>NZ_CP108390.1:0-4227500 GCF_035974375.1 Streptomyces sp. NBC_01320
AGCGCTGCGCGCTGTGCAGGAAAACGCGGTGCTTCGCACCGCGTGACGAATTGCTTCGCAATTAGTTGACGGCGTTTCACGCCTTAATTCCCGTGCTTCGCACGGGAATTGGAATTACGCTTCGCTTAAATTCCTGACAGGCAGGCGTGTCCGCTTCGCTCCCACGCCCTGGTTCCGGCAAGCCGGAACGGCTGGCTACCGGGTGGGGATGCATCAGTGCAGGCCTGTGTAGGATCCCGAAGAAACGGCCACCCCCACCCGGTGACGTTCCGTCACCCTCCGAAGGGATGCCGGCCCTGTCGGATGGAGCTCACCGGACTCCGCTTCGCTCCGTCCGATACGTGACAGCCTTTCACTTCCTGAAAAACACTCAGTATGCGCACGAGCTTGCCAGAAACCCCACCCGTCAGCCCCTGTTGCGCTAGAGTGCTGCCCGCACATCATCACGATGATGCATCACGGGATGCAGTGTGTAGCATCCCGAGGGAACTGCTACCCCCTCTGTCAGGACTTGCCACCCCTCCCGTGAATTCTGGAGTACGGATATGACGAGCACAGAAAAGATTGTGCTTCGACCTCATCAGGTTGAAGCCGTTGACGCTGTGGTGCGCGGTCTTGATATCCCTCCTGGAAAGCTGATCCCGCGTAATGGTCTGCGGGCCACGGTCGTGGCAGCGTGCGGTACGGGAAAGACCCTCATCGCCGCGCACTCCGCACTGCGGCTCGCCCGTAACGGCCGGGTTCTCGTACTGCTGCCGACCCTGGACCTGCTGACCCAGACCGTGCGCGAATGGCGATCAGCCGGGCACACCGGGCCGGCGGTGGAGGTGTGTTCACTGGATGACGACCCGCATCTGTGGGACCTCGATGTGCGGTCCACGACCAGCCCGCCGCAACTGGCGCTCTGGCACGGCCGCGGACCCGTGACCGTCTACGCCACCTACGCCTCCCTGCCGGTGCTGGCAGAGGCTCACGAGGGCGCGTACGGGCTTCCCATGGACGTCTTCGACCTCGTCGTCGTGGACGAGGCGCACCGGACCAGCGGATCGGCAGGGAAGGCATGGGCCGCGATCCACGACCAGGACGTCATCCCCGCCATGCGCCGGCTCTACATGACCGCCACACCCCGCATCTGGAAAGAACGCCCACCCCGGGCCCAGTGGGCGGAACGCCAGGCGGGCTTCGAGAACGCGCGGAATCGTCTGCCGCAGGAGCTGGCCTGCTCCATGGACGACCCCAAAATCTACGGCCCTGTCGTGTACGAACTCTCGCTCGCATCAGCCGTGTCCCGGGGGCTTCTGGCCAGGTATCAGATCGTGGTGGTCGAGCTGACCGACCCCGTCGTCACCCCAGCCCGCCTGGCCAGCGACGAAAAACGTGAGGAGCAGCTGCGCGGGGAGCGGATGGGGGCGTTGCAGGCCGCCTTGCTGGAGACGATGGCGGTCCATGACCTGCAGACCACCATCACGTTCCATCACCGGACGATAGAGGCGTCCGCGTTCGCGACGGGACTGCCCAAGGTCGCGGCCCGGCTGTATGCGTCGGATCCGGAGCGGTACCCGGAACGTGTGTGGGCGAACTGGCTGTGCGGGGAGCACGAGACAGGCCACCGGCGCCAGGTACTGGGGGACTTCGGGCGCCGAGCAGGGCGGGCCGTGCTGTCGAACTGCCGTGTGCTTGGTGAAGGTGTCGATATCCGAGCGGTGGACTCCGTGGCACTCTTGGACCCGAAAGGGTCGGCCGTGGATATCGTGCAAGCTATTGGCCGGGCGCTGCGTCAAAAACCCGGACAGGGCAAGATTGCAACGCTGATCGTGCCCGTATTTCTGGCGCAGGGTGAGCAGCCGGAAGACATGTTCACCTCCTCTTCGTATCGCCCCTTGGTAAAGGTCCTTGAAGGGCTCCGGGCGCACGATGAACGTGCCATCGAGATGCTCGCTATTCCGCAAGAGAACCAGAAACAGGTCGTTGATCCGTCGCAGACCATCGGTCCGGAGCCAGAAGACGGTGAGGTGGAGTCACGGCTGCTGCTCCGGTTCGCCGCCCCCAGAGACCCCGTCATGATCGCGAAGTGGGTCAAGTTCCAGATCCTCGACACCGAACGCCAGGACTGGACCCGCGGCTACGACACCGCCCGCCGCTACCAGGAGCGGGAGGGACACCTGGACGTGCCCTACGAACACACCGAGGACGCCTACCCATTGGGCAGGTGGCTGTCCGACCAGAGAAGGGCCTACCGGGCCGGAACCATGCCCAGCAACCGGGCCAACGAACTCGAAGAACTCGGCATGATCTGGGACACCGCTGACGCCACGTTCGCCGAGAACCTCGCCGCCGCCCGCGCCTACTACGCACAAGCCGGCACCCTGGCCGCGCCCCGCCACGCCACCGCCCTCGACAAACCCGTCGGACAATGGCTCACCAACCTCCGACGGCCTGACGGCCTCGGCAAGGAGCCAGAGCGCGCGGCACGGCGTGCCGAGCAGCTGGTCGCGATCGACCCGGACTGGAACCCCGGGGCACTGGGCTGGACCGTCGACTGGCAACGCCACTACACCGGCCTCGCCGCGCTCCTCGCGGGCGAGGCCGGCCTCGACGACATCGTGCCCGGGGTGACGCATCGTGGCGACGACATCGGACACTGGCTCACCCGGCAAGTACGAGACTGGACACGCCTGAACCCGGAACAACAACACCGCCTGGACGCACTGGGCGTGAAACCAGCTACACGGCCCGCTGCGCCCCGCACACAGCGTGCGGCAGGAGTGGGCGCAGCGCGCGGTGCCGAGGCCTTCCAACGGGGTGTACAGGCCCTCACCCAATACATTGCACGAGAAGGAAAGACCGTCGTCGGGAGACAGCACGTCGAAGAACTCCCCGACGGCTCGTCCGTACGACTCGGCATCTTCCTCACCAACCAGAAAAGCCGCCGCCACCGACTCACCGACCAGCAACTCACAGCCCTCGCCAACCTCGGATACGACTGGGCGGTGTAGCAGCGCAGAACACCGCCCTGATCGTCTACGGGCATGGCGGTAAAGGAGTTCGGCGTCGTGCTTGTCGACCAGACTGGGGAAGGTCGGGTCGTTGGCGCGGGCGTAGCGCAGCGAGGTCCGCGTACAACCTGGCGTTGGTCTGGGCGGTCTGGTCTTCGCAAGGCGGTGCGGGATGTGCCGGATACTTCAGGAGCGAGGCGTGATGTGTGGTCGCGGTGCGCGATCGACTCCGTCAGCGTCAGGGCGGCAAAAGGGGGCCACTGACCGGACCGAATCCGACTGATCGCGGCAAGCCGGGATCGAAAGTCCACCTGATCACGGACCGGAACGGTCTGCCCCTGTCGCTGGGCATCTCGGGTGCCAACATGCATGACAGCCTCGGCCTGAAACCGCTCGTGCGCGGTATTCCACCGATCCACTCCAGGCGCGGCCCGCGTCGCCGACGACCGGCCAAGCTCCACGCAGGCAAGGGATACGACTACGACCACCTGCGCCGATGGCTACGGAAGCGGGGCATCCATCATCGCATCGCCCGCAAAGGCATTGAGTCCTCGCAGCAGCTGGGCCGCCACCACTGGGTCGTCGAAAAGACCAACTTCGTGGCTCGCCGGATGCCGACGCCTGCACCGCCGCTACGAACGCAAGGCCGAGCCACTTCCTCGCCTTCGTCGGCATCGCCGCAGCCCTCATCAACTACCGCCGACTCAACTGAAGCGACCTCTAATCGATCTCAGGAAAAATCGACTTCACGAGAAGGGGACCTCAGAAGAAGGGGAACACGATCGCCCCGGCCACCCCCAGCCAGAGCAGTCCGGCCGTGACGGCAACGCCCAGGAGGTACTGCAACACTGTCAGGGTGAGCGGCCCCCTCGGCACCTTGACGTTCGGGTTCTGCGGGTCGTAGACGATGTGGATGCCCTCGGTCGAGCGGCCGGACCATTGCCGGTACTCCTGACCGTTGGTGGCGGTGAAGACGTAGGAGCCCTTCTTCTTCCCGTGGGGAAGTACTCCCGGACGGCCCGGACGGTAAGGCCGCGGCGGGCCAGGATCACCCGACCACGCGCGCTGATTACCAGGAGCACCGCGCCGAGCAGGCCGGCGAGCAGGAGGAGGAGCGTGATCGCCACGACGGGCCAGCTGTCGGCCTTGTGGGAACCCGCCCAGGCGACGTAACCGGCGCAGAGGAGCAGGGCGACCACGATCCCGAGCACGACCTGCCACATCCTGATCTCCGGCGGCAGCGACTCGACGGTGACCGACGCGCTGCCGGCCGGGTCCCGCTCCGCGGGCAGCGCGTCGTTGAGGGCGGAGAGGAACGCACCCGTGGCGGTGGCGTTCGCCCCCTCGATCCGGTGCGCGACACCGTCGGTCAGGACGATCCGCAGAGCCGTGTCACCGTCCTGCCGGACTTCCTGGACGACTGCGAGGGGAATCGTCGTGCACGTCCGGTCCCGGTCGATGGTGAGCCGTTCGGATCCCAGAGTCACAGACGCGTGTCCGCTGGCGAGGACTTGAGAAGAGACCATGATCTGTCCGACGCCCGCACCGCCCCGGGGGTTGTACGCGAGCGATCACGGTTCCGTCTCGTTCACCCCCGGAGCGTCAGCCGCGGTGCTCCGCGGCGGCGGCAGCGGTCGGTGCACGAAGACCGCAGCCGAGGAGGAGAAGGCCCGGCAAAGGGGGGAGGTCCGGAAGGACAAGTCGGGCAGGACCCCGGAGAGGCCCCGGCCCGAGAAGAACGGCGACGTATCCGGCGCCGTTGCACCGCTTGGGCGAGGTGGGCGTGAAACCAGCTGCACGCCCCAGAAGACCGCAGCGCAAACCAACGCGAAGACAGGGGCTGAAAAGGACTCCGCCACCTTCACACGGGGCGTCGCGGCCCTCCAGCAGTACATCGCACGGGAGGGGAAGATCATCGTCGCAAGACAGCATGTCGAAGAACTCCCCGACGGCACCTCCGTACGACTCGGCATCTTCCTCACCAACCAGAAAACCCGCCGCCACCGACTCACCGAGGACCAGCTCGCCACCCTCGCCGCACTCGGGCTGGGGTGGGCGCAGTAACAACTGCTGCACCGCGCGCGGCTTCACCAGCCCGGTCAGGCCCATACCCGGTGTTCGTCCGTGAAGTACGGCCACGGCTGCGAGCCGACTGTGCCCTTGCATAGCAGTTGGTCCATGCCCCTCGCCCAGGTCTGCAGGTCGGTCAGTTCCAGCAAAATCCGCTCGAGTTCCGCCCTGCCCACCAGGGTGCGGCGTCCGTGCCCCCGGAGCGCTACGGCGGGTTGCTCCGGCTTTAGGTCGGCTCCGTCCGGCAGGACCCAGTGAGCGTCCAGGCCGACCTTGCGGAGTTCTTCGATGAAGTTGTCGGACGAGAGCGTCACGGTGAAGACCAGGACGTCGGCGATGAGGCCGGCACACTGCGCGGGCTGGAGCGGGTAGATGCCCCACGGCGGGGCAAGAGTGTTGCGTGCTGCGCTGTCTCCGCTGCTGAAGCAGATGCTCTCTCCGCTCAGTCGGGTGCGGCGCAGCAGCGCGGCGTACGCCGAGTGGAACTGGCGGGTTGCTTCCTGCAGTCCCCACCTGTTGTCTGCCGCTGCGATGTCCAGGGCGAGCAGGCCGCGCTGCCCGGGCACGCGCATCGTCTTCAGTCCCTCGCAGTGGGCTCGGGCGAATGCGTCGTTGAGGGCGGACAGATGGGTGGCGTACGGCACGCCTGTTTCGACGAGGCGGGCCCCTTCGGGCCCGGGCAGCGGACTGCCCGTGTGCAGGGCTTCGGCCGCCATCCGGGTCCGCGTGAGCTGAGTACTCTCACGCCGCTTGGGGTTCGTCTTCAGCTCGTACAGGTAGATGTCTTGTTCGCTGTCCGCGTGCCGGTCGTGGAACACGGTCACGTCGCCGATGCGCAGGCAGTCGGTGAGGTCGTGCAGCAGCGCAAAGTGCCGGTGCTCGCTCCATTGCTCCTCCGCGAACCGGATCTCGTGGAGGGTGCCTTCCTTGCTCAGCGTCATCGGTCCCGGCGATTCGTTGCGGCGCAGGGTCAGTATGTAGCGGCGGTCGTATCGGAAGGCACGCCAGGCCAAGGCGTCCCCGATCGAGCGTAGTTGTCGGCCCACGCGCTCCAGGGCGTCGTACTCCAGTCGCCAGTCATCGATGTCATGGGGGTGACCGACGACCAGGTCGGGGGCATCCGCCGGGAGCTTTTCTCCCTTCCGGAGTCGCTTGATCACCCGGGAGCGCTCCGCCCGTGCCTGGTTCGCCCTGAGCGCGGCGCGGAGGAGGTCGCGCTGGAAGGCCACGAAGTCCTCGGAATCGTGGCACTGGCGCAGGTCTTGGATGAATCCGACCAGCCGTTCACCGTTCTCTCGATGGAAGGGGTGCTTGACCAGCGCATCGAGCCGGTCAGCGGGCAAATCGGTCAGCAATGGAGGCACAAGGACATTCTCTTGGCGGAGGGAACCTCTCCTCCAGTGAATTGAGCAAGGGCGTCCGAACCGGGGGTGACGGGCGCGCAGCACGGGGATGACCCCGGCCGGCCGCCGCCGCGTCCGTCACAGAAACGGGCTCAGCGGGCGCGCCGTCGCGGGTGGGTGCAAGCAGCCCCGCAGAGGGGTCTGTACAGCGAACGGTGGGACTCGGTTGATTGTTTCTACCGGCGTCCGGCGGTGAGCCGGCCGTCGAAGGTGATGTCGAAGGCTTGGAGTGCGGCTGTCCTGAGCTGGGCGAGGCGCTGGGTGCTTCGGGCGATGAGCCTGCGAGGTGTCAGGTCCAGGTGAGAGTCGGGTCGAGGACGGACAGCCTTGAGATCGAAGTCCGAGCGCAGGAGGTCAAGGCAACCGATCCGGGTGGAAGCCGACGCTGTACTCGCTGTTCTGGCTAGTCTGCGGGCATGATGGAGCATCCCGGGTTCGGTGCGATGCTGGCGTCGTTGCTGGACCACAGAGAGCTCAGCGCCCAGGAGTTGGCCGACTGCGCTGAGTCGACCGCAGACGAGGTCCGGGCGGTGCTCGCGGGGGAGAGCCCCGGCGAGGGGCTGCTCCGACGGCTTGCGCCCGCGCTGGGATTCCACGCTGTCGATCTGTTCATCCTCGCGGGGCGAGCGGTCCCGGACGACCTGGCGCCGTTGGACGCCACGGCCGTGAAGTGGGCGGCGACCATGGTGACGGATGCGGTGCGCCTCCCCGAAGCGCGACGCCGTGAGCTTCTACAGATGATCCGCTCGCTGCCGCAGGAGGAACGGCGTTCCAGCTTCGCCCCGAAGCCGCTTATGCCCCTCGCCGACGGCCCGGGCGCTTGCGTCATCCGCATGCTCCAGTACCGCAACCTGAACTGGATGGGCATAGCGAGGACGCTTGCGTTCGTGACGCCCACGTACCTGTCGGCGGCCACCTACGGCGTGATCGGCTCCGGTCGCAAGGAGCTGACCCCGCGCTTGGTGACGGACTTCGCTGCCCTGCTGGGGATCGACGCCTGCGAACTGGCCGCGCTGACGGGCGTTTCCCTGCGTGAGGTGCCGCCCCCTCCGTCCCCGGAGGCCGTGGACGCCGCAGCGCTGCTGTGGGGGGCGCGACGGCTGTCCGCTGACCAGGCGCGACACGTCTCCGAGCTGGCACGCTCGCTGCGCGGGGACTCCGACGACGGTTAGCTCGTCAGCCTGCCCGGACTCAGAAGTGAAATGCCCCCAGGCCCAGTGAGACCGGACAGCAGCACCAACGGACCAGGTCATCTGAGACAGGGACCAGATCGTCTGAGGCGGGACACCAGTCCCTGCCAGCACAGCCCTGACCAGCAACAACACACCCATGCTGTACCGACCGGCAACAAACCGACCCGCATCATCACCAAAAACGTCAGCACCAAATCGGCAACTGTGTCACCACCCGAACTAATCACCGCGACCATCTGAACAGCACAGACACCGCAGCTACCGCACTGACATCACGATGCCGAACCACCACCGCCAAAAAATCGCAGATCATCAGCCTTGTTGGTGAGGTAGGCCACAGCGTCGTCGATGCCCTTGTTCTTGCCCACTGCGATGCCGGCGGCCATCGCGGCCCCTCTGATCCGCTCGGCGGCCTGAACGGCGCCGCCGGCCAGGATGGTGCGGCCGGCGCGGGCGACCCATGCCTCGATGGTCTTGTCGCCGGTCTCGTGCAGGGCGTGGGCGGCGCCCCACAGATACTCCAGCACATGAATGATGTCGATGACGATGTGCACGCCGATGCCCCTGGCCGCGGACTGCTCGTTGATCAGGTCGATCTGGTGGGGTGCGCGCCCACCGCCGTCGACCCGACCCCGGGACGCGCACACCCAGTGTTCGCGTTCCCCTTTGGCCTGAACGAGTTCCCGGTCAGCAAACCATGATTCCGATCATGTTGCTTTGTGTGCGGGCGTGATGGAGTTCACGGGTTGGCGTGTACAACTCACCGACCCGCAAAGGGGATTGAGGAAGTGAGACTCTTACGTGCGTGGCGCTCTGTTGCCACTGTTGGTGCCGTGCTGGCGGTGCTGGCTGGGGTGGGTCCAGCAGCAGCGGCCCCGAGGCCGCCTGTCCCCGGCCTGGGGGCTTCCCCGACAGCAGTGGGGGCGGCCGGGCCGCAGGACCTGGGAGCGATAGCCGCGGGGGGTGCCCGACCGGTGTCGGGTACGGCCCCGTCGGCCGGCCCCAAGTTCTCCAAGTCGGGCACTGTCTGGCGGGTCATCACTCCTGAGGTGGTGCTGCGGAACACCGTGACCGACCCGGACGGAGACACAGCGAACCTGACGTTCCAGGTGTACACCACGAACGCGGACGGTACCCCGAAGGCACAGGTCGACCTCGACGGGGCAGGCCAGTACGGGGTGCTGGTGTCGCCGTATGTTGCCTCGGGCAGCACGGCGAAGGTGACGGTGCCGTACGGCAAGCTGAAGCCCGGCGTGCTGTACAAGTTCCGCACCTCCGCCTACGACGGCGGTCTGTACGAGACGGACTGGTCGCCGTGGGCGGACTTCCGCATCGACCCGTACATGAAGTTCCCCGCGCCGCAGACGTCGTCAACGATCGACCCGCTGGCCCAGACCGAAAACGAGTTCACACGCACTGACCCCGGCGCCGTTGCTCTCACGGGCCTCAAGGCCACCGGCGAGCGGTCCTGCTCCACGGTCGATACTCAAGGCCGCAAGCTGTGCATCGAGATCACCCCGCCGTCCAAGCAGAGCGAGCAGCGCGCAGCATCCCCGCGGGCAGCGGTTGCCGAGCCCGTCGACCTGGTGGAGTGGTGCGGAAGCAAGCCAGTTGGCAAGGACTACATGAACCGCACCGAGGCGTGCCTGAAAAACATCGGCTCCGCCACGCTGATCTTCCTGGACGCCGACCCGGAGCTGCCCGCCCTCGGCCTGGCCACGTTCGACCTGCAACAGCGGATCAAGACGTACCCGAACAAGGGTGCGTCCGGTTCGGATTTCGCCGAGTTCGATCAGCAGCTCGTCGCGATGCCCCGCACCATCGACGCAGCTCTCCAAGGCGTCAACCTCACGTGGCTGCCCACCAACAACTGTTCTTCCTGCACCACCACACAGACGCGGTGGACTGACATCTACGGCGCCGCCGCCACCGGCCACTGGGGATTCTCCGAGGCAGGTCCCCTCAATGCCCGCTACGGCACCGTCCAGACCATCTGGTCCGGCACCGGCAAGGAGACCATCGACCTCGGATGGTCTATCCGGGCCACCGTGGACGCCAGCCTGACCTCCTCGGCGACCGCCGACTTCGGCACCAGCGGTGACGTGCGCGTCCGTGAACTCGCCCCGCGCTGCGACGACATCGTCAAGGGTTCGGCGCCGGGCTGTGTGCTGCCGTACTTCGTGCCGAACTGGACGGTGGACACCAACCTGTACCCCGCCGCTGGGGCGTACTACTGGTACATGCAGCAGGTGATGCCCGATCACGCCGGCTCGAAGCGGTGGGACAGCCTGATGCACTACCTGGGCCCTGACACCCCGGTGAAGAACAGCGCCGGCGGAACATGGACCTCGGACAACAGCCGCACCCGCGTGTGCGACAGCACCTGGAGCGTCCACCCATCCGATGCATCAGTGGGGTCGGTCGACTGCGACGAGTTCGCGATGGCCTCGACCCACGAGTCCGGCGGCTTCCCGAACAGCGTGAACCTGGTGACGTCGGGCAGCAAGTGCGCCCAGTTGTACACCGACAAGATGGGCGACGGTTCGGCGAACTTCGGCATCCTCGCGGATACCCGAACGGCGACGAACGGGCCGAGCGGCACGGAGCGGTGCGGGCGTGCGGCAATCTCAAGCGTGCAGAACCAGCAGGCATTCAACGGCTTTCCGGCTCCGTCGTGGCGGATGCTGGACGGTGACGGATTCTTCGTGACCCTGCCGGGATTCGAACACTGCACATCGACCGCAACGACCTGCACGTGGCGCAAGATCGGCTGACGTAGCCTGAACGCCGGCATGAAGCAGGAAGGGGGGCCAGCCACAAGGCTGGCCCCCCTTCTCGTGTGTGGTCAGCCCGTCAGGGGCTGCCACCGGTCTTCCCGTGCGGGGTCGAGCCTGCTGCCCCACACCAGCGCCCCGCCGACCAGTCCGGGCTTGTCCCGCGTGGCCAGGGCCGGGGTTTCGAGCATGTCGGCGACGTCTTCCAGGTAGGTGGCCAGCGTGTCGGGCTCGTCACCGGGACCTTCGTTGTAGCGGGACCAGCGGCCCAGGTAGCCGGTTGCGGCGTCCAGGTACAGACCCGAGGTACGGTCGGCCGCACCGTAGGAGACAACCGGAATCCAGGCTGCCTTCCACACGGTGATCCTGTCGTACTCGGAGCGGCGGGCGTTGAGGGTGTCCTCGTGGGCTTGGGAGTCCATCTGCTGCCGGTAGAAGGCGGCTACAGCGTCCGCGGGCATCAGGGCCTGATTGCCGGGAAGGCATCCCGCCCCGCTGACCCCGTCGTCACCCGCGGTCAGCAACCACAGGGCGCGAAGGCTTGTTGGTACCTGGATACCGAGATCGTCTTCCAGGGCGGCGATGCTGGTGGAGCTCATGCCCGTACGGAGCGCAGCGTGGGAGTCGGGGGCGTTGCGCTGGAGCCAGCGGGTGATGCGCTGCCAGGCGTCGGTGATCTCCCGTCCGGTGACCGCGTCGGCGGCGGGATCGGCCGGCTGGTCCTGGTCCTGCCCGCGGCTGTTCGCGGCTGGCTCGGCGGAGGGGGCCAGGGCCACGTACCGGATCTCGATCCGGTCGGGCTCGCGGATGTAGCCGACGGCCAGGGCGGGGCAGCCCTCGAACAGGTCCCCATCCACCGTCACGGTCAGGATGCCCGGCAGTCCCGAGGGAAGGCCCATGCCTGGATCATCGGCCAGCTGGCTGGCCAGAACCTTCAGGGCGTACGGAACACCGGCACCTAACTGGGTGGCAGTCTCACGTACGTCCGCGGCGATCTCGACGTTCACAGCCTGGTGCTCCTTGCCAGTTGGAGTACGGTGCCCTCACACAGTAGGGCGCCTACGCTCCCCGGCTGCGGCTGTGTCGCCTCAATGCAGTCGGAGTCGGGCACCGTAGCGCGTGTACTTCGAGGTGCCAGGGCAAGATGTGGCGCGAGACCTGCGCTCTCGTGACCAGGGCTTTTGTCGATCAAACTTGGGTGCAGTTCCTGCGAGGGTCCTTCGTTGGGGTGATTCGCGGGGGTTTGGTATATGCGTGGCGGGTCGGGTTTCTACCTTCGGCGGTGAGTCGTTCGCCGTCGGGTGGACGCCGGATGAGGGTGGGTGGTGTCGTGCCGTCGTGGATCGTCGCGTTGGAGACCAGGGAGAGTGCAGCCCGGTCGCGGGCCGAGGGGTTGCGTGAGCAGATCGGCGGGCTCTCGGAGTCGTTGTCGCAGGTCGAGATCGAGTTGTCCCGGCTGCAGATCACGCGGGAGACGATGAGCGAGGTGCTGTCCGCCCCGGCCGCGTCGTCTGTGCAGGTCCCGGAGGTGTTCGAGTCCCTGGGGCCGGTGCCGGTGGCCGGGTTGATGCAGGCCGCGGCGCTGCTGGTGGCCGCGGAGGCGGGCGGGGACCAGGCGGTGATTTCGCCGGCCTACCGGCAGATCGCTGCGGTGTTCGCCGAGCAGACCGGTGTGAAGAGGTGCAAGGACGTGTTGGCCGCGATCGGGGTGCCGGAGGCGACGGACTCGCAACGGGAGTCGATGCGGAGCAAACTCAAGCGCCTGGTCGCCCGCGGTGTCCTGGTCGAGGCCGAGCCGGGGCTGTTCGAGCTTTCCGCCGCGGGTGTCCGGTGAGCGCGGCTGGGACCGCCGGTGGCGCGCTCGCCGCGGCCGAGGACGTGTTCGCCGCCTCCACCGGCTTGTTCGAGCATGTGAAAGCAGACCTCGCGGGTCCCGGCACCGCGGTGATGACGCACTCGCAGTTGGAGGACATGCTCGGCTTGGCGATGCGGGAGGTGACCCGGTCGTTGTTCCAGGACCATCTACGGCTGCGGGCATTCACCGAGGTGCGGGTTGCGGATGTGGTGGACGCGCGCGGCGTGGAGCGCACCCGGATCGAGCGGGGCCGGACCCGGATCCTGGGCACGGTGTTCGGGAAGGTCACTGCGACCAGGATCGCCTACCGCGGGAGCGGCGTGGCCGATCTGCACCCCGCGGACGCGGTGTTGAACATGCCGGGCGGCATGTATTCGCACGGGGTGGCGAAACTGGCCGCGATCGAGGCCGCCCGCGGCTCGTTCGCCGAGGCCGCCCAGCGGGTCAACGCCCTGACCGGGGCCGGGGTCGGGTACCGGCAGGTCCTGGAATTGGCCGTCGGCGCGGCCGGGGACATCGACGCGTTCTACGACGCGCTCGTCCCGGTGCCGTGCACGGACACGACGCTGCAGGTGTTGTCGGTGGACGGCAAGGGCGTGGTGATAAGGCCGGAGGCGCTGCGGGAGGCCACGGCCAAGGCGGCCGCCACGAAAGGCGGCAACAAGCTGGACAAGCGGTTGTCCTCCGGGGAGAAGAACGGCCGCAAGAGGATGGCGACCCTGGGCACCGTCTATGACGCCGAGCCGGCCGTGCGCGATGTCGACGACGTCATCGCCGACCCCGACCGCGCGGGCGGCGGCGATGATCCCGAACGCCGGAAAGGCCCGAAGGCCCGCTCCAAATGGCTGTGCGGCTCGGTGAACGACACCGCCGCCGAAGTCGTTGCCGCGGTGTTCGATCAGGCCGAGCACCGCGACCCCGAACACGCGCGGACCTGGGTGGCCCTGGTCGACGGCGCACCCCACCAGATCGACCTGATCAACGAGCAGTCCGCGGCCAGGGGCATCGGCGTGCACATCGTCATCGACATCATTCATGTGCTGGAGTATCTGTGGGGCGCCGCCCACGCCCTGCACGAGACCGGCGACAAGACCATCGAGGCATGGGTCGCCCGCGCCGGCCGCACCATCCTGGCCGGCGGCGCCGTTCAGGCCGCCGAGCGGATCAGAGGGGCCGCGATGGCCGCCGGCATCGCAGTGGGCAAGAACAAGGGCATCGACGACGCCGTGGCCTACCTCACCAACAAGGCCGAATACCTGCGCTACGACACCGCGCTCGCGGCCGGCTGGCCCATCGCCACTGGAATTATTGAGGGCGCCTGCCGCCATCTGGTGAAAGACCGTCTGGACATTACCGGTGCCCGCTGGGGCCTGGCCGGGGCCGAGGCCGTGCTGAAGCTTCGCGCGCTGCGATCCAACGGCGACTTCGACGCCTACTGGGCCTGGCACGAGGAGCAGGAGTTCATCCGCAACCACCAGGCACGATACCGCCTCACGGCGTGATCAAAACAGAACCCTCACAGGAACTGCACCCAAATCCTTAAGTCCGTTATGTCGATTCATTGGTTCATTCGTGTACCGGCCCGTCATACTGCGGTACTACCGACGTAGCAGCTCGCCAAACAGGGTTTCACCTGCACGAACGTGGCTGTCCGGCACTAAGCCGAGCGCATCGTTTTAGCGACCAGCTACCCCAGCTATGGGGTAGTTGGCTCGCTCCAGTACATCTCGCCTTTGCGCTGTACTACAGGTACGAGCAACACTGGCAAAGCAACCTTGGCTCACATGAGTCAAGGTGAGAGCCCTGGTCCACTGGGTGCAACCAAGAACAAGGGCATATACGGCGGGACCCGTGTTGGCGCACGCCCCACCACACGAGAAGCCCCCGGAGCGGTCAGCTCCGGGGGCTTCTGCATGTACGAGGTGGCGGTCGGCCAGTAGCCCAGAGCGCCCAACCAAGACAACGACCAGGACCAAGAGCGGCAGACAGGGCGTGAGCTTCACCCCCGGCTGCTCACGAGCCCGACTACAACGGATGATCCAAAGCCGTGCGGGCACACGTCTCGAACTCGCGAAT
Organism: Streptomyces sp. NBC_01320; assembly: GCF_035974375.1. Taxonomy (NCBI): domain Bacteria; kingdom Bacillati; phylum Actinomycetota; class Actinomycetes; order Kitasatosporales; family Streptomycetaceae; genus Streptomyces; species Streptomyces sp. NBC_01320. The sequence goes on from NZ_CP108390.1 coordinate 14,368, forward strand.
ACGCTCCCAGCTCACGTCAGCCAGGCCGTCGACGTCAGTCGGCCCGTCACGGAGCACTCTCTGCACGGAACGAGAGACTGCCACGGGATGACCAGGGGGATACACGCCAGTCGCGCATGCCCAAGCAGTCATGGCCCGCACGGCCTCGTGAGCCGCACGGGCCACGTCGTCGGGCCCCTCCACCAGCACGAGAGCCAGCGCTTTGCTCGTGGCCGGCCTCAGCTCAACAACTCGCCTGCACAGCTCTGCCACTTCCACCCCGGGGTGATCGCCGGCGGCACCCTCGTACTGAACAGTGCCAATGGCTTCGCCGTAATCCACAGCCGCCTCCACGAAGGCTGCGTACGCTTGCCGCCGCCCATCTCGGCGCCAGTGCTCGTGCTGCGAGCGGCGCTGCATGGTGCCGTTCAGCCGCGCGGCTCCGAGAGCACCCACCATGCCCGAGCACGTACCAACAACTGCCGCGAGAGCAGTCATGATCCCTGGTTCCACAGTTCCCCCCTGAGCGCTTCGACTGGCCCTTAGCCTCGGGCTTTCACGAGCGGGCTTGTGCCGGTCTTGATCAGATAGGCGGGTGCTGCTGAGCAGTAACGATGGCACTTGCAAGGGTTTCTGTCCGCTGCAAGGAAAGAAGCACTCTCCAGGTGAACAAGCGCATCGGGTCGTATCCATCTGTCCGCGTCCAGGGCGGTGGGGGTGCGGTGGTCGCCGACCTTTGACCAGGTCGTACCTCTTCGAGACGGCGTCGCGTACCAGGCCGGCCCTGTCGGCCAGGTACGACAATCGCCCCTGACCGGCCTTTCAAAGGCGCCATCGTCGGCGGCCGGCTGTGGAGCAACGCCCCCTCTGACTGCCAGCCCCGCTCCGGCTATTACCACTGGCGCCGCAGCTGGACGCACTCCGCAGTGATCTGGGCGAGGAGGTCGGCGTCGTCGGCGGGCGCGGGGCGCTGCAAGCGGTGCAGCAGGTCCCGGTGCAGGCGCAGCGCGTCATCGCTTCCGGTGGCGGCCAGGACCGCTGACCACAGGGGACTGCCAGGGAGGGTCTTGTTCTCCGCTGTCTCCAGCAGCGTCAGTTTGTCCTGGTGGGTGAGGCGGCTCAGCTCACGCTGCCCGGTCTTGTCCCCTATCTCGCGCCAGGTGGTGACCCGCTCCTCACGGGCCGCCTTCTTCAGCGCCCCCATAACGAACGGCGCCAGGTAGCCGAGTTTCTCGGCGCGTTCTCGCTGCGCCTGGCGCTCCGCTGTCTCCTCTTGTTCACGCTGCACGGCCAACGCCCGCTCCACCCGCTCCCGTCGGGCGGCCTCGTTCCGCTCACGCTGCTGCTCCGTATGCTCGCGCCACTCCTTCTCCCGCTGAGCCGCGCGCCGCTCCTCCTTCTCCCGCCGAAGCGCGGCCTGCTCCTGGTCGTGCCGGACCCGCGCGACACGCACCACCTCCCGCTCCTCGGCCGTCACGTCGAGATCCCTCATCAGCTGAGTGGCCTCGGTGAGGAGGAAAAATGTGGGCTGTTCCTGCAGCCGGGCCAGGACGACCTGGCGTTGTCGGGCTCGTTCTTCGAGCTGCGCCTGACCGCGGCCGAGAGCCAGGCGCAGCCGGCCGATGTTCTCCGGGACCTTCTCTGCCTCCAGGAGCTGCTGGATGGTTCGCACCGCGCTGTACAAACGGTCCGGCTGATCACGCATGGCGCGGTCGAGATGCATCAGCGCGCGTTTGACCGGGTCGTCCTGACGCACGGTGCTCGCCGCCCGCGACCGGGAAGGCGCGACACTGACAATCGAGCGCCCCCCGGACTCACTGCGCCGCAGCCCCGTGACCATGGGCGCGCGGACGGCGTCGGGCCTGGTGGCTGCGTAGGTGAGAACGGGGAACGAATGTTGCTCAGTCTGGGCAGCGCTTCGTGACCGAGCTGCCCCGATGTGTTGGTGAGAACTGGAAGCAGGCTGAGGGCTCTGCCGTGGCGTGTCGGTGTCAGCGGGACATAATTCGGGAGTGGACCTGAGACCGGAGTTGCTGCCCCCGCCTGTGAGCCAGGAACAGCTCGACGAGTTGAGCGGCGAGATCACCCGGATTGCCGACCTCGTGACCTGTGGTTCCGAGGAGGCGGGCGAGGCGATCCGGACCTTCAACTCGACGACCGGCCACGACTACGAGGCCCTTGAATTCGCCGAGTACGAGGGATTTCGGAGTCTGGAGGAGTTCGCGAGGGAGGCAGCCCGGCCTGTCCACCCACGGGTTGCAGACATCACGCGGGACGAACTCGCCGAGATCGTCCGACGACTTCGGGGCGCCTTCCCGGAGAGCGACTACTACCTGCGGCTCCTCGAAGCGAATGTGTCGCATCCCCGGGTCAGCGACCTGGTCTTCTATCCCTCGGATGGTCTCCAGGACGCCTCGGAGGAGGAGATCGTCAGCGAGGCCATGAAGTACCGGCCGATCGCGCTCTGAGCCACGCGCATGGGTCAGCCGGCCACGACTTGTTGCTCGGAACGGGCTCGGGTGGTGGCGAGGCGGTAGGAGTCGGTGCCGGTCTCGATGATGTTGCTGCCGAAGGTGAGGCGGTCGACGATGGCCGCGCAGAGGCGGGGGTCGGTGAAGGTCTTTGTCCAGCCAGAGAAGGATTCGTTCGAGGCGATCGCCACGCTGTTCTTTTCCTCCCGCTCGGTCAAAACCTGGAAGAGGAGTTCGGCGCCGCGGCGGTCGAGTTCCATGTAGCCGAGCTCGTCAATCTATGCGGATATCCGCATAGATCGACGAGTTCGGCTACCTCAATCTGGACAAGAAGGGCGCTCGGCTGCTGTTCCAGATCTTCACCGAACGTGAGGAGTGCAAGGCCACCGCGGTGGCCACGAACTCACCTTTCGCCGAGTGGGACAAGATCTTCGCCGACCCCAGGCTCTGCGCGGCCATCGCCGACCGCATCACCTTCCGCTGCACGCTGATCCAGACCGGTACCGAGTCCTTCCAGTCCACCGAAGCCGACCGCCAGGCCACCGCACGGTGATGAGGCTCTCTGAATCCGGCTCTGACCGGAATTGCGTGAAAGCTCAGCTCGGTGACCAACTCCGTTGGTCGCCCAGGGACAGCGGTTCTAATCTGACGAGGTGATGAAACCGGAGGGGAGCCTGGTGCCGCGCCCGAGCGCGCGCGTGGTGTTGCTGGACGACGCCAGTCGGCTACTGCTGTTCTCCGCCCTGAACAAGGAGGACGGTTCCGTCCGGTGGTTCACCCCTGGAGGCGGGCTCAAGCCAGGCGAAACCCACGAGCAGGCAGCCCTGCGGGAGTTGCAAGAAGAAACCGGACTGACGAACCTCTCGCTGGGTCCGGAAATTTGGCGAGGGCGCCCGTGGACAGCGGTCCGGGGCAGCGTCGCTTATGAGGTTCGCCAGCGCTACTACATGGCCCGGGTGCCTGCGTTCCAGGTCGATACCTCGGCTTTCGAGGAGATCGAGAAGGCCGCGATCACCGGGCACCGCTGGTGGACCATAGCGGAACTGGCCGCGACCTCGGATGTGCTGCGGCCGACTGAGCTGCCGAAACTATTGGCGTCCTTGCTGACCGACGGCCCACCGGACCGACCGATCCCCGTAGACGGCTGAGCCCACGTCCTTAAGCACACCGCCGACCAATAGCCGACCGAACGCGAGGCCGGGCCCTTCCGAACCGCGCCTGTCAGGGACACGGACCAGCAGGACCCGGGACAACCAAACTATCGGCTCACGCTGCATCGCGACCCCGGACACTCCCGGCCATCCCGACACCGCCACATGTCACCCGATAGGGGTGGCTCCCGAGTTCGTTGCCGATCATGGACCTGCGCTAAGGTCCATCCCCTCCACGGACGGACCAACGTGGCTCCCAATCCCGTTGCCCCAGTGGCTCCCGTTCACCGGTTCAGGCACGGATTCCGTGAAGTGGATCAGGTCGCCTGAGGGTCCGTCACGGTCTGTGGTCGGCCCGATTCTTCCCCGGACGCCGAGACCGGGCGACTCGCGGTGAGAGAGAATGCTCGGCATGACGACTTGAAGAGCACCGGCCGGGCGACAGCATTGGCGAAAGGTCGGGGGCTGGGACACGATTCCCGACGGCGACCGACTGGTCTGCGCCGCCTGCCGAACGTCCGCCTGCTCGTACCAGTATCGCTTCCATCCGCCCGAGTCCTCCATGTTCGAGCGCTGCATCGGACTCGCCTGGTGTGCAGGTTGCAGGATCTACTCCGGCAACATGGTGTACGTCCCGCGGAAGCGAGTCCTGGTCGACCTCCTCGCCTCTCTTCCTCCTGAGCAGCGAGAGCGGCTTCTACGTTCGGAAACGCGAGTGATCGAGTTCCTGGACCGCCAGGCCCGAGGCGGCAGAGGTTAGGGTCGGCGGCTGGCCGCGATCAGGAGGAGCCGCTTGCGCAGCAGCGGTGGTTTCGCTCTGCCGAACATGCTGCGCTTGAGGGCTTTCAGGTCGTTGACGCGGCCCTCGACGGGCCCGGAGGACCAGTCGGTGCTCATGCCGTAGACGACGGCGTCGAGGTCGGGGATCAGTCCGGCGGCGAAGCCAGCCAGGCCGCACTGCTCGTCCGCGCAGACGTCGGCGATCCAGTGCCGCAGCCGGTCTCCTTCGCGGTTGGTCATGATGGTCGCGAAGGTGCGGACGTGGCCTGCGGCGGCCGTGAGCTCGGGTGAGCGGGCCAGCAGGTTCTTGAGCTGCTGCTGGTCGTCGTGGCGTAGGTGGTCCGGGTGGCGCATGATCCGGCCGGTGGCCTCGCGGGGTGAGGGCGGCCTCGCGATCGGTGGTGGGCTCCCGGCAGCCCGACGGTCGGAACGTAGCGGCCGGACGTAGTCGCGCAGGGTGCTGTAACTGCAGCGTGCCCCGCGTCTTGCAGCTCGCGATGGAGCCGGGACACGTTCGTGCAGCCCTCGGCGATGCGCTGATCGAGGTAGGGCTTGAAGGCGTCGAGCTTGCTGGTCCGGTTCTGCCACTGGCCGTGCAGCATCGCCTCTGGACTGGCCGCGCGGGCGTACTTGCGGACGGTGTTGCGCCCGAGACCGAGGCGTCTGGCGATCTCGCGCAGACTCAGGCCCTGCTCTACCTGGGCCCGGGCGGCGGCGTGGGTGTCGCGGAGCCGGTCGAGGAACTTCCCCTGCGGGTAGGGCTCGGACGGTTCCTCGGTGCTGGAGCGTCAACTCGGCAAGGCGAAGGTGCGGTTCAACCCGAGCGATCGAGTGTTTCTGGCGGCGCTGCTGCATCGGCTCCCGCTGGACGTACTGCGCCGACTACGGCTGCTCGTTCAGCCGGACACCGTGCTGCGCTGGCACCGCGACCTGGTCGCACACCGCCACGCTGCCACGTCACACCCGAAACGACCGGGACGGCCGCGTACCGTGCAGTCCATCCGCGTTCTTATCCTGCGCCTGGCACGGGAGAACCCCAGCTGGGGCTACCGCCGCATCCACGGCGAACTGATGGTCCTCGGCGTGAAAGTGGCCTGTCCCGCTCGAAAATACGAATTCGCGGCTGTGGCCCGCACGTTTGCTGATCCACGGCTGACCCCGGCGCTGACCCGCCCGATCCGCTGGGAACTCATAGCCCAGCAGTACGACCAGATGATCAAGTACGCCACCGCGATCCGAACCCGCACCGCGTCCACCGAGGCGATCTTGCGGCGCTTCACCCGCAACGCCTCCCACCCCACCTACGCGGCGATGCTGGAGGTCGGACGCGCGCAGAAGACCATTTTCGTAGCCCGCTACCTGCGGCTGCGCGACCTTCAGCGGGAGATCGAGGAGGGCCTGAACGTCATGGAATCCTCCAACGGCGCCAACAGCGTGATTGCCTACGGCAAGGGCGGGGAGATCGCGTCGAACCGGCGCGACGAACAGGAAATGTTCGTCCTGTGCCTGCGCATCCTCCAGTCCGCCCTGGTCTACCTGTTGACTGAACTACTGGGAGAGTTTGCGCAGTTCAGCGGACAACCTTTGAAGCGACTGGCTATGGTCCCGGCTCGTGATCGAAAGAGATGGGCAGGGTCGGGATCTGCGGACGTTGGTCGTGCCGCGGGTCGGGTCGTTCCGGGAGAGCGGCGATGTGTGGGAGCCGTACCGGCTGCTTGATCCATCCGGAACCGTTGTCGAGCCGGTCACGGTGTACCTGAAGGACCTGCAGGGCATCGGACGACCAGCGACGACACAGCGGTCGTACGGGATGGACCTGCTGCGTTGGTTCCGGTTTCTGTGGGCGGTCGAGGTGCCATGGGACCGGGCGACCCGGGACGAGGCCCGGGACTTCTCCCGCTGGATCCAGATCAGCGACAAGCCGGACCGTGCCGGTGCTCCGGTCGTGCCGGCCGCCCCGAACCCGGTCACGGGGAAAGCCGGGCCGGGCCGCAAGTACGCGCCGACCACGCGCGGACACAGCGAGAGCGTCCTGCGGGGCTTCTACGACTTCCATCGTGACACCGGGTCGGGGCCGATGGTCAATCCGTTCCCGCTGGTCCGACGCGGTGCCAGGGCCCATGCCCACCACAACCCGATGGACCTTCACCGCAACGAGCGGTCGGGGCTGTACCGTCCGCGGCACGTCCAGCGGGTGCCGCGCTGCATCCCGGACGAGAAGTTCAATGAGGTGTTCGCCCGGCTCGGGTCGAACCGGGACCGGGCCCTGGTGGCCTTGTGGGTGTCCACGGGTGCTCGTGCATCGGAACTGCTGGGCGCGCACTACGGCGATGCCGATCCAGGCCAGCAGCTGATCACGGTGATCCGCAAGGGCACTCGGGCGATCCAGCAGTTGCCGGCGGCGCCGGATGCTTTCGTGTGGCTTCGGCTTTACCAGGCTCAGATGCACGGCCTGGTGCCTGCGGGCCAGGATGATCCGCTGTGGTGGACGCTGCGGCGCCCCTTCGCGGCGCTCAGCTACCACGCTGCCTACCGGATGTTCAGCCGTGCGAATGCCGCGTTGGGGGCGAACTGGTCGTTGCATGACCTTCGCCATACCGCGGCCTACCGGATGGCCCGCGATCCCCTGATGTCACTCACCGACGTGCAGTGGGTCCTTGGTCATGCACATCTGAGTACGACTCAGCTCTACCTAAACCCGCTCACCGGGGACGTCATCGCGCAGGCCCTGGCTCACCACGCCCGCGTGGCGACAGGCGCCGCCGCGGCGGCAACGGTACCGAAATACAGCCCGTCGGCGATGTCCTACCGGCCGGAATCGCTGAACATCCTGTTCGGGGAGGGCACCGCGTGACCGCGCAGGTCCTGGCAGCGGCACGCTCCCCGCAGCGGCAGCACAGTCCCGAGGTGGCGGCGATGCTCAAGCGCTTCCCGCCCCGCCGCCGTGAACAGCGCTGGGCCGCCACCGAGCAGACACGCGAGCAGGTGGCGGAGCGGCTGCTCGCACCTCCGTTCACGCTGGCCTCGTCGGCCGCGCAGTCCCGGCGCCGGACCGGCCTGACCAAGACCCTGGCCTGGCTGGAGCAGTCTCCCGGGCAGACATGGCAGGACCGCTGGCGCGCCAGCGGGGCGGACGAGGTGGGCAACATCGCCTGGCGGCACACGGCGACGGCGTGGCTCCAGTCCAGCGGCTGGTCCTACCAGGACCCGAAGAAAGACTTCGACGCTCTCGGCAGCGGCATGCTCGCGCTGATCAGCGGCGATGTCCTCCGGCCGAGTCTGACGTGGTTGCTTACCCCGGGCACCGTGCAGATCCTGACCGCCGAGATGGCACGCAGTCGCGACCCGGAAGGGTTCGGCGCCCTGGCGGCTGTCTGCCGGACCGACCCCGCCAACGCTCACACCAAGGACGGCGCGCTGCGTCGCATCGCCACCTTGATGGCGGCCAAGGGCGGCAACGTCCGCGATATCACCGTCGGAGACTGCCTGGAGATGGCGGACCTCCTGCTCAGCCTCGGCGCCGACAGCGGCCGCGCGGTCGACACCAGCGTGTACTTCTACCAGTTGCTGCATGCGGCCGGCGTGTTCCCGGAGGGCGCCCTGGCGACCGTCCGGATCTTCAATCCCAAGAACCAGGGCCAGATCAGCGTCGAGCAGATGATCGACCGCTACGGCATCACCTGCCGCGCGGTGCGGGACCTGCTGGTCGACTACCTGCGCGAACGCGCCCTCTGCGTCGACTACACCTCCTTGCGAGCGGTGGCCTTCAGCCTGGGCAAGCTCTTCTGGAAGGACCTGGAGGACCACCACCCCGGGATCGCCTCCCTGCGGCTGTCCCCCGCCGTCGCGGCCGGTTGGAAGCAGAGGATCGCGCTGAAGACGATCCGCAGCGCGACCGCCGACGGCGACACTGTCGAGATGCAGGCCCCGCGCGCGGATCGTGGCCTCCAACACCTGGCCGTGGTGCGGGCCTTCTACCTCGACCTCGCACAGTGGGCCATGGACGATCCCGCACGCTGGGGCGTCTGGGCGGCGCCCTGCCCCATCCGGGAGGAGGAGATGTCGCGCCGGAAGGAGAAGGCGAGCCGAAAATCGCGCATGGACCAGCGGACCCGGGAACGGTTGCCCGTCCTGCCGGTCCTGGCCCAGACGGTCGATGCTCAGCGCCGGCTGACGGCCGAGCGGCTCGCCAGCGCCCGCGCCGTCTGCCCGGGAAACGACTTCGCCGTGGCCGGCAAGCGCTGGCACCGGCCGGCCACCAAGAATCCCGCTGCGAGGGTCTGGGCGGTGGACCCCGACACCGGGCAGCGCATCGACCTCACGCTGGAGGAGCATCGCGCTTTCTGGTCCTGGGCCATTGTCGAAGTCCTGCGGCACACCGGAATCCGCATCGAGGAGCTGACCGAACTCTCCCATCACAGCCTGGTCCAGTACCGGCTGCCCGGCACCGGGGAGCTCATCCCGCTGCTGCACATCGCCCCGTCCAAGACCGACGCCGAGCGCCTGCTCGTCATTAGCCCCGAGCTCGCCGACGTGCTCAGTACGCTCATCAGCCGGATCCGCGACGAGAACGGCGCCGTCCCGCTCGTGCTCTCCTACGACAGCCATGAACGGGTCTGGAACCCGCCCATGCCCCTGCTGTTCCAACGGCACGTCGGGTTGGAGAACCGGCCCATCCCACCTTCCGGGATAAGGCAGTTGCTCAATGACGCACTCGCCCGCACCGGACTGGCCGACACCGCCGGCCGACCGCTGACCTTCAGCCCCCACGACTTCCGCAGACTGTTCATCACCGATGCGATCATGAACGGCATGCCGCCCCACATCGCGCAGATCGTGGTGGGCCACCGCGACATCAACACCACCATGGGCTACAAGGCGGTCTACCCCGAGGAGGTCATCAACGGCCACCGAGCGTTCATCGCCCGCCGCCGCGCCACCCGCCCCAGCGAGGAATACCGGACTCCGACGGACGAGGAATGGGAGGAGTTCCTCGGCCACTTCGAACGCCGCCGGGTCGCCCTGGGTGACTGCGGCCGTGCCTACGGAACAAGCTGTGTCCACGAGCACAGCTGCCTGCGATGCAGCCTACTGCGGCCCGACCCTGGCCAGCGGCATCGCATCGTGGCCATCCGCGACAACCTGCACGACCGGATCGCCGAAGCCGAGAAGGAAGGCTGGCTCGGTGAGGTCGAAGGGCTCAAGGTCAGCCTGGCCGGAGCCGAGGATAAGCTCGCCCAGGTCGACCGGCGTTCCCACCAGGGAGCCGTCGTCGATCTCGGCATTCCTACGACCAGGAGCGAGGATCGTTGAGCACTGGCGCAGATCAGGAAGAACCGGGGAACGATCTCAGCACTTGGCCGATCGAGCGCCTTCAAGCGTTCGCAATGGACGCCCGCAGCTGGCAGCTTGAAGCAGTACGTGTCGTCGCACAGCAACACGCCTACTACTCCGACCAACCGCAGGAAGCCCGTCGGCAGTGGGCCAAGCTGTCACTGCTGGCCAACCGGCGCACACACGGTGACGGTCCGGGAGATCCAGCGCGCGAGGCCCAACAGGACTTCATGCTCCGAATGTGGGTCATCGACCGTCTCGGTCCCGACGACAAGGATCCCGACTGGAGCCCCGAGAAGTTGGCGTCCGACACACTCGACGCCCTGGCTCTCACACCACCACAAGCCACTGCTCTCGCCAGCCACTGGCGTGATCTTCCCATCGAGCAGGTCCGCGAGCTCCGGCAGCACAAAAACCTGACGGCCCATCTGGACAGGCTCACCGACCGCCTGCGGCCCGGCCCAACACGAGATCAACTTCTCCTCTGGACCGAGATCCGCCGACTCCTGCCCTGACCTGCTGTTGGCCGATCAGACGCTCCCCGCCGGCCTCAACCCGAAGTTCAGAGAATACGTGAACACCCTCATGCTCCAGGACATCCTCGGCGAACCGGAGTGGGCCGACCTCCTTACGCCCGCCGACCGGCGCGGCCTGATCCGCTGTTCTGGTCGCACGTGCGCCCTTATCTGGACACCTTCGAGTGACGCCTGAACCGGCGCCGTGGCGATCGAGGGGCGGGCTTCGTTGGGTCATCCGAGTGCAGGCTCGGGGAGGCCGGTGTGCGGGTGGTCAAGGAACGCGATGGCGGTGTCGTTCGGCGAGTGCGGTTGGTCGACGGCGACGGTGAGTTGGTCGCGGCGGCCTGCCGGTTCCTGGATCATCTGGTCGACCGGGGTTTCTCGCCGCACACGATCTGTGCGTACGCGTACGACCTGCGGCGTCTGTTCACCTTCCTCGCTGCTGAGGGCATGGACTGGCGCGAGTTCCGGAGCCCGGATGCCTTGCGGCTGCTGGCGTCCCTGCGGCGGGCACCGTCGCGGCGGCCGGCCCAGCGACTGGGCCTGACGGTGGTGGTCGGCGGCCCGGAAGCGCCGGGCAGTCTGCTCGCGCCGGCGACGGTGAACCGGATCTTGGCGGCGGTCTCCAGTTTCTACGACTGGGCGGTGGTCGCCGAGGAGTACGACGGCGACTCCCCGATGCAAAAGCGCCTTGACCCGGCACTTGCCCGGGTGCCGGACCGGCATCAGCCGTTCATGGGCCGCGCGAGCCGACAGCAGCCGATGCGCCGCACGGTGACGGTCAAGCAGCCGCGGCGACTGCCACGTCCGGTGGACGAGGCGGTGCTGGAGCAGTTCATCGGCAGTCTGAAGCGGCTGCGGGATCTGGCGGTGTTCCTGCTGATGCTGGACGGCGGGCTGCGGCCGGGCGAAGTGCTGTCGCTGCACCTGGACGACATCTCCTACGGCCGCCGCCGGGTGACGGTCCGCAAGCGCGACGACCACCCGCGCGGGGTCCGCGGCAAGTCCCGCACCGAACGGGTCGTGGACCTGCACGAGCCTCGCACCCTGGACGCGGTCAGCCGCTACGTGATGCAAGATCTTCGCTATGAACTCGCTGAACGACACCACCTGGGTAACAACACGGGCGGACCTCGTCTCCTACATCAGACAGCTCAGCCAAGAGGCCGAGGTCACTTCCAGCGGTTGGGAGAACCAATCACTGGACCACTACCTCGAAGCGCTCAGTTCCTGGACCAACGATATGGACGGCTACTTCATCAACCGCGGAGAGCCCGTTCCCGACCGGCCCGACTGGAGCTTGATCGCCAGCATGTTGAGAGCGGCTTGCTTCTACGGGTGAGCCCGCACTGTCCCAGAAATCGTCCAGATAAATCTCCCTACGGCGAGGTCAATCTCGACATGGAACGCCGCCTGGACCTCACCGTCGGCGCCACCGTGCCCGGGCCGCGCGCCCCCGCGGAGGGGCAGCAGGCCCGGTCGGGTAGGCCGTAGAGTCGGCGGCGGATCTGCTGGGGTAGATCAAATGCCTTGAACACGCGCGGATCTGCGAACACGACGTTGTGCGCGACCTGGCCGCCGGTGACCGTGAGGCACCGGTGGCATCTCCAGAACCGCCTCGTGATCCTGACCCTAACGGCCGGACGGGCGCCGGTAAGACGTATCGGGCGCGCTCCTCCGGCTCCTCAAAGCGATTCTGGGGCGAGGAGCCGCCGCAGTGCCGTTGGTGTGTGGCCGAGGTATTGGCGCATGGTCCGGCAGAGGTGGGCCTGGTCGGAGAAGCCCAGGTCGGCGGCGAGGGTGGCGAGGCTGTCCTCGCCCGCGTCCAGACGGTCGAGGGCCCGGCCGACACGAACCCGGTTGCGATAGCGGGTCAGGGAGACTCCCAGCTCGCGGGTGAAGGAGCGGCTCAGACGGTACGGCGAGACGCCGAGGAGCTCCGCGAGCGGCAGCAGCCCCTCGGAGGCGGGGTGGGCCTCGCCGATCGCGTGCCGGGCCGCGGCGACGAGCGTCGCCTCGTCCCTGCCGGGACGGACGCCGGACGGTATGGCACCGTCGACGGCCTGGCCGACGCCGGCGGAGAGCAGTCCGAGGAGCTCCTCGGTCACCGCATGGTCCACGTCGCCGGTGTGGGCGGACGCGAGGACGCGGCGGTGGGCCAGGTCGAGGCGGGCGTCCACGTACACGCTCTGCCGAGCCGGGCGAGCGTCCTCACCCGCCACAACCCTCCACAGAGCGGGCGTCAGGCTGATCGAGGTGCACTCGTCGCCCCCGGCGGCCGGGTGCGCGAATCGCTCCTCCTCGCCCGGCACGCCGAGATAGGCCACGGTCGGGTCGACCTCGGCCGGGGCGCCGGCCGCCTGCCTGCGGAACCGGCCGCGCCGCACGAGCACCACCCGGTAGTCCTCGCGCACCGCCACCTCCGACCAGCGGGTGTGGTCGTCCCGGCAGCTGACCGTGGTGATGCGGAAGTCGGGCCGGGTGGAGAGGACGGTGGAGGTGAGCACTCTTGAACGGTACGTCGGGGGTCTGACAGTCGCCCCGCGCAAGGATCTTCAAGACCGGGATGGGGCGTGGCAAGCAAGCTCAGCGGCGTCGTACTTAACCCCGTACCGCGCTCAAGGAGTCGCCGTCATGTCCGCTCTCGCGAAGATCAGCACCGTCGTCATCGATTGTGGTGACCCGGTCAGGCTCGCCGAGTTCTACAGCAAGGTCACCGGTTGGGAGATCACCCACAGCGGCGAGGACTTTGCCTCCCTGGGCAGCGGGGAGCACCCCGGCCTGGCTTTCGTACGCATCGAGGGCTACCGGGCCCCCGGCTGGCCCGACGACGCCAAGCACGCCCACCTCGACCTCACGGTCTCCGACCTGGAGGAGGCGGCCAGCCGGATCCTCGCCCTCGGAGCGTCGAGGCCCGAGTTCCAGCCCGGCAAGGACCAGTGGGTCGTCCTCACTGACCCAGAGGGACACCCGTTCTGCCTCACCACCGGTGCCTGACAAGTCACCCGACAGGAGAAGATCACATGGCTCACATCCACAAGGACTTCCTGATCAACAACAGCCCGGAGAACGTCTGGGAGGCCCTGCGCGAAGTCGGAGCCGTGCACCAGCGCCTGGTGCCGGGCTTCGTCACGGACACCCGCATGGAGACGGACACCAGGATCGTGACCTTCGCGAACGGTGTCGTCGTGCACGAGCTGATCGTCGACATCGACGATGCGGCCCGCCGGGTGGCCTACGCGGTGGTCGGCGGCTCGATGGCACCGAAGCACCATCACGCCTCGATGCAGGTCCTCGCCGACACCGAGGGGCGCAGCCGGTTCGTCTGGACGATCGACGTGACGCCCGACGAACTCGCCGGGCCCATCAGCGAGATGGCCGAGCAGGGCGCGCGCATCATGCAGGAGACGCTGAAGGCCACCCCGGTCCCGACGGACAGGTAGGGCCCTCGCACCGGGGGCCGGACCGAGGGGTTCTCGGTCCGGCCCCCGGCGTTCCGATCACAGGTCGAGCTGGTACTGGACCGTCTCGTGCGTGGGTACGTAGCCCAGGCTCTCGTTGACCTCAGCCGGCGTCGACGCGTGGCGGGCGCGGGCGTCGAAGGTACCCGGCGTGCGTCTCATCCCCGAGGCGTACGAGACGGAGCCGGACGTGGGTTCGGCCCCGCTGCGCGACCAGGACTGACTGCCGTCGGCTTCGGACAGGCCGCCTAACTAGGCGTGGCCGCCCACGGTGACCGGGGCGAAGGTGAGTTGCGGCTTGGCCTGAAGGATCTCGCCGATCCGGGCCACCCGGTGCTCAAGCTCGTCGCGTTGCGCGGCGGTGAGGCGCACCAGGGACTCCACGGTGACGTCGAGCTTGTGGCCGGAGCGCCGCTGGTGCCAGAGTCCGCCGACCACGCCGTCAACGATCAGCAGCTGGAAGTTGCCCGGCAGCACCCGCTCACCGACGCGGCCCGGGTAGAGGAGTTCCGGTGGCTGGTTGCCAACCCGGTAGGCATAGCCGTCAAAGTAGGGGAGCAGGTGCAGGCCGCGGGGCGGAGTGTCGGGCATGGTGGTGTCGTCGGCCAGCACCCAGGCTGGGGTCCCTTCGACCTCCACCGGCTGAAGCTCGTCCGCCAGCGACGCGAAGAGCTCGCTGGCCCAGCGGACCGGGGCGTTCAGCCAGTGCGCGAACCGCTGGGGAGTGGACGGGCCGTAGGCGTGCAGGTAGCTGGTCACCACATGGGTCAGGGCAGCCCGGGGATCGGCCGGTGGGAGGCTGGGCAGCCAGCGGGCCGGGTTGGTGTAGGTGACCTTGCGGCCCCGGTTGGGACCGAAGCACAGCGTTCCTCGCAGCCCGGCCACGTGCAGCACCTGACGCCAGCGTGGCCACAGACCCTGGAAGCCGGGGATGACCAGGTCGCCGGCCCAGGGTCCGGTCCTGCGGATCACCTCCTCGCTGAGCTCGTCGATGGTGAGCTCCGCGTCGCGCAGGGCGTCCCCGATGGCGGCGACCACCTCGGCGGCCTGTTCCTCGGTGACCCGGACGTGCGCGGGGAGGGAGGACTTCGGCTCTGGGACGGCACGGAAGGCCGCGACCCACAGCGGTAGGTCGCGGGTCGGGAACAGGTGCACGGTCCCCCGTTGGCCGAACGTCTTGACCAGGCTCTGCTCCGACCAGAGCGCTTCGCGCACGTCGACCCGGGTGGCGCCGGATATGCGGAGCCCGATGGCGAGTTCGGCGGCCGACAGGACCTGGGCGTGGGTACCGGCCATGGCACCGACGATGTCGGCGGGCCGGGCAGTTGCCGAAGGGGCGCTCAGCGCGTGGCGTTCCAATCGGCGGGCGCACACCTGGGACCAGGTGAAACGTGGAACCTTGGGCAGACGTTCGGACATGCGGGCAGGACTCCTGGGGGCGAGCGGTTCACGGGGGGCCGGCGGCACAGCCCCGGTTCCTCGGGCACTGGGCGGTGACGGTTCAGCGGACCAGCCGGAAGAACGCCCGGATGTCATCGACGAGCAGGTCGGGGGCCTCCATCGCGGGGAAGTGGCCGCCGCGGTCGAACTCCGACCAGTGCACCACGTTGTGCTCGCGTTCGGCGATGCGACGCACTCCCGGGTCACCGGGGAAGACGGCGACGCCGTGCGGCACCGCGGACGCGGTGACGGCCGAGCCCCAGGACTTCGCGCTCTCCTTGTACAGCCGGGCCGAGGAGGCGGCGGTGCCGGTCAGCCAGTAGATGCTCACGTCGGTGAGCAACTGGTCCCGGTCGACGGCGTCCTCGGGGAGCTCGTGGGAGGGGTCCGTCCACTCCTTGAACTTCTCCGCGATCCACGCCAGCTGTGCGGCCGGCGAGTCGGTCAGGCCGAACGCGACGGTCTGCGGCCGGGTAGCCTGGATGATCGCATAGCCGCTGCGGTCCTGGTCCTGGTACTGCCCGAGCCGCTCCAGTTCGACCGCCGACAATCCGTCGAACTCTGCCGGGTCGCCGGTCGGGAAGCCCAGTCCGCCGTTGACGTGCACCCCGGCGACGTGCCCGGGGGCGACACGGCCGAGTTCGGGCGAGATCACGGCGCCGCTGTCGCCGCCCTGGGCGCCATAGCGCTCGTAGCCCAGACGCCGCATCAGCTCCGCCCAGACTCGCGCGACCCGGTGCAGGTCCCAGCCTGGCTGAGTGGTCGGCCCGGAGAACCCGAACCCCGGGATGGAGGGAGCGACGACATGGAACGCGTCGGCGGGGTCGCCGCCGTGGGCCCGCGGGTCGGTGAGCGGGCCGATGATCTTCATGAACTCGGCGACCGAGCCCGGCCAGCCGTGCGTGATGATCAACGGGAGTGCGTCGGGCTCGGAGGACCGCACGTGCAGGAAGTGGATGTTCTGCCCGTCGATCTCGGTGGTGAACTGGTCGAACCGGTTGAGCGCGGCCTCCTGCGCGCGCCAGCCGAAGCCGGAGCGCCAGTACTCGGCGAGTTCCCTCGCGTACGTGACCGGGACGCCGTAGGACCAGCCGACGCCGGACAGTTCGTCGGGCCAGCGCGTGCGCGCCAACCGCTCGCACAGGTCATCCAGATCGGCCTGCGGGATGTCGATGCGGAAGGGGCGGATGGCGGGGCCGGTGCTCGTCATGCTGTTCATGGGAAGAACGCTACGGGTGAGCCAGGACAGATACGGTCCTAGGTGTGAGGGAGACTTTCCGTTATGCGGGAAACCTCAGCGCGCCTTCTGAAACTGCTGTCCCTCCTCCAGAGCCACCGCGACTGGTCCGGCACGGAACTCGCCGAACGGCTCGGCGTGACCCCACGCACGGTGCGCCGGGACGTGGACCGGCTCCGCGCACTGGGCTACCCCGTGCACGCCAGTGCCGGGGTAGCCGGTTACCGGCTCGGCGCCGGGACGCAACTGCCGCCGCTGCTGCTCGACGACGAAGAGGCGGTGGCGGTCGCCGTGGGCCTGCGCACGGCCGCGGGCGGAACCGTGGCCGGGATCGCCGAGACCTCCGTACGCGCGCTCGTCAAGCTCGAAGGCGTCCTGCCGTCCCGCCTCCGGCACCGCGTCCAAGCGCTCCAGTCGGTGACGGTGCCGCTGGCGCAGGGCGGACCGATGGTCGCGCCGGACACCCTGACGGCGATCGCGGCGGCCTGCCGGGACCACGAGACCCTGCGCTTCCACTACCGCTCCCATGACTCCACCAAAACCCGCCGCGAAGCCGAGCCGCACCGCCTGGTGTTCTCCGGGCGCCGCTGGTACCTCCTCGCCTACGACACCGCGCGCGCCGACTGGCGCACCTTCCGCGTCGACCGCCTGACCCTGCGTACCCCCAACGGCCCCCGCTTCACGCCTCGCCAGGCTCCCGCCCTCGACCTCGCCGACTACACCTCCCGCGCCTTGTCCACCGCCCCCTACCGCCACCAGGCCCGCTTCACCGTCCACGCCCCGGCAGCCCAGGTACAAGAGCGCATGCCCGCCACAGCGGCGACCATCGAGCCACGCGACGCACAATCCTGCACGGTAACGGCCGGCGCGCACTCCCTGGACGAACTGGCCCTGTGGATGGGCCTGCTGGCAGCCCCGTTCACCGTGCACGAGCCACCCGAACTGGTGGAACACGTACGGGAACTCGCGGCCCGACTCGCAGCGGCGACACGCGACTGACCCCGCCCGCACTGCCCCGCCCTGACCGCATCGTCCCCGCGGGCCCTGGGCCGCGGACTAGGGCGTGTTCCAGGTTCAGATCACTGTTGGGTCAAATCGCTCCGCCGGAGTGGCTCGGGGCGGTAGACATCCGGGGTGACGCGAGGCGATCTGACGGATGCAGAGTGGGAGTTGTTCGAGCCGCACCTGCCGCTCGGCGTGAGCGGACCGATCCCTGACCTGCGTAAACAGTTGAACGCGGTGATGTGGAGGTTCCGGACCGGGAGCCCGTGGCGCGACATCCCCGAACGCTACGGGTCCTGGTCCACCGTCTACGGCCGCTTCCAGAAGTGGGCCCTTGCGGGCACCTTCGAGACGCTGATGGAGCGGATGATCGCCGAGGCGGCCCGGCGAGGACAGGCCGATCTGGACCTGGTCAGCGTCGATTCCACCGTCGCACGCGCGCATCACCACGCGGCCGGCATGGCCGTCGACCCCGAGCTCCTGGAGGAACTGGTGAAAGCCGCCGAGGAGGAAAAGGGGCTCCAGCAAAGGGACAATCCGCCCAGGTGACGGTCGAAGGCGACCCGGTCGAGGAAGCGTTACGTGCCGAACGACGACGGATACGCCGCCGCCACAAGGCCCGCCTGAAAGCTGCCGCGTTGGGGCGCTCGCGGGGCGGGCTGACGGTCAAGACGCACCTGGCCACCGACCGGCGGTGCCGCCCGCTGTCGTTCGTGGTGACGCCGGGACAGGCGGCCGACAGTCCGCGTTTCGCCGCGGTCCTCGGCCGAGTCAGGATCCGTGGGCCGGTCGGTCGGCCCCGCACCCGCCCCGGGGCCGTCGCCGCCGACAAGGCGTATTCCTCCCGCGCGAACCGCTCCTACCTGCGTAAACGCCGGATCCAGGCGGTGATCCCGGAGAAGAAGGACCAGGCCGCCCACCGCAAGAAGCGAGGCTCGAAGGGCGGCCGCCCCCTCTCTCACGACGCCGAGCTTTACAAGGAGAGGAACACCGTCGAGCGCGGCATCAACAAGATCAAGGAATGGCGAGGGCTGGCCACCCGCTACGACAAGACTCCTACCAGCTACCTCGCCGGACTCCACCTACGCGGATCGATCATCTGGCTCCGGAGTCTCCGCCCCACATGATCCGAACCTGGAACACGCCCTAGTACTGCAACGACACTCCGTGACGTTGTGGACGCTTGTCCCGCTCGAAAATACGATTTAGCGGCTGTGGCCTGCACGTTTGCTGATCCTGGCGACAAGGCCTCGACTGGCCTGCGACGATCTGCGGATGTCGCTGTCGGCCGTCGCCACGCTCGTCCGGAATCTGATCACCGTGCCCGCTGCCGTACTGCGCAGCCGTATGGCCAAAGATGCGGAAGTTCTCGCGCTCCGGCATGAGAACGCGGTGCTGCGCCGGCAGATCGCCCGGGTCTGCTACGAGCCCGCCGACCGGATCTGGCTCGCCGCACTCTCCCGGCTGATCCCGCGCGAACGCCGGCGCCAGGTCTTCGCGGTCACCCCCACCACACTGCTGGCCTGGCACCGTCAACTCCTCGCCCGCAAGTGGGCGTTCACCCAACCGCCGCCCCGGCCGACCCTCCACCGCGCCCGCCGTCAAGCAACTCATTCTGCGCCTGGCCCACGAGAACAACACCTGGGGCCACCGCCGGATTCAGGGCGAACTCGCCCGCCTGGGCTACGCGATCGCCCCGTCCACAGTCCGGGAGATCCTGCATGCCGCCGGCATCGACCCCGCCCCGCAGCGCCCCGGGCCGACCTGGCGCCAGTTCCTCACCGACCAGGCCCACAGCATCATCGCCGCCGACTTCCTCCACCTCGACACCGTGTCACTCAAGCGCCTCTACGCCCTGGTCGTCATCGAGCACGGCACCCGGCGCCTCCACCTCGCCGGCGTCACCGCCCATCCCACCGCGCAATGAACCGTCCAGCAGGCCAGGAACCCCGCCGTGATCCTGGACCGCCCCATCGACTCGCTGCGATTCCTCCTCCGGGACCGGGACAGCAAGTACACCCGTGCCTTCGACGCCGTCCTCGAGGCCGACGGCGTGGAGATTCTGCTCAGCCCACCACGGGCACCCAAAGCGAACGTGAACTGCGAGCGAGTCGTGGGCACCCTCCGCCGCGAGCTCCTCGACCGCATGCTCATCTACAACGAGACCAACGCCGTGAAAGTACTGACCGAGTACATCCAGCACTACAACGGACACCGTCCCCACCAATCCCGCCAGCAGCTACCCCCGGACAGCGACCAACCGTCCAACCCGGCCGCCATCACCGACCTCCAAGCCCACCGGATCCGGCAACAACCCATCCTCAAAGGATTGATCAACCAGTATCACCGCACCGCCTGACCAAACCACACCACCGCAGCTCACAGCACCGAATCGTATTTTCGAGCGGGACAGGACCAGCTGGTCGCCGCGCTGCCCCGCCAGCGGTGGAAACGGATCTCCGGCGGGGCCGGCGCGCACGGTGAGCGGATTTACGACTGGGCGCGTGTCGCGATCCGCCCGTACTGGGAGAACGGCTTCGGGCACTGGGTGCTGGCCCGACGCAGCGTCAGCGACCCGAGCGAGATCGCCTACTACGTCTGCTACGGCCCGGTCGCCTCCCGACTGAAAGACCTGGTCAAAGTGGCTGCCGCGAGGTGGGCGGTGGAGGAGTGCTTCCAGACCGCGAAGGGAGAGTGCGGTCTGGACCACTACCAGGTGCGGCTCTACCGGGCCTGGTACCGCCACATCACCCTGGCCATGGCCGCCCTCGCCTACCTGACCGCCATCCGCGCCGCAGAAGCCACAAAGGGCACTCTCGACGACGAGCAGGACCTCATACCCCTCAGCGTCCCGGAGATCCGCCGGTTGATGGGCCACGTCGTCGTCACGCGCCACTGCCACAGCAACGAGCACCATCTGCACTGGTCACGCTTCCGACGACGCAGCCAGGCCCGAGCCCGCCGCTCCCACCACAAACGCCGAGGCCACATTCTCCAAATGCGGTTGCAGTACTAACCTCGCCGTTTCGGTTGAGATGAGGCCGGAAGCGGGGAGGAAATACGAAAATGCCTTCTGAGCTGGGACGATGAACCTTGTCGAGGGGTTCTGTCGGTCCAAGCGGAAGGCACTTTCTGCGTGCAGGGTATCGAGAACACGAGCTGCGCGATCGACTCGATCCTCCGGCGGGCGTAGGGTGCGGCGGCGCGGGCACCCTTGCATAGGCTGGCTGTCTCATCCGACGCACCGCGACGAGGATCAGCCCATGCGCAGCGGCACCAGGATCCGCCTGATAGAGCCCACCGACGCCGCCCCGATCGCCGCGCATCGGGTGCGGGACTTCGAGGCTTTCCGGCCGTGGGAACCGGCCCAGCCGGCCGACTTCTTCACCCCGGAGGGCCAGGCGGAGCGGATCGACAGCCTGCTGGCCGGATACCGGGCCGGCGCGGTCTGGCCGGGCGTGGTGCTCGCCGACGACCAGGTGATCGGGCAGGTCACCGTCGGAGGCATCCTGCCTCAGCCGCACCTGCGCCGCGGCTCCGTCGGATACTGGATCGCCAGCGTCGCCCAGAATCAAGGGCACGCCGGGCACGCCGTCGGGCTTGTACTCCGGGTGATGACGGACGAACTCGGGTTGCACCGCGCCGAGGCGTCCACCAATCTGGAGAATCTGCCGTCGCAGCGGGTGCTGCGCCGCAACGGGTTCAGCCCGTACGGCGTCGCGCACTCCTCGATCTTTCTCGACGGGAGCTGGCGGGACGGGCTGCTGTGGGAGCGGGTCCTCGGCGACTAACCTCGCCGCTTCGGTTGAGATGAGGCCGGAAGCGGGGAGGAAATACGAAAGTGCCTTCTGAGCTGGGACGATGAACCTTGTCGAGGGGTTCTGTCGGTCCAAGCGGAAGGCACTTTCTGCGTGCAGGGTATCGGTTCTCGTCCCAAGCTCCATGTCTCCACTGACGGTTCGGGGGTGGTCGGGCACGCGGGCGCACGTTTGCTGGCAGATCTTGCCGATGCCACCGGTCTGACCACCGCCTACTCCACTGCGCTCAGGCCGCTGCGACCGCGTGGCACCGGGCACGATCCAGGTCGGACCGCCACCGATCTCGCGGTGATGCTCGCCGACGGCGGTGAGGCGATAGCGGATCTGGCCGTGCTGCGGGACCAGGGCGAGGTATTCGGACCAGTCGCCTCCACGCCCACCGCCTGGCGGTTGCTCGCCGACACCGACGGGGCAGTACTCGCTTCGCTGCGAGCGGCCCGCGCCTCAGCCCGGGAAGTCGCCTGGATGCAGGCCGCCGAGACCGGCCAGGGCATACCCGCCGTCCAGGCCGGCGGACGAGAACTTCCCGGCCTGGTCCTGGACCTCGACGCCACGCTGATCACCTCCCACTCGGAAAAGGAACAGGCCGCGCCCACTTACAAAGGCGGCTTCGGCTTTCATCCGCTGCTGTGTTTCCTCGCGAACACCGGCGAGGCCATGTCTGGCCGACTGCGGCCCGGCAACTCCGGAGCCAACACCGCCGCCGATCACATCGCGGTGCTGGACGACGCCCTCGCCCAGATCCCCGACGCTCACCGGTACGGCACCCAGATCCTGGTCCGCGCCGACAGCGCCGGATCCGCGAAAGCCTTCCTCACCCACATCCGGACCTTGCGCGAGCACGGGTTGAACCTGCGGTTCTCGGTCGGATACGCGGTCACCGAGCCAGTCCGTCGTGCAATCCGCTCACTGCCCGAAGCTCTCTGGCATCCCGCCTTGGACCAGAACGGGACACTGCGAGACGGCGCCGAGGTCGCCGAACTGACCGGCATGGTCGACCTCGCCGGTTACCCGGTCGGCACCCGCATCACCGTGCGGCGCGAGCGACCGCACCCCGGCGCCCAACTGTCCCTGTTCGATCACGACGAGGGCCTGCGGCACCAGGTATTCCTTACCGATACCCCTTACTCCGGCGGCGGCTCCGCACAGTTCCTTGAGGTCCGCCACCGCGGACACGCCACCGTCGAGGACCACATCCGGTGCGGCAAGAACACTGGCTTCGGCCGCTTCCCCTCCCGCCATTTCGACGTCAACGCCACCTGGCTTGAACTCAGCCTCACGGCGATCGATCTCCTCGCCTGGGCCCGCGTCCTCCTGCTGGATGGCGAACTCGCCGCCGCCGAACCCAAGAAACTTCGCTACCGGCTGCTACACGTTGCCGCCCGCCTCACCCGCGGTGGACGCCGCCTCCGCCTGCGGATCTCGGCGACCTGGCCCTGGAGACACGAACTCGCCGACGCCCTCCATCGCCTTGCCGCACTGCCCCGACCAGCCGGCTGACCGACAACCCCCTGCCCGCCCACGACCCGAAGGACCCTGGAGAACCCGACCACCGCGCCGGGCCTCCGCCATGCCCAAACAGCCAAATCACCTCGCCCACCCGACGGCTGACGATCAGCGACGACTCATCACCCCAACCGAAACGGCGAGGCTAAGCCTTGATTGGTGCGGCCGACCTGGCGGCCTGCTCGATCTTCGCGCAGTAGGCTGCACGGGCTTCCTCGTCGATCTGCTTCTCGTGTTCGGCGCGCAACCCGGTCCGGCCGTCGAGGCCCTCGCGCAGGATATCGGCGTGCCCTGCATGCCGGATGGACTCGCCGAGGACATGGACCATGATGGCGAACAGGTTCGTGTCGGCATAAGGCTCCGGCCACCACGGCACGTGGCCGGGGGCGTCGAGGGGAAGCTCGTTGATCGTCGCGTCCGAGTGTTCCCACGTGCGCCGGTAGAACCCGATGATCTGATCGCGGGTCTCGTCCTCGGTCGCCCACAGATCGCTGCCGTTGGAGTCCTGCCACCGGGGCAGCGGTTCCGGGGAAGGGCGGTCGAAGACCTCGCCGAAGTACCTGGCCTCGACGGTGGCCACGTGTTTGACCAGGCCGAGGAGGTTGGTCCCGGTCGCTGTCAAAGGTCGGCGGGCGTCGTATTCGGACAAGCCGTCGAGTTTCCAGAGCAGCGCCTTGCGGTCCCGCCGCAGTCTCCCGTGCAGGTTGTCTTTCGCGAATTCATCGATCATGCGGCATGAGCCTGCCATGGGCTGCTCGTGGTCTCAAGATCCCGTACGTGGTCCGCAACGACTGGCAGAGCCGAGGCCTGGCCATGGCCGCCGCCCTGACCTGCTACAAGAAGCTCGCGAAACTTGCCACGTGAGACAACCTCTTATCCGACTCCTCACTGCGCGCGAATGCCTGCAAGTTGACGAGTGCTGGATCTGGTCGCCGCTTCCGTCTCCCGAGCACGCCCGAGTACGCCGCACGGCGGTTCAGCAGTGACGGCGCCCCGGTCAGTCTCGTTGTTGCATGACCCGCATCTGCTGGTTCCTCACCCTGAGGGGGAGGGTGAGACATCACTCGACTGGCACATGAGGGCTCTACTCGTGCGTACTATCTCTAGGCACTGCTGCACATTGCGGCAGTTATGTCCTGCGGGTGTCCCAGTCAGCACAGCCTGGGCACCTGCCTCCACCCGCTCGCGTACCGGGTTCGTGCCTTTCACCGCCGTACCCGCGAGCTGCAGAAAGGCCCATGACATGTCTGAAATTCAGGCCCAGGCCACAGGACTGACGTCGCAGTACATCGCCCAGGTGACGGGCGACCTTGAGCGCAACGTCAAGGAGCAGGAACGTATCGGTGCGGAAATCGAGGCGCTGCAGGAGCAGTTGGGTGCCCTGCAGCACGACCACTCGGTGCTGGTGAGCATGCGGGAGGCACTCGGCGGCGCGAACGCAGCCGGCGAGGCAGACACCACGGCCGCGCCGACCGTACCGCGTCAGGCCACCGCCGAACCCTTGCAGAGCAAGCCGAAGAAGGCGGCCGCCACGAGCGCAAAGGCGACGGCATCCAAGAAGAGCGCCGCCAAGGCCTCCTCCGCCAAAGCCCCGTCCGCCAAGGCCTCCTCCGCCAAAGCTTCTTCCGCGAAGGCACCCAAGACAGACACCAAGCCGACCCTCGTCAACCTGATCCGCGGCCACCTGGAGCAGCAGAGCGAGCCGCGGTCCGCCACCGAGGTCTCCGCCGCGCTCACGCAGGCCCACCCTGACCGCGGCGTCAAGACCACCGTTGTGCGTACCACCCTCGAAGGGCTGGTCGCCAAGAGCCAGGCTCAGCGCACCAAGCAGGGCTCGTCCGTCTTCTACACCGCGACGGCCGCCTCGGAGCCTGCTGCGGCCGAGCCTCAGCAGGAGGCAGTGGCCGGCTGACAACCCGAAGCAGCGCACATCTCCTGCGCTCGTCGCGGATACCGTGCACGCCCGGGACTGAAAGCCCGCAGCAGCGGTGTGCGGGCAAGAAGAGAGGGGCAGTGGCCAAGATGTGGCGAGTGCCCCTTCAAGTTGAAGAGAGTCTATTACGGTCCGCGCTGGGAAGCATTTTCCCTAGTCAAGGCTGCCCAACCTGCTGGCGCCGCGTCAACGACAGGCCGCTGGACGCAAGCCGGAAGCCGTCTCGCCGTGGACGGGCGGGTCGGGGCGCGGGACTCCGATGCGCCACCCAGGGCGCCGGGGGCTCGGCGGTGTCCGCGGCGCCCTTGAGCCAGCCCTTGAAGCCGCCGCTCTTACCACCGCTGGGGTTTCCGGTGTGGGCAGTGCCGTCGGTTCCGCCAACGCTTGCGCGAGTTCCGTCGAAGACCACACGCCGAACCACTGCTCGGCGCCGTACGCCTCGAATCGCTCCAGCTCGGTGAACCCGAGCTTCGCCGCGAGGCGCATCGAGCGGGCGTTGGCGGTCTGGGTGTAGAGCACCACCGGCTCACCGGGAAGCGCGTCGGCGAACCAGTCGAGTGCCGCTGCGCACGCCTCGGTGGCGTACCCGCGTCCCCACGCCTCCGGCAGGAACAGGTAGCCGAGTTCGGTCTCCCCGGCCTCCCGGCGGTTACCTGGACGCTCGGGGTCTTGCGGGTCGAGCTGGATTGTGCCGATCGTCGCTCCGTCGAGCTCGACCACGAAGAAGCCAGGGCGCCGCCCAGGTACCTCGGGCACCGTGCGTTCGAGCTCGGCATGCGGTCGAGGGCCACCGAGGTAAGTGCCCACCTCTGGCGAGGCGTTCAGCTCGATGACCGTCACGCGGTCCCGGGCCTCGGACTCGCGGAGTACGAGCCGCTCGGTCTTGATCGGGGCAGGTGGCCAGGCGAGGGCTCTGTGGTCGGCTCTGTGGTCGGTCATGCCAGCCAACCTAACCAGCAGGCTCAGAAGCGATCAACACTCGCCGAACACATCCGTCTCCTCCGAGCAATAGTCAAGACTTGTGGACGAGTTCTATGACTCGGATCGTTCTTGGCTGCGTGATACTAGAGGCTGGTGTGCGCCGACTCAGGCGTTGAGTGGTACGACGCAAATGGGATCAGATCCACCCAGGTAGAGCATGTACCCCGCGTACTCCATATCCAGGTCCATCCTCTCCGGCGGCACGACGTAGAGTCCTGCGGTGGGTTCGGGAGCCCAGCCGAGCTTGCGGGGAGGGCGGTACTCCTCGTAGTGCCCCACGTAGAGCCGGGTCGGCGGGATCGAAACGGTGCAGTCGTCTCCAATACGGAGGGTGGATCCAGATGGTTCCAGACGATATGGGCTCCATTCCTCACGGGAATAGGCATGAGGTAGTGCGACTTGCCCGTTCCATCGGAAATTGGAGGAATCGTCGACCGCCCTCCACGGCCATTCCAGCGTGATGTAACGATCCACTCTGGCCACCCGAGCCACTGCTGACTGGCAGGAGACGATCACTTCGTCGCCGATCCGAGGAACCATGTGTGATCACCCTTGTTCCGGTGGTGGATAGGGGAAGGATGGCCGCCCTCCCGCTTACGCAGCCCGCTCCTGCTGCTCGACCAGGATCCCATTCTCGAACCTCGCGCCAGCCCGGACCAGGGCCACCAGGTGGGCGCCGGTGATCGCGCGCCATCGGACCTGGGCGGATTCAACGAGCTTGAACACCATGGCGAGCGCTGCGGCCGGGCTGCCGGCGCCGCGGGTGACCTTGGTGCGGAGCTTGACGGTGGAGAACGTCGACTCGATCGGGTTCGTGGTGCGTAGGTGGATCCAGTGCTCGGCAGGGAAGTCGTAGAACGCCAGCAACTCCTCCCGATCGTCGGTGATCTTCGCGGCAGCCTTGGGCCACTTGGTGCCGTAGGTCTTCTCGAATGCTTTGATGGCCTTCTCGGCGTGGGTGCGGTCCTCGGCGTTGTATATCTCCTGCATGGCCTTCGTTGCGCCCGGCTGTGCGGACTTCGGCAGGGCGTTCGTGACATTTCTGGCTTTGTGAACCCAGCAGCGTTGATGGCGCGTGGCGGGGAATACCTCGGCCAGGGCCTTCCACAAGCCCATGGCACCGTCGCCGACGACCAGCTCCGGGTCGCGCATGCCGCGTCGGCGGCAGTCACGCAGTAGGTCGGCCCAGGACTCGGTGGACTCCCGCAGGCCCTCGGCCAGCGCGATCAGCTCCTTGGTGCCGTCTACGCGGACGCCAAGCAGGACCAGGACGCAGGAGTGCGCCTGCCCGAGCCGGACCTTGGGGTGCACGCCGTCGGCCCATACGTAGACGAAGTCGCGGTCGGAGAGGTCCCGATCCTGGAAGGCTGCGTGGTCCTCGCCCCACATGAAGAAGACCCGGTCGGTGCCCCGGGTGATCGTCACCGACAAGCTCCGCTCCTACGGCGCCGCCCACCGCCACGAGATGCCGTCGGTCGAACACCGCTCGCACAAGGGCCTGAACAACCGGGCCGAGAACTCCCACCAGCCGACGAGGCAACGCGAGCGCGCGATGAAAGGCTTCCGATCGGTGGGTGCCGCACAACGGTTCCTGGCCGCGTTCAGCGGCATCTCACCCCACTTCCGACCCCGCCGTCACCTCCTCACCGCCCCGAACTACCGCGCCGAGATGATCATCCGCTTCGCGATCCGGGACCAGATCACTGGCGTCGCCAGCCTGCCCGCCGTAGCCTGAGCCGCTGTCACCACCGAAGCCGAAACGCGTCGAACCGGCTCACACCCTCGAGCACTCGCTCAACCTGACAAAGCCCCCGGCGGAGCTTGGCGACCATGTCGGACAGGGCCGGCTCGGCCTTGGTGGTGTACCACGGGGCCCGCTCGCGGCGCTCGGCGACGTCGCGGGGGTGGTGGCCGTGCAGCGCGTACCAGGCCACGGTGATCGTGTAGCAGTACAGACCGAACGGGACGGTGCGCTCGACGGCCGAGCGGGTGCGGTTTTGGGCCTGACCGACGCCGAGCAGGTCGCGGGCCTCGGCGAAGGTGACCTCGATCGACCAGCGTGACGCGTAGCGGGCGATCAGGCCGGCCGCGCGGGTGGTGAGGTCGGTGGTGACCAGCGCCAGGTCGTAGCCGGTGTCGGTGGTGTCGTCGCGCAGGAGGATCACGCGGACGGTGCGGGTGTGGAAGGAGCCGTACCACAGGCAGGTGGTCTCGGCCAGGTGCACGGTGTCGGTCCGCTGATACCGCTTGACCTCGGTCCTGGTGAAGGCGGCGGTGGTGGCCAGGTCCTTGGGTGTGCCAAGGCGTTCGCCCTTGAGGGCGGGTCGGCCGCGGCGCCCGGTGGGCGGCGGGGCCAGGTCGTACAGCACCGCGCTCGCGGGCAGGCGGGTGGTGAACGTGCAGGTCGCGGGCAGGTCGCGGAGCGCCTTGCCGTGGTAGGCGGCGTCCGCGACGACGTGGATGCGCCGCCCGTGGTGGCAGGCGGCCAGCAGGCGGATCATGGACGCGGCGAGGCCGACCTTGGACTGCTCCTGCTTCGGGCGCCACAGCCGGGCCATCACCGGCAGGCACACCGGCCTTGCCAGGAACGGCAGTTGGACCACGATGCCGACCACCACGAAGCAGGTCCCGCGCCCGACCGGCTTCGGACCCCGGGCCGCGCCGTCGTGCTGCCAGGCCGCGCCGAAGACTTTCTTCCCGCGCCGCTTGAACAGCGTGTCGTCCACCGCCACTGTCAACAACCCATCTGCTGGCAGGAGTTGGCGCACAACCAGATGGGAGAGGGAGATGCCCAGCAGGTCGGGGTTCCAGCTCGCGCGGGAGAAGAAGGCGTGGGCACGGTCGTGGGACCAGGCGCGCGTCAATCCCGCGCCCGTCACCATGCCGGTCACCGTGCCCCGGCCGGTCTGCGCGATCAAGCCCGTGACCAGCGCGGCGAAGGTGGTGAAGGTCGGTGTGGTGAAACAGCCCCGCAGGAACGTCAGCACCGCCAGCAGCGAAGCGGGTACGGTCGTGTCCGGAAGCATCGGCGGGTCCCTCTCAGCAGGCGACGCAAGCACCGCCGATGCTTCTCTGCTGTCCCGCCCCGCACCGCCAGATCAGGCCCCCATCACCCACCCGAGCGACCCCAACGACGATCAACGGAAACGTCGAAAGTCGAGTGACTTGCGAACCCAAGGAAAAGCCGGTTGTGGGGTGATCACCCCGGCGTCTAACGTCTACCTTCATCGGCGTGTAGCTCAGCAGTAGAGCACCGGGCTCTGGACCCGGAGGGCGCAGGGGCGGAACCTGCCACGTCGGCTTATGAATGACAACGCTGAGCAGCAGCCTCTCACCGCGGCCCTGTCCTATCCGGAGGGCCAGCTGGCCAAGGCCTTCATGACCGCGTTGACCCATGAGGACACAGGCACCCGGCACCGCGCCGAGGTGCGCGGGCAGCGCTGGCGGCAGGTTCTGGCGGCCATGGCCTCAGGCCGGCTGTCGGTCGGTTCGCGTACGCCCGTGGTCGGGCTCCCGCCCTGGGTAACTCCTGAGGTGATGCGGGGCGGCTTCGCCACAGGGACCGCAAGCGCGGGCGGCCCGCTCCAGACGCACGAGACCGAGGCCGCGCGGAGTTTCGGGGTGCCCGCTGAGCGGCGCACGCTCTTCGCCTACTGCCTCACCGAGCCTGGACTCGCCTGGTTGTGGGACCGGTTGGACAGCGGCAGCTACGAGATCGGTGTGCCCGAGGAGGCCGCGCTGCTCACCATGGCCTGGCTGGTGCGCCATGGTGAGACCAGCGCGGCGCTCGACCTCGTGGCGGAACTGGAGCCGTTCGCCGACCGGCTGCGGTTCCTGCCGCGCCCGGCGGACGGGCCCGCGCCGGACGCCACCGCGGCTGTCCATCGGCACACTGTCTCCGAGGCCGTCGACACCTTGATACGGCGGCGTCCCAACGCGGCCGTCGAGACCCAGCGCGAGGCGCTCGCCGTGTGGCAGCCGTTCGGCGACGAGCTGCTCGTCCACTGGCTGCGGACGGCGCGGGACGGGGAGGTGCTCGCACATGTCCCGGACGCCGACTGGCTGGCGCAGGGCGAGGTTCTGCTCGGCCGCTACCGGCTGCTCGCCGCGGAACACACCCGCTGCACCAAACACCGCGACCCCAAGAAGAACCTGGGCATTCTGCGCGGCGCGCTGGAGGAGGTCGTCGCCGGACGGCCGCTGGAGGCGCGCCGGCTCGGTCTGCTGCGGCACGCGGTGCAGTCCATGGTGCGGCGGCGCGGTCTGCCCGGCTCGGTCATGCACACGGCCTTGCGCCGGCGCCAGGCCAGGCAGGCGGCGCTTCCCTCCCACCACGCCCTGGCCCAGCTGATGCTGCGTCGGCTCGCTGTACTCCCGCAGGAGACGGGCATCACCGACGTCGCCCCGCTCCTGGGCACGGTGACCGAGGAGGAGAGCCGGGAAACCGGCCTGCCCGCCGGAGCCGTTGTACCGGCCGCGATCGGCCAGGTGGTCGAGTCCGCGCTGAGCGCACCGCTCGGCACGCTCGTGGAGCGGGGCGTCGTCCCGTCCTCCGAGGTCCTGGCCGAGCTGGTGCCGCAGTTGGTCGCCGCCACCACCGCACACACGTACGGCGACGAGACGCTGCGAGCTGTGATGGCCGCCAACTACCGGGCGTTCCGCAACCGCCGCTCATTGCTCCTGCTCAATCTGGAACGGCAGGTACGCGTCGAGGAACTGCCCTGGGTACGAGCTGTGTCGGGGCAGCGATCGGCGGTACTGGGCACGTCGGACGGCGAAGGTGCCCTCGCCGTGCTGCGACAGCTGGGCGAGCTGGCCGTGCAGGCCTTCCCGGGTACGCTCCTGCCCAACCCGCTGGTCCGCGAGTTCGGTGTTCTTGAGCGCCAGTGCGACCTTGGGGCCCCGTTCGTGGAGGAGCTGGCTGCTGACATCTTCATGGGCACGTTCAGCCCGAAGTTCCTCAAGGCTGCGCGGGTCGCGGGCGAACTGCTCGCCGGCACGCTGTACGAGCGTTACTACGGCATCGACTACTCGGCCATCCGCAATCTGGCGATCACCGAGATTGGCGAGGCCCTGACCCGTTCGACCAGCGTCCGTACCTCTCCCGGTTTCGGGCGGCTGTGCGCCGAGCGAGCAGGAACGGCGGCGTCCCGGTGCTGGTCGGTCCCGGCGAACGGGACGGTGATCGAGCAGGCGCAGATCCTCACCACGCACAACCTGGCCACGCTGGTCCACCGGGTGGGCATCGCCCCACAACCCGGGTGGGCCGACCTGGCGCGCCGCTGCTTCGTGACCGTGTGCCGGCTGACCGCCCGTGTGCACCGCAACCCGCGGCCGTTGGGCACGATCAAGGACGCTGCGTACGCATGGCGCCAGATGGTATTCCACCTGTCCCTGTGCCCACCGGAGGAGCAGCGGCGGGTCATCGCAGGCCTGAGGGAGGAGACGGCCCGCCACCCGGCCCATGTCGCAACCCGGCTTGCCCCCGCCCTGGTGGGCCTGGCCCTGGTCGCCGAGGGCGGCACCTTCGGCAGTGACGGAACGGCAGACGCCGGACGTGCCCGGCGCTTTGTGGGATGGAGCACCGACGGGCACTGGATGCGGTGAGGCGCCGAACGGGCTCCGCATCTCATGATGCCCCACCGGCACAGCGTACGGGCGTGGCATGGCCGGGGCTGGCCCGTACGAGTACGCAGAGCGGTGTTCGGTGAAGGGACCACAGGGCGTGGTGCTGTCCTCGCGCCAGCGCCTTCGGGCTACCTCAGGGTGACGGGCTGGGCCGTTTCGTGGGCCCAGTTTCCCTCGAAGAGGGTTGCGAGCAGGCTGTCGTGCTCGGCGGGCAGCTGTCCGGCCCGCTTCTTCGTGCGGGCTTTGGCCAGCCACGGGCCGATCTGGACCCTCTCGCCGTCCACGGTGATCGATTCGCGGGCGGCGGGGGCGCGCCCTTCGCGGTGGAGGAAGAGTTCGAGGAGCTGGACGGTCTGTTCGAAGGTGGACAGACCCGTCCGCGGCGATGATGCGACGGTCGTGCAGGTTTGTGTCATCGGTCGCTCGCACCTCGACACTGTGGCCGTTGGGCAGCGTGGCGAGTGCGATGGCGATGATCGGCCGCTCCTTGGCGCTGGCTCTCTTCGAGATAAGGATGCGACAGATGGAAGTGGCCTCCAGGATCCATCGCAAGTTCTCGGCCTTGAAGTACGGGTCGACCAGCAGCCCCTCGCCGGCGGCTGCCAGGCGAGGGGTGAGCACGGTGTAGACGAGTGGATCGTCAGGGCTCAGTGCAACGTCGTTCACGACTGGCTCGGAAACCGTGTGGAGTTGCTCGTCGGCTCCGCTCAGGCGGAGCACGGCACGCCCCTTGTGGGTGAGCTTCAAGCCCTCGGCGTGCGGGATCTTGGTGGCTAATTCGAATTCGGTTGCTGTGACGCGGAGTTGATCGCCGTAGGAGCGGTGGTTCCAGCGGATGGGATCATGCTGGTCGTTGATCTTGTCGTGGTTCCTTGGGGATCGGAGTGTGTGTCGTGTCGATGCAACCGCAGTCCTGGCCTGAGCCGGATCCGCAGGTCGCGGCGGCGATCCGGGCGATGTATCGGGGCAGGCGCGAGGCGCCTCTGGCGGTGCAGGTTCGTGACCGGCTCGGGGAGCTGTTCCCGGACGCGGCCTTTGCTGACGCGTTCGGCCAGGTGGGCAAGCCGGGCTGGTCGCCGGGGCGTCTGGCGCTGGTCACAGTGCTGCAGAAGGCTACGAACCTGACGGATCGGCAGGCTGCTGACGAGGTTCGCGAGAACCTCGCCTGGAAGTACGCACTCGGCCTGGATCTGGAGGATCCGGGCTTCGACCACAGCGTGCTGTCAGAGTTCCGCTCCCGTGTTGTCGCCCACGGCCTGGAGGAACGTGTGCTGGACCTGTTGCTGGAGCGCCTGCAGACCCTGGATCTGGTGCAGGCGGGCGGCAGCCAGCGCACCGACTCCACACACATCGTTGCCGCGGTGCGGGATCTGAACCGGCTCGAGCTGGTCGGCGAGAGCGTCCGCGCTGCCCTGAACGCGCTGGCCGCCGCATGCCCCGAATGGGTCGATCAGGTGCTGGTGGTGGAGGACTGGAGCCACCGCTACGCGGACCGGATCGACAACTGGCGACTGCCGAGTTCCAAGACCAAGCAGTACGAACTCGCGCTCGCCTACGCCGCCGACGGCTTCACGCTGCTGCAGGCCCTCTACGCGCCCGCCTCGCCGGGGTGGCTGCGCGAGCTGCCCGCGGTGCAGACCCTACGGTGCGTGCTGGTGCAGAACTACACCCGCACCACCGACCGGGCCGGCAGGCTGCGGATCCGGCAGCGCGAGCGGACCGACGACGGCGGCGACGGCCTGCCGCCCGCCCCGATACGCCTGGCCTCTCCCTACGACACCGACACGCGTTGGTCCGCCAAGCGTGACCTGTTCTGGAACGGCTACAAGCTGCACGTCTCGGAGACCTGCCACCCGCAGGCCGACGGCGACCGGCCGACCCGCCCGAACCTGATCACCAACGTCACGACCACCCGTTCCACCCTGCCGGACAGCAAAGCCCTGGACCCGATCCACCAGGCCTTTCGCCGCCGCCACCTGCTGCCCGCCCGGCACTACCTCGACTCCGGCTACCCCAGCGCCGACCTGATCGTCTCGTCCGCCAAGGACTACGGCATCGCCTTGGTCACCCCGGTCCTGCTCGACACCTCCCGCCAGGCCAAGGCCCAACAAGGCTTCGCCGCACACGACTTCACCATCGACTGGGATCGCAAGCGAGCCGTCTGTCCGGCCGGAAAGATCAGCGCCACCTGGAACAACGTCGCCCAGGAAGGCGTGGCCAAGACCGTCGTCGCCTTCGCCGCCCTGGACTGCATCCCCTGTCCGACCAAGGAGCAGTGCACCAGCTCACGAAAGGGCCGCCGGCTCAGCCTCTACCCCCGTGAGCTCACCGAGGCCATCCGCACCGCCCGCGCCCAGCAACAGAACGGAACCTGGCAACGTGACTATGCGCTCCGCGCCGGGGTCGAGGGTGCCATCCGCCAGGCCACCCACACCACCGGCCTACGCCGAGCCCGCTACCGCGGCCTTGCCAAGACCCACCTCGACCACACCACCAGCGCCACCGCCCTCAACCTCATCCGACTCAACGCCTGGTGGAACGGCCACCCCCTCGACCGCGGCAGCCACAGCCACCTCGCCAGACTCCAACTCCGCCTCGCTGCATGACAGTTGGGATTAGCCACCAAGATCGTGCGGGTGCCGAATATTACGTCCTCGCAGGTCAACCGGCATGAGCGTACTCATGGATGACGCCGCCGAGTCGATCACGTCGATGGACTTCGAGGTGGTCGACTCGGTCCGGCTCGGTGATCGGTTCGGGGACTGGCCGAAGCGGCGCCGCACTGTGCAGGGTGCGGTGAGGCCGATGCCCGTTATAGAAAGACTCGAACTCGCGGAGCGCGTGCAGCAGGTGGGACTGGTTCCAGATCAAGGTACGGTCGAGGAGTTCGCGCCTGCAGGTCTGCACCCAACGTTCCATGACCGAGTTCATCCGGGGAATGCGGATGCCGGTAGTGACGACCTCAATGCCCTCGGCGGCGAAGACGGCGTCGAACGCGCGGGTGTACTTGCTGTCGCGGTCCCTGATCAGGTGCGTGACCGTGGCGCCGGCATCCTGAAGGTCCATCACCATATTCCTCGCGACCTGGATGACCCAGGCCGCGGTGGGGTGGGTGGTCACGCCGAGGATGCGGACACGACGGTTGGCGTGCTCGATGACGGCGAAGACGTACACGCTCGCGCCGTTCAGGGTGGTGGCAGTGAAGAAGTCGCAAGCCAGGATCGCGTGTGCCTGGCTACGCAGAAACATGGCCCAGGTCTGGCGGTCGCGTTCGGGCGCGGGCCCGATCCCGTGCGCCCGCAGAATCTCCACACGGTGGAGGGTGCGACCTTGATGCCGAGGACGGTGAGTTCGCCGTGGATGCGCCGGTAGCCCCAGCCTGCGTTCTCGTGGGCCAGGCGCAGGACGAGAGCCTGGATGGCGCGGCGGGTCGGCGGTCTGCCGGGCCGCTTGCGGCGGGAGGCGTCGGCATGGCGGCGGCGCATGAGATCGCGGTGCCACCTCAGGATCGTGTCCGGCGAGACGATCAGGTGCAGCTGCCGCAGCTTGGGTCTGGGAAGCCGGTGCAGGAGCGCGGCAAGAAAGGCACGGTCCGCTGCGTTGACGCGCGGCCTGTCGATCTGCCGCTGCAGGACGGCCAACTGGTGGCGCAGCGTCAATATCTCGATGTCCTTGTCAACATCGCTCATCGGAAGCAGCCGCATGAAGGCGAACACGCTCGACACGGCGAGGTAGGGCAGTCGCAGCAGCACGATCCAGCAGCCTGACACGCCCATGCGGCGAACGTTTGCCACTCACGAGAACACGCAGTTCAACGGCTATGGATGGGGATTTCGGCACCCGCACCACGTCGAACACCTACCCGACGGCACCGAACACCGCACCGGCATCTGGATCACCAACCAGAAAGCCCGCCGCGACCGGCTCGATACCGGCCAGCTCCGCGCGCTCGCCGAGCTGGGAATCGACTGGGCTCGGTAGCCAGCAGCCCTTCCCAGGGGCGGAGCGCCATCCCGCCTCCCGGGGCCTGCGGGTGCCCTGTAGCCTCCGTGGGTGAGCAGCGCAGGTGAGGTGCCCGAGTGGCAGGCGGTGTTGGAAAGTACCGAGTGGGCGTCACTCGAAACCCCTGCAGGACCTGCGACAGGCGGATCCCTG
Organism: Streptomyces sp. NBC_01320; assembly: GCF_035974375.1. NCBI lineage: Bacteria > Bacillati > Actinomycetota > Actinomycetes > Kitasatosporales > Streptomycetaceae > Streptomyces > Streptomyces sp. NBC_01320. The sequence continues at coordinate 49,762 of NZ_CP108390.1, forward strand.
CCGTCCGCCCTGGCCGGTCTTGTGAACCCTGACCCAGCCGTCCGGGCTGCGGCACTCGACAGGGCGCTGCCCAGCCACCAGAACACCATCTACGAGGCCACCGTGCCCGTCGCACGGTACGTCGCGGCGATCCTGTCGCACCCCGCCACCTCGACGAACGAAGTCCACTCAGCCACTGGGCAGGCCCCACACCTGCCGATGCGCGCTGAGCTGCTGAAATGGCTCGGTTCCACCGCGTACGACGCCGACGACGAAACCGTCGCGATCGGCCAAGGCATGTGGGACGGCACGTTCCTGGCCGGGTACCCGGCCATGCGCGGGTTCCGGGACCTGCGCCCGCAGCTCTTCCGCGCCATCTGCCCGCTCCTGGACGACGAAAACGAAACGGTACGACACGCAGCCCTCGTCGCCGCCATACCCCTGGCCGAACACCCCGAGCTCGTCCCTCACCACGACCTGCTCGCCCACCACGCCCACCGCCTGCTGAACACCAGCACCCACCGGTACCAGCGTGACCGCGCCCTGGACGCCCTCCAGGCCTGGGGCCACGACACCAGCACCCTGGAAACACCAGACGACACCGCGGCACGAACCCGCTACGCCCGCCTCGCCGCCCAACGCCTCCAGCCCCTCGAATGGGGCGGATACAGCGACGAACCGCCTTTCTGACACCACCAGGAGCCAACAGCCAGCCTGATCCCAAGGTGATGCCCGCGCCTGCGTGGAGAAGGCTCTATCGGATGGTGGCGACTGCTGTCAGTCGTATGCCGATACCGGTCAGCCGAGTGCAGAAGGACTGGGATACCTGAGACCAGGGCGGCAATTCGTGCCGCCCTGGTGCTCGTGGGAAGGGGCCGCCGAGGCCGGCGCAGGCGATCCCCGGATGCCCCGCGGCCCTCTAGCGACAGCGTCCCGCCGCCGACCGCATGCGGGGGAGCGCCAGCGTCACGGCACCGCGCCCACCCGGCGATGCGGCTGAGGTGACTGCCTCACCAGGTGTGAGCGACATCGACCACCAAACGGTTGGAGAGCTGGGACACCCGGAACGGCAGCCGGGCCCGCACACCAAGGCCCACTTGCGTGACCCCTTCGAAGCTGGCCCCGAACTTCGCCTCGCGGAAGGTGCGGTAGCCGGTCAGGTCGACGCCCGGAAGCACTCGGCTGCCCCGGCCTGGGTAGGTCGCCGAGTGAGTCTCCGGGTCGTAGGCGGGGGCGGACACCCTGATCTCGATGATCGCCCCGCCGGAGATCGGAATGCGCATGCCGGAAGGGTCCTGATAGAAGGCGCCGACGTAGTGCACGGTGTACCCGATCGGCTCGATGCCCGCCGTGGGTACGTCGAAGACCATGCGGTCGTAGCAGTCGTGCTCGCCGGTCCTAATGTCGGTCAGCGATCCGACGCTGGTGTCCGCCGCAGTCTTCGGAAGGCTGCCCCAGCCGGTCGGGCACGCGACAGCCGTCGTGGTCGCGCCCGCCGTCGCGGGCGCGGCCACTCCCACGCCCACACCGGCCATCGTCAGGGCGGCCAGCATCGCCCCGTATCGTCTCGTGCGCATCGTTCCCCCTTGTGCTGCGGCTCTTGGTTTCCTGCCATATACGACATGCCGGTCACGGGATTGGTTGTACGGGTCGCCCCGAAAGTGGAGATCCACCAGCCCACCAACCTCTCCGGCGCGGACGGCGCCGCCAACGGCCGACTGCGCCGAGAGGGTTGCCCAGCGAAGGTCGTCGTCGGGGACGACAGTCAGCCGTGCAGGACTGATGACCGCGGCGGCCGCGACAGTGGCCGGGGCATCCTTCGGGTGCAGGGATACGGGTATGGAGCGTGCCCCACTGCCGTCGGTGCGGCGGACCTTGACCGACAGGACGAGATGGTCATGGAGCAGCGGCTGGCCGTCGCGGGATTCGTAGTGCCGGAACCGGGCGGCGATCACCCCGGGTTCGGCGCGCTCGGGGGTGCTGTCCCTTCCACGGCGCACGATCAGCAGTCCCGTCTCAATCTGGTCGACGACCTCGTCGATCACGCGAGTATGCGCGGCCTCAATGACCTTCCTGACCACGTCGCTGGCCAGGGCCCAGAGGATCTGAACGCTGCCGGGCGCACGGAACACCAGATCGGCCCCGGACCACTTCTGGATCAGGTAACCAAGGCGGGTGGCGCGCTCGGCTTTCGCGGGGGTGTCTCCGGCAGCACGTCTGTCCTCGATGATCTGCTCGGAGACGGGGTGCCGCCCCTTGCCAAACAGGTTCGCCGTCTGCCGGTGGGTCACCCTCGATCCCGCGGTCAAGCCGACCGCAGGCAGGGCCTTGCCCATCCACACCCGGGTGGGACCCCGGCCTCTTCCTGCGCCTGGTCCAGGTTCTTCCCCCGGGGCCGGCGACCGTCCCCCACCGCGACCTGGCGCAGGTAATACCGGTACGCGGAGCCCGTGCTCACTTGCTGGAACGTCATCATGGCCCCAGCCCAGCACCCTAAAAGCGCTGGTCAAGGGCTTGTTGAGAGGGCTCCCGCCGGGCGGGAGGAAAACGTCGACAGGATGTGACTGCGTCCCGCCTGGCGGGCGGCTAGTGTCTGCACTTCCCACCCCGGCTGCGGACCGGCAGATGGCCGGTGCGTGGCAAGTGTGGCGTCTTCGGGGGTGTCAGCCGAGGCGGCCGACGTGGATGACGGCGATGGTGACAGTGGCTTCGGTGATCTCGTACAGGACGCGATAGCGGCCGACCTGCATGCGGCGCAGGTCCGGCGATCCGTACTCGGCGGTGCCCGCCGGCCGCGGGTGCTCGGCGAGCATGTCGACCGCGTCCATCAGCTGACGCAGCCCGTCCGGGTCGTTCTTGAGGAACCGGGCAGCCGCGTCGATGGCGGCCTCGTCCCAGGTGATCGCGTACGTCAACCGCGCTCCAGCCCGAGGCGGGCGCGCACCTCGTCATGCGGAACGTCCGCCGTCTGGCCGGCTGCCTGCCGAGCGCGGTACTGCGCCAGGGCCAGGGCGTCTTCCAGGTCGGCGAGCTCCTGGGGGTTGATCAGAACAGCCGCCGGCTGACCGTGATCGGTGATCGTGATGCGCTCACGGGCGTGGGACGCACGGCGAACCAGCGCCCCGAACCGGGCGCGCGCTTCAGTGATCGGCAGAGTGTCACTCATGTACAGAACTGTACACTTCACACCTCTTCTGAAGTGGGCAGCGTTGAGATCCGCACCCGCTAGCCCGGCTCTCTTTCTTGCTCCTCATCTGCGGCAGGCAAGCCGTGGGCGCATCAGGCGGGTTCTTTGCGGTCGGCAGGCAACATCACCGGTCACCGCGACCGGCAGAGCTCCAGTTGCAAGAGGCCGGAGCCTGTACGGGGAATGATCCCGGCTGGTTGACCGTTCATCTGCCTGTGGGTACGGAGGGGACGGTGTCCCCGGGCCTCACCTATTGCCCATGGGGAAGTTCGTTCGGCTGAAGCCCCATGGAGCCCTTCGCCGAGAGGCGACCACCCTTCGTACCGCGCACGGCTGCCCCGACTGGCCTCCCCGGACCAGCCGGGGCAGTCCTGTCTGCAGCCCGCAGGCACGGAGGTGTGCGGGGTCGTGAAGTGGTGCTCCGTATCTGCTCGGGCCAGATTGCACTCCTCCGACGGAGGGGATTCGCCGCGAGTGGGCGGCGCGCCGCCGCATTCGAAAATCGAACACACGTACCATTCATGTGTGCCCACGTACGACTTTCCCGAGGACCTGCGCGACGCCCAGCTCGCGCTGCACCAGACCCGCGCCGCATACGAGCAGTACGCCGCCGGCCTGCCCTGGTCGGCCGAACCGATGCCCGGCTGGGAGAGCGAGAAGCAGCCGTACACCAGCTTCCGCTCCGGCAAGGCCGACAGCCCCGGCTACACGGACGAGCAGGCCGCGGAAGTGCGCCGGTTCCAGGCGGAGCTGCTCCGGCTGAGCACCGAAGTGGCCACGCATCCGTACTGGACAACGCTCGACAGCGGTGTGGTGGCGGCGCGGACGGCCCTCAAGCACGCACACGAAACAGCGGACGAGGCGGCGTAGCCGTGTCCGATCCCGGGTCGATATCCCGCCTCGACAAGCTCCTGGCTCTTCAGGAGTGGCTGGACTGGCAACTGCGCCAGACCCGGGGCCGGATCCGGGAGCTCGAGGCCCAGGAACGACAGGAGCAGCGGCAAGAGAAGCAGCGGGCACGGGAGCAGCGCGAGCAGGGGAAGCCGCGGGCTGAGGAGCTGCGCAGCAAGGAGCGGCGTCCGCGTACCCCGGACTGGGGCATCGACGACATCGGGATCGGCACCTCGCGGTCCGAGGTCCACCGGGGTGACTGTTTCGCCGCCGGAAAACAGTTGCGAGCCATCAGCCGGGAGCAGGCCGCCGCCGCTCTCGCCGACGGCGCACCGGCCTGCGAGGTATGCCGGCCCGACACGGTGCTCGGCGCGCTGTGACCGGTGTCTGGTCGCAGCATGAAGGCGTGGAACTCCCGATCAGCGTGGCGCTGACCCGTGCCGTGCCGGTGCTGCCGCAGGGGCCGGGGGCTGGTTCTGACGGCGGGTGGGTCTGTCAGGGAGATCGGCGGTGACCTTGCAGAGCACGGACGCGTACCAGCGGTGCCCGGCCCACGGGACCCTCACGGACTGCACGACCGCCTGGCCCCGCTCCACCAGCCGCGCCATCCGCTTCCCGGAATGATGCAGCCCACCTCTCCAACCTTCGGCAGGCGTAGCCGCCGGTTGTCCAGTGCCGCAGGAGGGCGTTCGGTGACCGTGGTTGCCCTCCACGGTGCCTGCGACGACGGCCCCGTGGTGGCTGTGCTGGAAACACGGGGCAGCGTGGTGCTCTCGGGCTCCGTCAAACACCGGAAAGACGACGGCGGCCTCTGCACCAAGCAGGCAAGGTTGCAACAAGTGACTGTGAAGCTGGCACGACCCGTAGGCGACCGCGTTGTGGTCGACGCGCACACCGGCCAACCGGTCCCCTACAAGACACCGCACGGACCCTCACCGAGCTGGAGTTGAGCAGCGCAAGTCCTTGCCCCGGTCCACGCGCACCATCTCCGGCAGCCCGCCGAACGGGCCGTACGGCTCCTCGCGCAGGACCGCCGAGCAAACATCCCTCACACTCCCCCACCCCTAGATAAAGGGTCTGCGCTCGCACGATGAGCGCATGGTCGAGCAGCTCGCATCCCGCGCGCTCACCAGCGGCAAGCGCAAGGTCCACGTCCGGCGCGACGAAGACGGCCAGATCGTCGGGTCCGCCAGCGGCGAGGGCGACGGCGAGGACCAGGACGACGACACGCAGGCCGCCGCCGAAGCGGCGCTGCTCCACTTCTCCTCTCCCCGGGACGCGGCGACCATCGCGGCCTTCCTGCGGACGCGGGTGTACCGGCCGGAGTCGCTGGTGTGGCTGGAGGGCTACCAGGCCCTGCTCCGGTGGCGAAAGGAGAACGAGATCACCGGCCTCTACGCCGTGCCCTACGACGTCGAGGTCGAGGTCGGCGTCACCAAGGACTCCCCCCTCGGGCGGTGGGTGCACCAGCAGCGCAAGGCGCTGCGGGCGGGTGAGCTGGAGGAGCGGCGCAAGACCCTGCTGGACGCCCCGGAGGCCGGGATGGTGTGGGAGCCCGGCGAGGAGGCGTGGGAGACCAAGCTGTCCGCGCTGCGGTCGTACCGGCGGGCCACCGGGCACCTCGCCCCACGTCAGGACGCGGTGTGGGGCGAGGGCGAGGCGATGGTGCCCATCGGGCAGCACATGGCCAACCTCCGCCGGAAGGGCGGCCTGGGCAAGGACCCGGAGCGGGCGGCGAAGCGCGCGCAGCAGCTGACCGCGATCGACCCGGACTGGAACTGCCCATGGCCGCTGAACTGGCAGAGGCACTACCGCGTACTCGCCGACCTCATCGACGCCGACGGTTACCTGCCCGACATCGCGCCGGGCGTCGTCTTCGAGGGCGATGACGTGGGCACGTGGCGGTGGCGCCAGCAGGAACCGAGCACCTGGGCGCAGCTGTCGCCCGAGCAGCAGGAACGGCTGACCGCGCTGGGCATCAAGGCCGCTGAAGCTCCGTCTCCAGCCCCGGCAGTCGCTCGTGCGACGAAGGGCCCGAGCAAGGCGCAGCAGGCGTTCCAGCGGGGCCTTGCGGCCCTCACGCAATGGGTGGAACGGGAAGGCGACCGGCCGGTGCCAAGGGGCCACAGCGAGCCGATCGCAGTCGACGGCGAGACGGAGCCGGTGATCGTAAAGCTGGGCGTGTGGACATCGAACACCCGCGCGAGGCGGGACAGGCTCACGGCGGAGCAGCTGGATTCGCTGCGGAAGCTCGGCATCGATTAGGTGTAAAGCCGGTCTTCGGGGCGGCTGCCAGCGGATGCCCCGAAGACACAGCTCTGCTGCAGATCAGAGGAGTTTCGCAGATCAGTAAAGCCCGATCGCGTCCACGATGATGGCGGGACCGGCGATATGGGAGTGCACGTCCTCAGTGGGGAGATCCAGGTTGAAGTGGCTGACCAGCTCTCGCACGTGATCGTCTACGTCGAGCATCATGAAGCGCCGCATCATGTGCTCCCAGTCGTGGAGGAGCCACTGTTCGGCGCTGAGGTAACCGTCACTGCCCCCTGGAATCAACCTGCTGACGCTTCCCAGGACGCGGAGTTCTCCTTCGATACGGTTCGCTGAAGCCTCGCCCAGGAAGTGGTCCGGCGGCACATTGATGTAGACCTTCTGCGGCAGGTTCGACCCGGTCAGCTCCAGGAGGGTTGGAATGGGGAGGAGCTCGTTCCGGAGGTACACCTGCTGCAACTGCTCGGCGAACGGCAAATCCTCAACCTTGAGATTGCGGAGGCTTTCCAGGTCTGCCTCTACGGTGTCCATCAGCCGACGAAGGATGAAGAACATCTTCCCTGCCAGGCTGGCCGCGGTGATCCTCGTCGTTCCCTCGATCTGGACCAGATCGTCCCTGACGAGGGGGGTTTCGCCGTCCGGGTCGACTTTGACCGAGCCGGCGTCGCTGATCAGCGCGTCGATCAGCTTGCTGAAGGTGGCCTTCTGCTTGGGGGCGAGGCTGTAGGTGGATTGGAACTCAACGTCGGTCCCCCTAGAGCCTTCCAGCGCGAACCCGCCCATGCCAGCCTTACCGCCGCCGGTCTGCCTCCGAATGGATTTCTCGACGATCTCGGCTTGTCGAGGAATCTCGATTTCGTAGTACTCCGCCTGCGACAGCAGGGTCTCAGTGTCGAGGTAGATCGGTGACCGTAGTGCCATGCACAGAAGTATCTCAGTGCCCTCTGACACTCCGGCCCGTGCGCGCTCCAGTGCGTCCAGCGGAGCTCTGCGTGCGGAGAGCCGACGGTTCGCGCGCGCCGACACTGAGGGAACGGTCTCCCGGTGAGGGCACCACCACAGCCGAGCAGGCGGCACCGGAGTGCCTGGTGAACTTGAGCATGATCGCCAGGTGGATCGAGGAGTGCTCCGTGGAGACCGTGCCCTGCTTCCTACCTGAAGACCACATCTGAGCAAGTGGCCTTGATCGTGAACAGGGCCTGGGGACGCCGGGGCGGGTGGATGCTTTGCCGGTGACAAACATTGATGAGGTACGCCGTGCCCTGAAGGAGTCCAGGTTCGATGTTCTGCTGGGGCTGGAGGAGTCGAGCTGGCTGGACGTCAAGAAGGGGATCTACCACCTGGACAATCCGGAGCACGAACAGGAACTCCTCAAGGACGTGGCCGGCTTCGCCAACACTTCCACCGGTGGACTGCTGGTGGTCGGCTTCAAGACCGAGCAGCCCCACGATGTCGAGATCGTTTCCGAGCTCAATCCCGTCCCACGGAAGCTCGTCGACCTCGACCGGCACCGCAAGCTGATCGACGGAAAACTGATACCCACGGTGCGAGGTCTAAGCGTCAACTGGATCGACTGCGGTGAAGAAAAGGGCGTACTGGTCATCGACATCCCAGCCCAGCCGCCCACTTCCCAGCCTCTCGTAGTGCCGGGACCGACCAAGGGCGCACCACCCGATTCGGTCGCCGTACCGATGCGGCGCGGAGACCGCACCACATGGCTCCCCCGAGCCCAGATCCAGGCGCTGCTCGCCACAGGGTGGGCGGTGACCGGTGCACCTGCTGAACCAGCAGCCCCGCACACGGCGGACCGTGCGAAGAGCGGCCGCGTCTTCGACGCGATTCCTCCCGATGCCCGATGGATCAAGGTACTGGCCGAAGGAGCCCCGCTGCATCGGGTGCCCACCTGGCTGGCGGACGCCGTCTACGACGCGTACGACACGCTCACCGGCGACGTCGTGGACTTCATCGACCCCGAGGCGGCTGAAGAGCACCAGGCCCTGGTAGAAGCGCTGGGTGATCTCCACGCTGAGTTCATCGGGACCTTCCCGCCTGGCGGAGTGAGCGGCTACAAGTACACGGAAGTCCCAGTCGAGTGGAAGGGCACAGACCCCACCCGCTACTACAAGGCGCTTGAGGACTTGTCGACGGCGAGGCAGAGGTTCCTGGACCTGTACAGACAGTTGAGCAACACACTGAACAGGAAAGGGCTGCTGTCCTGACCGGCCCCGGGCAGAGCGACAACCAACTGACGGCAGTGGCCATCGACCATGACCAACGCATGTGTGTGGCCTGGGAGACGGACAACGGCCCCTGGCAGGGCCCGGTCGCTTTCGGCGAAGCGTCCTTCATCGCAGGTTCGCCAGTCGGAGTGGCCAGGCAGAACCCCAACCAGCTGACAGCTCTCGCCGTTGGAGAAGACGGACGCATGCGCGTCGCATGGGAAACCAACAACGGGCCCTGGCAAGGACCGGTTGCGTTCGGAGAGGACGCCCTGGCCCCGGTGTCAGGCGTAGCGGTTAAACCACAGAACGACAACCAATTGACGGCCCTTGCAGTGGGAGCCGACGGACGCATGTACGTCGCATGGGAAACCGATAACGGCCCGTGGCAGGGGCCCGTAGGCTTCGGAGACCAGGGTCTGTTTCCTTCCTACGCGGGAATCGCTGCGGAAAAGCAGAACGACAACCAGTTCACAGCCGTGGCTATCGGACACGACGGACGCATGCATGTGGCCTGGGAGACGGGCAACGGCCCCTGGCAGGGGCCCGTCGCTTTCGGAGACGCCGCTTTTGAACCCGGCTCCGGCATAGGACTGGCCAGGCAAAACGACGGCCAACTCACCGCGATGGCCATCGGCAGCGACGGCCATCTGCACGTGGCCTGGGAGACGGACAACGGCCCCTGGCAGGGGCCAGTAGCCATCTGAGTCCGGCGCTGACCGCGTGCGGGCGGGTAGGGTCGAGTGCGGCGGCCGACGGGAGTTTCCCCGCCGACCGCCGTACGCGCTGTCTGTGCGTGCCAACATCGCAGGTGAGCGGGCACCTCTGGTCGACGCCATCCCCGAACCGGAGCTTCCCGCGCCGCGGGTGGTCGGCGTCGACGAGTACGCCACCCGCAAGGGCCGCCGCCCGTGAACCGATCCTCACGCCCGTACCGGGCCCACCGCATCCGGAACAGGGGATGACGGTCCCCGCAACCGTGCTCACGCCGGTCGCACCCCTGCTGCGCTCCTCCGCCAGGGTGAACCCGCAGGCCAAATCGTTCTTCCTGCGCCCGGCAGCCCGTATGTCTAGTAGGGCTTTGTTAGGTACCCCAAGTGATCTTCGTTGGATAGATTGTGATCTTCTTTCAGTTGTGACTCCTGAGGAGATGGAAGAGGTCCGTCCGCGTCTGGAGGCGTTCGCGGCCGAGATGCTGGGCTCGTTGGCGCGTCGGGACCAGCGGGCCAAGGGTGAGTTGTACCTGCGTGGGCTGATGCTGGACGGCAAGCGCAAGTCGATGCAGCCGATGGCCGAGCGCCTGGGCGTGGACCACCAGCAGCTCCAGCAGTTCGTGTCCTCCTCCACCTGGGACTACTCCAAGGTCCGTGAGCGGCTGGCCCGTTGGGCTGCGGCGCACATCTCGCCCGAGGCGTACGCGATTGACGATGTCGGCTTCCCCAAGGACGGCTACGACTCGCCGGGGGTGGCGCGGATGTACTGCGGCGCGCTGGGCAAGCGGGGCAACTGCCAGATCGGGGTCAGTGTGAACCTGGTCAGCGACCGCGCCTCCTCGGCCGTCGACTGGCGTCTATTCCTGCCCGAGGGCTGGGACGACACCAAACATACCAAGGACGCGCTGCTGGCTTCGGCGATCCGCCGGCGCCGCGCCAAGGCCGGCATCCCCGAGACTGCTCGCCACCGGGAGAAGTGGCGCCTGGCCCTGGACATGCTCGACGAGGTCCGCGGGGACTGGGCGTTGCCGGGCCTGCCGGTCGTCGCCGATGCCGGATACGGCGACGCCACGGGCTTTCGGGAGGGCCTGACCGAACGAGGCCTGACCTACGCGGTCGCGGTCAAGGCCACCACGACCGCGCACCCGGGCGACGCCACGCCCGAGCGTCCGCCGTACTCCGGGCAGGGCCGCCCTCCCGTGTCCGCCTACCCCCAGCCGCACAGCACCCTGCGCGTGCTGGCCCTGGCCGCCGGGCAAGCGGCCGCCCGCACCGTTACCTGGCGCCAGGGCAGCAAGGCCACCAAGCACAACCCACGGGCCGAGATGCGCTCGCAATTCCTGGCCCTACGGGTCCGCCCGGCCAACCGGCACATCCGCCGCGCCGCCGACGGCTCCCTGCCCGAATGCTGGCTGCTCGTCGAGTGGCCACCCGACTCCGCCGAGCCCACCGACTACTGGCTCTCGACACTGCGCGCCGACACCCCACTGCGCGAGCTGGTGCGAATCGCCAAGATCCGCTGGAGAGTTGAGCACGACTACCGCGAGCTCAAGGACGGCCTCGGCCTGGACCACTTCGAGGGCCGCAACTACCTCGGCTGGCACCGCCACGTCACCCTCGCCTCCCTCGCCCAGGCCTTCTGCACCCTGCTGCGGCTCGACCCAAAAGCCCCTGCGCCGGCCTGACCCTCTACGCGGTCCTCCGCGAACTCCAGGCCCTCCTGGCCACCTGGACCGGCGCATGCTCCATATGCGGCCAACCCGCACCAACCCCCGAACCCCACCAAAGGACCTAACAAAGCCCAACTAGTAGACCGTCGCAGCTAATTTTTGGGATAAAGGTGACGCAGTTTGATGCGTGCGTCGTGGGTGGTGAACTGCCAGTTCACCTGACGTTGGTCGGTGTTGGTGGCGTTCTGCCAGGCTGAGAGTTCGGTGTTGAGGTTGTCGAGGTTGCTGATCCGGCGGTCGAGGCATTGCCGGGTCAGCGCGGAGAGTTCGATCTCGGCGATGTTGAGCCATGACCCGTGTTTGGGTGTGTGGTGGATCTCGAGGCGTTGGGCCAGGGCGAAGGCCTCTTCTGGTTCGAATGCCTCGTACAGTGAGGCGATGCCGTGGGTGTTGAGGTTGTCCATCACCAGCACCACGGCCTTGGCGTCGGGGTAGTCCACGCTCAGTAACTGTTTGACCTGGCCGGCCCAGTCGATCCGGGTCCGCTGGGACAGTGCCTGGACTCGACGCCACCCGCGCAGGGGTTCGGCCCACACGAAGATTGAGCACGTGCCGCAGCGGATGTACTCGCTGTCCTGGCAGGCGTCGTGACCAGGGCGGGCCGGGAGCGGGTCGCGGGCATGGTCGAGGAGCTGGTAGGGCTTCTCGTCCATGCACACCACCGGGCGTGCCGGATCGTAGGGCCGGGCATAGACGGCCAGCACGTCTTCCATCCGGGCCGCGAACTCCGCGTTCGCTCGTGGCGGGATGGTCCAGCACTTTCTCAGGTGAGGACGCAGTTCCGTTTTTTTAAGACCCGCCCGATGGTGGAGTGGTCCAGGTCGGGGATGTCCTCGACCAGCGCGACGTGCTTCTCCAGCAGCCGCAGCGACCACCGGGTATAGCCCTGGGGTGGCTGTGAGCACGCCATCGCGATCAGCCGGGCTTCGACCTCACCGGTCACCGGCGAGGGCACCGGCGGGAGGTCGCGCTTCTTCCGAGCAATCGTGGCGTGCACATCGCCACCGGTCTCGGTGAAACGCTTGGCGACCAGCCGCAACGTCTCACCGGAGACGCCGAGCCGGGCCGCGATCACCTCCTTGGTGTCCACCTCACCCACCGAGCTGTCCAGCGCAAGCAGCACCCGCGCACGCATGATCATCGAGGCCCCACGAACACCCGTCGTGGTCACCCGGACCAACTCCTCACGATCCTGCGCGGTCAACCTGACCGGCCGCTTCTTCTGCGAACCCATGACAACAGTCCTGTCTGGCAAAGGGGAAGGAATCTGCCAGACACCAACCTCCCAACCAGACATGCCATAACTAAGTAGCGACACGCTACTAGTGCCGTGATCAAAAACGTGAGGCGTGCCGCGGCGGTCGCCGCCCTGGCCCTCTCCTCGCTGGCCGTTCCCGCCTCCGCCTCCGGCAGCACCGGCACGGTACGGGCCGGTATCGACTGCCCGTCCGGCTACGTGTGCATCTACCCCGAGATCAACTTCGGCGGGCAGCCATGGGTACGGCGCGCCGTGGACGGCGGCGTGAAGGACCTGCCGTCCGCGATCCGTGACCGCGGCAGCTCGATCCGCAACAACTCCGACCGCACCGCCCGCGTCTACGAGAAGCGGAACTACAGCGGCCGCTGGGTCTGCGTGACCCGCAGCGGCGGCTCCATCCATGACCTGCGCGGCTACAACCTCAACGACCAGACCCGCTCCTTGCGAATCAACCGAAACGACTGCGGTTGAACACGGCCTCGGGACTGGTGAGCTCGCATGTTCAGGTGTCGCGTATTCGCGGCCGAGCCCAGATGAGGCTCGCGCTGAGTGATCTGCGCGAGCTCGGCGGCACCCCGCAGTCTGCTGTTGGCGATTGGCATGATGGGCGGCGGCAAGTTCTCAGGTGTTTCTAGAGGAGCGACTGTGGCGTTCGAAACCGAAGCCGATTTCGGAGTCGCCGAACGGGATGAGTGGTCTTATTCGGCGGCAGTCGGCGTCGGACCGCTCCGGTTCGGTATGACCGTCGACGAAGTGGTCGAGGCGGCTGAGGTACTCGGCCAGACGAAGGTCAGCGGTGAATTTCAAGTCCAGTGAGACATTTGTGTGGCTATGAGATCTGTGGTGTGGTTTCCCTGCGCTTGGCGGGGTCGTTGATCCACGCTTGCTGGGGTATCTCGGGCGGTGTGGGGCGGCGACCGAAGCGTTCGGGGTGGCGGGCGAACGCTTCGGCGAGCGTGACGGCTCTCTGGTCGCGGACCTCCTCGGCGGTGCCGAAGTGGACGCTGGCGGGCGTGTGCCATCCAATGCCCGAGTGCCGGTGCTCGTGGTTGTAGTACGCGATGAACGCGTCGAACCAATCACGGGCGTGGGCCAGGGAATCGAACCGCTCGGGGTAGTCGGACATGTACTTGGTGGTCTTGAAATGGGCCTCGCTGTAGGGGTTGTCATTGGAGACTTTCGGCCGGGAATGGCTGCGGGTGACGCCGAGGTCGATCAGCAGCTGAGAGACCTTCTTGGAGGTCATTGAGGTGCCCCGGTCGGCGTGGACGGTCTCGGGCACGATGCCGTTGCGCTCGATGGTGTCCCGGATCAACTCCTCGGCACGCTCTGCTGATTCGGCGCGTTCAACGGTGTGGCCGACGATGTAGCGGCTGAAGATGTCGATGACGACGTAGGCGTGGTACCAGGTGCCCTTGGCCGGTCCGGCGAGCTTGGTGATGTCCCAGGTGAAGACCTGGGATGGGGCGGTGGCGACCAGTTCGGGCACGGTCTTGGCCGGGTGGGTGGCCTGACGGCGACGCTCGCCGGACTGGCCCTTGTCACGCAGGATCCGGTACATCGTGGAGACCGAGCAGTGATAGCGGCCCGCGTCCAGCTCACGGGCCCAGATCTGCGCGGGCGGCAGCTCCACGTACTCGGCGCTGTTCATCAACTCCAGTACTGCCGCACGCTCTTGATCCGTCAGCGCCGAGGGCTGGGCCTGGACGTGGGAGCGGGGCGTGCGGTCGGTCGGGGGCTTGAGCCTGCGGTAGTGGGTGGCCCGGGAGCGGCCTGTCAGCCGGCACGCGGCCGTGATGCCCAGCTGGCCCTGAACGCCGGTGAACGCGGTGTCCACCACGGGGTCGGTGGCGTGTTTCAGTCCGCGCTCTCGGAGATCATTTCCAAGAGCGCGGAGGCTTTTCCCATCACCTCGAGTGCGGCCTTGTTCCGGGCCAGGTCCTTCTGCAGCCGCTCCACCTGCTGTCGCAGCTTCTCGTTCTCCACCTCCGCGGCGGACTTCTTCGTGCGGGCGGGGCTGGTCCGGCGGTCGACCAGGTTTTCCAGGGCCCCGGCATCCCGGGCGGCCCGCCACTCCTTGACATGCGAGTGGTAGAGGCGTTCCCGGCGCAGGACCGCGCCCTTCTCGTTCCTGGGCGCGGCGTCGTACTCGGCGACGATCCGCAGTTTGTACTCCGAGGTGAAGGTACGGCGCTTCGGCCTCGGCGCCGGGTCGGACCCGACGGGCTCAGTGCTGGGCATAAGGGGCGGTTCTCCTGTCGTGCCCTCTCAGGCTAACCCCGCAGAACGGGACGTCTCACCCGAGGCTGACAGAGAGGGTGGGGACGCGGAAGCCTGCGAGCCAGGCGGTCAGTCGCTCTGTCTCTGTGGGCAACCGACGGAATTCGTTGACCAGTCGTAACGTCGCTTCCGCCGGGTTGGATTCCCGCGCAGGAGTGCCCTCGTTTCCGCCCCTGAGCGTCGGCGCCGACGCGAACGCACGCATCACCGTTGGGGCCAGCCGAACCGACTGTGTTTCGTCACCTGGGGCGGCCCTTTTCGTCGGTAACCCCAGGTTGCGGGCCTCCCACAATCCGATGTGTCACACCTCAGTGGCAGACTGCGGCACAACGAAGCTTCGGAAGGGCAGGGCGTTGCGGCAGGGGTCACCCGTCGAGCGCCACTGCTCAGGGGTGGCTGGTGCCACGGGGGGAGATACGCGGCTGTGATCTTCGACAGTCTTGATGTGTCGTACGGCAACATGTGGGGTTCCCAGCAGGGAATGACCCATCCGGAACCGATGTCGCGCGCGGTCGCCGCACGCAGACATGCTGCCGGGATGGAGTACGCCGTTCTGCTGTCCGCGCGGGAGCGACCGCTGGCACTGGTCGAACGCTGGCCGCGCCGGATGTGGCGCGTGTATCTGTTCGACGACAGGTCCTGGCGCATGCAGATGATCGACCTCAAGCCGCACGGCACGGGGATGTTGTTGGCTCGCTGGAACACTCGATGGCAGTTTGCCAACGAGCAGGAGCACTCGTTCGGGAAGTGGGATGTTCAGGAGACCACGACCGTCTCGGCCGACGGGCAGGTCGAGGTGAAGTCCGAGTCCGCCAGGTCGAGGGGAGCGTCGACGGAGCCACTGCACGCTCGAACATCCGGCCCGTCGAGCGCCCCCGTGCGGCAGTTCCAGGCGCCCGTCGAAAGCTTCCTCTGCCCCGAACCGGAATTCGGCGACTGGCAGGTGTTCGCGCCGTTCCTCGCCCAGCAGGGCCACGAGCCCGCCACGACCGTACTCCTGAGCGACGCGTCGGTGGACGAAGGATCGGGACCGCTGCACGCCACCGGAATCGAGCAACTATTCAGTCCGGGTGCGTGCGACACTCCGGATGGGCCGGCCGTCGTCGAGCTCGTCGACGCCGGCCTGCTGCGGATCACGTCAGGGCAGCTGGCGGTCTCGGACCCCGGCTGGGCCGGGGAGACCTCGCGGACCGTCGCTGTGCCACCGGGCGAGTTCCCGGTCACGCTGTCGCTTTTGCGCACGACACGCGGGGCCGGTGTCGCCGCGGCCAGGGTGCGGTTCCTGGACATCTCGCCCCGTGAGTGGGAAATGGCCCTTCGGCCCGACGAGGACCTGGGGCTGCTCAGCGAGGGCCAGTTCTACGGGGTTGGCGTGGATACCGGCACAGCGGCTTTCATGGACGCGACTCGGACAGTGATCGAAGACCAGCTGGACGAGGACCTGTTCATACCCCTCGACAGCCATTTCACCGTCGAACTGCCCAGCACGGAGCCCGAGCCGAACCTCATCGCCTTCCGTGCCGGCCGGGGCGACGGGACCTACCCCGTCTGGATCGGCCGCACCGATGACGGACAGGTTGGTTGCGTCGTCGTCGACTTCCAGCTCCATTCCGCCGACGGGGAAGAGTAAGGAGCCGCCGACCATCGGCGCGAGGCCGCACTGCCCGAGACTGGGACCACGGCGAACCTCCAGAGTGCACACGGCGATTGAGAAGCTCGACAACTCGATCACCGACTTCGGCCTGGTGGACGCCTTCCCGGAGGACGTCAGGGCTCGCCAGCGGTACTACGCGACGTAGCCGTGCCCTACAACGGCTGAACATCCCTGGTTGCCTTGCGGCCCGCATCTGGACCTGGCCCACACCTCACCCCGGCACGGCAGCCCCTTCCCCCTGAAGAGTGCGCGGGCCCGGTACGGCGCGGGTGACCAGGTCCAGATCCAGGCAGCGGTTCATATCCAGCTCGAACCGGCCGTAGATCTCCTTATCTGGACACCTTCGAGTGACGCCTGAACCGGCGCCGTGGCGATCGAGGGGCGGGCTTCGTTGGGTCATCCGAGTGCAGGCTCGGGGAGGCCGGTGTGCGGGTGGTCAAGGAACGCGATGGCGGTGTCGTTCGGCGAGTGCGGTTGGTCGACGGCGACGGTGAGTTGGTCGCGGCGGCCTGCCGGTTCCTGGATCATCTGGTCGACCGGGGTTTCTCGCCGCACACGATCTGTGCGTACGCGTACGACCTGCGGCGCCTGTTCACCTTCCTCGCTGCTGAGGGCATGGACTGGCGCGAGTTCCGGAGCCCGGATGCCTTGCGGCTGCTGGCGTCCCTGCGGCGGGCACCGTCGCGGCGGCCGGCCCAGCGACTGGGCCTGACGGTGGTGGTCGGCGGCCCGGAAGCGCCGGGCAGTCTGCTCGCGCCGGCGACGGTGAACCGGATCTTGGCGGCGGTCTCCAGTTTCTACGACTGGGCGGTGGTCGCCGAGGAGTACGACGGCGACTCCCCGATGCAAAAGCGCCTTGACCCGGCACTTGCCCGGGTGCCGGACCGGCATCAGCCGTTCATGGGCCGCGCGAGCCGTCAGCAGCCGATGCGCCGCACGGTGACGGTCAAGCAGCCGCGGCGACTGCCGCGTCCGGTGGACGAGGCGGTGCTGGAGCAGTTCATCGGCAGTCTGAAGCGGCTGCGGGATCTGGCGGTGTTCCTGCTGATGCTGGACGGCGGGCTGCGGCCGGGCGAAGTGCTGTCGCTGCACCTGGACGACATCTCCTACGGCCGCCGCCGGGTGACGGTCCGCAAGCGCGACGACCACCCGCGCGGGGTCCGCGGCAAGTCCCGCACCGAACGGGTCGTGGACCTGCACGAGCCTCGCACCCTGGACGCGGTCAGCCGCTACGTGATGCACGAGCGCCCGCTCGACGCGACCAGCCCGTTCGTGTTCCTGGTCGGAGGGAAGGGCACCCGCCGCCTGGAGCCGCTGGGCTACGACGCGGTGGTGCGACTGTTCGCGCGGCGGCTGGACAAGCTCGGCCTGCGCACGCCGGAGACCACGCCGCACGCGCTGCGGCACACTCACGCCACGGCGATGTGGGAAGGCGGGATGCGGGAGCTGTCGCTGCAAAAGCGATTGGGACACGCGTCGCCAGAGTCAACCAAGGTTTACACCCGGGTCTCCGACGAGGCCGTGCTGGCCGACTACACCCGCGCGCTGGAGAGCAACCGGTGACCGCGCTCGCCCTGGCGCCCGTTCTGGAACCGGACCGCCGCCGGTGCCACGCACCAAGGGAGGAGTATTTCGGCTGGGTCCGGGCAACGTTCGCCGATGCTCCGGCGTCGATCAAGTCCCGTCGCTACTTCTACAACCGTTTCCTCAAGCACTGGCCGGACTTGGAGGACTGGTTCGCCGAGCCGTTGCTGGTCCGCCTGGACCTGCACGGACGCGATCCGCACGAGCCCGGCAAACGCATCGGGCCGTCCCATGAGGCAGGCCCATATCTCGCCTACCTCTCGCTGGTGCACGGCCTCCGGCTGGACGCCGACTACGTCCTCAGCCGGAACTTCGACAGCCTGTTCGTCCCCAAGGTCGCCGCTGGCCTCGGGCTGGACCTGGATCTGCTCGATTCGCTCTCGGCCCGCATGCTTCAGCTCGGCTATGCGCCTGTCAGTGGCCGGTCCGTCCTCACCTGGGCCTTCACCCGCCTTCTGCTGATGCGCGGTGATCCCGATCTGCGCGGGATCCGGCTCGACGACCTCATTGCGCTCGCCGAAGAGATCAAGCGCTACTGCGCCCGGCCGGAGGCCGGGTTCGTGCGGGCCAGCCATGTCTCCAACGCACGCCGCCGCATGCCCATGGACCAGCTCGCCGAGATCTACCAGAAGGCGTGTCTGACCAGGCTTCACGGGGTCCATGTGCTGCTGTTCAACATCAGGCAGGTGCCCGAGCCGCCGTTCCACGGCCTGAAGACCGCCGAACTGTGGCGGACAGAGCTCACCCCTCCCGAGACACCACCAGCGCTCGCCGCTCCGGTGTCGCGCTGGTTGTCGGGACGGTTGCAGACCAGCGACCGCGCGGAGTCGGTCAGTTCGCAGGCCTGGGAGTCGAACAACTGACGGCCCTGGGCAGCTACCTCGGCACACACCTCACCGCCACCGAAGGGAGTCGTCAGTGACCATCTGGCTCACCCGCCTCGTCCCCGACGCTCCCGCGAGGCCCGCCGCGACCTGGGCGGCGCGGTCGGCATACACCGACGCCTCATGTCCCTGTTCCCCTCGGACGCCGGTCCCGACCCCCGCGCCCGGTTCGGGGTCCTCTTCCGCGTAGAGGACACCCCCGCCGGACCGCACGTACTCATCCAGTCCCTGCACGAGCCCGACCTCACCCAACTTCCTGAGGGTTACGGCACCAGCGTCGCCCGGCCCCTCGACGCACTCCTGGACGCGATCCGCCCCGGACTGACCGTGCGCTACCGGTGCGTGGCCAGCGCCGTCCGTAAACCCGGCGCCACCACCCGTGCCCTGTACAACCCCCCCAGCGTAGTCCCCCTCAGCGGCACCCCCGCCAACGAATGGTGGTTCCGCCAAGCCGACGCCGCAGGTCTCAAGTCACTCACTCTCAACTCCCACCCCCTGGACGCCGCCCAAGGACAACGTCGGGGCAGCAACGCCGCCGAAGCACCGCAGCGCATCCGCCACGCCCGCACACAGTTCGACGGCACCGCGGCAATCGTTGATCCCGACCTGCTCCGCACAAAAATCACCGAGGGCATCGGACGAGGCAAGGCCTACGGCTGCGGACTGCTCAGCATCGCCCCCGCCAGGCATCCCCGATGAAGCCCCCCACAACGCCGAAACGCCCACGCATCCCCGCCCCTGCCCGGCGCAAGCTCGCTGCACCGCAGATCAGCAAGTCCTCTCCGCGCGAGCGGAGGTGAGCCGCGGCTCAAGGCCCGCATCGTCACCGTCGACCCGTCCTCTCTGCGCGAGCGGAGGTGAGTCGAACTGGCTGACCAGGGAAGGATTGCGGCCAAAATCCTCTCCGCGAGAGCGGAGTGAGCCGATCGAGCGGCCGCAGGAGGTGGAGCGTTTCTAGCGCTCTCCGCGCGCGAGCGGAGGTGAGCCGGTTCGTAGCACACAGCAGCAGCTCGGCGCACAGTCCTCTCCGCGCGAGCGGAGGTGAGCCGCACTTGAGGAGAGTGGCCTGACGCGGGTAGAGGTCTTCTCCGCGCGAGCAGAGGTGAGCCGTGGTTGTGGATTCGGTGGCGGCCCTTGTTGTGGTCCTCTCCGCGCGAGCGGAGAGGAGCCGCGGGAATTGGGGAGTCGGCCCCTCAGACCCCCGTCCTCTCCGCGCGAGCGGAAGTGAGCCGTTCACCCTGGCCGGGGAGAACGGACTGAGGTGTCCTCTCCGCGCGAGCGGAGGTGAGCCGCAGATCGGGTTTCCGTTCGAGTGGATCGCGCTGTCTTCTCCGCGCGAGCGGAGGTGAGCCGGACGGCGACGACTTCGACCTCCTGCCCTACCAGTCCTCTCCGCGCGAGCGGAGGTGAGCCGTACCTCCCGTACGCGCGCATTGGTCAGTCCTTGTCTTCTCCGCGCGAGCGGAGGTGACCCTCCCACCGACCCAAACCTAGGCCTGGCCGTCACCGACTACCTCCAGATGCGTCACAGCCGTTCGTCGGCACGAGAGCGATGCATATTATTGACATGCATTTTGAAGTAATGCATTCTTGTGGATCGTGTGCGGTGGTCGTCGAGGCAAGGGCGGGTGCCTTCTTGTCGCATCCCTGCCTGCCGCGACCACCGCTGCCGACTGGTACCGAAACCAAGTGGGAGCCCGCATGTCGCCTCGCCCTTCTGAAGACGTACGTACGCAGCTGAAGGAGGAGGTGGCGGCGGCCATGAAGAAGCGCGCCAACCAATCAGCGGAGGCTGAGCGCCTCAAGGAGGCGGCCGAGGCGGAGTTCTGGAGGTCCATCGACGGACTGCGGCAGCGCTACTACGGGGCCCAGACCGACATTGCGGAGGCTACGAAGTACACCCGCGATCACATTCTCAAGCAGGTCAAGCGGTACACCTCGGACGCCGAGGGTGGAGGGACGCAGTGATCAGCGCCAAGGGATACCAGGACGGGCTGGCTGAACTTCGCGAGGTGCGGGACGCGATGAAGCCGCTGGAGCGGCAGCTTGCGAAGATTCAAACCGAGCTCGGCAAGCTGCGCGCTCAGCGGGACGAGAAGGTCCGCGTGCTGGGTACGTATGAGAAGGCGAAGGCGGACCGGTTGGCGACGTCCGCCGGGGTTTCCGTGATCGACGTGGTTGCCCTTGCGCCGTCTCTGGGCCCCCAGGAGACTGCCAGAGGGCCTGAAGAGCCGTCACCGACCGATGATTCCATCACCAAAAGTCGCGCGGAGGCGCACGCTCCTGCTCAGGCGATCAAGGAGCGGGAGGGTGCGGTGACGCCCAACCTCCGCACTTCGATGCAGCCGGAGACCGCTGCCGACCTGGCCGAGCCGTCGCAGCCGCTAGCCGAGGACGAGTACCAGGAGCAGCGGGTCGGCGAGAACCTCCCCGCTGACCTAGCGGTCCCGTCCCCCAACTCTGCCGCGGCGCCCGTCGCACAGCCGGCGCAAGGCGAGGTACAGGAAAGGACGCTGCCGTCGATTCCCGAGGGGGCGGTGGGCGATCGCTGGTTCCGGGCCGAGCCGAACTTGGCGTCGACCCGGCCCAACTTCAAGCAGGCCACGCGGCAGATGGCGTTCTTGGATACCGCGACCGGCACGTTGGTCTGGCAGGGCGGGACGGTCACCGTGGACCTGGGTCGCGCGAGCGTCGCGGAGATCCTCACCGCGGTGTACGCCATAGTCCCGGCGGATGTGGAGCGCATCTACGTCACGGCCGGCGACCCGTGGCACCGGGACGCCGCGCGTCATCAGTTCCTGAAGGACGCGGTCGCCGACTGGCTGAACGGGCCGCTGCCGGGGGGCTGGCAGGTCGAGTCCTCGCGTGGCAAGGACCGGCAGGCCGGCCACCTGGTCCACCCGCGCAACCCGGTGGGCCGCTGGCAGCGCGGCACGGACCAGCACACCGAAATCCGGTCCGTAGGCGAGTGGTTCGACGCGGCCGGTGCCGACCCGGCAACCGTCCGCGAGGCCTTTGTGCTGCTGTGGAAGGCGCTGCGCCGGCACTGGGACGATGTCGTGCTGATGGGCTCCCCGTCGCAGACGGGCCGGGACCTGTGGTCACGGACCATCCCCACGAAGGCTGGCGCCCGCTGGGCAGACGGTTTCCCTGTCATGAGTCAGGAGATCCGTGGTCTGCTGCACGCCACCGCAGGTCAGGGCCGCACCGAGCTGATCGCTCCGCCGCGCGTACCGGAGCGGGTGCCTGCCTGGTACGAGGTCGACCGCACCTTCGCCTACGCCAAGCACACCTGGTCCTCTGGTGTCGGGGTGCCGCAGCGCGTCACAGCGTCCGCATTCGCGGCCATGAGCGAGAAGGAGCAGGCGGACGCATTGTTCGCCCCCTCGCACTGGCAGGTGCGGGTGACCATCCCGAAGGCCTGGAACCACGTGGGCCTGCTGCCCGCACCCGCGCCGGGCGAGCGGGCCTGGCACTACCCGTACGAGGGCGGCCGAACTTTCGTCACCTGGGCGGGCGGCGCCGAGGTCAACCTGGCGCTCCGTAATCCGCTGCAGCCGTGGCGGATTGAGATTCTGGACGGCCTGGTCTGGGAGAAGGGTGACCCGCTCAAGGGCTGGTCGAACAAGCTGAAGGACGCGTGGGCAGGCGCTGCGGGCGCAGGCTGAACTTCACGGTGATGAGCGGCAGCGCCAGGCCGCGCGGCTGGCCTCGCGCGCCGTGCGTTCGATCCTGCTGTACGGCATCGGTACGTTTGCGCAGCGGCCGCGCATCACCACGGGGTCGGAGAAGCTCGGCACCGGCGGTGAGGTCCCGGAGATTCCGGACGGCGCGCGGCTGACCGGCATCTCGGACACGCATGTCACCTGGGAGCGCAACGCGGGCTTCGCTCGGGACCCGTACGCGCATCCGGAGTGGGCGGCCGGCGTGTGGTCGGCGGCCCGGGCCGCGCTGCTGTCGACCAGCACCGGCACCAAAGACCCGGAGACGGGCAAGCCGGTCAAGGCCGGTGCGCTGCACCTGCCCGCCGGGTCCACCCTCGCCTTCCGTACGGACGCCATTTACAGCACCGTCTGCCCCGAGTGGCCGTACCAGGGCCAACCCGGCGACTACTTACTGAAGGGCGCAATGGCCTGGGAGCAGATGACCCCCACCGCCGATGAGGAGTTCTACGTCCTGCAGGATCTGGGCCGCCAAGCGTTGAAGGCTGAAGACCAGTGAGCGCAGAAGTGGCATGGGGCGGAACGTGGGGGCACGCGGCATGCGGCGCGTCCGGGGATGCCCTGTGGGACGACGAGGACACTGCCTCGTCTGATCACGACTGTGTTGGCGAGGGTGCGGTCACCTGGAGTGCCGAGTGGCACTGCCAGGGCTGCGGCGCGCCTCGGGCAACGACCAGTTCGACGACGACACCACGGCGTACTCCGATCACGAGTGCGCCAGTGACAAGGACCAGGAGATGGCCGCATGACGCCGCGCAAGAGGCAAGCGACTGGCGGCCGCCGCGCCCAGCGCAACGAGGCTGCGAGGCTCACCGACGAGCTGCTGGTCGCCGGGTTCAACAAGAAGCAGGTCGGCGAGATTATCGGCCGCAACCCTTCCCTGGTCAGCCAGTTCGCCGCGAAGAACAAGGGCGCCAGCTTCGTTGAGGCGCTGCGAGCCGTGGTGCAGGAAGTGCAGGCCGGCGGGCCACGCGATATCGCCAGCCTCAAAGCCCTGGCCGCCGGCTACATCCAGCCGCGCTTGAACCGAGAGGGCAACAGAGCGCGGGTGCGACGCAAGGACAAAGGGCGTGCCGAAAAGGTTGTGAAGGACCAGCGCGGCAAGCCGGTGATCGGGAAGGACGGCAAGCCGGTCAAGGCCTGGTCGTCATCGCTAGCCAAAGCAGGCAAGCAGCACATCGCGTCCGGCGCCTCCCGACTGCGGCCGATCGTCGACGAGGCCGCTGCGAACCGAGGGAAGATCGCGTTCACCGTACGGGCCAGGAAGGGTGCGTTCACCCATGACGCCGGCAGGATGGCCGACTCCCCCGGCGTGCGGCGCAACATCGTCCAGCGCCGCGACGGCACCGAGGAACGCGCCTACGCCGACAACACCGGCGGCCCCGGCTCCGGCGAGCAGGGCTTCGACGCCGTCCAGTTCAAGGCCATGGTCGATGCTGCGAGCGGCGACGTCGCCGCCGCGGTCCGCAACTGGCTTGTCATGACCGGCCGCCTCGCCCCCGACGCACCCATCGTCGGCCTGGAGATCCGAGCCTGGCAACCACAAGACTGATATTCGGCGGCAAGCAGCGCGGCGCCCTTGTGCGGCCGTGCGCCGTGAGTACAACGGGCGCGGGCTGGACGAGTGTCGTGTTTTCTGGTTCTTTGACGGGGGCAGGGCGAGGTCTAGGTACTTGTTGAGGGCCGTGCTGTCGAGCTTTCCGTCGAGCGACAGCGCGAGCGCGGTGCGCAGGGTGTACGCAGCGACGAGGCGGGGGCTGTTAAGGCGTTTCTCGGCCTCGCGGAGGATGTCGCTGATGGTCTGCCGCACGTAGATCGGGGCGGCATCGGATCACGGGCTGGAGAAACGAGATGGACTAGACCCCGATTCTTTTACGGGCGATGCTGTGTTCAGTAGGGGCTGCCCATGTGTCTTGACTGGCCTCGCTGCTGGTGTCCTCACGGCTGTCGCAGTGCCAGCCGTCGTCTCGTCCACGGCCCGAGGTGGCGGGGCAGGTGGTCCGTGAAGGTTGGCGCATACCTCCCCGGCTTCAGGCCGTCAGCGAAGTCATGCGGTGGCACGGTAAGGGCGCTTAGTAGGGTCGGGGACTGGCGCGGTGGCCTGTGAGGCTCCGTTTCCAGCCCCCGCCCGTCAAACCGTGCATGCGCTTCTCGCGCACACGGCTTACCGACATCGTTCACCGGCTGGCATGCACCGCCACCCTGCGCACGTTTCCAGACAGGCGAAAGGCTCCGAGCCTGGCGAACCACGCGCCGTCGTGGCGCTTGCCCCACTTTCTGCCCGGGATGCCGCGCTTGCGATTGTCGAAGATCGCGAGACGCTCGTGGACGTAGCTGTCGATCGTGGAGAACTTCCCTGCGGAATTGCCGTTGCGGAAGTACGCCGCCCAGCCTCGCAGGACCGGGTTCAAGTCGGCGACCACGGCCGACAGCGACCGTCCCACGTGACGACGGTCGGTCGCCGCCCGGATCTTGTCCCGCAGCACCCCCATCGCCCGCTGAGACGGCCATCGTTGCAGGTAGAACCTGCCACGGCGGCGCCACGATTCCACCTTCCGGTGATGGAAGCCGAGGAAATCGAAACCCTGCCCACCCCTGGCGAGATGGACGATGCCGGTCTTCTCCGGATGCAGCTGCAACCCGAGGCCGACCAGTACCGCCCCGGCCAGTTCCCGCGCCTGCACGGCACGTTCCCTGGTCGGGCACAGAATCACGAAGTCGTCGCAATACCTCACCAACACCCCGTACCGGTGCCCGCCTCGCTGCCATGCCACGTCCAGAACGTGCAGAGCAATATTGGCGAGCAACGGTGAGATCGGTGAGCCCTGTGGGGTCCCTGCTCCTGGTGAGCCGGTCGCCCCGTCCTCCAGAACCCCCGCCCGGAGCCACATCCGGATCAGCTTCAGCATCGGGCCGTCCACGACGCGCCGGGCCACCTGGGCCACGAGGGCGTCATGCCGAATCGATCCGAAACAGTCACGGATGTCGGCCTCAAGCACCCACTCCCGGCCCCGGTTCGCCTCCACGCGCACGCTCTCGCACGCGTCGATCGCGGACCGCTTGGGCCGGAACCCATAGCTGACCGGCAGGAAGTCCGCTTCGAAGACCGGTTCGAGAACCAGTTTCGCGGCGGTCATCACCACCCGGTCAGCCACAGTGGGGATCGAAAGCGGCCGGAACTCTCCCGGCCGCCCCGGCTTGGGGATCAGGACCCGCCGCAGCGGTGACGGGCGATACGTATACGCCCGCAGTTGCTGCGACAAGTCGCGGAGGAACTCCTCCACCCCGGCGGCGGCCACGGCATCGACGGTCAACCCGTCCACGCCGGGAGCGCCCCGGTTCGCACACACGCCGGACCAGGCCCGCCACAAGACGTCCCTGCGGGAGACATGGCCGTACAAGGCATGGAACCGACGTTCAGGATCTTGCTTGGCACAGCGGTAGAGCGTCCACTGCAAGGCACGGACCTTGTCCAAAGGCCGGCCATCCAGTCGTGCGACGCCTTCCTCCCGGCGGGCGGAACTAGCCAATCCGGCACTCACCCGAGCCTCCTCCTCACACGCGACACGCATCGATGAAGCAGGGGCCCTTCGCTCCTGACGGGTTATGTTGTCCCGCCGATCGGCACTACTACGACCCCCTCCGACTGCCTCTCGGCAGCCCGCCACTTCCCGGCTCCACCGGTTATAGGCAGGCCCTGCTTCCCGGGCCGCAGACCCGGGGCCGAGTAGGCCCTCTCCAGTTCCCAGGACAACCTTCCGACCGTTCCACGCCCCTTACGCCGGGAGGTTCTTCGACGCCCGCTCCAGATTCCCAGGCGTCTTCCCTGGCCTTCGCCCTCTAAGGCACGGGCTCGGCTCCTCCTTGGCCCCGCTCACGCGGGTCGGTGCTGACGACGCTGCAGGCTTCACTTGATGTTGCGGACCGGCCAGTTGCGCACCCCCAAGGGGTGATCGTCGCTCCACTTCGACGCCAGCCTCTCGACCGACGCCGGGAGCCCCGCTACCGAGGACTCTGGCGTCTCCTCGGACCGGACTTGCACCGGCTGGCTGCCCTGAACTTGTCGCCCGAATTACATCGAACCTCCTTCGCGTCCGACGTTTCGGACTGCTGGACGTACGCCTGAATCCACCGCCTTGGATTGAAAAGGATCTTCTAACGGTTTTCTGAGCTGGTGCCGGGTCGGTGCTCGGTTTGGGGCAGGTGGTATCTGCTGGTCTGCCCAGCTTTTCCACGGGTTCGGTTCCGGTCGGGCCTTGAGGGCGGGGTGGACAGGGGTGTCAGATCAGTCCCGGTGGGCCCTGCGTGATGGCGAACATATGCGTCCAGGCTTGCTGCCAGGGCCAGTTGTGGGGCAGGTGCAGGGTGATGCGCCGTGCTGAGCGGGCGATCCGGGCCGGGACGTGGACCAGGTGGGCCCGGAGTGTGGCGGTGGTCGCCTTGGCGTGGAAGGCCGAGGTGTGTGCTCCGACGGCCCGCAGCAGGTTGTAGGCCATCGCCCACAAGATGAGCCAGGCCGAGTTGGCGTGGAAGTGCCCGGAGGGCAGGTGGGCCAGAGCTCCGGCTTTGCTGTCCGCGATGACCTGTTCCACCACCGCGTGGTGGCGGTGTTCTCGTTCGGCCTGGAGTGTCCCGGCGGGGTTGTCGGTGAAGAAGGGGTGGTAGCGCCAGACGGGAAACAGCTCGCCCTGTTCTCCCACGACGGCGGGTTTGGCCAGGTCACGGACCCGGCGCACGATCAGCCGGGCCGTGACGCGCTCACTCTTGTTGCGGCTGGCGAACGCGGTGTATGCGGGTATCTCGGCGACCTCGGCGTCCGAGATGAGATCACCGGTGTCTGGATCTTCCACCGCGTTCGGGTAACTGATCTTCTGCCATGCCTGGTTGGGGATGCTGAGGACGGCCCGTTTGATGGACGGGTTCATGCCGGTGGTGATGGAGAAGCGGGCTCCGGCCCGGCGGCAGGCTGCGATCACACCGGCGTTGTAGAACTGTGAGTCCGCCCGCAGGATCCGCATGCCGGTGCAGCCCGCCTCGGCGGCGGTGGCCAGGGCCTCGCTCACGAATTTCGGGGCGCCTCGGGAGTCTGCTGCCTTGCCGCGTCGCATCCGGACCGCGGCGATCACCGGCCGGGAGTGCGGGGTGCAGATCGTGGCGAGCAACGGGTGCAGAGTGCGGATGCCCTTGAACCGGCCGTACTCCGCGCCCTGCTTGGCCCGCCCGTAAACCCGTTTATGAGTGGAGTCGACGTCGATGAACGCCGTCACACCGGCGCCCGGCAGCAGTGGCGTGTGTGCGGCCAGCGCGCCGAGGAACCTGCGGTGCACGGCGTGGAGTTGGAGAGCATGACCGTGGGTGAACGCGCGCAGGAACGTGCCCAGCGTGGACGGGGCCCGGATACCGTCGAACACGGCCGGCATCGCACCGTGCCGCAGCAGGTGAAGGTCGTCGATGCTGTCCGCGCCCGCGGCCATACCGCCCACGATGCTGGTGACCTTGGCGTCCGCCGCCGCACCCGCGCCGTTGCCCGCCCCGGGCAGCTTCACCTTCTCGGCCACCAGGCGCGAAAGACCGCACCGCTCGGCCAGCCGCATCACCGGGACCAGCCCCGCATACGCGATCAGATTCCGGTCATCGAACGCAGCGGAGACCGCCGCCGGGGTGTGAGAAACTTTCATCTACGAGGTGCCTTGCTGATAGCGCGTGATGGTGGTGTGGTAACTCCCATCTTCGCAGGTCAGCAGGCACCTCTCTTCATTTCTCTATCCACAGGACCCGGGACAGCCGGTGGATCCAGGCTTAGGGGATGTCCGGTCGATCATGGCCTTCGTATCTGGGGCCCGCTCGGACGAGCCGTAGGGGAGCGGCGCAGGGCCGGGCGGTTCTGCTCGGCGGTCAGGCGGGAACGTCGGCCCGGTCTAGGACAGCGGCGATCTCGTCCTCGGGGAGCGCCGGGTTGGAACCCGCGCTGGAGGCCAGTTCAGGGACATGAAGCGCCTCGCGGAGCCGGTGGAGCGGGAGGCGCGGGTCGCCGACCGCCGCCTGGCGTGTCCAGACCGCAGGGTCATGGCTGAGCCGTTCGATCAGCGTGGGTGTGGCGGCCGGGTCCCGGACGGCCAGCCGACGGTAGTTGCCGTCCGGGTGGTCCGCGTAGCGCGCGGCGAGACCCTCGCGGGGAAAGCGGGGGTGCGTCTCCGCCATCCAGGCGGAGAACGTGCCACCGAGCCGCGCGTACACACGCATCAGGGCCTCCTCCGGGGTGTCGGGGTGGTACATGCCCAAGAGGTCTTCCACCAGCGGGTCCTCGGTGCGTGCGAGCAGGCGCATGAGGTCGGGCGGCAGGTGGGGGCTCTGGGCGGCGGTGCGCCGGAGCAGCGGGTGGGCGGAGGACGCGGCCCTGCGCAGCACCTCGGGGTCGGCGAGCCCGTCCCGTACCCACTCCACGTCCCCCCTGTCGAAGGCCTCCACTGTGAAGTCGATCGACATGCGTCGTGTCTCGTCCAGTTCCGGTCTCAGGGAGACCGCGAGCCGTACGGCCTCGTCGGGGTCGACGGCGAGCCGCTCCACGAGGTCGGTGGGCAGCGACGGGTTCTCGGCGAGGGCGGCCAGGTGCGTCCGCTCGGCGACGCACCGTTCGGCGTCGGCGCGGTGGAGGAGCCCACGGCGCATCACCTCGGCGGCGGACTTCGGATCGTGGAGGAGTTCGGCGGTGATGCGTGCGTCCCGTCGGCACTCCCTCAGCGCGGCGGTCCGTCGCACCTCGGGGGCGGGGTCGGCAAGCAGCGCCGACCGCTCGCCCGGCGGCAGCTTCTCCCATGCGCGCGCCGCGCTCCGGCGCGCTGCCGGTTCGCGGTGCGTGGCCAGCGAGGCCACGAACGACGGCACCAGATGGGGCGAGTCCAGCAGGGCCATCCGTACGGAAAGGTCGGGGTCGTCGAGCAGGCGGGCGCACACGTCGTCCGGCAGCGGCGCGACCGTCGTACGCGGGTCGCGCCACTCGGGTCCGTACGCGAGAGCGGCCCGCACCTTGGGAGAAGGGTCGTCCGCGAGCCGGGCCCGCTGCGCGGGCTCGGCCCTGGTGCTCATCGCGAAGTCGATCCGAGCGCCAGGGTTCGGGTGAGCCAGGATCACCGCGATGGCTGGCTCGGGAAGTCCAGCCCGCTGGAGGGCGTGACGGGGCGGGCCGTCACCGCCGCCGTCGAAGGCGAGCAAGCGCAGCAGCAACGGTGTCGGCAGCGCCGGGTTGCGGGCGACTCCGTCCAGCGCGGACGCGTGGAACGCGACCATGATTCCCCTACCCCTGTGTCTCCGTCGGCTGGTCCGCGACCATGATCCCCCTACGCCCGTCAGGCCGTCTGGCGGTCGGGCCGTCCTGTCGGCTGGCTGAACTCCGCTGAACGGCCTCTTTGTAGGCTCCTCAGCTCAGGAGGTGCTGTGGAGATGGTGGACCGCGCTGGGGAAGGGTTTGAGTACGCCCTGACCAGCGACGAGGATGAGAGCGACTTCTGGGGCTTCGCGCAGGAGGCCAGCGGTTTGTTCAACGGGAGTGAGGACGGTCTTCGTCAGGTCGAACTTCTGGGATGCTCGCCGCGAGGAGCGCTGCTGACCTCCCTGGTTCATCTCGGCGGGCGCCGCGCATATGCAGGGAGCGCGCATCTGGCCCTTCTCGACGCCGAAGGCAGTGAGATGGGTTCCTACTTCGTAGGCAACGTCACCGCAACCGCCGCCAAGCCTTCCCTTCGTGAGGAGGGCCTTTTCGACATCACTGTGCGTCTGTGGTGTGACCAGCTCCTCCCCGGCTCGGCATGGGTGTGGGAATTGCTTCGAACGGGACAACTGAATCGGAAGGGCATGTGGCACTCCCTCCCTCCGGAAGACCGGAAAGCCTGGTTGTCCGTAGCGCTGTGGTCGCGGCAGTACCAGCGCCGCGACCAACCCGAGGACACCGCGCCAGGGGAGGTGTTCATCTTGGACGGCCAGCAGGTCGTTGATGCCGATAGCTTCTACTGCGCGCTGGGTGAGGCCATCAACGGTCCCGGTGGCTACTTCGGGTGGAACCTCTCCGCCGTGGACGACTGTCTCGGCGGACGCTTTGGTGCCGCGCCTCCGTTCACCCTGGAGTGGCAGAGCTCAGACATCGCGCCGGTGATCTCCTCCAGATTCGGCGCGATCGCGTCCAGCGCACGGACGAGCCGATCATCGTTGAGCAGCCCAGGCTCTACGCCGAAGACTTCCTCCACGGCCCACTTCCGTGCCCAGTCCTCCACCCGGACCATCGACGTGGGCGAGGACAGACGGTTGGCGACCAGCACCTCGATGACCTGCCCGTGGGTCAGATGCGCCACGTCCCGCACCGGGCACAGTTCGTCGATGATCCCGGCCACGTCCAGCCGGCGCAGAAACTCGGCAGAGGCAGGCAGAGCGCCCAGACGCCTCTCCACCACAGAGGTCAACTCCACCGCCATGCGGGGACGCTGGACCCGGGAACGACGTGTACGAGATATCGGCACATCCCACTCAACGAACCACACCCGTCCAGGTACCGGCCACATGACCGGATCATCCGATCCGGTCATGTGCGGAGGATGGGGCTAGTGTCCGCAGCATCCCCTCCGTGCACGCGTCCTGGTTCTCCCACGACACGTACCGGAAGCCGCCGACGAGGTAACGGTCCAGGACCCCCAGCTGGGCCAACGCCTCGGCCGTCGCGACCACCACCACCTCGATGCGGTGACCGGACCGCCGGTACGCGGCCGACACCGCACGGAGCTCGTCCTCGTCGGCGAGGGCGGACTCGACCACTGCGTCGAACCCATGCGCCCGGACGTGCTCCTCGACCGCGGCCTGCCAACGGCTCGTGTCCGGACGGACCTTCGCACCGGCGGTGCGGACGTCGGCGTCCAGAAGCGCGGCGTACTGGCGGTGCGCGGGCTTGTAGAGATCGCGGCCGATGCGTACGGCGCCTCCCCGGTGGTCCAGGGCGGCCTGGACCAAGTTTGCGACCCCGGTCTTCCCGGCTCCGGGCGGGCCGCCGACGATGACGACGAGCGGCCGGTCCTGGCTCACGGCACCCTGCGACGGGGCGCTGCGGCGCGCACGGCGTCGATGCGACATCGTCGAGACCGCCCGTAAGGGCGCAGAGGAGCGATCATGAGTGGGTTCGTTGCGGTGAGCGAGTGGGATGCACACTATGCAGCCGGCCGTAATTTCCGTCCCGTGATGAGCGAGGAGCAGGCGGTATTTGAACGCCATGTCGGTTCGGGGGACGGACTCTCCGCTCTGGACGTCGGCTGCGGCAGCGGTTGTTTCGGCAAAGACCGTGTCCCGCGCAGGTCGTGTCGCTTTACGCGGAGGCTGAGCCTCGGCGTTGTGTCGCGTTGCGACGAGCCATCGTGTTCCTTTCCGGAGACCCCGTTGTGACGGAGATCACGGGACGCAATCTGCTCGAACCTGACTATACGTGGGTCGCTCTGCCGCCAGGGGCGTTTCAAAGTCCC
Organism: Streptomyces sp. NBC_01320; assembly: GCF_035974375.1. Taxonomy (NCBI): domain Bacteria; kingdom Bacillati; phylum Actinomycetota; class Actinomycetes; order Kitasatosporales; family Streptomycetaceae; genus Streptomyces; species Streptomyces sp. NBC_01320. The sequence goes on from NZ_CP108390.1 coordinate 81,631, forward strand.
GATGATCAGGTGAGTCTGCAGGTCATGGTGCTGCAGGGTGTCGAGGGCGACCCGTCACGGAAGCAACGAAACTCCGGTTGAACGGGGTGACCTTCCCAAGTCGCCCTGCTTCGCCGGAGTTTCGATGTGTCGTCAGTCTGCCACCGTCTGTCTGGTCAAGCCGCCCACCCTGGCGGGTGTCGCAGTGCTTCCGCTGGTGGAGCGGTTGCGGTTGCTGCCTGATCCCCGGCGCCGGCGCGGTGTGCGTCACCCGTTCGTGGCGGTGCTGCTGGTCGCTGCCTCGGCGGTGGTGGCAGGCGCCCGGTCGTACGCGGCGATCGGGCAGTGGTCCACCAGCGCCCCGCAGCACACGCTGGCCCGGTTGGGCGCCCGGACCGTAGGCGCGCTGGGCGTGCGCGTTCCGCCGAGCGCTGCCACGATCCGACGGGTCCTCGGCCGTGTCTGCCCGGGCGGCCTGGCCGACCTGACCGGCGCCGATCCCGCAGGCGCACAGTCGGTGGCCGTGGACGGCAAGGCCGCCCGCGGGTCGCGTCACGACCAGAGCCCGGCCGCCCATCTCCTGGCCGCGATGACCGACCAGGGGCGGACCGTCACCCAGCTGCGGGTGCCCGACAAGACCAACGAGATCACCTGCTTCGCCGCCCTGCTGGAGCCCTACGACCTGACCGGGGTCACCGTCACGGCCGATGCTCTGCACACCCAGCGCGCCCACGCGCGCTTCCTGGTCGAGGAGAAGAACGCGCACTACCTGCTGGTGGTCAAGGCCAACCAGCCCGGTCTGCACCGACAGGTGCGGTCACTGCCGTGGAAGGACGTCACCGCACGCCGCTACGACCGCGAGAGGGGCCACGGACGCAAGGAGACCCGCGTCACCAGGGTCCTCACGGTCACCGACCTCGGACTCGACTTCCCCCACGCCGTCCAGGCCGTGCGGATCCTGCGCCACCGCACCGACCTCAAGACCGGCGCGTGCACCCGCCAGACCGTCTACGCGATCACCGACCTGACCTCGCATCAAGCCTCGCCCCAACGCCTGGGCCAACTCGCCAGGTCGCAGTGGACCATCGAGAACCGGCTGCACTTCGTCCGCGACACCACCTTCCGCGAGGACGCCTCGAAGGTTCGGACCGGCCACGGGCCCGACAACATGGCGAGCCTGCGGAACTTGGCGATCAACACGCTCCGCGACGCCGGGCACAGCAACATCGCCGCCGGTCTCCGCCACGCTTCCTACGAACCGTTCACCCGCCCACTCGACCTCTTGGGCATCGCCTGACCGGCGCACTCACAAGATCAAGAGACTTTGCAGCGCCCCTGGCTCTGCCGCCGAGACGGGCTTGGCGGTCCCGCTCAGCTGGTTCGGTGCATGGTTGTGGCACCGCCTCCGTCGCCTGTCTGCACCGCGGGCCTCTTGACGTCGTCGAGCGCCCCCACCTTGCGCACGAACTCCGTAGTGGTACCCCGCAGGTCTGCGGGCTCGTGGCTGTCGACGGCGTCGGCAAGGCCCGCCTCAGCGCGGATCATCTTGACTGTGGTGTTTTGGAATACTCGGCGAACTCTGGAGTGATCTCGGGTAGCAGATCCCATGAGGTTCGGATTCGTGCGCGGCGTCCGATTCGGTGTTCGGGTCGTTGCTTGGCAGTCACCACGGCGGCTGCGGCCTGAAGCGGCGCTAAGTAGGGTCGGGGACGGGCGGGGTGGCTGCCGCTCCGTTTCCAGGCCCCGAACTTACTGAGGTGTCTCTTGCAGATGAGGCCGCCGGTGAGAGGGACGTGGGTGTCGTGCAGGTCGAGGCATCCTTCTCAGCCGACGGTCAGGCGGTTGAAGTGGTGCAGAAGCGAGCCCACGCTCAGGATGAGTTGAGGCGCCGTTTCAGCGCCCAGGCCCGTGCTGTCAGGTGAACCGACATCGCGTTGGCCGCGAGGTCCGCATCGCCGGTGCGGATCGCGGCCAGAATAGCGCGGTGCTCAAGGTGTGTCTGTCGGAGGCTGGTCGGTATCGCCCCGCCCAGGAAGATCACGTAGGCCGACGTTGCGGTCTGCTCCGCGTCGATAAGCCGGGCCAGTCGACGATTGCCCGCCTTCTCGGCCAGGAATGTGTGGAACTGAGCGTTGAGGGACAGGAATGCGTTCTCCTCCGGGGGAGGCGCCTCCATCTGATCCTGGAGTTTCTCAAGTCGCGCCAAGTCGTCGCTGCCCAGGCCCGGCGTGGCGAGCCGGACGGCGAGTGACTCCAGAGCAGCCCGGATGCTGTACACCTCTACCAGGTCCTCAACGGACGGCGCGAAAACACGGACCCCGCGCCGCCCGTCCCAGTGGATGAGGCCCAGGTGTTCGAGGAGGTAGAACGCCTCGCGGACGGACGTGCCGCTGACCCCGAGCCGTGTGGCGATCTCGCCTTGGACGAGTCGGGTCCCGGCCGGTAGGCGCCCCTGCCGAATCTCGGCCTTCAGCTGTGCGGCGACTTGCTCCACCACTGAGGCTTGGAGGGAATCGGCAGCCTTCTCAGCTTCGGGTTTCGGGGGAGTCACCATAGGCCTCATTCTCCCACTCTCTGCGCGCCGGCGATCGGTCACACTGGGGAGGGAGTCCAAAGCCGCCGATCCGGGTCATTCAGGGCGTATGGTATGTACTCCTCGAAATTTCCGCCGGTGCCCCACAGGTCGCTCTCCTCCGGCGTCGTCTCGAAGCACCGGGGGACCCAGTTCTCCTCGTCCTTGATGACCTCGAGGTCGGTCGTGTATTCGCACACGTTACCGTTGGGGTCGCTGAAGTAGGAGAAGGTGTTGTTGCCAGGGCCATGCCGCCCGGGGCCCCACAGCGGGGCCAGACCGTGGCGCATCATGCGTCCGGTTCCACGCATGTACTCATCGAGCCCTCGCATTTCGAAGGAGACGTGGTTCAGGGAGACGTGGGGGCCCTGGGTGATGGCGATGATGTGGTGCGCGGGGCCGACTCGCATGAAGCACATGAAGCTGCTGAGCCAGTCGGTCAGTTTGAATCCGAGACTGTCCTCGTAGAACTTCTTGGTGGCTAGGATGTTGTCGGTGTTGATCACTACATGGCTGAGCTTGACCGGGATGGACTCTCCAGATTCCAACTGCCGAGCCGTCCGTTCCTCCACCCCGGCCGAGATCTCGACGAGGCGTCCGTCGCAGTCGAAGAACCGGAATCCGTAGCCACCGCCGGGCGTCTGGAGGGAGTGAGGCTGGGAGTCGAGGCGGATTCCCTTGCGCAGGAGGCTGTCGGCGAGGGTATCCACGTCCGCCTCCGTGCGAACGCCGAAGGCAAGGATTTCGAAGTGCTTCTCGGCGCCCTGGCGAAGACGGAGAACGTAGGGCTCGGTGCTACCTTCCGCGGCGTAGAACGCCACCCCGCTGTCACGAGCGACCTCGGTCAGCCCCCAGATGCCTCCGTAAAAGTCACAGGCCTGCTTGAAGTTCGATACTTCTTGTGCCGCATAGCGGACGTGCGTGATCAGCGACATCGATAATCACTCGTCTCCCTATCGGGGGCTGGAGGTGAGGGTAACGGTCTGGATGTTGGTGAACTCCCGGACGCCGAACTGCGACAGCTCACGGCCGAGGCCGCTGCGCTTGATCCCCCCAAAGGGGAGGCGCGCGTCGGATGCGACGATGGCGTTGACGAACACCATGCCGGCCTCGATCTCGGCGCTCAGGAGTCTGGCGCGGTCCAGGTCGGCGGTCCAGAGGCTGGCGCCGAGCCCGAGGTCGATGTCGTTGGCCGCGGCCACCGCCGCCGCTTCGTCGGGAACCACCATTACGCCGGTCAGGGGGCCGAAGGTCTCCTCGCTGAAGACCGGCATCGTCGCGGTGACATCGGTGAGGACGGTGGGCTGGTACCACCAGCCGGGGCGGTCCATGGGCCGGCCGCCCACCAGGACGCGCGCACCCTGCTCGATCGACTCGTTCTGCTGGCGGATGAGTTGGTCACGCAGATCACGCCGGGCGAGTGGGCCGATGTCGGTGGCGGGATCCGTAGGGTCGCCGACGCGCAACGCGGCCACTGCCGCGCGGAACCGCTCCAGGAACTGTGCCGCCACCGACTCGACGACGATGATGCGCTTTCCGGCGATGCAGGACTGCCCGTTGTTCTGCATCCGGGCGCGGCAGGCGGCCTGGGCGGCAGCCTCGATGTCGGCGTCCTGCAGCACGATGAACGGATCGGAGCCGCCCAACTCGAGGACCACCTTCTTGACGTGTGCGCCCGCGGTGGCACCGACCGCGCGGCCTGCTCCGACGCTGCCGGTCAGTGTCACAGCGGAGATGCGCGGATCGGTGATGGCTCGCTCGGCGAGTTCCGTATCCATCAGCACGGCGCTGACAACGCCTGGAGCGAAGTCCGCGGCGAGGAACAGTTCTTCGATGACGAGCGCGCACTTGCTGACGTTGGGAGCGTGCTTCAGGAGCACGCAGTTGCCAGCCAGGAGTGCCGGGATCCCGGCTCTGAAGAATTGCCAGAGCGGGTAGTTCCACGGCATGATCGCCAGCACGGTGCCCAACGGACGGAAAGCGACGAAGGCATCGTCGTAGGGAGAAACCATCGGCTGGGGCATCAGCATCGAGGGGGCGTTGTCGGCCAGCCAGTTGGTCGACCACACGCACTTGTCCACCTCCGCCAGCGCCTCGGTGATGGGCTTGCCCATCTCCTCGGTGAGAAGGGCGGCGAGCTCCTTCCGACGCGTGCGGACCTGGTCGGCTACCCCGCGCACCAGCGCGGCGCGATGCTCGACGGACGTCCTGCGCCACCTCGTGAATGCTGTGGCTGCCTGATCCAGCATTTCCTCGACGGCGGGCCAGTCGGCCGTGTCGTGAGCAGCGATGAGTTTGCCGGTCGCCGGATTCCGGGAGACGAAGGCCCGGGCGTTGGTGAGGACGGCGGCATCCTTAGCAGTGGTCATGAAGCCATCACCGCCACCTGGTGGTAGTCCGCGAGGAAGGCGAGGGATTCCGACCGGCCTTCCAGGGCGCGATACACGAACGCTGCGAGGGCGAGATCCTGCAGCGGCGACCCGACCGACTTGTACAAGGTGCGTTCGCTGTCAGCGCGAGCGCGGCCCACGCCGGCTACGACGTCGCCGAGTAGGGCGATGCGCTCTCGGTCGAGAAAGCCCGCTTTGTCGGCGGCGATCGCATCCCCGGACTCGTGCAGTAGCAGGGCTGTGTCGATGACGATGCGGTCGACTGCGGACCAGGTGTGCTCGTCGATCTCCCGCTGCGACGGCAATGTCGACCCGATGGAGTTGACGTGCACCCCCGGCCGCGTCAGCCAGTTGCCGGCGAACGCAGGGCCGCGCGTGCCGGTGTTCGTGGCGACCGCGATGATGTCGGCATCGGCCACCGCGGCTGTGGGTTCGTCGGCAGTCCTGGCTTCAATCCCTTCGGCCCGTAGTTCAGAGGCCAGGCTTTCGCGTCGCTCGACGCGAGGACTGAAGATGACCACGGACTCGATGGGGCGTACGGCGCGGATCGCCTCGATCTGGGTGCGCGCCTCCGAGCCGGAACCGATCACTCCCAGCTTCCGGGCGTCCTTGCGGGCCAGAACATCGGCGGCCAGGCCGCCGCATGCGCCGGTGCGCAGGGCAGTCAGGTGGTTTGCGTCGATCATGGCCAGGTTCTCGCCGGACTCCTGGTCGATCAGGTGGTAGGTGTAGCGCACCTGACCGTTGCACCGGTGGAACTCCTTGTACCCGGCGAGGCCACAGGACGGCCAGGACGCGGCCATGAGCCGGAGGAAGCCGGTGGGCAGGGGAATGTTGACCCGGGCGGCCTCCACGATGTCGCCCTGGGCGAAGCTCAGGTAGGCGCTTCGTAGCTGTTCGATCGCCGTCGACATGTCGATGGTTTGCCGGACGGTGGCGTCGTCGATGATCACAGTCATGGTCAGTCCTTCGGGTTCCGGCCGATGAAGAACTCGGCGTCGTCTCCGGGGGCGGGCTCGATGCCCGAGGCGAGCAGCGCCGAACGGGCCTGGCGCATCTGGGCATCGCTGATCCGCGGGGCGGGAGGGCGGACCGGTCCTCCGTTGAATCCGGTGAGCCAGCCCTGGTACTTCCAGACGAGCCGGTTGATCAGGTTCGATCCGGCCATGTACTCCGCGGTGAGCGAGATGTTCGCTTGACGGGCCGGGTGGATCTGCCAGTAGATCTCCATGCCCTCGTCGACCTTGCCGGTACGCAGGAGTTCGAAGTACTCGGCGACCTTGGGACCGGCGTACTCGTAATTGGCGGTGCCGAGGAACTGCATCCCGAATGCCGACGTCCAGGCCGGCGCGTTCTGCTCGAACGGATCGCTGACAACGACCTCGTCACGGAATCGTGTGAAGACCTCACCGATGCCGCCGACGCCGGGCAGGCCGATCTCGTTCTTGATCGCGACGACGTTCGGCACCTCGTCCACCAGCCGTCGCATCAGCCGCGGCGAGAATCCGCTCGGGTGCAGGCGGGCGAAGTTCCAGTGGTGGATGGTGAACAGCATGATCCCGAGGTTGGTCGCGTCCGCGATCGCCTTGGTGAACGCGAACACCTCGTCCTCCGTCTGAGGGTAGAACGTGGCGGGATAGGACGGCATGATCATGTCGACGCCGGCCTTCTCGGCGTAACGGACCATGTCGGTGATCGCGTCCAGGGTCGGGAAGGACGTGTGCAGCATGGTCCGCAGGCCGACGTTGCGTCCCTCATCGACTGCGATGTCGATGACCCGTCGGAACTCCTCCAGGGTCGTCCCTGTCTCAGGGACAAGCAGCGTGCCCCAGTAGCCGTACTCCTTTGACAGCCGCACGTCGTGGCGGATCGCCGCCTCGTTGATGTCGGCCAGACTGCTGGTCATTGTCGGCAGCAGACACCCGCAGATGCCCACCATGTCCTGCCGGGCCCAGGCCCGGGCGTCGCCTCGTTCATACGTTGCCACGACTCTCCTCGATTATGCATCGAACCATTTCGGGGGTGCACTCAGTCGAGCAGTGAACTTCTGGGGAAGTCAAGGGTGGCGGAAGCGTTAAATCCGAACAAAGCAGTGTGACCTGCACCACCCTGGCGGAAGCATGGTCGATTATGCATACTGGCCGGAGGGCCTGACTGTGCGGTCGAGGTGCCGCCAAGCCGCGTTCGCACCACATACCGCAACGAGCCGCCTTACGGGCGGTGCTGCCGACCGCGACGGCACCGCCCGGCCGCCGAGCCCCTGAGACAGGCTCCACCCGATATTTGCTCGATCCGAGCAATGCAAGGAGACCGACCTCCCATGCCCGATCTCGAGTACGAAGTCACCGATCAGGTGGCCACCATCCGTCTCAACCGACCGGCACAACGCAACGCGTTCACCTTGCCCATGGTCGACGAGTGGGCCGAACGGCTCGCTGAAGCCCAGAGGGACCACAGGGTCCACGTCATCGTGGTCACAGGCACCGGCGAGGGCTTCTGCTCGGGAATCGACCTGTCCTGGCTCGACGACACCGAGCAGAGCCCACTGGAGCGCAAGCAGACCCTCACCGACCACATCCATCGGGTTCCGCTCGCCCTCGAAACCATCGACAAGCCCGTCATCGCTGCCGTCAATGGGGCTGCCGTCGGCGCCGGGCTCGACATGGCGCTCATGTGTGACCTGCGCCTGGCGTCCACGACCGCACGGATGGCGATGTCCTACGTCAAGGTCGGCCTGGTCCCGGGAGACGGCGGATGCTGGCTGCTCCCTCGCCTGATCGGGCTGCCGCGCGCGCTGGAGCTGCTGTGGACCGGCGACACGATCACCGCCGAACACGCCGAGCGGCTGGGCATGGTCAACAGTGTTCACCCCCCGGAAAACTTGCTCGACGCAACCTATGAACTGGCCGCCCGACTGGCTGCAGGGCCACAGATCGCCCTGCGCATGATCAAGCGCACCACCTACCAGTCGCAGCGCATCGACTTCCGTACGAGCCTGGACCTCGTTTCGTCGCACATGGGAATCGTGCGCAGCACCGCCGATTCAGTGGAGGCGTATCGCAGCTTCGTCGAGAAGCGCTCACCGAAGTTCACGGGCCGATGACCGCGTTCTCCGGACTGCGAATCGCAGACTTCTCACGAATCCTGGCAGGCCCTTTCGCGACGATGCTGCTCGCCGACTTCGGCACCGAGGTCATCAAAATCGAGCGGCCAGGCGGAGGCGACGACACCCGATCGTGGGGACCGCCCTACGCGTCCGACGGCTCGGCCACCTACTTCCTCTCCGTCAACCGCAACAAGCACAGCGTGGTCCTCGACCTGGCCTCAGCCCAGGGGCGACGGCAGGCCCAGGACCTGGCAGTCGAGGCCGGCATCGTGGTGGAGAACTTCCGCCCGGGAGTGATGGACCGCCTTGGCCTGGGTTACGAAGACCTCGTTGCGCTCCGTCCCGACCTGATCTACTGCTCCATCAGCGCCTTCGGATCGGGAGCCGGAGCCCGGCTGCCCGGCTACGACTTGATCGTTCAGGCGGCAGGCGGCCTGATGAGCATCACCGGGCCCCGGGACGGCGAGCCGCAGAAGGTCGGTGTTGCGGTCGTCGACGTCATCACCGGCCTTTTCGCTGCTCTCGGTATCGCAGCCGCAGTACGGCACCGGGAGCAGACGGGCGAGGGGCAGAGGATCGAGGTCGACCTGCTCAGCTGTGCCCTGTCCGCTCTCACCAATCAGGCGGCCGGCTACACCGCCGGTGGTGTGGTGCCCACACGGCTCGGCAACGAGCATCCGTCGATCGCACCGTACGAGACGCTGCCCACCGGCGACGGTGAGTTGGCTGTCGCGGTGGGCAACGACAAGCAGTTCCGCTCCATGTGCGAGGTTCTGCAGTCGCCGGGAATGGCCGACGACCCCCGCTTCGCCACGAACCCCGCCCGCGTAGCACATCGGGCAGCACTGCGCGAGGAACTGGCCGCTCGCCTGTCGCTCGGCCCGACGGCCGAATGGGTCGACCGGCTCAGTCGCGCGGGGGTACCGGCCGGGCCGGTCAACGACCTCGCCGCGGCGTTCGACTTCGCGCGGTCGCTGGGGCTTGAACCGACCGTCGACATCGGGGGCACCACACTGCCCCGCAACCCCCTTCGGATGGAGAAGACGCCTGCGAGTTATCGCCTGCCCCCGCCGCGCCTTGCCGGAAGCGACGATCCGTGTCCCCCATCGACGACGGAAGCGGACGGCCAGCACAGGGCAACGGGGAAAAACCCATGACCAGGACAGCAGACACCATCCAGAGGGTGGGGATCGTCGGCGCCGGCTTGATGGGCGCGGGCATCGCGGAGGTCTGTGCCCGCGCCGGCCTGGACGTGCGCGTCCACGAGAGCGACAGGTCAACCGCCCGCGCAGGCCGTGACCGTATCGCTCGGTCCCTCGCCCGTGCTGAGAAGGCAGGGAAGCTCAGTGCCGAGGAACGCGAGCAGGCGTACGCGCGAATCGGTGTCGACACCGACATCGACCAACTCGGCCCGTGCGACCTCGTAGTGGAAGCGGTCAGTGAGAACGCGGACGCGAAGGTGAGGGTCTTCCGCCAGCTCGATGAGGTGGTCACCCGGCCGGACGCGTTGCTGGCGAGCAACACCTCCTCCATACCGATCACGAAGATCGCCATGGCGACACGCCGAGCCGACCGCGTGATCGGGCTGCACTTCTTCAATCCCGTGCCGGTGCTCCGTCTGGTCGAGGTCGTGCCCTCCCTGCTCACGTCGCAGGACACGATTGCCAGAGGGCGAGCCTTCGTGACCGACACGCTCGGCAAGACCGTCATCACGTCGCAGGACCGAGCGGGCTTCGTCGTCAACTCGCTGCTGGTTCCGTACATCCTCGCAGCCATCAGGATGCTCGACTCGGGGGTTGCGAGCGCGGAAGACATCGACAGCGGGATGATGCTCGGCTGCGCGCATCCCATGGGGCCTCTCCGCCTCGCAGACCTCATCGGCCTCGACACGGTGAAGGCCATAGCCGAGGCCATGCATGCGGAGTTTGCAGAGCCGCTCTACTCCCCGGCACCCCTGCTCCTACGGATGGTCGAGGCAGGCCTAGTCGGCAAGAAGGCCGACCGGGGCTTCTACGACTACCGGCCCTAAGTGCCCCCGTGGCGCAGCCCATTGCATCAGCGTCACGCGATCGAACCCTGAAGCAGACCGACGAAAGGGATAAATCATGGAAAAGGCGCGTCAACTGGACGTAATCGCGGCACGGGCAGTGACGCCCGGCCGGGTCACCGCGAGCCCTTTCGGCCCGGCCGACGAGATCGGGATGCTCAACCTCATGACCGACGAGTCGCGGGCAGCGGCGTGGACAGCCGCCGACCCGACGTCGATCTACGATCTCTCCGTCGACTACCACGTGGGTATGCCCTCCTGGGCCGGTCTCGGGGATCCGACCTACCAGATCTGGATGTCCCACACCCCGGTCGGCAGCGTCAATGAGGACGTCCTCAACCTGGGGGAGGAACAGAACCGCCACGTCACCTACTCCGGTGACTGCATCGCGATGTACACGCACACCGGCACCCACCTCGACGCGCTCAACCACTTCGGACTGGACGGCGAGGTCTGGAACAACGTCCGAGCCGACCGTGATCTCGGCAGCCGCCATTGGCTGAAGAACGGAGCCGACCGGCACCCGCCGGTGATCGCCCGTGGCGTCCTGCTGGACGTCGCGGCGGCCGCGGGCGTGGACGTGCTGCCCGACTCCCACCGCATTACCGCTGAGGAACTCCAGGAGGTCATGGATCGGCAGGGCTCGCATATCCAGGTCGGGGACGTTGTCCTCATCCGGACGGGGCGTATGCATCTGTGGCACGACGGTTCCCGTTACCTGCACAATGAGGCCGGCCTCGACCGCGGCGCGGCCGAACTTCTTGCCGAGGCAGGGGCGATGATCATCGGTGCGGACAACGTGGCGCTGGAAGTGATGCCCAGTGTCGATCCGACGAACTGGCATCCGGTGCACACCTACCTGCTTGGTGAGTGCGGCATCCCCATCATGGAGAATGTGTATTTGGAAGACATCGCTGCGGCACAGCTCTGGGAGTTCGTCCTCGTGGGGGCGGGCCTCCGGCTGCGTGGTGCGACCGCATCGCCCATGCGTCCTCTGGCCTTTCCCCTCCTGCGTGACGCGACCATCGCTGGAAACGAGTAGCCATATGTCCGCCAACGCTGGACACCCGCCCCTGAAAGGTGAAACGTGACCGACGCAGCCCGCACACGGCCGACCGTCGCCGAGCAGGTTGCCAAGATCCTGCGGGACGAGATACAGCATGGTCAGCTCGCTCCAGGGTCACCACTGCGACAGAACGAGATCGCTGCCCGACTAAGAGTAAGCAGCACTCCCGTGCGCGAGGCCTTCCAGATCCTTGAGCGCTCCGGCCTCGTCGTCCGGGAAGGACGGCGGGGCGTGCAAGTCTTCCGCCCCTCCGTGTCCGATCTGGTCAACGGCTACGAAGTGCGCATCGCATTGGAGTCAATGGCCGCAGGGCTCGCGGCCGAGCGCTTGACCAATGCCGCCCATGAGCACCTTGCTGCGACGGTCGCGCGCATGCACCAGGAACCTGTACCTCCAGATGAGTACCTGCGTCTCAACGCCGATTTCCATGCACAAATCGCTCGGGGATCGGGAAATCCGCGTCTGGAGGAACTCGTCATCACCGAGCAGGCAGCCGTGGCGACCTACATCTCATTCCTGGGCGTTGACCCATCCAGTGCGCATGAAGCCCAAGAGGAGCACGAAGCTGTTCTGTATGCCATCGCCCGTGGAGACTCCGCTGGTGCCGTTGAGGCCATGCGCCTGCACCTCCAGAAACGGGTGAATGCTCTCCGTATTCGCCTCAGCGGCGCCGCCGAAAATGACCAGGAAGTTGTTACGCCGGCGGCCCGTTGACCGGAGGTAGGGCCGAATTCCGCGCTCACAGGCGCAGGTACTTTGCGGTGGCGTTTTCACCGACAGCTACGGTCCTGGGCTGGCCGCCGGGCCGCCTGTTTGGTGCGCGATGGGCAGACCGCAGCTGACGTCTCGGTGTCCTGGACGCCGGTGCGCGGGGAATGGCGAGTCCCCGCCCCCGCCTGGAGTGCATGGACCTCGCCGCCGACCCGTACTCGTTCCACGAGTACGGCTACCGACGCTTCGTACAGAAGATCAAGGACGCCGTCGATCCGAACGGCATCCTCGCTCACGGGCGGCATGGCATCTGGCCGGCCCAGTACCGCGGTGGCCGCATGACCTTCCACCGCACTTTCTCCACGGCTGCTGAACCCGAGCGATCCGCTCTCCAGGTGGCACCGCCGGTGCCCCGATCACGAATCATCACCTCACGCAAAGAAGGATGGTGCCGCCGATGGCCGATCCAGTCCATGACACAGCCCTGCGCGTCGACGCGCTGGGAGTGAGTTTCCGGGGGGTGCAAGCCCTCCGCGATGTCTCCTTCTCGATCCCGGCCGGCGGTGTCTCGGCGGTGATCGGCCCCAACGGGGCGGGAAAGACCACGCTGTTCAACTGCGTCAGTGGTGTCGTCCGGCACACCGGCACCGTCGAACTCGAAGGACGCGACCTGAGCCGGCTGCACGCCGACCGCCGCGCCGCGCTGGGCATCGCGCGCACCTTCCAGACACCGCTGCTCGTGCCCGACCTCTCCGCGCTCGACAATGTCCTCCTCGGTGCCCACTCCAGGATGAAGGGCGGGCTGACGCAAGCGATCCTGCGGCTGCCCTCGATTGTACGGGCCGAGCGGACGATGCGCGGACGGGCGTCCGAACTGCTGGAGCGCCTCGGACTGCCCGCCGCAGGCATCAGGCCCGCAGGTAGCCTCCCGCACGGTGACCGCCGCAGGGTCGAGGTGGCGAGGGCGCTGATCGGCGAACCCCGGCTGCTGCTCCTCGACGAACCGGCAGCCGGTCTCGGTGCGGACGAGGCCGCCGACCTGCTGAGCGACGTCGAAGCGTTCGCGGCGGAAATCGGGATGACCTGCGTGCTCGTCGAGCACGACGTGGGGCTCGTGATGCGGGTCTCACGCCACGTCGTTGTCCTCGACGCGGGGCAGCTCCTGGTTGCCGGATCCCCGTCCGACGTTGCCGCCGACGAGCAGGTGATCGCCGCCTACCTCGGCGACGACTGGTCGGAGGTGACGGTATGACAGCCGTACTGCTCGAAACCCGTGGCCTCGTTGCGAGGTACGGCTCCGTGGAGGTGCTGCACGGGATCGACATCACCGTGTCGCAAGGGGAGACCGTGGTACTCCTCGGCCCGAACGGGGCCGGCAAGACGACCATGCTCCGAGCGATCTCCCGAACGGTGCCGACCCACGGCGCCATCGAGTTCGGCGCCGCGGACATCACCGGCCTGAGCGCCGCGCGCACCGCCCGCGCGGGCATCGGGCACGTGCCCGACGGGCGGGGCACGTTCGTCGACCTCACCGTGGAGGAGAACCTCCGCCTCGGCGCGCTGGCCCGCCCGCGCGACCGACGAGCGCTCACCCGACAGGACCTCGACCTGGTCTATGACACCTTCCCCGTTCTCGCCGAAATGCGGCCTCGCGCCGCCGGCCTGCTCTCCGGCGGACAACAGCAGATGCTCGCGATCGGCCGCGCGCTGATGGCCAGGCCCCGGCTGCTGCTCATCGACGAGCCGTCGCTGGGCCTCGCCCCCCTGCTCACCCGCCAGCTGTTCGACGTACTGACCCGGATCAAGGAGGAGTGGATGACGTCGCTGCTGATCGCCGAACAGAACGCCCGGCTCTCCCTGGAGATCGCCGAACGCGTGATCGTCCTGACCGGAGGGCGGGTTGCCGCCGCCGGGCGGGCCGAGGAGTTCCGCGACGGCGGCCTGATCAGGCGCGCATACCTGGGCGGCAGCACTGAGGGTGGCGCGGAAGCGATCGGAGTCAAGCAATGACAGAACTGCTCCAACAGATGGTGGACGGGCTCAGCTCGGGACTGGTCTACGGCATCCTCGCGCTCGCGCTCAGCGTCGTCTTCCAGGGCACCGGCATGCTCAACTTCGCCCAAGGCGAGATGGCGACCCTCTCCGCCTACCTTACGCTCGTACTCCTCACTGCGGGCCTGTCCTTCTGGACGGCGGTGCCCCTGATCGTCGTCCTGTCCGCGGCAGGTGGAGCGCTCGTCGAGCGGGTGCTGGTCCGGCGCGTCGAGGGCGCGGGCGAGCTCCCGCTGCTCACCCTCAGCGTCGCCCTGCTGCTCGGTCTCAACGCCCTGATGACGATCATCTGGAGCACCAACCCGCGGACCTTCCCGAGCCCTTTCGGCAAGGGACTGATCGAGTTCGCGGGACTGCGGATGACAGCCCAGCAGCTGGGCTCGCTCCTCACCCTGCTCGCCGTCATGGCCGCCACCTCGCTCCTGTTCAACCGGACCAGCGTGGGCCTGCGGCTGCGCGCCGTTGCGCAGAACCCCGCCTCCGCCACCGTGCTCGGCCAGCACCAGGGGCTCTGGCTCATGATCGGCTGGGCCGTCGCCGCGGGCGTCGGCGCCTTCGCGGCCGTCGTCGCGGCCCCGGTCCTCACCCTCACACCGGGGATGATGACCTTCCCGCTGCTCCTGGCCCTGGCCGCTGGCACGCTTGGCGGCCTGTCGAGCCGCGTGGGCGCGGTCGTCGGCGGTGTACTCATCGGCATCTCCAACGGACTGGCCGGCCGGTACGTGCCCGGCCTCGATGGCGACCTCGCGGTCGTCGCCCCCTTCTTGCTGACCGCCGTCGTCGTGACGCTGCGGCCGGCCGGGATCTTCGGCAGGACGAGGACGGTACGGGTATGAACACGCTGCGCCGCTACGCCGTCCCCACAGGCTGGAGTGCCGCCCTCCTGACCGGACTCGTCGTCCCCTTCGTCGTGTCCGACTACGACCTCCTCGATCTCACCCGCGTCCTCACGATCGCCATGGCCGTAGCCGGACTCAACCTCCTGCTCGGTCACTCCGGCCAGATCAGCGTCGGCCACGGCGCCGTGTTCGGCCTCGGCGGATACGCGGCCTTCATCGCCGTGGCCGCATACGACTGGCCGTGGGCGGCCGCCGTGCTCCTCGCCGGTGTCCTGTGCCTGGTGTTCGGTCTCCTGATCGGCGTCCTCGCCCTGAAGATGGGCGGCGCCAATCTTGGACTGCTCACCATCGCCGTGGCCGCCGTCTTCCCCCTCGTCCTCATCCGACTGAAGTCCCTGACGGGGGGGACCTTCGGCCTCTCGCTCGCGCACTCCGGCATCGAGCCGCCCGCCGGACTCGGCCTCACCGCGGCGCAGTTCGGGTTCCTCGTCTGCCTGCTCATCCTCGCCCTGACGCTGCTCGCCCTACACAACCTGGTGACCGGACGGACCGGCAGGTCGCTGGCCGCCGTTCGCACCAGCCCCCTGCTCGCGGCGGCCAACGGCGTGAACGTCAACCGGACGAAGCTCATGGCCTTCGCCGTCAGCTCGGCCGCTGCCGGAATCGGTGGCGCGCTCTACGCGCTCGTCACGGCGATCGCCGTGCCGGACAGCTATCAGATCACGCTGTCCATCACCCTGCTCGCGGCCAGTGTCGTCGGCGGCAGCCGGACCTGGGCCGGCGCGGTCGCCGGCGCAGCGATCGTCGTTTACCTGCCCACACTCGCCGAGAACGTCGCCGGCGGCGAGACCGCGGGCAACTGGGCCCAACTCGTCTACGCCTGCGGTCTCGTCCTCGCCCTGGTCCTCGCGCCGGCCGGCCTCATCGGCGGCCTCACGGGCCTCGTCCGCCGGATCTCGCGCACCCACTGAGTGTCCCCACCTTCGATACGAATGGAAGTTCAATGAGGAACTGCCGAACGAGAGTGATCGCCTTCGTCGCCGTGGCCGCGGCCACCGCCTCGGCCTGCTCCGGCCGCTCGGCCGGTACGGAATCCGACACCGGCGACATCGTGATACGCGCCAGCTACCCCCTCAGCGGCGCTCTGTCCTCCGCGGGCGTCTCGGCCGATGGTGCCGCCGCGTACTTCAAAGCCGTGAACGCGGCGGGCGGCATCAACGGTCGGAAGATCGATTTCAAGGTGGAGGACGATGCTTTCGACCCCTCCCGGCTGGTCTCCAACAACACCCAGTTCGTCAAGCGCGACCACGCCACCATCGTCGTCAACTTCGGCGGTATCGCGGTCGCGGCCCGGCCACAGCTCAACGCGGCTGGCGTGGCCCAGATCGTGCAGGGCGGCGAAACCGTACTGAGCGACATCAAGAAGTTCCCCGAAACCCGAGCCTTCGTCCCAGACATCTCCTGGGAGGGCGAGCTCCAGGGCCGCTACATCGCGGAGAAGACCCCGAAGGCCGTCGTCGGCTTCATGGGCTTCAACAACGAGTTCGCCGACAGCCAGCTCGCGGGGCTGGCCAAGGCGGGCGCCCACCCGGTCAAGTCCCTCAGACTCCCGCCCGGCCAGGGCGACGTCGCCTCACAGGTGACGGAGCTCAAGGCGGCCAAGGTCGACACGCTGGTCGTCACCCTCAGTCCGCCCACTCTGGGCGCGCTGCTCACCTACATGGGCCAGATCCACTACAAGCCCAAGATCTTCATCGGCAGCGCCTACGCGGACTTCGCCAGCACCGTGAATCCCGCCGGCACCGCCAACGTCAAGGGCGCCCTGTCCTACCAGTGGTTCAAGGACCCCCAAAACCCGGCGGTGCACGACGACAAGGCGCTGGTGAAGTACCGCGCCGACATGGCGAAGTACGCGCCCAAGGCGGACGCGAACCAGTCGTTCGCGCTGACCGGCTACGGGCTGGCCGCTGCGATCGTTTCCGCCCTCAAGGAGACCAAAGACGTCACCAGCGGCAACTTCCTCTCTGCCTGGGACTCCCTGTCCAAGACAGCGAACCCGCTCCTGATCAACGGAGCGACGCTCACCAGCGAATCGGACGGCCGACTCGTGCACGAGTATCAGCTGCATGAATTCGACGGCACGAGCTGGGTGCCGCGCGGTGACATCATCAACGTCTCAAAGACCGGCATCACCGGCTGAGGCGACCAGTGCGACCGGGGCGCGATTCAGAGCCCGATCCGCCCCGGTGGGCCCGGCTGACAACGATAGTTGAGCGGTGCGGAGATGCCCGCGAGCCCGGCGGGTGGTGACGCAGCGTGTCCGTAGGCGCTGGTGGTCGGCGTTGCGGAAGCCGAACGCGTTGCGAGCGACGAGCTTGATCACACGGTTGACACCCTCGCTCTTGGTGTTGCTGTGACCGGTGTTGATGAACGCTTCGATCTCGGGCCACCAGCGGCCGGCGGTGGTGGCGAGCTGGCGGACTTCGGGGATGCCGGAGTCCGCGCAGCAGGTGAGAAACCTCCAGCGAGCCTGACCGATTTGGTAACGGTCGGCGCCGGTGCGGGCGCACGCGAGGAGGTTGCGGAGGTTCCCCTCGGCGAACCAAGCCGTCAGCAGTGTCTGTCCGATCTTTCCCTTGTCTAGCAGAGCGTTCCACAGCGTGGCGAACTGCTCGTTGGTGAGGCCCTCGCGGTTGCGTAGCAGGCGCCGCCTGGCTTTCCACTCCCGGTCACTGGCACGTCCGCGCCAGCCGCGGGTCTCTGCTGCATTGGATCTGCACCCAGAAGCAGACGTGGAACCCAGTCGGCAACGGCCTGGGCTTCCCGACCGACGATCCCCATGCGAGTGACACCAGGGCCTTAGCCTGAATCCACCGGCTTGGATTGAAAAGGATCTTCTAACGGTTTTCTGAGCTGGTGCCGGGTCGGTGCTCGGTTTGGGGCAGGTGGTATCTGCTGGTCTGCCCAGCTTTTCCACGGGTTCGGTTCCGGTCGGGCCTTGAGGGCGGGGTGGACAGGGGTGTCAGATCAGTCCCGGTGGGCCGTGCGTGATGGCGAACATATGCGTCCAGGCTTGCTGCCAGGGCCAGTTGTGGGGCAGGTGCAGGGTGATGCGCCGTGCTGAGCGGGCGATCCGGGCCGGGACGTGGACCAGGTGGGCCCGGAGTGTGGCGGTGGTCGCCTTGGCGTGGAAGGCCGAGGTGTGTGCTCCGACGGCCCGCAGCAGGTTGTAGGCCATCGCCCACAAGATGAGCCAGGCCGAGTTGGCGTGGAAGTGCCCGGAGGGCAGGTGGGCCAGAGCTCCGGCTTTGCTGTCCGCGATGACCTGTTCCACCACCGCGTGGTGGCGGTGTTCTCGTTCGGCCTGGAGTGTCCCGGCGGGGTTGTCGGTGAAGAAGGGGTGGTAGCGCCAGACGGGAAACAGCTCGCCCTGTTCTCCCACGACGGCGGGTTTGGCCAGGTCACGGACCCGGCGCACGATCAGCCGGGCCGTGACGCGCTCACTCTTGTTGCGGCTGGCGAACGCGGTGTATGCGGGTATCTCGGCGACCTCGGCGTCCGAGATGAGATCACCGGTGTCTGGATCTTCCACCGCGTTCGGGTAACTGATCTTCTGCCATGCCTGGTTGGGGATGCTGAGGACGGCCCGTTTGATGGACGGGTTCATGCCGGTGGTGATGGAGAAGCGGGCTCCGGCCCGGCGGCAGGCTGCGATCACACCGGCGTTGTAGAACTGTGAGTCCGCCCGCAGGATCCGCATGCCGGTGCAGCCCGCCTCGGCGGCGGTGGCCAGGGCCTCGCTCACGAATTTCGGGGCGCCTCGGGAGTCTGCTGCCTTGCCGCGTCGCATCCGGACCGCGGCGATCACCGGCCGGGAGTGCGGGGTGCAGATCGTGGCGAGCAACGGGTGCAGAGTGCGGATGCCCTTGAACCGGCCGTACTCCGCGCCCTGCTTGGCCCGCCCGTAAACCCGTTTATGAGTGGAGTCGACGTCGATGAACGCCGTCACACCGGCGCCCGGCAGCAGTGGCGTGTGTGCGGCCAGCGCGCCGAGGAACCTGCGGTGCACGGCGTGGAGTTGGAGAGCATGACCGTGGGTGAACGCGCGCAGGAACGTGCCCAGCGTGGACGGGGCCCGGATACCGTCGAACACGGCCGGCATCGCACCGTGCCGCAGCAGGCGAAGGTCGTCGATGCTGTCCGCGCCCGCGGCCATACCGCCCACGATGCTGGTGACCTTGGCGTCCGCCGCCGCACCCGCGCCGTTGCCCGCCCCGGGCAGCTTCACCTTCTCGGCCACCAGGCGCGAAAGACCGCACCGCTCGGCCAGCCGCATCACCGGGACCAGCCCCGCATACGCGATCAGATTCCGGTCATCGAACGCAGCGGAGACCGCCGCCGGGGTGTGAGAAACTTTCATCTACGAGGTGCCTTGCTGATAGCGCGTGATGGTGGTGTGGTAACTCCCATCTTCGCAGGTCAGCAGGCACCTCTCTTCATTTCTCTATCCACAGGACCCGGGACAGCCGGTGGATTCAGGCTTAGCCTTGGGCTAGTACTGCAACCGCATCTGCCGTGACAGGTGGCGGAGTGGCTCGTTGTTCCGTCTGTGCGATGAATCGTTGACGGTTGAGCAGGTCGAGTCGTGGTCCGAGGGGATAGCCGGGTTCCATGCCCGGTTCGCCCATCGTTTCGGCAGGTCGGAGCCCCGCGAGCGGGCGTCGGACTACCTGAACGGGTTGCTCGCGCCGCTTGAGAAGAAGAACGGGTGGACGCTGTCGGAGCAGGTCGGGCAGTTGCGCCCCGACGGCGTCCAGCGGCTGCTCAACCACTCCGACTGGGACGAGAACGCGGTCCGCGACGATGTGCGGGACTTCGTCGTGGAGACCATCGGTGCCAAGGACGCGGTGCTGATCGGTGACGACACCGGCTTCCTGAAGAAGGGCACCAAGTCCGCCGGCGTCCAGCGTCAGTACACCGGCACGGCCGGCCGCACGGAGAACAGCCAGATCGGAACATTCCTGGCCTACGCCTCCGCCAGGGCGGGCGTTGATCGACCGCGAGCTCTACATCCCTGTCTCCTGGACGGATGACCGTGACCGCTGCCGCGCGGCCGGGATCGACGACGGAGTTCCCTTCGCGACCAAGAACGAGCACTTCAAGTGGATGCTGCAACGCGCCATCGACGCGGGTGTCCCGTTCGCGTGGGTCACCGCTGACGAGGCATACGGGCAGGTCAAGCACCTGCGCGTGTGGCTGGAGGAACGTCGGGTCGCGCACGTGCTGGCCACGAAGGTCAACGACACCGTGATCACCGCGCGCGGAGCGGACGCGCGGGTGGACCAGCTGGTCGCCGTGCTGCCCCGCCAGCGGTGGAAACGGATCTCCGGCGGGGCCGGCGCGCACGGTGAGCGGATCTACGACTGGGCGCGTGTCGCGATCCGCCCGTACTGGGAGAACGGCTTCGGGCACTGGGTACTGGCCCGACGCAGCGTCAGCGACCCGAGCGAGATCGCCTACTACGTCTGCTACGGCCCGGTCGCCTCCCGACTGAAAGACCTGGTCAAAGTGGCTGCCGCGAGGTGGGCCGTGGAGGAGTGCTTCCAGACCGCGAAGGGAGAGTGCGGTCTGGACCACTACCAGGTACGGCTCTACCGGGCCTGGTACCGCCACATCACCCTGGCCATGGCCGCCCTCGCCTACCTGACCGCCATCCGCGCCGCAGAAGCCACAAAAGGGGCACTCTCGACGACGAGCAAGACCTCATACCCCTCAGCGTCCCGGAGATCCGCCGGTTGATGGGCCACATCGCCGTCACACGCCACTGCCACACCAACGAACACCATCTGCACTGGTCACGCTTCCGACGACGCAGCCAGGCCCGAGCCCGCCGCTCCCACTACAAACGCCGAGGCCACATTCTCCAGATGCGGTTGCAGTACTAGTGCAGCGCCGCACTGATCCTGCGGGGGTCAGGTGGCCTTGAGTGGGGTGCCGTCGTAGGTCCATCGGAAGGGGCGGGCTTCCTTGTCGTAGGCGAGGGTGAACTCGCGGATCTGGTCGATGAGGTCCTGGCGTGAGGTGAACTCGCCTCGTCGCAGCAGTCGGCGGGCCAGGATCGAGAAGAAGATCTCGACCTGGTTCAACCATGAGGCGTGCTTGGGCGTGTGGTGGACGGTGAACCTCGGGTGGGCCGCGAGCCAGGCCCGCGTGGCCTTCGAGACGTGTGACGATCCGTTGTCGAGGACCAGATGGATCGCCAGGGCAGGGTCGATACTCCCGTCCAGCAGTCGCAGGAACCGGATGAAGGTGACGGAGTCGTTGCGGGCGATGTCCTCGACCAAGACCTGTCCGCTGTGCACGTCCAGGGCCGCGACGATGGACGCGGTGCCGTGGCGTCGGTACTCGAACTCGCGGCGCTCGGCATGGCCGGGCCGTACGGGCCTGGTGGGGTGGCGACGCGAGCGGGCCTGCATGGCGGTCTTCTCGTCCACGCTGAGCACGACCGACCCGGGCGGGCGATGCAGGTAGAGGGCGCACACCTCGGCGGCCTTGACGTGGAAGTCCGGGTCGTCGGGGCGGGTGAGCCAGCCGCGGACGAGGTGGGGTTTGAGGTCCAGGTCGGCCAGGATCCGCCCGACCTGGGAGGCGGAGATCTCGTGGGCAGCAAGGGACTTGGCGATCGACTTGTGGGTCCATTGACTGTCGGGGGCCGGTTTGGCGGAGGTGACCGTGGCGACGATCGCAAGGTGCACCTCGGGCCCGTACCGACGCGGGCGGCCCGGCCTCCTGCGGTCGTCCAGAGCGGCCATGCCCTCGTGGTGGAACCGCTTGCGCCAGCGTCGCACGGTGGCGATGTGTAACCGGTGGCTGCGAGCGATGGCCGCGTTGGAGACACCGTCGGCGGCGGCCAGGGCGACCTCGGCTCGCTGGATGCGCCGCAGCGGCGCGGTGCGCGAGCGGGCCAACTGCTCCAGAACCGCGCGCTGGCTCTTGTCCCAGACCACCGTGAACGGGCTGTGCGCTGGCATGACCCCACCCCTGGATTCGACGAGCGGCGGTCATTGTCGCGCGGACGAACGGGGTCAGCGGCGGACGGCCTCGCGGGAAGGGGGCCGGTGGCAGGATGACGGCCATGGCGAATACCAGGCGCGCGAAGCCGATCTCCCGCTCCCGGACGGCACCCGGAAAGGTCGTCCACAAGATCAAGGTCACCCTGCGTGGCTCCCGGCCCCCGGTCTGGCGCCGCCTGGAAGTGCCGTCGGGCACCACGCTGCAGCAGCTTCACCACCTCATCCAGGCGGCCTTCGGCTGGGAGGGCTACCACATGTGGGCCTTCGAGACCCCGCAGGACCGCTATGGAGTCGCCGACCGTGAGTTGGGGATCCGCAGCGCGGCATCCAAGCGACTTGACCAGGTCGCCCCGAGCGTCGGCGACAAGCTCAGCTACACCTACGACTTCGGCGACGACTGGGAGCACGACATCCTCGTCGAGGCCATCACCGACGCCGAAGCGGGTACCCCCTACCCACGCTGCCTCACCGGCCGCCGTGCCTGCCCGCCCGAGGACTGCGGCGGGATGTGGGGATACGAGTACCTCATCGAGATCCTCGCCGACCCCGGCCACGAAGAACACGACGAACGGCTCGAATGGCTCGGCCTCGACACCGCAGACCAGTTCGACCCCGCCGCCTTCGACCTGGCAGAGGTCAACAGCGCACTGTCCGGCTTCGCAGCCATCCTGATCGAGAACTGACGCTCCACCATGCAGCATCGATCGCCCCAGCCACCACGGCAGGGGCGATCCTGACCCTCGCAGGATCAGTGCGGCGCTGCACTAGGCCTGGTCGATCGTGCCCGCGACTTCATCACCGGCCGCGGCGAATGAAGGCACCACGCGCAAACCAGACCGGTCCCGGCCGCGAAACAGTCTCCGCGTGGTTGAAGGGCGACGAGGTATCCCCGGTAGGCGGCCGCGGGGAAACTTGCCGGCGCCTTCAGATTTCGTGATCGCCTTCGCAGCTCAGGTGCCGTTCCTCCTCCCGCCAACAGGCTTGGGTTCGGTAGGAGGGTGTGGCGGCGGGGGAACAGGGTCCGGTGGAGAGGGCATTGGGCCTGGTACCGGGTCCGGCGGGCTCGGCACAGGGCCAGGCGACGGAGGGACGGGCTCGGGGTGCGGGCCGGGTGGTCCCGGCGGTGGTGTTGTCACAAGGCCTCCTCGATTGGCGCACAGCCCAGAATTGGTCAGGCGGCGGATAGTGCTTCGAGGAGGTCGCCGACGGCCGGATCGGGCAGTGCCCGGGCGACATCGGCCTGGGCGACCATTCCGACCAACACGTGTCCGTCGATGACCGGCAGTCGACGCACCTTGTGTTCACTCATCGTGCGGAGAATCTCCGACGCATCGTCGTCCGCGCCGATCGTGACGGCCTCACCCTGCGCCAGCTCGCCCGCCTTGATCTCAGCGGGGTCCTTGTCCGCCGCAAGCACCTTGATCACGATGTCACGGTCGGTGAGTACGCCCTTGAGACGTTCGTCCGCTCCGCAGATAGGCAGAGCACCCACGCCCAGTTCGGCCATCTTGTGGGCGGCCAGGAGCGCGGATTCGTTCGCGCCGATGCACTCGGCGTCCGGCGTCATGATGTCGCGCGCCGTAGTCATCACACACTTCCTTTCCGATGGATTTCGGTTCGGACACTGGTGTGGTCTTCCCGCGGTCAGGTGGTGAGCAGGCGGTTGAAGAACGAGCGGTAGCGCTGAAGTGCTATGCGGAGATCCTCGGTGAGGACCTCCTCGCCCCGGCCCCACTGGCTTTCGAGCCCTTCCTTGCGGGATGCGAACGACCCGGCCAGCGTCTGCATGACCTCGGCGACCAACGCGTCGGCCGCACGGACGGCTTCCTGCGGATCGTCGACGAAAGCTGTCTGGACGGCCTGCCATTTGGACTGGAAGGCCTCGGCTTCCTCGGGACCGAGAAGCGGCTCGTTCGCCTGGGTGTCTTCCGGCGCCGATCCATGCGGTGCGCCTGCCGCCGGCTCCTGGGACGCCGCGTCCGCAGTGGCACCCTCGGCGGACGGGGGAGCGTCATCCGCCGCTGCCGGCGCCGTCCCACGATCTGCGTCCTGGTCCTCCCGGGGCCGGGCAAGATCCTCGGTGCTCAGGCCCATGTCGCCCGCTTCACTGTGTTCGCGCTGCATGCTTGTCCACCTCGTCCGAATCAATTTCGGCGGGCTCTTCATCCGCGGCCCGCCGGCATACGCGGGGTCCGGGTCAAGCGCGTTGCTGTCCCGGCCTGTCGCCGTTGGTGAGCAGGTCGTCGAAGAGCGCGCGGTAGTGCACCATCGCCCCCCGCAGTTCCTCGGTGGTCGTCTGCCGGCCGCCGGCTCGTGCATTGACTTCGTGGGCGGCGCGATAATGCTCCAGCGTGCGCCCGTGCTCGACCGACAGGTCCTTCACCTGCTGCTCGTACCCCTCGGTCGGGTAACCACGTTCCTTCATGAGCCGGGTCACCAGCTGGTCCGCCTCACCGACCGCCTCTTGCGGACGGTCCACGAAGTGCTCCTGCACGCTGTTCCAGTCCTGCGCGTACTGCTGACGGGCAGTCGAGGCCAGCGGCTTCAGATCGAGGTCGTCATGCCGTTCCTCGCGGGCGCGCAGATCACGTTCTGCCGCCCTGTGACCACCCTCGGCTTCCACCGCGCGCTCGTACTCGGCGCCGAAACGGTCCCTCAGGTGACGGCGACGAACTGCCGTCCACAAGCCGATCGCGAGGACAATGACGACGACCGCGACAATGATCGCAATGACAATTCCTGACGACATCGCACGCCTCCCTTGATGTCGCTGCTCAGATCCCTGTCATCCGGCCCCAGGCGCGCGGCAGCCCGGGAGGCGATTCCCGCGCCCCGCACGCCTTGCCGGGCCGCCGCATGCACTCCACCCATACGCCCCCAACGCCCCGCCCGCCACCCGGGACAGCGCGGTGAACACACAGGGCACCGGACCAGAAGCGGTGGGTAGTGCGGCTGCGGGCACTGCTGACGGTCAACAGGGCAGACCCAACCAATCACTGCCCACGCTGCGCGACAGCCCGGCGCCGGCGCAGACTGGGGAGCATGAACCCCTGCGAGGGGCTGGCCACGGTGGAGCGCACGGACGGGACCCTGGTCCGCGTCTGGGCAGAGGTCACCGTCGCCCAGGAGCACAGCCCGGCAGACACGGACCGGCCCTGGACGGCCCGGCTGACCGCACCCGGTGGCGAAGCACTCCTGCTGCGGGGCACCGTCACCCTGGTCCTCGACTCCGGGACCCGCTGGCCCGCCGAGGTCACCCACACCCAGTTGTCGTCCGGACCGCACTCCCCGAACTGGACCGAGATCAAGGGGACCGGGCCCGCAACCACCCGGCCAGACGCGATCACCGGCAGCCACGCCGAACGCGGAGACGGACCACAGCCTGGCATCGCCGGCCCCGGCGAACGCAGAGGAACAGTTCACCGGCCCGAACCGGACCACGACCACAACCACGACCACGACCACGACCACGACCACGACCACGACCACGACCAAACCGTCGAGCACCCGAACCAAGGCCGCATATCGGGCATACAATTTCGGGGATGCGGGACATCCGAGGAATCGCCGAGTACACCCGAAGGTCGCCGCAGGGATATCCCGCACCGCCACGCAGACGGCCCCCGGCACGCGGCATTTTTTTGACTGAGTGCCAGGGGGCCGCCGCACAAGCGGGCGTCCACAGAACAAACGCCCACCCCGCCACGTCGCCGCGCAGCTCACCCGTGCCTGGGTGCAGGAAAAGCGGCACACCCGCTGGTCTGCGCACACGGCGCGGGCATCTGACCCGATGGCCGATGCCGAGCCTGACCGCCCGATCGTTGAGCCTCACGCTGAAACCAGGAACAAGAGAAGAGACGGCGAGTGGAACGGCGCCCCCTCCCCCAGCCCGCACGCCACGCTGACGAGCCGCTCAATGAGCACGGGACAGGGCCGCTCGGTGCGGACGGAGCGGGAACGGGTCTCTACACCGCCGACCGGGCAGCGGTGGTGGCCACAGCGCTCGTCTCCCAGATCCACGCCGCGGCAGCCGAGCTGGCCGGACTCGCCGAACACCTCCTGGTACTCCAGGAGCACCGATACCCCGACGGGCCATAAACACGAGGCCCGTGAGACCTCCCGCCTGGTCGAAGAGGCAAGACGCCGCGCCGTGGCCGTATCCTGCCACGTTTGACCGTCAGCAGTGCCCACAGCCGCACCCCACGGCTTCTCCGCGAGTGTCCTGCATGTGTGCCCGTGCTCGCGGTGGCGTGCAGGGTGCTGTGGGCGTATGGGTGGAGTGCATGCGCAGCCCCGTAAGGGATAGCGCGCCGGGCGCGGGAATCGCCTCGCCCGGCGTGCGCGCATGACGCATACCGCCTTCCGGTCGTGCGCAGCCAGCGGACGCGCTTCAGTGCGGCCTTCGTTGGGGAAGTGACCGCGTGCCTTGACCGCCCGGCAGAGGCTTCTGCCGCTGGCGTACGATCCTCGGCTCGAACGCGCCTTCACGGTCCCTGCGCACGGTGATCTCCATAGGGCGACGTCGGTCAGTACGGTGTCTTGGAGCGGGTCCCACTGCGGGAGATGCCGCCATAGAACCTCGTGCAGACGGGGCCATACCCATATCGGGACCGCGCTTTTTAAGGATGGTTGTCGGAAGCTGATGGTTTGCGTCACGACACCGATGGTGCCGAGCGCACTGGCGATGATGACGACCAGGCGGAAACGCAGGATGTGCCTGCCCTCGCGGCAAGGCCCTCTCCCGGTTTGGTGGACGATCGCCTCGCACGGTCTGCATCGCCGTGTGTATATGCGAGGCGCATACTGAAAAGACCTGGGAGAACGGAGGACGCCATGATCATTCTCGGCGTCATTCTGCTGGTCATCGGTCTGGTGGCCAGCATATCGATCCTATGGACCATCGGTATCGTGCTCGTCGCGATCGGTATCGTTCTTTGGATCCTGGGTGCCGTCGGGCATGCGGTGGGCGGTCGACGGCATTACTGGTAGGGCTGCTTGTTCCGGCTCCCCGTGCACGCGGCCAATGTGATGGCCAGCGGCGGCTGTGATCTCGGTGTGTTCGGGTGCCGCGTGCTCGATGTGGATTTCGGTGCCGGCCCGCAGATCGCTGCCAGAGTCGGGAATTCCAATATCCCGGATGGGAGCACACATGGCTGTACGTCATCAGCTCATCGCCCGGGAACCGTCCGTACTCTGGGCGGTTCTGGAGGATGAGAGCCGTTACGCGGACTGGGTGGTGGGGACCTTCGACTCCACCCCGGGTAACGGGCGTTGGCCGGAAGTCGGATCGTCGATCACATACACGGTACGTGTGGGGCCGAAGGAGTTCCACGGCCGCACGACGGTCCGCCGCCTCGACGCGCCGCGCGCGCTGGAACTCGAAGCGCACGGAGGGCCGTTGGGTACGGCACGGATCGCCTTCGACATCCGGCCGTGGGGCGACAAGACCCTGGTCATTCTCGACGAGCATCCGCTGCGCGGACTGGGAGGGAGTCTCCACAACACAGCCCTCGACGTCTTTGCGCAGATCCGACACCGCAGCATGCTCCGGCGACTTGCGGAAGTCGTCGAAGGAATGCCCCAAAACACACAGTGAGCGGCAGGACGAGAGGACCAGCCCCAACAGTTCATCCTCCCGCCCATGCCTGGTGTCCGGCAAATTCGAGGGGTCGTCGCAACACTGCTGGTCAGCTGACTGGGTCCACCAGCTTAGCGAGACGCTCGGCCGGGGTCTCCCAGCCGAGCGTCTTTCGTGGTCGGCTGTTGAGTTCGGCGGCCACCACCTCCACCTGCTGAGGGGTGTGGGACAGAGGTCAATGCCTTTTGGGAACTACTGGCGCAGCAGGCCTTGGCGTTCTTGTCCGAGCCGCGCTGCCAGGGCTCGCCAGGTTGCAGAAGTAGACCGGAATGTCCGTGGCCTTGGTGAACGACTGGTGGGCCGCCATCTCCACGCCCTGGTCCCAGGTCAGGGAACTCCACAGGTGCGGCGGAAGAGATTGGACGGTCGCGGCGAGGCGTTGCGGGTGGCCAGGATGCTGTGGCCACGCGGCAGATGTACAAGCATCAGATAGCGGGTGGAGCGCTCGACCGCCAGGTGGCGACGAGAGTGGTGCTCCTGGCTGCAACGTCGCGCGCCGCATTACACGGAGCGTCTTGCCCTTGCCCGGCGTGGACTCGCGCACGCCGCAACCACAGACGTGGAACAGCCCTTCGTGCACCCGGCCGACACCGT
Organism: Streptomyces sp. NBC_01320; assembly: GCF_035974375.1. Classification (NCBI taxonomy): domain Bacteria; kingdom Bacillati; phylum Actinomycetota; class Actinomycetes; order Kitasatosporales; family Streptomycetaceae; genus Streptomyces; species Streptomyces sp. NBC_01320. The sequence goes on from NZ_CP108390.1 coordinate 109,698, forward strand.
GACCGCACGACCGGCACCTGGACCCCGCAGCCATGAAAAGGATGGGCTCGTGCACCGTCGCCCGCTACACCGCCAAAACATCGATCACCACAGCAGCCGCCCACCCCGGTTGGTGCGCCCGATAGCTCCTCAAGGTGCGAGGCACCCGATACCGATCAGACTTGAATGCATGGCAGAAGAACGTCGGCCGCGCGGCGGGAAATCCTCGACGACAGCCGCGCGGCGAAAGCGACGTCTCCCGCAGCGCGGCGGAGCGATTCGGAAGCGTGCACCGCGCACGTCAAGCTGCGTTTTGCGGGCCCGCTGCCCTGTTGCAACTTCGTCGCCGCTGCAGGCACTCACGTTCAGGCTGTCAGAGTCTGACATGGGACTGCTCACGCTCCCCAACGCACCGGTCCGCGGTGTGATCTGGGTGGCGGAGAAGCTCTCCGATGCTGCCGAGCGCGAGTTGCACGCCCCAGGAGTGCACCGTGCCCAGCTGGCTGTACTGAACCGGGAACTTGAAGACAGAGATAGCAGCACGGAGGAGTTCGAACCGGGAAGAGGAAAGGCTGCTGGACCGGCTGCATGCTGCACATGTCGGCCCCGCACCGAACGATCGAAGGTGACGCACTCATGGATGACACAGCCAAGGTGACCCTCGCGGCCGCAGTAGTGGGCGGCTATGTGCTGGGCCGGACGAAGAAGGGCCGGCTGGCGCTGACCATTGCGACGTATCTGGCTGGGAGACGATTCGGCCTTGAACCCCGACAGCTTGCCGCCGAAGGGATGCGCAGACTCGGAGAGATTCCCCAGTTCGCCGAGCTGCAGGAGCAGCTCAAAGGGGAAGTCTTCGACGCGGGCCGTAAGGCAGTGGCTGCCGCCGCCGACCGGGGCATGAGTTCGCTGGCCGATGCCCTCAGCGACCGTACGGCCCGGCTCGGTGAGAAGCAGGATGAGGCGGAGGAAGAGGGGGACGAGGAGGAGTACGAGCCGGAAGAGGGAGGTGCGGAGTACGAGGAAGAGGAAGAGCCGGAGGCCGAGCACGAGGAAGAAGAAGAGGAAGAGGAGGAACAGCCGGAAGACGAATACGAGGAGGAGGAAGAGGAAGAGGAAGAGCCGGAAGAGACGCAGCCGAAGCGACGCCGCGGAGAGAAGTCTCGGACGGCCAAGAAGTCCGCAGCCCGGAAGACAGCTCCGGCGAAGAAGACAGCTGCGAAGAAAACTGCTCCGGCCAAGAAGTCCGCAGCCCGGAAAACCGCTCCGGCGAAGAAGACAGCTGCGAAGAAAACTGCTCCGGCCAAGAAGTCCACAGCCCGGAAAACGACGTCCTCGAAGCGAGCAGCGTCCAAGCGCGCCGATCGTCGGAGGTAGTCAGTCATGACCAGGACGGAATCAGACCAGCCCACGGCACAAAAGTCGGGTGCGGACCGGCTTCGCGAAGAGGCGTCCAACTTCCTCAGTGCACAGGTGGAGAGTCTCGCCGAGAAAGCGGGCGACAAACTGACCGATGTCACTGGGCAGCTCACTGATGTGGCCGAGAGTGGATCGCTTCCCGCGATCGCCTCCCGTATTCTCCAGGGCGAATCCCCGCTGAAGGCATTCGTCGGGGAGAAAGCCAAGGGCGTCAAGGACAAAGTCGTGGGGAAGGTCAAGGAAGCGTTCGGCGGCGGAAAGGGGAAACGCAAGTCGAGCGGCGGCAAGGTCATGAACATCATCGAGGTTCTCGATGTGGGAGTGCCCCTGCGTGTCGCGTACGACCACTGGACGCAGTACGACCAGTTCAGCAGCTTCGCGAAGGGCGTTCGCGACGTCTCGAAGAGCGACGAGATGTCCAGTGCCTGGAAGGTCAAAGTCGGACCTTCCTCGCGCAGCTTCAAAGCGACTGTCCAGGAACAGATTCCCGACGACCGCATCGTTTGGACATCCGAGGGAGCCAAGGGAACTACCCGTGGTGCGGTCAGCTTCCATGAGTTGGCACCCAGCCTGACTCGAATCGTCCTGGTCGTGGAGTACTACCCGTCCGGGTTCTTCGAGAAGACGGGCAACCTGTGGCGCGCTCAAGGGCGCCGAATGCGACTCGACTTCAAGCACTTCCAGCGATACGTGTCCCTCGCTCAGGAAGAGCCCGAGGGCTGGCGCGGTGAAATCCGGGACGGTGAAGTCGTCGTGTCCCACGAAGACGCCATGGAAGAAGAGGCCGCTGAGCAGGAGGACGCACAAGGCGAGGAGCCCGAGGACGAGGACTACGAGGACGAGCCCGAGGACGAAGACTACAAGGACGAAGACGAGCCCGAGGACGAGGAAGGAGGCGAATACGAGGAAGATGAAGAGGAAGAAGGAGAGGAAGAGGATGTAACCCCCTCCAGGAAGCAAAGAGGACGGGGGTGAGGTTCCCCCGAGATGCGGAAAGAAGTGACAGCGGGTCAGATGGGACTCATGAGAGACATCTCACGTGCCTAAGAAGTCAAGCTGCGACGGTCAACACCGCTGCCGAGGAGGTGAAGGCATGCTGTTCGTCGAAGAGTTGTCCGGTCTGCAAGCAGTGGTAGAGCTGGCCGATCATGCGGTTGAACAGGTGCCGCTGGGCCTGGGCATGCCAGTCCCCGTGCTCGCGTCGTCGGCGGTAGTGCGTGTCAGCCCCAGAAGAGGCTCTCAGCGAGGAGAAGGCCCAGAGAAATCCAGCGGTGATCAGTCGGTCGTTCTTGATGAAGCGCCGTCCGACGTAGCGTTTCTTGCCCGAAGCGCGAGTGATGGGAGCCGATCCCGCGTAGGCCTTCAAAGCGCGGGCGTCAGCGAAGCGGCTGCGGTCGTCTCCGATCTCGGCGAGCACCCGGGCGGCGAGCTGTACTCCCAGGCCGGGAAAGCTGAGGAGGATCTCAGCGTCCGGGTGCCGGCGAAAATGTTCCTCCCCCGCCGTCGTGAGTTCCTCGGCGGCCAGGCAGGCTGCGTGCAACTGGCGTATCAATGCCAGAAGTTGATAGCCCATGGCATCCTCGACGGCCTGCGGCTGGTGGGCGTAGTCAGCGCGGAAAATGGTTCGCAGGCGATCGGCCTCGGCGTCGATGCCCCGGGTGCGGCCCGCGCGTTTCAGTGCCGCCCGCAGTTGGGCCGGGGTGAGTCTGGCGGCCCTGGCCGGGGTCGGTGCCGAGGTCAGCACCGCGCGGGCCTCGGGGCGGGCCAGGCCGTACTGCTTGCCCAGGAAAGCGTCCAGGGCGGCAGGGAAGAACTCCCGCAGCAGCGAGCGGACCTGGTTGACCAGCTGCTGACGCGCCCAGACCGCGTCTTGCTGGGCACGGGCGAGGACAGTGATCGCCCGTGCGAGATCGGTGTCGGCGGGCAGCTGGCGGTGCGCGTGTCCATCGGTTCGCAGGATGTTCGCCAGGACCAGGGCATCGCCGGCGTCGGACTTCTTGCGCGAGACACTGTGGCGGTCGCGATAGCGGGCCGCGGCGAGGGGGTTGATCGCGTAGATCGGCCGTGTTCCGGTGTTCAGGGCGGCAACGAGCAGACCCCGCCCGGTCTCGATGGCCACGGGAATCGGTTCCTCGGCGGTGTCGCCGTACTCGGCGAGCAGGTCCAGCAGCAGCCGGTAGCCCGCCGTGTCATCCGTGATGCGGCGCTTGGCCAGCAGCTGTCCGGTGTCATCGACCAGAGCCACGTCATGGTGACTCTCGGCCCAGTCGATCCCGCAGAACACGGTCACACGGTTCTCCATTCACTTGTTGTGTGCGCAGGTGGTGAGCCTGTGCGGGCCACGCGGCGACCTAATTCCAGGACTCTTCGGTCCGCCATCTCACTAGCCGTTCGCGGCACCAGCGCACCGCAGGGGCCTCCGTCTTACGAAGAGCTCGGCGGCTCGGGAGGAAGCGAAGAGGTCGCCCTGCGACGGGCTCACACCACAACGATCTACGTACGGGAGGCCGGGTTGGGTTCCGCAGCGGCCCGAAGACACCGGGCGCCACCGTTCTCTCATAAGGCCTCGACGGGCCGGGAACCGACAGGAGTCTGCCCGGTGCCCACGCGGCCGCTACGAACCCAACCCGCTTCAACAGTCCAGCAGCTCACCCACGAGCTGATCTGGAACCGCCTACACACGAATTAGGAACATCGACCATGTGGCTTCGTTCATCTCTAGGGACAGCGATTATCGACGCGTTCGGGAGTCAGTTGGTGATCAACAGAGTCGTGGATGTCGACGAGAAGTGACGGCACTACCTGGGCGGGGGCCGGCAAGGCGCGCTCTGAGCATGTAGCTGCGTGGCTCGCCCGGTGCTACTGAGACCTGCGCGGCTGAGCGGTCACCGGGATGGCCTCTGTGATCCGAGGATGCCGCGACCAGGAGCACACCTACTTGGCGGTCAACCAGCACCCCTTCGTGCTCCCGCCGAAGCTCGCCCGTCTTATCGACGATCAGCTCCAGCACGGCCCCCGGCACAGCAACACGGCCAGGCGCCGATATCTCTTGCCTGGTCACAGCCCCGGACGCCCGCGCAACCCCCTCGGCCTCGCCGACACCCTGAGACACCACGGTCTGCCCGCCCGCGCAGCACGGAACACCGCCATGATGGACGCCCTGGTAGACCTGCCGCCCATGGTCATCGCCGACCTGCTCGGCATCCACCCCAAGACAGCCGAACGCTGGGCCACCCTCGCCGGCGGGAACTGGTCCGACTACTTGGCAGTGCGACGGGCCGCACCGCAGGGGTAGGCCGTTTCGTTTAGATCATCGGATCGTTGCCGCGATCACCTGCGGAAACGCAGCATCCGCGCTGTGATCATATTCCTATGGTCTGCCCGATAGTCCGAGTGGAAGGAACTGCCTGGTCTCGGTCGGTGACCTGTGTGTTACTCAGTGGCCGATGCTATCCAGTTCGGCCAGATCCTCGTCGGAAAGGGAGAGTCCGGCGCCTGCGATGTTTTCGCGCAGGTGGGCGGTGGACGACGTACCGGGGATGAGCAGGATGTTCGGCGAGCGTTGCATCAGCCAAGCCAGCGCGACCGACATCGGCGTCGTCCCCAGCCGACTCGCGACCTTCGAGAGGGCCTCGGACTGTAGCGGCGTGAAGCCTCCCAAGGGGAAGAACGGCACATAGGCGATGCCATCGGCGGCGAGGCGGTCTACGAGGTCGTCGTCATGGCGGTGGGCGAGGTTGTACATGTTTTGCACGCACACGATCGGGGCGATACCGCGTGCCTCGGCGACCTGCTCCGGCATGACATTGCTGACGCCGAGGTGTTGGATCAGGCCCTCTCGTTGGAGGTCGACAAGCGTCTCGAATGCTTCGGTGATCGAGCCGGGCTGGGGGCCCTGAGCATCGCCCATCCGCATGTTGACCAGGTCGAGAGCCTCGACGCCGAGGGATTCGAGGTTCTCGTGGACCTGCTTGCGCAGGTCCTCGGGGCGCCGGGCCGTGGGCCAGCCGCCCTGTGCGTCGCGGGTCGCGCCCACTTTGGTGGCGATGAACAGCGACTCCGGGTACGGGTGCAGTGCTTCGCGGATCAGCTCATTCGTGATGCGTGGTCCGTAGGCGTCGCTGGTGTCGATGTGGGTGATCCCGAGACTGACTGCCTCGCGCAGGACGGCCAGGGCGCCGTCGTGGTCGGCGGGCGGACCCATGACCCACGGGCCGGCGAGCTGCATCGCGCCGTATCCGAACCGGGTGACGGTCGAGTCACCCAGCGTCCAGATTCCGCCCGGAAGAGGTGATGTGGAGGGCGTGTTCATCACAGTGCCTTTCGCTTCTTGCCAGGGGTGGTGTCTCCGACCCCTTGCATCAGTGTTGGGGAGTTACTTCCTTACGGGAAGTAGGCACTATGAAGTGCGTAACCACCCCAGAGAGTGAGAGGCGACCTCAGTGACGACGATGAAGGCCGACAAGAAGGCGCAGGCCAAGGCGGAGTACAACGCGTTTCTAGCGATATGCCCCAGCCGTCAGCTTCTCGACCGGATCTCGGACAAGTGGGTCGTCCTGATCCTGTGCGCGCTGGGCGGTGACGCGTCCGAACAGTCCGGCGCGTCGCATGTCCCAAAGGCGATGCGCTACTCGGAGCTCGCCCGGCTACTGGCCGGCGTCAGCCAGAAGATGCTGACTCAGACCCTACGAGCCCTCGAACGCGACGGCTTGCTCACCCGCACTGTGACGCCGACGGTCCCCGTCACCGTTACCTACGAGCTGACTGACCTCGGCCTCTCACTCCACCACCTGACGCGCGGGCTCCGTCAGTGGGCGCAGACTCACATGGACCAAGTCCTCGCCAACCGCGAGAAGCACGACGCACGAGCTTGCTAGCGACGACGGAGTTCTCCTGTCTCGGCTCTGCAGGCTGAAATGTGCCTGGCCTTGAGTGCCGACGACGAACAGCACGGCCTTCTGTGGGGAGATGGTCAGCCGGTCGACGCCTTGTTGAACGCCAGCAGGTTCGGCGTGCCCTCTGGCAGACATCCGGCGTCTTCGCGGACAGCGCCTGTTGGGCGAGAGCTGTACGCCTTGTCACCGCTGACGTGACCGGGCCGGGTGCGGAGCTGCTCGCCCCGCGGGCGAATACTGCAACTCTCGAGTACCGACACTCCACCAGTGTCACGCCGACACCATCGACGCCGCGGTCGTCGGCTTCACTGGCCCCCGGAAGCGGCCCCGCAACCTCGCCCTGGTACCCGAAGGTGAGAGCACACCACGGCTGTCGGCGCGGATCGACCCGGTGCTGTCCGTACGGATCGGCGCCGCAGTCGCCGAAGCTGGCGTCCTGGGACAGGCCGAGGCCGGTGGCGAGTCCTCCACAAGGCTGGACACCGGCCTTGTGGTTGAGGTCCTGGCCGGGGCAGGGCGCCACGGCACCCTCACGATCACACGGATCCACTGATCACCTCGGGGCGAACAATTCTGCGAGCAGATGTTCGACCCGGCCATCCGTGTCTGAATTGCGGGGTCTTATGACTGTTACCGATGAGTGTGCTGTTCGATGGGTGACTGACGGGGTGGTGCGGTGGGGCGCGCGGGCGAGCTGATAGGGCTTGTTCCCAGCTGTGGGGCGGATGCGTGCATCCAGCAGTCGATGTCAGGACACGCTCGGGCGGGGTCTGTGATCAACACAATCGCGAGTTACGGAAATGTCCGCATTAAGTAACACGAAACGATGTCGCTGCTGGTGATGGCGGAGGTACTCCAGGCTGTGGTTCTCGGCCTGAGGGGCCGGGACCCGCACCGCGCAGCATGGCCCCTGACCGGGTCCTGGGCGCCCTTACTTGAGGGGACATCAATGTCTGCTTCTCGTACCGTCCGCCGCATCGCCGCTACCGCTCTGGCGGCCGGTTCCGTCGTCGCCGTGGCGGCGATGCCGGCTGCCGCCGACAGCGGCCACGGACACGGCCGCCACCAGTCGTACTCCAACGTCGTGCTCGGCGACATCCAGTACGACAGCCCCGGCCGTGACGACTGGTCGAACCGGTCCCTGAACAGGGAGTGGGTGGAGGTCACCAACACCGGCCGCCGCGCGGTCGACCTGGACGGATGGACGCTCTCGGACCGCGACGGCAACCTGTACCGCTTCGACGACCTGCGCCTGGCCGGCCGTGCCACCGTCCGTGTCCACACCGGGCGCGGCCATGACACCCGCCGGGACGTCTACCAGGACCGCCGGAACTACATCTGGAGCAACAACGCCGACAAGGCCACCCTGCGCGACGACCACGGCCGCACCGTGGACACCCACACCTGGGGCTACCGCCGCTGACCCACTTGACCTTGCCCCGCCACTGACCAAGGGCGCACCTTCCGCCCCCGGGGTGCAACCCTTGTGAGCCGGCGTGCCACCACCCACACAGGGTGGTGGCACGCCGCTCTCGTACGTCAACAGCCTCCGGGTTCTTACCGCTTGGCACGGTGCACACCCTTACGACCTTGGGATCTATTAGCGGCAGTGAGGGGGCTGCTGCTTTGGGGTCGGCGTGCCAGGTCGCCCGGGGCCCCAGGGCCGGGATGTCAGTGGCCCGTGCAAGGGTGCCCCCATGGACTCTTCAGGAGTGGTCGAGGCATTGTGGGATCGGATCCAGGCGCGCGATTGGTCAGCTGTCGCCGACTTGGTCGCGGAGGACGTCGTGGTCGAGTGGCCGATCAGCGCGGAGCGCATCGTCGGCAACAAGAACTTCGTCGCGGTGAACAGCGAATACCTGGGGGGCTGGTCGATTCGGGTACTGCGGATCGTGGCTGACGGCAACGAGGTGGTCTCCGAGGTCGAGGTGCCGCATGACGAGTTCGGCGTGTTCCGCGCGGCCTCATTCTGGACCGTCCAGCAGGGACGGATCGTGCGTGGCCGGGAGTACTGGACGAGTGTTGGGGCTGATCCGCGCCCGGAGTGGCGGGCGGCTCTGGTTGAACCCATGTGAAGCGGCTGCCGCTCGCGGCGACGTTCCGGCTGATTTGGCCGTGACATGAGAAGGGCCGTGCTGGTTGGGTGAGTTGTGAAGCTGACCTGGGCCCGCGCGGCCTGTTCCCATCCGGCCCTGTCCGGTGTCTCCCGCGCACACTTCGGCGAGTTGTTCGCCGAACTCGCCGCCCCGTGGGAGGCGGCACGTCAGTCCGGACTTCGCGAAGCCAGGGGCGGTGAACGCCGCAGGGCGGCTGGTGCCGGGCGCAAGCCGAAGCTGGTCTTCTGCGACCGGCTGCTGCTCACCCTGGTACACCTGCGCCATCAGCTGCCGCACGAGGTCCTGGCCGAGCTGTACGACGTCGACCGCTCGACCGTTTCGACGGCGATCCGACAGGTCCGTCCGTTGCTCGCGGCCCGCGGCTTCGCAGTGCCCGACCGGCCCGGAATGAGACTGCGGACACTGGAGGATCTCTTTGCCTACGCCGAGGCCGAAGGCATCGAGCCTCGACTCGATGGCGCCGAGACCCAGGTCAGGCGCCCACAGGCGGGCCGACCCGGGCGCCGGGCCTTCGTCTCGGGCAAGCGCCGCCAGAACACGATCAAGACCACCACATTCAGCGACGGGCAGGGCCGCATCCTGCTGTCCGGGGTCGTGCGACCCGGCCGGATGCACGACCAGACTGCCGTACGCACCGAGGGCATCGCCGAACAACTCCGCCTCCACCCATCGGTGAAGTCCCAGGCCGATGCCGGGTATGCAGGACTGGCCAAGGAGTTCCCCGACCAGGTCACCGCCCCGCCGAAGAAGCCGAAGGACGACGCGTGCGACGGCGACAAGCGGGCCTGGAGCGAAGCGCGGCGGCGCCAGTCCTCGGCCCGGATCTGCGTCGAGCACACCAACGCCGAGCTTCGGCAGTGGGCACCCCTGCGGCGCTTCACCGGACGCCGTGAAATCTACGCCGAGACACATCTGGCGATCGCCGGGCTGGTCTCCGACCGGTCCGCGCAGCGCCCCACCCGACGCCGGACAAGCACCGAACTCGTCCTCGTCCGCAACAGCACCTGCTGATCACACGCCAGCCGAACCGCCAGGCCAGCACGTCCCGACCTCAATTTTCCCCGAGGTCGTTAGCTCCTGGAAGAAGCTGAAGGGCCCTGGCCTGAGGGTCCAGGGCCCAGGCGTACGCATCCCGAGGGGTCGAAGGTACGCACACCACAGGGCCCAACAGCCGCGACGAGCGGCAAGTCACGGGTGCCACAGCCCAAGCCCGGTGACGCCAGCTGGCCATCGGGCGACGATGGCAGCCAGGTAAGGCTGTCGGCCCGCCTCGAGCCGGTCCTCGCCGCACACATCGGTGCCGCCCTGGCGGGCGCGGAGGTGATGAGTGAGCGGCGGACGGAAGGCGAGCCGTACACCCGGATCCAGACCGACCTGACGGTGGAGTCCTGGCGGGATCGGGCCAGCACGGAACGCTCACGGTGGTGCGGATGCGGTGACCCCGTCCCTCAGTCTGCTGCCACCGGGGCAGGGGAAAGCCCTTGCGGGCCATGGCTGTTCACTCGCGGGGCAAGGTTTCGCGCAGGGCGTGCCGACGCGCTGCGGAGATGCCGGGCCCAGCTTTCTTGGGGCGGCGTTCCAGGTGGGTGGGTGTGGGGCGGGTGGTGCGGGCGGGCTTGGTGTCGGCGGTGAGGGTGCGGATGTGGTCGGTGAAGTCGGGGTCGGTGAGGGGGAGGTCGATTCCGTCGACGTAGCCGACGGCGGCGGGGACGTAGTCGATGACGGCGCCGACGGCGGCGGGCATGGGGGTGGGCTCGGTTTTGAGGGCGCCGAGGATACGCAGGGCGGTGGGCAGCAGGCTCGCGTCGGTCGTGGTCACTTGCTTGAGCGCGGCGGTAACAGCGGAGGGGACGTCCTCGGCGGGCGGGATGGGGGTGTTGTCGGTGCTGTCCGTGGCGGGCAGTGCGTCCTGGACGAGTTCGGTCTGGTCGTGCCACCAGCGCGCTTCGCCCTGTTCTCCCAGGGCCAGGTGGTGGAGGTAGAGGCAGTAGGAGGAGGCGGGGTCTCCGGCTCCTGCGGCGTATTGCCACCAGAAGCGGGCGTTCTCCTCGGATTCGGCGAGCTGCAGGATGCAGCCCAGCACCCGCGCCCCGGGCGGTTCGGGAAGCTGCGGGGTGATGAAGTCGTCCAGGGTCTGCAGACCGGTCCGGGCGACGACGGTCTCGCACAGGGTCTGCAGGCTCTGCGCGGCTTCGTGTTCCGGGGTCTCCGGGATCACCGGGTGGGCCGCGGGCGCCGGGACGGGCAATGGTGTGGAGGGATTTTCGAGCCGCGCGAGGACGCGTGCCTCGGCGGCGTCGATGTCTTGCTGGGTGTAGGGCGTGGCGGTGAGCCGGGCCCGGGACAGGAATGCCTCGATGTGGGGGGTCATCGCAGTCCTTCCATGGTGGTGCGGTCCGGACCGAGAATCTCGCTCAGGCGGCGCAGGCAGTGGCGGACGGTGGAGCGGACGGTAGCGCTGGTCATGCCGAGGACGGAGGCGACTTCGGTCGCGTTCAGTCCGTGGAGGAAGGTCATGACCATCACGTCGTGCTGGCGTTCGGTGAGCTGACGTAAGGCACTGAAGAGAGCAAGGGACTCGGTGACTTGCCCCATGGGGTCGACAGCATCGTGCAGGGCGACGGTGTCGAAGGCCGCGTCGTCGATCATCGGGCGCCGCTTGCTGGCCCGGGCATGGTCAGTGATCTTGTTGCGCAGGACGGTCCAGGCATACGCGGCCGGGCTCTCCTTGAGCAGCACCTGGTCCCACTTGCGGTAAAGCTGCTCGAACGCCGAATCCGCCGCCTCTTCCGCATCGTGCCGGTTGCGCAGCAGGGTCTGCGCGTAGCGGACGTACTGCGGCCGGTACATCTGGTGGAAGGCCTTGAACGCAAGATCCGGTGACTGTTTCGCCACGGGCGGCGCGACGGGCTTGCTGCGGTTACGGCTCTGGGTCACCGGCCGTCCCCGTCCGCCTCGTGACGGCGGCTCATCTCCGATACGCCGGCCCGCACACCGGCGGCCGCGAGACGGCGCAGGAGAACGACCGCGTCGCGGCCGAACACCCGGAGCGTAACGGCCAGGATCATCAGGTCACCCGCGAGTCGAGTGGTCACAGACGACGGCTCCTTCCTTGTGAACCACCGGGCTCCCCCACTGCCGGAGGCTCCCGGGAGTGCGCCGTTGTGCGCCTCCACCCAGAACGACGTCCGTCAGCACCCATGTGTGCAGCGGCAACCACAGGAAGATTACCGAGAGCGAAAACCTTGGCGACGCACACGCGTTCGCCATCGCTTATCCAGCACCTTCAGCCACCCCTCGCCACCCCTTACGCCACCACCCCCACCAGCACGCACCCACCCGCGTTCATCACGCAACATAAATTTGCGCAAAGTCAGCAAACGGACCGCATCACGCGGAAGTGACCCAGATCACCTAACGGGGCCGGCTTCGCCGCCCTTCGGCTCCGGCGCTCAACTGCCGCGCACCGGGCGGCCAGCCACCCGGGCACGGCAACTCCGGCACGCATGCGCGCCGCCGGGGCCGTATCGGTGAATTGGAGCTGCGCAGCCGGCGCACGGGCCGATGTTCCAGTCGGCGCACCCGTAGAGAGCCCCAGTGGCCCTGTCCACGAGAACCGACAGCGGATGTTCACCGATTTCGACAGCACAGAGCGGTCCGGAAGATTCGAACGGTGACGCCTGTCAGCCCTTGGGCCTAAGGTGTGCCAGTGATCTTCAAGAGGAAGCAGAAGGCCTCGGACCTCGACGCCGTCATATCCGAGCTGGAGCAGGCCGTTGACGCTCGCGACGGTGCCCGCACCGAACATGCCTTCACCGCCGCGCTGAAGGCTCTGCAGCAGGCGACAGACACCGAACGCGTCCTGGCGGGGCCCCGGCTGGCCGCGCTGCTCCCCACTTTCCCGCCCACCGGCCCGCGCCCGCTCCTGGCATCGGCGGCCGGCTTTTGCGTCGAGAGCGGCGCCGATCCGGCGGCCTGCGCGGAGCCGATCCTCGGCGGCATCCACCGAGACCTGCTCAACGCCCTGGAGTTCGCCCGCCGCTGGACCGCCGCCGGCGAAGCCGCGGACGAACTGCCGGAGCCCGACGAGAAGATCATCGATGATGCGCTGCTGGCCCGCCTGGGCGGCGACGCGTACGAGACCACGCGGTTGGCGCTGGCCTGGTGCTCGGTCGAGGAATGGCAGCCGCCCGCGCTGGCCGTACTGTGCCGCAGCACAAAGGTGCGCCGTCGGCACGCATCCACGCTCCTCCCCGCCTGCCGCGACCTGGCAGCCCTGGAGCGGCATGACCTCAAGTGCCTGGCCTACGCGCTGGCGGTCCTGGACGACGAGCCCCTGGTGGTGCTGCACCGGCCCACCGGGAGCGGGTTCGAGGTACGCATCGGCGGCATCGGGGACAACTTCCAGTTGCACACGCTGCTCGCCCACGTACTCGTCGGCGGCGGCCACGTGCCCGGTACCACCCCTTCGGCTGAGAGCGTCCGCCTGGCCACCGACCCCGAGCCCGCCCGAGAACGCACCGAGGCCGTCACGACCGGGGCCTTCGAACTCCTCGCCCCGGACGGCGAACGGATCTGGAACGAGGGGCTGCCCGACGACATCCCCGTCGTGGAGGGATACCGCCTGCTCGTGCTGGACGAACCGCTGTACCAACGCAGCTGGAACGCCAACCGGTTCTTCCCCCATCTCCCGGGTACGGCCGAGCTGACCCGCGTCCTGTCCGACGACGAGGCGCGAACCTGGTTCGCCCGCACCTCGTCCGGCAACGGGACCTCTCAGGCTTCCTGACTCAATGAACCGGCCGCCACTGCGAGGTGGCCAGAAGTCGGAGCCCGGACCCGGTACCCCTATCGAACACGGAGTGCGCCGGGGTGCTGTCGGAACTGCTGAACATCTGCTGCCGGTTCTCGTGAGCAGAGCCACCGCCGAGGCGGTGTCCACAATCGCATGCGCTGGGCATAGCAGCTGGGTCAGCAGGCATGACCGGATCAGACATCCCTGGCCTCGACGGCGTGTTCACTTTGCAGGGTCGGGATGAGGGCCTCCGGGCGGAGGATGTCGGCGATTTGCTGTTCGGTGAGCAGGCCTTGCTCGACGACCAGAGCGCGGACACTGCGCCCGGTGGTGAGCGCGGCGGCGGCTACCTGGGTCGCAGCGGCGTAGCCGATGTGGGGGTTGAGAGCGGTCACGACTCCTATGGACTGTTCGACGACACGGCTCAGGTGCGCCTCGTTCGCCGTGATTCCGGCGATGCAGCGACTGGTCAGAGTGCGGCAGGCACTGGTCAGGTGGGTGATCGACTCGAACAGTGCGTGCGCGATGATCGGCTCGAAGGCATTGAGCTGCAGCTGCCCACCCTCGGCGGCCATGCTGATGGCGACGTCGTTGCCGACGACCTCGAAAGCGACCTGGTTGACGACCTCGGGGATCACCGGGTTGACCTTGCCGGGCATAATGCTCGATCCGGCCTGTACCGCAGGGAGATTGATTTCCGAGAGGCCGGTGCGGGGGCCCGAGGACAGCAGGCGCAGGTCGTTGCAGATCTTCGACAGCTTCACGGCGGTGCGCTTCAGTACCCCGGAAAGTTGCACGAATGCCCCGACGTCCTGCGTGGCTTCCACGAGATCGGCGGCGGTGGTGACCGACACACCGGAAATCTCCCGCAAGTATCGGCAGGCGAGCCCGGCGTAGCGGGGATGGGCGTTGATCCCCGTGCCGATCGCTGTGCCACCAAGGTTGATCTCGCTGATCAGCTCTGCGGCTTCGAGCAGGCGCTCGGCGTCCTCGGCGACCATGACACCGTAGGCGCCGAATTCCTGTCCCAGGGTCATCGGAACCGCATCCTGCAGCTGGGTTCGGCCCATCTTCACCACGCCGGCGAACTCGACGGCCTTGGTGTTGAAGGCCTCGGACAGCTCGGCCATCGTGCCGTGCAGGCGACGGGTGGCGAACTGCAAAGCGATCTTGACGGCGGTTGGGAAGACGTCGTTGGTGGACTGGCTCATGTTGACGTGCTCGAGCGGGTGTATCACCGCGTAGTCCCCGCGGTCGCGGTGGAGGTGCTCCAGGGCGCGGTTGGCGATGACCTCGTTGGCGTTCATGTTCGTCGAGGTACCGGCTCCGCCCTGGATGACATCGACGACGAAGTGCTCGTGGAGGGAGCCTGCCCGGATGTCTTCGCAGGCGGCAGCGATCGCGTCGGCCTTGTCGGTGTCGAGTAGGCCGAGTTCCGCGTTACTGCGTGCCGCGGCCTGCTTCACGCACGCCAGCGCGACGATCAGGTCGGGATAGGTACTGATCGGGATCGCGGTGATCGGAAAGTTCTCGGTGGCGCGCAGGGTGTGGATGCCGAAGTATGCGTGGTTATCAACAGACCGGTCGCCGAGCAGGTCGTGCTCGACACGGATCCGGCCTGGCCGGGAATTGGCGTCCGCGTTGCCGGTGGTCGTGTGGGTGGTTGGGGCAGTCATGGTGCTTCGCTTCCTCGATGCCGATCAGAGGTGGACGGACAGTCCGCTCATGCGGCCGTGTCAGGGCTGATGAATGTGAGGCCACGGGCGAGGATGCCGCCGAGCCGGCCCACCTGGCCCGCTGGTGTGGTCCATATCGAGCGACTCCGCAGCCCGTCGCGGACTGGGGACAGCCGGACATCGGCCCCGTGTTGTGGTTACTTTCGGGCCGGTTCAGCCGGTCAGGTCGAACTCCGGAGAGCCGAACGTGGCAAACCATTCGCGCACCTGCTCCGGATCATCGGTGAATGTCAGGCCGAGCTGAAGCAGTACCGAGCCTTCGACGGCTGCAGGTCAGCGCCGACGACGACGCCCGGGGTGCCGTCGTCGTAGACCGACCCCGACCCGGCGCGAGTGGTGGAGACGAACACCCCGCCCTTGTCGACCGCCCGCCCACGCGCTGCCTGTTGCACAACGGAGATGTCACCGGCACCGTGCCGGCTGTGACGATCCCGTCCACCTTGCACTGGTCGGCCTAGGCCTTGATCGGCAAGGCGTCGGCTTGGGCATAGCTGGAAACGATCTCTGCCGACGCCATGTCCACGGCGTCCACGGTCGACAGGTCGAACGGGGTCACCCAGTCCTCGGTACCGGCTGTCGCCTGCGCGCGAGGTCCGCACCCGGTGCTCAACGACCATGCCGAGCGCGCCCAACCGGCCGCGCCTGGGAGCGCGGCCGGGTCCCGTGGACTGGGTGGGCTCAGCTCGCGTGCGAGGGCTCGGCAGCCTCGAGCCGGCCGTTCCTGCGCAGGTACGGCTCGCTGTCGGCCACTCGCGCCATGAACTCCACGCCCAGCTGGGCCCCGAGCAGGGACGTGTTGTTGGACCGGACATCGATCATCGGGTTGATCTCGACGATGTCGAAGCCGACCACATCGGCGTGCCGGGCGATGCCGAACAGCGTCTGCTTCATCTCCTCGTAGCCGAATCCGTCGGGCTCCGCCGAGGCGCATCCCGGGACGAGCGGCATGTCGAGGACGTCGATGTCCATGCTGACGTAGACGGCGGCACCCGCAGGGATCTTGTCCAGAAGCCGCTCCAGCCCGTGGCGACGGTACTGCTTCATGGTGATGACGTCGTTGCCGTGGCGCCGGGCGTCAGCGAGGTCGTCCTGGCTCATCCGCATGCTGCGCATGCCGACCTGCACCATCTGGCCGACCTGGTTCAGGGAGGACATCTTCCGCACCGGGCTGCCGTTGCCGTACTGGGCACCGTGCACAAACGGCCTGAAGTCGAGATGCGCGTCGAAGTGCAGCAAGATGACGGGCTGGTCGTAGGCGCGGACGACGCCGTAGGAGATGGCGTGGTCGCCGCCGTAGATGACCGGCAGCGCGCCGGCGTCCAGGATCTTGCGGACCGAGCGGGTGACGTTGTTCATCGTCTGCTCGGGGTTGGTGTAGACGATGTCGACGTCGCCGCAGTCGACGATGCGGTTGTTCTTGGTCTCGTGCACCAGGTACCGGCGGTCTTCATCGAGGTCGTAGTAGCCGCCGTGACGCTGGGTGGGGCCGTACTCGGCGTACCGGACGGACATCTCGCGGATCTGGCGCGGTGCCATGCGGGCACCGGGGTACCACGGCGAGCCCTCGTCGCTGGGAACACCCAGGATGGCTATGTCGGCGTCAAGTTCGTCGAGGTTGCCCACGATCGGCGCCCGCATGAAGGACGGGATACCGGTGAACGGGAGGTTCAGCTTGGCTTCGGACATTGTGCTTCTCCGTTGTGCTTGTCAGCGAATCTGTGTGGATGTCAGCGGACGGGTGGCTGCGGCGGGGTCCGCTTTGATCTCGAGTGGCTTGATGTCCCCGACCATGAAGAGGTAGATGAGGCAGCCGACGATGGCGATGCCCGCAGCGGCAAGCAGTCCGCCGACGAACGAGCCGGTGCTGCTGTAGATCAGGCCGATGACGAACGGGCTGGCGACGCCCGCGAGATTGGACACCGAGTTCTGGACGCCCTGGATGGTGGACGCCCACGACCGTGTCGAGAGCGGCGCGATGTCGGCGGGCAGCGTCACGATGCTCGACGTAGCGAAGGTGACCCCGCCAAAGGACAGGGACAGCAGGGCGAGCGCCACGATGCTGCTGTCGACCACGGCGGCCAGGCCGATGAGCGCGGACACCAGCATGCCGGCGATGATGCAGGACTTACGGGCGAACGTCAGGCTGTGGCCACGCCGGACCAGTGCGTCCGAGGCCCAGCCGCCCGCGAAGTTGCCGATGAAAGCGACGATTGCCGGGATCATGCCGAACACGCCCAGCGAGAGCAGGGAGAAACCGCGGGCCTCGACGAGATACGACGGGAACCAGGTGATGAAGAAGTAGATCACGAAGGACTGGCAGGAGAACCCCAGCGCCATCCCCCATACCGTTCGGTACCGCAGCAAGTCGCGCCAGCGCAGCTGCGGCGCGTCGTCGGATTCGTCAGCGTCCTGGTCTTGGCCAGCCTCGATGTAGGCGAGCTCCGCCTCATTGGCCTTCGGGTGCTTGCGGGGATCGCGGTACATCTTCAGCCAGAACACCACCCAGATCAGGCCGAACGCACCAGTGATGAGAAACGAGCCGCGCCACCCGAAAGCCGCGATCAGCGCGGTCACCACCGGGGTGGCGAGCAGTGTGCCGCCTCGCGCTCCGCTGTCGTAGATCCCCGAAGCTGTGCCCCGCTCCTGGCGGGGGAACCATCTTTCCACGACCTTGGTGCAGGCCGGGAACGCAGCTGCCTCGCCGACGCCGAGCAGCAGCCGGGCGCCGATCAGCGAGCCGGCCCCGCGGACGGCTGCCATGGCGACAGTGATGAGCGACCACCACGCGACGGCTACGGCATACAGCATTCGGCTGCCGAAGCGATCGACGAGCCAGCCCATCGGTATCTGGAAAAGGGAGTATGTCCAGAAGAAGGCGCCGAGCAGTAGACCCGAGAGCGCTGGATCGATGTGCAGGTCCTTGGTCATGTACGGAAGCGCGACCGAAATGTTGGCCCGGTCCACATAGGCAATGGTCAGACCGGCAAAGGCCAGCCAGATCATGACCCACCTGACACGGGAGCGGCGCTCCGTGGGAGGGGCCGCAGCCCCAGTAGAAGTGGTCATCACATCTCCTCTTGGAGAGACGTCTGAGCCGCCACGTATGCGTACCGACGTCAGGCGGTCATCCGGTCCGCCGCCTCCGCAAGGTTGGCGGCGCTCACTCGATGGCGAGGAGTCTGCCCCGAGCGACAGATGTCCGTCAATAGTGACTGACTACTGTCTCCTTTGGTGGTCAGCAATCAGAAATGGCATACTGACTACTGGACTCTTGAGACTGCACAACGGTTCAAACCGCCGCAATAAGGAGCACTGTGAGCGAAGCGGTACACGACGCACCCTCTATGCCGAGCTGGCTGGACGACAACACCAGCGACGCACTGCTCATCGCCATCGACGAGGTCGGCAGCCCGGTGGGCGCCCGGCAGATCAGTGCCGCGCTGGCCGAGCGGGGACGGCACCTGTCCGAATCCACCGTTGCACGACGACTGCGCCACCTCGATGCCGAGGGCCTGACCCTGCAGATCGGGGTCAAGGGCCGCGTCCTCACCGATGCGGGAAACCGAGCGGTCGAGCGTCTGCGACGCACCTCCCGCAGTGCAAGCCTGGTGTCGGCGTCCGAGGTGCGCACCGCTCAGGACGTGGTCAACCTACTCAAGGCCCGGCGGGCGATCGAACCCGAGGCCGTACGGGACGCCACTACGCACATCTCCGATGCCGAACTCGCCGCCCTGAGCACGGTCGTGGCCGAGCATCGCAACCGGGCCAGCGCCAAAGAGCGGCCTCCCCGGGACATCGCGCTCACATTCCACCGCCTACTGAGCGCGCCCGCACAAAACCCCCTGGTGCAGGCAATGGTCGGCATCGTGCTCGATGACAGCCATGATCACGTCGAGGCGGCGCTGGACGTCATCCTGGAGGCGCATCACCACAGTGCCGTCAGCGTGTCCGAACACGAAGCCATCATCGAAGCCATGGCCCAGCGTGACGCAGAGCGCGCCGCCGACCTGATGCGAGCCCACCTCGACCGGCTACTCGAAGAGGTCGACACCTTCATCACCCGCTACGACTCTGAGCTACTCGAACGCCTCCTTCGCCTGCCTTGAGATCTCCTCCCCGTCCACTGGACGGGGACGTGCATCTTCACGCCGAAGCGGGAGCGGATCACCTCGCGCACCCGCTCCCTGGTCCACAGACCAAAGTCCAACTCGAGCTGTCGGGGGTCCTGGTGCGCGATCAGGCGTGACCAGATCATGAGCAGGAGAAGATCACGGCGGCACCGCCGCCCCGTCCCCGTCGCTGAGGTGGTCCCCGTGCAGCAGCCGTTTTCGATGGACGACCTCAAGCACGTACGCCTCGCCGCGTGGCAGGCAGGCAACCCGTTCTTCGAGCAGGGCCTGGTCGACGAGTCGTACTCCCGCACCCTGTTCTGCGGGCGCGGCGTGCTCTTGATCGCCCATCGCATGGCGCCCCGGCCCGGATGGCGCCCCTATCTCGCGTGGTTCGCGCCAGCCGGCGACGGCGCCCGGTTCACGGTCCTTGGACACGCCGTAGAACACGCGGACGCAGGCTCGGCCCGCAAGGCGGCGGAGGCGCTGGCGGCACGGATGTGCACCGGCCCGTGGCAGCAGGCACTCGGCCTCTTCGTCTCACCACCGCGCTGGTCTGCGGCCTGACGGCAAAGGTGCCGCGCGCTTCGGGCAACTCTCCTGTCCCGCCGACTGAGCCGGCACCTGGCGGCGTCGGGCGGTGCGGCCTCTTGTGAGGTCGTATTGCCGATACTGTGCGGTGTCTATGGCGTCAAATAGCGGGCGCCGAAATCTGGAGGCGCCACCCCATGCTGATTGCTCAGCGTCCCGCGTTGACCGAAGAGGTCGTCGACGAGTTCCGCTCCCGGTTCGTCATTGAGCCGCTGGAGCCGGGCTTCGGCTACACCCTCGGCAACTCCCTGCGTCGCACGCTCCTCTCCTCGATCCCCGGCGCCGCTGTCACCAGCATCCGGATCGACGGTGTCCTGCACGAGTTCACCACCGTGCCGGGCGTCAAGGAGGACGTCACCGACCTCATCCTCAACATCAAGCAGCTGGACCTCTCCTCGGAGCACGACGAGCCGGTCGTGATGTACCTGCGCAAGCAGGGTCCCGGCCTGGTCACCGCTGCTGACATCGCCCCGCCGGCCGGTGTCGAGGTCCACAACCCGGACCTGGTCCTCGCCACGCTGAACGGCAAGGGCAAGCTGGAGATGGAGCTGACCGTCGAGCGCGGTCGCGGCTACGTCTCCGCCGTCCAGAACAAGCAGGCGGGCCAGGAGATCGGCCGTATCCCGGTCGACTCCATCTACTCGCCGGTGCTCAAGGTCACGTACAAGGTCGAGGCGACCCGTGTCGAGCAGCGCACCGACTTCGACAAGCTCATCGTCGACGTCGAGACCAAGCAGGCCATGCGTCCCCGCGACGCCATGGCGTCGGCCGGCAAGACGCTGGTCGAGCTGTTCGGTCTGGCCCGCGAGCTCAACACCGACGCCGAGGGCATCGACATGGGCCCCTCCCCGACGGACACCGCTCTCGCTGCCGATCTGGCCCTGCCGATCGAGGAGCTCGAGCTCACCGTCCGGTCGTACAACTGCCTCAAGCGCGAGGGTGTCCACACGGTGGGTGAGCTCATGGCCCGCTCCGAGGCCGACCTCCTCGACATCCGCAACTTCGGTGCGAAGTCGATCGACGAGGTCAAGGCGAAGCTGGCCGGCATGGGCATGAGCCTCAAGGACAGCCCGCCCGGATTCGACCCGATCGCCGCCGCCTTCGGCGACGCGGACGCGAGCTTCATCGAGACCGAACAGTACTGAACGCTGCGCCGGGTCGCACGGAACCGGGGGTCGCTGCGCTGTCGGCAGGGATGAGCTACGGACCACCGTCCGGGACACGGACGGGTGCTGTCACGTTGTCGGGCGCGTGATCGTCTGACGGTGTGCCGAGGTGTGGTGGGACCCTGGGTCAGGCCGCGGTGGGCCGGACGGTCGCGCCGGTGATGTGGTCCCAGAGAGTGAAGCGGAGGGTCATCTCGAAGCGGTACTGAGTGGCGGTCAGAAGATGGCGTCGGGGCCGGAAGTGGGGCGAGATGCCGCTGAACGCGGACAGGAACCGCTGGGCCGCGCCGGGTGAGCGGAAGTACTTCATGGCCCGCTCGCGTTGGCGGGTGGGTTGGTGGCTGTTCTCGGCCCGGTTGTTCAGTCCCTTGTGGGAGCGGTGCTCGACCGAGGCCATGAGTTCCCGATGGGCAGCGCCGTAGCTCTTCAGCTTGTCGGTGACCAGCACCCGCGGGACGCGGCACTGCTTCTTCATGAGCTTGGCCATGAACCGCTTCGCGGCCTTCGCGTCACGCTTGGACTGCACGAGAATGTCCAGGACGTCGCCATACTGATCGACGGCCCGCCACAGGTACTGCCGCTCGCCGTCGATCTTCACGAAGACCTCGTCGAGATGCCACTTATCGCAGGGCTGGGGCCGGCGGCGCCGCAGCCCTGCGGCATATGCCTGGCCGAACTTCAGGCACCAGCGGCGCACGGTCTCGTAGGAGACGATCACACCGCGCTGGAGCATCAGCTCCTCGACCTCGCGGTAGCTGAGCGGGAAGCGGAAGTACAGCCACACGCAGTGCGCGATGATCTCTGCCGGGTAGCGATGGCCTTTGTACGACGGCGACGCGCTTTCCACGACAGGCCCCTCCCAGCCACGATCAACCTGAAGATCATCTCACCCACCGGTCAACGCGACAGCACCCTCCCATCAGCCGACGAGGCAGCGCGAACGCGCGATGAAGGGCTTCCGCACAGTCGGCATAGCCCAGAGGTTCGTGTCCGCGTTCAGCCAGATCTCACCGCACTTCCGGCCCCGCCGCCACCGGATGACCGCCACCGGATGACCGCCACCGGCTACCGCACCGAGAGGCGCCACCGCTTCGGAACCTGGAACGAGACCACCGGCACTACCGCCATGCCCACCGAGGCCTGAACCAGAGGCGGAAACCAAGCCCAGCACACCCCCGCACACCCTCAAGTAACCGCACACCAACAAGTTGACAATGCCCGTCCAGGCACACCTCACGCTGCTGGTAGCCGCACCACGCGGCGCGGCTGCTCCGGCCTCGCGGAGGCAAGCCCGCACAGCTGGAAGGGATCAAGGGTGCAACGGGCCTCGGTGTGTGGACGGTCGACGGGCAAGAAGTACGTGCCCTGAGTCTTGCGCCGCACGTTGGGCGCTGGCAGCCTGTGCGCAACAGCAGACGTCTTACGTCTGCTGTCCGAGTCATCCCTTTGCGTCAGGGCAAGGAGAGCACATGAGCGACGAGACCTTCAGACCGATGACGAGGCGGGGTGTATTGCTCGGCGGCCTGGCTGCGACGGCGATGGGCGCTGCGGGCACCCTGGCCGCAGCAGGACCGTCAAGTGCCGGGCCACTGGTCGCAACTCCCACAGCCAGCGGTTCTCCGCTGGCTGACCCGACGAGTCGGCCGCACAAGTACTTCGCGTTCGACACCGGTATATGGAACGGCCACCGGGGAATGGCGAACTGCCAGATCAAGATGGGCAGTTTCGTCAAAGACGTAGACCACAATCCCCTTTTCAGGGAGGGGATCTTCGAGAATCCCCGACTGCCTTGGGAGCCGCGCTTCGACAACGGATACCCGAACGTCTTCTGGGACCCGGAGCACAAGAAGTTCCGCTGCTACTACACGCTCTTCCTCCGCGATCCGGCGTCGCTCAACACGTCTCCGGAGGAAAGGTCCGGGCGGGACTACGTCATAGCCAACAGGGAGACCGGCTGCTGCTACGCGGAGTCCACCGATGGCGTGCACTGGGCGAAGCCCAAGCTGGGTCTGGTCAGCTTCGATGGCAGCAAGGACAACAACATCCTGTTCGAGCACGTCCAGGGAACGTCCGTGCTCTACGACCCCGCGGACCCGGACCCAACCCGCCGGTACAAGCTGATCACGTTGCGCGAGGCGGGGGGAACGTCGCTGTGCGTGGCCTTCTCCTCCGACGGCATCCACTTCAGTGATCTCAAACCCTGGCCGGCCAACAGCCCGTCCCCTGGTGCGGACTGCCACAACCTCGTCTTCCGCGACTCGCGCACGAATGAGTACGTACTCATCACACGGCTGTGGGACAGCAACATCCGCGTGTCCGCGATGTCGCGGTCCACCGACTTCATCAACTGGTCCAAGCCGGTCGAGGTCCATCGGGGCAACGGATTCGACTCTCAGATCTACTCGATGCCGGTCTTCGAGTACGGCGACCTCTATGTCGGGCTTGCCTCGCTGTACCGCGACGGCGACACCACGCTTCCGCACTACGACACCGTCGACCAGGCACTGCAGTGGTCCATCAATCTAACTGAGTGGAACAACGTCGCACCCGAGGACAGCACATTCATTCCGCGTGGCAAGGGCATGGGGAAGTACCCGCGCGGCGACTTCGACAGCAGCGTCATATTCTCCTCGGTCCCCGTAGAGATCGAAGACAAGCTGTACTTCTACTACATGGGCGGGAAGGGCCAGCACACCGGCTGGCGCGAGTCCGCACTCGGTAGGGGCTATATCGAGAAGGACAAGTTCGCTTGCTACGGCAGCCGAACAGGGAACAGACCCTCCTCCCTCACATCGCAAGGCTTCAACTTCTTCGGCGAGAACGTCGAGCTGCTCGTCGACATCGAAGACGGCGGCTGGGTCAAAGTGGACCTGATGAACCAGGGAGGCACCGTCGTCCAAAACGGCTTCGAAGCCGACAACAGCACACTCCGAGATCTCGGCAATGGGTGGCACCAACTCACCTGGCACAATTCATCCGTCATGAATCTCAATCGTGAGTCCTTCTACGCAATGAGGATCACGATGCAAAAGGCGAAGCTCTGGGCAATCCAAGGCGACCTGTACGTTCGCCCATTGAAGTACGTCAAGCCGTAACCCGCACCCATCGTTTCTCACCAGATCTGGTCTCGCAACGATCAGCGACGGCGCGTAGCGAGAGGAGTGACCGATCGGCTCTTGGCCCAAGAATCGCGTGGCGCAGGGCCTCGATCTGCCAGTGCGAGCGGATCATGTTCGCGAGCTGAGCGGGTGTGGCCTGCTCGGCGCTCAGGTTGACAACGGCCCCTGCCACCGCTTTCACCGGCGCAGCAGTTCGGGCAGCACATCCAAGGGGCCGTGACACACGGGCATAGAAGAAATCGGACACGAACGATCCGCTCCCCCTCCGTCCTGGTTGTTCGCCCCTCTCCTATAAGAATGTCTCGGAACGCATTCACGTTCCGAGACATTCTTATAGGAGCTCAGAATTGCATTTAAGCAGTCAGTTCCCTGGCCACGGATGCGGCTACAGCGGAATCGACACTAATCTCAGCGGCTACTCCATACAGTTTTTCGGTGACGCCCATCATCCTGGAGGAAATGACCTTGTTCCACGCCTTGACCCACCAGGGCTGCCGCAAAGTCCTGCGTGTACGCGTTTCCGCTGGTGAGAGGCCCGTGCCTGGAAAGACCGAAGCTCCGTTGGGGTGGGTGACCTCGCAAGTCGCCCTGACCCAACGGAGCTTCGGTGAAACGTCAGTCTGTCACGTCCGTGCCCCGGTCGGAGTCGCTGTCGCTGGTGTCGGCGCAGGTGGCGTTGTGGCAGCGGCTCGGCGAGGTGAGCGATCCGCGCAAGGCACGGGGGCGTCGTTTCCCGTTGTCGGTCCTGCTCGTGATCGCGTTGTGCGCGACGGCGGCGGGTTTCGGGTCCTGGCGGGCAATGGCGCAGTGGGCCGCTGCCGCGGAGCCGCAGGAGAAGTTGCGGCTGGGGCTGGTGCCCGTCGGCGCGTTCGGGCTGGTGAGGGCGCCGGGGGCGGACACGTTGCGGAGGGTGCTGTCGGCGGTGAGGCCGGGTGAGCTGGAGGTTCTCTTGCGGGTGCGGGAGGTGGCCCTGGAAACGGTGGCGGCGGACGGCAAGGCCCTGCGGGGATCACGGCGGGGAACGGAGAGCGCGGTGATGCTGATCGGCGCGATGGCTCAGGACGGCACGCTGGTTGCTCAGCAGCGAGTCGCGGACAAAAGCAACGAGATCCCGGCCCTGACCCCGCTGCTCAGCGTCCTGGACCTGCGGGGTGTGGTGGTCACGGCCGATGCCCTGCACACCCAGGCGGAGACCGCGAAGGTGCTGGTGGAAGAGATGGGCGCGCACTTCGTTCTTACCGTGAAGCGGAACCAGCCGACCTTGTGGGAGACGTGCCGCTCGATCCCGTGGCACGAGGTGACGGCCGTGCACAAGGAGAGCGGGCGAGGGCATGGCCGGCTGGAGACTCGGGTGACCAAGGTGGTGACCTGGGGCGATCTGGCCTTCCCTTATGTGCGGCAGGTCGCCCGTGTCGTCCGACACCGCACCGTGGAGGCGTCGGGGAAACGGACCCGCGAGATCGTCTACCTGATCACCGACCTCACCTCGCAACGGGCGGCTCCCGAGGTCGTCGCGCGGTACGCGAGGGGCCACTGGGGAGTGGAAAACAAGATCCACTATGTGCGGGATGTGACCTTCGGCGAGGACGCCGCGCGGATCCGCACTGGCCACGGCCCGCAAAACGTCTCCACGTTGAGATCGATCACCATCAACTTCCTGCGCTGGACCGGTAGTTCCATCGCCGACGCGCAACGACGCCTCGCACTGGCACCGCACAAGGCCCCACTCGACCTCTTCGGAGTGCCCGCTGACCAGCAGCTTTCCTCATGAAATGCGACTTTGCGGCAGCCCTGCTTGACCCACTTCTCTTGGTGCTGCACGCAGCTCGCCAACCTCGGATACGACTGGGCGGTGTACCCAGGTGCTACGAACCTGGGGTCGGCAGCGGGGTGGGCGAACTAGGCTGGTGGTCTTTCTGGTGATGTGGGGGAATGCGGTGTTGATCGAGGGACTCATCGCTGCGGCGGCCGCTGGTGGCGGCGCGGTCGTGCAAGCCGCGGGAACGGACGCGCAGAACGGGATCCGCAGCGGGGTGGCCCGGCTGTTCGGTCGCGGCGACGCTGGGCGTGAAGTGGGCGTAGTACACCGAGTTCGGATGTCCAAGAGGCCGCCCGGTCGGCAGGGCGATCCGCATCCTGGCGATCTCGCCAATCGATGCCGGTCATCTGCCTACGATTCCGTCTGCGGGATAACGGGGAGGTCGGGGAATGCACGGGCTCGAAGCGGTGGTCGTCCGGCTGGCGTCGACGGTGGTCCAGACAGTCGCGAAGTCGATGCTGACGCCGAAGCCGGGGGCGGGTCTAGTGACCGATCCGGTACGGCCGCTGCCGAAGCCGGCGGGGCCGGAGAAGCTGGCGCGGGTCCTCGAGCAACGCATCGTGTCCGGGTACGCCTCGGTACCGGAGCACGAGAGGCTGGCGGCGGTAGCTGCTGTCCAGGACACGTTCGCCGCCGCGGGCCCGCTCGACGCGGAACGGTTGTTCGCCACGGACCTCGATCCGGAGCGCCTGGTCAACGAGCTGCGGCGGCCTGTGGCGGACCTGGCGGACCGCGCCCGCGACCTGTACGAGGAACTGCTTCGGCTGTGCTGTGCGCACCTGGTGGAACAGCTCACGGCCCATCCGACGTTCCCGGCGCGAGCGGCGGTGGAGCACACACGGCGGACCGGGGCGTTGATACGGGCACAGGTCGTTCCGGGACCAGCGGAGAGTGCCGCGCTCGGCTTCGAGCAGCAGTACGCCGACTTCGTCGCCAGCACGCACTGCCGCCTGGAACTGTTCGGGGTCACCCTGGGCGGCCGACGCCGTGCCGAATGGCCGCTGGACACCGCGTACATCAGCCTGGCGGTGAACAACGAGCGTGCTTATGAGCCGCACCGCGAAGGACTCGGTGTCCCAGGCGCCACGCGGACCCCCGTGAAGGTGGAACAGGCTCTCGCCGGCTGTGACCGGCTGGTGCTGCGAGGACCGGCCGGGTCGGGGAAGTCGACGCTGGTGCAGTGGCTGGCACTGAACGCGGCTCGGCAGAGCTTCGGCCCGGAGCTGGCGGACTGGAACCGGTGCGTACCGTTCGTGCTGCGGCTGAGGTCCTTCAACACCCCAGAGGGACTGCCCATGCCGGAGGACTTCCTGACGGTGTCAGGCGTACCGTTACGAGCGCCTCGGGGCTGGGTTGAAGAACTCCTCGCCCGCGGCCGGGCGCTGGTGCTCGTGGACGGTGTCGACGAGGTGCCGCCCCGGTTGCGCAACCGCACGGAGCAATGGCTGAAGTCACTGATCACCGCGTTCCCGCAGACACGGTACGTAGTGACCACACGTCCGTCCGCTGTGCCGGAGGACTGGCTGGCAGCGCAGGGCTTCACCGTGCACACGCTGCAGCCGATGGAGCGGGACGACGTCCGGGGGTTCATCCGGCACTGGCACGACGCGGTCCGCCAGGAGTGTCCTCCGGACGCCGAGCTCGAGTCGCTGGACCGCTACGAGGCGAGCCTGAACCAGGCAGTGACGACGCGCCGTGACCTGGGCCGGCTGGCGACCAACCCGCTGATGTGCGCACTGCTGTGCGCGCTGAACCGCGACCGGCGCATGCAGCTGCCCCGGGCCCGCAAGGAGTTGTACGACGCGGCGCTGGACATGCTGCTGGTCCGCCGGGACACGGAGCGGGAGATCACCTCGGTAGAGGGCGTGTCGCTCTCCCGGGACGAGCTGACGGCGCTGCTCCAGCGGCTGGCGTACTGGCTGATCCGTAACGGCCAAGCGGAGGCCGCCCAGGACGAGGTCGTCGCGATGCTGGACGAGTGGCTGGCCGCCATGCCACAGGTACGGGAACAGGGCGACGCCGGCCAGGTCTTCTCCCACCTGTTGATCCGCAGCGGCTTGCTACGCGAACCAGTCCCCGGCTACGTCGACTTCGTGCACCGCACCTTCCAGGACTACCTGGGCGCAAAAGCGGCGGTAGAAGCCCGCGACTTCGGCGTCCTGGTCCGCAACGCCCACGACGACCAGTGGGACGACGTGGTACGCATGGCGGTCGGACACGCGCGCGTCGAGGAACGGACCCGGTTCCGTCGCGGAGCATGGCGAACAGGACGCTGATGCGTTGGCGTGCGAGGCGGAGGAGGGCCTGGGTGTGGGTCTTTCCGCGGGCGCGTTGTTTGTCGTAGTAGGTGCGGGAGGCGGGATCGGCGTTCATGCAGGCGAAGGCGGAGAGGAACATGGCGCGTTTGAGCTGCCGGTTTCCTCCTCGTGGCGCGTGTTCGCCGTGGATCGAGGTGCCGGATTGTCTGGTGGTGGGGGCAAGTCCTGCGTAGGAGGCGAGGTGGGCGGCGGTGGGGAAGCTGGTGCCGTCGCCGACGGTGGTCAGCAGGACTGCGGCGGTCCTGACGCCGACGCCGGGCATCGAGGTCAGGACCTGGGAAAGAGGGTGGGCCGCCAGCAGGGTGCTGATCTGCGTTTCCAGGGCCCGACGCTGTTCGTGGACGACTCCCAGCGAGTGGGCCAGGGACGGGATCACGGTGTCCAGGGTGCCGGTGCCGGGGACGATGACGGTCCGCTCGTCCAGGGCGTCGAAGACGTCGTCGATCAGCCGCTGGGCCATGCGTGGCGCCTTGGGCCGGATCACTTCGACGAGTCGACGGCGGCCCGCCTTCCGCAGCGATGCCGGGGACCCGTAGCGTTCCAGCAGCCAGGTGACGGCCTGGTGGTCCAGGCGCGGGCCCAGGACGCGTTCGAGGCTGGGGTGGAACTGGGTGAGCAGGCCGCGTATCCGGTTGGACGTGCGGGTTGCCTCGGCCGCGAGGTCCTGGTCGAAGCCGGTCAGGACGGTCAGTTCGGCGGTGATCTCGTCGGTCAGTTCCAGGGAGCGCAGGGTGTGCGGCATGGTGCGGGCGGCGTCCGCGATGACCGCGGCGTCTTTCGCGTCGGTTTTGGCCTCGCCCGGGTAGAGGTCGGCGATCCGCCGCATGGCCAGGCCGGGCAGGTAAGCGACCTTGCAGCCGGCGTCCCGGGCGACGGTCAGCGGGAGGGCGCCGATGGAGGCGGGCTGGTCCACGATCACCAGCACGGTGCCGAACTTCGCGGCCAGCTTGTCGAATACGGCCCGCAGTTTCGGTTCGCTGTTGGGCAGCGGCTTGTCGAAGACCTTCTTCCCCGCCGGGGTCAGCCCGTGCCCGTGATGGGCGCTCTTGCCGACGTCCAGCCCCAGGAAGACGCCCACCTCGGTCGTGTCGAACATCGTCATTCCCTCTCCCCAAGGGGTGTTCACGGTGCCGGCCTCGGCGTTGGTGTCGTGCTCGCGCATCCACGTTATGCAGACCTGCCGCCCGCAAGCCGTCCGGCGTTGCGCCGGACCGGGCGGTGGCCGGACCTCTCATCAGCGTCTGTGACGACACCTCCAGGCCCGGTGACACCACCCCCAGGTCATCCGTTCGACAGGGGGCAACAGTCATGCCGGGCCCGGAGGCCAGCGGTCCCGTTGCAGGACCGCGAAAAACATAACGGGGGGAACGTTGCCCAGGTCCGCGCTGACCTGCCTGGGAATCAAGCCGAGCAACTCCGAGGCCGCCGCGAGCACCGGGCGGGGAGATTCAGATATCGCCATCAGGGAAGCCGGGCGGGGGTTGTCACGTTGTTGGGACCGTACGGACTCCAACCGCCGAGGAATGACCTGAGATCGTCGGAGGGGCCGCCCCGCCGCGTGCGGCGGACCGGCCCTTCCAGGTGGTCAGCGCACTGCTCGGGTGACGTTCAGCTCGGCGGCCGTAGTAAACGGTCCAGCGTGAGAGGACGTGGCGACGAGCTTGAGGTAGCGGGCCGGCGTGCCGTTCAAAGTGACGGTCTGCTCGGCCGTGGTGTTCGCGAAGGTCCCGGTAGTGACCTTGGTCCACGCGGTGCGGTCCGTGCTCACCCAGACCTCGTATCCGGCTATCCGGCCGTTGGCGCTGTTCTGGCGGGGCAGGTAACGCAGGCCGGTGACGTCGAGCTCTTCACCGAGGTCGAGCACGATGTGGTGAGGCAGCGGGTCGGCTGCTCCCGACCAGCGGGTGTGCCAGAAGGTGGCCGGGTCACCGTCCAGGACATTCGCTGCGCGGCCGTCCTCCCCGACGGTCTCCTCGCTGTCCACCTCGACCACCCGCATCTGGCTTTGGGGGACTATCGCCGGGTGGGACGTGGTGCCGGTGCCCTTGTCGGTGCTCTTGGCGTTCTTGTAGGTGGCCTGTGCGGACAGTGTGTAGGCACTGGGCTTTGCGTCCGCGGGAGCGGTGACCGCCCAGGTGGTCTTCACCGACTGGTCGGGCTTGACCGTGGTGAACGTGGCGGGCGAGGTGGCCTCGGCCGTCCAGCCGCTGGGCACGGTGAGGCTGACGGAGGCGTCCGAAAGCGCTGCCGGGCTGCTGTCGTTGGTGTAGGTGGTCGTCACGGTGACGGCGGAGCCGGGCTTGAAGACCGAGGGCGTGTCGACCGTGAGCGAGTGGTGCACCCCCATGAAGCCGGGCACCTCCCACCTTTGGTGGAGCTTGCCGTCGCAGTTCCGGAGTTCCGCGGGGGTTCCGTTGGCGATGTCGGAGCCGGGGACGGTCAGGCAGCGGCCGGACGCCGGGTTGAGCAGGGAACCGTTGGCCTTGGGCCGCCAGGTCTGCGCGGGCGTGCCGTCGCAGTCGGCGAGTCCGGTCTTCCCGTCCGCGGTGGCGGTCAGGCACTTGTCGGACTGGCGGATCGTGCCGTCCGCGTGCCTGATCCACTGCTGGTTGGCGGCGGCTTCACAGGGCCACAGGCCGAGCGCGCCCGCCTTGGCCGGGTCGGTCTGGTGGTTCTCCAGGCATCGCCCGGCCATGCCGCGCAGGCGCTCGGTCTTCGACGTGTCCCACACGTCGGTGATCGTCGAGACGTTTGCGTCGGCCGTGTGGTTGATGTGGTCCAGGCCGTACATGTCCAGCAGTGTGCGCAGGACGTTGTAGTGGTTGATCTTCTCGCTGTACTCGCCGGCCCTGGCCATCGGCCCGACCATGATCGTCGGGATGTGGTTGGCCGGGGTGAAGTCGTCCTCGTCCCAGGTCAGCACGAACAGGCTGTTGTGCGTCTTGGCCCACTGGATGTACGACTCGAAGGTGTTCTTGACGAAGGCGTCACCCTGCGCGAGGGAGCCGTCGTGCATGCTCTGCTGGCCGTTGCCCACGTAGAAGGAGACGGTGGGCAGCTTGGCGAACCCGTCCGGCGTGGTCGGGAACTCCTCCTGCCGCTTGTCCATCGGGTTCAGGTTGCCCGGTACGCCCGGGATGTTCTTGTAGCGGAGCCACTGGGTGGGGAGGCCCTGGTTGGCGTAGTCCGCGAAGCTGTACCCGTGAGTGGTCAGCTGGTTGGGCAGGTTGTCGGTGTCGACGGACTGCGGCTCCGGCCAGTCGCTGGACTTCACGATGTCCGAGGCGGACAGCAGCGCATAGTAGTTGGGCAGGCTCGGGTGCGTGACACCGTACGAATTGGTGAACGACGCGCCCTGGGCCTCCAGGGACTTGATGTACGGCACCTGGTCCTGAGGTTTGGTGGACGGGTTCCGGAGGATGTCGTCGTAGCCCTTGTTCTCCATCATCACCATGACCACGTGGTCAGGCTTGGGAACCGCGGTGGATCCCACGACAACCGAAGTCTTGGTGTCCGAAGACCCGGCGTCCGGGGTCGCCGCGGCCGCGGAGACCGTACCCGGAAGGGCGATACATGCCAGCAGGGCCGAGGCCATCAGGCCACGGATGCTTGGGCGCGGAATGCGCATGCTGGTGCTTCCTTGTTAGTGCGACTGGGGTTCGAGCGGTGTGACAATCTCGTCGTGACCGCGTGTCTAGAAGATCAGCTCGCCTGAGGCGTATCCGCTGCCCGCGTGCTGATCCAGGGCATCGCCGACTGCCTAGCTGGACAGGCTGCCGGTGGTCTGGCCGCTGTGCTTCCAGGTTGCTGCACCGCGCAGCAGCTTGTGGTCGGAGACCTTGGTGTCCATCGGCAGCACGTCGGCCTTGGGGTTGGCGAAGTACTTGGCGCTGAGGAAGACGTAGTCGATCTTGCCGCCGTCCTTGCTGTCCTGACCCGAGCGGCACTGAGACACCTCCGCCGAGAGGCAGGCGGGGGTGAAGTAGTCGCGGTCGGTCTCGTCGACCTCGATCATGGTTCCCTTGGCGCCGCCACCCAGGGCGGGCTCGTAGAAATACGAGGCCATGGTGCTGGCGGGCGGGGCGTTGAAGTCCCCGCCCAGCACCACCGGGATGCCCGCGTCTTCCCATGCCTTGGCCTGCGCGGCGAGCTCACGCGCCTCGGCGTCGCGCAGCGTCGGCGAGGCCGACCAGTACAGGTGGATCGAGCAGGACCAGGTGATCCGGCCCTGCAGCCGGGACTTGATGCAGGGGTTCTTGATCGGCTCCGACTCGCCGCCCTGGGTCAGGTCCAGGACGGTGGTCTCCAGCGCCGGCCCCTTGACGAAGGCCGCCATTCCGTAGTCGCTGCCGTGGCAGATCGTCGGATAGCCCGACAGCGTCGCGGTGTACAGGCCGCTGAACCCCTTGGGGGCGAGCTTGGCCAGGATCGCGTCGTACTGCGAGCGGCACACCTCCGACAGGAAGATCTGGTCCGCGCCCCACACATCCGCCGACGTCTCGGCGACCACCTGGTCGATGCGGCGCTGGTTGTCGTAGTGGTTCGGGTTGCCGCACATGTTGCCGCAGATGTTGTAGCTGGTGAACCGCAACTGCGGCGCCGTCACCCGTGTCACGGTGTCGGCGCTCGCGGACGACGGCGCGATCAACACACCGGTCAGTGCGAGCACAGCGCAGCCTATCGCCGCGAGGAGGGATTTGATCGTTTTCAAGGTTTCTCCGCTGGGGGTGGGAAAGCCCTAGTCGTAGGGCTGGTGGCGCGTGCGCGCCCCGCGGAGCTTGTCCGGGAAGAGAGACCATGAAACAAAATGTGCGTGAACATGTTTGATACAGTCGCTTTTAAGTCATGACTGCGCATCAGATCACGCATCAAGGCGCACTCATTGACCGCTGCACGACGGCTGCGCCGCCGGTGGGCCAGGTCCCGCTGTCACCGGGCGGTCGGCGAAGACCTGACAAG
The DNA here is from genome assembly GCF_035974375.1 of Streptomyces sp. NBC_01320. Classification (NCBI taxonomy): domain Bacteria; kingdom Bacillati; phylum Actinomycetota; class Actinomycetes; order Kitasatosporales; family Streptomycetaceae; genus Streptomyces; species Streptomyces sp. NBC_01320. Next base: position 142,717 of record NZ_CP108390.1, read on the forward strand.
CAGCCGGCATGCCGCCCGCCGTTGGTCGTGGCCAGGAAGGCCCGTAAGGGGGTCTTCAAAGTTGAGCGGTGCGGAGGCGTCCGCGGGCCCGGGCGGACAGCAGGATCAGGTCCGGCAACGTCAGACGCGACAGATCCGTCACCTTCTCCTCGGCCAGTTCCCGACCCTGTCCCGTCCGAAAATACGATTCGGTGCAGTGAGCTGTGGAGATGTCGCTCGGTCAGGCGGCGCGGTGATACTGGTTGATCAATCCTCCGAGGATTGATTCTCGTCGGATCCGGTGGTTCTGGAGATCGGTGACGGTGGCCGGGGCGGGTGGTTCGGCGCTATCGGGGGATAGTTGCCGTCGGGACTGGTGCGGCCGGTGCTGGTTGTAGTGCTGGATGTACTCGGTCAGCACCTTTACGGAATGGGCCTCGTTGTAGATCAGCACGCGGTCGAGGACCTCGCGGCGCAGGGTGCCTACGGCTCTCTCGCAGATCGCGTTCGCTTTGGGTGCCCGCGGTGGACTGAGTAGGACCTCCACGTCGTCGGCCTCGAAGACGGCGTCAAAGGCGCTGGTGTACCTACTGTCCCGGTCGCGGAGAAGGAAGCGCAGGGAATCCATGCGGCGGTCCAGTGCCATGGCGAGGTTCCTCGCCTGTTGAACGGTCCACTGGGCGGTCGGGTGCGCGGTGACACCGGCGAGGTGGATTCGTCTGGTGTCGTGCTCAATGAAGACCAGGGCGTACAGGCGCTTGAGGGAGATGGTGTCGAGGTGCAGGAAGTCGGCAGCGAGGATGCCGTGGGCCTGGGCGGTGAGGAATTCACGCCAGGGCGGGCCGGAGCGCTGCGGAGCGGGATCGATGCCGGCGGCGCGCAGGATCTCCCAGACCGTGGACGGGGCGATCGAGTAGCCGAGGCGGGCGAGTTCGCCTTGGATCCGGCGGTGGCCCCAGGCGTGGTTCTCCTTCGCCAGGCGCAGGATGAGTTGCTTGACGGTGGGCGCGGTGGAAGGCCGTCCTGGGCGGCTGCGCTGAGGATGCGTCCACTTCCGGGCGACGAAGCGCCGGTGCCAGGCCAGCAGCGTGGTAGGGGTGACCGCGAACACCTGACGCCAGCGCTCGCGTGGGACCAGCCGGGAGAGCACGGCGAGCCAGATCCGGTCGGCGGGCTCGTAGCGAACCCGGGCGATCTGGCGGCGCAGCACCGCTTTCTCGTGCCGCAACGCCATCACCTCCGCATCCTTCGCTACGCGGCTGCGCAGTACGGCAGCGGGCACCGTGATCAGATTCCGGACCAGCGCGGTGACGACGGATAGCGGCATCGAAGGATCGTCGCAGATGCTGTGCCGGCCAGTCCTGTGATCTGGGAACTTCCAGGTCAGGCCCCAGAATCGTGTTTCCGAGCGGGACAGGGTGCGCAGGATCTCAGGGCCGGTGCGGGTGCGGTACGGGTTCGACGGGAACCACTCGGTGAACACGTCCCGCCACAGCTCCTGGATGGCCTGCGGCGCCGGCCCGGAGGTGGTGAAGACTGCCCAGGTGCCGGCCGGGACGGCCAACGTGGTCGTGTCCTCCGGAGCGGCCGCGGAGGTGATCACACCGTGGTGGTAGTCGAGTTCGGTGCCCTCGGCGCGGCTGGGGTCCAGGTCGTCGCAGACCGCGACGATGCCGTGCGGCTCCTGGTCCGACAGTTTCTCCAGGCGCTCCAGGGTTTGCGGGTCGATCCCGCGGACAAAGTCCGTGATCGCCTGGTTCGGCCCCGCATGCACCAGCGGTACCCGGGTCTTGAGCCCGACGACGGTGAAGTCCGCCTTGCCCACAACGCGGTATCGCATACTGCTACTCCCTTCGATGGTGAGGCGGAAGGCCATCCGGGACTGGGAGTTGAGCGCGGCGCCGGTACGCCGGGCCTCGCCCGGTCCGATGCCGTGCATGGCACGGAACGCCCGCGCGAACGCCTCGCCGGAGCTGTAGCCATAGCGCACCGCGATCTCCAGCAGCGTCTCACGTCCCGCGAGTACTTCGGCGCCCGCGAGGGTGAGCCGACGGCGCCGGATGTACTCCGACAGCGGTATGCCCGCGAGCGCGGAGAACATCCGACGCAGGTGGTACTCCGAGGTGGCCGCGATGCGTGCCAGCTCCGCCACCTCGACGGACTGGTCGAGATGGCGCTCGATGTGCTCCATGGTTCAGCCGCTCCAGCATGCCCGGTCTCCTTCCTCTTGACGACCACCACGCCAGGCAGCGCCCACCATGCCGGACCCGACATTGACGGCGCTCTTTATTTCGGCCGTTGGTACTCGGGGAGTTGGTGAGACCTGCTCTGTGGATCTCACCGTCCTTCGGGTGACGGTGTTCGGTCTCTTCCTGTGATCTTGTCCGGCATGTCGTCGTGAGGCCGGTGTGTTGTGGACAGCACTTGCCCGATGGCCAATAACGGCTGGCACGGCGCTGCCGGATGTGCCGCTGCCCGGGCACTGGTTCTCCGCCCGGTTCCAGGAACGGATGAAGCATGTCTACCCGGCGCTGCAGTCGGCGCCGTCCCCGTCCGGACCGGGCGTGTCCTGTCCCAGGCCCCGACGGATCGCGATCTCCACGGGTGAGTACGCGCCGTCGGCCCGCTCCAGTTCGTACGGCGCGGCCGGCATCAGCGGCGGCTGGGCCATGAAGCGCGGCCGCACCCCATGGTGCGGTTGCGCCGCGTGCACCAGGAACGGATGGCACAGGAAGACGTCGCCCGGGGACCCGGTGGCCAGGGCGAGTGGCCGGTGGTCGGACGCCGCCACCAGATCGGGCGCAAGGGCCAGCCCGCTCGCCCCGTCCTCCCCGTACTTCTCCAGCACCTTCGGCACGTCGAGGTGTGAGCCGACCCGGATCCGGGTCGGGGCGTCCTCCTCACCGACCTCGCTGAACAGGAACAGCATCAGCAACGCCCGGCCCCGGGAGCGCAGATTTGTGAAGTACCAGCTCTCGCCCTCCGGCAGATAGCTCCCCTCGATGTGCCAGCCCGCGTCGTCCGGCTCCTCCTCGTGCGGGAAGCGCAGTGGGAACGTGCCCAGCGAGTAGCGCGGCTCCCAGCATCCCGCGCCGACGAGCAGGTCGTACGCGCGCTGCAGGGACGGGGAGTTGGGCGCGGCGGCGAACGGCCCCTGCGCCATGCCGGCCACCCAGTGCACGGGCTGCGTCCACGTCGCTGGATCGTCCGGGTCGCATCCCGTCTCTCGCCACAGCAGCCGCGCGCAGTCCGCGGCCACGCGCGGCGCGACGGCGCCCTCCAACTTCACGAAGCCGTCACGGAGGAAGCGGGATACCAAGGTCGTGTCATCCATGCCCCCATCGTGCGGCGACACCGGTCCCGATCACCCGACATTCTCCGCACCGCCTTTGTCGGGTGTTCACCGAGCCCCTTCTTGCCCCTCTGAGGCCGGAGGCAACCGCCCTGCGGTCACAGGACCACATTGCCGACGACGGGCAAACACTCCGCGTCCTCCTGCCCGATCAAGTCGGGTGCACGAGGCAGCCCGGAAAGCCGAGCGGCAGCGGTCGGCCCGGCTCGCTCTCCCTTTGAAGAGCAGCAGCCGGTTGCCACTTCTCGTCGGCCACGCCCGGCACTCAGACGGGCCAACTGCTCAGAGACCAGCTGAAGGGCGCAGTCACACTCGAACCGCGAAGCCCCCAACCAACCACTCAACCTTCAGTGAGAATCGCTCAATCTTCACTGCGAGAGGTCACTCAGCAGGGACGCCGTGATCAGACAGGAAGGCTTGATCAGTCCGTCTCGAAAAGGTGATGCGTTGCCGAGGTGACCCGCCGTCGGCCTGTGGGAGAGGGGAGGTTGGATACGGGCCGGACGTACTTGTCGTAGACCAAGAACGCGATGACCGGGCGCCCGAGACGGGACGCGTCGTTCTCCTTCCGCAGCCTCCAGTTTCCGCCCGGCAGCACGCCGCGGACCTGTGGCTCCTCGTACCGCTCCACTCGCAGAAAGCCCGGCCGGTCCTTGGCGGCCACGAGCCTCGTGGAGCTCGTCCGGGATGCCCTGGAAGAAGGCCCGTACGACCACGATGTTGAAGGCGTTGAGCATGATCGGGGCGATCAGCGCCCCGTATGTGTCGATCATGCCCAGCTCCTGGATGACCAGGTAGTTGGGGATGATGCCGGGGGTGAAGAGGAAGGTCCCGAGGACGATCATCAGCAGCGGCTTGCCCGCCACCGTGCCCGGCCGCGACAGCCCGTACGCCAGGGCCACCGTGCAGAGCAGGCTGAGCGCCGTGCCGACCAGGGTGATGACGACGCTGACCACCGCGGCCCGCGTGACCACGCCGCCGGAGAGGACCACGTTGTAGGACTCGAAGGTCGGATTGCTCGGGAAGAGCACGTAGCCGCCGTTGGCCGCGAGCTCCTCCTTGGTCGCCAGGCTGGTGCCCAGGCAGAGCAGGAACACAAGCGGAACAGGGCTTACCAATCTCCCAAACGTCTCAATTTCGCCTCCACCACACCTTGGGAACCATCCCCCACGTCTGCTAGCTTCCCCGTTCGATTCCGAACTGCCGTGACACAACGGCAGCTTCGAGACAACAGGCATGTCTTCAGACATGGCTTCAGACATGGGAGGCCCCATGAACAGAAGCGCCGCCGTGCCCCTCGGCGCGGCCTTACTCCTTCTCCTCGGCACGGCCGTGCCCGCCGCCGCGGGAACCCCCGGCGACGGCGCGGCCACCGACGGGGCGACGCTCTACCGCGACAACACGGTCGACGTCTCCTACCGCCAGGTCGCCCCCGGCGACGCGGCGTGGAGCCAGGTCCCGGCCGCCCTCCGCGGCAGAGCGACGGAGGGCTCGTACGTCGCCCGGCTCCAGCTCGAGAACGTCTCCGATCACCCCGTCTCCAAATGGTCGCTGACCTTCGAGCTCTCTGACCGCATCACGGACACCTCCGCCGCGAAGCTCGCCGCCCCCCAGGACGCGCGCACGACGCTCCAGGGCGTCGGCCCCACGAACACCCTCCAGCCGGGCAGGACCGAGACCGTCTGGTACCGCGCCGAGCCCGGCGCCAAGGCCGATACCCCGACCTGGGCGTCCTTCGCCAAGCACGGCATCTCGCCGACGGAGGACACCGACGGCGACCGCCTCCCCGACGACCTGGAGGTGCGCGCCAAGCTCGACCCCAAGTCCGAGGACACCGACGGCGACGGCCTCTCCGACTTCGCCGAGCTCGGCTACCGCTTCAGCAGCCCGCTCAAGGCCGACACCGACGGCGACGGCACCAAGGACGGCGCCGAGGACCCCGACAAGGACGGCCTCACGACCGCCCGCGAGCTCAAGCTCCGCACCACGCCCACCCGCGCCGACACCGACCAGGACGGCCTCGCGGACGCCCGCGAGCTGAAGCTCCGCACGGAGCCCACCAAGGCCGACACCGACGGCGACGGCGTCCAGGACGGCGAGGAGACGAGGCTCAACGCCTCCCCCCGCGCTAAGAACTCCGCCTTCGACGTGACCCGCCGCGCGGACGGCGGCGCCACCGCCGCCGAGGCCACGCTCAAAGGCCTGCGCGCCAAGCAGGTCGGCGGCTTCCAGGTCACCAGGCTCCCTGCCAAGCAGCGGGAGTTCCCGGAGTCCACTCCGGGCTACCTCGGCAACGGCTTCCAGGTCTCCGCCCCCGCGGACGGCGCCGCAAGGCTCACCTTCCGCCTGGACCCCGACCGTACGGAGGGCACCGCACCGGCCCTCTACCGCTACGACGAGAAGGCCCGCCACCTCGTCAAGCAGTCGGGCCAGCAGCGCAGCGGCAGCACGATCACGGCCACCGCCACGGCCGACGGCTCCGCCAAGTACGTCGTCCTCGACAGCCACGCCTTCGACAAGGCAGGCCCCAAGGCCCCTGGCAAGCGAATCCTCTCCGACGGCCCCGGCGACGGCGGAGACCCGGGTGACCCGGGCGACCCGCCCCCGACCGACATGCTGATCCACCAGTCGTCCTTCCGCGAGGGCCGCCGCAAGGCCCCCGACCCCCAGCAGCCGCCCGTCCCGGCCGACCCGCGCGTCGCCGACGACCTCACCTTCAACGACTACAACTTCGACGAACTCACCGACCTCGGCTGGGAGTTCTGGGTCGCCCGCATCACGCCCGAGTCCTGGATGTGGGCCGAGTTCAACGACATCATGAACTTCGGCAAGCTCGGCGCCGACGCCGACTACGCCCAGTCCGTCGACGACCTCCGCAACGCCTTCCGCTACGGCCGCGGCGGCCAGAGCGCGGGCACGGTCACCGTCGACGACAACTTCGACCCCGGCCGCTACCTCTACCGCGGCTCCGGCACGGCCCTCTCCCGCGCCGTCGGCGCCTCACCACAGGAGAAGACGTACACCGACAAGGCCGGCCAGATCATCAAGCAGTCCCTCATCGACAACAAGGGCCGCACCGATCAGCTCAAGGTCCAGGAGGACCTCTCCAAGAACCTCCTCTTCCAGGAGTTCCTCCGCCAGGACGTGAAGTACCCGGTGTACGACTTCTCGCTCTGGGACGCCAACCAGCGCGCCCTCTCCATCGCGATCCACCAGTTCCAAGGCCACACGATCGCGCTGAAGGACTACAAGGTCGAGGGCAACGCCTTCTCCGGCAAGCTCGTCTTCCACTCCTACGACCACTTCGGTCTCGACCCGGACGACGAGATCACGGAGTACGGCTTCATCGACTGGTTTACGCTCCAGCACTATGACCGGTTCGACGGGAAGTACCCCCCGCCGATCGCGCAGGCGGACATCGAGATCCCCATCAGCGGCACGTTCTGACCTCGCCGACCTGATGCCCCACAGGCGCTCGCCGGGCCGGGTCCTGGTCGTCACGCTGCTCGTCGTGACGGCCGGGTACCTGGCCTGGCGGGTCGCCGTCCTCGCGGGCCTGGAGGCCCACTTCGGCAGCGGCTTCGACGAGCAGCGCTTCAACCGGCTGCAGCAGGAGTACGACCGCCGCGAGGGCGCCTTCGCCCGGGCCGACGCCCGGATGCGGAAGCTGATCGCGGAACACCCCCGCGCCGAACGCATCGACTGGAGCCGGTACCGGACCTGCGTCCGCGAGCCCGGCCGCCCCTCCGACACGTGCACGACGACGCCCCCGCGCGACCAGAAGGTGTACGACGCCCTCTGGGGCGTCAGCGTGATCCTCTACCAGCCCAAGGACGAGGGCCGCACGTTCTACCGCTTCTACCACGAGGACCCCCCGCGCTACACGATCATGCGCGCCCCCGAGGACACCGCGGAGGAGGCCGAGGAGTACGCGGACGCCCACGGCTTCCGCTCCACCCGCCCCCTCGGGCCCGGCTGGACGATCCTCGGCCCGATCGACGACATCGGCCGCGAGGAGAAGCAGTTCCCGTAGGAGGGCTCGCGGAACGCTTCGCCGGGAAGCAGCAGGGAAGCAGCAGGCACGAGAGGAGACCCCCACCCCCGTGAACACGTTACTGATCACCGCCGACCGTGTCATCGCAGGCCCCGCGGACCGGGTGACCGCCGACGGCGCCGTGCTCGTCGACGAGAGCACCGGCGCCGTATCCGCCGTCGGCCCCGCCGCCGAGCTGGACGCGACGGTGGACCCCCAAGTGCCCCGCCTGCGCTGCCCGGGCGCGACGGTGCTGCCCAGCATGACGGACTGCCACGTCCACCTCGCCTTCGACTCCGGCCCCGACCCCATCGGCACGACGGCGCAGGCCACCCCGGCAGAGCTCTCCGCAGGCATGGCGGAACGCGCCCGGCAGCTCCTGACAGCCGGAGTGACGACGCTGCGCGACCTCGGCGACCGCGACGCCCTCGCGGCCTCCCTCCGCTCCGCCATCACCTCCGGCGCCCTCCCCGGCCCCCGCATCCTCACCGCGACCGCCCCCCTGACCTCGCACGGCGGCAACTGCGGCTTCCTGGGCGGCGAGGTCACCACCGACGACGACATTCGCGCCCGCATCGCGCACAACGCCTCGCTCGGCGCCGACGTCATCACGACGATGACCGGAACTTCAGCCCCTGCGCCGTAACGCTCGGGCGCTCCATCCAGACCGGGCGCTCGGCGTGGCGGCGGTCGCGGCGCAGCAGAGCCGTAAAGGAAGCGGTGCTCATCGATAGACCCCCTGCTCGCCGAGGCGGTGTGCGACCTTGTTCGCGAGGTAGATGAGGACGAAGCCGATGACGCCCTTCATCAGGCCGGCCGCGGTGGACATGCCCCAGTCGCCATCGACGACGCCGTGGAAGTAGAGGTAGGTGTCCACGACCCGCTGGAACAGCTCCCATAACTCATCCGGCACCAGCCGCTGAACCAGGTCCATGCCCCGCAGCGTAGCGACGATCACACCAAATGAGACCAGCTCTTAGTGCTGTCATCTGCCATGACACCGGATGGTGTCAGCTCTGCGGCAGACAGCGCGGCTTCTTTTCCGCGGAACGATCGCGCCGATCTGCGAAGCAGGCCGACGAGCCGGGTGGGCAGCGCAGGGATGCTGCCGCTCTTTCGGTTGAAGTGAACGAAGCCAAACCCACGGGCTACTCTGCCTCAAGAGGAGGAACCTCCCTCCGGTTCCCTGGATTTCTCCTCCAGGAATCCGCGAACCCGTCGGCCTGACGGTGGGAGGAGCTGCGGCAGGTCCCGCAGGCCGGGTGGCACGGCATGGCCAACTGGATCAAGGCGCTGCTGGTTCTCGCCGGAGTGTGCGCGGTCATCATCCTGCTGGACACCGCGGGCGACATCTTCGATGCCGCCCTTCACCGCCTGGCCGACGCGGTTCCCGCCACGCAGGTTGGCACCAGCGGCTCAGACGATTTCTGGGGTGTGGTCGACAACCCGATCCGCTCCTACATCGCCCAGCACACCGCCGGCCTCACCGATAGCGGATCCGCCGTCTACACCTTCTGGCAGCTGACGGGCCTGTTCGGCCTGATCGGCGGCCTCATCGGCAGCACCGGCGCCCGCATCACCTGGACCGTGTGGGGCGCGGCCAGCATCGCCGCAGTGTGGGGCGCCACCCCGGCCGACGACCGCACCATCGCCACCGGATTCGCCGTCCTCGCCTGGACCCTCGCCTCCACCCGCGCCCTGCGCGGCCTGAGCCTGCGCCCCGTCATCCACAACTTCCCCCCGACCTCCCCGGCCTTCCAGCCCCAGATCGAGATCCGCATCCCCGCCCAGGCCACCCCGCCCACCGACGACACCCCCGACAACATCCACCCGCTCCACCAGCGCTGACCTCCGGCCGCTCTGCCTGGTCCTCGCCCACCCGTTCGCGGTTGGCGAGGACCGGACAGACACCTCAGGGCTTTAACTCGTCAAGCTTGGGCGCTCAGGCCGCTATGTAATCTGGCGATCTGTTCGAACGGGAGGGCGGGACGTGGCCAAGCTGGTAGAGAGGGCCGTCATGGAGGTGCTTCGTGACGGGGGCAGCGAGACGATCTGCCTGTACGTCGCCGCCTGCACCGAACGCATGGCACCACTGTTCATGGGCTTGCGAGCGAACACACCGGGGCGGGAATCCGACCTGGACTTCTACGCGGAGTCCGTACGCGACCTCTGGCATGCCGACCGGCCGCTCGCCGACACCGCCGAGCGCGTACGCCTGCTGGAGCAGTTCCCGGAGCTTCAGCCGAACGAGGAGGGGATCACCGATGTCGCCGACACCTACGCCTTCTTCGCTGTCCTCACCTTGCGGTATGCCCTGCTAGCCCATGGCACGGGAGACGCTGATGACGCGGTGTCCTGCGGCCATGTGGCGCTCACCGCGATGGGGATGCTGGACCAGAACGTGGCGGGGGCCAGCCTTCTTGCCGAGGAGCAACGGCTCCAGTCCTTGTTGCTGACTAGTGCAGCGCCGCACTGATCCTGCGGGGGTCAGGTGGCCTTGAGTGGGGTGCCGTCGTAGGTCCATCGGAAGGGGCGGGCTTCCTTGTCGTAGGCGAGGGTGAACTCGCGGATCTGGTCGATGAGGTCCTGGCGTGAGGTGAACTCGCCTCGTCGCAGCAGTCGGCGGGCCAGGATCGAGAAGAAGATCTCGACCTGGTTCAACCATGAGGCGTGCTTGGGCGTGTGGTGGACGGTGAACCTCGGGTGGGCCGCGAGCCAGGCCCGCGTGGCCTTCGAGACGTGTGACGATCCGTTGTCGAGGACCAGATGGATCGCCAGGGCAGGGTCGATACTCCCGTCCAGCAGTCGCAGGAACCGGATGAAGGTGACGGAGTCGTTGCGGGCGATGTCCTCGACCAAGACCTGTCCGCTGTGCACGTCCAGGGCCGCGACGATGGACGCGGTGCCGTGGCGTCGGTACTCGAACTCGCGGCGCTCGGCATGGCCGGGCCGTACGGGCCTGGTGGGGTGGCGACGCGAGCGGGCCTGCATGGCGGTCTTCTCGTCCACGCTGAGCACGACCGACCCGGGCGGGCGATGCAGGTAGAGGGCGCACACCTCGGCGGCCTTGACGTGGAAGTCCGGGTCGTCGGGGCGGGTGAGCCAGCCGCGGACGAGGTGGGGTTTGAGGTCCAGGTCGGCCAGGATCCGCCCGACCTGGGAGGCGGAGATCTCGTGGGCAGCAAGGGACTTGGCGATCGACTTGTGGGTCCATTGACTGTCGGGGGCCGGTTTGGCGGAGGTGACCGTGGCGACGATCGCAAGGTGCACCTCGGGCCCGTACCGACGCGGGCGGCCCGGCCTCCTGCGGTCGTCCAGAGCGGCCATGCCCTCGTGGTGGAACCGCTTGCGCCAGCGTCGCACGGTGGCGATGTGTAACCGGTGGCTGCGAGCGATGGCCGCGTTGGAGACACCGTCGGCGGCGGCCAGGGCGACCTCGGCTCGCTGGATGCGCCGCAGCGGCGCGGTGCGCGAGCGGGCCAACTGCTCCAGAACCGCGCGCTGGCTCTTGTCCCAGACCACCGTGAACGGGCTGTGCGCTGGCATGACCCCACCCCTGGATTCGACGAGCGGCGGTCATTGTCGCGCGGACGAACGGGGTCAGCGGCGGACGGCCTCGCGGGAAGGGGGCCGGTGGCAGGATGACGGCCATGGCGAATACCAGGCGCGCGAAGCCGATCTCCCGCTCCCGGACGGCACCCGGAAAGGTCGTCCACAAGATCAAGGTCACCCTGCGTGGCTCCCGGCCCCCGGTCTGGCGCCGCCTGGAAGTGCCGTCGGGCACCACGCTGCAGCAGCTTCACCACCTCATCCAGGCGGCCTTCGGCTGGGAGGGCTACCACATGTGGGCCTTCGAGACCCCGCAGGACCGCTATGGAGTCGCCGACCGTGAGTTGGGGATCCGCAGCGCGGCATCCAAGCGACTTGACCAGGTCGCCCCGAGCGTCGGCGACAAGCTCAGCTACACCTACGACTTCGGCGACGACTGGGAGCACGACATCCTCGTCGAGGCCATCACCGACGCCGAAGCGGGTACCCCCTACCCACGCTGCCTCACCGGCCGCCGTGCCTGCCCGCCCGAGGACTGCGGCGGGATGTGGGGATACGAGTACCTCATCGAGATCCTCGCCGACCCCGGCCACGAAGAACACGACGAACGGCTCGAATGGCTCGGCCTCGACACCGCAGACCAGTTCGACCCCGCCGCCTTCGACCTGGCAGAGGTCAACAGCGCACTGTCCGGCTTCGCAGCCATCCTGATCGAGAACTGACGCTCCACCATGCAGCATCGATCGCCCCAGCCACCACGGCAGGGGCGATCCTGACCCTCGCAGGATCAGTGCGGCGCTGCACTAGTGATGCAGGAGGTCTGTGGGACGCGAGCGTCACGGCAGGACGGGAGAGGTTCCGTGCCGTACTGGGCCGCCTGCCCCGCTAGGCGGGACGCGGGGAACGGCCATGCCGGATCGTGCGCTAAGCCGGGTCCGGCGTCGCCTCCGCGTCGGCGTCCGGGTCGCCGGGCATCCACACAGGGCCGTCGTACTCGGCTCGGGCCAGGGTGTTGCCCTCAGCGTCGAGCAGGTGCAACACGTTGTTCGCGGCCTGGTCCTGCCAGTCGTACTGGTGCCGGGCGGTGTTGCGGAAGCGGGCGCTGTCCGGGCTGGGCCGGCGGGGGTCCGGGCAGCAGGACCGCGAATTGGTCCCAGAGCGGCTCGGTCAGCCATGATGGAAGCGCAGGCACAGGTCTCCTCGGTGATCACAGAGCGTCACAACTCCGTGATCAACGAGACCTGTGCCCGCTCGGCTACCTACCTTCCCAACCGCGCCTATCCGCGCGGCCGAACAGCGTTGTCAAGCTTACGGCTTTGCGCTATCCACTCCCCTGCCCGCCGTTTCCGGCGCTTCAGCCGGTCGTGTTCCCGACAGGCCCGGCGAACCAGGGTGGTCGACCTGACCACTCGACAACGCGCGTGCCGGCAATGGCTGAGGAACTCTTCCTACGGAGCCTCTGCACGGATGGCGAGAGCTTGGGCACTCAGATGCTGTTGGCGATGCGCTCGTGGTCCCGTTCGCCCTCGCGGGTCTGGATACCAGCGGCGAGCAGCTTGTGGGCGAGCTCGGTGACCTCATCGCCGAACGCCGCGAACAGGCCCTCGTTCTCAACGGCGTACGCCGCACGCGGAATCGGCTGCGCGACCGCGTCGACCGCAGCCTTCGTGATGGAGATCACCTCCGGCCGGAGGCCGGCGATCCGTCGGGCGAGGGTGTCGACGAAGGAATCGAGTTCTGCGGCGGGCAGGGCACGGTTGATCAGGCCGTACCGTTCCGCGAGCTCCGCGCCCACGAGTTCGGCGCCGAGGATGAGCTCCAGCGCGCGGGCCCTTCCTGCCAGGCGCGTCATGTTCACCGTGCCGCCGCCTCCGGGGAGGATCCCCATCAAGGACTCCGGCTGCCCCTGCCCCGACTTGCCGATCGCCGCGAATCGCATGTCCAGGTACATGAAGAACTCGTTGCCCGCGCCGCGCGCGAAGCCCGCCAGCTTGCCGATGGTGACCTGCGGCAGCGAGCGGACCTCCTCGCTCATCGCCTGGAGGATGTTCAGGCCTTCCGGGACGGTCGAGCCCGGCGCGGCCGCGATCGCAGCGCGAGTGGCTGCAGGCAGCGCGTCAGGGTCGGTGAGGTAGGCCATGTCACCGTGCGCAACGAAGAACTCCGGGTCAGCACTCTCGAAGACAATGACGCGGACGTCGGCGTCGTCCCGCACACGCGCGACGAATGCCCGGAGTGACGGCAGGAGGACCGCGTCCATCAGATTGAGCGGCGGGTGATCGATTGTCACCGTCGCGACCCCGTCCGAGACGTCGATCGTCAGGGCGGGAAGGTCTTCGTAGCTCATGAGGTGGCTCCATTTCGCAGTAAGGGACGGCCCGTGACCGGGCCGCCGGCTGGGGACAGCGTCGCGAATCTCAGCATCGCAACTGACACTGAGTATCAGGTTAGAAACCTGTATCCAAAGAAGCAAACGAGTGTGTCGGAGTACACTCGTCCCCATGAGCGCAGCGCCAGTCGGTACCCGTGAGATCAGCCGCCACGCGGTGCGAGCAGAGCTGGCCCGCGTCGCGTTCAACCGGTTCTGCCTCACCGGCTTCAACCAGGTCACCTTCACCGACCTCTCCGAAGCCGCCGGAGTGTCGCGGAGCACCTTCCTGCGCTACTTCGGCACCAAGGAAGACGTGGTCCTGTTCGTCTTCGACCCTGTCGGTGACGTCATCACTGACGCGCTCGATGCCGAGCGGGCCAACCAGGACGATTGGAGCAGGCTGCGCAACGCCCTGGAGTCAGCCGTGAGGTTCCTCGTGCGCGACGTCCAGGAACTCGTGACGATCCTCGGCCTCATCGAGCAGACCCCAGCCCTGTGCGCACGCCTCCGCGAGAAGCAGGCTGAATGGCGACCAGAGATCGTCGCCCGACTGCAGAAGACAACCTCCTCGACCGACGGGTCATTGGTCATCGCCAACGTTCGCGTAGCGGCGGCGCTCGAAATCTTGTGGATCGTCCTCGGGCAATGGAGTGCGAGCGACGGCCAAGAGGACCTCGGCAAACTGCTGGACGCTGCGTTCGCCGCCTTCTCGACCCCGGCATGCCAGCAGACGGACGCTCCGTTGTAAAGGGCCGAGGCGGCGGCTTCCTCGGCGGTGCCGAAGCGGCCGAAAGGAGTGGTCGATCCGGCGGCGGTGATCGCGTCGTCGGAGTCCAGCTCCGGCCGCGAGTGCAGGAGTGGGGTGTCGATCCGGCCGAAGCGGACGGTGTCCACGCGCAGCCGTGCGGGGCCGCCGAGGCCCCCATAGCGCCTATCTGGGGCTTGAGGAACATCTGTGTCAGATCGTGCGCTAAGCCCTCCGGGCGTTGATTGGCGCTTTGACCTGGTGTGATTGCGTACCGGAGCCTTCGCGGGTCGCTGTAGTCGATCTTCGGAGAGTTGTTGTGGCGGTCGAGTTTCTGTCGGGTGAGCAGGCTGGGTACGGGGCGTTTGTCGGGGCGCGGTCCCGTGCGGAGTTGGAGCGGTACTTCTTCCTGGACGACGCGGACCGGGATGTGGCGCAGGCCAAGCGGCGTGCACACAATCGGCTCGGATACGCGGTCCAGCTCACGAGCGTGCGCTACTTGGGCCGGTTCATGCCGGATCCGCGGCAGGTGCCGGCGGAGGTGGCCGAGTATCTGGCCGAGCAGCTGGAGATCGAGGACCCTTCGTGCCTGAAGGAGTACGGCGAGCGGGACGGGACGGCCCGCAGCCACGCCGGGGAGATCCAGGAAGCCGGGGGCTGGCGGGACTTCACCGAGGTCTCGGCCGAACTGGGTGAGTGGCTCGATGCGCGGGCCTGGACGACCGGGGACGGGCCGAAGGCGTTGTTCGACGCGGCGGCCGGGTGGCTGCGCGAGCGCAGGGTGCTTCTTCCCGGGGCGAGCCGCCTGTCAAGGCTGGTAGGTAATGTCCGGGAGGCGGCGAACCAGCGACTGTGGGACACCCTCTACGGGCTGCTGAACACCGGGCAGCGGGCGGTGCTGGACTCGCTGCTGACGGTGCCGGCCGGTTCGCGGGTCTCGGAGCTGGACCGGCTGCGGCGCGGGCCGGTGCGGGTGTCGGGTCCGCAGATGAAGTGGTCGCTGGATCGGGCGGAGGAGATCGCCGACCTGGGCATGGGTGAGCTGGACGTGTCGGGGATACCGCCGCGCCGGCTGGCTGAGCTGTCGCGGTACGGGGTGGATGGCAAGGCAACGCTGCTCAAGCGCCACAACGACGCGCGCCGGCTGGCGACCCTGCTGGCCACCGCGGTGCACCTGACGACGCGGGCGGTCGATGACGCCCTGGATCTCCTGGAGGTGTTGATCGCCACCAAGCTGCTGGCCAGGGCCGAGCGGGAGACGGCCAAGGAAAAGATGAAGACCCTGCCGAGGGTCGAGCGGGCCGGGGCGAAACTGGCGACCGCGTTCCAGGTCGTCTTCGACACCACCTCCGAGCAGGTCGACACCGACACCGGCGAGATCAGCGCCCCGAAAGTGGAAACGTTGGCGGCGATGTGGGAGCAGATCGAGGCGGTGGTGCCACGCAGCGAGTTGGCCGCCGCGATCGCCGCACTGTTCGAGCTGACGCCGCCGCTGGACTCCGATGCGGACCAGGCATGGCGGGCGATGCTGGTTACCCGGTTCGGCACGGTGCGGCCGTTCCTGAAGCTCCTGATCAAGGTCGTGGACTTCGGCGCGACTCCGGAGGGCGCCCCGGTGCTGGCCGCGCTGAAGTCGCTGCCGGAGCTGATGGGCCGCAAGAAGGTGGGACCTGCCGAGATCGACACCGAGCTGTTGGCCGGGTCCTGGCGGCGGCTGGTACTGGCCGCGCCGAACCTTGAGCCGGGGTGCGTGGACTGGAAGGCGTACGTGTTCTGCGTGCTGGAGCAGTTCCACCGCATGCTGCGCAGGCGGGAGATCTTCGCGAAGAACTCCTCTAAGTGGGGCGACCCGAGGGCGAAGCTGCTGGCCGGCGGGGCATGGGAGCAGGCCAAGCCCACCGTGCTGGCATCCCTGGGCCTGCCTGTCCCGCTCGAAAATACGATTTCGCGGCTGTGGCCTGCACGTTTGCTGAGAGGTTGTCAATTCCTTTGTGTATGTCGTGATGCGTGTTCTTGCTGGTCGGGCCCGTGGGGTGGTTACTGAGGGTGATCTTGCTGGGGTCAGAGGGGGAGGCGGTCAGGGAAGGCGAGCATGAAGTGGTTCATGGCGCGCTTCCAGCCGAGGGTGCCGGTGCCCCGGACGCGGCCTTGGGGGATGGGGCCGTCGCCGTCGATGTGCCGGCCCTCGATGCGGCGGATGCCGAGGTAGAGGAGCTTGATGGCGGCGTCGTCGGAGGGGAAGTGGCCGCGGGTCTTGGTGATCTTGCGGAGCTGGTAGTTCAGGGATTCGATCGCGTTGGTGGTGTAGATCACTCGACGGATGTCGCGGTCGAAGGCGAGGAAGGGGATGAAATCCTCCCAGGCCCGCTCCCAACTGGCAATCAAACCAGGGTAGTTCTTGCCGTAGTTCGCCCTCAGCTCGTCCAGGGCGGACAGCGCCTCGGACTCGGTCGCGGCCGTGTAGATGGGTTTGAGGGCGGCGGCGACCTTCTTGCGGTCGCTGTAGGAGACGTACTTCATCGACGCCCGGATCAGGTGGGTCACACAGGTCTGGACCAGGGCTTTGTCCCAGACGGTGTTGATGGCCTCGGGCAGGCCGGTCAGGCCGTCGCAGCACACGATCAGCGCATCGCGCAGGCCGCGGTTCTTCAGCTGGCTGAGCACGTTCAGCCAGAACTTCGAGCCTTCGGTGTCCTGGATCCAGATGCCCAGGACGTTCTTGATGCCGTCGACGTCGACGCCGATGACCAGGTGGGCGGACTTGTTGGTGACCATGCCGCCGTCGCGGACCTTCACGCTGAGTGCGTCGATATAGAGGATGGGATAGACCTCGTCAACTGGCCTGTTCTGCCAGGCAGTTATCTCATCGGCCACCACATCAGTGATCTTGGAGACCAGGGCCGGGGAGACCTCGGAGCCGTAGACCTCCTTCAGATGCGCGGTGATGTCGCGGGTGGTCATGCCGCGGGCGTAGAGGGACAGGATCATGTCGTCGACCTGGGCCAGGCGCCGTCGCCCCTTGGGCACGATGACCGGCTCGAAGGCGGCCTTGCGGTCCCTGGGCACGTCCACCGTGACCGGCCCCGCCGTCGTGGTGAGTGTCTTGGGGAAGCTGCCGTTGCGGGAGTTCCCGCTGCCCCGACCGGCCGGGTCGCCGGCCTCGTAGCCCAGGTGGTCGGCCATCTCGACCTGCAGAGCCCGCTCCAGGACCGCCTTCATCATCTGCTGCAGCAGCCCGCCGGCCCCGTCGATGCCGACCCCGGCCTCCTCCGCGTCCGCCAGCATCCGGTCGATCGCCGCAGGCGACAGTGCCCCCGCCAGGCGTCGGGCGGCCTCCTCACGGCTGTCCATGGGCGCGGCCTGCGGGCTGATCTCGTTCATCAAGTCACTCACTGTGTGTCACAAACTCCAGGTCAGGACGGGCCCGACCAGCACCCAGCAAGACCATCACTTACACATAGGAGTGAACACCCTCTTTGCTGATCCTGGCGACAAGGCCTCGACTGGCCTGCGACGATCTGCGGATGTCGCTGTCGGTCGTCGCCACGCTCGTCCGGAATCTGATCACCGTGCCCGCTGCCGTACTGCGCAGCCGTATGGCCAAGGATGCGGAAGTTCTCGCGCTCCGGCATGAGAACGCGGTGCTGCGCCGGCAGACCGCCCGGGTCTGCTACGAGCTCGCCGACCGGATCTGGCTCGCCGCATTCTCCCGGCTGATCCCGCGCGAACGCCGGCGCCAGGTCTTCGCGGTCACCCCCACCACATTGCTGGCCTGGCACCGTCAACTCCTCGCCCGCAAGTGGGCGTTCATCCAACGCCGCCGCCCCGGCCGACCCTCCACCGCGCCCGCCGTCAAGCAGCTCATTCTGCGCCTGGCCCGCGAGAACAGCACCTGGGGCCACCACCGCCGGATTCAGGGCGAACTCGCCCGCCTGGGCTACGCGATCGCCCCGTCCACAGTCTGGGAGATCCTGCATGCCGCCGGCATCGACCCCGCCCCGCAGCGCTCCGGGCCGACCTGGCGCCAGTTCCTCACCGCCCAGGCCCACGGCATCATCGCCGCCGACTTCCTCCACCTCGACACCGTGTCACTCAAGCGCCTCTACGCCCTGGTCGTCATCGAGCACGGCACCCGGCGCCTCCACCTCGCCGGCGTCACCGCCCATCCCACCGCGCAATGAACCGTCCAGCAGGCCAGGAACCCCGCCGTGATCCCGGACCGCCCCATCGACTCGCTGCGATTCCTCCTCCGGGACCGGGACAGCAAGTACACCCACGCCTTCGACGCCGTCCTCGAGGCCGACAGCGTGGAGATTCCGCTCAGCCCACCACGGACACCCAAAGCGAACGCGATCTGCGAGCGAGTCGTGGGCACCCTCCGCCGCGAGCTCCTCGACCGCATGCTCATCTACAACGAGACCCACGCCGTGAAAGCACTGACCGAGTACATCCAGCACTACAACGGACACCGTCCCCACCAATCCCGCCAGCAGCTACCCCGGACAGCGACCAACCGTCCAACCCGGCCGCCATCACCGACCTCCAGACCCACCAGATCCGGCGACAACCCATCCTCAAAGGATTGATCAACCAGTATCACCGCGCCGCCTGACCAAACGACACCACCGCAGCTCACAGCACCGAATCGTATTTTCGAGCGGGACAGCAACGGCTTCGACGCGCAGGACTGCCTTCTTGCCCGCGTGAGCCCCGGCGCCACCGAGGTGTGGGTGCCGCCCCGGATCCAGCGGATGCCCGGCGGATGCACCGTCGGCAACGCCCTGGACCCGAAACCGCCACCGCATTGAACGGGGTGCATGGCTCCGGCGAAAAGCCGCCTGCACCTTCCACGCCGCCTCCACGATGTCGCCCATCGCCGCCCCGGGCCTGGCAAGGTCGTCAGCCCGCGCGGCATATGCCCGGACACCGGGCTTGCCCGGCTCTCCTACGGCCAGGCGCGCGCCCTGCTGGACGAGCACACCGCACTTCGGGGGCCGGGCACAGGCTGGGATCTGCACGAGTACCGCCACTCCTCGCTGACCTACCTCGGCGAGCAGGGCGCGTCCCTGTTGATGCTGATGGCGAAGTCCCGGCACAAGAGAGCGGAGAACGTCCGCCGCTACGTCAAACCGTCACCAGAGGCGAGGCGATTGCCGAGCTCACAAGCCTGCTCGCTCCCGGGGGCAGCAACCGCTGAGCCGCGTTCCTTGATCCTTCTCGGTGGCAACGGCGCCAGCGGAGAGGAGTGTCGCGGCGGCGAGGCTGCCCCAGAGGGCGGCTGGGCCGTGGGGTGCGAGCGTGGTGATGACCGCCGGGGAGACGGCGAGGCCGAAGCCCGTGGAGAGCTGGAAGCGAGCGAGGGTGCGGCCCAGGACATGGGCCGGGGCGAGTGCGGTGACGAGCGCGGTGGCGCTGCCGGCGTAGATGATCTCGCCGACCGTGCAGACCACGGACACCGTGGCGATGGCCGGGGTACCCCAGCCGTGTCCCAGTGAGGTGGCCGCGAGGAAGCCGAGGTAGGACGCGGCCAGCACCACGCCAGAGAGGGCCAGCACGGTCCGCCGGGAGAAGCGGGACATGAGGACGGTGACCGGCACCTGCAGGGTGACGACCAGCGCCGTGTTGGCCACGAAGACGGCTGCCGGCCACGCCGGGGACGCGTGGAGCTGCGTCACCAGGACCAGAGGGAGCGCGATCTCGGGGACGTTGAGGCAGAAGACGTAGACCACATTGGCGACAAGTAGCGCGAGCATCCGGGGTGCGGGCTCATCGTCCCGGTCCTTGGCCGGGGCGGCCTCCGCTGGATGTGCGTGCACGTGGACCGACCACGCCAAGGCGGCTGCGGCAAGGTAGGCGAGCGCAGTGACAGCTGCCAGCGCCCGCAGTGCGGTGGTGCCGCCCGCCAGGCATACGGTGGCAAGGAGTGCTCCGACGCCCAGGGCGGCGTTGCGCAGGGCGCGGGCCCCTGCGAGGGCGGTGTCGCGTTCTCGGCCGTGGGCGACCGTGGCCACGAGCGCGGCGTGGGCGGCCGGCCATGCCTGGTTGCCGATGCCGAGGAAGAGTGCCGCCGTCGCGAAAAGCCAGACGTGCCCCGCTGGGGCGGCCAGCAGCAGCGCCACGCCCAGCACCCGCACCAGCATCGACGCCGCCACGACCGTGCTGCGTGCGCCGCGGTCCAGCCATCGGCCCACTGCGGGCATGCACACCAGACCCGCGACGATGCCGACCGTCATGGCGGTGCCGGTGACCGGAGCGGACAGCCTCAGTACCGTCACGCCGTAGAGCAGTAGAAAGGGCCGCAGCAGGCCGGTGCCTAGCGCGTCCACGGCCAGGGCGACGGCATAGCGGGGGCCTCCTGAGGCGCGGACGAGGGCGCGGGGCTGGATTCTGGTGATGGTTGCCATGGCGTCAGACGGTGCGTTCGGCCGCTGGGGCAGGGCACGTCGGTTGACGCACATCGTCAATCGACGCCGTCGCCAGGTTGTCCGGGCGGTGATGATGAGGGGATGACGCTGAGGATCGACATCAGCGGTCTGCCGTCCGAGCGAGTGCGGTTCGCCGCCTCCCCGCTGGCCGAGCTGACCGCGATGCTGCACGTGCTGGCCGAACCCGGTCACCATCCGCAGTTCGCCGGCTGGGCCGCGGACGTCTGGGCCGGGCTGCGGCCGGAACTGGCCGAGCGGCTCAGGGAGGCGGAGTTCCTCTGGCGTTCCTCACAGGCAGACTTCCTGATCCCCGCGCGGCCCCGGCCGACCCTCGCCGAGGAGCTGGACGACGTGGACCGGATCGACGACGAGACGTATGTGACCGCCGCGCTCGTCACCACGTGCGGCAGCAACCGGGTCCATTTCCCCGGGGCGTCGCCGCTCACCGACACGACAGCGCGCGAGCGGGCCCTGGACGTGGCCCAGGCCCGCGGCGCGCCGCAGGAGGCCTTCGCGGAACGGCTGCTCGCGGACCCGGCCGCGGTGCGAGCGCGGGTGCGCCACACCCTCGAAGAATGCGTCGGAGCCTTCTTCGACGGCGCCTGGGCGGGCGTCGCGGTGCAGCTCGCCACCGATCTGCGACTGAAGAACGAACTGCTCAGGCGCCACGGCGTCGGGGCGGCACTCGCCTCGGTCTCCGGCGCGGTCACCCTGGCACCGGACGGCGACTGCATCATCGTGGACAAGGTGCAGGACAAGGCGACCGCCGCCCGTGGCGCCGGGGTCACCTTCATCCCCAGCGTCTTCGGCCGCCCGCACCTG
The DNA here is from genome assembly GCF_035974375.1 of Streptomyces sp. NBC_01320. Taxonomy (NCBI): domain Bacteria; kingdom Bacillati; phylum Actinomycetota; class Actinomycetes; order Kitasatosporales; family Streptomycetaceae; genus Streptomyces; species Streptomyces sp. NBC_01320. Next base: position 163,993 of record NZ_CP108390.1, read on the forward strand.
GTGGCGGTCCACGCGCCCGGGTGGCATCCGGTGGTGCAGTACCCTGTCGCCGAGCTGAGTCCGGCTGATCCGGTCTCTCTGGAGACGGTCACCCTCCGGCTGGAGGCGCTCGCGCATCCGGTACGGCTGCGGCTGCTGCGCACTCTGGCCCGCGGCCCGCACACCACCGGCGAGCTGTCCCACTTCTGGGAACTCTCGCCCCCGGAGGTGTCCCGCCACCTTGCCGTCCTGCGCCGCGCGGGCCTGCTCACGGCTCGGCGGCACGGTCGTTACGTCCGTTACACCCTCAATCTGCCCGATCTGGCGGCGTTGGGCACCGACCTCCTGTCGGCCGTACTGCGCTGAGTAGCTTCCGACTATCAGAACGCGGGCGACCACCGCCTTCGCAGCATCATCCGACTCGGCAGGCCGCCGAGCAGTACCGGCGCCAGGGCTTCGGCGTAGTCGGCGGGCGTCCGTTTCGTGATCACTTGAGCCCGAGCAGGGCGAGCGGGCGGTCCGCGTTGCGGGCGTTGTGTCGCAGAGCGGCGGCGATGTTGGTCGCGCCGGCCAGCCGCAGGGCGCCTATGGCGAGGTTGCGCCAGGTGGCCATCGCGCGGGGCGCGTTGCCGGTTCGCAGCTGCGAGGCGTCTTCGGCGAACGTGGTGTCTCTGACGTGGTGCAGGGCCTCGATCTGCCAGTGGTCACGGATCAGGGTGGCAAGCTGGGCGGGGTTGGCGTGCTCGGCGGTGAGGCTGGTGACGGCGTAGACGGTCCTGATGGTGGTCTTGCCGGTCTTGCGGTCGGTGCGGCGGCGCTTGACCTGGACGGCTTGCCGGGCTCCGGGGAAGAGCAGGCCGTTGACCGTGGCCACCTTGATCCGTCGGATCTCCGAGCGTCCGTGGCCGGTGCCCCTCACCCGGCCCTGCAGCGGGATCTCTGTCCACGGAAGGGATTTGAGCTGCTTGCGGAGCTTCTTCTGGTTGCCCTTGACGATCACGATGTAGTGGGCTTCGCGACCGAGGATGTAGTCGGCGTGCTCGCGCTGGGTGTGCATGGCGTCGCTGGTGACGACCACCCCGGCCAGGTCGGGTCTCCAACAGCGGCTGGAAGCAGGTGATTTCGTTCGTCTTCTCCTGCACGTCCAGCTGGGCCAGGACCAGGCCGGTGGTGTGCTCCAGGGCTGCGAGCAGGTGGATCCTGCGGCCGTTGGCCCTGGCCGCTCCGCGCAGGCTCTTGCCGTCGACCGCCAGGCCGCGCAGCCGGCCCTCGGCTCGGTTGCGGCGGTCGGCGAGCCAGCGGCCGACCGCCAGGTCCAGCGTGTCGCCGTCGATCCGGGCCAGCAGTCGTCGAACCGTTGTTTCCGCAGGCAGAGACCGTTTGGGGAACAAGGGATCGAGTCGCATGCCGACTTGTTCCAGCACGTGGGGCGGAGCGTCGGCGATCCATTCGCCGACCGCCAGCAGCGACGTTGCCCCGGCCAGCACCGCGCAGGCGGCCAGGGCAAGAACGCCGACCAGCGCGTGGCGCACTCCGCGGGGATCACGCGGATCGGGCACCTGGGTGAGGCGGTCCAGCAGTCCGGGCACTTCTTCCGGCGCGGCCTCGGGATGCTCGCGAAGTTGGTCAAGGGCAGGCGGGATCAGCGATGATGCTTCGGCAGGCACGGTCTTCCAGACAGGTCACGGGGCGTCGAGAACTCCATGATCTTGGAGGCCGTGCCTGTTCCGCTCTCCCCGGCCGACCAGACCGTCATGAACCGGATGCCCGTCGACTACGCCGAAGCCCTGGTACCGGCGCGACTGAACGCCCCCAGAGGTTCGTGCGCACCGACGGCACGCACCGGGTGACGGCTCCTGCGGGTGTCGTGGGAGGAGCAGACTGCCCACACCGTGACGGTGTATCAACCCCTGGTCCGGTGGCCGCTGCCCACCCCCTGCAGGCCGCGGCCGCCGTCTTCACCTACGTCCTCGGCCACGCGGCTAGCGCCGCCGCGACCGCCGCACTCACCCGGAGACTCAACCAGGGCCGCGTCACCACCGAAGCACAGTTCCAGGACGCCATGACCAAGGCGCAGGAGATCGCCATGCACTACCCGCGCCTGCGCGCCCGGCTGGACACCCAGGCGGCCGCCGAATATGCCGCTGCCCCCGACAGGACCTTCGAGTTCGGCCTCCAGGCCCTTCTGGACGGCCTGGCGCATCACCGTATGAACCCTGCTTGGGCATCGTCTCCAGGGTGTCCACTCGCCACCTGAAGCGCTCAGCCGCCGACTGAGGAGCTCAGTCACACCAACTCAAATGCACAGCCCGACAGATCCAGTGCTCATCCGCCATCTGTAGTGCTCAGTCTCATGCGGGGGGTCTGTACGGTAACCGGTGTAACTCCCGAGCTGGAAGCGACAGTTGATGACTGACGTGATGAGTGACATCAAGGCCGGGGAGGCCGCCGTGGGTGCGCTGGATGTGTGGATGACGGTCTGGTTGCCGAACTGGTGGCCCGGGCCCAGGCCGGCGGAGTGAAGCTGAACGGCGAGGGCGGCCTTCTGGCGGAGCTGACGCGCAAGGTGCTGGAGTCCGCGCTGGAGGGTGAGCTGACCGACCACCTCGGACACGAGCCCGGTGAACGGGTCGAGGGCGGCCGGGAGAATTGCCGCAACGGCCACCGGTCCAAGACCGTGACCACCGAGGTCGGCCCGGTGGAGATCACGGTGCCGCAGGACCGGGCGGGCACGTTCGAACCGCAGCTGGTCAAGAAGCGCCAGCGGCGCCTGGGCGGCGTGGACGAGATGGTCCTGTCCCTGTCCGCGAAGGGCCTTACCCACGGCGAGATCTCCGCCCACCTGGCCGAGGTCTACGGCACGGAGGTCTCCAAGACCACCGTCGATGGGATCGGACTTGCCGATCCTGCGGCGCTCGGCCTTGTCCGGCCGGTTGACCTCGATCACGGTCAGGCCGGCCTTGCGGGCCGCTCGCGTGAACCCCGAGCCGTAGGACGATGTGCCTTCCACCCCGACGGAGACGACAGTGCCATGAGCGGCCATGAACGCGATAGCAGCCGTGTATCCAGCGGCCGTTGTGGGGAACTCAGCGTCGGCGAGCTGCCCGCCGCGGTCAGTCACCACGGCGACGTGGATGGTGTCGGCGTGGGAGTCCACTCCGCCGATCACCACGTGTTCGACGACGGCTTCGGTGTCCGTTCCTGTCATGCTGGAGATGCCTTCCTGACCGGAGATGGCTCCGGCCGGGCGGGGCAGACAGGACAGTGATGGGGCCTTTGGCCAGGCTCCTATAAGGTCATGATCCACCCGGCCGGGGCCTCGGGAACGGGCCCCGGCAGCCGGACAGACCAAGGCGAAGACAGCCCAGCAGGACGTCAGTCAGTGATCGAGTCACGACCACCGGGAACCCGGATACCACTATCACTGTCCGTGATCATGGAAATGGTCGTCTTGGAAACCTCGGCGCCATAGACCTCCGCCAGGTGGGCGGATATCTCCCCATGGGTCAGGCCACGGGCGGACAGCGAGAGCACCATCTCGTCCACTCCGGTCAGCCGACGCTGTCGCTTCTTGACGATCTGCGGCTCGAAGCTGCCCTCACGATCGCGGGGGACTTCGATGTCCACCGGCCCAACCTCGGTCACCACGGTCTTGGAGCGGGTGCCGTTACGGGTGTTGCCGCCGACGGCCCTCTCGTGCTTCTCGTGCCCGAGATGGTCGGTGATCTCACCTTCGAGGGCGGACTCGAGGATCCTCTTCGTCAGCTGCTGCAGCAGCCCGCCCTCACCGGTCAGTTTGATCCCGCTGGCCTTCGCCCGGTCCACCAGCTGGCCGATCAGCTGGTCGTCCATGGCGTCCGGCACCCCCAGGGGCTGCACTTCCTGCACGGCCTCAGCCGAGACGATCACGTCTGTCATCAGGTGTCACTTCCTGTTCGAAGATCCACCGTTGACCGTACAGACCCTGTCGAGCCTGATGCGAGGATCCCGGCGAAGCTACGCAAGGAGATCAGCATGGGCACCTGGGATACTGGTCCTTTCGACAACGACACAGCTGCGGACTTCGCCAGCGCTCTCGACGACGCCGAGCCCGAGGCACGCGAGGCCCTGATCCGAGGCGTTCTCATCCGGACAATCGACGCCACTGGCTACCTCGCGGAAGCGGAAGAGGCGGTGGAGTAATAGTCAAGACCTGTGGATCAAGTCAGTTGGGCTGGTCCCTGTGCCAGGGTCGGCGTCTCATTGCGTTTCGAACGCGGCGGGTTCCTCCGCGTTCGGCCAGCAGTCCAAGGGCCTCTGGTGAGATGCTTCCTCACTGGTCTTGGCCGGGCCAAACTGTCACAAGATCGCGGTAGTTGGCGAAGCGAGGGCCGGGAACCGTGTCTTGGATCGGCTGACCGTTCAGCCAGCATATTTGGAAGGTGTCGCTCTCGGTGTCGAGTAGACAGCACACTCCGCCGCTGGCGGCGGTGAGGCCGGTAAACACGGCTCCGATGCTTGCGGATCGCTCAAACAGCCGACTCATCCCCGACGTGGCTGCGGTGAACTTTAGCGACGCGAAGCGAGGGTGTGGCGCGGGCGCGAACCGCAGCGTGAGGTAGACGTACCCAATCTGAACTCTCCCGAACTCGTCGGGTTCGGAGTCACGGTCCCCGCAGAACTCGCGCACCGCGTCGTCGACGCCGAACATGATTGAGGTGTCGAGTTCAAGCCTGCCGCTTGTGGAGCAATCCACCGGCTCGCTCTTGAAGTTGGACGTGAACGGGACGACGACCCGGTCACCGCCGGGCATGGTGACCGTAAGCGGCGTCACTCGACGGGTTGGCGGCGCCAGCTTGGTGAGCTCGAGCAGCGCCCTGGCGACGTTCTTGGCAGGCACAAAGATCTTGTAGCTGTAGTCAAGCCCCATACGCTCCACCCCTTGTCCGTCGAACTGGATCTTCCCATGACATGCCCGGACCGGTCGAGGTGAAGGTCCCGCGAGACGTGGCCGGCACCTTTGAGCCGCAGATCGTCAAGAAGCGCCAGCGGCGTCTGACCGGCGTGGACGAGATGGTGCTGTCGCTGTCCGCGAAGGGCCTGACTCACGGGGAGATCTCCGCGCACCTCGCCGAGGTCTACGGCGCGGAGGTGTCCAAGGCGACGATCACCACGAAATAACGGGGCCATCGTGGGCGGTGAGAGCCACAATGTCGCCATGGGAGACCGGGGTGGGGATGAGGTCGCGGTGTGGCGCGTCGGCGGGGGTGCTCGCCCCGCGGCGTATGTCATGTCGGCTGTTGTCGTGGTGGCAGCCGCTCGGTGCTGGTTCTGGTGGGTGCTTGCACCGACGTGGGTGGGCTTCACACGGGCAGGGTTGTGGACGGGCCTGGCGGTCGGTGCCTGCTGTTTCTTCTGGTGGGTGATACTGCGAGTCCGGCTGGAGATTGGTCCGGAGCTGGTTGTCGCCGTGAACCCGTGGGGTACTCAGCGGTTGCCCTTGCAGCAGGTCACACATGTGACGCTCGGCAACTGGGGTGCCGAGTTCCATCACACTGACGGGTTCAAGACCACTGCGTATGCGCTCAGCGACATGGCCGCCGGCAAGGTGCAGAGCGAAGAACGCTTCGCAGAAGTCCGGGCCGCGTTTGAGAGGGCCCGACGACCTGCGTAATTCCCGGCTCAGGCGGCTTCTGCCAGCTCAGTCGGGGTGAGGGCCGGGCCCGCGATGATGTCGCGCAGGCAGGCCAGCCCTGCCCGCACCTGGCTGGGTGTGAGTTCACCGGCAGCGGCCCAGCAGCCCGGCGGGGCGGGCCTCGAAGAGGATGAAGCGGAGTGTGTCGGCGCGCCGCCGAGCAGCCTGGCCCCGGCGCCTGGGGGCATGGCTTGGGGCCGGCCAGGAGACGGGCCAACTCGCCGTCGACGTCGACCTTGCCGGTGTCGACCGCGGTCTCGATCCAGTCCAGCGTGGCCCTCACCCTGGCGACGTTCTCGTGCACGATGGCGCGCTCGTCCTCGCCCAGCTGCCGGTCCCGCAGGCCGGGGACGGTGCGGCCTGCGGCCGCGACGAAGGAGTGGCAGGCAGAAACCAGGTCGAGGAACTCAACGGTCCGGTCGATCTGGCGGACTACGGGGGCGACGGGGCTGGTCCGGTCGAAGTGGATGAACGAGCGGGAACGAAACCCGGCGGACGAGGTCCCGACCGGGCGCAAGGCCCTGCCCAAGACAGCTCCTACCTGCAGTTATTTACGCGTCAGTAATCCAGGCCCGCTGCGCGGGCCTCCGTGGAGGCGGGAAAATGGGCCCGTGTCCGTCCGGGACGCCGATCTATCTGTGATGCCATCGAGCTCGCGCGTCAGTATGGCGTTGGGGGCCGCTGACAGGGACCGTCAATTGTTGCTGCAGCACGCGGACCAGACTCTTCAGCCCTGTGGCCCCTCCGGACGGCGCCTCGTCGCCCGGGAGGGGTTCATGGACGTGTTGCACGAGCGGTGCGCCGCTTTGGACATCGGCAAGAAGGACCTAAAAGCGTGCGTACGCACCCCCAGCCCGAGCGGGCGACGCTCGCGCCGACAAGAGACCCGCACGTTCGCCACCACCACCAACGCGCTCCTGGAGCTGCGTGACTGGCTGATCTCCGAACAGGTCACCCTGGTGGTCATGGAAGCAACCGGCGACTACTGGCGCGGGGCGTTCTACCTCCTCGAAGACTGCCTGAACGTGATCCTGGTCAACGCCGCACACGCCAAGGGCCTGCCCGGGCGCAAAACCGATGTCGCCGACGCGGCCTGGCTGTGCCAGCTGGGCGAGTGCGGCCTGCTGAAGGCATCGTTCGTGCCCCCGGAGCCGATCCGGCACCTGCGCGACCTGACCCGCTACCGCTCCACCCTCGCCGCGGAACTCGGCCGCGAGGCCCAGCGGCTGGAGAAGGAACTGGAGGACGCCGGCATCAAGCTCTCCGCGGTGGCCATCGACATCCTCGGCGTCTCCGGGCGGGCGATGCTGACCGCGCTCATCGACGGCGAACGCGACGTCCACGCCCTGGCCCAGATGGCCAAGGCCCGCATGCGGCCCAAGATCCCCGCCCTGGTCGAGGCGCTGACCGGCAACTTCGGCGAGCACCACGCCTTCCTGTGCCGTCTGCACCTGGAACGCATCGACCAGCTCAAGGCGGCCATCGCCGAGCTGTCCACGCGGATCGAGGAGGAGATGCGCCCTTTCGCCCGCCAGCTTGAACTGCTGGAAACCATTCCCGGAGTCGGCCGCACCACCGCCGAGGTGCTCATCGCCGAGACCGGCGGCGACATGTCCCGCTTCCGCACCGCCGGACACCTGGCCTCCTGGGCCGGGGTCTGTCCCGGCCACCACGAGTCCGCCGGCAAGCACAAGTCCGGCCGCAGACGCCACGGCAACCGCTGGCTGGGCGCCGCCCTGGGCACCGCAGCCATGGCCGCCTCCCGCACCCGCGACACCACCTACCTCGGCGCCCGCTACATGCGCCTCATGCCCCGCCTCGGCAAGAAGAAAGCCCTGGTCGCACTCGAACACTCGACCCTGACCGCGGTCTGGCACATGCTCACCCAGGACACCGCCTTCCACGACCTCGGCGGTGACTACTACGCCAAACACGACCCCGAACGCGCCCTGCGCCGGATCACCCGCCAGGCCAACGCCCTCGGCCTTACCGTCCGCTTCGAACCCATCGAGGCCACCTCAACCCACCTACCGGGCTGATGCTCAGACGTTATTTTCGGACCAGAGTCCCACAGGATGCCAAACGCCACTGTGATCAGCGAACGAGACGGAGCAAGTCGAGTTCGATACCGAAAGGGACTGCTGTCTTTATGCGATCGCGGTTAATACCGGTGGCGACGTAGGCGCGGGTGGTGTTGTCCAGCTCGTACGTGTGGATGACGGGGAGGCCGTTTTCCTCCTCGACACGCCAGTAGTGCGGAATACCCGCCTGCGCGTACTTGAACGGCTTCAGCGACCGGTCACGGTCGGCGGACTCATCCGAGACGACTTCGATGGCGAGGGCTACCTGGTCGGGGAGGTAGCGCGTGCGGTTCGGGTCGTATGGGACCGTGACAGCAAGGACGTCGGGCTCGGGCCGGTTCTTCTCGTTCAGCTTGATCGTCATTTCCCGGTCGATCTCGAATCCCTCGGGAGCCTGATCGTCCAATGCGGTCGTAAGCCGGGTGACGACGCGGGCGTGCCAGGACCGCTGCGGGGACATCATGAAGATCAGCGCTCCATCGATCAGCTCGGTGTGTCGCGGGAGGGCGGGTGCGTTGTCGAGGTCATCGGCCTCCCACCCACTCGGCCGGGGCGGCAGCATCCAGGGCGGGAGCGCGTCCCATGCGGTCGTCATCGTGTCCTCCTTCGGGCGCTCTGGTCAGCTTAGCTTGACTATTAACCCCACCAAGATCGTGTCTTGGTGGGGTTCGTCGTTCGCCTGACAGCTGGGCGGCCTTTGCGTGATCGTGTCTTCTCGCTGAAGTCGACAGTCGATCAACCCAAAGGCCGTGATGGACAGTCTGCAAGACGACGCTGCGCGCGTCGAGGCATTGACCGGGTTATCTCGGTTTCGCCGCGAGTTCTACGAGTGCCTGACCCTGCGGGCGGATGCTCTGTTCGAGCTGGCGGACGCGGTGCTGTGTGCCGGCGGGCCGGTGGTCTCGCTGCCGGAGTTGTCGCTGGAGGCAGTGCACCGGCGTGGGCACGGGGCGATGTACGACGCGCTGGCCCAGGGCCACATCGCCGTGTCCCGCCTGCGGATGGCGCTGGCAGGCCTTGAGCTGCCGCGCGGGGCGGACCGGCAGCTGTCGATCGCGCTGGACGTCACTCCATGGCCGCGTCCGGACGCCGAGTGCTCGCCGGAGCGCCTGCACTGCCACCGTCCGTGTCGCTGCGACGGGGTTCGCCAGACCATCCCGGGCTGGCCCTACCAGGTGGCCGCGGCCCTGGGCGGTGGCCGCTCCTCGTGGACAGGGCCGCTGGACGCAGTCCGGCTGGGGCCCGAGGACGATCCCACCGAGGTCACCGCGACTCAGATCCGTGACCTGCGCGCCCGCCTGCAGCGGGCCGGGCAATGGCGACCGGGCGACCCGCCGGTCCTGTTCGTCCTGGACTCCGGCTACGACCTCGTGCGCCTGACCTGGCTGCTGCGCGAAGAACCGGTGCGGCTGCTGGGCCGCATCCGCGCGGACCGGGTGATGTATGCACCGGCTGGCAAGCGCCGCGGAACCAACCCCGGACGCCCGCCCCGCCACGGAGCACAGTTCCGCCTCGCCGACCCCGCCACCCACCTGGCCCCGGTCCAGGAGTCGGCCGGCGTCCACGACCGCTTCGGCCAGGTCCTCGCCCGCTGCTGGGGCCGGATGCACCCCAAGCCGGACCGGCGCGGCTCCTGGGCCGACCATGAAGGCGAACTACCCCTCGTCGAGGGCACGTTGGTCCATCTGGCCATCGAGCACTTACCCGGAAACCGCGACCCCAAGCCGCTATGGCTGTGGCACAGCGACCCCGACGCCACCGCGCACGACGTCGACCGCCTCTGGCGGATCTTCCTCAGGAGATTCGACATCGAGCACACATTCCGCTTCTTCAAGCAGACCCTCGGCCTCACCCGCCCCCGCCTACGCACTCCCGAGCAGGCCGACCGGTGGGTGTGGCTGATCCTCTCCGCCTACGCCCAGCTCCGCCTCGCCCGCCCCCTGGCCGAGGACCTGCGCCGGCCCTGGGAGAAGCCGCTGCCGCCGGATCAGCTGACCCCCGGCCGGGTCCGGCGAGGCTATCCACGCATCCGGCGGATCCTGGGCACCCCGGCCAGCACGCCGAAAGCCACCCACCCCGGGCCCGGCCGCCCCAAGGGCCGCACCTCCACCCCCGCACCCCGCCACCCAGTCGGCAAGAAACAACGTAAAGCGGACACACCCCGATGCGGCGGAGCCGAGGAGGAGGCTTAAAGATCAAGCTTAGAGCTCGCGCAGATAGGCGGCGTGGGCAGCCCCGGCAACAAGGTGGGCACAGGTCCCGGTGATCATGGAGTTGCGACGCTCTGTGACCACTGGGGAGATCTGTGCCCGTCCTTCCATCATGGCTGACCGACCCGCTCTGGGATCAATTCGCGGCACTGCTGCCCAAGCGCCCTGCGGTCGATCCGGCCCACCCGCTGGGTTGCCACCGCAGCCGTATCAGCGACCGGATCGTGTTCGACAAGCTGCTCCAGCTCCTGCGGTTCGGCTGCTCCTACCAGGCGGTCTCCGACACGACCTGCTCGGCGACCACGATCCGCAACCGCCGCAACGAGTGGATCCGGCTCGGCGTCTTCGCCCGGCTCAAACAGATCGCGCACACCTGGCAGAGCGCCGTCCACCGGCTCCGATCGGCGGTGGGCTCGGAAAGGGAGGCATGCTTCACCGAGTCCGGCGGCGTCGACGTGGCGGGGACAGGAGCCCCGCCGAGCTGGGCGGGCCGTGGTGTCAGCGGCCGTGTTGTTGAGGCCGGATGAGGAGCAGGGCGATGTCGTCGTTGCGGGGGGCGGACCGTTGGGCGTGGTGAATGAGTGTGTCGGCGAGGGCGTCCAGGGTCTGGCCCCGGGCCTGTGCGAGCTGGGCGGCGAGGTCGGCGGTGGCGTCGTCGATGTCGATGCCGGGGGTTTCGACGAGTCCGTCGGTGTACAGGGCGAGCACGGCCCCGGGCGGTAGGGGGATGTCGGTCTCCGGGTAGTCGGCGGCGGGGTCGATGCCGAGCAGGAGCCCGGGCGTCAGCGTGAGGATCTCAGTGTGTAGGTCGGGGTGGCGCAGGAGTGGGGGCGGGTGGCCGGCGGTGGCCAGGCAGGCGCGGTGGCGTGCCAGGTCGAGCTGGACGTAGAGGCAACTGGTGAACAGGCCGGGGTCGAGGTCGGTGAGCAGGCGGTTGGTGCGGGCGAGGACTTGGCCGGGCGATGCGCCGGCGGTGGCGTGGACGGCGGTGCGGACCTGCCCCATGAGGGCGGCGGCGTTCACGTTGTGGCCTTGGACGTCGCCGATTGCTGCGGCGGCGAGGTCGGTGTCGAGATGGATGAGGTCGTAGAAGTCCCCGCCGACGTCGATGCCGTGAGCGGTGGGGAGGTAGCGGGTAGCCACGTCCAGGCCGGGGACGCGGGGCAGTGCTTGGGGCAGCAGGCTGGCTTGCAAGCTGTGGGCGAGCGCCTTATTGGCGTCGTAGAGGCGGGCGCGGTCCAGGGCCTGGGCGATCAGCCCGGCGGTCGAGGTGAGGACGGCTCGTTCCTCGGGCGTGAAGGAATGCGGCCGGTCGTACGCGAGGACCAGCGAGCCGACGGGGCGGCCGGAGGTGATCAGGGGCAGGAAGGCCCAGGCGGCCTTGCCGTCCTGCAGGACGGCGGGGGGATGAGCGCGCTTGAGGTCCGCGAAGGTGGCGTAGAAGCTGGGGACGCCGCTGGTCAGGACACGCACGGCAGGGGTGTTGGAGGCCAGGGGGGTGCCGTCGAAGCGGTCCATGAGTTCGGCGGGGTAGCCGCGGTAGCCGATGATCCGCAGCCGGCCCTCCTCGGCGATCATCAGGGCGAGGGCTTGGGCCTCGAAGGCGGTCGGGACCAGGTCGTCGATCCGGGCGATCACGTCCATGACCCCGACGGCCTCGGTCAGCGTGGCGGCGAGGTGCATCAGGAGGTGGTGGGCGGTCGACCGGCCCGGTGCGGCCGACGGTGCGGGGTGCAGAACCTCTGACGTCTCCGAGGCAGGGGACGGGGAGGCCGGGGCGATGCGGACGCTGATGCCGGAGACGTCCGGGTAGAGGTGGAAGGCAAGCCACCGGTCCGGTGGGCGCAGGGCGGTGAAGCAGGTGGCCTCCTGGCTGAGCACCGCGGCCCGGTAGCGGTCTTCGACGACTGGGTCGTCCAGCCACGGCAGGACCTGCCGTGGCAGGACGCCCAGCAGGTCGGCGGCGCTGGCGCCGAGGAGGTCGGCGGCGGTGGTTGTGATGAAGGTGATCCGGCCGTCAAGGTCCAAGGTGCAGCATCCTCCGGGCAGGCGCTCGGCGAAGTCCGCCGCTGCCGCCTCCTGGGTTGGCCCGCGAGCGCGGGCACGCAGGGGGGCCAGGACCTGCGGCTCGGACCCGGGCAGCAGCGGGTGGCCGCTGTCGGCGGCCTGCCGCAGGAGAAGGCCCAGGCGGCGGCAGGAGGTACGGACCGCGTTGCGTTCGTGTCGGGTCAGCGGCGATGGATGCGAGCTGGGCCACCGCACCACCAGGGCGCCCCAGACTGTGGTGCCGGTGGTGATCGGGGCAGCGGCCGCCGAGAAGGGGTAGGGCAGCGCGAGCGCCATCTGCGGGTAGTGCCGCGCCATCTCTTCCTGGCCGCCTATCCACACCAGACGCCGCTCGCGCACGGCGTCGGTCGCCGGGGTGCGGGCCGTCAGCGGCACCTGCGTCCAGTGCGCGGCGATCTGCCGGGGAACCCCCCTCAGCACCGCAAGTCGCAGCACCCGCTCACCCGGCGGCAGCAGGTATACCAGGCCCCCGGAAGCGCCTGTCTCCCGCATGAACTGTTCCAAAGCAGCGCAGAGTAGATGCGTGCCCGAGCCTGTGCCAGTGCCGAAGCCGGCAAGGTCCCTCGTGCTCTCACCCTCCCGAGCGGCACCAGGAAGGGATCCCTCCAGGCGCCTGAAGCGACATCTGGCCGCCTCCGCGCTGATGCCCAGGCCAGCACCGATCTGCGCCCAGCTCGCCCCGGTTCGTCGGTCCGCCAACACCGCACAGCGCACCATCTGCCCGGCCAGCCCGGGCACCTCCGCCACGGCGGCAACATGGCAGCCCTCCGCTCCTCGCCCCGGGCGCGAGTCGCTCGCCTGCTGGGTTGCGGCCTGCACCTGCGTCAGGAGATCCGCTTCCGCGAACACCAGCGCCTGCCGCGCCTCCGCCGCCGCCTGCCAGCGACGCCTGGCCCGCCAGGCCGCCTGCCGATGCGCCTGACGGCAATACCGCCGACCCGGGCCTGCCGACTCCGGCAGTGGAGCTCCGCACCAGCCACACCGATCGTCACCCATATACCGATCGTCGCCCATATAGGGAAAATATGCTCTACTGCCGTGACGACGTGCTGCACACGTCCACCAGGGCGGTGGCGGCCGTACCTATACGTCGGCAGGCATACGTACCGATCATGTCGGCATCAAGATGCCCAAACTGCTGCACTTAGACGCTGCGTAGATCGGCACTCGCTCATGGGCGGCGGTTCGGACGGTTGTCCCAGCGGTGGGTCGTCCACGCCCTGCGGAGCAGGCTACGGACGGTGATGATCGTATCGGCGAGGTCGAAGAACGCGTCGATGACCGCGACGCGGCGTTCGTAGCATCGGGCGAGCCGGTGGAAGGCGTTCTGCCAGGCGTGGGTGCGCTCGACGTGCCACCGCTGGCTCGCCTGGATGGGCGCCTTCTCGCCCTTGTGCGCGATGCGGCCGTGCAGACTGCGCGCGGCGAGTTCGGCGCGGGTCTTGTCCGAGTCGTAGCCGGCGTCCAGGTGCACGGTGATGGCCTCGGGCAGCGGCCCCAGGTCCACCAGCAGGTCCAGGGTCGGAGCCAGCAGCGGAGAGTCATGGCGGTTCGCTCCGGCGAGGACCCTGCCGAGCGGGATCCCATAGCCATCCGTCATGCCGGAGCGCTTCAGGCCCTGTTTGCCGCGGTCGACCGGCGAGCGCCCGGCCGCTTCTCCGCCGCCGGGGGCCTTGGTGATGGAGCCGTCGACGGCGATCTGGTCGAGCACGAGCCCGACGATCCGGTCGTAGGACTCAAGCGCGATCTGTTTGAGCCGGGCGAAGACGCCGAGCCGGATCCACTCGTTGCGGCGGTTGCGGATCGTGGTCGCCGAGCAGGTCGTGTCGGAGACCGCCTGGTAGGAGCAGCCGAACCGCAGGAGCTGGAGCAGCTTGTCGAACACGATCCGGTCGCTGATACGGCTGCGGTGGCAACCCAGCGGGTGGGCCGGATCGACCGCAGGGCGCTTGGGCAGCAGTGCCGCGAATTGATCCCAGAGCGGGTCGGTCAGCCATGATGGAAGGACGGGCACAGATCTCCCCAGTGGTCACAGAGCGTCGCAACTCCATGATCACCGGGACCTGTGCCCACCTTGTTGCCGGGGCTGCCCACGCCGCCTATCTGCGCGAGCTCTTAATCCGTCAGTTCCGCGTGGCGGCGGTGCGGGCCGCGACGAGAGCGGCGACGGGGTCGGCTGTGGCGGGGGCGCAGGGCCACCATGCGGCGGCGGTGCCGTGGCCTTCGCGGGGCGTTGTCACGTTAGTTGACCGGCCTGGGATGATCTTGGAGTTGATCGTGCCGGGGAGGGGTTCACTCGTGTCGTCCGCGCCGCCGTCGTACAAGGGCCGCCGGTACCCGGTCGAGGCGATCTCCCACTGCGTGTGGCGGTACTTCCGCTTCCCTCTGTCCTACCGCGAGGTCGAAGAGCTGATGCTCGAGCGCGGCGTGCTCGTCTCCTATGAGACGGTCCGCCGCTGGTGCGCCAAGTTTGGGCAGGCCTACGCCGCCGGACTGCGCCGCCGGCGGCCGAGGCCCGGGGACAAGTGGCTCTACCTTCTTGAACGGGTTGATCCTCCCGTTCGTAGGGTGAGGACACCCAGGGGAGCTGGGTGTGGCTGACAAGTGGCTGCCGTTCGTGGCTTCAGGTGCTTGGCCGCCTGGCTCCCCACGACGACTCGGCCGCCGATTGGGAAGTGCGAACAAGTCGCTGTGTAGAGCAATGCCGGCGAGGTCGTCCGTGGTACGCAAGGCAAGTACGACCGAATGGAGCACGATGAGCCGGATATGGGCGGGGACCGACTGCGGCAAGACCCACCACCACTGCCTGGTCCTGGACAGCGAGGGCGACACGCTGCTGTCGCGTCGGGTGGCCAACGACGAGCCGGAACTGCTGAAGCTGATCGGTGACGTCCTGGACCTCGCCGACGGCGGCAAGACGACCTGGGCGCTGGACATGACCGGCGGCGAGCCCGGCCTGCTGATCGCCCTGCTGGTCAACCATGGCCAGGAGCTCGTCTACATCCCCGGTATCGCGGTCAACCGGGCCACCGACAGCTACCGAGGCCAGGGCAAGACGGACGCCCGTGACGCCCGCGTGATCGCCGACCAGGCACGGATGCGCCGCGACCTGCAGCCGATCCGCCCCAGCGACGAAGCCACACTCGAGCTGCGGCTGCTGACCGACCACCGCGTCGATCTGGTCGCCGACCGCACCCGCACCACCAACCGGCTGGGGGCCCTGCTGAACAGCATGTTCCCGGCCCTGGAACGGGCCCTCGACCTCGGTAACATCGGCCCGATGGTGCTGCTGACCGGTTACCAGACACCGGCAGCGATCCGCCGCGTGGGCAGCCGGCGGCTGACCGCTTGGCTGCGCAACCGCAAGGTCTGCAACGCTGCTTCCCTCGCCGAGAAGGTGGTTGAAGCCGCCGAGCGCCAGCACACCGCCGTCGTGGGTGAGAAGGCCATCGCGACGATGGTGCACACCCTCGCCAAGGAGGTGATGACCCTCAACGAGAAGATCACCGAGACCGACAAACTCATCGAGGGCCGGTTTCGCGAACACGAACTGGCCGACGTGATCCAGTCCATGCCCGGCATCGGCACGATCCTCGGTGCCGAGTTCCTCGTTGCCGTCGGCGGCAGCCTGGACGCCTTCCCCACGGCCGACCGGCTCGCGGCCTTCGCCGGAACGGCCCCCGCCCCACGCGACTCCGGCCAGGTCAGCGGTAACGACCACCGACCGACGAGATACCACCGTCGTCTGCAGCGCGTCTTCTACATCTCCGCGCTGGTCAGCGTCCAACGAGACCCCAACTCACGGAAGTTTTACGACCGCAAGCGCGCCGAGGGGAAACGCCACGTCCAGGCCGTCCTCGCGCTCGCACGCCGTCGCGTCAACGTCCTGTGGGCCCTGATTCGTGACCGACGGTGCTACCAGGTCACACCCTCAGTGACAGCGACGGCTTGACATCAGCATTGGGAAGCACCTGGACGAGGTCTTCATCAAGGTCAACGGCGAGCTGAAGTATCTGTGGCGGGCCGTCGACCAGAATGGCAACGTCCTCGACATCCTCGTCCAGAGCCGGCGGGACAAGGCGCGGCCAGGCGCTTCTTCCGCCGTCTGATGACGAAGACCCGTACGGTGCCGAGGGTGGTCGTCACCGACAAACTCCGCTCCTACAGCGCGGCGCACCGCGAGGTCATGCCCTCGGTGGAACACCGCTCCCACAAGGGCCTGAACAACCGGGCGGAGAACTCCCACCAGCCCACGCGGCAGCGTGAACGCGCGATGAAGGGATTCCGTTCCGTAGGCGGGGCCCAGCGGTTCCTGGCCGCGTTCAGCGGCATCTCGCCCCACTTCCGCCCTCACCGCCACCTGATGACAGCCTCCGACCACCGAGCCGAGATGACCGTCCGCTTCGCGATCTGGGACCAGATCACCCAAGCTGCCAGCCGGCCCACCACGGCCTGACCACAGGCCCGGACCGCAAGCCCACCATGCCCCAACGCGCCGTCACACACCGACATACTCAACAATTTGACAGCGCCAGTTGAAGGACTTCTGACACAGAGCAACGGAGCTCGTTGGTACAGGCAGTCGTCCAAGACAGCTTGTACCGCAAGGAGCTCCGTTGCCTGTTCATTGTGTCTCGCCGTCGGCGCTGACGGCCATCACCCGTACGGTGACTGTGGCCGCGGGCCGGTTCGCGCCCGGCCATCTGGGAGAACTGACGCCGATCATGCCGTTCGAGCTCGTCGACGCGGTCTTGTCCGAGACCAGGACCGTGCAGCGGCGGCTGCGTGATCTGCCTTCGCGGGTCGGCGTCTACTTCCTCCTGGCGATGTGCCTGTTCCCCGAGATCGGCTATCGACTGGTCTGGGACAAGCTGACCGCCGGCTTGTTGGGGATGCCGATCGTCTGCCCGAGCACGAAAGCGCTACGTGATCTGCGCCGCAGACTCGGCAGCGCGCCGGTGCGGGCCTTGTTCGAGGTGCTGGCCGGGCCGTTGGCCCAGCCGACCACGCCAGGGGTACGGTTCGGCCCGTATCGGCTACGTCCACGAGCGTCTCGCGATCTTCGACAATCGCAAGCGCGGCATCCCGGGCAGAAAGTGGGGCAAGCGACACGACGGCGCGTGGTTCGCCAGGCTCGGAGCCTTTCGCCTGTCTGGAAACGTGCGCAGGGTGGCGGTGCACGCCAGCCGGTGAACGATGTCGGTAAGCCGTGTGCGCGAGAAGCGCATGCACGGTTTGACGGGCGGGGGCTGGAAACGGAGCCCTCACAGGCCACCGCGCCAGTCCCCGACCCTACTGAGCAATCGGGCCAACGTTCCACAATCGTCAGTCAATCGCAGGACCGCCGGCGGTCCAGGTGCGGGATCAGGGCTTTCCACAGGCCCTTGTCGACGTTGAGAGGGTGGGTGGTGCACAGCCACTCGTAGATCCGGTCGGTGTCGAGGTCGATCAGATAGGTGAGTCCCGACGCGACTCGTCCTTCCCGAGAATTGTGCGGGACCACGGCTGCGAACGGGTTGTTCCCAGGCAGCAGCCTCACGTCCTGCATGTCTGCCAGGGTGGCGATGGCGGGGGTGTGCCACATGCCACCTGCCCCGGAATCCCAGACGCGGTAGGGGGAACTGGTGAGGACCCGCTTCCCGTCGGGCGACAATCTGATGTCCTCAAGGCGGGTGTCGAAGCGCATCGCACCAGTCTTACGGGCCTGGTACGGGTTCCCTACGTCCCAAAACTGCACGGTTCCGTCGGTGAGCGTCGTCGCCAGGACGCCTTTTCCGACCGGTAGATAGCCGCCGGATGCGGCGGGCAGCAAGTCGGCCTTCCGGGGCCTGCGGATGTCGCGCATGTCCCACAGTTGGGTCCGCTCGGGAAGTGCGTCGTGCATCAGCAGATGCGACGAGGGCACGTAGACCGCTTGTCCCGTGGCAGCGCCCGGGAGGAGACGGACCTTGAACGGTCGGGCGGGGTCGGTGAGGTCCCAGATGCGCAGATCACTCGGTCTGCCCTGCCCCGGCTCGCCCCGGTCGACGATGGCGAATCCCCGGTCGCCCATGAAGAACATGCTCTGCGGTTCCGCGATCTGCGCGGCGGTCATGGTCCCGCCGCGCACCGGTCGGAGGGGGTCCCGAATGTCCCATACACGCACCGTTGCGGTGAACCAGTCGCCGAGGACCAGGAGGCCACCGTCCGCGGAGACGGCCGTCCGTACGTCCTCCGCCTGCAGATGGATTTCCTCACCCGGTACCGGAGGCTTGTTCTCGTCGCCGCCGAAGTCCCACAACCGGAACGCGTGGTCCCCCGTGCTTTCCGTCCAGCGGTGGGCCAGCAGCACGGAGCGGTCGGTCCCTGGAAGGAAGTACCGGGCCTCCCACCCCTTGGGCAGGGTGAACCGCACGCGCGGATCCCTTCCCTTGGCCGTGTCCGCGGAGCGGAGGTCCCAGACCTGGAAGGTCTTTGCCGGCGCGGCGACCACCATGAGCGTGCCGTCGCCGTTGATTGGGCTGGCGCCTGGGTCCGGTGTGGTCATGGTCCCTCGGACCCGGGGCGCGGGGGTGCGCTGCGGCCACACGCGTACGTTGCCCGCCACGTCGCCCACCGCGAGCTGGTCCCCGTCGGGGCTGTAGGCCACCGACTGGGCCGGCTCAGCCGAGGGGGCCGTCCCCTGTTCGGCCGAGTAGCTGAAAAGCTCGAAATCGGTCGCTACCGTCGCACGGATCAGGGCGCCTCCCTGAGCCGAATTGCCTGCGGCGGCCAACCGCTCCCCGTCGGGACGGAAGCTCAGCGAAGGCAGGTCGGGGTAACCCCAGGTATTGTCCCGGGCATCGGGCTCGGCGCGTACGAGCCGATGGCCACTCTCCACCCTCCACCAGGCCATCACACCCTTCGCGCCGGTCGCGACCAGCAGATTCCGCGTCGGATGAGCGGCCACCGCCATCACGGAGGGGGCCTCGGCGGTGTCCAGCAGCCGGGCATCCGCAGGATCCCGTACGTCCCACAATCTCACCTCCGCGGGCCGCTCGGCCCTGCCCGTCCCGCTGATGCCGTTGCCCGTGACCATCAGGCCGTCGCGGCGGAACGCCAGTGACATCAGTGCTTCGGCAGCTACCGACCGGTCCGTCCTGAGTGCAGGAGCCGTCGGATTCGACACATCCCACATTCGAAGCCGCCCCTGGTCACCCCCCGCCGCCAGCGTGCGGCCGTCCGGCGCGAACCTGAGGGCGTACGTCATGCCTTTCGGGATCTCCCGTTCGGACAGCCGCTCGGGCCGCTCGGGTTCGCTGACGTCCCAGAGGGTGAGGTCCGTGGCCGTCTGTGCCGCCAGCAGACGGGAGCGCGGGTGGAAGGCGATGGCGGCGCTGCCATGTAGCTTCAGGGCCCCCGCCTTGACCGGTATGTTCCGGTGGGAAAGGTCCCAGAGCTGTATCTGCCCGCCGGCCTGGCTGGTTGCCAGCACATCCCCGTCCTGGCTGAACGCGAGGTTGAGCACTGCCGCGCGATGTCCGCCGGGGATATCGACCGGTGCTTCTGTCAGATAGGCGGCGTAGAGGCTCGACCGGGTGTCGGGGGTATCTGCTGTGCGGTACGCCGCGAGGCTGAGCCGTAGCGCGGTCTGCGGATCGCGCGCGCGCATGGCGTCCGCCTGGGCCGCGATCTCGTTGGCGATCAGGATCGTCTCGCGGCCCTCCGCATCCTGCTGAGCGCCGCGGGCCAGTACGGCGAGGGTGGTCGCGAGCAGGGCCAGTACGGTGACGACGGAGACGACGATCCGGCGCAGCTTCGTCCTGTGGTGTTCGGCGCGGTGGCTCGCGTCGAGGAAGTCGTGCTCGACGCGTCGCATGTGGAGCGCACCGACGTTACCGGCGAGTTGCGCGCGCACGGACGCCAATTGGTCGCCTCCGTACAGGCCGCTCTCCGGGCGTCCCGCCTCGTGCCAGCCGTCGGCGGCGTCACCGAGTCTCCGGCGGACGAGTAGTCCGGCCCGGTTCTCAATGATCCAGTCCTGAAGCCGTGGCCAGGCATGGAGCAGGGAGTCGTGGCAGAGTTGCGCTTCGTCCTGGTCCACGACGACGAGCCGTGCCGCGGTCAGCAGTCCGAGCAGATCGGCATCCTGGTCGAGCTCGGCCACGGGGACGCGGCGGCGCACGGCACGGCCTCTGTCGTCGACCACCAAAATCATGCGCAGCAGTAGTTCCCGCAGTCGGTTCCGGTCGTCGGCGCCGAGCCCGTCATGGACCTCGTCGGCCGTCCGGGCCACGGCTGTGCGGATCCCGCCGGCGGTCTGAAAGGCGGTGAAGGTCAACGTGGTGCCGCGGCGCCCGGCCCAGGTCTGGCGCAGAGCGTGGGCGAGGAACGGCAGCGGGACGGCGTCCCCTTCGGCGGCGCGCTCCTGCCGCAGTTCGCGCAGGATGTGGTCCGACAGGCCGTCCTCCAGACGCAGCCCGGCTTGTGCTGCGGGGCGTTCGATGGCCGCTCGCAGTTCAGTGTCGGACATGGCGGAGACGGTGAACTGTCCGGACCTGACGATCGCGTCGAGCCGTGTGTCGTTCAGGACCTGGTCGTAGAAGTCGGCGCGAAGGCCGAGCACGATGCGGGGACCGTCGGTTCCCGCTGCGGCGAGTGCGCGGACGAAGAGCTCCCGCTCCTCCGGGTCCTGGCACTCGGTGAAGATCTCCTCAAGCTGGTCGATCACCAGGACGTCCGGCCCGAGGGGGCTGAACCGTCCGGTGGCCAGGTCCTTCTCCACCTCGGCAAACGGCCGCCCGATTGCCGTCGCCCAGCTTTCCACGAGCGAACGGAACGGCCGCGCGCCGGGTCCCAGCAGCAGGAGGACCCGCTCGGTCTCCAGACCGGCTATGAGTCCGGCTCGGAGCAGAGAGGACTTTCCGGCTCCCGACGCACCCACCAGGACGACCGGGCTCGGGTGGGGGCCGGCGGTCACCCGGCGTACCAGGCTGCGCGTCAGCTCCTCCCGTCCGAAGAAGAGATGGTGCTGCTCCGGCAGGAATGGGCGTATTCCTGGGTAAGGGCACGGGCCGCCGCCCTGCTCTGTCTCCGGCGCAGCGGTGTCGTCGTGGACGCGCCTGCCGGGATTGCGGGCGAGGACGAGATCGGAGGCCCGTCCGACACCGTCGGAGTGCGGGCGTGCGGCGCTGCCCTGGAAGCGGTGGTCGAGGATGCGGTAGACGTCGAGGAGGGTGAACCAGTTTGGACCGCCCGGATCGCCCTCCGTCAGCAGTCGGAGCAACTCCCCACTGAAGAGCGTGTGTTCCGCATTCGGTGGTGCAAACGAAGCGGCGTAGTGCGTGGCCGAGGCCAGCAGAAAGCTGCCCTCCGGACGGGCTGAGGCCAAGACCTCGCGATACGACTCCCGCGGCGCGACCTGTGCGAGACCGGAGAAGCAGCAGTCGAGGACGACGACGGTACTCGCCGCGGCGTCGGCGAGTCGCTTGCTCACCTGGTCGAAGGGGACGGCGTGCACAGTGTCGACGGCCGAGGAGGTATCCGACGTGGCAAGGTACAACTGCTGTCCAGGTCCGACCAGACCGTGGCCTACGAAGCAGAAGAGGACGACGCCGCCCTCCGAGGCGTCGATGGCGGCCTGGACGGCCGCGAGCACCTCGGTCGGCCCCCGCGGGTCGATGATCGCGGTGACCCGACCGTTGAGACCGCATTTCTCTTCCAGTGCTGCGGCGACCGCCCGCGCCGAGCGCGCTGCGCTCGGCAGGTCCGACAGCGCTCCTTGGCCACTACCGCCGTAACACCCTGTACCGACCACGATCGCGTGGCAGTTGACGCCGCTCAGGTCCCCCCGTCCGACGGCCATGCCTAGGTGCGATTCGCCACAGGCGGCTGCTGGTCGTCAGGGCCATCCGTCCGCGGGGCGGATGGCGGCTGCCGCCCCTCACGCCCGTCCGCTTCGTGCGCCTGCGGGACAGGGCCCGGCTGGTGGCCCTCAGGCCCGTCAGCCGTGGCCGGGTGCGGCTGCTGGAGCATCTCGGCCACCCGCTGCGCCACATCGGCGGTCCCCTGAGGCGTCAGCCCCGCCACCCCCTCGGACGTGACCGTGACCTGTGTCCCATCCGGCCGGGTAATCGTGACGGTCTGGTTCCCGCGTCTGCTCTGCAGCCAGGCGACAACGGCCGCAGCCACGGCTGCGGTGAGCCCGCCGGGCGCCAGCAGAACGGGGACGAGCTCGGCCGCACCTCCGCTCATGCTGTCCGGGGCGGGCGCCCCGGGCGGTGCCTGGCCGACAGCGCTGCGAAGCGCTGGGTCGCGCCTCAGCCACCGGCGCAGATCCTCTGTCTCGGCGGGCCCACCGGCCTCCAAGGTGATTCTCAAATCCCCTCCGCGGTGGGGGTGTTGCATGCAGATTCGGCAAGAATAGCGACACCCGGCGAGGCCCACCAGGTGTTCCCCGGCCGTTCGACGTCGTGATCGCAACACCCTGCGGTGGCCTGCTCGCACGCCCCCGTGACGGGTGTCGTTAGGAGGATGCGGTCCCTGCCGTCATCGGGGCGGATCTCCCGCACCGGGGCGCTGACGGTCAGTCGGTGGACGACCCCACCGTGTCGTCGGGTCTGATGAGCGTGACGGTGATCGGCTTGGGGACAATCGGACTGTTCTTCATCCCGGACGCTTTCTCATGGCAGCTGCTGGAGGTCAGGCGGCAAGACGATGGTTCCCACGCGAAGAAAGGGGGCGCCGACACCGGCCCGTCGCCGGTCGACCGACGGAAGACGGGCAGTAAACACCACCTGATCTGCGACGGGCGCGGCACCCCGCTGAAGGTCATCACGACTGCGGCGAACGTCAACGACGTCACTCAGACCCTCGCCCTGGTCGACGGAATCCCGTCCATCGCGGGCCGCATCGGCCGGCCCCGCCGCAGACCTGTCGCCCTGCTCGGCGGCAAGGGCACGGCGGGCCCCGGAGCGCACCAGGAACCGCGCCCCGCTCTGATGGACGGCATCAAGGAACTCGTTGCCGACACCCTCACCCCGCTCACCCTCGAGGTCGCACTGCGGGTGAGCGACGAGCTCGCCGGCCGCGTCGAGGAAGCCGACCAGCTCCGCGCCGCCTGCGTCGAACGCGCCCGTTACCGCGCCGACCTCGCCAGGCGCCGCTACCTGGCTGTCGATCCCGCCAACCGGCTGGTCGCCGACACGCTGGAGGCCGACTGGAACGCTTCCCTGCGTGAACTCGCCGAAGCCACCAAGGAGTACGAGCGCGCGAAGAACACCGCGATCGGCCCACTCTCGCCCCAGACCCGTGCCAGGATCACCGCGCTGGCCGCCGACTTTCCCCGGCTCTGGAACGACCCGGCCACCCCGATGCGGGAACGCAAGCGCATGATCCGGCTCCTGGTCACCGACGTCACCCTCACCAAGACCGACCACATCAGTGTCGGTGTCGTCCTGCACGGCGGCCAGAGCCACCGGCTCACCCTGCCCCGGCCACTGACCGGCTGGGAACTGCGGCAGACCGACCCCGCCGTCATCGCCGCACTCGACGAACTCCTCGAAGAACACACCGACGGCCAGAGCGCGGCGATCCTCAACGAACGCGGCCTGCCCAGCGGCATGAACCGCCCGTTCACCCGCGGCATGATCGTCCACCTGCGCAATGCCTACAAACTACGCAGCCACCGCCAACGCCTCCTCGATGCCGGCATGCTGACCGTCTCCGAACTCGCCCGCCACCTCGGAATCCACTTCCAGACCGTCAAGCACTGGCGACGGGACGGCATCATCACCGGCGTCCTGGCCAACGACAAAGGCGAGTACGTCTACCCGCTGCCCGGCCCCGAACTCGTTCGGCCCGTCATCGGCCGACCACGCCGCAGCGTCCTCGACCCCGAATACTCCGCAACGACCCGATGAGGTGCAGTGTGATGACAGAGGTTTCAGGTGCGGGGTGTAGGCCGGGAGGTCCTCAACCGTGACGTCGAGAGCGTTGAACGCGGCAGTCACCGTCCTCGACAAGAAGTCCTTGCCCCGATCCACCCGCACCCGCTCCGGCAGCCCGCCCTGCGGCCCGAACGGCCTCTCGCGCACCACCGCCGCGCGCAGCGCGGTCAGCACCGACTCCCGGGACGGGGACCCGGGCGTGACCGCAACACCCATGATCGCGTTCGTCGCGCAGTCCACGAACCAGGTGATCCACGGCCGCAGGGCGGTGCCCTCGACATCGACCAGGACCGGGGCCTGAACGTGATCAGCCTCCCACACCTGGTTCCGCCGCCCCCGCGGCCGGGACAGAAACACATCGTGCCTGCGGGCCTCACGCTCCCCACCCGCGAGCCCTGCCCGCTCCCCCAGCGACAGATCCCGACGAATCGCGCGGTGCAGCGTCGGAATCGACGGCGGAGGTTCACCCTCGCCCCTGGCCGCGCGAGCGGTCAGCTCACGGTGGACAGCGGCAACGTTGCCCCTCCACAGCCCGAGCAGAGCCCGGACCTCCGGGGTGACCGTGAACCGCCCGTAGTACCGGGTCCGCTCCCCCGGCGCCGCGGCCGCAGACTCATCCTGCTCGGCGGCGGCCAGCCACCGCCACACCGCACGCTCCCGCACACCCAACGCATCCGCCGCCGATCTGACATGCCGGGTGGTGAGATTCCCCTCCCGACGCAGAGCCAGCAAACGCCGCACCGCCGGCCCCCGCAACGCCCGAACCGACACCACCGGCAACGCCGAGCCCGACCCCTCCGAGGCTGGTGGCTGTACTTCCTGATCCACCCCACGATCACACCAACCCCCCGGCCGGCCATGGATCAGAACTCACGAAACTGAGACAGCATCACCCCACCTGCGATAAACGCCCAGGACAGCAATCCCACACCGATCTCTCACATCCACGACAGTGACCCCATACCCCGAAACAGCCACCGCCCAGCACCAACACACCAAAGCCCACTGTCTCTCACACCACTGCCACGAAACCAAGAGATCGCACCATCGGCCCGGAGCCGGAAGACGGTGAGGAAGAGTCACGGCTGCTGCTCCGGTTCGCCGCCCCCAGAGACCCCGTCATGATCGCGAAGTGGATCAAGTTCCAGATCCTCGACACCGAACGCCAGGACTGGACCCGCGGCTACGACACCGCCCGCCGCTACTTCGACCGCGAGGGCTCGCTGGACGTGCCCTACGAACACCAGGAAGGCGCCTACCCACTGGGCAGGTGCCTGTCCGACCAACGGCGCGCCTACCGGGCCGGCACCATGCCCAGCACCCGGACCGACGAGCTCGAAGAACTCGGCATGATCTGGGACACCGCCGACACGGCATTCGCCGAAAACCTCGCCGCGGCCCGCGCGTACTACGCAGAGGCCGGCACGCTGGCCGCGCCCCGCCACGCCACCGCCCTCGACAAACCCGTCGGACAATGGCTCACCAACCTCCGACGACCCGACGGACTCGGCAAAAACCCCGAACGCGCAGCACGGCGCGCCGAGCAACTCACCGCCATCGACCCGGACTGGAATCCGGGACAGCTCGGGTGGACTGTTGACTGGCAACGCCACTACACCGGCCTCACCGCCCTCCTCGCGAGCGGTGCCGGCCTCAAGGAGATCGTGCCCGGCGTCACCCACCACGGAGACGACATCGGACGCTGGCTGATCCGGCAGCGACGGGACTGGACACGCCTCAACGAGGAGCAGCGGCGGCGGCTGGGCGAGGCGGGCGTGAAACCGGCTGCACGACCCCAGAAGACCGCAGCACGGGTCACTGAGAAGGCTGGCGCAGCGAAGGGCTCCGACGCCTTCACACGAGGCGTCACAGCCCTCCAGCAGTACATCGAGAGAGAGGGCACGATGCCCGGCCGGGGCCACGTCGAAGAACTCCCCGACGGCACGGAGCACCGCACCGGCGTCTGGATCGGCAACCAAAAAGCCCGCCGCGACAAGCTCGACGCCGAGCAATTCCGCACACTCGCCGGATTGGGAGTGGAATGGGCTGCCTGACGGAACCTTCCTTGTCCCCATCCGCCCCAAATGAGCTTATGAGTTGTTCGGGATTCCCGCGGGCATTCTGTCCCGCGACGACCGGCTGGGACTCAGCCGCGAACACGTCTACTACCGTCCCCCGCGCTCCCGGGGCGAGACGGCGCCCGCCCGCATCCTCTGGTACGCCAGCACCGACAAGACGCACAGCCTGTCCGCCGTGATCGGCTGCTCCCGGCTGGATCAGTGCGTGAGCGACAGCGGCCATCAGCTGTACCGGCAGTTCAAACACCTCGGCGTATACCGGCGCAGCGACATCATGGAATCCTGCGACGCGCACGGGCAGGCAATGGCACTGCGGTTCTCCGACACCAGCCTCTTCCCATATGCCGTTACCTACAAGCGACTTGTGCAGCTCGGCGCTCGTTACGGACAGCGCATCAACGTACAGTCGGTCCTCAAGATCTCGCCCGACCTGTTCCACTCCCTGTACGAGGAAGGCCACCAGCCGCGGCGAACGCACCCCAACGAGCCCTGCTGCTCTCGCTCCACCCGCGGTTCGCCACGGCCATCCTCAACGGTGAGAAGACAGTCGAACTGCGGCGGCAGCGTGTCGCCGTCCCGCCCGGAACCCCCGTGATCATCTACGCCACCTCCCCCGTCATGGCCCTGACGGGAACGGCCCGCCTCACCGGCGTGGATACCGCCACACCCGCCCAGGTATGGCGCCGGCACCGCGCAGCCTGTGGCATCAGCCGCGCCGAGTACACCGCCTACGATCGGGTAGGCGGGCCGGTTTGCCCGGCCCGCCCCCCACACCACCGGACATGCGGGCCCGCATCCGGCGGTTCGTCCAGCTGATCTCAGGCGAGCTTCAGGCGGGACCACGAGCCCTTGAACGACTTGTAGCCCTGCGCATCCCAATAGGCTTTATTCATAGCGATTTCCAGTGGTTTCAGGTGGGAGGCCCGCCAGTATCGCTTGCGTTGCACTGCAACGCCTTGCTCCTGGTCTCCAAATTCGTAACCGAGCTTCTGGAGCATGGAGTTCTTGCGCTGACTGGTCTTCCACTGCACCCACTGGGCCTGCCGTAGCCTGCGGCGGGTCCAGTGATCAATCTCCTCGAAAACCCGAAGGCTGTCGGAGAGACTGAAGTAGGCCACCCAGCCGACCGAGAAACGGTTGAGTTTGTCCATCCTGTGGGCCATCGATACGCCCCACGTCCGGGAGGTGACTCGCCGAACGGTGGACTTTAGCCGTCTCACGGCCTTCCGGTCCACCCGGATCTTCACCTGCCCTTTGGCGAGGTAGTACCCGAATCCCAGGAGTGACGTCCACCAGATGGGGCACGCCTTCGACTTCTCACGATTCACCCTCAGTTTCAAGGTCTTCTCAATGAAGGCCGTGACCGAGGCGAGGGTCCGCTGCGCCGCTCGCTCGGACCGGACGAAAATCATCACATCGTCCGCGTACCTCACGAACCGGTGTCCGCGTTTGAAGAGTTCGCGGTCAAGGTCGTCCAGCATGATGTTCGACAGCAACGGGGACAAGGGGAACCCTGCGGGGTCCCTTCCTCGTTCCTCACCATCACGCCGTCGCTCATAATCCCGGCTTCCAGGTACCGCCGAATCAACTTCAGGACCTTTCTGTCCCTCACCCGGCGAGCCACCCGCGCCATAAGCGCATCGTGATTCACTCGGTCGAAGAACTTGTCGAGGTCCAGGTCCACGGCCCAACGGTTTCTGTCCTGGACGGCCCGGCGACCAACCCTTACGGCTTGGTGGGCCGAACGCCCTGGTCGGAACCCGAACGACGCCCCAGAGAAGTGGGGATCGAAGACGGGCACGAGGGCCTGCGCAATTGCCTGCTGGATCAAGCGATCCAGCACCCGTGGGACACCTAGCATCCGCTCCCCACCATTCGGCTTAGGGATGGTCACCCGACGGACAGGAGCGGGCTTATATGTCCCCGCATCGAGCTCAGCCCATACCTTGGGCCAGTTCTGGGCGATCCATGGCCGGAGTTCATCCGTCGTCATCCCATCAACGCCGGGGGCACCCCGGTTTGCTTCGACGCGCCTGAGCGCCGCGAGAAGGTTCTCCTTCGAGAACACCGTCTCCCAGAGGGAGACCTCGCGGTGATTGTTGTCCGCGTGTAGCGCCGGCTGGTCACTGCGCCCCTTGGGCTGGGCGGTCGTATGCACCGACCCCGTCACCCCAGGGTCTGCCGGGGCAGATTTACGGCGGTCATCGTGACCTGCGCGAGCAGACACCCTTCTTCCAATCCGCTAAACGTTCGGCCCTTCCCGAGTCCTTGTCGGCCTACTGCCTTCCCGTCTCGGTACTATGACCTCTGCTGACTTCTGTCCGGCAAACCAGTGCCATTGCTGGCATCGGTCGTCACAATCGCGGCCGACACACCGTTACAGGTGACACCCGGGCAGACCTCCCCGAATAAGAACAGCAACTTTCCCCGGATCGCCGCCGCATATACTCTGCGTCTTTCTTGGTGAGAACGGGCTTCGATGCAGTCAGCCACCTTGCCCAAGACGCCTAGCCTCAAATGCGGTTCTTGTACATCGGTACCCGGTTTTGCCTCCGGCTTCCTTCGGACCCCACCTCGCGATGACGCCCTTGCCGTTCGGCTAGCGAGTTAGTCTCACCTCTTCTCATCGGGACTTTCACCCTTTAGCTGCTGCCCATGTCGGGCGTACTGACTCCTCCACCCCGTGAACGGGGTGGCTTCTCGCTATGCCGGTTGGGCTTCGCGACGGACCAGCCCGGCCCGTAGGACGTTGAGTGCTCCGACTGTGTCCGCGTGCGCGGTGTGGCCGCAGGCGACGCAGTGGAACTTCTCCTGGGTGGGCCGGTTCTCCTTGGCGGTGTGCCCGCATTCGGGGCATCGCCGGGAGGTGTTGCGGGGGTCCACGGCGATCACTTCCCGCCCGGCGCTCTCAGCCTTGGCATTCAGGATCGCGAGGAACACCCCCCATCCGGCATCCGATATCGAGCGGTTCAGTCCGGCCTTGGCCGCTGCCCCGTTGGGCAGGAAGCTGCCCGGCTGGTCGGGGTCGGGCTTCGGTTCGGGGGCCTTGCTCATGTTGCGGATCTTGAGGTCTTCGTGCGCGATGAGGTCGTGTTCCCGCACGAGGCCGAGGGCGGTCTTGTGGGCGTGGTCGAGGCGCTGGCACCGCACCTTGCGGTGCAGACGTGCCACAGCCTCTACCGCCTTGCGGCGGCGCTTGCTTCCGCGCTTGCACCTGCTCAGTGCCTGCTGAGCTGCTTCGAGCTTCGCTGCGGCCTTTCGCCCGTGACGCGGGTTGGGCACGAACTCGCCGTTCGAGTCGGCGAGGAAGTTGGCAATGCCCAGGTCGATGCCGACCACGCTGCCGGTCGCGGGCAGCGGCTCGGGCCGGGGCCGCTCAGCGGTCAGGACCACATACCAGCGCTTGCCCTCACGCTTGACCGAGACCGTCTTGACATGGCCGACCACCGGCCGATGCCGGTGCACCTTGACGTGCCCGACGCCCTGAAAGCGGACGCGGGTGACCGGGTCATGCGCGGTGGCATCCCACCGGCAGCCGTCACCGTCCTTGGGGAAGTCCACCGTGTCGAAGCGGCCGATCCCCCTAAAGCGCGGACAGCCCGGCTTGTCCCCGGCCTTGATGCGCCGGAAGAACGCGGCGAACGCCTTGTCCAGCCGGCGCAGGGTGGCCTGCTGCGAGGAGAACGACCAGCGGCCCTGACGCTCCGGGTCGCATGCCCGGATCTCCTTGAGCTGCACGGACTGCTGCCCGTATCGGACCGTCGTCTTCGAGGCGTGCCGGTAGGCGTCGCGGCGTTCCTGCAATGCCCCGTTATAGAGGGAACCGTGATCGCGGAGCATCTCACCGAGCGCTTGTTCCTGCCGGGCGGTGGGCCGCAGGAGGAACTTGTATGCACGGATCATCCAGCCCGCCTCCTCCGCGTCGATTCCATCGACCGCACTAGACTTGGTGCATGTCACCACGCTGGGAACCCAACCCCGATGTGCGGCGCGGCCGTCACGTAGTTTACAACCTTCACGCACATTTGGTGTTCGTCACCAAATATCGGTGCAACGTCTTCAATGACGAGATGCTGACGCGCTGCGAGGAGATCATGCGGAACGTCTGTACCGACTTCGGGACCGACCTGATCGAGTTCAACGGCGAAGAAGGCCACGTGCACCTGCTCGTGCACTACCCCCCGAAAGTCGCCCTCTCCAGCCTGGTCAACAGCCTCAAGGGCGTCAGCTCACGCTACCTGCGCGCCGAGTTCCCCGACCGCATCAACCGCGCAACCATGCACGGCCGCTTCTGGTCCGGCTCCTACTTCGCCGGATCATGCGGCGGCGCACCACTCCAGATGGTGAAGGACTACATCGAGAACCAGAAGCGGCCCGACTGAGCGCGGCTCCGCGGGCGAGGCACTCCGGAGCGAAACTGCGGCGCTCCGCGCCGCAGGGTTCAGGATCGGATTCCCTCCCCGCCTGAAGACGGGGATTCCCTCCGAAGAAGACGGATGGACGGCGCCGTCCAGGCCTCCGCCCTCCTCCTAGACACCGTTCCTAAACAGTGTCCAGGAGTGAGCCTTGTACCCACGTCCCGGAACTGCGCGCATCCCGAACGGTTTTGGATGCGCTGGTCCCCCGCGTTCTCGTTGTCCCTGTCCGGTGACGCGCATCGTGTGCACGCTCCGCGACGGGGCGGCGGGTTTCCTCACGCCCTCGGTCACCATGATCGGCCTGGAGGGTCCGATGCCCAGCACCATCACTCTGGTGATGCTGGGGCGGTGCCGTCCGTCGCCGGATCGGGTGCCCGAGGGCGCGTCTGCCAATGGCCACCGAGGCGGCGTCATGGCGAGTCATGCTGATCAGGGGCTTGCGCCAGTGCTGGTCGCCCCACATCGAGGTGTATGCCGGGTCGACGGCGACGATCGCGATGCCGTGTTCGGCGGCCATGGAGACGATGCGGGCCTTGAGCTTGCCGGTAGGCATACCGCAGATGAGTTGCCGGAACCGCTTCTTGCGGCCGTGCTTCTCGCGGGTCTTCTCGGCGGCGAAGTCCAGGTTTTCGATGCCGATCGCCTGCGCGCCGGTCTGCTTGGTCCAGTGCAGGAGGCGGGTGAGGGCGTGCCGGATCTGGGCGTCGCGGTGGTCGGCGGTGCCGGACAGGTCGTAGTGGAAGCGGCGCGGGTCGCCGACCGGGTTGCCGTGCCGGTCGAGCCGGTAGGCGGCGAAGTGGTCGGCGTTCGTGTCGACGCCGACCATGCCCTTGGCGCGGGCGGTGGCCGGCGGCATCGTCTGCACGGCGGGCCTGGTCCACGAAGCGGTGAGATACCAGCGGCCCCGCTCAACGTGGTAGTGGATGCGGTAGGCGACGGCACGGTTGGCCTCGGTGCGGTCGCGCCACTCGTCCCCACGGTGCGCGAACGCGACCTTGGAGGCAAGAACGTACCGGCCATGCTTACTGTTGGCCAGGTGGGCGAGCGGGGCGGGCATCTTGATCGACACTTCGCCGTCAGGAGTGACGCGGATCGTCTCGTTCCCGAAGCGTTTTCCGGACTCGCCGTCCGCGGCGAGGAACCAGCGCTCAGCCTCCCAACGCTGACGCCACTCGCGCTCGGTGAGCTGCGCGGCCTGAAGGTTGTGCCGGTTCTTGAGCAGCCGCCGGCCGCCGCGAACGACACGGACATGTCCGGTCTTCCAGTCGTCGCGGGCCACGTCGAGGCGGTGTTCCAGGGTGGCCAGGCGGCGGGACTTGTGGAACCACTCGCCCTTGGACCGGTACCCGCCCGGCCCCCGCTTGCTGCCTTTCTCCCCGATCGGGAGGGACAGGCGGTGTCGCAGCGTGCGGATACCGGCCTCAAGGTTCTGGACATGGGCGAGCAGGCAGCGTCGGGCCAGGCCGTACTGGTCATGCGTGGCCTTCGTGATCGCACCCGCGATACGCGACGACGACTGCTCGGTCAGGTCACGCTTGCGGGACGCCCACGCGTCGTTGTCGTGCTTGTGCCCGGCTTCGCAACGGGCCTTGAGATCGAGACAGGCCAGGCGGCCCTGGTGCTCGCCGACCAGACGCAACACCTTCTCGTCCTTTGGCGCGAGGTGCTTGAGGCGGTCGCGTAACGCCACACCGGACGGGCCGACAGCAACGAACGGCAAGTCGATGGTGCGGAGCTGCTTCTTGTCAGCCATCGGCAGCCGCCGCTTCCAGTGCCTTCCTGGCACGGTTCTTCGCACTGCGGCGGCCGTACAGGCGAGCACAGAACGAGGTCAGAACCTCCACCATGTCGCGCACCAGGTCGTCTTCGACCTCGCCGTCATCCAGCACAACGAGTCGACGGCCGGTTGCAGCCAGAGCGGCCTCAACGAGTTCGACGTTCATACGGCCCAACCGGTCTTTGCGCTCCACCACTACCGTGGTCACCGCCGGGTCGGCCAGCAGGCGACGGGCCTTGGCGCGGGCGCCGTTCATGCCCGAAGCGATCTCGGATTCGACGCGCACGACCTTATGCCCGGCCTTCGCGGCCCATGCCGACAAGCGTGCGGTCTGCCGCTCCAGATCGGCCTTCTGGTCATGGAAGGAGACACGGGCGTACAGGCCCACGCCACCGGTCACGGACGGTGAGGTGTTCGCGTCGATGTTCACCAGGATCGTGCGCGGCCCCACTCGCTCCGCAGGGACCGGCAGCGTGCCCTCACGGAACCAGCGGTACGCAGTACGCGGGGCGACCCCCTGTGCGCGTGCCCATTCCGTCAGGTTCATACACCAGATCATACGACACTCGTGACACCTGAAGGACACTCATGGACACTTAGTCGAGAGCAGTTCCTGACCCCGCCCGGCACAGATCGAGAGCGCGGTTAGGTCAGGCGAGCTCGGTAAACAGGGTGTCCTGAGGCTGGAGCTTCGGCGTGCCCAGTTCCTTCAGGTACAGGACACTGCATGGCGCTGCGACACCAGCGGTCCCTTCCTCGCGCAGCCGAGCTTTCTCAACGAATCTACGAATTGCGAAATTCGGCAATTCACTACATGCTGTGTTGGTTGTGTCGGTAGGTAGCCGTGGGCGCAGCACGAAGCGAAGCCCCGGGCCGTCGGGGTGGCGAAAGGGGTCCGCGACCGTGGCGGTTCCGCTGTATCAGGCCAAGGCCGAGTTCTTCCGGATGCTCGGGCACCCCGTCCGCATACGAGTTCTGGAGCTGTTGCAGGACGGTCCGATGCCGGTCCGTGAGTTGCTGGCGGCGATCGAGGTGGAGCCCTCGGCGCTGTCTCAGCAGCTGGCGGTGCTGCGCCGCTCGGGCATCGTCTCCTCCGTCCGTGAGGGCTCGACGGTGGTGTACGAGCTGGCGGGCGGGGACGTCGCGGAGTTGATGCGGGCGGCGCGGCGGATCCTGACGGAGATGCTGGCCGGGCAGAACGAGCTTCTCGTGGAGCTACGGGAAGCCGAGGGTTCGGCGCGGTGAGCGGGTCGCTTGCCCGGTCGTGGGACCGGGTGCGGTCTCTGCTGCCTGCCCGTGCGGACTTCGCCGTCATGGCCCGCAATCCGCGCCGTGACCTGCTCGCCGGCCTCACCGTGGCGATCGTCGCGTTGCCGCTCGCGCTCGGCTTCGGGGTCTCCTCCGGGCTGGGTGCCGAGGCCGGATTGGCCACCGCCGTCGTCGCCGGTGCGCTCGCAGCGCTGTTCGGCGGTTCCAACCTCCAGGTTTCCGGGCCGACCGGTGCGATGACGGTGGTGCTGGTGCCGATCGTTGCCCAGCACGGGCCGGGCGGGGTGCTGACGGTCGGGCTGATGGCTGGCGTGCTGCTGATCGCGCTGGCCCTGCTGAAGGCCGGCCGGTACATGCGGTACATCCCGGCGCCGGTGGTGGAGGGCTTCACCCTCGGCATCGCGTGCGTGATCGGCTTGCAGCAGGTCCCGAACGCCCTCGGGGTCGTCAAACCCGACGGCGACACGGTCCTGGTGGTGACCTGGCGGGCCGTCGAGGAGTTCGTACGCAATCCGAACTGGACCGCGGCTGCCCTGGCCCTCGCTGTGGCGGCCGTGATGCTGCTCGGTGCCCGGTGGCGGCCAACGATCCCGTTCTCGATCGTCGGGGTCGTCGCTGCGACGTTGGCCGCTCAGCTCTTCCACCTGGACGCGGCGGCTCCGATCGGCGACCTGCCGTCCGGTCTGCCCGCGCCGTCGCTGGCCTTCCTCGATCTGTCCGCACTTGGCTCGCTGCTTGCCCCGGCCGTAGCGGTCGCCGCGCTCGCAGCGTTGGAGTCGCTGCTGTCGGCCACGGTCGCGGACGGCATGACGGTGGGCCAGAAGCACGACCCGGACAAGGAACTGTTCGGACAGGGCATCGCGAACCTGGCCGCTCCTCTGTTCGGCGGCGTCCCCGCCACCGCGGCGATCGCCCGTACCGCCGTCAACGTCCGCACCGGCGCGGCATCCCGCCTCGCCGCCCTCACCCACGCCGCCGTCCTCGCGGTCATCGTCTTCGCCGCCGCCCCGCTCGTCTCCAAGATCCCCCTCGCAGCTCTCGCCGGGGTGCTGCTGGCCACCGCGATCCGCATGGTCGAGGTCGGCGCACTGCGGGCGATGGTCCGGGCGACCCGCTCGGACGCGATCGTGCTGGTGCTGACCGCCGTGGCCACGCTTGCCCTGGACCTCGTCTACGCGGTCATCATCGGCCTGGTCGTCGCGGGTGCCCTGGCGCTGAGGGCGGTTGCCAACCAGGCCCGAATGGACCAGGTCGACTTCACGGCTGATCTGCAGGGCGAGCACAGCCAGGAGGAACACGCGCTGCTGGCAGAGCACATCGTCGCCTACCGCATCGACGGGCCGATGTTCTTCGCCGGTGCCCACCGCTTCCTCCTGGAGCTCTCCGAGGTCGCCGACGTCCGCGTCGTGATCCTTCGGATGTCGCGGATCACGACGATGGATGCCACCGGGGCCCTGGTGCTCAAGGACGCCGTCGAGAAGCTGAACCGGCGCGGCATCGCCGTACTGACCTCCGGGATACGCCCCGGCCAGCGACGCGCCCTCGAATCGGTCGGCGCGCTGGACCTGCTGCGCCGGGAGGGCCGTGAGTACGCCACCACACCGGAGGCGATCGCCGGGGCCCGCGCCCACCTGCACCAGGCCGGGCTCCTGCCCGCCGCACCCGTCACCGCACCTGTCTCCGCACTCGTCACCGAAGAGGCTCCCTGATGACCACGCCCGTCTCCGGTCGCATGATCGAGCTGCCAGGTACCGAGGCGCTGTGGTTGCTCGAAAGCGCGGCCCAGGGACAGCTGGTGTACGTCCGGGGCGAGGTTCCCGTGCTCCGCCCGGCCTTCCACGTACTTGAGTACGGGCGCCTGATCGTCCGCACGCCCGCTCAGGCCGCGGCCCTGGCCTCCCGTTCGTCGCTCACCTATCACGCGCACGAAATCAAGGTGGCAGGCGGCATCGGCTGGACGGTGACCGTGACCGGCCCTGCCGAGGTCATCACCGATCCGGACGAGGCAGGCCACTACCGCCGCACCCTGCACGGCTGGACGGACGGGCCGCACGACACCCTCGTGCGCATCCGCCCGCAGACCGTCGCAGGTTTCCGCCTGGCCCACGCCGAGGCCGCCCGGTGAGTGGCCGGCTCGAAACGCTTCCGTGGCGGCACGTACTGACCCTGCCCACGATGGGCTCCGCGGTGCGGATCGCGCGTGAGACCACCGAACAGGTCCTGACCGAGTGGGGCGTCAGCAGGCGTCACCCCACGGTCGATCCCGCGCTGCTGATCCTGTCCGAGCTAGTCACCAACAGCGTCCAGCACGCCGCCGTGCTGTCCCCGAACCTCACCGTGATCTACGCGGCCGGTCCGGACACGTTCGCGTTCGCCGTGCACGACCGGCACCCCTATCAACCCCTGCTCTTCTCGGCGAGCACCAGGGCGACCAGCGGCGGGCTGGACACCGTCATGGAGCTCACCCTCGGCCTGGGCGGCACCGCCGTCATCAGGGGCGACGCGGACGGCAAGGGCAAAAGCATCTGGATCACCCTCCCCCTGTGAAAGATCCCCGCAGGAAAGATTCCCGCACGAAAGACCGAGGCAGCAGCGGATGACCATTGAGTGGCGCTACACCACCCACCCCGACCTGGGCGTTCTCTCCCTGGCCGGATACCTGGGCCCCGAAGCCGTCGCCCGGTTCACCGGTGC
Source organism: Streptomyces sp. NBC_01320 (assembly GCF_035974375.1). NCBI lineage: Bacteria > Bacillati > Actinomycetota > Actinomycetes > Kitasatosporales > Streptomycetaceae > Streptomyces > Streptomyces sp. NBC_01320. The sequence goes on from NZ_CP108390.1 coordinate 200,146, forward strand.
GGTCGGCTGGGTGCTGGCCCGTGGCACCGGTCCTGTCATCCTGGACCTGACCGAACTGCGCGGCTGGTCAACCGGCGGGCAGGTGGCAGTCGCCCAGGCCGCCCGACAGCTCGCCGACGCGGGCCGGAGCCTGGAGCTGGCAGCGATCCCCGCGGACGGTTCCCTTGTCCCCGACCCCGCGCAGCCACCGATCCCCGTACACGCAGACCTGCACGCTGCCCTCACAGCTCACCAGACGGTGACTGGGGAGCAGCGGCAGTGGCGCAGCGATGCGCGGCCCGGGCGCAGTTCGGCACCCCAGGGGCCTGATGTAAGAGATGTACAGGAACGATCAAGCAAGGAATCACCATGAGCGATGTGACCGAGACGCTGCCGCCGTGCCCCCAGTGCTCCAGCGTGTACACCTACGAGATGGGCGCGCTCCTGGTCTGCCCCGAATGCGGCCATGAGTGGTCGCCCGCGTCCGCCGAACCGGCCGGCGGCACCGAGGACGACGGGATGATCAGGGACGCAGTCGGCAACGTACTCGCCGACGGCGACACGGTGACGGTGACCAAGACCTTGAAGGTCAAGGGCAGCCCGAGCGGAATCAAGGCCGGCACCAAGGTACGCAATATCCGCCTGGTGGACGGTGTGGACGGCCACGACATCGACTGCAAGATCGACGGGTTCGGCCCCATGCAGCTCAAGTCCAGCGTGGTCAAGAAAGCCTGACCGGGCGCCTCGGCACGCGGCGGCGGACAAGCGATGCGCCGCCGCGCTGCTCCGTGCGATCCGGGCAGCCCGGAACCGGGCACCGAACCTCCCATTCGCGCCTTTCGGCATTGCTAATCTTGACAATTCCCGAGGTCACGACCGTGGCGTGAGGGCGCGATGATGTCCCCATGGCGAAGACTTCTGAGGTGGATGCGATGCACGGTACTCGCACGACAGCGCCCATCCGGCGGCCCGGCCGTCCGGCGGCCCGGCGTGCAGCGGGGACCCGTCGGTGAGCGCGCCGCTGTACCAGCTGAAAGCGGAATTCTTCAAAACCCTTGGACACCCGGTGCGCATCCGCGTGCTGGAACTCCTCAGTCAGCGCGAGCACGCGGTCTCCGAGATGCTGTCCGAGATCGGTGTAGAGGCGGCCCACCTCTCTCAGCAGCTGGCCGTCCTGCGCCGGGCCAACCTGATCGTCTCCCGCCGTGAGGGCTCCGCCGTCTATTACTCGCTGACCAACCCGCAGGTGGCGGAGCTGTTGCGGGTGGCGCGAACCATCCTGTCCGGCGTGCTGACGGGCCAGGCCGAACTGCTGGCGGACCTCAAGGCCGCCGAACCTGACACCGTGCCCCAGCGGCGCAGGTCAGCGCCTCAGTGAACGGCGGCCGGAATCTTCTTCCGCGCTCTGGGCGGCGGGGAGACGGCCGCTCCCTGCTGCGCCCAGTCAGTTACAGGAGCCAGTCGTCCCACCAGGCGTGGTGGAGCGTACAGGGCAGAGCCATGGCCTTCAGACCGGTGAAGAGAAGGGCCGACTCCAGAGGCCAGACCAGTCCCGCCGTCTGGCGCTCACGGTCCAGGCTCTGCTCGTAGCCGCTCAGGATGCGCTCGAGTCCTCGCACCTCACCACGGTGATCATCGGCGGCAGTATGTCCTTTTGATCAACTCCAGTGTCGCAGCGCTCACTTGTCGGCGTGCTGGTCCACATAGAACAGCAGCCAGATGAATCCCGCGAACAGGTGTGTGCCGAAGATATAGAAGAACGCCCGCAGGACGACGCCCTTCTCTTTCCACGACTCGATGTCCCGCCCGCCCTCCTGCCGGGCGGCCTGATCCTTGCTGTCGTTGCTCACGGTGTGCCTTCCCTCCCCGCCCGGCGGGGACTGATCCGGTGTCCTGAGCGGCGCGGGCCTTCTTCACCCAGCCCCGCAGAGACTCCGAACTGATCCCGAGCTCCGGGCGACCTCGGTCACTGTCCGTCCCGACGAACGGACGAGCTCGATCGCGTCCCGCTTATACTCGTCCGAGTACCGATTCGTGTACTTGCTTCCCACCTGGCACTGCTTCCTCTGGGCTCTCGCGTCCCGGTCTCCAGGTGTCCACGATCAAGGGGAAGCTTCAGTGGGGGTGTGACCCAGATGTTCGTCAAAGAGCCCCTGGGGGTGAGACCCAGGCCAGGCAGACGTCGGCCGAATTCGGCGCACACCTCCCGGTAGCGGTGTCGGACGAGGAGACCCCGGCCGACCGGATCAGGAAGTCGCCCTGTCGGCGATGGTGCTCACGGTGGCTGGCTGTTGCGCTACGGCAGGTAGTGAGTGGCCTCTGTTCCCAGGACGTTCAGCAAGGCCAGGGCCTCGGCGCTGGGGGATCCCGGCGGCGCGCTGTAGAGCACGAGGCACTGATCGCGGTCCGTGAGGGTGAGCACGTCGCAGTTGACAGTGATCTCCCCGACGGCCGGGTGGCGGAAGGTCTTGGTGAGCATCGGCGCGGCCTGCACGTCGTGGCGTTCCCAGAGCCGGGCGAAGTCGGGGCTGGCGTCGCGGAGTTCGTCGACGAGGCCGCTCACTGCGGGATCCGCCGGGTAGCGGGCGAGGGTGGCGCGGAGCTGCATCACGACGCTCAGCCGGAACTCGGCGGCGTCGGAGACCCCGTACAGCGCCGCACCGGCGCCCTGCGGCCCGAGGAAGGCCCGGCGTGCGAGATTGCGGTGCTTCGGGTCGAGCGGGGCGAAGTCCTCCATGAGCGCGGCCGCGAGGTCGTTCCACGCGAGGACCTCGAACGCGGCGGACATCACGAAGCCGGCCGTCTGCGGCAGCCGCTCGAGCAGGCCGAGGATGCTGGGGCGGACGTCGCGCCGGTGCAGCCGGGCTCCACGGCCGACGAGCATACTGACCTGCGTCAGCACCTCGTTGACTTGGCCCGTCGGATGACTGCCACTGCGCCGCTTCCGTCGGCTCGTGCCGGGCTGAGCACCATGCCTGGCGAACTGGAGCGCTGAGCCGGGCTCACTCGTCGTTGCCGTCGTCATCGAGAGCTCACCGCCGGCGCGCTCGACGCTCTTGCCGAACACGCGGATGGGCACAAAGCGGATATGCCGAGCTGAACGTCGCTGAGGGACTCAGAGGGCGTGTCCGTGGTGGTCGATGGCTACGGGGAGAGTACCGAGCCGTTCGGTGAGGTCGGCTGCGTGTCCGGCGGGGAGCGCTGTGGCAAGTTTGTGGAGGCGGGTGCGGGTTGTGGAGCGGAGCCGGGCAGCGGGGACGTGGTCCAAAACGTGAAGGGCGCGTTGGACGGCGTACTGGGGCTGGCCGAGAGCTTCGCTCTGTGCGAGGACGAGGGTGGCAGCCGCCCAGCCGCCGTACCGTTCGGGCACGCTGCTGCGGACGCTTCGGCACGGGTACGGGCCTGTTGATGACGTCCGAGAACGAGATCGGCTTCTGCCTGGTGGAGAGCGAGCTCCGGTTCATCGAACCCGAACCTTCCCGGCGCGGTACCGACAGGATCGGCTTCGAGCTCGCCCAGCGCGGCCACCAGCGCCCGGTCAGCATCGTCGGGCCGTTGTAGACGTGCGAGAGCCGGCGACGATCTCGTGGTTCCCGCTGCCCGCGGGTACTCAGTTGCTCGCGATGCCGAGCGCCGTACGGATCTCGCTTGTCAGCCGCGCGTCCAGGCCGGGCGTGGTCATCCGGTTCTTGATCAGAGCGAAGGAGAACCGATGCGCCGGGTCGGCGAAGGCCGTGCTGCCGCCCGACCCGCTGTGGCCGAAGCCGCCCGCCGGGCGCACCGGCTTCGCTCCGCTGTCCCCGATCACGAAGCCGCCGCCCATCGTGCAGGTGGTGCCCATCATCCTGTCCACCCCGCTCGCCCACCCCGTGGTCGCCTCCTTCAAGGTCGCCGCCGACAGCAGCCGTACACCCTCCAGCTCACCGCCGCAGGCCAGCACCGCGTACAGACGGGCGGCTGCGCGCGCGGTCATGATCCCGTTTGCAGGCAGTGCCGTACGCCGGAAATCGTCGCGGTTACCCAACTCCGCCACCGGCAGCACCCCGTGGGGGACGCAGTCGAAGAACGGCGCCTCGGGTGGTATCCGCTCCAGCCGCGCTGCCCAGCCGCCGTCGTAACAGGTGGCCACCCGCGACGCCAGGTGCTCAGGGACGTGGAAGAGCAGCTCGTCACCGATCCCGAGCGGACCGGCCAGCTCTTCGCGCAGCAGCTGGTCGCAGGTCCGGCCGGTAGCGCGGCGCAGGATCTCGGCCAGCAGCACCCCGTAAGTCCAGGCGTGGTAACCGAACGCACTACCGGGCTCCCACCGCGGCCGCTGCCCGGCGATCCAGTCGGCCATGGCCGGCAGGTCGAGCAACCGCTCCGGGGTCACGTCCGCCGACAGTCCGGGCAACCCGGCCATATGACCGAGCACCTGCCCCAGGGTGATCCGCTCCTTCCCCGCCGCGCCGAACCGCGGCCAGTACCGCGCCACCGGCGCGTCGTACGCCAGCACCCCCTGGTCCACCAGCACCGCGACCAGGGCCGCCGCCACGCCCTTGCCGGTCGACCAGGCAGGCACCAAGGTGTCCGGCCCCATCGGCCGCCCCTCGGCGACGTCGGCCGTCCCCGCCCACGCGTCGACCACCAACTCGCCGTCGCACCAGGCCGCCACCTGCACCCCGGCCTCCGCGCCCGATCCCGTCAGCTCCGCCAGGACTTCCCCGACGCGCCGCTGCGCCGGGTTGTCCGGCACTGTGCTGGTGTGCACAGGCCCTCCTCCCTCCGACCCGGGGGACCGCGATCACGGTCGCCCGCCGACTTCAACGCGGTTGCGACCGGAACCGTTCCGGCGGTCGCTGGCTTCGCGCTGGCATACGCGGTATCGAAGGCCGCTCCTGCGCGCTGTTGAGGGTGCGCTCGGCAGCGTGTCTTCGTACGGTTTTCAGTGCCCGGCTCGGACAGGACGGCAGGGCTTGGCGGTCCCGTGCCGGTCGCACGTTGCACGGGACCGCCCCCGAGTAGTAACTGGCAGTGGTACGGCAAGGTTGAGTACCCCCTGGCGTCTTGCACCTGTGAGGGCTCGGCCGCGCCTCACCGGCCCGCAGACGGTCATGCCCACTCAACGACCAGTTCCCGTAGTGCGTCCAGCTGCTCCGCGCTGAGCTTGTCCCGCCGGGTCTTGGTGTTGGAGACCCATACGCCCAGCTTCACGACCACCGGCTTCGCCTCGCCGTCGACCGCGATTTCCTCGCTGTGGCCGCGCGGCACCGACCGGCCCGCGCCCTCCCGCTCCACCCACTGCGCGAGCGCCGCCAGGCCCCGCTGGAACGCCTGCTGCGCCTTGCTCGGGCCCTTCGCCGCACGCCCGGCCGCCGGGGCGGGAGGCGGCGCATGGGCGGGCCTGACACCCAGCGTGGTCAGCCGCTCCTGCTACTCGGGCAGAAGCCGCGCCCAGGTGCCCGGCTGCGCCTGCTGCTGGAGCCACTTACCGATGTCGTCGCCGTCCATCAGCACGCCGGGGGCGATGTCGGGCAGCTGGCCGTCGGCGTCAACCAGGTCTGCCAGGACGCGGTAGTGCCGCTGCCAGTCCAGCGGCCACGGGCAGGCCCAGTCCGGGTCGATCGCCGTGAGCTGCGCCGCGCGCGGCGGCCCGTTCCGGGTGCTTGCCCAGGCCGTTCTTCGCGCCCTTCCGGCGGAGGTTGGCCATGTACTGTCCGACCGGCACCATTGCCTGGCCCTCGCCCCAGACCGCGTCCTGCCGGGGCGCGAGGTGTCCGGTGGCCCGCCGGTAGGACCGCAGCGCGGCGAGCTTGGCCTCCCACGCCTCTTCGCCGGGCTCCCAGACCATCCCGGCCTCCGGCAAGTCGAGCAGGGTTTTGCGCCGCTGCTCCAGCTCGCCCGCCCGTAGCGCCTTTCGCTGCTGGTGGACCCACCTCCCGAGGGGGAAGTCCTTGGTGACGCCGACCTCGGTCTCCGTGTCGTAGGGGACGGCGTGCAGGCCGGTGATTTCGTTCTCGGCCCGCCAGCGGAGGAGTGCCTGGTAGCCCTCCAGCCACACCAGGCTCTCGGGCCGGTAGACCCGGGTGCGCAGGAACGCGGCGATGGTCGCCGCGTCGCGCGGGCTGGAGAAGTGCAGCAGCGCCGCCTCGGCGGCGGCCTGCGTGTCGTCCTGCTCCTGGTCCTCGCCGTCACCCTCGCCGCCGGTCCCGACGATCCGTCCTTCCTCGTCGCGCCGGATGTGTACCTTGCGCTGTCCGCTGGTGAGTGCGCGGGAGGCGAGTTGCTCGACGGAGTCGTTCATCGTGCGAGCGGAGGCCCTGGAGCACCGCTACAAGGGGGTGGAACGAGGCGCTGGCGACCATGTCGGTCGGGTCCTCGCCCGGCTCCAGGAACACCGGCACGATGATCCTGGCCACCTTCGTGGTTCCGTCCCGGTTGAGCCGGAGCGCGCGGCCGATGTTCTGCACGATCTCCACCTGCGAGCCGCGAGTGTCGGCGAAGCAGACCGCCTCAACGCCCCGCTCGCCGGTGATGTCGACGCCTTCCCCGAGCACGCGAACGCTTGCGAGGAAGGCGCGGTGCGCCCGGCGCCCGGCCGCGTCGATGCCGTTGGCGAACTGCCGCAGGACCTCGCGCCGTTCGCTGACGAGGTGGTCGCCGCACAGCCAGGCCGACCACACCCGGTCCGGGGGTACGTGGCGGCCGGCCTCTAGCTCGTAGAACTCCGCATCGATCGACGACTTCGGCAGATCCCCCTTTTCCTCGCCCTGGCGGCATGCTGGTGGGCCCGGCAGACGGTGGAGTCGACGTTGATGTCCCAGGTGATCAGGTGCTTCGCATCGGCCTGGACCTGCAGGTCGGTGAATATCTGCTTCCAGGTGCCGTCCCGCTGCCAGCGGCGGAATAGGTCGTACACCCGGCCCCAGGGGCCGTATCGCTCCGGGACATCCCGCCACGGTGTCCCGGTCCGGGTCCGCCACCGTATGCCGTCGATCAGCTGTCGCCGCGTCCATATCGCCGGTCGGCCTGGCTTCTTGTTCATGGGCAACAACGTCTCCAGCCGCACCCACTGTGTATCCGTCAGATCTCCACGCGTCGACCGGTGATCATCACGGAGCTTGATCCATCGTGGAAGTGGATGCCAGGCCGGTCATGGACAGGACCGCCTCGACCGTTTCTTCGGGTGTCTGCGCCGCGTTGTCGATCCAGGTTCCTTCCTGCTTGAGCTCTGCGCGCATCGCCGCGTCCAGGGGCGCCCAATCAGTAGCCAAGGCCTTCTGCCGCGCTTGGTTGCGGTGCCACGCGGTGGCCGGGCCTGGAGCCAGGATGACGATGTGGAGCGGCTTGGTCGTGAGCGTCGTGCGATAGAAGTCAAGGTGGGAACGGCGGACCACGACGTCGTCGAGCACGGGGATGAAGCCCGCTCTTACGAAGCTGTCAGCCAGAAGACACGCGTTGCGGGCCCGCAGGAAGATCTGCCGGTCGGCTTCCGCGTTCGCGGTCGTTGAGGGCCATTGGCCACCGCTGACGATCATCTGCTGGAGGGCATCCACCTCAACATGGGCCGACATCCCAAGCCGGGCAGCCAGCGCAGCGGCCACCGTGGACTTACCGCTCCCGGGAATGCCGGTGAGCAGGACAGCACCGGCAGCCGGCTCGCGGTCGATGGATACCGGATGCAAGTTCATGAGAATCCTCCGTGTGGCAGCGATCAAGGCCTTGAGAGGGTAGATGACCACACCGCCCCATAGCCCCGGGCCGTCGACCACTTGATCCACTTCCGATACACGGCCTAGTCGGCCGGGTCCGGCTGGCGGCGTACGTCCGCGTACAGATCGCCCCCGCGGCCCTCCCTCATACCTCGGGAGCGGTCGAGGGCACGTCGTGACGTGCTGATCACAGGGTCCGTTTCTGCGTCGCTGTCTCCCGCGCCTTCCTCAGCTCAACCTGTCCCGTCGTCAGTCCGGGCAGAACAGTCGCTGGAAGCACTGAACAGCTCAGACGGATCGGCAGTGGGGAACGCTGACACCGGGTCAGGCGCGGCGTGACGGCGCCAGGCCGGCCTCGTACGCGACGGTGGCCGCCTCCACTCGGTTGCGCGCGCCCAGCTTCGAGAGCACCGCGCTGACGTGGGCCTTCACCGTGCCTTCGACCAGGTGCAGACTGCTCGCGATCTCTGCGTTGGACTGCCCAGCCCCGAGTCCGGCCAGTACCTGGCGCTCCCGTTCCGTGAGCCGCTCCAGCGAGCGGTGGGGGTGTGCCGCCCGGTGGGCGCGCATCCCGGTGATGACGCGGCCAGCGACTCTGGGGGACAGGTAGGCGCCACCGGCGCTCACCGCCCGTACGCCGTTGAGGAGTTCCCTCGGGTCGTCGGCCTTCAGCAGGAAGCCGTCGGCGCCTTCTTCCAGGGCGCGGGTGATGTACTCGTCCTGGCCGAAGGTGGTCAGCATGATCACACCGACCGTGGCCAGCTCCTGGTGGAGCCGCGCGACCGCCGTCAGCCCGTCCATGCCGGGCATCTGGATGTCCAACAGGACCACGTCCGGCCGGTGCCGGCGGGTGAGCGCGAGGGCCTCGTGCCCGTTGCTCGCCTCGGCGACCACTTCGACGTGCGGGTCCCTGGCCAGGACGGCCAGCACCCCGGCTCGGACCATCGCCTCGTCGTCGGCCATAAGGACCCGGACCGGCCGACTGCCGGGTGTCGTCTCTTCCACGCAGCGAGCCTACGGCCGGTGCGCCGCCGTGCGGACGTCGAGTGCCGCAGATCCGCCCAGGGGCGGAGGGCACCCCTGACGAAAGGCAGGACGCCGCTGCCGTTCGACCGGTGGGAGCGGGCGCCGCGGACTCCTAGCGTCGCTTCCGTACGGGAAACGGGACAGCCGCTCCGGGCCGACCGCACGTCGATGTGCGCCCCCGTCACCGCCGCCGTCACCTTTCGCGAGCTGTACTCCGCGGTCCGTAACCGACACGAAGGAATTCCGTGATCACCCTCCGAGGACTGACCAAACGCTACGGCGACACCCTCGCCGTGGACGAGCTGACATTCGATGTCCGGGCCGGCCGCGTGACCGGCTTCCTCGGCCCCAACGGGGCCGGGAAGTCCACCACCATGCGCATGATTCTCGGCCTGGACCATCCCACGCGCGGGCAGGCCCTGATCGCCGGGCGCCCCTACGCGGACCTGCGCAGGCCGCTGTGCTCGGTCGGCGCGATGCTGGATGCCCGGGCCGTCCACCCGGCCCGTTCCGGCCGCACGCATCTGGTCACCCAGGCCCGGTCGAACGGCATCCCGCTGCGCCGCGTGGACGAGGTGCTGGAGCGGGTGGGCCTGGCCAAGGCGGCCCGTCGGCCTGCGGGCACGTACTTGCTCGGCATGAGCGGGCGGCTCGGGGTGGCGGGTGCCCTGCTCGGCGATCCGCCGGTGCTCGTCCTGGACGAGCCGGTCAACGGCCTCGACCCGGACGGCGTGCGGTGGATTCGCGGGCTCGTCCGGGACCAGGCGGCGGAGGGACGCACCGTGTTCCTCTCTAGCCATCTGATGAGCGAGATGCAGCTGACGGCCGACCATCTCATCGTCATCGGACGCGGGCGGCTGCTGAGCGATACCTCCATGACCGAGTTCCTGGCTGCTGCCTCTCCCGCGTCGGCGCGCGCCGTGGTGCCCGACGCCGAGGAGAGAGCGACGCTGGTGCGGCGTCTGATGGCGGCTGACGGGGTGAGCGTCGAGTCCTCCGGGTCCGGCGAACTCACCGTCGAGGGCCGCACCGCCGCCGAGATCGGTGACCTGGCCCACCACTGCCGAGTCCGGTTGCACCAGCTGAGCGACGTTCGGGTCTCGCTGGAGCAGGCGTACATGGACCTGACCGCACGCAGCGTCGAGTACACGACGGGCAGCAGCGCCGCGGACACGACTGCTGCGCTCGCGGCGCCGAATGAAGGGGGACGACCGTGACCATCCCGACGACACCCGTCAGGCGCGCGGACCCGCCACACGCCGTCCCTGAGACTCCTGGCTGGGGCGCACCCGGAGGTTTCGCCGGGGCCGTCGCCGCCGAGTGGACCAAACTGTGGTCCGTCCGAGCCGCCTGGCTCTGTCTTCTGGCGGGCCTTGCGATCACCGGTGTTTTCACCTACTACTGCGCTTCGATCGCCCGCATCAACGAGCATCCGGTGCAGCGTCTCTAGAACTCTGTGTGTGCCTGTGGTTTCCGGGCTTTTCGGGCGCGGCGTGGCCGTGTGCGGTTGCCGTCCGGTGGTCCGATCCTTGGGGTGAGGGGGTGGACTGCGGTGGCGTGCAGGTGGTGGAAGCCGGTCCGCTCGGCGGCGCGGGTGCGTCGTCGACAGGTTCTGCGTGAGAGCCGCGTGCGTCCGGGTGGAGGAAGGTCTTCCTCCGGCCGGGCGTGGGCGGGTACTCCATGACCTGGCACCGGCCCGGTGGGGGTGGGTGTCGTGGTGTCATGCCCCGCCGGACGCTGGACCATCCCGGTGGGGGTGGTGGCGGGGACCGTACGCGCGTCGGGCATACGGCGGGAAGTCTTCGGGCCCGGGGCCTGCCCTTGGGCGGCGTGCCGGGTGTCTCGGCCACCAGGGCCGGTGGGTCTGCTGGGGGTGGGGTGACCCTTGCCCGGGGTGGTCTTCGGCCCGTGCGGGCGGGGCGGGGCCGTCTGTGCTTGGTGTTGGCGGCGCATGCGGTGGGTGGTCTTCTTCGGGCGGCGGACCGGGGTCACGGTGCCGTCGACGGTGGTGCGGATGGTGCGGGTGTGGGTGGTGGGGTCGGTGGTGGTGTGGGTCTGGGCGAGCAGGCCGCGGGAGACGATCCGGCGGGCGGCGGCATGGTCGCGGTCCATGGACAGCCCGCACCGGGTGCAGTGCGCCCATTTCCAGCCGCGTTCGGCCAGCCGGTCGGGGGCGGGGTGGTGGGTCAGGGTGGCCAGGCAGCCGGGGCACAGCCTGGAGGTGCCGCGGGCCGGGACGGTGACCACCGCGATGCCCGCCTTCGCGGCCAGGTGCCGCATCGCCTGGGCCACGGTGCCGCGCACCTGCCCCGACAGGCGGGCATTGCCACGCCGGTGGCCACGCGCCTCCAGGGTGGCCAGGTCTTCGAGGTAGATGACGCTCGCGCCGAGCGCTGCCGCCTGGTCGACGGCCCAGCGGGCCGCCGCCCGGGCCAGTGCGTCGTTCAGGTGCCGGATCCGGGCACACACCCGCCCGTGCTCGACCTCCAGCACCCGGGCCCGATCGAGGTGTTCGCCCCAGCGAAGGTGCGGGGAGCCGAGGCCATCCGCGAGGGCCCGGTGGTGATCGCGCTTGGCGGCGAGGTGCTCGCGGACGCCGCGCAGCCGGTGCAGGGCGGCGCTGACGGTGGTGGCGTCGAAGATCAGGGGCCGCCCGTCGGTGAGAACCCGCCGGGTCTGTCCTTTGCCGGTCAGGCGGCCGAGCGTGCCGGTGAGCAGGGTGCCCACACCCCAGTCGAAGCCGAGTGCCACGGTATGCCCGCTCGCTTTGGTGGCCGGGGCGGGCCGGGAGTGCGGCAGGTCCACCGCGATCCTTCCGGCCCGGGTGGGGCGCAGGGTGGGGGTGTGCAGCACCGCGTCCGTGGTGACGGTGCCGGGCAGGCGGATGTCGATCCCGTGCCAGGCCCAGTCACGGCCCGAGGCGGGAGCCGCACACAGCGGAAGCTTGAGACGCAAACGGGCGGTGGTCTCGTCCACCCTGGCCAGGGTGACCTGCTGGCGGTCCATCGCGGCAAGCAGCACCAACTCGCCGACCTGCGGTGGTCCCTCCAGCACGCACAATCCGGCGGGCAGGTACCCGTGCTCGGTCACGTACGCACGGATCTGGCGGGTGCGGTTGCGGATTTCGGCACCGCTCACGTCCGGCGGGCAGCAGCTTCCGCAGCGCCGCCCACTCCGCCTCGGTGCGCCGCCTCGGATCGGTGGGCCAGGTGGCCAGGATCGCGGTCACGATGGTGCGCCGGTGCAGGGCCAGGCGCAGAGTCCTGGCCGCGTACTCCTCGGCACCGCGGCGCACCCGGTCCGACACATACACCCCGGCCGGGAGTGTGACGGCCTGCGGCCAGTCCAGGCGGCGCATCGCCATCCACCCCTTGGACGGCAGCGCCTCGCCCCGCTCGTCGACCCCGGCGGCCAGCACGTCCAGGGAGTCCTCGTCCCACCGCGAAGCCACCAGAGCACCGGTCAGCTCCTGACTCAACCGGGCCCAAAACCCCACCCGTTCGAACAGCAAGCCCTGCCCGACCCGCTCACCGCTGCTCTCCAGGACACCACGGAAGGCGGTACAGGTGGCCGTCGCCATCAACTTGGCCACACCCATCCCCCCTTCCTTTTCCGCACGATCCCGGTCAGTCCCCCGAAGCGGCCACCCCCGGCGCTTTGATCGGACTAACGAACGACCCTCACACAAGGACACGGCCTTACCGTGTCCCGTCGATCCGCCCGAGCCCTCCGCACCCCGGGGCACCGCAATGCACGGGGAAACCAAGATCGTCGACGTCCCACGACGCAGAGAAGGAGGAACCCCCCTCACAACAACAGCGGAAACCGTTACCAGGAAGGAGGAAACGGGTGGGAGAGTCCGAGGAACCGTCCCAATAACGCGAAGCAGCATCAACCAGCCTGCTTAAGCCAAACCCCCAACAGTTGAAGACCCTGTCGGGAACGCGGCGGCCTCCTCCGCCGTCCTCGTCCAGTTCACCGTCGTCGTCCTGGCCACGGTCGCGGTCACCTCCGAGTACGCGACGGGCAGCGTGCGGGCTTCCCTCCTGTCAGTTCCTCGGCGGCACCGGGTCCACGCCGCGAAGGCACTGGTGGCGGCCGTGGTGGCGTTCGTCGCCGGCACCACGTTCGCCGTCGTGGGCGCGGCGGTGGCCTGGGTGGGGTTCGACGGACGGGCCTCCTTCGCGGCCGGCCCGAGCCTCCGTCAGGTCCTCGCGGTCGGTCTCTACGAGGCGTTGGTCGCTGTGCTGAGCGTCGGGGTGGCGTTCGCCACGCGTCATCCGGCAGGCGCGCTTTCGATCCTCGTCACCCTTCTGTGGGCGCTGCCCAGCATCCTCCTGGGCCTGGGAGGCCCGACGCTCGCGGACCTCAACGACCAGCTGCCGCACGGCGCAGGGGACCACTTCATGCGCCCCGCCGCCGAGACACCGTACGGGCCGGTGACGGGGGTCCTGATCGTGGCGGCGTGGGCCGCGACCGCGCACCTGATCGGCCTGTACGTGCTGCGTCGACGGGACGCCTGACTCCGACGCCGGTGGCGGCCCGAAGCCCTCGCCGGGCCCGCTTTCGCGCCGGACGTCCGGGCCCGTCCCGCAGAATCGACTCGGAAAGGTGAGGACATCCACCAGAAGGACGGTCGACGCACCATGCCGTACATACACATGCCCCCGGCCAGACTCGTGTGCGGTGACGTGGCCCTGTGGAGCGTGCTCGCCGCTGCCACCGGCTACGGGTTCAGGGACGCGGGCGTTGCACCCTCGCCGGTCCAGGACCTGTGTCTCCCGTTGGCCGTCCTGGCGGTGGCCGTGCCGCTGTCCCGCCGCCGGCCGGGGACCGCGGTCGTCCTGGTCAACGGGCTGTGCGCGCTGGGCATGGCCGACTCCGCGACCCCCGCCAACGCCCACGTTCTCTCGCTGGCCGCCCTGAGTTGTCTGCTGGGGGCCCGGGTCGCCGCGGCACGGCGCCCGCTCCTGGTGCTGGCCAGCTGCCTTGCCGTCGATCTCGCGACGTGCGCGGTGCTGCGGACGCAGGCCGTGTGGTGGTTCTACGCGCTGACTGTGCTGCCCGCCGCTCTCCTGCTGCCCTGGCTGGCCGGACGGCACTGGCGCGGCCGACGCGAACTCGTACGGGAGGGCTGGCGGCTGGCCCGGAGCCTGGAGGAGCGCCAGCACCTGGTCGCGGAACGGGCGCGGCTGACCGAACGCGCGGACATCGCGGCCGACATGCACGACTCTCTCGGGCACGCGCTGAGCCTGGTCGCCCTGTGCGCTGGCGCCCTGGAACTCTCTCCCGACCTCACCGACCGCGACCGCACCGACCTCGCCGAGCTGCGCGGGACGATCGCGGACGCCGTGGAGCAACTGCGCGAGACCGTCGCGGTCCTGCACGACCCGGCCGGAACGGAACCCGGAACGGGCCTGCCCGTCACCGACACCGTCGAGGACCTCCTCGGGCGGGCGGCCGCCTCCGGAGTGCCGGTGCGCTGGGAGCAGCACGGGGCGATGCCCATACTGTCCGCCCTGGTCCAACGGGGTATCTACCGGGCGGTGCAGGAGGCACTCACCAACGCGGTGAAGCACGCGCCGGACGGCGAGATCCGGGTGCGGATCTCACACGAGGCCGACCGTACCCGCGTGAACGTCGTGAACGCCGCTCCGCCGGCCGACCGGCCGGCGTTCGCGGCCGAAGGCCCGATGATCGGCGCCGGTGGCCGGGGCCTGACGGGGCTCAGGGAACGGGTGACGGTACTCGGCGGCTCCTTGTGGACCGGCCCATACCAGGGTGGATTCCGCGTCACCGCCGTCCTCCCGCACCAGGTCGCGGCCTGCCCGGGAACGCCGACGCCGCAACCGGAGACGGCGCCCGCACCCTGCGGGCCGCACGCAGGATCCGCTCACCCGGGTACGGACACCGTCGTACCGGAGTCCGTCAAACGGCTCGCCTCCGTACGGAATGCCGCCCGTCGCCGCCTTCGCGGCTCCTGTCGTCGCAGCCGCCTTCTTCGTACCCTCAGCCGTCTACCTGGCCTGGCAGTTGACAACCAGCGTGCTGCCGCCGTCCCGGTTCGACGAGCTGACCACCGGCCGGCCCCGCGCCGAACTCGCTTCCTTGCTGCCGGCCCACGCCTACCCCTACCCGCCCGACCACGCCCGTTCCGCACCTCAACCGCCCGGTCTCCGTTGCGAGTTCTACCGATCCGGCCGCGACCTGTTGACCGAGGTCGACCTCTACCGGCTCTGCTGGTCAGGCAACACGCTGGCGACGAAGGACACCGTGCCCGCAAGCCGACCGACAGCCCCGTGGCCACCTTCCGCACCGTCGAGGAGGAGCTGAACCGCAGCGATCCAGGACTGGTGAAGATCATTACCGACCAGCAGGTCGAGCTACGTTGAGCGAGAGGACGAGAACCACGTGGATGTGTATGAAGCCGTGGACGGCCGCCGGGCCGTGCGGGCGTTCAGCGACGAGCCGGTACCCCGAGAGGTTCTCGAACGAGTGCTGACTGCAGCGACGCGGGCTCCGTCGAGTGGGAACCTCCAGCCGTGGCATGCCTATGTCGTGGCCGGCGAGCCCCTGGCTGAACTGAAGAGGCGCGCGACGGCCAGGGCACTGGCGGGCGACCCGGGCGACGAGCGGGAGCATCCGATGTACCCGGCCGAACTGGCCTCGCCGTATATGGACCGCTTCGCCGCCGCAGCCGCCCAGCGGTACGAAGCGTTGGGCATCGAGCGCGACGACCCCGACAGGCCCATGAAGATCGCCGCCTTGAACTCGGAGGCGTTCGGGGCGCCGGTCGTGCTGTTCTGCTACCTCGACCGGACGATGGGCCCTGGGCAGTGGGCGGACGCGGGGATGTATTTGCAGACGGTCATGCTGTTGCTGAGGGCGGAAGGGTTGCACAGCTGCCCCCAGGTGATGTGGACGATGTATCGCAAGACCGTCAGCCAGATGGTCGGGGCCGACGACGGGCTCGTGCTGTTCTGCGGTGTCTCGGTGGGATTCGAGAAGGAAGGCGCGCCACGGCTGCGCACTGGGCGGGCGGACATGACGGAAACAGTGAGCTTCATCGGAATGTGACCATCAGGCGGTCAAGATCCGCAGGATCAGCAGGCGCGACCGTCTCTATGTCCTCGTACTCGCCGACGCCGACCTCGTGGTCGACGGACTCCTCATCGACTTCAAGAGCGACAAGCACCCGCACCGCTTCCCCAAGGCGAGCGCCTGGCAACTGCTCGGCTACCTCCTGCTCGACACCGCCGACCACTACCGGATCGACACCGTCGGCTTCTACCTCTCCCGTTCCGCCGTCCTGGCCACCTGGCCGGTGGAGGGCTACCTCGACCTCCTTGGCACCTGCCGCCGCGAGCTTGCTGCACTGCGCTCCGTCTTCGCCGAACTCCTCGCCGGCTGCCGGGCCGACGCTGAGCCGTACACCCCGGAAGACGAAGACCGTGTCCGGCGGCTGCTCCAGAACCTGGCCCCGGTCATCGAGGCCGGCCACTGCCCCACCTGTGCCCAGCCGCTGCCCGAGGCCACCCGCCGCCCCCGCAAGTACTGCACCACCTGGTGCCGCAGCCGCGACCAGGCCATGCGCCGCAAGGGTCTCCTCCCCGGCGGCCCCGTTCCGGCTCTGCCACGCCCGCGAAAGGAGCGCCTGAACCCCCAGAAGACGCGGAGATTGTGAGCCTCACACCGCATTTGCGCAGGTAGACACGTTGCGCAGCAAGGCTGTGAGGGTGTGAGACGGAGCTCGCGGCTGCACTCTCCTACGTTCCGACCGCGGGCTCTACCGGGCCGCCACGCGGCGCTTCCCCGCCCCGGCCTTGGCGGTTCGGGATGCCCCGGGGGAGGCTGGAGAGGGGGCAGGAGGCCGTCATGCGCGTCCAGGACATCCAGATCGGCGAGACCTACCAGGTCAAGGTCCCCCAGCGACTGCCGCCGACCCTCCGCCACCATATCCCCCGCACCCATGCCGACTTCGCCGCCGACATGCGACTGAACCTGCGCCGCGGCGACCGCTTCGACCTCACCGTCACCGGTATCGACCCCGAGGGCGCCACCGTCGACGGCTACGAGGCCACCACCAACCGGGTCACCCTGCGCCTCACCGCCGACCAGATCGAACTTCTGGACCTCCCCGCCGGCCCCGAGTACGAGATCGACGGCTTCGTCACCGACACCGACGGCAACGAGGTCACCCTCCCCGCCGCCATCACCTACACCGTCCTGCCCGCCGTCTGGCTGCATCCCCTCGAAGAACCCGTCCCCCTCGCCTCCAGCACCGCCCGGTTCTACCGCGCCCGGGTACAGGCACAGGCCACCGGGATGACGGTCCAGGACGTCGCTCGCGCCGCTGAGGACGCACAGGAATACCAGCGCGACATCGCCGGGCAGGCACTGGACAGCTACCGAGCCGAGGAATGGCTCCGCACCGCCGAAGTGGAACACCAGGAATGGCTCCGGATCTCAGCACTCATGACAGACAAGGCAATGAAGACGTACGCCCCGCAGAGCGACCCGCAAGGAATGACACCCCACTCCTGAGAAGCACGCTCCCGTCCCCCTGACCGTCGCGGCTGAGATCGCTTCGCGCGCCCGTGCGGCAGGTCAGATGCGCGGTCGCGTCCAGTGAGACAGGAATCGTAGGTGTGCGCCGGCCGCCCCCGCGCGCTTTGAAATCTGTGAGTCTCGCAGCCCATTTCCCCAGGTAGGCGCGCTGCTCTGTGAGGTGTGATAGCTGTGAGAGCAGCCGTCGGCCAGGGCCTGCTGTCCTCTGACAAGTGATCTTGGCCGTTTGCCAGGAGATTTTGACGACCAGCAGTTCCCTGCCACCTGATCTTGACCGATGGTCCTCCGTGAGCCAGGTGTCGTTTTGGTCGGACATCCCGTTGGGCCCCTTCCCGGCCTGAGATGATCAGCGGGACCGTACGAATGAACGCAGAGGTGGGGAACATGGTCGGCCTGGTGCTGCTCGGCGTCTTGGTGCTCGCCGCCGGCGGGTGTGCGTGTGTGGTGTGGGCGGAGCGCGGCGGGCCCCGCTGGGTCCGCGGCGTGGCGACCGTGACGCTCGCCGCGAGCGAGCTGGTGCGTCGCTCCGAGAAGAACCGGCGCCGGAGTCTGAACCGGACCACCAGCGACGGCGAGTAGGAACGGACGAAGCGGCCTGAACCGGGCGGTCAAAGTCGCCTGGCAATCGGTCAAGATCACTTGTCAGAGGTCACCTGCGGCTGCTGCATGGTGCTGCTGATCGTCGTGGTGGTGGCTGGGATGGTGGTTCGTGGCGCAGCGCAGCATTTGCACGACCCGGGCGGGACAAGGGTGCCGCTGCTCCGCAAGATGACCGCGCCGCAGCTCCCTACCTGATCGGCCTCCGCGACACGGCCGCATTGCTGGCCGGATTCGCCCTCGCCGCCTGCCGCAGGACCGCGTGGGTGGTGTGGTCAGCCGAGGAAGGACAGCCGGACTTGGCGTTCGGGGCTCTCCCGGTTGGAGTTCACCAGTACAACGGACTGCGAGGCCCCCAGCTCCAGCTCACCATTGACTACGGGCAGCGTGGCGTGTGGTGGTACCAGTGCCGGGAGCACGTGCTCACTGCCGTGGCCTGGACGACCGTGGCGGGCTCGCCAACGGTCGTCCGCGGGAAGAATTTCGCGGAGGGCTGCCAACAGGTCATCGTCACTGCCCGCGCCGGTCTCGATGATCGCCAGGCCGGATGTCGCGTGGGGGGTGAAAACGTTCAGCAGTCCGTTTCGCCCATGAGCGACCTCCCGGAGGAACGCGGAGCATGCGTTGGTCAGGTCGTGCATGGTCTCAGTGCCGCCGGTTGCAATGTTGATGGTGCGGGTGGTGAAGGTGCCGGTCATACTTCACCGGTACCCATCGCGGAGCAAAGCACTAAGGGCTGGATGGGTTGTTCCTCCGGGACTCCGCCGGTAGGGGCACGTGCTCGCCGGGCGCGGTAGTGAGATATCCGGGCGAAGACCCGGCCACCGCACTCCGGACACGTCAACTCCGCTCCCCGGACACGGTGAATATCCGCCCAGTCGTGTCCGCAGCCGAGGTCGTCAAGCGACGCGTCCAATCGTCCCCACCTCGGATGCACGGCTGTGTACCCCACATCGCCCCCAGTCGTCCGACTGAGGGACAGCGTCCCCAACTTGTGATGCGCTCCCACACCAGTTCTAAAGAACGGCGAGATTCCTTACCGAGCCGCATCTGCACGGCTCGGAACGCCCACTACGCGAAGCAAGCTGCGAGAACCTGGAGAACGGCATCACGGCCCGCCGCTACGCCCTCACCGGTGACCGCCGTATCCTGCACGGCACCGTCCTCTGACGTGTTCCCCAAGCACGAGAAACGGCGCTGCACAGTTGCTGCAGCGCCGTCTCACTTCGGCTGGCTGGTCAGGGAACGCGCTTGAGTTTGGTGATGGGCGTGACGTTGCCCTTGGCCTTCGCCTCGGCCTTGCAGGCCTTCTCCTGCAGAAACGGCGTTCGTACTCGTCCTCGAAGTCGCCGGCGTCCAGTCGCATGTCCTTGGGCAGGGCCTTGATGGCGCGCTGCTGCTCGCGCGGGTCGTTGAAGGCGGCGATCATCGGGTGGAGCTGGAAACGGCCGCGGCGGACCACAGTGATCAGCCGGGCGGCGACCAGGTGCGGCATGGCCCGGCTGATCATGCCGCGTTCCATAGCGAGTCCAGTGGCGAGTTCGTCGTGTGTGGCGACCACGAGGCCACCGGTCTCCTGCTCGGTCATCATGTGCAGCAGCAGCGTGTAGGCGGTCGGAGGAAGCCGCGGCACGTACGCGCCTCGGCACCGTCACACTCGCAGCCCTCATGATCTGGCTCCGAACCTGATCCGAGAAACAGCGCCTAGCCCCATCCTCCGCACATGACCGGATCGGATGATCCGGTCATGTGGCCGGTACCTGGACGGGTGTGGTTCGTTGAGTGGGATGTGCCGATATCTCGTACACGTCGTTCCCGGGTCCAGCGTCCCCGCATGGCGGTGGAGTTGACCTCTGTGGTGGAGAGGCGTCTGGGCGCTCTGCCTGCCTCTGCCGAGTTTCTGCGCCGGCTGGACGTGGCCGGGATCATCGACGAACTGTGCCCGGTGCGGGACGTGGCGCATCTGACCCACGGGCAGGTCATCGAGGTGCTGGTCGCCAACCGTCTGTCCTCGCCCACGTCGATGGTCCGGGTGGAGGACTGGGCACGGAAGTGGGCCGTGGAGGAAGTCTTCGGCGTAGAGCCTGGGCTGCTCAACGATGATCGGCTCGTCCGTGCGCTGGACGCGATCGCGCCGAATCTGGAGGAGATCACCGGCTCGGTCGGCGCGCAGGCCATCACGGAGTTCGGCGTCGATGTCACTCAGATTCACTGGGACATGACCTCGCTGTCGCTGTTCGGTGCCTACGAGGACCAGGAAGAAGGCTTCCCGCAGGTCAGGTACGGTCACCCCAAGGACCGGCGAGTGGACCTGAAGCAGATCCAGGCCGGGCTGGCCGTCAGCCGCGACGGCGGCATCCCGCTCTTCCACCGGGTCTACGACGGCGGCGCGGGCGAGGTCGCCCAGGTCGTCGGCGCGATGAAGGCCCTGCGGAAGATCGCCGACCGCAAGGACTTCCTGCTGGTCGCGGACTCCAAGCTCGTGTCGTACCCGAACATCACCGCGCTGCTGGACGCGAAGGTCGACTTCATCGCCCCGCTCCCGGCCGCCCAGGTCAAGGACGAGGTCTACGCCGCCTTGGACGTGGACTCCGCTCAGCTGGTCGGCTACGTCAACGACCGCGACCGCGAGCGGAATACCCCCGCCGATCAGCGGGAGTCCTACCGGGTTCTGGAAGACGTCCACGTCATGGCCGGGCCCCGCAAGCGTGATCCCGTACATACCTTGCGGCGGATCCTGGTCCACTCCACCGGCAACGCCAAAGGCCAGCAGGCCGCCCGTGCCAAACGCCTGGCCAGGGCGGCGGAGGACCTGGACAAACTGCAGTGTTCCGCCGGCGGCCGCTACTACAACACCGCCGCCAAGGTCGAGGCCCGGATCGGCGTGATCGCCAAGACCCGCCGCGTGGCGAGCTGCCTGCGCACCACCGTCACCACCGATACCGACGGCCGCCCGTCGCTGACCTGGCACTTCGACCAGGACGTCCTGGACGCGCAGGCCGCCGCCGACGGCTGGTACGCCCTGGTCACCCGACTCACTCCCGAGCAGGCCGACGCCGCCGAGGCCTTACGGCGCTACAAGGGCCAAGGCGTAGTCGAACGCCGCTACAGCGACTTCAAGGGCCCGCTCGCGGTCGCGCCGGTCTTCCTGGAACACAATCGACGCATCGCCGCCCTGATCAGTGTGATCTGCCTCGCGCTGCTGGTGTTCTGCCTGATCGAACGCCAAGTACGCCAGGCCCTGGGCCCCGAGCAGACTATGAGCGGCCTCTACCCCGACAACCGCAGGGTCCGCCCCACCGGACGCATGATCCTCTACCACCTCGACAGCCTCATGCTCCGCCCCGGCACCGCCACCGACCCGCCCACCATCCTCATCAGCCAAGGAGTCCAAGCACACCTGCTCGAACTCCTCGGCATCGATGAAACCAGACCCCGCTGGCTGGAGACCTAAATCCCCATGTGCGAAGTCACCGCCTAGCAGCCGGCGAAGACTCGACCAGTGCCAGAAGCCCCTCGGGGCCAGCCGCGGGCTGTTCCGGCTGGCCCCTCGTCGTCGGGCGCTACGTCCACTCCACTCCGAGTTCGGTGAGGGCGGTGCGCTGCGGGGCAGTGAGCTTGTTCCGGCGTTGTTTCTGGTTGGCGTACCAGATGCCGAGCGCGAGCTCGTGCTCCTGGCCGTCGAGGACGATCGTCTCGCGGTGGGGCCGTTTGACCGCAGTGGTGCCTTCGCGGGCGATGTACTGGGCGAGGGCCGCGACGCCCCTCTGGAAGGCCGCTGACGCCTTGCTCTGACCCTTCGCCGCACCCTTGGAGGCTGGGGCCGCAGTGGGGCGCTCAGAGGGTTTGATACCCAGCCCGGACAGCCGCTCCTGCTGCTCGGTGGACAGCTGCGCCCAGGTGCTCGCTTCCCTTTGCCGCGCGAGCCATCGTCCGAGGTCGTCGCCCTCGAAGAGAACGCCGGGCTGGATGTCGGGCAGGAGGCCGTGGGGTTCGTCTTGGGCCAGGTGGGCGAGCACCTTGTAGTGGCGTTGCCAGTCCAGTGGCCAGGGGCAGTTCCAGTCGGGGTCGATTTCGGCGAGCTGCGCGGCCCGCGCGGTGGCGCGTTTGGGGATTTTGCCGAGGCCGTCAGTGCGGCGGAGGTTGGCGAGCAGTTGTCCGATGGCTACCTGCTCGCCTTCGCCTTCGCCCCAGACCGTGTCCTGGCGGGGGGCGAGGTGCCCGTGCGCGTGCCGGTAGGAGCGCAGCATCGCGAGCTTGGCCTCCCACGCCTCCTCCCCGGGTTCCCACACCATGCCGGCGTCGTCCGCGTCCAGCAGCTTCTTGCGGTGGTCGTCTAGTGTCCTGCGCCGGAGATCCGTCGGCAGAAGTGGGCGAGGGAGTCGAGGATTTCTTCGGCGGTCTTGGTCCAGATGAACGGCGTGGGGTCCTCGTTCCAGTTCTTGACCCAGCGGCGGATGTCGGCTTCGAGGGCCTGCACGTTCTTGTGCGCGCCTCGGCGGATCATCTGGTCGGCCAGGAAGCCGAACCACCGCTCGACCTGGTTGATCCATGAGGAGCCGGTCGGGGTGAAGTGCAGTTGGAACCGGGGGTGTTTGGCCAGCCATGTTCTGATCGCCGGGGTCTTGTGGGTGCCGTAGTTGTCGACGATCAGGTGGACCGCCAGATGCGCGGGCACCTGCTTGTCGATCTTGATCAGGAACTTCTTGAACTCCGCCGCCCGGTGCCGCCGGTGCAGGGAGCTGATCACCTCGCCGGTGGCGACGTCGAAGGCCGCGAACAAGGTGGTCAGACCGTTACGCACGTAGTCATGAGTCCGCCGCTCGGGCATTCCAGGCATCATCGGCAGCACCGGCTGAGACCGGTCCAACGCCTGGATCTGGGACTTCTCGTCCACCGACAGCACCACCGCGCCCTCGGGCGGGTTGAAGTACAGACCTACGACGTCGTAGACCTTCTCCACGAACAAGGGGTCTGTCGAGAGCTTGAACGTGTCCGTCAGGTGTGGCTTGAGCTGGAACTTCCGCCAGATCCGGCCGACGCTCGACTTCGACAGGCCGCTGCGGTCGGCCATCGACTTCCGCGACCAGTGCGTGGCGTTCTTCGGGATCTCCTCCAGCGTCGCGACCACGACCGCCTCCACCTGATCGACGCCGATGGTGGGTGGCCGGCCCGGCCGTGGCTCGTCCACCAGGCCATCCAGCCGCTCGGCCAGAAACCGCCGCCGCCACTTGCGGACCGTGTCCGCGGTCACCCGCAATTCGCGGGCGACCACGACGATCGGCGGGACCTCGGGCCCGGCACACGCGAGCACGATCCGGGCCCGCAGGGCCAACGCCTGAGCCGTCGTAGCCCGACGCGTCCACCGCTCCAGTGCCATCCGCTCCTCGGCGGACAGCAGTAACGGTTCCAGCTTCGGACCACGACGAGGAATGGATGTACCAGCTGCAGAAGTCACACAACAACTAACGATCAACTACCGGCGCAGGACACTAGCTCTCCGGCCCGCAGCGCTTTGCGCTGCTGGTGCACCCAGCGCCCCAGTGGGAATGCCTTCGTGGCGCCCACCGTCGTCTCGACGTCATAGGGCACGGCATACAGGCCCTCGATGCCGTTGTCGGCCCGCCAGCGGATAAGGGCTTGGTAGCCCTCCAGCCACACCAGTGATTTGGGCCGGTACACCCGGATGCGTAGGAACGCCGCGATGGTGGCCGCGTCGCGGGGGGAGGAGAAGTGCAGCAGCGCCGACTCGGCTGCCGCATCAGTCCCGTCCTTGTGTTCCTGTCCCTCGCTTGCGGCTGCGTTGCCGGCCCGGACGATTTGCCCGTCCTCGTCGCGGACCAGGTGGTGCAGCTTGGCCCGCGGCTGGCGCGACAGCGCCTGCGACGCGAGCTGGTCGACCATGCGCTCCGAGTGACTGCGTAGGCCTTGGAGCACGGCCACAAGGGGCGCGAACGAGGCGGAGGCGACCATGTCCTTCGGGTCCTCGCCCGGCTGAAGGAAGACCGGCACGATGATGCGCGCGACCTTGGTGGTGCCGTCCGGGTTCGGGCGGAGCGCGCGGCCGATGTTCTGCACGATCTCCACCTGCGAGCCGCGGGTGTCGGCGAAGCACACGGCCTCCACGCCCCGCTCGCCCACGATGTCGACGCCTTCGCCGAGGACGCGAACGCTCGCGAGGAAGGCGCGGTGGACCCGCCGGCCGTCAGCGTCCACACCGTTGGCGAACTGCTTCAGGGTCTCGCGCCGTTCGGAGACGAGGTGGTCGCCGCACAGCCATGCCGACCACACCCGGTCCGGCGGGACATGGCGGCCAGGCTCCAGCTCGTAGAACTCGGCGTCGATCGTCGAGGCGGGCAGGCGCTCCGCGTTGGCGATCGCGGCGTCGGACGCCTCGGCCGCATACAGCTCGGCCGTCGTCTCCGGCAGCCTCGTAGCGAACGCGGCGGCCTCCTCCACCCGCTGGTGGAAGGTCATCACGGTCTTGAGGTTGTGGCGCGTGGCATGCTCCAGGAGCGCGGCCTGGAGCAGCGCGAGCCGACGCCCCCTCAGCGCTTCCTCGGACAGTCCGAGGACCGGGTCCGGATCCCGAACTTCTAGAACATCAATCTCAAAACCTGCCAAAATACCCCGCTCGATGCTCTCCGCGAGCCCGAGCTCGAAAATCCATTCGCCGTACGGGCCTGCCAGATCACTGAGCATGGAGGCG
The DNA here is from genome assembly GCF_035974375.1 of Streptomyces sp. NBC_01320. NCBI lineage: Bacteria > Bacillati > Actinomycetota > Actinomycetes > Kitasatosporales > Streptomycetaceae > Streptomyces > Streptomyces sp. NBC_01320. Next base: position 224,716 of record NZ_CP108390.1, read on the forward strand.
ATCTCCAGCTCCTCGCCGCCGACGCCCTTCTGGGGGCGCGGCGCGGCCAGGATCCGCAGGGTCGCGGTCAGGTACAACCTGAAGTCGGCAGGGATGCGGGCGTTGTCGTGGATCGCGGCCCAGGGCCGGCCGAGGTCTCCGGCGGTCCCGTGGGCTTCGTCCGTTTTACTGAGCGAGGTCGTGTGAGAAGTGTTGTTGAGCTGGCATTTCACGTGCCGTACATGTTCGCGAGGTTGGGGACGTGGGGACGCCTATTCGCCCTGACTCTCATGCCGTACCTGTGTAAGGCGGTGAGCCCGCTGTTCCTTAAGGGCCCTCAGTGTGAAGGTGCGGCGGTGAGAAGGACGGTGGCGGATCGCATGCCGTCGGACGCACGCGAAGGGCGGGCCGTCCGGGGGGAGGGTGGAAGAGCGGTGAGGCCAGCATCGCTGGGCGTCTGCGGCACGGCGAGACGGTCGAGGAGTTCGTTGGCGGTCTCGTGCCCGTCCACGAGGCTGCGCAGGGCCTCGGGGGTGAGATAGCGGTAGCTCTGTGGGGGGTGGAAGGCGCCGGAGCGGCGCAGATGGGCGAGGGGCACTCTGTTCCCCAGTGGGCGGGGGGTCAGGAACTGCTCTCGACTAAGTGTCCATGAGTGTCCTTCAGGTGTCACGAGTGTCGTATGATCTGGTGTATGAACCTGACGGAATGGGCACGCGCACAGGGGGTCGCCCCGCGTACTGCGTACCGCTGGTTCCGTGAGGGCACGCTGCCGGTCCCTGCGGAGCGAGTGGGGCCGCGCACGATCCTGGTGAACATCGACGCGAACACCTCACCGTCCGTGACCGGTGGCGTGGGCCTGTACGCCCGTGTCTCCTTCCATGACCAGAAGGCCGATCTGGAGCGGCAGACCGCACGCTTGTCGGCATGGGCCGCGAAGGCCGGGCATAAGGTCGTGCGCGTCGAATCCGAGATCGCTTCGGGCATGAACGGCGCCCGCGCCAAGGCCCGTCGCCTGCTGGCCGACCCGGCGGTGACCACGGTAGTGGTGGAGCGCAAAGACCGGTTGGGCCGTATGAACGTCGAACTCGTTGAGGCCGCTCTGGCTGCAACCGGCCGTCGACTCGTTGTGCTGGATGACGGCGAGGTCGAAGACGACCTGGTGCGCGACATGGTGGAGGTTCTGACCTCGTTCTGTGCTCGCCTGTACGGCCGCCGCAGTGCGAAGAACCGTGCCAGGAAGGCACTGGAAGCGGCGGCTGCCGATGGCTGACAAGAAGCAGCTCCGCACCATCGACTTGCCGTTCGTTGCTGTCGGCCCGTCCGGTGTGGCGTTACGCGACCGCCTCAAGCACCTCGCGCCAAAGGACGAGAAGGTGTTGCGTCTGGTCGGCGAGCACCAGGGCCGCCTGGCCTGTCTCGATCTCAAGGCCCGTTGCGAAGCCGGGCACAAGCACGACAACGACGCGTGGGCGTCCCGCAAGCGTGACCTGACCGAGCAGTCGTCGTCGCGTATCGCGGGTGCGATCACGAAGGCCACGCATGACCAGTACGGCCTGGCCCGACGCTGCCTGCTCGCCCATGTCCAGAACCTTGAGGCCGGTATCCGCACGCTGCGACACCGCCTGTCCCTCCCGATCGGGGAGAAAGGCAGCAAGCGGGGGCCGGGCGGGTACCGGTCCAAGGGCGAGTGGTTCCACAAGTCCCGCCGCCTGGCCACCCTGGAACACCGCCTCGACGTGGCCCGCGACGACTGGAAGACCGGACATGTCCGTGTCGTTCGCGGCGGCCGGCGGCTGCTCAAGAACCGGCACAACCTTCAGGCCGCGCAGCTCACCGAGCGCGAGTGGCGTCAGCGTTGGGAGGCTGAGCGCTGGTTCCTCGCCGCGGACGGCGAGTCCGGAAAACGCTTCGGGAACGAGACGATCCGCGTCACTCCTGACGGCGAAGTGTCGATCAAGATGCCCGCCCCGCTCGCCCACCTGGCCAACAGTAAGCATGGCCGGTACGTTCTTGCCTCCAAGGTCGCGTTCGCGCACCGTGGGGACGAGTGGCGCGACCGCACCGAGGCCAACCGTGCCGTCGCCTACCGCATCCACTACCACGTTGAGCGGGGCCGCTGGTATCTCACCGCTTCGTGGACCAGGCCCGCCGTGCAGACGATGCCGCCGGCCACCGCCCGCGCCAAGGGCATGGTCGGCGTCGACACGAACGCCGACCACTTCGCCGCCTACCGGCTCGACCGGCACGGCAACCCGGTCGGCGACCCGCGCCGCTTCCACTACGACCTGTCCGGCACCGCCGACCACCGCGACGCCCAGATCCGGCACGCTCTCACCCGCCTCCTGCACTGGACCAAGCAGACCGGCGCGCAGGCGATCGGCATCGAAAACCTGGACTTCGCCGCCGAGAAGACCCGCGAGAAGCACGGCCGCAAGAAGCGGTTCCGGCAACTCATCTGCGGTATGCCTACCGGCAAGCTCAAGGCCCGCATCGTCTCCATGGCCGCCGAACACGGCATCGCGATCGTCGCCGTCGACCCGGCATACACCTCGATGTGGGGCGACCAGCACTGGCGCAAGCCCCTGATCAGCATGACTCGCCATGACGCCGCCTCGGTGGCCATTGGCAGACGCGCCCTCGGGCACCCGATCCGGCGACGGACGGCACCGCCCCAGCATCACCAGAGTGATGGTGCTGGGCATCGGACCCTCCAGGCCGATCATGGTGACCGAGGGCGTGAGGAAACCCGCCGCCCCGTCGCGGAGCGTGCACACGATGCGCGTCACCGGACAGGGACAACGAGAACGCGGGGGACCAGCGCATCCAAAACCGTTCGGGATGCGCGCAGTTCCGGGACGTGGGTACAAGGCTCACTCCTGGACACTGTTTAGGAACGGTCGCCGAACCTTTGCACGCGTGGATGCGGCGATGGGGTGTCCGAGTCGGGCCAGCTCGCCTTGCCCGTGTATCCAGCGGCCGTTGTGGGGAACTCGGCGTCCGCGAGCTGCCCGCCGCGGTCAGTCACCACGGCGACGTGGATGGTGTCGGCGTGGGAGTCCACTCCGCCGATCACCACGTGTTCGACGACGGCTTCGGTGTCCGTTCCTGTCATGCTGGAGATGCCTTCCTGACCGGAGGTGGCTCCGGCCGGGCGGGGCAGACAGGACAGTGATGGGGCCTTTGGCCAGGCTCCTATAAGGTCATGATCCACCCGGCCGGGGCCTCGGGAACGGGCCCCGGCAGCCGGACAGACCAAGGCGAAGACAGCCCAGCAGGACGTCAGTCAGTGATCGAGTCACGACCACCGGGAACCCGGATACCACTATCACTGTCGGTGATCGTCGAGATGGTCTGTTTGGAGATCTCCGCGCCGTAAACCTCGGCCAGGTGCGCGGAGATCTCCCCGTGCGTGAGCCCCTTCGCGGACAGCGACAGCACCATCTCGTCCACGCCGGTCAGGCGCCGCTGCCGCTTCTTGACGATCTGCGGCTCGAACGTGCCGGCCACGTCCCGGGGGACCTTCACCTCGACCGGGCCGACGTCAGTCAACACGGTCTTCGCCCGGGTTCCGTTCCTGCTGTTGCCGCTGTTACGGCCCTCGGTGTCGTGCTTCTCGTACCCGAGGTGATCGGTGATCTCACCCTCCAGGGCGGGGTTTCAGGCGGGGTGCAGGACGATCCTGTCGAGGGCGACTCGGAACTCTGCCACGCCCTGCTCGCGGTCGGTGCGCGATGTCTCCCGGGCTGCGTACGTCGGTGACGTCGTCGCCGTGATTCATCAGCTCGAACTGCACCAGCCTGCCCTGGTCGGCCAATCGCCGGGCGGCCACACCGCCTTGCTCACAGCCGCCAGGCACCCCGACCTCATCCGCGCGATCGCCCTTGTCGAGGCCGGCCCAGGAGGCCCGAAGTGTCATATCACCCAAAGCAGCCCATTGCCGCCCAGGAGGGTGCCGTTTTGCTGGGTGAGTCCGACGGAGGACGCGGTGAACATGCGACTGCCCGCGGCTGTTGGTCCGGAGGTGCCGCCGGGGAGGACCCAAACGGCGCCCGTGGAGTTGTTCTCGTCGGCCGCTCCGACGAACAACTCGGCTTTGCCGTCCTTGTTCACGTCACCCGCGGCGACCGTTGTACCGAAGAAGTCGTCGACCTCTGAGCCTCCGGGGACACTTGCTGTGTCCTGATTGAAAGCGTACGCCCCGGTGCCGAGGGCGCCCGTGCGCCGTCCGGGGATGACGGTCACCTGCCCGGCCCGGCCGACCTTGCCAATGGATTCGTACGGCGCCCCGACCACGATGTCGGCAAGCCCGTCACGGTTAAGGTCGGCCACCGCCAAAGCGCCGCCGAAGGCGTCGTACTTCTCACTCCCGCCGGGGACGCCAGCAGTGTTCTGCGTGATCTGAACGGGTGCCGCGTCGGCCGCGATGCCGAGCGCCGAGCCGTACCAGACCAGGATGCGACCGCCCAGCGCGCCGTCGACCCCGGCGACTTCGGGTTCGTCCGGGTCGCCGACCACGAGATCGGCGAATCCATCGCCGTTGAGGTCGCCGGTGGCGGAGATAAGGCCGTTGCCCTTCTGGAGACCGGGTGACACACCGGGCGTGTGAACGTAGTTCTCGGGGTTCACGAAGACCGCGCCACCGGAGAGACCACCGTAGCGGTAGGTGACGTTCACATGGTCCTGGGCGCCGTCCCCGTTGAGGTCGCCGAGCGCCACAGACTCGCCCCAGGACATGTGCGCCGGCATTGCCGCGTTGCCGAACGAGCCGGTGCGACTGAAGGGGCCAGTGAAGCGGACGGCCCCGTGCCAGCCGCCCACCAGGACTTCGGTCTTCACTCCCGGGCCGGCGCTGACAGCAGCCAGGTCCAGGCCGTAGTACAGCGGATCGCTCTCCGGTGTCGGCAAGTTGGTGCCTGTGGTGAGGCCGGCGCTGCTTCCCCACAGCACCGTCACCGCTCCGGCATCGATCCCCTGGGCCGTGCCCTCGTAGGGCGACGAGACGATCAGGTCCGCGTACCCGTCGCGGTTCAAGTCCGCCGTGGCGGTGGCGGCACCAAACCGGTCGTACGCCTCGGCGGTGCCCGGCACGCCGGCGGTGTTCTGCGTAATGATCTTCCGCCGGGTCGTCGACAGTCCCGACTTCGACCCGTACATCACGACGACCGCACCGGCCGCCTCCTTACCCGCCACATCGGCGCCGGGGGCGGGCAGGACGGCGTCACGGTAGCCGTCGCCATTGAAGTCACCGGGTACCGCCCCGTGCACGGCGGCCGCGGGAGTGGCCGGCAGCAACGTGCCGCCGATCAGACCAGCGACCAGAAGGGCGGCGGCTCTCCACCTGCGCCCGGTCAGAACACGGTTCATTCTCATGTTGAGTCCCCTCCACCCCGGGCGCACCTCCCGTGCACCCAAACATCGCGACGGATTGTAAAGGCGTGCGGGGCGCTGTGGCCGGGCGGGGATGCTGTAGAAGCCTTTTGAGACGATTGAAGCAGCGTTCGAAGGTGTTGAGGCGAAGCCCCCCACTGGGGCGGGCCGGGAGCATCGAGATCACCGCCGATACGGACGGCACCGTCTGGGTCAGCGGCGCCGCCGTTATCTGCATCCGCGGCACCATCACTCTCTGACCGAGCTCCGGCAGCCAGCCGGAGCGCGGACAGCTGCGCGGCAGTCCATGCGCCGGACCACCGGGGCCGGGGCGGGATCGTCATGTGGTGTCTGCGGAGAGCGTCTTCATGGTGACGTAGCTGGTCACCATGGCCACGCCGGGCAGGCTGGCCAACTGGTCGGCGTGGAAGTCCTCGTAGGCGGGCAGGTCGGCCACCTCGACCTCGAGCAGATGGTCGAAGTTGCCGGTGATGTGGTGGCAGGCGACCCCCTCGGGCAGCCGGGTGACCGCACTCTCGAACGCGATCACGTCCTCGCGACGCCGCCAGGCATGCTCGCTTCGCTGATTGATCTCGTGGTCAGTGGAGGATCACTTCCGGGGCAGCGGGCAATGAGATGGGCGCGACCCGCAGCGACGGTGTCGGCTGACTTCGCCCTCAACCACGCCCACCAGCATGCCAACCGAGAGCCAGAAAGGGGCGTCACCTGTGGCGGACTGGAACGGCCGGCGCCCCCGCTCGCGGCGCTGGCGAAGCAGGCCGCCGTGGCGTGACGCCGACAGGCCCGGTTCGTTGAACGGGGCTGCGGAGCAACGGGCAAGCCTCCGGGGCCAGTCGGGCCCCGGAGGCTTCGTCGTCCCGGCGCCGCGCCAGCAGCAGGCGCGGCTACCCGATCAGAAGTTCCGTCTCTGTACACGCTTTGAGATCGTTGCGACAGCCGTCACTCGGCCGAATCTACCGGTCGTATGGTGGCTCGCCGAGCGCGTGAATGAGACGATTGACTACTTCACCGACAGTGAAGTCCCATCCGGTTAGGCGCTGTCCGCTCCAGTTAATCCCTACCCGGAAGTCATCCTTGGCTAGATCCGGCAAAGCCGCGCTTCGCCAATGATCCAGCGGCATTGAAACAGCTCGAAATTGAGGACCCCATAGCTGAGCAGCGCGCTGCGCACGGGTCTTCGACGACCAATAGGGGAAAGCTGGTTGCCCAGAACTTGAGACCGGGGTCGGACTGCCGTCGTCGTCTCGAACCCACCAAACGGTACGAGTCCGGGCGATCTCACGGAAGAAGGCCGCTGCCTGAGCCCCGCTTGTGCTCACCTGAATCCTCCTAGATCGTCCCGACTTCAGCATCACGCTTGAGCGCGGCACCAGAGGGCCCCAGTTGCCGCGCCCCGTTCGCAGCATTAGCCCCGGGCCTTCACGTGGCCGGTTGTTCGATGCGTGATCGGAAACGCGAAGAGTGCTCCTGACTTGCAACGATGAGACTTGTCTAGGGTCCTGGTCGTCGCATGAAAGAAGCACTCCTCAGGTGAAGAAGCGTATCGGCTCCTATCCGCGTGTCCGCATCGAGGGCGGCGGGAGCGGGGTGGTCTCGCAGGCTGGCGGGGTGCTGCTGGTCGAGACTGCCCGTAAGGCCGGCCTGGATACCGCGATATCGGCGGCGCTGACACCGTGGCGGCGGCCTCGGGCGGTGCACGATCCGGGCAAGATCCTGCTGGATGTCGCTCTCGCGGTCGCGCTGGGTGGGGACTGGCTGGCCGATGTGGGACTGCTGCGGGCCGAGCCGGCCGTGTTCGGGCCGGTGGCCTCCGGCCCAACGGTCTCCCCTGATCGACACTGCGGATGCCGATTAATCATCCGCCCTGATCAGGCGGCATGTTGGTACTCGCGAAGGGTTCCGCCGAGTCGATCTCGTCGGCCGATCTCCCAGTGCTGAATCTGCCCTGGTTCGGCGGTCGGTGTGGGCAGCGGGCGGAGCGGAGTGGCTTGCCCCAGGGCCCGGTGGGGGCGATGGCGGTTGTACAACGACTCGAACTCGCGCAGGGTGTGGAGTAGGTGCCGCTGGCCCCATATGAGGGTGCGGTCCAGCAGCTCACGTCGACAGGTTTGTATCCATCGCTCCGTGATCGAATTCATCCGCGGCATCCGGATACCGCTGAGGATGACCTCCAGCCCGGCGTCGGCCATCACGGCGTCGAAGGCCTTGGTGAACGTGGAGTCCCGGTCGCGGATCAAGAACTTGGCCTGGCTGCCCGCGTCCTGGAGATCCATGGCGAGATTGCGTCCGACCTGTACCACCCAGTCCGCGGTGGGGTGTGCGGTGGCGCCCAGGAGCCGGATCCTGCGGGTGGTGTGCTCGATGACGGCGAAAACGTACAGGCGTGCCCCGGCCAGGGTGCGGGTCTCGAAGAAGTCGCAGGCGAGGAGCGCGCCGGCCTGGCTGCGCAGGAAGTCAGCCCAGGTCGTGCCTTCGCGTTCGGAGGCGGGCGGGATGCCGTGCTCCTTGAGAATCTCCCAGACGGTGGAGGCGGCGATCTTGATGCCGAGCGCCGCGAGCTCACCGTGGATGCGCCGGTACCCCCAGGAGCTGCTCTCGCGTGCCAGGCGCAAGACCAGGCTGCGGATCGAGCGGACTGCGGGTGGGGCGCCCTCGCCGCCGCGGTGCGCACGTGACGGCATGGCGCTGTTTGAGCAGGTCGCGGTGCCACCGCGAGATCGTGTCGGGACGCACCAACAGCAGGAGCCGGCGCAGCTTGTTCACTGGGAGACGATGGAGCAGGCCAGCGAGCAGCGCACGGTCGGTGTCGGTGAACGCGGGCTTGCCGACCTGGCGCTGCAGGACCAGCAGCTGGTGCCGCAGGGTGAGGATCTCGATGTCTTTGTCCCGCTCACTCATCGGCAGCAGCCGCAGGAGCGTGAACGTATGGGTGACGGCGAGGTAGGCCAGGCGCAGCAGCACGACAGATCATGATGCCGCCGACGGCCATCCGGGTGAACAGCACGGGCGCGAGTGGCGCGCGAGCAGAAGGCCTGCCAGCGACGATCAAGCTCCTGACCTGGCCGGATAATTTGTCGGCACCCGCAACGTTCAAGGCCGAACTGATCGAGATGCAGGGCCCCTGGACGGACGTCGACCAGGTCGAGCGGGCGATCTTCCAGTGGATCACGTGGTACAACGAAGAACGTCTCCACTCCGCACTCGACTACGTACCGCCCGCCGAGTACGAACACGACTTCTGGCGGAGCCAGGAACAAGTCCCGCAGCCCGCCTGAACCATCAAGATCGGACTCTACGAAACTCGGGGCAGCTCAGGGCGACGCATGGCAGCGCGTCATCGGCGAGGACCGGACGGCACTCGGCAGAGTGCCGGAAGACCGCCTGATGGAAATGACGAAGCAGCTGCGGAAACTGTCGCATGGTGCCCCATGCTGTGGGTTCGAATCCCACGCTCTCCGCGTGGGGTGGCCCCTGACCAGCAACTATGGTCAGGGGCCGCCTGGCTTTTCGGCCTCGGACGCTGTCCGTGACCGACCACTGTTGTCCGGTGTTGACCGCCCCAACTGGCACGCATCTGGCACGGGGCCGACAGCGCCGCCTCGGCGTGCCTGTTGGCCTCGCGCGCAGTGCAGCGTGATCGAATAGGGCATGGCATCGTCCTGGACCGGTAGGCGGGTGCGCCTACGCGCTATTGAGCCCGATGACTGGACGGTGTTCGCGCGCTTCGCGGACGATGACGGGCGGCGAGTGGGCCGGTTGGATCTGCCGCGGTCCGCCGAGAGCTATCGTGCCTGGGCGAAGGAGCAGGCCGTTGCCGAGTGCGATGACGACCGTTTCCGGTTGGCGGTCGAAACGACGGCCACGGGGGAGCTGGTCGGCGCGGTCGGCTCACATCGCACCGGTCGTTGTTCGGGCTGGTTCGAGTTCGATGTCGTGATCGGCGCCGGCCACCGGCGCAAGGGCTACGCGGCGGAAGCCGTGGTGCTGTTGCTGCGCTTCATGTTCGCCGAGCGGCGCTATCACAAGTGCCTGGCGGCGGTCTTGGCCCCCAACGAGGCGTCGTTGGCACTTTTTCGTCGGCTCGGCTTCACCGAGGAGGGGCGCTTACGGGAACACGTTTTCTTCGCCGGCGGGCATCACGACCTCGTCATGATGGGCATGCTCGCCGACGAGTTCGACCGGCGACACACGATGAGCGAGCCGTGAGCAGGTCGTCCGGGCGTGTGCGGAACGGTACTCGGACTTGATCGACGTTCGCTGTTGGCGGGTGTAGGCGGTCTGTCGCCGAAAGCGGGGCTGTCCTCAGCCGCGCACGGTGGCACGCAGGTGCAGGCCGGCGGCTGCGAGACCGAGGAGGGTAGCGGGTTGCTGTCGAATGCAGAGTCGGCCGGGCCGTCCGCGGCGCGACCTTGCAACTGCCCTCGGCTGCCGCGTCAACCGTCACCCTGCTCGATGTCCAGATGGATCGGACCCCGAAGAACGGGGCTGGGCCGGTACGGCGGCGGGTCGGCGACCAGCCTGGGGCGGTCGAGCCGGCGTACCAGCTCGGTCAGCGCGATCTGGGTTTCCCGCCGGGCCAGCGGGCCGGCGAAACACAGGTGGATGCCGCTGCCGAACCCCAGGTGCTGGTTGTCATGCCGATCCGGGTCGAAGCGGTCCGGATCGTGGAAGCGCTTCGGATCGCGGCTGCCTGAGGCCAGCATGAGCATCATCTGCGAGCCCTGGGGGATGACGGTGTCGGCGACGGTGACGTCGCTGTACGCCACCCGCCAGGGAATGATGTGCACGGGGGGCTCGTAGCGCAGCAGTTCCTCGACCAGCGGCACGACGAGGTCCGGTTCGTCTCGCAGTCGCTGCAGCACCTGCGGGTGGCGCAGCAGCGTCAGCATGCCGTTGGTGATGAGGTTGACGATGGTCTCATGGCCGGCGATGAGGAGCAGTCTGGCGGTGGCGACAATTTCGGTGTCGGCCATCCGACCGTCGGGCCCGTCGTCGTTGGCCAGCCGTGACAGCAGGCCGTCTCCCGGCCGGCCGTGGCGCTGTTCCACCAGCTCGCCGAGGCACTGGCGCAAGTCCTTGCGGGCCTGTACGCCCTTGTCCAGCTTCTCCTTCGGGTCGGTCTTGGGGTTGTAGTCGATCGAGTTCATGATGTCGTTCACCCAGAGGTGGAACCTTGGCTCGTCCTCGCGTGGCACGCCGAGCAAGTGACAGATCACGGTTACGGGGAGCGGGGAGGCGAAATCGTCGACGACGTCGATCTGCTCCTTGCCCGCCAAATTGTCGATCAGGCTGCCGACGGTGGCGGTCAGGAAGCCTTCAAGTCCGGTCACCAGCCCAGGGGTGTGCGGGGGGCCGAAGTGACGCATCGCCATACGCCGCAGGCGATCGTGCTCGGGCGGGTCCATGTGGATGAACGACGACGTGGCCCCTTCCTCGGCTGAGGGCAACGGACGCGACAGATTGCGCGGGTCGGAACTCAGATGCGGGTCATTCAGTATGTCCGTGATCTCGCGATAGGTGCTGATGACGTAGCTGCCGTCCTCCTGCCGAGCCACCGGCGTCTTGCGCAACTCGGCATACAGCGGGTAGGGGTCGGCCCGGGCGGAGTAGTCGAAGATCCGTTGCAGCGTGCCGGGCGTCCCGGTCGTGGCCGTTTGGCCTTCCTCCTGCCGATGCTGGTGCACGGCCGTGACGCGGCGCTCACCCCGGTCATGGCCTGTGACCACCACCGTGGCGCCCTGCGCGAGCAGGGCGGGGCCGGGGAAGTCGACGGGCACCGGTTTCATGTCGGCCGGCTGGTCCGGCGTGGAGCAGGGGGGCGGGAAAGGTGCGGCCGTCTCGATCAGCCGTCGGTAGTGGTCCAGCCACTTACCGTTGTTGAAGCTCACGGCAGCCGTGACCCGGCCCCGATAGCCATATGCGGTGACGAAACGGTGGTCGTCCAGCGATCCCTGGGTGACGACCACCTCGTCGGCGAAGGTCGGCACGCCGACGGACTTGATGTTGACGCCGAACTGGATCGACCAGAACAGCGGGATGGACAGGTGGGGCCAGCGGTCCGCCTGGGCACTGACCATGTTGTGTGCCGCGACCTCTGCCTGCTCCACGGCGTTGGCCCAGTGCTCCAGTGAGATGAGCCGGTATTCGTAGATGGGGTTCGGGCAACGTGCCACGTCTCCCGCGGCGAAGACGTCGTCGGTGACGCGGCCATTGATGTCGAGGGCGCGGCAGCCCGTGTCACAGGTGATTCCCCACACGCCCGCCGCCAGTCCCGACTCCCGCAGCCACTCGGTGTTGCGGATGCTCCCGAGTGCCACCACCGCCACATCGGCGTCGACCGTACTGCCGTCGTCGAAGTGAGCACGGCGAAACCGTCCCTGCGCGTCGCCCTCCAGCCGGGCAACCTTGACACCGCATCGCAGGTCGACACCGTGAGCGCGCTGCATGTCGGCCGCAACCTCGCCGATCATGGCGCCGAGCGCCCCGACCAGCGGGGCCGGCGCGAGTTCGGCGACGGTCACCGGGATGTCCCGCTCGCGGCAGATCGAGGCGATCTCGGAGCCGGTGAATCCCGCACCGATGACCAGCACACGGGAGGGCCCGGCGGCGAGGGCCCGCTGCAGGCTCTCGGCATGCTCGCGTGTACGTACGACGAACACTCCGTCCAGGGCCGCCTCGGACTCAACGAACCACGGCCGGGCCCGTACCCCGGTAGAGATCAGCACCCGGTCGAAGGGAACCTCGCGTCCGTCGGCGAGACGCACGTGGTTCGTCGCGAGGTCCAGCCCGCTGGCGGGCACGCCCAGCAGCCACTCCGCATCGATGCCACGACGGCGGGGCAAAGCGGTGCCCCCGGCCAGCACCCACCCGGTCAGTACTTGCTTGGACAGGGGAGGCCGGTCGTAGGGCTCGCCCAACTCGTCACCGATCATGGTCAACGATCCGGTGAAACCCTCGTCTCGCAAAGCCTCCGCGGCCCGCAGCCCCGCCAGCGAAGCCCCGACGACCACGATGCGGCCATCGCGCTTGAACGCACGCAGGCTGTCGGCACTGGTCATGACGCCGACGCCTCCGCCGGTGCGTGCCGCGCCTCCAGCTGGTCGACCAGGATCGCCTGGACCGGGCAGGCCGCCGCAGCGCGTAGCACCTGGTCGCGCTGGGCGTCGTCGGGGTTCGGGTCGTACATGAGCGCTTCCTCACCGTGCATCCGGAACGCCTCCGGAGCCAGGAACGCGCACTGTGCATACCCCTTACATCGGGAAAGATCAACGACAACTTTCACCCCGACCTCCACAGGGAGTGGGAGCTGCAGACCCTCAAGCCGGCGCCACTCCGGCGCGCAACGAGGGAGGATCCGGCCGCTGCCCACCCCTCGAAGTGCGAGGGGGTGCACCGCGCTCGTCGGGTCTCCATGGAAAGAATTGATCATCGCGGCTAAGGTGATCGGCGCCTGACTAGAGACGTATCCCTCGTTGCGGCTGCATTTTGGCTACGTGAGCGACGCTCTTTTGGATTGCCGTTTCGACGGAAACCGTGTGGCACGGTGCTCCGGAATACCGTGAATCAGCCTAACAGCGACACCGATACCGGCGAGCGCAATGGCCCGGGAGACGAACGCCTGACATCCAACGTTGACATCAACGACGCTGGACAGCGGCGTACCTTGGTAGAGGACCGGCGTACGCGGCATGGCAGCGAGACGCCGAGTCTGCAGAGGTCGGATCGAACTCCTAAAGCAATTTGCGGGAACACGTTTTCTTCGCCGGCTGGCACCACGACCTCGTCATGATGGGCATGCTCGCCGACGAGTTCGACCGGCGACACACGATGAGCGAACCATAAGCTGGTCATCCAAGCGTGTGCGGAACGGCACTCGAACTTTGTCAACGTTCGCTGTTCGCGGGCTGAGGCGGCCTGTCACCGAAAGCGGGACTGCCCTCAGCTGCGCAAGGTGGCACGCAGGCGCAAGCCGACAGTTGCGAGACCTTCGAAGGTGGCGACCTGGTAGCTGGGTTGCGGTCCGGGCGGCTCGCTCAAGTGGTAGCAACGGGCGGTCTGCGCAGTCAGGAGCGTCAGCATCGCCATGGCCAGAGCGGCTCCCTCGCAGCCATGCGGCCCGGTACCGAAGGAGAGGAAGACCCCGGGTTTCGCCGGCGAGCCCGAATCATCGAGCCAGCGCTCGGGCTGGAACCGGTCCGGCTCGGAGTGTTCCCGTGCGTCGCGGTGGGCGGTGTAGGGGCAGACGAGAACGGTGGACCCGGCGTCGATGGTGTAGTCGGCGAGCTGAGTCTGTCGCGGGGCGCGCCGGGTCAGTAGCCAGCTCGGGGGGTACAGGCGGAGCACCTCGCGTACCAGTGCCTGGGTGTATTGCAGGCTGTCGAGGTGGGTGCTGGTCGTCGCGGCCGGGTCCGCGGGCAGCAAGGCGGCTTCGGCCGCGACGCGGCCCGCTGCCTGGGGGTGCCGGGCCAGGTGGAGCAGGATCCATCCGGCTGCCCGGGAAGGTGTCTCGAAGGTGGCGACGGTGATTCCGGGGAGAGTGTCGAGGATGGCCTCTTCCGGCAGTAGGCCGTAGCGGGAGGAGGGCTGGAGCATCTGTCCCAGCACGTCGTCACCGAGCCGGCCCGATGAACGGCGCCGGCGGACGATGGGCCGCAAAGCGTTGGTGAAGGCGACTTGCTGCCGTGTGCGGAACCGCCGTGCCGGTGTGGGGATCCAGCGCGGCCATACCCAGCGCGAGGGGCGTACGAGCACCTCCCGGGCCACGAAGAGCTGTGAGGCAAAGGGCAGCAGGGTGGGAGCGTCCTCGGAGAAGAGGTAGCGCACGCCGATCTCTGCCAGGGCGTGCCGGACCGGGGGCAGAATCTCGACGTCCTGGCCCGTGGGCCACTGGTCAACAAATCGAGCGGTCCCGGGCGCTATCTCACCGATCCGGGCTGCAACCGCCTGCGGGCGCAGTCCGCGCATGCGGGCGGCGTGAGCGTGCGCACGCTCCTCAGACGTCGGTGCTCCGCTCGACCGCTTCAACGGCGGGAAGAGAGGCGAGGGCACCTTGGGGAAGTCCCGTGCGCGGCGCAGGACTGCCTGACACGGCCCGGCCGCAGCGGCTACGTAGACACCCGGCTCCAGCTGCCAGACGTCCCCGCACTCGTCAGCGCCACGGCGCGCGAGTGCCAGCCGGTCGCGGCTCCAGGCCGCGAAGCTGCCTTCGGGCAACCGCGGCGGCTCATTCATTCGGCCCATGGGATCGCCCCTGACTCTCGTACCTGTCCAGGCCGATATCGTCGGCAGCGTGGCCGGGAGCCGGCGGGCGCCCGGGGGCTCCCGCCGGCAGGGCGGTCAAATCCTGTCATCGCCGGTGTGCGTGGCCCAGTCGTGGCCGCCGTACGCACCGTAGTTGCGGGTGAAGGACAGCTTGCCGAGCAGCTTGGCGATCATGGCGCACTCCTCTCACCTGTCTTCAGCACCATGTATTTTAAGTGCCATTTTTTTCATACATGCCCTATATGTCATCTTAAGGGCGTCAGCCGCACGCACGGATATAAGGCGCGTACCTGCGGGCCGGGCCCGCAGGCGGTCGACGTCGCCCCGGCGCTGAGGGGCGGTGCCGCCCCCGGCCGCGAGGTTCGGCGGCGCCGGGCACCTCAAGACCGGCGGCACCAACGCCCCGAAGGAACGGAACGGCTTTCGCGCGAACCGGTCACCTCGCACCTCGGGAAGGCGGCGGGTTGGCGAGCTGCGACCACTGCCGATAGTGGCCGACAACGGCACCGAACCGGCGCCGTCCGCCTACAGGCCGGGCGCCCGGTAGCCGCCCAGGTACCAGAACGCCGCCGAGTACCAGACCAGGGCGATCACCGTAACGAGCGCGCCACCGGCGAGCGGGAGCGCCCAGCCCGGCCAGCGGCGGTGGCGCACTACGACGACCTTGGCGACGACGGCCCCGTAGAGAAAACAGCCGGCGAGCGAGTGCAGCGCCTCGCGGGTCCCGGTCAGGCTGACGCTGTGGGCGATGATGCGCTGCTGGGCGATCGGGACGGAGAACAGGAAAGCGACCATACCGATCAGGCGGTGCACGGTGGGCACCGGGTGCGGCGCGGCGCGCAGGCCGGGCAGTCGGCCGTACATCCACAGCGCGAGGGGCAGCTAAATCAGCGCCAGGCCCAACCGAGCGCTGCCCAGCTGGGCCTTGAGCAGGACGACGGCGTGGCCGTGCACCCCGAAGAGGCTGCGCCGGTACTCCGGGGTGTGTACCCGGCCCTACCAGAGCAGGGCGGCGGTCACCGCCAGGGGCAGCAACAGCCACAACAGCCCAAGGAGCTGCCGGGATTCGGTGCGCGGGGCAAGGCGTGGCATGTGATCAGCCGCCCACGCCGTCGGCCTTGTCGCCCCGAGGAGCGCCGGCCCGAGTGGATGTAGAGCGCGGCGGGCCGGTGATCAGGAAGCCGGCGAGCGAGGTCACGGCGCCTACGGCCTCGGCGATCGCGCTGGCGGTCTTCTTCGGCCACCAGGCCGGCTCGTACATGTTCGGCAGCGGACCCAGAGCGCCCACGTTCACGTACCGATAGAGCAGCACGGCGCCCAGGGCGGAGACGGACACCAGGAAGGCGAACGCCCACACCGGCCGCCGGCGACCGAGGAGCAGGACCAGCAGCGCGGCCAGGGACGCCACGGCGGCTTCGAGGCGGAACAGCGTTCCCTGGCTGATCTGCTGCCCGATCGGATCGAAGGCGTGGGCGAGGTCGGCGTGCACGTAGGCGTTCACCGCCAGGGCGGCTGCGGTCACCACTTGGAGCAGCACACGGGTGATCGTGTTGCGGCGCGGGCGGTCGCCAGGTCCGGCAGCCATCGCTACTGCCCGGTCGCGCTTGCTGCGGCACTGCCGGGCGCTGGGGACGCCGTGCCGTTCCCGCCGACCCGGAGGTGGGTGTCCATGCCGAGTTCCTTGTGCTTGTCGATGGGACTCGGACTCCCGGTTGGGGCCAGGGCCGAACCGCTGGAGCACGCAGTGGCAGCGGTCAGCGCGGCGAGTGCCAGGAACCGCAGTCCAGCGCGGGCGCCACGCGGGGATTCGAAAACGTGCACGGCCATGTTTCGGGGCCTCCCTTCCTCGACGAGACTGGTCCAAGTTTCCGATTACGCCAACGCCAACACTCGCCCCGCGCGGGCCATCACCCAGTCAGGCGAGGATGTGCCCGGGGCACGCCCCAGATCCTTCGACAGCAGCGCGGTGCCGACCTGGTTGTCGTGGGCGCCGGCGGTCATCACCACGACCGCGATGATCAGCCCTGTCGCGCAGGTCGTGGTGCTCACCCCAGGTATGCAAGGGCTGAGCCTGGCATCCGAAATGCTCGGCGCCCCTCTCCGAGACGACCAGGGCTGAGTCGCACGCTCCCAGAAGCCGTCATGTCGGTGGCCACGTGTCTCATGAGACACATCGAAGTCTGGAGAACGACGGGCACCGAGTTGTCCTGCGGCGCACCGATGACACCGTGATCCTGTACGCCCAGTCCGGGAGGGTCGTCACGCCGTACTGGATGGACCTGGCCCTGGCCGGCGTGGCACTGCGGCCGGGCACGGTCCTCGATGGCGAGGCGGTGATCTGGCGGGATGGGCGGCTCGCCTTCGGAGCGGCTCAGTCCAGGGCCGCGTCGTCCGTGACCCGGGCCCGCGCTCTGGCCGCCCGGCACCCGGCCTCGTACGCCTGCTGGGATCTCATGCAGCACCCCGACCCGGCGATCGGCGACACCCGCCCCCTCCCCTACACGGAACGGCGCGCCCTGCTCCTCGAACTGCTCGCCGAGGTCGGCCCGCCGATCCAGCCCGTACCGGCGACTGACAACCGGGATGTGGCGGAGCACTGGTACGAGGCACTCCAGGAGCAGGGGCTTGAAGGAGTGGTGGCCAAGCAGGGCGCGGCCGCGTACCCGTCGGGGCGCCACGGGTGGGTGAAGGTCCGCCATGCCGACACCGTCGACGGATTGGTCGTCGGGTTCACGGGGCCCAGGCTCCGCCCGCATCACCTGGCCCTGGTGGTCGGCGACGAGGACAGCCAGGTACGGCTGTCGGCCCGCCTCGAGCCCGTCCTCGCCGCCCACATCGGTACCGCCCTGGCGGGCACGGAAGTGATGGGCGAGCGACGAACGGAGCGCGAGACATACACCCGGATCCAGACCGACCTCACGGTGGAAGTCCTGGCGGGATCGGGTCGGCACGGAACGCTCACGGTGGTAAGGATTCCCAATGATTCTTGTCAACCAGTGAGCCCTAAGCTGCGGCTCATGGAATCGTTGATCGCTGCCGTCCGCGAACAGGACGAAGCTGCCCGTTTTCTCGCTGGGCCGGGTGACTTCGACCTGGACCGAGGCGACCATGTCGAGGAAGTCCACCTAGCCTCGGGCGCTGCGCTGGAGGGCTTCGCGGGCGACGGCGCCGGGGGCACGTATTTCTTCTGTGGCGAAGGCGGCGAGGAACGTCCTGTCCTGTATGCCGACTCCGAAGGAGGTTCGGCTCTGGTTGCGATCGGCCTGCCCGAGCTCCTGCGGCTGCTGCTGGTCGCCCCGTGGTGGCGAGGCTGTCAAGCGTTCACGGCCGAGGAGAGCCGCAAGCTGGCAGACGAGTACCTGGAGGACATACCGGACCTCCTGGCCCGACGAGACTATGCCGCCGCAGCCCTTGGCCTCGATCTTTCCACCGAGGCAGTTGTCCTGGACCGCCTGCGGGAGGTGGCCCTCGGAGTCGGAGAGGACTTCGTCCTCATCTTCACGCCGGAGGGTTATCCCTACGAGCCTCTGATCAGGGCCTGAGGTGCACCGTGGCAGCAGCAGAGCGTGCCGTCTCACGCCGACGGGGATCCGGTGGCGAGTTCGCGCTGAGGTGGCTGGGCCTTGAAGGTCCGCTGATCACGTATGAGGGCCCAAAGCACGTCGAGGCGGCGCCGGGCGAGGGCAAGGACAGCCTGTTTGTGGCTCTTGCCCTCGCTTCTCTTACGGTCGTAAAAGGCTTTGGATGTGGGGCAGAAGCGGGCGGCGATCTGGGCAGAGAGGTAGAAGACGCGCAGGAGTCGGCGGTGGTAGCGGTGTGGTCGGCGCATGTTGCCGCTGATCCGGCCGGAGTCGCGTGGGACCGGTGCGAGACCGGCGACCCCGGCCAGGCGCCCCGAACTACCGAAAGCGTCCATGTCCCCTCCGGTGCAGGCGATGAACTCTGCCCCCAGAAGTGGGCCCATTCCGGGCATGCTGACAATCACTTCCGCGTCGCGATGCTCACGGAAGCGGGCAGCGATCTGCAGGTCGATGTTGGAGATCTCCTCGTCCAGCGCCAGAACGGCCCTGGCCAGGGTGTGGGCCACAGCTGCGGCCGTGGCCTCCCCGGCGACAGCGGTGTGTTGGGCATGCGCCGCGGCGACTGCGGTGTCTGCCAGGGCCTGGGCGCCGCGCACTTTACGGTTCTTCAACCAGCTCGCCAGTCGGTTCGGACCGATCCGGCGCAGGGCAGCCGGCGTTTGGTAGCCGGTCAGCAGCACGAGGGCACCCTTGGATGCGGCGTAGCCGAACGCCCGCTCCAGAGCGGGGAAGTACTCCAGCAGCTGGGCCCGCAATCGGTTGATGGCCCGCGTGCGGTCGGCCGTCAGGTCGTAGCGGCGAGCGGTGAGGATCTTCAGGTCCACCGCGATCTCGTCCCAGTCCTGCAGGGGCTGCAGGTCCCGGCGCATCCGTGCCTGGTCGGCGATGACGTAGGCGTCCTTGGCGTCGGTCTTGCCATCCCCTCGGTAACCGCGTGAGGCATGGTGAACGGTGCGGCCAGGGATATAGAGGAGTCGTTGGCCGTGGCTGGTGAGCAAGGCGATCAGCAGGGCGGCTCCGCCCGCGTTAAGGTCGTGCCCAGGTCACCGGTGCGTCCTCGGCCAGTGCGAGGACGTCGCCTCGTCGTGAATGCGGCGCCGCCACCGACGGCAACGAGCCCGACGGCCGAGCGACCACCCCGGGCCGTCCCGCCCCGACTGGCGCCCCAGCGCCTCGATGACCGGCCGGGCCGATGCCCGTTCCTGCCCCGATACAGCAGTGAAACCAGAGGATGCTGATGCCTTGTCATGCACGCTGCCAGGAATCAGACTGGGCCGACAGACCGTGATCGCTGCAATCGTTCTTGTCGGAGAGGACCGGGGGGGATCCCTCCCATCGACCGGAAAGCGAGAGCACATGCGTCGACGCACGATCCTGGCCGGGATGGCAGGCCTCGGGGTGGGGACGGTTCTCCAGCCGTCGGCCTACGCGGAACCGCAGTCGCGGCCCAACGGGCCGTGGATCCAGCCGGAACAAACAGTCCAGAAAGCCGCATTGACGGCGAACTCCGAACTCGGCCCCAAACTCCAGAGCATCGCGGCCCGCTCGAAGGGCAGGATGGCCGTGGAGGTGGCCGGTCACTCGGCCGGCGGCTGGCCCATCCATCTCATACGGTTCGGCGAGCCCGCCGCCGGCAAGCTCCCCGTACTGATCCAGACCCAGATCCACGGCGGTGAACCTCTCGGCACCGAGGTCGCGCTGCATCTGATGCAGACGCTCGCCACCAGCTCGCATCCGACCGTCAAGGCGATCCTCGACCGGCTCGCGGTCTGGTTCATCCCGCGGCTCAACATGGACGGCGCCGACTTCCGGGACGCCGACGGCTTCCTCGTACAGCGGCGGCAGAACACCCAGCGCTGGACACCGCAGGAATGGGGACTCGCGGCGGGCACACCGGCGCCGTGGTATCTGCCCCGTACGCTGCTGGAGCCCGGCCGGGTCTCCGGCTACGACATCAACCGCGACTTCCACCCGGATCTGACGTTCCGGCTGAAGCCTGGCGACGAAGGCCTGTTGCCCGGACGCTCCGAGCTGCCGGGCTTCTTCGTAACGCCCGAGGCGCGCACCTCCGCGGCGGTCTTCCAGCGGATGCGGCCGAAGGTCTTCATCGACCACCACCACCGCGGCAGCAACACGCAGTCCGACACGGACAACCAGCTCACCACGCTCCAACTGGTCGGCATCGTCACCAAGGGCACCACCGGGTATCCGCTCGACCCGGCCGCCCGCGACCTGGGCTTCCGGGTCAATGTGCTCGTCTGGGACACCCTGCGCGCCCTGGGCCAGTCGGGCTTCGGAGGCATCACCCGCTACCCCGACGTCGAACTGCCGGGCACCGCGCTCGGATCGTACGCACTCAACGGCGCCGGAATCATGCTCTACGAGACGCGCTCGGTGGCCCAGAAGTCCATGGGCATGCTGATCCGCCAGTCGCTCATCGGGATGGGCACCACGCTCGAGAGCCTCGCCACCGGTGGCATCCAGAACGTCGACCCGGCCCGCTACTACGACATTCCGCCGGCCGGCCCGTCCATCGGCAATCCGCGCGACGACCTGTGAGGGAGGCACCCATGATCGGACGACGCACACTGCTCGGCGCTGCCGGCGTGCTGGCTGCCGGACTGGCCGGCGTCTCCACCGCCTCGGCGGACCCGGCGCATCTGCCGGGCGGGCCCTGCATCCAGCCGGACCAGAACGTCAGCCTGGCCAGCGTCGCGGGATACGACGACGTGGTCCGGCAGCTCGACCGTATCGCCCGGACCTCGCACGGACTCGTCAATGTCGGAACGGGCGGTCTGTCGGGCGAGGGACGCGAGCTGCTGTACGCCACCGTCGGCACTGGGCCGACCGTCTTCTGGCTGCAGGCCCGTATCCACGGCAACGAACTGCACAGCACCGAGGCCGTCCTCCAGATCCTCGGGCACCTGGCGAGCGGCGACCCGGCCGCCCGCCTCATCCGCGAGAAACTCACCGTCGTCGTCCTCCCCATGTACAACCCGGACGGCGCTGAGGCCAACATCCGCCAGAGCACCACCCCGACCCGTACCGACCTCAACCGTGACTGGGAGAACTTCGTCCAGCCGGAGTCGGTCGCCTACTGGAAGCTGTGGCGCCGGACCGCCCCGCAATTGAGCCTCGACCTGCACCACATGGGTCAGGCCCCGGTGGTCGCGGGAACGAACGACCTCAACCAGTTCCAGATCGGAGCCCGTTCCATCGCCCCGTCCCGGATGACAGCCGAACAGTGGCTCACCAACCGGCAGATGGCCATGGCCAGCGTCGACGCGCTGGACCACTACGGCCTGGCCAATGTCGCCCACTACCCGCTCATCGACATCACCAACGCCGTCTTCAGCCGCATGCTCATGGGTGGCACGGCCCCCGCCGGCGAACAGCCGGTGCTGCACACGCCGACCAAGGGCGCGATCTTCTACGAGGTCCGCTCGGTCGGCCAGAAGAGCAACGGCCAGCTGGAACGGCTCTTCACCATCCCCACGATGGCGGTTCTCACGGCAGCCGCCGACGGCTCCCTCGGCTCGTACGACGTCTCAGGCTACGGAAGTCTTCCGTTCGCCGTGCAGGAGCAGTGCGGCGGCAGCTGACGACTGCCGGACGCGGGTGGGCCTCGCCCCACGGCGCGGGGGCCACCGCACTAGGCCGTGTCTCATAATTGATCTTGTGGTGGGGCGAGGAGAACTGACAGACGCAGCCTGGTCGCGAATAGAGCCGTTGCTGCCGAAGCGTGACGGTGCAGGCCGCCCATGGCGGGACCACCGTCAGGTGGTCAACGGGGTGCTCTGGCGGTTGCGGACGGGTGCGCCGTGGCGTGATCTGCCGTCGCGGTACGGGCCCTGGCAGACCGTTTACCGGCGTTTCACCCAGTGGGAGAAGGACGAGGTCTGGGCGAAACTCCTGGAAGAAGTCCAGGTCCGCGATGACGCGGTGGGACCGACGGCCCCGGACACGAGCGTGAACCGTCCGCCCTTCTCCCGCACCAGCCAGCCCCGCTTCTCCAGCGCATAGGCACGGTGACGGATCTTCTCCACCTCGCTCTTGATCCCCGCATCCCGGCCCACCATGCGCGTCAACTCCACCCCGCTCACCGGCCCCGACGCGGCCACCACCGCGGCGAACACCTCCCGATACACGCCACTGAGCACCTCCTCACCCATGCCCGACCGCCACACCGGCGGCCGCTCGGCATACCCCGCGCCGGAGCCGCCCGATCCCCCAGCGGCAGTGGAGATCCGCAAGATCGTGTGCACGACGAACGCGATCGAGAGCGTCAACGCCCGCATCCGCAAGACTGTCCGGGCCCGTGGGTACTTCCCGAACGACCAGGCCGCTCTCAAGTGCGTCTACCTGGCCGTGATGAGCCTGGACCCCACGGACACCGGACGCAAACGCTGGACCATGCACTGGAAGGCCGCACTCCAAGCCTTCGACATCGCC
Source organism: Streptomyces sp. NBC_01320 (assembly GCF_035974375.1). Taxonomy (NCBI): domain Bacteria; kingdom Bacillati; phylum Actinomycetota; class Actinomycetes; order Kitasatosporales; family Streptomycetaceae; genus Streptomyces; species Streptomyces sp. NBC_01320. Next base: position 247,377 of record NZ_CP108390.1, read on the forward strand.
TTCGATGGCCGGCTCACCGCCGGACGCCGCTAGAAAACACTGACCGAGTCCCACCGTTCGCTGTACAGACCCGCGGCAGAACGGCGGGCAGGCTGTGGCCGATCTCTACCCGGTGCGTGCCTTGGGTCACGGCCTTCGCGGTGGCGCACAGATGCGCCGTGCTGCCGTCCTGGGTGAACGATTCGACGCTGTACTCGGCGCCCGGGGCACAGCCCTGAATCAGGACGCGCACATCGGTCGGCATGCCGTACGTGCCGCGCGGGGCGCGGGCCGCCGACCTGATCTCCCGCCACGAGGGGGGCTGACCGCCGGGGCTGCTGACCGCGACCGGTCGGGCGCTGACGAGGCGACCGCCGCCCCGTCACCGCCAGGACCCTGCCCGTGCCCTCGCGGACGGGCGGCAAGTTTCGCGCACCGAGCCCCGGTTTACGCCCGTGGCCCGGGGAGCAGCACTCGTACTCCAAGGGCCCGTTCACCGGTCCGATGTACGGCGTGTGGCGCACCTACCGCTCAGGCGGGACCGGGGCGGCGGCCGGTACCGCGTCGGCCTTCTTGCCGGGCAACGTCAGCACGGGGAGGCTGACGTCCGGGAGGCCGCCGCGGCGACGGGGCAGGGGCCTTGCTGGCTGCGCCCACGGCCTCGGCGGAACGGAGGCAGCTACCGCTTGGCGGCCACGAATCCCCACTGGTCGACCGGTTCGCCGACGACAGGCTCTTCGGGGCGCCACAGGCTGATCGAGCCGAAGCCCGGCTCCACCAGCTCGAGTCCGTCCGCAAAGGTCCCCATGACCTCCCTGGGACGCGAGATGTACGGCATGGCGCCGCCACTGGCGTACTCGTCGGACCCGGCCTGCGTCTCCGGAGTCTCGATGGTGTCGCACAGCATCAAGTAGCTGCCCGCGGGCAGCGCGTCCAAGTAGCTGCGGAGCAGCGCCGCGGCCTCGCCCGAGTCGGCAACGTGTCCCAGCGTCGAGAGCACCATTACGGCCACCGGCCGGTCGAGGTCCAGCGTCCGGGCGGCCTCGCGCAACACAGTCTTCGCGTCCGTCAGGTCCGCGTGCACATAGTCCGTCGCCCCTTCAGGCCGGCTGGTCAGCAGGGCACGCGCGTGAGCCAGGACGATCGGGTCGTTGTCCACATACACGATGCGTGCTGTCGGCTCGACGTCCTGGGCGACCTCGTGCGTCGCGTTCGCGGTCGGCAGACCTGTGCCGAGATCCAGGAACTGGCGCACCCCGGCCTCACCGGCCAGAAAGCGCACCGCTCGCGCCTGGAATGCCCGCGAGGCGCGCGCTATCTCGATGATCTGCGGGTACAGCTCCTCCATCGTAGCCCCGAGCCGACGGTCCACCTCGTAGTTGTCCTTGCCACCCAGCCAGTAATTCCACACCCGCGCAGAATGCGGCGTGCCCGTTTCGATTCCGTCCACCGGCGTCCGGATGCCTTGCTCGTCAGTCATCGGCCCTCTTCGTGTCGCACATCGGTTGCGCGGACGGCATTCGTACCGCGCACGCCCATGCTTCCTCACCAGCATCGTCCGCACCAGCCCGACAAGGGAGTAACTCCCTTGTCGGGCACGGACGCAGAACGGGGCACACCCCGTCCGGGAAGAGCGCGCGGTGCACTCGTGCCGACCGTGCATCAGGCTGTCGAGGATCACCGGGGTGAGACCGGCGCCCGGAAGAGCTCGGCAGTTTGTTCGGGCGTCACCAGGCACTCGGACCGGCCTTGGCTTGAGCCGCCCGCCGAGTGATAGGCCCTTGTGCCGGCCATTCCCTGTCAAGTTCAGCGTGTTGAAACTTGGGGTCGTGTCTGAGGGCCGACAGCTGGCGGCTGTCGGCCCTCAGGGATGAAGAGGTCAGCGGGGGTCCAACTCTCGCCGCGCGTCCCGTCGCGCGTCCAGGGACGTCTTGAGAACAGCGGACCGCGGCCTGCCAGTCAGCAGGATCTGCGTCCCTGCCGCGATCAGGCCGCCGAGCGGGCCCCGGACCTCCTCGACCGCGACTTCGTCGCCAGTGCCCCCAACCGCTGCTGGGTCGCCGACTTCACGCACGTCGCCACCTGGAACGGGGTCGTCTACGTCGCCTTCGTCGTGGACACTTTCTCCCGTCGCATCGTCGGCTGGTCCGCCTCCACCACCAAGGAGACCAGGCTCGTCCTGGGCGCCCTGGAGATGGCGCTGTGGCAGCGCGACCGGGACGGATTCCCGCACGCACAGGGCGAGTTGATACATCACTCGGACGCGGGGTCGCAGCCCAGGTTCAAGGAGTCGTCGCAACACTTCCGTTTTGTGTTGATTGTAGATGACTGTTGAGAGTCTCGGAGGGTGTTCTCCAGCCAAGGGTTTTGCGGGGGCGGCCGTTGAGGGCGGTGGCGACGGCAGCGACGAAGGCCGCTGCCAGAGTGAAGGTGACAAGCCGGGCGCGCAGGGCGATCTTCACGGGGGCTCCTCGGCTCGGCTGTCGGTTGGCGGTTGGCGGTGGATCGGGCGGGGCTCGTGGATCAGAGCACGCGAACGTGCACCTGGGAGGAGGATCCCTCGACCGACGCGCCGCCGGCGTAGACCACCTTCAGGGTGCGCAGGCCCCGTTGATTCATCGTCAGCGCAGTCGAGGCCGTGCCGCCGGCCGAGAGTGTGAGGGTCTTGACCCGGTGCCCGTTCTCGTAGACCAGCACGCTCCCGCCCGGTGTGCCCGCCGTGGTCGAGACCGTGACCGTGAGCGTCACCGACTGCTTCTTCTTCACCGACGTCGCGGAGAGGCCGACGACGACCTGAGACTTCGCCGCGGTCACCCTGGCGGTCTCGGCCGAGGTCGACGACGCCGGAGCCTTTCCGGCCTTGGACGCGGTCACCGTCACCGACAGCCGATGCCCCATGTCGGCCCGGACCAGCCGGTAGGTCGAGGCGTTCGCGGCGCTGATCGGATGCCCGTCGCGGCGCCACTGGTAGGCGAACGACAGGCCCTTGGTGTTCCACGAACCCGTGGTCGCGGTCAGCGCCGAGCCGTACTTCGGTGTCCCGGCGATCTGGGGAGCGACCAGGGCCTTGATGGTGTCCACGTCCGCCAGGTCGACGGCCACCGAGTGCACCGGCTCCGGGTTTCCGGCCACGTCGGTGGAGAAGAAGTCGACCGTGTGCCGGCCGAAGCCCTCGACCGCGGGAGTCTCGCCGGCCAGCACCTTCCAGGCGCTCCCGTCGATCCGGTAGGTCGTCGTCGCGACGCCGCTGAGCGTGTCCTGGGCGGTGAAGCCGACCGTGGCCCGGTCTGCCTCCGCCGTCCCGGGCCCGCGGGTGACCGCGAGCTGGGTGACGGGAGCGGTCCCGTCGATCCATATTTGCGCAGTCCGCTGACCGGTGGAGTTGCCGGCCGTGTCCTTCGCCCGGTAGTAGACCGAGTGCTTGCCGTCACCGCTGACCATGACCGGAGCGACGTACGCCTGCCAACCGGCGGACTGGCCGACCTCGACCGAGGGAGCGGTGTCCCGGTTGTCGACGGCGGTGACGGCCACGGAGGCGTCACCCCGGTACCAGCCGTTGTCGCCAGGCGCGGCGGCACTGGTCACCGTCGCGGAGGCCAGCGGAGCCAGGCTGTCGTCGGACACCGGCAGCACCCAGCTGTCAGCGATCGACGGGTCGAAGTAGCCCGAGGCATCGAGCGGGAACTCGTACTTGATCCGTACGGTGCCGTCGTTGTCGATCGCGGCGGGATCATCGATGACCGTCTGATAGGTCTTCGTGCCCATACCGGTCTCGGTGCGCTTCAGCATGTACGTCTTCACCAGGGTGTCGTCGACGTAGATGTTGTACTTCTTCGTCCTGGCGCCGTCGAACGTCTCCCGGTTGCGGAGCATGAAAGGCTTACCCGGCGTCACATGCACCACGGCCGAGTACCACGAGCCCGGGTTGGCCGAGTTCGCATAGCGTCGGTCGAGGCCGGCTTCGATGTTCGTCCCGCTGGCCGGTGCGGCCATGATTGCGTGGGCATTCTCCGAAGCCGCGTTGCCGAAGTCGACGTAGTCGAGGACATCCTGCGTCGGCGGTACCGCGAGGTTGACCCTGATCGTCGCGTTCTTGCTGGCGAGCATCGCACCCTCATCGACGAAGTCGACCTCGGCGTCCTGGTCACCCGCGACGGTCTCGAGTCCGGGGAACAGCGGGAGTACGACGACCTTGGTCGCCCCGGGCTCGATCGTGACCCGGTCGGAGGCGGGCGGGGTCTTCCACCCTTCCGGCAGGACCGCCGTGACCTGGCCCGACACGGCGGAGCGGCTGTTGTTCTTGACCGTCGCGGTCAGAGTGGCCTTCTCGTCGGAGCCGTCGACCGGGTTGGCCGACGTCACGGTGGTGATGTCAACGCCCGACGTCACCGAGACCCACGGCGTCGAGTCGTTCAGGGTGAACGTCCCGTACTGGCTGGTGAAGGTCAGCTTGACCGAGGCGTCATACGTGCCGGGCTTCTGGTGTTTCGGCACACTGACCGTGAACGGCAGTTGTGCGCTGTCGCCCGCTCCGACCGTGTCCTTGGTCGAGCTGGTCGGGTCGACATTCCAGTCGTCGACCGTCACGACGGCCTTCAGATCGCTGATCGCGACATCACCGGCATTCGCAATCCCGATCGTTCCGGGGACGCTCGCTCCGGGCAGCCCCGGCTCGGCGACGGGCGGGACAATCACCGAGATTCCGAGACTCGCGGCGACCGCCTTGCCGAACAGCGCCTCGATCGACTCCAGACGGGTCGTCAGGTCGTTCTTGACCGGTCCGTCGACCGACGAGTCGGCCAGCCAGGTCTTGAGGGTACGGATGGTCGCCACGCCGTCGCTCAGCCGCTGCGATGCCTGACCCGAATCGCCTGCGACGTCCGCCGCGAGGGCATCCTCGACCTTGCCGCTCGCGGTGTCGAGTGCCCCACCGATGTGGGTGCGGCTCGCCGCACCGAGGTCACCCGCTGTTGCCAGGTCGCCGGCATGGTCGTCGGTCTTGTGGATTTCAGAGACGATGTCGCCGAACAGGGCGCGCTTGGTGTCGGAGTGGATCGAGTACGAACCCGAGCCGACGGTGAACGTCACGACGCCCTTGCCGACCGATACATCGCTGACACCATCGGCCTTCGTGATCGGCGTGCCGCCCTCGGTCACGGCCTCGATGTTTCGGGCCGGGATGCTGACTCTCGAGGTCGTGTTGACCGGGACCGTGATGTCCAGGGACATTCCCTGATCGGTCTTCTTCCAGTTCGAGCCGATCGTCCCGTACACGGATTCGTAGGTTCCATGGCCGCTGGTCAGGTCGCCGCCCATGGCCGGGGCGATCTTCGACTCCTTGTAGCCGGCCTTGGTCGCCGAGATGCCGCCGATGTTCTGATACATCCAGTCACCGACCGCGCCATAGGCGTAGTGGTTGAAGGAGTTCATGCTGACATCGCCGAAACTGCCATCGGGGTTGATCGAGTTCCAGCGTTCCCACATCGTGGTGGCACCGTGCTCGATCTCGTAGCCCCACGACGGGTAGTCCTTCTTGAGGATCATCGTGTAGGCCAGGTCGGACCGCCCGATGCTGCTGAGCGCCGGCAGAAGCCACGGTGTTCCGAGGAACCCGGTCGTGAGGTGGTAGTCGCTGGTCTTGAGCTTGGCGACGAACTTCTCGCCGACCTTCTCGCGCAGCGCCGGATCGGTCACGAGATTCATGCCGAGCGCCATGGCGTATGCCGTCTGGCTCCCGCCTTGGACCGTGCCGTCGGCCGCCACGAGCTTCGACGTGAAGGCATCGCGCACATCGGCTGAGAGCTTCGCATAGGTCGCCGAGTCGGCGTCCTCACCGATCGCCTTCGCCATCTCCGAAAGCATGCGCGCGTCTTCGGCGTAGTACGCGGTGCCGAGGACATCGGTGCCGGTGTTGTCGTCGAGGTTGAGCCAGTCGTTCCAGTTGCCACGCGCCGAGTCGATGAGGTCGTCGCCCGCGCCGTTCTTCACGAAGCCGAGGAACTTCTTCATCGACGCGTAGTTGGCCCGCACGATGGCGTTGTCACCCTGCGCGTGCCACACCGCGTACGGCACCGTGACCGCCGAGTCGGACCAACCGAGGCCACTGCCCATGTCGATCGTCGGCACCGATGGAGCGATGCCCGGGTAGTTGCCATTGCTATAGGCGGAGTCACGCAGGTCGGTCGTCCACTTGCCGAGGAACGCGCGGGTGTCGCGCAGGTAACTCGCGGTCGGCGAGAAGACGTTGATGTCGCCGGTCCAGCCGAGGCGCTCGTCACGGGCCGGGGTGTCGGTCGGGATCGACAGGAAGTTGCCGCGCTGTCCCCACGAGATGTTGCTCTGGAGCTGGTTGAGCATCGCGTTGGAGGTCGTCAGCGTTCCGGTCGCCTTGAGATCGGAACCCCAGACGACGCCGGTGACATCGCCGAGTTCGGGTGCGCTCGTGACATTCGAGATCTCGAGGTAGCGGTAGCCGTGCTGCGTGAACTTCGGTTCGTAGACGACCGTGCCGCTCGTGCTGAACGTGTAGTAGTCGGTGACCTTGGCCGCGCGGAGGTTGGCGGTGTAGAGGCTCCCGTCCTTGTTGAGGACCTCGCCGTAGCGGATCTTGACGGTCTGTCCCGTGACGCCCTGCAGGCGCATCCGGGCGACGCCGACCATGTTCTGGCCGAGGTCGTAGACGTAAGTGTCGGCGGAAGGACTGGTCCTGGTGAGTGCCGGAAGCTCGCCGGTCGCGCGCACGGGCTCATCGGGCTGCGGCACCAGCTTGGCGGTGTCGGAGGCGCCGACTGTGGCAGGGTTCCACGCCGCGTCGTCGTAGGCGGGGCGGTCCCAGCCGGGCTGTTCGGCCCCTGCGTCATACGTCTCACCGTCGATGTTGTCGGCAGCCACGTATGGACCCGAGTGGCTCTTCCACGTGCCGTCGGTCTTGATGACCTGATGGGTGCCGTCGGTGTAGTCGATGCGCACCTGCGCGATCAGGCCGACCGAGTTGCCGAACATGCCGGGGCCCCACATGCCGACCTTGCCGGCCCACCAGCCGTCACCGAGCTCCGCGCCGATCGCGTTCCGGCCGTTGGCAAGCTGATCGGTGACGTCATAGGTCTGGTACTGGATGCGCTTCCTGTAGTCGGTGTCGCCAGGGGCCAGAAACTGGTCGCCGACCTTCTTGCCGTTGAGCTCCAGCTCGTAGGTGCCGTGCGCGGAGGCGTACACCCTGGCCCGGGCGACCGTCTTGTCGGGGTCGGTGGTGAACTCCTTGCGCAGAAGCGGCAGATTGCTGTCGCTGGTCCGCAGGATCGCGTCGAGCTTCTTCTCCACGAGCAGGCCGTCCGGCGTCAGGGTGCCGCCGGTGAACGGGTCGGTGGGCCCGGAGAAGTCGGTCCGGAACAGCACGTCGCCGGCCTTCGAGGTGACCTTGACCGCGTGGATGTGCGCTGTCTCGGGTCCCTCGTTGGCGAGGTCCTGGCGGAAACCGATGAAGCCCTTGGCGAACGTGGCATCGGTGCGGCTGTCGATCTCGGCGCCATCGAGCCTCGTGGTGATCGTGGGGCCGTCGACGGTGATCGACAGGCGGTGTGTGCCGGTGAGCAGTTGGGCGGATGTCAGGGTCGTGATCGGGATGTTCCCGAGCAGGGAGTAGCCGCCGTTGACCTTCTTGTGCGGCCGGAACTTCGGGACTGCGGTCCCGTCGGCGGTGCTGACCTGCCACATGTACGCGTTCCCGGTGTCCGACGCGCGCAGGTAGACGCCCAACGCCAGGTTGTCGAGGGTGAAGTCGACGTCTGTGGTGTAGTCGGTCCACTTGTCCATCTCGCCGCCGGCGGACTTGCCGATCCAGTCGCCGGTCCACTCGGCGGCGTCCAGGATGCCGGTCTCGAACCAGCTCGGAGCGCTCCAGTCGCCGGCCTGGTCGTCGCCGTCCCAGACCCTGGCCTGCCAGTAGTAGCGGGTCTGCGAGGCCAAGTCCGGCCCGGCGTAACGCACGTCGAGCTGGTCGCTCGACTCGACCTTCCCCGAGGACCACACGTCGTCGGCGGCTGCGCTCGTGCCGACCCGGACCTCGTACGCGCTCTGCACCACGCCACGGGCGCCCGACGTCGACTTCCAACTGAACGTCGGGGCGTTGCCCGCGATGCCGAGCGGGTCGGTCCGGGCGTTCGTCTGGAGAGCGCCGACCGCGAGGCCGTTCCCCTTCGTTGCACCGGCCGCCGGGTCCGCGACCAGGAAGGCGACGGTCACCATGACGAGGGCCGCAAGCAGCGCGAAGAACCGGCGCCCCACTGGGGCGGCGGGTGGGACAGGGAGTGCGGCAACTGGTCTGGCAGGCGTCATGCCGACGGGCCTTTCGTGGCAAGAGGGGGCCCTCGCGGTTCCCACTGCGAGGTGAAACGTTCCAAAAATGATGTGGCAGCCGTCACATGTCAAGGGTTTGGACAAACATCGGCCACCGCACTTGATTGCGCCCAGGTGCGCAACCACGCCATCGAGCCCACGCCTACCGTTGATTGAAACGACACATTGTCAAGCCGTGGCGGCGATCTCAGCTGAGCTCACCGCGAACCGCCCAGACGACCGCCTCGATCGGCGTCCCACGTCGAGGAGGTCTCACAGGGCCCGCAAACCTGCGGCGCAGGGCCCGCTCGCTGGTGTCGAGTTCGCGTGCCGGCGCCTCGGGCGCGCGCCCAGCCGCGCGCCGGACGACGCGGGTCGAAGTTGATCCCCAGGGCGGCGAAACGGGCGGTGGTTCGGCGTACATGGCCCTGCGGTCGATCCGCCGGCCGGAGCCAAGTCAGGCGACCGCGCCTGCGCTTGCCGGAAACCCCATCCATGCTGCTCACGCCGCATGCTGGTACTCATTCAGGATGCCGCCGAGGCGTTCACGTCGGCGTATGTCGAGGCGGGCTATCTCGTCCGGATTGGCAATCGGTGTGGGCAAGGGGCGTAGCGGTCGAGTGTTCGCGATGCCCTGGTGTGGGCGGTGGGAGTTGTAGAACTGCTCGAACTCGCGCAGGGCATGCAGCAGATGGCGCTGGTTCCAGATCAAGGTGCGGTCTAGGAGCTCGCGTCGGCAGGTCTGCACCCATCTTTCCGTGATCGAGTTCATCCTCGGCGTCCGGACAGCGCTGAGCACGGTCTCGATCCCCGCGTCCTTGAGGATCGCGTCGAACAGGGCCGGGAACTTGCCATCCCTGTCCCGGATCAGGAACCGGGCCCGGCAGCCGGCGTCCTTAAGGTCCATGACGAGATTCTTCGCGGCTTGCGCCACCCAGGAGGCGGTCGGGTGCGCGGTGGCGCCCAGGATCCGGATCCGTCGGTTGGTGTGCTCGATAACGGCGAAGACGTACAGCCGCGCCCCGGACAGGGTGACCGTCTCGAGAAAGTCGCATGCGAGCAGGGCGTCTGCCTGTGAGCGCAGGAAGTCGGCCCAGGTGCTGGAGGAGCGCTGGGGCGCGGGATCGGTCCCGGCCTCCTTCAAGATCTCCCAGACGGTGGACGCGGCCACCTTCACCCCCAGCACGAGCAGCTCGCCATGCACCCTCCTGTAGCCCCAACTGGGGTTCTCGTTCGCCAGGCGCAATACCAGGGCCCGGGTGACTCCTCCCCCACCTTCAGGACTCCGTTGGGGAATCCGCAAACCGGTGATGACGAGCTGCCTGGACTGCCATGATCGTCCTGTTCATCGATCGAGGGCGGGGACTGGATGTCGTTGGAGCCGCGGGTTGATCGCGGGGTGCCGGAGCTGACGGCGCGGGTGGTGCGGGCGTCGTTCCCGAAGGGGGTGCTGGCGGTCCGGGTCCGGGAGGCGCTCGGTCCGCTGTTCGAGGACGAGTCCTTCGCCGAGGCGTTCCCGAAGCGGGGGCGGCCGGCGGTCTCGCCCGGGGCGTTGGCGTTGGTGTCGGTGCTGCAGTATGCGGAGGGGCTCACCGACCGGCAGGCCGCCGACCAGGTGAGGGCCCGGATGGACTGGAAGTTCCTCCTGGGCCTGGAGCTGGACGACCCGGGGTTCGACTTCTCCGTCCTGGGCGACTTCCGTGCCCGGCTGATCGAGCACGGGCTGGAGGAGAAGGTCCTGGACCTGGTCCTTGAGCGGATCTCCGCACTCGGACTGCTGCGCGCGGGTGGCCGTCAGCGCACCGACTCCACCCATGTCCTGGCCGCCGTGCGGACACTGAACCGGATGGAGTTCGTCGGCGAGACCCTGCGCGCGGCCCTGGAGGCCCTGGCAGCAGCGGCCCCCGCGTGGCTGTCCACGCTGGCCACGGCCGGCTGGGTCAAGCGTTATGGCGCGCGGATCGACTCCTACCGCTTCCCCAAGGGCGACAACGTGCGCCGGGAGTGGGCCGAGCAGGTCGGCCAGGACGGGTTCACGGTGCTGGACACCGTCGACGCGCCGGGGGCGCCGACGTGGCTGCGCGAGGTCCCCGCCGTCCAGGTCCTGCGCCGTGCCTGGGGCGAGCAGTACCACCGCGACGGGAAGGGGGTGCGCTGGCGGGAGGGCAGGGACCTCCCGCCGAGCAGAGAACGCCTGTCCTCGCCCTACGACCTCGATGCCCGCTACGGGACCAAGCGCGGCTCCGGCTGGTGCGGCTACAAGACCCACCTGAGCGAGACCTGTGAGCCCGACGCCCCGCACCTGATCACCCACGTGGCCACCACCGACGCCACGGTCACAGACACCGAGCTGACCGATTCCATCCACCAGGGCCTGGCGACAAGGGAGTTGACGCCGGACGAGCACGCGGTGGATGCCGGCTACGTCACCGCCGCCCACATCGTCACCGCCCGCGACGACCACGGCGTCGACCTGCTGAGCCCGGTCGGACTCGACACCTGCCATGACCGGTCAGGCGAAGAGCACTTCGCCCAGAGCGCCTTCACCATCGACTGGGATCGCCGACAGGTCACCTGTCCCCGGGGCGCGACCAGCGTCAGCTGGTCCGACCAGCGCAAGGCCAGTGGTACCCCGCTGGCCCGCATCCATTTCGCCGTCACCGACTGCGCGGCCTGTCCGCTGCGGGCCAGGTGCACCACGGCCACCAACGGCAAGTGGGGACGCAGCCTGACCCTCCTGCCCCGCGAGCAGCAAGAAGTCCTGGCCCAGCGCCGCCGGGAACAGCAGACCGAGGAGTGGAAGAAGCGCTACGACGTCCGCGCAGGTGTCGAAGGCACCATCTCCCAAACCGTCCGCCGCACGCGCTGCACCGGTCTACCCAAGACGCACCTCGGCAACGTGTTCGCCGCCACCGCGATCAACATCATCCGACTCGACGCCTGGCTCACCGGCACCCCGCTCGGCCAGACCAGAACCTCACACCTGGCCCGCCTCGAACTCGCCGCCTAACCATGATCACGACAGCCAGTTTGCGGATTCCCCAACGGAGTCCTGAAGGTGGGGGCTTCTCGCTAGGCCGGTTGGGCTTCGCGACGGACCAGCCCGGCCCGTAGAACGTTCAGGGCGCCCACCGTGTCCGCGTGTGCCTGGTGGCCGCACGAGACGCAGCGGAACTTCTGTTGTGTGGGCCGGTTCTCCTTGGCGGTGTGCCCGCATACGGGGCACCGCCGGGAGGTGTTGCGGGGGTCCACGGCCATCACTTCCCGTCCGGCGCATTCTGCCTTGGCGGTGAGGATCGTCAGGAACACCCCCCATCCGGCATCAGCGATCGAACGGTTCAGCCCGGCCTTGGCGACGGCCCCGTTGGGCAGGAAGCTGCCCGGCGTGGCGGGGTCCGGCTTCGGAGCCGGGACCTTGCTCATGTTGCGGATCCTGAGGTCTTCGTGCGCGATGAAATCGTGGTCACGCACCAGGTTCAGCGCGGTCTTGTGCGCGTGGTCCAGGCGCTGACGGCGGACCTTGCGGTGCAGCCGCGCCACAACCTCCACGGCCTTGCGTCGGCGCTTCGAGCCGCGCTTGCACCGGGCGAGGGCCTGCTGCGCGGCTTCGAGCTTCGCGGCGGCCTTCGCCCCGTGCCGGGGGTTGGGCACGAACTCGCCGTGGGAGTCGGCGAGGAAGTTCGCTATGCCCAGGTCGATGCCGACCATGCTGCCGGTCGCCGGTAGGGGCTCGGGCTGTTCCTGGTCGGCGGTGAGGATGACGTACCAGCGCCGCCCTTCGCGCTTGACGCTGATCGTCTTGACCTTCCCGGCCACCGGCCGGTGCTGGTGCACCTTGACGTGCCCGACGCCCTGGAGGCGGACGCGGGTGACGGGGTCGTGCGGGGTGGCATCCCAGCGGCAGCCGTCGCCGTCCTTCGGGAAGTCCACGGTGTCGAACCGCTTGCCCGAACGAAAGCGCGGATACCCCGGTGCCTCTGCGGCCTTGACCCGACGGAAGAAACCGGTGAACGCCTTGTCCAGCCGTCGCAACGTCGCCTGCTGAGAAGAGAACGACCAACGTCCCTGACGTTCCGGGTCGAAGGCCCGGATGTCCTTGAGCTGGGCGGACTGCTGCCCGTACCGGACCGTCGTCTTCGAGCTGTGCCGGTAGGCATCGCGGCGTTCTTGCAACGCGCCGTTGTAGAGCGAGCAGTGATCCCGCAGCATCTCGGCGAGCGCGCCCTGCTGGCCCACGGTGGGCCGCATGAGGAACTTGTACGCACGGATCATCCGGCCCACCCCCTTCCTGGCCCGCTTCGGAGATCATACTACGCTTGGCGTATGTCACCACGATGGGAACCAAACCCCGATATTCGTACCGGTCGCCACGTCGCCTCCCACCTCCATGCCCACTTGGTGTTCGTCACCAGGTACCGGCGCGGCGTGTTCGATGACGACATGCTGAAGCGGTGCGAGGAGATCATGCGCGAGGTCTGCGGCACGTTCGAGGCGGAGCTGCGGGAGTTCAACGGCGAAGCCGACCACGTGCACCTGCTGGTGCACTACCCGCCGAAGGTCACCCTGTCGAAGCTGATCAACAGCCTCAAGGGCGTCAGCTCCAGGTACCTGCCAGCGGAGTACACCGGGCGAATCAACCGGATCGGCATGGGGCCGGTGTTCTGGTCCCGCTCCTACTTCGCGGGATCCTGCGGCGGAGCACCGCTGACCATGATCCGCCAGTACATCGAAGAGCAGAAGCGGCCTGCCTGACCATCCCCCAGGCACAGCGAACTCCGGCGCCTCGCGCCTCCGGACCATGGATGCGTTTCCCTCCCCGACTGAAGCCGGGGATACCCACGCAAGATCAGGGATGGAGTGCACGGTCCGCGGTCGTCCTGGGCGCTTGGGGCGGGAGGCGGCGCCGTGGCGGCGTGCGAGAAGGTCGCGATGCCAGCGCAGTAGCGTGTCCGGGCGTACCAGCAGCCGCACTCTGCGGAGCACATCCCTCGGGAGTCGGTGCAGTAGCGCCGCCAGGAATGCCCGATCGCTCAGGGTGAACCGCACCCTCTTCTCGCCCAGTTGGCGTTCCAGGACCGTGATCTGATGGCGCAGGGCGAGGATCTCCGCGTCCTTCTCTCGATCGCTCATCGGTAGCAGGCGCAGCAGGGCGAACGCGTTCGCCATGCCCGGTACGCCAGTCGAAGCAGCATGGTCGATCATCATGCCGTGGTGATCAACAACCCACGCGAGGGCACTGGCTCAAGCGACCGCCGTGGACATCGCCTACACCGTGCACACCGGCTCCCACCGGCGCGGATGAGGCTATCGGCAGGCGCAACGTCGTCGCTTCCACGAGATCCGCTCACCCGAAGTACGTCGTGGTCTTGCTGACCCATTGGGACAGTGTGATCTGCATGGGCAGGGCCGCCCGGTCCGGGCTGCGGCGACGGGGCGAGGCGTGGCCGCATTCGGCCCGGGTGACCGCGCACATCCGCCGATTTTGGCCTCTGCCGCAGGCCAGGGCGTCGCGGAGAAGGGACAGATGTGCCGCCACGGCTGCGAGGCAGTCATGCTCGTCCCGGCATGTGTCGCAGGTTGCCAGGTGAGACCCCACCGCGCTCGCCTCATCGGGTGCGAGAGTCTTGAGCGCGTATCCGGCCAGCAGTTCACAGAACCTGCGGCATTCCCCGACGGCTGCCTCGTCGCCGTACTCCGTGGTCAGGCAGTGGGCTCCGATCATGGCGAAACCTCCGTTCATGGTCTCACCATCTCCCAGGAACGGCCCCCCGCGCGTCGTCCCCGCGCAGCGACTTACGGCTACCACGGCCGCAGTATCCACCGCGCCAGCCTACGGCCGGGGCGGAACACGGATGGGTGCAGATCCAATGAGGGTGCTGTCGATCAGGTGGTGGGTATGACATGGTCGCGGCGCGTCTGGTGGTTGCGGATGAACTCCTGCTGCTGGTGCCACGTCCAGTAGGCGTCGAAGTCGCCGTTGGCGCGGACGGCACGCAGCTTGAGCACGGCTTCAGCTCCGGACAGGCCCCAGCGGGCGCCGGTGATGTCCAGGCGGTCTTTGACCAGGTGCCGACATGCTCCCTCGATGGTTCCGGTGGCGATCGGCCAGCCGCGTTCCAGGGCGGTGTCGTAGCGCAGGTGCTCGGCCTTGCCGGCCAGGTAGTTCACGGCCTCGTCGATGCCCTTGCGCTGGGCGCCACGCAGTCCGGCGGCGCGGGCGGCTTCCTCGAGTGCGGCGGCGGACTGCTGCACGCCGCCGCCCAACAGGACTCGGGCGTGACGGGTGACCCAGTTCTCGGCGGAGGCATCGCCGCTGTCGTGCAGGCGCCACGACGCTCGCCACAGATATTCGAGCACGTGGATCAGGTCGACGATGATGCGGACGTCCACGCCGCGCTGCTGTGCTTCGGCCTTGATGAGGTCGATCTGATGGCGGGCCCCGTCGACCAGGACGACCCATGGACGGCGGTGGCCGGGGTCGCGGTGCTCCGCCTGATCGAACACGGCGGCCACCACCTGCGCGGCGGTGTCGGTCACCGGGCCGCACAACCACTTCGACCGGGCCTTCGGCCCCTGGCGGCGCTCGGGCGCCGCGTCGTGGCCGGGGTCGTCTTGCTGGTCGGAGTCGGCGATGATGTCGTCGACTGTGCGCGGCGCGGGTTCGGCATCGTAGACGGCTCCCAGGGTGTCCATCCGTTTCCTGCCGTGTTTCTCCCCGGACGCCAGCCGGGTCTTCATCGCGTTGCCACCTTTGGCGGCCGCGGCCTTGGCGGTGTCCTCGCGCAGCGCTTCGGGTCTTATCACCACGCCCTTGCCGTCGACCGACAAGATCAGTGGCGTGGTGTCGGTGCAGGGAGCGGGCACCAGGGCGTCGTAGAACGCGTCGATGTCCGCTGCGGCACTGACAGCGAGTTCCTGGACCTGTCGGTGCCCGATGCCGGAGCCGGTGTGGGCGTTGATCCGCTCGCAGGCGTCGGCGAAGCTGCCGCGGGAGGACTCGATCGCGGCGAGCCTGGCCAGCCCGTGCGAGTGCATCCCGTCCGGCAGGTTCAGCAGCGCATCGGTCGGGTGCAGGTCCGCCACGCCGGTGCCGCGGTAGGCGATCCGGGCCACGGTGACCTGCCGAACACCGTGGCCAGCGTCCGGTGTCGGTCCCGCTCGATCCGGGAGCGCTCGACACCGGCGGCGTCCACGACCTCCTGCCGACGCACCTCGTCCCTGGCCCGCAGGGTCAGGTGGTCCTGGAACAACTGCCGGGTGACCTCGCGCATCCGCGCTCCCAGCAGGTCCTCCAACTGCGCGTGCGTCATCACCGCCGCCTTGGGGGCCGCCAGCGCCGCGCACGCCGCGGCGAACAGACCTGCCGAGGCGGCGAAGGCGTCCTCACACTCCGCGAGCGCACCCTGGGCTGGCCCCACCGTGCTCACCACCCCTGCTTCCTGCCGTCGACCTTGAACAGCCCGGACGAAGGCTCGGCCAGGATCCCGCGCTCCACGAGCCTCTTCAGCTTCGAGCGCATCCCCTCGACATGTCGCGGCTCGGTTCCCAGCCCCAGGTGCTGGCAGACCTCTTTGCAGCGCATCGCCGCTCCCGAGGTCGCGAACAAGGCGATGATCGCCCGGTACTCCGGCGACATCACCGTCACGTCCAGCTCTGCCTCGGCCTCCACCAGCGCCACGGCGACTCCGCCGGCACCCCCACCCGTGGCGTCCGTGCCCGGCACCGACGAGGACGGCGCGGCCAGCACCTCCTCCACCGTCTCCCGCGCGATCTGCAACCGCGTCAGCCGCTCCTCGACCCGCGACAACTCCTCGGACAGGCCAGCGATCTGTTCACGAAGCCGCTCGGCCTGGCCCAGCACCTCAGCTCGCCTGGCCTCCAACGCCTCCATCAACGACGGCACACCACACCCACCCTCGCTCAGCACCCGCACGCCTCAAGGCGGGCTCGACCTCGGCGACGGTAGAAGTCGGCACGACCGGCCACATCCCGAACCTCTGCGAATCACCCCACCGAGGCACCCTCAGAAGATCTGCACCCAAGTGAGAATCCGCCAGCTGCACTGCGACAGGACAGCAGCCCTTGCCACCACGGACCTGACCAGCGACAACACACGCCGTGCTGTACCGATCGGCAATCAACTGACCCGCATCATCACCAAAAACGTCAGCACTAGATCGGCACCCATGACAGCGGTCGAGTCACCCACGACAACAGACTGAACAGCAAAAGCCCGATACCTACTGCACTGACATCATGATGCCGAACCACCACCGACAAAAACCCGCAGATCATCACTTGCCGCGTAGTACGGGCGAATCGCGACCTCCATCCCCAATCTCCTCTCTGACGCCGTCCGCGACGTCCACACCGCGCGCACCGCCGACCACCAGGAAGCCCTCCGATCGCTGGTTTCCGCCGCCCGCAGCGGCGACGCGATCGCGTTCAAGTACGGCGCCCACGACCTGTCCGCCCGGCTACTCGACCTGATGCGCTGGGCAGCCGACCGCTCCACCGATCCTCTCGTTCAGGCCGCCACGGCATACGTACGGACCGAGATCTTTTTCGCAGCCCGCGCCCACACCGTCGGCCTCGCCGCACTGGAGCAGGCGATCGAAGCCGCCCCCGCATCTACCTCCCGCACAAAAGCCGCCGCACGCGGCGCTCTCCACATGCGGGCCGCCGTCATTGCCGGACGTGCGGGCAACGCCGACTCCGCCGATACCCACCTGAAGCATGCCCACCAGCTCGGTGACCAGGTCGCGCGCGAAGGCATCTACCTTGGCACGACGTTCGGCCCTGACTCTGTCCGCATCCACGAAGTCTCCGTCGCCGTCAGCCTCGGCCGTGAGCACGTCGACCGCGCCCTTCGCGTGGCTACCGAGTGGAAGCCTCCTGCCGATCTGCCAGCCGAGCGCCGCAGCGGTTTTTACATCGAGCTCGCCCGCGCGCAGAACTGGGCAGGTCTCCCCGCGGACGCTTTCGAGAGCCTCAAGGTGGCCCGCGCGGCGGCGCCGCAGCACACCCGCGAGCACCCGTGGGCGCGCGAGGTCGCCAGGGATCTGCGACGCTTCCACCGAGCCGGCGCCGAGAGCCTGTCGCACTTCGCCCAGTGGATCGGCGCCGTTTGACGAACTGCTACAAGCAGTAGCAGTTGCGCCCCTTCCCAGGCCCCACGATCTATCTGTCCGCACCACACAGGTAGAGACGAGGGGCCCCATGACCACCCCTGTGCTCGTCGACGGCCAGGTGAGCATCGCTCGCCTCCACGGCGAAGCCGGCTGGACCTGCGGCGCCGTCACCCGCGGCCTCATCCCTGCAGGAGCCGTCGTCTTGGCGGGGCAAACCCAGCCTTGGCCAATCGTCTCCTGTGGCTGTGCGCCGGTCACCGACATGGAGACGGCCATGCCCCCATCCGCTGCCGCGTCACCTCTGCTTGATCTTCCTGATCCGGTGACACTGTCCGACGCGCAGCAGCGCGGCGCGAACTGCGTCTGGTGCGGTGCCCCTCTGGCTATCGGCGCGGCGCACGACCTCGGGCCCCGCCCGGTCGACGCGCATGGCACCGCGGCCGGATGGTTCCCCCGCTGCTGCCCCACCTGCTGGAAGTGCCACCAGTGACAACCCTGAAGAAACCCAGCCACCCGCGCGGCGACGATGCGTACCGAGTCCTGGTGCGCCACACCTACGGGTGCGCGGCCTGCCGCTGCTTGCCCTGCCCGACCGCGGTCCGCCTCACCCGTGCGTGGAGGGGGCCCGCCGATGATGTGCGAACGCTGCCACCAGCCCGTGACCCGCGAGGAGTCGAAGCCGTACGACGTGCCCGGAGCGTCGGGCCCCGGCATCACGATCTACGTGCACAAGCGTCCATGCGCCCTGCCCGTCTCGGCCCAGCCGCAAACATACCCGCAGCGCAGGCCCTGATCTCCCGCCCGCGACTGACGCCGATCGGTCGCGGGCGGGTTCTACTCCCGTACGAGGTCGGCGAGCGGGGCACTTTCTCGGTCAGCCGCTCGCGTGCCGCCCAGGGACGGCGTGTGCGCGCTTCGGCGACGACCGTAACGGTTGGGGGCTCACCTGCGGGCGGCCCGCCGCCGGGTCATCCGCCCCTTCACCGAGTGGTCCGTGCTCCGTGAGGCACGTCGGGAGGCCGCGCAAGGCCGATACAGCGCCAACTCGGCTTCCGCCAACCGCAACGACGTCCGACCGCGCAGTGACCGCTCCTGTCAGCCTCCGTTTCCGGTGCTGACTGTACCCATGGCATGGCTCAGCACGAAGTCGCGCGCCAGGCGTGCGGCCTGCTCACGGGCCTCGAAGGTGATGCCGTGCCGAGTACGCGGCAGGATCACCAGACGTGCGCCAGGGATCTCCGATGCCATGAGTTCGGCGACCTGAGCGCGGACGATGGGGTCCTCCGCGCCATGCAGCACGAGAGTAGGAGCCGTGATTTCATGCAGCCGGTCAGTGCAGTCGTGGTTCTGAATCGCTGTCATGCGGCGTGCGTCGGCGTCTACGGGACGCCCCCGCAGGGCGCGCTTGGTGTCGGCGACGAGCTGCGGGTCGTTCGCCTGCCCCTCGGGTGTGAGGAGCAGGTCCAGCACGAACTGCGCCCGCGCGTCCGGCCCCATGGCGACGATGCGGTCACCAAGGCTCTCGGTCATGGTCCAGCTCGGGGTGGCGCCTGACAGTATGAGAGACGCGACCCGCTGGGGGTAGTGGATCGCCAGGTGCATTCCGATCGCTCCGCCGTACGACACTCCCATAACATGAGCGCGCTCAAATCCCAGCGCGGCAAGGAAGTCGGCGCAGTCAGCAGCTTGCCGAACGATGTCGTACGGCTCGGGCCCGTTGAGTGTGTCGCCGGTGTCACGCTGGTCGAAGCTGATGGCCAGGATTCCAGCGCCTAACAGGGGGCGGAAGGCATCAAACTGTCCCCTATGGCTCTCCCCGCCATGCAACAGAACCAGCGGTTCACCCTGGCCGGACTCAACGTAGGCAATATCGATGTCGCCGACTTTGACGTGCTGAAACCCCTCAGAACTCACGCGCTCACCTCCACAGGCGTGCATCCATCGCCTCGGCGAAGACGGGATCGGCACAGGACGGCGGGCTCGCTGCCACCGAGCGGTGGGAACGCTCGATCATCTGGTCACTCACTCTCCGATCGCCTCAAAGCTGAGTACAGCATGGGAACCGGGTATCGCCCAGTCGCTGGTTCACCTCTGCCCCGACCACTACTCCACAAACGAAGGCACCCTCAAGTGATCAACGCACCACCCCCGGGTGATCATGCAATGCCACGAAGTTAGGGCCTCGCAGCGGGTGTCAACGGGTGCGGCATAGCAGTGAGGGTCGTGCTGTTGAGGAGATCTATCAAGATCTTTCTGAACCGGGGGATGCAGGTGTCTGAGTATGGCGGGGCTGGTACGTCGGACGCGGTGGATGTCTTTGCTCCGGGGCACATCGGGGAGTTGACGCAGGTTGTGCCGTTCGAGTTGGTCGATGCCGTGCTGGAGGAGACCCGTACGCGCGAGCGGCGGTTGCGGGACCTGCCGTCCCGGGTCGGGGTCTACTTCGTCCTGGCACTGGGGCTGTTCGAGCATCTGGGAGCCAGACTGGTCTGGGAGAAGCTGGTCACCGGCCTGAGCGGCCCGGTCCCCAGACCTTCGGAGAAGGCCTTACGTGACCTGCGACGACGTATAGGATTTGCCCCTCTTCAACAGCTGTTCGACCTGCTGGCTGTCCGCCCGCTCGCCGAGGGGGCGTCGTGGGGCCACGCCTGGGAGTCGGCGCGGCTCACGCCGTTCGCGCTGCGCGACGGCCGGGCGCCGACCGGGGCGGACGAGATCGTGGCCGACGCCAGCAGCGGGCTGCGCACCGGCGCGAAGGTGACCGTGCAGTCGACCGGCGCACCCTCCGTGTACGAGGTCGTCGGCATCGCCGCACCGGCCGGCCGTGACGCCCTGGCCCGCCAGTCGACGCTGTTCTTCAGCACGGAGCAGGCGCGGCGCCTGGCCGGACACCCGGGGCAGGTCTCCGCGCTCGGCCTGCTCACGGTCCCCGGCGCCACGGTGAGCGACGTACGCGCCCGGGCTCTCGAGGCGGTGTCCGGCACGCCCTCGCTGGAGGTGCGGTCGGGGGACGACCGCGGGCCCGTCGAGTTCATCGACGCCGGCAAGGCGCGGGTCAGCCTGATCAGTCTGGGCGGTGCGATGGGCGGTACGTCGCTGCTCGTCGCCCTGCTGGTGGTGGCCGGGACCTTCGCACTGTCGATCCAGCAGCGGGCCCGGGAACTGGCCCTGCTGCGGGCGGTCGGCGCGACGCCGCGCCAACTGCGGCGCATGGTGGGGCGCGAGGCACTGGTCGTGGGGCTGCTGGCCGGGCCGCCCGGGGCGGTCGCGGGGCTGTTCCTGGCCCGCTGGATGCACGGGCGGTTCGTGGCCGTGGGGGCGCTGCCGGACACCCTGGAGCTCACCGTGAGCGCGTTCCCGCCCGTCGCCGCGTTCCTCGCGACGCTGCTCGCCGCGTGGGGTGCGGCGCGGGTGTCCGCCCGCGGGCCGGCCCGGATGCGCCCTACGGAGGGGCTCGCCGCGGCGGCGCTCGGCTCGGAGCGGCCGCACGCCGGCCGGGTCGTCGCGGGTGTCCTGGCCGCCGTCGGGTACGTCGTCCTGGTCGTGGTCCTGTCCGGGCTGAAGACCGACGCGGCGGCCACCCCGGTGACGTTCCTGTCGGTGATCGTCGCGGCCGCGGCGATCGCGCTGCTCGGCCCGTCGCTCGCCCGGTCCGCGACCTGGGTGACGGGCGGGATCGCACAGCGGATCTCCCCGGCCTCCGGATTTCTCGCCGCACGGAACACCCGTGCCGGCGCCCGGCGTGTCGCGGCCGTGGTCACCCCGTTGAGCCTGGCCGTGGCGATGGCCTCGACGATCCTGTTCACGCAGACGACGTCGAGTCACTCGGCGGGCGAGCAGGCCGCGTCCGGCACACGCGCCCCCTACGTCCTCACCGCCTCGGAGCCCGGTGTCCCGACCGTGGCCGCACAGGCCGTGCGCGAGCGGGTGCCGGGGACGACGGTGACGGAGGTCGTCCGCACCACGGTGCGGATCGGGCAGGACAAGTTCCCCGCCCAGGGCGTGAGTTCACCGGGTCTGGCCCGGACCCTCGACCCGGAGGTCACCGCGGGCACGCTCGCCGCAATGGGCGACGGAACGGTGGCGCTCAGCGAACTGGCGGCCCGTACCCGGCACGCGCAGGTCGGCGACCACATCCCCCTCACACTCGGCGACGGAGTCAAGAAGGACCTCGAAGTGTCCGCCGTCTACGAACGCGGGCTGGGCTTCGGCGATCTGCTGCTCCCGCACCGGTTGGTGGCGGCGCATGTCGACCAGCCGCTGTCCTCGTCGGTCCTGGTGGCCGGGGCGCCGAGCCGGTCGGCGCTCACCACCGCGCTGCGTCCCTTCCCCACGGTCCACGTCCTGGACCGCACCGCCGTGGCAGCGGCACGCCGCACCCAGGAAGGCGCGCAGGCCCAGGTCAACTACATCGCGATGGGACTCGTGATCGCCTTCACCGCGATCGCCGTGGTCAACACCCTCGTGATGTCGACGTCCGCCCGGCGCCGCGAGCTCGCTCTCCTGCGCATGATCGGCACGACCGGCCGCCAACTGCGCGCGATGCTCCGCTGGGAGACGCTCACGGTCACCCTGCTCGCGATCGCTCTGGGAGCGGCGGTGGCCTGCGCGACCCTGACCGCGTACAGCCTGGGCATGACCGGCGCCGCGACACCGTACGCACCACTCGTGCCGTGTCTTGCCGTCATCGCGACAGCCGTGCTCCTGGCCTTCGTCTCGACGGCCCTGCCGGCCCGTGCCGCGCAACGAAGCGGGGCGGGGACGCCGACCGAGGTGGAGTGAGCGCGCGATCGGCGGCGGACCGGCCGTCCGCGCACCAGGTCCGGCTCCGGGTCCGGAGCGTTATGACGGCTCTGTGCTCCGGCCGTCCGCCGCCGGTCCCCGCCCGTGCCGCGCCCGGACGAGCACGTCGGCCGCGGCGGTCCGGTAGTAGAGCACCGACCGCCCCGCCCGGCGCCGCTGTGCCAGCCACGCGTCGAGTAGCACCTTGAGATGCCGGCCCACGGAACCAAGCCGCTGCCCGGTCAGGGCGACGAGCTGCGTCGTGCTCTTGGGTGTGTCGAGCAGCGTCAGCACCGTGGCCCACCCGGTCCCGAGCAGCCTGCCGAGCGAGTGGGGCACCGGGGTCCGCTCCCCCTCGGCCAGCGCTCCCGCGCACGGGTAGATCACCGCGTACCGATGCGGCTCCTCGGCCGTGACCCATCCCCGGTAGGGGGTGACGGGCAGGAACATCAGGCCCGTCCCCGAGACCTTCATCGGTGGATAGTCGAAGGCGTTGATCTGCAGCCGGCTCTCGCCGAGCCAGCGCATCCCGGGCCGCAGCTCTCCCAGCGCCGCGGCCCAGCCGCCCAGGCTCAGCCGGCAGGTGCGGGCCACCACATCCGACTCCAGGACCGCCCTGCGCCGCGGCCAGGTGGGCAGCACCGTCTCCCGCCACACCCACTCCAGGACGCCGGCCAGGCGGTCCGGCAGGTCGGAGCGGTCCAGCAGGGCGGGCAGCGGGCCGCGCAGCGACACCCGCAGGTCGGCGCGGGCGGCCTGCGCGGGCGTTCGCCTGACGTAGGCGACCTCCTGTTCGAAGGTGGCGGCGTCCTCGCGGCCAGCCACAGCGGCGTGTGCCGCGTACAACGCCGCCGTGGCCCTGCTACCGCTTCTCCGGCACAGCCCGGACGGGCAAGGGGGAGGAACCGGCCCGCGTCAGAATGCGGGCTTTTGCCGTGCCAACTCGTAGATGCCTACCCGGACGTCGTCGTCATCGGCGTCCTGGGCGCCCTCCGGCACAGACGAGTCGCACCCTGCCGGAAAATAGCGGGGAAAGGCCCCTCGGACCCAGCCGAGAACGCCCCCCGCGCGCCTCCGGCGGGGCCTTCGCGCTGCTCCGCTCCCAGCGGCGGCCCCCCAGAACGGCGGCTTCGGTAAAGCCGTGGACACGACCACCTGGGACCTCATCACATATGGCCTGACCTGCGCATTTACGCCCAGATACCTAAGATGGACATGCACGGGCGACGGCGTGGAAGCAGCGTCGGCTGCTTCGGTGACATCTACCCACAAACATGCTCAGGACGGCCCAGGGAGGGTGCTTCATGACCGAGTCCGGCAACCCCGATCAGCCCGCGAACGTGAACGAGTACACCAGCAGTCACATCCAGGTACTCCAGGGCCACGAGGCGATACGCAGGCGCCCCGGCATGTACATCGGCTCGACCGGCGAGCGCGGCCTGCATCAACTGGTGTACGAGGTCGTCTCGTACGCCGTCGACGAGCACCTTGCCGGCCACGCCGACACCATCGACGTCACGATCACCGCGGACGGCGGCGTTCGCGTCGCGGACAACGGGCGGGGCCTGCTCGTCGAAGTGCAGGAGCCCACCGGCAAGTCGGCCATCGAACGCGAACTCGCGGAGCTGTCCTTCGGCTCCAAGCCCCACACCGGCTACGGGGTCTCCGGCGGCCTGAGCGGCCTGGGCCTGTGTGTGGTCAACGCGCTGTCGAGCCGTCTCACGGTCGAGATCCACCGAGACGGCCACCGCTGGACCCAGGAGTACGAGAAGGGCACCCCGATCTCTCCCTTGACGAGGAACGAGGAGACGAGCGAACACGGCACCGCAATTGCGTTCTTGCCCGACGCCGACATCTTCGACACCACCCGCTACTCGTTCGCCACGCTGTCGGAGCGCCTCCAGGAACTTGCCTTCCTCAACGGGGGCCTGGCCATCTCACTCACCGACGAGCGTCCGCAGCGGCCGGTCCGCTACCACCACGCGGACGGCCTTCGGGCCTACGTCGCCCACCTCAACCCCTACCCCCCGAGTCTCGTCCACTCCCCCGCCATCGCCTTCGAGTCGGAGAATCAGGACGAGACGATCTTCGTACAGGTCGCCATGCAGTGGAACACCTGGCCCCCGGGAAAGCTCCACTCCTTCGCGAACAGCACCCGAACCCATGAGGGCGGCGCCCACGAACAGGGCTTCCGTACCGCGCTCACAGACCTCGTCAACCATTACGCGCGCCGTCAGCGGCAGATATCCGCAGACGACGAGGACATCACCGCCGAAGCCATCCACGAGGGCCTGACCGCGGTCGTCTCCGTAAAGCTCGCCCATCCCGCCTTCGAGGGCTCCACCAGGACCAGGCTCAGCAATCCCGAAGCAGACGCCTACGTCCAAGAAGTCGTCCACCAACACCTCACCGACTGGCTGGACCACAACCCGAACGAAACCGCGGCCATCATCCGCCACATACTCAATGCCGCTACCGAACACGGGAAGGAGTGACGAAGGACTTCCCGCCGGCGAGGAGAAACACCTGAAGGTCGCTGTCACGGGCAACGACCCAATCACCGGGACACTGAACGCGAACGGATGGATCGCGGGCGGCGCCGCCACCGCGCTCACCGACCTCGGTATCCAGTGGGCCACACCGTCCGCTCCGACACCCCCAACGCCCCCGCAGCCACCCGCACATGCGACGACGTCAACGCAGCAGCCGCACGAAGCTCCAGCAACCGACCCACCGCCGTAACACGCATCCCCACACGCGCGGCCTCGGGCAACCCGTCCCGTTCCACCACCATGCGCTCCCACGATCAGACCGGCCCCGAACCAGACCCAGCCTCGAACCCGGCACACCTCCACGGATAAGAAGCACCGATTCCACGACAGTGAGACACCTGGTGGTGTACCGGTCCGTGACAGCAGCGGCCCACCCCTACACCACTTCCACGTCAGTGACGTCCACACCACCAGCGCGTGTGACCAGCACGAACCTGTCAAGCTAACGAACCGTCACTGACAACACCCCACTGACACCAAACCGGCGCATCGCAGCTGGGCCTGCACCAGATCGTGAGGCGGCGGAGTCCATGACGGCATTAGATCGCGTGTTCGATTTTCTTGTCATGTCGAAACACGCCGACATGCCCGAGCAGCGGCCCCCCTGTCCTGTGCCATCCAACGCTGAGCTTCGTGCCAACGAATCTTGATCGACCGCGCGTAGCGTGCGCGCACAAGGCGTACGTCGACTACGAGAGGTCACGCACGGGGATCTCGGGCGCAAAGTGGGCGACGGCAGTGACCAGTCGGTCCTTGTCCAGCCGCCACCCGGTCACCGCCCGTGAGGCCAGCGCGACGTCCGCCGGCACCGGAACGAGGTACTTGAGGGCAGCACGGGCCTTTGGGCCATCTCCCGGCAGGGCCGGAGCGCCTTTCCGCCGGGTGACCCCGACATAGGGCAGGGAAGCGCCGCCCGCAGCCTGGCGCCAGAGCACGAAACCTGTGATGTCATCCCAGGGCACATGGCTGGTGGTGGCCCCGTACCGGGCGGGGCTCCCTCCAAGAAGCACCCCCGTCTCGTCCACCCGGAACGCGACCTTGCGGCTCAGCGCCACGTACGACATGAACAGCCCGCCCCCGCCGAAGAGCGGCAGGCCCAGTATCTGCGCGAACAGCGGCACGCCCGGGAGCAGCAGGACTGCTGTGAAGACGGCGGAAAGCGCTACGACTCCAGCGGTCCTGAAGTCCCAGCCGTAGCGCGCCTGGTAGACGGGTGAGCTGCTGTGAGCCATGGCTGGATCATGACAACGGCCAGCCCTTAAGGGAAGCCCTGGGGGCAGTGCTGCTCAAGGTTCGATGACACACGCTCAAGGTTCGCTGTCACGGGACACCCTCCCCCGTGGTGCGCGCCCCTCGGCCCGACGGTGCACGGTTCGCTCCCCTACTTCGCCCAGCTCCGACACTCCAGTACTAAAGTCGCGTCCTGGCCGCCGGCCTCCGGGGCTGGGCAAGCCTGCCGCACGGTGAGCTTGCCCAGGGTCCTCTTGGGCTTGCCCGGCACTCGTGACCGGTCATATGTCTGCGGCCGTGACCGGTGACCGGCCGTGTGACCGATCCGATCGCAGCCGTCGGCCAAACCGCAAGTCAGTGGCGTGACCGGTCGATGCAACCCGGGTGTCCGGATCGGCCCGCAGGTCGGCGGCCAGATCCCCCGGCCCAACGGAACGCCGGCGCCCCAGCGGTGGAGTTCCCGGGTGTGGCTACTCGGTGGTGCGGTCGGGGTCGGGGAGCTCCGGCGGGAAGTGCCACTCCAGGATCTCGGCCCAGCGGTGCAGGACGACGATGCCGGTGGTGTCGGCCTGTGCCTGGACCAGCTCGCTCAGGGCGTCGACGAAGGGCTGGCGGCGGTGCCCGCGGGCATCGCGGCCGAGGCCTTCCTGAGCCGCTCGTGCGCGGCGGGGAAGACGCCCCGGGCCCATGCGTCCTGTTCTCGGACCCGCTTGCTTCCCTCCTCCATGTTGATCTGTGTGATCGCCAGGGCCGGGCAGTCGGGGGTGTGCCAGGTCTCGCTGATCCCGCCGCCGGTCTTCACGTACGCGATGCGGGTGTTGTCGGGGCCCGGCAGGGCGAAGCAATCGGTGCAGTCGACGCGTTCCGTACCGGTTATCGCGGAGCTCCCTTCGAGTGGAGGCAGAGCCTGCTATCCCGATCAACGGGCGACCAGGGATTTCCTCCGCCGCAGCCCGCCGGCCCCGGGGCCCGAAGGAGTCCTCTTTCCCTCGGCTATCGCGGGGGAAAGAGGTGTCGGCGCACGGGACCGGCTTGCCCACAAGGGGTGACCTGCAGAAATGGGCGGTGCCCGATTTGGGGGGTCCACACCTGCGGCAGTACCTCCGGTCCCCCGCTGAAAGCAACCGTCCAGCCCACTGTCCACCCGCCCTTGGATGCAACCCCCCTCCGCGCCGCACGGCACCGCTCCCTCAGGGCCGGGCAAGCCCCTGGCAGTTCAGACAGCCCGGATCGCGGGCGCGGCCTCCAGGCGATCCAGCCGTTCGAAGTCGTCGTGGAGGTAGAACGCCTCCAGTGGCCACACGGTGCGCTGCGCGGTGAACGGGATGATGCCCAGCGAGACGCACGCGAGCGGCATCACGGCCAGGAGGTTCGCAGCTGGCCCTTCATTGCGCCGGGTTCGCGGGCCTGGGTACGCCGTTCGGAGCGGCTTGCCCAGGCTCCCGTTGGGCTTGCCCGGGTCAGGTCCGGCGGCGGAACAGGCCGCGGCGGGGCTTGCCCGGCTCCCGGTCTCGGTCCTCCTCCGGCTCCGGCTCGGTGCACTGCATCGTCACCACAGCCACGCGGTGGAGTGCCGCACCCGGGACAGGGCGCGCGCATCGCGGCGCACGGCCGCGCTGCCGATGCGGTTCTGCCGGGGCCGGGGCCGGCGCGACTGCCCGGCAAAGAAGCGGCGGCATCCGGCGTCCTGGAGACGCCGTCGTTGCTTGCGCAGCTCCTGCTTCGTCTGCGCCTGCGACTCCTGGGCGGACACCTTCGGCTCCAACGTCCGCGGCTACCGAGCCGACAGCGACACCCTGTTGCACCTGCTGGCCACTGGGGTCTTCCACAACGACGGCTCGCACGACCACGTATGGCGGCGCGCCGTCGAGCGCCTCGTCCACCTGCGCGACACCACACCGGGCACCTACAACAAGTACCTGGAGAAGCTGCGTCACCTTCCGGCGCTGCTGGCCACCTGGACGATCGACGTCGCCGCCGTCCTCAGCCGCCGCGAGGAACTCCTGGCTACCGCCCTTCACCACCCGGAGTGGGCCGTCCCCCACTCCGGGCACATCCGCCCGGGCCCGGCGTGGTTCCTCAACCCCAACCGGGTCCTCAGCGCCGACGGCATGCACGGCCTGCAACCTGCCGAGAACGGGGGCAGGTTCTACTACCCCCAGAGCAACTGGCTGAAGGACACGCTGCGCGAACCCTTCCGCCTCATCGAGCCCAACGACGCCGCTTACCGCGAAGCATGCGCCCGGTTCGAGTTCCTGGCCTCCATGATCGCCATGGACACAGACATCGGCTTCCGTGCCTGCCCCTGGGCCGGAGAGTTCTTCCTCGACTCCACCTGGGGCTACGACAACAACGGACTCGCCACCACCATCGAGGCGGAACTCACCGACACCTGGCCGCTGCTCGCCGCCGGTGCTTTCGGAGGCGAACTCCCCCGTGCCCAGAACGCCCTCACCGCGCTCACGGAATGGAGGGGGAAGCACGGCAGAACGTGATGATCTACCAGGCGCCGTAGTGGCCGGCGTACAGGATCCCTTCGAGAACAACGTGGTACCCGCGTCCAGCGCGTAGCGGGCCGTCAGGTCGATCCGGCTGATGTCCGCCGCACCAGCCCGGTCCCGCTCACGCAAAACGATCCGGCGGAGGTTGTCCTGACCCACGAGCGCCAGACCGCGGCCAAAACGGTCGCGGAGGCCCGCCGCGACGGACGACTTCCCCGAGGCGCTGTTCCCTCGCAGCACGACCAGCCTCGTCTTTTCGTTGGCCACCATCACCCGAGCGAGCTACCGACACCGCCCGTCCGTCGGCGCAGCTCTACCCCTGTGGGCCGGGGCGGAGGGGGCACGGATGGTGACGTTATGCTCACGCGGTGGGCTGGAATCCCCGTCGCACCGTCGTCGGGGCTGTCGGAGGATCGGGGAAGGAGCCGGTCCGGTCGAGGGCCAGGCCAGGGGAGGCGATGGGATGCGGCAGGCAGGTGTGCTCGATGTCGGGTGCCACAGTGCGTTGCTGACGGTGGTGCGACGGCGCCCGGGGACGGTGCTGGAGCCGGTGTTCTCCCGCAAGGTGCGGCTGAGACTGCACGAGACCCTCGACCGCAAGGGACGGCTGGACAAGACCGGCGTGAAGAGCGTCGAACGGGCAGTGGCCGAGGCCGTCGCCGCTGACCCCCGTCTGCGCGGGCCGGAAGTGTTCGCGTTCGCGACCTCCGTCATCCGGGACGCACCCAACCGCGACGAGATCATCGCGCGCGTGGCACGCACCACCGGCACCCGCCTTCGCGTGCTGACCGGCGAGGAGGAGGCACGGCTGGCCTACGTGGCCGCCCGCCAGTGGGCAGGCTCGATGGCCGGGCAGCTGCTGGTCCTGGATATCGGCGGCGGTACGGTAGAGATCGCCTCCGGCACCGGAGACCGGCCCCGCGTCGTCTACTCGCTGCCCCTGGGCGCCCGCAGGATCACCCGGGACTGGCTTCCCGGCGGCACCGCACCATCTCCACGCCGACTGGCCGAGGTCCGGCAGCACCTGCGCCAGTCCCTGGAAGCCGTCCCCGGCCTGCCGCAGGCCGAAACGGGCGGGCGGGTGCTGGCCTGCTCCAAGTCCTTCGAACAGCTCGCCCGGCTCGCCGCCGCTCAGGGCAAGACACCGCGGGCCGGACGGCAGCTCGCGCTACCCCAACTACGCACGTCAGTCTCCCTGCTGGCCACCGCGGGACCGTCCCGCCGTTCCAAACTGCCGGGCATCTCCCGACACCGCGCCGAACAGTCCCTGGCCGGAGCCCTGATCGCACAAGCCCTCATGGAAGCCTGCGGGGCCAAGAACGTCGAAATCTGCCCCTGGTCCACCCGAGAAGGACTACTGCTCGAACGCCTCGGCATGCCCCACACCACAACCCGGCACCCCCGAGCACACTGACTGGCTACACAGGTGGGAGCAGCACATCACCGGCAGAGCTCCGGTGCTGCACCGGATGCACGCCTGCGCGATCTTGGTGGCTAATTCGAATTCGGTTGCTGTGACGCGGAGTTGATCGCCGTAGGAGCGGTGGTTCCAGCGGATGGGATCATGCTGGTCGTTGATCTTGTCGTGGTTCCTTGGGGATCGGAGTGTGTGTCGTGTCGATGCAACCGCAGTCCTGGCCTGAGCCGGATCCGCAGGTCGCGGCGGCGATCCGGGCGATGTATCGGGGCAGGCGCGAGGCGCCTCTGGCGGTGCAGGTTCGTGACCGGCTCGGGGAGCTGTTCCCGGACGCGGCCTTTGCTGACGCGTTCGGCCAGGTGGGCAAGCCGGGCTGGTCGCCGGGGCGTCTGGCGCTGGTCACAGTGCTGCAGAAGGCTACGAACCTGACGGATCGGCAGGCTGCTGACGAGGTTCGCGAGAACCTCGCCTGGAAGTACGCACTCGGCCTGGATCTGGAGGATCCGGGCTTCGACCACAGCGTGCTGTCAGAGTTCCGCTCCCGTGTTGTCGCCCACGGCCTGGAGGAACGTGTGCTGGACCTGTTGCTGGAGCGCCTGCAGACCCTGGATCTGGTGCAGGCGGGCGGCAGCCAGCGCACCGACTCCACACACATCGTTGCCGCGGTGCGGGATCTGAACCGGCTCGAGCTGGTCGGCGAGAGCGTCCGCGCTGCCCTGAACGCGCTGGCCGCCGCATGCCCCGAATGGGTCGATCAGGTGCTGGTGGTGGAGGACTGGAGCCACCGCTACGCGGACCGGATCGACAACTGGCGACTGCCGAGTTCCAAGACCAAGCAGTACGAACTCGCGCTCGCCTACGCCGCCGACGGCTTCACGCTGCTGCAGGCCCTCTACGCGCCCGCCTCGCCGGGGTGGCTGCGCGAGCTGCCCGCGGTGCAGACCCTACGGTGCGTGCTGGTGCAGAACTACACCCGCACCACCGACCGGGCCGGCAGGCTGCGGATCCGGCAGCGCGAGCGGACCGACGACGGCGGCGACGGCCTGCCGCCCGCCCCGATACGCCTGGCCTCTCCCTACGACACCGACACGCGTTGGTCCGCCAAGCGTGACCTGTTCTGGAACGGCTACAAGCTGCACGTCTCGGAGACCTGCCACCCGCAGGCCGACGGCGACCGGCCGACCCGCCCGAACCTGATCACCAATGTCACGACCACCTGTTCCACCCTGCCGGACAGTAAAGCCCTGGACACGATCCACCAGGCCTTTCGCCGCCGCCACCTGCTGCCCGCCCGGCACTACCTCGACTCCGGCTACCCCAGCGCCGACCTGATCGTCTCGTCCGCCAAGGACTACGGCATCGCCTTGGTCACCCCGGTCCTGCTCGACACCTCCCGCCAGGCCAAGGCCCAACAAGGCTTCGCCGCACACGACTTCGCCATCGATTGGGATCGCAAGCGAGCCGTCTGTCCGGCCGGAAAGATCAGTGCCACCTGGAACGACGTCGTCCAGGAAGGCGTGGCCAAGACCGTCGTCGCCTTCGCCGCCCTGGACTGCATCCCCTGTCCGACCAAGGAGCAGTGCACCAGCTCA
Organism: Streptomyces sp. NBC_01320; assembly: GCF_035974375.1. Classification (NCBI taxonomy): domain Bacteria; kingdom Bacillati; phylum Actinomycetota; class Actinomycetes; order Kitasatosporales; family Streptomycetaceae; genus Streptomyces; species Streptomyces sp. NBC_01320. Next base: position 278,895 of record NZ_CP108390.1, read on the forward strand.
CGAAAGGGCCGCCGGCTCAGCCTCTACCCCCGTGAGCTCACCGAGGCCATCCGCACCGCCCGCGCCCAGCAACAGAACGGAACCTGGCAACGTGACTATGCGCTCCGCGCCGGGGTCGAGGGTGCCATCCGCCAGGCCACCCACACCACCGGCCTACGCCGAGCCCGCTACCGCGGCCTTGCCAAGACCCACCTCGACCACACCACCAGCGCCACCGCCCTCAACCTCATCCGACTCAACGCCTGGTGGAACGGCCACCCCCTCGACCGCGGCAGCCACAGCCACCTCGCCAGACTCCAACTCCGCCTCGCTGCATGACAGTTGGGATTAGCCACCAAGATCCTGCGCCTGCCGAAAACCTCATCCGTCCAGTTCAGGCCGCATGCTGGTACTCGTGGAGGGTGTGGCCGAGGCAGTCGCGTCGTCGTATGTCGAGGCGGGCGATCTGGTCCGGATCGGTGATCGGCGTCGGCAAGGGACGCAGTGGGCGGGCGTTGGCGATGCCCTGGTGGGGTCGGTGGGAGTTGTAGAACTGTTCGAACTCGCGCAGGGCGTGGAGCAGATGCCGCTGGTTCCAGATCAAGGTCCGGTCCAGCAGCTCGCGTCGGCAGGTCTGCACCCATCTCTCCATGATTGAGTTCATGCCGGGCATGCGGACTCCGGTGAGCACGACTTCAATGCCCGCACCGTTGAGGATCGCGTCGAACAGGGCGGGGAATTTCCCGTCCCGGTCCCTGATCATGTAGCGCGCGTGGCGTCCCGCGTCCTCGAGGTCCATGACGAGGTTCTTCGCCGCCTGCGCTACCCAGGACGCGCTGCGATGCGCGGCGGCGCCCAGGATCCGGATCCGCCGGCTCGAGTGCTCGATCACCGCGAACACGTACAGCCGCGCCCCGGACAAGGTGACCGTCTCGAAGAAATCGCATGCCGGCAGGGCGTCTGCCTGCGAGCGTAGGAAGCCTGCCCACGTGCTTGAGGCCCGTTGGGACGCCGGGTCGATCCCGGCCTCCCGGAGGATTCCCCAGACCGTAAAGGCGGCCACCTTGATCCCGAGAACGAGCAATCCGCCGTGGATGCGGCGCTACCCCCAGCTCAGGTTCTCCCGCGCAAGCCGCAACACCAGGAGCCGGATCGAGCGCACGGTCCGCGGCCGTCCCGAGCGCTTGGGCCGAGACCGGGCCGCGTGGCGGCGGGCGACCAGATCACGATGCCAGCGCAGCAGCGCGTCCGGATCTACCACCAACCACACCCCGCGAAGCACCCGGGACGGCAGACGATGCAGCAACGCCGCCAGGAACACCCGGCCGCTCGCCGTGAACCGCACACGCTGCCCGCCCAACTGCCGTTCCAGCACCTTGATCTGATGGCATAGAGCCAGGATTCCCACGTCCTTGTCCCGGTCGTCCATCGGCAGCAGTCGCAGCATCGCCAACGCGTTTGTCACGCCCAGATACGCCAGCCTCAGCAGCACGACCGAACATGATGCCGGGTGATCATCACCCCTGCCAGAGCCCGCCGACGCACGGCCCCGCGCCCGACATCCCAAAGATCACCGCACACCGGCTCCCACCAGGGCGGATGAGGTTATCGGCAGGGGCAACGTCGTCGCTTCCACGAGATCCGCTCACCCGAAGTACGTCGTGGTCTTGCTGACCCATTGGGACAGTGTGATCTGCATGGGCAGGGCCGCCCGGTCCGGGCTGCGGCGACGGGGCGAGGCGTGGCCGCATTCGGCCCGGGTGACCGCGCACATCCGCCGATTTTGGCCTCTGCCGCAGGCCAGGGCGTCGCGGAGAAGGGACAGATGTGCCGCCACGGCTGCGAGGCAGTCATGCTCGTCCCGGCATGTGTCGCAGGTTGCCAGGTGAGACCCCACCGCGCTCGCCTCATCGGGTGCGAGAGTCTTGAGCGCGTATCCGGCCAGCAGTTCACAGAACCTGCGGCATTCCTCGACGGCTGCCTCGTCGCCGTACTCCGTGGTCAGGCAGTGGGCTCCGATCATGGCGAAACCTCCGTTCGTGGTCTCACCATCTCCCAGGAACGGCCCCCCGCGCGTCGTCCCCGCGCAGCGATTTACGGCTACCACGGCCGCAGTATCCACCGCGCCGGCCTACGGCCGGGGCGGAACACGTAACACCGTGCCGGCGATTTATGCGGGCGCCTGCGCGCGACCCGGTTCGGTCGCCGGACTGACCAGCCCGCACTCGTAGGCGATGACGACGAGCTGGGCCCGGTCACGAGCCGCCAGCTTGGTCAATGTGCCATCGGAGCTGAGATTGTGCCGCGAAATTTGAAACCCTACAGAGCTGTAGGGTCTCGCGCTTCCTTGCATACGCCGAGGCTGTGACCTGCGACTTCTCGCGGTGTCTCACGCTGCTTCATCTGCGGTTGTCTCAGCTCTCGGTGCACCCCCGCCAGGTTTACTGAGGCCGCTCCGGACGGGCAGACCGCTGACCTGCGGTGTCTCACGGCCCGCTCTCACCCGGGACGGCGGTGCGGTCGGTTGTGTCGGGGCGCCGTACGGCGGAAAACGCGGGGGTCGTTCTGCGCCGGATGTTCGACCGCAACATCGCGTTGCGCGGGGGCATCGCCCCAATCCGCGCCTACAATCCCAAACTCCTGCCGGATGTGCTCTCCGGGGTCCTCGATCCGGGGCCCGTCTTCGACCATGCCGTCCCCCTGGCCGAGGTGCCGGACGGTCATCGGGCGATGGACCACCGATCGGCGCTGAAGGTGCGCGTCACCTATCTGAGCGCGGGGCCGACGGCACGGGTTGGGTTCCTCCCGTGCCGCGCGGGGCCCTCGTGATGTCAGGCGTCGCGCTTCACGTGGCGGACCAGCCACATCAGCAGGGCGTCCAGGTCAGCGGCGGCCGAGAGGACTCGGTCGACCGCCTCGGGGGTGTGCAGCCACTCCTCGCAGCCGAGGGGACGGGCGGCGATCAGAGAACGGTGGCGCAGCAGGTTCGTACGGGAGTGGTCTGTCGGATAGCCGCGCGGGGGGCGTTTCATCACGTCCCCGGAGATGTCGTAGCCCTTCTTCCGCACGTCCTCGACGATGGCGGACAGTTCGCGGCCGCTCCCCTCGGAGGCCACGGCTTTGCGGAACATGTCCACCTGGCCGGGATCGGGGTACCACCAGGCGCCCTGGATCCGCAGGCCGTCCAGGGAGAACCGGAGACCGATCTCGATCTTGCGGCCGAGCCGGATCACCGCGCCCTGGTGCTGCCACCACCAGGAGTCGGTGCGGTAGTGCCAGACGGAGAAGTCCTCGTACCGGGGGTCGGTGTCCGCGACCTCGTTGAGCAGGGCGATCATCGGCTGCCGGACCAGGCGTTCGCGGTCCGCGCGGTGGCGCTCGCGAGTCGCGTGGGTCGGTTCGCCCTGGAGCTGCCACAACACGTCCATGGCCTGCTCCGGCCAGCCGGTGAACTGTCCGCGCATGCGCGCAGGATAGCGGCCTGGTCGTTCGGGAAGTGCCCGCGGGCCCTTACCTTGGATTCCAGTGGTCGTCGCAACACGTGGTCGGTTGGTCAGGCTGCGATCAGTTTATGCAGGCGCTGGGCCGGGGTTTCCCAGGCGAGGGTCTTCCTCGGGCGGCCGTTGAGTTCGGCGGCGACCGTGTCCAGGTGCTCGCGGGTATGGGCCGAGAGGTCGGTTCCCTTCGGGAAGTACTGCCGCAGCAGTCCGTTGGTGTTTTCGTTCGAGCCGCGCTGCCAGGGACTGGCGGGATCACAGAAGTACACCGGAATGTTGGTGGCTATGGTGAAGGAGCCATGAGCGGCCATCTCGCTGCCCTGGTCCCAGGTCAGCGAGCGCGTCAGGTGAGCGGGCAGGGCCTGGACGGTGTCCACGAGAGCGTCGCGGACCAGTTCCGCGCTGCGGCCGTCGGGCAGATGGACGAGCATCACGTAGCGGGTGGTGCGTTCGACCAGGGTGCCGATCGCCGACGCCCCGTCCTTGCTGATGATCAGTCGGGTAGCGGGGGCGCATTGCTGCGTCCCCGCCCCCTCAGAACCGTGCAAGCAGCTATTCACCGCACACGACTCAAGCAAGCCCCAAAGGCTCGCCGACGGGCAAAAAGTGCTGGACTCGTCATCACGGCGGCTCCATTCCGCCGTTGACAATGAGTGTGGAGGAGACGGATTCGTTGACCGTCCGGCGTGCTCGTCGACCTCGATGAACAGCAGCGGCACTCCAGCCTCCGGGGTGACCAGCACAACGTCGGCCTGGGCGCCGCCCTTGCCCGCGGTAGTCCAGGTGCCGGTCGACGGGAGCGGCACCTCGGTGGCGTACGAGGCGATCGTGCCGATCCCGTCCCGGCTCGCCACCGCGGCTTCGGCGGTGGCCACCGCATCTCGACAAGGGTCTCGGTGATCGTCATCGCGTGCGAGGCACCCGGGGAGGAAGCCTGGAAGACGAAGCTGGCAATGCTGCGCTTGTACCGGCGTGCGCACGGGCACCTGGCCCCGAGGCAGGACGCCGTCTGGGGCGAGCGCGACAACGACCTGCTGCCCATCGGGCAGCTGATCGCCAACCTCCGCAGGAAAGGCGGCCTGGGCAAAGATCCGGAGCGCGCGGAAGAGCGTGCCGCGCAGCTGACGGCCGTCGAGGGCGCTGCGGCGGGCGCCGCTCGAGGAGCGACGCTCAGCCGGTTCCCGTCGTCGCAGTAGCGCCAGCCGCCGGCCGCAGAGAGACTTGCGGCGTCTGGCGCCTGAACCGCAAAGGCGGAGGTGGAATCAGGCCGCTGCGTGCTCGTGCTCGCACGCGTCGTCGATGCCGTACGTCTCCCACTCGGGGAAGTCGTCCTCGGCTGGTACGGCTTCGTCCGAGCCGAGCAGACAGGCGTCGAGCGCCGCCCGGAGCGCCTCGGTGCGCAGCCCGGTGCCGATGAAGACCAGCTCCTGACCCTGCGTGGTTTCCGGGCCGCGGGCGCCCGAGGGTTCGAACCGGGCCACCGCACCCGCCTGTGACCACAGTCCGGTCACCCGGGGGCGGCTCGCGAGCCAGAAGAATCCCTTCGAGCGCAGGATCCGCCCGAAGGTGCCGCTGTCGAGCCTCTTGGTGACGAAGGTCCACAGCCGGTGCGGGTGAAACGGCCGGTCCGCGCGGAACACCATTGAGGAGATGCCGTACTCCTCCGTCTCCGGCACGTGGTCGCCGTTGAGCTCCTTCACCCAGCCCGGGGCCTGCTGGGCCCGTTCGACGTCGAACAGGCCGGTGCCCAGCACCTGTTCGAGGGCCACCCGGCCGCGTACGGCGGGCACGATCCGGGCCTCGGGGTTGAGCCGGGACAGGGCCGCCCGAAGTCGGGCGGCCTCGTCGGGCCCGACCAGGTCGAGCTTGTTCAGCACGATGACATCCGCGAACTCGACCTGGTCCATGAGGAGATCGCTGACGGTGCGCTCGTCGTCCTCGTACTGGTCGAGACCGCGCGCGACGAGCTCGTCGCCGCCGCCGAGCTCGGCCAGGAAGTTCGCGGCGTCCACCACGGTCACCATCGTGTCCAGGCAGGCCAGATCGCCGAGGGTGGCGCCGTCTTCGCGCGGGAAGGAGAAGGTGGCGGCCACGGGCATCGGCTCCGAGATGCCGCTGGACTCGATCAGGAGATAGTCGAAGCGTCCCTCGCGGGCCAGCCGCTCGACCTCTTCGAGCAGGTCGTCGCGCAGGGTGCAGCAGATGCACCCGTTGGTCATCTCGACCAGCCGCTCCTCGGTGCGGGACAAAGCCGCCTCGCCGCCGCTCACCAGCGCAGCGTCAATGTTGACCTCGCTCATGTCGTTGACAATGACCGCCACCCGCAGCCCTTCGCGGTTGCCGAGCACATGGTTGAGCAGGGTGGTCTTCCCCGCGCCGAGAAACCCGGACAGGACGGTCACGGGCAGCCGGCCTTGCATCGGCGTGTACGTCACGGGGATCAGCCCTCGGGGCGGATCAGGCCGCGCTCGTACGCCTTCACCAGCCGCTGCGGCACGAGGTACACCGAGCCGTCGACCGTGATGGGCACCAGCTGGGCGGTGGTCGCCTTCCACTGGGCGCGGCGGTTGCGGGTGTTGCTGCGGGACATCTTCCGCTTGGGAACGGCCATGGGGACCTCCGGGGGTGTTGGGGGACAGTGCCGCGCTCAACTTAGATGAAAATGGATGTCGATTCCAATTGGTCGACTTGACGTTGACGGCAGTCGCGCCTGCAGCGGCCGGTAACCGGGCGCTCGCTTGTGGCTCTAGTTGAAAACGATTATCGTCTTGCTTGTTCGTGCACACTCAACCCATGCCCAAGGGGGGCTTCTTTTGCGTGCCTTCACGCGCACTCTCACCGTTGCCGGTTCCATAGCCGCGGCCATCGCCGTCGGCGGGATGACCGCTGCCCACGCCGCCGGGACCACTCTTTCCAAGGGGCACGTCGACGTCCTCGACGTCGAGTACGACGGGGTCGGCCTCGACCTCCACGTCCACGACGAGTCGGTCACCCCGGATGTCGAGTACGCCCCGGCGGACGTCGTCCTCCAGTCCCTGCCGGCTTCCGCGTACACCGTGCCGAGCGGCACCTGCTACAGCCACCTGGGTACGGCCGGCGCCACCGTGTACCGACTGCCGCAGGTCGAGAACGCCAACCTGCTCTGGCCCGGCTTCTCCGGCGAGCATCTCTCCACCGGCGTCTTCCAGAGCGACAAGGTGCAGGTCAAGCTCACCTCCGTCAGCGGCCCGGGCAAGCTCACCGTCTACAAGAACGGCCTCTGCCCGAAGAGCAACCGCTACTTCGACAGCGGCGACGCGACGCTCACCAACAGCAAGGACGTCGCGGCCGGCGAGCACGACCACGCCAACTGGGTCTTCACGAAGGCCGGTTCGTACACCGCCACGTTCCAGGTGAGCGGCACGCTGGCGAACGGCACCAAGGTCGGCCCGACCTCCGCCACGTACACCTTCCAGGTCGGCTGACCCCGTCCCGCACAAGCCCCGCGCCGGGGACGGGCCGTGCCCGCCGTTCGGACCGCCCCCGGCGCGGCCGCGGTCCCTCGCTCCCACGCCCGAAGGAGAAGCCCCGTCATGCGGGCCCCCATCGCATCCCGTCCCGTACGAGCCGCCACTCTCGCGGTCGCCCTGTCGCTGCTCTCCGCCGTCCCGCTCGCGCACGCGGCCGATACGCCTCCGAGGGAGGCACCCGCCGGAGAGCGCACCATCCTGAACGGCGGCCACCTCGACCTGGCGGCCCGGCTGAGGAACGGACGGCTGGAGTTCCAGATCAAGGACGGGACGGTGCCCGGCTCCCTCGTCTGGCGCGAACCCTCCGACGTGCTGCTGCACTTCGATACCCGCCACGAGATCGTGATCCCGCCGCGCGAGGAGGTCCCGCAGTTCGAGGGGTTCGGGGAACCGGGCAGCAGCCTCTGGGTCGACAAGGACTTCGAGGTGAAGGAAGGGCTGCTCTGGCCCGGCTGGAACACTACGGAGATCCTGCCAGCGGACGTGTCGGGCGGGGTGAAGGTCACCTTCCCGAAGATCGAGGGACCAGGGCGATTCGTGCTCGGTCAGTGGGAGGACAACCCCGACCTGGGCGTGCGCATCGGCCTGACCGTGGATGGTGCGAAGCCCGATTCGGGGGCGGTCGATCTGCCCGCGTTCACGCACGCTCACCCGCTGTGGATCTTCAATGCCGAGGGCGTCTACCGCATCACGATGCAGATGACCGCCACCCTGCCGTCCGGCACCACGGTCTCCGACCGGGAGACCCTCGCCGTCGTGGTCGGCGACGACGTCGACCCCGACACCGTCGTACCGGGGGACGGCACGCCCCCCACCCCGACGCCAACTCCCACCCCCACGCCGACCCCGACCCCCACGCCCAGTACGGGGTCGCCCTCGGTCACGCCGACACCTTCCGCCACGCCCACCGTCATCACGAGCCCGTCCGCCACGCCCACCGAGCCGCCGAGCCCCACCGCGAGCCCATCGGCGTCGACGACCCTCTCCACCACGCCGGCCGCGAACTTCCCCTCGGGAGACGGCGGGTCCACCGGAACGAACACGGACGGGGGCCGCCTGGCGTCGACCGGTGCAGGCGTCGCCCTGCCGGCCGGAATCGCGGCCGCCGCACTCGCTGCGGGCGTCTCGGCAGTGGTCCTCGTCCGCCGGAAGAGGGCCGTCCGTTGAGCCGCGTACGCACCGGGGGCACGGTCACCGCGGTGCTCGTCGCGACCGCCCTGCTGGCCTCCGGCTGCCAGGCCGACTCCGGCGGGTCGTCCAAGGACGCCGCGCTCACCGTCTCCACGACCACCGCGATCATCGCCGATCTGGTGCGCAACGTCGGCGGCGACCGGGTCGACGTCGCCTCCGTCGTCCCGCACCACGGCGACCCCCACTCGTACGAGCCGAGCCCCGGGGACGCCGCCCGGATCGCCAAGTCGGACCTCGTCTTCAGCAACGGGCTGCTCCTCGAAGAACCCGGCATCATGAAGATGATCCATACCAACGCGCCCAAGAGGACGCCGAAGGTGCCCATCAGCGAGAAGTTGGAGCAGTACGGCGGCTCCGTCATCAAGCTCAAGGAGGACCTCGGCCTCAACGTCCTGTGGCTGGGATGGGCCGTGGAGGGCGAGGTCGCCGGTGACGGCTCCCAGGTCCGTACGACGGCGACGAAGCTCGAAGGGCCGGGCGACCTGCATGTCTACCTGACCGACACTCTCGGCACGCCACAGAGCTACATCGACTCCACGGACGGCTTCGACAAGAAGGACTCCTTCGCGCTGCCGCCGGAGGCCCACACACACGTCAACTGGGTCTTCAGCCGGCCCGGTACGTACCGCCTCACCGTCCAGGGGCAGACCGAGACTCTCGACGGGAAGACCACGCCCGCCGGCAGCGGGACCATGACCTTCGTCGTCGGCGACAGGACGGTCCCGCAGGGCAAGACCGTCCTGAACGGCGGTCACGCCGACGTTGCCGTCAATGCGCAGACCCGCACCGTCCAGGTCCGCTCCGACGACCCGACGACCGGGCGGCGTACCCACCATCCGGCCGACTCGGTCGTGCTCTCCGTCCCCGACCGGGCGAAGGCGTCCGTGCCCAAGGAGGAGACGTACCGCTTCCTCGGTCGTTCCGGAGCGGACATCTGGGTACTGCCCCAGGCCGTCATCGGCAAGCACGTGCACGGCGAGATGGACCCGCATGCCTGGGAGGACGTGGCAAACGCAGAGGCGTACGTCCGCCGCATCGAGGCCGAACTGATCAAGGCCGACCCGGAGGGCAAACCCGCGTACGAGCGGAACGCCGCACGCTACCTCAAGCAACTGGCCGCGCTGGACGACGAGGTGGCCCGGAAGCTCGCCCGCGTGCCGGAGCCGAACCGCAAGCTGATCACCACGCACGACGCCTTCGGCTACCTCGCCCACGCCTACGGCATGGAGGTCGCCGGCTTCGTCGTCCCGGTGCCGAGCCGTGAGCCGAGCGCCGCGGAGATCGCCGCGCTGCGCACCACGATCAGGGACAAGAAGGTCCCGGCCGTGTTCCTGGAGCCGAACCTCGCCGCGCGGGCGGACGTGCTGCGCCGGGTCGCGGAGGACGAGGGTGTCGGCATCTGCACCGTCTACGGCGACTCCTTCGACGACAAGATCCACGACTACGTCGCGATGATGCGCCACAACGCCAACGAACTGGCCCGCTGCCTGGGCCGGGAGGGGAGTTGAGCCCGATGAGGCTCGTACGGAACAGTAGGGTCGCCCTCGCGGCGGCGGGAGCGCTCGCGCTCGGTGGCACGGCCATGACCGTCCCGCCCGCGCCGCCGCTCGTCGTCGCCCCCGTCACCCTCACCGACGGCGTGCTCAGTCTGGGCGAGGGCGGGGTGATCGACGTCGACGACACCCACAAGGTGACCGGGCCGGACGGTACGGACCGCTGGGAGCTGAGCCCGGAATGGGACACGGCCCAGCTGACCTCGGGCTCCGTGCACTGGTCGCTGACCGGCGTCGCGGGGCCGGGCATCCTTCGGGTCACCGAACCGGACGACTCCGAGGTTGGAGGCGACCGCGAAGACGCGACCGACGGCGAGCCCCTCGTACGGTTCGACAGCTCGGACGGGCTGCCCGACGGGTACGACCTGCCGACCGCAGCGCGCGGCGCGACCCGCTGGTCGTTTGACGCGCCTGGAACGTACACGCTGATCTTCGCGGCCCAGATGCAAGGAGAGGTGGAGGATCGGCCCCTGGTGGCCGAGGCCTCATACACGGTACGGGTCGGGGATGCGGCCGTCGCCCAGCCTCAGCCCGAGCCGGAGCCTGTCGTGCAGCCCAGCACGGAGCCGGTGGAGACCGCCTCGGCGCCGCCCGTCGGCCGGCGGGTCGCCGCCCAGGCCCCGAACCTGCTCCCGGCCGCCGAACCGGTCGAGACCGCGAAGAAGGTCCTCGGCGAAGGGCACATCGACATCGCCGCGCGCGTCGTCGACGGCCGACTGCAGATCCACGTGAAGGACGGTACGGTCCCCGGGAAGACCGTGTGGCGGGAGCCCTCGTCGGTGGTCCTGCACGTCAAGCCGGGGGCGAAGAAGACGATCCCGGCGAACAAGGACTTCGCCTTCCTCGGCAAGGCGGGCGACCCGATCTGGCTCCTCGACCAGGTGCAGCAGCCGGGGCTGCTGTGGCCCGGCTGGTCCACCGACAACATGGCGGCCGGCGCGACGAAGGGCGAGGTCGAGTTCAAGCTGGTGAAGACCGACGGGCCGGGGAACTTCGCCCTGTACAACTACGACGGTCTTTCGGGCGCGACCGTCCGCTTCAACAGCGGCGACGGCGTGCCGGACGCCTTCGGCGTACCGCAGAACACCCACGCGCACGGCGGCTGGGCCTTCGGCAAGGAGGGCGTGTACCGGCTGACCTTCACGATGTCCGCCACACTCGCCGACGGGACGAAGACGAGCGACACGGAGACGCTGGCCTTCAGCGTGGGCGCGGGCGACCCGAACCAGGTGCCGCCCGGCGGAACCGGCGGAGGCTCGATGGGCGGGTCCACGGGTGGCTCCACCGGTGGTACGACAGGTGGCTCCACCGGGGGCACGACCGGCGGGGACACCAGCGGTTCGACCGGCGGCGGGTCGGCTACCGGCGGCGTCACGGGCGGATCCCGATCCGCTACAGGCGGCTCCATGGCGAACACCGGATCGAAAGGCACCCTGCTTCTCGCCGGTACGGCCGCCGCACTCGCCGTGGCCGGCGCGGGTACCGTCGTCCTCACCCGCAGGCGCACGTCATGAGCGCCCCCGAGCAGTTGCTCGGCGTCGACGCGGTCTCCGTCGTCCTCGGCGGCCGTACGGCGGTACGGGACGCTTCGCTGACCGTGTCGTCCGGTGAACTCGTCGGCCTCCTCGGCCCGAACGGCGCCGGCAAAACCACCCTGCTGCGCGCGATCCTCGGCCTCGCCTCACCCGCGGCCGGCAGCGTCGATGCGGTTGACCTGGTCGGCTACGTGCCCCAACGCCACGAGTTCGCCTGGGACTTCCCCATCGACGTGGCCGGCGCGGTGCTGAGCGGCCGCACCCGTACGATCGGCTGGCTGCGACGCCCCAGGGCGCACGACCGCGCCGCCGCCGACGAAGCGCTGGAACTGGCCGGCCTGACCGACCTGCGACGCCGCCCCATCGGCGAACTGTCGGGCGGACAGCGCCAACGCGTCCTCGTGGCGCGAGCGCTCGCCGCCGAACCCCGGCTGCTGCTCCTGGACGAACCCTTCACCGGAGTCGACGTCCCCACCCAGGAGCTGCTCAACGAGCTTTTCGGCCGTCTCGCGGTCGAGGGCAGAGGACTGCTGATGACCACACACGATCTGGCCGCCGCCGCCCGCACCTGCACCCGAGTGGTCCTCCTCAACCTTACGGTCGTCGCCGAAGGCGGACCGGAAATCCTCTCCGACGCGGACCAGATGCTGCGGGCCTTCGGACTCGACCGAGCCGTGTCCGCGGGCGGCGCGGAGGTGGCGGCATGACCGACCTGCTCTCCTTCTTCACCGATCCGTGGCAACTACCCTTCATGCGCAGGGCGTTCACCGTCGCTGCCATCGTCGGCCTGGTCTGCGGGGTCGTCGGCGTCTACGTCGTCCTGCGCGGCATGGCCTTCATCGGCGACGCGGTGGCCCACTCGGCCTTTCCCGGCGTGGCCCTCGCGTACGCCTTCGAGGGCAACCTGCTCGTCGGCGGCGCGGCGGCCGGCGTCACAACCGCCGTGCTCATCGCCTTCGTCTCGCAGAACAGACGGCTGAAGGAGGACACCGTCATCGGCGTCTTCTTCGCCTTCGCGTTCGGCCTCGGCATCGTGCTCGTCTCGACCCGCGACAGCTGGACGACCGACCTGTCGTCCTTCCTCTTCGGCCAGGTCCTCGCCGTCGATGCGGCGGACATCTGGCGGGTCGCGGCCATGGGCGCCGTGCTCGTGGCGGTCGTCCTCGCGCTCCGCAAGGAGCTGGTGGCGGTCAGTCTCGACCGCGAGACGGCACGTGCGGCCGGACTCCCGGTGCTTCCGCTGGACCTGACGCTGTACGTGGTCGTGACGGCGACGATCGTCATGTCCCTGGAGGCCGTGGGCAACATCCTGGTCCTGGCTCTGCTCATCACCCCGGCGGCCACGGCCCGGCTGCTGACCGACCGGCTATGGGCGATGACGCTCCTCGCCTCTCTGTTCGGCTGCGTCGGCAGCCTCGCCGGGCTGTACGTGAGCTACGCCAACGACCTCGCGGCGGGTGGCTCGGTCGTCGTCGTCCTGACGGCCCTCTTCGTCGTGGTCTGGCTGCTCGCTCCCCGTCACGGACTCGCGGCGAAGCTCCGTACACGGGGTAGGACTGTCGAGGAGGAGCAGCCGGCGGGCAGTCCCGCGCCGACGAGGACGCCCGCCGAGGTGTCGGCGGGGCGCTGACTCAGGACCCCGGGGCGGGCGGTGGTCGCAGCCACGGCACCTCCCGCCCTGGCTTGAGGGATACCTTCAAGGGATTGACCTGGCGGTGCGTCAGGGAAATCAGCAAGTGGTCGGTGTGAGTCCTGAAACACCTGGGGAAGTTGACCGGAACATGCCAATAATTCTGCCGTGGAGACCGCCCTTGACCTGAATTGACCAGGCAGGGAGCAGATAAATCGGGAGCTTCTCCGTGTTTCGTACCATGTTCAAGTCCAACATCTAGCATCTGGACATTTGTGCAGGTCGGATCCGTGCTGTCGGGACCTGGGTCAGCAAGTGGTCAGCATGGGGTCAAACCGTGCCCCTTCCGATGCCGACCCCCAGGCGTGAAGGTCGAGGCTGAAGCGCTTGCGCCGCCCGGTCGCGCCGGCTGGCCGAGGTGCGGTGGTGGGCACTTCGGATGAACCGCGCCCCGCGCCTGCCGAGCGAGGCCGGCCCGACCATGCATGCGGCCCCGCTCGAGGAGCGCAGGGTGCGCTGGGACCGACCTCCGCGTCTACCGTGCGGTGTAGGGCAGGAGCGCCGTCTCGCGGGCGTTCTTGATGGCTGCTGCGAGCTGTCGCTGCTGCTGGGCCGTCACCCTGGTGACGCGTCGGCTGCGGATCTTGCCGCGGTCGGAGATGAACTTTCGGAGCAGGTCGGTGTCCTTGTAGTCGATGTAGGTGATCCCGGCCGCGTCGAGGGGGTTGGGGCGGGACTTCAGCGGCTTGCTGGGATTCTGGCGGCGTGTCGATCGGGTAGGCGGGCCGGTTTGCCCGGCCCGCCCCCACACCACCGGACATGCGGGCCCGCATCCGGCGGTTCGTCCAGCTGATCTCAGGCGAGCTTCAGGCGGGACCACGAGCCCTTGAACGACTTGTAGCCCTGCGCATCCCAATAGGCTTTATTCATAGCGATTTCCAGTGGTTTCAGGTGGGAGGCCCGCCAGTATCGCTTGCGTTGCACTGCAACGCCTTGCTCCTGGTCTCCAAATTCGTAACCGAGCTTCTGGAGCATGGAGTTCTTGCGCTGACTGGTCTTCCACTGCACCCACTGGGCCTGCCGTAGCCTGCGGCGGGTCCAGTGATCAATCTCCTCGAAAACCCGAAGGCTGTCGGAGAGACTGAAGTAGGCCACCCAGCCGACCGAGAAACGGTTGAGTTTGTCCATCCTGTGGGCCATCGATACGCCCCACGTCCGGGAGGTGACTCGCCGAACGGTGGACTTTAGCCGTCTCACGGCCTTCCGGTCCACCCGGATCTTCACCTGCCCTTTGGCGAGGTAGTACCCGAATCCCAGGAGTGACGTCCACCAGATGGGGCACGCCTTCGACTTCTCACGATTCACCCTCAGTTTCAAGGTCTTCTCAATGAAGGCCGTGACCGAGGCGAGGGTCCGCTGCGCCGCTCGCTCGGACCGGACGAAAATCATCACATCGTCCGCGTACCTCACGAACCGGTGTCCGCGTTTGAAGAGTTCGCGGTCAAGGTCGTCCAGCATGATGTTCGACAGCAACGGGGACAAAGGGGAACCCTGCGGGGTCCCTTCCTCGTTCCTCACCATCACGCCGTCGCTCATAATCCCGGCTTCCAGGTACCGCCGAATCAACTTCAGGACCTTTCTGTCCCTCACCCGGCGAGCCACCCGCGCCATAAGCGCATCGTGATTCACTCGGTCGAAGAACTTGTCGAGGTCCAGGTCCACGGCCCAACGGTTTCTGTCCTGGACGGCCCGGCGACCAACCCTTACGGCTTGGTGGGCCGAACGCCCTGGTCGGAACCCGAACGACGCCCCAGAGAAGTGGGGATCGAAGACGGGCACGAGGGCCTGCGCAACTGCCTGCTGGATCAAGCGATCCAGCACCCGTGGGACACCTAGCATCCGCTCCCCACCATTCGGCTTAGGGATGGTCACCCGACGGACAGGAGCGGGCTTATATGTCCCCGCATCGAGCTCAGCCCATACCTTGGGCCAGTTCTGGGCGATCCATGGCCGGAGTTCATCCGTCGTCATCCCATCAACGCCGGGGGCACCCCGGTTTGCTTCGACGCGCCTGAGCGCCGCGAGAAGGTTCTCCTTCGAGAACACCGTCTCCCAGAGGGAGACCTCGCGGTGATTGTTGTCCGCGTGTAGCGCCGGCTGGTCACTGCGCCCCTTGGGCTGGGCGGTCGTATGCACCGACCCCGTCACCCCAGGGTCTGCCGGGGCAGATTTACGGCGGTCATCGTGACCTGCGCGAGCAGACACCCTTCTTCCAATCCGCTAAACGTTCGGCCCTTCCCGAGTCCTTGTCGGCCTACTGCCTTTCCGTCTCGGTACTATGACCTCTGCTGACTTCTGTCCGGCAAACCAGTGCCATTGCTGGCATCGGTCGTCACAATCGCGGCCGACACACCGTTACAGGTGACACCCGGGCAGACCTCCCCGAATAAGAACAGCAACTTTCCCCGGATCGCCGCCGCATATACTCTGCGTCTTTCTTGGTGAGAACGGGCTTCGATGCAGTCAGCCACCTTGCCCAAGACGCCTAGCCTCAAATGCGGTTCTTGTACATCGGTACCCGGTTTTGCCTCCGGCTTCCTTCGGACCCCACCTCGCGATGACGCCCTTGCCGTTCGGCTAGCGAGTTAGTCTCACCTCTTCTCGTCGGGACTTTCACCCTTTAGCTGCTGCCCATGTCGGGCGTACTGACTCCTCCACCCCGTGAACGGGGTGGCTTCTCGCTATGCCGGTTGGGCTTCGCGACGGACCAGCCCGGCCCGTAGGACGTTGAGAGCCCCGACTGTGTCCGCGTGCGCGCTGTGGCCACACAAGACGCAGTGGAACGTCTCCTGTGTGGGCCGGTTCTCCTTGGCGGTGTGCCCACATTCGGGGCATCGCCGGGAGGTGTTGCGGGGGTCCACGGCGATCACTTCCCGCCCGGCACTCTCAGCCTTTGCATTCAGGATCGCGAGGAACACCCCCCATCCGGCATCCGATATCGAGCGGTTCAGCCCGGCCTTGGCCGCTGCCCCGTTGGGCAGGAAGCTGCCCGGCTGGTCGGGGTCGGGCTTCGGTTCGGGGGCCCTGCTCATGTTGCGGATCTTAAGGTCTTCGTGCGCGATGAAGTCGTGTTCCCGCACGAGGCCGAGGGCGGTCTTGTGGGCGTGGTCGAGGCGCTGGCACCGCACCTTGCGGTGCAGACGTGCCACAGCCTCTACCGCCTTGCGGCGGCGCTTGCTTCCGCGCTTGCACCTGCTCAGTGCCTGCTGAGCTGCTTCGAGCTTCGCTGCGGCCTTTCGCCCGTGACGCGGGTTGGGCACGAACTCGCCGTTCGAGCCGGCGAGGAAGTTGGCAATGCCCAGGTCGATGCCGACCACGCTGCCGGTCGCGGGCAGCGGCTCGGGCCGGGGCCGCTCGGCCGTCAGGACCACATACCAGCGCTTGCCCTCACGCTTGACCGAGACCGTCTTGACATGGCCGACCACCGTCCGATGCCGGTGCACCTTGACGTGCCCGATGCCCTGAAAGCGGACGCGGGTGACCGGGTCATGCGCGGTGGAGTCCCACCGGCAGCCGTCACCGTCCTTGGGGAAGTCCACCGTGTCGAAGCGGCCGATCCCCCTAAAGCGCGGACAGCCCGGCTTGTCCCCGGCCTTGATGCGCCGGAAGAACGCGGCGAACGCCTTGTCCAGCCGGCGCAGGGTCGCCTGCTGCGAGGAGAACGACCAGCGGCCCTGACGCTCCGGGTCGCATGCCCGGATCTCCTTGAGCTGCACGGACTGCTGCCCGTACCGGACCGTCGTCTTCGAGACATGCCGGTAGGCGTCACGACGCTCTTGCAACGCGCCGTTGTAGAGCGAGCAGTGATCGCGCAGCATCTCACCGAGCGCTTGTTCCTGCCGGGCGGTGGGCCGCAGGAGGAACGTGTACGCACGGATCATTCAGCCCACCCCTCCGACTCGGATCGACCTTAACCGTAACATTGGTTCATGTCACCACGTTGGGAACCAAACCCCGACGTACGGCGCGGCCGTCACGTCATCCACCACCTCCACACGCAATTGATGTTCGTCACCAGGTACCGGCGGACCGTCTTCAACGACGAGATGCTGACACGCTGCGAAGAGAGGAGTTCACCGGCCACGTCAACCAGGCCATCATGCACGGCCGCTTCTGGTCCGGCTCCTACTTCGCGGGGTCATGCGGCGGCGCACCCCTCCACGTGGTCAAGGACTACATCGAGAACCAGAAGCGGCCCGACTGAGCGCGGCTCCGCGGGCGAGGCATTCCGGAGCGAAACCGCGGCGCTCCGCGCCGCAGGGTTCAGGATCGGATTCCCTCCCCGCCTGAAGGCGGGGATTCCCTCCGAAGAAGAGGGATGGAATACCAGATCCTGGGCAAGGTGGGGGGAAGCAGTGGCGGAGCGTCAGACATCTCTTGTATTGGCAAGCGCGCTCCTGCTGGCGGCAACTGCGGTCACCGGCGGCGCCATCGGCCCCGTCGCCGACGCGAAGGCCGAGGCCTCGAAGACCCCCGAGATTCACACTGACACCGAGCCGCTGGCCAAGCGCCTACCGAAGCTCGGTCGGATCGTCTCGGCGCACTGGCAGCAGGGCGCTCCCGGCTCGGACAGCCGAGTGCCCGGCCCTACGGACTACTACGTCAGCGCCCTCATGAAGCTCGAACCCGGGTCGGTGGCTGTCCTGACCGCGTCCACACAGATGCAGCCGGCGGTCATCGCGACCGAGCCCGAAAGCATCTCCATTCCCGCCGAACTCGCCGAGTTCGCACCGGCGGGGGCGCAGTGGGTCCACAGCAGAGTGCTCGACGAGAGCTTGGTGCGCGCCGACTCTGCAAAGCTCTACTTTGACTCGGCCTCGGACACCGTCTACCTCTCCGCCACCAACGTGCACCTGCCGAATGCCGTCACGGTCCACGTCGGCCCGGACGGCAACCAGGTGACCATCACGCCCACGCCGTCGGCAACCACGCCATGAGCGGCCTCCAGAGCCAGGCCATGCCTCTCTGATCATCTGACGCGTTAGCTTGGTATGGGTGCTTGCGGGGGTCTGACCGACGAGGAATGGGCTCGGCTGGAGCCGCTTCTGCCGGTGAACAACGGACGTTGTGGCAGGTGGAGGGACACCGATCTCGGAGCGCTTCACTCGCCCGCACAGGAGCGGGGGGTGGCGTCGGTCGCAGCTTGTGACACCTGGTGCGGTTCACTGGCTTCGCCCGCCGGGTGCCTGGCCCGGGGCGGGAGGCAGCAGTTGCTGTGGTGCCGCCTGCGGGGTGTGCTCTTGCTGCCGTACAGGCGGGCACTGTTGCGCTTCGGCGCGAGCAAGGGCTGTGCGGCTTCGGCGCGGGCGCGGTGGTGGATCCGGTGGGCGGCGGGTGTGGTCGAACTGCGGGGCGATTTGGGGGCCCAGGCCGGGGTGAAGGTGCGGTACGCGAGCGGTATCGACTTGTCCGGGTTCGACGGGTCGCCAGGAATGCAGTGGTCGCGAATGGCGGCCGCGGTGACGGCGGTGTCGGTGAGGGGCGGGGCGGGGTGTCCGTGGAGGGTGCGGGTGAGGTAGCGGCGGGCTTCGGCGAGCAGGTGACGGTGGCGAAAGCGGCCGCCGTGGTGGACCGAGACGATCGCGGTGATCTCCAGGGCTGCGGCCGCGACGTCCACCGCGGTGCGGACCGCGGTGCGGACCGTGGTGCGGATCGCTGCGGCGGCGAGGCGGGCCAGGCGCAGGAGATTGTCGACGACCTCCTCGCCGACCAGGGCCCGCAACTCCCGGGCATTGCACGGGACTTTCGCATCTTCCTCGAAGAGATCAACGGCCCGCATCCGTACCTCTTCCCGACGCTTGCGCTGCTCGGCGGTCAACCCGCCCCCGTCCGGATACCGCATGCATCCGGCGTACCAGCTCGGACACGTCCCCTCACCAGCCCCGGCACAAATCCAGACCCCAAGACGCAGAAGTCAGTAATGCACCGGCCCGAAGATCGTGATCTTGCTTGTGGGATGGTGTGGTCTGGAGTGCTCCGGTTGGTTGTGGCCGCGCTTCCGTGATGACTACGACGTTCGACGTGGAGCGCTGACGGCAGAAGCTGTGGGTTGAAGCTGTGGGTTTACGGGACATGGATCGAGAGAAGCATCCTGGACAACCTCGGGCTGGAATCGTGCCGATCGCGGGCGCGCGGGCGGATCGAGCCTCCGACGTCCACTGCTGCGTGGAGGCTGGACCCGCGCGGTACCCGCCGTTCCCTATCCGAGCGTGAGCATCGCCTCGGTGACCTCGCCGACCGCCGCATCGGGGATCGCAGTGGCGGCCTCCTTGAGGACGAGCAGTCGTGCCCCGGGGATCTCGCGCGCGATCGCCTCGCCGTTGCCGACGGGGAAGAACCGGTCGCGGCGGCCGTGGACGATGAGCGTGGGGACCTCGATCTCGGGCAGGCGCTCGCGCCAGCGGGGTTTGCAGTCGAGCCTGGAAAACACCATGCCGATCTGGTTGGCCATCTGGACCGGGGGTGCAGTGCTGGGCGTGCGGTCCCAGATGCGCGCGGCGATCGCGCGCGTGGCGACGGGGTCATCGCCGAGGATCTCCGCGCCGACGGCGGCGAACTCCGCAACCGCCTCGCGGTCGGTCCAATCGGGCATCAGGCGCGCGAACAGTCGGCTCATCGTCGCCTGGTCATGGTCGGGGAGGTCATCGTCGGGCGGGCCAGGCGCAACCGCGCGGGTGCCGGCCAGGGTGAGCGCCGAGAACGCGTCCGGATGGTCGAGCACGGCCACCTGGGCGACCATCCCGCCGACGCCGATCCCCGCGAGGTGCGCGGGCCCCCCGCCGAGCACGCCGGCAAGGGCCGCCGCGTCGGCGGCGAGGTCGCGCAGGGTGTAGGCGGGCGCCTCCGGATCCGTCATCGTCGACTCCCCGCTGTCGCGCAGGTCGTAGCGCACCACACGGCGCCCGCCAGCGGCGAGGCGCTCGCACAGCGCGTCGGGCCAGGAGAGCATCGTCGTCCCGCCCGCGAGCAGGACGAGTGGCGCGTCGTCGTCACCGAACGACTCGATACCCAAGGCGATCTCATTGGCATGGACAGTGGTCATCGGATCACCGGAAGCGAGCTCGGCACGACGGCGAACGCGGGCTTGCCGACCTCGCCAGCACCGTAGCCGGACGTGTCGTCCCAGCCTTTCGTCCCGTCGACCACGTCGAAGAGGCGGCGGCCGAGGACGACGGCGCCCGAGCGGGCGGACCCCTTGCGCAGGACCAGGCGGTCGTCGGGGTCGTCGGAAAACGCCCACGTGCGCAGGGCCTCGCCGCCGGTGCCCGGCCCGTTGTCCGGGCTGGGGTCGGGTCCGGTGACGAAGCCGTCGATGGAAACCGAGATGTCAGCGATGATTCGAGTCATGCCAGGGCAGACCCGATCCGCCGCCCGAACTCATCGCTCGCGCAGCCGACCAGCTGCCGCACGTGCCCCGCCCCGGTGCAGGTCGGGGCGGGGCACGGCGCGGTCAGACAGCCGGCAGGGCGGTCGCAGCGGTGTTGAACGATCCCCGCACCATGACCAGCCACGAGGACTACGCGGCCTGGGATGACCGCCCACGGCCACGGCGACGGGGATCATCTGAGCCGCGACCAGGCACTGGGCGCGATCTCCCGGATCACGGCCGCTGTTGACGTGCCGGTCACCGCCGACATCGAACGCGGCTATGCGACCGATCCCGCCGGTGTGGGCGAGACCGTGCGCAGCGTCCTGGCGGCCGGAGCCGTGGGCAAGCCCTCGCTCCCTCAGCCGCCCGCCTCAACGTTGCGGGGCAGGCCTTAGCTGCGGTGTCGCCCGGGCTGGGCACGGGGAACGCGCTGAGCTGCTGGTGCAGCTCGGGGTGGTGGCGGTGACGGGGCTGCCGAATCTGCGGCTGCCCCGGGTGGTCAGCTGAGACGCGGGTGGTCGGCCGCGAGCTGAGCGGGACCGGCCGCGCCCGGTACGGCAGCAGAGCCCCGATACGGCAGCAAGGGCCCGGACCGCGCGTCGCGGTCCGGGCCCTGCCCCGTGCGGTGCCGCCCTGCGGCGGCGGTGCGTCAGCTCTGTGCGGTGTCGTCGCCCGCCTGCCCGGCGACCTCAGCTGCGCCTGCCTTCTCGCGCATCTTGCGCACCAGCTCCGCCTTCTGGACGGCTGCACTCTGGCGGTCGAGGTTGCGGTGCGGACCGTTGTTCTGCCGTTCGGCGCGCGACAGCTTCTTGCGCTGGCCGCCGCCCATGCCCACGGGATTGTTGATGTTCTTGCTCACGGTCACGGGTTCTCCCGGTAATGATGTGAAGTGATCTACGGATTCATCGGTGGGGGACGGGCGGCGACGTCGAAGGACGTCAGCAGGTGCCCATCACGCTCTCACTCGTAAATCGGCGTCTGGAAGAACCATGACAAAGACGTTACCCGGTTCCGTCGGCCCCGCACACCAACCTTTTCGGTTCCCCGGCATCGGCCGGGCCTTCGGCGAGCGCCCGGGGCCAGCCGTTTCCTTCCGGGAATCTCAGCACCGCCAGCACCCGCCGGTGGTCGCCGCCCGCCCGGGGCAGGTCCAGATGGGCGTTACTGGGCCGCCGCGGGCGTAGTCAGTGGTCGCGAGCACACTGACGGCATGAGAGATCATCTCACTTGCGCCCCGCCGTTACGGGACAACCTTTAGGCCGCGCGAATCCTCGTCCCGATCGGCGTCATTTCGTTCTTCGTCGGCGTAGGGAATGGCAGTGCGGATGACCCCGCGAAGCCCCAGAAGACTGCCGGCGCAAAACCCATACCGTCCGCCACCGTGACAGCAATTAGCGACTGTGACCGCTACACCAGCACCTACCGAGACGGGACCACAAGCCCGGCACCAGTGCCGGCCGTCACCAAGACGAACCGTCAAGACGTGCCGCGGCAGTGAGCCCCCCTCATGCAGGCGGCCGGCGGGGTGGTGGTTGATCCATGCCAGGCCGCCGATGTCGAGGCGGCGGCGGGCGCGTGTGACCGCTACATAGGCGAGCCGGGCTTCACCATCGTCGATGGGCCCGGGAAGGGGCCGACCCTTGTCATCGTGCTCGTCGCTGTCCGGAGGTGGGGTGAAGTCGTCAGCGATTCGCACGCGCGACCATTCGCGCCCTTTGGCTCTGTGCGCCGTGGAGACGGTCACCTCGGCTGCACGTTCGTCGTCGAGCTGATCGACGGCCCTGAGGATGGCGCTGGTGCCATGGGTATCGACGAGGTCCACGAGTGGCTGGAGACCGGCGACCACCAGCTCTTCGACCGGCTGCTACACGAATTCCCCGACTGGCTGACCGCCGCCCACACCGCCCACATCGTGCAGTGAAGCCTCAGGACGGCGCCAGCGCCCGTACCGGCTGGCCCCTGTTCACAGGCACACCAAAGAACCCGTTAACGCGATCGCCGTCCAGCAGGAGGCAGCCAGCCCCGGCGACGGTGCGCCCCCGAGAGCGGCTTACGTGTTTTCGAGGGTGTGTTTTGGCGGTGCCGGAGAGGAACGGTTTGAAATGGCCCCACCCTCGATCAGGTGACGTTTCGTGGGTGTCCTGGGACGGAGGCAGTCAAGGGCAGATGGCGGTCCGCGGCGGCCGGTAGCGTGTGGTCCACGGAGCCCGCCCGGCTGCTTCCCCTGACAGGAATGCGGACGGGCGGGCGCCTTGTTGGCGCCCGCCCGTGGGCAAGGGCTCGCAGGATTGCCGGCGGAAGGTGCTGCTGCCGGTCACGTCGTCTCTGCGTCCTGGGTTTGGGGTCCATCGTCGGTCTCTTCGGCGGGATCGACCGAGCGGTAGCGACCCATGCTCCAGGAGATCAGAACGGCTCCAAGGGGGGTCATGCCATAGAGCACGGGGAAATCTTTGCCGAACCTGGTGATGAGGAAGGCCAGCCCCGCGAGGGCGAGGATCAGGAGCGGGCGCCTGACGACGTGGCTGCATACGATCGCCAGTCGGCGCCGCACTCCCTGCGCTTTGGTGAGCCCTATCCAGCCCGAGGGTGACATGACGTCAGCGTAGTGCGTGCTGCAGTTCGGGCAGTGTGTCTTCAAGTTCCTGCAATGGCCGAGGCCCGGAGACTGGGACGTTTGAGCCATTGCCTGTCCCGATCGAAAATACGATTCGGTGCAGTGAGCTGCGGAGATGTCGCGCGGTCAGGCGGCGCGGTGATACTGGTTGATCAATCCTCCGAGGATTGATTCTCGTCGGATCCGGTGGTTCTGGAGATCGGTGACGGTGGCCGGGGCGGGTGGTTCGGCGCTATCGGGGGATAGTTGCCGTCGGGACTGGTGCGGCCGGTGCTGGTTGTAGTGCTGGATGTACTCGGTCAGCACCTTTACGGAATGGGCCTCGTTATAGATCAGCACGCGGTCGAGGACCTCGCGGCGCAGGGTGCCCACGGCTCTCTCGCACATCGCGTTCGCTTTGGGTGCCCGCGGTGGACTGAGTAGGACCTCCACGCCGTCGGCCTCGAAGACGGCGTCGAAGGCGCTGGTATACCTACCTGTCCCGGTCGCGGAGAAGGAAGCGCAGGGAATCCATGCGGCGGTCCAGTGCCATGGCGAGGTCCCTCGCCTGTTGAACGGTCCACTGCGCGGTCGGGTGCACGGTGACACCGGCGAGGTGGATTCGTCTGGTGTCGTGCTCAATGAAGACCAGGGCGTTCGCGGTTGGCCGCGTCGAGTCGGTGACCCTGATGGCCGGCGGGAACAGGGCTGGGCGGCGAACGTGATCCGCTGGGTCGCCGGGCCGCTCGTGGTCGGCTCGATCCTGGCGGCCTTCGTGTCCCGTCGGCGGGAGCGCCGTCGCGCTCGGGCCATGAATGAGGGGCGGCAGGCGTGAACTGGGCCGTCCCCTGGAGTGAGGCGGCGCTCGTGGCCGTTGCCTGCTGGGCGGTCAGCGGTCTGGGATACGGCGTGCTCGCCGCCCTCGTGGTTCTGGGAGCGCCACGGCTTTTGGCCGGCCGCGGTCGCGGCGGGCCTCGCGGGGGGTTGTCGTGCTGTTCGCTCTTGTCGACGTCCTGCGTCCGGGTCTGGGCCGGTACGGCGGACGCGCTGGCCACGGGGGCCGCGGCGACGGTCGCCCTGGCCGTCTTCATCCTGGTCGACCGCGGAGCGGGACGCGGTCGTGATCACGACCAGGACCTTTCACGAGGAGCACCCTGATGCCGCCTTGGCAAGTACCCCAGCGCTGCCAAAACTCGTGAACATCACCCGACCGTGGATCTGGGTGCCTCCCAAACCCGTGAACAGCTGACGGCACTACTCGTGAATAAAGCCAACTGTCCGAAATTCGTCAGCACCAGCGCATGTCCAGTGCTTGAAGAGTGTTGATCTGTTCCGCGGTGAGACGTGTGACGTTGCGGCGCCGTTCGGACATCCAACAGCACAGAACGAGCGGATCGTTGGCGTCGTTGCCGCGGTAGGTGGCGGGGACGGCGATGTGCTGGTGGGCGTTCGGTTCATGCCCGTGCCTGTGCCGCCCCTAACCGCTCGCCGGGGCTCCGCTCAGGCAGCGGTCGGTGTTATCCACCACCAAGCCGCACACGCTCGCCCGCCATGGACCCGACGGGACAGCGGCCGTTTTCTCGGAGGCGAGCATGAGGCGCGGTTCCCTGGCCACGTCAGCAGCCATTGCCCGCTCCTCGTACGCGTTCCTGCCCGGTGCCCTGACAATCCGGGCAATCCATTCCGAGTCCGCACTCCGGGCACCGCCGGCTGTTCACGAAGCCCAGACCCTCACAGATGCGGCATGTGCCCCAGCCTTCGCACATGACGCACAGTCGGTAGCCGGGCCTCAACGTTTCCGGGGTGGCCACGCGTGGGGGACGTATCCAACGGGCGTGGATCCACACGACGGGCACCTCTCCCCAGAGCCGCAGAGCGCGGCCCGCGTGGCTGCCACCGGCCCTGCATCCGTCGCGTGTTACCACGGGCAGACGGCGACCGCCGAATCCCTGCTCGGTCTCGGCGCGCCAGCCCGCCTCGGCGAACGCGTCGGCCGCGGCTGCGGTCGCGTAGGGAGTGTCAGGCAGTATCAGGGCCATCGAGAACCGCTTGCCCATCGCCCCGCTTACGGTGCGCCGATCGTCGGTCCGCTCCTCGGCGCGCGGCTCGACACCAGGGGCGACCGCAGCCGCGACGGCCCACAGTTCCTGGCGCAGCCATTGCACCGCACGCTCGAACTTCTCGGCCGCCCCCTCGATTTCCTCACCCAAGGCCGTATCCCCCGCTGCTCAAGTCACCGGCGAGCGGACTGTACGCGCCCGGCTCCTTCAAGTCCAAGCCCATCCCATGGGCCGTGGCCCCCAGCCCCGTGAGGACCAGGCGCCAGGTCATCCCGCCCGGCCGCTTGGACAGCAAGAACTACGTGGCGAGCTACCGCAAGACCGTCGCCGCCTACCAGGACCAGCTCGCCGCGCAAGAAGCGGGCCGCCCTTGCCGCCGCGAAGAAAGCGGCCGCGGGCACGCGCCGCGGCTCGCTGCACGCCGTCGGCTGACCCGGCACCCGCACAGTTCCGCTCCCCGGCTTCGCGCCGCCTGATACGGTGCGTGACCGAGCAGTGGCGAGGCCGGCGGCCGTGTCGGGCGGTAGGCGACGGCGGCCTGCGGGAGACGCCCCGAGCTGCGGACGGAACGTGAAGGCGAGACCGCCCGCGCCGACTTCGGCGAGCGGTCGAGGCTGAACGGCAGCCGGCCAAATCTGACGCGCGATCGGTCAGACACCGTCGCCCTCGTCGGCGACGCCAGCTGGCTCCGTCGTTGGTCTCGTCGACGAGGAAGTCCCGATTCGGCGACAGCCCGCCGCGGCGCTCGTAGGATGCCTGGATGCCTCAGCAGATACGGATGAGCCGCCGCTCGTGGGTTGCCGCGTGGGCGGTGCTGTGCGCGGCTGGCCTCGCCGCCACCGCCAAACTGAACGCCTCCTCGGCACCGGACCCGCAGCCCGAGAAGTCCGTCAGTGCCGAGTGCGCCGAGCGCATCGCGGACATCGAGACGCAGCTGGCCAAGGGCAAGCAGGAAGGCAAGGGAGACGGAGTGCTGGTCTTCTCGCGAGTCCAGGTCGGCACCGAGGACGACTGCCGTGACGATCTCCGTAACCACTTCCGTGGCGATCAGTGAGCCGCGGTACCTGGCTCGCCGCGATGACAGGGCTAGCCTTCGTCGGTGCCGGGGCAATCATTGCCGTGGGCGCCACGTCGGAACCGAAGCCGCGGCCCGCGCCGCCGCGGGTGTACTCCTCCTGCCTGGCGGCAGACACCAAGCCGGTGTCTGCGGACGACGACCCGTGCGACGGCCGCTGAAGAACGTCCGCCGCATGGCAGAGCACCCAAACCCAAGACGGCCTCTCGGCCGACGACGCCACCACAAGAACCGTGGACATCGGGGCTCACCCAGATGAGGGGGACCCTGTTCGTCACTGACAGTGAGTCTAAGGCTTGTCCCGTAACGATCTTTTGGTCGGAGGGTTATGAGGCTTTGCCTCACCGGCTTGGGGCTTGATGCCCTCGCGCGCTGGGTATCGCAGGCGCATGCAGGCATGGGGAAAGGCCCTGTGGACGGGACCCCGGTTGGAGACTTTCCTGCGGGGCGTGGTGTGGCGGGTGCTGGCGAGAGAAGCGCCGCAGCCGCGGTGGATCCCGCGTGGTGTCGGCCGACGTCGACGCCACTGCCGGCGTCGGGGCGGTCTGGATCGTGTGGCGTCCGAAGTCACCACGCATGCGTGAGCACATTGCGCTCCTGGAGTGGTACGAAGAGCAGTGCGGTACGTGGGGGGCGGCAGCGACCCTGGAGAAGATCCTTTCAACGTCGATGTGCTCGACGTTCGCAACGGCGGGGGCGTCCTCAGCCTCACCCGCAGCATTGATCCTCCACGCTCCATCACCGCAGCTCCGTGGATCAGTTGCGTCAAAGTGAGCCTCGGGCGGGACGTCGATCACGTTCTCATCGGAGCCCGCCGGATCGGCAATCCCGAGCACTGCAAGCTCATCGTTGTTTGGACGTCCCCCTACATTAGCCGCGGAGCCCGTCCCGTCAGCGAGGCGTTCAACAGCGTCCTCAAGGTCGAGTACGTCCACCGGCACACATTCCGCACCCGCGCCGGGGCCAGGATCAGAATCGCCACCCGGATCACCGGCTTCTACAACACCCGCCGACTACACAGCGTGTGCGACTTCAAGAGTCCGATCGACTACGAACGCGAGTACTGGGCCGGCCTCACCGTGGGGTTGGCTGCGTAGAAAGGACTCCACGATCCAAGGGGATTGACACAACGGCTTCTCTCCATATGGGCATGAGGGCGACCCGCTCAACTTTATCGGCCGCCCGTCAGCGGTAATACGCTTGCGCACCCGCCGCACCCGCCGTAAGTCACGATCCGACAACGAGGTAAATTCCGGCGAACAGTCGGGAAACGCTTGGCTTTTCACGTGTGAGACCGCTTGTTGTGTGCGTGTCTACGCGCGTATCTTGAGCCGACTTTCGGCGCTTCTCCCTCAGAACCCGTACATCGCGAATCCATACCTGACGTCCGCAAGCACGTCCGCAAGAAAGAACTCACCATGTCGCCTTCCATACCCCCGGCCCTGCGCGGCCGACGTGCCAAGGCCATTGCCATTGCTCTGCCCATCGGTCTCGCCGGGTCGCTCATCGCGCTGCCGTTCACTGCGCAGGCGACCGCGTCCTCGGACGCCGTCATCTCCGAGATCTTCGGCGGTGGCGGGAACGCCGGGGCCAGTCTCACCAATGACTTCATCGAACTAGGCAACGCCGGCGACGCTCCCTTCGACCTCACCGGCTGGTCGCTCCAGTACTTGAGCGGCTCGCCCACCGCCACCTCCAAGTGGCAGGTCACCGAGATCAAGGGCGCCATCCCGGCCGGTGGCAACTACCTCGTGGAGGAGGCCAAGGGCGCGGGCGGCGACACCGCGCTGCCCACCCCCGACGCGGCCGGCACCATCGGCATGTCGGCGAGCAGCGGCACCGTCGCGCTCGTCCACTCCACCACTCCGCTGGCCTGCCTTACTGCCGCCGACTGCGCCGCGGACAGCAGCATCAAGGACCTGGTCGGCTTCGGAACCGCCGTCGTACGGGAGACCTCACCCGCCACCGGCGCTGACAACACGCACTCGGTGAGCCGCGATGCCGCCTTCACCGACACGGACAACAACTCCGTCGACTTCTCCGGCTCGACGCCGAGCCCGCGCAACAGCGCCGGTACGGGAGGCGACGGTGGCGGGGACCCGTCCCCCACCCCCTCGCCTACCGACACCACCCCTGGCGACGTACGCATCCACGACATCCAGGGCGCCACGCGGCTCTCCCCGTACGCGGGCAAGAGCGTCACCAACGTCCCCGGCGTGGTCACCGCGGTCCGGGCCGCCGGTACTTCGCGCGGCTTCTGGATCCAGGACACGAACCCGGACGGCGACCCGGACACCAGCGAGGGCGTCTTCGCTTTCACCGGCTCTTCCACCCCGCAGGTCAAGGTGGGCGACTCGGTCCTGGTCTCCGCCAAGGTCACCGAGTACTACCCGGGCGGCAAGGCATCCGGCTCGCAGTCCATCACCGAGCTGAGCGGCCCGACGACCACCGTCCTGTCCTCCGGCAACCAGTTGCCCGCGCCCGAGGCGATCGACGCCAAGACGCTGCCCGAGGCCTACGCGCCGAACGCGGAGGGCGCCAGCATCGAGCCCCTCAACCTGGAGCCGTCCAAGTACGCCCTGGACTGGTTCGAGTCCCGCGAGGGCATGCTGGTGCAGATCCAGGACACCCGCGTGGTGGGTGCCAGCAACGCGTACAACGAGACGTGGATCACTACCAAGCCCAAGCAGAACCCGACCTCCAGCGGCGGCACCGTTCTCACCAGCTACAACGACCTGAACTCCGGGCGCCTGCTGGTCGGCTCGCTGACCGCCGACCAGCTCAAGGCCAACGTCGGTGACACTCTCACCGGTACGACGATCGGCCCGCTGGACTACGCCAACTTCGGTGGCTACAACATCCAGGCCACCACCCTCGGCAAGGTCAAGTCCGGCGGCCTCAAGCCGGACGTGGCGAAGCCCGGCAAGGCCAACGAGCTCTCCGTCGCCACGTACAACGTGGAGAACCTTGCCCCGCAGAACCCGCAGAGCAAGTTCGACCAGCTGGCCCAGGGCGTCGTCAAGAACCTCGCCACCCCGGACGTCGTGAGCCTGGAGGAGATCCAGGACAACAACGGCGCCACGGACGACGGCACGGTCGCCGCCGACCAGACGCTCGCCAAGTTCACCGACGCCATCAAGAAGGCCGGCGGCCCGGCGTACGAGTGGCGCTCCATCGACCCGGAGAACAAGACCGACGGCGGCGAGCCCGGCGGAAACATCCGTAACGTGTTCCTCTTCAACCCGAAGCGCGTCAGCTTCGTGGACCGTCCGGGCGGCGACGCCACCACCCCCGTCAAGGTCGTCGACAGCGGCAACAAGGGGATCACCCTGTCGGCCTCCCCCGGCCGTATCAACCCGACGTCCGATGCCTGGAAGAGCAGCCGCAAGCCGCTGGTCGGCGAGTTCACGTTCCAGGGCCAGCAGGTCTTCATCATCGGCAACCACTTCAACTCCAAGGGCGGCGACCAGCCGACCCACGGCGTCTTCCAGCCGCCGACGCTGGGCTCCCAGACGCAGCGTCTGTCCCAGGCCAAGGAAGTCAACACCTTCGTCTCCAGCCTGCTCGCCAAGGACAAGAACGCCAAGGTCGTCGTTCTCGGTGACATGAACGACTACCAGTACTCCACGCCGCTCACCACGCTCACCCAGGGCGGAGTTCTCACCGACCTGATCAACAAGCTGCCGGTGGGCGAGCGGTACAGCTACGTCTACGACGGCAACTCGCAGACGCTGGACCACATCCTCGTCACCCCGGGTATCCACAACCCCGGGTACGAGCTGGTCCACGTCAATGCGGAGTTCTCCGACCAGACGAGCGACCACGACCCGCAGGTCGTTCGCATCAAGTAACGCGAAGATCCCAGTGATCTGTGGCGTGCACGCGTTCGACGCGTGCACGCCACACGTGCGTTCAGGCCGCTCAGCGCGCCGTAAGCACTGAACCCAGGATGGGTGCGGATCCTTACGAACGGAAAGGCGCGTGCCGGGACAATCCTGTGCCATCGAACGAGCACCCCGGGACCTGGCGGACGGCCCGTCCTCCTCGGCTACCGGGCCGTCTGCTTGGACCAGCGCATGACGGATTGGTCGACACTGGAAGACGCCTGCGGCTCTGCCGAACACATGCCGGGGCGTTGACGCCCCTATGGATGTCAAGTAGCGGTTGCGACACGTGCGCGGCTGGCTGCGGGGCTCGGAGTGGCGATGAGCCGGTAGACCTCCCGTGCGATGTAGCGCTTGAGGCAGCGGATGACTTCTCGGCGCGTCTTGCCCTCGGCAAGGCGTCGCTGCAGGTAGTTCCGAGTGCGGTCGTCCCAGCGCAGGCGGCTGAGGACGATCCGGTAGAGAGCGGCGTTGGCCTGGCGGTCGCCGCCGCGGTTGAGTCTGCGGCGCTGGGTCTTGCCGGAGGACGCTTCGACCGGGCTGGTGCCGCACAAGGCGGCGAAAGACGCCTCGCTGGTGAGGCGTTCGGGGTTGTCACCTGCGGCGATGAGCAGGGCTGCGGCGCTGTCCGGGCCGACGCCGCGTACGTCGAGCAGACCGGGCGTATTCGCCTTGCCGGCCTCGGCCATCCGCTGGTTCAGGTCGTCGATCTCTTCGGTCAGGTGCTGGATTCGGCGGGCCAGCAGACGCAGGGTGTGCCGGGCACCTGTAGCAGGCCCGGTCGCGTCCAGAGCTTCCAGTGCGGCGCACCGCTTGATCAGGTGCGGGTTGGTCAGGCTGGCCAGGGGCTCGCGCAGGGCGGAGTCGGCGCAGACCAGGACGCTCTTGAGCTGGTTGATGGCCTGGGTACGGGACTTGATCGCGGATCCCTTGGCGAGTTTGAACAGCCGCAGCATCTCCACCGGGCCGTCGCTCGTCTTGGCCGTGGCGGTGGCGTGTCCGGACAGCACGGCGCGGGCGGCGGCCTCGGCGTCGGCGGCGTCGGTCTTGCCGTGGCGCCGGCGGGCGGCCTTGTCCGGCTGGTTGACCTCGACTCCCTCGGCGTGCAGGTGGCGTTGCGCGATCTTGGTGGTTAATTCCAACTGTCATGCAGCGAGGGAGAGTTGGAGTCGGGCGAGGTGGCTGTGGTTGGCGCGGTCGAGGGGGTGGCCGTTCCACCAGGCGACGACGCGGATGAGGTTGAGGGCTGTGGCGCTGGTTGTGTGGTCGAGGTGGGTCTTCGCCAGGCCGCGGTAGCGGGCGCGGCGTAGGCCGGTGGTGTGGGTGGCTTGGCGGATGGTGCCCTCGACGCCTGCGCGCAGGGCGTAGTCGCGGTTGAAGTCGTCGGTCTGTTGGTGGGCGCGGGCAGCTTGGATGGCCTCGGTGAGTTCGCGGGGTTGGAGGCTGAGCCGGCGGCGGTTGCTGCGGGCGCTGGTGCACTGGTCCTTGGAGGGGCAGGGGATGCAGTCCAGGGCGGCGAAGGATACGACGGTCTTGGCCACGCCTTCTTGGATGACATCGTTCCAGGTGGTGCTGGTCTTCCCGGCCGGGCAGACGGCCTGCTGGTTGTCCCAGTCGATGATGAAGTCGGTAGCTGCGAAGCCTTGTTGGGCTTTGGCTTGGCGGGAGGTGTCGAGCAGGACCGGGGTGATCAAGGCGACGCCGTAGGCCTTGGCGGAGCCCACGATCAGTTCGGCACTGGGGTAGCCGGAGTCGAGGTAGTGCCGTGCGGGCAGCAGCCGACGGCGCTCCAGGGCCTGGTGGATCGGCTCCAGGGCCTTGGTGTCCGGGAGGGTGGAGGCGGTGGTGGCCACGTTCGTGATGATGTTCGGCCGGGCGGGACGGTCGCCGTCGGCCTGTGGGTGGCAGGTCTCCGACACGTGCAGCTTGAATCCGTTCCAGAACATGTCCCGCTTGGCTGACCAGCGGGCGTCGGTGTCATACGGGGAGGCCAGGCGTATCGGGCCGGGCGGCAGCCCGTCACCCCCGTCCTCGTCGCGCTCGCGGCGCCGGATCCGCAGCCTACCGCCCCTACCCGGGGTGCGGGTGTAGTTCTGCACCAGCGCAATCCGCAGGGTCTGCACCGCGGGCAGTTCGCGCAGCCATGCCGGGGACACCGGGGCGTAGAGGGCCTCCAGCAGGGTGTAGCCGTCCTTGGCGTAGTGCAGGGCGAGTTCGTCCTGCTTGGTCTTGGAGGAGGGCAGACGCCAGGTGTCGATCCGGTCCGCGTAGCGGCGGCTCCAGTCCTCCACGACCAGCGCCTGGTCAACCCAGTCGGGGCAAGCCGCAGCCAGGGCGTTCAGGGCCGCGCGCACGCTCTCGCCGACCAGCTCGAGCCGGTTCAGGTCCCGCACCGCGGCCACGATGTGCGTGGAGTCGGTGCGCTGGTTGCCGCCCGCCGCCACCAGTCCCAGCTCGCGCAGCCGCTCCAGCAGAAGGTCCAGCACCCGCTCCTCCAACCCGTGGGCGACCACCCGGGAGCGGAACTCCGACAGCACACTGTGGTCGAAGCCCGGATCCTCCAGAGCCAGACCCAGCGCGTACTTCCAGGACAGGTTCTCGCGGACCTCGTCCGCGGCCTGCCGGTCGGTCAGGTTCGCGGCCTTCTGCAGCACCGTGACCAGCGCGAGCCGGCCTGGCGACCAGCCCGGCTTGCCCGCCCGCCCGAACCCGTCGGCGAAGGCAGCATCCGGGAACAGCTCGCCCAGCCGGTCGCGGACCTGCACCGCCAGCGGGGCCTCCCGCCTGCCCGAGTACATCGCCCGGACCGCCGCCGCGATCTGCGGATCCGGTTCAGGCCAAGGCTGGGGCTGCACCGACACGACACGCTCCGATCCGAGAAGACCCACGAGTGATCACCAGCGCTCATGATCCACTGCCTCCTCGTCGCGCTGCCACCCCTGGCGCACAGGCACGCCCACGACCGACTCCGCCAGCCATCTCGATCCCTGCCAACTCGACTTCAGTGCCGAGCAGTTGGAATTAACCACCAAGATCCTTGCGCCTGCCGAAAACCTCATCCGTCCAGTTCAGGCCGCATGCTGGTACTCGTGGAGGGTGTGGCCGAGGCGGTCGCGCCGTCGTATGTCGAGGCGGGCGATCTGATCCGGATCCGTGATCGGCGGCGTGGGCGTTGTCAACTTGACCAGTCGGTGTCTGGCTGAGGGTGTGTGTGGCCGTGGAGGGGCCGGGCGGCGGTCCTTGTGTCAGGCCGCGGTAGGCAGGGCGGTCGACATTCAGCGAACTCGCGAGAGCCTGTCCGGCCTTCAGGACCACCTGGGCTGCTCCGGAGAGCCGGACGAACGCTCCGGAGCGGTCCAGGCGCGGGCGGCGGTCGCTGACGCGGAGGCGAGGACGAGGAAGCTGCTGAACGCATAGAACATAGCCGGACCGGCGCTGAAGATCCGGAGTTGGCTCTTCAGCGCCTCGTAGTACTCGGGCTCGGTGAGGTCCACCCTGGCGCTGTGCTGAGGGTGCGCGGCCGGGTCCTGGGCCACGACTACGACGACCCAGATCCGGGCCCCGGGGTGCGCTGGATGCAGACCATGGCGGCGTCGTCGTCCAGGTGCCCGCCCACATGAGTCAGAAGGTCGGCGCGCAGGTGGTGGATTAGGGCCTGGGGGCTGTCGTGTGCCTGGGAGGCGGCACGTTCGGTCAGTGGGTAGAAGACTTTGCCGGGGTCCCGGGCTTCTATCACGCCGTCGGTGTAGAGCAGCAGCAGGTCTGCGGGCTCCAGGGTGAAGGTGTCCACCTGGTACTGGGGTGTGGTCAGCTCGCCCAGGCCAAGTGGCGGCGCGGGGCGGGTGGGGTTGAGTGCGGTGGCCTGTCCGTCGCGTAGTAGCAAGGGGGGCGGGTGCCCGCAGCTGATCATCTCCGCCTTCTCGCCTGCATCGGGGATGTCGATGATTGCGGCGGTGATGAAGCACTCCCCTTCCTGCTCCGACTCGGTGGGTTCGACCATGCTCCAGCACACGCTGTTCTCCAGGTAGGCCATGAGGTCGGGCAGGGACGATTGCCGGTGTGCGGCCGCCCGGAATGCACCCAGCAGCAGCGCGGCATCTCCGATCGCGGTCAGGCCCTTGCCCCGCGCATCCCCGATGATCAGCCTGGTGCCGGCCGAGGTGCGGGTGGCCGCGTAGAGATCGCCGCCGATCTGCGCCTGCTCCTCCGCCGCGAGGTACACCGAGGCCACCCGCAGTGGCCCGATCTGCCGCGGCAGCGGTCTGAGCACCGCTCGCTGCGTGGCCTCCGAGACCGTGCGCACCTGCGCCAGCTCACGACCGTACCGATCCCGCAGCCACCGGAACACCGTCACAATCACCGAGACCACCACCACGGCGACGATCTGCGTACCGACGCTCTCCGTGGTCAGGATGCGGAGCCCTACGCCGACGCCGAACAGGGCCGCCACGGCGATGGCTCCGACCACGGCGGTTACGAGGGGGCCGGCGAAAGAGGCGGTGAGCGCGGGAGCCACGATCAGTAGGGGGCCCAGCGCCACGTCGGGCCCGGTCGTTGCGTCGACAAGCACGATGGCTGCGATCAGAGCGAGCGGGATCGCCAGCAGGGCGTCACTGGCCCGCCAGGAATGTTGGCGGAACGAAACCCGCCACGATATGCCCATATGCCTGAATTTGTACCTATCAGAGTGGCCCCGCAAGTCGGTCCCTGGTCCTGCCCGGAGCGGTTTTGGCCGTGACCGTCGCAGCTACCGCAGTTCGTCGGGGGTGTCCCACAGCCAGTCCGCGCTGCCGAAGGTGCCGGCCAGGACCGCTCACGTTCCACCGCTTCCATGTAATCCGCGATCAGCACACGAGTGCTCGAGTCACAGAAGCGCGGGGTGATCGGCTGACGGGCCGCGACTTCGGCCCGCTGAACAACCTGGACCATGTGGCGCGTTACGACTCCCTCGTCGCCTCCTCGTCGGCGAAGCGACAACTGGCGGCGGACATCGCCGCCCCGCCCGGCGAGGAGCACAGCCACTGGCGTGTGGTCCTTCTCCTGCAGATCTCCCGTACGACGACCCGACGGTCACCGAGGAAGTGTTCTGCCCGCTCCTCACGGTCCAGCACGCGGACGGCGTGGAGGCGGCTCCGACCCTGGCGAACAGTGTCCCGCAGGCCTGGGTCATTCAGTGATCGGTGGTGGAGTGGGGGCTGGCGGCGGTGCCTTCGGTGCCGAGCAGCACGAGTATCGAGGCGGGGCCGAGGCCCAGGGTCGTGCGGCGCTCGTCGGCGCGGTCGTCGGTGAGCGCGGCGCGGATCCCGGCCAGGGATGCGGCGCCGCAGGGACCGGAGGACACGCCGAGGGCAGCGAGGTCACCAGCCGCACCAGAGCTGTCCTCGTCCGTGACGGCGATCGCGGTATCCAGGCCGTCGCGCATCGCGCTTGTACTCATCGGAGTACCGCTTCGAGTAGTTGCTTCCCACCTGGCTCTACTTCCTCTGGAACCTCAGGTCCCAGTCTCCAGGTGTCCGTGATCAAGGGGAAGCTTCAAGCGGCCGATCCCCCTAAAGCGCGGACAGCCCGGCTTGTCCCCGGCCTTGATGCGCCGGAAGAACGCGGCGAACGCCTTGTCCAGCCGGCGCAGGGTGGCCTGCTGCGAGGAGAACGACCAGCGGCCCTGACGCTCCGGGTCGCATGCCCGGATCTCCTTGAGCTGCACGGACTGCTGCCCGTACCGGACCGTCGTCTTCGAGACATGCCGGTAGGCGTCACGGCGTTCCTGCAATGCCCCGTTATGGCGTTCCTGCAATGCCCCGTTATAGAGGGAACCGTGATCGCGGAGCATCTCACCGAGCGCTTGTTCCTGCCGGGCGGTGGGCCGCATGAGGAACTTGTACGCACGGATCATCCAGCCCACCTCCTCCGCGTCGATTCCATCGACCGCACTAGACTTGGCGCATGTCACCACGCTGGGAACCCAACCCCGATGTGCGGCGCGGCCGTCACGTAGTCTACAACCTTCACGCACACTTGGTGTTCGTCACCAAATATCGGTGCAACGTCTTCAATGACGAGATGCTGACGCGCTGCGAGGAGATCATGCGGAACGTCTGTACCGACTTCGGGACCGACCTGATCGAGTTCAACGGCGAAGAAGGCCACGTGCACCTGCTCGTGCACTACCCCCCGAAAGTCGCCCTCTCCAGCCTGGTCAACAGCCTCAAGGGCGTCAGCTCACGCTACCTGCGCGCCGAGTTCCCCGACCGCATCAACCGCGCAACCATGCACGGCCGCTTCTGGTCCGGCTCCTACTTCGCCGGATCATGCGGCGGCGCACCACTCCAGATGGTGAAGGACTACATCGAGAACCAGAAGCGGCCCGACTGAGCGCGGCTCCGCGGGCGAGGCACTGCGGAGCGAAACTGCGGCGCTCCGCGCCGCAGGGTTCAGGATCGGATTCCCTCCCCGCCTGAAGACGGGGATTCCCTCCGAAGAAGACGGATGGAGGCCAGCCCAGGAGGCAGCGTCGTCGCCCCGGCCGACACTCCCCCGCTACTCCAGCCGCCCCGAGGGCAGCAGACAGTCCATCCGCAACCACAGCGTCCGAACTCAGCGCTGCCGACCACGCCCTCCTGACCAGCACAAACGGGCCATGAGATAACGCCTCATGACAGCAAAACCGACCCCCAACCTCTCACCTCACGTCAGTCAAGAACCCACCATCAACCACCCACTGACCAGCAACAAAACCCCACAACCACGACCTTGACCACTGACTCTCACCACCACTGACGCCAAACCGAGAGATCGCATCGAAGAGCTCCCGGACGGCAACTCCGTACGCCTGGGCGTCTTTCTGAGTAACCAAAAAAGTCGGCGTGCCCGGCTCAGTGAAGAGCAGCTCGCGGTCCTCGCCGCCCTCGGATACGACTGGGCGGCATAGCCGCAACAGGGTGGTGAAGCGCCGCCATACCGACCGGCAGCCAACTGATCTGCAAAGGCCAGAGGGCGGGCGGGAACGTTCGCGGACACCTGGACCGGACAAACGACGCACAGGACCGACTGAACCCGGCGCAGCGCTTCAGTCGGCGAAAACTCTCACCGCGCGGTGTCTGTCAGCAGCCGCACGCAGTACGCACCAAGGCCCCGGGATGTCACGGCAGATTCCCGGGGCCTTGGTGGCAGCCGGCGGCACGGGGCCTCTACGGAGCCCCGTCAGTGCAGGGTCTGCCCTGAGAACTGGCTGCTGATGGCATTACGGAACGCGGGTGCAGCCTCCGCCGACCTTCTCGTGGAGCATGGCCTTGCGAGTGTTGGGTCCATACTCGCCGTCGGCCGGGGTGCCGGCCTTCTGCTGCGTCCTGATCAGCGCCGCGCGCGTCGACGGTCCGAAGTCGCTGTCCTCAGCCAGCTTCTCGCCGTAACAGAGGTTCATGGAGTGCTGAAGCTGCCGCACGGCCGCGCTGTGGGTTCCCTGCACCAAATTGCAGGTGACCGTGTTGGTCGCCTTGTACATGGGAACCCAGGCTCCGGCGTAGGACGCCACCCAGTCGCAGGTCGGCGTCGCCGCGACGGCCGGCCCCGACGGGACAACGCCCAGCAGACTACCGGCCGCCACAGCTGCACTGACCGTCAGCGTTCTCAGCTTCATGCGCAAACTGGCCTCCAGTGGTTCCAGGCGGTAGCAAGAACGCTCCCGCGCATGAGTAGCCGACCACACCGGTCGGCTCCGGTGAGCCTGGCGTCCCCCTGACCTCACGGTCAAGAGATCCGACATCTCCAATTCCCCTTTACACAAACGGAATTGACGACTTGCACCTTGCACGACAGAGCAGCCCCGGCCTTCAACAAACCGCCACTGAGGATGGGCGCGACTCAGCACCGAGAAGGCAGCGGCCAGCCCGATCCGCGCGCTCGCCCTCGACGGCCTCAGCCAGGGCCATCTCCAGCGCCTCGCACCGGACACGGACGTGGCCGGCACCTGTTCGGTGCTCACTCCGGTCGCGGGAGAGGAAGTCCACACGGAGTGAACCCGGCCGACGCGTCCGGGACCGTTCCGGTCGCCGTCGGGGGGCCCGGTCCTGCTGGTGAGGGCCGGTGGGCACAGGTGCGATGGCCTACCGCATAATCCTCGGGTGTCCGAGAGCCCGGTTCCGATACCGTCGGGGTCCGTCCCCGCAGACATTCCCAACTGGCAGTCCGTCGACGCCGCGGCGTGGCGGAAGGCCGGCCTGGCGCCGTGGACGAGGCCGTTGTGGTCCGTCCTGGCACTGCTCGTCCCACTGGTCGTGGCGATCGGCGCGGATCCGGAACCGGTGTGCAGTGATGCGGTTCCGTGCGGTCCGGACTGGGCCGGCATGGTGCAGGCGGGCCTGGCCGTGGGCCTGCTGTACTGGCTCGCCCGGCTTCCCGAACTCACCCTCGTCACCGCGCCGGTCCTGGCGGTCCTCGTGGCGTGGGAGCAGTTCCCCGCCCCCGGAGAGGTGTCCCGAGCCGCGAACATGGCGGTGATCGCGGTCCTCGCGCTCGGCTGGGCCGCGGCCTGGGCGCGGTCGGCCGCCCGGCGTGAGCAGCGGCGACTCGTGGAGCGGGCCGCCGCCGGGATACGGCACCGGTTGCCCGAGCCCGTCGGCCCGCTGTGGCGGGGGACGATCCCCTTCACAGCCGGTGCCATGCTGTGCGTCGTGGCCGCCGGCGCGATCTGCCTGGGCCTGAGCGGTGTGCGCGAGGACGAGCGCCATGCCGCTGGGGCGGAGCGCATCGCGGCCGAGGTGATCAGCCGGAACGACGTGTCGGTCCGTGTCCGCACCGACGACGCGCGGCGCATCACCGTCGACGCGGCGTTCCCCGAGGACTACGCCGTCGGGACCACGGTGACGGTGCTGGAGGACGGACGGTGGCGGCGCCTGGCCGCCGAGCCGTACGACGCTTTCGGCTGGCAACTGCTGGCGCTGGCCGCAGGGCTGCCGGGCATCTCGCTGCTCACGACGGGTGTCCTGGCACGCCGCCGCAGTGCGGCGCTGCGGCGGGGACCGGTGCCGGCTCTGCGGGTGCTGGGGCGCGTCGATCTCAACGGACGGACCTGGGTCTACGCCGCCGACGACGCCTCTGGCAGCACCCCCCTCTTCAGCTGTCTCCTCGTGCAGGTGCTGCCCGACGAGGACCAGCCCGATGAGGGGGAGTACGACGAGGAGGGCTGGGAGGGCGAGGACGCCCCGGTCTTCGACACGCGGCTACACGAGGCGGTCATGTTCGGCGCCCCGTGCGGAGGTGGCGAGCTGGTCTTCCTCACGGCCGACGGTGATGGGAACCCGGTGGTGACGCGCACCAGGGGGCCGGTCCGGTTGCCCAGGAGGGGCCCTGGCCCCCTGGCGCACGCCCCGAACCTCGACGCGATCGAGGAACCCGCCGGCGCCAAGCCGCTGCCGGACGACCGTGTGGCAGAGGTGGCCGCGACCCTGACACCCACCGGCCGGCCGATGCGCTGGGGACCTGGCAAGGCGGCCAGGGCCGGCGGGCTGGCCTTCACGGCGTGCGCAGTGGTGGGGGCCGAGTTCGTCACCGACACGCTGCTGGCGGACGGGTTCGGCTGGCACGTCCTCGGCTTCTTCGCACTGTTCATGCTGCTCAACCTGGCGGCCACCCTGCTCAACTGGCGGGTCACCGCGGACAGCGCGGGGCTGTGGCTGACCGGAGCCTGGAAGGTGCGGCATGTGCCGTGGGAACGGCTGCGGGGGGCCGCCTACACCCGTGAGGGCACGGTCGAGATCCGAGTGCGCGACCAGGACACCTGGGAGCTGCCCGGCATCGGCTGGCCCGGGGCGGAACGCCGACTGGGACTGCGCCCGCCGTACAACCGGATGGCCGACGAGATCAACGCGCTGCACACCCGTCCGGAGCTGCGCCCCATCGAGCAGAGTCCACCGCGCAACCACGGCCTGCCACTGGGTCCCGTCCTCGCTGTGCTGTTGGCTCTGACCGTACTGCTGTCGTTCCTCGGGTGAGTGCCGCCCGGGCGCAGCGGCACGGTACGCCCGGGCAGGGGGAGGCCGACCGCTGCCCGAGCCGCGCCGGCCGACGGCACGGTCGTGATCGACTCCGCCGATGCTGCCACGGGCCTGGTCGCGCTGCGCAGCCTGCCGAGCGAGGGCGCCACGAGCTGGTCCCGGATCGCCCCCACACACAGGCCTTCGGCGTCAGCATCCTCGCCACGGACCAGCAGGAGGTGTGCGCAGCGGTCGGCAGTCGCAACGAGGACAAGTTCCGCGACATGGGCTGGCACGCCACCACTCACGGCACCCTCCGCATCGAAGGCACCCTGGCCGCCCTGGTCTGCTGCGCAGCGTCCCGAGCGAGGACGAAGTGCACATCGCGTGCACACATCCGCCGTCCACTCAATACATCGGGCCAGAGAGAAGCATCCGTCTCAATCATGCTTTCCTCTTACGTACCTGACGACGCACGCCCCGCCGGGGCGCACACTCCCCCAGAGCGATGATTTCGCCACTAGACATCCTCACCCACGACGAAGTGATCAGGAGTCGTACGTGGGTGTGCGCGGCTTGCTCGACCGCTTGCGCACCAGCGGCGCGAGTGTCCTGTGGATGATGACGTACTCGGCGACGACCGCGCACACGAGGATCGATGCCCACACGCTCGTGGTGTAGATGTCGTCGAAGGTCAGCGAGGGGAACGGGCCCTGCAGAGCCACGCCGAGACCGATGAAGGCGCGGAGCGCGACCGCGGCGAAGCTCAGCGAGTAGTTGCGGATCAGCCAGATCCGGTGGAGCTGGATCTGACCTTGCCGGATGGCGCGGAAACCCTGGAAGAGGGTGTACAGCCAGGCGGCGGACAACAGATAGAACGCAACCTGCACGGAAATGCCCCTGACGTCCATGCCGGGGATCGGCGTCAGGACCGGAGCCAGGATCCTCATCGACGTCGGCGACGGCAGTTCGTTCCCGTCCGCCGCCCACCTCGCCGCTTACGCCGGCCTCGCCCCGACGACTCGTAGTTCGGGGTCGTCGATCCGCGGCGAACAACCTTCCCGAAGAGGAAACAAGCAGCTCAAACGAGCCTTCTTCCTCTCCGCGTT
Source organism: Streptomyces sp. NBC_01320 (assembly GCF_035974375.1). Lineage (NCBI taxonomy): Bacteria > Bacillati > Actinomycetota > Actinomycetes > Kitasatosporales > Streptomycetaceae > Streptomyces > Streptomyces sp. NBC_01320. The sequence continues at coordinate 319,910 of NZ_CP108390.1, forward strand.
CGCCACCCTCGCCGACCCACGATCGAGGGCCTACTACGACAAGAAGATCAGCCAGGGCAAGCACCACACCCAAGCACTCCTCTGCCTCGCCCGCCGACGAGCGGACGTCCTCTTCGCGATGCTCCGCGACGGCACCTTCTACGAACCCCAACCTGCCCCATCACCTTGACCAAACCCATAGGGGCACCCCCCGGGGGTGTGGTGCGCCGTGGTGCTCCTCGACGGCGCCCGGGTCCGCAGACGCGCTGGGGATGAGAACCGGCCGACCTGTTCTGGCGAACATAAGCCTCACGCTCGCCGACGGGCACGGGAACCTGATCCGGATCTCGGCCGCCAGACCCGGGCGCTCCATCGAGATCGCCACGGCCCGCCGCAACAAGATCACCGCCCACCTCCGCGAAGCCGGCCTCGGCGCCCGCGCGGACCTCGCCTTCGTCGGCCTGGACGACGACCCCGACGGCCCGGTCACGCTTCCTTGATCGCGCCCACACCCATGCCGAGTAGCCTGTGGAGTAGCGATCTCTGCTCGCTGCGAGGCCCTCCATGACGACGCCCAGTGCACGAGAGCTGCTCCTTGGCACTCCATTCAGCCTGGCGACCATGGCCACCGCCGTGCTGGATCAGCGGGGCATCGTCATCGGCTGGAACACCGCGGCCGAGAAGCTCTACGGGCACACCGCCGACGACGCCCTTGGAAAGCCGGCCCGCAAGTTCTTCGTCCCCATCGACGGACGCCCGCTCTTCGACCCGGACTCCCCAGCCGAGTCCTGGGGCGAGACACGGACGATGCGGGGACGCGGCGGCAGCCTCGTACGCACGGTGCTGTACGTATTGCAGCTGGGACCCAAGGGGGCCAACGCCGCCTGGGCCATCATCTCCATCGCCGCCGACCAGATGGAGCGATGGGCCACCGACCAGGCCATACTGGCCGGGCTGTTCACCCAGGCACCGATCGCACTGACCGTGTACGGCCCGGACAGCCGCGTGAACTGGGTCAACAACGCCTTGGAGGGCCAGACCGGGCTCGCTCTCCACGAATGGGTTGGCCGGTACATCCAGGACATCTTGCCGGAAGGCGAGATCATCTCCCCGGAGCTGTGGGGCCGCCGGCTCGAATCGGTGATCGAGCAGGTCTTCCGCACTGGCGAGCCCGTCGTTGACCTGCACTACCGAAGCCCCACACCGGCCGGCCCCACCCATCAAAGAGTCTGGTCCTGCTCTTACTTCCGCCTGCAGGACGCCGAAGGCCACTGCCTGGGCGTCTGCGAATCGGCGTTCACCATCACCGAGCGCTACGAGACCCAGCGGCGCCTGACTCTGCTGAGTCGCTCCAGCAGCATCGGAGGAACGCTGGACGTGACCCGGACATCCGAAGAACTCGTCGCCGTCGTCGTCCCCGACTTCGCGGACGCAGCATGGGTCGACCTGGCGGAGCCCGTGCTCACTGGCGAGGAGCCCGCCCCCTGGCACGCCTCACAGCAACTGCGCCGGGTCACCCAAGGGAACACCCCAGGCCAGGCAGCGGCAACACCCCCGCTCGTGAACCTCCCCGCCGGCGACCAGCAACTCGTCCTGCCCCTCAAGGCCGGAGGTGCAACGCTCGGCCTGGTCACCCTGCTGCGCAGTCCCCCCAGGGCCCCCTTCAACGACGCCGACCGCGCCCTGGCCGAGGAACTGGTCGCCCACACCGCTGTGTGCCTCGACAATGCACGGCGCTACGCCCACGAGCACGCAGCCGCCCTGCTGCTGCAACACAGTCTGCTCCCGCAGGAGCTGCCAGAGCCGACCGCCGTGGAAACCGCCCACTACTACGCCCCCACCGCAGGTCCCACAGGCGTCGGCGGCGACTGGTACGACGTGATCCCTCTGTCCGGCGCCCGCGTCGGGCTCGCCGTGGGAGACGTGGTGGGTCACGGACTGCACGCCGCGGTGACGATGGGGCGGCTGCGGACCACCGTACGAGCCCTGGCCGCTCTCGACCTCGCACCCGACGAGCTCCTCACCCGCCTCGACGACCTGGTCGGGCAGGCAGGCATGGGAATCCACCCAGCCGGAGAGAGCAGTGCGGACCAGGCAGTGTGCGCCAGATGCCTGTACGCCGTGTACGACCCCGTCTCAAGACGATGCAGTGTGGCCAGCGCCGGCCATTTGCCCCCCGTCCTCGCCGCACCCGACGAGCCCGCCATACCACTCGACATCCCGGTCGGCCCCCCGCTGGGCATCGGCGGCCTGCCGTTCGAATGCGCAGAGTTCGACATCGCCGAGAACAGCATGCTTGCCCTGTTCACCGACGGACTGGTGGCGGACACACAACACGATTTCGACGCCGGAGTGGCCGGCCTGTGCCGGATCCTGTCCCGGTACCCGGAGCTCTCCCCGGCCGATGTGCGAGACCGGATCGTCGAGTCCAAGATCCCGGCTGACGCGCAGGACGACGTCGCGCTCCTTCTGGTCCGGGTCCATTCCCTGGCCGACGACAACATGGCAAGCTGGCGAATCGACCCGGACCCGGCCCAAGTGGCCAGAGCGCGCGCGTCCGCAATGGTCCAGCTGGCCCGCTGGGACCTCAGCGCCGTGAGCTTCGTCGTCGAACTGATCGTCAGCGAGCTTGTCACCAACGCGATCCGGTACGGTAGTCCGCCGCTGCATCTGCGACTCCTGCGCGACCAGGACCGCGCGCTGATCTGCGAGGTATCGGACGGCAGCCACACCTCCCCGCACCTTCAACGTGCACGCCTGGACGAGGAGGGCGGCCGCGGGCTGTTCCTGGTCGCCCAGCTCACCGACCAGTGGGGAACCCGCTATACGCGCGAGGGAAAGACGATCTGGACCGAGGTTCCGATCCGCCTGGGCGTCGTCGCCGGCGGCGACGCACTCAGCGCCTGAATGACAGCGGCCGAGCGGTCATCGGCATGCGCCCGGCAACGCTCTTGGCCACCGCCCATGCATGCACGCCCTTCGCACGGTTGGCCGCCGGTCGGCCGCCCGGAGACCTTCTCGCCGGGCTTCCGGCCAGCGTCGGCCGTAGGGGTCGGTGGCCTTGACGTCGGCGCCGTTGTCTCCGGCGCCGCCGACCTGGACGGCTGCGCGATCCTGGTGGTTAATTGGCGCAGCGTCACAGCAGCGGGTCGTGGGGTCCCGAATCCTGTCTGGTTTGTCGGCAATGCGGGTGCGCTCGCTTCGACGCCTTCGGTGCCTGGATACGCTGAGTAATTAACCACCAGGGTCCTGCGCCTGCCGAAAACCTCACCTGTCCAGTTCAGGCCGCATGCTGGTACTCGTGGAGGGTGTGGCCGAGGCGGTCGCGTCGTCGTATGTCGAGGCGGGCGATCTGATCCGGATCGGTGATCGGCGGCGTGGGCGTTGTCAACTTGACCAGTCGGTGTCTGGCTGAGGGTGTGTGTGGCCGTGGAGGGGCCGGGCGGCGGTCCTTGTGTCAGGCCGCGGTAGGCAGGGCGGTCGACATTCAGCGAACTCGCGAGAGCCTGTCCGGCCTTCAGGACCACCTGGGCTGCTCCGGAGAGCCGGACGAACATTCGGGGTGGCGTTTGGCATCCTGTGGGACTCTGACGCGTAAATAACTGTAGGTGGGTGCTGTCTCGGGCAGGGGTGTCGGCCCGGTCGGAGTCGTCTCCGCCGGGCTTTGGTCGCGCTCGGTCATCCAGCGGCCTCCATCGGGTCAAGGGTGACGCGGTAGCCGAGTTCGTTCAGCCGGGACACGGCTCGGCGTGCGGCCGGGTGCTGGCCACGTTCCCCCTATGCATCCGGCTGCGCAACGACGCCGACCAGCGCACCGGGATACGGCACCTGCACGTCACCGACCGCTTCGCAAGCGAGACGATGCCGGACGAGGACCGTGCCACCCGCCGCGTCTTCGCCGCGCGGCTGCTGGTGAAACCGCGCGATCCCGACAGCACACCCCATGCCGGCGAAGAGGCACAGCAGGAGACCTACAGCGAGGATCGGGTAGGCGGGCCGGTTTGCCCGGCCCGCCCCCACACCACCGGACATGCGGGCCCGCATCCGGCGGTTCGTCCAGCTGATCTCAGGCGAGCTTCAGGCGGGACCACGAGCCCTTGAACGACTTGTAGCTCCTGCGCATCCCAATAGGCTTTATTCATAGCGATTTCCAGTGGTTTCAGGTGGGAGGCCCGCCAGTATCGCTTGCGTTGCACTGCAACGCCTTGCTCCTGGTCTCCAAATTCGTAACCGAGCTTCTGGAGCATGGAGTTCTTGCGCTGACTGGTCTTCCACTGCACCCACTGGGCCTGCCGTAGCCTGCGGCGGGTCCAGTGATCAATCTCCTCGAAAACCCGAAGGCTGTCGGAGAGACTGAAGTAGGCCACCCAGCCGACCGAGAAACGGTTGAGTTTGTCCATCCTGTGGGCCATCGATACGCCCCACGTCCGGGAGGTGACTCGCCGAACGGTGGACTTTAGCCGTCTCACGGCCTTCCGGTCCACCCGGATCTTCACCTGCCCTTTGGCGAGGTAGTACCCGAATCCCAGGAGTGACGTCCACCAGATGGGGCACGCCTTCGACTTCTCACGATTCACCCTCAGTTTCAAGGTCTTCTCAATGAAGGCCGTGACCGAGGCGAGGGTCCGCTGCGCCGCTCGCTCGGACCGGACGAAAATCATCACATCGTCCGCGTACCTCACGAACCGGTGTCCGCGTTTGAAGAGTTCGCGGTCAAGGTCGTCCAGCATGATGTTCGACAGCAACGGGGACAAAGGGGAACCCTGCGGGGTCCCTTCCTCGTTCCTCACCATCACGCCGTCGCTCATAATCCCGGCTTCCAGGTACCGCCGAATCAACTTCAGGACCTTTCTGTTCCTCACCCGGCGAGCCACCCGCGCCATAAGCGCATCGTGATTCATTCGGTCGAAGAACTTGTCGAGGTCCAGGTCCACGGCCCAACGGTTTCTGTCCTGGACGGCCCGGCGACCAACCCTTACGGCTTGGTGGGCCGAACGCCCTGGTCGGAACCCGAACGACGCCCCAGAGAAGTGGGGATCGAAGACGGGCACGAGGGCCTGCGCAATTGCCTGCTGGATCAAGCGATCCAGCACCCGTGGGACACCTAGCATCCGCTCCCCACCATTCGGCTTAGGGATGGTCACCCGACGGACAGGAGCGGGCTTATATGTCCCCGCATCGAGCTCAGCCCATACCTTGGGCCAGTTCTGGGCGATCCATGGCCGGAGTTCATCCGTCGTCATCCCATCAACGCCGGGGGCACCCCGGTTTGCTTCGACGCGCCTGAGCGCCGCGAGAAGGTTCTCCTTCGAGAACACCGTCTCCCAGAGGGAGACCTCGCGGTGATTGTTGTCCGCGTGTAGCGCCGGCTGGTCACTGCGCCCCTTGGGCTGGGCGGTCGTATGCACCGACCCCGTCACCCCAGGGTCTGCCGGGGCAGATTTACGGCGGTCATCGTGACCTGCGCGAGCAGACACCCTTCTTCCAATCCGCTAAACGTTCGGCCCTTCCCGAGTCCTTGTCGGCCTACTGCCTTCCCGTCTCGGTACTATGACCTCTGCTGACTTCTGTCCGGCAAACCAGTGCCATTGCTGGCATCGGTCGTCACAATCCCGGCCGACACACCGTTACAGGTGACACCCGGGCAGACCTCCCCGAATAAGAACAGCAACTTTCCCCGGATCGCCGCCGCATATACTCTGCGTCTTTCTTGGTGAGAACGGGCTTCGATGCAGTCAGCCACCTTGCCCAAGACGCCTAGCCTCAAATGCGGTTCTTGTACATCGGTACCCGGTTTTGCCTCCGGCTTCCTTCGGACCCCACCTCGCGATGACGCCCTTGCCGTTCGGCTAGCGAGTTAGTCTCACCTCTTCTCATCGGGACTTTCACCCTTTAGCTGCTGCCCATGTCGGGCGTACTGACTCCTCCACCCCGTGAACGGGGTGGCTTCTCGCTATGCCGGTTGGGCTTCGCGACGGACCAGCCCGGCCCGTAGAACGTTGAGAGCACCGACTGTGTCCGCGTGCGCGCTGTGGCCGCACGAGACGCAGTGGAACTTCTCCTGTGTGGGCCGGTTCTCCTTGGCGGTGTGCCCACATTCGGGGCATCGCCGGGAGGTGTTGCGGGGGTCCACGGCGATCACTTCCCGCCCGGCACTCTCAGCCTTTGCATTCAGGATCGCGAGGAACACCCCCCATCCGGCATCCGATATCGAGCGGTTCAGTCCGGCCTTGGCCGCGGCCCCGTTGGGCAGGAAGCGGCCCGGCTGGTCGGGGTCGGGCTTCGGTTCGGGGGCCTTGCTCATGTTGCGGATCTTAAGGTCTTCGTGCGCGATGAAGTCGTGTTCCCGCACGAGGCCGAGGGCGGTCTTGTGGGCGTGGTCGAGGCGCTGGCACCGCACCTTGCGGTGCAGACGTGCCACGGCCTCTACCGCCTTGCGGCGGCGCTTGCTTCCGCGCTTGCACCTGCTCAGTGCCTGCTGAGCTGCTTCGAGCTTCGCTGCGGCCTTTCGCCCGTGACGCGGGTTGGGCACGAACTCGCCGTTCGAGCTCGGCGAGGAAGTTGGCAATGCCCAGGTCGATGCCGACCACGCTGCCGGTCGCGGGCAGCGGCTCGGGCCGGGCCCGCTCAGCGGTCAGGACCACATACCAGCGCTTGCCCTCACGCTTGACCGAGACCGTCTTGACATGGCCGACCACCGGCCGATGCCGGTGCACCTTGACGTGCCCGACCCCCTGAAAGCGGACGCGGGTGACCGGGTCATGCGCGGTGGCATCCCAACGGCAGCCGTCACCGTCCCTGGGGAACTCCACCGTGTCGAAGCGGCCGATCCCCCTAAAGCGCGGACAGCCCGGCTTGTCCCCGGCCTTGATGCGCCGGAAGAACGCGGCAAACGCCTTGTCCAGCCGGCGCAGGGTGGCCTGCTGCGAGGAGAACGACCAGCGGCCCTGACGCTCCGGGTCGCATGCCCGGATCTCCTTGAGCTGCACGGACTGCTGCCCGTACCGGACCGTCGTCTTCGAGACATGCCGGTAGGCGTCACGACGTTCCTGCAATGCCCCGTTATAGAGGGAACAGTGATCGCGGAGCATCTCACCGAGCGCTTGTTCCTGCCGGGCGGTGGGCCGCATGAGGAACTTGTACGCACGGATCATCCAGCCCACCTCCTCCGCGTCGATTCCATCGACCGCACTAGACTTGGCGCATGTCACCACGCTGGGAACCCAACCCCGATGTGCGGCGCGGCCGTCACGTAGTCTACAACCTTCACGCACACTTGGTGTTCGTCACCAAATATCGGTGCAACGTCTTCAATGACGAGATGCTGACGCGCTGCGAGGAGATCATGCGGAACGTCTGTACCGACTTCGGGACCGACCTGATCGAGTTCAACGGCGAAGAAGGCCACGTGCACCTGCTCGTGCACTACCCCCCGAAAGTCGCCCTCTCCAGCCTGGTCAACAGCCTCAAGGGCGTCAGCTCACGGTACCTGCGCGCCGAGTTCCCCGACCGCATCAACCGCGCAACCATGCACGGCCGCTTCTGGTCCGGCTCCTACTTCGCCGGATCATGCGGCGGCGCACCACTCCAGGTGGTGAAGGACTACATCGAGAACCAGAAGCGGCCCGACTGAGCGCGGCTCCGCGGGCGAGGCACTGCGGAGCGAAACTGCGGCGCTCCGCGCCGCAGGGTTCAGGATCGGATTCCCTCCCCGCCTGAAGACGGGGATTCCCTCCGAAGAAGACGGATGGACGACGACTGATGAGCGACAACCGAGGTGCCGAGGAAGCCGAGTGGCAACTGTTGTCGGAATCGGCGGCCTGCCTGGCGGCAACCCTGAGCTCGATGACGCAACGCCGTGTCGAACAGGCCACGATCTTTGCAGCTTTCGACCATGCATGCCCCGGGACGGCCGGCACTACGCAAGGCCGCCCCGTCCTCTCCGCGCTACTCGATGCCAGTTCGGTCCCGAGCCGGCTGCCGGTGCTGCGATGGTCGTAGACCGACGTGCCCAGGAGCGTTGCGGCCTGGGCCGCGGGCGCGACCAGGCCGGTGGCACCGCGCCGGGCGGCGCGTAGCCAGTCCCGAACCGTGCGTGCCGGGACGTCGAGGTCGCGGGCGATCGCGGCCTGGTCGGCGCCCTGTGTAGGAGCGAGTCCCGTCGCTCAGGGGTGCAGGACACCCCGGCAGTCTGGGCGGCGCAGCAGTCGGGCCTGCAGCATCTGCCGGGCCGCAGCGGCATCGACCACCCAGGGCACGATCACTTACCTGTCGCATCCAGTCAGCGTCACCGCGGCGCCGCCCGACCGGGAAGTGGGGAACTGGTGTTGCAGCCTGCCTGGACGATCACGTGGAGCAGGGCGGGTGCTGCGGCCGTGGGCATCGTCAACGCGTCCGTTACGCGGCTCCATCGCTTGGCGGTATGTCCCGGAATGTGTTCTTGGTCGGTTGGTGCTTTGCTGCTCGGTGGCGGCAGGCTGGCTTTCTTGGCGTGCCGCTCGTCTGTGCTTTCGAAACCGCAAGGCTCAAGGAGGAGTCCCGCATGTCCGTCTACACCCCCCAGCAGATCAGCCAGCCGCAGACCCAGCAGCCGCACAACCAGCAGCAGCTGTTCGGCCAGCCCCCGATCACGCAGCCGCAGTACGGCCAACAGCAGCCCTGGGGCCAGATCGGCCAGCAGCAGATCGCGCAGGTGGTCCAGCAGTCGATCCAACAGGCGTGCCAGCAGGCGAGCCAGCAGGTGGCGCAGCGCCTGCAGCAGTCGCTGCAGCAGATCCAGCAGGTCCAGCAGCAGCTGCAGCAGCAGGGCTTGGCCCACCAGGCGCACCCGTACCTGGCTGTCGCGCTGCACCACACCCTGCACCAGGGCGTGCGCAGCGCTGTGGAACAGGCCGTGCAGCAGGCGCTGCCTATCGCGATCCTGACGCTGGTGCAGCAGAGCCAGCAGAGCCAGCAGGGCCAGCAGCCGTCGGGCGGTGGTTACGGCCAGCAGCAGTTCGGCCAGTTCCCAGGCATGCAGCCGCAGGGCCAGCTCGGACAGTTCCCGGGCCAGGGGATGTTCGGGCAGCAGCCGCAGTACGGGCAGCTGTCGCCTATGGGCATGTGAGCACCCCGGTCGGGCAGCACCCGTTCCCTTTTCTCCCTGTGGGGGAGCGGGCCTGCCCGGCCGGATACCCCGCCGGGACGTGGCACGCGAGGGCCTCAGGCACGGCGGGACGCTGGCCGGGGAGCTCATGAACGCCCGCTTCCCGGCCGGCCACTGAAGATCCGGGGCGTACGACGACGCTTTACGTTGAGATGGCGGTTAGCTGAATGAGTGAGCAGGGCGGCAACGGTGTGAAGCCGGGCAACGGCAAGGGCGGGAAGAGCTCGCGTGCGCAGGGCGCGGTGGGCGAGGCCGAACAGCAGCCGCCGGCCGCAGGCGGGCCGGGCGGCACGGGCGGGGAACGCCGCGAGCGGCCGGAGGCCGGTGTGCCTGGTCGGGGTGTGCGGGCGGGGTGGGGCCGCTACCTGGTCGCGCCCCGACCCCTGGGGCTGCTGGGCGGTGGGGTGCCGCCGATCGAGGCCTCGGCGCTGTTCAAGCTGCTGGAGGAAGACCCCGATGTGGAACCGGTGGCGCAGGTGCGCCCGTCGCGGTCGCGCGGGTTGGGGGCGATCGCGGAGCCGCATCCGGCCTGCCCCCCGGTCGCGGTGGTGAAGATGCCCCAAGAGCGGGCCCGCGCCCTGGCCGGGAACCCGCAGGTGGTCGTGGAGATCGACCAGCCGCTGTCCTACACCCCCATCCCCTCCGTGGGTGTGGGCCCGGTGCCGGTGATCGACCCCATGCTGGCGGTCACGCTGGAGGAGCCCGAACAGTTCACGCTGCGAGTGGTGGGCGGTGACGGGGATGCGGTGGCCGGGGCGCATGTGTGGGCGATCGGCACCGGCGGCCCCGTGCACGGCATCACCGGCCCGGACGGGCGGCTGACGCTGACCCTGGCCGCGGACACCCCAGACACCCTGCAGGCCCTCTACATCCGCCCGGTGGCCGGCTACTGGCCAGGCCGCACCGGCACCCCCCAACCCGCGGGCAACGGGGAGGCGGTAGTTACGGTGCAGGCCCTGGCGGACACCTTCGAGGGCTTCCCCGGCAAGGCGCTCACCGGCTGGGGCAGCCAGGCGATGCGGCTCAACCAGATCCCGCCGACCTACCGCGGCGACGGAATTAAGATCGCTCTGCTCGATTCGGGGGTGAACACCGCCCACCCGGACCTCAAGAGCACCATTCAGCACGGTCACGACTTCACCGGCGCCGGAAACGGCACCTGGGGCCTCGATGTGACCGGGCACGGCACCTGGTGTGCTGGCATCGTCGCCGCGGCGGACAACAACGCCGGCATCGCCGGGATCGCGGCGGAGGCCGAGGTGCATGCCCTGAAACTGTTCCCCGGCGGGCACCTCAGCGACCTGCTCGAGGCGGTCGACTACTGCATCACCCACGACATCGACATCGCCCAGATCAGCCTCGCCTACCCCCTACCATCCCAGCTGGCCGCCTGGAAACTCGCCGACGCGCGCGCCGCCGGCATCAGCGTCATCGCCCCGGCCGGGGACACCGCCGGGCCTCTCACCCACCCGGCCGCGCTGCCGGGGGTCCTGGCGGTGGGGGCAATCGCGCACACCGGCACCTATCCCGTGAGCAGCCCGCTCACCGCGGCGCAGCCGCCGTGGCCCGGCCCCTACCCGGCACCGTTCACCCCCACCGGCCCCGGCGTGGACCTGGTCGCGCCCGGCGCGGCAGTCATTACCACCGCGCTCGGCGACGGCTATGCCGCCGTCGACGGCACGGCGATCGCCGCCGCGCACGTCACCGGCCTGGCGGCGCTGCTGCTGGCCCACCACGACCACCTGCGCACCCAGGCGGCGCCCCGCACCGCGGCCCGCGCCGACCTGCTGTACCTGCTGCTGCGCACCGCCTGCCAGCCCCTGCCCGGCGCCGACCCCCGCCTGGGGGCCGGGATCGCCGACGCCCCCACCGCCCTCGGTATCCCCGCCAGTTGGCAACAGGACTACCGGGCCGAGGGATACGCGGCGGCGCACCAGCGAGGCTGACGGCACGACGCCGTCACAGACTCCGCCCCCCCTTGCCGCCATACCGCCACACCCAGGGGGGTGGAACGCGGCCGCCGAGCCCACTGTCAACCGAACAGGTCGCGCACCCGGATCGTGCGCACCTTCAGCCATCGGGCCCGGCGCGCCGGCAACCGCCCGCTCGCCGCGGCGAACGAGACGTCCTTCGGCGGCAGCGCCTCGGCGCGGGTGGCCTTCCAGAAGTCCAGCCAGGCATCCGCCTCGGTCGGGCCGTGGCCGACAGCATCGGTTGTCTGTAAGAAGCTGTTGTCTTTCCGGACTTGAGGTCTGCGTTTCCGCTGGTCGGGCGTAGGGTCGGAGGTTCCGTGGGAGTAGTGGCCTGTCGTGCTGTCGCTCCCCGGGAGGTCGTGGATGCCATCGGTAGTTGGGCTGTTGGAACAGCGTGAGCTGGGTGCTCGCCGTCGGTGTTATCAAGTTGTCTATGAGCAGGATGGCTGATGGTGCATCAGGTCAAGGTGGGGTGAGGTGGCGGGCTCTGGGTCAGGCCGTGGCGGGCATGGCGGCGGTCCCGGTGATCTGGTTCCAGGTGGTGAAGCGATGCTGCATCTCGGCGCGGTAGTCGGGTGCGGCCATCAGGTGGCGACGGGGCCGGAAGCGCGGTGAGATCTGGCTGAACGCGGACAGGAACCTTTGGGTTCCGCCGGCCGAGCGGAAGCCCTTCATGGCGCGTTCACGCTGCCTCGTCGGCTGGTGGCTGTTCTCGGCCCGCGGTTGTTCAAGCCCTTGTGGGAGCGGTGCTCGACCGACGACATCAGCTCGCGGTGCGCGACGCCGTAGCTCTTCAGCTTGTCGGTGACCAGCACCCAGGGCACCCGGCACTGCTTCTTCATGAGCTTGGCCATGAAGCGCTTCGCAGCCTTTGCGTCCCGCCGGGACTGGAGCAGGATGTCGAGCACGGTACCGTCCTGGTCCACGGCCCGCCACAGGTAGTGCCGCACCCCGCTGATCTTCACGAACACCTCGTCGAGATGCCACTTGTCGCCGGCCTGGGGACGGCGGCGGCGCAGGGCCGCGGCGTACCGGGGGCCGAACCGGTCGCACCACCGGCGGAACGTCTCGTGAAAGACGACGATCCCGCGCGCGAGCAACAGCTCCTCGACTTCGCGGAAGGACAGGCGGAGGCGGTGGTACAGCCACACCGCATGGAAGATGATCTCCGGCGGGAACCGGAAACCCCTGTAGGACACCGTCGCTTCGGTCTCCACGGCCGCCCCCTGGTGATCAACAAACCCGACGATCATCCCAGCCCCAAGGCCACCAGCTCAACCTGACACTGCCACCGCGACACTGGACGTGTGCCCGGAGACCGAACGCGTCCGGCTGTCCTACCGGCGGGCGGAGGAGATCTTCGAGGAGAGCACCCGGCTACTGGCCAACCGTTCCTAAACAGTGTCCAGGAGTGAGCCTTGTACCCACGTCCCGGAACTGCGCGCATCCCGAACGGTTTTGGATGCGCTGGTCCCCCGCGTTCTCGTTGTCCCTGTCCGGTGACGCGCATCGTGTGCACGCTCCGCGACGGGGCGGCGGGTTTCCTCACGCCCTCGGTCACCATGATCGGCCTGGAGGGTCCGATGCCCAGCACCATCACTCTGGTGATGCTGGGGCGGTGCCGTCCGTCGCCGGATCGGGTGCCCGAGGGCGCGTCTGCCAATGGCCACCGAGGCGGCGTCATGGCGAGTCATGCTGCGAGTCTTGCTGATCAGGGGCTTGCGCCAGTGCTGGTCGCCCCACATCGAGGTGTATGCCGGGTCGACGGCGACGATCGCGATGCCGTGTTCGGCGGCCATGGAGACGATGCGGGCCTTGAGCTTGCCGGTAGGCATACCGCAGATGAGTTGCCGGAACCGCTTCTTGCGGCCGTGCTTCTCGCGGGTCTTCTCGGCGGCGAAGTCCAGGTTTTCGATGCCGATCGCCTGCGCGCCGGTCTGCTTGGTCCAGTGCAGGAGGCGGGTGAGGGCGTGCCGGATCTGGGCGTCGCGGTGGTCGGCGGTGCCGGACAGGTCGTAGTGGAAGCGGCGCGGGTCGCCGACCGGGTTGCCGTGCCGGTCGAGCCGGTAGGCGGCGAAGTGGTCGGCGTTCGTGTCGACGCCGACCATGCCCTTGGCGCGGGCGGTGGCCGGCGGCATCGTCTGCACGGCGGGCCTGGTCCACGAAGCGGTGAGATACCAGCGGCCCCGCTCAACGTGGTAGTGGATGCGGTAGGCGACGGCACGGTTGGCCTCGGTGCGGTCGCGCCACTCGTCCCCACGGTGCGCGAACGCGACCTTGGAGGCAAGAACGTACCGGCCATGCTTACTGTTGGCCAGGTGGGCGAGCGGGGCGGGCATCTTGATCGACACTTCGCCGTCAGGAGTGACGCGGATCGTCTCGTTCCCGAAGCGTTTTCCGGACTCGCCGTCCGCGGCGAGGAACCAGCGCTCAGCCTCCCAACGCTGACGCCACTCGCGCTCGGTGAGCTGCGCGGCCTGAAGGTTGTGCCGGTTCTTGAGCAGCCGCCGGCCGCCGCGAACGACACGGACATGTCCGGTCTTCCAGTCGTCGCGGGCCACGTCGAGGCGGTGTTCCAGGGTGGCCAGGCGGCGGGACTTGTGGAACCACTCGCCCTTGGACCGGTACCCGCCCGGCCCCCGCTTGCTGCCTTTCTCCCCGATCGGGAGGGACAGGCGGTGTCGCAGCGTGCGGATACCGGCCTCAAGGTTCTGGACATGGGCGAGCAGGCAGCGTCGGGCCAGGCCGTACTGGTCATGCGTAGCCTTCGTGATCGCACCCGCGATACGCGACGACGACTGCTCGGTCAGGTCACGCTTGCGGGACGCCCACGCGTCGTTGTCGTGCTTGTGCCCGGCTTCGCAACGGGCCTTGAGATCGAGACAGGCCAGGCGGCCCTGGTGCTCGCCGACCAGACGCAACACCTTCTCGTCCTTTGGTGTGAGGTGCTTGAGGCGGTCGCGTAACGCCACACCGGACGGGCCGACAGCAACGAACGGCAAGTCGATGGTACGGAGCTGCTTCTTGTCAGCCATCGGCAGCCGCCGCTTCCAGTGCCTTCCTGGCACGGTTCTTCGCACTGCGGCGGCCGTACAGGCGGGCACAGAACGAGGTCAGAACCTCCACCATGTCGCGCACCAGGTCGTCTTCGACCTCGCCGTCATCCAGCACAACGAGTCGACGGCCGGTTGCAGCCAGAGCGGCCTCAACGAGTTCGACGTTCATACGGCCCAACCGGTCTTTGCGCTCCACCACTACCGTGGTCACCGCAGGGTCGGCCAGCAGGCGACGGGCCTTGGCGCGGGCGCCGTTCATGCCCGAAGCGATCTCGGATTCGACGCGCACGACCTTATGCCCGGCCTTCGCGGCCCATGCCGACAAGCGTGCGGTCTGCCGCTCCAGATCGGCCTTCTGGTCATGGAAGGAGACACGGGCGTACAGGCCCACGCCACCGGTCACGGACGGTGAGGTGTTCGCATCGATGTTCACCAGGATCGTGCGCGGCCCCACTCGCTCCGCAGGGACCGGCAGCGTGCCCTCACGGAACCAGCGGTACGCAGTACGCGGGGCGACCCCCTGTGCGCGTGCCCATTCCGTCAGGTTCATACACCAGATCATACGACACTCCTGACACCTGAAGGACACTCATGGACACTTAGTCGAGAGCAGTTCCTGACCCCCTCGCCTCACCCGAGGACATCGACGAGCTGGAGGGCTGGACGCTGCACCGGCTCCGGCACTCCGCGCTCACCCATGACGCCGAGCGCGGGCCCCTCCACCCCGATGCTGCTGGCCCGCTCCCGCCATGCCTCCGTCCGCTCCCTGGAGCGATACGCCCGCCCCGGCGTCGACGCGGTCGCCGCGCACGTCGCCGCGTCTGACCCCGCCGCCCGCTGCCGGGGTTGATCACAGCGGCCTACAGAACGTTCCCGGAGTATTCCTGCGGCCTCGCAATGCCTCAAATCATGCGGTTCGGTGACATCATGAGTAATGAATTCCGCGTCATGACGGTCGTCCGACCAGGCGACACCTGAGCCTCTTCCTGCCTGTCAGCACGGGAAGGCGGTGAGCACGTGAGCGACACCGAGCAGGAGCCCACTGCGTCCGAAGGAACAGAGGCGGAGACCACCCCCGAGGAGTCACCGGCCACGACTGAGGCCGGTCCTGCAGAGGGCGAAGAGCCGACCCCCGCGGCTGAGGAGACCGGGGCTGAAGAACCCGCAACCCCCGCGGCTGAGGAGACCGGGGCTGAGGAACCGGCTCCTACCGCGGCTGAGGAGACCGGGGCTGAAGAACCCGCGACCCCCGCTGCCGAGGAGACCGGGGCTGAAGAACCCGCCACAGAGGAGTAGGAGAAATGCTGTGCGCGACGGTCGTCGCGCACAGCCACGACGGCAGTCTCGAAAGCAGGCTCGGAACGCCCTGCATCCCGCCGTGCGAGGGGCAGAAGTCAGGATGCTTGCAGCGCCGCCGGTGCCACTGCGGACGGGTCCCCGCTGGCCACCCACCGGAAGCGGGCCATCATCATCATGTCGTCGACGTTCTCCCGCACGGACCCGTCCACGATGCCAAGACCGTCCGGGCGTTCCCGCAGCACCACATCGCCCGGCTCCGCATCATCCATGATCTGCTGGTAGTCCGCCGAGTCGGGGTAACCCGAGAACTCGTACACCCAGTGGCCCATGCCTGCCATCCTGCCGGGAACACCGAGCACCCCACTGATCAGGCACGAAGGCGGTGGGGTGGATCCGCCCGAAGGGATCAGAGGCATTGCTGATCACACAAGTCCGCGGCCCGGGGGCCTGGAGCCGTCCGCGCAGCTGCGGCAACTGGTCGTCGTCCCCGCGGGCAAGCGCCTCTCCGAGCTAGACCGGCTGCGCCGCTCGCCGCGCGACATCTCCGCGCGCCGAGTGGGCAAGGCGCTGGAACGCTACGAGTCGCTGCGCGCCTTCGGCGATCACGCCTGGAACCTGGACGCGATACCCCCGGGACGGCTACAGGCCCGCAGGCTGAGGGCGCCAGTCCGGCGTCCTTGATGTTCTTTGCGGCGTTCACGTCGGCGTGGTCGGTGTGGGTGCAGGCTGCGCACGCGAAGGCCGCTCGGCTCCTACGGTTGTTCGCGTCCGTGTGACCGCAACGGTTGCACCGCTGCGACGTGAAAGCCGGGTTGATCAGGGAGGCGGCGGTACCGGGCCGTCTCACCGGCTGTGACCGCTGCCGGGCTGGGTGCACGGTTTCGCTGAAGGACGGCAGACCCAGCCTCCAACGTTCGCTACCCGAAGGGGTGTTGACTTCCCTACTGGATTTAGGTTTTCTTAATGGTATGAGGGAGGATCGCAGGCTCCGCCGTCACAATGAGACTGTGCAGGAGATCCTCGACGTTGCGGTCGAGGTCATGGCCGAGGAAGGCGTGGCGGCGCTCAGCCTCGCGGAGGTCGCGCGGCGGGTGGGCATGCGTCCGCCGTCCCTGTACCAGTACTTCCCGTCGAAGATGGCCGTCTACGACGCGCTGTTCGAACGCGGGATGCGGCAGGCGGTCGAAGTGCTGGATCCGTACCTCGCCAGACTCTCCGAGGATCCGCGGAGCGCCATCACCGCGGGCCAGGAGGCCACCATCACCTGGGTGATGACCAACCCGGTGCTCGCACAGCTCCTCTACTGGCGGCCGGTGCCAGGTTTTGAACCCTCTCCCCGGGCGTTCGAGCCCGCCGTGCGACAGTTGGAGGCCCTGCGCACGGCACTACAAGCGGCCGTGGACGCCGGGCAGCTGGCGTCTGCGGCCGCAAGCGAGGAAGGCGTGGCTCTCTACACGGTGCTGACGTCCGGTGTGATCAGTCAGCAGCTTTCCAACGAACCGTCTCCATCGGCCGGGGAGGGCCGGTTCACCCGGCTCGCACAGACGGCACTGGACATGTTCTTCCGCTACTTTGCCCCCGAGGAGGGCGAGTCCGATGACCACATCCTTCGTGGCAGCCGCACACCTGCCGCCGACCGGCCGCGACCGGTCGGCTGAGATCGCCGAGGCCGAGGGCCGGGCAGCCCTCGCCCTGCTCAAAGGCCTGCGCAACGGCGACTGGTCGCTCCCCACCGACTGCGGCGAGTGGGACGTGCGCACCCTCGTCTCCCACCTCGTCGGCCAGTGCGAGGACAACATCCGTCTCCGTACGATGCTGCGCCGCCAGCTCGTGGGGCCGCGCCGCTACCCCGACAAGATCACGCTCGACGCCCACATGGCCGTGCAGATCGACGACCATGCCTCCGAGGCCGGACCGGCGCTGGTGGAGCAGTTCGCACTGCTGTGGCCCCGCGCCGTGCGCGCCCGCAGGCGGAGGCCCGGTCCGATGCGGCGCGTCACGGTAGACAGCGGGATCCCCGAGGTGCCCCGGATGTCCATCGCCTACCTGCTCGATGTGATCTACGTACGCGACCTGTGGATGCACCGCATCGACCTGGCGCGGGCCACAGAACAGCCGGTCGCACTCGAGGAGCACGACCGGCACATCGTCGAGCAGGTGGTCCGCGACCTGGCGCTGGCCTGGTCCGACGCGCCGGTCCATCTGGAGCTCAGTGGCCCCGCGGGCGGTAATTGGCTGCTGGGCTCCGGCGAACCGGCGGGGGTTGTCAGCGCGGACGCCGTGGCGTACATGCGTGTACTGTCCGGCCGCGACGGCGAGGCCGCGCTGGAGCTCGCCTCCGGTGCCCAGGAGGCCCTTGCGGCCGTCCGCCGGGCCAGGGTCGTGTTCTGACGGACAGCCGCCTCATGGCCCGGGCCCGGTCAGGCCCGGACCATGGCCCCGATTCCATGTGCCGTCCTGCCGGTGCGAGTTCATCTCCGGCGGGGCGGCACGGCTCTCTCTCAGCGGTACAGCGCGTCCACCTCGACCGCATACGCCGTCTCGATCGCCTTCCGCTTCAGCTTCAGCGACGGGGTCAGCAGACCGTGCTCCTCGGTGAACTGATGCGCAAGGATCCGGAAGGTACGGATCGACTCGGCCTGCGACACCGCCGTGTTGGCGGCCACCACCGCCCGCCTGACCTCCATCTCCAGATCCGGGTCCCGCACCAGGTCCGCCGCGTTCATCGGCGGCCGCCCCTGCATGGTGAGCCAGTGGTCCACGGACTCCTGATCCACGGTCACCAGCGCCGCGATGTACGGCCGGTCGTTGCCGACCACGATGCACTGCGCCATACGTGATCCTCTCCTCCAGTTGCCTCCTCCTGGCCTCGCGCTTCGTGGGCTCGGACGGCCGGCGGCGCCACTTGTAGAACCACGCCTCGGATACCCCGAGAGCGCGGCAGGCGACGGTGTGCGGGATGTCGTACTCGGTCCTCTGGTCGCTGATCACCCCAACGAGCAACGCCGGGTTCCCCTCAGCTACTTCGCCCAAAGGGCCATGCAGCGTTTGAGGACGTCACGCTCCATCTCGAGCTCCCTGATCCGCTTGTTCTTCTCCGCGTCCTGCCTGCGCAGCCGGGCCAGTTCCTCGCGCTCGGGCACGCTCAGCGTCCCGTCCCCGCCGGCCTTCTTCGCCCTCGACACCCAGGTGCTCAGGGTGGTCTCGTTGATCCCCAGGTCCTTCGCGACCTGCGCGATCGGCCGACCGGTCTCGGAGACGATCCGCACAGCCCCCTCACGGAACTCCGCGTCGAACTTCCGTCGCTTCTCTGCCATGACCCCCAACTTCCCCTGCAATCACGGCCTCTACGCTACGAGGGGATGGTCACTCGCCCTGTCCCTTCAGATCGTGAGCGCACCCTGAGCTGGTTGATGCACTCGCGCCGTTTGTGCCGGGACTACGAAACACTGACCGCGACCAGCGAGGCGATGATCCAGTGGTCGATGATCACGCGGATGGGTCGCCGCCTGGCGAGGCTACGAGCCTGCGGCCGGCACTGAACGCGCCAGACGCCTCCTGGAGCAACCAGCCCCGCTCGGCCAGGCGTTTCGCCTTCGAGCGCACCCCCTCGACCTTCGCCGCCACCGCCGTGTCGATGCCCATCGCGGCCGCAATGTCCTTGGCCCGCAAGGGTTCCAGGCCCGGCCGGTCCTGCAGCACATTCAAGATCCGCTGATTGTCCGGCGAGAGCACCGACACCTCCAGTCCCTCCCGCCAGGGCGGCACGACCGCTCCCGGCACCGACGCGGCCGCAGGCGTGGGAACGGAGGTGGGTGCCGTTTCTCCCTCGCCCGCGGCTTCCGTCACGGAAGTGGTCTCGGCGGCGGATGCGGCCAGAGCGTCGACGAGCTCTTCGCGTGCGATCACCCGCCGGTCCAGCTCGATCTCGCCGGCCTCCAAGGCCGCAGCCGCACGGGCCGCCTCCTCCCGCAGGGCCTCCACCCGCTCGCGGGCAGACGCTTCCCGCGCCTCCAAGAACCCCAGCATCGACGCCATCGCGCACCCCTCGACGAACAAGCGGAAGCAGAACGCTGGATGCCTCCCTCACCCCGACCGAGACCATGCCTGACCAGCAGGAATCAAGCGATCATATTCGGTTGAGATACGACTTCTGACCCCTCCCACACACCAAGCTGATAAGCCCAGGTCACCTCACCAACCACTGATCAGCAAACCCGCTCCTGGACAGAAACGCCCCGCGAGGGCTCGGCATCGGGTGGGCAACTGGGCTGCCGATCAGGTCCACTTCGCCGGGTCGTGGATCCAGGACGATACCGGCCGCCAGAACAACGACCCCGAGTCCTGGAAGCGACCCGTAGATTTCCGACTGGTCCACTCAGAGCATTCAACTCGGCGCGCCAGCCGAGACGTTTTTCACAGTCGACGGCGGGGCTGAATCTGGTCTGGGATGGCGAGGAGGTCTCCGGTTGAGTGGACATGACCGCATGAACACCCACACCAGGGGGCATGAGTTTCAGTGAGCCTTTCTTCGGATTATCCCGACGTACCCGAGTGGAAGCCGAAGCCCGAGGGTTACCAGGCGGGGGCCGTAGCCAAATACAAGGGCAATATTTTCCGTGCGGCATTCTGGGCCTCGGAACCGGGGGTGGGGGACCCCAACAAGAACGGCTGGCGTCACTTCGACGAGTTGTACGACCAGACCCCGCACAAGGAGACCGAGCGGGCGAAAGTCATTGCCTACATCCCCACCTGGCGGAAGGAGGAAGGCTTCGACTACGGCAAGGGTGCGATGTACAAGTACATCACGCACGGCCTCATCGCGTTCTTGACGTTCAGCGAGGAGAACGTCGGGGAGTTCGACTCCGCCTCGGTCCGGGAGATCAGCGCCGTTCTCTCGGACATACACATGGCCGCGAACCGTTACGGGACCAAGATCATGGTCGCCCTCGGCGGTGCGAACGACTTCGCCTTCCTGGACCTGATGACGGCGATCGGGAACGACCCGGCGTCGCCGAAGCTCGACCAGACCGTGCGCAACGTCGTGGACTACGTCACCCACAACGGCCTGGACGGCGTCGACCTCGACCTGGAGTGCTGGTGGGGCCGGCCCGGCCAGGGCGACCAGGGCGGCCGGATGAAGAGTGACGGGCCGCATCCCGCGGGGCGGGGGCTGACGTTGTTCGCCAAGAGGCTGAAGGAGGCCATGCCCGACAAGGTCGTGTCGGCGGCCGTCTTCGGCACCTCGTGGTACGGGAACAATTACGACTCGGACATGGCCGAACACCTCGACTGGATCAGTGTGATGACCTACGACCTCACCGGGTCGTGGGACAAGTCCCCGGTCGGCCCGCATTCCGCGCTGCACAAGATTCGCGGGAAGAAGACGGCGGAGATCCGTGAGTCGGACGTCTATCTGGAGTCGTACCTCGACGAACAGCAGGGCGGCTGGCCGGGAGCCGGGGCGGGCACCGGTCCGAACGCCCCGGACGACGACGCCCTGGAGAACAATCCGATCCTGTCGGTCGAGGACTGCCTCTGGTACTGGACGAATCCGCTCTTCCTGAACTGGCAGGGAGCGGGGCAGGGCGTGGACCGCGGCAAGATCGCGGCCGGAGTGCCCGTCTACGGCTACGACTTCGCCGCGGCCAAGGAGCCGGACGACCTCACCGGTGAAGTGCCCCCGGGCTACAAGGTGCTGCGGTACAAGGAAATCCTGGACGAGTTCCCGGACGCCCTTGAGGCTAAGGACGCGAACATCAAGGTGGACGGGAAAACGCCCCGCCCCAAGCTCACTGAACCCCTGCCTCCGGGCGAGTACCCGTACGCCCACAACATCTATTTCGAGACCCCGGACACCGCTGTCACCAAACTGAAGTTCCTCAAGGACGTGGGCGCGCAGGGCGTCATCATCTGGGAACTCTCCAATGACGTCTGGGAAGACGGCAACGGCATCATCGAGGCCCTTTACCGTGCCTCCGGCAACCCCGTCACCGAGCCCTCGCCGATCACCGATCCGCCGGTCCCGGTGGCGAATTCCTACCTGTGGGACTCCCTGGGCTTCCTGGGACACGCGGCCGGCCCTCTGCAGTTCCAGGACGACGGCACCAAGGACAACGGCATGCGGCAGTTCTCGGCCCGGCTGTGGAACATTCCCGACGACGCGGACTGGAAGAGCGTCGCCCAGAACTGCCCGGCCGTGGTCAAGAGGCAGTACTTCAACCGGCCGACCCGCATCGTCGACAAGGGCGCCCTCGGACTCTGGGGCGAGTTCGACGTCCTCGACAATGCCGACGTCCCGGACTGGTTCTGGGGTCACATGGAGGAGAAGGACGGGGCGCCCGACGGGTACACGCGGTACGCCTCGCGCCTTTGGGGGCTCTCCCTCAGCGACGACTGGCAAGAGGCCGCGAAGCAGACCCCGGCGCTCATCGCAGGCCAGTACTTCGACGAGCCGACGGAAATCGAGGACAAGGGAGTCGGCGGACTCTGGGGCATCTTCGACGTCAGTGACAAGCCGAGCCCCATCCCCGCGTTCACGGCGCAGGCCAAGGGCGACAACGACTGCATGTACTGCCAGGTCGACACCCTTCCGTCCCTGGACGGCCTGGTCAACGTGGAACGGTTCAACCTGACGAACACGATGACCATCGGCGAGGACGCGCCCTTCCTCTACTCGGTGATCACGAAGGACGACGACTCGGTTGACTTCCCCGAGGGCGTCGTCATGACCGTCACGGATCCCGACGGGAACACCTACGACAAGGACATCGACCAGGATGGCAAACTCGTCAAGATGTCCGGCGACTCGATCCGGTGCCTGATCGTCGAGAACCCGCAGGCCGGCGACTGGACCATGTCGATGAGCGTGACCAGGGACGCCGAGTTCCGCTGCGAATGCAACACCGTGCCGGGCACCGACGTCTTCGACACCATGGTCGCGACCCGCCGGAAACTCCACGAAGGGCAGGGCCTCGAACCCCGGGACATCAGCTGGTTCAGCGTCGCGGCGTTCGTGGGTACCGCGGCTGTCTGGGTGCTCGCCCCCGAACTCGCCCTCTCCTACCGGCTGGCCGTCGCCGTTGCCGGAGCAGGCCTCTCCGTACTCGCGCAACTGGGCACCAGCAAGGCCGGTGTCGCGGAAAACTTCTCCGACGCCGCGGGCATCCTCGACAAGGTCGCGAAGGATCTCGTGAGGGAAGGTCCCTCCGCGCTGAAAAAGTACTGGTATCTGATCGACAAGAACATTTCCGGGGCGGAGGCCCGGGTGGCCCTCAGGTACCCGGCCAACATCGTCCGATGGCTCGGAGTGCACAAAGACGTGTACAAGGAAACCGGACAGATGACGGACGCGGAGATGCAGAACTCCATCCGCCATGTGTACTGGCAGTGCCTGCTCAAGAAAAGGCTCGGGGAAGAATTCGCCAAGCAG
This sequence comes from Streptomyces sp. NBC_01320, assembly GCF_035974375.1. Taxonomy (NCBI): domain Bacteria; kingdom Bacillati; phylum Actinomycetota; class Actinomycetes; order Kitasatosporales; family Streptomycetaceae; genus Streptomyces; species Streptomyces sp. NBC_01320. The sequence goes on from NZ_CP108390.1 coordinate 342,794, forward strand.
ATGGCCGAAGCGCACGAGGAGGCCCTCCCCGGATCCGATGCGGACAACAAGGCGGACGAGGCCAACAACATCATCGGCCTCCGCCTCGCGGACGAAGTGAAAACCGACAAGGAATGCAAGGAGCGAGTCCACCAGATGTGGGAAGCGGGACAACTCGCCACCCGGCACGACTACGAGTAAGCGTCCAACCCCGCCCGCTGTCCCCCGGTGCTCACACCGGGGAACAGCGGGCAAACCGCTCCCTCGGTCGCGACCTTCGCTGCGGGATGCGAACACAGATGTCGGCGTACCGTTGGCGAGCCGCTCCTGATACTCCTTCGTTCCCGCAACGTGCTGATCTTGCTTCTGCCGAAAAATCGAGGCGAAGCAATTGCTGTTGTGAACGAGGACAGGGGGTTCACCCGCCAGCACATAGTACGTGTGCTACGCGACTGCCTCTACCTGCTTTTATGCAGGTCAAGCGCGGTTTGCTGGTCCGTTGAGGTGCGTGGGTGTTCGTGGTTGTGCGGGGTTGTTGCCGTCGCTACTGCCGTCAGACGGTTCAGCCCAGGTACGGCTTCTCCCGGTGTTCCAGGAAGTGCCGAAGCCTGAGCTGTTGGGTGTGGTGCATCGGCAACTGCTCGATCGCTTCCGGCGGAACGAACCGGAGTTCGGTGGACTCGTCGGAGATCTCTAGCTGGCCGCCGGTGATGCGGGCGGTGAAGCAAACGTTGAACTGTCGCCGGACTTCGCCGTCGGTGTAGGCGATGATGTGTTTCGGGTCGGTGTAGGTGCCGACCAGGCCGGTGATCTCTACGTCGAGGCCGGTCTCTTCCCTGACTTCGCGGACGGCCGTGCCTGGCAGGGAGTCGGCGAGGTCCATGCCCCCGCCGGGCAGGGCCCATAGGTCGTTGTCGCGGCGGCGCTGGAGGAGGATGCGCCCGTGATCGTCGGTGACGACGGCGGACGCGGCGACGACCATGCTGTTCGGCTTGGGCGCGCTGGGGTCGTCGTAGTACTCGGTGCGGGCCACGGTCAGCCTTCCTCTCGTACGGGGGTTGCCGTCGCCCACACAGCGTCGAAGCTCTCGGCGTAGGTGTCGAACATGCCGCCTGTCTCGTGACGGCGAAGGTGCCACACGGGGGCGGCGTAGGCATTGACGCCCCACATGTGTGCGTTGACGAGTTGCTGGTCGTCGGCGCGGTAGAGGGAGTTGTAGAGCGTGGTTTCGTGGGTGCGGACTTCGATGCCGGGGGTGCCGGCGAGCGGCCTGTAGTGCATGAGCGCGAGGCGGCAGCGGGATTCGATGCCGTGGCCGAACCGCTCCTCCTTGCCTCGGGCTTGGACGGTATCGCTGTCGGCGTCCCCGATCGCGATGCGGACGGTGCACCCTTCGGCGGCGCGTTCGGTGAGGAGTTGGTTCAGCCGCGGGTACGCCTCGTGGAGGAAGACGGCCGCATAGACGAGGATGTCGATCCGTTCCCGGGCTTGGGCCATCAGGTCGGTGAACGCCGAGACGGGGATGTCGGCCCGCTGCTCGTAGAGCGCCACCAACTCAGGGCTGGTGGCGCGGGCGGGGCGGGCCTGGCGGAGCGCCGGCCAGAGTGCGTGCACGTCTTCCCCCAGGGCCTTGGCCGCCTGGAGGACGGTAGCACGACGTGGGATACGCCCAAGGTTCACCCAGCGCTCGACCGACTTGGGGTCGACCTCGACCTGCTGAACGAGTGCGGCGTACGTCCAACCTTCCGCTGCCATGACGGCTCGTAGTCTCTCGTTCGGCACGAGTCTCCCCCTTCGTCTCAGGACGGCACTAGCAGGACGGCACTAGGGACGTTCTACACGGTGCAGGACGTCCCGAAGTGGGGTTTGGTGGAGGTTCCTTCGTCCCGGTGACCGGCGTGAGGATCGGTGCCGACCCTGCGGCACCGACAGGCCCAGGGGCACGCATCAACGCCGCCGAGGAGCGTCACCGTGCGAATGAGCGCCACCCCCTGTGTTCCCGCCCTGCGACTGGACGCCCGGTCGCGCGCCGCCTCGCCGGGGTGGTCACGATGACGGCCCCCACCCCTGATGCCGACGGGCACACCGTCTCGCCCGATGCCGGCGCCCTGGTGGTCGACCGGCGGAGCGGCAAGGTGGGCGTGGTGATGGGGCATGTGGGGCCGTACGTGCAGCTTCGGCCACCGCGCGGCGGCCGGGAGTGGGACGTGCCGCCTGAGGACGTACGTACGCCGACTCCGACGGAGGGGTTGAGCGCGAAGGTGGCCGTGGCCAACCGGAGGTGGGGACGGTGACCCCTCGCTCGGTCCTGCGCTACGAGACCTAGACGCTCCAGCCCGACCGCGAGCCGGACGCGGAGCCGGTCCTGTACGCGATGCAGTGCGCCGTGGACGGAGAGACCTCACCGACGAGCGAGGACTTCGCCGCACCGCAGGACTGGGTACTGCGGAACTGCGGCCAGAACCCGTCCCACCACACCTACCGGGAGATCATCACCCGCCCCTGGCTGACCTGGCGCCAGACGTGACCCGCCTCGCTCGCCCAGGCGCCGCACCGCGCTGACCCACCCGGCTCCCGTCCCTGCCGGGCGCAGCCGATCGAGGCTCCCCCGCACTCGTCAGCCCCGGCAGGGACGGGATCCGGCATACGCCGTGCGCCTGGCCCTCGCCGAGTCCTGCCCGCAGACGCCGCCGGAGACGCTCCTGGACGTCTGGCAGCGTTGGACGCGCCCGTCGGCACCCAACCGCCCGGGCCCCCGCGAGCACCCCCGCTTTCCGCGCGCGGGCATGCTGCGCTACACCGCCGACCCGCATCCGCGGATGCGGCAACTCGCCCTCGACGCCCCGGACTCCACCGCCGAGCTCCTCGAGCGCCTGAGCCGCGGCCCCTCCCCCGAGGTTCGTCGGGCGGCGCTCCAGGACCCGCGGCTCGCGCCCGCCTCCGTCCTCCGGCTGACTGCCGATCCTGACGGTCAGGTCCGGGAGGCGGTCACGTCCGCTGGAGTGGTGTATCGACGGCCACTGGGTGATCTCGTCTTTCGTCCGTACTCATCGGCCCGTCAAGAGGTTCGGCTGGAAGAACAGCGGTCACCTGCCGGCCCAGCGCCCGCGCCCGTCGACGGGGCGACGCGGCGCAGTCAACTGTCTGGAAGTCGGAGACCAGAACTCAGACAGCGCCACTCCCGTGAGGCGGCAACCCAACGGCTGCCCACCACGCCCCTACAGCGCCTCCAGCGCCACCGCCGTCGCGGCCGACGCCAGCCAGACCAAGCCGACGGCGAGCCACAACTGGACGTAGTCCCAGTCCTTGACACGCGGCACTTTCAAGCCTTCACGCTTGCGCAGGGTGGCCCACTTGCTCAGGCTGGGATGGCCGGTGAGATACAACGTCGCGGCCGTACCGAGAAAGAGGCCGCCGAGAGCTGCGAGCACATCGGGCACAGGGACGTACAGCGCCGCGACAACGGCGACAGCCGCGCCCCCACAGCCAGTGCCCCACCACCCACAGATACAGCTTCACTGCGTCCTTGCCATCCATGATCACTCGCCCATCCCCCTGAACTCATCAGGTGCCGTCAGGCCTTTCCCACCCGTTGCCGCACCGGACAGCCGACTTCCAGCAATCTCCCCTGCCGCCACGCGGGGGACGCTCACGACTGGGCCAGGATCAGGTGGGAGCCTGTACACCACTTCTCACTTCTCAGGACGCAACCCGGGAGGCCGCCCTGCGCGACGACTGCCGCAGGATGACCTGTTGCGGCTGCTGGCCTCCCGCGCCCCGGACATCGCACGCGCCGCGGCCGTCAACCCCGCCCTTCCGGTAACCGTGATGCATGACTTGCTCGAAGCGGCTGTCTAGACCCGGACTTCGCGGGTCTAGGTGTTCTGTCCACGGAGGTTGGCGACAGGGTTCACGGCTGATTGATCTTGAAATGGGTGAGGGCCTTCTGGCCTGGTGTGGATTGCGACATCTGCACCGGCGACCAGAAAGGCCCTCATGCCTCACCGTAATGCACCCCTGACCGAGACCGGACGGCTGCGTCTGGCCCGCTGCGTGGTCGAGGACGGCTGGCCTCTGCGCAGGGCCGCCGAACGCTTCCAGGTCTCCCCGACCACGGAGCGCAATACGGATCCCGGGCCTTCGCCAGCCTCTGCGACCAACTCGGGGTCACACGGTCGATGGGCGCGGTCGGCACCAGCGCCGACAAACGCTTGTCATCACACTGCACCTCTTTTCCTATCGGGTTCACTTTGCGGGTGTTGTCGCTGGTCGGCGGCGGTCGAGGCGGATGCCTTGCTGGACGCGGGGCGGGTTGGGGCCCGGGGGCGGGTAGAGGCAGGCGTTCTTGTCGTTGTACTTCTCGCCCTCGATCAGTCCGGCCCGGTGCCACTTCCAGACGGTCGGCACGCTGACGTCGAGGAGTACGGCGAGTTCGGGGGCGGTCAGCAGACCGCGGTCGCGCAGGCGGTCATGGCGGTTGCGGAGCTGGTAGTTCTCGCGGATGTCTCGGACCAGGAGGCGGTGGAAGGAGCATCCTTTGCCGCTGGTCAGGCCGCGCTGGTTGAGGATGTCGGCGATCTCGGCGTCGGTGTGGTGCTCGAGGAGTTCGTCGATCGCGTCCACGACCGGACGCGGGGTCTGCCACAGCTTGCCGCCGCCCAGCGGCAACGGGAGGTGGAGGGTGTGGGTCTGGCCGGCGCTGAGCCGGACGTGGACGGTGATGTCGTCGTCCTTGATCAGGGTGACGTCCGCGATCAGCAGGCGGGTGATGCGCTTACGCTCGCGCATCGGGGTGGCCGGATCGTTCCACAGGGACCTGACGTCACCGGCGAGGCGGGCGAGTTGTTCGCGGGTGGCCTGCTGGCGCGGGGCGGCCAGGGTGCGGGCGCGTTCGACGTCGGTCCGGGCGGCGGACACCTCGCGCAGGGCCGCGTTCCAGTCGGCCTCGAGTGAGTCGGCGACCAGGCGGTTGTCCGGGTCGACCGCGAGATAGCGTCGTTTGGCCAGATCGGCCCGGTACTGGGCGCGCTGGAGATGCGTCGTGCGCATCCGGTCGGCCTCGGCAGTGCGGGCGGTGATCTCATCGCTCACCGTCAGGGCCGTCTCCACGGCGAGCGGGGTGAGCATCTGCAGCAGGAGTTCGGCCACGGCCGCCTCGATGCTGGGGCCGGGAATGCGCTGGCAGACCTGTCCGCCGTCCTGGATCGCGTGGGTCATGCACCGGTAGTCGCTGACCTCGTGGTCTTGGCGGAGGTGGTAGGCGATGGTCATCCGCCGCCCGCAGCGGCCGCAGATTGCCAGGCCCTGCAGGAGCGCGGTGCCCTCGCGCGGCGGGCCCGCCCGCCGGTCGTCCCCACGGGCCGCGGCCTGCGTCTGGAGCTGGGCGAGGTTGTTCTCCCACTGTTCGAAGGTGAGGTAGCCCGCGTGGTGATCGGGGATCAGGGTGTCCCACTGCTCTCGCGGCAGCAGCTGGATGCGGACCTTGCCGTGGACGTCGTGGCGGACCTTGCGGCGTCCGTAGCAGAACGCCCCGGCATAGAGCGGGTTGTGCAGGACATTCAGGACCTGCCAGTGCTTGAGCGGCCCCCAGACCAGCTCGCCCTTGCACGGGCCGGTGCGGATCCGGGAGGGGAAGGTGAGCTGGTCGGCGGCGAAAGCTCTGACGACCTGACGGGCCGAGCCGGTGGCCGCGAACAGGCTCAGCACCCGCTCGATGACCTCGCGCACGGCGGCGTCGGGGTCCTTGACGATACGGTCGGCATAGTCGTGGACATAGCCGATCGGCAGGCCCTGCTTGAGTTCGCCGCGGCGGGCCTTGGCCAGCTGCCCGCCCCGCAACCGGGCCTTGAGCAGGTGCAGTTCGGCCTCGGACATGGTGCCCTTCATGCCCAGCACGAGACGGTCGTTGAAGGTGAGGGGATCGTACAGACCGTCCTCGTCCAAGATCAGCGTCCCGGTCAGTGCACAGATCTCCAGCAGCCGGTGCCAGTCGGTGTTGTTCCGGGCGAGGCGGGACACCTCCAGGCCCAGCACGATCCCGGCACGTCCCATGGAGACCTCGGCGACCAGGTGCTGGAAGCCGTCCCGCCCGTTGATGGAGGCCCCCGACCGGCCCTGATCACTGTCGATCACCGTGATCTGGTCCTCCTCCCAGCCCAGGGCGACGGCCCGGCCGCGCAGGGCGTACTGCCGCTGCGTGGACTCGGTGTTGTTCACGACCTGCTTCAGCGAACTCTGCCGGACATACAGATAAGCGCCTCGCCGAAGATGATCAGCACTGACCTTGCCCGTCGATTCCGTCGCCATCACCCGCTCCTCCCATCCTGTGTCTCAGCCGTCACCACAGCCACCGCCTGCGGCGGCCAGCACCATCTGCGCGAGTACCTGCACCAGCTCCTCGGCCTCCGGGCCCCGGTCCACCGCCGGCGGGCTGGCCCGGCGAGCAGGCAGCGCCGCCGCCGGGACCAGGGCCACCGCGAGAAGCCAGGCAGCCATCCCGGAGCGGGCCAGCACCGCCCAGCCGTGCCGCGAGCCGGCGTCCGGCCCGCCGAGGACCGCGGCCCGCAGATCCTCATAACGCCGTGCCAGTTCCACGGCTCCCACCGGCTGACCCGCCGCCGGTTCAGGGACGATGAAGTTCCTCCTTCGGCCGTGACTCGCGGCGCCTGACCAGTGCCTTCTCCACCGAGCGTGGATGCACCGTGATCCTGAAGCGCTCGAGTACAGCTTCCGCCAACTGCCGTGAGCGGAGCGAGGAGTCGGCTTCGAGTAGCTTCTCGAGGAACTCCATCACCTCGTCGGTGAGCTTGCGCGGCCCCTTCGGCCCCGGCTTGCCCGGCACCAGCGCCGCCGGCCCTCCCGCGTCCAGCGCGGCAGCAATCACATAGAAACTCTGGCGACAGAACCCGAACTGAGCCGCCGCCTGTGTCACCGGCACGTTGTCGACCCGCACCCGGCGCACCATCTCGTACTTGACCTGCACCAAGTCGTTCGGGTCGAGGAATACCGAGCGGGCGAACACCTCGTCCACGACCGCCTGCGGACGCGGGTTCAACGTCCGAGAAGCCACCAACGCGGTCTTCTTGCCGTGCTCCAGGCCCTTCGCCGCCATGTCGCCTCCCGTTCGGATCCGATGTCTCAAGAATCCGGCCGTGAGTCATCGCCCCCAAGGGCGCATCCCGGCCTAGAAGAAGCACAAGGAGCAGGTCACAGCAGCGGATGCACCTCCGCACGCCCCCACCGACGAGCACACGCACCCGCCGCAGCGGCCCGATTCCCACGACGGTCACGGCGCCATCTCCCCGACACGACCAAGCCCTTGATCACGGAGATGCTCCACCAGATCCACGAGCACGCACAGGTCCTCGGTCCGGAACGGACACCGGCCCGCGGCCGTCACCACGAACACATCGACTGGCGCGACATCCGTCCACTCCACCGGGAACGAGCAGCGACGACCCGCCGCATCCAGCACCAGGACGACGTCCCCGCGCCAGGAGTTCATCCGCTCGAGGAACTCGAAGATCTCCCCGCTCCTCGGATGGAACGGATGGATCAACCGCACAGATCCATCGTCACCACGGTGAACGAGCGCATTCGACGGCTCACGCCAACGCGGCCTGCGAAAGCTTCCACGCCTCCCTGAAACGCGAGACCCTCCAGGCACCCACGACTACGGCGACTCCGATGCCTGCCGCAGGACCGTCTTCGCCTGGCTGACCCGCTACAACACCCGCCGCCGGCACTCCGCCAACGGCCACCTCAGCCCCAACGAATACGAACACCGACGCCACACCGCTAAACTCACGCTCGCCGCGTGATCAACAACCGCGTGCCCACCTTCACGGGGGAAGGCCCAAGATCAACCACGAAACAGCAAGCTCGCTGCGCTGATATCCCCCACCGCACGGATGCCACCCAACCCACTGACACCAACCCACCCGCTCACACTCGGTGAGGGTCATCACTGCTTCGATGAGGTCGCGCGGGTCGTCATCGAGTTCGGACGCCGGCAGCGGCTCCCATCCGCGGTCGACAGCGGCACGGAGCAGAGCGTCTTCGTCCGTGATGTGGAACTCATGCAGGTGCGCGATCCGCACGACCTTCACCGGCCAGTCCTTCCATCGCGGACGGCCAACCGACCCGGGCAGCACGTCAGCCGCCGGTTCATCTTCAGACAGTTCCGGGTCGGGCACAACGAACAAGACTCCAGGGTCCGCCCGCCAGGTACCGCTGGCGGCCTGAACGACGGCCTGGCGCACCGAGCTGGCAGGAGCGTCGGGCATCTCGGCGATAATTGAGCCCCTGGTTGAAGGAGTAACCAACTGGGCCTAAAGAGGACAGGGCCGAGGATTTTCAAGGCCGGAGTTCCGTGAATCCCGAGGTCAGCGAGGTGTGTGCGGCCCGCGCTCGCGGGTTCACGGCCGGGGCCAGGGGCGTCCGGCGAGACGTTCGATGTCGGTGTTGAACCGTTTGAGGTAGGCGGCGAAGCCCGCGATGTCCTCGTCCGACCAGTCGGCCATGACCCGGTCCAGGTTGTCGACGGTGCGTTCGCGTTCCTCGTCGAGCAGGCTCGCGCCCTTGTCCGTGATGCGGAACTTGCGGGCCATCCCGCCGTCGGGGTCGGGTATGCGGTCCACGAGGCCGGAGCGCATCGCTGCGCCGGTCTGCCGGTTGAGAGTGGACGCGTCGAGCCCGAAGGCCGTGCTCAGTTCGCCGATGGACATGGGTCCTTGGACGCGAATGCGGCTCAGCAGGATGTAAGCGCTGCGCTCCAGCCCGCCTTCGCGCCGCACGTTCTTGTGGTGAACGAGTCCATGGCGGCTGAGCAACATCTGCTCGTACTCGACGTCGCTCGTGGGCCTGACCATACGCCTGCCGCCTTCCCTTCCTCGCCAGTCCGACGCGCTGCCCTGTCCTTCGCGACGGCCTTCTCCTGCATCCTCTCACGCGCATATGCGTCATGCACAAAATGTGATCGATACATGAGGAGTGTACGATGCATATCGTTCTCTCGTCATGCAACCAAGGAGTCCTCTATGGATGCCTCCCAGGCATCAAGCCGCTCAGGCGGTGTGGTCGCCACGCTGGCCTTCGCGGGCATCACGGCAGCGATCATGCAGACCCTGGTCACGCCGCTCATCGCGGAGCTGCCTCAGATCCTCCACACCACCTCGTCGAACGCCGCCTGGGTCATCACCGTCACCCTGCTCGTGGCGGCCGTCTTCGTGCCGGTCTCCGGACGCCTGGGCGACCTGCTGGGCAAGCGCCGGATGCTTATCGCGTGCTCGGTGCCGCTGATCGTGGGGTCGGTGGTGTGCGCGCTGTCCTCCTCGGTCATCCCCATGATCATCGGGCGTGGTCTGCAGGGCATGGGCATGGGCATGCTGCCGCTCGGCATCGCCCTTCTGCGTGACGTGGTCCCCGCGGAGAAGCTCAGCTCCTCGATCGCTCTGGTCAGCGCTTCCATGGGCATCGGCGGTGGCCTCGGCCTGCCGATCGCCTCAGCGGTCGCCCAGTACACGAACTGGCGCGTGCTGTTCTGGGGCTCCGCGGTCCTGGCCGTAGCGGTTGCGGCTCTCATCTGGTTCCTGATCCCGGACGTACCGGCCGGCGCCAAGGGTCAGCGCTTCGACCTGCCGGGAGCGCTCGGTCTCGGCGCCGGCCTGGTCTCCCTGCTGCTCGCGGTCTCCAAGGGCGCCGACTGGGGCTGGGGCTCGGCGACCACGCTCGGCCTGTTCGCCGCGGCCGTCGTGATCCTGGTCGGGTGGGGGATGTGGGAGCTGCGGACCCGCGACCCGCTGGTCGACCTTCGCACCACCGCCCGCCCCCGCGTGCTGCTCACCAACCTCGCCTCGATCTTCGTCGGCACCGCCATGTACGCCAGCATGCTGGTCGTGCCGCAGCTGCTGCAGTTCCCCGAGGCCACTGGTTACGGTCTGGGCCAGTCGATGCTCGCCGCCGGCCTGTGGATGGCTCCGGGCGGGCTCATGATGATGATCGTCTCCCCGCTCGGCGGGAAGCTCACCGATGCCCGAGGCCCGAAGTTCACGCTGATCTCCGGGGTCCTGGTCATCGCGGCCGGTTACGGTCTGTCGCTGGCACTGATGGGCTCGGCCTGGGGTCTCATGTTGGTCACCATCGTGACCAGCAGCGGCGTGGGTCTCGCCTACGGTGCGATGCCCGCCCTGATCATGGGTTCGGTCCCGCTCTCCGAGACCGCTGCCGCCAACGGCTTCAACACGCTGATGCGCTCGCTCGGCACCTCGGTCGGCGCGGCCGTGATCGGAGTGGTCCTCGCCCAGATGACCACCACGACGGGCGGCTACACCTTCGCCTCCGAGGACGGCTTCCGCACTGCTCTGATGATCGGCGGCGGCGTCGCCCTCCTCGGCGCGGTGATCGCGGCCGCCATTCCGGCAGCCCGCGTGGTGGCAGGCTCCGGCGACGAGACCGCCCCTATCGCCGAATCCGATCAGACCGCGGTCAAGGCCTGACGGCTCAGTAGCGCCGGACGAGCCCGGCCGCTGCTCGACCGGCCGGCCCGGTCCTGTATCCGGCATCTCGCCGCGGATCCGACATCGCATCCGCGGCGAGAGGTCTCTGTGGTCGCCCGGCGCTGGGGACGCAGACGAACAGCACGGACCTGGAGCTGGAGCACCGACGGCACCGGCCTGGTTGAGGGCCGACATCCTGGTCAGGATGCGGGATCTTCCTGCCTCCACGCTCCGCCGGGGAGAGGACGGCAGGCATGGCGCTGCAGCAAACGGGCCCAGCACTCGCCACAGCCACGGCCCCCTACCTCAAGTGCCCGGAGCGCCGCAGCCTGCGGTGCCGAGACGACAGCTGGCGGCCCCCAGAACTCACGCAGAGCGCCTTGAGGCGCCGTTCAGACGGCGGGGCTGGATCAGGCGTTGAGGTCCAGTACGCGGACCGGCTCGCCCTGCCACCGCTTCGGGGCGGTGGTGGCGATGATCGCTCCGTCGGGGCGGTCGGGTGTGGGCTGCGCTGCGTACTGGCTGTGGGCCGCAGCCCATGTTTCCTGCCGGGCGAGGGCCAGGGCCGCGGCCAGATCCAGGTCCAGGACGGTGATACCCGGCAGTGCGGCAAGGTGCTCGGCCGTGCCGGGCCGTGCATGGTCGGCTTCGACGAGCGCACACGCCGGGGCGTACAGGAACCAGCCGGATTCGGCGTGGGCCCGGTGGATGAGACGGGACGCGAGGACGTTGCCCTGACCGGCCGCGGCCATCGCCGTTTCGTCCAGGACGATATGCGTGGATTCGGTCACCGGCTCGTCGCCTGGGCCAGGCGCCGGTCCAGCTCACTGTCCAGGTCGTCCTGCTCGGCCGGGGTGGGGGCGTAGCCGTTCCACTCCTTCAGTGCGGCGCGGGCCTTCTCGGCACGCTCGGCACGCTCGGCCGGGGTGAGCAGGGTCTCGGCCAGACGAGCCAGATACGCGCGCAGCGACAGGCCCTCAGCGGCTGCGATCGCGGCGAGCCGGTCCTTCGCCTCTTCGGGGATACGGACATTGGCATCGGACATGGTCGCACTCCTTCCCCTCCCTCCAGGGTACGGGTACGTACCCGTACCCGTACCCGTCACGCCGGTGTGCGTGACCACTACCTGCCGAACGGTGAAGGTGCGGCAGGCACCGCCCAGCCTGTGCCGACGATGAAGCAACGGCTGACGAAACGCTGCTCGTCGGTACTCGCCATCCGCTTACTCGCCCAGGACCCGCCGCCGCGGTGTGGCTCTGCCGAACCCGGCGTCTCCACCTCCAGGCTTGTCGGCCGCAGGCTCCCCGCCCTCGACGCCGAGATCAACCGGCTGACCCGACTGCGTGAGAGCCCCGCGCAGCGCGCCTCGGGAGAGACGGACGCTTCGACCTCTCGCCACCCGAGTAGAGCTGCGGGCAAAGGCACCACCGCTGCTTGGTGACAACGAGGCTGCCTGTGTGACCACTGTCGTGCTTCGGCTCGACCGGCCGCGGTCGGCGGCGGCGGCGGTGCCTGGCTGGTCAGAATTCGAGTTCGACATAGTCGATGTCGGTGAACTCCACCAGGAGTCCATCAGCGCGGCGGCCGCGGTCCTTGAAGTACTGCTCCTGGAGTCCTTCGGCGATCACTGCCTGGAGCTGTTGTTCGGAGGCGCCGGCGGTCTGTGCGCCGAAGAGGCGGGCCGCGTACTGGGGCGGGAGGTGCTGGGTGATCAGCCGGATGCGTCCGTCGTCCGTGATGCCCGGTGCGGCGGTGAATCCGAACCGCGCCCGTGTTTCGACGACGATGCCGGTGCTGCCCAAAGTCACGGAAAAACGCTGTCGGCAGAAGTGAACGGAGCCACCGGGTGGTGGGGCGCCTCAGCCGCGCCAGTTCGTGGGCTGGGGCAGTTCCGGCAGTTGGGTGTCGTGGAGCCACGTCGTGAAGAGCTCGTCCAGTGGCTTGGGGGTGTGGCGTTGCGCTGTGGCTATGAACGCTTCCGTCGTCACTGTGCGGTGCCGGTAGGTCGCGGTCCATTCCTGGAGCACGGCGAAAAATGCGGTGCTGCCGAGTGTTGTGCGCAGTGCGTGCAGTGCGAGTGCCCCGCGCAGGTAGATCCGGTCATCGAACATCTGCCGTACGCCGGGGTCGGCGACCCGCAGATCCCGGGGGTGTGCCGCGAGGCTAGCGTGGGCCTGGGTCGCCAGGTCGGCGGCCAGCCTGCCGCCGGAGGACTCCGACCACAGCCATTCGGAGTAGCAGGCGAAGCCCTCGTTGAGCCAGATGTGGCGCCAGGCAGCGAGGGTCAGGCTGTTGCCGAACCATTGGTGTGCCAGTTCGTGAGCCACGAGTCGCTCGAAGCCGCGGTGTCCGTCGATATGGTTGGCTCCGAAGATGGACAGCCCCTGGGCCTCAACGGGGACTTCCAGCTCCTCGTCGACGACGACCACGGCGTACCGGTCGAAGGGGTACGGGCCGAAGAAGTGCTCGAAAGTGGTCATCATTTCGGAGTGGCGGGCGAAGTCCCATCGGAACCGGGTGAGCAACCTGGCAGGTACGGCCGCTGTCTGCGGTATCGGGGCAGGGGCGAGTTCGACTGTCTCGAAGTGGCTGATCAGCACGGTGGCCAGATAGCTCGCCATGGGCGTCGGCTGCTCGTACACCCAGGTCGTGGTGCTGGAGTGTGTGGTACGGGTGAACAGGTTGCCGTTGGCGAGCACCGTGTAGGGCGATGGTGCGGTCACCGAGATCCGGTAGGTTGCTTTGTCCGCGGGGTGGTCGTTGCAGGGGAACCAGGACGGCGCGCCGATCGGCTGTCCGGCGACCAGTGCGCCGTCGTCCAATTGCTCCCAGCCGAGATCGCCCCAGTGGCTGCGGATCGGCCGGGGGTTTCCGACGTAGTGCACCTCTACGGTGAACGGGCTCCCGGCGCGCAGCGCTCGGGCGGGCCAGATCCGCAGCTTGCCGGCCCGGTGGGTGTACCGGGCGGCCTGGATGCCATCCACCTTCACCCGGTCGAGCCGGAAGGCTCCCAGATCGAGGGTGAAGTCGGTGAGTGCCTGCTCGGTGACCGCAGTGAGCACCGCCCGTCCGGACAGTCGTCCGGAGTCGGGCCGGTAGCGCAGTTCCAGGTCGTAGTGCGTGGTCCGGTAACCGCCGTTGCCGTGCTCGGGCAGATAAGAGTCAGCAGATGTGGCCGCTCCGGACGAGGGGCGAAGCGTGCTGCGATTTCGCTCGGCCATTACTCTTCGAAGCTACTTTCCCTGGGCCAGGTGGCGATCGGATTCCCGAGCCAGTGGGTACCAGAAGGCACGGTTTCACCGCGCATCACCAGTGATGCCGGTCCCACCGTGGTGTGGGACCCGACATCGGCGCCGGGCAGCACGATGGTGTGCGGGCCCAGGGTAGCCCCCTCCTGAAGAATCACCTCCCCCATGCGCATGATCCGGTCGTGGAACAGGTGTGTCTGGAGCACACAGCCGCGGTTGACGCTCGCAGCGTCCCCGATCCGCACCAGGTCGGCCTCGGGCAGCCAGCGGGTCTCGCACCACACGCCGCGCCCGATGCGGGCTCCGAGGCAGCGCAGCCACAGGTTCATCAGCGGAGTGCCGCCGATCGCTCCGACGAGCCACGGAACGGCGAGTACCTCCACGAAGGCGTCGGCCAGCTCGTTGCGCCACACGAACGCGCTCCACAGCGGCCGCTCGATGGCCTGGAACCGGCCGACCAGCAGCCATTTCGCCGCCGCCGCGACCGCGCAGGCCAGCACGCCTGCGGTGAACAGCAGAAGTCCGCCGCCCAGCGCTGCCACGGTGAACCCCATCCGCACCGCAAGTACTTCGAAGGCGGCAAGCACGAGCACCGTGAGCGCGACGGTGCACATGACCGGCACGAGCCTGCACAGCTCCACGCTGGCTCTGGCCAACACCAGGCGGCGTGGCGGTTCGAAGGTACGGCTCGGGTCGCTCTTCTCGGCAGTGTGCCGAAGCTTCATCGGTGGCATGCCGAGATAGCAGCTGCCCGCCTTGGCGCGCTTGGGGGCGGCGGACAGCACGCCCACCAGGCCTCGGTTGGGCACTGAGCGTCCGGGTGCGGCCATGGCCGAGTTGCCGAGGAAGGCGTGCTTGCCGATGCGTGCGGCCGCGATGCGCAGCCAGCCGCCCCCCAGTTCGTAGGAGCCGACCATGGTGTCGTCGGCGAGAAACGCGCCGTCGCCGATCCGCGTCATGGTCGGCAGTGCCAGCACCGTCGATGCCTCCACTCGGCGTCCGACCCGCATACCCAGTGCGCGCAGCCATGCCGGGGTGAGCAGGCTCGCGTACAGAGGGAACAGGCCGACCCTGGCGGCGTCCATCAGCCGTTCGGTGCCCCAGGCCTGCCAGCCGATCCGACTGTGAACGGGATGGCTTCCTTCGCGCAGGCCGAAGCTGAGCAGGCGCACTCCCGTCAACAGCAGGAGTGCGTAGCACATCAGTGAGCTGATTGCGGCGAGCGGCACCGAGAGCAGGGCACGGCCCAGCGCGGCTGTTGGGTCGGCCTGTCCGCGCAGGAACAGGCCGGTCACCATCAGCCCGGGCAGCGCGGCCAGCGGGGGCAGCATCGTCAGTGCCGTTGAAGTGAGCGCGTAGAAAACGGCCCATCGCCTGCTCTGTGGGGGGCGGGCCGGCGGCCTGCGGTGCGGCCTCTTGCCGGTGGGGCGGGCCGGTACACCCGCCCAGCGTTGGCCTGCGGGCACCAAGCCGGCCACCGCGCTACCCGGCGCCACGCTTGCCCGCTTGCCGATCCTGGCCCCAGGAAGGAGCACGCTGCGAGATCCGATGGTTGCCCCCGAACCGATACGGATACGGCCGATGTGCAGCAGGTCTCCGTCCAGCCAGTGGCCGGACAGGTCCACCTCCGGCTCGATCGCGCAGCCCCCGCCCAGCTCGAGGAAGCCGGTCACTGATGGCAGTGCATGCAGGTCGGCATCCGCGCCGACCTGGGCCCCCAGCGCTTTGGCGTACCAGGTCAGCCAGCTGCCGGTCAGGTGGGTTGCACCGCTGAGCGCCGCCAGACGCTCAGCGGTCCACAGCCGCAGGTGCACGCCGCCGCCGCGAGGATAGGTGCCCGGGCGAACCCCGTGCAGCAGCAGCCGCGCACCTGCCGCCGCGATCGCCAGTCGGCCTGCGGGGCTTGCGAACAGCACCCAGCCTGTGGCCACCCACCACCAGGAGACGACGGGTGCCCAGGGAAAGGACCCGAGCCAGTGGAGTGCGTTTCCGACCGCCGCCAGTGCCACGACCCAAGGCAGCGAGGCCACGGTGAGCAGCGGCACCATCAGCAACGTCTGAGCGAGCGCAGCACGGCGCGGCGTGGGCTGTACCTGCCGCGCGGGACTGTGACCGCTTGCCAGCTCGTCCAGGTGCGCGGCCAGGGCGCGCAGCGTCGGGTACTGGTAGACGTCAGCGACCGAGCAGTTCGGGAAGCGGCTGCGGATCCGGGACACCAGGTGGGCGACAGCAAGGCTGCTGCCTCCGGAGGAGAAGAAATCCGCGTCCGCGTTCTGCACCGGGCTGCCGAGGATCTCGCGCCACTGCGTGGCGAGCCATCCTTCGGTACCCGCAAGATCCGGAGTCGGCGCGTGCAAGTCCGTCCCGGGCAGGGGCCAGGGCAGTGCGGCACGGTCGATCTTGCCTGAGGTGCGGGTCGGTAAGGTGTCCACCACGGCCGGCAGCGGGACCAGGGCCGGTGGCAGCATCTGCCGGAGTCGCACCAGTGCCTGCGCCGTGTCGAACGTCTCGTCCGGCGCGGCCGGATCCAATGCGGTGACCAGGTATCCGATCAGCAGCGGGGCGCCGCTCGCCGAGGTGCGCACGGCCGCTGCAGCGCCGGCCACGTTCGGCAGTGCCCGCAGGGCCGCGTCCACTTCGCCGAGCTCGATCCGTCGCCCGCCCAGCTTGATTTGCTCATCCGCCCGGTCGATGAACAGCAGCCCTGCTGGCTCGGCCCTGACCAGGTCCCCACTGCGGTAGGCCCGTGCCCAGCCCAGTGATGCCAACGGCGCATACTTTTTCGCGTCCTGGGCCGGATCAAGGTAGCGGGCCAGCCCGACCCCGCCGATCACCAGCTCACCGACCTCGCCCATCCCCAGAACCTCGCCGCAGGAGTCCACCACCGCGAGGTCCCACCCCGGCAGCGGCAGCCCGATGCGCACCGGTCCGTCCGCGGTGAGCCGGGCAGCACAGGCGACAACGGTGGCCTCGGTGGGACCATAGGTGTTCCACACCTCACGCCCCGCGACAACGAGCCGGGCCGCGAGTTCGGGCGGGCACGCCTCGCCCCCAAGAATGAGCAACCGCACTCCGCGCAATGCTTCGGTCGGCCACAGCGCAGCCAGCGTCGGCACTGTAGACACCACGGTGATTCGCTGCTGCACCAGCCAAGCACCCAGGTCAGGCCCGGTACGCACGAGTGACCGCGGTGCGGGAACCAGACAGGCTCCGTGCCGCCACGCCAGCCACATCTCCTCGCACGAGGCATCAAACGCCACCGACAGTCCCGCCAGCACCCGGTCGCCGGGGCCCAACGGCTTCTCGACGGCGAACAACTGTGCCTCGGCGTCGACGAACGCCGCCGCAGACCGGTGGGTGACCGCCACTGCCTTCGGCTTCCCAGTGGACCCGGACGTGAAGATGATCCAGGCATCGTCGTCGGGCCCCGGGTATCCCGCCGCACCGCTCGACCCCGCGCGTAGCGTCAGCTCGCTTCCGGCACCGATGACCGCTGCGACCCGGGCCTCGGCGAAGACCAATTCCGCCCGCTCATCCGGATCCTCCGCATCCACCGGCACATAGGCCGCCCCGGCAGTCAGCGCCGCCAGGATCGACACATATAACTCCACGTTCCCCGAGGGCATCCGCACCCCGACCCGGCCACCCACACCGATGCCCGCACGCCGAAGCCGCCCCGACATCGCGTCCACCTCGGTCAGCAAATCCCGATAGCTCAGCGCCGCGGTCCCGTCATCGACCGCCAGTGCATCGGGGTACCGGCGAGTGGTTGCCTCCAGCACATCCAACAACGTCCGGGAAGGAGCCGCTCCCATGCTGGCCGTGAACACCGCTGGCGGCGCGACCGCCACCGCACCCTCGTCCAACAGCACGTCGGCCAGCGCCCCAGATCTCTCTGTCCGTTCCATCGAGCTCAGATACCAAAATCCACAGGCGAATCGGCGACGGGAATCAGTGTGATCGCGCCGTGCAGAGTTCTCTCACTGTCGGGCCACAACGAATAGGTGAGTAGGCCTGCGTTGGCCAGCCGGCGCAAACAGGTGTGCAGTTCGGCCGCGGGAATCCCGAGCGCGGCGGCAGCGCTCCGCAGCGGCAGGTCAACCCTGTGGGCGGGGTGCGGCCGCACAGGATAATACGTGGTCAGCTCCGCGAGAAGCCCGACCAGCCCATTCCTCTGCGGCACTTCACGCGCCTTGTTGACCCAGTCGAGCACCCAGTCATCAGACACCACAGATTCCACCGGATCACCCTCACTCACGATCGACCCTTGGGGCATTTCTTCTCATAGTGCATATTCCGGAACGCTTCAGCTCGATGGCTGCTCTGACTGGCGCAGCTGTCCGTTGTCACCAAAGCCAGTCGCCGTCTCATCCAACCCAGTCGAGCTGTAGCCGGTCAGGCATGGGGTGACAGGCCGTCGTCCATGGGGATGTTCTGGGCTTCCAGCGTGATGCCGGAGTTCCTGGCCTGTTCGAGGATCAGAGCGGCGAAGTCCTCCTCGACGTGCCCCGCGCCGATGGCACCCGCGACGAGCTGGGCGGTGGCGGCGGCGAGCGGCATCGGGACCTCGAGCTCGCGGGCGGCGGACAGTCCAAGGTCGAAGTCCTTGCGCAGCAGCGGCATGGTGAACGTCGGTGTGAAGTCCAGGTTGACCAGCGCGGGCGACTTGTAGCGGGAGTAGGCCGAGCCCATCACGGAGTCGTTGAGGAATTCCAGGAAGGCGGCACGGCTGACACCGCCCTTCTCCGCGAGGATGGTGATCTCGGCGAGCGACTGGGTGACGACGCCGAGGAAGACGTTGTGTGCGATCTTGACGAGACGGGCGACTTCGTCCTCGCCGACGTAGGTCACCCCGCGCCCCAGCAGTGCGAGCAACGGTCCAACCTGGTCGAACGCCTCGCGTGAGCCGGAGACCGCGACGGTCAACTTGCCTGCGGCGATCACCTTCGGGTTCCCACTCACCGGGGCGGCCAGGAAGGCGGTCCCACGTTTGGCGGCTGCTTTCCGAATCAGCGCAGACGTCTGCGTGGACACCGTGGAGCTGTCGACCAGCACCCCTGGCACGGCATCTGGCGAGGTCAGCACGCCGCCCGGGCCGGTGGTGACCGCCTCCAGGTCGGGCGAGGCGGAGACCATGGTGAAGACGACGTCCCGGTCGGCAAGACCGGCCGGCTGGTCGACGACCGCGGCTCCCCGTTCGGCCAGCGGTTCGGCCTTGGCGCGGGTCCTGTTGTAGACGGCTACGTCGTGCCCCGCGTCCAGCAGCCGGGCGGCGAGTTGGAAGCCCATGCGGCCGGTACCGATCCAGCCGATGCGCGGGTGTTGCTGGGCGACATACGGCATTTCTGTACCTCGATCCTGGAAGACGGCTTGCCCTATGCGGCTCTGCAGCTCAGCCGGCCGGACACGTGCCATTGAGGTTCCCCCGAGATGCGGAAAGAAGTGACAGCGGGTCAGATGGGACTCATGAGAGACATCTCACGTGCCTAAGAAGTCAAGCTGCGACGGTCAACACCGCTGCCGAGGAGGTGAAGGCATGCTGTTCGTCGAAGAGTTGTCCGGTCTGCAAGCAGTGGTAGAGCTGGCCGATCATGCGGTTGAACAGGTGCCGCTGGGCCTGGGCATGCCAGTCCCCGTGCTCGCGTCGTCGGCGGTAGTGCGTGTCAGCCCCAGAAGAGGCTCTCAGCGAGGAGAAGGCCCAGAGAAATCCAGCGGTGATCAGTCGGTCGTTCTTGATGAAGCGCCGTCCGACGTAGCGTTTCTTGCCCGAAGCGCGAGTGATGGGAGCCGATCCCGCGTAGGCCTTCAAAGCGCGGGCGTCAGCGAAGCGGCTGCGGTCGTCTCCGATCTCGGCGAGCACCCGGGCGGCGAGCTGTACTCCCAGGCCGGGAAAGCTGAGGAGGATCTCAGCGTCCGGGTGCCGGCGAAAATGTTCCTCCACCGCCGTCGCGAGTTCCTCGGCGGCCAGGCAGGCTGCGTGCAACTGGCGTATCAATGCCAGAAGTTGATAGCCCATGGCATCCTCGACGGCCTGCGGCTGGTGGGCGTAGTCAGCGCGGAAAATGGTTCGCAGGCGATCGGCCTCGGCGTCGATGCCCCGGGTGCGGCCCGCGCGTTTCAGTGCCGCCCGCAGTTGGGCCGGGGTGAGTCTGGCGGCCCTGGCCGGGGTCGGTGCCGAGGTCAGCACCGCGCGGGCCTCGGGGCGGGCCAGGCCGTACTGCTTGCCCAGGAAAGCGTCCAGGGCGGCAGGGAAGAACTCCCGCAGCAGCGAGCGGACCTGGTTGACCAGCTGCTGACGCGCCCAGACCGCGTCTTGCTGGGCACGGGCGAGGACAGTGATCGCCCGTGCGAGATCGGTGTCGGCGGGCAGCTGGCGGTGCGCGTGTCCATCGGTTCGCAGGATGTTCGCCAGGACCAGGGCATCGCCGGCGTCGGACTTCTTGCGCGAGACACTGTGGCGGTCGCGATAGCGGGCCGCGGCGAGGGGGTTGATCGCGTAGATCGGCCGTGTTCCGGTGTTCAGGGCGGCAACGAGCAGACCCCGCCCGGTCTCGATGGCCACGGGAATCGGTTCCTCGGCGGTGTCGCCGTACTCGGCGAGCAGGTCCAGCAGCAGCCGGTAGCCCGCCGTGTCATCCGTGATGCGGCGCTTGGCCAGCAGCTGTCCGGTGTCATCGACCAGAGCCACGTCATGGTGACTCTCGGCCCAGTCGATCCCGCAGAACACGGTCACACGGTTCTCCATTCACTTGTTGTGTGCGCAGGTGGTGAGCCTGTGCGGGCCACGCGGCGACCTAATTCCAGGACTCTTCGGTCCGCCATCTCACTAGCCGTTCGCGGCACCAGCGCACCGCAGGGGCCTCCGTCTTACGAAGAGCTCGGCGGCTCGGGAGGAAGCGAAGAGGTCGCCCTGCGACGGGCTCACACCACAACGATCTACGTACGGGAGGCCGGGTTGGGTTCCGCAGCGGCCCGAAGACACCGGGCGCCACCGTTCTCTCATAAGGCCTCGACGGGCCGGGAACCGACAGGAGTCTGCCCGGTGCCCACGCGGCCGCTACGAACCCAACCCGCTTCAACAGTCCAGCAGCTCACCCACGAGCTGATCTGGAACCGCCTACACACGAATTAGGAACATCGACCATGGCTGCCCCAGGAAATACTCGCTCGAGTTGCGTGACCGTGCAGTGCGGATGTATCGCACCGCGGACCCCAAGCCGCAGATCAAGAAGCTCGCCATCGACCTCGGTGTCCACCCCGAGGCCCTGCGCGGCTGGATCCGGCAGGCCGAGGCGGACGCCGGCGAGCGTGACGATCGGCTGACCACCGACGAGCGAGCGGAACTCGCGGCGCTGCGCAAGGAAAACGCCCAGCTCAAGCGGGCGAACGAGGTTCTGCGGACGGCGCGCCACGGCAGGTCGTGGAGGGCCCCGCCACCAGGGACAGGGCCGAGAGCAGTCATCAGCCCACGAGGCAGCGCGAGCGCGCTATGAAGGGCTTCCGCTCCAGCGGAGCGGCCCAGAGGTTCCTTGCCGCCTTCAGCCGGATCTCCAGCCACTTCCGGCCCCGACGCCATCTGATCACAGCGAGTGACTATCGCGCCGAGATGGCCGAACGGTTCCGCATCTGGAAGACCGTCACGGGAGCCCTCACGACCGCCTGACCAGGATGCCTCCGGCCCGGCCGAATCACCTTCAGCACACCTCAACTCGCCTGCCGGAACAGCAACTTGACAACACCGTCTGAGACGTTGCTGTTCCTCCGCCATCACTGCGTCCAAGCTCGCGCCGTCATCGACGGATGGACCGGAGAGCATCCGCCAGGCCGCGGCGCTCAAGTGCGTCTACATGGCGCTGATGAACCTGGACCTGACCGGCAAGGGCCGCAAGCGGTGGACCATGCGCTGGAAGGCGCCCTTGAGCGCTTTCCAGGTCGCCTTCGAGGGCCGCCTGACCCCCACCGACCACTGACCAACTCAACAACCAAGATCAGCCGTTAAATTGACACACCCGGCTCAGGCGCCGCTGGCCGTCGTAGGTGAAGCACTGGTAGTCGGGCTTGCTGGTGCCGCCGAGGGTGGAGGGGTCCTGGATGGAGGTGACGTTCCCGGCCTGGTCGTAGGCGCATCCCCCGTGAGAGCTACCGGCGCCGTCCGCTCGCGGGTGAATCGCGGATGTCGCGGTGTTCCTAGCGTGGTCGTCGGGTCGCCGCCTGGGCGGCCGACTACCAAGGGGAGGCCATGATGCACACGTCATCCACCACGCGCCACGAGGCGGGCCACGACCGGCTTGCGGACGTCTCCGGCCCGAGCGATGCCTCCGGTCCGAGCGGCGTCTCCGGTCCGAGCGGCGGCCGCCTCGGCCTGATCTGCCGCTCTTCGCTCGGCTGGATGCTGATCGGAATCGCCGGCGTCGGCGCGGTCTCGGCTGCGACCGCGACCGGCCCCGGACCGGTGCCGGTGCTGGGAGCGGCCGTTGCGGTGGCTGTCTACTGGGCGGTCATGCGCTTCGTCGCGCGACGGCCGATGCCGGAGATCGCCCGGCGCGGGGCCGTGCGGGAGGCCTTGCTCGGCGGCGGGATCGGCCTGGGCTTCATCCTCGTATCCGCCCTGGTGATCACGGCGTTCGGAGGCTACTCGTTCTCCTGGGCCGGAAACGGTTTCTTCTCCGTCGTGGCGTCCGCGGCCGCCGTGTCGGCGGGCGCGGTGGTCACGGAGGAGCTGATGTTCCGCGGCCTCGCCCTGCAAGCCCTGGAGCGGCTGTTCGGCAGCCGTGCCGCTGTCGCGATCACCGCGCTGCTCTTCGGCGCCGCGCACCTGGCCAACCCCGGTGCCACCGCGTGGAGCGCACTGGCGATCGCCCTCGAGGCGGGCGTGCTGCTCGGAGCGGCGTTCCTGTGGCGGCGCAGCATCTGGTTCGTCGCGGGTCTGCACTTCGCCTGGAACGCCACCGAGCAGCTGCTCGGCATCCCGGTCTCGGGCAACACCGCCAAGGGGCTGCTGTCCGTGCACGTCAGCGGTTCGGGCCTGCTGACCGGCGGCAGTTTCGGTCTGGAGGCGTCGATCGTTACCGTCCTCATCGGTGTGGCGCTGACGGTCCCGATGTTCGTCCTCGCTCACCGGCGGGGCGGTCTGCTGCCCTGTCAGCACGTCGCCCGCTGAGCTCTGCGCGCGGCACCGCCCCCGGCTGACCGGAACGGAACGGAGACGGAAGTGATGATGCTCAGGTGGTCTCGGAGACCACTGTTGCTGCGGAGGCCGCTCGGTTGGTTGACGGGGCGTCAGCAATCCGTCAAGGACGGCGTTCTCGCGCTGGTTCTCACCGTGCTGGCCTTCGTACCGACCCTGTCGCAGATCGGGGCGCAGATCGGCGGCCTGCCTGATCACCCGTCAAGCCCTTCGAGTATCGGGCTGACCCTGGCGCAGACCCTGCCGCTGGCGGTACGCACCCGACGGCCCGCGGCCTGCCTCGCCGTCGTCGGCTGCGCCTTCGCGGTGCATCAGGCCATGGGCTGTCCGGCGACGTTCGGGACTGTCGGGCTCTATGCGGCCCTGTACTCCGCCGGAGCCCACCAGGTCTCCTTCCGCCGCGCTCTCGCCGCCGCGGCGAGCGCGGGCTACGCCGTGCTGGCGGTCGTCCTGCACCGCCTCGGCTCACCGGAGCGGATCCCGGACTACCTTGCGTTCTCTCTGGTTCTGGCCGGGGTCTGGCTGGTGGGCAGCGGCGTACGCAGGCGTCGGGCGGAGGAGGCCGAGCGGCGGCGGCTGGCCGCCGAGGTGGCCGCGGCCGCCGAGCGCGCACGCATCGCGCGTGAACTGCACGACGTGGTGACCCACCATGTGACGGCCATGGTGGTCCAGGCCGACGCGGCGCAGTTCCTGCTCACGTCCGCGCCGGAACGCGCCGGTGACAGTCTGACAGCTGTCAGCGACACCGGTCGCCGGGCGCTCACCGAACTGCGGTACCTGCTCGGCGTGCTGGAGGCGACCGGTCAGTCCGCCTCCGCGGACCGGGCACCCACCCTGGGAAAGGTGGGGGACCTGGTCGCGCAGGCACGCATGTCGGGCCAGCCCGTCGAGTTCACCGAGCGGGGCGAGTGGCCAGCGCAGAGCGTGGACGTGGAACTGGCCGCGTATCGCGTGGTGCAGGAGGCGCTTACCAACGCGATGAAGCACGCGGTCGGGCAGCGAACACGGGTCCTGGTCCAGCACGGTGACGAGCACATCGAGATCGAGGTGGCCACCGAAGGATCCGCCCCCTCCCCGGCGTCCGCACCCGCTGCCCGAAAGGTGGGCCGTGGTGGCGGACGAGGCCTGACGGGGCTGCGTGAACGGGTGCGGATGCTCGATGGTGAACTGGTGGCCGGACCCCGGCCCGACGGCGGGTTCCGTGTCCGTGCCGTGATCCCCACCCAGCCCGCGCAGGAGTGACCCATGAGCGATGCGCCGCCGCCGATCCGCGTACTCGTCTGCGACGACCAGGCATTGGTGCGCACCGGCTATGTCACCATCTTCTCCGCCCAGCCCGACCTGGAGGTCGTCGGGGAGGCCGAGAACGGGCACGCCGCAGTCCAGGCCACGCAGCAACTACGCCCCGACGTGGTCGTGATGGACATCCGAATGCCCCTGCTGGACGGCATCGAGGCGACCCGTCGGCTGGCCGGCCCCGACGCCGTGGCACCACCGAAGGTACTGGTCGTCACCACCTTCAACGTCGACGCCTACGTCTACGACGCGTTCCGAGCCGGGGCGAGCGGCTTCCTCCTCAAGGACTCGCCCCCTGCGGAGTTGGTGGGCGGCATCCGGACGGTCGCCCGGGGCGAGGCACTGCTCGCACCGGCCGTCACCCGCCACCTCATCGGCCATTTCGCCGAACGGCTGCGCCCGGCGGACACCTCCCGGCCGGCCAGGGAGGAAGTCATGAGCGCGCTGACCGTCCGCGAACTGGAAGCGCTCCAACTGATCGCCGAGGGACTGTCGAACGCGGAGATCGCCGCGGCGATGTTCATCACGCCCGAGACGGTCAAGACCTATGTGTCGCGGATCCTGACCAAACTCGACCTGCGCGACCGCGTCCAAGCCGTCGTCCTCGCCTACCGGATCGGCCTGGTATCCGCCACGTCCTGAGCCGGCACGGCCTCAGAAGGCCGTCACGACGATCTTCTTCCCGGCGTGCAGCCCCTTTTCGAGGTGGCGGTGTGCCTCGACGACGTCGTCAAGGGAGAACACCTTGTCGTCGACGGCGGGCCGCAGTGCACCGAGGCGCACGCCCGCGTTCAGGAAGGCCGCCATACGCTTCACCACGACGGGGTCGAGGGTGTGCTCGAAGCTCCGATAGCTGAAGATCGTGAGCGGTGGGCCTCCCGGGAAGGGCGTGGGCCGCGGGTCCAGGAAGCCTGCGGCGACCAGTGTTCCGCCGGGGCGGGCCGCCTTCAGGAGATCCTGCTGGCCGGGGCCCATGACAAGGTCGAGGACGATGTCCGCGCCGGTCCCGCCGGTGTGGTGGTCGACGGCTTCGGCGATGTCCGTGTGGTCGGTGGCGACGACCGCGGCGGCGCCGGCGGCGAGCAGCTCGTCCTTCCTCGCGGTGTGCCGAGTGACGGCGATGGGCGCGGCACCGATCTGATTGGCGATCTGCATCGCCGCCCGGCCGACGGCGCCGGACGCAGCGGTGATGAGGACGTGGTCGCCGGGTCGGATCCTCGCCTTCTCGACGAGCGCGCCGTAGGCGGTGGAGTAGGCGACCCAGATCGCCGCTGCCTCCGTGATTCCGAGCCCGGCCGGCCGGGCGACGACCCGGCTTGCGGGGATCGTGGTGTATTCGGCGTAGCTGCCTCGGGCGCTCGCGTCCGGAACGGCCGTGAGGATGACCGGATCGCCGATCTTCAGCCCGGCGGTCTCGGGGCCCAGCGCGTCGAGGACGCCGGTTCCTTCGACACCGAGGCGAGCGTGCGGCAGGGGGACGGGTGCGGGCGAGGTGCCGGAACGCATCATCTGGTCGAGCGGGTTGACGGCGAACGCCTCCATCCTGACCCGGACCTCGTCGGCTGCGGGCTCGACGACGGGCTCCTCGACGACCTGCATGACCTCCGGCCCGCCGAACTCGTCGAACACAACGACTCGTGGCATGGTGACTCCTCCGCATCCGGTGCTGGTTGGTTGCTCGAGGAAGACGCTACGGAGCCGTGGGTTACCTCCTGGTACCTTCGACCTTCATGCAGAACGTGGACGGAGCAACCTCCCTCGCCGACTGCCCCACGCGTCTGGCGGTCGAAATCATCTCTGACAAATGGGCCGTGCTCGCGCTCTTCGGGCTCAGCCAGAAGCCTCGCAGGCACGGTGAGCTCGTCGACCTCATCGGCGGCGTCTCACGCAAGGTCCTTACTCAGACGCTGCGCCGACTCCAGCAGTACGGCCTGGTCGACCGCCATGCCGAAGCGCCGCGGCGGGTCGAATACAGCCTCACCGACCTCGGCCGGACCCTCATCGAGCCCATCGAGGTCCTGACGAACTGGGCGAGGGAGTACGGCGGGGACATCGCCGATTTCCAGGAGGCGGCGGAAGCCGCTCCTTCTGCTCGGGTTCGCCCGGCGGGTTGATCTCGGCGATGGGCGTCGCCCCGCCGGTGGGGCGACGTCGACGCCGTGTACGTCGACGGAGGCCTGAACCAGATCTGAGTACTGCGGCTGCACACATCCGGCGAGGCAGCAGTCCCAGCAGAAAGTGAGGCAAAGGAACCATGACCGTCATCGGCATCATCGGTGCGGGCGAGGTCGGCAGTCAGATCGCGCGTGCGACGATCGCGAAGGGCCCAGAGGTTCCTGTCCGCGTTCAGCCAGATCTCACCGCACTTCCGGCCCCGCCGCCACCGGACGACCGCCACGGCTACCGCACCGAGATGCGCCACCGCTTCGGAACCTGGAACGAGATCACCGGCACTACCGCCATGCCCACCGAGGCCTGAACCAGAGGCGGAAACCAAGCCCAGCACACCCCCGCACACCCTCAAGCAACCGCACACCAACAAGTTGACAATGCCTGTGCTGGGGCTACGTATCTGAGGGAGCCCATCTATCACCCAGCAGTTCGGTAACGGACGTATAGTTCGCGCCATGCCCGACCCCAGTCGCCCCTCCCCGCTGAGCTCACTCATCGGGGTCGATGTCGACGCGACGGCCGAGCGGGTCTATCGGGCGTTGGTCTCCGGCGGACCGGCGCTCGGGCCGGATCTCGCCGGCCTGCTGGGGATCTCGGTCGAGGGCATCGAAGCGGCGATCGGTGGGTTGCGGCAGGTGGGCCTGGTTGACGATCGGGTAGGCGGGCCGGTTTGCCCGGCCCGCCCCCACACCACCGGACATGCGGGCCCGCATCCGGCGGTTCGTCCAGCTGATCTCAGGCGAGCTTCAGGCGGGACCACGAGCCCTTGAACGACTTGTAGCCCTGCGCATCCCAATAGGCTTTATTCATAGCGATTTCCAGTGGTTTCAGGTGGGAGGCCCGCCAGTATCGCTTGCGTTGCACTGCAACGCCTTGCTCCTGGTCTCCAAATTCGTAACCGAGCTTCTGGAGCATGGAGTTCTTGCGCTGACTGGTCTTCCACTGCACCCACTGGGCCTGCCGTAGCCTGCGGCGGGTCCAGTGATCAATCTCCTCGAAAACCCGAAGGCTGTCGGAGAGACTGAAGTAGGCCACCCAGCCGACCGAGAAACGGTTGAGTTTGTCCATCCTGTGGGCCATCGATACGCCCCACGTCCGGGAGGTGACTCGCCGAACGGTGGACTTTAGCCGTCTCACGGCCTTCCGGTCCACCCGGATCTTCACCTGCCCTTTGGCGAGGTAGTACCCGAATCCCAGGAGTGACGTCCACCAGATGGGGCACGCCTTCGACTTCTCACGATTCACCCTCAGTTTCAAGGTCTTCTCAATGAAGGCCGCCGGAGGGCGCGCGAGGTGCAGCTGTCGAACGGCATCGAGATCGTTCGGGGTCGCAGCGAGATCGGCAGCTGGCTCAATGGCCTGTTGCTGTCCGCCAAGGAGCAGTTCCGGATGTTCGCGAAACCACCGTTCGCGGTTTTCGGGATCTCCGAAACTGACACCGAACGCGAGGTCGCCGGCCGTGGTCTGCGTGAGCGGATCATCATCGAACGGACCGTGCTGGATGAGCCCACCGCGGAGAAGGACCTGGTCGCCTCCCTGGATCGGGGACAGGAGATCCGCATGGTGCAGTCGTTACCGGCGAAGCTGCTGATCGTCGACGATTCGATTGCGATCGTGCAGCTCGACGAGGGTGGGCACGCGCACTCGGAGATCGCGGTGGTGCGCGCCGGGGGGGGGGCTGCTGGACTGTCTGGTGTTCAGCTTCGAGAACCTGTGGCGGTCGGCCATGCAACTGCGGGAGGTCCCCGGCCGTAGGGTCGATCCGAACTTGGCATCGCCGAAGGATCTCGCCGACCCGGCGGACCGGGAGGTCCTGATGCTGTTGCTGGCTGGGTACACCGATGCCGCGGTCGCTGCCCGACTGGGGATCAGCCTGCGGACCATGCAGCGCAGGGTCCGCAGGCTGATGGATCTGGCCGGCACCGATTCCCGGGTGTTGCTTGGCTGGCACGCGCGGGACCGGGGCTGGCTTTGAACGCCTTCGTCCCGTCGAGCCACCGACTGCGGTGGCTCGACGGGACGAGGTGGCGCCGGGGCCTAGTTGCCCAGACCTGCCGGGATCCTCAGCATCACCGAGCTGGACCAGGCGGCGTTCGGGCCGCCCTCGCCGTAGACCATTAGCTGGTGGTGATCGTTGATGTCGAAGCTGTAGGTCGGCGTGAATCGATCACCGGCAGAGAGCGGCACCATGCCGGACAGGTCCCAGAGTCGTCCCTGCGGGTCCCACATCGCCGACACCGCGACGTCCGGGAAAAGTTCGACAGTTCCGAGGATCCACCCGTCGTCGGTGACTTTCTCGCCGGTCGCGTTGTATCCGTAGTCGGCAAGGCGGTGCATTCCGCCGGCCTTGGTCCACACGAACGCGTCGTCACCGCTGGTCCCCACGATGGTCCCGGAGGCGTTCACGTCGTTTGCCTGGGCCGAATGCTGTCCCGGAAGCGTGCCGAGATCCTGAGTAACACCTGACGTCGCATCCCAGGTGACCGCGTGCGGCACATGGCCATCGGTGTGCGAGGCACCGACGATCATTCCGGCATCGTTGATGGCGCGCGGCTGGGTTCCCGTCAGATCCGAGGACAGGTGGGCCAGCTTGCTGAACGTCCCATCCGGCGTCCGCACGAACCCGTCACTGTAGCTGTGGTTCTTGCCGTCAGACTCCTTGACGATTGCTTCGGAGAATCCGGTGACCACCCCCTTGTTATTCACGGCGGTCGCGTAGCCGCTGGAATAGGGCCGCCAATCCGGGACGCCGAGCACGGTGAGCGATCCATCCTTGGCCCATTGGGCGGGGAGAGTATGCAATGCACTGTCCGTCGCGATACCGACGGCGATCTGGCCGTCATTCAGGTCCAAAGCCGACCCGTACCTGCCCCCGGCAAGATCCAGGTTGGTGAACCCGTCGGCGGCCGTCCAGATGGTCGGCGTCATCCTGGAGTTGTACTGGCGATCCCCCGCGACTACGCCGCTCTCATTGAGAGCCGCGCCGACGAATGGCGGGGCCCACGCGACCAGATCGAGTTTGGGGACATCGACAGTGGCGATCGTGACGTCCGCCGCCCCGATGATCGTGCCGTACTCGTTGGCCACTCGGACCCGGCCGACCATGGGATCCTTGGTCAACTGCCGAGCGCTGACGATCATTGCCCCGTCGACCGGCATCGACTGGCCCGTGGCAACCGTGTACTTCGCGTCGGATTTCGGCGTAATCGTGCCGAGGCCCTTCGAGTACATCTCTTGGTGGTAGTCGAACGTGACGTTGTCTCCGGACACGGCGACTCCCGCGACCACGATGAAGTACGTACCCGGTTGTGGGTCATCGATGACGATGTGCTCGGGCGAGTCCCCGGTCGTGGTGCTCTGGTCTATCGGCCTGCCGTTGAAGTACACATAGAAGTCCAGATCGGCAGCGTCTCTGGGCGTCAGCGTCACGTCGAGCCGGGTCGTCTGACGTGGAACATAGAGCATGTTGGACGTGATTTCGCCTTGCGAGACCGTCGAGAACAAATTGCGGACATCGCCGATCTCGCCAGTTGCGACGTGGGCGGTCGCGGGGCCAAAGGTGTTCGTCCCCGTCGAGCCGACATTCGTCGGCGAGTTCATCGTCACCTTGTCGACTGTGACGGTCCCCGGATCGAACGACATGCCCTGCAGCGAAACCGTCGCTGTGTACGGGTTCTGTTCGACCGGAGACGTCCTGCGAGACTCGATCACGAACTCCCAGATGCCGGGTTTGGGTCGGTACACCGGTCGTGCGGTGGCGTTGCAGTTCGCCGGGTCGGTGTAGTTGGTGTAGCAGTGGTAACTGGCGTTGGAGTCTGCGGGCATGCCGTCGGGGTCGATGGGCAATGCGCGGACCTGGCTGCCGTCGGCGAGCCCGCCCAGGGTCATCTGCAGTGCTTCGACGCCCTTGGGAACGGGCACCAGCAGCGAGGTGGTTCCGGTTCGGTTGAGCGTGCCGGAACTGGTGACCGCGTAGTCGGGTTTGGCCAGCGGTTTGGTCGCCAGCACGGTGACGGCGACGAACTGGTCGATGCCGCCCGTCGCCGGGTCATCAATGGTCAGGATCGCGCTGTGCATGCCGGAGGTCGTCGCGGTCGCGGTGACCGTGATATCGGCTGCCTTTCCGAGCTGCAGGGGCATTGCCGCGCGGGCGCTGAACGTGCCGTCGTTGCCGATCCAACCGATCCGGTGCACGCCGTTCCCGGCGGCACCGCTGGTCCGGGTGACGCTGACCTTGTAGGTCTTCTGCGCACCGGTCACCTGGCCGCCTTCCGTTGGCAGACAACGGTTGTAGATGCCGACGCCGGTCTTCGGAGTCGCGAGCAGGCCGGACAGCGAACTACAAACGGGAGCCGACACAGTGAGCTCATTGGTGTTGATGCCAGCGCTGAGCTGCTTCCAGGCCGCGACGGTGTCGATGATGCCGGCGCCCTGCGCGACGGTCGGGACGCCGGGGATCGGGTCGGCGGTGCCGGTCAGGGCGGTCTTCAGCGCCGCCGGGCTGACCGTCAGCGAATGGGCCTTGGCGGCCGATAGCAGCAGCGCCGTTGCTCCGGCGACCTGCGGGGCCGCCATGGAGGTGCCGTTGGCCATGCCGTACCCGGCCGGCAGCGAATACCCGGCCTCGGGGACGGCTTCACCGGACAGCCACATCGGGATCGAGGAGATGGCTGCGCCGGGCGCGGACACCTGCGGTGCCAGCGCCCCGTTCTCAGCGGGGCCGCGGGAGGAGAAGCCGAAGATGCCCTGCTTGGTGGCGACCTTCGACCCGTAGC
Source organism: Streptomyces sp. NBC_01320 (assembly GCF_035974375.1). Taxonomy (NCBI): domain Bacteria; kingdom Bacillati; phylum Actinomycetota; class Actinomycetes; order Kitasatosporales; family Streptomycetaceae; genus Streptomyces; species Streptomyces sp. NBC_01320. Next base: position 373,947 of record NZ_CP108390.1, read on the forward strand.
CGGCCCACCAGGTGTCGGAACTGACGGACGCGGCGACCGAGATGGCCTTGCCCGCCACGGACGGCGAGCTGACGGTGTTGGTGCCGAGGCCGTCGTTGCCGGCGGCGATGATGATCTGCACGCCGTAGTTGTCGATCAGCTTGTCGTAGAGCGCGGCGATCACGTCGGAGCCGTCGTTCAATGCGGGAAGCCCACCGATGGACAGGTTGACGACGTCGACATGGCGATTGGTGACCAGGTCGATCATGCCCTCGGTCAGTGCCGCTTGGGTGCAGCCACCGCCCCAAGTGCAGGCGCGGGCGGACACGATCTGCGCGCCCGGTGCGGCGCCGTGCATCTGACCGCCGAACATCGACGTGCCGGCGGTGATCCCCGCGACATGGGTGCCGTGCGAGGCGACCGACAACCCGATAGACACGTAGTTCGCGGTCTTGCCGACGTTGCTGCCGCCGAGCGGGGAGAGATCGACGTTTTCGCGGTACTCGACGACGAACGGGATGCGCTCGTTCTGCGGTGTTGCGGGGTCGTCGCTCCCAAGGTGGCCGACCTGGCGGTCGACCGCGAACGGGGCCATCGGTGTCTCGTCGGTGAGGTCCTGGTTGTTGTTGCCGTCGACCCAGATCCTGTGGGTGGTCGGGTCGTACAGAACCCCGTAGAAGTCCAGGGTGTCGCCGTCCCGGTTGAGGTCGCCCTCGAAGTCGCTCCCGGCCGTCGCACTCTCGTAGAACACGCCGAACTGGAACGTGCCCTGCGGGATCGTCCAGGTCTTGCCCAGGTAGCTGAACGTCGGACCCGTCTTGGTGGTGGACATCCGCACCCAGCTGCCGTCGCGGTCGGTGACCGGATCGGTCTCGGTTACCCAATCGACAATCTTGGGCTTGCCGTTGCTGGTCGTCTGTAGCGCGGGATGCTCGACGTCGACGCCGGTGTCCAGCACGCCGACGACCGTGCCGCGCCCGTCCCAGGCCGGGTTGTCCTTGACGAAGGCCTCGGCGCCGGTCTCGTTGATCGGTAGGTACGGGTTGTCGGCGGGCGTGTTCGCGCCGGGCGCGGTCGGCCCCGCGGCCTTCGTTGCCGCCGTCCTCGCACCCGCGGCGCCCAGTTCCGGGCCCGGGATCTTGTACGTCCGGTTCAGGTCGATCGCCGCGACCGACCGAAGGCCGGCCAAGGTGGTCACGCTGTCGGTCGGGACGGTCGCCCGGACGTAGCCGACCTTTCCGGTCACCGACCCGACGGTCCCGCCGGCCTTCTCCACCGCGGCGACGACGTCCGCGGTCGCGCCCTTCCGGGCCAGCATCAACACCGTGACAGACTTCTTCTTCGACGCCTGCGCCTGCTGCAGCAGCCTGGTGTCGGCGTTGCCCAGCTTCTCGGCCGCAGTATCCGACAGCGACTCGTCGGTCAGCGGCTGGAACCCGTCGGTCTTCCCCGCCCTGTAGATCGAATCCGGGTTGTCGCGCCCGGCCCGGTCGTCGAGCCCAGCAACGGGCGACCGACCCGGCCCCTGTGGCCCGTCGGGATCAGCAGGTTCGACCTTGCTCGCGCCAGCACTCTCGGAGCCAGTCGGGCTGGTCGGGTCGGCGGCTGCGGCCGCAGGCGCAATCAGCGCCGCGGCGATCAACACGGCCGACACCGTGGCAATCACACCTGTTCGTCTTCCTCGCGCCATCGTGCTCCTAACCAAGGAGTGAAACATCAACGTGCGGCCAAGCCCGCAGACACGAGAACACCTGAGCCGCCTGGCCAATCTCGCAGTTGGGTCCGGGCAGGATCAACGGACCGAGTGGGGCGGATGTCGGCCATGGCGGAATGCCGCCACACTCGGCGCAGACCCTGCGCGATCTTGGTGGCTAATTCCAATTCACCTGTTGTGAGCCGGAGTTGATTGCTGAGGAACGACGACTCCAGGGGATGGAATGATGCTGGTCGTTGAATGACGGGCCACTGCTCGTCCTTCGAGGCGCCGATCCTGTCCTCGTCGCGCTCGGTGGCTTTGCGGGCCGGGACCTGCACGCTCCAGCCGATCCGGTGCAGCAGCAGGTCCAGCCCGGCAAGGGTGTACTCGACCCCGAACCGGCGACGCACGACCTCAGCGATGCGGGCCAGCGTCCCGGGCGATGTCCTGGCACAGCTCCAGCACCCGGCGGCTGGCGTCGTCGAGCAGCGCCCACGCGGCCTGGGCGGTGGAGGGTGCCCGATACACCAGATCCATCGCGAGCCACGGCGACTCGATGTGCGGCCCCTTGATGTGCTCGATGGGCCGCCCCAGCACCGTCGCCCGCCGCGCGGCAGGGAGTAGCTGTTCGGGTCGGCCGGTGTGCCGTCGTGGCACTCCAGGCAGCTCCCAGGCGACTTGAGCGGTACTGTCGGAGTGCACTTGTTGTGTAGGTGTCGTATTCGGGAACGCAGCGCCCCGGTCGCTCCGGCGGGTGAGAAACCTGCTGGTCTCCGCGCGGGTCCGTGAGCGATGCTGCGCGGGTGATCGAGCGAGAAGCCGCAGTCCGGATCGTTGAAGAACAGCTGGAGCGCGACTATCAGAGGGAAGTGTCGGCGGACTTGGACCCGATGCGCATGGCTGTTGCGCATGTAGAGCAGCACGAGTTGGTGTGGATTATCTCGTGGACGTCCGAGAAGTACCTACGGACCCGGAATCCGGACTTCATGCTCGCCGGGAACGGGCCATACTTGATCGACCGGGTCGACGGAGGTCTGCACCAGGTCGGCGTCGTCTCTGCGGTCACGGGGGCGTGGGAAGCCGACTATCGTGTCCGCATTCGGAGCCAGGTCGTACGTACCGCAGTGGACGATCTGCACGAAGAGGTCCGGGAAGTCGCAGCCGAGCGTGGGCGCATCTTTGCCATGCACATCCTGCGCCAGCGGGTACCGGCGCTATCCCACGCTGAGGTCATCGACTACGTGGGCGCCCTGCAGAACGGCGCTGTGCCCGCTCACCTCGTAGCCATCTCCACCAAAGTTCTCGTGGAACCTCTCAACCCAGTTCTCCGTGTGACGACCATCCGCAGAGGGAGAGGACAATCAAAACCGCTGCTGTTCCTCGACGTGGACGGGCCGCTCAACCCCTATGCGGCGCAGCCGGAAAGACGTCCCGAGGGCTACACAACGCTCAGGGTGCCCTACGAGAGCGCGAGCACTGGCGGACTGTTGAGCAGGAGACGGCCCTTGCGGGTCTGGCTCAACCCGGAACATGGGGAAGCGCTGCTTCATCTCGACTATGAGCTGTGCTGGGCCACGACATGGATGGACGATGCCAACCGGTGGATCGGCCCGGTGCTAGGTCTTCCTGATCTCCCCTTCGTCGACTTCGGTGACGCACTGCTCCAAGAGCGCCCTGACGGCGTGCACTGGAAGACCGGCCCTCTGGTGGACTACGCGGGCGGTCGTCCCTTCGCTTGGGTGGACGACGAGCAAAGCGATCTCGATCATGCGTACGTGACCGCCCACCACCGCGGGCCTGGACTTCTGCAGCACGTCAATCCGCGGATCGGGCTACGCGAGGCCGACTTTCACGCCCTCGCCGACTTCGCCGGATCCCTTGAGACCCCACGTTCGTCTGGCTGATGTCCGACGAGAGATGACTGCCCTTCCACGACCCTCCGGCAGGCGGTGGTGCACCTGACGTCGAGCAGTACAGGAACGGCGAGATCGCGGACCGGCTCAAGTCGGGCGGTTGGTGCGCGCGGTGACCGCAACCAAGGAAGTTGGCCGCCCCCTGATCGTTGGCATACGCCTCGCGCCGGGCAGCAGTCCACTGCGAGGCTCCAGCTGGCGGGGAGCGTCATTCGAAACGTGCCACATTCCTCGAGGTTCGTCGCCGACCACCAACGCGTCCAGGGCGTTGTCACAGCGAGGTGGTGTCCATGCCGCATGAACATTGATCAAGCTGACCCTGCCGAGCTGGCGGCGCTCCGTGCGGCGTTCGACGTCGATGACGGAGAGGAGTCGGCTCTTGGCTGGGAGGCAGTACATGCCTTCGAGGCAGATGGGGCCGGATCTACGATCTGTTCCGCCGATGGCAACGAGACGGCACCTGGCACCGGGTCCTCACCCGACTTCAGTCCCAGGCCGACGCGAAGGGCGGGATCACGTGGGACCTGAGCGTCGATTCCACAGTGTGTCGTGCCCATCAGCATGCGGCAGGGGCCAGGAAGCAGGGGGACCTACAGAAGGAACCACCGGGCGGAGTGCTGGCCGAGCCCCGCGATCACGGGCTGGGACGCTCACGTGGCGGGTTCACCACCAAGCTGCACGTGGCTGTCGAGCAGGGCCAAAAGCCCATGTCCATCGTGGTGACGGCCGGGCAGCGCGGCAACTCGCCGCAATTCGAGCCCGTGCTGGAGAATGTCCGCGTACCCCGCATCGGATCGGGCCGGCCACGCGTCCGCCCCGATCGAGTACGCGCCGATCGGGCGTACTCCTCTCGCAAGAACCGCGCCTACCTGCGCCGCCGTGGAATCCGCTGCACCATCCCATACAGGGCTGACCAGGCCCGCAACCGCAGGAAGCTCGGCTCCCGTGGCGGCCGACCGCCGCGTTTCGATGCGGTGGATCACCGCGAGCGCCATGCGGTCGAATGCGGGATCAACCGACTTAAAAGGCACAGGGCAGTGGCCGCTACGAGGCGACGGTGCTGGTCGCAGCCGTGAACAAGTGGCTGTGACCAGCACCGTCACAACGGCCCTCAGACGACGTCGAATTCGTTACCCTCGGGGTCCTGCATGGCGGCGGCGTAGAGCCCCATGTCCGGCTCATCCTTGATCCGCAGCACGGTGGCACCAGCTTTGACCAGCCGTTCCACCGTAGCCTTGACCCGCTGTGTGCGGACGTCCAGTGGGACGTCACGGCCCCCACCGACCTTCAGGTCGAAGTGCCACCGGTTCTTGGCGACCTTCGGCTCCGGAACCTGCTGGAACCATACCCTCGGTCCACGTCCCGCGGGATCGATGATGGACTCCGGAATATCCCCGGCACCGGCTGGCAACTCCGCCTCGGGCACCCCCACCGCCGCCCAGTAAGCACGCCACGTGGCGTGCCCGCCAGGCGGAGGCTCAGGCACGTAGCCCAGGGCCTCGGCCCAGAAAGCCACCATTTTCTGCGGATCGGAGCAGTCGATCGTCAGCTGCACTGTCATCTCCATGCTCGGAGCATCCCAGGCAGGTCTGACAGACGATCCACTTTCGCAACAGGCCTACAGCATGATCGAGTCGAACGTCAGCGCTCTAGGTGGCGACAGCGGTGGACCCCTGCTCCACGGGGCAACGGCCCTGGGCCTTCTCTCCGGCGGCAGCAACGAAACAGTGTGCAACTCTTCCTCCACCGGAAACTACGTGAACTACTTCACGAAGGTGCAGACAGTGCTGAACCAGACTGGTCTCAAGGTCTACTGACAACGGGCCGCCGCAACCGGCGGAACCTGCCCTGGCCCGGCCGCGTCACAGGAACAGGGCAGTTGCCACGTCACCGTCTTTTCGGAGGTCCACATGCGCATCCGGGCGTCGCGCTCACTGAGCCTGCTCGCTGCGGCGGCTTTGTCCGCCGCCGGCTTGGGGGCCGTCTCCGGTTGCGGCGGCCAGAAGGATGCCGACGGCGACACGGCGGTGATGGCGCACCGTGCCCGCAAGGTCGCCAGAGCCTGGGACGGGTCAACCGCTGCCGCCGCGTGGCGAGTTGGCTACCACCCCATGGGCGAGGTGGCCCAGCTGCCGCGCGGCGGCCTGCGGAGCCAGGCTGACAAGCGGGCCTACCAAGACCACACCTTCGTCCTGCGGGGCACGCTACCCGACACCGGGCCGAAGGACGGCCGGGTGACTTGGATCGGAGGCGGATCGCTCACACGGCAGCTGGCGGGGGCGGTTGAGTCGTACAAGACCCTGGCTGGGGGCCGCACCGGCGGAAAGCCACACCTCACTGTGACCGGGGCGAAGCTGGGTGAGATGAGTGTGGCCACCAGCCGGGGACCGGCGGTGGTCCCAGCCTGGCTGTTCACCCTAAATGGCTATGCCTCCCCTCTCAAGCAGGCCGCTGTCATCCCGTCGCCACTCCCCCGGCCGCCGATCGGGCGGGCCTACGGCGTCCCGGGCTATCCGCTCAATCAGCTGGTCCAGATTGCCGCAGGAGGGCGTTCGGTGACCGTGGTTGCCCTCCACGGTGCCTGCGACGATGGCCCCGTGGTGGCTGTACTGGAAACACGGGGCAGCGTGGTGCTCTCGGGCTCCGTCAAACACCGTAAGGACGACGGCGGCCACTGCACCAAGCAGGCAAGGTTGCAACAAGTGACTGTGAAGCTGGCACGACCCGTAGGCGACCGCGTTGTGGTCGACGCGCACACCGGCCAACCGGTTCCCTGCAAGCCACCGCACGGACCCTCGCCGAGCTGGAGTTGAGCAGCGCAAGTCCTTGCCTGTGGAGCTCGAAAAGCCATCGCTGCAGCTCAAGCCGCGTATCGGTATTCGTTGATGACCCCGCCCAGGACGCGGGTGCGCAGAAGCCTGCGGGGTACGCGATCGTGCAACACCGCTGGCTGTCCCGGGGCTTCGGGTGGTCTTTGGTGTCGTGATCGGTGTGGCCGGTGGCAGGTGTAGTGCTCCTGATACTCGGCGAGGACCTGTCGGGCGTGGACCTCGTTCATGATCGGGATATGGTCGAGGCCTCGCGCCGGATCGTGCCGATTACTCGCTCGCAGTAGGCATTTCACGCGCGGCGCCCGAGGTGCGCTGAGCAGCACCTCGGTGTCCTCGGCTTCGAAGACGGCGTCGAAGGAGTCGGTGTACTTGCTGTCGCGGTCGCGGAGAACGAAGCGCAGCAACTCGACGCGGGTGCCGAGGTCGACGGCGAGATTGCGGGCCTGCTGGGTCGCTCACTGCGCGGTGGGGTGGGCGGTGACGCCGCGCCGTGATCGAGGACGCCTACTGGCGTGCCAGCCCGTGGCGGTCGGCCCAGGCGTTGATCGCCGCGGCCAGCTCCTCGGGGCGGTCCTCCGGGGAGTGGTGGCCGGCCAGGCCGTGGCGGGAGACCTCCAGGCCCGCGATGTTCTCCTCGCACCAGGCCACGGTCCCCTGATCGGTCATCGCGCCCGGTCCCGGCTCGAACGCGGCGAGCAGTTTGGGGACTTCGGGGCTGGCGGCCAGCCAGGCGTCGTACTGCTCGATGCGGGCCACGACGTCGGCGGGCTCGGCATCCAGCGGCATCATGCGCGTCCATGCCAGTACCGGGCGGCGGCTGTGCGGGGTCGGGAAGGGGCGGCGATAGACCTCCAGGTCGGCAAGATCGAGCGGGGTGGCGAGTGTGTCCGGGAGCCCCTCAATGAACAGCGACTTCTCCAGGATCATCTCCTCGCCCACCCCGGGGGTGCGTAGAAGGGTGAACAACTTCCGCCCGGCTGCCGGAAATTCGTCGTCGACCAGCGGCTTGATGATGGTCTCGGTGAAGGCGAGGCCGCGGACGGTGCCCGGGAGGCGGGCGGCGCGGTCGAAGGCGAGCGCGCCGCCCCAGTCGTGGCCGACGAGGACGGCCTCGGTAAGGCCGAGGGCGTCGAACCACGCGTCGAGGTAGCGGGCGTGGTCGTCGAAGGAGTAGGCGAGGTCGGGCTTGCCGGAGTCGCCCATGCCGATGAGGTCGGGGGCCAGAAGGCGGCGGCCGGGCGCGGCCACCCCCGGCAGGACGTTCCGCCACAGGTGGGAGGAGGTGGGGTTGCCGTGGAGGAAGACGAAGGGCAGCCCGTCGGGGTCGCCGGACTCGCGGTAGTAGAGGGCGGAATCGAGGACGGGGAGGGTGGGCATGGCGGTGTCACTTCGCTTTCGATACGGGGGATTCAGAGGTTGAGGCTCAGGACGCGGTCGACGGCGATCTCGACGACGACCAGGTCCAGCGGGGCGGGCGGGTCCGCGCGATAGCGGACGGTGTAGCGGCGGACCGCCTCGGCCAGGCGCGCGGGGGCATCGGTGACCGCGGCCCGGCCTTCGAGTGTGATCCAGCGGAAGCCGTCCGCCTGACAGAGCGCGACACGGGCCGCCGGGCCGCCCGCCTCCACGTTCCGGGCCTTGCGGGCCCCCGCCCGGGTGGTCACCCGGACCAGGCCGGTGGCCGCGTCGAAGGTGAAGCGGACGGGGGTGACGTGCGGGGTGCCGTCGGGGCGGAGGGTGGTGAGGGTGGCCGTGTGCGGGAGGGTGAGGAACGCTCGTGCGACGACCGGGAGTTGGAAGGTCGGGCGGCTCACTTCTTCTTCACGCCCTCGTCCCAGATCAGCTTGGCGATGTTCGGCTTCACGGCCGTGGTGATGACGCCCATGGCCGTACGGACATACCGCCGCTCCGCCAATTCGCGCAGCATGCTCGCGGCGAGGTCGGCACGGGCGGTGAAGACGCCGTCGGCGCTGGTCTCGGCGGTGTGGTAGTCCGTGACGACGGGGTGCTCGAAGAGGCCCGAGGGCCGGACGAAGGTCCAGTCGAGGCCCGTCTGACGGATCACGGCCTCCATGCGGCGCATGTCCTCGTGGAGGGTGCGGCCGAGACGTCGGTTCACCAGCGGGTCGAGCACATGGTTGAAGAAGTGCGCGCCGGTAGGGCGCCAGTTCGGGTCGGCGATGCTGGAGCTGACGGCGAGCAGCCGCTTGATGCCGTGGCGGGCCATGGCCCCGGTGATGACGGTGGCGCTCGCCGAGTACGTGGTGATGGTCTCCTTGCTGAAGCGTGCGCCCAGCGCGGAGAGGACGGCGTCCGTCCCGCCGATCGCGGCGTCGACAGCCGCCGGGTCGGTGGCGTCGGCGACGGCCACGGCAAGGCCGGGCCGCGCGGGCAGGGAGCCGGGTCTGCGGGTCACGGCGACGACCTCGTGGCCGGCGGCGAGGGCCTGGTCGGTGAGGCGGCGGCCGGTCGGTCCGTTGGCACCGAAGACTGCGATACGCATGGTGTCGGGTCATCCCTTCGTATGGTTTCCGGAACGCCCTTGACTGTGCTGCTCACCAAACGCAGGCTCAACGCTGATGAATAACGCCGCCCCTGCCCCCACCCGCACCCGAGGCCGCCCCCGCGGCAACCCGCCGACCCGCGAGTCGATCGTCTCGGCGGCCCGTTCGCTGTTCCTGGAGCACGGCTACCGGAGCACCACCCTGCGCGCGGTGGCCGGGGCCGCAGGGGTCGACCCGGCGCTGATCGCGTACCACTTCGGCTCGAAGAAGGGCCTGTTCGCGGACGTGATGCAGTTCCAGTGCGCCAATGCGCTGGCGGTGGACGACGTCCTCGGCGGTGACCCGGCCACCCTCCCCGACCGCCTGATCGACGCGGTGACCGACCTGTGGGAGGACGCCGACTTCCAGCAGCTCACCACCCAGGGCGACGAGGCCGCCGAGGTGATCCGCGAATACCTGGAACGCGAGCTGCTGGCCCGGCTTGTTGAATTTCTCGGCGGCCGGGACGCGACCGCCCGCGCCACGGCCGTGGTGACGATCCTCGGCGGCCTCATCTACACCCGCTACCTCAACCCCCTCCCCACCCCCGCCGCCCTCACCCCGTCCGAGATCCGTCACAGCCTCACCCCGGCGCTGCGCGCGGCACTGGCCCCGAGGCCGCGCGCGGCGGCACCCACCAGAGCCGGCCGTCAGGGCTCGCCGACCTCGGGCGGAGGCGCCGTTCGGCCTTGACCGCCTCAGCGCCTCCAGTGCGGCGTAGCCCGAAGACCGGGGCGTCTTCCGGGAATCCCGGTGAACCCCGGCGGTGCCCGCGCCCGGTGTGCTGACCGGCCAGGATCAATCGCGCCGGCATTTCCTGTACCTCAACTACTCACGCCCGGGGTGCGGGTGCGGGCATGACCGGCACTCGCCCCGGGCGGCACCCCATCCGCGCAATCCTGAACGACGAATGGAGCAGCATGTCCTACGACGGGGCGTTCCTGTGGGGCCCGGCGAACTTCACCGGACGGCCGCCTGCCCGGCTGGTGGTGGAGGGCGTCGTCGTGGGCGTCGTGACGGCCGGTCTGGTCGCGGGTGCCGCGGTGACGGGTGTGCTGACCGGTTTCGACATGATCGGCACGGTGGTCGGAGCCGTCGTGGCCCTGGTCTCCGCCGGGTATCTCCTCTCGACGAACGCGGGACGTGTCCTGGTCGGTGCGGTCGCCCTGTTCGGCGGGTTCCTCGCCTTGTGGATACCGGGCCAGACCGCGCAGGCCGTCCTGGCGGCGCGCGGCGAGAGCCGCACGGTGGTGGTGACCGAAGTCCACGTCCACCGCTACGAAGGACGGAACTACGTCAAGAACTCGTGCTCGGTACGTCTCCTTGACGGCACCCCGGTCCCGAACGAAGCCTGGCGCAGCTGCGGCGCCGACGCCCGCCCGGGCCAGCACATCACGATGGTCTTCGACCCGGAGGACGCCGTCCCCCCGGCCGACCGCATCCTTCCCGCCTCCGCCGCAGCAGCCCTCGCGAGGCCGGCGGCGGCAAGTTTGGCGCTCGCGGCACTGTGCTGCGCCGCGGTGATCCGGTCCCAGCCGTGAGACGGGAGCGAAGCACGCGAGGCATCGGTGTGGGCTGGACCCAGAACGGGGCGTTGCACGGATCTTTCTTGAGGTGTTTTCCGAGTTCAGAGGCAGTTTCAGGACTCCGGGGCGGGGCGCTGTGCGGGCCGTGTCGCCACCCCCAGGCGCGTAGAGCCTGGGGCAAGGGATGAGGCAGCGCGGAGCGGGGGAACCGGGCGCGGAGCGGCCGGTGACCGACTGCCCCGTCCCGCGGCACGGCACGGACGGCGCGGGTGCGCCCCCTCGTGGAGGTCGCGCGGGTGACTCCTCCACCCCGTGAACGGGGTGGCTTCTCGCTATGCCGGTTGGGCTTCGCGACGGACCAGCCCGGCCCGTAGAACGTTGAGAGCACCGACTGTGTCCGCGTGCGCGGTGTGGCCACAGGCGACGCAGTGGAACTTCTCCTGGGTGGGCCGGTTCTCCTTGGCGGTGTGCCCGCATTCGGGGCATCGCCGGGAGGTGTTGCGGGGGTCCACGGCGATCACTTCCCGCCCGGCGCTCTCAGCCTTTGCATTCAGGATCGCGAGGAACACCCCCCATCCGGCATCCGATATCGAGCGGTTCAGTCCGGCCTTGGCCGCTGCCCCGTTGGGCAGGAAGCTGCCCGGCTGGTCGGGGTCGGGCTTCGGTTCGGGGGCCTTGCTCATGTTGCGGATCTTAAGGTCTTCGTGCGCGATGAAGTCGTGTTCCCGCACGAGGCCGAGGGCGGTCTTGTGGGCGTGGTCGAGGCGCTGGCACCGCACCTTGCGGTGCAGACGTGCCACAGCCTCTACCGCCTTGCGGCGGCGCTTGCTTCCGCGCTTGCACCTGCTCAGTGCCTGCTGAGCTGCTTCGAGCTTCCCTGCGGCCTTTCGCCCGTGACGCGGGTTGGGCACGAACTCGCCGTTCGAGCCGGCGAGGAAGTTGGCAATGCCCAGGTCGATGCCGACCACGCTGCCGGTCGCGGGCAGCGGCTCGGGCCGGGGCCGCTCGGCCGTCAGGACCACATACCAGCGCTTGCCCTCACGCTTGACCGAGACCGTCTTGACATGGCCGACCACCGGCCGGTGCCGGTGCACCTTGACGTGCCCGATGCCCTGAAAGCGGACGCGGGTGACCGGGTCATGCGCGGTGGCATCCCAGCGGCAGCCGTCACCGTCCCTGGGGAAGTCCACCGTGTCGAAGCGGCCGATCCCCCTAAAGCGCGGACAGCCCGGCTTGTCCCCGGCCTTGATGCGCCGGAAGAACGCGGCAAACGCCTTGTCCAGCCGGCGCAGGGTGGCCTGCTGCGAGGAGAACGACCAGCGGCCCTGACGCTCCGGGTCGAACGCCCGGATCTCCTTGAGCTGCACCGACTGCTGCCCGTATCGGACCGTCGTCTTCGAGGCGTGCCGGTAGGCGTCACGACGCTCTTGCAACGCGCCGTTGTAGAGCGAGCAGTGATCGCGCAGCATCTCACCGAGCGCTTGTTCCTGCCGGGCGGTGGGCCGCATGAGGAACTTGTACGCACGGATCATTCAGCCCACCCCTCCGACTCGAATCGACCTTAACCGTAACATTGGTTCATGTCACCACGTTGGGAACCAAACCCCGACGTACGGCGCGGCCGTCACGTCATCCACCACCTCCACACGCAATTGATGTCAGTCACCAGATACCGGCGGACCGTCTTCAACGACGAGATGCTGACACGCTACGAAGAGAGGAGTTCACCGGCCACGTCAACCAGGCCATCATGCACGGCCGCTTCTGGTCCGGCTCCTACTTCGCGGGGTCATGCGGCGGCGCACCCCTCCACGTGGTCAAGGACTACATCGAGAACCAGAAGCGGCCCGACTGAGCGCGGCTCCGCGGGCGAGGCATTCCGGAGCGAAACTGCGGCGCTCCGCGCCGCAGGGTTCAGGATCGGATTCCCTCCCCGCCTGAAGGCGGGGATTCCCTCCGAAGAAGAGGGATGGATCCTCGGGCCTGGCCCGATGTCCGCGGCCCGGGCTCCGTGGAGGAGATCCGGGAGGCGTTCCGGCGTTGCTGGATCCAGTACATGCCGCACGCCGGAGCGATCGAGGTCCGTGACATCGGGTGGGCGGGCTGACCTGCTGCCTTGCGGCCAAGCATCAATGCCGACTGCCCTACAGGGCTACACGCGCGATTGCTGTACCCGTACGGATGAGTCCCCGCCCAGCCGGGAATAGCGGGCACGGGTCGCTGTTGATCACACCATGACTTCTGAGACGCGCGAGGCATTCGGACGGGTCGGCATCTGGAGCAGTGCCCTGCACGGGGCGCGGGCGGACGACGCGGGCAAGGGGGCGATCGCGGAGGCGGTCGCCGAGCTCGAAGAGCTGGGGTACGGCACTCTCTGGATCGGGGGCAGTCCCTCGCCCGACGACGCCGCGGCTGTCGTCGCCGCCACCCGCACAGTCACTGTGGCCACCGGCATCCTGAGCATCTGGGACCACACCGCCGAGGAGGTGGCGGCGCGGATCGCGGCGATCGACGCGAGCACGCCCGGGCGATTCGTCCTCGGCCTGGGCGTCAGCCATGGCCCGATGGTGCCGCAGTACGCGAAGCCGTACAGCGCAATGGTCGCCTACCTCGACGCACTCGACGCCGCCACCCCGCCCGTGGATTCCGGACGTCGGGTCCTGGCGGCGCTCGGCCCGAAGATGCTGAAGCTCGCGACCGGCCGGGCGCTGGGCGCACACCCCTATCTCGTCACCACCGAGCACACTGTGGAGGCACGCGAGGCGCTCGGCCCCGACGCGCTGCTCGCCCCGGAGCTGTCGGTAGTGCTCGACACCGACCTCGACCGGGCCCGCACCACTGCGCGGAACATGCTGGGAATGTACCTCCGGCTGCCCAACTACACCGACAACCTGCTGCGCCTGGGGTTCGCGGAGAGCGACTTCGAGGGCGGCGGCAGCGTCCGTCTCCTCGACGCCCTCTTCGCCCTGGGCGACGCCGAGCGCGTGAAGGCCCGGACGCGGGAGTACCTCGACGCCGGCGCCGACCACGTCGCGCTCCAGGTACTCACCGCCGACGAGGGCGGCGCCGGCCTGCCGCGGGCCGAATGGCGTGAGTTGGCCGGGGCCTTCGCCGATGAACTGTAGAGGGCGGCTCGCACGGGGAGCCGGACCGGGGACGCTGCCACTGCTGACTCTTCATGCTGACGCTGCCGCTGATCACGGGCCGTGAGGTTCCGCCGGATCACCTGCCAAGCTCCCAGGTCGTCTACCAGGATCGTCATCACCTGGGCAAACGCGGGCCCCACCTCCCAGGCATTCCAGACATACAAGGTGTTCGGGGTGCCAGGCTCCCAGGGCGAGCAGCGCGTCGGCCTGGCTGCGCGGGAAGTCGGCCCAGGTCGTGCTCTGCCGTTCGGGCGCGGGCGGGATGCCGTGCTCGCGGAGGGTCTCCCAGACCGTGGAGGCGGCGGCCTTGATGCCGAGAGCCGGGAGCTCGCCGTGGATGCGGCGGTGTCCCCACGAGGGGTTCTCGTGGGCCAGGCGCGGCACGAGGGCGCGGATCGAGCGGACAGTGGGCGGGCGCCCACAGCACTTGGGCGCGCAGGTCACGGCGTGGCGTCGCTTGAGCAGGTTGCGGTGCCGGCGCGCGATCGTGTCCGGGTGTACCAGCAACAGGAGGTGCCGCAGCTTGTCCATGGGGAGGTGGTGGAGCAGGCCGACGAGGACCGCGTGGTCGGTGTCGGTGAACCTGGGCCGGCCGACCTGGCGCTGCAGGACCAGCAGTTGGTGCCGCAGCGCGAGGATCTCGATGTCTTTGTCCCGATCGCTCATCGGCAGCAGGCGCAGGAACGCGAAGGTGTTGGTCACGGCGAGGCATGCCAGGCGCAGCAGCACGACAGATCATGATGCCGCCCGGCACCTGTCCCGCGAAAACCGCGGGACGAGCAGCGAGTGCCGCCCCGAGATCGGCGCTCAAGACTGCCACCTGCACGGATGATCTATCGGCACCCGCAGTGCTGAGGAGTCCGGCAGTGGTCGGCCGTAGCGGGCGGAGAGACCGGGCGGTACAGCGGGTGGGCAATACCCATAGCCGACATCGCGAAGCGGGCCAGTTACCAGCAGATCGAGTTGTCCTGTTGCGCACTGCCCGTTGCCCAACATCTCCTCATATGCTTGTAGTTCACCTATCCGCCCGTTTCAGGGGGTGTCGTGCCAGCCGACACGATGTACTGCTACACCTGCGAATCTGACGAACAGCACCGTCGCCTCAATGCCACGGAGAAAGTCTGGCTCAAGAACCGCACGGGCCGGAAGACCGTCGAGGAGTTCTTCATGTGCAAGGCTCCGGGCTGCCGCAATCTGCGGACCGGTTTCAACAAGCGCCCCTTCGACCCTGTCATCCGCGTGCCCTTGCCCGACTGACCCCTCGCGGGACAGCAGACCCGCCGACGCACGCTGCTGAAGATGCTGCCGGGCGAGCTGGAGCAGTGGGCACCGGTGCCACCGGCCATCGCTGGCCCGGTCCAGCCTTCGCGCGGATTACCGAGCTGACCGCCGTGGCACCCAGTACGGTCCCGGCCTGGACGCAGGACTGACACACCACCGCGAGGTCTCGCACGCCGACGTTCCCCGCTCCGGGCCCTGATCAAGGGCAGGGGGACAACGCCATGGGCGTCATCCCCTTACCCCGGCGCTGATGTCGCGGCAGGCTCAGGGCCGGCGGCCTACCGGGTGTCCGCCGGGGCGTCGGCCAGCATGACTGCGGCCTTGATCGGCCTCGGGAAACATCGGTGCAGCGGTCAAGACCGGCCGCGGCTCCGCGACTACAGCTGAGCTGCGTCAGTCCAGGCAGAACTCGTTGCCCTCCGGGTCGGTCATCACGATGAAGCCGGCGCTCATCGGGGGAGCGGGCTCGTGGCGACGTACCCGCGTCGCTCCCAGCGCGACGATCCGGTTGCACTCGACCTCCAGCGCCGCCATCCGCTCCTCTCCCTGCAGTCCGGGAGCCGCGCGGACGTCCAGGTGGACGCGGTTCTTGGCGACCTTGTCCTCCGGCACCTGCTGGAAGAACAGCCGTGGGCCGTGACCGTCCGGGTCCTCGATGGCCGATCTCGTGTTGCGCTGCTCCTCAGGTACGCCGATCCGCGCGAGGAAGTCGTCCCACGCGGCCAGCGGGTCGGCGCCCTCGGGCAGGTCGACTCCGGGCGGGCCGGGGTGGAGGTAGCCCAGTACGTCGCGCCAGAAGGACGACAGCGCCCGCGGGTCGTGGGCGTCAAAGGTGACCTGGATGTGGCGGCTCATCGGGTTGCTCCGTTCGTAGCGGGTTTCGTGTGCAGGTAGAGGTCGCGCAGCAGGCAGACCTCGGACAGGTGGTGGATCAGCTCGCGGTGGATGTGCAGCACCAGTTCGGCCATGGGCATCTCGGGGAAGGGCTCCTTCTCACCGATCGGGGCCCGGAGCCCGGCGTCGCCGAGGCCGCCCACCCCAGCCAGCCAGATGTCGAACTGGGTCTCGAGCTGGTCGAGCGCGGTGGCCGCGCTGCCGGCGTACTCCCAGGTCTCGTACGACGCCGCCGGCGCGCCGAAGTCTCCCGCGTTGCGCGCGGCAAGCACGCCGACGAGGACGTGACCGAGCCGCCACGCGATCGTGGTGAAGGCCGAGGGGACCGGCTGGGGGGATGCGTAGTCCATCGCGAAGTCCCCGGCACCGAGCTGCACGGGCGCCGTCGAGCTGCCGCGCGGCCGCACGCTCCAGGCGTCCGGCACCGGCGACCAGAAGTACTCGTCGTCGGTGAGGCCCTCAAGCCGGGCTCGGAGTTGATGTTTCCAGTGGAACTCCCACTGCTCGCGCAGCGTCCGGTTCCAGTCGATCTCGTCTGCATCCATGGAGCCACCGTGACACCTCTGGCGGACAGGATCGGTCCGCTATTTCTGGCAGGGTGGGCAACATGGACGTGTCAAGCGGCGACGAGCGGGGTACGACGGAGCGGGTGCTCACCCTGCTCGGGCTGCTGCAGCAGCGCCAAGTCTGGACCGGCCCCGAGCTCGCCGACCGGCTCGGGGTCACGCCGCGCACGGTACGGCGTGATGTCGAGCGGCTGCGCACGCTCGGCTATCCAGTGCATGCCAGCCAGGGTGTCGGCGGCGGCTACCGGCTCGGGCCGGGGCAGGACCTGCCGCCGCTGCTTCTCGACGACGAGGAGGCGATCGCCACCGCGGTCTCGCTGCTCGCCGGCGCGGGCGGCGCGGTCACCGGCGCCGGCGATGCCGCGCTCCGGGCACTGACCAAGCTCGACCAGGTGCTGCCGACCCGGTTGCGGCACGAGGTGCGCGCGCTCTCCGGCTCGGTGGAGTCCTTTGGCGGAGGCCGCACGCCAGTCGACCCCGAGATGCTCATGACGCTGGCCAGAGCCTGCCGCGACGAGGTTGAAGCCGGCTTCGACTACCCGTCCGGGGGCGATGTGCGACGGCGGCGGGTCGAGCCCTACCGCCTGGTCGCCTCCGACCGGCGCTGGTACCTCCTCGCCTACGACCTCGATCGCGACGACTGGCGCAGCTTCCGCGTCGACCGGATGACCGACGCGTCCGCACGGACCTGGCGCTTTTGCCCGCGCGCGGCGCCCGACGCGGCAACGTACGTGCAGGAGGGTGTGGCGAGCCGGGTCTACCCACACCAGGCGCGCTTCCTCGTGCACGCGTCGGCCGACACGGTGCGCACCCAGATTCCGGCGTCGGCGGCCGTCGTACGACAGCGCGGGAGCGAGTTCTGCGAGGTGCTCAGTGGCGCCGCCAGCCTCGACGCCGTGCTCATGCACGTACTCCTGCTGGGACACGCCTTCGAGATACTCGACCCTCCGGAGCTCGGAAGGCGCTGTCGCGCGCTGGCGCAGAGATTGCTGTCGGCTGGTGCAACGATCTCACCCATCCCGGACGTGGAGGAGTCATGAGCCGCGACCACACCAGCGCCGAGGAGCACCTCCGTCCTGAGCACTTACGGTTCCGGCCCGGATACCCCCGAAACATCACCACGCGCTCCTTTCACATCTTCGGCTCGGCTCACGCGAGGCCCCCTGGCTTCACCATGGAGCCAACGCGGCTGCCGACGTCACACCGCCGACCCCGTACCACAGGGAGGCACTTGGAGGCGCGACGTCGACGCCCACCAACCGAGAGACAGACGCCCGGATCCTCCGAAAGACGGCGAGCGTCAGCTTCCCGCGGAAGTGAGACACCGACGAAGCCGAACTCTGCCGGACCTCGCCCGCGAAACCGGCATGAGCACCGCGAACATGGCCCGCTGGGCCCACACCCACAACATCCCCCTCCGGCCCCGCGGCGGAGTAAGCCACAACATCGCACTCCGCGTCGTCGAGCAGGCAGCCAAGACCCAACCATCCTGGGAAAGGCCCTCACCAGTCCCTATGCCTGGCAGCGACTCGACCGCTTCGCGACCGCATCGTCCTACCGTTCCTAAAGACTGAGCATGAGTTGCACATGCTCAGCCGAACGCCCCGAACGGTCTTGGGGGTTCTGGTCCACCGCGTTCGCTCCGCATTCAGTGCCATCGGATCGTGTCCGTGGTCCGGGTAGGTGGGGGCGGTGTTCCTCGCTCCTTCGGCCGCTGGGTCGAGCCTGGACGGTCCGATGCCCCGCACCATCGCTCTGGTGGTGTGGGGGCGGTGCCGTCCGTCGCCTGATCCGGTGACCGAGGGAGCGTCGTCCAATCGCCACCGCTGCGGCGTAGTGCCGTGCAGCGGGGCGTCGAGGTGTGGAGAGGGGCTTTTGCCAGTGCTCGGCGCCCCACTTGGAGGTGTAGGCGGGATCGACAGCTATCACGCCAATGCCGGCTTCGGCGCACATGCTCAGCAGGCGTGCGCGGAGCTTTCCGGTGGGGATGCCGGAGATGAGCTGCCGGAACTTCTTCTTCCGGCCGTGCTTCTCCCGCGTTTTGGAGTCGGTGAAGTCGAGGTCTTCGATGGCGATGACCTTGACGCCGACGTTCCGCGCCCAGTGGAGGAGGCGGGTGAGGGCGTGGCGGAGCTGCGCGTCGCGGTGGCTGGCAGTGCCGGACAGGTCGTAGCCGAAGCGGCGGGGTGCACCCACCGGGTTGCCGTACTTGTCCAGCAGCCAGGCGGCCAGGTGATCCGCGTTCGTGTCGACGCCGATCACGCCACCGGCCCGCAGCGTGCTGAGAGGGACGATGGGCAAGTCCCTGCGGGTCCAGGACGCATCGAGGTACCAGCGCCCCGAGGACGCGTTGAGATGGATGCGGTAGGCCACGGCCCGGTTCGTTTCGATGCGGTCGCGCCACTCTTCGCCCCGGTGCGGGAAGGTGACCTTCGCGGTCAGCACGTACCGGCCGTGCTTGCTGTTGGCCAGGCCGGCGAGCGGGACCGGGAGTTTGATACTGATCTCGCCCTCGGGGGTGACGCGGATCGTCTCGTTGCCGAAGCGTTTGCCGGACTCGCCGTCAGCGGTCAGGAACCAGCGGGATGTCTCCCACTCAGCCCGCCACCGCTGGGGCGTCTTGCCTGCTGCGGCAAGGTTGTGCCGCTGCTTGACCAGCCGACGACTGCCCCGCACCACGGAGACCTTCCCGACTTCCCGTTCGGCGCGGACTTGCTCGTACCGGCCTTCGAGGATCGCCAGGCGGCGCGTCTTTTGGAACCACTCGTGCTTGGAGCGGTAGCCGCCAGGCTTGCCCCGGCCGCCCTTCTCTCCAACCGGCAGCGACAGCCGGTGCCGGATCGTGCGGATACCGGCATCCAGAGAGACAAGGTGCTGATGCTGGGCGCGACGGGACAGGCCCCACTGGTCATGCGTGTTGGAGGTGACCGAACCGGCCCACCGTGACGACGACTCGGCGGTCATGTCCCGCTTGCGTGCCGCCCACGTGTCCGTGGAATGCTCCAGGCCGTCCCGGCACCTACGGGAAAGATCCCGGGACGCCAGGCAACCCATGTGCTCGCCGACCAGCCGCAAGACCTTCTCGTCCTCGCCGGTCAGGCCCTTGAGGCGGTCCCGGATGCTCACACCCGTGGGCCCGTCGGCGACGAACGGCCGGGCGATCTGCCTGAGCGGCCTGTGCTGGTCAGCCATGCTGCGCGGCCTCCAGGGCCTTACGGGCACGGTTCTTCGCCGAGCGGCGCCCGTACAGGCGGGCGCAGAACGACGTCAGCACCTCCACCACATCGCGCACCAGATCGTCCTCGACCTCGCCGTCGTCCAGGACGACGAGGCGCCGACCATGCGCGGACAGAGCGGCTTCGACGAGTTCGACGTTCATGCGCCCGAGACGGTCTTTGTGCTCGACCACGACCGTGGTCACGCAGGGGTCGGCCAGCAGCCGTTTCGCCTTGGAGCGGGCGCCGTTCATCCCAGATGCGATCTCCTCCTCCACGCGGACCACCCGGTGACCGGCCTTGGCCGCCCACTCCGACAGGCGGGCTACCTGACGTTCCAGGTCGCTCTTCTGATCGTGCGAGGAGACGCGGGCATACAAACCCAGGCCGCCGATGGCCTCCGGCGTGGTGGCTGCATCGACGTTGACCAGGATCGTGCGCGGCCCAACACGCCGAGCAGGCACGGGAAGCGTCCCGTTCTTAAACCAGCGGTACGCAGTGTGGGGGCTCACCCCCTGCGCTCGTGCCCACTCAGTCAGATTCACACGAAGATCATAACGCAACTAGAGTCAGGTCACGCACACTTATACACACTCAACCGACGCCAGCTCCACACCCCACGATGCGCGAGGCAGCGCAAGCCCTCGGTATCAACCAACCGACCCTGGTGATCCAGATCAACCGGTTGGAACGAGACCTGGGGCAGCCTCTGCTTGAGCGGGCTGAACGCGGCCGAGCCATGAAACTGACTACCTTCGGAGACGAGGTCGCCACTGCTATTCGGGCTCTCCGGCTGGCATCGACAGGTCACCACCCCAAAATCGATTGACGGCGGTTGCAGAATCTCTGTCATGGGGACGGACATCAGCGGTTTTGTCGAGTGCCGAGCATGGCACCTCCACGAGGAGGACGAGGACTCGGTTTGGCGAGCCGCCATCGACCTCTTCTTCCTCAACATCACCCGGAACTACGACGCGTTTGGCTGCCTCTTCGGAGTCCGCAACTACGCGAACTTCCGACCGCTGGCCGCAGACCGAGGAATCCCAGTCGATGCGTCGGAGACTGTTCGTGCCGAACTCGATCAACTTGCCCAGTGGCCGGACCAGGCATACGGCACCACCTGGATCACCTGGGCCGAGATCAAGGAGGTCGATTGGGGCGAGCCAGCTGAGAAGGCCGACAGCCGACTCCACCAATACCGGCAGACTCCGGATGGGTTCAGGTTGACGGGGAAGTCCGCCTGGAACTCTCGCTTCGCGCAAGCCGTCGGCCTTCCTGCACAAGTGCCGGACGAGGCTCAAGAGTGGCCCGAGGGGAGCGAATGGCTCATCGGCGACACTCTCTACAGATCCGAGAAACTCCGCCGTCGAGATGCCGTCCCGGAGACCGGCGAGTGGAAACCGGTCTGGACGGTCATGGAGGCGCTCGCATCGCAGCACGGCGATGACAACGTGCGACTCGTTGTCTGGTTTGACAACTGAGTAGGCCCAGGCACGAGCTCTACCCGCCGCTCTCGCTGAGGAAATGCCACCCGTCCTGAGACAAGAGTGGTCGGCCACGACGTGAGACAGCCGGAGAGCTCACTGGTCAGCACGATGCCCTGGGACATGAGCCGCGAGATCCTACAAGTCATGTAGGGTCTCAAATTTTGTATCGGAATCGCACGGCTGGTGCCGGATGGAAGTCGGATCCGACGTGGCGTTGAGACATGCAGGTCGCGCCTGTACCTCGTTCGCGTTGAAACGCCGACGCCTGGAAGGCCAAGCGGCCGCGCCGGGAACAGACGGTCCGGCCGGCACGGTTGCATCGACCGAGGGACCGGCGCCGCGCGGGCGGGGAACACGGAGGCCACAAGGTCGTCCGCCCCACCAGGATCCGGGCCCCAGGATCGCGGTACGCCCGCCGCGCACTCGGACCAAGACGTATTTCTGCAGGAGGACTGTTTCATGACTGACCGGCCCTTGACGCTCATGGCAGTACACGCCCACCCCGACGACGAGGCCACCGGAACCGGAGGGGTCCTCGCGCGGTACGCGGCGGAAGGCATCCGCACGGTTCTCGTGACGTGTACCGACGGCGGTTGCGGTGACGGACCGGGAGGTATCAAGCCGGGCGATCCCGGGCACGATCCGGCGGCGGTCGCCTTGATGCGCCGTCAAGAACTTGAGGCGAGCTGTGACGTCCTGAAGGTCAGCGATCTGGAGATGCTGGACTATGCCGACTCCGGGATGACGGGCTGGCCGAGCAACGACGCCCTCGGATCCTTCTGGCAGACCCCCGTGCAGGAAGGCGCGGCCCGACTCGCGGAACTCATGCGGCACTACCGACCTGATGTGGTCGTCACCTACGACGAGAACGGCTTCTACGGCCACCCCGACCACATCCAGGCCCACCGCATCACGATGGCGGCGCTGGAGATGACCGCGCTGACGCCGAAGGTGTACTGGACCACGATGCCCCGCTCGATGATGCAGCGGTTCGGCGAGATCATGCGCGAGTTTCATGAGGACATGCCGGAGCCGGATTCTGCCGAGACCGCCGCGATGGCCGAGATCGGCCTCCCCGATGATGAGATCACCACGTGGGTGGACACCACCGCGTTCAGCTGTCAAAAGTTCGACGCGTTGGCCGCGCACGCCAGTCAGGGCGAGAACATCTTCTTCCTCAAGATGGGCAAGGAGAGGTTCGGCGAGTTGATGGGCATGGAGACCTTCGTACGTGTCCAGGACGCCACCGGCTCGGCCATACCCGAGAACGATCTCTTCGCCGGGCTGCGCTGATCCGCCCGTCCGACTGGCTGGGAAAGCGCATCGGCCGCATGGCGCGATCGAGCGGGTCACACACCCGGAGGCTTGTCCACGCGAGTTCCGTTCCGGCAGCCCGCGTCCAGGCCCTCGCCGACGGCGTCGACGCGTGCCCGCACTTCCGACCCGACACCGCGCTCGTCCTCAAACCGCCTGGCAATCGCACAGGTGGGAGACCTGCGGGCTGCTGACTTGGAAGGTGCGCGACAGCCCAGGTCACAAGCCCGCCGAGGAAGCGACACGAAGCCGAGGCTCCGATATTCGACACGCCGTGAGGCAACGGAAGAAGCAGCAGGTCACGAGGGCGGTCTCCGACACCAACCGCGAGACCCTACAAGCCATGTAGGGTCTCAGGCTTCGCTGCACAGTCTCACGCCTGACTGCATATCGACTGCACTTATGAAGCGAACGTGAGACAACTAGAAAATCCCCAGGTCACAGAGCTGGAGCATGCAACGAGCCGCGAGAATTTACACCCGTTGCAGGGTCTCAATCTTCGCGTCGGATTCTCCGAGTTGATGTCGGATCCGAATCGGATGCGCCATGAAGCTGAGACTCGCAAGGCGCGGCCATCATTCGCAGACCTGCCGTATTGGGCAAAATCGTCAAGTGGCCTTGGGCGCTCGAACGGTGTGGAACTCGGCGAAGGACACGAGAAGTGCGGCGGTTTGCTGCGGATCCTCCAGAATGGGTGTGTGTCCGGCGCCGGGCAGCAACTCGACTTTCGCGCCCGGAACGACGCGGTAGTCGGCCGCGGAGGAGGGTCGCCATCTGCGGTCTTGGTCGCCGAAGATTACCTGCAGCGGCTTACCGAGGGCCATCAGTCGATCCGGGAGCGCCTGCTGGTTCAGATAGGCGGTGGACGCCTGCATTGCTGCGGTGACCGCGCGGTAGGTCATGCCACGCAGTTCGTCGACGAGTTCTTGTGGGACCTGGTATCCCACGCGGAATCCGGTGCTCGCGAACTGGCGGATCTGCTCGTCGGTCGGTGGCCACTGCGCGGGGTGGAACGCGGTGGGCCCCTGTGCGATGAAGGCATCCATGCTGGGGCCGGTGTTGATGAGCGCGAGCGCGGTCACCAGGTCGGGGCGTTGCTCGGCGAGAGCGGTGGCGGCATAGCCACCGCTGGAGTGGCCGACGACTATGGCGTGCTCGACGCCGAGCCGGTCCAGTGCCGTGCCGATCCTGCGTCCCTGCTCCGGGGTCGCGTAATCGCCGTCGACCGGTTCGGCCGAGCGGCCGTGCCCCGGCAGGTCGATCCGGATGACGCGATGGAGCGTGGTGAGCAGCGGAACCAGGGCGTCCCACGAACGGCTCGAGGTGGCGGATCCATGGATGAGCAGGAGCACGGGGGCGTCGCGAGGGCCATCCTGGCAAACGTAGATGTCGCCGTGCTCCAGGCAGAGGATCGAATCCTCAGGGGCGCCGGCGTCGCCGGTCATATGAGGGTGCCTGTCGGGAGGGGTCATGAGTCCACTGTCGCCGCCGGTGCACACCGGCGGCTTGGATAAATGTTCCCTCCTTGGCCCGCGTAGCATTTGGTGATGGGGTCCACCATGAGTGAACGTGACGATCCCGCTGTGTGGGACGTCGCACGTCCGCAGCGGCCCAGCCGGGTGGCTGGTGTCGATATGGCCGGGTTCCGGGTCCCCGGCCCGCTCGTTGGTGGCCTGCGAGTGGTTCCGCATCCGGCCGTGATGCTGATCCTGGAGTTCGGGGCGAGCGCGTCCACCGTGGAGGATGGCGGTGGGCGGCGACATCGGGGAAGTCTCGTCGCCGGGCCCGGGTTCGGCTCCGGAGGCGGGGTTCGGGCGTGGGGCGAACATGTCGAGTGCGTGCAGGTGCGCCTGTCCCCAGTGGTCGCAGGGGCGGTTCTGGGCTCCTGTCCGGCCGATCTGGCCGGTTCCCTGGTGTCCCTCGACGAGGTGTGGGGCAGGGAGGCGTCACGGATTCGCGAGCAACTGGGCGAAATCCCCTCGTGGGAGGGCCGCTTCGCGTTCACGGACGCGTTGCTCGCCCGTCGTTTTGAGGCGCGGTCGCTGGTGGACCCGGCGGTGGCCTGGGCCTGGAACCGGATCGTCGTCGGCAGGGGCCTCGTCCGGGTCGACCACCTGGCGGCCGAACTCGGATGGAGCCGCAAGCGTCTGTGGTCCCGGTTCCACTCGCACATCGGCATTCCACCGAAAAGTGCCGCGAAGCTGGTCCGCTTCGACCATGCCGTGCACCGTCTGGTCGCGGGTGAAGGGGCAGCCCAAGTCGCGGCGGACGGCGGCTACTACGACCAGTCCCATCTGCATCGGGACGTCGTGGCGTTCACCGGTACAACTCCGGCGACCGTGTTGGGCGAGCCATTCCTGACGGTGGACGACCGCGCATGGCCGACCGTGAAACGCCCACCCAAGACCCACGTTTCCACGGATCTCGGCTCGGTCGCCGTTACCGACGTCGGCTCACGAGGGGGTCGCTGAGGAAGGGCAGCGACGTTGAGACGGCCCACAGTTGAAGTGGCGTGAGACAGCGGAAGAAGTCGCAGGTCGCAGCGTCGCCGTATGAAGCCGAGCGCGAGGCCCTACAAGTCACCAGCGAGGCGTACAACAACCTGTGCGACAGGCTAGGCGTGGTGCAGTCCATGGGGCGCGTGGGATCAGCCCTGGACAATGCCGCCGCCGAGTCGTTCAACTCGCTGATCAAGGTCGAGTACACCCACCGCAACCAGTTCGCCACCCGCGCCGAGGCCCGGCTGAAGATCGCCACCTGGATCACGGACTTCTACAACCCGCGCCGCCGCCACAGCGGGGCCGCCGGCCTACCGCCAATCGAGTTCGAACGCACCCTCAGCGAAGCACGCGCCGAGCACCATCAGAAGGACCAAGCCGCGTAAGGAAGGCCTCTACGTTTCCAGGGGATTGACATCAGTGCGCTCGGCACGTCCTTGCGCCGCGTGTTGTTCCGTTGCGGGATCGTCAATCGGTCCGGGTGCGGAGGCTCCGCGCCAGGGTGGGGATCATCACCGTCGCAGGGACGAGGTGTAGCCCGAGAAGGGCGGTGGTGGCGGTGTTTGCCCCGGAGAGGAGGGGCGGGACCATCGAGATCGCGGTCAGCGACACTGCCGTCCACACGAATCGCTTGGCGGGGCGAGCGCTCCAACGAAGAATAGCGACGGCAATGACGATGCCCATGACCGAGAAGAAGCCGGTCACCACGGCGAACCCGGCTAACGGGATCGTCTCGCCACCATCGGGGACCTCGAAGTCGACGCCAACGGCCTGGGCAAGCGCAGCGGCGAGGGTGGTGGCCACCATCGCTGCGAGCGTGGCAATGAAGCCGGTGCCGGCGAGCCTGCGGAGTCGGTGGGTGTGGCTGGTCCGGCCCGATGCCGGGCCTGCGACGACGCCGGTGTCATTCATGCTGTTCATGTCGTTCCTCCATCATTCGGTAACTGGCGTACGGGTGTGTTGACTGGCATGTGACGGTCCTGGCCTTGGGGGTGACGATGCGCACCCTCGCCGTGCGACGGCCGGGGTTGCGCAGGGCGCGGACGCCGGTGCCGCGGAGCCAGAACCCGGCGCCGCGTCCGAGAACCGGCCCGGGCTCGCCGTCGCGCAGCTCCAGCTGCACCCGCCCGCGGGTGACGACGCCGAACGCGTCGCACCATTCCGCTGCGACCACCGCGACACGCGTGCCACCGCGCAGCGCGAGCGTCCACATCGGGACTACTCCGTGCCGTCCGCCGGCAGGCGCTCCGGCAGCCCGAGCCGCGGGAACTGGTCGGCGTGGAAGATGACGATCTCGGTGATCGCCCCGCCGGTGACGCGCAGGACGTCGAGCGTCAACGGCAGGTAGGCGCCCTCGCGCTCGTTCCAGAGGTAGAAGGCGACGGCGGGCTGCCGGTTCACCGACGTGGGGACGCCGCGCAGTCCCTGCATGCCCTCGAAGCCGTCCTCGACCCAGCCGGTCACCACCGCGTCGCGGCCCAGGGACAGGCCCGGCGTGGGCGGCATCGAGCAGCGGACGTCGTCACGGAGCATGTCGGCGAGCCGGTCGACGTCGGTGGCCACGCTGGCGTCGGTGAAGCGACGTACCAGCTCGCGCGTCCCGGAGTCCTCGGCGCCGCCGGTCCAGTCCTGCCGCTCGGCGGGCAGGTGCTCCCGCATGCCGGCGCGGGCCCGCTGCAGCGCGCTGTTGACGGAGTTGACGGAGTCGCCGAGGAGCTCCGCGACGTCCTTCGCCGGCCAGCCGAGCACGTCGCGCAGGATGAGTACGGCGCGCGGGCGCGGCGCGAGGTGCTGGACGGCGACGAGGTACGCCAGCTCGATCGTCTCCCGCGCGACGGCGACGGTCTCCGGCTCGTCCGCGTCTCCCGCGGGCAGCTCGTCGAGCAGCCGGTCCGGGTAGGGCTGCAGCCACAGCACCTCGCCGCCGGTCGCGGGCTCCGGGCGGCGTTTGGCGAGCAGGTCCAGGCAGGCGTTGGTCGCGATCCGGTACAGCCAGGCCCGGAACGTTGACCGCCCCTCGAAGGTCTCCCGCCGCCGCCAGGCACGAAGGAACGTCTCCTGCACGGTGTCCTCGGCGTCCTCGAACGACCCGAGCATCCGGTAGCAGTGCACGTGCAGCTCTCGCCGGTGCCGCTCCGCCAGCCCCGAGAACGCCGGCTCGTCGACCTCGCCCAGACCGCTCCCGCCCAGACCGCTCTCGCCCAGCTCCTCCAGCCGCGTGTCCGCATTCATCACGTCATCCTTCCGTCTCGTCGTGTCCCGTCGTAGGTATGACGGGTGCGGGCGCGACAACTCATCACCAGGGTTGCGAGCTGCTGTCGGTTTGCTGCATTGAAGTGAGTTGTAGCGAGCGGGAGTGAGTCCTGTGGGTGGATTTGTGGGGGTGGGAACGGGGGTTCTGGGGTCGAATGGGTGACCTTGGTGGCTGCTGCTCGTTGGGTCGGGTGGTAGGTGTCCGGTCTGGAGGGTTGGGGTGATGTGGTGGGTGGTCTGCGGGAGTTGGCCGTGTCCTTCGTGGTGCCTGGGCCTTGCGGGGTGGCGGTCCGGGACCGCCTCAGACACCTCACGCCCCAGGACGAGAGGGTGCTGCGTGCGGTCGGTGCACATCAGGGGGCGCTGGCTTCCGGTGATCTCAAGGCCCGCTGTGCGGATGGTCTGGGGCACAGCGCGGATACGTGGGCGTCGCGGAAGCGGGAGCTGACCGGGGTGTCGTCGTCGCGGATCGCGGGGGCCATCACGAAGGCCACGCACGATCAGTGGGCGCTCGCACGCCGTTGCCAGGCAGCGCACATCCAGAACCTGGCGGCCGGGATCACGATGCTGCGGCACCGGCTGTCCCTCCCGGTCGGGGAGAAGGGCACCAAGCGTGCGGCGGGTGGTTATCGGTCGAAGGGCGAGTGGTTCCGCAAGTCCCGCCGCCTCGCGGCACTGGAAGCCAGGCATGCTGCTGCTGTGGCCGACTGGCAGGCCGGACGGGTCCGGGTGGTACGGGGCGGGAAACGTCTCCTCAACACCCGCCACCACCTCACCGAGGCCCAGCTCACCGAAGACCAGTGGCGACAACGCTGGGAGGCGGAACGCTGGTTCATCGCTGCCGACGGTGAGTCGGGGAAGCGGTTCGGGAACGAGACGATCCGCGTCACCCCGGACGGCGAAGTCAGCATCAAACTGCCAGCCCCGCTCGCGCACCTGGCCAACACCAGGCATGGCCGGTACACCCTCACCTCCATCGTGGCGTTCGCGCACCGGGGCGCGGAGTGGGCCGACCGCATCGAAGCGCACCGGGCCGTCGCCTACCGCATCCACCTCGATGTGAACCGCGGACGCTGGTACCTCACCGCATCCTGGCAACGCCCCGCCGTCCGGATCGTCCCGTTGGAGACCGCCCGCGCCCGGGGGATGATCGGTGTCGACACCAACGCCGACCACTTCGCCGCCTACCGGCTCGACCGGCACGGCAACCCGGTCGGCGGGCCGCATCGTTTCCCCTACGACCTGTCCGGTTCGGCCGGTCACCGTGACGCACAGATCCGTCACGCGCTGACCCGCCTGATCAACTGGGCCAAGTCTGTCGGTGTCGCCGCGATCGGCATCGAAGACCTCGACTTCGCGCCTGAGAAGACCCGGGAGAAGCACGGCCGCCGCAAGCGGTTTAGGCAGCTCGTCTCCGGTATCCCGACCGGCAAGCTCAAGGCCCGGCTGGTGTCGATGGCCGCCGAACACGGCCTGAGCATTGTCGCGGTCGATCCCGCCTACACCTCCCTGTGGGGTGGTCAGCACTGGCAGAAGCCGCTGGTCACCCCCCACCGCACCATGTCTCGTCACGATGCCGCGGGCATCGCGATCGGACGACGTGCCCTTGGATACCCGGTCCGGCGTCGGACGGCACCGCCCCCACGCGACCGGAGTGATCGTGTGGGGCATCGGACCGTCCAGGCCGGGTCAGGTGACCGGGGGCGTGAGGGAACCCGCCCACCCGCAACGGACCGGCCCCCTGGAGGACCGTCGCCGAGCGGGAAGCGAAAGCGGGAACCCAGCGCATCCAACACCGTTCGGGATGCGCCCAGTACGCAACAGTGGGTCCAGGACTCACTCATGCGCACTGGTTAGGAACGGTGGCGTTGTCACGTTGTCGAAGGTGTTGGCGCTTGGCGGGGTGCCGGGGCGTGCTGGGGTCGGTTCCGGCTCCGCACTCAGGCCGTGGCGGGCAGGCCGGCAGTGCCGGTGATCTGCTCCCAGATCGCGAAGCGGACGGTCATTTCGGCGCGGTGGTCGGTGGCGGTCATCAGGTGGCGTCGGAGTCGGAAGTGGGGTGAGATGCCGCTGAACGCGGACAGGAACCGCTGGGCTCCGCCGACGCTGCGGAAGCCCTTCATGGCGCGTTCTCGTTGCCGGGTCGGCTGGTGGGAGTTCTCGGCCCGGTTGTTGAGGCCAAGCGTTTCTTCCGCAAGCTCCTCAAGAAGACGCGCTCGGTGCCGCGAGTGGTGGTCACGGACAAGCTCCGCAGTTACGGGGTCGCGCACCGCGAGGTGATGCCTTCCGTCGAGCACCTTCAAGATCCAAGTCTCTCCGGTGTCCAAGATCCGGGGTCAGGGCCCGGATAGCGAGGACGGGGGTCCGCACTGCACACGCAGCAGAAATGCCGGGGCCTCGGACACCCGTGTGGCGCTGGAGTTCGCGACGCGAGCGCAGGCGGGTTGGCAAGTGGTCAGTGCGTGATTGTGTGGTTAGCGTTCGTGGTGTGGCGCACATCGTGATCGTGGAGGACGACGCCTCTATCGGACCCAAGCTTGCGGCCTCGCTGCGCAATGTCGGACATGACAGCGACTGGTGCCAGGACGGCGCGGCAGCTCTGGCCAGGGCCGCCGATGGCGGCGTCGACCTGCTGCTGCTCGACCTGGGGCTGCCGGACGTGGACGGCTTCGAGCTGTGCCAGCGGCTGCGGGACCGGCTGCCGGGCGCGGTGCTGGTGGTGCTGACGGCCCGCACCGGGGAATTGGACGTCATCCAGGCGCTGGAGTCGGGCGCCGACGACTACCTCACCAAGCCGTTCCGACTCGCCGAGCTCGTGGCGCGGGTGACGGCGCACCTGCGGCGGGCGGCGGACGGCGGCGACACGGCGGAAGCGGCGGGCCTCGTGCATGGGCGGCTGGTGATCGACCGCGCGGCGCGGCGGTGCCTGACGCCCGAGGGTGAGGTGGAACTGCGGCCGAAGGAGTTCGACCTGCTGGCCGTGCTGGCGGCGGCATCGGGACAGGCGGTAAGCAGGGAGGAACTGATGAGCCGGGTCTGGGACGAGAACTGGTTCGGCTCGACCAAGACCCTGGACGTGCACGTCGCGGCGCTGCGCCGCAAGCTGGGGGACCTGGTGCACATCACCACGCTGCGGCACTTCGGGTACCGTCTCGAGCCCCCGTCGGACGCCTGAGGTGCGCCGCCGCATCCTGCAGGCCACGGTCGTCGCGGTGCTATGCGCGCTGTTGCTGTTCGCCGTTCCGCTGGCAGTGGCGGTGCTGCGCCTGTACCAGCAGGACGAGATCCGTGAGCTGGAACGGGCTGCCGACCGTGCCGCGCTGACCCTCCCCACGCAGGTTCGGGAGCTCGACCCGCGTGAGTTGCCGCGTCTGCGGTCCGGCACACGGCTGGCGGTGTACGACACCAGAGCACGTCTGGTGACCGGTTCGGGGCCGGCGAATGGTGATGCCGCTGTACGGGCTGCCCTGGCGGGCTCCGCGCAGTCCCGCCAGGTCGGCGGGAACCTGGTCGTGGCGGTGCCGGTGGGGTCCGCCAAGCGTGTGCGCGGTGCGGTTCAGGTCAGCCGTAGCGGCGCGTGGGCGTGGCGCCGTTCGGCGCTCACCTGGCTTGCCATGGGAGGGCTCGGAGCCTTGGCCGTCGGCGCCGCGGCCCTGGTGTCCGTGCGGTCCAGCAGGAGACTGGCGCAGCCGTTCGAGGCGCTGGCGGCGACCGCGCGGCGACTGGAGAACGGTGAACTGACCGCGCGGGCCGCCACCTGCGGGCTGCCGGAGGCCGACGCGGTTGCCATCGCCTTGAACCGTGCCGCCGACCGGCTTGACCGGCTGCTGCAGCGGGAGCGGGCCTTCAGCGCCGATGCATCCCACCAGTTGCGCACCGCGCTGGCCCGTACGCGCCTGGAGCTGGAGAGCGAACTCACCGTCAGTCCACCCTCCGACCCGCACGCAGCGATGCGTGCAGCGCTGGAGTCGCTGGACCATATGACGACGATCGTGGACGACCTGCTGGCCCTGGCGCGCGACGTACCGGAGCGAACCTTGCTGGATGTAGCGGCTCTGCTCGCGGAAGCCCGAGGGCGATGGTGGGACGATCTCGCGGTGGCGGGCCGTCGGCTGCGGGTGGTGGTCGAGGACGACCTGCCGCCGGCCGTCGGTTCCCGGCAAGCCGCTTTCCAGGTACTCGATGTGCTGATCGCCAACGCCGCGTCCCACGGCCGGGGAGAGGTGACCGTGCGGGCCAGGGACGCCAGCGAGGTCCTGGCCGTCGATGTCGAAGACCAGGGCCCGGGGCTGCCCGAAGGCCAGGACGTCTTCGCCCGCCGCCCGGCGGGCGAAGAGCACGGCCTCGGGCTGACGCTCGCCCGATCCCTGGTGGAGGCCGAAGGGGGGCGGCTGTTTGTCTCCCGCCGGGCCCCGCGTCCCTGCTTCACCTGGCTCATCCCCCGGCCGAACCCGCAGAACTCAGGCTCTGACCTGGCCTGACCGCAGGCACCCGCGCTTGGCAGGCGGCGCTTGTCGATGATTGCGACCTCGGCGACGTTGAAGTGCGGACGCTCAAACGCACGCTTTAACCGTGGCCTAACCCTCCCCACAGCGGACGCTAACCAGGTGCTCGATAGCGTGATTGATGTCGGCAGAGTCCCGTGATCGGGGATCGCCGCGTCGCGGTCATACCGGACAGCAACCCGGGAGCGGTTCGCTGCAGAGGGAGACGGTAGCGATGACAGGGCAGAGGGAACTGCCACCGCCCGACGAGGCCTGTGCCGCCGTACAGGATGGGCCCCCAGAGGCAAGTAGTCAGTTCTGGTCCGATGTGCGACTCCTGAACGAGTGCTTCGAGCGCGCATGCGACAGGGGCCCGGAGTGCACCGCCGTGGAGTGCGGTGCGGAACGGCTCTCCTACGCCGAGCTCGACCGGCAGGCGAATCGGCTGGCCCGGTTGCTTCTGGCGCGAGGGGTGGGGCCGGGCGACGGCGTGGGCATTCTGCTCGACCGGTCCCTGGACTCCTATGTGGCGCTGCTCGGCGTGATCAAGTCGGGGGCGAGCTATGTGCCACTGGATCCGGCGTTCCCGGCCGACCGGCTGGAGTTCATCGTTCGGGACGCGGGGCTGCGCGACTTCGTGACGTCGTCATCCTTGTCCGACCGGACCCTGCACCTGCCGTGCGCGGTGCTGGAGGTGGACCGCGTGGTCGATCGGCTGGCCGCGCTGCCGGCCGGTCGGCCCGGTGTCGAGATCGCCCCCTCCTCTCCGTGCTACGTCATCTACACATCGGGCACCACCGGACGGCCCAAGGGCGTGGTGGTCTCGCACGCGAGCATCGTGAACTTCCTGCGGGTGGTCACGCCGTTCTACCGCGTGACCGGTCGGGACCGGGTCTATCAGGGCCTGTCGATCGCCTTCGACTTCGCGTTGGAGGAGATCTGGCCGGCTTGGATCGCGGGGGCGACGCTGGTCGCGGGGCCGGCCGGGGGCCGGATCGCGGGCCCGGACCTCACCGCGTTTTTGGCCGAGCGCGGTATCACCGTGCTGTGCTGCGTGCCCACCCTGCTGGCGACTCTCGAGCCGGAGCTGCCGCGTCTGCGCACCTTGCTCCTGAGCGGCGAGGCGTGCCCCGCCGACCTGGTGCGCCGCTGGTGGCGCCCCAACGTACGCATTCTTAACGCGTACGGTCCGACCGAGACGACGGTGACTGCTAGCTGCAGCGAACCCGTGCCGCACCGGCCGGTCACCATCGGCGCCCCGCTGCCCACGTACCGGCTCTATATCCTGGACGAATCGCTTCGCGCCGTTCCGACAGGGGAGCCCGGGGAAATCTGCATCGGGGGCCCGGGCGTGGCGATCGGCTACGTCAACCGGCCCGCCCTCACCGCGGAGCGGTTCGTCCCCAACCCGGTGGCCCGGGACCGCGCGGCCGCCCCGCGGGTCTACCGCACCGGGGACCGTGGACGGCGCACCACGACCGGCGAGATCGAGTACCTGGGCCGGGTCGACACGCAGGTGAAGATCCGCGGCTACCGCATCGAACTGGCGGAGATCGAGGAAGTGCTGCGCGAGGACGATGCGGTGGAAAACGCGGTCGTCACGCCGCTGGAGCGCGACGGCTCCGCTCAGGACCTCGTCGGCTACGTCACCCTCGCCGCCGCGCCGGACACTGTCTCGGAGGCAGACCTGCGGGAGCGTCTGCGGATCCGGCTGCAGGGCAGACTGCCGGGATACATGGTGCCTGCGCACCTGGAGGTGCTTTCCGCGTTCCCTCTGCTGGCCGCGGACAAGGTCGACCGCGCCGCGCTTCCCGCCCCGATCTCGCCCCCGCTGACCCGGCGCTCGCGACCGCGCGCCGCCCCCGCGACACCGCTGGAACAGCGGCTGGCCGGATTGTGGTCCGACGTGCTCGGGTGCGACGGGATCTCGGTGACGGAGGACTTCTTCTGCGACCTGGGCGGGCACTCCATGACCGCTGCCCGCCTGGTCTCGCGGATGCGGCAGGACCCCCAACTGCGGGACGTGGCCATGGGGGACCTGTACGCCCACCCCACCCTCAGGGGCCTGGCATCCTGCATCGAGGCCCTCGCCACCGAGCCGCAGGCCGGGCCGCCGGCCACTACCGAGGCGGCCCCGGCTCCCCTGAACCACTCCACGACCCGGGTGATGGTCTGCGGCGTGGCACAGCTCGCCGGACTGTACGCATGGTTGTTCCTGCCCGGACTCGCGATGACCGTCTTGTTCTACCGGCTGTTCCGCTCCGGGCACACCCGGGTGCCGGCGTCCACCGCCGGAGTCCTGGACCACCTCGTCCGGTTGCCGGTCCCGGCGATCACGCTACTGGAGATCGGATGGCTCGCGATCACCTTGCTGGTGCTGCCGCTGCCAGTGAGCCGACTGCTGATGGCCGGGGTCGGCCCGGGGCGTTATCCGCTGTGGGGTGTGACGTACTGGCGGTTCTGGATGCAGAGCAAGGTCCTCGCGCTGACGCCGCTGCGGCTGCTGGCCGGCTCTCCGCTGCTCGCCGTGTGCCTGCGCCTGCTCGGCGCGCAAATCGGCAGCCACTGCCACCTGCAGGCGATGCTGGCGCCACCGTCGCTGCTGCGGATCGGCGCGGGGACGAGCATCGGCTACGGGGCCAGGCTGCAGACCTACACCGTCGAGTCCGGGCGCCTGCGCCTGGGAACGATCCGGATCGGGTCGGGGTGCTTCGTGGGGACCAACAGCGTGGTGCTGCCGGGGGCCGTGATCGGCGACGGCGCCAGTGTGGGCGAGCAGTCGCTCGTGCCGGAGGACTGCGTCGTGCCGCCCGGTGAGCACTGGGCCGGCTCCCCGGCCACCCGGCAGGACACCGTGCCGGCACTGCTGCGGGACCTGGAAGCCCGAGCCGACCACGAACCCTGGCCCGCGCGGGTGCTCGCCGGGTACGGCGCGGGGGCGCTGCTGCTCGTGCTGGGCCCGATGGTGATCTTCGGTTCCGCCTCGGCGCTGGTGGAGTACACCGCCTGGCGGTACGGCTTGGTGTGGGCCCTGGCGGCAGCGGCAGCGGCCGGTCCGCTGGTTCCCCTGGCCACCTGCCTCTTCGCCCTCGTAACCAAACGCATCGTGATGCCCGCCGCACCACACGCCGGGATCCACCACGAGCGCAGCGCTTTCGGGGTGCGCAAGTGGATCAGCGACGGCCTGATGCTCATCAGCCTGACCATGACTCAGGCCCTGTACTCCACCCTCTATCTCGTGCCGTTCCTGCGGGCGATGGGCGCACGGACGGGGCGCTGGGCCGAGGTCGCCACCGTGAACTTCGTCGATCCCGACATGCTCGTTGTCGGCGAAGGCAGTTTCCTGGCCGACGTCAGCGTCGTGGGCCCGGCGATCTTCCACCGGGGCCGTATTGCCCTGGCCCCGGCGCAGATCGGACGGCGAAGCTTCGTCGGTAACGGCGCGCTGGTGCCCGGCTCCTGCCGGCTCGGCGACAACAGCCTCCTCGGGGTGCACTCGCTCGCGCCGACCAGGCCCATGGACCCGGAGACGACCTGGCTCGGTTCACCGGCGATCTTCCTGCCCCGCCGCGAGGCGAGCCAGGCCTTCCCCGCGAAACTGACCTACACACCGAGCCGCGGCCTTGTCGCGGCGCGCCTGGCCATCGAGTACTTCCGGATCACCCTTCCGGCGACGGTCAGCGCGCTGAGCGTCCTCGGCGTCCTGTTCGCCGCACTGCACATGGTGGGTTCCCTCTCGCCCGCGGTGGTGGTGATACTCGGCCCCGCCCTGCTCCTGGGCGCCGGTCTCGGCTGCACGGTGGCTGCCGTGGCAGTCAAGTGGGCGGTCGTGGGACCGTACCGGCCACGCGTGGAGCCCCTGTGGAGCATCTGGGTGCGGCGCACGGAACTGGTCACCGGCCTGTACGAGAACCTCGTGGTGCCGGTCATGGTGAGCCTGCTCACCGGCACGCCGTGGATGGGCACGGTGATGCGCATGTTCGGCGCCCGCATCGGACGCCGGGTCTGGATCGCCACGACCTTCATGACCGAGTTCGACCTGGTCCACGTCGGTGACGACGCCGCCGTCGGCGAATTCACCTCGCTGCAGACCCACCTGTTCGAGGACCGCGTGATGAAGATGGACCGGGTCACCGTCGATGACGGCGCCTCGATCGGACTCCGTTCCGTCGTCCTGTACGACGCACGCGTCGGAGCCGGTGCCCGCCTGGACGCGCTGTCCCTGGTGATGAAGGGCGAATGCCTGCCGGACGGCACCCGCTGGCGGGGCATCCCCGCCGCGCCCCGCCACGACCGCGCGTCCACAACCAGCACGGCGCAGGACCGCGATCCCGGTCCCGGTCTTCCTTCTCAGCTCTCCGCCTTCTCCCAGGGAGGCCCATCATGATCACGCCACTGCACACAGGAACCCGCGGACCGGTACGGCCGCACGTGGCCGGCGAGCTGCCCGGCCCACGTTCGGCAGCACTGCTGGCGCGTCAGGAACAGTGGGAGTCGCGGGCCCGCACCTACCCCCGCCACCTGCCCATCGCGCTCGCCGAGGGATCGGGGAGCTTCGTCCAGGACGTCGACGGGAACGTCTTCATCGACTTCCTCGCCGGCGCGGGCGTCCTCTCCCTTGGCCACAACCACCCGGAGATCGTCCGCAGCGTGATCCGGCAACTCAGCGCCCTCACCCACGGCCTGGACTTCCCCACCCCCGTCAAGGACGCCTTCACCCAGGCCCAGCTCTCCATGCTGTCGCCGCGCCTGCGCACCCGGATGAAAGTGCACTTCTGCGGCCCCACCGGAGCCAACGCCGTCGAGGCAGCCCTCAAGCTCTGCAAGACCGCCACCGGTCGCGGGGGTGTCATCGCCTTCCGCGGCGGCTTCCACGGCAGCACGCACGGCGCCATGGCCGTCAGCGGGCTGGTCTCACAGAAGACGCCTGTCCACGACGGGATGCCCGGTGTCCACTTCCTCCCCTACGGCTCCCTCGGCCCGTACCCAGCGGGACCAGCGAGCCGCCTCGGCCCGCAGGAGTGCGCCGACCAACTAGAGCAGATACTCACCGACAGCCTCGGCGGCGTCCCGCTGCCCGCTGCCGTCATCGTGGAAGTGGTGCAGGGCGAAGGCGGCGTGGTCATCGCGCACCCCGACTTCCTGCGACGCGTGCGGGTGATCACCCGCGCCCTGCGCATCCCTTTGATCGTCGACGAGGTGCAGACCGGCTGCGGGCGCACCGGCACCTGGTTCGCGTTCGAGCAGTACGGCATCGAACCCGACGTGATCGTATTGTCCAAGGCCCTCACCGGCATCGGCATCCCGGTCTCGCTCATCCTCTACGACGCCGCCCTCGACACCTGGGCGCCCGGCGCCCACATCGGCACCTTCCGCGGCAACCAACTCGCCTTCGCCGCAGGAGTGGAGACCATTCGCATCTTCCGCCGGGACGACGTCCTGGGGAACGTACGGCGCAGAAGCGAGCAGATCGCGAACGCGCTCGGCGAACTCGTCACCGACCCCTGGGTCCGCGACGTACGCGGCCGCGGCCTGATGTGGGGCATCGAACTGGCCCGCCCCGACGACGACGGACGGCCCGCCCCGCAGCTCGCGGCAACCGTGCAGACGCAAGCGCTGCGGCGCGGCCTCATCGTCGAACGCGGCGGGCGCGAGGACGCCGTCATCCGCATCCTGCCCCCGCTCAACGTCACCGCCGACGTGATCGATACCGCCACCACGATCCTCGTCGACGTCGTCCAAGCCTGCACATCGAAGACGTTCGCCGGCTCCACCAAAGAAGGCGTCTGACGTCATGGCTCTGCTCGTCCAGAAGTACGGCGGATCCTCCATCCCGAGCCTGGACAGGATCAAGGCCGTCGCCCAGCGCATCGCGGCCGCCCACCACGCGGGACACGACGTCGTCGTGGTGATGTCCGCCATGGGCGGCACCACGGACCAGCTCCTGACGGACGCACGGAACATCACCGCCGCTCCTCCCCCACGGGAACTCGACGCCCTCCTGGCCACGGGCGAACAGGCCTCCAACGCGCTGACCGCCATGGCCCTCAACGCCCTCGGCACCGAGGCCTGTTCCTTCACCGGCTGGCAGACCGGCATCCTCACCTCGCACACCCACGGCAGCGCCGACATCATTGATGTCCATCCATACCGGGTCCGCAACGCACTCGACCGCGGCGTCGTCCCACTGGTAGCCGGCTTCCAGGGGCTGATCTACGGCGGCGCCGACGTCACCACCCTCGGCCGCGGCGGCTCCGACACCACCGCAGTCGCCCTCGCAGCCGCACTCAAGGCCGACGTCTGCGAGATCTACACCGACGTGTCCGGGGTCTACACCGCAGACCCCAAAGTCGTCCCCGAAGCCCGGCCACTGGCCTGCCTCACTCACCAGCACATGTGCGAAATGGCAGCCGGCGGCGCAAAGGTACTGGCCCTGTCCAGCGTGGAATACGCCCAAAAGCACGGCGTGCCCCTCCACGTCCGTTCATCCTACGACCACTGCCCCGGAACCATCGTGTCCGACGAGTTCTTCGACGTCACGTACGCGCAGCAGAGCCCGACCGTCATCGCCATAACCCACAACCCCCACAACACCAAGATCACTCTGCCCGGCCGCCCCGAACCGGCACCGGCAACCCTGCGCCTCCACGCAACCACATCCACCGCCGCCGGATGGTCCACCCCGCGCTCGTATCCCCTGCACACCGGACACGGCGACGTCCCCTACGACGAGTACACCGCTACCGCCTCACTGATCGGGTCCGGCCTGTGCGCCCACCCTGAAACACTCGCGACACTCCGCAGAACCCTGACACGCGCCGGGATCCCGTTCACACCCATGACCATGACGGACACACGAATCACCCTCATGTGCCCTCCCTCCCACCTTGCCGACACCGTTCGCGCGCTACACAAGGCGTTCCTCACCCACACGCCGCAACCACCGGTCCCACGACACAACGGCCAACTGACCCTGCAGCCATGACCAGAACCGGCCAAACCCCTCCAGCACACCGTCCGGCCCAAATGATCGATTCCAAGGGGTCAGTGGTCGAAGGCGGTTAGTGATCGCAGTACTGGCTGTCCGGTGTGGTCGTTGTGCCAGCTCGCGAGTCTCGGCTGCTGCTTCGTTTCGCGGCCCCCAGGGACCCTGTGATGGTCGCGAAGTGGGTCAAGTTCCAGATCCTCGACACCGAACGCCAGGACTGGGCCCGCGGCTACGACGCGGCACGCCGCTACTTCGACCGCGAGGGCTGCCTGGACGTGCCCTACGAACACGCCGAGGGAGCCTATCCGTTGGCCTGGCGGATCCAGTTGCGCAGGGCCTCGTGATGCACGCCGAGTTCCTCGGCCATGCGGCGGATGACGGGCTTCGGCTCGGCGGTCCGATACATCCGCACCGCACGCTACGCAACTCCAGCGGATATTTCCTCGGGGCAGGCCACGTCTGGGCTCCTCTCATGAGACCCATCTGACCTGCTGTCACCTTTCCCCGCATCTCGGGGGAACCTCACAACCACCCACCCCGGGCAGGAACCGGTGACGTATCGGAACGGGGGCCGGTGCCCGGACGGCGCCGCGTAGCCTTGCCCGACAAGCTGCGGCCTTTCGCGTGGCCGGAACACAACAGGAGGCTGCACGTTGCTCACCGTGGATCTGCACCCGATCTTCCGCAACAACCGGGACATCGAACTGGCCCTGCGTCAGGCCATATTCAAGGCAGCGCGCAGCGGCGAGACCACGATGGAGATCATTCCGGGCAAGGGCTCGGGAAAACTGAAGAAACGCGTGCTCGCGTTCCTCAACCAGCCACACATCAAGAAGCTGTACGAACGCTTCGAGACAGACCCGACCAACGACGGCAGAATCATAGTCCACCTCAAGCCGTAAGACCGGACCACCCAACGGGAGAACGGCCTCACGCCCGAACGCCACACGCTGATCGCCCCAACCGCGGTCTGCGGGGCAAGGGCAGGATCAGATTCCGGCTCAATGCCGCCGACATCGCCGTTCCAGAGGCGGCGTAGGTGACCGGCCGGCCCGGGTGAACCAGAGTCCTGCGCTTCGAGCGTGAAGCTTCGCGTCCGCCTGTACACGCCGCCGCGGAGTCGGACGGTCACCCGTGCCGCCGCGCGGTCCGACGGCCCCTGCCGCCATGCCCGGATCGCATCACGTGCGCCCCTGCGGCGCTCCGCGCCGCAGGGGTCAGGATCGGATTCCCTCCCCGCCTGAAGGCGGGGATTCCCTCCGAAGAAGAGGGATGGGCTCGTCGGCCCGGCCTCGCCGGTCACCGATGTGGCGTAGGCCGGCCCGGTGCCGATGGCTGTCTCCACTCCACCGGGCGGAGATCCAGCGGCCGGTGCAAGTCCCGCAGCTGCGGCTCGCTGACGTCGTCAGCGATCGGCTTGGTAGCGCGCCGTGCGAGAGCCACGTCGAACGGCACATGAAGATGACCGAGCCGGGCTCCCTCGCGCCCCCTCATCCGGACCGCGAGGTGACCCGGCAGAAACGTCTTAGCCGAGCCGGAAACCCTGAACGCCGAGCAACACGACGCGGACGCATACCGAGAAGAGCCCGCCCGTCGGCCGCCACCAGAACAACACGGTGAACGCGCGGACGGCGTCAGGCAATGCTCCCGGCAGGACTCGAACCTGCGGCCAGACGCTTGAGAAGGCGCCCGCTGTTTGCTCAGAACAGCGCCAGGCCCTCACTGCTGGTGTCCGCGATGACTGGCCGGAACCGGGTGGGGAGGCCGTCCAGGCGGTCGGGTCCGGCCGCGGCAGCAACGGCAGGGGCGGTCTCGGCCAGCCAGGTGCCAAACCGCTCGACGGCTTCGCGGTAGGGGACTCGCGCCAGGACACGGTGCTCGCCGGAGGGGCAGAAGTCGACGGCGACAGTGAGCAGGCAGGAACGGGGCGTGTTCTGGCTGCCCGTCCAGGACACGCGCAGCACACCGCAGGGTTTGCGTGCGCGGGAGCCGCGGGGGTCGCGGTGGGTCGGGCGCAGTGACCGGCAGGCTATGTGCGCGGTCCATGCGGCGAGGTGTGGCAGTGGGAGGGTGGTGCGGGCGCGGCAGCCGGGGCAACGATGCCAGTGGTGGAGCCAGTCGGCCGTGTGGGTGTGGAAGAGGCGTGTGTAGTGGCTGGCCACGCGGATGTCGTTGCTGTACAGGTGGTCGGGTCGTTCTTGTGTGTTGCAGGAGTGGCAGACGGGGGCGCGGACGTAGCCGTGTTCATGGCAGTGGTCGAGTACGGCGGCGGGTGCGGTGCGACAGATGGCGCAAGTCCACTCAGCCACCTTGCGGGAAATGCCGGGTTTCCTGCTGAGCGTCGAGTACAGGTGGCCTTGCAGTTCTCCGTTGTACGAGCGCGGTGGGGTGGTTGGGCAGTGGGGGCTCGTCGTCTGCCGGCCGTCGGCGGCCAGGGTCTGCCGGTGGTGGGAGGGCGGCTCGGTGGCGGCTGCGCCTTTCTGGCGGGTCCGTGCGGCTTGCAGCCACTGCGTTTCGGTGTGCTCGGCCGCGTCCAGCAGTCTGACCACGGCGCGCGGCAGCCACCATGTCCGCGCCGTGTGGCCGCGGGTTTGTTCCACGAGTATCCGCCGCCAGTCGATTCCCGCCAGATGGTGCGGCCGGCCGCCTTCAGGTTGTGCTGCCCGCTCGGGGTCGCCCAGCTCCTGGAGTTCCCGGGTGATGCGCTGGCGCCATCGCAGCGGCGTTTTCTCGTTCTGCTTCGCGCTACGGAACGGACCGATGCGGACCAGGTCCTGGCGGTCCATCTCAACCGCGTTCAGTTCCGCTGCCGCCCCGCGCACCTCAATCTCCGGAACACTCCACTGGCCGCCGCTTGCCTTCACCGTCGCCACCACACGGCCGCCGAGCAGGACGTACCCCGCCCGGGCATTGGCAGGAGAGCAGGTGAACGCCGCAGAAGCCGCCGGCACAGCGCTGTCGGTCGTCAAGTCGGCCCACAGAGCGTCCGCGGCGCCCAGAGTGATCAGGCCGCCCCTATGGCCCGCGATGACACGCTCTGACATACCCACAGGCTAACGGCCGGCACCGACATACCGATAGTCGGTGATCGACACGCTGCTGGAGCAGACGGCGGTGACGTACTCGGTCTCCAGGTCGGTGAGGCAGGCGGCGATCCACTCACCGCGCCGGGCGGCACCATCCG
This sequence comes from Streptomyces sp. NBC_01320, assembly GCF_035974375.1. Classification (NCBI taxonomy): domain Bacteria; kingdom Bacillati; phylum Actinomycetota; class Actinomycetes; order Kitasatosporales; family Streptomycetaceae; genus Streptomyces; species Streptomyces sp. NBC_01320. Next base: position 415,745 of record NZ_CP108390.1, read on the forward strand.
ATGAAGCACTCGACGTTCGTGTACGGGGTGCGGGCCACCGACACCGATCACGACGGCCGCGCCGAGCAGGCCGCGGGAACGGGGCAGCCGTAGCACCTCCTCCACCGTGCCGTGCAGCCGGCGGGTGGTGGCCAGCGCCTCCGCCAGGGCGGGGCGCAGCCGGGCATTGTCGTCCTGCGCGAGGCCCGCCTCCAGCGGTGAGCTGAAGTCCGGTCAGTGGAGTGCGCAGCTGGTGCGAGGCGTTGGCGGCGGTACGCTGCCGCGCGGTCGGTGGAAGCAGGCTTCCCGGCCGCCGCTCGTCGGTTCAGTCCACGTTGGGCCGGGCGAGGCCGTGGTCGTAGGCGAAGATCACGGCTTGGATGCGGTCGCGGGCGCCGATTTTGGCGAGGACGCGGCCGACGTGGGTCTTGACGGTGGACTCGGACAGGACGAAGCGGGTGGCGATCTCGCCGTTGGTCCAGCCCTTGCCGACGGCGACGAGGATCTCGCGTTCGCGGTCGGTGAGGGAGCCGAGTCTCGGATCCTCGGCGGAGTCTTGGCGGTGGGCAGGGACGTAGCGGGCGAACTCGTCCAGGATGCGGCGGGTGAGGGCAGGCGCGATGACGGCGTCACCGGCGGCGACGGCGCGGATGCCGGCGAGGAGTTCTTCGGGGCGCGCGTCCTTGAGGAGGAAGCCACTGGCGCCGGCGCGGAGGGCGGCATGGACGTACTCGTCGAGGTCGAAGGTGGTGAGCACGAGGATGCGCGAGCGGTCGCCGGCGGCGACGATGCGGCGGGTGGCTTCGATGCCGTCCATGCCCGGCATGCGGACGTCCATCAGGACCACGTCCGGGCGCAGTTCGGCGGCCTTGCGGACGGCCTCGGCGCCGTGGGCGGCCTCACCGACGACGTCGGTCTCGGCTACGGAGTCCAGGAGCATGTGGAAGCCGTAGCGTTGCAGCGGCTGGTCGTCCACGATGAGCACGGTGGTCATCGGTCACCGCCTTGGGGTGTGAGGTCGAGTACGGCCTCGACGCTCCATCCTCCGCCGCCGGTCGGCCCCGCGCTGACGGTCCCACCGTACAGAGCCGCTCTCTCCCGCATGCCCACCAGGCCGTGTCCTTCCTCGTTCGGCGGTCCGGAGGGTGTGGCCGAGCCGGTGTCCCGGACCCGGATGTTCAGCCGGCTGTCCTCGACGAGGATCGCCAGGTGCACCCGGGTGCCGGTGTCGGTGTGCTTCAGGGTGTTGGTGAGGGCTTCCTGGACGATGCGATACGCCGTCAGCTGCACGCCACTGTCCAGGGCGTCCACGTCGCCGGAGGTCCGATAAACGACCTCAAGACCGGCGGCGCGCACCTTGGCGCACAACGCTTCGATGTCCGCGATGCCGGGCTGTGGGCTGAGTTCGGGGCCGCCCCGGGGACCGTCCGCCGCCTCGCGTAGCACGCCGAGCACGCGCCGCAGCTCGCCGAGGGCCTGTCGGCCGGTGTCACCGATAAGCTGGAGGGCCTCCTTGCCACGTTCGGGGGCGATGTCGGTGGCGTAAGCGCCGGCGTCGGCGAGCGTGATGATGACGGACAGGTTGTGGCCGACGATGTCGTGCATCTCGCGGGCGACACGGGTGCGTTCGGTGGCCGTGGCCAGCCTGCTGCGCTGGTCGCGCTCGATCTCCAGCCGGGCGGCCCGTTCTCGCAGTCCGGCGAGCTGGGCCCGGCGGATGCGTACCATCAGGCCGAGCGCGAGAGCCGCGGTCGCCGTGCTCAGCAGGAAGAACAGCGCGTCCCAGACGGAGACGGCCGAGGACGCGCGTACCGCGACCAGCGCCATGGCGCCTGCCATGGCCGCACAGGCCCACGGCAGCTGCCGCAGCTGCCCGTGCAGGGCCAGGCTGTACAGGGCGACGAAGAGGGCGACGTCCGCGCGCAGCGCCGCGCCCAGGGACCATTGGACGACGAACACCGCGGCGATGACACCGAAGGCCGCCACGGGCTTGCGCCGCCGCCACAGCAGGGGCAGTACCAGTCCGGCCTGCAGTACCAGAATTCCCGCGACGGGCAGCTGAGTGAAGGCGAGCCGGAACCGGCGCGGGCCGTCGCCGTCGTCCACAACGCCGTGGAGCAGGTCGGGCAGGCAGAACATGAGGAAGACCAGGACCACGACCGCGGTGTCCAGCACCCACGGATGTGCCTGGTCGGCCTGCCTCAACCGCTGGCCGCCCCGGGACAGACGGGCGACCAGCGGTCCCATCCCGCTGATGTCATCGGTGGTCACGGACGTCACCTGTCCATGGTGCAGGCGTCAGACGTCGCTGCGCGCGAGCCGGTACGCCGCGCCCGCCAGCGCCAGTGCCGTCCAGCTGAGGAAGACCAGCAGCCCTGCGGCCGGCGACAGGGTCGTGGAGTCGTGGGTCAGCGCGAACATCGACTCTCCCGCGTTGGACGGCAGGTAGGGGCTGATGTCGTCCCGCCAGGAGCTCGGCAGCAGGGAGATCAGGCCCGGGATCAGCATCAGGGTGGCCACCAGCACCGAGATCCCGCCGGCCACCGACCGCAGCAGCGCGCCCAGCGCGGCACCGATCACCCCGACCAGGCCGAGATACAGCCCGGCGCCCAGCAGACTCCGCAGCACACCCGCGTGCGAGAGACCCATGGCCGCGGGCGTGCCCGAGACGATCCCGCTCCCGACCAAGAAGGTGACGAACGCACCGACGGTCCCCAACGCCAGCGCGACCAGCCCGAACACGGCCGCCTTGGACCACAGTACGGGCAGCCGGCGGGGCACCGCCGCGAGCGTCGAGCGGATCATGCCGGTCGAGTACTCCCCCGCCGTGACCAGCACGCCGAGCACGCCCAGGGCCAGCTGGGCGAAGTTCGTACCGAAGAGGGACAGGCTCACGGCCGTCGAATCGGCGAAGTCCCGGTCCAGGTGGCCGGAGTTGATCCCCGACTTGTAGCGGCTCGCGGCGATCAGGCCGAAGGCCACCAGGAACAGCAGGCCCAGGCCCAGGGTGATCCAGGTCGAGCGCAGGGACCACAGCTTGGCCCATTCGGAGGAGAGCACGCGCCGTCCGGTCACCCGGTAGGCGGGGCGGGCGGGGGTGGTCCGGGGTTCCTCGACGGTTGCGGTGAGGGTGCTCATGCGGGCCTCCCGAGGGTCTCGATCCCGGTCGTGGAGCCGTGGTACTCCACGGCATCCCTGGTCAGGTCCATGAATGCCTCCTCCAGCGACACGGTCCGCGCGCTCAGCTCGAACAGCGCAATCCCGTGCTCCGCGGCCTTCAGCCCGATCTCGCGGGCGGTCAGCCCGGTCACCTGCAGCTCCTCGGAGCCGATCCGGCCGGTGACGTCGACGCCAGGCCCCGTCAGCACGTCCCGCAGCCGCGCCGGGTCCTGCGTCGCGACCTTCACCGTGTCGCCGCCCGCCTCGCGGATCAGGTCTGCCACGGTCGTGTCGGCCAGCAGCTGCCCGCGCCCCACGATGATCAGGTGGTCCGCGACCAGAGCCATCTCGCTCATCAGGTGCGAGGACACGAACACCGTCCGGCCCTCGTCGGCGAGCGTCTTCAGCAGGTTGCGGATCCAGAGCACACCCTCCGGGTCCAGCCCGTTGACCGGCTCGTCCAGCATCACCGTCTGCGGATCGCCCAGCAGCGCCGCCGCGATGCCCAGCCGCTGGCCCATCCCGAGGGAGAAGGCGCCGGCCCGCTTTTTCGCCACGCTGCCCAGTCCGGCGAGGTCGATGACCTCGTCGACCCGGCGGCCCGGAATGCCGTGGGTCAGCGCGAGGGCCCTGAGGTGGTTGTACGCCGAGCGGCCTGGGTGGATCGACTTCGCCTCCAGGAGGGCACCGACCTCCTGGAGCGGTGCCTGGTGGTGGGCGTAGCGGTGGCCGTTCACGGTGACGGATCCGCTCGTCGGGGCGTCGAGGCCGACGATCATGCGCATCGTCGTGGACTTGCCCGCGCCGTTGGGCCCCAGAAAGCCGGTCACCGTGCCCGGCCTCACGACGAAGTCCAACCCGTCGACGGCCGTCTTCTCGCCGTACCTCTTGGTCAACTGCCGTGCGTCGATCATTCGCGTTCTCCCTGTCGGGCTCCGGCGTCCGTCGCTTCCGACGCCTCACCGGCCACGCTAGGAGCCGAATCACCCCAATCCGGTGGTACCGGGAGGCTGAACTACGCCGGGCGCGTAGTACCGCGGTACTACCCGACTACCTGCGGTGCCTTCCGTGCTCGTCGGCCGCCCCCAGGGCCTGGCCTGCCTGTCAGACTCCCAGGCCAACTCGTCCACCAGCAAACAAGGGGGTGACCACCCAGATCTCCCTGAGAGGGCGTTTAGCGTGGGCGAATTGCCTCTTATGCCCTAGCAGGTTCCTCGCCAGGTCGGTGTGGTCTCGTCCGTCATGCGCTTGGCGAGATTGTCGATAGAGGCGACGTGGATCATGGCTTCGGAGCTGGCAGTGAACGCACCGAACCCCGCCCGCACCCTGGCCGACGCCGGCCCCGGGTACGGGCGAAAATTCAGCGGTCGCGGGGCGAGTACGTCCGGGGGCGCGGCGGGGCCGGCACGGGGCAGCGGCCCCTGTGGAGGTAGAGCGTGCAGCCTGTGCCGGACTCGCCAGGCATGTCGCGGGTCTCCGTCTCGGCCAAAGTCATCGGCGCTCGCAGATCATCGATCCTCCCCCGCGCGCCGCTTCGCCACCCGGTACACCCGGTACACCCGCCGCAGCTCACTGGCGTCCGTGCAGTCCATGCCTCCCGTGCGGCACTCGGTGCACGCCTGGGTGTGGCGGATGAACCCGCTGTATGCGGTCTGGACGGCGGCGTCTTCGGCCCTGCGCTCGGCCGCCATTGGGCCGGTGTTCTCAGGCACGTCATCAGCTCCCACTGCCGGTGTCCACGCCCCCGGGGCCGTGCCATCGGCTGCAGGGAGGGTCTTCGTGTGACTGCAGCATAGCGTGCTACGGCATGCTAGATATGGCATATCTCGCGTGCTGCGCTATGGCCTGCCTAGCTTGGCCGGGTGATCGAATTTGCTCCTGACCAGCCACGGTGGCGCCAGGTCGCCGAAGTGATCCGGCAACGGATCGCGGACGGCACCTACGCGCCGCGCACCCGCGTGCCGTCGGTGCTACAGCTCCAGGCCGAGTTCGGGATCGCCGCGGCGACCGGGCAGAAGGTGCACCGGGCGCTGCGCGAGGACGGACTGATCTACACGGAACCCGGGCTCGGGTCGTTCGTCGCACGCCCTCTGCCCCCGGCTGGCGGCGCACCCCAGGAGTGACTTCACTTCACCGCGGCCAGCAGCCCGAAGGATGCGGCGACAATTACACCCAGGAGTGACTGTCGCTGCCCGGCCTACTGCACGTTCGTGACGATGTGCAGCTGATACGGTCCCGCCGGCGAGCCTGACATTGAGGCGTGCCAGATCTGCACCCCCGCAGACCGGCCTGGCTGAGGGCCGACATCCTGGCCAGGATGCGGGATCTTCCTACCTCCCACGCCCGCCGGAGAGAAGGCATGGCGGGGAACCGCTGCCGAAACTGCAGCAACAAGCCCAGCACTGGCCACAGCCACTGCCTCAAGTGCCCGGAGCGCGCAGCCTGCGGTGCCAAGGCGACAGTTGGCGGCCCCCGGAGCTCAGGCCGCCGACCCCTCGGACGGTCTCCGGGTGGATTCTGCGGCACCCCGAAAGCCTCACAGAGAGCGCCTTCGGTGCCGTTGTCGGTGAGGGCGTCGGTGATCGGCTGCCAGTCGCTGTGGCCGAAGCGCCACCACACCGGCCCGTGCGGACCGTGGATGCGGAGCTGGTCGAGGTGGGTGGCGATGACGGGGACGGTGCCGGCGAAGTCCCACCAGTCGTCTTCCTCCGAGGCGTTGGGCGACCAGCCGTGAGGGTTCTGCCATCGGGGCTGCCAGCAGGTGGCTTTGGCGGTCTGATCCGGCTCCACTTTTCGGCTTGAGTTGGCCCCAGGGTTGGGGGCTTACGGGAGCGTTCGGGGGGTGTTCCGGTCTCATTTGGCCCCACCGGGTGGCGGGCCTCACGGTGATCCCCGGACCAACGATCAGACGGACTGGAAGCAGCGGCTACATGCGTCCAGTGCCATCGGCCGGGCTGGCAGCTGCCCACCAGCCAATCACTCCGGCGGCCACCGCGTCCGTCCGCTGGAAATTGGGATCGAGGCCGAAGTGATCCTCTAGCTCCTGCCGCAGGTACTCGCCGATCTCCGCCTGGCCAGCACCGGCGCGGAGCTGCTGGAGCAAAGGGGCGAGCATGCAGTCGTACTCGTCCTGCACGAAGTCAGCGACGCCGATCGGGTCCCACTCATTGAGCAGACGCCGCAGATCGCTCTCGGTGGAGCTGTTCCAGGGGAGCATCGCCCCAGACTGCCACCCGGCAACGCCCGCCGTAACTCGCCCCCACCTTGATCCAAACGAGAGGTCCTAGTCGTTCTCGGACCGGGCACGCCTGCGCCGCCGCAGCGGTGCTGTCACCCACATCGTCAGTCCGACAAGGGACAAGAGCACCGCCCCTCCGATGATGGTGGGGACGGCCGCCATGAGGAGAAGGGTAAGCAGCAGCTCTGCCCACGTCGGCTCCTCGCCCATCGTGCTCCCACCCTGTGCCATAAACGCCACCACGCCAACAGGCAGCGATCAGTTCCGGATGTGCGCGTCGGATACGCGGGCGACGCCGGATACATGTTCCGCCGCCTGTCATCCTGCCGGTCAATACCGGGCGCAGCGGAACGGTGATCCAAACGAAACGCCCTAGGTCAGGGATCGCCAGAGATCCGTCCTGTAGGTCCCAGACCACGGGGTCCAAGGGCAGCGCAGCGAAGATCACGCCGCCCAAGATTTGAACCGCCAAGGTTCCCTGACTCAGGTCACTGTCCGGTGACCGGCACGTCCCAGGACCGGGGTCGGATAAGAGCCTGCCACTCGTCCCGGAGCAGGGCCAGCACCGCGACGTCGTACCGGCGGCCGCGGTGCAGACAGGCTGAGCGGCGCACCCCCTCCTGGACGAACCCGGCCCTGTCCAGGACGCCGAGAGCCGCGGTGTTGGTGGTGTGGGTGACAGCCTGGACGCGCTGCATGGGCAGTTCACCGAAGGCGAGGTCGACAAGCGCGTCCACAGCGTCCACGCCATAGCCCCGGCCCCGGTGGTCGGGGTCCAGCATCAGCATGATCTCGGCTGTGCCGTCGACCATGTCCTGGTCTGTCAGGGCGATGTGGCCGATCGGCGTGCCGTCGGGGAGCAGGACGAGGAAGTCGTCACGGTCGTGCTCGTCGCGGTCGCGCTCGATGCGCTCGCGCACCGCAGAGAGAGAACGCGGCCACATGCCGACCTCATGGGCAGCCACGGGGTCGGCGCGCCAGACGTGGACCAGCTCCGCGTCGTCAACGTCGAGCGACGCGAAGACGACACCCCTACCCCGCCAGCAGACCTCCCGGGCCGATCCCCCGTCCCCGTCCTCCGGTTCCTCCCCGGCAAGGCGCCCAGCCACAGCCTCTGCCACGTCCTCGATCACGGGCGGATGCTACCGGCCACCGGGACCGGCGGACCAGTCAATTCCGTCCCCGGACGGCCCACGGCAGACGGGACCCGAGTGACCTGAGTCAGAAGTTCTTCGCTAGTGCTGTGACCGCACAGGTTCGCCAGGTTGGTGGTCGTGGCGGTTGGATGTGCGGTGACGTCCGGTCCGACCGCTGGAGGCGCGGTGGCTGAGCCTGTCCGTGCGCACAGACTGACCGACCAGGAGGGGCAGCTGCTGCAGCGAATCGTGCGTCGGGGCAGCACGAGTTCGGTGCGCTACCGACAGGCGATGATGCTGCTGGCCTCGGCCGGCGGGAACCGGGTACCGGTGATCGCCCAGCTGGTGCAGGCCGACGAGGACACCGTCCGCGACGTGATCCACAAGTTCAACGAGATCGGCCTGGCCTGTCTGGACCCTCAGTGGGCGGGAGGCCGTCCCCGCCTGCTCAGCTCTGACGACGAGAACTTCATCATCCAGACAGCCACCACCCGACCGGTCAAGCTCGGCCAGCCCTTCACCCGCTGGTCACTGCGCAAATTGGTCGCGTACCTGCGGAAAATCCACGGTCGGATCATCCGCATCGGCCGCGAGGCATTACGCTGCCTCCTCGCCCGCCGCGGTATCACCTTCCAGCACACCAAGACGTGGAAGGAATCTCCGGACCCCGAGCGCGACGCCAAGCTCGACCGCATCGAGCACGTCCTGGACTGCTTCCCGGACCGGGTCTTCGCCTTCGACGAGCCACCCGGCCGATCCCGAGATCGGCGGGCGCGCAGGTGCGGTTCCTGGTGAAACGACTGAAGGGCACCAGGCCGGTGGCCGACTTGCTGGGGGTGTCCCAGCGCACCGCCGAGCGGTACGTCAGGGACCGGATCAAGACGCCGCGTGCACAGCTCGCGGCCCGGCTCGCCGATAAGGTCCGCACACGGTGGCAACCGCGGGTAAAGGAGAACGCGAAGAAGAACGCGGCCATCTTCACCGGCATCATCGTGGAAACGAGAGCGCGGTTCGGGTTCACCGCCGCGCCGGGCAGCACGGACGACGGACGCATCCGGCGCCTCACCCAGCACCTTCCCGCCACCTACGCAGCCCGCCTCTTCGACGCACAGGCTGCCGGTGCCCCTGAGCAGCAGCTCCGGGCCGTCCTCGCCGAAGGACTCCAACAGGAGTACTTCAAGGACCGCGGCCGCCGTGCCGACGGGCTCCTGGTCGAATTCACCGACATCGACTACGTAGAACTCAGCTTCTGACACAGCAACGAAGCCCCGATTGAGCACTTCAGTTGGTGAGCCAAAGCGCGATAGTTGTCACATAGGCAGGCTTGTTGTCACCTGCGAGGTTGGGCGCCGGACTCGGGGGGGTCGGTCGACTCCATGGTGGTGGGTCGGCGTCCGCCGCAGCAGGCCACCACTACTGTCGCCGTGGAGTTCAGGAAGATCGTGAACCAGGATGACCTGTCCACCGCGTCGATGGATCCGGTACGAAGCGGCTCTTCCCCGGCTCGCAGAAGGATGTCGACACTGTCGGCCAGGCCATCGATCGTGTGGCCACGCTTCAAGGAGTGGTGCATTCGACTCCGGAAAACGCCCGCGTGCCGGTTGGCCGGGACCAGGCCGTCCCAGACGACGAAGTCAGCCCCGGCGATCAAGGCGTTACGTGCAGGCCCGCATGCCGGCGTCTGTTCGCGGAGCATGGCGATGAGGTCGTCGCGAGTCACACTGCGCCCCGGCGACAGGAAGACCAGTGATCGGCTATGTGTGACAACTCCAGCGCCTCTCTGGTGACAGTCCGGCTGCTTCGACCTGGTTTCTGTGCAGCCTATGCGGTGCCGTCGGTGACAACTACCGAGCCTCGGCACAGTTGGTGAGTCGAAGCACGGATAGTTGCCACAAAAGCAGACCTACTGTCACCAAGGCCCCTGGCGAACGCCCAGCGGTGCCCTGGATGGAAACGAACGCAGGCCGCTGACCGCATTGTTGAGTTGGTGGTCCTTCTCGTGGACGCTTGTGGGGTGAACGAGGACGGCGAATACATGCTGAGAGAACTCCAGTCGCTGGGCCCCGCGGTGCGCGCGGACGTCCTGCGCGTGCTGGACTGCGGCGTCCAGGGTCTCCCCGCTCACTGGCGGCGCCGCAGGGGGGTGCCGCAGCTCATGGTGTTCCTCGACGGTCCGGAGGATGTGCGGGTGACTCCTCCACCCCGTGAACGGGGTGGCTTCTCGCTATGCCGGTTGGGCTTCGCGACGGACCAGCCCGGCCCGTAGGACGTTGAGAGCACCGACGGTGTCCGCGTGCGCGCTGTGGCCGCACGAGACGCAGTGGAACGTCTCCTGTGTGGGCCGGTTCTCCTTGGTGGTATGCCCGCATTCGGGGCATCGCCGGGAGGTGTTGCGAGGGTCCACGGCGATCACTTCCCGCCCGGCACTCTCAGCCTTTGCGTTCAGGATCGCGAGGAACACCCCCCATCCGGCATCCGATATCGAGCGGTTGAGCCCGGCCTTGGCCGCGGCCCCGTTGGGCAGGAAGCTGCCCGGCTGGTCGGGGTCGGGCTTCGGTTCGGGGCCTTGCTCATGTTGCGGATCTTGAGGTCTTCGTGCGCGATGAGGTCGTGTTCCCGCACGAGGCCGAGGGCGGTCTTGTGGGCGTGGTCGAGGCGCTGGCACCGCACCTTGCGGTGCAGACGTGCCACAGCCTCTACCGCCTTGCGGCGGCGCTTGCTTCCGCGCTTGCACCTGCTCAGTGCCTGCTGAGCTGCTTCGAGCTTCGCTGCGGCCTTTCGCCCGTGACGCGGGTTGGGCACGAACTCGCCGTTCGAGCCGGCGAGGAAGTTGGCAATGCCCAGGTCGATGCCGACCACGCTGCCGGTCGCGGGCAGCGGCTCGGGCCGGGGCCGCTCAGCGGTCAGGATCACATACCAGCGCTTGCCCTCACGCTTGACCGAGACGGTCTTGACATGGCCGACCACGGGCCGGTGCTGGTGCACCTTGACGTGCCCGACACCTTGCAGGCGCACCCGCGTGACCGGGTCGTGCGCGGTGGCATCCCAACGGCAGCCGTCTCCGTCCCTGGGGAACTCCACCGTGTCGAACCGGCCCACTGTGCGAAAACGCGGATAGCCCGGCTTCTCACCGGCCTTGACACGGCGGAAGAACGCGGCGAACGCCTTGTCCAGCCGGCGCAGGGTGGCCTGCTGGCTGGAGAACGACCAGCGGCCCTGACGCTCCGGGTCGCATGCCCGGATCTCCTTGAGCTGCACGGACTGCTGCCCGTATCGGACCGTCGTCTTCGAGGCGTGCCGGTAGGCGTCACGACGCTCTTGCAACGCGCCGTTGTAGAGCGAGCAGTGATCGCGCAGCATCTCGCGAAGGGCCTGGTCCTGCCGGGCGGTGGGCCGCAGGAGGAACGTGTACGCACGGATCATTCAGCCCACCCTCCGACTCGAATCGACCTTAACCGTAACATTGGTTCATGTCACCACGCTGGGAACCAAACCCCGACATACGGCGCGGCCGTCACGTCGTCCACCACCTCCACACGCAATTGGTGTTCGTCACCAGGTACCGGCGGACCGTCTTCAACGACGAGATACTGACACGCTGCGAAGAGAGGAGTTCACCGGCCACGTCAACCAGGCCATCATGCACGGCCGCTTCTGGTCCGGCTCCTACTTCGCGGGGTCATGCGGCGGCGCACCCCTCCACGTGGTCAAGGACTGCATCGAGAACCAGAAGCGGCCCGACTGAGCGCGGCTCCGCGGGCGAGGCATTCCGATCCTGAAGGCGGGGATTCCCTCCGAAGAAGAGGGATGGAGAAGATCACCCTGCGGGAGCTGTCCGGGCATGGGTATCTCGACGAGTTCAGCCGCTGGGCCGGCAGCGTCCCGGTATCGAAGGCCAGGGAACACGGCTGTGCCGCCCTGGTCCACGGGAACCGTATTCACGCGAGGATCAATCAAATCGGCCCCGTCGGATCGGGCCGGCACCGTCCCGACACCTTCGTTTGCGTCCGCACCGTGCACCGGGATTTGAGAATGAGCCCATCTTTTTCTCTCAAGTTCGATGTCGAAGGCCGGTTCTTCCCGCGGCTTGTGTTTCATAAGTGGGTCTTCGACACCATCGCCCGCGCCCGGCAGAGTTGAGCCCGAGGCGAGTATTTCGGTCGTACCGGGAAGCTTTGGCCGCTGTCGCGCAACGAAGCCGACCACAGGAGGCAGTGACCGATGGACAAGGACCGCATCATCCAGCTGGAGAAGCTCGGCATGATCTGGTCCCACTACGACGTCGCCTGGGGAGAAGGCCTGACCGCCGCCCGCGGATGGGCCGCCAAGGCGGGCCACCCCCTGGGGGCATCCCTGCCTGCCGTACCGAGGCACCGGGCCGGGCCGGATGAAGTTCGGTGCAGGTGCGTTTACGGAGCAGTCGGGTGCGTCCTACCGCGGCGGCCGTTCGCGTGGGCTACTCAGCCACGCGGCGGCCGAGGTCGAGTTCCACGCCGTCTGGCCGCTGCAGTCCGCGTTCGAACAGCGAGCGTACGCGGTGCGCGTTCTCGGGTCGCCCGGCAGTCTGGAAATAGGCCTGAAGGCTAGCCCCGTAGGACTCGGCCGTCGGCAGGGACTCGACGTCCACCAGAGCCTTGATCCGGGTGACCGCAGTCTTGTCGAAGACTGCGATACGACGGGCGAAGGTGTCGACGAACTGCTCCAGTTCGCCCGCCGGCACGACGCGGTTGACATAGCCGTACTCTGCCGCAAGATCGGCTGGGAAGTCGTCGGCGCCCAGCAGGATCTCGAGGGCGCGTCCACGGCCCACCAAATGAGGCAGCCGACCGCTGGGGTTGCCCCCGGGCACGGATCCGACGCTCACTTCGAACTGTCCCAGGATGGCATCGGGCCCGGCGAAGCGGGTGTCCGTCGCCAGGACGAACTCGCTGCCGGCGCCCCGGGCTCGGCCGTTGATCTCGCTGATCGTGACAGCGGGCACCTGAGCGAGCCGGTACAGGTTGTCGGCGAACGGATGCAGACCCGAGGGGGCCGGCTTCATGGCGGCCACACGAGACCGGTCCGCCTGGAAGTCCCAGTGCGCCATGAAGAAATCGGCGTTGCTGCTGCGGAAGACGACGGCGGTCAGATCCGGGGCCTGCTCGATGCGGGTGACCAGCTCCGCGAGCTGCTCGATGGTGTCGGGGTCGATCAGGTTGATCTCTCCGTTGGAGAAGGTCACCCTCCAGTAGGACGGGCTGACCTCTTCGACGGCGAACTGCTCGTGGTTACTCATGCGGGGTCCCTCCTTGTGAGGACAGTGGTGCGCACAGAAGCGCTGTTCACGTAGGAAATCTCGGCGAGAGTGGGGCGGTCGTCCGACGTCTTCACGTGTCCTGCGCGCCGAGGCCGGGCAGAGGCCGCTCCATGTGCGTCTCGAAGTCGCCGGGGATGCCAAGGCTTCGTTCCTGGGCGGCGGCGAGCCGCCTCCAGCCCGCCGGGCGACCCGCCGAGGCCCAGCCAGCGGCCACGGCCGGTGCACGGCCGGCCCGACGGCGCATGTGCAGGACGTTCCCAGCAAGGGCCATCCCCGCGAGCAGCACGAAGCCCAGTCCGCTGAGCACCACGCCGGCCCACCCGAACGCGGAGAACATGACTGCTGCCACAGCGGATCCGACGGCGCCTCCGGCGAACACCGCGAAAATGTAGACGGTGTTCAACCGGGCTCTGATTGCGGGCTGCGCGGCGAAGATGCGCGTCTGGTTGGCGATCTGGCCGCTGGTGGTCCCGTAGCCGAGAAGATTGCAGCCGACGGCAAGCGCTATCAATGACTGGCCGGCGAACCCGAACAGGGCGAAGGCGAGCAGCACCGACGTGAGTGACAGCACGTTGACGCGTCGTGCGCCCCATCGGTCGCTGAGGTGTCCGGAATAGCGGGCGGCCAGGGCTCCAGGGACGCTGAACAGTCCAAAGAGCCCGATCACCGCGGGCCCCAGCGCGATCGGAGGGGTGGTGAGGTGGAAGGCTAGTGACGACCAGAAGGCGGAGAAGGCCGCGAAGACCGTCGCTCCCAGCACCGCCGAGAGGCGCAGAGGCGCGTGCTCGGTGATCAGTCTGGGGAGTGAGGCCAGCAGGCGCCCGTAACTCTGCCGCGTTCCGGCCGGAGTCGGCGGATCGGCGGGCATGTATCGCGGGAGGACGAGGAGAAGGGCTCCGGTGGCCACGGCCGCGACGGCGAAGCCGGCCCGCCATGTCCCGATGGCCTCGGCGATGAGGCCGGCAGCGGTGCGCGAGAGCAGGGCGCCCATGGTCAGGCCCGTCCCCACCGCCCCGAGGACACGTCCGGCGTTGCCGGGAGTGGCCATGGAGACGACAGTCGGCATGATGACCTGCGGGAGCACGGTACTGGCGGAAAGTATGAGGGTGGCCATGCTCAGCGGAGCGATCGAAGGAGCGGCGGCGCCCGCCAGGAGGGCAAGGGTGGTCACCACCAGGAGAAGGGTGGACAACCGTCGCAGCCGGACGCTGTCCGCGAGCGGCACGATGGCGATGATGCCCAGGGCGTAGCCGATCTGCCCTGTTGTGGCCACCAGCCCGGCAGCGGAGGCTGACGTGTGGAAGTCCCGGGCGATCTCGTCGAGTAGCGGCTGGGTGAAGTAGATGTTGGAAACGGTGATCGCTGTCGCGGTGGCGAAGACGGGGATGGTTCCGCGCTTCACGCCTGGGCGTGTGATTGCGCTGGTCATGGGGTCCTCATGTCGTGATGTGACAGGCGGAGACGCGAAGCGTGGCAGGCGCGACGGTGCTCCGGTGCCGGCGATGTCCTCTGTCAGCGGTGTACGGCTCTCAGACCCGGCCGAGCGGCTGCCGGCGGCAACATCGCCACGGGTCATGCGGAGCAGGCTTTCGCTCCTGCGGTTCGGTGCCTCGGCCGGCTGAGCAGTGTCTTCAAAGGATTTCGTTTTGATGGATCACGGCTGGGTGGTGATTCAGTGCCATGAACTTTCCGGTGCGGAGCGGGCGTTCGCCCGTCCGTCCGCCGCTGCCTGCGTTCCTGCGTGGCAGGAGGCGGTCGGACGACCGCAGCCGTGCTGGCCGGGGTCGTGGGGAGGTTCCGTGCAGGGCTGCTTGACGGGGACGCGCCCGAGCAGTGCGGCCCACTGGGCCACGCCGCAGGTCCGCTTTCACCGAAGGGCCAGGAAGGAATACGCATTCAACTACGGGGGCGACAGGCACGGCAGGACGCGGCCCGTGGTCAGGCCGGCCTCTCCCACACGAGTTCGGCCGTGCGCTCCGCGCCCCACAGTCGGGTGGGGGTGGGGACGGCGAGGGTGAGCAGTGGGCCGTCGAAGCGCACCTTTCGTGTCTGGGGATGTCCGGTCCAGTTCGGGAAGAGGCTGGTGGTGACGTGATGCTCGACAGTGGTGGCGTCGACGATCTCGAACGGTCCGCCGTACGCGAGGTAGCCGACCGTCGTCCGGGCCAGTTCCTCGGGCGTGGCGTCCTCGAGCCGTGCGGAGCTCAAAAGTGGGCGATCGCTACGTCCCAGCTGGGCGGACATGTATCCCTGGGGGGTGTAGAGGATCAGTCCGTTCGGGTTGGGGCCGAGGGGCTCGATCACGTCCCCGTCAGTGCTCGTGGCGGTGTAGGACACGAGACGCCAGGCGCCGAGCAGTTTCCCGCGTATCTCGTCGCGGGCCTTGCGTTCGGCGTCCGCAGAGGTACCTTCGGTGGCGTTCATGGAAAAGGGGGGCTCCTTCCATTCAGGAGAGGGGGACCCGTCCGTAGCGGCGGACGGGTCCCGGGAGAACGGTTCAGCGCTGCGTGATTTCGCCGTCCACCAATCGCCACAGGTGCAGCGGGTTCGCCTCGCGCAGTGGCTGCGGCAGGAGCTCGTCCGGGAGGTTCTGGTACGTGACCGGGCGGACGAACCGCTCGATCGCGCCCGTGCCCACGGACGTGAATCGACTGTCGGAGGTCGCCGGGAAGGGACCGCCGTGGGTGGATGCGTAGGAGACCTCCTGCGGGATGGAGAAGGCGTTGAACACGATCCGTCCCGTGCGGCGTTCCAGAACCGGCAGAAGCCGTTCGGCAATGCCGCGGTCCGCGACCTCGGCGTGCAGGGTGGCCGAGAGCTGCCCGCGGAAGGCTCGGGCCGCCTCGAGCAGCTGTTCCTGTCCAGTCACCCTGACCAGCAGAACGGCCGGGCCGAAAACCTCCTCGCGCAGGGCAGGTTCGGCCAGTAGCTGCTCGCCGGTGACCTCGTACAGCAGGGACTGGCCGGCCCCGGCGTGCGTGGGGGTGTCGCCCTCGGCGATCCGGACGGCGCCGTCGTCCTCCAGGCGCTGCGCGTTGCGGGTGTAGGCGTCGTGGATGCCGGGTGTGAGCATGGTTCGCGCGGTTGCCTTCTTCACCTCGGCGGCCGCTGCCGCACGCAGTTCCGCGAAGCCGGGTCCGTCGGCCGCGAGGAGGATCGCGGGCTTGAGGCAGGCCTGTCCGACGTTGTACATGGCTCGCTGCACCAGGCTGGTGCCGATCTCCGTGCCACGGGCCGCGAGCGCGGCGGGCAGCACGAAGGTCGGGTTGACGCTGGTCATCTCGGTGAACACGGGGATGGGGTCAGGACGCTTCTGCGCCCGCCGGTAGAGGGCCATGCCGCCGCCCTCGGAGCCGGTGAACGCGACCGCCCGGACCAGCGGATGGTCCACGAGCTCCTCACCGATCTCGTTGCCGGCGCCCCGGATGAGAGAGAAGACACCTTCGTGCAGTCCCGCCTCCGCGACGGCTTCCTGGATGACGCGGCCCTGTATTTCCGAGGCGCCGGGGTGTGCGTTGTGCGCCTTGACGATCACGGTGCAGCCGGCCGCAAGGGCGGAGGCGGTGTCACCGCCCACCACGGAGTAGGAGATCGGGAAGTTGCTCGCGCCGAAGATCACGACAGGCCCCAGGGCCACCTTCTGCAGCCGGTGGTCCAGACGTGGTGCGGGCTGCCGGTCCGGCTGCGCGGGATCGATGGTCGCCTGCAGAAAGCGGCCCTGACGGACGACGGTGGCGAACTTGCGGAACACACCGGCGCTCCGCACGGCCTCACCCTCGAGCTGCGCCGCGGGCAGGCCGGTTTCCAGGGCAACACGCTCCGCGAGCTCGTCCTTGACCGCCTCGAGCTTGTCCGCGATGAGGTCAAGGAACGCGGCCCGCTCGGCCAGGCCGGTGTGGCTGTAGCTGTCGAAGGCCTCGTCCGCCAGGCGGACCGCGTGGTCGGCCTCGGCCGGGCCACCGAAAGCGAACTCGGGCTCGATGAGCTCACCGGTGGCGGGGTTGAGCGCCTTCATGGCCCCCGCGGTGGCGGCCACTCGGGACGCTCCGATCAACAAGGCTCCGGTCAGTGTCATGCGCGTCCTCCCTTGAATGCGGCGGTGAGCTCGTCGGTGGTGATGATGGCGTGGGCGTAAGTCGGGCCATTCAGGTCGTGAGCGGCGTGCATCATCTCCGGCAGGAACGCCGCGGTGGCGTCACGCACCAGCGTCACGTGGTAGCCCAGTTCCATGGCGAAGCGGCTGGTGGACTCGATGCAGGTGTTCGCCAGCAGACCCACGGCCACCACATGCGTGATGCCGTGCTGCTTGAGCTGGAAGTCGAGATCGGTGTTGGCGAATCCGCTCTGCGCCCAGTGCTCCTGGACGACTACATCACCGGGCTGCGGCTGGAAGTCGGGATGGAACTCGCCGCCCCACGTCCCGCGGGCGAAGCTGTGACGCTCCATGATGCTCAGCTGCGTGGGGTTGGGATGGTTCCACGTTTCGTAGTCACCCGGCTCCCATCGGCGATGCGGGACGAACACCACGCGGACACCAGCCTCACGGGCGGAGCCCACCACCGAATGCAGGTGCTCAAGCAGTCCGACCTCCTGCGCCATCTGCTCCAGGCGCGGCCAGATCTTGCCGCCCTCGGACAGGAAGTCGTTGTAAGGGTCGACCAGCAGAACGGCCGTACGACGAGGGTCGTAGGTACGGGACATGGTCGCATCTCCAATCTGGATGATGGTCGTCATCCACTAGCTAGATTACGTTGGTCATCCAGAATGTCAAACGAAAACCACAAAAGCCTCATGCGGGACATGGGTGTATGATGACCATCATCCAGTTTTGTGGTGGCCATACTGCGCCACCCCAAGGAAAGGCAGGGTCGATATGGGCCACTCGCAGGCCGAGAAGGCTGCGACCCGCGAACGGGTCCTGCAGATCGCCTCCCGCAAGATTCGCTCCGAGGACATCGCCCGCCTCGGTATCGCGGACCTCATGAACGAGGCCGGGCTGACGCACGGCGGCTTCTACAAGCACTTCGACTCACGCGATGACCTGGTCACACAGGCTGCCGCCGCCGCGCTGGCGGAGGGCACGGCGAAGATGGAGCGCTCCGCACAGCAGAACGCCCGGGATCCGCAGGCCGGCCTCATCGACGCCTACCTGGCGAAGAGACACCGAGATGATCCGGCCACGGGCTGCGCGCTGGTCACCCTGGGCGCCGTCGCCGGACGTGATGACCGGCACCTCAAAGAGGCCTACGAGAAGCAGGTCCGCACATACCTGGACCTGATCGCGGGACTCGACGGCAACTCCGAGGACGCCCGGGCCGAGGCGATACTCACCCTCAGCGCCCTGGTCGGTGCCGTACTCATGGCCCGGGCCGTGGCTGACGAGGCCTTGTCCGACGAACTACTGGAGACGGTCAGAGCCCGGCTGACCTGATCCGCGAAGCGAAGACCTGGCGACGGACCTGAAGCCCACCGGGCATGACACCCGCGCGGGGCATCGCACGGGGTGGGCGCCACCGCGCCTCCGCCACCCGAACCGCCGGGCTGCCCGCACTACGGACTCCCGCAAGACCGGTACCCCACCCCGCACGAGGGCCACCGGGTACTTCTCGAGCCCGCCGTCGGTTGCGTGACGTGCACCGCGATGCGCTCAGCGGTGCGGTGACCGTCGGACGGACAGGACCGCCACATCGTCGTGCTGGGCGCCCTCCCCGGCGAACACGCGCGCGTCTTCGTAGAGGGCGCGCGGCAGGTCGGTGTGGGAGAGAGATACGTGCTTGGCGAGACGTTCGGCGAGGGGGTAGAACGTGCCGTCGGCAGAGCGGGTCTCGGTGAGCCCATCCGTGGTCAGCAGCAGCGTCGCACCGGGTGGGAAGGCGAACCAGTCGACGGTCGCGGGTTCGGCGGCGAGTTCGGCGAGACCGAGCGGGACGCCGGAGCCGAGAGCCGGCGTGATGACGGTGGCGTCGTGCAGCAGCTGCGGCGGAATGTGCCCACAGTTAATGACTTGTACCTCTTCGTGCGCGTCGACGTTGACGATGAGCGCTGTGACGAACCGTTCGTCGTCGCCGGTCTGTGCGGCGTAGGAGTTGTGCCGTACGACAGAGGCGTCGAGGGCGTCGACGAGGGCGGTCAGGGTGGGCTCTCGGTGGGCCGTCGCCCGGAAGGCGCCGATGACGGCGAACGCGGCGCCGACCGCGGGCAGGCCCTTGCCCTGGACATCGCCGATCAGAACCCGGGTACCCCACGGAGAGACGACGACGTCGTAGATGTCGCCGCCAACGAGCCGGTCCTCCTGGACGGGCTCGTACACGCCGTCGACCAGGACGTCGTCGGTGAGTAGAGGCAGGGGGCGCAGGATGTGACGCTGCATTGCGGCGGCGGTGGAACGCAGCCGCAGCATCTCGTTCTCGCGGTGGATACGGCTGCGGCACGCGTAGACGGAGGCCGCGCCCAGGGCGAGGGTGAGCAGCATCATGAGGATCCTGTCGAACCACCGCATCTCACCGTGCCGGACCAGCACGGTGACGATGACCACGAACGTGGTCCATGCAGCCACGAACTTCGTCTGGCGTACGGTGCACAGCGCGGACGCCGTCCCCGGCAGGAATACAAGGAGTCCGAGAAGCCACACCGGGGACTCGGACAGGGCACTGAGGGCCACCACCAGGACCGTCACTGACACCACGCCAATCATTACCTCGGCGTCGCGCGGTGGTTCGATGGTCTCGAAGGGATGCGTGAAACTCTTCGGATGCTTACGGGGCACGTGATCTCCCGGGCAGGTGGTGTACTCCCCGTACGGTAGGCAGGCACGGCCGTGGGTGAGCCGCGCCCCGCCGGACGATGTCCCCTGTGCGGTGACCAGCACTACATGCAGGGTCCGCGGCCCGTGGACTCCTTCGACCCGGTCGGATTCGATAACACGGGACCGGCGGACCAGCCGGTCACCGGCCTGGGGAGCGCGGAGTTGCAGCACTCCCTGACGAAGATCAGGCGGCAGGCCTACGCGGTGACCGTCGGCACCGTCTCGCCGGAGACGGCCGGACTGACGGCCCCGATCCGCGACGCGGTGGGCACCGCGGTGGCCGCCGTCGGCGTGGTGACGCCCGTCGAGACGTTCCGGCCGCTGCGGCTCGCGCTATGACGATCCGGGCGAACGGGGCACGATGTGGCTGCGCTTGGCGCCCACCTCGCTGACGGCCACGGACCTGAGCTACTCCGTCCGAGTGGAACCGTCGGCAGGCAGGCTCCGCCCTTCCCTCCGTCAACAACACGACTACGCAAAGGCCGATACTCACCGTTCCTTCTGCGGAACGACCCTCACTATGAGCGCAGGAATCCACGTAGCCATGGGTGAAGTCAGAAGGGGCGGAAAAGCGTTGCCTGTATCGACAACAGGCAAGACGATGCAAACAGACAAGATGACGCATCCGGAACCCAATGCTGAGACAGGGGTGCGCCGCGGGAGCCGAAACCCGGCGAATGCCACCGTCTCACTCTGCCCTGGAAGTGCTTCAAAAAGCTGTCGTGCGTCGTTAGCCCGCTCACGGGCTCGGGGAAGTCTGGAAGGTCAGCGAAATAGTCGGTAAGTCTGACCACGCGAGGGCCCGCTGCCTGAGCTGTCGCAGGGGGTGTCATCCTTCCCTCCGCCTGTCCGAACGCGCTCGCGATAGGCCGCCTGCCGACACGCAGACGAACAGAAGCGGCGAGGACACCCCACCACTTTCTGTGTGAACGGCGGAGAGGAACATCCTGTGCGCTCGCACCGGTGAACTGGTACTTCCGCGACGCCGGCCCACACCTCGGCACAGTGACGAGGGCCGGCGAGCTCCTGGCGCAGAGCGGGACCATACTTCGACGTTCGGAGTCTCTCCAGCAGAGCGGCGACCAGTGCTTGGAGTGTGGCTGCGCCCAGGCCGATTTCGATGGGAACGGTGTAACCCGGGTACGGCCCAAACCGGGGTGCCTCCACCGCCCGCCCCAGAGTCGCCGACCCAATCACGACGACGCGGTTGCACGGCGACCAGTTCCTTGAAGCCGTTTACTACGGTTCCGCTTGAAGTCGGACCCATTCCGAACGAGTGAACCAGAGAACAGAAAGAGCCTGATATCCGTCAGGATACTGAATATGCGAATACATTGAAATGGAGATGTTTGACGGTGGGTGAAGACTTAAGGAGCGAGCATGGCGGCGGCACAACAGGCCAATCCGATCACGCCTCAGGTGGCCATGACCCTGGCCGCCATCGCGGCAACTGGAGCGACTCCGCGTCCGTCGGGGGAGACCTTGCAAGCCCAGACCGAGCGGATCAAGCTCGGCATCACCCGGCAGTTCTCCAACTCCCCCCTGACGAAAAACTGGACACCGACGTGGCTCGCGCTGAGCCCGGAGAACGCGAACATGGCGTACATCGCCAAGAACAACGACGGTTCGAACCAGTTTGCCGTGGTCGTCCGCGGGACAATCGCCAGCGTGACCGACATTCTCGAAGACCTCGACGTCGGCACGGTGGTGCCGTTCACCGCCAGCGGGTCGACGTCCCCCATCTCCGTGTCGAAGGGGGCGATGGACGCCTTCACTCAGGTCGTCGACATGCGTTCGCTCGGCACCAGCTCCAATCTCGTGCAGGCGCTCGCCGGCCTCTTGACGGGGATTGCGCAGCCGACGGTCTACGTGATCGGTCACAGCCTAGGTGGTTGCGTCGCAAACATGGTCGCGCTGTACCTGAAGGCGCAGACCTGGCAGCAAAGCCAGCCGCAGTTCGGGGTGGTCACCTTCGCGGCACCCACCGCCGGTCTCGAGAGCTTCGCCGACTACCTCACCTCCCAGTTCGGGAGCATGAACCAGCGCTACGTCAACGCCTACGACGTGGTGCCGCTGGCCTGGGCCGATCTCCCCACCGCAGAGAGCTGGTACCCGGATCCCGGACCAGCGGCGACCCTCGACGTGAAGGGGCTCCTCGGGACGATCGCAACCCTGCGCGGAAACAATGTCTACGTCCAGCCGGGCACTGCCGTCAGCAAGAACACCGACTACATGATCCGCGACAACAATTTGGTCAAGGCCTCGGTTGGGGATTTCCTCGGCCAGGTCGGATTTCAGCACGCCAACTCCACCTACCTCAGACTGCTGGACGCGCCCGTCCTCTCCGAGCCGCCGACGGTGACCAGCGTGATCCCAAGCTTCGGCGCATCGGGCACACAGGTCACTATCAAGGGCCGCGACTTCAGCAAGGATTGCGACGTCGACTTCGGCCCCGTCCCGTGCCAGAAACCACCCACGTTCAACCCTGACGGCACCATCACTGCCGAGGTGCCCGACGGGACCGGCATCGTCAACGTGTACGTCACCAACCCCCTGGGCACCTCCCCGGCCGTCCCGCTCGGGCAGTTCGCCTACGGCGGGCCCGAACCCGTGGTGGTCACCACCATCACACCGGACAGGGGCAAGGCCAACGACTCGGTCACTATCTCCGGCGCGGGCTTCGCGAAAGGCGCCACCGTGCATTTCGGGAAGAACATCTCGCCATCCGTCCAGGTCGACTCGGACAAGATCGTCGCCAAAGCACCCCCATCGGGCAAGCCCACGAGCACAACCGTGGACATCACCGTGACCGTGAACGGCTACTCGTCCCCCACCGGTCCAGCCGACGAGTTCACCTACACCGGGTGACACCGGAGTCGGTCAGCCCACTGGATGCGGACAGCGATCGCCCCGCGGTCCGGGACCAAATCGCGTCCGTGAGCCCAGTGACCCGAACGCCGCTTCGCCATGAAGACGCACGCGGCCTGGGCCACACGCTCGCCCAGCAACTGGCCGACGCAGGCGAGGACGTGGCCGACGGGCCAGGAGCCGGGCCCGGCTCCTGGCCACCGGAGGAGACCGCAAGTGCACCGGACCGAAGGGCGATTCCCACCATTGGCCTCCACGCCCGCTGCCCCCACCGATCCGCCGCTGCGTTGTCAGCCTGGTGTTCAACCCCCCACCACCCTGGTTACACCGCTCGTTTGACAGACCCGCCTGCGGACGGCCGGGACGCCCTGCGCGGGATCGTTTACGGGCTCTACAAGGGCGCGGGCTGGGCGGATGTGCCCACGGACAGGGTCGGCCGCAGTGGGGTGACGTCCTGGCGACGTCTGCGCGACTGGACGGAGGCCGGTGTCCGGCCCCGTCTGCACGAGGTCCTTCTGGCGGAATTGCGGGCGGCGGGTCTGCCGGACATGGATGACGCGGCCGTGGACGGCTTGCACGTCAGGGCTCTCAGAGGGGGCTCACACCGGACCTTCGCCGGTCGGCCGTGCGCGTCCGGGCCGTACCACCTGATCACCGACCGGCACGGCTCACCCCTCGCGCCTGCTCATTCTCGACGGAGCCGCACCGCATCAGCAGGTGGACGAACCACCAGTCAGGCCCAGCGCGCGTTCGTTCCCGCCTTCACCGACCCCGGCCGGGCCGACGACGAGCTCGAAGTCGCGCAGCATCTGCTGTCCGGGCCAGGCCTGTACGGCGATGCGGGCAGCCCAGGCCGCCAGCCGGGCGACGCGTTAGGCTCATTTTGTAGGCACGCGTTGCGGCCGCGGAGGCGGCCATGGGCCAGAACGTCAAGTACCCGACGCCGTCACAGGCCGAAGGGGAGAGACTGGAAGGGAACACGGATCCCGCCGAGGCCGAGTATCCCGCCATGTGGCGCGCCCGGCCGTCCCAGGCGGAGGGTGAGCGCCTGGCGGGGCATACCGAGAGCTGACAGAGGCGGCGGCATACGGTAGGGATCCTTGCCGGTTCGCCCTGGCAGGGGCTCTGTGCGCCGCCCTGTTTCCCGTGCTCCGCCGCAGCGGAATCCGGTGAAGTCAGCGGCCTGAGAAAGGGGCGCTGCATTGCGCGACAGCGATCGGCACCCCGCCGCCCATGTGCTGTGCGCGGGGGGCCGGCCCGGACTGGCGGCCGTGACCGGCAAGGCCACCGTTCGCCAGGACGGTTCCGAGGCACTCGGGATGTGCCGGCGTTCGGTTGTCCACTTCGCGCGCCCGTACTCGAAGGAGGTGCGCCCGGTATGGATTCGGAACGTGCCGGCCGTTTGGTGTCGGCGCTTCGTGCCCGTGGCGTGATGGCCCATCTGGTAGAGGCGGGCGTCTACGAGTTCGGGATCCGGGTCGTCCTCGACGAGGGAATCGAGGCGCTGTGGGACGTCGACGGGGCCTCGGGACTCGACGCGGAAATCGTCAGCGACGGAGTGCTCATCGGCTTCGTACCTCATGTGTCCGGTTCGGAGAGCTTCACCGAAGAGCAGCTCGTGGAGAGCATCGCCACGACGCAGTACTCGACGGAAGGGCTCCGCCCGCCCAGCGACACGCCCGCCCCGACCCCGCCGCCGACCGGCGAGGCCGCGCCGTCGCACGGTCCAGCGGTCACCCCGCCAGTCGCCCGCTACCAGCGCCGGGCGCACTGGATCCGGCGCGGCAACAAGGACGGTCCTCGGCGCTGACCGGGGCACCTGGCGCATCGTCCGACGCGCCCGCCTGCGACGCGGTCGGCCGCCGTCTCGTCACAGCGGAGCTCACACCTCTTCGGCCGACGGCAGGGCGGGATGGCGCGAGGCGATCAGACCCGGCTGGTCGCTCACGACGCGGCCCGTCCCCGATTCGGCCCTCCTGGATCGCGCAGGTGTCGGATGACGGTGACTCCTCCACCCCGTGAACGGGGTGGAGGAGTCACGCTCTGGTACACGTCGAGCGCTCTGTGCAGCACGGCGCGTGCGTCACTGTCGCGGCCGGCGCCCATGAGCTTCTTGGCCACGGGCACCAGAGAGCGGGCGTAATGCAGTGTGTAGCGGGCCGGATCCGCGTCGGCTGCACGCTGATACGCCGCCGTCACGCGTTCGAGCATGGCCAGCGCCTCTTCATGCCGTTTGGCTCTGGCCAGGCGTTTGGCAGCCGTATTCAGCGCGAGTACATGCGGCCCGACGTACCGGGTGACGTTTCGCTCGGCGAGTTTTCCGTACGCGTCCGCCGCCCGCACGAAGAGGGACAGGGCTTCCTCGTCCCGTCCCGCCGCGGCCAGCGCATGCGCTCTCCTGACCAGTTTCGGGGCCTGCGAGACCAGCTCCGGGTCAGTCGGCGCGGTCAGTGCCTGCCCGTACGCGGTGACGGCTTGCTGATACGAGGTGAGCGCGTCCTCCTCCCGGCCCGCCTCGACATGGTTCTCCGCTTCGGACTCCAGGGCTTGCGCCCGCGCCGCCAGTTCCGGTTCCCGTGCGGCCGCCTCCGTCCGGGCGAAGGACGAGCAGGCTTCCTGATACGTCTGGAGCGCCTCGCGGACGTATCCCAGTCCGGCCTCATGGCGTGCCAGCATCACCAGATTCGTCGCATAGATATCCAGAAAGCTCGCTGGCCTCCTGACGGCGAGTTGCCGGCGCGTGACCATGGCGCTGCGCAGGACCTTCAGCGCGTCTTCACCTCTGCCTGTCTCGGCGTACCACTTGCTGAGCACGGTCAGGGAGTCGGCCAGGCGCAGACCGTACTCAGGCTCCGATCGGGTAGGCGGGCCGGTTTGCCCGGCCCGCCCCCCACACCACCGGACATGCGGGCCCGCATCCGGCGGTTCGTCCAGCTGATCTCAGGCGAGCTTCAGGCGGGACCACGAGCCCTTGAACGACTTGTAGCCCTGCGCATCCCAATAGGCTTTATTCATAGCGATTTCCAGTGGTTTCAGGTGGGAGGCCCGCCAGTATCGCTTGCGTTGCACTGCAACGCCTTGCTCCTGGTCTCCAAATTCGTAACCGAGCTTCTGGAGCATGGAGTTCTTGCGCTGACTGGTCTTCCACTGCACCCACTGGGCCTGCCGTAGCCTGCGGCGGGTCCAGTGATCAATCTCCTCGAAAACCCGAAGGCTGTCGGAGAGACTGAAGTAGGCCACCCAGCCGACCGAGAAACGGTTGAGTTTGTCCATCCTGTGGGCCATCGATACGCCCCACGTCCGGGAGGTGACTCGCCGAACGGTGGACTTTAGCCGTCTCACGGCCTTCCGGTCCACCCGGATCTTCACCTGCCCTTTGGCGAGGTAGTACCCGAATCCCAGGAGTGACGTCCACCAGATGGGGCACGCCTTCGACTTCTCACGATTCACCCTCAGTTTCAAGGTCTTCTCAATGAAGGCCGTGACCGAGGCGAGGGTCCGCTGCGCCGCTCGCTCGGACCGGACGAAAATCATCACATCGTCCGCGTACCTCACGAACCGGTGTCCGCGTTTGAAGAGTTCGCGGTCAAGGTCGTCCAGCATGATGTTCGACAGCAACGGGGACAAAGGGGAACCCTGCGGGGTCCCTTCCTCGTTCCTCACCATCACGCCGTCGCTCATAATCCCGGCTTCCAGGTACCGCCGAATCAACTTCAGGACCTTTCTGTCCCTCACCCGGCGAGCCACCCGCGCCATAAGCGCATCGTGATTCATTCGGTCGAAGAACTTGTCGAGGTCCAGGTCCACGGCCCAACGGTTTCTGTCCTGGACGGCCCGGCGACCAACCCTTACGGCTTGGTGGGCCGAACGCCCTGGTCGGAACCCGAACGACGCCCCAGAGAAGTGGGGATCGAAGACGGGCACGAGGGCCTGCGCAATTGCCTGCTGGATCAAGCGATCCAGCACCCGTGGGACACCTAGCATCCGCTCCCCACCATTCGGCTTAGGGATGGTCACCCGACGGACAGGAGCGGGCTTATATGTCCCCGCATCGAGCTCAGCCCATACCTTGGGCCAGTTCTGGGCGATCCATGGCCGGAGTTCATCCGTCGTCATCCCATCAACGCCGGGGGCACCCCGGTTTGCTTCGACGCGCCTGAGCGCCGCGAGAAGGTTCTCCTTCGAGAACACCGTCTCCCAGAGGGAGACCTCGCGGTGATTGTTGTCCGCGTGTAGCGCCGGCTGGTCACTGCGCCCCTTGGGCTGGGCGGTCGTATGCACCGACCCCGTCACCCCAGGGTCTGCCGGGGCAGATTTACGGCGGTCATCGTGACCTGCGCGAGCAGACACCCTTCTTCCAATCCGCTAAACGTTCGGCCCTTCCCGAGTCCTTGTCGGCCTACTGCCTTCCCGTCTCGGTACTATGACCTCTGCTGACTTCTGTCCGGCAAACCAGTGCCATTGCTGGCATCGGTCGTCACAATCCCGGCCGACACACCGTTACAGGTGACACCCGGGCAGACCTCCCCGAATAAGAACAGCAACTTTCCCCGGATCGCCGCCGCATATACTCTGCGTCTTTCTTGGTGAGAACGGGCTTCGATGCAGTCAGCCACCTTGCCCAAGACGCCTAGCCTCAAATGCGGTTCTTGTACATCGGTACCCGGTTTTGCCTCCGGCTTCCTTCGGACCCCACCTCGCGATGACGCCCTTGCCGTTCGGCTAGCGAGTTAGTCTCACCTCTTCTCGTCGGGACTTTCACCCTTTAGCTGCTGCCCATGTCGGGCGTACTGACTCCTCCCCCACCTCAGGGGCGCTGCAAAGTCTCTTGATCTTGTGAGTGCGCCGGTCAGGCGATGCCCAAGAGGTCGAGTGGGCGGGTGAACGGTTCGTAGGAAGCGTGGCGGAGACCGGCGGCGATGTTGCTGTGCCCGGCGTCGCGGAGCGTGTTGATCGCCAAGTTCCGCAGGCTCGCCATGTTGTCGGGCCCGTGGCCGGTCCGAACCTTCGAGGCGTCCTCGCGGAAGGTGGTGTCGCGGACGAAGTGCAGCCGGTTCTCGATGGTCCACTGCGACCTGGCGAGTTGGCCCAGGCGTTGGGGCGAGGCTTGATGCGAGGTCAGGTCGGTGATCGCGTAGACGGTCTGGCGGGTGCACGCGCCGGTCTTGAGGTCGGTGCGGTGGCGCAGGATCCGCACGGCCTGGACGGCGTGGGGGAAGTCGAGTCCGAGGTCGGTGACCGTGAGGACCCTGGTGACGCGGGTCTCCTTGCGTCCGTGGCCCCTCTCGCGGTCGTAGCGGCGTGCGGTGACGTCCTTCCACGGCAGTGACCGCACCTGTCGGTGCAGACCGGGCTGGTTGGCCTTGACCACCAGCAGGTAGTGCGCGTTCTTCTCCTCGACCAGGAAGCGCGCGTGGGCGCGCTGGGTGTGCAGAGCATCGGCCGTGACGGTGACCCCGGTCAGGTCGTAGGGCTCCAGCAGGGCGGCGAAGCAGGTGATCTCGTTGGTCTTGTCGGGCACCCGCAGCTGGGTGACGGTCCGCCCCTGGTCGGTCATCGCGGCCAGGAGATGGGCGGCCGGGCTCTGGTCGTGACGCGACCCGCGGGCGGCCTTGCCGTCCACGGCCACCGACTGTGCGCCTGCGGGATCGGCGCCGGTCAGGTCGGCCAGGCCGCCCGGGCAGACACGGCCGAGGACCCGTCGGATCGTGGCAGCGCTCGGCGGAACGCGCACGCCCAGCGCGCCTACGGTCCGGGCGCCCAACCGGGCCAGCGTGTGCTGCGGGGCGCTGGTGGACCACTGCCCGATCGCCGCGTACGACCGGGCGCCTGCCACCACCGCCGAGGCAGCGACCAGCAGCACCGCCACGAACGGGTGACGCACACCGCGCCGGCGCCGGGGATCAGGCAGCAACCGCAACCGCTCCACCAGCGGAAGCACTGCGACACCCGCCAGGGTGGGCGGCTTGACCAGACAGACGGTGGCAGACTGACGACACATCGAAACTCCGGCGAAGCAGGGCGACTTGGGAAGGTCACCCCGTTCAACCGGAGTTTCGTTGCTTCCGTGACGGGTCACCCTCGACACCCTGCAGCACCATGACCTGCAGACTCACCTGATCATCGGGACTTTGAAACGCCCCTGTCCCCCACCTGAAGGACTCCGTTGGGGAATCCGCAAACTGGCTGTCGTGATCATGGTTAGGCGGCGAGTTCGAGGCGGGCCAGGTGTGAGGTTCTGGTCTGGCCGAGCGGGGTGCCGGTGAGCCAGGCGTCGAGTCGGATGATGTTGATCGCGGTGGCGGCGAACACGTTGCCGAGGTGCGTCTTGGGTAGACCGGTGTAGCGCGTGCGGCGGATGCCGGTGCGGCGGACGGTTTGGGAGATGGTGCCTTCGACACCTGCGCGGACGTCGTAGCGCTTCTTCCACTCCTCGGTCTGCTGTTCCCGGCGGCGCTGGGCCAGGACTTCTTGCTGCTCGCGGGGCAGGAGGGTCAGGCTGCGTCCCCACTTGCCGTTGGTGGCCGTGGTGCACCTGGCCCGCAGCGGACAGGCCGCGCAGTCGGTGACGGCGAAATGGATGCGGGCCAGCGGGGTACCACTGGCCTTGCGCTGGTCGGACCAGCTGACGCTGGTCGCGCCCCGGGGACAGGTGACCTGTCGGCGATCCCAGTCGATGGTGAAGGCGCTCTGGGCGAAGTGCTCTTCGCCTGACCGGTCATGGCAGGTGTCGAGTCCGACCGGGCCCAGCAGGTCGACGCCGTGGTCGTCGCGGGCGGTGACGATGTGGGCGGCGGTGACGTAGCCGGCATCCACCGCGTGCTCGTCCGGCGTCAACTCCCTTGTCGCCAGGCCCTGGTGGATGGAATCGGTCAGCTCGGTGTCTGTGACCGTGGCGTCGGTGGTGGCCACGTGGGTGATCAGGTGCGGGGCGTCGGGCTCACAGGTCTCGCTCAGGTGGGTCTTGTAGCCGCACCAGCCGGAGCCGCGCTTGGTCCCGTAGCGGGCATCGAGGTCGTAGGGCGAGGACAGGCGTTCTCTGCTCGGCGGGAGGTCCCTGCCCTCCCGCCAGCGCACCCCCTTCCCGTCGCGGTGGTACTGCTCGCCCCAGGCACGGCGCAGGACCTGGACGGCGGGGACCTCGCGCAGCCACGTCGGCGCCCCCGGCGCGTCGACGGTGTCCAGCACCGTGAACCCGTCCTGGCCGACCTGCTCGGCCCACTCCCGGCGCACGTTGTCGCCCTTGGGGAAGCGGTAGGAGTCGATCCGCGCGCCATAACGCTTGACCCAGCCGGCCGTGGCCAGCGTGGACAGCCACGCGGGGGCCGCTGCTGCCAGGGCCTCCAGGGCCGCGCGCAGGGTCTCGCCGACGAACTCCATCCGGTTCAGTGTCCGCACGGCGGCCAGGACATGGGTGGAGTCGGTGCGCTGACGGCCACCCGCGCGCAGCAGTCCGAGTGCGGAGATCCGCTCAAGGACCAGGTCCAGGACCTTCTCCTCCAGCCCGTGCTCGATCAGCCGGGCACGGAAGTCGCCCAGGACGGAGAAGTCGAACCCCGGGTCGTCCAGCTCCAGGCCCAGGAGGAACTTCCAGTCCATCCGGGCCCTCACCTGGTCGGCGGCCTGCCGGTCGGTGAGCCCCTCCGCATACTGCAGCACCGACACCAACGCCAACGCCCCGGGCGAGACCGCCGGCCGCCCCCGCTTCGGGAACGCCTCGGCGAAGGACTCGTCCTCGAACAGCGGACCGAGCGCCTCCCGGACCCGGACCGCCAGCACCCCCTTCGGGAACGACGCCCGCACCACCCGCGCCGTCAGCTCCGGCACCCCGCGATCAACCCGCGGCTCCAACGACATCCAGTCCCCGCCCTCGATCGATGAACAGGACGATCATGGCAGTCCAGGCAGCTCGTCATCACCGGTTTGCGGATTCCCCAACGGAGTCCTGAAGGTGGGGGCTTCTCGCTAGGCCGGTTGGGCTTCGCGACGGACCAGCCCGGCCCGTAGAACGTTCAGGGCGCCCACCGTGTCCGCGTGTGCCTGGTGGCCGCACGACACGCAGCGGAACTTCTGTTGTGTGGGCCGGTTCTCCTTGGCGGTGTGCCCGCATACGGGGCACCGCCGGGAGGTGTTGCGGGGGTCCACGGCCATCACTTCCCGTCCGGCGCATTCTGCCTTGGCGGTGAGGATCGTCAGGAACACCCCCCATCCGGCATCAGCGATCGAACGGTTCAGCCCGGCCTTGGCGACGGCCCCGTTGGGCAGGAAGCTGCCCGGCGTGGCGGGGTCCGGCTTCGGAGCCGGGACCTTGCTCATGTTGCGGATCCTGAGGTCTTCGTGCGCGATGAAATCGTGGTCACGCACCAGGTTCAGCGCGGTCTTGTGCGCGTGGTCCAGGCGCTGACGGCGGACCTTGCGGTGCAGCCGCGCCACAACCTCCACGGCCTTGCGTCGGCGCTTCGAGCCGCGCTTGCACCGGGCGAGGGCCTGCTGCGCGGCTTCGAGTTTCGCGGCGGCCTTCGCCCCGTGCCGGGGGTTGGGTACGAACTCGCCGTGGGAGTCGGCGAGGAAGTTCGCTATGCCCAGGTCGATGCCGACCATGCTGCCGGTCGCCGGTAGGGGCGCGGGCTGTTCCTGGTCGGCGGTGAGGATGACGTACCAGCGCCGACCTTCGCGCTTGACGCTGATCGTCTTGACCTTCCCGGCCACCGGCCGGTGCTGGTGCACCTTGACGTGCCCGACGCCCTGGAGGCGGACGCGGGTGACGGGGTCGTGCGGGGTGGCATCCCAGCGGCAGCCGTCGCCGTCCTTCGGGAAGTCCACGGTGTCGAACCGCTTGCCC
Organism: Streptomyces sp. NBC_01320; assembly: GCF_035974375.1. Taxonomy (NCBI): domain Bacteria; kingdom Bacillati; phylum Actinomycetota; class Actinomycetes; order Kitasatosporales; family Streptomycetaceae; genus Streptomyces; species Streptomyces sp. NBC_01320. Next base: position 447,068 of record NZ_CP108390.1, read on the forward strand.
GAACGAAAGCGCGGATACCCCGGTGCCTCTGCGGCCTTGACCCGACGGAAGAACGCGGTGAACGCCTTGTCCAGCCGTCGCAACGTCGCCTGCTGAGAAGAGAACGACCAACGTCCCTGACGTTCCGGGTCGAAGGCCCGGATGTCCTTGAGCTGGGCGGACTGCTGCCCGTACCGGACCGTCGTCTTCGAGCTGTGCCGGTAGGCATCGCGGCGTTCTTGCAACGCGCCGTTGTAGAGCGAGCAGTGATCCCGCAGCATCTCGGCGAGCGCGCCCTGCTGGCCCACGGTGGGCCGCATCAGGAACTTGTACGCACGGATCATCCGGCCCACCCCCTTCCTGGCCCGCTTCGGAGATCATACTACGCTTGGCGTGTGTCACCACGATGGGAACCAAACCCCGATATTCGTACCGGTCGCCACGTCGTCTCCCACCTCCATGCCCACTTGGTGTTCGTCACCAGGTACCGGCGCGGCGTGTTCGATGACGACATGTTGAAGCGGTGCGAGGAGATCATGCGCGAGGTCTGCGGCACGTTCGAGGCGGAGCTGCGGGAGTTCAACGGCGAAGCCGACCATGTGCACCTGCTGGTGCACTACCCGCCGAAGGTCGCCCTGTCGAAGCTGATCAACAGCCTCAAGGGCGTCAGCTCCAGGTACCTGCGAGCGGAGTACACCGGGCGAATCAACCGGATCGGCATGGGATCGGTGTTCTGGTCCCGCTCCTACTTCGCGGGATCCTGCGGCGGCGCACCGCTGACCATGATCCGCCAGTACATCGAAGAGCAGAAGCGGCCTGCCTGACCATCCCCCAGGCACAGCGAACTCCGGCGCTTCGCGCCTCCGGACCAAGGATGCGTTTCCCTCCCCGACTGAAGCCGGGGATACCCACGCAAGATCAGGGATGGCGGAGCACGGCTTCGGGTGGATTCCCCTGATGTGCTGTGCCGCCGGACTCGCTGTGGGAGCGGCATTCCTCCGCCGCCAGCACGGGGCCGCGAACCCGGTGATCGACATGATGCTGTTCCGCACGCGCCGGTTCAACGTGCCCCTGCTCATCGACGCGCTGGCGACGTTCGGACTGGTCGGCTTCAGCCTGTTCAACTGGCAGTTCATGCAACTCGTCCTGGGCATGGGTCCGTTGGAGTCGGCCGTGTGGTCCTTGCCCACCTTCCTCGTGATGCCCCTGGGTATCGCGCTGGCCACCGCGCTCGCCCCCCGCATCGGTAAACACAACGTGATCGCCGCCGGGCTGCTCGTGGCGACTGTCGGCTACGTCATGCTGGCCCTGCTCCAAGCCGATTCGGGAGTCGTCCACCTCGTCAGCGGCATGACCGTCGTCGCGATCGGCATCGGCGCCGTCTCCGCAGTCGTCACCGAGGTGATCCTGTCCGCCGCACCACCGGAGCGGGCCGGGGCGGCCTCAGCCATGGCCGAGACCTCTGCCGAGTTCGGCGGGGCGCTGGGCATCGCGCTCCTGGGCAGCATCGGCACCGCCGTCTACCGTTCGGAACTGGCGGTCAGTGCTCCTGACGACCTGACGTCCAAGGAGTTGGAGGCGGCCAGGAGCACACTCGGCGGCGCCGTCGAGACCGCCGCCGCCCTCCCGAGGGGCACCGCCGAATCCCTGCGGAACGCGGCCTTCGACGCCTTCGCCCGGGAGGCCAGGATCGCCTCGGTGGTCAGTGCCGTCCTGATGACGGGCGCGGCGGTTCTCATCGCCACCCTGCTCCGCACCGCACGCACACGCCCCGGACCCGAGGCCCCCAATCCGCAGCGGAGCACCATGACGGGGACCGGGCGGGGGACCTGCACTCCCGGGCAACCTCGTCCTGAGCACGGAGGGTGAGCCGTACGCGGGTGGAGACAGGGCTGGTGGTGGAGGTGCCGGCCAGGACGGGCCGCTCAGCCCGACCGGCGGTGTCAGTGGCTGCGGAGGGTTATTGTCTGGGATCCCAGACACTTGCCGGTTCGGGTGGGTGGCTGTGGGGCGGGGGCCTGGCAGAGCCTTGAACCATGACCGGCCGACCCGAAAAGCATTCGGCGGAACCGCGTGGGTCGCGGTTCCGCCGAGTGGTCGTGGTTGCGGGGCTAGTACTGATGGACCGGTTCCCTGTCGGGCTCGGTCCCCTTCGGGGCTTCGAGGGTTTCGGCCTCCGGTGGGCGGTGGCGCATACAGAGGTGGTACGCGCCCGTCATCAGCGCCAGCCAGACCACTCCGACGACGAGGGCGATCCTCGTGCTGTCCGAGAACGCGAGGAGCGCCACCACGCCGGCCATGAACACGATCGCGGCGATCTGCCCGTAGGGCCAGAAGGGTGCCGGGTACTTCAGCGTGGCGACCTCCTGCGGGGTCATCCTGCGGCGGGCGCTGACCTGGGAGAACAGGATCATGAGCCAGACCCAGACGGTGGCGAAGGTCGCGATGGAGGCGATGACGAGGAAGACCCGTTCGGGCATGAGGTAGTTGAGGAGTACGCCGCAGAGGAGTGCGCCGATCATGATGACGACGGTCAGCCACGGCACCCCGTTGCGCGAGAGCCTGCGCATGGCGGCCGGTGCCTGTCCCCGCTCGGCCATGCCGTACATGATGCGTCCGGCGGCGAAGATGTCGCTGTTGATCGCGGACAGTGCGGCGACGATGACGACGACGTTCAGTACGGCGGCCGCGGAGCTGACGCCGAGTCCGGCGAAGATCTCGACGAAGGGGCTGCCGCCCGAGCCGATGTGCTGCCAGGGGTCGAGCGACATGATCACGGCGAGGGTGAGCACGTAGAAGAGCACGATGCGGATGGGGATGGAGTTGACGGCGCTCGGGATCGTCTTCTCGGGGTCCTGCGCCTCGCCGGCGGTGACGCCGATGATCTCGGTGCCGCCGAACGCGAACATCACCACGGCCAGCGACATGACGATGCCCTGGATCCCGTGGGGGAAGAAGCCTCCGTTGCTCCACAGGTTCGAGACGCCCGCGCCGCCGTGGCTGCCGAAGCCGAAGACGATGATCGCGAGTCCGGCGAGGATCATCGCGATGATGGCGACGACCTTGGCGAGCGAGAGCCAGAACTCCAGCTCGCCGAAGACCTTGACGCTGAAGAGGTTCATGGCGCCGATGACGCCCACGGCCGCCAGGAGCCAGATCCAGCGGGGCACGTCGGGGAACCAGAAGCCCATGTAGACGCCGAGTGCCGTGATGTCAGCCAGGCAGACGAAGACCATCTCCAGCGCGTAGGTCCAGCCGGTCAGGAAGCCGGGCAGCGGACCGAGGTACCTGGTCGCGTACTCGCCGAAGGATCCGGCGCACGGCCGGCTCACCGCCATCTCGCCGAGCGAGCGCAGGACGAGGAAGACGGCGGCTCCGCCGATGAGATAGGCGAGCAGTACGGCCGGCCCGGCCGCCTTGATGGATTCCGAGGAACCGTAGAAGAGGCCGGTCCCGATGGCGGAGCCGAGGGCGATGAAGCGTATGTGCCGGGACTTGAGCCCGCGCTGCAGGGACGTCTTGTCAGTGGTCAACATGTCGGTGGTCAACGAATGCCCTCCTTGGGAACGGCGCGTTCCGGGCGAGATGGCGGGGCCGGATCGATGACCGGTGACGGCCTTCGGCACACCCGCACGACGAGGGAACTTGTATATTCCTGTATATACAGGAGCGTCAAGAGGTGGACCAATGGGTGAACGAGAGACGGCGTCGAGCGCCTCACCGGCCGTCGGACGGGCGCTGGACATCCTGCTGCACCTCGCCGGCCGGTCGGGCCCGGTCCAGGCCGCGGCCCTCGCCCGCGAACTGGGCATCCCGCGGTCGTCCGCGTACCACATCCTCTCCGTCCTGGTGGACCGCGGTTTCGTCACCTACCTGCCCAAGGAGCAGGCGTACGGGCTCGGGGTCGCGTCCTTCGAGATCGGCTCGGCCTACCTCCGGCACGAGCCCCTCGAACGGCTCGCGCGCCCCATCCTGCGCAGCGCGTCCAACCGCCTCGGCCAGACCGTCCACCTGGGCATCGTCCACGGCGCGGAGACGGTCTACCTGCTCAAGGAGCGTCCCCGGTCGCGCCCGTCAGGCGACGCCGACATCGCCCTCGTCACGGACATCGGGGTCCGGCTGCCCGCGCATCTGACGGCCAACGGGCGTGCCGTCCTCGCCCATTCCGCTCCGGCGCAGCTACGGGCCCTGTTCCCGCGCCGCGGCGACCTCATCACCCGTACCGGCAAGGGACCGCGCTCGCTGCCGGAACTGCTGTCCCTGCTGGCACAGGACCGTGAACGCGGCTGGTCGGAGGAGGTCGAGCTGGTCTCGGAAGGTTTCCGGTCGATGGGGATCGCGGCCTTCGACCACAACGAGCGGCCCGTCGCCGCACTCAGCAGCACCTGGCACCGGCACTACAGCCGGCACGAGCCCGACCAGGTGCGCGGCGTTCTCGAACAGTCCGCGGCGCGGCTGACCGCCGCGATGTCCGGCCGGCGACCGGCGGCGCAGCTGAGCCGCACCGCCGGACCGGGCGCCCCCTGACGGTCACCGACAGGTCGGTGCACATGCAGGCAGGCGCACCGACAGCTCAGTGCGCGGCGAACGTTCCCTCGAGGCGGTACCGGGAGCCCGGGTGCAGCAGACGCGCGACGCTGACGACGGCGTCGCGCGACCAGGTGCGTCGCTGGATCAGCAGGCACGGCTCGGCCGGTGACACGCCGAGGATCTCGCACTCCTCCGCGGAGGGAAGTACCGCCTCGACGATGTGCTCGCCCTTGCCCAGCGGCGCGACCTCCGACAGGAACGTGAACGGTGTGCGTTGCGTGAAGTCCTGGTCGAGATAGCCGGGGGCGAAGTCCGGATGGACGTAACGGTCCTCCAACTGGACCGCCGCCCCGTCCTCGAAGTGCACGACGCGCGAACGGAAGGCGCTGCGCCGCCCGTCGAGGCCGAGCTGTGCGCTGATCTCGGGATCGGGGAGTTCCTCGCGCAGTGACAGCACCCTGGCCTCGTAGCGATGGCCACGGCCCCGGATCTCGTCGGCGATGTTGTGCACCTCGACCAGGGCGGAGCTGCCCTTGCGCCGTGCGACGAAGGTGCCCACTCCCATGACGCGCCGCAGCAGGCCGTCCGCGCTCAGCTCGCGCAGAGCGCGGTTGACCGTCATCCGGGACAGGCCGAGCGACTCGACGAGCTGGTTCTCCGACGGCAGTGCCTCGCCCTCGCGCCAGTGGCCGCTGACGATCTGCCGGGACACGAGGTCCTTGATCCGCTGGTAGGCGGGCGCGGAACCGGGTGTCTGCTCCGCGTAGAGCCTGGCGAGCTCCGAAGCCCCCACGACCAAGCCGTCCACCGTCCTCGTCCCCGTCGGTCGCCGCGCCGCCTGAGGTGCGGTCACGGTCACCCGAATTCTAGGCGAGACGCCTTTCAGGATGCTGGTCACGGCGGCCCCCGCCGTACGGGCCGGGCGCATCCCGTTCTCGGATCCGAGAACTTCGGGGCCCGCCGCTGGTTCCCGCCCGACCGGTCGCCTGTCATGGGGCACGCAGCAACTCCGTTACCCACCAGGAGAAGACCATGATCGGCGTTTCCCCCGCGGCCCGCCACATCCGCGCCCCGCGTGGCACCGAACTGAACTGCCTCGGCTGGCAGCAGGAGGGCGCCCTGCGCATGCTCATGAACAACCTCGACCCCGAGGTCGCCGAGCACCCCGAGAACCTGATCGTCTACGGCGGCACCGGCAAGGCCGCCCGCGACTGGGCCGCGTACGACGCGATCGTGCGCACGCTCAAAACGCTCAAGGACGACGAGACGCTCCTGGTGCAGTCCGGAAAGCCGGTCGGCGTCATGCGCACCAGCGAGTGGGCGCCGCGGGTGCTGCTCGCCAACTCCAACCTGGTCGGCGACTGGGCCAACTGGGAGGAGTTCCGCTCCCTCGAGGCGCGCGGACTGACCATGTACGGCCAGATGACCGCCGGCTCCTGGATCTACATCGGCAGCCAGGGCATCCTCCAGGGCACGTACGAGACCTTCGGAGCGGTCGCGCGCAAGAAGTTCGACGGCACGCTGGCGGGCACCATCACGCTGACCGCCGGACTCGGCGGCATGGGCGGCGCCCAGCCGCTCGCCGTCACCATGAACGACGGCGTCGCGCTCTGCGTCGACGTCGACCCCACCCGCATCGAGCGCCGTATCGCGCACCACTATCTCGACGTCGCGGCCGACGACCTCGACCACGCCCTGAGTCTCGCCATCGAGGCCAAGGAAGCGCGCCGCCCGCTGTCCATCGGCCTCGCGGGCAACGCCGCCGAGGTGTTCCCCCAGCTCCTGGAGATGGGCGCGCCGATCGACATCGTCACCGACCAGACCTCGGCGCACGACCCGCTGGCCTACCTCCCCGTCGGCGTGAGCGTCGAGGAGTGGCACGAGCAGGCCCGCAAGGACCCGGCGGACTTCACCCGCCGCTCCCGCGAGTCGATGGCCCGGCACGTGGAGGCCATGGTCGGGTTCCTCGACGCCGGAGCCGAGGTCTTCGACTACGGCAACTCGATCCGCGACGAGGCCCGCAGGGCCGGCTACCAGCGCGCTTTCGACTTCCCCGGCTTCGTACCCGCCCACATCCGGCCCCTGTTCGAAGAGGGCCTCGGCCCGTTCCGGTGGGCGGCGCTGTCCGGCGACCCCAAGGACATCGAGGCCACCGACCGGGCGATCATGGAGCTCTTCCCCGAGAACGAGCACCTCCACCGCTGGATCAAGATGGCCGGTGAGCGCGTCTCCTTCGAGGGCCTGCCCGCCCGCATCTGCTGGCTCGGCTACGGCGAACGCCACCGTGCGGGCCTGCGGTTCAACGAGATGGTCGCCTCCGGCGAACTGTCCGCGCCGCTCGCCATCGGCCGCGACCACCTGGACTCCGGCTCCGTCGCCTCCCCGTACCGCGAGACCGAGGCCATGCTCGACGGCTCCGACGCCATCGCCGACTGGCCGCTGCTCAACGCCCTGGTGAACACGTCGTCCGGCGCTTCGTGGGTCTCGATCCACCACGGCGGCGGAGTCGGCATGGGCCGCTCCATCCACGCGGGCCAGGTGTGCATCGCCGACGGCACCGAACTCGCCGCGCAGAAGCTGTCCCGCGTCCTGACCAACGACCCCGGCATGGGCGTCATCCGCCACGTCGACGCGGGTTACGAGTACGCCGGCACCGTGGCACGCGACCGCGGGGTACGCATCCCCATGACCGAGGGCGACAGCAAGTGAGCGCGGCGGGCACGATCGAACCCACGGACATGGCTGTCGACTGCGCTGTGGACGCGCCCGTCGACCTCACCGTGGACGTGGCTCCCGAGGCGTGGCATGGCCGGGACGACGGTCCCGGGAACGAACACCTGCGCTGGCACCACGCGATCAGCACCGACCCCGGGCAACCGGGGCCGTGGGACGCGGCGTTCGTCGGCTTCCGCAGCGACGAGGGGGTGCGCCGCAACAAGGGCCGCCAGGGCGCGGCGGGCGGCCCGCGCGAACTGCGTGCCGCCCTGGCGTCCATGGCACTGCCCGCACCCATGACCGTGCTGGACGCCGGAGACGTCGAAGTCCTCGACGGGGACCTGGAGTCGGGGCACTGGCGCCTGGGGCAGGCGGTCGGCGCGCTCGTCGACCGCGGCATTCCGGTGGTGGTGCTGGGCGGCGGTCACGAGGTGGCGTACGGGACCTATCTCGGGCTCGTCGGCACGCGCGCGGTGCGGGCGGGAGGGCGGCTCGGGGTGCTCAACCTCGACGCCCACTTCGACCTCCGGGACGACGTGCGGGCGAGCTCCGGCACCCCGTTCCTCCAGATGGCGCGGAGCGAGGAGCAGCGGGGCCACTGGCTCAACTACCGTGTGATCGGCATCAGTCAGCCGAGCAACACCGAGCATCTCTTCCGCACGGCCGACCGGCTCAAAGTGCGCTATCTGACCGACACCGAGTGCGGGCTCCTCGATCTGCCCGCGGTCGACGCGTTCGTGGACGAGTTCGTCGACGGCAGCGATGTCCTCCACCTCAGCATCGACCTGGACGTCCTGTCGGCCGCCGCCGCTCCCGGGGTCAGCGCCCCGGCCGCCCACGGCGTGCAGATGGAGGTCGTCGAGCGCGTCTGCGCCCGGGTGGCGGCGAGCGGGAAGCCGATCGTGGTCGATGTCGCCGAACTCAACCCGGACCTCGATGTCGACCACCGGACGGCGCGCGCGGGTGCGCGGTTGATTCACCGCGTTCTGACGACGCGTCGGGCGATGGCCGGCGTGGTCGACGCCACCGCGTCCGACTGACGGCGCGCCTGACAGACGGGCCGCCCCTATACCGGTCGCCAGGCCGTGAGAGCACGGACAGCCGCGGTCTGGCGACCATTGATTTTCCGGGGAGAGACGGGCTGCCGGGATTCATTCTCAGCGCCACGGACAGAGGGGCTCCGCAGCCGCGCTGAAATTCCGGGCGCGCGCCCGGGATCATCTGTCGTCCGCTCTCTGCCACGATCACCGACATATCGATAGCGGGCCCTGGGAGCGGCGGCGAACGCGGCACCGACCACGGAGGCCGCCGCTGTCGTCGGCGCCGTCGCCCTCTCCCTCCAGGAGTGGCGGGCGCGGCGCGGCGACCGTATCCGGCGGCAGCGCAGTACCGAGGAGGCACTGCCAGGCCGATGCGTCGTGCTCGGCCCGCCCGGCGACGTCCGGGACGCGGTGGTACAGGCGGCGGCCCGTCCGGCGGCTGCTCGACGTCGACCGACGTGAGCGTTGACTCTCACAAATTATGAGAGGAGACTCTCACGTCATGGACTCCAGTAATCGCCTGGGCGATATCGAGATCACCGACCCGCAAGCGATGCGGGCGCTGGCTCATCCGGTTCGGCTGGCCATCCTTGACCATCTCCAGCGGCACGGGCCGGCGACCGCGACGCAACTCGCGCCCGACGTGGGAGCGACCCCGACGGTGACCAGCTGGCATCTGCGCCACCTGGCAGGCTTCGGACTGGTCCGCGACAGCGAGCCCGGACCGGACCGCCGCCAGCGGCGGTGGGAGGCGGTGGCGCGCGGTTTCCGGTTCGAGGCGCCACAGGACCCGGCGGACGAGGAGGGTCGGTCAGCCGCGCGGGTGCTGTCGCGGCAGATGTTCCTGCACTGTGCAGACCTTCCGAGCCGGTGGGCTGCCGAGATCGAGCCCGAACTCGATCCGGCGTGGCGCAGACTGGCCGGGCTGGCCAACACCCGCGTCGTGGTCTCCGCCGAAGAACTCGCCGCCATCGAGGACGGGATCGAGCGCATTCTCGCGCCGTACGTCACTCGTGACCCGGCCGAGCGGCCTGCCGACGGCCGCGGCGTCCGGCTGATGCGCTACGTCCTGCCGGAAGGTGCCGACAAGCAGACCGGGCAGACGCCATGAACAACCCGGACCGCACCGCTGCGATATCGCTGTGGCGGGATCAACGGTTCCGCCGCTTCTGGGCCGGCCAGTCGGTCTCACAGTTCGGCGACCGGATCACCGAACTGGCCCTGCCCCTGATCGCCATCAGCGCCCTGAACGCTTCGGCCAACCAGGTGGCGTGGCTGACCGCACTCATCTGGACCCCGAACCTGCTCGCAATCTTCCTGGGGGCCTGGGTCGATCACCAAGCCCACAAACGCCGTCTGATGATCCTCGCCGACCTGATACGCGCCGCAGTACTGCTCAGCGTCCCGGCGGCCTACCTGTCAGGGATGGTGACGCTGGGACAATTGTATGCCGTGGCATTACTGATGGGCGCCGCCGGGGTGCTGTTCAACACCGCCTATCCCCCGTTCTTCGTACGCCTCGTGCCGCGCGCGTCCTACGTCGACGCCAACAGCAAACTCAGTGCCAGCCGGTCCGCATCGTATGTCGCCGGCCCGGCCATCGGCGGCGTTCTGGTCCAGGCGCTGACCGCACCCGTCACCATCGCCGTGGACGCCCTGACCTTCCTGGCGTCAGCGTTTCTGGTCGGCCGGGTCTCGGTCCACGAGTTGCCGACCGCATCCGGCAGCACAGCGGCACCCTCGCTGTTGCAACGTGCCCGAGAGGGACTGTCGTTCGTCGTCCGTCACCCAGTACTGCGGGCCACTCTCAGCTGCGCGGCGACCGTCAACTTCTTCACCTTTGTCGCGGGCAGTGGGCTGATCGTGCTGTTCGCCAACCGGAGCCTCGGACTGTCGGCAGGAGTGATCGGCATCGCGTTCGGGATCGGCGCGACCGGTTCCCTCCTTGGCGCGGCGTTCGCCCCGAAAATCTCGCGACGGTTCGGCGTGGGGCGCAGCATCGTCGTGGGCGCGGTGCTGTTTCCGGCGCCGATCGCCATCGCCGCCGCCGCAGACGGCCCGCTCTGGCTCCGTGCCGGAGCCTTGGCCGCGGCCGAGTTCCTGTCCGGCTTCGGCGTCATGCTGTTCGACGTCAACCTCAACTCCCTCCAGGCCGCTGTGATCCCCGATGGCATGCGCAGCCGCGTGGCCGGCGCGTACAGCACGATCAACTACGGCATCCGCCCCGTCGGAGCCATCGTCGGCGGGCTACTCGCTACCGTCATCGGCCTGAGGGCGACCCTCCTCATCGCCGCTGTCGGCGGAGCCCTGTCACTGCTCTGGCTACTGCCCTCACCGATACCCCACATTCGCTCCCTGGCCCCGAACAACACCGCGGATACAACGGGCGGCACGGACGACGACAATCGATCAGTACCTTGTTGACCCACCGGTAACGGTCCGACCCGGATCAGCGAAGGTGCGGGGATCACCGAGAAGGGTGGCGACGACCAGCGCCGCCGGAGCGGTGGCCGGGAAGACACGCTCCTGGTTCAGTAGCAGCCGGTACAGACCGCCCACCGCCCGCACCCGGCGGGCCTGGTCGTCGTCGAGCACACCGAGAAGGAAGTCCGGCGTGTCGGGCACGTTGTGCAGGCCCGTGCAGAAAATGGATGGCCGCGTCACTTGACGATGTCCAGCACCGCCATCATGCCCGCGTCCTCGTGGTTGAGAATATGGCAGTGCAGGACGGTCTTGCCGGTGTAGTCCTTGAAGCGGATCCGGATGACGAACTGGCCCTTGGCGGGAACGCTCGCAACGTCCTGCAAGCCGTGGCCCCGGTGCGGACGTCCGTTGATGCTCATCAGCTGGAAATGGTTGGTGTGCACATGGAAGGAGTGTTCTTCGTTGCTGTCGTTGCGCACGGTCCACTCCTCGACCGTGTTCAGCTTGGCCCGCATGTCCACTCGGTTCGGATCGAACTGCTTGCCATTGATGTAGAACTTGGTGCCGGCCTTGTTCTCGGAGAACACGACGGTGCGCCGCGCGGCGATCGGAGCATCGCTCAAATTCACGGTCGGCGCGAAGGACGAGGTGGGCAGCGTCGCCGGCTGCGCAGCAGGCCCTTCGGAGACCAGGGTGGCCAAGGTCGCCTCCGGGAAGGAATTGCCGCCCGGCCCGGTCTTGTAGGCGAGCGTCTGCAGTTGGGTGCGGCCGCCCGGACCGCCTTGGACGAGCACGTCGAAGCGGGCCCCGGCCGCCAGGAGCAGCGAGTCGGCTGTCCAGATGCGGTCAACGGGGGTGCCGTCATGGGCGATCACATGGAACTTCTGTCCTTTCAGATGGACCTTGTAGTAGATGTTGGCGCTGATGTTGGCCAGCCGCCACAACTGGGTCTCACCTGGCCGGATACGAACGGTCGGGTTCAGCTGGCCGTTGACGGTGCGATGGGTGGGCGCGCCGATGTGGAGATTCTCGGTCCTGATCGCGCCTCCCTGGACCTGGAAGTCCTTGAGCGCGATGACGTGCTCGGTGATGTGGCGCAGGTTCGCCGGAAGGTACTGCTGCAGGCTGTCGACGATGAGGATGCCCGACATGCCCCCGGCGACCTGCGCTGCGGAGGTGTGGTGCGGGTGCGGGTGGTACCAATAGGTACCGGCTCGCAGGGTGTTGGGGAACTGAAAGGAGTAGTGGAACGTCTGCCCTGGATCGATGTGGATGAAGATGTTGTCGGCGTTGCCGCTCGGTGACACGTGGAGTCCGTGGACATGCAGGTTGGTGACCTCGTTCAGCGTATTCTTCAGGTCCAGCTCCAGCTTGTCCCCCGGCCGGATCCGCAGCGTGGGCGGCATGTAACCACCGTTGTAGGTGAGAGCCCAGAACTTGTGGCCACCCAGGTCCACCCGCCTTCTCTCCACAGCGATCTCCGCCCGCAGCAGCCCGTTGTGGCTGACCATCTGGGCCGGTTCCTTGAGCGGAGAACCTTCCGCGAACGAGGGCGCCGGCGACGACGACCGGGACGGGTCGCCGGCGCAGCCGCTCATCAGGGCGCCGATGGACAGGATCAGGAGCATGGCAACGCGCGGCAGCACGAAACGGGATCGCATGACGCCTCCATTGACGGACATCCGCATCACGCGTAGCTGACCACCGGCAAGCACCCGAGCGAAGCCGTGCGCGCGCCGACTGGACCGTTCGAGCGACGAGCTACACCCCGATGCCACCCCTGGCTCACGCACTTTCTCACCGTCTCCGATGTGCCGCGCTCCCGGGCGTTCCACTCCGACGTGCTGGGCGGAACGGTGGTGCTGTGGGCCAGGCGACGGGTCTGCTCAGGGGCGAGCCGGCGCGCACCGACAGCCGTCCCCCCAGGCCCGCCAAGCGGTCGATGATGTGGCGGTCCTCCGGTACAGCGCGTGCCATAGTGCCGGGTCCGTCGTCCCGTACGGTCGCCGCAGCTCGTTGTCCGCGGCTTGCCAGCTGATGTGCACGCGGCTGACCGGGTCTGGTCCCGGGTCCGGTTCGTCCGGCAGGGCAGATACCCCGGATCGCGCCGTCGCCCGCGCGGTTTGGGCGATGTCGGCGGGCAGCAGCCGGTCGGTGCCTTCCTCGGTGCCGGGCGTTCCACAGGGGCTTCCGTCGTCTCCGCCGGAGGACGGCATCCTGAACGATCAGTTCGGCAGTGATCCGCTCCACTGTCGGGGCTCGACGGGCGCGGGGCAGGCGATGCCGCTCGAAGACTTCATCGCCCAGGCCATCGAGGGTCAGGGCGGTGCCGGTGGTGGGGGACGGCTTCAGTTGTGCAGGGGGACGACGGTGGCGCCCGTGCGTAGGCTTCGTTTTCGAGGGTGAGTTGCCTCGGGCCGCCTACGGCGCGGCGGGCCGCACCTGCTCGGCGCTCTCCTGCGGGTCCACCATGCGCATGACCTCGCCGGGCCCGCGCGAGGTGTGTTCCTCGGATCGGGTAGGCGGGCCGGTTTGCCCGGCCCGCCCCCACACCACCGGACATGCGGGCCCGCATCCGGCGGTTCGTCCAGCTGATCTCAGGCGAGCTTCAGGCGGGACCACGAGCCCTTGAACGACTTGTAGCCCTGCGCATCCCAATAGGCTTTATTCATAGCGATTTCCAGTGGTTTCAGGTGGGAGGCCCGCCAGTATCGCTTGCGTTGCACTGCAACGCCTTGCTCCTGGTCTCCAAATTCGTAACCGAGCTTCTGGAGCATGGAGTTCTTGCGCTGACTGGTCTTCCACTGCACCCACTGGGCCTGCCGTAGCCTGCGGCGGGTCCAGTGATCAATCTCCTCGAAAACCCGAAGGCTGTCGGAGAGACTGAAGTAGGCCACCCAGCCGACCGAGAAACGGTTGAGTTTGTCCATCCTGTGGGCCATCGATACGCCCCACGTCCGGGAGGTGACTCGCCGAACGGTGGACTTTAGCCGTCTCACGGCCTTCCGGTCCACCCGGATCTTCACCTGCCCTTTGGCGAGGTAGTACCCGAATCCCAGGAGTGACGTCCACCAGATGGGGCACGCCTTCGACTTCTCACGATTCACCCTCAGTTTCAAGGTCTTCTCAATGAAGGCCGTGACCGAGGCGAGGGTCCGCTGCGCCGCTCGCTCGGACCGGACGAAAATCATCACATCGTCCGCGTACCTCACGAACCGGTGTCCGCGTTTGAAGAGTTCGCGGTCAAGGTCGTCCAGCATGATGTTCGACAGCAACGGGGACAAGGGGAACCCTGCGGGGTCCCTTCCTCGTTCCTCACCATCACGCCGTCGCTCATAATCCCGGCTTCCAGGTACCGCCGAATCAACTTCAGGACCTTTCTGTCCCTCACCCGGCGAGCCACCCGCGCCATAAGCGCATCGTGATTCATTCGGTCGAAGAACTTGTCGAGGTCCAGGTCCACGGCCCAACGGTTTCTGTCCTGGACGGCCCGGCGACCAACCCTTACGGCTTGGTGGGCCGAACGCCCTGGTCGGAACCCGAACGACGCCCCAGAGAAGTGGGGATCGAAGACGGGCACGAGGGCCTGCGCAATTGCCTGCTGGATCAAGCGATCCAGCACCCGTGGGACACCTAGCATCCGCTCCCCACCATTCGGCTTAGGGATGGTCACCCGACGGACAGGAGCGGGCTTATATGTCCCCGCATCGAGCTCAGCCCATACCTTGGGCCAGTTCTGGGCGATCCATGGCCGGAGTTCATCCGTCGTCATCCCATCAACGCCGGGGGCACCCCGGTTTGCTTCGACGCGCCTGAGCGCCGCGAGAAGGTTCTCCTTCGAGAACACCGTCTCCCAGAGGGAGACCTCGCGGTGATTGTTGTCCGCGTGTAGCGCCGAGCTGGTCACTGCGCCCCTTGGGCTGGGCGGTCGTATGCACCGACCCCGTCACCCCAGGGTCTGCCGGGGCAGATTTACGGCGGTCATCGTGACCTGCGCGAGCAGACACCCTTCTTCCAATCCGCTAAACGTTCGGCCCTTCCCGAGTCCTTGTCGGCCTACTGCCTTCCCGTCTCGGTACTATGACCTCTGCTGACTTCTGTCCGGCAAACCAGTGCCATTGCTGGCATCGGTCGTCACAATCCCGGCCGACACACCGTTACAGGTGACACCCGGGCAGACCTCCCCGAATAAGAACAGCAACTTTCCCCGGATCGCCGCCGCATATACTCTGCGTCTTTCTTGGTGAGAACGGGCTTCGATGCAGTCAGCCACCTTGCCCAAGACGCCTAGCCTCAAATGCGGTTCTTGTACATCGGTACCCGGTTTTGCCTCCGGCTTCCTTCGGACCCCACCTCGCGATGACGCCCTTGCCGTTCGGCTAGCGAGTTAGTCTCACCTCTTCTCGTCGGGACTTTCACCCTTTAGCTGCTGCCCATGTCGGGCGTACTGACTCCTCCCCCACCTGAAGGTGGGGGCTTCTCGCTATGCCGGTTGGGCTTCGCGACGGACCAGCCCGGCCCGTAGAACGTTCAGGGCGCCCACCGTGTCCGCGTGTGCCTGGTGGCCGCACGAGACGCAGCGGAACTTCTGTTGTGTGGGCCGGTTCTCCTTGGCGGTGTGCCCGCATACGGGGCACCGCCGGGAGGTGTTGCGGGGGGCCACGGCCATCACTTCCCGTCCGGCGCATTCTGCCTTGGCGGTGAGGATCGTCAGGAACACCCCCCATCCGGCATCAGCGATCGAACGGTTCAGCCCGGCCTTGGCGACGGCCCCGTTGGGCAGGAAGCTGCCCGGCGTGGCGGGGTCCGGCTTCGGAGCCGGGACCTTGCTCATGTTGCGGATCCTGAGGTCTTCGTGCGCGATGAAATCGTGGTCACGCACCAGGTTCAGCGCGGTCTTGTGCGCGTGGTCCAGGCGCTGACGGCGGACCTTGCGGTGCAGCCGCGCCACAACCTCCACGGCCTTGCGTCGGCGCTTCGAGCCGCGCTTGCACCGGGCGAGGGCCTGCTGCGCGGCTTCGAGTTTCGCGGCGGCCTTCGCCCCGTGCCGGGGGTTGGGTACGAACTCGCCGTGGGAGTCGGCGAGGAAGTTCGCTATGCCCAGGTCGATGCCGACCATGCTGCCGGTCGCCGGTAGGGGCTCGGGCTGTTCCTGGTCGGCGGTGAGGATGACGTACCAGCGCCGACCTTCGCGCTTGACGCTGATCGTCTTGACCTTCCCGGCCACCGGCCGGTGCTGGTGCACCTTGACGTGCCCGACGCCCTGGAGGCGGACGCGGGTGACGGGGTCGTGCGGGGTGGCATCCCAGCGGCAGCCGTCGCCGTCCTTCGGGAAGTCCACGGTGTCGAACCGCTTGGCCGAACGAAAGCGCGGATACCCCGGTGCCTCTGCGGCCTTGACCCGACGGAAGAAACCGGTGAACGCCTTGTCCAGCCGTCGCAACGTCGCCTGCTGAGAAGAGAACGACCAACGGCCCTGGCGTTCCGGGTCGAAGTCCCGGATGTCCTTGAGCTGGGCGGACTGCTGCCCGTACCGGACCGTCGTCTTCGAGCTGTGCCGGTAGGCATCGCGGCGTTCTTGCAACGCGCCGTTGTAGAGCGAGCAGTGATCCCGCAGCATCTCGGCGAGCGCGCCCTGCTGGCCCACGGTGGGCCGCATCAGGAACTTGTACGCACGGATCATCCGGCCCACCCCCTTCCTGGCCCGCTTCGGAGATCATACTACGCTTGGCGTGTGTCACCACGATGGGAACCAAACCCCGATATTCGTACCGGTCGCCACGTCGTCTCCCACCTCCATGCCCACTTGGTGTTCGTCACCAGGTACCGGCGCGGCGTGTTCGATGACGACATGTTGAAGCGGTGCGAGGAGATCATGCGCGAGGTCTGCGGCACGTTCGAGGCGGAGCTGCGGGAGTTCAACGGCGAAGCCGACCATGTGCACCTGCTGGTGCACTACCCGCCGAAGGTCGCCCTGTCGAAGCTGATCAACAGCCTCAAGGGCGTCAGCTCCAGGTACCTGCGAGCGGAGTACACCGGGCGAATCAACCGGATCGGCATGGGATCGGTGTTCTGGTCCCGCTCCTACTTCGCGGGATCCTGCGGCGGCGCACCGCTGACCATGATCCGCCAGTACATCGAAGAGCAGAAGCGGCCTGCCTGACCATCCCCCAGGCACAGCGAACTCCGGCGCCTCGCGCCTCCGGACCAAGGATGCGTTTCCCTCCCCGACTGAAGCCGGGGATACCCACGCAAGATCAGGGATGGCGCTGACGTACCCCAGTGGCATCCGCAGTGCTCTGGTCGGCAGCGGTATGTCGAACCTGGCGTCGTGGGTGAGCACACAAACCACAGTCCTGGCGTCGGTCGGTGTCGCGGCGAGGTACCGGTGCGGCCAGTCCACCACTACGTCGTGGGCCGCGGGAAACCACCCCGGTGTGGCGAAGACCGGGCGGGCGTCGCACACGGTCACCCGGTAGCCGAGGAGGGCGCCCACGCGCGTGAGCGCGGCGGCGAAGTCGACGGCGGCGAAGGCAAGCAGCCCGGGCGCCGTCGTTTGCGACTCGACCAGCAGCGTTACGGTCTCGTCGCCGCACAGATGGTGGACGAGGCCCGTAACGCCCGCGCCCAGCAGGGCGCCCGCCTTGTGTGCGGCCCAGCGGTCGAGGCCTCCGCCGTCCAGAGTGCCCGGTGCTTCCCTGCCCTGCCGTACCAGCATGGCCCGTCCGAGCAGGTGGGAGGGGCCGGAGACCACCTGGGTGAGGGCGACGGACTCGCAGGCGACCGTCGCTGCCAGGGCCGCCGCGATCTCCGGCTGCTCGTCGGGTACGACGCGCTGCATAAACACGTCGAGGCGCCGCCGCAGGTGAGCCCGACGGCGAAGGCGTCATCCTCGGTGTACTTGAAGTGTTCCAGGGAGGGGCCGCGCCCAGCCGGCGCCTCCTGGCACAGCTCGTACACCGCGCCCTCGACGCAGCCGCCAGAGACGCTGCCGACCGCTTTGCCAACGGCGTCGACGGCCATGGCCGTGCCAGCCGGACGCGGCGCGCTGCCGCTGGTCGACACCACAGCGGCGACCGCGGAGGGTTCGGCTCGCACGCTTCATCCGGGCAGCGCCTCGGCTGCGATGTCCAGCACCTTTTTCCTCCGGGGCTTGGTGTCTTGTCCGGGCCGTGCCCGGAGCTCACATACGGGGATCCAGGAGTTTTTTGGGCGTGATCGGGAGGTCCCGCACCCGCCGCCCTGTCGCGTCGAACACCGCGTTGGCGACGGCCGCTGCGATACCCGTGGCGGACAGCTCCCCGATTCCCTTGGCGCCGAGCGGCCCGGCATGCGGATCGAACTCGTCGACGAAGGACATGTCGATATGGGATGGGATGTCGGCGTTCACCGGTAGGGGCACCCCGGCGAGGTCCTGAGACAGCCAGTGGCCCAGGTTCGGCTCGAAGTGGCTGGCCTCCATGGCTGCCATGCCCCAGCCCCACACCAGTCCGCCGATCAACTGGGAGCGGGCGGTGCGCTCGTTGACGACCGCGCCGACGCTGTAGACACCGGTCGCGCGGCGCAGCCGCAGCAGGCCGAGGTCCGGGTCGACACCTACCTCGATGAACATGGCGCCGAAGGTGCGCAAGGAGACACCAGGCGCTCCCGCGTCGGCGGATGCGCCGCCGGGCAGCACCATCTCGCCGTTGCCGACCACCTCGTCGAACTCAGCCGCGCGCAGGATGTCGGCGTATGGCCGACGCTGGTCGCGCCAGGTGAGGGCGCCGGAGTCGGCGCGCACCTCATCGGTCGGCCAGGACATCACGTCGGCGAGCTGGCGCAGGACGTCGTTGGCGGCCAGGTGGACAGCGGTGCCCATGGCGATCGTGGTGCCCGACCCGTAGGTAGGACCGGCGTACGGCAGGTCCGTGTCGCCTGAGATCCCCTTGACGGAACTGATGTCGATGCCGAGGGTCTCCGCGGCGATCTGCGGGAAGATCGTGGTGGAGCCCGCGCCGATGTCTGTGTAGCCGGCCTCGACCTTTGCGGTGCCGTCGCCCCGCATCCGCACCCGGGCGTTGGAGGTGAACCGGAACTGGCCCTGCGTGCAGTCGGCCATGCCGCAACCGATGAGCCAGTGCCCGTCGCGGGTGCCGCCCTTGGGCCGGTCCCACCAGCCGAAGCGGCGGGCACCCTCCTCGTACGCTTCCCTGAGCTTCTTCGAGGACCAGGGCGTGCCGTCGGCGGGGTAGCTCTCGGCGTAGTTGACCAGACGCAGCGTCAGCGGGTCCATGGACAGGGTGTGGGCCAGTTCGTCCATCGCGGAGCCGAGCGCCCAGGTGCCGGGGCCGTCGATGGGGGAACGCATGAACGACGACAGGTTGATGTGGCCGCGCCGCACCCGCTGGCTGGTGGAGATGTTCGGGGAGGCGTACAGCGCTTTGGAGGGCACGGAGCCGAACTCGACATAGTCGTCGGTGATGGCGGTGACGTTGTCGACTTCGTGGACGACCGCCTGGAGTTCGCCGCTTTCGTTGGCGCCCAGGGAGACGCGGTGCTCCATCAGCGGCTGGTAGCCGACGATGCTGTACATGTCCTGGCGGGTGAGCACCAGCTTCACCGGCCGGCCGACGGCCCTGGCGGCCTGGGCGGCGAGGATCTCGTGCGGCCAGATGAACGCCTTGGTACCGAAGCCGCCGCCGGTGTGCTGAGCGATCACCCGCACCTTGTCGGAGGCGATGCCGAAGGTCGCGGCCAGGGCGTCTCGCACCGCGTACACGTGCTGGACGGAGTCGTGGACTGTCAGCCGGCCGTCGTGCCACTCGGCGACGATTGCGCTCGGTTCCATCGGGTTGCCGTGCCGGGACGGCTGTGTGTAGGTGCCGGCCGCGCGCACGGGCGCCTCCGCGAACGCGCCGGCCGCGTCGCCCTTACGGAACTCCAGTGCGTCGAGCATGCCGTAGCCGCTCTCCGGCGATGGCGGTACGGCCACGGCCGTGTCTGGGTTGATGAATGGTTCCCGCTCGTACGACACCCGTACCCGCGCCGCCGCGCCCTCTGCCGCTTCCAGGGAATCGGCCAGGACCATGGCCACCGGTTGGCCCCAGTAGTTGACGACATCCCCCTGCATAGGGAGGAAACGGGTCGCGAGCGGAGGGCTCGGCAGGGCGGCGAACGCCTTGTCGACGGTGGGCAGCTCGGTCAGCACGTGGACGACGCCCGGCTCCCGCTGCGCCGCCTCGACGGCGTAGCCGGCGACCCGGCCTGTGGTGATCGTCGCGCCGACCAGGACCGCATACAGCTGGTCGGCGGCGTTGTAGTCGGCCGCGTACATCGCTGCTCCAGTGACCTTGGCGGGGCCGTCCTGCCTGGTCACGCCACGCATGCCGGTCATCCTGCCTCCAGGGCCAGTTCGAGGGCGCGCAGTGCGGTGTTGCGGGCGAGAGGGATCTTGTACGCGTTCGAGGACAGCGGGCGGCTGGCCGAGAATCCGGAGGTCACGGCGTCCATCACCTCGGGGCTACCGGGGCGCAGGCCGACCAGTGCCTGTTCTGCGTCGTACAGGCGCCAGGGACGCAGCGCCACGGAGCCGAGGGCCAGCCGTGCGCGGGAGATCACGCCGTCCTGGACCTCGACGACGGCGGCGGCCGACACGAGGGCGAACTCGTAGCTCTGGCGTTCGCGCACCTTGACGTACGCCGACTTGGGCGCGGGCGCGCCGATCTCAATGCCGGTGATCAGCTCGCTGGGGCGCAGCACGTTGTGCGCCGACGGGTCCTCGGCAGGCAGGGTGTGAAACTCGGTCGCCGGAATCCTGCGTCCGCCGTCCACGTGCTCGGTGATGATCTCCGCGTCCAGGCAGGCGAGAGCGACGGCGGGGTCCGAGGGCTGTACGGCCACGCAGTCCTCGGTCCATCCGAAGATGGCCAGCCGCTCGTTCGCGCCATGCAGAGCCGCGCAACCGGAGCCGGGGACACGCTTGTTGCAGGCCACCGGGCCGTTGGAGCGGAAGTAGGGACACCGGGTGCGCTGCACCGGGTTGCCGCCGATGGTGGCCAGGTTGCGCAGCTGCGCGGAGGCCGCCCTGAGGATGGACTGGGAGAGCACCGGGTACGAAGTCTCGACGCGCGGGTCCTGGGCCACGTCATTGAGCCGGGCCAGCGCGCCGATGTGCAGGCCGTCGCCGGTGGAGGTGATCTCGTGCAGCCGGGGCAGGCGGCCGATGTCGACCAGGTGGCTCGGCGACTCGATGCCGATCCGCGCCCAGTTGAGCAGTTCGGTGCCGCCGGCGAGGAACATGGTGTCCTCGGTACGCGCGCTGTCCAGGGCGCTGGGCAGGGACTCGGCTCGTACGTAGGTGAACGGGTGCATGTCACCGCCCCTTTCCGGCTGCTGCCTCGACGGCGGCGGCGATCTGCGGGTATGC
The DNA here is from genome assembly GCF_035974375.1 of Streptomyces sp. NBC_01320. Taxonomy (NCBI): domain Bacteria; kingdom Bacillati; phylum Actinomycetota; class Actinomycetes; order Kitasatosporales; family Streptomycetaceae; genus Streptomyces; species Streptomyces sp. NBC_01320. Next base: position 468,164 of record NZ_CP108390.1, read on the forward strand.
GGAACAGCGGCAGATGTTCCCGCTCATCCATTCACGGATCTCATCGTTCGATCCGGTATGGCCCTCCTGAATACAGCCGACGGCCGACATGATCTGACCAGGTGTGCAGAACCCGCACTGGAGGGCGTCCGCGTCGATGAATGCCTGCTGGACGGGGTGCAGTTCGCCGTCCCGGGCGAGTCCTTCGACGGTTGTCACCTCGGAGCCGTCGGTGCTTGCAGCCAGCACCATGCAGGCGTTGACCCGGCGCCCGTCGAGGTGGACGGTGCAGGCACCGCACTCGCCCCGGTTGCATCCCTTTTTCGCCCCGGTCAACCGAAGCCGCTCGCGGAGAAGATCGAGGAGGGTCGTGCGCGCATCGCACGTCACCTGCGTGGTCGTCCCGTTGACCTGCAAGGTGAGTGTCGTTTCCGGGATGAGACTCTCATTCGGCATTGCATCGCTCCTGGGGAGGGCAGCAGATCTTAGGAAGGAAGCATTTTTCGCAACGAATGAGCAATATGCGCATATTATGACGGACTCGGATGCCGGTGACTCGCTGCCTTGCTGACATGTGGTGGTGTTTCGGCTGACGTGAGAGGACCGTTCTGCGGTTTCGCTGCTGCCACGAAGCCAGCAGACCGCAGCCCGGCCGTCGCGGCCCAGTAGTCACGGGTCCCGGACCGCTGCCCCTGACTTGACCGTACGCACCGGCGACAGTCGCAGGCCGCTCTACGGGGCCTTCGGTGAGGTGCCGACGCGCCCCGAGCTGGAGCGGTTCTTCTTCCTGGATGACGACGACCGCGACCTGATTGTGCTGCGACGGTCCGACGGGCACCGCCTGGAGGTGGCGGCGCAGATCGGCACCGTCCGCTACATCGGCACGTTGTCCCGGGTGCCGGTGAACCGGTTGAACACGCCGGCTCGGTACGGGCAGCTGAGCAAGGCGCAGACGATCGAGCGGGCGCCGGAGCCGCGGAAGACGGCGCTGCTGACGGCGGTGGTGCGCAATCGGGAGGCCCAGGCGGTCGAGGACGCGTTGGACCTGTTCGTGCTGCTGATGGCCACTCAGCCGACCGCCCGGCGCGGCGGGCGTCGGACAAGGAGCGCCTGGCGGTGCTGCCGCAGCTGGAGAAGGCAGCCCGCATCCTGGCGAAGGCGTCGAAGATCCTCGCCGAGGAGCTGGACCTGGTCGCCGAGCATGACGCGAACCTGGATGTCGCGGCGCTGTGGGCGGCGGTGGAGGAGGCCGTGCCGCGCGAGGCCGTGTCCGGCTCGGTGGCTTGGGTCGAGGCCCTGGTACCGGAGGACGACGGGTCGGCCGAGGCGGCGATGCGCGAGGAGCTGGCCCTGCGCTACAACACCGTGCGCCCGTTCGTGTCGCTGTTGGACGAGTCGAATGCGCTGGGCGCCGCCCTGGGCGGCAAGCGCATCCTGAAGGCGGTCCGCCGGCTCCCTGCGCTGTCGCGACGGCGGGTCAAGGAGCACGTTACGCCGAGAGCATCGCGGCAGGAGGCGCCGACGAGCCGCAGGGCGGGGCGCGGCGGAGCGAACTCTCCGAGTTGAGGTGCCGTTGACGAACGGCGAACCAATCGGCATGTGGCTGAACGCGATACTCAGACCGTGTCCTCCATGGCTATGGGCCGTTTTGAGGTGAGAGAACAGCCGGTCGCGAATGTTGGGGTGTACATGATGTCCATTTCCCCTCATCGGGAGCTGATTCGTGTCGGTGTCGTAGGGCTGAGCGCGAGCGGTGGTTGGGCGGCGACCGCGCATGTGCCGGCGCTGGCCGGGCTCGACGGATACGAGTTGCGGGCGCTGAGCGCCAGCAGCGCCGAGTCGGCGCGTGCGGCCGGCGAGAAGTATGCGGTGCCGCTCGCCTTCGGCAGCACAGAGGAGCTCGCCCGCAGTGAGGAGGTCGATCTCGTGGTGGTGACGGTGAAGGTTCCGCATCACCTGGAGCTCATCCGACCCGCGCTGGAAGCGGGGAAGACGGTGTTCAGCGAATGGCCGCTCGGTGCCGACCTCGCGCAGGCCGAGGAACTTGCCGACCTCGCGCATCGCAGGGGCGTGCTCACGGCTGTCGGCCTGCAGGCCCGGTCGGCTCCGCCGCTTCGGTATCTGCGCGACTTGGTCGCCGACGGCTACGCGGGGCGGGTGCTGTCGACCAGCATGCTCGGATCGGGCTGGATCGGGGGCGCCACTTACGACGACAGCCATGCATACGTGCTGGACGTCACGAGCGGCGCCACGCTGATGTCGATCCCCTTCGGGCACTCGGTCGACGCGCTGACCATGGTGCTCGGGGAGTTCCGCGAGGTGTCGGCTCACATCGAGAACCTGCGCCCGGAGGTCACCCACGTCACGAGCGGGGCGGTCGCGGCCAAGAGCGCAGAGGACCAGATCGCCGTCACCGGTGTGCTGGAGTCGGGGGCCGTGGCCACGATGCACATCCGCGGTGGGACGTCACGCGCCACCGCGTTTCATTGGGAGATCAACGGCACCCAGGGCGATCTCGTCGTCAAGGCCGACCAGGCTCTGTGGTTCCAGGGGCGGCTGCGGCTGTACGGCGCCCGAGGAGAGGACGGCGCCTTGGCCGAACTCCCGGTTCCCGCCCGCTATCAGCGGTCGCTGACACAATGGACCGAGCGATCCGCCGAGCCCGCCTGCAACGTCGCCCACGAGTACGCGCTTCTGCGCGACCAGATCACCGGGAGCCTCGCGCCGGACGAGGACGGCGTTCCCGACTTCCGGCACGCCGTCCGGCGACACCGCATGCTGGAGCGGATCCGAGAGGCGGCGCGCACGGGCCGAAAGGTCACACTCACAGAGCAAGGCGCGTAGACCCCGAAGCGAGTCAGGTCGTGAGCTCGACTGTTTCGCCCTCGGCGAGGATGCGGTAGGCCGTGGCGACCGAGGGGTGAGCAACTGTTGGCTTTCGAGGCCGTTCGAGTGTGCGTAACTAAGTTTGGTGAGTGCGTTGTTCAGGGTGTGAATCTGACGGAGTGGGCGAGGGTGCAGGGTGTGCATCCGCAGACGGCGTATCGCTGGTTTCGTGAGGGCACGTTGCCGGTGCCGGCTCAGCGGGTCGGGCCTCGGACGATTCTGGTAAATGTGGAGGCCGTTGCGGTGCCTGGAACGGTCGGCGGTGTCGGGTTGTGTGCCTGTGTCTCCTCGCGCGACCAGACGGGTGATCTCCAGCGCCAGGTGGCTCGGCTGTCGCGGTGGGCCGCGCAGTCGGGTCACCGGGTGGTGCGGGTGGAGTCCGAGATCGGGTCAGGTATGAATGGTTCCCGCGTCAGGGCCCGGCGTTTGCTGGCCGACCCGGACGTGACCACCGTGGTGGTCGAACACCGTGACCGGCTCGGCCGAATGAACACCGAGCTTGTCGAAGCGGCACTCGAAGCCGCGGACCGGCGTCTGGTTGTGCTGGATGACGGGGAGCTCGAAGACGACTTGGTGCGGGACATGGTGGAGGTGCTGACCTCGTTCTGTGCCCGCCTGTACGGGCGCCGTTCGGCGAAGAACCGGGCGAGGAAAGCCTTGGAAGCTGCCGAGCATGGCTGAGTCGAAGAACCAATTGCGCACCATCGCCCCGCCGTTCGTCGCCGTCGGACCCACAGGTGTGGCAATACGTGACCGGCTGGGGCACCTCACATCCCAGGACGGGAGAGTCCTCCGCGCGGTCGGTGAGCACCAAGGCCGTCTGTGTTCGCGTGATCTCAAGGAACGCTGTGCGGACGGCCACGATCACAGCGCTCGGACGTGGGCCACGCGTAAGCGGGACCTGACGCCGCTGTCGTCGTCGCGGATCGCGGGTGCGATCACCAAGGCCACACACGATCAGTGGGCGCTCGCACGCCGTTGCCAGGCAGCACACATCCAGACACTGGAAGCCGGGATCAGAACGCTGCGGCACCGCCTGTCCCTCCCGGTCGGGGCGCCCGGAACGAAGCGGGTCGCGGGCGGCTACCGCTCCCGGAGTGAGTGGTTCCACAAGTCCCGCCGTCTCGCGATGCTGGAAGATCGGCATGCTGCTGCTGTCGCCGAGTGGCAGGCCGGACGGGTTCGTGTGGTGCGGGGCGGCAAACGTCTCCTCAACACCCGCCACCACCTCACCCAGGCCCAGCTCACCGAAGACCAGTGGCGGGAACGCTGGGAGGCGGAGCGCTGGTTCATCGCTGCGGACGGTGAGTCGGGAAAGGGGTTCGGGAACGAGACGATCCGCGTCACCCCGGACGGCGAAGTCAGCATCAGGCTGCCTGCCCCGCTCGCGCACCTGGCCAACGCCGGGCACGGCCGCTACGTCCTCACCTCCACTGTGGCGTTCGCGCACCGGGGCGCGGAGTGGGCCGACCGCATCGCCGCGAACCGGGCCGTCGCCTACCGCATCCACCTCGATACGGAGCGCGGCCGCTGGTACCTCACCGCATCCTGGCAACGCCCCGTCGTGAAGACCATCCCGCTGGCCACCGCCCGCGCCCGGGGCATGATCGGCGTCGACACCAACGCCGACCACTTCGCCGCCTACCACCTGGACCGGCACGGCAATCCAGCCGGTGACCCGCGCCGCTTCCCTTACGACCTGTCCGGGACCGCCAGTCACCGCGACGCGCAGATCCGCCACGCCCTCACTCGGCTCATCCACTGGGCCAAGCGAGTCGGTGTCGCCGCGATCGGCATCGAAGACCTCGACTTCACCACCGAGAAGACCCGCGAGAAACACGGCCGCAGGAAACGGTTCCGGCAGCTCATCTCCGGCATCCCGACCGGGAAACTCAAGGCCCGGCTGGTGTCAATGGCCGCCGAACACGGCCTGAGCATTGTCGCGGTCGACCCGGCCTACACCACTTTGTGGGGTGGTCAGCACTGGCAGAAGCCGCTGGCCACCGCGCATCGAAAGATGTCCCGTCACGATGCCGCGGGCATCGCGATCGGACGACGCGCCCTCGGGCACCCGATCCGGGATGGGGTATCCCCTGCTCGAACGTAGTTGAGAGCTTGGGGAAGGACGGCACCGCCCCCGCACGACCGGAGCGATCGTGCAGGGCATCGGACCGTCCAGACCGATCAAGGTGACCGGGGGCGTGAGGGAACCCGCCCACCCACAACGGACCGGCCCCCTGGAGGGCCGTCGCCGAGCGGGAAGCGAACGCGGGAACCCAGTGCATCCAAAACCGTTCGGGATGCGCCCAGTACGCAGCAGTGGGTCCAGGACTCACTCATGCACACTGGCCAGGAACGGTGCTTGCCCTGGTTCTTGCCCGAGGTGATGACGAGCTGTACCTGGGCCTGGAGGTGTTCGCGAAGGTCGGCTTGTTCAGGCGTGAGTGAGTCCTCGGAGCGATGACCTCAGGTGAGAGGCCGGACCCGACCGCGCGGGCAGGACACCCACCTGCGAGGCCCCCCAGAGTGGACCTCGGCGACGGCACCACGCTGCCGGCCGACGTCGTCCTGGCCCTCGGCGCCGCGCCCGCGACCGGCTGGCTGGAAGGTTCGGGCCTGCGCCTGGAAGACGGAGTGGAGTGCGACGCGTATTGCCGGGCGGCACCCCGGATCTACGCCGCCGGCGACGTCGCCTCCTGGCCCAGTGCACACTTCGGCACCCGCATGCGGCTGGAGCACCGGATGAACGCCACCGAACAGGCCATGGCCGCGGCCGGCAACCTGCTCGGCGACGCAACTCCGTTCGCTCCCGTGCCCTACTTCTGGACCGACCAGTACGACATCAGGATCCAGGCGTACGGGATCTTCCCGCCGGACGCGGAGATGCAGATCGTCTACGGCGACCCGTCGGACGGCCACTTCGCCGCCGCCTACGGTCACCACGGGAGGGTGGTCGGCGTACTCGGCTGGAACGCCCCGCGCCAGGTACGCACGCTGCGCCGCCTGGTCGTCGAACGCGCATCGTGGGCCGCCTTCGCGGCCACACCCGCACTCAGCCCGGCAACCCTGAACTGACCCGCAAGCCGAGGTTCAGCAGGAGAGCGAGCCGATCGAGAGCAGTGGTGATCTGGCTCGTCCAGGCCCAGTGGCGGGCGAGGCCGATGATTGGCCAGCAGGTCGAGCGCGATCTGCACGGCACTGCCCAGACCTTGTTCTGGGCAGTGCCACGTGCGGGGGCAGGTTGCGCAGTCCCGTCGCGCGGGCGGCCAGGATCCGGTTCTAGGGGTGACGATGCTCGTGTTCCGCGATCGGTACCGGGACTGGCAGTCAGCCGCGGTCCCGGAGGCTGGCTTCTTCGAGGTCGAGTTCCCGCAGGATCCGACGCCGGGTGGCGTTGCTGATCTTGTTCGCTTCGTAGAGGCGCTGGAGCTCGGCCGCCTCAACGGCGATGAGTGTCCGACGTATCTCTCGGTAGGCATCGACAGGACGGGCGTCCGGGTCGCTGTAGTGGGCATCTTCAACCTGGTGGATACGCGCTTCCAAATGGCGACGGGCCTGCTTCAGGGCGGCATCGGCGGCTGCACCCAGATCCGCGAGCTGATCCAGATCGCCAAGCTGTTTGAGCTCTTCGAGAGCGGCCTCTGCAAGGTGTCGGCGGGTCCGGGCCTCCTCGCGCGCGGAGTGCTCTGGCTCCAGAGCGATGCCGGAGAGGCGGACGACAGGGGCGAGGGTGAACCCCTGGAAGATGAGAGTGAGCGCGACGGCCCCGGTGGTGAGCACGAGAATGAGGGCCCGGTGCGGCAGCGGCGCCCCTGTGTGGGTGGCCAGGGGGATGGAGAGTGCGGCGGCCAGCGGCATGACGCCTCGGGTGCCTGCCCAGGACAAGACGGCTGGAACGCGCCAGGAGAGGCGACCGTCACCCTCCCTGCGCCGGTATTGGATCAGGGCGGACAGCGGGAAGATCCACAGCAGGCGGATAGCCAGCAGAGCGAAGACGATCACCGGGACCCACAGCGGCCAGCCATGCTCGTCGTGCGCGAGCTGGCGGACCGCGGAGGGGAGCTCGAGGCCGATGAGAGCGAAGACAACGCTCTCCAGCAGGAAGGTCACGGTGTCGTAGACGGCGTGGACCTGGAGGCGGATGGGGGCGTTGCTGAGCTTGTGGCCGGCGCTGCCGAGGACGACCCCGGACACGATGACGGCAGTCACGCCGGAGGTATGCGAATCCTCCGCGATGACGTACGAGGCGTACGGAGTGACCAACGCGATGACGGTCTCCAGCACGGGGTCCTCGGTCCGTCTGCGGATGAGGGTCACCACTCCGGCGACGACTGCGCCGATGAGGGCTCCTCCGCCTGCAAGGATCAGGAACTGCTCGACGGTTCCGGACACGGTGAGGGCGCTGCCGGAAACCGCGGTGGCCACGGCGACCTTGTACAGGACCAGGGACGTGGCATCGTTGAACAGGCTTTCCGCCTGCACCATCACCTGCACGCGCGGTGGGAGAGACAGGCGCCGGCCGAGCGCGGAAACGGCCACGGGGTCGGTGCTGGCCAGGACAGAGCCGAGGATGAACGCGGTTGCGGCGGTGAGCGGTGTGATCGCTTGGGCGACGTACCCGACAGCGATGGCCGACGCGAGGACCAGCCCGAAGACCAGGCCGGTCACAGGCCGCCACACGGTGCGCAGGTCGCGGACAGAGATTTCCCCGGCCGCGGCGAAGAGCAGTGGCGGCAGCACCAGCACGTTGATCACATGAGGCGGCAGGCGAACCTCGGGAACCCAGGGCATCAACCCAACGATCAGACCGGCTATCACCAGGAGCGAAGGGGCGGGCATGCTCCAGCGCCGAGCACCGGTCGTCACGGCTGTGGCCAGGACCACGAGCAGCAGGATGACGGTCAGGCCGGTCACGGAACGCCCCCAGTGGGCTACGACTTGCTCCCTCTCTGACCAGGTGCTTTATCAACGTAACCGACCTCGAGCGGTGATGCAGCCGACATGCAGCCGCGACCGTCCAGAGCGCGGCAGTCGTTCCGGCGGCGCACCCGCCCCTGGTTCAGGCCCCGCTTTGAGGGGCCCGGAACTGTGACCCGTCCGCGGCGCGGTCGTCCAGGACCAGGAGGCCCGCGCAGCGCAGTTCGGTCAGCGCGGCGGAGTCGGGCGCGAGCGCGTCGACGACCTCACGGGTCCTGAAACCGACCAGTACTTTCGAATGCCCTGGTAGAGCACCCGCTCTCGGTGGGGCATGTCAGATCCTTTCGGAGCTGAACCGGTCATCCGATGATGCGCGACATTCACCTATCCCGGTCCTCGGGGCACCGGAAGGGATACGCGGCTGGCGTCGGATGGGCGGTGATCCTGCGAGTCTCCGTGAACGTCTCGAACCGGCTCTTCGAGGCTGCCGTCAGTCAGACTGAAATCCCGACGAAGGTGCCCACGAAGTGGAGTTCCGGTCGTGGCGGGTCCCGGTGCTCGGTTCAGGCGTTTGCTTCGACGTATGACGCCAGGTTGGCCAATGAGGAGGCGATCCCGGCTTCATGGGCCGCCTGGTTGATGCCTGGTGGCACGTCCGCCGCGGTGACCGTCACCTCGGTTCCCTCGCTGGAGGGGGCGAAGTCCCAGGTCATCGTCATGGTGCCCGCGTATGCGGGGTCGTCGGCCTCGAACACCGCCTGTTGCACTACACGCTCCGGTGGTACCAGCTGGGTGAATCTGACGTCGACGATGTCCTCCGCCGCCGAGGTCTTGCCGGGGCTGTCTGCGGGGTCGAGGTAAGTGAGGACCATCCGGAACCCACCACCGGGCCGGGGGTCCCACCGCTCGATGTGCCCGCGCATGCCGTCGGGCGGGAGCCATGCCTCGATGGCCTCCCGGTCGAGGAGGGCTCCGTAGACGGTCGCTGGTGGTGCCGCGAGAACCCGGCTGGCACGGTCAGTCCTGGCCATGGCGCGAGTCTATGGCCAGGAAGGGCCTTCTGCGTGCTCCACGGCGAGGGCGGCGTAGGTGCGCGCTCGCAACCGGATGACTGTCTCGATGCGCACAGAGGTGACCACGACCGCTTCGATAGGCGGTGTGGTGCTGGTGCCCTCGCTCGGTGCCAGAACCGTGGTCGACTATCGGGCGCGGCGGGTGAGGTGAGCGGCGTGGCGGGCTTCATGGTTATCCCTTGAAGACGGCGTACGCCGCCGGCCGGAAGCTCATCCCCCGCACCTCCCACCGGACCCTGTCCAACGTCCAAGATCCGCCGCATCGCTATGAGCGCAGAGTGGAGCCAGATCAACTTCTCATGCCCTGGAGCCACTTCCATTCCGTGCGGTGGAGCCCGAAGGAGGTTCTGGCACACATTCCGTGAAAGATCTTGCTGGTTCTCGCCAGCAGGAGGCGCGCGCGTCATGTGAGCTGCGCGGACCACGCGTCACCGGGGTCCGGTGAGGCCGGACTCGAGATCGCTCACGGAACGTGTGCCAGAACCCCAAAGAAGTGCTTACGAACACGCTGCGCGTCACCAGCATGGGTCACGAGCTGCGGGTCCGTTAGTTGAAGGGAACGGCGTCCGTCGGGGTCGTGTGCCAGTTGGTGACGATCGGGTGATCGACAGTGATGGTGCCGACCGGCAGGGAAACCGGGTTGGGGTCGTCGTCACCGACGGCGACGATGATGCTGTCCAGTTCCTTGCCACCGTTTGCGTTGGTGGTCTTCGGGTTCACCCCGGCGTAGGCGGTGGTGCTCCCGCTCAGCTTGATCTGCTTGCCGGAGGTCTGCTCCGCGGGACCCGCCTCGGTGCCGTCGGATCCGAACGCCACGGTCGGAAGCGCGGCGGGCAGGTAGCAGGTGATCCCCGACTTCGCCTTCGCGATGATCAGGATGTATCCGCCGGCCTGGGTCTCGGACCTGGTGCTCCAGGAGATGTCGTTGGCGCCGCAGCTCTGCCCGACCGGCTCCCGCTCGCCGTTGCCGGTGTCGGCGCCGGACCCGTCCGCAGTTCCCTTGCCCGTCGCGTCGGAGCCCTTGCCGGTGCCCTGGTTGCTGCCCGCGGTCGACGAGCCGGACGGGGTGACCGCGTTGCCGGCCGGAGTGGGGGACGAAGAACCCTGCGCAGCGCCGGTGTCCGTGGCCGCGTCCGAATCCTGGCACGCCGTCATCAGCATGGCGCCGCCGACGAGGACTGCGGAGACGAGAAAGGTCTTGCGACCGTTGCCGGACATGAAATCCCCTTGGTAATCAGTGGTTGAGGCCGAAGCGGTTTCGGCTTCTTGGTGCTTGCTTGATCACTATGAGGGGGTTGGGAGCCGAGGAGACCCGGCGTCTTCGTTCCAGGACATCGCTGTCGCAGACCGGTGACATGATCACGAAGTGGAAGAACCGGGGTCAGTCCAGTGCGGCCCGTTCGGTGGTCCTGGTGACAACACGCCTGCCTTGGTGACAACTATCGTGCTTCGGCTCAATTCTTTTACCTGGGCACTTCAGTTGGCGAGTTGAGTGTTGTGGTCGGCGAGCGAGCTGATGTCGTCCCCGGCACGGGGGCTCTCGCCGCCCGAATCGACCGAGACGCCACAGCCCCACCCACCCGGGGTCATGGCGGATGAGCAGACAGGGCTCACGTGTCGGGGTGTCGTTGAGGCTCCGCGTCAGGACGGGCCGAGGACGCAGAACTCGTGGCCCTCCGGGTCGGCCAGGCACGTCCACGGGACGTCGCCCTGGCCGAGGTCGAGGTCGGTGGCGCCGAGGGCCCGCAGCCGGGCCACCTCCACTGCTTTGTCGTCACCGGGGTACGGCAGCAGGTCAAGATGGACGCGGTCCGGCACGGTCTTCACGCCGGGGGTGCGGAGGAACTCGAGATACGGGCCGACACCCTTGGCGGAGCGCCATACCGCATGATCGTCAGTCACCTCGTGCAGAGTCCAGTCCATCGCCTCACCCCAGAACCGGGCCATGGCCCGCGGATCCACGCAGTCGACCACCACCGCGGCGATCGGCCCGGTGTCCCGGTAGATCTCCCGAGGCTCCAGCACGCAGAACTCGTTACCCTCCGGGTCGGCGAGGACCGTCCACGGCACGTCGCCCTGGCCCACGTGGGCGGGCGTCGCACCGAGAGCCTGAAGGCGCGCGACCAACTCCGCCTGATGGGCCGCAGAGGTGGTGGCGAGATCGAGGTGCACACGGTTCTTTGTTGTCGTCTTGGCTTCCGGGACGGCAACGACGTCGACGCAGACGGCCACCGGGTCCGGCCAAACGAAGCCGCCGCCGGGTTCAACGTTGGTCACGCCGGGTCCCTCGCTGGAAACACTCCAGCCGAGCGCCTCCGCCCAGAACCGGCCGACCGCCGAGTCATCAAGAGCCTTTATGTTCACCTGAACAGGTCGCAGTGCCATGCCGGCGATCCTATGCACCCGGTCTGCAACGACGCAGGAACCGTCGCCAAACAGAGATCAACTCTCTGACCAGCGCAGTGACTCCTCCCCCACCCGAAGGTGGGGGTTTCTCGCTGTGCCGGTTGGGCTTCGCGACGGACCAGCCCGGCCCGTAGAACGTTCAGGGCGCCCACCGTTTCCGCGTGTGCCTGGTGGCCGCACGAGACGCAGTGGAACTTGTCCTGGGTGGGCCGGTTCTCCTTGGCGGTGTGCCCGCATACGGGGCACCGCCGGGAGATGTTGCGGGGGTCCACCGTCATCACTTCCCGTCCGGCGCATGCTGCCTTGGCGGTGAGGATCGCCAGGAACACCCCCATCCGGCATCAGCGATCGAGCGGTTCAGCCCGGCCTTGGCCGCGGCCCCGCCGGGCAGGAAACTGCCCGTCGACGTCGCGGCCTGCTTCCGCCACACCGCCGCCCTGACCCTGCACGTCGGCTGACCCCGGCGGGGCGCCGCCGCTCCCTGCGGCGGCGCCCCGCACCCCGGCCGACAGGAGGGCTGCCTGCCATTGGGCGTGTCCGCCGGCCGTACGCCGCACCTTGGAGGGAAGGCTTCACGGATGCACGCCGTACTGCACGCACTGTCGATCACGGGGTCCATGACCTGGGAGATCACCTGGGCCCTGATCCTGGGTTTCGCCCTGTCCGCCGTCGTCCAAGCCGTGGTCCGCAAGTCCACCATCGTCTCTCTGCTCGGCGACGACCGGCCTCGCACCCTCGCCGTCTCCGCGGGCCTGGGCGTGGCGTCCTCGTCCTGCTCCTACGCCGCAGTGGCGCTGGCCCGATCGCTGTTCCGCAAGGGCGCGAACTTCACCGCCGCGATGGCCTTCGAGATCGCCTCCACCAACCTCGTCGTCGAGCTCGGTGTCATCCTGGCGCTGCTGATGGGCTGGCAGTTCACCGCCGCAGAGTTCACCGGCGGCCCCATCATGATCATTGTGCTGGCCGTCCTGTTCCGGCTGTTCCTGCGCACGGGGCTCCTGCGCCAGGCCCGCGAACAGGCCGAGCGGGGCCTTGCCGGGTCGATGGAGGGCCATGCCGCGATGGACATGTCCGTGCAGCGCAACGGCACCTTCACCCGGCGCCTGTTCTCCCGCGAGGGCTTCACCGCCACCAGCCACGTGTTCGTCATGGAATGGGCGGCGATCCTGCGCGACCTGGTCGTCGGTCTGCTCATCGCCGGCGCCATCGCCGCCTGGGTCCCGGACTCGTTCTGGCGCACCTTCTTCTTCGACGGCCACCCGCTCGCCGCCAAACTGTGGGGGCCCATCGTCGGCCCGCTGGTGGCGATCGCCTCGTTCGTGTGCTCCATCGGGAATGTGCCGCTGGCAGTGGTGCTGTGGAAGGGAGGGATCAGCTTCGGCGGCGTGGTGGCGTTCATCTTCGCCGACCTGCTGATCCTGCCGATCCTCAACATCTACCGGAAGTACTACGGCGCGAAGATGGCCGCCTTCCTCCTCGGCACCTTCTACCTCGCGATGGTCATTGCGGGATACATCGTGGAGTTCGCCTTCGGCGGCCTCGGTCTGATCCCCGACCAGGCCGACGCGAAGGTCCCCATGGAAGGCGTCAGCTGGAACTACACCACCTGGCTCAACATTGCCTTCCTCGTCCTCGCAGCCGTGCTCCTGGTGCGGTTCTTGCGGACCGGCGGGCTGACCATGTTGCACATGATGGGCGGCTCTCCCGACACCGGTCGGGGCCACGGCGACCACATGCAGCACTGACGTAGGGCCGTACGGACCGCTCCGGGTGCTGGCGCGGGGCGGTCTTCGCGGGCTTGGTTCGTAAAGTTCCCACTCCAAGTGGCGCTCGCCCGTGCCGTACCGGTCCTGCCTGGAATTCGAGGACGAAAGCGTCGATGGCCTTCTCCAGCGCCGTGGCGGTGTCGTCGTCCAGCACGTTCGTCTCGCGCAGCGTGTCGAGGATGGGTGTGGTGTGGCGGAGGTGGTCGAGCAGCTGGCGCTCGAAGCGCAGGATGCCCTCGACGGCGATCGAATCGAGCTTGCCGTGGGTTCCGGCCCAGGTGACTCCTCCCCGCCCTAAAGGGCAAGGCCGTGAAGTTATGGGCTGATCGGTGGTTGCAAGATGTTGATGCTGAGGGTGGCCGTGTAGGTGCGTCGGTCGACCCTGAGGCTTTTGTACGCGTATCGGGACAGGGGCCGTTTCACTGTGCGGGGGCTGACGCGGAGGCGGCGGGTGGGCATGAGTTGGTCCAGGACGGCTCGGCCGATCGTTCCGACGAGGTCGATCACGGTGTCGGCGATGATGCCCGCGGCCTGGACGATCTGATCGCGGGCGCATCGGAGCGCGATGCTGAAACTGCCCCGGTCCGGGTCCGCTCCGGGTGTGGTCCCGGTGGCGTCGGCGATCGCGATCCGCAGGACCTGGTAGGCACTCAGCAGGGAGTAAACCTCCTGGGCGATGCCGGCCCAGGTCTTCGAGCGCAGGACCCGTCGGCCCAGCATCGACTTCTTGATCGCGAAGTAGGCGGACTCCACTTCCCATCGCTCGTGATACAGGCTGACCAGGTCGGATGCCGGGTATCGGTGGTGGTCAAGGAGGTTGGTGGCCAGTCGGTAGAGCCCGGTCTGACGGCCCTGGCTGGTGGTGATGGTGATCTCGCACTCGATGATGCGGACCTCGGTGCTGCCGAAGCGGGAGAGGTAGGAGCCGTCGTCGAAGCGGGCCAGGACCGGGGGCTTGCGGGCGGCCGAAACACGAGCCAGGAAGGCGGCCTCGGTGGCGGCGACAGCGGCCAGGAACGTATTGCTGGAGAAGCCCCGGTCCAGCAGGACGATCATTCCGGCGTGAAGGGAGCGCGTCAGTCGCTTGCCGTAGACGGTCTCGCCGCTGGACCGGGGCCCGAAGGCGGCGTCCAGGACCGCCCGGGTGCCGCAGGCCACCAGCGCGGTCAGGCAGATCTGCGGGTAGCCGGAGGCCGCGTACTGGTTGGTGCCCTTGCCCAGGCGGGCCCGGTGCAGCGGACTGTCGGGGACGTCGAGGTAGGTGCCGTCGATCGCGACGGTCAGTAAGCCCTTGAAACGGGCGCCGACGGTACGGATCGCTGTGGCCGGCCCGCGCAGCCGGTCGAACAGGGCCCGCATGGGGCGGACACCGAGACGGGTCCGGGCGTCCCAGAGCGCCGTGCCGGTGACCTTCGCGACCGGTATCGCCTCCAGCGCGGCAGTGAGCTTGCGCCAGACGGCCAGGTAGCCGCAGTCCTCGAACAGGGCTGCGGCCAGCAGCAGGTAGACCACCACCCGGGCGGGGATCTTCCGCAGTCGTTGCTGGACGGCACCGGTCTCGGTGAGGGCCGCATCGACCATCTCGAACGGGACGATCTGGGTGAGTTCCCCCAGGTGCCCGGGGGCGAACAAGCCCTTGGCTACCGTGATTTCACGCGTGATGACACACTGATCGGACAGCGGAGCCTCCGGTGCTGTGAACGGCTGTCTTGGTCGACTGCCAGTTCTACCGGGGCTCCGCTTCTCACGTCAGGACTCACCGCAAATCAGAGCGCGCTTGCCAACGCCCCCAGAGTCATAACTTCACGGCCTTGCCCTAAAGGGACGGGGCTTCTCGCTGAGCCGTGTGGGCGTTGCGACGGACCAGCCCGGCCCGCAGAACATTGAGTGCTCCCACTGTGTCGGCGTGCGCCGTGTGGCCGCACGACTGACAGTGGAAGGTCTCCTGTGTGAACCAATTCTCCTTGGAGACGTGCCCGCATGCGGGGCAGGTCCGGGAGGTGTTGCGGGGGTCCACGGCGATCACTTCCCGTCCGGCGCTTTCGGCCTTGGCGTGCAGGATCGTCAGGAACACCCCCATCCGGCGTCGGCAATGCTGCGCAGCTCGGCCTCCTTGGCTGCGCTGCCCGGCAGCCGCAAGCCCGCAAGCTCCAGCGACCTACGTGTCAGCAAGTAGATCCATGACCACCGCATGAACCTCGATCATCCGCGGGCCGACACCGCTCCCGCAGAGAAATGCTCCAGCTCAGCGGCTCGAACCCGAGTTTTCACGCGGGACACGTTCCAGGCGTGCTGCGTCTGCACCAAGTCGTCAGGGAAGCAGGTCGCACCCATACCGGTATGAGATTGCTTGCTCGAATTCGGTGTCGACTCGGACGCTGCCGATCGTGCTGACCAGCCGTGGTTGTCCAGTGCCGGCGAAGCCCGATCGATTGCCATCGAGCATTGACGATCAGTAGGTTCGTGCCGTCGAAGCTTGAGCGGTATGGCGTTCTGGTGTGCCGGGGGCAGGGGGACTTGCGGATGCGTACGCGGATCTCGGAGCCTTCGACCCGGGCTTTCCGCAAGAGGCCGGACAGGTTCGGTGGTCGCTCGCGGTTTGCTGTGGTGTCCGCCGCTCTGCGCCGCCGCGCTGCCGCGGGCCTGCTCGCCATCGTGGTCGTGGTGGCCGCAGGGGCCGGGTGCGATGTCATCGAGGGCTCGGGCTCGGGTCCGTCCGCATCGGCCGAGGGCGGTGAGGCGACCCGCCGGGCCGAGGCCAGGGCGACGAACCCGCCACCGGGACTGCCCGCGGCCTTCACCGTCGGCCAGCGGCTCGACTGGTCGGCCTGCCCGGCACCGTCCGCGGCGCAGGGTGACGGTGACGTCCCGGGCGACGGCTGGGAGTGCGCCACGATGAAGGCGCCGTTGGACTACCGGCGGCCCGGCCGCGGCACGATCGACGTCGCCATGATCCGGAAAAGGACCACCGGAGGGGAGCGGAAGCGGATCGGGTCGCTCCTCCTCAACTTCGGAGGCCCCGGCCAGTCCGGCGTCATGGGGCTCCCCAAGTACGCGGGCGACTACGCCACGCTGGGCGAGCGCTACGACCTGGTCAGCTTCGATCCGCGAGGTGTCGGCAGGACCGCCCCCGTCAACTGCGGGGAGAAGAAGTTCGAGGGCAGCGACGCCTGCGAGAAGCACTCCGGTGGGCTCCTGCCGTACGTCGGCACCTCGCAGACGGCGCGCGATCTGGACCTGATGCGCTATCTCCTTGGTGACGAGAAGCTGAACTACTTCGGCGTCTCCTACGGCACCGAACTGGGTGGCGTCTACGCCCACCTGTTCCCGAAGAACGTGGGCAGACTCGTGCTCGAAGCCCCCGTCGACCCGACGCAGGATCGCCTGCTGGACAACCTCAGTCAGGTCAAGGCCGTCCAGCTCGCCTTCGACCGCTTCGCGCAACACTGCGCGAGCACTTACGACGACTGCCCCACAGGCAGCGACCCCGGGCAGGCCGGCCAACGCGTCATCGAGGTGCTGGCGAAGCTCGAGAAAGAGCCCGCCCCCACCGACGGCGGCGAGAAACTCGACAAAGATCTCGCCGCTCACGCCATCGCGAACTACCTGGACCTCGGCGAAGAAGGCTGGGGGCCGCTGGTGAAGGCGCTCGGCGAGGTCATGGAGCGGGGCACCGGCAGCAAGCTGCTCCAGAGGGCGTACGACCACGCCCCAGGCGCCCGGGTCCGGCCCTGGGCCGGCGGCAGCGCCCGCAGCGAGACCTCGGGCGGCAACGGCGTGTCCGCCTTCGTCGCGATCACCTGCGCCGACTCCAGCCTGCGCCCCGGATTCACCAGAGCCGAGGAAATGATCAAGCGGACCGAGGCGGCCTCCCCCGTCTTCGGCGAGGCATGGTCCCCGGGCGTCTACCTCTGCTACGACTGGCCGTTCAAAGGCGAGCGCGTCACCCCCGACGTCAGTGCGGACGGCGCTTCCCCGATCCTCGTCGTCGCCAACACCGGCGACCCGACGACGCCGTACACAGGCGCCAAGCGCATGGCGGGCGAACTGGGCAAGGAGGTCGGCGTCCTGCTGACAGTGCGGGCCGAGGGCCACGGGTCCTACCCCCACAACCGCTGCGCGACCAGGGCCGTCAACACGTACCTCCTCGACGGCACGCCCCCCAGGCACGACACGACGTGCTGGTAATACGCCCCCTGGGGCACGAGCGCTTGCCCCGTTCCCCTGCAGGCATGCATCTACGGCATACCTCCCCACCGCGTAAGCACCCACCCGGATCAGCTCGGAGGACCTCTGGTCTGCTCAGGCTCCGGCGGCACGCACTCAAGCTCCGGCGGGGATGCCAGACGCAGGCCGCCTGAGCCCGGACAAGTCGGTCACGACCCGCATGCGGCAGGTGTCCCGTGACAACGGACCTGGACTGTTGCCACCGATCCCCGCCGGCACCGGCCCCCTGGGACGCGCTGATGGAATGGTGAGCCCCGGCTCCGGACGACGCGCCGCACTCGATCATTTCGTCGCAGGTCGAGTACTGCCTGCTGGCCGGCCCTGGCTGGTTCGTTCAGGATCCAGTGCAGTTCCCGTTGCCGAGGGGCCAAGCCTCGATGTCGCGGTAGTGGATCGGTCCACGGCTACGGCCGACGTTGCTGCCGACCAGGTGCAGGCGTTCGGCAGGCCATCGGCGGCCGGTGAATCCGGCGAACCCTTCGGCGATTTCTCCTGCCGAGGACCGGTCTCCCCGGCGGGCACGGGCCAATGTCAGATGTGGGCGCAGGGGCCGATCCTCGAAGGCGACACCGCAGCTCTTGACCGCTGTACGCACATCGGCGGCGAGCCTGTGCAGCTCGTCGAGGTCTCCGTCGATTCCGCTCCACAGCACCCGGTCGTCGAAGTTTCCGCTGCCGCGCAGTGCCAAAAAGAATGGTTGGCGGTCCGCTGCCAGGCCGGCGAGAGGCGGGCGCAGGAGCGGAACTGTCCCGGCCGGCAGCTCCCCGAGGAACGCCAGGGTGATGTGCCAGTCCTCAATGCGGTTCCACCGCATGTGAGGGTGTGTGTCATAGGCGGGGCGCAGCTCCCGGGCCAGTTCCTCTTTCGCGTGATCGGGCGGGGCGAGGGCGATGAACACGCGAACGGTCGCGGGCTGAGTCTGTTCGTTCACACCGGACTTCGTACCGCATCGGGGCAGTGGACACGGCCGCCGGCCCAGTGGGCCGGCGGCGGTCGGGGGGCGGGAACGGTCCCCCTGGGTCTTCAGCTTTCCGGGCCGGTGGTCGCGGGCTCCGAGAGCGGCGCCGCGTCGAGCAGGACGGCCGCGGCGGCGCGGGCGGTGGTGGAGGCCGACGGGTCGCGGTCCATCCGCGCGGAAAGTGCGGCGCCGTCGTAGAGCAGGTGCAGCTGGCGGGCCAGCCCCTCGGGGTCGGCGTACCCGGCCTCGGTGGCCAGTTCGGTGAACAGGCCGCGCACCCAGGCCCGGTAGTCGTCGGCCGCGCGGCTGATCGAGCTGTCGTCCGGCGCCTCGGCGGTGGCCCGTACGAACGCGCAGCCGTTGTACTGGGGGGCGGTGAAAGACTCGCCTTGTGCGTCGAAGACGCCGAGCAGGCGTTCGCGGGGGGTCCTGAAGCGGGTCAGGGTCCGCAGGATCCGGTCCTGGATGCGCGTCTTGCGGGATTCCAGGTAGGCGCAGACCAGGCTTTCCTTGTTCCCGAAGGTGTTGTAGAGGGATGCCTTGGCGACTCCGGCATGCTCGATGATGCGGTCGATGCCGACGGTTTGCACGCCCTCGCTGTAGAAGAGCTCGTTGGCGGCCTCGAGCAGGCGCTCCCGTGCGGACGGCTTCGTTGCGGTCCTGGTCGCCATGACGATCACCCCTTCAGACAGATCAGTCTATTCTAGCCGGAGACGCTTTGCGGCACCCGTGCGGTCTGTGGTGCGGGTGCGGCCTCGGAGATGGGACCGGCTGCCGTCCGGAGCGCTGCCACCGGCTCCGCGCGGCGGCCGCTGAGCAGCAGGCCGACCAGCGCAGCGGCCGTCAGCACGATGACGGCGCTGCCGTACTCCCGGGCGGTCTGCAGCAGCCCGCCTCCGTGCACGACCAGCACGCCGCCGATCACTGCGGGTACGCCCAGGCCCAGGTAGGACACCACGTACAGCAGGGACAGCACGCCGGCCCGCTCGTGCGGCTCCGTGTGCGGCATCACCATCCGGATGCCGCCCTGGAACCCGCTGCCGAAGCCGAAGCCGGCGATCGCGCTGCCCGCGAAGAACCCGGTCGCGGCGGCTGCGCCGCCGGTGCCCGGGCCGATGGACACCAGGGTGATCGCCACACCGGCAATGAGTGCGCCGGCGCCGAGCAGCATCACCGTGCGCGTCGAGGTACCGCGCAGCACCAGGACGGCCAGGCCCGCGGAACCGGCGAGCACGAACAGCGGCAGCCCGCCCCACACGACGGAGGTGGAGTGCACCAGGGTCCGGATGATGGCCGGGCCCAGCGCGCCGTAGAAGCCGGCCAGTGCCCACACCGCGAACAGTACGGGGGCGGCGATCGCCACCGGGGTGCGGACGGCCTTGGGCAGCTTGATCTCGGGGGCCATGCCGGCCAGCGCGCCCGGCTTGCGGCTCACCGTCTCGCGCAGAGCGAGTACACCGAGTGCCTGCAGGACAAATATGCCGAGCAGTACGAAGTAGACGAGGCGGGTGGGCACGGGCAGGTACTGCACGATCAGCCCGGAGACCAGGGCGCCGCCGGCGGTGCCCACCGCGGGCGCGAAGGAGTTCAGGAATCCTCCCCTGCGCGGGTCGATGTCGAGCATGCCGGCGCCGATCGCGCCGAGCGCGGCGCCGGTGCCCACGCCCTGGACGACACGGGCGGCCAGCAGTGCGTCCACCCCGCCGGCGGTGGCGAAGACGACCATTGCCGCGGCCTGCCCGGTCAGCGCCGCCAGCAGGACCGGCCGGCGGCCGACGTGGTCGGAGATCTTGCCGAGGACCAGGAGCGAGACCAGCACAGCGAGCGCGTAGACGCCGAAGACGGTGGTGGTGGTGATCGGCGAGAAGCCCCAGCGCTGCTGGTAGATCGCGTAGAGCGGGGTCGGGGCGCTGGATGCGGCCAGCAGCGACACGACGATCGAGGCGAGCAGGGCAAGGGAGGCAACGGTTCCCGGGCCCCGTCGTCGCCGGTGGGCGGCGTACGCAGGAGACCGTCGTACGGGGCTGTTCGCACGGGCGGCGTAGCGCGCAGTCGGTGTCAGACTCATGGGTCACCCTCAGGTTTAGACAGGTCTGTCTAGTACAGGAAAAAGACTAGACAGATCTGTCTGATCTGGTCAAGCAGAAGGTTCATTCCTCAGGTCACGCGGCTCTACCGAGCGGTCTGATCCTTTTGTTCACACTCCCCTCTTTGCGGCCGCAGGAGGTGTCGGTGGACGGGACGGGCCCGAGCCCCGGGGCACCCGGCGAGCGGGCCGCCGGCCTTGGGCGACGCCGCGAGACGCCGCGTGCGTGGGGCGGGGCCAACGACGCCGCGAGCCCGGGCGGCGGCACACCGGCCCTTTTGCGGCTCTCCTGCCGTATGTGTGGGTCATCCTGGGGCGGGTTGGCGGCCTGGCAGTGTGGGGCCGTCGCCTGCGAGGGTGAGCATGACGAGGGCGATGATGGCGTCGGCGGTGTGGAAGCCGAAGCCGCGTCGGATGATCAGGCGGGTTTTGGTGTCCGGGCGAACCGGCACGCCCAGCTGACGGTGGCCGCCTCCCACCTGCCCTGCCCGGCACGACAGCCGCGATCGGGAAGCCTTCCCTCGCCATCTCGTATGACGACGGAGCGACCTGGCAGCGGCCCGGGCTGGACCGGGACGGCAGCGGATGGCGAACGGCCCTGCACGCGCCGAAGTCCGCCGGCTTCGTCACCCTCCGGGTCACTGCCCGGGACGCTGCCGGCAACAGCGTCTCGCAGACGATCACCCGGGCCTTCGGCCTGCGCTGACGTCACCTGACACAGCACCTGGGTGTATTGCACGAGTGGTGTTGACACTCATGACGAAGGCCTCCGGTGCGGTGGAGATGTCCGGTCTCCACCGCACACGGAGGCCTTCGTGTGTGCCGTCATGCCGCCGGCAGTTCAACGAGCACCACCACCCGCGGGCCGGGTGACACGACGGACAGGAACCACCAGTCGCCGCCCTGGACCTGCAACCCGACGAACTACCGGCCCGCCTCGGCGACACCACAACCCGCCTCGCCGCCGCGTCCGCCGCACCCCCGGTGTCACGGCGCGCCGTGTGGCGCGGCCGGCCCACCGCTGGTCAGGCCAGGGCGAGGAAGAGCTTTTCGAGTTCCTCTTCCGACAGGGGAGGTGCGTCGGCGGCGCTCTCGGCGAGGCACTGTCGCATCCCGCCGGCCACGATCTTGAAGCCGGCCCGGTCCAGTGCCCGGGAGACGGCGGCGAGCTGAGTGACGACGTCCTTGCAGTCGCGTCCGGCCTCGATCATCGCGATGACGCCGGCCAGCTGCCCCTGTGCGCGCCGCAGCCGGTTCAGGACGGGCCCCACGGCCCCTTCTTCCACCTGCACGGGAGTCCTCCTTCGCCCGAACCCGAGCTTCCATAATACCCCAAGGGGTATACGTCAAGGCTTTCCCGCGGTCGCACGACGGCGTGCCTTCGGCTCCGGCCGACCTCGCACGTCCGGCGGCGCCGGCAGTTGCGAGTCGTGCGAGCGATGCCGTGTCCGCAGGTCCCGCCGCACGCGCGCGGCGGCGACGGCGAGCAGCGCGGTGCCGATCCCGGTCCAGGTGGCGGGATGGGTCCAAACAGCCGTGTCGAGCTGCTGGCCGAGGACGAAGAGGCCCA
This sequence comes from Streptomyces sp. NBC_01320, assembly GCF_035974375.1. Taxonomy (NCBI): domain Bacteria; kingdom Bacillati; phylum Actinomycetota; class Actinomycetes; order Kitasatosporales; family Streptomycetaceae; genus Streptomyces; species Streptomyces sp. NBC_01320. The sequence goes on from NZ_CP108390.1 coordinate 490,032, forward strand.
TGACGACGACGAACCATCCGAAGGCCTTGCGCAGGGTGTCCTGGGGGATGCGTCCGGCGAACCGGGCGCCGAGGACGCTGCCGGCGACGGCCGCGGCGGTGATGGCCAGCGCGAGGCCCCAGTCGATCTGCACGCCCGAGAGGTGCCCGGCCAGGCCTGCGAAGGACTTCATGACGATGACCAGCAGGGATGTGCCGACCGCGATGCCCATGGGCAGTCCGCCGAGGATCGCGAGCGCGGGCACGACGAGGAATCCGCCGCCGGAACCCACCAGGCCCGTGACGGCGCCCACGATCAGGCCTTCGACGGCGATGTGCTTCAGCGGCAGGTCGAGGCGCTGCGGCTTGGGCCTGTCCTGCCGGCGGGGCTTTCGGAGCATGGCCGCCGCCGTGGCGAGCATCATCAGGGCGAAGGCGACGAGGAGCACGGTGCCGGGGATGTACTCGGCGACACGCCCTCCGCCGTACGCGCCGACCATGCTGAAAGCGCCGAAGAGGAGGCCGGTCCTCCATCGCACCCGGTGGGCGCGGGCGTGGGGGACCAGGGCGGCCAGACTGGTGACGCCGACGACGAACAGGGAGGTGGCGATGGCTTCCTTGGTGTCCTGTCCGGCGAGGTACACAAGGATCGGCACGGTCAGGATCGAACCGCCGCCGCCGAGGATGCCGAGGCTGACGCCGACGAACAGGGACGCCGCGACGACGAGGGCGGTCACGGCTTGCCCCGCAGTTCCGTGATGACGGTACGGATGTCGACGCGCGGCCCCTTGTTGTAGGGGAGCTTGGACAGCAGGACGCCCATGGCGCAGGAGTTGCTGAGGGCCGCGTACGTCAGGCCGGCGCCGACCGCCGTACCGATCAGGTGCGCGCCGGGGACGAAGACGCCTACCAGGCCGGTGGCCAGCACGATCGAACCGGCGACGAGCCGGACCTGACGCTCCATGTCCCACCGGTCGGCGCCGCGGTTCGCGGGTGCGCCCGTCATCTCCCAGGCGTTCATGCCGCCCTGAAGGACGCGGAGGTTCGGCAGGCCGGCTTCGGCGAGTGCCTGTTCCGCCTGGGCGGCGCGGGCTCCCGAGCGGCAGACGAGTACGACGTCCTCGTCGAGGTGGGTCAGCAGCTCGGCCCGGTGCTCGCGCAGGGTGTCGAGGGGCACGTTGTAGGCGCCGGGGATGTGAACTGTGCGGAACTCGCCCGGCGTGCGCACGTCCAGGACGCGAGGTGCACGGTCTTCCTCGACCAGCCGGTGGAGGACGGCCGGGGCGATCGACGAGGTCTGGGCGGCGTTCTCGGTCATGAAGGGATCCAATCGAAAAATACCCTGGGGGGTATATGTGGGTGAGTGAGGGGCCCGGGGCGGCCCGCGGGGGGGGGGGGGGCGCCCCTCCCCCGCGGGTATGCCGGGATGCTGTGGAAGGGAAGCGGTCAGGCGTTGGCGGGTTCGGCGGACAGGGCCCAGGCGGCGTAGCCGCCGAGGATGTCGGAGACGTCGGTGAAGCCGCGGTGGCGCAGCAGGCTCGCGGCGATCGAGGAGCGGTGGCCGCCCGCGCAGTGCAGGACGAGGGGCCGGTCGGTGGGGATCTCGTCCAGGCGGGTTGGCAGTTCACTCAGGGCGATGTGTGCGGCACCGTCGACGAATCCGTTCGCCTCGCGTTCGCCGCAGGTGCGGACGTCCACGATCAGCGGCGGGTTGTCTCCCGCCAGGGCGGCCCGCAGCTGCGCGGCCGTGAGTCGGCTCGCGGGGGTGACCTCCTCGGCCGTCTCCGTGAAGGCGTCCTCGGGGTTGCGCAGGTAGCCCGCCACGTGGTCGAAACCGATCCGGGCCAGGCGGGTGACGACCTCCTCCTCCCGGTTCTCCGGCGCGATGACGAGAAGTTCGCCGGAAGGATCGAGGACGGTGCCCGCCTGCTCGGCGAACCGGCCCTCGGCCGGCACGTTGACGGCACCGCGCAGGTGACCGGAGGCGAACTCCTGCGGCGATCGGGCGTCGACCACGACCGCGCCGCCCTTCCGCAGCTCGGCGAATTCCTCCAGCCGCAGCGGCCGAGGAGCGGCAACCCGGTCGTACAGCGGGCGCGCCTTGCGGTTCAGCTCGGCGTCGTAGGCGAAGTAGCCGGGCGCCGCGGCCTGGCCGGCGGTGACCAGGGCGACGAACTCGGCCTCGGTCATGGGGGCGCAGGCGTAGTTGGTGGCGCGCTGCTCGCCGATGGTGGACTGCTTCTCGGTGGAGAGGTTCTTGCCGCAGGCCGATCCGGCCCCGTGGGCGGGGAAGACGCGGACCTCGTCGGGCAGGGCCATCAGCTTGTTCTGGACGCTGTCGTGGAGCATCGCGCCGAGTTCATCCGCGGTCACCCCCACGGAGGCGAGCAGGTCCGGGCGGCCGACGTCCCCGATGAACAGCGCGTCACCGGTCAGCACCCCGTGGGCAACCGTGTCGTCGGCGTGCTCGTAGACCAGCACGCTGATCGACTCCGGCGTATGCCCGGGCGTCTCCAAGATCTCCAGGGTGACGTCGCCCAGGCTGACGCGGTCGCCTTCGGCGAGCTTGCGGATGGGGTACTCGGTCTCGGCGCGGTGACCGTAGCCGATCCAGGCCCCCGTGCGGTCGGCCATCTCCAAATGCCCGGCGACGAAGTCGGCGTGGAAGTGGGTGTTGATCACCCCGACCACGGTGAATCCGCGGGCCTCGGCGTCGGCGAGGTACTCCGAGACGTCCCGGCGCGGGTCCACGACCACGGCCTGCCCCGTCGTCTCGTCGGCGATCATGTACGACGCCTGGGAGAGGCAGTCGAGGTAGTACTGGCTGAAGAACACGGCAAACCCTTCGTTTGACGATGGCGTACCCGGCCGGGTACGGGGAAGATGACCGAAGTCGCAGGTCAGCACCCTGGGGCAGCTGGGGCTTCAGGCGGCTTCAGCCGCCGCGCCGCGGGCGACCGGGCAGCCGGCCCGGGCCCGTGCGGCGGTACCGCCCGCGACCGATACGGCGTCCACGCCGATGGCCTGAAGGTGTTCGGCGGCCCGGCCGCTGCGGTTGCCGCTCGCGCACATCACGTACACCGGCCGGTCGCTGGGCAGATCGTCCGCAACCGCACCGAGCGTGGACAGCGGCGCCAGCCGTGCACCCGGCACATGACCGGCCCGGTACTCGTCGGGCTCCCGGACGTCGATCACGAACGCGCCGTTCGCGAGTTTTGCCGCGAAGACATCCAGATCCACTTCACGCATGGAGACCCCTCGCTTCCAAATACCCCCATGGGTATCGACACCTCCGACCGTAGACAGGTCGGCGACACCAAGTCAAATACCCCCCTGGGTATCCTGGATCACGTCGGAAACCGCGGCTCATTAATACCCGTGGGGGTATGTTGGCCTGCGGATAGTCACACAGATGCGCTCCGGCCCGCAGATTCGCGGCCGATGAGCAGGAGGGATGCCATGGGCCACCGGACCGCTGCGGTCGCACCCGTGCACAGGCCGGTGCGGCTGGGGCTTCGGGAGAATTGGGCGCAGTTCACCCTGCTCGTCGCCGTCACCGTCTGCGTCGGCGCGCTCGTCGGCCTGGAGCGCACCACCGTCCCGCTCATCGGCGCCGAGGTCTTCGGCCTCACGAGCAACCTGGCCGTCTTCTCCTTCATCATCGCCTTCGGCCTCACCAAAGCCCTGACCAACCTTGCAGCCGGAGCGCTCACCGCCCGTTTCCGCCGCCGACAGCTCCTGCTGGCCGGCTGGCTGATCGGCATACCGGTGCCGTTCGTCCTCGCCTGGGGTCCGTCCTGGTGGTGGATCGTGGCCGCGAACGTCCTGCTGGGCGCCAATCAGGGCCTGACCTGGTCGATGACCGTGAACATGAAGATCGACCTCGTGGGGCCGGCCCGCCGGGGCCTGGCCACCGGCCTGAACGAGGCTGCCGGCTACGCAGCCGTCGGCGCAATGGCCCTGTTCACCGGCTACCTGGCCACCGCGCACGGCCTGCGGCCGGCGCCCGAGCTGATCGGCGTCATCTTCGTCGTCGCCGGGTTCGGCCTGTCGCTCCTGGCCCGGGACACCGCCGCCCATGTCGCCCTCGAACTCGCCCAGCACCCCGCCCCGACCGGGGAGGAACGAAAGGCGTCGTTCGCGACCACGTTCGCGCGCACCTCGTGGCGGGACCGTTCCCTGCGCGGCGCGAGCCAGGCGGGTCTGGTCAACAACCTCAACGACGGTCTGACCTGGGGTGTCTTCCCTCTGCTCTTCGCCGACCACGGCCTCGGTATCGCCGCCATCGGCCTGATCAAGGGCCTCTACCCGCTCCTGTGGGGCATCGGCCAGATCCCCGCGGGCCAACTCGCCGACCGGATCGGCCGCAAACCGTTCCTAAACAGTGTCCAGGAGTGAGCCTTGTACCCACGTCCCGGAACTGCGCGCATCCCGAACGGTTTTGGATGCGCTGGTCCCCCGCGTTCTCGTTGTCCCTGTCCGGCGACGCGCATCGTGTGCACGCTCCGCGACGGGGCGGCGGGTTTCCTCACGCCCTCGGTCACCATGATCGGCCTGGAGGGTCCGATGCCCAGCACCATCACTCTGGTGATGCTGGGGCGGTGCCGTCCGTCGCCGGATCGGGTGCCCGAGGGCGCGCCTGCCAATGGCCACCGAGGCGGCGTCATGGCGAGTCATGCTGCGAGTCTTGCTGATCAGGGGCTTGCGCCAGTGCTGGTCGCCCCACATCGAGGTGTATGCCGGGTCGACGGCGACGATCGCGATGCCGTGTTCGGCGGCCATGGAGACGATGCGGGCCTTGAGCTTGCCGGTAGGCATACCGCAGATGAGTTGCCGGAACCGCTTCTTGCGGCCGTGCTTCTCGCGGGTCTTCTCGGCGGCGAAGTCCAGGTTTTCGATGCCGATCGCCTGCGCGCCGGTCTGCTTGGTCCAGTGCAGGAGGCGGGTGAGGGCGTGCCGGATCTGGGCGTCGCGGTGGTCGGCGGTGCCGGACAGGTCGTAGTGGAAGCGGCGCGGGTCGCCGACCGGGTTGCCGTGCCGGTCGAGCCGGTAGGCGGCGAAGTGGTCGGCGTTCGTGTCGACGCCGACCATGCCCTTGGCGCGGGCGGTGGCCGGCGGCATCGTCTGCACGGCGGGCCTGGTCCACGAAGCGGTGAGATACCAGCGGCCCCGCTCAACGTGGTAGTGGATGCGGTAGGCGACGGCACGGTTGGCCTCGGTGCGGTCGCGCCACTCGTCCCCACGGTGCGCGAACGCGACCTTGGAGGCAAGAACGTACCGGCCATGCTTACTGTTGGCCAGGTGGGCGAGCGGGGCGGGCATCTTGATCGACACTTCGCCGTCAGGAGTGACGCGGATCGTCTCGTTCCCGAAGCGTTTTCCGGACTCGCCGTCCGCGGCGAGGAACCAGCGCCCAGCCTCCCAACGCTGACGCCACTCGCGCTCGGTGAGCTGCGCGGCCTGAAGGTTGTGCCGGTTCTTGAGCAGCCGCCGGCCGCCGCGAACGACACGGACATGTCCGGTCTTCCAGTCGTCGCGGGCCACGTCGAGGCGGTGTTCCAGGGTGGCCAGGCGGCGGGACTTGTGGAACCACTCGCCCTTGGACCGGTACCCGCCCGGCCCCCGCTTGCTGCCTTTCTCCCCGATCGGGAGGGACAGGCGGTGTCGCAGCGTGCGGATACCGGCCTCAAGGTTGTGGACATGGGCGAGCAGGCAGCGTCGGGCCAGGCCGTACTGGTCATGCGTAGCCTTCGTGATCGCACCCGCGATACGCGACGACGACTGCTCGGTCAGGTCACGCTTGCGGGACGCCCACGCGTCGTTGTCGTGCTTGTGCCCGGCTTCGCAACGGGCCTTGAGGTCGAGGGAGGCCAGGCGGCCCTGGTGCTCGCCGACCAGACGCAACACCTTCTCGTCCTTTGGTGTGAGGTGCTTGAGGCGGTCGCGTAACGCCACACCGGACGGGCCGACAGCAACGAACGGCAAGTCGATGGTACGGAGCTGCTTCTTCTTGTCAGCCATCGGCAGCCGCCGCTTCCAGTGCCTTCCTGGCACGGTTCTTCGCACCGCGGCGGCCGTACAGGCGAGCACAGAACGAGGTCAGAACCTCCACCATGTCGCGCACCAGGTCGTCTTCGACCTCGCCGTCATCCAGCACAACGAGTCGACGGCCGGTTGCAGCCAGAGCGGCCTCAACGAGTTCGACGTTCATACGGCCCAACCGGTCTTTGCGCTCCACCACTACCGTGGTCACCGCCGGGTCGGCCAGCAGGCGACGGGCCTTGGCGCGGGCGCCGTTCATGCCCGAAGCGATCTCGGATTCGACGCGCACGACCTTATGCCCGGCCTTCGCGGCCCATGCCGACAAGCGTGCGGTCTGCCGCTCCAGATCGGCCTTCTGGTCATGGAAGGAGACGCGGGCGTACAGGCCCACGCCACCGGTCACGGACGGTGAGGTGTTCGCGTCGATGTTCACCAGGATCGTGCGCGGCCCCACTCGCTCCGCAGGGACCGGCAGCGTGCCCTCACGGAACCAGCGGTACGCAGTACGCGGGGCGACCCCCTGTGCGCGTGCCCATTCCGTCAGGTTCATACACCAGATCATACGACACTCCTGACACCTGAAGGACACTCATGGACACTTAGTCGAGAGCAGTTCCTGACCCCTCATCGTCACCGGCATGCTCGTCCAGGCCGCAGGTCTCCTCCTCGCGTTGGCGATCCTCGACCGCCCCCTTCTCGCCGGCATCCTCTCCGCCGTGGCCCTGGGCCTTGGCACCGCGATGGTCTACCCGGCGCTCATCGCCTCCGTCTCCGACCACGCCCACCCCACCTGGCGCGCCAACGCGCTGGGCACCTACCGCTTCTGGCGCGACATCGGCTACGCGGCCGGAGCCCTCGTCGCGGGCCTCCTCGCCGACACGCTCGGCCTGAACGCCACCGTCCTCACCGCCGCCGGCCTCACCGCGGTGTCCGGGGTACTCGCCGCCCGCTGGATCACCGGCCGCCCAGGCCACTGACACCAGCAGGCCCGTCGAATGCAGGGCTCAGAAACAGCTCCTGACGCCGATCTGCCCCCGGGCTGCCTCTTTTCGCTGAGACGCGGCCCGCCGCACCTCGGCCCCGGCGGTCTCGACGGCCCTGCGCCAGATCCTCCGCTCCGCGCGGGTCGAACCATCCGACGGCGGGAGCCTGCACAGACATGGCAGACCGCGCCATCGGCGTCGACGAGCTACTCCCCTGCCTCCGGGTGCGCCTCGCGCCAGGCGGCCACCGCCCGGTTCCAGTCGTCTCCGGTCAACGCGGTGAGCGCGGCGGGGAAGAGCCCGTCCTCCTCCTTGGCGATGTGCCGGTACAGCTCGTCCACGGCGTCGAGAAACCTCCGGCGGTCGTCCGGATCACCGAGGTCGGCCGCGGCCAGCAACTGGTCCAGTTCACGGTGTTCGCGTTCGAGGTTCGCGATGTACGCCGCGTACTCGGCGTCCTGCCGCATCACCGCGAACAGGCCGTTCTCCTCGCCGCGCCAGTGCGCCCGAAGCACTTCGGCCATGCCGCGCAGCAGACCCTGGGCCGCGGCGGTCTCGCCTCGTGCCGGCGCCCGGACCGCGCTCCCCGCGAGGTCGGTCGCCGTCTCGTGCTCGACGATGAGGTCCTTGATCAAGGAGATCTCGCGGCAGCCGCAGTAGTGACACACCCGGAAACCGCCCTTGCTCAGGAGCCGATGCGCCACCACCCAGGACGCAGCGGACGCGGGCCCAGGCGTCACGGCTCGCGGCGGCGGCAGACGATGCCGGGGTGGAACGCTACTGCAGCGGGGCGCTGAACATGTGCACCAGCCGCGTGAAGGACCTGGGACGCCTGGATCGGGGAGAAGCCGGCGATCCGGTCCGGGCCATGGGCCCCCAGGGAACCCTTGGCCCCTGGGGCGGCCGGCAAGCTCGCCCGCCCCAGGGGCCAAGGGCCCGCGACGGGCCGCGTCGCTGTCAGGACTGGGCCAGACGCTGGAACATGGCTTCGATCTGGGCCTGGTTGGCGATCAGGGGCAGAGTGTCGAAGTACAGCTCCCACTCGCCCGCCGGACCGAAGCGCTCCACGATCCCGAAGGGGACGTTCGTGCCCTTCGTACTGGTGACGGTGCCGTGCCACTCCACGAAGGTGTGCGTGCGACCGAACGCGACCTGGCCCGGCTTCAGCCGGACGTCGGCGTGGTCGAAGAGCCGGCGGAGATAGGCCGCCTTGCCGTCGGCGGTCCTGAGGGGCGCGGCGAGGCCGGGTGCGGTCAGGCGGCCGTGTCCGGCGCCGCCGACGAGAGCGTCGACGTCCTCGGTGTTCCAGGCCGCGAGCCGCGCCGTGATGTCCCCGGCGCGGAAGGGGCGCGGCGCGGGACCCCGGCCGGCGTCGGCCGCCGGGCCCGTGTCCGCGTCCGGACCCGTGTCCGCGACACCCTCGAACAGGTTGCGCAGCTCCGGGGCGGCGGAGCGGAACACGGTGTACCGGTCGTATTGACTTCCGCTCCCTGCCCTAATGGGCGGGGGTTCCTACCACGGTCGTCTGACCGTCTCGGTGGGTTCCTGCTTCACCGCGCTGTGCCGGTACGAGTACCGGTCTTACCTGCGCTCCACAGGCTGACACCGCCAGTCTGGCGGCCTTGGCGACGTTGACCGCCGCGTTGATGTCCCGGTCGAGGACAGTCTCGCAGGCCGCGCAGGTCCATACGCGGATGTGCAGGGGCTTGGGGCCGTCCTTGACGCCGCAGGCCGAACAGACCTGAGAGGTGGGCTCGAAGCGTCCGATTCGGAAGAACTGCCGCCCGTGCAGCGCGGCCTTGTACTCCAGCATCGCGACGAAGGCGGACCATCCGGCGTCGTGCACCGACTTGGCCATGCGTGTGCGCGCGAGTCCTCTGACCGCCAGGTCTTCCACTGCCACCGCTTGGTTCTCGCGAATGATCCGTGTGGAGAGCTGGTGGTGAAACTCGCGCCGCGCGTCGGCCACCTGTGAGTGAGCGCGGGCAACCTTGATACGGGCCTTGTCCCGGTTGTTGCTGCCCTTGGTCTTACGGGACAGGCGTCGCTGTTCCCGCTTGAGTTTCCTCTCCGCCCGGCGCAGGAAGCGCGGGGCGGAGATCTTCGTGCCGTCGGAGAGGACCGCGAAGTGTCCAAGACCGAGGTCGATGCCGACGACCGGTTCCACGCCGGGCAGCGTCCGGGGAGCGGTCTCGACGACGAAGGACGCGAAGTACCTGCCGGCCGCGTCCTTGACCACGGTCACCGTGGACGGGACCGAAGGCAGAGCGCGGGACCACTTCACCCGCACATCACCGATCTTCGGCAACGACAGGTCCCCGCCGGGGGCGATCTTCCACCGGGCGTTCGCGGTGAAACGGATCGAGTGCCGGTTGTCCTTGCGGGACTTGAAACGCGGTTCGGCGATCTTCGGCCCCTTGCGGGTGCCGTGCATCGACGCGAAGAAGTTCGAGTACGCGGTGTCCAGGTCCCGGAGGGACTGTTGCAGCACCACGGCGGATACTTCGGCGAGCCATGCCCGCTCGGGGGTCCTCTTCGCCTCGGTGATGACCTGCTTGGACAGGTCCCCGATCTTTGGATACGACCTGCCCTGTTCGTGGGCATCCTTGCGGGCGCGCAACGCGTCGTTGAACACGACGCGGGCGCACCCGAACGCCTGGGCCAGCGCGGCGCGCTGAGGACCGTTCGGATACAGGCGGAAGCTGTACCGAAGCTGCATGTCAATCACCATACATACTTGGGTTATGGCTGACATGCAGAACATCAGGACTGGTCGTCTCTGCACTTTCGCCCTCCACGCGCACTTGGTCTTCGTGACGAAGTACCGGCACAAGGTCTTCACCGACGCACACCTCAAGCGGATGGAGGAGATCATGCGCGCGGTGTGTACGGACTTCGAATGCGAGCTGGCCGACTTCAACGGCGAGAACAACCATGTGCACCTGCTCGTGAACTTCCCGCCCAAGGTTGCCCTGTCCAAACTGGTCAACTCCCTCAAGGGCGTCTCCTCCCGCAGGCTCCGTCAGGAGTACCCCGAACTGGTCCGGCACTACTGGCGGGCACAGCGCCTGTGGTCCGGCTCCTACTTCGCCGGATCAGCCGGCGGAGCTCCGCTGTCAATAGTCCGTCAGTACATCGAGCAGCAGAATCGTCCGCTATGACCTGCGGGTCACAGCACTTCTCAGAATCGCTTCACCACCGGGTTGAAGCCCGATGCACTGCGATCAATCCCGGTAGCAGCGCGATCCCGCTGCCCGGCGGGTCCGGCACCCCCGGACCTGCCGGGCAGCAGCAACGCACCCTGCATCGACGCCGTGACCGCCACCAGCTGCTGATCACCCGGAACGGGGGCCGTCAGATGCGACGGCCCCGGCCTCGAACCGTCAGGGTCCCGGATGGCGTGCCGCGCCCAGCAGCTGCGCTTCCCGGCAACGCCATAGGGGGCGGCGGGCGCTGGGCCGCTGGTACGACATGGCGCTGGTCGCCGATGGCTGGCCCTACCACGTCCGTGCGGCCCGACTCCAGCGATATTGCCTCACCAAAGTGGTCGATTGCCCCATACACATGCGAACCTCTGTCGCATCTGTTTCCTCGGCCGGAATGTCCGCGCGTTGCCGCGGCCGAGGTGAACTTCGCCCCGCCCCCGTTCGATCGATGAGGGAAGTGGTGACCGCCGTGGTCATGGAGCAGAGCAGGTCCACCGGGAGAACGTCTGCTGTGGCACGGTCACGGGCTCGGCTCGGTGCGGCCGTGGCGGTGGTTCTCATCCTGTCGCCTTTTGGAGCGTGGTTGTTGGCGCTCGCGGACCTGGTGCCTGCCGGTGCGTCCGTCGTCTGTGCGCTAACCGGTGGGCTCGCGGGTTTCGTCCTGCTTGCGGAGCTGTGCCAGGAAACCCGGTTGATCCGTTGCTCGATGTCACGCGTGACCGTCCGCACGCTGACCGGGCAGCGATCCGTGGACCTCACGCGTATCAAGGACGTCCGGCTGCTCACCGGTTTCAGCTACGGCAGCGCTTCCCGCACGGTCGTGGTGCGTGACCGGGACGGTGTACGCGTCGGCCTCACCTCAGCCAGGAGCCGGCGAGCCCTTGTGCGTGCGTTGGAAGGGGCACGCGGCGGCCTGGAAGGCGGGCCGCGCGTCAGCCCGGCCGCACGGGCTCATCTCGGCTTCGGGGTTGCCTGGCATCGGACCGTGCACACCGCGCTCAGTTTCCTTGTGCTGGTGACGTCCCTCTCTCTGTACATCGCGGTCGTCCTGAAACTCGCGGGCTTTTAGAACTCCCAGCGAAATGATCTTCGGGGTGATGGGATCACTCCGGGACTGACGATCCAGGGGTGGGGGGTGGGTCGGGCCGAAGCCGTGAGAAGTCGATGACGAGTTGTGGGCGGTGATCGAGCCGCTGCTGCCGAAGGCGAGCGCCGGACCCGGCATCCCGGGCGCAGGCGGTATACGGACCGGCTGGTCTTCCAGGGCATCCTGTTCGTGCTGCATCCCGGGATCGCCTGGAACACCTGCCGCAGGAACTCGGTTCCGGCTCGGGCATGACGTGCTGGCGCCGCCCGGCCGAGTGGAGCGAGGCCGGTGTGTGGCCCCGTCTGCACGAGGTGCTCCTGGCGAAGCTGCGGGGCGCGAACGCCCTGGAGTTCTCCGGGGCGGCGGTCGGCGGCTCCCATGTCCGGGCGTCAAAAGGGGCTCCACGACGGGACGGAGCCCTGTTGACCGGGGCAGGACCGGCAGCAAGCACCCTCTGATCACCGACGCCACCGGCATCCCGCTCGCCGCCACCCTGACCTGCGGCAACCGCAACGACGTCGCCCAGCTCATCCCCCTGCTCGAAGCAGTGCCACCGGTGCGGGGCAAACGCGGCCGGCCCACGCGCCGCCCCGACGCGGTGCTGGGCGACCGCGGCTACGACCACAACAAGTACCGCCGCCTCGTGTGGACAGGTGTGGCACGCCGGGTGTGACACCTCGGGCATGGCGAGGGGCCCGCAGCAGCAGCTGTGAGCATGCAACGGCGGTGACCTGGGCGGGCGATGGGGAACGCTGATCCCGGAGGCAAACTGCTGAGCCACGGCGCAGGTCGCCTCGCAGGGGTCTGCCGCGCCGGACTCCTCACGCTGTTGCCGGTGTCTGCTGGTGAGAAGTGGGGGCCGACGGGTGACGCCTGCTTGCGTCACCGTTTCTGAGCCGGGGCGGGCCTCAGAACGACGCTTCCTCACCCGCCAGCAGTGCCAGTCCGAGCGGGGTCAGGCTGTGCAGGACGGACGGGCCCGTCCGGGCGGTGTCCACCAGTCCGGCGTTCCGCAGAACGGTGGCGTGCTGGCTGGCCGTTGCCAGGGAGATCCCGACACGCTCGGCGAGCTCGGTCGTGGTGGCCGGGACGCGTAGAACGGCGAGCACAGCTGCCCTTGTCCGGCCCAGCAGTGGTCCCAGCACGTCGAACGAGAAGGCCGGCTCCTCGGCGAGAAGCATCGGATGGACCAGGACCGTCGGCTTCTCCGGCCGGTACATCACCAGGGCGCTCACCGCGAACCAGGACGGTACGAGCAGCAGTCCGCGGCCGCACAGTGGGATGTCGTGCCGGGACGTCGACGGGAGGGTCAGTACGGGCGCCTGCCAGCTCCATGTGGGGCTGAGCGTGGTGAGCAGGGCGTCGACCCCGCCGCGTAGCAGCATCTCGGCGCGCACCGCCCGGTCGGCCATGGCGTCGGCCCTCACCCGTGGCCACAGCGGGGCGACCGTTGAGGTGAAGTACGCCTGGAGGTCGCGCTGCAGGGCCCGCCGTGCCGCCGGTAAGCCGTTCGCGAGCTCTCGCGCCCACCGGCTCGGCTGCTCCAGGGAACCGTTCCACCCGGGTGTGTCCGCCAGGCCCAGGTCCAGGGCCAGTTGTTCGGCGGAAGTTGCGGTGACGAGGTCGAGTGCGGTGGCGAAGTCCCGGGCCGTCGGCTGTTGAAGGAAGTCCGGCAGAAATCCGTTGCGGGGAACCAGGTCGAGCAGGACACCGGGCCGGGGGCGGGTCTCCTGCATCGCTTTGTGCCACTGGCTGAGGGCGGGGCGCGTGGGGCCCCCGGTGGCCGTCCCGCCCCGCAGACGTCGCACGCTGAGCGCCGTTTCCAGCAGGGCGTCGGGAGCCTGGGCCACCGTGACCCGGCGCAGGTCGGCGTCGGTGAAGTGTAAGCGGATCACGCCGCCTGATTATCGGCCCGGCCACGCCTTTGCGCGAGGGCCGAAAGGCGTGGCCGGATCACGTATCGGCCAGGCTCCCGTGCGGCACGCCGGTCCACGAACTCCTGGAGGTCCCAACGATGCGCGCCACCTCACGATTCCTCTGTCTCCTCGCTGCCGTCCTCGCGGCCGTCTTCGGCGGTACTCCCGAGCGGGCCGTCGCCCGCCCGCTGCCTCGCACCTACGTCGTCTCCGACACCGTTCCTAACCAGTGTTGCCCGGCGGGGAGGACCGGTTGGACCGGCCACGCCCGCAGCCCGACCGGTCCGACCGGCATCGGGCCCTCATGGCCGCCGCTCCACTGGAATGCGCTGTCGGGCGGACGGGCCCGGACCGTCGGCAACCATGCACCCCCACTGCTCGGCGAAAGCCCCCCAGAGCGTGCGCAGCCGCTTCTCCTCGTGCCCCGCCTCGGCAACGACTCCGCCCGGTTCAAGGCCCAGGGCGTGCAGCGGAGCGACGTCTGCCGCGCCCCAGGTGCGTATGTCGTCGGCCAGCACCTCGGGGTGGAACTGGACACCCCACACGGCCGTGCCGATCCGGTACGCCTGGTGGGTGCAGCGCTCGCTGGTGAGCAGCGGAACGGCGCCCTCGGGCAGGGTGGCCGTCTCCTCCCAGTGCCACTGCACTGCGCGCAACCAGCTGTCCTGGTCAAGGAGTGGCGCGAACAGTGGGTCGGTGAAGGCTGCTTGATGGGGTATCAGGTCGTTGAGTCCGACTTCGGGCAGGGCGGCGTGCCGGACCTCGCCCCCGCAGGCCACTGTCAGCAGTTCCATGCCCAGGCAGATCCCCAGTGTGGGAAGGTCCCGGGTTACGGCCTGCCGCAGCAGTTTGCGCACCTGCGGCAGCCAAGGTGCCTGCTCCTCGTCGTGGGGGCCCATGGATCCGCCGAGGACCAGCAGCCCGTCGTATGCGTCCAGGGTTCGGGGCAGTGTGTCGCCGGCCCAGGGGCGGCAGAGGTCGATCACCAGGCCCTGTTCGGCGAGGCGTTCACCGAACTGGGCCGGGCCCGTGCCGTCCTCGTGCTCCACGACGAGCACCCGCGCGCCGCTCACAGCCGCCCCGCCTCGACGATGCGGCGCAGGAAGGCGCGGGTGCGCTCCTGCTGGGGGTCGCCGAAGATCTGCTCGGGCGGCCCTTCCTCCAGCAGTACGCCCTGATGAAGAAAGCACACCTTGTTCGACACCTCCCGGGCGAAGCCCATCTCATGGGTGGCCAGCAGCATGGTCATGCCGCCCTCGGCCAGTTCGCGGACGATGGCCAGTACTTCGGCGACGAGTTCGGGGTCGAGGGCCGAGGTGATCTCGTCGAGGAGCAGTGCGCGGGGGCCGGTGGCCAGGGCGCGTACGATGGCCACCCGCTGCTGCTGACCGCCGGAGAGCCGGTCGGGCATGCTGTCGGCCTTGTCGGCCAGGCCGACGCGCGCGAGCAGGGCGCGCGCCTGCTCCTCGGCCTCGGCGCGCGGTATCCCGCGCACCTGCATCGGCGCGAGGGCGACATTGCGCACCACGCTCATGTGCGGGAACAGGTTGAAGTGCTGGAAGACCATGCCGACATCGCGTCGCAGCCGGTCCACATCGGTGCCGCGGCCGGAGGCGACATCACCGCCGACCCGGATCTCACCCCCGCTGATCTCCTCCAGGCCGTTGATGCAGCGCAGCAGGGTGGACTTGCCGCTGCCGGAGGCGCCGATCAGGGTCACCACCTGGTGCTGGGCCACGGTCAGGTCGATGCCGCGGAGCACGGGGGTCTGCCCGTAGCTCTTGTGCACCCCGTCGATCTCGATGAAGGCCATGTCAGGCTCCCTTGGCGCGGCGCTGCTCACGTGCCACCAGCCGGTCCACCAACCGGGCCTGCGGGATCGTGATGAGGATGAAGAGCGCCGCGACCACGGTCACCGAGGACAGGTTGAAGTGGTTGGACGCGAAGATCTTCGACTGGTTGAAGGCGTCGATGGTGCCGATGACGTTCACCAGTGCGGTGTCCTTCTGCAGGCTGATGAAGTCGTTGAGCAGCGGTGGTACGACGCGGCGGGTGGCCTGCGGCAGCACCACATGGCGCAGCGTGGCACTGTGCGAGAGGCCGAGTGAACGGGCCGCCGCGCTCTGGCCGGGTGCGATGGACTCGATGCCGGCCCGGAACACTTCGGCGACGTACGCGCCGTAGGTGAGGGTGAGCGCGAGGATCGCGAACCACACCGGGCTGAGCGAGCTGAGTACCGGCACTTCGGCGAGCGGCAGTCCGAAGCCGATCAGATAGATGACGATGATCGCCGGTACGGCGCGGAAACCGTCGATGTACGCCGTGGCGAGCAGTCGCAGCGGGCGGCCGGTACGCCCCGGTGCCATCCGGGCGAGAGCGAGCGCCAGTCCCCAGAGGAGGATCAGGATCTGCGCGGCGCCGGCGATGAAGAGGTTGGTGCCGAACGCGGAGGCGGTCTCCCGCAGGCTGATCCCGATCACTTCGCCGTCGAGGAAAGTGCGCTGCACGGCACGGTCATTGGCGAACAGGAACCAGACCGCGCCGAGCAGGACGAGCGCGGCCAGACACCAGCCCAGTACGGTCCGGGCGTCCTCACGGCCCTCGGACGCGGCCCGCCGGGCGTCGGCCCGCCGGTCCTGGGACCAGGCCGCGGCGGCCGCGCGGCCCGAGCGCACAGCCCGCAGCGCGGGCCTCAGCAGGGTGAGCACGGCGACGGCCACGACGACCGCACCGCCGGCGACCGGCAGGCCAAAGCCGGGCAGGGCCTTGCTCACGGACTGGGCAGTGGCGGCGGTCAGTGTCACGGTGACCAGGACGGCCGCCACTGCGGCGGCCGCGAGCGGCAGCGCCGGCCGGGGCCCGGTGGCCTTCGGCGGCTCGGTCCGCTCGGCCTTCAACACAGTCAACAGGTCGCAGGAAACGGTCATTTGGCGCTCCACATCGCGATCGCCGCCGGGTCCCCGCCGAAGGCCTCGGCCAGGTAGGTGGAGGAGAGTTTGTCGAGCGTGCCGTCCGTCTTCATCGCGTCGATGGCCCCATCGAGGGCGGCGGAGTTCTTGCCGCCCTTGGGGTACAGCGCTCCGTAGGACTCGCCGGTGTCGTACTGTCCGATCACCTTGAGCTTGCCCTTGGACTCCTGGGCCTTGCCGAGCACGATGGCGACATCGGTGAGCGCGGCGTCGATCTGGCCTGCCTGGAGCGCGGCCTGCAATTCGACATCGCCCGCGAACACCTTCGGCCGGCTCTTCGGGTGGAGGCGGTCGCGGACGAAGTCGGCGCCCGTAGTGCCCTGCTTCACGCCGAGCCGCAGGCCCCCGATGTTGTCCTTGGTCACCTTGGACCCGGACTTGACCAGCACGCCGATGTCGGAGGAGAAGTACGGCGATGAGAAGTCCACCACCTTGCGGCGGGCTTCGGTGATGGAGATCTCCGCGAGCGCCATGTCGAAGTCCTGGGCCTTGCCCGCGACGAGCGCGTCGAAGGACACATTGCGCACGGTGAGCTTGGACAGGCCGGCCCGGTAGGCGAGATTCGCGGCCATGCAGTACTCGTATCCGCTGTCGATCTGACGCACGGTGTCGCCGTTCCACCAGCCGGGGCTGGGAAGGTCACCGACCACGGTGAGCGTGCCCTTCTCGACGGTCTTGAGGTGAATCGAGCCGCGGGTGCCGGTCACCTTGCACGTGCCGTAGGCGCGGGACCCCTTGGCATCGGTGGTGTGGGTGGTGGAGTCATCGCTGCCGACCGCGGAACCGCCGCAGGACGTGAGGGCCGCGAGCAACGCGGCGGTGAGTGCGGGCAAGGCAAACGTACGGACGCTGCGCATGGAGCTCCTAGAGGAGAGGTGCCGGGAAGCAGTGGCGCCACATTGCCCAAAACGTTTTTGTACGTCAAGACCTCGAGGTCAGCGAAAGAAAAACGTTTTGGGGTTCGAGGGTGCGGACAGACCGTTCTCTGGCACTCTTGAGGCCGCCGCGCGTTGGAGCTCGGTGGATGACACGGAGGGGCGACCAAAGCATGACCAGCCGGAAATCGACACGGGCCGGGGAGGTCGGCCGGCGGATCGGTATCCGCGACGTGGCGCAGGCCACCGGCCTGTCCATCACCACCGTGTCCCACGCCCTGCACGGCAAGGGCCAGATCGCCCCGGCCACCCGCGAGCGCGTCCGCCGCGCCGCCGAGGAACTCGGCTACCGCCCCGACCCCGTGGCCCGCGGACTGGTCTCCGGACGCACCGGCATCCTCGGACTGGCCGTAGGCCATATGTCGGACCGCCCGTGGGCCGGCACCTACCGCCCGTACTATGCGGCGTTCTCCGCCGGCGCCACCATGACCGCCGTCGAGCGGGACTACGCCCTCGTCGTCGTCCCGAGCGATCCGGCCTCCGGGCTGTGGGCCCGCGTCCCCATGGACGGCCTCATCATCGTCGACCCGGTACGGGAGGACCCGCTGCTCGCGGACTGCGCGCGCCGCCGCATGCCGGTGGTCACCGACGGCCGCCCCATCGACCCGGGATACGAGGATGTACCCACCGTGGAGAGCGACTTGGAACATGGCATGGCCGAAGTCCTCGACCACCTGCGGGACTCCGGCGCCAGACGGGTCGGCCTCCTGTCGGGCCCGGAACCCGACGCGTACACCCAGGATTGCGAGCGCCTCTACCGCGAGTGGTGCGCCGCGGCCGGCCGGCCGGCGCTCGTCGAGACACCGGCTGCCGCCGAGGATCCGGTGGAGGCGGCGCTACGGCTTCTGTCCGGCCCCGACCGCCCGGACGCGGTCCACGGCCTCAACGAGACATACGGCCAGGCCCTGGTGATCGCGGCCCGGAGGCTGAACCTGCGCATCCCCGACGACCTGATGGTCAGCGTGATGCGCGAGAGCGACCAGTCCTGCGGCACCGAGGACTGGGATGTACCGCTGACCGCCCTGAGCCTGGACGCACGCCGCCTGGGCGCCGAATCCGTGACGATGCTGATCGATGTCCTGGACGGAAAAACACCGCGCAATGTGATGGTGCCGTGCACCGTCGTGGTCCGGAGGTCCACACTGCGTACGTCAGCTTCTCGGCCGTAGACGACCGAGCTTGTCGGCTCAGTCGTCTACGCCTTGTCGCGCTCCTGACTGCCCCCTACGACAGGGCGGTCACGGGTCGCATCCACCAGCCAGGGAGGTCAAGCCCTTTGTGGTACGGGTCCGTTGACGAGAACCCACGCCGAGCGTGCGCGGTTGCGCACGTCGACCCCGGCGACGTGACCGGCGGGGCCGGCGAGCCCGCACCGACGACAGGAGCCCGGCCGGCGTGGGCTCGTGCTTGTCCTGCTTGCCTCTCCCCCACATGCCGGCGCTTGTCCTCATCCACCGGATCCGCGAGGAGGCCGGCCACCGCGCCTGCGTACTGTGGCCGCGGTCGGGGACGGGGTCCCGGGCGGGACACGGGTCCGTGCCGGTACGGGGCATCAGCATCAAGACCTGCGGATCGGCGGTTGCCGCGAAGGGCTCCAGCCCGCGGACGAAATCGAGGTGCGCGTGACCTGCGGTGTTGACAAACTGCGCCGGTGAACCGTGAACAGATATCCAGGATCGCCCATGCTGATCACCCGATAAAGTCTCCGCTCGACGACGACTCGGTGCGCCGGCTGCTGGAACGGGGGCTCCCGCGCGGCGACGAGCGTGTACTCGACCTTGGTTGCGGCGGCGGGGAGTGGCTCCTGCGCGCCCTGGCCACGCGCCCGCGCCTGCACGCCGAGGGCGTGGACATCTCCGAGGACGCCCTGGCACAGGCCCGCCGGGCCGCGAGCGACCTCGGCGTCCAAGAGCGCCTGACCCTCCATCACCAGGAGGCCGGGGACTTCGTCTCCTCGCACTCGTTCGACCTGGTGCTCAGCGTCGGGGCCACGCATGCCTTCGGCGGTCTGCTCCCCACCCTCGCGGCGGCCCGCAAGCACCTGGCTCCCGGCGGCCGCGTCCTTATCGGTGAGGGGTTCTGGGACCGTGCCCCTTCCCAGGAGGCCGTCGAGATGCTCGGGGACTTCACCGACCTGGCGACCACCGTCGACCGCGTCGTCGCCGACGGGTGGACTCCTGTCGACGGGCACGTCAGCACACGCCGTGAGCTGGACGACTACGAATGGGCCTGCTGGGGGTCGCTGGCCTCATGGGCCCTGGACCACCCTGCCGATCCGGACAGCTCGCACGCGCTCACGACAGCCACCACCCGCCGCTCCGAATGGCTGCGCGTCTACCGGGACACCTGGGGCTTCGTCTGTCTGGTCCTGCGCCGGGCGTCCGACCGCCCGTGAACCAGCCCCGGTGCTTCAGGGCCCGTCCCGGCAGATCACACCGCTGCGACGCGGCGGCCGGCCCAGCCGCTTGCGCTGCAGGGCCGGTGATCCCGGGGCAGGACGAGGGGACGTGCCAGGACACGACCTGGGCCGCGGGAGCCGTGGCAGCCGGCGGGTGCGGGGCCCTGGTGGCGGTGCGGGGTCAGGCCGTCCCGTCCAGGGCCTGGACGGCCGCCTTGGCCGCCTTCTCCACCAGCTGGACGCCGTCCGCCATGCTGACGCTGCCCCGCGACAGCACGGCCACCAGGCGGTCGTGTCCGTCCACCCGGACCAGACCGATGCTGTTGACGTCCCAGCGGCCTGTCGCGGTCCGCTGCAGCCAGCCGTTCTTCAGGCCGGTGACGGGGCCGGCCGCAGAAACGCCCCAGTCCTGGTCTGCCGCTATGCCGCCCATGAGGCCGCGCAGGTAGGCGCGGGACGCCTGGTCCAGTGGGGAGTCGGTGCCGAAGACGGCGCTCAGCAGGGCGAGCTGATCGGTCGCGGTGGTCTGGGTGAGCCCCCAGTGCCCGTCGCCGCCGCCGGTCGTGCCGGTCAGGCCGAGCCTGCGGTTGGCGGCGTCCAGGCCCGGCGCCTGGCCGATCACGCGCCACAGCGCGTCGGCGGACGCGTTGTCACTGATCCGGATCATGGACGCGGCGGACGCCTTCTCCTGCGCCGTGAGCCCGCGGTGCTGGTCCTGGGCCTTGAGCAGCAGGGCCGCCAGGATGTCGACCTTCACGATGCTCGCCGTGTCGTACGTCGTCCCCGCCCGCACGCCGTACCGTGCCGCGCGGCCGTCAGCCGGATCGAGCACCGCCACCGACAGCGAGGCGGGGGTGGCCGCCACGACCGGCGCGAGCCGCCGGGCCAGCGCCTGGTCAGGAGCCACACCGGGAGCCACACCGGTCCCGGCGGTCCGCAGGGCCGCCGCGGACACCGACGGCGAGTGCGCCACCGTGGCCGGCGCGGACGGCAGCGTGAGGCTCGCGGCCGCCCGGGCGACGCCGGGCGCCGGCTCCGCCATCGGGCCCGGCCGCGAAACGGCCCTGGCCGCGTCGGCCCTGGCCGCGTCGGCGAAGCCGCCCGTCGCCGCCCAGCCGGTCATGACGAGCGCGAGCGCGGCCAGGGCGTAGCGCGAAGAGTGGTGCCGGGCGAACGTGGCGACCAGCGGAGCGAACGAATGGCGAGACATGGCGCGAGGATAAAAAGACCATCCGTGAAATAGCTATGTCCCACGTAACAGCTACGTGACGCAGTTCGTGATTCCGCACACACCCACTCATAAAAGGACCATGAGGAAGTAGCGCTCAATGAGGTCATCAATGACCTTTTCGTGCGGGTCCAGCCGCTCACAGCGACCATGACGGGGTTCACAACTGTTGGGCCGGCACATCGTTTTGGCGAACATGGACACGATGGGGTGATCGGCGCGATGAGCTGCGGGCATGCCCGGCGGGGTGTGGGTCACGTTCTCGGTGCGATCTGGGACGCCGGGTGTGGTGTCAGCAGTCGGGGCCCCCGTGTCACCAGCGAGATGGTTCGGGGCCTCCCCGTCGCCTCCGGCCACACCCATATGGCCGGGTCGTAGGGATTCCGCCCGCCTGGGACGGAGCGCATACGGGATATGCGTCGCCGCCCGGGATGCGAAAGCGGAGGACCAGTGCGCCCAAGACCGTTCGGGGCGTGCCGGTGAGCCAGGACTCACTCCTGCTCACTGCCCAGGAACGGTTCCTCTCCCACGACGGACGGGAATGACGGGAACGGCCGAGGAAGAAGCCCTTTTGCTGCTGCGGCGACTCGGTCGAGAGCGCGCGTTCGGCCGGCACGGACCGTCTCGTCCGGGCAGGACCGGATGCGCTCCTCGCCGGAGGTTCGCCGAGCGGCATGCGACGCTGCGCACCCGGCAGGCCGGCGAGGGCGCGCCGCTCACCGGCGGAATACGAAGACGGGTCTGCCGTCGCTGGTACAACCGACGTCGAACCTCACTCACCCGGCGGCAGGACGGACCCATGGGTTTCAGCGACAGCGGCGCGCACCGGGCCAGGGCAATCGGCCGGTACGGTCTGTGGACCACGGCTCTGCACGCCCCGGACTCGTCCCGCGATACGGAAGTCGCCGAGGCCGCCGCGGAACTGGAGGAACTCGGCTACGGCGCCCTGTGGCTCGGCGGCAGCGGCGTCGAGCACGCGGCCCCGCTGATCGAGGCGACCTCGGCCATCACCGTCGCCACTGGCATCCTCAGCATCTGGCAGTACGAGGCGCAGGACACGGCCGCCCGCTGGTCCGCCCTGGAGGCCGCCCACCCCGGCCGGTTCCTGCTCGGCCTCGGAGTCAGCCACGCCAGGCTCGCCGAGCAGTACAAGCGCCCGTACGCGGCGATGAACGACTATCTGAGCGCACTGGACGCGGCCGGAGTCCCGGCCGGCCGCCGGGTGCTGGCCGCCCTCGGTCCGAAGATGCTCGAGCTCGCCCGCGACCGCGCCGCGGGCGCCCACCCGTACCTGGTCACCCCGGAACACACCGCCCAGGCACGTGAGAAGCTCGGCAAGGGCCCGCTGCTCGCACCGGAGTTCACCGTGGTCCTGGAGGCCGATCCGGACCGCGCACGGGCGACCGCCCGCCGGATGCTGGCGTTCTACCTGCTCCTGCCCAACTACACCAGCAACTGGCTGCGCCTGGGGTTCACCGAGGACGACTTCGCAGGCGGCGGCAGCGACCACTTGATCGACACGCTCTTCGGCTGGGGTGACGAGCAACGGGTGCGCGAGCGGATCGATGCTTTCCTCGACGCGGGCGCCGACCACGTCGCCGTGCAGACGCTGGCCCCGGCCGGCGATCAAGCCGCCCTGCCCCGGGAGCACTGGCGGCGGTTGGCTGCCGCGCTGGAACTTTGAAAGGTGCCGCAGGGGCCCGGCGGGCATTTCCAGGACCAGGCCGCGCCTTTCCCGGGAACGCTGCGGACCGTGAGCTGCGCGTCGATGCCGTGCGGGGTGGCGCGGCGGGCGCTCTTCCGGGTGCCCCCACGCGCGCGCGAATGAGGCGCCGCTACGTGTCGAAGTCGTAGCCGCGATCGGCGAGCAGCCGCCGGGGCCGGTGGCGTGGCCGGCCGCGCCGGCCCCGAGGCCATTGCAGCGGCACTCGGGGCGACCGCGTCCAGTTGGCGGCCCGTCCTGCCCCGGCGTGATCCTCGTACAGGGCCTCCGAGATCCCCGACGGCCCCGTTGGGATCTCACCCGCGCGCCGGGCGAAGTTCCTCACATTCACGGCGTCGCGCAGCCAAGTAGCTGACGGACCATCATCATCCTTTGCGGTCACGGCCGTTCACGGATCGATTACACCCTCTTGCACAGCACACCCGACATGCACATGCTAGTCATCGCGAGTTCTACTCGCATAGATCCGCCGACGGCAACACGGCTTCATCCTGAACGCGCACCCCCCTTTCGCCGGCGCCCCGCCACCACACGGGGCGCCGCACGCTCACAGGAGGAACCTTGAACAGACGTATGACGCGACGCAACGCCCTGGCGCTCACCCTGTGCGCCACGACGGTCGTCGCGCTGGCGGGCGCCGCCGCACCCGCGGCGGGCGCAGCGGCACGGCCGCAGACCCCGGCGGCCGCTTCGTCGTCGACGGTGACCCGCGTCGAGGACCGGACGGCAAAGGCAGTGGCCGCGTCGCTGGCGAACGTTCAGTGGCGGGAGGAACTGCGTTCGGCGGTACTGAAGTCGAACGAGGTCGATCTGCGCGCGGTGACCGCGGGTGCGGCAAGCGCGGCGGGCAAGGGGCTGGCGGGCGCGGTGGCCGGCGCCGACCGGCGGATCGTGACAGCGAAGGGGCTGGACAGCAGTGTGGGTTCACTGCTGCGGCTGCGGCTGGGCACGCAGGCGATGAAGAAGGAACTGACTGCGGGGACAAGCCCGTTGGTGGCGGTGACGACGCAGGATGACGACGCGGCGACGGTGACGGCGTACGACAGCCGGGGCCGGGCGCACACCTTGGACGCGACGAAGGCGCCGCAGCAGGCGGTGTATGTGATCGACCTGGACGTGTCCAAGGCGGTGGCGGCGGGCCTGGACCTGCTGGACAAGGAGCTGGCGAAGGACGGCCTGACCACACCGGCGGCCGACCGGGGGACGGCGGCGAGCGCAACGGCGGCGACCGGCGGTTTCTGGACGACCAAGGTCGACGCGGTGTACCTCAACGACGACGAGGAGCCGTGGACTTCGGGTGACGCGGAGATCTTCTCGCTGGTCAGCGGCTTCGGGCTGGACGGCAAGGTACGGGTGGACTCGGTCGACATGCCCTACCTGGACACGGACCGTCACACGTACTACCCGAACCAGATCCTGGTGAACTGGTCGAACTACAAGTACAACTTGGCCGACGTGGTGATGATGGAGGACGACGGCGACACGAACTACGCCGCGCTCACCAAGGCCATCGCCAACGCGCTGCTGACGATCACCGACCAGGGCGCGTACGTGCCCCTGGTGAACGCGGTCCTGGACGCCATCCCCACGTCCTGGTACACCAACGACCCCGACTATGTGGACTCCTGGTACACACTCGCGGTCAACTCCACCGGCACCCTGCACGGAGCTCGCGGCAACGGCTGGATGCAGGTCTCCAAGTACTGGGTCCAGCAGTTCTGACCTCCCTTTTCAAACCTGCGGCGCCTCCTCGCCGCCACCTCCAGGGCCCGGACTCTCATCGTTCGGGCCCTGGCCCGGCTCAGGACTCATGACGCGGCGGGCGGGACGGGGCACCGCTTTGATGAAACGCTGCCCCGTCCGGCCGGAATTGCTCCCGCCGGGGTGTTCGTCACCGTTCCTGGGCAGTGAGCAGGAGTGAGTCCTGGCTCACCGGCACGCCCCGAACGGTCTCGGGCGCACTGGTTCTCCGCTTTCGCATCCCGGGCGGCGACGCATATCCCGTATGCGCTCCGTTCCAGGCGGGCGGAATCCCTACGACCTGGCCATATGGGTGTGGCCGGAGGCGACGGGGAGGCCCGAACCATCTCGCTGGTGACACGGGGACCCGACCGCTGACACCACACCCGGCGTCCCAGATCGCACCGAGAACGTCACCCACACCCCGCCGGGCATGCCCGCAGCTCATCGCGCCGATCACCCCATCGTGCCCATGCTCGCCAAAACGGTGTGTCTGCCCAGCAGTTGTGAACCCCCACCGCGGACCCGGGGCCGTTCGACGCAATGGCCGAGCAGCCCCGGTCGGTCACGTGACCTGCCGGGGTGAGCCCGGCAGGGGGTGAACCGTACGCCAGGCGTCCTCGTAGCCAGCGCCTGTGAGTCTTCGCCGGCCCCGGGGCATGACCCCGTGACGTGCCGCTCGTCGCGGCAGTCGGGCCCTGGTGTGCGCACCTTCGGCCCCTCGGGATGCGTACGCCCGGGCTCTTGGACCAGGGCCCAGCAGCATTTCCAGGGGCAGGACAAGCGGCGAGAACCCGGCGGCCGCCGGCATACGAGAGCGGCGTGCCACCGCCCTGTGCGGGTGGTGGCACGCCGACTCGGAAGGGCGGCACGCCGGGGTCAGAAGGTGCGCCCTTGGTCAGTGGCGGTGCAGGGGCCGGTCAGCGGCGGTAGCCCCAGGACTGGGTGTCCACGGTGTGGCCGTGGTCGTCGCGCAGGGTGGCCTTGTCGGCGTAGTTGCCCCAGATGTAGTCCCAGCTGCCCTGGTAGACATCCCGACGGGTGTCGTAGCCGCGCCCGGTGTGGACGCGGACCGTGGCGTGGCCGGGCAGGCGCAGGTCGTCGAAGCGGTAGCGGTTGCCGTCGCGGTCCGAGAGCGTCCATCCGTCCAGGTCGACCGCGCGGCGGCCGGTGTTGGTGACCTCCACCCACTCCCGGTTCAGGGACCGGTTCGACCAGTCGTCGCGGCCGGGGCTGTTGTACTGGATGTCGCCGAGGACAACCGTGGAGTACGACTCGTGGCGGCCGTGCCCGTATCCGTGGCCGTGGCCGCTGTCGGCGGATGCCGGCATCGCCGCCGCGGCGACGACGGAGCCGGCCGCCAGGGCGGTAGCGGCAATGCGGCGGACGGTACGAGAAACAGACATTGATGTCCCCTCAAGCAGGTAAGGGCGCCCAGGGCCCGGTCAAGGGCCATGCTGCGCGGTGCGGGTCCCGGCCTCTCAGGCCGAGAACCCACAGCCTGGAGCACCTCCCCCGCCACCGGCAGCGACTCCGGTTCGTGTTACTTAATGCGGACATTTCCGTAACTCGCGATTGCATTGTTCACACATCCCGCCCGGGCGTGCCCCTGACATCGGCTGCCGGATCCACGCATCCGCCCCGAGGCCGGAAGGAAGCCTCTCCGGCCCCTCAGGCACCCCGACCGCACCGGCCCGCACGCCGCCCGTCCAGCAGCACGCCCATCGGTAACAGCCACAATGCCGCGCAATTCAGACACCCGTCGTGTGGCCGAACATCCGCCCGCCAAGTGCGGGGTTCGAGGCCGGCGGGCTCGCATGTCCGGATGAGGAGCGGGGGGCGTTCGCGGGGCCCGATCCCCACCGGTCGTACGGATCGCCCGTGCGTCAACCACTCGGCCGTAAACGACCGAGCATGCCGACTCGGTTCGATACGGCTCTGCTCATGCCGCCGACTGCCCCCTACGACAGGGCGGCCACGGGTCACATCCACCGCTCCCGGCTCGGGCCGGGAGCGGATCGGGCATGTTGACGAATACCCGGGCCGAGCGTGCGCGGTTGCGCACGTCGACCCCGGCGACGTGGTCGGCCGGCCCGGCGAGGACGCACCGACGACAAGAGAAATGATCACGCGGAGGGCGGTTGTTTCGGTAGCGCCACCGCTACGGCGGGCGGATGGGTGGTTCAGCCGACGACCCGTCAGGAGCCGGCTTCATCGACGCGAGCGCGTGGTCCGCCCGGGACGGCTTCCAACGGGTGCAGGCGGATGACATCGGGGATGGTCTGCGCGACGAGGGAGGGATTCTCCAGCGGCACCACATGGTGACGCCCGGGAGAATTACCCGCTCGGCATGGGCGAGACGCTCGGCCGGTGCACGGTTCCGCGCGCGGCGGGCACTGTCGGAGCCGGTGCCGGGCGCGGTCCGGGTTGCCCGGCCCGGGCCGGGCCGGGCACGCAAGAAGCCGGACAGTCCTCCTCGGCACGGCCGCAGCCGCAGCCGTCATGGTCCGGCTCCGCGCATGATCGGCCGGTCAGGACCTGGAACGGCACGGACATTCTTTTCCGGGAGTTCTTCGTGCGCCCGGCCTGCCGGGTCTTTCAGGGGATCGGGAATATCCTGAACAGTAATCTCTTGACCGGTTATGCCTTTCGGGAATTCCGTTCCCTGGAACAGCCGTACGAGCCTTGGTTTCGGCCGGCATGGGACCGGTCTCATGCCTCCCCCGTCCCTTTGCCCTGCAACGGAGAGATCCATGAACACGATGCGTGTCGCCCAGGTCAGCGCCGCGGGCGAGAAGTTCGAAATCGTCGAGCGGGAGCTGCCGCAGCCCGGCCCCGGCCACGTCCGGATCACCGTCGAGGCGTCGGGCATCTGTCACACCGATGCGGGCTTCGTCTACGCCGGCCTTCCCGGCGTGCAGTTCCCGCTGGTCACCGGCCACGAGGTCGCCGGGCGGATCGACGCCCTCGGCGAAGGGGTGACTGGATGGCAGGTCGGCGAGCGTGTCGAGGTCGGCTGGTTCGGTGGCCAGTGCGGCCACTGCCTGCCCTGCCGTGAGGGCGACTTCATCGACTGCCAGAACCTTCAGGTTCCCGGCTGGGCCTATCCCGGCGGCTTCGCCGACGCCATGGTGGCCCCCGATACCGCGCTCTCGCGCATTCCTGACGGATTGCCGGCCGTCCTGGCCGCGCCGCTCGGCTGCGCCGGCGTCACCACGTTCAACGCTCTGCGGCACAGCTCTGCCCGGCCTGGTGACCTCGTGGCGATCCTCGGCGTCGGCGGTCTGGGACACCTCGGAGTCCAGTACGCCAACCAGTTCGGCTTCGACACCGTCGCCATCGCCCGCGGCCGGGACAAGGAGCCGCTGGCCCGAGAGCTCGGCGCCCGGCACTACATCGACAGCAGCGCCGCCAACGTCGCCGAAGCCCTCCAAGCGCTGGGGGGCGCCCGCGTCGTGCTCGCCACGGCAGCCAACTCCGACGCGATGTCTGCCACCGTCGACGGCCTGCGTCACCGCGGGCAGCTGATCGTCCTCGGTGTTACCCCCGAGCCGCTGCAGATCAGCCCGCTGCAGCTGATCGGAAAAAGCCGCTCCGTCCACGGCCACCCGTCCGGCACCGCCCAGGACGTCCAGGACACTCTGGCGTTCAGCGCGCAGACCGGGGTGAAGCCGATGGTGGAGACGGTGCCGCTGGAGGAAGTCGACGACGCCTTCCAGCGGATGCTCAGCGGCGCAGCCCGTTTCCGCATGGTGCTCACCACCGGCAACTGACCGCCGGCTGCAACCGGGTGCGTGGAGCGGATCGGCGAGCCTTCCCTTGCCGCATCGCATCCCCTTCTCCCCTGACCGGGATGGCGGACGGCACGGGTTCTGCGGGGGTAACCGGCGGCGCAACCGGTATCGGCCGATCCGGGCGGGTGGCAGCAGGCCGATCTCGTCGTAGTGCCGCGGTATCCGGACCGTCACGCCCGGCATCCGGGCAACCTCCGCGATCGGCCAGGTCATCGCCGCCCCCTCACGAGTGCTTCAGCGGGCCGGCAGGTAAGGACGGTGGAAGCTGCCGCAGCAAACGTTTCAAGCCCGGCACCCGGAATCTGCGCCCCGCCGGGCCCTTCGTGTGCGTGCACCGCCCCGCCGGCCGGCGCCGTCGGCCCCCTGTGCGGTCCGACCTGCGTCTACCGCCCGTGGCAGCGGTATGCGGCTGGGGTGGGTGCGCCGGGACGCGTCACCACCAGGGGGGCATCCACCGCACAGTCCGCCGCCTTCCTCGGGCCGGTGACCGATCGTGGCGCCCTCGGCGTTGCAGCGCACCTCCTCGCGCAACCGCGACGGCCGTGGGCGCAGGCCGGGCGGCGTCGAGCGGCGGGTTCAGGCGTCCCTCGGGTCCTGCGGGTTCAGCCGAGGGCGCGGTCGAGGTTGAATGCGGCGCTGATGAGGGAGAGGTGGGTGAAGGCCTGCGGGAAGTTGCCGAGTTGTTCTCCCGTCGGTCCGATTTCCTCTGCGTACAGGCCGAGATGGTTGGAGTAGGTGAGCATTTTCTCGAAGGCCAGGCGGGCCTCCTCCAGGCGGCCGGCCCGGGTGAGGGCTTCGATGTACCAAAATGAGCAGATCGAAAAAGTGCCCTCCGTGCCCGGCAGGCCGTCCGGGCTGGCTCCCGTGTCGTAGCGGTAGACGAGCGAGTCGGCGACCAGCTTCGTGCCAAGGGCGTCCAGCGTCGCGAGCCATTTCGGGTCGACCGGGGAGACGAACTTGACCAGGGGCATCATCAGCACGGAGGCGTCCAGGACGTCGCCGTCCAGTTGCTGGACGAAGGCACCGGCCTCGGCCGACCAGCCGCGTCTCATGATCTGCCGGTAGATCGCGTCACGGCTCTGCCCCCAGCGGACCAGATCGGCCGGCAGGCCGCGCCGGGTCGCCATGCGCATGGCCCGCTCGATCGCCACCCAGCACATCAGGCGCGAGTACAAGAAGTCCCGTCGTCCCCCGCGGATCTCCCACACGCCTTCGTCGGGCTGGTCCCAGTGGTCGCAGACCCAGTCCACCACGGCGCCGACCTCGTCCCAGCGGTGGCTGCTGATGGGCTGCCCCCACTTGTCGTACAGGTAGATGGAGTCGATGAGCGCTCCGTAGATGTCCAGCTGGAGCTGGGTCGCGGCGGCGTTTCCCACCCGCACCGGGGACGATCCCAAGTAGCCCTCGAAATGCGATAGTTCGTGTTCGGGCAGCTCGCGGCGTCCGTCGATGCCGTACATGATCTGCAGCGGTCCGGTGGTCTCGTCCTCGCACATGATGCAGGAGGACAGAAAGCCCATGAATGCTTCGGCCTCCGAGGTGAAGCCCAGCCTGAGCATGGCGTAGATGCAGAAGGCGGCGTCCCTGACCCACGTGTACCGGTAGTCCCAGTTACGCCCGCATCCGATCTCCTCGGGCAGGCTCGTCGTCGGCGCAGCCACGATCGCGCCGGTCGGTGCGTAGACGAGCAGCTTCAGGGTCAGCGCGGAGCGGTGCACCATCTCCCGCCACCGTCCGTGGTAGCGCGAGGCGCTCAGCCAGTGCCGCCAGAAGCGGACCGTGGCCTGGAACTCGTCCTCCGCCTCGCGCCGGGCACACCCCCGCAGAGCGACCTCGGCCCCGATCCGGTCGAGGGCGAAGACCGCGGACTCACCCTCCAGCAGCTTGAAGTGCGACCAGGCGTCCGTGCCGTCGCATTCGAGCGGCACGGTGGCCGTCAGCGCCAGGGACAGGTTCCTGGATTCGAAGTACGCCCTGTCGCCCTCCAGGCGTGCGCTGTGCGGCTCGGTCCCGTATCCGAAGCGGGGAGCCACCCGCGCGGTGAACGGTAGCGAGCCCCGGACGCAGAGCACGCGTCTGATCAGCCGGTGCCGGTGGACCTCGCCCGATTCGTCGCCGATGGGCATGAAGTCCTGGATCTCGCCCACCCCGTCCGGGGCGAAGAACCGTGTGATCAGCACATTGGTGTCGGGAAAGTAGAACTGGCGGGTCCGCGCGGGCACGTCGGCAGCCAGCTGAAACGATCCGCCCCGGTCCGCGTCCAGGATGGAGCCGAACACACTGGGTGCGTCGAATCGCGGGCAGCAGTACCAGTCGATCGTGCCGTCGGTGCCCACGAGCGCGACGGTACGGAGGTCACCGATCAGGCCGTGGTCGGCGATCGGCAGGTAGCGCGGGGAGCCTGCCCCTTGCCCGTCTCCACTGCATCCGGCACTCTCGAACGCCATGCCAGGCCTCCCTGCCAACGCGACGCCACCGCCACGAAGCCGAAAACAACCCTGATAACAGTTTAAATCGCCACGTATTTGTTCCTGCGTTCTGCCGCTTCAGCCGCCACCGCCGTGTGGCGTGCCGTGACTGCGTCGGCGGTTCGCCGGCCTCGCAGAGCCGGCACAATCACCGGCCGTGCGTTCATGCGGCGGGCGGCGTGGGCCGGCGCAGGTGGGCCAGATCGTCGGGTGGCGGGGTGTCGGGCCGGTGGAAGAGGGGGGTCTGGTCGACGGCGGCCGCCGGGGCGTCGGCCAGCTGGAAGCGCTCGCGCAGCCGGTGGTAGAACTCCAGCGGTGCCAGACGGGCCAGGCGCAGCCGGTACGGTGCGCGGTAGGTTGCCACCCAGTCCCCCGGCTCCAGTACTCCGCGCGTCTGCCCGTCGATGCTCACGGCCACCCGGCCGGAATGCGGCAGCACGTGTACCACGACCGCCTCGTCGGCTGCGGCTATCACGGTGCGGTCGAAGGCCATGTGCGGAGCGACCGGGGTGAAGACGATGGCGTCGGCGGCGGGGTCCAGAACCGGCCCTCCCGCGGCGAAGTTGTAGGCGGTCGAGCCGGTGGGGGTGGCCACGATCACCGCGTCGGCCGAGTAGGAGGCGAGCAGCTGCCCGGCCAGGTACACGGCCACGCTCGCCTGCCGGTCGCGGGCGAGTTTTTCCAGGACCACGTCATTGACGGCGGTGACGTCCAGGGCGACACCCCAGCCGACCGGCTGCGCCCCGGCGGGGCGCACGGCCGGGGCGGGCAGCGCGGGACCGCGCCCGTAGCACAGCACCGTGTCCAGGCCGACGGGCGTCCGAAGCGGGCGCGACGCGCGCAGCGTGAGCACCATCCGCTCCTCGATCACCGCCTGATCGCGGTGGAGAACGTCCAGGGCGTCCTCCACCTGGTCGGTGGTGATCTCGGTCAGGAAGCCGAGCCGGCCCACGTTCACGCCCAGCACCGCCGCCCCGTCCTTGGCGGCGATCCGCGCCCCGCGCAAAAACGTGCCGTCACCGCCGAACGTGATGATCAGCTCGGGATGGCCCGCTGCCTCGGCCTCCTCCTGGCCTCCGTGCCGCGGTTCCCCGTCCCGCCACACGTCGATGTCGGTGCAGGCGACGCCGCGCGCGGCACACCACATGCGGGCGGCCCGCGCCGCCGCGACGGCGGCGGGCCGGCCTTGGTGGACAACCAGACCCAGCCGATTCAAAGGCATCACTTCTCACCGTAGACCGCCCCCACCCGCCGCGCAGATCGCAACAGATCCTCCCCGGGGCGCACCCTTGTCCCCGGCGTGCCACCGCCCGGTGCGGGTGGTGGCACGCCGGGGACAAGGGTGCGCCTGATCAGGGGCGGGGCGGGGGTCGGGCGCAGGAGTCCTCGCCCACTGAGCCGGTCCGCAAGGGGGCGGCGGACCGGTCCGCGAGGGTGCGGCGGGCTGGCTCGTTGCGCACTGTGGCCGCCGGGTTTCCCATGGGGGGTTGCTGCCGGCCCCGGCCGGGCCGGCTTCGAGGGCTGCCGGCCGGTCCTGTGCCGGCCGTTTCGGCAAGGTCAGGCCTGCTGCCACGATGCTCATGTGCGGCCTCGCCGACCCCGTATGAAGAGCGGAATCGGGTGTACGCACGGCGGGCCACCGCCAACCGTGTTCGAGCCGCCGGTCGTGGCCGTCCCGCCGGTGCGATCCCGGTGCTCCCCGCGCCTGCGCCGTCGCCGTCCGGACAGCGCCCGAGGGCCGAGGTGAACGAGTCCGCCGGGCTCGTCGCGCCACCAGGAATTCGTCCTGGGGCAGCGCTCGGGCCTTCACAGTCCGATGTTCTCCGCTGCTTCGAACACCCGGATGTCGGCACCAAATCGTGCGGCCTCGCCCGCAAGAAACTTCCCGACCGGGGCCATTTCGGTCTCCGAGACGTAGGCGTCGTGCATGGGGTAGGCGTGGTCCGGGGCGATTTCTCTTCGCCGCCGGGCGTCGCCGCTGTGACACCACGGTGGCGGAACCGCTTTGTGGTCGCTCGCTCGCTGTGCGGTTTCTCGCCGTCCCCCGTCAACGAAGACAGTGGGGACCGGCGGGTACTGCGGCCTGTGTTTCAGGCAGCCGGGCGCCAGTGCGGGTCGCGTCCGACGAAGGCCGGCAGCGTGTTTGCCCGGTCGCCGCCCCGCGCCTGCTGCAGGGCCGGGGCGAAGACACCGAAGGAGTCGAGGAGCCGGTCGACGAGCTGATCCGCCGCAGCCCACAGCCCCTCGGCCAACTCCTGCTCCAGGGGCAGGTCCTGGCCGGTCGCGACCGCGATGACCCCAGGCGTGTATACCGGCGTCCAACGCTGCTGCCACAGCCCCGAGCCAGACGGGCAGCGGGCCCAGCGGCGTCGGCACGCAGGCGGCGTCCGCCGGCAGCCGGGCGAACGCGTCGGACACCGCCGCCAGAGCGCCGGGGCGAACGGCTCCCACAATGGCCCGACGCCGTCCGCCAGGACGACCTGCCCAGCCTCCACGCTCTCGCGGCAGGCATCGATCAAGACCGCGACGCGGTCGTCGCCGGTCTCACCCTGCCTTGGAACTCCGGCGTCGTCGAAGGGCACGTCAATCGCATCAAGATGCTCAAGAGACAGATGTCCGGCCGGGCCGGCTTCGCTCTCTTACGCAAGCGAGTCCTGTTGGCTCACTGATCGATGTCAGATGCGCGCTGTAACTTCCCCGCATGGGTGTGTACCTGGTGAGCGTCGGCGCGGAGGAATGGTTCGGTGAGGAGGAAGAGGGATGGGGCGAAGTTGCTTCGGCTCTCAACGCTGAACTCAGGCGGCGGGGCCTGCCGCCCTACCAGGACGTACCCCCAGAGACGGACTTCGCAGCTGGCTCAGGGCAAGCCTTCGAGGAGAAGCTGGCCTCTTCCATGACCGGGTTCCTCGCCTTGTGCCAGACGCACCTGTCACGAGAGGAATGGGAGATCCTCTGCGGCTGGACCGTGCTCGTGCCCTTCTCGCTCGATGAGGAGATCTGGTTGCCCATCGACTCCGGCGACTACGAGTCCATGGTCGCCGGCGCTCCCCGGGTACTACCGCTCGCCGAGAAGCTGGCGGCAGTCATCGATCTGCCACCCGAAACCCCGGCGACATGCGACAACCTCGACTTGAGCATGTGGTTCAGGCACCAGGCAAAGGAACTGGCCACTACTCGAACAGGATTGTGGAGCAAGGACCTGGACACAGCCTTCTACGTCGCACTGTTCCTGCGCGCTGCCCAGCACTCGATCCGGCGTGGCTGCCCCATCATCTGCACCTGAGACCCATCGTCGGTCCCACCGGTCTCCCAGTGGAGATCACTCACCGTGCACGCGTCACGGAAAGCGAGCCAGAACGCGTTCTCGTGAACAGAGCCGCCTTGGCAATGTGCCCGCACCGAGGACACCGCCGGGAGGCGTTGCAGGGGGCCACGGCCATCACTTCCCGTCCGGCGCATGCTGCCTTGGCGGTGAGGATCGTCAGGAACACCCCCATCCGGCATCAGCGATCGAGCGGTTCAGTCCGGCCTTGGCCGCGGCCCCGCTGGGCAGGAAGCTGCCCGGCGTGGCGGGGCCCGGCTCCGGGGCCGGCGCCTTGCTCATGGTGCGGATCTGGAGGTCTTCGTGCGCGATGAAATCGTGTTCGCCTACGAGGTTCAGCGCGGTCTCGTGCGCGTGGTCCAGGCGCTGAGGGCGGACCCTTGCGGTGCAGCCGCGCCACCGTCTCCACGGCCTTGCGCCGACACTTGCTGCCCCGCTTGCACCCGGGCGAGGGCCCGCTGGGCCTCTTCCAGCCTGGCGGCGGCCTTCGCTCCGTGACGGAGGTTGGGCACGAACTCGCCGCCCGAGTCGGCGAGAAAGTTCGCTGTCCCCATGCCGATGCCGGCCACGGAACCGGTCCGGGGAAGCGGCTCAGGCGCGGTCTGCCCGGCGGTCAGGATGACGTACCAGCGCCGCCCTTCACGCTTGACGCTGATCGTCTTGACGTTGCCGGCCACCGGTCGGTGCTGGTGCAACCTGACGTGCCCGACGCCCTGGAGGCGGACACGGGTGACGGGGTCGTGCGGGGCGCTCGGTGAACGCCGGGCAGGGCGTAGCGGGTGCGGGGGGGTCCGGGGGTGCGCCGAGGGATACCCCCGCATGCCGGAAACCCCGGCCCGATTCCGACGGGCCGGGGTTTCCATGTCATGCAGACCCTGCTCTACCACCGGTCGTAGTGGTCTCCTACCACTCCCTGTCGTAGTGGTCCCGGACGACCCGGAAGCTGCCCACGACACCGTTCTTGACGAACACGCCGCCACGGATGTGGTGACGGGTGAAGACACCGTTGCTGGTGCTCCAGGGACCGACCGTCGCAACCGGGGAACCGTTGTCGCAGGTTGCCCCACGGAAGAACTCAACAGTGCGGCGGCTGTCGTTACGGACGTTGAAGCTCCGGGCGCCCAGACCGCTGACCACCGTGATGCAGCCGTCCTCACCGCGAGCCGAGTAGGAGCGCTCGTTGATGAAGATCCGGCCCTCCTCCTTGTGGCGGAAACCACCACGCTCGTTGCCGCCACGCTCGTTGCCGCCACGGTTGCCGCCACCGTAGCCGCCCTCGTTCCCCTTGCCACCGTTGCCCCCGTTGCCACCGCCTTCACCACCGAGCGGAGCCGCGTCGGGGGCGACCTGCTGAGCAGCCGGGGCGGCTTGCTGGACGGACGGGGCAGCAGCCGGGGTGGATCCGGCGGCCGAAGCATAGGTGATGCCGGTAGTGGCGATGACCGCGGCGCCCACTGCGGCGGCGGTCACGGCGACGGTACGCGTCTTCATGTCACTTCTCCCTTGTCTCTGAGGGTCGGCCGGGCAACCGGCCTGTGACGAACGTACTTATGGCGCCTTTAACTGGCATCTCGGACGTATCACCAGAGGGCCGACCGGGTGTACGCACGCCCCGCGCCGCGCATCGATCAGCACATGACATACCGTCAATACATATGAAAGTAAGCTTATTTGGCACACGATTAGGCCTTCTGGGCGACTTGATGACGCCCGATCACCCTGTCGGCAGCATGTCGCCCGGCCCCGCACACCGAAAAACCTCACCCCACCGCCCTGAACAGCCGTCACCGGCACCCACCCCACCACCCCGACCGACCACAGCGCGTGCGACCGGATGCGGGCCTGCCCTTGTCGGCGCGGTGGACGACCGTGGCGGCGCCGGGCGGGGTGACGGCGGCGGCCGTCGTCGCGATCATCCGGTTCGGTCCGGTGCCTCGGAGCCGTGGGCGCCGCGGTTGAACGTTTGCACGCGTGGAATGCCCGCACGGCACCGATTCCCTTCTGCGCGGATGGCGCCTGTCCCGTCTCATCGGAGTCTTTTGCTCCTGAAGCGACGGCCCGGCCTTGCTGAGGACAACGACACTTTGGCCCCGCTCGACCGGCCCGCAGGCCTAAGAGGCCTCCGGCCCGCCGATCCGCCTGCCGGTGCGCTGGAGCATGGCCGTGGAAGCATCGGCCCATGCGGCTCAGGTCGCCACGTCGACGGACCCCGCCCCCTCCTGGCCGCAGGCGCGGGGGCTTCGACCGCAACGCCGCGGCACCGGCCGGCCTTCGGTCAGACCGGTCAAGGACCGGCGCGACAGGACACCCGGCCCCGGCCGGAGGTGACACCGGCACTCATCCAACAACCCCGGGTGGCGCGCAGTGACGCAGGCAGTCGCACCTGCGGTCCGAGCCGTGACAGGTCACCGCCCCTTGACCGCACGCCGGAGACAGGTCCCGATCCGGAACCGATGGGCGAACCGTTCCTGGGCAGTGAGCAGGAGTGAGTCCTGGCTCACCGGCACGCCCCGAACGGTCTTGGGCGCACTGGTCCTCCGCTTTCGCATCCCGGGCGGCGACGCATATCCCGTATGCGCTCCGTCCCAGGCGGGCGGAATCCCTACGACCCGGCCATATGGGTGTGGCCAGAGGCGACGGGGAGGCCCCGAACCATCTCGCTGGTGACACGGGGGCCCCGACTGCTGACACCACACCCGGCGTCCCAGATCGCACCGAGAACGTCACCCACACCCCGCCGGGCATACCCGCAGCTCATCGCGCCGATCACCCCATCGTGCCCATGCTCGCCAAAACGATGTGCCGGCCCAACAGTTGTGAACCCCTCGAACGCGGCGCGCACCAGAAGATCGCGGCCCTGTGCTCCTCTGCATCGTCGAGGCCGTTCTCCGTCTCCTGCCCGTCACGCCGGCGCGGATCACGTAACAAATAGTCTGCTGTACTGATCATCGGCGCGTCGCGACGGAGTCTGATGCCCGACCGGCTGCGCGCGGTTCAAGCTCCTCCTTGACTTCGGATTTGGAATTCCCGAAACGATCGAACCAAGGAGCACTCACATGCGTCCTGCCAACAGGACACGGGCCCAGATGAGATCCCAGCCCCGACGAGGCCGATGGGTGGCCGGCGGCACGATCGCCGCACTCACGCTGGTCCTGACTACCGGGGTGAGCAGCACGGCTGCGGCGGCGGCCCGGGCCCCTGGTGCACCCACGATCGCCTCCGGCCCGGGGGACGGCGGAGGCGACAACTGCAAGCACAGGCCGCATGACGGCAAAGGCAAGGACCGCTGCCAGAGGGGTCCGACCGGCCCTACGGGCCCCCCAGGCCCGCAGGGTGAGCCGGGTCCGGCCGGACCAGAGGGACCGCAGGGCGAGCAGGGCACACCCGGTGCACAAGGCAAGCAGGGCCAGCAGGGCGAGCCCGGCGCACAAGGCAAGCAGGGCGAGCAGGGCACACCCGGTGAGCAGGGCCAGCAGGGCGAGCAGGGCACACCTGGTGAGCAGGGCCAGCAGGGCCAGCCTGGACCAGAAGGGCCGAAGGGCGAGCAGGGCACACCCGGTGAGCAGGGCAAGCAGGGCGAGCCCGGACCAGAGGGACCGAAGGGCGAGCAGGGCACACCCGGTGCGCAGGGCGAGCAGGGCAAGCAGGGCAAGCCCGGCGCACAAGGCAAGCAGGGCGAGCAGGGCGAGCCCGGCGCACAAGGCAAGCAGGGCGAGCAGGGCACACCCGGTGAGCAGGGCAAGCAGGGCGAGCCCGGACCAGAGGGACCGAAGGGCGAGCAGGGCACACCCGGTGCGCAGGGCGAGCAGGGCAAGCAAGGCGAGCAGGGCAAGCAAGGCGAGCAGGGCAAGCAGGGTGAGCAGGGCCCTAGCGGTATCGCCAGCCTCACCCAATGGCAGGGACCCCTCGTAAATGTGCCTGCGGGCGGGATTCATGTGGAGAGTACGGCCGTCTGCCCTGCGGGCCAGACGGCTGTCTCCGGCGGGTGGGGCTCGGGCTACGGAGTTGTTCCGGGTGCCTCTCTGCAGACCACCACCAATACCTTCGGCGACAGCTGGACTGTCGCCTTCGACAATCCCACCGATGACGTCCTTGGCGCAGTGGCGTTCGCGTACTGCTCTGCCTGATGACGTAGCGATACGCAGCACAGTTTCCGGTGTGCGTGCGGGCTGCAGCGAGGGCCGGGCCACCTCAGTCCTCGCTGCTCCCCTTTCTCCTTGCGTGCGGTACCCCGCCAGCCGGCGGTCTTGGGCTGACATCGCCTTCGCGTGGCCGGCTCCGTCGGGTCCGGCTCGAACGGTGTGCGTGCACAACCGATCCCTGGCCCGCTGATGCTCACGGTCGGACCGCCGAACTCCTGCAGGAAGCTCTCCGCAGCGTCGTGCGTGGCGGGGCCGGTCCTTTCGAACAGGGATCGCCGGCGGCTCGTGTCCCTCTTTGGTCCGGGCGCCCGCCCCGAGCCAGGACCTCACGTACCTGTGGCAACCAGCTGCTCATCCTGGGCCCCGGTTCCTCGTCGAGGGGTGAAAACCGATCATCTCGGCACGGCCGGCGCCGGCGGGCAGTGCGTGACCGCTCCACAGGGACTGAGCCAGACCGAAAGTCGTGAACAATCCGATGCCGCGTCAGCGGTGAGTGACTCCCGGACCGCTGCCGAGGTGCTGCTCGATCTCGTGGCCGGAGCCAGGTGCACCGGGCCGGCAGCTCCTCAGCCCCGGGGCCTGCGGTGGCCCCGCCGGGGCGGGACGGCCATCGCCTGGCGGGTGCGGGGGCCGTGCCCGCCTAGGAGGAGCTCACAAAAGGGGAGTCCGATCAGCTCGCGGCGTCCGGTGCGTGCGATCACAACGCGCTGGAAGGTCCTCGGACGGGGTCTCCCCTGCTCGAGCGAAGCCGAGAGCTCGGGGAAAGAGCTACCAGGGCATTTCGGCAACGCAGCGAGCGTGCGTGCCAGGCGTCGCGAGCCGGGCGCCCATTGTGTGAGCTCCTCCAAGACGGGAGGTGTGCCGATGCCGGCGGTGGCCCGGGTGACCACTGGCGGTGCTCGTCGGGTCCACCCGCCGCCCGGGCCGGCTTTCGGTGGTGCAGGTCCAGGCGGCGGCGCGAACAGTTGACGCAACCGCACGGGCCACCGCAGCCCCCAGGCCGTGCGGCACACCGATATCCGCCCGCCCCCTCCCACCCGGGCTTCGCAGGCCTCCCCCGGCCAAGCCCGTTCACACGGCCACGCGACACCGGATCAGCCCTGTTGTTAGGGGGCGGCACGCGATCGGTCACACGCCGGCCGCCCGATCAGGATTCCCCTCGGATTCGCGCCGATAACCGCCACACCACCATCAATACAGTGCGTTTATCCGGAATTACGGGGAGCGAATACGGTGTCCTTTATATGACGCAGGTCACGTGACCCACGCCACCCTTGTGCCGATTTGAGGCATTTGCCGTGTGGAGTGGGCCACGTGACGGCCGTCACTCCGAAGCCGAATAGTAGAGCCACTGGGACCCTGTCCGCAGCCTTGACGGCGCTTCTCCCGATCATTTCCGGCACCCAGTACGAATCCGGTTAGTAAAGGGGGGTCATTGACCGGGGATTTGTCCTCGATTAACAATTCTTGGCATCACCCCCCGACGGAAGAGGAATTACCGAATGCAGTTCACCGCGATGTCCACGAAGTTCGCCCGCATGACCAAGACCAAGAAGATCTCGATGGGCATGCTCGCCGCCGGTGCCGCAGTCGTGGCCGGCACCGTCGCAGGCGCCCCGGCCGCCTCGGCCGCCACCCCCGCCCAGTCCGGCGGCGGCAACGTCGACACCTGGATCAACGAGTCGCTCAAGGTCATGCACGCGAAGGGCATCCCGGGAACCTACGAAGGCATCCGCAAAAACCTGATGCGCGAGTCCTCCGGCAACCCCAACGCCATCAACAACTGGGACTCCAACGCCACCAAGGGCATCCCGTCCAAGGGCCTGCTCCAGGTCATCGACCCCACGTTCAACTCGTACCACGTCAGCGGCACCTCCAAGAACATCTACGACCCGGTCGCCAACATCACCGCCGCAGCCAACTACGCCGCCCACCGCTACGGCTCCATCGACAACGTCAACTCGGCCTACTGACAATCGGCCTACTGACAAGACGTGCCGATTGCACAGCCGAACCCGGTCAGGACCTGTCCGGGCCCGGCCATGCGGACCCGCCCCCAGTTGCCCAGTCAGACCTGGGCGGTCGGCCCTCGAAGCAGGCCGACCGGGCGGACCACTGCAGGCGCAGTGTTCGTGACCGGCCTGCCGGTGGCAGCGTTCCCGCATCCACCGGCGGCACATCCTGCCCTGTGCGGCGCGCAGACGCATCGTGGCCGCGGTCGAGGCGGCCCGGCCCCGCGCCGCTTCCGGGAAGAGCTGTGCCGAGGTACCAACGCCGCCCACCGGGCGCTGCCCGGTGCTGTTGCGGTGGAGGCCGCGGATGGTGGTGCCAAAGCGCCCCACGAGCAGGCCGAGCGGCAGGCTGCGCAGGTGTGTCCGGGCCGGACGCCGAGACGTGCCGGTGTACTGCACCGATGCCGCCCCGGCGCTTTCGCAGCCCTTCTTGACCACCGCCCGCGGTCACTGCGCCGGCCTTCGCCGTGACCGCACTCGCACTGCCGCCCCGCAGGAAGGCGCTCAGCGCGACCGCCTGACACACCAGACCAGTCGGCCCCGGCAACCGCGGAGGCCGGCTTCGCTGTTCCTCAACCGCCCCGCCCGGCCGCCGCGTCCACGCGGTCCCGGTGTGCACGGCGGTCATGCGCCGGGCACGGCGTCATCCGAGGGCGTTTTTACGCCGCTTCCCCAGGGACGCAGACGGCTGCCGCTGGGATGCCGCCGCGCACGATCCGGTCACCGGTATGCGCATCCAGGGGGTCGGGCACGTCAAGGTGCACCAGCACCGGCCGGTGGCCGGCAAGGTCAAGGGCCGGTGGCCGGCAAGGTCAAGACGGTCTCGGTCACGCGCGAGGGCTGTAAGTGGTTCGTCGTGCTGACCGCCGAACAGGCCGCACCCGATCCGCTGCCCGCGACCGGCAGCGTGGTCGGCATCGACCTGGGCATAGCCAACTTCCTCGCCGACTCGGACGGCGGGTTCGTCGAGAACCCGCGTCACGGCCGCAAGGCCGCGGAGAAAGTCGCCGCCCTGCATCGCAAGGTCCGCCGCCGGCGCCTTGACCACGCGCACAAAACCGCGCTCGACCTCGTACGCGAACACGACTTCATCGCGCACGAAGACCTCAAGATCCGCAACATGAGCCGGGCCCCCGCACCGAAGCCCGACCCTGATCAGCCGGGCAGCTTCCTGCCCAGCAAAGCCGCGGGCAGAGCCGGGCTGAACCGTTGGATCAACGATGCCGGTTGGGGGTGTTCCTCGCGATCTGGACCGCCATGGCTGAAAGCGCCGGACGGGACGTGATGACCGTGGACCCCCGCAGCACCTCCCGGCAGTGCCCCGCATGCCGGCACACCGCCAAGGAGAACCGGCCCGCCCAGGACACGTTCCACTGCACCGTGTGCGGCCACACCGCGCACGCCGACACAGTGGGCGCCCTGAACGTTGTACGGGCCGGCCCGTCGCGAAGCCCAACCGGCATAACGAGACCCCCCTTCAAGG
Source organism: Streptomyces sp. NBC_01320 (assembly GCF_035974375.1). Taxonomy (NCBI): domain Bacteria; kingdom Bacillati; phylum Actinomycetota; class Actinomycetes; order Kitasatosporales; family Streptomycetaceae; genus Streptomyces; species Streptomyces sp. NBC_01320. The sequence goes on from NZ_CP108390.1 coordinate 531,458, forward strand.
GGTGGAGGAGTCACGCGGGGGCTGATCTCAGCGAGTGTCTGCGGTCGCTGCCCGCGGCTATGGGCGAGCGCCCGGCAGCTGACCGTGGCTGCCCCGTTCAGCTCACGCCCAGGCCCCGCCGGCGCCGCCGGGGTCTGTCGTCACACGTCCCCTCCATCGGTGTGCTGCAAGGGTGGTGACGGCCGTTCGGCAAAGTTCGGAGGTCTGGTCGCAGCAGGGGCGGGCGTGGGCCACTGCTGCGAGCGGCCCACGGCCAAGGGCGTCGGGCAGCGGTTGGTGCGTCATTGCCACCAAGCCGGGCTGGAGCTGATGTCATGACAGGCGTCTGCCGTACGAAGGAAAGGCACATGGCTGTGCGATCCATCGGAGCCCGCGCGACCCGCCGGACAGTCCTGGCCGCCCTGGCCGCCGGGGCCGGTGCCGGGGCGGCTCCGGCCGCCGTATCCCCGCCGCCCCCCCGCGCCCACCGCCTTCGCCGCGCCCGGCGCGGCGGCCCACGTCACCGGGCAGTTGCGCGCCCTGGAGCGGGAGCACTTTGCCCGGCTCGGCGCGTACGCCCATGACACCGCCACACACCGCACGGTGGTGTACCGGGCGGACGAGCGCTTCCCGATGTGCTCTCTGTTCAAGACCATCGGCGCGGCTGCGGTCCTTCGCGATCTGGACCGCAGCGGCGAGTTCCTGGCCCGCCGTATCCACTACACCGCGCAGTACGTGAGGGCCTGCGGCCACTCGCCGATCACCGGCACGTCCGAGAACCTCTCGCGCGCGATGACGGTCGCCGACCTGTGCAGGTACTCCATCACGCACAGCGACAACACCGCGGCCAACCTCCTGCTCCGGGAGCTGGGCGGCCCCGCCGCCGTCACCCGCCTGTGCCGCTTTGCCGGCGACCCGGTCACCCGCCTCGACCGGTGGGAGCCCGAGCTGAACTCGGCGGAGCCATGGCGCAAGACGGACACCACGACACCTCGTGCGATCGGGCAAACCTACGCCCGCCTCGTCCTGGGCGACGTGCTCGTCCCCCGCGACCGCCGGCTGCTGACCGGCTGGCTGCTCGCCAACACCACCAGCGGTGAACGCTTCCGCGCCGGGATTCCCGCCGGCTGGAGCGTCGCCGACAAGACCGGCGGCGGCAGCTACGGCGGCAACAACGACGCCGGCGTCGCCTGGCCCCCCGGCCGGCCGCCGGTCGTCCTGGCCGTCATAACCACCAAGCCCGACCGGGACGCCCCCGCCGACAATCCGCTGGTCGCCAAGGCGGCCGGGGCTCTGGCTGCGGCCCTGAGCTGACCACCGGCAGCAGCATCCGGGGACAGGCCGGCCGGCGCGATGTGCCCGAGCGATACGGTTCCCGGACCGGCCCGCGCCCGTCAGCCGGGCACCCCGCCGTATCCGGCCCGCCGTATCCGGGCCGCGGTCGTCCCGGCCGGGACGTGACCGCGCCGGTGGTCCCGGACCGTGAGCAAGGGCCGGGGCCGTGGGGCCGGGGAGCCCTGAACGGTGGCAGGGGTGGCAGGAATCGAACCTGCGGCATCCGGTTTTGGAGACCGGCGCTCTGGCCATCTGAGCTACACCCCTTCGGTGTGCGTCAGCCTGTCATGCCCGGCGAGCCCGGCTCCACACAATTTTTCGCGGTCGCTCGCCGGGCGCGAACAGGAGGACGGTTTCGGCCGCACCGACCGCGTCGAGTGCGGGGGCGGTCCACGGGGGCCTGCACGCCAACCTGACGCATCGCCCGGTGCCCGGCTCACACGCCGGAGCAATCGCAGGAGGCCGCAGCCCCTTTCCGTCCGGGCCGTGCACGCGCAGCGCATCACCCACATATGCGGCCTGGCGCGAGACCCCGGTCCGGCACACACCAACCAGGAAGTGGCCCCGGCATCCCGGCTCTTGAGCGCGCCCGCAGCTCCACAGCGCCCGCAAGGTCCGCGGAGGCAGGACGAAGCCGCGGCAAGGCAACCCCCCTTCTTTTCCGGCTCTCCTGTCGCTTCCGTGGGTCGTTGACCAGGGCTGATACGCAGAACACGCCGTACCCGGGGTACGTTTCGACTGCTGAAGGTACGAAACGAATAAACCTGGATACGGCGTGCAAATTAAGAGGATATGGGTTCGGTTGCTCGGTGTCGAAAAGACGCTGATCGAGCAGGTCGAGGCCGAGGAGGCGGACCCCGAGGGCGGTGTCCGGGGTGAGCTGGTGATCGTGGCGCATGTCCGACCGGCGAAGGGCCACAGGGAGCGGTGCGGGATCTGTCGGCGCAAGGTGGCGAAGTACGACGCCGGTGAGGGACGCCGCCGCTGGCGGGCCCTGGACCTGGGCGTCATCCAGGCATTCCTCGAGGCCGACGCGCCCCGGGTCTCCTGCCCCGAGCACGGCATAGTGGTCGCCTCGGTTCCCTGGGCGAGGCACGGCGCCGGACATACCCTGGCGTTCGACGCGCAGGTGGCCTGGCTGGCGACCTGCTGTTCCAAGACGTCCGTCACCCAGCTCATGCGGACCGGTTGGCGCACGGTGGGCAACATCGTCGCCCGGGTCTGGGCGGACGTCGAGAAGTCGGTGGACCTGTTCGCCGGGCTACGACGGATCGGTATTGACGAGATCAGCTACAAGAAGCGCCACAAGTACCTGACCGTCGTGGTGGATCACGACTCCGGGCGTCTGGTCTGGGCTGAGGCCGGCCGGGACAAGGCCACCCTGCGTAAGTTCTTCGACGCCCTGGGGAACGAGCGCGCCGCGAAGCTCACCCACGTGTCCGCGGATGCGGCCGACTGGATCTCCACGGTGGTCGCCGAGCGCTGCCCGCAGGCGGTACGGGTGATGGACCCGTTTCACGTCGTTCAGTGGACCACCGACGCCCTGGACGTCGTGCGCCGTCAGGTGTGGAACGCCGAGCGCGGAGGCAAGGGCAGATCCACCCGAGGCTCGAAGTCCCTGAAGAAGGCCCGCTTCGCGCTGTGGAAGAACCCCGAGGACCTCACGGCCGGGCAGCGGGCCCAACTGCTCTTCATCGCCAACGCTCACCCGCTGCTCCACCGGGCGTACTTGCTCAAGGAAGGTCTGCGCACCGCCCTCAAACAGGGCCCCGACACCACCGAGGCGCTGTGGGACTGGGTGCTCTGGGCCCGCCGCTCACGAATAGCCGCCTTCGTCGAGCTGCAGCGCAGCATCGTCAGACACTTCGACGCCATCACCGCCGCCGCCGAGCACGGGCTGAGCAACGGCCTGGTCGAGTCCATGAACACCAAAATCCGACTGATCACCCGCATCGCCTTCGGCTTCAAGGACCCCAAGTCCCTCATCGCCCTCGCGATGCTCAGCCTCGGCGGCCACCGACCCCAGCTACCAGGCCGTCAACTCACGAACTGACCACCCACGGAAGCGACAGGAGAGCCTCTTTTCCTTCTTTTCCTTCTTTTCCTTTCACCGGGCACCGGTGCGGCGGTGAGGGCAGAAGGTGCGGGCCGGTCCGGCGGCGGCCATCACCGCGGGACGGGCCCTGAGAGCACCGCCGGCGGTGCTCTCAGGGGCGGCGCGTGCGGTGACGGCCCGGCCGCCGGACCTCATCGGTGCCGCCCGGCCGGCCGGTCGTGCTCGCGCCCGCACCGTGCGCCGGCAGGCCATCGCGGCCCTGCGCGGCGGCCGCCGCGCACGCAGGCGCGCTGCACAACGGCGGCCCGCCCGGTCGACGTGCGAAGGGCTCCCGGGCGGGCTTCCGCTTCCATGCTGCCCCCGAGCCCTGCCGCTCGGGTGCGGCCGCGCGGCAGACGGGGCCGAATGAGGTCGCAGCTGCCGCACAGTCGGGTGACACCGAAGGCCGTCAAGCCTCCAGTCCGGCGGTCTCGACGGTGGGCCGGGACGCGGCCCGAAGGAGGTGGCCGCCCGCGCCCCCCGCGTACCGGCAGCAGGCCCCCGGGGCCGGGGGAAGCCGCTGGGCGAGATCCTGGCCGGCTCCGGGCGTCGGGCCGGGTCCGGCGGTGACCGCGACGGGTGAGGTCGCCGCGCGGTGTTCGCAGGCACCGGGCCGGGCCCCGGGCAGCGCCCCGGCCGGCGGGAGGCGTCCTTCCTGACAGGGAGGCGTCCTTCCTGACAGGGGGCGTGTTCCGGGCTGCGGCGGGCCCGACTCCCCTGGCCGGGCGGACACCACCGCGGCCGGGGGTGTCGGGCAGGGGCCGCAGGAAGGCCAAGGGGACCCGGGGAGGCCAGGGGGACCCGGGGAGGGGCTGGGGGACCCGGGGAGGGGCTGGGGCGGACGCGGAGGCAACCGCCGACGAGGCGGCCGGGGGTGCAGGCGATCCGAAGCTGTCAGCCGGGGTCTGTCTGCTGATGTTCCTGGTCCTGCCGCCGTCCCCCGCTCGTGCCGGCGGCCTGCGTCCGCAGGTCCACGAAGGCACCCGGCTGCCGCGGGGTGACTGCGGGGCCTTGCGGGCCGGCAGCAGGGGTGCCGCAGGCTCTGCCGTGTGCCGGTGGCTTTTGTGCACCGGCCCGTCCCCGGGCGAAGTCAACGCCTCCGCGCGCCTGACCCGATGCCTATGGTGAGTTGTGATCAACCAGGACACGGACCGTCAGCGGAGCACTGTACGGCCCGGATATCTGGCCGCGGCGGGTGTGTTCGCGGTCGGGATGATGGGCACGACCCTGCCGACACCGCTGTACGGGCTCTACCGTGAGCAGATCGGTTTTTCCGAACTGATCGTCACCGTGGTTTTCGCCGTCTACGCCATCGGTGTGATCGCCGCCCTGCTCCTGGCCGGCGGCTTCTCCGATGTTCTCGGCCGCCGCCCGGTCCTGCTGGGCGCGCTGGCACTGGCCGCGCTGAGCGCGGTGTGCTTCCTGCTGGCGGACGGACTGCCGCTGCTGTTCACGGGCCGTGTCCTTTCAGGGCTGTCGGCCGGACTGCTCAGCGGTACGGGCACGGCCGCTGTGCTGGAACTGGCACCCGCCGGACGCAGTGCCCGGGCAGGATTCGCGGCGACCGCGGCCAACATGGGCGGCCTGGGACTCGGCCCCCTGGTCGCGGGGACCCTGGCCCAGTACGCGCCATGGCCGCTGCGGCTGCCGTTCTTGACCCATCTGGCGCTCCTGGCGGCCGCGGTGGCTGTCACCTCGCTGCTGCCCGAGACCGTGCACCGCAGCGGCGCCAGGCCCCCGCTACGGCCACAGGGCATGGTCGTCCCCACCGAGGTACGCGGTGTGTTCGCGCCCTGCGCACTCGCCGCCTTCGCCGGATTCTCGCTGCTGGGCCTGTTCACCGCGGTCGCGCCGGCCTTCCTCACCCAGACCCTGGGCGTGCACGACCTGGCCGTGTCCGGCGCCGTCGTCTTCTGCGTCTTCTGCGCCTCGGCCTGCGGGCAGTTACTGATGGGCCCCGTCGGCACACGCAACGCCCTGCCCGTCGGCTGCCTGATGCTGGTGGCCGGGCTGCTCGTGGTGGGGGCATCGCTGCTGCTGGCGTCGTTGCCGGTCCTCCTCCTGGGTGCCGCGACCGGCGGCACCGGCCAGGGCCTGGCCTTCCGGGCCGGATTGAGCGTGGTGAGCACAGCGGCTCCCGACACCCACAAGGGCGCCACCATCTCGGCGTTCTTCGTCCTCGCGTACGCGGGAATCTCGGTGCCCGTCATCGGGATCGGCGCACTCGCCGCGGCACTGGGACTACGCACTGCAGGCCTGGTCTTCGCCGGCTGCGTGATACTGCTCGCCGCCACGGCAGGCGGCTACCTATGGCGGCACCCACCCACACACACCTGAGCGCCCCCAACCGCCCAACACCCCCGCCCAGCACCCCCGCCCGACACCCCCGCCCGACACCCCCGCCGGCGGGGGCAGGCACCACCCAGACCCGAGTGCGCCGCACCCGCCCCCGCCCGCACCCGCACCCGTGCGACGGTCCGGGACGGATGTGATCCTGGAACCAGGACAAGCGGGCACGGGTACCAGCCATGGGCCCTGAGGAGAACACCGGCAGTGCCACAGCCCGGGCACATCAAAGCCCCGGCCCCACGCTGCGCCGGGCTACCACCGCACTGCGGCACGGCACCGGCACCACGGCCCGCACGGCCCGGCGGGCCGCCCGGGTCACCCTCGCAGCCGCCGCCTTCTACACCGGCCTGTACGGCCTGCACGATCCCGTCACCGCCACATACGCGCTGTTCGCAGCGGTGGCGATGGCCGGCCTGTCCCGCATCCCCGGCACCGGGCACCAGCACGCCGCCGTCGTGGCCCAGGTGCTCCCTGCCGGCTGGATCCTCGTGACGGCCGGAACCCTGCTCGCGGTACACACCCGGGCCGCGGTAGCGGGAATGCTGCTGATCGGGTTCCTGCTCTCGACGGAACCGGAACCCGGCACCCCGCCCACGGAACCCGGCACCCCGGCCACGGACGCGGAACCGGCAGCAGTGGCATGGACCGCGAGTATCTGCGCCCACAGCGCTACCTCAAGGCCCAGCTCGCCGAACAGGTTCGGCAACGACGAGGAGACGCTGCCGGCGCACCCGCAGGACCCTGGCCGGTACCGAACGGCCGCACAAGGTGGTCTCCTGGCTGTCGCGCGAGATCGTCACCAACCCGCTGGTCCCGCTCGTGCACTGCCGCAAGCCAGACCACCAGCACCTCCACGACCCGCCCGGAACACCCACGACCCGCTACCCGCGACCTGCCATGCCCACGACCTGTCATGCCCGCGATCTGCTGGTCACCGCGGGCGTCGTGCCCCTGCGCGACGAGTACCTCAAAGCCCTCCCCGATGAGCGGACCCCGTGTTCAGGCAGGCGCCCGCCCGCCACCGGCCGGTCCCCGCACCCTGCGCCCACGGGGGTCACCCGTCAAAGACCGGCCAACGCCCGTGCCCCGGGAGATAGAAGCACAGGAGCAGGAAGCTACAACGGCGCGTCAGGGACGGCCCCCACCCGGACGAAGGCGGCAACGGAAGCGCTCACCCCCGGATGACGCGCAAGCAGCAGACCCCACGGGCGCGGCAAACGAGCACAGCAGGCACAGCAGCGCAGCAGGCGGGAACGGGTGCAGCGAGCACAGCAGCCGCGGCAAACGAGCAGGCAGCAGACCCCACGGGCGCGGCAAACGAGCACAGCAGGCACAGCGGACACGCAGGCAGCGGACGAGCGCAGCAGGCGCGGCAGGCGCAGCGGGCACAGCGGGCACAGCGGGCACAGCGGGCGAGCGCAGCAGGCGCGGCGGACACGCAGGCAGCGCAGCGAGCGAGCAGGCGGCGGGGCGGACACGCAGGCAGCGGACGGGCACAGCAGGCGCGGCGAGCGAGCGCAGCAGGCGCGGCGGGCGAGCGCGGCGGGCGGGCAGGCGGCGGACGGGCACAGCAGGCAGGGCGAACGCGCAGGCAGCAGAACCCACGGGCGCGGCGGGCGAGCACAGCAGACACAGCAGGCACAGCAGGCACAGCAGGCACAGCAGGCACAGCAGGCACAGCAGGCACAGCAGGCACAGCAGGCAGGGCGGACGCGCAGGCGGCGGACGAGCACAGCAGGCAGGGCGAACGCGCAGGCAGCGGGGCGGACACGCAGGCGCGGCGAACGAGCACAGCAGGCGCGGCAAGCACGGCAGGCGAGCGCAGCGGGCGCGGCGGGCGGCGGGCGGCGGACGAGCGCGGCAGGCGGGGCGGACACGCAGGCGCGGCGGGCGGGCGGGCGCGGTTTGTGAAACCCGGTGCCCGGGCCGTCAAGGACGGTCCGGGTCCGCGCAGGCACGTCGCCGCATTGCGGGTGCCTTCGGCCGCCACGAAGGGATCAGACCGCTTCCCCGCACGCCGGCCGGGGACCGGACACGACCGCGGGTCCCGGCAGGACGATGACCCCGGCCCCGGGCGAGCCCGGCAGGCTCACCAAAACAGTCGACACGGGGTACCGCACCGGCCGCGCCGGATGCCCAGGAGCAGACCACCAGGGCCGGTGACGCAGGTTTCGCCCCACGGCCGCAGCGCCGCAGGAAAAGGGACCGCAGATCCAAGCCCTTGCCGCCAGGGCGATCCCCCGCGCCGGGCCCGGCCGCCCTGCCCCCTGATACGGAAGAAACTGCGCGCTCTTGACCGTGAGCGCGTCCCTTGCGGCCGCCCGGCCGCCACCGGGACGACCCCGCCACAACCACCGGGCACCTCGGCCCGCGGACCCTGGAACAAAGCCCGCAGGACCATGGCCGACCGGGTCCACCCAGCGCGACACGCGGGGGACTCGGCAAACACTTAGTATGGCCTAGCAGGTGTTATGGGACACCGGGCGTGAGCCGCACACATGGTGCGGCCGCCCGGGACCGGGCACCCGCCGCGACGCCCCCCATGCCGGAAACCCCGGCCCGATTCCGACGGGCCGGGATTTCCATGCGCAGGAGGCCCGGCTACCACCTGTCGCGGTAGTTGTCGACAACCCGGAAGCTCCCCACGACACCGTGCTTGACCCACACGCCCCCGCGGACGAAACGAGTGAAGACACCGTTACTGGTGCTCCAGGGACCGACCGTCGCGACCGGGGACCCGTCGTCGCAGGTGACCCCGCTGAAGACCTCAACGGTCTTGCGACTGTCGTTACGGACGTTGAAGCTCCGCGAGCCCAGACCGCTGACCACGGTGATACAGCCGTCCGTGTGAGCGGAATACGTCCGCTCGTTGAATTGGATCCGTCCCTCCCTGTAGCCATAGTCGTCGTCGTAGTCACCCCCACGGCCATCACCCCGGCCATTGCCACCGCCGTAACCACGGCCATCACCCCGGCCGCTGTCACCGCCGTCACCCCGGCCGTTGTCACCGCCGTAACCACGGCCGTTGTCACCGCCGTAACCACGGCCGTTGTCACCGCCGTTGTCACGGCCATTACCCCGGCCGTTGTCACGGCCGTTGTCACGGCCCTCGTTCCCCCTGCCATTCCCGCCGCCCTCATCACCAAAGGCAACCGCGGCGGGAGCAGCCTGCTGGACGAACGGGGCGACCTGGGTGGACCCGGCCGCCGAAGCATAGGTAATGCCGGTGGTGGCGAGGACCGCTGCGCCTACTGCCGCGGCGGCCACGGCCACGGTACGCGTGGTCATGTCACTTCTTCCTGTCTCAGAGACGCCGTCGACCGGACAGCCGACCTGAGACGAACGTACTGACGACCCCAATAGCTGTCATATCGGAAATACCGAAAGTGTGACCCCAGAGAGCCGACCGGGTGTACACACAGCACCCACCACACACCCCACCACTACCTGATAGACCATCAAAAAGTAGGACAGTAAGCATGCCTGGCACATCATTAGGCCCACCGGGCGACACACTGACACCCAGTCACCCTGTCAGCAGCAGACCACCGAACCCAACACACCAAAAACCACAACCACCCCCGCCACCCCGAACACCCTCCACGAACACCCCCCCACCCTGAACACTCGACTTTCGTCGTTCTGACCAACTGTCAGATAGGTAGCTCGCACGGGTGACCTGTGGCCATCGGCCCGGCCGGGAGGCAGACGCCAAGGAAGCATCGGCGGTGCTTATGTCGCCTGCTGTGAGGGACCCGCCGATGCTTCCGGATCCGACCGTACCCGCATCTCTGCTCGCTGTGCTGGGCGCTTTGCGCGGCAGTTTCACCTCGCCGACCTTCTCCACGTTCGCCGCGCTGGTCACTGGGCTGATCGCGAACACCGGTCGGGGCACGGTCACCGGGATGCTGCTGGGCGCGGGGTTGACCCGTTGCTGGTCCCATGACCGGGCCCACTCCTTCTTCGCCCGCGCCCGCTGGGAGCCGCAGACGCTGGGCGCGTCGCTGTCCCACCTTGTGGTGCGCTCTGTGGTGCCCGACGGCACCCCGCTGACGGTGGCGGTGGACGACACGCTGTTCAAACGGCGTGGGAAGAAGGTCTTCGGCGCCGCCTGGCAGCACGACGGCTCCGCCGCCGGCCGCGACGGGATCGGCTACGGCACCTGCTTCGTCGTCCTCGGCCTGATCGTGGACCTGCCGTTCCTGCCCCGTCCGGTGTGCCTGCCGGTGGCCGCCCGGCTGCACCGCCCGAAAGGCGAGCAGACCAAGGTCGAACTGGCCGCTTCCATGATCCGATTCCTGGCCGCCTGCCACTGGAGCCGACGTATCGATGTGGTCGCGGATGCCGCCTACCACGGCAAGGCGCTGCGTGACCTGCCCGTATCTGTCACCTTCACTACCCGGCTGCCGTCCCACGCGGTGCTCTACCGCCTTGCCCCACCGCCGACCGGACGGCGCGGTAGGCCCCGCCTGAAAGGCGACAGGCTCGGCACTCCGGCCGAGCTGGCCGCCACGCTGGCGTTCACCCCGCAGGCCGTGACCCGCTACGGCCGCACCGAGACCGTGTTCACCGCCGAGACCACCTGCCTGTGGTACGGCTCCTTCCACACCCAAACGGTGAAGGTGCTGCTGCTCCGCGAGGATGCCATCGACACCGGCTACGACCTGGCGTTGATCTCCACCGACCTGACCGCGCTCGGCCGGGCAACTGGTGGCCCGGTATGCCGCGCGATGGTCGATCGAGGTGACCTTCGGCGAAGCCCGCGGCATCCTCGGCGTCGGCCAGGCCCACCACCGGACCCGGCGCGCGGTCCAGCGAGGGGTTCCGTTCGGCCTGTACTGCTACACGATCACCGTGGTCTGGTACGCGCTGCACGGCCACCACCCCCAGGACGCGGCCGAGCACCGGGCACGGGCCCCGTGGTACCTCACCAAGACGCACCCGGCGTTCTCCGACATGACCGCCAAGCTCCGCCGAACGATCATCGCGGCCCGATTTATGCCCATCGACGCCGGTCAGCCCACAGATACCGAAATCCGCGCCGTGCAAGAGGCATGGGCCGCAGCCAGCGCACACCTGGCATGACGATCAATCAGAACGTCGAAAGTCGAGTGAACAACCATCACCGAAAAACACCCCCACCCAAACCACACCCACCACCAGACACCAACCCCGACCTCAACGACACCCACCACCAGACACCGACCCCACCCTGAAAGACGCCCACCACCAGATACCAACCCCGACCTGAATCCTCGTCACCGCGGCCGACCGTGCACCGCCTTGACCACTCCAACAACCGACCACAGCCACGTGGAACACGATGACAACACCGGCAAGCCGGACACCCCCCGCCCGGACCTCTCACCACCCGACCTGCCACAGCACGCTCACCCGCCCCACCCGCCAGCACAGGCCAGCAGCAAAGCACCCGGCAGATCACTCACACGCCAGACCAGGCGCACCCAGGGACCGCCGATGGCACGGCACTCTTCCGGGGCGACCGGTACGGCTCTCCCCCACCCCGGTTGACCTGGTGCAGGGCGTGCTGCACGTCCGGCTGCAGCGACATCCACACCACCCCCGCAGCCGAACGACAGGTCAGCGACCGCACACACGATCATCCCGCACCCAAGGTCCCCAGAGCATCATCACGAACATGGTGACGGTGACCGCGGCCAGCAGCCACCCAAGGGCGCGGGTGGCGCGCAGGCCGTAGCCGGACACGGCCCAGTACTCGTTGAGCAGGCCGCGCTCGGCCCAGTCGGTGCCGGTGTCGGCTCTGCGCATCTCTATCTCGCCGTAGTAGAAGTCGGCGGTGCCGGGTTCGTTGCTGGAATCCTCATAGGACTTGCGTATCGCCCGGTACACCGCCGTCAGCGCCCGCGGCCCGACGACGTCGACTCCGGACGGAGCAGCCGCCCGCGCTGCGGGACCTGAACCGCCTGGAGCTGGCTGGGGAGTCGGTTCGCGCGGCGCTGGAGGCACTGGTCGTGGTCGCCCCGTCCTGGCCGGCCGGGGCCGTGGCCGTACCTGAGCTCGCCCTGCGCTCCAGGGAGCGCGTCAACAGCTGGAAGCTGCCGTCCTCACAGGCCAAGCGGGACCGGCGGGCCACCGTGTTCGGGCAGGACCCCGTCGCCCTGCTGAGGGCGGTGTAGGCGCCTGGCGCCCCGGAGGCGCTGCTTACGGTGTCGTGCGCGACTGAGGTTGGGGCGTGTTGGCCTGGCGGGTTGGCTGATGGGTGATTACCGCTCTGCGGTGCGGTCGGAGACGAGGCCGGCGATGGCCAGATGGGTCTCGGTGTAGTACTCACGGCGGCCGAGGTACCGCTGGAGGGGCCTCCACTGCTTGTGCTCGGCGTTGGCGTGCTCGACGCATATCCGCTCCGAGGATTGCTTCTTGCGGGCCTCCTCCCAGACGGTCACCTCCGCGGCCGACGCGTCCTTGGCGGGCTTCTTCGGCGGCGCCTGGACCTGGCCGGGAAACCGTTTGGCCAGGCCCCGGTATCCGGCATCCACCTTGGCCTTGACCTGCGGGTACTGCTCGAAGAGGGCCTCGATCCCCTCGGTCTTGACCGCCGTCTGATCATGCATACGGCCCGGCCGGACCGCGCCGGTCCACAGAGTGCGGCCCTGTCCGTCGGTGATGACGGTGGCCTTCTTGGTGTTCTGCCGCATCTTGCCGGACACGAACGCACGCCGGCCGGGGCGGCGCGCCTTCGGACGCCGGACCCGAACCTCGGTGCCGTCCAGGCGCAGCTCAACACCCTTCGCGGTGGCGTAGGCGAAGACATCGGCCAGCGTGTGCAGACGCAGTCCCGCCTCGCCGGGGACCGCGAAGCCCCGCGCCGCCAGGAGCGGACGGATCTCATGGACGGCCCGCGTGACGGTGGAGCGGTCCACGCCGTAGAAGACGGCGAGGGCGGCGTGCGGAAGCTGGAACCGCAGGATCACCAGGGTCGCGATCACCCGGTCGGTGAAGACCAGTTGATGGCTGGGTCCGCCACCTTCGGCGCGCAGACGCTCATGGCCTCGGCGTTCGCCCAGCCGGGACTCTTCCCGCGCCATCCACGGGCTGGCCAACTCGGCGATGAGCGCCCCGAGTCGACGCCTCGAGATGCCCGTGCAGATACGATGCGAGAGAGCCGTACGGGCCAAGGATCGCTTCACAACCATCCCAACCCGTACGGCTCTCCTCACGTTCCCGACCAGCCGAAACCGCTGTCGTACACCACGCCGTTACCCTGGAGCCGGTCGCGCTCCTGCGGCGGATCACGGTGCAGACCCACTTGGTCGCCACCGACTCCCGGGGAGGGGAGGTGATCCGCATGCGGGAGGCCGAGCAGGGCGGCGTCCCACCCGGCCATCTGCGCCTTGCCTCCCCGTACGGCCCGGAAGCGCGCTGGGCGGCGAAAGGCGAGGACCTGTTCTGGTGCGGCGTCCGATCATGCGGCCGAGCGCTCACCGTGCGGGCGTCGACGCAGAGTCGAGACGAGAACGGCGGGTGGCTGGTAGGCCATATCGAGGGTGCCGACGTCGGTGCCCGGCGGCACGATCTTGTCGATCTGGTCCAGGACGTCGTCGCCAACGGCGGCCTCGACGCCGGCGAGCAGGTCATCGAGTTGCTCCATTGTCCGCGGACCAATAAGTGCGGAGGTGACCCCCGGGTGGGTGAGGACGAACGCCATCGCCAGGTGGGTCAGCGGCAGTCCCACCTCGTCGGCGAGCGGGATCAGCTGCTCCACGACATCGAGGCGTTGGTCGTCCTTGAGCTGCTGGAAACCGTACCGCGACCGATGCGTGGCAGCCTGCTCTCCCTTGCGGTACCGACCGGTGAGCATCCCGCCACCGAGCGGGGACCAGACCAGTGTGCCCATGCCGAACTCCTGCGCGACCGGGAGCACCGCGTGGGACGGCAGCCGGGTAGTGAAGGTGACAGATACGGGCAGGTCACGCAGCGCCTTGCCGTGGTAGGCGGCATCCGCGACCACATCGATACGTCGGCTCCAGTGGCAGGCGGCCAGGAATCGGATCATGGAAGCGGCCAGTTCGACCTTGGTCTGCTCGCCTTTCGGGCGGTGCAGCCGGGCGGCCACCGGCAGGCACACCGGACGGGGCAGGAACGGCAGGTCCACGATCAGGCCGAGGACGACGAAGCAGGTGCCGTAGCCGATCCCGTCGCGGCCGGCGGCGGAGCCGTCGTGCTGCCAGGCGGCGCCGAAGACCTTCTTCCCACGCCGTTTGAACAGCGTGTCGTCCACCGCCACCGTCAGCGGGGTGCCGTCGGGCACCACAGAGCGCACCACAAGGTGGGACAGCGACGCGCCCAGCGTCTGCGGCTCCCAGCGGGCGCGGGCGAAGAAGGAGTGGGCCCGGTCATGGGACCAGCAACGGGTCAACCCCGCGCCCAGCAGCATCCCGGTGACCGTGCCCCGACCGGTGTTCGCGATCAGCCCAGTGACCAGCGCGGCGAACGTGGAGAAGGTCGGCGAGGTGAAACTGCCGCGCAAAGCGCCCAGCACAGCGAGCAGAGATGCGGGTACGGTCGGATCCGGAAGCATCGGCGGGTCCCTCACAGCAGGCGACATAAGCACCGCCGATGCTTCCTTGGCGTCTGCCTCCCGGCCGGGCCGATGGCCACAGGTCACCCGTGCGAGCTACCTATCTGACAGTTGGTCAGAACGACGAAAGTCGAGGTGGCCTGACCGATGATTTTTCCGCGCCGTGCTGGTCTGTACGTCGAATACCGACTCACGGGAGGCTGACGCCATGCGGAAACTGACCTTTGCCATGAACATGAGCCTGGACGGCTACATCGCCGCGCCCGGCGACGACCTCGGCTGGAGCGTGCCGAGCGACGAGCTGTTCCAGTGGTGGTCCGACCGGGTGGACGCGACGGGCCTGGCGCTGTACGGGCGCAAGCTGTGGGAGACGATGAGCTCCCACTGGCCGACCGCCGACAAGCAGCCGGGTGCCACACCGGCGGCGATCGAGTACGCCGGCCGCTGGCGGGACATGCCGAAGGTGGTGTTCTCCTCTACGACCAGCACGGTCGACTGGAACACCCGTTTGGTCACCGGCGACGCAGTCACCGAGATCACCAGGCTCAAGGCCGACGACGGCGGCCCCATGGACATCGGCGGTGCCACACTCGCCGGTGCGGCCATGCGGGCCGGGCTGATCGACGAGTACGCGATCGTCACCCATCCGGTCCTGGTGGGCGGCGGCACGCCGTTCTTCACAGCCCTGGACAAATGGGTGAACCTGAGCCTGGTGGAGACCCGGACGTTTCCCGACGGCGTGGTGCTGACCAGGTACGAGACCAAGCGCTGAGCGCTCGACGTCGGATCGGCGCGGGCTTCGGGCCACCCAAGGACTCGTTGCCCCTTTGGCGCGTACCTCGGTCACACCCCTCTTTCGTCGGCAACCCGCTCGAGCGCGAAGGCCCGGCTGGCGCGTCGGCCGACGACGCCTTGTGATGCTCCAGAGCGTTCAAGCCGCGGCCGCCCAACATGCCTCACCCACGGTCCGTGCTCCCGGAGCTGGTGGGGTCAGTACGGGTCGGTGGCCAGCACGGCCTGGCGCCCTCTTTACGGTGCGTGACGCTTACCCCAATATCAGTTATCACAGTGGATTCTGGGGTGGGGGAGGAAGCCATGGCAACGGGTACGGACAAGGACTATTGGGCCTCGCAGGCGCTGCCGAGTGTTCTCAAGCACAAGTTGCTGGGCCAGTACTGTTCTCGACAGGGTGAAGTAGATCCGGTGGGTCGGTCGGATGGGGAGCCACAGTTCGGGCAACGGGATTGGGAGCCACCCGGTCTGAAATGGGGTGTGTGGGCTGTTTGGCCGGTCACGCTGTGATTCTTTGATCACGGTCGTGACTCTGCTGCGCAATTCGCGGGACCTGCGGTTCCAGCCGTTTCCAGCGGCCTGAGACCAGGCATCGCCGCAGGTCACATCCGCCCGAGCGATGCCTGCCCGGAATTGCGCAGCAGAGTCGGTCGTGTCAGGAGCCCGTGGGTGTACAGGTCGCGTGAGTGGATCTTTGAGCGGATCCTCTCTGAATCCGGCTCTGACCGGAATTGCGTGACAGCTCAGCCCGGTGACCAACTCCGTTGGTCGCCCAGGGACCGCGGTTCTAATCTGACGAGGTGATGAAACCGGAGGGGAGACTGGTGCCGCGCCCGAGCGCGCGCGTGGTGTTGCTGGACGACGCTAATCGGCTACTGCTGTTCTCCGCCCTGAACAAGGGGGACGGTTCCGTCCGGTGGTTCACCCCTGGAGGCGGGCTCAAGCCAGGCGAAAGCCACGAGCAGGCAGCCCTGCGGGAGTTGCAGGAGGAAACCGGGCTGACGAACCTCTTGCTGGGTCCGGAGATTTGGCGAGGGCGTCCGTGGACAGCGGTCCGGGGCAGCGTCGCTTATGAGGTTCGCCAGCGCTACTACATGGCCCGGGTGCCTGCGTTCCAGGTCGATACCTCGGCTTTCGAGGAGATCGAGAAGGCCGCGATCACCGGGCACCGCTGGTGGACCGTAGCGGAACTGGCCGCGACGTCGGATGTGTTGCGGCCGGCTGAGCTGCCGAAACTGTTGGCGTCCTTGCTGACCGACGGCCCACCGGACCGACCGATCCCCGTAGACGGCTGAGCGCGCATCCCCGACCGTGGATCTGGGTGCCTCCCAAACCCAAACCCGTGAACAACCGACGGCGCTACTCGTGAATAAAGCCACCTTCCCGGCCGGCCTGGACGGCGTCGTCCCCGTGCGACCCCGCCGCCTACGCCACGGGACCGAGGTCGCCTTCGATGACAGTCCGGATGATCAGGGGCCGGTCCCAGAGGGCGAGGAGTTCGTTGGCGAGGTCCGCGACGGCCAGGGGGTCCTCGTCGTGGCGCACCTTGATGGCGGCAGCCGACAGGCTGCGCGGGACTGCTTTGGCATCGAGGAGGACGCGCCACTCCTGCGGCCCGAGCTCCAGGTACTCCAGCCCGGTGAGCTCGGCGATTTCCAGTACGTCGGCGAGCGTGCCGGGGTAGGCGGTGAGGGTCCGCAGCCGCGGCAGCCCGGTCAAGGGCGCGAGGCTGAGCGGCGGACCGTCCCACACGCCGATGGCCAGAACTTCCAGGCCGGGGTGGACGGCGGCCTCAATGCTCCGCAGGCTCGATGCGTTGACCCAAGCCACGGCCGGTGGCCGCCGAACCTCCTCGCTACTGGGTTCCGCGCTGGGCCGGTCCAGGACCAGGTCGGTGAGGGAGTCGGCGACGAGTCCGGCGCCGACGTTCTCTTCGTGGGAGAGGATGATGACCTGTCCGGTGTGTCCGCGGGGGCCGGGAGTCAGATCGACGGCCAGCCGGTCGCCGCCTCCGTTGTCACCGAAGACGATCCAGCCCGGTGAGCCGACCAGCCCCTGCACGACGGCGTCGGGCCGGATGTCGACCGCATCCATCGCCGCGAACTGCCAGGGGCAGTAGCGGGTCGCCGCCTCGGCAACGTACAGGTCGTCCAAGCCGAAGAGTTCGCAGCGGACCGCCTCGGAATGGCGGCGTGCCGCCTCGTAGTCGCCGCGCCAGTCCTCCCAGTTCGCCCGTGTCACCCGGTAGAGCGCTTTGAGCTCGTCGGGTAGGGCGACGCCCAGGCGCACCTCCGCCGCGGCGATCTCGGCTTCCGTGGCACCGACGGTGCCGGGCAGCCGTTCGCGGAGCGTCTGCTCCAGCACCGCCGGGTCCGCCGACGGCGCCGGCGCCGCCCTTGGCACCGGATCGGGAAGGCGATGCCAGGGCTCGGGAAGCGAGTCCTCGACCAGGACGAGCGCCCCAGGATGCGGGCCGATGCCCGACTCCACGGCTGGGCTGGGCTCGAGCAGGTGAAGCAGAGTCCTCCCCGCCGGCTCGATCTCCACCGCAAACGAAACGGCGTCGACGCCGTCCTTCGCCAGAGCGCTGCGCACCCGCTCCACGGCATCGTGCTCGTCCCGAATGTCCTCCAGCTGGGCGGCTCGGCCAAGCGGCGGCAACCGTCGTTTCAGGGGCACGCTCCATCCCCCCTGGCCGATACGGCCCGCCACGCGACCGCCCGGGACCGAGAGGCGCTCCGCATGTTCTGCCCGCAGGAGCCGCAGTACGGGCTCCCATGTCGCAAAGTCGTGAATCGAGGGAGTGGGGTTCCGTTGATCATCCATGCGCAGACCGTACGCGGGGCCGCTGACACCCGATCCCGTCGGCCCCTCACACCGTCCGGGCCAACAACGCGGGCGCGTCCGGTCGGCGGCCTGCTGGTCCAGCGCGTAGGCGGCCCGCTCCCCCGGCGGGTGCCCCTGCCTGTCTTCGTAGTCGGCCTCGAGGACGGACATCACGTCCGCGATCTGCTGACGGCGGGTCGACTGCCAGCCGATCAGCCGCTGGTCGATGCCCGCGATCTCCATGACCGGTCTTTTGCCGAACGTCACCTCGCGTGGCTCCCACGCCCACCCGAGCCGGGCGGAGACCTCCTCCATGAAGGTCAGGGTGTAAAGCGTGCCGGCCGCCACGATGTTGTCGCGGAGGTCGTCGGTGGACACGTTCCCCCACTTCCCGTCCGGCCGCCGCGCCTTGATCGAAACTTCGGCGTGGTCATGGAGCAGCGGCTTTCCGGCTCTCGACTCGTAGTGCCGGAAGACCGCGATGATCAGCCCGTCCTTCACCGGGGCGCGGTGCTTGCCACCGCTGCCCCAGCGGATCTGCGCGACCGACTCCTCCATCCGCGCCAGCGTCTTGTCCCGGGCGATGTCCTGGCACAGCTCCAGCACCCGGCGGGTCTCGTCATCAACCAGTGCCCACGCGGACTGAGCAGTTGAGGGCGCCCGGAACACCAGGTCCATCGCGAGCCACGGCGACTCGATGTGCGGCCCCTTGATGTGCTCGATGGGCCGCCCCAGCACCGTCGCCCGCCGCGCCTTCACCGGATCGTCACCCGCTTCCAGGAGCTCCGCCTCGATCCGGTCGGCGTCCGGGTGCCGGCCTTCCCCCAGGAGCAGTTCGGCCTGCCGCTCGGTCATCTCGTCCCCAGCCGTGAGACCGAGCGCGGCAAGTCCCCGCCCCGTCCAGAACCCGGGCGGCCGCGTAGTCGGTGGTGAGGGTGTGGTCGGCCGCCTGCAGGGCCTGGTGCAGGGCGGCGGGCAGGTGGGGACGGTGGCAGACCAAATGGCCGGGCCTTCGTTCGTCAACCCGGTGAACCCCATTCACGTCACATCGACCCGCGGGAACCCGGCGGCCACGTCCTCCGTCAAGCAGGACGCCATAGAAGATGTGTTCGGGACTTGGGGTTCTCGTGGACAAGAAAATCGCGGGGCTGGCGCTCACCGGCGTTCTCCTCATATCGGGCTGTTCGTCGCGCGTCCAGGCGGCAGGGCCTGCCGCTTCGAACTCCGTTCGTCCGCCGGCGGCGTCCCCCCGGGCGGGCGGCAATGCGCCCGTCGCGGACGCCGCGCACGAGGCCGCGGCCTTCCGCGCCTGGGGCCTCAAGCCACTTGCCGCGCCGCCCGCCCCTCCGAAGGTCAAGCCGGTAAAGCGCCGGGCGGGCGAACCGGTGCCGGTCATCAGCGACATACCCACCAGGGACAAGGTCGTCTTCATCACCTTCGACGACGGCGCCGAGAAGGACCCCGGGTTCGTGAAAATGATGCGCGAACTGAAGGTCCCCTTCACGATGTTCCTGACCGACTCGGCCATCAGCGCCGACTACGGCTACTTCAAGCCACTGCAACAGTTCGGGAACACGATTCAGAACCACACGCTGTCCCATCCCGATCTGCGCACCAAGGGCGCTGCCGCGCAGCGCGAGGAGATCTGCGGCCAGCAGACCAGGCTCGGCAAGGAGTACGGAACCATCCCGCGTCTGTTGCGGCCGCCCTACGGCAACTGGAACGAGAACACCCGCATCGCCGCGGGGCAGTGCGGAGTCGAGGTGATCGTGCTGTGGCGCGAGTCCATGCAGATCACCAACATGCAGTACCAGCGTGCCGACAAGAAGCTCCACCCCGGCGACATCATCCTGGCCCACTTCCGTGGGCCCGAAGAGCTCAAGGGCCACTCGATGACCGAGATGACGGCAAACATGCTGCGCCACATCCAGGAGCAGGGCTTTGCGGTGGCGCGCCTGGAGGACTACCTCTGACGCGCGGACGGGTCGGTTCCAAGGTCATCGACGTACCGTGGCCTTCGGTTTGCCGGCCCCAAGGCGCGCACCGAAGGTGCACTGGGTCGCTGACCTGCGGTCCGGATCGGTTATCAGTGGTCTCATTCCGAAGTCGTCACCCCGTCATTGATGCGCACGGGCTCGGGGTCTGGCACGTGAGAGCCCCATCCTGTCCCGCTCGAAAATACGATTTCGCGGCTGTGGCCTGCACGTTTGCTGATCCTGGCGACAAGGCCTCGACTG
This sequence comes from Streptomyces sp. NBC_01320, assembly GCF_035974375.1. Lineage (NCBI taxonomy): Bacteria > Bacillati > Actinomycetota > Actinomycetes > Kitasatosporales > Streptomycetaceae > Streptomyces > Streptomyces sp. NBC_01320. Next base: position 551,631 of record NZ_CP108390.1, read on the forward strand.
GCCTGCGACGATCTGCGGATGTCGCTGTCGGTCGTCGCCACGCTCGTCCGGAATCTGATCACCGTGCCCGCTGCCGTACTGCGCAGCCGTATGGCCAAGGATGCGGAAGTTCTCGCGCTCCGGCATGAGAACGCGGTGCTGCGCCGGCAGATCGCCCGGGTCTGCTACGAGCCCGCCGACCGGATCTGGCTCGCCGCACTCTCCCGGCTGATCCCGCGCGAACGCCGGCGCCAGGTCTTCGCGGTCACCCCCACCACATTGCTGGCCTGGCACCGTCAATTCCTCGCCCGCAAGTGGGCGTTCACCCAACGCCGCCGCCCCGGCCGACCCTCCACCGCGCCCGCCGTCAAGCAGCTCATTCTGCGCCTGGCCCGCGAGAACCGCACCTGGGGCCACCGCCGGATTCAGGGCGAACTCGCCCGCCTGGGCTACGCGATCGCCCCGTCCACAGTCCGGGAGATCCTGCATGCCGCCGGCATCGACCCCGCCCCGCAGCGCTCCGGGCCGACCTGGCGCCAGTTCCTCACCGCCCAGGCCCACAGCATCATCGCCGCCGACTTCCTCCACCTCGACACCGTGTCACTCAAGCGCCTCTACGCCCTGGTCGTCATCGAGCACGGCACCCGGCGCCTCCACCTCGCCGGCGTCACCGCCCATCCCACCGCGCAATGAACCGTCCAGCAGGCCAGGAACCCCGCCGTGATCCCGGACCGCCCCATCGACTCGCTGCGATTCCTCCTCCGGGACCGGGACAGCAAGTACACCCGTGCCTTCGACGCCGTCCTCGAGGCCGACGGCGTGGAGATTCTGCTCAGCCCACCACGGGCACCCAAAGCGAACGCGATCTGCGAGCGAGTCGTGGGCACCCTCCGCCGCGAGCTCCTCGACCGCATGCTCATCTACAACGAGACCAACGCCGTGAAAGTACTGACCGAGTACATCCAGCACTACAACGGACACCGTCCCCACCAATCCCGCCAGCAGCTACCCCCGGACAGCGACCAACCGTCCAACCCGGCCGCCATCACCGACCTCCAGACCCACCAGATCCGGCGACAACCCATCCTCAAAGGATTGATCAACCAGTATCACCGCGCCGCCTGACCAAACGACACCACCGCAGCTCACAGCACCGAATCGTATTTTCGAGCGGGACAGGCGACAGCCCCAGCGAGAGCTTCGGCGAGCTGCTCGTCGTCGAGGGTGGTGATGTCGTCGGGGAGCTCGAACGGGTCCATCGGGATCTCCTGCGTTCTCAAGGAGACCCGGCCCATAACCAGCAGTCGCACTACGTGGCCAGCATCTTAGCTGGCCGTCGGCTGCACGCGCCGGGCATGAACCTGCGATGGCTGAGCGGCCACCACCCCAGCGGGCCCGAACAGGGCGGTGAATCAGAACGGGGGCTCGTCGTGCCCGGAGCCGCCCCAGTACTCGGGCGGCCGTGGGGCGGGCCGTTGGAGAACGGCCAGGGCGTCCTCGACGCGGCCGAGGTCGATGAGGTACCCGGCCAGGTCGAGCCTGTTCGCGGGGACGTCCTGATCGAGGACGGCAACAGCGTCCTCGGTGCGTCCGGTACCGGCGAGGAGCTCGGCGATGTGCGGCGCCGCGTACCAGGTAGCACCTTCGGGGTGGGAGCAGGCCTGTGCGATCGCTTCGTCGACTCCGCTGCAGGCGGCGATCAGCGGCAGTCGTATCCAGTACAGGTCCCACTCCTCCTCGCCCCCGCGGGCGGCAGCGAGGGCGTCGAGGTACGCCAGGCCATCCTGGGAACGGCCCTGGTCGAGGCACAGGTCGGAGAGAGCATGGAGGACCCAGTCGTCCCCGTTGCGGGCCTCGGCCTGGACGCGCATCACGTCGATCGCTTCGGTTCCCCGGCCGTGCCTGGCCAGGAGCTGCGCGAGTTCGAAGGTCGAGTTGGGATCGCGGGTCGCGGATCCACCGGCCTGCCGGTATGCCGCGATCGCCCCCTCCACGTCGCCGCGCTCCTCCAGCAACCTCGCGAGCCGCTGTACGGCGTACCTTGAGTCATCAGTGGCCGCAGCTGCCCGCAGCTCGTCGAGCCGACCGTGGCGTGCCAGCATTGCGGCCAGTTGCTCAGTGTTGTTGACCAGCGTGGTGCTGCCGGTGCGCAGCAAGGCGATCGCCTCGTCGGTGCGGCCCTGGCGTTCGCGGATTGTGGCGAGGAGCCCGATCGCCATGTCCCGATCGAGGCCTCGGCAGCACCACGGGAAGTCGGAACATCGGTGCTCGGTCCGGGCGGTGAGGAGCGCGGCGGCTTCCTCGTCGCGGCCGGCGGCGGCCGCGACGTCGACCAGCGCCATGGCAAGGAGCAGCTCGCCGATGTGCGGGCGTAGCAAGGTGAACGCTTCCTCGGCGCGGCCGTGCCGGGCGAGCAAACGGATGTAGTACTCCAGTGCCATCGGGTGTCCAGCCTCCATACGGACCCGGATGGTCTCGATCGCCTCGTCGGCGCGGCCCCAACCCTCCAGCAGCTCGGCCGAGGCTACAACGGCCGTCCACCAGCCAGTTGCCAGGTACGGAGCGAGCACCTCCAACGCGTCGGCCTGCCGCCCCTGCTCATCCAGCAACCGCGCCCACGCCAGCGCGCAGAACCATTCCCCGCGCCCGGCCTGCACCTCCACCACGCCGGCGTAGCCGCGTTCGAGCAGCCGCGAGACCAATTCCGGCGGTATGCAGCCGGACCGCGTCCGGGCCCGGTAGTCAAGATCAGTAGCGTCCACGAGCACGCACCCTAGCGTTCGCCCCTGACACCCTTGCCGGCACCACCGGCGGCGTCGAATACAGCACCGTGGGAATAACGTCCCGCCACTCAACTGGGCGACGAACTCCTCCCGGGGCTGGCTGTTTCCTGGGGTACCGCCCCGGGCAGCACCTCTCCGCCACCTCGCTGAGCCGCCGCCTGGCCGCCCACCACATCCCCAACCGGCCGGCCCGCGCCACCGCTCTCGTCGCCCTCGCCCAGGGCCTGCCCCCAGCAGTCCTCGGACCGATGCTCGACCTCCACCCCGTCCCGCCGCCCACTGGCGCCGACGCGCCGCCACCGACTGGACCGCGTACTCCAGGCACGCAGACACGTTGCCCAGTCGGGGCGGTCATGAAGGCTCTGCTACCAGAGCCAGCGGGCAAGGAACTCCGGCCAGATGAAACCTGTGTAACCGGCGAATGCGGGCGGGTCACACTCTTCCAGCTCCACCGCCAGCTCCTCGAGTTCTGCCAAGACGGCGTCCTCCTCGTGGAAGTCCGCGTTGAGCAGCAGGTCACAGGTATCGACGCGCAGCCCATAGTGGTGCAGGCATTGCACCCACAGAACGACGGAAAAGTTGGCGAACCATGCCTCGCCGTCCGGCATCACGTAATACACGAAACCGGTCCCCGGCTCCACGGCCCATGACCAGGTCACGACAAGGCTATTGGCGCCCTGGAGCACCCTTTCCGCCACCAGATAGAGTAGTCGTCCGTCAGCTGTCGGTAGCGTCGGCTCCGCTTCCGCCTGGAAGCACACTCGTGTAATGGGGATGCCGTCGCTGTTGGGGATACCGATGTCGACGAGTGCGGTCTTGTCCGCTTTCGAGATACGCCAGGCAGCCACTGTCTCGTGATCGGCCCGCGCAACGCCTCCCTCACCGGCCCAGTCGACAAGATCGTCGTACGCGAGGCCCTCGTAGAACAGCACGGTCCTCCCTCTCCAGGAGCGCACACTATCGCCCGAACGAGATGCCGAGCACCGCGCGAGGGCCCAGGAATACCGCAAGGTTGAAATGACGCTCCCCGCCAGCTGGGCCCTCGGGCTGGGATGCGAAGCGTCGCGAGCAGCACGCCAACGACCTCGGCTCGGCCCGCAGCCTCGTCGCAGTCACCGCAAAGACGAACAGGTCAAAGGCGGACAAGGACCCGGCACAGTGGCTGCCGCCGGCCGCGTCCGCGAAGTGCACGCACGCCTCCGACTGGACCGCCACGAAGCTCCGCTGGAAGCTCACCGCCGACACCGCGGAGAAGGCCGCGATGACCGAGCTCGCCACGGCCTGCCCCGAGGCCGAACGTTCCTTCTAGGCGGTTGCGGCCCCGTGTGCCTGCGCGGCGAGGGCAGTCACTTCGACGCGCATTCCCTCGATGGCGAGTGCGGTGACTGCGACGCAACAACGCGCCGGATAGGGCTGTGGTACGACCTCGGCGTAAACCTCGTTGAAGATGCCGCGGTCCTCGATGTCAGTGAGGTAGATCGTCAGGTGCAGCAGCCGGCTCAGGTCACTGTTCGCCCGTCTGAGTGCGTTGGCCAAGTTGGTGAGCGTCTGCCTGGTCTGCTCCCGCATGTCGCCCAGTTCGATCGAGCCATCTTCGCGGTCTGGAATCTGGGTGGTGCACACCAGGCCGGCGAAGCAGGTGGCATCGGCGGACAGGGTGTCTTCGGACTCGGCTGCTCCGGCCTCAGTGCGGCGGATCGTGCCAGGACTCATGGTGTTCCGTTCGTCTCGGTACGGGTGGGCGAAATCTTGTCGCGGGATCGGGACCGGCTGACCACCGTCGCCCGGTCGCGGCATTCAGGGCGTGTGGAGCGTGTGCGCCGCGTAGGGGGATGCGCCGTCGGTCCTGGTCGCCAGGGCTGAGGCGTTCAGGTTGTTCAGGTTGGTGTTGCCGGTGAAGGCGAGGGCTGTTGCCGTCTCGTCGCGCAGGATGTCGAGCACAGCGGTGACGCCGGCTTCGCCGGAGTGGACCAGTCCGTAGACGGCCGGGCGGCCGATCAGGCCCGCCGTCGCTCCCAGGGCCCGCATCTTGACGATGTCGCTGCCGCGCCGGATGCCGCTGTCGACGAGCACTTCGGCCTGGCCGTCGACGGCCTGGGCGATCTCGGCGAGCGCGGCGGCCGTCGAGGGCTGTGCGTCGAACTGCCGGCCGCCGTGGTTGGAGACGAAGACCGCGTCGGCGCCGGCGTCGACCGCCCGGCGTGCGTCCTGGGCGCACATCACCCCCTTGACGGCGAGCTTTCCCGGCCAGCGCTTGCGGATCCGTATGACGTCGTCCCAGGTCATCGTGTCATTGTCGTCGTGCATGAACTCGCCCATCTCGCGCAGGTTCATCGCCCGGCCGTCGATGCTCTGATCGCCGAACGTGATCTTCGGGCCGAACAGGAAGTTGGCGACCCATCGCGGCTTCGTCGCGGCGTTCAGCACACTCCGCGGCGTGGGGTGGGCCTGCATCGTGAAGCCGTTGCGGAGGTCGCGTTCGCGCTTGCTGGACACGGAGACGTCGCCGGCGAGGACGAGGACCGGGATGTCGGCCTCCTCTGCACGGTCGAGATGCTGGTCGACCAGGCGCTGGTCCGGCCAGATCGCGGCCTGGCACCAGACCGCGCCCGGCGCCGCGGCCGCCACCTTCTTCAGCGGCATGCCGGACCAGGCACTGTGCACGAAGACCGTTCCCGCGTCACGGGCCGCTCGGGCGAGCGCGATGTCGGCGTCGCGGTGGAAGAGCGACAGCAGGCCCATCGGCGAGATCAGCACCGGCGTCCGCAGGGTCTGCCCCAGAACGGTCGTGCTCAGATCGATGCCGGAGACATCGCTCATGATCGACTGACGCAGGTGCAGCGTGGCGAGGTCGGTGATGTTGCTCCGCAGCGTGATCTCGTCGAGTGCGCCGCCCTCGAGGTAGTCGAAGACGATCCGCGGCAGGCGGCGCCGGGCGACCCGGCGGAAGTCGTTGATGCTGACGGGTGCTCTCATGACGCGGTGCTCCTGTCGTCGGAACCGGAACCGGTGGCGGTAGTGGGGGCGGTCGAGGTCAGTGATGCCTTGAAGTGGCTCATGAAGGTGGTGACCAGCGGATCGGTGGAGGTCAGCCACTCCTGCGGACCGGCGTCGTACGCGACCGTGCCGCTGTCCATGAGCACGATGCGGTCGGAGACGTCGAGGGCGAACCGCACCTCGTGGGTGACGATCACCATCGTCATGCCGCTGTCGGCGAGCTGCCGGATCACGCGCAGGACCTCGCCGACCAGGTGCGGGTCGAGGGCAGAGGTGGGCTCGTCGAAGAGCATGAGCTTGGGGCGCATGGCCATGGCCCGGGCGATCGCCACGCGCTGCTGCTGCCCGCCGGACAGTTGGCGCGGGTAGGAGTCCGCGTGCTCGGCGAGGCCGACCTGGGCGAGCAGGTCCCGTGCTTCTTCCTCGACCTCGGCGCGTGGCCTGCCGAGGACTTTGCGCGGGCCGAGCATCACGTTGTCCAGGGCGGACAGGTGGCCGAAGAGGTTGAAGTGCTGGAACACCATGCCGATGTCCCGGCGTTGCCGGCACAGGGTGGACGGCTTCACCTCGTGCAGGTGCTTGCCTCGCCGGTCGTAGCCGACGAGTTGACCGTCGACGCTGATGGTCCCGGCGTCCACCGGTTCGAGATGGTTCACACAGCGCATCAGGGTCGACTTGCCCGCCCCGGAGGACCCCAGGACGCTGACGACCTCGCCGCGCCGGACGTCGAGTGAGGCACCGCGCAGGACGGCGTTCGGGCCGTAGTTCTTCTTGACGTTCCGTATCTCGAGCATGAGTGTCATGACGTGCCGTCCGAGGGGAGATGGGCGGGTGACCGCAGGGAAGCGAGGTACTTCACGGCGCGGGTGGTCCAGGGCTGCTGCCGGACCCGGAGCACGACCTGCAGCCGGCGTTCGAGGTAGCTCTGCGCGAGGGAGGCGACCGTCGACAGCGCCAGGTACCAGATGCTCGCGACGATCAGCAGCTCGATGACCAGGTAGTTGACCCCGTAGATCTGCTGGGACGCGGTCAGCAGCTCGCGGGCGGCGATGACGCTGACGAGCGAGGTGTTCTTGAGCATGTTGATCAGTTCGTTGCCGGTCGGCGGAACGATCGTGCGCAGGGCCTGCGGGAGGATCACGTGGCGCATGGCCTGGCCGCCGGTCATGCCGATGGTGGCCGCGGCCTCGCTCTGGCCTTGTTCGACGGAGATGAGGCCGCCTCGCACGATCTCGGCCATGTACGCGGCCTCGTTGAGGCCGAGCGCGATGATGGCCGCGGCCACCGGCGTGATCAGGGAATTGGTCGCGACGCTGAAGCCGATCGAGGTGAACGGGATGTGCAGGGCGACGGCGGGGAAGACCAGAGCGAGGTTGTACCAGAAGATGATCTGGATGAGCACCGGTGTCCCGCGGAAGATCCACAGGTAGAGCCCGCTGATCGTCTTCAGGACGGGGTTGCTCGACCTGCGCATGACGGCGAGGACGATGCCGCCGACGATGCCGATGCCCTGGGCCACCACCGTGAGCAGCACGGTGAGGCCGATGCCGTCGATGACGGATCCGGCGGTCAGGTAGGAACCGACCTCGCCCCACTGGAGGTTGGGCGAGGTGGCGAAGGCCCACACGATCGCGAGGCCGGCCGCGAGGGCGAGGAGCGCCGAGACCCAGCGCCAGGGGTGGCGTCGTGCGACGGTACGCAGTTCCTCGTACTGGGTCTGTGATTCCGTGAGGGTGGAGTCGATCACTGCTTGCCTCCGTTGATGGTGGCTCTGGTAACCAGGGCACTGCCGGAGACCCCGTACTTCGCGCAGATCTCGGCGTACGTGCCGTCGGCGATGAGGGAGTCGAGTGCCTTGGCGATCGCCCGGGCCAGAGCCGGATTGTTCTTGTCGACCACGAAGCCGTAATGGAAGGCCGGAGAGACGTCGTCGAGGACCTCGGCGTAGTGCCGGGGTTGGCTGCCGGCCAGGTGCTGCGCCACGACGCTGTCGACCAGGGCCGCGTCCGCACGCCCGCTCCGGATCGCCACCGTGGCTTCCCTGTCGGTGGGAAAGACCTGTACGGAGACCGCCTTGCCGCCGCCCTTCACACACCTCGCCGAGATGCTCTGCGCCACGGCCACGGTCGCCGAGCCGTTCGCGACGCCGACCGTCTCGCCGCACAACGCCGAGGACCGCGGATACCGGGACTTGTCAGGGGCCCGCACGATGCCGGCGATGCCACCCTTGAGCATGTCGACGAAGATGACCTGCTTCCTGCGCTCGGGGAAATCACCGAACGACGACGCCAGCATGTCGTGGCGGCCGGCGGTCAACGCGGGGATCAAGCCGTCCCATGAGGCGTTGGAGAAACTCGCCTTCAGCCCGAGCCGCCCCGCCACCGCTGTGGCCAGGTCGATGTCGATGCCCGAGAGGGTCGACCCGTCCGGTGCGTAGAACTCCATCGGGACGAACGGCACGTTGGTGCCGACGCGCAGCACCCCGGCCTGCTCGACCATCCGGGACACGACGCCGCTCGCGGCCGTCGGCGGTCCGCCCGCCGCGGCCGGCTGGTAGCCGCACGCCGTGAGGAGGGCGGCTGACGTCGCGACGAGGGCGGCGGCGACGTACCGCAAGGAGACAGGCGTCATCGTGGGCTCCTACGCCAGGGGGAAAGGTGGTGGCCAGGCCCCGGACGAAGGGGGCGGCGTGGGAAAAGCGTAGGAGGGCACAGCACTCATCGGTACGGAGCGATCTACAAAGGATTCGCGGTTCTGATGCTAAATTCTCCAAACATGGCAAGTGGAACCCTGGACCCCGGCGTCTCGGCTGTGGGCGGCCGGCCGCCGACGTCCCTGTCGGACGTACTGGTGAACGTCGGAGCGGACCTGTGGCCGGTGCATCAGCAGGACGACCTGCCGGTGCAGTCGGTCGTGCTGCGCGAGCCGGCCGACGGCGACGAGTACATCCCGCGGGGGGCCGTGCTCCTCGCCGTGGGCTTTCCCGCGCAGGGGCCCGCCTTCGGCGAGCTGCTGGTCCGGGCCCGCGAGGCCGGGGCCGCGGCCGTGATCGCCAAGCCGTCCACGGCCGACCCCGAGTCCCTGCGCTCGCTGGGTGAACTGCATCAGGTCAACACGGTGCTGGCGCGCCAGTCCGGCGACTGGCTGCAACTGGCGGCGCTCCTGAGGGCGAGCGTGTCCATCTCCGCGGCCGACGGTGTCGCGGGGGCGCGGCTCGGCGACCTGTTCACCTTCGCCAACGCCGTGGCCACCATGGTCGGCGGCGCCACCAGCATCGTCGACCCCGCGGGCCGGGTGCTCGGCTTCTCGAACCTCGCCGATCAGCCCGTCGACGAGCACCGCCGCAAGGTCACCCTCCTGATGAGCGAGGTCGATTCACCGTCGACCGACCCCGACTACCGCCTCACCTACAGCAGCACAGGAAGTGTCCACGTCCCCGGTGACGCCGAGACGTATGACCGCGTCGCCGCCGCTGTCCGCAGCGACGGCGAAGTGCTCGGCACCATCTGGGTGATCGTCACCGACCCCGGTCAGCGCCACCGCGTCATGCGAGCCCTGGAGGAATTGCTGGACACCGCCTCCCTCCACCTCCACCACGCCCGCTCCTATGTCGATGTGAAACGGCGGCGAGAAGCCGACCTGCTCGCCACCCTCCTGCGCGACCCTGACCAGGCAACCGCATGCGCATTCGCGTTGGAGATCACCGGCAAGCAGTGGTACCGCCTGGCCATCATCACCTCGACCGCCCCGCCCACACCCACCACTGAAGTCGCCGCTCACCGGCTCATCCAACGTGCTTCGACCTGGCTGCACCTCATTCAGCCGAACGCGATCGTGGCGGAGGTCGACTCCCAGTTCGTCATGCTGTTCAGCGGCCGGCACAGTCAGGAATGGGCGGCCCTCCAGCACAACCTCGACGACTTCCTCCGCCGCGTCGAGCTCACCGCACCGCCACTGGCAGTCGTGGTGGGCCGTGAACTCCACGACACCCACGAGCTCAGCAGCAACTACACCCACCTGCGCACCCTGGTCCGGCTGACCGCACTCGGGCTCGTGCCCCGCCGCCGCAGCAGTGCCGTCGTGCTCATGGACGAGCACCTTCCCCGGCTCGACCTGGCCATGATCGCCGACTGGCACCGCTCGACGCGTCACCTGCGCGTCCCTGTCCTCGAACAGATGAGGGAGATGGACCGAGAACGCGGCTCTGCGCACCTCGAAACCCTCAAGGCTTACGTCGAGAGCAACAAGAACATTCCCGCCACAGCAGCCGCCCTGAACATCCACGTGAACTCGGTCCGTTACCGCATCGACAAGCTACAGACGATCTTCGATCTCGACCTCAACGACATCGACGTCTTCGCCTGGCTCCTCCTGCAATTTCGCTTCGCCGAATTTACCGCGCACACAAACCGCCCCGACGCGGTCTAGCGTCCCTCTTCATGGCGGCACGTCATGTCAACTGGCAAGTCGTTTCAGTCACTCGCCAAGCGCAACGACCTACGACACACAAACTGGTCTATGGAGCCGGACACCTGCAGGTCACAGCGTCGCCGGAGGACACGAGCCGCGAGACCCTACAACCCTGTGGGGTCTCAAACGCGCAGCACAATCTCACGATCTTGGCATCGAACGCGGAAACCGCAGATCAGCACTGGCTGCGGCCTGTCAGCCGAGACCGCGAAGAAGTGCCACGTTCGTGAGACTGAGCGGCTGTGCCATCAGCCCGAGACAACCGAAGAAGCGCAGGTCAGCGAACACCGCCTGCGCCACGAGCAGCAAGACCCTACACCCATCTGTAGGGTCTCAGATTTCGTGTCGGAATCTCGGAGCTGATGTCGGATCAGAGTCGGATGCGACACCAAGCTGAGACTTGCAGGTCGCGACTGTCCCGTCTCGCTGAGTTTGGAGGAGTCTCACTGATCTGAGTGGGGCGGCCTCGAATCTCATGTCCCGTGGCTGTTGTCGAGGGTGCGGTCACCCACAGGGGTGACCCGCGTCCCGTTCCACGTGGCTTGTCTCACGGCATCCCTGATGGTCGAGTCATGGGTGGAGTACAGGTCCTGCAGGGTGGGGCTCCGCCGGAGGTCTCGGATTTCGATCTGGCCTGGCTGGAGCATGGCGACGAGGTACGCAAGCCGTTGGGGTACGCGGCGGAGGTGGCCTTCGAGGAGGTTGCGCCGGTCCGCGACTTTCCGTCGTATCGAGGACAGCGGCATTTCCCGGGCTTGTACTGGTCGGCGACGGCGGGTCGGCATGTCGGGTTCGAGTCTTGGCTGGAGCGTGATCACGCGATCCTGATGGATTTCGATCCGCAGGTCGTGGGGTTCGCCTCGCAGCCGTTCTGGCTGTTCTGGCGCGATGAGGCGTCGGGCCGTGGGCGGTCGCACGCGCCGGACTTCTTCGCGCGGGCAGCGGACGGCACGGGCCTGGTGGTGGACTGCCGCCCGGCGGACCGCATCGATACCCGGTCCGCGGTGGCTTTCGCCGCGATGCGCCGCGCCTGCGACCAGCTGGGATGGGCCTATCGGCTGTCCGGGGAGATCGATGCGGTGCGGGTGGCGAACCTGCGCTGGCTCGCCGGCTACCGCCACCCCCGTTACGGGGAGTCGGAGGGGCTCAATGCGGCGGTGACCGCGTCCTTTGCCGTCCCCGCGCCGCTGGTTGCCCAGGCCGCGTCCGTCGGCGATCCCCTCCAGGTGCTCCCGGTGGTGTTCCACCTGCTGTGGTGCGGACGCCTGGCTGCCGACCTGTCCTATCCGCTCAGCGACCGCACGCTGGTGAGCCGGAGCGAGGAGCGATGAGCCGGACAAGTCCACGCGGAGCACTGCGTGTCGGCGACCGCGTCCGTTTCGACGGGCAGGTTCACACGGTGGCCGGGCTCGCGGGCACCACGGTCCGGCTGGTCGACGGCCACGGGGCACCGTCACTGATGATGTTCACCTACCTCATGGCCGCCGAGGACTTCGAGCTGCTCGACTCGCAGGCCAGTACGCCGGGCCTGCCGCCGTTCGGGCAACTCGACACGGTTCCCGAACCCGCCTTGCGCAAGGCCCAGTTCTTCGAGCGGCACCTGATCGAGGTCGAGACCGGAGTGCCGCCGGATGCACCCGCGGGCACCAGTCCCCGGCCGGAGTTCGACCCGAAGTGGCGCACGATCAACGAGCGGATCACCGCCAAGGCCGCCGAGCTGACCGCCTCGGGAACGCCGGTCTCGGAGCGGACCTTGCACCGCATGCGGCTGCGATGGCGCGACGAGGGTGTGTGGGGTCTGGTGGACCGGCGGGCCACACGGCTGTCCATGCCGAGTACGGGACAAGTGGATGAACGGCTGGTGGAAGCCCTCATCGAGGTGCTTGCCGCGCAGGAGAACAAGTCGACCGGTACCCGCACCCGGGCGATGCGACAGGCCGAGCAGCTGGTGGCCGAACGCCACGGCGAAGGCGTGGTGCCCATTCCTTCACGAGCGACGCTCTACCGGCTCGTCAAGGCTCTGGCCGAGGGGCGGCACAGCTTCGAGGCGGCCACGACCAGGCGGTCGCAGGCCCGGCGGCCGGAGGCGCCGTTCACTCCGACCATGGCCGTCCGGCCCGGCGAGGTGGTGCAGATCGACACCACCCCACTGGACGTGCTGGCGGTCCTGGACGACGGGGTGACCGGCAGGGTCGAACTGACCATCGCGGTCGATATCGCGTCGAGGACCATCTGCGCGGCCATCCTGCGGCCGGCGGGCACGAAGGCGGTCGATGCCGCCTTGCTGCTGGCGCGGATACTGGTGCCCGAGCCGATGCGGCCCGGCTGGGCGGAGGCGTTGCGCATGTCGGCCTCGTTGATCCCGCACGCCCGTCTGATGAGCATCGACGCCCGGCTGGAGCACGCCGCGGCCAAGCCGGTGATCGTTCCGGACACGATCGTCGTCGACCGCGGCAAGGTCTTCATCTCCGACACCTTCATCGCGGCCTGCCGGACACTGGGCATCTCGGTCCAGCCCGCACGGCCGGCCACCCCGACCGACAAGGGTGTGGTCGAGCGCACCTTCTCCTCGATCAACACCTTGTTCTGCCAGCACGTCGCCGGTTACGTCGGTTCCAACGTCACTCGTCGCGGGCAGGACGTCGAAGCCGTCTGGAGCATCGCGGAACTCGCCGACCTCTTCCAGGAGTGGGTTGTCGCCTGCTGGCAGACCCGGCCCCACGACGGGTTGCGCAGTCCGTTCCTGCCTGGCCGGGCGCTGTCGCCGAACGACGTCTACGCGCTGCTGGTCTCCCGTTCGGGGCTTCTGCCTGTCTGCCTGAGCGGAGACGACTACATCGAGCTGCTGCCGGTGGAGTGGCGGAAGATCAACGACTACGGGATCACCATCGACTACCGCACCTACGACTGCCGAGAGTTGGGCCCTTACCGGCGTCAGCCCTCTGGTGTCGACGTCAAAGGCAATCTCTGGGAGGTCCATTACGACCCCTACGACCTCTCCCACGTCTGGGTACGCGACACCCGGGCCGGAGGATGGATCACGGTCTCGTGGACCCGGTTGGGCACCGTGTCCGCCCCGTTTGCCGATTTCACCTGGCGCCATGCACGGTCGCTGCTGGCCGCGCGGGGAGCGGATTCCACCGACGAGGGTGCCATCGCGGCGGCGGTCGAGGACTTGCTGACCCGGGCCGGGGCAGGACCGGACCGGCGGATCGCCGCCCGCACCCGGGCCGCTTCCGCACTCCCCGGCCGCCCGGCGGCAGAGGTCTCGCCGGAGACGGTCGATGAGGCGGAGCCGGACGAAGACGAGGCAGTGGGCAAAGTCATCCCCTTCGGCGTATTCGATGCCTTCACCGACGGGAGCCGCTGATGACGCACTTCCTGGAGCCGGAAGAAGTCGACTACCCGCTGACGACGAAGGAAGGCTGGGCCGCGTTCGTCGCGGAGACCGTCGCGCCGCCGGTCGTCCTGCCGCCCGCGACCCTGCAACGGCTGCCGGAGCCCGAGCGGGCGGAGTATGACCGGGCACGGGAGGACTATCACTCCCAGTTGGTTGTCGTCTCCACTCCGACGATCCGCCATGTCGCCGCGACCAGCCGCAAGCGCATCCTGCTCAACCGGCACCAGCACTCCGCCCGCCGGGGATTGATCGTCTCAGGCCCGGCGGGGACCGGGAAGACCACCGCCATCACCCAACTGGGCAAGAACTACGAACAATTGGGACGGCGCCGGGGAGAGATCCAGCCGAAGGCCCTGCCAGTCGTCTATGTCACCGTCCCGCCGGCCGCCACCCCGAAGATGCTGGCCATCGAGTTCGCCCGGTTCATCGGCCTGCCACTGCCGTCCCGCTATAGCCAGGTCGAGGTCACCAACAAGGTCTGCGACGTGCTCTGCACACTCGGCTGCCGCCTCGTGCTCATCGACGAACTGCACAATCTCGACATCGGTACGCGGGTCGGCGCCGAGGCGTCCGATCAGATCAAGTACCTCTCCGAACGCATCCCGGCGACCTTCGTCCTGGCGGGAGTCGACGTTGAGGGCACCGGACTGTTCGCAGGACGGCGCGGCGGACAGATCGCCAGCCGCTACAGCCTCATCCCCACCAGCCCTTTCCGGCATAAGACCGCAGACCAACGCGGGGCCTGGCAGTCCCTCGTCGCGACGCTCGAGGAATCGCTGCGGCTGCACGCCCACCGGCCGGGCACCTTGCTGAAACTCAGCAGCTACCTCCACGACCGCACCGGCGGCATGATCGGCAGCCTGTCCCACCTCGTCCGTGAAGCCGCACTGGACGCCATCCTCGACGGCAGCGAAAGAATTACCAAAGCGTCGCTGGAGCGGGTCGATCTGGACGAGAGCGCCGAGCAGCAGAACCTCCCGCGCCCACGCCGGCGCCGGGCCCGCAACGAGAAACGCACCGCGTGACCACCCGGCTGCGAGCCCTGCCGCTCACGCTACCGCCCGTCCACGGCGAGACCATCGGCTCCTATCTGAACCGGCTCGCCGACGCCAACCACCTCACCATCGGGCACCTATCGTCCCTGATCGGCCCGTCGCGACAGCACCGCCGTGGCGACAACCGAGTCGGCTACTGGACCCCCGAGGGACTGTTGCGGCTCACAGCCCTGACCAGCCGGAACCCGCCCTCCCTGATCCACGCGATGCCCCCGCTCGGCACAATCGGCGACCCGATCCGGCGGTTGCCGCTGTCCGCCACCGAGGAGGTCATCGAGCCTCGGCGCCGCCCGGCCTGTCGGCTCTGCATGGCCCGCCGCCACATCCACGGTCTCGTCATCCGCAGCACCCCTCACCATGAAGGCGTCTGCCACCGGCATCACCGCTGGCTCCTCGGAGACGAGCAACACGGGCTCACCCGACTGCCCGAGATCCTTCGGGCCAACCGACGACATCAGCGGATCACCCGCCGAGGCACCCACCCGTCCACTGCGCTGGCCTACGTCGATGCCCGCGACCGCCTGATCAAGTGGTTCACCAACGAGGTCAGCGGCCCGTCGCTTCAGCAGCGTTGGAACCATCGCCTCGACGTGCTCGGCGAGGACCCGTTCGGTGATCCCCACCGTCCCTCCGAGGCCCGGATCGAACTGGTCACCTATCCCGAAGCCATCGTTCTCACCAGCCTGTTCGCCGCACCGCACTGGCGAGACCACCCCAAGCTGCCTGCCGAGGCAGCACGACGCTTGGGCATCCCTCCTCAACAACTGTGTGATCTTCAGCGGCAGTTGGCTACTGCTAGCGGATAGGGTTGCGCCATGTTCGACGTCGATCACCGGGAACAGGTCCGAGCGCAGCTCCTCACGCTGGCAGAGGCTGATCCCGACGTCGCAGGCGCCGCGATTACCGGCTCCGCAGCAGTCGGTGGGGACGACCGCTGGTCGGACATCGACCTGGCGTTCGCCATCAACGGTGAGCTCGGCCCGGCTCTGGCCCGCTGGACCGAAACGCTTTACCGAGAATTCGCCGCCCAGCACCACTGGGACCTGCCGTCCGGTTCCACGACCTACCGGGTATTCCTCCTCCCGGGCTGGCTGGAGGTCGACGTCGCCTTCACTCCCTCGGACGATTTCGGCCCGCTCGGACCCACCTGGCGCACCGTATTCGGTCAAACCGCCCAGCTCGAAACCGCCGGTCCGCCCGCCCGCGACCATCTCGCCGGCCTGGCTTGGCACCACGCCCTCCACGCACGCGTATGCATCGAAAGGCGCAGGTGGTGGCAGGCCGAGCACTGGATCAGCGCCGTCCGCGACCAGGTGATTGCGCTGGCCTGCCTTCGCCTGGGGCACCCCACCAGCTACGCCAAGGGGGCTCACCTGCTGTCGCATAACGTGACTGGACCGTTGGAGACGACCCTGGTCCGATCGCTCGACGAGGCGGAGCTCCGGCGCACACTCGAAGCCGTCGCTGCCGCGCTGGACCAGGAGCTTGAGCGCACTGACCCGGCTCTGGCCGCGCGTCTTCAGCCCATGCTGACCGAACTCGCACAGTCCGATGGCCCCGCACCCGCCCGCTGACGCGCCCAGTCTCAGCAATCACCGATCGAACCCAAGTGGCCAACCATCGCTGAGCACGACCACCCGTCTTTGAACGTCACGAGCTGCCGCGGGGTCCGACCCGGAAACTGCCACCTTCGATGAGAACTTTGCCAACGGACGTCCCGGCTTCCTGACACTCCCCAGCTCAGGCGAACCTTCCTCGTCATGATCGACGAGACATGCGATCAGCACCCGTGCACCGGTCTCCAGGACGCCCCCTCAAGCCCTCCCTGTGTCCCACTCCAACCTGTCACCCCGCAGGTCAACGCCCCCATCCCTGCAAGATCTAATGAGACGGGACAGCGACTGTCACTCATTTGAGTGAAGCCGTGACGGTGTGCCCCTGTCACCAGAGCGCGGAGGCTCCGGCGACGGGTGCCGATACCCCCCACCGACCCCCGTCGTACTGGGAAGGCACAATCGGCGCATGCCTGAGACCTACGTTGACCTGGGATCCGTCAATGCGCCGTCCGGTGTTGCCCGACCCTGGTGGTTAATTACTCAGCGTATCCAGGCACCGAAGGCGTCGAAGCGAGCGCACCCGCATTGCCGACAAACCAGACAGGATTCGGGACCCCACGACCCGCTGCTGTGACGCTGCGCCAATTAACCACCAGGATCTTGCCCTTGCCGAAAACGTCATCCATTGAGGTCATGCGGCATGTCGGTACTCGTGGAGAATGCCGCCGAGGCGATCGCGGCGGCGTATGTCGAGGCGGGTGATCTCGTCCGGATCGGTGATCGGCGTGGGCAATGGATACAGCGGGCGGGCATTCGCGATGCCCTGATGCGGCCGATGGGAGTTGTAGAAGTGTTCGAACTCGCGCAGGGCGTGGATCAGATGTCGCTGGTTCCAGATCAAGGTGCGGTCCAGCAGTTCGCGTCGGCAGGTCTGCACCCAGCGTTCCATGATCGAGTTCATTCGCGGCATCTGGACGTCACTGAGCACGACCTCTATCCCCGCATCCCGCAGGACCGTGTCGAACAGGTCGGAAAACTTTCCGTCCCGGTCCCGGATCAAGAACCGCGCCCGGCAGCCTGTGTCCTCCAAGTCCATGACCAGATTCTTCGCGGCCTGCACCACCCAAGCGCAGGACGGGTGCGCGGTCGCACCCAGAATGCGGATCCGGCGACTGCCGTGCTCGATCACCGCGAACACGAACAGCCGCGCCCCGGACAAGGAGACCGTCTCCAAAAAGTTGCAGGCCAGCAGGGCCTCGGCCTGGGAACGCAGGAAGTCCGCCCAGGTACTCGAGCTCCGTTCGGGTGACGGGTCGATCCCGGCGTCCCGCAGGATCTCCCAGACGGTGGAGGCGGCCACTTTCACGCCGAGGACCAGTAGTTCGCCGTGGATGCGGCGGTAGCCCCAGTTGGGGTTCTCCCGTGCCAGGCGCAGGACAAGAACGCGGATGGACTGCACGGTACGCGGCCGTCCCGGTCGTTTCGGGCGTGACGCGGCAGCGTGACGGTGTGCGACCAGGTCGCGGTGCCAGCGCAGCACGGTGTCCGGCTGAACGAGCAGCCGTAGCCGGCGCAGTACGTCCAGCGGAAGCCGATGCAGCAGCGCCGCCAGAAACACTCGATCGCTCGGGTTGAACCGCACCTTCGCCTTGCCGAGTTGACGCTCCAGCACCGACAGTTGGTGGCGCAGGGCGAGGATCTCCACGTCCTTGTCCCGATCGCTCATCGGTAGCAGGCGCAGCATGGCGAACGTGTTCGTCACACCGAGGTAAGCCAGTCGCAGCAGCACGGTTGGTCATCATGCCGCGTTGATCGATAGCCGCGCGACGGCGCAGACTCGACCGACCGCGCTCGACATCCCGTACACCCCGCACACCAGCTCCGACCAGGGCGGATGAGGTTATCGGCAAGCGCAACGCCGTATCCGGGTGCCCAGGCTCGGGCCGGGCCGCCCGCGCACCCGGCCGGACAAGGTTCGTGCCGACAAGGCGTACGGCTCCCGCGCGAACCGCACCTACCTGCGCAAGCGCGGTATCCGCTGCACGATACCGGAGAAGCGCGACCAGTTCGCCAACCGCAAGAAACGCGGCCCCCACGGTGGCCGGCCGCCGAAGTTCGACAAGGCCGACTACAAAGAGCGCCACGCGGTGGAGTGCGGCATCAATCGCCTCAAGCGCCACCGCGCGGTCGCCACGAGATACGACAAGCTCGCCGTCCGGTACGAGGTGACCGTCCTGGTCGCAGCCATCAACGAGTGGCTGTGACCAGCACTTTCGAAACGCACCCTAGCTCCGCGATGACGGTGACGCCGCAGGACTCGTCCAGCAGGCGGTCCAGGACGTCAGCAACGTTCCGGCCCTCCTTGGTGCCGTCGGCGTTCTACTTGGCCAGGGCACGCACCATCAGCTGCAGGACACTCGTGACGCCGGCGGAGCTTGCAATTTGAGCAATGTGCGCCGCCAGGGACTCGAACCCCAGACCCGCTGATTAAGAGTCAGTCCTGCAGGCGGACTCGGCAGGCGAGTTGAAGGGCGAAGGCGGTGTCGGGGTCGTCCAGGTCGGCGCCGAGCCGGGCGGTGATGCGGCGGACTCGGTAGCCGACGGTGTTGGGATGCAGGCGGAGCCGGGCGGCTGCGGCCTTGAGGGAGCCCCGGGCGGCGAGGTAGGCGCCGAGGGTGGTGATGGCCTCGACGGCTTCGTCCTGGCCCAAGACGTCGAGGGGGGCGAGCAGGTCGTCGACCGCGCGGCGGGAGAGTGGCGAACCCGACACGGCGGCCAGGATGCGGCTGAGCCCTGTGGCGTCGAAGGCGTGAACGGCGATGTGCTTGCGTGCGGCCACGTCCGCCGCGGCCCGCGCTTCGAGCGCGGACTGCCGCAGGCCGTCGATGCCGCGGTGCGCGGTGCCGATTCCGAAGTGCAGGTCTGCGGCGGGATGTTCGACGGCGAGTGCGGCCCGCACCGAGGTGAGAGCCTCCCGGATCCGGTGCTCCGGCACTTCGGCGCGACCGGTCGCGATCAGCAGGAGGTCATCGGCCAGGCGGGCGGCGTTCCACCTCTCGTGCGTGGGGTGCCGGGTCTGGTGGACGAGCAGGGCGAACGTCTCGGCGAGACGCCGGTCCTCGGCCAGGTCCGCATGGGCGGTTCCGCCGCCGTCCGAAGTGCCGGCCGTGACACCCGTCGCCGCTCCGGTCCGGACTCGGACGACCGTGTGCACCTCGTCCACGGGAAAGCCCAGCATCCGGGCCCGCTCGGCGAGTTGGCCGGCCTGGGCGCGCTCGGAGAGGATCAGTTCGGCAACGACCTCGGAGCGGGCCGCTCCGGGCGCCGTCTCGCGTTCGAGCGCGTGGGTGCGCTGCAGGGACACCGCCGCGGCGACGGCGGGGAGCACGAGGCGGACCGCGTCGTCCTTCGGTCCCGCCACACTGCCTCGGCAGCGACCCGCGACCCACACCGGCTCACCCTGGTCCGGCTCGTCGGTCAGGGTGAGCGGGCAGCCCAGTGCCTCGCTCACCCGGGCCAGCAACTCGGTGGGTGACTCGCCCGGGGTGCGCAGCGCGTCGAGTGCGGCGTCGGCGCGGGCGAGTGTGTCGGCGGCGTCGCCGCGGATGACCTGCCCGAGTTGGAGCACCACCTTGGCCACGTCCACGTCCTCGGGGACGGAGAGCACGGCGATGCCCGCGCGCGTGGCGAGGTGCGCGGCGGTGCGCGGCAGATCCGCGACGCCGATCAGCAGGAGGGCCGGGACGCCGCGCTCGGCGGCGGTGCGGATGGCGACGTCGACCTGGTAGCCGGCCGCCCGCGCGGTGGAGCGACCGGTGACGACGGCCAGCGCGCCGGGCGGCACGTGCTCGAGCGAGCGGAGCGACTCCACGGCGGCGACGGAGGTCAGCTCGGTCTCCGCCGCGGGTCCCGCGAGGAGCGCGAAGGGGATGGGCGACCCGCGTCCGAGCAGGTCGGCGACGTACGGCATGCCTGGAGTGTGCCAGTGTCACAACGGTCTGGAAAGACTTGTGTTGCTGCCACTATCCGGTCGGTTCACCTGTCGGCCACCCTGATCGGCATGCAACCGATTGATCGGATCACACCCGACGACCTTCCCGCGTTCGCACGTGGCTGTGGCGTGCTGGGGACCGGTGGCGGCGGGAGCGTCGACAGCGGTCTGCTGGCCGCCGGGCACGCCCTGAGCCGGTACGGCGACGTCCTGGTCGTCCCGCTGGCCAAGGTTCCGGACGACGGGCTGGTGCTGCCCCTCTCGGGGATCGGCGCGCCCACCGTCTCGCACGAGATGCCGATGAGCGGCGAGGAGCCCGTGCTGATCGCGGCCGAGGTGGAGCGCATCTTCGGCCGCCCCGTCTCGGCGGTGATGGCGAGCGAGATCGGCGGCAGCAATGGCGTCGGCGCGGTGGCGTGGGCCGCCCGGCTGGGCGTGCCGCTGGTGGACGCTGACAGCGTGGGCCGCGCCTTCCCGGAGGTCCAGATGGTCTCGCAGAACATCGCGGGCCTGCCGGTCAACCTGATCGTGCTGGCCGACGTGCAGGGCAACCTCTCCACGATCCGCCCGGTGGACGGACCGTGGTCCGAGGCCATCGCGCGGGCGGTGGCCGTCGCCTGCGGCGGCTCGGCGCTGATGGCGGACTACGTGATGACCGGCCGACAACTGCACGGCGCGGTCGTCGAGGGCTCGGTCAGCTCGGCGGTGTGGATCGGCCGGACCGTCGCCGACAGCGGGGAACCGGTCAAGGCTCTCGCGGAGCTGCTGCGGGCCACGACGCTGATCACCGGCAAGGTCGTGGACGTGGAGCGCCGCACCGGCGGCGGCTTCGTCCGCGGCAGTCTCATCGTGGACGGCACCGGCGGCGACCGCGGCCGGATGCTGCGCGTGGAGATCCAGAACGAGAACCTGGTCGCGTTCGAGGACGGCCGCGTCCGCGCCTGCGTCCCGGACCTGATCACCGTGGTGGACGCGGAGACCGCCGACGCGGTCTCGACCGAGTCACTGCGCTACGGACAGCGCATCACCGTCCTGTCCTGGCCCTGTCACCCGCTGTGGCGCACCCCACGCGGACTGGAGATCGCCGGGCCCAGGGCGTTCGGCTACGACCTCGATTACACCCCGGTGGAGGACCTGCGATGACCACGACCACGCTCCGCGCCACTGTCCCGGCGCGCACCACGCCCGGCGCCCGCGACCTGCGCGTGGGCATCGACGTCGGCGGCACCAACACCGACGCCGTCGTGCTGACCGCCGACGGCACGGTCATCGCCCGCACCAAGCAGGCCACCAGCGCCGACGTCACCACCGGACTGCGCAGCGCGCTGACCGCCGTGCTGGACGCGGTCGGCGAGGACGCCGGCCGCGTCGGCCGGGTGATGCTCGGCACCACGCACGCCACCAACGCGATCCTGGAGCGGCGCGGCCTCGGCCGGGTCGCCGCGGTCCGCCTCGGCGGTCCGGCCACCACCTCCGTCCCGCCGTTGCAGTCATGGCCGGGGGACCTGGCGTCTGCGATCGCCGCAGGGTCGGCCGTACTGCCGGGCGGCCACTACGTCGACGGGCGGCCGATCAGCGGGCTCGACGAGGACCGGCTGCGGGCCTTCCTCGACACGGTGGCCGGGCGGGTCGACGCGGTCGCGCTCACCGGTGTGTTCAGTCCGGCCTTCACCGACCACGAGCTGGCCGCCGCCGAGCTGGTCCGCAAGCACCTGGGCGACGGCGTGCAGGTCTCGATGAGCCACGAGGTCGGCTCGCTCGGCCTGCTGGAGCGGGAGAACGCCACGGTCCTCAACGCCGCGCTCTACCAGGTGATCGCCACGGTCCGCGACGGACTGCACCAGACCCTGGCCGCGCGCGACCTGGACGCGGCGACGTACTTCGCCCAGAACGACGGCACCTTGATGACGATGGACTACGCCGCGGACTACCCGGTCCTGACCATCGGCTCCGGTCCGTCGAACTCCATCCGCGGCGCGGCCTGCCTGTCCGGGCTGGACGACGCGATCGTGGCCGACGTGGGCGGCACCTCCACCGACTTCGGCGCGCTGGTGGCCGGGTTCCCGCGCGAGTCCGCGGCCGGCGTCGAGATCGGCGGGGTCGGCACCAACTTCCGCATGCCCGACATCCTCGCCCTCGCTCTCGGCGGCGGAACCGTCATCGGTCCCGACGGCCAAATCGGCCCGGAGTCCGTCGGCTACCGGATCAGCCGCGAGGCGTTCGTCTTCGGCGGCGGCACCGCGACGCTGACCGACGCCGGCGTACTGGCCGGGCGCGGCGCGGGCCTGTCGGCCGGCCGGATCCCGGGCGCCGCCCACGCCCGGCTGCGCCAGGCCCTGGCCGACGCCGACGCCAGGCTCGCCGACGCGGTGGACCGGATCACCTTCGGCAAGGCCGACCGGCCGCTGGTCGTCGTCGGCGGCGGAGCCTTCCTGATCCCCGACGACCTGCCCGGCGTCAGCGAGGTGGTCCGCCCCGACCACGGCGATGTGGCCAACGCCGTCGGCGCCGCGATCGCCATGGTCAGCGGCACCGTCGAAACGATCATCCCGGCGGGTCAGGGGCGCGCCGAGGCGATCGCCGCCGCCGAGGAGGCCGCCCGTCACCGCGCCATCCAGGCCGGCGGCGCGCCCTCCGCCGTCGAGGTCGTCGAGATCAACGAAGTCCCGCTCAGCTACCTCAACGAACCCGCCCTGCGCCTGCGTGTCAAGGCCGCAGGCCCGCTCGGCGACCTGTAACCGCCCAGCCCCGGCACCCCCCGGCCCTCTCCCCAACCACAGCAGGAGGCCCCCATGGCACGGCGACTTCGCCTGCCGACGCTCGCCGCGGCCGTCGCCCTGTGCGTCGCGGGCTGCGCCGGCGGCACACCCCAGGCCGCCACCGCGTTCTCCCCCACCTTCACCTACTCCTACCACCGGGACGTCGTCACCGACTGGGACCCGGCGACCTCGTACTCCAACGAACTCATCGTCCTGCAGAACGTCTACGAGTCCCTCACCCGGTACGACCCGGCCACCCGGGCCGTCAAGCCGCAGCTCGCCACCTCCTGGGCCTCCTCGGCGGACGGCCGCACCTGGACCTTCCACCTGCGCCGGGGCGTGCGGTTCCACGACGGCGCCCCGGTGACCGCGCAGGCCGCCAAGGCCGCCATCGAACGGACCGTCGCCGCGCAGGGCGGTGCCGCCTACATCTGGGACGCCGTCAGCTCCATCGACACCCCGGACCCCGCCACGCTGGTGTTCCACCTCTCCTACGCGGCGCCGATGGACGTCATCGCCTCCTCCGACTACGGCGCCTACATCTACGACACCACCCCGCCCGGGGTGAAACCCGGCGCGCTCAAGAACTGGCTGGAGGCCGGCCACGACACCGGTACCGGCCCGTACACCGTCGCCGCCTGGAACCAGGGACAGGAGGCCGAAGTCACCCTCAACGCCTCCACCGGGTACTGGGCCGGCTGGAGCGGGCGGCACTACCGCCAGATCGTCTTCAACCACACCCCCGACGTCACCACCGCCTGGCAGACCATGGAGACCGGCGAAGTGAACTTCGTCGCCCAGCTCAACCCGGAGCTGTTCAAGGAGGCGACGCACTTCCGATCGCTCGCCACCCAGGCCACCCCGTCACTGCAGAACATGATCGCGTTCTTCAACACCGCCGCCGGACCGCTCAAGGACGTGCGACTGCGGCAGGCCGTGCAGAACGCCATCAACTACGACGGCCTGCTCGCCGCCCTGCACGGCTCCGTCGGCCCGGCCCAGGGGCTCATCCCCAGCGGCCTCCCGGGCAACGACCCCTCGCTGACACGGCACCAGAACCTCTCCCTGGCCCGGAAACAGCTGGCCGAGGCCGGCTACGGCCCGGGCGGGAAGCACCTGACACTCAACCTCACCTACGCGCAAGGGGACGACGCCCAGCAGCTCCTCGTCACCCTGCTCTCCTCCGACCTGCAGGGCCTGAACATCACCCTCGACGCCAGGCCCATGCAGTGGAACGCGCAGTGGGCGCAGGCCAAGTTCGCCGACCCTGCGCACCGCCAGGACATCCTGCTCATGTACTGGTACGCGGACTACGCCAGCGCCTACGGCTGGTTCATCAACCTGTTCCACTCCGCGCAGCCGGTCTCCTTCAACCTCAGCTACCTCGACGACCCGGTCGTCGACCGTGAGATCGACGCGATCCCGCAGCTGACCGCGACCGACCCGGCCGCCGCACGGGCCAACTACGCCCTGCTGCAGCGGCAACTGCTGGAGCAGCACGCCGCGGCGGCGCCGCTGTTCGTCAACACCTACCAGCGGGTCTACGCGAGCGGCATCACCGGCTACCGGGACAACCCCGCCTACCCGGACGTCGTCTTCGTCTACGACCTGGAGCCGTCGCCATGAGGTACCTGACCCAACGCCTCGCCCAATCCGCCCTGGTCGTCGCGGGTGTCGTCGCCCTGACCTTCGCCATCACCCGTCTCGTTCCAGGCGACCCGGCCGTCACCTACGCCGGCCCGCGCGCCACGGCCAGGCAGCTGGCCGCCGTCCGCAAGCAGCTCGGTCTCGACGCACCGCTGTCCGAGCAGCTGTGGCGCTACGTCACGGGCCTCATCCGCGGCGACTGGGGGACCAGTCTGCACACCCGGCGCACCGTCCTGGCCGACATCTCGACCGCCCTCCCCGCCACGCTCGAACTGGTCGGCTGCGCCCTGGTACTGGCGGTCGCGGTCGGGGTGCCGCTGGGCCTGCTCGGCGCGCACCTGCGTCGTGGCAAGGGCCGATGGGGTCGCGCGGTCGGCGACGGCTCGGTGCGGATGACCTCCATGCTGGCGGTGTCGGTGCCGGCCTTCCTGCTGGCCCTGGCCGTCCAGAACCTGTTCGCCGCGCAGTTGGGGTGGTTCCCCGTCGCCGGGGAGTACACGCCGAGCCTGAACCAGACCAGCCCGCTCCAGCACCTCACCCACCTGACGCTGCTCGATTCACTGCTGACCGGCAACTGGCCCGTCCTCGGCAGCGCCCTCGCCCATCTGGTGCTTCCGGCCTTGGTCATGGCCGCCTACCCGGTCGGCGTGGTCGCACAGATGACCCGCGCCGCGCTGCTGGAGGAGGTCGCCGCCCCGCACGCCCGACTCGAACGCGCCTACGGCTTCTCCCGATGGCAGGTGCTGACCCGGTTCTCGCTGCGACCGGCCTCCGGTCCGCTGCTGGCGTTGCTCGCCCTGGTCTTCGCGTTCTCCCTGGTGAACGCGTTCCTGGTGGAGCAGGTCTTCAACTGGCCGGGTCTGGGGCGCTACGCCTCGTCGGCCATCACCTCCGCCGACGCCCCCGCCGTCGCCGGCGTCACCGTCGTCGTCGCGCTGACGTACGTGCTGACCAACCTGCTGGTGGACCTGACCCAGGCGGTCATCGACCCGAGAGTGAGACTGTCATGACCGACGGCTCCCCCACGCAGGCTCCCCCGCTCCCCGTCACGGCAACCGGCAACGTCCCCGTCCCCCACAGCGCCTCGGGGCCCGCG
This sequence comes from Streptomyces sp. NBC_01320, assembly GCF_035974375.1. Taxonomy (NCBI): domain Bacteria; kingdom Bacillati; phylum Actinomycetota; class Actinomycetes; order Kitasatosporales; family Streptomycetaceae; genus Streptomyces; species Streptomyces sp. NBC_01320. Next base: position 577,364 of record NZ_CP108390.1, read on the forward strand.
TCCGCGCCGCGGCGCGGACGCGTCCGACGGCTCCTGGGCTGGTCCCGGCACGTCGGAGCGGTGGTGCTGATCCTGATCGTGCTCGGCGCGGTCCTCGCCCCGTGGCTGGCCCCCTATCCCGCCGACGGCACGCACGCGACCCACCCCCTCGACACGCTGGCAGGCCCCGGTGCACAGCACTGGTTCGGCACCGATGCCGTCGGCCGCGACCTGCTCACCCGCGTCCTGTACGGCGCCCGCACCTCCCTCACCGTCGCGGCCGCCGTGCTGACCCTCTCCGCTCTGGTCGGCGTACCGCTCGGCGTGGTCGCCGGGTACGCGGGTGGCGTGGTCAGGGACGTGATCATGCGGATCACGGACATCTTCCTCGCCTTCCCCGCACTGCTGCTGTCCGTCGCGTTGGCCGCCGTACTCCAGGCCGGAACCGGGAGCGCGATCATCGCCATCTCGGTGGGCTGGTGGCCCTGGTACGCGCGCATGACCTGCGTCGCGGCGACCACCATCCGCACACGCGGCTTCGTTGACTCGGCCCGCTGCCTCGGCGTCACCCGGACCCGGATCGTGCTGCGCCACGTGCTCCCGAACGCCGTCACGCCCGTCCTGGTCCAGCTCTCACTCGACGCGGGCGGCGTGATCCTCACCTCCGCCGCCCTGTCCTACCTGGGCCTGGGCCCGCAGGAGCCCACCGCCGAGTGGGGCCTGATGGTCCAGCAGGGCCAGGACCTGTTCATCACCGACTGGTGGGTCGTGGCCTTCCCGGGCCTGGCCATCCTGCTCACCGCCTTCTGTTTCAACGTGCTCGGCGAGGGCCTGCGCTCCGCCCTGGACCCGCACCGGGAGCTGACCAGATGAGACCTCACCGCGACAGCGACGGAGACGAGGACAGCGGGACCGCGGGCATCGTCTCCGGCCGTCCCCGCCCTGACCGGTCCGCCCTCACCGTGACCGACCTCCAGGTCCGCGTCGGCGACGGTGACGACGCCCGGCTGCTCGCCTCCCTGCCGCACCTCGACGTCCGCGCCGGGGCCTGCGTGGCCATCGTCGGCGAGTCCGGCTCCGGCAAGAGCACGACCCTGCACGCCATGCTCGGCCTGACCGACGGGCTGAGGGTCTCCGGCCGCATCATGCTCGGCGACACCGATGTCGTCAGCGCTCCGGAGAAGACTCTCAACACTCTGCGCGGCGCCCGCATCGCCCTCATCAGCCAGAGCCCGCAGTCCTCCCTCAACCCCACGATGCGGCTCGGCACGCTGATCCGGCGGGTCCTCGCCCGCCACGGCATCCGCGGCACCGAGGTCCGGCAACGCACCGACGACGCGCTGCGCGACGTCATGCTCGACCCGGACCTGCTGCGCCGCTACCCGCACCAGATCTCCGGCGGCCAGGCCCAGCGCTTCGCCATCGCCATGGCGGTCGCGCTACGCGCGGACGTCGTCCTCGCCGACGAACCGACCAGCGCGCTCGACGTCACCGTCCAGGCGGCGGTACTGCAGTTGCTGGACCGGCTGCGGGCCGAGCATGGCATCGCCCTCGTCCTCGTCTCGCACGACCTGGCGGTGGTCTCCCGGATCGCCGACCACATCGTCGTCATGCGACACGGACACGTCGTCGAGTCCGGCCCGGCCACCGACGTGCTCGCCGCCCCGTCGGCCGACTACACCGGGGAACTGCTCGCCGCCGTTCCCACCCTTGGAGAGTGAGCGCATGCTGACCGCCGACAACCTGACCGTCGCCTACGGGCGCAACACCGTGGTCCACGGCGTCTCGCTCTCCCTCAGCGCCGGGACGGCTCCGGACTCGGCCGCTGAGTCCGCCGGAGCCGGCGCGAGGGGCGGCGTCGCACTCATCGGCGAGAGCGGGTCGGGCAAGACCACCATCGCCCGCGCCCTCCTCGGCCTGGTCAAGCCGAGCGCCGGCACAGTGCGGTTCGCGGAGCAGGACATCCACAAGCTGCACCGCGCCGCCAGGAGGGACTACCGCTCCCGCGTCCAGCCCGTCTTCCAGGACGGCTCGGAGGCCCTCAACCCACGGATGACCATCGGCACTTCGCTGCGAGAGGCCCTGCGCCTGCGCAAGGACGAGGGCCCCTCGATCGAGGTGCTGCTGGAGTCCGTCGGCCTCGACTCGCAGCTCGCCGGGCGCCTCCCGCACCAACTCTCCGGCGGCCAGCGGCAGCGCGTCGTCATCGCCAGGGCGCTGGCCGTCGACCCCGCACTGCTGATCCTCGACGAGCCCACCAGCGCCCTCGACGTCACCGTCCAGGCCCGTGTCCTCGACCTGCTCGAAGACCTGCGCACCACGGCGGGCCTGCGCTACCTGCTGATCACCCACAACCTCGCGGTCGTCCCGCGGCTCTGCGAGACCGTCCACGTCCTTTTCGCTGGCCGCGTCATCGAGTCCGGACCCGCCTCCGAGGTCCTCGCCTCCCCGGCACACCCCTACACCGTCGCCCTGCGCGACGCCGTACCTCGCCTCGGCACAACGAACAGCGAGGGCCGAAGCAGCGCCACTCCTCCCCGGACAGAGCGCACCGACACCCAAGCCGCCACTTCCGGTTGCCCCTTCCGCCACCGCTGCCCCGCGGCCTTCGACCGGTGCGCCACCTCAACCCCCGCCCTGCGCCCACTGACCAGCGTCCGCAACGTGGCCTGCCACGCGGCGGACGGAGAAACCGGTCCACACCCTGACGCTCCGACCGTGTGAGTGCTGCCGAGTCCCTCCTGGGTTCTGGAGCGCATGCGCAAGAACGGCGTCCCGCCGAACTCATCCGCGGCGCAGCGAGCACCCCCGGCCGCCGGAACCAGCACCCGCAGGATTCCCCGAAGCCGCGGAAAACCGCAGCTCGGCACACGGGTCACGGCGCCCCGTCGCCGCGCGGTGCCCCACCATGCCCCCTCAACCCCGCACCAGGCCCGACCAAGCGAAATGCGGCTCTCCTGCCGTATGTGTGGGTGCTGTGACCTGCGGTGATACATGAAACACGCCGCTTCCTGCAAGGCTTGAGGTGTCTAGTCACAAGCTTGATCTTGCAAGGAAACGGCGTGTCTACCTTCAGCATATGGAAGCGGACCCTGACGGTCGAAAACGCCGTGGTCGAGGGTGTCCGCTGGGACGGGTCCGAACAGTGTGTGATCGTGTCGGTACGGTCCGACGCGCGACGTCGGCAGCGATGCGGGATCTGTCGCAGACCCGCGGTCCGGTACGACGCCGGGCGGGGCCGGCGCCGCTGGCGGGATCTGGACCACGGGGTGGTGAAGGTGTTCCTGGAGGCCGACGCGCCCCGGGTGGATTGCCGGGTGCACGGGCCGACGGTGACATCGATGCCCTGGGCGAGGCACGGTGCGGGACACACCCGAGGCTTCGACCAGCAGACGGCCTGGATGGCTGCCGAATGTTCCAAGTCCGCGACGGCCGCGCTGATGCGGACCTCGTGGCGGACGGTCGGGGCCATCGTCGAGCGGCACGTCACCGACCGCGACCGTGATCGTGACCGGCTGTCCGGTCTGCGCCGGATCGGGATCGACGAGATCTCTTACCGCAAGGGTCAGAAGTACATGACCGTGGTGGTCGACCACGACACCGCGAAGGTGGTGTGGATGGCCGACGGTCACGGCAAGGACGTCCTGCACCGCTTCTTCGACACCCTGGGAGAGCAACGCGCCCCGCGGCTCACTCACATCAGCGCCGACGGTGCGAGCTGGATCGCCGACGTCCTCGCCGAACGCGTCCCCGGCGCCGTGCGTGTCATGGACCCCTTTCACATCGTCGCCTGGGCCACCGACGCCCTGGACACCGAGCGCCGGGCCTCCTGGAACCGCGCCCGCCGCGAAGCCGACGACCGCGAACGGGCCCGGGCGTTGAAGGACTCCCGCTTCGCGCTGTGGAAGAACGAGGCCGACCTCACCGACCGGCAGATCGCCAAACTCGCCTGGATCCAAGCCACCGACCCCCGCCTGCACCGCGCCTGGCGCCTCAAGGAGGCCCTGCGGATGGTGTTCACCCTGGCCAAGACCCGTCCCACCGCGGCCCTCACGGCACTGGACCGATGGATCGGCTGGGCCCGACGCTGCCGCATCGATGCCTTCGTCGGTCTCCAACGCCGAATCGTCCGGCACTACGACGCCATCCGGGCCGCGTTGATCACGGGGATGAGTAACGGGCTGATCGAATCCACGAACACCAAGACCCGCCTGATCATCCGCCGCGGCTTCGGCTTCCACTCCGCCGACGCCATCATCGCCCTCGTCATGCTCACCCTCGCAGGAGACAAACCCACCCTCCCCGGCCGTCAACTCGCAACCCGATGACCCACACATACGGCAGGAGAGCCCGAAATGCGGCCCACCCACGAGGGGTGAACCGCCTTGAAAGGCCTCCCAATTAGGCGATATACGCCGCCTTGTGATGCAGCGTCAGATCCGCAGGCCCAGCGGTGTGGACCGGGTGGATCCGGGTGTCCGCCGACACCCACGAACTCCAGCCGCCGCCCTCACCGATGGCGGTCCGGCAGCCCTCGCACAGCTCGGGCCGTCGCGGACCAGCCGCTGCCGGATCAACTCGGAGCGCAGCTGCACCGCTTCGTCCGTCCGGACGGCGGGCTGACCTCCGCTCCGAAGCCCCCGCGCGGGCGTGATCACCACGCCTCCCGCCCCTCGGCCGGCTGTCCTCCGACCGGCCGTGCTGGACGGCGCGCGCCGAGCGCCACGCCGATCGCCCGGTCGAGCGCGGCGCCGACGTCCGCGACGTGCCGGTGCCGGCCGTGGTCCACGACGACATCGCCTGCGACGACGACCGTGTCGACGTCCGCCCCGGTCGCCGCGAAGAGCACATGTGCCAGCGGGTCGCCATGGCGGGCGCCGGCGGTGCGTGGCGAGTCGAGGCGCACGCTCACCAGGTCGGCGAGTGCTCCTGCGGCGAGGCGCCCGGAGTCCCAGCCCAACGACGCGGCCCCGTCCGCGGTCAGCGCGGCGGCCAGAGCGCCCGCGCTCAGATGTCCGCGCCGACCGCTGACCAGCCGCTCGTCGAGCTCGATGGCACGGGCCTCCTCCCACAGGTCGATCATCATGTGGGCGTCGCTGCCGACGCACAACGGCGAGCCCGCACGGGCCAGGCGCACGGCCGGTCCCACCCCGTCGGCGAGGTCGCGCTCGGTGGTGCAGCACATGCTGACCGTCGTGCCGGACCGGCCCAGCAGGTCGATGTCACGGTCGGTCAGATGAGTGGCGTGCACCGCCGTGGTGCGCGGGCCGAGCGCCTTCTCCGTGTCGAGCAACTCCGTGGGCGTCATCCGGTACACCTGTTCACACGCGGCGTTCTCGGCCGGCTGCTCGGACAGGTGCACGTGCAGTGGCAGGCCGCGTTCCCTGGCGTAGTCGGCGATGGGCCCCATCGCCGCGCGCGGCACCGCGCGGACGCTGTGGATCGCTGCTCCGACGCGTGACCGGGGCGTGTCAGTGAGCCCGTCCATCCGGCGCGCCCACGCCTGCCAGGAACCGTCGTCGAACCGGCGCTGCACGCCTCGGGTGGGTGCGCCACCGGCATCGGCCTGCAGGTAGCAGGCGTCGAGCAGGGTGATCCGCAGGCCGGCGTCGTTCGCGGCGCGGACGACGGCCCGTCCCATGGCGTTGTGGTCACGGTAGCGCCGCCCGTCCGGTCCGTGGTGCACGTAGTGGAACTCGCCCACGCTGGTGATCCCGCTGAGCGCCATCTCGGCGTAGGTCGCCAGCGCCAGCTCGTACAGCAGGTCGGGGTCGAGCCGCTCGGCCACCCCGTACATCAGGTCACGCCAGCGCCAGAAGTCCGCGACCCCGCTCTGACTGTGGCCGCGGATGGCGCGGTGGAACACGTGCGAGTGGGTGTTGGCCAGCCCTGGCATGGTCAGGCCGGGCAGCCTCCGGGCGCCGGGCGGCGCCGGAACCCCGGGCGTCACGGCGGTGATGCGGTCACCGTCGGTCTCGATCAGAACGTCGGCCTCGGCGGCGGTACCGCCGAGCCAGGCGAACTCGGCGTGGAAGCGGATCGGTGGCGTCATGAAAGCACCTTCGACAGGAAAGAGCGCGTGCGCTCGTGTTGCGGATCGTAGGAATTTCCAGGACCGGCAGTGGACCGGCGGCGAACCGGCAGGTGACCGGCCTCAGCCGACGACGACGGTCCCCGCCGACACGACGGTGGTCACGGAATTGCGGCCGATCCGGTAGGCGATGTCCTCGTGCCGTGCGACGTCGAGGATGATCAGGTCCGCGCGCTTGCCGGGTTCCAGCGACCCGGTGACGGTGTCGCAGCCGAGCGCCCGGGCCGCACCGTACGTCGCGGCCCGCAGCGCCTGCGGGACGCTGAGGCCGCCGTGGCGGCAGGCCATGACGACGGCCAGCTGCATGCTCGTGGTCCAGCAGCCGGGGCAGATGTCGGTGGCCAGAGCGAGTTCCATGCCCGCGTCGAGGATGCGGCGGGGGTCGAGCGGGGCCGGGTGGGCGACCGCGAAGTCCAGGCAGGGCAAATAGACCCCGACGACTCCCGCCGCCCCCAGTGCTTCCAACTCGCCCATGGTGGTGAGGTTCAGGTGGTCGACGCTGGTCGCACCGAGTTCGGCAGCGAGCCGCGCCGCTCCGGTGTGGCTGTAGGCGTCAAGGTGCAGCTTGGGTTTCAGGCCGTGGGCGATGCCGGCTTCGAGGATGCGCCGCGTCCGGGCGAGGTCGAAGTACCCCTCGTCGCAGTAGACGTCGCAGAACCGGGCGAGCCCTGTTTCAGCGATCGCGGGGATCAGGTCGACGACGCGGTCCACGTAGGCGGCGTGTTCGACGCCAGGGGGGAAGGCGTGTGCCCCGAGGTACGTGGACACGATGTCCACCGGCAGGTCGGCGGCGAGGGTACGTCCGGCCTCCAGGATGCGCAGCTCGGTCGCGGTGTCGAGGCCGTAGCCGCTCTTGCTCTCCAGTGTCGTGGTCCCGTGCGCGAGCATCTCCAGGATCCGGGGGCCGGCCTGCTCGACCAGTTCCGGGGTGGCGCAGGCCCGTGTGGCCAGCGTGGTGCCGAGGATCCCGGCGGGGGCGCCCGGAGGAGGCTCCAGGCCCGCGACGCGAGCGGCGTACTCCTGGACCCGCGTGCCGCCGAACACGACGTGGGTGTGCGCGTCGACGAACCCGGGCATCACCACGCGATCCGCGGCGTCGAGTACCCGCCGCCCGGCGTACCGGGACACGTCGCCGACGGCGACGATCCGGCCGCCGTCCACCGCGACCCCGCCGCCGGCGACGCGCCCGATCAGGTCGGGCGCGTCGCCGGCGCAGGTGAGGACCTCGGCCGCACCGGTGACGAGCAGGTCCACGAGCCGGAGGGACTCGTCACTCATCGTCGGGTCCGAACGTGGCCGTGGGCGTCCACCACAGCGGGACCGACATGCCCTCGTCCGGACCGACCGTCTCGGCCACCTCCTTCGCGCGCGCGTAGCCGGCCTGCGCGTGGCGCACGACGCCGATGCCGCTGTCCACGGTGAGACATGCCTTGAGCCGGAAGGCCGCCTCGTCGGTACCGTCGGCAATCATCGTCACGCCCGTGTGGACCGAGTCGCCCATGGCGTAGTTGGCCTGGATGGCGATGAGGTCGCACATGCCCGAGGCGTTGAGCAGCCCGTTGAGGTAGGGCCAGTCCGAGATGCAGTCGGACCCGTCGGGCATGTTCTCGGACTCGAACGTCGGGTTGATGATCGAGCCGGAGTCGAGGTTGTCGCGCGAGAACGCAACCGTGCCCTTCACCTCTCCGCGCTTGATCAACTCGTTGACCGCGAGGCCGAACTTCTTGCGCTGCCCGAAGCCCAGGTAGCACACCCGGGCGGGCAGGCCCTCGATCGGCACGTGCACGCGGGCCAGGTTGATCCAGCGGGTGACGAGCTCGTCGTCGGCGAACAACTCCAGCACGAGGTCGTCGAGCCGGGCCAGGTCGGCGGGGTCGCCGGAGGTGCACGTCCAGCGGAACGGACCGCGTCCCTCGAGGAAGAGCGGGCGCAGGTAGGCCGCGACGAAGCCGGGGATCTTAAGCGCGTCCTCGAAGCCGTGCTCCTCGCACTGGCGGCGGATCTGGTTGCCGTACTCGAAGGTGGGCACGCCGTTGTCGTAGAAGGTGTTCATGGCCTTGAGCTGACGCACCATCGCGTCGCGGGCGATCCGGAAGTATCCGTCGCGGTCGCTCCTGCGCAGCTTCTCGGCCTCGTGGACGGTGAGGCCGACGGGGACGTAGGCCACCGGGTCGTGCGCCGGGGTCATCTCGGTCACCACGTCGGGGCGGAAGTCGTGCTCCAGACAGTATTCGAACAGCTCCGTCGCGTTGGCGACGACGGCGATGCCGAGGGGACGCTTCTCATCGGCGGCCTGACGGGCGAGTTCGAGCGCGTGCGGTATGGAGTCCGCGAGAACGTCGCAGTAGCCGACCTCGATCCGACGCTTGATGATCCGCTCGTCGACGTCCGCGCAGACCGAGACGCCGCCGAGCATCGTCATCGCGCGGGGCTGGTTCCCGCCCATGCCGCCCATCCCGGCGCAGATGAGGATCTTGCCGGCCCAGTCTCCGTCGAGGTGGATGGCGGCGACCGAGCGCAGCGTCTCGAACGTGCCCTGGATGACGCCCTGCGTGCCGATGTACTCCCACGGCGCGGCGGTGTACTGGGCGAAGATGGTGAGGTTCTTGTCCTGCAGTTCGTAGAAGCGCTGCCAGGAGGGGCGGACGAAGTTCGTCGTCGCCATGACCACACGCGGCGCCAGGTCATGCGTCTCGAAGACCGCGACGGGCATGCCGGACTGGACGACGAGGGTCTCGTCGTTCGCGAGATTCTTCAGCGCGTCGACGATCGCGTGGTAGGACTCCCAGTTGCGGGCGGCCTTGCCGATGCCTCCGTAGACCACGAGCTTCTCGGGGTGTTCGGCGACCTCCATGTTGTTCTCGAGCATCCGCAGGATCGTCTCCTGCTTCCAGCCCTTGCAGCGCAGGGTGTCCCCGCGCTCCGCCCTGACCTGGTAGAGGATCTCGGGCTTGGACGGGTCAGCGGGTCGGACCACTGCTGTCATCAGTACTCCCTGCGTGGAATGTCCCGGGCTTCGGCCGGGAGGGAAACGCATCCGGAATCCCGGATGCGTAGCGGATCGGTCACGCCACGTATCGCCCGGTGGCGACGGTTCGGCAAGGCAGGATCCATGGCGACGGTCATGTCGCCGGACCCGCCGCCGAACTGATGCGACGTCAAACTTGTGGAGCCGGCACGGGACGGTTGGGCATCACAGCGCCCTCAGTGCCCTTCTCCCCCGGTGATCGGCGCCACGGCGTCGAGGACGGCGCCCGCGTGGACGAGTTCTGTGGCCGCACGGACACGCGGGTACATCACGACGTCGCGGGTGAGGTGCGTGATGCCGCGCCCGTCGCTGGTCGGGGTGGAGCGGACGAGCTCGATGACGGCCCGCGAGGCGGGCGACAGGGCCTCCGGGCCCTTGCCGCTGACCTCCAGCCGCAGTTCGAGGGCCTGGGCGGCCATGACGAGCTCGATGCCGATCACGTTCTCGATGTTGGCGACAACCTGCCGGGCGTGCCGGCCGGCGTTGTTCGCCATCGAGACGTGGTCCTCCTGGTTCGCGCAGGTGGGGATCGAGTCGACGCTGTCCGGGTGGGCCAGCGTCTTGCAGTCGGAGACCAGCGCGGCGGCGAGGTACTGCGGGAGCATGTAGCCGCAGTCCATGCCGATGTCCTCGGACCGGACCAGCATGTCGGGCAGGCCGCGGTTCAGCGTCCCGTCGTCGAGGCGGAACAGCCGCCGCTCCGCGATACTGCCGATCTCGGTCACCGCGATCGCGGTGAAGTCGGAGGCGAAGGCGAGGTATTCGGCATGGAAGTTGCCGCCGGAGAGCGCCTTGAGCCGGCGGCTCGCCGGGAGCTCCGGAAAGATGAGCGGATTGTCGGTGGCGGCGTTGATCTCCCGCTCGACGACGGAACCGACGAACTCCAGGCTCTCCCGGACGGCGCCGAGCACCTGGGGCACGCAGCGCAGGGAGTAGGCATCCTGCGGGGGCTGCCGCCGCGGGTCTTCCTCCTCGCTGCCGTCGATGAAGGCGCTGCCTTTCAGCAGCGCCCGCAGGTGGGCCGCGGAGGCGATCTGGCCGGGGTGCCCGCGGGCCTCGTGGATCTGCGGCAGGAACGCGTCCCCGAAGCCGGTCAGCGCCTCGATCGTCATGGCTGCCGTGACCTCGGAGGTCAGGGCGAGCTGACGGGCGTCGTGGACGGCCAGGGCGGCCATGGCGGTGGAGAAGGAGGTGCCGTTCGTGAGCGCGAGGCCCTCCTTGGGGCCGAGCTTGAGCCGTTCCAGGCCTGCGGCCTTCATCGCGGCCAGGCCGGAGACGACCTGTCCGTTCAGGAGTGCCTGGCCGCTCTCCTCGTCCAGGTCCTCGCCCTCGGGCGCCCGGGACAGCACGATCGCGAGGTGGGCGAGCGGGATGAGGTCGCCGCTGGCTCCCAGGCTGCCGTACTCCGGAACCGCCGGCAGCACGTCGTGGTTGAGCATGTCCAGGATGGCCTGGGCCACCTCGACCCGAACGCCGGAGTGACCGCGGGCCAGGCTGACGGCACGGATCAGCATGGCGGCGCGAATGAGGTCCGGTTCGAGCAGGCGTCCCACGCCGCAGGCGTTGGAGATGATCAGGCGACGCGACAGGTCGCTCGCCTGCTCCGGACGCTCGAACGCCTTGCGGCCGGCCAGTGAACCGAATCCGGTGTTGATGCTGTAGATCGGCTCCACCGGCGCCCCGGGATCGTCGCGCAGCCGCCCCGCGACGGCGTCGCTGACCCAGTCCAGACTCGCCCGCATCCGGTCGGCCGACCCGGGCGCCAGCTCCACGCGCTTCCCACGGCGTGCGACGTCAATCAGATCCCGCATGGTCAGCGGGATCGCCCCGATCTGAAGGGCATTCATGAATTCCTCCCTCGTATACCGCGGCTTCGACAGAAGCTTCCCCGGTTGATTCCAGATACTGCAAATAACTATTCTCACCACATGGAAACATCTGATGATGGGTCGGTCCCGCCCGGACGCGACTCCTCTTTCGGCAAGGGCCTGTCGGTGCTCGCCCGGGTCCTCACCGAGGACGGCATCCGCGCCGACGCCCTCGCCGCCGCCCTGGACCTACCCCTGAGCAGCACCTACCGCTACCTGCGGACGCTGAGGGAGTACGGCTTCGTCAGCGAGGCCGAGGGTGCCTTCCGGGCGGGGCCCCGACTCCCGGGAAGGACCTCCGGACCGCCGGCCGACCGCATCGCCGAGCTGGCCGAGCCCTTCCTGCAGCAACTGGCCGACGCCACCGGGGAGACGGTGACGCTGATCATGCGCCTGGGCCACCACGGGATCTGCGCCCGGCAGGTGGAGTCGACGCACCAGATCCGGCTGGCCTTCCAGGTCGGACAGCTGCTGCCGCTGTACGCCGGCGCCGGCGAGCGTGTGCTGCTGGCTTTCGCCCCGGAGCCGGTCGTGCGCGGCGTCCTGCAGACCGGGCTGCGCGCGTTCACCCCCGACACACCCGACCGCGAGGAAGTCCTCCGGCTCCTCAAGACCGTTCGCGCCCAGCGTTTCGCGATCTCCCGGGGGGAGTTGACACCGGGTGCCGTGTCGCTGGCGGTGCCCGTGCTGGTCGGTCACGAGGCCGTGGCGGCCCTGTGCGTGGCAGGTCCGCGGAACCGTTGTCCGAGCACGTGGCAGCTGAACGCCCGGCGGGAACTGGACAGCGCCGCACAGTCGTTGGCCCAGGTCGTCATCGACGGACGGTGAGCGGCCGGCGGGCTGTCAGCGGGCTCGGTCGAGGTAGACGCCCAGGTAGCACGTGATCATGTGCTTGAGCTCCTAGATCTGGGCGGTGTCGCACGGTTCGACGGCGAACGCACTGTCGATCATCGCCGTGATCGTCACCGCGACGCTCCGGGAGATCGTACGGGCCCGCGCTTCGGTGAGTCCGGAACCGTGTGCCAGCACACCGGGGAGGAGCGCCTCCGTGGCGCGGTAAGGGCCCCCTGGCGGTCACCCCGCTGTTCGTGCAGCACAACCACCGCGTCGCCGCCTTGATCCAGGTCATCTGCCTGGCCCTGCTGGTCTTCAGCCTGATCGAGCGCCAGGTCAGACAAGCCCTGGGCCCCGAGCAGGTGATGGTCGGCTCCCTGACCGCGTCGCTGGCCAAGGCCCACAGGATCTGAACGCTGCCCGGCGCGCGGAACACCAGATCGGCCCCGGACCACTTCTGGATCCGGTAACCGAGGCGGGTGGCGCGCTCGGCTTTCGCGGGGGTCGCCGGCAGCGAGTCTGACCTCGATGATCTGCTCGGAGGCGGGGTGCCGGCCCTTGCCTAACAGGTTCGCCATCTGCCGGTGGGGCACCCTGGATCCCGCGGTCAAGCCGACCGCGGGCAGGGCCTTGCCCATCCACACCCCGGGTGGGACCCCGGCCTCTTCCTGCGCCTGGTCCAGGTTCTTCCCCGGGGGCCGGCGGCTGTCGCCGACCACGACCTGGCGCAGGTAGTACCGGTACGCGGAGCCCGTGCTCACTTGCTTGAACGTCATCATGCAACCCAGCCCGGCACCTAAAAAGCACTGGTCAAGGGCTTGTTTCAAGCGCTCCCGCCCGGCGGGAGAAAAACGTCGACAACATGGGCAGGCCTCCCGCACCACGGGCAGCCGGTACCCGCACTTCCCATCCTGCCCGGAACCGGCAGAGCTCCGGTGCTGCGAGAGGTCGGCGCCCAATGACCGGAGCCTGTGACGGGGAATGATCCTGACTGGTTGACTGTTCATCAGCCTGTGGGTACGGAGGGGACAGTGTCCCCGGGCCTCACCTATAGCCCATGGGGAAGATCGCATCGCTGAAGCCCCATGGAGCCCTCCGCCGAGAGGCGACCACCCGCCGTACCGCACACAGACTGCGCGACTGTCCGCTCACCACCGAGGGGCTCGTCGGCCAGTGCCTGTCTCGTGGATCTCGCCGGTTCTCCCGGAATGCAGGAACTCACAAGGGGGCATGCCGCGACGTCGCGCGTACACGTCCTGCGAGGTGGTTGGTATGTAGCCGTGTGTCTCTGTCAGGTGGCCGAGATGCGCCATTTCCCGTGGGCGGACAGGGTCACGTAGCCGTGCTGAGGGAGCCGCAGCGTGCCCCTCTGATCAACAGCGGAGGTATGGCGGACAACCTGTTCGCCGCCCCTGGCCGGTGTGTAGATGAGCGTCCCCGGGGCATCGACGAAGTCGTAGTGCAGGACCGGCGTGTACTCGTAATAGGGCTTCGGGGCGAAGTGTCCGAAAGTATCGGTGCCCTTTCGTTCGGAGTCGTCGGTGGGGAGCTGCGGGAGCGCGTCCGGCTCCAGGACGCGCAGCTTCCACCCGCTGAAGCCTCCGGCACCCTCGTGATACCGGATGCGTTGGATGATGACGGCATCGCAGTCTGCTGGCAGCACGATGCGTGAGGGGCCGCGTCGGTGGATCCTGGCTATGGCGGATCGGGCGCGTTGGCGGTACGCCCCCTTCCGGACCGCGACCACGTCGAAGTCGGACGTGACGCCCCCGCGGAACTCCAGCGGTATGGGCATACCGGCTCCACCCCCGGGAATTTCGATGGTCCGGTTCCGCCAGCCGGACCAGGCGCCCATACGCGTCTCCTCGCCCACTGATCCCCCGTTTCGCTTGCCGCGTGTGACTCGTGAGGCATGTTGGCACGTCGGCGTCGAATCCACAGCGGCTCCAGCAGGCGAGGGCCTGGCCAAGTTCCTCGGGCACGAGCTGTTGCTCCACACGCATCGGCCACTCGCTGGATGGAGAACAAGAGCGGAGAGCCCCAGCATGCACGGCTCCCGAACGCCAAAGTGGTCAACTGACGGGCTCAATAGCCAATTAGCGTGCTCAGTCACAGGGATTCACTGGAACGGTCAGCGCGCCGCTCGCATTCGAAAATCGAACACACGTACCATTCCTGTGTGCCCACGTATGACTTCCCCCAGGACCTGCGCGACGCCCAGCTCGCCCTCCACCAGACCCGCGCCGCATACGAGCAGTACGCCGCCACGCTCCCGTGGTCGGCAGAGCCGATGCCCGGCTGGGAGAGCGAGAAGCAGCCGTACACCAGCTTCCGCTCCGGCAAGGCCGACAGCCCCGGGTACACACCGGAGCAGGCCGCAACGGTCGCCGACTTCCAGGAGAAGCTGCGCGAGCTGAGCGCCCTGGTGGCCACGCACCCGTACTGGACGACCCTCGAAAGCGGGGTGGTGGACGCCCGGATGGCCCTCAAGCACGCACACGAAGCCGCGGACGAGGCGGCGTAGCCATGTCCGACGGGTCGATATCCCGCCTCGACAAGCTCCGGGCTCTTCAGGAGTGGCTGGACTGGCAGTTGCGCCAGACCCGGGGCCGGATCCGGGAGCTCGAGGCCCAGGAGCGACAGCAGGAGGAGCAGCGGGCGCGGGAGAGGAGCGAGCGGGGGAAGCCGCGGGTCGAGGAGCGGCGTCGCGGGGAGCGGCGCCCGCGTATCCCGGACTGGGGCATCGACGACATTGGTGTCGGCACCCCGCGGTCCGAGGTCCACCGTGGCGACTGTTTCGCCGCGGGAAAGCGGCTGCGGGCGATCAGCCGGGAGCAGGCACTCGCCGCTCTCGTTGACGGGGCCCCGCCCTGCGGGGTGTGCCGGCCGGACACTGCGCTCGGCGCGCCGTGATCAGTGCCTGGTCGCAGCATGAAGGCGTGGAACTCCCGATCAGCGTGGCGCTGGCCCGTGCCGTACCGGTGCTGCCGCAGGGGCCGGGCTGGTGGTACGAGCCGAAGTTATGGACAGGGTTGAGTGCTGTCCGTTGTCGGAACTCATCGGCGTCACGCCGAAGCGGCTGGCCCGCACCTACCGCTTCGCCGCCACCGTGTTCGCGATCAACCCTGCCGGACCGATCGACTGGGGCGACCTCGCCGGTGGCGCAGGCTACTTCGACCAGGCCCACTTCGGCCACGAGTTCCGGGCGTTCACCGGGCTCACGCCGACCCGGTACGTCGAAGTCCGGCGACGGTTCCTGGGCGAACATCCCGGCCACGCGCTGGACGGCTGGCCGCTGCCGGCCGATTGATTTCTTACAAGAGCGACAGCTCACGACACGCTAATTTGGGGCACCCCAAAGCAGAGGAGAGCCCCGTGGGCAAGGTGGTCATGTACAGCTCGGTGTCGGTGGACGGCTTCGTCGCGGACGAGAATGACCAGCCCGGACCGCTGTTCGACTGGTTGTCCAGCGGTGACGTCCCGTTGGACGAGAGCGGCGAGCTGAAGGTGTCGCAGACGTCCTACGACTACACCCGGCCGTACTGGGACCAGATCGGAGTCACGATCGTCGGCCGCCACGTCTTCGACCTGACGGACGGCTGGGACGGGAAGCCGCCGGGCGGGATCGACCACGTGGTCGTCGTGACGCACCGGCCGGAGCCCGAGGGCTGGGACCCCGAGGCGCCGTTTCACTTCGTCGACGGCGTCGAGGCAGCCATGGCCAAGGCGCAGGAGCTTGCGGGTGACCGCATGGTCGAGGTCGCCGCCGGCGACGTCGGTGGCCAGGTGCTTGCCGCGGGCCTGATCGACGAGGTGCGCATGGACGTCGTACCCGTCGTGTTCGGGTCCGGCAAGCGCTACTTCGGGTCGGTCCACGCGCAGCACCTGTTGGAGGATCCTGACGTGGTGATTCAGGGCAACCGGGTGCTTCACCTGCGCTATCGGGTGCACCGTTGACCGATCTGAGCGGGTACGCGAAGAAGTCCGCTGCGAACGGTGACACAAGATCGGGCCACCGGCTGCGTTTGCGCATCGCTGTCCCTGGTCGGGCAGCCGACGCCGATCCGCCCCAGCACCTCACCTGCGGCAAGTTCAACTCAAGATCACTGGTTGCCGGTTTCCGTCGTATCTTGGCCGACCCCCCGGAAGGGATGAGGGGGGCCGCAATGGCTGATCGGGCGTTCATCTGACGAAGGCTTGAACGCGTTTGCGGGGAGTCGGATATGCATGTGCACGGACTGGTCAGGCTCGGGCAGGCGTGCCGCGGCCGGTAGGCAGGGGCACGATGGCGGCGTGCTGGCGGAGGGCGTCGTTTTCGAGGGTGAGCTGGCGGATGGCTTCCTCGTACAGGGCCAGGGTGTGGCGTAGATCGGTGTCTTCCCGCCGTAGCCGGCTCAGGTTCTCCTCCGTGCGCCCGCTGATCGTTTCGGCTGGGGCCGGTTGTGCGGGCGCTGGGACGCGGGGCAGGAAGTGTTCCTCGACCAGGTCGCGGTAGTGGCGGTGGAAGGTCGCGTGCGGGATGCCGAGGTGCCGCTCGACTGCGGTGACGGTGGGGCGGCGCCCTGTGGCGAGGGCCTGTTTGAGGACGGTGTCGATGGCCGCCTTGACGGTGTCGGCATCTGGCAGCGGGCGTTTCACGGGCTGGTCTCCGGGGTGTGGCGGGTGAGGAAGGCTTCGGTGGCGGTGCGCTGTTCGGTGAGCCGGTGGCGGAGGTAGGGGCAAGGCGGTCGCCGTTGGCGATGGATGCCGTCAGTTCTGCTAGGTGCTCTGTGAGGGCGCGGTGGTTGTCGGGCGTCAGCGCGGTGTTGCGGCAGGCCAGGGGCTGGCAGTCGCCCATGGCTGGGGTGTCCGCTGAGCTGGCCGGGGTGCGGCACAGGGCGCGGTCGGGGTTGTAGACGCAGGTGAGGAAGCGGCCGGGGTAGAGGTGGGGGTCGTGGCGGGCGATGATGCGGCGCAGGCGGGCTTCGTCGGTGACGACCTGGCCGTCGGAGACGGCGTGCTGGGCCAGGGCGGTGAGGCGGGCTTCGGCTTCGGCGCCGGCCGGTCCGGTCAGCCGGGGCCGGTCGGGGTCGGCGGCCATGTCGGCGAGTACCTGGCCGCGGGTGAGGGCTTCCTCGGCTTCGACTTCGTCGCGGAAGCCGGAGGTGCTGGTGCCTAATGGTGGAGTCGGGTATTGGAACCGTCCGAATACCCCCTCGGCGGGGAGGCGGGAACGGATCACAGCGGCGCCAGGATCATGAGGATCTCGTCGCGGTCGTCGTCTGGGGCGAGCCGAAGGGCACCAGGCCATCGTCCGATCTCCTTCCAGCCGAGACGGCCGTAGAAGTCTTCGAGCCCGACCCCGCCCCGTGCAGCGAGGTGCAGCTGCTCGAGGTTCATCTCGTCGCGGGCGATCTCACGGGCCCGGTTCATCAGCGCAGTGCCGATAGAGCGACCGCGGAAACTGGTGTGGCTCTGGAGGTGGTTGATGGTGCCCCAGTGCGCGACGACCGGGTTTATGTCGCGGCGGATGTTCAGCCAGCCAGCGAGGCTGCCGTCGATGGCGGCGAGGAGGAGTCGGCTGCGATCGGGATCGAGGTCCGCGATGAGCCGGTCGGCGACGGGAGCGACATGGTCTGTGTCGACGGGTGGGAAGGGAAACCCGGCGGCGCCGCCGGCGTTGGTGACCGTGATCCAGCAGTCGATCAGTTCGCGTTTCAGTTCTGCTGTGATCTCGTGCGGGCGGACGATCTGGTGAAAGGCAGGGGTGTTCGTGCTGGTCATAGCGGGAAGTGTCGCTTTCGGGTCGGTCACGGTTAGGCTTTCGAGTTGTGCTGGTCAGGGTTCCGCTGGGCGACGTCTGCGGCGTAGGCGGCCCAGTCACCGCCCGATGCCTGCTGCCACTGGACGGCGACTTTGATGTGAATCCCGAGCATCCGGGCAAGGATCGCGGCGGGGACTTCGGTCGCGAGGGTGAACAGGGCTGTGGACCGATCCTGTTTGGGCCGGATCCCGATCTTGTGAAGGCGCTTGCCGATCTGGCTGTCCGTGAGCGGGAGCCCCGGGTGCCCTCCCGGGAACTGCCAGGGGGCCTCGTCCGGTGTGCCGATCTTGGCCTTGCCGCGGCGGGTCGCGACGAGCTCGCGGACCAGACTGGCCAGCGGCATGGGGAGGACAACCGGCGAGGTGCCGAACGCGATCGCGACGGTGTCACCGTCGCTTTGGAGATCGTCGACGGTGAGCTGGCTGATGGTGGCAATCTTCTGTGCGTAGAGGATCAGCAGCAGTCCCGCGACGCGGTCCGGTGTCGGCAGTGTGTCGTCGTTGAGGAGGCGCCGGGCGTCGGCCCAGCGTTTCTCGCTGTCGATGGTGCCCTGGGGGCCGGTCCAGCGGACGGTGCCGTAGGTGAGTCCGCTGGCATGTCGGTGTTGTAGCGACCAGCGGACGAAGTGGCCGGTCTCGTCGGGGTAGCTGACCGTGGGCTCGGCCATCCAGCGTTCCAGGTCCGGCTGTGTGCAGATCCCCAGCGTTAGCCCTTCGCCTCCGAGCCAGGTGAGAAAGTTGTCGGCCGCGGAGACGTGGCAGCGGACGTTGAGGTCTTGGAGGCGGGTGGTGTGGTCTTCGCCGAGGCGTCGTCGGAGCCGGCGTAGGTGGTGCCAGACCGCGTAGCCGTGCAGGATCCGGCGCTCGGCGAGGTCGGTGCGGGCCTGGACCGTCGCGGTGATCCATTTCTCCAGGGCGATAAGTCGCTCGTCGCGGGGTGCCAGGGCGCCGGTCGCGACCAGGACACTGCGCAGGTGGGCCAGCACTTTGCCCGGGGGCAATTCGTCGAGGACCTCGTGGGTGACGGTCCTCTCGTCGCGTCCTATACGCTCCAGGAGGTCTCGGGCCTTCGAGCGAGAGACCCAGGCGAAGACGACGTCCGAGCGCTCGGAACTCGTCAATGCCTCATGGAACGGGCCGAGTTCGGGCCGGATGGCCCCGGTGGGGTTGCCGAGGAGGTCGCGTACTCGCTGGTCGAGGGCGCATCGTTGGCAGGGGCGGGGGCTGAGCTGCCAGGTGACGGTGCAGACCGGGCAGCGGCCCCAGAAGTCCGGATCGGGGTTGGTGCACTTCGCGCACAACGGTGCCTCCCAGGTGCCGCTTCGGGCCTGGGCGACGGTGCCGCAACTGCTGCAGGCCACCCATCGCTGCTGGCAGCGGTCGCACCAGGGCTGGCCGGTAGCCCGGGACATGTCGCAGAGCGCCGTCCGCCCGCAGATGCCGCACTCCGCGGTGATTCTCGGCCGGCAGTTCTGGCAACGTGGGCCATCGGGCAGCCGGTTCGCGACGGGCTTGCGGCGGCCGCAGCCGACGCACTCCTCCAGGTTCGCGGGCTGCCTGATCATGCAGTTCGGACACAGCGGCCGGCCCTCGGCATCGCGGGTAGCGGGCTCACGCACGGCGCCACAGCCGAAGCAGGGGACGGCCGCGTGGTGGGCGAAGCAGGCCCGGCAGATCCTCTTGCCGTCCAGCAGCTTGGACAGCGCCTTCACTCCGTGGCAGCGCGGACAGGCCGGTCGGACGACCTTGGTCGCCCCGGCTTTGACGAGTTCGTCGATGAACCGCAGGGCGGCGGGGGTGGGCGCTTCGCAACCGGCGCTGGTCAGCAGCTCGGGGCGGGCGACGACGGCCCAGGCCAGGCGCCGCTGCCCGGCGGGCCGGACGGTGGCGCGTGCGAGCGCCGCCAGGACCGCGTCGGCATTGAGGGCGGGATCGAGGCTCGTGATGAGCTCGGTGAGTTCCCGAAGCGGATCGCCGCCGGTGTCAGGGCAGTTCGCGCACCGCGGCTCGCCGCGACGGTCCCGGCTAACGACGCGTCGTTCTTCGCGGCAGCCCGCGCAGACGGCAGGCTTGTCGAAGCAGCGCGAGCACCCCCACCGTCCTCCGGTGCTGCTGCCGACGTAGCCGCATGCACGTCCGCACTCGCCGCAGCGGGGCAGTGCGACATCCTGGGCGCCGGCGTCGTGCAGGGCCATCAGCAGTTTCGCGACGCAGTAGGGCGCCGGTGGCTGTCCGGTTCGCAGTAGCGACGGGTCGTCGTGCAGGGCCTGGGCGAGGCTGCGGCGGCCTGCTCGTGCGCGTACGACTGCGTGGACGATGTCGCGGACGCGGGCAGCGTCCAGGTGTTTTTCGACGTTGCCGACGAGTCGTACCACCAGACCGACCGGGTCTGCGAGGACTTCCTCGGCACTACCGGTCACCGGTCAACTCCGGTAATCCGGGCCCTCTTTGGCCGTAGATCGCCGATGCCTTCGGAGGCCGCGGTCCCGCCAGTGGCTGCCTTCTTCGGCTTCGCCGCGATGCCGGCACCGGTGATCGGCTCGATGAGGTCGTCCATCGTGCAGTCCAGGATGTCCAGCAGGGCCATGAGGATTTTGAGGCTGAGCCGCTCGGGCCGTTCGACGACAAGGCGGTAGACCTGGCTGGACGACAGCGTGATGTCGCGTTCCTTCAGCAGCGGCAGGAGGTCGGTGGTGGAGAACATGCCGCGGTCCGCCATGACCTTGCGCAGATGCCAGTGGTAGTCAAGCTTGGCGGCCATCTTCGGGTCCTTCCTCGTCAGACGCCGGCGAACGCCGGGGCCAGGGCCTTGCTCAGAGCAGTGTTCATGAAGTCGTCGCTGACGTGCGTGTAGATGGCGGTGGAGCTGTCGCACTCGTGGCCGACCTGCTGCTGGATGAAGCGCCGGTCGACGCCGTCCTCAGTCAGATGCGTGACGTACGAATGCCTTAGGGAATGGGGGACCAACGCCTTCGGCAGCTTGAGTGCGTCCCGGTATGCCTCGAAGCGGTCGTTGATCGTGCCTGGCTGGAGACGTCCTCCGCGCTCAGTGATCCAGAGCGCCGGCTGATCGGGGAATCCGAAGCGAGGCCGGATGTTCTCGACGTAGTCCGCGACGGCATCGGTCGCCCAGTCCATCATCGACAGCACGTTCCGGCGCCGCGGCGGCTGGCCCTTCTTGGCCTTGCCGTAGCGGACGTAGCTGGGCAGGAACGTGAACAGGTAGGGCTGATTGTCGGGTTGGAGGCGTTCGAGGACGGCGATGGCCCGGGCGACTGGGGCGGTGACGATCCAGGTGGCGGGCACGCCGTGGGCGTCTTCGCCCTTGAAGGCGAGGCTGTGCAGGCGGTGGCGGTAGACGGTGCCGTCGGGGGTGCGCTGGAGGCTCAGGCAGCCGCGCTTCAGGTGTTTGATTACTGGCGGGAGGGGGTTATTCCGACCGTGCACTATTCCCTCTCGACTTTCGATGTTCTGACAGGTTTGGGTGATCAGGCTGCGCCGGCTGCGGCCCACGCCTGTTGGACGGCGCGGATTTCCTCATCCGTGGGCTGGCCTGGGCGGGTGGGCGTAAATCGGGCGGCGATGATCACCCGGCGGAGCTTGGCGGCCATGTCGGACAGGGCCGGCTCGGCCTTGGTGGTGTACCACGGGGCCCGCTCGCGGCGCTCGGCGACGTCGCGGGGGTGGTGGCCGTGCAGCGCGTACCAGGCCACGGTGATCGTGTAGCAGTACAGACCGAACGGGACGGTGCGCTCGACGGCCGAGCGGGTGCGGTTTTGGGCCTGACCGACGCCGAGCAGGTCGCGGGCCTCGGCGAAGGTGACCTCGATCGACCAGCGTGACGCGTAGCGGGCGATCAGGCCGGCCGCGCGGGTGGTGAGGTCGGTGGTGACCAGCGCCAGGTCGTAGCCGGTGTCGGTGGTGTCGTCGCGCAGGAGGATCACGCGGACGGTGCGGGTGTGGAAGGAGCCGTACCACAGGCAGGTGGTCTCGGCCAGGTGCACGGTGTCGGTCCGCTGATACCGCTTGACCTCGGTCCTGGTGAAGGCGGCGGTGGTGGCCAGGTCCTTGGGTGTGCCAAGGCGTTCGCCCTTGAGGGCGGGTCGGCCGCGGCGCCCGGTGGGCGGCGGGGCCAGGTCGTACAGCACCGCGCTCGCGGGCAGGCGGGTGGTGAACGTGCAGGTCGCGGGCAGGTCGCGGAGCGCCTTGCCGTGGTAGGCGGCGTCCGCGACGACGTGGATGCGCCGCCCGTGGTGGCAGGCGGCCAGCAGGCGGATCATGGACGCGGCGAGGCCGACCTTGGACTGCTCCTGCTTCGGGCGCCACAGCCGGGCCATCACCGGCAGGCACACCGGCCTTGCCAGGAACGGCAGTTGGACCACGATGCCGACCACCACGAAGCAGGTCCCGCGCCCGACCGGCTTCGGACCCCGGGCCGCGCCGTCGTGCTGCCAGGCCGCGCCGAAGACTTTCTTCCCGCGCCGCTTGAACAGCGTGTCGTCCACCGCCACTGTCAACACCCCATCTGCTGACAGGAGTTGGCGCACAACCAGATGGGAGAGGGAGATGCCCAGCAGGTCGGGGTTCCAGCTCGCGCGGGAGAAGAAGGCGTGGGCACGGTCGTGGGACCAGGTGCGCGTCAATCCCGCGCCCGTCACCATGCCGGTCACCGTGCCCCGGCCGGTCTGCGCGATCAAGCCCGTGACCAGCGCGGCGAAGGTGGTGAAGGTCGGTGTGGTGAAACAGCCCCGCAGGAACGTCAGCACCGCCAGCAGCGAAGCGGGTACGGTCGTGTCCGGAAGCATCGGCGGGTCCCTCTCAGCAGGCGACGCAAGCACCGCCGATGCTTCTCTGCTGTCCCGCCCCGCACCGCCAGATCAGGCCCCCATCACCCACCCGAGCGACCCCAACGACGATCAACGGAAACGTCGAAAGTCGAGATTCCCTCGATTGATTTCGTATTCGGTGAGGTGTGGGCTCGGCGAGCGACGGGCGGCTCCCTCGGGCGTGAAGGTGAAGCCGTAGGAGTCGCCTCAGACCGTTGCTTCGCGTTCGGCTCTTGCTGCCGTGGGTAAGGCTCTTGACCCTCACGTGGCGTCAGGCTGCATAGTCGGTGCCGTGGAGGATCACTGGACCGTGGGACGCGTGGCCGAGCTGGCCGACGTGAGCGTCCGCACGCTGCATCACTATGACGAGATCGGACTCGTTCGGCCTTCGGCGCGGACCGTGGCCGGGTACCGGGCCTATTCGGCGGGCGACGTGGAACGGCTGCGGGAGGTGCTGGCCTATCGGCGGTTGGGCTTCGGGCTGCGGGAGGTCGCGGAACTGGTCGGCGACCCGTCCACCGACGCGGTCGCGCACCTGCGCCGACTGCGCGGCCTGCTGCTGGAGCGGCGTGATCGCGCTGACGCCATGGCGGCGGCCATCGACAGGGAACTTGAGGCACGAGCGAAGGGACTGAAGGTGACACCGGAGGAGCAACTGGAGATGCTCGGTGCACGACTGTACGACGCGATCGGCGGCGCCTACACCGCGACACGGCGTACCGATCCGCGGATCGCCGCGCAGATCTGGGACGCGCTCGGGGACGCGCAGACGGTGCTGAACGTCGGGGCCGGCACCGGCTCCTACGAGCCTGCTGATCGCGACGTGACTGCGGTAGAGCCATCGGCGGTCATGCGGGGGCAGCGGCCTCCCGGCTCGGCGCCGTGCATAGCTGCCGCCGCGGAGAACCTGCCGTTCGAGGACCACTCCTTCGACGTCGCGATGGCCGTCTCCACCGTTCACCACTGGGGGGACCCGATAGCGGGGCTGCGCGAGATGCGGCGCGTGGCCCGCCGCGTGGTGGTGCTCACGTTCGACACCGACGAGCCCGGATGGCAGGACCGGTTCTGGCTTACCCGCGACTACCTGCCCGAGTTCGCCGCCGTCCTGGCAGAATTTCCCTCACTTGCGGGGATGGCCGACGCGATCGGCGCCCGCGCTGAGCCGGTGCCCATCCCGTGGGACTGCACTGACGGCCTGTTCGAGGCGTACTGGCGCCGACCGGGGGCGTATCTGGAGAATCACGTGCGCCGTGCGATGTCGGTGTGGACGAGGGTCGGGCCGCAGGCCGAGCAGCGGGCAGTACGAAGCCTCAGCGACGACCTCAACTCCGGCCGGTGGGCCGAGCGCAACAGCGTCCTCGCCGACCTCGACGCGGCAGAACTCGGCCTCCGTCTGCTTATAGCTTGAACCGCGTCGCAGGGGTGGATGCCGAACGGTTGGGCGCCGTTCAAGTGCCTGACCAGGTAATCGAGCACTTCTTGGACCGAGCGGTCATCGTTGTGGCCAGTCGAGTCGGTCATCGTCTGCCTTCCTGCTGGTCCTCGGCCCGAGCTGCGAGGTACTCGGCCCAGTCGCGTTTGGCGTAGGCGACCCAGCGGAGCGCGGTGTGGCGGTACATCCCGGTCACGTCGGCGAGGATCGGGCTGGGGAGAACAGCAGCGAGGGCGGCCAGCGCCCCGTTGCGCGCGGTGCGAACCGGGATGTCGTGCCGGTTGAGTTTTTGGGTCATGCCGTGCGTCGAGATCGGCTTGCCCGGGACCATGCCCGGGAAGAGCCACTGAGGACCTGGGTGGGCTCTCGAGAGCTGCGGCCGGAGTCGGGGCTGTTCGGCAAGTTGCCGAAGGAGTTCGGCGAGCCGTGGAGGCAGCAGGACGGGGTGGCGGCCCAGGACCAGGTGGGCGTGCTTGTCACCGAAGTTGAGGTGTTCAGGCGTCAGGTGGCAAAGACGTTCGGTGGATAGGCCGAACAGCAGGGTGATCGCGCCGCCGGCCCGGATATCCGTCGGCAGGGCGTCGTCAGTCAGGCAGCGTTGGAGGAGCCGCCAGCGATCGTCGTCGTCGAGCAGGTCCTGGGGCTCCTGGCTCGGGATGGAGGGGACAGTCAGTTCGCGGGTGAGTCGACGGCTCGTGGTCCATTTCAGGAAGATCGGCGGCGCGGACGGGCAGGAGCGGGAGGCGCAGCGTGCGCCGGTCGAACCAGCAGCCGCACGCCTCCGTGTCTGGGAACGGGCCGCTGGTCCACCAGCCGCCCGCGCCCCGGCAGTCGGGGCAGGACCGGCGGGGCCTGGGGGCCAGCTCGATGCGGTGCTGGTCGGCGTACAGCTCCCAGTGGCCGGCCTTGAGGACTGTGGCGGCCGCGGCGAGCGCCAGGGGCACCGCAGCGGCCGCCATCAGGGAACCGGTTCGGGTGAGCATCGGCTCAGGCAGTGGTGCTGGCGCAGTACAGGCCGCCGGTGTCGCCGTCGTGCGCGCTGCGCCCGCTGGTGCCGCGCAGTTCCTCCAGGACTTCCAGCAGGTCGTTCTCGTCTTCCAGCTGCGAGTCGACGTATCCGCGCCCGCAGGCGCAGGGGACGATCAGCGTGAGGACGTCGTGGTAGTCGGCGTCGTGGGTGATGGTGTGGTGCAGCCACAGGCCGCCGTCCAGGTAGGCCACCGCGCTCGGCTCGAACGCGTTGTCCCGCAGGGCGGGGTAGCCGGTCCACTCGTGTTCCTCGAGCGCCCTGCCGAGGGTGTCGGCGTATGCGCGGTAGACGTGGTCGGCGGCCGCGGTCTCCGCACCGTCGCGCTCCTCATCCTGGGAGATGCGGGCGGTGGTGGCGACGATGTCGAACAGGACGGCCAGCGGGGAGTCGGGCAGCAGTCCGGTGACGGGCGGGGTGAGGGTCTCGGTCACAGCGATCTCTCCTTCAGGTGGCGCGGTCAGGCGGCAAGCAGGTGCTTGGCCGGGGGAGTGAAGTAGGTGCCGGGGGTGGGCTCGGTGCCGGTGTTGCATGCGTTGCAACAGCCCTGGGTGCGCAGCGGGAGGCAGAAGATGTAGCGACGCCTGCAGTCGGGGCAGGTCTGCCTCGCGGCCATCGCGCGGTCCAGCGCCCACTCCTGAGCGAGCGTCGGCACGCGTTTCGGCTTGGCGAGGTCCTCGCGCCACAGCCAGGCCCGGGTGGGATGGGTGCATGACTGGTCGGGCCGGTACGAGCAGTGCTTGCAGCGCAGGACCGCGACCGGGTCGTGTCCGCCGGGGCTCAGCCCCTTCTCCCGTAACTGCCGCCGGGTAAGCAGACCAGCGGGACAAGCCCTGCGATCGTGCTCCGGCAGGGTCGCGCCAGTGCGGGGCACGCGCTTGATCTCGCGACGCCGCTTCCGTCGCGTCCGCGCCATCACTTGCCCCAGGAGCCACGGATCCGGGCGGAACGGTGCGGGTAGCGGGGACCGGGGCGGAAGGGGCGGGGCCGGCCGATCCGGCGACGCGGGCGGGGGATGAGCACGATCGGTTCCTCCAGATGTCGGTGGACAGCAAGCACCGCGCCCGCCGACGTCGTTCGTCGGCGGGCGCGGTGCGAGGCGGCCGGTCGGCCGGTCCGGTCCTCGCCCGCCCCGTGTCGGGGTGGGCGAGGACCAGGCGGAGCGACCGGAGGTCAGTCCCGGAAGGGGCATCCGGTGTGGGGGTGCTGGTCGACGGGCGGGGCCGGGGGCTGCACCGGGACGTGGATCTCGGGCTTGACGGTGACCTTGGCCGGGCGCCCGGCGATGACGCGGCGGCGCAGGGTCAGCCCGCGCATCGCGAACGCGGAGAGGAACGTCCAGGCGAGGACGGCAAGCCCGGCCGCGACGGGGCGGCTGGTGTCCGGGGTGGCCGTCCAGACCATCCACACGGTGGCCGCGCCCCACCCGGCCCACATCGCGCGCACGCCGTTGTTCCGGGAGAGGTAGCCGAGGACCAGGCCGACGATGCCGGTGAGCAGCCACAGCGTGTAGATGGTTGGCTTCGTCGATGTCTAGTGACAGCACTTGTGCACGGGTTTCGACGGCAGTTGGTGATCAACCGAACCCGGATTGTTGACGAGAAATGACGGCACTGCCGGTCGCTGCCCGCGGCGCGTCAACCATTCGCTGTGACGACTGGTGTAGGCCGTGAAGATCTGTGCAGGGGGCTGGCGTTGGCGAGCGGCTGGGCCTCCAGGGCGACCGTGAGGCGCGACATAACCGATCGACACCCCGATCGTGATGGCGTTGGCTGGTCGGCATGCCAGAACTGCGTACCGATCGTCTCCTGCTCCGTCGGTGGCGGGAGTCCGACCTCGAACCGTGGGCGGCGATGAACGCCGATCCTGAAGTTCGGAAATATCTGGGGGAACTGCTGACGCGGGAGCAAAGTGATGCCGCGGTGGCACTCATGCAGGCCGAGTTCGACGAGCGAAGTTTTGGGTGGTGGGCGCTCGAAGCACGAGAGACTGGTGAGTTCATCGGCCGCGCCGGCCTGGACGAGGTGGGCGAGGACATGCCGTTCGCGGGGGTGGACGTCGGGTGGCGGTTGAAGCGTTCGGCGTGGGGCCACGGTTACGCCACCGAGGCCGCCCTGGCCTGCCTGGCCTTCGGCTTCGAGGCCCTCGGACTGCCGGAGGTCGTTGCGTCGACGACCGTCAACAACCTTCGTTCCCAGGCGGTGATGCGCCGGATCGGTATGACCCGGGACCCGGCCGACGACTTCGAGGATCCGAGCGTGCCCGAAGGGCCGCTTCGCCAGTGTGTGCTGTACCGGACCCCCCGCCGGAATGCCCACGGGCTACACCACGCGGCATGACCAGCACCTTTCACCAGGAGCATCCCGATGCTGCCCTGGCAAGAGGTCCAGTGCCTCCCGAACTCGTCAACACCACCCTTCTGTGGATTGGGGCGCCTCCCAAACCCATCGACAACTGACTTCACTACTGCCGAATAAAGTCAACCCGGTCGCGCTCGGCGTCCGAGGCCCGTATCGGCGCGCTGGGCGCGTGCTCCTCGCTGTCATTCATGACGTCCTCTCAGGCAGGGCTGTGGCACCCGGGGATGGGCGGTCTTGCAGGTCGACGAGCGCGATAACTACTCGTGTCCAGACCCCGGGGGTGTCGCGGTCCCCGAATTGGCTGGCGAGGCGTGCGATGTGTTCACGCAGTTCGGCGAGCGCCTCGTCGGTCAGCCGCAGCGCACCACGGTGAACATCGACCTCTCGGCGACCACCGGCCTGCTTGGACCGGTAGGCGGCGCTGATGTCGGCCCGAGTGGCGTCCAGCATCGAGCCAAGGAACTCGGCCATCTCTTCCGGGCTCGCGGCATCACTGGGGGGTTCTGTGACCGCGGGGGCATAGACCCGCTCGACTTTGCCGCGGGCTAGCGGCCGGTATTCGGCGATCTCGATCAGCCCGGCCCGTTCGAGCTGTCCCAGGTGGTAGTAGAGCCGGTCGGCCGGAAGATCGGCGCGGTCGGCAAGCTCACGTGCGGACTGCGGCGTCTCCCACAGCGCCTCCAGGAGCCGGATGCGCAGGGGATCAGCAAGCGCCTTGTGCACACCGCGCCACCGGGGAGGCGGCGCATCGGATCTCTGTGTGCTCATCGACTGGCTCCGTTCATTGCATCAATCTCTATTGGTTGGAAAATCTTACAACCAATAGGAACATGCGGCCAGCTGAGTGTTCATGAGCGCCCCCAACGGCGTCGGCGTCGGGCTGACAGCCGCCCGCCAGTTGGCGTGATCAGTGCTCCTCGTCCTCGTCGAGTTCCGGGGCGCCCGGGTCGCGCAGCGGGCGCAGGCCCCCGCTGGCCGGGGTGGAGGCGGTGAAGCTGTAGCGGCCCAAGACGTTGAGGTTCCTGTGCTTGAGCGGAGATAGCCGGGCGATGTCAGGAAACCCAGCGTCAGCAAGGATTGAGACCTTGACAGTTAGTGACCATAAGAAACTTCTTCTCGTCGAGCGAGTGACCAATGAGCAGCTGCTCGCCTTCATCACGGGGCAGCTCGATGCACTGGGCCCGCGCAGCGCAGCGACGGAAAACCTGGTCCTCGGCGTCCGGCGCCTGATGGCCCTCTGGGAGGAGATCCTGCCGCACCTCGAGGACGCCGGCCCCGACTACGCAACCGGCGTCGCCGACGGTCTCGGCCAAGGACTGCGCCACATCGCCACCGCCTGGGACCACCACCCCGACTACCAGTCCCGGTTCCACCCGCAGGCGCCCGCCCTCGCCTCGGAGTGGCCGCAGTGAGCTGGGACCGTCCGAGGCCGCTCCCCCAGGGTGCGGTCGTGTCCGGGAAGATCTCGCCGGACTCGGTCACGGTGACCAAGGTCCCGGACGACATCACCGAGGAGCCGGAAATGCTGCGCCGACTCCTCGTACTGGCGGTGCGCGACGGCCTGGGCGTGAACGAGCAGACGGCCGAGCGCTATCTCGCCGCGCACGAGCGCCACCATGAGGCGGCGAGCCGGTGACGGCCGCTGCAGGGACGGAAGGGACCGAACTCGCGGAAGTGGTCGATGCCGAACTGGTCGACGACGACCAGCCTGCCCGGTGGTTGCCCGCCACCGTCGCAGTCCCCGGGCCCTCTCCCGAGTACCGCATCACCCGGGACACGCTGCTCGTCGAAGGGGAGCTGCCGCCGCGCGTCGATGAGCAACCCGCCTTCACCGAGCGGGACTTCATCGTGCCGCCCTCCGCCAAGCGGCGGGCCGAGGAGCGCGGCGCGAGGAACACTCGCGTCAACCGCGACACCACGCGAGACCGCTTCGAGGAGTGGTGCGTGAAAGAGGGGCGGATCGCCCGGCCGGCCACCACCACGGCGAACGTCGTCGCCTACTTCGACCACCTGATGGAGGTCGGCACTCCCGCATCGTCACCTGGTACCCCGCGGGCAAGCGGCCCGACGGCTCCCTCGTCCGGCAGATGATCGAGGACTACCGCATCGAGGAGTACATCCCGGCCGGTGGGGAGCGGGACCAGGCCGCGGGCCTCACCCTCTTCTACCTGGTCCAGGTACTCGTCAAAATCAACGAGAGCACCCGGATCGGCCGCCGGGACGCAGCCCTCCTCGCCGTCGCCTACGGCAAGCTGTCCCGCGGTATCGAGGTCGCTGACCTGCTCGTGAAGAACCTCCGCGTGACTGACGACGGAGTGTGGGTCTACACCGCGAAGTCCAAGACCCGCCGCGATGGCGAGGGCAAGTGGCGGTTCATCCGCGACCGGGCCGACCTGCAGATCGTGCGGCGCGTACGGGCCTGGCTCGGTGACCTGCGCGAGCTCGACGCCGACAACCCGATCTTTCCGCTGTTCCGGGCCCTGTCCACCACCGGCAACCTGAAGGGGCGCGGCAACGCCACGGTGCGCGGCCTGCACCTGTCCGGCAGGGCGATCAACGAGATCGTGAAGAAGCGCGCGGCCGCCGCCGGGGTGACGTACATCAACGGCCTGAAGGTGACGAGCCACTCCCTGCGGGCCGGCCCGAACACCGACATGAAGCGCGCCAAGGTGCCCCTCGCCGACCGGCGCGAGGCAGGCGACTGGGGCGAGAAATCTCCGCTGCCCGACTCCCGCTACAACCGGCCGGACGACACCGTGGACGCCACCGAGACCGACCCGCTGGACGCCGTGCCGCTCTTCGGTAGGTTCAAGGAGGACCCCACTTCACCATAAAGACGCAGGTCAGAGCCATTCTTCGGATCGGGTAGCCAGATCGGTATGCCCGGCGGCATACTCGAACCATGGCAGACACCAGCGTCAAGATCGACGACATCACCAGGGACAGGCTCAAGGCCCTGGCCGACGGGGCGGGCATGTCCATGAAGGACTACCTCGCCAAGGTGGCCGCGGAGAAGGAGCACGAGAAGCTGCTCGACTCCGCGACGGCCGCATTCCGCCGCGTCATCGGCGAGCCCGGCATCCTGGACCGGTTCGACGCCGACTTCGGCGGGCTCCCGTCGGCGGCCGCGCACGAGATTCAGCGGGCGGCCTGAACCTGTGGAACTGCTCGTCGACTACCGATGGCTTCTGGCCCGCCAGGAAGACATCCTCCGCACCGACCTCACCGTCAACGACCTGTCCGTACTCGTCGGCATGGCGGCCCGGCACCGGGTGAACACCCCGCGCCTGGATCAGGCGGACCCGGATGCCTTCTGGCGGGCCGCCGTGTTCCTGGAAGAGTGCGCACTGCTGCGTCCCCTCCCCGCCCGCAATGAGGCCTACGGGTACGGCGTCGCCATCGCCTACCTGCAGGCCTCCGGCGAACCCGTCGACACCACGTACGAGCCGTGGCGCGACCTGATCAACGACATCCGCGCCCTCCGCGTGGACTCGTACGGCATCGCCGATCGGCTGAGGTCCTGGCGCGCTCCCTGACCATCCGCCCGATCAGGGGCCACGGGTTCCCTTTCGTTCAGCGGCATCCACGGGGCAAGATCTCTGACCATGAGACTCCTCGTAATGGGTGGTACCTGGTTCCTGGGCAAGCACATTGCCGAAGCGGCCCTGGCCAGAGGGTGGGACGTGACCACCTTCAACCGGGGCCGCTCCGGGAAGGACGTTCCCGGGGTCACGCCTGTTCACGGGGACCGAACCGTCATCGCCGATGTTCGGACGCTCGCAGCGCACGGCCCATGGGATGCAGTCATCGACACGTCGAGTTCCGATCTGCCGCCACGGGACGTGATGTTGGCCACCTCGGTGCTGAAGGACTGTGCTGCCCGCTGGATTCACGTCTCCACGGTGTCCGTATATAGGGGCTGGCCCCACAGCCACCTGGCAGACGACTCCGAGCTGCTGGAGTGCCCAGCGGACGCGGATGAGAACTACGGCTATACCGGCGAGGACGGCAGTCCCACCATCTACGGCTTCCAGAAGGCGGGCGGCGAGCGGGCCGTGACCGAGTCGTTCGCCGGCCGAGCCGTGTTCCTCCGCCCTGGCGTGATCCTCGGCCCCGGCGAGTACGTGGGACGCCTGCCATGGTGGCTACGCCGTGCGCACCAGGGAGGCCCCTTTGTAGCGCCGGCACCGGCCCAGCGGCGGATCCAGCCCGTGGACGTTCGCGACGTTGCTGCGTTCGCGCTGGACCGGGCCGCCGGCAAATACGAGCCTGGGAGCTACAACGTCGCGCACCCGGACGGCATTACGTTCGAGGACTTCCTGGGTGCCTGCCTGGAAGCCACGGGCGGAGCCGGGCACCCCGTATGGGTCGACCCCTCGGTCCTCATCGACCACGGTGTGAAGCAGTGGACCGAACTCCCCCTGTGGCGCACCCACAACGGTGTCTGGTCAGTGGATTCGAGCCGCGCCGTAGCCACGGGACTCCGCTGCAGGCCGCTGCGCGAGACCATCCGCGACACCTGGAACTGGCTGCAGAACGACGGTCCCGTGGACCACCCGCGGTGGGCGGAACACGGGATCGCCCCCGAGAAGGAGGCGAAGATCCTCGCCTCCCTCTGATCAGGCATCCAGCACCAGCATTCCGTACGGGGGAACAAGCTGACGCTGGCCCGGAAGACGGGTGAACTCCTCCAGCCGCTCGCCAAGATCGGCGGCGAGCGCCGTGCCCTGCAGGTGCCGCTGGGTGAGGGCGCGCCGTAAGTCCATGGCCCTCGCCACGAGCCCGGTCGCCCGATGCGTACTGGCGATCGACAGCATCGCCTCAAGGGCTTCCGCGGCGCCCTCCAGATCATTCGACAGCAGCCGGGCCATAGCGAGGTCGGCCGCGGCCTTTCCGAAAACGGCGGTGGATCGATCCTTGGCCGGCCTGGCAGCCACACGCTCGAGCGCGCGCCGTGCTGACATTTCTGCGGCGCGCCCGTCGCCCAGGAGCAGCGCGGTCGAGGCGTTCGACATGGCCAGCCGCTCGTCGCTGAACCCGAACTCACCGCCTACTGCGTCGTGCAGCTCGTCCGTAGCGTCGGTGCCCACCTCCTCCGACATGCTCAGTGCGCGTCGGGCTGCTACTGCATCCCCTAGGTGCCCGTAGGCCCGAGCCTCGATCGAGTGGAGACGCCGCACCGCCACATCTCCAAGGCCGCCGTATGTAAGCGCGTGCCGAACGTGGACGGACGCCTGAGACTGCTCGCCCGAGTAGTAGGCGATGTAGGCGAGGCTCCCCGCTGCGTAGGCGCGCAGCGGCTCGTACCGCGCGGTCTCGCCGTAGAGCGCAGCCGTGCGCGCCAGGCGCTTGGCGCCGTCAAAAGAACCCAGGTCGAACGCGGCGGTGGACAGCAGGGCGGATGCCTGTCCTGCGAGGATGAGCAGAGCCTGCTGTTGGGCCGGGACGGCGGTGCGGTCGCGGTCGTTCTCCGCCTGCTCCCGCAGTTCCTTGGCTCTCTGCCAGACGTCGCGAGCGGACTGGTTGCTGTAGCTCCTGGCCAGTGCGTGCAGGTCGTCACGCAGTTGGTCGACGGTCAGGTCAGAGACGGAGGATGCGGCAGCGGCGCCGGCATCATCCTGTGCTTCACGTGCGGTCATTGCGATCTCGGCTTCCAGGTCGAACGTCGGTACATCGGGATCCGTCGACTCCGGCGGGGGCGCGAAGAGTTTCGACGCCTCGACGTGGAACATCTCCTGCAGGACGCGGCAAGCATCCGGGCTGGGCAGCCCCTTGAGCTGGCCACTCGTCCACCGTCGGTACTGCGTCTCGCCGACTGTGGGGTTCTGTGTGCCGCGGTCGATGACCTTGTCTGCTGCCTTCGCGAACTCCAGCTCGAAGATCGCCCACGTCCACTGTCGCTGATCAATCAGGACTTTGAGTAGCGTCCTCGGCTTGACCACTTCGGCCCCCAAGTCTCTGAGCGTCGTCCTCGACCAGTCGTCGGCGGAACCCTCCTCACGAGGGGATACCGCGTGCCGTCGACAGGACAACAGGTCCTGTGCAAAAGGCATTTAGAAGCTACCCCGAGGCCACGTCTGTCGCCCATAAGTGTCGTGGAAGCCACCCCGGAAGCCATGGTGAAGCCACCCGGGTCGGGAGGACTCTGATCGCCAGCCGCTGCTGAGTGTGGCGATTCGAACACATTCCGACGTCAGGAGTGAGAGTCGTGTATCCGAGATACGCCAAGCCGGCGACACCGGTCACCTCCCTCACGGGAACTGCGCCGGTCGCCGAGGAATGGTCAAGAACCTTTGATCTCTTGTCGGGTGCCTCCCCGCTGGCTCGCTTACACGCACGGACACGGCTGACGATGTTCAGGTGGCCCGGGAACGTTGAGGCCGCCACGGAGGCCGCCGGGATCCTTGTCGGCAACGCCGTGCTCCACGCCGACCCGGGTCCGAACCACGAGAACCGACGCGTGCGACTCCGGCTCGCCATCACCGAAGACCACACCCTTCTTATCGACGTCCACGACCCGCTGCCCACGTTCCCGGACTTTGAGCAAGCATCCGCCGGCGAGCTCGGCCGCGGCCTCTGGAAAGTCGGCCGGCTTGGCGGTGCACTCTCTTGGCACCTCTGCGAACGCGGCGGCAAGGCTGTCCGCGCGCACATGAGGCCGGGACCGGTGCCGGCATGAGCACCCTCGCTTTACGAACACGCGCCTGGTGCGCCCTCGCCAGCCCTGAGAGCAAGTGATGCTCCCCACCGCCCCGTTCTTTGAGAACGGCGTGAGCGCGAGCCGGCCGAAGGAGCCGCAGTGGACTCCCCCACTCAGCGCGGACGCCCTGGCGCGCCTCCTGGACCAGGTACGGGCCTGGAATCCTCTCGTCGTCGAGGCCGTCTTCGATGACCTGGACATGGCCCAAGGGGACCAGACGCCAGGGGCGGACGAAGTCGATGAACTCGCGAAACGGCTACGTGGCACGCTCAAGCAGCTCAGTGCCATCGCGGTAGCCGACCCGAAGTTCCCCGCAGATGCCGGGACGTTGCAGCTCATCGACCGAGGGCGAAGCCTGCGGGACGAACAGATGCCCCGCGACTACCGGTCGGCTCTTGGGCTCGCCCGTCGTTTGTCCTGGGTGACATCGGACCTGATCGAACGTCTGATCGCGGCTCGGCAGATCAAGGACGCCGACTGATGCACGACCCCAATGCGCCTCATCAGCCTGCGCACCGACACCGCCCCGGGCGGCCTATATCTCCCTCTTCGGCGGTGCGACTCCGGTCCCCCGCGGTTTCGTAGATCCCGCCGAAGAGGGCCCCCACCAAAACACGTCCGAGAGGAAGAGCGACGCACATGTGCCAGCACGAACCCCCCTGCCCCGCCGCGGTCGCGTCGGATCGCGAGGCGGCCAGGACCGTTGCACGAGACGACGTCCTGGGCTGGTGTGTTAACTGCACCTTCTTGAGGTCGTTGGGCACTGCGATGTCCAACTGCCCAGGGAGTTCTGTGTGACGTCGCATCTGCGCAACGAGCTGATGGAGGGGCGAACCCTCTTGCCCCGTATCGGCTCCGTCGTCGAGCTGGAGACCCAGCACCCTCCGTACGCCGTACTCGGCCCGGACAGCGAGCCGGTCGTGTCCGTCGTGCCGTACCTGCGGGATCTCGCTCTGAACGACAACAGCCCGGCCACCGGCCGCAGTTACGCCAACGACCTGCTGCGTTGGTTTCGGTTTCTGTGGCTGCTGAACGTGTCCTGGGACAAGGCAACGGAAGGGGAGGTGGCAGTGATAGTGGGATGGCTTCGTACCGCGCCGAATCCGCAGCGCCGCCGTACCCGGACGGATGCGCCGGAGCCGGGGTCGGTCAATCCGCGCACCGGCAAGCGGTACCTGAGGGCCGGGTATGCGCCATCCACGATCAACCATGCCCTGACCGTGGTCAGCAGCTTCTATGACTTCCACCGAGACCTGGGCCGCGGCCCGTTGATGAACCCGGTGCCGGTCTCGGAGGCACGCCGCCGGGCCCTGGCTCATCGCGGTCCGATGGAGGCCATGCCGGTCTTCCGCCGGGCACGGCTGCGTCAGCGCGTCCCGGACACCGAGCCGCGGGCGATGCCCGACGCGATGTGGGACGAGTTCTTCGAGGCCATGAACCATGACCGCGACCGCGCCGCGGTGCTGCTCTATGTCGCCAGTGGTGCCCGCGCCTCGGAACTGCTGGGGGTGACCCCGGCCGACATCGACTGGTCGGGCCAGATCGTCTACGTCGTCTCCAAGGGCACGAGGCTGCGCGAGCCCGTCCCTGCAAGCCCGCAGTCCCTGGTGGTGCTGGCCGGCTATCTCGACGCGATGGGCATGCCCGCCCCGCACGAGCCGGTCTTCCGTACTCGCCGCGGCCCCGACGGGCCGCTGACCTACTGGGCGATGCGCCGGGTGATCCAGCGCGCCAACGACAAGCTCAGGACGAACTGGAGCCTTCACGATCTGCGCCACACCGCGGCCGAGCGGATGGCGAACGACCCCAACCTGACCCTCGTAGAGGTCCGTGCGATCCTGCGGCACGCCGACCTGGCCACCACCGGCCGCTATCTGCATGCCCGGGTCGAGGACCTCTTCGATGCCCTTCAGGCCCACTACCAACGGCCACGGGTCGAGCCGAGCATCGCGCCGGGCTACGACCCGGACGACTTCAAGGTGGTGTTCGGTGGCTGAGACGCAGACCTTCACGGCCCGCAACCGCCGCGTCGACTACCAGGACGGGCCGTTCATCCCGGCACCCGTTTCACGTTTCGCAGGCGCGGAGTTGAAGGCGGCGCCTGCGCCAGTGCCGAGCACTCCGCCCGGGCCCTTTGGCGACCTGTCCACGACTCCGGCGAGTGAGATCGTCCGCATCGCCGAGCGGGAGACGAAGGGGCGGCCCAACCCGGGCCGTCGGCGGCACGCCGTCCAGCGGACCTTCGCATTCCTCGAAAAGACGCCGGGGACTACCTGGCAGGAGCGGTGGGAAGCCAGCGGCTTCAACAGTGAGGGCGCCCGACCGGTGCGGAGCCTGGCACCCGAGGGAGACCGCGTCTTCAGCGCCGATCTGACCGCGGGCATCAAGCTCGCCTTCTGTCTGCGCGTGATCCGGCCGTCGATCTCTGGGTTTCGCGCGAACAGGTTCCTGGACTACCCCGACCGGTTCCGCGAACTGCAGTCCGACCCCTACCTGGACAAGTACTTCGCCGCGGCCGACGCCTTCGGCTTCAACCAAATGCACCGCCTGCGCGCGAAATTCGACCTCACGGCCGCGCTGACCACCCAGGGCATCGCACTGGAAGACCTCACGCCCGCAGCGCTGCTGCACCACGGTCTGGAATCCAAGCGACTGGGGCTCACCCACAGCAGCTCGTCCGGCGCGACACGCTTCGCCGGCCTCGGCGCCTGGCAAGTGCTGCACCAGATGGGCCACTTCCCGCCCGGCACCCCGCCCACCCTGCGGGCCTACGTCTACCGCGGCCAGCTCACCATCACCCAGCTCGTCGACCGCTACCAACTGGCGGATCGTCCGCTACGCGGACGATTTCGCGATCATGGTGCATGGCTCCGCCGAGGACGCTGCGGCCCTCCAGAACGAAGTAGCCTCCGTGCTCGAACCTTTGGGGCTGAGGCTGTCACCAGCCAAGACCCGAATCGTGCACATAGAGGACGGGTTCGACTTCCTCGGGTTCCGCATCCGGCGGCGCCCCAAGCGGGGAAGTGACAAGTGGTACGTCTACGCGTTCATCGCCGCGCGGCCCATCCGCTCGGTGAACGACAAGATCCGTGCCCTGACCCGCAGGACGTCACAGGCTGACCCCGGAGACGTGCTGATCCGACTCAACCAGATCATGCGCGGCTGGGCCAACTACTTCCGGCATGCCGTCGCAAAGCACACATTCCGCATGCTCGGGTCCTTCCTCTGGCATCGGGTGATCATGTGGCTCAAGACGATGCACCGCTGGTCGTGGAAGGACGTCCGCAGCTGGCTCCTTGGCCCTCACGGGTCATGGCTGCCAATCACCGTGGACGGGGTCGAACTGATCAATCTGGCGCGGACACCGGCGATTACCCGGTACCGCTACCGGGGCGACACGATCCCCAGCCCCTGGCCCACAGCCTGACAACCAGTCCGACGAGAGGAACTGTGGAGAGCCCGGTACTCGGAGACGGGTACGCCGGGTTCGGAGAGCGGCCTGGAGAAACGGGCCGGTGGCAACACCGGAACCGCGCTTCAGGCCGACTCAACCGGCCAGGCCCTCCCTGTCCGACGCCACCCTTGAGAAGCTCACCATGGTGGGGACCGTCGCCGGCCTTCGGGTGACCGAGCCGGCCGAGGACTCGCTTCCGGAGGGGGCGTACCGGGCCGACAAGGACGAGTGCCTACCCATTGCGCAGCTGGCCTTCACCGATACGCCGCGCCCCGCGACCGCCCGGGCCGTCCGCGAATTCTCGGGCCCTGGCGAGCTGAACTCCACCGTCGGGGAGCCGTGGGTGACTGTCCATCAGGGAGACGATGCCCGCTCGGCGCTCGACGATGTCCGCAAGGCGCTCACGGAGTGCTCGGGCAGCTTCAAGGTTCCCGGCGCCCCCATGATCTACCGCGACCTCGAACCGGCCCAGGCCCCGGATCTCGGGGACGAATCCGTCGGCTTCCGGTTCACCACCAGCCTCTCCGGCGTAAGCAGTCCCGCGACCTACGCCGTCGTCCGCACCGACCACATCCTCACCACGATGATGGTGATCACGGACACGCTTCCGCGGCCCCTGCTGGAGGCGCAGCTGGCGAAGCTCCCCGGCTGAGGAGGGCACACAAAGGGCGCACAACGCATCAGGGCTGGTTTCCCGTGAAGGAAACCGGCGCTGAGCTCTGCTGCTTCAGCTGTCGGGGTGGCGGGATTTGAACCCACGACCTCTTCGTCCCGAAGCAACTTGGGCACGCGCTCTATCTTGGGCTGGTCCCCTTGCCACCTACTGTGATGGTCCAGAGGTGTGCGTGGTTGTCCGCCTCTGTCTGTCGGCGTTGTCACGCAGTTAGACACTCACCCGCCCATCTCGGAACCGTGAATGGTGTGTTCGATGTCGTGTCATGTCGTGGACACAGCCAAGCCAAGATCCAACTCCTGTCTCCCCTGGGCGGTCTCCGCATTGTTCGGAGCTGCTATGGGCTTCGTCGCCTGGTCGCTGACGGTCTGGGCGCGCGCGTACTGCGACGCGGGTTACGAAGCCGGCGGACGCCTCGAACTCAATTTCTTGCTCCCGCTGGTCGTGGGATCCGAAGCGCTCGTTGGACTCGTGGCGCGGGCCATCGGCCGACGTCTGGTGCTTCGCGCGCCAACGGCGGTCCGCGTTTCACTGCCGACGCTACTGGTGGTCGTTGCGACGGTGTGGCTGGCATGGTGGTTCTTCGCGACTCAAGGGACGCTGGACGGCTATCCCGGCGACTCTGGCCTCTGCCCCGTGAGTAACGTCCCGCCACAGTGGCCTGACTGGATCCCCGTCTGATCAGCCACGACTGACCATCGGCGGCCGTGACCTGCAGCTGTCTTATCGATCAACGCCCTGACCTGCTGCTGAGTTGTCGACGTTGGTCATCGTTGAGCGCCCTTCCACGGCCCCAGGACGGCCCGGGAGGGCGCTCGTGCTTTGGTGAGACTCGTCGCGAGCACCGCTTTAGGAGTTCGATCCGAACCCGCTCCGGAGGCCGTCGTCGACGGGTGCGACAGCCGGACAGGGGTGCTGGCGTACACCTTCGTCCGGCGTCGTTAATGTCAGCCGTGGATGTCAGAAGCCTTCTGATCCGTAGCTAAGAATGGATCGGTCATCCAGAGTCATTGCGGCCGCTTTCGGGCCGCTGTCGACTTCATGGCGGGCGCTGTCGG
This sequence comes from Streptomyces sp. NBC_01320, assembly GCF_035974375.1. Lineage (NCBI taxonomy): Bacteria > Bacillati > Actinomycetota > Actinomycetes > Kitasatosporales > Streptomycetaceae > Streptomyces > Streptomyces sp. NBC_01320. Next base: position 616,496 of record NZ_CP108390.1, read on the forward strand.
TTGCTGTCTCTGTTGTACGGAGGGGGGCGTGCGCCTCATCATCACCAGAGCCACCAGCGGGGTAAGTGCCCTTGACCTGCCGTGGTGGTGCTTGTCGCGGTTGCTGGTCCAGGGCGGGGGAGCCCGTAGATGGCCGCGACTTACCAACCGGTCGGGCACACATCGGGCACGCGTTCAACTGCACGGGTTGACGCAGTCCAGGCCATGATCCTATTGTCCGCCTTGCGCGTGGTTGCAGCCGACGGCAATGAAAGCCGACCGGATTCTGATTAATGCCGAAATCTGAGTAAGTGAGGGTAGTCGTGGGGGTGCTGCTCTCGTACCTGGTCCTTTTCCTTATTGAATGCGGCTTGATGGCGCTGCAGATTGTCGGCGCGTTCCTGCTCATGTTGAGTGCCGCTCTGTTTATCCGGCGCTTCGCTATTGCGCGCAAGCGTCGACCCGATGGCCACTTCCCGAAAGCGACGCCAGTGGCGCCATATGTGCTTGGCGGCATCGGCATTTGCTTGCTGGTTCCTACTTCGGCAGCGCTCTTCATCGGGAAGGAGTCGGGCATTTTTGAAACCTGGGCGATATAGGCCGAAAGCGTTGTGGTCTGCGGGGGCATCGTCGGCCTGCCGAGGCTGGTAGCGGTCGGCTGCGGGCGCGGTAGTTGCTGCACCTTGCTGCTGTGCATCACCAGTTTGGAAGACCCCGTACGTGGATGCCTGCTGACCTGCGAGGTCGTTGACCTGCGTGGGAGCTCCTCGCTGCCACGACTCCCCGCTGCTCGCCCCGACCCTGGACCGCCTGGACGACCTGGGGCCGTTACCCGACGACATCACCGTGCATCTGGACGCCGGCTACGACTCGGACAAGACCCGCACTCTGCTCAGCGAACGCGGCCTGCACGGCCGCATCGCACACAAGGGTGAGAAAGCGCCCATCCAGGCCAGTCGGCGTTGGCATGTCGAACGCACCCACGCCTGGCAGAACGCCTTCCACCGCCTCGCCCGCTGCTACGAGCGGCGCACCACCGTCATCGACGCATTCTTCGACCTCGCCGACACGATCATCACCGTGCGTAGTCTGATCCGACAGGCATGGACGACCCACCGCTGGCACGAACGCACGAACCGCCGACCATGATCGCACCACTATCCGCACGGCTTCCTACAGAGGCCGCGAGTCCGTTGTCAGTGGACGGTGTTACGTTCTGTGACATGACCGATCACGCGCTACGGCTGCTGCGGCAGGACCGCCGCCTGGCCGAACTGGCCGCCTTCCCCTTCAACTTCGACCTGGACCGCGCCGCCCATGGCCATGTCGAGGAAGTCCGCCTCGCCTCGGGCGGGCCGTTGGAGACGGTAGCCGGGGATGATACCGGCGGTACGTACTTCGTGTGCGCGGACGGCTCGGTGCTCTACGCCGACTCGGAGGGTGCCGCGGGGATCATCGGCTCAAGTGTCGACGAGACCCTGGAGCTAGTGATCGGCCTGCCCGGCTGGCGCGGCTACACACATCTGTCGCCGGACGACAGCGAGGAGAAGATCCTGGCGTGCATCGCGGAGACCGAGGACGAGATCCGCGAGTACTACGGAATCGATGAGGAGCGGGCCGAGCTCCGTGCGGCGCTGGGCTTCCCGAAACGCTCCCCGGTCGAGCTGGTCGGCAGACTGCGTGCCGCGCTGCTGCGCACCGAGCCGGACTTTGTACTGCTCAACGCGGATGAGGGGTGCGCGTACGACCGGATAGGCCCGGCCGGTCCCCCGCTGTGGGAGCCGGTGCTCGCCGCGGGCCGCGCCGATCTCGCCTGGTTGCGGGAGGGCGACCGCACGGCATGGCGTGAAGTCGCCGAGGACCCGGTGCGGCGCCGGATCACCCTGCGGGCCGCGCAGTTCGACCGTGCCAAGGACGATCTGGAGCTGCTGCGGCATCTGCTGCGGCACGAGACACGGTCATCGATGACGAACGAACTGCGGCTCGCGGCCGTGCTGGTGGGGCTGCGCGGGGACACCGGAGATCTGCCGCTGCTGCTTGAGGTCCGAGAGACGGACTTCGACACGGCGTGCGGCCTGGGCGGGATGCCAGAACCGGGTGCAAGCGCGGACGAGTTGCAACAGTGGGCGCGGGCGCTCGACGAGTCGATGTTCGGGACGGACCCGTCGGACGAGCCGGTCTCCACATGGACCGACCTGGCGTGGGACCAGGGGATGACGGGCCTCGCTCGGGTGACGCTGATCCGCGAACTCGACAACATCTTCATGGACCAGAGCAGACTCCGCCGCCCCGAAGCGCCCCGCACCCTGGCCACGGCTCCGCTGAGTGGGCTCGCCCGGGACTTCGAGGAACTCGGCGACCTTACCCAGGCGCTGCGCGCCCAGCGCCTGTACGCCGCCCTTCAGGAGACGGCATGGGACCGGGCCTCGGCCCGGCACACTCTGGCCCGCCTCGAGCGGGAGGCGGGCCGGTTGCCGCAGGCGGCGGACAGCCTGGCCGCCGTGCGCGACGCCCTGGCCACCCCGGGCGACGACTCACTGCGCCACTGGCAGCAGGTCAACCTCGGCCGCTACATCGCCGAGGAGCACTACCGGCTCACCCTCGCCCTGGCCGACGCGGGCCGCCCCGAGGAGACCTGTGCCCTCCTCACGGCCGCCGACGCCATACTCGGCGAGCTCTCGGAGAACGCCGCGAACGGCGTCCGCGAGCTCGCCGAGCGGACCGCTGCGAGAGTGCGGGAGGCCAACTGAGGACGGGCACGGCGGACGGGCGGTCCGCCAGGAAGCCGTGGGCACGGCGGACCAGGTAGTCGGCCTGTTCCCACAGCAAGTCACGCCACCCTGCGGTGCGCCGCACCGTCCTCGACGCGGGCACCTCCAGCGGCTACGGCTCCCGCGCCCGTCGCGGCGTCCACGCCATCCTCGACGTCGAAACTGCTCTGGCCGCCGCCGACACCGCCGCCCGGCTACGTGACGGCGTCGCAGGCGGGCAGAAGATCTCCGGCCCTGCCGCACGCCGGGCCCTGACCGCCGCCGCCCACGCCCCGCGCTTCGAGGGCCGCATAGTCCCGGGGACCTTTGCGAAGAAGGCCAGCGCCCTCCTCACCAGGGACGGCATCGTGCTCTACGACAGCCCCGACGCGTTCCTGATCTGCGTCGTCAAACACGACAACGCCTTGTGCGAACCAGACCCCGGCGCCACTCCCCCGCGGCAGTACGACTGCTGGCCCGGCTGCGGCAACACCGCCCGCATGGACGCCCACGCCCGTCTCCTCCGTGAACGCGCCGACGACCTCGACCAGCTCGCCGCTCGCACCCCAGGCCCGCTCGGCACACGCCTGCGCGCCAACGCGAACCGGCTTCGCGAGACGGCCGACACCCACGACGGCACCGCCCACACCGCCCATACCGCCGATCGCCTCGCATGAACCAACAGCACCAGGACGAACGCATCCGCATCCGCCAGGCCATGGACCGGCTCCTGGCCGGACAGGCCACCGCCTCCAACGGCAGCCTCGGCGTCGTCGCCCTCGCCGCCGAGGCCGGTGTCCACCACATAGCCCTCATGAAGCGGCATGCTGACCAGAAGAACGAGTTCTACGAACGGGTCCGCAACGAAACACAGCAAATCCCGGAGTCCGAAAGGCGGCTCCGGGAAACCGTCAGCAAGCTGAAAAAGACCATCGCCAACCAGAAGTCCGAAATCGAAGACCTACGACAGCAGGTGACCAGACTGGCCCTGGCTGCCGCCGTGCTGACTCAAGATGCCGGCAGGCGGATGAAAGATGCTCCCATCGGCGACAACATCCTTCCGTTCCCTGGACCGAGAACCTGACGGAGCTGAAACCCCGGTGCTCACTGCGGACTCGCTGCACGAGTACCGCGTCGCCCCTCGAACGCTCGGTGTCTTCCTGGCTGGAGTGTTCAAGGCCAGGCAGGACATATTGGGCAAGTCCGCTATCCAGCTGAGCAGTCCAGCAGACGCCCGTCGCTGGTGCCGATGAGCAGCCGCCTCGGCCCGGCGATGGTCAGTGCAGTGGGTATAACCAGCACTCCGGCGACGTTGAGGTGGCGGCGCCAGCGCACGGTGCCGTCGTGGAGATCCAGCGCGACGATCTCGCCGTCGTCGTAGGTGACATAGACGGTCTCCGTGTCGCAGTCGAGGTCGGTGGCCTTTCTGTCGGTTCTGAAGACCCAGCTCGGCTGCCCAGCAGTTACCTCGCACCGTACGACGAACGACCCACCGGGCTGCAAACCGTGGCCGTTGTACACGGTGCCCGCGTGGACCAGAGATCCATCCGCGACCTCAGCACCCGGGCCGGCGAAGTGTGACTCGCCTGGGATCCAGGAGTACGGGAACAGCCAGATGACCTCCGCCTCCGTTGGCTCGCGCGGGCGTTCAGCAGCGGGTATGACGTCCAGGTCGACTGCGGCGAGCCATGCTTCACCCCGATCAGGGTTCCGGACCCCATCCTTACGGACTGTCGCCCGGAAGTAGATCCGACTGCCACGACGAATGTGCAGCCTGCTCCGCCTTCCGTTGCGCCCAGCGGGTGCGAAAGCCGGCAGGCCGTCGGCACAGCGAACCACGGATACCGGGGCGGACGGCTGAAGATGATCGAGCTGTCTCCCGTCCTGGAGCGACAGCCGGACGGCGGACTGAGGATACTCCTCCCATATGGGACGTACCAGACCGACCCATGCCGACTGCTCGTCGGCGGCGATGACGATGTCACGGCCGCCCTCATGATCCGGAACCGCCCACTGCCGCTGCCCAGACGGAAGCCAGCACTCCAACTGGACCCCGTCGAGCGTCGCGAGGATCCTTCCGTCCGACAGTTCTTGTACCGCTCGAATGTTGCGCCGCGGATCCCAGTCGGTGCTCAGAGCGGAGACTGTGCGTCGCGCTTCCTCTCGTCCGTCGGCCCGCGGGGCCGCCACCTGTGGACCGGCCAGTTCTTGAGGAGTGATCGACCTGGGCGGTACGACTCTCCAGTCAGGCCGCAGCACGTTCGCAACGTGCCCCTCAACGTGTGCGTCTTCGTCGTCCCAGTCGTCAGGCGGCGCCATAAGTACGCGCAGCTCCTGCTCGTTGAGCCATTCCAGGCCCAAGATCTGGCGTCCGAACTCGTGCTCGATAAGCGATGTCGCTTTGCTCGTCTCCAGGTCCAGCAGTAGCAACTCCCCTTCGAAGAAGTAGCCGCCGTCGTAGCGTCCTGTGCCGACGATGAGGAGTGGAAGCGTGGGGTGGAAGGCCATCGCTTGCACGGGGTAGTGCGAACGGAGAAGGGTGCGGCAGGCCAGATTGTCGGTGCAATAGACGCCGATGGGCGCGCTGCTGTCGAATTCGTGTACGCCTGCCACCGCCAACAGGGCGCGGCGCTCGTCGGCGACGGCGAGCGCAGGATTACCAACCTCGGCGAAGGGACGGTCACCAAGGATCCGGTCGATACAGAAGGTCATGCTGGTGATCTTCTCAATGACCGAAGGAAGCGGGAAGTCCGGAGCTTCATCGACTGAACGGAAGAACTTGACAGGGAACTCCACCAACGTCGAAGCACGTGTCCGCCGCGCCTTGATTGACCAGGCGCGGCAGCACGGCCGGCCCGTCTCAGCCGTCCTTTTCCTGACCGGCCTGGACACATGCGAGGCCCGCAATGCCCAGCGGCCGCCCAGCCGGCGCGTCCCCTCCCCCGTCCTGCGCCGGCAGCGCGAGCAGACGCTGGCCGCCATGTCGCTGCTCGCCGCCGAGGGATTCACCGACATCCGCACCGTAGGCGGCGACCGGAGCTGACCTGGCCGAGCCCGCCCGCCGAGTGCATCGCTGTATGCGAAACCTTGGGGTGAGCTGGACGGTAGCCGCCCCCACCTGGAAGCCTGATCCAACGCTCAGAGAGTGAGACAGAAGATGCTGAAGCCGTTGCGGGAGCACCAGGCCGAGAGGGTCGTCGCCACGGTGCGCGAGCTCGAGCTGCCGGAGGACGCACCGTTGCCGCCGGCTGGGCTGCGCACGCAGGTCATCATGGCCACCGGCAGTTGCAAGACCCTGGGTGCCGTGCACGCGGCCGAAGAGCTCACCGCCGACCGCGTCCTGGTCCTGGTCCCCTCTCTCGACCTCCTGGAGCAGACCGCCCGTGCCTGGCGTGACGGCGGCCGGCCCAGCCCGCACTTCGGCGTCTCCTCCCTCAAGTCGGAAGAGGCGGGCTTCCCCAACACGACCGACGCCGACGAGCTGGTCCGGCTCACCCGCGTCGGGGCCACGTCACAATCTTCGCGACCTACGCGTCACTGGGCCTGGGATTCCTGGAGAAGGCCCACATCGCAGGTCTCCCCCTGTGGAATTTGATCATCGTGGACGAGGCGCACTGTGTTTCCGGCCGGATGGGCAAGCCCTGGGCCGTCGTTCACGACAACGCCCGCATCCCCGCCGAGCGGCGCCTCTACATGACCCTGTGCGGGACGTCTCTGAAGTCCATGGAGCCGAAAACGTACGCCTCGTCGTCCGGTTCCACTGACCGGCTGAGCACCTGGCTGCATCGGCATCTACTGCGGCGAAGCCGACGGCTTCGCCCCCCCTCGCCGGGAGGCCCCCATCTACGGCGGACTCGACGCATGGGGCCTCGGCGGCCACTGACTCCCGGTGACCAAGCCTTGCGGGCTCAGTCGCACACGGTAGCGGCATGCCATTGACCTGCGGTTACGGAACATTCTCCTGAGTCGCGAACGTCAAGGCTCGGATTGGTCGCTCTAGACTCCATCGATGATCGAGATCCTCGAAAACCTGGACCTGCTGTCCCGGCCGAACCTCGACCTCGCCAGTGTCGAGGTGAACGGCATCGCCCTGGGGGCGCCGGGCGCCGCCGTTCCACGGCAGCGCATTGTGGGCGGCGTGTCCTCCGTCATCGCCCGGTATCGCGGTGGGACCAACATCGAAAGCGAGTACTACGACGCTGATGGACGGAGTCTGACGCTGAACGAGGTCATTGAAGACGTTGTCCGGTCGGACGGATTCCTGTACGGCGCCGACAAGATCAACTACAAAGTGTGCACCGGAGTAGTGGTCGGCTTCGCGATCAGCGGCCCGCATCTGTCCCACTTCGCACACTTGACCTCGTACGAGGAGTTCCTGACGGTGTTCGGCCAGCCTGATCGAATACACGAGAATGAGGCATACGGCGACCTCATGAGCTACGAGACCTACTACTGGGGTGCTCGGAAGCATGTGACGTGGGACGCCTGGGAGGACAGGGGCGCTGCAAAGTCTCTTGATCTTGTGAGTGCGCCGGTCAGGCGATGCCCAAGAGGTCGAGTGGGCGGGTGAACGGTTCGTAGGAAGCGTGGCGGAGACCGGCGGCGATGTTGCTGTGCCCGGCGTCGCGGAGCGTGTTGATCGCCAAGTTCCGCAGGCTCGCCATGTTGTCGGGCCCGTGGCCGGTCCGAACCTTCGAGGCGTCCTCGCGGAAGGTGGTGTCGCGGACGAAGTGCAGCCGGTTCTCGATGGTCCACTGCGACCTGGCGAGTTGGCCCAGGCGTTGGGGCGAGGCTTGATGCGAGGTCAGGTCGGTGATCGCGTAGACGGTCTGGCGGGTGCACGCGCCGGTCTTGAGGTCGGTGCGGTGGCGCAGGATCCGCACGGCCTGGACGGCGTGGGGGAAGTCGAGTCCGAGGTCGGTGACCGTGAGGACCCTGGTGACGCGGGTCTCCTTGCGTCCGTGGCCCCTCTCGCGGTCGTAGCGGCGTGCGGTGACGTCCTTCCACGGCAGTGACCGCACCTGTCGGTGCAGACCGGGCTGGTTGGCCTTGACCACCAGCAGGTAGTGCGCGTTCTTCTCCTCGACCAGGAAGCGCGCGTGGGCGCGCTGGGTGTGCAGAGCATCGGCCGTGACGGTGACCCCGGTCAGGTCGTAGGGCTCCAGCAGGGCGGCGAAGCAGGTGATCTCGTTGGTCTTGTCGGGCACCCGCAGCTGGGTGACGGTCCGCCCCTGGTCGGTCATCGCGGCCAGGAGATGGGCGGCCGGGCTCTGGTCGTGACGCGACCCGCGGGCGGCCTTGCCGTCCACGGCCACCGACTGTGCGCCTGCGGGATCGGCGCCGGTCAGGTCGGCCAGGCCGCCCGGGCAGACACGGCCGAGGACCCGTCGGATCGTGGCAGCGCTCGGCGGAACGCGCACGCCCAGCGCGCCTACGGTCCGGGCGCCCAACCGGGCCAGCGTGTGCTGCGGGGCGCTGGTGGACCACTGCCCGATCGCCGCGTACGACCGGGCGCCTGCCACCACCGCCGAGGCAGCGACCAGCAGCACCGCCACGAACGGGTGACGCACACCGCGCCGGCGCCGGGGATCAGGCAGCAACCGCAACCGCTCCACCAGCGGAAGCACTGCGACACCCGCCAGGGTGGGCGGCTTGACCAGACAGACGGTGGCAGACTGACGACACATCGAAACTCCGGCGAAGCAGGGCGACTTGGGAAGGTCACCCCGTTCAACCGGAGTTTCGTTGCTTCCGTGACGGGTCACCCTCGACACCCTGCAGCACCATGACCTGCAGACTCACCTGATCATCGGGACTTTGAAACGCCCCTGCCTGGGAGGACCGGGTGAGCTTTATCAACCTGGGCGACTTCGAGGGGAACAGCGGCCCCTGACCGCACAACTTGAAATGAGCTCCTCGCCCTCTGGACCGGCCGCGGATCACCCACGCGATCCTCTGAGGAAGCCTCGGCCCCGCCTGAGCGGTGCAGTTGGCCTATGAGTGGTCGAGTTGGCCTGTGCGTGTCTCGGGCGGCCTGCAAGGTAGCGGTCGCCGCTCTATCGGAACCGGTGTCTACCCTGCGGACATGCGCTACTTGGCAGAATCATTCGTTCTCGGCGCCTTGCGACGTGGACGCCCCGTCGAACAGTTCCTCGGACCGGTCTATGCAGCAGAACGGCTCGGCGTCCGCTACGTGGAGGTCAGGCCGAAGGCAGGAAGATTCGAGATCTTCCTGCACACAGTCGAGGACGTGGGCCACGAGACCTTCCTGGACCTGGTCGAGTTCCCGCGTCTCGACCCGGATGTCGAGGAGGAAGAGTTCGGCCGTCTGGTCACAGCAGCTGATGATCCCTCGACTTTCGTCGTTCTGACCAACTGTCAGATAGGTAGCTCGCACGGGTGACCTGTGGCCATCGGCCCGGCCGGGAGGCAAACGCCAAGGAAGCATCGGCGGTGCTTATGTCGCCTGCTGTGAGGGACCCGCCGATGCTTCCGGATCCGACCGTACCCGCATCTCTGCTCGCTGTGCTGGGCGCTTTGCGCGGCAGTTTGACTCTGGTGCGCAATTCCGGGTGGGTGGTCAGGCTGTGAGTCGGTAGCTGAGGCGGGTGAGGTTGCTGGTGCGGCTGCGGTCCAGTGGATGCTCGGTCCAGTGGGCGTCGAGGCGGACGACGTTGATCGCGGTGGCGGAGAAGGCGTGCTGGAGGCGGACTTTCGGCAGCCCGCGGTAGCGGGCCCGGCGGATGCCGGTGATGTCGAGGGCCTGGTTGATGGTTCCTTCCACTCCGGCCCGCAGGGCGTACTTGTCCTTCCAGGTCTTGGTCTTCTGTTCGGTGCGGGCGGCGGCGAGGGCGGTGTGCAGGTGCTCGGGGTAGAGGGTGAGCATGCGGTTGCCGCGCCGGGCCGAGGTGCACTCGGGTCGGACGGGGCATGCCTGGCAGTCCGTCTTGGCGAACTCGACGACGATGGCGTCTCGTTCGCGTTGTCGCACCGGGTGCCATCCGGTGCTGGTGTTGCCCTGGGGGCAGCGGACCTGGCGGGCTTTCCAGTCGATCCGGAAGGCACTCTTGTCGTAGCCGGTGTGGCTCTTGGCCTGGGCGGATCGGTCGAGGAGGACGGGAGTGACCATGACGGTTCCGCGGCTGCGTGCGGCCTCGATCAGTTCGGCGGAGGGGTAGCCGGAGTCCAGGTAGTGCTCGGCGGGCGGGAGGCCGCGGTCGGCGAGTTGTTGCTGGATCGGCGCGGTGGCCTTCACGTCCGGCACCGTCGACAGGGTGGTGGTCACATCCGTGATCAGTTTCGGCAGTCCCCGGGCTTCGGCTTCGGCTTCGGGGGGTGTTGTCGCAGCTCTCGGTGAGGTGGACCTTGTAGCCGAGCCAGAACAGGTCGTCGCCCTTGGCGGACCAGCGGGCGTCGGGGTCGTAGGGCGAGGCGAGGCGGAGATGGCCGGGCGGGACACCGTCCTCGTCGGCTTCCCGCTTGCTGACCACCTCCTTGCCCCGGCTGCTGGTGCGGACGGTGTAGGTCTGCACGAGGACTTGGCGCATGATGTCCACGGCCCCGATCTCCCGCAGCCAGGCCGGCGCGTCGGGCGACCAGACGGCCCGGCACAGCCGCAACGCGTCCTGGCCGTAGACCTGGGACAGCTGGTCGCGCTTGACCTTGGAGCCGGGCAGTTTCCAGCTGTCGACCCGAGGTCCGTAGCGGTGGGCGAACTCCGGCACGTCCACGGCCCGGGCCAGCCAGTCCGGTGCCGCGGCCGACAGCGCCTCCAGCGCAGCCCGCACGCTCTCCCCGGCCAGTTCCAACCGGTTCAAGTCCCGTACCGCGCTGACCACATGGGTGGAATCGGTGCGCTGCTTTCCTCCCGCGGCCACCAGCCCGGCATCAACGCAGTGCTCAAGGAGCCGGTCGAAGACGACACGTTCCATGCCGTTGCCGACCAGGCGGGCCCGGAACCGGGGCAGCACACTGTGGTCGAAGCCGGTGTCCGTCAGCTCCAGGCCGAGGGCGTACTTCCAGTCGATGGCCCGTATCGCCATCGCCGCGGCCTGCCGATCGGTCAAATTCTCCGCGAACTGCAACACCGTGACCAGCGACAGCATCCCCGGCGACAGGCCCGGCGCCCCACGCACCCCGAACGCCTCAGCGAACGGCTCATCGGTGAAGACCTCCCCGAGCCGGTCCCGCACCCGGATCGCCAAACTCTCCTGCGGGAACGCCGCCCGCGCGACCCGAACCGTCTGCTCCGGGACCGGCGGCAGCCCCATCGGCCGCAACGACATCACAACCCACCCTCCACGGCCGGACGACACGTAACGACCGCAGGAACGATCATCACCTACCGGTCAAGCAGCCGCCGAGAATTGCGCACCAGAGTCCAGTTTCACCTCGCCGACCTTCTCCACGTTCGCCGCGCTGGTCACTGGGCTGATCGCGAACACCGGTCGGGGCACGGTCACCGGGATGCTGCTGGGCGCGGGGTTGACCCGTTGCTGGTCCCATGACCGGGCCCACTCCTTCTTCGCCCGCGCCCGCTGGGAGCCGCAGACGCTGGGCGCGTCGCTGTCCCACCTTGTGGTGCGCTCTGTGGTGCCCGACGGCACCCCGCTGACGGTGGCGGTGGACGACACGCTGTTCAAACGGCGTGGGAAGAAGGTCTTCGGCGCCGCCTGGCAGCACGACGGCTCCGCCGCCGGCCGCGACGGGATCGGCTACGGCACCTGCTTCGTCGTCCTCGGCCTGATCGTGGACCTGCCGTTCCTGCCCCGTCCGGTGTGCCTGCCGGTGGCCGCCCGGCTGCACCGCCCGAAAGGCGAGCAGACCAAGGTCGAACTGGCCGCTTCCATGATCCGATTCCTGGCCGCCTGCCACTGGAGCCGACGTATCGATGTGGTCGCGGATGCCGCCTACCACGGCAAGGCGCTGCGTGACCTGCCCGTATCTGTCACCTTCACTACCCGGCTGCCGTCCCACGCGGTGCTCTACCGCCTTGCCCCACCGCCGACCGGACGGCGCGGTAGGCCCCGCCTGAAAGGCGACAGGCTCGGCACTCCGGCCGAGCTGGCCGCCACGCTGGCGTTCACCCCGCAGGCCGTGACCCGCTACGGCCGCACCGAGACCGTGTTCACCGCCGAGACCACCTGCCTGTGGTACGGCTCCTTCCACACCCAAACGGTGAAGGTGCTGCTGCTCCGCGAGGATGCCATCGACACCGGCTACGACCTGGCGTTGATCTCCACCGACCTGACCGCGTCGGCCGGGCAACTGGTGGCCCGGTATGCCGCGCGATGGTCGATCGAGGTGACGTTCGGCGAAGCCCGCGGCATCCTCGGCGTCGGCCAGGCCCACCACCGGACCCGGCGCGCGGTCCAGCGAGGGGTTCCGTTCGGCCTGTACTGCTACACGATCACCGTGGTCTGGTACGCGCTGCACGGCCACCACCCCCAGGACGCGGCCGAGCACCGGGCACGGGCCCCGTGGTACCTCACCAAGACGCACCCGGCGTTCTCCGACATGACCGCCAAGCTCCGCCGAACGATCATCGCGGCCCGATTTATGCCCATCGGCGCCGGTCAGCCCACAGATACCGAAATCCGCGCCGTGCAAGAGGCATGGGCCGCAGCCAGCGCACACCTGGCATGACGATCAATCAGAACGTCGAAAGTCGAGTCCACCCCGGGAACGTCCTGTTCACCGGTCCCGACGGCAATCCTCGGGTCAGCGGGGTCGTCGACTGGGTGGAGACTTCATGGGGGCCGGCCGACCTGGACGTGGCGCACTGCTCCACCGCCCTGGCTGTGCTGCACGGCGTCCCGGCCGGGATGCGGTTCGCGGACCTCTATCTGGCGGCCGACGGGCAGCTGGCCAAGGATCCGGCCGCCCACCTCTCTGGCGGCTGCTGGCCGCATTGGTGTACGCGCCCAATGTCGACAGGCTCGCTGTCCCCCTGGCCGCACTGGGCCGCACGGAACTCACAGCGGAAAAGCTGACCGCCAGGCTGGAGAACTACCTCCAGGCCGTGTTCGAACGCTTCGGGTAACAGCCAGCAACGACCGGCGCCGCTTCAAAGCAGTCACCGAATACCGAAGTCACCGGCCCGGCCGGCTCCCTACGGCGAGCAACACCAGCGGGCCAGCCTCACCGTGAGACCAGTCCACTGGTGCTGCTACGGCCCGTCTTCGCAGACCTGGACCTACCGGGGGGATCTACCTCGCGATCACATCACCTTCTGTGTCTCGTAGTTCGTTCCGTGTCCGAGACCGAACGAATGAAGGTGATCGTCCGCGAGCGCAAGCCTTCGCGGCGCGACCTGATGATTTCGTCGACCGGGCGATCGAAGGCTTCACGGACCGGCTTGCTGTGCACCTTCACCACGCAGTCGAGATCCGTGCACAGGAGAAGACCGACTGAGTTCAGGCGTTCGCGTTTGTCACGTGAGGGGAGTTGAGCGGTGAACAGCGAAACCTCGTTGAACCGGCGGGCGAACCGGCACAGGTCGCACATCATCGCGCGCGAACCGTGCGCCGCGTCGTTCGGGGCCTGCCGCAGCAGCACTCCCAGCGCCTGGTCGTCGGCCTCGGTGACGAGGTAGGCGCGCTTCGGGGCCCGCAGATCCCGCCACCCGAGGTAGTCGATCCGATGCCACCGAATGTCGTCGAACCAGGCGGGCAGACGAACCTTCTTCTCGGCTGGGTCCAGGTTCACGATCGCGCCGCGCACCTCTTCCCTGGTCATGGGGCGCATGGCTTCTCCAAGCGAGTTGCACACGGGTGCAACGTGTATCGACAAAGGGGCTGACGGAATCCCGAGCGTCGCGGCGCCCTGTGACACGACGTCGCGAGTGGCGGCCGGGTCACAGTGCGAGCTGCATGCGATGGGCGACGCTGGGATCCCGCAGCGGTTTGAGCGCCAGGCGCACCAGGGCCAGTGCGTTGTCGTCACCGGCGATGCGGTTGGCGCTGAGCTCGCCGCAGGACAGGCACTGGTGGATGATCATCCATTCGCCGTCGGGCCTAACCGACATGCTCAGTGCTTCCATCCGGCCGCGGCAGTCCGCGGCCCGGTCGCCCGGCACTCGTCGGTCGACGTGCAGGCTGGCCAGGCAGTTCGGGCAGTGATTGCGGTGCGTGGTGCCGGGCGCGTCCAGGGACACGTCCAGTCGGCAGTCCGCGCACCGGAAATCGTGTCCCCGGTGTCCTCCCTGGTTGTGCAGGACGTCCTTGTGGCGCTGCGGCCGCCGTGCAGCCTGTGCACGGCTACGGGGCTTCTTCGCTCGTCTCGGCATGGTCGGTCTTCTCCTTCCGGTTCAGAGGTCGCCGAAGGCTTCGAGCGGGAAGGGTGGTTGTGCCAGTGGCCGCACGGCCATCCGCATCAAGATGAGCTGGTTGTCGTCGGCGCAGATGGGGGTGGAGGTCAGCCCGTCGCAGCGCACGCACCGGTGAATGACCATCCAGTCGCCCGTGCGCAGCACGGCGATGGAGATCGGCGACATCCGGCCCTGGCAGTCACTGGCGCCGCCCTCGATGTGGTCGAGGACGTGCAGGGAGTGCAGGCACGACGGGCAGTGATTGCGTCGTGTGCCGTCTCCGGCGACGGCGGACACGGTCAGGCCGCACCACGCGCAGGCGAAAGTGCCGGTCAGGACGGTGTGTGGAGTGCTTGAGAGAGTCTTTTTAGTGCTGGACACCCGGGGTGCTCCTTGCCGAGAAGTCTGTAATGACAGCAAGAGCAGGCCGAGCAGCCTCGACGAAGGCCACCTACCCCCGGACGTTGCGGCATGCGTGCCTGCATGGGGGTGTGGGCTGGGTCAGAGCACCGGAAAATCGCGTCCGGTCACCGTCCCGGAGGGACGGCATCAAGGAGACGGACGGCTAGGCGGTGCAGCGAGGCGCGCTCGGCGCGGGCCGGAACACAAAATCTCTTTTCTAGGGCACAGAAAGCCCAGAGCAGATCGAAGGAACTCCGCCAGAGTAACAACAGCTCCCAGGTCGGTGCCAACGGAATATCGGACACCGCCTCATCCCCAGTGAGCAGCGAAGACGTGCGGTTGGGTACCCCGAGCCGATGCCCCGGGTGACAAGGCCCCGCTCGACCGACTGACACTTCCGATGACAGAACCACTGACGTTCTCGTGGCAGACGACAACTCCGAGCCGCACCCCGCCCACGCCGGGAGCGGCGACCTCGACGACCTCAAGGCGTCAATCACCGCCGTTGGCCTGCTCCACCTCGTCGTCGTGACCCAGACCCACGACCTGATCGCCGGTGAGCGCCGCCTCGCCGCCGTACGTGAACTCGGCTGGTCCGACGTGCCCGTGACGGTGGTGGACCGGCCCCGGGACTGGTAGGCCCGCATGTTCATGTGTCGCGTATCCGCCGGGAAACCGGTTCTGTGGCTACTGAGCGTCGTGGGTGGTATCGATCACGCCCGATCGCGCGCCTGTACCTGATCCTCAGCACTTTCCCGCCGCTACGATCCTGGGCGTGACGAACCTTGATGACTTGGAGCCCTATGAGCACGCCGTGCCCGAGTGGACCGTCGGCGAGCTCCGCCAAGGGCTGGCCGACCTTCCCGACGCGCTGCCGGTGAGGGTTGCGGTGCCGCAGATACCCACCACCCTGCGTCCTGACGAGGAGCAGGACGCCCGCTATGTGGTGACCGGCACCAGCAAGGCGGCCCCGCGCTACGACACGCTGCTGCGCGATGGTGATGAGGTGATGATTCTGCTTGCCGACTACCCCTCCGCCACCTACATGCGCCGCCCCACCGACGTTCGGTGACCGGCCAGTGAAATTGGTGGGTTCGCCTTGGGGGTGGCGTCACCGTGCATGGTCGCCGGGGGCATATCGGCTCCAGGTGCCGCCGGCTTCGGTGACCAGACGGGTGGCGGTCTTGTCGTGGTAGCCGAGGGCCTTCGCGATGACGGGTGCCGGGGCCTGGAGGACAAGGTGCCGAATCGCAGAGGTCCTTCCGCGCTGCGGTGGGACGCCGATCTTGCGTAGGTGGTCTTTACCGGACACACCCGTGCACAGCCCGCAGATCGGCCGACCTCTCGTCGACGTGCTGGGGCCTTCACCGACCCCCGCCCCTGCGCGGCCATCGTCGACCGCAGTACCTTCAACGGCACCATCATCGAAACCGGCACCGACTCCTACCGCCTCGCCAGCACCCGAGCCCGAGCCGAAGAACCCGCCAAGGCTGGCTGACACCACGCACATCAGCACCGTCGGGACCGGGCGCTGGTGAGGCAGACCCCATCCCTCCAGCACCCGGCCCTCTCAAGATCCGTCCCATATGCCCAGACGCATGAGACGACGCTGCCGGAGCCGCTCCAAAGCGACAAATGGAACGAAGGCAAGTCCCACAACCAGCCCAAGGAGCACAGCTTCCAGGAGGTTGCCTGATTCTTCCTCAGGCGACACCAGCCAGAAGAAGAGTGCGAAGGGAACAGCCACGCAGAGACCGGTGCCGGTCGGGTGTCACGCCGCCCACTTCTGGATCCAAGTCGGACGCCGCTGCCCACCAAGGACCCGATCCAGAGTCCAGAACGCATCGCTCAGAGATTGCCGCCAGTTCGCCATGGCGGAAAGATAAAGCAGGCGATCAGCCGCCCTTGCCCGGCCGAGCGCTTACGGCCGACAGCGGCCCTTCAGCCACCAAGATTCGTAACTGACTTCAATTCTCGGGTTCTGGCACAGATCTTGGGGAGCGGTCGCGGAGCGTCACCTCGGTGTTCGATCCTTGGGTTGAGCTCGAACCCCGTCGCTCGGCTGGCCTGTCGTCCGACGAACGCCGGCCGCTCACGGGGGACGGCGGCCACCGCCCTTTTTGCTGAACATGAGGATCCGCTGGGGCAGCCAGCGGCGCGAGGGAACCGACTGGCACAGCGCGACGTCTGGCACAGGACGACCAGGTCATCGACGGAGTCGGGGAACGCCCGAAAGGCGGCCGTAACATGTTCGTCCTGCTGATGTACGGCGCCATGTTCGCCGTACCGCTCTGGGCCATTGTGGTCGTGGTGAAGCTGATATCGGTCGTCGTTCCTGGGCGCCGTCCTGACTGGGCCAGGGACCTGCTGCGCTGGAGTGCGGGCATGGCGGCTGCCGCGGCCGTCATCGTGTACACGATCGGGCTCGGCTTGGTCCAGTGGGACGCGAGCGAAGCCGAGTCCGGCGCGGGGTCGGCCCCCGCCGTTCCCTGCCGCTCCCTCCCGCCCGGCGCACTCGACCAGCTCGCCGGGCACGAACCGTCCTACTTCCCGCTGGGCTTCGATTGTCTTCTGAACGGCGGTCGCGTCGTCGCAGCCGACGGCCCCTACACCTTGCTGAACGTCCTGGCCGCAGCCTTCGCGCTGGCCACGGTGCTGTCGGTGCTCGCAGTGGGGGTTTGGACGAGTACCGGGCGCGAGCGGAGATGAAGGCGGGGCGGGTGGAGGATCCGCAGGAAGGCCCTAAAGGCTTGCCCGACCCACCGGCCACTCACCCCACCAGCCCGCGTCCGGAACGCGAGCGGTCATGGTGAGTAGCGGACAGCACGCTCGATAGTGAGGACAGAGACCGGCAGAGCTCTGGTGCCGCACCGGACACCACTCACCACGCCCCATGACCGACCAGACACCAGCAGACGAGCCGGCCGCGGACCAACCAGGTGACGAACACGCCGCCCGCTCGCGCGTCACCGCCCGGGCGGTCGCCCGCTTGAAGGCCGAGAACAACACCCTCCGCGATCGTCTCGCCCGCCAGAGCGCGACGATCGAGGAGCTGACCTCGTTCAAGACCCTTGCGCTTTCCCGTATCGCCGCCCAGCACGAGGAGATCACCCGGGTGCGCAGCTCTCAGCCCGATCCCGATACGCCCCCCGTGGCCCGGCTTACGCCCGTTCCCGGTCGCAGCCAGACCATCGGCTCCTGCAGCTGACGCACACGCGAAGGTCGCGCGGGCGAAGGTTGAGGAGAGATCCGGAGAAGCAGCGGGTGGGGTCAGTCCCAGACCAGGTTGAGGGAGCGTTCGAAGTTGGCGTATCCGGCTCGGGCGAAGGCTTTTGCCATGGGGACGTTGCCGAGGTCCGTCGATGCCCTGATCCGGTCGACGCCCTCGGCGGCCAGGATACGGGTGCCCTCGGCGAGGATTTCGTCGATGTAGCCGTTGCCGCGGTGTGCGGGCAGGACACCGATGTACGCGATGATCGGGTGGTAGCTGTTGCGGGCCGGGATCACGAAGCCCACCGGGCCGCTACGGTCGGGCAGTTCGGCGATGCGCCACCATTCATGCGGGCTCTTGAATCCGGCGAACTCTCCGTCGTAGTGCCGTTCGGCGGCCTCGCGGGGGCTCAGTCCGGATGCCAGGTCCGCCTGGCCGTGGGCGTCGAGGGTGCCTTCCATGACCGGGGTCATCAGGGCGAGGAGGTCCTCGCGGCCGACCACCGGGCGAAAGACGAGACGCTCCTTGGGTTCCGGGAGTGGGGACGAGGGGGTCCACTGCAGCCGCAGCCGCTCGACTAGCAGCCGTGCGCCGGTGCTCTCCAGCACGCGCGTGCGGGATTCGACCACCTCGCGGGCTGCGGGGTCCTCATGCCAGTCGGGCGGGACGAAGCGGCCGTACTCCGGCAGCTGGGCACCCGCCGGGAAGACGGTCGCCGTCGCTGTCTTGAACAGTCGCTGGCCGATCTCGTCGCGGTCGGCCTTGGGCAGCGTGTCGTCGATGTCGAAGAAGTCGAACTGCAGCGGGATGTCACCGCCTGGGGTCGCCCACCAGGCGAGCCGGGCGAGGAGGCGGTCGCCGTCCAGGGCCACCCAGGTCCACTCAGGGCGGCGGCATCCGTTTGCGAAGTCGTCGGTCAGCTCGTGGTCTAGGACGTAGCGGAGCCGGCAGAAGAGTTCGATCTCCTCGGGGCCGGTCAGAGGTCGGTAGCTCACCGATGTCGGTATCAAGTCAACTCCTGTGAAGGGGTACAGCGCTTGGACTCATCCGGGGTGCTGGTCAGGCACGCCGGGTGTCCGGGCAGAGGGCGGCGAGGGCCACCTGCTGCTCAGGCCGATTCGAGGACGGGGCGGATTTCGAGCGCCTCCGGGGTGGGGAAGCCGCGGGCCAGCTCGATGGCCTCGGCGTGGTCGGCCACCTCCAGGACGAACCAGCCGCCGAGGGTCTCCTCGCCGCTGTGTACGGGTCCCTCGGTCACGGCCACGGACCCGTCCGCCGTTTTGCGCACGGTGACGGGGCCCTGGTGCTCGGTGTCAAGGGCGTCGCCGCCCGCCAGTTTGCCCGCTGCCGCGAGCTCGCCGATCCACGTCTCGTACGCATTGCGGTAGGCGTCGCGGTCGGCCTGGATCCGGGCGCGTGACGCGTGCGTCTCGAAGATCACGAGTGCGTATTTCATGGGGTGCTCCTCTGTTCGGTGTTCCTGGTGGTGATGTTGGTTCTGGTGGTGGGTGAGATACGGGCCAGTGCGCCTGTCTCCAGGGCCGTCCACAGGGCGCCGTCCGGGCCCACCGTGATCCCGTGCGGTTCCGAGGCCGGCGTGGGCAGGCCGTGGACGGTGACCGTGCCGTCGGCGGTGATCGAGCCGACGCGATTGCCGGCCCACTCGGTGAACCACGCGGTGCCGTCGGTGTCGGTGGTGACGGCGTGCGGCCGGGCCGAGCGGTCGGGCAGCGGATACTCGGTGATCTGGCCGTCGGGCGCACGGTGATCGATCTGACCGGCGGCGATCTCGGTGAACCAGACGCCACCGTCATGGCTCGCGGCGATACCCACCGGGGCGGCGGCCTCGGTGGGCAGATCGTGAATCGTGATGCGGCCATCCATGCCGATGCGGCCGATGGCATTGGCCTGGTTCATCGTGAACCACATCGCGTCCCCGGCCGCGGCGATCGCGGAGGGGAACGCGCCGGTGCACGGCAGCGGATACTCCGTAACCGATCCGTCGGTGGTGAGGCGGCCGATGCACTCGGCGGCGGTTTCGGTGAACCACAGCGCGCCGTCCGGGCCCGCGGCGATACCGAAGGGACCGCACTGCGCGGTCGGCAGCGCGAACTCCGTCATGTGGCCGGCCGTCGTGATCCTGCCGATCCGGTGCGCCCGGTACTGGGTGAACCACAGGGCGCCGTCCGGCCCATTACTGATGACCGTCGGACCGCTGTCCGGGGCGATCTGATGGCTGGTCGGCTTCTGTCCCGGGACGAGCCGGCCGATCTGGCCGCTGTGCACCATGGTGAACCACAGCGCGCCGTCCGGGCCGGTGGTGATCGCGCACGGGCCGCTGTCGCGACCCGACACCGCGTACTCTTCGACGGTCCGCGTCGTCACTGCTGCTCCAGACCTTCGGCGGCGGCGATGCGCTCGATGTCCTGCGGAGAACCGGCCATGATGGTGCGCGCGTGCGCGGTCACCAGCTCGACGGGCCAGTCCCACCAGGCTGCGCGCACGAGCCGTTCGATGTCGCTGTCGTCGAAGCGCTGTCTAATACTGCAACCGCATCTGCCGTGACAGGTGGCGGAGTGGCTCGTTGTTCCGTCTGTGCGATGAATCGTTGACGGTTGAGCAGGTCGAGTCGTGGTCCGAGGGGATAGCCGGGTTCCATGCCCGGTTCGCCCATCGTTTCGGCAGGTCGGAGCCCCGCGAGCGGGCGTCGGACTACCTGAACGGGTTGCTCGCGCCGCTTGAGAAGAAGAACGGGTGGACGCTGTCGGAGCAGGTCGGGCAGTTGCGCCCCGACGGCGTCCAGCGGCTGCTCAACCACTCCGACTGGGACGAGAACGCGGTCCGCGACGATGTGCGGGACTTCGTCGTGGAGACCATCGGTGCCAAGGACGCGGTGCTGATCGGTGACGACACCGGCTTCCTGAAGAAGGGCACCAAGTCCGCCGGCGTCCAGCGTCAGTACACCGGCACGGCCGGCCGCACGGAGAACAGCCAGATCGGAACATTCCTGGCCTACGCCTCCTCCAGGGGGCGGGCGTTGATCGACCGCGAGCTCTACATCCCTGTCTCCTGGACGGATGACCGTGACCGCTGCCGCGCGGCCGGGATCGACGACGGAGTTCCCTTCGCGACCAAGAACGAGCACTTCAAGTGGATGCTGCAACGCGCCATCGACGCGGGTGTCCCGTTCGCGTGGGTCACCGCTGACGAGGCATACGGGCAGGTCAAGCACCTGCGCGTGTGGCTGGAGGAACGTCGGGTCGCGCACGTGCTGGCCACGAAGGTCAACGACACCGTGATCGCCGCGCGCGGGGCGGACGCGCGGGTGGACCAGTTGGTCGCCGTGCTGCCCCGCCAGCGGTGGAAACGGATCTCCGGCGGGGCCGGCGCGCACGGTGAGCGGATCTACGACTGGGCGCGTGTCGCGATCCGCCCGTACTGGGAGAACGGCTTCGGGCACTGGGTGCTGGCCCGACGCAGCGTCAGCGACCCGAGCGAGATCGCCTACTACGTCTGCTACGGCCCGGTCACCTCCCGACTGAAAGACCTGGTCAAAGTGGCTGCCGCGAGGTGGGCGGTGGAGGAGTGCTTCCAGACCGCGAAGGGAGAGTGCGGTCTGGACCACTACCAGGTGCGGCTCTACCGGGCCTGGTACCGCCACATCACCCTGGCCATGGCCGCCCTCGCCTACCTGACCGCCATCCGCGCCGCAGAAGCCACAAAAGGGGCACTCTCGACGACGAGCAAGACCTCATACCCCTCAGCGTCCCGGAGATCCGCCGGTTGATGGGCCACGTCGTCGTCACGCGCCACTGTCACAGCAACGAGCACCATCTGCACTGGTCACGCCTCCGACGACGCAGCCAGGCCCGAGCCCGCCGCTCCCACTACAAACGCCGAGGCCACATTCTCCAGATGCGGTTGCAGTACTAATCGTTCTGGCCGGGTTCCCGCCCACGATGGTGTACGGCGGCACGTCGGCGGTGACCATCGCACCGGCCGCGATCACGGCACCGTCACCGATCCGTACTCCCGGCATCACGGTGGCTCCGTATCCGAACCACACGTCGTTGCCGACCACCGTGTCCCCGCGGCTGGGCATGCCGGTGACGATGTCGAGGGTCTGCTCGGCCCACTCCCCTGGGGCAACGCGCGGGTCAACGCGATGGTGAGCCCCACGCGGTCCGCGACCTTCCGCAACAGCACGATGCCCGCATGTCCGACGAGATTGCGATCGTCGGCCCGCACCACGAGCCGCCGATCCCACCCGCTACCCTTCACCTTCTGGGTGCCCCTTGCTCCGCGACGTTCTTGATCTAGTCAATCCAGATCATCGCAGGCCAGGGGCACCCTTCTACTGTCAAGACGTCAGTTCACAGGCGGACAAACGCTATAGCTGAATACATGAGGTCGATGCGCCGACGGACCTTCGCCGGATGCACCGGGGCGGCCATCGGACCTGTCAGGCGTGCGGGGCTGTCGCGGGTAGTTCCACGGTGATGCGCATTCCGCCGGCGGAGCGCGGGGTGAGGGTGAGTGTTCCGTCGTGTGCGTCGGTGATGGTCTTGACGATTGCCAGGCCGAGGCCGACGCCTGCGTGGTCCGCGTGTACGCGTTCGGTGCCGCGCTGGAATGGTTCGGTGAGTGTCGAGGCCAGCTCGGGAGAGAGTTTTTCACCGGTGTTCTCGACAGTGAGCAACACAGTGGTGGGGCGGACGCTCGTATTGACCCACACGGTGCCCTGATCAGGCAGGTTGTGGACGATCGCGTTGTGCATCAGGTTGGTGGTCAGCTGCAGCAGGAGCGCTTGCGATCCGATCGTGGGGGTGATGTCGCCGGAGGTCTCGATGGTGACGCCGCGCTTTTCCGCGAGGGGCAGGAGTGTTTCGGTGGCCTCTTCCACCAGCAGAGACAGGTCGACAGGTTCTCGGGTGAAGGACCTCTGGTTGGCGCGGCTGAGCACGAGCAGTGCTTCAGTGAGGTTGATCGCTCGGGTGTTGACCGCATGGAGGCGGTCGATGACTTCGCCGGCGTCGTGGTCCGGATCGGTGCGGGCCACGTCGAGGAGCGCCTTCGAGATCGCCAGCGGGGTACGCAGCTCGTGAGAGGCGTTGGCGGCGAATCTCTGCTGTTCCGCGACGTGGGCTTCGAGCCGCGCAAGCATCGTGTCGAAGGCGTCGGCGAGTTCGCGGAACTCATCCTTGCGGCCCGGCAGCCGGATGCGGTGGGAGAGCGATCCGTTCGAGGCCATGCGTGTGGCGCCGGTGATGCGGGTCAGCCGGGCAAGCATCCGGCCGGCGAGGATCCACCCTCCCAGGAGGCCGAACAGCAGCAGGATTGCCAACACTGCGGCTGCCCTCGGAGCGAAAACGTGCAGGAGGTTGGACCGGACGGGGAAGACATCATGAATGGGGGTGCCCGTGGAGCCGGGGATGATGAGCGCACGCTCGGGGACGTATCGCAGGAGGAACACCCACACCGCCCCGAGCAGCATGACGCCGGCGAGCATGAGGAATCCGGTGTAGCTGAGGGCGAGTTTGAGGCGAACGCTCAACCCAGGTGCTCTATCCACGCTCGCCTCCCCCGCCTCCCTCGCCGTCCTCGCCGTCCTCGCCTCTCGTGCCAGGTGCTGCATCGATGCGGTAGCCGACGCCCGGCACCGTGGCGATGATCCAGGGTTCGCCGAGACGCTTGCGCAGTGCCGAGACGGTGATGCGCACGGCGTTGGTGAACGGGTCGGCGTTCTCGTCCCACGCGCGTTCCAGGAGTTCTTCGGCGCTGACGACACCGCCATCGGCGGCGACGAGGACCTCGAGTACGGCGAACTGCTTCCTGGTCAGCGCCACGTAGCGGCCGTCCCGGTAGACCTCTCTGCGGAACGGGTCCAGCCGCAGACCTGCGATCTCGCGCACCGGCGGCCTGTTGTGGGCACGTCTGCGGTCGAGCGCTCTGAGCCTGAGTGCGAGTTCTCGGAGTTCGAAGGGTTTCGTGAGGTAGTCATCGGCGCCGAGTTCGAACCCGGATGCCTTGTCGTCGAGACGGTGGGCCGCGGTGAGCATGAGGATCGGCATGCCGCTGCCGGAGGCGACGATGCGTGTGGCGATCTCGTCACCGGACGGTCCGGGAATGTCTCGGTCGAGGACGGCGATGTCGTAGGTGTTGATGCTCAGCAGTTCCAGTGCGGTGCCGCCGTCACCAGCGATGTCGGCCGCGATCGCTTCCAGGCGCAGGCCGTCGCGGATGGCTTCTGCCATATAGGGTTCGTCCTCGACGATCAACACACGCATGCTGCTGATGCTACGAGTCGGCGCATATCGTCCGCGTATCGAAAACCGCATACGTGCCGACAACACCGCGCCGCCTTGACTGGCGGCATGGCTCAAAGCCCATCAACAGCACGAACAACGGCCCGCCGGACTCCCTGGGTCCTCGCCATCGGCCTGACAGTCGTCATCGCAGCGATCACCGCAGATTTTGGCGGTTGCCCGCGTATGTGTGCCGACCCCACCCAGGACCCGAGGACGCAGCAGTGACCGGCAGTGAACGAGGACGGACGATACAGACGATGACGCAGGTGGACACGGCGGAGACCGGGCAGGGCGGCGCCGGACCCCAGGACACCGGCCCGGGTATCCGGCACCCAGGTACCCGGCGCGCGGCCGTCCGCCGCGCGATCCGCACCGTCTCCCGGCCGGGGCCATGGAAGCGCGGTCTGGTGCTCGCGGCGCTGGCGCTGCTGCTGGGCCTGGTCATGCTGCTGCACGCGAAGATCCCGAACCGGATCGGGAACCTCGGCAGCCTGGTGGAGACTGTGTTGCCGTGGTTCGGCCTGTTCATCCCGTTGCTGCTGGCCGGGGCGCTGTGGCGCCGCTCCGCCTCAGCGGTGGTCGCGCTGCTCCTGCCGGTCCTCGCGTGGCTGAACCTCTTCGGCGGGCTGCTCAGTAACAAGTCCCACCCGGGCGGCGACCTCATCGTGGCCAGCCACAACGTCGGCGCCGACAACCCCGACCCGGCCGGCACCGCCCGCGACCTGGCCGCATCCGGCGCGGACGTGCTGGCCCTGGAGGAAATCACCCCGCAGGCGAAGCCGCAGTACGAGAAGGAACTGGCGAAGGCGTACCCGTACCACACGGTGCAGGGCACGGTCGGGCTGTGGAGCAAGCTGCCACTGTCGGACACCCGCGCGGTCGACATCGAGATGGACTACGGGCCGCTGGCGGACACCAAGCCCGTCGACATCAAGATGGCCTACAACCGGTCGCTGCGCACCACGGTGGCCACGGACCAGGGTCCGCTGGCGGTGTATGTGGCCCACCTGGGGTCCGCACGGGTGACTCCCAGGACGGGATTTTGGACAGACTCGCGGGACAGAGGCGCACAGGCGCTCGGCAAGGCCATCGCTGCCGAGCAGAACAAGCGGGTGGTGCTGCTGGGCGACCTGAACGGCACGATGGACGACCGCGCTTTCGCCGGCATCACCTCGCAGATGCAGTCGGCCCAGGACGCGGCCGGAAATGGCTTCGGCTTCAGCTGGCCGGCGAAGTTCCCGGTGGTACGGATCGACCAGATCCTGGTCAGGGGCGTGGAGCCGGACAACTCCTGGGTACTGCCGACCACCGGCAGCGACCACCGCCCGGTGGCAGCCGGAATCACCTGGTGACACCGCGCAAAGGCTCCGACTCCGTCCCGGAATCCGGCAACACGCACCTCATGACTCGCCTGGGCATGGTGGGTCGGGCCGCCTGGCCGTAGCCGTCCCGAGCCGCACACGTCCCTCCGCGCGGCTGATGTCGGCGCCCAAGTACGGGCCGTACGCCTTGGGCTCAAGACCGAGTTCGTGGGTGGAGTATTCGCCGAAGCGGTGAAGTGAAAGAAGGCGCGACGTCAGAAAGCGGCCGGACAAGGAACACATGATACGTTTAGTGATAAATTGGTCTCTTACTGTTACAAAGAGGGGAATGTCCCACATGAGCCAGCACTCGCCGCTCGACGACAAGGCCGACGTTCTCTTCACGCTGCTCGACACCGACGGCGACGGAGCAGTGGACAGAGACGATTACCTCACCGAGGGCCACCGGTTTCTCGACGCGTACGACGTGCCCGTGGACTCGCCGAAGGGGAAGGCTCTGCTCGGCGCACGCGGTGCCATGTGGGAGCGCTGCACGGCGCTGGTCGACCACGACCACGACGGAGTGATCAGCCGCGGGGAGTTCCACGAGTGGATCAAGGCGACGCAGGGACCCGACGCGATGAGCATCGAGGATGTGCTGCTGCCCATGCATCGCGCCCAGTTCGAGATCATCGACAGTGACGGCGACGGCACCGTCGACCGGGACGAGTTCATGGCCTGGAGGACTCGCCTGGGCTACTCCAGGGACGGCGTGGCCGCTCTGTTCTCCAAGACGGACGCCGACAAGGACGGCCGTATCACCCTGGACGAGTTCCACCGGGCAAACAGCAGCTTCGCCGTTCGGTGAGAGGCACCACCGCCCAGGTCCTTGTCGTCGGTGCCGGGCCGACCGGTCTCACCCTCGCGTGCGACCTCGCCCGGCACGGAGTCAAGGCTCATCTCGTCGAGAAGTCCGACCGGCTGTTCCCCGGCTCGCGAGGCAAGGGCCTCCAGCCGCGCACCCAGGAGGTCTTCGACGGCCTCGGCGTGATCAGCGCGATCCAGGCGGGCGCTTCCCCTTTCCCACGGATGATGACCTGGAAAGACGGCCGGCGAAGGGGCGAGTGGGATCTGATCGGACGGGGGACCGACGAGCCGTTCGCCCCGTACCCGCACGTGCTGATGATTCCGCAGTGGCGCACCCAGCAGATCCTCCACACCCGGCTGGTGAAGCTCGGCGGCAGCGTTGCGTTCAGCACGGAACTCGTCGCGCTGGAACAGACATCGGACCATGTCACGGCCGAACTCGTCCGCCCCGACGGATCGGCGTTCACGGTCACCGCTCAGTACCTGATCGCCGCCGACGGCGGGCACAGCACTGTACGGCAGACGCTGGGCATTCCGATGACGGGCGCCGAGGTCGACCTCCGGGCGACGCTGATCGCCGACGTCCGGGTCGACGGTCTGGACCGGGACAACTGGCATGTCTGGCCGCAGTCGCCGGGCGGCAGCATGCTGCTCTGCCCGCTGCCCGGAACCGAGGACTTCCAGCTCTCCGCGCAGTTCGACGTCGACGTGGAGCCGGACACATCCCCCGACGGTGTGCGAGGCATCATCGCCGCCCGCAGTCATCTGCCGCCCGGCGCGGTCACTGAGGTGAGGTGTGCGTCGTACTACCGGCCCCAGGCCGCCCTTGCCGAGCGGTTCCAGGACGGTCGGGTGTTCCTGGCCGGCGACGCGGCGCACGTCCACCCCCCGGGCGGCGGGCAGGGATTGAACATCGGTGTGCAGGACGCGTACAACCTGGGCTGGAAGTTGGGGCGGGTACTGCGCCGTGGCGCGGCACCCGAACTCTTGACGAGCTATCAGGCGGAGCGGCTGCCGGTGGCCGCCGAGGTCCTGGACCTCAGTACCAAGCTCTACCGTGCCGGCCGCATCCCTGAAGTCGGTAGCGCCGGCCGAGCCGTCCAACGTGGCCGTATGACCAGTCAGTTGAGCGTTGGCTACCGCCACGGACCACTGGCCGTCGAGGCCCGGGGCCGACTCGCCGAGGACGCCCTCCAGGCCGGCGACCGTGCTCCCGACACGCGGGACAGACTGTTCGACGTCTTCCGGGGGCCGCACTTCACTCTGCTCGCCGTCGGCTGCGCGCTGCCCGCAGCGCCCGGCGACGTGGTGCGTATCCGTCGGGCACGCGACAGTGCCGTGGGTGAAATCTACGGGGAAGGTCTGTTCCTGATCCGCCCGGACGGGTACGTCGGCCTGGCCACCCACGACCCGGCGGACGTCCACGTCTGTCTGAGGGCAGTCGGATCTACCGAAAGTCCTGGCATGCGTTCGACGTACCGATGACCGACCTGCTGCACTGCGGACGTGGTGGTACCCCAGGGTCGAAAACAGAGCCCCGCAGGGAGCCGAGGCCGACAATCCGAGCGCGCCGGCGCCGGGCCTCCGGCCCGGATCACTGGGCGGAGACCTTGTGGACGACGGTGTCGTCGGGGTCCAGCCGCCGCCCGTCCGCAGACAGCACCTCCAATGCGCGAAGGCGATCCCCCTGCCCGCGGTCGACCAGCTCCGAATGTGGTTCGCCGGGGGCGAAGAAGTTCTGTTCGCCCCACTGCCGCAGTGCCACGATGACGGGGAAGAGCGCCTTGCCCTTCGCGGTCAGTACGTACTCGCGGTAGGCGCTGCCGTCCGAGGCGGGGACGGATTCGAGGACACCACCGGCGACGAGGGTGCGCAGACGCGCGGTGAGGATGTTCTTTGCCACGCCCAGGCTGCGCTGGAACTCTCCGAAGCGCCGGCTTCCGTCGAAGGCGTCCCGCACGATCAGCAGGGACCACCAGTCGCCGATCGCGTCCACCGACCGGGCGACGGGGCATTCACTGTCGTCGAAGCGCGTCCTGGTCACCATGGCGTCCCTCACTTTCACAACGGTTGCAACATGCTACCAAATGAGGCTACCGTCGCCGTCATCATTGGTGGCAAGATGAAACCAGATGTGAGGGAGGGGTGCCGATGACCGGCAACCGTGAGGCTGTGACTCGACGGGTCGAGGCCCGAAACGGCGAAAGTTCCGCGTTCGTCATGTCCCGTGGCGTCGTCCTACTGTTCGCCGTCGCCTGCGGGGCCGCGGTGGCCAACGTGTACTTCTCCCAGCCGCTCCTGGTGACCATCGGCCACGACCTCGCCATGAGCCCTGCACTTGTCGGCAGCGTCGTCACCCTCACACACGTCGGATACGGGCTGGGACTCTTCTTCCTCGTGCCGCTGGGCGACATGGCCGACCGCAGACGGCTCATCGTGGCCCAACTGCTGCTCCTGGTGGCGGCACTGGCCGTCGTCGCCTCCGCCCCTACGGCGGCGATCCTGCTCGCGGGCATAGCCGCCACAGGGCTCCTCGCGGTCGTCACCCAAACCCTGGTGGCGTTCGCGGCATCACTGGCCCCTCCCGCCGAACGCGGCCGGGTCGTCGGCCTCGTCACCAGCGGCGTGGTCATCGGAATCCTGCTCGCCCGCACCGCGTCCGGCCTCATGGCCGACCTCGCCGGATGGCGCTCCGTCTACCTCGCCTCGGCCGCGCTCACCGCCCTGCTGGCCCTGGTCCTGCACCGAGTACTGCCGCACCACGGCGACACTCCCCCGACAACCCTGCGCTACGGAAAACTCCTGCGCTCCACCATCACCCTGTTCGCACGGGAACGACTGCTACGGCTCCGTGCCCTGTTCGCCCTGCTGACCTTCGCCGCCTTCAGCACCCTGTGGAGCAGCGTCGCGCTGCCGCTCAGCGAAGCCCCGTACTCCCTGTCCCACAGCGCAATCGGCGCCCTCGGGCTGATCGGTGCCGTCGGCGCCCTGGCCGCGACCGTGGCGGGCCGCCTCAACGACCGCGGACTCTCCCGGCAGACCACCGGAACCGCCCTCGCACTGCTGGCCGTCTCGTGGCTGCCCTTGGCCTTCACCCGCAGCTCGCTGTGGGCCCTGGTCATCGGCGTGATCCTTCTCGACCTCGCCGTGCAGGCGGTCCACGTCACCAACCAGACCCTGATCTGCGCGTTGCACCCGGAGGCGGGCAGCCGACTGATCGGCGGATACATGGTCTTCTACTCGATCGGCAGCGCGACCGGCGCCATCGCCTCGACCTCCCTCTACGCGGTGGCCGGCTGGGGTGCTGTGTGCGCACTGGGCGCCGCGTTCAGCTGCCTCGGACTCGCGTTGTGGGCACTCACACGACACACCACCCCGGACACCGACACACCCACGCTCACTGAAGGAGCCCGCGTCTGATGGCCTGGGCCACTGCCGCCGCCCGGTCGGATACCTCCAGTTTCTCGTAGATGTGCTGGAGGTGGGTCTTGACCGTGGCGATGCTGATGTGGAGGCGGTCGGCGATCTCCTGCGCCGGGCAGCCGTCGGCGGCGAGTTTGAGGATGTCGGTCTCACGGGAGGTCAGGGTGGGCCTGGCGGCCCCGAGGCGGCGGTTGCGGATCTCGTTGGCCAGACCGTCCTGCACCAGCGGCGAGATCAGCGTTCCGCCTCCGGCGACCAGCAGGACGGCGTCGCTGATCGTCTCCGAGGACGCCGCCTTCTCCAGATAGGCCCTGGCCCCGCCCGCGATGGCACGGTAGACGGAGGCGCTGTCGACGTAGGCGGTCAGCACGACCGCCCGGGTCGGCAGGTCTTCCTGCTGGAGGGTCTCCAGGACCTGGAGGCCGTCGATCTCGGGGAGGCGCAGGTCGATGACGGCGACATCGGGCGCCTCTCGGCGGATGGCGGCCAGCGCCGCACGCCCGTCGCCGACGGCCGCCACGACTTCGATGGCGGGATGGTCCTCCCAGGCCCGGACGAGTCCGTCCCGGTACACCGGATGGTCGTCCGCGACGACGACGCGCACGCCGCTCATGGCCGCGGCTCCAGCGCGGTGCGGACCGCTCGGGCGAACCGGTGCACATCCAAGGGCTTGGTGAGGTAGTCGACGATGCCGGCCCTCTCCAGTTCGATGATCCTCGCGGGCATGGCGTCGGCGGAGACGACGATGACCGGGATGTCGCGGGTCCGCTCGTCGGCCGTGAGACGCCGCAGGACCTCCTCGCCGGAGATGTCGGCGAGGTGCAGGTCGAGCAGGACGAGCGCGGGCCGGTGCCGGACGGCCAGCTCAAGGCCCAGAGTGCCCTGCGTCGAGGTGATGAGTTCCAGGTCGCCCATGCGGGCGACGATGTTCTCCACCAGCCGCAGATTCGCGTGGGTGTCCTCGATGTACAGCACCTTCGCGGCCTTCGCGCCGGGTTCCCTGCCGGTGCCGCGGGGCAGGACGCCGGTCGCCGGGGCCGGTACGTCGGGTTCGTGTCCCGGCCTGTCCACCAGGGGCAGTTCGACGAAGAACGTCGACCCCTCGCCGGGGGCGGTGTGCTGGATGCCGATCCCGCCGCCCATCTCCTCGATCAGCCTGCGGGACAGCGCGAGGCCGAGACCGGTGCCTTCGGTCTCCGAAAGCTGCTGGGACAGCCGTACGAACGGGATGAACAGCCGGGCGACATCGCTTTCCACGATCCCCGAGCCGGTGTCGGTGAACAGGAAGCGGAGCCTGTCGCCGTGGATGCGGCACCAGACCCGGACGACTCCGTCGGGCCGGTTGTACTTGATCGCATTGGCGATCAGGTTGAGAAATACCTGCTTCAGCCGGTGCGGGTCGGCCATGACGTACCGGTGCAGGGCCTTGTGCAGATCGCTGGCGAGTTCGACGCCGCGCTCCCGCGCGAGCGGGCGCATCAGCTCAAGGGCCTCCTGGAGCGGCGCGCAGGCATGCACTTCTTCGGTGGACAGACCGGGGGCTCCCGCCTCGATCCAGGTCAGGTCGAGGACGTCGTTGACCAGGGCCAGAAGGTGTTGCCCGGCGTCGAGGATGTGCTCGACGCTCTCGGTCGCGTCCGGGGCCAGGTCGTCGAGGCGCAGCAGCTGGCCGAAGCCGATGATGGCGTTCAGCGGGGTGCGCAGCTCGTGGCTCATCCGGGACAGGAACTCGCTCTTGGCCCGGTTGGCGCGCTCCGCCTCGTCGCGGGCCTGGCGGGCCGACGCCTCCGCCCGCTTGCGGTCGGTGATGTCGGTGGAGATGGCGCCGAGGGCGTACGGTCGCCCGAGTTCGTCGAGGAGCGGGAACTTGATGGACAGCCAGCTCCCGTCCGCGGCGACGCTGCCGGGTCCGGGCGGGCCGATGTCGGCGAACGGCTCCTCGACCTCGATGGAGCGGCAGGTGGAGATGACCTGGCGGTCGTGCGCCCGGTAGGTCTCGGCAATGTGCGCCGGGAACAGATCGTGGTCGGTGCGGCCCACCGCGGCCTCGCCGGAGATCCCGAAGTGCCGGGTGAAGTAGCGGTTGACCATCAGGTACTGCCCGTCGAGGGCCTTGACATACATGAGCGCGGTCGAGTTGTCGACCAGATCCTGGAGCTGGCGGACCGCGCTGCGCAGTTCGTGTTCGCGCCAGTCCCGGTCGCTCATTCGCTCCAGCTGCGCGACCACGTAGGCGGCGCCGTCGTCGCCGTCCGTGGCGGGCAGCGCGCGGGTGCGCAGCCGCATCGTCTGCCGGTCGGCGGTGATCACCCGGACCCTTTCGGCATCGTCACCGCAGGTCGTCAGCGCATTTTCGAGATCGCCGCCGCCGTCGAGGGTGAGGGGCAGTTCGCCCGCGCGTCGGCCGGTCAGGCTGTTCGGCTCGGCGCGGACCAGAGTCTCGAACGTCTCGCTCGCCGCGACAATCCTGGCGTGCCCGTCCGGCCCGGGGCGGACCACGACGTCGGGGACCGGGGAGTGCCGGAAGGCGAGCAGCCCCAGTGTGCCGTGCGGCTGGCCGGCCCGCGGTCGATTTCCGTTCGATGACCGTTCACTGATCACTGACGCAACCCATCACTTCGATCCGGAGTGAAAACAGCCGCTGACGTCTGTTGTAGCACACACGTACGAGTAGGCTCCCGGTGCGGCGGCACGTGCGGTGGCACGTGCGGCGCCGCACCGGGGCCCGTCCTCGGTGACCCGCTCAGGCGCCACCTTGCGCCGCTGGTGGGACGGCGAGGGGCAACGCCGCTACCCCGCGGCATCCCGCCTGCTGATCACCGCTGACGCCGGGGGCTCCAACGGCTACCGCGTCCGTGCCTGGAAGAGCCAACTCGCCGATTTCGCCCACGAGACCGGACTGGAGGTGACGGTCTGTCACTTCCCGCCGGGGGCGTCGAGTAGGGTCGGGGACTGGCGCGGTTGCTTCAGCGGGCGGTAGGACCTGGGGCCTTTCTTTCGCCGGTTTCCCGGTCGGCTGTGCCACCCCAGTGGCCGTGACCTGCTTCCTCGCTCCGTTTCCAGCCCCCGCCACCTCGATCCGGGCATGCGGTTCTCCCGCACCCGGCTCACCGACGCTGTTCACCGGCGGCATTCGGCTTCCCCCGCCAGTCCCGAAAGGGTCTGGGGGCGACGACGTTCCCGGCAAGACCGACCAGGCCCAGATGGTCCGGGGAGGCGTAGGACACCACCCACCGCCCGAAGCCACGGGAGCGTTTGTGCTTCTTCGCAACGAACAGCACCATCCGCATCCGCGTGAACTCCCTGATCACCGCGAAGCGATCGGCGGAGTTGCCGAACCTGAAGTACCCGGCCCAGCCGGTCAGGAACCGGTTCAACTCCGCCACCACCACCTCAACGGGCAGCAACAGCCGGGACCGGTCGGTGATCTCCCGAATCCGATCCCGGGCATGCCGCATGGCCTTGTCCGCAGGCCAGCGGGCAAGGAAGGGAAACGGCGCCCTGCCGCCCCGTCCCGGCGCGAGCACCAACCGGTGGTGGAAACCGAGGAAGTCCACGCCTTCCCCACCCACCGCCAGGTGCACAATCCGGGTCTTGGCCGCCTTCGGCTCCAAGCCGAGGCCGGCCAGCAGAGCCGTCAACCGCTCAAGAGCGGCCCGGGCCTGCCCACGGGAACGACACATCACCACCGCATCGTCGGCGTACCGGACCAGCTCACCGTGCTTACGCACGTCCCAGGCCCGATCGATCCGATGCAGATAGACGTTGCAGAGCAACGGAGAAACCACCCCACCCTGGGCAGCCCCCAGGGGCGTTTCAAAGTCCCGATGATCAGGTGAGTCTGCAGGTCATGGTGCTGCAGGGTGTCGAGGGTGACCCGTCACGGAAGCAACGAAACTCCGGTTGAACGGGGTGACCTTCCCAAGTCGCCCTGCTTCGCCGGAGTTTCGATGTGTCGTCAGTCTGCCACCGTCTGTCTGGTCAAGCCGCCCACCCTGGCGGGTGTCGCAGTGCTTCCGCTGGTGGAGCGGTTGCGGTTGCTGCCTGATCCCCGGCGCCGGCGCGGTGTGCGTCACCCGTTCGTGGCGGTGCTGCTGGTCGCTGCCTCGGCGGTGGTGGCAGGCGCCCGGTCGTACGCGGCGATCGGGCAGTGGTCCACCAGCGCCCCGCAGCACACGCTGGCCCGGTTGGGCGCCCGGACCGTAGGCGCGCTGGGCGTGCGCGTTCCGCCGAGCGCTGCCACGATCCGACGGGTCCTCGGCCGTGTCTGCCCGGGCGGCCTGGCCGACCTGACCGGCGCCGATCCCGCAGGCGCACAGTCGGTGGCCGTGGACGGCAAGGCCGCCCGCGGGTCGCGTCACGACCAGAGCCCGGCCGCCCATCTCCTGGCCGCGATGACCGACCAGGGGCGGACCGTCACCCAGCTGCGGGTGCCCGACAAGACCAACGAGATCACCTGCTTCGCCGCCCTGCTGGAGCCCTACGACCTGACCGGGGTCACCGTCACGGCCGATGCTCTGCACACCCAGCGCGCCCACGCGCGCTTCCTGGTCGAGGAGAAGAACGCGCACTACCTGCTGGTGGTCAAGGCCAACCAGCCCGGTCTGCACCGACAGGTGCGGTCACTGCCGTGGAAGGACGTCACCGCACGCCGCTACGACCGCGAGAGGGGCCACGGACGCAAGGAGACCCGCGTCACCAGGGTCCTCACGGTCACCGACCTCGGACTCGACTTCCCCCACGCCGTCCAGGCCGTGCGGATCCTGCGCCACCGCACCGACCTCAAGACCGGCGCGTGCACCCGCCAGACCGTCTACGCGATCACCGACCTGACCTCGCATCAAGCCTCGCCCCAACGCCTGGGCCAACTCGCCAG
The DNA here is from genome assembly GCF_035974375.1 of Streptomyces sp. NBC_01320. NCBI lineage: Bacteria > Bacillati > Actinomycetota > Actinomycetes > Kitasatosporales > Streptomycetaceae > Streptomyces > Streptomyces sp. NBC_01320. Next base: position 650,921 of record NZ_CP108390.1, read on the forward strand.
GTCGCAGTGGACCATCGAGAACCGGCTGCACTTCGTCCGCGACACCACCTTCCGCGAGGACGCCTCGAAGGTTCGGACCGGCCACGGGCCCGACAACATGGCGAGCCTGCGGAACTTGGCGATCAACACGCTCCGCGACGCCGGGCACAGCAACATCGCCGCCGGTCTCCGCCACGCTTCCTACGAACCGTTCACCCGCCCACTCGACCTCTTGGGCATCGCCTGACCGGCGCACTCACAAGATCAAGAGACTTTGCAGCGCCCCTGGGGCAGCCCCCCTGTCCGCTTTGCGCACCACCCCGTTCTCCGACACCCCGGCGCGCAGGATCACCCGCAGGAGCGTAAGCACGGACTGGTCACACACCCTCTCCTCCACCGCTTTGATCAACTCGATGTGCGGAATCGCCTCGAAACAGTTGGCGATATCCGTCTCCACCAGCCACCCGCAGCCCCTCCAGGACTCATCGATCAGCACCTGGAGGGCATCATGCGCGCCCCGCCTGGGCCGGAACCCGAACGAGCACGGAAGGAAATCCGCCTCGAACACCGGCTCCAGCACCATCTTCAGCGCGGCCTGCACGATCCGATCACGGACAGCGGGAATCGAAAGCGGCCTCGACTCCCCCGGCTGGCCGGGCTTGGGAATGAACACCCGGCGCGCCGGGAGAGGCCGGTAACGGCCCTCCCGCAGTTCCATGGCCAGCTCACCGAGGAGCCGATCGACCCCGTACTCCTCGACATCGGGCAAGGTGACCTGGTCGATCCCCGGCGCGCCCTCGTTCTGGCGCACCGTCACCCACGCGCGCGCAAGGACGTCTGTGCGCCAGACCTTGTCCATGAGCGCGTGAAACCGTCGTCCGGGATCGGCCTTGGCCGCCCGGTAGAGCGCATGCTGCAAGGCACGGACCGGATCCAGGGGAGAACGTCCTCCGGCGATGGGACTAGCCACGTCGGCACTCATCGAGCCCCTCCACTCAGCATCACGCGTCAACGAAGTAGCGGCCCTTCCCTCCCCGGCGGTTATGTTGTCCGTCCGGGTCAAGCAGTACTACGGCCGCCTCCGACACCCATCCGCCTCGTCTTCACTTCCCGGGGTCACCGGTTATAGAAGACGGTGCTTCCGGTGACATCAAGCCGCACGTCACCGGGGCGGAGAGGGCCTCTCCAGTTCCCGCCGTCACTATCCGAACGTTCCGCGCCCCTTACGCCGGGGAGTTCTTCGCGGCTGCCTTCCAGGGTCTTCACCGCTTCCATGGCCTTCGCCCCGACACTCCGGGCTCGGCTCTCCCTTTCCCCGCTCTCACGGGGATCTTCACGACGCGGCAGGCTTCGCTTGATGCTACGGACCGTCCGTTTGCTTCCCCTCACAGGGCTTTCGACGCTGGGCTTCGACACCAGGCGTTTCCCCCTGATGCCGCCAGCCTGCTACCGGGCCTCCTGGCAGCTACCCGGACCGGACTTGCACCGGCAAGCGACGACGAGCTTACGACTGACGATCAATCACCTAACACGATCGACCTCCAGGCTTCTGGACGCACAATGGAACAAAATAGAACACAGACTGTTCTCTCAGATCAGCATCAACTGGCGAGGAAGGCCGCTGACCAGCCATGAAATCGTGGTCAACACCATCGGCGCCACCACGACGCGCACCGGACTTGCGATCCATGCCGAGTTCGACCCCGGCTCCTACCCCACCGGCCTGACCGTGCCCGACGCCGTGATGGACTCCTTGCCGCTGACCGAGCACGAGTGGCACGGGAAGTGGAACTACACCCTGCGGCCCGAACCGCCCGCCGCGGTCGCGGCGCCGCGCAGCGAGGATCGGACCCAGCCGCAGGACCGGGCCCCGAACTGGCTGCACCACCCGGTGATCTGCGGCATGGAAACACACGAGTTCGCCGCGCTCCTGGCCGACGTCGAGCAGTACATCCTCGACCACCCACCCATCAGCCTGCATCACAAGCGGGCCCGGCACCGCACCTTGCGGCGCGGCCCGCTCTCGCTGTCCGACCGGCTGCTGACCACCGTGATCCGACACCGCTGGAAGACACAAGTCAGGACACTGACCGCACTGTTGGGCTCACCCAGGGAGGCGGTCGGCGACGCGGTCCACGAGATCACCCCGGTCCTGGAAGGACTCAGCCACCCCATCAAGCCCGCCCCGATCACCGCAGCCACCGCCCAGGACCTCGCGAACCTCATCGGACAGCACGGCACCAAAACGATCAGTAATTAATCGCCAGCCCCCAGCACCACTCGACTTTCGACGTTTCCGTTGATCGTCGTTGGGGTCGCTCGGGTGGGTGATGGGGGCCTGATCTGGCGGTGCGGGGCGGGACAGCAGAGAAGCATCGGCGGTGCTTGCGTCGCCTGCTGAGAGGGACCCGCCGATGCTTCCGGACACGACCGTACCCGCTTCGCTGCTGGCGGTGCTGACGTTCCTGCGGGGCTGTTTCACCACACCGACCTTCACCACCTTCGCCGCGCTGGTCACGGGCTTGATCGCGCAGACCGGCCGGGGCACGGTGACCGGCATGGTGACGGGCGCGGGATTGACGCGCGCCTGGTCCCACGACCGTGCCCACGCCTTCTTCTCCCGCGCGAGCTGGAACCCCGACCTGCTGGGCATCTCCCTCTCCCATCTGGTTGTGCGCCAACTCCTGCCAGCAGATGGGGTGTTGACAGTGGCGGTGGACGACACGCTGTTCAAGCGGCGCGGGAAGAAAGTCTTCGGCGCGGCCTGGCAGCACGACGGCGCGGCCCGGGGTCCGAAGCCGGTCGGGCGCGGGACCTGCTTCGTGGTGGTCGGCATCGTGGTCCAACTGCCGTTCCTGGCAAGGCCGGTGTGCCTGCCGGTGATGGCCCGGCTGTGGCGCCCGAAGCAGGAGCAGTCCAAGGTCGGCCTCGCCGCGTCCATGATCCGCCTGCTGGCCGCCTGCCACCACGGGCGGCGCATCCACGTCGTCGCGGACGCCGCCTACCACGGCAAGGCGCTCCGCGACCTGCCCGCGACCTGCACGTTCACCACCCGCCTGCCCGCGAGCGCGGTGCTGTACGACCTGGCCCCGCCGCCCACCGGGCGCCGCGGCCGACCCGCCCTCAAGGGCGAACGCCTTGGCACACCCAAGGACCTGGCCACCACCGCCGCCTTCACCAGGACCGAGGTCAAGCGGTATCAGCGGACCGACACCGTGCACCTGGCCGAGACCACCTGCCTGTGGTACGGCTCCTTCCACACCCGCACCGTCCGCGTAATCCTCCTGCGCGACGACACCACCGACACCGGCTACGACCTGGCGCTGGTCACCACCGACCTCACCACCCGCGCGGCCGGCCTGATCGCCCGCTACGCGTCACGCTGGTCGATCGAGGTCACCTTCGCCGAGGCCCGCGACCTGCTCGGCGTCGGTCAGGCCCAAAACCGCACCCGCTCGGCCGTCGAGCGCACCGTCCCGTTCGGTCTGTACTGCTACACGATCACCGTGGCCTGGTACGCGCTGCACGGCCACCACCCCCGCGACGTCGTCGAGCGCCGCGAGCGGGCCCCGTGGTACACCACCAAGGCCGAGCCGGCCCTGTCCGACATGGCCGCCAAGCTCCGCCGGGTGATCATCGCCGCCCGATTTACGCCCACCCGCCCAGGCCAGCCCACGGATGAGGAAATCCGCGCCGTCCAGCAGGCGTGGGCCACAGCCGGCGCAGCCTGATCACCCAAACCTGTCAGAACATCGAAAGTCGAGAGCACCAACACACCAAAGCCCACTGCCTCTCACACCACTGCCACGAAACCAAGAGATCGCAGGAGGCGATCGAACGGGGCATTTTGGCAGGATTTGAGATTGATGTCCTCGAAATTCGAGACCCGGACCCGATCCTGGGACTCTCGGAAGAGGCGCTGCGGGGCCGGCGTCTGGCCCTCCTGCAGACCGCGCTCCTGGAGCACGCCGCGGCGAACAATCTGCGTACGGTCATGACCTTCCATCAGCGGGTCGAGGAGGCCGCCGCGTTCGCGGCCAAGCTGCCCGAGACGGCGGCCGAGCTCTACCGCAGCGAGGCGTCCGACAAGACGCTGAAGGACGCTGAGGAGCTTCCGAAGTCGTCTATCGCCGCAAAGTTCTACGACTTGGAGGCTGACCGTCACGTACCCGCCGACCGCGTGTGGGCAAACTGGCTGTGCGGCGACCACCTCGTATCCGAGCGGCGCGACGTCCTACGACAGTTCGCAGGCGGCATCAACGCCCAGAACCGGCGGGTGCACCGGGCGTTCCTCGCCTCCGTACGCGTCCTCGGCGAAGGCGTCGACATCGTCGGCGAACGGGGAGTCGAAGCCATCTGCTTCGCCGACACCCGCGGCTCCCAGATCGAAATCGTCCAGAACATCGGCCGCGCACTCCGCCCCAACCCAGACGGAACCACAAAGATCGCCCGCATCATCGTGCCCGTCTTCCTGGAACCCGGCGAAGACCCCGACAACATGGTCGCCTCAGCCAGCTTTGCACCCCTGGTAGCCATATTGAACGGGCTGCGCTCTCATGATGAACGACTCGTTGAGCAGCTCGCCTCCCGTGCCCTGTCCCGCGGCAAGCACGAGCGCAAGGTGCACGTGAAGCGTAACGACGAAGGGCGGATCGTCGGGGCCGGCGGCGAGGACCAGGAGCAGGACGGCACCGAGGCCGCGGTGGAGTCGGCGCTGCTGCACTTCTCCTCTCCCCGTGACGCGGCGACGATCGCGGCGTTCCTGCGCACGCGGGTGTACCGGCCGGAATCCCTGGTCTGGCTCGAGGGCTACCAAGCCCCGCGACGTTGGCGGGCCGAGAACGAGATCACCGGGCTCTACGCCGTTCCTTATGACACGGAGACCGAGCTCGGGGTCACCACGTTTCCCCTGGGGAGGTGGGTCCACGAACAGCGCAAGGCCCTGCGGGCGGGCGAGATGGACGACCATCGCAAGGAACTGCTAGACGAGGCCAAAATGGTGTGGGAGCCGGGCGAGGAAGCCTGGGAGACGAAGCTGGCGATGCTGCGCTCGTACCACCGTGCGCACGGGCACCTTGCCCCGAGGCAGGACGCGGTATGGGGCGACGCCGAGAACGAGCTCGTACCCGTGGGGCAGCACATGGCCAACCTCCGCAGGAAAGGCGGCCTCGGCAAAAACCCCGAACGCGCCCAGCAGCGCGCGCAGCAACTGGCCGCCATCGACCCGGACTGGAACTGCCCCTGGCCACTGGACTGGCAACGCCACTACCGCGTCCTCGCCGACCTCGCCGAAACCGAACCCGACGGCACACTCCCCCACATCCAACCCGGCGTCCTCTTCGAAAGCGACGACCTCGGGCGGTGGCTCCAGCGGCAGGCGAACTCCTGGGCGGAGCTGTCGGAGGAACAGCAGCGGCGGCTGTCGGCACTGGGCGTAACGCCCACTGTGCGGCCCGCCCCGGCCCCGGCCGCCAAGGGCGGCGAGAAGGCGCCGGGGAAGGTGTCAGCGGCCTTCCAGAGGGGCATTCAGGCCCTTGCCCAGTGGATCGCCCGCGAGGGCGCCCAGAAGGCAGTGCCACGCGGGCACGTCGAAGCCGTCGTCATCGACGGCCAGGAGCACAAACACAAGCTGGGCGTCTGGTACGCCAACCAGAAACAACGCCGGGACAGACTCACCACCGACCAGCGCGACGCACTCCGGAAGCTCGGGGTGGAGTGGGCCGTGTAGCGTCCGGTGCTGGTTTCCATAGCAAGTCGCTTCCGCATCGGCAGACATCACCCTCGGAGAGCATGTGCACATGAGAGAAGTACGCAAGAGAATCATGGCCGTATCCGGAATGCTGGCGGCTGTCGTCCAGGACGGCTTCAAGTTCCCGGCAGGAGTGGGCTCTCGGTGACACCCCAGATCCAGAGGGCGCCTTCGGGTGGACAGTGGCTCGGGACGACACCGGCCGCCCTCCGCGTTCCCGTCATACTGATAACTCTCGTCGCCGGCGCGGTGGGAACCGCCTCCTGTGGCCAGGACAGCCCCGGCGTGGCATCGCCACAAGCGCCGAGGACAGTGGCACCTCGTCCCGAGCCGTCCGCAACACAGACCCTGCCGCAGGCCTCTGATTTGCCCAAGCATGCGGTGACCAGGGACAAACAGGCCACGCTTAGCCCGGGCAGGACGATGGCCACGGGATACACCGGGAACGATTTCCTCACCGGACTGGCGAAGGACTGGAAGGTCCGACTCGAAAAGCCCGTCGAGCAGGAGATGCCCGACGGGAAAATGAGGACGTACGTTCACGGGCGCGGCAAGAACGGGATGACCGTGTCGGCCGGCTACGCCGATCACAAGAACATGTCCTCCCTGCTGTGCCGCGCGGGTACGAAGGAACCAGGCGATTTCGAGTTCCTGGCTTCCTGCACAGGTCTCGACGTCGCCGGAATCGACCATGACAAGGCGTCCTCGTGGCTCGACCGGGCGAAGAAGGAGACCGACTCCCTGTACGAGAAGCAGGTGACCAAGACGGGAATCGAACAGGATTACGTTGTCAGCGGAGTGTTGGTCTCGGGCCCGGTGAGGATGGTTCTGCACCGCGCATACGGGAGGTACTCACTGAGGATCCTCGGAGGCGCAGCGGCGTAGAGGCATCAGCAGGATTCCGGGGTCAAGGCCCCTCGTCGACCTCGGATTGGAGTGGGCAGCGTAGGACCCGGAGCGGGCGGCGGAGCGCGCGGCGCAGCTCACCGCTATCGACCCGGACTGCAACTGCCCCTGGCCGCTGGACTGGCAGCGCCACCACCGCGTCCTCGCCGACCTGGCCGATGCCGACGGCCAGCTGCCCGGCATCACACCCGGCGTCCTCATGGACGGCGACCACATCGGACTGTGACTGGAGCAGCAGAAGCGGCCGGGCACCTGGGCGCGGCTCCTGTCCGAGCAGCAGGAGCGGCTGACCGTGCTGGGCATCAAGCCCGCCCAGTCGCCGTCTCCTGCCCCTGCGGCGTGACGGGGAACTAGCCGACCGGTCCGGGGTCATCACCCCGGTGTGGGCGAACAAGGCCAGCCACCGCGCGTTCCGGCTGCTCAAGTCGCAGAAGGACGACCTGTGCCGCAAGGGGCGGATCCAGGTGGACTACCTCGGGCTGGTCGTCAACGCCTACGACAGTCGGCGCGGAAAGCTGGTCAAGGAGAACAAGGACCAGTGGGAGCTCAGCACCTCCCCCTCGGTGCTGGCTGTGATCGGCGACCTGAAGGAAGGGCGTGAGGCGGCCGACGGAGAGATTCCGCTGCTGGAGTACGCCCCGGACAGCGAACATGCCCAGGCGATGCGCGACCTGGCGAAGGAACTGGCGGTATGAGCAGCAGCAAGCCGACACGGGTCACCCGTGGCTTCAGCATGGACGATGACGGCAAGGACGCCGGGAAGCCTGCACCGCGCCGGGTCAGGGCTCGGCAGCAGATCATCAACGGCGAGGGAAAGCGGCCCCCGGCCGCCGTGGCTCTCAAGGAGCTCGCGCACAACCCGTTCAACCCACGCGATGAGCTCACGGAGATCGACGAGACCGCGGGCTCCTTGAAGGAGAAGGGCCAGCTTCAGCCTGTCGCGGTCGTCCGGCGTGCAGCGTTCCTGGCGGTGCATCCCGGCCAAGAGGAGGAGACCGGAGAGGCTGAGTACGTCGTCATCGACGGCAACCGGCGGCTGGCGGCTGCTGCTGTCGCCGGGTTGGCGGAGTTGCGGATCGATGTCAATGACGATCTCGCCGTCAGCGCGGAGGACATACTCGAAGGCGCGCTGATCGCCAACGTCCACAGGGTCGACGTCCCGCCGCTGGACCAGGCGAAGGCGATCAAGGAACTGCTCAGCAAGCACGCCAGCCAGGAGAAGGTGGCCAAGCGGCTGGGGAAGTCCGGCGCGTGGGTGTCGCAGCGTCTGGCGCTACTCGGCTTGTCCGAGGACCTGCAGGAAAAGGTCGAAGCGGGTGAGCTGACGGTGAAGGACGGGCGTCGCATCGGCCGACTCCCCGCCGAACAGCAGCAAACGGAGGCTGCCGCAGCCCTTAACCGGGTTAAGGCCCCCCGGAAGCCCAGAGCCAAGAACGCGAGCGATTCTGCCGGAGATCAGTCGGCATCTCCGATCCCTCCGCAGAACTCCGGAACGGCGACGGTCACGGACCCCGCCCCCGAAGGCCTTAACCCGGTTAAGGGTGAACCGGAGCCCGTCGCCGGTCCTGACCTCCCGTGGGAGGACCCGACGTGGTTCAACGACCAGCTTCGGGCGCACATGTCAGCCGAGCACCGTGAAGAACTGGTGCTGCTGCTCATGGCAGACGGCTGACTCTCCACTCGCCGGGCCTTAACCCGGTTAAGGCCCGGAACGCAGAGAAGGCCCGTACTCCCAAGAACTCGTGGGGAGTACGGGCCTTCTCTGCGCTCAATCGCAGGTGTCAGATCGCCCAGGACGCAGGTTCGCCGTGGTCAGGGTTGAGGAGGAGGCCAGCGGTGATCGGGACGGCTCCGGGTTCGGTGGCCCAGAAGGCCTCGTCCCACTCGCATCCGCAGCCGTGGTCCGAGAGCGGATCCCACACCACCAAGCGAATGTGACCTGAGTCACGATGGGGTGAGATCCTCTCTTGGGAAGACGCTGGGAGACGGCACTCCTGCCGCCGTGCACGCGGACTTCGTCTGGTTCTCTACGGCCAGTTCCCTCACGGTGACCGCAGGCTTAGGCTTGCCGTCCAGTGCGACCTCGAAAGCGAAGCACCCCGTCACAAAAGTCTCGCTGGTGAGGAAGACCCCCGGCCCGACGCCCAGCAGTTCTGCCGTCACCGTGAGATCAGGGCCCTGCCGCTCGATGCTGACCAGGCCCTGAGCTGGCTTTCCCCGTGGGAAAACCCGGGCGATCTCGCTGTCGTCCAGCACACCGTCGGCCGCTGCCTCGGCGAGCCTCTCCTGCCGAGCCTCAGCAGCACTCCGCATATCAGCGCGGGCCTTTCCTTCGGCGCGGTCATCCGCCGTGGCCGCCCAGACCCACAGTCCGATGAAGCACACAAGAAGCAGCACGAGCACAGCCAGACAACCGTTGAACAGACACCCCCAGGCCGTCCCACTGCGCACCCCGTCGCGTCTTCCCATGGTTCGAGCATGCCGGTGCCCAGACGGGCTAGGGGGTTACGAGTCCAAGCCGTTACTCACTCCGCCCCTGCCCGAAACCACTCGCCTCGAACTCGAAGGGTTCAGGCAGGGTCGCCGCTGTGCCCGAAGACGAGCGCGGGCTTTGTCAGGTTGAGCGAGTGCTTGAGGGTGTGAGCCGGTTCGACGCGTTTCGGCTTCGGTGGTGACAGCGGCTCAGGCTACGGCGGGCAGGCTGGCGACGCGCCGGTGATCTGGTCCCAGATCGCGAAGCGGATGACCATCTCGGCGCGGTAGTTCGGGGCGGTGCGGAGGTGGCGTCGGGGTCGGAAGTGGGGTGAGATGCCGCTGAACGCGGCCAGGAACCGTTGTGCGGCACCCACCGATCGGAAGCCTTTCATCGCGCGCTCGCGTTGCCTCGTCGGCTGGTGGGAGTTCTCGGCCCGGTTGTTCAGGCCCTTGTGTGAGCGGTGTTCGACCGAGGGCATCTCGTGGCGGTGGGCGGCGCCGTAGGAGCGGAGCTTGTCGGTGACGATCACCCGCGGCACCGCCCGGGTCTTCGTCATCAGACGGCGGAAGAAGCGCCTGGCCGCGCCTTGTCCCGCCGGCTCTGGACGAGAATGTCCAGGACGTTGCCGTCCTGGTCCACAGCCCGCCACAGGTACTTCAGCTCGCTGTTGATCTTGATGAAGACCTCGTCCAGGTGCTTCCCAATGCTGATGTCAAGCCGCCGCTGTCACTGGGGGTGTGACCTGGTAGCACCGTCGGTCACGAATCAGGGCCCACAGGACGTTGACGCGACGGCGTGCGAGCGCGAGGACGGCCTGGACGTGGCGTTTCCCCTCGGCGCGCTTGCGGTCGTAAAACTTCCGTGAGTTGGGGTCTCGTTGGACGCTGACCAGCGCGGAGATGTAGAAGACGCGCTGCAGACGACGGTGGTATCTCGTCGGTCGGTGGTCGTTACCGCTGACCTGGCCGGAGTCGCGTGGGGCGGGGGCCGTTCCGGCGAAGGCCGCGAGCCGGTCGGCCGTGGGGAAGGCGTCCAGGCTGCCGCCGACGGCAACGAGGAACTCGGCACCGAGGATCGTGCCGATGCCGGGCATGGACTGGATCACGTCGGCCAGTTCGTGTTCGCGAAACCGGCCCTCGATGAGTTTGTCGGTCTCGGTGATCTTCTCGTTGAGGGTCATCACCTCCTTGGCGAGGGTGTGCACCATCGTCGCGATGGCCTTCTCACCCACGACGGCGGTGTGCTGGCGCTCGGCGGCTTCAACCACCTTCTCGGCGAGGGAAGCAGCGTTGCAGACCTTGCGGTTGCGCAGCCAAGCGGTCAGCCGCCGGCTGCCCACGCGGCGGATCGCTGCCGGTGTCTGGTAACCGGTCAGCAGCACCATCGGGCCGATGTTACCGAGGTCGAGGGCCCGTTCCAGGGCCGGGAACATGCTGTTCAGCAGGGCCCCCAGCCGGTTGGTGGTGCGGGTGCGGTCGGCGACCAGATCGACGCGGTGGTCGGTCAGCAGCCGCAGCTCGAGTGTGGCTTCGTCGCTGGGGCGGATCGGCTGCAGGTCGCGGCGCATCCGTGCCTGGTCGGCGATCACGCGGGCGTCACGGGCGTCCGTCTTGCCCTGGCCTCGGTAGCTGTCGGTGGCCCGGTTGACCGCGATACCGGGGATGTAGACGAGCTCCTGGCCATGGTTGACCAGCAGGGCGATCAGCAGGCCGGGCTCGCCGCCGGCCATGTCCAGCGCCCAGGTCGTCTTGCCGCCGTCGGCGAGGTCCAGGACGTCACCGATCAGCTTCAGCAGTTCCGGCTCGTCGTTGGCCACCCGACGCGACAGCAGCGTGTCGCCCTCGCTGTCCAGGACCAGGCAGTGGTGGTGGGTCTTGCCGCAGTCGGTCCCCGCCCATATCCGGCTCATCGTGCTCCATTCGGTCGTACTTGCCTTGCGTACCACGGACGACCTCGCCGGCATTGCTCTACACAGCGACTTGTTCGCACTTCCCAATCGGCGGCCGAGTCGTCGTGGGGAGCCAGGCGGCCAAGCACCTGAAGCCACGAACGGCAGCCACTTGTCAGCCACACCCAGCTCCCCTGGGTGTCCTCACCCTACGAACGGGAGGATCAACCCGTTCAAGAAGGTAGAGCCACTTGTCCCCGGGCCGGGGCCGCCGGCGGCGCAGTCCGGCGGCGTAGGCCTGCCCGAACTTCAGACACCACCGCCGCACCGTCTCGTAGGAGACGATGACGCCGCGCTGGAGCATCAGCTCTTCGACCTCGCGGTAGGACAGAGGGAAGCGGAAGTACAGCCACACGCAGTGCGAGATCACCTCGACCGGGTACCGGTGACCCCTGTACGACGGCAGCACAGACGACACCAGCGATCCCCTCCCCAGCGTGATCAACACGAAGATCATCCCACCCGGTCAGCCAACGTGACAGTGCCCCGGCTGGAGCTGTACGGCACCACGGACGTCGTACGCCCGCGCAACCTGTACGACGCCCAGCGGGACCGGCACTTCGGGCCCCGAATATCCGACTGACCTTTCCTGAGCGCCTGCTAGCGTGGACGACCGGCTCGTTCCGCACCGGGACCACACCGGTCTCCCACCGACGAAGAGGCAGTGCATGCGCGCAGGCAGATCCGGCTCCGCGGTCGTACTCGCGGGAACCCTCGCCCTGGGGACGTTCACCGCGCCGACCGCGGAGGCGGCGGACACCGGCATCACCGTGTCGAACCTGGTCCTCAACAACGGCAAGCCCATCATCGTGGGCACCAGCGCCGAGGTCACCCCCGACTTCGCGTTCCGGAAGACCTGGCCGTCCGGGGTCAAGGCGGGGGACGCGAACACGTACCCCTTCCTGTACCGCGACACCACGGCCGCCAAGGGCTACGAGGGCGACGACGGCATTCACATGAGCTACGTCATCACCTACTCCGACTACTCGCCCTCCCAGTGCGAGGGCGAGCTGTACATCGACCCGCGCTACACCCTGGACTCCAACAGCGACGCCACGACCTGGAAGATCGGGGTCATGGCCCGTATCTGGAAGAACGGCCAGTCCAAGAGCACGGAGTACCTGACCGGCTTCGGCACGGTCCGGGTCAAGCGCGCGGCGAAGGTCACCGTCAACGCCTCCCCGGAGCCGGTCGCCAAGGGCAAAACGCTCACCGTGGCCGGCACGATCACCCGCGCCGACTGGGTGCGGCACAAGTACACGGGCTTCGGCGGCAAGTCGGCCAAGCTCCAGTTCCGCAAGGCCGGCACCAGCACCTACACCACGGTCAAGATCGTGAAGGCGAACTCGGCCGGTGCCCTGAAGACCACGGTCACCGCCTCCGCCGACGGCTACTGGCGCTGGACCTTCGGCGAGACGGACACGACCGGCGGGGCGACCGCGGCCGGCGACTACGTCGACGTCAAGTGAGCGGCTACGACGTTCCGCGCACGCCCGCCCGGTAGCGTCCCGGCGGCACGCCCACCAACCGGCCGAAGTGCCGGGTGAGATGGGCCTGGTCGTAGAAGCCGCTGGCCGCCGCCACCTCGCCCGGCGCCCGTCCCTCCAGCAGCAGGCGCCGGGCCCGGCCGACCCGCCGGGACATCAGGTAATGGTGCGGGGCGATGCCGTACGCCCTGCTGAACACCCGTACCAGATGGGCGGGTGGTGGCTGGGCCAGCCCGTGCGCTCCGACGGCTGCCTCGAAGACCGGCTCACCGCCGGGGCGGACGGTCGTCCCACACCGGTAGAACCGGCCGACCCCGCCCGGTACCTCGAGAACCTCCACCTCGACTTCGGTCTCCTCGACTGGGCCGACGACATGGACGGCCACCGCGACGGCGAATACGGCCCCAGCGACTACGGGCACGACCTGCAAGGCGGGTCCGAAACGTACGTCACGTCCGGCGCTGTCTACGCTCCTTGCTCCTACAAGAAGCGCGCCCGCCTGCTCGCGTGGATCAACGGCGACTGGGGCTGACTACACCTGTGCCTGCCTCACGGGCACGGCCAGACCACGACGGGGACGGAAATAGGACAGCTTCCCGGAGCGCCGGTTTTAGGAAGTATTACGGCGTGACGCTTCGGCAGGAACCGGGGCGGACATCTGGCATACCTGGGAGCCGGTGGCGTCCCGCACGGAGCGATGTGCCGTGCGGGACGCGTGTGCGGGCCGGGAGAGGCTGTTGCCGATGGGTTCAGCGGGGCGCTGTCACGTTGTTGAGTGTGTGAGTGCCTGATGGTGTGTCGGTGCGGTGGGACTGGGTTCCGACTCCGTGTTCAGGCCGTGGCAGGTAGGCCGACGACGCCGGTGACCTGGTCCCAGACCGCGAAGCGGGTGGTCATCTCGGCGCGGTATTCGGTGGCGGTCATCAGGTGGCGGCGGGGCCGGAAGTGGGGTGAGATGCCGCTGAACGCGGCCAGGAACCGCTGGGCTCCGCCGACGGAGCGGAAGCCTTTCATGGCGCGTTCGCGTTGCCGGGTGGGCTGATGACTGTTCTCCGCCCGATTGTTCAGGCCCTTGTGCGAGCGGTGCTCGACCGAGGCCATGACCTCGCGGTGGGCCGCGCCGTAGGAGCGCAGCTTGTCGGCGACGATCACCCGTGGCACCGTGCGGGTCTTCTTCAGCAGTCTGCGGAAGAAGCGCTGGGCTGCGGCCTTGTCCCGGCGGGACTGTACGAGGATGTCGAGCACGGTGCCGTCGGCGTCGACGGCCCGCCACAGGTACTTCTGCTCTCCGTTGATCTTCCCGAAGACCTCGTCCAGGTGCCACTCGTCCCCGGGCCGGGGCCGCCGGCGGCGCAGCGCGCCGGCGTAGGCCTGCCCGAACTTGGCGCACCAGCGGCGGACCGTCTCATAGGAGACGAGCACGCCGCGCTCGAGCATCAACTCCTCGACCTCGCGGAACGACAGCGGGAAGCGGAAGTACAGCCACACGCAGTGGGAGATGATCTCCACCGGGTACCGGTGCCCCTTGTACGACGGCGGCGCGGACGACACGAGTGAACCCCTCCCCGGCACGATCAACTCCAAGATCATCCCAGGCCGGTCAACTAACGTGACAACGCCTTCCTTGAGGTCGGCGTCGCCCACCGCCTCCTCGGCCCGCTCCGCCTCGCGCTCGAGGCCGTTCCCTTCTTCGGGGAACCGACGGAGCGCGCTGGTCAGCGACTACTCAGGAGCGCACAAGATCACTTCCTGGGCGAAGATTGATCGTTTCCCGCCGGGCACGTCAAGCGACCGATCAGGCCCTCGGCCCGCTGTCGAGCGCCTCGTCAATCAGCGTCGACAGGCTCTTGGTGGCATTGGATGTAAGGCGGCCCAGCTTTGCCTTGAGCGCCTCCCACGCGTCGGCGTTGTCGCCCAGTTCTCTCTGTAGCAGCAGAGCAACCTTGGAAGCCTGCGCCGTGCTGCCGAGCGTGACAGCGGCCGGCAACTGCCGGAGCAGGTCCGCATCCGCGAACCGGGATGCGGCGATCGCCTCGGCGACCTGCCGCTTGTACGTCGCCGGTCCTTTGAGGGGCAGGAAAGCAGCCAGTTCGGCTCGAGGGTCCCCGCTCTCGGCCAGGACATCATCGGCAGGCACCGACCGACGCTCAGGCTCCTTGCGGGAGGTCTCTGCACCGTGACGCTGGCTCTGCTTCTTTGCGATCGCTTGAGCGACGATCTCTTCCGCCGCCTTCCGCACCTGTTCGTCCGGGTGCAGAACGAAGCGAGCGGCGGCTGCGGGGCTGAGCAGGGGAGCTATGCGAGCCAGAGCGGCCGAGGGGAGCAACAGGTTCATGGCCAGGGCGTCGGCGGCCTTTGTCCTGCCAGTGGCCCATTCAGGATCGGGCCCCTCACCGCGCTGCCAGGAGGGCCGGACGGCGGTCGACACGAGACCGGCGACCTCGTCGAGCACCTCGGGAGTCGTGCACACGGCAGCCAGGGGCTCGAAGTGCGACCAGTGCCACTTCGATATGCCCTTCTCTCTCGAGTGAGCCACGGCCGTTGCGGTCAATGCCGCTACCCGGGGGCGGAGAACGACTCCGTGCAGAAGAAGAGCGCGAGGATGACGGCTGACGATGTCCGCGATCCGCTCGAGCTCCAACCATGCTTCCCAGCCCCGGAGGTCGGGGGCGGGGTCGGGGTCGGCTTCAGGAGCATCATCGGCAAACGCCGACTTCAGGCAAGCCAACAGCGTCTCGTCGGTGAGTTCCTTCGCCCTGCTGAGCAAGAAGTTGACAATCAGGCCGGTGCTGTCGTGGTCCGCGCCGCGCGCGATGAGCTCCGGCCACATCCGCTTGGCGGACTCAGCGGACAGCAACGCCCAGATGTCGTCGTGCCACGCCTCCACCTTGGCCATCCACGCATCGCGCTCGGCTTTGCGCCGGGTATCGGAGGCAACGCCCTCTTCGAGGTCCTGGGGGATGTCCCGAACGGCGGCGTCGATCAGCGCCGTACGCAGCTCGTGACCGACGTAACCCCACGACTCCGCAACGCGACGAGCCGAAGCGTGATCCAGCCTCTCAACAAGCAGCAACTGGGCCTCCTGGAGGTCCCATCGCGTCCGAGCCACCTCGATCAGGACGGTCTCGGCGCCCAGCTTGTCGGCGGCAAGCAGCAGCATCTCCGCAGTCACCACGGACGTGGCCAGCACGGCCTTGATCAGTTGCCGGTCGTAGGCCTTCCGGATCAGGTGAGCGCGGGTCTCCGCTGTCACATCCGCCCGGGTGAAGAAACGAGTTGCCGTCTCGGTGCCACCCCGCTGAGCCACAAGCTCGGCCAGGACACGCTGCTGTGAGGGAGACAAAGAGGGAGCGTCCACCAGCGCTTCCCAAAGCGGTTCAAGAGCCATGAGCGGACGCTAGCGGACCCCACTGACATCGGACGAGGGAATCCAGGTACCACCGCTTTCCTCCCGATGGCCAGCACGATTCCGTCCAAGGCGACGCGGTGACACAGCCCTTGCCGAAAGCAGCCCCACGCTGCAGAGCCAGCGAAGGCCCAGGCGCCCACCGCGTGTTGTGGTCCTGGTCGAAGCTGATCTGTCTGCCACGTTTCGATCGCGCGCGCCACCGGGGACATCGGCAAAGCCGACATCGGAGCACGACTGATGTGGAAACGACTCAAAGCCGATACGCCCTGGGCCGCCAAACTCATGGCGCTCGCGGACACCGAAGTACGCCGCGCAACCGCCGCAGCAACGACCACCGCCCGGGACACCACTCTCAGCCGCAGCTCCGCGGCACAAGCCAGCCGAGCAGTCCTGGCCTCGCTACCAGATTTCCGCACCGGCACCGCCCCCGCCTCCGCCGTCTACGACCGATGAGCCCACAGCGCCCTCCACACCCTTGGCATCACTCTCAGCCACACACCCAGCCGCTACATCCGCTACATCGAAACGATCGACCAACTCCTGGCCGCCGCCCCCATCCACAACTGGCCCCGCGCGTCATGGACACCGCCCTGCACCGGCTGAACCACCCGGCCAACACCACAACCAGCACGTGCCAGCAATCAACGAACCTGATCAACACGCAGAGAAACTGACCACAGCCACCACCGCTCACTCCCCCGGCCCGGCAAGCCAGCCCGCCCACGCCGAAGCAGACACCGAGCGGCCGCACACGCACACAGCAGAGCCGGAGTGGCCGATCACCACCTGGCAGGGCTGGCACAACTTCGCCACCACCCCACCCCTCACCCCGCCCCGGCCCGGCGATGCGCCCCGCAGCACGGAAGAACGCCTCGCCTACCACTCTGCGTTCGTCACCGTCCGCACCCCCGCCATCGACTCCCTCGCCACCCAGGTCCGCACCCTGATGCTGCTCGGGCGCCACCAGCAGACCACCGCGCGTCCCTCACTGATCGTCACCGGCCCCGCCGCGGCCGGGAAAACGACCGCACTCCTCGAAGTCGGGCGCACCTGCCACCTCGCCCACACCCGCAAAAACCGGCTCTCCTGTCGCTTCCGTGGGTGGTCAGTTCGTGAGTTGACGGCCTGGTAGCTGGGGTCGGTGGCCGCCGAGGCTGAGCATCGCGAGGGCGATGAGGGACTTGGGGTCCTTGAAGCCGAAGGCGATGCGGGTGATCAGTCGGATTTT
Source organism: Streptomyces sp. NBC_01320 (assembly GCF_035974375.1). Lineage (NCBI taxonomy): Bacteria > Bacillati > Actinomycetota > Actinomycetes > Kitasatosporales > Streptomycetaceae > Streptomyces > Streptomyces sp. NBC_01320. The sequence continues at coordinate 668,103 of NZ_CP108390.1, forward strand.
GGTGTTCATGGACTCGACCAGGCCGTTGCTCAGCCCGTGCTCGGCGGCGGCGGTGATGGCGTCGAAGTGTCTGACGATGCTGCGCTGCAGCTCGACGAAGGCGGCTATTCGTGAGCGGCGGGCCCAGAGCACCCAGTCCCACAGCGCCTCGGTGGTGTCGGGGCCCTGTTTGAGGGCGGTGCGCAGACCTTCCTTGAGCAAGTACGCCCGGTGGAGCAGCGGGTGAGCCTTGGCGATGAAGAGCAGTTGGGCCCGCTGCCCGGCCGTGAGGTCCTCGGGGTTCTTCCACAGCGCGAAGCGGGCCTTCTTCAGGGACTTCGAGCCTCGGGTGGATCTGCCCTTGCCTCCGCGCTCGGCGTTCCACACCTGACGGCGCACGACGTCCAGGGCGTCGGTGGTCCACTGAACGACGTGAAACGGGTCCATCACCCGTACCGCCTGCGGGCAGCGCTCGGCGACCACCGTGGAGATCCAGTCGGCCGCATCCGCGGACACGTGGGTGAGCTTCGCGGCGCGCTCGTTCCCCAGGGCGTCGAAGAACTTACGCAGGGTGGCCTTGTCCCGGCCGGCCTCAGCCCGGACCAGACGCCCGGAGTCGTGATCCACCACGACGGTCAGGTACTTGTGGCGCTTCTTGTAGCTGATCTCGTCAATACCGATCCGTCGTAGCCCGGCGAACAGGTCCACCGACTTCTCGACGTCCGCCCAGACCCGGGCGACGATGTTGCCCACCGTGCGCCAACCGGTCCGCATGAGCTGGGTGACGGACGTCTTGGAACAGCAGGTCGCCAGCCAGGCCACCTGCGCGTCGAACGCCAGGGTATGTCCGGCGCCGTGCCTCGCCCAGGGAACCGAGGCGACCACTATGCCGTGCTCGGGGCAGGAGACCCGGGGCGCGTCGGCCTCGAGGAATGCCTGGATGACGCCCAGGTCCAGGGCCCGCCAGCGGCGGCGTCCCTCACCGGCGTCGTACTTCGCCACCTTGCGCCGACAGATCCCGCACCGCTCCCTGTGGCCCTTCGCCGGTCGGACATGCGCCACGATCACCAGCTCACCCCGGACACCGCCCTCGGGGTCCGCCTCCTCGGCCTCGACCTGCTCGATCAGCGTCTTTTCGACACCGAGCAACCGAACCCATATCCTCTTACTTTGCACGCCGTATCCAGGTTTATTCGTTTCGTACCTTCAGCAGTCGAAACGTACCCCGGGTACGGCGTGTTCTGCGTATCAGCCCTGGTCAACGACCCACGGAAGCGACAGGAGAGCCCAAAAACCCCGCCCCGCCCGGACGCACCCACCAGCAGGTACCGGTCGCGTACCTGCTGGTGCCGCCCGGCGCCACCGCCAAGACCCTCGCCACCGAATTCGCCCGCTACCTCGGCATCCCCACCACTACCCGCATGACCCAGGCCCAGATCACAGCCGCCGTCTGCCACACCTACACCGCCGTCGGCGTCCGCCTGGTCCTCATCGACGAAATCCACCGCCTCAACCCCCGCACCACCACCGGCGCCGAAGCCGCTGACCTCCTCAAAGACCTCACCGAACGCATCAAAGCGACCTTCGTCTACACAGGCATCGACGTCGCCTCCACCCCCCTGTTCGCCGGCGTCCGCGGCGCCCAACTCGCCGGCCGCGCCAGCCTCATCACCTGTGGTCCCCTCCCCGCCTGCCACGGGCAAGCCCGGCCCTTCACCGACCTCATCACCGACATGGAAACCGCCCTCGACCTCAACGCACACCGCCCCGGCACACTCCCCCGCCACGCCACCTACCTCCACCAGCGCACCGCCGGCCGCATCGGAAGCCTCGCCCGCCTCGTCCGCCAAGCAGCCATCACCGCCATCTGCGACGGCACCGAACGCATCACCAAAGCCTCACTGGAAGCCATCCAGCTCGATCACCTCGCCGAAGAACACAGGCATCCCCGCACCCGCAAGCCGGCCAGAACGGCATGATGCGGCCGTGAAGAAGACCACGGATTCGCCAGCTGGCGAGGAATTCCCTGCCCTCCGCGACCGGGTGTGGGACGTCCTGGTCCCCGCCCGTGCCAGCTACCTGGCCGACGTCTCACCCCACTACGACCAGGGACGTTGTCAGGTTGTTGTGGACCCTGCCGGTAGGGTGATCTTGGGGTTCGCCTGTCGGGGTTGGGGAGGGGCAGCGTGGAGTCCGGAGCGGCGCCGTCGTACAAGGGGTTCCGGTTCCCGGCGGAGATCATCGCGCATGCGGTTTGGCTGTACCACCGCTTCCCCCTCAGCTACCGCGAGGTCGAGGAACTGCTGCTCGCCCGCGGGATCACCGTCTCCCACGAGACGATCCGTCAGTGGTGCACGCACTTTGGACCTCAGTACGCGGCCGGGCTGCGTCGTCGCCGGCCGCGGGCCGGGGACAAATGGCACCTCGACGAGGTTTTCATCAAGATCAACGGGGTGCGGCACTACCTGTGGCGGGCCGTCGATCAGGACGGCGACGTCCTGGACATCCTCGTGCAGTCGAAGCGGGACGCGAAGGCCGCGAAGCGGTTCCTGGCCAAGCTCATGAAGAAGCAGCGCCGGGTACCGCGGGTGCTGGTGACCGACAAGCTCCGCTCCTACGGCGTCGCCCACCGCGAGCTGATGCGCTCGGTGGAGCACCGCTCCCACAAGGGCCTGAACAACCGGGCCGAGAACTCCCACCAGCCGACGAGGCAGCGCGAACGCGCGATGAAGTACTTCCGCTCACGCCGCGCCGCCCAGAAGTTCCTCGCCGCCTTCAGCCAGATCTCGCCCCACTTCCGACCCCGCCGACATCTGATGGCCGCGTCCGAGTACCGCGCCGAGATGACCGCCCGCTTCACCACCTGGGAGCAGATCACCGGCATCGCCGGCCTGCCCGCGGCAGCCTGACCGGCAGGCCTCCACCCGGTCCCACCACGCCCTCGACACCCCCACCCCGAACAAGTTGACAACGCCTGGGTAATCGATGCTGCTTGGCAAGGGTGCGAGTGCGAAAGAGCTGGCCTTGGCAGGGTGTCCGGCACCGCGATCGCGATGCCGGACACCCGCCTATGCCCGAGCGGTCTTCTCGCTGTGCGCCCAGCTCCTATGTGGTCATCGGGCGGCGACTGCCTCGGTGGCTTCTGTCTCGCCCGCGACCGCGAGGGCCGTGTTCTTGGGGCCGCGGAAGGCGATGTAGACGGACAGGACGCCCATGACGGCGACGCCTGCCCACATGGCGTGCTGCCAGCCGTCGACGAAGGACTGCTGGGCGGCGTGGAGCAGGTCCTGCGCGTGCGGGCCGGCGCTGCCCGCCGCCTCGACTGCGTTGGCGACGCCCTCCCGGGCGGTGTCCGCGGTCCCCTGGGGGATGCCGCTCAACCGGCCGTCGATGGCGCTGCGGTAGCCGTTGGCCAGCAGTGCCCCGAGCAGGGCTACACCGAGGGCGGTGCCGAATTCGCGGGTGACGTCGTTGAGCGCGGAGGCGACGCCCTGCTTCTCACGCGGCAGGGAGCCAGTGATGGCCTCGGTGGACGGGGTCATCGACAGGCCCATGCCGATGCCCATGGCGAGCATGCCGGGCAGGATGGTCAGGTAGCCGCCGTCGACGGAGACGAACAGAGCCATGAGCGCCAGGCCGACGCCGGCCAGCGCGATGCCCACGGCCATGGTCGGGCGGGAGCCGATACGTGCGGCGAGCTTGGGGGCCAGGCCGGAGATCATCATCATCATGACGGCCATGGGCATCAGCGCCACCGTGGACAGCAGTCCCGACCAGCCGAGCACGGCCTGGAAGAACGGGAAGAGGACCACGGCGATGCCCGCCTGGACACCGAAGACCACCAGCAGCGTGATCGAGCCGCCGGCCAGGCCGCGCTCACGGAACAGGCGCACGTCCAGCAGCGAGGCGTCGCGGCGGTGCAGCTCCCAGGCCACGAAGCCGATGGCGGCGATGAGGCCGACGGCAAGGCTGAGCAGAGTCGCGGGGGCGGTCCAGCCCCGTTCGGGGCCTTCCTGCAGGACGAAGATGAGGCCGATCACGGCGACGGTGGAGACCAGCGCGCCGACGGTGTCGAAGCGATGGGCCGAGGTCTCGCGGGAGTTGGGAACCGACCTCAGCGTCATGGCCAGGGCCACGAGGACCAGGACCACCGGCAGGACGAACAGCCAGCGCCAGTCCGCGACGTCGACGAGGAGGGCGGACAGGAACATGCCCAGGATGCCGCCGCCTCCGGCGACGCCGGTCCACACACCGATCGCTTTTCCGCGCCGCTCTTCGGGGAAGGTGGAGGTGATGACGGCGAGAGTGATGGGCATGATCATCGCGGCGCCGATACCGCTGGCCACGCGCGCGGCGAGCATGACCTCGGCCGACGGGGCCAGGCCCGCAACAACGCTCGCGGCGCCGAAGACACCCAGTCCGGCGATCAGTATGGGCTTACGGCCCAGGCGGTCGCCGACGGCGCCGAGCGGCAGCAGCAGCGCGGCCAGGGCGAGAGTGTAGATGTTGATGATCCACAGGACCGTGTTCTGCGAGGCGCCGAACTCCACGGCCATGTGGGTCTGCGCGACGTTCAGCCCGGACACTGACGCGATGACGGCCATCAGCGCGATGGAGACGGCAATCAGGATGGCGCGCAGCTGACGCGTATCCGGTGCGCCCCCGCCGCTCCCTTCAGCGGCCGTCACCTGGGGAGGCTGGTTCGTACTCATGGATTCCTCTCAAAAAGGGCATGCGGAGTCAGCGCCGGAGCAGGACCGGTCGCCGAAGTGGAGGGGGTGGGGCCCGGTCCTGCGCGCGGCTGATCGCGGGCGCGCGGCCCGGTAGGAGCTCTCACGTCAGACGGTGGTGCCGCCCTGGGCGGCGGCGAGGGCCGCGTCGGTGTCTGCGGCGGCCAGGAGGGCGTTGATGTGGGAGCCGGCCAGAGCGCCCGCTGCGGCGGAAGCACCCACCTGGGCCGTGAGGTCGGTGGCGTTGCCGGCCACCCACACACCCGGTACCTCGGTGGTGCCGGCCATGCCCGAGGCGAAGCAGCGCCCCATGTTGTCGGGCAGGTCTTCCATCGGCAGCTTCAGGCCGTCCAGGCCGTCGGTGCGGGCCTGCATCACGGTGGCGACCGCCAGGACACGGCGCGCAACGAACGTGCCGTCACTCAGGCGCACGCCTGCGATACCACCGTCCTCGCCGGTCACAACGTCCTGCACCGGGGTGTCGACGATGCGAATGCGGCGGGCAGTGAAGCGCGCTCGGGTGTCCTCGTCGAGATCGGTGCCGCGGGTGAAGTAGACGAGGTCGTCAGTCAGCTGACGGAACAGCAGTGCGTGGTGGACCGAGGCGGGTCCGGTGGCGAGGATGCCGATCGGCTCGTCGCGTACTTCCCAGCCGTGGCAGTACGGGCAGTGCACCACGCCGTGCCCCCAATGTTCGGCGAGGCCGGGCACGTCCGGCAGCACATCGCGCAGGCCGGTGGCCACCAGCACGCGGCGCGCAGTCACGGTGTCACCATCGGCCAGGGTGATGGTGAACCGCAGGTCACCGTCGGCGGCTGGGGCGGCCGGTTCGGCCGAGGCCACCTCGCCGAAAACGACTCGGCCGCCGTACTGGCGCACCTGCTCCCGGCCCCGCTTCAGGATGTCGGGAGGCTGCGTGCCGTCCAGCACGATGAAGCCGTGCATGGCTCCGGCAGGCGCGTTGCGTGGGGTGCCGCTGTCGATCACGACGACCGAGCGACGGGAGCGGGCGAGCATCAACCCACCGTTCAAGCCCGCAGCGCCGCCACCGATCATCACAGCATCCACCGTCTCATCAGGCAGTGCATCGCTCGCGTAGCGGGAAGTCCGCACAGACATGTCGTGCCCTTTCATCGTGCGTGGCCCCAGCCGTTGCGGACCATCTGGACACGACGCTAACCCCGCATTGCATTCAGGGCATACGATGTTGCCTATGACGCAAGAAGATGGTGACCTGGACAGCCTCGTACGCAAGCGGATCCGCGCCCTGCGGGTCGCGCAGGGCTGGTCCCTGGAAGAACTGGCCACCCGCGCCCGTCTCAGCCAGTCCTCGCTGAGCCGCATCGAGAACGGCCAGCGCCGCCTCGCACTGGATCAGCTCGTCACCCTCGCCCGCGCCCTGGACACCACGCTCGACCAGCTCGTCGAGACCGCCGCCGACGACGTCGTCACCAGCCCGATGATCGACGGCACCCACGGTCTGATGCGCTGGCCCATAAAGGGCGAGCCCGGCATGAGCGTCGTGCGCCAGCGGATGACCGAACCGCCGCCGGACAACCCCGCGCGCATGCGCGCCCACCCCGGCCGCGAATGGCTCGTCGTCCTGTCCGGCACCGCAATCCTCATGCTTGGCCACCGCCGCTTCCGCATTGAGACCAATCAAGCCGCCGAGTTCCCTACGATGATGCCGCACGCGATCGGCGCCGAGGGCGGCCCGTGCGAGATCCTGGGCATCTTCGACCGCGACGCCCGCCGCGGCCACCAACGCGACGGCAGCGACTGAGATGCTCAGGGCACCCGCGAGTGACATATCGCGGGCCCCGCCATGGGCTCGCGAATTTGCGCGTCGGGCAGCACATACGGCCATTGCCTTGCGTTAACGGAAAGCAATCGTGCCGCACGCGCATGATCGTCTTAATGTGACGGCATGACCCAAGCGCACCCACATGCCCCCCACCACGGCGCTCAGCACGGCGCTCAGCACGGCCACGACCAGGAGCACGCAGAGATCCTCGACCTGGACGCCGAGGTCCTTGCTGACCACATAGCCTCCATCATCGCGTGGCTGCCATTGAAGACCGGCCCGCGCCAGATCATCGATCTGGGCTGCGGCACGGGGGCGGGCACCTTCGCCCTGCTCAACCGCTTCCCCGAGGCACGCGTCACGGCCGTCGACGCATCGGCCGGACACCTCGAGCATCTGCGCGAGAAGGCATGCGCCCGCAGAGTGGAGGAGCGCGTGCGCACCGTGCAGGCCGACCTCAACGACTCCGGCTGGCCCGACCTCGGCTCACCGGACCTGGTGTGGGCCTCGGCCTCGATGCACCACATGGCCCACCCCGGCCGCGCTCTGCGCAACGTCCACGACATGCTCGCGCCCAGCGGCCTGTTCGCCGTCGTCGAGCTGGCCGGCTTCCCCCGCTTCCTGCCCGAAAGCGCCCCCGAGGACCGGCCCGGCCTGGAAGAGCGCGCCCACGCCGCGACCGACCGCTTCCACGCCGAGCACGTGCCCCACCGCGGCGCCGACTGGGGGCCGATGCTGACCGCCGCCGGATTCACGGTAGAAGGCGAACGCACCATCGCCGTGAACATCGAGGACTCCCCCAGTGGAGCGATCGGCCGCCACGCCCTCGGCAGCCTGCAACGCCTCCGCGGCACCACGGCCAGGGTGCTCTCCCTCGAGGACCTCACCGCGCTCGACCGGCTCCTCGACACCGACGGCCCACACAGCATCCTGCGCCGCGACGACCTTGCAGTGCGCACCGAACGCACTGTCTGGGCCGCACGCCGCACCTGATCCTCGGCATCCCCCCTGCATTGGATCTTCGTGCAGGGCTTTGAGGGACAGTGATACGCGTTCATGGGTTGGGTCGACGTCGAGAATTTCGGCGTTGATCTCCTGACCGACGGAGACGATGTCGGAGGACAGGTCCGGCCGGCCGGGCGCGGGGAGCGAGCCCGGCGCGAACTGTGTCGATGGTGTCGCGGGTGAGGCGGTGCCACCGTGAGGCGCCCTCGATGTATGTCTCCTCCAGGAGTCCGGCGCGGTCGGTAGCGACTGCCCAGTGCAGACTGACCCAGAAGTCGTCATCGCCCGGCCGCTGGGCGTTTTCCCGCGGAACGAACAGTTCGGCCTGTACGGCGCCTGCGGCATCAAAGCCCACGAAGCCGTCGCCCGCCAACTGGACGCCCTCGCCGGTTACATCGCCGCCCCGTCACCGCCCGCCGTGGCCTGATAGTCCGCCTGCACCACCTCACCCAACCGACCATGACCGCGCCGCCGCCTGCGAGGTCGGCCTGACCGTCACCGACCGCATCCCGCGCGTGGCTGCACGCAAGCGCCCACTCGCCGTCAGCCACGTCGGCGCTAACCGCCTTCCCGGAACGGCTGGTGGGTAGGAGCCTTCGGGCCGGACCACGCCGCCAACGGGCTCGGGGCCGCGGATTCTCCGCGGTCCCGAGTCCTTGCGTGACCGCCCTGCGCTGTACTCGCTCGGCAGATGCTCGAAGTCCAGCATCACCAGACGGTGGGTGAAGAACGACCGCCTCAACCACGCCTGTTATCTCTGGGCCTTCTCCGCGATCACCGCCTCGCCAGGCGCCAAAGCCCCCTGCTCGGGCATGTCCCGTCACGGACTGCCCGTACGGAACCGCCACATCACGCCGTTCACCAGTCGCCGCAGGTCAGGAATCGGGCTGCGATCGCCCGGCGGCAGCAACGGCTCCGTCATCGCCCGCTCATAGGCGCTTGCGATGAACCAGGCGTCTCCATGCCGCGACGCCGATAGCCGCCACGACGGCGCTGACGCCGATCTTGAGTGCCATGCCGATCGGGTTCCCACGGTCTGGTAGGGCTGCCGCTTTCTTGGGTGCGCCGATGTCTCGTGCCGTCACGTTCGCCGTCGCTTGCGCCCTGGCGGGCTTCGTGGTGGTCACCGTGACACGCCACTGGCCGCTCGGCAGCGGCTGGGCGGAGTGGTAGAGGTTCTGGCCTTCGGGTGCCGAGTTGAGCCGGACCGGACCGAAGGAACGGCCGTCGGTGGAGGTTGCGACCAGCGTCGCTTCGACGAGGTCGCTGACCGGATCACCGTCCTTCTTCCAGGTGACCAGCACGTTGATGTCGTGGCTGCCATCCCCGGTCACCTCCAGCTTGATCGGTCCGCCATGGGCGGACGCCGCCGGTGCGCCGAGCAGCAGGACGAGCCCGGCGAACAGGACAGTCGTCGCGGCGTACCGCAGTGTCATCTTCACGATCAGTGGCGCCCTTCGGGTTCGTCGTCGGGGGTGAGTGCCCCGTTGCCGGGGGATGTCGGCAAGAACACGTGCTGGTGCCCGTAGCCTGCGTCGACGTTCACGGCGTCGAGCGCTGTGGCCCCGGTCGACCAGGTGAAGTTCGCGTCGGCGCGCTGCCGTACGGCGAGGGCCACCACGGTCTCGCGGGTGGAACCGGTCAGTGCCCGCGAGGTCGCGTAAGTGTCGACGGTGGTGGCGATCTGGCGTACGGCGGAGGCAAGGCTCGACCTCGCCACGTTGGTAGCGGTCTCGCCGGAGGGTGGATCGGCGAAGGCCTCGACGGCTGCGGTGGCCGCACGCCGCCAACCCGCGACGTCGGCGGAGGTCACCGCAGCGGGTCGGGTGCTGCCGTCAGCGGGCATGGCCCGGTCCAGGCCGTCGAGCACAGGGACGAGCCGGTCACGGGTCGTACGGGCCAGCTCGGTAAGGGTCTTGATCTGCGCCTTGTCCCGCTGGGCGGCCTCGACGCGAATCCGGTCGGCCGTCCGCTCGGTCGAACTCGCCCGGGTTCCGGCGAACACCAGGCCGCCGACGAGAAGCGCGCCGAGCGTGAATGCGGCCGCGAGTGTGAGCACCCGACCTCGGGCCGAATTCCGGACCACCGTCGGTTCCCTGCGTCGGCTGATGATGCCCACCTCCTGATGAACGTTGGACGTATGTACTGATGAGAGTGGAACGGGGCGGGTGCCCCGCGGCAGTTGTCGCGGGGCACCCTGGTCGGTTCAGCGGGGTGCCGGGGTTCCATTCGGTCGCCCGGCACCTCTTCGGGGTCGCGGCCGGTGGTCAGCCCTTCGGTGTGCCGCCGTACTGAATGATCAGTGCGTCGGCGTCGCGCAGGAGCGTGGCCCGGACCTGGTCGTCGGAGACGTTCTTGTCGTCGTTGACGAAGGCCTTGAACTTCTCCAGCTCATCGATGGTCTTGTCGTCGGACTTGTCCTTGTTCTCGGCGTCGATCGCGCCATCAAGCCTGCCGTGAAGCTTGTGGGCGCCCAGCGGGGTGAGCTTTCCGGTGCTTTCGAAGCGGTCGATCAGGCTCGCGATGTCGGCCGTCGAGGTGACGACGGTGAACTTCACGGTCTGCTCGGTCCGGTTGCCGGCCTTGTTGACGGCGGTGACGCTGAGCGTGTGCTTGCCCAGGCCGAGCTCGTGCAAGGCCAGGACCGTGCCTGAGGTGAACGGCTTGCCGTCGAGCGTGCCGCTCACCGACGCGATCCCGGACCCGGAGTCGACGGCCTGCCAGCTGATGGCCAGGTCCTGGCTGTCGCCGTACTTCTCGCCGGCTGCCACGCCGGAGACAAACACGGTCGGTGCCTTCGTGTCGATCTTGGCCGTGACGGCCTTGATGTCCTCCACATTCCCGGCCTTGTCGGTCGAGCGGTAGCGCAGCTCGTGCTGCCCCTCGCCCGTGATCGTGACCGTCGCGGTGTACGGCGTCCAAGGGCCGCCGTCCGTGGAGTACTCGGTCTTGGCCACGCCGGACGTCGCGTCCGCCGCGGTCAGCGTCACCGGCACCGCGCCGTTGTGCCACCCGTCGTCGTTCGCCGAGGCGAACTTCGCGGTGGTCATCGGCGCCGTCGCGTCCACCTTGACCGTGAGGGTCTTGGCGTCCTCGACGTTGCCGGCCTTGTCGGCCGAGCGGTAGGCCAGCGTGTGCGAGCCGTCGCCGTAGACGATGACCGGGCCGGTGTAGGACGTCCAGTCGCCACCGTCCAGCTGGTACTCGGTACGGTCGACGCCGCTGCCCTTGTCCTCGTCGGCGGCGGTCAGCGTGGCTGTGACCGGACCGGCGAACCAGCCGCTGTCCGGCTGTGCCGGGTCGGTTTTCGCGGTCGTCACCGGCGGCTTCTTGTCCTCCTCGACTGCCGGAGTGAGGTGGAAGTAGTCGAACTTGGCCGTCTTCGACGCCGTCTGGTTGACGCCGAAGGCGTAGAGTCCGACTCTCGCGTTCGCCGAGACGACGTCGTTCTTGACCGGTGTCGGGTTGCCGTTCGACGCGATCTCGGTCCACGTCTTGCCGTCGGCGGAGTAGTAGCCGTGGAAGGTGTCGCCTTCCTTCTTCAGTCGCAGCCAGGCCACACCGCTGGTGAGGTTGCTGACCGCAGGCTGCGGGTTCTGGACCACGTCGCCGATCTCGCTGCGCAGCTCGAGCCGCCGGGCGACGGCCTCGCCGGGCTGGTTGTCGGTGACGAAGTCGAACTTCACGTAGTTGGTGTCGTCCTTGTAGACGATCAGGCCGGCCTGCTGGTACCGCTCGTTGAAGGCGCTGCCGTCAACCTTGGTCTCCAGCGTCCAGTCGCCGGCCGGCGCCTTTTGCAGGACGAAGTTCTTCGGGTTGCTGTTGTCGGTGCCGTAGATGTCTCCCTTGGATGTGTCGATTTCCAGGTTGCCACCGGTCACCCGCGCGGCCGACGGGTCGTGGCGCACGATCGAGTCCCAGCGGCACTGGTCGAGCGTGGTGCCGTCGAACTCGTCGTGCGGACCCGGCTTGGTCGCCGTGTCGTCGGGGGTGATGTGGAACCAGTCGAAGTGGGCATCGATCACCGGGCGGTTGCCGGTCCCGGTGATGGCGAACAGGCCGATCTTCGGGTTCTTGATCCCGGCGAGCGGCTTCGTCTCCGGCATCGCGGTGAAGTTGATGCCGTCCGCCGAGTAGTGAGCGGTCAGGTTGGTGCCGTCACTGATGAACCGCACGTACACGGTGTCGGGGTAGGCGTCCCCGAGTTGGGCCGTGTTACTGGCCGTCACCTCCTTGGGATCGCCGTTCTCCTCGCGGATGAACTGGAAGACGCGGTTGGCGTGGTTGTCGGTGCCGCGGCCCTGCAGCACCATCTTGGCGTAGTTGTCGTCGTCGCCGTACAGGATCAGGCCAGCCTGCTGGTAGGCGTCGCGGGCATTGAGCGTGACCTTGGTGGTGGCCATCCAGGCGCCTGACGGCGCCGGCTGCACGACGATGTTCGGCGAGCCGCTGTTGGATCCGTAGATGTCGGTGTTCGACGTCGGGATGACGAGCTTGCCGTCCGCGACCTTGAGGTCCTGGTTCTCCCGGATGACCGACCAGCGGTCATGGTTGAGCTCAGCGCCCAGGAAGTCGTCGGAACGTCCGGTCAGGCAGAGCGTGTTCGACGCCTCCACCTTGATCGAGATCTCCTTGGTCGTCGCCGCGCCCTTGGCGTTGGTCACAGTGACCGAGGCGGTGTACGTTCCTGGCGCGCTGTAGGTGTAGCTCGCGTTCGCGGTCGTCGGCTGCGGGGCTCCCTTCACCCCGAAGTCCCACTTGTAGGTGAGCGGCAGGTTGCCGTCGGGGTCGGTGGCCGACGCGGTGAAGTCGACCTTCAGCGGCGCGGTGCCCGAGGTCGGGTTCGCCGACGCGGTCACCACCGGGCGCTGGCTGTCGGTGACACCCTTGCCGATGAAGTCGACCCAGTTGGCATTGATCAAGAAGGCGTCGTCGCCCGCGCTCGCCGGCTTGCGCACGACGAAGTACAGCGGGCCGCTGTCGGTCGACGCGTTGGTCAGCTTCGTCGTGACATCGACGTACTTCTGCCAGCCGCCGGTGCCCGGCACATCGGCCGTCCCGACCAGCTTCCCGTTCTCCGGGTCACCCTGCCGGACCTGCACAGTTCCACCGGAGTTGTTGGAGGCCACCCGCAGCCGGACCGCGTCGATGTTGGTCAGGTTCACCGGGTCAAACGACCACCAGTCACCGTCCCGGATGTACCCGATGTTCCGGCCGCCGCCCAGCGGGTCGCCGGTGGTCTCCGTCTGAATGCCATGGGGGGTGGTGGCCTTGCTGTCCGACACCCGGCCGGTCGCCGAGAAGTGCTCGGCCTGCTTGTGCTTGGGCTGCAACATGACCTGACCACGCCCGGTCAGCGGCTTGGCCCCGCCGGCGGCGCCGTGGTCTGTGTAGCTGGCCTCGATCGCATAGAAAAGGTTCTCGTCGGCGCCGTGCCCGCCCTCGTTGGTCTGCACGATGCCCTCGCAACCCTTGAGTTGGTCGAGGGGGTGACCGTGACCGTCATGGCCGAGGATCGCCTGGATCTGGACCTCGTTGCAGTTGATCTGGCCGTCCTCGGGGTCGGTGACGGTGACCTTGAACTTCACCTGGTCGCCGAAGTCGAAGAATCCGCCGTTGGGCGGCAGGTCCACCTTCACGGTGGGCCGGGTGTTGCCCGCGGTGATCGTCACACTGGCCTTGGCGGTCATGCCGTCGGCGTTGGTGACGGTCAGGACCGCGTTGTACTCGCCCGCCTTGGTGTAGGTGTGCGTGGGGTTGGCGTCGGTCGTGCCGTCCGTGCCGTCACCGAAGTCCCAGGCGTAGGTGAGCGTCTTGCCGTCGGGGTCCTTGGTCCCCTCGCTGGAGAACTTCACGGTCAGCGGCAGCGGACCGTCGGTCTTGTCCGTCGAGGCACGGGCGACGGGCGGCCGGTTGCCCTTGACGTACTCGATCCGGTAGATGCCCGAGTCGGCGTTGTCACCGCCGAACCCGGACCCCCACTCGATCAGGTACAGCGCACCGTCAGGGCCGAACTTGATGTCCATGGGCCGCTTGAAGCTCATGGCCTTGAGAATCTGGTTGATCTTGACGAGCTTGGTGGTGTCCTCATTCAGCTGGAACGAGAACATCTTGTTGGTGTTCCACTCGCCGAAGATGGCCTTGCCGTCCCAGTACGCCGGCCACTTGACGTCCGACTTCAGGTCCGCGTCATACCGGTAGACCGGGCCCGCCATCGGCGCGCCGCCCTGCAGCTCCGGGAACTGGTTCGGGTCGGTGTTGTAGTGGTACCAGACCGTCGCCGGTATCGCCGGCGGAAGGTTGGTCAGCCCGGTGTTGTTGGGCGACTTGTTCACCGGGGCGGCGCAGTTGAACGCCGATCCCGACTTCTTGGTGGCGAAGTCGTACTCGATGTACGGGGTGTTGGGACCGGTGCAGTACGGCCAGCCGTAGTTACCCGGCTTGGTGATCAGGTTCCACTCGACAGTGTTCTCCGGACCCCGCGTGGCGCTCGGAGATCCGGCGTCAGGGCCGTAGTCGGCGACCATCGGATTCCCGGTCTTCGGGTCGAGGCCGATCCGGAAGGGGTTGCGGAAGCCCATGCTGTAGATCTCAGGCTTCGTCTTCGCCGTCCCCGGAGCGAACAGGTTGCCCGCCGGCACGCTGTAGGTGCCGTCCGCTTCGGGGTGGATCCGCAGCAGCTTGCCACTCAGGCTGTTGGTGTTGCCCGAGGTGCGCTGCGCGTCCCACGCCTCACGGCCCGGCTGCTCATCGATCGGGGTGTAGGCGTCCGAGGCGAACGGGTTGGTGTTGTCGCCCACAGCCAGCCACAGATCACCGGTCTTGCGATCCATCAGCATGCCGCCGCCGTGGTGACAGCACTCCGCCCGCTGCACCGGCACGTCGAGCATCTTCTTCTCACTCGACATGTCGAGCGTGTCTCCCGTGACCGTGAACCGGCTCAGCCGGTCCACGTTCTCGCCCACCGGGGAGTGGAACAGGTACACCCAGTGGTTGGAGTCGAAGTCACCGTCCAGCACCAGCCCGAGCAGCCCGCTCTCGTTGGCGGTGAACACGTTCAGGTGACCGGCCGTCACCGTGCCGCCAGTCGGCTTGACGACCTTGACGTCGCCCAGCCGGTCGATGTAAAAGACTCGGCCGTCCTTTGCAATGTCCAGCATCATCGGGTTCGACGCCTTGTTGTCGAGGGTGACCTTCTCGAAGCTGGCGCTCTGCGACGCCGCGCAGTCGGCCTTCACCACACCCGCGGCGGTCTTGATGCCGCCGAGGAGCATCTTCAGGAACTCCGGCTCGCTGAAGCTCTCCTTGGTGTGACCGAGCCCCGTATACCACGACCGGCCGCCGTCGTAGTCCTGACACCACGTGGTCGGGTGGTCGATGCCCATCGTGCCGCCGTTGTAGGACTTCTCATCCATCGACTGCAGCACGTGCACGGTGCCACGAGGGTTCGCCTGGTAGTCATACCACTCGTCGTTGCGCTTCCACGATGTCGGCAGACCCTCGGTCGACGGGTGCGCCGGGTCCTCGACCTTCACGGTGGCGTTCTGGATCGCCGGGTGCGACTTGAAGTACCCGCCGACGAGCTTGCCGTACCACGGCCAGCTGTAACCGCCGTCGGAAGCGGCGTGGACGCCGGCGAAACCGCCGCCGTGCTGGATATAGCGCTGGAAGGCGTCCTTTTGGTCCTGCGTGCCCAGCGGGTCGCCGGTCGTGGACATGAAGATGACGGCCTGGTATTGCGCCAGATTCTCGTCGGTGAACGCCGCACTGTCCTCGGTGGCGTCGACCGCGAAGTCGTGTTCCTGGCCGAGCTTCTGGATGGCGGCGACGCCGTCGGGGATCGAGTCGTGTCGGAATCCGGTGGTCTTGGAGAAGACGAGCACCTTGAAGGCAGGTGCCGCAGTGGCGGCGTGCGCCGGCGATGCCAGGGCCGCCGGGGCGACCATCGATAGGATGGGGAGGACGAGGGCAAGGGCCATCGTCGCGGCTATGTGACGTAGGGTTCGATGTCTGTGTGCCACAACTGTTCCTCTGGGGTTCGGGGGAGTGTGGACTCATCGGGCCGATTGCTGGTTGGGGTGCGCCGGGGTGCTGTCAGCGTCAGCGCCCCGCCCCACGTTCTGGGGTCGTCCGGCCGCAGATGCCGGGACGGGGTCGGGGGTCCCCTCGTAATGCGCTACGGGGGTCTCTTGCCGGGACTGAGGGACACCCTCAGTGGATGGCTCCTACTAGCCACTCGCGGTTAACGAGGCGAGCAATCGCAGGAGCTTTACGTGCATGGACGGCCCCTCCCTCTGCGGTCCGACATCGCCGGACCACGGTCCATCGGGCCACGGCGCATCGCCGCGGCCATGGAACTCACCGCCGTCCGCCTGGTGCACGCCAGCGAGAACCTTGATCAGAATTGACTTTCCGGCACCGTTCCGCCCGAGCTCCTTGTGCACCTCACCGGGCAGTATCTCCAGGTCAACGCCATCGAGCGCTCGGGCCCCGGGGAACGTCTTGACGTCCTACACCCGCAATCGCGGCACGGTCATGTGGTTCCCCAGGGTGAGATCCTTGTCAGATCCATGTCGGATGAGCTTTGTTTAGTCGCTGAACTTAGAGTGGGGATGTGGCAGTGTCAACACCTATGAAGGGTGGAGACTCGGCAGGTCCCGGGAACAGAGAAGGCATGACCAGTCCGGCCCGGCAAGAAAGTCTGCGGACGCGAAATCTGTCGCTGGTGCTCAACCAGATCGCCGGCGCGGCGGAACCGGTGTCGCGTGCCGACGTGGCAGCGGCGACCGGACTGACCAGGGCCACCGTCTCGGCTCTGGTCGACGTCCTGATCGAGGGTGGTCTGGTCGGCGAATTGGAACCACGCAAGACCAGGCCGACGGGCCGCCCGGCAACCGGATTGGTACTCGCCGACGATCGAGCGGCCGGACTCGGGCTGGAAATCAACGTCGACTACATCGC
The DNA here is from genome assembly GCF_035974375.1 of Streptomyces sp. NBC_01320. Taxonomy (NCBI): domain Bacteria; kingdom Bacillati; phylum Actinomycetota; class Actinomycetes; order Kitasatosporales; family Streptomycetaceae; genus Streptomyces; species Streptomyces sp. NBC_01320. Next base: position 684,582 of record NZ_CP108390.1, read on the forward strand.
GGCATGCGTCATCGACCTCACCGGAGGAATCCGTTACCAGGAGGTTGTACAGCAGGACCAGCGGGGGCGGACCCCGCACGAGGTGCTGAGCACCGTCGCCGACATGGCCGCGACCGCGATCACTGCGGCCGAGAGGCTGGACTTGACCGTGGCCGGTGCGGGCGTGGCCGTTCCCGGACTGGTGGACAAGGGGCTGCTGCGCCTGGCACCCAACCTCAGCTGGCGCGATGTCCACATCTCGTCTCTGCTTGCCCGGACCGGAGCTTTGGACGGGCTGGCGATCACGGTCGACAACGAGGCGAACTTCGCCGCGCTGGGCGAACTGCGCATGGACCGGGGCGCCGCGCCCACCGATTTTCTGCATGTCTCGGGCGAGATCGGGGTGGGCGCCGGCATCGTCATGGGCGGTGCGCTGTTTCGTGGCGAGCACGGCTGGAGCGGTGAGATCGGGCACATGGCCGTCGGGATGGACGGGCCACCATGTCAGTGCGGCGCCCACGGCTGTCTGGAACAGGTGGCCGGCCAAGAGGCCATCTTGCGGGCCGCCGGACTCCCCCTGCGGGCCGCCACCTCGATGGGGGGACAGGCTACCGTCGGCCGCATCGTGCAGGCGGCCGAGGCGGGCCATTCGCAAACCCTGGCGGCGCTCAGGCAGGCCGGCCGCGCTCTCGGCATCACGATCGCCGGGGCCGTCAAACTCCTCGACATCGGCTGCGTCGTCCTCGGCGGTATCTACGCACCGCTGGGGCCCTGGATCCAGCCAGAGGTGCAGCGTGAGGTCGATCTTCGGGTGCTGTCCTCATCCTGGTCTCCGGTCCGCGTCCGGATTTCGCTCGCGGGCACCGACGCCTCCGTGCTCGGGGCCGCGAGCTCGGTCATCCGGGCCATCATCGATGACCCGTCCACATGGTTGCGCAGATAGAAATCGAGCATTGACGGGAACCGTTCCTAAAAACTGAGCGGGAGTGAGTCCTGGTGCCAGGACTCGTGCTCAGCCGTGTGCCCCGAACGGTTGTGGGCACACTGGTCGCTCGCTTTTGCTCCGCGTCCGGCCTGGATCTGCTGGAGGGCTCGTGTGAACACGCGGTCCAGGGCGTGGCGGCGGAAGCGGGCGTACACCGTCTTCCACGGCCCGTGGTGTTCCGGCAGGTCGCGCCAGGAGATCCCGGTACGGATCTTGTAGACCATGCCGTTGATGACCTGCCGGTCCGCTGCACGCGGCCGGCCCGTCGCAGCTCGCGGTATCAGCGGAGCGAGGAACTCCCACTCCCGGTTGGTGAGTTCATGGCAGCGTAAATCAGCCACCATGAACCACCGTTCGGTGATCTTTGAAGACGGACCCTGGCGCCGAGCCAGGCTGATGACGGCGATGCCATGGACGAAGCGAAGCGCCGGCGGGGTGATCGCGGCTACGGCCCCTGCAACGACTGCCGATTGGGCACGTCGATCAACAGCGCCGGCGGAGACGGGAGAGTTCTCGACGGGGCGTTGTCAACTTGTTCGGGGTGGGGGTGTCGAGGGCGTGGTGGGACCGGGTGGAGGCCTGCCGGTCAGGCTGCCGCGGGCAGGCCGGCGATGCCGGTGATCTGCTCCCAGGTGGTGAAGCGGGCGGTCATCTCGGCGCGGTACTCGGACGCGGCCATCAGATGTCGGCGGGGTCGGAAGTGGGGCGAGATCTGGCTGAAGGCGGCGAGGAACTTCTGGGCGGCGCGGCGTGAGCGGAAGTACTTCATCGCGCGTTCGCGCTGCCTCGTCGGCTGGTGGGAGTTCTCGGCCCGGTTGTTCAGGCCCTTGTGGGAGCGGTGCTCCACCGAGCGCATCAGCTCGCGGTGGGCGACGCCGTAGGAGCGGAGCTTGTCGGTCACCAGCACCCGCGGTACCCGGCGCTGCTTCTTCATGAGCTTGGCCAGGAACCGCTTCGCGGCCTTCGCATCCCGCTTCGACTGCACGAGGATGTCCAGGACGTCGCCGTCCTGATCGACGGCCCGCCACAGGTAGTGCCGCCCTACTCGACGCCCCCGGCGGGAAGTGACAGACCGTCACCTCCAGTCCGGTCTCGTGGGCGAAATCGGCGAGTTGGCTCTTCCAGGCACGGACGCGGTAGCCGTTGGAGCCCCCGGCGTCAGCGGTAATCAGCAGGCGGGATGCCGCGGGGTAGCGGCGTTGCCCCTCGCCGTCCCACCAGCGGCGCAAGGTGGCCACCGCGAAGGCGGAGGTGTCCCCGTCGCAGCCCACCGACACCCAGCCCGCGTCCGCGCCGATGTCGTAGATCCCGTACGGCACCGCCTTCTGGGCGCCCTTCTCCGGGAAGTCGTGCGCGCGGACCTCGACCGGCTGTCCGGCACGGTGCCACTCGCTTCCGATGACCGCGTAGTTACCCAGGGTCTCCTTCTTCTTGGCATCCACACTGATGACCGGTTGCCCGTCGGCGAGATACGCCTTGACCTGGTCGTTGATGTAGTGGAACTGGGCGTCCCTGTCCGGGTGGCGGGCCCCCTCGGTGGTCCGCGAGGTGCCCTGCAGCGAGAAGCCCTCCGCCTTCAACAGCGCGGCCACCGTGTCCGGACCGATCCGGTGCCCCCGGCGCGTCAGCTCCGCCGCCAGATTCCGGGTGGACTTCACCGTCCAGAGCAGCGGAGACTCCGGATCACCACGCTGATCCGGCTCAACCAGCGCCAACAGCGCGGGCACCAACTCGGGATCAGCCTCCCGTAAAGACTTCCGACCCGCACCCGGCGCCCGGACCCGACCCTCGGGCTCCTCCCCACGCTCCAGCTCCCGCTTCCCGCGCGACACCGTGGACTCCGCCACCCCGGCCGCACCGGCCACCGTACGGATCCCGCCATGGCCCAGGACACGGGACGCGGCCCCCAGCACCAGGCGCTGCTGCCGCTCATCCAGATGCGGCAGCAGCAGACCGAACACATCCACCAGCCCCGCCTTGATCCCCTCCGACACACCCGCACCCTACCGGCCAACAGCCCACCCAAACCGATGAGTTATTGATCGCCAGCTCCCTGGCCTCGTGGAGGGTTGGTTCGGCGATTCTTCCGCTGCCAGAAGCAGGAGCACCTCGTCCGCTGACACTTTCAGGGCCGGCACGTCGATACGCCACCGGCCCAAGGGGAAATCGCGTTCCTGGCGGATTTCGTGGAGGCGGACGTATTTCGCCGTGCTGTCGCGGCTCGGCTGTTGAATCAGCCGTGCAAGGCGTTGGACAGCAATCCTGCGACCACCAGGAAGACGACGACCGCCGCGAGACCGACCCCTAGCATGGCTGCCACCTTGCCGGCAGTCGGCAGCTGTGTCTTGGCGATCTTCACGTTGGCGACCATGCCCAGAGCGCCCAGCCCACCGCCGATCGCACCGCCTATGAAGAGCAGTCCCAGCGGGAGCAGGGAGAGGACCACCTGCCACGGGGCGAGTCCGTCAAAGAACTTCTTCTTGGTGAGCGGCGTAAGGGGGCCGACCTGTGGCGACTTTGACATGGCTGGTCCTTCCGATGCGCCAAACGTGCGCAGTCGATTCAAAGTGGGCGGGCGCGAGATGGTGCGCCCGAGCAGAGGATGCCCGCAGGACATATCGCACGGGTGTTCGTGATCTTATCGACTTGACGCCGTGCGGGCATGCGTCGCGTCGGCATCCATCCGGGCACGATCTGCGCGCTCCTGGCTGATCTGGTGTTTGAATCGCCATCAATCCGGACGTATCCGTTGAACGACGTCGCCTTGGGTCTGCCCGCGGCGGATCGCGAAGTCGTCCACGCCCAGCACACGCGGCGTGCTGAACTGCGGATCCGGCAACGCCATGACCCTGCGCAACAAGGTCATCCTTCCCACGCCGAAGCCCAGCTGGGCGGCCAGCCGGGCGCCGGCTCGCCCTGCCAGCGCGAGCCCCACCCGCTCCAAGGCGTGGTTGAGCCGAGTGGTGAACCGAGCGTACGGGGCGGCCAACCGCGAGAACGGCTCGGCGAACGTCCGGCGCGGACAGTCCGCCGCCCCACAGATGAAACGCCGGACCATCAACCGGATCACGAAGCCCTGCTCAGCGAGCGGAAGATCCTTCAACCTGCGGTGATAGCGGTCGTGCTCGCGGTTCGAGAAGCGGCCGCAGTCGGGACACTCCGCCCCGGCCACCCGGCCTCTCGCCACCACCTCGACTGTGCCGAAGACAGCGGTCACCGCTTCGACGTCCACCTCGTCGATACCGTCGAACACGAGCGAGTCCCAGAATGATGCATCGGTCTGCATGACCAGCACGATCACCGTTCACGGCCGACCACGACAGAGACGACCAAAGACTTGACGGAGCGTCATTCTCGTCTACCGGACGACCAGGCGTACGCGGTCTCACGCGACCCAGCCCCTCACAATCGAACACCAAGGTGACGCTCCGCGATCGTTCCCCAAGATCTGTGCCAGAACCCGAAACTGGTCGACAAACGCTGTCCTCAGCAATTGACGAAGCCACCCCACACCTGACGCACCGACACCACACTGCCGAACCACCACCAACAAAACCCCGCAGATCATCAGCTTTCGGGTCGTCTGTCCCGGCCGCCGTCCGCGGGCCATACGGGTCATCGGGTGCTGCCGTTCGACGGATGCGGCGGTCGGGTCCGATGCGGCTGTCGTCCGGCTGGGACACCTTCCTTGCGGGCGTACCGGGCGATACGCCCCGGCCCGAACAGGAACCCGGTGTCGTGCGGGTTCCGAAACCGCTTGCCCGTCGTTCACCTGGGTGGTTGTAGGAAGGACCCTCGACGTGTCTGATCCCGTAGTCCTCATCACGGGCGCGCTCACCGGTATCGGCCGAGCCACCGCCTTCGCTTACGCCCGTCAAGGCGCGAACCTTGTGGTCTCCGGCCGCCACGAGGACGTGGGTGAGCAGCTTGCCGGGGAGCTCTCCGACCTCGGCGCCCCGGCCGAGTTCGTGCGTGCCGACGTCCGCTTCGACGCCGATGTGAAGAACCTCGTCGACCGTGCGGTGGCACGGTTCGGGCGGATCGATGTCGCCTTCAACAACGCCGGCACCGAGGGAACACCCGGCCCTGTCACCGAGGTGACCGACCAGGGGTATCAGGTCACCTTCGACACCAACGTCAAGGGAACGCTGCTGTGCCTGAAGCACGAGTTCCGGGTCATGAGGGAACAAGGCGGCGGCAGCATCGTCAACGTCAGCTCCAACTACGGCCTGATGGGTTACCCCGGGGCGACCTTGTACGTCGGGAGCAAGCACGCCGTCGTCGGCATCACCAAGGCGGCCGCACTCGAAGGCGCCGCCCACGGTATCCGGGTCAACGCGGTCGCGCCCGGCTACACCCGGACCGCTATGTACGAGCGGTTCACCGGCGACGACACGGCCCGTGCCGCGGTCGATTCGGTACTGCCCATGCACCGGGCAGGCACCCCGGAGGAGATCGCCGAAGCCGTCCAGTTCCTGGGTTCGGACAAGGCGAGCTACGTCACCGGGCACATCCTCCTGGTCGACGGCGGCCTCATGGCGGGCGGGCCCCTGTTCCCGAGCTCGTGAATCGCGAGGTCGGCGCGGGCCGCGTCGGCCTCGGCGGCGTGGTGCCCGCTTGACGGGATATTCCGGTTCTCATCATGCCCAAGCGGGCGGCCCCGCAGCACACGAGCGACATCAAAAGTCGGTTCTGGCACAGATCTTGGAAAGGCGTCGCGGAGCGTCACCCCGGTGTTCGATTGTGAGGGGGGTGGGTTTGCGTGAGACCGCGTACGCCTTGCCGCCCGACCAGTGGACGATCCAGGGCCAGGCCTCGCAAGAGCCGGTCACCATCGCCCTCGGCCAGGGCGAGCTCGGCCACCTGACCACCGCGGGCCACCGCGCGATCCTCAGCCCCGACAGCGGGCCCCAGTGGATCCTGGAACGCCTCGGCTAAGACATATCTGTCGGGTCACCTCGCGGCCCAGATGGGCCCCGTGCTCCTATCCGTTTCCCAAGCCACAAGATACGGCGTCGACATGAACCGTTTGCCGACGCTGATCCTCGACGCGGGTTCTCGACACTGCCGACCTGCGGTTTTGCTGTGGCCCAGTTCGAGTGTCGATAGACCCTCGTTCCTGGACACTCGGGAAGGGTGGTGGGGTGACGTCAGGCACCCCTGCGGCATTGTCGCCGCGCTGGAGGGCGGTGCGGCGTTGATGCTGGCTGTCATCACGCAAAGGAGGCTGTCATCGGCATGGACCCTGATTTTGATGCGGCGGTGCTGCACGCGCTGTTCACTCAGCCGCCGATCGGCCTGCATGTACTGGATCCGGAGCTGCGGATCGTGCGCTTCAACTCCGCCGCGCCCGGTGCCCAGGGCCTCGACATGAGGGACGCGGTCGGCCGTACCTGGCGCGAGCTGGGGATCACCACGGACGAGGTGGAGGGCATGCTCCGCACAGTGCTGGAGACGGGCGAGGCGGTGACCGATTTCCGGTACCGGGGCCATCTGGCCGTCCTGGGCGGTGTGGAGAAGGTGCTGTCGATCTCGGCGTTCCGCCTTCAGGACGCCGAGGGGCGCACGCTGGGGGTGGCCAGCACGGTGGTGGACATCACCGAGCGGGATCGCGCCGAGCAGCGCCTGCAGCTGCTGTGCCAGGCCGGTGAGCGGATCGGGAACAGTCTGGATGTGTTCCGTACGGCGCAGGAACTCGCCGATGTCGCTGTGGGCGAGCTGGCCGACGTCGTGACGGTCGATGTCCTTGATGCCGTGCTGCAGGGTGAGGCGCCACGTCCGGGGCCGCTGTTCGACCCGGTCACGGTGCGCCGGGCGGGGTTCCGGGTGGCATACGAGTCGGCGGTGGGAAGCTCGTACGAGATCGGGGGTGTGAGGGTGATGGGGCTGGGCACGCCGTACGCGCGGGCCCTGAGCGATCTGCGGCCCCGGCTCGTCCCGGTCCTGAGGCCCGACGACCCTTGGCTGGTCAGGAATCCGGTGCTCGCCGAGAGGGTGCGTGAGACAGGGGTGCACTCGATGATCGCCGTCCCGCTGGCCGCGCGCGGCGTGGTGCTCGGCATGGCGGCCTTCTACCGCGGCCTAGGATCACCGCCCTTCGACGACGCCGAACTCGGCGTCGCCACCAATATGGTCGCCCGGGCCGCGGTATGCGTCGACAACGCCCGCCGCTACACCCGTGAACGCACGATCGCCCGCCTCACCCAGCGGGCCCTGGTGCCCGACCGGCTGCCCTCGCAGACCGCCGCGGAGACCACGTTCGCCTTCCTGCCTCTGGCCTCCAGCGGCGTCTGGTACGACGTCATCCCACTCTCCGGTGCACGCATCGCGCTCGTCGCGGGCGAGGTGTCCGGCCACGGCCTGCACACCGTGACCACGATGGGCCGGCTGCGCACGGCAATCAGCGCCCTGACCGCGATGGACCTGCAGGCCGACGAACTCCTCGAACACCTCCACGCCCTGACCGAGCAGCTCGCCCGCGAACACCCGCCCGCCGAGGACTCCGACCAGTCGGAGCTGACGGCGACCTGCCTCTTTGTGATCTACGACCCGGCCACCCGCACCTGCACCCTGTCCCGGGCGGGACATCCTGCGCCCGTCCTCGCCCTGCCCGACGGCAGCATCCACGTCATCGACGTCCCGGCGGGGCCGAACCTGGGACGCGGCATGGCCTCCTACCGGTCTGCCAGCGTGGATCTGCCCGAGGGCAGCATCCTCACCCTCTACAACGCGGAACTCCTGCAGGACACCGATCAGGACCGGCTTCCCGCCTTCCAGAACGCCTTCAGCACACCCCCGGGCCTGACCGGCCGCCTGCAGGACATGTGCGACGCCCTGATGAACTCACTGCTCCCCGACAACCCCGTCGACGACGCACTGCTCCTACTGGCCCGCACCCGCTCACTCGGCCCGGACCAGACGGCATCCTGGACACTGCCCCACGAACCCGAGAGCGCCGCCGCAGCCCGCCGCCTGGTCGCCGGCCAGCTCACCGCCTGGAACCTCGACGACCTCACCTTCAACACCGAACTCATCGCCAGCGAACTGGTGACCAACGCCATCCGCTACTCCACGGGGCCGCCAGAGCTCCGGCTGATCAACGACCGTGCACTGATCTGCGAGGTCTCCGACAACAGCATCGCCGCCCCCCGCCTGCGACACCCGGAAGACGACGACGAAGGCGGCCGCGGCCTCTACCTGATCGCGCAACTGGCCCAGCACTGGGGCACCCTCCACACCGGACGCGGCAAAACCATCTGGACCGAGCAGACCCTGCCCTGACACTCCACAACCGTGCTCCATGCCCGGTGATGGGCGCCATCCGTTCTGCGCACGAAACGACAGCCGCCTTCACTTGTCCGATGAAGCCCGGAGCACGCTACTTCCAGACCGGCGCAGACGGCAGCGGTGAAAGCGAATGTCGCACCGTGGTGACAGATTCATGCCGCCCATCACACTGTGCTTTGTAGGGAGGCGACTTGGTGCCGCCGAACGCCTCATAGTTCATCAGATCGAACGGGGGTGGCGTCGGTCGCAGCTTGTGGCCCCCTGGGCAATTCACTAACTTCGCCCGCCGGGTGCCAGGCCCGGGGCGGGAGGCAGCGGTTGCTGTGGTGCCGCCTGCGGGGTGTGTTCTTGCTGCCGTACAGGCGGCCTCTGTTGCGCTTCGGCGCGAGCGAGGGCTGTGCGGCTTCGGCGCGGGCGCGGTGGTGGATCCGGTGGGCGGCGGGTGTGGTCGAGCTGCGGGGCGATTTGGGGGCCCAGGCCGGGGTGAAGGTGCGGTGCGCGAGCGGCATCGGCTTGTCCGGGTTCGGCGGGGCGCCGGGGATGCAGTGGTCGCGGATGGCGGCTGCGGTGATGGCGGTGTCGGTGTGGGGCGGGGCGGGGTGTCCGTGGAGGGTGCGGGTGAGGTAGCGGCGGGCTTCGGCGAGCAGGTGGCGGTGGCGGAAGCCGCCGCCGTGATGGACCGCAACAATCGCGGTGATCTCCAGGGCTGCGGCCGCGACGTCCACGGCGGTGCCGACGGTGGTGCGGATCGCTGCGGCGGCGAGGCGGGCCAGACGCAGGTTGTCGACGACCTCCTCGCCGACCAGGGCAACGGCGCCGTCCCGCCAGCGTGCCCGCAACGCGGGCAGGGGCCGGCTGGTCTTCTTCTTGGCGGGCCGGGTCTCGCGGGAGGCGCGTTCCATCAGTCGCTGCCGGATTTTGGTGGTGAGGGGCTGACGGGTGCGTTCCTGGTACTGGCCGGCGAGTTCAGCCAGGCGGCGCATGGTCGCGGCGTTGCGGGTGGCGGCCCAGTCGATGAGCTTCTCGGGGATCCCCGCGAGCTCCATCACGGGCCGCTGTCCGGCGGTCGGGTAGCGGGGCACCGTCGCCAGATCGAGCGCGCGGCACATCTCTTCCAGGAGGCGTTGGTTGTAGAGCTCCGAGAGGGCGACGGTGTACTCGAGGAACGAGCGGGTGTGCAGGGTGCCCCACCGGTCGTCCTGGCGGCGGACCTTGACCGACAGCACGACGTGGTCGTGGAGCAGCGGCATGCCGTCGCGGTTCTCGTAGTGGCGGAAGCGGGCGGCGATCACACCGGCACGGGCGCGTTGCACGGTGCTGTCGCCACCGACGCGTACCCACAGATGCTCGGTCTCGGCGGTGGCCAGGACCTCGCCGGTGACGCGGGTCTGCAGGTCCTCGATGAGCCGGCGCACCGGCGGTGTGCCCAGCGCCCACAGGACCTGGACACTGCCCGGCGGGCGGAACACGAGATCGTTGCCGGACCACTTCTGCACCCGGTATCCGAGCCGGGACGCCCGGGCGGCCACTGCGGGACTGTCACCGGCGGCAAGACGGTCGGCAACGATACGCTCCGCGGCCGGGTGGAGGCCTTCGCCGAACAGGTTCCGCATCTGCCCCTCGGTGACCCGCGCCCCGGCCACCAGGCCGACCGCGGGCAGCGCCCGGCCCATCCACACACCCGGCGGGACACCCGCATCCTCCTGCGCCTGCTCCAGGCTCTTCCCCCGGGGCCGACGGCCGTCGCCGACCGCCACCTGACGCCCGTAGTACTTGTACGCGGAGCCCTTGCTGACTTGCTTGAACGTCATCATGTGACCCAGCACAGCACCGAAAAAGCGCTGGTCAACGGCCTAAACCGGGGGCTCCCGTGGGGCGAGACGAAACCACGGATTCGTTGGTCCGGTATCCCGCGTCACGGGCAGTTGGCAGCCATGCTTCCCACATCGGCTCCAGACCGGCAGAGCTCCACTGCCGAAGGAAAGTTCACGCCGGGCGCCCGGTCCCGGGGAGCGGACTGTAGCCCGCGGACCAGTCGTTGACCCAGCCGCAACCCGCGCACTCGTACCGGCCATCGAGGCCCGCGATCTGTGTCCCGCACTGAGCGCACCCTATAGAGGTGATCTCGGGATGCGGCAGAGGCTTCTCAAGCCCGGCTGGCCGTTCCGGTTCCGGGGCAATCGCCATGGTCGGACGCTACCGCCGTGGGCAGTGGCGTCAGGGGCCGGAACCGACTCCACCACACTCTCTTTACAGGCTCCGGGCAAGCCGGTCCTCGCAGGCTTGCCCGCAGCTGGCGAAGGAATGGGCAGCGCGCCTCTCGCATTCAAAAATCGAACATGCGTACCATTCAGGTGTGCCCACGTACGACTTTCCCGAGGACCTGCGCGACGCCCAGCTCGCGCTGCACCAGACCCGCGCCGCATACGAGCAGTACGCCGCTGGCCTGCCCTGGTCGGCCGAACCGATGCCCGGCTGGGACAGCGAGAGGCAGCCGTACACCAGCTTCCGCTCCGGCAAGGCCGACAGCCCCGGCTACACGCAGGAGCAGGCCGCGGAAGTGCGCCGGTTCCAGGCGGAACTGCTCCGGCTGAGCACCGAAGTGGCGACGCACCCGTACTGGGCGACCCTCGACGGCGGTGTGGTGGCGGCGCGGATGGCGCTCAAGCACGCACACGAAACTGCCGGGGACGAGGCGGCGTAGCCGTGTCCGATCCCGGGTCGATATCCCGCCTCGACAAGCTCCGGGCTCTTCAGGAGTGGCTGGACTGGCAGTTGCGCCAGACCCGGGGCCGGATCCAGCAGCTCGAAGCCCAAGAACGGCAGGGCCAGGAGCGGCGGGCGCCGCAGCGGCAGCGCGGCAGGGAGCAGGGGAAGCCGCCGGTCGAGAAACGGGAGAGCGAGAAGCGGCGCCCGCGTACCTTCCCGGACTGGGGCATCACCGACATCGGTGTCGGCACCCTGCGGTCCGAGGTCCACCGTGGCGACTGTTTTGCCGCCGGAAAGCAGCTGCGGGCCATCAGCCGGGAGCAGGCCCTCGCCGCCCTCGGTGACGGAATTCAGGCCTGCGAGGTGTGCCGGCCGGACCTGGTGCTCGGCGCGCTGTGATCAGTGCCTGGTCGCAGCATGAAAGCGTGGAACTCCCGATCAACGTGGCGCTGGCCCGTGCCGTACCGGTGCTGCCGCAGGGGCCGGGCTGGTGGTACGAGCCCAAATTCGACGGGCACCGGATGATCATGGTGCGCACCGAGGACACGGTCACCCTGTACGCCCGGTCGGGCCGGGTCGTCACGCCCTACTGGATGGACCTGGCCCTGGCCGGCATGGCACTGCGGCCGGGGACGGTCCTCGATGGCGAGGCGGTGATCTGGCGGGATGGGCGGCTCGATTTCGGAGCGGCTCAGTCAAGGGCCGCGTCGTCCGTGACCCGGGCCCGCGCGCTGGCCGCGCGGCACCCGGCTTCGTACGCCTGTTGGGATCTGGTGCAGCACCCCGACCCGGCAATCGGCGACACCCGCCCTCTCCCCTACACCGAGCGGCGCGCCCTTCTCCTTGAACTGCTCGCGGAGGTCGGTCCGCCGATCCAGCCCGTACCGGCAACCGACGACCGGGATGTGGCCGAGCACTGGTACGAGGCGCTCGAGGAGCAGGGCCTGGAAGGAGTGGTGGCCAAGCGGGGCGCGGCCGCGTATCCGTCCGGGCGCCGGGGGTGGTCTGTTAACTGCACCAACTCTGAGGTTCGTTCAACCCGGGGGCCGTAAGTTCTGATCATGTGATCGTGCATGAGACTCCTTCACTTCATCGAGATCTGATTGACGGGCGGGTACGGCTGCCCCGGGTCGGGGCTGTGGTCGCGGGTACGACGCCGTCGCTGCCGTGGCTGGTGGTGGATGCCGCCGGCCGTGAGATCGAGCCGGTCAGCGTCTACCCGAGTGGCTTCGTTCACTTCAAGCAGCAGCGTTTATCTGCCGGTTTGGACAGCAGTTGGTGATCTTGAAGCCCCTGGATGTTCATGAGAAGTGACGTCAGGGTGCCCACATTGCCGGGTATCGGAAAGCAGTCGCGCAGGCAGTCTGCCGTGCCCGGCAGGTGAGGGGCCGCGTCCGGGCGGTCATCATGATGAGCCGGGGGCCTGGCGTTCTGAGGTCCGCCGGAGGTGAGAGAGGAAGGCGAGGGGGATCGGGACCGTGACAGAGGTGTTCGACAGGGCCTGGGACGTGCTCATGGTGGCTTTGGGGCTGAGCTGCGTGTGGGTGGGATGCTGGGCCGTGCTCCGGCCGCGCCAGCCGCTGATGCTCGAGGGGCGACCTGTGTGGGTGGTGCGCGCCTGGGGGCTCGGCTATGTGTTGCTGGGGATCTCCCTCACCATCGAGTCGGTGACCCTGATGGCCGGCGGGGAGCCGGACTGGCCAGCGGACGTGATGCGTTGGGTTGCCGGACCGCTCGTGGTCGGCTCGCTCCTGGCGGCGTTCCTGTCCCGGCGGTGGGAGCGCCGTCGGGCCCGGGCCATGGATGGGGGCGGCAGGCGTGAACCGGACCGTCACCTGGAGTGAGGCGGCGCTCGTGGCCGTTGCCTGCTGGGCGGTCAGCGGTCTGGGATACGGCGTGCTCGCCGCCCTCGACGCGCCGCACGTGCCCGTGGCGCCCCTCATCGTCACGGGGCTCGTCCAGTGGTTCTGGGCGCGCCACCGCTTTTGGCAGGCCGGGGTCGCGGCGGGCCTCGCGGGGGCTGTCGTGCTGTTCGCTCTCGTCGACGTCCTGCGTCCGAGTCTGGGCCGGTACGTTGCCGACGCGCTGGCCACGGGGGCCGCGGCGACGGTCGCCTTGGCCGTCTTCACCCTGGTCGGCCGCGGAGCGGGACGCCATCGTGACGCAGCACGCTGACCAGTTCGTGGGCCGCCGCCTCATCCTGCAGCCCGAGCCGGGTGCCGGCCGGCGGCACACGTTTAACACTGCGTGTGAGGGCTGCCCAGGCAAGGACCCCAGTGACTCTGCTGCGCAATTTGTGGGTCAGGCCGTGAGTCGGTAAGCGAGGCTTTCGAGGCGGCTGCTGCGGGTGTGGTGCTGGTCGTGGCCGCTCCAGTAGGCGTCGAGTCTGATCACGTTGAGTGCGGTGGCGGAGAAGGCGTGCTGGAGGCGGACTTTCGGTAGCCCGCGGTAGCGGGCCCGGCGGATGCCGGTGATGTCGAGGGCCTGGTTGATCGTGCCCTCGACGCCCGCGCGCAGGGCGTACTTCGTTTTCCAGGTCTCCGTCTTCTGCTCGGCACGGGCCCGGGCGAGGGCTTCTTCTGGTTCCCTGGGCCGCAGGGTGAGCATGCGGCGTCCGTTCGCGGAGCTGGTGCACTGCTCCTGGAAGGGGCAGGGGCGGCAGGTGAGCACACCGAAGGCGATGACGATGGCGTCGGTGCCGTGCTGCTTGACCGGGGTCCAGTGCGCGCTGGTCTTGCCGGCGGGGCAGCGGACCTGCCGGGCCTTCCAGTCGATGGTGAAGGCGCTCTTGTCGAAGCCAGCGTGGGTCTTGGCCTGGTGGGAGTGGTTCTGCAGTACCGGGGTGACCATGTGGATGCCCTGCTTCAGGGCGGTGGTGATGAGGTCGGCCGAGGGGTAGCCGGCGTCGAGGTAGTGCTCGGCGGGTTTCAGCCCGCGCTCGGCCAGGTGCTGCTGGACGGGGGCGGTCGCCTTCACGTCGGGCACGGTGGCGTCGGTGGTGTGCACGTCCGTGATCAGGTTCGGCGCCGACCGGGGACCAGCTTCGGCTTCGGCTTCGGCTTCGGCTTCGGCTTCGGCTTCGGCTTCGGCTTCGGCTTCGGCTTCGGCTTCGGCTTCGGCTTCGGCTTCGGCTTCGGCTTCGGCAGGAGTGTCGCAGGTCTCGGTGAGGTGGACCTTGTAGCCCATCCAGAACAGTTCCTCGCCCTTGGCCGCCCATCGCGCGTTGGTGTCGTAGGGCGAGGCGAGGCGGAGTTGGCCGGGCGGGACGCCCTCGTCGTCGGCGGCCCGCTTCGTGATCACCTCCCGTCCCCGGGAGTCGGTGCGGATGTAGTAAGTCTGCACGAGGATCTGCCGCAGGGCCCGCACCGTCTCGATCTCGCGGATCCACACGGGAGCCCCGGGTGACCAGGCCGCCCGGCACAAGACCAGGGCGTCCTGGCCGAAGACCTGCGCGAGCCGGTCACGTTTCGTCTGCGAGGAGGGCATGTGCCAGCCGTCCACCCTCGGCCCGTACCGGTGCGCGAACTCCGCGACGTCGACGTGCTCGGCCAGCCAGGACGGCGCCGCGACCGCGAGGGCCTCCAGCGCCGCCCGCACGCTCTCCCCGGCCAGCTCCATACGGTTCAAGTCCCGCACCGCGCTGATCACATGAGTGGAATCGGTGCGCTGCTTGCCCCCGGCCGCGACCAGCCCCTCCAGCTTGCACTGCTCCAGGAGCCGGTCGAAGAGCACCCGCTCCATGCCGTTGTCGGCCAGGCGGGAACGGAACCGGCTCAGCACGCTGGCATCGAAGCCGGTGTCCGTCAGCTCCACGCCGAGCGCGTACTTCCAGTCGATGGCCCGCACCGCCATCGCCGCTGCCTGCCGGTCGGTCAGATTCTCGGCGAACTGCAACACCGTGACCAGGCCCAATGCCCCCGGCGACAACCCCGGGGCGCCACGCGCCCCGAACGCCCCGGCGAACGGCTCGTCCGCGAAGACCCCCGCGAGCCGATCCCGCAGGCGGATCGCCAGACTCTCCTGCGGAAACGCCGCCCGGGCCACCGCCACAGTCTGCTCCGGGATCTCCGGCAACCCCTTCGGCCGCATCGACATTCGCACCACCCCCACGGCCGCACGACAAGACAACGACCGTACCGACGATCATCCCCCGCCCACCGCTACCCCCACACGAAATTGCGCAGCAGAGTCGTCGTCGGACACGTCCGGCAGGCGGGTAACGGCCATGAGGGCGGCATCGTCGTCCAGGCGTCCTTCGGTGTACCGGGTCAGATCGGCGAGGAGAGTGTCCAGGATCACACCGGGGTCCGTTGGGAGGGGACGGGACAGGAATGGCACGGGATCGTAGAAGGTGCCGTGGCGGTCGCGTGCCTCCACCAGGCCGTCAGTGAACAGCACCAGGGTCGCGTCGTGCGGCAGGGTGTACCGATCGACCGGTACCCGGGTGCGGCCCAGGTCGCCCAGACCCAGGGGCAGGGACGGGGCAGACGGCTCCAGCGGAGTCGCGCGGCCCTGGTGGACGAGGAGCGGCGCCGGATGCCCCAGATTGATCATGTATATGGCGGAGCCGTCGTTGGGAACGTCGATGAGGACGGCGGTGGCAAAGGATTCAGTGCCCCCCTCCTCCTCGGCATCGACCCGCTGCATGAGCTCCTCCAGACGGTCGACCACATCGGTCAGGCCGGGGACGTGAGCCGCGGCCTCGTAGAAGGCGCCGAGCAGCCTGTTGACGGTTCGGACCGCGCCCAGCCCCTTCCCTCGCACGTCGGCAATCATCATCCGAACGCTGTCGGGTGTGGGGTGGATGGCGTATAGGTCGCCACCGATGGCAGCCTCCTTCGCGGCGGCCCGGTACCGGGAGGCCACGTCCAGCGGCCCGACCCGCTCGGGGGAGGCGGGGAGCACCGCCCGCTGGACAGCCTCGGCTACCTCGCGGGTGTCCTTCAACTGCTTCCGGTCTTTGGCCATTACCTGGTTGAGGATCGCGGCCAGAACGGTCAGGACTACGACGGTCGTGAACCGAAGGAAGTGTTCTGTAAGGGTGATGTTCTCCTTCGTGTACGACAGGGACATCCCGATCAGCTGTGTCACTACGCCGGTAGCGATTGTGCCCGACAACGAGTACACGGGGGCGGCCAGCACGGGAGCGGCCGCCAGCAGCGGAAACACGCTGAATCCTGACGGGGTCAGTACATCGACGACGACCGCGACGAGGAGCACCGCGGCAGGCAGGAGAGAAGGCCATCGACTCCAGCTGACCAGAGGTGTGCGGTCGCGTGTCATTACCCTGCGGTCCCTGTGCTCCTGGGCGGATCGTCATCGAGTCCCAGTCTCCGACGCACCCCGACCGACAGCGACTGGACCAACCTCGTGCGCGTCCACATCAGCGACATCGGTATCTGACACCGAACAACAGCGGATCGGGGCGGTCGCCGTCGGACGCACACCACATCTGATCAGGGGCGGAGAGGGCATCCGCCTGCATTAGACGTCGTTTCTTATGGTTCGAGTGGGAGCTGTCGACCGGCGGCAGGCACCCTCCTGGCTCAGGTCACTGTGCGAGTGGAAACGCTGTCCGGGTCAGCGGGTCAGAGCCCGAGGTGAAGCTTCCCCTTGATGTTGGACACCTCGAGACTGGGACGTGAGGTTCCAGAGGAAGTAGTGCCAGGTGGGAAGCAAGAGCAACCGCAGTAGGCGGTATACGGAGGAGTTCAAGCGCGACGCGGTCGCGCTGGTTCGGTCCTCCGGCAAGACCGTCACCGAGGTGGCCCGGGAGATCGGGGTCAGCGCCGAGGGACTGCGGAACTGGGGCAAGCAGGACACGATCGACCGCGGGCAGGGGGCGCCGGGCGAGCTGACGAGCGCGGAGCGGGAGGAGCTGCGTCGGCTGCGGCGGCAGAACCGTGAGCAGGCCGAGACGATCGAGGTGCTGCGAAAAGCGGCGGTCTTCTTCGCGAAGGAGAGCGATCGATGAGCGAGGTGTACGCGTTCATCGAGGCGGAGAAGACCACCCACGGAGTCGCTCTGTTGTGCCGGCTGCTGAAGGTGGCCCGGTCCTCCTTCTACGCCTGGTTGGCCGGCGAGCAGGCCCGCGCCGACCGCCGGGCCGCCGACGACGCCCTGGCCCACGAGATCACCGTGATTCATATCGCCTCCCGGTGCACCTATGGGGTGCCGCGTATTCATGCCGAGCTGCGCAGGCTGAGCGGTGTTCTCGGCAGTTGCTTGTCGGAGCTGGTCGGTGAGCTGCTGGTTGGACTGGGTGAGCTCGTCGACGCGGGCGGTCAGATCCCCTGCGGCGAGGGTGTCGAGTTGCTGGCCGAGTTGATGGCGCACAGCGGTGCCGAGCCGATCCCTGTCGGCCCGTAGCTGCCGAATCTCTTGGCGACGCCCTGCTGCCGGCGCGCCGGGCCCGGTGGCTGAGGGTGCGCACGGTCAGGGTGCGCGACCTGTTCGGCTGATGTGGGCCCGGCCGCCGTCTTCGCCCCCCACCGCCCGATGGCGGCAGGGCGGCAAGGGGGCGGAGGTCTGTGAATGTGTCGTGCCGTCAGCCCCGCTGGTGCGGACCGGCCGGCGTGTATTGCTCGGCCTGCTGCCAGCTCGCGGGGATGCCGAGCGCGGTGGGGGCGTCCGCGATCCCCGCGCCCAGGCGGGGGTCGGCGCCGGGCAGGGGCCGGCAGGCGGTGCGCAGCAGCAGGTACAGCGGGTCGGCGCGGGCCGCGGTCCGCGGCACCGCCTGGGTGCGCAGTTGGTCGTGGTGGGCGAGCAGCAGCGCCGCCAGCCCGGTTACGTGGGCGGCGGCGATCGCCGTGCCGTCCACCGCGGCATAGCCGTCACCCAGGCTGGTGGTGATGACCGCCGCGCCGGGCGCGACCAGGTCCACTCCCGGGCCGGTGGGGGTGAACGGGGCCGGGTAGGGGCCGGGCCACGGCGGCTGCACCCAGGTGAGCGGGCTGCTCACGGGATAGGTGCCGGTGTGCGCGATCGCCCCCACCGCCAGCACCCCCGGCAGGGTAGCCAGCTGAGTGAGGGGGCCGGCGGTGTCTCCCGCCGGGGCGATGACCGTGGTGCCGGCGGCGTGCGCATCGGCGAGTTTCCAGGCGGCCAGCTGGGACTGTACGGGATAGGCGAGGCTGATCTGGGCGATGTCGATGTCGTGGGTGATGCAGTAGTCGACCGCCTCGAGCAGGTCGCTGAGGTGCCCGCCGGGGAACAGCTTCAGCGCATGCACCTCGGCCTCCGCCGCGATCCCGGCGATGCCGGCGTTGTTGTCCGCCGCGGCGATGATGCCGGCGCACCACGTGCCGTGCCCGGTCCCATCGAGGCCCCAGGTGCCGTTGCCGGCGCCGGTGAAGTCGTGCCCGTGCTGGACGGTGTCCTTCAAATCGGGGTGGGCGGTGTTCACCCCCGAATCGAGCAGCGCGATCTTGATGCCGTGGCCGCGGTAGGTCGGCGGGATCTGGTTGAGCCGCATTGCCTGTGTACCCCAGCCGGTGAGCGCCTTGCCGGGGAAGCCCTCGAAGGTGTCCGACAGGGCTTGCACCGTAACTACCGCCTCGCCGTTGTCGGCGGGTTGGGGGGTGCCGGTGCGGGCCGGCCAGTAGTCGGCCACCGGGCGGACGTAGAGCGCCTGGAGCGTTTCGGGGGTGTCTGCGGCCAGGGTCATGGTGACGCGTCCGTCCGGGCTGGTGACTCCGTGGACCGGGCCGCCGGTGCCGATGGCCCACACGTGCGCGCCGGCCACCGCGTCCCCGTCACTGCCCACCACCCGCAGGGTGAGATATTCGGGCTCCTCCAGGGTGACCGCCAGCATCGGGTCCAGTACCGGCACCGGGCCGACACCCACCGGCGGGGTGGGGGTGTAGGACAGCGGCTGGTCGATCTCCACGACCACCTGCGGGTTCCCGGCCAGGGCGCGGGCCCGCTCCTGGGGCATCTTCACGACCGCGACCGGGGGGCAGGCCGGATGCGGCTCCGCAATCGCCCCCAACCCGCGGGAACGGGACGGCCGCACCTGCGCCACGGGTTCCACATCGGGGTCCTCCTCCAGCAGCTTGAACAGCGCCGAGGCCTCAATCGGCGGCACCCCACCGGCAAGCAGCCTCAACGGCCGGGGCGCCACCAGATAGCGGCCCCACCCCGCCCGCACACCCCGACCCTGGTACCCCAGCGCCTGCGCCTCCCCGCTCATCCGTCCGGCCGGTTCACCTGCCCCGCCCGCAGCCGCCGCCGGCTGCCCGGCCTCACCCGCCGTGCCCTGCGCACGCGGGGTCTTCCCGCCCTTGCCGTTGCCCGGCTTCACACCGTTGCCGCCCTGCTCACGCATTCAGCCAACCGCCATCTCAACGTAAAGCATCGTCGTACGCCCTGGATCTTCAGTGGCCGGCCGGAAAGCGGGCGTCCATGAGCTCCCCGGCCAGCGGCCTGCCGCGCCTTTGCCTCGCCCCGCCGCGGCATCCGGCCAGGCAGGCCCGCCTCCCCACACGGGAGGGAGAACGAGCGCTACCCGGGCGGGTGTCTCACATGCCCAGAGGCGACAGCTGCCCGTACTGCGGCTGCTGCCCGAACATCCCCTGGCCCGGGAACTGTCCCTGGCCAGGGAACTGGCCGAACTGGCCCTGCGGCTGCATGCCCGGGAACTGGCCGAAGTGCTGCTGGCCCTGCTGGCCCTGCTGGCCCTGCTGGCCCTGCTGGCTCTGCTGGCTCTGCTGGCTCTGCTGCACCAGCGTCAGGATCGCGATAGGCAGCGCCTGCTGCACGGACTGCTCCACAGCGCTGCGCACGCCCTGCTGCAGGGTGTGGTGCAGCGCGACAGCCAGGTACGGGTGCGCGTGGTGCTGGGGAATGCCCTGCTGCTGCAGCTGCTGCTGGACCTGCTGCAGCTGCTGCAGCGTCTGCTGCAGGCGCTGCGCCACCTGCTGGCTCGCCTGTTGGCAAGCCTGCTGGATCGACTGCTGGACCACCTGCGCGATCTGCTGCTGCGGCTGGCCGACCTGGCCCCAGGGCTGCTGCTGGCCGAACAGCTGCTGCTGGTTGTACGGCTGCTGGGTCTGCGGCTGGCTGATCTGCTGGGGGGTGTAGACGGACATGCGGAACTCCTCCTTGAGCCTGGCGGATGCACACGATGAACGGCGCGCCGAGAAGCCCGGCCGCCGCCACCGAGCAGCAAACCACCAACCGACCAAGAACACATTCCGGGACATACCGCCAAGCGGGGAGCCACGTCCCGGTCACGTTGACGATCGCCGCAGTCACGGCATCCGCTCTGCTCACAGACGTGTCGACCAGACAGGAGGAGTGGGTGGCCGCAGCAGGCCGCCGGGCGCAGGCTGGAACCATGAGCGTGGACCCCTCCCGAGGCGCTCATGGTGCACTGCTGCCGTTGCTTAACGCCGATGCTCGCGGTGATCGGCCCGCCGCCCAGGCCGGAGACCGAGGCTGAGTACGCCTACGAAACGCTCTTCAACGGTGCCCGGGTCATCGCCCATCTGCCCGGGGACGGAAGCCTGCGGCTTCTGTCCCAGGCCGGGATGGACGTCACCGCCCAGTACCCCGAACTCAAGGCGCTGTCTGGCCTGCTGCCCGGACCACAGGCGGTCCTCGACGGAGAGATCATCACCCTCGACGGCGTGGGGCGGCCGTCGGTGGAGCGGTTGCAGCAACGGATGAGCCTGCACCACCCCGAGGCGGTCACCCACGCCCTCGAAGACCTGCCCGTCCGGCTGATGCTCTACGACATCCTCTACCTCGGCGAACCGACCGTGCAGCTTCCCTACACCGCCCGCCGCGGCCTCCTCGACGACCTCGCCCTGACTGGTCCCGGCATCACGGTGCCCGCGGCCTGGCCTGCACTCGCCGCCCAGGCCATGGAACAGAGCGCCAGCAAGGGCTTCGACGGCGTCGTCGCCAAACGCCTCACCAGCCCCTACCTGCTCGACAGAGTCCACCCGACTACGATCCGCTGATCAATGCTCACGCGGCCCTGGTCTTCGTCTCGGCCGCGCTCATCGGCCTCGTCGTCGAAGCGCTCACCTTCCTCGGCACGGCCAACGCCCTCCTCTCCGTCGTCGCCGGCCTGTCAGCCAGCGGCGCAGGGGTCGGAGTGCTGCACAAGATGATCGGCCGATAACCGGTCGGATGTGGCTGCCAGACTCGGGCCTGGAGACCCATGGCCGGGATCCAGCTGCGGTGAAACACGAGCAGCCGCCGTTGCACTTTCGTTCGGTGCAACGGCGGCCGCGTCGGCAGGGCCGTTACTACAGCTCCCGCTGGATCTGCTTTTCCTGGACCAGCTCGTCTTGCATGTTCTTCTCGTTCTTGACGGTGTACTTAGTAGGGTCGGGGACTGGCGCGGTGGCCTGTGAGGCTCCGTTTCCAGCCCCCGCCCGTCAAACCGTGCATGCGCTTCTCGCGCACACGGCTTACCGACATCGTTCACCGGCTGGCATGCACCGCCACCCTGCGCACGTTTCCAGACAGGCGAAAGGCTCCGAGCCTGGCGAACCACGCGCCGTCGTGGCGCTTGCCCCACTTTCTGCCCGGGATGCCGCGCTTGCGATTGTCGAAGATCGCGAGACGCTCGTGGACGTAGCTGTCGATCGTGGAGAACTTCCCTGCGGAATTGCCGTTGCGGAAGTACGCCGCCCAGCCTCGCAGGACCGGGTTCAAGTCGGCGACCACGGCCGACAGCGACCGTCCCACGTGACGACGGTCGGTCGCCGCCCGGATCTTGTCCCGCAGCACCCCCATCGCCCGCTGAGACGGCCATCGTTGCAGGTGGAACCTGCCACGGCGGCGCCACGATTCCACCTTCCGGTGGTGGAAGCCGAGGAAATCGAAACCCTGCCCACCCCTGGCGAGATGGACGATGCCGGTCTTCTCCGGATGCAGCTGCAACCCGAGGCCGACCAGTACCGCCCCGGCCAGTTCCCGCGCCTGCACGGCACGTTCCCTGGTCGGGCACAGAATCACGAAGTCGTCGCAATACCTCACCAACACCCCGAGCCGGTGCCCGTCTCGCTGCCATGCCACGTCCAGGACGTGCAGAGCAATATTGGCGAGCAACGGTGAGATCGGTGAGCCCTGTGGGGTCCCTGCTCCTGGTGAGCCGGTCGCCCCGTCCTCCAGGACCCCCGCCCGGAGCCACATCCGGATCAGCTTCAGCATCGGGCCGTCCACGACGCGCCGGGCCACCTGGGCCACGAGGGCGTCATGCCGAATCGATCCGAAACAGTCGCGGATGTCGGCCTCAAGCACCCACTCCCGGCCCCGGTTCGCCTCCACGCGCACGCTCTCGCACGCGTCGATCGCGGACCGCTTGGGCCGGAACCCATAGCTGACCGGCAGGAAGTCCGCTTCGAAAACCGGTTCGAGAACCAGTTTCGCGGCGGTCATCACCACCCGGTCAGCCACAGTGGGGATCGAAAGCGGCCGGAACTCTCCCGGCCGCCCCGGCTTGGGGATCAGGACCTGCCGCAGCGGTGACGGGCGATACGTATACGCCCGCAGTTGCTGCGACAAGTCGCGGAGGAACTCCTCCACCCCGGCGGCGGCCACGGCATCGACGGTCAACCCGTCCACGCCGGGAGCGCCCCGGTTCGCACACACGCCGGACCAGGCCCGCCACAAGACGTC
Organism: Streptomyces sp. NBC_01320; assembly: GCF_035974375.1. Lineage (NCBI taxonomy): Bacteria > Bacillati > Actinomycetota > Actinomycetes > Kitasatosporales > Streptomycetaceae > Streptomyces > Streptomyces sp. NBC_01320. The sequence continues at coordinate 707,176 of NZ_CP108390.1, forward strand.
CCTGCGGGAGACATGGCCGTACAAGGCATGGAACCGACGTTCAGGATCTCGCTTGGCACAGCGGTAGAGCGTCCACTGCAAGGCACGGACCTTGTCCAAAGGCCGGCCATCCAGTCGTGCGACGCCTTCCTCCCGGCGGGCGGAACTAGCCAATCCGGCACTCACCCGAGCCACCTCCTCACACGCGACACGCATCGATGAAGCAGGGGTCCTTCGCTCCTGACGGGTTGTGTTGTCCCGCCGATCGGCACTACTACGGCCCCCTCCGACTGCCTCTCGGCAGCCCGCCACTTCCCGGCTCCACCGGTTATAGGCGGGCCCTGCTTCCCGGGCCGCAGACCCGGGGCCGAGTAGGCCCTCTCCAGTTCCCAGGACAACCTTCCGACCGTTCCACGCCCCTTACGCCGGGAGGTTCTTCGACGCCCGCTCCAGATTCCCAGGCGTCTTCCCTGGCCTTCGCCCTCTAAGGCACGGGCTCGGCTCCTCCTTGGCCCCGCTCACGCGGGTCGGTGCTGACGACGCTGCAGGCTTCACTTGATGTTGCGGACCGGCCGGTTGCGCACCCCCAAGGGGTGATCGTCGCTCCACTTCGACACCGGCCTCTCGACCGATGCCGGGAGCCCCGCTACCGAGGACTCTGGCGTCTCCTCGGACCGGACTTGCACCGGCTGGCTGCCCTGAACTTGTCGCCCGAATTACATCGAACCTCCTTCGCGTCCGACGTTTCGGACTGCTGGACGTACGCCTTGATCCGCCGAGGGGGTTTGAGAGTGGTCTTGTGATCGGCTTCGGGTCGGGTGGCCGGGTGAGGGCAGGTTGTGTCCGCTGGTCTGCCCAGCATTTCCACGGTTCGGTTCCGGTCGGGCCCTTGCGGGCGGGGCGGGCAGGGACTGTTCGTATCAGCCGGCCGGTCCGTGGACGGTGGAGAACAGGTGTGTCCAGGCGTGCTGCCAGGGCCAGTTGTGCGGTAGGTGCAGGGTGATGCGGCGGGCGGAGCGGGCGATCCGGGCCGGGACGTGGACCAGGTGGGTGCGGATCGTGGCGGTGGTGGCCCTGGCGTGGAAGGCGGAGGCTTGTGCGCCGGTGGCGCGCAGCAGGTTGTAGGTCATTGCCCACAGGGTGTGAGGTTCCCCCGGCCTGCGGGAGATACTGATCAGCTGGTCAGGAGGGGTTGACGGGGTTTCAGGTTCGTTCGTTCGGCCGTTGCCTGGTCGGCGTAGTACTTCTCCTCGAACTCGATCGGACTGAGGTAGCCGAGCCGCTTCTGGATGCGCCGGGAGTTATAGAACCCATCGATGTACTCGAACAGCGCCAGGTTCGCCTCGGCCCGGCTGGCGAAGACGCGGCCGCGGATGCACTCCGTCTTGATGATCATCCACAGGTTCTCCGCGAGGGCGTTGTCGTACGAGTCCCCGACCGAGCCCATGGACGCCTGAACCCCCGCTCGTAGTAGGCGAGCGCGGCATCCCGGGCAGAAAGTGGGGCAAGCGCCACGACGGCGCGTGGTTCGCCAGGCTCGGAGCCTTTCGCCTGTCTGGAAACGTGCGCAGGGTGGCGGTGCACGCCAGCCGGTGAACGATGTCGGTAAGCCGTGTGCGCGAGAAGCGCATGCACGGTTTGACGGGCGGGGGCTGGAAACGGAGCCCTCACAGGCCACCGCGCCAGTCCCCGACCCTACTTAGCCTGTGACCCCTGGCCCTCGGTGCGCTCGATCCGGCCCTGCGCCTGCTCGCCTTGCTGGTTCCGGTACTCCACGCGCTGTCCCTGCTTGTACGGCATGAACTCTCCAAGTCTCGTGTGAGTCGGTGGGGAGCTGGCCCCGCTCGTTCGGCGGGGGACGCCCCTCCTCGCGCCCGTAACCATTGCTAGGCGCACTGACAGCCCACTCCCACTCCCACCTCCACACCACAGCAACCACTACGGGCCGAATGGAGGACGTCTTGCCCGCCCGGCCCCGACACCGCGTTGGCGTTGTTCAACGCCACGGGTTCTGTGGCCGAGGCAGGGGTCAGGTGAGGCCGGCGGAGGCGTTGTCGTCCCAGCCGCCCTCGCGCTGCATGTAGCCGAGCATGGAGCGGGAGTGGCGGGCCCAGCCGCCCTGGTCGGCGATGGCGATGCCGTCGCGCCCGCGCTTGCGGGCGGTGGAGGCGAGCCCGATGCGCAGCGAGTGCACGGTCCAGTGGCTACCCCGGCCCGCTTCGAGATTCGTTTGACGGCGCGGGTGACGCTGTCGGGGACCAGACCGCCGCGTAGGCGAGCTTTGCGTTGCGCACCGAGTGCTTGGTCTTGCCGGTGAGCACCGCGACGACCAGGCCGCGGGTGCAGCGTGACGTCGCCGGTCCGCCGTCCGGCGGAATTCCCGGGCCGGGCCGGGGCGGCGGTGGGTTCGTGGCGCGGGCGTTGCACCTGACCGGTTCGCCTCAATCGCCCGCATAGGCTGCTTATGTGAACCATTCCGGTCGATTCCGGCGTCGTGCGGGCAGCCTCCAGGAGGAGCTGACGCTGCTGGCGCCTCTGGCGCTGATCGCCGTCATCACGGTGCTTTCCTTCGCAACTCCGAGCCATCTCTACTTCAGCCGCTTTCTCTCACTCGCTCCCGCTTTCGCCGCGTCGTTGTGGCCAGTGGCCGGAACGGTGGCCATCGGCGTGCTCGCCGCGGCCATCGACGTGGCGGTCGCCGTGACCTTCGGCCCTGTGGACGCGAGGTCGTACACACACCTGTTCACCCTCATGGTCATCGTGGGCGCCACCGCCGCGGCCGCCTGCGCCAGCCATGTGCGCCAGCAGCGGGAGCAGGCCCTCGCCGAGGTCAGCTCCGTAGCCGAGACGACCCAGAAAGTCCTGCTGCGCCCCATGCCGCACCGCCTCGGCCGGTTGGACATCGAGGCCCTGTACCTGGCCGCCGCGGCCCGGGCCCGCGTCGGCGGCGACTTCTACGAAGCACTGGAGACAGCCCGCGGCGTCCGCCTGGTCATCGGAGACGTGCGCGGCAAGGGTCTCTCCGCGGTCGGCATGGCCTCAGCGATCGTCAGCTCCTTCCGGGAATTCGCGTACGACGAGCCGGACCTGGCACGGCTGGCACGCCGACTGGACGTCAGCATGGGCCGCTACACCGCGTTGCTGCCCGGCGACCACACGGAGTCCTTCGCCACGGCCGTGCTCGCCGAGATTCCCGACGACGGATCGGCCGTCAGAATCGTCAACTGCGGACACCCCCCTCCGTTGCTGTTCCACGCGGGAGCGGTCCGCGAGGTCACCCCCACAGCTTCCTCGCCGCCCATCAACATGGGCGCGTTGCTCGGGGAGGACTACCGCATCGACACCGTCTCCTTCACCGCCGAGGATCAGCTGCTGCTCTACACCGACGGCGTCACCGAGACCCGCGACCGCACCGGCGCGTTCTTCCCGCTGGTGCAGCACGCGGGACAGTGGGACACGGACTCCCCGTCCCGGCTGCTCAAGCAGTTGCACAGCGACCTGGTCCACTACAGCCAAAACCATCTCGACGACGACATCGCGGCCATCGCCATCCGTGCGGTGGCCTCCACGGCGTCGCACAGAGCGTGAAGTTGGCGAGGCGCCGGGCCCGGGACGGGGTGGTCGCACCGCGGGACTGCGCTGCGCCGAAGTCGATGCGCCCGCCCACGCACACGACTGCCTCACCGGCTCGTGGAGATGCGCTTGGCCGCCGTCCGGCGGGGCCACAGCATGGACAAGCGGGACCGCGACTCCGTCGGCCGCATTACCCGGAAGGCAGGCGAGTTCCGGGGATTCGCCACCGGCCACCGCGCCCAGGCCGCCGACGCCCGCGCGGAGAAGGCCCTGCGCGCCACGATCGCCAAGCAGTTCCTGTAGCTGCACAGCCGGGAGGCTTCGGGGCGCAACAGCCATCAGCAGGCGCAGCAGGCCGCGCAGCGACAGCGCGCTCCCGCGGCGGTACAGGACCAGCCGCAGCAGTCGAGGGGGCAGAAACGATAGGCCGCCAACGGGGCTTCTGGACTTTCTGGACCGCTCCATGCGGGCGCGCGCGTGGACCAATCCGGACGCAACGCCGTCCGATTGCGCAACTTGCGCAGGAGTTCGAGTGCACGGCGGGGCTTGGGGCTTTCGATCGGGTAGGCGGGCCGGTTTGCCCGGCCCGCCCCCCACACCACCGGACATGCGGGCCCGCATCCGGCGGTTCGTCCAGCTGATCTCAGGCGAGCTTCAGGCGGGACCACGAGCCCTTGAACGACTTGTAGCCCTGCGCATCCCAATAGGCTTTATTCATAGCGATTTCCAGTGGTTTCAGGTGGGAGGCCCGCCAGTATCGCTTGCGTTGCACTGCAACGCCTTGCTCCTGGTCTCCAAATTCGTAACCGAGCTTCTGGAGCATGGAGTTCTTGCGCTGACTGGTCTTCCACTGCACCCACTGGGCCTGCCGTAGCCTGCGGCGGGTCCAGTGATCAATCTCCTCGAAAACCCGAAGGCTGTCGGAGAGACTGAAGTAGGCCACCCAGCCGACCGAGAAACGGTTGAGTTTGTCCATCCTGTGGGCCATCGATACGCCCCACGTCCGGGAGGTGACTCGCCGAACGGTGGACTTTAGCCGTCTCACGGCCTTCCGGTCCACCCGGATCTTCACCTGCCCTTTGGGGCTCTCCTGCCGCATGTGTGGGTGCTGTGACCTGGGCTGATACGTGAAACACGCCGCTTCCTGTGATCCTTGAGGTGTCTAGGCTCAAGTTTGATCAAGCAGAGAAACGGCGTGTCTTTCTTCAGGATATGGAAGCGGACGCTGACGGCCGAACACACGGTGGTCGAGGGCGTCCGGATCGACGAGAACGAACAGTGTGTGGTCGTGTCGGTACGGCCTGACACGAGACGTCGGCAGCGGTGCGGCCGGTGCCGGCGCCCGGCGCCCTGGTTCGACGCCGGGCGGGGCCGACGTCGGTGGCGGGACCTCGACCACGGCGTGATGCGGGTCTTCCTGGAGGCCGACGCGCCGCGGGTGGACTGCCGCCGACACGGAGTGACGGTGACGGCGGTGCCCTGGGCTCGTCACGCTGCCGGACACACCTACGCCTTCGATCAGCAGGCCGCCTGGATGGCCGCCGAGTGCTCCAAGAGCGCGACCGCACAGTTGATGCGGACTTCCTGGCGCACGGTCGGGGCGATCGTGGAGCGGGTGGTCGCCGACCGCGACCGGGCCGTCGACCGGCTGGCCCGCCTGTGGCGGATCGGCATCGACGAGATCAGCTACCGCAAGGGGCAGAAGTACATGACCGTGGTCGTCGACCACGACACCGCCCGCGTGGTGTGGATGAGCGACGGGCACGGCAAGGACGTCCTGCACCGCTTCTTCGACGCTCTCGGCGCTGAACGGGCCCGCACCCTCACGCACATCTCCGCCGACGGCGCCGGCTGGATCGCCGAGGTCCTCCTCGATCGGGCCCCCGGCGCGATACGGGTGATGGACCCCTTCCACGTCGTCGCCTGGGCCACCGAGGCGCTGGACGCCGAGCGCCGGGCCTCGTGGAACCGGGCCCGCCGCGAGCTCGGCGACCGCGACAGGGCCCGGGCGCTGAAGGACTCCCGCTTCGCGCTGTGGAAGAACGCCGACGATCTGACCGACCGACAGGCCGCCAAGCTCACCTGGATCGCCGCCACCGATCCGCGCCTGCACCGGGCCTGGCGCCTGAAGGAGGCCCTGCGGGCCGTGTTCGCCCTGGCCAAGTCCCGCCCCACCGCCGCCCTGCGGGCCCTGGACCGGTGGATCGGCTGGGCCCGCCGCTGCCGCATCGACGTCTTCGTCGACCTCCAGCGCAAGATCATGCGGCGCTACGAGGCCATCCGCTCCGCGCTGGCCACCGGCCTGTCCAACGGGCTGATCGAGTCCACCAACACCAAGACCCGGCTCATCATCCGACGCGGCTTCGGCTTCCACAGCGCCGACGCCATCATCGCCCTCGTCATGCTCACCCTCGCCGGCCCCCGCCCCACCCTCCCCGGACGCCAACCCGCCACAGAGTGACCCACTCATGCGGCAGGAGAGCCCCCTTTGGCGAGGTAGTACCCGAATCCCAGGAGTGACGTCCACCAGATGGGGCACGCCTTCGACTTCTCACGATTCACCCTCAGTTTCAAGGTCTTCTCAATGAAGGCCGTGACCGAGGCGAGGGTCCGCTGCGCCGCTCGCTCGGACCGGACGAAAATCATCACATCGTCCGCGTACCTCACGAACCGGTGTCCGCGTTTGAAGAGTTCGCGGTCAAGGTCGTCCAGCATGATGTTCGACAGCAACGGGGACAAAGGGAACCCTGCGGGGTCCCTTCCTCGTTCCTCACCATCACGCCGTCGCTCATAATCCCGGCTTCCAGGTACCGCCGAATCAACTTCAGGACCTTTCTGTCCCTCACCCGGCGAGCCACCCGCGCCATAAGCGCATCGTGATTCACTCGGTCGAAGAACTTGTCGAGGTCCAGGTCCACGGCCCAACGGTTTCTGTCCTGGACGGCCCGGCGACCAACCCTTACGGCTTGGTGGGCCGAACGCCCTGGTCGGAACCCGAACGACGCCCCAGAGAAGTGGGGATCGAAGACGGGCACGAGGGCCTGCGCAATTGCCTGCTGGATCAAGCGATCCAGTACCCGTGGGATACCTAGCATCCGCTCCCCACCATTCGGCTTAGGGATGGTCACCCGACGGACAGGAGCGGGCTTATATGTCCCCGCATCGAGCTCAGCCCATACCTTGGGCCAGTTCTGGGCGATCCATGGCCGGAGTTCATCCGTCGTCATCCCATCAACCTCGATTCGTCTGCGGCCTGACGGCCGTATCTGATCCGGCGGGTTGCCCTGGTTTGTCCTGTCGGTGTGGACGTGGGGCCTTCGCATGCGCTGCGGGGGCGTCGGGCTCCACGGGCCCGAGGGGTGGTGCGGCTACTCCTTCCTGGTCTTCGTCGGGTCGGGGTCCGGTCGTCAGGTGACGTCGGGAAGTTTCATTACGTGGTGCCAGGCGGTGGTGAACGCGGACGCCCAGGGCCAGGTCTGGTCAAGGTGGAGGGTGCGTCGGCGGGCGTGGGAGGTGAGGCGGGCGGGCAGGTGGTACAGCTTCCTGCGGATCGTCTCTGGTTCGGACTTGGCCAGGCCGGGCTCGTCGTGCAGGAGGAGGAGCCGGGTCCAGGCGTCGAGGTCGGCGGCGAGGGTGGAGGCCAGCACCCAGGCGGCGTTGAGCTGCCAGGACTTCGAGGGCAGCAGCCCGAGACCGATCCGCTTGGTCGCTTTCACCCGGTCCTCCACCTCGGCGTGATCGCGATACAAGGCGTCGAGGAACCACACCTGCCCGGATCCGGGCACGCCGGAGAGTCCCTGGTGGGCGGGGATGTTCGTGGCGACGATCTGGTAGCGCCAGCCGGTGCGCTTCTCGAAGGCGGTCAGCTGCTTCGCGTCCCGGCGCGAAGGCTTGACCCGGCGCACGATCAGCCGCATCCCGGCCGGCCAGCCGGCCAGGTCGCGCACCCCGGTCAGCTCGGCGACCTGGTAGAACAGTCGTTCTCCGTCGGGGTTGTTGATCTCGTGGACCTCGCCGTCCTGTCGCAGCGCGGCCGTCCACACGTGCTCGGGCAGCAGCGCGATCGCGGCCTCGTCCGTGTCGTTGACGGCCCAGCCGGTCACCCACCGCACCCGGCGCCGGCTCGTGGTCAGCGACTGCAGGTGCTCGAGAACCCCGTGGCTGAAGGCGGCGCCGTCGATCCGGATCAGCAGCTTCGACCACAGCGGCAGCGGCAGTTGCCGCAGCGCGGCGGCCAGGACGCTCCTGTGATCAGCGACATCGTTCGGAGCGGCATTGCCGGGCCGCAGCAGCATCGCGACGCACTCGCGGGTGTTGGCCACCCAGGCCCCCAGCGGCATGTGACCGAAGGTGCCCTTGAACGTGCCGCCCGCACCCTCCTTCTTGCTGGTGCAGGCGACGATGGTGGCGTCGAGATCGAGGACGTACCAGCCGAGCAGATCCCGGCCGCACACCGTGATCCAGGGAAAGCCGCCGGGGCGCAGGGCAAGCAGTGTCCACACCACGCGACGTATCGCGGCGCGGACCCGCTCGACCCGCACCGCCACCGGGCCGTCGATCGTCTCCAGAGTGCGCCACAGCGTGCTGTCCGAGACGGGATGCGGGAACAACATCCGCCAGTGATGCTGGAGTTGCTCAGCCTCCAGGACGTTCCTGGCCCCGAGCGCGATCGCACAGGCCAGCTGGACCAGCGCCATGCCCCGGTCCCGCCATCCGGGCCCGACACCCTGGGGCAACGCGCGGGTCAACGCGATGGTGAGCCCCACGCGGTCCGCGACCTTCCGCAACAGCACGATGCCCGCATGTCCGACGAGATTGCGATCGTCGGCCCGCACCACGAGCCGCCGATCCCACCCGCTACCCTTCACCTTCTGGGTGCCCCTTGCTCCGCGACGTTCTTGATCTAGTCAATCCAGATCATCGCAGGCCAGGGGCACCCTTCTACTGTCAAGACGTCAGTTCACAGGCGGACAAACGCTATAGCTGAATACATGAGGTCAACGCCGGGGGCACCCCGGTTTGCTTCGACGCGCCTGAGCGCCGCGAGAAGGTTCTCCTTCGAGAACACCGTCTCCCAGAGGGAGACCTCGCGGTGATTGTTGTCCGCGTGTAGCGCCGGCTGGTCACTGCGCCCCTTGGGCTGGGCGGTCGTATGCACCGACCCCGTCACCCCAGGGTCTGCCGGGGCAGATTTACGGCGGTCATCGTGACCTGCGCGAGCAGACACCCTTCTTCCAATCCGCTAAACGTTCGGCCCTTCCCGAGTCCTTGTCGGCCTACTGCCTTCCCGTCTCGGTACTATGACCTCTGCTGACTTCTGTCCGGCAAACCAGTGCCATTGCTGGCATCGGTCGTCACAATCGCGGCCGACACACCGTTACAGGTGACACCCGGGCAGACCTCCCCGAATAAGAACAGCAACTTTCCCCGGATCGCCGCCGCATATACTCTGCGTCTTTCTTGGTGAGAACGGGCTTCGATGCAGTCAGCCACCTTGCCCAAGACGCCTAGCCTCAAATGCGGTTCTTGTACATCGGTACCCGGTTTTGCCTCCGGCTTCCTTCGGACCCCACCTCGCGATGACGCCCTTGCCGTTCGGCTAGCGAGTTAGTCTCACCTCTTCTCATCGGGACTTTCACCCTTTAGCTGCTGCCCATGTCGGGCGTACTGACTCCTCCACCCCGTGAACGGGGTGGCTTCTCGCTATGCCGGTTGGGCTTCGCGACGGACCAGCCCGGCCCGTAGAACGTTGAGAGCACCGACGGTGTCCGCGTGCGCGCTGTGGCCACAGGCGACGCAGTGGAACTTCTCCTGTGTGGGCCGGTTCTCCTTGGCGGTGTGCCCGCATTCGGGGCATCGCCGGGAGGTGTTGCGGGGGTCCACGGCGATCACTTCCCGCCCGGCACTCTCAGCCTTGGCATTCAGGATCGCGAGGAACACCCCCCAGCCGGCATCCGATATCGAGCGGTTCAGTCCGGCCTTGGCCGCTGCCCCGTTGGGCAGGAAGCGGCCCGGCTGGTCGGGGTCGGGCTTCGGTTCGGGGGCCTTGCTCATGTTGCGGATCTTGAGGTCTTCGTGCGCGATGAGGTCGTGTTCCCGCACGAGGCCGAGGGCGGTCTTGTGGGCGTGGTCGAGGCGCTGGCACCGCACCTTGCGGTGCAGACGTGCCACAGCCTCTACCGCCTTGCGGCGGCGCTTGCTTCCGCGCTTGCACCTGCTCAGTGCCTGCTGAGCTGCTTCGAGCTTCGCTGCGGCCTTTCGCCCGTGACGCGGGTTGGGCACGAACTCGCCGTTCGAGCCGGCGAGGAAGTTGGCAATGCCCAGGTCGATGCCGACCACGCTGCCGGTCGCGGGCAGCGGCTCGGGCCGGGGCCGCTCAGCGGTCAGGACCACATACCAGCGCTTGCCCTCACGCTTGACCGAGACCGTCTTGACATGGCCGACCACCGGCCGATGCCGGTGCACCTTGACGTGCCCGACGCCCTGAAAGCGGACGCGGGTGACCGGGTCATGCGCGGTGGCATCCCACCGGCAGCCGTCACCGTCCTTGGGGAAGTCCACCGTGTCGAAGCGGCCGATCCCCCTAAAGCGCGGACAGCCCGGCTTGTCCCCGGCCTTGATACGCCGGAAGAACGCGGCGAACGCCTTGTCCAGCCGGCGCAGGGTGGCCTGCTGCGAGGAGAACGACCAGCGGCCCTGACGCTCCGGGTCGCATGCCCGGATCTCCTTGAGCTGCACGGACTGCTGCCCGTACCGGACCGTCGTCTTCGAGACATGCCGGTAGGCGTCACGACGCTCTTGCAACGCGCCGTTGTAGAGCGAGCAGTGATCGCGCAGCATCTCACCGAGCGCTTGTTCCTGCCGGGCGGTGGGCCGCATGAGGAACGTGTACGCACGGATCATTCAGCCCACCCCCTCCGACTCGAATCGACCTTAACCGTAACATTGGTTCATGTCACCACGTTGGGAACCAAACCCCGACGTACGGCGCGGCCGTCACGTCATCCACCACCTCCACACGCAATTGATGTTCGTCACCAGATACCGGCGGACCGTCTTCAACGACGAGATGCTGACACGCTACGAAGAGAGGAGTTCACCGGCCACGTCAACCAGGCCATCATGCACGGCCGCTTCTGGTCCGGCTCCTACTTCGCGGGGTCATGCGGCGGCGCACCCCTCCACGTGGTCAAGGACTACATCGAGAACCAGAAGCGGCCCGACTGAGCGCGGCTCCGCGGGCGAGGCATTCCGGAGCGAAACTGCGGCGCTCCGCGCCGCAGGGTTCAGGATCGGATTCCCTCCCCGCCTGAAGGCGGGGATTCCCTCCGAAGAAGAGGGATGGAGGCCCCTGGGACCCGCGCCGTTGCGGAAGAAATCCGGTGCCCCGGTCTTCCGCCAGCCGCCGAAGTCGCCGGTAGCGTCGAGGGCATGACGACGCATCAAGGGGAGGGCGCGGCGGCTGGCTCGGCCGTCGACGAGGAAGAGGCTGCCCGGCGCGCGCTGGCGGCGCAGATGTCGTGGGACGACCCCGAGCAGCAGCCGGGCCAGCCGTGCCCTTGCGGGGATGCCGACCACGTCGAGGAGTGCGACTGCGAGGAGGGAGCGTTCCTGATCCACACCATGCGCATCCCGGGCAGTCCGGATGAGCTGACGCTGTGGGAGGACCACTTCACATGCACCCACGGCTGCAACTCGTACACACAGAAGGTGACGCTGCGAGAGACGCCGTGGGGGGTGCGGGAACAGGCCGTCGACCGCCACGGCGTTCCGTACGAGTGCATCCGGCTGTTCCCCGGGATCGTGCACGGCCAGGAGGAGCTGCTGCCGGGATTCGGGGTCGCATGACGCTCTGGAAGCGGCTGGCCGCCGCCTTCCACGGCCGGGACACCGCGGCGCCAGCCGTCCTCCCGAACAGCCTGGAGTGGAGGGTCGACCCCGACACGGAGACCTGGTGGCACCTGCCGCCCGGCGGCCCGGCCGGAATGCAGGAGATCCAGGCTTGCGCACCGGACGGGTACGACTTCGCCCGCCTGGTCTGGCAAGCCTGCGAGGTGTGCCGCCTCGGGCTGATCGTGAAGATCAGAGTCACCGGGCCGTGGCAGCGCCACGGGTACGGCACCCGCATGGTGGGCTTCGCCCTGCGGGAGCGTGACGGGCACCGCTGGACCACAACGCCGCAGTCGGAGGACGCCCAGGCGTTCTTCCCGGTCATCACCGAGTCGACGGGCGTGGCATTCCCCCGGCAGGCCCATCTGTGCGAACACATGCGGGCTCGGGAGCCTCGGCACTCCCAGCCCAGGCGGCGGCTCGACCCGCCGCCCAGCTGAGTGGGAGGACCCGGGCCTGCTGGGTCCGGGGCTCCGGCGTTCGTCCTCAGCTCCCGATGAGCTCGTGGAAGCCCTTACGGTGTCGTGCGCGACTGAGGTTGGGGCGTGTTGGCCTGGCGGGTTGGCTGATGGGTGATTACCGCTCTGCGGTGCGGTCGGAGACGAGGCCGGCGATGGCCAGATGGGTCTCGGTGTAGTACTCGCGGCGGCCGAGGTACCGCTGGAGGGGCCTCCACTGCTTGTGCTCGGCGTTGGCGTGCTCGACGCATATCCGCTCCGAGGATTGCTTCTTGCGGGCCTCCTCCCAGACGGTCACCTCCGCGGCCGACGCGTCCTTGGCGGGCTTCTTCGGCGGCGCCTGGACCTGGTCGGGAAACCGTTTGGCCAGGCCCCGGTATCCGGCATCCACCTTGGCCTTGACCTGCGGGTACTGCTCGAAGAGGGCCTCGATCCCCTCGGTCTTGACCGCCGTATGATCATGCATACGGCCCGGCCGGACCGCGCCGGTCCACAGAGTGCGGCCCTGTCCGTCGGTGATGACAGTGGCCTTCTTGGTGTTCTGCCGCATCTTGCCGGACACAAACGCACGCCGGCCGGGGCGGCCCGCCTTCGGACGCCGGACCCGTACCTCGGTGCCGTCCAGGCGCAGCTCAACACCCTTCGCGGTGGCGTAGGCGAAGACATCGGCCAGCGTGTGCAGACGCAGTCCCGCCTCGCCGGGGACCGCGAAGCCCCGCGCCGCCAGGAGCGGACGGATCTCATGGACGGCCCGCGTGACGGTGGAGCGGTCCACGCCGTAGAAGACGGCGAGGGCGACGTGCGGAAGCTGGAACCGCAGGATCACCAGGGTCGCGATCACCCGGTCGGTGAAGACCAGTTGATGGCTGGGTCCGCCGCCCTCGGCGCGCAGACGCTCATGGCCTCGGCATTCGCCCAGCCGGGACTCTTCCCGCGCCATCCACGGGCTGGCCAACTCGACGATGAGCGCCCCGAGTCGACGCCTCGAGATGCCCGTGCAGATACGATGCGAGAGAGCCGTACGGGCCAATGATCGCTTCACAACCATCCCAACCCGTACGGCTCTCCTCACGTTCCCGACCAGCCGAAACCGCTGTCGTACACAACGCCGTAACGCTGATGGCGCCTGCGGTGTGCGGGTGTGCGTGGGTGATCCGGCCGGGCCTTGTCGTGCCCCCGTCGGTCAGCACCCGGATGTCCGGGTGGATCTTCGCTGCGAGGTAGCCGAGGAGCGCGGCGACGTAACGCGGAGAGAAGCGGGCCACAGACCATCAGCGGGGCCGATGAGTGCAGCCGCCGGGCGTGGCAGCGAGGCGTCTTGGCCACGACGGTGGTACGCAGCATCTCGAGTCGGGCGAGGTCTTCGCCGATCCCTGCTGGGGTTTGCAACCCCCGTGCTGGGCCCGGTGTCCGCTGTGATGTGGCGCTTGCCAAGCTTTAAATAAAGTGATTCATTCAGCCTGGCTAGTGAATGGATGTATGTCAAGCACGAGGAGATGTCCGTGGCCGTCCACCTGGCGGAGCCCGCTGCGGACGGTCGCGCCCTGGCTGTCGCGCCGTCAATGCCGAGCGCTCCCGCGGCGCCATCGGGACCGGCGCCGACAGCGCGGGCTACCCGCTGAGGGGTCCATCACCGACTGCTGGCCGATCTGAGAGGACCCCATGGCCGCCCACAAGATCACCACTGTCACCTTGGGTGAGGAACCGATCACCATTGAGCAGTTCGTCGCGGTCGCCCGGCACGGCGCCCGGGTCGAGTTCGATGCGACGTATGTCGACCGAGTGCGCAAGTCCCGCGCGCTCGTGGAGCGCTTCCTGGCCGAGAACCGCTTGGTGTATGGGGTGACCACCGGATTCGGCGACAACGTCACGGAGGTGATCGCCCCGGCGGATGCCGAGCAACTGCAGCGCAATATTGTGCGCTCGCACGCCGTGTCGGTCGGTGAACCCCTGCCCACTGAGATCGTCCGCGCCATAGGGCTAATGGAGCTGGTCGGCCTCGGCGAAGGCTATTCCGGCATCCGGCTCGAGACCCTGGAGCTGATCCGGCGGATGCTCAACGCCCGGGTCACGCCGCACGTACCCGGTGAGGGTTCCGTCGGCTACCTGGCCCCAGAGGCGCACATGGCTCTTGTGCTGCTGGGAGAGGGCCGGGCCTGGTATGGCGACGAACTGCTGCCCGGGGCCGAGGCGTTGACCCGGATCGGGGAGGAACCGACCCGGCTCGGCTGCAAGGAGGGTCTTTCGCTCACCAACGGGACACACTCGGTCACCGCGATCGCCGTCCTGGCCGCCCATGACGCCGGCGTCGCGGCGGCCACCGCCGACATCGCCGCGAGCCTGTCGGTGCAGGCACTCAAGGGCACCGTTCGCGCCTACGACGCCCGGCTGCACGAGAGGAAGCGGCACCCCGAGCAGGCCGCGGTCGCCGAGAGCCTGCGGCGGCTGACCGAATCCAGCGCGCTCAGCGCCGAATTCCTCGACCATCGGCTCCAGGACGCCTTGGCCCTGCGCGCCGTTCCGCAGATGCACGGCGGTGCGAAACGGACGCTCGCGCAGGCCCGGGAGGTCATCGTCGAGGAGCTGCACTCGGTGGGCGACAACCCGGTCATCCACCCCGAGGGCGAGGACGGGGTGGCGCTGATGGGGGCGAACTGCGACAGCACGTACGTCGGCATCCAGGCCGACTCCATGGTGAACGCGATAACGGTGCTGGCCAAGGTGTCCGAGCGCCGCACCGACCGCATGGTGAACAGCAACTTCAGCGAACTGCCCGCGTTCCTTACTCCCCGGCCGGGGCTGAACAGCGGCTACATGATCGCGCAGTACACGGCCGCCGCGCTGACCATGGAACTGCGCGGCATGGCGATGCCCGCATCCGCGGACAACGTCACCACCTCGGCCAATCAGGAGGACACGGTCAGCAACGCCTATCTGGCGGCGCTGAAGGCCTACCGGGCGGCGCGCAAGCTCGGCTACGTCGTAGCGATCGAGGTGTTGTGCGCCGTGCAGGCGCTCGACCTGCTCGCGCCGCTCTCACCCTCGCCGGCCGCAAAGGCGCTGCGGGCCAGGATCCGGGAGACCGTTCCGACCGTCTACGAGGACCGGGTCTTCCACGCCGACATGGAGCACATCACCCACCTCGTGCGAAGCGGGGAGTTGCTGCGGGTCGCCGAGGATGTGGTGGGCCCGCTGGGTCACTGAGGTCGGGCTGAGGACCGGCGGCGCGGTGCGTTATCCGCCCGCCGTCGACGGTCAACCTGACCTGAACTTGACTTTAAACCCCACCAAGATCATGTCTTGGTGGGGTTTGTCGTTCGCCTGACAGCTGGACGGCCTTTGGGGGATCGTGTCTTCTCGCTGAAGTCGACAGTCGATCAACCCAAAGGCCGTGATGGACAGTCTGCAAGAAGGTGCTGCGCGCGTCGAGGCCCTGGCGAGGTTGTCCCGGTTTCGCCGCGAGTTCCACTCATGCCTGACGCTGCGGGCGGACGCCCTGTTCGAGCTGACGGACGCGGTCTTGTGCACTGACGGCCCGGTGGTCTCGTTGCCCGAGTTGTCCATCGCTGAAGTGCACCGCCGCGGACATGGCGCGATGTACGACGCGCTGGCCCAGGGACATATCGCCGTGTCCCGGCTTCGGATGGCCCTGGCAGGGCTCGTACTGCCGCGCGGGGCGGACGGGCAGCTGTCCATCGCCCTGGACGTCACCGCGTGGCCACGTCCGGACGCCGAGTGTTCGCCCCAGCGGCTGCACTGCCACCGTTCGTGCCGCTGCGACGGGGCGCGTCAGACCATCCCGGGCTGGCCCTACCAGGTCGCGGCGGCCCTCGGCGGCGGCCGCTCCTCGTGGACCGGCCCGCTGGACGCGGTGCGGTTGGGACCCGAGGACGATCCCACCGAGGTCACCCGCCGCGAGATCATCGCCCGCGTACCCGCGTCCGGGGCCTCGGACGTGGACCGCGCGGTGAACGCCGCGAAGCAGGCGTTCCCGGCCTGGCGGGCGCGGCCCTCGCGGGATCTGCTTGATCTGTTCGGTCAGCTCGGCGTCCCGGCGCACGCGTTCGCACGGCTCGCGCTCCGCGCGGCGCCAGCGGTAGTAGGTGGAGGAGGCGATGTGCAGTTCCCGAAGTACGCACTCGACTCCCAGGTCTCGATGCTCGGTAAGGAGCTCGATCACCTGGGCCGGGTCGGGT
Source organism: Streptomyces sp. NBC_01320 (assembly GCF_035974375.1). Lineage (NCBI taxonomy): Bacteria > Bacillati > Actinomycetota > Actinomycetes > Kitasatosporales > Streptomycetaceae > Streptomyces > Streptomyces sp. NBC_01320. The sequence goes on from NZ_CP108390.1 coordinate 723,272, forward strand.
CGAGTTGCGCCGCGAAAAACGCCGAGGCCGTCCGCAGAACCTCGTTCGCCCGCTTGAGCTGGGCGTTTTCCTTGCGCAGCGCCGCGAGTTCCGCTCGCTCGTCGGTGGTCAGCCGGTCGTCACGCTCGCCGGCGTCCGCCTCGGCCTGCCGTATCCAGCCGCGCAGGGCCTCGGGGTGGACACCGAGGTCGATGGCGAGCTTCTTGATCTGCGGCTTGGGGTCCGCGGTGCGATACATCCGCACTGCACGGTCACGCAACTCGAGCGAGTATTTCCTGGGGGCAGCCATGGTCGATGTTCCTAATTCGTGTGTAGGCGGTTCCAGATCAGCTCGTGGGTGAGCTGCTGGACTGTTGAAGCGGGTTGGGTTCGTAGCGGCCGCGTGGGCACCGGGCAGACTCCTGTCGGTTCCCGGCCCGTCGAGGCCTTATGAGAGAACGGTGGCGCCCGGTGTCTTCGGGCCGCTGCGGAACCCAACCCGGCCTCCCGTACGTAGATCGTTGTGGTGTGAGCCCGTCGCAGGGCGACCTCTTCGCTTCCTCCCGAGCCGCCGAGCTCTTCGTAAGACGGAGGCCCCTGCGGTGCGCTGGTGCCGCGAACGGCTAGTGAGATGGCGGACCGAAGAGTCCTGGAATTAGGTCGCCGCGTGGCCCGCACAGGCTCACCACCTGCGCACACAACAAGTGAATGGAGAACCGTGTGACCGTGTTCTGCGGGATCGACTGGGCCGAGAGTCACCATGACGTGGCTCTGGTCGATGACACCGGACAGCTGCTGGCCAAGCGCCGCATCACGGATGACACGGCGGGCTACCGGCTGCTGCTGGACCTGCTCGCCGAGTACGGCGACACCGCCGAGGAACCGATTCCCGTGGCCATCGAGACCGGGCGGGGTCTGCTCGTTGCCGCCCTGAACACCGGAACACGGCCGATCTACGCGATCAACCCCCTCGCCGCGGCCCGCTATCGCGACCGCCACAGTGTCTCGCGCAAGAAGTCCGACGCCGGCGATGCCCTGGTCCTGGCGAACATCCTGCGAACCGATGGACACGCGCACCGCCAGCTGCCCGCCGACACCGATCTCGCACGGGCGATCACTGTCCTCGCCCGTGCCCAGCAAGACGCGGTCTGGGCGCGTCAGCAGCTGGTCAACCAGGTCCGCTCGCTGCTGCGGGAGTTCTTCCCTGCCGCCCTGGACGCTTTCCTGGGCAAGCAGTACGGCCTGGCCCGCCCCGAGGCCCGCGCGGTGCTGACCTCGGCACCGACCCCGGCCAGGGCCGCCAGACTCACCCCGGCCCAACTGCGGGCGGCACTGAAACGCGCGGGCCGCACCCGGGGCATCGACGCCGAGGCCGATCGCCTGCGAACCATTTTCCGCGCTGACTACGCCCACCAGCCGCAGGCCGTCGAGGATGCCATGGGCTATCAACTTCTGGCATTGATACGCCAGTTGCACGCAGCCTGCCTGGCCGCCGAGGAACTCGCGACGGCGGTGGAGGAACATTTTCGCCGGCACCCGGACGCTGAGATCCTCCTCAGCTTTCCCGGCCTGGGAGTACAGCTCGCCGCCCGGGTGCTCGCCGAGATCGGAGACGACCGCAGCCGCTTCGCTGACGCCCGCGCTTTGAAGGCCTACGCGGGATCGGCTCCCATCACTCGCGCTTCGGGCAAGAAACGCTACGTCGGACGGCGCTTCATCAAGAACGACCGACTGATCACCGCTGGATTTCTCTGGGCCTTCTCCTCGCTGAGAGCCTCTTCTGGGGCTGACACGCACTACCGCCGACGACGCGAGCACGGGGACTGGCATGCCCAGGCCCAGCGGCACCTGTTCAACCGCATGATCGGCCAGCTCTACCACTGCTTGCAGACCGGACAACTCTTCGACGAACAGCATGCCTTCACCTCCTCGGCAGCGGTGTTGACCGTCGCAGCTTGACTTCTTAGGCACGTGAGATGTCTCTCATGAGTCCCATCTGACCCGCTGTCACTTCTTTCCGCATCTCGGGGGAACCTCAACGGCACCGGAGGTGACTTCCATGGCAGACCCTGGTCGGGTCGGCATCGCGGGTGAGGCCGGGGCAGTGATGCTGGATGCCTTGTTCACCCAGTCGCCGGTCGGCCTGGCGGTGCTCGACGGCGATCTGCGGGTGGTGCAGGTCAACACCGCCACGCCCGCCATGCAGGGCATGAGGGAAGAAGACGTCATCGGGCGCAGTTTTCCCGGCTCGCACTATGTGGTCGAGGCGGAGGCGGTCGAGGCGCTCCTACGCCGGGTGCTGGAAAGCGGTGATCCGCTGGACGGGCAGGTCGTGCGCGCGCGACCCCCCGCCCACCTTGGCCAGGAACGGCGGTATGAGCTCTCGGCATTTCGTCTTGAGGACCCTCGTGGCGCGGTCCTCGGCGTTGCCATCACGGTGGTGGACGTCACCTACCGGGAGAGGGCTCGTATCCGGCTGGGCATTCTCGATGCAGTGCGTGAGCGCGTGGGCCGCACCCTGGACATAGTAGTGACCTGCCAAGAGCTGGCTGAGGCGCTGGTACCGGCATTCGCCGATATCGCGGTCGTGGAGCTGGTGGATGCTGTGATCCGGGGCGGTGATCCTCCGCTGTCGCCTCTTGCCCGCGGTGTGACGCTGCGGCGGGCCGCCTTTCGCAGCAGCGGCGGGGAGGGCCGGCCGCAGGCACACCTTGCCGGAGCTGCGGGGATCCTCACCGCTCCGACTCCCTACAGCCAGGCTCTGGCCGACCTGCTGCCCCGGGCTGTAGCCCTGGACTCCGGCCTGCCGTGGCTGGCAGCCGACCCCGCGCGGGCCCGGGCCGTCCGGGAACTGGGGGCGCAAACCCTCCTTGCCGTCCCCCTGGCCCTGCGCGGCGCAGTGATCGGGCTGGTAAGCCTGTACCGCACCAGGTCGGGGAGCCCGTACGACGACGAGGACGTCGCACTCGCCCTCGACGTCGCACGGCACACCGCCTTGTGCATCGACAATGCCCGCCGCTATACGCGGGATCACTCGGTTGCGGCGATCGTCCTCCAGCACATACTCCCGCTGCGAGCCACCTCCCATACCGCGCTGGAGGCTGCCAGCATCGCCCGGTCCGGTGACGGTGGGAACACTTGGTACGAGACCATCGCCTTGTCCGGCGCCCGTGTCGCGCTGGTCGCCGGAACGGTGTCCGGAGGAGGCATCCACGCCACAGCGACCATGGGGCAGCTGCGCACCGTGGTCCACTCCCTGACCGCCCTCGATCTGGACCCCGAGGATCTCCTTGCGCGTCTGAACGACACCGCCGCGCTGCTGGTGGCCGAGCGAGCGTCGCTTCCGTCCGGCAACCCGCTGCATCGCGAGCCGGTGACCGCCAGCTGCGCGTACGCCGTGTACGACCCTCTGACCCGGATCTGCATTTTCGCCCGGGCCGATCACCCCGCGCCCGTCATCGTCCATTCCGACGGCACCGTCAACCACCCCGACACGTCGCCCGGACCACGGCTGGGCAGCACCGATCAGGCGCCCTTCGCCGCGACCCGCATCCAGATCCCGGATGGCAGCGTGATGGCCTTCCCCGCCGCCCCGGCACTGGCCTCACACCTGACAGCTGCCGCCAACCCGCTCCACACGGCCCCGGCCTACGCGGATCGCCCGCTACAGGAGCTGTGCGATGACATCCTGTACACCCTCCCGGCCGACATCCAGGCCGATGATGCCGTCCTCCTGCTGGCCCGCACACATCCCTTTCCTTGCGACCGCGTCGCCACATGGCAGCTCGAGGACGAGCTCACCACCGCCTCAGCGGCCCGCAAGTACGCCCGTGACCAGCTCGACGCCTGGAGCGTGGAGGAAGAGACCGCGTTCAACACCGAACTCATCGTCAGTGAACTGGTCACCAACGCCATTCGCTACGGCAGCCCCCCACTGGAGTTGCGCCTGATCCTGGATCGCACACTGACCTGCGAAGTCAGTGACTGCAGCGCTACGGCACCGCACCTGCGGCACGCTCGCACCACCGACGAAGGCGGGCGCGGACTCTTCATCGCCGCGCAACTTGCCCAAGCCTGGGGGGCCCGCTACTCGGCCGACGGCAAGACCATCTGGACCGAGCAGACGCTAACACCAGCGTGACCGGGCTGCCCGGAACAGCGAACGGCCTGGTCAGCGCGTGTCGACTGGTGCTGGGGGGCGGCTTCGGCGGCCACTGAGCACGGTGGCGATCGGGAGGGCTGCTGCCAGACCGCTGAGCAGGACCGCGGCAAGCGCGCCCAGGACGGCGGGCTGGTCGCCGAAGGCGATGCCGATCGCGGCCAGGGCGGGCCCCACGTTGCGTACTGCGGCGACGCCGCCCATGGTGGTGCGGCGCACCGACGGACCTGTCGCCAGCAGGGTTCCGACGGCGAAGGCGGCGGCTGCGAGCACGAAGCCCGCGAGGAGGGCAAGTGAGCCGAAGAGTGCCACCACGTCACTCCAGTTGCCGAGCAGCATGCCCGCCAGCACGATCAGGAAGGTCACGTTCGACACGGCGGCCGCCGCGGGGTGCCACGACCGTGCGGTGGGCGCGGCGTAGCGGCGCAGCAGCAGGCCGATGACGAACGGTACGAGTTGCAGGAGGGCCACGGTCCGCACCAACGTCGCGACATCGAGGGAGATGCCCTTGCCGAGGTCGGCGGCGGTGAGGATGCCGTTGACGGTCGGGGCGAAGGTGAGGCTGCCGACGGTGGCGAGCAGCACCTGCATGGCCGCGCCGGCGACGACGTCGCCGCTCTGCACCATAGCCAGTTTCGCCCCGAAAGGCCCGCCCGGGGACGAGGCGACCAGCACGAGCGCGATGAACGCTGCCGAGGGGAGGCTGAACAGTGCACCGATGCCCCAGCCCAGCAGCGGGATGACCACCATGTTGGTGAGCAGCGCGAGCAGCAGCAGCGGGACGTCGGTGAAGATGCCGCGCAGCGCCGCGATGGTGGCCCCGAGGCCGGCGGCGAACATGGTCGCCGCGATGAAGATCACAGTGACGGCGTTGAACAGCATGTGCAGGGTGTCCATGAGGCATTCCCCTCAGTCGGCGGAGCACCCCCGGTGCCGGCGCGCGCGTCGCCGCCCTGTCAGTCCCGGAGGTCGCCGAGCCAGCGCAGGGCGCTCAGGCCCGGCAGGAAGCAGTACTCGCCGCCGCGGGTGACGACGAACCGCGGCAGGGGCGCAAGGCGTCGTCGCACCGGCCGTCGGGGAATCGTGAAGCCGGTGGCGCCGTCGTGGGATCCGGTGACGGGGTCTTTGGCGTCGCCCGCGCCGAAGAAGACGCCGTCGTTCATCCATTGCGACTGGACGAACTCGAACTGCCGGCCGAGGTGGGCTCCGATGAACGCGAACATCAGGCCGCGGTCGGCCCCGTCGTCCTCCAGAACTCCCTCGGGCAGCAGCGGACCGTAGGCGGCGCCGCGTCTGATCATGCGGTGCAGACGTACCTCTCCCGCCACCGAGGCGTCGCGGGGGTTGGCCCGGCGGATGTGGCAGCCGCCGGGCGTGATGAATCCCGCCGGATCGTCGCGCTCGTACAGGAAGGTGTTGCGGCGGTGCGGGTCGGCCCCGAGGGCGGGGTCGTCGTGCTGCGGACTGAGCGCGAGGGGGGCTCCGCTGCGCCAGCGTCCCATGATCTTGGCCGCGAGCAGTTCCTCGTCGTCGGGGCCGGTGGCGTTGTCCCGCAGGTAGCGCCGGAACGCTGCGACGTCCTGATGGAGTTTGCGGAAGACGGCGTAGCTGCCGTTGCGTCCGAGCACGTCCGGCTGCGGGGTCTGGATACCGCCGATCTCGTCCCGACAGCCGAGCACGAACTCCCCGGCCTTCAGCGGCACTTCCAGCTGGTTGGACCCGGGGATGCCGCTTCCTTCGACTGCCGGATGACTGACGCCGTCGCGATAGCCGAAGTGCTCGGTCTCGGTGGGCAGTGCGTAACAGTCCTGCCGCCAGATCGCGGTCGCACCGGCGAGGCGGTCATATACGGGGCGGGCCCGGTCGAGGGCCGCCTCCAACCGCGGGACGTCAGGCGCGACCGCCGCGAGCACCACATGGACATCCGGCGTGCCCAGGGGCGCTTCCCAGTTCTCGGGGCTGCTCTCGCCGACATCGCCCAGCGTTTTGGCCCGGGCGGCCATCCCCTGCCGGAATTCCCAGGCGAACGAGTCCAGTGAGGCGCGCGGCACACCCAGCGCCTCCAGACCGTGGCAGGTGACGGCGACACTGACCCACGTGTCCCCCAGGGGGCTGACCGGGTCGGCGGCAGGGGTCACCGCCGAGCTCGCGCGCCGCATCAGTTCCCGCCCGTCGGCCCGGTCATCGACGCGGAACACAAGGTAGGTCGCCGCGTAGGGAGTCGGCCGCGGGCTGAGAACCCCGCGCTGGATGTCGTCGAGTTCCAACGCGATTTGCCTGGGCTCGCTCACGGTCCACCTCCCTGCGGTGCTACTTCGAGACGAGGTTCCGCCAGAAGTTCCTGAGACTCTCGTCGCCTCCGAACAGCGAACTGAAGATCGTGGAGTCCGCCAGCAGCACATCGCCGGCCCGCTCACCGCTCGGCGGCATCCACAGGAACATGTTGAACTCGGAGTTGCCGGCATCAGTGAACGGATGCGGCCTGGAGGTGTCGATCGGCTGCCTTGCCAGGACATGGATGGCATCCGGCTCGTCGGTCGTCACGGCGTAGTGCGGCAGATGCATGTGGAAGTTGAAGTTCGTCACCCCCTCCAGCCACCCTTTGGCGTCCAGGTCCCCGGCCGTGGACAGCGGGGCGATCTTGTTCTTCTCCCGCACCGCGGGGCGCAGGCCGTAGCGGTTCTCGACCGGCACCGCGAGGCCGTGCATCAGGCCCCGGACGTAGGTGGCGAATCGCTGCTGGCGGGGGACCAGGGGATCGCCGTGATGGTGGTACTCCACGTCCCGCACCGCCAGATCGTCGGTTGCCCCGACGTCATGGTGGGGTCCCAGAACCAGACAGGCGTCCTCTCGGCCGAGGAAGGCCCGCAATGCCTCGATCTCCTCAGGCTGGGCATCCTGCCCGGTGACCATGTGGTCAAGGCCGAAGACGAAAAGGGTGTCGGTGTCGGCCAGTACGCGCTCGTCGAGCGGGGTCCGGAAACCGGCCTGGTCGATGCGCTGATACACCGGGACGGGGTGCCCGGTGACCTCCTCGACGAACTCCTGGAACGGCACCCAGGCCCAGAAGAACAATTCCAGTGAGCCGGCGATGCCCTGCTGGAACTGCATCGGGTCGGACCACTTCGGGTCCTCGTAGGCAGGCCACGCCACCCGTCTGACCTCCGTCAGCGTGGAGAACCGGTTGTCCAGCTCAGCCGGACTCCTGCCCGCCTCGGCCGGATAGCTCCACGAGACGTAGATGCTCACCCGTCGCCGACCAGGGGTGTATTCGCGCGGGTTGTGGTTCTGGTTGTAGGTGCGCGCGGTCCTGACCTCGCTCATCTCGTCTCCGATCCGCAAGTGGGACAAGCACACGACAGCCCGCTCTCACTGCAGCTGGTCGAGCATCTCCGACAGGGCACCCTTGATCCGCAGAGCCTTCTTGATCTCATCAGCGGACACGTACGGGTACTCCCCGTACTCGATGAAGCTCGGACAGTGGTGTTCACGCACGAACCGGACGAACGCATCAGGGTTGGTCCGCCAGTCCTCGGGGAACCCTTCGAGGTTTTCGAAGGCCGTGTTCACCCCCGCCTTACTGAAAAGCGCGATGGCGTCCTCGGTGTACTTGTCGAAGTCGGTGTCGAAGATCCCCTGATACATGAAGCGCGTGTCGTCGTCGAAAAGCACCCAGCGTAGATAGTGCAACTTCAGTGGCGCGAGAAGGTGGGGATCTCCCTCCAAAGCCTTGGCCAGAGTGTTGCCGTAGGCACGCATCGCGTCGGCCCGGCCGGGCTTGACCTTGGCGACGATGGTGAACCCGTAGCACGCCGGTGTCTTCGGAAAAACGGGGCCGTACTTCCCCTGCTCGAGTTGGGCGGTGTCCTTGGGAATGATCGCCGCCTGCGGCTTGATCTCCATGTCCGCTCCTGCCGCCATCTACTGGCTGGGAACAATCCCCCTCATATTCACACGGACCACATCCACCCGCCTGGGGAGCAGCAAGAGGGTCTCCCGCGGGTAGACGTTGTACCCGCCGCGGCGACCAGCTGGTCCACCGCGCGTCCGGTTCCCGCCCCGGTCGGGGACGTCACCCCGCCCTCCAGAACTCCCATCCTCAGCCAGGCCCGGATCAGCTTCAGCATCGGCCGGTCCACCACACGCCGGGCCACCTGGGCCATCAGCGCCTCATGATCGATCGTGCCGAACGACACCACGACACAATGCCCGTCTCCACGACGTCCCGGCGCGGGTCCGGGTTGTCCGGCCGCGTCACCCTTTCGAGGGGTATGACCTGGAAGTTCTCGGGAAGATGTGTCGGCACGGCAGTCTGGAACTGGTCCTGGTGCTGCCGGACGGAAGCCGCAGTCTGGTCCCGGCCACGTGGACGGACCTGGGCGGAGCCGGCGAGGGCGAGTCGGCCCCAGCGGGGGCGACACTCGGTAACCTCACCGACCTCCTGCGGGCCGTGACAGTCGCGGCCGGGCTGTCGGTGCGTGCCGATACCGGCGCGCCGCCCGGCGGTTCATCGAGGGAGGGGGATGCTGGTGCGGCAGGCCGTGCAGCTGAGCCTGGTACCGATCGACGCCACGGTGGTGGCACCGGCGCCAAGGATGGGGATCCTCGGCGCTCTGGACGCCACCGAGCGGCGGGCCGCGGTCACGGCGTTGGCCAGACTGATCGCCAAAGCAGCAGCAAGGCAACCGACTTGGGCCGAGGAGGACAGCGATGACTGACGGCAAAGTGAGCGCCGCCCACCTGCGGCGCAAGGCGGTGATCTACGTCCGGCAGTCCAGCGCCAGCCAGCTCGAACGCAACAAGGAGTCCACCGAGCGCCAGTACGCGCTCGCCGATCGCGCCGCAGCCCTTGGCTGGCCCCGCTCCGCAGTGCACGTCATCGACGCCGACCTGGGCGTCTCCGGCGCGGTGACCTCCACCCGTTCCGGCTTCGCTGAGCTCACCGCCCAGGTCGCGCTCGGCGAGATCGGTCTGGTCCTGGCCCTGGAAGTATCCCGGCTGGCCCGCAGCAACAGCGACTGGTACCGCTTGCTCGACGTCGCCGGCATGACCGACACCCTCATCGGGGACGCGGACGGCCTCTACCACCCCGGACTCTTCAACGACCGCATGCTTCTGGGCCTCAAAGGGACCATGTCCGAGGCCGAACTGCACGTGCTGCGGGCCCGGTTGGACGGCGGGATCCGCAACAAGGCCGCCCGCGGAGAACTGCGCCGGGCCCTGCCGGTCGGCCTGGCCTGGGGCGAGGAGGAAGGAGAGATCCTCCTTCACCCCGACGAAGCGGTCACCGGCGTGATCGCGGCGATCTTCGCCCGCTTCGCCGAGTGCGGCTCGGCGCGGGCCACTTGGCTGTGGCTGCGCGAGCAGGGCCTGTCCTTCCCGCTCCAGCGCACCGGCGAAGCGGAGATCCGCTGGGTGGTGCCGACCTACCACGCAGTGCACAAGGTCCTCACCCACCCCGCGTATGCCGGCGCCTACGCCTACGGAAAAACCAGACACGAGCGGTTCCTCGACGACAACGGCCAACTCCGCACCCGGGTCCGCCGTTTGCCCCGCGACCAGTGGCAGGTCCTGCTGCCCGACCACCACGCCGGGTTCATCGACTGGCCGACCTTCGAGGCGAACCAGGCCCGCATCGGGCAGAACACCCGCCCCGACCGCCACGGAGCCGGGACCGGCGCGGTCCGCGAGGGATGCGCGCTGCTGCAGGGCCTGGCCGTCTGCGGTCACTGCGGGCGCAAGATCGCGGTCCACTACCGCGGCAAGCACCGGGCCACCCCCGGCTACCACTGCCACGGCGCCGAACTCGTCGCCGGACGCGGCCAACGCTGCCTGACAGTGGGCGGAGTACAGATCGACGCCGCCGTCGCCGGGGCGTTCCTCGCCGCCATCGAACCCGCCGCCCTGGAAGCATGCCTGGCCGCCGCCGACGAACTCGAGACCGGCCACGACACCGCCCTCGCCCAGTGGCGCCGCGAAGTCGAACGCGCCCGTTTCCAGGCAGCCAAGGCCGAGCGCCGCTACCTGGCCGTCGATCCCGACAACCGCCTGGTCGCCCGCGGCCTGGAAGCCGAGTGGGAAAGAACCCTCACCGCTCTGGCCGCGGCCGAAGCCGAACTCACCCGCCGCGAGACCCGCCGCCCGACCACCCTGACCGTCGAGGAACGCGCTGGCGTCCTCGCCCTGGGCGACGACCTGCCCGGCGTCTGGCACGCGCCGACGACAACCGACCGTGACCGCAAGGAAGTTCTGCACACTCTGCTGGAAGAGGTCGTCATCAGCCTCGACCGCCACAGCAAGCGCGCCGACCTGACCCTGCGCTGGAAGGGAGGCGCGCTCACCGACCTCACCGTCGCCCTGCCCCGCTCGCAGCCACCGAAGGTCCGCACCAGCGACGACACCGTCGACCTCGTGCGCCGCCTGGCCGTCCACTACCCCGACGCCGTGATCGCCGGGATCCTCAACCGGCAGGGCCGCACCACAGCCCGCGGCCTGCCCTTCGACTACAACCGCGTCAACAACCTCCGCAACCACTGGAAGATCCCACGCCACCGGCCCGACGACGCGCCACCCGCCGACGAACCCGAGCCACTGAGCATCAAACAGGCCGCCAAAGAACTCGAGGTCGCCCCCTCCACCCTGCACCGGTGGCTGAACGACGGGTTCATCGCCGGGGAGCAGATCACCCCCGGCGCCCCCTGGCGGATCCGGCTCACCGACGACCTGAGGTCCCGCTTCACCGATCAGGCACCGCCCGGCTGGCTGCCCATGCTCGAGGCCACCCTCGCCCTCGGCGTCTCCCGCCAGACGGTGTTGCAGCGTGTCAAGCGCGGCGAGCTCGAAGCCGTCCACGTCCGCTCCGGACGCCGAAAAGGCCTGCGTATCAAGCTCCCCGTCCCCGCAGACAGTCTGTTCTGACCCACTCCATCAACGGAAGGAGCAGTGTGTCGATGACTCCAAGCAGTCCCGGATGTCGGCCTCGAACACCCGCTCCCGCCGCTGGTTCGCCGCGATACGCACTGCCTCGCAGGCGTCGATCGCGGACCGCTTCGGCCGGAATCCGTAGCTCGCCTCGGTGAACTGAGCCTCGAATACTGGTTCAAGGACCAGTTTCGCAGCCGTTATCACCACACGGTCCGCCACGGTGGGGATCGAAAGCGGCCGGAGCTCCCCAGGCCGCCCCGGTTTGGGAATCTGGACCCGCCGCAACACTGACGGACGATACGTATACATCCGCAGTTTCTGCGAAAGGTCCTGGCGGAATGCATCCACCCCCGAGGTTTCCACCGCGTCGACGGTCATACCGTCCACGCCAGGGGGCCTTCCTGTGTGTTGTCGGCGCGGCGGGGGTGCCACTCCCCCGCCGCCTGGTGGCCTCTGGGCACGTCTACCGGCTATAGACCCTGAGGGGGCGGTATGAGGTCACGGTGTAGGGCTCCGCGCGCCCGAGCACGTAGACGTACACGACGTCCCCATCAGGGGTCACGTAATCGGCGGGCACCGTACGTCCGGCGGCGCCCTGTCGCCGACAGGCGCACCCGCCAGGCCGCACGAGTCGGTACGACTCGCGTGGATGCCAAGCGAAGTAGGACGAGGAGACTGAACGGCGTCGCAACTTCGCCGTCGCGTCCGGACTTCACGAACGCTCGAACGGCGGCCATGGCGCGAAGGGATGATGAGGAGACCATTCCCAAGTCACCAAGAGGGGCAGCCACGTTGAGTCACATTCCCGGTCATGAGACCAGCCCTTACGAGGAGCTCCGGCAGGGCCGGACGGCAGTGGATCGTCTGTTGACGGGGATGCTGGACTTCGGCGGGATGTTTCGTGAGGTGGCGGCGACCCAAGTGCTCCTGGCCACCGCGAGCCCGCGCATCCGGTTCGTCGAGTTCACAGGTGACGAGGAGAAGGAGAACGGAGCCGACTGGCTGTGGTGGTGGGTGGACCGGGACGGCACCTGCTACGGGCTCTTCATCGAGGCGAAGATCTTGAAGTTGCACGGCAAGCGCTGGAACATCGACTTCGCCTACAAGACGCAGGGCGACGACCGGACGCAGATCTCCAAGCTGATCAAGGTGGCGAACCGCTTCGACGTCCCGGCGGCCTACGTCCTGTACTGCGGTGACTCGAAGTACCGAGCGACCCTGGACTGCGACCGCACCCATGACGGCGTTCCTTGCAAGGAACGCGACCGGGTCGGTGTGTCCACCGTCTCCGCCCTAATGGCGGGGACCGCCGTCGGCCTGGATGGCAGGAACTCGGGCGTGAGCGCCTTCCACGACGCGGTCCCCGTCGAAGACATCGCAAGCCCCGACGGCCTGGACGCGCCGATCGTGCCTCTCGCGCGGGTTGGCCGAGGACCTCGACCGCTTCCTGCAGCAGCCGCAGCGGGGTTCTCGCCGTGTGGCAAAGGAACTTCTCCGGCCGATTCAGCGGATCAGGAACAGCCAGTTCGCCGGGGCGGCGGTCATGGAGCGCGCTGCTCCGGTCACCGGCGCCCTTTTCGAGAACGTCCCCAACGACTACGGGCATTTCTCGGTGCCGTACCTCGCGCACATGCTCCGCGGTCTGCGGGCGGAGGTCCCCGACTACGTACGCGACGTTCTGGAAGGCCGGACTCCTCCGGCATGGGTCACTGAGCACCTCGGCGGGATCGTCCTGATTCCCGACGCGGACGCCCCGACCACGGCGGCGGGCCGGGCCGCTGATGGTGGCGTTGGGCGGCTGCTTCCAGACCTCCCCGAAGCGCCTCAGCCGCCACATGACCACCACCCTGGGCGAGCCGCGTGAGCTCGATACGGCGCGTCCGGCGCTGACCCACCGACCGGCGCCAGCCGGCCCGCTCACGGCGTCTAGGGCGGGATCATCCGCTCCAGGGGACTCGTGCGAGAACGAGTCCGCGGACGTCGGCGGCGCCGGACGCCCGGAGCCGGAGTCCGACGTGCTGGAGCTGGGACCCGCTGGTGAGAACATCATCGACGAGGAGGATGGTGGCGCCCTTGATGTCGTTGGTGTTCCCGGTCCACGTCAGGGCGGCGGCGTGCGCGACGGCGGCCGTCCGCTTGTCGTCCAGATTCTTGTTGGCGGAGCGGGGCGTCTCGGTCGTCTTGACCAGGCGGTGCGCGCCGGGTGCGCTGAGCGGGAAGGCTCGGGTGACGTCCTCGATGTAGGCCGCGTCCATGATCGCCTCGATGTGCTGGATCGGCTGGCGGCCGGTGTGGGTGGGGTTGCCGACGACATAGTCGACGCCGCGCATCTGCTCGGGGTGGCTCTCCATCCAGCCGACGAGGAGCCGACCGAAGATCATCGCCCAGCCGTACGCGCCGTCGTACTTCAGCTTGTGGATCTTGTCTCGGAGGGCTCCGGAGTACACGGCCACCGCGTCGACGCCCGAGAACCCCCGCTGCTCCTGCGGCAGCGCGCACAGCCGGTTGCCGCACTGCCCACCCGATGCGACGGCCTGGGAGCAGACCGGGCAGTGGGGGTCGGCGACGGGCTGGAGGGTGTGCCCGGCGCAGTCCGAACACAGGCGGGCGGTGCCCGTGAGGACGTAGGCGCACACCGGGCAGTCAGGGAAGCCTGCAGGGTCGGGGAGACCTGCGGTCACAGGCCGGCCAGGGCGAGCTGCTGGCGCTGTTGTCCGGCGCGCTGGATGTCGGCAGCTTGGCCGAGGCGGTCGGTGATGTCGCTGGAGGCGGTGACCAGGATCGCGCGGTCCTCATCGAGCATCTTCATGGCCCAGGGCTGGGTGTCGGCGAGGGACCGGATCAGGAAGACGAGCTTGCCGTGCTCGGCGGCCAGGCGTGCCTGCATCTTGGCGCCGGAAGTGCTGGAGGCTTCGATGACGACGCTGCCCAGGGTGGTACCGCTCGTGACGACGTTGCGGCGGGGGAAGGTGTACTTCGCCGGGGGGCTGGTAGGCCAGAACTGGCTCAGCAGCGCGCCGCCGGCCGTGAGGATGGCCTTGGCGAGCGGCCGGTTCTCGGCCGGGTAGAAGGGCGCGGCGATGCCGGTGCCCATGACGGCGAAAGTCCGGCCTCCGGCGGTGAGGGTGGCCTGGTGGGCGGCGGCGTCGATGCCCTTGGCCAGGCCGCTGGCGATCACGACGTCGTGTTCGACGAGCTCGCGTGCCATCCGGGCCGCCCGGCGCAGTCCGTCCTCGGAAGCCTGGCGGGTGCCGACGACGGCGATGGAACGGGCATCGCGCTGGTCGAGCTCGCCACGGTAGAAGAGGAACGGCGGGAGGTTGCCGATCACGCGCAGATTCGCCGGGTAGTCCTCGTCGAGGACGGTGACCAGACGAGCGCCCGCCTTGTCGGCCGCGGCCAGCTCGTCGTCAACGCGGGCGCGGGCGGCATCGAGACCGGCGGCCAGGCCCTGCTGCAGCAGGGGCCGGTTCTTGGTCGCGGCACGCGAGTCCTCGCGCAGCTGCCCGTCCAGGAGGGCGGCCAGACCGTCGGGGCTCTGGGCGCCGCGGGCGAGCAGGCTCCAGTCCAGGGTGGCGTCACCGATGCGCAGCGCGCACAGGGTCAGCAGGTCGTGCTGGTGAGCGGTGATGTCGAGGTCCATCAGGTGTGTCCTTCTACTCGCGGCCCCGGGATGTTCGAAGGATGAAACGGCGTACTCGGGCCACGTCCATCATGGCGTACGCGGCCCGCGTACGGGCAGGAAGGGGGTGGCCCGGGCCGGATTCTCAGGCGCGCCGCCGCTGTTCCATGCGTGCGAGGGCTTCGGCAAGCTGGGTGGCCCCGCCGGGCGCGGCAACCGGTTCCCAGATGATCCCTACCGCCAGACAGATGCCGCTGACCAGGCGCTCGGCCTCGCGGGTGTCGTACCACTGCTCGACTTGTCCTGGCAGGGCAATCCACCACAAGGCGGTGGTCGTTGTCTTCCCGGCCGGAACGAGGTACTCGCCGCGCCAGACGAGGGGGTACCGCTCCTGCTGGAGGTGGGTGAGCATGCTGCCGAGGTGCTCCTGCCGCGCGATCTTGTAGGAGGTCATGGATGAGCGCCTGCCTGCGGGAACCGGGCGGGGCGCCGGATGGGCAACGCGGGCAGTGGCGGTGGCTGGCTCCGAGGTCTGGGGCGCGGCGGGGCCTTCCTCGGCGGCGGCAAAGTGGTCCATGGCCGCCGTCAGGGAGAGCGACGGCCCCTCCCCCGCTCCTCCGGGGCCGCTGGTCGTCAGGAAGTCTGCCGCCGTCACGTCGTTGGTGGTGAAGGGGTTCCCTGCTCAACCCGGCATCCGACCACTGCCTGACCGTCCCCGGCTCCGACATCGCCAACGGAACCCCCGCGGAATTCCGGAACTGCGAACCTTGACTACTGGATCACCCGCGTCACCAACCGTCCCCAGCTCAGGAGCCACGCATGACAGACATCAGGCAGCAGGTTCTCGTCCTCTATCTCGCCAACTCTGCCCTCGACTCGAACGTCGTCGGATGGGCCCGCTACGACGGAACGGGCACCATCCGCCCGACCACCGGGGACAGCGACGAGCCGCCCTACGCGACCGGAGTCGCGGCCCTGGAGGACGGCTGGCGGCTCTTCCAGGCCGCACAACTCCTGCCGCCGGCTCCCGGGCACGAGTACGGCACGTCCTTCCTCAAGCACGAGTTCCTTTTCGAGAAGCTGCACGGCACCTCCCCGTCCTCCAGGTGACGAGGCGCGAGTCCCGGGCCATGGCCGACGCCCGGTAAAGCCAGACGCAGAAGGCCCGCGCGACGACCACGGTCGCGCGGGCCCTCTGCGTGGCCAGCAGGTCAGCGGAGCCCGATCCGTTTCAGTGGCAGGGCCAACGACTCGGTCACTATCTCCGGCGCGGGCTTCGCGAAAGGCGCCACCGTGCATTTCGGGAAGAACACCTCGCCATCCGGATGGTCGAGACCGCCGGGAGGGGGGCGATGAGCGATGAGTTTTTCCGCGATCCGCAGTCATTCAGTGATAGTTGGTGCACCGCGGCCGCGAGGTCGGTCGCAGCGTGCATCGACCGAACCAGCTGAGAACCAGCCACGAGACACCAGGAGACCTCAGATGCGTACCTTGATCAGCACCGCCTTCGTCTCGCTCGACGGCGTCGTGGAGGCCCCGGGCGGCGAGCCCGGTTACCGGAACTCGGGGTGGACCTTCAAGGGCGTCGAGTTCCTCCCCGAGGCATTCGACATCAAAGGACGGGAGCAGAAGCAAGCCACCGCGATGCTGATGGGCCGAGTCAGCTACGAGGCATTCAGCCCGGTGTGGCCGGGCATGGAGGACTTCGCCGACTACAAGGTGATGCCGAAGTACGTCGTCTCCACCACCCTCACCGAGGACGACCTGGTTTCGAACTGGGGCGAGACCACGATCCTGCGCTCGCTCGACGAGATCGCCGCATTGAAGGAGACCGAAGGCGGCCCGATCATCGTCCACGGCAGCGCCGCCCTCAACCAGAACCTTTCAGACGCCGGCCTGATCGACCGTTACCACCTGCTCGTCTTCCCACTCCTGCTCGGCGCGGGCAAGCGTCTGTTCAGCGACACGGACAAGGACACCCAGAAGTTGAAGCTTGTCGAGCACGAGGCGTACGCCAACGGCCTGCAGAAGAATGTCTTCGACGTCGTCCGCTGACGATGCTCCCGCGCTCGCCCTGCCGTGACTGGAGCGACCGCGCCCCCGGACGTGGCACCCGTCGGAACCGACCTGCGTGTCCTACGCCACAAGTTCGTTGAAGAAGCCCAGCGAGGTGTCGGCGGCGAAGTCCCTGATGGCAGAGGTGTTCGCTGTGCTCGTCGCGGAACCCGCCAGAGTTCTTAACTGACTTCCGGCGCGGCATACGAGAAGTCGTACACGGCGAAGTCGGTAACCGGGAGGTACCCGATTCGCTGGTAGAGGCCGTTGCTGGTGGGGTTGGCCAAGTCCACAAACAGCACGACCTCCGTCGCGCCTGTGGCCAGCGCAGCCCTGTACGATCCTGGTGGTTAATTGGCGCAGCGTCACAGCAGCGGGTCGTGGGGTCCCGAATCCTGTCTGGTTTGTCGGCAATGCGGGTGCGCTCGCTTCGACGCCTTCGGTGCCTGGATACGCTGAGTAATTAACCACCAGGGTCCTGTACGTGCCGAATATTGCATCCGTGCTGGTCACAGGCCTGATCCGGGGTCAGCGGTGTGCAGCTGATGCGTCAGCCTTTCGCGCGGGGAGGGGCTTCTTGGAGCACGCCTGGACCGACTGCGAGGATGCTCAACTGTGCTGTTGCGACTGCCGTACCTCGCCCTGTCGACCGCCTTCAGCTTCATACGGCTGTTGCCGATGGGCGAGCGGGAGAAGGATCTGGAGATCCTGGCGCTGCGCCACCAACTCGTCGTGCTGCAGCGGCAGGTAGGCAAGCCACATCCGACGTGGCCCGACCGGGCGCTGCTCGCCGCACTGCTGCACCGCCTCCCCCGGGTGCGGCTTCGTCAAATCCATTTGATCGTCTGCGCTGACACTGTGCTGCGCCGGCACCGCGAGCTCCTGCGCCGACGCCACGCCAAGGCCTCCCGCCCCAAGCGCCGGGGCCGGCCCCGCACCGTCCGCTCCATCCGCGCCCTGGTCCTGCGCCTCGTGCGAGAGAACCCGGAATGGGGCTACAGGCCCGTGCACGGAGAACTCGCCGCGCCCGGCATCAAGGTCGCCGCTTCCACCGTGCGGACCATCCTCAAGGAACACGGCATCCCGCCCGCACCCGAACAGGGGCACACGACTTGGGCCGACTTCCTGCGTTCCCAGGCCGACGCCATCCTGGCCGCCGACTTCTTCGAGACCAAGACCCTCACCAAAACGACCCTGACCGTCCTCGCGGTGATCGAACACGCCACCCGCCGCGTGCGGGTCCTTGGCGTCACCGCCCACCCGACCGCGGCATGGGTCACCCAACTCGCGAGGAACCTGGCCATGGATATCCAGGACGCCGGAACGAAGATCAAATACCTGATCCGGGACCGCGACGTGCGCTACCCGGCCGGCTTCGACGGCGTCCTGGCCGAGGAGGGAATCAAGGTCGTGCAAACCGGGGTGAGAATGCCCCGCATGAACGCGATCATGGAGCGCTGAATCCGCTCGTGCCGGACTGAACTCCTCGACCGCACCCTGATCCGGGACCATGCCCACCTGCTGCACGCCCTGCGCGAGTACGAGGCGTTCTACAACGCGCACCGCCCGCACCGCACCCTCGCCGGCGCCGCACCCCTGCGCCGGCTGCCCGAACCGATCACCGAACCCGACCGGCTCGTCCACCTTGACGTCCACCGACGCGACCGCCTCGGCGGCATCCTGCACGAGTACCAACATGCAGCGTGAGCAGCACGGATGTGGTTCTCGGCACCTACAAGGCCGCCGATACCCGTATCGAGGCGGCGCGCACGGTCATCGGACTCGTCGCGACGCTCTGGTTGATCTTCAGCTATCCGCTGCGGAAGTCGGGGGGACATCGCGGGGGCAAGTTCACGGAAGTCCTCAGCAGCGTCGGTGTGTTGCTGGTGGTCGGGCCGATCGCGCTCACCGTGTTCGTGCTGGCCGCTCGTCCGCCGGTGCGAGCCGTATACCGGCGGCGCCTGAGCAGCCCGGCGACGGGAATGGGGGTGCTGTTCGGCTCCCTCTTCATTCTGTGGGTCCTGATGACCGACGCGATGATGTTGCCGCAGACGGGCATCTTCCAGATCGTGCTGATTCCGGCCCTGCTGGCGTCGATTCTCTTCGGGCTGCCGTTCGTGCTCACAGCGGCGGTGCTGTGTGTGCACCACGTCTTCCGTACCGCCGATGTGCACAAGGTACTGCGCCGCTGATCTCGCCCGTGCTGGTGTGGGCCATGTTCGTCTTCCAGCTCTTCGACAGCGCGCCCGTCGCCGCCCCGGTTTGGGTGCGCGGGCTGTTCCTGGTCGGGCCACCGCTGTCCGTCACGCTTCTCTCGCTGTGGGAACTACGCCGACTGCGCACTCATTTCGATCTGACCGTACGCGGCGCGCTGCGGCAGGACGACCGTGTGCCGGCATAGCTCCGGCGAGGTACGCGGGGCCCTGCGCGCGCAGGGCCCCGCGTCACTTCAGCAGCCCGTACGGTCCTCCGTCAGGGTGCCCTGCTCGGTCCGCAGTGTGCGGTCGTAGCAGCCTTCCGACCCGTCCAGCCGGTAGTGCTCGCTCGACGTGCCGACGGCATGGCGCTGGTCACGCGGGACACCCAGCGTCCAGGTGGCGTCGCCGGTGTAAGTGTCGTCGAGCCGCGACCAGGAGATGCGCTTGCCGGCGCGTACGACCGAGGTATCGGCGCGGTCCCCGAGCGTGAGGACGGTGCGCAGCCGGTTGTCCGTGCCGATCGTGGTCTCGCCGTCCATGGTGTAGACGCGGTGGGTGTGCGCGACGCGCGCCGGGCCCCGGCCGTCCACGGTCACCGTCTCGTCGTCGTCCCAGCGGGCCGTGAGCCCGTCGGTGTTCTCGTCCTCCGTCCAGCGGTGGACGGAGGTGTTGGCGAGGGTGCGCGAGACGGTGGTCTCGACGCGCCCATGCGAGGTCTCGACATAGCCGGCGACGGTCAGCCGGTGGCCGCCCTTGGTGTCGAGCCGGTTCAGTGAACCGGGCGTGACCGTCGTCGAGTTGGCCAGGTCGCTGTGAGGGCCAGACGCGGCCACTCGTGTCCCCGAGCCTCCGTGTGTCGACACGAGCTGTCACGACCCATGCGTGGTCACCGACTCCGAGCGAGTCGGCGAGAGTAGGCGTGCCCCGAGAGGCTGACCGGGTCCCCGGTCACCACCGCGGCTTCGTCGGGTTGAAGTCTGGGTGGAACCGGCGCATGTAACCCGTGTCGTCGCGTCCGGGGGTCCCGTGCCGCAGGTAGTTCTCATGCAGCCGGGCGAGCGCGTCCCGGTCCAGCCGCACGCCGAGCCCTGGCGACATCGGCACCGGCACGGCGCCGTCGACGAAGGTCAGCGGGCGCTCTACTACGTCGACACCCAGCTGCCACGGCGTGTGGGTGTCGGCGGCGTAGGACAGCTGCGGCAGTGCCGCGCCGAGGTGGGTCATCGCGGCGAGGCTGATGCCGAGATGGCTGTTGGAGTGCATAGACATGCCAAGGCCCCAGGTCTCGCAGATGCCCGCCAGGCGCACAGACTGCCGCAGTCCGCCCCAGTAGTGGTGATCGGACAGGATGACCTGAACGGAGCCGCGATCGACGGCCTCGGGAATGTGGTCGAAGGAGACCACGCACATGTTGGTGGCCAGTGGCATGCCGGCGGTCTCGGCGACGGCGGCCATGCCGGCCAGGCCCTCGGTCGGGTCTTCGAGATACTCCAGCAGGCCTTGTGTCTCGGCGGCGACCCGGCGGGAGGTCTTGACGCTCCACGCGGCGTTGGGATCGATTCGCAGCGGCAGCGCGGGGAACTCCTCGCGCAGCGCGCGAATGGCGTCGAGCTCCTCGTCGGGGTGGAAGACACCGCCCTTCAACTTGATCGACTGGAAGCCGTACGTCTGCACCATCGTCCGGGCCTGCGCCACGATCCCGTCAGGGTCGAGCGCAGCGCCGTAGGGGTCCGGGGCATCGCCCGGATGCTGCGCCCACTTGTAGAACAGGTACGCCGAGAACGGCACCGCGTCGCGTACCCGGCCGCCGAGGAGGTCGTGGACCGGACGGCCGATCGCCTGGCCCTGCACGTCGAGGCAGGCGACCTCGAATGCGGAGAAGACCCGCAGCGCCGTCTTCTCCGGGCTCATGCCGCCGGCCGGACCGAGTTTCTCCGCCGGCGCGTCGACGGTGCCGAGCAGTGAATCCACCACGGACTTGATGTGTTCGGTCTGGAACGGGTCCAGCCCGATCAGCAACGGTGCCACCCTACGCAGCACCGCCAGGTGCGTGGCGTCGCCGTATGTCTCGCCGAGCCCGACGAGTCCGTCCCCGCAGTCGACTTCGATGATCGCGCGCAACGCCCACGGCTCGTGGCAGCCCACGGCGTTGAGCAACGGCGGATCAGGGAACGCAATGGGCGTGATACGGACGTCGATGATCGTGGCGCGCCCTGACGGGCTCTGTAGCTCCACGCGGTCCCTCCTCGTATGAAAACCGGTCGTCATGCCCGGGGCTCCTTCAGTCGGTGGATTGCCGCGCGTCCGCAGTCCACGATGGTCGCGAGTTGCGCGAGGTGTTCTGGTGTGGCCTCCACCAGCGGCGGGCGGACGGGGCCGACGGCCAGTCCGGCCAGCTGCGCACCGGCCTTGACCAGCGAAACCGCGTAGCCAGGCACGCGGTCGCGCAGTGCAGCGAACGGCAGGTAGAACTCGGTCAGCAGGGTTTGCTGCGCCTCCTCGTCGCCGGCGCGCACGGCCCGGTGGAACGCGGTGGCGATGTCGGGGGCGAAGCAGTGCACCGCCGAGGAGTAGCTCTCGACGCCGATCGCTGCGTAGGCTCGCGCGCTGAGCTCTGCGGTCGGCAGGCCGTTGAGGAACCCGAACTCGGCGGCGCGGGGGTGTCCGCTGGTGCGTACGGCGGTGACCAGGCGCAGCATCGCGTCGACGTCGCCGCGGCCGTCCTTGATGCCGATGACGGTCGGGATGTCGAGCAGTTCCACCGCGGCGGCCGGATCGAGGACTGCGTTGGCCCGCTGGTAGACGATGATCGGCAGCGGTGTGGCCTCGGCGACGTAGCGGATGTGGCGCACCAGCCCCTGCGGGGTGGATGTCAGCAGGTAGGGGGGCAGCAACAGCAGTCCGTCGGCGCCGCATTCCTGCGCGGCTTGCGCGAACTCCTGCGCGATCCGCGGGCCGCCGCCCGCCCCGGCGAAGACGGGCAGGCGTCCGGCGGCCTGTGTCACGGCGGTGGCCACGACCTGCCGGTACTCGTCGAGCCCGAGTGCGGTGAACTCTCCGGTGCCGCACGCCACGAACAGCCCGCTGGGGCCGGCAGCGATCTGTGCCTCGACGTGGGTGGCGAAGACGTCCAGGTCGACCTTGTCGGCGTCGTCGAAGGGAGTCAGAGGGAAGGAGAGCAGTCCGGAGAGCCGCATCGTTCGTTCCTCGTGTTTCACGGTATTCATGGATAAATCTCCACTTCAGGGGTTGCGTCGGCCGAGGAGGTGCTCGGTCCGACTGTCAGGAACGGATTGCTGTCACCAGGCCTGTCCCATGG
The DNA here is from genome assembly GCF_035974375.1 of Streptomyces sp. NBC_01320. Lineage (NCBI taxonomy): Bacteria > Bacillati > Actinomycetota > Actinomycetes > Kitasatosporales > Streptomycetaceae > Streptomyces > Streptomyces sp. NBC_01320. Next base: position 745,528 of record NZ_CP108390.1, read on the forward strand.
GGTTGGCGCACCAGGTGCCCCCGAGCCGGGTTGCGGTCAAGTCGGCGGGGTCCGGGGTGCCGTACTGGGCGATCACCTCGGGCGCGAACTGCTCGGCGTCGTCGAGCGGGTGGTAGCCGATCGCCTCACCTTCGGCCAGGCTCACCCAGCCGCGGGTGTTGCGGCTGACCCCCCAGACGATCCGGTAGCCGGGTTCGTGGCAGCTCAGGCAGGCTTCGACGAGGCGGTGCCCGTCGGCCGGTGACAGCCAGGTGGCCAGCCCGCGGATTCCGACTGGCCTCGGGAACCAGCTGCCGATTCGCAGGCAGATGATGTCCATGCCGAAGCGGTCGTGGTAGAGCTGCCCGGCGGACTCGATCGCGGCCTTGCTCCAGCCGTAGAGGGTGTCCGGGCGGGCCGGTGCGTCTGCGGCGACCGGAGTGCCGTCGTACTGGTGGAAGCCGACAGCATGTGCCGAGGAGGCGAGGACGACCCGGGGCACACCAGCCAGCCGGGCCGCCTCCAGGACGTTCAGTGTCCCGCGCACGTTGCGGTCCAGTACGTCGTCCAGGGTGGACTCGACGCTCTGGCCGCCGAGATGGACGATCGCGCTGACACCCCGGCATGCCTCCGCCAGCGCCTCGGCGTCGGTGAGGGAGACGATCACGGTCTCCTCCGCTCCGGTCCCTTCGATGGCGGGCGGCGTGGTGATGTCGAGAAGCCGCAGCGTGCGGCCCTCCCGTGCCGCCAACGGCCGCAGTTGCGTGCCGACCCTGCCCGCGGCGCCCGTGAGCAGGATCCGGGTGGTGTCGTCGGAGCCGGTGGCGTGCGCGCCTTGCCGGGTCATGCGGAACCTCCGATGTCGTTCGATGCGTGACTGAGCGGCGTCCATGGCCGGCAGTGGCCCGACTTCCCGGTCACGCCCCAGCGCCGTGGCGGCGACCAGGTGACCGAGCCGTAGCCGGGCCACCTCAGTCAGCCCTAGGAGGGGGCCGTACAGGTACCCACCGGCGAACGCGTTGCCCGCGCCCACCGGTTCGACGTACGCCGATAGCGACCCGTACCGTCCACCGCGGTGACTGGTGAACACGGTCGCGGTACGGATCGCGCCGCTTACCGCGTGCGAGCCGGCGGGCTACTCGTCGCGCTGCGCCAGCTGGGCCGCGCCGATCGCGTGCAGGCGGAAGGCCTGTGCGGCGTCCTCTTCCCGGCCGCCCACCAGCATGTCGAGCAGGCGTGCGTGTTCGTCGACCAGCTTGTCGCGGCTGCCGGTGTAGAACGGGTCGGAGACCACGCGCAGGGCCCAGAGGCTGGGCTCCATCACCTCCCACAACCGCGGGAGCAGGTGGTTGCCACTGGCCTGGCAGACGAGGCGGTGGAAAGCCATGTCGCTGTCGCGGAAGCTGATCGGGTCGTCCTGCCGGGCCGCCCGCCGCATGTCGTCGATCACGGCGTTCAGCTGGTCGACGTAGCCCTCGGCGCGGCGCTGGGCGGCGGCTCGGGCGGCGAACTCCTCAAGCTGACCGCGCAGCTCCCGTGCCTGCTCGGCCTGCTCGGTCGAGATGCGGGCGACCCGGCTGCCCAGCCGCGGCACGTGAGTGACCAGGCTCTCGTGGACCAGCCGCTTGACGGCCTCGCGCACCGGGGCCTGGCTGATGCCCAGGCGCTTGGCGATGTCGGATTCGACGATCCGCTGGTCGGGCACCATCTCGCCGCTCAGGATGGCCGAGCGCAGCAGCCGGTATACCCGGTCGGACAGCAGCCCGCCGGAAGCCAAGCCCTTGTTCTGTTCGAGCAAATCGTTCAGGCCAGTCATCAGTGCTCCCCCTGCCGCGTCGTCATTCTATTATCGATAGCGGGCGTGTCCGCCAGATCGAGTCCGTAGGCCCCGATGGCCGTACCGCCCCACACCGCGGCGGCTTCGTCCGCGGTCAACCCACCCAGCACACGTGCCGTGGCCCCGACCACGTCCTCGTACGGCGACCACAGCGTGCTGACCGGCCAGTCGGAACCGAACATCAGCCGGTGCGGCCCGAACACGTCGAGCATCACCCGAGCCACGGCGTCCAGGCGCACTCCGCCTGGTTCGGCGGTGGCCTTGCCGAGTCCGGACAGCTTGCACACCACGTTGGGCAGTCGGCCCAGTGGCGTCAGCTGCACGGCCCATTCGCTGAGGCCTTCGCGCCGCACGTCGACGGCCGAGATGGCGGCGTGGTCGACGACGAACCGCACCTGCGGCAGGTCCCTGGCCGCTGCGTATGCCTCGCGCAGGGTGCCGTGGCCCAGCAGCAGGTCCATGGCCAGGCCCCGCTCACCGAGAGCCGCGAGTGAGCGCCGCACCTGGGGCAGGCCGAGGCGGTCGCCCTCGCCGGCCCCGACCGGATCACGGAGTCCGACCAGCGCCGAACCCCCGTCCTCTGCGCGGAGTGCGTCGATCGTGTCCACAGCGGCTGGGTCGGCGAGATCCGCGTAGACGACGACGCCGGCGAGCCGTGGGGACCGCCCGGCCAGGCCCAGCAGCCAACGGGCCTCGTCCACGGTCCGCCCGGCCTGCACGGCAACAGCCGTCACCGTTCCGGAGGCCGCGGTGAGGTCGTCGAGACGGAAGGGGCGATGCAGTTCGCCTGCGGACCGCAGCCACGCATGGTCGTGCAGGTTGGGGTCCCACAGGTGGACGTGTGCGTCGATGGCGGTCACGGCGTCGGCACCTCCCGTGGGAGCAGTCCCGCTGCGCGCAGCTCCGCCCACAGGTCGGCGGGGACGGTGGTCTGCGCCATGGCGAGGTTCTCCCGCACCTCATCGGCGGTCCTGGCTCCGACGACCAGAGCGGACACGGCAGGATGCCCCCACGCGAACTGCAGGGCCGCCGCCTTCATCGGCACCCCGTGGCGGGCACAGATCTCCTCGATGGCCAGCGCGGCGGCGACCCGGTACGGCTCCGCTGTCCGGTAGTCGTACCTCGCGCCGGGCCGCGGGTCGGCCAGCAGGCCTGAGTTGTACACCCCGCCCAGGACGACCCCGACACCGCGAGCCTCGCACCCAGGCAGCAGGCCCGTCAGAGCTTCCTGGTCGAGGAGGGTGTACCGGCCGGCCAGCAGCACGCAGTCCACGTCGACCCGCGCGACGATCCGCTCCAGCATGTCGCTCTGGTTCATGCCCGCGCCCACCGCCGACACCACGCCCTGCTCCCGCAGGTCGACCAGGGCGCGGAAGGCCCCTGTGAGGGCCTCCTGCTCATGGTGGTCGGGGTCGTGCACGTGCGCGATGTCCACGCGGTCCAGGCCGAGCCGGGTCAGGCTCTGCTCCAGGCACCGCATGGTGCCGTCATAGGAGAAGTCCGGCTCGGCCCCGTCGTCAGTGAGACGGTATCCGACCTTGGTCGCGACGACGACCTGCGACCTGGGCACCCCGGCCAGCACTTGGCCGAGGCGCTGTTCGGACACGCCGTTGCCGTACCGGGGGGCGGTGTCGAACAGGCGCGTCCCGCCCGCCAGCGCGGCACGCACCGTGCCGGTGGCATCCTGCTCCGGAACCGGCTCGTACAGGTTGCCCAGGGGCGCGCAGCCCAGGCCGAGCCTGCCGACCGTGAGACCGGTACGGCCCAGCACACCCGGGCCCGAGACACGGTTCATCGCTGGGACGCCCGCTGCTGGTCGCGCCACTGCTCGTACTCCGCGCGCGACTCCGACGTCAGCGGGTAGTAGTTGCCGAGCCGGGCGCCCTGGTCGAGACGCATCCGGCTGAACACCTCCCACTCCTGGTGGTCCTGGGCCGTGGCGACCACCTCCGGCGCGGTCGCCTGGGGGACGACGACGGCGCCGTCGTCGTCGGCGACCACGATGTCGCCGGGCAGGCACAGCACTCCTCCGGCGGCAACCGGCACGTCGTACGCCCAGGGGAACAGCTCCGACTGGGAGGCGTAGTGCGGGGTGGTGCCGGTGCACCAGATCGGCACGCCGAGCTCGCGGACCCGCGGCGCGTCCCGGATCCGACCGTCGACGACGATCCCGGCGCCGCCCTTGCGCTTGAAGTAGCGGACGAGCATGTCGCCGACGCAGCCGCTGAACGCCGACCCGTACGCCTGGATGACGAGGACGTCGCCGGGCTGTACCGCCTCCAGGACCGCCCACAGGGCGGTTTGGCGTTCGACGGCCTCCTGGGCCAGGCCGCTGGCTATGTCCTCGCGCTGTGGCATGAACTGGAGCGTCAACGCCGACCCGGCGATCTTCTGCCCGGTCGTGAGGGGCTGCGGCCCCTCCATCCACGTGCGCCTGATGCCCAGGCCATGGAGCTTCGCGCACGCGGTGGCGCTGCTCACCTGGCCCATCTGATCCACCAGCTCCGCATCGGCACGCCGGTATGTGTCGCCGCGCACCGGAAGGGGAAACACTGGCTGGGCATGCTCATCGTTCGTCATTCTACTTCTCCTGGTATCGGTCGAACGTCGGGTGGCTCGGGGTGAACTGACGGCGCCTCACCTGCATGGTCAGATCGAGCCGGGTCCCGGGCGGCAGGATCACCAGCAGGTGGTTGTCGTGCACGTCGATGCGCCGGGTACTGGTCGTGAGCTCGTCGGCCCGGTAGGCGCGGTTCGGGCCGGGGTAGCCGCTGTCGAGTTGATCCACCACGACATGATCGATGCCGTCCTCGGCGAACGCGCCGGCCTGCACGGCCACACGCCGCTCACGCGTATTGCTCAGGTTGACCAACTGGACGCCGACTCGGGCCTCGTCGAGGCCCTCGACGAGGGCGGCGACGTCGGCCGGCAGGCCGGGACGGCCGCGGTCGGCGTCCCAGTAGCGCACCCGTGCCTGCTGGAGCCCCCCGTTGTAGGGGGCGGCGGGAGCGCCGGTGGTCAGCTGCACCAGAATCTCGGTCACCACGGGATTGAGCCGCTGCCACCAGTGGATGTCATCGGTGCGGGTGGTCGTCGCATCCTCGCGGACGAGTGCCATCCTGCGGGCGACCTGCCCCAGCGCCATGCCGAGGGCTCGGGCCGGGTAGTCGGGGTTGCGACCGTCGAGGTAGGCGAGCCACGGCGCCTCGTGTCCGGCCTCCTCCTTGTCGCGGAAGGCGTGCACGGTCGTCCAGTCGTAGCCGCATTCGCGCTCCACGCGGTCCAGCCGCTGCCGGTCCTGCGGGTCGCCGGAGCACCACCAGATCCAGGCCGGGAAGGCGATCTGCAGCGGCTGGTGGTCGAACCAGCCGTGCAGGCCGTACCGGTAGGGCACCAGTTGCAGGTCGCTGTCGGCATCAGGCCCGAGGCGCTGGAGCCAGGTCGCGGCCATGCTGGAGTCACCGTCACGAACCGGCCCGCGCGTCGCCTCGGCCAGCACCCGGTCCAGCGGGGCGCGGGCCAGGTCGAACCACGTGTTGTCGCCGGTGACCAGAGCGGCGTTCATGGCAGCGATGACCGCGACCGCGCCGACGCTGTGCAGACCGTGCGGCCAGGTCCAGCCGTACGGGCCGCCGTACCAGCGGCCGTCGTGCAGCTCACCGACCTCCCCGGAGGGTCCCACGTTGTCGGGGATGACGCCGCCCGCGGCGGCGGCCCGGTCCCGCCAGGCCTGCACGTAGTCGACGAGCCAGTCGCGGTACCGGTCCTCGCCCGTGTACAGCCACGCGTTGGCGATCAGCGATGTGGAGGCGAGGTTCACCGCGACGTCGCCGTCGCCGAGCCGCCGGTTCATCGCCTCGCCCATACGCCGCGCGTTGACGGGGTCGGCCAGGTCGTCCCAGGTGTCGATGCCGGGCAGATCCTCCAGGGGCAGGCCGTACGGTTTCATGTTGGTCAGTTCCGCGCCGAACCCCTGCGCCCATGCGTCGTCCACGCCCCGGCGCGGCCCGCCGGCCCCGGTGTGCGGGGCCCGAATGATCCGCTGCGAGCCGTCGACGTTGCCGACGGGCGAGGTGGGCAGGTAGAGGTCGGCGAAGCGCAGCGCCCGCCGGCGGAACGTGTCGTCGGACGGGTCGGCCGCGCAGATCCCGTAGAACATCAGCAGCGACTCGCCCTGGTGGAACCAGTCGTACCCGCGCTCGTACTCGTCGACCAGGAACCCGGCGTCGGAAAGCTGCCGGGTGATCCCGTTCCAGTGCTTCTTGCTGGCGTCGAGCAGGTCGTCCGCCCCGCCGAGCATGTACAGCATCGGCCAGTTGAAGAACGGTTCGTAGAAGTCGTCCGCCCCGTCACGGCCTTTCAGTTCCCCGTCGAAGCGCAGACCGCCGTCGGGGTGGCAGTACCGGTCCTCGAAGACCCGCCATGCCTCGTCCAGCACCGAGAACAGCTGTCGTTGCAGTACGGCCCAGGCCGGCGGTTCGCAGGCCGGTACGGACGCCGTCACGCTCACCATGTGCTTACCCACGGTCACCCCTTCGTCGCGCCGGCGGTGAGGCCACCGACGATCTTGCGTTGCATGATCACGAAGAAGATCAGCACCGGTGCGATGGCCAGGAGCAGCGTCGGGTAGACCACGGACAGGTCGGTGGTGTGCAGACCGATCGCGGAGTACACACCGGTCATCACGGTATACAGGCCCGACGTCGGGCCCAGCACGATCTGCGGGTTCACGAAGTCCGTCCAGACCCCGATGGTGTGCAGGACGATCGCGGTGACCACGACCGGCCGCATCAGCGGGAAGATCACTTGCCAGAAGGTGCGCAGCCGGCCCGCGCCGTCGATCTGCGCCGCCTCGTCGAGCTCCCGGGGGATGGACTTGATGTAGCCCACGAACAGGAACATCGACAGGGGCAGGGTCAGCGTCGCCTCGTACAGGACGAATCCGGGGATCGTGCCCATCAGGCCCGTGAAGCGCAGCACGTAGATCACCGGGATGACCAGGACCTGCCCGGGAATGAACAGCCCGGCCAGGAACACCAGCAGCATCCCCTTGTGCCACGGGCGGGTACCCCGGGCGATGACATAGGCGGCCGGACCGGCCAGCGCCAGGGACAGCGCGTTGACCAGGACCACGAACATCACCGTCACACCGAACGCCTTGATGATGTTGTAGTCCGGTGACGACAGTGCCGCTCGGAGATAGTCCGTGGACAGCGCGCCCGGGTCGGCGGAGAACGGCCGTTGACGGATCGCCGACTCCGGTTTGAACGCGTTGACGATCACGAGGTACAGCGGCGCCAGCATGACCAGTGCGAAGAGACCGAGCATGACCGAGCCGACCCGGCTGCCTGCATTGCGGTTCACAGTTCCACCGCCTTCTCGCTGCGCTGGCGCAGCGCCACGATCACGACGGCGAGCACCGCGATGACGACCATGAGGACGATGCTCTGGGCCGAGGCGTAGCCGATCTTCCCGTTCAGGAACGACTCCGACAGGACCAGGTACGCGTACGTCTGCGTGTGGCCGGCCGGACCACCGTCGGTCATCGCCAGTACCAGGTCGTAGACCCGCAGCAGTTGGACGAGTACGAGGACCACGTTGATCGTCACCGTGGGTGCCAGCATCGGCAGCACGACCTGGCGGAACGTCTGCCAGCGTGAGGCGCCGTCGATGCGCGCCGCCTCCAGGAGCGACTCAGGGATCGTCTGCAGCCCGGCGAGGTAGAGGACCACGTTCACCCCGAACGTCGACCAGATCACCACGAAGACGACCGCTGCGAGCGCCCACTGCGGATCGGACAGGAACGGGATCTTCGAGCGGTGTGCCGCGGTCAGGAGGGTGTTGACCGCTCCTTCGCTGCTCAGTATGGCCGACCACAGGAAACCGATGATGACCGCGCCGAGCACGTGCGGGTAGAAGAACAAGCCCCGCAGCATCGCTTTGACGCGCCCCTGGCCGTTGAGCATGACCGCGAGGCCCAGGCCGAGGACGTTGCAGGCCACGGTGCCGACCACCGCGATCACGAGCGTGACGTATGCCGCGCTCGCCACGTCCGGGTCGTGGAACAGCTGAACGTAGTTGTCCAGGCCGAGGAATTCGGAGTTGTCGGAGAAACCGTCCCAGTCGGTGAGGCTGAGCCGTCCGGCGACCACGACGGGGATGAGGATGAAGGCCACGATCGCCGCCAGTGCGGGGCCGACCATGAAGATGCTGGGCAGACTGCGGGCGGCGCGTGCGCGCAGCGGGCGCGGGGAAGTGTGGTGAGTGTGACGGGGGCGCCCGGGGGCCGGCGGGTTGTCCGACGGTCCAGGAGCGGTAAGCGTCACGTTACTTGGGCGCATTCGCGGCCCACCACTTGTCCATGGCACCCGCCACCTGATCGGCTGTCGTCCCGAGATACATGCTCTGGACCTGGGTGTTGAACTCCGCGGGGAAGCCCGACGGGGAGGAGTTGTCGCCCAGTCCGGGGCCGATCGCCACGGTCTTGCCGCCGGCCTCGTCGAGGAGCTTCGCGATGTCCTTGGTCAGCGGGGAGGCTTCGTAGCTGTACCCGGTACGGAAGTTGCCCTCCGCGCTCAGCGCCTTCGTGATCGCCTTCTTGTCGCTGACCAGGTACTTCACCAGGTCTATTGCCGCGTCCGCGTGCTTGGAGCTCTTGAGCACCGAGTACGGCATGGCCGGGTTGGCCGCCTGTGGCGGCGTGGAGCCGTCGAACGTGGGGACGGGGAACACGCCCGCGTCGATGCCCGGCTTCGCTTCGGCGAGCGAGGCCGCCAGCCAGTTGCCCATCACCATCGTCGCCGACTTGCCGGCCGTGAAGTTGTTGATCATGTCCTGGTACTTGATGCCGTTGGCGTCCTTGGGAACCAGGCCGTCCTTGATCCAGGACTGGTAGACGCCCAGGTACTTGGCGTAGTTGCTGCCGGCGAAGGTCACGGAGCCCTTGTTCCGCTTCGCGTACCACTGCGGCTCGGTGTTCATCACGTTCGGGTTGGCCATCATCAGGGCCTGCGCGCCGGTGGTCCACTCACCACCGGTCTGCAGCGGCGTGTAACCGGCGCCCTTCAGCTTGCGCAGCGCGGCGGTGAACTCGTCGACCGTCTTGGGCGTCCCGGTGACACCGGCCTTGGCGAAGGCAGCCTTGTTGTAGAACACCAGCGACTGGAGCTGGACGCCGGTACCGGCCATCCACACCTTGCCGTCCAGCTTGGACACCTCCGCGAACGGTGCGTCCTTCACCCACTGCTCGTCGGGCAGCGGCTCCATCTGTTCGGCGAGAGCCGTGTTCTGCCCGCCGGCGAGGATGTCGGGCGGGCTGCCCGCGGCCAGCTGCTGCTTCAGCGTGTCCTCGATGCCCCTGCCGGTGGGCGCCTCGATCGTGACCTTCACCCCGGGGTGACTGGCGACGTACCCCGCCACCAGGTCCTCGTAGACCTGCTTGGTCAGCACCGGGGTGATGTTGACCAGCATGCGGATGTTCGTGTCGCCGCCGCCTGCTGCGTCTTTGCCGGTCGAGCAGGCCGTGAGCAGTGCGGCGGATATAGCGATGGCACCCAGCTTGACCAGGCGCCGGTGAGAACCCGAAACCATCGAACGCTCCCTCGATCGCTAATCGCTTATCGATAGCGTGCTCACCATCGAGGACCTGCAGGGCGGCGGTCAAGAGCTGTCAACGGCAGCGTTACCTCTTCGCAACCTGTGGGGCGAGGGGGGCTCAACTTCATTCAGCGGTCTGTGCAAGACCCCTTGACACTCTCTACCGCCGACCCATTACTTATCGCTCAGCGATTATCGATTAGTCGGAGCATCGTGCAACGAGGGCTCGGCCGGGAGGCGCCATGCGCCCAAACCGGGGGCCCGGTTCCAGTAGGCACCTACGAAAGGCACGACATGTCCAGATTCTCTCGACGCGATCTCCTCAGGGCCGCCGGGGCCGGTGCGTCGGCGGCCCTCATCGCCGGGCCGGCCTACGCCGATACCGGTGACCGGCGAGACCGGCCCAAGGACCAGAAGTCCTTCTTCGTGGCAACGAACGGGAACGACTCGAACCGGGGCACGCAGGCCGCGCCTCTCGCGACGCTGGAGAAGGCACGCGATGTTATCCGGACCTGGCGGCAGGGGGCGCCGGGCCGTGCCACGGAACCGGTGACCGTCTTCCTCCGGGGCGGCACATACCGGCGGACGGGAAGCTTCACCCTCGAAGCGCAGGACTCCGGTGCACCGGGCCGGCCGGTCACCTACGCCGCCTACAACGGCGAACAGGTCCGGCTCGTCGGCGGCGTGGACCTGCCCGCTACCGGTTTCGAGCCGGTCAGCGACCAGGCGATACGCAACCGCCTCCCGGCCGGGTCACGCGACATCGTCCGCGAGTTCGACCTGAAGGCGCTCGGGATCACCGACTACGGCCAGATACTCCAGACCGGATACGGCCTGCCGCGCACGGTCACCCCGCCCGAACTGTTCTTCAACAGCAAGGCGATGACCCTCGCCCGTTACCCGAGCACCGGGTTCCTCGCCGTCGGCCAGGTCATCGACCCGGGCGGGAACCCCCGCAGCGTCCTCGGCGACCCCGACAAGATGGCCGCCGAATTTGCCAAGGGGGCCACGTTCAAGTACACCGACCCCCGGCCGTCGACCTGGACCAACACCAGCGACGTGTGGATGCAGGGCTACTGGTTCTACGACTGGGCCGACGGCAACCTTCAGGTCAAGACGATCGACCCGGCAGCGCAGACGATCTCCACCAAGACCGCCAGCATGTACAGCGTCAAGGCAGGACAGCGCTACTACTACTACAACGTCCTCGAGGAACTCGACTCGCCGGGTGAGTGGTACCTCGACCGGGCCACCGGGAAGCTGTACCTGTACCCGCCGAGCGCTCTGTCCGGCGCGACGGTGCTGCTGTCGCTGCTCGCCGACCCGATGGCCGTCCTCAACGGTTGCTCGAACGTGGCGTTCTCGAACCTGATATTCGAGGGTGCGCGAGGCGACGGCATCGTCATCACCGACGGCGTGTCCAACGCCGTCCGGGACTGCACACTGCGGCTCCTGGGCGGTCGCGCGGTCACGATCGGCGACGCGAGTACGGCGGCCGGCCCGCACGGCGGATCGCGGAACAAGGTCCGCGGCTGCCACATCCACGCCACCGGCCGGGGCGGCATCGCCCTCGCCGGTGGTGACCGGCCCACCCTCACCCCGGCACACAACGAGGCGGTCGGCAACGAGATCCACGACTACAGCCGCCTCCAGGCAACGTACAGCCCCGCGGTCGAACTCGCCGGTGTCGGAAACCGCGCCGCCAACAACCACATCTACGACGCGCCACACGTCGCCATCCTCTTCCGCGGCAACGACCACGTGATCGAGTACAACGAGATCAACGATGTGGTGAAGCAGACCAACGACGCCGGCGCCATCTACGCGGGACGGGACTGGACCGGACGCGGCACGGTCATCCGCTACAACTTCCTGCACGACATCGTGGGCAGCGCCGGATCCCTCTACGCCTCGGGCGTCTACCTCGACGACTGCTTCTGCGGAACGACGATGTTCGGCAACATCTTCTACAAGGTCAACATGGGCTTCCTGATCGGCGGCGGCCGGGACAACGTCATCACCAACAACATCATGCTGTCGTGCACTCATTCAGTGATGCTCGACGAACGAGGACTCAACTGGGCGGCGGCGAACGTTGCACCCGGTGGCGCCTGGGGGATGTACAACATGCTGGCCGCCGTTCCCTACCAGGAAGAGCCCTGGCGGTCGCGCTATCCGAACCTCGTGAACATCGCCGACGACCAGCCGGCGTACCCGAAGTACAACGTCGTCGAGTACAACGCGCTCCACAACGTCGCCGCGCTGAGCATCGCCCCGTCCGCGCGCACGTACGGAACCGTCGACCACAACCTGACACTCACTGCCGATCCTGGCGTCGTGACAGTCGTCAACGGGAAACCGACCCTGGGCAACGACGACCAGATCGCCGCTCAGCTCCCCGGCTACCAGCGGATACCCATGAACCGGATCGGGCTCTCCTGACCTGCTGAACACGCAGAGGGCCCGCCCGCCCCGTGCGGAGGATGTGCTGGGCGGGCGGGCCGCTTGCCGTCTGGCTTTACCGGCCGTCGGCCACGGCCCGGGACTCCTACCCGTGAACCAGGCCACAAGGTAAAAGTCACCTCGCTGGTCAGCGTGCTGGAGTACGTGCGTAGTACGGCCGTTCGGTGCCGTTCTCACGGCGTTCCATGGCGTGGCCGGACTCGTCCGCCAGGGCGGGCTCTGACGTGAACCGCACGGCTGGGAGCCACAGGGCAGGAAACCAGCCTGGTCAAAGCTAGGGGATAATTATTAATTAATCTTGACGGTGGCTCGGTTGCCCCGTCAAGCTGTACCAGCCGAGCGAGGGCCCGCCCATCAGGGTCAGGAGGCCAGGCCCCGTTCCGTGGGCGCGCATACGGAGTCCCATGAACACCACAGCACAGAGCCGCCGCACCTTTCTGGTGGGCTCCGCGGCCGTCGGAGCCACCGCACTGATGAGCGGCTGCGTCGCCTCGCCGTCGACGAGCGAGAAGGGGGCCGTCGGCGGTGCGGTCACCCTGCAGTCCAACCCGTCGTACTGGTCAGGCAGTAGCCAACCGCCCGACGGCACCGCCAGCAGAATCGCCGACAGCTTCACCACCCGAGGAGTCGACCCCGCCCCATGAACGGAAACACCCGCTTCGCCGAAAAGGTGGCCGTGGTCACCGGAGCCGCCTCGGGCATCGGCGCGGCCACCGCCGAACGGCTCGCCGCGGAAGGCGCCGCGGTGATCCTCGCCGACATCGCCGCGGACCCCGGCGAGAGCGTCGCCGCCGGCATCCGCGCACAGGGCGGTCGGGCCCTCTTCGTCCGCGCGGACGTTGCGGACGAGGGCGACTGGGAACGGATCGTCTCGGCGGCGCACACCTTCGGCTCCGTCTCCGTCCTGGTGAGCAACGCCTTCACGGTCGATGTCACCCCCGCACACGAGATGACCGTCGCCTCGTGGGAGCGCCAACTCGCGGTGAACCTCACAGGAGCGTTCCTCGGCTTCCGGGCCGTACTGCCCGACCTGCGCGAACGCCGCGGCGCCGCGGTGCTCACCTCCTCGGTCCACGCCCACAAGGGCATCCCCGGACACTCCGCCTACGCGGCGTCCAAGGGGGCACTGCTCTCCCTGTGCGGACAACTTGCGGTGGAGTACGGACCCGAGGTGCGGGTCAACGCCGTACTGCCGGGTCCCATCCTCACCGCGGCATGGGACCGGGTCTCGGAGGAGGACCGCAGAAAGAGTGTCACCGAGACCGCTGCACAGCGTTTCGGAACTCCCCAGGAGGCAGCGGCGGCCATCGCGTTCCTCGCCGCCGACGAGGCGTCCTACATCACCGGATCGAGCCTGCTCGTGGACGGCGGCTGGTCCGTCGTCAAGGCCTCGGCCTGATCGCCGCCGTACCCATCGCACATCAGAAAGGCACACAGACATGACGCCATACGCGCGCCGCGGGGTGCACGGCCAGACCGTGGAGACTCTTGCGCGCCGGGTGCTGAGCGGCGAGATCCCCGAGAGGGCGACACTCGACCTCGTGGCGCTGCAGGGCGAGCTGGACGTCAGCCTGACCGCCCTGCGGGAATCGCTGAAGGTGCTCGCGGCCAAGGGGATGGTCGGCGCCCGCCAGAAGCGCGGAACCTTCGTCAGAGCCCGCTCCGACTGGAACCTCCTGGATGCGGACGTCCTGCGCTGGCAGTTCGCGGGCGGCACCGGATCCGGCACCGACCTCAGGCTGCTGCGTAATCTCGGCGAAGTGCGCGGCATCATCGAGCCGGCCGCCGTCCGGCTGGCCGCCGAACGCCGCACCGGCACCGACCTCGACGCACTCGAAGCGGCCCTCACCGCGATGGGCGAGCAGGAGGGTGGCGCGGCCCACGCGGTCGAGGCGGACCTCGCCTTCCACCGCGCGCTCCTCGCGGCCACCCACAACGAGCTGCTGGAACGCATGGAGATGGTCATCGAGTCCGGCCTCGCGCACCGCGACGAGATCGTGCACAGCTCGCTGTACGGCGAGGACCCCGTACCCAGCCACCGTGCCGTCCTGGACGCCGTACGCGACCAGGACCCGGCCGCCGCCGAACGCGCCATGCGGGCCCTGCTCGACCAGGCCGTACGCGACCTCGACCGGGTGCACGGCAGCCGACCGGCCGCCGACGAGGGGACCGGGGCCCTGTGAAGATCACGCGTATCGAGACCTTTCTCGTACCGCCCCGCTGGCTGTTCTGCCGGATCGAGACCGACGAAGGCGTCGTCGGCTGGGGCGAACCCGTGGTCGAGGGCCGGGCGGAGGCCGTCCGCGCCGCCGTCGACGTCCTCGCCGAATACCTGATCGGCCAGGATCCGCTGCGCATCCAGGACCATTGGCAGGTACTCAGCAAGGGCGGCTTCTACCGGGGCGGCCCGATACTCTCCAGCGCCGTCGCCGGCATCGACCAGGCCCTGTGGGACATCGCGGGGAAGACCTACGGCGCCCCCGTCCACGCCCTGCTCGGCGGCCCGGTCCGCGACGAGGTACGGGTCTACGCCTGGGTCGGCGGCGACGAACCCGCCCAGCTCGCCGAGGAGATCAGCGCCCAGGTCGAGGCCGGGTTCACCGCCGTCAAGATGAACGCGGCGGGCCGTACCTCACCCCTCGCCACCCCCGCCGAGACCGCCGCCGTCGTCGACCGGGTGGCCGCCGCCCGCGAGGTGCTCGGCCCCGGCCGCGATGTCGCCGTCGACATGCACGGCAGGTTCGGGCCGGCCGGCGCCCGCCGGATTCTGCACGCCATCGAGCCCCTGCACCCGCTGTTCGTGGAGGAACCCCTCCTTCCCGAACAGGGGCACCTGCTGCCCTCGCTCGTCGGCGCCACCTCCGTACCCATCGCCACCGGTGAACGGCTCTACGGACGCGCCGAGTTCCTGCCCGCCCTCACGGCCGGCATCGCGGTCGCCCAGCCGGACCTCTCGCACGCCGGTGGCATCTCGGAGGTGCACCGCATCGCCTCGCTCGCCGAGACCTACGGGGCGCAGCTCGCCCCGCACTGTCCCCTCGGCCCCATCGCCCTCGCCGCCAGTCTCCAGGTCGCCTTCTCCACCCCGAACTTCCTCATCCAGGAGCAGAGCCGGGGCATCCACTACAACAAGGACGCCGACCTGCTGTCGTACGTCGTCGACACCGACCCGTTCCGCTTCGACGGCGGGCAGGCCCGGCGAACGGACCTGCCGGGGCTCGGCATCACCGTCGACGAGAACGCCGTACGCGCGGCCGACCGGACAGGACATGCCTGGCGCAACCCGGTGTGGCGGCACGACGACGGCGCCTTCGCCGAGTGGTGAGCACGGTGACCCCCCTCGGCATCGAGACCGACCCGGCCCACGGCGGACGGTGGACGTCCCTGCGTGCGGCCGGCCGCGAATGGCTCTGGCACCGCGACGAGCCACGCCGCCCCGGTGCCGTTCCCGGCGACGCCTTCGCCGACGCCGGTGGACTGGAGGAATGCGTCCCGACCGTACGCGGCACACCCGACCACGGCGCTGCCTGGGCCCGGCCCTGGCAGCGGGCCGGCGGCACCGAGTCCGTCGACTGCGCCGACTTCCGGCTCAGTCGCCGGATTCGCAGCGACGGCGGCCGTGCAGTCGTCGACTACCGGCTCACGGCCGAACCCGGCTACCGCTTCCTGTGGGCCGCCCACGCGCTGCTCGATCTCTCGGAGGAGGCCCGCATCGGGATCAGGGACGGCACGCCGACCCGCTTCTATCCCGACAGCGCCGCCCGGTGGACCCCCTGCTCCTGGCCGTCGCAGCCCGGGCGGACGGAGGGACTCGACCGGCTCGGGCCGGATGACGGGACGGCCGTCGGCGCCATCGTCGACACCTCCCAGGTGTACGTCCACGACGGCGCGGCCACGTTGCGCATGGCCGTCGAGGCCGAAGGCCAGCCGGTGTCCGTAGCGCTCTGGCGCAATCTGGGCGGCTTCCCCGAGCAGGAGCCGTACCGGTCCATCGGGGTCGAGCCCATGCTCGGCCGGGTCTTCGATCTGGCTGCCGCGCAGGACGGGGACGCCGCGTGCGTCCCGCGCAGCGGCGAGGTCCGCTGGCGTCTGACCGTGACCGCGGAAGCAGCGCCAGAAACAGATACAGCAACAGACACAGCAACAGAAACACAGACAGGGAAGGGGACTCGCACGTGGATCTGCTGACCGCGCTGCGCACCCACCGGATCGTCGCCATTGTGCGCGGCGACGACGCGGACGCCGCGCTCAGGACGGTACTGACCCTGGCGGAGGAGCACCTCCCGCTCATCGAGGTCTCTCTCAGCGGAAAAGACGCACTCGACGTCATCCGCCGGGCCCGCGCCGCGCTGGGCCCCGGTGCACCGCTCGGTGCGGGCACCGCCCTCACCGCCGAGGACGCACACGCGGTTCGCGACGCGGGAGCCGGCTTCGTCGTCACCCCTGCCGTCTGCGAGGCCGTCACGGAGGCCGAGCGCCTCGGGCTGCCCGTCCTCGCGGGGGTGATCACCCCCACCGACATCGTCGCCGCACGGCGGCTCGGTGCGGACGCGTTCAAGATCTTTCCCGCGGCGCAGGCCGGTGGCCTCGGATATCTGAGGGCACTGCAGGGCCCGTTCCCGGACGCGCCGTTCGTTCCGGTCGGGGGGGTGGACGCCGACGCGGCCGGGACCTGTCTCGCGCACGGGGCTACCGCGGTGGGTGTCGGCTCGCCGCTGGTCAGCGACGCGGCCGACGGCGGCAGCCTCGAAGCACTCCGCGAGCGGGCGCGCGCCTTCCGCAACGCCGTACGCGCCGCCGCCCCCGCGGACGCCGGCCGATGACCGCCGGCACACCGGCCGTCTGCTGGCAGGACCGGCTCGGGCTCGGTGAAGGAATACGCGCGGTCGACAACGGCATCGTCCTCGTCGACATCCTCACCGGGCGGCTGCTGGCCGGACCCGCGGACCGCTCAGCTCCGCTGACGCAACTCGCCCGGCTGTCCGTGCCCCTGGGCGCGGTCTCCCCCGTCCACGCACGCCCCGGCACCTGGATCGCGGCCGCCGGAACCGGTGTCTGCCTGATCACCGCGCACGGGCGGACCGAGTGGCTCGCGCGCCCCGAGGACGGGGCCGCCACAGCCATGCGGATGAGCGACGCGACCGCCGATCCGTACGGCAGGTTCTGGGCGGGCAGCATGGCCTACGACGCCGAGGACGGTTCGGGCTCCCTCTACCGTGTCGACCACGAGGGCACTGTGATCCGGGTGCTGGACGGCCTCACCGTTCCCAACGGCCCGGCATTCTGTGCGGACGGCACCGTGATGTACCTCGCCGAGAGCGCCAAGGGCATCGTCCGCCGGTACCCGGTCGACCCGGACACCGGGCTGCCGGGTACGCCGGACACTTTCGCCGCCTTCGACCGCGGCAGCCCCGACGGTATGACGGTGGACGCCGAGGGCGCCCTGTGGACTGCGGTCTGGGGCACCGGCACCGTCCACCGCTACCGCGCCGACGGCACCTTGGAGCGGCAGATCCGAATTCCTGCGACGCAGCCCGCCGGGCTGTGCCTCGACGGGGACAGCCTGTACGTCACCAGCGCGCGGCACGGTCTCGCTGCACCCGGACCGCTGGACGGTGCGGTCTTCACCACCCGGGTCGGCGTCCGGGGCCTGCCCACGTGTACCTACCACCTCGGGAGAACCGAGTGACGGCGATTCACATGTCGCGCGAATCCGGCCGGCGGCCGGTGACGGGACCGGTGACCTGTATCGGTGAGACCATGGCCGCGCTGATCCCCGAACCCGCCGCCCCGCTGCACGGCGCCGGTCTGCTCGGGATCCGGATCGCGGGCGCCGAGTCCAACGTGGCGATGTACCTCGCCGACCACGGGGTGCCCGCCCGTTGGGTCTCCGCGCTCGGTGACGACCCGTTCGGACACCGGATCCGCGCCGAGGTGGCCGCGTCCGGTGTCGACATCAGCGGCGTACGCATCGACCCGCACCGCCCGACCGGACTCCTCGTCAAGGACCCCGGCACCGAGGGCACCCGGGTCCACTACTACCGCCGCGGCTCCGCCGCCTCGGCCCTGACCCCGGACCTCCTGGACGAGAACGCCGTGCGCTCCGCAGGCCTCATCCACCTGAGCGGCATCACCCCGGCGCTCTCGGCAGGCTGCCGGGACCTGGTCACCGCGCTGCTCGAGCCCGACATTGCTGAACGCCCGTGCCCCGTGAGCTTCGACGTCAACCACCGGGCCGCTCTGTGGACGGACGGTGCGGCGGCCACCGTGCTGCTCGGGCTCGCCCGACGGGCGGACATCACGTTCGTGGGCCTCGACGAGGCACAGGCCCTGTGGGGAGACAGACTGGCCGACGCCTTCGCCGTACGGGACTTGCTGCCGCAACCGCCCATCCTCGTCGTCAAGGACGGTGCACGGGCCGCCACCGCCTTCGACGGCCCCAGGGTCCACACCGCGCCCGCGCCCAGGGGCGAAGTCATCGAACCGGTGGGCGCCGGTGACGCGTTCGCGGCTGGGTTCCTCGCCGGGCTGCTGCGCGGCGAGGAACCCGTACGGGCGCTGCGGCTGGGGCATCTGACGGTGGGCGCCGCACTGCGGGTGACCGGCGACCACGGCCCGCTGCCGGACCGCGCCCGCCTCGCCGAGCTACTCGACGCGGCACCCGAGAATTGGGCAGAAGGTGGGTGACCCGGCGATCCGGCCACTGAGCTGAACCGGATTTTGTAGCGGCCCTGAAGCCAGGCATGATCGCCTCGGCAGATGGGAGAACACAGGTCTGAAGTTCCCCCTTGATCGTGGACAGCGGGCTGTCACGCTGCAGCGGTGAGGTCTTGTGTTGCCAGGACTCTGGTTTCGAGCGGGGTGACTACCCGTAGACGGGGCGTTTCCGTAGGCGGGTGCGGTTGTACTCGACCTCGATGAAGCGGAAGACGTCGGCACGGGCGGCCTCGTGGGACTCCCAGACGATGGTCCCGATCTCCGTTTTCAGCAGTCCGAAGAAGCTCTCGGCTGCGGCGTTGGCGTGATCCGTCAACTGCAAGTGATCCCGACTCTGGAGACGGAGGTCAGGGGCGGGTGCGGGTGACGCATCCGTTCCATCCCCTGGCGGGGCTGGAGTTGGAGTTCATCGAGCGTCGGCAGTGCTGGCGTGGGGACCGGGTGTACTACTTCGACGAGGTGGGCGGCCGGTCGAAGATCCCGACGGAGTGGACGTCGGTGGCGCCGGTGGACGCGTTCGTGGTCGCCGCCGAGGGTTCGTGTCCGTTCCGGACGCAGGATCTGGTGGAGCTGGCCGGGTTGATCGACCGGCTGCGGGGTGTCGGGGAGATCACGTCGTGAGCGTCGTGGTGTTCGTGCCGTGGCTCGGGGAGCTCGCCGGTCCGGATGGGGGCGCGTTCTTCGCCGGGGTATGCGCTGGCCTGCTTCTTTCACTCCTCGTGGTATCGGCCTGGGGGTTGGCCGGGCCCGGTGGCGCCGGAATCCTGGTGACAGGCATCGGGAGAGGAGGCGGGCATGGCGACGAGGGTGGTCGATCCGGCGAAGGTGCGGGCCCTGGAGGAGTCCCGGACGCTCAACCCGCGGCCCGAGCAGGTGGTGGACGAGGCGTTCATCAACTCGCCGTTCCTGGATCCGTACGATCTGGTGCAGGTCAAGTACGAGATGGTGCGCCGGGTGCGGGTGGACAAGGTGCCCGTGGCGCGGGCGGCGCCCGCGTTCGGGTTCTGCCGGCAGTCTTTCTATGCGATCGCCGCCGCGCTGGACGCGGGCGGCCCGGCGGCTCTGGCGCCGGGCAAGCCCGGCCCGAAGGGCCCCAGCAAGCTGACCGGGCCGGTCATGGAACACCTCGAGGCCCTGCTGGAGACCAACCCCGGGCTGAAGGCGCCGGCCTTGGCGGTCGTGGTGGCCGAGTCGTTCGGGATCACCGTGCACCCGCGGTCCGTCGAGCGGGCCCTGGCCCGCAGGCGCGAGGCCCGGGCCCACGGCCAGGAGGAGAACATACGAGGCGCCGACCGCTGAGGCGGACGGCGGGACAAGGACCTCGGAGGAGTACGAGCGGCTGCGGTCCGCGGTCGTTCACGGTCACGGCGGTGGATGGCGGCACGGTTTCGCGGTGCTGGCCCGCTCGGGCATGGCCGCCTGGAGTCGCGCGATCCTCGCTCTGGTCGCCGTCCGTGACAAGCCGCCGGGGCCTGCGGCCCCGGCGGCCGGGGGCGATGTCACCGCTGATGTCGCAGCCGAACTCGTCGACGCCCTGGCCTCGCTGGTCCTGGGACGCCTCCAGCCACCCTGATCCCGTCACCGTCACCGTCACCGTCACCGTCACCGTCACCGTCACCGGGAGTGTTGCGCTCGTAAGGGAGTCCGTCATGCAGGATCAGCCGTCCGGAGCGGGGAAGGTCACCGCTGATCAACTCCGGCGAGGGGCGTATCTCTATGTCCGTCAGTCCTCGCTGAAGCAGGTCGTCAACAACACCGAGTCCACCCAGCGGCAGTACGCGCTGCGGGGCCGGGCCATCGCGCTGGGTTGGGGCGAGGGCCAGATCACCGTGATCGACACCGATCAGGGACAGTCCGGGGCTTCCGCGGCGGGCCGGGACGGCTTCCAGCTGCTGGTCTCCGAGGTCTCGCTCGGGCGGGCCGGGATCGTGCTCGGCCTGGAGGTGTCCCGCCTCGCGCGGAACAACACCGACTGGCATCGGCTCCTGGAGATCTGCGCGATGACCGGGACGCTGATCCTGGACGAGGACGGTCTCTACGATCCCCGCTCGTTCAACGACCGTCTCGTCCTTGGGCTCAAAGGCACCATGTCCGAAGCGGAGTTGCACCTGCTCAAGGCGCGTCTTCGGGGCGGTCAGCTGTCCAAGGCCCGGCGCGGGGAGCTGAAGCAGTGCCTGCCGATCGGCTATGTCCATGATCCACTGGACCGGATCGTCAAGGACCCTGATGCCGCGGTCCGCGGCGCTGTCGAGCGGGTCTTCACCCTGTTCGCGGCGAGTGGCTCGGCCCGCCAGGTCGTCATCGCCTTCGCCGCCGACCAGCTGTCCTTCCCCGCCCGGATCCGCACCGGCGCCCACAAGGGTGAGCTGGTCTGGGGCCCGCTGAAGCACTGGCGGGTACTGAACATGCTGCACAACCCCTGCTATGCGGGCGCGTTCGTCTACGGACGGAAACGTTCCGGCCGCACCCCGGAGGGGAAGACCACGCTGTCCGACGTCCCGCGCGAGCAGTGGACCGCGTTGATCGAGGACCACCACGAGGGCTACCCCTCCTTCGAGCAGTGGGAGGACAACGGCCGACTGCTCCTGTCCAACGCGACCGGCCGGGGCGAGGGGAGCAAGGCCGGGCCGCCGCGGGAAGGGCCGGCGCTGCTGCAGGGGCTGGTGATCTGCGGGAAGTGCGGCCGGCGGATGACGGTCGGCTACCGCTTGCACCGCGGCGAACTCCTGCCCGACTACCGGTGCATGACCCATGCCATCCAGGACGGCGCCCGGATCTGCGAACGCCTGCCCGGCAAGGCCCTGGACGCCGCCGTCGCCCGCCTCGTCCTGGGCGCTCTCACCCCGCTGGCCATCGACGCCGCCCTGAAAGTCACCGACCAGCTCACCGCCCGCGCCGCCGAGGCCGACCAGCTCAGGGCCAGCCACGTGAAACGGGCCCAGCACCACGCCGACCTCGCCCGGCGCCGCTACCTCGCCGTCGACCCCGACAACCGCCTGGTCGCCGACGCCCTGGAAGCCGACTGGAACCGCGCCCTGCGCGAGGTCACCGAGGCCAAGGACACCTACGAACGCGCCAAGAGCGAGGCCGCCCCGCTCGAGGCAGCCGTCCGCGACCGGCTGGGCACCCTGGCCGCCGACGTCCACCGCCTGTGGGCCGATGCCGACACCCCGATGCGGGAACGCAAACGCATCGCCCGCCTCCTGATCACCGATGTCACCCTCACTCGCACCGACCAGATCACCGCGCAGATCCGGCTGTCCGCCGGGCAGCACCACACCCTGAACCTCCCCATGCCGCTGGCCGGCGGGAAGGTCTGGAAGACCCCCGCGGCCACCGTCGACCTGATCGACCAGCTCCTGGAGGACCACACCCACCGCGAGATCGCCGCGATTCTCAACGCGCGTGGTCACGCCAGCGGCAAGGGCCAGCCCTTCACCGCCCTGCTGGTCCGCAACATCCGCGACGTCTACCACCTCACCCACCGCTACGACCGTCTGCGGGCACGCGGCCTGCTCAGCTTCACCGAGTACGCCGACGCGATCGGCGTCAGCGAAACCACCGTCAAGATCTGGCGGCGCACCGGCCTCATCCACGGCATCGCCTACAACGACAAGAACTGCTACCTCTTCCACCCACCCGGCCCCGACCACCCCGCACCCGAGGTCGCCCAGGGCATCAGGCTCAGCGACCGCATCGCGGCCCAACAGGCCGCTCTGTCCGCAGAATCCCGAAGGAGCGCAGTGTGATGGCAACGGTTTATCGTAACAGGAGCCCGTTCTGCCCATACTCTGCCTCAGCTTCGACTTCCGTATCTGCTTACGGTATTCGCGCGATGTGTATTCCGATACGCGGTCCGAGTGTGCGATGCAGCCCTTCTTCAGTGCTCCACGGCCGACGGCCATCTTGAGCGCGTCGACGACGAGTTCGGCGCGGTGGTGGTCGGCGATCGCATAGCCGACCTCCTCACGGGTTGCGAGATGGATGTGGGCCAAGGCTCAGACCGAAACTGGGTAGTCATGGCAGACCCCGAGGGCAACGAGTTCTGCGTCCTACGCACCCTGGCACCGTAGAACTAGGCCGCGAGCGGGCACCCACACCCCTTCACACACCGCAACCGTCACGTTGCCGAGAAGACCTCGCTGTTGGGGTTCTCACCCTGTTGACCAGGCAATTCTCATCTATCGACCAACTCGCCTCACTTCGCTGTCCACACCCAACACCTCAACCTCCACCCCGAACACCCCCGCAAGACAAGCCAATCCGCCCACCCCACGGCATCAGCCGCTGGACATCGAAACGAGAACCACCCCGGACAACAACACGAGAACTCCCATTTTGGGAGAAGTTCACCGACCAGTTCTGGGTCGGCAACCAAGCGGCTCTAATTTGGCTAGGGCTTCATGAGCGGAAAGCGAGAAGCGAACGCCACGGCGGTTTGCATTTCGCGATGGTCTTCACCGTGCCGTCAGCCCGTGCGCGATCGCCCGACTCGTCCGCGATCGGTCGAGGGGGAAGCCCGCGGGCCATTTCGGCAAAACCGAATACAAACAATAAGGAAGCACAGGATGCGCATACCGCGCACACGCATCCGAGGCATGATGGCCTCGGTCCTGCTGGCATGCATCGCCCTTCCAGGTGCGGTCTCCGCGGCCGCGGCGACCCCGGACACCGCACCCTCGGACACCGGCTCTTCGGTCGTCGTGGGATCCACCGCGGTTCCCAAGCCGGACCACGTGGTCATGGTGATGATGGAGAACAAGGGCTACGACGACGTCCTCAACAACCCGTCCACCAAACCTCAGGACCAGGCGCCGTACATCAAGTCCCTGACCGCCCAGGGTGCGTCGTTCACCAACTCGTACGGCATTACGCACCCGAGCCTGCCCAACTACTACTCGCTGCTGTCCGGCTCGGACATCGTGAAGACCAGCGACTGGCCGGCCCCGCAGTCCGTCGACACCGACAACCTGCCCAACCAGCTGGTGACCCACGGGTACAACTTCGCGGACTACGCCAACCAGGGCCAGCCCACCCAGTGGCTCCGCTACAAGAACATCCCGGGCGTACCGGGCAACCTGAACCCGATGGACAAGCGGCAGGAGGAGTTCCCGACCACGCCGGACGGGTTCGCCAAGCTGCCCACCGTCTCCTTCTACGTGGGCAACGGCCAGCAGAGCATGCACGACGGCACCATCGCCCAGGGTGACGCCTTCGTCAAGAACACCTTCGAGTCGTACATCCAGTGGGCCAAGACGCACAACAGCCTCTTCGTGCTGACCTGGGACGAGGACGACTTCACCCCGGCCAACCACATCCCGACGATCATGGTCGGGCCGATGGCCAAGGCCGGCGAGTACAGCGAGAAGATCAACCACTACAACGTGCTGCGCACGCTGCTGGACATGTACGGCCTGGACCACATCAACCACACGGCCGACGCGGACGTCTCCACGATCACCGACGTGTGGGACATGTCCAAGACCGAGCGTCTGCAAGGCATGGCCGGGCGATGCCTGGAGAACCACCAGACCGATCCGGCCAAGGCGGGCGCGCTCGGCCTGTGGCCCTGCGAAGCCGCCGCCAACCAGCAGTGGATCAGGCACGCGGACGGCACGATCCGCCAGTCCGACAAGTGCCTGACCGCCACCGCGGACGCGAAGACCGACCTTGCCGACTGCGACGGCGCCCCGGCGCAGACCTGGCGGCCCGGAAAGGACGGTTCTCTGCTCAACCCGGCGTCCGGCCGCTGCCTGACCGTCCCCGGCGCGGACATCGCCAACGGAACTCCGGCGGAACTCCGGGACTGCGACGGCACGGTCAACCAGAAGTGGCACGTGCCCAGCTTCGTCCCGCCGCACAAGGTCACGATCGGCGGCTCAGGGGTCATCAAGCCCGGCTCCACAACCACCGTGACGACCACGTACACCAATGACAGCAGCCCCACCGCGCTGGAGTCCGCCTCCGTCGGCCTGACGGTGCCCAGCGGATGGACGGCGAAGGCCACCTCCCCCACCACCTTCAACGCCATCGCCCCCGGCAAGTCGGCGACGACGACCTGGACCGTCACCGCACCCGCGGATGCCGCGATCGGCTACCACCCGCTGTCCGCGCAGGCCACCTACCAGGGCGCGGAAAACGGTGACCAGGCGTCCGGACAGATGTTGGCGCCGCCCCCCAACAACCCGAGCGGAACCGCGTATCTCAGCGACCTGCCCTTCCTGAGCGAGTCCAACGGGTGGGGCCCGGTCGAGCGCGACAAGTCCAACGCTGGTGCCGTCGCCGGCGACGGAAAGACCCTGACCATCGGCGGGAAGACGTACGCCAAGGGCCTTGGGGCGCACGCGACCAGCGATATCACCTTCTGGCTCGGCAGTGCTTGTCGCACCTTCCATGCCGAGGTTGGTGTCGATGACGATACGCAGCGAGGCTCGGTGGCGTATCAGGTGCTCGGCGATGGCCGGCAAATCGCCGACACCCCTGTCGTGCGCGGCACCGACAGCGCCCGCCCCATCGATGTCGACGTGACGGGGGTCAGCGTACTGAGGCTGAGGGTCACCGACGGCGGTGACGGCAACAACTCCGACCACGCCGACTGGGCCGACACCCGGGTGGTCTGCGACTGAGCCACCCGCCGGTCCGTTCTCACCCGCGCAGTTAGCCACATTTCGCCGCGGTGAGTCGGATCCGCGTTCCCACCAGCGATCTCTGCACATCATCCTCGGCGCACGTAGACCTCAGGTCGGACACATCACGGCAGACCGAAGGACTATCAAGCCGAGGATGATGCGCACAGGAACGCCCGCCACCTGCGCGGCAACGGCCGCTGACCCACCGGACCCCAGCCGGCGCCGCCACGGCGGCGCCGGCCGGACCGCCTCCGGACCGGCCCCGTCAGCAGCCCCTCGACGTCGGCGGCGTCATAGGACGCCCATTCGAAGAGGCCGAGCGGCATGCGTCGGCCGGGATGTCGGGCAGGCGGTCAGCCCCATCTGGTCTCCGTCGTCGACCACGCCACCCGTACCGTGCTGCCCAGCGAGCGGTGGACACCTTAGCGGCGCAACCCCGGATCAGCGCCCCCCACACTGGCCAGCCAAGGAGACGCATTCAAGGGTTTGACCTGCGGTTACAGCGTCCGGAAACTCTTGAATGAGCCCCCGTAGCACTGATAAGGGCAAGGGCGGCGAGGTCTCGCTCGGCGGCGCCTTCAACCAGGGCCTCCAGGTCGAGGTGGGCCCCCGCGCGGTCGTCATCAAGGCCCGCGACTTCACCACCGGAACCTGGCTCAAGCAGCTGACGGTCCCGCTTCACACCTCCGCCTGACCGACCAAGGAGAGCCGACGGCACCGGGTCACACGTCGGTGAACGACCCGTTCCTGCACGGGCAGGTCAGGGAGCTGTGCGCCAACTACGGCAAGCTGGACATCCTCTGGTTCGACTTCTCGTACAACGGGATGGGCCCGTGGTTCGACTTCTCGTACAAGGGGATGGGCCCGGAGGAGTGGGGCGCCGCCGAACTCGTCCGGATGGTCCGCGAACTCCAGCCGGACGTCATCATGGACAACCGTCTGGAGACCAGCGGCGAGGGCATGGGCTCCATCGTCACCGACGAGCCCACCACGTACTGCGGGGACTTCGTCTCCCCGGAGCAGGTGATCCCGGTCGAGGGCTTCCACACCCCCGACGGCACGCCGGTGCCGTGGAAGGCATGCACCACGCTCAACAACAACTGGGGGTACTTCGCCGGCGACGAACTGTGGAAGTCGCCGGAGCAGATGGTCACCAAGCTCGTAGAGTGCGTCGCCAAGGGCGGGAACCTGCTGCTCAACGTCGGCCCGGACCGGCATGGCACCATCCAGCCCGACGCGGTCGAGCGTCTCCGCGAGATCGGTGGCTGGCTCGCCGTCAACGGCGAGTCCGTGTACGGCGCCGGCCCCGCAGGGCTCGGCACCCCCGAGTGGCTACTACACCCGCACCGGCTCGACGGTGTACGCGCACGTCCTGCGAGCCCCGATCGGCCCGCTGCCGCTGACCGGTGTACCCAAGGACCGGATCGAACGCGTCACCCTGCTCGCCGACGGCCGCGAGCTCAAGCTCTGCGAGGAATGGGTCTTGGCCTCCTACCTCGACATCCTCTTCGTCCAGTTCGGCGAGGTCGGGCACTTCATCTACCCGCTGCCGGACCCGGTCGACACCGTCGTGAAGATCGAGCTTGCGCCCACCACCGGCCGCTGACAGCGGCGCAGAGGCGCGCGCGTCGAGGCCGCACCGACAGATCAGGCCCGCTGCGGCGCCACTGACGCCCCGGGTTCCCTTGCGACGGGCGAACACATCCGGCCCTCCGTCAGCCGAGCCCCGCCACATCCGAACTGCCAAGGCGTGGAGGAACTTCCTCCAGGACAGGAGCTACGACATGAAGCTGATGCGTCTTGGCGCACCCGGCAAGGAGATCCCAGCCGTCCGACCCGGTGACGACAAGGGTGCGGCCTCTCGGACTCACCGCCGACATCGACAGGGCCTTCCTCGCCGCCGGAGGAATCGGCCGGATCCGCGAGGCGCTGGCCTCGGAGTCCCTGCCGGTGCTGGACACCAAGGGACTGCGGGTGGGCGCCCCGATCGCCCGGCCCGGCAAGGTCGTCTGCATCGGGCTGAACTACCGAGACCACGCAGAGGAGACCGGCGCACCCATCCCGGCCCGCCCGGTGGTGTTCATGAAGGACCCCGCCACCGTGGTCGGCGCGTACGACCAGGTGCTGATCCCGCGCCGTTCGACCCGGACGAACTGGGAGGTCGAAGGCGCCGGCCTTGTTCAGTGATTCGACAGCGCGCTTGTTGAGGGCGCTGCCCCAAGGGTGGCGTGGGGACCGAGTTCGCCACACCGCCCATCGGTGCGGGCCCGCCAACTTCACCTCGGGCGTCGCCTCGGCGTCGGGTGACTGGTGCGGCGCGCCGCTTCCGCAGCGGCCCCCGACGACAAGACCAGCGCGGAGCACGGCAGTTGCCTCGCATGCCGAAGGCCGCCAAGACCGAGGAGCGACCCCGTCCCGGGTGAAACATCACAGACTCGTCTCACCCACGTACACAGGCTTGACACTCTCCCGTAATGAGCAGTGTCATGTGTGTGCCCGTTTGAGTCTGATGGTTTCTGGTTGGTTTTGAGGTTCCATCTCTCTTCCGAGCATCCGCACCCGGCCGCTCGACGGCCATCTCGCTCTCCTCACCGCACGACCCCTGAACACGCCTTCTCCGGTGGAGAAAGCGACCCGCACGACTTGCCGGTCTACGACAAGCGAGGACCGACCATGGCCGTTAAGCCCCGCTCCCCGCCCAGACCCTCCATCACTCCGCCCGCAGCGGGCACCCCCACCCCTCGGCACCGCCCGACTCTGACCGTGCACGTGGGTCGGGCAGCAGATCGTCGAGCTGACCCGCCGTTTCTGGACACCCGCCTGATCAACGATTCCAGCAACCCTCCTCCGCTCGTTCCGGGAACCTCAGAAAAGGTCATTCATGATGCGCCAACCACCCGCAATGCGCCTGCCATCCATTAGAGCCGTCCGCCGCGCCGCTGGCATGTTCCTCGTCGGCGTACTCCTCAGCTTCCTGGTGACGCCTGTCGGGGCGGCGCAGGGGGCGTCAGCAACGGTCGTACGGGTGACCGATTTCGGTGCGGACCCGACCGGGCGATCCGACAGCGCCGCCGCGGTGGCCGCCGCATTGAAGCATGCCAAGTCGGTCGACGGCCCGGTCCGCGTGCTCTTCCCCCACGGCACGTACCAGCTCTATCCCGAGCAGGCGGAATCGCGGGAGCTCTACATCTCCAACACCGCCGGCGCCGACCAGCGCTACCGCAACAAGCGGATCGGTCTCCTCATCGAGGACATGAAGGATGTCGTGATCGACGGGGATGGATCACACCTTCAGTTCCACGGGCTGATGAGCGCCTTCGCTGTCATCCGGTCACAGCACGTCACCGCGACGAACTTCAGCTTCGACTACACGACCCCGAAGGTCATCGACGCCACGGTGGCCGAAACGGGCACCGCCAACGGCAGGGCCTACCGGATCCTCGACCTCCCGCCGGGGACGCTCTACCGCGTCGCGGACAACCACGTGACCTGGCTCGGTGAGACGAGCCCGACGACCGGCCAGCCCTACTGGAGCGGCGTCGACAAGATGCAGTACACCCAGACCCACGACCCCAAAACACAGCGCACCTGGCGCGGCCCAAGACCGCTTTTCGAGAACGTGGCAGCGGTCACCGACCTCGGCGACAAGCGCATCCGCATCGACTACCAGTCCTCCACCGCGCCGTCCGACCGGGGACTGGTCTACCAAATGCGGCAGACGGATCGGGACACCGCAGGCGGGTTGATCTGGGAGTCGAGCGACGTGACTCTCCGCGGGATCGCGGCCCGATACCTGCACGGCTTCGGCATCGTCGGGCAGTTGAGCGAGAACATCACCATCGACGGCAACGAGTTCCGCACCGACCCCGCCACCGGACGCACGACCGCGAGCTTCGCCGACTTCATCCAAATGTCCGGGGTCAAGGGTGCCGTGACCATCACGAACAACATCTTCGACGGGCCGCATGACGACCCCATCAACATCCACGGTACGTACCTCCAGGTGACCCAGCGGCTCGCGCCGGACACGTTGGTGCTGTCCTATATGCACAACGAGACCGCAGGCTTCCCCCAGTTCCATCCGGGTGACCAGGTCGAGATCACTGACAAGCGCACCATGGCGGTCGTACCCGGCGGCACCGCTACGGTCCGCAGTGTCGACGGACCGTCTGGTCAGGACCACGACAAATCCCTGACGAACATGACCGTGACATTCGACCGGGCGATCCCCGACGTCGTCACCGCGGGCGGTTTCGTCGTCGAGAACACGACGTACACGCCCTCGGCGCGGATCACCGGCAACACCTTCCGGAACGTGCCGACCCGGGGAATCCTCGTCACGACGCGGCGACCCGTCGTCATCGAGGACAACGTCTTCGACGGCATGGCCATGTCAAGCATCTCCATCGGCGCCGATGGCTACCAGTGGTACGAGTCGGGGCCGGTGCGAGACGTGCTCATCCGGCGCAACACCTTCCTCCGACCGTCCAGCCCGGTGATCTTCGTTGATCCGACGAACCAGGTGCTCGACCCCGCGAACCCGGTGCACCAGGGGATCCACGTCGAGCACAACGATTTCCGTATCGGCAACGTCCAGCTGGTGAACGCCAAGAGTGTCCGCGACATCACGTTCCTCGGCAACGACGTCAAGCGCCTCGACCGTGACCAACTCGTCGCCGTGCGGGCCGAGAACCCGTGTCCCGCGGTGGGCGCCACGACGCCGGTCCGCGCCTCCGCGACCAAGGGACCCAACACCTCGTCCCTGTTCCGCTTCCGCGGCTCGAGTGACGTCCTCATCCAGGACAATAAGTACGACAACGGGCTGAACCTGCGGGGCGACCTTGAGGCGACGCAAGCCGACCAGGTCACCGTGGACGGGGACGACATTCGGTTCGGGCAGGACAACATCCTTCCGGTGGTCCAGGCACCGAAGTTCCGATCGAGCAAGCCGGAGGTACTGAGGGTCGCACCAGACGGTACGGCGACGGCGGTCGCCGCGGGCACCGCGGAGGTGACAGCGATCGTCAAGACGGAGACCGGCCAACTCGTCTCCCGCCCCCTGACGATGACCGTCGGCGGCGATCCGGCATCACCTGAATGCGACAGGACCGCCTACGTCAGCGAGCTGCCTTTCGCCGCAGAGTCCAACGGCTGGGGCCCAGTGGAGCGTGACACCTCCAACGGCGAGAACAGTGGCGGCGACGGCAACCCTCTGCAGATCGGCGGCACCCGATTCGACAAAGGGCTCGGAGTGCACGCCGCCAGCTCGGTCTCCGTCCAGCTCGACGGCCGGTACAAGCGCTTCATCTCCCAGGTGGGCGTGGACGACGAGGTGGGCAACAATGGCTCGGTCGCCTTCGAGGTGGTCGCCGACGGCAAAGTGATCGCGACCACCCCGGTCATGACCGGGAACGACCCGGCGCGCACCATCGACGTCGATGTCACCTCGGTCCGGGAGCTGACTCTTCGCGTCACCGACGGCGGCAACGGAAATTCCTCCGACCACGCCGACTGGGCCGACGCCCGCCTGGTGCCGACTGACTGACATCCGGCACCGACAGGCACCGCCGCCTCGGCCGATCCCCGAACGCTGTTGGTGAACTCCGCCTCATCGGGTCTGATGATCCGGTGGGGCGGAGTGCTGCGAAGAGGGAACCCGGGTGCGGGCGAGTGATGTGCCGGTGTACCGGGCATCGAGGCGAGCGAACTCGGGAGTTACACCGATCACCGTACAGGCCCGATCCGGAGGTGCTTGCGGCGCAGCCACTTCATGACCTGGCTCCATATGTATGAGCTCAGGTACTGGAAGGTCGCGCTGGACACACCGGGGCGGAAGTACATGCACCAGCCGAACAACATCCGGTTGATCTGGATGAGCAGTTCGTCCAGCGGCAGGCCGGTGGCCGTTCTGCGGACCGGATCTCCTCCAGGAACGACTCACGCCCGCTGGAGGAGATCACCGGCACCGTGCCGTCAGCGGGGTGGCCAGCTGCGGGCGTCGCCGATGCCGTACACGAGGGCGAGGATGATGCCCAGCAGCAGGAACGGCGCGGAGAGGAAGCTCCACAGGGCGGCTGGTAAGACAGTCCCGGTTGCCGAGCCGCGTAGGGGGCGCTCCAGGGCGATGACGTCGATCGGGTCGCCGGGCTGCCGGTTGCCGCAGTAGCGGCTGGTCTCGTGCCGATCGCCGTCCCAGGGGTCCGTCCAGGTAATCAGGCAGGTGTCTGCGGCACCGTGTCCGGTCGTTGCAACGTGGGCGGTGACCGGGCGGCCCAAACCGTAGACGAAAGCGACTGGCAGCAGCACCGCAGCACCCACCAGGAGAAGGGCGACAGGCTCGCCGCCCAGGAAACGCCAGAGCGGCGACCCTGCCCGGGCTGGAGCATCTGGAGCGCTCTCCTGCACTGCCGGAGCCGTGGTGAGCATCGCCAGCAGGGTCCGTGAGTGCGGCGTGGGCACCCAGATCCGGACGGCACCGCCCTCTGGTACAGGTAGATAGTCGACCTCCCGATGCCCCCACATGCCGCCGCTGCCACCCCACTTCACCTTGCTCACCTGCTGCACGGTGCCGCCGCACGCCAGCCGCAGGGCCCCGCGCCCGTACGGCCGGAATTCCACGACGCCCGCCTGGGGCAGCAGCCGCACGCGTCCGCGGACGAAGCGCCGGGGGTACGGCGGCGCGAAGCCATGCAGCCTGCACCAGATCCGGACCCCGTGCCCCGCGGCGGCTCTCCGCGCCATCCAACGGCCCCAGACCGCCATCGCCAGACCAACGAGCAGCAACCAGCCCATTGCGAGAAGTGGGCCGCTGCCGGACGGCAGCCACGTGAATTCCATGACGGCATACATACAGCCTGACCTGCTCGTGACGACAGGCGCGGGAACAAGCATGATCGCCGGCGGCCCGGCAGCGCCAGAGCGTCGAACACCGCCCGCCTCATGCCGGCCACCGACGGGCGCACCGGCACCGGCACCCACGTCACCTTCCAGCCCACGGGCACTTCACGGAGCGCCATCCGCACGGCCGCGGTCTTGCCCCGGCCCGGGTCGCCGAACACACACACCGCGCCCTCCGCCGCCATCGCCCGCCCGACCGCATCGAACGCTGAAGCAAGCGCCGCTTGGCCCACTACCCGAACCGATCAACGTGCCGGCGCAGATCAGGTATGTGGAAGTCCGCCGACGAGACCGACTCGGCGGCACCTCCACGAGTGCCAACATGCTGCCTGAACAGGCCGGATGATTAATCGGCACTCGCAGGGCCCCGGGCCCGGCCAATGACGACGCTCCGCCGGCGACGCCACAGACGCCGGACGTGGTCTTCATCTTCTATCGCGAGCAGTGCCGCCGCTCGGACGCCGTCCTCGCCGCCACCGCGCTGTCGGCACGTCCTCGTGGCCGCCACCCGGGTACACGCGGGGGCGAGGTCACCGACCTCTGATGGATCGTCCTGCACATGATCGAGGAGTCCGCGCGGCACTCCGCTCATCTCGACATCGTGCGCGAACTGCTCGACGGCCGGACGGGGCTCGGGGCCGCGGCAGGAAGACGCGTCGGGCCGTGACGTCGGCCAGCCACCTTCCCGACTGCGCCGCCCACGGCATCGCTGACCACGCAACGTCCCACCTGGTACGGATCTCATCCCGCCAGACGTCGGAAATGCGCCAAAGCTTTCCGGAGGGTGGCGCTCCGGGTGACACCCGGAGGGCACTGGTTCATCATCTGCCCCTGACGCTCCAACTGCCCTTCCAGCAAAGGAGATTCACGTGCGACCCCATCGCCCTTCCCGTCTTGATCGGCGAAGATCTCGTTCGCGATTCGCCTTAGGCGCGGCCTTCGCGGCCGCCGCCCTCACCCTGAGCGGCCTCCAGGCGATACCCGCCGCGGGCGCTCCGGCGGGGACCGCAGCGGACGTCGCCAAGCCCCGTACGGCCGCCTGCGCCGACGGCGGCGATCAGGGACCGCGCTGTGTCGTGCTGAAGACCGCGCTCGACACCGCACCCGCCAAGGGTAAGAAGACAACCCTGACCGTGACGCTCGACGCCCGCATCGACATCCCCGGGGCCAAGGTCGAGATCGACCTTCCGGCGGCCCTGCGCTTCACCAAGGCGCCGGAAGGCTTCGACATCGCCCGCCGCGCCTCCGCCCTGCCCGACAACGGCGGATCGGTCAGCCGGGCCACCCGCACCCTTGACCTCAAGGCCGACCGCACCCTCACCTTCACCGCCCCCGTCACCGCCGCCACCACCGGCGACCTGGCGGTCCGGGCCCGCGTACTGCCGCCCAAGGGGTACGGCGCCGGTGTCGAGGACCCGGCCCTGGTCACCGTCGGCGCGGACGCGGCCTCGTCCCGCCTCGGCCTCAAGTCCGGGACGTACACCGCCGCCCCGGTGCCCGACGGCACCACAGCCGAACCGCTGACCGGCCGCCCCACCTCCAAGATCCCCGCCAAGGGTCTGGCCAAGCCGCACAGCGACGACGCAGCCACGAGCACAGCGAAGTCGCTCGCCGGCGCCCTCACCTGCGTGCGCGGCTCCTTCGTCTACCACGACGAGGACGGCATCTCGCGCCCGTCCGCCAACCTCCAGGTGCAGGTCTGGGACGAGGACCCCGCGAACAGCGACGACCTGCTCACCGTCGGACTGACCGACGGCAACGGCGCGTACCGGCTCTGCTTCGACAACGGCACGGACGCGCGGGGCGGACAGGACCTCTACCTCAAGTTCGTGACGCAGAACGGCCAGTGGGGCGTGGAGCGGGACGACGACGACGTCTACGAGTTCCGTACGGCGAACTTCGAGGACCGGGGCGACGGCACCACCACCAACCTCGGCGTCCAGACGGCCACCGACGAGCGGCTGCACGGTGCCCTGCGCGCCTACGACTTCGTCAACACCGCCTCCGAGTGGACGCCCGGAGACTGCTGGGACGAGCGGGACTGGGACTGCCGCCGCACCGACATCAACTGGCACCCGGACGACGACCCGGGCGGCGCCTTCTACCGGCCGAGCGAGGACGAGATCTACCTCCCGCCGCAGGATGCCGACGACCGCAACGTCGTGGTCCACGAGATGGGGCACGCGGTCATGGACGACACGTACGAGGAGGACGACTTCGACTCGCACTGTCCCTCCCCGCACATCATCACGGGCACCAGTCACGTGAACTGCGCCTGGTCGGAAGGGTTCGCCGACTGGTACGGCGTCGCGGTGTTCGGCGACCCGGTGTACCGGGACCGCACGGACACCAACAACGACGCCAGCGGTTTCACCGTCGACTTCGAGAAACACACCTGGGACACCGGCGGCTGGGACGACGGGGACGCCGTCGAGGGCCGTGTGGCCGGCGCCCTGTGGGACCTGGTCGACACCGGTACGGAAGGCTGGGACGCGTACGGCGAAGGCCTCTCCCCGGTGTGGAACACCTTCCTCGACCACCGGGTGACGACCTTCCGCGAGTACTGGGACGCGCGCGTCGCGGACGGCCGTGAGACGGGCGCCCCCGCCCTTGGCAGCCTCTTCCAGAACACCATCGACTACGGCTACCGCAACCCGCTGACCAGCCACCAGTCGCAGACCCGGCCCACCCCTGACCCGGCCCACAACTACCGGTTCGACACCACCAAGGTGTTCTGGTCCGTGGTGGCGCTCCGCCCGCCCACGACCGCCGACTACGACCTGCGGCTCTACGACGACGAGGCGCAGAACAACCTGCTGACCACCAGCGTGGCCGGAGCGGGAGCCACGGACTTCGTGGCGATCAACTCCAACCAGCGCCCGACGGGCGACTACTACCCGCGGGTGTCCCTCATCTCCGGCAGCGGCGACTACCGGATCGAGGCCGACGAGACGGAAGGCATCTTCAGCGGCTCGCCCACGGTCACCATGGGTACCGACCGGCTGGCCGCCGTCTGGGACATCTGCCTGCTGAACGGCGAGAAGGCGACCTACACCGTCACTCCCTCGGGCACGGACCAGGACGCCGAAATCTTCGTCCTGGACGCCGACCGCAGCAGCGGCGACAACGTCGTGACCCGGCTCGGCGCCACCGCGACCGGCGACGCGGGCGGCCCCGGCGCACCGGAGTCCGTCACCGTCGACCTGCCGTCCGGCTGCCACGGCCTGGTGGTCGTGAACAAGGCCGGCAACGGCACGTGCACCCTCACCAAGTCATGACCCCCGCCCTGCCGGGTCCCCGGCCCCGTACTCCCGTACGCGGCCGGGGACCCGGCGGGCGGAACCGGTCCACGCCGCCGCGTCGTCCCAGGGGTATGCGTGATCACTTGGCCCCGGTCGCCGGCGCGACGGCTCTCCTCCTGACCGCCGCCGCCCTGACGGCCTGTGGGTCGACGGGCGAGAACGACGCGGCACCTGCACGGCCGACGGGTCGAAGCGAGCTCGCGGCCGCAGTCCGGACCATCCCCGGTACCCCCTCCCCACCCGTGCGCGCGGCCCTGCCGGACCTCGCGCTGTACGGGGACCGCAGCGTCATCGTTCCCGGACGCCCGGCGGGTTCACTGCTCACGGCGACCGTACGACGGGTCACCGACGCGAAGGCGGACGCCCTCTACGCCGACGTACACGCGACGGCACACACCGCACCGACCGAGCCGGACGCCGTCGACGGCCCCTCGCTCGCCCTGACGGTCGCGGACCATACCTATCAACTGCCCATGGCTAACGACGAGTTGAGCGACTTCCGGGAACGAGTCGACCCGTCCCGCTGGCCCGCGAACGTCTTCCTCGGACCCGCCCGCCCCTACCGGGCCTCCCGCCTCGCCGTGTTCGCCCGCCCCTGGCCGGACGCCTCCACCGCAACCCGCCCCTGGCCCCTCGGCAACCCGTCGACGGGCACCGAGACCCCAGAGGGCACCTGCACGATTCTCACCGGCGCCCGCCTCACCCACGCCGAGCGCCTGGCCACCGAGGCCGGGCCCGGGGTGGTGTGGACGTACGCCGGTACGCGCCTCCAGCTCACGCTGCGGCCCCTGTTGCCGCATGAGCGGGGGTGTGGGGATCTGGAGGCCACGGGCTGAGCGCCGGGTCCACCGGCGGTGCGATGGTGGGACGAGCGGCGGCCACGTGGCCGCACCGTATGGTGCCCGTATGGATCAGCTGATGCTCCGTCGGACCGTCGATGCGGAGTTCGCCGCCACCAGGGTGGAAACTCCGCCCTCCGCCCTGGTCCGATCCCCATGCCGACGGAGCCGTGCGGGACGAGGAGTACTCGCAGTGTCTGGCTCCGGGCAAGTACCGTATGGGCGCCGACAACCCTTGTCACCCCCTACGCGACCTGAGTGTATTCATGGATCAGCCCTCCGAGCCGGTCGTGCCGGATGATGCGGGTCTGCTCGTCTTTGGCGGGTTGTGGGGGCGCGTGGAGACAGTCTGGAGATCGTTGTCCGAGTGATCGGTGGGGGCGATGATCGTTGTAGTGGTGGGCGTACTCGTCGACGACGAGGCGCAGATGTCGTCCGCCCGTGATCAGGATGCGGCCGGTGGCCTCGCGCCTGCATGATCCCACCCAGCGCTCAATCCTTGAGCAGGTCTACAACCACGGCTCGATCGTGCTCGGCACCGACGGATGCGCGATGAACTGGCATCTCATCGTGGCCGGACCTCACCGAGGACACGTCTGGCTGATCACTGACGTCGGCGCTGTCCCCTTCGGCGAGCAATTCGGGTTCACCACCGCTGAACCTGGCTTTGGTGGCTGGGGCCAGCACTGGGCAGCGAACAAGCCCTGATATGACGCTGCGTGACTCTCCGCGAGTGTGGACCGAGGTCGTCTTCTCCAGTTCCGATCGACCTCATGAGCTGAGTGAGACGGGCGCACCACCTGGACATTCGACGCTCCGCTGGCAGTGCCTCCCATCGTCAGCGCCGTTGCGGTCGCCCCGGGCATGGCGGGGCACGGGAAGTTTTGGCGGCCCAGGTCGAGTTCCATGCACAGTGCTGCTGGTGCCGCGTGGAGACGCCGGCGGCGCGGGCGACAGCGGTAAAGGCGATCCTCATCCCGTCGAGCTCGAGAGCGGCGAGGACGGTCAGGGCGCGCTGCCGTTCGTCGAGGCTGGCCCTGCGGCGTTCCCAGTCGGTGTGGGCGGGTTCGGTGCCAGACTCCTTGAGGAGAGAAGGAGTTGCCATGGGATTTGGCTTCCGGGTCGGTGTGCCGGGTGCGTACGTCGGTCGGTCCCCGCGCGGCACGCATCAGCGTCGGCAGCGGCGGAGCCCGTATCTCGTCCGGTCTCGGCCCCTTCTATGCCTCCAGCTCGCTGCGCGGCGGAGGCAGCCGACGCGGCACGAGTACCCACCGCACGGCCTCGCGCCCCAGATCCGTGGCGCCTTCGGCGGCGCAGCTCGACCGGGCACGTCGACAGGCGGAGCGGGCACAGCAAGATGCCCAGCGGGAAACACCTATTGCCCAGTTGACGGAGCTTCGCCGGCAGATGACCAGCATGCATCTGCAGTCCTTCCCGATGGCGCGCTAGCCCGTCGTGCCTGGGCCTCCCCCGCTGGGCCTGCCCTGGGCAAGCCGACGCTCAGAGCCTGTCGGGTGGCCAGTTGATTACGTTGCGATGAGGTCCTCGACGGTCTTGGTTCGGGCCGTCTTGCGGTGGGATTCATGGCTCCACCGCGATGGTTGCCCGGCGAGCCGGACGAGCATCAGGCGGATCATCGCCACCTTGATCATGGCCTCGGATGTCGCGGGCAGCCGTTCGTAGTCGCGGGCCAGCCGACGGTTTCGGACCAGCCAGCCAAAACTTCGCTCCACCACCCAGCGGCGGGGCAGGACCTTGAAGCCCTTGACGTCGTCGGTCCGCTTCACGATCTCGACAACGATGTTCAACGCATCCCGGGCCCATGAAAGCAGCGTGGAATCAACGGAGTTGGCGTACCCGCCGTCGGCCCACACCAGACTGATCGTGCGGAAGCCGACGGCAAGCTGGGCCAGGACGGTGCGGCCTCCGGCCCGGTCCTGCACGGAAGCGGAGGTGACCGCGACGACCAGCAGCAGGCCCATCGTGTCCACGATCATGTGCCGCTTCCGCCCTGTCGTTCGCTTGCCCGCATCGAATCCACGTGCTTCGCCGCCCTCGCTGGTCTTGATCGACTGGGCGTCGATCACGGCGGCCGACGGCTCGGGATCGCGTCCGGCACGGATCCGGACCCTGGCGGCGGAGCTC
Organism: Streptomyces sp. NBC_01320; assembly: GCF_035974375.1. Classification (NCBI taxonomy): domain Bacteria; kingdom Bacillati; phylum Actinomycetota; class Actinomycetes; order Kitasatosporales; family Streptomycetaceae; genus Streptomyces; species Streptomyces sp. NBC_01320. The sequence continues at coordinate 783,932 of NZ_CP108390.1, forward strand.
GTCGTGGACGCGGTCCCAGGTGCCGTCCCGGCGCCACTTGGTGAACCAGCGGTGTGCCGCGTCCCAGGGCATCAGGTCGCGCGGGAGCATCCGCCACTGGCAGCCCGAGCGCAGCACGTAGAAGATCGAGTCGAGTACCAGCCAGTCTCCGTACCTGCGCACCCCGCCGCCTTTTCGCAGGTTACGCACGGGAAGTAGCGGCTGGATGATCTCCCACATCTCATCGGTCAGGCTGGATGGATAGCATGGGACGCTGACGGCCTCGGAGTTGTCGCACTGGCACACACCACGTGATCATTCCGGGGCCGTCGCCATGCCCGGAGGGCAGATCGCAACCGTCACGCTTTACGCATGATCAGCCACCCGACAGGCTCTGAGACTAGGAGAACGTCATGCCGCACATGTTCCGCACGCCGGCCATGCCGCACTGGGCCGAGTTCGCCACCCTGCTGGCCACCATCTACGTCTCGGACCGGCTGTGCTCCCTGACCGTCGCCAATCAGTTCGCGCACTGGAACCAGTGGGTGCGCCCGCTCCCCTTCGCCCTCGCCTCGACCGCGCTGCTCGTCTTCGTCGTGATGCCGGGGGCCGCCCGCCTCTGGACGGCCCGGTATACAGCCGCCTCCGCTGACAGCCACCCGATGGCTGGTCGCTAAACACTCTCGGGCTCTCGGCGTTCACGCCGCCGCCCCTGCACGCCGTGGCGGCCCAGCCAGTCCACTGTGTTTCAACTGGCCCTGTTCTCTTGTGGCCGACGCCCCGTGGGATGGGCCTGCCTCCGCTGAGCAGCGGAGGCAGGCCCCGTCTGCTGCCGCTACGAAAGGCCCCTGATGACCATGCCGCGCACCCGCTCGTTCATGCAAGTGGACGTGTTTTCCGCCCTTCCCTATCGCGGTAACCCGGTCGCGGTCGTCCTGGACGGCACGGACCTGAGTGACCAGGCCATGCAGCGCCTGGCCTGCTGGACGAACCTGTCCGAGACCACGTTCGTGCTGCCCCCCACCGTCCCGGAGGCGGACTACCGGCTACGGATCTTCACGCCTCAGAACGAGCTTCCGTTCGCCGGGCACCCCACCCTCGGCTCCGCGCGCGCCTGGCTGGAGGGCGGCGGCATGCCCCGGCACGCCGACCGGATCGTGCAGGAGTGCGCCGCCGGCCTGGTCACCGTGCGCCGCAGCAAGGACGCCCTGTCCTTCGCCGCCCCGCCCCGGATCCGCGACGGCGTGCTCGACGATGCCTACCTGAACCAGATCGTCGCCGCGTTCGGCATCACGCGCGAGCAGGTCCTGGCCCACCAGTGGGTGGACAACGGGCCCGGCTGGGCGGTGATCCAGTTGGCCACTGCGAGGGAGGTCCTCGCCCTCGAACCCGACCTGTCCCTCATCCCGGCCGCGATGGTCGGCGCGATCGGGGCCCACCCCGAAGGATCCGAGCATCACTTCGAGATGCGCACCTTCGCCCCTGGCGCCGGCGTTCCCGAGGACCCCGCGTGCGGCAGCATGAACGCCGCCGTCGGTCAGTGGCTCACCAGCACCGGCGCCGCACCCACCACCTACCGGGTCTCCCAGGGCACACGGCTGCAACGGGCCGCCAGCATCGAGATCACCGCGGAGGCGGACGGCACCGTCTGGGTCAGTGGTGCCGCCACCATCTGCATCCGGGGCTCCATCACCGTGTGACGGCCCACCGTCCATGCCCCGCGGCACTCACCGGTCCCCGGCGACAGGCGACTGCCACGGGGCGCCCGCCTGGGCAGGGCGGGGCTGTCATGCGGTGTCGAGCGTCTTCATGATGACGAAGCTGTTGACCGTGCCCACCCCGGGCAGGGCGGCCAGCTGGTTGGCGTGGAATTCCTCATAGGCCGGCAGGTCGGCCACCTCCACCTGGAGCAGGTAGTCGAAGTTGCCGGTGATGTGGTGACAGGCGATCACCTCGGACAGCCCCATCACCTCCTCTTCGAAGGCGACCACGTCCGCGCGGGTGTGCCGCATCAGCCGCACGCCCGCGAACACCCGCAGGCCCCGGCCGACCGCTGCCGGATCGATCAGCGCCCGGTAGCCGCGGATGACCCCGGCCTCCTCGAGCTGGCGGACGCGCCGCAGGCAGGGGGAGGGCGACAGCCCGACCCGGGCGGCGAGCTCACTATTGCTGATGCGGCCATGCCGTTCGAGTACGGCCAAGATCGACCGGTCCACTTCATCCATGACAGCAGAATATTGCTACTGACGACTCTTTAGCACAACGGTATGCCCGCACCCGGCGCAATCTATTGCCAAGATTGCTGTCAGCCGGGTCATGTCGGGGTCACCGGCAGCCATGCTGGTTGCAGACATAGCGTCGAATCCCGGAAGGGTTGGCCATGCCTGGCAAGAGCACCGTCACCGTTCACACTGACCGTGAGACCCACCCCAGCCGCGCCGTGGCGCCGCCCATCTACCAGACGGCCGCGTTCTCGGCCGAGGACGCGCACACGTTCGCCGCGGGCGCCGTCGAGCCGCGCGGCAAGGACTTCTACACCCGCTTCGGCAACCCGAACCATGCCCAGGTCGCCGCCGTCGTCGCCGAACTCGAGAGCACCGAGGCGGCGATGGTCACCGCGTCCGGCATGGCAGCGATCACCACGGCCGTGCTCGCCCTGGTGTCCGCCGGCGACCACGTCATTGGACAGAAGTCCACCTATGGGGGCACCGCTTCGGTGCTGCTGAACCTGCTGCCGCGCCTGGGCGTGTCCACCACGCTGGTGGACCAGAGGGACCCTGAGGCGTTCGAGAATGCCCTCACCCCCAAGACCCGCCTGATCCTGGTGGAGTCCCCGAGCAACCCGCTGCTGCAGATCACCGACCTGCGCGCTGTCGCCGACCTGGCCCGGGCGCACGACGTGCTGACCCTGGCGGACAACACCTTCGCCACGCCTCTGAACCAGCGGCCGGCGGACTTCGGCATCGACGTGGTCTGGCACAGCGCGACCAAGTACCTCAACGGTCACTCCGACGTCTCCGCCGGAGTGCTGGCCGGACCGGCCAAGATCCTTGACCGCATCTGGGACACCAGCCTCCTCACCGGCGCCACCCTCGGCCCGATCGACGCCTGGCTCCTGTTGCGTGGCATACGCACCCTGCCGCTGCGCATGCCACGGCACAACGACAACGGCCTGGCGCTCGCCGAGGCACTGAGCACGCACCCGGCCGTGACGAAGGTGCACTACCCCGGCCTGGCCACCCACCCGCAGCACAAGCTCGCCGCCGACCAGATGAACGGATTCGGCGGAGTGCTCAGCGTCGAATTCACCGGCGGATTCGCGATGGCCGACGCGTTCCTGGGACACTTGCGCTACCCCCGCCGCTCCGCCAGCCTCGGCGGCGTGGAATCACTCGCCGTGCACCCGGCGTCCATGTGGGCCGGAATGCTCAGCGACGACCAACTCACCGAAGCCGTGCCACCGGGCCTGGTGCGGCTGGCGGCCGGCACGGAGGACACCGCCGACCTGGTCGCCGACGCGCTCGCCGCGGCCGACGCCGTACTTGCCCAAGCCGCAACCGCCTGAACGGCTGTCGTGCGATGCAGCGCACACGCCCCTGCCTACCCGCCCCCACCGCAACGAGCCCGTGAACCACCCCGAAGTGAAGGAGCCCCCCATGAAGATCGTGCTTTCCGGCGGCACCGTGGTCAGCATGGACCCGTCCGTCGGCGACCTCGGCCGCGGTGACGTACTCATCGAAGACGGCGTCATCTCAGCGGTGGCCGAGCGCATCGACACCCCGGACGCCGAAGTGATCGACGCGAGCGACCGGATCGTCATGCCCGGCTTCGTCGACAACCACCGCCACGCCTGGCAGACCGCGTTCCGCGGCATCGGCGCCGACTGGACCTTCCCCCAGTGGGCCGCAGCCATGCACGGCACCCTCAAACCCCGCGGCCGGGCCGGAATGCCTTGATCTCACGGACGACGCGGCGCGGCCAGTGCTCGGTGCCGCCGTCGCCGGCCGGGACCAGGACGACGTGCTCGGTCAGCTTCGGGTCGCTCTTGTACTTGTTCCAGCTGGCCGCGGACACGCCCAGCTCGGGGCGGCCTCGTGGCGGTCCAGCAGGTCCTCGTCGGCGTCGGCCGCCGGCAGGGCCGGGACGAGCTTGCCGGCGTGGAAGGTGGCGGTCTGCTCGCTGTACACACCCCAATAGTGCCGCCCCCTTCGGGGCTCACCTTGGTTGAACTGTGGATCGTAGGGCCACGAACGAGCGGCGGTGCGCGTCCCACTGCTCAACATGTCTCCATCCCGCAGTTCGTGCTTCGCGTAGAAGTGCGGTGATGCCGATTTTGGCCCACGGGAAGTGCTGGCCGTACACGCCGGTCTGGCTCTCAAGCGTGACCAGGAACCGCTGGTCGACGTCGAGCGGGGAGAGTTCTACCAGGAGAAGGCCCTCAGGCTCGACGATCTCTGCCACGCGTTCGAGGAGTTTCGCAGGGTCGCCGCCGATGCCGATGTTGCCGTCCATGAGCAGCGCGGTACCCCATCGGCCTTCGTCCGGTACGGGGTCGAAGACGGAACAGTGCAGGGCTGGTCCGCCGTTGCCTTGTGTTCGGTTGATGGCTGCCGGGCTGACGTCGATGCCAAGCACGGTGTGGCCCAGGTCCCTGAGAGCGGTAAGCATTCGTCCCGGTCCGCAGCCGATGTCGAACACCGCTTTCTCGCAACGTTGGAGGACGGTCATGTCGTCCTCGTTGGCGGGCTCACACCATCGCTCGACGTCCAGCGGGATCAGCTCTCCGTCCGTGCGGCGCAGGAACAGGGGGCCACGGCCGGAGTTGATGGCGTCGGCAAAAAGTCCGTTGTGCCAGGGGCTGGGCGCGATGCCTTGTGGTCCTCTCCTACTCGTAGCGCGGCCGCCTTCAGCCGCAGGCCCACCTGCGCGCATAGCGCACCGGGAGCGTAAGTGTCCTTGCTCAGCGGCCCGCCACGTGTCTGGCGCCTGAGTCGGGCGGTCGGATCGCGCCTGCGTCCCGGATGCCGCAGGAGGGATCTTCGGTTCCGTCACGGTGCAAGGATGCGGCCGTTCGCGTTGTGCGTCCGCGCCCCACACTGCCGCGTCACTCGATCAGCCGAAGAAGTACATAAGCGCGTCCCATTTATGTCTAATGTGCATGTTGGCTGATGGTCTTTAGCTCCGTGAACGCACAGGGAATTCCATGGGTGACTCGCACGGCAAGGACGAACCTCCGCAGGAAGGCACGGCTGCGCCGAGCTCTGACGGCCCGGACCGGCGTGTCCAGGGCGGGACCGCGGAGCCGCAACGGAAGGCGCCGCCTGGGAATCCTCAAAGAGCGGGTGGTCCCGCGCCGACGGCAGGGCGTGGGGACAGCGGCAGCGGGCAGAGCAGTACCTCCGCGGGCGGGACGCCCCGCGAGTGGGAAACGGAAGGCCGTCCTGCAGGACCTGCCGCCAAGCCTGCCGACTCACACGCGAAGTCGTCGAAGGCGCGGCTCAGCGAAATGGTCCGGGTAGGCCCGCCGGTCGGCCCGTCGCGGCCCGGGTTCTGGCGTAGCCCATTGCGGGGGCCGTGGCTGACATCGGTTCTCGGTGCGGTTCTGCTGGTGGGCATTACTGTGATGTTCGTGACGGGGCTGCTGTCCTATGCCGCGTACAACCCGGATCTCGGGGGCAATGACAAGACTCCCGATCGGGGGTGGCTGGGCTTCTATCTGTTTGCCTGGCCGACGGATCCGTACTGGCTGTACCGGCTCAACCAGGGCGTTCATGTGACGCTCGGCATCGTGCTGATCCCGGTGCTGTTGGCGAAGCTGTGGTCGGTGATTCCCCGGCTGTTTTCCTGGCCGCCGGTGAAGTCGGTCGGCCAGGTACTCGAACGGCTGTCTTTGCTGCTGCTGGTGGGCGGGGTGCTGTTCGAGTTCGCGACCGGTGTGCTCAACATCCAGTTGGCTTACGTCTTCCCCGGGTCCTTCTACCCGCTGCACTTTTACGGGGCTTGGGTCTTCATCGGTGCCTTCGTCTTTCATGTTGCGTTCCGTATTCCTCTTATGATCCGGATGCTGCGCAGCGGTGGCCTGCGCGAGGAGTTGCGCAGGCCGACTGGCCGCGGGGCAGCAGTAGAGGCTGACGAGAGTGGCCTGGTGACCCCGAACCCCGCTGCGCCGACGATTTCGCGGCGGGGCGCATTGGGCATGGTGGGCGCGGGCTCCCTGGTCCTGCTCGCGGTGACGGCAGGGCAGAGCATTGGCGGTTTCCTCAGAGCGACCGCGCTGCTTGCGCCGCGCGGCCAGGACCCGGGACCGGGGCCGAACGGGTTCCAGGTCAACAAGACCGCGGTGGGTGTTGGAATCCGGGCCCGCGACGTAGGTCCCGCCTGGCGGCTGTCTGTGCGGGGTGGGGGACGCGAGCGGATCTTCACTCGTGCTCAGCTCCTGGCGTTGCCGCAGCACAGGGCCGCACTGCCTATCGCATGTGTGGAGGGGTGGTCCACCGAGGACCAGGACTGGAGTGGGGTGCGGCTCGCGGATCTGGCGGCACTCGTCGGCTTCACCGACCGTGCGCCGGGTGTGTTCGTACAATCTGCGCAGCTGCGCGGATCCTTCCGCTCGACCACGCTGCGCGACAACCAGGTCCGCGATCCGCGCTCCCTGTTGGCTCTACGGGTCAACGGGGCCGACCTGTCACCGGATCACGGGTATCCAGCGCGGATCATCGTCCCGGCCAACCCGGGGGTCCACAACACCAAATGGGTCACCCGACTGACGTTCGGGGAGAACGCATGAGCAGTCTCAGAGCCCGTTACGGGGCCTCGCCCCTGCACCTGTTGCTGGTGCTGTGCTCCTTCGCCCTGACCGGCTACGCCGGGATCCGGCTGCTGGCCGGAGACGAACCGTGGATGGTCATCGCGTGGTTCGTGGGAGCGGCCCTCTTGCACGACCTGGTCCTGCTCCCCCTCTACACAATCACCGACCGTGCTGCTCAGACACTGCTGGGCGACCGTCGGGAGCCTGGCGCACAGAACAACGGCAACACGCCAACGCGGAGATGGATCAACTATGTCCGAGTGCCGGTCTTCCTCTCCGGTGTCCTGCTCCTGACCTACTTTCCCCTGATCCTGCGGCAGGTCGACCACTTCACCGCGTACACCACGCTCCCCGCTGATGTGTTCCTCGGCCGCTGGCTCCTGATCACCGCTGTCCTGTTCGGCGCCTCCGCCCTCGTGCTATTGACCCGCATGGGACTCTCCCGCCCGTCAAAGCAGACACCGAAGTCAGAGCCTGCCCCCCGGCCCCAGGCCGGGCCGGGCGAGGAATCCGCCCCGTGAGCATGTGGATCGGACCACTCCCCCAGCAGCGCGTGGTCCCTGACCAAGCTGCAAGCCAGCCATGAGTACGCGCCCGATTGGTGACTACGCGCTGCTGTCGGACTGCCATTCAGCCGCGCTGGTCGGTACGGACGGGTCGGTGGACTGGCTGTGTCTCCCCCGATTCGACAGCCCCTCCGTCTTCGGCCGTCTGCTCGACGAGAATGCAGGCCACTGGTCGATCCGCCCGCGCGGTCCGAGCGAGGTCAGCCGCCGCTACGTGCCGCAGACCCTGACGCTGGAGACCACATTCCGCACACCGACCGGAACAATGGTCCTGCTCGACACCCTTGCCATGGGAAACCGGGAACGAGGACACACACTCGGGGCATCCTCGCCCGGCATCATGCTGCGTCACATCACCTGCACCGCCGGCTCAGTGACCGTGGAGACCAACTTCGCACCGCGACCGGAGTTCGGCCTCATCCACCCGGTACTCACCGCTGTGCGTGGCGGCCTCACCGCCAGTGGTGGCACTCACCGGCTGGTGCTCTCCGCCCCGCTCCCGTTGACGACCGACGGATCGACAGCGCATGGCCACATCGTCCTTCGTGCCGGGCAGCGGCTCGGGTTAGCACTGCAGTCCGCCTCCACCTGGGGGGACAAGGAACCAGCCCCCTGGCGTGCTGGCCGCATCCGCCGACGCCTCAGCGACACCATCAACGGATGGCGCTCGTGGACACGAGCGCACCAGGGCTACCAAGGCCCCTGGCAAGACCAGGTCGCCCATAGCGGACGCGTACTCCAAGCCCTCACCTTCGCTCCCACCGGAGCCATCGTCGCCGCCCCCACCACCTCACTGCCGGAATGCGTCGGCGCCGACCGCAACTGGGACTATCGCTACACCTGGGTACGCGATGCCAGCTTCACCCTCCAGGCGCTGTCAACCTCCGCCTGCAAGAAGGAAAAGGCCGCGTACTTCGGCTTCCTCGCACGAGCCGCGGCGACCCAGCTCCAACGCGGCGTGGACCTCCAGGTCCTGTACGGGATCGGGGGCGAAAGGGACCTGAGCGAACGCACCCTGCCACACCTGAGCGGCTGGCGCAGCAGCACACCGGTGCGCTCCGGCAACGACGCCTGGCGCCAGCACCAGCTCGATGTTTACGGGGAACTGCTCGACGCAGCGCACCAGACACTGCCCCACGGCGAGTGGTTCGATCCACCCATCCGCACCTTCCTCCGCCAAGCAACCGAGACCGCCGCCCACCGCTGGAGCGAACCCGACCAGGGCATCTGGGAAGTGCGCGGGCCCAGTCGGCACTTCCTCTACTCGAAACTCATGTGCTGGGTCGCGCTGGACCGCGCCATCAGCCTCACTCCCGCCCTCGGAGCGACTCCTGCAACCGTCACAGCCTGGCAAGACACGCGTGAAGAGATCCGCACGGCCATCGAAACCCGAGGATGGAACCCGCACCTGGGCGCCTTCACGCAGTCGTTCGGCTCCAGCGAACTCGATGCATCAGCACTCGTGATTCCCCTCGTGGGATTCCTGCCCGGCGACGATCCCCGCGTCCGCTCCACCGTGACGGCGATCGCCGACCAGCTCACGGATGCACGCGGGCACGTACGCCGCTACCTCACCGATGACTTCACATCCGAAGAAGGCTCATTCCTCCTATGCACCTTCTGGCTCGCCCACGCCCTGGCGCTCACTGGGGAAACCACCCGCGCCCGCAAAGTTTTCGAATCTGCCCTCACCTGCGCCAACGACGTCGGCCTCCTCGCCGAGGAAGTCTCCCCCGCGACCGGCGAAGCACTGGGAAACTACCCCCAGGCTTTCAGCCACATCGGCCTGATCAACACCGCACGAGCCATCCACCAGGCGGAGAACACACTCATCAGCCAGACAGATCGGTGAATCAACCAGGCGCGGGCCGACGAGTTCGAGGTCGACCGGGTTCTTACCTTTGACGGTTCGGGTGATGTCGGACAGCAGGCGGCCGGGGACCAGAACGCTGCCGGCCTTGGTGATGTCGGCCGCGAGGGTGGCCTGGGCCGATACCTCGTAGTCGAACGCCGCGACCGTCAGTTGCCCGGCGGCGGCATCCAGCCTGAGCGCGGCAAGGACGGGGGCGGGCGGGCGGGCGGGCGGGCAGAGCGCGGGCCGCGTCGGCGACGGCGGCGAACGGGGTGAGTTCGACGCGGAGCTTCATGGGCAGTCCTTCTTTCTCAGACGGCTGCGGGGGTGGCCGCGGGCTGGGTGAGGTGGCTGCGCAGGTGCGTGTCGCGCACGTACTCCAGTGCGGCCCTGACCTGGCTCATGTCGGTCCAGGGGCAGGCGGAGCAGGTCGCCGTGTAGCCGTGACGGCCGGCGCAGCCGCCTTCTCTCGGCTTTCCGGCGCTGGTGAGCTTGTGGGGGCAGACGGATCCGTCGGGCATTGTGTCCGCAGAGGCCGTGTCCGGTGAGCTCGTGTCGCCATTGGCGCTTGAACCCCGTTGCCGGGAAGCACCGTCGACGGAACGAAGGGTCTGCCTACTCCCCCGTCCGCTTGGCGCACGCCGACCGGATCTCTTCCAGCAGCTCTGGGTAGTGCTCGCCGTACGTGTTCAGCGCATGCCACACCGCGTCCAGTGCCGCCTTGAGCGGGGTGGGCTCGGCGGCAGCGAGCATTGCGGGGAGAGCGAAATACGGCTGTGAGATCTGCCCCTTCAGTTGGAGATCGACTGGTCCGCTGTAGTTCGGTGATCTGTCGGTGCGGGTAACTGGCCGGTATGCAGGCGAAGTTGCTGAATGTGCCGCTGGACGTCACGGATCTGGAGTGGGCCGAGGAGGTCGGTGACCAGCTGGAGCTTTTGTTGCTGGAGGTCGGCGGGTGCTTCCCGCGGGCGGATCTGCGGCGGCGGGCCGCTGTGTGCGTGCGAGGGCTGCTGGCGCCGCTGTCGCGCAAGAACGGCTGGCAGTTGGCCGAGTACGGGGGTGACTCTGAGCCGTGGGGGCAGCAGCATCTGCTGGACCGGGCCCACTGGGAGGCGGATGAGCTGCGGGACTTCGTGCGCCGCTATACGGTGGCCGGCCTGGACGACGGCGGGGCAGGTCCCGGCCCGGGCGGGGCCGGGGTGCTGGTGGTCGATGAGACCGGCTTCGCGAAGAAGGGCCGGGCCTCGGCCGGGGTCGCGCGGCAGTTCACCGGCACGCTGGGCGGGGTCTTCCCCTGGCAGATCGGGGTGATGGCGGCCTGGGCGACCTCACGCGGACAGGCCCTGATCGACCGGGAGTTGTACCTGCCCAAGGAATGGACTTCGGACCGGGCGCGCTGCCGGGCCGCCCACATTCCCGACGAGGTCGGCTTCGCCACCAAGCCCCGCCTGGCCGAGAAGATGATCGCCCGGATCGTGCCCGACCTGCCCGCCGAGCGGGTATGGGTGGCCGCCGACGAGGTCTACGGCCGTGACGGCGCCTTCCGCGCCTTCCTGGAGGAGCGGCAGCTGCCGTACGTGGTGAACGTGCCGTCCGATCAGACGGTGCTGCCGCGTCCGGGCTGGCGTCACCTGGCCCGTCTGGTCGAGCGGGCGGCCGACGATGAGGACTGGGTCCAGCTGTCGGCCGGCCCCAGCCAACTGGACTCCCGCTGGTGGCAGTGGTGGGTGCGCCGTCTCCCGGACCCCGAGGCGCTCATCGGCACCGGCGGGCAGGACTGGGCCCGGTGGGTGATCGCCCGCCGCCGCCCGGGTGAGGCAGATCCCTCCAAGCGTGACTACTACCTGGCCTGGGGGCCGGAGCAGACCACCGTGGAGGAACTGGTCCAGGTGCCCGGGGCCAGGTGGCGGGTGGAGGAGGGGATCAAGCTGGCCAAGTCGGCGGCGGGAATGGCCGATTACGAGGTGCGTTCCTGGCACGGCTGGTACCGGCACATCACCCTGGCCCAGCTCGCCGCCGCGTTCCTGGCCGCCCAGGCCGCAGCCGCCGCCAACGAACAGGACGGCGCCCCCGGCGCCGACGGCGATCCGCTCACCGTCCTGGCCCGACTCGCCGAACCGCCGGCCCAGAGAGGGGGCCCACCCAGGCCCCACCAGCAGCAACAGTCTCACCCCGATTCCCCTGACGGCCTATGAGATCCGCCGCCTGCTGGCGATCACGACCCCGCATCCCGCCCCGGCCCAGCGCATCCGACACGCACTGCACTGGTCAAGATGGCGCCGCTGCCACCAGGCCCTCGCCCGCGCCTGCCACCGCCGACGCAACCACAACAAGGCCCTCACCAGCACCGAAGCGCGACCACCACCCCACCTTTACCGAACTACAGCGGACCAGTCGATCTCCAGCTGAAGGGTCTGCTCGGGGGCGCGCGGCGTGCCGGTGGCGCGCACCTCCACGGCGACGTCGTGCCCCACGTCTGCGGGCAGTGTCGACCTCCCGTCGCCGGACACCGCCGGTACGAGCGCGCCCAGTGCCCGCCCGAGGCCAGGCCGCCTCGGTCCGTCGTTTCCCGACTCCGCGGCCGGGACCCACGTCCACCCGGCCGCCGCCGGACACATCGGCGGGCGGTATGGCGGTCGCTCGGGAGGTATCGCTTCGAGCACCGACCGCCCCGGTACGTGGGGGTCGGAGCGCAGGGTCTCCCACATCCGGGCCGTGTCGTCGAACGGCGACGGCAGCGGACGTCTCTCCGCCAACTCGGTGAGCGCCCGGGCGACCCACAACACATCGGTCAGGCCCGCCGCTTCGCAGGCCCGCCGCGCGGCCAGCAATGCCACTGCACGCTGGACCTCGGAACCTCCGGCATCGAGGGCGTGCACCAGGTCACTGTCGAAGCGGAGCAGACCGAGGACATTGCTCTCGCGGGCACCGCGCAGCCCCTCGCTCGGCAGCCGTCCGCCCCACTCCCACTGCTCGCGGTGCAGTCGCCGCTCCTCGGCGGCCCGTTCATCCGCCTGGCGGGCCAGGCGTTCAGCCTCGGCGCGCTGCTCGGGCGTGGGTGGGGGCGGAAGTTCGCGCGCGTAGCGGTGCCAGTACGCGGCGTTCTGCGAGGTCTGGCGGATCACACGGTCCGGGAGGGGCGACGCGGGCCAGAACTGCAGGAGGTAGCTGTCTGCCTGTGGCTCCCCGGTCACTCTGGTGTCGAGTTCCCGTCCCTCGTCCATCCGCCGGGCGCAGTACCGTACCCGGTAGTCGGTCCGGGTGAGATCCAGGTCCCACGCGGCCCCGCCCGCCCACTGCACCAAACTGGTGCGTTCCGACATCGGTCGGAAGGACACCTCCACCACGTCCTCCCAATCCGGGTCCAGCGGAGGGGCTGCGTCGTGGACCTCCACGATGAAGCCGACGTTGCCCGTGTGCAGTCCGGTGACCAGCCAGAGCACACCCGGGACCGCGGCCCCGCACAACCCCCCGCTCTGGCCTGCGAACGTCTCGGAGAGGTCCGGGTTCGCGCTGTCCGGATCGCCCTCGACGTAGATCTGACCGTAGTGAACGTGCACCTCGCCTGTGACCGGCCTACGCACAGCACCCCCCTCGTCGAGGACGGCCTCGGGAGTCCCCGTCGGGCAGGCCGTCACATGCCCCGCATCATGCTGCAGGCCACTGACAACAGGGCCGACGACACCACGAGGCTGGCGGTGACGTCGGTGATGCGGTGGGCGAACAGATGGGCGACGGTCAGCGGGTGGCCGGGACGGGAGCGGCCTTGTGGCTGTCGCGAACTCGGGCCGGCCGCCGATGTGCGGGGTGCGGGCCATGACGGTGGTGCGCAGGGTGTTCCAGGCGAAGCGCCGGATGTCGGGGCTGGCGAGGGCCTCGTTCCAGCGCAGCCAGAGGATGTCGAAGGTGTTGGAGACGGCGGTGTCGCGCTGGTCGTCGTCGAGGAAGACCTGCGCATAGAGGCGGTAGTCGTTGTCCACGGTCTCGCGGAACGCGCGGTGGTCCAGGGGCGGCACCTGAGACGTGGTGACCGAGGCTTTGTCGCCGCACCGTTCAATCCAGTCGCTGGACTTTTGGGCCTCGAACGCCGCTTGGCGCCACAGCTGGTACAGGGGCCATCCGGGCATTTGCAGCTGGAGGGACAGGCTGAGGATGATCTCCCACCGGAGGTAGAGCCCGGTTCCTCGCAGCAGCTCGGAGAGCTTCGATTTGGCGAGCGGGACCCCGGTGCTGAGGTCGCTGAGGGGCAGTCCACTTTTCAGGTAGGGGTAGCGCAGCGGCTCCAGCCACGCGCGGTGGATGTTGCCCACGCCGTCGGCGATCGGTCCGAGTTTGCGCCCAGGTCGCAGGGGCGCCGCAGACCCGTGGATCTGCTGCCCGACCGCGAGTCGGCCACCGTCGCCGCATGGCTTGCTGAACGCCCCGGGATCGAGGTGGTCTGCCGCGACCGCGCTCCGTTCTTCGCCGACGGGGCCAGCACCGGAGCACCCACCGCGGTGCAGGTCGCAGACCGCTTCCATCTCTGGCGCAACCTCGGTGAGGCCGCCGAGAGATGCGTATCGCGCCATCGGTCCTGTCTGCGGGTGCCATTCGCTCTGCCTGGTTCCGAGGGCACACCGCCGCCGGCTCCCGAAGCTGGTGCGTCGCCCTGGCCGAAGGGGCACCGGTTCGCCGACCGAACCCGCGAGAAGCATGCCATCGTCCACGCGATGCTCGGCAGAGGGCTGAGTCGTCGCGCGGTCGCCCGTGAACTGCGGATGACCTACCGAACCGTGCAGCGTCTGGCCGACGCGGCCACCGCGGAAGACCTCTTCCAAGGACAGTGGCAGAACCGCAGGACGAAACTCGACGACTTCAAGCCGCACTTGCACGAGCGGTGGGCGGAGGGCTGCACGAACGCCTGGCCCCTCTGGAAGGAGATCCAGACCCACGGATACGCAGGCGGATACGGAGCCGTCCGCGCCTACCTCCGTCCCTTCCGCAACGCCGTGCCGGGTGGTCGACCGCCATCCCCCCGGACGGTTGCCGGGTGAATCCTGACCCACCCCGACGCACTTCAGGAGACCGAGCGTCTGAAGCTCAAGTCCGTCCGCGCCTGCTGCCCCGAACTGGACGCCCTCGCCCGGCACATCCGCTCCTTCGGGCAGATGCTCACCCAGCTCCATGGCGAACAGCTCCCCGAGTGGATCGCGGCGGTCCGAGCCGACGACCTGCCCAGCCTGCACACCTTCACCAACGGCCTCGAACGCGACCTCGCAGCAGTCACCGCCGGCCTGACCCTTCCCTGGAGCTCAGGCGTCGTCGAGGGCCACGTCAACCGCATCAAAATGATGTCGAGTAGCCGGGGGCATTTCAGCCCCCCGGCCCTCACAGAACCGTACGTAACGATCTCTCGTTATACGCTCTTGCTGCCCTGGTTACCAGACGACGGGGACTGTTGGTACCCAGGCCCAGTGGGCGAAGAACCGGGGCCGTCTTTCGACGGTCCTGGCCCAGGCGTCCTGGGCCTTCTTGCGTCCTCGCAACCGTCTGTCTTGCGGATCCAGCGCATCAGGTAGGCATTGATGCGCCCCAGAAGGGGCTCTCGACTTTCGATGTTCTGACAGGTTTGGGTGATCAGGCTGCGCCGGCTGCGGCCCACGCCTGCTGGACGGCGCGGATTTCCTCATCCGTGGGCCGGCCTGGGCGGGTGGGAGTAAATCGGGCGGCGATGATCACCCGGCGGAGCTTGGCGACCATGTCGGACAGGGCCGGCTCGGCCTTGGTGGTGCACCACGGGGCCCGTGATGAGCGCGGTCACCGTGGTGCCCTCGGCCTCGGCACGCTCCTGAAGCTGCGCGTGGAGTTCCTCAGGGACGGGTTGCCCTTGGTCTCGGTGGAGGAGTGGTACTGCTGTTTCCACGCCGGCTGGCTGGTCCAGCGGGACGCGGTGGACGGGGCACCCGTGTCCCACACGGTCCAGCTCTGCGCGGTGCAGTCGGTGTTGCCGGAGTGGAAGTTGTACAGCGACAGGTTGGTGTCGACGATCAGCGCGTCCGCGATCGCCGAGGTGTTCCAGGTGAGGAAGGAACGGGCCGTGCGGAAGGTGCCGTCGGCGTTCTTGGTGCCAGGGTTGCCGAAGTCGAGTTCGGTGTCGGCCGACCAGTCGACGGTCTCGCCCTGCTGGACGTAGGTGTCGAAGGTGTTCGCCAGCGCGGAGGTCGAGGGGGCGACGGTGACCGGGTAGACGGTCTTCGGGTCGGCGAGGAACGCCGCGTCCGGGGTGACAACGAGGTCGATCAGGCCCTGGCCCTTGTCGACGACCTTCATCCCGACCCGGGACCGGTTCTCGTGCTTCCCGGACCGCTTGTCGAGCGACGCGTCCCACATCACCGGGGCGGGCATGGTGGCCGGTGCCTCGCCGGTCTTCGCGTCGGTGAAGGTGACCGAACCGTCCTTGTTCGCCCTGGCCTTGAGGCCCTTGGCCCTGACCGGGAGGGTGTACGAGTAGCCGCCGGCGGCGGGCCGTTCGCGTATCTCGACGAACTGCTCGAAGCCGGTGCGGGTCGCCTCGACGATGACGTCCGCGCCGGGGACGGCCTCGCGGTAGCGGGCCGTAGTGCCGTCGATCGCGGGGGCGGGCAGTCCGCCCTTCCACTGCAGGGTCACGCTCTCGTCGCCCTGGCCGAGGGTGACGAGGTCGCGCGGGGCGGCGTCCTTCGCGGCGCGCAGCGACTGAGCCTTCGTGCCGCCCTTGCCACCGAGGCGCAGGCCCTTGGGGTGGTTCTTCGCCTGGACGCTGCCGCCCGCGCCGCGGGCGAGGGTGACGTCGACCTTCTGCCACTTCCCGCCGCGCCAGACACGTTCGGGGCCCGAAACGGCCACCACGATCTAGGAAGTCTCCTCAGCCGGCTCGTCCTTGCCCGCGCGCTGGGAGAGCCGGTAGCGGACCTTCTCGTGCGACAGGCCCACCTGGCCACCGATCTGCCGCAGCCCCCAGCCCTCCGCCTTCGCCGAGGCCATCCCCTCGTCAAGGGCCGCGTCCGTCACCTCGTCCAGCGCGGCCCGCAGCTGGACGAGCAAGCGCAGCCGGATCGCCGGGGCCAGTTCATCCAGACCGGCACAGAACCGCGCCACGTCCGCCTTCAGGAAACCGATCGTCGGGTCATCGCTCACCCGCCCCACCCTGACACCCCCACTCACGACTCGTCAAAAGTTTTGACAGCTGCGCCGGTTTTCTGTCCCGTTCCTACCGGGACCCCGAGTCGCCACTCAGGTGGCGTGCCATATCGTCTCCCGATATCGGGGTTCGTAACGCATGCGGCCGTGCCGCCGAGGGAGTAGGCCATGAGCGAGCCATCGACCGCCGCCGCCGCCGGGATGCCGGACGAGCTGCATCGACGCCTCGGCGTGTTCGACGCCGTGGTGATCGGCCTGGGGTCGATGATCGGCGCGGGGATCTTTGCGGCCCTCGCCCCGGCGGCGCGCTCCGCCGGCTCGGGGCTGCTGATCGGTCTGGCGCTGGCCGCTGTGGTCGCTTACTGCAACGCCACCTCCTCCGCGCGGCTCGCGGCCCGCTACCCGGCCTCGGGCGGCACCTATGTCTACGGGCGTGAACGCCTCGGCGACTTCTGGGGCTATCTGGCCGGATGGGGGTTCGTAGTCGGCAAGACCGCCTCCTGCGCGGCCATGGCCCTCACTGTTGGCTCCTACGTCTGGCCTGGGCAGGCGCACGCTGTCGCGGTGGCCGCGGTGGTGGCGCTGACCGCGGTCAACTATGCCGGTGTGCAGAAGTCAGCCTGGCTCACCCGCGTCATCGTCGCCGTGGTCCTGGCAGTGCTCGCAGCAGTGGTGGTCGCCGCCCTCACTTCCGGCACCGCGGATGCGGCCCGGCTGGACGTGGGCTCGGACGCCACCGCTGGTGGTGTCCTCCAAGCGGCGGGCCTGCTGTTCTTCGCGTTCGCCGGGTACGCGCGTATCGCCACCCTGGGCGAGGAGGTCCGCGACCCTGCGCGCACTATCCCCCGCGCCATCCCGCTCGCGCTGGGCATCACCCTGGTCGTCTATGCCGTGGTGGCCGTCGCCGTTTTGACGGTGCTGGGCCCGAAGGGACTGGCGGAGGCCGCCGCGCCGCTGTCGGAGGCAGTCCGGGCCGCGGGGAGCGACTGGCTCGCGCCCGTCGTGCGGGGCGGTGCGGCGGTGGCCGCGCTCGGCTCGCTGCTGGCGCTGATCCTGGGCGTCTCCCGCACGACGCTGGCGATGGCCCGCGACCGGCACCTGCCGCACGCGCTGGCTGCCGTTCACCCCCGCTTCAAGGTGCCGCATCGGGCCGAGCTGCTGGTGGGCGCGGTGGTGGCGGCGCTTGTGGCGCTGGTGGATGTGCGCGGGGCGATCGGTTTCTCGTCCTTCGGCGTGCTGGTCTACTACGCCATCGCCAACGCCTCCGCCTTCACACTCACATCTGCCGAGGGCCGCCCGGCCCGGATCATCCCTGTCGTGGGGCTGGCCGGCTGCCTGGTTCTCGCCTTTGCGCTGCCGCTCTTCTCGGTGATCTCCGGGGCTGCGGTCCTGGCTCTGGGCGCCGCCGCCTACGGAGTGCGCCGCCTCGTCGTCGCGCAGGGTTGACGAACGGCTCGTACTCCCGGGCGGCAGGAGCGGTACGCCTTCCCCAGCGGGCACTCCACCGCCGCGGCGGCAACCGTGGCCGCGCTGTTCCTGCTGGATCGCAGGCTGAGCGCGATCGCCGCTGTCTTCGCGCTCCTGGAGGGGTTCACCCGCGTCTACCTCGGCGCGCACTACCCCCACGATGTGCTCGGCTCCGCCCTCGTCGCGTTCCCCGTCACCCTCGGCGTCAGCTTCGCCCTGCCTCGTGTGGCCACGCCGCTGACCGAGAACCTGCGCACCGGACGCCTCCGCCCACTTATGGCGGCGAACTGACAGGCTGCCGCTCGCACCTCCTGGGCGCGCCCCCTCACGGGGCGCCCAGGAGTGTTTCAGGCGTGGGCCCGAGGGGTTGGGGTTGCCGCGCGCCGGCTGCCCGACTGTGATTGCCGGCTGTGCGGGTCAGGAGCAGTGCAGCAGGATCATGAACCCGTAGTCCATGTGGAGCTGCTGGTGGCAGTGGAACAGGGACAGGCCGGGCTGGTCGGCGATGAAGTCGAAATCGAGGGCTTGGTAGCTGCCGAGCATGACGACGTCCTTGTGCAGGCCGTGGGTGGGAGTGCCGGCGATGTGGGTGACCTCGAAGGTATGGCGGTGCAGGTGGAGGGGGTGGATGTCGTCGGTGGCGTTGCGGAACCGCATCCGGTAGCGCCTGCCACGCTCGACGTCCAGCACCGGCTTGTTGGTGTCCATGTTGAAGGGCACGCCGTTGAGGGTCCAGATGTTGAACCCCTTGTCGGCGGCGTTGCGTTTCTCCACCAGAAAGTCAAAAGTGTGGTCGGGTCGCCGGCCGGTGCCACCAGCATGGGCGAAGGTGCGATAGTCCCAGGTGAAGGCTGGCGGTGCGGTCCACTGCGGAGGGCCGCTGCGGCCTGCGTACTCCACCACTGTGCCCATGCCGTTGTTACGGTCGTCGTCGGACAGGTCGCCCAGCACCCACACACCCGGATGGTTCATCTCGACCAGGACCGAGACGCGTTCGGCGGTGCCGATCCACAGCACCGGCACGTCGGCCGGGCGGGGTACCGGGTTGCCGTCGAGCGCGACCACCTTGAAGGTGTGGCCGGGCAGGGCCAGGCTGCGGATCTCGGTGGCGCTGGCGTTCAGGACGTGGAACAGCATGAGCTGTCCGGCTCTGACCTTGATCGGCCGGCCGTGGCCCAGTTTGCGGCCGTTGACGCTGAAGGCGCGGTAGCCGACCTCGTAGCCGTGCGGCATACCTCGGGCCAGCGAGTCGGCCGTCGCCTTCTCGCCCCTGCGCTTGAGGTCCGGCACCTCGGAGCCGGCCAGGAAGTGCTGGGCCATGTCCCCGCCATGGCTGAGGGCGGGTTCGAATTCCTTGAGCACCAGGAAGACCTCCCGGTCGTAGGCACCGGGGTTGGTCTTCGGCTCAATGTAGACCGGGCCCGCCTGACCGGTGTAGGTGCCCCGGGCCAGGTCACCGTGTGCTGCGACATGGGTGTGGTAGAAGCGGAAACCGGCCGGACCGGGGGTGAACGCCAGCCGCCGCATCCCGTGCGCGGGAATGAACGGCGTGCCCTCCTCGGAGGCCCCGTCCACTTCGGCCGGAATCCGCTGGCCATGCCAGTGCAACAGCTCGGGGGTGCCGGTGTCGTTGTGGACGTCGACCACGACCGGGCGGCCCTCGGTGAACCGCAGCAGCGGCCCCGGGAACTGCCCGTTGTACACCGTGGTGGACACGACCGTGTCCGGCGCGAGCTCGACGCGCCCGCTCGCGATCCGTACCGTGTAATCCGCCTTGCCCGAGGTATCGGGCCGGGCAGACGACTCCGCAGAATTGCAGGCGGAAACCGCACCGCCCCCGGCCAGCAAGCCCAGCCCACCCAGTTTGAGGACATCACGACGGGCAATCGGCACGGCCGCTCCCTTCCGTTCCCAGGGCACGCCGGCGGCCCGTAGACCACCACACATCGCTTCGAGTAGCAATGCAACTTCAATGAGTGAATGCGAGCGGTGATAGCGACACCCGATACGCCTGGACGGCAGACGGGCTCCCCCTCCGACGGCCCCGAGTCCGGTACCTGGCAGGCGAAGCCCATCTCGACCGGCGCGCCCACGGGCCGGTAGCCCGAGCTACGGGATGTCGTCGCCGAGGACTTCGCGGGCCAGCTCCCTCAGCGCCTTGCGGTCCTCGGAAAGTGCCTGTTTCCCGGCCTCGGTCGCCCGGTAGACGCGCCGCACCCGGCCGTCGACCACTTGCTGCTCGGAGACCAGCAGCCCATCCGTCTCCAGGCGGTGCAGTGTCGGGTACAGGGTGCCGGGGCTGATCTGGTAGCCGTGGCGGGCCAGTTCCTCGGTCATCCACGCGCCGTGGATCTCCTCCTCGGCCGCGTAATGCAGGATGTGCAGCCGCACCGCGACCCGCTGGAACTCCCGCACTGTGGCCCTGTCCCGCTCGAAAATACGATTTAGCGGCTGTGGCCTGCACGTTTGCTGATCCTGGCAACAAGGCCTCGACTGGCCTGCGACGATCTGCGGATGTCGCTGTCGGTCGTCGCCACGCTCGTCCGGAATCTGATCACCGTGCCCGCTGCCGTACTGCGCAGCCGTATGGCCAAAGATGCGGAAGTTCTCGCGCTCCGGCATGAGAACGCGGTGCTGCGCCGGCAGATCGCCCGGGTCTGCCACGAGCCCGCCGACCGGATCTGGCTCACCGCATTCTCCCGGCTGATCCCAGCGAACGCCGGCGTCAGGTCTTCGCGGTCACCCCCACCACACTGCTGGCCTGGCACCGTCAACTCCTCGCCCGCAAGTGGGCGTTCACCCAACGCAGCCGCCCCGGCCGACCCTCCACCGCGCCCGCCGTCAAGCAGCTCATTCTGCGCCTGGCCCGCGAGAACAGCACCTGGGGCCACCACCGGATTCAGGGCGAACTCGCCCGCCTGGGCTACGCGATCGCCCCGTCCACAGTCCGGGAGATCCTGCATGCCGCCGGCATCGACCCCGCCCCGCAGCGCTCCGGGCCGACCTGGCGCCAGTTCCTCACCGCCCAGGCCCACGGCATCATCGCCGCCGACTTCCTCCACCTCGACACCGTGTCACTCAAGCGCCTCTACGCCCTGGTCGTCATCGAGCACGGCACCCGGCGCCTCCACCTCGCCGGCGTCACCGCCCATCCCACCGCGCAATGAACCGTCCAGCAGGCCAGGAACCCCGCCGTGATCCCGGACCGCCCCATCGACTCGCTGCGATTCCTCCTCCGGGACCGGGACAGCAAGTACACCCACGCCTTCGACGCCGTCCTCGAGGCCGACGGCGTGGAGATTCCGCTCAGCCCACCACGGACACCCAAAGCGAACGCGATCTGCGAGCGAGTCGTGGGCACCCTCCGCCGCGAGCTCCTCGACCGCATGCTCATCTACAACGAGACCCACGCCGTGAAAGCACTGACCGAGTACATCCAGCACTACAACGGACACCGTCCCCACCAATCCCGCCAGCAGCTACCCCGGACAGCGACCAACCGTCCAACCCGGCCGCCCATCCTCGGAGGATTGATCAACCAGTATCACCGCGCCGCCTGACCAAACGACACCACCGCAGCTCACAGCACCGAATCGTATTTTCGAGCGGGACAGGCCGTCAGCTCGCCCAGATGACCGGGCGCGAACTTGTCCGCAGCCACGGTGACCGAACGAGTGATGGCCATCATCGGCGCATGCAGGAGATGATGAGCCGGCAACGGAGCTCCTTGGAGACAAGCTGTCTTGGTCGACTGCCTGTACCAACGAGCTCCGTTGTTCTACGTCAGAAATCCTTCAACGCCCCTTGCGTGACCTGCGAAAACGCTAACTACCTGGCCTTGGGGGAACTTCCATAGCCACTGTCCTCATCACCGTCGCCCCAGGGCCTGGCCTGCCTCCCAGGCTCCCACGCGAACTCGTCCACCAGGCAAACAAAGGAGGTGACCTCCCAGATCTCCCTGAGAAGAACAGACATATCGGTCGGGCTGAGAGGTGCGGAACAACCGTGCTGCCGGACCGGATGCCAAGCCGCGAGAGCGGTGGGCTCGTAGCACCGTCCGTCGCAGAGGAACCTCCAGAGGACATTGACGCGGCGGCGAGCGAGGCGTCATCCATTCGGCCCGCAGTGATTGCCGTAGGGCGGAGTTTGGGGTGGGCTGGCAGAGCGCTCGCGGGCGCCAAGAGGCGCGGGGCGCCCCCTGCCGAAACGAGCGGGGCCAGCCCCCACCGACCCACACGAGACTTGGAGATCCTCATGCCCTATCGCAAGGGACAGCACGTGGAGTACCGGGACCAACAGGACGAGCTTCAGCGGGGCGAGATCCGCAGTGCCGAAGGCAGCGGGGCGCAGGCTCGCTACGCCGTCCAGAACGAGGCGACCATGCGCGAAGACAAGGTCAGCGAGAACCAGATCGAGCGGGAGCTGTAGTAACCCCCTGCCGACGCGGCCGCCGTAGCACCGAACCAAAGTGCAACGGCGGACTGCTGGATGCCCTGCGACAGCATTGTGAGCCGGAATGCGTGGTCGGGGTGTTGAAGGCGCCAGCGCCGAGGGGTGGGAGAAAGCGATCTCCATCCTGGCTGGCATCGCCTCGTACCGGCGCCTGGCCCCCGAAGGCGAGTATCAGGCCGCCTGGCGAACACCTCGGGGAGACAGTCGCCCAGTGAGTTCCCCGAGGCAGCGGAACGAAAGGGATGCAAGCAGCGATGACCGAAGGCGGGCGGAACCCGAGCAAGTTTGGGGTGGACCGGTCGGAGGGGTTCGGTGAGCGGTTGCTGGGCGTGCTGCTGGACCGGGCTCACGAGATGCCGCCGCAGTTGATCGCCCCGCTCGTTGCGGAAGAGGTGGCCAGGGTCGGTGGCCGGGACCTCTCGATCCTCTTGCAGGACTACGAACAAATGCTGCTGGTGCCGCTGCCGGGCCGGCGGCTGACGGTCGGTGACGCCGAACCGGTCGAGGACTCCCCCGCTGGCGAGGCGTTCTTGAGCCGCAAAGCGGTGGAGGTGCCGCGGGACGGCAGTGTGCGGATGTATCTGCCGCTGCTGGACGGCAGTGACCAGATCGGGGCGATGGCCGTCACCCTGGACAGCGTCGATGACGACGACCGGCGGTTGCTGCGCAGACTCGCCGGTTTGGTCGCCGACATGATCGTCACCAAGGACGCCTACACCGACCTGTTCTTCCAGGCCCGACGCAGCGCCCCGATGAGCGTGGCCGCGGAGATCCAGTGGTCGTTGCTGCCCCCGCTGTCGATGACTGTTCCGCAGGTGGAGGTGGCCGGAATCCTCGAGCCCGCGTACGACGTGGCCGGCGACAGTTTCGACTACGCCCTCAACGGCGACATCCTTCATGTGGCCATGATCGACGCGATGGGCCACGGCCTGGACGCGGCGACCATGGCGACGGTGGCCATCGGCGCCTATCGCCACACGCGACGGGCCAGCACCGATCTTTCCCAGGTATACGCGTTCATGGACAAGGCCATCAATGAGCAGTTCGGCCCCGACCACTTCGTCACCGCACAGATGATGTGTCTGAACATCACCACGGGCCGGATGCAATGGGTCAACGCCGGCCACCCGGCACCGCTGCTGATCCGTGACCGCGCCGTGGTGGACCGGCTGGAGAGCCCAACCACATTGCCGGTCGGCTTCGGCGGTGAGCAGCCGGAAGTCAGCGAGCGGATCCTGGAACCCGGGGACCGGTTGCTGTGCTTCACCGACGGCCTGATCGAGGAGCACCAAGCCGGCGGGAAACAGTTCGGTGAGGAACAACTCATCGAGTGGACCAACCGGATCCTCCGTGACCACACCGCGGTGCGGGCGGTGGTGCGCGCGCTCTCCCACGCCCTGAAACAGGAACGAGGCGGCATCACCAGCGATGACGCGACCATCTTCCTCATCGAGTGGCGGGGCGGCGACGCCGATCATCTCGCCACCCTCGATTGAGCCGACAAGAAGGGAGAGCCCCTACGTACCCGCAGCGACCCTCCTCGTGCAGATGCGGTTGTTCAGTCGGCGGTGGTGTCCTTGCCGATGAGGCCGGACAGCAGCTCGACCAACGTCGTGCGCTGCGCTGCTCGGTTAAGGGCTGTCCCGTAACTCTGGCAGCGTCCGCACGGCATCCGATTTGACCATGAACGAGCTTCTGCGTTCGCGTGGCAAATCCCCATGAACGGGGTCGTGTTGCCCCCTTCGGCTACCGCGGATGGCGGCACCACCGAATAGCGGGACAGCCCTTAGTTCTCGACTTTCGACGTTCTGATTGATCGTCATGCCAGGTGTGCGCTGGCTGCGGCCCATGCCTCTTGCACGGCGCGGATTTCGGTATCTGTGGGCTGACCGGCGTCGATGGGCATAAATCGGGCCGCGATGATCGTTCGGCGGAGCTTGGCGGTCATGTCGGAGAACGCCGGGTGCGTCTTGGTGAGGTACCACGGGGCCCGTGTCCGGTGCTCGGCCGCGTCCTGGGGGTGGTGGCCGTGCAGCGCGTACCAGACCACGGTGATCGTGTAGCAGTACAGGCCGAACGGAACCCCTCGCTGGACCGCGCGCCGGGTCCGGTGGTGGGCCTGGCCGACGCCGAGGATGCCGCGGGCTTCGCCGAAGGTCACCTCGATCGACCATCGCGCGGCATACCGGGCCACCAGTTGCCCGGCCGACGCGGTCAGGTCGGTGGAGATCAACGCCAGGTCGTAGCCGGTGTCGATGGCATCCTCGCGGAGCAGCAGCACCTTCACCGTTTGGGTGTGGAAGGAGCCGTACCACAGGCAGGTGGTCTCGGCGGTGAACACGGTCTCGGTGCGGCCGTAGCGGGTCACGGCCTGCGGGGTGAACGCCAGCGTGGCGGCCAGCTCGGCCGGAGTGCCGAGCCTGTCGCCTTTCAGGCGGGGCCTACCGCGCCGTCCGGTCGGCGGTGGGGCAAGGCGGTAGAGCACCGCGTGGGACGGCAGCCGGGTAGTGAAGGTGACAGATACGGGCAGGTCACGCAGCGCCTTGCCGTGGTAGGCGGCATCCGCGACCACATCGATACGTCGGCTCCAGTGGCAGGCGGCCAGGAATCGGATCATGGAAGCGGCCAGTTCGACCTTGGTCTGCTCGCCTTTCGGGCGGTGCAGCCGGGCGGCCACCGGCAGGCACACCGGACGGGGCAGGAACGGCAGGTCCACGATCAGGCCGAGGACGACGAAGCAGGTGCCGTAGCCGATCCCGTCGCGGCCGGCGGCGGAGCCGTCGTGCTGCCAGGCGGCGCCGAAGACCTTCTTCCCACGCCGTTTGAACAGCGTGTCGTCCACCGCCACCGTCAGCGGGGTGCCGTCGGGCACCACAGAGCGCACCACAAGGTGGGACAGCGACGCGCCCAGCGTCTGCGGCTCCCAGCGGGCGCGGGCGAAGAAGGAGTGGGCCCGGTCATGGGACCAGCAACGGGTCAACCCCGCGCCCAGCAGCATCCCGGTGACCGTGCCCCGACCGGTGTTCGCGATCAGCCCAGTGACCAGCGCGGCGAACGTGGAGAAGGTCGGCGAGGTGAAACTGCCGCGCAAAGCGCCCAGCACAGCGAGCAGAGATGCGGGTACGGTCGGATCCGGAAGCATCGGCGGGTCCCTCACAGCAGGCGACATAAGCACCGCCGATGCTTCCTTGGCGTCTGCCTCCCGGCCGGGCCGATGGCCACAGGTCACCCGTGCGAGCTACCTATCTGACAGTTGGTCAGAACGACGAAAGTCGAGTGAAGGAGGGAGATTCTTACGGCTCGCGCCGTGAGACTTCCTGTTTCATCGCCGACTGCCCGCCCGGAGTTCTCCGTTGAGGTCTTACACCAGCTCCACAGGCCGACACCGCCCGTCCGGCGGCCAGCAGGTTGCGTGCGGCGTTCACGTCCCGGTCGTGGGTCGTGCCGCAGGCGCACGTCCAGGTGCGGACGTGCAGCGGCATCTTGTCCTGCAAGGCGCCGCAGACGGAGCACAGCTTGGAGGAGGGGAAGAAGCGGTCGACCGCGATCACTTCCCGCCCGTGCCACTGGGCTTTGTACTCCAGCAGGCTGCGGAACTCGGCCCATGCCGCGTCGCTGATGGCGCGGGCCAGGCTCCGGTTCCTGACCATGTTTCGCACGGTCAGGTCCTCGATCACGATCGTTTGGTTTTCACGAACGAGCCGAGTGGTCAGCTTGTGCAGGCCGTCACGGCGCCGGTCGGCGATCCGGGCGTGGATCTTCGCGACCTTCAGCCGGGCCTTCCTGCGGTTGGCGCCGTCACCCCTGGCCTTGCGCGCAAGGGTGCGTTGGGCCTTCGCGAGCCGGGCACGGTCCGTGCGCTCATGCCTCGGGTTAGCGATCTTCTCACCGGTGGAGAGCGTCAGGAGGTGGTTCAGACCGACATCGACACCGACCGCCGCATCCGTGGCGGGGAGCGGCTTGACGGTGGGGTCGTCGCACAGCATGGAAACGAACCAGCGACCGGCGCTGTCCTGGGAGACCGTCACAGTGGACGGCTTCGCCCCCTTGGGGAGCGGGCGCGACCACACGATGGCCAGCGGCCCGGCCATCTTCGCCAGAGTCAGCCTGCCGTCCCGGAAGCGGAAACCGCTGGTGGTGTACTCGGCGGACTTGCGGGACTTCTTGCGGGACTTGAAGCGCGGGTACTTGGCCCGCTTGCTGAAGAAGTTGGTGAACGCGCTCTGCAAGTGCCGCAGCGTCTGCTGCAACGGCACCGACGACACGTCGTTGAGGAAGGCCAGTTCCTCAGTTTTCTTCCACGCCGTCAGCAGGGCTGAGGTCTGGTTGTAGTTGACCCGCTGCTGCCGCGTCCACGCCTCCGTGCGGGCCGCAAGCGCCAGGTTGTAGACCTTCCGCACGCATCCGAACGTGCGCGACAGCTCAGCTGCCTGCACATCCGTCGGATAGAAGCGGTACTTGAACGCCCGCTTCACGTGGTTCGTGGTCATGCTCACAAACTAATGCGACCGCATGTAAAGATCAAACCTGCGTGGGTCAGAGCACTGTGATCCGCCCTGGCGGCGAATCGCAGCCCTTGCCCTGCTCCGCAGGAGTCCGTTTCCTCTCCGCCCTGAAGGGCGGAGTATCCACGGAGGAAACAGATGAACAGGCGGGCCTGCTGCCCGCGCCCCCGCGCACCTCCGGCGGCTACCGCGACTACCCGGAGCAGGCCGCCACCCGGCTCTCCTTCGTCCGCGACGCCCAGGCCGCAGGACTCACCCTCTCCGAAATCCGCTCGGTCCTCGCCCTGCGCGACAGCGGCCAGGCCCCCTGCGCCCAGGTCAGCACACTCATCGACCAGCACGTGGCCGACATCGAGCACCGCATGACCGAGCTGCGCGAGGCCCGCACCGCGCTGCGTGAGCTGGCCCACCGGGCCGCCGTGACCGACCCGGACACATGCACGGACGGCGACATCTGCACCATCCTCACGCGCCCGGTTGGCTCACAAAGCGCCAAGTAGGTCGGCGATCTGGCGTGCTGCTTCGCGTGCTGGGCGGCCGACGCCGATGAGGGTGGCGGAGGCGGGGCCGGTCCAGTCGCCGTAGCCGAGGAGGTGGAGGCGGGGTTCCCCGATTGCCTGGGTGCCGACCGTGGGAATGTGGCCGCGGGGTCCGCGCAAGCCGAGTGGGGCGAGGTGGGCGAGGGCGGGGCGGAAGCCGGTGCACCAGATGATCGCATCCGCCTCCGAGGTCATGCCGTCGGCCCAGGCGGCCCCGGTGGGCGTGATCCGGTCGAACATCGGCTGGGCCTTGAGCAGGCCCGCGTCGCGGGCGGCGCGGACGGGCGGGACGGCGACGATGTCGCCGAGGGAGGCGACGCCACCGGTGTCAGTGCGGCCTTCGTCGAGGTCGCGGCGGCGTGCCGTGGCGTGGTCGAAGAGGGCCCGGCCGTCGATGTCGTCGGCGAGGTAGCGGGGTTCGCGCAAGGTGACCCAGGTCAGCTCTGCGTCGTACGCGAGGTCGGCGGCGATCTGAGCGCCGGAGTTGCCGCCCCCGACCATGATCACCCGCTGTCCGGCGAAGTCGCGCGGGCTGCGGTACTCCACGGTGTGGAGCTGGGTGCCCTGGAACTCCGTACGCCCAGGGACCGCGGGGACGAAGGGCCGCGCCCACGTGCCGGTGGCGCTGATGACCGCCCGTGCCCGCCACGTACCGGAGTCGGTGACGACTTGCAGGAGTTCGCCGTCTCGGTGGACGGCGGTGACGCGTACGGGCCGGTGGACGGGGAGGTCGTACCGCTGCTCGTAGTCGTTCAGGTATGAGACGACATGGGCGGCATCCGGGTACGTCTCGCCCGACTGCGGGGGCATGAGCCTTCCCGGCAGCGAGGAGTAGGCGGCCGGGGAGAACAGGTGGAGGGAGTCCCAGGTGTGCTGCCAGGCACCGCCCGGCGTGGACTGCGCATCAAGGACGACGAAGTCAAGGCCCAGGCGACGCAGGTGGTAGCCGGCGGCGAGCCCGGACTGGCCGCCGCCGATCACCACCACATCTGTGAGGCTCATGCCGAAGGGGTCTCGCTGTCGGCCTTGCCGCGCATGAAGATCACGGCGACCAAGGCCAGGCCCACGGCCGCGCCGATCAGCTGCATGCCGACGAACGCCGGGACGGAGGCGGGGGCGATGCCCGCGAAGGTGTCGGTGAAGGCCCGGCCGATGGTCACCGCCGGGTTCGCGAAGGAGGTCGACGAAGTGAACCAGTAGGCCGCGCCGATGTACGAGGCGACCGCGACGGGCGCGAAGCGGAGACGGTCGGTACGGGCCAGACCGAAGATCAGCAGGATCAGGCCGGCGGTGGCCACGACCTCGCCAAGGAGGAGGTTTCCAGCGGAGCGGTCGTGCGTGGACCACTTCACCAGCGGCTCGCCGAACATGGCGTCAGCCAGGATCGCGCCGAGAATCGCGCCGACGATCTGGGCGGGGACGTACGCGGCGAGCTCGCGGGCGTTCACACCACCACGGCCGCGGCGGGCGGTCCACCATTCGGCCAGGGTGACGGCCGGGTTGAAGTGCGCGCCGGAGACCGGTCCGAGGAGGGCGATCAGGACGCCGAGTCCGAAGACGGTGGCGGTGGAGTTTGCGAGGAGCTGCAGCGCCACGTCGTCGGTGAGGTCGGTGGCCTGAATGCCGGAGCCGACGACGACGGCCACCAGGGCGGCGGTGCCGACGAGTTCGGCGGCCGCCCGGGCGGCGAGCGGGGTGCAGGGCGGGGTGGCGCCGGGCGCGGGCTGCGGCGACGTGTCGGTGGCTATGGCGTCGTTCGCAGCGGGCTCGGTGGCGGTCACGGGCTGGGTCTCCTCGGGCAGGTGAGGCGCAGGGGGGCAGGGTCAGGGGCAGGAGCGCTTGAAGTTCGCCTCGGCGGTCAGGCGCGCGCTCTGCGCGAGTGCGGCAAATTGCCCGGCGAGCTGCTCGATGACGTCCGGCTTGAGCCGGTAGTAGGTGAACCTGCCGCACGGCTCGGTCTCCACCACTCCCGCCTCGCGCAGCACTCTCAGGTGGTTGGAGAGGTTGGTTTGCTTGGCACCGGTCTCCTCCACGAGGTGGGTGGTGCAGAGCGTCTCGCGGGCGAGCAGGGTCACGATCTGGAAGCGCAGGGGATCACCCAGAACCCGGATCAGATCAGTATCGACTGACGTCATCATGGACTGATACTCTCACATCACCCGGAGCTGATACCAGCCTGGGCTGACCTCTTTTGAACCCAGGGGGTTCTCACCATGACCGAGTCCTCGTACCCGGTCCTTCCCGACGAACGTGTCGCGACCGGTGTCGCCCGCCTCGCCCTGCGTCACCAGGGCCGGTACTCCGTGGAGACCGTACAGCGGCTGATCGCCGACTCCTACGAGCAGCTCGCCGCGAACGCGCACGTCCGCACCCACCTCGTCGTGCTCGCGGAGCGATTCGCCGCCGAGCGCCTGGACGCACTGGCGCACGTCGAGAACCCCGTCGCCACCGGTGGCCGGCTGCGGGTGCTGTTCGTGTGCAGCCACAACGCCGGGCGTTCGCAGATGGCGGCCGCCCTGCTGGCGCACCGGGCCGGGGAGGACGTGATCGTCTCCTCCGCCGGCACACACCCCTCGGGTGCCGTCGACCCGCACGTGGTCCAGGCGCTCACCGAGGCGGGCATCGCCATCGATGAGGTCTACCCCAAGCCGCTGACCGACGAGGTTGTCCAGGCCGCCGACATCGTGGTCACCATGGGCTGCGGCGACGCCTGCCCCGTGGTGCCCGGCCACCGCTACCTGGACTGGCCCGTCCCCGCCCCCGACGGCGCCCCCATCGCGGTCGCGCGCTCCATCCGCGACGCCATCGACGCCCGTATCACCACCCTGCTGTACACCCTGCCCAGCGCCTGAGACCTCCCCCGCACCACGCTCACCCCTGCCACAAGGAAGAAACGATGACCGCTCCGCTCGCCTCCGTGCTCTTCGTCTGCGTCCACAACGCCGGCCGCTCCCAGATGGCCGCCGGATTCCTCAACCACCTCGCCGGCGACCGCATCGAGGTCCGCTCCGCGGGTTCGATTCCGGGCGACCAGGTCAACCCGGCCGCGGTCGAGGCGATGCAGGAGGTCGGCGTCGACATCTCCGACCAGAAGCCAAAGGTCCTCACCACCGAGGCCGTCCAGGCGTCCGACTACGTCATCACCATGGGCTGCGGCGACGCCTGCCCGATCTTCCCCGGCAAGAAGTACCTCGACTGGGCCCTGGAGGACCCGGCTGGCCAGGGCGTCGAGGCCGTCCGCCCCATCCGCGACGAGATCAAGGGCCTCATCGAGGGCCTCATCGCCGAGATCGACGCGAAGCAGGAGGCGTGACCTCAGTGACCGAGCCCACCTCCGACGACGTCCGTGAGGTCATCGTCATAGGCTCCGGCCCCGCCGGATACACCGCCGCTCTCTACACCGCCCGCGCCCAGCTGAAGCCACTCCTCTTCGGCAGCTCGATCTTCGTCGGCGGGTCCCTGACCACGACCACCGAGGTCGAGAACTTCCCTGGCTTCCCCACCGGCATCGACGGACCCGAGCTCATGGACAACATGCGGGCCCAGGCCGAACGCTTCGGCGCCGAGATGATCGACGACGACATCGTCTCCGTCGACCTCACCGGCGGCATCAAGACCGTCACCGACTCGGAGGGAACGGTCCACCGTGCCAAGGCCGTGATCATCGCGACCGGCTCCGGCTACCGCAAGCTCGGCCTCCCGAACGAGGACGAGCTCTCCGGCCGGGGCGTCTCGTGGTGCGCCACCTGCGACGGCTTCTTCTTCCGCGACCGCGACATCGTCGTGGTCGGCGGCGGCGACACCGCCATGGAGGAAGCCACCTTCCTCACCCGCTTCGCCCGCTCCGTCACCGTCGTCCACCGCCGCGATACTCTGCGCGCCTCCAAGGCCATGCAGAACCGCGCGTTCGCCGACGACAAGATCTCCTTCACCTTCGACAGCGAGATCGCCGAGATCAAGGCCGAGAACGGCATGCTCGCCGGAGTCGCCCTGCGCGACACCATCACCGGCAAGACCGGCGACCTCGACGCCACCGGCCTCTTCATCGCCATCGGCCACGACCCGCGCACCGAACTCTTCACCGACCAGATCGACCTCGACGACGAGGGCTACATCAAGGTCGAGGCTCCCTCCACCCGCACGAACCTCCCCGGCGTCTTCGCCGCTGGCGACGTCGTCGACCATACCTACCGCCAGGCCATCACCGCCGCCGGATCCGGCTGCCAGGCCGCGCTCGACGCCGAGCGCTACCTCGCCGCACTGGCCTCTCCTGTGGAGCCAGTCGGCGTCCCCGCCTGATCACGTGTAGGCAGGGCCCCTCAGGGCTCTGCCGCCTGCCCTCGTCGGACACGTTGGTTCAGCACGCGTTGTTCGAATTGCCATCACGACTTGCCGGGCCAGCACAGACAGGGCCTTGTCCTGTGACAACCCTGCCCGTCACTGCGGGTGCCGATAAATCATCCACCCAGGTGGAGGCCTTGATCGACTGACCCCTCAGGTCGCGCTCGCCGACCACTCCGATGTCTTCACGTGCACAGACGCGGACGACATCATGATCTCGTGCTGCTGCGCCTGGCCTACCTCGCCGCGACCAAATCCTTCTCGCTCCTGCGCCTGCTGCCGATGAGCGACCGGGACAAAGACATCGAGATCCTTGCACTTCGGCACCAACTGCGGCGACGCCTCGGTCGCAGGCAATCGCTGATCGTTTGATAGCTGCCGCGGTAGCCGAGCTCTTGGAGCTCGGCGTGGAGATGGACCGCGAGCGTCGCGGAACACCGCCGTCTTCAACGCGCTGGTGGCGCAGATGCCACAGCTGGCCTCAACGGACGACTGCGAGCCGATGAGTACGCCTGGGCTGACTTCACCGACACCTTCGCGACGGTCGGCGATGCGGTCGCAGCGGCGGAGGAGGCTGGCCGGCGCCGTGTGCCTTCGCCGGATCAGACCGCCCGCAGGCGGACCAGCGCCGCGCTCTGGGGTGCGCGCGCAGGACCCGGCAGCCCGAATGCTCCGAGCGCTGCGCCGGAGGCCTGGATGCCCGTGACCTCCCAGGTCACCGACGGGTCGGTCGGAGCGACGAGCGAGGCGCGGTAGGTGCGGTCCGGGTCGAGTCCCGGGATGCGGAGCCGCGGTGGCACGGGCACGATCTCGTCGAGCTGGGCGTAGGAGAAGAGCGCCTCCGACCGGTCCCGGGCGACCACTCCGTGGGCGAGCAAGCCGTCGGGCAGCTCGACGCGCGTCAACCGGCCTGTGTGCAGGAGCGCGCGGTGCCGCTTGTAGAGGCCGATCCAGCACGCAAGGCGGTCCAGCTCGTGGGCCGGCACCTTCGTGAGGTCCCACTGGACGCCGAACTGGCCGAAGAACGCCGTGGCCGCGCGCAGGTCCAGGGTGCTGGTCCGGCCGGTCTGGTGGGAGACCGGCGCGGTGACGTGAGCGCCCAGGTACTCCAGCGGGGCAAGCTGGGCGGTCCAGTGCTGGATCGGCTGGCGGGACAGCGGATCAGTGACGTCGGAGGTCCAGGCGCTCTGGACCCGCTCGAGCACGTCCAGGTCGATCCGGCCGCCTCCCGAGGCACAGCTCTCCCACGAGATACCGGGATGGCGGCGGGCCAGCTCGTCGAGGAGCTCGCGGAAGGCAAGGGTCTGCCGCCGTGACGCGGGCCGGCCGGAGCCGCGCGAGTCACCGCCGTCGATCTGGTCGCGGTTGTGGTCCCACTTGACGAAGTCGATCCGGTGCGCCGCCACCAGGCGGTCGAACGCGTCGACCAGGTGTGCCCGCACGTCCTCCCGGCTGAGATCGAGCAGGTAGCAGTTGCGTTCCAGCACGGGCGACCGGTCGCCCGTGCGCAGGATCCAGTCGGGGTGGTCGCGGTAGACCGCGGAGTTCGGGTTGACGGCCTCAGGCTCCCACCAGAGCCCGAACTCCATCCCCTTCTCGTGCACCCGGTCCACAAGCGGTGCCAGCCCGTCCGGCCACACCACCGGGTCCGGGGTCCAGTCGCCCAGGCCGTCGTCGAGGGAGGTTCGGCCCGCGAACCACCCGTCGTCGAGCACGAAACGCTCGGCGCCCAGCCTGGCCGAGATGTCGACCAACGCGGTCAGCGTGTCGAGGTCGTGGTCGAGGTAGACCGCCTCCCACGGGTTGAACATGACGGGTGCGGGCGAGGACGGATGGGCCGCGAGGGACCGGACGTACTGATGGGTCGCGTCCGCCAGGCCGTCGAGCCCGCGCGCGGACGCGGCCACGTGCACCCAGGGCATCATGTACGTTTCGCCCTCAGCGAGTACCAGCTCGCCCGGGTGCAGCAACTCGCCGGCCCGGACGACAGCGGCACCGGAGCTGAGCTGCTCGACGGTATACCGGTGGTTTCCGCTCCAGGCGAGGTGGACACCGAGCACCTCACCGTCGCCGTAGCCGAAGCCAGGGGTACCGACCACGATCAGGCCGGTGCCGTCGAGGCTGCGCATGCCGCGGCGGTGCTCCCGGACCCACTGCCCGTCCGCGAGGGCACGGCGCTGGGGCTGCCGCTCGCGGGCCCATCGCCCGGTGAAGTCGAGGATCTCGCCCGCGCCGGTCGGAACGGGGATGACCACGTCGAGCGCGTCGACCACGTAGGGACCGGTGCCAGCGTTGGTCAGCAGGTGCCGGAGGCGGAGGCCTCCTCCCGGGACAGCTTCGGCCTCGAAGCGCAGTTCGAGGCCCGCTGCCTCGTCGGTGGCCTGGACCACGAGCGAGCCGTCGTCACACCGCACTGCGCCGGGACCGAACGCGGTGGACCAGTCGCTCCCCGGGCTTTCGGGGCCGATCCGGTGACCGAGCAGCGCAGGCCGTCCGAGGTAGCCGCGCGCGTGCTCCGGGAGCACGCTGACCGGTGAGCCGATCAGCCAGGAGTTCCAGGCCGTGGTCTCGACCGGGGCGGGGATCGTCAGGGACCGGACGTCCGTCGCCGCCAGGGAAAGCCCCATCCACCCGACGTCGGGCAGGCCGTCCGCCCTCGGCAGCAGGACCATTGTCGTGGTCTCGGTCCCGCCGAGACCGGAGAGGGACACGGGGGCGGTGGGCGCGGGCACGGCGACGCGTCCGGGCTCGATCATTCGGTGGCTCCTTGGCTCGGCAAGAGGGGGTGGATCAGGCCTGCACTGCGAGCAGGCGCGCCTTGAGATCGTCGAGGGCCAGCCGGGCGGCGCCTAGGGCGACGGACTCGTCGCCAAGCAGGGACACGCGGAACTCCGGCGAGTCGAGTGAGGTCGCGGCCAGGTGCCGCTCGAACGGACCGGCGAGCACATTCCCCGCGCGCGACAGACCGCCGCCGAGCACGACGAGGTCGGGGTCGACGGCGTGGACCAGGGTGGAGGCGCCCAGGGCGAGGGCCTCGGCGACGCGGTCGACGATGCGCGCTGCAGTGCGGTCGCCGTTCGCGGCCGCCTCGAAGAGTGCCCGGACGTCGTCGCTGGTGGACTCCTCGGCGGTCGAGCCCGCGAGCTTGCGGCTCTCGTGGTCGAGCTGCGCCATCACGTCGGCCCACCCCAGGATCTTCATGGCGCCGACGGACGCCGCTAGGCCGTGCCGTCCGTTGTGGATCTGCCCGTTGATGACGATCGCGGCCCCGAGGCGGCGGCCGGCGTGCATGTAGACGAGGTCGAGTGCCTCGGTGGCGGCGCCCTGCCATTGCTCGGCCGCCGCCGCGAGGTGGATGTCGTTGGAGATCAGCACGTCGCGCTTGAAGCGCTCCGACACCTCCGAGACCACGTCGATCTTGTCGAAGCCCGGGAGTGAGTAAACGTCGAGGTCCTGGCCCGCAGGAACGGTGCGGATGTCCTTGACCTCCGAGCCGTTGGCCGTCACGCCTGTGATGCCGCAGGCCACCGAGCGGATCTGTTCCCAGCTCGTCCCGGTCTGCCGGACGGTCGCCTCCACCAGACGCGCCGCGGCCCCGATGCGCCCGGCCGGCCGGAGGCCGGAGTCGACGCTGCGCCTGCGCACCGCCACGACGTTCCCGCGCAGGTCGCAGATGACCGCGGCCACCTTGTGGGCGCCGATGTCGACTCCGACGACGGCGAAGTTCTCGGCCACGAGCTCGTAGCACCGGGCCGGCCGTCCCGCGGACCGCTCGCCGTTCGGACGGCCGAGCGCCTCACGGACGAAGCCCTGGTCCAGCAGTGTAGCCACCAGTTCCTCGGCGGTGGGGCGGGAGACTCCGACGATCTTACGCACGTCGCTGACCGTCAGCGACGCGGTGTCGAGGAAGGCCCGCACCGTGGCTGCGAGGTTGAGCTTGCGCAGCAGGTGGGCATCGCCCGCACGGCCGGTGGGAGCCGCGCTGCGCTGGGTTTCACGTGTGTCTTGACTCACAGCGTCACGCTATCTACATTGACGCCCCAGCAGCAATATTGCCAAGAAACTTCCTTATCTAAATTCTGGCCGAGCGACCTCCCCCGGTGGGTTCGACCAGCACGGAAGGAGGGTCTCGATGGGCAAGCGGACCAACTGTGTCGCGACGGCCACACCACTGGGCCTCGTCGCGCTGACAGGCTGTGCCGTCGGCGGAGGGGGCAGCGGGGGGAAGAGTTCGGACGGTGACGTAACGCTGAGCCTGCTCACCTTCGAGACCCCCAACCTCACCACCTCGTACTGGGACGACATCATCGCCAAGACCAGTGCCAAGGTGCCGGGGGTGAAGATCAAGAAACTCGTCGCGCCGAGTGCCGAGCAGCGCAACGAGTACGCGCGCCAACTCGACTCGACCAGCGCACTGCCCGACATCATGGTCGAGATCGACCCTGCCGGACTGGCGGAGGCGGGCAAGCTCGCCCAGTTCGGCAAGCAGGAGCTGGCGGACTGTGCCAATCCGACCGCGAACAGTTTCAACGGCAAGATCTACCAGCTGCCCACCAACTCGCAGACCTGGCAGATCTACTACCGCAAGGCGGCCTTCGCGAAGGCGGGCATCGCCGCTCCCCCAAAGAAATGGGACGGCCTGCTCGCCACGGTCGGCAAGCTGAAGACGGCGGGGATCAAGCCGTTCGTCATCGGCGGCGGTGCACCGGACGGCCTCGGCCCGCGATGGACCTTCGCCCAGCTGAGGGCCGACGAGGTCTACGCCAAGGACCCGAAGTGGCTCGACAAGCTGGTCGCGGGGAAGACTGACTTCAGCGACCCGCTGTTCGTCAAGGCGGCGACCGAGATGAAGGCACTGGCGGGCAAGGGGAACGTCGACAACCTGTCGGCCACCTACGCACAGGCGCAGGGCGCCTTCCTCGGCGGTAAGGGCGCCATGTACCCGATGGGCTCGTGGTTCCCGACGGCCCCGAACAAGGCGCAGCAGAAGCAGATCGTCGTCTTCCCCATGACCACGCAGCACGGCTCGCTCGCCTTGCCCGTGTACACCGGCGGCGGTCTGTCGGTGAGCGCCAAGGCCGCCGACGTTGCCAAGGCCAAGAAGTGGGCCATCGAGTTCTCCAAGCTGAACGCCGACGGCGCGGCGCGGTACGACGGCTTGTTCGTCGCCCTCAAGGGCTACACACCGCCGGCCGGCCTGCCGCCGCTGTACGACACGACCCTCGACATCTACAAGAAGGCCCAGTCCAGTGGAGCCGTGCCGTCCTCGGTGTCATGCTGGCCGGTCTGATGATCCCGCCCGCAGTGATCATGCTTCCGATCACACGGATCCTCGACGCCATCGGGTTGCTGCACACGATGCCCGGCGCGGTGCTGGTCGACGTCGGGTATTACCTGCCGTTCGCCGTGTTCGTCTTCATGGGCTTCGTCCGCTCGGTCCCCCGCGAGCTCGAAGAGGCCGCGGCGGTCGACGGTGCCAGCCGGTTCCGGACCTTGTGGCAGGTGGTCTTCCCACTCCTGCGGCCGGCCTCGGCCAGCGTGCTGATCTTCCTCGGGGTCTGGGTCTGGAACGACTTCCTGACACCACTGCTCGTCCTGGGCCCGGGAGCCGGGAACACTGTGACGGTCGGGATCTTCCGCTCCATCGGCCCCTACCAGCAGGACTTCGGGGCGGTGTTCACCTTCATGCTGCTGGCCACACTTCCCGTTCTGGCCTTCTACCTCGCGTTTCAGAAGCACTTCGTCCGCGGCCTGACCGGTGGTGCCACGAAGGGCTGACCGGCACGACAGGCCGGTCCCATGCAATGTCGATCGAGTGGTGACGGGAGAGAAACATCATGCGGTTCTCAAAGAGCACGCCTTGTTCCCAGCACACCCCGCGCAGAGCTGTACTTCGCGGAGGCGCCGGTGCGTTGGCAGCCGCGATGCTGCCCATCGGCGCCCTGACTGCGGTCGGGGCACAGTCGGCGCAAGCACTCCCCGCCGGTATGGCTCCGTCGATCGAGATCGGGGCCGGATATCTGAAACTCAAGCTGGACGCGGCCGGGACGATCGTGGGACTCGTTGACGTCAGGACCGGGGTCGATTACATGGCGTCCGATCGTGCCGCGTCCCTGGTGAGCCTGGTGGTCGACGGCACACAGCAACGGCCGACCGCGGTGAAACGGTCCGGGCGCGGCGGCCGGATCCTCTCGTTCAGGAACACGGCGGCGAACTGGACGATTCAGGTGGAGATGGTCGGCAAGGCCGGCTACACCACGTTCGAGGCGATCGCCGTCGACGCGCCGGCCGGAGCCGACGTGCAGACCCTGCTGTGGGGCCCACTGGCCACGTCGATCTCCGAGACGGTCGGCACATCGGTGGGCGTGGTCCGCGACGACCATTTCGCCATCGGGCTCCGTCCGCTGACCGACCGTACCGAAGGCGCCTGGCCGCAGGAGAACCAGGACATGGGCTGGGAGAGCGAGGTTGACCACGACCCGGACCACGTGAGCGTGGGTTCTCTGGAGGAGTGGAGCGCGGCAGGCGTGACCCCCTGGGGTTCCGTACTGCGCGCCTTCACCTTCGACTACACCAAGGAACGCCAGCGCAAGGTACACGGTTATCCGATCCCGGTCGGGCCGCTGCCCGGCCGCGACGGCGAGATCGCCGGTTCCAAGATTGCACTCTTCGGAGCCTCGCCTGAGGCGACGCCGACGATCCTGTCCAACATCGCGGCGGGCGAGAAGCTGCCCTACCCAAGGCTGAACGGTCAGTGGCAGAAGGCCTCCCAGGCGAGCAGCCAGTCATGGTTGGTGCTCGGCGACCTGCAGACCGACAACATTCCGGCGGCGGCCCGATTCGCCAAGGCGGCTGGCATGAACCGCATCTACTCACTTACCAGCAGCTACGGCCCATGGGAGTCGAGCGGCCACTACAAGTTCGACTCGAGCTTGGGCGGGAGCGACGCCGGGGCCGCGGCAGCCGTGGACATCGCCGAGGCCAACGGTGTACAGCTCGGCGTACACACTCTGTCGGGCTTCATCAGCACCGGCGACGAGCCCTACGACTGGGCCTGGTTCCCACGAGACGACTACCTCACGCCACCCGCCGACGATCGGCTCGCAATGGGGGGCAGCGCCTCGCTCAACCGTCCGTTGACGGCCAGCGACACCACCGTGTACCTCGACTCCGGCGCGCTGCTTGCTGCGGGAGTGCACCACAGCTACTTGCGCATCGGGGACGAATTCGTCAGCTACGGAGCGGCCGCGCAGGTCGGGAACGAGTGGAAGCTGACCGGCGTGCAGCGCGCGCGATGGGGATCGGTCGCGGTCTCACACGCTGCGGGCGACCGCGCCGCCCGAGTTGTGGCCAACAGCTACGGCGGCGCGATCGGTGGACATGCCGTCCTCGACGAGATCAGCGACAGGCTGGTCACCGCGTGGAACAAAACCGGCATCACCGGTATGTCGTGGGACGGCCTGGAGTCGGCATCGGAGTCCGGCTGGGGCGCTTACGGCATGGCTCACCTCGTGAACGGGACGTTCCGGCGAATCGATGTCAAGGACCGATTCATCTCCGAGACCAGCCGGATGTCCTCGAACACCTGGGACGCGCTGACCCGGGCCAGCTGGGGTGAAGTCGGCAGCACCTCGATGGAGCAGGTGTTCAAGAACAACAAGTACCTCCGGGCGAACTTCCTCCCCGGAATGCTCGGCTGGATCAGCCTCAAAGGCTCGGACACTCTGCTCACCATGGAGTGGAAGCTGGCTCGAGGCGCCGGTCTGAACGCCGGGGCAGGTTTCCAGAGCTCGGTCTCCAGTGTCGTGTCGGGCGGGGAGAACACGACGCGGCTGCTCGAGGCTATCCAGCAATGGGAGACGGCACGCAACCTGGGTGCGTTCACCGCGGAGCAGCGGGCGCGGTTCCGCGACCTGACGACGAACTGGCACCTGACCGTGGTCGAGCCGGGTAAGCGATGGTCTTTGCAGGAGTTGGACGCTGCCGGGGAGCCGGTCGGCAACCCCCAGGTCGTCGTCACTCCGACCCCAGAGCTCGACGCCGGACCGCTGCCCGCGGCGGCCAAGGGAGACCTGTACGAGGCGATCGTGAAGACCAACACGCCGGCGACCACGCGATACGCGGTGACCTCGGGGGCCTTGCCTGCGGGGCTCGTACTCAATGCCGACACCGGAGGGATCGTGGGTACGCCCGCCAAGGCGGGAACAGCGCGGTGCACGATTACGGCATACCAGAGCTCCGGCCAACCGCGGGCGCAGCGCGACTACGAGATCGACGTGGCCAGTGAGCGGGTCGAGCCGGACGCGCGCGGTGGATCACCGTCACGCTGAAAGAGACCTGTACGTGGCGTAAGCCGAGGGGCGTACGCCGTGTGTTGCACACCATCGGCCCCTACCAGCAGGACTTCGGGGCGGTGTTCGCCTTCGTGCTGCTGGCCACACTGCCCGTCCCGGCTGGCCTTCTACCTCGCGTTTCAGAAGCACTTCGTCCGCGGCCTGACCGGGGCCACCACCAAGGGCTGAGTCGGCTTGCCACGGCATGAGCACGTCCATGACCGGCACGGCTCGTCACCATCCATCCGCTCATCGTCTCAGCAGGGTCAGGCAGTTCTGAGCGTCGTTCTCATCGAAGGGAATCCCCATGTACGGTGATCAGCAACTGACACGTCGCAAGATGCTGCACACCATGGCCGCGGCCGGTCTCGTCGCAACGGCCGTCCCCCTTGCCGCCCGGGCCAGCGCGAGCGCCGCGACTTCGAGCCCGGCGCTGTCCCAGGACTGGGTCGTCCACCCGGTGACCACGCCGTCGACCATCTCCGTCCACGGTCGCTCCGTCACGATGGCCAACGGGATCGTGCGGCGCTCCTTCCACACCGCACCCAACTTCACGACCACCTCGTTGAAGAACCTGGGCACGGGCCAGGAGATGCTCGACCACACCGGTGAGCCGGAGGCCACGATCGTCCTGGACGGCACCACGTACGACGTCGGAGGCACGAACGCCTCCGGTGGCTTCGTCTACGCCTCGCACCGGATCGAGGACAGCACGCAGAAGCCGTACGAATGGACCCCCTACGAAAAGGACGGGGTCACCCTCAAGCCGTACGCCGAGAAGCGGCCGTGGCCCGCCAAGGGCAAGGCACTCCTGGTCGCCTTCCGCCCCCACCCGAGCCTCGCGGCGAAGCTGCGCGGCGTCACTGTGACCGCGCGCTATGAGATCTACGACGGCATCGCCACCGTCATGCAGAAGGTCTCGGTGGACAACACCAGCGCGACACCGGTCATGGTCGACCACCTCACGGTCGACCGGCTGCACGTGCACAGGCAGCTGGCCGGGCGGCTCTATCTGGACACCGACTATCACGGAGGCACCGACAACGCATACCGCAACAACGACAAGGACCGTACCTACACCACCACCGACGAGGGCGACCACAGGACCTACACTGTCCTCTACAAGGACGGTCCGGCGTACCGCATCGGGACCGAGGAGCCGTACTGGGGCGGGCACTTCGACGGTTTCCGCAGCTTCCTCCTGCTGCACAGCACCGATCACTACGAGGCGCAGCAGATGGAGATCAAGGCGATGTACCGCACGCTCGCGCCCCAGATCACCGAGAACCCTCTGTTCTACCACCTGATATCGGACGACCCGACCGCACTGCGGAACTCGGCGACCGCCAGCGCCGCCATGGGCTTCGAGATGATGATCCAGTCGTTCGGGAGCGGCTTCAACATGCTCAGCACCGATCCGGCCTACCTCTCCCGGAAGAAGGCCGACTTCGACGCCGTGCGCGCCATGGGCCTCGACCCGGGCGGGTACACGCTGCTCACCACCGGGCAGATCTTCGACCCGGCCGAGAGCAGCTGTGCGGGCACTGACTGGGGAACCGTGATGGGCCTGGGTACCACGGGCTTCGCAGAGTTCCAGCGTCGGGTGCAGAACAGTATCGATGCCACCGGGATGGGCGTTGTCGAGCTCGACGGGCCCTGGCCCATGTTCCGTTGCGGGGAGACCAATCACGCCTACGCCGACGGCGGTGCGGACACGGTCTACAAGCAGTGGACCTTCAGCAATGACCTCTACAAGATGATGCGAGAGCGCGGCGTCTACATCAACGCGCCCGACCTGCACTACTTCAACGGCAGCAACAAGAACGTCATCGGCTACCAGGAGAACGGCTGGAGCCAGCCGCGTCAGCAGCAGCTGCTGCACGGTCGGCAGTATATCTACAACGGCACGTACGAGAGGGTCCCGTCGGCGACCTGGACGTTCATGCCGATCGATGTCTACCACGGCGGTGGCACCGCCGCCGCCTTCATGCCCCTCAAGAAGAACCTGTTCGACTACAGCTGGGGAATCGGCCAAAGCTTCCTGGCCGGCGTCAACCCGACCTTCCGGGGCACAACGATGGACGATGGCGATCCCGACGTCCGGTCGGTGGTGAAGTATTGGACAGACATCTACAAGACCTACCGCGGCCTCGTCACCGCCGACATCGTGCATCTGATCCCGCCCCGGCACAAGCCCGGCAACCTGGCCCGCGGCGCCGGCATCGACGCGTTCATGCACGCACGTTCCGAAGGCAACGAGCGGGCTCTCGTGGCGGTGTTCAACCAGACTGACGAAGAGCGCACCCAGAGCCTGACCGTGCCGCTGTACTACACGGGCATGACCGACGTGACCGAGGCGCCTCAGCCGGTCCCGGGGTCGTACCTAGACACCAAGGACATCCCGGTGTTCGGCCCCTGGCCAGTCGTCGAGTACTTCCCGAAGCCGAGCTGGACGGGCAGCTACCCCAGCGCGACACCCACTGGCACCAGCGTCGACGTCTACCGCGAGGGGGAGGGCAGGCCTCGCAACCTCACGATCGACTCCAACGGCAACGTCCAACTTGAGGTGACCCTGCCGCCGATGACTTTCACGTGGTACGTCGTGACCCCCCACGGCGTCAAGCCGGTGGCCCCGCCGGCCAAGCCCGCTGCACTGCCGCCTTCCGGGTCCAGGTGACCGGCACGCCGCTCGACTCTC
Source organism: Streptomyces sp. NBC_01320 (assembly GCF_035974375.1). NCBI lineage: Bacteria > Bacillati > Actinomycetota > Actinomycetes > Kitasatosporales > Streptomycetaceae > Streptomyces > Streptomyces sp. NBC_01320. Next base: position 826,630 of record NZ_CP108390.1, read on the forward strand.
CGGACGGCGTGCACCGGCACGCCGTCCGGATCACCGGAGGCGAACACCGAGCCCGGGTGACACCAGCGCGGCGGTCGCGTTCGACGGGAGCGTCGACACGTTCTGCGAGGTGCTTTCGCTCCGCGTCCGGCGCGCACGAATCGTGTCCGTGATCCGGGGACGCTGCGAGCACACCTTCGCCCACCCGAAGTGCTGGCGTGCCCTCACCAACCCACGCAAGGTTCAATGACCCGTCTGCCCGGACGTTGCTGAGACAGGAGATCCGCCCTGCGCCGGTCGGCCCGCGGGCGGACGGCCGGGGCCGTCCGGCTCCACGTGCGGAAGCCGGAGGGGGACATCGACGTCGCCGCCCGGAACCGCCGGGAGAAGTAGAGCGGATCGGCGAAGCCGACTCGCGCAGCGATCTGGGCGACAGGCAGGTCCGTGAGGTCGAGGAGTGGCCGGGCGAGTTCCATCCGCTGCTGTTCCACGTACGACATGAGGCTCATGGCGAGCTGGGCGATGGCGAGATGAGCCAGCCGGGAGGCGGACAGGCCGTCGGCCCTCGCCAACAAGGCCAGGGTGTACGGACGTTCGAGATGGTCGCCGCCGTTCTCGAGTACGGCGCGCAGCCGCGGGTCGAGCACCGCCTCGCGCGGGTTGCGGCTGTCGCACCACAGCAGCGCCTCCTCGACGGCGTTCGCGGCGAACAGCGTGTGGCGGCGCAGTCTGCTGGTCCGTGCGGCGGGGTCAGCGTCACCACCCGCGCCTGAGGGAACCCCGCGGGCTGGCCGTTCTTGACCGGCCCGCCGAACGCGGGCCACTTCGTCTCGCGGTCCGAGTCGGGGGAATCCTTCCAGGTCATGGTGCGCTGCCCGACACCGCACGCGACGACACCTTGTGGGGCGTCAACCGGCGCCGCAACAGGGCGCCGCCGACGGCGGCTGCGGGAAGGTGCCCTGCAAGGAGAACCCCTCGGCCTTCAGCAGGGCCGCGACGGCGTCATGGCCGACCCGGTGCCCCTGACGGGTCAGCTCGGCCGCCAGGTTCCGGGTGGACTTGACCGTCCACCGCAGCGGGGACTCCGGATCGCCGCGCTGATCGGGCTCGATGAGTGACAGCAGGGCCGGAACCAGCCCCGGATCGATATCGGCCAGCCGCTTGCGGCCCGCCCGCGACGCCCGCACGCGCCCCGACGGCTGCAGTCCGCAGTCCAGCTCGCCGACACCACGCGAGACCGTGGACTCCGCCACTCCGGCGGCACGGGCAACAACACGGACCCCGCCATGCCCGAACACGCCAGCCGCAGCCCCGAGCACCAGGCGCCGCTGCCGCTCATCCAGATGCGGCAGCAGCTTGCCGAGCTGTGCCGCCAATACCGCCTCAGTCCCGTCCGCCACACCCGGATCTTACGACCCAACCACGACTCTGGTGCGCAATTCTCGGCGGCTGCTTGACCGGTAGGTGATGATCGTTCCTGCGGTCGTTACGTGTCGTCCGGCCGTGGAGGGTGGGTTGTGATGTCGTTGCGGCCGATGGGGCTGCCGCCGGTCCCGGAGCAGACGGTTCGGGTCGCGCGGGCGGCGTTCCCGCAGGAGAGTTTGGCGATCCGGGTGCGGGACCGGCTCGGGGAGGTCTTCACCGATGAGCCGTTCGCTGAGGCGTTCGGGGTGCGTGGGGCGCCGGGCCTGTCGCCGGGGATGCTGTCGCTGGTCACGGTGTTGCAGTTCGCGGAGAATTTGACCGATCGGCAGGCCGCGGCGATGGCGATACGGGCCATCGACTGGAAGTACGCCCTCGGCCTGGAGCTGACGGACACCGGCTTCGACCACAGTGTGCTGCCCCGGTTCCGGGCCCGCCTGGTCGGCAACGGCATGGAACGTGTCGTCTTCGACCGGCTCCTTGAGCACTGCGTTGATGCCGGGCTGGTGGCCGCGGGAGGAAAGCAGCGCACCGATTCCACCCATGTGGTCAGCGCGGTACGGGACTTGAACCGGTTGGAACTGGCCGGGGAGAGCGTGCGGGCTGCGCTGGAGGCGCTGTCGGCCGCGGCACCGGACTGGCTGGCCCGGGCCGTGGACGTGCCGGAGTTCGCCCACCGCTACGGACCTCGGGTCGACAGCTGGAAACTGCCCGGCTCCAAGGTCAAGCGCGACCAGCTGTCCCAGGTCTACGGCCAGGACGCGTTGCGGCTGTGCCGGGCCGTCTGGTCGCCCGACGCGCCGGCCTGGCTGCGGGAGATCGGGGCCGTGGACATCATGCGCCAAGTCCTCGTGCAGACCTACACCGTCCGCACCAGCAGCCGGGGCAAGGAGGTGGTCAGCAAGCGGGAAGCCGACGAGGACGGTGTCCCGCCCGGCCATCTCCGCCTCGCCTCGCCCTACGACCCCGACGCCCGCTGGTCCGCCAAGGGCGACGACCTGTTCTGGCTCGGCTACAAGGTCCACCTCACCGAGAGCTGCGACAACACTCCCCCCGAAGCCGAAGCCGAAGCCGAAGCCGAAGCCGAAGCCGAAGCCCGGGGACTGCCGAAACTGATCACGGATGTGACCACCACCCTGTCGACGGTGCCGGACGTGAAGGCCACCGCGCCGATCCAGCAACAACTCGCCGACCGCGGCCTCCCGCCCGCCGAGCACTACCTGGACTCCGGCTACCCCTCCGCCGAACTGATCGAGGCCGCACGCAGCCGCGGAACCGTCATGGTCACTCCCGTCCTCCTCGACCGATCCGCCCAGGCCAAGAGCCACACCGGCTACGACAAGAGTGCCTTCCGGATCGACTGGAAAGCCCGCCAGGTCCGCTGCCCCCAGGGCAACACCAGCACCGGATGGCACCCGGTGCGACAACGCGAACGAGACGCCATCGTCGTCGAGTTCGCCAAGACGGACTGCCAGGCATGCCCCGTCCGACCCGAGTGCACCTCGGCCCGGCGCGGCAACCGCATGCTCACCCTCTACCCCGAGCACCTGCACACCGCCCTCGCCGCCGCCCGCACCGAACAGAAGACCAAGACCTGGAAGGACAAGTACGCCCTGCGGGCCGGAGTGGAAGGAACCATCAACCAGGCCCTCGACATCACCGGCATCCGCCGGGCCCGCTACCGCGGGCTGCCGAAAGTCCGCCTCCAGCACGCCTTCTCCGCCACCGCGATCAACGTCGTCCGCCTCGACGCCCACTGGACCGAGCATCCACTGGACCGCAGCCGCACCAGCAACCTCACCCGCCTCAGCTACCGACTCACAGCCTGACCACCCACCCGGAATTGCGCACCAGAGTCAACCACCTCATCAAAGCGAGGAGTTATTGATCGACAGCTCCCTGCACGGACTGAGGCGCTGGGACCGGTTCTCCTTCGTTGGCAACCGGCCAGCGTCGTGACTGGTAAAGACCACGACGCTGACCGGCTACCGTGTCACCTACCTTCCGTTGATGGCGACCTCGAGCAGGTCGGTAGTTGACCCGTTCGAGCCGCCGTCGAACACCAACTTCACGTACTGGGCCTGTGCGCTAAGCGGGTACTGGTCGCTGAACCCGAAATAGGCAGTGCCCGTTGGGCCGTTGACGGTGCTGGCATCGTTCCAGGTCACGCCGTCGACACTGGTTTGGATCTTGATCGTCTTGGGCGTGTTGACGTATCGCTGATCCAGCGTGTTGAAGTTGATGTCGATGTTCGAGACATCAGACTTCGCGGGAAGCTTGAATTGAATCCAAGCCTGCTCGCTTCCTGGTACCGACCACTTCGACTGATCGAAGTGATCGCCGTCGATGAGCCTGCCGTCGGTGAGGTTCGACACCGCATCTTGGCCCTGGCCGGCCGTGATCTCGGCACCCTTCGCAAGGTTCCGGTACGGCAGCAGGTCCATGAATACCCGGTTTGTCGTGTAGGTCTTACCGTTCAGTGTCACGTCTGCCCAGACGACTCCTCTCGTGGATGCCTCGACCTGCGGGGTGATGACCTTGTTCCCCTTGAACGCGAACGTGTCTGTTTCCTTGATGGCGACCGGCTTGTACTTGTCCCCGCCGGTCAGATCGACGATTCCGCCATGCCATTTGACCTGTGTCGCGTCCAATCCGATGGGCCCGCCTGTAGCCGACCTGCCTTCGAGCTTGTACTCGAGCCCGTCGTTCAGGCCGAACTCGCCGTATGCCTCTTTCCCCTCCACCATCAGCGATGCGCTGATCATGTCGGCGGCATAGACGAGGCCATCCTTGACCGTCACCTTCAGTTCACCTTGCTTGGTCACCCCTTCATAAGTGCCGCGAACCGTGATGCTCGTCGTGCCATCCGACACCGGATGCACGATTCCGCTGGGGCGAACCTCAGCTATCCCAGGATTCGCGCTGCTGTAGGTCACGTGCGAAAGCTTGGCCTTCAGGGCGGGATACGTCATGTAGCCCTCGGCATTGACCTTCAACACCTTCGGCGCCAACTGCTCACCGGTCACGTCGACGTTGGTCAGCTTGTACTTGCGCTCAGGATTGTCGGTCACGATCTTGATGATCGTGTCGATCGGGTCTTCCTTCACATCAGCCAGGTTGATGGTCAGGCTGTCGCCGTCCTGCTTGAACGACGTGACCGGGCTGTCACTGTTCAGCCATTTCACCGAATTGACCCGACCCTTGACCGGGCGAATGGTCAGGGACTTACCGGGAATCGCATCGAAGCCCTTCTTGCCGTCCGGCCCCTTCATGACGTGAAGGTAGATCTTGTTGTCCCGGGCGGTCGCGTAACCCCATTGCGGACCAGTCGTGCTGTTGGGGCGAGCGAACTTTTCGTAATTTCCTCGTCCGTCGTCCTCGTAGCCGTAGCCGGCCAGGAAATACGGCGTTGTGCCCGTCGTGGACTCGTGCCGCTCCGGCTTACCCTTCGGCCCGAACCAGTCGGCCAGCCCTTCTCTTACATCGATGAACTCCTGTACAGCCTTCGGGTACCTCGTGGCGATGTCCTGGGGAGAGTCCCAGTTCGGTCCCCGGCTGTCGATAACACTTTGATCGTTGTTGTCGACAAGACCTCGACCAGCGTTCATCAGCATTTCTTTGGTGACCTGCCTGAAGTCGTCGCGCTTTTCGTAGTACGGCGACAACATGTTCTTCGTGTGGATCATCTTCCACGGTTCCATGACCGTCCGCTTCAGAAGATGATTCCCATGCGCTGGGGAGTAGATGCCTGACGCCTCGTCGGTTCGCAGGTCCGGATCGCCGTACTCGACGCCCCAGGCGTTCGAGTTCACAACGATCTCGTCGCTGTAGTTGCGAATGAGGCTGTACATCACGTCGTAATTGGCGTTGGGCATTGCCTGCGGACCGTCGAAGTACAGGTAGTCCGGAGCGTAGCGGTGGATGAGATCCTCCACGTTCTGCACGAGCACGTCAGTGGAGTAATGCTGCAGACCGCCACCCTCGGTTGCGTAGTACAAGCCGAACTTCATGCCGTGACGCTTTACTGCTTGCTCGTACTGCCTCAGTCCGTCTACCACCTTCCCGTTCTCATCCTTGGGAAGATACTCTGCCCTATTGTGCTTCGGGTCTGCGAATTTGGACGGCCAGAAGTAGTTCTGCTGCAGCGACTCGACCGACACCAGCGAGTGTCCTTGACGCTTCGCTCTCTCTGCCCATCGGTCAACGGAGTAGTTCGGATCCACGAAGTAGTTGTACGTCGGGGTGGAATGGGTCAGTGCACCGACCCTGCCTTCTTCGAACCACTTGTTGGGGCGCTCCTTCACCGTGATGGTGAAGTCTTTTGAAGCAGTGTTCCCGTCCTTGTCGGCCACCTGGACGGTGAAGTGGTAGTTGCCCGGCTTGGAGTTGATGCTGATGATGCCTTTGGCGCTGTTCAGATCGACTTTCCCGTCGACCAGTCCAGTCGTGATGGAGCCGTCAGGGTCCAGCTCCAGACCATCAGGCAACTTCCCGTTGACGACCTTCCACGTATAACCTGGCGCGCCACCAGCAGCCATGAACTGGAAAGCCGAAGCGGAGACGCCGTACTTGTTGGAGGCGGCTGACTTGTTCCAGACGTACGGCCATTCCTTGTAGCCGGTCGGCATGTTGCCCTGCGGAAGCGAAGTGTGGATCGCATCGTCAGTCGAGAGTCCTTGCGACACGATCTGCAGGCTTCCCGACGGCCCTGCCACAGAATTGACCAGATCATTGAGCTTGTTGCCGTTCTGGTCCGTCACCCGGCCGTAGAACCCGAGATAGGCTACGTTCTGGTCCTTGGCGATCGGCACGCCATTTGAATTCACGTCCTCCGTGTAGGTGTGCTTGATCTGAATCATCAGCTTGTTCCAGCCTGCGTGCAGCTGAACAGCTTGCTTCGTCAGATCCTTCTGCACCTCCGCCGGAGTGCTTGGGGCCGTCAGGCAGCTATCGTTCACATACAGCCGGTACGAACCGCTCGCCCCGACGTTGAAATATGCCTGCCGCTCGACCGGACTGTAGACGTACGTGTGCGCGTACACGTACTTGTTCCGCGTATCGACACCCTTCTTTACGGAGTAGTACCCGTAGAGATCCTGGTAGTCGTCGTAGGTCCGGTTGTAGATGCGGTCGTCGAAGTACTCCCACTTGGCGCTTTCGTCGCCGAAGCTCAGCGACTCGCCCACCTTCGGGGTGATCTTCGTCTTCCCGTCGACCGGGGTGTACGTGCCGGACGGCAATCCCGCAGAACCGTACAGGTTGACCTCGGCGGCCGAAGTGAAGGGTTGCCCGTTTTGCGAACTCAGGGCCCGCAGCCGCACGTGCTTGGCACTGACCGGCGGGAAGGTGACCGTCTTCACTTCGGCCCCGGCGCTGAACGTGCCAGTGGCTATCGGTGTGCCCCACGAGACGCCGTCGTTGCTGACCGACACCTCGTAGTTCGCGATGTTCCCGTTGGTACCGCCGCCCTGCCGTGGCAGGTACGTCAGCTTGTCGATCACGTGCGGCTCGGTCAGCGTGATGTCGAGCCAGTGCGGCATGGGTGCGACACCGCCGGAGTACGCGGTGTGCCAGATGGTCGACGGGTCACCGTCGACCGCGTTGGCCGCGGCACCGTTCTCCGCCGCGGTCTCGGCACTGTCGGCGACGGCCGACCACCCGGGCTTCGAGTCATCGGCTTCACAGTCGTACTGCTTGTCGACCACCGGCGAATCGAACGGGCCCGACACCAGCCACGAGTTGAGGAACGGAGCGTTCCCTGTCACCTGCTGCGCAGATGCCTGATTTGCCGTTGATGCACCAAATAGGAGTGACGCAATGATCATCACCCCTAGGGAAGATGCAATCTTTCTATGACTTTTTCTCACTGTCGAGTGATCCCCTCTTCATCAGTGACCATTCCGCACCCCGCCATTGCAGGACATGCGGGAGTGACAGGCGCGCGACGCGTCAGGAACGGCCCCTACCGTTGCGGAGGTGAGGGTGAACCTGTCGGCGTTCCTTCACTCAGAACACCGGCGACAGCGCCAGTGTCGTTGTTCAGCACCAGCCGGCTACCTCTGCTGCGAGGGAACCGACGTGCCAGTCCACGGTGGCACCCCGGGCACGGGAGCGGCGGCGCCTCGATGTCGCGCCGAGACGGGATGCGAGATGCTCAACTTCAACTGACTGCAGATCTCGCATGGTTCAGACTCTTTTGACGGTCGGCAGTCCTCACTGAAGCCCTCCTCCCCACCCAGGCCTGCGTATGCACCCCAGACCCACAGCAGTGTGTGGTTTGATCGCAGGCCGGTCAAGCAGTCAAACAGAATCTATCCGCCACCTTCAGGAATATAGATCTGATACATCTGACCCACTACAGGTCGGTGACCACGCGGCGCATCGTGTCCGAGTTCGGTGCCTTCACCAGGCCGAAGGCACCGCAGCGCGGTCATGTCGGGCGGACTGGAGAAGCTGCTGCGGGTCTTCGGGGGACAAGGCGCGGGTCGTGGCCGTGGACAGCAAGTGCCTGCGGGGCTCGCGGGACGCGGCCGGGCAGGCGGTGATGGTGCTGGGGGCGATGTTGCAGGACGGCACGCTGGTCGCACAGCAGATGGTGGCGGACAAGGGGAGCGAATACCCCTGCGTCTGCTGCGGCCGTCTGATTATGGACGACCCGCCCGGCTCGTACGAGATCTGCCCGTCTGCTTCAACACCGTTGCGTTTGAGTCTTGAGCGGCAGGTCAAGCCCTGGTGAATGACGCAGCGGGACGTCCTGGTGGATCAACTTGTTGCTGATGCAGAGCGATCATCGGGAGTCCCATTGCCGGAGAAGTCTGTCATCACGCGAACGATCGAGGTGGCCGGGGGTGTGTACGCGCCCGGGCACGTGGGCGAGCTGACGCAGGTCGTGGACTTCGCGCTGATGGACGCGGTGCTGGAGAAGACCGGGACGCAGGAGCGCCGGCTGCGGCTGCTGGTGCTGCCGTCGCGGGTGGTGGTCTACTTCGTCCTCGCAGTGGCCCTGTTCGAGGACTGCTCCTACCGGGGGGTGTGGGGCAAGCTGGTCGCCGGGCTGGAAGGACTGGCCCTGGTGCGGCCGGCGGTTTCTTCACTGTCCCGGGCCCGGCGGAGGATAGAGACAGCCCCGCTGCGGCGCCTGTTCGAGGTCCTTGCCGGGTCCCTCGCCCACCGCGGCCAGACTGGCTCCTTCTGGCGCGGCCTGCGGACCGTGGCTGTCGACGGGACCTTTCTGCACGCGCCCGACGAGCCCGCGATTACCTGGCGCTACCCGAAACGGGCCGGTTACTGGCTGGAGTTCGGCTATCCGCTGCTGCGGCTCGTGGTCCTGGTGGAGTGCGGCACCCGCGCGATCCTGGCCGCCGCGTTCGGACCTGAGAGCGAAGGCGAACTCACCTATGCGCAGCGCTTGTTGAGTGTGCTGGACCGCACGATGCTGCTGCTGGCAGATGCCGGCTTCGACGGCAACGAGTTCGCCCGGGATGTCCACGCCACCGGCGCGCAGTTGCTGGTGCGGCCCTCCGCCCGCCGCATCCCCACCCCCGGCTGGCATCTCGCCGACGGCTCCTACCTGGCCCGGATCGGCTACGGCGTCCTGCCCGCCCTGCTGAGGGTCCGCGTCATCGAGGCCGACGTCACCCTCACCCTGGCCGACGGCACCGTCCGCCACGAGCAATGGCGGCTGCTGACCAGCCTCCTTGACGCCACGTGTTACCCCGCCACCGAGTTGATCGCCCTGCATCACGAGCATTGGCAGGCCGAGACCACGTATTTCTCGATCAAGGCCACGATGCTCGACGGCCGCATCCTGCGCTCGCGCAGCCTGTCCGGGCTTGACCAGGAGGTCTACGCTTGGCTCACCACCTACCAGGCCCTGATCCGCGCAGCCGCCGACACCGCCTGCACCCGGCCCGGCCTGGACATGGACCGCATTGCCGTGCGTGGCCGGCCCCTGCTCGAGGTACACGGCCAGTTTCTCCAGACAGTGCGTGGACAGACGGCATCGTGATCCGCTCGGGCCGCGGGAGGCGAGAGCCTGCGCACCGCCATCCCGCCACAACTGGTGCCACTGATAGGCGGACTTCCGGCTCACCCGAAGACGCCGTGCCACCTCCGCCGGCTTGATCTTCCGCTCGAAGAGCTGGGCCGCCTCCATCCGCACCGTCTCCCGGCGCCGTCGTCCCGCCGCGGTCAGTCCGCCCCCATCCGCATACCTCACATAGCACGGGATACAGCCACCGCTCCAGGCCCATCAGCGACTTCGTGAAAGTTCACCCTGACAGGCCGAAGTCAGCAAAGGAGGGCTTCGATCTGTCTGGCTGTGGCCGTGATGGTTGTGCTGAGCCATGTGCGGCTGGCGCCCCGCAGGGGCGCCAGCAAGGGGAAGCGGCGGTGGAATTCGGCGAGGGCCTGTGTGACGAAGAGGAGGTCGTCACTGAGGAGCGAGCGTCTCCAGTGGGTTGATGAGAACAGGCTGATCAGCGTGATGTGTTCGGGATATCCGGCCGCAATCAGCCAGGGGCCGCCTTGTCCGGTTCGACTGTCGGCCCCTTGACCCGGACCGGGTCGTGGAGGAGTTCGGCTCGGTGGACGAGCTGGTAGTGGCGGTGGGCCAGACCGCTCCAGAGCTTGCCGGCGGGCCCGAAGGTGAAAGGTCGAAGACCCGGCATAGATCTGATCAATGGCCAGCATCGAAGGCACGGAAGCCGGGTCACGAGTCGACGAGAGAGCGACACGGGACCCGTTGCGCGCGCCTGGCCATCGTCATGGGTTCGCTTCGCTGCATGCCGGCGCCACAAGTACGTCCGTTAGAACCCTTGCCGGGCGGGAATAGATCTGATCTACTTCCCACGCCCTTGGACAGGATGTGAAACATCCTGGCAACCCTGAATGCAGCGGTGTGGGCAGGAGGGAGGCTTCGATCCCGCGACTTGAGGACGGCTGTGGGGGGCGGATGGGCCGCTGAAGATCCACAACGGCGGGGCATCGGCCATCTCGACAAGTACAAGGAGGTAAAATGAAAACTTTGCGCAAGATCCAGTGCGGCGTCATCGCGACCGCGATGGCGCTCGCCTTTGCGGTGGGCAATGTACTCACGGGGCCGCAAGCCCAGGCGGCTCAAACCGGAGGCACGGCGCCGTACCTGAACCAGTGGGTGGTCTCCGGTCCCTACACCGATCCGGTGGTCGAGCGGTCTTCCGTACCCGTTGTCCCCGCGATCGGCAAGTCTCTTGCTGACCCGGGAAGCAACGAGACGTCGACCTGGCAGTACTTCGACGATCGCATCTTCAACCGGAACTACGACGACTACAACGACCTGATGGGCTACTTCGACGTCAAGCAGGGCCAGGCCACAACCGGCAAGTGGGTTGTGGCCGCAAGCTACGTCTACAGCCCGACCGCGAAGGACGTTCAGTGGCAGGTCGGCGGCTCGGGTGTGTACCGGCTGTTCGCAAACGACGCTCAGGTCGGTCAGCAAGGCAGCGTCGTGAACAGGGTCAACAAGAACGGTACAAAGTATCCCATTCAGCTAAAGCAGGGCTGGAACAAGCTTCTGATCGAGATTCAGAACAAGAACACCGGCAAGAACAAGAACTTCCTCGGCTTCTACGCAAGACTGTGCGACGGCAACGGAGACCTCGTCCCCGGCCTGACGCACTCCGTGGCGGGACCGAATGCGTCCAACAATCAGCTGTCCGTTGTCACGACGGGCCTCAGTGTTGATCAGGAGGCGTTCAAGAAGCGCAACGCGAACACGCCGGCGAACGACTATCCGTCCAACAGTCTGCCGTACGCCTACGACGAGAACCCGTACGTCGGAATGGTCGCGACGATCGACGGCAAGCAGAACACGTCGAGTATCGCCCCGCAGGCTGCTCCGTTCTCCTTCCAGGCCGCCGGCGGAGCTCCTGGGTACAAGTGGACCGTCGCCGATGGCCAACTGCCGCCCGGGCTCACACTGGCGGCCGACGGTCACATCGACGGCACGGTCTCGGACGGTGCGCAAGGCAAGACACAGAAGGATTACACCTTCACCGTGAAGGTGACCGACGCTCAGGGCGCCTCCGCGACGAAGCAGTACACCATCACGGTCAAGAGGAACCCGGTCGACTGGTTCATCAACGGGAAGATGGCGGCCCTGTCGCACACCACAGGGACCATGCCGAACCTGTACGACCCGAACTACAACTACGATGAATGGGCCCAGAAGGCCAAAGAGATGGGCATGACCATGCTTTCGACAGAAAGCATTCAGAACACCATCTACTACTGGCCGTCGCCGAATGCGAACCTGACCCCGAACGACAGCAACAAGCTGTACAAGTACAACGCACTGTACAAGGCCGATGACGGCACCTGGCACGTGAAGGACCGTGTAAAGCAGGCCAAGGAGGCTGCCGAGCGTTACGGTTTGAGGTTCGGTGTATACCTCTCATCGCTGTACGAGGGGTCCGAGATTCTTGAAAGCGACATCCAGAGCCTGGTAGCGCGATACGACCCGTCGTACGTGTTCGCCGACGGTGGCCCCGAGTCCTATTCCAACGTCGACGTCGCCTGGAGCTCGGCCCGCAACTACAACGACCGGGTACTCATCGACGCGAACCCGAATGCGCAAACCGGCGATCAGGACATCACGCTGCACGAGCGGCCGTTCTGGAACAGCGAACCGTACACGGGCGGCGGCTGGCATGACGGAATCCTGCCGCAGGGCAGGAAGGTCGCCCATGAGGAATGGAATGACCCCTACACCACGGCCCTGGACGTCTGGACCCAATACGCCGGGGGCAATGAGCGGGACAACTGGGCCGAAGCAACAAAAGAACTGATCAACCAGTACGGCCACGGCTATGTCATGAACTATGACTCCTCGATCAGCGTGACTCGCGGCATGGACAACCTGAGCAGCAACCTGGACAACACCAACATCTTCTCGATGGTGCCGGTCTCCTCACAGCAACTGTCGGACATGCGCGCTTCGATCGTGAAGTGGATGGACAACAGCGCCGGGCCTGATCTGCGCGAGTCCATGTACGGCACCACGCCGTACAGCATGGACTACACGCGCAAGCCGGGCTGGTACACCGATCCGCAGAAGGCTATCGCTCACGGTCAGGGGCCCGAGTGGGGCTACGCCATGGCTCGCGACCAGTACGCCTACATGCACATGATCAAGAACCAGATCTCCGGCGTGGCAAAGTCGGGCTTCAGCGGCCAGGATCAGATGAGCCGGATCGGTCCGTTCGACTACAAGGTCGACGCCGTGGAGTGGCTCAACAAGGGGATCGCGCTGCCGTTCACCATGGAGCGGGACGGCGAGAAGTACTACATCAACATAGACACGTCCCAGGTGACCGCGGATCCTGTTGACACGATCATCAAGATCAGGACGAAGAGCCCGGTCAGGGACTACAAGATGACGAGCGTCAAGCTGTTCAGCAGCCAGACCTCGACAAAGGCCCTGCAGCTCAGGGCCGAGAGCTACATGAACGACTACACCAACGTTCTCGCGTCGGCGAAGCTCAAGTTCACCAGCGACAACGAGCAGGTCGCAAAGGTGGGCGGCTCCGGCCGGGTCAAGGCTGTCGGCGACGGGACCGCGATCATCACGGTGACCGCGACCTACGACGACGGTGTGAACGATCCCCAGGTCAAGACCGACACGTATCCGGTCAAGGTGCACAACGGCGCGATCTCGGCGGCACTCCCGCTTGTCGGCGTGAACATGTTCACGAAGGGATCGTCGTTCTGGGGTCAGTTCTCGACGAACAAGGACGTCCCCGTGACCTTCAAGGCCTTCACCCGTAAGGGCGGCACGGTCGACATCCTCAATCCTTCCGAGATCAAGTACCACTACGCGACCGTCGACGGCAAGCGCGACAACGCGGCCGGCAAGATCACGGTCACCGAGGTGCCGGCCGACGAATCGCCGTTTGTCGTCGAAGGCAACACCATGAAGTTCACCGGCAAGGTCGCCAAGCCGACGATGTACAGCTACTGGGCCGACATCACGGTGGATGGGAAGACCTACACCTCAACCCGTAACTACGTCACTCTCCTCCCCGATTTCAATGTCACGCAGGGGATCGCACCGGAGGTGTCTACCAACAGCGAGCACGCGAGCACGTTGTCCGACGGCACCATCAATGACGCGTCGGGAGGCAATTCCGAAAAGTGGGTCGCGCCGGCCGGCGATGAATCTCCGAGCATCACCTACGACCTGCGGAAGATGCAAGAACTCACCCGCGTCAACGTCTTCTTCAACCATCACATGCCGAACCCCGACAATGTGACCTACTACAACGTGCCGAAGAAGGTGAAGATCGAGTACAGCGAAGACGGCGTCAAGTGGACTACGGGCAACGAAACGTCGGTCCTGTCCGGGGCGGGTTTGCCGACGTCGAGGGACACGCACGCCGTTCCGAAGAGCGACACGACACTGTATGCCTGGGAGCAGGAAGGCCTCTACTACAACTATCCGGTCGATCCTGACCACTCCAGCGTGCAGGCGCGCTATGTGAGGGTCTCGTTCCCCGGCGGTGGCCAGAGCGGCAGCCCGATCGACGTGCTCGAAGTCCAGGCCTTCTCGTCGAGAGATCTCACCGCACTCGGCAGCATCAAGCTGGATCCGAAAGTCGATGCGGATGGCCGCACCGCCGCGATCGATGTAGCAGGACTCTCCTTCCTCGGTCAGCCGATCGACCTGGGAGCTGCAAAGCTCGCTTTCATCAGCGACGATCCGTCCGTGGCCGAAGTGGGGGCCGACGGCGTGGTATCGGCCGCCGGGAAGGGGCGCACCAGAATCAGCGTGACCGCGGAGTTGGATGGGTACCGCGCAAGCGATCACTTCTACGTCGACGTGGACGCATCCGGCAAGCTGTCCATTCCGACATGCCTCAAAGAAGTGAAGCTGTCGCTCAACAAGAGCGATATCAAGACGGGAGAGCCGATTGTCGGAACGGTTGAGGGAACCCTCAGCACCGGCGAGAAGGTGAACCTGTCGAAGGCGACGGTCGCCTACGAGTTCAGCGATGACCGTCTGGAGAACGTGACGGGAAGTAACACCATCGTGCTGAAGGAGCCGATCACTGGCACATTCAAGGCGACTGCGGAAGCGGGCGTGACCTTGGATGGGGTGAAGGTGCGGTCGAACCAGGAAGTGATCGTTGCGCGCAGCACCAACATTGCCGATCAGGCAAAGGTGACGGTCTCTTCGGTCCGAGATCGAAACGGCGTCCCGGACGGTGGCAATCAAGACGACCGCTATCTCGGCACGAAGGCGATCGACGGTTCCAAAGCCACCTCCTGGGCGGCGAAGAAGGCTGACCGGACTCCGTGGGTCAAACTCGACTTCCCCACTGCGGTGGAGATCGATCGCGTCAATCTGGTCGATCGCGGAGGGTCTGGTGACCGGATCTCGGAAGGAGTCCTGGAATGGGAAGGTGGCAGCAAGCGGGTCACCGATATCCAGTGGGATGGCCAACCGGACAATGTCGTGACGCTTGATGCGCCCGTCAAGACCAGCTGGGTGAAGTTCACCGTCGATCCCGATGGCAAGTACGACAACCCAATCGGCGCGGAGTCCGGTTTGGCCGAGTTTGAGGTGTACGAGGCGCAGAAGGTGACGTCCATTGTCGACTTCAAGACCGTTGCCGTTGATACGCAGGTCGGCGTCGTGCCTACGCTGCCTGCACAGACCGAGGCCGTCTACACCGACGGCACGACCAAGTCGGTCGATGTGACCTGGGCTCCCGTCTCGGAGGACAAGGTGGCCAAGGAGGGATGGTTCACCGTGGCCGGAACGGTCGCCGACACGTCGGTCAAGGCGCGAGCGGTCGTCACCGTGATCGACGAGTAGCCGGCCTGACAACTCAGTTGCTGGGGGCGAAGACGACCAAACCGGCTCCCGCTGCCGCCCAGGCCAGCCTGGGCGGCAGCGGGACTCCGTCGAGCCGCTCCAGCAGGGCAGCGCTCGAGAGATAGTCGATGAACGCCGTCGGGAAGACGAAGGTCAGGATCCACAGTGCCACCGTCCGAACGCGCCGAGCGGGTAGCGGCTGAACCGGACGCGCGGGCACTACTCCAGGCGGCACTGCGCGCCGCATTGGAATACCGGATCTTCGAACTTGAGCGGTGCCCACCGGGTCTGCGTTGACTGACCGTCACTGAGTGTGAGGGGCCGGGCTGTTATCGGCCCTTGATGGACCCTGGTGGTCATTCGGCTTGGTCAAGCGGCGAGGCGTAATTCGAGTCGGGCGAGGTGGCTTGTTCGGGTGCGGTCGAGAGGGTGGCCGTTCCACCAGGCGTCGAGTCGGATCAGGTTCAGTGCGACGGCGCTGTAGACGTGTTCGAGGTGGGTCTTTGCCAGGCCGCGGTAGCGGGCCTGGTGCAGGTCGGTGACGGCGACTGCCTGTCGGATGGTGCCCTCGACGCCGGCGCGTAGGGCGTAGTCGGTGTTCCAGTCCTTGGTCTGCTGCCGCGCGCGAGCGTGCCGTAGGGCCTCGGTCATCTGCGGTGGGTGCAGGGACAGTTGGCGGCGGTTGCTCTTCGCGGTCGTGCACTGCTGTTTGAAGGGGCAGGGGATGCAGTCCAGGGCGGCGAAGGACACGACGGTCTTGGTTACCCCGTTTTGGATGTTCGGGGTCCAGGCGGTGCTGGTGTTGCCTGTGGGGCAGACAGCCTGATGGTTCTCCCAGTCGATGGTGAAGTCGTGAGCGGCGAAACCCTCCTTGGCCTTGGCCTGGCGGGAGGTGTCCAGCAGGACCGGGGTGATCAGGGCGACGCCGTAGCGGGCCGCGGAGCCGGTGATCAGTTCGGCGCTGGGGTAGCCGGAATCGATGTAATGCTCATCGGGGAGCAGGCCACGACGCTGCTGGGACTGGTGGATGCCTTCCAGGGCTTTGCTGTCGGGCAGCGTCAAGGCGGTGGTGGCGACATTGGTGATCACATTGGGCCGCCTCGGCGCCCGATCGGGCTTCGGCCTGCGCGGGGTCTTGGCTGCGGCCTTCGCCGTCGGCGGCACGTGCTCGGTGCGGCCGGCATCGTCGGCCGCGGTGGCGCAGGTCTCACTGATGTGGACCTTGTACCCGTTCCAGAAGGCGTCGCGTTTGGCGCTCCAGCGTGTGTCGGTGTCGTAGGGGGAGGCCAGGCGGGTACTGCCGGGCGGGAGTCCGTCACCGTCTTCGGTGTTCTTCTCCCGCCGCTTGACCACCTCCCGCCCGTTCCTCGCGGTGGTGCGGGTGTAGTTCTGCAGCAGCACGATCCGCAGGACCTGGGCTGCGGGCAGTTCCCGCAGCCACCCTGGCTGTTCGGGTGCGTAGACCGCGCCGAGCAGGGCAAAGCCGTCGCGGGCGTAGTCGATCGCGAGGGCGTCCTGCTTGGTCTTGGAGGCCGGCATCTTCCAGGAGTCGACCCGGCGTCCGTAGCGCCGCGACCAGCCGGGCACGTCGATGACCTGGGCCAGCCAGTCGGGAGCCGCCGCCGCCAGCGTCTCCACCAGTGCGCGGACCGACTCGCCCACCAACTCCAGCCGGTTCAGGTCCCGCACTGCCGCGACCACCGAGGTGGAATCGGCGCGCTGCTTGCCCCCGGCCTCCACCAGGCCCATCTCCTTGAGCCTGGCCAGCAGCAGGTCGAGCACCTTCTCTTCCAGGTGGTGGGCGACCACCCGCGAGCGGAACTCGGACAGCACCGTGTGGTCGAACCCGGTGTCCGCCAAGTCCAGCCCCAGCGCGTATGCCCAGGACAAGCGGTCCCGCACCGCCTCGGCCGCCTGCCGGTCCGTGAGGTTCTCCGCCATCTGGAACACCGTCACCAACGACAGCCGCCCCGGTGACCAGCCCGACGGACCCGTCACCCCGAACGCGGACGCGAACTCCACGTCGGCGAACAACTCCCCGAACCGGTCACGCACCGCCACCGGCAGCGGCATCTCCCGCCCGTGAAACCTGGCCCGTACCGCCCTGGCGACCTCCGCCGTCGGCTCAGGCCACGGCTGCGGCACCATCGTCATCCCGGCCCCACCCCCGCGACCGGAGGCAGGCAGAAACCGGCCGCACCACGATCATCTCGCAGACAGACAGCCCAACAGCACACTCAGCGAATGACCACCAGGGTCTTGATGCAGGACGCTCGTGGTCCTGGGTGATCATGCGAGGAAATCCTGCGGTCCGAGGTCCGGCTCGCTCCTCACCTCCAGTACCGAAGCCCCCGTCCCCTCCATGTCGAGCACCACGACGTCGTTGCTTCCGGCGCGCCAGAGCGGGCCCGGTGCATACAGCGTGCGCTGAGGTCCGCGGTCCCAATGCCGGCCGAGCAGAAGGCCGTTGACCCAGACGAGAGCGCGGGAAGTTCCCGGCAGGGCGAGGAAGGCATCGGCGCTCTCCGGGAGTTCCACCTCCGCGCGGCGGAACACTGGGCCTTCGGTGCCGATCGCCGCCGCATCGGTCGGCACGGAGCTGAGATCATCCAGCGGCATGACGTGGATGTCCCACCCGAACTGGGCCTGCTGCCGCACCCGCACGCTGCCGATCAGACCTTTGCGATCGGTGATATGGGGGCCGTAGTTCACGCGGCCGAAAGGTTCGACCAGGATCTCCAGGTCGAATTTACCGTCCGGGACGTCGATTTCGAGGCCCGGCACCGGCATGTCACGCTCCAGGCGTCCGACCAGGCAGCCGTCCACGAAGACGTGCGCGAAGTCGCGGACACCCTCGATGTAGAGGGTTGCCGGTCCCGGGGCCGCGGTCACGCGGCGCCGGTAGAGCACCAGCCCGTGGCCATGGCCCAGCTTCTCCAGCGGTTCGGGTGTGCGCCGGCGGTAGGTCGCAGCCAGCGCATCGGTGTGGTCGCGGAGCGCAGCCGTCGGGCGCAGGGCGACCGTCTGCGGCCGTACACGGGACGGCGGCGCGGGCAGTGGGCCGTCCGGCAGCTCGACGTAGCGACCGATGACCTCGCGGAACAGGTGGAACTTCTCGGTCAGCTCGCCGGCCTCGCCGACCGGGGCATCGTAGTCGTAGCTCGTTGTCGTGGGCTGATATCCGGGATCGCCCTGCCGGACGCCAGTGTGGTTCGCGCCGGCCCACCAGCCGAAGTTGGTACCGCCGTGTGCCATGTAGATGTTCACCGACGCACCGGCGGCGAGGATCTCCTCGAGGGACTTCGCCGCGTCGTCGGCCCGCCGTCCGTGGTGCTGCTCGCCCCAGTGGTCGAACCAGCCGTTCCAGAACTCCATGCAGAGCAGGGGGCTGTCGGGCCGGGCCTCGCGCAGCGCGGCGAACGCGTCGTGGGCCCGGGATCCGAAGTTCACCGTGGCCAGTGTTCCCGGCAGGGTCCCGCCCGCCAGGTTCCAGGACTCGTACCCGTCGGAGGTGAACAGCAGACAGTCGATGCCGCGCGCCGTCAGGCCGTCGCGCAGGTGTGCCAGATAGTCGGAGTCGGCGCCGTAGCTGCCGTATTCATTCTCCACCTGCACCGCTACAACCGGACCTCCTGCCGAGCTCTGAAGCCGGGCGATGATCGGGATCAGCGTGTCGTACCAGCGGTCCACCGCTGCGAGGAAGTCAGGGTCCGCACACCGCAGACCCGGGGCGTCGTCGGCGAGCAGCCACCAAGGCAGGCCCCCGAAGTCCCACTCAGCGCAGATGTACGGTCCGGGCCGGACGATCACGTCCAGCCCGAGAGCACCAGCCTCGCCGACGAAGGCTTCAACATCGCGCCAGCCGTCGAAGCGGGCGACGTCCGGTGCCGGCTGGTGGAAGTTCCAAGGCACGTAGGTTTCCACGGTGTTGCATCCGAGGGCGCGCACCCGCTCCAGACGGTCGTGCCACAGGCCGGGGTGGATGCGGAAGTAGTGGATCGCCGCCGAGACGACGCGGTGTTCGCGGCCGTTGCGCAGCAAACGGTCCCTGTCGACGGTAAGTCCTGGCTGGGGGTTCATGGTGCCTCATCTCCAGTGGCTGTGGGTGGCGGACGGTGGATGCCGAGCGTCGGGACTCTGCCCGAACGCTGGCCTCGCGGACATGCATGATTCCCATCTGTGGGCACACATGTTTCCCATCTAAGTGGCCCTCCAGGGGCCGATAGACCGGCTTGACTCTTGACGCGTCGGGTACAGACCCGCACACTTATGCCCACCGCAGGCCCGAATCTACAACAGTTTCGGACTAGAACCACTGAAAGTAAACATGACTGGCCCCAACCACGCCGGTCGAATAAGTGAGATACATCGAGCAACGGGTCGCGACGATGTATCGACCCTGGGCCTCACGATCGGCCCGGCGCGCTGGGCATGGCGCGGGGGAACGCGAGTCTCTCCGATGGGCCTACGGTTGCGCACCACCCCATCCACAGGGCCTCCTCGGGTGCCCTGCCCGTCACCAATCGCTTCCCTGAGCCGTCGGAGGAAACAAAATGGCACGTTCTCGCATCACTGCCATGAGAGTGGCAGCTGTGGCCATGGCCGCAGGTCTGGTCCTGACAGCCTGCGGCTCCGGCGGCTCGGCCCCGGAGGCCGCGTCGTCCGGACCGGTCACCATCGAGTTCTGGGGCTGGGCGCCGGGCTACGACAAGGCCGTCGCCGCGTTCAACGCGAGCCACAAGGACATCAAGGTCAAATACAACACCATTGCCTCCGGCGGCAAGGGCGGCTACGCGAAGATGCAGGCCGCCGTGAAGGCCGGCAACGGTCCGTGTCTGGGGCAGGTCGGCGACGAGTCGATCCCCAGCTTCGTGATGGACGGCACCTTGATGGACATCACCGAGAAGGCATCACCGCAGCAGGACAAGTTCTACCCGGTGGCCTGGAGCGGCGTGCAGGTCGGCGGCAAGGTGTACGGCATCCCGATGGACTCCTCACCGATCGGGATGTTCTACCGCGCCGACCTGTTCAAGAAGTACGGCATCAAGCCGGCCAAGACGTGGGACGAATACGCCAAGCAGGCCGCCACCGTCCACAAGGCTGACCCTCACAAGTATCTCGCGACCTACACCGGCAACGACGTCAGCTGGCTGATCGCCCTGGCCCAGCAGGCCGGCGCCAAATGGTTCGACACAGTAGGCGACTCCTGGAAGGTGGACTTCAACGACCCGGCCACCGCGAAGGTCGCCGCCTACTGGCAGCACCTGCTCGACGGGAAGCTCGCCCTGTCCGAGAACGGCTACGAACCGACCTGGTTCAACCACCTGCAGGACGGCACCATCGCCTCCTACATCGGGCCGGTCTGGTTCGCTCCGATCCTCAAGGACAACGCGGCCACCTCCAGCGGGAAGTGGGCTGTGGCCCCGGTGCCCTCCTGGGACGCCGCCAATCCGGCGGGGGGAAACATGGGAGGCTCGGCCACCTCCGTCCTGACCGGCTGCAAGTACCCCGAGCAGGCCGTCACCGCGGCCACCTGGATCAGCACCGAAGCCGCCGGCCTGGACCCGATCGTCAAGGCCGCCGGCATCCTGCCGGCGGCGAAGTCCGGCGTGAACTCCCCGACGCTGGCGGAGGGGCTTCCGTTCTACGGCGGCCAGCAAGTCTACAAGGTCTTCAGCGCCGAAATGCCCACCATTCCGACCACCTGGGCGTGGGGCCCGATGAACAGCCAGATGAACAGCAACATCCTGGACCAGCTCGGCAAGGTGCAATCCGGTGGGCCGAGCATCCTGGACGCGCTGACGTCGGCCGAGGCCAAGATGCACGCCGATATGAAGGCCAAGGGCCTGTCGGTCGCCAAGGGTTGAGGCCAGGTCGTGGGGTCCGCTGCCGCCGGACCCCACGACAGCCCCCGCCCCACTCACCGGCCGCCCCATCGGCCCGAAGATCAGGGAAGAACATGGATACGCGTGTCGCCGAAGTACCTCCCGCTACAGCCCACCGACGGTCGGCACCTTCCCGACAACGTGGCCGACGGCGCATGGCCCAACGTAGTCGACGCATCGCGGTCTGTGGCCTGCTCGCGCCGTTCGCCGTCACGTTCGTGCTGTCGTTCCTCGCCCCGCTGGGCTACGCCGTATACGAGAGCTTCTACAAGCAGAAGCGTTCCGGCCTGGGTTTGACCGCGCCGACGCGGGCGTTCACAGGATTCGCCAACTACACCCAGGCTTTGCACGATCACGGCTTCACCGCGGGCGTGGGGCGCGTGCTGCTGTTCGGAGCTGTTCAGGTCCCGCTCATGCTCGGCATCGCGCTGCTGCTGGCATTGGTCGTCGACGCGAAGAAGGATCGCTTGTCGCGGTGGTTCCGGCTGGCGGCCTTCCTCCCTTACGCCGTGCCCGGGGTGATCGGGGCGATCATGTGGGCGTTCCTCTATCTGAAGGGGTCCAGCCCGTTCGTGCAGGCCCTGTCGACGTTCGGCCTCGACGTCGACTTCTTGTCCCGGCACCTGGTGTTGGCCTCGATCGGGAACATCGTGACCTGGACCTGGACCGGCTACAACATGATCGTCATCTATTCGGCGCTGCAAGCCGTGCCTACCGAGCTCTACCAGGCCGCCGAGGTCGACGGCTGCGGCCCGTGGCGCATCGCCTGGCACATCAAGATCCCGCTGGTCGCCCCGGCGCTGGTCCTCACCGGCGTGTTCTCGATCATCGGCACGGTGCAGCTCTACAACGAGCCCACCGTCCTACGCGCCCTGGCCCCGGCGATCAACGCCACTTACACGCCGAACATGGCCGTGCAGAACGTGAGCTTCACCTTCAACGACTACAACCTGTCGGCCGCCATGGCGGTACTGCTCGCCCTCGGCACCTTCGTCCTGTCCTTCGGATTCCTGCACCTGACACGCCGATTCACGGAGAGGTCCGCCACCTGATGCTCCCGACCAACCGCCGCGGCCTGCTCCCCGCGTCCTTGATGTTCGTCGCCGGCGCCTACTTCCTGATGCCGCTGTGGTGGCTTCTCGTCTCCTCGACCAAGAGCAGCACCGCGCTGTTCAGCAGCCAGCCCCTGTGGTTCTCCCACTTCAACCTGGTCGCCAACCTCAGACAACTGTTCGCCATGGACGACGGGATCTTCGGCCGCTGGATGGTCAATAGCGTGCTGTACGCGGGCGTGGGCGCCGCCGCGGCGACCCTGGTGTCGGGCATGGCCGGCTACGCGCTGGCCCGCTACACCTTCACCGGACGGCAGGTCGTGTTCGGAGTCATCCTCGGGGCCGTCCTGCTCCCGTCGTCGCTGCTGGTGATGCCGCTGTACCTGTTGTTCTCGCAAATGGGCCTGATCAACACTGTGTGGTCGGTGCTGATCCCCACTGTCGCCAGCCCGTTCGGGGTCTACCTTGCCCGGGTCTACGCTGCTGACGCTGTACCCGAAGACGTCCTAAACGCCGCGCGGATGGATGGCGCCGGTGAGTTCCGGATATTCTTCACCATCGGTGTCAGGATGATGGCCCCCGCCTTGGCGACAGTCTTCCTCTTCCAGTTCGTCGGCATCTGGAACAACTTCTTCCTCCCGCTGGTGACGCTCAATGATCGCCGACTGTGGCCCGTGACGCTCGGGATCTTCTCCTGGAACAGCCAGCCCCAGACCCTCTACTACAACGTCGTCGTCACCGGTTGCCTGGTCTCGACCATTCCGCTTGTCCTGGCTTTCATCCTGCTCCAGCGGTTCTGGCGCGCCGGCTTGGCCTCCAGCGCCGTCAAGCTCTAGTCCCGGTTCGCCCGACCAATACCGGCTCGGGCTTCGCGCTGGAGGGGCAGCGCACAAAGAATGAAGAGGGCTCGGTTGCCGAGTACCTCGTGCCGCGGAGCGGCAGATCGTCGCAGGGCCGGGATCACGGTCCTGCGACGATCTGCCTTTCGAGCCTCCGGCAGTAGGGATCACTTGAGACGTCGGGTGGTCGGGCGGCCGTCCCAGCGCTATAGCGGTGTCGCCCGCCGAATGAGCATGCGGAGCGTAACGATGGCGGCGGCAAGGTAGAGGTAGAAGTCGACGACGATGCCTCGCTTGTCGGTGCAGCGGCGGAGCTTGCCGAAGTCGTTCATCCAGGAGTGCGTGCGCTCGATCACCCAGCGCTTGCCGGCCTGGATCGGGGCCGGGACGCCCTTGCGGGCGATCTCGCCGGTGAAGCCGAACTCGGCCAGTGCAATGCGGGACTTGGCACTCTCGTAGCCGCGGTCCAGGTTGACGTTCACGTCGTCCGGCAGCTCGCCGACCTGGGTCTGCACGGCTTCCAAGGTCGGTACGAGGAGTGGGGAGTCGTGGCGGTTGGCTCCGGCGGAGACCAGGCCGAGCGGCACACCGCGTGCCTCGCTGGCCGCCGAGCGTTTCAGACCCTGCTTGCCCCGAACGACCAGGGAGCGGCCTGATTGCTCGCCGCCGCAGGGGGATTTGGTGATGCAGCCGTCCACGGACAGCTCGCCGAGATCGAGGCCGATCATGCGGTCGTAGGCAGCCAGGGCGAGGGCGTGGACCTGCTTGGCCAGGCCGATCGGCCCAGTGGGCCAGGCGGCGCCGGATGGTGCGGTCCGAGCAGCCGATGGTGGCGATGCGCTCGTAGCCGGAGCCGTGGACGAGAGCGGCCAGGACGTACTCGAAGACGGTCCGGTCGGGTATCCGTGGGTTGTGGCAACCCAGCGGGTGGGTGTTCACATGCTCGGGCAGCAGGGCCGCGAACTGGTCCCACAGGGGGTCGACCAGGCATGATGGCAGGACAGGCGTGCGACACGATGGTCCACGCGGTGAGTGGATGCGTTGGCAGGAGGGCCGGTTGAGGCCGGAGGCGCTATCCCGGACAAGTGCTCAAAGTCCGTCCCCACGTCGGCGTGCGTCGCTGGCAACGGCGGGGTGCGAAGCTCGAAGGAGACGCCCAAGGCCTCCGTTCCACCCGGAGGTCACAGGCAAGGGGAAGGCCGGACGGGTGCTCGTTGTAGAACTGCTCGTACTCTCGTAGGGCATGGCACAGGTGGTGAGCGTTCCAGATGAGGGTGCGGTCGAGGAGCTCGGCTGAGCACCCATCTCTCCATGATCGAGTTCATCCTTGGCATGCGGACGCCGGTGAACACGCTCGCGAATGCGTGCGGAAAGCATGGTCGGCGCGATCAACGCCGGCATGAACCAGACCGCGATGCTGTCACGATTCGTCCGCGACACCGACGTCGATGTGGTCCTGCTGGCCGGGCCGCTACTCCCTGCTCGACCAGAGCGGGCTGGACTCGCTCCTGCCCCAGGCCGCACAGCGCGGCGTGTCCGTGCTGGTCGGCGGGGTGTTCAACTCCGGCCTGCTGGCCGATCCCAGGCCGGGCGCGACCTTCGACTACGCCCCGGCCTCACAGCGGCTGCTGGACCAGGCCCTTTCACTCAAGGCCACGTGCGAGGCCTTCGACGTCCCGCTGCGGGCAGCGGCACTGCAGTTCCCGCTCGGCCATCCTGCTGCCGCCGGCGTCCTCCTCTGGGCGCGCCGCGCGGCCGAGGTGGTGGACGCCGCCGTGATGATCGACCATCCCATCCCCCGGGACATGTGGCTCACGCTGCTTTCCCAAGGACTCCTGCCCTGGGACGTACCGCTGCCCGCCCGTCGCCCTCACGAAGGACCCTGATGCCGACACCGCTGTTCCTCACTTACGGCAACGACCCGCTCACCCGGCAGGGGACGTGCCCATGAGCACCATCGACGCCCACCAGCATGTCTGGGACCTGTCGGTCCGCGACCAGGACTGGCTCACCGGCCCCGAACTCGCGCCACTGCGCCGCGACTTCACTCTAGATGATCTGCGCCCGCAGACCGCGGCCGCCGGCATCGACGCCACCGTCCTGGTGCAGACGATCTGTGTACCCGAAGAGACTCCCGAATTCCTGGCCCTGGCCGCCGGCGACCCGCTGGCGGCCGGCGTCGTCGGCTGGACGGACCTGACCTCTCCCGCGATCACCGACGTCCTGGCCAACCTGCGCGCGCTGCCTGACGGCGACCGCCTGGTCGGCATCCGCCACCAGGTACAGGGCGAGGCCGACCCGGACTGGCTGCTGCGGCCCGAGGTGGACCGCGGCCTGGCCGCCGTCGGGGCCGCCGTCCTGGCCAATGACCTCGTGTTGCGCCCGGAGCAGCTGCCGGCAGTGGTCGAGGCGGCCCGCGCACGGCCCGAACTCACCTTTGTCCTGGAGCACCTGGGCAAGCCCCCCATCCGCCCGCGCCGACCGGACACCTGGGCCGCACCTGCGCGCCCTGGCCCGGCTTCCCAACACCGTGGCCAAGCTGTCCGGGCTGGTCACCGAGGCCGACTGGCGTGCCTGGAGCATCGCGGACCTGCGGCCGGCCGTATCCGTGGCCCTGGACGCCTTCAGCCCGCAGCGGCTGATGTTCGGCTCGGACTGGCCGGTGTGCACGCTGGCGGCCGACTACGAGCGGGTGGTCACCACCACCCGCGAGCTCCTGGCGGACCTGTCGGAGCACGAACGAAACGATGTCCTGGGTGGCACGGCTGCCCGGGCCTACGGTCTGTGACACCCGGCATACGTAAAGGGGGGCGGGCGCTGATGCGCCCGCCCCCTTCGTTATCGGCCCCATGTCAGTCGAGGTGGAAGACCTCTTCGGTCGGCGCCCAGCGCTGGCCGTCATCGACGCTGTCCAACGGCTGCTGGCAGGGGTCGGTGCGGGCCCACCACTCGCGGGTGACCGGGCACTCGGCGATCAGCGCGGTGTCGGCCGCGTAGTCCTCGCCGGTGTACTCCAGGTAGCTGAACAGCAGGCCGTCACGCAGGAAGATCGAGTAGTTGCCGATGTGGGCACGCTTGATCGTCGCCAGCACCTCGGGCCAGGCTGCCGCGTGCAGAGCTCGATACTCGGCTTCCAGTTCCGGACGCAGGCGGATGACCGCTGCGTAGCGTTGGACGGGCACGGTGCCGTCTCCTTCTGCGAAGAGTGTTCGGGGAAGATCCCGCCGGCGCCACCACAAGGGACCGGCGAGAGTTCATCAACCCGGCTGGCCGAAGCCGATGCCGGGTGCCGTCGGGGCCTGCACCAGCCCGTCGGCACCCACCGCCGGCTCGCGCTGCACGGGGTTGGTGTACACCAGGGACTCGTAGTAGGTGGTGTTGGGAATCGCCATGCACAGGTGGGCGTTGACCACGCCGCTGCCGTGCACCTCGGCCCGCAGCTGGTAGCTGTCGGCCAGATGCGCGATGCGCATGGCCCCGGTGATCCCACCCTTCAATTGCACGCTCGTCCTGACCCGGCCCGCCGAGCCGGTCGCGATGAAGTCGCCGACGTTCATGTGCGCGCCGTCGGAGGTCTCCGCGACCAACAGCGGGACATCGACCCGCTTGGCCAGCCAGCGGTAGGAAGTCACGCTGAACTCGCGCATCGGCTCCTCGTACCACAGGTATCCGGCCTCGGAGACCGCGCGACCGAGGTAGATCGAGTCGGCGAGGTCGAAGCCGGCTGAACCGTCGTACATCAGCGGGACGTCGTCACCGACGTGCGCCGCAGCTTCTGGCACAGGTCCGCGTCCGCCTTCGAGTCCCCCAGGCGTGCAGCTTGATGCCTACGTAGCCCAGCTCGAGGCACTGGGTGGCGACGTCGAGGTACTCCTCGACGCTGTCGAAGGTGACCGTGCTCGCGTAGGCGGGGATGGCCTCGCGGTAGGTGCCAAGGAGTTGGTGGACCGGTTGCCCGACCGCCTTGCCGGCCAGGTCCCACAACGCCACGTCGACCAGACCGAGCACGTAGACCGGAAGCTCCTCGATCCGGTCCAGCTCCCACAGTCGCTGCCACAGCAGCTCTCGCATCAGCGGATCGCGACCGATGAGGTCCTCGCGGATGCGACGGTCGACCAGGTCGGAGACAATCACGCCGCGTCTTGTGTGTGCCTCGCCCACCAGGCCCTCATCTGTGTGGACGCGCAGGATGCCGCCCACCACCGCCGGCTCCGAGCCCGGCAAACCGGCGCGCCATCGGAAGGGTGGCTGAGCAGGCAGGTCGACCAGTTCCATGGTCACATCGGTAATTCGCATGAGTGTCCTTTACGAGTGGAAGTCTGGAGGTCAGGAGTCGTCGCCGGGCACGACGCGACGCCAGATCTCCCGCTGGACCTGCTGAGCGGTCATGCCGATGTGCTCGGCCATCAGGTCCTCGGCTCTGCTCGGCTCCCCAGCGGCGATGGCCTCGGCGATCGCCTCGTGCTGCCTCGCGGCCACCATCAGCGACCCGCCCGCGACCCCGGCCAGTCCGATGGCGGTGACCTGGCGCTGCAGGCGCCTCACAGCGTCGACGCTGGAGGCGAAGAACATGTTGGCCGCTGCGTCCGCGATGCCGATGTGGAACGCCTCGTCGGCAGCGGTGAAGGCGTCGATGTCGTCCTGTTCCGCCGCCAGGGCGGACTGCCGCGAGGCTTCGCGCACCGTCTTGACCTGCCCCGGGGTGGCCCGCCGCGCGGCCAGGTTGGCGGCGGTGGTCTCCAGGTACTGCCGGAACTCGAACAGCTCGTCCACCTGCCGCAGGTCCGCGGGGAGGAATTTGGTCAACGACGTCTGCCAGGAGGACTGCTCGGGCTCGGCCACGTAGATGCCGCGGCCCTTCTGCACGGACAGCCGCCCGAGGGCGGAGAGGATCTTCACCGCCTCCCGGACCACGGTCCGGCTCATCTGCACCTCGTCCGCGAGTTCCTTCTCGGTGGGCAGCCGCGCGCCGGGCAGAAGTCCCCCTTGGGCGACGTACTCGAGGATGCGTTCGGCCGCGACCTCGTAGCCGGGCCGGTAGGCACCCTCCGCGCTCGCGGGCGCGGAGCTCTTCTCTGAGCGGGCCAACGACTCTCCCCCTTCGCTCTTGCCGCCACTCGACGCACATTCGTCTTGGCACCTGTGGGCACTATGTTTCCGATATATCAGTTGGTACGTGTTCAGTGAACCACACCCAAACCCTTGACGCCAAGGTCCGATGAACTCAGACTCTCCCCTATCTCATCAGGGCTGTTTCACCCGCTTTTCGTCGCGACATCCGTTCTGGATGGCCGCCTCAAAACCTCACAAGCTGCAGCGATACTCCGGATAACCAGCCCATACCAGCCCCACGGCTGCGACATACATCAGATCTATATGGTGCACTTCGCTTCACTGATGGGATACCCCAATGCACATTCGACGTAGCAGTGGACGCACCGACCAAGCCGGTAGAATCCGGGCGGCACCCGCCGCGGCCGCTGCTCTGGCCCTCGGTGCCACCGCCTGTTCGGGCGGCTCGGACGGTGGATCGGCAAGCGGCAAGGTCGAGCTCACCTACCGGATCTGGGACTCGACCCAGCGGCCGGCCATGCAGCACATCGTTGATGCGTTCGAGGCGGCCCACCCGTCGGTCAAGGTGAAGATCCAGCTCACCGCGAACCAGGAGTACTGGACCAAGCTCCAGTCCGACGCCACCAGCGGCAGCGCCGCCGGACGTGTTCTGGATGAACGGCCCCAACGCCCAGCTCTGCGAGTCCAACGGCGTCCTGATGCCGCTGTCGGACAAGCTCGCCTCCAACAAGGTGGGCCTCTCCAACTACCCGGAGGGCCTGGTCAGCCTCTACAGCTACCGGAATTAATCGCAGTGCACCGGGCTTCAGCCCGGTGGTGAAGCGATTCTGAGAAGTGCTCTGACCTGCGGGCTGGAGCGGACGGTTCTGCTGCTCGATGTACTGACGGACGATCGACAGCGGAGCCCCGCCCACCGATCCGGCGAAGTACGAGCCGGACCACAGGCGCTGTGCCCGCCAGTAGTGCCGGACCAGTTCGGGGTACTCCTGGCGGAGCCTGCGGGAGCTGACGCCCTTGAGGCTGTTGACCAGCTTGGACAGGGCGATCTTGGGCGGGAAGATCACGAGGAGGTGGACGTGATTGTTCTCGCCATTGAACTCGACCAGCTCGCATTCGAAGTCGGCGCACACGGCGCGCATGATCTCTTCCATGCGCTTGAGGTGGACGTCGGTGAAGACCTTGTGCCGGTACTTCGTCACGAAAACCAAGTGTGCGTGAAGGACGAAAGCACAGTGCCGACCAGTGCGGATGTTCTGATACTCAGCCATAACCAACTGTATTAGGGTGATTGGCATGCAGTTGAGGTACAGCTTCCGCCTGTACCCGAACGGTCCTCAGCGCTCGGCGCTGGCCCGGGCGTTCGGGTGTGCGCGGGTGGTCTACAACGACGCGCTTCGCGCCCGTGAGGACGCCCGTGCCCATGGCGATGTGTTCCCGAAGACCGGGGACCTGTCCAGGCTGCTGATCACCGAGGCGAAGAAGACCACTGAACGGGCCTGGCTCGGCAAGGTGTCGGCCGTGGTGCTGCAACAGTCCCTGCGGGACCTGGACACCGCGTACCGGAACTTCTTCGACGGCCTGGGGGGCAAGCGCCCCCGCATGGGCGCACCCCGGTTCAAGAGCCGTAAGGACAACCGGCAGGCCGTCAGGTTCACCGCCAACGCCCGGTGGAAGATCACGACCGGCGGTGACCTGTCCCTCCCGAAGATCGGCGACGTACGGGTCAAGTGGTCCCGCACACTGCCGTCCACCCCATCCACGGTGACCGTGGTCAAGGACGCGGCCGGGCGGTACTTCGCGAGTTTCGTGGTGCAGACAGGCCCGGAAGAGATGCTGCCCGAGGTCGCCGGTCAGGTCGGTATCGACCTGGGGCTGTCGCACTTCGCGATCCTCTCCGACGGCACAAAGATCGAATCCCCGCGCTTTCTGCGCCGGGCGGAGAAGAAGCTGAAGCGGGAACAGCAACGCCTGGCCCGCAAGGCGAAGGGCAACAACAGGACGAAGGCCCGGCTCAAAGTCGCCCGCGCTCACGCGCAGGTGGCCGACGCGCGGCGCGAGTTCCACCACCAGCTCTCCACTCGGATCATCCGTGATAACCAAGCGGTTGCCGTGGAAGACCTGGCGGTCAAAGGACTTGCCCGTACGCGCCTGGCCAAGTCCGTCCACGACGCCGGATGGTCGGCGTTCGTGGCCATGCTGGAGTACAAGGCCGCCCGGTACGGGCGCACCTTCGTACGCATCGGCCGATTCGAGCCGACCTCTCAGGTCTGCTGCGTGTGCGGCATCAAGGACGGCCCCAAGCCCCTACACGTCCGCGTGTGGGAGTGCGGGGCATGCGGGGCCGTCCTGGACCGGGACATCAACGCGGCGGTCAACGTCGCCAAGGCCGCCGGACTGGCGGTGTCAGCCTGTCGAGCGCAGGTAAGACCGGGACTCGTCCCGGCGCAGCGCGGTGAAGCAGGAACCCACCGAGACGGTCAGACGACCGTGGTAGGAATCCCCGGACTTTAGCCCGGGGAGCGGAAGTCAACAGGGCACCCAGTACGGCATCCCGAAGGACTTCGACACCGTCGGGCTCTGGTACAACAAGAAGCTGTTCGACGCGGCCGGCGTGAAGTAGTCCGATGACACCTGGACCTGGCAGACCGTCCAGGACGCCGCCCGCAAGCTGACCGACGCCTCCAAGGGGCAGTACGGCATCCTCGCGCCGCCGTTCGGCCAGGAAAACTACTACAACACCATCTTCCAGGCCGGCGGCACGGTCATCTCCGCCGACGGGAAGTCCTCTGGCTACGGCCAGCCCGCGGCCAAGTCGGGCCTGAAGTTCTGAACGGACCTGGTCAAGACCGGGTCCTCGCCGTCATTGAAGTCCATGACCGACACCTACCCGAGCCAGCTCTTCGAGTCAGGCAAGGTCGCCATGTACTACGGCAGCAGCTGGAACACCCTGGCGTTCTCGAAGAACAGCACCCTGAAGAACAACATCGACGTCGCCGTCCTACCTCAGGGGACCAAGCGGGCGGTGACGATCCACGGCCTGGCCAACGTCGCCTACGCCAAGACCAAGCATCCCAAGGACGCGGCCGCCTTCCTCGCCTTCCTCGGGTCCAAGGAGGCCGCGGAGATAGGGGCGAAGCAGGGCGGGGTCATCCCGGCCTTCAACAACACTCAGCAGGCCTGGGTGGACGCCAATCCGGAGTTCCACCTGAAGGCCTTCCTCGACGAGGTGCCCTACGCGGTGCCGTTCCCCACCTCCAAGAACACCTCCGCCTGGATGAACCAGGAGGCCACCACGTTCGCCCCTGCCTGGGACGGCAAGACCGACGTGGAGGCGGCCGCGCAGAAGATGGCCGGTCTGATGAACACGGCGCTGAACAAGGAAAAGTGACCACATGACACGCACCGCGGCTCTCCAGCCCACGGCCCGTGCCGCCCGTGCCGCCACCCGGCGCGGGCGGCGCCCCGGCCGCCGCCAGTGGGCCTGGGCCTACCTCATGGTCGCGCCGATGACCATCGGCCTTTCGGTCTTCTACCTGTGGCCCATCGCGCAGACCTTCTACTGCAGCTTCACCACCTCCGGCCCGTTCGGCGGGCACACCTGGACCGGCACGGCCAACTACAACGCGCTGACCGGCAATCCGACCGACGGTGGGTCAGGCGGTGGTCAACACGCTGCTATACACCGTGATCCAGCTGGCCGGCATCCCGTTCGCGATACTGGTGGCCGCACTGCTGAACCAGAAGAACCTGCGGGGCGGCTCCAACCGTAGCTGTCGAGTTGGACGTTGAGGTTCTACAGGCCGGTGACGGGGCGTCCGTGGTTGGCGGTGGCCGCGTCGAAGACGGCGGTGGGCAGTCTCGGCCGCGTTGCGGTCGAGGGGGAGGGAGATGACGCGCTGTCGGCGCCGGGCACGTGCAGGTCGGAACGACCGGGCGAGTGCGGGAATTCTCGGAACTCAGTCCGCGAAGTAGTCGGGATACCGGGCCTGGAAGACCGGGGCGTCCTCCAGGGCCCTGCGGGCGTGCCTGCTGATGTGGGCGTGGCCGTGTATCGCGTCGCCGGACTCCAGCGCGTCCACGATCGCCGTGTGCTCGTCGATGAGGACCCGCACCGTCTCGGGGTCGGGCAGGCTGAGCCGCCGGAACCGGTCCAGGTGCATCTTCATCGGCTGCATCAGCTGCCAGGCGCCCGGATAGCCGCTCATCTCGAAGATCTGCCGGTGGAGCGCCTCGTCGGCGGCGAAGAAACCGCCGAGGTCATGGGCCCCGTGACAGCGTTCCTGTTCGGCGAGAAGGGCGCGCAGCCCGGCGACGTCCCGCTCCGGCTTCTCGCAAGCCGCGGCGAACGCGGCCAGTTCCAGACTCTCGCGGACGAAGCGCGCCTGCTCCACGTCGTGCAGCCGGATCGGCTCTACTCGGGTGCCCACCTGAGGCACGACCGAAACGAGACCGCCGTCCACCAGCCGCGCGATGGCCTCGCGCAACGGCGTGCGGCTGACCTGCAACTGCTCGGCCAGATCCGTCTCCGACAGTGACGCACCCGGCTCGATCCGCAGGTCACGGATGGCCGCGGCCAACTCCTCGTACACCCGGTCGGATGTGCGCTGGCGCGTCCGGGGACGACCGACCGACACCAGCGCCGACACCGCGCTCAGACCACTACGCTCCGACTTCACGTCGATCATCATCGCACGCCCGCCCACTTGTATGCAAGTATCCTTACGGGGTGAGGGTGCCCGGCCGGTCTGGACGAGGCCCCTGGAGAGCTGCTGCGTCCGGACCGGTTCCCCAGCCTCTCGTAGTGGCGGGCAAGACTCCCAAATTCTCCCGGAGAATTCCTGCCACCGAACTGCCGCAGCGCGGACGTGGACACGGTCTTTTCGCGTGCGCGTCCGGAGCTTTCCGCTGGAATTTCCGGGGGAAATCGCGTGTCAGTCGAGGCCGAGGGCGTTGAGGACGCCCTGGAGATAGCCGATCGCGTGGGCGCGGCCGCGGCTGCAGTAGGCGTGAGAGGAAATGTCGAGCCAGGTGTCGGGGTCGCCGACCATGGCCGGCACATGGTCGTCGATGATGAAGCCGTCGAATCCCACGTCGTGGAGGCGGCGTATGACACGGGCCGGGTTGTAGTTGCCCTCGCCGAGGAAGCACTCACGGAAGGACGGGACGGTTCCCTGGACGTCCCGGAAATGGACGTAGAAGATCGCACCGAGCGGACCGAGCGTGTCGATGACCTCGTTGACGGCGTCCTCGCCGCCCATCTCGGAGACCGTGCCGAGGCAGAAGTCCAGTCCCCAGGCCAGGCTTCCCTTCGCCTGCTCGCGCGCTGCGGCCAGCGAGGCCGGCGAGTTGAAGATGCGCGCCGCGCCGCCCAGCGGCTTGTCCACCGGCGGGTCGTCCGGGTGCAGTGCCAGCCGTACCCCGGCTTCCTCTGCGACGGGCAGGACGGCGTCGAGGAAGTACTGGTGGTTGGCCCACATCTGCTCGGCCGTGATCGGCTCGGACAGCAGCTCGGTGGGCGAAAGCCGGTAGGAGGCGAGCGCGTTGCCGGCGCCGATGCCTGCCAGGTCGAAGGAGGTGACCTTGGCGCCGCCACGGCCGGCCACGTCCATGTCGGTGCGCCACACGAACGTCGGCAGCCAGTTGTAGCCGAGCATGTTTATGCCGACCGCGCCCATGTTCCGGATGGTCGTGCGGTAGTTCTCGATCTGTTCGTCCCGGCCGGGAAGGCCCCGCTGGACTTTCCAGAAGTGGGCCAGGGGGACGTTCTCCAGGCCGTCGATCCGCAGCCCGTCGGTGTCGCAGCGCTCGCGCAGCGCCCGCAGCTCCTCCAGGCTCCAGTAACCCGCCTCGCCGGGCAGCAGGTTGGGGGTGTGGAGCTGGACGCCGGTGAGCCCGAGCTGATGGGCGAAGGTCGCCGTCCTGTCGTCGTAGACGTCGATGTGACCGAGGGAGAGCCTCAGGGTCATGCTCGTACCGCTTTCTGGGTCTGTCGGCCGAGGCCGTCGATTTCGACCTCGACGAGGTCGCCTTCGGTGAGATAGGGGAACCGGCCGGAGAGCGCGACGCCCTCGGGGGTGCCGGTGTTGACGATGTCGCCGGGCTCCAGGACCGTGACCTGGCTGAGCAGGTGGATCAGCTTGGTGACATCGAAGATCATGTCCGCCGTCGAGGAGGACTGCCGGGGCTCGCCGTTGACCCAGGACCGCAGCCCGAGCGCCTGGGGGTCGGGGACCTCGTCGGGCGTCAGCAGCCAGGGGCCCAATGGGTTGAACGTCTCGCAGCTCTTGCCCTTGGACCACTGGCCACCGCTGGTCTCCAGCTGGAGCCGGCGCTCCGAGACATCGTTGGAGACGGTGTATCCCCCGATGCAGGCGAGCGCCTGCTCGGGTGACTCCAGGTAGCGGGCCTTCCGGCCGATCACGACGGCGAGTTCGACCTCCCAGTCGGTCCGGTCCGATCCGCGCGGGAGCAGGAGGTCGTCGTACGGGCCGACGACGGTGTTGGGGGCCTTGTAGAAGACCACCGGGTGCTCCGGCGGAGGCGATCCGGACTCGGCGGCGTGGGCGGCGTAGTTCAGGCCGACGCACAGCACGACGCCGGGGCGGGCCACGGGCGGGCCGATGCGCAGGCCGGTGACGTCGAAGGGCGGCAGGGCGCCGGCCGCGAGCGCGGTGCGGGCGCGTTCCACTGCGCCGCTGCCGAGGAAGGCGCCGTCGATGTCGGCGGTGACGGAGCGCAGGTCGTGGCACTCGCCGTCCGGGGTGGCCACGACGGGCGTCTCGGCGCCGGGCGGGCCGATGCGCAGGAATCTCATGATGGTCCTTTCCGCAGGGAAGGAAAGGCCGGCCCCGTGCGGAGCCCGCCGTCGGCGGCCGGCGCAGTCGGTCCGGCCTGGCCGGCTCGTCCGGTCCTCATCCGGCGAAGTACCCGGGGTAGCGGCCCTGGAGGCCGGGGGCAGTCTCCAGCACCCTGCGGGCGTGCCTGCTGATGTGGGCGTGGCCGTGTATCGCGTCGCCGGACTCCAGCGCGTCCACGATCGCCGTGTGCTCGTCGATGAGGACCCGCACCGTCTCGGGGTCGGGCAGGCTGAGCCGCCGGAACCGGTCCAGGTGCATCTTCATCGGCTGCATCAGCTGCCAGGCGCCCGGATAGCCGCTCATCTCGAAGATCTGCCGGTGGAGCGCCTCGTCGGCGGCGAAGAAACCGCCGAGGTCATGGGCCCCGTGACAGCGTTCCTGTTCGGCGAGAAGGGCGCGCAGCCCGGCGACGTCCCGCTCCGGCTTCTCGCAAGCCGCGGCGAACGCGGCCAGTTCCAGACTCTCGCGGACGAAGCGCGCCTGCTCCACGTCGTGCAGCCGGATCGGCTCTACTCGGGTGCCCACCTGAGGCACGACCGAAACGAGACCGCCGTCCACCAGCCGCGCGATGGCCTCGCGCAACGGCGTGCGGCTGACCTGCAACTGCTCGGCCAGATCCGTCTCCGACAGTGACGCACCCGGCTCGATCCGCAGGTCACGGATGGCCGCGGCCAACTCCTCGTACACCCGGTCGGATGTGCGCTGGCGGACACGCAGCCGCCCTACCGACGCGAGGGCCGGCGGGCCGCCTGGGAGGTTTCGATCCGATTTCACGACATGATCCTTGCATACTGAAGAACTTGTATGCAAGCATCCGAGTTACCGCCAGGCGGTCCCCGCGTTACAAGCGGATGCACCTGGAACTTCTTGCGGAGAGCAGCTGAGTCGCCAAATGAGAGAGGAAGACTCGTGCTGATGCATCTATCGACACCACCCCCCGGCCCCTCCGGCCCGGACGTCCCCGTGCTCTCGGCCACCGGGATCTCCAAGCGCTTCGGCCACGTCACGGCACTGACCGACGTGTCCCTGGAGGTGGCCCCCGGCGAGGTCGTGGCCCTGATGGGCGACAACGGCGCGGGTAAGTCCACGCTGATCAAGATCCTTTCGGGCGCTCTCGCTCCGGACAGCGGCGAGTTGCGCGTACGCGGCGAACAGGTCCACTTCACCAACCCCTCGGACGCCCGCGCCGCCGGCATCGAGACCGTCTACCAGGACCTCGCGCTGGCCGACGACCTGTCCGCCCCCGCCAACCTGTTCCTGGGCCGTGAGCGCCGTAAGCCGGGGCCGCTGGGCCGGCTGGGCGTCCTCGACAACAAGCGGATGCAGACCGAGGCGGAGGACTACCTGCGCACCCTCGGCGCCCGCGTTCCGGACTACCAGGCCCCGGTGCGTATGTTCTCCGGCGGCCAGCGCCAGACCGTGGCGATCGCCCGGGCCGGGATCTGGGCCCGCGAGCTGGTCATCATGGACGAGCCCACCGCCGCGCTGGGCCTCGTCCAGACCGAGCAGGTCGCCCAGCTGATCAAGCGCACCCGGGACCGGGGCATCGCCGTCGTCGTCATCAGCCACAGCGTGCCGTTCGTGACCGACGTGGCCGACCGCATCGTGGTGCTCCGTCTGGGCTCCACCGCCGCGACGCTGTCGCCCGCCACCACCTCGCACGCCGAGATCGTCGCCGCCATCACAGGCGCGGCGACCGGAACCCCGACCGACCCGCAGGGAAGCACGTCATGACTCCCCATCTCCCCATCCCCACGGTCGGCGCGGACGTGTCCGGTCCGGACACCGCGAACCGTGTGCGCCGCGCAGTCGCCGCACTGACGAGCAACTGGGTCTTCCTGGCGCTGGTCGTCCTTGTTCTGGCCTTCTCGGTTCTGGCCGGCGGAACGTTCTTCAACGCGGACAACTTCCGCAACGTCCTGTTCAACGCCTCCGGGACGATCCTGCTGGCCGTCGGCACCGCCTTTCTGATCATCGGCGGCCAGCTCGACCTGTCCATCGGATCCGTGCTGGTCTTCAGCCAGGTGATCGCCGCCAAGACGATCGTCGCGGTCAGCGGGTCCGCGGAAAGCGGCTACCCCAACGCCGGTGTTGCCATCGCGCTCGGCATCGCCGTTTCCGTGGCCGTCGGCGCGGCGTGGGGCCTGCTCAACGGCGTCCTTGTCACCCGGCTGAAGATCCCCTCGTTCATCATCACACTCGGCACCCTCGGCATGGGCCTCGGCCTGGCACAGGTCATCACCAAGGGCACCGACGTCACCGGGCTGCCGCCGCAGCTGGTCACCGGCATCGGCATGCGCCAGGTGCTCGGGCTGCCGCTGCCCGTGTGGATCGCCGCCGTCGTGGCCGTCGTGGCCGGCCTCGTCCTTGCCACGACGCAGTTCGGCCGGTACACCTACGCCATCGGCTCGAACGCCGAAGGCGCCCGCCGCAGCGGCATCAAGGTGACCCGCCATCAGGTCGTGCTCTTCACCATGATGGGCGCCCTCGCGGGCCTGGCCGCCGTCCTGGACGTCGCCCGGTACACCACCACCCAGGTCAGCGGCCACAGTGCCGACAATCTCGTCGCCATCGCCGCCGTCATCATCGGCGGGGCCAGCCTCTTCGGCGGCCGCGGCACCATCTTCGGCGCCGCAGTCGGCGTCATGATCCCGGCCGTACTCAACAACGGACTGGTCATCGTCAACGTCCAGCCGTTCTGGCAGACCGTGGCCATCGGCGCCATCCTCATCGTCGCGGTCGCCATCGACGACATCAAACGCCGTCAGCAACTGCGCGCGTCCTGACCTCCCCCGCTCCACCACCCCGCACCTTCCCCGCACCACCCCGGACCCCGCACCACCCCGGACCTCCCCCGCACACACCGAACGGATCAGCCCATGTCCCGCAGAATCACCCGGGCCGCGCTGGCGGCCACGGCCACGGCCGCCGCCCTCGCCCTATCGGCCTGTTCCTCCTCCCAAGCCCCCGCGAGCGCGACCGGCGGCGGCTCCGGCAAGCACCGCACCATCGCCTTCATCCCCGGGTGCACCTGCGACCCGTACTACTCGACCGAGATCGCCGGTTTCAAGGCCGCGGCCAAGGCCGCCGGGGTCACCTCGATCGTGCAGGGCCCGGCCAACTTCCAGGCCTCCGAGCAGATCCCCGTCCTCCAGGGGGTCGTCCAGAAGAAGCCTGACGCCATCGTCATCGACCCGACCGACGCCACCGCGCTCGCCGCCCCGATCGCCGCGGCCGTCGCCCAGGGCATCCCGGTGATGACGACCGGCAACAACGTCAACAGCGACAAGATCTTCACCGCCATCGCGGCCAGCTCCATCCAGGGCGGCAAGCTGGGCGCCGCGGAGCTCATGAAGCAGAAGCCCGAAGGCGGCAAGGTGGTGTTCGTCCACATCAAGCCGGGCATCAGCTCCCTCGACGACCGCGAGAAGGGCTACCGGGAGGCCTTCAAGGGCCAGTCCAAGTACAAGGTTCTGCCCAACCTGTACGCCGGCAACGACTCCGCCACACAGGCCGCCGGCCTGGTGCAGTCCGCCATCACCGCCCACCCCGACCTGGTCGCCGTCTTCGCCTCGAACGTCATCACCGCGGAGGGCGCGGCCAACGCCGTCAAGGCCGCCGGCAAGACCGGCAAGATCGCCGTACTCGGCTACGACGCGAGCCCGCAGGAGGCCCGCGAGCTCAAGAACGGCACCCTCACCGCCCTCGTCTCCCAGAACCCGTACCAGATCGGCCAGTTGGCCGTAAAGAACGCGCTGAAGTACATCGAGGGCGACCGCAGCATCCCCAAGGACCAGCCGCTCCCCCCGCTGGTCATCACCAAGGACAACCTGAACGACCCGGCCTCACAGACCGCCCTGTACAAGTAACACCGCACCTCCCGCGCTCCGTCCCCGGGGCCGCCCCCCCATCGGCCCCGGGACCTCCTCCCGCAGCCTCCTCGCAGAAGGACCGCACACCCATGGAATTCGAGGGCAAGTCCGCACTGGTCACCGGCGGGTCCAGCGGCATCGGCCTGGCCGCGGCCGAGCTCCTGGCCGCCCGCGGCGCGCGGGTGGTGTGCGCGTCCGTCACACCGCCGGAGGCCGCCGTCCACGACGCGATCACCTACGTCGAGACCGACGTCACCGACGAGTCCTCGGTCGCCGCCGCCGTCGGTCACGCCGTCCGGCACCACGGCGGACTCGACGTCCTCGTCGCCTGCGCCGGCATCCAGCGCTACGGCACCGCCGCCGACACCCCGCGCACGACCTGGGAGGAGGTGATGGCAGTCAACGTCGAGGGCGCCTTCCTCGCCGCCAAGCACGCCCTGCCCGCCCTGCGCGCCTGCGGCGCGGGTTCGATCGTGCTCGTCTCGTCCGTCCAGGCCTTCGTCACCCAGAAGAACGTCGCCGCGTACACCGCCAGCAAGGGCGCCCTCAACGCGTTCGCCCGCTCTCTCGCCGTCGACGAGGCCGCCTTCGGCGTCCGCGCCAACACCGTCTGCCCGGGCTCCGTCGACACCCCCATGCTGCGCACCGCCGCCACCGGGTTCGCCGGCAGCCCGAAGGACGCGGACGAACTCGTCGCCACCTGGGGCCGCAGCCACCCACTCGGGCGGGTGGCCCGTCCCGAGGAGATCGCCGAGGCCATCGCCTTCCTGGCGAGCGACCGCGCCGCCTTCATCACCGGCATCGCCCTGCCCGTCGACGGCGGCCTGCTCGCCCAAGTCGCCGTGGCCCTCCCCGACTGATCACCGACGATTCTTCAACCCACGATCGGAGCAGTGAAGTTGAGCATCGACATCACCGTCGCGATACCCGGTAAGGCCCGCGTCGGAGAAGGACCGTTCTGGGACGGTGAGACCGGACAGCTGACCTGGGTGGACATCCTCGCCGGCCGCGTCCACACCGCCGACCCCGCCGCGCCCCGCCCGCACACCCTCACCCTGCCGACCTTCGTCGGCGCCGCGGTACCCAAGGCGTCCGGCGGATACGTCGCGGCCACCACCGAGGGGTTCACGGATGTCCGCGCCGACGGTACCTGGACCACCCGCCTGTCCGTCCTGCCGCCCGGGCACCGTATGAACGACGCCAAGTGCGACCCGCAAGGAAGGCTGTGGGCCGGCAGTTGCACCATGGACTTCGCCGCCGGCCGCGGGGCTCTCCATGTCCTGACCCCGGACTGGGCGACGGAACCGGTCCTCGACGGCCTGACGCAGCCCAACGGCCTCGGCTGGAGCCCCGACGGCCGCACCTTCTACCTCATCGACACCGTCGCCCACGAGGTCAACGCCTTCGACGTACC
This sequence comes from Streptomyces sp. NBC_01320, assembly GCF_035974375.1. Lineage (NCBI taxonomy): Bacteria > Bacillati > Actinomycetota > Actinomycetes > Kitasatosporales > Streptomycetaceae > Streptomyces > Streptomyces sp. NBC_01320. The sequence continues at coordinate 866,878 of NZ_CP108390.1, forward strand.
GCCCGACCGGCTCGCCCCCGCCCGCCGCCGCACCCTCGCCCGCTTCCCCGAAGCCGCCGGAGAACCTGACGGGATGACCGTCGACGCCGACGGCTGCTTGTGGATCGCCCTGTGGGGCGGCGGCCGGCTGCTCCGTCTCTCTCCCGACGGGGGCGTCCTCGCCGAAGTCCCCCTTCCCGTCGACCAGCCCGCCTCCTGCGCCTTCGGCGGCCCGGACCTCGACGTCCTCTACGTCACCACGGCCCGCGAAGGCCTCGGACCCAGCCCCGCCGGGCCCGCCGGCTCCGTCCTGGCCGTGCGCGGCCTGGGCGTCCACGGCCTGCCCGCCCACCGGTTCGGAGGCTGACCAGCCATGACCAGTTCTGTGTGGCTGCACGGCGACCGCCTGTCGGTCGAAGTACGCCCCGGCAAGGGCGCGGACATCACGTCCATCACCGAACGCACCAGCGGCATCGACGTCTTGTGGCGCACGCCGTGGGGGCGCCGCGACCTGGCCGGGGCGCCCGTCACCGGCGACAGTCAGACCGACTGGCTCGCCCGCTACGGCGGCGGCTGGCAGCAGCTCGTGCCCAACGCCGGCGCCGAGCGGACCGTCGACGGCGTCCGCCGCGGATACCACGGCGAAGCGGCCGTCGTCGCCTGGACGGTCGAGAGCGCGGACGAGGCCGAAGTCCGTCTCGCCACCGACCTGATCACGGCCCCGCTCCGCCTCACCCGCAGCCTGCGCCTGGACGGGCCGACCCTGCACGTCCGCGACACCGTCCACAACACCTCCCGGGAACCGGTACCGGTGATGTGGGTCCAGCACCCGGGCTTCGGGGCACCGTTCATCGACGAGCACTGCACCATCACGGCCGCGGCCCGCACCGTCCTCACGGACGCCGAGCAGCCCGGCACGGTCCTGCCGCCCGATGTCCGCGCGGAGTTCCCGCTCGCGCCCGCCGTCGACGGGGACGTCCTGGACCTGCGGCAGTGCCCCGGACCGGACAGCGGGCGCGCCGTGTTCGCCTGCCTCACCGACTTCGAGTCCGGTTTCTTCGCCATCGAAAGCCCCAGCGCGGGATTCGGCATCCGCGTCGAGTGGGACGTGTCGGTCCTGCCGCATGCCTGGCTGTGGCAGGAATGCCACGCGAGCAGCGGCTTCCCCTGGTACCGCCGCGCCTACCTCGTCGCCATCGAACCCGCCAACATCCTGCCCGGCGACCCTTCCCCGGCCTGCCCCACCCGCGGCCAGGCACCCCTCCTGCCGGCCGGCACCAGCTGGACCAGCGACATCACCCTCAGCATCACCGACCTCCCCTGAAGCCGGCGGCCGCACGCAGCACACCGCCCCCTGGCACCGGATGGAACACGGATGGACCACAGACCATGGCTTACGTCGGCACCGAAAAGGCAGTCCGCAACCCGCAAGCGGTGTGCCTCGGCGAGACCATGGCCGTCCTGCTGCCCGGACACCCCGGCCCCACCGAGTCCGTCGAAGAGTTCCGGGTCGGCGTGGGCGGCGCCGAGTCCAACGTCGCCTGCGGCCTTGCCGGGCACGGGATCGCCACCGCCTGGGTCAGCCGCGTCGGCGACGACGGCTTCGGCCGACGCATCACCAGCGAGCTCACCGCACGCGGGGTCGACGTCTCGGCCGTCGCAGTCGATCCTGTACGTCCGACCGGCCTCTACCTCAAGGAAACCCACCCGCACAGCCGGATGCGCTACTACCGCACCGGCTCCGCCGCCTCCGCCCTCGGCCCCGACACCTTCACCAACCCCGCGTTCAGCCAACTCCTGTCCGGCGCCCCACTACTGCACCTGTCGGGCATCACCCCTGCACTCTCCGACAGCTGCCTCAGCCTGATCCGGGCCCTGCTCACCACCCCCCGCCCCGGCCGCACCGTCAGCTTCGACCTCAACTGGCGGCCCGCCCTCTGGCGCGACCGCGACCCGGCCGTCCTCCTCGAACTCGCCAACGCCGCCGACCTCCTCCTCCTCCTCCTCCTCCTCGGAGCCGACGAGGCCGAAGCCGCCTTCGGCCTCAGCAGCCACACCGCCATCCGGGCAGCGTTCCCCGCCCCCGCGACCGTCGTCGTCAAGAACTCCGAGCACCAGGTCACCGCGCTGAACGCGGACGGCACCACCGTCAGCGAACCCGCGCTCGTCGTCGAGGTCGTCGAACCCACCGGCGCCGGCGACGCGTTCGCCGCCGGATATCTCGCCGCGACCCTGCGCGGCCTGGACCAGCGCTCCCGCCTGCGCCTGGGCCACCTCACCGCCGCAACCGCGCCCTCACCACCCACGGCGACCACGGCACCCCGCCCTCCGCCGACCTCACCGCCGCCCTTCTCGCCGCCTCCCCCGACGAATGGGCCGCGACCCGGGTCACCGCCGCCGGAATCCACTCACCCGCCCTGCCCTGACCGCACAGCTGGATCGGCCTCCGCACCCACACCACAACAACAACCCGACCAGGGAGCACCAGACCATGACCACGCCGCTGTCCCTTCCGGCGGAGCTCGCCGCCGCCCCAGTGATCGCCGTCGTCCGCGCACCCCACATCGCCGACGCGCCGGCCCTGTGCGCGGCCCTCGCCGAAGGCGGCATCCACCACGTCGAGTTCACCTTCACCACACCCGACGTCACCCGGCATCTCGCCCTGGCAGCCGCTACTGGCGCCCACGTCGGCATCGGCACCGTCCTGACTCGCCAGCAAGCCGAACTCGCCATCGAAGCCGGCGCCCGCTTCCTCGTCACACCCGGCTGCCGCCCCGAAGTGGCCCAAGCCGCCCACGAGGCGGGACTGCCCGTCGTCCTCGGCGCCCTCACTCCCACCGAAGTGGCCAAAGCCGTCGACCTGGGCGCAGCCGCCGTGAAGATCTTCCCCGCCAGCGGATTCGGCCCCCGCTATCTCAAGGACCTGCACGGCCCCTACCCGGGCATCCCCCTCGTCGCCTCCGGTGGAGTCAACGCCGCCAACGCCGCCGAATACCTCGCCCACGGAGCCCTCGCCGTCTGCGCCGGAACCGAGGTCGTTCCCCCGACAGCCGTCACCGAAGGGAAGTGGGATGAGATCACGCACCGTGCCGCAGCGTTCATGGACTCCCTCTCCCGGTAGTCCCCACGCGCCGGGGGCATTCAAAGGCGCGCAGCCACAGGCGCCTGCATGCCCACGGTCCGGGCGATTACCGGCGCCGCGCTGAACAGCCTCAAGGCGTGCTCAACGCCTTGGGCATCGCCTGAGACAGCCGCCGGTCGCGTCCTCTCCGCCGTACAGCGGGGGCGGCCCCGCCAACCGATTTCCGCATCTCCCACCGGGACGTGCCAACGTCCTGTGCGTCTACCTCCTGGAGACGATCATGTCGCAAGTCAATCGCCGTACCTTCCTCACCTGGTCCGCCGTGGTAGGCGCGGCGGCCTTCAGTACCCCCCTGTTCGGAGCGGGGCTGGCCGCAGCGGCACCCGGCCGGCCGCCGAAACTGGACTCGCTGACCAGTGACTGGCTGCTGGCGCGGGAAGTGAAGCACCTCCCCGCGGTCAGCAACTTCTGGGGAGCCGTAGGGTCCTCCCCCAATGTGCTGGGGATCCGCAACTTCACCCTTGCGCCCTATCTGGACAGCGGCAGTGACTCCTGCGTGCTGAGCGTGGACGGCGTGCCGGTCACCACCAGCGAGTCGCGCTGGTCGGCCTATGAGATCGCGCGTAAGGCGACCACCGCCTCGGGGGTGGAGATCCAGACCAAGACCCGGCTCGCATTCGAACGCAACGAGCTGCTGCTGCACATCGCCGTCTCCAACCCCACCGCGGCACCGATCACGGTATCGGTCAATGCCAATGCACGCATTGCCAAGGCGACGATTCCGGCCGATTGGTCGTGGGGTGCCCCACGGCCCGGCGGCAACCGCACCTCCGCGAAGGTCTCCGGATCGAACCTGCTGATATCCGACAGCCGCTCTTCGGCGGTGACGGCGTTCGCGTTCACCCCGGCACCCACGCTCACCATGGCATCGGCGGGCGGACGCGCCGAGTGGTCGGTCGCCGCGGGGCAGTCAGCGACGATCGACATCGTCATGGAGGTGGGCGAGACCTCGACGGGGGCGCCACTGGCGGACATCAACGACGGCAACGGCGTGGTAGACGCCTGCAACGCCACGCTGGGCGCTTTCGGAGCGGCCTTCAGCACCGCCCGCAAGAGCTGGGAAAAGCGCTGGCAAGACGCCTTCACACCCGAAAACGGCCACTTCTCGGGATCCCTGCCCGTCCTGACGGACACCAAAGACACCGACATCGCCCGCCTGTACTACATGAGCGTCCTGTCAGTGCTGGCACTCGAGCGCACCAATCTCTCCTCCGAGTTCTCCACCCTTCTCGGCAGACCCACCACACCCGGCACCTTCCAAGGGCTCGACCGCGTCTATGTGACGGGGGCGCCCGAGTGGGCGAATACGGTCAGCTACTTCTGGGACACCTCCTACTCCTCCATCATCCTGACGCTGCTCGATCCGCGGATGATCAAGGCCAAGGCCGCCTACTGGCTCGCCAAGGACATCTATGCCGGATATGCCATCGACTGGATGTCGGGCAGGACCGTCGGCCCGTGGTACAGCGCGAACGACCTCACCGTCTTCACGACGATTCTCAACTACGTCAACTACAGCGGCGACGTGTCCTTCCTCGACACCACGATCTCCAGCTCCGGTAAGACCGTCCTCGAACACCTGAAATCCATCGCCACCAACTGGCAAAGACTGCTACGGCAGGGGCAGTCGCTGGCCGACTACGGCGAGAACCACAACCTCCTGGAAGTTCTGCCGAAATACGTCCACCAGGTGCCGTCGTTCAACGCGGCCAATGTGTGGATGATGCAGCAGACCGCCGGCCTGTTCGACCGTGCGGGTGACAAGGCAACCGCCGAAGACCTCACCGACAGGGCCGAAGCCCTGCGGAGCGAGGTTCTCAAGCTGTACGACAAAGCCAACAAGGGCGTCTGGAACTGCAGGTACCCTGACGGCACCACCGTTGCGGTACGGCATGTCCTCGACTTCGCCATCGCCGGCAACCTGCTCGCCCCGTCGCTGACCGACGAGCAGAAGACCGACATGAAGCACTTCGTCACCGACGAACTGCTGGCCGGGGACTGGCTGCGCGCCCTGTCCTTTGCCGACTCCCAGGCGCCGGTCGCCCGTACCGACCACGGCACCAGCGGCGCCTTCGACGCCTGGCCCTCACTCACTGCCCAGACCTTCGCCCGGTTCGGCGATTACCCGGCGTTCCTCTCGCTGCTCAAACGATTTGCGGGCGTGACCAGAAACGGCCCCTTCGGCCAGTCTCTCGAGATAGTCCAATCCGCGGGGGTGTATGTCACCGGCCGGCCCGCGTTGAACCCCGCCGGAGCCGTGACGGTCTCCGCATGGATCAATCCCTCGAGCTGGCCGAAGAACCACTGGCAGGGCACCATCATCGCCAAGGACTCCTGGGAGAGCGGGCACGTCGGCTACGTGCTCCGCGGCGGCGCCGGCGGCAAGATCTCCTTCGTCCTCGCCCTCAACGGCAGCTTCATCGATGTGATCACCACCGCCACGGTCCCCACGTCGGGGTGGCATCACGTCGCGAGTGTCTACGACGGCGAAAAGGTACAGATCTTCATCGACGGTACCGTCCAGGCCACACGAGCGGCCACCGGGAAGATCACCCCCTCCACCGGCACCCCGGTCATCGTGGGGAATTGCCCCAGCGACTCCAACCGCCGTTTCAGTGGCAGCATCGACGAGGCCCGTGTCTACACGCGGGCGCTGTCAGCCACCGAGATCAATGCCCAGTACCAAGCCACCACCCCCGCCACCGGCGCCACCGACAGCTCCCTGGTACTCCACCTGCCGTTCAACGAAGGCGACGGCACAAAGACCACCGAGTCGGTCACAGCCCAGGCCGTCACCATCGAAGGGGCAACATGGGGCAGTAGCCGAACCGGATTCGGCTCCGCACTGGCCCTCTCCGACGCGACGGCCGACTACCACGCTGTCATCGCCCCAGCCAGCGAATCGCAGGTCTTCGTCAACTGCGCCGGCGGGAACTACGCAGACGTGATCATCAGCGACCTGTTCGGCTACAACCCCGAAGGCGCCACCGCCAAGTTGCGGAACGCAAGCGAGCCCCGAGGAATCACCGCGACACTCGAAGGCGTCGTCCTCAACGGCAAGAGCCAGACGATCACCAGCGGCCCCGACGGCCTGTCGCTCGCCTGAGCCGTCTGCGGCGCGCCCCAACTCCCCCATGCTCCGCAGAGGATAGCCCTGCAAGGAGATCCGTGAGGCCTGCCAGCGGGTGAGGCGGCCCCGATCATCCCCTCATGACCCGAATCAATCTCGAAGGGAAGTACGAAATGCCCGAGTCAAAGGCAAGTAGTCAGTTGGCCCGTCGTCGTCTTCTGTTGTCCGCCGGTGGAGTGCTGGCCGCGGGCGTTGCGGGAGTTGGCGGTTCCGGCGGCATCGCCTGGGCAGCCGAGCCGGGTGCGGTTTCGGCCGAGGCGGGCCGGGATTATATGAGTCTGGTGAATCCGTGGGTGGAAGCGGATCGGGGCCGGTTCTTCTTCTTCCAGTCGGCGAGCAACCCGTTCGGCATGATCAAGCTTCGGCCGGACACGAGCACGCACACTCTTTGGGGGACGGGCTATCGGCACGACGAGAACAACGTCAAGGGTTTCAGCCATCTGCATTGCTGGCAGATTGCCGGCGTGCAGGTGATGCCCACCACCGGTGCGGGTGTGTCGAAGCTGCAGGGCGATACCGGCTGGCAGTCGTCTGTGAAGCACGACGTGAGTGAGGTCGTCGAGCCGGGCTACCACCGGCTGCATCTGGACCGGTACGGCGTCACCGCCGAGCTGACGTGCACCGACCGGGTAGGCCTGCACCGCTATACCTACGACACCGCTGGCCGCAGTGAGATCATCATCAACCTCGGCGGCATGCTGGGCGAAGCGAAGATGAAGGGCGCCCAGGTCACCAGGGTCAGTAACAATGAGATCGAGGGCTACGTCGACCAGGGGGGATATCTCACCGACGGCCTCTACTGGCCCCAAACGCCGCCGGAGAAGAACCGACTGTTCTTCAGCATCCGGTTCGACAAGCCGTTTGATTCGCTGCGTGGTTGGGCGGGTGGGAGCCTGGCCAACGGCGGTGCGGCGATCGATGAGTTGTCCGGCGACAACATGGGGGTGTACGCCTGCTACGAGCAGCTGGACGCCGGTGCGGTCGTGCAGATGAAGGTGGGGTTGTCGTTCACCGGGGCGGCGGGGGCGCGCAAGAATCTCGAAGCGGAGCTGCCGGGCTGGGACTTCGAGGCGGTGAAGCAGGCCTCCCAGCAGCACTGGAACGCGATGATGGGACGCATCAACGTCGAGGGCGGCACCGAGCAGCAGCAGGTCAAGTTCTACACCGACCTGTTCCACGTGCTGTGCGGACGCAGCACGATCAGCGACGTGGACGGCAAGTACCTGGACAACACCTGGCGGAACGGCAAGGTCAAGCAGATCCCGCTGGATGACCGCGGTGTGCCGCGGTTCGCGATGTACAACTACGACGCGATCTGGTTGACCCAGTGGAACCTCAACACCGTGCTCGGTTTCGCGTATCCGGAAATCTACAGCAGCTTCGTCCACTCGCAGCTGCAGATGTACAAGGACGGCGGCCTGCTGCCGCGCGGCCCGCGCTTCGGCGACGATTCGCTGGTGATGACTGGCTCGGCGGTGACGTCGTTCATCACCGGTGCCTGGAACAAGGGCATCCGCGACTTCGACATCGACCTGGCCTTCGACGCGATGCTCGACGCCCAGTCCATCGGCGGCCTGTTCGACAAGGCCACGTACGCGAACGCGTCCTGGATGGGAGACGGTGGGGTTGCCCGCCCGTATCTCGATTACGGGTATGTGCCGCACAACATGCCGGATTCCTGGAAGTCGCGTGGTGCCGGGGAGACGCTGGAGTTCGCGTTCCAGGACTGGACGTTGGGACAGTTGGCCCGGCGGCTGGGCAAGTCGGGGCTCAACATCTCGCAGTTCGCCGGGGTGTCGGTGTCCTCGCAGGTGAACAATTCGAATTTCGCCGGTGTGCGGGCGGTGGACGGTCGGCCGATCCGCTCCAGCATGGTGCCCTCTCAGAATGTGGAGTGGGCGTCCACGGAACAGAACCCGTGGATCAAGCTGAGCTGGCGTGAGGACAAGCGCGTCCACAAGGTGGTGATCAGCGATCGGGCGGACCCGAGATCGAACGCGAACTCCGGCGTTCTGACATTCAGCGACGGGACGACGGTCGCGGTGAAGAATATCCCCACCGACGGCAGAAACAAGATGGTGGCCTTCCGGCCGAGGAAGGTCAGCTGGATACGGTTCGATGTGACCGGCGGCACCGGCGAGAACGTGGGGCTGAACGAGATCGAGGTATGGGACACCACCGACACCGGCGACTACCTGATCGAGCGGTCAGGCAGCTGGCAGAACCTGTTCGACAGGTCCACCGGGTTCATCCGGCCCAGGGGTTCTGACGGACGGTGGCTCTCGGGGTTCAACCCGCTGTCCAGCAACGAATTCGTGGAGGCCAACTCCTGGCAGGCCACCTGGTACACCCCGCACGATGTGCAGGGCTTGGCCAACCGGCTGGGCGGCAGGGACGCCTACGCCGACAAACTCAACTACGCCTTCGACCACTCCAAAGGTACCAATTTCATTGGCGAAGAGGGCGGGAACGGCGACGACGGCGCCTACGTCAACTACGGCAACCAGCCCGGACTGCAGCTGGCGCACCTGTTCAACTACGTGGGCAAACCGTGGCTGACCCAGTACTGGGTGCGACAGGTGAAGGAAAAGGTCTACTCCTCCATATCCACCACTGACGGGTACGGCCACCACGACGAGGACCAGGGCCAGATGGGATCGCTCAGCGCACTGATGGCGATCGGCCTGTTCGAAGTCACCGGAGCGAGCCTGTCACGGCCGGTCATCGACATCACCTCACCGATCTTCGACAAGGTCACCATAAACCTCAACACCGGCTACTACGACGGCCGGCAGTTCCGCATCATCACCCACAACAACTCCGCGGCCAACATGTACATCCAGCGCGCCACGCTCAACGGGCAGGAGCTGGACCAGGCCTGGTTCTACCACGACCAGCTGACCGGCGGCGGAACGCTGGAACTGTGGATGGGCGACCAGCCGAACAAGGCATGGGGCGTGGGGCAACTGCCGCCCTCCCACTCACCACAGGCACCCGCGGTCATCTACTCCACGCCTGACCAGGTCCGGGTGGGTCCCGGCGAGAACCGCACAATCAGGGTGGAGGCGATGAACCTCACCGGCGAAGCGGTCACGGTGAACTGGCGGACCAACGCCCCCGCAGGTCTGCGTACCGAACCGGCCAACGGCACACTGACCATCCCAGCAGGCGGCACAACCGGCCAGGACCTCACCCTGCAGGTCGCCGAGGGCACTCCGGAAGACCTTCACCGGATCACCTTCACCGCCCTCGCCGCCGACGGAACCGAACTCCCCGACGGCGTGCTCTACGCGAACGGCATACCGGCGATCACGGTATCGACACCCGCGGAGCTGCGCCTGCTGCAGGACACCCCGGCCACGTTCCAGGTCAAGCTGGTCAACAACGACAGCCAGGCCCAGGACACGGAAGTCTCGCTGCAAGCTCCTGAGGGCTGGCAGGTCCAACCCGCTACCCGTACGCAGCGACTCGCCGCCGGCGCGACTGCGACCACGACCTTCACCGTCACCCCGCCGGCGAACGCCTCGGGGACGCAGACTCTCGTCGTGAAGGTCAAGAACGGGACAGGCACGTCCAACCACGAAGTCCCCGCCACCGTCCACCACGCGATCGCCCTGGTCGGGACCATCGATGTGGCGACCGCGGGATTCGCTCTCACCCCCAACCGTTACTCCGCCTACCCCAGCACCTTCCCCAACGATGTCGACTTCACCGTCGGCAGCAGCGACCCCGCATCCGCGTGGAGTTACATCCACCCCGGACCCGACGACGCCTGGGCCGGAAAACGATCCCACACCTTCACTCTGCGCTTCGACCTCCCCCAAACCCCCGAAAACGATCTCGCCCTCACCGCATGGCTGGTCGACACCCACCCCTCCGCCCCTCCGAAACTGGCCCTCAGCCTGAACGGACAAACCGCCACCACCATCCAGCTCCCGGCAGGCGGCGGGGACGGCTACCACTGGGGCGACGGAGGCGGTGGCAACATCCGCCCCACCACCATCGATTTCCCTCTGCCCGCCAGCCAACTCCGCGCCGGGAAGAACGTCATCACCATCACCACCCAAACCGGCTCATGGCACGTCTACGACGCCATCGCCATCCGCGAAACCACCCCATAACCAGCAAGCACAACCAAGACCGAAATATCTTCCCGGCGGGGGGCTTCGGGCCCCACTACCTGAAGGGCCTGCACGGCCCCCTACCCGGACGTCCCGCTCATCGCCTCGGGCGGCGTCAACGCCGACAACGCCGCCGCATACCTGGCGCACGGCGCCGCCGCCGTCTGTGCGGGCACCGGCGTGGTTCCCCCGGACGCGGTCGCGAACGGCGACTGGGCGGAGGTCACCCGGCGCGCCAAATCCTTCATGGCTGCCCTCGCTCGGTGAACCGCGCCGCCGCTCTCTCACCACCCCGGCGTCCGCGGTCACCGCGGGCGCAGATCGCGACAGGACCCCGGAACCCCCTGCCCGTGCCCGGCCTCAACTGACGAGTGAGGCCGGGTGCGGGCAAGGGGATTCCCTTCCCACCCGTCCCGGCTCCACCCAGCCCTGAGGAGGCTCGTCGTGGCTCATCACCCCACCCGTCGCAGTGTCTTGAAGTGGTCGGCGGTCACCGCTGCCGCGGCCTGGCTCGCGCCCGCCCTGCCGGCCGCCCTCGCCAACGCGGCCACGGGCACGACCGGGGCCTCGGCACGGAGGGCTACCGGCTGACGTCGGCGGCCGCCCTGACCATCGAGGCGCCCACCCCGACCGGCGTCTTCTACAGCACGCAGACGGTGCAGCAGATGGCTCGGTGTAGGGGACGAAGTGGGCGAAGCCCTTCGTCGGGTCCGTTAGGCTCAGGTCCGGATGCTTGTAGGTCAACTCGGTGCGCGGAGCGGGCTCAGCCCTCCCGCACTGCGGCGGTACGATGCGCGCGAGCCACACGCGCCAGGCCTGTTGCGACTCCCGCACCCACCAGTGCGAGTGCGGCCATCAGGATGAACACCAGGTGGTACCCCGCCGCACCCGGGTTGGCATCGAGGATCGCGCCGTACACCAGGAAGGCGAACATCCCGGGGGCGTAACCGACGAGGCAGGCGATGCCGAACGCGGTGCCGCTGACCTGATTGGGGATGCCGACCTCGTCCATGGGCGCCCAGAACACACCGCGTATCGTGAAGATGATCAGTGAGAACAGCAGGCAGGCGGCCATCGCGGGGATCTGGTTCTGCCCACCGGCCGGCAGCAGCAGGATGATCGCTGCGATGGGGATCAGGCACACGAACGCGAGACGGAGGTACCTGCTGGCCCCCTTGAAGACCTTGTCGACGAGTACGCCGCCGAGCGGGCCGCCGAGGATCTTGAGGCCGTACTGGTTGATGATGCCGTAGGCGCCGGCGAGGGCGGCCGGCAGTCCGTACACGTACGTGAGGTAGGGGATGAAGTATGTCAGACCGCAGTACACGACGTACGCCATGAACACGGTTGCACTGACCCACCACAGCTGCGGCAGCCGGGCGGCATGCAGGATCTCGCTGCGGCCGACGCGCTTCTTCTTCGGCGTATCCACGGCGGACTCGGGGCCCTGGTCACGCAGCAGGAAGAACAGGAGCACGCCGACGGCGATGTCAATCAGCGCGTAGAAGGCGATCGCGGCACGGAAGCCGGCGGCGTCCGAGCCGAGCAGGGCGAAGACGCCGAGGGCCGAGAAGGCAACCAGTGTGTCGACGACGCCGCGACCGCCCTCGAGGAAGCCGAACAGCCGCCCCTGTTCTTCCGGCCCACCCAGGCGCCGGGTGCTCTTGAGCAGTGCCGGCCAGACCAGGCAGTCGGAGCAGACGGCCAGCACCGCGAAGATCGGCACCAGCTGCCCGTACCCGGGGAACGTGCTCATATAGAGCCCGAGCCCGCCCGCGCCGATCAGTCCGAGCGGAATCAGGATGCGGGTCGAGAACCGGTCAGCCAGGTACCCTCCGACCACGAACAGTGCTGTCGCGACGATCGAGTTCACGCTCAGTAGCGCACCGATCTCGGTGTTGCTCAGCCCCATCTGCTGCTGCATCGGGACGTAGAAGACGTCCTTGATGTTGGCGAGCTTGTAGATGGTGCCGCCCGCCATCACGAGGACCGCGAAGCGCGCCCATTTGGCCTTGTCGAACCCGGTCTTGGCCGGCGCGGTCTTCATCATGGTGTTCGTCATTGCGCACCTGCCAGGGCGTCGGCGGCGGACAGGCGAGCCGCGGCGAGTTCGCGCATCCGGGCAAGCAGCCCGCGCACGTGGACGACCTGGTCGACGCTCCAGCCGGGCTCGGCGGCGAGCAGGTCGTGCAGCGTCCATCCTTCGGGAAGGCCCGTGGTGCTCAGTTCCCGGTAGGGGATGAAGGGGTCGTCGCCTTCGCTGTGATGGCGGAAGGCGGGCGCGTAGTACAGGTTCTCCTGTTCGAGCGCGAAGGTGATGACCTGCGGCTCGTCGTCGCCGAGCATGAGCAGGTCGAACAACATCCGCGCCCCCGGCAGGTCATCCTCCGGGCTGCCCTGCAGCACGCCGCGGTGGCCGAACCCGTCGCCCTCAGGAAGGACGTGCACGCCCTTCAGGTGCACTTGCAGGATATGCGGGGCCAGCTGGGCCAGGGCGTCCATCGGCCGTTCGCACGCGTTGATCATGTTGCCGAAGTCGAACATCGCGTGCAGGCGGGGGTGGCCGACGGTGCGCAGCAGCTGAGCGATCTCGCCGGAGCGCAGTTCTTCGTGCTGCTCGAATGAGAAGTGCAGGCCGTGAGTGTCGGCGAGGTCGCCGAGGCGGCGCAGGTCGTCCTCGATGCGCGACAGCACCTGCGACAGCTGCCCTTCGTAACGGGAGTAGACGCGAATGTGCTGGACGCCGAGGATGCCGGCGATCCGGACGGCCTCGTCCACGGGTTCACGCTCGGTCGTGCTGATCTCGAGGTGCAAGGCCAGGCCGTAGCCGCGGGCACGGGCGGCGAAGGCCCGAAGCTGGTCGTCGTTCATTCGGCTCAGGCTGCGCTCCTCGCCGTCGAGGACGTGGATGCAGACGCCGGCCAGATCGTGCTCTCGGGCGAAGTCGAGGACGTCGTCGGGGCCGTAGGCGCCGTAGGTGAGGTTGGTGAGCAGGGCGTACGCGTGGCCGAAGAGCCGGACCCGGTCGATCCGGTCGATCAGCACCCGCGCGCGCTCGATCGTCAGGTCGGGGATCTGTTCGATCTCAGCTGCGGTGAGGTTCGGACTCAGGAGCGCTCGGAACTGCGCATCGAGATGGGGCACGTTGTCTCCTTAGAAAGCGGGTCGCGACCGTGCGTCGCCGCCACCCCCTTCCTAACAACGCAATGGATGGTGCGTTAGAGCCATTGACAGCCCAGTTCTGTAGACCAATTCGGCGGGTCCGCCTCTCGGGCTACGCCTCGGCAGCCCCGCCGGGTTCGAGCCGTTCGAACGCCTCTGCCATCCGCGCTACGGCACGCGCCATGTGCTCGGCTGCGGTGCCGGCGAAACCGATCAGCAGTGCGGGCGGCAGCCGGCGCTGCACGCGATACTCCCCCAGGGGATACGTGAAGACGCCCTGCCGGGCGAGGCTGCGTGCGCAGTCGATGTCGTTGGCGGATGCCTCGAGCCACCCCATCACGTGGAGCCCGGCGGCGACCGGCCTCGCCGTCAGCCGGTGCGCAAGCTGCGTGTCGAGCTGTTCGAGCAAGGCGTCCTGGCGGGCGGCGTACAGTCGGCGCGTGCGCCGGAGGTGGGTGTGCAGGTGCCCTTCGGCGAGGAAGTCGGCGAGCGCCGCCTGCATCACGGTCGCGGGGGTGCGACCGATCACCGAGCAGGCCGACGTGAACGGCTCGACGAGGTCGTGGGGCAGCACGACGTAGCCCAGTCGCAGCGACGGCGCCAGCACTTTGCTGAATGTGCCGACGTAGATGACGTGTCGCGCTTGGTCGAGTCCGAACAGCGGGGGCAGCAGCGTGCCATGATAACGAAGCTCGCTGTCGCAGTCGTCCTCGACGATCCAACTCCCGTGCGCCTGCGCCCACGCGATCCACTCCCCGCGCCGCGCCGGACTCATGACCGTGCCCAGGGGATGCTGCCGGGACGGCGTGAGGTAGGCGAGGCGTGCCGATGGGTCGCCCCCTGCCGCCACTGCGCCCGCGTCGTCGACCGGCACGCCCTGGACGCGGCATCCCTGCGATTGGAAGGCGAGCCTTCCGGAGATGTGGCCGGGGTCTTCGACGAGCACCGTGTCGGCGGGGTCGAGCAGCAGCACCGCGAGGACATTGAAGGCCTGTTGGGCACCGGAGGTCACCACGATCTGCTCGGCGCCGCAGCCGAGGCCCCGCACGTCGTTGAGGTAGTCGGCGATCGCCTGGCGCAGCGGTTCGTACCCATGCGGGTCGCCGTACCCGATGGCGGCTGAGTCGGTGCGCGCTGCGTGCCGCGCCAGCAGCCGCCGCCACACGCCGGCAGGGAACGCGGATGCCGCGACCTGGCTGGGGACGAACGACTCGGTTTCTTTCGGATCCCACGAGTGCGGCACCTCGCTGAACAGACTGGCACCGCGTGCCGACGTCGCTGCGCCGCGCTCGGACAGCTGCGGGCGCGCAACAGGCGCCGGTGCCATCGCGGCCGTCAACAGTGCGTCCACATACGTGCCGTCCCCCCGGCGTGCACGCAAGAACCCCTCGGCCGTGAGCTGCTCGAACGCGGTGACCACGGTCAGCCGCGAGACGCCGAGCTCGGCGACGAGCGTCCGCGTCGAGGGCAATCGGGTTCCCGGCGGCAGGGTGCCGTCGAGGATGAGTCCCCGCAGCTGCCGATACAGCTGCAGGTGCAGCGGCAGGACGCTACCGCGGTCGAGCTCGACCGCGGCCAGCATCCTGCCCCCGGCACCTTTCATGATGCGCGAGCGCGCCGGTGGGTCTGACGACATGCCCTCATCCTAGATAGGGCGTGTCTCCCATATGGTGGGTGGCGTTTGCGGCAGGCTTGTGCGGTGACGCTGCGCCGGTGCTCGCGCACGGCGTGCACCGGCGCATCGCGTGAAGTCGCCGACGACACAGATCAGCCTCGGTCCGCTCCACAGCGCCGAATGGGCACCGAAGCGGCCGCAGAGCCAAGGTCTACACAGGCCCAGGGCCCCGAGCCCCGTAGGTAGGCGGACCCAGTTCTGTGTACGGCAGTTGCTCCACGACTACAGCCGCAGGCACAGGACTGAGGTCTTCACAGCGCCAGAGCGCGAAGCTCCCGGTCCCAGGCGGACCCGGTCCTCTGCCCAGAAGTTGATCAATGCAGTACCCGCTGCGGTGGCAGCGGTCGGTTCCGGGTCAAAAACGCCGCTCGCACAGGCGCGGATCGATCTCGCGGCAGTTCGCGCCAACACGGGCGGTCACAGCTCTGTGTCAGTCCATAGATCCAACAGGTTGTCGCCGAGGCCTGCACCGAGTTCGGCTGCGGCGTCGTGGAGGGATTGTTCGGTCCAGATGACCTTGCCGCGGGCGCCGTACCGGGTGCCCCAGCGCTGGACGAGCTGAGCGACGAGGAACAGCCCGCGGCCGCCCTCGTCCGTGGTGGCCGCCCGCCGCAGGTGGGGGGAGGTGCTGGAGCCGTCGGTGACCTCGCAGATCAGGTGGTTGCGGTCGTGTAGCAGGCGCAGCCGGATGGGCTGGGTGCCGTATCGGATGGCGTTGGTGACCAGTTCGCTGACGATCAGCTCGGTGGTGAAGGCGACCTGGTCCAGGCCCCAGGTCTCCAGCTGGCGGGTGACGTCGGTACGGACGTGGGAGACGGCCGCCGGGTCGGAGGGCACCTCCCAGTCCGCGACCCGGGCCGGGTCCAGCAGGTGGGTCCGGGCCACCAGCAAGGCGATGTCGTCGCGGGGGCGCTCGGGGAGCATGGTGGCGAAGACGGTCTGGCAGGTGGCCTCCGGGGTGCGGTCCACAGCATCGGCCAGGGCCGTGCGCAGCCGCTCGACTCCGGTGTCGAGGTCGCGGTCCCGGTCCTCGATCAGCCCGTCGGTGTAGAGGACCAGCTGACTGCCCTCGGGCACAGTGAGTTCGGCTGTCTCGAAGGGCAGGCTGCCGCCCAGGCCCAGCGGGGGACTGACGGGTACGTCCGGGAAGCTGACGGTGCCGTCGGGGTCGACCAGGGCGGGGCCGGGGTGGCCAGACCGGGCCACAGTGCATCGCCCGGAGACGGGATCGTAGATGGCGTACAGGCAGGTGGCCCCCGTGACCCCCTGGCCATCGGCCTCGTCGTGGTCGATGTGGGCGACCAGCTCGTCCAGGTGGCTCAGGAGTTCGTCCGGGGCCAGATCCAGGGCGGAGAAGTTGTGCACGGCGGTGCGCAGCCGACCCATGGTGGCGGCGGCGTGCAGGCCGTGGCCAACGACGTCGCCGACCACCAGGGCCACCCGGGCGCCGGGCAGGGGGATGACGTCGAACCAGTCGCCGCCCGCCCCGGCCTGGGCGGGCAGGTAGCGGTGGGCGACCTCGACGGCGGTCTGCTCGGGCAGGGTGCGGGGCAGCAGACTGCGCTGCAAAGTGGCCGCCAGGGTGTGCTCGCGGGTGTAGCGGCGGGCGTTGTCGATGCACAACGCAGCACGTCTGGCCAGCTCCTCGGAGAGGGAAAGGTCCTCCTCCCCGAAGGGAGGGGAGGCGTCCGCCCGCCAGAAGTCGGCCATCCCTAGCACCACCCCGCGGGCCTGCAGCGGCACCGAGATCAGGGAATGGATTCCGTACTCCAGCACCCGCCGCGCCCGCTCCGGGTCCTGGGCCCGCCAGCCGTCGGAGTCGGCGAGGTCCGACTCCAGCACAGCGTGGCCGCCCGCCGCCCCAGCGGCGATGGGGTTGGTGGAGGCGAAGCGGATCAGCTCCCCCACGGGGTAGAGAGGCGGGTCGCCACGGACGCCCCTGCTGGCAGTGCGGCACATTTCGGTGCTTGCCTCGGCCGGCTCCTCGCCACGAAGCACCGGTTCCAGCAGCTCCACAGTGACGAAATCGCTGAACCGCGGGACGACCATCTCCGCCAGCTCCTCGGCGGTGCGCACCACATCCAACGTGGTGCCGATCCGCACTCCCGCGTCGTACAGCAACTGCAGGCGCTCGCGGGCCACCTCGGCCCGGCCCGCGAGTGTGCGCAGTTCGGTGGTGTCGCGCAGCGTGGCCACGCTGCCCGCCGGGCCGCCGTACCGCTCTACGGGCCGCACGTTGACGGCCAGCAGCCGGTCGCCAGCCAGATGGACCTCGTCGGTGGCCGTCCGCCCCGAGGAAAGCAGCTCGGCGGCGCCCGGAGTCAGGCCGAGGTCGGTGATCTGGCGCTGCTCCGCGTCCGCCGGCAGCTCCAGCAGCCGCCGCGCCTCGTCGTTGGCCAGCAGCAGCCGCCCGTCACCGCCGACGATGAGCACGCCCTCGCGCACCGCATGCAGCACCGCGTCATGATGCTCGTACATGCGAGTCATCTCGGCGGGGCCCAGTCCGCGGGTCTGGCGCAGCAGCCGCCGGCCAATCAGCGCGGACCCGCCCGCGACCAGGGCGAGCGCGCCGCCCGCGGCGCCAAAGAGCACCGGAAGCTGCCCGGCCACCGCTTCGTTCACCTTCTTGACCTTGATCTCGGGGGACACGATGCCGGCGACCGAGCCGTCAGGCCGGAAGACGGGGACCTCCGCGAAGACCGTAACGCCCAGCGGAGTCACCTCGGAGTCCGTGAGGGCCGTACCCCTCACCGCCTTCCGGTAGGGGTCGCCCTTGACTACGTGTTTCCCGATCTGGTGCGGGTCGGGGTGGGTGTACCGGATCCCGTCCGGGCTGATGATCACGATGCTGTCGACGCCGGACCGCTTCTGGGCCCTCTCGGTGAGCGGTTGCAGCACCGCGCTCGGATCGCGGCTGTCCAGCGCCTGCACGATCCCCGGGGAGTTCGCGAACGCCTCGGCGACGGCAAGCACCTCGTCGCGGGCTTTCTCCGTCCCTTGGTGCCGGGCCTGGACCGCCAGCGTCACCACCGTCGCGGCCACGAGCAGCACCACGACCGCCAGCTGCAGGAGGAACACCTGACCGGCGACGCTCCGCACGCTCACCAGGGAGCGCAGGCGCCGCCCGGGCGACCGGTGCTGGATCTCCCGTTCGTCCGCGGGACGAGTCGGCTGCTCCGTTCCCGGACGTGGAACCTCACACCGCCTCCGCGCACGCCAACCAGCGAACCGGCGGGAATACGGTATCGAGGATCGGCGGAAACCTCTGAGCGCATCCATAGGTCCAGTGTTGCCGATCACAGGGAGGCGACCGATACGCCGCAAGGCGAATGGCGGCGGTCGGATACCTTCAGGGTGCCGATCAGAGCCACGTCGTTCTTGATGATCAGTGGCCGACCAACCCGCCTGTCGAGTGGATCCGCTCGATCGCCGACGACACGCCTGTCAGCTGGGCCATCGAGACAGCCGTGGCTTCGCCCGGCGCCTGGCCGACGGCCTGCTGCTGGCCGGCCACGAGGTGCTCTGGGTTCCCCGGCTCATGGCCGCCCACCGCAAGCTGCACGTCGCCGCCGGTTCCAAGTCCGACCCCGTCGACACCGTCGCGGTTGCCCATGCCCCGGTCGCCCCGGCGGCGTGCAGCTTGCGGTGCGCTATCAACAAGTACCTGATCGCCGTCTACGCCGTGATCGGCGTCGTGGCCGCCGTGGCGGGGGTCCTGCTGACCGCGCGCACCGGCTCCGGCCAGCCCACCTCCGGCAGTAAGGGCCTGGAACTCAAGGCCATCACCGCGGCTGCGCGCGGCGGCTGCGTACTCAAGGGCGGCAAGGGAACCGTCGGCGGCACACTACTGGCCGTCGCACTGCTCGGCGCGCTGGAGAACGGACTGAGCGTCCAGGGCGTCAACGCATTCTGGCAGAACGTCGCCGAGGGAGCCCTGCTGGTGATCCCCGTCGTCATCCAGCAGCGTCGCAACAGTGAGCGCGCCGTCGGTCTGCCCGACTGCCGCGCACACCCGACCTGCGGCACCACGCGCGGGCGGAGCGGCGGGAAAGAGCCCTCTTGATGACCGGATAACCGAGGCTGAGACGTGGATGCGTCGGCAGAACCAGGTCAGGGTTCCACCGGCCAGGCTGTGACGGCAATTGCCGTTTGCTATCGACGCACCCGCCGAGGTGGTCGGTCACACTCGCCATCAGCAGCGGCTGCGGAGCGCTGGTGTGCACGATCAAGGTGCCGGGGTCACCCTGCACTCCCTGGAGCGGCGGGTTGCGTGCTCGATGACGGCCAGGATGTACTGCCGCTGACCGGTCAGGGTGATGATTTCGATGAAGCCCATGGCCGGCAGGACGTCGGCCTGGGAGCGCAGGAAGCCGGCCAAGGTGGTGGCGGTCCGCTCCGGCGCCGGGTCGACCCCCTCGGCCTCGAGGATCTCCCAGACGGTGGACGGGGCGACCAGGTTGCCGAGCACAGCCAGTTCCCCGTGGATACGGCGGTAGCCCCAGCCGCTGTTCTCGCAGGCCAGGCGCAGGACCAGCGCCCGGATCGAGCGGACGGTACGCGGCCGTCCGGGCCGCTTGGGGCGGCGGATGCGGGCGCGTCGCCGCTTCACCAAGATGTGGTGCCACCGCAGCACCGTGTCCGGACGTACCAGAGGCCGGAGACGACGCAGCACCTGGCGCGGTACTCCTCGTGGATGTCGGCTCCTGCCGCCAAGAGGTCGGGCCCACGGCCGCGCGGACGGCCGCGAGCCGCTCGGCGTCCTCGGCCGGAGACGGCCTGCCCACCTTGATCTTCACGCCGCGCAGCCCGGCCGCAGCTTCGCCCTCCAGCGCCAGTTCGTCAGCGGCCTGACGTTGGGGCCAACAAGGGGTGAGCGACTATTGACGATTCCCCGCAATCCGCCCCTGCCGGTCCCCTCAGATGACCGCCTCGGTAAATGTCACCCTCGCACGGAACTGGGAGAGATACGGGCTGCGTGGGGATCTGGTGGGGGCCTCGACACCCTTGTGGCCGCGGTCGACGCGTGAGTTTCCTGAGCAGACCAGCCGGGTCGCGGGGGTCCGTCCTGATGACTGGTCTTCCGGGATTTCGCCAGCCGGTGATCGGCTCGGCCTGGCCGATCCCGGCCGCGCCTCCCTGTGAGAACGCCGCAGCGCGGATCCGGCCGTCCCCACGACCCCAGGAGACCCACCCGATGGCCTCCTGGGCGCCGCGAACCATTCACGGCCGCCCAGGCGGCTGTGGCCGGGTCCCGCCGCACGTCCCCGACTCAGGCGTGGGTGTCGTCCCCGGGTACGACTCGACGCCAGATCTCCTGTTGGAACTGCTGGGCGGTCATGTCGATGTGTTCGGCCATGAGCGCCTCGGCCCGGCCGGTCTCGCCGGCGGCGATGGCCTCGGCGATGGCCTCGTGCTGGGCGGCAGCCACCTGCAGGGATCCGCCCGCGACGCCGGCCATCCCTATGGTCATGACCTGGCGCTGCAGGCGCCGCACGGCATCGACGGTGGAGGCGAAGAACATGTTGGCGGCGGACGCCGCGATCCCCGTGTGGAAGATCTCGTCGGCGAGCGTGAAGGCATGGATGTCGCCCTCCTGCGCCGCGCGCGTGGACTCCTGAGCGGCTTCCCGTACCGCCTTCACCTGTGCCGGAGTGGCTCGCTGCGCCGCCAGGTTCGCCGTAGTGGTCTCCAGATGGCGCCGGAACTCGAAGAGTTCGTCGACCTGCCTCAGGTCCGCGGGCAGGAAGTTGGCGAGGGACTGCTGCCAGGAGGACTGTTCGGGCATGGACACATAGATGCCGCGCCCCTTCTGCACGGACAGCCGACCCAGGGCCGAGAGGATCTTCACCGCCTCCCGCACCACGGTCCTGCTCATCTCCACCTCGTCGGCGAGGTCCTTCTCGGTGGGCAGCCGGTCGCCGGGCTGCAGCCCCGTCCGGACGACGTACTCAAGGATGCGTTCGGCTGCGACCTCGTACCCCGGGCGGTAACCGCTCTCCACACCCGCCGGCACGGACGCAGACGCGGAGGTCTTCTCTGACACGGTCACCAGCTCTCCCTCGCTTCCCACTTGAGGCCACCGACCGAGCCTCTCAGTCTCGACGCCGACCATATGTTTCGGATATATCTTGTGAGCCATACTCAGTGAATCACACGCACACTCGTGACGCCAGAATCCGGCAACCCCAGAGCCTTCCTCGCCTCGATCGCACCGGCCCGCCCCAGCAACCACGACATATATGAGACTTATCTCTGGTCATCGTAGGGCGAACGGATTGGATGAACGCTACTTCAGAGCTCCGCTCGTGGGCCCTTCCTGCCGGTTCCCGGGTCGACCCTCACCAGCAGCAACCGTAACCGTTGAACTCCCTTGAAAGGACAGATCGTTGGATGACATCAGGCTCGGTCTCATCGGCATGGGAATCCGGAGCGACTTGGCGGAGTTGGTCCACCGGCCCGGCGCGGGCTCCGTGCTGGCCGCCGTCTGCGACCGCGATCCCGGGCTGCTCGCACGCGCCGAGGAGCGCTTCGGCACCGGGGTGCGGACCGCCCTGGACCACCGCGAGCTGCTCGACGCCAAGCTCGACGGCGTCTTCGTACTCACCCCCGACCACACCCACGAGCAGATCGGCCTGGACTTCCTCGAAGCCGGTGTCCCGGTGTTCCTCGACAAACCGATGGCGATCACCGTCGAGGGCTGCGACCGGCTGCTGGGCGCGGCCCGCGCACACCGGACCCGGCTCTATGTGGGCCACAACATGCGGCACATGCCCGTCGTGGTGGCCATGCGCGAACTGATCGAGAGCGGGGCGATCGGCGAGGTGAAGGCCGTCTGGTGCCGTCATTTCGTCGGCCACGGCGGGGACTTCTACTTCAAGGACTGGCACGCCGACCGCCGCAACACCACCGGCCTGCTGCTCCAGAAGGGCGCCCACGACATCGACGTCATCCACTGGCTGGCGGGCGGGTACACCCGGCGCGTGAACGCGATGGGCGGGCTGACCGTCTACGGGGACATCACGTCGCGCGACGAGCGCACGGGCCAGCGGATGACCGACTGGCTGTCGGTGGACAACTGGCCCCCGCTCAGCCTGACCGGCCTCCACCCGGTTGTGGACGTGGAGGACCTGAGCATGATGCAGATGCAGTTGGACAACGGCGTCCTCGCCAGTTACCAGCAGTGCCACTACACACCGGACTACTGGCGCAACTACACCGTCATCGGCACCGAGGGACGCCTGGAGAACTTCGGCGACTCGGAGGGAGCGGAGGTCCGGGTGTGGAACCGCCGCTCCGACTACCGCGCCGAGGCCGACCAGGTCGTGCCTGTCCATACCCCGACCGGCACGCACGGGGGTGCCGATCCGGTCCTGGCCGCGGAGTTCCTGCGGTTCGTGCGGGAGGGCGGGGCGACCGTCACCTCGCCGGTGGCGGCCCGCGAGGCGGTGGCCGCCGGGTACGCGGCGACGATGTCGCTGCGGGACGGGGGCAGGCCCGTCGACATCGCCCCCGTGGCACCGGACGTCGCCGCGTACTTCACGCACGGCCAGCGCTGAGTCAGTGGCCCGGCCGGGCAGCAGCAGCTCAGCCGGTCGGGCCCAGATCCGCCGCGTCCAGGATCTCGACCCGCTCACCGGGGCGGTGCAGTTCGAGGATCACCAGTTCGTTGCGCCCGGCCCGCCAGACCGGGGCCGGGGCGTACAGCATGCGCTGCGGGCCGCGGTCCCAGTACCGGCCGAGGGCGAATCCGTTGAGCCAGACCTGGCCCTTGGTCCAGCCCGGCGGGGCGAGGAAACCGTCGGCCGGGGCCAGGATCTCCACCTCGGACCGGTGGAACGCCGGGCCCTCGACGGCCTGCGCGGCCCCGAACCGCAGCGCGGTCAGATCCGTACCGGTCAGCGGCAGAGGGCGGATCTCCCAGTCGAACTGATACTGGCCGTCGATCCACACCCCGCCGCTGATGCCCTTGCGGTCCTCCAGCCAGGGGCCGTAGTTGATCCGTCCCATGTTCTCCACCAGGAGGTCGAGTCGGGCACCGGCCTCGGGAAGGTCGATCGGCAGCGCGTCCAACGGGCTGTCGCGCTCCAGGAGTCCGAGCGGCTCGCCGTCCAGGAACACCTGAGCACGGCCGGCGAGGCCGTGCACGCGCAGGGTCGCGTCGGGGAACGGGCCGCCCAACCTAGTGCGGTAATGAATCAACCCGAGCGACTGGCCCAGCGCCTCCACCGCCTCGGGCGAAAGCCGGTGAACCCGGGTGGACAGTGCATCCAGCGAGTCCAGCAGCCCCACGCTGCCGTCGGTGGCGCCGTCGGCCGTGAACAGGAGGCAGTCCACCCCGCGCCGGATCAGGCCCCGGCGCAGCTGGTCGAGGTAGTCGGTGTCGGTGCCGTAGCTGCCGTACTCGTTCTCGATCTGCAGCGCGACCACCGGCCCGCCCTGACTGGCGAGGTGCGGACGCAGCACCGGGATCAACTCGTCGAACCAGGCGTCCACGGCGGCCAGATACCGCTCGTCGGTGCGGCGCAGCCGAGGCGCGGGGCCGGCGAGGAGCCAGGCCGGCAGCCCGCCGAACTCCCACTCGGCGCAGATATAGGGGCCGGGCCGCAGGATCACGTCCAGGCCGAGGTGTTCCGCGCTCCGGATGAAACGCGCGACGTCGGCCGGACCGGAGAACTCCGTCCGGTCAGGCGTCGGCTGGTGCAGGTTCCAGGCGATGTACGTCTCGACGGTGTTGACGCCCATGGCCCGCAGGCGCCGCAGCCGGTCCTCCCACAGGTCGGGGTGGACCCGGAAGTAGTGGATGGCCGCAGAGATGATCTGGTGGGGGTGGCCGTCGCGCAGAAAGCCACGATCGATGGCGGTCAGCTCGGTGGCGGGACGGGGGTTGGTCACAACTGTTCCCCAAAAGTCATGTGGCGGTGGGGCGAGCGGCGGGCGGTCAGCCGCTCGCCCCACCGGGTTCTCAAGAGGCCGAACGCAGGTGCTGCAAGGTCATCCCAGACCGGGGTCGGGTAGTGGCTCACCGAGAGCCCGAAGTCGAAGTGCGCCAGGCTGTTCCAGTACTCCAGGTACTGCTGGAGGAGGTTCTGCCGGGGGTTCCCGTAGAACATCCGCACCACCTGCACCGCCGCCGCGTTCGGTGCCTGTCCGTGGTCTGCTGAAGGTGCTTCAGCAGCGCGACGGCGGGGTCGCCCGGCATGAAGCCCGGGGTCAGGAAGTTCAAGGTGACAGCCGCCCACGAGGTCACCAGGTAGAAGCCCAGGCGGCGCAGCAGGAAGGACCGGCCCGCGCTCAGTTTGGCGCGTGGGCCGTGGTGAGTGTCGCGGTGCGCCTGCTCGGGCGCGGCTCGCGTCGCAGCCATCCCCGCTCCTTTCGTCGGTGACGCCGTGGTGGAACCGGTCGGTGCCGTACACACAACCCAGGAAGAACATAGATCCGATACATGCCGAGTCCGAAACGCGGGGATCGCACGGATATTCCCTGGTGGGCCGTCACACATATACGAGGACTCAATATCCACTCACCAGGGAGGACTTGACCTCACCGCCGAGAGAAGACCCCGGCCGCAACGGGCAAGAGTCTGAGGTTACCGGATTCTGGCGTCAAGGGATTGGATGTGATTCACTGAACCACGATCGCAGCATGTATAGGAAACATACGCTGAACGTCCAGGTCGGACCATGCTGTACAGCGATCCCACAAGGGGGGAACCCGGCAATGAGATGCACTGCCTGACACTCACACCCGGCCCTCCTCCCCAGACCTCCAGCCGTGAAGGACATCCATGCGAATCACCGATGTGACTGTGAAAATGGTCGACCTGCCCGCCCAACCGCCCTTCCGGTGGAGGGCCGGGCTGCCCGGCTCGGAGCCGGCGGTGGTGGGCGGGATCCTGCGCATCCATACCGACGAAGGACTCGTGGGCGAGGCCCACACAAGGCGCGGGCTGATCGTCTCCGACCTGGTCGCCCGTCGCATCCGCGCGGATCTGACCGGCCGCGACCCGCTGATGCGCGAGTTGCTGTGGCAGCGGCTGTGGGAGCTGGACCGCATTGAGGAGCTGCCCATCTACGCCCTCGGCCTGGTCGACGTGGCGTTGTGGGACCTGGCGGGCAAGGCGGCCGGGCTGCCGGTGCACCGGCTGCTTGGCGGGTACCGCGAGGCCGTTCCCGCCTACGCGAGTACGGTCACCTTCGGCAGTGTGAAGGAGTACCTCGATGTGGCCGACCAATGCCTGGAGTTGGGGTACATCGGCATCAAGCTGCACGGCTGGGGCGACGTGAAGGCGGACGCGGAGCTGTGCCAGAGGCTGCGGGCGCACGTCGGCGACGAGGTTCCCCTCATGTACGACGGCTCGGCCGGGTTCGACCTCGCGGACTCGGTGTATCTCGGCCGCGCGATCGGCGAAGCCGGCTACCTGTGGTACGAGGAGCCGATGCGCGAGTTCAGCGTTACCTCCTACCGCTGGCTGGCCGAACAGGTCGACGTTCCGCTGCTGGTCGCGGAGACCTCCGACGGCGCGCACTTCAACGCCGGCGACTTCATCATGGCGGGCGCGGCGGGCCGGGTCCGTACCAGCGCGCAGTACAAGGGCGGGATCACCGGGGCCATGCGCATCGCGCATCTGGCCGACAGCTACCAGCTGCGGGCCGAGGTGCACGGCAGCGGCGTGGTCAACGCCCATCTGTGCATGGCGATACCGAACACCACGTACTACGAGTCCCTGGTGTACACCAATCCCGTGGTACGCGAGCCTTCGGTGGGTGCCGACGGGCTGGTCCTGGCGCCGACGGCACCCGGCATCGGGTTCGACCAGGCCGGCTGGTGACGTTCGCCCACGGCCGGCAGGCAGGGACAGGAGGGGCGGGCGCCGAAGCGCCCGCCCCTCCTGTCCCTGCCTGCCGCGTATCAGATGTTGTAGATCCGGGTGGCCGTTCCGCCGAGCACCTCCGCGCGCTCGTGTTCCGCCAGTTCCTCCAAGAGCTCGCGGGTCGTGTCCATCACCTGCCCGTAGTCGGCCGCGAGCGTGCACACCGGCCAGTCCGAGCCGAACATCAGCCGCCGCGGGCCGAAGGCCTCCAGTGCGGCCATCACGAAGGGCCGCAGATCCGCGGGGGTCCAGTGGTGCCGGTCGGCCTCGGTGAGCAGTCCGGAGAGCTTGGCCACGGTGTTGGGCAGCCGGGCCAGGGAACGCAGGTCCGCGGCCCAGGTGTCCTGCGCACGGGGGCGGACCGGAGGCTTGCCCAAGTGGTCCAGGACAAAGGTGAGTTCGGGCCGGGCACGCGCCGCCGCCACCGCCGACGGCAGCTGCTCGGGGCGCAGCACCAGGTCGTAGGCGAGCCCTGCGGCTGCGACCGCGGCCAGGCCGCGGTCCACGTCGGGCCGCAGCAGCCAGTCCGGGTCATCCTCCCCCTGCACCTGGTGGCGGATGCCGACCAGATACTCGCCGCCGGGCCGTGCCCGCAGTGCGGCCAGCGCCTCGCCCACCGCGCGAGAGGTCAGATCGGTCCAGCCGACGACCCCGGCCGCCAATGGGTCGGCTGCGGCCAGGGCCAGGAACTCGGGTGTCTCCTCGGGTACGCAGATCGTCTGCACCAGCACCGTGGCATCGACGCCGGCGGCCGCGGCCTGCGGGCGCAGCTCGTCGAGGGTGAAGTCGCGGTGCAATGGGGCGAGTTCGGGTCCTTCGATCCAGTCCTGGTCGCGGACCGACAGGTCCCAGACGTGCTGGTGCGCATCGATGACGGTCACGGGTACTCCCCCTAGGAATGGTGGTTCGGGTCGGGTACCGGCACGTTCCGGGGCAGCAGGCCCCTGGAGCGCAGGGCACGCCACATCTCCGGGGGGACGGGGTGGCGGAACATCGCGGCCGCGTCCGTCACCTCGGCAGCGGTACGCGCGCCGAGCAGGACACCGGCGACCGCCCGGTGCCCGAGCGGAAATTGCAGTGCGGCCGCCCGCAGCGGCACCTCGAACTCCTCGCACACGGTGCGCAGCACCAGAGCTCGTTCCACCAAAGGCGCAGGGGCGGGGGCGTACTCGAAGCGCGCACCCGGCCGGGGGTCGGCCAGCAGACCCGAGTTGAAGACCCCGCCGACCAGTACGGACACCCCGCGTCGCGCGGCCAGCGGCAGGAGGTCCGCCGCTCCGCTCTGGTCGAGCAGGGAGTAACGGCCGGCCAGCAGGACCACATCGATGTCGGTGTCACGGACGAACCGGGCCGGCACGGCGGTCTGGTTCATGCCGATGCCGATGGCGCCGACCGTGCCCTCCGCGCGCATCCGCTCCAACTCCGGGTAGGCGCGGTCGAGGGCCTCGCGCTCGTGCTGGTCGGGGTCGTGCAGGTAGACGGTGTCGACCCGGTCGAGGCCGAGCCTGGTGAGGCTCTCCTCCACGCTGACGCGTACGCCGCGGGCGGTGAAGTCCCACACCCTCTCGTGGGTGGCCGGGACGTCGAAGCCGTTCGCCAGGTCGTCCCCGTACGGTACGCCTCGTGGGCGCAGCAGGCGGCCGACCTTGGTGGAGAGCGTGTACTGGTCGCGCGGCCGGGTGCGCAGGGCAGCGCCCAGGCGGCGCTCCGACAGGCCGAGGCCGTAGTGCGGGGCGGTGTCGAAGCTGCGGATCCCGCAGGACCAGGCAGCTTCGACGGTGGCGACGGCGTCCTCGTCGCTGACCGCGTGGAAAAGGTTGCCCAAGGGGGCGGCGCCCAGGGTCAGTTCGCCGCCCACAGTGGTGGTGCGCATGAGTTCGCTTTCACCTCTCGTTGAGGAGCACTGGTCAGCCCTTCGTCGCTCCTCCGGTGAGGCCCTTGACGAACTGCTTCTGGAAGGCCAGGTAGAAGACGAGGATGGGCAGGGTCGCCAGGAACATGAGGGCGAAGACCGAGCCGTAGTCCGCCTGGTGTTCGCCGATGGCGCGGTAGATGCCGACGGTCACCGTGGTGCCGGCGGCCGGCCCCAGGACGATCAGCGGGTTGAGGAAGTCGTTCCAGATCCAGACGCCGAGGAAAATCAGTACGCTGGCCGACGCCGGTCGCATCAGGGGAAAGACGACCTGCCAGAAGGCGCGGAACGCGCCGGCTCCGTCGATCGCCGCGGCCTCTTCCAGTTCCTTCGGGATGGTCTTGACGAAGCCCGCGAAGACGAACACCCCGAAGGGCATGTAGTAGCCGACGTACGCCAGGATCAGCCCGGGCACGCTGCTCATCAGCCCCAGCGCCCGCAGTACTTCGGTGATCGGGGTGAGGATGACCGCCGGCGGCACCATGAGGCCGCACAGCAGCATGACCATGGCGACCTTGGCGAGGATGCCGGTCGACCGGGCCAGATAGTGGCCGAGCATGGCGGAGATCGCGGTGATGACGAGGATGGAGATCACGGTGACCTCCGTGCTGTTGACCAGCCCGTACCAGAAGAGATGGTCGGGGCGGTCCAGCACACTGCGGATGTTGTCCAGGCTGGGTGAGGTCGGCAGGCCGACCGGGTTCGACACGATCGCCGAACCGTCCTTGAACACATTGACCAGGACGAGGTAGATGGGCAGGAAGAAGAGGACGCCCGCGAGCAGCGCGACGACCGGACGGATCCAGGCCCGGGCCCTGTTGACGTTCACGATGAGACCTCGCGTTTCTGCAGCAGCCCGAGCGCGACCACGGAGACCGCCGCGACCAGGACCAGCATCGCCACGGCCATCGCGGAGGCGTAGCCGACGTGGTTGCCGTTGAACGCGGTCTGGATCACCTGGAAGGCGAGCGTGGAGGTGGTGCCGGGTCCTGGGCCGCCGTTGGTGAGGACCTGGATCTGGTCGTAGGCCTTGAATCCTCCGATCAGCGACATGACCGTGTTGATGGTGACGGCGGGTGCCAGCATCGGCCAGGTGACATGGCGGAACCGCATCAGCGGTCCGCAGCCGTCGATCGCGGCCGCCTCGTGCAACTCCTGCGGGATTCCCTGGAGTCCGGCCAGATAGATCACCACGCAGAAGCCGAGTCCCTGCCAGGCGATGACCCACGAGACCGTGTAGAGGGCGAGGCTCGGATCGGACAGCCAGCCCGGCGGATGGCTCACGCCCAGTCGGCTCAGCATGGAGTTGAGCAGACCGTCGTCGACGAGGATCGCCTGCCAGATGACGCTGACCACCACGGAGCTGAGCACGACCGGCACGAAGAACACGCTGCGCAGGGCGTTGTACAGCCAGCCGCGCCGGTCGAGGAGCAGAGCGATCGCGAGCCCGCCCGCGTTGGTCACGAGGGTCACGATCACGGTGATGACGACGGTGTTCTGCAGTGCCTTGAGGAAATCGTCGTCGGAGACCAGGCTCGTCAGGTTGTCCAGGCCCACCCATCGGGTCGGCGGATTGAACGGGTTCTTGTTGGTGAGGCTGTAGCCGATGGTCATGCCGATCGGCACCAGCACGAGGGCCAGGTAGGCCAGCAGTCCCGGGGCCGCGAAGACGGCGAAGCGGCTCAATCCGCCTTTCGAACGGGCCTGCCGGGGCGCCGGCGCGGGCCGCTTCACCTGCGTGTCCCGCTGTCGTACGCCTGCCGTCACCAGTTTCTCGGGTTCGGCAGGAGAAGCTTCCGGACGGTTGGGGGTACGCACTCGCATCACCGGGTGGCCTTGTCCCACTGCTCGTCCATGTAGGCGCCGAATTCCTTGGCCGTCATGCGTCCGCTGAGGAGCTTCTGCATGCCGGCGGCGGCCTTGTCGGCCATGCCCGGCGGCAGGGAGCCGTCACCGGTCTCCTGGGAGAAGGAGTTGACGATTCCTTCGCCCTTCTGGGCCTCCCGGTACGCCTTCACGGTGTCCTTGTAGACCGGACCCATATTGTCCGGCGCGGTGTAGCCCTTGATGTCGATGATGAGCCCGTCGGCCTTGACGCCGGCGTCCAGGTTCTTCTGGTCCTCCATGAACGCCTTCGCCCACTTCTTGGCCAGCGGCACGTCCGACGCCTTGGAGCTCACCGTCATCCCGCCGCCGAGGACGCCGGGAAGCGCCGGGGCTCCCTGGTCGGTCGGCCATGCGAATACCCCGGTGTCGAAGCTCGGCTTCTTCGCGTCGGCCGAGGCGGAGAACCAGCTGCCCATCGGGTACATGGCGCCCTTGCCGTCGCGGAAGGCCTGCTCGGTGTCGGCGTAGGAACGAGACAGCCCCGCCCGGTCCACGTAGCCCTTGCCGGCCAGGTCGGCAACCTTCTGAGCGGCGGTCACGAAGGCCTCGTCGGTGAACTTGACCTTGCCCTTGCCGCGTTGGGACAGCCAGTCCGGCGTCTTCTTGTAGACGTCGGTGGCCACCGTGCAGATCAGCGGGAACATGTCGGCCCAGGAGTCCTTGCCACCACCGCCGACCACGAAGGGGTTGATGCCCTTCTTCTTCAACTTGGCGCTTGCGTCGAGCAGTTCGGCGTACGTGCGCGGCGGGGTGGCGATGCCGGCGGCGGCGAAGTCCTTCTTGTTGTAGTAGACCAGTGTGGTCTGGGCGGCATAGGGCAGCTGGTAGACCTTGCCGCCGTAGGTGTTGGCGTGCGGGTTCTCGTACGTCGCGAGTTCCTTGTCCGTCCAGGGCGCGAGCTTGCCCGATTCGGCGAATCCGGCGGGGTTCAGCCCGATCATGACGTCCGGGAACTGCCCGGTGCTGTCCAACTGCTTCGCGTATCCGGTGCGGTCGGCGCTGGGCGAGACGAGCTTCTTTATCTTCACTCCGGGCACCTTCGCCGAGGCGCGGGCGATGGCGGCGTCCCAGTACTTCGCGTCGAGATTGGGCGTCTCGAAGGTGAGGAAGGTCAGGGTCACCTTGTCGCCCGACGACGCACTGCCGCCGCCGCTGCCTGCCGTGCACCCGGTGATGAGAAGAGCACTTGCCAGGGCTGCGCCCCTCAGAACCATCGAATAGCGAGTCATGTGGTTTCTGTCCCTGCCCGTCGTTGTCGGAGGCGGTGGTGTGTGGCTGCCCTGTCGTGCCACGACGAGGTGGGAGTCCGCTCCCGGCCGTCCGCCGAATCGTCCATATGGTTCAGACTCTTGGCCGAGTCCTCCCCCTCCCGAACGCGACCGCTCTTCCCGAGCGCTCCTCTGTCGAGAGCGCCCTAAGTATCGAAGCGGGTTTGCGACAGTGTCAAGGGATGAAACATAACCATCGATCAAAGAACGAGAAGATAGATACTAACTAAGTCTTGACTAGTCCCCGGCTCGACTGCACGCTAGATCGCGCCTGCGCTGAGCATCCACCCGTAAGGGACAAGGGATTCACCCTCCTGGCAAGGCACTGCGGAGGGCACCGATTCACCGCCCTCGCACCCCCGCCCCGCACCCAAGAGTACGAACTATGCGGGGAGGGGCGCCGTTCACCACCCCCTTCGCAGCGCGTTCAGCACGTACATGCTTCGCCGAAATTCACCTCACGAGGAGGAAACATGGACAGACGGCACTTCCTGGCCGTCAGCGGCCTGAGCTCGATCACCGCGATGGGACTCGCAGCCGCCCCCGCCCAGACGGTGTACGCCGCCACCGGCGAGGCGCCCCGCGCGGAGCGGATCACCGCGGGCTTCCTGTCGTTGGGCCTCAGCGGCTCCGGCCGGGTGACCAGCCTGGTGGACCTGCGCAGCGGTACCGACCACCTGGCGGCAGGCCGGTCGGTGCCGCTGGTCAGCGTGGTGGCCGACGGCCGGCAGGAGGTCCCTGCCAAGGTGAAGGTCTCGCCGCGGGACCGCCGCGTACTGGTGTTCACCGGTGAGAAGGTGACGGTCGAGGTAAAGGTCGTCAGCTACCCCACCCACGCCACGCTCGAGGTGGTCGGCCTGACAGCCGCTCCCGGTGTCGATGTGCAGACCCTGCTGTGGGGACCGCTGCCGACAACGCTCACCAAGACGATCGGCGAGACCGCCGGTGTGGTCGTCGGCGACGACTTCGTCGTGGGGGTCCGCCCGCTCAACGACAAGACCGTCGGCGGCTGGCCGAACGAGCATCTGGCTTACGGGTTCGGCCCTGACCTCGTCTGGAATCCGTACGGCCTGCAGACCGGCGAGAAGGACGAGTGGCTGGCGAGCAATGTCGCGGCGAAGACGACCTGGGGCAGCGTGCTGCGCGCCACCACCTACGACTACAGCCAGGTGCGGGTCCGGCAGCGAACCAACGGGTACGAGATCCCGCTCGGGCCGCTGCCCGCACCCGAGGGCCGGATCGCCGGGTCGAAGATCGCCCTGTTCGGCAGCGCACCGGATCTCGCCCTCACCGTGCTCAGCCACATCGCCACGCAGCACGGTCAGGCGTACCCGACCCTCGACGGCCAGTGGCAGAAGGCGGCGCAGCGCACCTCGCAGTCCCACTTCTGGGTGCACGACCTCAACACGGGCAATGTCACGGCCGCGAGCCGGTTCGCCGCGCAGGCCGGGGTCAGAAACATCTACGCCATCTCCGGTGACGGGCCCTGGACTTCGCACGGGCACTACCAGTTCAACAGCGCGTTCGGCGGTTCCGACGCCGCGGCGGCCCAGCTGGTGTCCGCGGCGAAGAAGGAGAACACCGAGGTCGGCGTGCACACCCTGTCCGACTTCATCGATGCGAACGACCCGTATGTGAAGGCCCCGGCGGATCCGCGCCTCGCCGTGGGCGGAAGCGTCGGGCTCACCCGTCCGCTCGGCGCCTCGGACACCACGCTGTACGCGGACGGCGACCGCCCGCTCGGCCCGGGCGTCGACGGGCAGCGGCTGCGGATCGGCGACGAGATCCTCACGTACGGCTCCGTCACGAAGGTGAGCGACGGTGAGTGGCAGGTCAACGGCTTGGCGCGGGCGCAGTGGGGATCGACGGCACTGGCCTGTCCGGCCGGCACCCGCGTCAGCCGGCTCATCCAGGACGGCTACGGCGGCGCGCTCGGCGGTCTGCCGATCATCGACGAGATAGCGACCCGGCTGGCCACGGCCTACAACGACACCGGCATCCGGGCCACGTCGTACGACGGCCTGGAGTCGGCGGGCTACAACGGCTGGGGCGGCTACGGTTTCGCGCACCTGGTCAACGGCGTCTACCGGCAGCTCAACTCCAAGGAATTCGTCACGGAGTGCAGCAACCTCGCGTCCAACACCTGGGACGCCCAGTCCCGGGCCAGTTGGGGCGAGATCGGCAGGACGGACTACGCGCAGCTGCTGCGCAGCAATACCTTCTACCGCGCCAACTATCTGCCCGGGATGATGGGGCAGCAGGGCTTCTCCGGCAACGACAGCCTGCAGAAGATCGAAGTCACCATGGCGCGCGCCGCGTCCCTGAACGCGGGCATCAACTTCGAGACCAGTGTGCAGACGCTGACCTCGGGGACGAACACGGCCGCGCTACTGGAAGCGGTCAGGGTGTGGGAGGCCGCGCGCGGGGCGGGTGCGTTCAGCGCCGATCAGAAGGCACGGTTGGGCGATCCGGACTCGTACTGGCACCTGAGCGAGGTGACAGCCGGTCAGGAGTGGTCGCTGCAGCAGACGGACTCCTCGGGGCAGCCGACCGGCGAGCCGCAGCCGGTCAAGGCCCCGACGCCGGGATTCACCACGCCGCAGCCGCCCGACGCCCGGGTCGGCACGCTGTACGCGTTCAAGGTCACGTCGAGCACGCCGCGGACGGTCCGGTACGAGATCGCCTCCGGCAGCCTGCCTTCCGGACTGACCCTCAACAAGGACACCGGCGGCATCACGGGCGTGCCCACCCGGAAGGGCACCAGCAAGTTCACGATCACCGCCCGCAACAGTGGCGGAGTCGAGGACGCACGGATCACCTACCGGGTGACGACGGCGCCGTGAACGAGCGCTCGGCGGTGCGTCGCTCCGATGACCCGCCGGGTAGCCGAAAGGTCGCCCTCCCGATGTCGGAGGGCGTCCTTTCACATGGCCGAGAGGGTCAACCCACCTACGTGGCCTGCATGTTCATCCGGTAGCTGGCCGAAGCGTCCGGGGCGCCGCCGCTGTTGCGGGCGGTGACGGTGAACGTGGCGGCGCCCTTCTTGGCAGGGATCCCGGTGACACCGCCGGTGTCCTTGTTGAGCGTCAGTCCGGCCGGCAGCACGCCGGACGTGATCTCGTACCGGACCGTCTGCGGCGTTGCGAGTGCCGATTAATCATCCGGCCTGTTCAGGCGGCATGTTGGCACTCGTGGAGGTGCCGCCGAGTCGGTTTCGTCGGCGGACTTCCAGATACCTGATCTGCGCCGGCACGTTGATCGGTTCGGGTAGTGGGCCAAGCGGCGCTTGCTTCAGTGTTCGATGCGGTCGGGCGGGCGATGGCGGCGGAGGGCGCGGTGTGTGTGTTCGGCGACCCGGGCCGGGGCAAGACCGCGGCCGTGCGGATGGCGCTCCGTGAAGTGCCCGTGGGCTGGAAGGAGACGTGGGGCGCGCTCGGCGGCCGGTCTGCGTCCGCCGCCGGGGCGGCGCACCCGCTCCAGCACCGAAGCACCGCCCGCGAGCTCGTCGCGGCCCCGCACGATGGTCGACTCCGAAACCTCCGCCAGCCGGGCCACCGCCGCAATCCCCCATGGGTGCAGATCCAATGAGGGTGCTGTCGATCAGGCGGTGGGTATGAGCCGGTCGCGGTAGCGTGCCTGGTGGTTGCGGATGAATTCCTGCTGCTCGTGCCAGGCCCAGTAGGCGTCGAAGTCGCCGTTGGCGCGGACGGCACGCAGCTTGAGCACGGCTTCCGCACCGGAGAGGCCCCAGCGGGCGCCGGTGATGTCCAGGCGGTCGCCGATCAAGTGCCGGCATGCTCCCTCGATGATCCCGGTGGCGATCGGCCAGCCGCGTTCCAGGGCGGTGTCGTAGTGCAGGTGCTCGGCCTTGCCGGTCAGGTAGTTCACGGCCTCGTCGATGCCCTTGCGCTGGGCGCCACGCAGTCCAGCGGTGCGGGCGGCTGCCTCGAGTGCGGTGGCAGTCTGCTGCACGCCGCCGCCCAGCAGCATGCGGGCGTGGCGGGCGACCCAGCTCTCGGCGGAGGCATCGCCGCTGTCGTGCAGGCACCAGGCCGCTCGCCATAGATT
This sequence comes from Streptomyces sp. NBC_01320, assembly GCF_035974375.1. Lineage (NCBI taxonomy): Bacteria > Bacillati > Actinomycetota > Actinomycetes > Kitasatosporales > Streptomycetaceae > Streptomyces > Streptomyces sp. NBC_01320. Next base: position 902,092 of record NZ_CP108390.1, read on the forward strand.
TGGGCCGCAAGGTCTGGTCCGTGGCCGACCGCGGGTTCTCCGCAGGGCGGGCCGCATGCGACGGTCAACGCGTCTACACTGCGGCCGACGACGGCTACGCGCGGGCCCACGACGCCGCCACCGGAAAGGAGTTGTGGTCGTACCAGTTGGCCTCGGGCGACGAGTTCTCGCTGGCGCTGCACAGCGGATAGGACGACGTAGTGGCCTCGGCGACGACGTGGCCATTGTCGCAAACGTCTCCCGCTCGTACGCACTCGATGCCGCCACCGGAGCGTTGCGGTGGACGTTTTCGGGGAGCGCTATGTACGCCCCTACCGTCGTTCTCCGGGACGCCACGGCCTTGTTCACCACCGAATACGGCTTCGTCAGCCGCGTTGAACTGGCCACGGGTCACACAATCTGGCAGACCTCCCTGGACGTCCGAGTGTTCAACGCGGGCGCGATCGTCCACGAGAACACCGCTTGGGTCCAATCCGTGGACGGCAAACTCATCGGCCTACGAATCGTTGACGGCACGCGGCGGGGGTGGCTGCAGCACACGCTCGCTTTCACCTTCAGCAGCCCCTCGATCATCAACAAAACTCTGGTGGTGGGTGATCAGGACGGCGTCGTGCACGGCATCGCATTGCCGTGAACGCGCCTGGCTCACCCCCCTGGAACCTGGGCGAAGTCACGACGTCGCCGACCGGGAAGTTCAACTGCGCTTGGCGTTCACATCGCCCGGCCGACACCGGTCTGCTGCACCCTCGTCAAGGCTTCATGCGTAAGAAAACCTGAAAGGAAATCAACGATGAACGAGACTCGCGTGTCACGGCTCGGTACCGCCTCGGTCGGGCTGGGGAGCGGCGCGGCAGCGGTCCTCCTTGCCGTATCGGCAGTCGGGCTGTTCACACCTCCGGCCGCGGCAACAGACGTGCGGAAGCCGGACACACCCACCGTCACCGTGATGCGCGGCAAGCCCGCACGGACCGTTCCCTTCGTCGCGGATCGGGCGGGGGAGGCTGTGGTATCGCTGAACTCCCGGGCGCCCGGGGTCCTCTGGGGGATCAAGGGCAGTGAGTCCGCGGTCGTATCGGCATACGTCGACGGGCGCTACGCGACCGACATCGTGATCCCCTCGGATCAGCCGATCACCCGCAGCTTCACCCTGGGCCACCTCAAGAAGGGGCCGCACAAGCTGCGGTTCCGCTTCGCCGACGACCGCTCTCCGCAGGGAGCGAGCAGCGCGCGGCTCGACGACGTCTCGGTCCGGATGTACGGGGAGGAGAGCGATGAAGCACTCGTGCTGAAGAACGCACCCGTACTCTATGGCCGGAACCTGCCGGATCTGGGTGATCGGTTCCAGAGCAGCACGACCGACACCCCGGTCTTCGCCTATCACGAGATCTCCCCGGCGCAGACCGCCGGCCACAAGGTGATCCAGTACACGGTGATCTGGAGCAACGAGGACGGCGGTACCAACTCGCCTGCGCTGATGGCACGCTGGGGCCGGACCACCGACATCGAGTGGGCCTACCGTGTCGAAGTCGACGCCCAGGGCAAGCCGGTCCCGGGCACGGGCGTCTACCAGGCACCCAACCACCAAACGCTGAAATTCGCCGGCTCGTACGAGAACAGCCGCCCGCTGCTGGAGACCTGCACCTCCAACAACAACCTGTGCGACAAGGTCGACGACCCCATGCGGTTCTCCCTCGCACCGATCGAGTCGCTGCCCGCAGGTCGGACGCGGGAGCACATGATGGACATGAATCCGTGGCTCTACCCCGTCATGGGGCAGGAGATGACCCGTGAGGGCCAGATCGAATCCCCCTCGAACCCGGATACTCCGGACCTTGGCGATCAGCGCACCTACCTGTACCTCGCGGTGTCCCACACGACCTCGCCGTCGAACCAGGCCGGTAACGTGGGCCTGTCCATCGGGGTGCGGCTGAAGGGGAGCGAGAAGCTGTACACGTCCAACCACGACGTCGCCTCGTGGTCCATCACGCGCAATGGCGCGGCCGCGACCACGATCGAGCTGCCTGTGGGGACGAAGCCGTCGGACGTCGCGGAGGTCGTCGGGCTGCGTACACCCGTCCAGGAGACCGGCGCGTCCGTGGCGGTCACACGCATCACACGGGCGTTCTTCCTCCAACAGGACTATCTGCCCGGCACCTCCTTCATCGACTGGACGGGCGAAAGGACGCTTACGCAGTCGGCTCCGGAGGCGACTGTGTGGACGGCGGACAACTGACCTGAAGGGCGGCGCGACGGGCATGCGCCGATCAGGGCGTGGCGTAGGCACACGCCGTGAGCCTGCTCGTACGCACGCACTCGGAACGGGTCGCGCAGCACGGCGGGAGCAGCGCGGCCTGCCGGTGGACGACGGGCCGCTCTGCCTCGCAGACCCTGCGCTTCGGAGCCCCAGGAGGCAGGCGCGGGCGGGGCGGCCCGCCCACGGTGCCGAGATGTTGACTCTACGAGCGATGACTGACGCCGATGTTGCGGCTGCATCAGCGATACGAGTGACTGGAAGGCCGCGTATGTCGGAACGGTCGGCCAGGGCGCGGCCCGCCTCAACGGCGGTGGTGCCCGGCCGCGGGGTCGCCAAGGCGGTGGTGGACGGTCGCTGGGTGGCCTTCTCCGAACGTCATCAGTACGCCCCGAACGACCAGAAGACGCCCACCTCGTCGTCGGTCACCGCGATCAGGCCCAGGTTCTCGAAGAAGTCGAGGCCGTTGAGGTATTCGGAGGTGAGGAAACCACGGGATTCCGTGCCCTGGAGGCCTGCTGCGAGGAAGTCCTGGGCCGGGTCAGAGGCGGCGGCCGTCGCGTTGGTCCAGTAGCGCGCGGTGGGCCCGTACCGATCGAGCAGGGTTCGGGCATCCGCCAGCACGGCGTCCCGGTCCGGGCGGGAGCGGACGGGGGCGGGCTCCGGCTGCCATTCCTCGGCCATGATGGCGAGCGCGGCGACCGCCGCCTCCGCCTCCAGGGGGTATAGGCGGTCGGGGAACTCTGATGCGTCCGGGGGGTCGAAGGGGTACGCGGGCACCGTCTGGCGAGCGGCGTTGGTGCGGTCCCAGTCCAGTCGGACCCAGCCCCGGGGGTCAGGGACCGACCGGTGCAGCACGGCGTGGGCGTCGTGCGCCCAGTCCTCGTGCCGCCGGGGGCCGGTAGCCACGAAGGTGTACGTGTCGTCGAGCAGCCGCAGCGCCGCCGCGTTCCAGGGACAGCGACGGCAGCGGAACTCTGCCAGCAGACCGCCGACTTGGCGGGCAAAGGTGTCCTGCGGCTCGCAGGGGATACGCCGGAGTTGGTCGAGGGCCCAGTGGGCGAGCTCGCCCCCTCCTTCCGCTGCAAGGCAGACCAGCCCCTGCGGGAGCGGGAGCGGGAGGTCCGTTCCGTCCCAGAGCGCCTCCAGGTGCGCATCGAACAGGTCCAGGGCGGTCCGGTCGGCAGGCAGTGACATTTCGCCACTCCAGAGGTTGTCCGTATGGGGTGGTAGTTATGCCCTGGGGGCCATGCCCAGCCCTTGTGCGAGTCCTTGGTCCGCTGCCCCACGCTGCGGTGCCGCGCTTTCCCCCGAGCCGCCTCTGCGCCGCAGTACGACCAAGCACACCCCGACCGCGGCCGCGAGCACAACCACCGTGGAAACAATGAAGATCATGGGTTCCCCGTTTGTCTGGCGGAACCGTCCTTTGGCCCCTTGCTGATCCGTTACTTTCAGTATCGGCGCGATAGCGGAGTTTGTGAATACCGTGATCATCGCGTCCAGGCCGTCTCTTTCGGACTGTTCCGGCCCGGGGTGATCGCCAAGACGCGCGCTGCGGCGAACGATCCGGAGGAGCGACGACACCGTGCCTCAGCCGGCCCGAGGCAAGCACGGTGCAGTCGAAACTCGGGTTTTGGCTCAGGTTCTGTGGCCCGCGATCGTGCGTCACCGGTTAGATCTCGAAGAGGGTTTCCTCTTGTGGCGGGATCGGAGGGTCGAGGACGTCGCGGAGGCGGGTGATGTCCTGGCGCCATTTCGGGCCGTTCACGGCTTCACCCCACAGCTCGGCGAGTCCAGACGGCTCGGCAACCACCTGGTCCAGGGCGTCGACGGCGAGCATTTGGAGGTCTGCGGGAAACTGCGGCATCGGTCCCGAGGGGCCGTAGTTCGAACACGTAGCTTCGCCGTCAGGATGCTGTGCGACGACCAGGGCTGCCGCGGCCACGGCTCGCTCGGCGTCGGGTGCTTCCAGTTGGTCTGCAGGGTTGGCGGCGCGTCTGAGCGCGCTGCGGATCATAGACTCGCGGTCGTCCACGGCTGCCTCATCCAGGTCGCCGGCAAAGTCGGCGGCTGTGTCGTTGTCGAAGGGGCCGACTCCCCAGGTGCCCATGGTGATCTCCTCCCAGATACTGATCTGAGGATCGTCGCATCGGCCGCCGACAGTGGGTCACGAGGCCAGCAGGACGCGTGTGCGCAGTAGATCAAAGCCGGCTCGGCGGAACATCTGGCGCTTCAGCATTTTGATCCGGTTGACATGTCCTTCGACGACGCCCGAGTTCCAGGGCAGGGTCAGGCCGGCGATGACGGCATCGCGATCACGATCGATGCCCGCGGCAAGTGTGTGGAGGCTGGGCAGGTCGTCCTGCCTGACGGCGTCGAGCCAGTCCGGCAGGCGCTCGCCTCGACGCTCGGTCAGCATGGTCGCGATCGACCGGACATGCCGGACCAGGGCATCCAGTTCGGGGCAGTGGGCTCGCACGGTCTTGAGATGGAGCTGTTCGGACTCGGTGAGGGTCTCTGGGCGACGGAGGATCCACCCGGCGACGGCGCGGGGCGAGGACGGCCGGGCCATCACGGACCGGGGTGAGATGCGCTTCTGCCGTAGGTAGGCGCGAACGCGCTGGTAGCTGCCCTTGTAGCCGAGCGGGACGATCTCCTCCCACAGCTTCCAGGCGTTGGTGAAGCCCTCGCTCCAGCGGCCGTCGAGGTAGGTCTTGTACTCGTCGAGGACGGAGGCCCAGTTCTGCCACTGGCCGGTGAAGAGTTCCTCTGGCGTGGCGGCGTCGGCAAAGCGTTGGACGGTTCGGCAGGTCATGCCGAGCTGCCGTGGGATCGCGCGGCGGCTGTGCCCTGCCTCGACCAGCGCGTGGACTGTGGCGTGTCGGGCCCGGTGCGGTAAGCAAACCGGTGCCCCGTCGGCCAGGACGAACCGGACGCCCCCTCCATAGTGGCGGGTTGGGAATCGGTCTCGGGCGCCTCGGAGACCAGGACGCGCAGACCTGACTGCGCAGGACTACCCGAACCACTGCCGGTAGACGGCCAGCTCCGCTTCGGCGTTGGGGTTGTCGAAGGCGTCCACGATCGCTACCGTTTGCCCCCCGCCTGCGGATGACGCGGGCAGGTTGTAGGCGCTCTGCAGGTCGGCCGGCCCGAAGCCGGACGGGGTCGCGGCAGCTGCCAACTGTGCCTTGGGGACCTTGACGTCATCCCGCTCGAAGGAGCGGCAACTCATCTGCGAGGCGCGCTTGGGCAACGCACAGACCCGGTGCGAGGGGTGATCGCGCCGAGCGGTGGGGCTGGGCGCGTGGGTGGCACTGGGGTTGGCCGCCTTGACTGTGCTCGCGGCGACCGCCTGGGCCGGCAGTTGCACGGCCAAGGCGGTGATGGCAGCTGCGCCCAGCGCGACGAGGCGGGCGAATCTGCCGCGTGGTCTTCCATGGGAATCCAAAGGTCTTTCCCTCCGACGTACGGTGACGCGTGAGTGTCGGCCATGTTCATGGCGAGGCCAGCGTGGCAGCGTGCCTGGCTGTTCGGGGGGTCTCGGTCCGTCCGGGTGCGGACAACTTCCCAATCCGGTCAGGCGGTTACGAATGAGCCACGGCCGCCGCCCGCGGCGTGGACGCTGCGCCGGCGGATCGGGGCACACGAACGCCTGGAGCAACGGCTTCCGCCGCCTACGGGTCCGGTGGGATATCCGCGACGACATCTTTCTGAGATCACGGGCTCAGGCCGAGAGACGGGGTGACCCCGGACGGGCGGCCGGTCCCGGGTTCGCCACCGCGGGGCACGGAGCACTCTGCTGGACGACTGCGGCCGGGGTGGCGGGGCCGGTGAGGTCCAGTGGGAGGGTCGCCGCGAGCCGTCCGCCGTGGTGCTCGGCGAGATCGGCCACCGTCTGCAGGGCGGCGAGATCGGAGGGCGCGAACCGGCCCGGCTGGGCCTGGGCCCGCTCCACGATTCCCTGCGCGTGTTCGGCCACTGCGCTGTAGGGCCCGGCCGCCGGCCCGGGACCGCCGGGCAGCTGTGAGGGCGGCAGCTGCTGCCATGCCTCGCGGAACTCCGCTACCCGGCGGTGCGTGGAAGCGCCGAGCTCCTTGCCCATGTCGGTGCCCGCCCATGCCTGAAATGCCCGGGCGACCTCGCGGGAGGCCTCCACAGCGTCGTCCCGCGTGGCGTACAGGAGCGGGGCGTTGGACCGCAGGGTGCTGCGCAGCTGTCGGATCTCGGCGAGATTCGAGTCCTCGGCGGCCACAGTGACGGCATCGGGCCGCTCACTGCGCGGACTGCTGTAGGCCAGGGCCGCGTCGGAGACCTTGAGCAGCGCTTCGGCCGCCGGCAGGGCTGGGCGCTTGACACCGCTGCGCAGCCGGTCGGCCCCGGCCTGCGCCCAGCGGGCGATGGTGTCGCAGGTGCGGGCGGAGACTGTCCGCCAGAACCCCTGGACGCGCACGTCGTCGGCCAGCCGCTCGAAGTAGGGGCCGGCCTTCTCCTTGATGACGTCCCACAGATGGGCAGCAGCGCCGCGGACGGTCTGCAGTTGCTGCCACTGCGGCGAGTCTTTGAGCGCCGGAGCATGACGATCGGCTTCCTGCAGGGCGGTGTTGACCGCGGCGGCTGCCTGTTGGGCGTCGGCCGCACTGGCGGGGGCGGAGGCAGCGGCCGCGGGCTGCGGACCCACACTGTCCGTAGCGACCTGTGGGCTGGGCACCGTGCGCCGCCACTGCTGTTCCAGGGTGCGCAGGTCGTTGTCGACGGCGGCGCGGAGGTCCTGGGCGGTGCCCAGGACGGGCGGGACGATGTCGGCCCATGCCTCCTTCACCCGCTCGAACGCCTCGGGCAGGCCCACCGGTTCGATGAGGTCGGCGGCCCACAGGTCCGCGGGATCGTAGGCGTTCCCCGGATCGGTGCGGCCCACTTCCGGGGAAGCAGCGGCCGGTGCGGGCGGGACCGCTGGCACCTGCGTCGGGTTCGGGACGCCAGCGGGTGTCTTCAACTTCCATGTCGGAGCGCCGTAGCCGTCGTACAGGACCCCGTCACGTGCGGTCCACCCCGCCCCGCCCGGGAGGTCGTTTCCGGTCCACAGCGGAAGCTCGCGCTGCGCCTCGGGCATCGCCGCCTCGGCATTCAACCGCGCCCGCTCCTCCAGCGGGGCTGGCGGCGCCGCCTGCGGGGCAGGGACGGGCGGCTGGCTGACCCGGGAGACCTCGGCGGCCGCCTGGATGGGGTCAACGGTGGGTGTGGCCATGGGGGCTTCCTCCATACGGTCGGGTGTCACGGACGGGAGCAGCGGCTCCGGAGCATTGGCCGGCAGGGGCGGTTCGGCGATCTCCGGGACGTCATCTCGCTGTTGGGTGATCTCTTCGGCGTGCGGCGGGGTGCGTGCAGGGCGTATCACGTCGACGGTGGCCAGCTCGGCTTCCTCGGTGGGGGTGCTCATGGGGGCCGCGTCCTCGTCCTGGGCGAAGAGGCCGAGGTGTGCGCCGGGGGTCAGCACCACAGGCAACGGGCTGCTGGCCGGTGCGGTGCCCGGGCCGAGCGTTTCAGAAGTGGCGGGTGGCACGGCCGCACTGGGCACCCGGACCGCGGGTTTGGGGGTGAACAGGCCGGGCTGGGCTTGCCTGGCAGCGGCGGCCACGCTTTCCGGCACGGGGCCGGCGTTCGGTGTCGCAGTGTCCGGCTCGGTGGGTGGCGGAGGTTCTGGGGCTGCCGGCGTCGTCACGGTTTCGGGCACGTACTCGTGGTACTCGCTGACGCGGGAATCGGCGACGTCGAGGTTGAACCGCACCGCTGGCCATCCCTTGCGGGCGTCTTCCCAGTTGGTGCGGGGCGCCTTGAAGGTTCGCTTGCGGGCGCGTGCGGCGTGTTCCGCGATGTTCTGCAGCACCTCGGTGCGGGCGCGTTCGCCGGAGCCGGGAAAGCCCTCCTTGTCCGGCCACTCCCGGCTGTGGACGGCAGCGATCTCGCCGGTCTCATGGACATCGACGTTTTGGACGTGCAGGGCGAGCAGGGTCTCGCGCACCGCCTTGGTGTGCTCGCGCTCCAGACGGGCGATGCTGCCGGTCTGCTCGGTGCGGACGACCGCGCGTCGCGGCCAGACGCCGACGCTGGTTTCACGGAACCCAGGCGCGTCCGCAGAGACGGCCGGTGCCGAGGGCTCGGGGGCCTGCTGCTGTACGGGGGCCTCGGGGACGGCGGGTACCGGGGCGATCGCGAGGGCTGCGGGTTCCCCGGGCTGCTGCTCGGAGGCGGTGAGTTCCGTCGGGCGGGCGTCGGCCTGCAGGGCCACCCCCTCAGTCGCAAACCGTCCCTCGTCCCCCATCGATTCCTCCCCTCGCGTGCGTACGGTCTCCGCGGCGCGACTGCGCCTCTACAGCGGCGCGTCCAGTTCGGCGGTGCGCCGGGCCAGTTCGGCGGCGGCCGGATGCGCGGCCGCCGTGGTGGTGGCCTCGGCGGTGACCAGGTACACCTCGAACGCCTCGTCGGCGTCGGGCGGTGGCGGCACCAGCGGCGGCGGGTCCTGGTGGCGGCCGCTGGCGCAGGCGGCCAGCTGCAGTCGGGGCGTGAAGTTGTGCAGGGTGTTGATCCAGTCGGCCTCGGCGAGCTCCCGCCCGGCTGCCTGCTCGCCTGCATAGGTACGCAGCCAGCCGGCGTACAGGGCGGTCAGGTGCTCGACGACGGGCGGGTGGCGGTACCAGCAGGGCGGGATGTTGTTGTGGAGCTCGAAGGTGCGGCGCAGCCAGTCGACCCAGATCGCGAGGTCACGCATCCGGGCACGCCGCTCGGGCGGGTCCATCGCCGCCCACACCCATCGTTGAGGCTCCTGCGTGGCAGCGGCCGGTGGTGTCGGCCACAGGGAGGCGGGGTTGTCGAGGGCGTCAGACACGGGTGCCGGCCTTCCCGGGTGCGGCGGGTTTGGTGAAGCTGACCGTCCCCGTCGGAGGAACGGGGGCGGTCAGCAGCTTCTTGAGATCCTTGTCGCGGAAGGTGAGCCGCATCCGGACCTTGATCGGGGGCTGGTTGGAGTACTGGGCAATCGCGGTGAAGTCGGGCAGCTGCTGCAGGGAGTGGACCGGGGCGAGGTCGGTCTCGGTGGCGGAGGTGTTGGTGGAGTACTCGCCGCGGGAGCGGCCGTGGGAGGTCCGCATGACTTCGGTGCGTCCGTACAGGCCGGAGAAGTAGCGCAGGGTCTCCAGGTCGCCGCAGCCGGGCAGCAGCATTCGCAGGCCGCTTGCGGAGAGTACGGTGTTGGCTTTCTGGGTGCCGAGCCGGTAGCGGAGCTGGGACAGGTCGTGCCACACCGTCAGGACGTCGATGCCCATGCCGCGCCCGGTGGTGAGGATGTTCGGCAGCCTCGGGTAGCGGAGCATGTTGCCGGCCTCGTCGACCATGACGCCCAGCGAGGGGTTCAGGGGCTTTCCGGTGGTGTTGTAGCGGACTTCGGCGCCGTGGATGATCGACGCGATGATCGAGGTCAGTAGCGGGGCGAAGCGTTCGGCGTCGGCTTCGGACGCGATGAGGCAGACGGTGCCGTTCTGGTCTAGGAGCTCCTCGACGGTGAAGTCGGTGCCTGAGCACGTTTCGCGGACTTCTTCGTCGGCGTAGACGCGGGCCAGCACGTTGAGGCTGAATTGGATGCTGCCGATGCCGTCTTCGTGGAGTCGTAGCCAGGGGGATGCGTAGTCGTCGGCTGCTTCGGTGTAGCCGTGCTGCAGCAGGACGGCGCGGACGTGGTCGACGGCGTCCTTGCCGAGGCCGAGCCAGCGGCGCATCGTGCTGACGCCGCCGCTGGAGAGGTTCGCGGCGAGCAGGACGCCCTTGAGGACGCTCTTGGCCTGGTCGATCCAGGGGGCGGCGCGCTTGTCGTCGCCGGAGGAGGAGGCTTCTGCCATCCACGCGGCCATCCGGTCGGCGGCCTTGGCGTCGGTGCAGTAGTCCACCGGGGACCACTTCTGTGTGGTGCGGCCGGGGATTCCCGCGGGGGCGATCACCCAGACCGGGCCGAAGTGGCGGCGGCGGGCGTAAATGATGTCCAGATCGGCGGCCTTGGTGGTCGTCACGACCAGGGGCCCCTGCCACTCGGCGGCGTTCGGCAGCACCAGCCCTGTCGTCTTCGACGATCCGGGCACCCCGAACACGGTGGCACTGATGTTGGGCTGGGCGGCCACGATCTTCTTGGTCCGCATCCCGCGCCCGGCGGTGATCCGGTTGGCGCGCCTGACCGGGTCCTGCGGTGCAGCAAGTTTTCGTTCCACCTTCGCGCCGCCCCACTGGGCGCCGCCGGTGCGGCCGCTGCGGTCGAGGAGGCTGACGGCTTTGACGGCCAGGGCGAGGACGGCGACGACCAGGAGGACGGCGAGCAGGTAGAACAGCCAGGCGGGCGGGGCCGGATCGTAAGCTGCGCCCGGGCCGCGTACGAGGGCGGTGAGGACGGTCGCGGGGATGCTGTCGGTGCGCGTCGCCCATCCGCGTCCGGACAGCAGGGAGGCGAGGGGTGCGGCCAGCAGCACCGCGCCGCCGACCGCGACCAGGGCGCCCGCGCCGTAGGCGGCGAGCAGGGTGTTGTCGTCCATGGCGGCGGTGGACGGGCCGCTCTTCTGCGTCGCCATCACACGACCATTCGCTCGTCGGTCTCGAACAGCTTCTGCTCGGTGTGGGAGAGGACGAGCTGGACGGCGTGGGAGCCGCCGCCGCGGCCTACCTTCCACAGGGCGCGGCCGCGTTGGCCGGCACCCCAGGAGCCGATCAGGTCGCATTCGGCGTCGGTGAGTCCGATTGCCTCGCGGGTGATCTGCAGCGGGCGGGTGTCCTGGGCGAGTTGGATGCGGGTCTCGCAGGAGGAGATGAGGTCCTTGGCGATTGCCACGGCCTCCGAGCCGGCCGCGCCGACGCTCTCGAAGTCGGACAGGCGGTGGGTGGCCAGGATCTGGATGGTGCCGGTCGCCCGGGAGAGCCTGAGGTCGGCGTCGATCTTGCGGACCATGGCCGCACCGCCGGAGCGCATCTGGCGCCACAGTTCGTCGCGTACGACGACCCACGGCCGCTGTCCGGGCCGGTCGATCGCCGCCTGTGCCCAGGAGGAGACGCAGGACAGCACCATGGCGACCGTCTCGTCGCCGTACTGCTCCAGGGCGGAGATGTCGACGGACTGGATGGGGGCCTCCCAGTCCAGTCCGATGGATGTCTCCTGGTCGAAGAGCCCACCCAGATGGCCGTTGACCATGGAGCCGAGTGCCGAGCGGATGGTGGCCATCTGCTCGCGGGCCCGCTGCACTTCGCCGTCGCGGACGCGGAGTTCTTGGGCCATCGCGTCGGTGGGGTCGCGCAGCTTGTCGTAGACCAGCGGCAGGGTGGGCACCGCGAGCCGGGTCTGCCCGTACAGCTCGCCGGTGACCTCTCGCACCGCGACGTCCAGGGCTTCTTCCTCCTGCGACTGCAGTGTCCGCTTGAGCTGGAGTTCCAGCAGGGCCTTGAGGAGGGTCAGGCGGCGGCGGTGGATTTCCTGCAGGCGGCTGCGGAGTTCGGCCGAGTCCGTGATCCGTTCGAGGCCCGCGCCGAGGGGTCCGGCATCCAGCGGGTTGAGGCGGCCGGGCAGGCCGGGGCCGAGCCGGACCGGCTCGACTCCCAGGTGGCGGCACAGCCCCGCGTACTCGCCCTTCACGTCGCCCGCGATCAGGGTGCGGTGCCCGAACGCCATCAGCCGGAAGCACAACGCCTTGATGTGCGCGCTCTTACCGCTGCCGGGGATGCCGGTGATCATGACGTTGGGGTTGGTGCACAGTCCTTCGCGGACCCAGACCGCCGGATGGGCGGAGAACGCCTGCGTGGTCAGGGTGTTGTGGCCGATGTACGCGCCGACCGGCGGCAGCGCCCCGGCGTGCAGGAACGGGTAGGCGCCGGCCGCGTTGCCGGTGTCGGCGCGCACCACCTCCGTGCGGGGCAGGGATGCGGACCGTCCCGCATACGGGTGCGACCACCCCTTGCGGGGAGCGATCCGCATCACCGTGTCGGCGTGTTCGAGCCGGCGGGCGGCGCGCTGCTCGGCCGCCGTCGGCCCGGCCGGAGCGGGGACGAGCGCCGTGTTGATGCCGGTGGCCTCGCCGATCCCGGCGGCGTCCAGCAGGGTGTCATCGCCTTGTCGGCGACGGGTGAGGAGGCCCATCAGAATCCCGTCCGTCGGTCCGGCAGCCCCAGGCCGAGCGGAAGCGCCCCCGCGGCGAACCCGACGTCCTGGGCGCCCCACATACGCCGCAGCTCCAGGCCGGCCGCTGCGGCGTCGGCCTGCATCTCCGCGCAGGCCGTCTCCAGCTCCTCCAGGTCGGTGACGGTCACCGACAGCACCGCGGTCATCCGCACCACGCCCTGGCCCGAGGCCCGGGCCATGTCCTGGGTGCGGGCGAGGTTGACCTCGCGGCGCTCGTCCTCGCTCTCGTCCCGGCCGGTCTTGGCCCGCAGGTACCGGGCCGAGGACCGCTTGCTCTTCTCCTTCGCGAGCTCCTGGCGGGCCCGGCGCGGGCCGAGCGGTTCGTAGACCAGGCTCATCGAGCGCCGGGCGTTGCGCCGGGGGCGCAGCAGCGGCTGCAGGAACGTCGCGTACACCTGGGCCTGCGGCCAGGTACGCACCTGATAGGTGACCGTCCAGGCCCCGTCGTGGCGGTAGGTGCCCCATCCGGTCTCGGCGGCCGCGGGCCCGGCGAGGTCCGGGTCGACGCCTTCTTCGGTGCCTTCCCATCCGGGTGTCCGGGCGGCGGCGTTGGCGGTGGCGAGGGCGACCTGGGCGTCGGGGTCGTACGCGGTGCGCACCGTTTGGGCCAGCCCCCGCGGGGAGAGCCATTCGACGACCTGCAGGCTCGCGGTGCTCAGTGCTCCGCCGAGCGCGTGGAGCTCGCGCACCAGGACGGCGGCGGCGCCGACCTGGCCGCCGCCGGCGCCCTTGATGGCGAGACGGGCCCGGGCCGCCGACAGGGTGATGGACAGGTACGTCTCCCGGGAGGTCGCCGCGGGACCGGCTCCTTCCATGACATCGGCCAGGGCGCTCACTGCTGCCGGCGGGGCGTCAGCGGTGATGTGCTGCGCGGTCCATGACCGCAGGGCGGCCCCGTCGTCGGGCAGGCACCGCTGGTGTACGGACAGGCGGGTGACGGGCGAGTCCTCGGTGCAGAACGTACGCATCAGCGCAGCCCAGGAGGAAACCCGGGCCGCCTGCTTGTCACTGTCCACCAGCGCAAGGCCGGGGAAGGAGACACGGGCAACCGCGGTGTACGTACCGGCCACCGGATCGTGCGCAACACCGAGAAACCCTCCCAGCCCGTCCGGGGCCTCGAGGATCCGCAGCCGGGCCAGGGTGCCGGGCAGATCCATCGGCTGGTGCCCGGTGCGGGCGGATCGGGGGGCGAACGGCCCGCTGAAGAAGATGTTCTGTTTTCTTGCCACGGCGATCTGATGCCTCACTGCCAGAAGGATCCATTCATCGGCGCTCAGCCCGCTCACCCGCCCGAAGGCAAGCAGAAGCAACAGCAGAGCCAGCGGCACGCACACGGCGGCCGCGGCCCAGCTGGACAGGTTGACGGGGGTGAGCAACAGCGCGCAGGCCACGGCGACCAAGGCGAAACCGGGCCCGGACAGCCGCCCCATGAAACCGGACTTCTCCGACTGCCATCCGCTGTAGGTGATGGGTTGTGTCATCGGCTATCCCTGAGTCGGAGGGCTGGGAGGCTGCACCGGCTGCCGTGGGATCTGTAGCGGGGAACTGTCGTCCGCTTCCTGCGGCTGTCCGGCGGAGGCGGAATGGCGCCGCTGCGCGATGACGACGTGACGGCCGCCAGCCGCACCGTGGTCGAGACCGGCGTGGCCCGCGGTGCTCGCCATGCCGGACTCGAGTGTGTCCTTGCCCGCGGCGAGGACCTGCAGGGGCAGGCCGACCGTGCCCATGACCCGGCGCCCGAAGGTCCGCCCGCTCGCGCTCCCCGCCCCGGTGCCGCTGCCCGCGCTCTGCATGGCATTGGAGCCGCTGGCTGAGGTCTGGGCGGTGTCCTGCTCCAAGGCTCGGGTGTAGGCGCTGCCGCCGCCGACCGCCCCGGCTCCGCCCATCTCGGGCCGGTAGCCGCCGCTCATCGATGCGGCGGACGAGCCAATCGAGCTCATGAGTCCGGACGCGATCGCGCTGCCGCCGCCGACGGTGGAGAACGTCATGAACTTCGCCAGGACGGGCCACGCGAAGCAGGCCAGGATAAAGATGACAAGACCGACGAACATGTTCTGCACGCCGTCGCCCTCGGACATGGCACCGAACCCGATCGCGAAGCAGAGCACGATCATCGGCTTCATCAGAATCAGCGCGATCAGCGCGTTCCTGGCCTTGGGCCACCATTCCTGCGTCGCGTCGGACATCTGCCCGGCCAGCACCACGGGCATGGTCGCCACCAGGATCATGATTCCGGCCTGCCGCAGCAGCACCTCGATCCACAGCGCGGCGATCGCCAGGATGCACACGACGCCGACCACGATGATCACGCCGACCGCCGCGGCCGCCACGCTCTCACCGGTAATGAGTGCCGTGCCCACGGTCGCCGCGCCGCCTCCGCCGGTAATCAGCCCGCCGAACAGGGTGCCCAGCTGCTGCTGCATCGCCTTGGTCGCATCGCCCGCGCCCGATCCGCCGCCGTGGAAGCTGTAGTTAATGATCCAGGTGGAAATGGCATCCGACCAGGTCAGAGCGGTCTGCGTGGCGATCACGTAGACCGACGAGATGATCCCCCACTTCGCCAGCCCTGTCACGGCGGTCGCCGCTGGCTCGCCTCGCTGACTGATCGCCACCTTCCCGAACTGCAGCAGCAGCAAGAACGTCGCGATCAGCAGGGAGAGGACCGTCATGATCCCCTTCGGCTTGCCGATGCCGGTCTTGGCCAGATCGATAGTGGACGATTCGTTGAAGACCTTCGCGAACTCCTCCAGCAGCCACACCACGGCCTTGCCGATGTAGCGGGCGGCCTCCTTCAGAGCGTTCGAGGCCATCTCCGAGATCTTCCCGGCCACCCACGTGAACGGGGTCTTCGCCTTGGGCGGGTACTTGTACGAGGCGTCCTGCTTGCAGTCCTCGAAGGCTCCGCCCTTGTCGATGCAGGCGGCGATGAACTTGTTCAGCTTCTCGTAGTTCGGGTCGTCGGACTTGTCCTTGTAGTCCTTGCGCCACTTCTCCAAGCGCCGCTTCTCGTACGCCAGGCGCTCTTCTTTGCTGCAGTTGGCGGCGCCACGTCCGTCGGCGCCTTCACAGATGTCACCGGTCACGCCCGGGTTAGGGATCTCCCCCGCATCGGCCGGGCTGCAGTCGTCGTCCTTGTACAGCAGGCAGTAGTGGTTCTTGCTGTCCAGGCCGACGTCGGCGTCCCATTCTTTGGGTGGGGGTTTGGGGGGTCCGTAGTCTTTGTGCGTCGCAAACGGGTCGTCCGCAGCGAGGGCAGCATGTGCGCCTAGCCCGCCGAGGCTGAAGCAGAACAGCAGCGTCAGAGCGCGCGCGGTTTGTGTGACGTGGTCAGTCCGCATGCCGCACCTGCACCCACCCGTCCCGGCTGGCGTATGGCGAGTCCGGGTCGTAGGCGACGGGGAAGGACCGCTTTTGCCAGTACTGAGGTTCGTTGGTGAGTTTCCACGCTCCGTTCTGCCACTTGACGATCAGGTCGGCTGTGTCGCCCTTGATCGGATCGTCGTCAGTTGCTTTCTCGGGCGTGGTTGCGTAGCGATCGAAGGACATCCACACCTGTACTACGTCACCCCGGGTCGCGCCTGGCAGTGTGATGGACGTCGGACGCGCGGCCTCGACGGTGGTGCTGATGGTGAGACCAGCGGGCGTACCACCGGAGGTCGGGAGATTGGCGGCCTCGCGTCCTTTGCGGATCTCGGAGATCTGCTCGTCGATGTAGCCGGTGGCGTCAGGTGAGACAACGGCCTCTAGCTGTTGACGGGCCTTCTGATCATCCAGCCAGGCGTACTCCTCCCAGAAGTAGACCGCAGCTGAGACGGCGCCCCGGGCGGTGTGGGGGAAGCCGGTCGAGACGCCGTCCTTTTGGCCAGTGGGTACGGAGAGAAGCAGCTTGTCCTTCTTCTCCGGCGTCATCGCCTGCCCATTCGAATCTGCGCCAGAGCCGGACGGGCCTGGTTTCGCGGTCGCCGTGTGGCCTGCCGTTCCCTTCGCTGAATCGTCGTTTCCGAGAAGGGAGTAGGCCGCGACTCCGCTGGCAATCAGTCCTACAGCGGCGAGTACGGCGAGCCCGGCGAGAGTGAGTCTGGCCTTCCGGGCGCCACGGTCGTGGGTGTCCATCTGCCGCCGCCTCACTTCGCCATGTTGTAGAACGCGAGGACGAGGCTGCTGGTCACACCGATACCTCCGGCCCCGAACAAGCTCCACAGCACGGACTGCTTGCCGCGGGCGGCCAGCTGTGCGCGTTCGCTGTTGTGGCCCACCGCCACCAGGAGCCATCCCAACAGTCCGCCGCCTACGGATGCTGCGAGACCGAGCCCGGCCGTCCAGGACAGGATCGTCTTGACCTGGGTGTTCACCGCGTCGGGAAGCTCCGGGCTGTATTTCGGGACAATCGGGCCCTTACCGTCGGCGAGTACGTGCAGGTCCGGGTCGGTGGCCAAGGTGTGCAGGATGGTCATCAAGGTCATAGCCGACACCTCGTCAAAGTGGTCTGGAAGCGGGGGAAACGACGGCGAGCGGCGCGGGGCACGGCGCTTCGGGAAGCGGCATGCCCCAGGTGGCGCCGGCCACTGTCAGGACTGCCTGGGCGAGCGAGTGGGCGGCCTGCCGGGTGCGTGAGCGCAGCCGGCATGCCGTCCGCAGCCCATGGGTGCGGATGTGCGGGTCGTGCGGGAGGTGCACCACGGCGGCGGTGCGGGAGGTCAGCATCGTCGCGCCTGCCCGGACGACGGCGGGCAGCCGTCCGTCGGTCTGTGCAACGAGTACGGCCACCGTGCGCTGCAGCGGCATACCGTCGGCGTGCAGTGCCATCACGGCCTGCTGCAGGGCCTGGACGCCGCTGGCGGTGGCGGCCGCGCACAGCACCGGTACCGCGTAGGGGAGTTCGCACCAGGCCCGGGTCTGTCCGATCCGCCCGGCGCAGCGTGCGTCAAGGATGTCGTGGGCGACGGGGTGTGTGGTGTCGGCGATGACGGCCTGCCATCCGCCGATGGCAGCCAGCTGGAGCCAGGCGGCAGGGTACTGCGGAAGCGCGAGCGGCGGACTGTGCCAGTCACGTCTGTCGGTCAGCACCTGCCAGCCCGCGCCCCGCCCGGCCGGCCGCCAGGCGGCCGCGGACTGGACCTCGGATCGGGTCAGCGGCCGGTCGGGCGGGAGCACAGCCAGGCCTCCGGCCTCCTGCCCGACCGTCCACGAGGGCCAGGGCGAGGACAGGCGCGGTGCGGTGTCCAGCACGACCGTGCCGGTCCCGGTCACCGTCATCGCTCCGGCGAGCAGATCGGCCACGGTGGAGCGCCCGCTGCCCCCGGTCGCTGCCATCACCGGCAGCACCAGACGGGATCCGGCAGGTAGCGCCATCAGCGCGCCTTCCCATTTGCCCACCCTTGCCCCCACACAGCAGATTCGATTCTTTGCGATGGCTAATCTAGCGCGCCGTCCATCGTTCACAAGCACCTCGGAACCATATCGCTTTGATGCGCGTAACAACTAAACATATTGTCAATCTGCGTCACATAGAGCTGTGATGGCATAGTGTTACGCATCATCACCCGAACCGAGCGCGGCCGGTTCTCAGTAGAACAGACCACGCAGCAGGATTCTTTTACGCAAATCTAGAGTGCAGGTCTAGGGGGACTGTGCGCGTCAAGCGATGGCTAGCCGTTGCCGTCGGCGGGGCGGTCATGACACCGGTCGCGTTCGGCATGGGAATCGTGCTGCTCATCGCGACGTTCGACGACGACAGGGCCGGGGGCAGCGTGGAGCCGACAGCGGGCAGCCTCAGGATCGGCACGGGAGGCGTCCCAGGCGAGTACGCGTCGATGGTCCTCAATGCCTCGGCGGACTGTGACCAAGGGCTGCCGCCGTCGATCCTGGCTGCCCAGCTGAAACAGGAATCGAACTTCAACCCGAGTGCTGAGTCTCCCGACGTCGGTGCGCAGGGCATCGCCCAGTTCATGCCGGATACCTGGCCGACGTGGGCCGTGGACGGAAACGACAACGGGACCAAGAGCGTCTGGGAACCCGCGGACGCCATCGCCGGGCAGGGGAAGTTCATGTGCAGCCTGCTCAAGAAGGGCAAGGCA
Source organism: Streptomyces sp. NBC_01320 (assembly GCF_035974375.1). Classification (NCBI taxonomy): domain Bacteria; kingdom Bacillati; phylum Actinomycetota; class Actinomycetes; order Kitasatosporales; family Streptomycetaceae; genus Streptomyces; species Streptomyces sp. NBC_01320. The sequence goes on from NZ_CP108390.1 coordinate 920,621, forward strand.
CACCCCCAGTACAACGGCTCACCCCTCGAACTCGCGCTCGCCGGCTACAACGCTGGCTGGGGCCGCGTCGACCAGTACCAGGGCGTTCCGGACGAGCAGTTCGCCAAAGGCCAGACATACAACTACGTCCAGATCATCATGGCTTCCGCCCGGCAGTTCACCGCCCCCGTGTCCAGCGAGGAGGTGGAACTGCCTGCCGGATACACTCTGTCCGCCGGAACACCGCCCAAGGTCCGCACCGCGGTGGCCTGGGCACTGCAGCAGAGGGGCGGCTGGTACCACCTCGGTGGCGACTGCACCAATGCCCACGGCCAGAGGTCTGCCCGCTGGTGCGACTGCTCGTCTCTGATGCAGCAGGCCTACCGGGCCGCCGGGGTCGCCATCCCCCGGGTCACCTACGACCAGGTCAACATCGGCGACCGGGTCAGTATCGACGACCCCAAGCCTGGGGACCTGGTGTTCAATCCGGGCAGCGACGGATCGGACGCGCGCCCGGGGCACGTCGGTATGTACATCGGCGACGGCAAGATCATCGAGGCGCCCCGCACCGGCGTGCGGACCCGGATCGTCTCGTACAGCAGCTGGCGCAACTCCACGAGCGCCATGACCCGAATCACCGAAGTCCGCCGGGTGGTGAATTGGTGACCCGCACAACCGAAGGGCGTAACGCCTTGCACGAGCACGAAGAGCTGTTCCGCCCCTGGGGCACCGTGACTCCGGCATTCTGGGGTGCCCCGGCACTCGCCCCCGCCGCGCAGACCGGCCCTCAGGCCCAGATTCCGGAAGTGCTGCGCGAGCGCCTGGCCGCCGTCGCCGCTGCGGCCACCGGCGGCGAGTTGCAGGACGCCGCATGGATGGCCTACCAGCTCGATATCGAAATTGCCGCCGAGTGTGGCGTCGAGCACCTGAACACCGTCCACATCCGGGAAGTCCGGGGACACATTGCTCACCTGATGGATGATCACGCCACCGCGCTGGGATGGTACCTGCACACCGCGCGCCTGCGGGCCACGATCCAAGGCCCTGGTCACCCCGACACCGAGGAAGCCACCCGACGCGTCTACGGCCTCTGGCGCACGGTCCCGGCCCATGACGCGCGCAGGCTCGGCAACGAACTCCTCGCCGCCGTCACCGACATCCACGGCCCAGAGGCGGCCGTCGCCCAGCGGACCCTCAAGAGGTTGCAGTCCCTCGACTAACCCATCACCTATTCCGCGCTACAGGGAAGTGCTCGGCCCAGGACAGCGGCCGGGCACACGGTAGCCCCGGGGGACGAGTGCTCTCCCGGGGGCCGGTTGCTGATGTCAGAGACCGATGCTGTCGGTGGCGGAGTATTCCCAGCGTTCGCCTTCGTCGGCCTTCTCCGCACTCAGCATGAGGTGCCTTTCCACGGAGCTGGAAGTGTCATAGCCCTCGGGACGGTCCGGAGCGGCTCTGTGCCGACGGCCGGTAGCCGGGCTCGTGCCGTACGGATGCGGCGGCCTGCTGCTGCTCGTGGAGGTGCCTGCCTCTGGTCTCTGCGGTGTGCAGCTCGCCGTACTTCTCTGCGATGGTCCGGCGCAGCGCTTGCTCCTCGACCATCAGCGCGGCATTTTCCCGGTAGATCGCTGCTGAGTTCCGGTACTTGGTGATCTGGCCGTGCAGGCGCGCAAGCTGCATGAGGTCGTTCGTGTCGACGCGCTGCGCGAACGCGGGCACGTGGGCCCGCATGGCAGCAAGCTTTCGGGCAGCGTTGTCGATGTTGCGGGGTGCGGGCTGGGTGGCGCCCATCTCCCGGAAGATGTCGGCGAACTCGCTGCTGCGGATGGTCTCCCACGCCTCGGTCTGGGCGGTGTTCGCCGCGGACGTGGCCCGGCTGTCCTCGCTCCATCCTGCGGCGCGCTGGACGCGGTAGCGCTCGGTCAGTTCCTGGTGTTCCTTCTTCGAGGTGCTGGCCAGCCAGAGCGCAAGGCGGCCCTTGCTGTTGTTGGCCTCCAGCCGTTCCAGTGCGGTGCTAGCTTCGCTCACCGCGGCCTGGGCGAGCGCCGCCTTGCCGAGTTCCTCGCGGGCGGTGCGGAGATGGTTGTCCGCATGGTCCAGTAGCACGATGGCGTCGGCGGCGCGGCGCTGGCCCTTGGTCTGTCCCTGGGCCTTTTCCTGGGTGAGCCGCTCGGCCAGGGCCCGGGCTTTCTCACCATCCTGCAGGGCACCCTCGTCGCAGGTCTCAGCCCGCTGCAGGACGTCGCCGGGCTTCCAGTGCAGGTCGGCGTCGGACGTCGTGCCGTAGGGGCGGTCCGTCCACGAGGGGATCGCCCGCATCGCGCGCTGGCGCTGAAACTCAGTCGGCTGCTGCTGCCGGTCCTCGCTCAGCTCCGGCACTGTCTCGTGATCCACGGCGTGTTCGGGCACCGGCTGCTCGCGGGGTACCGGCGCCCGGTGGGCCTGTTCCCGTTCCGCCTGTTCGACAGAGGGCGGCACCGCTCCTGCTGCGGGAGCCCGTTCGGCAGGCGGCCCGTGGACGACGGGCCGCTCCTGGGTGGCCTGCACGGGCAGCACGGCCGGGGCGGGCGGCTCGCGCAGCAGGTCGGAGATCATGCCGTCAGGCCGCGACTGTCCCAAGTAGTGGGCGAAGGCCCGGATGGCGCGCTGCAGGAGCTCCTTCTCGCTGCGGGCAGCTCCCAGGCGTGCCTGCGTCGTCTCGTCCTCCAGCACCGCCAGCGGTAGCCACAGATGGTTCTCGGATCGGGCCCGGGTGATGCCCGGGTAGGTCGCGAAGGCGTTCGCTCCGTGCCCGTACATCAGGGAGGTGTCCACGGTCATGCCCTGGCTCGCGGCGATCGTCATCGCGTAGCCGAGCGACAAGGCCCCGGAGGCAATCTGATCGGGGCTCAGCCAGGCCGACTCCTCTCGCGGTTTCCCGCTGCGGCCCTTGAGCCGCCAGCTGATCTGGACCCGGCGCTCGTCATCGATCGCGGTGACTACGGCGCGGTAGCCGTTGAGAAGGTCCGGGCCCTGCCCGCGGCGGGCACGGTAGTCGTTGGCGCGGACCCGTACAGCGTCGCCGACCGCGAGGGTGAGTTGATGACCGCCGGGCAGCGCGAAGGTGTGCTCGGCACCGAGCTCACCGGCGGCGCGGCGGATCTGCTGGGCCCCGGCGTTGAGGACATCGACGTCCGTGTTGCGGGCGGCGAGGACGACCATGCCCGCGATCAGGTCGTGCATGTCGGGCCAGCGGCCGCGCAGCTCGTCCCACGCGGTGAGGATCTGCGAGCGGGCCTCGTCCGCGCTGCTGGCGGCGTGGACCCGGCCGCCGGCGGCGAGCAGGTTCAGGGCCTGCTCGTGGTCGCCGGTCCGCCACACCTCCAGCGCCTGGCGCTCGGCAGCGTCCTCCTGACGGTAGTTCTCGGTGAGGGTGAGCCCGTGGACCAGGCGGTGCGCCTCGCGGAACCAGCCGCCCACCCCGATCGCCTGGAGCTGTAGGTGGTCGCCGATCCCGACGATTTTGGTACCGGTGCGGGCGGCCTCGGTCATCAGCAGGGCCGCGGACCGGTCGTCGACCATCGTCGCCTCATCGAGGACCAGGACGTCGATGCCGGCGAGGCCCTTGCCTCTGGTGATCCGCTCCAGCCAGGCCGCGACCGTGCGCGACGGGATCGCGGAGGCGCTGGCCAAGTTCTGGGCGGCGACCGCGCTCAGGCAGGCGCCCGCATACGTGGTGCCGGCAGCGTCCCAGCCGATCCGGCACGCCTCCATCAACGTCGACTTGCCCGCCCCGGCGATGCCGACCACCGTGTCGATGCCGTGCCCGGCGGTCAGCAGCCGGATGACCGCCTCGCGCTGCTGACCGGACAGCTCGTATCCAACGGCGCGCTGGTAGGTGGTGATCGCCCGCTCGGCCTCGTCCGGGCTCAGGACTGCGGTGCCCTGGTCGACCCGGGCCAGGACCTGGCGGGTGACGACGTCCTCTGCATCGAGGATGTCCTGGGTGGTGTAGCGGGCGGTGGACGACATCACGGTGGAGCCGAAGGCTGGCACCGGCACCGCGTAGCCCTCCACGGCCAGGACCTGGTCGGCGAGCTCGTCCAGCCGCCCCGGCCCGTCGTCGATGCCGTACTCCAACGCGTTCGCCAACGCGGCAAGGAGCTGGGCGCGGCTGAACGACTTCTCCGACCGTGTGAGGCCGGTGTCGGGGTCGAACACGATCGCGGCGAGGTCGGAGGGCGGCGGGGTTCGCGGGCCGTTGCCGGGACCCTCGATGCCCGGGCCGTCGCCTGGTCCGGGTGGTCTGGGGGCCGCGGCCGAGACCATCGCGTCGACGTCAACACCGAGGTCCTCGGCCCGCTGACGCCAGCTGTCCCGCATCGTCGTGGCGTCGACCGCGTGCTTGGCTCGCTTGGTCTGCAGCGAGACCGCGGCTTTCTCCTCCCGGCTGGCGCCGGCCCCGGCCATCGCGTCGACCAGGGCGGCCCGGCGCGAGAACTCATCGCGCACGTGCTCGGGGATCCCGACGATCTCCCAGGCGCCGGTCCGCTCATTCTGCTCACGCCGTACCCCGAACCGCTGGTACATCAGCGCACGCACCCGCGCCTTGAATAACCCATCGAGGGCGGAGGCGTGCCGGTGCAGGTCCTGACCCGAGTTCGCGATCGACCGCCACTGCCCGTCCTCGCACAACGCCATATTGGGGATCGTGACGTGCAGGTGCAGGTGCGGGTCACCAGGCTGTCCGTCGCCCATCGGCCGGGCCGCCTGGTGCTCGACCGACCAGGCCATCAACCCGCCGGTCGCGATCCTTACCGGCTGCCCGTCCTCGCTGCCGACCGCGTACCCGACCCACGATTCGAGCTGGGCAAACATGTCCCGCTTGGCCTGGTGGACCAGGCCGCGTAGCTCCCGTTCGTCCGGGCTGCCCATTAAGCCCTGCAGCACGCTGTCGGACTTGGGGAGATCCAGGACCAGGTCCCAGCCGCGGACCCGGTCATCGACCCGCACATCCTTGTGCGCCCACGCCTCCGCCAGCTCGCTCTCGCCGTAGACGTCGGCCAGGTCGATGCCGGCGGCCCGGGCCAGCTTGTGTAGGGTGCCGACCTGTATCCGGTGCATCTCACCGAGCCGGTGCACCATCCGCTGCTGGGTGGCGAGGACCTTCTGCTGCTTGGGCTTGCCCTCCAGCAGGTCGGCGGGCTCCACCTCCCGCTTCGCGGCCGCTGCCTCGATCGCCTCGGTCAACCGGGCGGTGGTCAGCTTCGCTTTCTCGTGCGCGCGGGCCGACGTGCGCGAGCGGATCAGCCGGGCCCCAGTCGCCGGGTGACACCCGTTCATCAACCGGCGGGCGGCGTCCTTGCCCTCCTCGTCCAGCACCGCCCCATCGACCAGACCGACCGTCGACAGGCCCGTGCCAATCCACACGAGCACGGCGTCGCCCTCGGTCCGCAGCCGGTGGTCGACCGCCTCGTCCCCGGCCCCCTTCAGCACAACGGTCTCGGCGGCTGGCGCCTCCGCTACCGAGCACCCGGCCTGCTCCCGCAGCCGGTACTCGACCTGCTCATCCGCCGTGATCCTCGTCAGCCACGCCACCGGCCGCCCCTCTTCCCTGTCACTCCGTCAGCCGGGCTTGTGCACTTGTGCGTTCCAGCTTCTCGGAGTTCCCCAACGATGGAACTCCCTTTGTCCATTCCTTCACTTTGATCACCAACCGGAACCCGTCGACTGTACGTTCAGAGCCATCACGTAGTGGACAGCAACACTGCTTGCATCGGGACGTTCAAGATGGCGTCATGACCGCTCCCGCTCGGGCGGACGTCCGTTCCCGCTGTATGGCTCGGTGATTGGCACGGCTTCGCCGGGCTGAGCCGACAACGTGGTGGAGATGCCCACGACGTAGTTGAGGCCGCGGGTCTGCAGGCCGAGGCGGAATGCAGCCGCATCGCCGTATCCGGCGTCCGCGATGGCCAGCGGCACCTCGATCCCCCACGAGCGGGTCGCATCCAGCATGTCGAGTGCGAGCTGCCACTTCTCCACATGCCCGATATCGTCGGGGATCTGGCACGCGGTGCGTCGGGCGACCTTGTCCGGGTCGGCCTTCGCGGACCCGGGCGCCCAGGTCTCAGGCAGGAACAGCCGCCAGTCGACCGCCGCCGAGGCATGATCCAAGGCCAGGTGCAGCGAGACAGTGCTTGAAGCTGGTGCGCTGGTAGCCGTCACGGGACTCGGCGGCGAGCGGCAGCTACTGAATCCCGTCCGCGAGCGTTAGCACGTCGGCGCGGGCGTGGGCCGGAGTGGCGGCGAGCAACGGCAGGACAGTGAGTGCAGCGGCGGCGAAGCCCTGCACCGTCTTGGTGATCATGCGCTTTCGGTACCGACTGCGAACCCCCGGCCTGCGCCGAACCGCTGTGTCGTCACCCGGCCGAGGGGAAAGTCGTACCGGCGCAGCACAGCCTGGCGCGCCGCTGGCCAATGCCGCGGCAGCCGGCCAGGGGACGCAGGACATCCGGCCAAACAGATTCTGAGTCAATTCTGGCCGTGTTGCCTTCGCCCGTTACCCGTTACGCACGGTAGAGAGATGCAAGGGCTTCAGCTCCAGCGCATAGCCCGATCAGGTCATCAAGGAAATAGGGCTCTCCTGTCGCTTCCGTGGGTGGTCAGTTCGTGAGTTGACGGCCTGGTAGCTGGGGTCGGTGGCCGCCGAGGCTGAGCATCGCGAGGGCGATGAGGGACTTGGGGTCCTTGAAGCCGAAGGCGATGCGGGTGATCAGTCGGATTTTGGTGTTCATGGACTCGACCAGGCCGTTGCTCAGCCCGTGCTCGGCGGCGGCGGTGATGGCGTCGAAGTGTCTGACGATGCTGCGCTGCAGCTCGACGAAGGCGGCTATTCGTGAGCGGCGGGCCCAGAGCACCCAGTCCCACAGCGCCCCGGTGGTGTCGGGGCCCTGTTTGAGGGCGGTGCGCAGACCTTCCTTGAGCAAGTACGCCCGGTGGAGCAGCGGGTGAGCGTTGGCGATGAAGAGCAGTTGGGCCCGCTGCCCGGCCGTGAGGTCCTCGGGGTTCTTCCACAGCGCGAAGCGGGCCTTCTTCAGGGACTTCGAGCCTCGGGTGGATCTGCCCTTGCCTCCGCGCTCGGCGTTCCACACCTGACGGCGCACGACGTCCAGGGCGTCGGTGGTCCACTGAACGACGTGAAACGGGTCCATCACCCGTACCGCCTGCGGGCAGCGCTCGGCGACCACCGTGGAGATCCAGTCGGCCGCATCCGCGGACACGTGGGTGAGCTTCGCGGCGCGCTCGTTCCCCAGGGCGTCGAAGAACTTACGCAGGGTGGCCTTGTCCCGGCCGGCCTCAGCCCGGACCAGACGCCCGGAGTCGTGATCCACCACGACGGTCAGGTACTTGTGGCGCTTCTTGTAGCTGATCTCGTCAATACCGATCCGTCGTAGCCCGGCGAACAGGTCCACCGACTTCTCGACGTCCGCCCAGACCCGGGCGACGATGTTGCCCACCGTGCGCCAACCGGTCCGCATGAGCTGGGTGACGGACGTCTTGGAACAGCAGGTCGCCAGCCAGGCCACCTGCGCGTCGAACGCCAGGGTATGTCCGGCGCCGTGCCTCGCCCAGGGAACCGAGGCGACCACTATGCCGTGCTCGGGGCAGGAGACCCGGGGCGCGTCGGCCTCGAGGAATGCCTGGATGACGCCCAGGTCCAGGGCCCGCCAGCGGCGGCGTCCCTCACCAGCGTCGTACTTCGCCACCTTGCGCCGACAGATCCCGCACCGCTCCCTGTGGCCCTTCGCCGGTCGGACATGCGCCACGATCACCAGCTCACCCCGGACACCGCCCTCGGGGTCTGCCTCCTCGGCCTCGACCTGCTCGATCAGCGTCTTTTCGACACCGAGCAACCGAACCCATATCCTCTTACTTTGCACGCCGTATCCAGGTTTATTCGTTTCGTACCTTCAGCAGTCGAAACGTACCCCGGGTACGGCGTGTTCTGCGTATCAGCCCTGGTCAACGAACCACGGATGCGACAGGAGAGCCGGAAATAGTTCATCGCGGCCATGGTTGCCCCGTCTCTGCCGTCGTCCGTTTGCTGAGCTCGCGGCTTCCAGGGGTTACGACCCTCCATAAAGAGCCACCTGGCGGCCTGCCGCACATCAGATGCCCTGTTCTGCGCCAGCCAGGGCAACCCGGAGTCGGTGACGCGCGGACGGACCTCCTCGTCCAGAATGCGACACTGGGACGTTACGCGTGTCTGCCACTTGCGCATCGTCGTCCACTGCGATGTGTACCGACGCATACTGGAGAAGTTGTCAATCGGCCTGCGTGCGGAACGGTGGATTTCAAGTCCAGTGAGACGTTTGTGTGGCTATGAGATCTGTGGTGTGGTTTCCCTGCGCTTGGCGGGGTCGTTGATCCACGCTTGCTGGGGTATCTCGGGCGGTGTGGGGCGGCGACCGAAGCGTTCGGGGTGGCGGGCGAACGCTTCGGCGAGCGTGACGGCTCTCTGGTCGCGGACCTCCTCGGCGGTGCCGAAGTGGACGCTGGCGGGCGTGTGCCATCCAATGCCCGAGTGCCGGTGCTCGTGGTTGTAGTACGCGATGAACGCGTCGAACCAATCACGGGCGTGGGCCAGGGAATCGAACCGCTCGGGGTAGTCGGACATGTACTTGGTGGTCTTGAAATGGGCCTCGCTGTAGGGGTTGGCGTGATCCGTCAACTGCAAGTGATCCCGACTCTGGAGACGGAGGTCAGGGGCGGGTGCGGGTGACGCATCCGTTCCATCCCCTGGCGGGGCTGGAGTTGGAGTTCATCGAGCGTCGGCAGTGCTGGCGTGGGGACCGGGTGTACTACTTCGACGAGGTGGGCGGCCGGTCGAAGATCCCGACGGAGTGGACGTCGGTGGCGCCGGTGGACGCGTTCGTGGTCGCCGCCGAGGGTTCGTGTCCGTTCCGGACGCAGGATCTGGTGGAGCTGGCCGGGTTGATCGACCGGCTGCGGGGTGTCGGGGAGATCACGTCGTGAGCGTCGTGGTGTTCGTGCCGTGGCTCGGGGAGCTCGCCGGTCCGGATGGGGGCGCGTTCTTCGCCGGGGTATGCGCTGGCCTGCTTCTTTCACTCCTCGTGGTATCGGCCTGGGGGTTGGCCGGGCCCGGTGGCGCCGGAATCCTGGTGACAGGCATCGGGAGAGGAGGCGGGCATGGCGACGAGGGTGGTCGATCCGGCGAAGGTGCGGGCCCTGGAGGAGTCCCGGACGCTCAACCCGCGGCCCGAGCAGGTGGTGGACGAGGCGTTCATCAACTCGCCGTTCCTGGATCCGTACGATCTGGTGCAGGTCAAGTACGAGATGGTGCGCCGGGTGCGGGTGGACAAGGTGCCCGTGGCGCGGGCGGCGCCCGCGTTCGGGTTCTGCCGGCAGTCTTTCTATGCGATCGCCGCCGCGCTGGACGCGGGCGGCCCGGCGGCTCTGGCGCCGGGCAAGCCCGGCCCGAAGGGCCCCAGCAAGCTGACCGGGCCGGTCATGGAACACCTCGAGGCCCTGCTGGAGACCAACCCCGGGCTGAAGGCGCCGGCCTTGGCGGTCGTGGTGGCCGAGTCGTTCGGGATCACCGTGCACCCGCGGTCCGTCGAGCGGGCCCTGGCCCGCAGGCGCGAGGCCCGGGCCCACGGCCAGGAGGAGAACATACGAGGCGCCGACCGCTGAGGCGGACGGCGGGACAAGGACCTCGGAGGAGTACGAGCGGCTGCGGTCCGCGGTCGTTCACGGTCACGGCGGTGGATGGCGGCACGGTTTCGCGGTGCTGGCCCGCTCGGGCATGGCCGCCTGGAGTCGCGTGACCTCTGACAGCGAAGATTGACCCTTTGTCATCGAAGTTTGACCACATCAGGTCCGGCCGTTGTCAGTGCTCGCTGGCAGGATCACCGGCATGACACCGTTGCTTCTCGCCGACATCGAACGAGCCGTTCGCAGCAGCTGGAGTGCCGAGACGTGCACCCCTGAGTTCCGATCACGCTGGACCAAGGACAACCCGGCCCGCGACCAGTGCGGGGTGACCGCCATGGTGCTCAATGACCTGCTGGGAGGCGAGCTGATCCGGGGAGAGGTCCACGTCAACGGAGAGCGCGTGGACTACCACTGGTGGAACCGCCTGGGCATGGGCATTGAGATCGACCTCACCCGCGAACAGTTTGGGCCGGACGAGTCCGTCACCGGAGGCATCGTCATTCCCCGCCCACCCGTAACCGAGTGGCGCAGGCTCCGTGAGGAGTACGAGCTTCTCCGTGACCGTGTCATGGAGAAGCTCAACCCACGGCGGACAACGGCCTCTGCTGCCGCGTCTGGTCAACCGGCCTGAAATCACCGGCTGAGCATGTTGTTCAGCATGGTCAGGTTGTGATCGTCGAGCGAGGCCAGAAGCGCGATGGGGTCGGGGGTGCGGCGCATGGGTTCGCGTGGTTTCTGGTGCTGGAGGGCGATGCGGACGATGCGTCGGTCGAGTCCGTAGCGGGCGGTGAGCTGGTGCCGGTGGACTCCGTCCTGGAAAGCGTCGAACAACAACGTGACGAGGTTGAGCCTGACCGAGGAGTCGGTGATCCGGCCGTCGAGCGCCGTGGAGAAGATGCAGCGCCGATCGGGGTCTGTCTCGACGCGCCCCGGGGCGTCTGGAAGCGTTCGCCGCAGGTCGGTGACGGATCGTCCGGTGACCTGGGCCAGGAGGTCGAGGTCCAGGGCTCCGTGACTGCCGGGGCGGCAAAGGATCCTGAGCAGGTATTTGTGGGGCAGGTGGTTCGCGAGGGCGAGGCGGCGGATGAAGGATGCTGTCCCTTCGCCGAGGCGGGGTTTCACCTGGATGGGCAGGCGGGCAAGCCGGGTGGGCCGCAAGGAGACCGCACCTGTTCGTGGATCGGTCATGAACTGATCAGGCTGTCGCGGGCGGGGACGTTATTCCGTACGTTCTTGCGCCGCCGGAAGGCCCTCTGGCGGCAGGCGGCGGAGCAGTAGCGGCGGGCTCCTGTCCGTCCGGGGTCGATGGGAGTCCCGCAGTGCTGGCAGCCGGCCGTGGGCCGCGCCTCGGAGAGGACAGGCACCAGCACAGCGACGGCGGGCTCGTCGGGGAGTTGGAGGTGTGCCCGGTGGCGGCAACGGGATGAACACCAACGGCGGGCTTCTCCCTGTGCTGTCGAGGCGATGGGTCTCGCACAGAACTCGCAGGCCAGTGGCTGTGGGTGAGGGGCCTGGTCCGTGCGGTGGCGTCTGCGGTGGGCCCGCTGACGGCAGCGGGCGGAGCAGTGCTGTCGGGGGCTGCGGGCGCCGGGCTTGGTCGCGGGCAGCGGCGCGTCGCACTCACCGCAGGTGCCGCGGGTTCCTTCCAGGGTGTCCCGGAGGGCGGAGGGGTCCCGGCCGGTCGCGGCGCCGAGACGGCTGAAGCTGGGGGCGCCTTTGTGGTGGGGCGGTTCGCAGAGGTAGTCCCGCAGGTAGGCGGCCTTGAGGTGGTTGGCGTGGGCGAGGCGGACGATGAAGGATTCGGTGCCTTCGCGCGGGAGGGGACGGATCTGGACGGGCAGCCGGGTCACCGAGGGGTCGGGGGCGAGGTTGAGGTTCACCGGGCCGCCCCGGGCTTGCGGGTCTTGGGTTCTTGGGCTGCGAAGTCCAGAGGTATTGCTTCCAGTCCGTTCTGGGTGATCTTCTCGGTGCCGGTGAGGATCGCGTCGATCGCGGCGCCGCGGACGAGGTGGGACAGGGCGCCGATCATGCCGCCTGTGCGGTCGTGGAGGTAGCGGTCGAGCGCGGCCAGGCTGCCGGCCGAGTGCTGGTGCAGCAGCAGGGTGTCTTCCATCTGCGCGGCCAGGCCCTTCCATTCCCGGTTGTAGGGGAAGGGGTGGGTGGGGATGAGGGTGAAGCGTCCGGCGATCTGTGCGCCGCGGGTGCCGGACAGCAGCGTGCTGCCCTCGATGTCGATGCCCGCGTAGATGAACGTCGCCGGTATCCGCTCCGAGAAGTACTTCAGGGTGTCGGCGACTTCAGCGCCGTTGCGGCTGGTCAACGAGATGTTGTGGAGCTCGTCGACCAAAACCAGGCCGCTGCGGGCGTCCGTGCAGACGCCGACGACGGCCTCGATGATGTCGGTGATGTTGAACCGGGGCCTCACGGGCAGCCCGAGGAAGCGGGCGAACTCGGCCGCGATCATGCGGGCCGTCGCGGCGGGCGGGACGGTGATGTAGAGGACCGGGATCCGGTCCTGGGCGTGCGGATGGCGGGACCGGTCGAGGAGTTCATGCGCGAGACCGAGCTGGGTGATCGCGATCGTCTTCCCGGTCCCGGCGGGCCCGGAGACGATCAGCCCGCGGCGTGCGCTGATCGCGTGCCGGTTGAGGACGACCAGGCGGCGGCCGGTGGCGACGGTGTGCCGGACGGTGGAGGTGGCCACCACCAGCAGACGGGCGTGATGATCGAGGCGGGCCTCGTCGTAGAGGTACTTGTCCGGCGCGGACAGCGCGGCGTACTCGGCCGCGGTCAGCAGCGCCGGAGGCTCTGGGGGGTCAACGGCGAACTGGCGCCAGCCGGTCAGCGTGGTCAGGTGCCGCCCGGTGTCCTCGGTCGTGGTATCCGGCAGCATCACGTGCGTCTCCAGGGGTCTTCGCGCGGATCGAACAGGCCCAGCGGGATCACCTCGGCCAGCGTCTCCTCCGCCTCGGCCGACTCATCCGGCTCGTTGGTGGAGGGGTGCGGTGCAGGTTCGGGGCGAGGAGTGGGGACCGAGGGTCCGGCGGCCTTGGTGCGGGCGGTCACCCGCCGGTCCCGCTTGCTGGACCTGACCGGCTTCGCCGGCCTGTCCGCGGGTTCCGGACCGGCGTGGGCTCGGGTGAGCAGGTCGGCGACCGCGTCGGCGATCTCGGTCTCGGTGGCGCCGGGCAGCTGGTGGCTGACGTGGTCCCAGGCCAGGTCACCGAAGGGCACCGGGGCCCGGTTCAGGTGTTTCCAGGTGGCCTGGACCCACGAGTTGTCGCCGCGGTGGTCGCGTACCCAGATCCGGGAGACGTCGTAGGGGTCGCGGTGGATCTCCCAAAGGCCCCGCTTGGCCTGGACGCCGGAGTGCCGACGGCGCATCGGGCCGAGCTCCGGGCTGTCGTAGGTGCGGTTCTTGATCCGGATGCCGTAGTCGTTGACCACCCGCCAGTCCGCGGGCAGCAGTTCGACGTAGTCGTCCCCGCTGAGCGCGACCGGAACGTAGCCGCAGATCTCGACCAGCGTGGCGTACTTCTCGTTCGGGGTGAACAGCCGCCCCGGATGCGAGGGGTCACGCAGACCGTCGTGTTTGCGATTTTGCCACTTCGCGACGATCCACTCGTCCAAGTACTCCTGCAACTCCAACAGGGACCAAAGACGTTCGCATTCCAGATGCCGTCCGCGATGGTCGGTGGAGCGGCCGGTGTATCCCGGCAGGAACTGCGCGAAAAGCGTGGCCACGGAACCGAGAGTCGACTCGATGTGCCCCTTCTCGAAGCCCGCCGCCTTATGGGTCGGCTGCACGTCGATCTCCAGGAACCTGCAGGACGACTGGAAGTTCCGGGAGATGAACGCCTTCCCGTGATCGCAGACGATCATCTCCGGGACGATCACCGGACGTGCGGCGGCGTGCGCCAGGCGCTCGTCCAGGTCCAGCAGCCTGCGGTGCGGCAGCACCGAGCGGGACATCTTCAGCGCGTCGACCCAGCCCGGCCGCATCAGCTCGGGGGTGACGGTGCGGGCCAGCAGGACGCTGGCGTCAACAGCCTTGGTGCTCGGCCGCAGCACGGCCGCGGTCAGCGTCCTCGTGGCCACGTCGATCATGGCGGTGAGTTCGACTCTCCCCGTCACTCCGTTGTCCAGGAGGACCAGCACGTCCAGTGGGGTTGAGTCGATCTGCATGACCTCGCCGGGCGCGAAGGCGGGCAGTTCACCGAACGGCGCAGTCGCCCCGTGGGCCTTGGAGCGGCGGTTGGCGGCCGTTCCGAAGGTGTGGGTGCCCGAGGTCAGCTTGGCCAGCAGCCGGTAGAGCGTGCGCTCGGAGGGCAGCTCGACACCCCGCCCCTCCGGGGATTCCTTGAGGATCTCGCCGGTCTTCCAGAGGATGAACGCTCCGTTGCGGGTCGAGGCGTCGACCCCCTTGGCGATCGCCTGCCGCATGGCCGCGACAATCCGCTCGTCGACCGAGCCGAACTCGGCCTGCTTGCGGACCGGCCGATGGTCGGCCAGCCCCAACACTCCCTCGGCCTGGTAGCGGCGGCGACGGTGCGCGACCGTACTCGCCGAGACCTTGTGGCCCATCAAGGTCAGCTCGGCGGCCTTGGCCTTCTGCCGGGTAGTCAGTGACCGGTCCGGGCCGTACTCGGGTCGCGGCACCGCGTCCTCACCCGCATCCGGGGGCAAGCCGTGCAGCACTTCGAGGATGTGCCCCTCCCACCACAGGGCCCTCTCGACGACCTGCGGGGGAAACGTCTCCAGCAGCGACGCGGCCGGCAGCGGCATACGAACCGGGCTGTCGACCACCGTGAAGTCGGCCTCCGCGAGCATGTCGGCCAGTGCCACCTCGTGAGGGTCCCCGCCGGAGTCGGTCAGGGTCACCGTCTTCGTGGCCACGGCGACCACCCCGCGGACCTGACCGCCGAAGCGGACCCAGGAACCGACCGCGATGCCCGCCGGCCGTCGCAACGTACTCAACGCAGCCGCCTCTCCGACCAGACCAGACTCTCGGTCTGGAGCAGTCCGCTCTCCAGATCCGCGACCAGAATCCCCGACCACAACAGGTGGAACAACACCGGCAGCACCAGCAGCCGGTCCCCGGCCTGGGCGGCCCCAGCCAACAACGGAGTCGGCTCCGCGAAGATCTCCGTCAACCGGTCGGCGACATCGCGGCGACGGCCGCAGCGGCGCCTGCGATAGCGCGACAGCCACCGGACGTTGGCCATCAGCACCGGATCGGGCACCCCGACGTGGGAAAACTCCCAGCCCACCGCCCGGCAAGCCACCCTGGTCCCGGCGAACAACTCCGCCGTCGCCTCGTCCATTCGGTCACCGGCACGGACATCCACTACCCGGGCACGGCCGTCCGCGAGCCGTACGAAGTAGTCCGGAGCGTGACGGCGCACGCGTTTGCCCTCGTGCCAGTGCAGCCAGAACGGCTGCGAGGCGATCCCGACCACGTCCGGATCCCGGTCCAGCAAGATCAGCCGGTCTCGCTCCAGCCACGACTCGTAGCCGACATGGCCGCCCACGGTCACCGAGTAGTACCACCCCGCGAAGCCCTCGGCATCCATTGCCCAGCGGAAGGTGCGGACGGGCTCTCCCACCTCGAACCGTGTACTCCAGGCCCGCCCCAACGGCTCCCGCCGACGCACTCCCGAATCGAAAAAGTCCAGCTCAAAGGCCGATAACGCGGCGTCGCCGTACGAAAGCGCCGGTGCCCCCACCGTTCCCCCAGACCATCAGCACCCCACCAGTCAAACTTCGATGGCAGGAACCTACTGGTAGTCAAACTTCGGTGGCAATAGATCAATCTTCGCTGTCGCAGGTCATCGCGCGATCCTCGCTCTGGTCGCCGTCCGTGACAAGCCGCCGGGGCCTGCGGCCCCGGCGGCCGGGGGCGATGTCACCGCTGATGTCGCAGCCGAACTCGTCGACGCCCTGGCCTCGCTGGTCCTGGGACGCCTCCAGCCACCCTGATCCCGTCACCGTCACCGTCACCGTCACCGTCACCGTCACCGTCACCGGGAGTGTTGCGCTCGTAAGGGAGTCCGTCATGCAGGATCAGCCGTCCGGAGCGGGGAAGGTCACCGCTGATCAACTCCGGCGAGGGGCGTATCTCTATGTCCGTCAGTCCTCGCTGAAGCAGGTCGTCAACAACACCGAGTCCACCCAGCGGCAGTACGCGCTGCGGGGCCGGGCCATCGCGCTGGGTTGGGGCGAGGGCCAGATCACCGTGATCGACACCGATCAGGGACAGTCCGGGGCTTCCGCGGCGGGCCGGGACGGCTTCCAGCTGCTGGTCTCCGAGGTCTCGCTCGGGCGGGCCGGGATCGTGCTCGGCCTGGAGGTGTCCCGCCTCGCGCGGAACAACACCGACTGGCATCGGCTCCTGGAGATCTGCGCGATGACCGGGACGCTGATCCTGGACGAGGACGGTCTCTACGATCCCCGCTCGTTCAACGACCGTCTCGTCCTTGGGCTCAAAGGCACCATGTCCGAAGCGGAGTTGCACCTGCTCAAGGCGCGTCTTCGGGGCGGTCAGCTGTCCAAGGCCCGGCGCGGGGAGCTGAAGCAGTGCCTGCCGATCGGCTATGTCCATGATCCACTGGACCGGATCGTCAAGGACCCTGATGCCGCGGTCCGCGGCGCTGTCGAGCGGGTCTTCACCCTGTTCGCGGCGAGTGGCTCGGCCCGCCAGGTCGTCATCGCCTTCGCCGCCGACCAGCTGTCCTTCCCCGCCCGGATCCGCACCGGCGCCCACAAGGGTGAGCTGGTCTGGGGCCCGCTGAAGCACTGGCGGGTACTGAACATGCTGCACAACCCCTGCTATGCGGGCGCGTTCGTCTACGGACGGAAACGTTCCGGCCGCACCCCGGAGGGGAAGACCACGCTGTCCGACGTCCCGCGCGAGCAGTGGACCGCGTTGATCGAGGACCACCACGAGGGCTACCCCTCCTTCGAGCAGTGGGAGGACAACGGCCGACTGCTCCTGTCCAACGCGACCGGCCGGGGCGAGGGGAGCAAGGCCGGGCCGCCGCGGGAAGGGCCGGCGCTGCTGCAGGGGCTGGTGATCTGCGGGAAGTGCGGCCGGCGGATGACGGTCGGCTACCGCTTGCACCGCGGCGAACTCCTGCCCGACTACCGGTGCATGACCCATGCCATCCAGGACGGCGCCCGGATCTGCGAACGCCTGCCCGGCAAGGCCCTGGACGCCGCCGTCGCCCGCCTCGTCCTGGGCGCTCTCACCCCGCTGGCCATCGACGCCGCCCTGAAAGTCACCGACCAGCTCACCGCCCGCGCCGCCGAGGCCGACCAGCTCAGGGCCAGCCACGTGAAACGGGCCCAGCACCACGCCGACCTCGCCCGGCGCCGCTACCTCGCCGTCGACCCCGACAACCGCCTGGTCGCCGACGCCCTGGAAGCCGACTGGAACCGCGCCCTGCGCGAGGTCACCGAGGCCAAGGACACCTACGAACGCGCCAAGAGCGAGGCCGCCCCGCTCGAGGCAGCCGTCCGCGACCGGCTGGGCACCCTGGCCGCCGACGTCCACCGCCTGTGGGCCGATGCCGACACCCCGATGCGGGAACGCAAACGCATCGCCCGCCTCCTGATCACCGATGTCACCCTCACTCGCACCGACCAGATCACCGCGCAGATCCGGCTGTCCGCCGGGCAGCACCACACCCTGAACCTCCCCATGCCGCTGGCCGGCGGGAAGGTCTGGAAGACCCCCGCGGCCACCGTCGACCTGATCGACCAGCTCCTGGAGGACCACACCCACCGCGAGATCGCCGCGATTCTCAACGCGCGTGGTCACGCCAGCGGCAAGGGCCAGCCCTTCACCGCCCTGCTGGTCCGCAACATCCGCGACGTCTACCACCTCACCCACCGCTACGACCGTCTGCGGGCACGCGGCCTGCTCAGCTTCACCGAGTACGCCGACGCGATCGGCGTCAGCGAAACCACCGTCAAGATCTGGCGGCGCACCGGCCTCATCCACGGCATCGCCTACAACGACAAGAACTGCTACCTCTTCCACCCACCCGGCCCCGACCACCCCGCACCCGAGGTCGCCCAGGGCATCAGGCTCAGCGACCGCATCGCGGCCCAACAGGCCGCTCTGTCCGCAGAATCCCGAAGGAGCGCAGTGTGATGGCAACGGTTTGTCGTTCGACGTCTTCGGCCGCGAATGCGACTTGGTGACGCCGAGACCGGCCATCATCTGGGCGACGTTCTGCGCGACCATCGGGGACCCGCGGTCCGAGTGGATCGTCAACTGCCCGGGTTCGATGCCGTACTTGGCGATCGTCTCGGACAGGAACCGCTCGGCGAGGTCCTTGTTCTCGTGGGCGGCGATCAACCAGCCGACCGTGTAGCGGCTGAAGATGTCGATGATCGTGTAGAGGCAGTAGTAGACGCCCTTGACCGGCCCCTTCAGCTTCGTGATGTCCCAGCTCCAGACCCGGTTCGGGCCCTCGGCGACCAGCTCGGGAACGGTCCGGGGTGGGTGGACGGCCTGACGGCGGCGTTCACGGACCTCGCCATGTCGTCGCAGGAGCCGGTACATCGTCGACTGCGAGCACAGGTAGACACCCCGGTCCAGGAGGACCGCGTAGATCTCGGCGGGCGCCATGTCAGCGAACTCCGGGGAATGGAGCACATCGAGGACCCGTATCTCCTCCTCGGGTGCGAGAGCGCGGGGGTGTCGGCGCCGTTCCCGCTGCGGCTTGGCCGGGGCGGGGCTTCGGCGGTGTTGGCGGTAGTAGGTGGCACGGCTCACGCCGAGCGCGGCGCATGCCTGGACGCGTCCGACCAGCCCGGTGAGCTCTTCAAGGGCCTGGTTGCGGGCGGTGTTGAACGCCACGGCCGCGAACTGGGCCCCGGTCACTGGTTCTTCTCGCCGTTCCTGTTCGGGGCGCTGTCCGTGGCGAACTGGTCGAGCAGCGCGGAGAGTTTTCCCTGGACCTCGATGACGGTGCGGGCCTTCGCGAGGTCGGCTTCCAGGCGGGCCTTCTCCGCCTTCAGCTTCGCGATCTCCTTGTCCCTCGGGTCCGCCTTCGGCCGTCCGGCCGACGCGGCGAGCCCGTCCAGGGCGCCCTTGTCCCGCTGCTGCCGCCACGTCGTGATCAACGACGAGTACAGACCCTCCCGCCGCAGCAGAGCGCCCTTGCCCTTCTTGTCCAACGTCTCGTACTCCGCGAGGATCCTCGCCTTGTACTCCGCGGTATACCGGCGCGGACCGGTCGAACGGGCTTCTACCTGCGGATCAGGGGTCCCGTGGTCATTCGTGCTGGCCACCCGGGCACTACTCCTTCTCCGCCCTCGACTCAATGAATCATCCAGTATGCCTGACTCGATCTACTTTGACAGAGAGGGTCCTGTACGAACGCACCGGAGGCTACTTCAAGTTGCTGTCCCGGCTCATCTGCCAGGCGGCCGTCACAGCGATCCAGACGAGCGTCGAGGACATCACCGAGGAGATCCTCGCGGACATCGACATCGCCTGAACCGCGACAGCCACCAGCCCTCAAAGGGGCGGGGCCGCCGAGACCGAACGTCAGTCACCCTCTGCCCTCACGTTGGGGGGTGACTTGCCGCTATCGGCTTCAGTCTCCCTCGTGGTGTGCATGGTTTCCTGTAGCCACGGCTACAGCGCCGGGCAGCGGGGGCTGCTCCCTTTGGTGAGGGCGGGCCCGAGCCTCGGGCCCGCCCTCACAGTTCATCGTGTGCCGTGCTGCTGCCAGGCCTTGGCCAGGACTGGTTCGACTGCCAGTCCACGCGGGTCGACGTCCACGAGCATGTTCATTCTGCGCAAGACGCCGAGATGGAATTCGATGTGTGGGTGCTCGGGTCCAAGGAGTTCGACGAGGTCGTCGAACGGCAGGGGCTCGTCGAACTCGCTGAGTTGCTGGATCAGCGGATGCAGGGGATGGGCCCCGCCGAGTCCTGAGTCCTCGACGAGCTGGGCTCCCGCAGGCCCTTCCAGATCGGCAGTGAGCTTCGCGAGGACCTTCTGCGGGGACTGACCACTGATCGCCAGTCCAAGCGTGTGGTTGAGGAGGCTGGCCCATCCGCCGGTGGCCTTGAGCAGCGCCACGCACTGTGTGGGGTCCGAGAACGGTGCCATCGGATCTTGCTCGGCTGTCCAGCTCCGCAGGCCGTCCGTCGTGGCCAACCGCAGGAACACCATGTGCTCTTCATCTTCCGGGCCGAGCTCTCGTAGATGCCCGAGGTTGGAGGGATCGATCAGGGCGATGACGCAACGGCTGACACCCTCGGGAGGCTGATCGAGCACTGCCTGTTTCAAGGCCGTCCGCATGGCTGCGGGGGAGAACTCTCGCATGTCGCTGACGATAATGCGGTGACTGCGACCGGGGGTCCCCGCTTGGAGCTGCTTGCGGTAATCCCCCCGCTTCGTGGGGGTGATCAGCGGAGCGATCCTGCCGCTCACCCGCTCCTGCTGACTGGTTAGAGCGGTGAGTACGTCGTCCAGTCCGGAGGCAGGGGTGCCGATCACGATGCGCAGTCCATTTCGTCGAGCGGTCAACTCGGCGATCTGGGCTTCTGTCAGGGGGCTGATGCGGTTGCCAGTCAGAAGTCTCCGCGCGTGGGTGGCGGAGAGTGCTGTGACGGTTTCACTTTCCTGGGAGGACAGCTCCTCTTCGATCCCGGCAGGGGTGCCCAGCAGACGCAGGACGTTGGATGAGCGAAGTCGCCAGCCCGTCTCGTCGGCAGCCAGCACGCCGAGCCCCACCATTTCTTCGAGGAGGGCTCGGTATTCGTCTGGCGTCGTGGCCGACAGAGCATGGGGCCACCAGTCGGTGCATTCGGTGCGGAGTTCCCTGCCTGCGACGGGCTGATCCACTCCGTTGCGGTAGGCGTGCAAGGCGAGGACGAGGGCGATCAGCTTGTACCGGGGATCGAGGTGAAGGGTGAGTCGTACGGTGTCCCGGATGCTCTTGTCGAGCGTGGCCGATCCGATGACTCGCTCGAGCATGTCATCGTCGATGATCCATGGAGGGCCGTCGTCCGCTGTTCGGCAGCTGTGGGTCTCGTGGACGAGCGCCAGACCGATGTGCTGGATGATCTTGGGGTGGTAGTTCGAATAAGCCAGGGCCCGATGGATCAGCCTGTCGTTTTGGAAGCGGATGCCCAATGCCTGCATCGGCTCGTGCAGCAGCCGGTAGGCGGCGCTGGGGCTGAGGGGCCCGATCACCAGTGGTTCGCCGAAGTGTGCCCCGGCAAGAGGCTGGTTGGGCAGGGCGGCGAACCTCTGTACCTGGTGAAGCCCGGCGAACACCGGCTTGAACCGGCGGTTGTTCGCACTCATGAGGTTCCGAAGGGCGGTGGTGTGCTGGAACCCCGTTCGGGCATCGCCGTCGAAGAACTCGTCGCACTCGTCGAAGAGGATGAGCAGCCGACGGGCCTTGTCCTCGTTGAGCCAGACGTCGATGTCCTTCTCCACCTGGTGCACCGTGCTGGCCCGGTGCTTCCTGCGCTGCGCAATCCCTGATCGCTCCAGGTTGGTGGTCAGGAGGTCCCAGAGCTGCTCCGGAGTGAGCCCCATGCCGGACGGCAGCGGGATGTAGAGGCTTTCGTGGTGCCGAGTGTTCCGGTACCGGGCGGCGGCCGCTTTGAGCAGGGCGGACTTGCCGAGTCGGCGGCCACCGTAAAGGATGCTCGAGCCCTGGTCGTTGAGCACTGCAGACAGTTCCTCGGTCCGACCGTAGAACATCTCTTCCGGCAGGGTGTCGCTGGCCTCGGGGAAGTACGGGCTGACCGCACTGAACGGGGCGAGAATCCGCTCGGTCGTGGCGAACAGGCCCGTTCCGCGGGATGCGAGGAAGGCCAGCGCGCACGCGTCGAGGATCAAGATCGGCTTGTCGCGCCGGGAGACGCACTCCTTTGCCCAAGCCCGCCGTTGCGCGACGCTTATCGCCCCGGCAACAGCCACGAGCACAGGCAGTTGACTGACGTCCTGCTCGATCCAGCCCATGAGGGTGCGGGCATCAGGCATGGACCTGGTTGTCATGACCCTCAGCCGGCCATTGGTGCCCGAACCGAATTGGGGCAGGCGGGCGGCTCCCACGAGCTTGACGTCGGTGATGTCGAACCATCGCCGGTTGGGAGGGTTGGTCAGGCCGGCCTCGTCCTCTTTGTCGTACTCGATCCCCGCCAGCCGCAAAGCAAGCCGCAGATGATGCCTGGCTTTCGAGCGTGGAGAGTTCCACTGGCTGTGCATCTGGAGGAACGCGGTGAGAGCTTCTGCCGCCTGCGAGCACTGGGCGGGGGTGAGCGCAGAGAAGTCGAGCCCGCGATGGTGCGCGCCGTTGGCGGCGTCCTTGATCAGTTCGGGGCTGACCCCGCCAGGCAGTGCCTCGCAGACTGCCGGGTAGAAGGCGTCGAAGTCGGTGACGGGATCGACGGTAGGTGGTTCGTCACCCGCGCGTGCCGCGATCAGGAACTCCTCCGCGGTGGCGAGATCGCCGCTGCGGATCAGGGCCCGAATCTCATCGGCCAACGAGGCCGAGGCGTTCCATTCGTTCAGTTGCTTGGTGGCCTTGGTCTGGAATTCGTTCCTCGCGTGTTCGGACAGTTGCTCCAGTCGGGAAACGATCTGATCGCACTCGCGACGGATGGTTCCCAGGTTGTCGTCGCCGAACGAGGCGCGGGCTGCTTCGAGTCGCGCGGTGATCAGGGAGCGTCCCGGCTCGCGGAGCTGGCCGAGGCGCGCGGCGGTCTCGGCCTTGAGCTGGACCTCCCGGTGCACGGCACCCACTTCCTGCCGGGTTGCCGCACGCAAACGGTGGTGCTCCTCCCGCAGTTCTCCGACGCGTTCTGCGGGACCACCGTGCAGCTCGAACATGTCCAGAGCGGTCCGCGCCGTCGCGTAGTTCTCGGCAGCGGCATGTTCGTGAGCCGCGGCTTCCCACTCGGTTTCCAGCGCCCGCTGCACGTGCTCGCATGTCACCTCGCGGCGGGGGATCAACTCGGCGTCGAATTCGAGATCGCTACAGCGCAGCAGATCCGCGTTGAGCGCGAGCATGGGTGTGGGTTCCGCCCCGGGGAGCCGGCCGGTGCGGAGAAGCGTCACACTCGTGCGCATCGCCGTCCGGCAGCGCTCGGCAGCCGCGGCCACCATCGGCTGGGAGGCCGAATGAAGCTCGGAGAGTTCCGCCTCCACTTCGGCGGCGTGTGGGGCAATGCGCTCGGCCAGGTGGGCGAAGAGCGCCGGGGGTTCGAACGAGTCGAGGTTCTGTACCGCGGTCAGCCATTGATGGACGTAGTCGAGGGATTCTTGTGCATATTGGAGGATGCGCCGGCGTGCTGCGCCTTGCAGTCGCGGCTTCTTGTGCCGTTTCTGGTTGTCGATGGTGGTGAGCTGCTGCTCCAGTGCGTCCGGTTTCCGCAGGGCCAGCAGTGCCGACCTGACCACGTCCAGTCGGGCTCTGTCGTCCCGCGCGACAGCGTGCAACAAGCAGCCGATCGGTCCGATCTCGCTCCACCACTCCCTGATGATCTCGTTCGCCCGAGGAAAGTGCAGGCTGCGCGGTTCGACAAGGCTTTTGCTCGCAAGCTCTGTCACGGAACTGACATCGACATCGGCATCCGGATGCTGGGCGCTTGCTTCCTCGCTCCTGCCGACCACGTGCACGCTCAACTGCCCTCGGGCGCATGCCTCGGCAACGACAGCGAGCGTGGCCCGCAAGGCTGGCAGCTCATAGAGCGAATCTGCTAGAGGGCGCAGTAGCTCGCCAGCGGCAGGGTCCGCCGAAACCAGACAGGTGCGGAAGAGCGCGGCAGCCCGCAGTAGCCGGTCTGACAGGTGTTCGGGCAGCGGCACCCCCGTCAGAGCCACGAGCTCCAGCCTCACGGATTCCGCGCAACTCCCAGTGGCGGTTCTCATGGCGTCAGCGAGGACGAACAGCCGCAAACTGGCAGTCGCATCCGACGCACCCAGTGCACACGCACAGTGATAGGCCAGCGGTGCCTCGTCCTGCCGCAGGATACGCGCGACCAGGTCATCAGACCGCACGGCAGGACCCGGGCCCGCGGGAGCCCCCTCGAGGGGCGCGGCAGGGTCGCGCGAAGGGCCGTCGCTCTGCCCGAAGCCCTCCGGCTGTGGTTCCGGTGGTGTGTCTGCTGTCGGATGCTGTCGCTGACCGCCCTGGGCCTCGGGCATCGGGTCTACTGCTTCAACGTGGTCGCCGGCGAGGTCGGGGCCATCTTCCTGAGGTTGCGGGACAAGGCCCGCCTGGTCCCCGGACGCGTCCTGGGCAGGAGGCGCGGGGACGCTTTGCGCCGGTTCGGTTTCGGGTTGCGGCGGTACGGCGGGGGCGCGCAGTGCCGTGTCGGGTTCCGCGGACAGAGCGGGGGTCACGTGCGGAGGTGCCGCTGAGGCGCTCACGCGCTCGGCTTCATCTTCTTCTGCTGTCGGTGTCGACGTCGGGGCTAGGGGGGTTTCGGAAAAGGGGGGAAAGCCGACCTTGCCCCTCAGCACCAGTAGAACCACCGGGCGGACCTCGGTAGGCAGTGTGCTCCTCAGCCGCGCGTCCAACTCCTCGATCAATGCCTCATCGTCCCTGGCCACCGCGTCTGCCAAGGCGATCACTTCGGCGACCAGCTCCGCCTGACGCGTGTCGTTGGTGTCCCAGGTGTCGGTCTGCCGAAGACGTGCGCATTCTTCCTTCAGGAGCGACAACCCCGGGTGTTCCTGGACGGACACTGCCCTCTCGCACCTGACCAGGGCGAGGAGTAAGCGCTGGCGGTCGTCAAGGAGACGGGCGCGCTCCCTCAGAAGGTCGCACAGACCGTCCCGGTCGGCGGGCAATTGCTGATCGGGGCCCGCGCCTGAGGCGTTCAGCCCGGCCCGGATGGCCGCCAGTCCTTCGAGCAGCTCCTCGATCGGCTGCCAGCAGTCGGCAACCGGAGTCTTCCCCGCTTCGAGGTGGTCTGCTGTTTGACGTGCGGATTCGGCCGCTCGGTTGAAGAGACCGTCGAGGTGCGCCGCGGCGGCCTCACAGTCCCTGGCGTCATCCAGCGCCAGCAGCTGCTGTTCCATCGGGCGCTGGCCGATGTCCTCGGCGGGGCTCGCGCCCCGCTGTCCAGGAACGGCGCCGGAATGGAGGTCCGCCCACTCGGCTGCCAGCCGGTCGCACGCGTCGGCGATGCCAGCTACCTGCGCGGCCGGCCACGAAGGCAACGCCCGGTGCCGCATTGCCCAGGCCAGCACCCTCGCATGACCAGGGTCGCGATTCCAGAACGCGAGCGCCGTGAGGAGAAGCTCAGCCCGCGGAGCTTGCTCCAGGCTGTCCACCAGGGCTTCGTCGCCTGTGCCGGCCACCCACACGTCCTTGGTGTGGGAGAGCCCTTCGTACAGGGGACCTCCCAGGACCTGAGCAGCGAGCAGCCGGTATTTCGCCGACTGCTGTGAGCGCAGCTGTGCCAGGGCGTGACCGCAGATCATGGGAGTCAGCCGACCCATGGCCGGAACCCGTAAGCGCTGCAGCAATTGAGTGCGTTGGGTCTTACCCACCCTGTTGAGCAGGTCGTTCAGCTCGGCTTGGTCGAGAACCGCGAACACGTCGCCCAAGGGATCGCCGAGTCGATCCAGCCCCTCCGCAACCTCCTCCCGGAGAGCGCCAGGAGCTTCCACGTCTTTGTTGCGGGGCTTCGCCATCATCCTGGCTTTCGTCATCCGATCCTGGATCGCTTTCATGTCATTGCGGGAGGTGTCGGTGCCACGGCTTACCGGCGCCCGTACCCCGAAGGTGGCCATGCACGAATGTGGTACCGGCCGGGAGCTCGGTGTCGGCTTCTGTTCCCTCGATCTCGACGCGCCAGCGTGCGTAGTCCGACTTGGCCTGTGGCGACGCCTGGTGGCCGGTTGGAAGGCGCCTCTCCCTCGGACGCACCCAGTGCCGGGGAACGGATGCCTCCGTCATGCCCGATCCGCCCCATACACCGGGCGCGAGTATGCGCGATGCCTCGAACGGATCTGGCCACCAGGTGAAGATGTCCGGGCCGTGCCGCGGGCAGGGAGCCCGAGTGAGGAGGCCGAGAACGGCCATGTCCTCGCAGGTATGGATGACGGTCCACAGCAGGGCAGGGGATCGGATGTCCGCACCGAAGAGGGAGGCAGTGAGGCGGCGGCCGTCGAGCGCTCGGCTGTCCGCTGGACCAGGTTCGCCGTCCTGCTTCAGTGAGGCAATGATGAGCTGCTCCAAACAGGCCACCGCAGGCCGCCAGGAGCTTCGGGCCACGGTCGCCGGCCACTCTTCACTGGACCCGTGAAGCGCGTCTCGCCAGGGTTCCGCGCCGGGGCGGAAGCTGAACAATTCCCAGTCGCACTCCCACCGCACCGGCCCGAAGTCGGGTACGGTCAGCGGTTCCGGCAGGCATACCGTGGTTGCCACCAGGCGTCGGCCCGCCCGGGCTGCAGCCACGGTCACACGGATTCCTGGATACATGCTTGCTGGCCACCGTACGCCCGCAACACCGGAGGGCGTGGGCGTCACCTGTTGCTCGACCTCCGCGGACGGTTCCTCGGCGTCGTCGTGGTGCAGTCGAATGACCAGTGGACCAGCTGGAAGCAGCTGCTTGACCGGTTTGGTCAACTCAAGTCTACCGGCGGAGAGATCGTCCTTGCTCAATGCGATGGTGAGCACCACCAGCTCGTCGTCAAGGTGCTGCACATCCACGCGACTGGAGCTGCGTGCAGGATTGCTGGGGGTTCGTGCACGGTCCCTGGTTCCGCGGGAGTGCGTCTTGGAGAACCCGAGGCCAGCCGGGTTCAGAGGATCGAGTCCTTGAAGGAACTCAGGCAGGGGGTGGGACTGCGCCCGCCAAATCCCGCCCTGCTGCCATTGATCGTCGATGCGCAGGTCGGTCGAGGCAGGCGGTTGGTCCGTAGTGGCGGTCTCGGCCAGCACGAGATTGGCGTCCGTGAGAAGGGCCGCACCGGGAACGCCAGCCAATACGTCCTGGCCACTGTCGTCTACGCCGGCGAGAGCGTTCAGCAAGGGCCACAATGCCGTATAGCGGGCGCCCCCACCCGGTGCCGGACGGGCAACGACCGCGCGTATCTCGGCGGCCAGGGCGCCCGAGGCGAACTCTTCGTAGCGTCGCGTCGAGCGACTGTAGAAGCTCCAGCAGCGGAGTGTCCGGGAGTCGGCCATGATGTCGGCCACACAGGTCACGGCTGCTCGCACGGCTCGGGCGACGGACTCCGGCTCCGACCTGCCGCCCAGCCAGTCGCATAATGGGCCTGAGTCCAAAAGTGACCGTCCGGGCCCGCCCAAGAACGTAGCGTAGGCACCAATCGCGTCCTGGACCGGCACCTCTGGTGCGAATATCGCGGCAGATCCCGTGAGTTGACCCCGCTCGAACCCACCACCTGGGCGCTGCCACCGCCCTTGCTCCACTGCCTCCTCGGCACTCAACGCTCCGAACACCGTGGTGTCGATGACGAGGCACTGTTCGGCGAGCCCTGCCCCGGGAGGAGCACCGGAGAGCGCTGCAGGAGTCCAGCCGTCCGGTTCCGCTCCGTCACAACTGCCGAACGCCGCCGCCACCTCGCCCCACACTTCACGGGTTCCACGCGTGAGTCGCACGAACACGCCCGGAGGCAGGGAAGGCGCAGGACCGCCCACGGCCACCAGTACGAAGTCGGCCGGATCGACGTCGGCCGTGTATCGAAGCCGATCCGAGTCGTAGCCAAAGTAGAGGCAGTTGAAAGCGCTATTGGCATGCAGGAGGCCGCCTCGGGCTTCCAGCACCGCCTCCAAACGATCGACCAGCCGATCTCTGTCAGCCTTCGAGACCGCGTCGATGCCTAAAAGGATTTCCGGACCGAACAGCGTGCCCTCTCCCTCGGAAAGCCCCATGGCAGCTCCCTCCCCCGGACAGTCGCCCACCGACGACGGCCGCCAGCTCGCCGCGGCGATTGAAGCCATTCGTACCTCATTGAATGGATCACGCACAGGCTTATGGTGGATTTAGCCCCACGTTCATGCGCGTCCCCGCCTGCCCCGCTCGTTGGTCGTGGGCGGCTGTAGTGCGCACGACGCCGCTACGGTAGGCGCGGGCGAAGCCGGGGAACGGCGAAGTTCGCAGCCTCCGCCGAGGGCACGGACGGCCACGGCTTCGACGGTGGGGGATCGGGCATGCGCCAATCGGTCCCATGCGGAGAACCAGGCGCTCATGCACATGTCCAGGTACCCCCGGGGCTGCACCTCTTTGAAGCTGGCTCCGGCTGCGAAGGCGCGGTCGGAGCCGGTGAGGACGACGCGGCCGGTGTTCGGTCGGGGATCTGTGCCGAACACCTGATCAGTCGTGAGATCTCTGACGCAGCCCCTGGCTGACGTACTCGATCGTCTCGTCGTCGAGATGATGCACCCCGGCCTCGTTCTCCCGTTGGCTTCCTGGCGACGGCTCTCGCGCTCGGGGACGCCCTCGTCGGCAGCAGGCCAGGTGGTTCAGCAGTCCGGTTCGGAAGAGCTCGCCCTGGTCAGCGATATCGGATGGACCAGCGGGCGCAATCCGCAGAGCCAGCAACACTTGTCAATCGCAACCCGGCCACACCGGAGAATCTGCACCCGCCTGACCTGGTGTTTTCCGGGACGTTGTACGTTGACATGCTCCCGGCGGAGGTTTCCAGTCCTTTGGAGTTCTTTCTTGTCTGCCGTGGGCGAATGCCTGCCGACAGCTGCGTGGAGCCCTTCTGGCACGGACCCGTTGAGGCGCGAGACATACGCCGGCACCTGCATCATGAAGCCGTTACACGACCTCGTCGACGAGAGGACCTTCACCATGGTGTCGAAGCGACGCGCCACCCTGAATGACGCGCTGCCGTCTGACTGATCCAGGTCGGTGGGTGAGTCCCACCCACCTTCACCGGTAGCAACCGACTTTCGGCGTGCGCTGAACGGCTGGGTAGACACCTCACGGTGGTAAGCAGTCAAGTCGCTTGGTGCTGTGTTCGAGTCAAGGGTTTGTTGCGTGGGTGTCCTGGCAGCGTAAGAATGTGCGGGCATGAGCGATCTCGACCCCGTCACCCAGGCAACCCTGCGTTCGGCAGGCTGGTTTCCTGGGCGCCGTGTGGACACCAGCCTCTGGCGTGTGAGCTTCGCGGAGGCCGAGCTGGTGATGCACCCGGCCGCAGAAGCGTTCTTGGCGGAGTTCGGTGGTCTGCAGGTCGGGTCGCGGGGTGCCGGGATCACGCGTGCTCACGAGGCGTTCGACCTGGACCCCATGAACCTCTGGTGCAGTGAGGAGGACCGCTTCGCAGCCTGGAACGAGGCCAGAGGGGTCATGGTCTTCCCTGTTGGTGAGCTCGACCACGGCCATGCTCTTCTCGGAATCGACGAACTCGGGGAGCTCTATTCAGTCCAGCCCTTTCGCCTGGCCACTTTCGGGCGGCTTCCGGCAGGTTTGGACGGCCTCGTTCTCGGGGTCATGCCTCACAGGGTTGCCTGACTTCGGCGTTCACCGGCTGTCCAGCGGATCCGTCAGGCCGCAACGGTCAACGCTGTGGGGAAGGCGACGCGTTCGTCGAACAGCTGGCGGGCTTTGAGGCAGTGGTAGAGCTGGCCGAGCAGCCGGTTGAAGAGATTGCGCTGGGCGGCGGCGTGCCAGTCGGAGTGCTCGTCGCGTCGGCGCCGGTAGTGGGCTTTGGCTCCCATGGAGACTCTGCTGCGCAATTCCGTGCGGGGGTGAGGGTGGGCGCGCGATGATCGTTCGTGTGGTCGTTGTCCTGTCGTGCGGCCGTGGGGGTGGTGTGGATGTCGATGCGGCCGAAGGGGCTGCCGGAAGTCCCGGAGCAGACCGTGCTGGTGGCGCGGGCGGCGTTCCCGCGGGGGAGCCTGGCGATGCGGGTGCGAGACCGGCTCGCGGAGGTCTTCGCGGACGAGCCGTTCGCGTCGGCGTTCGGGGTGCGTGGGGCTCCGGGTCTGTCTCCGGGGGTGTTGTGCCTGGTCACGGTGTTGCAGTTCGCGGAGGATCTGACCGATCGGCAGGCCGCGGCGATGGTGGTGCGGGCGATCGACTGGAAGTACGCGCTCGGGGCGGAGCTGACGGACACCGGCTTCGATGCCAGCGTGCTGAGCAGGTTCCGTTCCCGGCTGGTCGGCAACGGCATGGAACGGGTGATCTTCGATCGTCTCCTTGAGTACTGCCAGGAGGAGGGGCTGGTCGCGGCCGGGGGCAAGCAGCGGACCGATTCCACCCATGTGATCAGTGCGGTGCGGGACTTGAACCGCCTCGAGCTGGCCGGGGAGAGTGTGCGGGCGGCGTTGGAGGCCCTGGCTGTCGCGGCGCCGTCGTGGCTGGCCGGGCAGGTCGATGTCGCCGAGTTCGCTCACCGGTACGGGCCGCGGGTGGACGGCTGGCGCATGCCCGCCTCGCAGACGAAACGCGACCGGCTCGCGCAGGTCTTCGGCCAGGACGCGCTGGCGTTGTGCCGGGCGGCCTGGTCACCCGGCACACCCCCATGGATCCGTGAGATCGAGTCCGTACAGATCCTGCGGCAGATCCTCGTCCAGACCTACTGCCTGAGCACCGACACCAGGGGACGGGAGGTGATCAAGAAGCGGGCCGCCGACGACGAGGGTGTCCCGCCCGGTCATCGCCGCCTCGCCTCCCCCTACGACGCGAACGCACGCTGGGCGGCCAAGGGCGAGGATCTGTTCTGGATGGGCTACAAGGTCCACCTCACCGAGACCTGCGACACTCCCACCGAAGCCGAAGCCGAAGCCGAAGCCGGTGTCCGGGCGGCACCGAATCTGATCACGGACGTGTGCACCACCGATGCCACCGTGCCCGATGTGAAAGCGACCGCCGCGGTCCAACAGCGCCTGGCCGAGCACGGCATCAGGCCCGCCGAGCACTGCCTCGACTCCGGCTACCCCTCGGCCGATCTCATCGCCTCCGCGCTGGACAAGGGCATCCGTATGGTCACCCCGGTCCTGCTGGACCACTCGCACCAGGCCAAGGCCGCTACCGGCTTCGACAAGAGCGCCTTCACCATCGACTGGAAGGCCCGCCAGGTCCGCTGCCCCGCCGGCCAGAGCAGCGCGCACTGGAACCCGGTCAAACAGCACGGAACGGACGCGATCGTCATCACCTTCGGCGTCCGCACCTGCCGCTCCTGCCCCTTCCGGGAGCAGTGCACCAGCTCCGCGAAGGGCCGCCGCATGCTCACCCTGCGCCCCCGGGAACCAGAGGAGGCCCTCGCCCGAGCTCGCGCCGAGCAGAAGACCGAGACCTGGAAGACCAAGTACGCCCTGCGAGCGGGCGTCGAGGGCACCATCAACCAGGCCCTCGACATCACCGGCATCCGCCGGGCCCGCTACCGCGGGCTGCCGAAAGTCCGCCTCCAGCACGCCTTCTCCGCCACCGCGCTCAACGTGATCAGACTCGATGCCTACTGGACCGGACACGACCAGCATCACACCCGCAGCAGCCGCCTCGAACGCCTCGCCTACCGGCTCACGGCCTGACCCAGGAATTGCGCAGCAGAGTCCATGGAGGCCGTCAGGGACGCGAAAGCCCAGAGATATCCCGCATGGTTGAGACGGTCGTTCTTCACCCAGCGCCGGGTGATGCTCGACTTCTTCCCCGAGACCCGGGTGATGGGTGAGGCGCCGGCGTAGACCTTCAGGCCACGGGCGTCGGCAAACCGGGTGCGATCGTCTCCGATCTCGGCCAGCACACGGGCACCGAGCTGGGTGCCGAGGCCGGGAAAGCTGAGGATGATCTCCGCGTCAGGATGCTGCGGGAAGACTTCCTCCACCGACTGGGCGAGTTCGTCCGCGGCGGTGCAGGCGGCCGTGAGCTGGCCCAGGAGAGCGAGCATTTGCCTGCCCAGCGCGTCCTCGGCCAGGGGCGGCTGGTGGGCCCAGTCCTGGCGGAAGGCCTCGCGGAGCCGCTCGGCTTCGGCCTCGATGCCGCGCTTACGGCCGGCTCGTTTGAGTGCGGCGGTGATCTGCGGGGGCGTCAGGCGGGCGGCTCTGGTCGGCGTGGGGACCAGCTTGAGGAGCTCGCGGGCTTCCGGGCGGCACAGACCGTTGTCCCACTTGGCGCAAGCCGCTAACGCGGCGGGGTAGTACTCGCGCAGCAGGGAGCGGAGCTAGTTGGCGAGCTGCTGTCGATTCCAGGCGGCGTCCTGTTGGGCCCGGGCCCGGACCGCGATGGCGCGGGCTAGGTCGCTGTCGTCAGGTAGGGGCCGGTGGGCGTGCATGTCGGTGCGGAGGATGTTGGCCAGGACGAGGGCGTCGCCGGGGTCGGACTTCTTCCGGGAGACGGCGTGCCGGTCGCGGTATCGGGCGGCGGCCATCGGGTTGATGGCGAACACCGGCCGCTTCCCGGTCCGCAGCACGGCGACGAGCAGGCCGCGGCTGGTCTCGATCGCGACGGGGATCGGGTTCTCTTCGGTGTCTCCGTACTCGGCGAGCAGGTCCAGCAGGATCTTGTAGCCGGCCGCGTCGTCGGTGATGTGCCGCTTGGCCAGGAGCTGGCCGCTGTCGTCGACGAGGGCGACGTCGTGCGTCTTCTCCGCCCAGTCGATTCCGCAGTAGATCAAGATGTTCCCTCCCCAGGGGTACGGATGTGTTTGCGCTGGTCACGAGCGCATGCGGGCCACGCAGCGACCTAATTCCAGGCCTCGGCCGCCAGGGCCGGGCCGCCACCTCACTAGCCGTTCGTGGCACCAGCGCATCCCGCGGGCCTCGGTCTATGCGGGAGCTCGGACGGCTCGGGCGTATCAAGAGGTCACCGTGGGACGGGCTCGCACCACCACTCCAACGAGTGATCAAGGCGATCGGTGGTGACGGCTACGGGAAAACCGGACGTCGCCGCTCTATGTGTAGACATCGGCTGCCCGGGGCACCCAAGGCATCCATCCAGCACTCACGAGCCGTCACCACCGCGGCGCGGCCGTCCACACGGTCTACCCAGAGGCCTCACGGGCCAGGGTCGCAGCAGGCGTAACGGACCTCACCACTCGAACACTGCCGTGAAGCCACCCGGCACCACTGCAGTCCTTGCGAAGGAATTAGGGTCGCGGTACCCGAGCTGGAGAGGTAGTTGCATGGCCCACGAGATTGTGATCGCGCAGACGACCAGTGACGACGAGGATCAGGCGAAGGCGCTGGCCCGGGGCGCGGTCGAGAGCAAGTTGGCAGCGGGCGTTCACATCGATGCGCCGATCACTGCCTTCTACTGGTGGAAGGGGAAGGTCGAGACGGCGCAGGAGTGGCGGATCTCGTACATGACTACGACGGACCGTCTCCCGGCACTGGAGGCGTGGCTGCACGAGAAGCACCCGTATGACGTCCCCCAGTGGATCACGCTGCCAGTGACCGGAGGGTCGGAGGCGTACCTGTCCTGGGTGGTCGAGGAGACTCACCCGCAGTAGAGCACGCTACCGGGCACCTCACCGTCACCGAGTCTGCGCGCCGCGATGGCTCACGACGCGAACGCCAGCAAGTGGCCGGCCAGGTCGCGCTCCGTGTCGGGGAGCCAGGCGGCGATGCTCTGCGCTCGTTGACGTCCCATGGTGTTCGGCTTTGACTCCGCTGCTGCGGCGAACTGGCGCGCGACGTAGACCCCACGGTCTACGTCGCCGCCGCGCAGAAGCGCCGACGCCAGGTCCCCGAGGACCACCACTCCAGAGTCAGGCAGTTCCTTACCGAGGCGCTCGACCGCGGAGTCGGCTGTGACCGTCAGCTCTTGGCGCTTGAGTTCGCCATATACCGAAAGCGCAAGTGAGTCCATCCGGTACGGCGTCAAGAATCGAACCCACGCCTGCTCGCTGGTGTGGTTCGCGAAGTCATACGCAAATCTCGCCTGCTCCAGGGCCCGGAGAGCACCGGCATCGTCCCCTGACTGAGCCGCTTCCTCCGCATACCGCCCCAATGCCCACGCCGCTGCGGTCGCGTTGCCGTGCCCACGCACATCCTGAGCCGCCTGTGACAGCATCTCCAGCGCCTTACCCGGGGTAGCGGCACCATAGCTCGCGTAGCCCAGCGCCAGGGCGCGCAGAGGCGGGTGCCCGGCCTCCTTCGCGCACTCCGAGGTCACCTGGTAATAGGCAGCAGCCTTGTCGTGTTCCCCCAGGTCCCAGGCGACCCATCCGGCAAGGGCTGCGGTTTCCCCCGCCGCAATGGTCAGCGCTCGCTCGTGGGCGCCGGCACGGGGAAGGGCCGCGGTGATCGCGTCCAGGTGTGACTCGACCCGGTTCTGCAGACTGCGTGCGCTTTCACTCAACTCGTCCACATGCAACCCAGCCGCGTGATCGATGAGCACGGATGCGGACTCGGGGGCGATCCTGGCTCCCTTACTGAGCGCGTAGGCGAGTCGGCCCCAAGGCTCGGCCGCGGCAGCTGCGCCGACGACGGCGCCCCCCAGCAGCGTTCGGCGCTTCACGTCGTCCAGGTCCTCCCCTTCAGCGTCGTCCTTCTTCCTCCGCCTGACCCGGGCGGCTTTCGCCTCCCGCAGGAGCGGCTCCAACGGGACGCCGCAGGCAACTGCGATGTGCCCAAGCGTGTGGTTCGTAGGGACGTTCTCACCGTTCTCGTACCGACTGACCTCGCGGCGGGTCACCGTCGCCCGGCCCGAGGCCGTGTTGATCGCGTCCGCCTGCTCATCCTGCGATCGGTCCGCGTTACGGCGCAGCTGACGGAGTAGTTCGGCGAACGGATCTGCTGGCATGAGTGTGACCTCTATCGGTGGGGGAATCCCATCCTGACCCCAACTCCCCCCTACTTTCCCCCCCTTGACAAAGTTTTCCCCCCTTAGGTTTCCCCTGTTCCGGATCGCGACACCACGGTGCGATAGGCACATGACCACGCACCGTGCAGCAACGCCTCCCCAACCTGGGATGGCTGACGGCGGAACCACCGCCGCCGGCAGCGCACCGGCCGTGTCTCCGCTGGCGTCCCGTGCCTTCGAGATGGTCATGACGCCGGCGAGTATTCACGTCGCTCAAGCACGAGGCACTACAGCGGCCTTGCTGAGGCAGTGGGCTCTGCCGGACACCCCGGCAGGAGATGCCCAGCTTGTCGTCTCCGAGTTGGTGACCAACGCGATCAGCCACGGCTCTGGGGCTGTGCGGCTGCGGGTGCGGTACGGCAACCACCAGCTTCGGATCGAGGTCACCGACGGGAGCACCACCCCGGCCAAGCGACGACGCGCAGGTGCCAACGACCTGGGCGGGCGAGGGCTGCTCCTAGTCGCGGACGTGTCACATCGGTGGGGCGTGGCCGACAACGGCCGGACTACATATGCGGTCATTCCCACTCTTACGGAGGCACCCCCATGTCGCCGCACGACGTAACCAACCTTGGATCCGACGTGTTGAGCCCCGTGGCCGACCCTGGCCTGGATCGGAAGGTGCAGTCGTCCGGCGACTGGCCGAATGCCGGCAATGACCGGATCCGGTGGCGGCACCGCAGCCCCGACCCGTTGGAGCGCCAGTCCCGCAATGGGCAGCTCCGTAAGCTCCGCCAGCACTTCCATCGAGAGGCTGTCGGAAAGCGCGATCGTCAAAACAGCGACCAGCAGCTCCGCGTCCTGGCGTACAGCTTGGTGCCGAGTCCGGGGGCCAGCCCCGACGAGGACTGGAACACCCTCCAAGCCGAGGCCGAGCAGCACGGCTACGCGATAGGAGCAAGGCTCCACGATGTTGCCGTACCCGTGCCCACGACGTACTTCCCCAGCTCTCGCACGGGCCGGAGCGTCTACACGCCCCCCTGGCAGCGCCCTGGATGGAGGGAAGTCGAGCGACAGATCCGAGACGGATTCGCAGAGGGCGTGATCGTCCTCGACCGGCACAACATCAGCTCCGATGACGACGAATACCACGCCGTGATCAAGCATCTGGGCGAGCGGTACAAGGCGTTCGTGCACCTCGTGATCCCCGAGGAGCCTACTGCGCCGACTTGAAGGCGTCCGCTGCGCTGGATGGACGAGAAGGGCTGGGGCTGGAGACAGATCAGCGCTCAGGTCCTCCTCATCGCCGCCGTCTTCGCCGTGCTCGCCATCACCTACGACTTCACCTGATCAGGGGGCCACCATGACATTCGAGAGACACACCGACCGGGCACCGCGGCTCCTGCCGCACCGCGAGCAGGGCGAGGTACTCCTCGCCATCCAGGAAGCCGCCCCGGAACTGCCTAGCGAGGCCGGGATCGGTCTCTTCGCCGTCCCCGCCGGCAAGGTGCAGAGTGGCGGCTTCGGCCTCTCCCGCTTCCACCGGCTCTCCCGCCTGCCGGCTTCGGGAAACGCGGCGTCACCGGATTCAAGTGACCCGCAGGACGCAGCGTGACGTCGCTATTGGACCGCCTCGGCCCCGCCCAGTGGGATACCTGGTACAGCGAGGGCCGGGCCATAGACCGCCTCGTGACCGAGCCGAGGCCGACCGCTTCCTCCAGCACGTCGACCCGCCCGCCGGGGCATCCGTACTCGACGTCGGCTGCGGCATCGGCAGCTTCAGTCGGCAGCTCTCCCGTTGGGGCTATGACGTACTGGGCCTGGACTTCTCGCCGGTCGCGATCCGGACTGCGCATCGGCAAGGCGTCAACGGTCGGCTGGACTACGGCGTTCACGACTTCGACGCGGAGTCGATCCCGCCCCGGCTGCAGCCCGGTTCGCTCGACCTCATCGTTTGCCGCAACATTCTGCCGTTCATCGACCACACGCGTTTCATGGTCGACGCACGCCGTTGGTTGCGCCCTGGTGGGCAGCTGTACGTCCTTGCTCGTGTCTGGTCCGAGCGCGGCGGCGAACCAGACGAGAGGCCGTGGCAACGCGGCTTCACCGAGAAACAAGTGCAAGAACTCCAGAACGGGTGGGCCGAACAGGAACGCTGCTGGCTCGGCAGACACACCGCACTGTTCCTGTCCGACCCGCGCCACCGGACCTTGTGACCGCCGGCACCGGCGCGTCCACTCGCCAGCTCCGCGAACTCGAACCGGTCTCGGCCCTCTGAGTCGCGCCGCCTTGCTGCCCCTAGCCACCCTGATGAGGAGTACGACCATGACCGTTCCCGCCCCGATATCACCACCGGCTCCGGCCGCATCCGAAATCACAGCCGTCGAGAGCCAGCACGCCGACCGCGCGCAGCGTGCACTGCTTCTCGACCTCGACGGCGTCCTAATCGACACCCGTCCGGTGATGCAGAAGGCGTGGCGGACAGTCCAGGAGGCCCACGGCATCACCCTTCCGTTCACCGACTACGAGCGTCACCTGGGACGCGAGTTCGGCGACATCATGCAGCGGCTGGGCGTCGCCGACATCGACGCAGTCCGCCGGACGTACGAGACGGAATCCGTCGCCGCCGCACACCTCGCACACGAATTCACCGGCGTTGCCGAAGTGCTCCATTCCTTCGTGGCCGCCGACTGGCGGCTGGGCGTGGTCACGTCGAAGCACGTCGACCGCGCCGCCCCGCTCCTCGCGCACCTCGGATGCCCCTTCGCCGCCGTCCGCACCCCCGCTGGAACTGGCCGGGCGAAGCCAGCCCCCGACCCGATCCTCCTGGCACTGGTCGACCTCGGAGTCGACCCCGCCGCGGCCGTGTACGTGGGGGACATGGCGGTCGACCAGGAATCGGCGGCCCGCGCCGGTGTCGCCTACGTTCATGCCGGGTGGGGATATGGACAGCCCACCTCGCCCGTACCCGAAGTCGCCGCCGCGCCGGAGGAGCTGCTGCAACTGCTGCGCCCCGCAGAGCCGTTCGTCGAGGGGAGCCTGGTGTGAGCACCCGCGCGACCAGTGGCCTGGGCTTGGTCCGGTCCGACTTCGCCAGCCAGCCCCGATGGGCTCTCGTCGGCAGCGGCGCCCTGGACCACGTGGAGAATGACCACATCCGGACCGGGGAGCTTGAGGCCATCCCCGTCGACCGGCAGGAGCTGCGCGTTCTCGTCGAGAACGTCATGGGCGCCTTGGAACGCTACGGCTCTGCGCTCGCCTCCACACCGGGAGGCGCTGGCTGGTTGCACGTCCAGCACGTTCCCGTTCGGCGCTTCGTGGCCGAGATCCTGCGCAAGCTGCTGGCCCTGGATACCTGGGAGCCGTTCGCGTCGGCTCCGGGGCCCTTGGCTCTCGCCCCGTACGAGGGGCTCGTCGGACTTCGCACCAGCAGCTCGCGGGAGTACCTCGCCTACTCCGTCACCTGGTCCGGCATCGCCTACCTGCTCGGAGCAGCGGCCCCGTACAACCCGACCCGCTCCGCCCAGTTACGCAACCGCTCCCGTTCCAGCACGGCGAACGCGGAATCGAGCCCGCTCCCCTCGGACCTGCAGCAGCGAGACGTCGTGGCGCTGTCCTGGACGTCCCGCCACGCTGCCACCCTGATGCCAGTGCTCGCCGAGCTGGAGCGCGGCGGACGGACGAGCCTCCTGCTCGACCTCGCCACCGACCCGGCGGAGCGGTGCCCCGCGCCGGCAGCCACGGGCATCGACCTGCGCTCGGCGCCGAGCGACCTCTTCACCCTCTCCGGCACTGCAGAGGGCCTGCATCTGCCCGACGACGAGCACCTCGTTCGCGTCAAGGGATACGACGTCCAACTCGCACGTCTCGTACGGCTCTTGTCCGTACTCCTTGAAACCAGCGGCGGGTGCACCCAGCCGTCATGGCGGACCCTCCTTCGAGCGGAGAGCTGGATCGACGGCGTCTTGGCCGCGACCCGGCCGCACACCGTCCTCCTGAGCAACGACACCAGCCCGCTGGGCGCACTGGCCGCGCACGCGGCCGAGCGTCACGGCGCGAACACTGTCCACGTCCAGCACGGAGCGTGGACGGCGGAGTCGGTGGCCTGGCCGGCGTTGCACAGCCGCGACATCGTCGTCATGGGCGAACGGGATCTTCCCCTGGCCCGCGCGTGGGTGCGCCACCCCGCAGCCGAGGTGCACGTGCTGGGACAGCCCCGCTTCGACGTGCTCGCCAGCCTCGGCCGTGAGGCACAGCGGCGGTACCTGGAGAAGGTGCTGGCTCCGGGCAACCGCCGCGCCCCTGCCCGGATCGCGGTGTGGGCCTGTCAGCCGTTCAGCCCCGGTCGCCTCAAGGCCCAGGCGGACCTCCTCCTGGACGGCCTGAGTGCGGCGGACGGCGACTGGGGTCTCGTCATCGCTCCGCACCCGGCGCAGGGCGCCGATGCCTTCGCCGCGTTGCTGAAGCGGGACGGCAGGCCGCTCGTGG
Source organism: Streptomyces sp. NBC_01320 (assembly GCF_035974375.1). NCBI lineage: Bacteria > Bacillati > Actinomycetota > Actinomycetes > Kitasatosporales > Streptomycetaceae > Streptomyces > Streptomyces sp. NBC_01320. The sequence continues at coordinate 959,513 of NZ_CP108390.1, forward strand.
CCGTGGCCGACCCGCGGGTCGGCGCGCGGGGCTGCCTCGCCGGGGCCGACGCTCTGACGAGTGCGTACTCGACGTGCGGGATCGAGGCCGCGCTGCTCGACGTCCCGGTCCTCGAAATCGGCACGCCGGGCGAACGCACGCTGGACCTGGCCGGCCACGGCCTCGCGACCCGTTGCCACAACGCCGGTGACCTCGCCGAAGCGCTCTCCGCACTACGTGAACCGGGCACGCCCGCCCCGAAGACGGCCATGGACGCGGTATGCCGGTGGCGCGGCGACAGCGCGGCCCAGGTCGCTCACCTCATCACCCAGCGCGCCGAAACCTCCGCCAGATCATCCGACTCCGTCCACCACGATGCCTCGGGCGCGGCCTCTGCGTCGCCCCAGGGCGAAGGAGTATCCGTCCGATGACACATCTCACCGCTGACAGTACGGCCGAGCTGTTCTCCGGCGCCATCACGCTGGCCAAGTCCGGCGAGAAGGTCAGCCCGCGGGGCATGGCCAGGGTTCCGCCGGCCAAGCAGTGGCGGAAGTTGCCGTTCGCTCTCGACGCACCCACCGAAGTAGTCGGCCACACGCGCCTTCAGCAGCGCCTGCGGAGCGCTGGCGTCCACGATCAAGGGGCCGGGGCCACCCTCCACTCCCTGGAGCGGCTGGGACTGATCAAAGTGACCAAGGACCGCGTAGAGGTTCCGGGAGTCGGCGAGGTAGACCGGACCCTGGTGGAGATTACGCGCCGCGGCCGTGCCTGCGCCCGCGCTGGGCTTGGAGAGCCCGCGGAGTCGGCGCCTCCCGCGCATCTGCTGTCTGAATGGCTGTGGGGCGTTCTGCTGCGTGTCGCCGCAGCCGGCCCGGAGGGTCTCCACGAGAGCGAGCTGACCGGTAAGTCCCTGTTCTACTTGGCTGTCGGCTATCGGCCAAAGCGCCAGGCGCATCCCAGCAGAGGCTTCATCGAACTACGTCCCCGGATGGCACCGGGCGAAACGCACGCCCTCGATTACCGGTGGCACACCACCGCTCTTGGGCGGCAGCACATTGCCTCCTACCTGCACGTCTACACGGAGATGTGCCCAGCTGCGGCGTCTCCAGCGCAATGATCATTTAGGGCGGTCCGAGGCCGTTCCGGGGGCATTGTCAGACCCGTGCTCTACCGTCGTCTCCCGTGACGACCCATGTCGATGATGACGGCTTGACGTTCTCGCATTTCGAGGCGTTCCGCCTGATCAACTTCACCTTCATCAAAGCCAGTCAGACGATCACCGCACCGGACCTGACCCCGAGGGACCGGGCCGAAAAGCTGATGCGGTACCACGGGGACTTGCTCGCCGCGTACGGCCCCAGAGTGCCGCTGTCGTTCGGCGAGTTCCGCCGAAGGCTGCGCGGTCCCATCGACGGCCTGCTCCCGCCGTGGCTGGACCGGTCCGGCTTCGGCGATCTCGACTTTCCCGTTGTCGACGCCGAGGGCTGCGTCACCGGGAACGCCTTCGATCTGCAGTGGGAGACCTCCCAGCTGCACCGGATTTTGAAGCGGCTTCGGCGGATCGGCCGGATGCGGTTCACCGAGGAGCAGCTTCAGGACGAGATCGACCAGGATCAGATGTACGAGATCCTCAAAGGCCGCGGTGACGCCCAGTACGTCAAGGACCGCACCACGCTGGTGGAATGCCCGGCCGGCACTGCCGCGGAGCTGAACAAGCGCGGCCTGCCCCTCAACGCGATCGGCTTCTACGAGCCGATCCCCTACCACGCCGTCTACCGCACCTGGTGGTTCCCCTGCACGGTGTGCAAGTGGCCCATGAAGATCAGCAAGTGGATGAGTGCGGGCCGCGAGTACTACCGCGTCGCCTGCCTCTACAGCCGTCACGCCGATACCGGTGCCAGCTTCATGTTCCGGCCCACGTCCGGAGACGCGCCGCAGCTGCATCCGGACAGCCCCGACACCCCGGCTCCGCACGAGGCAGCGCTCGCGCTGGGCACCACCGGTGCCGTGCCGGAGGCGAAGCCGGTTGAGGGGCATCTGGCCCTCAAGCGCGGTGTGTGGCGCTACACCTGCGTGCCCGGCCTGTACGAACTGCGTCTGCACACCGTTCTGCGGAAGCGGCTGGCCGCCGCACTGGCCGATGTGGACGAAGCCGTCAGGCTCTGGCCGATGAGCGATGCCTACGACCATCGCATCGAGGTCAAGGGCCCTGACGGGAGCACGCACGTCTTCACCGTGGATGTGAAGGACTACACCCACGGCCGCGTCCTGGCCGAAAGCCTGCACCGCAACGAGGGCGACAAGGGCGGCGCCGAATGGCTCGTCGTTCCCGACCACCGAGCCGACCAGATCCCCCTGCTGACCGTGACCTGCCACAAGTACGGAATGAAGGCCGCGACCATGACCGACTTCGCCAAGATGGTCTGCCAGAGCGCCGGGGTGGGGTGGGCATGAGCCAGATGACTGTCAGGGACGCCTTCGTCCGCGCCGCGCTGGCTCTGGCCGCCCACTACTTCCCGCAGCAGGACGGCGACGGCAAGCCGCTGGCCTCCTTCCGCCACGCGGCGTTCTTCGCCAGCTGCAAACCCCAGGCATGGGAGAGGTGGAATGAGCTGGGCAGTGAGGAACGCCTACTCGTGGCCGAGGTGATGAAGCTCAGCAACCCCGACCTCGCCGACGAAAAGCGGTTCGCCTCCGCCGCGCGGATCCTCCTGGGCGCCATGGACAGCGCCGACGAGGAGGACGAGGAGACCACCCTCCAGCTGTTCACCCTGGCCGGTGATCCTCTCACCGCCACCGCGGCCTACCCCCTGTTGGGAGGGGACTACCTCGGCTACACCAAGAGCCTTCTCGCGCCCTACCGGCGGCCGAGCAGCCGGCGCAAGCCCCACGAGTTCGCAGCGCCGGGCCAGACGTACGAGACGAGTGAACGCACCGAGGGAAGCGAGATCGTCCACGGGCGCGTGACCATCCCCCGCTTTCCCGCTTTCACCCAGCCCCTCGGCCACGACACGCTTCCCGCCCTCACCACCCGGCCCAACGTCGGCACGGTCCCGGTCTACGTCCAAGATCTCAAGGACATCGCACAGCTCCTGGACACCCAGTACGAGGACACAGAGGCTGGCCCCTGGTTGCACAAGGTGCTGACGGGCCTGCTCGACCGGGTCAAGGCCCGCGACACCGACACCGTCAACGTGCTGGCCCTCCTGGCCGGCAGCACCCAGATCTTCCACGCGCCCACCGGAACCGGTAAGTCCGTGCTGGTCCGTCTCCTGGGCTCGTGGGCCGCGCTCAATGACTACCGCATCACCCTCCTCGTCCCTGATGTGAAGGCCACGCTCGCCTCCGTCTGGGACATCAGCCGCGACCTCGAGATCCTGCACGAGGCGGGCAAGACCGAGCACCTGGCGACGTGCGCTCCGCTGATGTCGCCGTCTTCACGGCACGAGCGGGCCCTCAAGCACGCGGCCCTCGTCAAGGAGGACCCCGACGCCCCCGGGGAATGGGGCAAGCGAGGCCGCCGTGACGTCGACCACCTCGCCTATGGATGCGCACAGCAGCACTGGCTCGACTCCGCCGGCATCTACCGCCCCGGCAAGGAGAACTGCCTGAGCCTGCGCGGCGGCGGAGAGATGCTGGCCTGCCCCTGGATCCCGACCTGCGGCAAATTCACCCCCGCTTACCAGGCCGCTAACGCCACGGTGATCGTCACCAACCACCACAACTTCATCCAGGGCACCATGCGGGTGGGCATCCAGATCGACGGCCGCCCGGTCCGGTCCGTCACCGTCCGCGAGTTCGTGCTCCGCGCCAGCGATTTCGTCATCATCGACGAGATCGACGCGGTGGATTTCAAGTCCAGTGAGACATTTGTGTGGCTATGAGATCTGTGGTGTGGTTTCCCTGCGCTTGGCGGGGTCGTTGATCCACGCTTGCTGGGGTATCTCGGGCGGTGTGGGGCGGCGACCGAAGCGTTCGGGGTGGCGGGCGAACGCTTCGGCGAGCGTGACGGCTCTCTGGTCGCGGACCTCCTCGGCGGTGCCGAAGTGGACGCTGGCGGGCGTGTGCCATCCAATGCCCGAGTGCCGGTGCTCGTGGTTGTAGTACGCGATGAACGCGTCGAACCAATCACGGGCGTGGGCCAGGGAATCGAACCGCTCGGGGTAGTCGGACATGTACTTGGTGGTCTTGAAATGGGCCTCGCTGTAGGGGTTGTCATTGGAGACTTTCGGCCGGGAATGGCTGCGGGTGACGCCGAGGTCGATCAGCAGCTGAGAGACCTTCTTGGAGGTCATTGAGGTGCCCCGGTCGGCGTGGACGGTCTCGGGCACGATGCCGTTGCGCTCGATGGTGTCCCGGATCAACTCCTCGGCACGCTCTGCTGATTCGGCGCGTTCGACGGTGTGGCCGACGATGTAGCGGCTGAAGATGTCGATGACGACGTAGGCGTGGTACCAGGTGCCCTTGGCCGGTCCGGCGAGCTTGGTGATGTCCCAGGTGAAGACCTGGGATGGGGCGGTGGCGACCAGTTCGGGCACGGTCTTGGCCGGGTGGGTGGCCTGACGGCGACGCTCGCCGGACTGGCCCTTGTCACGCAGGATCCGGTACATCGTGGAGACCGAGCAGTGATAGCGGCCCGCGTCCAGCTCACGGGCCCAGATCTGCGCGGGCGGCAGCTCCACGTACTCGGCGCTGTTCATCAACTCCAGTACTGCCGCACGCTCTTGATCCGTCAGCGCCGAGGGCTGGGCCTGGACGTGGGAGCGGGGCGTGCGGTCGGTCGGGGGCTTGAGCCTGCGGTAGTGGGTGGCCCGGGAGCGGCCGGTCAGCCGGCACGCGGCCGTGATGCCCAGCTGGCCCTGAACGCCGGTGAACGCGGTGTCCACCACGGGGTCGGTGGCGTGTTTCAGTCCGCGCTCTCGGAGATCATTTCCAAGAGCGCGGAGGCTTTTCCCATCACCTCGAGTGCGGCCTTGTTCCGGGCCAGGTCCTTCTGCAGCCGCTCCACCTGCTGTCGCAGCTTCTCGTTCTCCACCTCCGCGGCGGACTTCTTCGTGCGGGCGGGGCTGGTCCGGCGGTCGACCAGGTTTTCCAGGGCCCCGGCATCCCGGGCGGCCCGCCACTCCTTGACATGCGAGTGGTAGAGGCGTTCCCGGCGCAGGACCGCGCCCTTCTCGTTCCTGGGCGCGGCGTCGTACTCGGCGACGATCCGCAGTTTGTACTCCGAGGTGAAGGTACGGCGCTTCGGCCTCGGTGCCGGGTCGGACCCGACGGGCTCAGTGCTGGGCATAAGGGGCGGTTCTCCTGTCGTGCCCTCTCAGGCTAACCCCGCAGAACGGGACGTCTCACCCGAGGCTGACAGAGAGGGACGCCTTCCAGGCCGTCGCCGTCGACCGCTGCGCCACCACGGTCGACCTGCACTCCCGGCGCCCGTGGACCGCAGAACCGCAGGTCCTGGACACCGCGGCCAAGCATCTTCCTCTGCGCTTCGAGGATCAGCTCATCGAACCGGTCAGCCACGTCCGGCTCATGGCCGAGTCCCTGCTGACCGGCCTGTGCACCAAGGCATTCCGCCTCAACCACCACGACGACGCCCGAGTCCCGCGGCTGAGGCACGAATACGACTACGAGGGCTGGCGCCTGCCACGCTCCAAGGACCGCGAGCTCATCAGCCTCCTGTTCCCCGAATACCAGGTCAGCGACGGCCAGCCGCTTCCCGCCGAGGCCATCCACCGGCTCAACGCCCTGGTACCGGCACCCGACCTCGGCGAAGACGACGAGACGGCTCCTACACCCATGCTCTTTGACCCCGAGTGGGAACGAGTTAGCAGCGTCCTCGGGGCCGTCGTGTCGCCGCGCGGCATCAACCAGCGCGATGCGCTCAAACTCAGGCTCCACGAGGCCCTCGCTCCGATGATCAGCGACGGCCGCACACGCAACCGGGCCATCGACCACCTCCTCATCCGCACGCTGATGAGCGAACTGGACGTGTCGCTCGCCGTTCTGCGCGACACCGCCCAGTCCCTGCGTCACTCCGGGCTGCTCAGCGCCAACCGCATCATCGACTCGATGCGCTCCGGCGGCATCGCCGACGTACTTCCGCACGGAACAATCGGCAGGCCGATCAACGGCTACCGGGTCACCGGCACGAAGAACCCGGAGAAGGACGCCAAGCTCTCCACGCAGCACATGGCCGGCGACCCGCACACCTACGTGTCGGAACTCGGCGGACTCGTCTCACTGATCACCGCCGGCGTGGAGCGGCCCGTCTTCGGGCTCTCCGCCACGGCCTACTTCCCCCAGGCGGTCAAGGAACATGTCCACGCCCCCGTGATGTGGTGGATGACCGACGCCCAGGAAGAATCCATCCTGGTCGAGTCCTCGGCCGTCACCTACGGCAACGGCCACCGAAAGGCCGGAGAACGCATCCCGATCGCCGGCCAGTTCCCCTCCGACAAGCCCGAAGCCCTGCGCGAAATCGGCGAACGCCTGTACGAGACAAAGCTGTCGAGGAAACTCACGCGCCTGGCCAAATCGGAATCGACCCGCACCCGCGCCCGCGTGATCCTCACCGCCAACAGCTACGAACAGTGCGGCCACATCGCCACCGGCATCGCCAAGGCGAAAGGGCTCTCCCACCGCGTGTGCGTCCTCGTCCGGGAAGAAGACCGCCTCAGCAACGTCCGCTACCTCCCCGACCCGTCACTGGTCCGCCGCATCACCGTCGAAGAGGTCGAGGAATTCCCCCAATTCGGCGACATCCTGATCGCCCCCCTGGCTAACATCGCCAGAGGACTCAACATCGTCGTCAATCTCCGCTCAGCCATCCACTCCATCTACCTGTGCGTGAGGCCCCCACTGATCATCGACGATCCCACCTGGATGTACGGCAGTGTCAACGCCGCAGGCATCAACTCGTTGCCCGCATCCGGTGCGTCGGATCCCGTCCAGGCTCTGCAGACGGCTCGCACCGCAGCAAGCGACCACTTGGCCACCATTCTGCGTTCCTCCCCGCAGCTGTCGACCATGGACCTCGTCCTCCAGGAACAGATGGTCGCCGGAATGCTGGTGTCCCTCATCCAGCTCGCCGGCCGAGCACGACGCGGCGGTACCAACATGGAACTGCACTTCGTGGACTACGCCTTCCACGACGAGACGTGGAGCTCCGACCTGGCCAGCATCATCGAACGCATGGCCGGCCGGTGGCTGCCGGAAGAACGCCGGCAGATGGCCGAACTGTACGGCGAAGCGGTCAACGCCTTCCTGACCTACGCAGGCGTCGACCTCGCCCTCTCCGCATAGCCCAGCGCTTCTTCCCGAAAGAGATCACAGCATTGAGCGACACCACCGCGAATCTCCCGAGCACCCTCACCCTGCGCTGCACCCCCGAACTCGTCGAGGGCCAGAAGGTGTACGTACGGATCTTCCCGCGCAGCGTGCGGGAAGAATGGGAGAAGCTGAAAGGCGACGGAGACGACGAGCAGAAAAGCCAGCAGCATCCGGACGAGAAGAAGAACCTGCCGTACTCAACCGCCCTGACCTACCTGAAGTTCAAGACCGGCGGATACGTCCACCTCGACCGGTACCTCAACTTCCTGGTCTCACTGGAGAAGATTGACGACGAGACCCTGCGCCACGTCTTCCGGTGCGTCGTCGGCTACAGCAAAGGGCTGAACACCGACCAGGCCGTCCTCCTCGACGTACCGCCGGTGGCCGAAGCCATCGCGAAGACGCCCGAGCAGGAATTCGACATGGTGCGGCTCCTTAAGCCGGTGCCGGGCAGGCAGCCGAAGTGTCCCGACTGGATGTACGTGGCCGTGCCCTGGGTGATCTCCAAGAAGCTCGCCCAAGAGAAGTTCACCATCTACGACCTCGTCCCGATCACCAAGAAGGTCGCCGACAAGGAGAAGGACGGCTCCCCCAAGCTCGACGCCAACGGCGAACAGGTCTACAAGAACCGCACGATCGGCTGGAAGGCCAACCCGAACAAAAGGGAAGTCACCTACCTTCCCGACAGCCGGGGCGGCCTCATCGCCTGGGATCACCCCTTCGGACGCAAGTACAACCTCCGTGACGACGCAAGCGAGGTCAACGAGGCCACCAAGGCCCAGTACGCGATGTCCAGACTCTCGGTGGTCATGAAGACCGAGCCCAACGTCGTCCACCCCGTCATCTTCCTGGACGCCCACGTCACCCGCGTCCACAGCAACATGGTCTATGCCAAGTCCACGCACATCTACCAGGGCAGCGACGGCCTTCCGATCTTGCACACCGAGCTGGTACGCAACGGCGTCGTCCGCGCAGTCAACCAGCGCGCCCTGGAACTGCTCGCACGCGACGAGATGGACATCAGCGTCCTGCAAGCACTGCAGACGCGCGTCACCGAAGAGCGGGGCCTGCTGGAAAAGGCCGCCGAGAAGGGGGAATTCCCCTCGTTCATCACCCCTGACGCCGGCGTCATCCGCCCGCTCATGCCGCAGAACGACAACTTCGCTGTCGGCACGGGACCTGGCACCCTCCACCTGCGACTCTTGGCCGAACACGTCTCCAAGGTGCTGGGCGAGAAGGCCACCTGGGTCGACTTCACGGTGGAACCGATGACCTTCGAGCCGCGCCCCACGGACAAACAGAAGATGGCCCCGCAGGAGCGTGCCAGCCGCATCGAGGCCGGCGAACTCCTCCACACCATCGGCTTTCCCCCGCCCGAAGAGATCACCGCTTCCGTGAAGGCCCAGGGCTTCGAGCACCTGCGGATCGTATGCCTGTGGTACCGCTGGAACACCCGCCTTCGCATGATCAACGCGTTGTCCCTGGCCTTCCCGGACGGCTCGCCCATCGGCGATCCTGAGGCAGGTGAGGAGGTCTTCCTCGCTCCCGGCATCAGCGTGGTGTTCCGTCAGGCTGAGCGCTTCCTGTCACACGGCGACGACATCAATCGGACCGTGGAGTTCAAATCGCTCGAAGACGACTTCGCCGACAGCGAGTCGCGGGTAATGGTCGGCGTCTGGTGCGAAACCGAGATCCCGGCGTTGAAGAAGAAGGATGGAGAGAAGCGAAACGCCTTCCTTCTCCGCAGGGAGCGCTATGACGGAAAGTTCCAAGTCCGCCGCTTCCTAGCCAAGAAGGACTTCGTCTGCCAGTTCACCGCGGGAATGAAACCGGGATCCTTCGGAAAACCCGCAACAGAAATCAGTCCTCCGAAGCCGGGGAAAGACCACGCCGCTTACATGGCGCTCCTCGACCTGTACCGCTCACTCGGGATCGTCGACCAGCGCCTCGCGCGGGCCATCGCGAAGGACAGGAAGGGCCACGAGGCGGGGAAACTCGTCTACTGCGGGATCCACGCCCGCCGGCAGGCCAAGACCGCCGATGGCAAGCACACCAAACGCATCATCGTTGCCACAGCCCTGTTCCCGCCGGAGGAGGAGGGCGACGCCTGGACGATGCGAGCGTGGACGCCCCAAATCGGGGCCTGGGTGCCCTACCGGGAGGCAATCGCCGCCTTCCACGCCAGTGACTACGCACTCCACGTCGACGGCAAGGGCGAGACGGACAAGGAACGCTGGGCGGAAGCAGCAGCACACGTCGAAGACGCCCTCTCCAGCCTCGTCCGCGACGAGCTGGAACCCGGCATGGGCTATGTCGTCATGGTCGACGGGCACGCCTGCCGACGGATGTGGACGGGCCTGCACAACGAGAATCAGAGCTACCAGGAAGAGGACATCACCGATCCGCGCACCTGGCTGCCGGGGTACGGCAAAGGCAAGAACGCACCGCGCAAGAAGCCAAGCGCGGTCATCCGCATGAACATCGCCGATGACGAGGTACCTCAGTACGTCCCTGTCCCCCGCGAGAGTGACCCGGAAACCGAAAAAGAGTCCATCACGTTCGCATCGGCCAAGCTGCACCGCGCCGACGTCGACTTCGGTAACCCCTTCTGGGTCCTCTTCAATGTCCCGCGCAACTACCACGCCAAGGGTGGAGACCTGGGTAAAACCATCACCCGCTGGGACGCCGACCCGGGCAAGGGTGGGGAGGAGGGGGAGCGGGAGACGAACGAGCTCAAGACGCCGTGGTGGGCGATCACGGCGACCGAGATCTACCCGGTCGGTGTGGCCGATGGGGTCGACCGGAAGATGCTCGTACGGGCGACCGCGCGCTTGTGCCACCAGACCATCGCCTGGTCCGACCGCTCGCGCTATCCCGTGCCCCTGCACGCAGCCAAACAGCTCGACCTCGACCACCCTCAGTACCGGCGGTCGGCGCCGCCCGAAGAGCAGGGTGACGAAGCCGCCGACGACTAACGGAGGACGCGTTGTCGGGAGGGATGTCCGAGAAGGCGCGTCCCCTCGACGACCAACGGTGAAGAGCGGCCAGCTGTGGTTCGCTCGCTCGTGGTCCAAGTCGTGTGTCTAGCCGCCCGTGTTGCGAACCGCCTCTGCTCGCAGCCGATTCAGTCACCAGGCACACCGACCAGCGACCTACGAGAGCCGGGCAAGATAGCGCGGGGTCGCCGGTTGGCCAAACCGGCGACCCCGCGCACCATAGATAGTCCACCGCCACGCCCTCCCGTACGTCGAAGGGTTCCACCTACGACCGCAGACACGACACGAGCGCAGCCCGCCAGGAGGCAGGCAACAGCAAGCGATCACGCCGCCGCGTAGCTCGCCCGGAACAGATCCTGCGCCCACTCCACGTCCCTCGGCGTACGGAGCTGGACCTCCAAGTCGCCCGTCCCGTGGTGACCGAGACCAGACACGTCCCGGGTGAAGCCCGGAACGAGGTCGACGTCCTTCTGGTCGACCTTCAGGTAGACCAGCAGCTTGCTCCGCTGCGGCGGGCACAGGCAGGCGAAGTTCCGCAGCCGCTGATACGCCCGGTAAGTCTTGCGCTCAACCCGGTTCACACCGTCCCCGAGCCCAAGCAGAACCTCGTCGACCGCGCCCGCCAACTCCACCATCGACGCGCCCTGGACCCCGGCCGCCGCCCGGGCAACCGCCTGGCGCCGTGCCCGACGGCCCACCTGCAGGCCGTAGCCCACGGAGGCCACTGTCTCAAGCCCGAGCAGATCGCTGCCAAAGAGTCGGTAGCGGACCAGGTCGATCGACCTCCGGTGCTCGCGCACAGCATGCACGTCGTAGCGGGTGAAGTCGCCAGCGATACAGATCAGACGCGGGCCGCTCCACAGGACCTGGGACGCGGCCGTCACCCCGAGCCGGTCGCGGACCAGGTGCTCGAACTCGGCGCGATGGTCCATCAGCCACGCCAGGTAGAAGAGACCCTGGTTGATGACGCCGGCGTCGACGCCACGCTTGTACTCGACTTTACCGACCGCTGGAGCTCGTGAACCGGCTCTGAACTGCGACTATTCATAGACTACATGTTCGTGACGGAGAGTTGGGGCCGTTGCTGTAGCTCATCCAAGTGGTCTCGTGCCGGAGCCCCGGACGCTGTTGGCGACCGGGGGTGGGCTTGCGGTGAACAGCATCCGGTACTGACCGATCGTTGACCGTCCTGTTAGCCTGTCTACGAGTCAATTCTGATCCGCCCACGCAGTGTGACCAATCGGGGGAACGGTTTGGGACCCGGGGCTGGGGACATGGAGCTGGCGCAGGCCGTTCAAATTCTGCGCGATGAGCTGATGAGTGCCGCCGCGCAGGGGGTCGGCAGTGACGTGGCGTTCCAAGTGGGACCGATCCAGATGGAGTTCGCCGTCGAGTTGCGCAAGGACGCCCGTGCACGCGGAGGGATCAAGGCGTTCGTCGTCTCAGCAGAGACCGAGGGTGCGGTGGGCCGGACGCGCACTCATCGGATCTCCTTCACCCTTGAGCCCCGGCGGGCGGCGACTGGTGATCCGCTGCTGATCGCGGCGGACGGCGAGGGCGACGCCACCGGCCTTGCCGGGGCAGGCGCGCCATGACGGGTGGCCGCGGGACCGGGCCTGAGCATGAAAGGGTCACCGCCGTCCTCCTAGTGTCCTGCGCCGGGAATTCGATCAAGATATGAGGCGAGGCGTTCGAGGATCTCGTCGGCGCTCTTCGTCCAGGCGAAGGGGCGGGGGTTGTCGTTCCAGGTCTTGATCCAGTTTCGGATGTCCTTCTCCAGCGCGTGGAGGGATTTGTGGGTGCCGCGCCGTATCTGCTTGTCTGTCAGGAGTCCGAACCAGCGCTCGACCTGGTTGAGCCAGGAGGAGTAGGTGGGGGTGAAGTGCATGTGGAACCGAGGGTGGGCCTCCAGCCATTTCCTGACCGCCGGCGACTTGTGGGTGCTGTAGTTGTCGCAAATCAGGTGGACGTCCAGGCCGGCAGGGACCTCCTTGTCGAGCTTGGTGAGGAACTTCTTGAACTCGACGGTCCGGTGGCGGCGGTGGATGGAGCCGATGATCTCGCCGGTGGCCACGTCCAGGGCGGCGAACAGGGTGGTGACGCCGTGACGGATGTAGTCGTGGGTGCGGCGTTCTGGCATACCCGGCATCATCGGCAGCACCGGGGCGGACCGGTCCAGTGCCTGGATCTGGGACTTCTCATCCACACACAGGACCAGGGCACGCTCGGGCGGGTCGAGGTAGAGGCCGACCACGTCGCGGACCTTCTCGATGAACTGCGGGTCGTTGGACAGCTTGAACGTGTCCACCTGGTGCGGCTTGAGGCCGAATGCCTTCCAGATCCGGCCGACCGTGGACTTCGACAGTCCGCTCTCAGCCGCCATCGAAGCCCTCGACCAGTGGGTGGCGTCCTTCGGGGACCTCTCGAGCGTGGCGACGACTACATCCTCGACCCGCTCATCGGTGATCTTCCTCGGACCGCCGGGCCGGGGCTCGTCCACCAGCCCCTCCATCCGCAGTTCCAGGAAGCGCCGCCGCCACTTGCCCACGGTCTGCGGCCAGATACCCAACTCGTCGGCAACCTGCCGGTTCGTCTTCCCGTCCGCGCACCCCAGCACGATCCGGCACCGCTGAGCCAACGCCTGCGAAGACTTCGCCCGCCGCGACCAGCGCACCAACGTCGCCCGTTCGTCCTCGGACAACACCAGCTCGGCCATCGGCCGTCCCATCTTCGCCATGAAAGCAGTCTACTTATTCAACGAATTCCCGGCGCAGGACACTAGGCGGTCGCAGTGGCAGCGGTTATCTCCTCACGGCCCGGTTGGTCCTCACCGCCGGCCATGTCGTGAGCGGCGCGAGCGCGCCGCGGGCGGAGGCCGTGCGCGGCACAGGAACCCAGCGTTGCCAGGTCGTGTGGTTACGGCAGGACGACGAGTGCGACGCCGCTCTATTGCTCGCCGAGCAGGACCTTATCCACCCACAGACAGTGGCCCGTCTGGGCCCGGTGCGCTGGGCCAGGATTTCAGGTGGGTATCCCCTCGCGGACTGCCAGGTGATGGGGTTCCCCCGGGCCGCGCGGAGGCATGACCGATTAGACACGGAGCACATCGAGTGTGCACTGCGTCCCGGATCGGGGCTGGTGCGCGGCCGGTACGTGCTGGACATCCGGGACGTGTCGCCCGAACTGACGCACGACGGGTCACCCTGGGAGGGGATGTCAGGGGCCGCGCTGTTCGCGTACGGGTATCTGCTGGGCATCGTCACCGAGGCACCGCGGAACTGGCGCCACCAGCGGCTTGAGGCTGTCAAGAGCAGGGCCCTGCTCGACGATCCGGAGTTCGTATCCGCTCTGGTCCGGCACGGCGACGGTGCCCCCGTCACAGACGAGCTGTCGGCTGACACCCGGCGGCGCATTCCTCTGGCCCTGGCCGGAACCCTGCACTCCACCCCGCGCGACCTCGCCGCCACAATACGGGCCCACTGGACCACAGCTCGCCGTCAGTTCTTCGATGTCATGGGCACGGCCAGTTCTCCCTCTGAGGGCTGGCGCACCCTGCTGGTCTGGCTGCGCCAGTTCGACGACCCCGCCACCGACGACGTCGAGGGCCGCTTGGAACTGATCGACCGCCGACTGGCAAGCCCCGAACTCACACCCGACCTCAAGCTGCTCCACCTGCTGCGCTGGCTCGAACCCGATGGGACACCGGTCTGGCGCGGTACCCGCGTCACTACCGAGTCGCTGTCGGAGGCGTGCCGCAACGGCCGCTTCGACGACGCCAACGGACCCGCCGCGGATTTCGACCTCTACCGGGACCTCTGCAAGGGATCTCTGCTGGATGCGCTGGCCGGCTTCACCCAGTTGCACCGACTGAACGGCGTCCAGCAGATATGGGACGAAACCTGGTCAGATTGGCGGCAGTTGGTGGCGCGGGCCCCCACCATGCCCCAGGAGTACCTCGACTGGGCGCAGAACAACGCGCGCGGACTGCTGCTCGCCGCCCTGCTGCCCGGCTCCGACGCGACGGCCTGGCTGCGCACGGCCCGCGACCGGGTCACACCGCCCGCCGAGGGCGCCGTCGAGTGGTACGACTGGCTGCGCGCGCGAGAGCCCGGTCCGGACTCTCCGATCGGGATCCTACTGCGCACCGACTACGCGCGGTTCGCCGAAGTCCAGGTGCGGGAGTGGAACAAGCAGGCCGCCCGCGACAGGGAGAGCCGACGCCTGCAGGAGGCTTACGACTCCGCCGCCGCCCACCGCGACCAGCAGTGGACCGAGTACGAGGCCCGGCGCCTGTCGGCCGCCTCCCGGCTGGCCGCGGTCGCCCGTATGACGCTCTGGTTCGGGCCCTGGACCGCGGCCACCCTGTGCGTCCCATGGCTCCTGTGGGGGTGGACGCATCCCGACTACGCCGTGACGATCACCTGGCAATTGGCGGCGCTGGCCGCGACGGTCCTTGTGTCCCGGGTGTCAGCAGTGCTGCGGCTCGGCGGTGCGTATCGCCCGCCTCTGCGGAACCCCCGCGAAATCTTCCGACTCCATCACGAAGACGCGTCCCCCGGTGTCGTGTTCAGCAGCGTGACGAGACTGCTGCTTGTCCTGGGATACGTGTGCCTGATGGGGGTGTTCCTGCACGACGTCGGCTTTGTCGCAGCGACCATCGCATTCATCCTGATCCTGGGAACGCTGTTCCAGTTCGCCCGCGTGGGGGTCGTATACGACTGGGACCGTGAGCACCACCAACGGCGGCAGGGCTACGAGTCCCGGCGGTCGCCCGGCCCTGGAGAACTCCCTCGCCACATCGCCGACGGCGTGCAGAGCGGGTCACCGCGGGATCGCGCCGACGCATACCACGCCCTCCTCCGGCAGTTCGCTGGCCTCTCCGTTCCGCGAAGCCCTGGCGCTCCCGCTCGCCGCGACCCTCCCCACAGGCATCGGCGCGGTTGAGTTTCGCGCAGCAGTTCGACGAGGTTCGCCGGTGCTGGTCGTCGAGCGTGATCTGGCGAGGTGCTGTGGAGCCATGGGTCATGGCGGGCCTTGGGCGTGTTCGGTGAGCTGGACCTCGAGGTCGGCGACGCGGCGGTCTTGGAAGCGGAGGTTCGAGCGGGCGGCCTTGAGTCGTTCGTCGAGGGTGCGGTTGTCGGTGGTGAGCTGGCGGACGCGCTGTTTGAGGGTGGTGTTCTCGGTGGTGATCCGCTGGATGGTGCCCTCGGTCCACTCAGCTTGCAAGTCGCTTATCTGACCGAGGAGTTCGCCGATCCGGGTGCGTTGGGTGAGGATCTCGGTGTGGGCGGTCTTGAGGGCGTCCTCGGCGTTCAGGGCGCGTTCGCGCCAGGTCGCCTCGCGTTCGTCGTCCTGTTCAGCGAGCGTGCGGGATTGGAGTTCGCCGGGCTGCGTCATCGCTGCGGCGACCGCGGCTCTGGCCTCGACGTTGTCGTAGAGGAAGGTGCGTGAGACGTCCGCTCGGCGGGCGAGGGCGGCGACACTGACCTGGGCTTTCTCGCGTCGGAGCCGGGCGATGGCCTGGTGGACGCGCTCAAGGGCGGCTTCGGTCTTGCGGCGGCGGGCGGCCAGGGCCGCCGCGGTGCGGGGTTCGGTGACGGTGGCGGTGTTCATGCAGCTTCCTGTTCGGGGTCGTCTCCCTCAGCTGTGCACGTATCGCTGTACACGTCCGGCTCGTCGCTGCCCGCGTCGGCGAGGTCGACGGCGCGGAAAGCGGTGGACCACACGCGGTGGAAGTAGTCCTGGGGTTTGCGCAGGTCCAGGGCCAGGGCGTCGTCGAGAAGACCGAGGCCGGCCAGGGCCTTCTCCAGGCCGTCGATGGCGCGGGCAGTGGGCTCGAAGTAGCGGTGGAGGTAGTCGGCGGTGGCGTCGTCGGGGGCGCCTTCGGCCAGCAGCCGCCACTGCTCGCGCTTGCGCCGCCAGTAGAGCAGGTCGGCGCCGGACAGGACGAACTTGTCGCAGTTGTGGCAGTCGAGGCTGAAGGGGCAGGCATCGCCGTCGACGACGGGCTGGAAGGTGCAGAAGCCTCCCTCGGCGGGGGTGCTGCGGCGGGACAGGTCGATGGCCAGGGCCTGGGCCTGTTCGCGAGTGAGCGGGGTGGTGTCGCTGGTGAGGAGTTCGCCCGGGTCGGCGGTGCCGGGCCCGGCGACCCACACATGCTGGAGGACGTTCTCCAGGTCCGCGCTGGTCAGGTGGACGTAGTGCTCGGCCATGCGGTCGGAGACCTGGCCGAGGTAGCGGCGGATGTGCGTCAGGCTCGCGCCGTGCCGCAGCAGCCGGGTGGCCAGGGTGTGCCGGGCCTGGTGGGCGACGTAGTGACCGCCGAGGTCAAGATCGGCGAGCCAGCTGCGGAATCCGGTGTGGAACCAGGTGTAGGACAAAGCGCGGTGACCGTCGGGGTTGAGGATGTCGGTGGGGAACAAGGCCAGATCGGCGCGCTCGGCAGCAGTGGGCGGGCGGCCGGCGTGCCGGTCGGCAAACCGGGACAGGGTCTTGCGGCGGCGTTCTTCGAGTCGGTCCAGAAGCGGGTCGGGGATGCGGACGGCCGCGTTCAGGTTGCCGACCTTGGTCTGGTCGTGCCAGAGCAGGGGCAGCCTGCCGTAGCGGCCGACGCAGTCCAGGCGGAGCTGGATGACCTCGCCGGCGCGTCGGCCGGTGACGATGATGGTCTCCCACATGTCCCTCAGGCCGCGGTCGTGCGGGTCGTAGCCGTCGGCGAGTTGCTGCAGGTTGGCCTCGTCCGCAAGCGCCCGGGCGACTTCGTCGGGGAAGGGGTTGCGGCTGCGGGGCGTGCCTGGGCCGCCGACCGGCATGGCGGCGATGAAGGTGCGGTCCAGGCCGATTCTCTCGGCGCTGCCGCTGTCCAGCGCGCCGCGCAGCAGGGCCCGGCCGTAGTTGAACACCATCCGGCGCGCGTTCTCGGTGACCTTCGCCTTCTTGCCGTCCAGGCGGGCCTGGCCGCGGAAGGCCAGGCCGAGACGTTCGCGGTTGCGCAGGTCCGCGACGAAACGGTGGACGTGCTCTCCGCGCAGCACGGACGGGTCGTGGCCGCCACCCGGCGCCTCCGCCTCCAAAAACGGGCTCTCCTGTCGCTTCCGTGGGTCGCTGACCAGGGCTGATACGCAGAACACGCCGTAGCCCGGCTACGTTTCGACTTGCGACAGTACGAAACGGAAGAACCTGGATACGGCGTGCGATCTGCAAGCATATGGACTCGGCTGCTCGGAGTCGAACACACGGTGGTCGCGTCGGTCGAGGCCGAGGAGGGCAACGGCGCGGAGGCGGGCCCCTGGGATGTGGTGATCGTGGCCCATGCCCGCCCGGCGAAGAGGCGGCGGCAGCGGTGCGGGGTCTGCGGTCGCCGGTGCGCCCGGTTCGACAACGGCGAGGGCCGCCGGCGCTGGCGTGCCCTGGACCTGGGGGTGGTCCGGGCGTTCATCGAGGCCGACGCGCCGCGGGTATCCTGTCCCCAGCACGGTGTGGTCGTCGCCCACGTGCCCTGGGCCCGCCACGGTGCCGGGCACACCCTGGCCTTCGACGACACGGTGGCCTGGCTGGCCACGCACTGCTCGAAGACCACGGTGGTCCAACTGCTGAGGATCGGCTGGCGCACGGTCGGCGGCATCTGCGCCCGCGTGTGGTCGGACGTCGAACAGCGCGTGGACCTGCTCGCGGGCCTTACCCGGGTCGGCATCGACGAGATCTCCTACAAGCGGCACCACAAGTACCTGACCGTGGTGGTCGACCACGACAGCGGCCGGCTCGTGTGGGCGGCGGCCGGCCGGGACAAGGAGACACTGCGGTCCTTCTTCGACCTGCTCGGACCTGAACGCTCCGCGAAGATCACCCACGTGTCCGCGGATGCCGCCGACTGGATAGCGAAGGTAGTCGCCGAGCGCTGCCCGCAGGCGGTGCGGGTGATGGACCCGTTCCACGTCGTGCAGTGGGCCACCGACGCCCTGGACACCGTGCGCCGCGAGGTCTGGAACGCCGAGCGCGGCGGCAAGGGCCGCGCCACCCCGGGCTCGAAGTCACTGAAGAAGGCCCGCTGGGCCCTGTGGAAACGCCCTGAGGACCTCACCGAACACCAGCGCGCGCAACTGGAGTTCATCGCGAAAGCCCACCCCGTCCTGCACCGCGCATACCTGCTCAAGGAGGCCCTTCGCCTGGCGTTGAAGTCCGGCCCCGACACCCCCGAGGCCCTCCTCGACTGGGTGTCTTGGGCCCGCCGCTCCCGACTGGAGCCCTTCGTCAAGCTGCAACGGGCCATCGTCAAGCACTGGGACGCCATCACGGCGGCAGCCGAGCACTCCATGAGCAACGGGATCGTGGAGAGCATCAACACCAAGATCCGCCTGATCACCCGCATGGCCTTCGGCTTCAAGGACCCCGCAGCGCTCATCGCACTGGCCATGCTCAGCCTCGGCGGCCACCGACCCCACCTACCAGGGCGTCAAGCTGCATGAACCTACCCACGGAAGCGACAGGAGAGCCCAAAAACGCGGACAGCTCGGCGCCCGCGCGGCGCACGAAGTCCACCGGCTGGGCGCTGCGCGGGCAGGTGGGCGAGCGCAGCACGTCGGCGATGTGATCCCACAAGAGATCGCGCAGCCACCGCTGGGTGATGCAGGTCAGGTCGACGTAGCTGGAGCGGTGGGGAAAGCGCACCCCGAAGTGCTCGGTCTCGATATAGCCGGCGTCCCGGGTGTCGGAGGGGGTGAAGTAGATCTTCCGCAGGGCCTGTTGCATCTCCTGGACCATGCGCTGGTGATAGGCGCGGCGGAAGACGGACGCATCCAGGCCGGCCAGGGACGCCACGTCGTGGCGCTGGCACTCGTCCGCGAGCGACTGCACCCACGTCAGGTGCCACACGGCGACGGGCTGCAGGCCGTGGACATACATGCCCCACTGCACCTCCGCCCTCAGCAAGGGCCGCAGCCCGCGCAGGTTAACCGTGCCAGTGCGGTGCACCGGCAGCTGGGAGCGGCACCAGGCACGGAAGGCGACTTCGTCCTCGCAGGTCACCGGGACAGGACGATCACCGCGCTCGTAGGTGGCGAAGAAGTTCTTCGGCAGCGTCGCCCCGCCCGGCCGCGCGGCCCGGATGTAGCCGCGCTCGTGCGCGCCGCACAACCCCAGCGGCGAGGCGGCCAGTTCGTCGCACACGTCCGCTCGGCACTCACCGTAGCCCGGCAGCGACGGCTGGTCGGCCAGCCACCGTTCGAACTCCGCCTCGCCCCCGCCGGGGTGCCGTTTCAAGTGGCCAAGCCACCGGTTGCGGTGCCGGAAGCACAGCACCAGCTGCAGGCTGAACGCCGGAAGCTGCGGGCAGATCCGGCACATCATCGCCTCCGGCATCTCCGTGGCCGACAGCGGCTCCGCGGTTCGCAGGAACAGAGCCCGGTTCATGCCGCGCGCCTCCGCCTCCTGCCACTGCTCGGCGTGCACCGAGCACATCGCGTAGCGCCGCCAGCGGGGCCGCGCGCAGTCGACGACCGTGCAGCTCCACGGATAGACCGGATGCGACGGCGGGATCTTCAACACCCCGCCGCGCAGCACCGGGTCGAAGTCGGGCCCGTTGAGCAGCGCGGTGAGCACCTCCAGCCGGTCCCGCTGCGTGCGGGCATCCTGCTGCCGCAGCAGCGACGGCGTTGTCACTTCGTCCCACCCCAGACCGTGCGCAGGGCGGCGTCGAAGACCGGGTCGTGGACATCGACGTGTCCGTAGACCTCATCCACCATCGCCGCCGACGCCCAGCCGCCGGCGTCCCGGGCGATCAACACGTTGCCGTCGGCGGCGTCGAGAACCGCGGAAGTAAACGAGTGCCGAAAGGCATGGGGCTTCACCAGCCCCAGACCAGCGCGCTTCCCGGCCCGGCCGAGCATCCGCCGGGCCCCGACCGGCGCCCACGGCTGTCCGGTATCGGCGCCGTGCAACTGGACCAGGAGCATGCCGTGCCCGGCGCCGCGAGGGTACTCGGTGGTGACGCATTCGAAGTAGGTGTGCACCATCGCTGGGCTGACCCGTTTGATCAGCCCGCCGATCACGATGCCGTGCTCGACCCGCCAGGGGTGCTTGCTCTTGGCCTCGGCCCGGTTCGGATTATCGGGCCGGTGGCAAACATGCAGGTGAGGGGCGCGGCACTCGCCGCAGGCCGCGTTCTCGCGCAGGTGCAGGTCGACCAGGTGCAGGCCGCAGAGCTCTCCGATGCGAAGCCCGCCGTCGGCGAGCCAGGTGACAACCAGCCGGTCCCGGGCGGCGTTCACCGTCTCCAGCAGCCTCTCCCGAGCGCCGTCCGGCAGCATCTTCGGATGCCGGCGGTGCGGCCCCTTCGGCGCCAGCGGATTGGTGGGCAGCGACGACTTCACGTGCCCGAGGAACGAACGGCGCCGGTCCACCCGCGACGGCAGCCGCGACTTATCGAGCCTCCTGCCGAGCTCCCCGTTCACGCCGAGGGAGGACTGATGCAGGTAGAAGCCCTTCAGACAAGCCGCCGCGATCGACAACGCGGAGCGGCCATAGGGGCGCTTTCCGACCCGCCACGGCTCGCCGAGCGGCATGCGGACCTCGGCGCCGACCATGCCCATATACCGTTCCAGGTCCCGCAGTTGGACTGCGGCGAAGGCCAGGCACTCCCGCTCCAGCCACCGCAGATGGTCCACCAGCAGATACGCGTACGTCCTCTGCGTTCCCGAACCATCATGCAGACGCAGGAACCGGTCCGCCTCCGTGTGCACCGTCCCCTCGGGCCACACGATCGTCCACGACCGCCGCCCGTCCTTCCGCTCGATCTGCTGGACCCTCAGGTCCCCGACCACCACGTGCCGTGCCACTCGTCCTCCATACCGACTCCAGAACATGACAGACGTCCCGGACACGGTCGGTAAACAAGCCAGGGACGTGCTGGTCACAGTCCCAGACGGACATCACGGGCAGGACTACCTGCGGTCGGTAAACTCGATGATGACTGGCGATCCGTTCTCGTCCAGCCCGAGCGAATCGATCCGGCCCCCGTGCAACGGCCCGGTGCTGTACTCGCTCGCCAGAAACCGGACACCCAGCAGCGTCTCCATGTGCGCCTCGACGAGTCCCTGCACATCTGCCTCGACCTCAGCAAGACGCGGCGTGACCTCAGTCACGCCGCTATTCGTCGTATCCGTGCGGAACAGCTTCAGACCCGACACCTTCCCCTCCTCGGCTCGGAGATCACCAACGCCGATGAGGTGCGGGAGTGTTTCCGCGAGAGGCTACGGAGGCGTGAAGATAGGTGAGGCCCTGCGTACGGCCCGGCCGGAGAACGCTCGCGTCCCCCGGCCACCGGGAATCTACGATTCCCCCATGCGTCCCCCGCGCCCCGGGGGACAGCGCCCGGAAGCGTTTACGCAGGTCAGCCCCGATTGTCAGAACCTCCCCGTAGCCTTGTGAGTCCTACTCGTGGCGGCTGCGGGGAGTACCAATGGACGACGACCTTCAGATCGACAGCGACGAAGACCTCTTCCGTAACCCCGTCTACTACGAACCGGCCGGCCGCAACCTCGACCTGGACCGCTCCGACCTCGGTGTCCCGCAAGGCCAAGACCTCCTGAACGTGCTCCTGCGCATGCGCGGACGTGTCCCCGTCGAAAAGCGCGGGCTCATCTGCCCCGACTGCCGGGACCTCCGCGGCCGACGCGTCCCCATGTACCTCGTCCAGCGTGACGGTGTATGGCTTGCCTCCCACTACCGGAAACCCGGGGAGAAGCCCATCAGCCACGAGTCCGACGAGCACCTCGCCCGCAAGGAACGCGTCGCGAAGGACTCCGAAGATCACGGCTTCCACGCCGACATCGAGTCGCAGACCGCCGACGGGCACGCGCGCCTCGATGTACGCATCAACGGCGCCAACGGCATCGTCCTGGGCTACGAGCCTCAGCTGAGCGCCCCGACAGCCCGCGGAATGCGTGCACGGGAGGGGTTCCGACGCCGCGGCGGTATTCAGTCGGTCTGGGACTTCGTCGGCCCCGACCACGCAGGTATCGGCACCGTCCCTTACGTCCGCACGCCCAACCTGCCGGCCTCCGTCATTCGCGTGCAGAAGAACCCCATCGCGGTCCAGGACGGCAACTTCGTCCTGGAGGAGGGCCAGTGCAGCCAAAACGGCGCGCTCACCCGGTGCCCGGAGAAGCCCTACGACCCGGATAACCCCACCGACTCCGGGTACTGCGGGGGGTGGCACCGCGTCCTCATGCCCGCCCATCAGTCGAGCACCTTCACAGGGGAAGGCGGCCTGACCCTAACCCGGTTCATCGTGGAAGCTGCGGCCGGTGAGCGGATCCCCTTCCAGCGGGGCGGCCACCACGGTTGGCTCCCCGCACAGCAGTGGCAGCAGTACCTCGAGGCGAACGGGCCCGCCCTGGACGACAAGGAGCGCCAGCCATCCGTACGACAGGGGGACCGGCGCGACAGGTGCACCGAGGACCGTCCGGCTTCAGAGGTGCGGGCTGAACCGAAGCAGAGACGTGGCAGCCGCGCGATCGTCCTTGAGTCCCGACCGCGGGAAACCGAGGCTGCCAGGGTTCCGGTCGACGCGTCGGGTCAAGCGATCCCGCTCTGCCGCTTCGGCTGCGGTCAGCCCGCAAGCCTTCCAGGACCCGAAGGGCTGCCAGAGCACTTCTCGTGCCGCAGGAAGCATGAGGCGTGATCTATCGGCCACCGCTGACCGCCCCTCGCTGCGTCACCTGGTGCCAGAGCCCCCTGCCCGGTTCGGGTGGGAGGTGTCGTGTTTCCGCCCGACACGTCAGTCCCCAGTGCCACAGTGGGCGCAGCACACCCAGCACCCCTTTTTCGAGGAGCCGACCGTGTCCCAGAGCACCACCTTCCGCACCAGCACCAAGCAGGACACCCTCGCCGACCACATTGTGGAGTTCCTCAGCCGGGTCTCCCGCGCACTCCGGAACTTGGCCGACTCGGCTGACCACGCGGCGAAGATGGTGCGGAAAGCGGACGCGGCACGGCGAAGCTGAACCGGCACACCTAGGTAGGCCAGCAGACGTGCTTTCCGTGGCTAGCTAGGCCCGGCCGAAGGCGTGGCAGGCGGCCGTCGGCTGCCCGGGGCAACGGCACCCCGACCAGAGCCCGACGCAGCCGAGCGACATCGATCCGGCCCTGGTTCAGTTCGGAGTAGAGGGCACCGTGTCCACGCCGGTGCTCGGGGGCGAGGGCCAGGTCCACGAGCGTGCGGACCGGACCGTCCGTGCACAGCAACGCGTCGCACAGCTCGAACAGGGCATCGCCGCGCGAAGCAGGCAGGAGTACAACTCGGTCCGGAATGCCGTCACCGCTGCGAACGCGTCCCGTTGAACCCCGTGCTCAACCCGTTCCACGGTCTGGCCTTTACGCGCCGCGCCGGCCTCTCCTCGCAGGATCAGGCCCCGGCCTCACGGACACGCCGTGAACAGGGGAACCCTTGAACAAATTCGAGCCCGTTCGACGGCGGTCCAAAACGTCAAGCTCAGCTCCGAGCCGCGCTCCACACGGTGGTCCTCGCGCCCCCCGATGTCAGTGCGGCGGGATACCGTCCTCATCACGCTGAGGTGAGGGGAGAACCATGGCGAGGAACGCCCGGGCCGAGCAGCTGCGGGAGTACGGCCGGTCCGTGCTGGAGGGGGCCCGGTCGGAGCAAGTCCTGCGCATGGCACGGCAGGTGAACGCCGTGTCGTACACGAGCGCGCGGGAGTACGCCGGCCGCTCGCTCTTCGAGTTGCTGCAGAACGGCTACGACGCGCATCCGAGGAACCGCCGCGGCGGACGGGTCCATGTCCTGCTGGACGAGGCGGAGGGCGAGTGGGGGACGTTGTACGTCGCCAATGGCGGCACGCCCTTCACCTGGCGGGACGTCGAGCGGGTCTGTGAGCTCGCGCAGAGCTCGAAGGAGGTCGGAGAGGGCATCGGGAACAAGGGCGTCGGGTTCCGCAGCATCCTGCTGATCAGCGACGCGCCCGAGATCTACAGCGCGGACCCTGACAGCCCGCTCGGCCCGGAAATGGACGGGTACTGCTTCCGCTTCGCGCAGAAGGACGACGTGGAGGAGTTCCTCGCCGGTGAGGATAACGCCCACGAGGTTGCCGCCAAGTATCCGCCGCTCCAGGCACCCCTGCCGCTGGACGATGTGCCCGCGACCTGTCGGCAGCTCGCCGCCCAGGGGTATGTAACCATCGTTCGGCTGCCCTTGCTGAGCGAGGCTGCCCGGGCCGAGGTCCGGCTGCGGATGCGCGAGCTCGCGGAGGCGAAGGTACCCGTGATGCTGTTCCTCGACCGGCTCGCTGGCCTGACGCTGGAACGGCGGGCCGCCGACGGCGAGTTGGACGACCGCGACGAGGCGCACGAGCGGCACGAGCTGACCCGCTCCGAGGAGCGCTTCGCGGTGGCGCAGGACGGCGCCGGGCACGGACTCCCCGTCTCCTGCGCGACCGTGGACCTGGGGCCGTCCGGCACCTTTCTCATAGCCCGGGGCACCGTGGAGAAGGAACGGCTGAACAGCACGCTCGCCGAGGCCGTGGGTTCAGGGCTCCTCGACGACACGTGGCAGGAGTGGAAGCGGTCCGCCGTCGTCGAGGTCGCGCTCCCGCTGCCCGCCCCGCGCCGACCGCGACGCGGGCAGATCTACACCTTCCTGCCAATGGGCGAGGACCAGGCCGCGCCGTTCCCGGGGCACGTAAACGCCCCGTTCTTCACCAAGTTCGACCGCACCGGGCTCCCCTCCGACAACCCCCTCAACGTGCTGCTGCTCGACGTGGTCGCCGAGACCTGTCTGGCGGCCGCCGCGGTACTGCGTACCGTGCCCGAACCCTCCATGCGGCAGCTGGCCGTGGACCTGGTGAGCTGGGAGAGTGAGAAGGGCTCGGCGGGGCGGCTCCGCGCGGCGGCCCTGCGCGTGCACGGGAGCGAACTCGCCGACGTACCGCTCTCGCCCGTCCTCACCGCGGACGGCGCCCCGCCGGAGGCGGGCTGGGCCCCGCCCCGGGGCGCGGTCCTGTGGCCGGACCTCGACCTGACCGTCCTCACGGCGCACCGCGCGCACGAGGCCGGGATCGTGGTGGCGGACCCCGGGATCGGCGGCGACCGGCTGAAGCGGCTGGCCACCCTGTGCAAGGCCCTCGCGTGCCCGTGGGAGCCGGGCCCGGAGATCCTCGCCGAGTACGTGGAACGGATCGTCGGGGGCCTTCCCCTCCCCCGGTCCGGTGAGTCCCCCGAGCAGTGGAGCGCGCTGTACGAGGACCTGGCCGCCCTCTTCGAGGACGACGGGCACGTCCTGCACGGCAGGCAGTTGCTGCTCGCGGAGGACTGCACACTGCGGCACGCCAACCGTCCACTCGACAGGGCGGGTACGGGCACAAGCACGCGTACACAGGGCAAGCCGAGCGGTCAGGGTGTCCGCCGTGAGGCGTTCTTCCAGCCGGTGCGTACGGAGGCGAACCAGACCGAGGCCCCGTCCGTCCCCCTCCTGCTCGGCAAGCGGTTGTTCTCCCTACACCCGGGGCTGGTCTGGAAGGACCGCGGCGAGCGTACGCGCGGGCGGGCCGCCCGCGCCTTCCTCGAGCAGGAGGGGCTCGTCCGGCCGTACGACACGAGGGGCTTGCTGGACCACGTACGGCAGGCGCTCAGCGCGAGCACCGATCTCCGGCTGCGGCTCCAGGCCCTGCGGTTCGTCTTCCGGCTGTGGCAGCCGCGGCGTTCGCTGGGCGGGACGGAGATCTCCTCACTCGGACTGTACGTACCGTCGGCGGACGGCCAGCTGATCAGGGCGAGCGACGCCGTCTTCGGCCGGGGCTGGGGCCGCGCGTCCGTCGGTGAGGACCTGGCGGCGGTGGTCGCCGCCGGGCAGGACGTGTCGAAGAGCCTCAAGGCGATCGCTGGACGCCTCCTTGCCGCGCCCGAGGAGTTCGCCAAGCGGGGCGAGACCGAGGGGTGGCGGGCGTTCCTGCTGGAGGCTGGGGTGGCCGACGGGCTGGTCCCGGTCAGGTCCTCCGACGCCTTGAGCTGGGTAGAGCAAGGCCGGGAGCTCAGCGCTCGGCAGCTGGTCCGCATGGCGAAGGTGTCTGCCGAGGTGCGGGAGCAGTGGGAGCCGTACGTCCACTGGCCCGGTGTCTACTACCCCCGGACGCCGTACCGGGGAACCCCCGCCTGGCGGCTCCCCGGCCAGGACGTCGTCGGACGCCTCGGGCAGGAGGCCCGGCTGGCGTACGCACGGCTTGTCCTGCATGGCCTGGCCAGCTGGGAGGACGCGAGGTTCGCCAGCGTCTGGACCAGTGCCGGCAGCCAGAGTTCCCCGGACAGGGAACGGGTCCCGACCCCGCTGGGCGCCTTCGTCCGGGAGCAGCCGTGGCTCCCGGTGCGGGGCCGCGACCGGGCCGTCCGGTTCGTCCGGCCGGCCGACGCCTGGCACTGCCCGCCCGGGCTGGAGGAGGAGCCCTCGTACGCGCCGACCGTCGACCATCGGCTGCGCCACCTTCTGGAACCCGGGAAGGCGGGCGACCGCCTGCGGGAAATGCGGCTGCCGACCTGGGACGACCCGCGGGACAGCGCCCGCCTCATCGCCGCGCTGGGACGGCTTGCGGCGGAGGGCGCGCTGGGGGCCGAGGACAGGCCCGCCGCGCAGCGCGCCAACGAACGCGCCTGGAGGCACCTCGTACGGCGTCCCCGTCCCGCACTGCCCGAGGGCGCCAGTCTGCTCGCTGAGTCCGGGGACCGGCTGATCAGCGTACCGCTGTCCGCCCTGGACGGCGGGGAGAGCGATGGCGATGGTGATGCCGGGGCCGTGCTCTACGTCAGCGGTGAACGGGACGGCCTGACGGCCCTGCTGGTACGGGAGATGGCGCGCCCCCTGCTCACCCTTCCCGGTGTCTCGGCGGAGGCCGCCGAGCTGCTGGCGGCCGAACACCCCGCCACCGTCCGGCACACGGACGACCTGATGTTCACGGTGACCGTGGACGGCGCACGGGTGGACCCCGCGGCCATGGGAGAGCCACTGGTTCAGCAGCTGCCCTGGCTCACGCTGGCCGTGGGCGTCCTCTGCGACCACCTGGCGCGCGGCCCCCGGGCGAGCGAGGCCGAGCTGAGCGAGCTGACGTCCCTGGTCCGGAGCGTACGTCTGCACCGCTACCGCTCCTGGAACATCGAACTCGACGGCCAGCCCGTGACGTTGCCGGGCCGCCTCGGCGGAGTGCTGCCGCTGCCCGATCCGAAGCATCCGCTCGTCCTCACCCCGGCAGGCGAGCCGGGCTGGCCCGAGACCACCCGCATCGTGGTGGCGGTCGCCGAGCTGCTGGGACGGCGGGAGTTCAGCGACCGGCTGCGCCTCGCCGCCCACCAGCTCGCCTCCCGCCACGCCGACCTGCGCGACCCTGGCCAGGAGGAGCTCGCCGACGCCCTGGAAGTCACAGTCCACCAGGTCGAGGAGACGAGCCGCCGGATCGACGGGGCCATCAGCGTGGTCCTGGAGCGCTGCCGGCCCTTCCTCGTCCACCTGCTCGGCACGGAGACGACGAACTCGCTGTTCCTGCCGCCGCCGGGCGACACCCGGGAGTTCCAGACTCACCTCGAGGAGTACGCCGCCGAGCTCCCGGTCCCCGTATCCGAGTTCATCACCAGAGCCCGCGCGGCCCGCGGTACGGACGAGCTGCGGCGCGACCTGGGCATCGGATTCGCCGAGCTGAACGTCACCCTGCGCGCGATGAGCCCGCCCCTGAACCCGGTCAGCCACGCCGCCGAGCACGAGGAGGCGCTCCGCACCTATTTGGACCTGCGCAAGAAGGAGCTCGTCAACCGGCTGCGCTGGGCGGTGCTGGAGGACTTCGACGCGCGCCGTCCGATGCCCGACTGGCCCTCGGTCCGGGCCCTGGACTGGATCACCGCGCCGGAAGCATGGGAGTACACCGTGGACACGGCCGACACGAAGAGCCTGGAGGCGCACGTGGAGGAGCAGCTGGCCCTGCGTCTGGGCCGCCCGGTGCCGCTGCCCCGGTCGGGCGAACGCCTGCCCGCCCCTGACCAGGTACGCGGCGCGAACCTCCGTACGATCACCGGCCTGGCTGCCGAACTCGCGGTCCTGGTCAGGGCGGCGGGACACCCGTTGCCCGCGGCCCTGACCGGAGGCGAGCCCGCCGAGGAGGTCACCGCGCGGCTGGAGGCTGCGGGCGCGCTGGACTTTCGACCTCTGTCCCCCGCCGACGTCGTCGGCTGGCTGGCGGCCCTCGGCCAGTGGCCCGACGGGATGGCGGTGGCGACGGATCCCGAGCGGCACGGGCTGTCCGATGCCGACCTGGAACGGGTGCGCAACGCGGCGGAACACGAGCGCCGCGAACGGGAGCGCAAACGGCGGTCAATCTCCGTCGGCGGCCGCGACTTCGAGGTGTCCTCCGGCGACTTCACCGCCCTCACCCGCGAACTTGACCGGGTCCTGCAGAGCGGCTCGGCGCCGGGCATCACCGCCGCCGGGCCGCTCCGCTTCACGGACCCCCGTCCCCAGACCGGGCGCACCCAGGCCACCGGCCGCACGCGTGGGCGGCGGTACGGGGGCGGCATGGACAGCGGGCTGACCACGGCCCAGCGGGAGGCCATCGGGTACGTGGGCGAGTGGTACGCGTACCAGTGGCTGTGTGCGCGCTACCCGGACCGCATGGACGAGACCGGCTGGGTGTCGGGCAACCGCCGCAAAGCCTTCCCCGGCCCGTCCGGCGACGACGGCCTCGGCTTCGACTTCCGGGTCGGCTCCGGCAGTCGGCCCTACCTGTACGAGGTGAAGGCGACCGGGGGCGAAGGCGGCCGCTTCGAACTGGGAGAAAGCGAGGTCCGCGCGGCCCGCCAGCACGCGGGCAACGACCGCTGGCGCCTCCTGGTGGTCACACACGTCCTCGCCCCTCACAAGATGGCCATCCAGATGCTCCCCAACCCCTACGGAAAGCGCGGCCGGGGCCGCTACCGCGAGGAGGGCGGGGCACTGCGCTTCTCGTACCTGCTGTGACCTTGACGTTCAACTCCAGCGCGAGATGAGTCGGGGTTGAACGTCAAGTTCAACGAGCTCGTGCACGGTTGGCGGCGAGACGTCGGGCCTGGATGGTTGATCATGGTCGGGTGGTGGGGAACTCGACGCGTGCGGTGATCATCAGCAATCGGCGGATCACGGGCCTAGGCATCAGGAGCCGCTCCTCCATGTCTCTGAGCGCGGCGACGATCGGATGAGGAGAAGTAAGCCGCGCGGGAACCGGAACCACCGAGGCGTCACCCGCCGGCTTCCGGCTCCGCGAGTTGGGGTGTGATCCCTCTGCGAGGTATAGCTTCCACCCACTTGCCCCGGGGCGGACCTTCTCGATGCGTTTGCCGGGAGGTTCCAGTCCGTGCCGCTTCGCATAGTCGATGACCTTCCGCCACTCGGCGAACTGGTTGTCATCGGCGACACGGACACGCTCCTCGGTGAGAAGCCGTTCGACCAACTCGGTCGCCTTGGCTCGTCGCGCACGAGCGACGAGCCGTTCGGCGTAGGGCACGGAGCTACGCCTGCGCCCAGCATGTCCGCCGGATGCCGCCTGGTCGCCCCCTTCAGTCGGCGTCAACCCCTCAGGACGATGACCATGTCGAAGGTAGTAGAGGCCGTACTCGGTGACCTCCACACGAGCGCTTCCCTGCCACTCCGACTGCCCCCTAACAACCCTCGATCACGCAAGGCATAAGCCGACCGCCAATCCCCCGGCGCCCAGGCTGCGGGATGCTCCTCACCGGCTGCGAGCCGTTCGAG
The DNA here is from genome assembly GCF_035974375.1 of Streptomyces sp. NBC_01320. NCBI lineage: Bacteria > Bacillati > Actinomycetota > Actinomycetes > Kitasatosporales > Streptomycetaceae > Streptomyces > Streptomyces sp. NBC_01320. Next base: position 989,588 of record NZ_CP108390.1, read on the forward strand.
CAGTGCGCGTTGCCGTTCATTCGGGTCAGACCGTCGATCCACGATCACCAACCCACAACGCACTCACATGCCCCTCGACTTTCGACGTTCTGATTGATCGTCATGCCAGGTGTGCGCTGGCTGCGGCCCATGCCTCTTGCACGGCGCGGATTTCGGTATCTGTGGGCTGACCGGCGTCGATGGGCATAAATCGGGCCGCGATGATCGTTCGGCGGAGCTTGGCGGTCATGTCGGAGAACGCCGGGTGCGTCTTGGTGAGGTACCACGGGGCCCGTGCCCGGTGCTCGGCCGCGTCCTGGGGGTGGTGGCCGTGCAGCGCGTACCAGACCACGGTGATCGTGTAGCAGTACAGGCCGAACGGAACCCCTCGCTGGACCGCGCGCCGGGTCCGGTGGTGGGCCTGGCCGACGCCGAGGATGCCGCGGGCTTCGCCGAAGGTCACCTCGATCGACCATCGCGCGGCATACCGGGCCACCAGTTGCCCGGCCGACGCGGTCAGGTCGGTGGAGATCAACGCCAGGTCGTAGCCGGTGTCGATGGCATCCTCGCGGAGCAGCAGCACCTTCACCGTTTGGGTGTGGAAGGAGCCGTACCACAGGCAGGTGGTCTCGGCGGTGAACACGGTCTCGGTGCGGCCGTAGCGGGTCACGGCCTGCGGGGTGAACGCCAGCGTGGCGGCCAGCTCGGCCGGAGTGCCGAGCCTGTCGCCTTTCAGGCGGGGCCTACCGCGCCGTCCGGTCGGCGGTGGGGCAAGGCGGTAGAGCACCGCGTGGGACGGCAGCCGGGTAGTGAAGGTGACAGATACGGGCAGGTCACGCAGCGCCTTGCCGTGGTAGGCGGCATCCGCGACCACATCGATACGTCGGCTCCAGTGGCAGGCGGCCAGGAATCGGATCATGGAAGCGGCCAGTTCGACCTTGGTCTGCTCGCCTTTCGGGCGGTGCAGCCGGGCGGCCACCGGCAGGCACACCGGACGGGGCAGGAACGGCAGGTCCACGATCAGGCCGAGGACGACGAAGCAGGTGCCGTAGCCGATCCCGTCGCGGCCGGCGGCGGAGCCGTCGTGCTGCCAGGCGGCGCCGAAGACCTTCTTCCCACGCCGTTTGAACAGCGTGTCGTCCACCGCCACCGTCAGCGGGGTGCCGTCGGGCACCACAGAGCGCACCACAAGGTGGGACAGCGACGCGCCCAGCGTCTGCGGCTCCCAGCGGGCGCGGGCGAAGAAGGAGTGGGCCCGGTCATGGGACCAGCAACGGGTCAACCCCGCGCCCAGCAGCATCCCGGTGACCGTGCCCCGACCGGTGTTCGCGATCAGCCCAGTGACCAGCGCGGCGAACGTGGAGAAGGTCGGCGAGGTGAAACTGCCGCGCAAAGCGCCCAGCACAGCGAGCAGAGATGCGGGTACGGTCGGATCCGGAAGCATCGGCGGGTCCCTCACAGCAGGCGACATAAGCACCGCCGATGCTTCCTTGGCGTCTGCCTCCCGGCCGGGCCGATGGCCACAGGTCACCCGTGCGAGCTACCTATCTGACAGTTGGTCAGAACGACGAAAGTCGAGATGCCCTATACAGAGCCGAAAAAGTGGCTCCTGCCCGTGGGAGTTCTCTGGGACTTTCCTGGGACTTCCGGCCGCATCAGCCAGTACGAGCGTGAAACAACCGAAAGGGCATTCATGCAGGTCAACGACCTGCGACGGCCAGACATCGCAGGTCACGGCGTTGGCTGGTCTCTTCCGGGACAACCGACCAGGATGGCACCCGCGCGCTGCTGCTGTTCTCCAACGCTGCACTGTCCTCAGTCTCCGCAGCACGAGCCCTGACCTGCCTTCAGAACCTCCTGACACCCCATCAGGACGAGCGCCAAATGAGCGTCACGAGCGTCATTTCAGCGTCAAGATATCGCCCGTAACGCCCACACCGCACATAATGCGCACGGGCAAAACCGCAGGTCAGGAGCCCTTCGCGGCCGGTTCGAGGATGGCGACACACTCCACGTGGTGGGTCACAAGAAACAGGTCCATTCGAAACAGGTGGAAGGAAACCGCAGGTCAGAGCCTTGTGGGGCTGGCTCCGTGACGCGAATGGTGTGCGTTATGGGCGCTGTGTGCGAAAACACGATGCTAATTTGCCGCGTTCGCCGCCCCCAACCGCCCTGAGGGCCGGGCTGGCCGGCCAGCTCCCCAGAAAGCTTCGGGCTACCGCGGCCCCGGGTCCTCCCTTCTGGCTGCGCACCGCGCCGTCCCGATGTTGGTGTGCGCAGCGGCGAGCCCAGGCGCATCGACTTGGAGGTTGACGGGTCCCGGGTTCAAGCTCTCCGCCGTCCTGCGCGGACGGATGTTCCTGTGGCGATGAGTGCGGCGAGCAAGGCGAGGGCGGCGAGCAGTCCGAACAGCCGTGGGTAGCCGCCCATCGTGGTTGCGAGGAGGGCTGCCGCGAAGGGGGCAAGGGCGGATGCGGTCATGGCGGGGGCGCTGAGGAGTCCGGAGAGTCTGCCGTAGTGCCGTGTGCCCCAGCGGTCGGTGATGGCGGTGGCCTGCAGGAGCGTGAGGTTGCCGCGGACCATGCCTGCCACCACCGCTAGGGCAATCACGAGGCCGTACGGGCCGGAGGTGAAGGCGAAGACCGCGGTGGTCAAGCCGCCGAGCGCGATGAGGGCCGCCGTGCGGGCGGTCGTACCGGTGTGGCGGGCGAGCGGGGCGTAGAGGGTGCGGCCGAGGGTCTGGCCGACGCCGCCGAGGCCGAGGGCCCAGGCGGCCTGGCTGGTGGTGTAGCTGCGTTCGATCAGGAGCGCGACGAGGGTGACGACGACGGCGTACATCGCGAACGCGGAGAGTGTGAATGCGGCCGCGAGCAGCAGGAACGGTCGGCTGCGTACGACTGTCCGGGGCGATCCGTCTGTGTGGGCCGGTGCGGGTGGGGCCGGGGGCCAGTGGGCTTTGAGGGCGAGGGCGTGGGCGTGGGCGGGGATGGTGATGGCGGCAAGGATCGCGGCGAGCACGAGGTAGGTGGTGCGCCAGGACAGGTGGTCGGCGAGGGTGGCGGTGAGTGGGGCGAAGACGGTGGAGGCGAGGCCGCCGGCGAGGGCGACGATGGTGAGGGCGCGGACGTGGTCGGGGGCCCACCAGCGGGTGACGGCGGCGAAGGCGGGGTGGTAGAAGGTGGCGGCCATGGCGAGCCCTGCCAGGATCCAGCCGACGAAGAACACCGGCAGGTTCGGGGCCAGGGCCACGATCACGAGACTCAGGGTGCCGATGGCCGAGCCTGCGGTCATGACCGTGCGGGGTCCGCGGTGGTCGATGATCCTGCCGACACGGATTCCGGCGATGCCGGAGAAACCAGGGCGAGCGAGAACGCTGCCATCGTGATGCCCGTGGACCAGCCGGTGTCGGCGGTGATCTGGGGGTTCAGGACGGGGAAGGCGTAGTAGACGATTCCCCAGCTGGTGGTCTGGGTGGTGCACAGCGCGGGCAGCACGGCGCGGGGCCGCGACCGGTCCCCTGTTCCGGTCGTGGCCCCGTGGGTGTGATGCGACATCGTCGCCAGCCGGGTTGCCGAGCCGGGTTCGTCATGCAGGACGGGTGACTCGGCATCGACATCGAAGGACCATGTCACGGCCGCTCGTTTGCCGTCCGGCCAGGGGAAACCCGGCAGGTTCGGCACACCCTTCAGCATGGGGCCACCTCGCTCGTGTGCTGTGAGTACACCTGTCGGCCGCCGACCCAGGTCCGCAGGACCACGATCTCGAGCAGTTCCTCGACGGGCACCGCGGTGGGGTCGGCAGACAGAACCACCAGATCGGCGAGCAGGCCTGGTCGAAGGTCGAGCTGTACGCGGTGATCCGGCCCCCGGACGCAGTGACAGACGACACCACACAGTTGGAATCTCTGCGCATAGATCGTATGATAGATCTTGTTTTCGATGGCTAGAGGGAAGCGAGACATGACCGTTCACAAGGCCCAACTTGGCAGGTTCTTCGAAGACTTCAGAACCGGCGACGTCTTCCAACATCCGTTCGGACGCACCATCAGCGACACGGACTGCTCCTGGTTCACGTTGCTGACCTGCAATACGAACCAGTTCCACTTCAACGCGCATCTGGCGCAGCAGAATCCGATCTCCAATGGTCGAATCCTGGTGAACTCCGGGTTCACCATCGCGCTCGTGCTCGGGCTGTCAGTAATCGACATGAGCCAGAACGCGGTGGCCAACCTCGGGATGACGAACCTGTCACTGACGCACCCGGTCTACGTTGGAGACACGATCTACGCCGAGAGCATCTGCACCGGCACTCGGGCGAGCACCAGTCGACCGGGCTTCGGCATTGTCTCGATGAACACCCGTGGGTTGAATCAGGACGGGGATGAGATCCTCTCCTGGGGGAGGTCCGTGATGCTTCCCAGCCGAGAGAGCGGCGAAGGTCAGGACTACTTTCCCGTCGCCAAGAGCGGCCCTCTCGCCCTGGACGACTGAGAGGTCGAGGGCTCCGAACACGTAGGGAGAGGCAACCGGTTCCGGTTGCCTCTCCCTACGTGCTCACCCCCAAGTAATCTGCGAGCGGGTGAAGTTCGGCTCAGTGTTTCTCAAACTGCCGAGGTAGAAGGTCATGTGTTCGCGCATCAGACGCTCGGCGTCATCAGCTCTTCCATCAAGGACGGCCTGACCGATCTCGCGATGTTCGAGACAGATGCTCGGCTGGACAGTGAGCGCTGCGATTCCCGCTGCCACCACCTTGGTCGTGTACAACTCCTTGAGCGCCGTGGCGACGAGGTCAAACACGTTGTTGCCGGTCATGCTGGCCACCACGTAGTGGAAGTCGTTGGCGGCATCGAGGTAGCGGTACTCCTCGCCGTCCGCGGCTGCCTCCGCCTTCAGGACGTTCTCCAAGCGGCGGAGCGCCTCCGGGTCACGGTTCTCTGCTGCCAGACGCGCCACCATGGGTTCGATGAACAAACGGGCCTCGATGAGTTCGGCGATGCGGGCCCCGCGCAGGCTCAGGTAGAGCGAAAAGGTGCGCCCGACCTCGCGCGGATCGACGGCCTGCAGGACAGGTCCTCCGCCTGGCCCGGCCTTGAGGCTTATGAGGCCGTACACCTCTAGGATCCGGAGGGCCTCTCGGAGCGAACCGCGCCCCACCCCGAAGCGCTCCGTCATGGCAGCCTCGTTGGGCAGCCGATCGCCTGGCTGGAGTCCCTCGCGGATCACGTCCTCGACGAGCGCTGCGGCAATGCGCTCGGAGGTCTTGACCGAGCGCCGGAGTTGCTCCGACGGGGTGGTCAGGAACCGCATTGGCGGACGGTTGCCCACTGTGTCATCTGCGGTCTTCCTGGGATTCTTCGTCATTTTCAAACCCTATCGATTGCCATCGCTTGTTGACTCTGGGCGCATCAGATCTTGTGCCGCTCCAGTAGACGACGTGCGATAAGCGTCTGCTGGATCTCGTTCGTCCCCTCGCCGAGGATCAGCAGAGGTGAGTCACGATAGAGACGCTCCACCACGAACTCGCGGGAGTAACCGTACCCGCCATGGATGCGCATCGCCTCGAGGGTGGCTTCCTGCGCGACCTCGGTCGCGAAGAACTTGGCCATGCCCGCCTCGAGGTCGGCCCGCGCTCCGGTTGACTTCAGACGAGCCGCGTCCAGGACCATCAGCTCGGCCGCACGAATCTTCGTGCCCATCTGGGCGATCTTCAGCTGGATTGCCTGGTGGTCACAGATCGGGCGGCCGAAGGCCTCGCGCTCCTGCGCATACTTGATCGCCGCCTCGAAGGCGGCCGTGGCCAGTCCGAGAGCACGGGCGGCAACGTTGACGCGGCCCAGCTCGACGGCAGCCATGAAGTACTTGAACCCGCGGCCCAGGCCGTCCTGCCCACCCAGAACCGAGGCTGCGGGAGTTCGGAACCCCTCGAACACGAGCTCGGTGGATTCGACTCCCTTGTAACCCAGCTTCTGCAGTTGCGGCGGTACCACGAGGCCGGGCTGCTCGTGCACATCCGGTTCCTTCTCGATGATGAAGGCGGTCATACCCCGGTGCTGGGGCTTGGCTTCGGGGTCGGTGACGGCAAGGAGCATCACCATGCCGGCACGGAGCCCGTTCGTGGCCCACATCTTCTGGCCGTCGATGACATACGCGTCTCCGTCGCGCACGGCGCGTGTCCGGATGGCCTGCACGTCGGATCCCGCGTGCGGCTCGGTCATGGAGTACGCCGAGCGCAGTTCGCCGGTGGCCATTCGGGGGAGGTATGACCGCCGTTGTTCCTCGGTGCCGAAGTTCTGGATCATCCACGCGGCCATGAAGTGCGTGTTCACCACACCGGAGAGGCTGATCCAGCCCCGCGAAAGCTCCTTCACGACCAGAGCATAGGTGAGTAGGTCCAGCCCCAGCCCGCCGTATTCTTCGGGAATGGTGATGCCGAACAGGCCCATTTCCTTGAGTTTGGCCACCATTTCTTCGGGAAATTCGTCCCGGTGATCGAATTCCGAAGCGTGGGGTGCCACCTCTGCGTCCACGAAATCCCGGATAACAGCCAGGATGTCGCGCTGCTCTGCGGTCAGCTGCACTATTATTCTGCCTCTCTCGGATAGTCCGCCGGTACACCCGGACGGTCGTTCAAGGGAAATCCATTCATCAACTACTCGGGTCTGCATGCAGCTGGGCTGCGCGCAGCATTGCGCGCGCACGTCGAGCGACCGGGGCATCAACCAACTTGCCGTCGACGACGGCGACGGCAAGGCCCGCCTCCAGCGCCGTGTCGAGGGCCTTTACCACCCGGGCGGCCTGTGCAAGCTCGTCGGGAGTTGGCGAGAAGACCTCGTTGACCCAGCGCACCTGGTCCGGATGAATGCAGAGTTTGCCTGCCAGCCCTAGGCTCCGGGCCTGCATCGCCTCTCGACGTCCGAGCTCCGGCCTGCCCGGAGCCAGGTGGACCACGTCGAAGGGTGCCCTGATCCCGGCCGCCGCCGAGTCGAGGGTCAGCACGGACCGGGGATGCATGAGTTCATACCCGGTGTCGGTGGGTATCCAGCCGAGCTCGGCGCCGAGGTCGGCTCCACCGAGCGCGAGCGCCACGACAGGCGGGTGAGCCGCGATTTCATAGGCCTGCCGCAGGCCTTGGCTGGTCTCGATCAGGGCGATCACGGAAACCGAGTCCGGCCCATGGGCTGTCCAGGCGTCGACGGCCTCCACGGACGCCTTCGGCAACATGACGGCGTCCGGACGGCAGTTGACCAGAGCCGCCAGGTCGTCTGGACCCCATGGGGTATCGAACGCATTGACCCGGACTGCGCACAGCGGTCCGCCGGACCCAGCGCGCCGGCGGACCGCGGCGGTGACCAGGGCGCGCGCCTCATCCTTCGCGACAGCCGCCACGGCGTCCTCGAGGTCGAGGACGACAACGTCCGCGCCACTGCTCCATGCCCGATCCAGCTTTCGAGGGTCAGCCCCCGGCACGAACAGCAGGGACCTGGCGGCTTCCAGCTCTCTTCGCGCGTCTCTTACCATGCGCATGATTATATTGATTCGTTAGGACAGTTGCAAGCCGATGCACAAGGACTCCAAAATGCTCTCTCCCAGTTACGACGATGCCGCCCATGAGCTGCTCCACGGACTACCCGACCCAGTGGTTCTGGCCGCGATGTCTCCCCAGCTACCCGTCGAGCTCGTCGCCGCCGTCATTCGGGAATCGCGGCGCAGTGATCAGCGTCTGACCCTGTTGGCCGCCGATCTCACCGGCCGCTGGCCGTTTCTCGATTCGACGGCGCGCGCCGATGTGGCTCGCGGACGACTGCGGCTGGTGACCATCGCCGGGGCGGTTCCTCGGGACCTCAGCGCGCTGGTGGACTTCCTGCCAAACTCGCTGTGGGACACCGAGCGCCTCATCCGTACCGGGCAGCTGCGGATCGATGTGTTCCTGGCCCGGATGGCGCGGAGCGCGGTGCCTGACGAAGTCGGCTACGGCGAGATGGTCGGCTACTCCGATGCCGCGCTCGCCACAGACGCGCGAGCCGGGTTCGAACTCGTGGACAGTCCGGGGGCGCCACGTGGCACCCCTGGCGTCCCGGTCGAGCGGGCCCAGGTGATCGTCGCTGGTGCACCCCCCGTCGGCAGTGGCGGGGGAGTAACCCCGGTCCAGCTCGACGCCGATCAGCGACGCATCGCCCACTTTGTCGCCGACCTGGTCCCCAACGGAGCCACCCTGCAGCTGGGGCTCGGATCGGTCCCGAATGCAGTGATCGAGGCACTTGACTCCAAGTCCGATCTCGGGATCCACTCAGGAATCCTGCCAGGGGCAATGCAGCGGCTCCTCGCGAGCGGACGGGTGACCGGAGCCCGCAAAGGGCTGCATGCCGGTTGCCACGTGGCCACCGGCGTCCTCGGCGGAGACCCCACGGCCTGGGAGCGGGACGTCTGCCTGCTTCCGGTTCAGGAGACCCACGACCCTGTCTCCTTGCGGCAGTTGCGGGGCCTTTGGGCGATCAACTCCGCTTTTGAGATCGATCTCGCCGGGCAGGTCAATACCGAGTTCGCGGGCGGCCACCGGATCGCCAACGGCGGCGGCCAGTCCGACTTCATCCGCGCCGCCCACGCGAACGGTGACGGTGCCGCCGTCCTGGTGCTGCCCGCCCGCTCCCGCCAGGGCCGGCCGCGTGTGGTCTCCCTGCTGCCGCCCGCTCACACGGTCACGACCACCGGTGGCGACCTCGACTTCGTCGTCACCGAGTTCGGCGTGGCGCGACTGCGTGGCCGCACAGCCGACGAACGCGCGGCAGCTCTGGTGGCTGTGGCACACCCGGAGGACCGCAGTGCCCTGGCAGCCGGATGGCGGGAGGCCCGCGGCCTCTGACACACCCGGGAGCCCCGGCATACCCGAAGGCTGCCGGGGCTCCCGTCCGGTTCTGCCACCCGCGGCCGGTGGGCAGCAGTCAGATGGTGCCGTCGTGCCGCAGGATCTCGATCTCCGCGGAGGACCTGCCCAGGTAGTCGCCATACACGAGGGCGTTGTCGGCCCCCAGTGGCGGCGCGGAGTGGCGCACCGCCCCGGGGTGGTTGGTAAGGCGGGGCACCACGCCCTGCATCCGCAGGGGGCCGAGGTCAGGGTCGTCCAGGGTGACCACGTTGCCGTTCTCGCGGTACGTGTCGTCCTTGAGGATGTCCTCGACTGTGAAGATCGGTGAAGCCACCACCTCGAGCTCCTGCATCACCTTCATGCAGTCGATCAGGGAGCGCTTCTCGATCCACTCGGCAACCAGGGTGTTCAGGCGCTCCCGGCGCGCCACCTGGTCCGCCGGCGTCGCATAGTCCTCGGCCGGTTCACCGACCAGAGCCGCGACGTTACGCACCGAGCGGGGTGTTCCCGAGGTGACCGTGATCCACTGGTTATCACCGGTGCGGTAGGTGTTGATGACGGCGGCCGGCGCTGCGGCGAGGCGGTTTCCGGCGCGCTGGGGAACCTCGCCCAGTTGGTCGTAGAAGACGACCTGCCACTCGACCAGGCGGTAGAGGCTCTCGTAGAGCGCCAGATCGATCCACTCCCCGGCGAAGTCCGGGTCGGTCGTCTTCCGATAGAGCGCGGCCTGGATCGCGAAGGCACCCATCAGGCCCGTCACCGAGTCTCCATGGGAGAAACCGGTGTGGACCGGGGAGCCGTCCGGGAACCCGGTGAGGTTGACGACGCCGCTCATCGCCTCGCCGACCTTGCCGAATCCCGGCTGGTTCCGCTTACTCGACCTCGCTCCGTACCCCGTCACCTGCAGCACGATGACCTTGTCGTTCACCGCCTGCAGGCTGGCGTAGTCCAGGCCCCACTCGTTCAGGGTCGAGACGCGGAAGTTCGTGATCACCACGTCGGCCCAGGCGGCGAGCTCGCGGGCCACCCCGCGTCCAGCCTCGGTGCGCAGGTCGAGGGTGACGGACCGCTTGTTGCGGCCCGCGACCTTCCACCACAGGTGGGCACCATTCTTGGCCGGACCCGCGTTGCGTTGCGGATCCCCTGCCCTCGGATCCTCGACGTGGATGACTTCCGCTCCGAGATCTGCGAGCAGGGTTCCTGCGAGCGGTCCGGCGATCACATGAGCGAACTCGACGACCTTCAGCCCGGCCAGGGCTCCCTGCGCAACCATGTCTGACATCCTTTGGAATTTATATTCATGAACAGATTCAACGGCAGGAAAGATTTGGGGCAGCGGGAGCCCAGACCGACATGGATTGCCCTGCCGGTGGGGCACTCGGGGGCTTGAGCAGGAACTTGCCCTGGAGGCCGACCGGGCGGGATGCCCGCTACTTGGACTGGTGGAGCAGGATCGCCACGGCGGGACACATGTCTACCGCGCGCTCCGTCTCTGCCTCGTCGCCGGGTTCGATCTGGTTGTGGAGGGCAACGACCAGGCCCTCGTCATCAAGGTCGAAGTACTTCGGCGCGACCTCGGCGCAGTTCCCCGCGCCGATGCAGCGGTCCTGCAGGATCTCGATATCGATCATCATGGTTCCCTGGTAGTGCTGGGGGTCCGGGAGGACCGGGTGCAGCGGATGACTGTTTGCCGTTGACGGCTGGGGGCCTCGTGGCCATGCCCCGAGTGCCGAACACCACGAAACGCCTGAAGTGAGGGCCTTCACCAGACCACAGGGAGTGCGCTCACCCCGTAGATCATCGAATTCCGGAAGTCGAGCTGGTCCTCCGGTACGGCCAGGCGCAGGCTCGGGAAACGTGTCAGCAGCTTGGTGAACACGATCTGAAGTTCGAGCCGCGCCAGGTTCTGGCCCAGGCACTGGTGGATACCGAAGCCGAACGCGACGTGGTTCCGGGCATCGCGGCGGATGTCGAAGCGCTGCGGCTCCTCGAACGCGTCAGGGTCGTGGTTGGCAGCGGGGATCGGCGCCAGCACCCCCTCGCCGGCATGTATGCAGACCCCGCGGATCTCGACGTCCTCCTTGGCCACCCTGGAGGCCACGTGATGGGCGACGCTCAGGTAGCGGAGCATCTCCTCGATCGCCCCGGGGGCGAGGTCGGGGTTCTGACGCAGGTCCTCCGCCTGGTCCGGGTGACGGAGCAGAAGGATTGTGCCGAGGGCGATCATGTTGGCGGTGGTGTCGAATCCGCCGACGATCAGCAGGTTCAGCATGCCGACGAGATCGGGCCTGGAGATGCAGCCCGTCTCGAGCTGCTCGGTCACCAACTGGCTGACCAGGTCATCTCCCCTGCTCTGCAACCGCTGGGTGATCAGGTCGTCGAGGTAGGCGGTCAGCTCGGCCGAAGCGGCCGCCGACTTATCCGGCGTGCTGTCGAGGTTCATCCAGGCGTTGACGCGGTCCAGGAGGAACGCCGCATCCTCGGGCGGAAGCCCCATGATCTCGCAGATCGCCTTGGACGGCAGCGGCTCGGCCAACGTCTCGAGCAGGTCAACTGGCCCGCCCTTCGCCTCCATCTCCTCGAGGAGTTCATCGATGAGCTTCTCAAGGTAGCCGCGCATCCGCGTGACCTGGGGAACGGAGAACTTGCGCGTCAGCATGCGCCGCTGGATGTCGTGCTCAGGGGCATCCATCCGGATGAACCCCTTCTGGCCACCACGCGATGCCTGGTGGTTCGCGCTGGAGTTCGGGTAGCCGTCGAGACTGGAGTCGGCGGACATGACCGGATTACGCAGCAGCGCCCGCATGTCATCGTGCCGGGTGGCCAGCCACGACGTGGAACCGTCCCAGAGCTCCACCTGGCTGATCGGGCACTTCGACCTGAGCTCGTTGAACTCGGGGGGCGGCAGGAGCGGATCCATCCGCTCGAAGGGCCAGACGGGTCGGTCGACCTTCTCTCCCATGAACCTCTTCCAATCTGTCGACTTTGTCTCTGCAGTGCGGTGGGTGGGACCGGTGTGCTGCCGCCGAATCCCGGAGGCGCCGGTTCAGGCGCCGACGACCTCGAAGTCAGCCCCAGTCGCCTTCTCCTTGATGGTCGCCACGAACGCGGAGACCGCCCGGTGACGGGGGTGCTCGAGGTAGGTCTTCAGCTCGGCGACACCCACGAAGTCAGCGACCATTGCGACATCATGGGTAGCCGACCCGTCGAGGCCGACACTTCTCCCCACGCTCAAGCACTTGACCTCTGCGATGTGCTCGGCCAGGTCGGCGATCATGTCGATGAGCTGCTGTGCCTGTGCGTCCGCACACTCCGGCTTGAGTGTGATCACCGCGATGTGCCGGATCACAGGGCGATCTCCGCTCCGATGCCCGCGCGCTGCAGCAGGGTGTACTCGAATGCGTTGTCAACGGCTTCGTAGTAGTTGAGCAGCTGGTGCTCCTTGTCCTGCTCACCCATCACCTGTCCCCAGTTCTCCAGCACCTTCTCGGGTGTCAGCTCGGGGTCCGCATAGCCGAGCGGAGATGCGAAGACCAGCACGGCCATGCGGCCGCCGCTGACACTGAACGCCTGGCCGGTCGACGGGCACTGCTCCGAGGCCAGGACCGCCGCGGCCAGGGCGACGTGCTCCGGACCGGTGTGCCGCTCCATGTAGTCGAGCACCGAGGTCCCCGGGATCAGGGGCGAGACCATGCGGCTGATCGCCAGGGGAAGGATCGCGTTGGCCTTGATGTTGAGGCCGGCCCCTGCGCCGGCCATCTGGCGGGTCGCCGCCAGCACGCCGCCCTTGGCGATCGCGTAGGAGCCGTACCATGTGCCGTCGGGCTGTACGAAACCGAGCGCCGCCGCAGAGCTGGTGTTGACGATGCGGCCGTAGTTCTGCCGCTCGAAGTACGGCCAGGCAGCCCGGACAGTCATCAACTGGCCTTCCAGGTGCACCGACATGTGCTGCTGGTAGGCCGGACCGGGTTCGTTCTCGATCTTGTCGGAGGCGTTGATCCCGGCATTGTTGACGATCACGTCGATGCGGCCGAACTCGTCGATCGCCTGCTGCACCATCGCCTGGGCACCTGTCGCGTCGGCAACGCTGTCCCGATTGGCGGCCGCGACGCCGCCGAGGGCTCTGATCTCGTCCACGACGGCCTGGGCCCGGTCGTCCGGCTCCGAGTCGCCCTTGATGTTCACGGCGTAGTCGTTCACCACGACCTTGGCCCCGCGCTCGGCGAGCGACAGCGCGTGCGCCCGTCCGATTCCGCCGCCGGCCCCCGTAACGAGTGCCACGCGGTCGTCGAAGCGTACGTCGGTCATCCTTCACTCCTTCTCTCGATACTGCTCACAGTCACCGGTGACGCGTGCCTTGGGGCTGCGTCGTACCCGGATCCGTCGGGCGCCCCGCTGCTACTTGACGACGCCAGTCTCGGAGCGGCGCACGGTCACGACGACGGCCAGCAGGACGATCACGCCGAAGATGACGGTCTGGTAGTTCGGGTCCACATGGGTCAACGTCATGCCGTTGGTCACGATCCCCAGAACCAGGACGCCGACGATGGTCCGGCTCGGCCCGCCGCTGCCTCCGTTGAGAGCGGTGCCGCCCATCACGACCGCTGCGATCGCGTTCAAGAGGAACGAGTCACCCATCCCGGGCGACGAGCCGCTGCCCTGCCCGATGAGCATGAGACCGCCCACGCCGGCAAGCAGGCCCGACAGGCTGAAGAGCAGCAGCTTGGTCCGCTCCACGTTGAGGCCCGACAGACGGGCGACCCGCTCGTTGCCCCCGATCGCGTAGACATGACGCCCGAACGGGGTCCGGTACGCGAGAATCGAGACGATGACGAAGGCGATGACGGCCCACCAGATGATGTTGGGGATCCCCAGCACGTCGGAGTCATTGATCAAGCCGTCCAGAGTGGGGTTGGCCAGCATCTGGGAGGATCCTCCGGTGATACGGAGGGCGAGGCCGTTGAGGATGAAGAGCACCCCGAGCGTCGTCAGGAACGACGGCAGCTTGACGTAGGCGACCAGGAAGCCGTTCAGCAGGCCGCACAACAGGCCGATCGGCAGCGCCAGCCAGACCCCGTTGGGGTGCCCTTCGGTCGTCAGGTAGACCGCGATCGTTCCGGTCAGGGCCGCGACCCCGCCCACCGACAGGTCGATGCTGCCGGCCACGATCACGAGCGTGGAGGCACACGCTATGACCGCCAGCACGGCCGAGGAGCGCAGAATGGTGTTCAGGTTGTCCGCGGTCAGGAAGAGGTCGGTCTTCGCAGTGAAGTAGACAACCAGGGCGATCAGCAGGGCATAGGGCAGCAGCCGCGATCCCAGGACCTTGTACCAGGCATTCTTGTCGATGCGGCGGGGACCTGGTGGAGCCTCCACCGGGTTTCCGGTGAGTACCTTCGACACTTCTACACCATCCTCGCGACGATTTGCTCTTCGGTGAGCTCTCGGGATTCCTCGAGGCTCCATGTGTGCACCACTCGACCGTCACGCATCACCGCGACCCGGTCTCCCATACCGATCAGCTCACGCAGGTCGTCGCTGATCACCAGGATGGAGAAACCCTCGTCCGCGAGGTCCCGCAGGTGCCCGTAGATTTCCTGCCGGGCTCCGACGTCCACCCCGCGCGTGGGGTTGTCGAGTATCAGAACCCGCGCCCCCGAATGAGCCAGCCGGGCAAGCATCACCTTCTGCTGATTGCCACCGCTCAGCGACCCGACCTGGGTCTCCATGGAGGGGGCGGCGACGCGGTACCTCTCCATGGCCTCCGCGACCATGCGGCGTTCACGAGCCGTGTCGAGGAACGGGCCCCTGCGCACCTTCTGCAGACACGACCAGGTCATGTTCCAGCGGATGCTCTGCAGCAGGCTGACCCCTTCGGCGTGCCGGTCCAGTGGCCCGTACGCCACCTTCCCGGCCCGGGTCGCCGGGCGGCCGTTGGGCAGGCGGACACCCTTGACCCGGATCTCGCCGGTCGAGCGCAGGTCACCGGCGACGGCACGGGCGAGATGCGACTTGCCGCAGCCCGCGATCCCGCCGACGGCGAGGATCTCGCCCTCACGCACGTCGAGCGAGACGTCCACGAAGTCGCTGCCGGCGCCGAGGTCTTTCACACTGAGGAGGACTTCGCCGAACTCGGTGCGCTTGCGGTTCTCGAAATAGTGGTTCTCCTCGCGGTCCCGCCCGACCATCAGTCGGTACAGCTCGTCCTCACTCGTCTCGCTGACCTTGCGCTCGGCCACGAGCACGCCGTCCTTGAGTACGTAGACCCGGTCGCAGAGGTCGAGGATCTCGTTCAGCCGGTGGCTGACGAAGACGAAGGAAGCGCGGTCACGGCGGGACCGGATGTGCTTGTAGAGATCGATGACCTCGTCCTGGTTGAGCGAAGCCGTCGTCTCGTCGAGCAGGACGAGCGGCTTGGCCACGTCCAGGAGCTCGGCCACGGCGAAGGAGCGTGCGATCTCGACGAGTTGCCGAAGGTCCAACGGCAGGTCGGCGACCACGTCCCGCTCCCCGACCCTGCCCCGGAGCATGTCGTCCGCCTCGATCTGGTCACGGGCCGCCGCTCGCAGCTTGCGCTGCTGCAGGAGGCCGGACACCGTGAAGCGCCTTTCGTGACCCAGATAGAGGTTCTCCGCGACGGTGAGGTTGTCGATCAGTCCGCGGTCCTGGTGGGCCCGGAAGATTCCTGCCTCATTGGCCTTGGAGTAGCTCGACGGGTTGCACAGTTCGCCGCGGACGTGGATCTCACCGGAGCTCGGCTTCAGCGATCCGGAGAGGATGCTCAGCAACGTCGACTTGCCGGCTCCGTTCTCCCCGACGAGCCCGATGACTTCCCCCTCATCGATGTGCAGGGAGACATCTGTCAACGCTTTGACGCCTGGGAAGGCCATGGTGATACCGCGTGCTTGGAGTACAGGAGCGGCCGGAACGGTGCCCGTGCTCATTTGTCACCGCCCACCGGCTGCGGCGCTTCCACCGAGTAGCCACGCATATGCGTCTCCTATCAGTTCCTGGCAGCGTGATTACAAGTCGAGGGCGGCGAGCGCCTCGTGGGCCAGGCCGTAGCCGAGCTGGTCGTGCATGAGGCCCTTGATTCCTCGGGTCAGGACCTCACGCGTGTAGCGCAGGGCGAGGGTGTGCTTCTGCGCCATCTCGTTGGCGAGTGCGAGCGCACGGGGCAGCACCTGGTCAGCGGGCAGTACCTCGTCGACCACTCCGCCGGCCAGGGCCGCTGCCGCGTCCAGCTTCTGGCCGGTGAGCAGGAAGTACTTGGCGCGCTTGGGGCCGAGCGTGTAGAGCCATGCGATGTGCACGCCGTCACCCGGCACGATGCCGCCGGGGAAGTGCGGCGCGTCCTGGAAGAAGGTGGTGTCCGCCGCGATGACGATGTCCGACAGGATCGGGATCTCGGAGTGCTGGCTGACCGGACCGTTGACGGCGGCGATCACCGGGACCCGGATGCTCAGCAGGTTGTTGAGCAGGCGCTGTCCCTCGAAGACCGAGTTGTCCCAGTCGCTGGGGCCGTTGAGCACGAAGCTCGAGAAGTCGATCGCGTCGCAGAAGGCATCGCCCTCACCGGTGAGGACCACGACGCGGTTCTCCGGATCACAGGCGATGTCGGTGAAGGCGTAGGCGAGCTCGTCGTGGGCGGTGGTGTCCCAGACCAGCGAAGCGCCGGCGGTGTGCAGCGTGACCACGAGGACACCAGCATCGTTGCGCTCGAATCGGATGCGCTGGTACTTGTCTGCGTAGGCAGAGAGTCGTGGAGCAATCTTCGACATTCGCGTTCTTCCTGTCCTGTTCGTTTTCTTTCGTGTTCCAGGAGGCTGCCGCCGCGGCGGGGCCGGCGATGGATCAGCGGACCATGACGCCGGCGTCCACCGGCACCGCGAGTCCCGTCACGAACCGCGAGTCGTCCGAGGCAAGCCACGCGACCGCGGCGCTGATCTCCTTGGCGTCCATGAAGCCCCCGTCCAGCGGAAGCATCGGGGAGAAGGACCCCTTGAAGAGCAGGGTGTCGGGGTGGTCGCCCGTCAGAAGGGCCGGCCCTGTCTTGTCGCTGGTCAGCGGGGTGGATACCGGACCAGGGTTGACGGTGTTCACTCGGATGTTGTGCTCGGCCAGCTCCTGGGCGAGCACCGCGGCCAGGCCCTGCAGCCCGTGCTTGGACGCCGCGTACGCACCGGTGAAGGGCAGCCCCTTGATTCCCGAGACCGAGCTGATGATGATCACTGATCCGCCGTTACCACCCTCGACGATGCGCGGCGTGAATGCCTGGATCGTGTTGAAGGTGCCGGTCATGTTCACCGACATGACCTGGTCCCAGACCTCCTTGGGAGTCTCCAGAACGCGTCCGTAGGAACCCACGCCAGCGTTGGCGACGAGGATGTCGAGTGCGGGGAACTCCCCCGCCGAGTCCTCGACGACTTTATCGAGCGCGGCGCGGTCGCGGATGTCGGCCTTGGCGATGAAACAGCGCCGGCCGAGCGCCTCCACCTGCCGTGCGGTGTCCTTCAGAGCCTCCCATGACCCGAGGGGGTAAGCCACATCCAGGGCCTGCGCACACAGGTCGATGGCGATGATGTCGGCACCCTCGGAGGCGAGCCTCAGGCAGTGCGACCGCCCCTGGCCGTGCGCGGCCCCCGTCACCAGGGCGGTCTTGCCTGCAAGCCGCTTCTGCATTATGGAAATCCTCACTGTTCTCTGTGTTCGCGGGAACGGGTACCGGTTCAGATCAGACCGATCCGTTTGAAGGTGCCCAGAGCGCCTTCCTTGGTCTTGGCCTTGGCTCGCACGGAGGCGTACGGGTCGACGAAGCGCTTCTGCCAGTCGGCGTTGACCACGTCCAAGTCGCCCTTGTCCAGCGCCGCCTGGTAGGGGTCGGGCCAGCTGAAGTTCTTCGGACGCGGCGTGGGGTTGGTGCCGGGCTTGTCGCCCCACGCGAAGTTCGTGGGGTTCGAGACCAGACACTGGTGCGGCAGGATCCACTTGTCGCCTTGGAGGTGGCGCGACATCTTGGTGGCATCCCAGAGCAGGGGCGCGTCCGGACCGGTGATCTTATGCAGTTCAGCAGCCGCTTCCGGGGTGTCCACGATCACCGAGTCGGTGTCGATGAAGACCTCCAGCGGGTGGAACTTCACACCGTTGAGGAAGTCGTAGAGCCGGACCGCAGCAAGGACTCCGGAGAAGGCGATGAGGCCGGCCGACGTGGCCACGATGCGCTCCTCCTTCTGCATGCGCTGGAGGAAAGCGGGGTCACCGTCCATGCCGCAGACCAGAGCGGTGGTGTTCCGGGCCGCGTTCAGTGCCGCGAGGGCGCCGAGTGCCACACCGTCGTTGAGCGCCACGACGAACTTGACGTCCGGATAGGTCGGCAGCAGTGCTGCCAGTTGGGTCTGCGCCTTGGTGGTGTCCCAGTCCGTGTAGGCGTTGGCCACGACCTTCACATCGGGGAATTCCTTGAGCGCGAGGTTCACGCCGAACCTGCGCGCGGTCTCCGACAGGCCGCCCTTGGGGCCTCCGAGCAAAATGGCCTGTCCCTTGCCGCCGCCTCGCTCGAGCAGCAGCTTGGTGATGATGTAGGCCTCCTCCGCGAAGGGGCCGCCCACATTTCCGATGAAGTAGCCTTTGAACTTGGGGTCGTTGGGAGCGAACCAGGGCAGCCGGTTGGACAGGTTGCTGTGCGCGATCTTCGCGTCGGCGAGCACCTTGGTGTAGCGGTCCAGGGCGGCGTCCGCGACCAGGTAGGAGTGCACGCCCTTGACATTGAGCGAGGGGAAGAGCAGCTCCTGCGAGAACGCCTTCTGCATGTCACCGTCGTGTGAGGTGAACGTGTGCGCGCACTGGAGGGCCTTCGCCGACAGCTTGAAAGCCCGGTCGGTGGAGTCGAAGGCTGCCACGTTGGCGATGAGGTGATCCATCAGCATCGGGCCGGCGCCTGCGGATGCCGCCGCACCGCTGATCGTGGCATCACCTGCGCAGGCGGCGAGGGCGGGTATGCCTGCGAGGGCCATCCCCCCGAGTCCGGCGACCTGCAGGAAGTTACGACGCGAGAAATCGTTCGATGATGCTATTCGGTCCTTCGTCATGTGACCGTTTCCAGCTCTCTGCTTGGTATGGGTGTTGTGGGCGGTGGTGGATGTCCTTCGGCGGACGGGATCGCTCAGCGGATCTGCACGTCATCGCGCGACGAAGCCTCCGTCGACCGGCAGCGCGACACCGGTGATGAAGCTCGCCCGGTCACTTGCCAGGAAGAGGGCGGCCTGGGCGATCTCCTCGGGGCGTCCGCGGCGCCCCAGGGGTATGTCGTTGGTCACCCAGTTGTCGAGCCGCTCCTCGACGCCGTCCTGCTGCTCACGCGACCAGAACTTGGGCAGCATCGGGGTGTCGATCGGTCCCGGGCAGATCACATTGACGCGGATCTTCGGCGCCAGGGAGAGAGCGAGCGCCTTGGCGAGCATCACCACGCCGCCCTTGGACATCGAGTACAGGGGGGACAGGAAGGACCCGACGAGTCCGGCGGTCGACGCGGTGAAGAGAATCGACGCGGTGTGCTTGGACTCCTTGAGCAGCGGGATCGCCGCTTGCGCCGCGAAGTAGGCCCCGGTGAGATTGACGCCGGTCGAGAAGTCGTACTCCTCCTGGGTGACGTTGCTTCCCGTCGCACCCGGAGTCCCGGCGTTGGCATAGAGCACGTCCAGGCGGCCGAACTGGTCACCCACGGACTGGATGCACGCGGTGACGTGGTCGGGCTTGGTGACGTCCAGCACCTTCGCGACGGCCGAGCCGCCGCTCGCCTCGATCTCCTTGACGACCGCCTCGGCGCCCTCCTCGTTGATGTCGGACACGATCACGGTGGCCCCTTCGGAGGCCATCAGCAGGGCGCTGGCGCGCCCCATTCCGGACGCCGCACCGGTGATGAACGCGATCCGGCCTTCAAGTTCCTTCATTTTTTTCCCTGCTTCTGTTCGGGCATGGTTTTCGGATGGAGTGCAGTCGTCCCCCAGACGGCTGCGTCATGTCATTCGTGGACTTCGTAGGCGCGCAGTTCGACGTACTCGTCGAGGCTGTACTTGCCCCACTCACGGCCGATGCCCGTCTGCTTGAACCCGCCGTGCGGGCCGGCCGTGACATTGGCCAGGCAGTTGATCCCCACGCTTCCGGTTCGGATCCTGGCGGCGACGCGCCACGCCTTCTCGGTGTCCCGGCTCCAGACGGACGCATTGATGCCGTAGTCGGAGTCCTCGGTGATTCGGACGGCGTCGGCCTCGTCGTCAAAGGGAATGACCACGAGCACCGGCCCGAAGATCTCCTCCCTTGCGATCCGCATGCTGTTGTCGACATCGGAGAAGAGCGTGGGCTGGATGTGGAAGCCGACATCATGCGCCTGCGACGGCTGCCCACCGCAGACGAGGGTGGCTCCCTCCTGACGCCCGATCTCGATGTACTCGAGCACCCGCTTGTACTGGCTGCTGTTCGCGACGGGTCCGAGCCCGGTGGCGGGGTCCTCGGGTGCGCCGAGCGGAATCCGCTGCATCTGCTCCGCCACCCGTGCCACCACCTCGCGGTAGATACTCCGCTCGACCAGCAGCCTGGTCAGCTGGCCGCAGCCCTGCCCGGCGTGCCTGAGGTTTCCGGGCTCGCTTGCGAAGAACTTGTCCAGGTCGGCGTCCGCACAGACGATGTTGGCCGACTTGCCGCCGAGTTCAAGGACGACGTTCTTCACGGTGGCAGAAGCCAGCTCCATCACCCGCCGCCCGACAGACGTGCTGCCGGTGAAGCTGACCTTGTCCACGCGTGCGTCCCGGGCCAGTAGCTCGCCGACGTCGGCGCCCGCGCCAAGCAGAATGTTGAGGACGCCGGCAGGAAGCCCAGCCTCCTGGGCGGCCTGTGCCATCAGGGCCGAGTCCCACGATGTGGTCGGGTGCGGCTTGAGTACCACGGTGCAACCGACGGCGAGCGCGGGGAAGACCTTCTGGACGCTTGTCCGGAAGGGGTAGTTGAACGGCGTGATGGCGCCTATGACTCCCGCGGGGACCCGCTGCACCAGACGCAGCTTGCGTCGACCGACGGCCCCCGACATCGGCTGGCCGTCGACGACGTGGGACTCGACTTCCTCGAATGTCGCGGCCGTGTCGGCGTACTCGAAGGCGGCCTTGAGCGGAGCGTCCGTCTGCAGCCCCTGTGCGAGCGAACGCACGGCTCCGGCCTGGTGGATGGCAATCCCGACCAGCTCGTCGCGCCGGACCTGCAGACGGTCGGCGAAACGCCGGAGGATCTCGGCTCGCTCCGCGGGCTTCATCCGGGGCCAGGGGCCCTCGTCGAAGGCCCGTCGTGCCGCCGCGACCGCCCGCTCAGCCTCGTCGAGGGTGGCGCACGGGGTCTCGGCAACTGTCTGCTCTGTCCAGGGCGAGATAATCTCGAATGTACCTGTGCCAGCACTCAGTTCACCGTCGATCAGATGCATCAATCCGCGAACTGCAGTTGTTCGCACGGCAGTTGTTCCCTCCGGATCCGTTTTCATCTCTAACTCTCAGTCCTCTTCGGTGATTTACCGCGCTCTGGGGGTCGTCCCGCACAAGCAGAATGGGACATCCAGTACATGGCGGTGGACATTACTCGGATTCTTCATTTAGAACAATGGTCCGCAGATACTTACAAGGCCGATATCTTCGACAAAGGTCGGCCAGTGCCAGAATTCAGACGGGCATACCTGACCGGCCCATGCCGCATGGCGCAATGCCGAATGCGGGGGTTGTGTTGCACCCACGCACGGTGGGTTGTGTGCCGATGCTCAAATTCGCATCCGTCCCCAAGGGGCGCGAACGACTCAAGAAGGGGGTATGTCAGTCCAGGCGGACATCGAACGGCGCGCCGGTACGCTCCCGGACCTCCGCCTCGGTGACACCCACGGCAAGCTCTCGCAGTACAAGGGTGCGGTCGGCGATATCCATGACGCAAAGGTCGGTGATGATCCGGTGCACCACTTCCCTGCCGGTCAGCGGCAGGCTGCACTCATCGACGATCTTGAACTCCCCGCCCCTGGCGTTGTGCTCCATCAGCACGATCACCCTCCTGGCGCCGTGCACCAGGTCCATGGCGCCGCCCATACCCTTGACCATCCTGCCAGGGATCATCCAGTTGGCCAGATCGCCCCGGGCCGATACCTGCATGGCACCCAGAACGGCCGCGTCGACCTTCCCGCCTCTGATCATTGCGAAGGAGTCGGCAGAGTCGAAGAATGACGCTCCCCGGTGCAGTGTCACCGTTTCCTTGCCTGCATTGATCAGATCCGGATCCTCTTCGCCGACCCATGGGTACGGTCCGACTCCGAGTATTCCGTTCTCCGATTGAAGGACGATTTCCATATCGTCGGGGATATGGTTCGGAATCAGGGTCGGAAGTCCGATCCCAAGATTCACATAAGAGCCGTCAGTGAGTTCGCGTGCCGCACGGGACGCCATTTCATCACGCGTGAGTGCCATGTTCGGCAACCTTCCTCAGGGCTGGTCCGCGGACCATGAGACGCTCGATGTGCTTGTCGGCGGCCTGCTCCTCGGTGAGCGGAAGGACCCTGTGCACGTGGATGCCCGGCAGGTGAATCTCGTCCGGGGTCAGTCGGCCCGGTTCCACCAGCTCCTCGACCTCGGCAATGGTGAACCGGGCTGCCATCGCGCACAGCGGATTGAAATTGCGTGCGCTCTGACGGAAGACCAGATTGCCGTGGCGATCGCCCTTCCAGGCCCGCACCAGACCGAAGTCCGTAACGATGCCGTGCTCGAGGATGCTCTCCTGCTCCGTTCCGGCGACGCGGAAGGTCTTCGACTCCTTGGGAGGAGACGCCTTGATCACCGATCCGTCACGCCCGTAGAGCCAGGGCAAACCGCCCTTGGCCACGACGGTTCCGACACCCGTGGTGGTGTAGAAGCCCGGGATC
Source organism: Streptomyces sp. NBC_01320 (assembly GCF_035974375.1). Lineage (NCBI taxonomy): Bacteria > Bacillati > Actinomycetota > Actinomycetes > Kitasatosporales > Streptomycetaceae > Streptomyces > Streptomyces sp. NBC_01320. The sequence continues at coordinate 1,012,365 of NZ_CP108390.1, forward strand.
CCGGAACCTCCCGCTCGCAGCCGCTCGGCGAGCGTCCCCTGCGGGGTGAGTTCCAATTCGAGTTCACCGGACAGGTACTGCCGTTCGAACTCCTTGTTCTCGCCCACATACGAGGCGATCACCCGGCGGATCCGCCCATCCCGAAGCAGGATTCCCAGGCCGAAGTCATCGACCCCGCAGTTGTTCGAAGCCACTTCGAGGTCGCTCACTCCGGCGGCGTGCAGCTCCCCGATGAGCACGCTCGGGATCCCGCAGAGTCCGAAGCCGCCGACCGACAGGAAGGCACCATCTCGGATTCCGGCTACCGCAGCCCGGGCATTGTCCACAACCTTGTCCACTATGTCTCCTCCCAGCACCCTTCGAAATCAGTGGCTCCGCTGCGGCGCGGTGACGGCCGTCAGCACCTCGTCCAGCGGGACGCCCTCCAACACCAAAGGGCGCTGCTTCATCACGACTGCGCCCGCGTTCCAGCCGGCAACGCAGACCAGTCGGCCCTCACGGCCGTATGCGACGAGCAGACGCTCATCGGTCTGCTCCAGGACGACGGCCTCGTCATGGCCTACGGTGGAGCCGATGCTCTGCAGCTTGACTCCGTACTGGTCGGACCAGAAGTAGGGGACACTGGCGAAGCCGTCCGGATCGTGCACCCCCAGCAGGCGGCGGGCCGCATAGGTGCCCTGTTCGATTGCGTTCGTCCAGTGCTCCACGCGCATCCGGCGGCCGTACCGCGGATTGATCCAGCTCGCGACATCGCCGGCCGCGACCACGCCGGCGACGCCGGGCACCGCGCAGGTCCGGTCACATGACACGCCCATGTGGAGGTCGATACCGGACCCCTCGAGCCAGCGCGTCGCCGGTGCCGAGCCGATGGCCACCAGGACCACGTCCGCGTCGAGTGACTCACCGGTGGACAGCACCACCGAGGCCACCCGGCCCGACGGGCCTGCGGCAAGTCCCTTGACGGTCACGTCGGTGATCAGCCGGACGCCGCGGTCGCGATGCCGCTGCGCGACATACTCACCGAACCCCCTGCCGAGCAGGCGGGCCAGCGGCTGCGGGGCCGCTTCCACCACGGTCACGTCCTTGCCGAGCCCCCGCGCCACCGAGGCCACCTCAAGGCCGATGAAGCCGCCTCCGATGATCACTACCCTGTGTGCCGTGTCGAGATCGGGACGCATGGCCTCCGAGTCCTCGAGGTCACGCAGCGTGTGTACGCCACCGATCGACGGGCCGAAGGGAGAAGGGCGTGCCTCGCAACCGGTCGCGATCACGAGTCCGTCGAACGGAAACGCCCTTGTCCCGGCTGCGGTTTTGATCAGGACCGTTCGCGACGCCGGGTCGAGGGCCGTCAGGGTCACACCCACGAAGCGCTCCACCTGGAGTTCCTCGGGCCACGGGATGGCGGCCTTCGCCCTGGTCGTGCGTCCGTCGAGCATGCCCTTGGATGTCTCGGGCCTGCGGTACGGCCCGCGGGGATCCCGATCGACGACCTGGATGGATCCGTCGAATCCGGAGAGCCTCAGCTCCCGGGCGGCGCTCAGACCGGCGTTGGCTCCGCCTGCGATGATGATGTTGCGCATCTACTTTTCTCCGTCACCGGGGTGCGCCGCCCGGGCCATCAGCCGGGCCGCCACGCGATAGTCGGGGAGGGTGATGACCCGTCCGTTGAGCACTGCTGCAGGGGCGCCTTGTTTCACGGCGTCCTCATAGCTGCCGCAGACCTCGCGTGCGGCCTCGACCTCGGAACCGGACGGTGTCATCACAGAGTTGATGACGGGGAGATGTGCCGGGGAGACGGCGATGCATGCCGTGTAGCCGGTGTCGGCCCAGACCCTGACGAACCGCTCGACTTTCTCCAGGTCCTTGTACTCCGGGATGAGGGACCCCCCGGTAAGGAAGAGTCCGTGTGCCGCGGCGGCGACCGAGATCGCGGCCCGCGCGAAGTGATTGGCCGGCCCGTACAGGTCGGCCCCGCTCTCGTCGAAGGCACGGGATCCGACGTCCGAGGCGTAGTCCACGTACCCGAAATGGAGTCCGTGGACACCCTCCGACCCCGCGATGGCATCGAGGTTCTGCACGGCGCGAGCGGTCTCGATCATCACATGCAGCCCGCGGGGGGCCCGGCCGGCTCGCAGGATCGCGGAGACCTCCGCGAGCTCCTCCGCCGTGTCAACCTTCGGGTAGCAGACCAGGAAGTCGCCCTCCGCTTCGGCAAGGGCCTCGAGGTCCGCTCGGCCCCAGAGCGTATCCAGGTTGTTCACCCGCACGATGACGTGCCGACCGCCGAAATGCTTCGGATCGCCCAGTTCCGCGATCACTCGCTCCCTCACAAGCGACTTGGTGGTCGGTGTCGCGGAGTCCTCCAGGTCGACCATGATCGCGTCCGCGGGCACCGTGGGCACCTTGGACCAGAACTTGTCGTTCAGGATCGGAACCTCGAGAACGCTGCGCATGCGCGCATAGAGCTCACGCCCGGTGGCCATGGTCACGCCTCCGCGGCGAGGAACTTGCCCAGCACACCGGTGAACTCCTCGGGAGCCTCACGCGGCACGTAGTGTCCGGTGTCGAACCAGCGCGTCGTCGCGTTGGGCATCGTCGCCAGCATCCTGTCGACAACGGCCTCGTCGAGGACGTTGCTGGTCCTGCCCACCATGAGCAACGTGGGCATGGTGAGCAGCCGGGACATCTCCCACAGGTACTTCACATCCGGCAGCGAAACCGATCCAGTGATCCACTGGACGTCGGGGTCAGCCTTGGGGACAAGCTTGCCCGCCCAGTTGCGTCGCAGCTGGTACTTCACGTGCAGATCGATGAAGTCCTCACGCCACTCGGGGTGGTGGCCCAGGTAGAACTCGCGGGCCTCCTTCTCGTTCCGAAAGCCCTTCAGGTTGGTTGTGGCCTGGATGAAGTCGCGCATCGCCACCGCGCCCGAGGGCGAGTTGGCAGGCCCCGCGTCGGAGAGGGCCAGACGGCGAACTGTCTCAGGCCGCTCCCCAGCGACCGCGATGGCGACTCGCACGCCGGCGGAGTGCCCAACCAGGTTGACCGGCCCGAGTCCAAGCGCGTCGATCAATCCGTGGACGTCACGGGCCATCGACCGCACCCGGTAGCCCGAACGCGCCCAATCACTGTCACCGTGGCCACGCATATCCATCGCGATCACATGAGGGTCCCCGGGCAGCTCTCGGATGATCGGATCCCAGGTGTGGCACTGAACGTTCAACCCGTGCAGCATCACCACGGGCTCGGCGGCCGGATTCCCCCACTCGGTGTAGTGGATGCGCAAGCCATCCAGTTCCAACCATCCGTCCTCGAACTCCCGCTGCGTCATGCGCTCAGCTCCTCAGCTCACATCGGTTAATCAGATTCGAATGATTCTTATCATGCTCATAGATTGCCGACAAGCATTCTGGCCTGGCACGTTTCCACGGCGGGCTGTCCGACTGCCCCAGCCGCGACACCGATGGAGTTGCTTACCGGCCAAGGCAACGAAGCAGCCAAGCCTTGCCACACAGGGCCGACGGTCGGAGGCGCCCGCTACTGATGTGGCCTTGGCGTTTGTAGTGGGAGCGGCGACTCGGGCCTGGCTGCGTCGTCGGAAGCGTGACCAGTGCAGATGGCGCTCGTTGCTGTGGCAGTGGCGCGTGACGACGATGTGGCCCATCAACCGGCGGATCTCTGGGGCACTGATGGATATGAGGTCTTGTTCGCGCCTTCTGTGGCGCGGATGGCGGTCAGGCGACGACAGCGCCGATCGCCGCATCGGCGTGAGCTGGCTGCTGCCACGGGTCATCGGGTTCTCCCGAGGGGCCCCGAGCCCGAGGGTGAACCGGCCGCCGGAGCCCCGATCACGGCGACTCCCCTGAGCCCGGAGGACGCCGACATCCGCGACCACATGCGCGTCGGCTTCCTCGGCCGAGGACGTGGCGCCCCGGCACCCCGGCGGTGGTGCCCGGGTGCCGGGGCGCCTCGGGTGCCCGGTCAGGGGACGGCGGGAGTGTCACCGGAGGCGGCCAGCAGTTCGGCCAGGTGGACCGGGGTGCGGTCGCCGAGCTGCTGGATCTGGGTCCGGCAGCTGAAACCGTCGGCCAGGACCACGGTGTCCGGGTCGGCGGCGCGCAACGCCGGCAGCAGGGCCTGTTCGGCGGCGGCCACCGAGACGTCGTAGTGCCCGCGCTCGAAGCCGAAGTTGCCGGCCAGTCCGCAACAGGCGGACGGCACCTCCGTGTTGTCCACGCCCGCGCGGCGCAGCAGCTCCGCGTCGGCGCCGGAGCCGCCGTCCGCATGCTGGTGGCAGTGCGTCTGGCTCAGGGATCGGGCGCCCACCTGCGGCGGAACGTAGTCCGGGGCCTCTTCGAGGAGGAACTCGGCGAAGGTCCGTACCCGGGCCGCGGTGGCGTGCGCCTGCGGGGTGTCCAGCAGGCGGGGCACGTCGGAGCGCAGCGCGGAGGTGCAGCTCGGCTCCAGTCCGACGACCGGCATGTCCGGCGCCGCGGACAGGGCCTCGACGGCCCGCCCGGCGACCTTGCGGGCCACGCCCAGCTGGCCGGTGGTCATCCAGGTCAGACCGCAGCACTGGGTGCCTGGCGGAACGTGGACCTCGAAGCCCGCCGACTCCAGTACCTGGACACCTGCCCGCAGCACCTCGGGGCTGAAGTGGTTGTTGAACGAGTCCACCCAGAGCATCACCGGGCCACGCTCCCCGCCGGTTTCCACCGCCCGGCGCGCGCGGAACCAGTTCAGGAACGTCCCCTCGGCGAAGGCCGGGATGGGCCGCTCTGGCGCGATGCCGCCCGCGCGCTTGATCAGCGGCGCCAGCCGGGACCGGGTGATGGCGTTGACCACGCGGGGTGCCACCGAGGCGGCCCGGGACCACAGTGGCAGCCAGCCCATCGAGTAGTGGGACAGCGGACGGATCCTGCGGCGGTAGTGGTGGTGCAGGAACTCGGCCTTGTACGAGGCCATGTCGACCCCGACAGGGCAGTCGGTGCTGCATCCCTTGCAGGAAAGACACAGGTCGAGCGCGTCGCGCACCTCGGTGGAACGCCACCCGTCGGTGATCACCTCGCCCTGTGCCATCTCGTACAGGAGCCGTGCCCGCCCCCGGGTGGAGTCGCGTTCGTCACGGGTGACGCGGTAGCTGGGGCACATCACCGAACCGCCGACCGCCGTGGTGCGGCACTTGCCGACGCCGACGCAGCGGCCGACGGCGCGCGCGAAGTCCCCGCCGTCCTCGGGGTAGGACAGGACGGTCTCCAGCAGGATCAGCGGTCGGTCCGGGTCCCGGCGTAGGTCGTGGTCGGCGCGCAGGGCGCGGACGATGATGCCGGGGTTCAGGCCGCCCGCGGGGTCCCAGGTGTCCTTGAACCTCTCGAACAGGGCCATGGTGGCGGGCTTGTGGACCAGGGGCAGGAACTCGGAGCGGGCCTGGCCGTCGCCGTGCTCGCCCGAGGGCGAGCCGCCGTGCGCGGCGACCAGGCGAGCGGCGTCGGCGAGGAAGGACCGGAAGACCGCGGTCCCCTCGCGGGTGGCGAAGTCGAAGTCGATACGGACGTGCAGGCAGCCCTCGCCGAAGTGCCCGTAGACCGCGCCACGCAGGCTGTGGCGGTCCATCAGTGCGTAGAACTCTCGGAGATAGGAGCCCAGTTGACCGGGCGGTACCGCGGCGTCCTCCCAGCCGGGCCAGGCCTCGGACCCGTCGGGGAGCCGGGTGGCCAGACCCGCCCCGTCCTCCCTGACCCGCCACAGGGAGCGCTGCCGGGCAGGGTCACCTGTGGTGCGGGAGTCGGTGAATCCGGTGGTACGGGCGGCGGCTTCGGCCAGGGCCTCCGCCTGGGCGAGCGCCTCCTCGGGGGTGTCGGCACCAACCTCGGCGAAGAGCCACGCGTTGCCGGTCGGCAGCTCCTCCACGGCCCGCTTGGCGTCGGCGCCGCGCACCATACCGGCCAGGGTGCGGTCCAGGCCCTCGAGCGCCATCGGCGCGTGCTCCAGCAGTGCCGGAACGGCGTCGGCGGCCTGGCAGGCGTCGGGGTAGCCGAGGACGGCGAGGGCCCGGTGGGCGGGCCGCTCGACCAGGGAGACGGTGGCGGACAGGATGACCGCGCACGTGCCCTCGGAGCCGACGAGGGCGCGGGCGAGGTTGAAACCGTTCTCCGGTAGCAAATGCTCCAGGGCGTAGCCGGACACCTGGCGCGGGAAGCGGCCCAGTTCGGTACGGAGCAGGGAGAGATTGCCCAGGGCCAGGTCACGGGCAGCGCCGAACAGCCGACCCCGTTCGCCGCCCTCGGCGACGGCGGCGTCGAGTTCGGTGCGGGTCGTCGGACCGACGGTCAGCACAGTGCCGCTGTAGGTGAGCACCTCCAGCTCCACGACGTTGTCGCTGGTGCGCCCCCAGGCCAGGGAGTGCGAGCCGCAGGCGTTGTTGCCAATCATGCCGCCGATGGTGCAGCGACTGTGGGTGGAGGGGTCCGGGCCGAAGAGCAGGCCGTACGGGGCCGCTGCGGCCTGGAGGTCGTCCAGGACGAGGCCGGGTTCCACCCGGGCGGTGCGGGACTCGGGGTCGAGGGCGAGGACCCGGTTGCAATGCCGGGAGAAGTCGAGGACGACTCCGGAGCCGACCGCCTGGCCCGATGTGCTGGTGCCGGCGCCGCGGTTGGTCACCGGTACGCTGTGCTCCCGGCAGGCCGCGACGGCGGCGACGACGTCCTCGCGGTCCCGGGGGAAGACCACGGCCAGGGGTGTGCGGCGGTAGTTGGAGGCGTCGGCGGAGTACTGCGCGAGGCGGCCGGCGTCGGCCGTCACCTCACCCCGCACGGTACGGCGCAGCGCGACGAGGACCTCGTCGCGCGTGCGGGGCGGAATGCTTGTGCCCGGTGTCCTGGCCATGTCGGAGGCCTTTCACTGGTTCGGTGCGGTGGTGACGCGGGTACGGGTGCGGGGCCGTCCGGTCAAGGAAGGGGCTCGTCCAGCCGGGCCGTGATGTGCTCGGCGATGGCCAGGCAGGACGTGGCCGCGGGCGACGGTGCGTTGCGTACGGCGGTGACACGGCCCGTGGTCTCGATGCGGAAGTCGTCGATGAGGGCGCCGTCCCGTCCGACCGCCTGTGCGCGGACCCCGGCCGGCACCCGCCGCAGGTCGGCGGCTTCGAGGGCGGGTACGTAGCGGCGTGCCTGTGCGGCGAACCGGCCGCGTGCCAGGGCGCCTGGCAGCTGGCGGGCGCCCGCCTTCCAATGGCGGCCGGCCATCCGCAAGGTGCCGGGCCACGACAGAGTCTCGGCGAGGTCCTTCAGCACGAGGTCCCGTCGCCGGTAGCCCTCCCTGGCGAGGGAAAGCAGGGCGTTGGGGCCCACGTCGACCGTGCCGTCGATCCGACGGGTCAGGTGGACGCCGAGGAACGGGTAGCGGGAGTCGGGCACCGGGTAGATGAGGCCCCGCACGAGTCCCGCGCGCTCCGGGACCAGCCGGTAGTACTCGCCTCGGAACGGAACGATCCGCGGGTCGGGCGATCCGCCGGCCAGGCGGGCGAGGCGGTCGCTGTGCAGCCCGCCGCAGAGGATCAGCCGGTCGGCCCGCAGTTCGGTGCTCCCCGGTCCGGTACCGGCCGGTTCCGCGCTCATCGGCCCGGTGGTCACCAGCACACCGGCGGCGTCCTGGCGCACGCCGTTCACGGCCCGGCCGGTGCGCACCTCGCCGCCCAGGTCACGGATGTCCCGCGCCAGAGCGAGGGCCACCTGCCGGAAGTCGATCACGGCGGTGTGCGGGGAGTGCAGCGCTGCCCGGCCCCGGGCCTCGGGCTCGATGTCGCGCAGGCCGTCCGGGCCCAGCAGTGTCAGGCCGGGCACCTGGTTGGCGCGGGCGGTCTCGTACAGCGGGCGCAGCCGGCGCTCCTCCTCCGCGTCGGCGGCGACCACCAGTTTCCCGGCCTCCTCGTACGGGATGCCGTGCTCGGCGGCGTACTCGCGCAGCAGCGACCCGCCGCGTCGGCACAGGGTCGCCTTCAGCGAACCCGGCGTGTAGTAGAGGCCCGCGTGCACTACACCGCTGTTGTGACCGGTCTGGTGGGCGGCCACCTCCGCCTCCTTCTCCAGGACGGTGACCTCGCAGCCCGGCCGGTCCAGCAGGAGGCGCCGTGCCACGGCCAGGCCAACGATTCCGGCACCGGCGATCGCGTATCTCATCGGTTCTTCCTTTCGGGGGAGGGCAGCGGGACTCCGTCCAGGCGGAAGGGCACGGCGTGTTCGCCCGCGCTGTCTCCTTCGTCGCCCGCCCGCAGCTCGTCGGGCAGGAATCCGGCCGGGACCCCCTGGTAGGCGACGGGGCGCAGCCAGCGGCCGATGGCGGCGGCGCCGACGCTGGTGGTACCGGAGGCGGTGGAGGCGGGGTAGCCGCCGCCGTGCTGGGTGGCCCAGCCGACGCGCAGACCGCAGGTGGCGTCGTTCCACACGACCCGGCCGGCGCCGGCGGCGAGCAGCGGCAGCACGGCGCGTGCGGTGTCCCCGTCGGCGTCGTCGGCGTGCAGGGCACACACCAAAGACGGGGCGAGGGCGGCGAGGGCGGCGGTCAGATCCTCGGTGTCCCGGTAGCGGACGACCAGCGCACAGGGGCCGAAGCACTCCTCGGACAAGGCGCTCCCGGGGTTCTCTCGCAGCGTGGCGGCGTCGGTGGTGAGCAGCACCGGCGGTACGGGGTCGAGACGGCCCCCCGCGCTGGGCTCGTCACGGGTCAGCACCCGGACGCCGGGAAGAGCGGCGCGGGCGGCGGTGCCGGCGACGTAGGCGGCGCAAATCGAGGAGTTGAGGAGGACCGGCCAGGCGGTCCCGGTGACCCGGGCCAGCAGCGCCTCCAGGACGGCGTCACCGTCGGCGTCCTTCGGCAGGAAGAGCAGCCCGGCCTTCGTGCACACCTGGCCGCCGCGGGTCAGAACGGAGTCGGCCAGCACGCGGGCCAGGTCGACGGGGCGGTTACGGGCCGCTCCGGGCAGCACGACGGCGGGGTTGACGCTGCCCAGTTCGCCGTAGAACGGGATCGGGGACGGCCGGGCGGCGCAGAGGTCGAACAGGGCGCGGCCGCCGCCGACGGAGCCGGTGAACCCGACGGCCGCGAGGTGCGGGGACCGTACGAGATCCGCGCCGGCCTCGAACCCCGACACCATGGTCACGACGTCGGCGGGCGCCCCCGCCCCGGTCGCGGCGCGGCGCAGGGTGTCCAGCACCAGCGCGCAGGTCCGCGGGTGGGAGGGGTGTTCCTTGGCGACGACCGGGCACCCGGCGGCGAGCGCCGAGGCGGTGTCACCGCCCGCTACGCCGTACGCGAAGGGGAAGTTGCTGGCGCCGAAGACGGCAACCGGGCCCAGCGGCACCAGCCAGCGGCGCACCGGGGGGAAGGCGGTGCCGTCCGCGCTGCGGGCGTCGACGGTTACACCGAGGTAGGAGCCCTCGTCGAGGACACGGCCGAACAGCCGGAGCTGATCAGCGGTGCGGGCGACCTCGGCGAGCAGAGCAGGGACGCCGAGCGCGGTCTCCTCGTCAGCGGTGGCGGCCAGCCGCTCGCGGTCCGCCCACAGGGCGTCCGCCATGGCCGCCAGCAGACGGCCCCGGCCGGCCCGCCCGAGGGCCGCAAGCACCGGGGCGGTGCGGGCGGCGCGGGTGGTGGCCTCGGTGACCTCGTACAGGCCGTCGGCGGTGGTGTCTTCCGGCAGGCCGGGATTCGTGGCCGCCTCGATTGCCGTTGTTGTACTCACGTGTGCCTCACAAAGTCTGTCGGAACGCTGTTCGGTTGCCGGCGAGGTCGTGGCCGGTCTCCCGCCCCGCCGGGCCCTTCATCCGGCCCGCTGCCTCCGGCCGAAGGCCGGTGCCGGGCGAGCGGGCGGCCGAGGGGGCCCTTGTCGTTCAGGGCCCCGCCCGGAGAAGCCCCCGCCCACCCGGCCGCGGGGGCAGGCAGCCCTTCTAGACCGGCCGGGCGCCCAGGAGGGCGGACCGGGCAGCCCTCCGGGCCGGCGGCCCCGTACACCCCTGCCCCGACCGGCCGGGCGACCCGGGCCAAGGGATCCACGGCGGCCAGGCACCCTGCCGGAGCACCGGACGTACTCCTGCACGCCGACACCACAGCCACAACGTCAGCGTGCCACCGGGGCCGGTGGTCCGGCCGTCTCCGGCAGGCCGGCCTGTTCCCGCGTCGGCATCGCCGCCTGGGCCCCGCTGTGCTGGACGCTGTATCCGGCCGCCCGGACCGCGAGGGCCGCCGCCTCGCGCAGGGTGCGCCCCTCGGCGAGCGCACCCGCCAAGGCGCCGCAGAAGCAGTCACCCGCGCCCGTGGTGTCCACCGCGCGCACCACCGGCGGAGCGAGCACCAGGGTGCCCTCCTCGTCGACGACGAGGGCGCCGTCGCCGCCGAGCGTCACCACCACGCGCGGGCAGGGCAGCCGCAGGGCCAGCTCCGCGGCCTCCTCGGCGGTCCGTGGCACCGGGGCTCCGCAGAGCTGGGCCAGCTCGACCCGGTTGGGGACCAGCACGTCGATGTGCGGCCACAGCTCCTCGGGGACCTCGGCGGCCGGGGCGGGGTTGAGCACGAAGGTGCCGACGGTGAGCCGGGCCGCCTCGACCACGGCGTCCATCGGTATCTCCAGCTGGGCGACCACGACGGCGGCCCCGGCGACCGTGCCGCCGTGGGCCCGTACGGTGTCCGGGCCCACGCGGGTGTTGGCGCCGGGCGAGACCACGATGCAGTTCTCGCCGTGCGGGTCCACCAGCACCACGGCCTGGCCGGTCGCGGTGTCCGCGCCGGTCAGTCCGGTGACGTCGATGCCCTCCGCGGCCAGGTCCTGCCGCAGCCGCTCGCCAGCCGGGTCGGTGCCCACCGCGCCGACCAGCGCAACACGGTGGCCGAGGCGGGCCAGCGCCACGGCCTGGTTGGCTCCCTTGCCGCCGCCGAGTACGGCCGGCGGGCCGCCCAGTACGGTCTCTCCCGGAGCGGGAAGCCGGACCGTCTCGATGCGGTGGTCGGCGTTGACGCTGCCGACGACGACCACGCACGGACCTGCGGAGGCGACGGAGTCCGCCGTACCGGCGGACAAGGAGCCGCTCATCGGTCCTCCCCCGGGTGGCGCAGCCGGTCGTGCAGTCCCGACATCAGCCGGGGAGCGCCGGGCAGCAGCGCCTTGGGCAGGGCGACGGTCACGGTGTACGACGGGTTGACCAGGTTCCCGAGGCGGGTCGTGCAGCCCTGGGACACCAGCTGGTAGGCATCGGCCCGCGGCAGTCCGCAGGCCGTGGCGACCCAGAGCACCAGCGTGTTCAGAGCGACCTTCACGGCCTCCTCCAGCGGCCGGCCGCAGCCGATGGCGATGATCTCGTCGTCGGTCTCCAGCCGGGGCCAGTCGAAACCCTCGGCGTCCGGGTGCGCGGCGGCGAGCACCCCCGCCCGCAACCGGGTGCGCATCGCGCCCTCGACCGCCGTACCGGCGAACTCGCCGTCTCCCTGGGCGTAGTGGCCGTCGCCGATGCTGAGCAGCGCGCCGTCTGTGTTGGCCTTCAGATAGAGGGTGGCACCGGCGGCCACGGCGGGGATGTCGAGGTTGCCGCCGTAGGCGTCGGGCACGGTGCTGGTGCGGACCTCGCCGTGCGCGGGGGCGACGGCGACGGTGCCGTGGAAGGGGCGCAGCGGTACCTGGAGCCGCCGCCCGTCCTCGGTGGTGGTCGCTACCGTGCCGGACTCCGGGTCGGTCCGCCAGATCCAGACCTGTTCCCCGGTCTCCGGCTGGAGGTTGGGGCTGTTGCGGGTGCCGGACAGGGCTCCGAAGCCCGGGGACAGGGTGGACACACCCCAGGTGCGGGCCGGTTCCAGCGCGGCCAGGTGCACCGCGACGATGTCACCGCCGCGTACCCCGGACAACTCCACCGGGCCGGTGAGCGGGTTGACCCGGGGGAAGGGCGCGACCTCGCGGGGCTTGTCGGTGACGGCGGTGATCCGGCCGGAGAAGCAGTCCTCGGTGAAGACCTCGAACTCTTCCCACAGCGGGACCGTCACGTACGCGGGCCGGCCGCCGACGGTGAAGGCGTAGTCCTCCGGCCCGGGTTCAATACGGATCATCGTCCGGCCGCCCTTCGGTGTAGCCGGACGACCAGCGCGGTAAAGGCACCGAGGTCGTCGCGGTGGATGCTGTGTCCGGCCTTCTCCACGGTGACGACGGAGTCCGGTCCGACGGCGGCGACGAGCGCGGCTGCGTCCTCGGCGGGCACGAATCGGCTGGTGCCGGGAAGCAGCCAGGCGGTGGGCTGCCGGGCTGCGATCAGAGCCGCCGCCGGGCGCTGGTCCCAGGGGGCGTTCCCGGCGAAGGCCGCACGCGCCCCGTCCCAGCGGACCTGTTCCAGGCTGAGGATCTTGCCGGCGGCGTCCTTGCGGCTCCAGCCGGGGTTGAGCTCCAGCGTGCCCTCGATGGTTCGGGGCAGGTTCAGCCGGTCCCACTCCAGCATGTCGGTGGGGGTCTCCGGGTCCGGCTGATGCGAGACGGGGTCCTCCAGCAGCAGGGCACCCGGACGGAAGATCCCGCGCAGGACCCCTTCTTGCGCGAGGTAGCCGCCGAAGGAGTGGCCGACCAGGACGTCCATGTCGGCGGGGAGCACCTGCCGCAGGTCTGCCAGCAGGGTGGCGGTGTCGTACCCGCTGTCGGGCCGGGGGCTCTCGCCGTGTCCGCGCAGCTCCGGTGCCAGGACGTGGAAGCCGAGCTCCGCGAGGCGGGGGCCGACATCGGTCCAGGAGGCGGCGTTGGAGGTGATGCCGTGCAGGCAGACGACCAGCGGGTCGCCGGGCCTGCCCCAGGAGGCCCGGTTCAGCCAGACGGTCTCCGGACCGGCGCCCGGTCCGGGGGTGACGGGCGTCGTCGGCGTCATCGGTCGACCCCCGCCGCCCAGGAGACCATACCGTCCCACAGCGGGCCGTAACCCTTCCAGTCTGTGAAGGCCGGCGGGGCCCAGTGCGGGCCGCAGTCGGAGGTGAAGGCGACGGAGCGGCCCTTGCCGTAGGACCAGGTGGCGACCAGCGGGTCGCCACCTGCGGAGACCACCACGTCGGCCTCGGGGCGGGCGACGACGGCGTTGTAGCCGAGCAGGTGCGGCCATGCGTCGGGGACGCCGGCGATGGACGGGTGGCCGGCCAACTCCACCTTGGGCTCGACACCCGCCGGGTTCTCGGCGCGGTCGTCGTAGGGGTGCATCGTGATGGGCAGCGCCTCTTCCACCGGCGTACCCGCGTAACGGGCCTTGGCGTCGACCCCCTGGAAGGTGAGGTAGCCGCCGACCATGATCAGCCCACCGCCGTCACGGACCCAGTCACGGAGCACAGCAAGCCGGTCCGGACGCGCCACCGACCTGGTGAACGTCTCCGGGTGCAGTAGCAGCGTGTTCGCGCCCACGTCGCTGATGATGACGCAGTCGTACGCGGACAGCTCTTTGGCGGTGGAGGGGAAGTCGGTGGCGGCGACGTGCGCGGGTTGGTATGTGACATCCCAGCCGGCTGCCTCCAGCGCGTCCCGCAGCCAGCGGACGCCCTCCGCGTACTCCGTGGTGGTGAAGCTGTCGAAGCCCTTCTGGTGGATGCTGTGGACGGTCCAGGACTCGCCTGCTATCAGTACGGACTTGCGGCTCATTGTGGTGGCTCCTCGGTGCGTGACCCCGGGTGCGGCCGGGGCGGGGTGGGCAGTGGTCGGGGGACGGCGGCTCAGGCGGCGGCCGGGACGGGCAGCCGGGCCAGCGCGTCGGTGAGAGCGGCGTGCACCCGGGGCGCGTCCAGCCGGACGACGACTCTGGTACGGGCCTCCAGCTCGGAGCGCCCGCCGAGGTCGATGACCGTACGGCCGTACGTGTGCCTGCCGTCGAGTTCGACATCGACGCGCACGGTGCGGGTCTCGCCCAGCGACGGGTCGGCGGCGTAGAGCACGGCGCACGGGTCGTGCAGCGGCACGGGGACGGGCCCGAACGGGCCGGGGCGGTGGATCCCGCGCATCGAGGCAAGCAGCTCCGAGGCGAGCGGGACGCAGGCGGCGGGGCCGGCCGCGATCCGCTCGACGAGCGCGTCGTCCACGGGCACGGCGCCGGTGGCCTCGACCGGCAGCAGCGTGACCGGAACCTCACTGCCGAGCACGACGGCGGCGGCCTCGGGGTCGCACCAGACGTTGAACTCCGCTGCCGCAGTCTTCCCGCCCAGGCCCCAGGCGCCACCCAGGCTGACGATCCGGCCGATGTTCCGCCCGGTGGCGGGGTCCCGGCGCAGCGCGGACGCGATGTTGGTGAGCGGGCCGGTGGTGACGATGGTCAAGCCGGGGTTCTCCCGCGCAGTGTCGATGATCAGGTCGACGGAGTGGCGCGGGTCGGGAGCGACGGCCGGAAGGTCGTCGCGGAGGCGGTCCAGGCCGCTTTCGAGGTCGAGAACGCCGGCCAGCACTTGGTCGCGGACGAGGGGCAGCTCGCTGCCCCGGGCGACGGGGACGCCGTCGGCGCCTGCGGCGTGCAACGCCACGGCGGCGTTGTGCGTGGTCCGCGCGGCGGGCAGGTGGCCGGCCAGCGTGGTGACGGCGAGCAGGTCGAGCCCGGGGTGGCCGACGGCGGCGAGGATGGCCAGCGCGGTGTCGTTGCCGGGATCGCAGTCGTACAGGAGGGGGACAGCCATGACGGGTGGTGCCTTTCTGGGCGGCGGCGCGCCGGAGGGTGGGTACCGGCGCGCCGCCGGGTGAGGGTGCGGCCGTGGAGGCCGCGAGGGGGAAGCGGGGAAAGCGGGGTGGATCAGACGACGGCGGTGGCCGCGGCCTTGCGCGCGGTACGGACCTTGCGGAAGAGCCCCATCCGCGCCGCGGTGAGCGCCAGGATCGCCGCGATGTACGGAACGGCGAGCACCAGCTGGTTGGGGATCGCCCCGCCCTGGAGACGGTCGCCCGCCGCGCCGGCCACACCGAACAGCGCCGAGGCGCCGAGCGAGCCGACCGGGGTCGCCCCGCCGAAGAGCATGGCCGCCAGTCCGAGGAAGCCGCGGCCGCTGGTCATGTCCGGCAGGAAGAAGTGCAGGGTCGCCATGGACAGCTGCGCACCGGCGAGACCGCCTAGCAGACCGCTCAGAAGGACCGCCGTCATCCGGGCCTTCGGCACGCTGATGCCGGCGGCGCGAGCCGCGTGCTCGTCCTCGCCGGCGGCACGCATCGCGTAGCCGATCGGGGTGCGGTAGAGCAGCAGCCAGGACAGCGGCACGAGAGCGAGGGCGAGCAGGACGATGACGCTCTGGCCGTCGAGTGCGGGACCGATGAAGGGGATGGCTCGCAGCCAGTCGCCGGAGACGGTCCACAGTTCGGGGAACCGGTCCGGGCGCAGGCCGCCGGGGTTCTCGTAGACGCGTTCCAGCAGGAAGACCGTGACACCGCCGGCGAGCAGGTTGATACCGAGACCGGCGACGAGCGGATCGGCCTTGAGCAGCAGGGTGAAGATCCCGAACAGCAGGGACATCAGGATCCCGGCGCCGACGGCGGCCAGGACGGCAAGACCGACGCTTCCGGTGACCTGGCCCACGGCGATGGCGACGAACGCCGCCATCAGCATCATGCCCTCGACCGCCACGTTGAGGATTCTGGCCTGCTGGGTGAACATCGCGGCGAGTGCCGCGAGGAGCACCGGCGCGGTCTGGATCAGCACGGCACTGGTGAAGCCGCTCATGCGGAAACCTCCTTGAACTGGCCGCGGCGGCGCCTGCGCCGTACCTCGATCGTCATGAGCAGCACCAGCAGGCCGGTCAGCAGGCTGACGAGTGAACGCGGAACGTTCGTGGCGATCTGCATGTACGCGGCGCCGTTGAGCATGGCCGCGTAGAACAGGCTGGTGAGCAGGACGCCGACGGGGTGCAGCCGGGCAAGCAGGGCGACGGTGAGCGCGATCAGGCCGAAACCTGGGGAGAAGTTCTGCTCGAAGCGGTGCCCGGTGCCGAGCACGTACACCGCGCCGGCCACGCCGGCCAGGGCGCCGGAGAGCAGCATCGACAGGATGATCTCGCGGCGGCCGCGTACGCCGACCGTCTCGGCGAACCGAAGGTTGGTGCCGGCGGCGCGCAGATCGGCGCCCCATACGGTGCGGAAGAGCACCAGCCAGGCGACCGGCACCAGTAGCAGCGCTAGCACGAACCCGATGTTGCCGGTGGGCAGTCCGGGGATCGCGGGCAACCAGGACTGCTCGGGCAGCATGCGGCTGGTGGCGCCGTACGCCGCGGGGTCGCGCAGCGGCTTGGCTACGAGGTAGCCGGTGAACAGGACGGCGATGAAGTTCAGCATCAGGGTGATGACGACCTCGTCGACGCCCCACTTGACCTTGAGCACGGCGGGGATCCAGGCGAGCAGCGCGCCCGCGACGATGCCCGCGGCCATGCAGACGGCGATCAGCAGCGGGCCGGGCAGGCCCGGCAGGGCCAGTCCGGTCGCGGCGGCGGCGACCGCGCCGACGTAGAGCTGTCCTTCGGCGCCGACGTTGAAGACACCGGCCCGGAAGGAGAAGACGATACCGAGGGCGATCAACAGCAGTGGCGCCGAACGCATCAGCAGGTTGCCCATGTTGGCGGGCGTGGAGAAGTTTGCGACGAACAGCTGCTCGTACGCGTGGAGCGGCTGGTCGGAGACGAGCACGACGACTCCGAAGCCGAGGACCAGGGTCAGCGCGACGGCGAACAGCGGCTTGCGCACCGAGGCCCAGGTCTCGCGGGTCTTGCGCGCGAACGCGGACGGCTCGGCCGGGCCCCCGGATCCGGGGGCCTCCGGCGGGATGCCGGGGCCGGTCGTGCTGGTGGTGAGGGTCGTCGTCATGACGCCGCCTTCCGCTCGGTGCCCGCGCCGAGGTGGGACGCGGTGCCGTCCGGATCGTCCGTACGGGGCCCGCCGTCGTCGTCGCCGGTCGCGCCGCTCATGGCGAGTCCGAGACGGGTCTCGGTGGCCTCCGCCGTATCGATCACCTCGACCAGCCGGCCCTGGAGCATGACGCCGATGCGGTCCGACAGGGCCAGCACCTCGCTCAGCTCGGAGGAGATCAGCAGGACGGCGGTGCCGCGGGCGGCGGCGGCCAGGATCTGGCGGTGCACGAACTCGCTGGCGCCGATGTCGACGCCCCGGGTGGGCTGGGCGACCACCAGCAGACTGGGCTCCCGGGCGAGTTCCCGGGCCACCACGACCTTCTGCATGTTGCCGCCGGAGAGCGTGCCCACCGGGGTGTCCGGCTGGGCGCCCCGGATGTCGAACTCCGTGATTCGGCCGCTCGTAAACTCCCGCAGGGCGCTCTGCGAGACCATGCCGCGCCGGATGAGCCCGGCCCGGCGATAGTTGGAGGCGCCGAGGTTCTCGGCCACCGACATCTCGGGGCTCAGTCCCCGGTCGAGCCGGTCCTCGGGGATGAAGGCGGTGCCGGCCTCGCGGCGCTCGCGGGGCGTCGCCGAGGTGACGTCCCGGCCGTCGAGGAGGATCCGGCCGCTGGTGACCCGGCGCAGGCCGGTTACCGCCTCGGCCAGTTCCGTCTGGCCGTTGCCCTCGACTCCCGCGATCCCCAGGACCTCGCCGGGCCGAATGGTGAGAGCGACCTCGTCGAGGATGCGGCGCCCTTCGGTGTTCTCGCAGCTGACGCCGTCGAGTTCGAGCAGCGCGGGTGCGGCGTCGAAGGCGCCCGCGGTGGTCTGCCGGCGGTCGGCCATGAAGACGGAGCGCCCGACCATCAGTCCGGCGATCTCCGACTCGGCCAGCCCGTCGGTGTCACGGGTACCAACGCTGAGGCCGTGCCGGATGACGGTGACCCGGTCGGCGACGGCCTTGACCTCGCGCAGTTTGTGGGTGATGAACAGCACCGTGCGGCCGCGTTCGCGCAGTTTAGCGATGACGTCCATCAGCTCGTCGACCTCGGCCGGGGTGAGGACCGCGGTCGGCTCGTCGAGGATCAGGATCTCCGCGTCGAAGGCCAGGGCCTTGACGATCTCGACCCGCTGGCGCTGGCCGACCGTCAGCTCGCTCACCTTCTGGCCGGGGTCGAGCGGGAAGCCGTAACGTTCCAGCAGCTCGCCGGCGGCCTTGTGCATCGCGCGGCGGTCGGCCAGCAGGCCCCAGCGGCGGGGCTGGCGGCCGAGGTAGATGTTCTCGGCGACGGTCATCGAGGGCACGAGCGTGAAGTGCTGGTGCACCATTCCGATGCCGAGCCGGGAGGCTCCGGCGGGCCCGTCGATGTGCTCCTGCCGGCCGCGCACGGTGATCTCGCCTGAGTCGGGCTGGTGGATGCCGACGAGGATGTTCATCAGGGTCGACTTGCCCGCGCCGTTCTCCCCGCACAGCGCGTGCACCTCACCGGCCGCGACTTCCAGGTCCATCGAGTCGATGGCGACCTTGGGGCCGAACGTCTTGCGGATTCCCCGCAGTCGGAGCACGGGGGCTCCGGTGGTCGTGCTGTCCATGTGGTTCCTTCCGCCGGGCCGGGCGGAGCGGGGGCTGACCCCCGCTCCGCTGCCTGGAGGCGTCTCTCTTCTGAAGGTCGCGGGGGATCACTTAAGGACGGAGGCAACCTTCACCTTGCCGTCGACCACGTTCTTCCGTGCGTCGCTGACGGCCTTCTTGGCGCTGTCCGGCACCAGGGCGTCGTTGTAGACCAGGTCGACGCCGTCGTTGTCGAGGCCGTAGATCACGGTCTTGCCGTACTCGATCTCGCCAGTCTTGGCCTGGTTGATCGAGTCGTGCACCGAGGTGCCGATCTGCTTGAGCATCGAGGCCAGGACGTTCTTCGGGTACAGGGCGTTCTGGTCGGAGTCGACGCCGATCGCGTAGTGGCCGGTGTCTGCGGCGGCCTTCAGGATGCCGAGGCCGGCCGGGCCGGAGACGTTGTACACGACGTCGGTGCCGCCCTGGTACATCGACTTGGTCAGGTCGTACGCCTTCTGGGCGTCGTTGAAGTTGCCGACGAAGGAGACCTGCACCTTCATGGCGGGGTCGACCTGGGCCACGCCCTGCTTGAAGCCGACGATGAAGTCCTGGATGCCGGGCAGGTCCTGCCCGGCCACCACGCCGACCTTGTCGGTGTCCTTGGAGAGCGGGAAGGACTTGGTGTCCCTGGAGGCGGTCGCGGCGAGGATGCCTGCCAGGTACGAGCCCTCGTTCTGGGCGTAGCGCACCGAGAGGACGTTCGGCGCGTCCAGTTCGTCGTCGAAGAAGACGTACTTCTGGTCGGGATGCTGGGGGGCCACGGCGGCCAGGTTGTCGTGCATGCCGGGGCCGGTGAAGATCAAGTCGTACTGCCCGCTGCCCGACACCTCTTCGAGGTTCTGCCGCCAGGTCTGCGGGTCGCTCGGCGAGGCCTGGAGCAGCTTGGTGCCCACGCCCTCGCCCTGGGCCTTCTTGAAGCCCGCTGCGGCGGAGTCGTTGAAGCCCTTGTCGCCGAGGTTGTCGGACATCACATACACGGCGTCGAAACCCGAGGCGCTCTTGGCGCCTCCACCGGACTCGCCGCCACAGGCGGTCAGCGCGCCTACCGAGACGGCCAGCAGGGCGGCCAGGGAGCCGGAGCGGGCAAGGATGCGGTTCATCAGTGGCGCCTTTCGATAGTCCGGAGAACACCGGAGCGGTAGAAGGAGAGGACCCCGGCCTGGGTGTGAGAAACGCCCGGGCGGAACGAGGGAAGCGGGAGGCGGCTCCGCGCGGGAGCCGGGGGCATGGTGCGGGCCGACCCGGTGTGTGGTGTGAGCCCATGCCGTGCGAGCCGGGGGGCTTGTGAGCCGGGGCCGTGCGCGAGCCGGGTGGTGCGGTCCGGGGCCATGCGAGCCGCGGTCATGTGAGCCGGGGCCGTGCGAGCCGAGGTGGCGCGATCCCGGGCCGTGTGAGCCGGGGCCGTGCGACGCTGCGTGCGGTGAAACCCTGGAGGGGTGTCACGGCGTACGGGGTGGTGAGGGAGGTACGGGGGTGAGGTGGCTGGCGTGCCGCGAGCGCGGGGCGCTCCGGGTCCGCCGGACGCGATGGCTGGCACGGATATTCCGTTCAGCTCGGCGCGAGGCTCAGCCATGGCGGGCTCCCATGCTTCCCGCGCTTCCCGCGCTTCCCGTGGTGTGCCGTTCCACCAGGTCGACCGGCAGCACGCGCACCCCCTGCGGGAGGTCCTCGCCGTCCTCCAGGATCTCCAGCAGCAGTCGCGCGGCGACCTCGCCCAGGCCGACGGCGTCCTGGCGGACCGTGGTCAACCCCGGGCCGACGTGCCGCGCGGCGAACACGTCGTCGAAGCCGACCACCGAGCACGATCCGGGCACGTCGATCCCGCTCTCCGACAGCGCCTGCATCAGGCCGAAGGCCACCATGTCGTTGAGGCAGAAGATCGCGGTGATCTCACCGTCGCGCAGCGCGCCCAGGTGCTCCTGGGCCAGCCGGTAACCGCTGGCCACTTCGAAGGTCCCCTCGGCCACCTGGGGTGCCCGGCCGGTCCGTTCGCGCCAGACGTCGGTGAAGCCCTCGACCCGCAGCTGGCTGGAGGCCAGCCCCGGAGTGGCGCCCGCCACCAGCGCACGGGTATGACCCAGCGCCGCCAGGTGCTCGGCGGCCAGACGGCCGCCGGCAAGGTTGTCGGAGACCACGGTGACCTGGGCCACGTCGTCAAGTTCCTCGTCCACCGCGACCACCGGGAGACCGCCGAGCAGCCCGGTCAGCTGCGAGGTGGCCGCCGGGACACCCGCCGCGTACACCACTCCGTCCACGGCGCGGGACTTGAGCGTCTCCAGGTAGAAGAGTTCGCGTTCGAGGTTCCAGCCGGTGTTGCAGAGCAGCACGTTGTAGCCGCCCGCTATCGCCGTCCGCTCCACTCCCTTGGCAACGTCTGCGAAGAAGCCGTTGCCGATATCGGGGACCAGCAGTCCCATGGTGCGGGTGGTGCCGCTGGCCAGATTCTGCGCCATCCGGCTCGGCGCGTAGCCGAGTTCCGCCATGGCCGAGCGCACCCGGGCCTCAACCGCGTCACTGACCGGTCGCTTGCCGCTGATCACGTGCGACACCGTGGTGCGGCTGACGCCCGCAAGACGCGCCACGTCACCGATCGAGACTGACACCCGGACTCCCCTGTAAGGAAGGACTTGTAAGGAACGATCTCTGCCTCCCCCTGTATTCGACCCCGGGGACGCAAACCGGTTTGCCAAACCGGTTTGCAAAACTTAGAAGGGATACGATTGAGGAGTCAACAGGTTTACGTAACGAACACATGACGAACGTCGGCGCGGAGTCGGAGGCGCGACAAAACCGTACGAACCGACACGATCCGGCGGCTCTACAGTCGCCCCGCGCTGCGCGGCGGTGGTGAAGCGCTCGGTCCGCAGCGCGTACGGCGACCAGGATGCGCACGTAGCCTGCACTGGGCAGCCCTTGACGTCACCAGCGCGGCCTCGGCAGGTCGTGATCGTCGAGATTCTGCTGAAAGGGCGTCAGCGGGCGGGTCCGGTAGGTCGATGATGCGGGTCCCTCTTCACCAAGACGTTCGACGCCGACGGCGATCGCGGTCAGGACATACTCGACGTGGGTCTTCGCACGAGTTCGCTCACGGTGCCCTCGCCCCCCGACCGCCCCGCATAGGTGCGCTGCCAGGTGCAGGCCGGCCGCGACCTGGGCCAGTCCTGGCCGATCGTGCAGCACTGCTTCGAGTCCTATGGCTCCGAGGTGCTCCCCGAGAGCCCGCCGGACACCTCGGCGATCGGGATCGACGAGACCCGGCGCGGCAAGCCGGTTTGGAAACAGAACCCGGACACTGAAAAGTGGGAGCTTGTCGCGGACGCCTGGCACATCGACTTCGTCGACGCCATCGGCGGACGCGGTCTGTTCGGGCAGGTCGAGGGCCGCAACGCGACATCCGTCACCGACTGGCTGATGGCCCAGCTCGCTGCCTGGCGCGCGCAGGTCCGCTACGTCGCCATCGGTATGTGCGCCACCTTCCGCGCGCCCTGCCGCACGTGGCCGTGGTCGTGGACTGCTTTCACATCGTTCAGCTCGCCCAGCGTCACCTCGCTGACCTGCGCCGCCGCCTCACATGGCGCCAGTACGGACGCCGGGCCCGCAAGGGCGATGTCATCTAAACCGTCCGCAAGCTCCTGCGACGCAACAAGGAAGATCTCCCCGAAGACCAACTCACCATCTTTAAAGCCGAGTTGGACCAAATGGGCACTTATGGCCGGCAGATTTACGCGGCCTGGCAGGCCAAGGAACTCCTTCGCGACCTGCTCCAACTAACCGTCAACCGTACACACCCTTGCCCCGACCGCTCCGCGATCTCTGCCGCCCGCCACCCAGACCGTGGATGCCGCCACCTTCACCCCGAGCACGAGCAGCTCACCGCGCACGCGCCGATAGCCCCAGCTTGGACTTTTCCCTGGCCAGGCGCAGTACCAGCATTCGGATCGAGCGCGCGGTGCGCGGCCGGCGCCCGCGCTTCGGGCGGGACTGGGCCGCGCGCCCGTGGGCGATGAGACTACGGCGCCAGCGCAGCAGCATGTCCGGCCGCACCAGCAGTCGCATCCCGCGCAGCACCTCTCGCGGCAAGCCGTGGAGCAGTGACGCCAAGATGGTGTCTGACCGGGAATGTGCACTGGGCGACGGCGCATGCCAGCCGGTGAACGATGCGGAAAGCCGGGTGCGGGACCAACGCACGCCCGGTTTGAAGCGGCGGGGACTGGAAACGGAGCGGCAGCCACCTACGCCAGTCCCCGACCCTACTCAGCGCTTGAGGAACTTCTCCTGCGCCTCGCTGAAGTACTCCGTGGCCAGCATCCGTACCTGCGTCTCCGCCTCACTGTCGAGAATTGACGCGAGGTCCTGGTTCGGTTGCGCGAAGATGCCTTTGGCTGCGGCATACATCGCCGGTGAGCCCTGTGCGAGGCGTTCAGCCAAATCAAGCGCGCGGTCCACAGCGGTGCCCGGGTCAACGAGCTCGGTCACGAGGCCCATCGTCACTGCATCCTCTGCAGTGAAGTCGTTCGCCAAGAGCACGAGCTCCTGGGCGCGCGCTGAGCCGACGCGCCGTGGCAGCGTCCAGAACAGTCCGGTGTCGGGCACGAGGCCGAGTCGTCCGAACGAGGCTGCAAACCGCGAGTCCCGGCTCGCCACAACGAAATCGGTGGCTGCGACGAGCGAGAGGCCGAGGCCGAACGCGCCCCCCTCGACCGCACTGATGATCGGCTTCGGACCGTTGACCAGCCTGTTGACGAGCTCGGTCAGGACGCGGAGGCGCACCCGCGCGATCTCCGGGTCTGTCGGCATACTCCGGATGTCACCCCCCGCGGAGAACATCGGGCCCGCGCCGGTTAGGACGATGGCGACGATGTCGGAGTCCTGTGCCGCCCCGTCGAGCGCGGCGATGAGCTCGCGCCGGTCCTGCAGGTCCAGGGCGTTGCGCCGCCACGGACGGTTGAGCTCGAGGATGGCCGTGTGCCCTTTCGTTGTTGTCAGGACCGCCGGCTCGTCGGACACGGTTTCCTCCTAGGCTTCCGCGCTGCGTGTGCGGTCGGCACTCGTCTCGGTGCGCGGCTTGTTGCGGTGTGGGCGACTTACTCGCCCCACTATAGACACGACCTGTCTCATAAGACACCATGACTGGAGGACAGTCGTGGCCGCCCCAGTGCAGGAGTACCAGTGGAGATCAACCTCAGTTCACGCGTCGCCCTCATTACCGGGGCTGGCAGCGGCATCGGACGGGACTTCGCGCGCATTCTCGCCGAGAGCGGAGCGTCGGTCGCGGTCATGGGGCGCCGTGCGGAGCAGCTCGCCGAGACGGTGGTGACCATCACGGACAAGGGCGGACGCGCCCTCGCGGTCCCCGGTGACGTGACGTCCGAGGAGGATGTGCAGCGAGTCATGGCGGAAGTGCGGGAGTGGGGCGGGCGCCTGGACATCCTTGTCAACAACGCCGGCATCTACCCGTCCGGGTCGATTTCCAAGATGTCCGACGAGACATGGGCTAGCACGATCGACACGAACCTCACCGGGGTCTTCCGGTGCAGTCGTCACGCCGCCCGCCTGATGAGCGAGCACGGTTACGGCCGGATCATCAACGTCACCTCACCGTCGTCCCTTCTCGGTGCGCTGGGGCAGAGCGCATATGCCGCGTCGAAGGCAGCGCTCAACTCGTTCACGAAGTCGAGCGCTGCGGAGTTCGGCCGACGCGGCATCACCGTCAACGCCCTGCTCATGGGAGTTGTCGCGACCGACTCATTCGTCGGCGAGTACTCCGCGACTGCCGTCAAGGCCCTCACCGCGGGCCTACCGGTGCGGCGCGCCGGCACCGCCGACGACGCTGCTGGCGCGCTGGTCCTGCTCGCGTCAGAGGCGAGCGCCTACATCACCGGTGTTGTGTTGCCGGTCGACGGAGGCATGAGCAACGTCATGCCGACGCTGCCCTCCTGATCAGGGGGCTCCCGGACCGGGGCGCGGCACATGCCGTGACGGAGCCGGGTTGATCACGAGCCGGGTGGGCGTTGCACGGTCGCCGGCTCGTGTCAGCACCTCGGCGACGTCGTCGAGTCCGAACTCCTCGTAGTCGGTGGGTGGGGACACCCTGCCCTGCTCGACATGTACGAGAAGGTCCGTGACCATGGCCCGGGCCTGGTCCGGGAATTCCTCGTTGAAGCGCAGGAGATTGACGCCAACCAGGGTCGCCGCCTTCATGATCAGTAGGTTCGCCGGGATCCGAGGGACCGGCCCGGCTGCGAACCCGACTACGAGGTGCCGGCCCCCGAAGCGCAGGGTGCGGAGTGCACGCTCGGTGACGTCGCCGCCGACAGGGTCGACAATGAGGTCGACGCCTCGATCGACGGCCTCAACCTCCTGCCGCCACTCCGGAGAGCGACTGTCGACAGCGTGGTCGGCTCCGTTGTCGAGTGCCGTTGAGAGCTTGCTCTCGGTCGATGCCAAGGCGATGACGGTCCCGCCGAGTGCCTTCGCGAGCTGGACGGCCGCGCTTCCGATCGCGCCGCCGGCGCCGAGAACGAGCGCGGTCTCACCGGGCTTGAGCCGGCCCAGGGTCAACGCGTAGAAGGCGGTCTCGAAGCTTGTACGGAACAGCACCGCGGCAGCGTCGGACATCCCTTCCGGTTGGCGGATGAGGTTGGTGCAGGGCACTACCGCCCGTTCGGCAAACGTCCCGATGGTGCAGCGCCGACGAAGGGGTCCAGGGACGAAGCCGTAGAACATCACCTTGTCCCCAGGGGTCACCTCGGTGACCCCTGGGCCGACCGACGTGACGACGCCAATTCCCTCCGAACCCGGGATGAATGGCGGCTTCGGCACGATCTGGTACCGGCCGGTGGCGATGAGGGCGTCTCCGAAGCTCACGCCGGCCAGCGTGATCGAGACCGCCACCTCACCAGGCCTCGGCGCGCGTTCGTCCACCACCTCGGTCGAGAACTCACTCGGCTCCCAGCCTCGTGCCACGACTGCTCGCATTCGATGCGTACCTCCCGGAGTCACTGGTCAGCGCGCAGAAGGCGGCGTACCAAGAGTATTGGTTTCAGGGGGATTGAGCGGCCAACATGGAGCAGAGGAATTCTTGATACTCAAAGTCTCATTATAGATTATGAGACGCAAGCTTCAATATAGATCGTGTGGCGTCGTTCCTCGGTGAGGGCGCAGAGAATGGGTTCCCCATGCCAGTGAACACCAGAGGTTCGATCCTGCGGACGTCTCCCGGGAAGTGGGAGGTGGCCGATCTCATCGCCGACGACCCACGACCGAACGAGGTCCAGATCAAGATGGCGGCGGCCGGCTTGTGCCACTCCGACGACCGCCTGGACACGGGGTACATCCCGGCAGGAAAGCTGCCGATGCGCGGCGGCCACGAGGGTGTAGGCGTCGTTGTTGCCGCGGGAACTAATAGTGCTTGGTCAGGTCGGTATGGGGGTGGGTATGTCGCGGTGGCAGGTGGGGCAGGCGCCGGTCCAGACTGCGAGCAGGGTCTGGAGTTCGCGGACGACTTGGTAGAGGCTCAGGCCGGCGCCGCGTCTTTTGGGGCTTGGGCCAGTCGTTGCAGGGTGCAGAAGGCGTGCGCAACAGAGACAAGGTGACGTGGTGGTGCCAGCCGCCCCAGGTTCGGCCCTCGAAGTGGGCCAGGCCCAGGGCCTGTTTCATCTCCCGGTAGTCGTGCTCCATGCGCCAGCGGAGCTTGGCGAGCCGGACCAAAGTGGTCAGCGCAGTGTCGGCGGGCAGGTCGGACAGCCAGAACTGCACCGGCTCGGGCTCGCCGGCGGGCCATTCGGCCAGCAGCCAGCACTCCGGCAGCTCCGGGCCGTCGGTGGCCTGCCGGACCTCACGTCCGGCGGGCCGGATGCGCAAGGCCACGAAGCGGGAGTAGATGCGCTTGAAGCCGGAGCGGCCGGTGCCGGGCCGGGAGCCTTCCCGCCACTGCACCCCTCGTGCGGCCTTCCGCCCCGCCGCGATGACCAACTCCTTGACCGACCGCGGCTTGTCGGGATACTTGGCCACCGGCGGGCGTCCGGTCCCGGAGTACGGCTCGGTCACCGGCACCGCGTCGCCGGGCTGGGCCGACAGCGTGCTGGAGATTCCCACCACGTAGTTCAGGCCGCGGGCCTGCACCCCGTGCCGGAACGCGGCGGCGTCGCCGTATCCGGCATCCGCGATGGCCAGCGGCACCTCGATGCCCCACGAGCGGGTCTCATCGAGCATGTCCAGAGCCAGCTGCCACTTCTCCACGTGCCCGACATCCTCGGGGATCCCGCAGACGGCACGCCGGGCGGCCTTGTCCGGATCGGCCTTCGGCGAGTGGGGGTCCCATGTCTCGGGCAGGAACAGCCGCCAGTTGACCGCCGCCGAAGCGTGGTCATGGGCAAGATGCAGCGAGACGCCGACCCCAACGCCAACCGAACCCGACAGACACGCACCATCACAGCCAACCTGACCAAGCACTACTAACAGCCGGAGCCGTGAGTTGGAGGCGTTCGCGGCGGAGGTGTTCGAGCCGTTCGCGCGGAAGGATCAGCGTCGGTGGGGGCAGGTCTACCTGCGGGGGCTGCTGACCGACGGGCGGCGCAAGCCGGTCGAGCCGATGGCGGCCCGGCTGGGTGAGGACGGGAATCGGCAGGCGCTGGCCAATTTCGTGACCACCAGTCCCTGGGATCCGGCGCATGTGCGGGCCAGGGTGGCCTGGAGAATGGAAGCGGCGAGGGGGACCACGTCGCCTTCTCCTTCCAGCCGGCGTGCGGGCAGTGCCACTGGTGCTCGAGCGACATGCAGCACCTCTGCCATCTTGGTGCGCTCATCCTGACCGGGGCCCGGTTCGATGACCCGTCGAGCTTCCGGATGAGCCTGCCAAACGGCACGCCTGTCGGCCAGATGAGCGGCATCGGCACGTTCACGGAGCTGAGCACGGTGAGTGTGGACTCCTGGGTGAAGATCCCGAAGGACATTCCGCTCGACGTCGCCGCACTCACGAGCTGCGGAGTGGGCACCGGTTGGGGCTCGGCTATCGATGCCGCGAAGGTGCAGCCCGGTGACGTTGCGAACTCAACGACATGGTCGTCGACTCCGACGGTCGCGCATACGTCGGCAGTCTTGGGTTCGACCTCCGTGGCGGAGCGCCCGCCTCGAACACGAACCTCGTCGTTGTGTCACCCCACGGCACGGTCTCGATAGCCGCTGAGGGCCTGGGCTTCCCCAACGGGGGCGTCATAACACCGGACGGGAAGACGTTCGTCCTCGCAGAGTCGTTCGCGAATCGCCTGACGGCGTTCGACATCAACGGCGGAGCGCTGATCAACCGCAGGACGTGGGCCCAGTTCGGGCCCGTGCCGACAACGACGGACGCACTACAGCTGCTCGCGGAGATCGATGTCTCCGCCGACGGCATCTGCATGGACTCCGAGGGCGCGATCTGGCTGACCAACCCGCCGCGCAAGCGGGTGCTGCGAGCACCATGATCGAAGACATGCTCGTCGAGCACCTCACCCCCTTCAACGTCTTCGCCTGCGCTCTGGGGGACGAGGACAGACGCTCTTCGTCTGCTCCACGCCGTCGCGGGACGCAGCAAACGCCGCGCGGCTCAAGGGCGGGTGATCCACCAGATTCCGGTGGACGTCGGCGAAGCCTGACGCCCCAGCGGACCGCTACGGCCCATTCGGACGACTGCCAACACACGCGCTTCGAGGAAGGGTCATCACCATGCTGAGCAAAGACGCAGACAAGATCAGCATCGTCCTCCTGCTCAAGCGGAAGCCGGGGACGACCAAGGAACAGTTCCGCGACCACTACAACTCGGTGCACGCGAAGATGGCCGAGGACTGCTTCAGGCACGTCTTCGACAGCTATACCCGGAACCTCATCCTGACCTCGGGAACCCACGCGAGTACAGCGCCCGACGGCGAGGCAGTCGACGACTCGCCGTACGACGCGATCACGGTCCGCACAAGGGCCGACCTCGCCGAGATGCAGCAGGTCGTCCAGAAGGTTCCTCGAGGACGAAGAGGCCTTCCTGGACCGTTCGTCCAAGGTCGCTTTCATGTGCGACCAGTTCGTCTCCGAGCCGCGGTGACGAGGCCCCCGAGCTCGGGGCCGCTCGCTCTCGTGGTGTGCAGGGTTCTCACGTCGATGACGTGAGAACCCTGCGTCTCATGTCTCGGGTCGCGTGACCTTCTCGGACGTCTCGGTGACAACCCCGCTTCGAAGCAGATCATCAATCCCCGAGATCCCGAAGGACTGCAGGATCTCCCGGGTGTGGGCACCCCGCTCGCGGGGCGCTCGGGGTGCACCGGAAGGCGTTCGGGAGAATCGCGGCGCAGGCGCCGGCTGCGACACGCCGCCCACCTCGATGAACACTCCTCGATCGCGTAGCTGGGGGTGCTCGCGTGCCTCCGTGAGCGTCAGCACCGGGGCGACGCACGCGTCGCTGTCCATGAAGACCTCGGCCCAATGGTCACGGGTCTTCGAGGCGAAGGCCTCGGCGAGGGCCGAGCGGATCGCCCGCCATGACGACGGGTCGGACCGATCGGCGA
The DNA here is from genome assembly GCF_035974375.1 of Streptomyces sp. NBC_01320. Lineage (NCBI taxonomy): Bacteria > Bacillati > Actinomycetota > Actinomycetes > Kitasatosporales > Streptomycetaceae > Streptomyces > Streptomyces sp. NBC_01320. The sequence goes on from NZ_CP108390.1 coordinate 1,041,369, forward strand.
GCTTCTCGTCGAGGCCGAGCACCTGCAGGAGCTCCGCATAGAACTTCGGCTCCAGAGCTCCCACGGCGACGTACTTGCCATCACTCGTCTCGTAGGTGTCGTACCACGGAGCCGCACCATCCAGCCGATTCGCCCCACGCCTGTCAGTCCACAGGTCGGAGGCCATCAGGCCGTGGAGGATGGAGGTGAGCGAGGCCGCCCCGTCGACGATTGCCGCATCAACCACTTGGCCTTGACCCGACCGGGTCGCCTCCAGGAGCGCGGCAAGGACGCCGATGACGAGGTAGGTGGAACCCCCACCGAAGTCACCGAGCAGGTTCGCGGGCGGGAAGGGTCTCGTCCCCTCCATGCCCGGGGTCAGCGCCCCCGTCACGGCGACGTACCCGATGTCGTGCCCCGCGCGCGCGGCGAGTGGACCGGACTGACCCCAACCGGTCATCCGCCCGTAGACCAGACGCGGATTGAGCTCGTGACACCTCTCGGGCCCGACGCCCAGGCGCTCGGTGACCCCCGGACGGTGGCCCTCGAGGAGCACATCGGCCTGGGCAACCAACGCCTCGACCACGCGGACACCCTCCGGTGTGCGCAGATCGACGACGATCGAGCGGCGGTTCCGCCGCAGGACGTCCTTCGTCGGGGTCACCCAGCTGATCGGCGGGCCCGCGCGCTCGACGCAAATGACGTCCGCGCCCATGTCCGCGAGCAGCATGGCCGCGTGTGGGATGGGACCGATCCCGGCGAGCTCGATCACGGTCACCCCGGCGAGCGGCCCGGCTGGTCGGGCGGATTCGTCGCCGTCGTGTCGTCCTGGTGTCACGTGGCTATCCCCTTGGAGGTCGAGTGTCGGTGGGCGGCAACCCGCCCGGCCAGATCAGCGGTGCCGGAGCCCGAGGGTGCCGGCGATGATGTCCCGCTGGATCTCGTTCGTGCCGGCATAGATCGTCGGAGCGATGCTCAGCCGGAGGTGACGCTGCATCTCGAACTCCATGCTGTAGCCGTAGCCTCCCATGAGCTGCACCCCCTCGAGCGCCACGCGCTTGGCGGTCTCAGTCGACTTGACCTTGGCGATGGACGTGGCGCGCACGCGCTCGTTCTCCGTGCCGACCCCCGCAGCCACCCGTTGCGTCACGTCGTGCACCAGTGCCCGAGTGGCCTCTACCTCGATGGCCAGGTCAGCGATGCGGTGGCTCACCGCCTGGAAGCTCCCCACAGGCACTCCGAACTGCCGACGGTCGCGGACGTACTCCAGAAGGTCGTCGAGCGTGCGCTGGGCGAGCCCGAGCTGCTGGGCGGCGCAGACGATGCGCTCGCCATTCAGGCAGGCCATCAGCTGGTGCCAGGCCCCGCCCACGGTGCCCACGACTGCCTCGTCCGGCACGAAGACGTCGTCGAAGAAGACGTCGTTCACCTCGCTCCCCCCCAGCGTGGGGATGGGGCGAATCACGAGACCCGGTGCGTCCGCCGGGACCTCGAACATCGTGAATCCGTCATGCCGCCGATCCTCACGAGAGGTGCGGGCGACGAGCAGGAGCGCTGAGGCATGCTGGGCATCCGAGCACCACGTCTTCTGCCCATTGATGCGGTAGCCGCCGTCGACCCGGTCGGCCTGGCACGTGATGGCTGCGGCGTCCGAGCCGGCTTCCGGCTCGGAGATGCTGATCGAGTAGACCTTCCCTTCGCAGATCGCACCGAGCGCGCTGGCCTTCTGGGTCTCGGAGCCGAAGCGCTTGTAGACCCCTGCGACGGTGTGGGACGGGCCCATGCCATGCACCGGCGCGAGCCCTCGCCACAACTCCTCGAAGAGCAGGACCTGCTCGACCAGGCCGCCGCCGCTGCCGCCGTACTCCTCGGGGATGGACACTCCGACGTAGCCGACTGCGGCGAGCTTGGCGTAGAGCTCCGCGTTGTGTTGCTCCTCCCAGCCATCCGTGAGGGCCTCGCGCTTCTCGCGAGTGCCGCACTCGCGTCGGCAGAAGTCCCGCACGGCGTCCACGAAGTCTCGCTGCTCGCTGGTGAATGCGTGGGTGGTCAAGGCACCTCCTGTTGTCGCGGCGCCACCGGCCGCGACATGACTCACGACGATGAGAACGACCGTTCGCGCCGAGTATGCTCGACTAACTGGCATCGAAGCTACCAGCACAGCAGGTATTGGCAACTGTTCGGAAGAAGATTCGGAACGTTCGTTTACGCCATGAGACGCACGGTGCTAGCCTCGCGGCATCAAGGTTCACGAGGATTGGGGCCGCGTACGGCCCACCGTCACAACCTGGAGGTACGCCATGGGGTACCCACTTCCGGACGAGGTCGCGTTCAAGGGGCCCTTCGCGCCCATGCGCTTCGAGGCGACAGTCGAGGAGTGCATCGTCAGCCAGGGTGAGATCCCCAAGGAACTCTCCGGCGGGTTCTATCGCACCGGGCCGACGTGGAAACGCCCGACCCGACAGGGGACCAACCCTCTGCTCAGCATGGACGGCATGGTCCAGGGGCTGGTCTTCGACAACGGGCGGGTCGACTTCCGCAACCGCTGGATCCGCACCCCGAAGTACGTCCTCGAGGAGGGTCGCCAGCACGGGGTCTTCGAATGGCTCGACAGCGGATTCGGCGACTGGCGCGACTTCGCGTACGGGGACGTGAAGCGGGATGCGCTCACCTGCGGAGTCCCGCAGGGCACGAACAACATCAACGTCTTCCCCTTCGCCGGGGAGATCGTCGCGCTGAGCGAGCAGGGGGGCCCGCCGATCGCCCTGGACCCGATCACGCTCGAGACCAAAGGGATCGTCCCGTGGTCCTCGAAGCTCAGCACCGGGGTCCACGAGCCCACCGCCTTCGGCGACGCCGACCTCGCCGCTCACCCGAAGTGGGATCACGAGACGGGCACGCTGTACGGCTGGAACTACCGGGACGTCGCACCCTACGTGACGATCCACGTCATCAGCCGGGACGGTCGAGTGGAGTCCCGCGACCTGCACGATGCGCCGTACAACACCGTGGCGCACGACATCTGGCTCACTCCGGACTGGATTGTCATGCCCTTCCAGCCCTTCCTCATCTCGCAGGAGCAGGTGCGCGAGCGTCAGGTGGGGATCTGGGGATGGGACGAGAAACTGCCGATCATCATCGCGCTCATCCCGCGGGCGGACATCAAGGGAGAGGTCAGGTGGATCAAGACGGATCTGCCGCCGCAGTACGTCATGCACACGATGTCGGCCAACGTCGAGGGGAGCAAACTGATCCTCGACGCCCCCGTGTTCAACCGCCCGCCCTTCCCCTTCGAGCAGGACTTGAAGGTCGGCGAGGAGATCGCGCTCTTCTTCTCCGTCGCCAAGAGCTTCCTGGGGCGGTGGACCGTCGACATCGAGACCGGCGTGACGTCGGCCGAGCAGCTGTCCGACCGGCCGAGCGAGCTGCCCAAGGTCGACGAGCGCTTCTACGGCAAGGGGTATGAGTTCGGCTTCCAGGTTGGTGGTGTCGTCAAGCGCCAGGGCATGTCGATGAACAGCCTTGTGGTGACGAACATGCGGACCATGAGCGAGCAGGTCTACCAGATCCGCAGGGGCGAGCCGGCGGCGGTGCTCGAGGCAACGTTCGCGCCCCGGCGGCCCGACTCGCCCGAGGGAGATGGTTACATCATCGTTCCTGTCTCGTGGTGGAGCGAGAAGCGTGGCCAGTACCTGATCTTCGACACCCACGACATCACCAAGGGCCCGATCTGCACCATCGACCTGCCCTTCGCGCTGGGATGGACCCCGCACGGCCACTGGGCCGACTTCCGCTGACGGAGCAGATCGGGCGACGCGGCGCGGCCGGCGGGTAACGGTTCCAGGGACATCCCCGCCGGCCATGCGTGTGCGGGTCAACCCTGGGGCAGGAATGAGCGACAACTCCGGTGAGGGCTGTCGCGGGCACGCCGATCGTCGCTGCCACATCCTCAAGGGTGTCGGCTGAGGTGGGCCAGGATGTCGGGACCGTGCACGGCATCGCGCCCGTGGGGAAGCGGTAGGTCTCGAACTAGCGCTGGTCGAAAACGAGCCGGCACGGCAGGTTGGCGAAGCTGAAGGTCGAGGTATCGAACTGATGCCCTACCCCGCCTGGAGCGTGTTGTCAACTTCTCGGCCGTGAACGACCGAGTTTGTTGGCTCAGTCGTTTACACCTTGTCGCGCTCCCGACTGCCCCCTACGACAGGGCGGTCACGGGTCGCATCTACCAGCCAGGGAGGTCAAGCCCTTTGTGGTACGGGTCCGTTGACGAGAACCCACGCCGAGCGTGCGCGGTTGCGCACGTTGACCCCGGCGACGTGATCGGCGGGGCCGGCGAGCCCGCACCGACGACAGGAGAAGGCGTCCCGGGTGGGACGGTTGTGTCTCGCTGTGTGTCCGCAACGCGGGCACATCTGCGAGGTGTAGCGGGCGTCCACCGCGATCACCGGTACTCCGGCCCGCCGGGCCTTGTACCGGAGGTGTTCTTCGAGCTGGTGGAACGGCCAGGAGGAGAGCGTGGCCCGCCGGTCGCGGGAAGGCCGTACCCGGTCACGGATGCCGCTCAGTTCTTCGAGGGCGATCCCGCGTCCGGTGCGTTGTGCGACGGCCACGATCTCCTTGCTGATCCTGTGGTTGATGTGCGCGGCGTGCCGGGACTCGCGCTTGACCCGCCGCTTGGCGCGCCGGGTGGCGGAGCGGGTCCGCTTCGCCTGGAGTTCGGCGCGTTTGCGGGCGTGCCGGCGCCGGTAACGGCCAAGACGGCGGCCTTGGTAGTTGTCCCCGTCGGACGTAGTGGCAAGGTTGGCAATGCCCCGGTCCACGCCGATCCAGTCCAACGGGTCGGTGCTGAGCGGCGCTTGGGGGACCTCGCACGTGGAGATCAGGAACCACATACCGTCACGGTGGACGAGATCCGACTCGCCTCGCCGGTACTTCGCCGGCATCGCCAACTGGCCGGGGTGCCCGGTGTACCGGATGCCCTTGATCCGCCCGCCCACGGTCCAGATGCTGACGGTCTGCGCGTCGTGCTGCCACGACAGGATCCGGTCGTCATACGGCTGAGCCGCATCGGGACGGAAGACAATCGGCTTCGACTCCGCACGCCTGCGCCGCTTCGATCCCTCGGGGCCGAGGTTCCCGGCCCGGATGTTCGCACGCAACGTCGTGTAGGCGTCAACGACCTTCTTCACCGTGCGGACGGCCGGTTGGGCAGCGAGCCCGAACTCGGCCTTCACACGAGCGTAGACCAGCTTCTGCAACTCGTTGCGGGACGTGGTGCCCGTCTCGTAAGCCACCACCGATACAGCATCGGCCGCCCGGTTGCACGCAGGCAGGGTCACAGCCAAAACCCTCACCACCCCGGGCGACGGCAGCAGCTTCACCTGCACCACAATCTTCACCCCTCCAACCCAGCCCCGACCACTGACAACACCCGAAAGTACAGGTCACGGCAAGTACGCAGAGAACTCCGCCGCCTCACGGCTCAGGTGAACGCCGGGGCCTCCTCGCAAGAACCCCGGTGACCGCGATCTCCGCTGCGCCGTGATGGTCCCCGTTGACCGTGGGGCAGCCCGGGCATATTATTGAGATGCATAGACTCACAAAGATGGGACGGACGATGTCGACGATGATTCCTGAGGGCCTGACCCCCGCGGACGAGGGAACTCACCTGTGCCCCCCTGGGTTCGACGGGCTGTGGGGTGACACTTTCTGGGTCAGTGTCGTCGACCCCGAGGCGAACGTCCACGGTGTCAACCACTTCCACCTGACGAACAAGGGGTACGCCCGGCTGACCGCCTTCTACGTCATTGACGGCGAGCACCAGTGGTACGGCAACAAGGTCCCCTTCGACGCCGGTCAGGGCGGCATCACGTCGTTCGGCGACGAGCGCATCTCGTACGAGGTGGTGCGGCCCTTCGAGGAGATCCGCATCCGGCTCGACGGCACCCGGTTCGCCTTCGACCTCACCTTCACCGGGCGCTTCCAGGCCTTCAACTACGACAACTTCGAGCGTGACCCGATGAAGAACGTCGGCAAGACCGCCGTGGTGCACGGAGGTCACTGGGAGCAGGCCCTGGCCGTCACCGGCACGGTCGAGCTCCGGCACGGGCCGAATAGTGGCGACGTGCGCACGATCGACTCGTTCGGCTTCCGTGACCGCAGTTGGTCCACTCGGTTCTCGGAGGAGTCGCCGTGGGCGGATTCCAACCGCCCTGACCGGCAGGCCCACTTCTGGCCCTCGATCTCCCTTCCCGAGCGGCACATCAGCCTCATGGGGATCGTCGCGACGAGGACCTCCGGTGGGCAGGAGCCGGTCGTGGCCGGTTTCGTGGCCGACAAGGACGGTTCGCGTGAGGTCAGGTCGGCCAGCATGGTCCCCGTCGAGGGAGACCTGCGGACCCAGTCGAAGTTCGGGTACCGGATCGAGCTGGACACCGGCGAGGTCCTCAACGTGCGGACGACGGACCACTTCGGCACGATCAAGCTCTGGGACCGTGGCGAGAACGACCTCGAGAACCGCTTCGACTGCTACGAGCCCTTCGTGGCCTTCGAGGTTGAGGAGACCGGCGAGCGCGGTGTCGGCGTGTGCGAGTACAGCGTGATCCCGCCGCGCCCGCGTTGGCAGGCATGACCTCATGGGTGAGCCCTACTTCACCGAGCGGGTCCGCGAGGTCGTCCTGACGCGCCTCCCAGAGCTTGGGGTGCGCGAGGTCGTCTCGGTGGACCGTCTCTCTGGCGGCCTCTCCTTCGAGACCTACACCGTCAGCACGAGGATGGTGGACGGACCGGGTCGGCTGATCCTGCGTCGCGAGCCGACGGGTGGCCCGCTGGCTCCCTACGACATCGGATTCGAGGCCGAGATCTACCGGTCGCTCGCCGGCTCATCTGTCCCCGTTCCCGAGGTCTACCTCCACGAGCCCGACACGGCCGTGCTGGACCGTCCGTTCGTCATCGCAGAGTTCGTCCCGGGTGAGGCCTTCGTGCACTCCTCGGCGAGGTTTGACGACGCCGGCATGCGCGAGGAGGTCCTCGGCCGGTTCGTGGAGATGCTCGCCCGGGTCCACACCGTCCCCGTCGAGGGCCTGCCGTGCGGACCGGGTGGGGTCGGGACGGGGGCCGGGGACGAGGTGCGGCACTGGCGGCAGCGCTTCGCCGAGGTGGAGCTGTCGCCGCGGCCCATCATCCGTCGGGTCCTCGACGTCCTCGAGGAGCACGCGCCGAGGGACCACCCCCAGGCCCTCGTGCACGGCGACTTCCGTCTGTCGAACCTGCTGTGGCGGGACGGCGAGATCGCTTGTGTGCTCGACTGGGAGCGCTCGTTCATCGGGGACCCCCTCGCCGACGTTGCCTTCACGCGCAACAAGGCGCTTGCCGGATGGTGCAGGATCGGGGGCCCGGCAGCCGAGCGGTACACCGAGCTGACCGGGTACGAGATTGACCCCCGGCGCATTCTCTTCTGGCAGCTCGTCGAGCTGGTCAAGGTGGTGTACGTGGGCATGGCGTCAGCCGCCTCGCTGGCCCGGGGCGGGACGACGGATCTCCGGCTCCTGTCCGTCGCAAACGCCTCGACCGCCGTCGAGCCCGCGATGGTCCGACTCGTCGATGCCCTGGTCTCCGGGGCCAAGGAGGGCGCACGATGATCTGGATGACGACCGAGGATCTCATCGATACCGTGCGCCGGTCCCTCCTCGAGAACGTCGCACCTGCTGTCGAGGACCCCTTCGCCAGGGTGCAGGTGATCGCCGCGGCGCACGTCATGCTCGAGCTGCGGCAACGGCTCGAGACCGGTGACCCTGTGGTGCGCGACAGCGCGGCCCTCAATGCGCTGCTCGAGTCCTGGGGTGAGCCTCGGACGGCTAGCGACCCTGCCGATCCCCGTGCAGCCAACCGCGACGCCCGGACTGCCGTCTCGCGAGCGATCGCCCAGCAGGACGACGAGCGGGCCAGCACGATGATGGCCGAGCTCGCACGGGTCGAGGCGGCCGTCGCCAAGGAGGACATGACGTGGGTGTGCCGGGAGGCCATGGCCACGCTCGAGTGACCCACGAGACCAAGGACGGGAAGCCATGCGGATCGGGTTGAGCATCAGCGGGCTGGCGAACACGGCGGACGAGGCGAGATATGCCGAGGACGCAGGCTTCGACTTCGTCGGCTGCGGCGAGCACGTCTTCTTCCACGGCCCGACCCCCAACGCCTTCGTCGCCCTGGCGGTGGCAGCGGGTGCCACGAGCCGCATCAGGCTTGTCACGTCGATTGCGCTCGCGCCGGTCTACCCCTCCGCACTCTTCGCGAAGCTCGCCGCGGCGCTCGACGTCGTCAGTGGAGGCCGGCTCGACCTCGGCGTCGGCGCCGGTGGGGAGTATGCCTCCGAATTCGAGGCGACCGGCGTGGACGTGACCGAGCGCTTCCGCCGGCTCGAGGAGGCGCTGGGAGTCCTCCGGCGGCTCAGCACCGGCCAGCGGGTCACGTTCGAGGGCGAGTTCACGAGGCTCGACGGTGTCGCGCTCCAGCCGCCGCCGACGCGACAGGCCGGGCCGCCCATCTGGATGGGCGGCCGGGGAGAGGGAGCCCTGCGCCGGGCAGGCCGGTGGGCTGACGTCTGGATGCCCTATCTCCTCGACCCGGATCGGGTGCGCACGGGACTCCAGAAGGTCCGGGACCATGCAGCCTCGGCGGGACGCGACCCGGAGGCGATCGGTGCGGCCCTCCTGGCCTGGACCGCGGTTGATCACGACGGTGAATGGGCACGCACGACTGGCCTGGGCACGGTGAGCACGACCTATCGGCAGGACTTCTCAGGGCTCGCGGATCGTTACCTTCTCCTCGGGTCCCCCGGCCGAGTGCTGGATCGCCTGGCGGAGTTCGCGAACGCCGGAGTCGAGCACGTCCTCTTCCAGGTTGCCGCCTCCGAGCCCGATGACCGGAGGAAGATCATCGAGACGCTCGCCGAGCACGTGCTCTCCGCAGCCAGGCGATTCTGAGGCCCGCCCTCACCCATCATTATGAGACTGTATGATTCAAAAGATAGTTCGGGCGATCCGGTGCGCAGATCCCGTGAAGGCAGCGCACGGCCTACTGACAGGAAATGTGACGGGAGGTCACCGTGCAGCGTTCACTCGTTCCCCGCGTCGTGGGCGAGGGCCCACGCCTGCAGGCGCTCCGGGCCGAGGTGCGCGGATTCGTAGCCGAGCAAGCCGCCGCGGGGATGTTCGTTCCTCACGTGGACACGTGGCTGACGAGCTGGGACCGTCAGTTCACCCGCGAGCTCGGACGGCGAGGCTGGCTCGGGATGGTCATCCCGAAGAGGTACGGCGGGCAGGGCAGAACCTTCCTCGAGCGCTTCGTCGTGACGGAGGAGCTCCTCGCCGGAGGGGCGCCCGTGGCGGCGCACTGGATCGGCGAACGACAGGTCGGCCCGTCGATCCTGCGGTTCGGGAGTGAGTCGATCAAGGAGGCGTTCCTGCCCGGAATCAGCCGTGGCGAGCTGCTCTTCGGGATCGGCATGTCCGAGCCGGAGTCCGGATCGGACCTCGCGAGCGTCCAGACCCGGGCAACGCAGACCGAGGGCGGCTGGCTTCTCACCGGCACCAAGGTCTGGACGTCGGGGGCGCACCGGGCCGACTGCTTCATCGTTCTCGCACGGAGTGCGCCGCTCGACCCGCAGGCCAGGCACGCGGGTCTCAGCCAGTACCTTGTCGACCTGGGAGCGGAGGGCGTGACCATCAGTCCGATCGTGTCCATGAGTGGCGACCACCACTTCAACGAGGTGCACCTCGAAGACGTGTTCGTCCCCGACGACCGGGTCCTCGGGCGGATCGGCGACGGATGGCGGCAGGTGACGTCCGAGCTCGGCTACGAGCGCAGCGGTCCCGAGCGGATCCTCTCCACGTGGGCGCTGCTGGCGGCTGCGGTCGGGGCCGTCGAGCGCGGTGACCTCCCGGAGGACCCCCAGCTCGGCCGCCTCGTCGGTCGCGTCGCCGCACTGCGGCAGATGTCGTTGGCGGTCTCGAGCGCCCTTGAGGCGCAGGAGGACGCGGACACGGCAGCGGCCGTCGTGAAGCTGCTGGGGACGGCGACCGAGGGCGACATCGCCGAGCACGTCGCGACACTCGCCGCCAACGGTCACCTGGACGACGGGTTGAGAGTCCTGCTCGATGCCGCACTGCTCCAGCGTCCCGGCTACACACTGCGTGGCGGCACGAACGAGATTCTCACGGGCGTTGTTGCCCGAGGACTGGGGCTGCGCTGATGACCCATCGCAACGAGAACCTGACGACGGGCCCTGCGGCCGATCCCGGCCTCGTCGACATGCTCACCCATCTCCTGGACAAGCACCGCTCGCGATGTGTGCCCTCGGCCCGAGTCGACCTCGACCGCGACCTCTGGCAGCAGCTTGACCAGCTCGGTCTCACCCTCCTGTCGACGAGCGAGCAGCAGGGTGGCAGCGGAGGGACCATCCTCGACTCTGTGGCGCTGCTCGGACTCGCGGCTGGAGCGGGCGCCGCGGTACCTCTCGCGGAGCACGACCTGCTCGCCGCGTGGCTCCTCGCGGAGGCCGGGCTCCCCCTCCATGGCGAAGTCCGCACCGCAGCTCGTCCAGCCGCCGGCGGAATGAGCCGATCCGTGCCCTGGGGAGGCCAGACGGATGGCGTCGTCGCCCTGTGGCACGACGAGCACGACGGAGTGTGGCGAGTCTCGGACTTCGAGGGAGACGGCCTCCACGTGGCCCCGGAGAAAGATCTCTCGGGACTCCCGCGCGCGAGCATCCAGTTCGATCTCCAGGCCCTCAGGGCCGGCACGGAGGTCGCCCCCGAGGTCGCGGACCTGTATGCCCTCCGCGGAAGCCTCGCTCGCTGCGCCCAGATGGCTGGAGCCATGGAGGCGGCCCTCGACGTGGTCGTGACGTACGCGAACGAGAGGGTGCAGTTCGGGCGACCCCTCGGCCGGTTCCAGGCCGTCCAGCACCTCGTCGTCGGGATCGCCGCCGAGGTGTCGCTCGCCCGCGCCGCAACGGACGCCGCGGCACAGGCGGTCATGCTGCGGGGATGGGGCGACGAGCACACTCGGTTCCTCATCGCGGCCGCCCGCTCGGGCGTCGGGCATGCCTCGTCGCTGGTGGTCCGTTCGGCCCACCAGGTGCTGGGGGCGATCGGCACGACCGAGGAGCACCCGCTGCACCTTCTGACCACGCCGGTGCTGGCATGGCGCAGCGACTTCGGTTCGATGCGCGAATGGGATGCCGAGCTGACGAGGTTTGCGGTGCGGACCAGCCGTAGTGGTCTGTGGAACCACGTCGCACCCCTCTCGTAATGGCCGGGTGGTGGGAGCCACCGAGTGACCTTTGGGACGCAGGGCCCGAGGACGTGTGGCCGGGGGATCCGGCCGGGATACAAGGAGCGGACTTGTGAGACGCACTCTTTTCGACGAGGACCACGATGCCTTCCGCGCCTCGGTGCGCACCTTCGTGGAGCGCGAGATCCAGCCCTACTACCGCGAGTGGTCCGAGCGAGGCCTCGTGGACCGGGACATGTACACCAAGGCGGCCCAGCAGGGCCTCATAGGGCTCCAGGTGCCCGAGGAGTACGGCGGAGCCGGAGCGACGAGCTACAAGTTCAACGCGGTGTTCATCGAGGAGACGATCCTCGGTGACGCGAACCTCGGCTCCCTGCGGGTGCACTCCGAGGTCTGCCTGCCCTATCTGCTCCACTACTGCACGGAGGAGCAGCGGCGCAGGTGGCTCCCCGCCGTCGCTCGTGGTGATCTCGTCCTCGCTCTTGCGATCACTGAGCCCGGGACGGGATCGGACGTCGCAGGGGTTATGACGACAGCGAGGCGCGACGGCGGCCACTACGTCCTCAACGGGGCAAAGACCTTCATCACCGGTGGCGCCAACGCCGACCGGGTGCTTGTCGTGTGCCGGACCGCGCCGGCCTCGGAGGACGACAGGCGCTCAGGGCTCTCGATCCTTGTCGTCGACTCACGCAGCCCCGGATTCAAGGTGGGGCGGAAGCTGGACAAGATCGGCTTGCGGGCGCAGGACACGGTGGAACTCTCGTTCTCCGACGTCCGGGTTCCAGTGGAGGATGTGCTGGGTGAAGAAGGGCGCGCCTTCGAGTACCTTGCCCACAATCTCGCTCAGGAGCGCCTGACGATAGCCGTCGCAGGGATGGCTTCGGCTGTGCGGGCCCTGCAGTTGGCGACCTCGTACGCCAAGGAGAGAAGCGTCTTCGGCAAACGTCTCCAGGACTTCCAGAACACCAAGTTCGTCCTGGCGGAGTGCGCCACCGACATCGCGGCGGGACAGGCGCTTGTGGACCAGGCGATCGAGGCGCTTGACCGTGACGAACTCACCCCCGCGGACGCCGCGCGGGCGAAGCTGTTCGTCTCGGAGCTGCAGCAGCGAGTCGTTGACAAGTGCCTTCAGGTGCACGGGGGGTACGGCTACATCAACGAGTATCCGATCGCCGGCCTCTACACGGATGCGCGCGTCACCCGAATCTTCGGCGGCACCTCGGAAGTCATGAAGTCCATCATCGCCAAGTCGCTCGGCCTCTGATGGTGCCGAGCGGGGCGGCGCGGGCGTCTCGTAGACTCTCCGTCATGCCCCGTCACCAAGAGATTCTGCTCGCCGCCGAGAAGCTGTTCTTCGAGCGCAGCTTCGACGGCGTCGGGGTCGATGACATCGGCAAGGCCGCGGGGACGAGCGGCTCGGCCATCTATCGGCACTTCTCGGGCAAGGACGAGATCCTGGCCGCGCTCTTCAGCCGTATGCTCGACGAGCTGCTCGTCCAGTCGGGCAAACCCGGCAGTGATCCGTACGAAGAGCTGGACTCCTTGCTCCGAGGCTTCATCGAACTCGCGATGAGCCACGAGAAGCTCGCAGCGATCTGGGTCCGGGAGCAGCGCTCGTTGGCGGATCCCTACCGGCGCGAACACTTCCGGCGCCTGCACCGGTTCTCCGACCGGTGGGTCGAGTGTCTGGGCCGTTGCTACCAGGGGCGATCGCGCGAGGAGCTGGTGGTTGCCGCCCGTGCCGTTCAAACCATGCTGCTGTCGGAGGCCCTACGCCCGCCGGAGACCCGACGACTCGGCTCGGCGCCCGAGTTGATGCTGCAGATGGCTCGGGCGAGCCTCACCGCGCTGAACGCCCCGGGGACTGAGCGCGGCTAGACCGCGGGCGCGGAGCGGGCGGGAGCAGCGCGAGCGCGGCTTCCGTGATCGCCTTACGCGTGTACTTGCTGCTGGGGCGGTACCACCTCGAGATCCACAAGCATTGACCGAGGAGCAGTCGGGCCGTGACGACCGGGTCGGCCTCGGCCAGCAGGCCGTTGGCCATGGCGTCCTTGAGGACCTTGACCCACAGGTTCTCGTAGTGCCGGCTGAATGAACGCCATCGCTCGTAGGAGTCCGGGGGCAGGCCCCCACCGCCGAAGAAGACGGGCAAGTAGCCGCGCATGCGCACCGAAGCGTCCACCTGGAGGGTGATCAGGGCCTCGAGCTTCTCGCGTGCCGTGTCGTCGCTGCCGACGATCTGCTCGGCCAAGGCCGTGAGCTCCTTGGTGCTCCGTTCGAAGAGCACGGCGATGATGTGCTCCTTTGTGGGATAGGTGCGGTAGAGCGTGGCTCGGGACACGTTCAATCTGTCCGCCGCGGCGGTAACGCTGACCCCATCGTGCCCCTCCTCCTCGTAAAGCTTGGCGACGGTGGCGGCTAGCGCGTCCGGGTCGATCACCCGCCGCGGCCGGCCCAGCGGCCGCTTGCCATCGCCGTTTGTGTCCTGACGCCCTGACTCTGTCACTTTTGAGACCCCCCGTGCTGGAAGCGATTCTGTAGTGATGAGATGATACGGCTAGTCTCGCTTCTGTGACGTCGCCGTACGGCGGCCCGCGGATCCGGAATCGTGTTACGGTGCCGACCCGGCGCTGGTCAGGCTGGCCCGCTCGCCGGCCTCGGCCTCGGCCTGCTTGACCCAGTCGCGCATCGCGGTCTCGGTCAAGTCGAAGTCCTTGGCGACCTGACCGATAGAGCGGTCACCACGCTGACCCAGCTCGACGATCTCAGCCTTGCACTTCGGCGTGAAGGCGCGGCGAGGATGCGGCTGCGTCTTCTCCATGCTCTCCATGATGGACATCGTCCTTCCTGGGCCGAAGCCCCTGATCTTCGATGTCCGTCAAAGCAGGTCAAGACCACTCGGTGCACGTGTCGACGGGGCGAGTGCCCACGTCCGGCCGGCTGGCGCTACTGTCATGGCAGACGAGAGCGCTCCAGCGCGCGGCGGGCTTCTCGGCTCGGGCGCACCGACATCACCCCGCTCGCCTCCGCGTAGAGCTCGCCGTCAGCACCGGTCACCTGCACCCGTGCGAAGACCACGGTGCGCCCGGATCGCTGGACCGACACCGACAGCCTCATAGGGAGAACACAGGGCCGGTAGTAGTCGATGTTGAGCGACGCCGTCGCGACACCGTCACCCGCATGGACCATGCGAACGCACACGACGCCAAGCGCATGGTCGATGACAGCGGCGACCACCCCGCCGTGGACGGCGCCGTTCGGGTTGACGGAGATGGGGCTGCTCTCGACGACGAATTCACCCGACCCCGGGGCGAGGCAGATGCACCGGACGTCGAAGCCGGCCGCAAGGGGTAGCGTGTCTGCCCACGTGCGCCACTCCTCGTCCGACGCGTCGACCGGCACGAGGGGATATTCCTCGGATGTGGTGTTGTGCGTGGCGTGCCTCCGGCTCGTGGGTCGCCGTGACGACTCCAGTCATGTCCTCGGGACGACGGAACCTCTGGCCTCGCACACGCTTGGCCACGTCTCGTTCCGGAGCTCTCCCAGCTCGGCACCTCACGAGGACTCGGGATCTCGCTCTCGACGGTCATGGCCCCTGTCCACGGCAATTCTATGGTTCCGAGATTCTGAATGTCTAAACGGGCCGTCAAATGTAGCCGTAAGCGCCGTTGACCCTGCGCTGCGGGTACTTATAATGAGACTCGAGAAGTCAAAAATATGCGGCGTCGAGGGGCGCCGCGAGCCCACGGCGACTGATGACCACCCCGTGGGTCACCGAGCCGGTTATGGATTGACTTGCGGCGCCTGCCAGGTGACGGGTGGCTGAGGCAGGCGAACAGTGGGGAGTTGGAGCCATGGACCACGGTCAGCAGCTCGACGGTGACTCGAAGCCCGCCTCGTGGGACTACGTCCCCGAGTACGGCAACCAGCCGCCGCCGTGGCGTCGCCTGCTCGTTGAGCGGATCCTGCGGTTGGCCGCCCGTCGCCGGCCGGCCGACGTCGCCGTGATCTGTGGGGACCGGTCGCTGACCTGGCGTGAGTTCGACCAGCTGGCCGACCAGGCCGCGGACGGGCTCCTGCGATCGGGTCTCCAGCCGGGCTCTGTCGTTGCGCTCAGTGCCACGAACCTGCCAGAGACCTTCGCCATGATGTTCGGCATCGCCCGGGCAGGTATGGTCGTCCTCCCGCTGAACCCGATGAGCTCCGCGAAGGAGATCGAGTTCCAACTCTCCGAGGCTGAGGCGGATCTGACAATCTCAGCGGCGGGACCCACCGTCCTCGACATCATCGACAGGGGTGAGCGTGGCGTCGAGCACGAGGCTGACGTCGAGGAGACCTCACCCTACTGGGTGCGTTTCACCTCCGGCACGACCGGCCTGCCGCGGATGTTCCCGAACAGCCAGCGCAACATCAGCCTCCAGGCCCTCCACATGGCAGTCGACCTGAGATACCGCTCGGACGACACGTTCCTCGTCAATGCCCCGCTCGCGCACGCCGCGTTCAACTTCGCGCTGGCCGCGGTGCAGGTGGGGGCCAAGGTGGTGCTCCACGAGAAGTTCGACCCGAAGACCATCTGGCAGGACTGCGACGAGCAGGGCGTGACGCAGATGTTCATGGTGCCGACCATGCTGGCGGCGGCGCTGCCGAACCCCGGCGACGCCAAGAGCCTCCGTACGGTCTTCCTCGTCGGCTCCTCGCTGCCCCCCACGCTCAAGTCGGCGGCTGTCAGACGATTCCCGCACGTCGAGTTCACCGAGCTGTACGGGACGTCCGAGCTGGGGATGCTCACCCTGCTGCGCGGCGAGGAGAGCGCAGGCCGGGAGGGCTCGGTAGGGCTCCCGCACTTCGGCGCGCAGGCCCTCATCCTCGATGACGAGGGCAACAATCTCCCCACAGGTGAGATCGGCACTATCTACCTTCAGGGCCTGATCATGACCAGCGGCTTCAACGGCTCGGTGCCCGCACCGGAGAACGCCGCCAGAAACGGGTGGGTCACCGCGGGTGACATGGGTCGGGTCGACGAGGACGGATACCTGTACCTGGCGGACCGCCGGTCCGACCTCATCGTGACCGGCGGGATGAACGTCTACCCGGCCGAGGTCGAGAACGTCCTGCTCGAGGTGCCGGGCGTGCGCGAGGTCGCGGTCGTCGGGGTGCCCGACGACTACTGGGGCCAGCGGGTGACCGCCGTCGTCGTCGGGGACGCGTCACAGGACGCGCTCGACGCCCACTGCCGGAGGCTTCTGGCGGGATACAAGATCCCACGGAGCTACCGCTTCCTCGATGTGCTTCCCACGTCCCCCACCGGCAAGGTCCTGCGCCGGGTCCTGCGCGAGGAGGCCCAGCAGTGACGGCGAGGGCCCAAGATGTCCTCCAGGAGTTCATGACCAGGCTCGGAGATCCGGCGACCATTCGTCAGGCCTTCGACCTCGTAGCTGAAGAGTTCGTCGCCCACGAGCCCGACAGCCTGCCGTACAGGGGTGAGCACCACGGACCGCGCGGCATGCGTGCCCTCCTGCGGCAGATCAACGAGCTCTTCGAACTCACGGTCCAGGACGTCCGGGTGAGCGGGGCCGGGGACGGGCGCGCTCTCGCGGACGTCGAGCTCCGGGTGAGGTCACGCTCGTCCAGTTCGGAGATCGTTACGAGGGTGCTCGAGCTATACCAGATCAAGGACGGGAAAATCGTCGGACTCGACGTCTTCTACCGCGACACCCACGCCCTCCTGGGTCTCCTCGAGGGCTGAGGAAGGTGAAGTGGTCCTAGGTCGTGCGCATACGCCTTGACGGTGTCTGGTGACCGCGCGGTCGGGTGGGCGAGAGAGCGCTCGATCGGGGCCCAGCAGGCCGCCTGGCCGGCCACCTGCGCCGACGGTGCGCCAGGTCGAAGTCGCGGGTGTGGCCGGCGCCGTGCCGGGCCCAGGGCACCGCGGCGACCACCACCCCGTGCCGCGGGCAGGCCATGCGGCACGTCCGCCTCCGGGAACAGCGGCAGCGGGCGGCGTCCAGGTGCCACCACCGGCGGCTGCCCGCGCCGTGGTCGTAGCGCGGGCAGCGGGCGCGGCAGAGACCGCACCGCCGCCGGAACCGGGACTTCGGCCGCACCGCGACCACCAGGGCGGGGCATTGGCTCCGGACAGCAAGCTGACACGGACGCGGCCTACACTTCGAGGACCACCGCCCCGCCCATACCTCCACCAGCGCACATCGCCGCGACGCCGAGGCCACCTCCCCGTCGTCGCAGGGCGTGCACGAGGGTCGTCACCATGCGCGCACCCGAGGCGGCTATCGGGTGCCCCAGACTGCACCCTGATCCGTGGATGTTGACCGCTTCCTCGTCGATACCGTGCACTCGTACGGCGGCGAGCGGCACCGAGGCGAATGCCTCGTTGATCTCCCACAGGGCGACGTCCGAGACCGCCAGGGAGGCGCGCCCGAGGATCTTGGGGATCACCTCGACCGCGGCCATACCGGTGCGGTGCGGCTCGACTCCGACTGCGTCCCATCCGCGGATCGTCGCGAGCGGCTGGAGGCCGTGTTCGCGGGCGTAGTCGCCGCTCACGACCACGAGCGTGGCCGCTGCATCGTTGATCCCGCTCGCGTTGCCCGCAGTGATCGAGAACCCCTCGATCTCGGGGTGAACGGGCTGCAGAGCGGAGAGCTTCTCAAGTGACGTCGAGCGACGTGGGTGCTCGTCCTGGGCGAAGTGCGCCCCGCCCCCGTCGACCGTCACCGAGAGCGGGACCACCTCATCCGCGAAGAGGCCCCCGTCGATCGCGGCAACCGCTCGATGGTGCGAGCGCAATGCCCACTCGTCCATCTCCCGTCGTGACAAGCCCGTCTCCTGCGCGGTGCTCCACCCGACGGTGATCGTCACGTCGTCCGTGGCACCGTCGTGGTGGGGGAACGTGGGGGCCATCCCGACACGTGGCTGGCTCGAGCCGGAGACCCGCCACTCCAGGGCGGGCGCCGTCGATGCAGACTCCGTCCCGCCCGCGACGACGACGTCAGCGGCCCCGGAGCGCACAGCAGCGGCCGCGTTCCCGAGGGCGGTGAGGCTTCCCGCACAGTGGCGGTTCACCGCCTGGCCGGGCACCCCGGCCAGCCCGACCGCCACCGCGGCGTGGCGAGCGATGACCCCGCCGCCGGCGAGCGACTCCGCGAGGATCACGTCGTCGATGTCGGACGGCTCGACGCCCGAGCGCTCCACGCACGCACGGAGCACCTGCTGGGCGAGCTCGGCGGCACTGGTGTCCCTCAGCGTCCCCTTGAATGCCGTGCCGATGGGTGTCCGGACCGCACTGACGATGACCGCATCGTTCATGCCGCGACCTCCCGCCCGACGGATGCCATCGACGAAAGCCTGTCCTCGATGAGCACGCACGCCTCTTCGACGATCCGGTCGATGAGCTCGGCCACGGTGGGGATGTCGGTGATCAGCCCCTGGACCATTCCCGCTGTCCAGATGCCGAGTTCGGGATCCCCCTCCTCGAACACTCTGCGTCCCCGCACCCCGGCGACGAGGTCGCGGACGACCTCGAAGCGTGGATCCTTCCCGAGCAGGCGCACGACCTCACGGCTCACGCTGTTGCTCGCCACCCTGGCCGTGTTGCGCAGGGGGCGGAAGATCAGCTCGGTGTCCCGCTCGGTGGCCGACACGATCGCCTGCTTGATCGGTCCGGCGATCGGAGACTCCGCCGTACACATGAACCGGGTGCCCATGTTCACTCCGTCCGCGCCCAGGGCGAGTGCGGCCACCAGGCCGCGGGCATCGGCGATCCCCCCGGAGGCGATGAACGGGATCGACACGGTGTTCGCCGCACGTGGGATGAGGACGAGTCCGGGGATGTCGTCCTCACCCGGGTGCCCGGCACATTCGAACCCGTCGATGCTCAGGGCATCGACGCCCACCGCCTGGGCCTTGAGCGCGTGCCGGATGCTTGTGCACTTGTGGATAATCCTGATGCCCTCGGGCTTGAGCATCTCGACGAACTCGGTCGGCAGGTTGCCGGCCGTCTCGACGATAGTGACACCCGAGTCGATGATGGCCCGGCAGTACTCGGCATACGGCGGCGGCGTGATCGACGGCAAGATCGTGAGATTGACACCGAACGGTTGATCGGTCAGAGTGCGGCAGCGCTCGATCTCGCGAGCGAGATCGCGAGGCGTCGGCTGGGTCAGCGCGGTGATGAACCCCAGGGCGCCGGCGTTCGCCACCGCCGCCACGAGTTCAGCACGTCCGACCCACTGCATTCCCCCCTGCACCACGGGATGAGTGACTCCGAAGAGCTCAGTGAATCGGGTCGAGATCCTGCGATCGGTCATGGTGTCTCCCTAACGTAGTCGGCTGGGGGCGTGACCCGGGTGTCATGCGCGCGCCTCCCGCTCAGTGCTCAACGCCCTCGGAACTCCGGCACCCGACGCTCCTGGAAGGCCGCGATCCCCTCCAACAAGTCCTCGGATGCGAGGGTCTGTTGCTCCAGGGCGAAGGAGAGGTCGAGCACCTCTCCGGCTCGTTGCGCCGCAAGCCGGTTCAGCGCCCTCTTGGTCCCCTGGACGGCGAGCGGGGCACGAGCGGCCATCCGTCCCGCGATGTCGAGGGCGAGGGGCAGGACCTCCTCCGGAGCGTCCACGAGGTCGGTGACGAGGCCGAATCCGTATGCCGTGGTCGCATCGAGAGAGTCGCCGGTCAGGAGATAGCGACGCGCGCGCAGCATACCGGCCGCATGAGGCCACGCCACACAACCCCCGTCGCCGGCCACAAGTCCCACTGCGACGTGGGTGTCGGCGATCGTCGCGCCACGTGCCGCGACGACTGCGTCGCAGAGCAGGACGATCGTTGCCCCCACCCCGATCGCCGCCCCGTGCACCGCGGCGACGACGGGCTGGGGAATCGACAGGAGCGCGTCGACGAGGCGCCGTCCGTCATCGACAATCCGCTGTCTCGCAGCGACGTTCGAGTGGGCGAGCCGCATGAGATCGAAGTCGCCGCCCGCCGAGAAGACCTTCCCCGTCGAGGCAAGCACGACCGCTCGGACCGAGCGATCGTCAGCGACATCCCGCAGGACCGCAATCATCTCACTGTGGAAACCCTCGTCGACACGGTTCATCAGGTCGGGCCGGCTCAGGGTGACCTGGAGAACCCCATCAGCCGGTCGACTCAGCCGCATGCAAGCGAGCTTGGATTCACCCATTCTGAGACCTCTCGTATCGAGTGTCTTGGTATCTTATTGAGACCCACAGTCTATTATCTCATCAGCCGCATGGCCAGTGCGGGTCGAACGGACCATCACCCAGCGCGCCTCCTCATCGACAAAGGACGAACCGTGACACTTGTGACACCAGACACCGGAACCGACGACGTCGACGACGCTGCTTTCGAGGAGAGACTCGCCTGGGCCCTCGAGGACGCCAACCTGCCCACGATCCTTGCGGTCCTCACGCACCTCACGGGCAACTGGTCCTACCTGCAAAGCCAGTTCGCGCCCGGGCCGATGCGTGGTCCAGGCGACCATGACGACGCGGGGCTGGCGAAGGAGTCCCAGCGTGAGCTGCGTGCGACGGCACACCTGGTGATCCTCGACCATATGCGCGGCGCTCTCCCCCAGGTCCCGGCTCCCACCCCTGAGCAGCTCGTCGAGATTCTCAGTCTCGTTGTCGGGGACGACGTGCCCGCGAACACGGCTGGACTGCTTGCCGAAGAGCTCGGCACAGCGAGCCGGACGCCCGCCTCCCTCACGGAGCCGTCACGCCACGGTGCACCCCACACCCTGATCGTCGGGACGGGGTTCTCCGGCCTCGCCGCCGCCATCCGACTCGAGGAGGCCGGTCTGCCGTTCACCATCATCGACAAGAACGACGGTGTCGGTGGGACCTGGCACGAGAACACCTATCCCGGCTGCGGTGTGGACACCCCGGTCCACCTCTACTCCTTCGCCTTCGCGCAGCGCCCCGACTGGCCGCGATACTTCGCCGGGCAGGGGGATGTGCAGGGCTACCTGGTAAGCGTCGCCGAGCAGCACGGCATACGGGAGAAGGTGCAGTACGGTACCGAGCTCGAGTCGGCCACCTGGAACGACACGGCCCAGCACTGGAGCGTCACGCTGCGCATGCCGGACGGCACCCGCCGGGAGGCCGACTACGGCGTCATCGTCAGCGCCGTGGGGCAATTCAACAGGCCATCAAGCCCGAAGCTCCCGGGGCTGGACACCTTCACAGGGCCCGTGGTCCACACGGCGGCGTGGGACCCCCAGCTCGACCTGGCTGGTAAGCGTGTCGCGGTCGTCGGCAGCGGAGCCTCGGCCATGCAGCTCGTGCCCGCCATCCGGCGAAAGGCTTCTCACGTCACCGTCTTCCAGCGCTCACCCCAGTGGATCCTGCCCAACCCCAACGCGGGCGAGGACGTCAGCGAGCAGAAGAAGTTCCTCATGGCACACGTGCCCTGGTACCTCGGCTGGTACCGACTGCGGCAGGTCTGGAACTTCGGCGACCGGATGTACCGGATCCTGCGCGTCGACCCCAGTTGGGAGCACCCCGAGCGCTCGGTCAACGCTGCCAACGAACGGCACCGCGTCTTCCTCACGGGGTACATCGAGCGGCAGCTGAAGGGGCGTCCTGAGCTCATCGAGGCCAGCACCCCGGCCTACCCCCCGTACGGCAAGCGGCCGCTGCTCGACCACGGCTGGTTCGAGTCCCTGACGAGTGAGAACGTCGACCTCGTCCCGGAGAGCGTCGCGAAGGTGGACCAGACCGGGGTAACCACCAGGTCAGGGCGGCACGTCGAGGTCGACGTGATCGTACTGGCCACCGGGTTCGACGCGATCAACATGCTCGGCCCGATGGAGCTGCGTGGGCGCAGCGGCGCCACGCTGCGGGACACGTGGGGCGTCGACGACGCACGTGCCTACCTCGGCATGAGCATGCCCGACTTCCCCAACTTCTTCATGCTCTTCGGCCCTAACACCAACGCCGGCCACGGCGGGAGCCTGGTGATGACCGTCGAGATGCAGGTCCGCTACATCCTCGAACTGCTCACCCACATGAGCGTGGAGGGGATCGGCAGTGCGGAGGTGCGTACAGAGGCCTTTGAGCGGTTCATGACCGAGCTGGACCAAGCCCTCGAGGGCGCGGTGTGGAGCCATCCGGGGATGACGAGCTACTACCGGAACGCCAAGGGCCGGATCGTCACGAACCTCCCTTGGACGAACGCCGAGTACTGGACCCGCACCCGCCACGTGGATCTCGGCGACTACGTGCTCACGCCGAGGAAGACTGCAACCGGGGCCGGCCCGGAGACGTGATCATGTGGCGGGGCGGACGCTGCGGATCCGGATGTTCGAGCCTCCAAGCCGGAGTCCGGCCAGGTAGCTGTCGGGCGTCCTGTCGTACTGGGTGGCCACGCCCCGCCACGCCTTCCTCTTGTTGATCAGCCGCTCCACCGTGTGGCGGTCCTTGTACCGCTCGGTGTCGTGGGAGACCGGACGGCCACCTGCGCTGCCCTTCTTCTTGCGGTGGGCCGCCTGGTCTGCCTTCCCGGGGATCACTGCCCGGATTCCGCGTCGACACACCTATGAGGGCGGGCTTCAGGGCAGACAGCCGCCCGGCCCGGCGTGCTCGGGGCTGGAGCTGGGTGAGGCGGAAGAATTCTTGCTCCTCCGGCTGGGGTTGTCCCTGGCGGCAGGCCGGGCGGAGACGGTCTCACACGCACCCCTGCGGCTCCATGCGCCGCTGGCGGGCCTGGCGCCATGACCCTGGTCCGGGGCCGGGCTGCTCCGGTTCTGCCGAGTGCCTCTCAGCCGGACATCAACCGCGGGACTTTGCGATCACGTCCAGGATCTCAGCCTTGGTGGTCAGCTTGACGCGGGGACGGCCGACCGTGCGACCACGCTGCTTCTCGAGCCGGTCCACGACGCTCCACTCGGGGTAGCCGAGAACGTCCGGCTGTCGCTGCCTGAGCATCGCCCCGAGTGAACCGGGATCCGTCGACGGGTCGTCGAGGGCCCCGGCCTCGAAGTCGTCAATGAGTGCCTCGACGGTCTCGAGCGCGCAACCACGGTTGGTCCCGATCACCCCACGGGGCCCGCGCTTGATCCATCCGGTGACGTACACCCCGGGCACTGGGGACCCCTGATCCGTGACTCGCCCCGCCAGGTTGGGGATGACACCTCGGGTGTCATCGAACGGGACACCGGGGACGGGTTCACCGTGGTAGCCGATCGAGCGCAGGACCAGGAAGGCATCGAGGGTCTCCGCGTCGTCGGTCGCCACCGATCCGAGCTCTCCGCCGACCTCGACCAGCTCGTTCCTCACGACCTTGACGCTCTCCACCTTGTCCTCCCCGAGAATCTCCACCGGGGACGCGCGGTACCGGAACACGATCCGGCGACGGCCCAGGGCGAGGGGTCGGCGGGAGTACTCCTCCGCGAGGCTGAGCTTCAGTGCGAGCTCGGGATCAAGGTCCGGGTCGGCGGCCGTCCGCTCGCTGAACGGGTCGAGCACAAGCTCCTTGCCGTCGATGACCACGTCGACGTCGTCGAGGTAGCCGAGGGCCAGGAACTCGGCACTGCTGTATGCCGCTTGCAGCGGCCCGCGCCGGCCGAGGAGTACGACCTCCCGAACCTTGCTCTCACGCAGGGCGTAGAGGGCGTGGTCGGCGATGTCGGTCGTGGCGAGGACGTCGGGATCGGTGAGCAGGATCCGCGCTGCATCGAGGGCCACATTGCCGTTCCCGACGATGGCAACGCGCTCACCCGAGAGATCGAACTCAGTGTCCGCGAAGTCCGGGTGTCCGTTGTACCAGGCCACGAAACGCGAGGCCGCGTGGCTGCCGGGAAGGTCCTCACCGGGAATCCCGAGCCGGCGCTCGGACGATGCGCCGACGGCGTAGATCACCGCGTGCGCGTGCTCGAGGAGCTCCTCGTGACTGACGTCCCTGCCCGCCTCGACGTTCAGGTGGAGCCGCATCGCCTCCCGTTTGAAGGCGGGCTCGAAGATGCCTGACACGGCCTTCGTCGCCGAGTGGTCCGGCGCCACCCCGGCCCGCACCAGACCCCACGGGGTAGGAAGGCGCTCCAGCATGTCGACCTGGACGTTGGAGCGGCGCAGCAGATCGTTGGCCGCGTAACAGGCGGCTGGACCCGACCCGACGATCACGACCCGCAAAGGTCGGCTGGGCGATCTCCTCGGCCGGCCGGCGCCGATGGCTTCGGGTCTGCTCTGCAACGGGTGGCGTTCGAAGTACCGGGCGTTGATGTCCTCGTACCGCAAGAGGTGCTGTGGCAACTCGTCGGCTGAGTAGATCGCTCCCACCGGGCAGGCCTCGACACAGGCACCGCAGTCGATGCACGCGCCCGGATCGATGTAGAGCATCTCCGCCGACGCGAAAGCCGGGTCCTCGCGGGTCGGCCGAATGCAGTCCACGGGGCACTGGGGCAGGCAGCTCGCGTCGTTGCAGCAGCGCTGAGTGATCACGTAGGCCATAGGGCTCCTTCGGTCTGCTCATTCGAACCGCCCGGGCGGTCAGTGCCCGCCCGGGCAGGACTCGTCGGCTTCGTTCGGCGTTCACGGGTCGCACAACTTCGCTCTCGCAGCCCAGGAGTCAGGAGACGGACTCCTCGCACAGGAACGAGATGCGCGAGGACTGATCGAGGAAGGAGTTCTCGTCATCCAGGAACGCCTTGAACTGCTCCGGCTCCTGGACGAGGCGCTGCATCTCCTCGAGCCCCTCCATGCTGAGGAACGAGATGACGGTCACGGCGTCGTACGGGGCCTCGTTGACCTCCTCCCCCGTGGCCCAGAGGTCCGGGTCCGCCGTGATGAAGTTGCGCGAGTACCGGTCATAGACGTGGTCGAAGCACTTCTCGGCCATCTTCGCGTGGACGTTGTCGTAGTGCTGCCGGAACTCCTCCATGGAGATGCCCGGCTTGCGCTTGAGGAGCAGGACGAGGCTGACCCTCTGTGAGGACATGAGACTTCTCCGAATTCTCTTGGGGTCCAGGGGAACTCGCCGATCGACCCGGGGGCGCTGCGGAGGGCCCACGGGCCGTTGAGGTGTCCCGTGGATCGTCAGCGCTCGGACACGTGTCAGAGCGCGACGCAGACGTTCTTCGTGCGGCAGAACTCGAGGATCCCCGACAGACCCCCTTCCTTTCCGTAGCCGCTGCCCTTGAAGCCGCTGAAAGGTGCGTGGGGTGCGGTGGCGGGCATCGCTCCGTTCATGGAGACCAAGCCCGCGTCCAGCCGGGAGGCAAGCCTGTGGGCGCGGGCCAGGTTGTTAGTGTGCACGTATGCCGCGAGCCCGTACTTCGTGTCGTTCGCCAGCGCCACGGCCTCGTCCTCGTCGTCGAACGGTGTGACCGCCAGGACGGGCCCGAACAACTCCTCCTGTACCAGGGAGCAGTTGTTGTCGACGTCGGCGAAGACGGTCGGCCGCAGGTACGACCCCGCTCGCTCCAGCCGATCGCCACCGCAGACAAGCTCGCCGTCCCCGCGCTCCTTGGCAGACGAGATGTGGCCCGCCAGCCGGGTTGCCGCAGCCTCGGAGATGACGGCCCCATGAGGGTCGCGGGGTCGGTGGCGTCGCCGATCGTGACGTGGTCGAGGAACGCCTGCAGGCCTCCGACCACCTGCTCGTAGACGCCACGCTGCACGAACAGCCGGGTCCCTGCCACGCAGATCTGGCCGCCCATCGTGATGAGCCCGAACAGAGGCCCCGACCGCACGCTCGATGTCGGCGTCGTCGAAGACGAGGTTCGCGGACTTACCTCCGAGCTCCAGCAGCACCGGCGTGACGTTGCACGCCGCTACCGCCTGCACGCGCCGGCCGGTCTCCGGACCTCCGGTGAAGCTCACCTTGGCGACTCCCAAGTGCGAGACGAGTGCCTCGCCGAGCCGACCGTCGCCGGACAGAACCGTGAGGACCCCGTCGGGCAGGCCGGCCTCGCTGCAGAGTTCGGCGAAGCGGAGCAGGGTGTACGGCGCGAGCTCCGGCGGCTTGACGATGACGCTGCAGCCAGCGACGAGCGCGGCCGCCGCCTTCATGCCGATACCAGTGATGGGCGCGTTCCACGTGAGCACCAACGCGACCACGCCGACAGGCTCGTGCACGGTGTAGTCGAGCATCCGTGGCATCGGGATCTGCTCGCCGATGAGCCGGTCGGCCCATCCGGCGTAGTAGTCGAACCAGTCGGCGCTGCCCGCGGTGACGAAGTCGGCTGTCGCGACGGGGGCCCCAGCCTCCAGGGTGGTCAGGGCGCTGAGCTGCGCGTGCTCCGAGCGGATCGTCGAGGCGATGCTACGCGGGATCTCTGCCCGCCGGGCGCCGGGCACGGCTGCCCACTGGCCGAGTGCACTGCGCCCGACACTGGCGGCCTCGTCGAGCTCCTCGGTCGCGGCAAGGGGGAATGCGGCGGTGACTTCACCGTTCGCGGGATTGACGTGCTCCATCTCGCCGCCCGATGCGACCGACAGGGTCCGGTCACCGATGCGGAAGGTCGTGGGAACGACACGTGTGGTGTCCATGGACGGGTTCTCCATTGAGGCGGATGAGGTGAGACTTCGTGAGATCCGGATACGTCGATGGGACAAGGCGGTTCAGCCGGTTCGCCACACGGCTGAACCGACTCGAGCTAGCCGGTTCCAGACCCCAGGTCCGCCTCGAGGATCGTGATGGCGCGCTCCGGGCACGCCCTTGCCCCGGCGCGGGCGTGCGACTCCTGATCCGGAGGAAGGTCGCCGTCGACGGGGAGGGCATAGCCCTCGTCGTCAAGCAAGAAGAGGTCCGGTGCGGCGACAGCACACTGGGCGTGACCGGAGCACAGGCCCTGGTTGACAAGGGCGCGCATGTCAGCCCTCCCAGCGGATTCGCAGCGACTCGAGACCGAGCACCGCCTTCGAGCCGTGCTCCAGCGGCTCCTCGACCACCTCGTACTCGGGAATCACCCGGTGCCACTCCTCGAGCATCACCACCAGCTCCTGGCGGGCGAGGTGCGAGCCAAGGCATCGGTGCGGGCCTGCACCAAAGCTGAGGTGCCGCGTCTGGTCACGGTCGAAGTCCACGCGCCGCGCATCGGGATAGGTCATCTCGTCGCGCCCCGCGGCCGAGATCGGGAACTGGGCGACGTCCCCCGCCTTCACCGGACACCCGTGGAAGTCGGCGTCCCGCGTCGCCCGCCGCGCCGTTTGCACGATCGGGTAGGCGCGCAGAAGCTCCTCCACGGCGTGTGGGATCGACTCGGGCTCGGCCACGATCCGGGCCCGGTCCTCGGGGTGGGTCACGAGGTGGTAGGTGAAGTAGGCCATCTCGCCCGCGACGGTGTCGAGTCCCGCCATGAAAAGCGTCAGAAGGCAGCCGATGATGTCGGCGTCGGAGGCCGGCTCGCCATCGACCTGCCAGGTCGTCGCGGCGCTGATCAGGTCGGTCGCGTCGGGGTCGGGGTGTGCGCGCCGTTCCGCGATGAGGCCGGCGAAGTACTCCGACACCGCCTGCACACCCGCCATCTGAGTCGCCCGGTCGGGGTCGGTCTCCTCGTTCTGGTGCAGGATCATGTGCTCCCACTCCATGAACTGGTCCAGCTTCTCTAGCGGCATACCAATGATCCGGAGGAAGACCATCGACGGAAGGACTTGGGCGAACTCGCTCACGTACTCACACTCGCCCTTGTCCCGCAGCCTCTCGACGATCTCTCGCGCCAGGCTGCGCTGGTCCTCCTTCACGGACCTGGTGCGAGCCGGGGTGAACCATGCGGAGATGAGCTGGCGCCACTTCGCGTGCTCGGGCGGGTCGAGCATGAGCGGGATCCACTTGTAGTCCGGGTCGGGTTCGGTGGGGTCGACAACCCCGCTCGACCAGAGGTCCGATCGCTGCAGGCCTTCGAGGATCGCGTCGTGGTCGGTGAAGACCCAGTAGCCAGAGGCCTCCTGTGAACGAACCGCGGGTCGCGACATGTCCTGGAGGTCGTCGAGACGCTCGAAGAGCTTGCCCACGGGAACGGGAGGCTGCCGGATGGAGTAGTCGACCACGGGGCATGCGCCGCTGCTGGTCTGCGTGTCAGTCACGTCGGTCCTTCCACGGCGACTTCCATGTCACCCTTATTGGGAACCTGCGTATCAGCATGAATGGGCGCGACCGGCCGGTCAATGATTTTTGCGACACTTGGTATCAATGGGCGGGACGAGGGCCTGCCGGGAGAACGACGGCGTCGTCCTGTTCCATGGGCAGCCCGAGGACGAACTGTCGCCCTCCGTGCGTGCGGCGGCACACGCATCTCCCGTAAACGATCGACCGCTGCGGACCACCGTTGTGATCGGCTCCTCTCGCGCTGGTGTCCCGGACGTGCCAGGACCTCCGAACCAAGGGCTTCGAGGGCCCGCTCGTACTCGTCGGCGAGGAGAGCGAGGGCCCCTACGACAAGCCGCCCCTGTCCACGGACGCCTTGGCAGGCAGCCGGCCAGCGAGCGCCATACGACTGCTCGTTGATGAGGAAGCGGAGTGCAACGGGACCGAGCTGCGGCTGGGGGGTGCCGCGACCCGCCTCGATCGCGCCGATCGGACGGTCGAGCTCGCCGATGGCCCGCAACGTGCGGTCGACGGGTGCGTGCTCGCCACCGGATGCCGCGCCCGTCCCTAACCATGGTCCGCTGCCGCCTGACCCGGCCGACCGAGGTCGATCGGCCTCGGGCGGATCCAGACCGAGCCGGCGGCGGCCCCGTGAGGATCCGAGGGCGATCCTGCGTGCCTGCCTGGTCGGCGTGCTGCCGGCAGACGCCCGCAGCTGCCAGCTGAGCACGGTTCACGGCGTCTGCCTGACGCTGAGCATCACCGACCCGGGATCGCCACGCTCGACAACCGAATCCCGCACGAGCTCGCGAGCCGGCCCGTTCCGGTTCGCACCGCGGCGCAGGACCGCGGCACCTTCAAACAAGGGACTCGGCATCCGGCGCCAGCTGGACCGGCTACGGGCGATGTTCAACGGGCCGGCGCCAGGCATCCTCATCGGCACCGGCACCGCCCACTGGGCGGTCGAGCCGGTGGACTACCGCCTCGACCGCCTCTTCACCTGACTCACGGCTTGCGGAACCTCGCGACGGCCTCCTGGATCGCCGGCCCGGTCGCCGAGGATGCCTGTGCCCACGACTCGAACTCCAAGGTGGTGCCAAAGTCGCCGGACCGCGCCACGCCGACCGCCGACTTGATGTCGCGGGCGAGCGCCGGGTCGAGCCCGGCCCAGCGTGCGGCCGTCTCGTGGGCGGTGGCGAGCGGGTCGTCGGCCAGCTGGAGCGCAAGCCCCTGGCGGACGGCCTCCTCGCCGTCCAGGGCGCCGCCGTCGAGCAACAGCGCGAGCGCCTTCTGCGGGCCGAGGGCGTCGACGAGGAACCACGTGCAGCCGCCACCGGGGTGCAGGCCGATCCTCGAGAACGTCGCCGCGAACGATGCGCGCGGCCCGGCGATGCGGACGTCACACGCCATGGCGAGGTTGAGCCCGGCACCGACGGCCGCGCCCTGTACCGCCGCGATGGTCGGGATCTTCAGCGCCCGCAGCCTCAGGAAGCTGTCGTAGACGGTGTGCAGGTGACGGCGCAGATCGGCGACCGAGTGGTCCGCGGCCTCACCGAACAGGGCGGGCAGGTCGGCGCCCGCGCAGAACACCGTGCCCTCACCGGTCACGACGAGCGTCCTGGCGCCCGCGTCCCCGGCGACGGTCGACACGGCGTCGCCGAGCTCCTGGATCATCGCCTCGTCGAGGCAGTTGCGCCGATCCGGGTCGGTCAGCGTCAGGGTCCACTGCCCGCCGTCGTTGTGCAGGGCCACCGTGCTCATCGCGTGGTCACTCTCCGTCCGCGTTGTTCTCAACGTCCAAGGAATATCAAGACATCCACCCGCGTCTCTGCGGGGTGCATCGCGTGCCGGCGCCCCATGAGGAGGTTGTCCCGCACCGTCAGGGACTGGAATAACGCCAGGTGCTGGAACGTGCGCGCGACCCCGGCCTTGACGATGGCCGACGGACGCCGGCCGGTGATGTTCTTCCCGCCGATGAGGACCGAACCCGCCTTGGGCCGGGAGACGCCCGTGATGCAGTTGAAGAGCGTCGTCTTGCCGGCGCCGTTCGGGCCGACCGTCGCGAGGAGCTCGCCGCGTCTCAGCGTGAAACCGATGTCGCTGAGCACCTGGTTCGCGCCGTACCTCTGACCCACGCCGCGCACCTCGAGCACGGTGTCCTGCTGATCCGCGCCCGTGGCGGCGATCTCGGTCACCGCATCTCCTGGCGCATCGGGAGCAACATGTGTCTCCTCGTTGGGCTGGTGGGGACACCGGGCCACCGGGTGTCGCCATCGACGTCCGCGTCAGCCAGAACCCACTATTCTGCAACGCCATGTCTCACAATACACGGCGCCCCCGCCGGCGATCAGCTCGTTGGGCACACGAGGGCGTAGCCCCGGGAGAGGCACGGCCTTCCGCCGCGGCGGACGGCGTCCCAGCTCACGGCCGCGCCCTCGGGTGTGTGCACCTCGCCGAGCTTCCGCGTCGTCACGGTCTGCGGCGGGAGGACGGGGTGGGCGTACCGCACCGCGATCCGCCGGAGCCGCGAGGTGTCCGGGCTGCAGGTGGCGCTCAGGACGTGCTGCGCCGCCACGGCGAACGTGCAGTTCCCGTGGTTGATGACGCCCGGAAACCCGGCCTGCCGAGCGACGACGGGGTCGAGGTGGATCGCCTCGCGGTCCCCCGAGGCCCGCGCATAGCGCTGCGTCTGGTCCTGGTCGAGGGTGCTGGACCCCAGCGGTCGGGGCTCCGCGAACAGCGGGATCTCCTCGCCCGGACGGGGGGGCGCTCCGTACCCCACCGCTTCGGGGATCGTCAGGCCCTGGACGATCACGGTCATGTACTGGTCCACGAGGAGACCGCCGTCGGCGGCCTCGCTCGTCGCCCGACCCGTGATCGTCATGCCGGTCGACGTCGGTGCCGCCCCGACGATGGCGGCCCGGGTGACGAGGTCCACCCCGGGGGTCAGGGGTCCGTGCAGGGTGATGTCGTGGGCACCGTGCAGTGCCCTGGCCGTGTCCCGGCCGACGAGCGTCGAGCGCAGGAGCGGGAAGAGGGTGGGCCAGGCAGGCAGGACGGCGAAGACCGGGTTGGCCGCACGGCCCTCGCGGTGCGCGGGGGTGAGGTCGTTCGTCGCTGCCGCGTACTGCATGATCCGCGAGCGTTCGATCGTGAACGGCGCGCAGGGCACCCACTGCCCGAGCCGCGACAGGTCTGCCGAGCCCGAGGACGGCCCGCTCATCGATCGGCCCAGGCCAGCACGGTGTCGGCGTGGACTCGCGTCGTGCGGACGTCGTCGCCCTCGCCCACCGGGCCCCTGGGGCAGCCGCAGGCCGAGAGGGTCTCGCTGGTCATCGGATGGCGTCGACGCGGTAGCGGAAGCCCGCCTCGGTGATCGCCCCGCGTCCCACGGCGAGGGTGCGATTCAGCCAGTCGTACTCCTTGGACGCCGTCTCGAACGAGTAGGTCAGGATCCAGTCGATCTCGTCGGGGTCGAAACCCGCTCCCCCACGTGCCTCCATGACTTTCGGCCACGGGCCCAACCGGCCGGCGGTGTAGGTCATGAGGATCAGCTCGCCGTCGTCGGTCCGCAGCACCAGCCGCACGTCCGGCGCGACGTAGCCGTCCGTCCGGAGGATCCCGTAGTCCATCCCCTCAAGGATGGTGGCCTTGATGCGGGGGCCCTCGACCCAGCCCCCGTCCACGCCGCCCACGATGCGCTGCCCGTAGGGGGTGGCCCCGAAGGGGTAGGACGGGCGGCTGTGGGACTTGAGTTCGACGAGGTAGTCGAAGAGGAACTCGGTCGTGATCGGTGCGGGCACGATCGCGCTGCTCTCAGTGGTCATGTGGTCCGTTCCCTTCGTTTCGAGCCAACCGGCACGTCGGTGCCAAACTGACCGCAGTGGTTCCAGCTGGTTTCGTTCCGTCGGCTTCTCCGAGACGGCCCCGGGTTGGCCGAGGCGACTGCACAAGGCGTCGACGGTCCCGCTCGTACGGGGGTCGCTGAAGAGCAGCCGCCGCGCCAGCCACTCCCGCTCCAGCTCCGGCTACTCGAGGAGCGTGCTGTCCCAGGACTGCCGCAGCAGTCGCTTCATCGAGCGCACGGACCTGTCCTCCGCCTGCGCGAACCGTGCCCGAACTCCCCCGCCGCCGGGACGAGATCGGCGGTTTCGACGACCTCGTCGACGAGCCTTGGACGAGTAGTTCCGATGTGTTCAGTGGTCGTATGCGATCAGGGATTCGTACGGCAGGTGAGCCGATCTTGTGGTTGTGCCAGATCGCTGCGCCACGGCGAGGACACGTTGGGCTACCGTGCGCTGCGGCGGTCGGCCCAGCCATCGCGTTCCTCCGATCTCGTCGTCGATCTTCATGTGCAGTGCAGTCAAAAGGGTGTTCAGGTCTGTCGTCACAGACGGATCTTGGACATCCTCTGTGCCTGCGGGGGCCCGAACGTCGGAACTACTCGTCCAGGGCGAGCGCCTCCTCGGCGCCGACGGGATCCTTGCGGGTCATTGGGCCACAGGGCACCCGACGAACCGACCAGGCGGGGCAGGACCCAGCTCAGCCCGAACTCGGCTCCGAGGCCGAGCGCCCCGAAGCCGGCGACCAGCTTGGCCTCCGATGACATGCAAGCCGCTCGGCGGCTCCCGGCCGGTAGCTTCGAGGAGAACGTCCGCGCGGGCCACCAGTCTCTCGACGGCCGCGCCACCTGACGGATCATGGAGGTCGACCGCGATGGAGCGTCGGCTCCTTCGCAGGGCGTCCGTGATCGGATCGACGGAACGCCGGCAGGCCTGGCTGCTCCACCCTGATGACGTCGGCACCCAAGTCGGCGAGAAGCATGGGGGCGTATGGGCCGGGGCCGATTCCTTCCAGTTCGACGACGGAGAGCTCGGGCAGCGGGCGGTGACGTCCGCTGGGCTGGTTCTGCTCCCAACCCTTCCGGTCGGCAGCTGGATCAGCCATTCCGCTGGCTCCTCTACAAGCACGACTGGGCACGACGATCCAGGCACACGGTATGCCGACTCACAGATTATGAGACCCATTGACTCATAACGCGGGGGGGCCGTCAAGCAGGGCACCCTGCTGCGGCACGCCGCCTCGCGACGCCAGACAAGCGCGCAGGTGCGGACAGATGGAGTGGAGAGAAGAGACGACGTCTATCATTAACCGCAACACTGATTACGAAGGTGAGGTGCCCATGCCAAAATCCAGCAACAGGGCTGACGCACCGGACAAGCGGCCGTTGGGCCGGCCACGGCTGACCATCGATCCGGACGAGGTCGCGGAGGCAGTTGCCCAGCTTTTCGCCGAGGAAGGCGAGCAGGGCGTCAGCGTCGCCGCCGCAGCAGACAAGCTCAACGTCTCCCGGGCTACGCTCTACCGCGCCTTCCCCACGAAGCAGGACCTGCTCGGCGTCCTCTTTGAACGAAGCACTGCCGCGCTCACCTCATCCGCGAAATCCGTCGTCGACAGCGACCTGCCGACCCGCGAGAAGCTCGAGGAACTGATCCGGCTCGAGATCGACGCGGCCATCCAGATGCGCGGCTACTTACCGGTGTTCTTCGGCGGCGGCGGACTACCCTCCGACGTCTATGCCCGGTGGCGGACCTTCAGCCGCAACTACGAAAAACTTTGGGTCGGGGTGGTCTCCGACGCCATGGAGGAGGACATCCTCGCGAAGGCGGACCCAGTGGTCACCGCCCGCCTCTTTCTCGGACAGTGCCTCTGGGTCTCACGCTGGTACCGACCCCGGAGCAAGTACACCGCCAAGGTCATCACGGAAGCCGCGTTGGCCCTGCTCCCGCGGCACAGCTAGGCGGTTTCGTCTGGATCCAGAGAAGAAGGGCCAGTACCTCATCTTCGGCACCCACGGCATCACCAAGGGCCCAGTCCCACGATCGGCCTCCCCTTCGCCCTCGGCTCCCCCGCCCAACGGCCGCTGGATGGACTTCCGCTGAGTGTGGCTCAGGATGCCCCCTGGGCTACAGGTTTGCGAGGAACCCCAGCAGTGCCTCGTCGAAGGCGTCCGGGGCCTCGAGCATCGGGAAGTGCCCACAGTCATCCAGCCAGATCAACCGGGTGTCGGCGAGACGTTCGCTCAGCCACCGGGCCCCCCGGGCCGAGTGCACGGGGTCCCGGTCCCCGATGACCTGGAGAACCGGGACGTCAACGGCGGCGATCTCGTCGACGAGGTCCGTCGTGAGCATCGTCTCGTAGCAGGCGAGCGCAACCCAGGACGGCATCTCGAGCGACGAGGCCATGAGCCAGTCCACGGTGAGGTCGTCGGGTCGACTGGCGAACGACCCGGCGAT
The DNA here is from genome assembly GCF_035974375.1 of Streptomyces sp. NBC_01320. Lineage (NCBI taxonomy): Bacteria > Bacillati > Actinomycetota > Actinomycetes > Kitasatosporales > Streptomycetaceae > Streptomyces > Streptomyces sp. NBC_01320. The sequence continues at coordinate 1,075,991 of NZ_CP108390.1, forward strand.
CGACTCCCGACGGGACGCCAGACGGTCGCCCTTCTCTGCCTCCACCAGTCCCGGCAGCATCGCGTCCGGCTCGAGCCCGAATGGGAAGTCTTGGCTTCGGCTCGCGCGCACGCCGTTCGAACTCACGAGTACGAGCCCGGACACGCGGTCGGACCGCGCGGCCAGCCGGAAGGCCACCTGACCCCCGAAGGAGTGCCCGACCACGGTCGCCCGGTCGACGTCCACGCGGTCCAACACCCGAGTCAGGTCGCCCCCGAGGTCGTCAATGCCGTACCCATCCAGGGGCTTATCGGACGCGCCGTGACCGCGCTGATCCACGCACAGGACACGGAAGCCGGCCTCGGTGAGCATCCGGACCTGACGGTCCCACAACCGGTGACTCATCCCGAAGCCCCCGACGAGGACCACGACCGGACCGTCACCCAGGTCCTGCACGAAGAGAAGGACCCCATCACCAACGTCGACCCGTCGCGTCGCCATCAGCTCGCTCCCCCGCTGCTCAGGCGCAGGGCCCCCTGAGCCGACGCACACCGGGCACCGTCCGCGCCCTCCATCTCGATGTTGACGAAGGCGATGCGGCTGCCCCCCGGCACGAACTCGGCGCGCACGACGACCGGCGGCATGGCCGACCGGTGGAACTGTGTCGTCATGCTGATCGTGAACGCGTAGGCGTGTGAACGGGCACCGCGTACGGCCATGACGCCCATCGCCTGGTCGGCGGCGCAGGCGAGCACTCCCCCGTTGACGGCCCCGTTGATGTTGGGCGGGAAGAATTGCGGATCGAGGAAGAACTCCGTCGCCTGCTCGGTCATCGCGGTACAGGTCAACCCGAGAGCGGTCAGGCTCGGCATGGAGTTGGCCCAATCTATCCAGTCCTCGACGTCCGCCTCCGGCTGCGGGGGCTCGGAGATGTTCGTGGCCGGCTCGCCACGTCCAAGGTTCGTGTCAGCGCTCACGGCGCTCCTTCCGTTGGGTCCCAGGTGGGCTCCGACCGCAATCCGCAGCGCGACGGATCTTGCCGTGAGCTCTTATGAGACACTATAGTTCAAAACTATGGCCCACGGATGGAGAGCGACGTGACCACCGAGAACCTGGACCTGAGTTGGGCACCCGCGCCACGAGACGTCATCCAGCGTTTCTACAAGGCCGTGGCCGAGAAGGACGCCGCCGAGATCACACACCTCGTGAACGACGCCTTCGCCGAGGACGCTGTGCTGACGGTCCCCGCCCCGCTCCCACACGGTGGCGTACACGAGGGGCGGACGAGGATCGCCCGCCTCTTCTCCGCCGTAGCGACAAGTGGCTCCGCCCTCGGCCCGCACAATCTCAGGCTCATCGGCGTCGTCCAGGACGAAGCGACGGCGGTCGCACGCCTGGCCTTCGAGTGGGTCGGCGCCCCCGAAGCCAGCCCGCTCCCCTCGAGAGCCCTCGAACTCTGGCAGTTCCGGGACGACCGCGTCCAGTCCATCGACGCCTACTACTGGGACACCACCGCACTGACCAGCCAGGGCGCCTGAGCGCCGGACCCGACGGGTCACCCACCAAGCCGAACAGCCTCTTGGGGAGTAAGACATGACCAACACTGCTGTGATCGTCGACGCGATCCGCTCACCCATGGCGAAGGGGAAACCGCCGAGGGATGGGAAGCCCGGTGGGGCCCTCTCGTCACTGCACCCGGTCGAGCTCCTGGGTCAGGTCATGCGCCAACTCATCGACCGCAACAGCATCGACCCGGCGATCGTGGACGACGTCATCACCGGTTGCGTGAGCCAGGTCGGAGAGCAGTCCGGACCCATCGGCCGCTGGGCCTGGCTGGCGGCCGGTCTGCCCGAGAGCGTGCCGTCCGTTACGGTGCATCGGGCCTGCGGCTCCAGCCAGCAGGCTGCCGACTTCGCGGCCCAGGCCATCATCGCCGGGGTGCACGACATCATCGTCGCCTCAGGCATCGAGTCGATGAGCCGGATCCCGATGCTCACCGCCCGCATCGGTCAGGACCCGTGGGGGCAGTCCGTGGCCGAGCGCTACGCACCCGGGCTCGTGCCGCAGGGCGTTTCGGCAGAGCTCATCGCCGCCCGCCGGAGCATCAGCCGACAGGACCTCGACGAGTTCTCGACTCTCTCGCATGCGAACGCGGCAAAGACCAACCTCGGCGCCGAGATCGTGCCGGTGGCCCTTCCCGACGGCACGATCGTGAGCATCGACGAGACGATCCGCCCGCAGACGACCGTCCATGGTCTCGCCGGCCTGAAGCCGTCCTTCGAGACCCCGGAGATGAGCGCGCGGTTCCCCGAGATCGGGGAGTGGAAGGTCACGCCCGGCAACTCCTCACAGCTGGCCGACGGCGCGTCTGCGCTGCTCATCATGTCCGAGGCGAAGGCACAGGCACTCGGCCTCCGCCCGCGGGCCCGGTTCCACGCCTTCGCCCTGGCCGGCGACGACCCGATCACGATGCTGACGGGGCCGATCCCGGCCACGGAGCAGGTGCTCGCGCGGTCAGGCCTCACTATCGACCAGATCGACCACTACGAGGTCAACGAGGCCTTCGCCCCCGTGCCGCTGGCCTGGGCCAAGCATTTCGGTGCGGACCCGGCGCGCCTCAACCCGCGCGGCGGCGCCATCGCCCTCGGTCACCCGCTGGGCGGCTCGGGCGGGCGACTGCTCACCACGGCGCTCCACGGGCTCGAAGCGACCGGTGGCCGCTACGCCCTGGTCACCATGTGCGAGGCCGGCGGCATGGCCAACGCCACCATCATCGAACGCCTCTGACGGAAAGAAGACAACAGCCATGGACATCACGGGAAGCTCCGCCGTCGTCACGGGCGGCGCGTCGGGCCTGGGGCTGGCGACGGTTCGTCGCCTGCTCAAGGAAGGCGCCGCAACGGTCGTCATCGCCGACCTGGCGGCATCCGAGGGCGAGAAGGTCGCCGGCGAGCTCGGGGACCGCGTGCGGTTCGTCCCCGCCGACGTGCGCGACGCCGACGCCATCAGCCAGGTCTTCGACGCGGCCGAGGCCGCGGCGCCGCTGCGCGCCGTCGTGCACTGCGCCGGTCGCGGCGGGCCGGTGCGCCTCGTCAACAAGGACGGGAGCCCCGGGTCGCTCGAGACCTACTCCGAGATCGTGCAGATCAACCTCATCGGCTCGTTCAACGTGCTCCGCCTGGCCGCAGCCCGGATGGCGCGGAACGAGCCGCTCGACGGCGACCGCGGGGTGGTCGTCCTGACCGCGTCCGTCGCGGCCTTCGAGGGCCAGATCGGCCAGATCCCCTATGCCTCCTCCAAGGCCGGCATCGTCGGCATGACCATCGTGGCCGCACGCGACCTGGCCTCGAAGAACATCCGCGTATGCACCATCGCGCCGGGCACCTTCGACACCCCGCTGCTCGCGCGCCTGCCGGAGGAGGTCCGCGGATCGCTCGCGGCAACGGTGCCCCACCCCAGCCGCCTCGGCGATCCCGACGAGTACGCGAGGCTCGCCGTCGCCATCATCGACAACGGCATGCTCAACGGCGAGACCATCCGCCTAGACGGTGCCATCCGGATGGCCCCCCGATGAGCCGAACCGTCACCGTCGAGGTCGAGAACGGCGTCGCGGTCATCACCATCGACCGGCCGGACGTCCGCAACGCCATCGACCTCCCCACCGCCCAGCAGATCGCGGCGGCGCTCGATGAGGTCGACCAGCGGGAGGACGTCCTAGCGGCGGTCCTCACCGGGGCGGGGCCCGTCTTCAGCGCCGGGATGGACCTCAAGGCCTTCAGCGCCACGGGCGAACGCCCCCTCGTGGAGGGCCGGGGCGCTTTCGGGATCTGCGAGCGGGCCACCGAGAAGCCGCTAATCGCCGCGGTCGAGGGCAAGGCCCTCGGGGGCGGCATGGAGATCGCCCTCGCCTGTGATCTCATCATCGCCTCCGAGGACTCCCAATTCGGCCTCCCCGAGGTCAAGCGCGGGCTCGTGGCCGCCGCGGGTGGCGTCCTGCGCCTGCCCCGCTTGATCCCGAACGCCATCGCCCTCGAGATGGTCATGACCGGTGAGCCGGTGGACGCGGCGCGCGCCCACTCCCTCGGACTCGTCAACCGCGTCGTCGAGCCCGGGACCGCCCGCGACCGGGCCGTGGAGGTGGCTCGTGCCATCGCCAGCAACGCCCCTATGGCGGTACGGACCGCGAAGTTCCTCGTCAAGTCCGCCCAGGACTGGTCCGCGACGAAGATGTTCGACCTCCAGCGGAGTCACGTCGACCGGGTGCGGTCGTCGGCCGACGCCGCCGAGGGCTCGCGCGCCTTCGTCGAGAAGCGTCCGCCCGCGTGGACGAACGCCTGACCCACCACCGCCCCACGGCCCCCGGCGAGGGAAGACGACGCAGTGCAGGAGACTCGGTACGCACATGACGCAGACGACAGGCTTGCGCGCCGTGCTGATGCTGGTCGTGCTGTCCCTCGCCGGGACAGCGGTGGCCATGAATCAGTCCATCATGCTGCCCCTGTTGTCGGACCTTCCACGACTGCTCGACACGAGCGCGGCCAGCGCCTCGTGGCTGGTCACCGCCACCCTGCTGGCCGGTGCCCTGGCCACGCCGAACATCTCCCGCCTCGCCGACATGTTCGGCAAGAGGCGGATGGTGCTGGTCTCGCTGGCCGCGATGGTCGCAGGTTCCCTCATCGGGGCGCTGGCCGACTCGCTCGCGCCGATGCTCGTCGCCCGGGCGTTGCAGGGTACCGGCATGGCGCTCGTCCCGGTGGGCATCGCGATCATGCGGGACATGCTCCCCCGGCACCATGTCCCGCTGGGGGTCGCCCTCATGAGCGCGACGATGGCGGTGGGAGCCGGCGTCGGGATGCCGCTCTTCGGCCTCGTCGCGGCACGCATGGACTGGCACGCGCTGTTCTGGATCACCGGCGGCCTCGGCGCAGCGGTGCTCGTCGCGATCGCCCTGGTGGTCGATGAGTCCCCGATTCGGACAGCCGGGAGGTTCGACTACCTCGGGGCGATCTTGCTGTCCGTCGCGTTGAGCGCCCTCCTGCTCGCCCTGTCGAAGGGCGGGAGCTGGGGGTGGGCCTCCCGTCCCACGCTCCTCTCGGCCCTCTGCGGGTTGCTCGTCCTCGCCTTGTGGGTGCCCCAGCAGCTGCGCGCGCCAGCCGGTGGTCGACCTGCGCATCGCCGCGCGGCCCGCAGTGCTTCTCGTGAACACCGCCGCCATGCTCATGGGGTTTGCGATGTACGCCGATCTCCTCGTGACCTCACAGCTCCTCCAGGCGCCCAACCACGACGGGATCGGCCTCGACCTTGACCTCCTCCACGCGGGGCTGTGGCTGGCCCCCAACGCCGCCACCTTCGGACTCATGGCCCCGGTGACGGCTGCGGTCATCAGACGGTTCAGCCCGCAGGTGACACTGATGGCGGGCGCCTTCGTCATGGGTGTCGCCTAGCTCGTCAGAACGGCATTCAGCAGCGGCCTGGGTCAGGTAATCGGCGGATCCGTCGCCGTAGCGGTCGGGGCCTCGCTCGCCTATGCCGCCATGCCCACCCTCATCATGCGCGCGGTCCCGAGCAGCGAGACCGCGTCCGCGAACGGGATCAACACCCTCCTCCGTTCGGTCGGTACGTCACTGGCCAGCGCGGTGGTCGCAGCCATGACGACGACCTACCTCCTCGGCGTCGGCGCGGAGAGCTACACCCACCCCGACGCCCTCATAGGTATTTTCTGGGCGTCGGCAGCGATGTGCCTCGGGACGATATTCCTCACCGTGCCGATGTTCGCCCTCCGTGACTACTCCCAGAGGGCGTTTACGTAGGTTTATTCCGAAGAGCGGTCCAGCAGTGCCCGCGTCAGGGCGCCGTCATGGCGTACCGCGGTCAGGACGAACACCTGGCTCTCGTCGGACCGGGCTGCTCCGCACAGGCACTTGCCGTCAACGGCGGAGGCACGACAGCGTGGCTGTCGTGATCCGGCCCCCGCGGCGCGGGCGGCCGCCTGATGGGCATGGCGCTGTTCCCGCTCGGGAATGCCGCCCGGGGACAGCGCGCCCGCGGCCGGGGGTGCTAGCTGTACTGACCCATGAGGTTGGGGACGCGGCTGGCGGGTGGTTGACCCTTGAGCGCGATGTGTCCGCGGTGGTGATTGTAGATATGCAGCCAGGCTGGGTAGGCGGCACGTCTGTCGGCCTCGGTCCGGTAGGGCCGTGCGTAGGCCCATTCGTCCAGGAGGGTGCGATTGAACCTCTCGACCTTCCCGTTGGCTTGGGGCCGGTAGGGGCGAGTCCGCTTGTGTGAAATGCCCTGAGCGGTAAGGGAGTTGCGCCACAGGTGACTCTTGCAGGAGCCGTTGTCGGTCAGGACGCGTTCGACGGTGATCCCGGCCTCGGTGAAGAAGGCGTGGGCCCGCTGCCAGAAGGCGACGGCGGTCTCTTTCTTCTCGTCGGCGAGGATCTCGCTGTAGGCGAGGCGGGAGTGGTCGTCGACGGCGTTGTGGAGGTACCTGTAGCCGGCGCCGGAGCGGGTCTTGCGGCCCGCCTGGCGCCCGAGGACTTTGTGTCCGCCGCCGTCGGGGATGTTGCCGAGCTTTTTGATGTCGACGTGTACGAGTTCGCCGGGCCGGTTGCGTTCGTAGCGGCGTATGACGCGGCCGGTGGCACGGTCCAGGTGGGTCAGGCGGGCCAGGTGGTAGCGGGTCAGGACCCGGTGGACGGTGGCCGGGTTCAGGCCCAGGAGGTAGGCGATGCGGGCCGGTCCCCAGCGGCGCAGGACGCGGACCTTGATGATCCTGCGCTCGGTGCGGGTCGGGGGCCGGCGCGGGCTGTGGTGCGGGCGGCTGGAGCGGTCACTCATGCCCGCCTGGCCCAGCTCGCGGTAGCGGTCGGCCCACCGCTTGGCCGTGGTCGGGGAGACCTGGAAGCGTTCGGCGGCCCTGCGCAGGGGCCAGCCGTCCTCGACCACGCAGCGGGCCAGACGCAGCCGTCCGGTCTCGGTCAGGGGTGCATGACGGTGAGGCATGAGGGCCTTTCTGGTCGCCGGTGCAGACGTCGCAATCCACACCAGGCCAGAAGACCCTCACCCATTTCAAGATCAATCAGCCGTGAACCCTGTCACCAACCTCCGTGGACAGAACACCTAGCGCGGTCAGCCGGGCGAAGCCAGCTGTGGTCAATGCGGCTGGGTCCACCCGGGCGAAGACGTCGCGCAGGGTCCGTTCGCCCGGCGGCCGGAAACGGCCGCTGAAGGGGTCATAGGGGCAGCCCTGTCGGGCCAGCACATCCCGGTGGCAGCGGCGAACCCATTCGCCGGCCGCCGTCCGGGAGTTGTGGCCCGCGCTCGTCATAGCGCATACGCCCACGGCAAGCAGTGTCGCCGGCGTGAAGCGCACGCCAGCCACGGCTGTCGCGAGGATCTGGCACCTGCGCCAAGGCGTCCAGCAGCCCCGGCGGCACCACTGTCTCCCCAGCGGCTACGAGCGAGGGCGCCGCATCGGGCGCGAGGGCCATAGAGGATGAAGGAGCAACGAGCACGGCAACCTTGCAGATCATGAAGCGTCGAGAACTCCATGATCTACAAGCGCCGTGCTCGCTTCACGTCCGGCACTCCTCCGAGCCTTGCATGATCAAACCGGACGAGCGAGACTCCCCCCGGGGCTCTGCCTGACTGCAACTCCACCTCCCTCCTCGTAACGATTGACCCGCCACACCTCATCTGAGATTCTTAGTCGCATAATGCCGCCGGATGACGATCGGCGGCGACGGCCCTGAGCATCGCTCGGCCAACTCACGTCGAACCACCGGGAGACACCATGGCCCTGAACGACAACATCCAGAACCTTTCGGCAACGGACAACGTCCGCGTGGTGGCGGAGTTCTCCGACCTGTACTTCTTCAAGGGGGACAAGGAAGCCGCCTTCAAGCTGCTCGCCGACGACTGCGTGACCGTGGAGGCTGAGGGCCTTCCCTACGGCGGGGAATGGAAGGGTGCCGACGGCTTCGACCGGATGATCGGCCACATCACCGACCTCTTCGAGTCCACGGTGAACACCTTCCACGTCAAGTACCGCGACGCCGGTGACGTCGTCCTCGCCGATGCCGACCTCAACATGAGGAACCGCAGGACCGGCAAGGTGCTGCCTATGCGGGTCATCGAGCTGTGGCACGTCGTCGACGGGAAGATCAAGCGGATCGAGGTGTTCTACCAGGACACCAAGGCCGTCTCGGATCACGCCCAGGGCAAGTGACGGGTAGTAGATCGACTCCCGCACCACCCCACTTGACCGACCGGAAGGCAACCATGAGCAGCACGACGTCTGCCTTGCTCCCCGAAGGCAAGGTCGTCTTCGTCACCGGAGGCTCGGGCCACCTCGGCTCGCAGTTCGCCAGATCCATGTCGGCCGCCGGGGCCAAGGTAGTCATCGGCGGGCGGAACGTCGAGCGACTGGAGGCCATGTCCCGGCGCATCCAGTCGGACACCGGTCGGGACGTCAGGTACGTCTCGGGCGACCTGACGGACGCCAGCGGGATCCCCAAGCTCGTCGAGGACGCCTGGTCGGCCTTCGGTCGCGTCGACACCATCGTGAACTCGGCGGTCCCTGCCGGGAGCCCGCAGGAGGGCGACCTCCTCACCACTCCCGACGAGGCGTGGCTGCGCTTCTTCGACCCCGTGGTCCTCGGCGTGGTGCGACTGAGCCGGGAGCTGGCCCCGAGGATGGCTGAGACCGGCGGTGGATCCTTCATCAACGTCGTCTCCCCGACGGGGATCGTCCCCTCCCCCGGAGTTGACGCCTACGGAGTCGCCAAGGGCGCCCTGATCATGCTCACGAAGTACATGGCCAGGGAGTGGGGCACCTGGAACATCCGGGCAAACGGTCTCTCCCCCGGGCTGATTGTCGACGACCAGTACGTCACGCCCGAGACGATCCCGCAGAACGTGGCGCTCTCCGCCGCGCTCGAGCGGACCTCCCTGGGCCGCTGGGGCCTTCCCGAGGACTTGGTCGGCGTGGCCACCTTCCTCGCCTCCGACGCGGCTGCCTTCATCAGCGGTCAGGTCATCTCCGTCGACGGCGGACGCTTCTGACCAGGGTGCAGGCAGATCCTGTTGACCCTATGGGGAACGGGATTTATAGTGAGATTCTTAGTCTCATAATTGCGCCATCACCCAGCCGGATCGACTGGATCTCACCTCGAGGGGCCCCTTGATCAAGATGGTTGCCGTTCTCTCCCGGAAGCCCGGTATCTCCGTCGAGGAGTTCCGGAGTCACTACGAGCAGGTCCACGTCCCGCTGATCCTGTCACTGGTGGGGCCGCACCTCGCCGACTACCGCCGCAGCTACGTCGACCACTCGACAGCTTCGGGTGGCGTCAACGCGGGACCCGGGGAGGAGCAGCTGGGTTTCGACGTCATCACCGAGACGTGGTACGCGGAACAGGCCGCCTTCGATCAGGCGATGGAGGTCTTCCGACACCCTGAGCATGCGGAGCGGGTGCGGGCAGACGAGCTGAGCTTCCTCGACCGGAGCAGGAAGCGCATCTTCCTCGTGGACGAGGTTGGCGCCAGCCAGGCCGACGGGTGAACCCCTCCCCGCCAACCCGTTCCTACCGACCCAAGTCACGTCACCTCGAACCAGAAGGACGCAGCACATGACCGAGCAGGTCCTATCGGGCAAAGTCGCGATCGTCACCGGCGCGGCTCAGGGCATGGGCGAGACGACCGCCAGGCTCTTCGCCCGAGCGGGCGCCAAGGTGGCGGTCGTCGACCTCAACGAGGAGGCTGGCCGGCGGGTCGTCAAGGAGATCGAGGCAGACGGGGGCACAGCCACGTTCATCGTCTGCGACGTCTCCCGGGCGGAGCAGGTGGAGGCCATGGTCGCAGCAACGGTCTCGGCGTACGGCCGGCTCGACTGCGCGGTCAACAACGCCGCCGTGACCAATGACAACGAGCCGGTCGCCGAGTTCGAGGACGCCACTTACGACCGCATCATGGCCGTCGACCTCAAGGGCACGTTCTATTGCAACAAGTACCAGATCAGGCAGCTGCTCGCGCAGGGTGACGGAGGGTCCATCGTCAACGTCGCCTCCATCGTCGGTTTCCGCCCGAACCGCAACTCGCCCGTCTACAATGCGGCCAAGGCCGGGGTGTGGTCGCTGACCCAGAGCGCGGCGATGGACTACGGCAAGTACGGCATCCGGGTCAACTGCGTGGCCCCGGGAGCGATCGACACGCCGATGCTCCAGGAGGGCCTTCGCATGCGGCGGCGCGACATCGCCGCGTACCAACGCATCATGAGCAACCTTCACCGCATCGGTGAGCCGAGCGAAGTCGCCAATGCCCACCTGTGGCTCTGCTCGGATGCCTCGTCCTACATCACCGGCTCTGTGCTGCACCTGGACGGCGGGTACGTCCAGACGCCCCCGTACGAGTTCCCGCTCCTCGGTGACTGAGGTGAAGACCTCCATGCCCTACTGGTCCGACACGACGAGGTGAACAGAATGATCAGCGACAAGATCACCGAACCACCGTATCCCATGGCCCGGCAGTGCCCCTTCGCTCCCCCGGAGGAGATCGGCCGGCTCAGGGAAGAGGAACCGGTCGCACGCGTGCGCACCTGGGATGGCAGCATCCCGTGGTTGATCACCCGCTATGACGACGTCCGAGCGATCCTGTCGGACCCGAGGTTCAGCTCGGACGCGGGGCGAGACGGTTACCCGGTCACCTCGGCCGGGATGAAGCAGCAGCACAAGGCGAACCCGACGTTCATCGCCATGGACGACCCGGAGCACGCCAAGCACCGCAGGATGATCACCGGCGAGTTCTCCGTGCGCCGGACGGAGGCGCTGCGCCCGACCATCCAGCGGCTCACCGGGGAGCTGCTGGACGCGATGGAGAGAAAGGGCGGCCCCGTCGACCTGGTCTCGGAGTTCGCTCTGCCGATGACCTCGACGGTCATCTGTGAACTGCTGGGCGTGCCCCAGGAAGCGCACGAGTTCTTCCAGGATCACAGCAATGCCCTGCTCGACGTCAAGGGCGACCCGGCCAGGGCGGGGCGCGCCGTCGAGGAGCTCACCGCCTACCTGACCGACCTCGTTGCGAAGAAGATGAAGGAGCCGGCCGACGACCTCATCGGACGGGTCGTCGAGCGTCGGGTCAAGACGGGCGAGATGACCCAGCAGGAGGTCGCCTCCCTGGGCATCCTCCTGCTGGTCGCCGGGCACGAGACCACGGCGAACCAGATCGCCCTCGGCGTGCTGTACATGCTGGAAAATCCAGAGTACGCGGCCATCATGCGCGACGGGGACGACAAGGCCATCGCCGCGGCGTGCGAGGAATTGCTCCGGCTCCTCACGGTGACCCACATCGGACGCCGTCGGGTGGCCGTTGAGGACGTCGAGGTCAACGGAGTCCTCATACGGGCTGGTGAAGGGGTCATCGCCTCCGGTGACGCCGCGAACCGCGACCCCAGGCAGTTCGCCGATCCCGACAAGCTGGACATCCTCCGGGAACAGAACCACCACGTCGCCTTCGGCTACGGGATCCACCAGTGCCTCGGTCAGCCCATCGCCCGCATCGAACTCCAGACCGCCTACCCGGCGCTCCTGCGGCGCTTCGCCGACCTCCGCCTCGCGGTGCCCCTTGAGAAGATCGACTTCCGTGGCGACATGGTCGTCTACGGTGTCCACTCCCTACCAGTCACGCGGGGAAGTGAAAGGTGATGAAGGTGAAGATCGAGATTGACTACGACAAGTGCATCGGCGCGGGTCAGTGCGTGCTCGAGTCGCCCGAGGTCTTCGACCAGGATGACGACGGCATCGTCGTGCTCCTGGACGAGAACCCGGTCGCGCATGTGACGGCCGTTGGCTCCGCCGCTCACGCGTGCCCGGCCCGGGTCATCGTCGTCGACACGGAGGAGTCGTAACCCGCGTCATGATCTCAACCAGTTTCCAGACCGCGGACGACGGGACCGCGGTCGTCGTCGGGGCCAGCGTCGCAGGGGTGCGTACCGCCCGGGGCCTGCGTGAGCAGGGCTTCCAGGGCAGGGTCGTTCTCGTGGGGGCTGAGCCCGAGATTCCCTACGACCGGCCGCCGCTGTCCAAGCAGTTCCTCTCCGGCAAGTGGGGCGTCGACCGGCTCTCCCTGCTCACCGAGAACGAAGCGCGGGACGCCCAGATCGAGCTGCGCCTCGGTTCCCCAGCCCAGAGCCTGGACCCACACAGGAAGCACGTGCTGCTCGCTGACGGAAAGAGCCTGTCCTTCGACCAATGCGTCATCGCCACGGGGTGCCGAGCCCGCCCCGCGCCCTGGCGCGTCGAGTCAGGCCTGCACGTGATCCGCGAGCTCGCCCACTCGGTCGCCCTGCGACGCGACCTCGAACGAGGCGGGCCGGTCGTGGTCGTGGGTGGCGGTTTCATCGGCATGGAGGTGGCCGCGACCGCCATCGGCCTCGGTCACTCGGTGACCGTGGTCGACCCGGAGCCGCTGCCCCTGACCCGGTCCGTCGGGCAGGAGATCGCCGCCCTGCTGACCGACGTCCACAAGCAGCGCGGGGTCGTGACCCGCTTCGGTGTCGGTGTCGAGAACGTCGAAGGGCGGCGGGGCGACCTTCGCGTTCACCTCACCGACGGTGACGTCCTGCCGGCGAGTACCGTCGTCGTCGGCATCGGCGCGGTGCCGAACGTCGAGTGGCTCATGGACTCCGGTCTCCACGTCGACGACGGCGTGGTCTGCGACCAGCACGGACGAGCGGTAGGAGCCGAAGGCATCCACGCCGTCGGCGACGTCGCACGGTGGCTCGGCCCCCACCACGTTGACGTCCGCCGCACCGAGCACTGGACCAACGCGGTCGACCAGGCCGCCGCCGTCGCCCACAACATCGTCAACCCGGACCAGCTGACTCGTCAGGACGCCCTCGCCTACGTGTGGAGCGACCAGTACGACTACAAGGTGCAGGTCGTCGGACGCCCCGCCCGGGCCCAGCGCTGCAAGGTGCTCGACGGGCCGGTCGGCGAGCGTCAACGCGCGGCAGCCGTGTATGCCGACGACGCCGGCATCCTCGTTGGGGTGACCACCGTCAACTGGCCCAAGGCCAACGTGCTGGCCCGCAAGCTACTGGCCCGCGAGGAGAGCTTCGAGGGGGCGGTCACCGAGGTGCAGGCCCTCGCCGCGCCACGCTAGCGGTGGTTTGCTGACGGCGGGTCAGGGCAGCGGTAGGCCGGTAGCAGAGGAACGTCGCGTCGCCGACTGGGGGCTGTGATGACCCGCCGTTTGCCGTGTCCGCCCGCTCCGGGGCCGTTGGAAGCCTACGCCGCACGCTTTGATGACCTGCTGTCCACGTTGGCACAGCGCCGGGGTTTCCGCGAGTACCGACCGGGCTGCTGCCACGGGACCGCAGCAAGACGCTGACCTGCCTGGCCGGCACCGAGCCCGTGGTCGGGGCCCAGCACCCCTCGGTACAGCGGCTGCAGTTCTTCCTGTCCGAGTCAGCCTGGGACCACGAGCAAATCAATGCCCAGCGGCTGGAGTTGCTGCTGGCGGATCCTGCGACCGCGCCGCATCCGGGCGGGGTGCTGGTGATTGACGACTCAGGTGACCGTAAGGACGGGACCGCGGCCGCGCACGTCGGCCGCCAGTGGCTGGGACGGCCCGGCAAGACCGACAACGGCATCGTCACCGTGACCACCTGCTGGGCTGAGGAAAACCTCTACTACCCGCTTCACGCCGTGCCTTCCAGTCCCCGGCCCGAGACTTCCCCCAAGGCAGCAACGATCCCGGCTTCCGCACGACACTGGCCCATTGATCCGCGGACGTGACCCATGCATAATGAGATTCAACGTCCATAAACAGCAGTTGTTGTATCGACGAGGAGTTATGGTGACGCAGAGGCAACCGACCGAAACTCCCACCTGTCCCGTCGTGGAATACGTCTACAGTCCGCCGCCAACGCCGGTCGGGTGGCTGTTCAACCGGTTGGACGGGTACCAGGACATAGCCCGGCCCGCCGTGTGGACCGAGGAGGGCAAGGGCTACTGGATTTTTACCGACCACGACACGCTGCTCGACGGGCTGCAGCAACCCGACTTGTGGTCCAGCGCGGTCGTCGAGCCGACCCAACAAGACCCGGACTACATGTGGATCCCGATCATGCTCGACCCGCCGCTTCACACGAAGTGGCGGCAACTGCTCGGTGCGTGGTTCACGCCGGCACGGACGAAGTCGTTGAAGGACAACCAGCACCGCCTGGCCGCACAACTGATCGAGCAGCTGCGCACCAAGGGGGAATGCGACTACGTCCGCGAGTTCGCGCAGGTGCTCCCGTCGATCGTCTTCCTGCAGATCATGGGCATGCCGCTGGAGAAGCTCGACGAATTTATGGCCTGGGAGCACCAGATCCTGCATGGCAACACCGAGAGCGACCCAGACCGGTCGCTCCAGACTGCCGCCCTACAGAAGGTAATGGAGTACTTCGGCGAGCTTCTCGCCGAACGGCGGGCGAACCCGGATCCGAATGCGCAGGACATCGTCAGTGCCGCGATCACGTGGAAGATCGACGGGGAGCTGATCCCTGACACCGACCTGATCAACTGCCTGCTGCAGCTGTTCATGGCCGGTCTGGACACGGTGGCTGGCGAGGCCTCGTACTTCATGTACCACCTGGCGAAGCAGCCGGAGGACCGCGCCCGCATCGTGGCCGAGCCCGAGCTGATCCCGCATGCCGTAGAGGAGTTGCTGCGCGTCTACCCGATCGTGCAGACCGCGCGCAAGGCCACCCAGGACGCGGACTTCCATGGCTGCCCGGTCAAGGCCGGACAGGTGGCGCACTTCCCACTCTCGCTGGCGAGCCGGGATGAGAACGCGCATGCCAACGCACGACAGGTCGATTTGGACCGCAAGGAGACGCGGCACCTCGCCTTCGGCGCCGGCCCGCACCGCTGCCCCGGCTCGCACCTGGGTCGCCAAGAGCTGGCCGTGATGCTGCAGGAGTGGCACCGGCAGATCCCCGACTACGAACTGGTCGAGGAGCCGACCGAGCACGGCCTGGTGCTGGGCCTCAACTCGCTGCCGCTGCGCTGGAACGTCGACTAGAAGACTCAGAAGATCTTGAGTTCTGGCCCTGCCGCGTGAGCGGCGGGGCCAGACTCGTCTTGTGGCGATGGGCGAGTGGATCGGCGAGAGCGTCGGGCCGGACGTGTGGGAGACGTGTCGGGATCTGATTCCGGCTGGGAGCGTGTTCGCGTTCTGGCCGAGCATCGGGGTCGGCTGTTTCCGGCTGAGATGTTCGCGGACATGTATCCGTCGGCGAACGGGCGGCCCAGTATGCCGCCGCAGATCCTGGCCGCCGTAATCACGCTGCAGGCCCTGCACGGGCTGTCGGACTTTGAGACGGTCCAGGAACTGCGGTGCGACCTGCGGTGGAAGGCCGCGTGCGGTCTGGGCCTGCACGACATGGCGTTCGATCCGTCGCTGCTGGCCTACTTCCGCCGCCGACTGGCCCGTTCCGCCCGACCGAACCGGGTGTTCGAGGCCGTGCGTGAGGTGGTGAAGGCAACCGGGGTCCTGAAGGGCAAGCACCGCCGGGCGCTGGACTCCACCGTGCTGGACGACGCGGTCGCCACCCAGGACACGGTCACCCAGCTCATCGCCGCCGTCCGGGCGGTGATCCGCGAGGTTCCCGGTGCCGAAACGGTCGCGGCCGCCCAGTGCACCGCCCACGACTACACCGACCCGGGCAAACCGAAGATTGCCTGGAACGATGAACAGGCCCGCGCCGGGCTGGTCGACGCGCTGGTCACGGACGCGCTGCGGCTACTGGGCCACCTGCCCGACCAACAACTCGGCGAGAAAGCCGCGAACGCGGTGGGCATCCTGGCCCTGGTCGCCGGCCAGGACGTCGAGCCCGCCGATGAATCCGACGGCCGCGACGGCCGCTGGCGCATTACGCGGGGCACCGCCCCAGGCCGGATGCTCTCCACCGTCGATCCGGAAGCCCGGCACGTCCACAAGACCCGCAGCCACCAGCAGGACGGCTTCAAGGCCCACTTGGCCATCGAGCCCGAGACCGGCTTATACACCGCCGTTGCCCTGCGGCCCGGCGCCGGACCCGAGCACCACGAGGCGGCCGTCGGCCTGGACCTGCTCGCCGACGAGGACACCCCGGTGGACGCCTTCGGCGACACCGCCTACTCCACCGGCGATGCCCGCCAGGCCCTCCACGAGGCCGGGCATCAACTCTTCCTCAAACCCGCCCCGCTGCGGCCGGCCGTCCCTGGCGGCTTCACCCTCGACGACTTCCCCATCAACACCGCCGCCGCCACCGTGACCTGCCTCGCCGGACACACCGTCGGCCTGTCTGAGCCCGGTGGCCGACACCACCAGCGCAAGGCCACCTTCAAGGATCTGTGCACCGGATGCCCCTTGCGCCAGCGGTGCACCAAAGCCAAGGCCGGACGCATCTTGACCATCCGCCCGCACCACGACCTCCAAGCAGCCGCCCGCCACCAGGCTGCCACCGACCCCGCCTGGCAGGCCGACTACCGCCGCTGGAGACCCCCGGTCGAACGCACCGTCGCCTGGCTCGTCCACCACGGCAACCGCAAACTCCGCTACCGCGGCACCCTCAAGAACGACGCCTGGCTCCACACCCGAGCCGCCGCCCTCAACCTCCGCCGACTGATCAACCTCGGACTCACCCACACCAGCGGCACCTGGCACCTCGCCCCGGCCAGCGCATGACCAAAGGGGCCGCCCGGCCTAACGGCCGGACAGCCCCTCACCAAGATCTTCATGAGTCTTCTAGGCCTGTTCCAGGTTCAGATCATCGGTTTCTGGATTCGCCGGTGCGCGGCTGCCTGGGCCTGGTAGTTGTCGAAGGTGGCGCGTGGTGATCTCTCGGATGCCGAGTGGGAGTTGGTCGAGCCGTTCTTGCCGGTGGGCGAGCGCGGCCCGATCCGGCAGTTCAACGGTGCGATGTGGCGGTTCAGGACCGGGAGCCCCTCCACCGCTTGGTTCTCGCGGATGATCCGTGTGGAGAGCTGGTGGTGAAACTCGCGCCGCGCGTCGGCCACCTGCGAGTGAGCGCGGGCAACCTTGATACGGGCCTTGTCCCGGTTGTTGCTGCCCTTGGTCCTACGGGACAGGCGTCGCTGTTCCCGCTTGAGTTTCCTCTCCGCCCGGCGCAGGAAGCGCCAGGCGGAGATCTTCGTGCCGTCGCAGAGGACCGCGAAGTGTCCAAGACCGAGGTCGATACCGACGACCGGTTCCACGCCGGGCAGCGTCCGGGGAACGGTCTCGACGACGAAGGACGCGAAGTACCTGCCGGCCGCGTCCTTGACCACGGTCACCGTGGACGGGACCGAAGGCAGAGCGCGGGACCACTTCACCCGCACATCACCGATCTTCGGCAACGACAGGTCCCCGCCGGGGGCGATCTTCCACCGGGCGTTCGCGGTGAAACGGATCAAGTGCCGGTTGTCCTTACGGGACTTGAAACGCGGTTCGGTGATCTTCGGCCCCTTGCGGGT
Source organism: Streptomyces sp. NBC_01320 (assembly GCF_035974375.1). NCBI lineage: Bacteria > Bacillati > Actinomycetota > Actinomycetes > Kitasatosporales > Streptomycetaceae > Streptomyces > Streptomyces sp. NBC_01320. The sequence goes on from NZ_CP108390.1 coordinate 1,093,474, forward strand.
GCCGTTCATCGACGCGAAGAAGTTCGAGTACGCGGTGTCCAGGTCCTGCAGGGACTGCTGCAACACCACGGCGGATACTTCGGCGAGCCATGCCCGCTCGGGGGTCTTCCTCGCCTCGGTGACGACATGCTTGGACAGGTCCCCGATCTTCGGATACGCCCTGCCCTGTTCGTGGGCATCCTTGCGGGCACGCAACGCGTCATTGAACACGACGCGGACCGGTGTCACGCATCGCCGAGGAACTGGGCGTGAACGCGGAGACGCTGCGGCAGTGGGTGAAGAAGGCCACGGACACGGCCTGGCACTCCGAAAGCTCGCCACCTGCGGCGCCCGCCCAGTCGGCGAAGGACACGGAGATCACCCGGCTGCGGCGGCAGGTCCGTGAGCTGGAGATGGAACGGGACATACTGCGGCGGGCCGCCGCGAAGTATTTCGCGAAGGAGACCAACTGGTGACCAGGGCGTACAGCCGTCGGCTTCGGCCTGGGCGTCCAGGACGCCCAGGCCGAAGTGCCAGGCCAGGGACGGCGGCCGTCGGGGCCGGTGGTGACGGTGGTGCGCAGGCAGTCTGAACCCACCGAGGTTCGGGGGCGACGGGTGAGTTCCGGTTCGCAATGGGGACTCAATCCCGCTCCGTATCCGAGCGAAACGGACGGCGTCTCCCCGCAACGTCATTCGGAGGTTTTGGGGCGACACGCCCGTAAACTCGCCCAAGACGTGGTGCTGGCCGACAGGCCGCCGTGCCCGATCGCGAGTCCCTCGCCGATGCCGCCAAGCGGCTCGGTGCCGCGGTCGAGCTGGCGCCGGTGGCCTCACCCGACGGCGTTCCGATCCACGATCCGGAGCTGTCGGCCGCCGCGTACGACCGTATTTTTCGGATGCATGGAAGGATCGGCCCATGGCGATGACGCCAGCGGTGAAGGACGAAATCTCTCGGCTTCCCGTGACCCGGACCTGCTGCAGGAAGGCAGAGGTTTCGGCGATTCTTCGGTTCGCGGGCGGGCTGCACCTGGTGAGTGGCCGGATTGTGATCGAGGCGGAGCTGGACACCGCAATGGCGGCACGCCGGCTGAAGCGGGGCATTCTCGAGATCTTCGGGCACAGCTCGGAGCTGATCGTGATGGCCCCCGGCGGTCTGCGGCGCGGCTCCCGCTATGTCGTACGGGTGGTGGCGGGCGGCGACCAGCTGGCCCGCCAGACCGGCCTGGTGGACGGCCGCGGCCGCCCGATCCGCGGTCTGCCCCCGCAGGTGGTCTCGGGGGCAACCTGCGACGCCGAGGCCGCCTGGCGCGGGGCCTTCCTGGCCCACGGCTCGCTCACCGAGCCGGGCCGCTCCTCCTCGCTGGAGGTGACCTGCCCGGGCCCGGAGGCGGCGCTCGCGCTGGTCGGCGCGGCCCGCAGGCTCTCCATCGCGGCAAAGGCACGCGAGGTGCGCGGCGTCGACCGGGTCGTCGTCCGCGACGGCGATGCCATCGGCGCGCTGTTGACGCGCCTGGGCGCCCACGAGTCAGTGCTGGCCTGGGAGGAGCGCCGGATGCGCCGCGAGGTCCGCGCCACCGCCAACCGGCTGGCCAACTTCGACGACGCCAACCTGCGCCGCTCGGCCCGTGCCGCTGTCGCCGCCGGTGCCCGGGTCCAGCGCGCCCTGGAGATCCTCGCCGACGACGTGCCCGAGCACCTCGCCGCGGCCGGCCAGCTGCGCATGGAGCACAAGCAGGCCTCCCTGGAGGAGTTGGGCGCGCTCGCCGACCCGCCGCTGACCAAGGACGCGGTCGCCGGCCGCATCCGCCGACTCCTGGCCATGGCCGACAAGCGGGCCCAGGACCTCGGTATCCCGGGCACCGAGGCCAACATCAGCGAGGAGCTGGCGGACAACCTCGCGGGCTGACACAGCGGAAGGGACCTGTGGCGGCATTGAGCCTGTTTCACCTTGAAGTTCCTGGCCAAGGGGCTGGTGTGGGACCAGGTACGGTTGCTCGTGCCGGTCGGTGGCGGCGTTTGAGGTAGGCGTGTCGACGGTCGGGGAGCTGGGCTTCGAGAGCGTCGAGTTGGCAGCGGAGGTTGGACTTGCGGGCCCGTAGGTCGGGCATCCGGGTGCGTAGTTCGTCGATGGTGATCAGCTTTCCTTGGTAGGCCTCGATCATGCGGGTGATGGCTATGGCGGCCTTGGACAGGGCCGACTCGAGGCGGGCACGTTGGCGTAGGTCGGGGTCGGAGGTGCGGGCTCGCTCCAGGCGCTTGTCAATCTCGGTGCGGATCAGGTGCGGGTCGGTGAGGAGAGGGTGATGTGCTCCCAGACGACCGCGTCGAGGCAGTCGGCGTGGAAGGGCTTGTTGGGGCAGATCCGCCCGCCCTCGTAGCGGTAGTCGTCGGATGCCCAAGGCGCCGGTCGCCGGAGGGACGGTGGTGCGGCGCCGGGAGGGGATGACCGTTCAGGCGCTCGCGCCGGAGTACCGGCGGATCGTTGTGTTGGTTCAGGCCGAACCGGGCGACGGTGAGGGGGTGTCGGCGAAGGAACTGGCGGCCCGACTGGAGCTGGAGCTGGTGCCGGCAAAGATCGAGGGAGTGCGGTCAAGGGCAAAACGGCTGGTCGAGCGGGAGTGGCTGATGGCGTCGCCGTCGGGCCGGTTCATGCCGCGAGCGTCGCCTGTGCCGGCTGCGGGGAGTTGACCGCCCTGCCGGTGGCAGTGCGGGCCGGGCGCCGGGCCATGAGCACGCTCGCCGACCAGTGGATGAACGCCTCGCTGCTGGCGGGCAGCGTTTCGAAGTCCCGCACCAGGCGGCGCGAACGCATCAGCCGTCCCAGGCTTCGCTCCACCACCCAACGTCTCGGCAGCACCACGAACCCGGTCATGTCATCACTGCGCTTGACGATCTCGAAGGTGAGCCGGAGTTTCCCCTTCGCCCAGGTGACGAAACCGCCGGTGTAGCCGCCGTCGGCCCACCAGAGTGATCTTCCTAAACCGCTCACGCAACCGCGGCAGCAGGACCCGGGCGGCCTGGCGGTCGGTGACGTCCGCGGCAGTCACCAGGACCATCAACAGCAGGCCGAGGCTGTCCGTGATGACATGCCGGCGCCTACCGTTGATCTTCTTCCCGCCGTCGTAACCACGCGAGCCGACGGGCACCGAGGCGGCCGCCTTGACCGACTGCGAGTCGATGATCGCCGCAGTCGGCTGGCGGTCGCGGCCCGCGGCCTCGCGGGCCTTGCCGCGCAGCCGGTCGTGCAGCTCCTTGACCAGGCCGTTCTTCCGCCACCTGCGGAAGAAGGGATAGACGCGGTCCCATGCGGGGAAGTCGGCGGGAACGGAGCGCCACTTGACGCCGTTGTCGGTGACGTAGAAGACCGCGTCCAGCATGCCGGTGACAATAGCCCTCCGGCTGGCCGCCCCGGCCCTCCAGCCAAGCCGGCACCGGCAGCGCGTCACGCACCACCGCCCACTCCGCGTCGGTCATGTCCGACGGGTACCTCCGTACCCTCTCCGGCCGCTCGGCTGCGTTCCCGAACCGGTGAGCGAGGCAATCGCACGCCGATGGCGCCGAGTTGAACTCGTAGGACGAAACCGCGTACAACTGCATCAACAGGGCCTACGGTCCCACGAGTTGGCTTCAACAGCCCTCGTGCTGCACCAGAGGCCCTGCCTTCATACCCCCACCCGGTCAAGATCACCCGACCAGGCACCCTGTTCGGAACTTCAGGGGAGACGTCGTGGTGTGCCGTGTTCTCGTCGACCAGCCGTAGCAGATCACCGGCTGGTCTCCCGGACGAAGAGAACCGTGGCCTTGCGGAGGATCTCCTTCTCCTGGCGCAGCTGTTTGACCTCGCGGCACAGGTGGGCGAGTTCCTCCTTTTCGGCGCTGGTCAGCCCCGGGCGTTCCCCGGTGTCCACCCGGTCCTGGTTGACCCAGGTGCGGATGGTCTGGGCAGACGGCTCGAACTCGTTCGCCAGCTCCTCCGGCGACCGGTCGGCCCGGACCAGCTCGACTGTCTGGCAACGGAATTTAGGCTGGTAGTCCTGGCGCGATGAACTCCTCCTTGCGGGACCCGGTGTCCCAAAGCGAAAGGTTGTCCCTCAAACCGGGGAAGCTTCGCCTCTCCGCATTCACACCCGCGTGACGCCCCGGCCGACTGTGTCACGCATCGTGGGCACAGTGAACTTGAGCGGCGAGTGGATCACCACCGCCTGCACGCTCGTGCATTCCTCCGTGGAAGTTCCTTGACACAGCCGCGAAAGCCGTGAGCATACTGAGACGCCATACCTCAAAAAGGCGCCGCACGCGACTAGCTGGCCTTGTATTGAGGACCTACGAGTGGCCGATCTCTACGCGCAACCCCCCGCATGTCGGGGTGCACCAACCCGTGCCGCTATGGACGGGACGACCGATCGGCAGGTACTCAAGTCCCTAGTACTGGGCTTTTTCGTGGATGGGTCCGCCCCAGCCGGCGCGTCCCGAAGCACAGAAGGAGTCTTCATGAAAGCACTGGTGGTCGAATCATTCGGTGCCCCGTTCACACTTGCTGATGTCGATCTCGCCGACCCGATCGGTCGCGAGGTGCTGGTCGAGGTAAAGGCGTCCGGCCTGTGCCATAGCGACCTGGCCGCGGCACAGTACGACCTCGGTCTCCCGGTGCCCTCCGTCCTCGGGCATGAGGTCGCAGGTGTCGTCGTAGGCCTGGGACCGGAGGTCACGGAGTTCGCCATCGGGGACCACGTCGTCGGCTGCCTCGTCCAGTACTGCGGTCGTTGCGACCGCTGCCTGTCGGGCCGCATCAATCAGTGCCGCCACCCCGAAGCCACCCTGCGCAGCGCCGACCAGCCGCCACGGCTCAGCCTCAACAGCAAGCCGCTGTTCCAGGGCATGGGCCTCGGCGGGTTCGCAGAGCGCTCCCTGATCCATGAGAGCCAGCTGGTGCGCCTCCCGGACGGGATGCCATTCCCCCAGGCTGCGCTCATGGGCTGCGGGGTCGCGACCGGCGCTGGCGCGGTCATCAACACTGCGCGGGTACAGGCGGGTGACGCCGTGGTCGTGATCGGCTGCGGCGGTGTGGGACTCAACGCGATCAGCGGCGCGATCACGGCGGGCGCGACGACGATCATCGCCGTGGACATCGCCGACGAAAAGCTCGAGACCGCGCGCCGCGTCGGCGCCACCCACGTCGTGAACTCGAAGGCCACCGATCCGGTCGCCGCCGTCCAGGAGATCACCGGTGACGGTGCCGACGCCGTCTTCGACTTCGTCGGTCTCCCGGAGGCGACGAAGCAGGGATGGGAGATGGCCAACAAGGGTGGTGGCCTGTACCTGATCGGCTCGATCAACCCCGAGACCTCACTCGCCTTCACCAACATCGAGGCCGTCGTCATGCAGAAGCGGGTTCAAGGGGTCTACATGGGATCGACCGTCCCGAAGCGCGACCTCCCGATGTACGCCGAGCTCTACCTCGCCGGCAGGTTCAACCTCGACGACCTTGTGTCGAAGGAGATCTCCCTCGACCAGGTGAACGAGGGCTACCAGGCCCTCCACGACCCGAGTGTCACCCGAGTGGTCATCACGTCGTTCTGACAGGTCCGACGCCTGGCCCACCACGCGACCGCCAGTGTCGCGGCGCGCCACCCACGGACCCACACCCCGCTTTCCCAGACAGGATGGGCATCAGACCATGAGCACGCAGACCGCTGGGACTATCGCCGCTGAGCACGTGAGCAAGGAGGAACTGGAGCGCATCCTCGCCGTCCAGCGCGAGGCCTTCCTCCGGGAGGGCCCCCCGAGCGCGGAGGTACGCCGCAACCGTATCGACCGGCTCATGCTGGCCATTTTGGAGGCCGCCGACCCTCTCGCCGAGGCCCTCGAGCAGGACTACGGCAGGCGGCCCGTCGCCCTGTCGAAGATGTTCGACGTGCTCTCCTGGCTGAGTGACGCAAAGGTCAACCGGGAGAACCTCGACGAGTGGATGAAGCCGGTCGTCCTCGAGGGTCCTCCCCCGGCCTTCATCGAGCAGAAGCCGAAGGGCGTGGTCGGCGTCATGGGCGCGTGGAACTTCCCGATCAGCCTGACGATTCACCCCGCCTTCGCCGCCCTGGCCGCGGGGAACCGGGTCATGATGAAGTTTCCCGAGAACCACCCGCGCACCGGCAGGGTCCTCGCGCAGGCCGTGGCGAAGTACTTCGCCGAGGACGAGGTGGCTGTCCTCCTTGGCTGCCTCGAGACCGCCAAGGAATTCTCGACCCTGCCGCTGGACCACATCGTCCTGACGGGCTCGCCGGCAGTGGGCAAGGCAGTCGCGTCCGCCGCGGCCAAGAACCTCGTCCCCGTGACCCTCGAGCTCGGCGGCAAGAACCCCGTCGTCCTCGGGCGCGACGCGAATCTCGAACAGTCGGCCGAACGCCTCGCCATCGCCCGGGCCATGAACGGTGGCCAAGTCTGCTCCTGCCCCGAGTACGTCTTTGTGCCACGCGCGAACTTCGACACGTTCAAGACCAAGCTCGAGGAAGAGTTCCGCAAGCTCTTCCCGACCTTCCTGGACAACCCCGCAGCCGTCGCCATCGTCAACGACCGTAACTACGACCGCATTACGGCACTGATCGACGACGCGACCGCCAAGGGTGCGACGAAGCTCCAGGTCGTTGCGGCGGACGAGGCCAAGTCGCTGCCCTCGCAGGACAAGCGGCTCATCCCCCCGACGATCCTGACCGATGTCCCGGCAGAGGCGAAGATCAACGACGAAGAGGTCTTCGGCCCCGTGATTTCGCTCTTCCCCTATGACGACATCTCCGAGGCGATCGACTACATCCAGCACCGCCCGGCGGCCCTGTGCGCCTACTACTACGGTGAAGACGGCGACGACTTCCAGGCGTTCGTGCGGGGCACCACGTCGGGGGGCGTGACCCGCAACGACTGCTTCGCGCACCAGACCGTCCCCGGCGCACCGTTCGGGGGGGTCGGGCAGTCCGGCTACGGCGCCTACCACGGCAAGGCCGGGTTCGATGAGCTCACCCACCGCCGCACGGTTGCTGCGCCCGAGGGTGGGCGCTCGTTCGCCGAGGGCTCCACGGGGCAGCCGGTCCTCAATCCCGAAGTCGAGGCCGGTGTGGACCAGCTCATCGCGGGCGAGGTCGCGGACCTCCAAGGTCGCCTTGGGCTCTGACGCGTCGACCGGACGCCTTCTCGACCTGTCGGCTCGTCGCGGAAGGCGAGTCACGTCGACGTCGCGTCGAGCCGGTCTCACACCAACGAACTCGCATTCTGACGAACCCCAGCACGTTGTTGCCTCCACCCCTGTTGGTCCTTCCCTCTATCCCCCTGCTCAGACCGGAGACTGCCATGCTTCCAAAGCGCTTTCTGGCCGCGCTGGTCGTCACCCCCTTGATCGCACTAGCCGCGTGTTCGTCGTCCTCGACGGAAACGAACACCGACGCAGGCAGATCGGCCAACCTCGAGGCCGCGCAAGCGGCTGTGGACAAGGCGACCGCCCTGCCTGAGACGATCACTCAGACCGAGCCCTTGACGAAGTCACCGCCCAAGGGTGTCAAGCTGGCCTACCTGAACTGCGAGGCACCCGGCTGCGCGCCGTCGGGCCAAGCCGTCGAGGAGGCAGGGAAGGCACTGGGATGGGATGTCACGGTGATCACCGCCAAGTCGGCCACACCCGGTGCAGCACTCCAGCAAGCGATCGATGGCGGCAACGAGTACATCATCCTGAACTCCTTCAACATGGCTGCGGTCGGTCCGCAGATGGCCAAGGCCAAGGAGAAGGGCATCGTCGTAATCGGGACGTACATGCTGGACAAGCCGACCGGCAGGGACGGCAACGGCCTGTCCGCGGTTTTCTTCAACGATGAGTCCCCCGTCCTCGAGGGTCAGGACTTCGCCGACTGGATGACGGCGGACTCGAAGGGCACGGCAAACGTCCTGATGGTGAACATCCCGACCCTCCCGTCTCTGAACCTCGTCCAGAAGAGCAGCGAGGAGCGACTGAAGCAGAACTGCCCGGCCTGTGAGCTCACCACGCTCGACGTCAGCTTTGACCAGATGGCATCCGGCGCAGTACCAGGAGCCATCGTCAGTCACCTGAAGACCCACCCCAAGACGAACTACCTCTACCTCGGCATCGCCGACCTCTTCACCGGCGTGGTCCCGGCGCTCAAGACGGCTGGGCTGGAGGGCAAGGTGAAGACCGTCGGCAACTCGCAGGCCCAGCCGCAGATGCAGTCCCTGGTGGATGGGACCTCCTCTGCCTGGAACGCCGTTCCACTCACAGTTCCGTGGAGCGCCGTGGACTATGCGGCTCGCGTTTCCGTCGAGGAGCTTCCCACCGGCACCCAACTGAAGGAGACCCAGGCGATCAGGGTGCCCATCATCGACGCTCCCGAGGCTGCGCAGGAACTGCTCGACTCGCCGACCAAGGGTGTGTGGGAGGGCCCGACCGACTACCAGGACCAGTTCATCAAGCTCTGGAACGTGAAGTAGTCGTTCGCACCTTGCACGCACCCATTCGGCGAGGGGCTGAGCACGGCAACCGGTCCCTCATCGCGCCCACCGGTACGAGTCTCAAAGGACAGACGCAGTATGGAGGACGATGTGCAGGTCTCGGCCGGCCCGCTCAGGTTAGTGGGCGTGTCCAAGACGTTCCCCGGTCAGGCCGCCCTGAAGTCGGTCGACCTGACGGTGAACTATGGCGAGGTGCATGCCTTGCTCGGCCAGAACGGTTCGGGCAAGTCGACACTCATCAAGATCCTCTCGGGCTACCACCACCCGGACCAGGACAGCGTCGTCGAACTCAACGGCCAGCAGTTCCAACTCGGCAGCGCGGAACGCGCGCGCGAGGCGGGCCTTCGCTTCGTGCACCAGGATCTCGGGCTCGTCCTTGACCTGAGCATCCTCGAGAACGTCATGCTCGGCCGGGAGTACCAGACCGGCTTCGGCGGGCGGATCCTGTGGGGGAAGACCGCAGAACTCGTGGGCCCTTTCCTCCGACGGATGGGGATCACCGAGAAGCTGTCCACCCCGGTCAGGGCCCTTGGTCTGGCCGAGCGCACGGCCTTGGCCATCGCGCGGGCCCTCGCTGACTCGATCCACGAAAAGCTCATGATCGTGCTCGACGAGCCGACGGCGGCGCTTCCACCGGACGAGGTCGGTGCGCTGCTGACAAGCATGGACCGGTTGCGCGCGGACGGTCACGGGGTGCTCATCGTGTCCCACCACCTCAACGAGGTCCTGCAGATCGCCGATCACCTCACCGTGCTGCGCGACGGTGAGGTCGTCGCCTCGCTGCCCCGCTCCGAGGTCGATCACGACCGACTGACAGAGCTCATCGTCGGCCACAAGCTGGTCACGGGCGAGGCGCAGCGCGGCATGGCCCAGCCCACCGGTCAGGACGAGGAACCCCTGCTCAGGGTCAGTGGGCTCGCCGGAGCCAAGCTGCGCGGCATCGACCTCGATGTGATGTCCGGCGAGATCGTGGGCGTGGCAGGGATCACCGGCTCGGGCCGAGAGGCCCTGGGACCTCTGCTCACCGGACGACTGCGGTTCTCCGGCGAGGTCCAGGTGGCCGGCCAGCGGCTGGCCCCGGGCAACGTGAGCCACGCGCTCGGGCAGGGCCTGGCGTCAGTCCCCGGAGAACGCCTGCAATACGGGCTCTTCCCGAACCTCGGCGTTCGGGGCAACATGACCATCTCCGACCTGAGCCGGCACTGCTCCGGGGTGCGCATCCGCCCCTCACAGGAGCGCGAGGAGGTCCGGGACTGGATCCACAAGCTCGGAATCGTCACCACCGGCCCGGATGCGGCCATCACGGGCCTCTCGGGGGGCAACCAGCAGAAGGTTCTCGTCGCACGCGCTTTGCGATTGAACCCCAAGGTGCTGATCCTGGACGACCCCACGATGGGGGTCGACATAGGGGCACGTGAGCAGATGCACCAAGTGATGGAGAAATGCGCCGCAGATGGCATGGCCGTCCTGCTGGTCTCGACCGACAGCGATGAACTGGCGCGCCTGTCGGACAGGGTCCTGATCCTGTCCGAGGGCCACGTCGTGCACTCCCTGAACCGGGCAGACGGGATGACCGCTGGAGACATCGATGCCGGCCTGCTCACGCCTTCGAAGTAACGACCACGAAATGGGAACCCGCAATGTCCAATGACACCGAGACCAGGGCACTAGCCAGCTCCGTGGACAGGGGGAGTTCGGTCCCTGCGCAGCGCTCCGTCCTGTCCCTGGCGCGACTCCTGCCTGGTGTCGATCGGTACAGCGCGCTCTACCTGTGGGCGATCTTCATGATGGTCTTCGGTGTCCTCAAGCCGGACGAGTTCCTGACCGTGCCGATGGCCCAGCTCGTGTTCACCCAGGGAGCGGTCACGGCGGTGCTCGCCCTAGCGTTCCTCATCCCGCTGACCGCCGACACGTTCGACCTGTCGGTGGGCGCGATGCTCTCGCTCACCATCGTGCTCATGAACTGGTTCGTCCTGAACACCGGCTTGAGCGTCGCCATGGTCGCTCCCCTGGTCGTGCTGATCTGCGGGCTGATCGGTGCGCTGACCGGGTTCATCGTGGTCAGGCTCCGGGTCAACTCCCTCATCGCCACGCTCGGCATGCTCTCGGTGCTCACTGCCGCGCAGTTGTTCATCTCGCAGAACAAGCAGTTGGCTGCACCCTTCCCGGAGTTCTTCACCAAGCTCGGCAACGGCGACCTGCTTGGGGTCCCCTACATCGCCATTCACCTGGTCGTCATCGCGGTCGTCCTGTGGTTCGTCCTCGAGCACACCCCGGTCGGTCGACGGATGTTCGCCATCGGCGGCAACAAGGAGGCCGCGAGGCTCGCTGGCATCCGCACCGACCGGATCGTCTGGACCTCGCTCATCGCGTCCGCAGTCGTCGCGGGGATCGCGGGCGTGATGTACACCTCGTACGTCGGTCCCTACTCGGGCGACGTCGGCTCCGGCTTCCTCTTCCCCGCGCTCGCCGCGGTCTTCTTCGGGGCGTCGCAGTTGCGGCAGCGCCCCAATGTCTGGGGCACGTTGATCGCGTACTTCGCGCTGGCCTTCGGCATCCAGGGCCTCATGCTTCAGGCCGGGGCGGGCGCGTTCTGGGTCGGTCCGCTGTTCCAGGGCGTTGCGCTTATCGCCGCCGTCGCCGTCGCGACACTGCGCGGATCGGTCGGCGGCACCGATGCCGGTCCGACGAAGAGCTGAGCTGGGCGATGACGACAGTAATGATGCCCGTCGGTCGTGGTCCCGAGGCTTTCCAGGAAGGGTGTGCAGGGTGAGGCTTGAAGGGAAGGTGGCCATCGTCACCGGCGGCGCCTCCGGCATCGGGGCCGGCATCTGCCGCCGGTTGAGCGCCGAGGGTGCCTCCGTCGCAGTCCTCGACCGGGATCTCGCAGGCGCGCGGGCGTACGCGGAAGGCCTCGCGCGTGCCATAGCGGTAGGCGTCGACATCTCCTCCGTTCAGGAGGTCGACCGCGCTTTCCAGCAGGTCACGTTGGATCTGGGCCCGGTGGATTGCGTCGTCAACTCCGCTGCGATCGACGATCCCGCCGCAAAGCGGCTGATCGGTGAGCAGCTGTCCCAAGGGAAGCCGATCGACATCACTCGCCACCTCACGGACGAGCAGTGGCGCCGGTTGTCGTCAGTCAACCTCGAGGGCACCTTCAACGTCGTCCGTGCCGCGTTGAGGGAGATGTTGCCCCGGGAGTCGGGCTCCATCGTCACCATCGCCTCGTCGGCGGGGGTGGTGGGCCAGCCCGGCCTCGCCCACTACTCCGCTGCCAAGGCTGGCGTGCTTGGGCTCACCCGTGCCGTCGCCAAGGAGGTCGCCGGCCGCGGCGTCCGGGTGAATGCGATTGCCCCGGGGGCGATAGACACCCCGATGCTGAGCCGCGCACCGGCATCCATGGTGAACGCCATCCCGATGGGCCGACTGGGTAGGCCGGATGAGATCGCTGGGGCAGCGCTGTTCCTCGTGAGCGACGACTCGTCCTACATCACGGGGGAGACGTTGAACGTCAACGGCGGAATGGTCACCGTCTAGCCTCCGGGACGACGATCTCCAGGGGACTTCCACCCCCAAGCGATCGTCCATGCCGGGGACACACGAGATGGAGCGCGCGCGGACCGGGTCCGCGCGCGCTCCGTTCGTCTCTTCAGCTCCATCACGTGGCGTGGTCACTCAGCTCAGATCAGGCTTCGGCCACGTCGAGCTGACCGCCGAAAAGTAGGCCGCTTGGATTCGGTCGTCCTCCGCGAGGGCAGCCGCTTCGCTCTCGAGTACCACCCGCCCGGCCTCGAGCGCGATGGCGTACTCGGCCACGGCGAGGCTCATGGCGACGTTCTGCTCGATCAGCACGATGGTCGTGCCCTCGTTGGCGATCTTCTCGATGATGTCCGCGACGCGGTCGACGAGCTTGGGAGCCAGGCCGAGCGACGGCTCGTCCATGAGCAGGAGACGCGGCCGGGCCATGAGCGCCCGGCCGATCGCCATCATCTGCTGCTGACCACCCGACAGGTACCCGGCCTTGTCCTTACGACGATCGGCTATCTCGGGGAACCGATCAAAGACGGCGGCGAGCTCCTTGGCGACACCTGGCCGGTCGGGACGAGCCCAGGCTCCGGTGCGGAGGTTCTCCTCGACGGTCAGTTCCGAGAAGATGCGGCGCCCCTCCATCGTTTGCGCGAGACCAAGCCGGACCCGCTGTGCCGGGGTGGACTGTGTGATGTCCACCCCGTCAAGGCTGATGGACCCGGAGACCATCCGACCGCCGTGCTGGCCGAGCAGCCCGGTGATCGCCCGCATCACCGTGGTCTTGCCGGCGCCGTTCGAGCCCAGGAGGGCAAGGGTGGTCCCCGCGGGCACGTGGGCTGACAGTCCCTGCACGGCCGGGCTGCGCGGGCCGTAGGCGACCGTCAGGTCCTCGATGCGCAGCTCCGCCGGCCCCGACGATATGGCACTCGCCCCCACCGTCAGTCTCCTTCTGGATACGGGAAGCTCAGGACCTCGGGGATAACCTTCTGGTCGCACGCAACCTCCTTGGTCCCGCCTGGACCCGACTTCGACGGCACCAGGACGCAGTACTGCTCGTGCTGACCGCGGTCGGCCGGGGCTCCCCACGACCGCGGGTAGTAGGTGGCCAGGTCCAAGGAGGTCAGCGACTCACTTGCCTTCAGGATGCCCGCGCGGGAGAAGTCGCCGTCCTCGGCAGCCTTCGTGAGCACGGCCTCGACCGCCGCCAGCTGGTTGTAGCCCCAGAGGAAGCCCACCGACGGCGTGGCATCTGGGGCGTACTTCTTCTGGTCGTCGGTGAGCTGCTTCATCCCCGGGCTGTCCGCTCCCCATGGGAGTCCCTCGGTGATGATCACCATGTGCTTGGTGGTGTAGTCGTACAGCGGACCGTTGTTGAGGAACGGTCCCCAGGATCCGGCGTTGGCGATCCAGGTCGGCTCGAAGTCCTGCTCATTGGCCGCCGTCAGCAGGTCGGGGGCCTCCGGGATCTGCGCAGTGCTCATCATCACCATGTCGCAGCCGGCCTTCTTGAGCTGCTGGACCTGCGTCGTCGGCTTCACACCGGGCTGCACGGCCAGCGACGGGCCGGTCGAGATGCCCAGGGTCTCCTCGGCGTAGTCGACGACTGCGGTCGCCGTCTCGAACCGCGGCCCCTCGGTGGCGACTGAACAGAGTTTCTGGTCCTTGCCGTCGCGCTTGATGAGGTACTCGGCCCCATTGAGGAACTGGCTCTGCGCCGGCATCGCGATCGAGATGGCATGGCTCTGGTGGAAGAACTTGCCGTCCGCCGACGCGCTGAATATCAGGATGTCGTCCTTGTTCGCCTGTGGCATCACCGCGTCGGTGGTCGAGGTTCCCGTCACCAGGGCGTAGGTGGTGACGTCGCGTTTCGTTGCCTCGTACGCCTGGGCGGTCTTGGACGGGTCGTAGGCGGTGTCGCGGGTGACCAGCTTGACGGGGTACTTGCCGGCGATCCCGCCGCGCGCGTTCAGGGCGTCGACGTAGGTCTTCGCGCCGGCGCCGATGGGGGCGAAGGACGAAGCGGCCGGACCAGAGGTCACGTGCAGGACGCCGAGGCTGATTGTTTTGCCGTCGAACCCGGGCACCGTGGCCGCTGTGCCATCCGAGCCTCCGGAGTCACCTCGACCGCACGCGGCGGCGAGGAGGGTGGTGCTCATGGCGAGCGCCACGAGCATGGTCTTCTTGGTGGAGAGCATCACGTGCTGGTTCCTTCATCGCGGACGGACTGGTGGCCAGCCGTCTTCTTCATTGAGTCAATTGCCCGCGCGGCGCTGCCCATCAAGCCCTTCGGCTCGACGAGGAGCACCGTCAGGATCAGTGCGCCGAAGACCAAGAGGTTGAAGGAGCCGGCGGTGAAGAACCCGCTGTCCTCCGCAGTGCTCTTGATCAACCAGTCGAGCGCGGGGCTGTCCGAGAAGGTGGAGACGACGAACTCGAGCCCGGGAACGATGAGCGCTCCGACGACCGCGCCCGCGAGCCGGGTCACCCCCCCGACGATCACCACCGCCATAAGCAACGTGACCATCGTGAAGCTGAAGTCCTCCGGCGCGACGTACTCCCGGAGGCCGGCGAGCAGCGCCCCGCTGAGTCCGCCGAAGGCGCTGGCGAGCGCGAAGACCCCGATCTTCTCCCGTCGCACGTCGACCCCGATGGCCTCGGCGGCCCGCTCGTTGTCACGCAGCGCCACCCAGGTGCGGCCCGGCGCTCGGCGGATGAGGAACGTGCTGAGGACACAGGAGGCGGCGGCCGCGGCCCAGGTGGCCCAGAAGAGGCCCTGTTCGGCCGAGAAGGACCCGAGGCGCTCGAAGTTGATCGGGCCGAAGGCGATCTCGACCGATGAGGTCGCAGTACCCGCGGAGCCACCCGTCAGCGGGCTCAGCTGTCGCGCGAGGTAGTCACCGATGATGACGACCCCGAACGAGACGATCGCCAGCTCGAGTCCTCCGAGCCGAACGGCCAGCCAGCCGGTCGCTGCCCCGACCACGGCCGTCAACGCGATGGCTCCGAGGGCGATCACGACGAAGTTCGTCTCGAAGCGGTCGGCGAGCGCGACGGCGAGGTAGGCCCCGAGGCCCATGAAGAACGGCTGGGCGATCCAGACATTCCCCGCGCGTCCGACCAGCAGGACCACACCCATGCCGGCGAGTGCGATGACCGCACTGTAGGAGAGGAGGAAGAGGAAGTAGTCCTGGACGATGAAGGGGGTCACGAGGTAGACGACGGCGAGAGCGAGGAGCAGCGCCCGCTTGCCGAATCGCTGGGTCGGTCGTGCGCGCCGCCCCGACCGGGGCCGCCCCTGCGAGGGCGTCGTCTTCGTGTCCACAAGCTCTTGAATCATGCCTGCCCTCTCAGAAACGCCGCACGGACTGGGTGCCGAAGATGCCCTGGGGCCGCACGACCAGCATCACGATGAGGATCAGGTAGGGAAGGACCCCGGGGAATCCTGCGCCAAGCGGCTCCAGCACCGACGGCTGGAGCAGGATCGCGAACTGCTGGGCCACTCCCATGAAGAGCCCGCCCACGAGTGCGCCCAACGGTGAGTCGATGCCGCCGAGGACCATCGCCGGCAGCGCGGCGAACGCCGCGACGCTCAAGGTGCTGTTGACCCCGGACGCGCCAGTGGCGAGGAGGATGCCGGCGACGGCCCCGAGCGCACCTCCAAGACTCCACGCGAAGACGGTGACCGACCGGGTGCTGATCCCCTGGGCCACCGCTGCCTCCTCATCACTGACCGTGGCACGCATCGCCAGGCCGATCGGGCTGAACCGGATGAGGGCGAAGACGCCGATGAGGAGCACGGCGCCGGTCGCGATCGTCCACACGTCCGAAAGCGCCAGGACGGCCCCGGCGACCTTCACGATCTGCAGGCCCCAGGGATCCCCGAGGTCACGAGCCTCGTCGCCCCACACGCCCGCGGCCAGCGCCTGGACGAGGAAGAGGAGGCCGACCGTCGCCATCACGGCGGGGAAGTGCGCGTCCTTGCTGAATCGGCGAAGGAGCGTCATCCCGGTCAGCGTCGACAGCGCCGCTCCGATGACGAGGGAGCTGAGGACGGCCAAGAGGAACGGCAGCCCCCAGACCACGCCGACCTGGTACGTCGTGTACGCACCGATGAGGACGAATGCGCCCTGGGCGAAGTTGAGGATCCCGGTCGCCGAGTACACCGCGACGACGCCGACTGCCAGCAACGCGTAGCTGGCGCCCAGCGCCAGGCCCGATACGAGCGCCTGGATGATCTCTGCCTGGGTCATGCCTTGCTCCTTCGGCCCAAATAGGCGTCGATGACTCGCTGGTCCTGCTGGATCTCCGATGGCGTGCCCGTGGCGACCTCGCGGCCGAAGTTGAGCACGAGCACCCGGTCCGCGAGGGTCAGCACCAGGGGCATGTCGTGCTCGATGAGCAGGATCGCGAGATCGGGGCGCTCGCTGCGAATGACCTTCAGGTGCTCGGCGAACTCGAGCGACTCCTCCGGGTTGAGCCCGGCAACGGGCTCGTCCAGCAGGAGCACCGACGGCTCCATCGCCACGGCTCGGGCGAGCTCCAGGACCTTGCCCACACCATGAGGCAGGGTCTCGACGAGCTGGTCAGCCACCCCGGTCAGCGCGAACCTTTCCATGAGGTCCGCGACGACCTCGCGGTTCTCGGCCTCCTCGCGCCGGGCGCGCAGCGGCCGCAACGTCGTCGAGATGGGTCCCGGGTGCATCGCGTGCCGGCGCCCCATGAGGAGGTTGTCCCGCACCGTCAGGGACTCGAACAACGCCAGGTGCTGGAACGTGCGCGCGACCCCGGCCTTGACGATGGCCGACGGACGCCGGCCGGTGATGTTCGTCCCGCCGATGAGGACCGAACCCGCCTTGGGCCGGGAGACGCCCGTGATGCAGTTGAAGAGCGTCGTCTTGCCGGCGCCGTTCGGGCCGACCGTCGCGAGGAGCTCGCCGCGTCGCAGCGTGAAACCGATGTCGCTGAGCACCTGGTTCGCGCCGTACCTCTGACCCACGCCGCGCACCTCGAGCGCGGTGTCCTGCTGATCCGCGCCCGTGGCGGCGATCTCGGTCACCGCATCTCCTGGCGCATCGGGAGCAACATGTGTCTCCTCGTTGGGCTGGTGGGGACACCGGGCCACTGGGTGTCACCATCGACGTCCGCGTCAGCCAGAACCCACCGTTCTGAAACGCCTGGTCTCACAATATGTACGACGGTGCGCGACGGCGCAAGCATTTTGAGATCGAGCGCCTGTAAATCCCTCCTGGGCGAGGCTGCCGAACGCCCGGGCCGGAACCCGCCGACGATCAGCCCGTTGTGGACACGAGGGCGTAGCCCCGGGAGAGGCATCGCCTCCCACCGCCGTGAGCGGCGTCCCAGCTCACCATCGCGCCCTCAGGTGTGTGCACCTCGCCGCCGCATCGCGGACGCGCTCAGGTGCGCGCGGGCACGCCGATCGGACGGCAGAACCTCGCGGTCGGCCTGCCCGCCTCGACGCGGATCATCTCGAGGCCCTCGAAGGATCCGGCCGACCCTCGGCGGACTTCTTCCACACCCGCAGCTCGACCGCGGCCTCACCCAACGCCTGCGTCAAGTCGGCCATCTGCGCTTCGAGTTGCTGCACACGGCTGCTCGGGCCGGACTTCCCGGCCGCCAGCCCGGCCCGGCCGGACTCCAGGGACTGACGCTTCCGTTTCCCGAACCGACTACTCGGACACCTCCGCCCGACACGCAGCCTCGGCGACGGTCACCTCACCGGTCAGGATCGACAGCACGATCCGCACCTTCTCCTCCGGCGGCAAGACCGGCGGACTCACCATGATCGATCAGACTCCTTCACACGGCAGGGCCCGCAAGAAACGAGCCCGGCCGCAAAGTCTGACGCGCGAAAGGTATCAACCCGGGTGACTGCTGTTATGGTGTGGCGCCGTCGCTAGTATTGCGACCAGCGAGCTCAAAATTCGCCCCATCACTGGCGCAGGGAGTTCACCCATGACCCAGAACATGGCCGACGGAACGAGGGACGAGGAGTCCCCGGCCGAGACGCAATCAAGACCGGCTGAGCCGGTCGTAGCCGCAAGGAAGCGCCGCGTCCTCGTCTCGAGTTTCCTCGGCGGCCTGATCGAGTGGTACGACTTCAACCTCTACGGCATGGCGTCGGCCATCGTGTTCGCGGCGCTGTTCTTCCCGGAAGGGGATGCCGCCGCCGCCCTCATAGCGGCGTTCGCGACCTTCGCGGTGGGCTACATCGCCCGACCGTTGGGCGGCGTGATCGCCGGCCACCTAGGGGACCGGATCGGGCGCAAACGCGTGCTCGTCGTGACCCTGATAGTCATGGGGCTCGCGACGACGCTCATCGGCGTGCTGCCCACCTACGCCACCATCGGCGTCTGGGCGCCAATCCTTCTGATAGTCGTGCGGCTGATCCAGGGTGTGTCGGTCGGGGGCGAGTGGGGTGGTGCGCTGCTGATGACGGTCGAGCACGCGCCCGCTCATCGGCGTGGACTTTGGAGCGCGGCATCCCAGTTGGGCCCGGCGGGGGGCGTGGTTCTGGCAACGCTCGTGTTCCGACTTGTGTCCGGCCTGCCAGAGGAGCAGTTCCTGAGCTGGGGCTGGCGGATCCCATTCCTGCTCAGCCTCGTCCTCGTGGCGATCGCGACATGGATCCGGGCCGGGACCGACGAGACGCCGGTGTTCGAGAAGGTTAAGCCGGCCGTCCAGCGGGGACGGATCCCGCTGATGCAGGTGCTGACACGTGATCGCCGGCCGTTGGGACTGGTCGTGCTGCTGACCTTGAGCATCTCGATAACCGGCACCGTGGTGCTGGTGTTCACCCTGTCGTACGCGATTGGCGCGGGCTTCAGCAGCAGTACGGCGCTGACCGCGCTCCTCATCGCGTCCCTCGTCAACCCTGTCACGACGTTGATCGGGGCTGCGCTATCCGACCGATTCGGGCGTAGGCCGGTCTATGTCGTCGGGATGGTCCTGATGCTGGCGACCGCGTTCCTGCTGTTCCCGTTGGTGGACTCGGGTTCACCGGCCCTCCTGCTGGTCGCCTTCATCCTGGGGTACGGGTGCCTGGGCCTCGCGGTCGGCGCGCACGGTGTGCTGATCGCCGAGCTCTTCCCCTCGAACGCCCGCTACACCGGCGTCTCGCTCGGCTACCAGTTCACCTCGTCTGTCGCCGGACTGGGCCCGCTGATCGCGAGCGCCCTGATGGCATGGGGCGGCGGCAAAACCACGTACATCACGTTGTTCCTCGTCGTCATCTATTTGATCAGTGCGGCGGTGGCGATCTTCGCGGTGCCGGAGACCTACCGGTCGGACATCACTCGCTACAGGGAATAGCCGCATGAGTCGACGCTTTGGTGGGACAGCGCGAAGCCCCGTCGACAACGGACACATCATATGAAAGCGCGTTAAGGAAAGGGCGAGCTGTGACAGACGTTCTCGTCCGCACCGTGGGAACGAGCGCGGTGCTGACCTTCAACCGGCCCGAAGAGCACAACTCGATCGGCGGCGAACTGCTGGGCGACCTCATCGACGCGGTCGAGTCCGCCGACGACGACCCGGAGATCCGCGCGATCGTAACGACGGGGGCGGGCGCCTCCTACTGCGTCGGACTCGACGCCGACACGCTGACCGGCTGGTCGGGATCGATGATCGACCTGGGTGAGATCGGCACAGACGAAGCGTCGGGGCGCACCGGCCTGCGGGTGTTTCCGATGGAGGCCCGGAGAGTGGACCACCTTGGCATCGGTCGATGGGTGACCCGCTTCCTGGAAGTGGGAACACCCACGATCGCGGCCATCAACGGGGCAGCCGCCGGTGGTGGTCTCGGCCTGGCGATGCTGCACGACCTCCGCGTTATGTCGCGCGACGCGAAGCTGGCGCCCAGCTTCGGGCTGCTCGGCCTGGGCGCGGAGTTCGGGCTGAGCTGGCTGCTACCACGGCTGATCGGGCCCTCCCGGGCCTTCCGGACGATGACTCGAGGCACCCCCATCAAGGCGGAGGAGGCGCTCGACCTCGGGCTGGTCGACGCTGTCGTCGACTCGGAGGACCTGCTCCCGGCGGCGCTGGAGTTGGCCCGGCCGTTCGCCGCAGTGCACGACCGATCGGTCCGCTCGATGAAGCGCCTGCTGCGGCAGAGCTGGGAGAGCACCCTGCTCGAACAGCTGGAGCGTGAGTGGCTGTCGCAGCGGATGCTTTTCACCGATCCCCGCACGATTGACGCGATGGAGGCGCTGCGGGCACGTCTGGCCCGCCACGAGTCATGAAGGCACTGGTCGTAGGAGGCACGGGGCCCACCGGCCCGCACGTCGTCCGTGGTCTGCTGGAGCGCGGCTATGAGGTTGCGCTGTTCCACCGGGGAGTTCACGAGCCCTCGGACCTGCCCGAGGTGCGGCATATCCACGGCGACCCACACTTCGCGGAGACGATTCAGACCGCGCTCAAGGGGGAGGAGTTCGATGTCGTAGCCAGCATGTACGGCCGCATTGCGCTCTTGGCCGAGGCATTCGAAGACCGGTGCGGGCACTTCATCGCCGTCGGCGGGGTCCCAGCGTACAAGAACGTCCTCGAACCGGAGCGATTCCGCCCGTACGGCCCAGCGCTGCCGGCACGTGAGGACGGCCCCCTGGCCGATGCCGACGGAGAGGCACCGGTCTTCGCCGCCCGCATCCTTGCAGCGGAGCGGGCCGTGCTGTCCCGGGCAGCCGAGGGACGCTTCCACGGGACCGTGGTGCGCTACCCGGCTATCCACGGGCCACGGAACCAGAATCCGCACGAGTGGATGGTGCTGCGCCGGCTGCTCGATCGGCGGCAGCACATGATCCTTCCCGACGGCGGGCTGGGGATTATGTCCCGCTGCGGGGCGCGCAACGCTGCCGAGGTTCTGCTGGGCTGCGTCGACCACCCCGAGGCAGCCAACGGGCAGGCGTTCAACGCCGCCGACGACATCCAGTATTCGTGGCGGCAGTGGGTCGACGTCGTCGCCGATGCGGCGGGCGGGACCCTGGAGATCGTATCGCTCCCGCTGGAGATCGCCGGCGCGGTGCAGGCGAGCCTCATCGCGTTCCGCGACTACGCGCCGCAGACGCTTTTCGACATGACCAAGGCACGCGTACTGCTTGGGTACACCGAGGCGACATCCGCCAAGGACCAGATCCGTGAGACGGTCGCGTGGTTGTCCGAGAACCCGCCGGACGTCGAGCGGGAGATCGCCTTCAACGATTCGTTCGACTACGACCGCGAGGACAAGCTGATCGCCGCCTACCGCCGTGCGATCCACGATGTGAAGAGCGTAGCGGGCTGGGATCCTCCCGAACTTCATCACCCGCTGCCGCATCCAAAAGCACCTGGCATCGGCCCCGACGAGCGCGGAAGGTGAACCGGTGGCACATCGGATCGCGGGCGGGGGCCTCTATGTCCTTCGTCAAGTGAGCTGGGGGGCGGGGTTGGTAGAAGGTTTTGTCGCGGAGCATGGCGAACAGGACGCTGATGCGTGGCGTGCGACGCCTAGGAGGGCTTGCGTATCGGTTTTGCCTCTGGCTCGGCAGCGGTCGTAGTAGGTGCGAGAGGCGGGATCGTGCAGAGCAGCGAACGCGGAGAGGAACATCGCACGTTTCAGTTGGCGGTTTCCGCTTCTGGGAGCGGGGGGCGTGTTCGCCGTGGATTGAGGTCCCGGACGACTTCGTGGCCCGGAGCGAGGCCCGCGTAGGAGGCGAGGTGGGCGGCGCTCGGGAACGAGCTGCCGTCGCCGACCGTGACCAGGAGAACTGCGGCGGTCCTGACGCCGACGCCGGGCGGCGACGTCAGGACCTTCGACAGAGGGTGAGTCTCGGGCAGGGCCTCGATCTGGGTCCCCAGCGCGCGTCGTTGCTCGTGAACGGCGGCGAGGGAGCGTGCCAGCGATGGGACCACGATGTCGAGGGTGCTGGTGCCGGGAACGACGACGGTCTGCTCGTCGAGGGCGTCGAAGACGTTATCGATCAGCCGTTGGGCCATGCGCGGGGCCTTGGGCCGGATGACCTCGACGAATCTGCGGCGGCCGGCTTTCCGCAGAGCGGCCGGGGATTCGTAGCGTTCGAGGAGCCAGGTCACCGCCAGGACGGTCCAGACGCCGGCCGAGGACCCGTTCGAGCGAGGGTGCCCGCTCGATGCTCGTCATCGTCTGGCACCTACTCAGCGATCCCGACACCCGTTTCCACGACCTCGGCGCCGACTACCACCTCCGTGCCCTTGACTCGACTACCCGAACCCGAAGACGTGTGCGGCTCCAAGCCCTTGGCCACGAGGTGCCCCTCACCGCCACAGCCTCATCACTGCAAGTTCGAGCGACTGGAGCGCGGGGCACGGCATCAACAGAAAGAAGGTCGAGCAGTCACGCGTGAGCGCGACATCCGCGGCATCACCCGCTGCAGGCGCCGCCATCTGACCAGGCAGGACGCCAAGACCGCCCCGGACCTGGTCCGCCGCGACTTCAGGGCGGAACTTCAGCATCGAGGATTTACCCGAGTACCGCGAGGAGATCCTCACGCGACGCAGACTCCCAACCGACGACATGACCACGGATTCTCCTGCCGCACCCACCCGCCACCTGTCACATCGTCAGGTCGCGAAGCCGATCACGACCTGCTGAATGCTTACATCTGCGAGCGAGCCGTGGGCACCCCTGCGCCGCGAGACGCTCGACCGCCTGCTGATCTACAACGAAGCCCACGCTGTCAATGAGTACCGCCACGCTGCCTGGCCGAAAGGCATCGCCACAGCTCACAGCGCCGAATCGCATTGTCGAGCGGCACAGGTGGGACGGCGTGGCCTGCCTCACGGCGGCCGTGTTCCTGCTGGGCTGGCCCGGGGTGTCGGCACCGGTTCGCTGCGATGCTCACAGGAGTTGGCCCCCGGATGACCCGGCCCCGATGAGCTGATGGATCGCGGCGGTGTCGTGGTAGAAGATGTCCAGCTTCTTGATCAACCCGTTGGCCACGGTGTAGAGCTCGACGACTCGGGTCGGGAACGCTTCGCCGGACTCGCGGGCGACTATGTCGACCTCGACCCGGGCCATGACGAACTCGCCCACCTCGTTCAACCGGACGTCCTTGACGTCCAGCCGGACCACGGCATTGACCGCGCGCAGCATGTCCAGGAGCCCGGCCGGCCCGCGGTAGGTACCGCCGTAGGGAAGGCTGGCCGGCTCCTGGGCCACGAAGTCGTCGTCCACGAGCTCCAGTGCCTGCCGCATCGTCTCCCGCTTCGCCAACCGGCCGAGGAAAGTCGAAAGGGTGGCGACGTTTTCCGACATCACGGCTGGCTCTCGCCGGCCCCCACGGCGTGGGGCGCCCGACCGGGTGTCCGTGGCCGCGCTGACCTCGAAGAAGTCGTCAGCGTTGACATGACGGGTGCGGTGCCAGTAGTCGGTATTGGTCCAGGGCAGGTTGGTCACGATCCTGCCCTTGCTGTTCCGGTAGTACGTCGTCATCCCGGGATGGCTCCACACCGATCCAGCGAGCGCGTTGTCGAGGTCCTCGTTGAACTGCTCGAACGACTCGGGACGGACCTCCACTCCGGTGACGCCGTTCTGCGCCATGCGGGTGAGGATCTCGATGAGGTAGCGGACCTGCATCTCGACAGTCATGACCAGGCTGCCGCCGTGGCCGGCGTTGGTGTTCGGTCCGAAGAGCATGAAGAAGTTCGGGAAGTCCGGAACCGTCATGCCCAGGTAGGCACGGGCGTCATCCGCGCCCCAAATGTCCCTGAGGCTGGCCCCGCTCCTGCCGGTGACCTCCATCGGGCCGAGCATGTTGATGGCGTCGAAGCCGGTGGCGAGGACGATGAGGTCCACCTCCTGCTCCTGCCCGGACGCCGAGACGACGGTCGACCCGTCGACCGATACGACTCCCTCGGTAACGAGGTGAATGTTGTCGCTCTTGATCGCGTCGAACCAGCCGTGGTCGAGGAGAGGGCGCTTGCCGTACGGAGGGTAGGCCGGGATGCACCGGTCGACCAGATCGGGGCGGTCGGCCAGCTGGCTCTGGATGTAGTTGGTGAGGAACACGCGGTGGCGCTCGTTGATGGCGTTGACGGAGCGGTCCATGTGCTTCCACTCGGGATCGATGCGCAGCATCGGGTGCATCCGGTCGCCGAAGTTCCACGCCAGACGCAGGCGGTACCAGCCGAGATACCACGGGACGTGTTCCATGAGGAACTGCTTCTGCGGGCTGACGTCCTTGTTTGTGTTGGGGTTCGGCAGGATCCACTGCGGGGACCGCTGGTAGACCGTGATCTCCTTGGCGATGCTTCGTACGGCAGGCACGAGCTGCATCGCCGACGCGCCGGTGCCGATGACCGCGACCCGCTTGTCGGCGAGGTCGACGCTGTCGTCCCACGCCCCGGTGTGGAGGACCGGTCCGGGGAAGGTGTCCAGGCCGGGTATCGACGGCGTCTTGGGGCGGTTGAACTGTCCGACGGCGCTGACGATGACGTCGTAGGCTCCCTGCTCGGTCGTGCCGCCCGACCTCGTGAGGGTGACGTTCCACTTCTGGGTGCTCTCGTCCCAGGCGGCCGACGTGAGCTCGATCCCGTACCGGACCCTTTTGTTGACTTCGTAGCGATCGGCGATGCCGACGAGGTAGTCGCGCACCTCTGTCCGCCCAGCGAAGTACTTCGGCCAGTCCGACCGCTGCGCAAAGGCGAAGGAGTAGAGGTGGACGGGGGTGTCGACGCCGCAGCCTGGGTAGACGTTCTCGTGCCACGTGCCGCCGATGCCGTCGTTCTTGTCGATGATGGTGAAGGGCAGGCCGGCTTCTCCCAGTCGGATGGCCGCGGCCAGACCGGAGAACCCGGTCCCGACGATGAGCGTGTGCGGAGCCTCGTCCCGATGATCTTTGGGGAGCGGCGTCGGCGCCCGGCTGAGGGTCCCCAGCTCCTCGGCCAGGAGGCCCGCCGCGTCCACCGGGACCTTGTCGCCGAGCACCATGCTGAGGATCTGCACGACGTCTTCGGGCGAGGGGTCCGCGACGGCAGGGAGGGTGCCGCCAAGGTGCCCGAGGATGACTTCAGACGCGGCCCTTCGCAGCTTCTCCTGGGTGGCCTCGGGGAGACCGCCGTCATCGTGGTCACCGGAGCCGCGCATGGGGCCGAGCTGGAACTCGCCCTCGAGATACTCCCGGTTGCCGGTCAGGTGAACGAGGACCGCGAGGATCGTCGGAAGGTTGGCGGCCTCAAGGGCCCAGACGAGCTGGCGCTCGAACTCGGGGTCGACCTCGGCCCGCTGGACTTTAACGGCTCCGCCGCTGGTGGGGCTCACGGGTAACTCCCTTGGTGGCAGGTCGTAAATGTCGTCTTCTCTTGGTTATCGAAACGATAAGTATCAAGAGCCTGCTGGTTTGGCCGAGAGATCTGGGGCCAATTCGGCCTCAGTGATACATCGCGTCGATCGTCGACTCGTACTTGGCCAGGACCGCGCGGCGCTTGAGTTTGTTCGACGCGGTGATCTCGTCGCCCCCCCACCCCCAGGGGCGCATGATCAGCGTCCAGGCCTTGATCTGCTCGACGGCGGAGAGGTCCCTGTTGGCGGCATCCACCTGCTCCTGCACCGCCGCGCGGAAGCCGGGGTCCTCGCCGAGCTGGTCGTCGCTGAACTCGGACAGCTCCGGGTGCTCACGTCGGTAGCTGGCCACGCCCTCCGGGTTCGCCACTAGCAGTGCTGAGACGAACTCCCGAGAGTCGCCGGTGGCGACCGCCGTGCCGATGAGCGAGCCGGCGAGGACGACGCGGCTCTCGATGCGGACCGGTGAGATGTTCTTGCCGTTCGTGTTGATGATGAGGTCCTTCTTGCGGTCCACCATCCGGAGCTGGCCGAGCTCATTGAGCACGCCGATGTCGCCGGTGTGCAGCCACCCGTCGGCGTCGATTGCCTTCTTCGTCGCCTCGGGCTTGTTGCGGTAGCCGCGCATCAGGCGCGGTCCGCGCACGAGGATCTCGCCGTCCTCGGCGATCCGGAGCTCCATCCCGGTGGCGACCGGCCCGGCGTAGCCGATGCGGTACTCGTCGGAGAGTCTGCCGGGGGTGGCCAGCGCGCAGCACTCCGTCGAGCCGTAGCCCTCACGGATGGGCAGCCCGAGGCCGAGGAAGTAGAGGAGCAGGTTGATGTCGACGTAGGCGCCGCCGACGACCGCGTACTCGACGCCGTCCAGGCCGACAACCGAGAGCAGCTCCGAACGCTCCTCGGCGAGGTCCTCCCACTCGCGCTGCTTCTCGTCGGGCAGGGGGGTGCCCTCCTGGTTCGCGGTGGTGAGCTGCTGGCCGAGCTCGCCCGCCCGATGGAGGCGCTTACGCCGGTCGGCATCGGGTTGAGTCTCGATGTGCGCCTCGATCAGGCTGCGGAAGCGCTCGAGGGAGCGCGGGACCAGGAAGATCATCGCCGGCCGGACCCGGAGGTACATGCTGTTGAGCTGCCGCAGGTCCGGGCAGAAGGTCACGCAGTGCCCCTGCGTGACCGCGAGGTAGTAGGAGATGATGCGCTCCCCGATGTGGGCCATGGGCATTCCGGACAGAAGGCGGCGCCCGGTCTCCAGCGGTGCTGCCTCGTGGTAGGTGTCCACCGTGTGCAGGACCGCGGAGTGCTGGAGCTCGACACCCTTGGGCAGGTCCGTCGTGCCCGAGGTGTAGATGACGGTGGCGACGTCGTCGGCCGACACCGCGCGCCAACTGCGCTCGAAGTCGAAGCCAGCCGGCGCCGGCAGGTCGAGCAACTCGGCGTAGGTGTGCACCTCCACGCCGTCGAGGGCCTCGACCTCGTCGCGGTCGAGGACGATGACGTGGTCCAGTGCCAGGCCGTGACTCGTCACCGCCTCGCGCAGCCCGGCCTCGAGCGAGGGCTCCGTGATGACGATGCGGGAGCCCGAGTCGCCGATGTTGTAGGCGAGGTCGATCGGGGGGAGGGTCGAGTAGACCGAGGTCGAGGCCGTGCCGAGGTGCAGGGCTGCCAGGTCCATCAGCTGGTGCTCCGGCCGGTTGGTCAGGAGCAGGGCGATGGTGTCACCACGCTTCATACCGAGGTTCGTGAGCGAGCCGGCCAGGCGCTCGACCTGGTCCGCTGCCTCCCGCCAGGTGAGGCGGACGGAGTCGTCCGCCGTGCGCAGCGCCACTGCTTTCGGGTAGGAGTTGACCGTCCGCTGGAATGCCTCGGGGAGAGTGGCCATATCGGTGGTGCGGCGGAAAGGCTGGTGCTCCGGGTATCCCAGGACCTGCAAGGACTCGTTCACGGCGTTCCTCTCGTTCATCGGTGGGTCTCGCCACGGGGCACTGCCTATGAAATAATAGACGCGCAATCTCAATAAAGGCAATGCGCAATGATGGAGGTATCCGCGAATGAGTCGGTCAGTGGCTGTCTGGAGTTGACGTACCCGAGCGACAGGGTCGTCCAGATCACCTTGCTCTCGACCGGAGGTGCTCAACCGGGTCGACCGCGAACTGCACGTTGCGCTTTCCGAGGTCCTGCGCGAGATAACGAGGACCCGTTCCGTGCGGGCCGTCGCGCTGGTCCCGACAGACAAGGTGTTCCCGGTCGGAGGGGACTTCGACCTTGTCAATCCCCTGGAAGCGTGGAGTCCTCCCTTATGCGGCCTTCTGACTGACCCGTGCGCGCTGCTGACTGATGAACCGTGGGTGTTGGTCCGCAGCAGCGCAGGGTTCGTGAATACCGGGGCAGATGCCGTCGCCGGGCCGGCCGACGATCGCGTGGCGTGAGGATCGCGTCCGGTTTTGGGCTGCGATCGCCCGGGGGGTTCGGTCAGAGAAAGCGGCGGCCGAAGTCGGGGTGTCGCTCACGGTCGGGACACGGTGGTTCCGCCACGCTGGGGGCGTGGGACCGATCCTTTCGCCGACGGTGTCGGGACGCTATCTGTCGTTCTCAGAGCGCGAGGACATCGCCGCGTGACGTGCTCAGGACATTGGGTCCGTGAGATCGCGCGTCGGCTTTGCCGGTCGCCCTCGACGAAGCTGGGCGAGCTCTTCCTTCTCCTCGGTGGTGAGCAGGTCGTCCCGCTCGCTAGCGTCGGCCTCGGCCTGACGGATCCAGTTACGCAGGGCCTCGTGATGCACCCCGAGTTCCTCGGCCATGCGGCGGATGACCGGCTTCGGCTCGGCGGCGCGGTACATCCGGACCCGCGTGCTCACGCAACTCGTGAAGTCGGCCCGGAGCGCGGCTCCGGCCTTTCGACCGGCCTGTTTCTCCGGACCGCTTCCCGCACCCGCCGTGCGCCTCTCAACGCAACGGGCGCTCCACAAGTCCCGCCCTGGGTTCCGCCCGATGTCTCATCCCGTGACCGGCCAGGGCGAGGGAATCACTGAACCCCGGTAGCGGTAGCGCGTAGTGCGCACCTTAGCCGGGTTGAACAGTTCTCTCTCCTCGCTGACCGGCCACCAGCCGCCGCCGCAGAAGCGGCGTCGCAGCTGCTTCCAGTTCAGTCCCGGGTGTTTCCGCCGCAGCCAGAAGATGACCCGGCCCCAGGTGTAGGAGCTCAGGTACTGAAAGGCCGTGCTGGACACCCCGGGCCGGAAGTAGGCGCACCAGCCCCGCAGCATCCGGTTGAGACAGATGAGCAGGGCATCGAACGGCAGGTCCGTGCCTGTCCTGCGACACTGCGTCTTGACCTTGCCTGTGACGGCCTTGAGGGCCTTGCGGGCCGGATAGGTGTAGACGTAGTGCTTGTTGGTGCCTCGTTTGCGGTGACGCTGGATGCGCCATCCGAGAAAGTCGAGGCCATCGTCGATATGGGTGATCAGGGTCTTCTCCTGCGACAGGCGCAGGCCCATCGTGGGCCAGGACGCGTCTGTCACCGATGCGCCTGCGCACCCGGTCCATCAGGGCCGGAGGCGAGATCTCATCGAAACAGGCTTTGATGTCGCCCTCCACGACCCACTCATAGGAGTGGGAGGTGAGATGACGCACCTCGGCCACCGCATCATGAGCCCGGTGGTTCGGGCGGAACCCGTAGGAACACGGGAGGAACTCCGCCTCGAAAATCGGCTCCAGCACCAGCTTCAGGGACGCCTGCACCACCCGGTCCCGGACGGTCGCGATCCCCAGACGGCGCTTCTTGCCGCCCGCCTTGGGGATCATCCGTTCCCGGACCGGAAGCGGGCAGAAACTGCGGTCCTTGATCGAGTTCCGCAGCCCGTCGAGGAAGTTCTCGACGCCCCGCACGCTCTCCACGTAGTAGGCGGTCTCACCGTCCACTCCGGCAGTGCGGGCTCCCTTGTTGCCCCGCACCCGAACCCACGCAACCAGCAAGAACGCGGGATCGGTAACGAGGTTGAACAGATCATCGAACCTGCGATGAGAATCCTCGCGGGCCCAACGGTGCAGCTTCGTCTGGATCTCCAGTACCCGGCGCTCCGCCCTCATCAGGACGTACTCCAGCTCGTCAGTATTCACCGGCGAAAACCTCCTGGCCTTCCAGTCCTTCCACTGCTGACTTGCTGTCCTCCTTCGCCACGTACGCGCCTCTCGCGCGCTCCGACTACTACGAGGACTCCGCCACGACCCGGTGTCGTCAGCCGACGACGAACCTGCCCTCCGTCCGACTGGCTGCCGGACGGGAAGGGCGACACCCGGCCGCTTCCCACGTTCACCACCACCCGATCGTCGAGTGAGCCGCCCAGCTGTGCCCCGACAGCATCGCCATGCCTACGCCGCAGACCTTCGGCATGGCCTCCTGATCGGCACACTTAACCGACTTCGGAGACGCCACCAACGCAATCCCAGGTGGCGAGCACTGCACCCGGCCCAGATCTGCCAGATTCGAGCCGGTGGAAGTATTACGGGGCTTCAAGCACTGGTTCCTCTCGTACGGCTTCTCGTCTCGCTTGCCGGACCCGCACCGTCTGGCAGTGCCGACACGTCCCGGCTTTGTCAGGGCTGCTTGCCACCCTCCCGCGCGTCTCCGCGTTCAGGCTGCCCTCAGCTGCACTAGCCCCATCCTCCGCACATGACCGGATCGGATGATCCGGTCATGTGGCCGGTACCTGGACGGGTGTGGTTCGTTGAGTGGGATGTGCCGATATCTCGTACACGTCGTTCCCGGGTCCAGCGTCCCCGCATGGCGGTGGAGTTGACCTCTGTGGTGGAGAGGCGTCTGGGCGCTCTGCCTGCCTCTGCCGAGTTTCTGCGCCGGCTGGACGTGGCCGGGATCATCGACGAACTGTGCCCGGTGCGGGACGTGGCGCATCTGACCCACGGGCAGGTCATCGAGGTGCTGGTCGCCAACCGTCTGTCCTCGCCCACGTCGATGGTCCGGGTGGAGGACTGGGCACGGAAGTGGGCCGTGGAGGAAGTCTTCGGCGTGGAGCCTGGGCTGCTCAACGATGATCGGCTCGTCCGTGCGCTGGACGCGATCGCGCCGAATCTGGAGGAGATCACCGGCTCGGTCGGCGCGCAGGCCATCACGGAGTTCGGCGTCGATGTCACTCAGATTCACTGGGACATGACCTCGCTGTCGCTGTTCGGTGCCTACGAGGACCAGGAAGAAGGCTTCCCGCAGGTCAGGTACGGTCACCCCAAGGACCGGCGAGTGGACCTGAAGCAGATCCAGGCCGGGCTGGCCGTCAGCCGCGACGGCGGCATCCCGCTCTTCCACCGGGTCTACGACGGCGGCGCGGGCGAGGTCGCCCAGGTCGTCGGCGCGATGAAGGCCCTGCGGAAGATCGCCGACCGCAAGGACTTCCTGCTGGTCGCGGACTCCAAGCTCGTGTCGTACCCGAACATCACCGCGCTGCTGGACGCGAAGGTCGACTTCATCGCCCCGCTCCCGGCCGCCCAGGTCAAGGACGAGGTCTACGCCGCCTTGGACGTGGACTCCGCTCAGCTGGTCGGCTACGTCAACGACCGCGACCGCGAGCGGAATACCCCCGCCGATCAGCGGGAGTCCTACCGGGTTCTGGAAGACGTCCACGTCATGGCCGGGCCCCGCAAGCGTGATCCCGTACATACCTTGCGGCGGATCCTGGTCCACTCCACCGGCAACGCCAAAGGCCAGCAGGCCGCCCGTGCCAAACGCCTGGCCAGGGCGGCGGAGGACCTGGACAAACTGCAGTGTTCCGCCGGCGGCCGCTACTACAACACCGCCGCCAAGGTCGAGGCCCGGATCGGCGTGATCGCCAAGACCCGCCGCGTGGCGAGCTGCCTGCGCACCACCGTCACCACCGATACCGACGGCCGCCCGTCGCTGACCTGGCACTTCGACCAGGACGTCCTGGACGCGCAGGCCACCGCCGACGGCTGGTACGCCCTGGTCACCCGACTCACTCCCGAGCAGGCCGACGCCGCCGAGGCCTTACGGCGCTACAAGGGCCAAGGCGTAGTCGAACGCCGCTACAGCGACTTCAAGGGCCCGCTCGCGGTCGCGCCGGTCTTCCTGGAACACAATCGACGCATCGCCGCCCTGATCAGCGTGATCTGCCTCGCGCTGCTGGTGTTCTGCCTGATCGAACGCCAAGTACGCCAGGCCCTGGGCCCCGAGCAGACTATGAGCGGCCTCTACCCCGACAACCGCAGGGTCCGCCCCACCGGACGCATGATCCTCTACCACCTCGACAGCCTCATGCTCCGCCCCGGCACCGCCACCGACCCGCCCACCATCCTCATCAGCCAAGGAGTCCAAGCACACCTGCTCGAACTCCTCGGCATCGATGAAACCAGACCCCGCTGGCTGGAGACCTAAATCCCCATGTGCGAAGTCACCGACTAGCCTGCTGCGACAGACCAGCAGCGGCGGGGTCCTTTCACCCCCGCTCGGGTAGTGGCGCCTCGTGGCGCACGAGTGCGTACTTCCAATGCCGCGTAGTTAGCCTGATGACGGGTCTGTCAAGCGGATCCGTGGGATTCGGGCAACTGTTGATCACGAGGACGGGACCCCTGGTAGAGCGAGGAAGCCGACCAAGGTCTTCCTGCCCGAAGGGGTCCCGTTGTCCGACCAGTCTGCCACCACCCAGCTCACCCACACGGTCATCGTTGCCGAGGGCCTCTATGCCCCCGGACACCTCGGGGAGTTGACCCAGCAGGTCCCCTTCGAGCTTGTCGACGACGTCCTGGAGCGGACCGGGACCACGCAGGCGAGGCTACGGATGCTGCCCTCACGGGTCGGCATCTACTTCGTGCTGGCCATGGCTCTGTTCCCGCGCCTTGGGTACATGCGGGTATGGGACAAACTCACGGCCGGACTGCAGCAGGTATGCCCATGCCGACCGTCGGAGAAGGCCTTGCGGGACATACGCCGCCGACTGGGGCCGGCCCCACTGAAGCTGCTCTTCACCATTCTGGCCGGCTCGGTGGCCCGGCCAGAGACTCCCGGAGTGCGTTACCGACGCTGGCGGACGGTCGCCTTCGACGGCTGCAGTTCCGCCAAGGCCCCCGCCCGGCCCCGCGTCTGCGGCTGGCTCGGCAAGATCAAGCATCGTTACGGTCAGGAGGGCTACCCCATGCTGAAACTCGTGGCGCTTTGCGAGACCGGCACCCGCGCTCTGCTCGGTGCCGCCTTCGGTCCCGTGGCGCCGGCGGAGTCCGTCTACGCCGTCAGCCCTTGCGGGACTTGATCTCCTCGGTGAGCTGCGGGACGACGCCGAAGAGGTCGCCGACCACGCCGTAGTCGACCAGGTCGAAGATCGGGGCCTCGGCGTCCTTGTTGATCGCCACGATGGTCTTCGAGGTCTGCATACCGGCCCGGTGCTGGATCGCACCCGAGATACCCGAGGCGATGTACAGCTGCGGGGACACGCTCTTACCGGTCTGACCGACCTGGTTGGTGTGCGGGTACCAGCCCGCGTCGACCGCGGCACGCGAGGCACCGACGGCCGCACCCAGGGAGTCGGCGAGCGCCTCGATGAGCGCAAAGTTCTCCGCGCCGTTGACGCCACGGCCGCCGGAGACCACGATCGCGGCCTCGGTCAGCTCCGGACGGCCCGTCGACTCACGGGCAGTGCGGCCGGTGACCTTCGTGCCGGTCGCCTTCTCGGAGAACGAAACGCTCAGCGTCTCCACGGCGCCCACGGCCGGGGCGGCCTCCACCGCGGCCGAGTTCGGCTTCACGGTGATGACCGGGGTGCCCTTGATGAAACGGGACTTGGTGGTGAACGAGGCGGCGAACACCGACTGGGTGGCCACCGGACCCGCCTCGCCGGCCTCCAGGTCGACGGCGTCGGTGATGATGCCGGAACCGATACGGACCGCGAGACGGGCCGCGATCTCCTTGCTCTCCGCCGAGGAGGGGACCAGGACGGCGGTCGGGGACACCTGCTCGTAGGCGGCCTGCAGCGCGTCGACCTTCGGGACGACCAGGTAGTCGGCGTACTCCGGCGCGTCGTGGGTCAGGACCCGCGCCGCGCCGTGCTCGGCGAGCGTGGCGGCGGTGTTCTCCGCGCCCGCGCCGAGGGCGACCGCGACCGGCTCGCCGATGCGGCGGGCCAGGGTGAGCAGCTCCAGGGTGGGCTTGCGGACGGCACCGTCTGCGTGGTCGACGTAGACGAGAACTTCAGCCATGGGAATGGACCTCCTTGCGGGTTACGAAGCCTGAGGGGAAGTCAGGCTGATGAGCCTTAGATGAACTTCTGGCTCGCGAGGAACTCAGCGAGCTGCTTGCCGCCCTCGCCCTCGTCCTTGACGATCGTGCCCGCGGTGCGCGCCGGCCGCTCGGCCGCGGCCTCGACCTTCGTCCAGGCACCCTCCAGGCCGACCTCTTCGGCTTCGATGTCCAGGTCGGACAGGTCCCAGGAGTCAACCGGCTTCTTCTTGGCCGCCATGATGCCCTTGAAGGACGGGTACCGGGCCTCACCCGACTGGTCGGTGACCGAAACGACGGCCGGGAGGGACGCCTGGAGCTGCTCGGACGCCGTGTCGCCATCGCGGCGGCCCGTGACGATGCCGTCCTCGACCAAGACCTCGGACAGCAGGGTGACCTGCGGGACGCCCAGGCGCTCGGCCAGCAGCGCCGGGACCACGCCGACGGTGCCGTCGGTGGAGGCCATGCCGGAGATCACCAGGTCGTAGCCGGCCTTCTCGATCGCCTTGGCCAGCACCAGCGAAGTGCCGATGACGTCGGTGCCGTGCAGGTCGTCGTCCTCGACGTGGATCGCCTTGTCGGCACCCATCGACAGGGCCTTGCGCAGCGCGTCCTTGGCGTCCTCCGGACCCACGGTCAGCACGGTGACCTCGGCGTCGTCCGCGTTCTCCGCGATCTGCAGCGCCTGCTCGACGGCGTACTCGTCGAGTTCGGAGAGCAGACCATCCACGTCGTCCCGGTCGACGGTCAGGTCATCGGCGAAGTGCCGGTCGCCAGTGGCGTCGGGCACGTACTTCACAGTGACAACGATCCTCAAACTCACCGAGCGCCCCTTTGCAGTGTTCGGTATGCGGGTCCCGTCGACGCGATTCAGCACTCGTACGGCGGTCAGCCGACAACTTCGGTACTCAGTACCCAATTATGCACACCGAGTCTCACTCATGCGGTCGTGCCGTCGGTCACACGGCAAGCTGCCAGTTCACCGAAGGGCGGTGAGGCGCAAGGGTGCACGGAAGGACAGCAGATCCAGCATCGGCGTTTCGGCCCCGCCCTCCTCCAGCCACATTCCTGGCAGGCGACCGGCCGCCGCCCGCAAGGCCACCGCCGCCTCTGTGCGTGCCAGGGACGCGCCCGGGCAGCGATGGCGGCCGGCGCCGAACGCCAGGTGATGGCGGACGTTCGTCCGGTGCGGGCGCATCCGCTCCGGATCGGGGAAGACCCCCGGGTCGGATCCGCTGCCCAGCAGCATCAGCAACAGTTGGGCACCCTCCGGCAGGCTCACCCCGCCCAGCTCGGTCGAACACGCGGCACTCCGACGCCAAGTGGTGACCGGCGGTTCGCGCCGCAGCACCTCCTCTACCCATGCCTCGGCCAGACCCGCCTGGCGAGCCAGGCGCTGCCACACTCCGGACTCGGCGAGCCCTCGCCGCAGCACCGTGGCGATCAGCTGCCCGGTGGTGGACTGCCCCGCGATGAAGACGAAGAAGCACGCGGCCACCGCGGTCTCGACGTCCAGCGGCTCGCCGTCTGGCAGGCGATGGCGGGCCAACGCCCCGATGAACGAGCTGGGCGGGGCAGTACCGCCGCGCACCGTGTCGGTCAACCACTGGTGGAACTCGCCGACAAGCTCCGCCAGTTCCAGTTGCCTTTCGAGTGCGGGCCTGCCCCAGAACAGCTCCAGCGAGGCATCACTCCAGCGAATCAGGGTGGTCGGGGCAACCCCCTGGATGCCGAGGAGTTCCATCAGCACCCGGCACGGCAGAACTTGCGCGAAAGAGGTGAACAGCTCGCAACGGCCGGTGGCGTCGATCTCCGACCGTGCCATGTCCAGCAACTCCTCGGCAATGCGCTGGATCATCGGTACAGCTGCCGCGACGCCCTCGGCGTTGAAGAACCGGGTCACCACGCGGCGCAGTCCGCGGTGGCTGGGGGTGCCGTTGTTGGCGAGCGCGGGTGGGAGCGTGAAGCCGGCCCGGGCGAGAATCCGCAGAACAGCGAACGGCAGAGGAGTGACGGCGCGCAGGGCGTTGTCCGGATGGAACAGGGCCGGGTCGAGCAGTACCCGGCGCACGTCGTCGTAACGGCTGACCAACCACAGCCCGGTGGCGGCGTCGTAGTGCACCGGAGACTCGGACCGTAGGACATCCAGCCAGGGATATGGGTCACGGACGAAGCCGTCGCCGAACAGATCGAGCAGACCGAGCGGATCACAGGTACCGAGCGCTCCGGGACAGGCTGAAGAGCCCGTCCCGGCCATTCCGCTGCCGGGTACGAAGGTATCCAGAGCCGGGGAAGTCACGGCCGGACGCTAACACGCCAAGACACAGCCCCCGCCTCCCTGTGCGCGGCATCACTCGATCACTCGCCGGGAGTCCGGACAGCCGCACTGCGTCAACTACCGCCTCCGCTCTGCGCGTGCCGGCCGCGCCCGATATGGAAGACGAACCATCAAGCGTCGGACTCTCGCTACCCGGCGCCACCCTCGACGAGACGTCGCAGTGAAGGGAGCAGAGCATCGATATCCTGCCCGGTCCTGAACGCGACGACGGTGGTGCCACCGCCGGGCTCCGGCGGGGAACCGGGTGCCGGGAAGAGGGCGAGCACCTCGCGCATCGCGTCGTCCACCTCGGCGACCGGGTTGGAGGACTCACCCCGCAGCCACCGGCGCAGCACGTGGTTGTGGGCGGCAACCACTGCCGCCGCCATGAGTTCGGCCCTCAGCGACGCCGACTCCGTCGGGTCCCCCATCCAGTCCGCGATGAACTCCCGGAACAGTCGCTGGTAGCGGGCCACACTGGCGATCTCCCGGTCCCGGAGGGCGGCGACCTTGCTGGTGAGCGCGTATCGCCACCTCGCGAGATCACCCTCATCGAGGTAGTGCAGCAGCACAAGACGCACCGCGTCGGACACGGCGACCAGGGCGGTGCTGTGGCTCGAGGTCGCCAGCCGGTCTCTGATCAACTCAAGGAGGCGGTCGTGGTCGGGAAAGATGACGTCTTCCTTGGACCGGTAGTGCCGGAAGAACGTCGTACGCCCGAGCCCCGCCCGCTCGGCGATGTCATCGACGGTCGTCTGCTCGTATCCGCGCTCGTCGAAGAGAGCGAACGCGGCGTCTGCGAGTCGGATCCGTGCAGGTGGCTTACTCATGACCGCTCATCCTTCCCCGTCTCACTGCGCAGACGCCACTTGCCCCGCATCAATGGTACTGAGTACCGTTCTAGACGGACTAGGTACC
Source organism: Streptomyces sp. NBC_01320 (assembly GCF_035974375.1). NCBI lineage: Bacteria > Bacillati > Actinomycetota > Actinomycetes > Kitasatosporales > Streptomycetaceae > Streptomyces > Streptomyces sp. NBC_01320. The sequence continues at coordinate 1,130,262 of NZ_CP108390.1, forward strand.
GATGAAGAGGTGATGCGGCGTGGGTTCCGTTGCACGGAGCGAGTCCGACCTACCGATCCGGCCGATCTACGACGGCTGGGCGCTCACGGACTTCGACGCGGACGCCGATCTGGGCGCCCCGGGGCAGTTCCCGTTCACCCGCGGCGTCTACCCGTCGATGTACACCGGCCGGCCCTGGACGATGCGGCAGTACGCCGGTTTCGGCACGGCGAAGGAGTCCAACGAGCGCTACCACGAGCTAGTCAACGCCGGCACGGGCGGTCTGAGTGTGGCCTTCGATCTCCCTACGCAGATGGGCTACGACTCCGACGAGCCCATCGCGCGCGGTGAGGTGGGCAAGGTGGGCGTGGCGATCGACTCGATCGAGGACATGCGCACGCTGTTCCAGGGCCTGCCTCTGGACAAGGTGTCGACGTCGATGACGATCAATGCCCCCGCCTCGACGCTGCTCCTGCTGTACCAGCTGGTCGCGGCCGAAGAGGGCATCGCGGGCCATCAGTTGACCGGCACGATCCAGAACGACGTGCTAAAGGAGTACATCGCCCGCGGCACCTACATCTTCCCGCCGAAGCAGTCGCTGCGGCTGATCAGCGACATCTTCGCCTACTGCCACAGGGAGCTGCCGCGCTGGAACACGATCTCCATCTCGGGCTACCACATGGCCGAGGCCGGTGCGAGCCCCGCGCAGGAGATCGCGTTCACCCTCGCGAACGCCAAGGAGTACGTGCGCACCGCGATCGCCGCGGGCCTGGACGTCGACGACTTCGCGCCGCGCCTGTCGTTCTTCTTCGTCGCCCGGACCACGCTGCTGGAGGAGATCGCGAAGTTCCGTGCTGCCCGCCGGATCTGGGCCCGCATCATGCGCGACGAATTCAAGGCCAAGAACCCCAAGTCGCAGATGCTGCGCTTCCACACCCAGACCGCCGGCGTGCAGCTGACGGCGCAGCAGCCCGAGGTCAACCTTGTCAGGGTCGCCCTGCAGGGCCTGGGCGCGGTCCTCGGCGGGACCCAGTCGCTGCACACCAACTCCTACGACGAGGCCATCGCCCTGCCCACACAGAAGGCGGCGCGGCTCGCACTGCGCACCCAGCAGATCATCGCGTACGAGACCGACGTGACCAAGACGGTCGACCCCTTCGCGGGGTCCTACGTCATGGAGTCGATGACCGATGATCTCGAGGCGGCAGTACTGGAGTTGATCCAGGCCGTCGAGGACCGAGGCGGCGCGGTCTCGGCGATTGAGCAGGGCTTCCAGAAGTCCGAGATCGAACGCTCCGCCTACCGGGTCGCGCTGGAGATCGACAACGACGAGCGGACCGTGGTCGGAGTCAACAAGTTCGTCCTCGACGAGGAAGAGCCGTACGAGCCGCTGCGCGTCGACCCGCAGATCGAGATCGACCAGTGCGAACGCCTCGCTGCCCTGCGCAACGAACGCGACAACGACGCCGTCCAGCGCGCTCTCGACGACCTACGGGCCGCCGCCCAGGGCACCGGCAACATCTTGCTCCCGATGCGTGAAGCCCTGCGGCTCCGCGCGACCGGCGGCGAGGTCTCCCACGCCCTGCGCGACGTCTGGGGCGCGTACGTCCCGCTCGAAACCTTCTGACCTGGGAGATCCCCGGGCTGAGACATTTCCCCAACGACTCAGGAGACCTTCCATGGCCCTTGGCGACCACCCGCCACACCGGTGTCCGGTGCCGATGGACAAGAACGGGAGCGAGTGATGAATGCCGAGCCCCTACAGGCCGACGACATCGACATCCACACGACCGCGGGCAAGATCGCGGACCTGCAGCGCCGTATCGACGAGGCGACACACGCCGGTTCCGCACGCGCGGTCGAAAAGCAGCACGCCAAGGGCAAGTTGACCGCCCGCGAGCGGGTCGATCTCCTGCTCGACGAGGGCTCCTTCGTGGAGCTCGACGAATTCGCCCGGCACCGCTCCACCAACTTCGGCATCGAGAAGAACCGCCCGTACGGAGACGGTGTCGTCACCGGCTACGGCACGGTCGACGGCCGCCCCGTCTGCGTGTATTCGCAGGACTTCACCATCTTCGGCGGCTCGCTCGGCGAGGTCTACGGTGAGAAAATCGTCAAGGTGATGGACTTCGCGCTGAAGACCGGCTGCCCGGTCATCGGCATCAACGACGGCGGCGGCGCACGGATCCAGGAGGGTGTGGCCGCGCTCGGTCTGTTCGCCGAGATCTTCCGCCGCAATGTGCACGCCTCGGGTGTCGTCCCGCAGATCTCGCTGATCGTCGGACCGTGCGCCGGTGGCGCGGTCTACTCCCCCGCGATCACCGACTTCACCGTCATGGTCGACCAGACCTCGCACATGTTCATCACGGGTCCCGACGTCATCAAGACGGTGACCGGTGAGGACGTCGGCTTCGAGGAGCTGGGCGGCGCCCGTACGCACAACACCACCTCGGGTGTGGCGCATCACATGGCGGGGGACGAGAAGGACGCCATCGAGTACGTCAAGTCGCTGCTGTCCTACCTCCCGTCGAACAACCTCTCCGAGGCGCCCGCCTTCCCGGAGGAGGCGGATCTCACGGTGACCGACGAGGACCGTGAGCTCGACACCCTCATCCCGGACTCGGCGAACCAGCCGTACGACATGCACACCGCCATCGAGCATGTGCTGGACGACGGCGAGTTCCTGGAGACGCAGGCCCTGTTCGCGCCGAACATCATCACCGGTTTCGGGCGTGTCGAGGGCTACCCCGTCGGCATCGTCGCCAACCAGCCGATGCAGTTCGCGGGCTGTCTGGACATCAACGCGAGCGAGAAGGCCGCACGCTTCGTCCGTACCTGCGACGCGTTCAACGTGCCCGTGCTGACCTTCGTCGACGTCCCCGGCTTCCTGCCCGGCGTCGACCAGGAGTACGGCGGCATCATCCGGCGCGGCGCCAAGCTGATCTACGCGTACGCGGAGGCGACCGTCCCGCTGATCACCGTGATCACCCGCAAGGCGTTCGGCGGCGCGTACGACGTCATGGGCTCCAAGCACCTGGGCGCCGACATCAACCTCGCCTGGCCGACCGCACAGATCGCGGTGATGGGCGCGCAGGGTGCGGTGAACATCCTGCACCGCCGCACGATCGCGGCCGCCGAGGATCAGGAGGCGACCCGCGCCGAGCTGATCGCCGACTACGAGGACGCGCTGCTCAACCCGTACGTGGCGGCCGAACGCGGCTACGTGGACGCGGTGATCATGCCGTCCGACACCCGGGCACACGTGGTGAAGGGGCTGCGCCAGCTGCGCACGAAGCGGGAATCCCTGCCCCCGAAGAAGCACGGCAACATCCCCCTGTAAAGGAACCCACCGCCATGACACCGATCCGTGTGCTGCACGGGCAGCCCACCCCCGAGGAACTTGCCGCCGTCATGGCGCTGCTGGCTGCCCGGGCGGCGGCTTCCCATCAGGCTCAGGCGACTTCACGCACCTGCGCGTGGGCCAGCCGGGGCGAACCAATGCATCGCATCCCGCGCCCGGGGCCCACCGCCTGGCGCACTTCCGCCTGGCCCCGCTGATCCATCCGACCGGAGACACCATTGCACCCGCGGCACCCCCGAACCACGCCTGTCGCACCACGCGGACGCGTGGTCATTGCCAAACCCGGGCTCGACGGCCACGACCGTGGAGCGAAGGTCATCGCACGAGCCCTGCGCGACGCCGGCTATGAAGTCATCTACACCGGCCTGCACCAGACGCCCGAGCAGATCGTGTCGAGCGTCATCGCTGAGGACGTCTCCCTCCTGGGGATGTCCATCCTGTCCGGTGCTCATCTGACCATCACCCGAAGGGTAATCGACCTGCTGCGCGAGCAGGACGCCGGGAGCACCTTCGTCCTGGTCGGCGGCATCATCCCCGAAGCGGACATCACCGCGCTGGAGGCACTGGGCGTCCACGCCGTCTTCACCCCGGGCGCGGACATCGGCGGCATCGTCCGGACCGTCGACCGCCTGCTCACCACCACCGACACCGCACTGGAGCCGGCATGCTGAAGAAAGTCCTCATCGCCAATCGTGGCGAAATTGCTGTCCGTGTTGCTCGGGCATGCCGGGATGCCGGGATCGGGAGCGTGGCCGTCTACGCCGACCCGGACCGGGACGCTCTGCATGTGCGTGCGGCCGACGAGGCATTCGCTCTGGGCGGTGACACCCCGGCCGCCAGCTATCTGGACATGGCCAAGGTGCTGCAGGCTGCCAAGGACTCGGGGGCGGACGCGATCCACCCGGGCTACGGCTTCCTGTCGGAGAACGCCGAGTTCGCCCAGGCCGTGCTGGACGCCGGGCTGACCTGGATCGGTCCGCCGCCGCAGGCGATCCGCGACCTGGGCGACAAGGTCGCCGCCCGGCACATCGCCCAGCGTGCCGGTGCGCCGCTGGTCGCCGGCACCCCGGACCCGGTGTCGGGTTCCGCGGAGGTTGTGGAGTTCGCCGAGCAGCACGGGCTGCCGATCGCGATCAAGGCGGCGTTCGGCGGTGGCGGTCGCGGGCTGAAGGTGGCCCGGACGCTGGAGGAGATCCCGGAGCTGTACGACTCCGCGGTCCGTGAGGCGGTCGCGGCGTTCGGGCGCGGGGAGTGCTTCGTGGAGCGCTACCTCGACAAGCCGCGGCATGTGGAGACGCAGTGCCTGGCCGACTCCCACGGCAATGTGGTGGTCGTGTCGACGCGTGACTGCTCGCTGCAGCGCCGCCACCAGAAGCTGGTGGAGGAGGCTCCCGCGCCGTTCCTGTCCCAGGCGCAGAACGCGGAGCTGTACGCGGCGTCGAAGGCGATCCTGAAGGAGGCCGGGTACGTCGGTGCGGGCACCGTGGAGTTCCTGGTCGGTGTGGACGGCACGATCTCGTTCCTGGAGGTCAACACCCGTCTGCAGGTCGAGCACCCGGTGACCGAGGAGGTCAGCGGTATCGACCTGGTCCGGGAGATGTTCCGGATCGCGGACGGCGAGAAGCTCGGTTACGACGACCCGGCGGTGCGCGGGCACTCGTTCGAGTTCCGGATCAACGGTGAGGACCCGGGCCGCGGCTTCCTGCCCGCCCCGGGCACGGTGACGGTGTTCGCCCCGCCGACCGGTCCGGGTGTCCGCCTGGACGCGGGCGTCGAGTCCGGCTCGGTGATCGGTCCGGCGTGGGACTCGCTGCTGGCCAAACTCATCGTGACCGGTGCCACGCGTGAGCAGGCGCTGCAGCGGGCGGCGCGCGCGCTGGCCGAGTTCAACGTCGAGGGCATGGCCACCGCGATCCCGTTCCACCGCGCGGTCGTCACCGACCCGGCGTTCACCAGCGACCCGTTCCGCGTCCACACCCGCTGGATCGAGACCGAGTTCGTCAACGAGATCAAGCCCTTCGCCGCTCCCGCCGACGCGGAGGCGGAGGAGGACACGGGCCGCGAGACGGTCGTCGTCGAGGTCGGCGGCAAGCGTCTCGAGGTCTCCCTGCCCTCCTCGCTGGGCATGAGCCTGGCCCGCACCGGACTCGCCGCGGGCGCCAAGCCCAAGCGCCGCGCGGCGAAGAAGACCGGCTCCGCGGTCTCCGGCGACACCCTCGCCTCACCCATGCAGGGCACCATCGTCAAGATCGCCGTCGAGGAGGGCCAGCAGGTCCAGGAAGGCGACCTGATCGTCGTCCTGGAAGCCATGAAGATGGAACAGCCCCTCAACGCCCACCGCGCCGGAACGATCAAGGGTCTGGCCGCCGAGGTCGGCGGCTCGGTCTCGTCCGGCGCCGTGATCTGCGAGATCAAGGACTGACCGTCGGCCACACAGCACCGCGGACGGGCCCCGGACGGGCTCGGCCAGAGACCTGGTCGCTGGCACCGATCAGGTAACAGGAGGTACGCCCCCATGGCTCAGGTAGCCGTTGTCGGCACCGGCACAACAGGCACAAGAATCGCGGAAGTCTGTGCTGCGGCCGGGACCGACGTCGTGCTCTACGACGCGAACATCTATGCCGCGCTGTCGGCCATCCAGCGCATCACCGCCGCCCACCGACCCGCCACTGCTCCAGACGAGCGGGGCGGTCCAGGACGCGATGTCCGATTCGGGCGTCTGACCTTCGCCGCCGGCCTTTCCGACGTGTCGGGGAGCGATATCGTCATCGAAGCTGTGCCGGAACTGCTGGACCTCAAAGTCGCTGTCCTGCGCTCCGTCGAGGACGTAACCCGTCCCGGCACCCTACTGGTGACCAGCACCTCGGCACTTCCCATCACCAACATGGCCACCCAGCTACGCGATCCACGCTATCTCGTAGGTCTGAACTTCTTCGCCCCTGCGCCGATCACGAATCTGATCGAGGTCGTGTCCACCACGCTCACGCCGGACGTCGCCTGGCGCGCCGCCATCGACTTCGTCGAAAAGACCCTTGGAAAGGTCGCCCTCAACATTGCCGACCAACCCACCTTCTGCTGAACGCCCTCCTCGCCCCTGCCTGCTGCCGTCATCACATACCTGGACGATCTCGTCATCAGCCTGGTGGCGCAGACAGAAAGCATCGAGGCCACCGCGGGCAGGCAGGCAGACGCAGCCAGCTCTGTCCCGAGAGCCGCTTGTTTGTGTGCCGTCTACAACGCCGACGAAGCGGAAGGAGACAACCCCGAGTAGTAGCCAGCCATCCGTCATGCCACGCCCGTGCTCCCGTGCACCACCCGGCCGCGTCCAGGCCGCAGACCACCACCACGCCACGCCGACCAGGGTCCGGGCTCTACTCCAACCCCTTACCGATCACCGACCATCACGAACGACGCACCGGCGAACGACCACCGCGGCGTACACGAATGGGCGCTGGACACCACCGCAGCCATCCAGCTGTGGGACACTTCGCTGGCCCTGCTCGCCACCCCAGTCACCAGTAACGCCCGTGCTCACGCCGGTCGCACCCCCTGCTGCGCTCCTCCGCCAGAGTGAACCCGCAAGCCAAATCTTCTTCCTGCGCCCGGCAGCCCGCATGTCTATTGCCGTGATCAAAATCGTGATGCGTGCCGCGACGGTCGCCGCCCTGGCCCTCTCCTCGCCGGCCGTTCCCGCCTCCGCCTCCGGCAGCACCGGCACGGTACGGGCCGGTATCGACTGCCCGTCCGGCTACGTGTGTATCTACCCCGAGATCAACTTCGGCGGGCAACCATGGGTACGGCGTGCCGTGGACGGTGACGTGAAGGACCTGCCATCCGCGATCCGTGACCGCGGCAGCTCGATCCGCAACAACTCCGACCGCACCGCCCGCGTCTACGAGAAGCGGAACTACAGCGGCCGCTGGGTCTGCGTCACCCGCAGCGGCGGCTCCATCCACGACCTGCGCGGCTACAACCTCAACGACCAGACCCGCTCCCTGAAAATCAACCGAAACGACTGCGGCTAAACACCCCCAGAGGTTCAGCCGCCCACAGGGGTCACCTCTCACCACGCCTGGAGCCGCCGAGCTCTGGAGCAGACCGAGGGTCCTGCGGGCCGCTGGGTCGTGCGGGGTGCGGGGCTGGTGGGATGGGGAACGCGGTGAGTTCGCCGTAGGGAGTGCGTAGACGGGCCGGCCGGTGGCGCGGAGGCAGGCGCGTCCCGCTCGTTCGCGGCCGCGATCAGGCCCCGGTACACCTCGACCCCGGGGCACGTGTCTCCCTAATGGAAGGGCTCGATGGCCCTGCATCCGATCAGCCGTTCGTGGCCCGACGACACCGAACTCGCCCAGGCCATCGCCGTCCTGGCCCGCGCCCAGCAGGCTCGGGCAACCCACCTCCTGCCCCGTCCACCAGGGGCGGAGCGGGTACAGCGAACCGGCCTCACGCGTTGCGCGGGGGCTGTGGTCCACCACAGGTCCAGATCTTGCGAGGTCGGCTGCTCCGGCGCCAGAGCGGACCACCACCAGAACACGGGTCTCCTGGATGGGCCATCTCGTCAGCCTGACGCGAAAAAGTCCGAACCTGTGTCCGCTTCTGGATCGGTCTGAGATCCTGGAGACCGATCGAGAGGGGCCGCAGGTATGGAGTGGAAGACCCATGGTGAGCGACAGATCTACACGAACAAGTGGGTGAATCTGAGTCTGGTCGACGTCCAGCAGCCTGACGGGCGCAGGTGGGAGTACCACGTCGTACGCCTCCGGCACCTGGCCGTGGCCGCCGTGGTCAATGACCGCCAAGAGGTCCTGATGATGTGGCGGCACCGCTTCATCACCGACTCGTGGGCCTGGGAGTTGCCCATGGGGCTGGTCGAGGACGGCGAGACTCCGGAGGAAGCCGCGGCCCGCGAAGTCCTGGAAGAGACAGGCTGGCGTCCTGGCCCCATCAAGCCTCTGATCTACGCCGAGCCGGCCAACGGCATCACCGACTCGCAGCACCACGTCTTCCGCGTGGACAGCGCGACCTATGCCGGACCGCCCACTGAGAAGAACGAGTCCGACCGTATCGAGTGGATTCCCCTCTCTCAGGTGCGGGGCATGATCGACCGCGGCGAGATCGTGAGCAGTGGATCGCTCGTCGGTCTCCTGTACCTGCTCATGGACGAAGCGATCCGCTGACCGGTGGGAGGAGTTCCCGTAGCCGCGCCTCGAAGGCCAGGGCTACGGGCTGCTGCCTGTGAGGGGCTAACTGGTCGTAAAACTCCCTCAGGTGGCCTGACACGCGCTCAGACGCCACGACCGACGCGGGCTCCAGAGCTTGCGTGGCGGTGTGGCACGCCTGATCAAGCTTGCCCTGGTCAAGCTGCGTACGGGCAAGCCAGAACGCGTGAAACGCCCGGCCGCGCTGATTAGTGCGGGCCTCGTGCCGCAGTGCGTCCGCAATCAGGGGTTCGGCGGTAGCAGCCTCGCCCAGTCGGCCGTGCGCAATGCCCGTGTCCACGATCAGCTTCGTCTCGTCGAAGTACGTGGCCCAGGACGGGTCCCGGTCGCTCGCCCGGATCTGCTCGAAATGGCGGTGCGCCTCCCCGATCGCCCGGTGAGTGGAATCCCGGTTGCCGAGAGTGGCGTGAGCGAAGGCTTCGCGCATGGATAGCATCGACAGGACGCGTGGGATGGTGTCGAGTGCTGAGCGGGCCTGATCCTGGGCGGCGGTCACGAGTGCCAGAGAGTCCGCAGGCTTGTCCTGGTACGTGCCCTGCAAGCTCATGCAGGCCAGGACGTTGGCCATGAACTGCCGATCGTCGATTTCCTTGGCCAGTTGCAGCGCCTCGGTGAAGTAGGCGCGGGCCTGGTTGTACTGACGGGCGTCGAAGTAGGTCCAACCTGTGAGGCGTGCCAGCTCGGCCGCGATGCCGTACAGGCCGTTCTGGATGGACGGTGGCCGATTCTCCTTCAGGAGCCCAGCGACATACCGGAGCTGGCCGACGATGGCCGGCCTCAGCGCCTCGCCACCGTGCTGGTCGTCCCGTCGCCAGTAGTCCTCGATCGAGGAGCGGAACGCCTCAAGTGTCGCTGCGCTCAGGCTCGTTCGGGTGGCCAGGGCCAAGATGCTGTCCACGTCAGGCCCCGGCAAAGACGGGGGCGTCTGCTGCTCGGGCTCCACCACTTGCGGTGCCTCTCGCTCGGCAACCACGAGGGCCTGAGGCGTCTCCCACGCTCGGCGGGCAAGCCCGAGCATGTGTCCTGGGATGCGCAAGCCGTCAGCGATGCGCTCGATCACGTCCATGTGCTGCAACTGGCGCTGCCCTGCGATTACTTCTCCGACACGGCTGGGGGTCAGCTCGCAGCGCCTGGCGATCATGGAGGGGTAGATGCCCGCCTTGGTCTTCGCCAGCCGGAAGACTCTGGCGAAGTCTCGTACCCGACAGGCATCAATCATCTCGGGATCGGTGAGCAGCCTGGCAGGCAGTTCCTGCGGCCGATCGGCGTCGGGCATTGGGCAGGCTCCCCACTGCGAGGGCTACGCAACGTTGCTGGGTCTCTACTTGCTGCAATGTTACCCAAGTTGGGTAATCAGCCTGGCCTTTTGGCGACCCTCCCCGGGTCGCGATGCTCCTGTGCATGGCAAGCAACCAGCAGACCAGACCAGGCATCGGTGAACTGGCGAAGGACAGCGTCAGGGGACGTATCGGCGTCGTCATGGGTGAGATCGGCGGCCGTGTGCAGATAAGGCCGATCGGTGGCGGCACGGAGTGGGATGCCATGCCGGACAACGTGGTGGCGCTGAGTGCGCGGGAGGAACTGAGCGCACGCCTGGCCATCAAGAACGGCAACAGTCGGGATGGGCTGTGATGCGCGCCATCGGCCGGTTCGCAGGAGTCCTGTTCATCGTCATGATCAGCGGGTCGTGCGGCCTGGTGATCGGCATGGCTCTCGCCATGGGCCAGTAGACGGGCCGCCCCGAACGGGTGCCAGTTCCCCGGCTCCCCCGTCCCCGTTCGGGGCCGGCCATCCAACCCACGCACAACCACACAGAAGGAGTAGTCGCATGACGGCAACGGCGAACGGTCAATGGACCGGTCGCGCGATGGCTGGTGAGGAGCTGTTCGAAAGCCTCGCCCACTTCATGGTCGTCCACAACGGCCAGTCGCCCGAGCGTGCCGAGCAGATCGCGGACCAGGCGGTCGCCTTCGTGGTCACCGCAGCCACCGCCACCGACCCCATGGTTCCGTCGGACGACGTGGACCTCGGCCTGCACGCGCTCATCCTGCACACGAATCAGTACGCCGCACTGTGCGAGCGGTACGCGGGTCGCTTCCTGCACCACAACCCGATGCCGGGCGGAGGAGCCCGCGACCCGGAGAAGGTCGCCGCCTCAGCCCGCGCCACGAAGGCGGCCGGGCTCATGGTCTTCGACGGTCTATGGATTGTGGACGGCACGAACCTCGCGCAGTGCGACTCGGACTGCGGCCGACCGTACGGTCAGGCGTAGCACACGACAGCAGCGACGCGGCTGGCCTCGATTCGCGGTCGGCCGCGCTCGCTCGGAAGGAGAAGAGACGTTGTCCGGGTCACCCTCTGAACTGCCGATCGTGGTGCTCGACGCGCTCATGCCCACGGCTCAGCGCCTGGTCGTGAATCGCCGGGGCTCCATGGTCTGGGAGGTGGAGGGCCATCGGGGCCACTACGCCGTGAAACTCGGCTATCCGATCGAGGCCACGGCCGACTGGCCCGCCCAGCCCTGGACCGCGCTCGCACCCGCACGCGAAGGGGCCGTGCTGCATCGCCTTGGCTTCGATGACATCGCGTACGGCGAGTGGGAGCGAGGGACGTGGAACTTCCAGCCGTGGCATGAAGGGCCGGACCTGTACCGACTGTGGGAGCCCTGCCGTAGACAGGATTCGTCCATCGAACCGCAGGCCAGCGTGGCGCTGGGTTGTGTCGAGGCGCTGGCCGAACTCCACGCCAGGGGCTGGGCCCACGGTGATGTACAGCCCGCCCACTTCATCATCGGGCTGGAACGGACACGCCTCATCGACCTCGCCCTTGCCCGGGGCGGACACGTGCCCGAAGGGTACGACTTCCCGTTCCGCGGCTGCCTCGTCCACTACGAGGCGCCGGAGATCGCACGCAGCGTGCTCGCCATGGGAGAAGCCGAGCCGACGCAGGAAGCCGACATCTACGCGCTGGGCGCCTCGCTGCTCATCTCCGCCACCGGCTGGCGGGCCGTCGAGTACCCGGACGACGCTGCGCGCCCAGTGCAGAGAGATGCCGTGGCGAACGGAAAACGCCGCCCTGTGAAGGCGTCCGGTGAGCTGGGCGAGTTGATCGACGCGATGCTCAGCCATGCTCCCGAGGATCGGCCAACCATCTACGAGGTGGGTAAGACTCTGAGCTGCCTCTGAGGCCCCGGTTCACCCGGCGTCGATCGCATAGCTGAGGCCAACAACCAAAGACCGGACCGCCCCTCTGAACCGCTCCGGGATCGGTGAAGGTGATGTGCCCCGGCTTGTGTGGAGTCGAGTTGTTGGAGTCTAGGCGATGGAGGGGGTTGCCCTCAGTTCGAACTCGATCGGTGTGAGCATGCCGAGCGGGGAGTGCCGACGTTGCCGGTTGTGGAAGATTTCGAGGTATTCGAAGATCGCGTTGGCCAGTTCCAGGCGGGTGCGCCACCGGCGGCGGTTGAGCAGCTCGGTCTGCGCCTGCCCTCCCGAACCTCGATTTTCCGATCAGCATCACCGTTGATTACCCGGCCAAGGCTGCGTGACGAGCCACTAGCTGGATAAGGACCCCACCAACGTATCGGCCGGGTCCGACAGCAGCCCCTGGCCGGTGCCATAGCACAAGGATCAGTCCGTGATCCAGAGGCGCAGGAGACTGACGGAGATCTGATCGCCGAATCAGGTCGAACCGCGTTGTGTCGCCGAAAACTAGGCGAACAGCCTGTTGTCGCAAACCAAGTGGCCGCTTCTTCCGGGTCTGCTTCGTTGAATGTCGTGCCCGTCAGCCGACCCTCGAAATTGAAGTGTCCGCATCGTAATTCCCTCTCCCAGGCTACGCCTTGCTCAATTGCGGCGCATTTTCCGAGCAGTGTTACCACGGGCATCACAGGCTCGAATCCCGCCGGAGCACGAGAGCGTCTATCGCATTCCCAGACCGAAGTAACAAAGCGTCAGGGTCTCGCCGATGGTGGCCTCGCCGCTGGGTATCGTCACCACGCGGCTCGTCTGACTGCCGTCCGGGCATGACGCACCACCCTTCACGACATACGAACCCGTGAGATCGGGGGCGATCCGTCGGACGTCAGCCTCCGTGAGGGACTGCGCGGGTGGTGCGGCAGCCCCGGGAGGGCCAGCCGGCCCTACTGCTCCGCTGGGCCCCTCGGGACCGCGCGGGCCCTGCGAAGGCATCAAGAGGAGTGCCGCCCCCATGGTGAGGGCCGAGCCAACGATGCCGCCAAGAAGTGCGGCTATCACGATGGTGCGTACGGGTCTGTCGCTCATGCCGGGATAGTAGGGCCCGGTCCCAGTGCATGGCACTGGGGTTGAGACTGGACGGCCTCGGTAACTGGCCGTGGTCAGCCCCGGGCAAGGGATCGCCCGCCCCCGGAGCCGTGGGGGCGGGCGATCCGTCATGAGGCCGCGACCGGGGCGGCGTGTCCGGTGGTGGTCAGTTACCGTCTCGGTCGTTGAGCGCCTCGCTGACCGCATCCCGGATCTTCTGCTTCAGCACCCCGTTGGTGTTCTCGTGGATCTCACCGAGGACCTGGTCCTGCTTCCCGAGCCGCGTCATCAGCGCGACAGCCCCGAGCACCGGACCGATAAGCGCGACGTACTCCGCGGTGACCTCACCCGCGATAGCCAGGGCGACGTATCCGACTACCAATCCCCAACGCGTTCGGCGCGCAGTTCACCTACTGGGGCATCGGCGGCATCGACCCCGACCGCTACGCCGAGGCCGCCAAGAACGGCACCATCGCCCAGGACATCCCGGTCAACCACAGCCCGACCTTCGCCCCCGTCATCCAGCCCACCCTGGACACCGGCGTCAGCGCCATGACCGTGGCCGCCCTCGCCTGGCTCGGAACCTGACACAAGCCCGGCCGTCTGCGGCGCAGGCACGGCAGGCGGTAATCCGTACCGAAGCCGGGCAACTCGAGCCCCGATCGTGACGCGGCTCGGAGCGGCCCCAGCCGGGGGAGAAACGGCGGCCGTGCCAGGGGTGGTCCGGCCCGGCGGGACCCAGGGCGGCGGCGCCCAGCTCGGCCGATGCGGGCAGGGACAGCGGCGTGACGCGAGCCATCAGCCGGCTCCCGGCGCCGGAGCCCACGTTCATTCCCCGAGAGCGAAGGCTCCGGCGCTCTGTCCGCCACGTGTCCGGCTGGAGGAGGCTCGGGTCAATCCACCGTGTAGGGCCGGTGGTGCCTCGGAGGCAATGGGAGCGATGCGGCAAAGTTCGCGATTTCTCCGAGGGTGGTGAACCAGATCCGTTCGTCCGAGAGCAGACGCTCGAGCATCTCCTCCATGGCGACCACGCGGGCCGCGCGGCCGGATACGAAGGGGTGATTGACGAGATTGAAGAGCCCTCCATAGCGGATGTGCGCCTCGATGTCGGTCCACCACAGTTCGTGGACCTTGCGCGTGGTCTCGATCGGCCGGCCGTCGTCGTAGCCTGGCATCCAGGCGTACTGCTCCCAGTCGTCGGTCGACCAGTGGAAGGGCAGTTCGACCAGAGTGCGTGAGCTGCCGTCGCCGACGTCCAGCAGGTAGGGGCGGTCCTCGTCCATCAGCGAGCTGTCGTACTGGAAGCCGCGGTCCGCCAGGAGCGCGGGGGTCTGAAAGGACAGCTCGCCGAGCGGGGCCCGGAAACCTCGTGGCCGGACATCGCCCACCCGCTGCAGCGCGTCGAGGCCACGATCGAGGATCGCCGCCTCCTCGGCGATAGTCATCCCGCGCAGCGGCTCGTGCAGATAGCCGTGATGCCCCACCTCGTGACCGCCGTCGATGACGGCCCGCAGCATGTCGGGGTAGCGCTCTGCGACGAAGCCCGGCACGAAGAACGTCGCGCGCTGACCGTGGCGTTCCAGCAGATCGAGGAAGCGGGGCACGCCGACGAGCGGACCGAACATCTGATGCGACATCGTCGCCAGCCGGGTTGCCGAAGCGGGTTCGTCATGCAGGACGGGTGACTCGGCATCGAGATCGAAGGACCATGTCACGGCCGCTCGTTTGCCGTCCGGCCAGGGGAAGCCCGGCAGGTTCGGCACACCCTTCAGCATGGGGCCACCTCGCTCGTGTGCTGTGAGTACACCTGTCGGCCGCCGACCCAGGTCCGCAGGACCACGATCTCGAGCAGTTCCTCGACGGGCACCGCGGTGGGGTCGGCAGACAGAACCACCAGATCGGCGAGCAGGCCTGGGGCGAGAGATCCCACGGCGTGCTCGCGGTGGACCGATGCCGCCGCTCCCCAGGTGTGCGCCGTGAGCGCGTCCTGGACCGACAACGGCTCCGCGTTCTCGGCGAGCGCCGTGCCGGAGAGGGTGCGGCGAGTGACCGCCGCGTACACGGCTTCCAACGGCGAGGGCGGACACACGGGTGCGTCGGATGAGAGGACGAGTGGGACGCCGGCATCACGGAATTCACCGAGCGGAGTCAGCCGGGCGGCGCGGTCGCCGAGGGCACGGACGAATTCGTCGCCGTACCGGTACAAGTACTGGGGTTGGGTGACCGGCCAGGTTCCGTACGCGGCGATGAGCTTCACCTGCTCGCTGGTGGGTGCCCCGCAGTGTTCGATGCGGTGCCGTGCGTCGGACCGGGTGCCGGCGGAGCGGGCTGCCGCATGTGCCGCCAGGACGATCTCGATGGCGGCATCGCCCTGGGCATGGGTCCCGGTCTGCAGGCCCATACGGTCGGCGCGCAGAACCATGTCGGCGAGCTCGTTCGGCTCGTGGTAGAGATAACCGTGATCCTTGGGGTCGCAGCAGTACGGCTCCTTGAACCGGGCGGTGCCGCCGGTGAGCGCCCCGTCGACATAGAGCTTGATTCCGGCGAAGGCCAGGTGATCGTCGCCCAGTCGCGAGCCGAGCCCCAGCCGTTCGAGGTCCTCGAGCAGGCTGGAGATGACGAGCATCTCGGCTCGCAGGGTGAGCTCACCGCGTTCCCGGAGCCTGAAGTACGTGCGCAGTTCCCGGGAGGTGACCTGCGCGTCGACCACGCTCGTGACGCCGGCCGAGTGCAGGATGCTCTGGGCGTTCGCGAGCATGTCGGCGAGCACGTCGACGTCGTCGTCGAGATGGAAGTTCGGGCCGTTGTTGCCGATCTTCACCCCCTCGCGGTGCGTCAGCGCGTCGGCTGCCGCGTCCCACACCTGACCGTTGGGGGTCCCATCGGACTCGCGTCCGAAGTGCCCGCCTCGGGGGTCAGGCATCTCCCTCGTGATACCTCGCTGATGGAGGGCGAACGAGTTGACGATCACTCCGTGGCCACTGGAGTGGAACACGAGTACTTCACGGTCGGTGGCGACCTGGTCCAGGTCATGGCGGGTGAGCATACGGCCGTCGGCGACGTTGCCGTGGTGGAAGCCCTTTCCCCGGACGGGCCCGCTGCCGGTGCGCTCCGCACGCGATCCGAGCAGTGAGATCACCGTCGCGATGTCCGGGGCCGCCTCCCAGCCGCAGTCCACCCAGGAAGTGAACTGACCGAACATCAGGGGATGGCAGTGCGCATCGACGAAGCCCGGCATCAGTGTGGCTCCGGCGAGATCGAACTCGGCCGGTTCCGCCCGCGCCAGCTCCCGGCACTCCTGCACCGTGCCGGTAGCGGCTATGCGGTCGTTGCGTACGAGCAGCGCGTCGGCACGACCGTCCGAGGTCATGGTGAGAATGGTGCCGCCGTGAAAGAGGATCTCGGTGTCCGAGGTGATCGGGGGCATGGCGTCCTTTCGGAAAGAAGAGTGTGCGTCACCAGTCGACGAATTCGGGTGGCGAGGCGCGCCAGGAGAGCGCGCTCAGTGCGGCGGACTCCTCGTCGGTGAGCCGAACCGCCGGGGCGAAGGAGGCCTGCGCCACGTCGTCGACTGTGGACGCACCGATCAGCGCCGCGGTGACACCGGGCTGGGCGAGGGTCCACGCGAGGGACACTGAGGCCACCGGCACGTGGTGAGCCGCGGCTATCTGCCGCAATCGCGCCAGGAGCGCGCTCCCCTCCGGCGTGCAGTACTGCGAGAGGTGCCGGGCGCGGGCTCCGGTGGGCGGCTTGCCGGGATCCACCGCGCCGCTCAGAAAGCCACCGGCGAGGCTGGAGTAGGTGACGATGCCGAGGTCTTCGCGGAGTGTGATGCGCTGCAGGGTCTCCTCGTACTCGTGCCGGTTCATCAGGTTGTATCGGGGCTGCTCAACCTGAATCCGTGGCAGGCCCGCCCGATCGGCGAGTTCGAGCAGCGGGCTCAACAGGTCGCCGTACCCGGCGAAGCCGCAGAAGTTCGAGGTCCCGACGGCCGCGACCTTGCCCGCACCGACCAGGTCGGCGAATGCCGTGAGCCACTCCTCCGCCTGCGCGGCAGGGTCCGGCCAGTGAGCGTAGAGCACGTCGATGTGGTCCGTGCGGAGCCTGCGCAGACTGGCTTCCACGGCCTTCATGATGTGGGCACGGTTCAGCCCTTCGCCGTCCGGGCCGTCCCACATGCGGGCTCGCACCTTGGTCGTCACGACGACGTCGTCGCGGCAGCCGCGACTGGCGAGCCATCGGCCCAGGATGTCCTCGGACACCCCGACGTGTGCCTTGTTGACCTCGAAGGACTCGACGCTCTGGTCGCCGCCGTACATGTTCGCGGTGTCCAGGAGGTTGCCGCCGGCGGCCATGTACGCGTCGAGAATCCGCATGGCGTCGACATCACTGGCCGTCCAGCCGAACTGCATCGTTCCCAAGGCCACGGGGCAGACGTTCTGGCCCGTCCGTCCGAGCGGACGACGGGCGGCGAGCGCGTCGCTCACCGGAGTTCTGAGAGGAACCGGCATCGTATTTCTCCTGACCCGAGTGCCGGCGCTCAGACGCCGCTGAAGTGCTGGCCGCCGTTGATGGCGATGTTCTGCCCGGTCACGTAGGAGGCTTCCGGTGAAGCGAGATGGGCCACGAGCCTGGAAACCTCCTCCGCCTCGCCCCAACGGCCCATCGGAATCGCCTTGCAGTCTTCGGCGATCTCCTCGGGTCCGTAGTCGGCCGCCATCCGGGTGGGCACGCTGCCGGGCGTGACGCTGTTGACGAGGATCTGTTCCGGCCCGAGTTCGACCGCGAGGTTGCGGGTGAACGACAGGAGCGCGCCCTTCGCCGCGCAGTAGGCGTACCCGAATCCGGGACCGCGCTGCGCCCATAGCGAGGAGATGATCACGATGCGGGGGTGCGCGCTTCTCCGTAGCCAGGGAAGCGCGGCGCGGCAGAGGTTGCGCGCCCCACCGACGTGGACGGCCATCGTGCGGTCCCAGTCCTCGTCGTCGGTGTCCTCCAGCCCCTGCTCGGTGTGGATGGTCCCGGCATTGGAGACCACGGCGTCGATGCCTCCCAGACGCCCGGCGACCCGGGCCACGGCCGACTCGACCTGCGCGCGGTTCGAGACGTCGCAGGTGACGGCCTCGATCTGTCCGCCCCGGCCGACGACACGCTCGCGGGTTTCTGCGAGGGCGTCCGCGTCGATGTCGAGCGCGCCGATCAGCGCTCCGGCGCGCGCGAGGTGTTCACAGTGTGTCCGGCCCATGCCCTGTCCGGCGCCGGTGACCACAACACGAATTCCGTTGAGTGCGTTCACATCGACTCCTCTGCGTCGACCGTGGGAATGGTGGTGGCCGGTGCCCTGCCGTCGGCCCGCGGGGCGACGATAGGAGCGGGCTCGCCTGCCGTATGCGATACGCCGAACCGGCCGCCGTCCGGGCCGAAGACATAGCTGGGCTCGGGGCAGAACCGCAGGACCACCGTGTAGACGACCGCGGCGGCGACCGCGCCGGACACCAGGCTCAGGTCGATTCCACCAGCGGCGTCGGCCCATGGTCCGGTCAAGATGGGCGGGGCGGCGCTGAACATGACGCCCACCGCCGAGCCGGCCATCCAGCTCCCGGCCGCACGCCAGTTGACGCCCCTGAAGAACCAGTACCGTCCACCGGTCTGTCCTCGGGTGAACACCTGGAGGTCGTCGGCCAGATAGTGGCCCCGGCGGTGAAAGTACCCGATCGCCATGATCACGATCCAGGGGGTCGTGATGACCACGAGCAGGACGAGGAAGCCGTTGACCACTGCCAGTGCGTCCCAGACGAACGTACCGAGATAGACCAGCGCCACCGACACCGCACCGATCAGCAGTGTCGACTGCTGACGGCTGAGCCGCGGAATGAGGGACGAGGTATCCAGACCCGTGCCGTAAAGGCCGACGGTTCCCTGGGCGACACCGGCGACACCGCCGAGGAGTACGAGACCGACCAGGTACCACCCCGGGGACTGGGCGATGAGTGCCGGGATGAAGTTGTGTGCCTGCTCGGCGAAGGTCGAGGCCACAAAGGTGCCCCACAGGATCGGCACGCCCATGCCGACGAGCCCACCGAGGAATGTCGCACCGGCCACGCGGCGCATGGGGTGCACCTCGGGATCGATGTAGCGGGCCCAGTCGCCGATGAACACTCCGTAGGAGATGACGACGGAGGCCATGAGCAGGGCGCTGGCGACGAAGGTGACGGAGAACGAACCGAAGGCGTAGTCGCCACCGGCGTAGCCGGGATCGAATGCGGGCGCGAACGCGAACAGCCCCACCAGGAGCACCACGCTCATCACCGGGACCATCACGGTCTCCTGGATGCGGGTCATCAGGTGCACGCCCCGCACCGCGATCGTCAGCACGATCGCGATCATCGCGGCGTAGCCGATACCGCGCCCGAGGTCCGTCGTGGCCGTGCCGGTGATCCGGTTGACCGTGCCGACCAGCGCGTCACCGCTCGTCCAGATGGTGATCGCCGTGAATCCGAGGGCGGAGAACAAGGCGAGGACCGTGCCGATGAACCGGCCGGCGACGCCGAAGTGCGCCCCCGAGGACACGGGGTTGTTGGTGCCGGTTCGCGGCGCGAAGATGCTCATCGGCGCGATGACGAGGGAGCCCACGAGGACACCGGCCAGGACCGAACCGACGGACGCCCACCAGCCGAGACCAAAGACGATCGGGAACGAGCCGAAGATGATCACGCTGTAGGTCAAGTCGCCGCCGTAGAGCACCGAGAAGATACGGCGCGGAGGGAAGGTGCGTTCCTCCGGCGGCACCGTGTCCACCCCGCGGTTCTCCATGGTGAAGGCCCGTGCCGGTGGCGCTCCCGACCGTGGATGCTGGGACATGGAGATTCCTCCAAGCTCAGGGAATGGTGATGGAGACCATTTGACTCAAGAGCGAGCAGGTAAACAATGCACAGGATGGTCAAGGAGGAGCGCCACTCGATGCGCTTCGCTAGGAGGATTCTCCAGGCATGAGAGTACGCGAGCTGGTCGAGTCCACACTGTTCGACGTTCGGGTGGCAGCCTGCGAGCATCGCCTGGACGAGGCCGTGCGATGGGTACATGTCACGGACCTCGCCGACCCGTCGCCGTACCTGCGCGGCGGTGAGCTGATCCTCACCAACGCGCTGTGGCATCACGGCCCGCAGGACTCGCGGCGCTTCGTGCGCGCGCTGGCATCGCACCGAGTCCACGCACTAGGCGTGGCCCTCTACGGCGATCAGGACGTTCCCACGGGCCTGATCGAGGCGTGCGAGGAGAGCGACGTGCTTTTGCTCGTCCTTCCCGATGTGCCGTTCATGGACATCACCGAGCAGGTGATCTCCAGCCTGCTGGAGGAGCGGCGTACCGCGGCGATGCGCTCGGTCGTTCTGGATTCGGAGCTTGCCACCCATCTGGCCACCGGGCACGGCGCGATGGCCGTTGTGGAGGTCATGTCCCGCGAACTCGGCGTGGCGTGCTGGGCTCTGCAGCGCAATGGCAAGGTGACGGCGCTCGAACCCCCACCGCTGGAAGCGATGACGCGTGTCTGGCACACCGGCTTCGAGCGGGCACGGCCCGTAGGGGACATCGGACAGGTCCTGCTGGCCGACGGCTGTCAGGTCACGTACGTCGTCATCGGTGATCCGTCGGCGCGGACCGAATCGGCGCCGAGTGTGCTGATGGTTTACGAGTGCGACGAAGCGACCGTGCAATCACGCGCCGACATCGCCGTCGCGCTCGTGGCGCGGTATCTGCCTCTCGGCCTCGGCCAAGAGGCGCAAGCGCAACGCCAGATCATCGCTGAGGAGCTCACCGCCCGGTTTCAACTCGGTTCGCTGCCGGGTGACGAAGCGGCCCGGCTACTCCTCGCAGTGGGAGCCGAGCGGGTATCCGCGGTGATCGTGGCACGGGGAAGCCGGTCGGTCCGGGCCGAGATCGACGCGATCGAGGCAGCGGCGCGATTCCACGGACTCACAGCGCTGGTCACGTTCGGCGAGGACGACCAGCTCGTGGCCTATGTCTACGACGCGAACGCGACACCGGACTCGCCTGCGGCTCGCGCGGCACCCACGATCGACATCCCTGGGCTGGCTGCGTCGGTCGTCGAGGCGATTCGGTGTGTCTGCGGCACGGCCACGCCGGTCGGAATCGCGGCAGCTTCTGAGGGCTCACCCGTGCTTCCACGGCTGTTGGCAGAGGCACGGCAGGCTCTCTTGGTCGCGGGCGCCGATCCACAGGGCAAGCAGTGGGCCGGCTCCGCGGACGTCGCCTCCCATCTGCTGCTGCTGGCCGTTGCCGACGAGGACACCCACCGGACACTGCGCAGTCAGTTGACCGTCCCCGTGATGGAGTACGACCGCAAGCACGGAACCGACCTCATCCACACGCTGACGGTGTACCTCGACACAGCCTGCTCGTGGCAGAGAGCTGCGCAGACGTTGCACATCCACGTCAACACTCTGAGATATCGCCTGGCTCGGATTGAACAGCTCACTCGGCGAGACCTGAGCCGCATGACCGACAGAGTCGACTTCTATCTGGCTCTGAGCTCACACCGCATGCACAAGAGTCGCGGTGCCGGTACGCCTGGATGATCTCGCGAACCCCGGCGAGGTCGTCCAGGTCGGCCGCGTCCGTACCGTCCCAGGGCCCCTCGCGGGGGATAGTTGCCGGATGCCGGGCGCAGCGGCCGCCCGCCCTGCAGCCAGGCGGGCAGCCTCCGTCTCTCCGTGCCGCCATTTCCCTGTACTTCTCCCCCACGCGTTGCTGTGGTCGAGATGGACGGCAGCCTTTCACCCGCCACTGACAACCGGCTGGCTGGGCGGCGCGCAGGCCGAAGAAGTACCCCTGCGGGTACTGATGTTGATGTATTGCGGTTGTCTGCTGTTCGGCCTTCCGCACGCCCGGCACGGGGCACCGGCCCACAGGCGAAGAAGAGCCCTGTGCCCGTACGCCCTCTGGTGGCCGCGCTGTTCACGGACGACGATGTCAACACCGTTGCGTTTGGCCCCTGAGCTGTACGTCAAGCCCTGCTGAACAGCGCAACGGGACCACCTGATAGATCAACGATCGGCGAAGAAAGTCGATCAAGGTCAGGGGTCCCGTTGCAGGAGAAATCTGTCATCACGTCCACGATCGAGACAGCCCGGGGTGTGTTCGCGCCGGGTCATCTGGGGGAGTTGACTCAGATCGTGGACTTTGCGCTGGTGGACTCGGTGCTGGAGGAAACCGGCCGGCGCGAGAAGCGCCTGCGACTGCTGCCTTCGCGGGTGGTGGTCTATTTCGTGCTCGCTGTGCGCAACGAGGTTCTACGTGTTCGAGCGGGGGTGAAAGGACCCTGCCGTTGGGCCGTCGCAGCGGCCTGATCGAAGCTGAGGGCAGTCTGATCCGGGGATCGCCGGGGAGGGCGGGAAGCAGTCCTGACAAAGCCGGGACGGATCGGTACTGCCAGACGGTCCGGGTTCGGCGAGCGAGGCCAAGAGGTGTAGCGGAAGCGAATCAGTGGTTGAAGTCCCGTAAGCGAAGTGCCGGCTCGAATCTGGTGGATCGGGGCCGGTCAGCAGCGCGTGACGGACGTCGTGAGGTGTCAGTCAACTCCGAAGCCGAGGAGCGAGGTCGGTGGGGAGGCCATGCCGAAGGTCTGCGGCGTAGGTATGGCGAGGCTGCCGGGGCAGAGCTGGGCGCCTACTTGGCCGATCGAGGCGTAGGGAACGTTGGAACCATCCGCGGCCGTCCGCGGCCCAGGCAGCCGGTCTGGGGGGCGGGCAGGTCCGTTGCCGACTGAGGGCCGTGGGATGGGGCGGAGTCCTCGTAGTAGTCCGCGCGCACGAGAGGTGCGTACATGGCGAAGGAGGACAGCAAGTTGGTGGCTGAAGGACTGGAAGGCTGGGAGGTTGTCGCCGGTGAACACCGACGAGCTGGAGCACGCCCTGTTCAGGGCGGAGCTGCGGGTACTGGAGATCCAGACCAAGCTGCACCGCTGGGCTCGCGGTGATCCTCATCGCAGGTTCGATGATCTTTTCAATCTTGTCGCCGATCCCGCGTTCCTTCTGGTGGCGTGGGACCGGGTGCGGGGTAACAAGGGTGCCAAGACCGCCGGGGTGGACGGCCGCACAGCGGCGTCGGTCACTGTGGGGACGGGCGTGGAGAGCTTTCTCGACGGGCTGCGGGCCTCGCTGAAGGACCGCAGTTTCCAACCCCAGCCGGTACGGGAGCGGATGATCCCCAAGGCGAACGGCAAGCTGCGTCGCCTGGGGATCGCTACCATCCGCGACCGGGTGGTCCAGGCAGCCTTGAAGCTGGTGCTGGAGCCGGTGTTCGAAGCGGACTTCCTCCCGTGCTCCTACGGGTTCCGTCCGATGCGCCGGGTCCACGACGCGGTGGCCGAGGTGCGCTACCTCTCCTCCCGCTCCTACGAGTGGATCGTTGAGGGAGACATCCAAGCCTGTTTCGACGAAATTTCGCATCCGGACCTGATGGACAGGGTGCGGGCGCGAGTCGGAGACAAACGTGTCCTGGCACTGGTGAAGGCGTTCCTCAAGGCGGGCATCCTCGGTGAGGACCGCGTGTTGCGGGAGAACAACGCCGGTACCCCACAGGGTTCGATCTTGTCCCCGTTGCTCAGCAACGTGGCCCTGTCGGTCCTGGACGGGTATATCGCCCAAGGACCGGGAGGTCCCGCTTCCAGTCAAGTGGAGCGCGGCAGACGTCGCCGTCACGGGCTGCCGAACTACCGGCTGGTCCGTTTCGCCGACGACTGGTGCCTGATGATCTCCGGCACCAGAGCCGATGCCGTGACCCTGCGGGAGGAGATCACCGACGTCCTGTCCACCAGGATGGGACTGCGGCTCTCACAGGAGAAGACCCTGATCACCCACATCGACGACGGGCTGAATTTCCTCGGGTGGCACATCCAGCGCCACCGAAAACGAGGCACCGACCGGTATTACGTCTACACCTACCCGGCCCGCAAGGCCCTCAAGGCCCTCAAGGCCCTGATGGCCAAGGTCAAGACCTGGTGCCGCGAGATGGACACGAGCCAGCCGCTCGACACCCTGCTCATCCGGCTCAACCAGATGCTGCGGGGCTGGTGCGCCTTCTTCCAACCCGGCGTGTCCAGTGCCACCTTCGGATACCTGGCGCATTACGCGCGTGAACAGGTCATCCGGTGGTTGCGCCGCAAACACCGCCGGATCACCTGGAAGGACCTCCATCGTCGCTTCTGCGACCCATGGGGATGGCCGACCGGGCAGGAGAGGGCACTGTTCAACCCCGAGAAGGTAGGCACGACCCGCTACCGGTACCGGGGCGCAGCGATCCCGACTCCCTGGGCGACCACAGGATGACGACCAATCAGTGAGCCCCCAGCGGGACTTGTGGAGAGCCCGTTGCGGTGAGAGCCGCACGGCGGGTTCGGGAAGCGGCCTGGGGAAACGGGCCGGTCTCACGACCGGAACCGCGCCCCAGGCCGACTTTCACCTCGCACTGTTCGAGCACCGCTCGTACCGCACGGTGTGGTCCAAACTGACCGCCGCCCTGACCCCGCTGGCCCTGGTGCGTCCCGCGGTCTCCTCGCTGACGCGGGCCAGGCGCAGGGTGGGGGCCGCACTTCTGCGGCGCCTGTTCGAGACACTGGCCGGGCCCGTCGCCCGCCCCGGTCAGGACGGGTCCTTCTACCGGGGCCTGCGCACGGTGGCCGTCGACGGGACCCTGCTGCACACCCCCGACGACGAGACGCTCACCTGGCGCTACCCCAAACGGGCCGGGGAGGGTCTGGAGTTCGGCTATCCGCTCCTACGGCTGCTGACCCTGGTCGAGTGCGGCACCCGCGCGCTCATAGCCGCCGCCTTCAAACCGGAGTCCGAGGGTGAACTCCCCTATGCCAAGCGGCTTCTGGCCGCCCTGGACAAGACGATGCTCCTGCTGGCCGACGCGGCCTTCGACGGCAACGAGTTCCTTGATGCCGTCCATCACAGCGGGGCGCGGTTCCTGGTGCGCTCCGGGGCCCGCCGTGTCCCCACCTCCGCCGAGCACCTGGGCGACGGCTCCTACATCGCCCGCATCGGCTACGGCGTCCTGCGGGTACTGCTGCCGGTACGCGTGATCGAGGCAACCCTCACCGTCACCTTGACCGATGGCACCGTCCGCACCGAGCAGTGGCGGCTGATCACCAACCTGCTGGACCCCGTCCGCTATCCGGCCGCCGAGCTCGTTGATCTCTATCACCGCAGGTGGCAGGCGGAAACTACGTATTTTTCGATCAAGGCCACGATGCTCGACGGACGCGTCCTGCGCTCCCGCAGCATCGATGGTCTCGACCAGGAGGTCTACGCCCTGCTCACCGCCTACCAGGCTCTGATCCGCGCCGGCGACGACGCCCTGACCGGTCGGCCGGAAGTACCCATGGAACGGATCAGTTTCACCGTCCTGCTGGCCGCCGCAACCGACACCGTCACCGCCGGCCATGGAATCTTCCCCAACACCCTCGTCGACCTGGTCGGCACGATCGGCCACGCGGCCCTGGACGCCCTCCTGCCCGCCCACCGACGGCAACGAGCGAAGGCCCGCACCCGCAAGAACCCCACCAGCAAGTACGAACCGAACGCCGGACAGCACCCCCAGAAGACCCAGAACTACACCGTCCGCACCACCGTCGCGTTCTTCGACCACGGCCTCAATAGCCGCTCACGGCGCTAACGCAACGGTGTTGACCATTACAAGTCCCCACCGACGAGCCCGGAGGCGGGTGCCGACCAACAGCGATGACTTTACGAGCCCCACAGGGGCGGCTCGCCTTCCCGCCCTGGGGCAGACTGCAGCATCCGCCTGGCGCCCTCAGCGCGCAGGGAGTCTAGGAGTCGCCCCGAAACGTCACCTCTCGGCTATAACATCCCAGTGCTGTCCGCCTGCTGCGGGCGGGCTTCTCGAGCAGTAGGACGACAGTTGGGAGTTTCCCGTGACGCTGCCTCAGCGTATAGGTCCGTACAGACCCCTGCACCAGATCGGTGCCGGCGGTATGGGCACGGTCTACTTCGCCTACCACCCCGTGAGCGGGCAGCCGTCTGCTATCAAGGTCCTCAGCTCGGCGTACGCCACCGACCAACAGTACCGACAGCGGTTCGCGCGTGAGGTCGAGGTCCTGCGGAAAGTTTCAGGCCCCTATCTGATCCCGCTGACGGACGCGGACACTGCAGCGGACATCCCGTGGCTGACGATGCCGTACGTGCGGGGCGAAACGCTGCAGCAGCACGTCCAAGCCCACGGGCCGCTCCGCGGAGAGAATCTCCTCACCTTCGCCGCCGCCGTCGCCCTTGCACTCGCCTACATCCACGCTGCCGGCGTCACGCACCGCGATCTCAAGCACGCGAACGTCATCCTCGCCGAAGACGGCCCGCGCGTCCTCGACTTCGGTATCGCTGGCCACGTCGACGCCACAGCCTTCACCCGCACGTCCTTGCCGCGGTCTGGAAGTCTTGGCTGGATGGCACCTGAGCAGCTGACTCTCGGGAAGACAACCCCGGCCTGCGACATCTTCGCGTGGGGTCTCCTGGTGGCCTACGCCGCGGCCGCAGCGCACCCTTTCGGGCTGCCCACCGCCATAGACCACCGCATCGTTCACGCGAAGCCCGACCTGGGTGCCGTCCCCGATCGGCTTCGGCGGCTGGTGTTGCGGGCTCTTCGCAAGGACCCCGCCGCGCGGCCCAGCGCTGCGCTGCTTGCCGAGCAGTCCGCGGACCTGCTGGGACCGGAAGGCACCGTGGTTTTCCCCACCGTCGCCTACACGCGCCAGGCCCCGTCAACCACGGCCGAAGACTCCGCGCTAACGCACAACCTGCCCTGGTCGATTGCCGACCCCGGAATCGACCTCACCAAGGCTCTCCCCTTTACTCGGACCGAAGGCTGGCGCATCCGATCCGAGACACAGGACTTCCTCAACGACGCCACAGCCACGCTGGCTCATCTCCGGGAGACACTGGACCGCACCAAGCCAGCACGCGTGGACACGTCCGACGCTCGCGCCGCTCTGGGTGTCGCCGACACCGCGCTTGCCACCGTACGTGAGCAGTACGACCGGGCTGGCGCCGCAGACTGCGAACCGGCATCCCGGGCCGTCGATGCGGCCACTGTCGCCACTGCCGACGTCCTCGCCACGCTGGCTGAGCAGCAGGCGGCACATCGTGAGCCGGGACGTCCGGTGCCGAGTTCTCGCGGACGGCGCAAAGCCTTCGTTGCCGCCGTGGCCGCTGTCGCCCTAGCCGGCAGCGCGGCCTACGCTATGGGGCGGTCCGCGAACCCGGCCGGAGGACAACGGCCGCGAGCGGCAGCTACCACGCCGAGCGCAGAGAAGAGCGCCGCCCCCACCCCCGCCACCGTCGCTCCTACCAGCAGCAGCCCCTCCCCCACGGACACCACGACGACCGTTCCTCCCGTTCACCCTGCGGCCCCTGTCACCCTGTTCGGCGGCCTGAAGCTCACGCTCCCAAGCTCCTGGTCCACACTTCCGGTGCCTCAGGACAGCCTGAACTTCGATGACGGCATGGACAGCAAATACGCGGTGGACCTGGTCCCCGCCGGTGCCAGCGGCACCGGCGGTCTGGCCGTGGAGTGGGCACCTGGAATGACCACCATCAAGGGAGGAGCCAACGGGAGCGAGAACGACAATTTTGGGATGTTCGACACGCGCTTCTCCACAGGTGGCCCCAACCCCTCCGCCGGCGGCACGTACGAATTCAACGGGGATGTTCGTCCGCAGACCGTCACACACGCCAGCGCGATGAAGCAGGTCAGCGTGGCGAACGAGGATGCTCAAGCATGGACTGTCCAAACCGACATCCTGCCGGACCACAACCACAAGCGGACCGCCGTCCACCGCGTATGGTTTCTGCCCTCCTCCCACTACGTGCTGTACGACTACGGAACCCTTGAGCCCAAGCGCGCAGCAGAGATCGAGGCCATCGTGAGGTCAGCAAAGATCACAACGATGGACATTCCGCTGGACTGTCTGGATGCGGTCGACCTCCTCGACACCTCGGCCGCCGGCGGCGACCTCGAGGGCGACGACCCGTCACAAAGCTGTCTCGACATGACCGTGAACTCCGCTGGCTCCGGGGACACGTCCTCGTCCGAGAACGCCCTGGATCCGGGAACAGCGAAGACAAAAACCGCCGCAGCCTGCCTCAGCCTGGTCAGCGAGTACAGCATCTCCTACGTGCAAGGCGACAGCGGCTACACCCGGGCTCGGCGGAACTGCGACTTCCCCCAGAAGCCGCTAGCCTGACCCGCCGACAACGGCGCTACCACAGCCCGTCAGGCCTCCCTGTGTTGACCTGTCTTCCGGACTGCCAGGTCCAACCCGGTATCGCCTCCAAGACGTTCACGCGGTCGGCAGAGAGTTTCCCGCGACGGTGATCAAGCCTGGTAACGCTAACCTTCGCCCCCAACGGGTAGCCGTCTTCCAGGTGGGCTTGGGGGACGCGTAGGTGGCCCTCTCTCGTTCCGAAGGCGTTCAGAGCAACAACGAACATGTCCCAGCGGGTCTCACGCCAGTCCCATGACCATCCTGGTTGAGTCTCGAGCATCTGCCGTTCCGGCTGAGGCAGCTTCCCAGCTCGGTACAGGCGCCTTTGACGCATCACCCATCGGCCAAGCTGAACGTCACCCTCAGCATGCTCGGACGGCGGGAGCGCGTGCCCCTCTCGCAGAACAAAAGCCTCCAGTGCCGACAGTCCCTCCAGGAACAGCGGGGGCGGGCTGGCCCACTGCCAAGTCGGGCGCTCTGCGGGCACGGGCTGGCTGAGTTCTCGTTCCAGGGTTTCAAGGCTTGCCGAGTCCAGGACGTTCCGCAGGTGTGAAGTTCCCCGCCGAGTAGCCGAGGGGATTCTCACCCCTCGGCCCTCACAGATCCGTACGTGACGATCTCTCGTCATACGGCTCTTGTCGTTCTGGTCACCAGACGCGGGGGGCATGGGTGGTCCAGACCCAGTGGGCGAAGAACCGAGGTCGCCGTGCGACGGCCTGGTTCCACGCCGTTTGGGCTTTCTTCTGTCAACGGCCACTGAGATGCCCAGGTGGGTGGCCGTCGGATAGCCAGGTTGGTGGCCATCAGAAACCCAGGTGTGTGGCCGGTGGTGTTCCTGGGGGTGGGGGTCAGTTCAAGGGGACCACTCCCTTCCCGGCGAGGGCCTCGGCGAGGCGGTGCGAGTCGCCGGTGGTGTTCACGAGGTGGGCGTGATGCATGAGGCGGTCGGTGCTCGCGCCCGCGAGAGTCTTCGGCATGATCGTGTCGAAGCCAACTGGGGCTGGCACTTGTTCCCTCACACGAGTTGCCGCTGCCACCTGGCCGTATCCCACTCCTGCCGTCCTCGTTGATTCTCGTGGCAGTACTCGGGTTTTGAAGGTGCTGCCGACTCTGCTGCGCAATTCCTGGGTCAGGCTGTGAGTCGGTAGGCGAGGCGTTCGAGGCGGCTGCTGCGGGTGTGATGCTGGTCGTGTCCGGTCCAGTGGGCGTCGAGTCTGATCACGTTGAGCGCGGTGGCGGAGAAGGCGTGTTGGAGGCGGACTTTCGGCAGCCCGCGGTAGCGGGCCTGGCGTATGCCGGTGATGTCGAGGGCTTGATTGATGGTGCCGTCCACGCCCGCTCGCAGGGCGTACTTGGTCTTCCAGGTCTCGGTCTTCTGCTCGGCGCGGGCCTGGGCGAGGGCTTCTTCTGGCTCTCTGGGGCGCAGGGTGAGCATGCGGCGGCCCTTCGCGGAGCTGGTGCACTGGTCGCGGAAGGGGCAGGGGTGGCAGGTGCGGACGCCGAAGGTGATGACGATCGCGTCCGTTCCGTGCTGTTTCACGGGGTTCCAGTGCGCGCTGCTCTGGCCGGCGGGGCAGCGGACCTGGCGGGCCTTCCAGTTGATGGTGAAGGCGCTCTTGTCGAAGCCGGTAGCGGCCTTGGCCTGGGCGGAGTGGTCCAGCAGGACCGGGGTGACCATACGGGTGCCCTGTTCCAGCGCGGCGGCGATGAGGTCGGCGGATGGATAGCCGGAGTCGAGGTAGTGCTCGGCGGGCCTGATGCCGTGCTCGGCCAGGCGCTGTTGGACCGCGGCGGTCGCTTTCACATCGGGCACGGTGGCATCGGTGGTGCACACGTCCGTGATCAGATTCGGTGCCGCCCGGACACCGGCTTCGGCTTCGGCTTCGGCTTCGGCTTCGGCTTCGGCTTCGGTGGGAGTGTCGCAGGTCTCGGTGAGGTGGACCTTGTAGCCCATCCAGAACAGATCCTCGCCCTTGGCCGCCCAGCGTGCGTTCGCGTCGTAGGGGGAGGCGAGGCGGCGATGACCGGGCGGGACACCCTCGTCGTCGGCGGCCCGCTTCTTGATCACCTCCCGTCCCCTGGTGTCGGTGCTCAGGCAGTAGGTCTGGACGAGGATCTGCCGCAGGATCTGTACGGACTCGATCTCACGGATCCATGGGGGTGTGCCGGGTGACCAGGCCGCCCGGCACAACGCCAGCGCGTCCTGGCCGAAGACCTGCGCGAGCCGGTCGCGTTTCGTCTGCGAGGCGGGCATGCGCCAGCCGTCCACCCGCGGCCCGTACCGGTGAGCGAACTCGGCGACATCGACCTGCCCGGCCAGCCACGACGGCGCCGCGACAGCCAGGGCCTCCAACGCCGCCCGCACACTCTCCCCGGCCAGCTCGAGGCGGTTCAAGTCCCGCACCGCACTGATCACATGGGTGGAATCGGTCCGCTGCTTGCCCCCGGCCGCGACCAGCCCCTCCTCCTGGCAGTACTCAAGGAGACGATCGAAGATCACCCGTTCCATGCCGTTGCCGACCAGCCGGGAACGGAACCTGCTCAGCACGCTGGCATCGAAGCCGGTGTCCGTCAGCTCCGCCCCGAGCGCGTACTTCCAGTCGATCGCCCGCACCACCATCGCCGCGGCCTGCCGATCGGTCAGATCCTCCGCGAACTGCAACACCGTGACCAGGCACAACACCCCCGGAGACAGACCCGGAGCCCCACGCACCCCGAACGCCGACGCGAACGGCTCGTCCGCGAAGACCTCCGCGAGCCGGTCTCGCACCCGCATCGCCAGGCTCCCCCGCGGGAACGCCGCCCGCGCCACCAGCACGGTCTGCTCCGGGACTTCCGGCAGCCCCTTCGGCCGCATCGACATCCACACCACCCCCACGGCCGCACGACAGGACAACGACCACACGAACGATCATCGCGCGCCCACCCTCACCCCCGCACGGAATTGCGCAGCAGAGTCGCTGCCTTGACGGTTCAGGTGCGAGGAAGGTGTGCCGGTGGGCGAGGCGAGGCTGCAGGTCATCGCGGGTGGAGCCGTCCCGCAGGAGTCGTTGACCACGGATCCGTGGCAGTTCCAGGCTGCTTGTGTCGACGCGTTCGTCGCCTCATGGCGGGCCCGCGGGTTCAGTCCGGTGACCGTCGACAACGACATCGGGC
Source organism: Streptomyces sp. NBC_01320 (assembly GCF_035974375.1). Lineage (NCBI taxonomy): Bacteria > Bacillati > Actinomycetota > Actinomycetes > Kitasatosporales > Streptomycetaceae > Streptomyces > Streptomyces sp. NBC_01320. The sequence goes on from NZ_CP108390.1 coordinate 1,161,555, forward strand.
TGTTGGAGCGGGCGCTCACAGCGCTAGGAGCGTGTCCCGGTAACGGGCAATCGGCTGGTGATCGTGACGGTGAGATCGGTGGTTGCTCGCTGGGTGCCTGCTGAGGCGGGTGGCCTGGTTATGTCGGCTTGGGGATCGGCCTGAAGGGGGCCGTTGACCGGGCTGGTCAGCTGATCGCCGCGGCGAGTCCTGCGGTTCCGGCGTGTCGGAAGATCTTGCGGAGGTTGTGGCAGGCGGCCAACAGTCGCCACTCGCCGCGGGCTCCGTCCTCACCGCGCAGGAGGAGTTGGCGGCCGTTCTGGCAGGTCATGATCTGGCCGAAGACGGGTTCGACGATGGCTTTGCGGCGGCTGTAGGCGGCCTTGCCGGGCTTGGTCCGCAGTTTGCGGGCCATGCGCTCCTTGAGGGTGGCGCTGGCAGGGATGCGTCCGCGGGGCGCGGGCGGGACCTGTTCGTCGTGGCCGAGTCGGCCGGTGGCCATGAACGTGTCGGTGCCGCAGGCGAGTTGGCGCTCTTGGGCGGCTTCCAGGTTGGTTTCGGAGCAGTAGCCGGCGTCGACGAGGGCCTGCTTGGGGTGGACGCCGGTGTTCTGCGCGGACTGGTCGAGCATCGGGGTGTAGTTCAGCGCGTCCGAGGCGTTGGTAGTGATGTCGGCGGCCGTGATGACCTGGTGCTTTTCATCGACGACAGCTTGGGCGTTGTAGGCCTGGATGTAGGCGCCGTCGCTGTTCTTCATGATCCGCGAGTCGGGGTCGGTGAAGTTGGCCTGGGCCTTGGGCTTGGGCCGGACCTTCGCGGCGGCCTTCTGCCCGGCGTCGGTGACGGCCCGTTCGTCGCTGGTCCCGGCGCGCTCCTGACGGCGGCGTTCCTTGTCCTCGGCGTGGCGGCGGGCCTTGTCGGCAGCCTCGGCCTCGATCTGCGCGCGGGCGGCCTGCAGCCTGGCCAGGCGCTTCTCACGCCGGTCCAGCTCGGCAGGCAGGTCGGCCTCTTTGCCGTCCACGCCGAACCGGGCATCTTCGGTGGTATCGACTGCTTCGGCGTCGTCCAGCAGGGACCGGGCCGCGGCCTCCAAGGCGGCGATCTCGGCTTCGATCTGCTCTTCCTTGCCGATCAGGCGGCCGTAGCTCATCGCCTTGTGTTTGGAGGCGCTGGCCTCCAGCTTGGTGCCGTCCAGCGCGACGCGGCCCATCTTGACCATGTCCAGCTTCCGCGCCAGGTGCAGCGACTGCAGGAACAGGCCGGCGAGCGCGTCCAGGTGGCGGCGGCGGAACCGGGCGATCGAGCGGAAGTCCGGAGTCTGGTCGGCGGCCAGGAACCGGAACGCGACGTCATCGACACACTTACGCGTGATCGCCCGCGAGGAGCGCACCCCGGTGGTGTAGCCGTAGATCAGCAGCCGCACCATCAGCCGCGGGTCGTAGGGCGGGTAGCCGCGCTTTTCGGTGTAGTCGGCCAGGATCGGCGACAGGTCGAGCACCTCGTCGACCAGGTCGGCGACGAACCGGGCCAGGTGGTCCTGGGGCAGCCAGTCCTCCAGCGACGGCGGCAGCAGCAGGACCTGGTGCGGGTCGAACGCCCGGAACGTCTTGTCCACCGCCGCGGGACGACCCTGCGGCTGCTTCTTCTCACCCGGCTCGATCTCGAACAGCCCATCCCGATCACGCATACCGTGATCATCCCGCACGAATGATCACGAACCGCAGGCGGGGTGCGGGTTACTGGGACACGCTCCTAGGCCGGCCCGCGTGGGAGGTGACGCCGGAGGATATCGACCGCGTGGTCGGTGACCTCGCGGTCCAGGGCCGCAAGGCATCGACCCGACGCGAGTATGTACAGATCTTCAAGGGCTTCCACCGGTTCCTGCAGGCCCGCAAGTCAGTCGAGATCGAGGCCGTGTTCGGCGTCCGGCTGGTCTGTCCGATCGACGAGTTCAATGCATCGCGGCATGTCGGAGACGACTCGCCGGCCCTTCTGCCACCCCCGACACCGGAGCGGGTGGCCGAGTTCTTCGACTTCATGAAGCAGCGGATCGCGACCGCCCGGAAGTACGGACCGGCGGCCAGGGACTATGCGATGTTCCGGACGCTTTATCACGCTGGGCTCCGCTCGGAGGAAGCCTCGCTGCTGGAGCGGCCGGACCTCCATTTCTCCCGCGGCCCGTTCGGCAAACTCCACGTCCGCTTCGGCAAGGGCGCCCACACATCCGGCCCGCGGCCACGCTGGGTGCCCATGCTCGACAGCCTCGACCTGGTGCTGCGATGGTTCCTGGAAGACGTGCGGCCCAAGTTCCCCGACTCATCCGTACTGTTCGCCGATGAGTCCGGCGGCAGCCTCCATCGCGGGACCATCCGCAACCGGCTCCGCTATCTCATGGAACTCGAAGGCAGACCCGCGGCCGAGAGGTTCAGCCCGCATGCCCTGCGACGGGCGTGCGCGACCCACAATTACGAACGCGGCGTGGATCTCGTGGCGATCCAGCAGATGCTCGGACACTGGACTGTCAGCTCGACCATGCGTTATGTCCGGCCCTCCGCCACCTTCATCGAGGACGCCTATCAACGGGCGGTTGCCGGCACCCTGGCCGAGCTCACCGGGAAGGACTCCACGGCATGAAGATCCAATGGCGGCTGCGGATGGCCGCCGCCAAGCGGGAGGTGTGGACGGGCACCGAGCTGCGGCGGCTGCTGGCGGAGAAAGCCGGCCTGGAGCTGTCCTCGGCGTCGGTGTCCGCGCTCTTCACCAAAGAACCCTCCCAGGTGAAAATGACCACGCTGGCCGCGTTGTGCACCGCCCTGGAGTGCACCCCCAACGATCTGATCGAAGTGGACACCACCCCCGTCGAGCGCCCGATCGCCCCACCTCGGCCGGTTGCCGACCTCCCCCGGGCCGCTTCCGCCCGGGGCCGGTCGATGCCTCCCCTGTGACCGGCGGTGAGAGATGGGCAAGAAGCAACGGGACTGTGTCACCTGCGGTGCCCCGGTCGGATATCTCGATCGCCAGCACTGCTGCCGGTGCCAGCGTCGCCTGAACGAACAAGCAGCCAGGGCGACTTGCCTGTCCTGCGGTCGCGAGCGAGTTCTGCAACCGGGCACGGGCCGGTGCGTGGTGTGCTCGCGTGTCTGCGTGGACTGCGGGCATCCGGTCCGTTCCGCGCAGAACTCCCGGTGCCGGGACTGCCGACACAAGGCCGAGAAGATGGAGGCCCAACAGCCCTGCCCGCGCTGCGGAAAGCCCGGCTATCTGCGCAAGGCGACCGGCTGGTGCGGTCCGTGTTCTCACCCCGGCTCACCGAAACACCCACCACGGATCTGCCGCGACTGCGGGCATCTGAGACGTCATGCCGGGCTGGGGCTCTGCTCAGCCTGCTGGCAGAAACACCCCGGCCGCCCTTTCATCCGAGGTGAACACCTCCGCGACCGGCTCACCGACCCGCCCCCGTGGCTGGACGACTTCGTCGCTCATATCGCGGCCCGCTACTGCGTCGCGAGGGCCTGCGGTTTCGTCACCAGCCTGGGCCAGCTCCTCGACGACGACCATTCCAACTCGCCCCAAGCCCTGCTGGAACGGTCCCGCCAGCCAGGACGCTCGATGGGCTCCTTCGCCCGCACACTCGAAGACTTCTTCACACTTCGGGGCCTGGCCCTTCCCACAGACCAGGCCGAACGGCTCGCCGCCGGACGGAGAAGACGTCGCCTCGGCGCCGTCCCCGAGCCATTGCGCCCGGCCGTCGTCGCCTTCGACGCCTCCCGGATGCGGGCCCAGGACCGAGCCCGGCGGGCCGGAACCCGGCCCCGCACCGATCACACCCTGGAAACAGCCCTTTCCATCCTGCGTGACCTGGCGATCTTCCTCGTAACCCACTGCGGCAAGAACGACTGGGCCACGGCCGACGTGCACGACATCGAAGCCTTCCTGACCACACTGCCCAAGGCCCGAAAACGGCGCCTGACCGTACTGCGGCAGTTCTTCCGCTTCGCACGCTCCCACCACATCGTGCTGATCGATCCGGCCCGGGGCCTGACATCGAAGGAATCGAACGGCTTCCGCGGACGGACACTTACCCTCGACCAGCAGCGCGACCTCTTCCGACGATGGACGACCGTCGAAGGCGTGCACCCGCACGAAGCCCTGATGGGCATACTCGCCCTGCTGCACGGCGCCTCCAGCTCCGAGGTGCGGATGCTGAAGGCCGACGACGTCGACCACCAGGTCCATAAAGTCCGGTTCGGCAAGCGACCTCACCCCCTTCCGCTGGATCCCGCCTCGTGGACGGTGCTGCAGCGGTGCCTGGAACACCGCGCGGCATGGCGGACCGACAACCCTCACGTCATGGTGACCAAAGGAACAAAGGCCGGGCGGAGCCCGGCCTCAACTGCCTATCTCTCACACGTTCTTGACGACTGCGGGTTCCCGCCCCGGCTGATCCGCAGCACCCGCCTGGTCGACCTGGTGAACACCATGGACCCCAAACTCGTCGCCGCCGCGTTCGGCATGGATCCCCAGGCCACGCTGATCTATCTCGCCGACCACGTCGATGAGGGGCGGCTTCCTACCTCCGAGCCGGACCGGAAATGACGAGAGACAGCACCGGAGGCTCACGCAGAATTACGACCATGACCGTCTTCTCCTGCAGTGCCTGTCAGCAGCGAATCAGTCCCGACCTCCGGGAAGTGCCGATGCCGTCACCGGTGACAGAGGAAGCACCGGGACACAGGTTCCTGCCACCGTTGATGCCGCGCGGGTCGTACGCAGTCAGCCTTCACACCGGCGGGTTCGTCCTCAATCCCGACGACATTTCGGGAGTGGCCAGACACCCCGACCACGGGCGCCTCAACGGATGCTGTGGACTCGACGGCCTGGACGGCCCCAATCTCGTCTGCAATGCCTGCGGAGCGGAGGTTGCAACCCAGCAATCGGATTGCTGGTCTCAACAGCTGATCGCGTTGATCCCCGACACGGTGACCACAGCCATCTCGCCCTCCGCTTGAACCCGTGAAGTTTCGGCAGCACCTCGCACGGGTTCGCCGGAACGTGTGCGCTTTCGAGGGATGAATGTTGCTGGTCACCGCGATGGACCGGCGCTCGTAAGCGGCGTCGATGATCCGGTAGAACGCCTCGGCGGCGTCCTCCCCGACCGGTAGCAGGCCAATGTCGTCGATGACGATTAGGTCCGCGCGGCAGATCCGGGCGACGGTCCGTGCGGTGGACCCGTCGACCTTCGACTTCCCGATCGCGGCGCTCAGCGTCTCCAGGGTGAACCAGGACACCCGCATGTCCTTCTCGATCGCGGCTTGGGCCAGGCCCTCGGTGAAGTGGCTCTTGCCCGTCCCCGACGGGCCGGCGATCACCAAGTTCTCGGCGCGGCCGATCCATTCCAGGGTGGTCAGGGAGTTCTGGGTGGGCTCGGGGATGGTGGAGTCCTCGGCCCGCCAGGAGCCCAGGGTCTTGCCGGTGGGGAAGTTCGCCGAGTGGCGGCGAAGACGCCGGGTGGCCGCGTCGCGGCCGGTGACCTCCTCGGCTATCAGCAGCCGCAGGACCTCGGCGGGATCCCACCGCTGGGCTCGGGCGGTGGCCAGGACGTCCGGGGCCGCTTTGCGCATGTAGGGCAGGCGCATGCGGCGCATGAGCTTGTCGAGCTCCTCGGGCAGCGCCGGGGCCTGGGGAAACGTCATAGTCGTTAATTCCTTCGTGGGTCGGGGCGGGCGCCGATAGGTTCGGCGGATGATCAATATGTCGGTGCGGGGCGACCGCGGGAACGTGGTGGCCCGGGCCCAGGGTGGTGTGGAGTGGACCGCTGCATTCGCGGATCTGGACCCGGCGGAGTTTCCGATGCTCTGGTCCCTGGACCCGTATGGCGACGCGGTCTTCAACCACCGGCAGGTGCCGCTACTGCTGGCGGAGCTCGACCGGCTCCCGGCCGCTTGCGGCGGTGACTGGGTTGGGCAGGCCCGCGAGTTGTGCCAGGTCGTTCAGCAGCGAGTGCACCGGTATCTGTGGTTCGTCGGGGACTGACAGTGGTCAGTCGGCCGTCAACTCCCTGGGGACGGGTTGCAGTTGACCGAGGGCTTGCCAGCCGGCGGTTCCGTTCTGGACGGAGTGGGCTTCGTCCGCGCGGACGACCTCGCCGGCGGGTTTGCTGTCCGCGATGTGTCCCAGGATTGAGAGGAGGTCGTCGTCGGCGAAGCGTCCGGCCGTGGCCGCAAGTCCGAGGGCGTGGTCGACTTTGTCGTTGCCCAGGACGGTGGCCAGCTCGACCGCGCGGGCCATCTTGGCGCGGATGCGGGTGGCGCCGGCAGGTCCGGCTTCCTTGAGCCAGCGTCCGGCTCCGGGGCCGATGCCCACGAATGCGATCTCTGCCTCCGAGCGGGGCTGCAGTCTGGGTTGGTGGATGCTGCGGCCGTCGGGATGGTCGGGGTAGTGCTCGTCGATGATCTGCGGAACACCCGGGGTGGAGAGCTGGTGGCGCCAAATCTCCGAGAGATCACCGGATTTGGTGCGGGCGGTGATGGAGAGTTCCTCGCCGACGACCCGGCACCACACCTTGGCACCGGTATAGCCCGGCGGGGTCGAGTAGCGCACCGAGTTGAAGCTGATGGTGCGGTCCGAGCCAACCAGTCTCTCCTCGCCCAGCGCGAGGGCGAGCGGCTCGATGGGCAGGACATGCAGCGTGGTGCGTTCGATGTCCAGACGGCTCGCGGGTATCTGCCCGGTCGCCCGGTGACGGCGCGAGTTCACCGCATCGCACCAGGTCAGGCAGGCATCGGTGAGCTCGGCGAAGGCGTCGTAGGCGGCCAGCAGGTTCGCAGATGTGGGCACCAGGTCGGCCTTCGCGATCCGGACCGTGGCCTCCGCACCGCCCTTCGATTCGGGGTCGTAGGGCACGCAGCTCACCACCTGGCAGCCGTAATGCCGGCCCGCGGCGACCATCTGCGGATGACGTACCGGGATCCCGGCGATGTGCTCGACTGTGACCGTCTTCGCGTTGTCGGTCAGTACATACGTCGGCGCCCCGCCGATCCGCCGCAACGTAGTGTCCAGGCAGGCCACCAACGTGCCCAACGTGCAGTCCCAGACCGGGATCACCACCCGAAACCGCGACCAGGACAGCCACGCGCAGAACAGCCAGGTCCGCCGGCCGCCGATCCGCGGACCCTCGCCCCAGTCGAATTGCAACCACCGGCCCGGCTCGGGAATCCACGGCCGGTACGTTCGGCGCTTACCCGCCTTCCACGCGCTCTTCGCCGCGTTCACGGCCCGCCTCGTCGAGCGTTCGCTGCCCCGGTAGCCCATCTTCACGAGCTTCTCGTGGACCACATCGGCGCGGATCGTCGCCTTCGACTGCTCGACCCACTCCTCGACCTTCTCCAGGAACGCGTCGATCATCTTCGGCCGCGGCTCTCGCTCATAGGGATTACGCCCGCCGTTGCGGGCCTCGACATACCTCTTGACCGTCTTCGGGTCGTGCCCCGTCAAGGTCGCCGCCGACCAGACCGTCCCGGTCAGGTCGTACGCCTCAAGGATTTCCATAATCTCCGTGTCAGACTTCGTCACAGGACCTCTCCGGCCGGTAGCTGATGCGTGCAAACACCAGCAAACCGGACGGAGGGGTCTCCTTCAGATAAGGAAGCGATCAGGAACACCACAGGTCAGACGGCCATCCACCTGGAATTCCGGTGGCCATCAGCCTGGACCCCGCTGGCCGCACACCTGGACTTTGCCACGGCCGCCGTCATCTTCCTGCCCCGCAGCCGTTTGAACTTCTTGCGCATCCACCGCATCACGTAGGCGTTAACACGCTCCAGGAGGGGATAGAGGGCCGACTGGCAGAAGGCCCCGTAGTACGCCATCCACCCGCGAATGATCGGGTTGATGAACCGTGCGAGATCCGCTTCGGTCAGGCTGGTGCGGTGGTGCAGCCTGTCCCGCTCGGAAATACGATTCTGGGCCTGGCCTGCAGCTTCTCCGTGTGGGGCAACGGCCTCCGCGGCGCCTGGGATGATCCTTCGATGCCGCTGTCGATCGTCACCGCACTGGTCCGGAATCTAACGGTGTCGTGCGCGACTGAGGTTGGGGCGTGTTGGCCTGGCGGGTTGGCTGATGGGTGATTACCGCTCTGCGGTGCGGTCGGAGACGAGGCCGGCGATGGCCAGATGGGTCTCGGTGTAGTACTCACGGCGGCCGAGGTACCGCTGGAGGGGCCTCCACTGCTTGTGCTCGGCGTTGGCGTGCTCGACGCATATCCGCTCCGAGGATTGCTTCTTGCGGGCCTCCTCCCAGACGGTCACCTCCGCGGCCGACGCGTCCTTGGCGGGCTTCTTCGGCGGCGCCTGGACCTGGCCGGGAAACCGTTTGGCCAGGCCCCGGTATCCGGCATCCACCTTGGCCTTGACCTGCGGGTACTGCTCGAAGAGGGCCTCGATCCCCTCGGTCTTGACCGCCGTCTGATCATGCATACGGCCCGGCCGGACCGCGCCGGTCCACAGAGTGCGGCCCTGTCCGTCGGTGATGACGGTGGCCTTCTTGGTGTTCTGCCGCATCTTGCCGGACACGAACGCACGCCGGCCGGGGCGGCGCGCCTTCGGACGCCGGACCCGAACCTCGGTGCCGTCCAGGCGCAGCTCAACACCCTTCGCGGTGGCGTAGGCGAAGACATCGGCCAGCGTGTGCAGACGCAGTCCCGCCTCGCCGGGGACCGCGAAGCCCCGCGCCGCCAGGAGCGGACGGATCTCATGGACGGCCCGCGTGACGGTGGAGCGGTCCACGCCGTAGAAGACGGCGAGGGCGGCGTGCGGAAGCTGGAACCGCAGGATCACCAGGGTCGCGATCACCCGGTCGGTGAAGACCAGTTGATGGCTGGGTCCGCCACCTTCGGCGCGCAGACGCTCATGGCCTCGGCGTTCGCCCAGCCGGGACTCTTCCCGCGCCATCCACGGGCTGGCCAACTCGGCGATGAGCGCCCCGAGTCGACGCCTCGAGATGCCCGTGCAGATACGATGCGAGAGAGCCGTACGGGCCAAGGATCGCTTCACAACCATCCCAACCCGTACGGCTCTCCTCACGTTCCCGACCAGCCGAAACCGCTGTCGTACACCACGCCGTAATCAAGGTGCCCGCTGCCGTGCCGCGCAGCCGGGTGGTCGAGGATGCGGAGGTGCTGGCGTTGCGGCACGAGAACGCGGTGCTGCGCCGCCAGATCGCTCGGGTCCGCTATGAGTCCGCCGACCGGATCTGGCCGGCCGTCCTTTCCCGGCTGGTCCCGCGGGAGCGCTGGCGCCAGGTCTTCGCGGTCACGCCGACCACGCTGCTGGCCCGGCGCCGACGCCTGGTCTCCCGGAAATGGACACTCACCGAGCGCCGCCACCCGGGACGGCCCCCGACTGCGCCCACCGTCAGGCAGCTCATCCTGCGTCTGGCACGCGAGAACAGCACCTGGGGCCACCGCCGCATACAGGGCGAGCTCGTCCGCCTTGGCTACTCCATCGCCCCGTCCACCGTATGGGAGATCCTGCAGTCCTCGGGAGTCGACCCCGCGCCGCATCGCTCCGGCCCTACTTGGCGTCAGTTCCTCACCACCCAGGCCCACGGCATCATCGCCGCCGACTTCCTGCACCTCGACACCGTGGCGCTGGGGCGCCTGTACGCCCTGATCTTCTGCTCGACAATCACGAGCCGAGTGATCACCACTGACTGCGGAACCCGTCGCGGAACGCTGTTCCCGGAGATCGGCGAAGCCCCCTGGCTACTTGGTCAGGTCGAGCCGCACGGGCATGAGCAGGTGCCGCAGGTTCGGTACCGCTGCGCGTCGAGTTTCCCTCATGCCGCCACCGCAAGGCGCAGACCCTCCTCGTACCGTTCCGCGGCCACGCAGGCTCTCGCCGCGTGCTGCTCGATGTCGCCCACCGGTCAGGGCTCGGCCGCGGCTCCGTGAGATACACGACAGCACGCGCGGCCAGACCGAGGGCACGGTCGTGGGCCTCAGCGGCGCTGAGCCGCTCGACCAGGCCGGAGGCGAGACAGGTGTGGGGCAGGAGGCCGAGGGGGGCGGACTCGTTCCAGCCCGTTCTCCGCGGGGGGACCCGCGGCGTGGGGTCGAGTATCAGGTGGCAGCGGCCGTGGAATGCGCGTGTCGGGCGGTGAGTGGCACCCTTGGCCATCTCCAGTGCCTCGAGCGCCGAGCGGGTGTCGCCGGAGTTCATGGCGCACACCACCATGGCCGCGAACGCCGAGCGGAGTTCGCGCGGCGGGCCCCCGATGGGAGACAGCGTCGATGAAGCACGCTTGGGCCATCCGCCAGTCACAAAGCGCGTGTACTCGCGCCCCAGCAGAGCAAAGAGCCACGCGGAGTGTTTGCCCCTTTCCACCGGGCGGTGCCGCATACGGCGGATCAGGTACGGCCTGGCCCCAGCGGCGCCGGCGTTACCCAAGTCGCCTGTGCCGGCCAAGGTGAGACCACCCAGGTGTCCTTCGAGTTCCAGGAGCCGCCCCCGCCGGTCGGCGCGCCGCTCGACATACCGGTCGAGCAAACCCGCGACGTGCCGGGTGGTTGCCGTTGGCCAATGGTCCCCGGTCCGGAACCCTCCTGTTGCGGGCGAATCCGTCCCGCGGTGGCAAGTAGTGATTCCCGCAGATGGACACCCAATACCCACACCCCAATATGTCGTCATCGGACTATTACCGTCTCGACGGACAGGGGTGCAGACTTCACGGAAAAGTGGTCCCGCTCGCCCAGGACCGGACAGTCCCGGGCGAGCGTGAAGGGGCGGAGGTCTAGCAAGCGAGGCGCACCCAACCCGGCTGAGTCAGGCGACGGTCGCGCCGCGATGGGCAGGCCAGCTCGCCGGGAGCGGCGGGGCTCGTGAGGCTCCCTGATTCTCTCCTCATCCGGCGCTCAGGGCGATCGGCCAGACCTGCTCACCTCTGTTCCCCACCGGGCGCCATTCGGGAGGGGCCGCCCGATAGACGCCAACCCAGGAGCATGGCAGCTCGGTCAAGGGTGAGCGCAGCTCAGCGCTCTGCGCTGCCGAAGGCGCCCTTGACGGAGCGGGCACGCTCCCAAAATCGAACAGCGGGCGACCCCGCCGTTCATTCATTAACCGCCTGAGGAACCAAAGTGAGCAGCCATCCAGATCGGCACGGCCGAGGACATCCTGGTCACCCCGGCCAACCGCTACTACTTCGCCGCGTTCACCGTGGGAGAGATTCGAGAGCGCCATCAGGGCGGTTCCCGGCGAGCGTTGGTCTGCCCCTTTGTCCGCGGCATGCGTTCGGCTCATGCGGCCGCGACGGACGGCGGACTCGGCTCGTGGTGACACCGACCCGGCGGGGACTCAGAAGTAAACCTCCTGGAGATCCTGGATCGACTCGCGATGGGATTCGACCTCGACTGCCGTTCCGTCCTTGAGGACGTAGAGACGGTCGCAGACGCTCGCCAGAGTCTTGATGTTCTGGTCGACCACCAGCACGCCCGGGCCGCCTCTGTCTGTGATGGCGGACACCACCTCCAGCGCCTCGCTGGTCGCCTTGGGGGACAGGCCGAGGCTGAGTTCGTCGATCATCAGGATGGAGGGATCCGCGACCAGTCCGCGGGCGATGGCGAGCATCTGCTGTTCACCCCCGCTGAGGAGACCTGCCTGCCGCCTCAGCAGGCGGCCCAGGGTGGGAAAGCGGTCGACGGTGCGGTCGAGCCGGTCCTCGGTGAGCCTGCCCCCGACGGCGAGAGCTCCGACCCGGAGGTTCTCCAACACGGTGAGGGACGGGATGACGCCGCGCCCCTCCGGTACGTGGATCAAGCCGGCCCGGGCCGCCGCCTCCGGTCGCCGGGGCAGAGGTCTGCCGTCGATGGCCGCCGTGCCGCCCGCCCGCCCGCTGATTCCGGACAGGGACCGCAGGAGGGTGGTCTTGCCCACGCCGTTGCGCCCCGCGAGCCCGACCAGCTCGCCGCGTCGCACGCAAAGGCTCACATCGTCCAGCACCCGGGCCAGGCCGTACCCCGCCGACAAGCTGGCCACGACGAGCCCGGATCCGGACCGCGCGGAGGCAGGAGGCGTAGTGGGAGGCAGGGCGCCTACCGAGGATGTACCGGCGTCAGCGGACACCGCGACCTTCTGGGCAGTACGGGAGCGGCGGAGCTCGAGCGGTGTACCGACGAAAGCCTCCAGAACGGAGCTGTCGTTCGTGACCTCATCCGGAGATCCGCTGGCCAGCACCTCACCGGCGTCGAGCACCGTGACCGAGTCTGCGACCCTGCGGACGAACGCGACATGGTGGGCGATCAGCAGGATCGACACCTGCCCCGTCGACCGCAGACGGAGCAGCGCGTTCTCCACTACGTGCATCTCGTCCTCGCCGAGGCCCGCGGTCGGCTCGTCGAGCAGCAGCACCCTTGGCTGCGACACCAGGGCCCTGGCCAGGTCCACCAGCTTGCGATCGGCCAGGGAGACACCCCCGGCCCGCTGTGACCACAGGGATGGCGCGAGGCCGACCTGGCGCAGTGCGTCCTCGCAGCGCGCGACCGCCCCCGCTTCCGACCGGCGGCCGAGCGAGCCGCGCAGCAGATCCAGGACGAGCGGTTGCTGCTGCTCGCTGAAAAGGCCCAGCCGGACGTTCTCCAGCACCGAAAGGTCGTCCACCAGGGAGGGGTTCTGGAAGGTACGGCCGACGCCCGCCCTGCGGATCGCGTGCGGGTGCAGCCGGGTGACGTCGGTGCCGAAGACCTTGATGGCGCCGGAGGCGACCGGCTGGATCCCCGTGATGGCGTTGATCAAGGTGCTCTTTCCGGCGCCGTTGGGGCCGATCAGGGCATGGGTCCGCCCTGCCGTCAGCATGTCGGTGACCTTGCGCAGGGCGTGGACACCGGCGAAGGTCACGTCGACGTCGATGACCTCGACGGCAGCCACAGGGGATCCGGTGCCCTCGTCCGCGGGCGAGGGCACCGGCGGTACCGCGGGGGCGGACGCGGCCTCCGCGACAAGGTGCGACCCCCCGATTCGCAGCGGGCCCGGGGCGGCCTTCGCGCCGCTTCGCCCGTGTGCCACCGCGCGGAACAGCCCCACTCCGAGTCCCACGAGCCCGGTCGGGGCGAGGACTAGGAACACCAGGAAGGTGATGCTGGCGTACAGCGCCTGGTTAACTGGAGAGGACTGGAACACGGTCGGCAGCGCTCCGAAGAAGAACGCCCCGAGCACCGGCCCGGCGGTAGTCTCCTGCCCACCGACGACGATCATGGCGACCGCGGTGATCGATATGTGCAGCGCGAAGGAGTCTGGCGTGACCACCGTGAGCACCTGTGCCAGCACGACGCCGCCCAGGCCCGCCCCGACTCCGGTGTAGACGAAGGCCGCCCACTTCACCCGTTTGACGCGGACGCCCAGCAGCGAGGCCACCTGGTCGTTGGCACGGATCAGGCGCAGCGCCCTGCCACGGGCACTGGAGACGTAGTTGGCGGTGAGGAGCAGAACGATGCCGAGGAAGCCGAGGCCCAGGTAGTACAGGCCGCGCTCCGCTCCGAGGTTCAGGCCCAGCAGCCGCAGTTCGGGAACGAGCAGCCCGGCCTGGCTCCCGGTGATCGAGGTGAACTCGCTGGACTGCAGTCCGGCCGCGACGACGAAGGCGAGGAAGAGGGTGACGATGGCCGAGCCGAAGTGGGACAGCTGCACAACGGCGAGTCCGACGACGGCGCAGACCGCGAGGGTGACCACCAGCGTCACCAGCAGCGCGGGGGCGGGTGACAGTTCGGCCCGAAACCGCGCCACGGTCCAGGCGTAGGCGCCCACGGCGACGAACGCGCCGTGACCGAAGGACATCTCGCCGAGGTGGCCCTGCCACACGTTGAGCGTCGAGGCGACCGCCGCCCAGGCCACCCCCACGGTGAGTACCGTCTGCCAGGTCGGATCAAGAGGCAGCAGACCAAGTACGGCGAGCGTCGCGAGGAGGAGCACCGGAGACCTGTACCGCCGCTGGGAACCGCCCAGCGCCCCTTCCGGGTTGGTGTCGGTGTCAGACACGTCGTACCTCCGCACGGCCGAGCAGCCCTTGCGGGCGGATGATCAGGATGGCGACGAGCACCGCGAACATGAGGACGTTGGCCCAGTCGGAGCCCTGGTACGTGCTCACGACGTTGCTGATCAGCCCGACGACGAGTCCGCCGATGATCGCGCCGGTCAGGCTGTTCAGGCCGAAGGCGATGGCCGCGGTGAACCCGTAGAGCAGGTAGCTGTCCATCATCGAGGTCGAAAGGAACAGGGTGTGCGCCGAGAGCAGGGCCACGACCGTGCCCAGCGCCGCGGTGATGCCCCAGATGGCGGTGGCCAGGCGCCGGTTGGGCACTCCGAGGAGCCGGGTCACCTCGCGTGAATCGGCCATCGCCCGGGTCAGCAGGCCGAAGTCGGTGAAGCGGAACAGCAGCCCGAAGCCGGCCAGCAGTACGGCGGCGATGCCCAGTGTCTCCAGCGCCGCGTAACTCACCTGCACACCCGCGACGGACATCCCGCCGGACGTGAGCAGCTGCGGGAACTGGAAGGGCTGGCCCGCTCCCCACAACCGGTCGATCAATGCGGTGAAGAGGAGGGACAGGGCGAGGGTGCGGACGATGGTGTTGGTCGCGTCGCCGCGGTCCCGGAACCTGATGGCCACCTGGTAGGTCACGACTCCCAGCAGAATGCTGAAGGCGAGCCCGGTCACCACCGCGAGAGCCGTGTTGACCCCGTGATTCGTCAGCAGCCGCCAGGTGACGAACGCGGACAGGGCACCCATCGAGCCCTGCGCGAAGTTCACCGTTCCGGTCGCCTTGAATAGCACCACGGTGGCGAAGGCCAGTAGTCCGTAGAGCATGCCCACCGCGATACCGCTGACGACGGCGGGCAACAGCAGGTTCACGACCCCACCGGAACGGGGACGGTGCCGGCGCTGACGAACTCCCCGTCCTTGACGGTGACCACCGGCAGGGAGGTCAGGCCGACATGCGAGGTGGAGGAGAAGGAGACTGGCGGGATGAGGGGGCTGGCCTGGCTCTCCTTCAGCGACTCCAGAGCCTTGACTATGCCGGGACCGGTCACGTCGTCGCCCGCGGCCTTGAGCCCGGCGACGACCATCTGGGCGTCCATGCAGCCGAACGTGGTGACGTAGTCGGGTTTGGTGTCGGGGTAGTACTTCGCCAGGGCGTCCTTGCACTCCTTCGCGCTGGGGTCGGTCGGGGGCTTGGTCGCCGCCAGCGTGTACACCAGGCGTTGGGCGCTCGTCGGGGTGCCCTGCGCGAAGGTGTCGCCCGGCAGCGTGGTCAGCCCGAGGATCCCGCGCCGGGGCAGCCGGTTCTCCTTGGCCAGGTGCTGCACGACCTTGGTGGTCTCGGAGGGGCCGGAGGTGAACAGGACGTAGTCTGTGCGCTGCTTGGCCACCCGCAGCGCGAAGGGGGACACGTCGGCACCGAACGGCACGATCACTTCCCCGGCCAGGGTCCCCCCACCGTCGGCGACGGCCTTCTTGACCCGGGCCAGGTTGGCCTTGCTCTGGTCCGACGCAGTCTGCACAAGAAAGACGCTGCCGGGGCCGCTCTTCTTGAACGCCGCCCCCACGACCGCGTGAGCCTGGTCCGGATAGGCCGGGATGCCGGCGAACGCGTAGGGGACGACCTTGTTGGCGAAGCTCGCCGTCGACTTCGATGGGAAGAGCAGCGGGATCTTCGCCTGGTTGAGGATTGGCACCATGGCCTCGATCGAGCCCGCGCCGGAGACGCCGACGATCGCCACGCTCTTCTTGCCGATCAGTGTCCGGACGTTCTGCACGGCCCGGGCGACGTCCAGGCCGTCGTCGAGCACCGTGAGTTCTATCTTGCGGCCGTTCACCCCGCCCGCGTCGTTGACCGCCTTGAAGACGGCCTGCTGCCCTTCGCTGAAGCTCTTGCCGAACGCCCCCGCAGGGCCACTGAGGTGGGTGGTCTGGCCGAGTCTGATCACTTTCTGGTCCGAATCCGAGGCCGTCGAACCTCCGGACCCGCCACAACCCGCCAGCGCGGCCGAGGCGGCAACAGTCGTGACGACGGCTACGGCGCTTCTCAAGCGCGAATGTGTGTACAAGGCGAAACCTCTCGTGGCATACCGCTCCGTCGTGGAGCGGGTAGTGGGCATCCCCCGGTCGGGGCGGGTGGGCCGGCAACGGGACTCCGCTCCCGGGCCGCCCGTCTTCTCTCTGGTGCTACTGGACAGGGTGCCGATCGTTGAGCTGCTGGGCCCAGGTGAACTCCAGGAGCCCGTCCTTGCCCATCTCGCGGCCGTATCCACTGCCCTTGACCCCCCCGAAGGGCGCCCGTGCGTCGAACGAGGTGAATCCGTGCATGTTCACGGCGGTCACCCCCGCGTCGATCTGGCCGGCCAGCTCCCAGGCACGACTGCGGTCCGCCGACCAGATGCTCGCGGTCAGGCCGTAGTTGGTGCCGTTGGCCAGGGCCACGGCCTCCTCGTCGGTGCAGAACGGGATGATCGGCAGTGCCGGACCGAACTGCTCCTCGGCGACGATCCGCTCGTCGGACCGGACATCGGTGACCAGCGCCGGGAGGTGGAAGTATCCCTGGTCCCAGGAGGCGGCGTCCCGCTTGCGGCCGAAGACCCGCACGGTGGCTCCCCCGGCTTCGGCGTCGGCCAGCATCGCCCTGAAGCGTCTGTACTGCCGCTCGTTGGCCAGCGGACCCATCGTTACCTCAGGATCGAGGCCGTCGCCGACGACGGTTTCCTGGAGAGCGTCACTGAGCCTCGCCACCACGTCGGCGAACAGGGACTCGTGCACGTACAGGCGCTTGATGGCGAAGCAGACCTGGCCCGAGGTCATGCTGAACCCGGTGGCCAGCTGCCGCACGAGGGCGTCGTCGACGGTCACGTCGTCCAGGAGCACCGCCGCGTCGTTGCCACCGAGTTCGAAGACGCCGCGCCTGAGCCGCGCGGCGACCGTCTGTGCCACCGACCGGCCGGCCTCGGGACCGCCGGTGAAAGCGACCATGGCCACATCGGGATGCGCGGCAAGCGCCGCCCCCACCCGCTCGCCGGCACCGGTGACGACGTTGACCACGCCCGGGGGGAGGGCGTCGCCGATCGCCTCGATGGCCTTGAGCACGCCGAGCGGAGCAAACGGGGAGGGCACCGCGACAACCGTGTTGCCGGCCAGTAGCGCCGGGCCGAGCTTCACGCCGAGCAGGGCGATCGGCCAGTTCCACGGGACGATCGCGCCGACCACCCCGACCGGGCGGCGGCGGATCTCCAGGTCGCCCGCCTCGTCCGACAGCCGCTCGGTGAGGAGCCGCTCGACGCCGTCCAGATCATCGAGGTAGTACGACCACACCCACGGCGGCGACTGGAAGTCCATGACCGACTCGGCCAGGATCTTGCCCATCTCCTGGGTGAGCGCCCGCGGCCCCGACTCGTCGATCGAGGCCAGCCGGGCCGCGGCCTGGGCAAGGTGCATAGCTCGCTCGGCAAGCGGGAGCCCGGCCCAGTCCCGCTGCGCCCGTTGGGCGGCGGCCACCGCGCGGTCGACGTCCTCGGCCCGGCCGTCCGGTACCGATCCAACCACCTGTGCGGTACGGGCCGGGTTGTGCACCGGGATGCGCTCGCTGCGGGCCGGGTCGTACCACTGCCCGTCGATGTACATCTGCAGGTCGAAGGCGTTCACAGCAGCACCACGCCCTTGGTGATCTCGTTCGCGGCCAGCTGGCCGAGCGCCTTGGGCACCTCGTCGAGGGAGTACCGCGCGTCGATGACGTCGTCGAGCGGCAGCTTGCCCTGCATGTAGAGGTCGACGAAGACCGGGATGTCCCGGCCCGGCACGATCGAGCCGGCATAGGTGCCGGTCAACCGCTTCTGCATCAGGAACCCGAAGAGGTCGAAGGTGGCCGTCACCGAAGCGTCCATCACACCGATCGCCACGGCGAGTCCGCCGGGACGTGTGGACTGCAGCGCGGTCTCCAAGGTTCCGGAGGTACCGACCGCGTCGAAGGCGTAGTCGGCGCCCCGGCCGCCCGTCAGATCGCGGACCGCCTCGACGGCCTCGCTGCCGGACGCGGCGAGCGTGTGCGTGGCGAGCCCGAGTTGGAGGGCGCGGGCGAGCTTGTGCTCCGCGATGTCGATCGCAATCACGGTGGTGGCGCCCAGAGCGCGGGCACCCATCATGGTTGCCAAGCCGACGCCGCCGGCGCCGATCACCACGACGCTGCTGCCGGGCCGGACCTCGGCGCGGATGATCGCCGCCCCGAGCCCGGTCGACCAGCCGCAGCCAAGTCCGGCGAGTTTGTCCAGCGGCGCGTCCTCACGGACTTTCACCGCTGCCGATGCGGGGGCCACCGCGTACTCGGCGAAGGAGCCCTGGCAGAACAGGACGTGGACGTCCTCGTCTGCGCGCCGCAGCCGCGTCGTCCCGTCCAGCATGGTGCCGGCGAAGGCGACCGCCCGCTCGCAGATTGCGACCTCCCCCCGCAGGCACGGGGGACACGAGTGACACGAGGTGATGATCGAGCAGATGACGTGGTCGCCGACGGCCAAGTCCTCGACTCCGGCCCCGACCTCCTCGACGATTCCCGCCCCCTCGTGGCCGAGGACGATCGGCCGCGGCGAGGGCAGGTGCCCCTCCAGGACAGACACGTCGGTGTGGCAAATGCCCGAGCTCACCAGGCGTACCTTCACCTCACCCGTTCCGGGGCGCGGGTCCGCCAGCTCCTCGATGGCGATCTCGCCGACCCCGCGGCTGACTGCTGCTCTCATCGGTTACTCCTGGGCGGTGCGGTGAAGACTATGGGCAGTGAGGTGATGACGCGGGTGACGGCCGGGACGATGGAGACCGCGTCCGGGTCGGCCAGCTGGTAGTCCGGCAGCCTGGTCAGGATCTCCTCGAGCATCACGCGTAGTTGGAGCCGGGCCAGGGGTGCGCCGGGGCAGCGGTGCACCCCCGCGCCGAACGCGAGGTGGCGGTTCGGCTTGCGATCGGGGATGATCCGGCCCGGTTCCGGGAACTCGGACTCGTCGTGGTTGGCTGACAGCCAGGACAGCCACACCGCCTCCCCCTGCGGAATCCGGGTGCCCCCGACCTCGACCTCGCAGGTCGTGGTCCGGCGGAACCCGTAGACCGGGGTGACGTAGCGCAGGATCTCCTCGATCGCCGAGGGGATCAGCTCCGGCTCGGCCAGCAGCCTCTCCCGCAGGTCCCGGTGCAGGTCGAGCAGGCGGAACAGATGGTTGCCCGTGGCGGCGGTGGTCTCGCCGCCGGCCCCGGTGAGGGTGAGGTAGATGTCGAGCGTCTCCTCCTCGGTCACGGGGCGGCCGTCGATGGTCGAGGCCAGTAGGTGGCTGGCCAGGTCGTCGGCCGGGCGCTCCCGGCGGCGGGCAATGAGACCGAGGTAGTAGTCCCGGATCTCCGTCTGGAGGCGCAGTTCCTCCTCGGGATCGCCCACCGTGACCAGACCGAGGGACCATTGGCTGAACCGCGCGACGTCCTCGTCGGGGATGCCCAGGAACCACGTGATGACCCGCGCCGTGAGCGGGAAGACGAAGTCCTTCGCGAGGTCCGCCCGGCCGTTCGCAGCGAAGGCGTCCACGAGGTGGACGACATGCTCGCGGATCCGGCCCTCGAACTCCTCGATCCGGCGCGGCCGGAAGACCATGTTGAGCAGAGTTCGGTACTTCTGGTGCTCCGGCGGGTCGCACTCCACCGGGATGAACGGCTTGGGGGCACCCACGGCGGGCAGGGTGACCGTCGGGAGCGAGGAGAAGCGGGTGGTGTCCCGGGTTGCGAGGTCGACGTCCTCGTGCCGGGTGAGGGTCCAGAAGCCTCCGTAGTTCTCGCTGTGGGCGACGGGGCACTTAGCCCGCATTTCGTGGTGCACGTCGTCGTGATTGTCCAACGTGGCGACGTGGCGGTGGTCATAGCTGTCGGTGCGGATATCCACAGATCCCCCTGAAAGGGATGGGCGGCTCTCGGCCACGGGGAAGAGGGCCCTGAAGCGGGCGACTTGGCGTCAGACGGTATTTCCTTCCGATCGGCAGGTCAATGCTTTTCACTGCCGATCGTCAGGCTTTCTTTCAGATCTGTACGGCGGCGAACGCGTCGTCCAGCGAGGCGCCGGCAGCCACCAGGCGGCGCAATGTGGCCAGTACCCCGGGTGCGTTCACGACCAAGGCACCGCGGAGCCTGTCCCCTCGGACGTAGGCCAGGGCGAAGCGCCGCCGATCGGGCCGGTCGAGCACGACCGCCGTACGGTCCTCCGCGGCTGCCCGGCCCGCAAACTGGATCTTCTCGCCCCATTGATCGGACCAGACGAAGGGCACCGGCCCGAAGGGGCGGCGTTCCGCAGGGTGTCCCCGCAACTCCGCGAACAGGTTGCGTGCGGCCGCCCTGCCCTGCTCGACGGCATTGGTCCAGTGCTCAACGCGCATTTCCTCGCCGAACAGCGGATGGGGCCACCGGGCCACGTCACCGGCGGCGTAGACCCCTGCTGTCCGGCCGCGCAGTAGACGTCGCAGCGCACGCCGTCACCGACAGGGATGCCTGAGGAGTCCAGCCACTCGGTGTTCGGTACAGCGCCGGCCCCGACGACGAGGACATCGGCGGTGAAAACGCGCCCGTCGGTCAGCCGGACCTGCTCGGCACGGCCCGCGCCCCGGACTCCGCTCACCCCCACCCCGCACTCCACTCGCACCCCGTGCTCGGCATGCAGTACCGCAAAGCGACGACCGGCGGTCGCTCCGAGGACTCGAGTCAGCGGCGCCCGCAGCGGCTCGAGCACCGTGACCTCGCAGCCCACGGCGCGCGCGGCCGCGGCGACCTCCAGCCCGATGAAACCCGCTCCGGCGACCACAACCCTGGGCCGCGCCTCCAACGCGGTACGCAGCGCCAGGGCGTCGTCGAGCGACCGCAGCACATGGACATCGGCCCGGTCGGGAACCTTGGCGTGGTCGGGCCCCGGTCGCGATAACAACGCCCGTGTAGGCCGACCGCGTTCCGTCGTCCAGGGTGAGTGTGCGAGCGGCCGGATCCAGTGCGACCGCCCGTCGGCCCAGGTGAAGCTCCACCCCGAGCGGCGCAGGTGGCCGTCCGGGCGCAAGGCGGTGTCGCCGGGCGCCCCGGTGCCCAGCAGCAGCTGTTTGGACAACGGCGGGCGGTCGTAAGGCTGGTGGGGCTCCTCACCAATCAGTATCAGCGGCCCCTGGTATCCGGCCTTCCGCAAGGTCTCCACGGCCGATACTCCGGCGAGAGAGGAGCCGACCACGACCACTGGGCGTTCGGTCACGAAGGGCCCTCAACCGAGAGCGCCCTCATGGGGCAGTCACGGACGGCCTCGACGACGCCCTCCGAGGATTCCTCGTCGAGTCGGCCGGTGAGGACGATGACCTTGCCGGTGTCGTCGCTGACGTCGAAGACGCCGGGTACCGCCGCCACGCAGTTCGCGTAGCCGTCGCACTTCGCAAGGTCCACCGTGACCTTCATCCCGTCACCGCCACGGCGAGTAGTCGGCGGGCCGCTTCTCCAGGAACGCGTCGCGTCCCTCGTCGACGGATTCTGCAGGGACGCCCATGGCGATCATCTCCAGGCCGGCCAGCATCGAGTCGTAGGAGAGGTTCCACCACACGTTGCTCGACGCCTTGGCGATCTGCAGCGACTGCGGGTGCAGGGCCAGCAGGCGGTCGGCCCAGCGACGGGTCGTCTTGACCAGTTCCGCGTCGTCCACGACTTCGTTGACCCAGCCCCAGGCCAGGGCCTGTTCGGCCTCGACCTTGTCGCTGAAGAACACGATCTGCTTCGCGCGCTTCTCCCCGATCTGGAGGGACAGCAGGTTGGTGCCGCCGATGACCGGGCAGGCGCCGATGAGCGTGCCGGCCTGGCCCAGGCGGGCACTGCGCGCGGCGATGGCCAGGTCCGAGGCGATGACGAGCTCGTTTCCGCCGCCCACCGCCAGACCGTTCACCATGGCGATCACGGGCTTGCGGCAGCGCCGGATCGCGGTGATCGCGCGCAGGGCGTACACACCGGTGTCGACCAGGCCTTTCTTGGTGAATTCGCGGACGTCACCGCCCGCCGAGAAGGCCCGGCCGGTTCCGGTCAGCACCACGACGCCCACGTCCGAACTCACCGACACCTCGTCCAGCAGGTCGGCGAGGCAGTGGAACTGGCGCGGGCCGAACGCGTTCAGGGTGTCCGGTCGGTTGAAGGTGATCCAGGCGATGCGGTCCTCGACCGACAGCAGGATGTCCTCGTCGGATCCCGGGTAGTCGTTCAATGACATGACGTGTACCTCAGTTCGTTCGGTGGGGTGAGCGGGTGGCGGACAGGGTTCGGGCGGCAGCGTCCCAGGTCTCGAAGACCGGGATGCCGGCCTGGTGCAGCCGGTCGCGGATGCTGCGCTCCTGTGCGTCGTCCACCATCGGCGGGAAGTAGACGGCGAAGTCGTCCCTGTTCTCGGCGTGCCCGAGCAGCAGATTGAGATAGCCCTCGGCGTAGCCGGGGTTGCGGCGGTCGACGTCGACGAGGTGGTCCCAGACCAGGTGGAACAGCGTGATGTCGACGCCGGGGTCGGCCCCCAGGGTGGTGAGCACCCCCGCGGCCAGCTTGCGGGACAGGTAGCGGGCGCCGAGGTCGACCGGGTTCTCGATGCTGACCAGGGCTCGGCCCGCATGGCCCAGCAGTGCCTGCCGGGTATCGTCGGTGAACCGGCTCAGGCGCACCCCGGCCGCCTCCAGGGATGATGCGGCTAGCACCCCCACACCGCCGCTGATGGTCACCACAGCGGCTCTGGGCGGTCGCTCCGGCAGCGGCCTTCGGGCGTGCCACTCGGTGGCGGTGATCAGCTGCTCGATCGACGACACGGCCACAACGCCGTCCGGCCACTCCTGGGGGAGCACCGGCCCGCCGGGTGCCCCGGTGTGCCGGCGGGCGGCGGCCGTCGCCGCGTGGCCGGACGGTCCCACGCACACCACGACCGGCCGGTGGCGGGCGGCCCGTTCCAGGCGCTCGGCCAGGTCGGGCTCGTTGGCGCTCTCCACGTAGACCGCCAAAACGGAGTGCTCTCCGGCCTCGGCCAGGAACTCCGACCAGGATCCGGCGCCGAGCTGTGCGCCGTTGCCGAAGGAGATCGCGGTGGCCACGCCGAGTCCGCGTGCAGCGAGCTGGTGCGTGGCGGCGATCACCACGCCGCCGGACTGCGAGACGAGCCCGACCGGGCCGTCGAGCATCGGCTGGTCCTCCCGGAAGGCGAGACCGGCCCGCGGCCGGTACAGGCCCATGCAGTTGGGGCCGATGAGAGCGATGCCGGCCTCGTCACAGGTCCGTACCAGTCGATCCTGCTCGGCGGCGGCCTCGGCGTCGGAGAGCTCGGTGAAGCCGCCGGTGAACACGTGCAGGGCGCGCACCCCGGCCGCCGCGGCATCCTTCGCCGCGCGGGTCACCAGGGGCGCGGGCACCGCCAGGACCGCCAGGTCGGGCGGGTCGGGAAGGTCCCCCAGCGATGTGGCGCCGAGTGCTCCTTCCACGTTCGCGCCGTCCCGGTTGACCGCGGAGATGCGTCCGCCGAACCGTGCGGCGCGCAGCGCCCGTACGAAGGACAGCCCGGCGTTGGAGGGCCGGTTGCTCGCTCCGACGACGGCCACGTGTCGCGGGTTCAGCAGCGGGGACGGGTGCCCGCGCAGGGGCAGCGGGAGCGCGTGCCCGGTGTGGTGGACGTTCATCAGTCCCACCACAGGGTTCGGTTGAAGACCGCTTCGGCGAGCAGGTTCTTTTGGATCTGGCTGGTGCCTTCGACGATCGTGAGCTGCTTCGCGTCCCGGTAGTACATCTCCACCGGGTGGTCCTTCATGTAGCCGGCCGCTCCGAGCAGCTGCACGGCGGTGCCGGACACCTTGACGGCCGTCTCGGTGGCGACGAGTTTGGCCATCGACAGGAACGGCACGGCGCTCTTGTCGAACCTTCCGTCGTCGACCATGCGTGCCGACCGGTAGGTGAGCAGCCTGGCCGCCTCGATCTCCGCCGCGTGCTCGGCGACCATCCAGCCCAGGCCCTGCTGCTGGGTCAGCGGAGCGCCGAAGGCCTGGCGCGAGTGCATGTACTCGACGGCGTACATCAGCGCCCCCTCGGCGAGGCCGAGTCCGCGCGCGGCGACGATCGGACGCATCGAGTTGAGGGTGAACATGGCGAGCTTGAACGCCTGGCCGGGGGTGCCCACGACACGGTCGGCGGGCACCCGCACGCCCTCCAGGAGGAGTTCGCCGGTGTTGACGCCGCGCACGCCCAGC
The DNA here is from genome assembly GCF_035974375.1 of Streptomyces sp. NBC_01320. NCBI lineage: Bacteria > Bacillati > Actinomycetota > Actinomycetes > Kitasatosporales > Streptomycetaceae > Streptomyces > Streptomyces sp. NBC_01320. Next base: position 1,185,812 of record NZ_CP108390.1, read on the forward strand.
TTGTCGTCGACGCGGGCCACGCTGACACCGGGCAGGTCACGGTCGACGATGAAGCAGCCGAAGCCGTCGCCGACGCGTGCGAAGACGGTGTAGAAGTCGGCCTGCTCCAGGCCGGACATCCAGCACTTGCTACCGGAGAGCACCCAGTCCGAGCCGTCCTCGGCGGCGCGGGTCCGCATGCCCTGCACGTCCGAGCCGGCCTGTGGCTCGGACAGTCCGAAGGAGGCGCGGCGGGCGCCGCCCGCGAGGTCGCGGACGTAGGTGTTCTTCTGCTCCTCGGTGCCGCCGATGAGTATCGGCAGTGCGGGCAGCCGGGTGAGCAGCAGCATCAGCGCGACTGCGTTCGAGTACTTCGCCGCCTCTTCGATGGCGAGGGTCAGGCCGAGCGTCCCGGCTCCGGCGCCGCCGTACTGCTCGGGCGTGGCGAGACCGAGGAGACCGGCGTCGGAGAGTGCCTTGAAGATGTCCTCCGGGTACTGGTTGTCCCGGTCGATCTCCTGGGCGCGTGGCTTCACCACGGTGCGCGCGAAGCGCCTCAGGGTCTGCTGCAGTTCGGCGTACTCATCGGGCAGATCGGTGTGCATGGGGCCTCCAGGTCTTCGTTCGGGGGCGGGAGCGGTCAGCCGGCGGGGCGGTCCCAGCGGGCGAAGCACATGCCGACTCCGTAGCCGGACTCGGTGCGGTAGGCGGGGACGTAGTCGATGACCTCGGCGGGGGCCGCGGCGCAGGCGTCGGCGATGATCCAGTCGGTGATCTCGGAGGTGCCGTTGAGACGCACCGTCAGGCCGTATTTCTCGTGCGCGAGGTGCAGTTCGTCGTCGTCGATGGCCCGCCAGGTGGAGATTTCGTCGGATCGCAGCGCGGCCAAAACCCGGGCGTCCAGGTCCTCGTCCAGGACGAGGTGGCTGAGTCCCCCGGAGGCCAGCACCGCCACGCGCACCGGTGCCTCGGACGCATCGATCGCCGTGCGCAGTGCCTGTCCGAAGGCGACGCAGCGGGACACGCCCGGCACGTTCGGGAGGTTCCACACGTTGGTGACCAGGGGCAGCAGCTGGAGGTCGGAGTCGAGCAGGTCGAGGAACCTCAGCGGCCAGGTGATGGCGTGGCCGATGCCGTACTCGTGCGAGGTCTCGCTGACATGGGCGACGTCGAATCCGGCGGCGCACAGATGCTTAAGGACGTCCTGGCCGAGGCCGGTCGCGACGGGCATGGACACCCGGAACTGCTCCGGTCCTTCACCGCGCCGGTCGGCGGCGCTGGCCTCGACCCGGTCCCCGAGGAACAGTTCGAACACCGGGGCGGACCGGGGTCCGAAGTTCTCACCCTGGTCGCTGCCCACGATGAGCAGCACGTCCGGTTCGACCGCGAGGATCGCGTGCCGCAGCTGCTTCATCGCACGGTCGAACCGGGCCTGGTGCTCGTCCCAGGCGGCACGCACATCGGTCAGACCGCTGACGGGCGGGCGGCGGACTCGGGGTTCGAGCGCCGGCCAGTCCGGGACCGGCGTGATCAACGCCGGGCTGTGGGAGGTGCCGAAGACTCCTGCGAGCTGTGCCATGGTTGCTCACTCCACTTCCGGGACGATGCGGTTGCGCTGCCGGCCCAGGCCGGTGATCTCGCTCTCCAGCACCGTCCCGGGGCGCAGCCACTGCGGTGGCGTGCTGCCGAGCCCGACACCGGCGGGTGTCCCCGTGCTGATGACGTCGCCGGGTTCGAGGGTCAGCGTGCGACTGAGGTCGGAGATGAGGGCGGCGATGTCGTGGATCATCAGCTTGGTGTTCGAGTGCTGCCTCTCGACGCCGTCCACCCAGCAGCACAGTTCGAGGTTCTGCGGGTCCGGCACCTCGTCGCGGGTCACGATGTACGGGCCGAACGGCGAGGAGAGTTCGAGGCTCTTGCCCTTCCACCACTGCTTGCGGCCCAGTTGGACGTCGCGTGCGCTCACGTCGTTCAGCACGGCGTAGCCGAAGACGTGGCCGAGTGCCTCGGACGGGTCGATGTTCCGTCCCGCGCGGCCGATGACGACCGCGAGCTCGACCTCCCAGTCCAGCTGCCCGGTGGCCTTGTCGCTCGTGGCGATGTCGTCGTACGGGCCGCAGATGCTCCGCACGTCCTTGGTGAACCAGACGGGCTCGTCGGGCAGGTCGAGCGGGCCCACCGCCTCCTCGGACTCCTCGATGTGCTCGCGATAGTTGGCCCCGACGCAGATCACGTTGCGCGGGAGGCGGCCGAGGGGTTCGGTCAGCTGCAGGTCCGCGAGTGATCTCACGATGTGCGAGCGGCCCGCGCTCGCGCACAGGTCGGTGAGCCGCTCGACCGCCTCGTCGCCGAGGCCGATCCAGTCGAGGAGCGTGCGCGGCAGGTTGCCGCTGTGCGCCCCGGCGAGCTCGGTCAGGTCGGCGACCAGGTCGTCGTCGAGGACGGCGCCGGCGTGCAGCCCGTCGTCGGTCGGAAAGGAGCAAAGACGCATCGGCACGTGCCTCTCGGTCGCGTCGTGTCAGGTCGGTCAGGAGGCCGGGATGCGGCGGACGCCGAGCCGGACCAGCTGGTCGCGCAGCTCGGGCGAGAGGGTGGGCACATTGCCGGCCGCGATGGAGGCGAGCAGTTCGGCCTCGCGTTGGGCACGGGCGCGGGCGCGGTCCAGGACGGCCGGAGCGGCGTCGAGCGGGACCACCACGACCCCGTCGTCGTCGGCGACGACCATGTCGCCCGGGCTGACGGTGGCCCCGCCCGCCACCACGGGCACGTTCACCCAGCCCGGTCCGCCCTTGGTGGTGCCCGCGGCCGAGACGGTCCTCGACCAGACCGGCAGCGGCAGCCGGCGCAGCTCGCGGATGTCCCGCACGCCGGCGTCCACGACCAGGCCGGCGACACCGCGTGCGATCAGGATGCTGGCGATGATCTCCCCGACCATTCCCATGGCGGACGGCGCGAGGTTGGCGACCACCAGGACGTCGCCCTCCTGGCACAGGTCCATCGCCGCCAGCAGCATGAGGTTGTCGCCGGGCTGGTTGAGGCAGGTCACGGCCGGGCCCGCGGCGCGGGCGCCCACCGCGAGCGGCTTGATCGCCGCGTCCATCAGGCCCCCGCGCCCCTGGGACTCGTGCACGGTGGCGACGCCGAGTTCGGCGAAGGCCGGCGCCAGAGAGCGGACGCCGCGGTCAACCTGCTCGACGATGCACGGGGTGGTGTGCGGGCCGCGCATCAGAAGCTGTCCCCGGCGGCGGGCAGGAAGCTTTCGAAGGCTTCCGCGTGAGTGACCCGGCGACCGAGGAACAGGCCCGCCATGATGGCGCGGTAGCGTGCCCGCTGCTCGTACACCTCGATCATGAATTCCTGGACGGAGGAGCAGCGCATCATCTCCAGCTTCTGCTCGGCCACGTCGCTGATGTCGATGTACCGGTCGGGCTGGAATTCGCAGAACTCGGGGAACTCCGGTTCGTAGCCGTAGGTCTGGCGCACCACGAACCGCTCTGCGTCTGGCATCCGGCCGTGCGCCCGTGCCCAGATCGCGGCGCTCTCCACTAGCTGTGCCGTTGCCACGTGGTCGGGATTGTTGGGGTCCTTGCGACCGTGGGTGAGCACGATGTCGGGGCGCAGCACCCGCAGCAGGCGAACCATCTCCAGGCGCCGCTCGTCGTCGATGACCATGGGGTAGTCGCCCCAGTCGTAGGTGCGCAGTTCGACGCCGGCCACGGCGGCCGCCTTCTCAGCCTCCCGCAGGCGGATGGCGCGCACCTGCTCGGCGGTCTGGCCCGGCTCCGACCACGCCGAGGCGGACTCACCGCGCTCGCCCATGGACAGGCACACCACGGTGACGTCCGCACCGGCCTTGACGTACTTGAGGATCGTCCCTCCGGAGCGCCACACCCAGTCCATTCCGTGGGCGCTTACAACGGTGATCTTGGTCATGTCGGTGGATCTCCTGTCTGGTGGTCAGGTGTTGGGGGTGCGGTCGGGAAGGGAGCGCACGAGGTCTGTGTCCGCGGCAATCGGTCCGGTCTGCCGTGCGCCGCCCGGTGCACCGATCGGTTCGGTCCGGCCGGGGAGCACCGTCTGGAAGAACGTGGCGCTGTCGGTGAGGTGCGGATCGAAGTCGTCGCTGAGTTCGCGGTCGGAGATGATCGCCTCGACCGGGCAGACCGGTTCGCAGGCGCCGCAGTCGATGCACTCGTCGGGGTTGATGTAGAGCTTGCGTTCGCCTTCGTAGATGCAGTCGACCGGACACTCCTGCACGCAGGCCCGGTCCTTCAGGTCGACGCACGCGGCTCCGATGATGAACGTCACGTCGTGCTCCAGCGGGTGGGGGTACTGGTCTGGAAGGCCGCCCGGCGCTGCGCCAGGTGGCGGCCGGCGGCGTAGCCGAAAGCGAGGGCCGGACCGATGGTTGCGCCGGCCGCCCAGTAGCCGTCGTTGGAGGGGGATGCGGCGCAGTTACCGACCGCGTAGAGGCCGTCGATGGCGCTGCCGTCGCGCCCGAGCACCTGGGCGTGCGGGCTGGTGCGGGGCCCGCCCTTGGTGTCGAGCGTGCCCAGTCCGATCAGGACGGCGTGGTAGGGGCCTTCGGCTGCCAGCGGGGCCATCGTCGGGTCCGGTCCGCCGTCCGGGCGCGCCGGACCGTGGAAGAAGACCTCGATCGGCTCCCCTCCGCGCCCGAAGTCGGGGTCGTCGCCGGCGCGCGCGATCTCGTTGAAGCGGCGGACAGTCGCCCGGAGCCTCTTGGTGAAGTCGCGGCTCAGCCGGGCTCCACCGGTCACCTCGCGCAGGCGCTCCAGCCGTCGGCCGACTTCGGCGGCGACCTCGTCCCAGGTCTCGCCGGTGACGATGTGCGGGGCGAATTCGCCGGGCGGCACCAGCGGGTAGGCGAAGTCCTCGCAGGAGAAGAGCTTTTCGGTGCGAGCGTCGAAGAGCAGCAGGAGCAGTTGCGGCGCTCCGTCGCCCAGGTGGAGTTTGGCGCGGTCGTGGTAGAAGGTCTTCTCGTTGCCGACACGGCGGCCGGTCAGGTCCACGACGAGCGAGGAGTCTCCCGGGGCGACCCACATGCCGGCCGGGGTCTCCGTAGAGCCGTTCGTGGTGTGCTCGACGGCGACCTGGTCCCACCAGGCCTGGTCCATGTTGTGCAGGGGGATGCCGAGGCTTTCGAGCACGGGCAGCGCGTCGCCGGTGTTGGTGCCGGCCGCGCAGCCGCCCCACACCCGGGCGGGCAGGTGGCGGGCACGGCGCTCGGCGTGGTGCGTGAATCCGCCGGTTGCGAGCACGACCCCGGCTCGTGCCCGCGCGAGCACGTCCTTTCCGGTGTCCAGGTCTCGGACGTGGACGCCCTCGACACGCCGCTCGCCGACCAGCAGGTCCGTGAAGGCGTGCCGTGTGACCAGCCTGACCCCTGACTGCCGGGCGGCCGTTGCCAGTTGGGCAACGAGTTCCGCACCGCCCGACGGCCGGCCGTCCGCGTCGGCGGGGCACAGTGCACGGCCGTAGACGTCGCCCTGCTCGGGCAGGTGCATGTGGTAGTCGGGGAAGCGGAGCGCGGCTTCGATCGTGGAGCGCAGCGCGCCGATGGTGCCCAGGAACTCCACGGCCCGTGGGGCGAGGTCGCAGTACGCTGTGAGGAGGCCGAACTCCCAAGGAGTCAGGCCGAGTCGGGGGTCGTCCGGGGCGTAGCGGGTCGGCGCGCTCACCCGGGCCATGTAGCGCAGGGCGCCGTCGCGCGGGTCGTCGATGCCGTGGGCCCGCATGAGGTGGTTGTCGGGTATCCAGTAGACGCCGCCCGATTTCGCGGTGGTGCCTCCGAGTGCCGCGGCCTTCTCAAAGAGGAGGACGTCGCAGCCGGCGTGGGCGGCCGTGGCCGCCGTCGCGAGGCCGGCCGCGCCCGAGCCGATCACGATGACGTCAGCTGTCGGGGCGTCCGGTGGCATCTTGACCGTGGTCCCGCCGCGCACGGTGCGCACGCCGTCATTCATGGCTGTCCTCCGGGTCCGTCCAAGCGGTTGTCGAGTTCGATCCGCCGTTCGGCAAAGCGCCACCCGGCAGGGGTCCGTACCAGTCCGTCGGTGTAGCGGCCGGTAGCCAGCAGGGTCGGCGGGGACTGGTCCTTGCGGCGGCGCAGCATGAGCAGGTTGCATTCCTGCCTGGCGAGGGCCTCCTCGACCCGGATCCGCGGGTCGAGGGTCATGTGCAGATAGCCCCACCCCCTGGACCGGCAGAAGTCGGCCAGCTCCGTCCAGCCGGTGCAGGCGATGCCGCCTCCGGCCACCTCGAGGCGCCCCGAGGGGGTGAAGGTCCGGGCCCATCCTTCGGCGTCGGCCTCGTCGAAGCAGCGGTTGTAGGTCGCCGTCAGCTCGCGGATCGCCAGCCAGTCCGCGAACTCGACCGCCGTGGCCTCAGACATAGCGCGCCTGCGCCGACAGCGCCGGGCGCCAGTCGTCGCTGGCCGAGATGCTGAACGCGACCCCGGCGGTGCCGGGGCGCCCGGCCTCGGGGGCCTGGCCGAAGACCTCACCGGTCTTGCCGTGGGCGCGCACGGCGTCCAGCAGGAGCCGGCGGGTACGGATCACCGCGATGTCGCTGGAGCCGAGCTTCTCCTGGGACCGGTCAACGATCGGGCCCTGGCTCTCCTGGATCGCCACGTCCTCGAGGATCAGATTGGTGATCCCGGTGAAGTGGCCTTCCGCCATGAGCTTCCGGTCCTGGCCCCACATCTCCTTGCCGCGCACGAGAGCCGAGAAGTCGTCGGGGGCCGTGGTCAGTTCGTCGTACCAGAAGTGGGTGTCGGTGTCCTCGGTGAGCGGGTGGTCGTCGTTCCAGCGGATGAACCACTGCCGGGAGGTCACGTCGTCGACGGGCGTGCCGATGATCGCGATCCGGTCCTCGTCACCGGTGGGGATGTAGGCCATCCACGGCATCACGAACTCGGTGACCCGCACGTGGCTGGTCGCGCTGTCGGTGTGCCGGATGGCGGCGAACCGGATGCCGTAGTCCTGGTGGTCGAACTCGTAGCGCGGCGCCGAGTCGTACGCCGCCTGGCCGAGCTCGCCGCGGCCCGCGCCGAGCCAGGACTTGTGCAGGATCGAGACGTGGGAGGAGTCCAGGGTCCCCTCCACCGCCTGCAGCCAGTTGCAGCGGGTCTCGGCCACCAGAGGGCGGACGTGGTCCGCAGGGACCTCGCTGAAGGGGAACCGCGGGAACGGCGGGGCCTGGTCACGCGCCCCGAGGTAGACCCACACGATGCCGCCGACCTCGTGGGTCGGGAAGTGGCGCACCCGGATCTTCTCAGCGAAGTCGGTGCGCTCCGCCGGCTCGGAGGGGACCTCCACCACGGATCCGGAGACGTCGATCTTCCAGCCGTGGTAGATGCAGCGCAGTGCGCAGTCCTCGTTGCGGGCGAGCGCGAGCGAAACACGGCGGTGCGGGCACATCTCGTCCAGGAACCCGACCCGTCCATCGGTGGCCCGGAACGCCACGAAATCCTCCCCGAAGAGCCGGACACGCACGGGGGCCCCGTCCGCGACCAGACGGGCGGAGCGAACCGCCGGCGTCCAGTACTCCCGGAGGTAGGCGCCCATGGGCGCCGATTCCTCGACCCGGGTCAGGAGTTCGTCGTCTTCACGCGAGAGCATGCTGGGCCTCCAGTCATCCGCGCCAGTGGTCCGGCGGGGGTGGATATCGCCTCTGATGGAGCGGCCGGAGAGCTGCACGCGTCTCCGCCGTGAGGGCGGATCAAATCCGTTACCCTGTCGATCGGAAGGCTAACGAGGGTGGCATCTCGAATCAACCCCTAAGCCTGACGAACGTCAGGTTTTTCTCAGAATCGGCCCAGCCTCCTCCGCCGGACGGTCCGGCAGCCGCCCGGGCACCGGAAAACGCGAACGACTGGTTGGACGGGACTCGTCACCGAGTCCCGTCCAACCAGTCGCCCACGACCCGCCGCGCCTCAATACGGCGGGGCGGCCTGTGTTACCCCGCCGCCTCGTTCAACGCCGGCACCACCGTCCGGCCGTAGGCCTGGATGGCCTCCAGCACCTGGTCGTGGGGCATGTAGGGGTGATAGAGCCGGAACGCGAGGTGGCAGTCCTGACGTCTGGCGAACCGCCCCGCATAGGGCAGCAGGGCGTTCGTCATGTCTGCGGGGGTCCCGAGCAGGTTGTACTGCCGCACGGTGTCCTCGGGCACCAGGTGTTCGTCGGGCGCCACCACCCGGCCCGCCTCCTCCGCGGCCCAGCGCGCATGGACATCCAGGGTGTAGGTCATGCCGCGGCCAGCCAGCTTCCACGCCTCCTCCGGATCCTGCGCGATGAAGCCCGACCGCAGTTGACCGAAGGAGAAGGGCGCCTGCCGGTCCTCTGGAACGGCGTCCCGCGCGGCCGCGAAGGCACCCATCGCGTCGTCGAAGGGCGCGCCGACCCCGAAGTACCCGTCGCCGAGGCGGCCGGCCCTCCGCAGGGCACGGGGACCCGTCCCGCCCAGCCAGATCGGCGGGCCGCCGGGCGTGAAGGGGCGCGGGCGCACTACCCCTCCCTCGATCCGATGGACTCGCCCCTCGAAGTCGAACCGCTCGCCCTGCCAGGCCCGACGCAGGATCTGGACGGTCTCCTCCAGGCCCGCGGCCCGCGTGGACATGTCGACGCCGAAGGACCTGAAGTCGCCGCTTCGCCATCCCGTCCCCAGGCCGAGCACGAGCCGGCCGCCCGAGAGCTGGTCCACCACCGCGGCGTCCTCGGCCAGCCGCAGCGGGTGGTGCAGCGGCGCGAGAAGCACCGCCGTGCCCACGACCAGCCGCTCGGTGGACGCCAGGATCGCGGCGGCCAGCGGCAGCAACGAGGGCAGATAGCCGTCGTCGGCGCCGTGGTGCTCGCTCAGCCAGACCGAGTCCAGTCCCAGCTCCTCGGCAAGCCGGGCCTGCTCGATGATCCTCGCGTACTCGTCATGAAAGCCGATGTCCTGCCCGGGCGGCACCTGGCCGGTGTACAAACCCAATCCCCAGCGCATTCCTGTCCCTCCATTGGTTCCACACGTTGATGACGGTGTGTCAGGCCGTCGGCGGAAGGCTGACCCAGCCACCGCCGTGGACGGCAACCTCCGCGCCGTTCACGTACGAGGCCTCCGCGGAGCACAGGAAGGCGACCACGGCCGCCACCTCCTCCGGCTCGCCGCCGCGCCGAGCGGCGAGCGAGGCGATGTTGGCGTCCAGCACGGCGGGCTCGACCTCGGTGGCGAGGTCGGTGAGGATCGTCCCCGGCAGCACCGCGTTGGAGGTGATGCCGCGGCGGGCCACCTCGAAGGCCAGACTCTTGGACATGCCGAGGAGCGCCGCCTTGGAGGCGCTGTAGCCCGTGTCCCCCGGGCCGCCCGTCGCCCCCAGCACCGAGCTCATGAACACCACGCGCCCCCAACCGGCCTCGTACATGTGCGGCAGTGCCGCGCGGGTGACCGCCCAGGCGCCATGGACGTTGGTGGTGAGCATCTCCTTCAGCGCCTCCGGCTCCTGGCGGATCATGGCCCGAGAGCGCTGTACACCCGCGTTGTTCACGACGACCAGGGGCGGTCCCAGCAGTTCCGTGACCTCGTCGACCAGGGCCGTCGCGGCGCCGAGTCGCGACACGTCCGCGCGGACGGCGACGGCCTCACCACCCTTGCCGCGGATGCGGCGTACGACCTCGTCCGCTGCGGGCCGCGACCGTGCGTAGTTCACCGCCACCCGGCAGCCCTGTGCCGCCAGGCGGATGGCACACGCCGCTCCGATGCCCCGGGAACCGCCGGTCACGATGGCGACCGGCCGCTGTGCTGCGCTGTGCTCGGTCATGACACTCCACGCTCCTGCTCCGCCCAGTGCGGCCGCCGCAGCACAAGCTTGTCGATCTTGCCGGGTCCGGTACGGGGCAGTACCTCGTGGAACTCGTAAGAGCGCGGGCTCTTGTACCCGGCGATCAGGCCGCGGCAGTGCCGGTCGAGGTCGGCCACCGCGGTGGCCGCGCCGCGGCGCAGCACGACGGCCGCGTGGACCTGCTCGCCCCACTGCGCGGACGGCACCGCGATGACCGCGGCTTCCAGCACGTCCTCGTGGGCGGCGAGCGCGGCCTCCACCTCGGCCGCGTAGACGTTCTCGCCACCGCTGATGATCACGTCTCCGGCGCGCCCGACGATGTAGAGGTGGCCGGCCGCGTCGCGGTGGGCCATGTCGCCCGACCAGTACCAGCCGTCGCGGAACTTCTCCCGGGTCACCTCCGGCTGCCGCCAGTATCCGAGGGCGAAGTTCGGTCCCCGGCCGACGATCTCGCCGACCTCGCCGGGTCCGCACTCGGTGCCGTCCGGACGCACGACCCGGACCTCCACCCCGACCACCGGCCGTCCCGCGGAACGCAGCTCCGGCCGGCCCAGCAGCTGTTCCTCGTGCGGCAGGAAGCTCAGGATCGGTCCGGCCTCGGTCATGCCGTACGACTGCGTGAACGAGCATCCGAGCCGCGCGATGGCGCGTTCCAGCAGCGAGGGCGCGATAGGGGCGCCGCCGTGCACGACGAGCCGCAGGGAGGAGAGGTCCGGCTGCCGTTCCAGCCGGTCGAGATGGTCGATCAGCAAGGTGAGCATCGTCGGCACGAGGAAGGTGCAGGTCACGCGCTCGGTCTCGATGGCCGACAGCACCGCCTCCGGGTCGAACCGGGGAATGACCACATGGCGGCCGCCGGCCCAGGTCACCGGATGCACGGACATCCCGTCGCCGAGGTGGAACATCGGCGCGCAGTGCAGGTAGACGTCGTCGTCCCGGTATCCGAGACCGACGGACATATGCAGGGCGTTGGCGGTGAGACTGCGGTGGGTGAGCACCGCACCCTTGGCGCGACCGGTGGTGCCGCCGGTGTAGAAGATCGCGGCGGGATCGTTGGGGGCAGGTTCTTCGGCAGCGGACCTCTCCCGGGGTGCGTCGCCGCACTCGCCGATCAACTGCTCCATGGTCACCCACCGGATGCCCGTGGCTGTCGCCAGCTGCGCCGCACGGGCCGCATGGCCGGCATCAGCGATCAGCAGTGCCGGCTCGCAGTCGGCGACCACCTGGGCCAGCTCCGCGTCGGCGAGGCGCGCGTTGAGCGGCACGAACACGCACCGGGCCGCCGGGACGCCGAAGTACGCGGCCAGGTACTCGGCGCTGTTGGCCCCGAGCACGCCGATCCGGTCCCCCGGCTGCGCACCGCACCACCGCACGGCATCCGCGAGACGGTCACACCACGCCACGAACTCGGGGTAGCTGAGCCTCGTCGTACCGTCGACGACCGAGACCCGCTCGCCGTAGAGGTGGGCCGCCCGCCGCAGCGGCCAGGTGAGATCGGCCCCCACCGCCACATCGGCGACGGGGGGCGCGGCGCCTTCCCGCGCGCCTGCGGGCAGCAGGACATCTTTCATCGCCCTCCTCCGGCTCGGAAGGGTGCAACGGGCACGCGGGGAACGTGAGACATGGGCACGGCCACTCCTTGGGAATGTCGCTGACGAACGCAGCGGATGCGGCACGCGGGCGGCGGAACGCCGCGCGGCCGGACGGCCTCTCATACCGGCGATTCACGGGCTCACCCGCGAGCCCGCACCGGTCGCCGCGCTGCCGCGGCGCATCCCGGCGGGATTCGGTACGACGGGTGAACCGAGCGTATGAGCCTGACAATCGTCAGGTCAATAGGCGCTCACCAACACATCGAACGAGCCGGGAACGCCACCTTCGAAGGGGCTATTGACCTTCCGATCGTCAGGTAGTTAAGTGGCCCCACTCCATGGGCTCCGATCCCCTCGGACGGCGCCCCCACCCTCCGTCGGCACGGCGCGGCAGTCGTATCCGCGCCGCGGACAACGACGGGCGGCCTGCAGAAGTTGGCGGTTCCCACCATGAATCTGACTCAGGGGCAATACCTGTCCGGGCAGCGCCCGGCAACACGGCGGCGCGTCAGCAGCGTCATCATCCGCTTCGCCGGTGACTCCGGCGATGGCATGCAGCTGGCCGGCGACCGGTTTACCTCCCAGACCGCGTCGCTGGGCAACGACCTTTCCACGCTGCCGGACTTCCCGGCGGAAATCCGGGCCCCCGCCGGGACCCTGCCGGGCGTGTCCAGCTTTCAGGTGCAGTTCGCCGACCACGACATCACCACGCCCGGGGACGCCCCGCAGGTTCTGGTCGCGATGAACCCGGCCGCTCTGAAGGCCAACCTGCCCGACCTGCCCCGCGGCGCCGAGATCATCGTCGACACCGACGAGTTCACGCCCCGCGCCCTGACCCGGGTCGGCTACGGCTCGAATCCGCTGGAGGACGGCTCGTTGGACGCATACCACGTCCACGCCCTCGCACTGACCTCGCAGACCCTGGAGGCGGTCAAGGATCTGGGCATCTCCAAGAAGGACGCCCAGCGGGCCAAGAACATGTACGCGCTGGGGCTGCTGTCCTGGCTGTACGACCGGCCGACCCAGAGCACCCTCCGGTTCCTGCGGTCCAAGTTCGCGGCCCGCCCGCTGATCGCCGAGGCCAACATCGCGGCGTTCAAGGCCGGCTGGAACTTCGGCGAGACCACCGAAGACTTCGCGGTCTCCTACGAGATCGCCCCAGCTGCCCTGCCCTCCGGCACGTACCGCAACATCACGGGCAACCTCGCGCTCGCCTACGGTCTGATCGCCGCCGCCCAGCAGGCGGACCTGCCGCTGTTCCTCGGCTCCTACCCCATCACTCCCGCCTCCGACATCCTCCACGAACTGTCCAAACATAAGAACTTCGGTGTGCGCACCTTCCAGGCCGAGGACGAGATCGCCGGCGTCGGCGCCGCGCTCGGCGCCGCCTACGGCGGTGCCCTCGGCGTCACCACCACCTCCGGCCCGGGTGTGGCGCTGAAGTCCGAGGCCATCGGCCTCGCAGTCTCGCTCGAACTCCCCCTGGTCATCGTGGACATCCAGCGCGGCGGCCCCTCCACCGGCCTGCCCACCAAAACCGAGCAGGCCGACCTGCTGCAGGCGATGTACGGCCGCAACGGCGAGGCCCCGGTGCCGATCGTCGCGCCCTCCACCCCGGGCGACTGCTTCGATGCGGCACTGGAGGCCGCCCGAATCGCGCTCACCTACCGCACCCCGGTCTTCCTGCTCTCCGACGGCTACCTGGCCAACGGCTCCGAGCCCTGGCGGGTCCCCGAGCCCGACGCGCTCCCTGACCTGCGCACCGAGTTCGCCTACGGCCCGAACCACACCACCGCCGAAGGGGCGGAGGTGTTCTGGCCGTACAAGCGCGACCCGGAGACCCTGGCCCGGCCCTGGGCGATCCCCGGCACCCCGGGGCTGGAACACCGGATCGGCGGCATCGAGAAGCAGGACGGCACCGGCAACATCTCCTACGACCCGGCCAACCACGACCACATGGTCCGCACCCGCCAGGCCAAGGTGGAGGGCATCGCCCGCAGCGCTCCCCCGCTCGCCGTCGACGACCCCACGGGCGACGCCCGCGTACTCGTCCTCGGCTGGGGCTCCACCTACGGCCCCATCGCCGCCGCCTGTCAGGCGGTACGCGCCGCCGGCCGCCCCGTGGCCCAGGCGCACCTGCGTCACCTCAACCCGTTCCCGGCGAATCTCGACGACGTGCTGCGGGCCTACGACAAGGTCCTCATCCCCGAGATGAACCTCGGCCAGCTCGCCACTCTCGTCCGCGCCCGCTATCTGGTCGACGCCATCAGCTTCAACCGCGTGTGCGGCCTGCCGCTGAAGGCTGCCGAACTCGCCGCCGCCATCGAGGACGTGATCGCCAGTGTCTGAATCGCCTACCCCGTCGGCAGCGCAATACCCGTCCCTGCGACTGGTGCCCAAGGACGACATCCGCCAGAGCGCCGCGGACTTCCGGTCCGACCAGGAAGTGCGCTGGTGCCCCGGCTGCGGCGACTACGCCATCCTGGCTGCCGTCCAGTCCTTCCTGCCCGAACTCGGTCTGCGCCGCGAGAACATCGTGTTCGTCTCCGGCATCGGCTGCTCCTCCCGCTTCCCGTACTACATGAACACCTACGGGATGCACTCCATCCACGGCCGCGCCCCCGCTATCGCCACCGGCCTGGCCTCCTCCCGGCGCGACCTGAGCGTGTGGGTGGTCACTGGCGACGGCGACGCGCTGTCCATCGGCGGCAACCACCTCATCCACGCCCTGCGACGCAACGTGAACCTGAAGATCCTGCTGTTCAACAACCGGATCTACGGCCTCACCAAGGGGCAGTACTCCCCCACGAGCGAGCGCGGCAAGATCACCAAGTCGACGCCGATGGGCTCGCTGGACGCGCCCTTCAACCCAGTCTCACTGGCGCTCGGTGCCGAGGCCACCTTCGTCGCTCGCACCATCGACTCCGACCGCAAGCACCTGCAGTACGTGCTCCGCGCCGCCGCCGCCCATCCCGGCACCGCCTTGGTGGAGATCTACCAGAACTGCAACATCTTCAACGACGGCGCCTTTGGGGTCTTCAAGGACCCGGACACCCGTGGGGACTTCACCATCCGGCTGGAGCACGGCATGCCCATACGGTTCGGTGCTGGGAGTACCTCCCAGGCCGAAGGCTCTGAGGGGAACTCGAAGGGTGTCATCCGCACGAACTCCGGCCTGCGGATCGTGGACGTCGCCGAGGTGGGCGGTGAGCAGCTCCTGGTCCACGACACCCATGCCGACAACCCCGAACTGGCCTTCGCGCTGTCGCGCCTGGCCGACACCACGACCCTGGCGCACACCCCCATCGGCATCTTCCGCGACGTCGTCCGGCCCGTCTACGACGACATGATGGCCGATCAGCTCGACCGGGCCGCCGCCGAGAAGGGACCCAGTGACCTCGCCGCGCTGCTGACCGGCAGCGACACCTGGACCATCGCCTGATCCGCGCCACCGCGAAGGAGATACACCGTGCAGGACGAGTTGACCGTGGCCGTGGTCGGTGCAGGTGCGATGGGGCGCGGCATCGCCCAACTGTTCGCGGCCGGCGGCCACAGGGTGCTGCTCACCGATGTGCGGCCGCAGGCAGCCGACGAGGCAGTGGCGCATGTGCACCGGATGATCGACCGGCTGGCGGGGAAGGGGCGCCTTGACGACCCGGCGGCCGTCAAGGAACGGCTCCGGACGGTGGAGGAGATCCCGGCCGCCGACCTCGTGATCGAGGCCGTCGTGGAGGACCTGGAGGTCAAGCGACGGCTCTTCGCCGAGCTGGAGGCCCGCCTGGGTGCGAAGACCGTGTTCGCGACCAACACCAGCTCGCTGTCGGTCACCGCGATCGCCGCGGGACTCGACCATCCGGAACGGCTCTGCGGCCTGCACTTCTTCAACCCGGTTCCGCTCATGCGGCTGGTCGAGGTGGTGCCCGGCGAGCGCACAGACCCCGAGCTCCCCGGGCGTCTCGCGCACCTTGTCCGACGGCTCGGCCACAAGCCGATCGTCGTCACCGACACGCCGGGGTTCCTGGTCAACCATGCCGGGCGGCCCTACACCACCGAGGCGCTGCGGCTGCTCGACGAGGGAATCGCCGCGCCGGCCGACATCGACCGGATCTGCCGCGAGGCGGCCGGCTTCCGGATGGGCCCCTTCGCGCTGATCGACCTCACCGGTCTCGACGTCAACGTTGCCGTGTCGGAGTCTGTCTACCGAGGCTTCTACGACGACCCGCGACTGCGGCCCTCACCCACCGGGCCCAGGCGCCTCGCCGCCAGCCGCCTGGGCCTCAAGACGGGAGAAGGCTTCTACCGGTACGACGACTCCGGCCGTCCCAAGCCGGTGCCGGAACTCCTGGCACCGGCGTATCAAGGGACCCCGGTCTGGAGCGAGGATGCACAGCTCGCCTCGATGCTACGTGCGGCGGGCGTCACCGTCGTCCCGGAACCGGGGCCCGGCACTGTGGCGATCGTGACGCCCTGGGGCGCAGACGTGACCACCGCCGGCCTCGACACCGGTCTACCTCCGCAGCGCACGGTGGGTGTCGATCCGTGCGGTGGGTTCACCGGGCGTCTGACGCTGGCGGCGAGCCCGGCGACCTCGCGTGCCGCCGTCGCGGCCGCGCATGGCGCGCTCGCGGCTACCGGCCATGCGGTGAGCGTCACATCCGACAGCGCCGGATTCATCGCGCAACGCCTCCTCGCCGTCATCGTCAACACCGCATGTGAGATCGCCCAGCTCGGGCTCGCCTCACCGGCGAACATCGACACCGCAGTGATGCTGGGCCTCGGCTATCCGCACGGACCGCTGGCCTGGGGCGACCGCATCGGCCCAGCGAAGGTGCTGAGGGTCCTGGAAGGACTGCACACGGGCTATCGCGACCCCCGCTACCGCCCCAGCGTGTGGCTCACCCGCCGGGTCCACCTCGGTATGTCGCTGCGCGATTCCCCCCGATACCCCAGCGCCGCGGTACCACGCCTCGCTGATGAGTAACCGGCAGCGCGTGGGCGGCACATGCCAGCGGCGGCCCGTACAGGACACAGGAAGGGAAAGGATGGAAAGTTATGGAACTCAAGGGTGCGGTCGCGGTGGTGACCGGGGCCGCGGCAGGGCTGGGGCAAGCCACGGCGCGGAGGCTTCTGGAACGCGGCGCACACGTCGCCGCTCTCGATCTCGACGCGCCGGACGGCAGCCCGGACGGCGCTTGGCTCCCGCTCGCCGCCGACATCAGGCTCGCCACTGAGGTCGACCGCGTCTTCGCCGAGACGGTCCGCGCCTTCGGCCGCCTCGATGTGGTCGTACACTGCGCCGGCACAGCCGGTGGCTTCCGGCTGCTCGGCAGGGACGGCCCCGTCGACCCCGAGCGCTTCCGCCGGATCGTGGACGTGAACCTGCTCGGCACCTTCCATGTCCTGCGGGCCGCCGCCTGGCACATGAGCCGGAACGAGCGGAGCGACGGCACGGAGCGCGGCGTGATCGTCACGACCGCGAGCGTGGCAGCCTTCGAGGGTCAGCAGGGTCAGCTGGCCTACGCGGCCTCCAAGGCCGGCGTCGTCGGCATGACCCTCCCGGCGGCCCGCGAACTCGCCGAGCACCGCATCAGGTGTGTCACCATCGCACCCGGCGCGTTCGAAACGACGCTCACCACCGACCTGCCGTCGGCGCTACAGGACCAGCTGATCTCGTCGGCCGCCTATCCCAGACGGCTCGGCAGACCCGAGGAGTTCGCGGACCTGGCATGTGCCGTCCTCACCAACGAGATGCTCAACGGCGAGGTCATCCGGCTGGACGCCGGTACCCGGTTGCCACAACGCTGACGTTTCCGGACCGGGGCGCGGCGTCAGGTCTGCAACGATGCCGCGCCCCGCCTAGGACGCGGACGCAGTCCGACGAAGGACATGTCGATGAGCGAGTCCACCAGCGGGCGTAGCGGTCCGTGCTTCTCCTCGTCGTACCAGAACGCACACCAACTCATCGCGCCCATCAGCCCGTTGACGACGAGTTCCGGGTCCACTTTCCGGAAGATCCGCTTCCTGCTGCACTCCGCCACGGCGTCCTCGAACACCTGCTGGTACTGCCGCCGGATCTCCAGTTGCTTGCGCCCGGCGGGCGTGCCCGGCGCGGACCACAGCTGCATGAAGCTCACAAGCACCGGCGAGGACAGCCGTACGGTGCAGTGCTCGGCGTGGAAGTGCAGCAGCTCGCGCAGCCGCTGCTCAGGGTTCAGGCCTTCACGTCCGGCGATCTCCGCGAGTTCCTGCTCCGCGACCTCGGTGAAGCGCGCCTGGATCAGGTCCGCGAGCTCCGCCTTGGACGAGAAGTACGTGACGAGACTCCCCTTTTTGATGCCGACCGCATCGGCGACATCCTGGAGGCTCGTCCCGTCGATGCCCTTCTGCCGGATCAGTTCGATCGCCGCGTCCAGCACCTCGGCATGCTTCTGCGGGTCGCGCCTGGGCGGCATGGATGTCCTCCCTTGGGATCAGCCGATCGGTCGACTGCCTGGTCCGGCCAGATGAAGTGGGGTGCGTGCGTGCCGACCGGAGTGTCCCCGAGACCGGCGTGATCAGCCTACCGAACGTATGGCTAGTCCAGGGATGCAGGCAACAAAAACCTTCCGATCGGAAGCGTGACGGCGTAGGGTCGCGGCACGTTGCCCTTGCCGAAAACTCATCCATCCTGGTGGGAGCCGTCTACGGGGTCTGGGGCATGCCAGCTGTGACTGATGGCACCGGGCCCTCGCGCGGTTGGCGGTCAGCGCGGCATGATGATCCGCCATGCTGCTGCGACTGGTCTACATCGGTGTGACGAACGCGTTCGCGTTGCTGCGCTTGCTGTCGATGAGCGACCGGGACAGGGTCGTCGAGATCCTGGCGCTGCACCACCAGATCACCGTCCTGGAGCGCCAACTGGGTGGGGAGCGGGTGCGGTTCACGCCGACCGGCCGGGCGTTCCTGGCGTCGCTGCTCCACGGCGTGCCCCGCGAGGTGCGACGCCGGATGCGACTGCTGGTCCGGCCGGACACGGTCCTGCACTGGCACCGCGACCTGATCGCCCGCCGGTACGCCGCCCGGTCCCGGCCCAAGCGCGGCGGCCGGCCGCGCACCGTGCGCTCGATCCGCGTGCTGGTCCTGCGCCTGGCCAGGGAGAATCCCGACTGGGGCTACCGGAGGGTGCATGGCGAACTACTCGTGCTCGGGGTGAAGGTGGCCGCGTCCACGGTATGGGAGATCTTGAAGGAGGCCGGGATCCAACCGGCACCCCCAACGAGCTTCCAGTACCCGGGCCGACTTCCTGCGCTCCCAGGCCGACGCCCTGCTGGCCTGCGACTTCTTCGAGACCGTCACCTTGTCCGGGGCCCGGTTGTACGTGTTCGCGGTGATCGAGCATGCCAACCACCCGATCCATGTCCTGGGCGCCACCGCACATCCGACCGCGTCCTGGGCGGCCCAGGCCGCGAGGAATCTCGTCATGGACCTGGAGGACGCCGGGTGCCCTACCTCATCCGGGACCGAGACGGCACGTTCCCCGAGCTCTTCGACACCGTCCTGAACGACGCGGGCATCCAGGTGGTGCTCAGCGGCGTCCGGATGCCGAGAATGAACTCGATCACGGAGCGGTGGGTGCAGAACTGCCGGCGGGAGCTGCTGGACTGCACGTTGATCTGGGACCGGCGCCTGTGCCGCTCGAAAACACGATTCCGGGCCTGACCTGGCAGTTTCCAGCCCAGAAGACCGGCCCACACAGCATCTGCGACGATCCTTCGATGCCGCTGTCCACCGTCACCGCGCTCGTTCGGAATCTGATCACGGTGCCCGCAGCCGTCCTGCGCAGCCGCGTGGCCATGGACGCAGAGGTTCTCGTGCTGCGGCACGAGAACGCGGTGCTGCGCCGTCAGATCGCCCGGGTCCGCTACGAGCCCGCCGACCGGATCTGGCTTGCCGCGCTCTCACGGTTGGTCCCGCGCGAGCGCTGGCGTCAGGCCTTCGCGGTCGCCCCCACCACACTGCTGGCCTGGCACCGGCGACTCATCGCCCGGAAGTGGACGTTCACCCGGCACCGCCGCCCCGGCAGACCCTCCACCGCGCCCGCCGTCAAGCAGCTCATCCTGCGCCTGGCCCGGGAGAACAGCAACTGGGACCACCGCCGGATACAGGGCCAACTCGCCCGCCCTGCCGGCGGTGTGGAGGATCCACCCGCAGGGCCTCGCGTTCGCCGCGAAGCCGGGGTTGGATCAGATGCTCGGTGGCCAGTGCTTCCTTCGCGGCCCGGATGGCGTCGAGCATGTCCGTCTTGCGCCCGCCCCGATTGGGCAACCGCTTGGGCCGGCAGACCTCGACGACGCGCTCGCCTGCTTGGTCAAGGAAGGCTGCGAGGCCGGCGCCGTAGCTGCCGATGCCCTCCAGGGCCCAGCAGCGCCGCCCGGGGACGTGCCCGCGGACGAAGTCCAGCAGGCGGCGGTAGCCGCGGGCGTTGGCGGGTGAATCGGTGCTGGCCAGCACGGCGCCGATGGGACTGGCGGCTGCTGCCGCAAGGGTGTCGCGGTGGGTATCGACGCCGATGACGCCGTCGACTTGTTCTGCGAGGATGGCCACGCGGTTGTTCTCCTTACTGGGCGGACGGCTGCAGGTGGCGTCGGCCTGGGTGGAGTCACCGCGTGGCGGAACTGTGATGAGTCACGCCGCAAGGCGGACAACCTGCTGATCAAGCCAACGGGTGGGCCAGGCCGACGCCCGCGTCCGGCAGACATCTCGGGGGAACGGCAGCCGCTGGGTCGCCAGTTATGTTTCGAGTCATGCCGGATCACAAGCGTCGAGCCTGGCAGCAACCCATCCCGGGCCGCAGAAGAACTCTCACAGTTATGTTTTCCGCGGTCCTGCAAGAGGGCCGCTGGCCTCCGGGCCCGGCATGACTGTTGCCCCCTGTCGAACGGTGACCTGGGGGGGGTGGTGTCACCGGGCCCGGAAGGTGCCGTCGGAGACGCTGATCAGAGGTCCGGCCACCGCCCGGTCCGGCGCAACGCCGGACAGCTCCCGGGCGGCAGGTCTGCATAACGTGGATGCGCGCGTACGACACCAGCTCCGAGGCCGGCACGTTCAACAACCCTGGAAGGGCGCAATGTTCGACACCGAAGACGTGGGCGTGTTCCTCGGCCTGGACGTCGGCACCCCCCACCAGTCCCGGGCGCAGCTACCCCCGGCCAGCAACGAACCGCCCACCGCGGCCACCGTCACCGACCTCCAGGCGCACCGGATCCGGCGACGCCCCGTCCTCGGCGGCCCGGTCAACGAGTACCTCCGCGCCGCCTGACCGAACCCCATCACCGCAGCTCACAGCAGCAACTCGCATTTTCGAGCGGCACAGGTCTCCAGGGAGGTCGGCGACAACGCCGCCGGAACGGAGGGCGGCAGCCCGGTGCGGCAGGAAAGGAATCGCGGGACAGGAACGACGGGCCGGGAGCGGCCGGCTGGGGCCCGGCCGTCCGGGGCGTCAGACCGTGACCCGGTCCGCGTTCTCCACCGCCACGCGCGGAGCACGCGAAGGCACGATCCTGCTGAACAGGGCGTGCAGGGCGGCACCGCCGAGAAAGGCGACGGCCCAGTTGTAGTCGAACAGCGGCTTGAGGAACGGGATGTAGCCGTCCGCCGGGAAAGGTCCCTCGCCGTTCTCGGAGTACGCGCCGGCGAGGGAGAGGAACAGGACGATCGCGAGCGCAAGCAGCGGGCGCAAGTTGAAGCCCTTGGCATACTCGTAGGGGCCGCCGCGCTGGTACAGCCCGGCGAGGTCGAGTTCCCTCTTGCGCAGCAGCCAGTACTCGGCGGTGAGAATGCCAGCGACGCTGCCGAGGACGGCGCCGGTCACGCCGAGCCAGGTGAAGATGTACAGCTCGGGCGAAGACAGCAGCCGCCACGGCTGCATCAGGATGCCGATGACACCGGCGATTACGCCGCCGACGCGGAAGCTGATGAGGCGCGGGAAGGCGTTGGAGAAGTCGTAGGCGGGGCCTACGGTGTTGGCCGCGACGTTGACCGCGATGGTGGCCACGATGACGCACAGCAGCGCGAACAGGATGACGATCGGGTTGGAGAAGCGGCTGACCAGGTCGACGGGGTCCCAGATCGCGTGCCCGTAGACGGCGATGGTGGCCGAGGTGGTGAGGGCGCCGATCATGGAGAACACGGTCATCGTGGTGGGCAGGCCCAGCGACTGGCCGAGCATCTGCTCCCGCTGGCCCTTGGCGAAGCGGGTGAAGTCCGCGATGTTCACGGACATCGTGGCGAAGTAGGCGACCATGCCCATCAGGGAGGGCGCGAACAGCAGCCAGAAGTCGGCGCCCCAGCCCAGCTTGGACCCCTCGGTGGCGAGCGGGCCGAAACCGTCCGCCTGGATGACCATCCAGACCAGCAGGAACGCGGCGACGATCAGGATGAGCGGCGCGGACCAGTTCTCGAAGCGGCGAATGGATGCGACACCGCGGACGATGAGCGCGATCTGCAGGAGCCAGAACACCGCGAAGGACAGCCACAGAGTCTTGGGGTGACCCCACAACTCGCCCGCGTTGAGCCACGCGTCACCGGCGAAGGCGCCGGTGATGGTGTAGACGGCCTGGCCGCCGATCCACGTCTGGATGCCGAACCATCCGCACGCGGACAGGGCGCGCAGCAGCGCGGGCACGTTGGCGCCGAGGGTGCCGAAGGCGGCGCGGGCGAACACCGGGTAGGGGATACCGTACTTGGCACCGGCGTGGCTGTTGAGCAGGATGGGCACCAGGACGAGCAGGTTGCCCAGGGCAATCGTCATGACGGCTTGATACCAGCTCATGCCGAGGTCGATGAGACCGCTGGCGAGGTAGTACGTGGGGATGCCGTGGGCGATCCCCATCCACAGGGCCGCATAGTTGTACTTGGTCCAGGTCCTGCCGGAGAGGGGTACGGGCGCCAGGTCCGCGTTGTAGAGGGGGCTCGCCTTGATGCTGCCCGGGTCGGTGAGCTCCACCTGTGCGCTGCTGCGCTCGATCGCTCGCATAGCCGTTCACACCTTTTGGTCCATTCAGTGAACCATGGGTTCAGAGGGTGAGGGAGAGTCTGTGTGAGGACCACCGACCTGTCAATAGATGCCGGTGTGTCCCCCACGAGCGGGAAGAGTCGGGTGTGGGACGGACGCCCGTGCACGGGGTGGACGGGCGTCCGGGGTTCCAGGGAGGGTTGCGCGGGCACGGTTGGGCGTCCGGGCTCCCCGAGGGTGAGGGCGCCCGGAACAGGCCCGGGAAAGAGGCAGGGGCCCCTGTGGTCAGGCGGTGTCGCCGGAGACGCCCGAGAGGTCCGGGGCGAAGTCGCCGGTGCGGTAGATGTCCGTGCGCCGGTCGCCGAGGGGCTGGTTGAAGGGGTTACCCAGCCGCTCCTTGCGCGAGCCGATCAGGTCCACCTCGGCCAGGACGATGGTCTCCTCGCCGCCGGCCGGTCCGGCCAGCAGCCAGCCGTCCGGGCCTACGATCACCGACCGGCCGATGAAGGGCTGGTCGCGCTCGGTGCCGGTACGGCTGACCCCGGCGACGAAGAACTGGTTGCTGTGCGCCCCGATCATGCACATCAAGTTAGCCATCACCGGAGTGTCCTCTGGCTGCCCGGGTACGGGCACCCAGTTCGACGGAAGGGCCAGCAGGTCGGCGCCGCCGAGCGCGGCGCTGCGGAAGGTCTCCGGGAACCACGCGTCGTAGCAGATGCCGATCCCGATGACGCCGAGCGGGGTACGGAAGACGGGGAAGCCGTCCTCCTGGCGGTCGTACAGCTCCTTCTCGAAGTTCCACAGGTGCGCCTTGCGGAACGTGCCGACGTGCCCCTCGGGGCCGATCAGAACCGCCGAGTTGTACACCTCCTCGCCCGCCAGTTCGGTGATCCCTGCGACGATCCACAAATCCAGTTCGGCGGCGAGCGCGGCCCAGGCGGAGGAGACCGGCCCGTCGGGAACGGGCTCGGCGTTCCTGCGGGCGTCCGCGCGGTCGGTGAACATGTATCCGGCCGAGGCCGCTTCCGGCAGGACGACCAGCCGGGCCCCGCCGACCGCCGCCTCGCGGATGAGTCGCGAGGACGTCTCGATGTTCGCCGCGGGGTCGCCGAGGGCGGGTTCGAACTGGATGCCCGCCAGGATGAAGCCCGTCATGGTGCCGCCTTGATCGCCAGGTACTTGATGCTCAGGTATTCGTCGATGCCCACCGCCCCGCCCTCCCGGCCGAGCCCGGACTGCTTGACCCCGCCGAAGGGCGCGGCGGGGTTGGAGATGATCCCCTGGTTGAGTCCGACCATGCCGCACTCCAGCCGCTCGCTCACCCGCAGGCCACGGCTCAGACTCTCGGTGAACAGATAGCCGGCGAGTCCGTACTCGGAGTCGTTCGCCAGGGCCACCGCCGTGTCCTCGTCGTCGAAGGCGACGATCGGCGCGACCGGGCCGAAGATCTCCTCGGTGAGGGTGCGGGCCCCGAGCGGTACGCCGCTGAGCACGGTCGGCGCGAAGAAGTGGCCGTCCGAGGGGACTTCCGCACCCCCGGTGAGGACGGTGGCCCCGGCGGCGGTGGCCTCGGAGACCAGGGCGGTGACGTTCTTCACCGCGTTGGCATCGATCAGCGGGCCGACCTGGCTGTCCGGGTCCAGGCCGTGGCCGACTGGAAGGGCGGCCAGCCGCTCGGCCAGGCGGCGGCCGAACTCCTCGGCGACCGAGGAGTGGACGTAGAAGCGGTTGGCGGCCGTGCACGCTTCGCCGATGTTGCGCATCTTCGCCTGGAACGCGCCCTCCACCGCCGCGTCCAGGTCGGCGTCGGCGAAGACCAGGAAGGGGGCGTTGCCGCCGAGTTCCATGGACGTGCGCAGCACGTTCCTCGACGACGCTGCGAGCAGCGCGCGGCCGACCTCGGTGGACCCGGTGAAGGACAGCTTCCGCAGCCGGGGGTCGTTCAGCAGGTGGTCGGTGACCTCGCCGGAGCGGTTGGTGGTGAAGACGTTCACCACGCCGGCGGGTGCTCCGGCCTCCCGCAGGATGTCCACCAGGGCCAGCATGGACAGCGGGGTCTGTTTGGCCGGTTTGACGACGACGGTGCAGCCGGCCGCGAGCGCTGGACCGATCTTGCGGGTGCCCATCGCCATGGGGAAGTTCCACGGGGTGACCAGCAGACAGGGGCCCACGGGCTGGCGCATCGTCACCACCCGGGAGCCGCCGCCCGGAGCGGTCATGTAGCCGCCGTCGATACGGACGGCCTCCTCGGCGAACCAGCGCAGGAACTCGGCCGCGTAGGCCACCTCGGCCTGGGACTCGGCGAAGGGCTTGCCCATCTCCAGGGTCATCAGCAGGGCCAGGTCGTCCTTGCGGGCCATGATCGTCTCGAAGGCCTGGCGCAGCACCTCGCCGCGCTCACGGGGAGGCGTCGCTGCCCAGGACGCCTGGGCCCGCACCGCGGCGTCGAGGGCGTCCACGGCGTCCGCCGGACCCGCGTCGGCGACCTCTGCGATCACCGTTCCGGTTCCCGGGTCCTCGACTGCGACGGTCGCTCCGCTGCGGGACGGACGCCACTCGCCGTCGATGTGCAGACCCTTGGGTATCCGGTCCATGACCTCTCGGGCGGCGCGGAGCCGCTCCTGAAGTGCCGTCATTCGATTCCTCCTCGATCGCTCCGCAGCCCCACCGGGCGGTGGTGGCTGTGGGATGGTGCTCGCACACGGGGACGCAGTGCGCCGGTAGCCGGTGACGGCGCTAGCGCTCGGTGAATCCCGTGGGCAGTTCGATGCCGGTGACGCTCAGCAGTTCGCTGAGCTGGCGGGCCGCCTTCATCACGGACTGGGCGACCTCGTCGATGCGTGAGCGGGTCAGCCGGTAGGTGGGTCCGCCGATCCAGACGGCGTAGGTGGTGGCGCCGCCGATCCGGACGGGCGCGGCGACGGAGGCTGCACCCACCTCCAGTTCGTCGTAGGCGACGGCGTAGCCGCGGTCCCGCACCTCGGCCATGGACGCGATGAACGCGTCGAGCCCGCCGAGTTGTTCGGGTGCGTTGGCCTCGAACTCCTCGCCGAACTCTGCCCGGATGCCCTCCGGGTCGAGGGCGCTGAGCAGCACCTTGCCGGTGGAGGTGGCCCAGACGGGCTGGGTCCTGGGTACGGGTTTGAGGGTCTGTCCGATCAGGGACGGTCCGGGAACCTGGGCGACGACCATGACGTTGGGGGCGAGCAGGACGTCGAAGCCCGCGGTCTCCTTGGTCTCTTTGGCCAGGTCGCGCAGCACGTCCCGCATGTGCCCGTAGGCGCCGCCTCCGTCCAGCAGTCCGCCGACGATGGACAGCAGGCCCAGCGAGACGCGGTAGCGGCGGGTGACCGGGTCCAGGTTCAGCCAGCTCTCACGCTCGAGGACGGTGAGGACCCGGTAGCAGGTGGCCTTGGGGATGCCGGACTCGCGGGCGATATCGCTGAGCCCCACCCCCTCCGGGTGGGCCGCAACCGTCCGCAGCAGCCAGATCGTCCTGCGGACAAGACCTGCTTCACTGGTTGCCATACTTCCTCCGTGTGTCACGTCGAGATCGCTGCGGGCGGTCCGACCATCCTGGCAGGCACGTCCCGGCCCGGTCCGCCGGACCGGCATAAGGCGGGAGCGTCCTTTCACTTGCCGCCAGGGGTGACCTCGACCGTTTCCGGCTGATAGGACTCACCGGTGACGTCGAATCCCTCCGCCTTCAGCTCCTTGAGCGCCCGTTCGGTCAGGTCGGTGCGGTAGGCCCCGTCCGTGGGCGGTGCCTTGAGGACGCCGGCCTTCACCGCGATGTCGATGGTCTGGTCCCAGGCGGCCTTGTCCATCGTTCCGACGCCGTTCGCGGCGGGCCAGATCACCTTGTTGACCTCGTTGAGCATCCAGGTCTGGTGCCCCTTGCCGAGCGCGCTGCCGTTCTTCAGCACGATGTCGACACAGCCCTTGAGTTCGTCGCGGCAGTACCCCCAGCCCTCGTAGGTGGCCTTGAGGAACTTGACCGCGGTGTCCTGGTTCTCCTTCTTCGCCAGCCAGTCCCCCCGGGCGTAGATGCCGTCCTCGAGGGTCTGATAACCCTCGTCCTGGAGGTTGATCGCGACGAAGTCGGAGGGCTGGTAGAGCTTTCCGGTCTTGGGGTTCGTGGTCTCCAGCAGTTGTGCGTACTCGTTGAAGGTCTTGGCCTGGGCCGCGTCGACCTGGCGCTTGAGCAGCAGCGACATGTCGAAAGGCTGCTGGATGATCTTAGCGTCCTTCTTGGGGGCGATGCCCGAGCCGCGCAGCGCGGCAAACAGGGTCAGTTCGTTGCCGTATCCCCAGCTCCCGATTCGTTTGCCCTTGAGGTCGACGAGGGTCTTGATGCCGGAGTCGGCCCAGGCAACCTGGATGTAGGCGCCGCGCTGGAACTCCTGGCCAATGTTGACCAGGTCGGCGCCCTGCTCGCGGGTGACCATGGTCTTGGTGACGTGGGAGACGGCGAACTCGGCGTTGCCCGCCGACAGGACCTGCTGGGGCACGATGTTCACCCCGCCTTCCTGGATCGTCACATCGAGGCACGCCTTGTCGTAGTAGCCCTTCTCCTTCGCCGCGTAGTACCCGGCGAACTGGGCCTGGGCGACCCACTGGAGGACGACGCGGACCTTCGTCCGGGACTCGCAGTCCTTGCCGGCGTCGGCAGCGGCCTGGCTGGACGGCTCGGACATGCCTCCGCAGGCGGAGAGCAACATCACGGCGGCGGAGAGACCTGCGGCCATCCGGACGGGTCGGCGGCCGGATATCGGCAGTCGTACTTGGTTTCTGGACACGTTACCTCCGCGAGGGAAGGAAGAAAGGGGTGGGTGGAAAGAACCGAGGAAAGGAAGGGAAATGGCTTCGTGGCGGTCAGGACTGATCTTCGTGCAGGGATTCGTGCCAGGGCATGAGGAATCGCTCGAGGAGGGTCACGCCTCCGAACATGACGAGTCCGAGCGCACCGGATACGAGAATTCCGGCCCAGGCGTAATCGAAACGGGGAAGGGCCGCCTGATAGGCGATGTACACGCCGAGTGCCTCGGTGCTGCCACCGAAGTATTCGCTGACGATCACGCCGATGACGGCGAGGGTGGTGCCGAGCTTCAGCGCGTTGAAGACGAACGGGAGCGCGTTGGGCAGCCGTAGCAGGAGGGCCACCTGGCGCGGGCGGGCCGCGAGGGACTCCATGATCTCCAGGTGCAGGGGCGCGATCTGGAGCAGGCCGCGGGTGGTGTTCACGAATACCGGGAAGAACACCATGACGGCGGCGACCCCGGCCTTGGAGAGCAGGCTGGTCACGCCGAACCAGTTGTTGAAGATCGGTGCCAGGGCGACGATGGGCGCGCAGTTGATCAGTACGGCGGCGTTGAGGACCGGGCCCGACATCCGGGGGAAGCGGCTGACGACGAGGGCCACGACGACGCCCCCGAGGGAGCCCAGGACGAGGCCGACGAGGACGGTCTCGACGGTGGACCGGGACGCGGACATGATCGTCCCAAAGTCGTGCTGGAACGCCTCCGCGATCATGACCGGCGTCGGCATGATGAACACGGGCACGTCGAACAGCACGACAACCGCCTGCCACAGGCCGAGCAGCAGGGCAGCGGTCAGCGTGACCGGTGCGAGCCGCAGGGCGCGAGCCTTCAGCACGGGACCGCCGACAGGGCGGGAGAGACGGAGGGTACTCATGCCGCTGCCTGCTCGCTCGGAGCCCCGTGCAGGGCCTGGCGGACGTCCTTGACCTTCTCGAAGAACTCCGGTGTGGTGCGGGTCTCGGCGGTCCTGGGGTAGGGCAGGTCCACGTCGATGCAGGCCGCGACTCGCCCGGGCCGCGCGGACATCACCACGACCCGCGAGGAGAGGAACACGGCCTCCGAGATGCTGTGCGTGACGAACACGACGGTGGTGTGGGTGTCGCCCCAGATGCGCAGCAGCTCGCCCTGGAGCCGTTCGCGGTTCATCTCGTCGAGGGCGCCGAGCGGTTCGTCCATGAAGAGGATCTCGGGGTCGGCGGAGAGGGCGCGGGCGATCGCCACTCGCTGCTGCATACCGCCGGAGAGCTGCCAGGGGTAGTGCCCGGCGAACTCGCTGAGGCGGACCAGCTCGAGCATCTCCAGGGCCTTGGCCCGATGGACTTCCTTCTTCGCCCCCGCCACCTGGAGCGGCAGTTCGACGTTGCGCAGGACACTGCGCCACTCGAAGAGGCCGGCCTGCTGGAAGACCATGCCGTAGTCGCGGTCGGCGCGGGCCGCGCCCGGTGTCTTGCCGTTGACGGTGACGGTGCCGCTCGTGGGTGCGGTGAGGTCCGCCATCACCCGCAGCAGGGTGGACTTGCCGCAGCCGCTGGGCCCTAGCAAGGAGATGAACTCGCCCTGCCCGATGGTCAGGTCGATGTCCTGCAGAGCGGTGACCGCGCGGTCGGAACCGCCGTTGAAGACTTTGTTGACTCCGCGGACGGAGATGATTGCGGGCTCGGCCATCAGGGGCTCCAGAAGTTGAAAGATTCTCGGCTAGCGGGCGTGCCGGTGGCGGAGGGCGAACCGCTCCAGCAGGGCGAGGACCTGCACGAAGAGGATTCCGGCGATCGCAGCGACGAGGACGGCGGCGTAGAGCTTCTCCGGGCCGTTCGAGTAGTAGTACGCGGAGGTGAGGATCGCGCGGCCGATACCGCGGCCAGTCCCGGCCGACAACTCGCCCACGATGGCGCCCACGACGCTCGCGGTAGCGGCGAGGCGCAGCCCGGCGAAGACGTACGGGAGGGCCGCCGGGAACCGGAGCGACCACAGCACCCGGGCGCGCCCGGCGCCCACGCTGCGCATGAACTCGAGCTGCACCTTGGGCGGGGACTTCAATCCGCGCAGGGAGTTGATGGTGACGGGGAAGAACGCGAGATAGGCGGCGATGCCGGTGACCGCGACCCACGGCTGCAGGCCGGCCTTGCCACCCCAGATCACGATCATCGGGGCAATGGCGACCAGCGGCACCGTCTGGGAGGCGACCAGCCAGGGCATCAGGCCCTTTCTCACCGGTGCCAGATGAAGGAAGAGCACCGCGAGCGCGAGACCCAGGAGCGATCCGGCCGCCAGGCCGTAGAGGGCTTCGCGGAGCGTCACGGTGGTCTCGCCGATGAGGTACACCGCAAGCGAGGCCGGGTCGCCCGCGCGGGCCGGCGCGGTGAGCGAGCCGAGGATCGTCCACAGGTGCGGCATCGACAGGTCGTCGGTGGCGACCGGCAGGCCGATCCCGAGGATCCGGTCGTCGACGGCCCGGCCGAGCGCCTTGTAGCCCTCCCACAGTCCGGCGAGGACGACCACGACGAGGAGCGCGCCGACCGGCTCGGTGAGCCGGCGGACGAGGTCGCCGCCGCTCCCTGGCTCGCGGGAAGTCGCGGGATCCGCCTGGCCCTTACGGGCCGCGGGTGGTCTGGGCGATGCAGAGATGTTGGTCGCAGTCATGCTCAGGCACTCTCCGAATCCTTCGGATGTGTCGTCCAGGGAGGCGATCTGTGTCGCCCTGTCAACCTGTCGGGCACTCAGCAGCTGGATCACTGAGTGAACTGTTGGTTCACGCTAGAGGCCGGTTTAGCTCTCGTCAACGGTTCGGCCGAAACGCGCGGCCGGTTTCTGTAAGGAACTGAATCCCGCGTTCCGGGAGCTTCCGAACACGGGGGAATCACGGCACGGCCATACGCGTCGACCACCGCTCTAGGGTGAATTGGCAAGGCGATCCACGGAGAATCCGTGGGGCATCGACGGAGGAATCCACCCGTGAATCCCCGGGCGCATCCACGGGGATTGCCCGATATCCGTCGCGCCCCGCGGAGGATGGTCGTCCCGGCAGGTGAGCGGGATAGCCGTCCGCTAGGAATTCAGCAGGGTCAGCGACGGCCGCGACACTCCGTCGTGCGTGCGGGCCACCGCCTCCCGCTCCGCGCTGACGGTGCCGTAGGTGGTGGTCCTCATCCGGGCTGGGCGGCCGGCGTCGCAGGCCATCGCCTCCAGGTCGGCGACGCTCTTGTGGCTGCCCTGCTGCGAGCCCGCCATCCGGCTGATGGTCTCCTCCATCAGCGTGCCGCCGATGTCGTTGACACCGCCCCGCAGGACGTCGAGAACGCTGTGCCGCGCCAGCTTCACCCAGCTCGTCTGGATGTTGCGGATCCTGCCGTGCAGCAGAATCCGCGCCAGTGCGTGCACGGCCCGGTTCTCCAGGGCAGTCGGCCCGGACCGGGCGATTCCGGCCAGATAGACAGGGGAGTTGGTGTGGACGAACGGCAGGAGGACGAACTCGGTGAACCCGCCCGTCTCCTCCTGGAGGCGTCCGATCAACTTGATGTGGTCCACCCAGTGGCGCGGGGTGTCCACGTGGCCGTACATCATCGTCGCCGTGGTCGGCATGCCCAACGCGTGGGCGGTGGTGACCACGTCGATCCACTGGGCCGCGGGCAGCTTCCCCTTGGTGAGCACCCAGCGGACCTCGTCGTCGAGGATCTCGGCGGCCGTGCCGGGCAGCGAGTCCACGCCGGCCTCCCGGGCCGCCTGGAGCCACTCCCGCACGGAAAGGTCCATCCTGGTCGCGCCGTTGACGACCTCCATCGGCGAGAAGGCGTGCACGTGCAGGTCCGGGGTACGCCGTTTGACCTCGGCGGCGATGTCGAAGTACGCGCCGCCCGGCAGGTCCGGATGGATCCCGCCCTGGAGGCAGACCTCGCTCGCTCCCACCGCCCACGCCTCCTCGGCCCGCACACCGATCTGCTCCAGCGACAGGGTGTAGGCGTCGGCATCGGTGCGGCGCTGGGCGAAGGCACAGAAGCGGCAACCCGTGTAACAGACGTTGGTGAAGTTGATGTTGCGGGTGACCACATAGGTGATCTCGTCCCCGACTGCCTCGGCCCGCAGCACGTCGGCAAGCGCGGCCAGCGCCTCGATCTCCGCACCGGGCGCGGCGCCGAGCAAGGTGATCGCGGACGCGGAAGCGAGCCCCGCGGGATCGGCCTCCGCCGCCCGCAGCGCCGCCGCGAACTCGGGGCGCAGCCGTTCCGGCCGGCTGGCCGGAACCGGGGCGGACCCGTCCTCTCCGCCGGTCGCCTCGGGCGCGCGGGCGGCCTGGGGTACCGCCTTAGCGACCGCCGCCCAGTCCCCGTACACCGAGTCGAAGTCCGCCCGCCGGTCGGTGGTGCGTCCTTCGGTGTCGATCGCGGCGAACAGATCGGTGCGGCCGGTGGCCACGAGCGGTGTCTCCGGCTCCTGCCAGGGCAGGCCTTGGGGCCGCGCCCCGTCGGCCGCCAGACCGGTCACGGGATCGGCGAGCGCCGCCACATGCGGGGCGAGTCGCGGGTCCAGCCACGGTTCACCGCGCCGCAGGTACTCAGGGTAGACCGTCAGCCGCTCACGGAGGGTGAGGCCCGCGGCGGCGGTGTGCGCGGCCAGATCCTCGATCTCCGGCCAGGGCCGCTCGGGGTTGACATGGTCGCCGGTCACCGGGGACACCCCACCCCAGTCGTCGATGCCGGCCCGCAGCATCAGCGCGAACTCCTCGCCCACCAGGTTCGGCGGGGCCTGGATGCGGGCGGCGGGGCCGAGCAGCAGCCGCGCCACCGCGATGGTCGCGGCCAGTTCGGACGGCCCGGCGTCGGGGGCGTCGCGCATCGCTGTGTCCGGTTTGGCCCGGAAGTTCTGCACGATTACCTCCTGAATCCCCCGGTACGCCCGGGAGATCCGGCGGATCTCGCGCAGGGCGTCGATCCGTTCGGCGGGGGTCTCCCCGATGCCGATGAGGATGCCGGTGGTGAACGGTACGTTGCTGCGCCCCGCGTCCTGAAGCACCCGCAGCCGCACCGCGGGTTCCTTGTCGGGTGAGCCGTAGTGCGGGCCGCCGGGCTCGGACCATAGCCGGGTTGCCGTGGTCTCCAGCATCATGCCCATGCTCGGCGCCACCGGCTTCAACCGCTGCAGGTCGGTCCAGGACAGCACCCCGGGGTTGAGGTGCGGCAGCAGGCCGGTCTCCTCCAGCACCCGGATCGCCATGGCGCGCACGTAGCTGAGCGTGTCGTCGTAGCCGTGCGCGTCCAGCCAGGCGCGGGCCGCGGGCCAGCGCTCCTCTGGCCGGTCACCCAGGGTGAACAGCGCTTCCTTGCAGCCCGCCGCCGCGCCCGCGCGGGCGATGTCCAGCACCTCGTCGGGTCCGAGGTAGGGCGCGGGGAGCCGTCCGGGGACGGTGGCGAAGGTGCAGTAGTGGCACCGGTCGCGGCACAGCCGCGTGAGCGGGATGAACACCTTGCGGGAGTAGGTGATCACGCCGGGCCGCCCGGCGGCTTCGAGGCCGGCGTCGCGCACCCGGCCCGCCGCCGCACAGAGCCGGTCGAGGTCGGCGCCGCGCGCGTGCAGCAGCACCTCCGCCTCGGCGGCGTCGAGCGTCACGGCGTCGGTGGCCCGGCGCAGCGCCCGGTTCATGGCCGAGCGAGTGGGGCTGGGAAGGCCGTTCACAGTACTCCAACCCTTCGTTCGTGTGTGGTCGTGCGCGGCCGGGGCCCGCCGGACACGAGGGCGGCGAGCCATCGCCGGGTCGCCGGACCGAGCGTGTGCGGGGGCAGCGACCGCAGGTGGTCGACGGTGTCGACGTCCCGGCGCAGCGGGGACGCCGGGGCCACCTCGAGGTGGTGGTATCCGGCGGCCAGGAACTGGGCGAGGGAGCCGGCGCCGAGGAACGGCCGGAAGTCCGCTGCGTCGCGCAGGGTGAGCAGAGTCGTCCCGGCGCCGTCGGCGTCTCCGACGACCGCGCGCCGGTGGCGGGCGGCCAGGGTGAGAGCCGTCGCGTAGTCGGCGGTGCCCGCCCCCGCGAGGTCGCCCATGACCAGGGCGAGGCCGGTACCGGGGACGGCACCGCCGATCAGCTCAAGGGCCTCGCTGATCTCGCCGTTGAGGCCGGGAAAGCGCCCTGAGCCTGAGACGGCAGCCCCCGAGGCGAGGGCCAGGCCCGTTGCCTCGGGGTCCGTCGTCACCACGACGACCGAGTGGACAGCGGGTACCTCTCGAAGCCGCTGCACCACATCGGTCAGCATGGCCCTGGCCAGGGAACGCCTGGCGTCCGACGTGAGCCCGGCGCACCGGCTCTTGGCCCGCGCGAAGGGCTTGGCCGGTACCAGCGCGATCCATGGCGTGGTCATGGCGTCGCCGGTCCCATTCCGGTCAGCCGGCCGTACAGCTCCGGGCGGCGGTCGCGCAGGAACGGGCGGCTGCGCCGGGTGGCGGCCA
The DNA here is from genome assembly GCF_035974375.1 of Streptomyces sp. NBC_01320. Classification (NCBI taxonomy): domain Bacteria; kingdom Bacillati; phylum Actinomycetota; class Actinomycetes; order Kitasatosporales; family Streptomycetaceae; genus Streptomyces; species Streptomyces sp. NBC_01320. The sequence goes on from NZ_CP108390.1 coordinate 1,219,472, forward strand.
CGCGCTCCAGGTCCACCTCGGCGACGGCGATGTCGTCGCGGTCGTCGGCGGCCTGGGCGAGGATGTCGCCGTCGGGGCCGTAGACGGCGCTGAGCCCGAAGTACTCCTTGACGCCCTCCCTGCCGACGCGGTTGGAGCAGATGACGAACATCCCGTTGAAGACGGCGTGGGCGCGCAGTTCGAGCTGGAACACCTCGCGCATCGGCGCGCTCGCCGAGGCCACCGGCACGCAGAGCACGGAGCCTCCGCGCAGGGCGACGATCCGGCTCAGCTCGGGGAAGTGCCGCTCGTAGCAGATGATCGTGCCGACGCCAGTCTCGCCGGTGTCCACGACCTCGGGCTCCGTCCCGCCGGGCCGGAAGTAGAACTTCTCGGGGAAGCCGTTGGAGAACGGCAGGTGGGACTTGCGGTAGACCGACTTCAGTTCGCCGCGTACGTAGGTGCAGGCGGTGTTGTAGTAGACGCCGGGTACCTCGCCCTCCTCGAAGATGGAAGAGACGACGGTGATGCCGGCCCTGCGGGAACGTTGCGCCGCCATGGTGTTGGAGGGTCCGTCGAGGCTTTCGGCGAGCCGGAAGTAGTCCGGGTCGGGGTCGGGCTGGACGAACGGGACGGCGAACAGCTCGGGCAGCAGGACGATCCCGGCGCCCTGATCGGCGGCGGCGTCCACCAGGTCGGCGGCGCGTTCGATGGTCTCGGCCCGGTCGTCGGTGGCCCGGAGCTGGACCGCGGCGAGTCTCATGCCACTTCCTCCTTGACGGCGGCGGGGGCCAGGCCGGTGAGTGCCACGCCGGACCTGGTCTTGTAGCGCTTGTTGACGGAGATCAGAACCGCGGTGAGCGGTTCGAGCTGGGCGGCGAGCCGCAGCCGGCCCGCATCCACCGCCCGGCCCCCGGTGACGTCGGCGGCCAGGGCCAGGACCAAGGCCTTGGCGTCGGCGTCGTCCCCGCAGACGAGGACGTCCTCATGGCTCAGGTCGGCCTCGGGGTCGAGCAGCAGCGGGGCCGCAAGGTGGTGGAAGGCGCCGACGACCGCGGCGGACGGGACGAGCCCTGCCGCCTCCTCGGCGGCGCTTCCGGCCGCGACGCGTAGACCGTAGGGGCCGCCCTTGTCAAATCCAAGTGGGTTGACGCAGGAGATGACCACCTTGTCCGCGAGGACGCCGGCCAGCGAGGTCACCAGTTCGGCGTGGCCCTGGTAGGGGACGGCCAACAGCACGGTTCCCGCCCGCCGGGCGGCGTCCTCGTTGGAGGCCCCGTCGATGGGCGCGGCCACGCTGGGCAGGGCGCGCAGTGCCTCGGCCGCGTCGGCGGCTCGGTCGGCGTCGCGCGAACCGAGGACCACCGGGTGGCCGGCGCGGGCGAGCCGGTAGGCCAGACCCTTGCCCTGGGGACCGGTGCCGCCGACCACGGCGATCCGGGCGGTCGGGAAGTCGCTCATCGCCCTCAGCCCTTCGCGGCCTGGGCGAGGCGGGTCAGCGTCTGCTCCTTGTCGCCCAGGGTGGAAATGATCGGGCAGCGGACACCGGCCTCGTGGTACTCCATCAACTTGGCGAACACCTCGTCGGTGGTGCCGCAGGCGGTGACGTTCTGCACCAGGCTGTTGGGGACCAGCGCCATGGCCTTCTTGATCGCTTCGGGGGTGGCGGGCCAGCCGGCCCGCTCCTGGATACGGTCCACCAGTTCGCGTTCCACACCGCAGTGTTCGGCAATGTGCGGCTGCTGGGCGAGGTAGAGGGTGAGGAACGCCTTGCAGGCGTCGATGGCCTCCTGCGGGTCGTCGTCGTTGACGCTGCACGCGACGATCTGGGTGAGGTCGATCGAGTCCTTGCCGTCGGTCCGCTTGGCGATGCCCCGGTTGATCGCCTCCTTCGCGCCCACCAGGTACGAGGGCGGGAGCAGGAAGTCCATGTGCACGCCGTCGCTGATCTCACCGGCCAGCTCCAGCATCCGAGGGCCGACGGCGCCGATGTAGATGGGGATGTCGACCGGCTTGTTCTCCCGGTACATGCTGTCGAAGCGCACGTCCTGCATCTGCACGAACTCGCCCTCGAAGGAGACGACTTCGTTGCGGAAGAAGGTCTGCAGCACGGTGATGTACTCGCGCATCGAGGCGATGGGCTTGCGCAGCGGCTGGCCGACCTTGGTGGCCAACGGCTCCCACCAGGCGCCGATTCCGAGGATGGCACGGCCGGGGGCCAGTTCGTCGAGGGTCTTGAAGGTGACCGCCATCAGGGCGGCGTTCCGGCTCTTGTTGTTGACGACGCCGGTGCCGATCTTGACGTTGCGGGTCTTGCTGGCGATGACGGCGGCGGGGACGATGCCGTCGCGCGCCAGCCGTCCCTCCGCGACCCACACGGATTCAAAACCGTTCTGGTCGGCCAGCTCGGCCTGCCAGTACGTCTGCTCCAGGCTCAGCCGTTCGCCGACGTGGATGCCCAGGGGGAGTTTCATCGAGCCACCGTTCCGTTCGTGTTGCGTGACGTGCGCCCGTAGTGCGGAACCCGCCTGCCAGGGGTTCCGCACTACGGACACGTGTCAGTTGGCGTACGCGTCAAGGGAGTGGGGGTTCTCAGTACAGTTGGGGCTTGCCCCGGGTGAGGAAGCGACCTCGCCCCGCGGCCCCGTCAAAGGACCCGTCGGGGCCCACGAGTTGCTCGCCCCGGGAGAAGACACGGACCGGACGGCCGGTCACGCGCATTCCCTCGTAGAGGTTGTAGTCGGTGCGCATGTGGCTTCCGGCCGCGCTGATCACATGGTCGGCGGCCGGGTCCCACACGAGCAGGTCGGCGTCGGCGCCCACGGCGACGGCGCCCTTGTGCGGGAACATCCCGAACAGTTTGGCCGGGCGGGTGGAGACCAGGTCCACGAACCGGCAGGCGTCAAACCGGCCGCTCGCGACGCCGGTCTCCCAGAGCACCATGAGCCGGTCCTCGATCCCGGGGACCCCGTTGGGGACCTTCGGGAAGTACCCAGGACTGCGCAGCTTCTGCGGCGGCAGATCCTCGGGCTGGTGGAGGCAGAAGCCGGCGTGGTCGGTGGCCACCGTCGACATCGCCCCGGTGACCAGGGACCGCCACAGTCCCTCCTGGTTGCCGCGCTCCCGGATCGGGGGCGAGCAGAGGTAGGCGGCGGCCTTCTCGCCGAGTTCGGCGTAGTCCTCGTAGGCGACGGCCAGGTACTGGGGACAGGTCTCGCCCCACACCCGGGCCCCGGCGGCCCTGGCCCGGCTGATCTCGTCGGCCGCGGCGGCGCTGGAGACGTGCACGACGTACAGCGGGGCGCCGACGGACTCGGCGAGCACCACCGCACGGTGCACGGCCTCCGCCTCGGCCTCGTGGCCGTGGGCAGTGGCGTGGAAGACCTCGGCGGTCCGGCCGTCGGCCAGCAGCCGCTGGGTCTCCCGGGCGATCATGTGGCCGTTCTCGGCATGCACCATCGGCAGTACGCCGTGCTGCAGGGCGAGTTCGAAGCCCTCCAGCAGCTCCCCGTCGTCGACCATCTGAGTGCCGGGGTAGGCCATGAAGAACTTCCAGCTCGTGGCCCCCTCCCCGGCCAGCCGCCGCAGGTCGTCCAGGACGTCGGGCTGCTGCTCGCGGGGCGGGACGATCGCGTGCAGCCCGAAGTCGACCACCGCCTTGCCGGCCGCGACGTCGCGCCGGGACCGGTAGGTGTCGAGCAGGCTCCGCTCCGGTTCCTTCTTCACGAAGTCCAGGACCGTGGTCGTGCCGCCGTGGGCGGCGGCCACCGTCCCGGAGTGGAAGTCGTCCGCGGTGCGGGTGGTGAAGCCGTCGATGGGATATTCGAGGTGGGTGTGCGCGTCGATGCCGCCGGGCATCACGAGCATCCCCTCCGCGTCGATCACCCGGTCGGCGCTCCAGTCGTCCGTGCCCGCGCCGAGCGCGGCGACCACACCGTCGCGGATCAGTACGTCGGCCCGGACGGCGGCGTCGGCGTTGACGACCGTGCCGCCCCTGATCAGCGTGGATCCCATGCTGCCCTTCCTTTCCCGAAGTGCGTCCGCGTGCCCCTCACCCCTGCGCCTCACCCTACGTAGTGCTCGTCGGCGAGGCTCAGGAGGTCGTCAAGCACGCCGAGCGCGATGTCGATCTCGGAGTCCGTGATGACCAGAGGCGGGGTCAGCCGGAGCACGTTGAAGTTGGCCGTGAGGTAGAGGCCCCGGGCCATGGCCTCCTTCACGATCCGGCCGACCGGCGCCGCGGCGGGCCCCTTCGCGTTGAACGGCACCAGCGGTTCGCGGGTCTCCCGGTTCTTCACCAGTTCGACGCCGTAGAACAGGCCGCGGCCACGGATCTCGCCAATGCTCGGGTGGCTCTCGGAAAGCTTGGCCAGTCCGGCACCCAGGTGCTCGCCGCGCGCCCGCGCGTTCTCCACGACGTTCTCCTCCTGCATGATGCGCAGGGAGGCGACACCGGAGGCGCAGGCCAGAGGGTGTCCGGCGTAGGTGAGACCGCCCCAGAACTTGTTGTCCCTGAGCCACTCGGAGACGCGGGCCGAGACGGTCATCGCACCGAGCGGGACGTAACCCGAGTTCAGGCCCTTGGCGGTGGTGAGGATGTCGGGGGTGACGTCCCAGTGGTTGCAGGCGAACCATTCACCGGTGCGGCCGAAGCCGGCCATGACCTCGTCGAAGATGAGCAGGATGCCGTACCGGTCGCAGACCTCGCGCAGCGAGCGCAGGTAGCCGTCGGGCGGGTAGAGCAGGCCGTTGGTTCCGGTGACCGGCTCGACGATCACGGCGGCGACGGTGTTCGGGTTCTCGTACTGGAGGATCTCCTCCAGGTGCGGCCCCCCGGAGCAGACCGGGCAGGGGTCCGGGTGTCCGGCCGGGCAGCGGTAGGTGTACGGGTCGAGCATCCTCACCACGCCGGGCATCCCGCCCGGTTCGGCGGACCAGCGGCGCGGGTCGCCGGTCAGCGACATCGCCCCGTTGGTGGCTCCGTGGTAGGAGCGGTAGCGGGCGATCACCTTGTGGCGTCCGGTCACATGGCGGGCGAGCCGGATCGCGTTCTCGTTGGCCGCGGCGCCGCCGGTGGTGAAGAAGCTCATCTTCAGGTCGCCGGGGGTGAGTCCGGCCAGCATCTCGGCCAGTTCGGCGCGGGAGCGTTCGGCGAAGCCGGGGCCGATGTAGCAGAGCTTGTCGGCCTGCTCTCGGATGGCCTCGACCAGCTTGGGGTGCTGGTGGCCCAGGTTGAGGTTGACGAGCTGGGACTGGAAGTCGAGGTATCGGTTCCCCTCGTAGTCCCAGAACCAGGACCCGGAACCGCCGGCCACCGGGATGGGGTTGAGCGCGCCCTGGACGGACCAGGAGTGGATGACGTACTCGATGTCGGCTTCCTTGACGCGCTGCCCGGTCCACGTATCGGTCTCGGTGATGGTCAACGAACTGCCCTCCTCGTCGTTCGTCGGCTGCTGCGTGCTGGGCTGGCTACTGGTTCCGGGTCTCGGCGCCGAAGGCGGCGAGCCGGGCCAGCGGGCGGCCGGCGTTCGCGGCGGCGCACACGACGAAGATCTCGCGCGGCCGGGGGACATCGGCGACCTGAAGCGTCACCGTCTGGTGGTGGGAGCGGGTCTTGGCGTTCTTCTTGTGCTTGAGCGGGATGTCGATCGGGCTGCCCGGAAGGCCGACCTTCTCCGCGGCCGGCAGCAGCTCGGTGCCGTCGGCGGCGGTGCGGAAGACGTTGCCGAAGCGCAGGTTGTGGATGAGCGCCGAGCCGTGCTCGACCTCTCCCTCGATGCCGACGAGCGCGGCCTTCCCGAACGCCTCGACCGGGCCACCCAGCAGCTCCACACAGGCAGGCCCGACCAGCTCGCCGATCTCCTCGCCCAGCTCGTCGGCGAGGGTGACGAGGTCCTGGACGTACTCGCTGGGGAACGGGTTCTCAATGACGGCCCCGACGAACGCTACCCGGTGCACCGGGTCCACGACACGGCCGTTCTCCAGCCTCGTCTCATCGAGCTGCTTGATGATCTTGCGCACCCGAATGCTCACGGCTCTCCTCCAGAACTGACTCACCGGTTCGCTAAGTGAACCGTTGGTTCATATATTCGCCAGCGTCGATCGAGGTGTCAAGGGGCGGTCGAGGGGCACCTTCTTCGCGGCCTGGCGGGCGGGGGAACCATGCGCTCATGCGGCCACCGCAAATCGCGTGGCCCGATCCTTCGTGAAACCATGAACGCCTGAAATGTCCGCGTATCCACGGCGGACGTGAGTGGCATCTCGGTGCACGGCCCGTGTTGTGAGTCAGGAATTCCGTGTAGATGTGTAGTTCTATGGCGCGGATGGGGCGGCCGAAGGCCGAGTTGACGTTGTCGGACGGGGAACGGGCCGCACTTTAGGGGTGGGTGCGGCGTCGGTCCACGCCGCAGGCGTGGGCGTTGCGGTGCCGGATCATCCTGGCTTGCGCTGAGGGTGCCTCGAACAAGGACGTGGCTGCTCAACTCGGCTCCACACCACAGGCGGTGGGCCGCTGGCGGGCCCGGTTCGTGCAATACCGGACCGCCGGTCTGGGTGACATGCCGCGTCCGGGTGGACCCAGGACGGTGACGGACGAGCAGGTCGCCGCGGTGGTCACCAGGACACTGGAATCCACTCCGAAGAACGCAACGCACTGGTCGACACGGTCGATGGCCAAGAAGATGGGCCTGTCGCAGTCGTCGGTGTCACGGATCTGGCTGGCGTTCGGCCTGCAGCCGCACCGCTCGGAGCCGTCTCTGCTGTCGACGGATCCGTACTTCAACGACAAGGTCCACGATGTCGTCGGCCTCTATTTGGACCCGCCCGAGCGGGCGTTGGTGTTCTGTGTGGATGAGAAGTCGTAGATCCAGCACCGGACCGGTCCCAGCCCGTGCTGCCGATGATGCCCGGGGTCCCGGAGCGGGGAGCACTGGCCGCGCCGTTTCTGGGATGGACGGCGCGGCCGATAGGTCTTCAACCCGTCGGTGCAGGCTCCACCGGCTTCAGGTCGAGCCGGTTCTGTGCCTGAGCAACGTGTCGGCCGGAGAGCCGGCCGGAGATCATCGCCCACCCGATGTGCAGGCCGTGGTTGAGCAGCTGCAGGCCGCCTTGTCCGGTGGACCCCGCAGCCCACAGGCCCGGGATCGGATCGCCGTCGGCATCGGTCACCCGTAGTTCGGTGTCGACGGCGAGGCCACCGTCGGCCAGCGTGACGTAGGCCTGCATCGGGCCGAGCGCGTAGAAGGGGCCATTGATGATGCCCTCGCCGAGGTTCCCACGGCCGAACTCACTGTCCTCGCCCGCCACGACCTGCCGGTTCCACTTGTCGATCGTCGACCGCATGGCTTCTGGGTCGACGCCGATGTCGGCGGCGAGCTCCTCGACGGTGTCGGCGCGGTGGTAGACGTCCGGGCGGTAGCGCCTGTAGTCGTGAACGTAGGCATAGGCCACGCCTGGGAACGTGGAGACAGGATTGGGCCACGCGGAGAACTTCCTGGCGACGCGGGAGTCGAAGACCATGTAGCCGGCATTGACGTCGGTGGCCGCGACAGCCCGGGCCATGAGCTTGTCGGAATCCTCGTTGGCCACGCGCCGCCCGTCCGGCGTCACAAGGATCGCCCCCGCGCGGTACATCGTGTTGTTCGGACCTATCCAGGTGGTGAGCGCCCCGCGGATGACGTAGGCGAGGAGGTTCTTGGGCAGGCGCTCGGTGACGGCCCGCATGACGCGGGACACGGCAGGGTGCGAAGGGAGCATCTTGATGAAGTCAGGCCGGTTCGACGGCGCGAAGCGGAGGCCTTCGTAGAGCCGGTCCATCTGCGTCATGACCGCGCCGACGTCGCTGCCGAGCTTGAACCCGTCCCCGGTGTTGCTCGGGTTGACCGGCGGGACCTTGGCCGCGTCCTCGCCGACGAACCGGGCTTTGAGCTCGGTGGAGGCTGAGTAGTCGCCGGTGGCCAGGATGACGCCACGTCGGCCGAAGTAGTTCATGCCGTTCGCGCCGGCGCCGATGATCTCCCCGGCGGCGTTCCGCAGAAGCCTGTCGACCTGCATGCTCATGCAGATGGTGACGCCCCGCTTCCTGCACTCGCGCAGGAGCGCGTCGCGGTACGCCCGGGAGTTGGGCAGCACATTGTGCATCCGCGGCTTCTCGTACGGCGGCTCCGGGGTCGGACCGAGGAACTGCACGCCGATGCTCGAGAGCCACTCGACGGTCGGTCCGGCGTTCTCCGCCAGGATTCGGCGCAGCTCCTTGTTCTCCCGCTCCTCGAAGGGACCGTTGGCGACCTTCATGTCCTCGATGAACAGGTCGATGCTGTCGTTGACCCCGGCCCGGTACTGGTAGGAGGTGTTCGCCGCGGTGAAGGAGCCCACGGACATCGCGGTGCTGCCCCCCACCTGCGGGCATTTCTCGAGGACGATGACCGAGGCCCCGCTGGTGGCCGCGGAGATGGCGGCGCTCATGCCCGAGCCGCCACCACCGATGATGAGGACGTCTGCCGTGTAGATCATGTTTCCCTTGCTGTGCGTTGACGTGTGGTGGTCAGTGCCTTCCGGTGGCGAGCGGGACAGTGCCTCGGGCGGCGGCCGACCGGCCCGCCCACCGGCCGGTGATGTAGCCGGGCGCCAGGCCGCCGGCGTAGCCGTAGTTGGACAGCCCGCCGATGTCGGCGCCGGCGGCGAAGAGCCCGGGCACGGGTTCGCCGTCGTAGTCGAGGACTGCGCCGTTGGTGTCGGTACGAACGCCGCCGAAGGTGAAGGTGATCGACGGCTGGACCATGAGCGCGTAGAACGGTCCGGTCTGTGGCGGACGCGCCGTTGCCGCGACCGGCACGCTGTGCGCGACGCCACCACCGGCGCGCGCGACCTCGGTGTAGCGCGTCAGGGTGCTGTGCAACCGCCCGTCGTCGATTCCCCATGTGGCGACGGCGCCGAGCAGCTCCTCCAGCGTCGCGGCCTCAGCGTGCTGGGCGCCCGCCTCGACGGCCATGGCATACCGGTCGATCGTGCCGAGGCCCGGGAAGGGCTCCTCGGTGCCCTCGGTGGTGCGCACGTGCTCGTCGAAGATGAGGACGCCGCGGGCCTCGGGCTGGAAGGTGACGGCCTGGTTGAGCAGCTCGTCGCCCTGGGTCTCGTCGACGAACCGCTCCCCGCGCAGGTTTACGAGCACGGCGGAGCTGGAGTAGTACTGCGAGTTGGGCAGGAAGTCGGCGGGCTCGAACCTGTGCACCGGGTAGCCAATCAGGTGGCCGTAGAAGGTGCTCATGGCCGTCGTGCCCGCGGCGCCGGAGGCGCGGGCGAGCCGCAGCCCGTCGCCGACACTGCCGGGGTTGGAGCGCAGCAGGAGCCGGTCGGCGTTGGGGCCGATGTGCCGGCTGAGCTCGTCACGGGCGCCCTGGAACCCGCCGGTGGTGAGAACGACGGCGGCCGCGTCGTAGCGCACGAGCCGGCCATCGCCGCCGCGGGCGACGACGCCGGTGACCTCCCGGCCGTCACGGAGGAGCTCGACGATGGGGTGACTGGTGCGCGCCTCGCCGCCGGCCGCGATGACCTGTTCGCGGCACCAGGCGAGAATGCCCTGGATGTCTGTGGAGTAGCCGATGCCGAAGGTCATGATGTCCCGCTGGGGCTCGTCGGCCACCCGCACTCCTGAGGCCCGCAGTTCCGCGAGGGCCTCTTCGTAGTCGGCCACGAGTTCGGCGCCGAGTTCCAGGTTGCCGAGCGGGATCCGGGCCCGGAAGGCCTCCACGCTCGGCGCGGTCCAGAACATTCCGGCCGACAGGGCGGCGGAGCCACCGAAGGTGTCGAGCTTCTCCAGCAGGGCGACCTTGGCACCTGCCCGGGCCGCGGTCATGGCCGCGGCCGAGCCGGAGACGCCGGAGCCGACGACGACGACGTCTGCTCGACGGACCTCGTCAACGGTAAGCGGATGCTTCATGGCCATGACTCCCTTCAGGCGCGGACGCTGGTGGCGACGTCGGTGACGGCATGCTGAGCGGTGATGCGGCCGAAGACGGCGCCCTTGCCGAGCGAGGTGCCCGTGATGTAGGCGGCACCGTGGAACCCGCCGGTGACCTCCCCGATGGCGTACAGGCCGTCAATGACCTCGCCGTCGACGTCGAGCACCTGACCGTGCGTGTTGATCGTGATGCCGCAATAGGTGGTGGTCATCAGCGACTTGGCCGGGTAGGCGTAGAAGGGTGCCTGATCGATGGGCAGCAGGTCACCGACGCCGTTGCACAGGCTGGTACGCCCCACTTGGTCCGCCTGCTCTCCGGCCGCCACGGCGTTGTACCGTTCCACGGTTTCGAGCAGGCTGGCGGGTTCGATGCCGGCCAGTTCGGCGAGCTCTTGGAGGGTGTCGGCTTTGAAGACGTGGCCGATGTCCTCGAGCATGTCGATGTCCTTCAGTGGGATACCGCGGTGGGACTTGGCCCGCACCTTGGCGTCGAAGATCTGGAATCCGAGCCCATCGGGCTGGTCGAGAACCACCCGTCCGAGCGTCTTGTACGACTGGGACTCGTCGACGAACCGCTGGCCGTGCTTGTTCACGATGATCGCGCCCATGTAGTAACTGGTGAGCAGCTCATGGAACTCCTCACCAGTCTCCGGGTGCGACCCGTAGGTCCCGGAGACGAACGACATGTCGGCCATGCCGGCTCCGAGCCTCCACGCCATCTTCAGCCCGTCGCCGGTGTTGCCCTTGCCGCCGTAGGGGATCGCTGCGAGCTGCTCGGGGGCGAAGATCTTCAACAGGTCGGTGCCCCGGGAAAAGCCGCCGGTGGCCAGCACCACCCCGCCTCGCCCGCTGAACAGGGCCTGCCCGTCGGGGGTGTCGGCCACCACCCCGCTCACCCGGCCGGAGGCGTCCCGCACCAGCCGGACAGCGCGGTGGTTCAGCCGAGTCTGCCCGCCGACGGTGGTGAACGCCTGGTGGAGGGTGCCGAGGACCTCCTTGATCACGGAGTTGTGGCTGCGCCTGGCTGACTGCCCCGAGCTGATCTCCACTTCCCGGAAGACCACACCGTGGGCCTTGAGCCACCGGTAGGTGTCCTCCTGGTTCGCCAGGTACGCCTCCAGCAACGATCGGTCGTTGAGGTGCTCACCGACCTCGAGCATGTCCTTGAGGAACAGCTCGGCCGAGTCCTCGATCCCCTCCGCGGCCTGCTCCTGTGTCCCGGTGAACGCGAACCACCCGCCGCTCATCGCGGAGGAACCCCCCAGCTCGTCGGTCTTCTCCAGAAGGACCACCTCGAGGCCGGACTCGGCCGCAGCCGTCGCCGCCGCCTGGCCTGCTATACCGGAACCGACGACGACCAGGTCAAAGGTGTGCTCGGGCATGGACATGGACATGGGCATGGGCGCTACTGCCTTTCGGGACGAAACAAGCGGGAAATGAAAGTGGATGGGTGCTAACAGGTGAGCCAGCCGCCGTTGACGTCGAGGCTCGTGCCGTTGATGTAGCTGGCCTTGTCGCTGACGAGGAACGCGACGGCCTCGGCGATCTCCTCGGGACGGGCGAACCGCTTCATCGGAACTTGGCTGATGAGCCGGTCGGCCGGGACACCACCCATCATCGGCGTCTGCACGAACCCGGGCGCGACGCCGTTGACCCGGATCTGCAGCGGGGCGAGCTCGCGGGAGAGGCTGGCCGTGAGGTTTTGCAGCGCGGCCTTGCTGGCGGCGTAGGCAATCGTGGAGGGCAGGAAGGGCGGGAAGTCCGCCTGCTCTGCGCCGCCTGCCCCGAGCTTCGCCGTGATCGAGAGCAGGTTGACAATGCTCGCGCTGCCGTCGGTGGGCATGTACCGGTGGGCCTCGCGCACCATGAAGAAGGGGGCGGAGGCGTTGACCGCCATCACCCGGTTCCACTCGTCGTCGCTCAGCTCGTGAAACGGGATCTTTTTGCCGTTGCGCTTGGGTGAGATCCCGACGGCGTTGACGATGGCACCGAGGGGCCCGCCGTCCGCGGCGAAGGCGGTGAGTTCGCGGTTGACTGCCGAACTGGTCAGGTCCCCGCCGAAGCCGCGGTGTTCGGCACCGTCGACCTCAGGAAGGGTTTCCGCGGTGCGGCAGGCGGCCTCGGCGTCGATGTCGGCCACGACGATGCCGTAGCCGGCCTCGGCCAGCCGTCGGCTGATCGCGGCGCCGATACCGCCGGCACCGCCGGTGACGATGGCCGTCTGGGTGCGCCCCCGGGCAGGGGTGGACGCGTCGGTCTGGGGCAGGGTCGTCGTCATCGTCACGTCCTTACTTCGTGGTGAACGCCGTGTCCGCGTCGGTGACGGAGACGGGCAGGGAGCGGATCGGCGAGAATGACGTCGGATACATGATCTTGTTCTCCATCGTCATGATCATGGGGCGGATGATGGCCAGGCACTTCTGCCACTGCTCGTTCTGGGCGAGCTCGGCACGCCGTCGGCGACGGTCCTCAAGGTCGGTGTAGGCCCAGAAGTGATTGATTTCGTTCTGGCGGCCGAACTCGGTGGTGAAATATCCGAGGAAGCCGCCGAGAATCGGTTTCTGCACCGGAAGGCCGATGTTCTCGTAGGCGTCGAGGTACTCAGCCAGGCTCGCGCCCGTGTGGAGAACGTAGATGCGCTGCTCGACAATCACCGGTCCACCACTCCTGTACGAGCCGGCTCCCCGTCAGTCTCGGCGGCAGTCACGTACCGGCCGAACCGGTGCTCGCCGCCCTCGAGCGTCTTGCCGTCGCCCATCAGCAGCATGTTGATGATCGCGGCAGCAATGACGGCCACCCAGAAGACCGTGATGTAGATGGTGCCTCCACCGTTGAGGCCGGTGAGCCACGAGGCCAGGAACGGGGCCGGAGCGGCGAAGAGGAGGTTCGAGCCGGTGAGCGCCAGGGCTGAACCGGTGTAACGCATGTGGGTGGGGAACGCCTCGGCGAAGAGGGCTCCCTGGCCGGCATTGCCGAACTGGGCCGCGACAAGCGCGAACGAGACCATGGCCAGCGTGATGGGGAAGTTGCCCAGGTCGACGACGCGGAAGAAGACAAGGGCCGCGGCGAGCGAACCGATGGAGCCGATGACGAGGATCTTCCGGCGGCCGTAGAGGTCGGCCAGGCGCCCGCCCCACCAGATCGCGATCACGGACAGGAAGTTCGAGATCATGATGATCGTGAACGTCTGGCTCCTGGTGAAGCCGTGCTGGGTCAGGTAGCTGATTCCGAAGACCGACACGACGTAGAAGGTGAGGACGATCGGCGAGTACGCCAGGATGAGCCGCGCGATCGTGACGCCGTGGGTGCGCAGCACCGCCGCCGGGTTCGTGGCTTCCTCGGCGAATTCCTCCTTGCCCTCCTGGAAGACCGGGGTTTCCTCCACCTTGACCCGGATGTAGATGCCGACGGCGACGAGCAGGATGCTCAGCAGGAAGGGCACGCGCCAGCCCCAGGACATGAACGCCTCCTCGCTGAGGACGCCGGAGAGCAGCGCGAGCATGGCGTTCGCTGCCACCTGGCTGATCGGTGACCCCATTGCCATGAGCGCGCCGTAGAAGGCGCGGCGGTCGGCCGGCGCGTGCTCCATGGTCATCAGCTGCGCGCCGGTGGCCTCTCCGCCGAGGGCGAAGCCCTGGATGAACCGCATCAGCACCAGCAGCAGGGGTGCCGCGAAGCCGATCGCGGAATAGGACGGGAGGAGTCCGATCAACAGGGACCCGATGCCCATGGAGATGAACGTGGTGAGCAGGACCTTGCGTCTGCCGATGCGGTCGCCGAGGTGACCGAAGACGATGCCGCCGAGCGGTCTGGCGAAGAAACCGACGCCGAAGGCGGCGAAGGAGGCCAGGAGCCCCATGGCGGGGTCCAACTCGTTGAAGAAGAGGGACGGAAAAACGGTCGCGGACATCGCGCCGTAGACAGCGAAGTCGAACCATTCCAGCGCCGAACCGAACGTCCCGCTGACCACGGCGCGCTTCGCCTGGGGCGAGGCGGACGTAGCAGGGCGGCTAGGTCGCTTGATCAACTTGGCCGGGACTGACTGACTCATCGGGACTCCTTGTTGGAGTGGGCGGGCCGGCCCGTGAGAAGGGGGGATGGCGGCAGTTTGTGACGTCGTCCGGGCCGCTGTTGTTCGCGAGGCTTCAGCCCGATCCCTCTGCCGCCATGCGAGGGGGGTGGGGCGGGAGGGGGCTTCCTTCGTCCCGCGTGCCGGAGAACGTAGCCCGATAATTGCAGAGAGCACAAGAGTGATAGTTTGGATTGCGTGATACGCAATTCAAACCCCCCGGTATTGGTGGGCGCAGTCCACCGCGCGCTCGTGCTGCTCAAACTGATGGCGAAGCAGGGCAGCCTCAGCGTCACTGAGGCGGCCAGAGCCCTGGACGTCAACCCCTCAACGGCGCAGCGCCTGCTCGCCACACTCGCTGCCGACGGCTTCGCCCAGCAGGGTGAGCGCAAGCGCTATGAGCCCGGCCCGGAGTTCTTGCGTCCCGGAATGGTGAGGCCGGTGCCGCCACTGAAAACGGCGGTGCGCCCCTTTCTTGAGCGACTGTTCGAGAATGTGCACGAAACAGTGCACCTGGCGACTCTCGTCGGTACCGAGATCCACCATGTCGATGGCATCGAGGCGACATCCCGCGCCTTGCGGTTCGGCCTGCGGACCGGCGTCAGGCTCCCGGCGCACACAACTTCGGCCGGCAAAGCTACGCTGGCCGAGCTGCCCCGTGACGAGGTCAACGCCCGTTATGGGGTTGCGCTCTCGGGTGTGCGGGGGCGCGAGCCCGACATCGATCTGGACAAGATCCACAAGGACCTCGAGCAAACTCGCCTGCAGAGGATCGGCGTGAACTTCGAGGAGTCTGAAGCAGGCGTCGCGGCCTTCGCTGTGTCGCTCGGCGTGATCAACGGCGAGCGAGCGGCCTTCAGTATCGCCATGCCCTTCGCCCGGTACGCCCAGGGGGATGTCGACCGATTCGCCGCACACCTGCTCGCCGCCGCTCAGGAGACCCGGGAGGCGCTGGGGGACGCGTGAACACTCCCGCCCCTGACGGACGGGCGGACGGGGCGTGTCCACTCGCTGCACGATCCACCGCTCGTTCCGCCGCCACGGTGCATCCGGGCTGTATCCGGCTCAGGCGGCCCGGGCGAGCTCGGCCTCGATGGCACCTGCCGCGCGGGTGAGGATGTTGAACAGCGACGGCAACTGGTGCCGGTCGTAGCGCACGCTCGGCATCGACACAGACAGGCCGGCGAGAGGGTCTCCGTCCGGCCCCCGCACTGGCACGCCCAGCGCCACCACTCCACGCTCGGAGCGGCCCTGGTTGAGCGCGAAACCGGTGCGCCGCACCCGGGCCAGCTCAGTCTGCAGCTGAGCCAAATCGGGCCGCTCCCCCGGCCGGTCGTACCGTTCGGCCGCGTAGACCTCTTCGAGTTCCTGGCCGGGCATCTCGGCCAGCAGCAGCCCCGCGGTGGTGCGGTGCGCCGGGAATACCATGCCCTCGTGAGAGCCCACCCGCAGTGACCGGGCGCACTCGACACTGGCGATGAACCAGACCGTGTCACCGGTGCGCACCGACAGGTTGGCGGACTCGTCGAACACGCCGACCAGCCGGTGCAGATGCGGGAGGACCGTGGCCCTCAGCTGGAACGCAAACGAGGGCGAGTGGGCGGCAAGTTCCAGGACCGGACCTGCCCGGTAGACGTGTCGCTCGTCCTGGACCGCGAAGTCCCGGCACACCAGCATCGCGAGCAACCGGTGTGCGGTGGAGCGGGCCACGCCCAGTCGCTCGGCCGCCTCCGAGACGGTCAGCTCACCCTCGAGCTACAGCGTCGCGGCGACCCGCCGGGCGGGTTCACGCTGCGGATCGTGTCGGCGGGGACTTCAGCAGCTTGTCCACGCCTCAGGTGAGAATTCTGAAGAGCAGAATTATTGGTTCTTCGTCGTGTTCCGGCAGCAACACTAACCGGCATGAGTACTCCTGTGACCACGACCGCCGCGGAGCCCCGGTTTCCAGTGCGGCTCCGCGCAGTCGATACGCCGGACCAGCCCGCCATCACCCCCGCTCTCGAGGATCTCTACCGCGGTTTCGAGCAGGAGCTGCTGGTACCGCTGTGGACGGAGATCGGCGACTTGATGCCGGCGCACCCCCGGTCGCATGCGGTGCCGCACCTGTGGCGCTGGGAGAACCTGCGCTCGCTCGCGGCGCAGGCCGGCGACCTGGTCCCGGTCGGCCGTGGCGGGGAGCGGCGTGCGATCGCGCTGGCGAACCCGACGCTGGGCGGCCGCCCCTTCGCGACCCCTACGTTGTGGGCCGCGATCCAGTACCTCATGCCGGGGGAGGACGCCCCCGAGCACCGCCACACCCAGCATGCCTTCCGCTTCGTCGTGGAGGGCGAGGGCGTGTGGACGGTCGTCGGCGGCGACGCGGTGCCGATGCGCCGCGGAGACTTCCTTCCCCAAGCCGGATGGAACTGGCACGCCCACCACAACGCGACCAGCGAGCCGATGGCCTGGATCGACGGCCTCGACATTCCCCTCCAGTACGTCACCGAGGCGCAGTTCTTCGAGTTCGGCCGCGCCGAGATCACTGACGCCGAGCGGATCACGCCCGAGCGCTCCCGCTCCGAGCGGCTGTGGGCCCACCCGGGTCTGCGTCCGCTGTCGGTTGGCGAACTCTCCCCGGGCACCCCGCTCCTGTCCTACAAGTGGGAGTTCACCGACCGCGCCCTGGCCGATCAACTCGCCATCGAGTCCGAAGGCTTCGGTGGCACTGTCGAATCCGGCCACGCGGCGGTCCGCTACACCAACCCCGCCACCGGCGCCGACGTCCTGCCCACGATCCGCGCCGAGATGCACCGCATCGCCCGCGGCGCCGAAACCGCCCCGGTCCGCGAGACCGGCTCGTCGGTCTACCAGGTCTTCGACGGCTCCGGCACCGTCACCGTCGGCGACAAGACCTGGTCGGTCACCCGCGGCGACCTGTTCATCGTTCCGTCCTGGGAGGCCTTCTCGGCACGCTCCGAGGCCGGCTCCACCGACTCCGACTCCGACGCACTGGACCTGTTCCGTTTCAGCGACACCCCGGTCTTCGAAGCTCTCCAGCTCAACCGTACCCAGCACGACACCAGCGCTGAGGGGCCCACCCGATGAAGCTCGCCACCCTCCGCGACAGCGGCTCGACCCGAGCCGTGCGTCTCGACGGCGACCGGCTGGTCGATCTCGGCGTCTCCGATCTCGGCGAGCTCCTCGCCCAGGACGGCTGGGTTGAGAAGGCCGCGGCCGTCGATGCCGACACCGCCACGACGTACCCGGTCGAGGGCGCGGACTTCGCGCCGGTCGTCCCACGTCCCTCGAAGGTCGTTTGTGTGGGGCTCAACTACAAGAACCACATCCAGGAGATGGGGCGCGACCTGCCGAAGTACCCCACGCTGTTCGCGAAGTTCGCCGACTGCCTCATCGGCGCCACGGACGAGATCGCCCGCCCCGACGAGACCGAGCAGGTCGACTGGGAGGTCGAACTCGCCCTGGTGATCGGTGCGCCGGTCCGTCATGCCTCGGGCGCGGATGCCGAGGCCGCGATCGCCGGCTTCACCATCCTCAATGACATCACCTGTCGGGATTGGCAGTTCCGGACCCGCGAGTGGCTGCAGGGCAAGATGTGGGATTCCTCCACCCCGGTCGGCCCGTACCTCGTGACTTCCGACGAGCTGCCCGGCGGCGTGCGTCCCGCGCTCGATGTCACTTTGAGCGTCGACGGCGAGGTCATGCAGCACGACAACACCGGCGATCTGCTCTTCGACCCGGTCGCGCTGGTCGAGTACGTCTCGACCGTGGTGCGTCTCAACCCCGGCGACATCATCGCGACCGGCACTCCCGGCGGCGTCGGTCACGCCCGTGACCCGAAGCGCTACCTGGTTGGCGGCGAACGGGTCGTCACCGAGATCGAGGGCATCGGGCGGCTTGAGAACATCGTGGCCAAGGAAGGTGTGGTGTGATGCGCCGCACCTTCGACGACGCTCTGCGCTGGAGCGAGGCAGGCACCAAGCTGCTCCTCGACGCCACCGCGGGGTGGGGCGAGGAGCAGTACACAGCCCCCTCCGCGCTCCCCGACTGGAGCCGCAAGCACCTCGTGGCCCACGTGGCCGCGGACGCCGACGCGCTGAGCAACCTGGTGCACTGGGCCGCTACTGGCGAGGAAACCCCCATGTACTCCTCGCCCCAGCAGCGCAATGCCGACATTGCGGCCGGCGCCACGGAGCCGGCCGCCGAGCTGGCCGGCTGGCTGCGCGAGTCTACGGAGCGACTCGCCTTCGGCATGGCCGGCCTGAACACGGAGCAGTGGCGCGCGGAGGTGGTCACCGCTCAGGGCCGCACGGTCCCCGCGACCGAGATCCCGTGGCTGCGCTCGCGCGAGGTCTGCGTACACGCCGTCGACCTGGCCGCCGGTGTCGCATTCGCCGACCTGCCCCTCGGCTTCCTCGCAGCCCTGGCCGACGACGTCGTGACCATGCGCAGCAGTGCCTTGGGCCCTGCAGTCGTGCTCACCACCACAGACACCGACGACCGCTGGGCGCTGCCCGGCGAAGGCGCCATCGCCCCGGTCGTCGGCCCGCTTGCGGAGGTCACGGCGTACCTCGTCGGCCGTCCGCACACCCTGACAAAAACCGACGGCTCCCCCGCGCCGGCCCTGCCGGCGTGGTTGTGAGAGTTCCCGGCACCGAGGAGCACAACATGGCCACACCCACGACCCCGCCCGCACCCGACGGGAACACGACTGCCAGCGACGTCCTGGTGATCGGGGGCGGCATCGGCGGCCTGAGCGCGGCATTCGCGCTGGCCCGCGAGGGCATGCAGGTGCGCGTGTTGGACCAGGCCCGCGAGTTCGGCGAGGTCGGCGCCGGCATCCAGATCGCACCCAACTGCACCCGGATCCTGGACGAGTACGGCCTGCTCGACGAGGCCAAGAGTCTCGGCGTGGTGCCGACGAGCATGGTGATGCGTGACGCCGTCGACGGCAGCGAGCTGACCCGCTTGGACCTGGTCGATCTGGAGCGCAAGTACGGCTTCCCGTACATGGTCATCCACCGCAGCGACCTGCACGGCATGTTCCTGCGTGCCTGCCGGCGCGCGGGAGTCGACTTGGTGACCGACGCGCGCGTGAGCGGCTATGAGAACACCGAGTCCGGTGCTCGAGTGCTGCTGGAGGACGGTCGGACCGACGAAGCCCGGATCGTCATCGCCGCGGACGGCTTGCACTCTGTCGCACGCCGGCTCCTGGTCGAGGACGAGCCGGTCAGCTCGGCGTACGTTGCCTACCGTGCTGCGGTGCCCATCGAGCAAGTGACCGGTCGGGACGTCGACCTCAGCGAGGTTTCGGTTCATGTCGGCCCGCGCTGTCACTTCGTCCAGTACGGGCTGCGCGGTGGCGAGATGCTCAATCAGGTCGCGGTCTTCGAGTCCCCTAAGGCTCTCGCCGGCGAGGAGAACTGGGGCACGCCCGACGAACTCGACGCCCGCTTCGCCTCGACCTGCCCGGAGGTCCGAGCCGGCATCCCACTCATGTGGCGCGACCGGTGGTGGCGGATGTTTGACCGCGATCCGATCATGAACTGGGTCCGTGGCAACATCGCACTGCTCGGTGACGCCGCCCACCCGCCGCTTCAGTACATGGCGCAGGGCGCGGTCATGGCGATCGAGGACGGATGGGTGCTCGCCAAGCACGTCGCGGCGCGGCGCGCCGAGGACGGCTCGGTCGACTGGCCGGGCACGCTCGCAGCATACGAGGCGGTCCGCCCCGAGCACTGCCGACGAGTGCTGACCACAGCGCGCGCGTGGGGCGAGCTGTGGCACCTCGACGGCGTCGCCCGGCTACAGCGCAACGCTATCCTGCGGGACCGCGACACCTACGACTACGCCTTCACCCAGTGGATCTACGGCCCGACGGCGCTGACGCCCGAGGAGGAGCCGCCGATGTTCTCGACGATCCCGCTGGCCTCCGTCGATGTGTCCGACCTGGCCGGCACGGCAGAGGTTCCCTCGGAGCTGGCGAGTGCCCGCTAGCGGTGGTTTGTTGACTGCGGGTCAGGGCAGCCGTAGGCCGGTAGCAGAGGAACGTCGCCTCGCTGACTGGGGGCTGTGATGACCCGTCGTTTGCCGTGTCCGCCCGCGCCGGGCCCGCTGGAAGGCTACGCCGCACGCTTTGATGACCTGCTGTCCACGTTGGCACAGCGCCGGGGTTTCCGCGAGTACCTGACCGGTCTGCTGCTGCCGCGGGACCGCAACAAGACGCTGACCTGCCTGGCCAGCACCGAGCCCGTGGTCGGGGCCCAGCACCCCTCGGTACAACGGCTGCAGTTCTTCCTGTCCGAGTCGACCTGGGACCACGAGCGGGTCAACGCCCGCAGGGCGGAACTGCTGCTGGCCGATCCCGAGACCGCGCCGCACCCGGGCGGGGTCCTGGTGAGCTGCACTGAACTTCGTGGAGTCCTTGAAGCCTGGGTTACGACCCAGGCGTAAGGAGAACCACCAGCAGTGCCAGCACCCCGTAAGTACCCCGATGAACTCCGCGAGCGCGCCGTCCGCGAGGTCCGCTCGACCGGTCGGCCCGTGGCGCACGTCGCCTGTGATCTCGGCATCCACAAGGAAGCCCTGCGGTCCTGGGTCCGCCAGGCCGAGGCCGACGCAGGCGAGCGCGACGACCGCCTCACCACCGCCGAACGCGACGAGCTGAAAGAACTCCGCAAGGAAAACGCCGAGTTGAGGCGGGCCAACGAGATCCTCAAAGCGGCCAGCGTGTTTTTTGCCCAGGAGATCGACCGTCCCCGGACGAGGCCGAACAGGTGATCGACCACCTGCGCGACGGCTTCGGGGTCGATCCCGTCTGCCGGGTGCTTCAGCTGTCTGCGTCAACGTACTTCGCGCGCAAGCAGCGTCCGAAGTCGGCCCGCCGACTCCGCGACGAGGACTTGATTCCGCTGGTCACAGCGGTGTGGGAGGACTCCGGTCGCACCTATGGCGCCCGCCGGGTCGCCCGGGCCCTGGTCCGCGCCGGACACCAGGTAGCCCGGTGCACGGTTGAGCGGCTGATGCGCGAGCTCGGCATCGAGGGCGTCATCCGCGGGCAACGCCGCCGCACCACGATCCCAGAGCCGGCCGCCCCCCCGTTATGTTTTTCGCGGTCCTGCAACGGGACCGCTGGCCTCCCGGCCCGGCATGACTGTGTCCCCCTGTCGAAGGCATGACCTGGGGGGTGGTGTCACCGGGCCCGGGAGGTGTCGTCGGAGACGCTGATGAGAGGTCCGGCCACCGTCTGGTCCGGCGCAATGCCGGGCAGTTCGCGGGCGGCAGGTCTGCATAACGTGGATGCGCGAGCACGACACCGACGCCGAGGCCGGCACTGAGAACACCCCTTGGGGAGAGGGAGTAACGATGTTCGACACGACCGAGGTGGGCGTCTTCCTGGGCCTGGACGTCGGCAAGAGCACCCATCACGGGCACGGGCTGACCCCGGCGGGGAAGAAGGTCTTCGACAAGCCGCTGCCCAACAGTGAACCCAGACTGCGGGCCGTCTTCGACAAGCTCACGGCGAAGTTCGGCACCGTGCTGGTGATCGTGGACCAGCCCGCCTCCATCGGCGCCCTCCCGCTGACCGTCGCCCGAGACGCCGGCTGCAAGGTCGCCTACCTGCCCGGCCTGGCCATGCGGCGGATCGCCGATCTCTACCCGGGCGAGGCCAAGACCGACGCGAAAGACGCCGCGGTCATCGCGGACGCCGCCCGCACCATGCCCCACACCCTGCGCACCCTGGAGCTGACCGACGAGATCACCGCCGAGCTGACCGTGCTCGTCGGCTTCGACCAGGACCTCGCCGCCGAGGCCACCCGCACATCCAACCGGATACGTGGCCTGCTCACCCAGTTCCACCCCAGCCTCGAACGCGTCCTCGGGCCCCGCCTGGACCACCAGGCCGTCACCTGGCTGCTGGAGCGCTACGGATCCCCGGCCGCCCTGCGCAAAGCCGGCCGCCGCAGGCTCGCCGAGCTCATCCGCCCCAAGGCCCCGCGCATGGCCACCCGACTGATCGACGACGTCTTCGACGCCCTCGACGAACAGACCGTCGTCGTCCCGGGCACCGGCACCCTCGACGTCGTGATCCCCTCCCTGGCCCGCTCGCTCGGCGCCGTCCACGAACAACGCCGAGCCCTGGAAACCCAGATCAGCACCCTGCTGGAATCCCACCCTCTTTCCCAGGTCCTGACCTCGATGCCCGGCGTCGGCGTCAGGACCGCCGCAGTCCTGCTGACCACCGTCGGCGACGGCACCAGCTTCCCCACCGCCGCCCACCTCGCCTCCTACGCCGGCCTCGCCCCAACCACCAAGCAATCCGGCACCTCGATCCACGGCGAACACGCACCCCGAGGCGGAAACCGGCAACTCAAACGTGCAATGTTCCTCTCCGCCTTCGCCTGCATGAACGCCGATCCCGCCTCCCGCACCTACTACGACCGCCAACGAGCCCGAGGGAAAACCCATACCCAGGCCCTCCTCCGCCTCGCCCGCCAGCGCATCAGCGTCCTGTTCGCCATGCTCCGCGACGGAACCTTCTACGAACCCCGAACCCCCGCCGTCACCCTCGCTGCATGACCAACCCAAACAGTCACAAACCAGGCGGCATGACCTTGACGAAGAACATAGAGGCACCCCCCGACCCCCGGACCTGGTCAACCGACGATTCACCGCCGAGCGGCCGAACCAGCTGTGGCTGGCCGACCTCACCTACATCCGCACCTGGTCGGGCTGGGTCTACGTCGCCTTCGTCCTGGATGCCTACTCGCGTCGGATCGTGGGCTGGCAGGCCGCCACCCACATGCGCACCGACCTGCCTCTGGACGCGCTGGAGATGGCGCTGTGGCGGCAGAAGATCAAGAAGGACGCCGACCTCATTCATCATTCCGACCGCGGGTCGCAATACGTGTCCATTCGCTACACAGAGCGACTGGCGGAGGTCGGAGCCTCGGCATCGGTCGGCTCCGTCGCAGACTCGTACGATAAACCGTTGCCATCACACTGCGCTCCTTCGGGATTCTGCGGACAGAGCGGCCTGTTGGGCCGCGATGCGGTCGCTGAGCCTGATGCCCTGGGCGACCTCGGGTGCGGGGTGGTCGGGGCCGGGTGGGTGGAAGAGGTAGCAGTTCTTGTCGTTGTAGGCGATGCCGTGGATGAGGCCGGTGCGCCGCCAGATCTTGACGGTGGTTTCGCTGACGCCGATCGCGTCGGCGTACTCGGTGAAGCTGAGCAGGCCGCGTGCCCGCAGACGGTCGTAGCGGTGGGTGAGGTGGTAGACGTCGCGGATGTTGCGGACCAGCAGGGCGGTGAAGGGCTGGCCCTTGCCGCTGGCGTGACCACGCGCGTTGAGAATCGCGGCGATCTCGCGGTGGGTGTGGTCCTCCAGGAGCTGGTCGATCAGGTCGACGGTGGCCGCGGGGGTCTTCCAGACCTTCCCGCCGGCCAGCGGCATGGGGAGGTTCAGGGTGTGGTGCTGCCCGGCGGACAGCCGGATCTGCGCGGTGATCTGGTCGGTGCGAGTGAGGGTGACATCGGTGATCAGGAGGCGGGCGATGCGTTTGCGTTCCCGCATCGGGGTGTCGGCATCGGCCCACAGGCGGTGGACGTCGGCGGCCAGGGTGCCCAGCCGGTCGCGGACGGCTGCCTCGAGCGGGGCGGCCTCGCTCTTGGCGCGTTCGTAGGTGTCCTTGGCCTCGGTGACCTCGCGCAGGGCGCGGTTCCAGTCGGCTTCCAGGGCGTCGGCGACCAGGCGGTTGTCGGGGTCGACGGCGAGGTAGCGGCGCCGGGCGAGGTCGGCGTGGTGCTGGGCCCGTTTCACGTGGCTGGCCCTGAGCTGGTCGGCCTCGGCGGCGCGGGCGGTGAGCTGGTCGGTGACTTTCAGGGCGGCGTCGATGGCCAGCGGGGTGAGAGCGCCCAGGACGAGGCGGGCGACGGCGGCGTCCAGGGCCTTGCCGGGCAGGCGTTCGCAGATCCGGGCGCCGTCCTGGATGGCATGGGTCATGCACCGGTAGTCGGGCAGGAGTTCGCCGCGGTGCAAGCGGTAGCCGACCGTCATCCGCCGGCCGCACTTCCCGCAGATCACCAGCCCCTGCAGCAGCGCCGGCCCTTCCCGCGGCGGCCCGGCCTTGCTCCCCTCGCCCCGGCCGGTCGCGTTGGACAGGAGCAGTCGGCCGTTGTCCTCCCACTGCTCGAAGGAGAGGTAGCCCTCGTGGTGGTCCTCGATCAACGCGGTCCACTGCTCGCGCGGGACGTCGGACAGCGTGGTCTTCCCCTCCGGGGTGCGGCCGGAACGTTTCCGTCCGTAGACGAACGCGCCCGCATAGCAGGGGTTGTGCAGCATGTTCAGTACCCGCCAGTGCTTCAGCGGGCCCCAGACCAGCTCACCCTTGTGGGCGCCGGTGCGGATCCGGGCGGGGAAGGACAGCTGGTCGGCGGCGAAGGCGATGACGACCTGGCGGGCCGAGCCACTCGCCGCGAACAGGGTGAAGACCCGCTCGACAGCGCCGCGGACCGCGGCATCAGGGTCCTTGACGATCCGGTCCAGTGGATCATGGACATAGCCGATCGGCAGGCACTGCTTCAGCTCCCCGCGCCGGGCCTTGGACAGCTGACCGCCCCGAAGACGCGCCTTGAGCAGGTGCAACTCCGCTTCGGACATGGTGCCTTTGAGCCCAAGGACGAGACGGTCGTTGAACGAGCGGGGATCGTAGAGACCGTCCTCGTCCAGGATCAGCGTCCCGGTCATCGCGCAGATCTCCAGGAGCCGATGCCAGTCGGTGTTGTTCCGCGCGAGGCGGGACACCTCCAGGCCGAGCACGATCCCGGCCCGCCCGAGCGAGACCTCGGAGACCAGCAGCTGGAAGCCGTCCCGGCCCGCCGCGGAAGCCCCGGACTGTCCCTGATCGGTGTCGATCACGGTGATCTGGCCCTCGCCCCAACCCAGCGCGATGGCCCGGCCCCGCAGCGCGTACTGCCGCTGGGTGGACTCGGTGTTGTTGACGACCTGCTTCAGCGAGGACTGACGGACATAGAGATACGCCCCTCGCCGGAGTTGATCAGCGGTGTCCGGTGCCACTGAACCTTGACCGTTTGCCACCGAACTTTGACGAGTGGTTGTTTCCTGCCACTGAAGTTTGACCGGCTGGGACTCGGGGCGACTTGTAGGGGCAGTGGGGGCGCCGGCAGAGGTCGACGACGGCCTGCTGCTACGTTTTCGGCCCCTGCCGAGTTGAGGCTGTCAGCCGCCTGTACCCGATCACCGCGCGAACCAAGATCGCCGATACGGCGGCGCCGACCGCAGCAAAACCGCCTCGTTCCCACCAAGTCACTCCGGGGCCTCGGACAGTGAACGCACCAATCAGCATGAACGGCCCTGAGAGGAGTAGCACGAACATCCGCCAGTTCGTCCACTCGGACCACGACTGTCGTTGCCGACCGTCGATGTCCACGGGAAAGATCCAGGCGGCAAGCCGCATGGACCGCAAGGGCTTGGAATCATGTTGTCTGGCACCAGGCATGGAGCGAGTGTCCCAGACAGCGGTCGCCGGGCGCCGGGGTGCCGGTCAAACTTCAGTGGCAAACGGTCAAGGTTCAGTGGCACCGGACAAGCGGTGACCTTCCCCGCTCCGGACGGCTGATCCTGCATGACGGACTCCCTTACGAGCGCAACACTCCCGGTGACGGTGACGGTGACGGTGACGGTGACGGTGACGGTGACGGTGACGGTGACGGTGACGGGATCAGGGTGGCTGGAGGCGTCCCAGGACCAGCGAGGCCAGGGCGTCGACGAGTTCGGCTGCGACATCAGCGGTGACATCGCCCCCGGCCGCCGGGGCCGCAGGCCCCGGCGGCTTGTCACGGACGGCGACCAGAGCGAGGATCGCGCGACTCCAGGCGGCCATGCCCGAGCGGGCCAGCACCGCGAAACCGTGCCGCCATCCACCGCCGTGACCGTGAACGACCGCGGACCGCAGCCGCTCGTACTCCTCCGAGGTCCTTGTCCCGCCGTCCGCCTCAGCGGTCGGCGCCTCGTATGTTCTCCTCCTGGCCGTGGGCCCGGGCCTCGCGCCTGCGGGCCAGGGCCCGCTCGACGGACCGCGGGTGCACGGTGATCCCGAACGACTCGGCCACCACGACCGCCAAGGCCGGCGCCTTCAGCCCGGGGTTGGTCTCCAGCAGGGCCTCGAGGTGTTCCATGACCGGCCCGGTCAGCTTGCTGGGGCCCTTCGGGCCGGGCTTGCCCGGCGCCAGAGCCGCCGGGCCGCCCGCGTCCAGCGCGGCGGCGATCGCATAGAAAGACTGCCGGCAGAACCCGAACGCGGGCGCCGCCCGCGCCACGGGCACCTTGTCCACCCGCACCCGGCGCACCATCTCGTACTTGACCTGCACCAGATCGTACGGATCCAGGAACGGCGAGTTGATGAACGCCTCGTCCACCACCTGCTCGGGCCGCGGGTTGAGCGTCCGGGACTCCTCCAGGGCCCGCACCTTCGCCGGATCGACCACCCTCGTCGCCATGCCCGCCTCCTCTCCCGATGCCTGTCACCAGGATTCCGGCGCCACCGGGCCCGGCCAACCCCCAGGCCGATACCACGAGGAGTG
This sequence comes from Streptomyces sp. NBC_01320, assembly GCF_035974375.1. Lineage (NCBI taxonomy): Bacteria > Bacillati > Actinomycetota > Actinomycetes > Kitasatosporales > Streptomycetaceae > Streptomyces > Streptomyces sp. NBC_01320. The sequence continues at coordinate 1,246,078 of NZ_CP108390.1, forward strand.
AAAGAAGCAGGCCAGCGCATACCCCGGCGAAGAACGCGCCCCCATCCGGACCGGCGAGCTCCCCGAGCCACGGCACGAACACCACGACGCTCACGACGTGATCTCCCCGACACCCCGCAGCCGGTCGATCAACCCGGCCAGCTCCACCAGATCCTGCGTCCGGAACGGACACGAACCCTCGGCGGCGACCACGAACGCGTCCACCGGCGCCACCGACGTCCACTCCGTCGGGATCTTCGACCGGCCGCCCACCTCGTCGAAGTAGTACACCCGGTCCCCACGCCAGCACTGCCGACGCTCGATGAACTCCAACTCCAGCCCCGCCAGGGGATGGAACGGATGCGTCACCCGCACCCGCCCCTGACCTCCGTCTCCAGAGTCGGGATCACTTGCAGTTGACGGATCACGCCAACGCGATGGCCGAGGCTCTGAACGGGACATTCAAGGCCGAAGTGATCGAGCATCAGGGCCCGTGGCGGGACTTCGACGAGGTCGAGCGGGCCGTTTTCCAGTGGGTCGCGTGGTACAACGGTGAACGACTCCACTCCGCCCTGGGTTACGTCCCACCCGACGAGTACGAGCAGGTCTACTGGGCGAGCCTGGAGGAAGCCCCGCAGACCGCTTGATCACACGATCGCGGACTCTACGAAGCTCGGGGCAGCTCAGTTTCTTGTGCCTCGACTTGACCATGAGCATCGGCAGGCTCGCGCCGGCCTCGCTGAGGTGGGTGAGGCCGGATTGCCGCCACTCGTGCAGGTCCCAGCCCGTGCCCGGCACATCGCTGACGGCCGTGTGCTCATCGAGCAGGGCGCGGGCCTGCCCGTACGGCAGCCGGACGAGGCCGTGTCCGGGAGCTATCTCGCCGGCCTCCGCCTCCGCGCCTCGATGATCTGGACCGACGACCTCCTACCGACAACCAGTTGATCACAACATCACACACGCCTTTAGTCCGTCTTCTCTAGCGGGGCGCGATGCGACCTCGCGTACTGTCACTGTTCGTCATGCTTTGTGATCGATTCGTTCGCCAGGGGAGATGGCGAAGATCGTGACTATGCTCGCCACGTGTCCACTTCGTCCGTGCTGTCAGCTTCCCTGATTCCCGCCGGTATGGCCGTCGTGACGCGTTACCTCGACCTCGCCGGCGTTTTTTCGTGCGCACTGCTGGGCGGTGCCGTGGCCCGCACAGCCGGCCTGGACCTGTTCGGGTTCCTGGTCGTCGGCATCATCTCGGGCCTGGGCGGAGGCATGATCAGGGATGTATTGCTGCAGCACGGCACACCGGTCGCGCTGACCGACTACGCCTACCTTCTGACTGCCGTCGCCGGGTCCGTGGTGGTCTTCCTCATCAAGATCAGTGAGGAGTCCTGGAACCGGCTGTTCACCGCGCTCGACGCCGCAGTGATCGGGTTCTGGGCGGTCACCGGCGCCAACAAGACTTTGGCGGTCGGTCTGGGCTGGCTCCCGGCCATCCTGCTGGGCACCCTGACCGCCGTTGGCGGAGGCGCCCTGCGCGACGTCATCCTCGGCCGGGTGCCGGCTGTCTTCGGCCGCAACGGTCTGTACGCCACCGTCGCCGTTGCGGTCGCCGGAGTCACGGTGCTCTGCTCGTACCTCGGCGTCCCCCGGGTCGGCGTCGGCCTGGGAATCGCTCTGGCCCTGGTCCTCCGGCTCACCGCAGTGCACTACGGCTGGAACCTGCCCAACAGCTTGGAGTGGCAGCCCCACTCCAAGCTGGCCTCGGCGGCGCGGCGCCGCTCCGGTCCCGCCACCCAAAACGGGGAAGAAGACCAGTCCCACCCACCCAAGGAGTCATCATGACCGACCGTGCCCACACCGTGCTGGCCGGCCTCGACGGCATCCGCTCCGACCTCGAGAATCTGTACAAGGACTTGCACCGGCACCCCGAACTCGGCCTGCGAGAGCGCCGCACCGCGAAGAAGGCGTCCGACGCCTTGCGGTCCTTCGGCTACGAAGTCACCGACGGTATCGGCGGCACCGGCGTGATCGGGGTCCTGGCCAACGGCGTCGGCCCGGTCGTCATGGCCCGCGCCGACATGGACGCTCTTCCGGTACGTGAACAGACCGGCCTGCCCTACGCGTCCACCGTGACCGTCACCGGTCCGGAAGGCACCGAGCAGCCGGTCATGCACGCCTGCGGGCACGACGTGCACGTGACCTGCCTGATCGGTTGCGCACGGCTGATGGCCCAGGACCGGCACGCCTGGCGGGGTACCTTCGTGGCGCTCTTCCAGCCCTCGGAGGAGAACGGCGACGGCGCCGACGCCATGATCGACGACGGTCTGACGTCCAGGTCGCCCCGGCCCGACGTGGTGCTCGCCCAGCACGTCCTGCCCTATCCGGCCGGCTACGTCGGCACCCGCCCCGGGTCGTTCCTGTCGGCCGCGGACAGCCTGCGCATCACCGTCCACGGACGAGGGGCGCACGGTTCCATGCCCCAGGCATCGGTCGACCCCGTGGTAATGGCCGCGATGATCGTCGTACGCCTGCAGACCATCGTCTCCCGGGAAATGGCCGCCACCACCCCAGCCGTGGTCACCGTGGGCAGCATCCACGCCGGTACCGGCCCGAACGTCATCCCTGACAGCGCCGTCATCCAGCTCAACGTGCGCACCTACGACGACGCCTCGCGCACCCAGGTTTTGGACGCGATCGAACGGATCGTCAAAGCCGAGTGCGAGGCATCCCGCTCGCCCAGGGCACCCGAGATCGAGCGAACCACGTCCTTCCCGCCCACCGTCAACGACGAGGCGCCGACCCGGCGCGTCGCCGACGCGTTCGCCGCCCACTTCGGCGACGACGCACACACCATCGACCTGCAGACCGCCAGCGAGGACATGAGCGAGATCCCCAAGGCGTTCGGCACGCAGTTCACCTACTGGGGCATCGGCGGGATCGACCCCGGCCGCTACGCCGAGGCCGCCAAGAACGGCACCATCGCTCGGGACATCCCGGTCAACCACAGCCCCACCTTCGCCCCCGTCATCCAGCCCACCCTGGACACCGGCGTCAGCGCCATGACGGTGGCTGCCCTCGCCTGGCTCGGCAGCTGACACGGACCTGCCGTCCACGGCGAGCCGCGCGCGGAGGCGCGGTAGGCGATCATACGCACCAGGGCCGCGTACTCGCCCGGTCCAGCGGTGACACCACAACACCACACCAAATCAGTTACGTCTCCACGCCCGGGGTGGCGGGGAGCCTCCGATGTGCCGCTTTCAGGAGGCTGCCCGGATGCCGACTGGCCGGGCAGCTGGTGCGCTGGGCGGTGGCGGCCGGCCTCCGGGGCGCGTTCCAGGCCGGGGAAGATGCCGGTGAGATGGGCACGGAGCCGGTTGATGGTGCGGGTGCCCGGCCGACGCCGATCTGCGCGCGGCACCTCAGGTACCGGTGTCGGTGGTGGCGTTGGTCGACTCTGCGGGTGCCGACAAGTCATCCGGCCAGGTCAGGAGCTTGATCGTCGCTGGCAGGCCTTCTGCTCGCGCGCCACTCGCGCCCGTGCTGTTCACCCGGATGGCCGTCGGCGGCATCATGATCTGTCGTGCTGCTGCGCCTGGCCTACCTCGCCGTCACCCATACGTTCACGCTCCTGCGGCTGCTGCCGATGAGTGAGCGGGACAAAGACATCGAGATCCTCACGCTGCGGCACCAGCTGCTGGTCCTGCAGCGCCAGGTCGGCAAGCTCGCGTTCACCGACACCGACCGTGCGCTGCTCGCTGGCCTGCTCCATCGTCGCCCGATGAACAAGCTGCGCCGGCTCCTGCTGTTGGTGCGTCCCGACACGATCTCGCGGTGGCACCGCGACCTGCTCAAACAGCGCCATGCCGTCACGTACGCACCGAGGCGGCGAGGGCGCCCCACCCGCAGTCCGCTCGATCCGCAGCCTGGTTTTGCGCCTGGCACGCGAGAGCAGCTCCTGGGGGTACCGGCGCATCCACGGTGAGCTCGCGGCGCTCGGTATCAAGATCGCCGCCTCCACCGTCTGGGAGATTCTCAAGGAGCACGGCATCCCGCCCGCCTCCGAACGCGAAGGCACGACCTGGGCTGACTTCCTGCGCAGCCAGGCCGGCGCGCTTCTCGCCTGCGACTTCTTCGAGACCCGCACCCTGGCCGGGGCGCGCCTGTACGTTTTCGCCGTCATCGAGCACACCACCCGCAGGATCCGGCTCCTGGGCGCCACCGCACACCCCACCGCGGACTGGGTGGTACCGGTCGGACGCAATCTCGCCATGGATCTCCAGGACGCGGGCAGCCAGGCCAAGTTCTTGATCCGCGACCGGGACTCCACGTTCACCAAGGCCTTCGACGCCGTGATGGCCGACGCCGGGCTGGAGGTCATCCTCAGCGGTATCCGGATGCCGCGGATGAATTCGATCACGGAGCGATGGATACAAACCTGTCGACGTGAGCTGCTGGACCGCACCCTCATATGGGGCCAGCGGCACCTACTCCACACCCTGCGCGAGTTCGAGTCGTTCTACAACGGCCATCGCCCCCACCGGGGCCCTGGGGCAAGCCGCTCCGCTCCGCCCGCTGCCCACACCGACCGCCGAACCAGGGCAGATCAAGCACTTGGAGATCGGCCGACGAGATCGACTCGGCGGAACCCTTCGCGAGTACCAACATGCCGCCTGATCAGGGCGGATGATTAATCGGCATCCGCAGTGCGGGAGGGCAATGTTGATGACGGAGGCGTCCAGCACCACCATCAGCGTCGCCACCGAGATCACCGTCAGCGCCAGCCAGCGCCGCGGATCCAGGGCGGGGACACCCCTATTCAAGGTGCCGGTCTCCGTAGTCATGACAGGCCAGTCCTCGTGAGAAGCAGGGAGATAGGCACGTCAGTGCAATGGGCAGGCTCTACGGCCGGCCCCGCTTCGACGACAGTGCGCCACCCCCGCTGGAGTTGCAAAGCCTCATGCTGTTTCGGCAACCTGGTGGATATGGGTAACGCAAAGAAGGACGTATTGGAGGCGGTCGGGCCCCGTCTGCGCGAGCTGCGGCGCCGGCGCGGGATGACGCTTGCCGAGCTCGCCGAGCGGACCGGAATCAACGAGAGCACTCTGTCCCGCCTCGAGGGCGGGAACCGCAAACCGACCCTGGAACTTCTGCTGCCGCTCGCCGAGGTGTACGCGGTACCCCTCGACCACCTTGTCGGTGCGCCCCGCACCGGCGACCCTCGCATCCACCTGAGCCCGGTGACACGCAACGGCATGACCTACGTGCCGCTCAGCCATCCCGGCGGCGTCCAGGCCCACAAACTCCTTATCCTTCCCAAGCCCGGCGCCGAGCCGGAACTGAAGACCCACGACGGCTTCGAATGGCTCTACGTGCTCGCCGGGCGACTGCGCCTCCTCCTGGGCGAGCAGAGCCTGGTCCTCAAGCCGGGGGAGGCCGCCGAGTTCAACACCCACGTACCGCACTGGCTCGGCCCCGACGACGACCACGCGGTCGAACTGCTCGTCCTGTTCGGCCACCAGGGCGAACGGGCCCACCTGCGCGCCCGCACCACCTGACCTACGGACCCATCAGACCGTGCCGCTCGGGAACTCCCGGTCGACAGCCAGCCCGGACGGGAGCAGCGTCTCCAGGCCGTGGCGGCGGTCGCCCAGCACCCGCCGGGACACCTCGGCTTCCGTCTCAGCGCTGAACACCCCGACGCCACCGACGGCGCGGGCGGCGACCGCAGCCTTCGCATCGGCGCCGATGAGGTCCATGTTGATTGCCGCTGCCGCCTGAGTTCCGGATGCGGCGGCGGCCGGGACACCCGCCATCAGGTCGGTAACGTTGCCCGCGGCCCACACACCCTCGACGCCGGTGAAACCGCTTGCGTCACAGACCAACTGCTCGCCCACACCCATCGGGTGTTCCGTCACCGACAGGCCCAGATCGGTGAGCATCGAGGCACGCGCCACGAACCGCGGGGCCACCACCAGAGCATCCACCGCGACCGACGTGCCCGAGACCAGGCGCACGCCTGCCAGCCGGTCTTGGCCGTCGATGACCAGGCCACCGACCTCACCGTCGACCACACCGACGCCCAGCGCGGCCAGCTGTTCCCACTGCTCCTCAGCCAGCTCGACGCCGGTATGCAGGAACAGCGTCACCTCCGGTGACAACTGGCGGAACATCAGAGCCTGGTGAAACGCGGCCGGGCCGGTGCCCAGCACGCCGACGGCTGAATCCCGGACCTCCCAGCCGTGACAGTACGGACAGTGCAGCACATCGCGCCCCCACCGTTCCGCGAGCCCCGGCACGCCGGGCAGTTCATCCACTAGTTGGGCTTTGTTAGGTCCTTTGGTGGGGTTCGGGGGTTGGTGCGGGTTGGCCGCATATGGAGCATGCGCCGGTCCAGGTGGCCAGGAGGGCCTGGAGTTCGCGGAGGACCGCGTAGAGGGTCAGGCCGGCGCAGGGGCTTTTGGGTCGAGCCGCAGCAGGGTGCAGAAGGCCTGGGCGAGGGAGGCGAGGGTGACGTGGCGGTGCCAGCCGAGGTAGTTGCGGCCCTCGAAGTGGTCCAGGCCGAGGCCGTCCTTGAGCTCGCGGTAGTCGTGCTCAACTCTCCAGCGGATCTTGGCGATTCGCACCAGCTCGCGCAGTGGGGTGTCGGCGCGCAGTGTCGAGAGCCAGTAGTCGGTGGGCTCGGCGGAGTCGGGTGGCCACTCGACGAGCAGCCAGCATTCGGGCAGGGAGCCGTCGGCGGCGCGGCGGATGTGCCGGTTGGCCGGGCGGACCCGTAGGGCCAGGAATTGCGAGCGCATCTCGGCCCGTGGGTTGTGCTTGGTGGCCTTGCTGCCCTGGCGCCAGGTAACGGTGCGGGCGGCCGCTTGCCCGGCGGCCAGGGCCAGCACGCGCAGGGTGCTGTGCGGCTGGGGGTAGGCGGACACGGGAGGGCGGCCCTGCCCGGAGTACGGCGGACGCTCGGGCGTGGCGTCGCCCGGGTGCGCGGTCGTGGTGGCCTTGACCGCGACCGCGTAGGTCAGGCCTCGTTCGGTCAGGCCCTCCCGAAAGCCCGTGGCGTCGCCGTATCCGGCATCGGCGACGACCGGCAGGCCCGGCAACGCCCAGTCCCCGCGGACCTCGTCGAGCATGTCCAGGGCCAGGCGCCACTTCTCCCGGTGGCGAGCAGTCTCGGGGATGCCGGCCTTGGCGCGGCGCCGGCGGATCGCCGAAGCCAGCAGCGCGTCCTTGGTATGTTTGGTGTCGTCCCAGCCCTCGGGCAGGAATAGACGCCAGTCGACGGCCGAGGAGGCGCGGTCGCTGACCAGGTTCACACTGACCCCGATCTGGCAGTTGCCCCGCTTGCCCAGCGCGCCGCAGTACATCCGCGCCACCCCCGGCGAGTCGTAGCCGTCCTTGGGGAAGCCGACATCGTCAATCGCGTACGCCTCGGGCGAGATGTGCGCCGCAGCCCAACGGGCCAGCCGCTCACGGACCTTGGAGTAGTCCCAGGTGGAGGAGGACACGAACTGCTGGAGCTGCTGGTGGTCCACGCCCAGGCGCTCGGCCATCGGCTGCATCGACTTGCGCTTGCCGTCCAGCATCAGCCCACGCAGGTACAACTCACCCTTGGCCCGCTGGTCCCGACGCGCCAACGAGCCCAGCATCTCGGCCGCGAACGCCTCCAGACGCGGACGGACCTCTTCCATCTCCTCAGGAGTCACAACTGAAAGAAGATCACAATCTATCCAACGAAGATCACTTGGGGTACCTAACAAAGCCCTACTAGTCCCGTGGTCACCAGAAGTCGCCGCGCCGCCGCGCCGCCACCGTCCTCGGTGCTCACCATCAGGTGCCCCTCCTCGCGGCGTACCCCCGCTACGCGGCCGGAGACGATCCGCCCGCCGTACGAGAGGATCTCCTCCCGGCCCAGCCTCAGCAGCTCCAGCGGCGCAATCCCGTCCCGGGAGATCAGGCCGTGCGCCGCCAAAGCCGGAGCATTACGCGGCTCACCCGCATCGATCACCAGCACCGACCGACGCACCCGCGCCAACGTCAGCGCAGCCGACAAACCCGCGACACCACCCCCAATGACCACGACATCCCAAACTCCATCCGTCCGCTGCACCAGCTCGTTCTCGCTCATGCCGCCACACTGCAACCCCCATCAGTTAGCGGCAAACATTCATGCCGTTTCAGCAAGGCAGGCTCGACCACGGGTCCGCAACCAGTCCTTTCCCGGAGCAAGATCAAGAACGAGGGCGGAAAGTCGGTGGCCCCGGGCGTCCTACTGCCAGTGCTGGAACACGCCTCGTCAGCGCCCGTACCCACGACGGAGCCTGCCCAGGTGGGCGGACGGGTGGTGCCGTATCGCAATGCGTCATGGACGAGGACGCATGGCCATATCGCCGGAGGCGCAGCCGCCTGGCGCAGCAAGCTGACGGCGACGGATGTGCCGAGGGCCGCTGGCTCGAGCCAGCCCGCCATTCGTGGGCGTTGAGGGCGGTCTTGCCGTCGGGGGCGAACCGCAGGCACGGAGGGACAGATCACCAGCTCACCTCCGCTCGCACAGAGAAGACTCGGGCCGGTGCCAGGATGTATCTGGCACTGCCTGGGCTGTGGTGGGGCGGGAGATGTCAGCGTTTGACGCGGCTGCGGATGGCGAGGACGGCCAGGCCCAGCAGGACGGGTTCGGTAAGGCGTGAGGCCATCTCGGCATAGGTGCCGGCGGTGGTCAGGCCCTGCCCGGAAGACCGAAAGACCACCGAGTTGATCACGACTCGAAGGGACCTCTCGAACCGGTCTGTCGACAGACGCTCCCCATACGACGCGTAGGGGTTCACCGCATTGGGGGCGTGGGTGGTCATCGTGATGCGGCGGCCGGTGCCGGCTGGCTTCGGGCCGTCCTGGGGTAGACCCCACAGCATCATCGCCACCACGGTGGCGGTCATGGCCACCAACAGCCATCCCAGGGCCCGGGAGGCGCGCAGCCCGTAGCCGGAAACCGCCCAGTACGCGGCAAGCAGGCTCCGCTCGCTCCAGGGGATGTCGCTGGCATGGCGGCGCATCTCCATCTCGCCGTAGTAAAAGTCGGCTGCACCGGGTTCGTGCTTGCCGTCCTCGAAAACCTTGCGCAACTGTCGGTATACCGGCGCCAGCGCGGCAGGCGTCAGTATCTCTTCCCCCTCCGGCGCTGGATTCCAGCCGTTTGCGCCCGCCTGGCGGGCGGCACGCCAGTGGTGCTCCTCGACCAGCGTCCGGCGTGCCGTCCAACGCACAGGCCACACCCCACGCCGACGCAGACCGGAGGGGGCTGCAGCCAGAAGGTAGAGCCCCTCCAGCCGCAGCTGGTCGAGATGGATGGTCCCGGCGAACCGGCAGTCGGCGAGGTCGATATCGGTGAGCACCAGGTGCGCCGCGTCCACCCCCCGCAGCGATACGGCCCGCACGCGGGGGCCTGTCAGGCCGGCTTCAGCCAGTTCCCGGGCGTCCACGGTGAAGGGCCGGGAGCGGGCGGATATCGTCACCGGGAATTGCAGGACCGCGTCGCTCAGGTCCACGGTGGCATGACGCAGCCGCAGCGCGGCAGTGGAGGACCACCGCGTCCGGCGGCAGCGTAGCGAGGACGCTGCCGCCTCGATGGTCACAGCAGTCCCGAACACCGCCTCCGACAGATCTAGCGTCCCCGTGCACACCAGCGGCCCCACTGCTGCAGTGCGCTCGAACACCGCTCTGAAAAACTCGGCGCCCCCGCTGAACAGCGTCCCGCCAAAGTGAGTGCTCCCACTGAACAGTGCCCCGCCGAAGTGGGCGTCGCCGCTGAAACGCGCCTCGTTGAACCAGGCGTCGCCGCTGAACTTCACCCCGCCGAACTCGGCGTCGCCGCTGAACTGCGCCTCGTTGAACTGGGCGACGCCGAGACAGGGCCGGCCTGCGGAGTCCGTGAGCGCGGCGAGCAGGCTGCTCAGCAGCTCTCCGGTGAAGGGAGTGCCGCTGTGATCGATGCCCGCGCCTGGAGACAGGGTGGCAAGGTACGCGTTGCGGTCGGCCTCATCCAGGTGAGCCAGGCAGGCGCTGTGTCCGGGTACATGCCTGCCACGGCAGCCAACCGGATCGGTCGCAGGGGCGGCGCCGTGGCCACAGGGCGGCCAGCTCGGCGGGCTCGAAGGCGTCATGCTCGAAGGACGTCTGGGCATGCCACGCGGTTGCCACATGCGGCCACCGGGCTGCCGCGAGACGCCAGGTCACATGCGGACCGCCGACAAAAGGGACGACAACGCCTTTGCCAACCTCGTAAGCAGGCGCCGAACAGCCCAGGCGACACGGAGCCTGGACCGTCCCGCCCGAACGGCTCACCCCCGCTCACGCGGAGAAGACCCGGTCCGGTTCGTCCGCAGCAGGCCGTCGTTCGGTTCACCTCCGCTCGCGCAGAGGAGACTCGAGACCTCGCTCGCCATACAGGTGTGTGTGCGGCTCACCTCCGCTCGCGCGGAGAAGACAAGGACGCCTGACCATGCAGAAGCAGCTGCTGCTTGATCTGACGGAGCGGTCCGCGTGGACCGGGGCGCAGGCATCCCTGCGCCTGGCTGCGACGGAGCTCGCCGACATCCCCGTCTGGTGGGCCGCCCCGGAGGCACTGGTCCTGGCCACCGCCAAGGCGTGGGTGGCGGGGCGGCTCGGCCGGAAGAGCACCGCGTCTACGCTGCCCGCGGCCGCCGACCCACCGTCCCTCGCCCGAGGAGTGTGATGGCGACGCCACAGCCACCCGACGCTGGCGTCTACATCAGCAACGGGCAGACGTATCAGGAGGTACGGGACCTGGCCAGAACAGTCGACCGCATCAAGCTCAAGCTCGCGAGGTCCTCAACGAGGCCAAGGACATCCGCGGTGACGTGGCCGACCACGAGGCGCGGCTTCGTACGCTACGCTGGAGACTTTGCCGAAGGGCGACGCCCTGGACGCCCGTCTCACGCCGTTGGAGCGGGCCCGGTGGCCGATGCCGACGCTCGGTGTCTTGTCCGGTGTCGCGGGCGCCGCGACCGGCCTCCTCGCTCTCCTCCGCTGCCCCCCAGCACCACGCCCCCTAGTTCCGGCTACGGCCGGGACGGGGGCGGTTTCGTGCGTTCACGACCGGGCAGTATCCGGCTCGGCAACGGCCTCGCCATGGCCTCATGGGCGGCCGCATAGGATGCGGCCATGATTCGCGCAGTCGTTTTCGATGTTGGTGAGTGTCTGGTAGACGAGACCCGCGAGTACGGCACCTGGGCCGACTGGCTCGGAGTACCGCGGCACACTTTCGTAGCCATGTTCGGCGCCGTCATCGCTCAAGGCCGCGACTACCGCGAGACCTTCCAAGAGTTCCAGCCCGGATTCGACCTGTACGCGGAGCGGGAGAAGCGCGCGCAGGCCGGGCAACCCGAGCACTTCGACGAGTCGGACTTGTACGACGACGTCCGCCCCGCCCTCGCCCAGCTGCGAGCCGACGGGCTCTGGCTCGGCATCGCTGGCAACCAGACCGTCCGGGCCGGCGGAATCCTTCGCCAGCTGTTCACCGACGACGTCGACCTGATCGGCACGAGCGACGACTGGGGCGCGTCAAAGCCCGACCCGGAGTTCTTCGTCCGGGTCGCCGACGTCGTTCCACACGAGCCCGGCGAGATCTTGTACGTCGGCGACCGCATCGACAACGACCTACGCCCGGCCGTCTCCGCTGGGATGCACACCGCGCTCATCCACCGCGGGCCATGGGGAACCATCCAGTGGAACACAGCCGAAGCCCGCGACCTGCCGACGTTCCGTTTCGATTCGCTCCTCGAACTGCCGGAACAGATCCGGCAGTTCAACGAGCGAGCGCGCTGACCGTCGTCGACCACCCATACAGCCGTTCGTCCAGGTCCCGCACACACTGCTGGTTCTGGTGCGGGGCCAGGGCACGCCGTACTTCCCGCACCCTGTCCATTCCCATTGCGTACCAGGTGATCTCAAGCTGATCAAGCGCCCGGCACGCATAGTCGCAGGCTGCCTCCGGGTTTCCGGACGCCGCCTCGACTGCGGCGAGGTCGCCGCAGATGACCGTGCGCTGCTTGTCCTCGGTGGCTGGCATGTTGTCGAGGACTCCCAGGAGCGTCGTCCGCGCCTGGGGCAGATGACCGGCCTTGAGCTGCGTGTTTCCCTTGAATGCAGCGAGGCGAACGGGAGTGAACCAGTCCATCCATGCCGGGCTTGCGTGCTCGCTGCCCGCCGCCAGGGTGTCTTCCGCATGCCCGATCAGATGCAGGGCGGTCTGGGTGTTCCCACATCGTGTCTCGCACTCTGCCTCTACCGCGTCGAGCCATGCCCAGAATTCCGCCGAGGCGGGGCCGCGGCGCGCGTAGGTCCGGGCGGCGACCATGCGCTCCACCGCTGCATCCCGGCGCCCGTCCCACCCGGGGATGAATGCCGTGTGCGCAAGGATGGCAGCCCCGAGCAGCGGGTCGTCGGCCTCGCCTGCAGCCTGCAGAGCGCGCAGCAGTGTCTGACTTGCCCGCTCCGGCTCGCACAGGTCGAAGAACTCGATACGCCCGGCGAGCATCCACGTCTCGGCCAGCGCCGCGGCCACCGCGCGCCGGGTCTGGCCGGCGGTTTCGGGTAGCAGCGCGCAGCCCAGTGAGGCGTGTGCAATGGCCGCAGGTTGCAGTGTGGCGGGCGCGACGGACCAGTACAGGCGCCGGTGCGAGCGGGTTACGGCCTCGAAGTCTGCTGCGACGGAGGCGGGCTGCATGGCGGTCGCGGACTGTATCGGCACAGCAGCCAGCCCCACGGCAGCCACCGTCGCACCTACCAGGCTCCGCCGAACCGGGTCCGGCCGGTCGCGACCTGCCGGAGGGGTGAATCCGAGCGATTCCATGTCCTGGCCGAGAAGCTGCGTGAGAGCCTGCTGCAGGTCCGGGTGAGGCCACGGCGGGCTTTCGGACTCCCAGCGTCGGACCTGCCGGACACCAACGCCAAGGGCCGTGGCCAACTCCTGCTGGGAGCGGTAGCCCGCGGCATGACGTGCTGACCTCAGTCGGGTATTGCTCGCGGGCTGCGACACGCTGCACCTCCATGACGGCATCTCAAGTCAGTGTCACAGCAGGCCCTTTCGGAGGCCAGCCGTCACTCATATGACGGCGCGAAAGTCCTCTTTGGTGTCGCGAAAAGACCTCTAGAAGTCCTCGAAACGCGTGCAGGCAAGGGCCACTCTTGGCGCACTGCCCACCACAGTGCACCGAGGAGACTCAGCGATGGCCCCACCAAGCATCCGCACTATCAGGAACTGCCGTCTCGAAGGAGCGGGTGTGGAGTGGGACGCCGTCCGCGTTCCCCGCAGCGTCGGACTCGACGCCCTGTCCATCCTTGGCGGCCGGTCGGGGGCAGTCCTCGAGGACCCACTTGCCGCAGCCCTGTACTGGTTCATTGCCCCCGGCTCCCGGGAGGACTGGGATGTCCCCGGGACGCGGATCCTCGCCGAGGATGCGCACCTGGTGATCCCTCCCCACCGGCGCACCCAGGGCCCCGGCCCGCATTGGCGCGTCTGCCCGGGTGACGACGAGTGGGTTACGGAGGCCGCGGCGTTACAAGCCGCACTCGAGGACGCTGCTGGCCCGCGTATCGGAGCGGAGCACTTCGGATGATCGCGCTGTCGAAGCCCAGCGACCGTGCTGAGGTCGCATACCGCAAGCTCGTCGGCCACACCGTGGTCTGCACCGGGTGCCGCGCGGGGGCGCCCTGCCCCACGGCTGCTCGGCTCGGTCGCGCCTGGCGGGCGGTGCGCCGATGATGTGCGCCCGCTGCGACCAGCCGCTCGAACCCGGCGAGGCCAAGGAGTACGCCGTCCACGGTGCAGACGGACCGGGTGGCACGGTGCAGGTCCACAAGCAGTTGTGCCCGCAGCCGCCGACGACGCGCTCGTATCCGACGTACTACCGTCGCTGAACTCTCGCCCGCGGCGACGCCGATCCGCCGCGGGCGGGGCTACTCCCGCACGAGGTCAGCGAGCGGTACGCCGAGCGCGTCGGCGATGAGGATGAGCGAGTCTAGCAACGGGGCGCTGTGGCCCTGCTCGATGCGGTTGTACGTAGCCCGGTCCATGCCCGCACGGGCGGCCACGGCCAGAGCGGCAGTTTCGCGGCCAGGGCGGACGTGGGCGCGACAGCGAGAATCCGGCGGGCGTCGGGACGGGCCAGACCGCCCGGCTTGTCCCTGAACGCCTCCAGGAATGCCGGGAAGTACTCGCGCAGCAAAGAGCGGAGCTTGTTGCAGACCTGCTGCCGGTTCCAGACCGCGTCCTGCTGGGCTCGGGCCAGGACAGCCACCGCCTGAGAGCCTGTCGGGTGGCCAGTTGATTACGCTGCGATAAGGTCCTCGACGGTCTTGGTTCGGGCCGTCTTGCGGTGGGATTCATGGCTCCACCGCGATGGTTGCCCGGCGAGCCGGACGAGCATCAAGCGGATCATCGCCACCTTGATCATGGCCTCGGAGGTCGCGGTCAGCCGTTCGTAGTCGCGGGCCAGCCGACGGTTTCGGACCAGCCAGCCAAAACTTCGCTCCACCACCCAGCGGCGGGGCAGGACCTTGAAGCCCTTGACGTCGTCGGTCCGCTTCACGATCTCCACAACGATGTTCAACGCGTCCCGGGCCCATGAAAGCAGCGTGGAATCAACAGAGTTGGCGTATCCGCCGTCGGCCCACACCAGACTGATGGTGCGGAAGCCGGCGGCGAGCCGGGCCAGGACGATGCGGCCTCCGGCCCGGTCCTGCACAGACGCGGAGGTGACCGCGACGACCAGCAGCAGGCCCATCGTGTCCACGATCATGTGCCGCTTCCGCCTTGTCGTTCGCTTGCCCGCATCGAACCCACGCGCCTCGCCGCCCTCGCTGGTCTTGATCGACTGGGCGTCGATCACGGCGGCCGACGGCTCGGGATCGCGTCCGGCCCCGATCCGCACCTGGCGGCGGAGCTCGTCGTGGACGCGGTCCCAGGTACCGTCCCGCCGCCACTTGGTGAACCAGCGGTGGGCCGCGTCCCAGGGCATCAGATCGCGCGGAAGCATCCGCCACTGGCAGCCCGACCGCAGCACGTAGAACACCGAGTCGAGCACCAACCGGTCCCCGTACTTGCGCATCCCGCCGCCTCTTCGCAGGTCACGCACGGGAAGAAGCAGCTGGATGATCTCCCACATCTCATCGGTCAGGCTCGACGGATAGCATGGGCCGCTGACGGCCTCGGAGTTTTCGCACTGGCACACACCACGTGATCATTCCGGGGCCGTCGCCATGCCCGGAGGGCAGATCGCAACCGTCACGCTTCACGCATGATCAGCCACCCGACAGGCTCTAAGCGGCAACCCGGATGGGAGGAGACTCCGCTGGATCGGCGCGCTGGTGGAGTACACGAAGGACGCCGGGGGACGGCGCATCGCGCTCACCCACGCCGGCGCGCAGACCGCCACCCGTACCGTCGTCACGCCGGACGCCTGGCCGCTGCGGGTCGGCGCGTTCGACGCGGACGGTGCCCCGAGGACCGGTCCGGTGCTCGCCCAGGACGTGGCGGGGCCGTGCTGCTTCGCCGGGGACGTCGTTGCCCATGCGCGGGAGCTGCCCGAACTGCGGGAAGGCGACTACATGGTGCTGTACGACACCGGCGCGTACTACTTCTCCACGCCATGGGCGTAACAACAGCCTGCCGCGGCCCGCGGTGCACGGATTCCGCATGGCGACGGACGCGGGACGGGGTACGGGACCGGGTACGGCGCAGGACGCCTCTTCGGTCCGTTTCGCGCCCGTGCGCGATGCCCAGTTGCCGGACTCGATCGCCGAGGAGAGCGGACCGGCGGTCGCGGACGCCCTGCTCGGCCTTGCGTCCTGAGCGGTACGGGAGCGCCCGGGGTTGCGGCCGTGCCGGCGCACCGGCCGGCCGCACCGGACTCGAAGCGCGCTTCGTTCGATCGAAGATCACGCCCGGCGGCGGACCCGTGCGGTCGGCCGGGCAGGCGTTGGGCGCCGCTGCTGCCCGGTCAGTCAGACGTCGGTGGCGCGAGCAGCACCTCGACGTCGCGGGCGCGCAGCGCGTCGAGCAGGGCCGGGTCCGCCGAGGTGTCGGTGACGAGGGTCCAGCCGGGCTGCCAGGGGGCCCAGGCGTGGAAGGGGGCCGCTCCCAGCTTCGCCGCGTGGGCGAGGATGTACACCCGGTGCGACCGGCGCGCCATCAGTTCCTTGAGCCTGATCTGCTCCGCGTCGGCCTCGCAGATCCCGAGTGCGGGCGAGACGCCATCAGTGCCGAGGAACACCGCGTCGAACGTCATGCGTTCCAGCGCCGCTTCGGCGAGCGGGCCGACGAACGCGTGGCTGAGCGGCCGGTAGTGGCCACCCAGGCAGGTGAGGTGCACGCCTTCGGCCCCGCCGAGTTCGAACACCGCGGACAGGCTGGGGGTCGCGACGGTGACCCCGTCCGCCACCCCGCGCAGGGCCCGGGCCAGTGCGGCCACCGTGGAACCGGCGTCGAACAGGACCGTGGCGCCCGGCGCGATGCGGGTCACCGCGAGCGCCGCGATGGCCCGCTTGGCCTCGGCCGCCTCGGCCGTACGCCGCTGCAGGGACGTCTCGGCGGAAGCGGTCAGCGCCATGGCTCCGCCGTACGTGCGGGCGAGGCGTCCGTCGGCGGTGAGGCGGGCGAGGTCGCGGCGGATCGTGGACGGGCTCACCGCGAAGCGCACACTGAGCTCGTCCACTCCCGTCGGACCGGCGTCCTGGGCCAGCTCCACGATGCTTTCGCGCCTGGCGCGGGCTTCCGCACTGGTCATCGGTGCCTTTCGGTGGCAAGGGCGACCGCCTGGCGAAGCGCCTCGACCATGCTGCCGCCCCGGGCGGTGCCGGTTCCGGCGATGTCGAAGGCGGTGCCGTGGTCGACGGAAGTGCGGATGACGGGGAGTCCGACGGTGACGTTGACGCCGTTCTCGATGCCGAGGACCTTGACCGGGGCATGGCCCTGGTCGTGGTACATCGCCACGATCAGATCGTAGTCCCCCCGGGCGGCCAGGAAGAACGCCGTGTCCGCGGGAAGCGGACCTTGGGCGTCGATGCCGTCGGCGCGCAGCGCCGCGAGGGCGGGAGCGATCTTCGCCTCCTCCTCGCCGTTGCCGAAGAGGCCGTTCTCGCCCGCGTGCGGGTTGATGCCGCAGACGCCGATGACGGGCTCGGCGGTCCCCGCCCGCACCAGGGCCTGGTGACCGCGGCGCACGGTGCGCTCGACCAGGGGCGGATCGATGCGGTTCACCGCGTCGATGAGGCCGAGGTGGGTGGTGACATGGATGACGTTCAGCTCAGGGGTGGTCAGCATCATCGACACCTCGTCCACGCCCGTCAGCCGCGCGAGCAGTTCGGTGTGTCCGGCGTACTCGTGACCGGCGAGCCGCAGGGCCTCCTTGTTGAGGGGGGCCGTGCAGATGGCGTCGACGTCGCCGCCCACCGCCAGCCGCGCGGCCTCCTCGACGTAGCGGTAGGCGGCCTCGCCCGCCTCCGGGGCGAGCCGCCCCCACGGCAGGCCGGCGGGGAGCAGGTCCAGGTCGACGACGTTGACGCGGCCGGGAGTCCAGTCGGCGTCCCCGGGTCCGGTCACCGTGACCACGGTGTCGCCGCTGCCGACGAGGGCGGCGGCCTCCCGAAGCCTGCGGGCGTCACCGATGACCAGGGGCCGGCAGCCGTGGACGATGTCGGGGTGGCCGAGCGCCGCCATGACGACCTCGGGGCCGACACCCGCACCATCCCCCATAGTGACCGCGACCAAGGGGCGGTGGTCGTCGGCAGGCGTGGCCGTCCAGGGTCGGTCGGGGCTGTGCAAGGGGGCGTTCATCGCGGTCCTCCATCGGATGGGGTGTTCGTGCCTGCGGGCGTTGGGGGCGTTGTTCCGGCGCGGGCCGGGCGGTTGCGGTCCGGGAGCAGTGCCTCGACCATGCGCACCAGGGAGTCCGGGCCGCCGTGGCTTCCCGGACGGATGACGACGCCGCGTCCTTGCGCGGTGCGGCAGAGCACCGCGCCGTGGTGTACCTGCCCGACAGGCAGCAGCGAGGTGACCGCGAGCGCGTCCAGGAGGGTCCGGGCGGTCTCGCCGCCGGTGAGGACGAGATCGGCGTTTGGCGGCAGCCGTCCGGCGACGGCACGGCACAGACCGTGCACGAGGCGGGGCGCCGCCGAGGGATCGACCGTGCCGGTGGGGGCGATGCTGAACACCGTGACCGGGGCGGGCAGTCGGACGGGCCCGGGACCCGTGTACGGGGCACGGGCGCGGACGTGGCCGATGGCGGTGGCGGGGGCGCGGTGCTCGGTGTCCGGTGCGCCCGGCCGGCCGCTCCGGGGGTCGGCGACCAGGGAAGCGGCAGGAAGGGAAGCGGCAGGAAGGGCGATGTGCTGGGCACCACGCGCGGACAGCTGCGCGATCTGCGCAGCCGCGCCGCGGTGTGCGGTGCCGACGACGACCGCGACCGGACGGAGGGTCTCCGGTGCCGGCCGGCCGGGGCCGATGCGCTGTCCCCCGGCGGCGGACCGCCGTCCCCCGGGGCCGGTGCTCTGCACCCCGGTAGCGGACCGCCGTCCCAGGGCGGCGACGATACCGCCGGCGCCTATGGTCCGTACGGTCCGCGGCAGCCTGAGCAGGGCTCCTGCGAGGGCGTCCAGGTCGGCGTCCGTCTCCGCGTCGCACACCAGGGCCGTGCCGGCAGCGAGACCGGAGCGCAGCCGGTGTTCCAGGCTCCGTGCTCCGGCCCGTACGTCGTCCAGGCGTACGGCGACGGTGCGGGCAGCGCCGAGCGCCTCGGCCACCGACCGGGGCGGCGGTCCGGGTTCCGCCTGCCAGGCGTCGGTGCGGTGCAGGGGGACTCCGTGCAGCCGTACGACCCCGTCGCGGACGGTCCGGCCGGCGGCGGGGAGCGCGGGTATCACCAGGAGACCTTCCGCCCCTTCCCCGAACGCCCGGGCCTCCGGGGCGAAATGGCCCCGCAGCAGCGAGTCGGCCTTCTTCACCAGCCGTCCGCCGGCCGGTTCGTGGCGGTGCACCGCGTGTGCCACGAGCAGCGCCGCCCCGGCGGCGCTGCTCCGCCGCGAGTCGAGGTCGATGACCCGGGTCCGCCCGGGCGGACCCGAGGCGGCCGGGTCGAGATCGATCGCGCGGCAGCAGGGCAGCAGGGCCGCGCACTCCGCCGCACCGGACAGGTCGTCCGCGAGCACCACGAGCGACGAACCCACTTCGTCGTCGAACCCTTCGAACGGCACGGGCGGCACGAGCGGCCTCCTACTCTCCTCCGTCGCCCGCGGCTTCCTCGCCTGCGGGCGTGGCCGAACGACCGCCGGGGCCACGCACGAAGCAGCCTGCCGCAGCCCCACGGCGGTCCGGGCCTTCGCGGCCAGCATGACAGTCCTGCGCACTTCGCGCGAGACCCCTTGCGTGAAGTGCGCACGACTGCCACCGTCGACTGCACGTCCCGCGGCCCGGAGTGCCGGGCGGGCTCGACACCATCGCCGCCTTCGTGGAAGGAATCCCCATGGTCACCGCCCGCGACGTCCATCTCCCGGGCGTACCCGTTCCGTTGTCCCCCCTGGTGCTCGGCACCATGACCTTCGGCGACACCGTCGACCGGGCGGGCGCCGCCGACCTGCTCGACATGGCACTCGACGCGGGCATCACTGGGGTGGACACGGCGAACGTCTACGCCGGCGGTGAGACGGAGCGCATTCTCGCCGGGCTGCTGCCGTCACGACGCGACCGGATGGTGCTGGCCACCAAGGCCGGCATCCCGCACCCGGACCAGGAGGGCCACGCCCCGCTGTCGCGTGCGGGACTGCGGGCCGCGCTGGAAGGCAGCCTGAAACGGCTCGGCACGGAGTACGTCGACCTCTTCTATCTGCACCAGCCCGACCACGCAACACCGGCGGCCGATACGATGGAGGCGGTGGCGGAGCTGGCGTCCGAGGGCCGCATACGCGCACTGGGTGTCTCCAACTTCCCCTCCTGGCGGGTGGCCGAACTCATGCGGCTCGCCGACGAGATGAACGCGCCGCGGCCCGTGGTAGCCCAGCAACTGCACAATCTGCTGGCCCGCCGCATCGAGGAGGAGTTCATCGAGTACGCCGCGCACCCGACGGCACGCGGGATACGCCTGATGGCCTTCAACGCCCTGGCAGGCGGCTTGCTGACGGGGCGTTACTCCGGGCGGGAGAAGCCCGGCGCGGGCCGGTTCACCACCTCCCGTCTCGCCGATGCTTACCACGACCGCTACTGGAACGACGAGCTACTCGCGGCCGTGGCCCGGCTGACGGACGTGGCCGAGCAGGCCGGGATCCCGCTCGCCGCCCTGGCGCTGCGCTGGCTGCTGCACCGGGACTCCACCCACGCGGTCCTGATCGGCTCGTCCAACACCGCCCAGCTGCGCAGCAACCTGGAGGCGGCCGCGGCGGGCCCGTTGCCCGAGGACGTACTCGACGCCTGCGAACAGGCGAGCAACGGCCTGCGCGGCCCCATGCCGCCCTACCACCGCTGAGGGCTGTCCCGTCACGACGCCCCGCAGACACTCCCGCCGCACCTGGCACCGCCTCTCGACGGAGCAGGCGTCGCCTGCCGCGCCACTGCTGGAACCCCGGCCGCACTCCTCCACAACCGCTGGTCGACGGCCCCGGCGCGGGGATCACAGGGCGGTGTCGCCGACCCCGGACCCAGCGAACCGCAGCCGCAGTCCTCGTCGCTGCCCGCGACGAACGGGTGGCCCGTCACCGTCACCGTCCGGCCGTCGGCGACGTGCGGGACTTCGAACACATGGCGTCCCGCGCCCCGGGTCAGTGGCGCTCCGCCGCCCGGGAGATGGATGTCGGCCCGCGCCCCGGGCGGTACCAGGACCTCCACGACCAGGGTCGTCCCCTCGATGCGCCAGCCGGCCTCGGCCCTTCCGTAGGGCGTGAGGTGGGCAGCCCGCGCACGGGTCAGCGTGCCCCCGGGTGTGGGTGCCACCCGGATGCGGCGCCAGCCGGGTGCGGCGGCGGCGAGACCTGCCACGGTGCGGTGGAGCCAGTCGGCCACCGAGCCGAGCGCGTAGTGGTTGAAGGACGTCATCTGCCCCGGGTTGACGCTGCCGTCGGGCAGCATCGAGTCCCAGCGCTCCCAGATCGTGGTCGCCCCCATGGTGACGGGGTAGAGCCAGGACGGGCAGTGCCGTTCGGCGATCATGCGGTGGGCGAGCGGGGCGTGGCCGGCCAGGCAGAGCGCCTCGCAGATCAGCGGGGTTCCGGCGAAGCCGGTGGCGATACGGAACCCGGCCCGGCGCACGAGCTGCGCGAGACGTTCCCCGGCGTGCCGCCGCTGTGCCTCCTCGCGGAACAGACCGAAGCACAGCGCCAGCGCGTAGGCGGTCTGGGAGTCGGATGAGAGACGTCCGGCCGGGGTGACGAACTCGTCGGCGAACGCGCCGCGAAGGCGGGCGGCGAGGGCGCGATGGCGGGCGGCGTCGTCCTTCTCGTCGAGCAGTTCCCCGATGTCGGCCAGCAGGTCGGTGGAGTGGACGAGGTGGGCCAGGGCGACGAGCCCGGCATCGGTGCGGGCGGCGGCGGGGTCATCGGGCGGCGCCCCCGGGTCGAGCCAGTCGCCGAGCTGGTCCGGGTCCCGCCACAGCCCGCCGCCCTCGGGCCCGTGGCCGGACGCGCACGCGATCCACGCGGTCATGGAGGGGTACTGGGTACGCAGCAGTTCTAAGTCACCGGTCTCCCGGTACAGCGCCCACGGGACCAGGACGGCGGCGTCGCCCCACAGTGCGTGCGGCTGTCCGCCCATCGGCGGGTCGAGTATGTCGGGGACCACCAGGGGCACCGAACTGTCGGGGCGGGCCAGTTGTTCGGCGGCGAGGTCGCGCAGCCAGCCGGACAGCATGCCGGTGCAGCCGTACAGAAAGGCGGCGGTGGGTGCGAACACGGCGATGTCGCCGGTCCAGCCCATCCGTTCGTCGCGCTGCGGGCAGTCAGTGGGGAGGTCGACGAAGTTGCCGAGCAGCGAGTGGACGACATTCTCGTGGAACCGGTTCACCGTCGCGTCCGAACTGTCGAACCATCCGGTGCGCTCCAGGTCGGTGTGGAGGACGACGGCCTCGACCGCGGCCTCGTCGAAGGGGCCGGGCCAGCCGTCGAACTCCGCGTACCGGAACCCGTGGAAGGTGAAGCGGGGCTCCCAGGTCTCGGGCTCCCCCGTGCCGCGCAGCACGTAGGTATCGGTGGCAGCGGCCCGGCGCAGTGGGCGCACCGCGATTTCGCCGTGCTCAAGGACTTCGGCGTGGCGCAGGGTGACGGTGTGTCCGGCGGTACCTGTGACGCGTATCCGGAGCCGTCCCACGAGGTTCTGACCGAAGTCGGCCACGGTGCGACCGGAGGGCGTGGTGAGTACCTCGCGAACGGGGACCGTGCGAGTACGGCGGACCGGTGGGCCGGTGGGTGCGGTGATCCGGGCGGTGGGCGGCGGGAGTTCGCGCACCCGGGACCAGCCACGGGTGTCGTGGCCCGGCCGGGACCAGCCGTCCCGCTCCAGGCGGGCGTCGTAATGCTCGCCGTCGTACAGCTCGGAGCGCAGCAGGGGGCCGGTGGCCCCGTGCCAAGCGGAATCGGTGGCGACGGTCCGGACGGTGCCGTCGGTGTGGTGCAACTCCAGCTGGGCGAGGAGGGCGCGCCGCCGCCCGTAGTGGTGGCGGCTGCCGCCGTCCCAGCCGAGGCGTCCCGTGTACCAGCCTTCGCCGAGGAGGGCGCCGATCGTGTTGGGGCCGGGCCGCAGCAGGGCGGTGACGTCGTGGGTGCGGTGGCGCAACCGGTGGTGGTAGGAGGACCAGCCGGGTTCGAGCACCTCGTCACCGACGCGGACTCCGTTGATCTCGGTCTCGTAGACGCCCAGGCCGGTGGTGTAGAGGCGGGCGGAGGCGATGTCTGCGTCGATGCGGAAGTCCCGGCGGAGCAGGGCCGCCGGCAGTGCGCCCTCGTCGTCGCCGGTATCGGGGGTGACGAACGAGGCGCTCCAGTCGGCGGGGTCCAGCAGCCCGGTCTCGACGTCGGCGGGCTCGGACCAGGGGCTGGGAGTGTCGTCGGCGCCGCCCCACACCCGTACCCGTACGGTGGCGCGGTTGCGCGAGGCGAGCGGGGGGCCGGGCCAGGGGACCAGCACGGACTCGGCGCCGGGGGTGCGCCCGGTGTCGGCGAGTATCGCGCCGTCGGCTCCTGCGATCCGTACGCGGTAGGCGCGCTGCGTCCAGTCGGGTTCGTCGGTCAGGGTCCGCCAGCTCAGGCGCGGGGCAGGTTCGCCGATGCCGAGTGCGTGGCGGTGGTGTTCGAAGGTGGGGGCCGTCACCGTCGTCGGGTACTGCACGGCGGGTCCTCTCAGTCCAGTTCGACGCGCAGGACCTGCGCGTACGGGGTGGGGGGCCGTCCGGCGGGCAGGTGGACATCGAGGCTGTCCGGGCCCTCGGTCCAGCGGACCGGGGTGTCGGTGCCGAGCAGGGTGATGCGGCGGGGCGGGGTACTGACCAGGCCCCGGGAAGGGGCGAGGCTCTCGATGCGGACGGTGCGGTCGTCGGGCCAGACCATCAGGAAGACGTAGAGGGTGCGGCGGTCGGCGCCGACGGTGAAGCGGAGGTCGTGCGGGGTGTAGACGAGCGCCTTCTCTCGCGCGCGGTCGCCGGTGACGTTGGTGGGGCCTTCTCCGTAGACCTTCCAGGGGCGGCTGCCGAAGACGGCTTCGCCGCACCTGTCGGTCCAGGCACCGAGCGAGTCGAGGACGGCGCCGGTCGCCTCGTCGATGGTGCCGTCCGGGAGCTGGGGGACGTTGAGGAGCAGGCAGCCGTTCTTGGATACGGTGTCGACCAGCAGGTGAACGATCTCGGGGGCGGTCTTGTAGCGCTCGCCGTCGGCGTAGAACCAGTCGCCGATGCTGGTGTCGTACTGCCAGGGGTGCGGGTCGAGACCACCGAGCTGCCCGCGTTCGACGTCGAGGAGTACGGCACCG
Organism: Streptomyces sp. NBC_01320; assembly: GCF_035974375.1. Lineage (NCBI taxonomy): Bacteria > Bacillati > Actinomycetota > Actinomycetes > Kitasatosporales > Streptomycetaceae > Streptomyces > Streptomyces sp. NBC_01320. Next base: position 1,270,064 of record NZ_CP108390.1, read on the forward strand.
CGGTCCTCGTCGGGAATGGTCTTGATGGAGACGGTCCCCTCCGGCCTGCGGGCGTAGTAGTCGGCGAGGAACTCCAGACCGCGGCGGCTGGGCGGGGCCGCCTGGCACACACTCCCCTCGTCGAAGGGCATCCTGGAGTCGTCCAGGTAGACGAGGTCGGCGTCGTGGCGGAGGGCGACGTCGCGCAGCCGCGCATAGAAGTCGTCGACGAAGGCCGCGTCCGGCTTGTCGCCGGGGCACCGGGGGCGGCCGTACAGGGCCCGCGGGTCGAGCCCTTCCCACCAGGTGCCGGTCCCGTCCGCCGCGGTGAGGTGTCCGTCGTACGGGACGCCCGCATGGGGACCGTCGGCGTCCCGGCCGAACGCCGAATCGAGCCAGCGCCACGTCCAGGAGCCGGCGTGCATGCTGACGCCGAAGCGCAGTCCGGCGGCGTGGGCGGCATCGGCCCAGCGGGCGACGATGTCGGTGTGCGGCCCGACGTTGACGGAGTTCCACGGCTGGTGGGAGGAGTCCCACAGGTCGAAGTTGTCGCAGTGCGTCGCAAGGGAGACGAAGTAGCGGGCGCCGGTCCTGCGGAAGCGGTCCATCAGCTTCTCCGGGTCGAACCGTTCGGCCTTCCAGGAGTGGCACAGATCCTTGTGGCCGAAAACGGAGGGGTGGCCGAAGTGTTCGCGGTGGTGGGCCGTCTGACGTGCTGTCCGCTCCCGTTCGAATCCTTCGGTGCCTTCGTAGGGGCCATAGAGGTGGCGGGCGTACCAGTCACCCCTGCGGGCCGCGGACTGCGGGCCCCAGTGCGCCCAGATACCGAGCTTCGCGTCACGGAACCAGTCCGGCACCCGGTGGCCGCGCAGCGATTCCCAGTCGGGTCGGTAGGTGTTCCTCAGGTCATGGTCGGCGGTCATCCAACTCCCTTTCCCTTGACGGCATTCAGGTGGCATGCCACCTTCTGGCCATGTCTGACTTCCTCGAACGACTGGAACGACTGGAACGCACGGAACAACGCGAGCGAGCAGCCGCGGACACCGACCGGGTCCGGGTGGGGGCCGCTTATTACCACGAGTACCAGCCCACCGACCGCCTGGAGACGGACCTCGATCTGATGGCCTCGACGGGGCTCTCGCTGATCCGGGTCGGCGAGTCGGTGTGGTCCACCTGGGAGCCCGAGGACGGGGTCTTCGACGTGGACTGGGTGGTGCCGGTCCTGGACGGGGCGCACGCCCGCGGCATCCGCGTACTGCTCGGCACCCCGACCTACGCGGTGCCGCCGTGGCTGCAGCGCGCCCACCCGGAGATCGCGGCGGTCCGGGCGGACGGCGGCCGGGTGCCGTGGGGCGCCCGGCAGGAAGTCGACTTCACCCACCCGGTGTTCCGCAGGTACGCGGAGCGGGTGGTGCGCCGTGTCGTCGCGGCGCACGCGGACCACCCCGCGGTGGCCGGGTTCCAGGTGGACAACGAGCCGGGTCTGCTCCTGCTGCACAACGACGGGGTGTTCGAGGAGTTCGTGTCCCGGCTGCGCGCGCGGTACGGGAGCGTCGAGAGGCTCAACTCGGCGTGGGGGCTGACCTACTGGTCGCACCGGCTGTCCTCCTGGACCGAGCTGTGGAGGCCCGGCGGCAACACCACCCCGTCCTACGACCTGGCCTGGCGCCGCTTTCAGGCGGATCTGACGTCCGAGTTCATCGCCTGGCAGGCGGACATCGTGCGCGAGTACGCCCGGCCCGGGCAGTACGTCACGACCTGCCTGGCGGTGACCCGCCCGGCGGTGGACGAGGAGGCGGTCACGGAGGCACTGGATGTGACGGCCGGCAATGTCTACTACGTGGCGCAGGACGAAGTGGCGCTGCCCGACGAGGGCCGACGGTACGAGGGCGGCTGGTTCGGCCAGGGAGTGTGGCAGATCCACCTGTCGGCGGACCGGCTGTGGGGCGCCCGCCAGGAGCCCTTCCTGGTCACCGAGACGAACGCCTCCTCCATCAACGCGTCGCATGCCAGCCATCCCGGCTACGAAGGGCAGTTGCGGCAGGCCGCCTGGACGCTGGCCGCGCGGGGCGCGCGCCTGATGCAGTACTGGCACTGGCACACGCTGCCGTACGGGGCGGAGACCTACTGGGGCGGCATCCTCGGGCACGACCTCGAACCCGGCCGTATTCAGCGCGAAGTCGCCCGGGTGGCCTCGGAGTTCGAGGCGGCCGGGGATTCCCTGACCGGGCTGGTCCCGGACGCGGACGCGGTCTTCGTCCGGTCCGTGGAGAGCGACTGGGCGATGCGGTGCCAGCCGCCGCTGTCGCTCCCGGGGACCTTCACCCCCGATCCCCGGTCGTACGAGCGCATATTCGGCGCGTTCTTCAAGGGGTTCTTCGACTCGGGCGCGCAGGCCCGGATCATGTCGCCCCGACAGCTCGCCGCCTCCCTGCGCCGCTCCCCCGGCACGCTCCCGGGCATCCTGGTGGTGCCCGCTCTGTACCTGTGCGATAGCGAACTGCCGGATCTTCTCGACGGGTACGCGCGCTCCGGCGGCCATCTGGTGCTGACGTTCCGGACCGGTTACGCCGACGAGGAGGCGCGAGCCCGCGCCGAGACTGCCCCCGGTGCGGTGCTGCGGGCGGCAGCCGGGGTGCGCTGCGTGGAGTACGCGAATCTGACCGGCCCGCTGACCGTCACGGCGGCCGAGGGGTCCGGGCTGCCGCTCGCATCCGGCGCGCGGGCCCTGGAGTGGGCCGACGGCCTGGAGGCGGACGGCGCCCTGCCGCTCGCGCACTACGTCCACCCGCACTTCGGACGGTGGCCGGCCGCGACCGTCCGGGACCACGGGCGGGGCCGGGTGACCTATGTCGGGACGCTGCCGGACAGCGCCTTCGCCGAGGCGCTGGCCCGGCATGTGGCGGGCTGCACGACCGCGGCGGCGTGCTGGGGCCCGCTGCCCGCGACGGTGCACGTGACCTCGGCCCGCAACGGGCTCGGCGAGCGCCTGTGGTTCGTCCACAACTGGGCGTGGGAGCCGGTGCGGGTCGCGGTACCCGAGGCGGTGCGGGACGTGCTCGGCGAGGAGCGCCTCGCCCCGCGTGAGGAGCTGCGGCTGGGCGCGTGGGACGTCCGGGTGCTCCGCGCGGACGGCGGCCGCGACGCGGGTCACGCCGGACCGCCGGGCGCGAGCGGACGCAGCAGGAACTCCATCCGCCAGGGCTGAGGCCGCAGTTGGTGACGGTCCAGGGGCGCCGGCCCGCAGGAGGCGCTGCCGAGTCCGTGCTGGGCGACGTCCAGATGGAGGTGGAGGTGCTCGCCCGGCACCAGATCGTGCGGATGAGCGGCCGCTTCGAGCTGCTCGACGGACCAGGGGCGGACGGTGAGGCCGAACACTCCCACCCCGCCGGCCGCCTCCACGCGGAGCCCCCGGCCGGTGGCGGGGTCGGCCAGTTCGGCCCAGCGGACGTCCGCCCGCCGTCCGTTCTCCTGCGGGACGACATAGGGGGTCTGGAGGGCGGCGACGTCCGCGGCGAACAGTCCGACGCGGGCGGCCTGTGCACTGTCCGGGTACGCCTCTCCCGGGCCCTTTCCGTACCAGCGGACCCGGTCGTGGCGAGCGGGCAGCGTGAAGCGCACGCCCACGCGCGGCAAGGTCAGGCCGGCCCAGGGGCCGTCCGGGGTGATCTCGACGGTCAGCCGCAGCGCCTCGCCGTTCGGGGCCCAGGTGTGGCGGACACGCAGACCGTGCGGCAGTCCGTCCGGCGCCGACCTGGAACGCACGAGCAACTCGTGCGGGCGCCGCTCGACGCTCTCGGTGCGCAGTACCAGGCGGTCCAGTCCGGCCTTGCGCCAGAGGCGCAGCACGGAGTTCGCGCCCATTCCCCGGTCGTTGTCGGTGGGCGCCCGCCACACGTCGAGGTACGGGCCCTCCAGTTCCAGGCCGGCCAGGTCTGCCAGCAGCCCGGTGCGCTCGTCGAAGGTGCCGGCCGCCGGGGTCCGCCCGGGTCCGGTGGCCGCCGGGCGGGGGACGGGCCCGCCGACGCGGGCCTGGGCCCAGGCGACCTCGTGACCGGCCGGCGCCCACGGTTCGTCGGCCGCCAGCACGGCCCGAACCGTCAGCCAGGTCTCCCCCGCGGGCCCGGCAGCCCGGCCGGGCGGTTCCGGGGGGCAGGGCAGTTCCGGGAAGGGCATGTCCGCGTCCTGGCGCGCGGGCACCGGTGGCGTCCTCAGCTCGCCGTCTGCGACCGGGGTCCCGTCCGTCTCCAGGGTCCAGCGGAACAGCAGGTGCGCCAGGTCCCGTGCGTCGTACTGGTTGCGCAGTGCGATCCGGCCGGCCGCGGGGTCGAGGCCGATCCCGACCGGCTCGACGGCCTTCTTGTACGCCGCGAGGCCGGGCGAGGGGGTGCGGTCGGGGAAGAGCAGCCCGTCGATGCAGAAGGTACCGCCGTGGGGGCTGTCCCCGAAGTCGCCGCCGTAGGCGAAGTACGTCCCGCCGTCCTCGCCGGTGCGGCGCAGACCGTGATCGATCCACTCCCAGACGAAGGCTCCGGCACAGCGCGGGTGGGATTCCAGGGTGCGCTGGTACTCGGTGAGCGAGCCGGGACCGTTGCCCATGGCGTGCGCGAACTCACAGAGAAGAAAGGGAAGTTGTCGTCGACGGGCCTCCACCTCGGGAGCGTCGGCCGTCTCGGGGGGCGTCTCCTCCTCATGGCGGCCGATGCGGTCCACCTCGTCCACGGGGGCGTACATCAGGCTGTAGAAGTCGGAGTGGCGGTAGGTGCGGTCCCGCTCGTAGTGCAGCGGCCGCGACGGGTCGCGCTCCCGGGTCCAGTCGGCGAGGGCTCCCAGGTTGGTTCCGTGGTGGCTCTCGTTGCCCAGGGACCAGATGACGACGCTGGGGTGGTTCTTGTCGCGCTCGACGGTGCGCCGCATCCGGTCCAGGATCATCGGGCGCCACCGGGGGTCGTCGACGGGGTTGCCCACCCAGTCCGCGTGGATGAAGCCGTGGGTCTCCAGGTCGCACTCGTCCACGACCCACATGCCGAGTTCGTCGCAGAGGTCGAGGAAGGCGGGGTGCGGGGGGTAGTGCGCCGTACGCACCGCGTTGATGTTGTGTCGCTTCATCAGGAGCAGGTCCTCGCGCATGGTGTCGCGGCCGATGGCGCGGCCCCGGTCGGGGTCGTGCTCGTGCCGGTTGACGCCGCGCAGCAGCACGGGGACGCCGTTGACGGTGAAGCGGCCGTCGCGGATCGCCACGGTGCGGAAGCCGATGCGCAGGCGGACGGGTGCGGCGCCGGAGAGGGGGGCGAGGTCGGCGGCGTACAGGCGGGGCAGCTCGGCACTCCACGGTTCGACGCCGGGCAATTGGATCGGCCGGTCAGCGGGGTGGTCGTGGACGCCGAGGCCGGGCAGCGACACGAGAGCGGGGACGTCGGACTCGATGCGCAGGGTCCCGCTGCCCCGTTCGTGGTCGTAGGAGGCGTGCACGAAGTAGTCGCCGATCGATCCCGGCGGGACCTCCAGCAGCGTCACGTCGCGGAAGATGCCGGGCAGCCACCACATGTCCTGGTCCTCCAGGTAGCTGCCGGAAGACCAGCGGTGGACGCGTACCGCGAGGTCGTTGCGGCCGCGGCGCAGCGCGGGTCCGGCGTCGAACTCCGCGGGCAGCCGGCTGCCCTTCGATGTGCCGAGTTCGACACCGTTGAGCCAGACCTTGAAGCAGGAGTCGACACCCTCGAAGCGCAGCACGGTGGAGCCGTCGCCAGTGACCGGCCAGTCGTCGGGCAGGTCGAAGGTGCGGTGGTGGTCGCCGGTCGGGTTGGCGTCGGGGACGTGCGGCGGGTCGATGGGGAACGGGTAGGCGGTGTTCGTGTAGCGCGGCACGTCGTGGCCCTGGAGGACCCAGTGGCCGGGGACGGTCAGCGGTGACCAGGAGGGGTCGTCCTCGGCAGGGCCGCCGGGCGCGAGGAAGTCGAGGGGCGCGTCGGCGACCGGCGACAGGCGGAAGGACCAGGTGCCGCCGAGGTCCAGCCGCCGGCCCCCGAGGGGGAAATGGGCGCGCGGCGCGAGACGGCCGCTCCCCGGGGTCAGATCGGCCCAGTAGGCCGCGGAGGCGGTGGTGTCCATCGGGTCGCCGTGGTGCGGTGCGGACGCCGCCGGGCGGTCCGTGTCCGTCATCGGTCCCTCACCTTCGGCCGGCGGCCGCTGTCGCACTTCTGGTAGCGGTCGCTCGCTCATCGCGCCGTCCAGTCGCCGGGGACCGTGAACTCCCAGCTGCCGGGCTCCACTTCCCGTACGTCCCGGCCGCCGCCAGGCAGTGGCAGTTCCACCCGGGAGGGTGCGCCGGGCGGCAGCATGACGGTCAGCCGGAATGCGTCCGGTCGTCGGTGCCAGGCCACGGCGGTGCGTCCCCGCGGTGTCTCGTACCAGGCGCTCGCCCGGGTGAGGCCGCCCACCGGGGCGGGCCGGACGACGATGCGCTCGTACGCGACGGAGTCCGCCGCCTGCCGCAGTCCCGCCAGGGAGGCGGTGAGCCATTCGGAGGCGGCGCCGAGCATGAAGTGGTTCTGGGAGGAGCCGCGGGTGGGGCCGTCCCAGCGTTCGGTCAGCGCGGTCGCGCCGTGGGCGAGCTGGTAGCCGTAACTGGGGCTGTCGGTGCGGCTCAGCAGGTCCGCGACGACGTCGTCGCGTTCGTGCGCGGACAGGACGCGCAGCAGTGCGGGCAGGGCGATCTCGCCGACGGTGACGTGGCCGTCCGCTGCCCAGACCGAGTCGACCAGGTGGTCCAGCACGGTCGGGACCTCTTCGGCAGGGACGGCGCCCATCTCCAGGGCGAGCGCGTCGCAGGCCTGGCTGCCGCTGCCGTAGGTGTGGCGGGCCGGGTCGAAGAACTCCGTGTGGAAGGCCCGGGCGACGCGGTCCGCGAGCCGGCGGTGGGCGGCGGCGTCGTCGGGCCGGCCGATCGCCTCGGCGATGTCGCCCAGCGCGGCGGCGATGCGCTGGTGGGCGTAGGTCGCGGTGACTGCCCTGGGGGTGGAGTTGTCGAACGCGATCCAGTCGGCCAGTCCGTGGTGCAGCAGCAGGCCGTCGTCCGAGCGGGAGTGCAGGTGGCCGAGGTAGCGCAGCATGTCCGGGTAGTGGGTGCGCAGTGTCGTGGTGTCGCCGTAGGTGCGGTACAGGTGCCAGGGGGCGAGGACCAGGGCGCCGCCCCAGTTGGCGTCGTCGCGGAACTTGTCCTCGAACACGGTGTACTCGGGGGCGATGCCCGGCACGAGGCCTTCGGCGGTCTGCGCGTCGGTCATGTCGCGCACCAGCTTGCGGTAGTACGCGGCGACGTCGTAGCCGCCGGCCACGACGGGGAAGACGAGGTGGGCCTGCTCCAGCCAGCCGAGCTTCTCGCGGTGCGGGCAGTCGGTGAGGACACTGAACATGTTGCCCTGAACGGCCCGGTCGATGATGCGGTGGATGCCGTTCAGCAGGTCCGACGAGCAGCTGAAGCCACCGGCACGCGCGTTGGCGGTCCGCATGACGTCGCCGCGTACGGTGTCCGGCGCGGGGTCGCCGGGCAGTCCCTCCACCTGGAGGTAGCGGAATCCGTGGTACACCGTCGCCGGGGCCCATACCTCGCCTCCCGGGTCCCCGCGCAGGGTGTAGCGGTCGTAGCAGGGGGTGCCGGTGAAGCGCTGGTTCACCGTGCCGTCGTCGGCGAGCAGTTCGGCGGGGCGGATCACGACGGACGCCCCGGCGGGTCCGGTGACCGTGAGGCACGGGCGGCCCGCGATGTTGACGCCGAGGTCGAAGACATGGATGCCGGGCCTCGGTTCGGCGACCGATACCGGCGCGACGGTGTCGACCGCCTCGACGGGCGGGTGGGTGCGGGCGTTCAGTGTCACGCCCTCCAGCGGGGCCTCGACGGCGGCGCTCCATTGCGCGCGGTCGTGTCCGGGGCGGTCCCATCCGTGCCGTTCGAGGCGGGCGTCGTACTCCTCGCCGCCGAACCAGGCCGACAGGGTCACGGGGCCCCCGGCGGCATGCCAGGCCCCGTCGGTGACCAGAGTGGTGGAGGTGCCGTCGGCGAGGACGGCGTGGAGCACGGCGATGGCCCGGGGGCGGCCGTGGTCGATGTGGAGTTTGGCGTAGCGCCCCGGGACCCTCGGTGCGTGCGCGATGCCGTTGCCGAGGCTCAGCCCCACGGTGTTGTCGCCCGGGCGCAGTGCGTCGGTGATGTCGTAGGTGGCGTAGATCAGACGGGTTCCGTAGTCGGTGTAGCCGGGTTCGAGGAGGGCGCGGCCTGCGCGGACGCCGTTGACGGAGGCCTCGTAGGAGCCGAGGGCGGTGGCGTGGAGACGGGCCGTGACCGGGGCGGACGGCAGGTGGAAGTCCACGGCGAGCAGCGGGAGCCGGGCGGGCCCGCCGGTGTCCGGGGCGGTGATCCACCGGGCGCCGGACCAGTCGGCTGCGGTGGGCAGCCCGGTCTCCCACGTCGCGGCGGAGCTCCAGGGCGAGAGTCCGTCGTCGTACCGGACCCGGACCCGCCACCAGACGCGCCGGCGGGCGCCGGGCGGTTTGCCGTCGTAGCGGACGCAGGTGCTGCGCGGATCCTCCACCGGTCCGCTGTCCCAGAGGTCGCAGACGCCGGAGGCCAGCAGGCCGGGGTCGGTGGCGGCCTGGATCCGGTAGGCCCGCTGCCGGCCGGCGGGCCGCCATGACAGGTCCGGGTGCTGCTCGTCGATGCCGAGCGGGTCGGCGAGATGGGCCGTACGCAGAGTGTGCGGTGCGGTCGTCACGTCCCGGGCTCCCTGGGTGGGTCGGTGGTCGGGTCAATGGAGCGGATGCGTCCGGCCACCCGGTCGAAGAGGTCGACCGGACCGGCCTGGCCGCCCTTGAGGACGGCCGACACGCCGTCGAGGCGCGGGTCTTCGAACGTCAGCCGGCACAGGGCCGCGCCGGGGGCGAGCAGGGTGTCGATCTCGGCGGTGCGGGTGCCCAGGCGGGCGGCGACCCGTCCCGCCGTGTCACCGCCCGCCACCACCACGCGGCGCACTCCGGCGTCGACGGCGGCCCGTACGGCGTGGACGAGGATGCCGCCGAGGCAGTCCGCGGGGTCGGTGCCCGGAGCGTCGCGGCGGCCGGCCGGCACGGCGTGCACGACGACACCGGGTGCGCGGCCGCCGAGGGCGCGCAGCACCGCCCCGCGGAGCCGGGCCAGGGCGGCGGGCGAGGTGTCGCAGCCGTGGTCCGGGTCCACCGGCACCGGCACGCCTGCCCAGCCGTGGTCCGTGGCGTGGCGGATCTGGGCGGCGGTACGGAGGGCGCGGCTGCCTGAGACGACGATCGCACGGGCGGGTTCCGGCGCGCCGTAGGGGTGTGTCCGCCCGGTGCCGGCGAGCACCTGACCGACCGCGAGGCTGAGGCCGCCCGAACCGAGTGCGAAGACGGGGGACGGGCCGCCCAGGAGCGCCAGTCGGGCCGCGTGCCGGGCGTGCGCGGGCGTCAGCGCGTCCAGCACTACGAGTCCGGGGCGGCCGGCGGCCGCCGCCTCGTAGACGAGCCGGGCCTCGGCGAGGGGCAGTTCGTACACCGTCAGGTCGAGGCCGCTGACGGGGAGTCCGGTCTGCCGGCCGAGGTGCTTGCGCAGGTCGGACTCGCCCATGGGGGTGACCGGGTGACGGGACATGGTGGGCTGGCGGTCGAGACGGTGCACCCGGCCGTCGTCGTCCCGGGCGAAGTGGTGGCCGAAGGCGGTGTACCGCCCGAAGTCGGGCTGCGCGGCCAGGACGGGCACGGGCGCCCGGCCGAACACCTCGTGGCCGGTCTCGGCGGCACGGCCCAGGCTCCCCGTTCCGGGTGAGGAGTCGGCGGTGGAGCAGATCTTGTACTGCACGAATCCGGCCCCGGTGGCGCGCAGTTCCTCCAGGACGGGCCGGATCACGTCGGCCATCTCGGCGGTGGGCAGCGCGCGGGCGGCGCCCGCCACCCCGATCACATCGAACCCGCCCGCGGCGGCGGCCTTCCGCACCGCGCCGGGGTCGAAGAGCAGCACACCGCGCAGGCCTGCCCGGTGGAACTGGGCCAGAGCGTCGGTGGACCCGGTGACGTCGTCGCCGTAGAACGCCGCCAGGGGCGGGGTCACGCAGGAGGCCGGGCCGTGGCCGGTGGGTGCGGCCGTCATCCGCGGATCCCGCCGAACCGCTCGAGGGCGAGGGCCAGCGTCCGGTCCCGGGCGGCGGCCTCGGCCAGTGGTTCGCCCTCCGCCGCCGCCCGCCACGCCGAGCGCATCGCCGCGACGCCGGCGCCGGGGCCCTGCGGGTGGGCGTGGATGCCGCCGCCGGCCAGGACCAGCAGGTCGGGCGTGCCGGTGAGTTCCAGGGTGCGGTGGGCGAGGCCGGGCCACTGGCCGGAGGAAAGCACGGGCAGGGCCTCGTAGCCGCCGAGGAACGGGGTGCGCATCGCGTGGACCGAGGCGACCACATCCTCGTCGGTCTCGTAGAACTTGCTGTCGATGCCGCCGACGTGGAGCTGGTCGACGCCGGAGAGCCGGGCGAGTTTCTGGAACACCAGGGGGCCGAGGCCGAGCTGGGGGCTGCGCAGCAGCGCCCCGCTCATGGCGCGGTGCCCGTGGATCGGCAACGTCGCATGTTCGCGCAGATGGGCGACGCCCGCCAGACCCACGGTCTGCACGCACACCATCACGCAGGTGCCGCCGGCCTCGCGCACCAGGTCGTGGTTGGCTTCGAGGCGTCCGATGTCGTCGGTGATGTTGAAGGCGTACATGGTGCGGCGGCCGGTGAGGTCGGCGGCCCGGTCGAGCTCCTCGTTGACGACCTTGATCCGCTCAGGCAGGGGGGCGTGCGGCGGGTTCCCGTTGAGTTCGTCGTCCTTGACGAAGTCGATCCCGGCCATGGCCAGTTCACGCACCAGGGTGCGCAGCGCATCGAGCCGGAGGCCGACCCCGGGCTTGACGATCGTGCCGATCAGGGTGCCGTCGGGGGCGCCCATGAGGCGCCGGGTGCCCGCCGTGCCGAAGGCCGGGCCGGGGTAGCGTCCGGCGAACGCGGCGGGCAGGTCGAGGTCGACCAGACGCACGGCGGCCATCTCGCGGAGTTCGAAGAGGTTGCCCGCGACCGCCGCCAGCAGGTTCGGTACGGATGGGCCGAAGTTGTGCAGCGGGAAGGCGATCCGGACGCGGGCACGGTGTGGGCGCGGGCCGGCCTCCGGGGGTCTGGTCGCCCCGGGCAGCGGGGGGTTCCCGGAGTCGGGGAGGGCGGTCACCTCGAGGACGGTCGCCCCGAACCGGGTGCGCAGTGCGTCGCTCTCGCCCGGGACGCGTACGAAGGTGCCGGTGGACTGCTCGTTCGCCAGTACCGCGGCCGCCGCCCGGGGCGGCAGCCAGCTTTCGACGTCGTAGACCGCGACGACCTGTTCGTCCGCCATGCCTGCCTCTCTTCTGTACGGGCTCTTCGGGGTCAGCGCGCCGGGTCCAGCAGGACTTTCATGACGTCGCTCCCCCGGTCGAGCTCCTCGAAGGCGTCCTGGGCCGCGGCCAGCGGCGCCGGTTCGGCCGTGATCAGGGGGCGTACGTCGAGCGCGCCGCCGGCCACGGCACGGGCCGCGGCGCGGAAGTCGCCGGGGGTGTACAGGGAGGAGCCCTTGACCCGGATCTCCTTGAGCACCAGTGGGTTCAGCCCGGCGCGCACCGTCTCGCCGAACATCGGCAGCACGACGACGGTGCCGCGCGGGCGGCAGAGGGCGAGCGCCTCGTCCATGCAGCCCGGGTGCCCGGAGGCGACGACGACGGCGTCGAAGGCGCCGGCCCGTCCTTCACCCGCCACCGCTCCGTAGCGGGTGTCCAGGGTGTGGCAGCCGGTGGCGCGGGCGGCCAGGTCGAGTGCCCGGGGGCGCACGTCGGTGACGAGGACGTCCTCGGCACCGTGCAGGCGGGCGACCGCTGCGGTCAGATGGCCGATGGTGCCCGCGCCCAGCACCGCGAGGCGGGTCCCGAACCGCACGCCCGCCGTCCCGACGGTGTGCCAGGCCACCGCGGCGGGCTCGATCAGCGCGCCCTGCGCGTACGACAGTGCACCGGGCAGCGGCACCAGTGCGCGCCGCGGCAGCACGACGTACTGGGCGAGAAGCCCGGGGAGGCCCGCGCCGGGCAGCCGCCGGTACGCGCACAGGTGGGACAGCCCTCTCTCGCAGTGTCCGCACCGCCCGCAGGAGGCCAGTGGCAGCACGGCGACCTTGGTGCCCCGCGCAACCGTGCCGTCAGCGGCTTCCGCCACCCGGCCCGCTCCTTCGTGGCCCAGAACCACCGGTGGCTCCCGGAACGGATGGCGGCCGCGGAAGGCCGCGGTGTCGCTGCCGCACAGGCCCACCGCCCGCATCTCGACCAGGGTCTCCCCCTCGCCGAATGGCGGAACCCCGGACTCCTCGATCTCGATCCCGCCGGCCCGCTTCAGCACGGCACTGCGCATCAGCCCTCCGCCCACTCCCTCGCCCCTGCCTCGCCGGTGGCTGGCATGCCACTTGGAGAGGGGCGAACGTCCGGAACCGTAGAACCCTTGAAAGGTGGCGTCAACACCCTCCAGCTCCCCAACACGCGGTCATGTACAGCACTTTCGCGGCTCTTGACGCCCTTCACTACCGCGCTTAGCGTCTTTCCCCGACGCGCGCACCACTGATTCACCGGACTCAGAGACGGCGTGGAAACGATGACTGGCATACCAGCAACCCTGCTCCTGGAAGAACGGGCCGAGCTGGCCATGAACGCCGTGGTGGGGCTGGCCGACCCCGATCTCGGCGGCATCCCCTTCTTCGGTGCGGACCTGACCGCCGAGCCGGCCGCGCTGCGGCACGGCGACTGGGACTACGGCTCCAGCCATGGCCGGCTCACCGACGCCTGCGTGCTCGCCCGGCAGATGACCGGCGTCTCGTCGTGGAGCGACGTCGAGGCGGTGTACAGGAAGACACTGCTCGCCCTGATCGGCGACGACGGGCTCACCCGGCGGCGCAGCCATCCGCGCGGCCACTGGGAGCCGAACGCGAACATGATCGACCAGCGCGCCACCCTGCTCGCGCTCACCACCTGGTACCAGGAGAGCGGCGACGAGGAGGCCGCGTCCGCGGCCGACCGGCTGGTGGCGGCACTGCACCGGATCGCGGTCAAGGAACGCGACGTCTGGTACTACCCGGCGTCCGAGTACACCGACCGCGGCTGGCCTTCCGCCAACGCGGTACAACTCCATCTGGCCCCGGATCCGGCGTCGTTCTGCGGGCGGCTCATCATGCCGCTGCTGCGCTGGCACCGGCTCACCGGCAACGAGCAGGCCTGGGAACTGTGCGGGTGGTTCGCCCGGCTGATCACCGAGCACAGCGGGGTGTTCCTTCCGGACGGCTCGTTCAACTCGGCGCTCGCCTACCGCAGCGGGCACTTCCACACCCGGCTCGGCACCCTGGACGGCCTGGCGCGGTACGCGGTGGACTCGGGCGACCACGCCCTGACCGAGTTCGTGCGCCGCTCCTTCGACTGGGCGCTCGGCCGGTGCACCGCCTTCGGGTGGACACCGGGCGACCTGGCCGGCCAGCGCTACGAGCACGAGACCTGCTCCCTGGTGGACCTGATCGCCATCGCGGGCACCCTGGCCGGCGCGGGCCACCACCGCTACTGGGGCGTACTGGAGCGTTTCCTGCGGGGCCATCTGACCTCCGCTCAGCTCCTGGACGTCTCCTGGGTCCGCTCGGCCCCCGACCGCACGCTGGACGAGCCGGGGTGGGTCACCCACCACCGGGTCGGTGAGCGGCTGCGCGGCGCGTTCGCCGGGTACGGCGCGCCCAACGACTATGTCTGCGACAGCGTCCTCGGCCGGGGCCACACCGCGGACGTACAGGCCTGCTGCGTCGGATCCGGCGTCCGCGGCCTGTTCACCGGCTGGTCCCTCGCCGTCACCGGCGACGAGCGGCTGGTCCGCGTCAACCTGCTGCTCAACCGCGGCAGCCGGTTCGCCCACGTGCTCAGCCACCTCCCGCACACCGGGAGGGTGGACCTCGACGTCCGCGAGGACTGCCGCGAACTGCGGCTGCGCGTCCCCGCCTGGGCGGGCTACGCGCAGGTGCGGGTGGTCCGCACCGCGCCCGGCGGGAGCGAGCGCACCCGGCACGGGCACGAGCCCGGCCTGTGGGCCTCTGACGGCTCGCTCTCGGTGCGCGAGCCCCGCGCGGGCGAGCGCGTCACCGTCACCTTTCCCCTGCCCGAGAACGTCACCGACGAGACCGCCGCCGGACGTGTCTACCGCACGCGCTGGCGCGGCGACGACGTCATCGGCATCGACCCGGAAGGAATCACCCGACCCATGTATCCGAACCGCACCCCCTCGCCGCAGGCCCCCCTGCGCGAGTACACGCTGCACGTTCCCGCGAAGGAGTGGTCCTGGTGAACGCCCCCGACCGCAGGACCTTCCTCGCCACGGCGGGTCTCGCCGCCGCCGGGGTGGCGGCCGGCACCGCATCCACCACGCACGCGGAAGGGTCCACGGTGCCCGGGGCGCAGCGCCGGGCCGCCCGCATTCTCGCCAGGATCCACGACCCGCGCTTCCCGGAGCTGCGGGTGTCGATCGCCGACCACGGAGCCGTCGGGGACGGCGTGCACGACTGCACGGACGCCATCCGGGACGCCATCGAGACATGTGCGCGAGCGGGCGGCGGACACGTCGTGGTGCCGCCCGGCGAATGGCTGACGGGGGCGGTCCACCTCCGGGACCGGATCGACCTCCACGTGGAGGAGGGGGCCACCCTGCGGTTCCGGCAGGAGCCGGAGGCGTATCTGCCGGCCGTCTACACCCGGTACGAGGGCGTCGAGTGCTTCAACTACTCGCCGCTGGTGTACGCCTTCGAGTGCCGCACGGTGGCGGTCACCGGGCGGGGCACCCTCGACGGGCAGGCCGACTGGACGCACTGGTGGGACTGGACCAAGGGGGTGGACGGGGGCCCTTCGCCGCAGAACCCCGACATCAAGCAGTTGCTGGCGATGGGAGACGCGGGCACCCCCGTGCCGCAACGCGTGTTCGGCGCGGGGCACTTCCTGCGGCCCAACATGATCCAGTTCTACCGCTGCCAGGACGTGCTCGTCGAGGGCGTCACGGTCAGCAACTCGCCGATGTGGAACATCCACCCGGTGCTGTCCACCAACGTCACCGTGCGCGGTGTCACCGTGGACAGCCCGGTCGGGCCGAACAACGACGGGGTGGACCCCGAGTCGTGCTCGTACGTCCTCATCCAGGACTGCCTCTTCGACACCGGTGACGACTGCATCGCCTTCAAGGCCGGCAAGAACGCCGACGGCCGGCGGGTGGGTGTGCCGATGGAGCACGCCCTGGTCGAGCGCTGCGAGATGCGCGACGGGCACGGCGGCGTCACCCTGGGCAGCGAGAACTCCGGCGGCATCTCCGACATCGTCGCCCGGCACTGCGTGATGGACAGCCCGCGCCTGGACCGGGCGATCCGCCTCAAGTCGAACCCGCTGCGCGGCGGTTACCTGCGCGACGTGCTGTGCCACGACATCACCGTCGGCGAGGTCGGGGACGCGGTCGTGGAGATCGCGCTGGACTACGAACGGGTGGAGACCGGCGATTTCTACCCGGACGTGCGGCGGATCGAGATCCACCGGGTCACCACCAGCGCGGGACCGCGCGCCTGGACCTTCATCGGCAACGACGCCAACCCGATCCACGACGTGCTGCTGAGCGACTGCGCCTTCAACGGCATGACCGGTCCGAACGAGCAGTGCAACATCGAGGGCCTGGTGCTGCGCGACGTCACCATCAACGGCCAGGAGGCGTCGCCTTGACCGGCCCGCAGATGAGAACTCCGGCAGATCCTCCGGTCGGGGACCCGTGGGCCGAGGCGGACGCGGTGACGGCCCGGGTGGTGCCGCCCCGGTTCCCCGGCCGCGACTTCCCGGTGACCGCGTACGGCGCCGCCGGTGACGGGCGGACCGACTGTACGCTCGCGATCAGGCACGCCGTCACCGCCTGCCACTCGGCGGGCGGCGGCCGGGTCACCGTCCCGCCCGGAGTCTTCCTCACGGGTCCGGTGCGACTGCGCAGCCAGGTGGAGCTGCATCTGGAGGAGGGCGCCACGCTGCGCTTCGTCCAGGAACCGGCCCGGTACCTGCCGCCCGTGCTCACCCGGTTCCAGGGCGTCGAGTGCTACGGCTACGCGCCGTTCATCCATGCCCATGACGAGCGGGACATCGCGGTCACCGGTTCCGGTGTGCTGGACGGTCAGGCCGACGAGGAGCACTGGTGGCCCTGGGCCGGGCAGGAGGAGTTCGGCTGGCGGCCGGGCATGCCGCACCAGGAGCAGGACTGGCCCGAGCTGTGGCGGCAGGCCGAGGACAACGACCCGGTCGAACAGCGTGTGTACGCCGACGGACGGCACTTCCGCCCCGACTTCATCGAGTTCCGGCGGTGTCACGGCGTGCTGATCGAGGGGGTGACGATCGTCCGCTCACCTATGTGGGAGATCCACCCGGTGCTGTGCACCAACGTCACCGTCCAGGATGTGGTGATCGACAGCATCGGCCCCAACAACGACGGCATCGACCCCGAGTCCTGCCGGGACGTGGTGATCCGGCGCTGCGACATCACGGCCGGCGACGACTGCATCGCCATCAAGTCGGGGCGCGAGGCCGACGGCCGCCGGGTCGCCACGCCGAGCGAGAACATCGTGATCGAGGACTGCGTGCTGCGTCACCGCTACGGAGCGATCACCCTGGGCAGCGACATGACCGGAGGCATCCGCAACGTGTACGTACGGCGTTGCCGCATCGGCGGCCCGGGCCTGTACTTCGGCCTGTACATCAAGACCAACTCGGTGCGCGGCGGCTTCGCGGAGAACGTCCACCTCACGGACCTGACGGTCACCCACCTGACCAAGGAGTTCATCACCTGCGACTTCGACCGGGGCGAGGGTGACACGGGTGCCTACCCGCCCCGGGTGGAGAACGTCAGCGTCAGCCGGGCGACGGTCGGCCGGGCCCGCCGGGGCGTGCTCGCCCGGGGATACGCCCACGCGCCGATCCGGGAACTGCTCCTGGAGGACGTGAGGTTCGAGGAACTGGCGGAGGAGGACATCGTCACGCACGTGTCCGGATACGCGAGGGAGAAGGTGACCGGTGGCCGTGACGGAGGGTGAGGCACGCCCCGGGCGGTTCGATCACTGTCCTTGGGAGTTCTGGAGCAGGAGCGACGACGAGGAGCGTGCCGCGCAGCTCGCCCACCAGGAGGCGCTCGCGGAGCGGCTGCGCGCGGACGGCGGTACGGCCGAGTTCGGCGACCGGGTGTTCGTGTCTCCGTGGGCGGGGGTCCACACCGATTCCCTGCGGATGGGCGACCGGTCGTACGTCGGCGCGCACGCGGTCGTCACCGACGAGGTGTCGATGGGCCGCAACTGCACGCTCAACCCGTTCTCCACGGCCCGCGGCAAGGTGCTGATGGGAGACGGGGTGCGGGTGGGGGCGCACACCTCGCTGCTGGGGTTCAACCACGGCTTCGCCCCGGGCGCGCCGGTCCACAAGCAGCCCCTGACCTCGAAGGGGATCGTCCTGGGCGACGACGTGTGGATCGGTTCCCACGTGGTGGTCGTGGACGGGGTGACCATCGGCGACCACTGCGTCGTCGGGGCGGGGGCGGTGGTCACCAAGGACCTGCCGGCCTGGTCGGTGGCGGCGGGCAGCCCCGCACGGCGGCTGCGGGACCGGCGGGACACCGCGCCGGGCCCGGGCCCTTCCTCCGCCCGGCCGTCGGCGGGCGGTCTCGACGGACGGCTCGAGGCGTTCGCGCGGCGGGCCCGGGAGCAGGCGGCCGGGGTGCTGGACCGCTGCCGTAAGGAGGGCGTGCCGGCCGACCGGCCGGGGGCCGCGCCGACGGTGCGCGCCGGCTGCGACGCGGTGGAGATCGCGGACCTGCTGCTGGGCGGCCCGCCGCCCGGTGAGGACCGCGACGCGCTGGTGGAGCGGTTGCGGGCGCTCCAGGACCCTCTGACGGGGCTGGTGCCGGAGATCGGTGGTCCCGCCCCGTCGCTGGACGACCACGCGGCGATGTACCACATCCTCTGTGTCGGCTACGCGCTCGGCCTGCTCGGCTCACGCTTCGCGCACCCGGTGCGGGCCGTCACCGGACTGCCGGCCGAGCGGCTGGTGGAGCGGCTGGACGCGCTGCCGTGGCGGACCGAGGCGTGGCGCAGCGGGAACTGGGTGGACGGGGTGGGGACGGCGCTGCACTTCGCCTCCCTGGACGCCTCCCCCAGCGCCTCACCGCAGGCCGAGGCGCTGTTCGGCTGGCTGCTGTCGCGGGCCGACCCACGGCACGGCCTGTGGGGCGAGCCGGATGCCAGGGAGGGCTGGCGACAGCCGGTCAACGGCTTCTACCGGGTCTCGCGCGGGTCCTTCGCGCAGTTCGGGCTTCCGGTTCCGTATCCGGAGCGGGTCGTGGACACGGTGCTGGCGCACAGCCTCGATCCGGCATGGTTCGGTCCGGACCGGGGCACGGCGTGCGACGTCCTGGACGTGGCCCATCCGCTGTGGCTCTGCGCCCGGCGCACCAGGCACCGGGCCGGCGAGGGCCGGGACTGGGCGCGGGGGCAGTTGGAGCGGGTGCTGACCAGGTGGCAGGACGGCGCCGGGTTCTCCTTCGCCCTGGAGCCCGGGGAGCGCAAGGACCGCCTCCCCGGACTGCAGGGCACCGAGATGTGGCTCGCGGTGACCTGGCTGCTCGCCGACCTGCTCGGGGTCGGCGAGGCGCTCGGCTACCGCCCCCGGGGCATCCACCGGCCCGAGCCGGCACCCGGCGGCGCCGGCTGAGGGGACCGGCCGGACCGCATGCGCAGCACCTGGGACAACACCTGGGCCGTCACCCAGGAGGGGTTCCAGGTGTTGCCGCTTCCGCGGTCCTGCCAGTTGGTGGGGAAGAAGCCCTCGGCCTGCTCTCCCGGGTCGTCGAAGCCCCACTCCCCCGGCCGGGTGCAGATGCCCTGGCCGAAGGCGTTCAGGATGAGCTCGCCGAGCTCGCGGTAGACCGGCCGGTCCACGAGGTCGCCCAGCCGGGCGAGTTCGTACGCCGGGAAGAACACGTCGATGTGGTGGTTCTGGACGCTGACACCGGGCCAGCCGGTGGTGGAGAAGCCGTGTCCGAAGGGCGTGTCCCACTGGTAGACCCAGGTGAGGAGCCAGTCGGCGGCCTCCTGGGCGCGGTCGGCCCACCGCTGTTCGCCGGTGAGCCGCAGCAGCTCGTAGGCGCACAGGAAGTAGGCCATGCCGCCTTCCTTGTCCTCGCAGGCGGCGTCGAGCGTGGCGCGGGCGAAGGGGGTGGTGTAGTCGTCGGCGAAGCGCCGGTGGTACTCCTCCACGAGCGCCCCGGCGTCCCGGAGCAGGTGCGGCTCGCCGGTGACGCGGTACGTCTTGAGCATCGCGAGGACACAGGGCAGCCCGGCCGTCCCGGCGAAGGAGGTCAGGGGCGTGCCGTCGGTGAGCCAGCCGAAGGGCGGCGGCCCGTCACCGCAGGCCGCCGCGACGCCCTCGGTGAGCGTCCGCACCCACGCGCCGGGGACGTCGAGGGTGTGCCGGCGGAACAGCCGTACGATGTCGGCGAGATCGCAGAGGTTGTCGCCGAAGGCCCGGGCCGAGACGTACGGGCCCTCCTCCCCGTCGAACCCGGCCCAGAGGCGTTCCCGGGTGGCGTAGAAGCTGAGGTGCAGTCCAGGCGCGCCAGGGACTGCGCTGCCAGCGAGATGGAACTCCACGGCCTTGCGGCAGCGTTCGACGCGCCGGGGTTCGTCGTTCTCGATACCCAGGCGGGCGTCGCACCAGGCGAGCCGGAGGCTCTGGCCCGTCCATCCGTACATGAACCCGGCCCGGTGGCCGGGGCCGGTGAACTTGAGGTAGCCGGCGGCGTCGCCGTCGTCGTACCAGCGCCGGTCGAGGGCCTCGGTCTTGAGGCGGACCAGTGCGTCCTGGGAGAGCGGGTTCGCGCCGCGCGGCCGGTACAGGGCCAGACCGCGGTGGACGAGGGTGCGGAAGCCGTGTCCTGGCCGGCTGGTGCGGCCCCAGTCGAGGGCGTGGTGGGCGTGGTGCTCCTCGCCCGGGGCCAGGTCGCGGTAGCCCGCCGCGCACGGGGCGGTGCGGGCCTTGTGGACGTAGGCGACGTCGGGCTCGCCGTTGAGGAGCAGGGCGCCGCTCACGCCGAGCAGGGTGACCCCCCGGGGCCGGTGGATCGCACCGAGGGAGCCCGGTCCCGGCCGGGCCGCGAACAGAGTGGCATACCGGTCTTCGCCGCCACTCCCCCACTCGGCGTGTGCGCAGGGGACGGGCAGCCGGTGGTCCTCGACGACGAGTCCGCCGGTGTCCGCCGCCAGGCGCGGGACGACGCGGCCGGGGTCGGCCGAGGGGTTGCCGCGGTAGAGGACCAGGGGCAGCGTGACCGCTTCCGGCCGCCGGGCGGGCAGCGGCAGGGCGATGCCCAGGACGACGTCCCGGCATGGAGTGCCGCCGTTCCAGCGCCAGGTGGTGCGGAGGTGCAGCAGGTCGTCCTCGAAGACCAGGGAGAGCCGGACCTCCAGCTCGGACGGGTCCGCGAGGGTGCAGTGGATCTCCAGCCGGTCCCCGGCGGACCGGACCTCGCAGGCTCCGACGCCGGGCCGGGTGGGGGCCCAGGGGCGGCCGACGGAAAGGACGAGGAGGTCATCCAGCGGGACCGCGAGCCGGGCCGGCTCCCCACCGTCGTCGTGGCCGAGCACCAGTCGCGACGGGCTCCGTCCGTCGCCTTCGGCGAACTCGACGTATCTGGCTCCGCTGCTGATCCTCAACATTCACAACTCCCTTTTCTGTAGGCACTGTTGACCGTTCGAACCGTCAGGTGAACCATTGTGGCATTCGACTGGCATACCAGTGGCGTTCCTTGCCGGCCTTATCGTCTGGCCCGTCGGCGATTCCCCCTAGAAGGAGAGGCACACGTATGACCCCGCACCCGCAGCAGAGTGAACAGCAGCCGCCGAGCCGCCGGAAGTTCGTCGGCGGAGCCGCCGCCGCGGTCGGCGCCGCGACGCTCACCGGAGTCGGCATCGGCGCGTCCACTCCGGCCCAGGCCCGTACCGCCACCGGGCGGGTCACCACCTCCGCGTCCGGCGCCTCCTGCACCGCCATCCCGAACAAGTACGACGAGCCGTTCGAAGTCTGCGACGACGAGCTGTTCGTCTTCATGGCCAACTACAAGCCGTTCGAGTACCCCGGCTTCTTCGACACGGTCGTGGGCGACGCGATGCGCGCGGCCTTCCCCGGCCTCAAGATCAAGGCCGTGGCCTGGGACCAGCCGGTCCGGTACGAGGACCTGGACAAGGCGGGCGTCGTTCCCGACATCATCCTGGAGGACCCACGCCGGCGCATCGACCGTGATCTGGAACCACGTGGCTGGACCCGCGACCTCACCGACGACCTGCGGGCCACCGGCATCGACCTCGGCTCCCTCAACCCTGGCGCCGTCGCCCAGATCAAGGCCCGCTCGGACGGCGGCCTGTACGGCGTGCCGGTGTTCCTGGACGAATACATCATGTTCCACAACAAGAAGGTCTTCGACAAGAAGGGTCTGAGGACCCCGGCCGACGGCGTCACCTACGACGAGGCCTTCCGCCTCGCCAAGAAGCTGACCTTCGAGCAGGACCTGGTCGCGTACAAGGGATACCTCCAGCATCCGGACATGTACCTGGAGTTCAACCAGCTCGGTCTGTATCCGTTCGTGCCCGGGCGGGGCGGCACGCCCGCGCCCGAGGACGTGAAGGTGAACATCACCTCGGAGGGCTGGCAGCGGCTCGGCAGCAACCTGGAGCGCTTCCTGCTCCACCCGCACAACATCTTCACGACGGTGGACGACTACCTGACCACCGGCAGCGTGGCGATGGCGGTGGACAACCTCCGCAAACTTCCCGCGTACGCGGGAAGCTCGCTGTACCTGGAGGAGGACGACGCGGACGAGTGGCGCGAGCTGGCCAAGAAGATCGACCTGGGCATCACGTCCGTGCCGGTGCTCGGCAGCGGCGACAACGCCGTCTACCAGCCCAACACCATCGCCGCGTTCCTGCCGCCGCAGTCCTCCAAGAAGGCCCAGGCCCTCCAGGTCCTCAAGTGGCTGGTGTCCCAGGAGGGCCAGACCGAGCTGTCCCGGCACGCCCTGAAGCCCGCGTTGCGCTCGGGCGCCGTCGAGGCCGCCTTCGGCACCGCGATCCCCGAACTGGACAGGATCGACACCTCGGCGGTCTTCTGGGGTGACAACGCCGTCGTGCGGGACTACGAGAACACGGAGTTCTGGGACCTGCCGCTGTACATGGTGTTCCGGCAGCACGTCCTGCGGGACGGGCTGAAGGTCTCCTCGGCGCTGGAGATCACCGAGAAGACCGACATCCCCGCCTACATCAAGTCCCAGGTGGCGGCAGGCTTCGACTGGTGAGTCACCGCCTGCGGAGCCGTATCGCGAGGTACGGCTCCGCGGGCAGTTCGACCGTCACCCGGTCGCCGCCGGCGTCGTCGAGCGCCCGCACCGACATGTTCCAGGTGTCCAGGACCTCCACGCTCCAGGTGCCGCCGGGCAGCGCGAAGGAACGCCTGGGGTAGCGGTGCGGCCCGAGGTACTGCAGGACGTACTCGCCGGGCGCCTCCAAGGTCGAGGCGTCGTACGTCTCGGGAGTGTGGCCGAGGCCGGCCGGGGCCGCGCCGAGCACATCCCCGAGGAAGGCGACGCGCTCCACGGCGGTGCCGCTCAGCCGGCCGCCGCCGTCGCTCCAGGCGTCCTCGCCCCACGCCTCGGCGTGCCCGCCGTAGCCGCCACGGCACACCGCCTCCCAGAGGCGGCAGAGCAGCTCCGTTCCGGTCAGGGCACGCTCCGGATCCTCCGGGTCGTCGCCCTCGGCGCCGCAGTCGTCGACGAGGACCGGCTTGCGGAGATCCCGCACCAGGCCCGAAACGGCCCGCGTCTGCGGGTGCGCGACCGAGGCGTGCGTGATCCACGGGGCGCCGAAGTCGGTCCCGGGCGGGCCGTGCACGGTGAGCGGGTGGTGTCCGTGGTCGTGCTCCTGCACATCGGTCTGCGCCTCGTGGACGGGGGGCGCGCACCACCAGACGTTGGGCCGCCCCGCCAGCCGGGCGACGGTCCGGGGGATGTCCCGGCCGTCCAGCATCACCTCCGCCTGCAGGCCGAGTGCGCCGAGCGCCGCGACCTGGTGATCGAGGACGTCCAGCGGAAGGGCGTGGTCGAGCAGCCGCACCTTGGTGAACGGGGCGTCCTTCAGGGCCCGCAGGGTCTTCTCGTCGGCCTGCGGGACGCTGGTGGCCAACGGATGGAAGGGGGTGCCGTCCTCGTGCCGGAAGCGGGTTCCGTGTACGCGCACGGGCCCGTGGTCCGTGCGCGGAGCCGCAGAGTGCGTTGTCATGTCACCTTCCGGATACGCAGGGCCAGGTCCGGCCGGTGGTCCATTGGAACGCGGACCGTGCCGTGGTGCGGCCCGCCGGGCAGCGGACTCACCGTCATGTTCCAGGTGTCGATCAGGTCGAGGACCCGGGGGACACCGTCGTCGGGCAGTTCCACGTCGTAATGGCGGTGCAGCCGGTCGCCGAAGTACCAAAACCGCGCATCGGGCGACTCCTCCCACAGCCGGCGCTGGAACGCGATGCGCGCCGGGATCTCGCCGTGCAGCCGGCCACCTCGGGAGATCCAGGCCCAGTCGTCCGGATCCTGCTCGGGAAAGCACTCGCCGTGTCCGACATAGGCGCCCGCGGCCATACCGTGCCAGAACTGGCGCAGGAGCACCCGGCCCGAGAGGTTGCCCCAGCGGCGGCCGAGCACCCCCTCGTAGCCGATCTCGTCGATCACCACCGGCTTTCGCACCCGGTCCAGCCACTCGGGGGTCATCCGCGCGTCCCAGTGCTGGATGGACTGGTGGGTGGTCCAGGCGTGGCGGAAGTCGTAGATCCGCTCGTACTCGTACATCCGGGTGCCGTTGTGGATGGACCGCAGGTGCTGGTACGGGTCGCGGCGCTGGACGTACTGGCCGATGCGGGTCCAGTCCTCGACGGTCTTGGCCTTGTTGAAGTCGTACTCGTTGGCGACCGACCACCAGACGTTGCGGTATGCGGCGAGGCGGGCGACGACGTACCGGACGAGGAACAGGTCCTCCTCGGAGCTCATGTCGTCCACACCCCAGTGCCCCTTGTCGTACGGGTGCAGGATGATGACGTCGGCCTCGACGCCCAGCTCCAGCAGGTCGCGCACCCGTGCTTCGAAGTGGGCGAAGAACGCCGGGTCGAAACGGGACCTGTCCAGCTCGCCGGGCCGGGGCCGGCCCGGGCCGAGGCCGGGGAAGACCAGCCGGGGCGGTGCCATGTCGAGCGTCGGCAGCAGGCACATGCGGACCTTGTTGAAGGGGGACGCGGCGAGGGTGCGCAGTGTCTCCTCCTCCGCCTTGAGGTCCTCGTCGTGGGTCCAGTGGTAGCAGGTGGTGCCGAACGGCAGGTACCGGGTGCCGTCGGCGTACCGGAAGGTCCTCGGGCCCGCGACCCGGACCGGGCCGTGGTTGCCCGGGCCGGCCGGGGTGCAGGTGAAGCCGCCCGCGGTGCCGTCGAGGGCCGGGGCGCGGGAGCGCGTGGTGTACGTCCAGGCGCCCTCCCGGTCCGGCATGAACCGGACGCGGTAGACGCCGTCTCCGTCGTAGAAGCCGTCGACGGGCACCACCCGGTGGCCGTGGCGGAACTCTGCGCCGAACTCGACGTCGCGGTAGGGGTTCCCGTCGGCCGGGCCGCCGAGCGTCAGCTCGAAGGTGCCCCAGCGCTCCACCGTGGTGCCGGTGGTCATGAGCGTCCTTCCCTGACCCAGTCCTCGGAGACGGTGACGTGCTTGATCGTCCTGCGGAGGTAGGAGTAGGCGATGTGCAGCAGGCCGTCGCGGCGGCTCTGCATGACGCAGGGGTAGGAGTAGCCGAATTCGCCGGCCTCCCAGTACTCGTCGTCGGCGCACTGGAGGTCGCGGCGCACCGGCCAGGTGCGGCCGTCGTCGTCGGAGAGGGCCACCGTGAGCGGGGTGCGCAGTGCCTTCCTGCGGCGGCCCTCGCCCTCGCCGACCCAGCGGAACTCGCCGCGTTCCAGGCTCGCGTGGTTGTAGACCAGCGCCAGGGCACCACTGTCGAGCCGGGTGACCTGGACGCCGGAGTTGTTGTTGGGCAGCTCGGTCGGTACCGCCCTGCTCCAGCTGCGTCCGGAGTCGGTGGAGACCGTGGCGTGGATGCGGTCGGCGGCGCGGCTGCGCAGCAGGCCGAGCAGCGAACCGTCGACGCGCCGGACGACGCTCATCTGGACCAGGTGGTCGCTCCCCTCGACGTCGTACTCCTTCCAGGAGGCGCCCTCGTCCTCGCTGATCAGGACGGTGCTGTGCTCCCCCTCGGCGCGGCAGCGGTAGGCGGGCAGCAGCAGGCTTCCGTCACCGGGGTCGAGCGGCGGGTTGCGTACGAAGACGCCCGGTCCCTCATGGGCGATGTGCGCGGGGTCCCAGGTGCGGCCGCCGTCGTGCGAGGTGCGGGCGACCAGGTGCGCGGTCTTCTGGTCGTGCGGCTCGTTGGACGGGTGGAACAGCCACACGGTGCTGTCCGGCCGCTGGTCGAGCACCGGGTTCTGCTCGGAGCGGTCCGGGTCGGCGGACATGGCCATGGCCCCGGTCCAGCGGTCGCCGCCGAGCGGCAGCCGGGACAGCACCACATTGGTGTCGCGGTCGCCCTCGTCGGGGCCGTTGAACCAGGCGCACAGCAGGTCGCCGTCGTCGAGTTCGAGGAGGCTCGCGGAGTGGCTGTCGCCCGGGTGCGGGGCGGGCAGCAGCGCCTCCCGCACACCGGGATCGCCCGGCCGGGGCCGCAGCACACCATCGAATCTCGGGTCGTGCGCCGGCCCCCTCCCCTGTTCCGTTCCCGTCATGCTCGGCATCCCTTCAGTTCCAGTTCTCCGGCGAAGTGGCAGGCCGACGTCCTGCCGGGTGCGATCTCCCGCAGCGCCGGCACCTCCGTGCGGCAGCGGTCGCGCGCGTAGAAGCAGCGCGGGTGGAACGGGCAGCCCCGCGGCACGTTCGAGGCGTCGGCCACCTCACCGCGCAGCACCACGCGCTCCCGGCGGCGCGCCCCCGGGTCGGGTTCGGGCACCGCGGACAGCAGGGCCTCGGTATAGGGGTGCAGCGGCTGCCCGTACAGCTCGTCGGTCGCCCCCGTCTCCACGACCTTGCCCACGTACATCACCGCGATCTCGTCGGCCATGTACTCCACGACGCCCAGGTCGTGGGAGATGAACAGGTACGTCAGGTCGGACTCGTCCTGGAGGTCCTTCAGCAGGTTGAGGATCTGCGCCCGCACCGACACGTCGAGCGCGCTGACAGCCTCGTCCGCCACGACCATGCGCGGGGCGAGCGCGAGGGCACGGGCGATGCCGACGCGCTGGCGCTGGCCGCCGCTGAAGGCGTTGGGGTAGCGCCGCAGGTACTCGGGGCGCAGCCCGACGCGGCGCAGGAGCTCCGCGACCCGTTCCTCGGTCTCGGCGGTGCCGAGACCGAGGTTGACGCGCAGGGGTTCGCCGATGATCTGGAGCAGCGTCATGCGGGGGTTGAGCGAGGCGAACGGGTCCTGGAAGACCAGCCGGATCTCGCTGCGGTACGGCTTGAGGGCACGCTCGTCGAGCTTGGCCAGGTCGATCACCGTGCCGTCGGTGCGACGGTAGGAGATCTCGCCCGAGGTGGGTTCGAAGACCCGCATCAGACAGCGGCCCAGGGTGCTCTTGCCGCAGCCCGACTCTCCCACCAGGGCTACCGTGCGGCCTGCCGGGACGGTCAGGTCCACTCCGTCGACCGCGCGTACCCGGCCGACGGCGCGGCCCAGCAGTCCTCGCCGGATGGGGAAGTGTTTGGTGAGGCCGTGTGTCCGCAGCAGCGGGGCGGTTCCGGTGGCCGTGGCTGCGGCCGTGGCCGTGACTTCGGAGGGCGGTGCCGTCATGGGGTGGTCTCCTCGTGCTCCTCGTACAGCAGGCAGCTCACCGCGCCCGGACGGCTCTGGTCCCGCAGCGGCTCCGGGACCGTCACGTCGCAACGGCCGGCCATGAACTCGTCGCAGCGCGGGTGGAAGGGGCATCCGGACGGCCGCCGGTAGGAATGGGGCACCATGCCCCGGACCGGCCGGAGCCGTTCACGCGATCCGGACCCGAGCTTGGGCACCGAGCGCAGCAACGCTGTGGTGTACGGATGGCGCGGCGCTCGGAACACGTCCTCGACGCGCCCCTCCTCGACGACGGTGCCCAGATACATCACGGCGACGCGGTCGGCCATCTGGGCGGCGACCCCGAGGTCGTGGGTGATCAGCATGACCGCCATTCCTGTCTCCTCCTGGAGGCCGCGCAGCAGGTCGAGGATCTGGGCCTGGGTGGTGACGTCGAGCGCGGTCGTCGGCTCGTCGGCTATGAGCAGCTGCGGGCCGCAGGAGAGCGCCATGGCGATCATCACGCGCTGCAGCATGCCGCCGCTCATCTGGAACGGGTACTCGTCGACGCGCCGTTCGGGTGCGGGGATGCCGACGCGGCCGAGGAGTTCGACGGCGCGGGCACGGGCCTCGGCCTTGGTGACACGCTCGTGGAGCCGGATCGCCTCGCCGATCTGGTTGCCGATCGTGTGCATGGGGCTCATCGAGGACATCGGTTCCTGGAACACCATGGCGACCCGCTTGCCCCGCACCTCCCGGACGGTCTCGGGGGCGGCGCTCACCATGTCGGCCGCGCCGTCGTCGGTGCGCACCCGGATCTGTCCGCCGGTGATCCTGCCGGGCCGGTCCACGAGACGCAGCACGGAGCGCGCCATGACGCTCTTGCCGCAGCCCGACTCCCCCACCACGGCGAGGACTTCACCCCGGGCGATGGCGAGGTCGACGCCGCTGACGGCCTTCACGACGCCGTCATCGAGTTCGAACTGCGTGTGCAGACCCTCGATTTCGAGAATGTTCTGCCGCGGTGGCGTCTGCTGACGCTCCCACGATGCCTCTGTCGTCGGCATCGCACCCCCTTACTGTTTGTACGGGTCTGCGGAGTCCCGCAGCCCGTCACCGACGAAGTTCATGGCGAGCACGGTCACGAAGACCGCGACGCCGGGTATCAGCAGCCACGGCGCCGTCTCCAGCGTCCGCACGTTCTGGGCCTCCTGGAGCAGGACGCCCCAGCTCACGGCGGGCGACTGGAGGCCCAGGCCGAGGAAGCTCATGGCGGTCTCGCCGAGGATCATCGCCGGGACGGCCATGGTGAGCGAGGCGATGACATGGCTGGACATCGACGGGACCATGTGCCGGAAGATGATCCGGATGCGGCCGCAGCCGTCCAGCCGCGCAGCCGTCACGAAGTCCTCCTCGCGCAGCGAGAGGAACCGTCCGCGCACGACGCGGGCGAGTCCGGTCCAGCCGAGGACGGAAAGGATGGTGGTGATGGCGAAGTACCGCATCATGGGCCCCCAGTCGGCCGGCACGGCGGCGGAGAGGGAGAGCCACAGGGGCAGGGTGGGGATCGCCATCAGGAACTCGATGACGCGCTGGATGAGCGTGTCGGGGGCGCCGCCGTAGTAGCCGGAGACGCCGCCGAACAGCAGGCCGAGCAGGAAGCTCACCGCGACCCCGATGAGGCCGATGGAGAGCGAGACCCGCGAGCCCTGGATGATCAGGGACAGCAGGTCACGTCCCTGCCGGTCGCTGCCGAGCAGGAAGACCTTGTCCTTGGCATGGGCCGCGCCGAAGAGATGGCGGTCCCAGGGGATGATCCCCCACATCTCGTAGGAGTCGCCGCGCGGGAGGAACCTCAAGGGGACGCGCAGGTCGGGGTCGAGGGTGTGGATCTGCTCGAAGGTCTCGGGGTCCCGCTCGGTGCGGTAGCCGTTGACGTACATCTGCAGGCCGTCGGACCAGCTCAGGTCGACCTTGACCATCTGGGGCGGGGCGTAGGTGAGGGTGGAGTCACTGGTGCTGGTCGAGGTGGGCGCGAGGAACTCGGCGAAGACGACGACGACGTACGCGAGGAGCACGACCACGGCGCCCGCCACGGCCAGCTTGTGCTTGCGGAACTTGCGCCACACGAGCCGCCAGGGGGAGCTCCTGGCGGCCGCGGCATCGAATTCGAGCTCCGGGTCCGCCTCGGCCGGCGGTGCGGCCGGCTTGTGGTTCCTGGTCAGCACGGCGGCTCACCCTCCCTCGTAGCGGTGCCGGATTCTGGGGTCCCACCAGGCGAGGGCGAGGTCGCTGATCAGAGTCCCGATGACGGTGAGGGTGGACAGGATCAGGACGAAGCTGCCCACGAGGTACATGTCCTGGTTCTCCACCCCGCTCAGCAGGAGCGGTCCGGTGGTGGGCAGGCTCATGACGATGGAGATGATGGTCTCGCCGCTGATGAGGCCCGGCAGCAGCCATCCGACGGTGGAGAAGAACGGGCTCATGGACATCCGGACCGGATACTTGAGCAGCAGCTTCCATTCGGGCATCCCGCGGGCGCGCGCCGCGACGACGTACGGTTTGTACAGCTCGTCCAGGAGGTTGGCGCGAGTGATGCGGATCAGGCCGGCGGTACCGGACAGCCCGATGATGACGATGGGGAGCCACAGATGGGCGCCCATGTCGAGCACCTTGCCGAGGTTCCAGGCGGCGTCCTGGTACTCGGGGGAGAACAGGCCGCCGGGGCTGGTCCCGAAGAACCGCATGCCGGCCCACATGAAGACGAGGGCGAGCAGGAACTCGGGCACCGCCATGCCGAAGAAGCCGAAGAAGGTGGCCAGGTAGTCGCCGGGCGAGTACTGGCGCACCGCGGAGAATATCCCAATCGGGAAAGCGATGGCCCAGACGAACAGCAGGGTGGAGACGGAGAGGAAGAAGGAGAGTCCGACGCGGTCCCAGATGAGGTCGGAAACCGGGCGGCTGTTCCAGGCGAACGCCTGCCCGAAGTCCCCGTGGAAGACGATGTTGGAGATCCACTTCCAGTACTGGGCGAGAAAGGACTGGTCCAGGCCGTAGCGGGAGCGCAGGGCGGACAGCTGCGAATCGCTCATCATCTCGCCGCGGCTCTCCGCCTCGGCCTGGAGAGTCGAGACGTAGTCGCCGGGCGGCAGGCTGATGATGAAGAACGAGGCCAGGGAGACCGCCCACAGGGTGACGACCATCCACATGACACGGCGGGAGAGGAACGAGAGCATGGGTGTCCCCCGTCCGGGTCAGGCCTTGCCGGAGAAGAAGTAGGTCGCGGGATTGCTCGGCCCGGGGGCCTGGTGCGCCACCGCCGCGCTGAACTCCTCGGGCACGTTGAACATGTTGTTGCGGACGATGCCGTACTCCGACGGCGGGGTGGAGATCCCGATGTAGTAGAACTCCTCCTGGGTGATCGCCAGGATCTTCCTGGCCAGGCCCAGCGCCTCGTCGGCGTCGAAGGTGCCCCGCAGCTTGTCGTTGAGTTCGAGCTGCTCGCGTACG
Organism: Streptomyces sp. NBC_01320; assembly: GCF_035974375.1. Classification (NCBI taxonomy): domain Bacteria; kingdom Bacillati; phylum Actinomycetota; class Actinomycetes; order Kitasatosporales; family Streptomycetaceae; genus Streptomyces; species Streptomyces sp. NBC_01320. Next base: position 1,300,574 of record NZ_CP108390.1, read on the forward strand.
CGGGCCGGCGGCTCCTCGCCCGACTTGCCCTCGCTGGTGTACCACTCGGCCCACTTGCCGCCGAAGCGGGAGGAGCCACGGGGATTGGTCGGCAGGTAGTAGTGGTTGCCGCCGGCGCCGGTGCGGAGGTCGAACGAGCCGCCCTGCCAGGTCGCGGCCTCGGATTCGCCGGCCTCGACGCGCTCCCAGTACAGGGTCTCGGCGAGCCGCTGGATGTTGGCCTTGACGCCGACCTTCGCCCAGTCGCCGCGGATCAGGTCGCAGGCGTCCACCTGGTCCGGCTGGTCGGAGACGACCAGCACGGTGAAGGCGACCGTGTCGCCGTCCTTCGTGAGGCGGATGCCGTCGCCGTTGCGGCGGGTGAAGCCGGCCTTGTCGAGGTACTCGGCGGCACGGTCGACGCTGTACTCGGTGAACTGGCTGCCGAGTTGCTTGTTGTAGAGTTCGTCGCCCTCCGCGGGTCCGCACTGCCAGGGGATGCCCTGGCCGCCGTATATGGTGTCGATGATCTTCTTCCGGTCGATGGCGTACGACAGGCCGATCCGGAAGTCCTTGTTGGCGAAGAGCTTGCGCTTCCTGGGGTCGGAGTGGGTCTGGTTGAACCCGATGATCATCGTGTTGGCGAGGGCCGACTTCACCTCGATCAGGCGGTAGGCGCCCTTCTTCCGGTTGCGGGAGATCACTGGCTTGTTGCGGATCGTCCCGAAGTGGGTGAGCTGCATGTCGAGGTCGCCGTTGGTGACCTCGAGGACCTCGACCTCGACGTCCTGGATGTTCTCCACGACGACCTTGTCGATGTACGGGAGCTGGCTTCCGTCCGGGTCGACCTTCCAGTAGTACGGGTTGCGCTCGGCGACCAGGCTGCTGCCCTTGCCCAGCTCGTTCTTGGACAACCAGGCGTTGAGGGTGGGCAGTTGGTGGTTGGCCCAGCAGTCGGCGCGCAGCGGCAGGTAGTCGGTCCAACTGCTCAGGCCGGCCTTCTTTGCGAGCGCGTCGGCGGTCTTGCCGTGCTTGGGGTGGAACTGCTTGATGTAGTGGGCCGGCAGCAGCATGACGATGCCGGAGGTGCCCGCCATCTCCTCCAGGAAGCCGGGCTTGGGCTCCTCGTACTCGTAACGGACGGTGTGGTCGTCGACCACCTCGAACTTCGCGTTCTTCCCGGACTTCGACATCCACAGGTCGTAGACGCCGCCCGGGTGGAGGTCCGGGTCGACGTTGTAGTCGTGGTAGGCAAAGGCGAAGTCGTCCGTGGTCACCGGCCGGCCGTCGGACCACTTCAGGCCCTTGCGCAGGGTGAAGACGAACTCCGCGCCGCCCTGCTTGACCTCGTACTTCTCGCAGGCGTTCGGCAGGAGTTCCGTCTTCGTCATGCCCTGCCAGGTGGGGCCCCAGGCGACGAGCGGCTCGTAACCCATGCTGTAGTGCAGCCACATCACGTCTTCCTGCGTGATCATGGCCGAGTGCCAGGTGCCGCCGTAGGCGCCGGACTTCTCCAGCGGGGTCACCTTCAGCGGGGCGGCCGGAAGCCGGTCGGCGACCTTGGGCAGTTTCCCCGCGTCCGCGAGCTTCTTCAGCGCGGGTGCTTCCTTGCCCTTGGCGCCGGTCGCCGCTCCCGCGCCCTCGGGCTCGGTGTCGAAGAACCCGCAACCGGACAGCGAGGCGGCCACCAACAGGCCACCGCCCGCCCGCAGGAGCGAACGCCGGTCGAGCATGCCGCGCCGGTCGGGGGATGGCGTGCGGTCAGTCATCAGGTCCACGCTCCTTTGCGTGTACGTGCCGCCTCTTCCAGCTCGCGGACCTTGGGGACGACGGTCGCGGTCAGCCGGCCCCGCTCCTCGTCGTCCAGGCGTGCCAGCGGCTCGGCGGCGTGGGCTTCGTCGATGCGGCCGAGGGCCGCCAGGACGAACTTGAAGGTTGCGACGAGTGCGGCGAGCGTCGGTTCGCGGCGGGCCTCGCGCATCAGATCGAGCAGGTCCTCCAGCTGTTCCTGGAGGCTCCGGGCGTGTTGCCAGTCCCCGGCACGGGCGGACTCGTAGAGGTCGACCAGGAGACGGGGGGTGACGTTGGCGAGCGAGGTGGTGGCGCCTGCCACCCCCGCGTAGAGCGAGACGTCGGTCAGGCTGCTCCCGCCGGCGAAGCAGCGCACCTCCACTCCCTGCCGTGCGCCGCGGCGCAGCAGCAGCCGCAGCCAGCTCATGTCGCCCGCGCTGTCCTTGATGCCGCAGAGCACGCCCTCGCGGGTGAGTTCGACGACGCAGTCGACGGTCAGGGCGGACGGGGTGAGCTGGGGCATGTGGTACGCGAGGACGGGGATGCCCACGGCCTCGGCGACGGCGCGGTAGTGGTCGCGGAGCTCCTCCTTGCCGTAGCCGGCGAAGTACGGGGCGATGACGGCGATCTCGTCGGCTCCGGCGGCCATGGCGGCGCGTGCGTGACGCACCGTCACGGCGGTGGCCGCGTCGCCCACATGGGCGATGACCGGTACCCGGCCGCCCGCCACCTCGGCGGCGACGGCCACGGCGAGCGCCCGCTCGTCGTGGTCCAGGGCGTGGAACTCGCCCGTGGTTCCGTTGATCCACAGTCCGTGGATCCCGGCCTCGATCAGTCCGGTCAGGTGGCGTTCCAGTGACTTCCGCGCGAGGCACCCCTTCTCGTCCATGGGCAGAACGGTGGGCGCGATGATCCCGTGGAGCTCATGTGTCGGCATCGATTCCTCGCGGTATGTCGGTGGAATGCCACGAGTCTCTTGAGTGTGACATCGGTCGTCAACCCTTTCGACAAAGGCAATAGTCCGTGCACGTGATGTTCCATCAGTAGTGGTCCACCTGCGGCATACCAGGTGTCTTCACAGACGTCCGGACGTCCCTCCGCGGCCCGGGAGGCCGGGCGTACGGTCAGTGGTTTATCTTCACCTGGCTGAACTTGGCGGTCGTGTAGTGGGCGACACCGTTGGCCTCCTTGTTGCCGTCCACGAACATGCCCACATAGACCTTGTCGCCCATGGGGATGCGTTCGTAGCCGATGCGGGTCCACTGGAGCGAGTCGGGCGAGATCTCCGAGGTGAACTCGTCGCCGCGCAGGGTGATGCGCAGCCAGTACGGCTTCGCGTCGATCACCTCGTCCTCCTCGTAGGGCCAGGTACCGACGCTCATCTCGGTGCCGTGGGAATGGATGCGCTTGACGACGCCCTTGTGGCCGCCGTCGCCGAGGTGGACACCGATGAGGTTGAACGGCGAGTCCGGCGTGAGGTTCTCCCGGATCATGATGCCGCCGAGCACCTCCTGGTAGACGTCGCTGACCGAGTCGAGGCGGGCGATCAGCTCCACCACCTCGTCGCCGGGGGCATCGACCTCCTGGTACACGAAGTGACAGGAGTCCGAACGGCCGCGGAGCTTGCCCGAGCCGCGCAGTGTGAACGAGCTGCCGGCCAGGGCCGATCCGCCCTGGATGGGCACCGGGCCGATGTCGACGGCCGTCCAGTTCCCGAGCGGTCCGACCCGGTCGACGTGGACGGGCACCATGCTGGAGGTGGTGGACGTGCCGGTGGAGTCGGTGGCACGCGCGGTGAGGTGGTGGGTGCCCTCGGGGGCGTTCTTCCAGACTGCCTCGAAGGGGGCCGAGGTCGCCTCGCCGACCCGCTTGTCGTCGGCGAAGAAGACCACGGAGGCGATCGTCGCGCCGTCCTGAGCCTCCGCCTCGGCACGGAAGGTGATGTCGTGGGCCCCGGTGTCCGAGGTGTGCACCGCGTCGATCGCCGGGGCGGTCAGTCTCACCACCGGGTTGGCGGCCCCGGTACGGGTGAGGGAGTTCAGGTACAGCTCCAGGTTGCTGTAGCCGGTGGCCGGGTCGATGGCGCTGCCGTCGGCGGCGTCCTTGCCCTTCAGGCCGTGCTGCTTCTCCCAGACGTCGGGGATGCCGTCCTTGTCGGAGTCCTTCGGCGCCTCGGCGGAGGCGAGCGGGGGAACGCCGCCGACCTCCTTCTGCGAATTGATCATGCGGCCGGTCCCGTTGCGCACGTCGGCGACGAGACGGGCGTCGGTCGCGTCGCGGCGCGGCAGCAGGGCGCCGACGCCGTCGAGCACCGCCTTGTACGCCTCTTTGGCGGTCTGCGACGGGATCGGGTCCAGGACCTCGAACGGCTCCTCGCGCAACGTGACGCCGCCGAGCGGGAACTTGACGCCCCGGCCGTTGTCGCCGGTGACCTCCGCCTGCCCCTCCACGACATTGCCTTCGACGTGCCAGCTCCCGCCGCGGTCGGGCGAGACGATGACCGGCGCGATCTCGGCCAGGGTGTTGGGGCCCGGCTTGTAGTAGTTGCCGACGATGTTGACCCCGTCGGCCCACTCGCCGCCGTAGCAGGAGGTGTAGCCGTGGTTGTAGATGACGTTGTTGCGGTGGTCGGTGCGCATGGGGACGTCCTCGACGAAGCTGAAGCGCGGGTTGCGGCCGCCCTGGTGGATCAGCAGGTTGTGGTGGTAGGTGACGTTGTCGCCGCCCCACAGCCCGCCGTAGCCGTGCCGGCCCTTCGGATGGACGGAGACCGACAGCCCCTCCGCGATGATGCACCACTGGAGTGTGAGGTTCTCGTTGCCGTAGACGGAGCAGCACTCATCCACCGCCCAGCTGAAGGAGCAGTGGTCGATCATGACGTTGCGGCAGCCCTCCATCCCGAAGGTGTCGATCGCGGTGCCGAGCATGTCCGTACCGCGGAAGCGCAGGTGCCGGATGATGATGTTCTCGACCCCGTTGGCCTTGGTCTCGTTGCCGACCACGCAGATGCCGTCGCCCGGGGCCGTCTGGCCCGCGATGGTGAGGTTGGACCCGGTGATGTCGAGTCCGCCCTTGAGCTCGATGTTGCCGGATACACGGAAGACGACGGTGCGGTCACTGCCGGACACGGAGTCGCGCAGCGAGCCGGGCCCGGAGTCGGCGAGGGTGGTGACCTCGTAGACCGAGCCGCCGCGGCCGCCGGTGGCGTACCGGCCGCCGCCCTCGGCCCCGGGGAAGGCGAGGACATCGCCTGCTGCCTCGGCCGCCGCGGCGAGCTTCTCCGACGCCTGCGCCGTCGGCACTCGAAGCGCCGCGGTGCCCAGGAGCGCGCCGGCTCCGACGACGAAGGCACGGCGGGCCATCGCTTCGCCCTTCTCCTTGCCCGTGGCGGCGGTTCCGTTCAGTGGGGTCATGACGTTGCTCTCCTCGGTGAGTGGAAGGTGGTCGCGCGCCGGGCGTGCGGCTCCGGTGCGCCGTGGGGGCGGGCGCGGCTCAGGGCTCGTCGGAGCAGTTCACGTCGAGGTCCCAGAGGATGACGTCGAGCGCGTGCGGGCTGATGGTGTGCTCGCCGTGTGTGGCGTCCTCCAGGAGCTCCCAGTGGCCGTTGCCGATCACCTCGATCCGTTGCCGCACCACCGGTTCGTAGCTGCGGTGGCCGACGCCGTTGAAGCAGCAGGCGTCGAACCGGTTGAGGATCTGCGTCTGCCGGCGGTGCCGCCCGACGGACGCCAGCGCGTAGATGTCGGGGAAGTCGCTGATCCCGTAGAAGACCGGGTGCCGGTCGAGCCGCTGCTCCCAGTCGCCCGTGGTCGGGCTCGGCTTGGGCGGTGCGGAGCGCAGGAAGAACGGCAGCGATCCGGCCGTCGGGTAGCTGCGGGTGATGCGCGGGTCGAGCGCCGGGTAGACCGTGGTGGTCCAGCCGCCGCCGGACAGGCCGATCATCTGGAGGGAGGGGGGCCGGTAGGTCCGGGTGACGTGGTTGACGGCGACCGTGAGGGGTTCCAGGAAGAACCGGAGGGTGGAGAACTCCGCGGTCTCCCACGTGCCGAAGTCGTTGTGGTTCTCCGGGGTCACGAAGGTGTCCGGGTCCGTGGGGCTGCGCAGTTGCTTGGGGTTCCAGTGGTAGAGCGGCATGGCACACAGCAGTACGCCGTATCCGGCGTCCACCAGGGCTTGTGCGGTGCGCTGCATGGTCTCGGGCGTCTCGCCGTGTCCGTTGTGGTAAATGGCGAAGCGCCCGTGGGCGGCGGGGCGGCGCGGCAGCAGCAGGTAGACGACGGATTTCAGGTCGTACGGCAGGGTGACGGTGAGCCGGTCGACGCGCCGGAGCCCGGTGAAGGCGGGCAGATCGGGTACGACGACGCCCTGTTCGACCTCAGGCAGCGTGTCGGGCAGCCGGCCGTCGGCGGACTTCCAGACCTCGGCGACGAGTTGTGCGCGGAGCCGTTCCACGTCCGCCTCGGTGTGCACGGTCATCAACTGCTCGACGTCGACCCCGACGACCTGCTGGGGCAGGGCCTTGTAGTCGATGCTGTGGGCGGCGGCCACCTCTTGATTGACGGGCGCCACCGGGCGGGGGCGTGCGGGGCGGGCCGCGGGCGCGGCGCTCTGCGCCCGGGCGGTACCGGTTCCGAGGGCGGCAGTGGTCGCGGCGGCGCCCACCGTTCCCAGGAGGGATCTGCGGCTGACGTTCGGCATGGCGGGCACCTCAGTTTCCCCGGCCGCGGCCGGTCGTGGCGGACGGGTCCCAGCCGTCCAGCAGGGTCGCCGGGTCGCGCCAGGTGAGCGCCTCGGCCTCGGTCAGTTGCCGTGAGCAGGACAGTCGCTGCGAGGTGTCCGTCGGAGCCCCGCGCAGGTCCGTGCTGCCGTACTCCCAGAAGCGCAGTTGCTGACCGGTCGTGCAGTCGAATCCGGTCAGGCCCCAGCCGACGGGCGCCACATGGGCGTCCATGGCGGTGTCGATGAAGACGGCCTGGCTGGCGGGGAAGCGGCTGTCGATGCGACTGAGCAGGACGCTGCCGTCGGCCACGCCCGGCGCGCGGGTGAGCCGGGTGCCGGAGAAGACCACGCCCGGCCCGTCGGGAGCGTTGCGGATCTGGCTGATGTATCCGAGGTCGAGCGCCTTGAGCTCGGAGTTACGGACGAACACGCCGCCGGTCCCCCAGAAGAAGTCGACGTCTCCCTCGATGTACGAGTCGGCCACGTACGCGCGTCCCTGGAGGCGCAGGCTGTCCTGGTGGCTGAGGATGCGCACCCGGTCCAGGACGATGCGGTCGCCGTTGCCCCGGAACGCCTCGGACTGCGAGCCGCCGTCGGGGGTGAGGTTGTGTACGGTGATGCTCCGCAGCCGGAAGTCGTCGGCGTCCACGCCGAACGCGGCACGCCAGCAGTTGAACCGGTCCGGTTGCGGCAGTACCCGTCGCGGGCAGTAGCTCTGCTCCGGGGGCACGTCGGCCATGGCGGAGTCGCCGTTGAGCACGCTGTTGTTGGGGTAGGCGACGACGGTGCGGCCTGCTCCGGAGCCGTTCACCCGCAGGTGCGGCCGGCTCTGGCCGATGTAGACGATCTCCCGGTAGGTGCCGGGGGCCACATCGATCGTGATCTCCTGCTCGTTCCCCTCCGGGACGAAGTCGACGGCGCCCTGCACGGTGCAGAAGTCGCCGCCGCCGTGTGCGTCCACGCGCAGTTCCGCGGTTCCGGGGCGGGGCGCGGCGGCGGTGCGGAACCGCCACGTACGGGGCGAGGTGATGCCCGCGTGCCCTTCGAAGAAGCCCGGGTCCACGGTGACGTAGTACTGCTTCCCCGGGTCCAGGGAGCGGTGCAGCAGGACGGTGGCGGTGCGGCCCTCGACGACGACCGGCTCGTAGGTCCAGCGATGCGGTTCGCCGTAGTCGGAGCGTGCCCCGCCGATGAGGCGCTGATACGACGCCGGGTCGGCGAGGTCGATGGTGTCGACGGCGCTGCCGTCGGGGCGGTGCACGGTCAGGCGGCCCCCGGAACCGACCCGGACGTCCGAGTCGAAGGTGAGGCGCAGGGGTGTGTCGGCGCAGACGGCGCGTGCGGTGCCGCTGGGGGCGACCGCGGCCGGCGGTCCGGGGGGGTCGGGCAGGACCCCGGCCACCGCGGGCAGGGGCACGGCCGTCGGGGCGAGCAGGACGGCGAGGACGGAACCGGCGCGCAGCACCGGTCGTACGAGGGCAACGAGCTGACGTAATTTCGTTCGCATGGGAACGGCTCCTCATCCCGGCATACCTATGGCATGCCAGCGATGGAAGCACATGACCGGCAGGGTGAACACCCCTTGTACAGCGCCGGAACGACGGCCCACACGACGACTGGGGACCGAGGCGGACAAGGCGGACCAGCCGGACCGACCGGGCCCCTTCACCATGGTCCGGCACCTGTCCGGACGGAAGCCCGCCCTCGGAACCGCTGGTCGCGGCGGCGCGGGGTCACCCTCGACCGTCTGGTCCGATCGCATCCCGGAGAGCAGCACTCCCCTGTGCCCGGCCGCCGCGGGAGACCGCCCCGGGGTGCGCCGACGGCGGCCCTCAAGGTACTCGCGGGAACGATCTCGCCCAACGGGCGGACAGTTGGCCTACCAGTGGCATACCATTCGTCACGGGCGTGCAGGGCGAACGGTACGGTGGCCCGGACCACAGTCACGGAGTGCCAGGAGGACGGCATGACCCCACCGAAGGCGGATTCGACCCCGCGCGAACCGGCCACGTCGTCGATCGCCGTCACGGCAGAGGAGAGCCTGGAGAACCGGGCGCGCAAGGCACTGGTGGACTGGCTGACGAAGGAGCACCCCGCTCCCGGCCAGCCGGTCCCTGTGCGGGAGTTCGCCCGGCGGCTGGGGATGAGCCGTACCCCGGTGCGCAGCGCGGTCGGCCGTCTCTACGAGCGCGGCCTGCTCGCCTACGACCCCGTCGCCGGTTTCACCGTCGCCATTCCCTCGCTGTCCAGCATCTACGAACTATTCGAGCTGCGGCTGATGCTCGAATCGCACGCCCTGCGCCTCTTCGGGGAGCGCACCGACCGGCAGCCGCCGGCCCGGCTGCGCGAACTCGTTGACGAGGCCGACGTACTGGCCCGGGAGTCGGTGGAGGACCACACGCGCTACATCGACTTCCGGGAGAACGACGGCCGGTTCCACCGCGCCATGGTGGAACTGGGGGGACTCCCCCGGTTGTTGGAGCTCCACGACGACCTGCATCTCAGCATCCATGTGACCCGCACCGGCATGGAGGCCCCCATCACCGCGTCCAGGCTGAACACCGCCGTCTCGGAACACCGCGCCGTGGTCGACGCGCTGGAACGTGGCGACCGGTCGGCGGCCCGGGACCTGTTGGAGGCGCACATCCTGCGGGTGCGTGACCAGACCATCGCCTTCCTAGCCCGTCCCACCATCTAGGGGAGACCATGTCGGGACCTGCGGTACCCACCAGCAACGCGCGCACCGCACACCGTCCGCTCCGACTGGAGCAACCGGAGCTGACCGGCGGACCGTGGCGCCGGTGGCGCGACGTCAACCGCGCCGTCAGCCTGCCACTCGCCCGGGAGTGGCTGGAGCGCGCCGGCAATCTGGACAATCTCCGGATCGCCGCGGGGGAGGCTGCCGGTGAGCACCGCGGTCCCGTCTACATGGACTCGGACGTGTACAAGGTCCTCGAAACGGCGGCCTGGGAACTCGGGTCCGCCGACGACCCCGATCTGGCCGGGTTCCTCGCGGACACGACCCGGCTGCTGGCCCGCGCCCAGCGGGACGACGGCTATCTCGACTCCGCCTACGACGTGAAGCAGCCGGGTCAGCGCTACACCCGGCTGGTCGACAGCCACGAGATGTACTGCGCCGGCCATCTGATACAGGCCGCGGTGGCCGCCCACCGCACCACCGGCGACACCGCGCTGCTCGACGTCGCGCGCCGGTTCGCGGACCACCTCGCCGATGTGTTCCTGGAGGACGAGGGGCCTGGACTGGACGGCCATCCCGAGATCGAGACCGCGCTCGTCGAGCTGTACCGGACGACGGGTGAGGAACGCCATCTCGCGCTGGCCTCCGTCTTCGTGGAGCGGCGCGGGCGCGGGCTGGTCGGCGCGCACAAGCACGGCAGAAGGCACCGTCAGGACCATCTGCCGGTGCGCGAGGCCCCGGCGGTCACCGGTCACGCGGTGCGGGGCCTCTATCTGGAGGCGGGGGTCGTCGACCTCGCCTCGGAGACGGGCGACGCCTCCCTGCTCGATGCCTCGGAGCGCCGCTGGCTGGACATGGTCGCCGCCCGGACGTCCCTGACCGGCGGTCTCGGCTCGCGCCAGGTCGGCGAGGTGTTCGGCGAACGGTACGAACTCCCGCCGGACCTCTCGTACAACGAGACGTGCGCGTCGGCCGCGAGCATCCAGTGGAGCTGGCGGCTGCTGCTGGCCACCGGCCGGGCACGGTACGCCGACCTGATCGAGCGCACCCTCTTCAACGCCTTCGCCGCCGCGCGCTCGGCCGACGGCCGGACCTATTACAAGGGCAACCCGCTCCAGCGCCGGGCGGACCACGCCGAGGCGGTCGGCGATCCACGCTGCCGCGACGAGTGGTTCTTCTCCGCCTGCTGTCCGCCGGCGGTCACCCGGCTGGTCGCCTCCCTTGAACACTACGCCGCGACTGTCTCCGAGCACGCCGGTGTGCCGACCCTGCATCTGCACCAGTACGCGCCGCTCTCCCTGACCGCCCCCTTCGCCGGCGGCCGGATCGGGCTGCGGGCCGAGACGGACTACCCCTGGCAGGGCCGTGTCGCGATCACCGTCGCCGAGGCACCCGAAGGACCGTGGGCGCTGGCGCTGCGCGTCCCGCCGTGGTCCGCCCGGACCCGGCTGGACACCCCGGACCACAAGGACGTCGCGGTCACCGCCGACCAGGACGGGTACGCGGTGGTGGAGCGTGAGTGGCGGGCCGGGGACACCGTGGTGCTGAATCTCGACATGGCTCCCCGGCTGACGCTTCCGCACCCGCGCGTCGACGCGGTGCGCGGCTGTGCCGCCGTCGAACGCGGCCCGCTGGTCTACTGCTTCGAGCAGGCGGACCAGCAGGACGGCGTCGAGGTGGACGACCTGGCGATCTTCCCCGACACGGTCTTCGAGGAGGTCGCGCACGGCGACCTGGACGGTCTCGGCCCCGCCGTCACCCTGCGGGCCCCCGCCGTCGCCGTGTCAGGAGCCCATGAGGCGGGGCTCCCCTACCGCACGCTCGGCGGCCCGGCCGCGGTGGACACCGCACGGCCCGTCACCGCCACCGCGGTGCCCTACCACCTGTGGGACAACCGCGGTGAGGGCGCGATGCGGGTCTGGATGCCGCTGTACGTCGGGGACACGGGGCCGGCCTCCGCGTGACCCCCCGGCGTCCGCCCGGGCCACCGGCCCCGGCGGCCGGCCGGCCGGTAACCGGCGCGCGGGCAGCCTCGAAGGGCACCAGGGATCCCCCGGGACGGAACGCTTTCGCGCCGGTGGCCTCGACCGGGTAGCCGGGCCGGACGCCTCTCGCGGGCAGTGAAGCGACCGCGGACCACCACCCATCTCACCGAGGGACACATCCATGAGTGATCCGGTACGCAGACAACTCCTCCGCTTCGGAGCCCTGGCCGCCGCCGCGCTCCCGCTGGCCCGCTCCGGCGGCGCGGCAGCCGCCGACCGCGGCGGCCCCCGCTTCCCCGACGCCTGGTTCCCCGTGACCGACCACGGTGCGGTCGGCGACGGCGCCACCGACTGCACCGCCGCCGTCCGGGCGGCCGTGAGCGCGTGCCATGCGGCCGGCGGTGGGCACGTACTGATACCCGCCGGGCGCTGGGCCACGGGCCCCATCCACCTGCTCAGCGGCGTCGACCTGCACGTGGCCGAGGGCGCGACGGTGCTGTTCAGCACCGATCCGGCCGCCTACCTGCCGGTGGTGCGGACCCGCTGGCAGGGCATCGAGGTGTTCAACTACTCACCGATGATCTACGCCTACGGCCAGCACGGCATCGCGGTCACCGGGCGAGGAATCCTCGACGCTCGGAGCGACAACACACACTGGTGGCCGTGGAAGGGCTCCGGGCAGTACGGCTGGAAGCCCGGAATGCCCAATGAACGGGCCGACTGGGCGACTTTGGAGCAGTGGGGCGCACAGAACGTGCCGGTCGCGGAGCGCGTGCTCGGCGAGGGTCACTACTTGCGCCCCAGCTTCATCCAACCGTACGCATGCACGGACTTCCTGATCGAGGGCGTCACGCTCCGCAACTCCGCTTTCTGGAACATCCATCCGGTGCTGAGCCGTGACATCACCGTGCGCGACGTCCGGATCGAGTGCGAGGGACCCAACAGCGACGGCTGCGACCCCGATTCGTGCGAGAACGTCACGATCGAGCGCGTCACCTTCGCCACGCACGACGACTGCATCGCCATCAAGTCCGGCCGCGACCAGGACGGCCGACGGGTGGGCGTGCCGTCACGGCGCATCCGGATCCGGGACTGCGTGTACCTCAGCGGCGGAGCCGCTGTGGCGATCGGCAGCGAGATGAGCGGCGGCGTGTCGGATGTGCTCGCCCAGCGGCTCCGCCTGCCCTTCGACCCCGCCCTGGGCGAGGCGTCCGTCGCCTCGGTCCTGGTCGTCAAGTCCACCCCGGCAAGGGGCGGTTACGTCAGAAACATCCGTGTCGTCGACGTGGATGCGCCGGCCTGGACGTACGTGCCGTTCGAGGTCACGTTCCAGTACGCCGGTGACGCCGGCGGTGCCACGCCCGCCGAGGTGACCCGGCTGTCGGCGGCGCGCTGGTCGATGCGCGGCCCCTGCGAGTACCCGGTGCGCGTACGGGCCCGGCCCGAGGCGCCGGTCAGCGACGTCACCCTGGACCGCCTGACCTTCGACGACGCCGCACAGGACATCCTGCTCCAGTCCGTGAACGACCTGACCGTGCGGCACGTCATGGTCAACGGCCGCCTCCAGGAAGGCGCGCCGTAACCCCAGGAGGCCTCCCCCGGCCCTGCCGCACGCGTGGCCAATAGCTGTCGTTGCACGGGGGTTGACGCACTCGACGCGCATTCGTACGTTGATTTGCATGTCCACTCACCAACGCATAGATATTCACTCGCCGAGTCCGGGTGAACCGGTCTACGGCGCCGGCGTCTGGCACTTCGCCACGTACGTCGACCGCTACGCCACCGACGGATACGGCGAACCCCGCACGGTCCTGGACGCCATCAAGCTGGCCGGTGCCGTCGGCGACCTGTCCGTGCTGGACCTCAACTGGCCCTTCCCGCCGGGGGGCATCAGCACCGCCGAGGTACGCGACGCGTTGGCCGAACAGAAGCTGCGGGCCATCGCCGTGACCCCTGAGTTCTACACCGGCAAGTTCGCCAGGGGCGGCTTCACCAACCCCGACCCGGCCGTGCGCCGCCAGGCCATCGACCTGGTCGCCGCCTCCGCCGAAGTGGGGCGCGAGCTCGGTGTCGAGTACGTGAAGATCTGGCCGGGGCAGGACGGGTACGACTACCCCTTCCAGGCCGACTACACGGACCTGTGGGCCAAGTCGGTGGGCGCGCTGCGCGAACTCGCCCAGTCTTTCCCCGACTTGAACTTCGCCATCGAGTACAAGCCGCGTGAGCCCCGCAACCGGATGGTCTTCTCCTCCGTCGCGCGAACCCTTCTCGCCATCGAGGACATGGGGGTGGACAACGTGGGGGTGCTGCTCGACTTCGGGCACTCGCTGTACGGGGGCGAGACCCCCGCGGAGGCCGCCCGGATGGCGATCGCCCGCTCGAAGCTCTTCGCCATCGACGTCAACGACAACTTCCGCGGCTGGGACGACGACATGGTCGTCGGATCCGTCCACCTTCTCGAGACGTTCGAGTTCTTCTTCGCCCTGCACGAGGCCGGGTGGGACGGGGTGTGGCAGCTGGATCAGTTCCCCTTCCGCGAGGACCCCGTCGAGGCCGCGCGCGCCGGCATCCGCACGATGCGCGCCTTCCACCGCGCCCTCGGCTACCTCGACCGCGATGCGTTGGCCGCCGCTCAGGCCTCGCAGGACGCGCTCGGCGCCCAGCGCATCGCGAAGCGGGCACTGTTCCGTGCCCTCGCCGAGTCGGAGAGCGAGTCCGCGTGACCGCCACCGCGGAGGCCACCGCCCCGCTCGCCGTTGACGCACCCGCGGCCCGGGCGTACCACGGGATCGGCGCGCGCCTGCGCGCCGCCTCGCCCACCGAGGCAGCCGCCGAACTCGCCGGACTCTCCGCCTCCGTACGATGCGATGTCCTGACCACGATCCAGGCGGCGGGGATGGGGCATGTCGGCGGCGACCTCTCCGTCACCGATCTGCTGGTCACCGCGCTGTGGGGGACCCTGCGCATGCACCCGGACGAGCCGGACCACCCGCAGCGCGACCGCTTCGTGCTCAGCAAGGGACACTGCGCCGCGGCTCTGTACTCGACGCTCGCCTCCTGCGGGTTCTTCCCACGGGCCCGGCTGCGCGAGTTCATGGCACCGCTGTCGCCGCTGAACGGCCACCCCGCCCGGCTCAAGGTGCCCGGCGTGGAGACCAACACCGGTCCGCTCGGTCACGGATTCCCCGTCGCCACCGGCATCGCACTCGGTTCGCTCCTGCGGAGGGAGAGCTGGCGAACCGTCGTCGTCCTCGGCGACGGCGAGATGCAGGAAGGCAGCAACTGGGAGGCCGCCATGACGGCCGCCCACTACGGTCTCGCGAACCTCACTGCCGTGGTGGACCGGAACAGGCTTCAGCAGGGGGCCCGCACGGAGGACACCTCGTCCCTGGAACCCCTCGGCAGGAAGTGGGCGAGCTTCGGGTGGGAGGTCCGCGTCATCGACGGTCACGACCACCGGGCGATCAAGGAGGCGTACGCGCCGTCGACCGCCGGACGCCCCGTCGCGGTCATCGCGCAGACGGTGAAGGGCAAGGGCGTCTCGTTCATGGAGGACCGGGTCGAGTGGCACCACAAAGTACCCACCGACGAACAAGTACGCCTCGGACTTGCGGAGTTGGGCCGATGAACAGCCTTGCGCGGGAGACGGTGCTGTACGACTGCCGGGTGGACTTCGCCGCCGAGTTGGCCGCCCTGGCGCGTGCCGACGAGCGGATCGTGGCGGTGTGCAACGACTCGGTCGGCTCCAGCAACCTCGTGCGGTTCCGGGCGGAGTTCCCCACCCGGCTGATCAATGTCGGCATCGCCGAGCAGGACATGGTCGGTGTCGCCGCGGGGCTCGCCAATGCGGGATTCGTCCCGTTCGTGTCCGCCGCCGCGCCGTTTCTTACCGGTCGCGCGCTGGAGCAGATCAAGGCGGACATCGCCTACACGCAACGGCATGTCGTCCTGTGCGGCCAGAGCCCGGGCATGGCGTACGGCGAACTGGGCCCCACCCATCACTCGATCGAGGATCTGTCGTGGATGCGCGCGGTCTCCGGCCTGGAGATCATCGTTCCGGCCGATCCGTCCGAGACCCGTGGCGCGGTGCGCTACGCCGCCGCGTCGGGCAGGCCCGCGTACATCCGCATCCCCCGGTTCAAGGTGCCCGCCGTCATGCCGGAGGGCACGGGGTTCGAGACCGGTCGGGCCACGCGGCTCACCGAAGGCCGGGACGTCACTCTGATCGCCGTCGGCACCATGGTCTCGCGTGCGCTGGAGGCCGCCCGCATCCTCGGCGCGGAGGGCGTGTCGGCCCGCGTTCTCAACATGGCGTCCGTCGAACCGCTCGACGAGGCCGCCGTGGTCGCCGCCGCGCGGGAGACCGGGGCCATCGTCACCGCGGAGGAAGGACTGCTCTCCGGCGGGCTCGGCGCCGCGGTCACGAAGGTGGCGGCCGAGCAACATCCCGTACCCGTAAGGATGTTGGGTGTTCCGGGCTTCGCGCCGACGGGCAGCGCGTCCTTCCTGCTCGACCACTTCGGCCTGAACGCCGAGGGGATCGCCGGCGCCGCACGATCGGCCCTGGGACGGGCTCGATGAGACCGCATCTGCTCGCTGTCGACCAGGGCACCAGTTCCACCAAAGCCCTGCTCCTCGACGCGGTCGGAGACGTCGTCGCCCGGGCCGTGATCCCGCTGGCACAATCGCACCCCGGCCCCGGCCGCGTGGAGCAGGACGCCTGGACGCTCCTGGAGAGTGTGCGGGCCGCCGTCGCCGACTGCCTGCGGGACGCCGATCCGCGCAGCGTGGCCGGTCTCGCTCTCAGCACGCAGCGCGAGTCGGTCGTCCTGTGGGACGCGGCGACGGGAGAGCCCGTGGCCCCGCTGGTCAGCTGGCAGGACCAGCGGGGTGGCGAGCTGGCGGCCCGCCTCGGCCGCGAGGGTCACGGCGACGACATCCGGCGGCGTACCGGGCTCCCCCTCGACCCCATGTTCTCGGCCCTGAAGATGGCTGCGCTGCTCGACGAGTACGACCCCGGCCGCACCCGTGGGCTGCGACTGGGCACAGTGGACGCGTTCCTCCTGCAGGCGCTCACGGGAGAGCCGGTCACCGAGATCGGCAACGCCTCCAGGACCCAACTGCTCAGCCTCGCCACCGGCGAGTGGGACGACGAACTGCTCGGCCTGTTCGACATCCCGCGCCAGGCGCTGGCCCGGGTCGTGCCTTCCACCGGGCCGTTCGGAACGGTACGGCGGCTGGATCCGCTGCCGGACGGCACCCCCGTGCTCGCGGTGATGGGCGACTCACACGCCGCGCTGTTCGCACACGGTGGATGGCGTCCCGGCATCGTGAAGGCCACGTACGGCACCGGCTCCTCCGTCATGACCGTCACGGACGAACCCCGGGCGGCCGAGAACCTGTGCACCACCATCGCCTGGTCCACCGGCCGCCCGGCCTACGCCCACGAGGCCAACATCCGCTCCACAGGGCGCACCGTTACCTGGCTCGCAGATCTCCTCGGCGCCTCCCCCGACGAACTGATCCGGCTCGCGGCCGGCGCCGACGCGGGTGACGTGACGCTGGTCCCGGCCTTCGGCGGGATCGGCGCTCCCTGGTGGGACGCGCGGGCGGTGCCCGTGCTGGCCGGGTTCGATCTCGGTACCGGTCGTGCTCAACTGGCGTGCGCGGCACTGGAGTCGGTCGCCTTCCAGGTCTGGGATGTGCTCGCTGCCCTCCCTGTGGCACGGTACGTGGTGGCCGACGGCGGGCTCAGTCGCAGCGACGCCCTCATGCAGCTCCAGGCCGATGTCTCGGGCGTGACCGTGGCCCGCACCGCGCACCATGAGATGTCCGCTGCGGGAGCGGCCCATCTCGCCGGGCTCGGCCTGGGTCTGTGGACGCTCGACGAGTTGTCGGAACGGGCCGACAGCCGCCTGCGGATCAGCCGGCCCGCATGGGACCGTGCGCGGCGTGACGCTGCCCGGGCCCGGTGGCGACGCCGACTCGGCGCTGCCCGCGATCTCGGTTCGATCCGCCCGCCCAGTGGGTGAGGACTCAAGTATCCGAAGGGCACACAGATGTCATGACCAGCGTGGATCCGGCAGGCCCGGCCCCACCCGTAGCGCGGCACGAAGGCGAGCAGCGAGCCTGCGTGAGATCCGGCGAATCACGCGGCGACCGGCTGCTCACCCGAGCATTCACCCGGCGATACATTGACCACGTTGGACACGTTCGGACCTGGAGAAGAGAGGCACGATGGCGGCAGGATCGTCGGATCCCGGACCCGACCATGTGCGGCTGCTGGTCAAGGTGGCCCGTATGTACCACGAGCGTAGTATGCGGCAGCCCGAGATCGCGGCGCAGCTGAGCATGTCGCAGCCCCGTGTCTCCCGGCTCCTCAAGGAAGCGGTCGACCGCGGTGTGGTGCGCACGGTGGTCGTCTCCCCCGACGGCGTCCACGCCGAGCTCGAGGAGGCCCTGGTCGAGCGCTTCGCGCTCCGGGACGCCGTCGTGGTCGAGGTGGAGGGCCCGGGCACGGACGTGATCCCGGCCCTCGCCGCCGCGACCGCCACCTACCTCGACGCCACGCTCAAGGGGGGCGACACCATCGGGGTCTCCTCCTGGAGCGCGACGCTCCTGGAGTCCGTGAAGATCATGCGGGCCAAGACGTCGTCCGTCGCCCACGAGGTCGTCCAGCTCCTCGGCGGCTCCGGCAGCCCGGAAGTACAGTTGCACGCCACACGCCTGACGAGCCGCCTCGCCGAACTGACAGGCGCCCAGCCGGTGTTCGCTCCGTCCGCCGCGCTGGTCGGCAGCCCGCAGCTGCGTGACCTGCTCTCAAAGGAACCGGCGATGGCCGAGACCATGCAGGCGTGGTCCCGGCTCACGCTGGCCCTGCTCGGGGTCGGCAGCCTCGACCCGTCGCCTCTGCTGCGCCGCTCCGGCAACGCGATCACCCACGAGGACCAGCGGCACCTCAGAGAACTGGGGGCAGTCGGTGACGTGTGCGCCCGGTACTTCGACGCCGACGGGCATGCCGTCGACGCGCGCTTCAACGACCGCCTCATCGGCATCGAACCCGACCGGCTGCGGGCGGTGGAACGCCGGATCGCGGTTGCCGGAGGCATGGACAAGGCTGCCGCGATCCGCGGTGCGATGCTCGGCAAATGGGCCAACATCCTGATCACCGATGTCGAAGTGGCGAGGGAACTGCTGAAGTGACCCGCCAGATTACGGCACTTGGACGCACAAGCTGCTGCCGCGGCTCCGGACCACCGAGGATCGGGCCGCGGCGCAGCCCGTCGTCGCGCCGCTGACCGGTGGGCCGCTCCCCCGCGTCAGCGCCCCGTGGACCGGGCGGTCAGCAGGTACCGTCCGCCGCAGCGGGTATCGAAGGACACCACGCACTCCTCGGGCCGGTCGGCACCGGCACCCTCGACGTCCACCGGGTGCGGGGTCCGGACACGCACCGGGTTGCCGAGCAGCGAGCGCACCTCGGCGTGCGTGATCCCGTCCGCCGTCCATGCGAGGTCGACCTCGAATCCGCCCCTGGCCCGCAGCCCGCGGAAGGAGCCGGCGGGCCAGGACTCGGGAAGCGCCGGCAACAGGGCGATCTCGTCGGCGTGGCTCTGCAGCAGCATCTCCGTAATGCCGGAGATCCCGCCGAAATTGCCGTCGATCTGGAACGGCGGGTGCAGGTCGAAGAGATTGGGGGCGGTGCGCGCGGGGGTGAGCAGGTCCGCCAGGTGCTTGTAGGCCCGTGCCGGGTCCAGGAGCCTGGCCCACATGTTGATCTTCCAGGCGAGGGACCATCCCTGACCGGCCGTTCCGCGCAGTTCCAGGCTCTTCACCGCGGCAGCGGCGAGTTCGGGAGTCGTGCGCGGATTGATCTGCGCGCTCGGGAAGACGCCGTACAGGTGGGACACATGACGGCTGCGGACCAGCGCGGCCTCCTCCCAGTCCTCCAGCCACTCCTGGATCTGGCCGAGGTACCCGACCCGCGTGGGCGCGAGACGGTCGCGGATCTCACTGACCCGCTCGACGAGTCCGGCGTCCCGGCCCAGTTCCCGGGCGGCCTTCCGGTAGGCGTCGAACAGGTCCCGCAGGAGCTGCATGTCGATGGTGGGACCGGCACAGATACTGACGCTCTCGCCCTCGTCCTGGTGATGGGTGACCTCGGGGGACTGCGAGGGGTTGGTGACGAGCCAGCCGGTCTTCGCATCCACGACGAGCGTGTTGACGAAGAACTCGACCGCGCCCTTCATCACCGGGTAGTTGCGGCTCAGCTCGCCCCTGTCACCCGTGAAGCGGTAGTGGTCCCAGAGCATCAGGCAGAGCCATGCGCCACCGGTCGGCCACATGCCGTACTGTGCGGCGTCCACGGGCGCGGTCCCCCGCCAGCCGTCCGTGTTGTGGTGCAGCACCCAGCCGGGTGCGTCGTACATCGCCTTGGCGGTACGGGTTCCGGACTCGGCCAGTTCGTGGACCATCTGCACGGCCGGGTCCCAGCACTCCGCCAGGTTGGC
This sequence comes from Streptomyces sp. NBC_01320, assembly GCF_035974375.1. Lineage (NCBI taxonomy): Bacteria > Bacillati > Actinomycetota > Actinomycetes > Kitasatosporales > Streptomycetaceae > Streptomyces > Streptomyces sp. NBC_01320. The sequence continues at coordinate 1,320,253 of NZ_CP108390.1, forward strand.
GGGTCCGGCCGGCCAGTAGTTCATCTCGAAGTTGATGTTGACGGTGTACTTGGACTCCCAGGCCGGGTTGAGGCTGTCGTTCCACAGGCCTTGGAGGTTGGCGGGCTGGCCCGGTGTCCGGGAGCAGGAGGCCAGCAGGTAGCGCCCGTACTGAAAGTACAGGGCGGCAAACTGCGGGTCCTTGCCGTCCGAGAAGAGCGGGATGCGCTGATCGGTGGGCAGAGCGGTCCGCTCCGAGGGACCCAGGTCGATTGCGACCCGGGAGAACAGCTGCCGGTAGTCGGCCACGTGCCGGGTGCGCAGGTGCTGGTACGGCCGTCCGGCCGCCGGGGCGAGGTGTCGGCGGGCTCGGTCCTTGGGATCGGCTCCGGCATCCAGGTAATTGCGGTAACTGGTCGCCATGGAGATCAGCAGGGTCACGCTGTCGGCGTCCTCGACGGTCAGCGCGCCGTCAGCGGTGGACACGCGGCCGCCCTCGGTCCGCGCATGGGCGAGCGCGCGGAAGTGCACGGACCCGGGCAGGCCGTACCAGTCGCCGCTGACGCCGTCGAGCGCGACGGTGTGCGCGTCCACGGTGGAGCCGGTTGCCTGCTGGGGAGTGGTGAAGCGGGCGGTGAAACCGATGGCGCCCGGTGTGTCGGCGGTCATCCGTACGACAATGACCTGGTCGGGGCTGCTGGCGAAGACCTCCCGCACGTGGCGGACTCCGGCGCGCGTGTAGCCGGTGCGCACGACCGCGGTCTCCAGGTCCAGCTCGCGTTCGTAGTCGGTCACTTCGCCCGTGCCGTCGAAGACGAGTTCGAGGTCACCGAGCACCTGGTAGGCGACCTGCTCGGAGGGGCTGCCGATGAAGTCGGTGTCGATGAGCCGCTGCGCCTGGTTCCACTTCTCCTCCACCACCAGGCGGCGGATCTCGTCCAGGTGTGTTCCGGCACCGGGACGGACGTAGTCGTGCGGGCCCCCGGCCCACAGGCTGTCCTCGTTGAGCTGGAGCCGCTCGGTGTCGGCACCGCCGAAGACCATGGCGCCGATCCGCCCGTTGCCGACCGGCAGTGCCTCCAGCCATTCCGCCGCCGGGGACCGGTACCACAGGCGCATGGGGTTGGGACCGTGCGCAGAGCCGCCGGCCGCCGGTGCGGCGGCACCGGCCGCTCCGGCCGCCTGTGCGTTTCCGGCGCTCAGGGCCATCGACGCCGCGGATGCTCCGGCAACGGCCAGGACGTTCCGTCGGGACAACTCGGACATGGGGTGCCTCCAGATGTGTGGTGCGGTGCGGGCAGGTGACGTGCCGGTCGCGGGGCGGGGGGCGCGGCCGCGTCCCGCCCCCGGGGTGCGGAGGTACGGGCCCGTCCGGGTGGGGACCGTCGCCGGTCCCGCGGACGGGCCCGTACCTCTCGGGGTGTCCGGTCAGTGACCGGTCACTGGGTGTCGCCCTCGGGCAGCGGGTACGGGAAGTCGGCGGAGACACCGATCTTGTCGTACTCCATCTTCGAGGCGTCGTAGCCGTCTTCCCAGTTGGCGTTCTTCACGTCGTTGCACCGGTAGCTCTGGTAGCTCTGGTCGGTGGTCTTACCGACCTCGATGTTCTCGAAGCTGAACCCGCAGCCGCCGGCGTCCATGTGGACACCGCGGGTTCCGCTGTCCGGCATGGAACCGTCCGGAATCACATCGCCGATGACCATCTGGCGGACGTGGTTGTCGATCGTGTGCGGTTCGACGTTGCTGACTCCGTAGGTGTAGAAGGCGCCCATGTCACCGCTGTCCAGGCCGGCCTGGTCGATGCGCAGGTACTCGAAGGTGTTGTCGCGGGCGTAGTCGTCCGCGGGAGCGACCTCGGGCCGCACTTCGAGGCTCACGCCGTAGCGCGCACTGTGCTTGATGTGGCTGTGGCTGATGGTGTTGTGACCGGTGTTCTGGAGCTCGATGCCGGAGGCGTCGCCGGGCACCAGTTCGCCGTAGTGGGTGATGTAGTTGTTGGTCAGCAGGTGTCCGTTGGAGGTGTTGCCCTCGCCCGGGTACGGGCCCTCCACCTTGATGCCGTCGCCGCCGATGTTCTCCAGCAGGCTGTCCCTGACCGTCAGTCCGTCGTTGGCGAAGAGCGCGTACACCGCGTGGTAACCGGTGTCGGATATGTGCAGCCGGGACAGGGTGATGTCCTTGCTGTTGGTCACGGTGACGGCGCCGAAGCGGTTGCGGGGAAGCTCGATCTGCCGGTCGTACTCCGGGTACTTGTGCGGTTCGCCGGAGTCGCCGTCGCTGATCCAGCCGTAGCGGTACCAGTCGACGAAGTCGGTGTACTGGAGCGAGAGCCCGTCGAGGGAGAGGTTCTGCACGCGCCGGTCCGGGCTGGGTCCGGCCAGGTTGAACAGGGTCTTCACGGTGGGCCGCAGAACGGTGACGTCGTTGATGTCACCACGCGGCTTGTAGTACACCTGGCCCTTCTTGAAGTCCATGTAGTACTCGCCCGCCTGGTCCAGGAAGTCCAGCGAGTTCTGCAGGAAGTACCGGGAGCCCCCGCGGGAGTTCATCAGGGCGTAGCGGGTCCAGTACTTCAGGGTCATCTGGTTCTTCGCCGCGTTCCAGTCCCGGATCGGGACGGTGTCGGTGAACCAGCTCCAGCTGCCGCCCGACCAGACGACGGCCGAGGCCTGGTCGAGATTCCAGCTCGCGTCCCAGTCGCCGGGGCTGGAGTACAGCCACTGGCGGACGGCCTCCTTCTCCGGCTCGGCGAGCACGGAGGTCATGTAGGGGGCCCACTCGTCGTCGGACTTGCGGTTGGGGTAGCGGGCCGTGGTGGCGCGCTTGCCATCCTCGAAGAGGGTGTAGAAGGGCTTGTCCGTGCCGACGTCCGCACGGTAGATGCCGTCCTTGTACTCCTCCCAGCCGGTGACCGGGGCCGCGCCCATCACACGGGCCTTGCCCGCGCCGTCGTAGGAGCGGTAGACGACCCGGTGCCCGTCGGCACCCGAGTCCCGGTCGTCGAAGTCGATCGTGGTGGAGACCGGGTAGTCGCCCGCGCGCAGATTGACGTTGATGTCGCAACGCATGCGCCCGGGGCGGTTGAGGCCCTTGTCACGGATGTGGTCGCGGGCGCCTTCGATGGTCTTGAAGGGGCTGGCCTCGGTGCCCTTGGCCCGGTCGCTCCCGTCGGGCGCGACGAAGAGATCGGTGGCCTTGCAGCCGGTCGCCTGCGCCTGCGCGTCGGGGACGTTCAGTGTCGCTCCGCTGACCAGCAGGGCGCCGGCCGCCAGCAGCAGGGGAAGTCTTGACCTGTTTCGTACGAGGGTGGTGAGGGGCATGAGGTCTCCTTGCCACGTGCGTTGTGTGGCTTTGTCGTTCGGCCGTGGACGTGCGGCCGCCGGGCGGGGCACGGGTCGTGCCGCACCGGGCCGTGCTCCTGCACGCAATGACGACGTCCGAGCACGTCATCGCGGCTTCACGTTCGGTCTGTCATCGCCCGCCGGTCACCGGGGAGCAGGAACGCTCCGCCCGGGCCGTACGTGCGCGGAAGGGCGCAGGAAGGATTCGGCCCGGGTAAGCGCGGGCACGGGGGTGCCGTCGCGCGGGCCGTCATGATCGGGGGCGGTTGTCCCCGGGGGGTTCCTGGTGTCCCGGGCCGGGCCGGGGACGGTGTTCAGGTGCGGACGGGAGACACGGCGCCGGTTCTTCCGGACCCCGTCCCTCCGGTCCTTCGTTCACGCAGCGTTTCCTCCTCGGGGGGCTTCGCGGAGCACGATCTGGTGGGTCACTGGCTGAGCACGATAAGTAAGATGTTCGCGCCCGGTCGCCGTCAATACGCCGGAGCGAACAATAAGTTGATGTGTGCGGGACGTCATTCCCGTGGCCCTCCGAGTCATAAATTCACCCAACCGTGGAGTGGCAAAGCCATGACATTTTCCGATCCGCAGGCGTTTCCCCAGCTCAGCGAGGAGGACCGGGCGGCTCTGTCCGACTACTCGCGTCAACTGCCCGGGGCCGTGCGTCTGCGCAGCAGCATCGTCCTGGCCCTGGCCGAAGGGCTGACCAACGCCGAGGTGGCTCAGCGGTTCCAGGTCAGTCCCGCCACGGTGGCCAAGTGGCGGGACCGCTACGTGCGCCGGGGCGTGGCCGGACTGAGGGACGCTCCCCGCTCGGGCCGACCGCGCAGCGTCACCAGACGGGAGGCGGAGGCGCGTATCGCGGAGGTGCTCGCGCAGGCTGGCGACGGCACTCCGGTGCCGTCCACCCGCACCCTGTCGGACGCCCTGGGCCTGTCGCAGTCCACCGTGGCGCGCATCCGGCGCGAGCAGGCCGCCGAGCTGCCCGAGGGGGTGCAACCGCCGAAGGGCGGGCGCCGGCGAGGGGGCGGCCGAAGCGCGGCGGGAACGGCCCCGTCCCCGGCACGCCTCCCGCACCGGCCGCCCTCGGACCACGTGTACGCGCTGCTGCGTGACTGGATCGTCAGCGGTGAACTCGCGCCAGGCCAGCGCCTCGTGGAGGCGGATATCGCCCGCCGGGTGGGCACGGGTCAGGCACCGCCGCGCGAGGCGATCAAGCGTCTGGCGCACGAGGGCCTGGTGACCTCCCAGCCGCACCGCGGCACGCGCGTGGCCCGGATCCCCGAGCAACAGGCCCAGGACGTGAGGGACATTCGGGTCATGTTCGAGGAGTACGTGGCCCGTCGCACGGCCGGCCGCCTGGACGCCGAGCACACACGGCTACTGACGGACGATGTGGCACGGCTGCGCCTCGCCGTGGACAAGGGCGACATCGCGGCCTTCCGCGGCGCCGACATGTCGTTTCACCGGCATGTGTGCGCGGCCGCCGGCAACGACGCGCTGATCCGGCTGTGGCGCGTGATCGAGTCCAGCCTCTGGGATCTCCACGTACTGGGCGACCCCCGCTACGACGGTGGCTGGGGCGCGCTGGCCGAGCACCACGCGGAGCTCCTGGAGGTCCTGCGCTCCGGGGATCCCGAGATCGCCGGGCCGATGTTCGCCGCCCACGCCGCGGGCGAGGTGGACGGCTACCTCGCCGGTCCGACAGGCCCGGGCACCTCGGGCTGACAGCCGGGCGGCCTCGGGAATGCTCCGGCTCGACGGTCCGCACGGCGCGGGGCAGAACGCGGAACCGGGCCCCCGGTCGATGGGCGTGGGCGGGGCATCACCGGACACAGCCGCACGGGCGGACGGGAGGCGGGCCGGCCGGGATGGACCATGCACGACCGGCCCGCGCGTTCAGGGTCGCCCCCTGGTGCGGGCGACGGACCTGCCGGGGTCGGATCCGGGCTCATCGGGCACAGCATGTGCTCCGACATGGCGTTTTGCCGTCCACGAACCGTGCAGCACAGGCGAGTTCGGCGTTACCGCAGAGCTTCCAGGTCGTCACTTGTATGATACGTTACGACTGTTGAAGGGGTGGCACGGGGCCTCCCCCTCGACGGCGCGACGCCATGGCCCGCGCCAAGAGAAAACGCCCCCGAACCATCAGCAAACGGCGCGGTCGTCGAGCGCGAGCCGCGTGCCCCGGCACCATCCCCCGCGGCCCGCGCCCGGCCTTCCCGGACCACAGGTCACCGGTCCAGGGACGCACCAGCCACCCCGGAGGCCTCCCGCGCCTCCATCCAGGGGCTGCTAACGAGCACTCAGAGGGGGAGCAGATGAAGATCACCGGATACCGGTCCCTGCGGACCGTGCACAACTGGGGCCGCCCCGTCGGGGACGCGAACGGCTTCGTCGCAAGCGGGGTCACCGAAGTCCCGGTCGTCCTGGTCGAAACCGACGACGGTCTCACCGGCGTGGGCCTGGGGGCCCACACCGAGGCCCATCGGATCTTCCCCGCCATCGAGGGTCAGGACCCCCGGGCCGTCACCGCCCTCTACGACCGGATGCTGGCCCACACGTTCAAGACCGGCCACGGTGGCACCGTGTTCGGCACCATTGGCGCCTTCGACATGGCGCTGTGGGACCTCAAGGCGAAAATGGCCGGCGAACCACTGTGGCGCACACTCGGCGCCGCCGACCGCTTGGTTCCCGGTTACGCCTCCGGCCTGGACATCGCCCTGGACGACGAGCAACTCGTCGCGCTGTACACCGGCTGGGCCGAACGCGGCTTCACCGGAGCCAAGATCAAGGGCGGACTCGACACCGACCGCGACATCACACGGCTCAACGCGGTGGCGGACGTGCTACGAGCCACCACCCGCTCCCCCGCCCTGATGCTCGACGTCAACGAGACCTGGGGCAGACACCAGGCGGTGCGGCTGCTGGCCCGCATCGAGAGGCACGTCGATCTCACCTGGATCGAGGAACCGGTCCGCCGGTGGGACGTGGCAGGCAACCGGGCCGTGGGGCGAGCCGCACGCACTGCCGTCGCCACCGGCGAGAACCTGACCGGACTGGAGCAGTTCCGGCCCCTCCTGGCCGGGGACGCCGTGCAGGTGGTTCAGACCGGCAGCGTCTGGGGCATCACCCACTTCCTCCGGGTCGCCACCCTCGCCCACGGCCAGGACCTGCCCGTCAGCCCGGTCGGATACGAGACCAACCCCCTCGCCCACGCCGCCGCCGCGACCCCCAACCACCTGGTCACCGAAGTGCAGGACACCTCGGCCCCGGTGGGACTCACCGTGGACCAGGAGATCGCCGACGGCGGCATCGTCCTCGGTGACTCCGTGGGGCTCGGCATCACCGTCGACGAGGCGGCGATCGCGCGTCTTGAGGAGACGGCCGGCTGGGCCCAGCCGGCCGGACCCCACGTCCGGCCGCCCGATGCCGGCCTGCGCCTCGTGGCCGAGTCCGGACACGACGGCCAGCCCACCGACAGCGCCGCCGCCGGGCACCCTCGTGCCGTCGGGCGCGCCCGGAAGGGGATCGCCCCGTGACACGACCACGTGCCGTCCTCGCGATGAACCCGCCGGGTCTGCCCGGCTCCCTCTTCGACGAGAACGCGTTCGCCCGCCTTCGCCGGGCCGCCGACATCGACACCGGCCTCGTTCTCACCGAGCTGGAATCCGCCCGCTCACGGGAGGCCCTGGCCGGGGCGGACATCCTCGTCGCGGGCTGGAACGCACCCGTCGTCCGCGCCGCCCACCTCCCGTACGTCTCCCGGCTGCGGGCCGTGGTCTACGCGGGCGGTGTCGCCGCGACCTGCCTGGAGGACCCCGAGTCCTTCGCCGCCCGCGGGGTGGTCGCCGCCAACGCCCGGGCCGCCAACTCCGTCCCGGTGGCCGAGTACACGCTCGCCATGATCCTTCTGGCCGGCAAGCGGGCGCTGCCCGCCGCGCGGGCGTACCGGCGGTCCAGGAGCGTTCCGGACCATCCGGCCACGCACTCCGTACCCGGCAACTACCGGCAGACCGTGGGCATCGTCGGCGCCTCTACCGTGGGCCGCGCGGTCCTCGCCCTGCTCCGCTCCTTCGATGTCGACGTGCTCCTGTACGACCCCACCCTCACCGCGGAGGAGGCCATCGGCCTCGGTGCACGGCCGGTGCCGCTCGACGAACTCATGAGAAGCAGTCACGTGGTGTCCCTGCACCAGCCGCTGACACCGCGAACGCGGGGGCAGATCGACGCGGGCCTGCTCGCCCTCATGCGCGACGGGGCAACGCTCGTGAACACCGCCCGTGGAGCCGTCGTCGACCAGGACGCCCTGACCGCGGAGCTCCGCAGCGGCCGGATCGACGCCGTGCTCGACGTCACCGACCCGGAACCGCTCCCCGCGGACAGCGGCCTGTGGTCGCTGGACAACGTCGTGCTCACCCCGCACCTGGCCGGCTCCATGGGCGGTGAGCTGCACCGCATCGGAGACGCCGTCGTCGACGAGGTGGAGCGGTTCGCGTCGGGCCGTCCGTTCGCCCACCCGGAGGACCTCGCGGCCTCCGCGCGCGCCAGGGTCCGGTGAGGCGCATGCGTACCCGAACCGCCGCCCGCACCCCGGCTCTGACAGAACTCGGCTTCGGCGCGGCCCAGTTGGGCAACCTCGGACGGGTCACGAGCGACGAGGACGCCTCGGGCGCTGTCGACGCGGCCTGGCGGAGCGGCGTCCGCTACTTCGACACGGCCCCGCACTACGGGCTCGGGCTGTCCGAACGCCGCCTCGGCGCGGCCCTCTCGCGGCGTCCCCGGTCCCAGTACACCGTCTCCACCAAAGTGGGCCGGCTGCTGGTGCCGAGTCCGGAGACGGCGCACCTCGGGGACGACGGCGGATTCGTGGTGCCCGCGGCGTCCCGCCGCAGCTGGGACTTCAGCCGGGACGGGATCCTGCGGTCCCTGGAGGGCAGTCTGGAACGTCTCGGCCTGGACCACGTCGACATCGTCTTTCTCCACGACCCCGACGACCACTGGCAGGAGGCGTCCACGACGGGCGTCGACACCCTCGTCGAACTGCGCGACCAGGGGGTGGTGAAGGCGGTGGGCGCCGGAATGAACCGGACCGGGATGCTCACCGAGTTCGTCCGCCGCTGCGACGTGGACATCGTCATGGTGGCCGGCCGCCACACCCTGCTCGACCACTCCGCCGCGGACGAGCTGCTCCCGCTCGCCCTGGAGAGGGGCGTGGGCGTCGTCGCCGCCGCGGTGTACAACTCCGGGCTGCTCGCGGCCCCCCGCCCACCGATGCACGCCACCTACGACTACCGGCCGGCCTCCCGTGAACTGCTCGGCCGGGCCGCCGCGATCGCCGATGTCTGCGAGCGGCACGGCAGCAGCCTCCCGGAGGCCGCCATCGCCCACCCCCTGCGGCACCCGGCGGTCACCTCGGTGGTCCTCGGCGCACGGAACGCCCACCAGTCCCGTACCAACGCCGACCGGCTGGCGGCCTTTGTCCCCGACGCGCTCTGGGACGAACTGACCGCGCTGTCCCTGCTTCCCGCGAGCCGGGCGACGCGGCCCGCGGGGGGACGGACATGAACGTCACCGACTCCGCGCGGCCGGACGCCGCACGGCCGTGTAACCACTACGGAAGGAACGCCATGGAACACCGCACAACCGAGCCGGACACGGCCGCACTCGCCGGCTGGCTGCACAGCTGGATCACGGAGGAGGGCGCGGTCAACGGCTTCCACAACCACAGCGTGTGGGGCACGAACCCCTTCACCTTCCTCGACTTCACCAGCGGGCACACCACGTTCGCCGGCCCGGCCGTCGGGGCCCTGGCACAGGCCCTGGCCGAACAGCCCGACGAGCGGGGCGTCGAGCTGCTGCGGCGGCTGGTGCGCTACCAGGCCACGGAGTTCCAGGACGACGGCCAGTACCGGCACATCGGCTTCCAGGTCGGTGAGTCGGCGACCACCGGTCTCATCCACAACGCCGTCGGCAGCCTCGGTGTGCTGCTCGCGCTGAAGCACGCACGTCATCTGCTGCCCGACGACGAGGTGGACGCCGCGCTCGCGGCCGTACGCCGCAATCTCGACGCGTGCGAGATGTACGGGGGCGGCCGGGCCGGTGAGGACGGTACCTGCAACCAGGAGTACGCCCGGGTGTGGGTCAAGCAGCTCTACACGGAGCTGGCCGACGACAAGACCTACGCGGAGCAGATACCCGAGGACCTCGCCACCCTGGTCCGCCTGTTCCACCACCGCGGCGTACCCGACGCGGACAGCTCCGGCACGTTCCGCACCGTGCGGGACCGTACCGAGGGCGGCATCCTGGAACCGGCCGAGTACTACGGCCTCATGATCGTCCCCCTGGTGCTCGGCTACCGCGCCCAGGGCGATCCGGAACTGCTGGCCGAGGCGAGGCGGCTGTGCCGGCACGTGGCCCGCTCGGCGTGGACCGACGAAACCGGCGCCGTCCGCTACCACCGCTACTGGTACGTCCAGGGCGACCGCGCCCTGAAGACGGACACGCCCATGCTGATCGCGGGCATGGGCCTGACGCTCTACGGCATCCACGAGGTGCTGGCCGAGGGTCCCGACGCCGAGCTGGAAGCGTTCACCGAGGCGTGCCTGGCCACCTATGCGGGCTACCAGACGCCCGGTGGCTACTTCGCCTCCGCCAGCGGCTGGCACAACGAGGCCGACATCGCACCCAGCACCGCCTGGCACGCCCACGACCTGATGTTCCTGATGGCGCGGCTGGGACCGGGCGACGGCTTCTGGGACAAGGTGCTTGCCCCCAGGGACCGGCAGTCGGTACTGATCAGCGACCGCGCCTTCTGGGCCGAGTCCGGCGTCCACTGGTGCGTGCGCTCACCGCTGACCGCGGGGGACCTGCACATCTACGGCCGCAAGGACAAGGACACCTTCACCCGGGAGTTCTTCGCCTGGACCGACCGCGAGCCGCTGCCCGAGGACCTGCGGTATCCGGACGCGCTCGAGTTCTTCGTCGCCAACGACGGCATCTACCGCGTCGACGGCGACGAGGCACCCACCGACATCACGGCCGTCGGCCCCCTGCCCTACCGGGGGCGGCTGTGACACCGGAGCACGACCCGCATCCGCACGCCCCGCAGTCCAGCGAACGTTGATCACCAGCTTTCCCTACCGAGGAAAAGAGAGTCGACAATGATGTCTGCCAACCGAGGGAGCAAGGCGCGCGGAGCCGCCCTTGCCGCCGTGGTTCCGCTGCTGCTCCTCGCGGCCTGCTCGTCGGGCTCCGGTACGTCCGGCGGCAAGGACGGCGAGATCCGGATGATGGTCAACCTGACCGACAACCTCGACCGGGCCTACTGGGAGAAGCTGGTCAAGCCGTTCGAGGACAAGACCGGTCTGAAGGTGAAGATCGAGGGCCCGACCGGCAAGTCCGTCGCCGAGTCCTTCCCCCAGCAACTGGCCGCGGGGACCGCCCCCGATGTCATCCAGTCCATCTTCCCGGACGACGACACGGCTCCGGAGCTGGTCGACCTCAGCGGTGAGGCCTGGGCCAAGGGGACCCCGATGTTCGACGCGTACGCCATCGGCGACACGCACTTCGCCGTCGGCGTCGGCACCCAGACCCAGTCGCTCGTCTACTACAACAAGACCGCGTTCAAGAAGGCCGGCATCACCGCGACTCCGACCACCTGGAAGGAGATGACCGCCGATCTGGGCAAGCTCAAGAAGGCCGGCTACACGCCGATGCAGACCGCAGGCGACTACCAGACCGGCCTCCAGCTCCAGCAGATCTACCACCCGACGCTCAACGAGCTCCACCCGAAGTGGCAGAGCGCCGTCACGGACCAGAAGCTCACCGTGGGCGATGCCTACAAGCCCGCCTTCCAGATGTACGCGGACTGGATCGACGCCGGATACATAGCCAAGAGCGACGCCGGACTCAACCCCTCGCAGGCGGACGGCAACTTCATCGCCGGCAAGGCCGGTCTCTACACCAACGGCAGCTGGTTCGCCGCCACGCTGGCCAAGGCCGGGAAACTGCCCTTCGAGGTGGGCGTGTTCTCCCCGCCGGCCGCCGACGGCAAGAGCTATCCCGGTCCGCAGGGCGCCACCATGGCCAACCCGTACATGGTGCACAAGGGCGCGTCGGACGAGGCCGGCGCGAAGCAGCTGGTGGAGTTCCTCGTGACCGACCCGGCGGCCGTCAAGGCGCAGCTCGGCTCCGACGGGGTGTTCCGCCAGGAGTCCGACGTCAAGCAGACCGGTACCGACGCCCTGATCCAGGGCATTCTCGACAATGCTCCCGCGCTCGTCGCCGTGGGCGAGGGCCAGGGCAACGTCCGGCTGCCGGTGACGGGCTTCAACCCCAAGTTCACCGAGGTCGCTCAGAGCCTCTACACGGGGGCGAGCCCGGCCGACGCCGCCAAGGCCATCGACCAGTGGACCGACGAGAACCGCTGACCATGGCACGCACACTCCCCTCGAAGCAGCGGCGATGGCGCAACGCGGGCGTCAGTATCAGCATGGTCGTCCCCGCGGTGCTGATCTACGCCGCACTCCTGGTCGTACCGGTGATCTACGCGTTCTACTACAGCTTCACCGAGTACAACGGATTCCCCACCCGCGTCCCCGAGTTCATCGGGCTGGACAACTACCGCACCATCTTCGGTTCCGACGACATGACGGGCACCATGGTGATCACCGCCGTGGTGGCCGTGGTGGGCGCGGTCGCCGTCAACGTCGCGGCGCTCGGCCTCGCGCTGCTGCTGAAGCGCACCAACCGGTTCAACACCTTCGGCCGGGTGGTCATGTTCTACCCGCATGTCCTGAGCGCGCTGGTCGTCGGCTTCCTGTGGCAGGCGATCCTCGGGCCCCAGGGTGTGGTCAACACCATGCTGGAGAAGGTCGGAACCGACAGCCTGCCCTTCCTCAGCGACCCCGACTGGGCCCTGTGGTCAATGATCCTCGTCATCGTCTGGTCCCTGTTCGGCGTGCAGTTGATCCTGTATCTGGCGGGGCTCCAGGCCGTGCCGGAGGATCTGCTGGAGGCGGCGAAGCTCGACGGAGCCGGCCGGTGGCAGACCTTCCGTGCCGTCACCTGGCCATCGCTGGCTTCCACGGTGACGGTCGCCGTCATCACCTCGGGCATCTCGCTGCTGAAGACGTACGACGTCGTCGTGTCGCTGACCGGGGGCGGTCCCGCGGGATCGACCAAGACCCTCGCCTACTCGATCCTCGCGGTCTCGTTCCCCCAGCGGAACATCGGCCTGGCATCGGCCCAGGCCGTGCTGCTGATCCTCGCGGCCGCGGTCCTGTCCCTCACGGTCCTCTTCCTGCGCAGGCGCGCCGAGAACGACGCGGAGTCCATCGGATGAAGAAGACACTCACCTCGGCCGCCGCCCTGCGCGTCGCGTTCGTCACCCTGGCGTCCCTCGGCATGCTCGTGCCGATGTACCTCCTGGTGGTCAACGCCTTCAAGAGTCAGCGGGAGATCCTCAGCAACCCGTTCACCCTGGACCTCGGCACCGCGACGTTCCAGCACCTCGCGGACGCGTGGAACAACCCCGACTTCAGCATTCTCAAGGGCTACGGCACCACGCTCGCGCTGGTGCTCTGCGTGAACGCGCTGGCCATGGTGGTGTGCGCGCCCGCGGCCTACGTACTGGCCCGCACACCGAAGCTAATCTCCCGGCTGCTGCTGTTCTTCTTCATCGCGGGGATGTTCATCCCGACCCAGGTGATCCTGGTGCCGGTCATCTTCGTGCTCCGCGCCGTGGGACTGATGGGCACGATGCCCGGCCTCATCCTCTTCATGACAGCCACCACCATCCCGTTCACGCTGTTCGTCTTCTTCGGCTACATCCGCGTGCTGCCCCGGTCGCTGGACGAGGCCGCGGCCATCGACGGGGCCGGCAAGTACTACACGCTGTGGCGGATCATCGTGCCGCTGATGCGGCCGATCATCGCCACCGTGTTCATCCTGAACTCCCTGAGCGTGTGGAACGACTTCGCCAGTCCGCAGATGATCCTCGGCCCCGGCAGTGACGTCTACACCGTCACCACCGGTGTGTACGCCGCCGTCGGCCAGTACTCGACGGACTACACCAAGGTGTTCCCGACCCTGCTGCTCGCCGTGATCCCCATTCTGGTGATCTTCGTCGTGATGCAACGTCACGTCATGAGCGGCCTCGCGGCAGGAGGCGTGAAGGGCTGATCCCCGATGGCGGGGCCGGCCGGACATCTCCCGGCGGGCCCGCCCGTCCCTCTCCTCCCCCAGACCCGACCGGCCCGGCCCTTCCGCCCGGCCGGCAAAGGCCGTTGGCGGGCCGACCGGCCCGCGTCATGAAGGAGCCCCGCCATGCCCGCCCCCCGTACCCCGCGCCGTGTCGCGTCCGTGATCCGTCTGCGTCCGGAACAGGAAGAGATGTACCGGGAGTTGCACCGGTCGGTCCCGCAGCCGGTCCTGGACACCCTGTCCCGCGCCCACATCACCTCGTACTCCATCTTCCTGCGCGACCACACACTGTTCGCCTACTACGAGTACACCGGCGACGACTACGACGCCGACATGGCCGCCGTCGCCGCCGACCCGGAGACCCAGCGGTGGTGGACCCTCACCGATCCCTGCCAGCAGCCTCTCGGCTCGGCGGAGCCCGGGGAGCGCTGGGTGGACGCGGAGGAGGTCTTCCATCTGGACTGACCCGCCGTCCGCCGACTCCGCCCGGCCCGGCCACCTCCCACCGCCGCGTTCCCTCGCGCCCGCTCTCCGGCGCCCGGTTCTGTCGTGACGCTTGTGCGGGGTCAACGGGAGTCATAGTCTGCACATGTCATACATGTTCTGTTTGCCTGCGGCGCTGACCCAGGCGGCACAGGGGCTGTCGGACGCCCCCTCCGGCGTCCGCTCACGGACGCCGGGACGCCTCGAAGCGGACCGGATGTCGCGGCCGGGACGGAATCACGGAATCCAACGAAAGGCTCCTCCATGTCGAGAACCGGGAGACGACCGGCGCGGACCCTACTGGCCTCCGTCGCCCTGGCGCTGGTGACGAGCGCCGGCGTGCCGGCGGCCGGCACCGCGTCGGCCACGCCGTCCGGCCAGGCGGCCTCCTCCGGGGCCCTCACGGTATACGTGTCGGCCTCGGACGGCGACGACGGAAACAGCGGGGGCCGCGATGCCCCTCTGCGGACGATCACGGCGGCGCGGGACGCACTGGCCGGCCGCACCTCCCCCGGGGCGCGGGGCACGGTGTACATCCGGGGCGGGACGTACGTCCTCGACGACACCATCCGGCTCAGCGGCAAGGAGAACTCATGGGTGACGTACGCCGCGTACCGCGATGAGACGGTCACGCTGACCGGGTCGCACGAACTTCCGGCGGACGGGTGGCAGAGGCTCACCGACCTCTCGGACGACACGCTCGCCGAGCCCCGGTACTCCTCCAACACCCGCCTGAACACACCGGAACTGCGTGACGGTGTGTGGGTGTTCGACCTCGGCGCGCACGGGATCGACCCAGGCACGCTCTACAAGAACGGCTTCAACTGGGTCCAGCAGCCGTTCGCTCCGGAACTCGTCGTCGACGGCGGCACCCAGACCCTGGCCGAGTACCCGGACGGCAACTCGTGCACCACCACGGAGACCGCCTGCCACCTGTGGGGGACGGGAGCCAAGTGGAAGGCCGACGGCCCCCGGGACCTGATGAATGTGGATCTGGACGCCCGCTTCGGGCCGGAGAGCGCCTGGAACAGCTCCGGCACGACGCCCCGCGCCCAGTTCGAGGACAAGAAGCAGCTCCTCCCCGACACCGGGCAGCGGGACACCTGGAGCCCGGAGGAGATGCGGCGCATGACCCCGTCCGTCTTCGCGGTCGGCGGCCGCGCCGCCAGTGGCGACCGCTACCGGAACTGGGCACCCGAGGCGGTGCCCGCGGTGGATGATCCGGGCACCCGCGGATTCGGCGAGTACTCCGACGTACCGGTCCAGCTGGATCCGCGCTGGATCGAGGACATCGACAACACCAAGTCCGAGACAGAGGGCTGGCTCTCGGGCTACCTCGGCAACAACTACGCCAACGACATGTTGCGCATCCTGTCGTGGAGCGGCGACAAGCTGTACACGAAGTACCCCTCCATGTACATCCCGCAGGACTCCTGGACCAAGGTCAAGGTGCTCAACGTCCTGTCGGAGATGGACACGGCCGGCGAGTACTACATCGACCGCTACCACGACAACGACGTCCTCTACTACCGGCCCCAGAACGGCACGATCGAGGGGAGGACCACCACGCTGCAGACGTTCGACAAGAACTTCATGCTGCTCGACGGCACCCGGGGCGTGACGGTCCGGGGCCTGGCCATGACCGGGTCGCTGATCAGCGGCGTGCAGTTGCTGGACGCCGTCGGGACCCTCATCGACGGGGTCGACATCTCCAATGTGAGCATGGACGCGATCCGGATCGGGCGTACGACGGACACGATCACCAGCATGCCGGACTACGAGACCGTGCAGGGCGGGCACGACAACGTCGTGCAGAACTCCTACCTCCACGGTCTCGGCGGCGGAGGCGTACTGCTCGGCGGCGGGGACCGCGCCACGCTCGAACGCGGAAACAACGTCGCCCGCCACAACGAGATCACACGTTTCTCCAAACTCGCCACGTACACCCCGGCCGGCTACATGTACGGCGTGGGGAACACGTTCGAGTACAACTACGTCCACGACGCGCCGCACATGGCCGTGCAGATCATGGGCAACGACATGCGCGTCAACCACAACCACTTCTACGACGTGGTGAAGAACGCGGGCGACATGGGGGTCGTCTACGCCGGGCGGGACTTCACCTACCTCGGCAACGAGATCGCCTACAACCACTTCGAGAAGATCGGGGGTTCCAACGACGCCCTGTACATGGACGACGGCGCGACCGGAGTCCGCTTCCACCACAATGTCGTGAGCGACGCGAAGTCCGGCGTCAACTTCAACTCCGGCCACAGCAACACCGCGAACGACAACGTGTTCATCGGGGTGGACCACGTGGGCCACGGCGGCATCTACCACAAGAACGGCGAGACGCGCCTTCCGCCGGCCAACAGCTGGGTGCTGGAGAGCCGTTACAACACGTTCCTCGACGTCCGCGAGGGCGAGAAGTACAGCGCGACCCCCCGGACCGTCGCCGCCTGGCACGCGCACTACACGAACGGGAAGCAGAAGTACTCCGACGGAAAGCCGATCACGTATCCGGAGATCACCGACTGGTACGTGCCACGCGTGACCGCGACGGGCGAGGAGTGCACGGCCGCCGTCTACACCACGTCCGGGACCAACGGCTGCAGCCGCGCGTCGGTGTGGGAGGATCCCGACTCGGTCTGGGTGCCGTCGCGGGTCGAGATCGACCACGCGGTGATCGTCGGCTGCTGCGGCTTCATCGAGACGAAGGCCGACTTCGCCGAGCCGGCATCACAGTACAGCCTGTCGCGGTGGAGCAACCGGGTCAACACCAACCCCGTCCTGGCCGCCTCGGTGGCGGAGACCGGCCTCGACCTCGGCACGCTCAGGTTCTCGGCCTCCGGCTCGGTGGCGCGGTCGTACGGGGCCGCGTGGGTCCGGGAGTGGAACCGCAGCGTCACGACGCAAGGCATCGGCCGCCCGGCGAACCGCGACACGGACGCCGTCCACCGGTAGCCGCCGGGTGACACCGTCTCCTCGCGCCGGGGCATCCACCGCACACGGATGCCCCGGCGTACGTCACGCGCCGGACGTGTCGAGTGGTCGCCGGCGCTCCCAGGAGGACGTGATGTGGTCCCGCATCGCCTCGGCCGCCTCGTCGGCGTCCTGGGCGACCAGGGCGGCCGCGATCCGTGCGTGCGCCTCGTGCGTCAGCTCGATGTGCTCACGCGTGGGATCGCCGCTGTACTGGGGGTAGCGCACGGCCTTGCCCTGGATGCTCGACACGATGGCCCGCCCGAACGCGTCCCGCGACGCACGGTGGATGATCTCGTGGAACTCGATGTCGGCGCGGGAGTAGGCCTCCGGGTCGCCTCGCAGAGCCGCGAGTTCGTCGAGCTTGGCCGAGAGCGCCGCCGCCTGCGTGTCGTCCATGAGACGGGCGGCGCGGGCGGACATGGCGCACTCAAGGGTCGTCCGGATCTCGATCAGGTTGTCGAGGAAGACCAGCCGGTCCTTCCGCTGGAAGAGCGCGTCGAGGATCAGGGGGTCGAGCAGACTCCACTGCTCCTGATCGAGCACGACCGTCCCCCATCCCTGGCGCGTCGCGACGAGGCCCTTCTCGGAGAGGGCCATGGTCGCCTCGCGGATGACGGTGCGGCTCACCTCGTACTGTTCACACAGGACGCCCGCCGAGGGAAGTGCCGTTCCGGGCGGGTACTCGCCGAGCACGATGGCCGTCGCCAGGCTCTGCACGACGGCGGCGGCGAGGGGAGGCCGACGCCGTTGACGGGGGGACACGGCAACGGCGTCCGCGGATGGGTTACTCATCTGGTCAGCGACTCCCAATGTGTGCAGGTGTGCCCGGTCCCCACTGTCCGAGGGCTCAAGGCTAGCGGAACATGCTAAGGTCATCACTCGTATCATAAGTGATGACCAAGGTTTCCGGTCACGCCACCGCCCCGGAGGCGAGAGCACGCCCGGGGCCGGACCGGCCGCCCGCGAAAGGCACTTCGGGCATGCCCGGTCAGGGCTCCGGGGGCAGGATTCGCCCGTCACCACCGTGCGACACGCTTCAACCGAAGGCGGGGTGCGACGCATGTCACTGGGTTCCGGTCCACGGCCACGACGGGAACAGCGGGCCAAGGAGCGAACGAAGCCTGACCACCGGAAGGCTCGGAGCGCTTCGCGCCAGGTTACTCCCCGGTCCTTAATTCGCACTCAGGGACGGGGAGTTGAGGGAGCCGGCAGCAATCGACCGGGCGCGGTTCCGCCCGGCAGCGGCCGAGCGGAACCACCACAGCCGCAGGGACAACCGACACCGTACGGAGGCAATCCGAAGTGAGTCAGCGCAACGCCCTGGTGGTACGCGGCGGCTGGGAGGGGCACGACCCGGTCGGATGCACCCGGATGTTCATTCCCCGGCTCGAACGCGCGGGGTTCGATGTATCCGTCGCCGAGGACCTCTCGGTGTACGAGGATGCGGACCTGCTCGCCGCCACCGACCTCGTCGTCCACTCATGGTCCGGGGGCGAACTGACGCCCCTTCAGGAAAACACGCTCGTCTCGGCCGTGGAGGCGGGAACGGGTTTCGCCGGCTGGCACGGCGGCGTCATCGGAACGAATGTCGCCGCCGCTCGCTATCTGCGCATGGTGGGGGGACGGTTCCTGTGGCACCCGGACGGGTTCCAGGACTTCACCGTCCGCATCACGGCCCTGCCGGAGCGGGACGGCGAGATCACCCAGGGCATCGAGGACTTCGACGTCGTCACCGAGCACTACTGGGTGCTGACGGACACTCTGAACACGGTGCTGGCCACCTCGGTGCTCTCCCCCGACGGCGGCCAGTGGGACGAGCCGGTCGAGTTCCCCGTCGTGTGGACGCGCCGCTGGGGAGCCGGCCGGGTCTTCGTCTGCACCCTCGGCCACCGCGTCGCGGACCTGGAGGTGCCGCAGACCGCGAAGATGGTCGAACGGGGCCTGGTCTGGGCAGCACGCTGAGGCCCAAGGGCGGCCGCTCGCCGGTGCGCCGGCCGCCCCCGGGCCTCAGCGGGATCCGCCCCGGCCCGGGCGGCGCCCCTGCGTCAGGAGCTTGCGCGGGCGACGACCCGGTAGCCCACGTCGCGGTGCGGAACGCCGACCGGGGTGCCGCGCATCCTCTCCAGCAGCAACTCGGCCCCCAGCTCGCCGATGAGGGTGCCGGGCACCGCCACCGTGGTGAGCGAGGGGACGAGGTGCCGGGCCAGCTCGAAGTCGCCGAACCCGGCCAGGGCCAGCGTGCCGGGGACGTCGATCCCCCGGCGCACGCACGCCTGCAGGGCGCCGGCGGCGAAGACGTCGCTGGAGAACATCACGGCGTCGGAGTCCGGATGCCGTTCCAGCACAAGGTCCAGGAGCGTGACGCCGGTGTCCATGGTGACCGGCTCCGGTCCCGCGTCCACCGTGCGGGGAGCAGTCCCCAGCAGCTCACGGACAGCGGTCGCGTAGCCGTCGAGCCGCTCGGCGGCCCGGGGGTCGCCGGAGGTGTGCCGCCCGGCGAACGTGATCCTGCGCCGGCCCCGCTCGACGAGGTGCCCGACCATCGCGGCGGCCGCCGCCGCGTTGGAGAAGCCGACCAGCAGGTCCACCGGATCGTCCGACCAGCCCCAGGTCTCCACGACGGGCACTCCCGCAGCGGCCAGCAGGGCACGGGTTCCGGGGGTGTGGTCGGTTCCCACCATGAGCAGTCCGTCCGGCCGCCGGCCGAGGAAACTCCGCAGCACGTCCTCCTCGTGCTCCGGCCGGTAGTCGGTCGTGCCGACGAAGATCTGGTAGCCGTGGGCCGCCAGGGCGGTCGAGAAGGCGTGAACGGTGTCCGCGAAGACCGACGCGTTGATCTGCGGGACCAGGACACCGACCGTGCGGCTGCGGTTCGACGCCAGGTTGCTGGCGGCGAGGTTGGGCACGTAGCCGGTCGCCGCGATGGCCGCTTCGACGTTGGCCCGGGTCTCGTCCGGCACCGACCGCGGGTCGCGCACGACCCGGGAGACCGTCTGGGCGGACACCCCGGCCGCCGCCGCCACGTCCGACAGGGTCACCGAACGGGTGGCGGAACGCTTGCGTGGGCGGCGGGGTGGCTGGGTCACATCCGAGACGATATCCATTGCGCCCGCCGCCGCGCCGTCCGCCCGGCCGGTCCGGGCGGACGGCGCGCCCTGCGTCACAGCGCTCCTCGTGCGGCCAGGGAGCGCATCAGATCGGAGATTCCGAAGTTCCACGGCTCGCAGGCATCGCTCGGCCTGATCCGGCTGACGAGTGAACCGAGCCGGGGCGTGGCGATGGTGACCAGGTCTCCGTCGTGATGGGTGAAGCCCTGGCCCGGAGTGTCACGGTCCTCGACGGGGGCGAACATCGTGCCCAGGTAGAGCACCGCACCGTCGGGGTACTGGTGGTGCGGACCGATCAGCTGACCGACGAGATCCAGTGGATCGCGGCTGATGGCGGACATGGAGGACACCGCGTCGAGTCGGTAGCCTTCCTCGCCCTCGACGGTCAGGGTCACCGCCGCCTCCCGCACGTCGTCCATCCCGAAGGTCGCGTCGAAGAGCCGCACGAACGGCCCCAGGGCGGCAGAGGCGTTGTTGTCCTTCGCCTTCGACAACAAGAGTGCCGAACGGCCCTCCACATCACGGAGGTTGACGTCGTTCCCGAGAGTCGCGCCCACGACCTTCCCTGCGGAGGAGACGACCATCACCATCTCCGGTTCG
Organism: Streptomyces sp. NBC_01320; assembly: GCF_035974375.1. Classification (NCBI taxonomy): domain Bacteria; kingdom Bacillati; phylum Actinomycetota; class Actinomycetes; order Kitasatosporales; family Streptomycetaceae; genus Streptomyces; species Streptomyces sp. NBC_01320. The sequence goes on from NZ_CP108390.1 coordinate 1,340,951, forward strand.
GGGTTGTTCCACCGCGAGGTGGAAAGGACCCCGGCATCGGTCGCGGTGCCGACGGCGGCCAGCACGGGGGCCTTGGTGAAGATCTCGGCGTCGGGCCCGATGCCCACCTCCAGGTACTGACTCCACATCCCCCGGGCGACCAGGAGTTCCTTCAGCGCGGCGGCCTCCGCGGAGCCGGGCCGCAGGGATGCCAGATCGTCCCCGACGAGTCCGCGTATCCGCTCGCGCACCTCGGCGGCGCCGGAGGCCTCGCCCCGCACACGTTCCTCGATCACCCGCTCCAGCATGGACACCACGAAGGTCACGCCGGCGGCCTTGACCGCCTGAAGGTCCACGGGGGCGAGCAGCCAGGGACGTGCGGGATCACGTGTCTCGGGCGGTGTGTTGGCCAGCAGTTCGTCGAGTCCGGCGAGGCACTCGCCGTCGGCCGTGCGCAACTGCGCCGCCGGGTCGGGTGTTTCGCAGAGGTCGCGGACGGTCGGGAAGGTCCCCGTCACGTCGTGCACACCGCTCTCGCGGACGGCGACGACGCAGGGACCGATGCCGGGCTGCCAGACCCGGCCGACGAGGGCCCCTTCCGTGCCGTCGTCGGGCAGGGTGGTAGCGGCGTCGGGCCACTGGGTCATGTCGTTCCTCTCAGGCTTTGCGGAAAACGGGCGGGCGCTTGTCGGCGAACGCGCGGCGGCCTTCGGCGGCGTCCTCGGTGGCGAAGCAGATGGTCTGCAGGTCCCGTTCGTAGGCGAGAGCCTGGTCCTCGGGCAGATTCCCGGCCGCCCGCAGGTTGATCTTGGCGGTCTCCGCCGCCACGGGGGCCCGGGAGGCGATGACCGCGGCAAGGGCCTGGGCCCGGTCGAGCAGTTCGCCGGGGGCGACCACCTCGCTGACCAGGTGCCACTCCAGCGCCCGTGCGGCGTCGATGCGGTCGCCGGTGAGCAGCATGAGTGCCGCGTTGCTCGGGCCGGCCGCGCGGCTGAGGAAGGCCGCCATGCCGCCGCCCCCGATCCAGCCGAGTGTGATCTCCGGTGCTCCGAAGGACGCCGTCCGTGAGGCGATCCGGATGTCGCAGGACAGGGCGGTCTCCAGCCCGCCGCCGAGGGCGTAGCCGCCGACGGCCGCGATCGTGGGCGTCCGGGCCTCGCGGATGGCGTCGCAGTAGTCGACGCGGTTGCGGAACTCCCACGGCGTGCGGTATCCGTCGAGTTCGCGGATGTCCGATCCGGCGCTGAAGGCGCGCCCGCCCGCACCGGTCAGGATCACCGCGCGGACGTCGTCCGTGGTGTCGCACCATTGCACGGCCCGGACCAGGGCGCGGGACATCTCGGGGGTCACGGCGTTCAGTTTCTCGGGCCGGTTCAGCGTGAGGGTGGCCACACTGTCGGCGACGTCGAGCAGGACGTGTCCGGTGCCGAGGTCGGGCGGGGTGCTGGTGGTATCGGTCATGCTCGTCCTACTTCCTTCGTGGTCCGGCTCGCGCGGTAGAGAGCTCGCAGCCGGCCGACTGCCGCCCGGTGGCCGGTCTCGCCGGCCAGGGCGTCCCGGACAACGGCGGAGGCGGCGCTCTGGAAGCCGATGTAGCCGGCATGGCGGGGGCGGACCCACGCCTGTTCACAGGTGGCGGTGGTCCGGCGATAGAAGTCCGCTGCGACGATCGCCGGGTCGGTCCAGGCGGCGCGTGCGCTCGGCTGCCCGCTGTGCCGGGGCAGGAATCCGCACTGGGCGGAGGGCGACATCAGCCAGCGGATGTGGTCCAGGAGTTCCGAGGTGGGGGTGCAGCGGGAACTGACGGCGAGTCCGGTGCCGCCTAGGGTGGAGCCCGGCCGTCCCCCCGGTCGGGCGGCCGGGGCGTCGGTGAACGTCAGCCGGTCCGCGTAGGTGACGTAGCCGTACACCAGCGGGCAGTGCGCCAGGCGGTCGGTGCCCGCCATCAGCTCCAGCAGCCCGATCGGGTTGAGAGTGCGCGTACGGGCGGGTGCGCGGGCGTCGATCCCGGCCATGAGGTCCAGGACGGCGCGTCCCGTCGTGTCGCTGATCAGTTCACCGGGGTCGGCGGCCGGTTCCTCGCCGAGGGCGACCGCGACGGAGGCGAAGGTGAGGAAGGCGTGCGGTCCGGCGAGCGACAGGGCCACCGGCGCGCGGCTCGCGAGGCCGAGCACCTCCTCCCAGGTGGTGGGCGGCTCCCCGGCAAGATCGGTGCGGGTCGCGGAGACCTGGGTGGCCGCGTCCAGGGGCAGGGCCCACTGACTGCCGTCCATCGCGTACGAGCGCATGGTGGGTCCGATCGAGCCGGCGCGCCAGCCGTCCAGTTCCTCCCTGCCGAAGAGATCGTCCAGCGGGCGAAGGCAGCCCGAGGCGAGTGCCTCGCCGAGGTGCGGATGGTCCAGCACGACGAGGTCGTAGCGGGCACAGAGCTCGTCGACGGGATGGGACTCGAAACCCTCCAGCGGCTGGACGGACCAGTGCACGAGGTCGCCGGCCGCCGCGGCGAGGGCGTCGTGGCCGCGCGGGTGGTCCCAGGTCAGTCCGGCGTAGGTCACTGGGTCTCCGTCACGGTGCCGGAGGCGAACAGCGCCTCGATCTCCTCCTGGCCGAGGCCCGCTTCGGCCAGGATCTCGCGCGAGTGCTGGCCGGTGAGCGGGGCGCCGCGGTCGATATGGGGCGGCGTGGCGGAGAACTTGTAAGGGAACCCGGGCACCTTCACACGGCCCTCGGTGGGGTGGTCGTAGGTGATGAAGGTGCCGTTGTGGCGGATCTGCGGGTCGTCGACCAGGTCCGCGTAGCCGTAGACCGGTCCGGCCCATACGCCCGCGGTCTCGAAGACGTCGAGCCAGTGGCGCGATGTACGGGTACGGAGCCGGGACGCGGTGCGCGAGAAGAGCTCGTCGCGGTGGGTCCAGCCGTGCTCCTCGTCCTCCATGGACAGGAAGCTGTCCTCGCCGAGGAGTTCGCCGAGTGTCTTCAGCGGCGGGAAGGCGAGGACGATGTAGCCGTCGGCGGTCTCGAACGCACCGTAGGGTGCGCGGATGTAGACATGTGCGTGCGGTTCGCCGGAGCGGTTCTGCGCCAGGCCGCCCACGGTGTGCACCGACAGTTCCTGCATCTGGAGTGTGGTGACGGCGTCCAGCATGTTCACCGTCACGAGCTGTCCCTCACCGGTGCGTTCGCGGTGCAGCAGCGCGGCGAGCACCCCCTCGAAGGCGGTGGACGCGGTGACGGCGTCCACGAGGTACTGGCCCGCGGCCTGCGGTGCCTCGCCGGCGCGGCCCGCGGAGAGCATGGCACCGGACATCGCCTGGAGCAGCAGGTCCTGCCCGGGGCGCTGGGCGTAGGGACCGTCCTCGCCGTAGCCGGAGATGGAGACGTACACGAGCGACGGGTTGATCTCCGCCAGCGAGGAGTAGTCGACGCCGAGGCGGTCGGCGACGCCGGGGCGGTAGTTCTGCAGGAAGACGTCGGCGTCGGCCACGAGCCGGCGGAGCACCTCTTTGCCGTCCGGGTCCTTGAGGTCGACGGCGAGGGAGCGCTTGTTGCGGTTCAGCGAGAGGAAGGAGACGTTGATCCGGTTCCCGCCCGCGCCTCCCGCGGCTGCATGACGCTGCCACTCCCCGGTGACCGGCTCGACCTTGACCACGTCGGCCCCGAGGTCGCCGAGCCGCTGGGCCGCGAACGGGCCGGCCATGGCGATGGAGCAGTCGAGAACCCGGTACCCGGTGAGTATCCCGGGCTTGTCAGGCGTCGTCATGGGACTCCTTGAAAGGGGAGGGAGGCGAAGAGGAGGGAGGGAAGGGAACTCGCCGCGCCGTCGCCGCATTTGTTGTTCCAAGCTCTGTTGTTAGCGCTACCGGCAGCGCTAACATTCACGCTATGCGGGCACCGCTCGCAGTGTCAACGCCTCGATCCGCCCCGCGGCGCCCGGCCGGCACCGGGAAGATGGGAACCACCGATGAGTCAACCGCAAGCAGCACTCGTGACCGGCGCCGGCGGCGCCCTGGGGCGCGCCATAGCCTCCCGTCTGGCCGCCGACGGGCACGATGTGGCCGTGCTCGACCGCGACGCCGCATCGCTGGAGCAGACAGTCGAGGAGGTGCGGAAGTCGGGTGCCCGCGTCTTGGCTCTGACCACCGACCTGCGCGACGCACAGGCGGTCGAAGCGGCCGTCGAACGGTCCGCGGCCGAGCTGGGCACCCTGCGCGTCCTGGTCAACAACGCCGCCGTGTACCCGAGCCGGCCCTTCCTCGATGTGCCGCTGGCGGAGTACGAGGATGTGGTCGCGGTAAACCAGCGCGCCTACTGGGTCGCCGCTCAGGCGGCCGCGCGCCGCATGGCCGGCACGGGCGGCGGGGCGATCGTGAACGTCGCCTCGATCACCATGCACGGGGGCTGGGACTCGCTCGCCGCCTACATCTCCACGAAGGGCGCGGCCGTCGCCTTCACCCGCGCACTCGCCCGCGAGCTCGGGCCTGCGGAGATCCGCGTCAACTGCGTCTCCCCCGGCGCGTTCCCCACGGCGGCCGAGGAGATCCACGACGATCCCGAGGCCTATACGCGGCATGTGCTCGACCATCAGGCTCTCAAGCGGCGCGGCCGCCCCGAGGAGCTGGCCTCGGCTGTCTCCTTCCTCGCCGGACCGGACTCCTCCTTCGTCACCGGCCAGTGCCTGGAGGTCAACGGAGGGTGGGTGATGGCGTGAAGCTGAACGGACGCGACTACGACCGTCACGCCCTCGCCCGGCACGCGGGCGACCTCGCAGCCGCCGGCGGTGTGCGGTCCGTCGTCCTGGACGACGGCTCCGAACGCGGCATCCGCACGCTGGAGTTCCGTACCGGCGCCGGACTTTCCTTCGATGTGCTCGTGGACCGGGCCATGGACCTCGGCGGGGCGGAGTTCCTGGGCCGCGGGTTCGGCTGGCGCTCCGCGACCGGGTTCCGCCACCCCGGCCTGCACGAGTACCGCGACGACGACGGCCTGTCGATGATGCGCAGCTTCTCGGGTCTGCTGCTCACCGCCGGTCTCGACCACACGCTGTTCGGCGCCGAGGTGGACGCCTCGCAGTACCGCTACCCGCCGCGCCGCACCGCCTCCCACGCACTGCACGGCCGGGTCGGCAACCTGCCCGCCCGGCTCACCGGCTACGGCGAGCAGTGGCAGGACGAGGACCACTGCGTCCTCTGGGCGGAGGGCGAGGTCCGCCAGGCCGCGATCTTCGGTGAGCACCTGCGGCTCACCCGTCGCATCGAGGCCGATCTCGGCGGCACGGAGATCCGGCTCATCGACCGGGTGCGCAACGCCGGCTTCGACCCCACACCGCACATGTTCCTCTACCACATCAACGTCGGCTGGCCCTTCCTGGACGAGGGCGCGCGCTACGAGATGCCGCTGCGCCGCACGCTGTGGCAGAGCGACAGTGTCGCCGAACAGGGCGTCTCGAACACCGAGATGCCGGGCCCGCTGTCCGGATTCGTCGAGCAGGTCTACGAGCACGAACTGGAACCGGACGCCGACGGCTCGGTACGGCCCCGGCTGGTGAACGACCGCCTGGGGATGTACTTCGAGCTGGAGTACGACCAGGCGCAGTTCCCGTCCTTCTTCCAGTGGATGCACCTGCGCGAGGGCGCCTACGCCGTGGGCTTCGAGCCCTCCACGCACCATGTGCAGGGCGAGACCGCGGCCCGGGAGGACGGGTCCATGACGTTCCTGGAGCCGGGTGAGGAACGCCTGTACACGACGACGTTCCGGGTAGGCCGGACCGGCTGATCACCCGACGGAGCGGACCGCGTCGCGGGGCCGAGCACCGGCCCCGGCAACGGCACGGCCGCTCCGGATACGTGCGCACAGGGGGGCGAGGGCGGGAGGCCGCCGGGCCCCGGGGCGTGTACGCGCAACCTGCTCGGCCCGGACCCGCCGGAAGGCGACGCGCTGCGGCACGGGTACCGGCTCGTCGCTGCCAGCCGAGTCGGCGGGTGACCGGATAGGCGAGCGTCAGGGGGCGATCCTGAGCCGCACTCGTCGCCAGGTGGACGCTGAAGAGGGATGGCAGCTGAGTCAGCACACGGCCGTCGACGTAGAAGTCGACGTCCTCCTGCAGGGAGCACGGCATGCTCAGCGTGCCGCCGCGCCAGGCCAGCAGCTGCGACGAATAGCTCGTGAGCAGGCCTTCCACGCCACTGCCGAGCAGGACGTCGACACGCAGCTCGTGCTCCGCCGTGAACGCCTGCTGGAGGTGGTGGGTGTAGGGAGCGACCGCGATCCCGTGATAACGGCGCAGCAGGTCACCGAGCCGCTTCATCATGGCCGAATCGCCATCGGCGACGTAGCGACACCAGTCCGGAAGACGCCGTCCGTTGCGGGCCATCGCTGTCATCTGGGTCCTGAGTGTGCTGCGCGGTGTCGACATGAGCAGGTCCAGGCCGACTTCCAGATCGACGGGTTCGTCTCCGGGGACGAGGAAGTCCGGGGAGTAAGCCTGCGGGGGGTACAGGCGGGTCAGCGTATGGACGGCACCCGTCAGTTCCGCTTGGGCGAGCGTTTTGCGGACCGTCTGACGCCACGGGTCGAAGTCCACGGCCGCCTCGCGGCTCTGCAGCAGCAAGAGGCTGAAGTAGATCTCCCAGAGCGGATGGGCCGTGGAGCCACGCGCATCCGGGTCAGGTCATGGGCCGAGAGGTGAAACCGCAGCAACAGTGTCCTCCCCGAGTAGCTCCTGCACTGAGGACGGCCGGACGGTTCGTGCGGTTCCACGGTGAACTATTGCAGCAGGAAGAAAAGGTTGTCGGCACATCTCCGGGAACGGCTACCGTCACTGGTGTTGGGGCTGACGCTCGGCCTTGCCGGGGCGGCTTGAATCATCCGGCACACAACATAGGGGGAACACCGTGGGAACACGAATAATCAGGGCCGCGAAGGCGGCGGCGGTCTGCGGGTTGGCGTTGGGCGCCGCGTAAGTTCGACGGGACCGGCTTGGGCGGCGCAGTGGACGAACGAGTACTGGAGGGACACCACCGACGGCGACGCCGGAGGAGTCAGCGGATCGGCCGCCCGTTACTGGTCCGGCAACGACTCCATCCGGGCGTACATCGGATTCCTCGCCCACGGTGAACACTTCACCGTCTACAACGACACTTCCGTACCCGTCTCGTACTTGGCGACCGCGAACGGTTGGCCAGTCTTGGCCGGCGACCTCGACAAGGGTGATAGCGGCACGGCAGACTTGGACATCGACGAGGGCGAGACCATCTCCATCAAGATCTGCATCTCGGGGTACCGTGGCTGCGCCACCCTGGACACCCTCAAAGCCTGACCTCGAGAGACAAGACATCAGTGTGTCACGTGGGCGCTCCGCGGCGGTCAGGTTCCCTCGGGCCAGGATGCGTTGCGCGACTTGGGGGAGGTCGTTGTCGGGCACTGTCAAGTTGAGTGAGTGGTCTCCGGGCTGGGATGGTGGCCGGGTTTGTTGATCGTTCGGGAGGAGCCGGTGGTGGAGGGCGCCGGGGACGGGCCGTCGTACAAGGGGTTCCGGTTCCCGGCGGAGGTCATCTCCCACGGGGTGTGGCTGTACCACCGCTTCCCGCTCTCCTTCCGCGAAGTCGAGGAGCTGCTCCTGGCCCGCGGGATCACCGTTTCCCATGAGGCGATCCGCCGGTGGTGCGACCGGTTCGGCCCCTGGTACGCGGCCGCCCTGCGCCGCCGCCGACACCGGGCCGGCGACAAGTGGCACCTGGACGAGGTGTTCCTGAAGATCAACGGGGAGCGGCACTACCTGTGGCGGGCCGTGGACCAGGACGGCACTGTCCTCGACATCCTGCTGCAGTCCAAGCGGGACGCGAAGGCCGCGAGGCGGTTCATGGCCAAGCTGATGAAGAAGCAGCGGGGGATACCCAGGGTGCTGGTCACCGACAAGCTCCGCTCCTACGGCGTCGCCCACAGAGAGTTGATGTCCTCGGTCGATCACCGTTCCCACAAGGGCCTGAAGAACCGTGCGGAGAACTCCCATCAGCCGACGAGGCAGCGCGAACGCGCGATGAAGGGCTTCCGCACAGTCGGCATAGCCCAGAGGTTCGTGTCCGCGTTCAGCCAGATCTCACCGCACTTCCGGCCCCGCCGCCACCGGATGACCGCCACCGGCTACCGCACCGAGAGGCGCCACCGCTTCGGAACCTGGAACGAGATCACCGGCACTACCGCCATGCCCACCGAGGCCTGAACCAGAGGCGGAAACCAAGCCCAGCACACCCCCGCACACCCTCAAGTAACCGCACACCAACAAGTTGACAATGCCCGCGGCGGCCCGCGTAGAAGGTCAGGCCGGCGCAAGGACTTCTGGGTCGAGTCTGAGCAAGGTGTGAGGACCTGAGCGTACGTCAAGGCCGACGGGATCGGAATACGGAAGGTCGCCAATCTGCATGACGTCCTATGGAGCGCTGAGGGGTGGCGAGTGATGAAACCGTGCAAGGTTCGCGTTCCGCCGGAGTTCGCGGCAATCGATTTTTCCGCACGAGCGCACAGATCATACCAAGATCGAACATTCACCCCTGGCGCACTTGTTCGTCCCGCGCTTCACTCCTGACTCATGAAACGACAGATCACGTCCATGCTCGCCGGACTGGTGCTGGCCGCCGGATCGGCGCTCGGCGCGAGCCCGGCGGCCGCGGCCGAGCCGGTTCCCGTGGAGTTCGGCACCGACTGGCACGACCCGCTGACCGCGGCGTCGGCCATCGAGAAGCCCGACACCCGATCCTGCGAAGTCACCATCGCAGAGGCGCAGTTCCGCGATTTCACGCCGTACAGGGGAAGTTACGCCCCGCCCATGGAGTGCGGAGACCGCTGGAGCAAGGTGGTGCTGCGCCTCGACGGAAAGGTGAAGGGCCGTCAGTACGACCGGCTCGGCTACCTCCGTATGGGTGGCGTCGAGGTGTTCCGTACGTCCACGCCCGAGCCCTCCGTCGACGGGATCACCTGGTCGGTGGAGAAGGACGTCACCCACTACAGCGACACACTGCGCCGCGAGCAGCCCGTCGAAATGCTCATCGGTAATGTCGTCGACGAGACGTACACCGGCGTCATCGACGTCAAGGTCACGCTGACCTTCTACGCCGCGAAGGGCAGTACGAAGGCCGCCGAAACGCCCGACAAGGTGGTCCCGCTGGAGGGCGCCACGCTGACCACGCCGCGTAACTCCGAGCGCATCGTCGCCGAGGTGTACGGCACCGGATCCGGCGGCGGCTGCGAGGAGTACTGGTACCTGACCGTGCCGGACACCGAGCCCTACTCGTGCAAGGCGGACAAGGGTCCGTACCGCGAGGTGCAGGTCAAGGTCGACGGCCAACTCGCGGGAATCGCAGCGCCGTTCCCGAACGTGTGGACCGGCGGCTGGTCCAACCCCTTCCTGTGGTATGTCGTTCCGGCGCCGCGTGCCTTCGACGTGAAGCCGATCGAGTACGACCTGACGCCGTTCGCGGGCATCCTCAACGACGGGCGCGAGCACCGCGTCGAGGTGTCCGTCGCCGGACTGCCCGCCGGACAGAGCGGCTGGAGCACGCCCGCCAACGTGCTGGTCTGGCAGGACGAGGGCAGCGAGCACGTCACCGGGGCGCTCACGAAGCACGATCAGAGTGATCTTTCCAACTCGACGACGATCACGCCCGGTTCACTGAACCGGCTCGACACCAAGGGTGGCCACCGGCTCACCGTCGCCGGCTATGTGAACACCTCGCATGGGCGCGTCGAGACCACCGTCTCGCGCACCCTCGCCAACACCTCAGCCCACCACTGGACGGAGGACGAGAACACCGACGGGCTCACGGCCCGCTGGGACGACGACGAGACGGTGACCGTGGACGGCCGGGGCCCTGCGCGGGTCGCGCACACCCATCGCGTCTACACCATGGACGGCGAGACCACGATCGGCACGGACAACCGGCTGCGCACCGTCCTCACGCTCGGTGACCGGGCGGACACCTCGGTCGTCCGCGCCGGTAAGCGCATCTCCTGGTCGCGGCTCGACGATACGTACACCGGCGACGCCACCTGGACGCTGGGTGTCCCGCGTGACGAACGCCATGCCGTCGGCACGTCGAGCGAGCGCTACCGGCTGGACGGGTCGGAGGGCTGCTACGACCGCACACTGCGGACCGAGCAGGGCACCCTGACGGAGGACCGTACGGGCTGCTGAGCCCACGCGGGGCCCGGCTGTGCGTGCCGGGCCCCGCGCTCTCCAACTCATGTGATTTCGAATGTCAGTTCCCTTCGACCGCGATACGATCCCCGGAGGAGAGCTTGCAGCCCTGCGCGATCTTGGTGGCTAATTCCGGGTCTGTACGGTCAACGGTGGATCTTCGAACAGGAAGTGACACCTGATGACAGACGTGATCGTCTCGGCTGAGGCCGTCGAGGAAGTGCAGCCCGCTGGGATGCCGGAGGCCCTGGATGACCAGTTGATCGGGCAACTGGTGGACCGCGCGAAGGCTGGCGGGATCCAGTTGACCGGTGAGGGCGGGCTGCTGTAGCAGCTGACGAAGAGGCTCTTGGAGTCCGCTCTCGAGGGTGAGATCACCGATCATCTCGGCCACGAGAAGCATGAGAGGGCCGCCGATGGCAACACCCGTAACGGCACTCGTTCGAAGACCGTGGTGACCGAGGTCGGGCCGGTCGAGATCGAGGTCCCTCGGGACCGGGCGGGCAGTTTCGAGCCGCAGATCGTCAAGAAGCGCCAGCGCCGGCTGACCGGCGTCGATGAGATGGTGCTCTCGCTGTCGGCCCGCGGCCTGACCCACGGGGAGATCTCCGCCCATCTCGCGGAGGTCTACGGCGCCGAAGTCTCCAAGACGACCATCTCCACGATCACGGACAAGGTGATCGACGGCATGAACGAATGGCAGAACCGGCCCCTCGACTCGGTTTACCCGGTCCTGTTCATTGACTGCGTGCACGTGAAGCTGCGCGACGGGAAGGTGGCCAACAGGCCGATCTACGTGGTCCTGGCGGTCACCGTCGAGGGTACCCGCGAGATCCTCGGGCTGTGGGCCGGCGACGGCGGCGAGGGCGCCAAGTACTGGCTCCAGGTGCTGACCGAGATCAAGAACCGCGGCACCGAAGACGTCTGCATGGTCGTCTGCGACGGCCTCAAGGGTCTCCCGGACGCGATCGGGGCGGTCTGGCCGCAGGCGATCACGCAGACTTGTGTCGTTCACCTGCTGCGGGCGTCGTTCCGTTACGCGGCCCGGCAGGACTGGGACAAGATCTCGAAGGCGCTCAAGCCGGTCTACACAGCCCCGACCGAGGACGCCGCCACGGAACGGTTCCTGGAGTTCAGTGACGCCTGGGGCGGGAAGTATCCAGCGATCGTGAGGCTGTGGGAGAACGCCTGGGCCGAGTTCGTGCCGTTTCTCCAATTCGACACAGAAATAAGGCGAGTTGTGTGCACGACGAACGCCATCGAGTCGGTCAATGCGCGCATCCGCAAGGCCGTCCGCTCCCGCGGACATTTCCCGAACGAGCAGGCAGCGATCAAGTGCGTCTACATGGCCGTCATGAGCCTGGACCCGACGGGGCAGGGTCGCAAACGCTGGTCACAGCGATGGAAGGCCGCACTCAACGCCTTCGAGATCACCTTCGACGGTCGGCTCTCCGCCGCCCGCCGCTGACCCACTAACAACTCCAGAACCACCGTTAACTTTACAGACCCCGCCGCCGATGTACGAACCGCAGTCAAGAGCTGCGGTGTCGCCTTCGAGGACCGGCCCCTGCGCCCCCATCTAACGTTGGCCCGTGCCCGCCGAGGAGACCGCTCCTCGGCAGGAGAAATCGCCGAAGGGCTCGCCGGATTCACCGGCCGCCAATGGCCTGCCGAACGTCTGCACCTGGTCGGCAGCAACGTCGGCCGTAGCCGTGGACCGATCCAATACCGCGACATCAAGACCTGGGCCCTCGGCAACGAGAACTGCGCTGGATCTTGAACGAACCAACCAGGGCCAGCCGACAGGCAGTACTCGACCTGGCGGGCGATAAAATCGTCGAGTGCGGCACGTCGTACTCGCCGGTCGGCCCGATCAAGAACGGCTGCCCCTCCGATACCATGCCCTCGTCAAGCTTCTCGTCCAACTACGCAAAGAGCTCGGCGAACTCCCACATGAGCGGCGTTGACTCGCGTGGCCACGCCGCCTCCCGGCGAGTGAAGTGCGCCCGCCATCCCGTGATCGACATGAGGCCGGACAGTACTCGCGGACAGTTCAACAGCGCATAACCGAAATTCGACGGTTCTCCAGACACATTTCCGTGTCTCATGTGAGTGGCTCCCTAGCGTTTTACCCGCCCACGCACGGCTAGAACGGCGAGACCCCCAGCACCGCTGCGGCGCATCGACGCCGACCAGCTACGCCACCTCATGCTCGCCGGGGCGACACGGATCGTGCAGAAGGACGGCATCAACTTCCAGGGCCTGGCCTACGTCGCGCCCGAGCTGGACGGGCGTGGCGGACAGCGGGTCCAGATCCGGTACAGCCGCACGACGACCGGACCATCGAGGTTTACCTGGGGACCGAGCACCTGTGCACCGCTTACCCGACCGCGCAGCTCACCCCCGAACAGACCGAAGCCTTCCGCGAGCACGCCCGCGCGGAGGCCGAACGCCTCGGACGGAGGGAGCGGCGCCGCACCTCCCGGCAGGCCCGGCGCACCCTCGCGCCGATGACCGGCGACGGCACCCCGGCCGCGGAGTCCCGTCTGGTGCCCGCCGGTGACGGCCGCTCCCGTACCCAGCGCGAGCGCGACCAGGCGCTCGCCGCCAGGGCCAGCACCAGCCTGCTCGGACTGATCGACCCCACCGCCGACCCGGAGAGCTGATGCCGCGCCACTTCGTCGACCTGACCGGGGCCGCCGCCCTGCCCAACGGCCACTTCCAGATGACCGCCCGGATCGTCCACGACCTCGTTGCGCACGCCGTCACTGGCGTTGTCCACGGCCCGGCCGGCACCGGCAAGACTTTCGCCGTCGAGGCCGCCCTCGAAGCCCTCGACGCGCTCGAACCCCTGGCACGGCCGCGCTTGTGCGTGCTGACCTTCCCCGCCCGCCCGACCATGCGCATGATCGCCGACCAGCTGCTGCGCGAGCTCACCGGCACGGAGAACCCCTCCTCCCGCAACCGCTTCGACCTCACCACCAAGCTGGTCGGCCTGCTCGCTACCCCGATGCGCCTGGTCGTCGTGGACGAGGCCCAGCGGCTGACCGGCGACTGCATCGAGCTGCTGCGCCACCTCCACGACCACCCCAAGACCCGCTTCGCCCTGCTCTACGTCGGCGGTGACGGCTGCTGGGAAGTCCTCTCCCGCGAGCCGATGCTCCGCTCGCGCGTCTTCCGCCGCCTGCCCTTCTCCCCGCTCGACCCCATCAAGGTCCCCGCCCTCATGCGCCGCTACCACCCGATCTACGCCGAGGCGGACGCCGAGCTGCTCGCGGAGGTGGACAGCTCGTACGGCCACGGCACCATGCGCGACTGGGCGGTCTTCACCCACACCGCCGCCTCCCTGTGCGTGGACCAGGGCATCACCACCGTCGACGAGGCCACCGTGCACAACGCCTACGCCCTCCTCGGCGGCGGCCTCCAGTGACCGAGACCCGGCCCGCCGCCGCGCAGGCCGACGCCCCCGCCGCCCGGCCACCCGAACCGCACCGCACTGTGCGCGTCGTGGTCGACGCCAACGATGACCCGTACCTCTCCCGCCGACTGGCTGCGCTGGAGGCCGCGGATCGGATCGTCGTCTGCCCCAACCCGGTGCGGTCCTCCTACGACCTGGTGATCGGGTAGGCGGGCCGGTTTGCCCGGCCCGCCCCCCACACCACCGGACATGCGGGCCCGCATCCGGCGGTTCGTCCAGCTGATCTCAGGCGAGCTTCAGGCGGGACCACGAGCCCTTGAACGACTTGTAGCCCTGCGCATCCCAATAGGCTTTATTCATAGCGATTTCCAGTGGTTTCAGGTGGGAGGCCCGCCAGTATCGCTTGCGTTGCACTGCAACGCCTTGCTCCTGGTCTCCAAATTCGTAACCGAGCTTCTGGAGCATGGAGTTCTTGCGCTGACTGGTCTTCCACTGCACCCACTGGGCCTGCCGTAGCCTGCGGCGGGTCCAGTGATCAATCTCCTCGAAAACCCGAAGGCTGTCGGAGAGACTGAAGTAGGCCACCCAGCCGACCGAGAAACGGTTGAGTTTGTCCATCCTGTGGGCCATCGATACGCCCCACGTCCGGGAGGTGACTCGCCGAACGGTGGACTTTAGCCGTCTCACGGCCTTCCGGTCCACCCGGATCTTCACCTGCCCTTTGGCGAGGTAGTACCCGAATCCCAGGAGTGACGTCCACCAGATGGGGCACGCCTTCGACTTCTCACGATTCACCCTCAGTTTCAAGGTCTTCTCAATGAAGGCCGTGACCGAGGCGAGGGTCCGCTGCGCCGCTCGCTCGGACCGGACGAAAATCATCACATCGTCCGCGTACCTCACGAACCGGTGTCCGCGTTTGAAGAGTTCGCGGTCAAGGTCGTCCAGCATGATGTTCGACAGCAACGGGGACAAAGGGGAACCCTGCGGGGTCCCTTCCTCGTTCCTCACCATCACGCCGTCGCTCATAATCCCGGCTTCCAGGTACCGCCGAATCAACTTCAGGACCTTTCTGTCCCTCACCCGGCGAGCCACCCGCGCCATAAGCGCATCGTGATTCACTCGGTCGAAGAACTTGTCGAGGTCCAGGTCCACGGCCCAACGGTTTCTGTCCTGGACGGCCCGGCGACCAACCCTTACGGCTTGGTGGGCCGAACGCCCTGGTCGGAACCCGAACGACGCCCCAGAGAAGTGGGGATCGAAGACGGGCACGAGGGCCTGCGCAATTGCCTGCTGGATCAAGCGATCCAGCACCCGTGGGACACCTAGCATCCGCTCCCCACCATTCGGCTTAGGGATGGTCACCCGACGGACAGGAGCGGGCTTATATGTCCCCGCATCGAGCTCAGCCCATACCTTGGGCCAGTTCTGGGCGATCCATGGCCGGAGTTCATCCGTCGTCATCCCATCAACGCCGGGGGCACCCCGGTTTGCTTCGACGCGCCTGAGCGCCGCGAGAAGGTTCTCCTTCGAGAACACCGTCTCCCAGAGGGAGACCTCGCGGTGATTGTTGTCCGCGTGTAGCGCCGGCTGGTCACTGCGCCCCTTGGGCTGGGCGGTCGTATGCACCGACCCCGTCACCCCAGGGTCTGCCGGGGCAGATTTACGGCGGTCATCGTGACCTGCGCGAGCAGACACCCTTCTTCCAATCCGCTAAACGTTCGGCCCTTCCCGAGTCCTTGTCGGCCTACTGCCTTCCCGTCTCGGTACTATGACCTCTGCTGACTTCTGTCCGGCAAACCAGTGCCATTGCTGGCATCGGTCGTCACAATCGCGGCCGACACACCGTTACAGGTGACACCCGGGCAGACCTCCCCGAATAAGAACAGCAACTTTCCCCGGATCGCCGCCGCATATACTCTGCGTCTTTCTTGGTGAGAACGGGCTTCGATGCAGTCAGCCACCTTGCCCAAGACGCCTAGCCTCAAATGCGGTTCTTGTACATCGGTACCCGGTTTTGCCTCCGGCTTCCTTCGGACCCCACCTCGCGATGACGCCCTTGCCGTTCGGCTAGCGAGTTAGTCTCACCTCTTCTCGTCGGGACTTTCACCCTTTAGCTGCTGCCCATGTCGGGCGTACTGACTCCTCCACCCCGTGAACGGGGTGGCTTCTCGCTATGCCGGTTGGGCTTCGCGACGGACCAGCCCGGCCCGTAGAACGTTGAGAGCACCGACGGTGTCCGCGTGCGCGCTGTGGCCGCACGAGACGCAGTGGAACGTCTCCTGGGTGGGCCGGTTCTCCTTGGCGGTGTGCCCGCATTCGGGGCATCGCCGGGAGGTGTTGCGGGGGTCCACGGCCATCACTTCCCGCCCGGCGCTCTCAGCCTTTGCGTTCAGGATCGCGAGGAACACCCCCCAGCCGGCATCCGATATCGAGCGGTTGAGCCCGGCCTTGGCCGCTGCCCCGTTGGGCAGGAAGCTGCCCGGCTGGTCGGGGTCGGGCTTCGGTTCGGGGGCCTTGCTCATGTTGCGGATCTTGAGGTCTTCGTGCGCGATGAGGTCGTGTTCGCGTACGAGGTCGAGGGCGGTCTTGTGGGCGTGGTCGAGCCGTTGGCGGCGCACCTTGCGGTGCAGGGTAGCGACCTTCTCCACGGTCTTGCGGCGGCGCTTGCTTCCGCGCTTGCACCTGCTCAGTGCCTGCTGAGCTGCTTCGAGCTTCGCTGCGGCCTTTCGCCCGTGACGCGGGTTGGGCACGAACTCGCCGTTCGAGTCGGCGAGGAAGTTGGCAATGCCCAGGTCGATGCCGACCACGCTGCCGGTCGCGGGCAGCGGCTCGGGCCGGGGCCGCTCAGCGGTCAGGATCACATACCAGCGCTTGCCCTCACGCTTGACCGAGACGGTCTTGACATGGCCGACCACCGGCCGGTGCTGGTGCACCTTGACGTGCCCGATGCCCTGAAAGCGGACGCGGGTGACCGGGTCATGCGCGGTGGAGTCCCACCGGCAGCCGTCACCGTCCTTGGGGAAGTCCACCGTGTCGAAGCGGCCGATCCCCCTAAAGCGCGGACAGCCCGGCTTGTCCCCGGCCTTGATGCGCCGGAAGAACGCGGCGAACGCCTTGTCCAGCCGGCGCAGGGTGGCCTGCTGCGAGGAGAACGACCAGCGGCCCTGACGCTCCGGGTCGCATGCCCGGATCTCCTTGAGCTGCACGGACTGCTGCCCGTACCGGACCGTCGTCTTCGAGGCGTGCCGGTAGGCGTCGCGGCGTTCCTGCAATGCCCCGTTATAGAGGGAACCGTGATCGCGCAGCATCTCACCGAGCGCTTGTTCCTGCCGGGCGGTGGGCCGCATGAGGAACTTGTATGCACGGATCATCCAGCCCACCTCCTCCGCGTCGATTCCATCGACCGCACTAGACTTGGCGCATGTCACCACGCTGGGAACCCAACCCCGATGTGCGGCGCGGCCGTCACGTAGTTTACAACCTTCACGCACACTTGGTGTTCGTCACCAAATATCGGTGCAACGTCTTCAATGACGAGATGCTGACGCGCTGCGAGGAGATCATGCGGAACGTCTGTACCGACTTCGGGACGGATCTGATCGAGTTCAACGGCGAAGAAGGCCACGTGCACCTGCTCGTGCACTACCCCCCGAAAGTCGCCCTCTCCAGCCTGGTCAACAGCCTCAAGGGCGTCAGCTCACGGTACCTGCGCGCCGAGTTCCCCGACCGCATCAACCGCGCAACCATGCACGGCCGCTTCTGGTCCGGCTCCTACTTCGCCGGATCATGCGGCGGCGCACCACTCCAGGTGGTGAAGGACTACATCGAGAACCAGAAGCGGCCCGACTGAGCGCGGCTCCGCGGGCGAGGCACTCCGGAGCGAAACTGCGGCGCTCCGCGCCGCAGGGTTCAGGATCGGATTCCCTCCCCGCCTGAAGACGGGGATTCCCTCCGAAGAAGACGGATGGGATGTCCTGGCTGGCGCGGGCAAGAACCCGGCCGCCGTACGGACCTGCCGCCTGAGCATCGTGGACCTCCACCCTGCCGACCTCACCCCGTACACCGAAGCCGTCTACGGCCTGCCCCGCTACCACGACACCCAGTGCCCACCCGAGGACCCCGGAGCCGACGCGGACGCGACCGCCGTACTCAACGCGCTCGCCCACGCCGGCCGCCCGCTCACCGCGGACTACCTCGCCGAGTCGCTGCGCTGGACCTACGACCGCACCACCGACGCCCTCGCCCACGCCTGGGCCCGCCCCGACCTCGGTGGCCCGCACGCCCTCCGCCGCGCGGCACCCCACCACTTCACCCTGAGCCCGCGCAACGACGTCCTCACCGACCAGCAGATGACCTGGCTCCACCCCGCCCACCACAACCTGACCTGGCGCAACCCACGCCAGCCCCTGGAGCGCGACGTCCTCACCGACCTCGACGCCGCGGTGCTCTTCCACGCGCACCACGACGGAAGCGTCTCCCCGGACGACCGGGACTCACCGGAGTGGGCCACCGCCACTGCGGGCGTCATCGACCCCGGCCTCCTCGTGCACACCAAGAGTGACACCGCCGTCCTCGCCGACGACGTCCAGTACGGCCTCCGCCTCCTCGACTCCGACGAGACGCCTACCTACTGACACGCCTCATGGCAGAACCACTGACATGCCAGTGGCAGAACCAACTGGCATCCCCATGGCAGACGACAGCTTCCCGGCGCCCTTCGTCCTTCCCGGATATCCGGGAGGACGAAGGGGGTTCCCTCGAGCACTCCGGACGGCACGCATACGGTCGCGATCACGATGCGCCGCCGTCTCGGCACCGGTCCGACCATCCCGTCACCGTCCCGGCCGAGGCCGAGCAACGCGGCTGCTGACAGCCGAGCGTGTCGAGCCGGGTGCACTCCTGGAGGTTCGCGGCGACGAGCCGCCGGTGCCCGTACGAACAGCCCAGGTGGGACGGTACGCGCCACGCAGCTCGTCGAGTCGACGACCCGGACCAGCCCCCTGGCGCCACGTTCAGCCTCGTGCTGCGCTCCGGCGCGTGGGGCGTCGGCTACGGAATCGAAACCGTCCGCCTGCTCCTCGCGTGCGGGTTCAAGGACCTGGGCCGGCACCGGGTGTGGGGGCCCGCTCCCCCTCGACACGGGATCGGCGCGGACGATGACGCGGGCCGGACTCGTGGAGGCGAGCCGTATCTCTGAGCGCATCCTGCGGAACGGACAATGTAGGGACTCGCTCGGCCGTGCACGCGACCTTCGATCACAAGTGGTCTGCGAATTCAGCGTGAAGGCGTGTGTCCCGGCCAAAGCAGTGTGGGCGGTCCGTGGAGGGCGAACGATGGTAGGTCGCCGCGTCAGTCGAGCCGGAAGCATGCCTTCTGCTTCGAGCCCTTGAACTGGGTACAGACCGTCCCCTTGGTCAGCTTTGGCACGCCCGCCCGTCCGCTGTGGCCCCACAGGGTCTCCACTGCAACCCCGGGTGCCCTGCCGTTGTCGCCGGTCCAGCTGGACTTCTTCCATCGGCTGGCCTTCGGGCCCCTCCGGACTTCCTGTACGTCCACCGGGCCCAGTAGGCGTACCCCTTCTTGCCCGACACCTTGTGGGCGATGATCAGCGGCACCCGGTGGGGCGACGCCTCGGTGTATTCGATGACGATGCAGTAGTCCTTACTCCGGGTACATCGGTGAGTCTCCACCGAGCTGGCCTTGCTGTGGGCCTCCGCGAGCATCGGGGCCGACACGAGTAGTACGACACCGACTGTCATACACATGATCCTTCGCATGCCAGGGTCAACGGCTCTCCCTCGCAGAAGTGCGTGCAGCGCATGGGACATCACCCACACGAGGCGGTTGTAGGGCCACAGCTCATTGGGCTACTGGGCGTGAAGGATGGCCCTATTTGATTTCGTAAGCCTGTGCATCCCCCACCATGCCTGCTCCGGCCGGCAGAAACGCCGCCCTGCGACGCACGATCCGGCCGATCTGCAGGGGACGAATCTGCCAGGCAAGAGCTACACACGGGATCCTCCACGCCGTGCGGACGGCTGCGTGCGCAGCCCGGGGATCCCCGCTCGTACGGCGGGACGCGGCGCTTGCGCATGGCCCCATTGCTGCTGTGCCGCGATGTTGCGGTGCGCCGCGGCATCGAGGAGAGCTCGCGGGACGGTGGCTCCGCCCTGGCGTGCCGTCTCCAGCAGTGCTGCCGCAGCGATCTGCTCGGCGGGCATCACGGTCCGGTACGTGTCGGTCAGCGAGTCCAGTTGTCGGTGGTGAACGGGGTAGAAGCGCCGCTGTCCCGGATGGTCGGGGCCGGGTCGGTGCTCGACGGAATCGGTGACCAGTCCGCTCTGCGCCCGCTTCACCGCCAGTGGCGTGGCGGCGGCCAGCTGCCACCCGGTGGCAGGCAGCCGGTACAGCACTGCCGCCAGAGCGCCCACACCCCGCACGTCGTCCAGGATGTCGCGGACCGGCCGCGCTTCGGGGCGTCCTGCTCCGTCCGGTCGCCACTGCGCACCGAACAGCAGCTGGCCCACCCTCACGGCCGACGTGTGGGCGATCACGGTGGCCGGATGGGGGACGACCTGTGGCAGGCGGACCACCTGGCCGCGACGGACGATGTCATAGCTGGGCGGCGGCAGTTTGGGATGGGCCCGTGGGTCGGCCAGGTCCACAATCCGATGCCACGCGGCCGCAGACTGCTGCCACGCCTGTGCGGAACTCCGCAGGGCCCCGGCTGCCTCCCGCTGAACTGCAGCGACCGCCGGGTCTGGGAGCTGCTCGGCGACGTGCAACAGCAATCGGCCCGACAGCAGGCGTCCCATCGCTGTCCAGCGGGACAGCTGTTGCAGGTCCGATCCGCTCAGCCGGTGACCGGATCGGTCGTGCAGGGTGTCGAACGCGACCCGGGACAACCGGTCGCAGTCCTCAGCCAGGCGCTCGGGGACATCCCGGGTGTCGTCGCTGCCGTGCGCCTGGACCGGCTCGACGGGCAATGCGAGCGAGAAGGCCGCGATCCCCCAGTCGGCGTTCCGGGTCCCCTCCCGGCCGAATACCGCAGCCTTGGCCAGCGATGACCGGACATCGGCGAAGGCTGCTTCAACGCCGGGGTCCTCGGCGCCCCTGCCCAGGACGATAGCGATCCGGTTTGCCTCCCACGCCAGTTCGGCGGACCGTCGGGCGAGGTATTCGCGAGCGGGACGGGTACTGAACGCGTAGGCGTAAGCGGTCAGCGGGGCCCGGTCGGGCCCGTGATGGCTCTCGATGAGATCACGCACCGCGTTCACAGCTGCGGTCGCACCCGAGATGCCGTCCCCCGCCGAGTCGGACGCGATCGCCGACGGGGATGGCAGCAGTCGCTGGGCTGTCTGCAAGGCGTCTCGGGCCTGGGCAAGGTGGAAGCCGAGGTCGCTCGCCGGCGAGGCGTCGTCGATGACGCTGAGCCCCGCCGCCAGGTCCGCCAGGAACTGGTCTAAGAGGCGGCTTACGGCTGCCCGGTCAGACGTGACGGGCTGCTCGGCCGCGGCTCGCAGATTCGCGCCGGCTGTATCGAAGAGCTCTCCCAGAGTGGCCACTACTGCTCCCGGACCGTCGTGAGAGCCTCCCGCGCGGCGGATGCGTGTCGGGCCGCCTCGCTCAGGCGGCTCTGCGCGCCTGAGCTGCTGTCCCCGGCCGAGGCGAGGCGAACAAGCGCCCCATGGGTCCGATCGAGCAGACCGATGTAGGGAGCAAGACCGGCCGTTCCGGGCTCGATCTCTGCCAGGTTGAGGGGAACGCCCGTCTCCGGCACAGGCAGCAGATCCCGGGCGGTGACGCATTCCTGCGCAACGATGAGCGCCTGCAATTCGTCGCTCCCCTCGTCCCAAGCGATGGCGTCCGCCAGACGGCCCGCGAGGTCCAGCGCATCCCATGCGCCGGCCAGAACCGTGTATGCGTCCGACTCCGACAGCGCTTCACTCACTCTGTTCAGCCCTGCGCTCATGACCTCGATCCCCTCCCTGAAAATATGCGCATAAGGCAATCGTGACACCGTCCCCGTCAAAGCTCCCAGCCCCCTGTGGACAGAGAGGTCTCTGTGGACAACGACGTGTCCGGTTGAAAGGACACCCGGATCTCCCTGCGTACTGGCTGGACGGCGTCGCCGTTCACCACTTACGGGAGAACACCCACACCCGCTACGCCGCCTCCATCCACCTCCACCTCAACCCCGGCCTCGGCCTCGGCACCAAGAAGCTCGCCCAGCTCACCACCCGCGACGTCCCCACCTTCCTCGACGGGCTCCGCACCACCTGCCAACGCTGCGCCCAGGAACGAGACTCCGTCCGGCGGTCCTGCTGCGCCATCGGACAGTGCTGCGAAAAGCGCCTGTCCCCGCTGACCGTGACGTACGTCCACGCGGTCCTCAAATCCGCCCTGAAACAAGCCGTCCGCGAGGACGAGCTGCCACGCAATGTCGCCCGGAACGTCAAGACCGCCACGCCCCGCCCCAGACGCTTCCAGCCTCTCACCGCCTCCGAAGCCCGGCAGTTCCTCTACAAGGCCAACAACGACCGGCTGCACGCGCTGTACGAACTCGCACTGCGCACCGGACTCCGCAAGGGCGAACTCCTCGGCCTCCGGACCGGACCACC
Source organism: Streptomyces sp. NBC_01320 (assembly GCF_035974375.1). Taxonomy (NCBI): domain Bacteria; kingdom Bacillati; phylum Actinomycetota; class Actinomycetes; order Kitasatosporales; family Streptomycetaceae; genus Streptomyces; species Streptomyces sp. NBC_01320. Next base: position 1,363,158 of record NZ_CP108390.1, read on the forward strand.
GACGCAGTTCGCCGATACCTGGCGACCGCGGCCCGCAGAGAAGATCACGTATGGCGCCCACGGGCAACGCTCCCGGACCGGCCACAGCCCCTGGGGGAACCGCATCTCCGTCTGGAGGTGGTGCTGTGACCTGCGCCACGCCAAGGTGGCTGGCGAACCGCCGTGGGCGCCTCTGGCTGTCGAGGCGGGCCCCCACGTACCATGCCCCTACGAGAAGGGCTCCGACATGAGCGGTCACGGTGAGCGCGAGCAGGAGGTCCTGGAAGGGCTGGACCGGCTCTTCCATCTGGACACGGAGCGTGAGCAGCGGCTCAGCCTCCTCGACACACACGCGGTGCTGCGCGCCCTAGCCGACCGCATACGCCACGAGCACGGCTTCGACATCGCCCTCGCCGGACTGGTCGAGGACCGTGACCTGGTGTTGCGCATCTGGGCGGGAACCCAGTTCGACGCCCTCCACGACCTGCCCATTCCCCTGGGGCTCGGCGTGGGCGGCCGGGTGGCCGCCGTCGGCCGGCCGGTGGTCGTCGGCGACTACTGCCGCTCCGACCGGATCACCCATGATTTCGACTCCCAGGTCAGCCGGGAGCGGGTCACGGGCATGGTCGGCCTGCCGATCGGCAGTGGGACGGCACGGGGTGTGATCTACGGTGCCCAGCGGAACGCGACGGAGATCAGTGACAGGACCGTCGATGCACTGGGGCGGATGTCCCGCCTCGCGACCCTCGCGGTGGACGTGGCCGACGGCGCGGCCACGCTCGCCGACACCTCGGTGGCCGCGGAGCGGCGGCGCATCGCCGAGTCGCTGCACGACAGCGTGGGCGCGATGTTGTTCGGCATCGGCTCCTCGTTGCGCCAGTTGCAGACCGAGGCGCGCGAGACACCGTACGTGGCCCAGCGGCTCGCCGTGATCGAGCACCAGCTGTCGCTCGCGGGCAGCACGCTGCGCGAGTCCGTATCCCGGCTGCACGACGCACGGTCCGAGCGTGACCCCGGCCGCCTCGCGGCCGATGTCGCGGGGTCCGTGCACAGCTTTCAGCTTCGTACGAGCATCCCCGCAAGCTTCGTACCGGTCGGGCGTACGCCGGAGCTGGACCCCGAGCGACGGGCGGTCCTGGTCCGCGCGGTGGACGAGGCGCTGCTCAACGTGGAGAAGCACGCACGGGCCCGGTCCGTGGTGGTCACCCTCGCCGCCTACGACGACCGGGTGAGCATCGCGGTCATGGACGACGGCGTGGGCCACCCGGAACCGGACGAGACGCCGGAGGGTCGGGCGAGGGGCGGTTCCGCGGCGGCGGAGGATGGTCCGGCGACGACTGGCACCGGCGTCGGCCTGCCCGCCCTGCGCACCAGGGTGGGGCGGCTGGGCGGCTCGCTGCGGCTGGTGCTGGAGGATGACGGCACAACCCTGCGGTGCGATGTCCCGCTCCCGCGCCCGTCGGTGTCCTGACGGCAATGGCGTATCGGCGGGGTAGCCCCGCCGGTACCGACCGGGGCCGACGACCAGCCGCCCCCGGTCAGAGCAGATGCTCCTCCCGGGCCCGCCGTACAGCCTCGACCCGGTTACGGGCGCCCAGCTTCTGCATGGCCGTCTGAAGGTACGTCTTGATGGTGTTGCGGGCCAGGCCGAGATCCTCGGCGATCTCGGGGTTGGTCTTGCCGGTCGCGGCGAGCCGTACGACCTCGTACTCGCGTCGGCTCAGCGACAGTTGGAACAGGCGGGCCTGGAGCATCGCCCCGCCCGACTCCATCAGGCGCGGGTCGACCACCCGGACTCCCGCGGCGATGCGCCGCAACTGCTCCACGAGGTCCGTGTGGGTGACGTCCTTGAGCAGACAGCCATGGGCGCCGGCCGACATCGCCGCGTCGAGCGCCGCGTGGTCCTCGAATGCGGTGAAGATCACAACACGGGTGGCCGGCGAGACGGCCAGCACACGCGGCAGCGCCTCGCTCCCGAGCATGTCCGGGAGCCTGAGGTCGAGAAGGACGACGTCCGGACGGAGCGCCGCGGCCAGCTCGACCCCTTCGCGCGCCATACGGGCCGAGCCCACGACCTCCAGGTCAGGGGCGTCGCGGACGAGCGAGCGGACTCCGTCGCAGACCACTGGATGGTCGTCGACGATGAGCAGTCGCACGGTCTGTCCTGCGGAAACATGTACCACGTTGATGAACTCTCCTCTCCACCTGGAGGAACCGGAACGGACCAGGGGGATGAAATATCGGGGTGACAGTACCGAAACATCAAGGAGATGGGCCATGGGCTCGGTCGATGACTTCTTTTCCGCCCGCGAGGTGCTCCTGCGTCACCGGGTCGACTACGACGCCGCACGCCGCGAGTTCGAGTGGCCGCGGCCGACGACGTTCAACTGGGCCCTGGACTACTTCGACCGTATCGCCGACGGCAACGACCGGCGCGCATTGTGGGTCGTGGACGAGGACAGCGGCGAGCAGACACGCACGTTCGCCGAGCTGTCCCGGCGCTCGAACCAGGTGGCCAACCATCTGAGGGCCCTCGGCCTGCGGCGCGGGGACCGAGTGCTTGTCATGCTGGGCAACGTCCCCGAGCTGTGGGAGGTCATGCTCGGCGCGATAAAGCTCGGGGTCGTGGTCATCCCGGCCACGCTGCTGCTCAGCCCCGACGATCTGGCGGACCGGCTGGATCGCGGCCAGGTGCGTGCCGTGATCGCCGCCGAGGACGTCACGGAGCGCTTCGCGGGTCTGCCGGGGGCGGACCTGCGGATCGCCGTGGGACCGGGCGCGCCCGAGGGCTGGATGTCGTACGCGGCGGTCGACACGGCCTCGGAGGACTTCACGCCGGACGGCGAGACGCCGGCGGACGACCCGATGCTGCTGTACTTCACCTCGGGGACGACCTCGAAGCCGAAGCTGGTGGAGCACAGCCACACCTCGTATCCGATCGGGCATCTGTCCACCATGTACTGGATCGGGCTCCAGCCCGGCGACGTGCACCTGAACATCTCGTCCCCCGGCTGGGCGAAGCATGCCTGGAGCAACCTGTTCGCGCCGTGGAACGCCGAGGCCACGGTGCTCGTGTTCAACTACGGCCGCTTCGACGCCACCCAGCTGCTCGACGTGCTGGTCCGCTGCGAGGTAACCACCATGTGCGCCCCTCCCACGGTGTGGCGCATGCTCATCCAGACGGACCTGGAGAAGTACGACGTCAAGCTGCGCGAGCTGGTCGGCGCCGGGGAGCCCCTCAACCCGGAGGTCATCGACCAGGTCCGCAAGGCCTGGAGCCTCACCATCCGTGACGGCTTCGGACAGACCGAGACGACCGCCCAGATCGGCAACACCCCCGGTCAGCCGCTCAAGCCCGGTTCGATGGGCCGCCCGCTGCCCGGCTACCGCATCGCGCTTCTCGACCCGGAGGGCAATCCGGCCGGGGAGGGCGAGATCGGCCTCGACCTGGCCCGCCGCCCGGCCGGCCTGATGCGCGGCTATCGCGACGACGACGAGCGCACCGCCGAGGCCATGCGCGGCGGCTTCTACCGCACCGGGGACGTCGCCTCGCAGGACGCCGACGGCTACGTCACGTACGTGGGCCGCGCCGACGACGTGTTCAAGGCGAGCGACTACCGGATCTCACCGTTCGAGCTGGAGAGCGTCCTGATCGAGCACTCGGCGGTCGCCGAGGCCGCCGTGGTGCCCTCGCCGGACCCGGTGCGGCTTGCCGTCCCCAAGGCGTTCGTGATCCTCACCGGCGACCACGAGCCGAGCCCGGAGCTCGCCCGCGACATCCTGCGGTTCACCCGCGACCGGCTCAGCGCCTACAAGCGCATCCGCCGCCTGGAGTTCGCCGACCTTCCCAAGACCATCTCCGGGAAGATCCGGCGGGTCGAGCTGCGCGGGCAGGAGCAGCAGCGCGACGAGCGGCGCCGCCCGAACGAGTACTGGGAGTCGGACTTCCCCGACCTCAAGGGCTGACCCCGAGAGCACCCCCAACGCCGAGGCCCCCTGCTCCTGGAGCAGGGGGCCTCGGGCCTGAGGGCGGCGGATCAGCCCTTACGGGTCCTGATCTCCTCGGTGAGCTGCGGGACGACGTCGAGGAGGTCGCCGACAACGCCGTAGTCGACGAGGTCGAAGATCGGGGCCTCGGCGTCCTTGTTGACGGCGACGATGGTCTTCGAGGTCTGCATGCCCGCGCGGTGCTGGATCGCGCCGGAGATGCCGGCGGCGATGTACAGCTGCGGCGAGACCGACTTGCCGGTCTGGCCGACCTGGTGGGAGTGCGGGTACCAGCCGGCGTCGACCGCGGCTCGCGAGGCCCCCACGGCCGCGCCGAGCGCGTCGGCCAGTGCCTCCACGGCGGTGAAGTCGCCGTTGACACCTCGGCCGCCGGCGACCACGATCGCGGCCTCGGTCAAGTCCGGGCGGCCGGTGGACTCGCGTGGGGTGCGCGCGGTGACCTTGGTGCAGGTGGCCATCGCGCCGAAGGAGACCGTGAGGGCCTCGACGGCGCCGGCGGCCGGGGCGGCCTTGACCGGGGCCGAGTTCGGCTTGACGGTGATGACCGGGGTGCCCTTGGAGACACGGGACTTGGTGATGTACGACGCGGCGAAGGCCGATTGTGTCGCTACCGGGCCGCCGTCGCCGGCCTCCACGTCCACGGCGTCCGTGATGACGCCCGAACCGATGCGCAGCGCCAGACGCGCGGCGATCTCCTTGCCCTCGGCGGAGGACGGGATCAGCACAGCGGATGGGGAGACGGCCTCGTACACGGCCTGGAGGGCGTCGACCTTCGGGACGACGAGGTACTCGGCGTACTCGGACGCCTCGTGGGTCAGCACCCGGGTCGCCCCGTGCTCGGCGAGCGCGGCGGCGGTGTCGGCGGCGCCGTTGCCCAGCGCGACGGCGACTGGCTCGCCGAGACGGCGGGCGAGGGTCAGCAGCTCAAGGGTGGGCTTGCGGACGGCTCCGTCGACGTGGTCGACGTAGACGAGGACTTCAGTCATGGGACATCGACTCCTGGGATCTCAGACGAACTTCTGGCCCGCGAGGAACTCGGCCAGCTGCTTGCCGCCCACGCCCTCGTCGGTGACAACGGTGCCCGCAGTGCGAGCCGGACGCTCGGCGGCCGAGTCGACCGCCGTCCACGCGCCTTCCAGGCCGACCTCCTCGGCCTCGATGTCGAGGTCGGACAGGTTCCAGGACTCCACCGGCTTCTTCTTGGCGGCCATGATGCCCTTGAAGGACGGGTAACGGGCCTCGCCCGACTGGTCCGTCACGGAGACGACGGCCGGGAGGGAGGCCTGCAGCTGTTCGGAGGCGGTGTCACCGTCACGGCGGCCCTTCACCAGCCCGCCCTCGACCTCGACCTCGACCTCGACCTCGGAGAGCAGGGTGACCTGCGGGACACCCAGGCGCTCGGCCAGGAGGGCCGGGAGGATGCCCATCGCGCCGTCCGTGGACGCCATCCCCGAGATGACCAGGTCGTAGCCGGCCTTCTCGATCGCCTTGGCAAGGACCAGGGAGGTGCCGAGGGCGTCGGTGCCGTGCAGGTCGTCGTCCTCGATATGGATCGCCTTGTCGGCGCCCATGGAGAGCGCCTTGCGGAGCGCTTCCTTGGCGTCCTCGAGGCCGACCGTGAGCACGGTGACCTCGGCGTCGTCCGCCTCTTCGGCGATCTGGAGCGCCTGCTCGACCGCATACTCGTCGAGCTCCGAGAGCAGGCCGTCGACGTTCTCGCGGTCGACGGTCAGGTCATCGGCGAACTTCCGGTCGCCGGTGGCGTCGGGCACGTACTTCACACAGACAACGATCTTCATAGCGCTGTTCCTTTCAGCGGTGCGTGAACGTGGACGGGCGCTTCTCCGCGAAGGCCGCCATGCCTTCCTTCTGGTCGGCGGTGGCGAACACCGCGTGGAACAGGCGGCGTTCGAACCGCACCCCTTCGGCGAGGGTCGTCTCGAAGGCGCGGTCGACGGCTTCCTTGGCCATCATGGCGACGGGCTTCGACATGCCCGCGACCGTCTCGGCGACCGCGAGGGCCTCGGAGAGCAGCTGGTCGGCGGGGACGACGCGGGAGACCAGGCCGGCGCGTTCGGCCTCCGCCGCGTCCATCGTGCGGCCGGTCAGACACAGCTCCATGGCCTTCGCCTTGCCCACGGCACGCGTAAGGCGCTGGGATCCGCCGATGCCGGGGATCACGCCGAGCTTGATCTCGGGCTGGCCGAAGACGGCCGTGTCCGCGGCGAGCAGGATGTCGCAGAGCATGGCGAGTTCGCAGCCGCCGCCCAGGGCGTACCCGGAGACCGCCGCGACGGTCGGGGTACGGACCCGCCCGAGCCGGTCCCAGGCCCCGAACCAGTCACTGAGGTACATGTCCATGTACCCCTGGGGCTGCATCTCCTTGATGTCGGCGCCGGCGGCGAAGGCCTTGGCGGAGCCGGTGAGCACGATGCAGCCGATCTCCGGGTCGCGGTCCAGGGCCTCGGTGGCGGCCACGACCTCCTCCATGACCTGGAGGTTGAGGGCGTTGAGCGCCTTGGGCCGGTTGAGCGTGAGCCGGGCGGTCCTGCCCTTGCGTTCGACGAGGATGGTCTCGTACGGCGTGGCGGCGGTGTCCGTCATGACTGTGCTCCGATCTCTTCGGCGAAGGAGAGGTCATGCCGGCCCAGCGGCCTGAAGAAGCGGGCCACGTCGGCGTCCGTCACCTCGGCGAGCGTGCGCGGGGACCAGTGGGGGTCGCGGTCCTTGTCGATGACCTGGGCACGGATTCCCTCCACCAGGTCCGGGGAGGAGAGGGCGGCGCAGGCGATGCGGTACTCCTGCTCCAGGGCCCTTTCCAGGGAGTCGAGTTCACGCGCGCTTCGCAGGGCGGCGAGGGTGACCTTGACCGCGGTCGGCGACTTGGTGTGGATCGTTCCGGCGGCCTCCTTGGCGGCGGCGACGCCGGTGTCGAGCAGCCTGCGGACGATCTCCTCCACGGTGTCGGCGGCATAACACTCGTCGATCCAGTCGCGCTGGTCGGCCAGTTCACCGGGCGGCGGCTCGGCGGCGTAACGGCCGACCGCCTCGTTCGCGGGCGTGTAGCTGAGTGCCGCGACGAGGTCGGGCAGCCGCTGCGACGGGACGAAGCAGTCGACCAGGCCGCAGAGTCGGGCGTCGGCGGCGCCGATGGGTGCGCCGGTGAGCGCCAGATGGGTGCCGAGCTCTCCGGGGGCACGGGAGAGCAGGTAGGTGCCGCCGACGTCGGGGACGAAGCCGATGCCCGTCTCCGGCATCGCGATCCGGGAACGCTCGGTGGCCACGCGCACGCTGCCGTGGGCGGAGATCCCGACGCCGCCGCCCATGACGATCCCGTCCATCAGTGCGACGTACGGCTTGGGGTAGCGCGCGATCCTGGCGTTGAGCCGGTACTCGTCGTACCAGAAGTCCGCCGAGGCCATCCCGCCGCTGCGGGCGTCGTCGTGGATGGAGCGGATATCACCGCCCGCGCAGAGTCCCCGTTCCCCCGCCCCGCTGATCACCACGGTGTCGATCCGGGGATCGGTCTCCCATGCGGTCAGCGCGTCGTCGATGCGGCGCGCCATGATGTGACTCAGGGCGTTGAGGGCCTTGGGGCGGTTGAGGGTGAGGTATCCGGTGCGGCCCCGGACCTCCACGAGGACGGAGTCGTCGGTGATCCGGGGGGACGCGGGGCCGGTCATCGGGCGGCTCCGATCAGACTCCGGGCGACGATGAGGCGCATGATCTCGTTGGATCCTTCGAGGATCTGGTGGACCCGGAGGTCACGGACGATCTTCTCGATGCCGTACTCGCTCAGGTAGCCGTATCCGCCGTGCAGCTGGAGCGCGCGGTCGGCGACGGCGAAGCCGGTGTCGGTGGCGAACTGTTTGGCCATGGCGCACAGTTGGGGGGCCTGGGGGTCCTCTCGGTCGACGGCGCCGGCCGCCTGCCGGACCAGGGCGCGGGCGGCCGCGAGTTCGGTGGCCATGTCTGCGAGGCGGAACTGGAGCGCGGAGGACTCGATGAGTGGGGCGCCGAAGGCCTCGCGGTCGGAGAGGTAGGCGCGGCTGCGGTCTAGGGCGCTCTGGGCCCCGCCCAGGGAGCAGGCGGCAATGCCGAGCCGGCCGCCGTTGAGTCCCTTCATGGCGATGCGGAACCCGTCGCCCTCGCCGCCGATCCTGCGGTCGGCGGGGATGCGGACGCCGTCCAGGATCACCTGGCGGGTGGGCTGGGCGTTCCAGCCCATCTTCTTCTCGTTGGGCCCGAACGACAGCCCCGCGTCGTCGCGTTCGACGACGAAGGCAGTGATTCCGCCAGGTCCGTCCTCGCCGGTGCGGGCCATGACGATGTAGACGTCGGTGGCGCCCGCACCGGAGATGAACTGCTTCACGCCCGTCAGGACGTAGTGGTCGCCGTCCCGTTCAGCACGGGTACGCAGTGCGGCGGCATCGGATCCCGCACCGGGCTCGGTGAGGCAGTAGCTGCCGAGGGCGTCCATGGAGCACAGGCCGGGCAGCCAACGTGCGCGCTGGGTGTCGTCGCCGAAGCGGTCGATCATCCAGGCGACCATGTTGTGGATGGAGAGGTAGCCCGCGATGGTGGGGCAGCCGACGGCGAGTGCTTCGAAGACGAGGACGCCGTCGGAGCGGGTGAGGCCGGAGCCGCCCCACTCCTCCCCCACGTACACACCGCCGAGGCCGAGTTCGGCGGCCTTGCGCAGGACGTCGACGGGAAAGTGTTTCTGCTGGTCCCAGGCGTCGGCCCGCGGGGCGAGGTGTTCCTGCGCGAAGTCCAGCGTGGTCTCGACGATGGCCAGCTGGTCCTCGGTGAGGTTGGTGGTCAGCATGGAGTCACCGTCCGTTCATGGATGTGTCGCTCATGCGCTCATGCTGAGGGCGAAGCGGAGGGACCAGTACCTCCGGATAGAGAGGGAACTCTTCAGCGGGGGTGCAACACGTCCGCCCGCTCCTCGAACCACTCCGTCAGGTGCTCGCACACGATCCGTACGCGCTCCACGTTGAGCAGGGCGGACGGCACGATCATCCAGAACGTGCGCGTGACCTCGAGCTCCGCCGCGAGGACGGGGACGACCCGGGGGTCGCTCTCGGCGAGGAAGGCCGGCAGCAGGCCGACGCCCATCCCGGCGGCGACCGCCTCCAGCTGAGCGAACACGCTGCTGCTGCGGAAGGCGAAGGCGGCCGTCTCGGAGACCTGGTGGAAGACCCGCAGCTCGGGCAGGTCGAGCAGCGACTCGATGTACCAGACCATCTCGTGTTCGGCGAGGTCGTCGGGGGTACGGATGGGTGCCCGCTCCCGCAGATAGCCGGGGGACGCGTACAGCCGCATCGCGTACGTGCCGAGCGGTCTGGCGTGCATCCGGGGCAGCTCCGGCCGGTGCAGCGTGACGGCCACGTCGAACTGGCCCGTCTGGTGGCTGATCAGCGCGCTGGTCGTGACCAGTTCCAGGTCGATGCGCGGGTGCCGGGCATGGAGCGGCGCGAGCGCCGGCGTGACGAGCAGCGAACCCGCCGCGTCCGTGGCGATGAGCCGTACGAGACCCGAGACCGGGCGGCTCTCGTCGTCCGCGTCGGTGAACGCCAGGACCGCCTCCGCCTCGATCCGCTCGGCGTGCGGCAGCAGCCGTCGCCCGGCTCCGGTCATGGTCCAGCCCGTGGGCGTCCGCTCGAAGAGCCGGTGGCCGACGGCCTTCTCCAGGGCGGCCACCCGACGGGAGACCGTGGTGTGCTCGACGCCGAGCCGTTCCCCGGCCGCGACCATGCGCCCATGGCGGGCCAGCGCGAGGAAAAAGCGCAGGTCGTCGAGGTTGACCTTTCCGTAGCTGTGCATATCTGCACACTACCTGTGCCGAAGTGCCTCTTGCTCGTGCAGGTGTGCAGGTCCGACCTTGGACGCCAACACCCCGACACGAACTCCACGATTCCCGGAGGTAGCACGATGACGACCGTCGGATTCATCGGTCTCGGCAACATGGGCGGCCCCATGGCCGCCAACCTCGTGGCCGCCGGGCACGAGGTGTACGGCTTCGATCTCTCGGCCGACGCCGTCGTGGCCGCCCGCGAGGCCAAAGTCGCCATCGCCGGCTCCGTCGCGCACGCCGTCACGAAGGCCGAGGTCGTCGTCACGATGCTGCCGACCGGGCGGCACGTGCAGGACGTGGTCCTCGGCGAGGACGGCGTGCTCGCGCACGTCGGCCCCGGCACTCTCCTGATCGACTCGTCGACCATCGACATCCAGAGCGCGCGCGCCGTCCACGAGGCGCTGACCGACCGCGGGCTGCCCATGGTGGACGCCCCGGTATCCGGCGGCGTGGCCAAGGCCAGGGCGGGCACGCTCACGTTCATGGTCGGCGGCACCCCGCACGCCTTCGCGCTCGCCGCCCCGTACCTCAAGGCGATGGGGGCGAACATCGTCCACACCGGCGCCGCCGGTGCGGGGCAGGCCGCCAAGATCTGCAACAACATGCTCTTCGGGACCACGATGACGGCCGTCGCCGAGGCCTTCGTCCTCGCCGAGCGCCTCGGTCTGGACGCCAGCAGCCTCTACGACATCGTCAGCAGCTCCTCCGGCGACAGCTGGGCGCTCCGCAACTTCTGCCCCTGGCCCGGCCTCGTCGAGGGCTCGGCCGCCGACAACGGCTACCGGGCCAACTTCGCCGCCGCGCTCATGAGCAAGGACCTCCGCCTCGCCCTGACCGCCGCCGAGGAGGCCGGGGTCGAGCTACCTGTCTCGGGCCGCGCCGACGCGGTGTTCGCGGCGCTCGCCTCGACCGAGGGTCACCTCGACGCGTCCGCGGTGATCCGCGAGATCCGCGGCAGGGACTGACCCCGCTCTCACCTTCGGGCCTTCCCTCCCCGCCCCTGCGCCCCCATTCCCCCCGCTCCGCCTCCGCAAGGTGTTCCGCCATGCCCCACTCCCCCAGCACTCGCCCCTCCACCTCCCTGGCTAAGGTCATCGGCGCTGGAGTCGTCGGCACCACCGTCGAGTGGTACGACTTCTTCCTCTACGGCTCCGCCGCCGCTTTGGTCTTCAGCAAGCTCTTCTTCCCCTCAGCCGACCCGCTCGTCGGCACCATGCTCGCCTTCCTCACCTTCTCCGTCGGATTCGTGGCGCGCCCCGTGGGCGGCATCGTCTTCGGTCACTTCGGCGACCGGATCGGCCGCAAGAAGCTGCTGACGCTCAGCCTGATCCTGATGGGCGGCTCCACGTTCCTCATCGGCCTCCTGCCGACGTACGCCACCCTCGGCGCCGGCGCCGCCGCGGCGCTCGTCGCCCTGCGGTTCGTGCAGGGCTTCGCGATCGGCGGGGAGTGGGGCGGCGCCGTCCTCCTCGTGGCCGAGCACGGCGACCGGCGACGCCGCGGACTGTGGGCGAGCCTGCCGCAGGCCGGCGCACCGGCGGGCAACCTGCTCGCGGCCCTCGTCCTGTGGATCCTGTCGGTGACGCTCAGCCAGGAAGCCTTCCTGGCCTGGGGCTGGCGCCTGCCCTTCCTCCTGTCAGCGGTCCTTGTGGCGGTCGGCTACTGGATCCGCGTCTCGGTCGACGAGTCCCCCGCCTTCCGTCAGGCCCAGGCTCTCGCCGAGGCCGAGCGGGCCGCCGACGCCGGACCGAAGGAGCGCGCACCGCTGCTCCAGGTGCTGAGCCGGCACCGCCGCGAGGTGCTGTGCGGGATGGCCGCGCGGCTGGTCGAGAACATCTCGTACTACGTGATCACCGCGTTCGCCCTGGCCTACGCCGCCGACACCCTCGGCATGCGCCGCGATCTGGTCCTGGGCGGGCTCATCGTGGCCAACGCCTGCCACCTGCTGGCCATCCCGGCGTTCGGTGCTCTGTCCGACCGGCTCGGGCGACGGCCCGTCTACCTGACGGGCACGGTGCTGATGGGCGCCTTCGGGTTCGTGATGTTCCCGCTCCTGGAGACCCGCGACGCGGTCGTGGTCACCGCGACGCTGGTGGCCGGGATGGTCGTGCACGCCCTGATGTTCGGCCCCCAGGCGGCGTTCTTCGCCGAGATGTTCAGCACCCGGATCCGCTACTCCGGCGCCTCGTTCACGTACCAGGTCACGAACATCGTCGGCGGCGGCCTCGCGCCGCTCATCGCCCTCTACCTCCTCGACCGCTTCGGCTCATGGCAGCCGATCGCCGTCTATCTCGCCGCGGCCGCGCTCGTCTCGGCCATCGGCGTCCTGCTCGCCCGGGAGACTCGCGGCAACGACATGGACGACGAGGCACCCGTCCGCCGGCGGACCGACGGCACCGAGCCGGCGCCGGGAGCCCTCACCGCACCACTCGGCTGATCCGCTCCCTCCCCACCCCCTTCACACCTCACGCTCCGAAGGACCCGACCATCATGACCATCCAGCAGCACACCACCCCCCTGTCCGAGCACCACGTCGGTGACGCCCCCATGCTGATCGCCGGTGAGTGGACCGAGGCCGCGGACGGCTGGTGGATCGACGTCGAGAGCCCGCGCGACCGGACGATCCTCGGCCGGGTCCCGCGCGGCGGAGCCGAGGACGTCCGCAGGGCCGTGGACGCCGCGTCCCGCGCCTTCCCCGGGTGGCGGGACCTGCGGCCCCGCGACCGCGGCGACCTCTTCCGCCGGATCGCCGACGCCCTGGAGCCGGAGCAGGAGCGCATCGCCCGGCTCCTCTCGCTGGAGAACGGCAATGCGATCCGCACCCAGTCGCGCGGCGAGATGCAGTTCGTCGTCGACGCCTTCCGCTACTTCGCCGGAGTCGCCGGCGAGGCCAAGGGCGAGAGCATCCCCCTCAACCCCCAGGTGCTCGACTACTCACGGCGCGAACCGCTCGGCGTCGTCGGCGCCATCGTGCCCTGGAACGCCCCGCTCATGCTCTCCGCGCTGAAGATCGCCCCGGCCCTGGTCACCGGCAACACCCTGGTCCTCAAGCTGGCCGAGGACGCCCCGCTGGCCGTCCTGGCCGTCGCACGCGTCTGCCAGGAGTTCCTGCCGAAGGGCGTGCTGAACGTGATCACCGGCTACGGCACCGAGGCCGGCGAGGCCCTCACCTCCCACCCCTCGGTCGCCAAGCTGTCCTTCACCGGCTCCACGGCCGTCGGCCGCCGCGTGATGGAGAAGGGCGCCGAGCGGATCGTCCCGGTGTCGCTGGAACTGGGCGGCAAGAGCCCGCAGATCGTGTTCTCCGACGCGGACGAGGACTGGGTGGTGGACGGCACCATCAGCGGAATGCGGTTCTTCCGCCAGGGCCAGTCCTGCACCGCCGGCTCCCGGCTCTTCATCCACGAGTCCGTCTTCGACTCCTTCGTCGGCAGGCTCGTGGACCGGCTGTCCAAGCTGGTCATCGGCGACCCGGTCGACGAGGCCAGCGACCTGGGCACGATCGTCAACGCCCGACAGTTCGACCGGGTCAGCGAGTACATCGCCGAGGGGATCGAGCAGCCCGGCGTGGACCTCGCGCTCGGCGGCCTGCCGCCCACGGAAGGCCCCCTCGCCCAGGGCTGGTACCACCGGCCCACGGTCTTCGCCGGCGTCGACAACTCCTGGCGGATCGCCGCCGAGGAGATCTTCGGCCCGGTGGTCTGCGCCATCCCGTGGCGGGACGAGGCGGACGTGATCCGCATGGCCAACGACACCCACTACGGCCTCGCCGGATACGTCTGGACCCACGACCTCGGCGCCGCACTGCGCACCGCGCACGCTCTGGAGGCCGGCTGGGTCCAGGTCAACCAGGGCGGTGGCCAGGTGCTCGGCCAGTCGTACGGCGGCTTCAAGCAGAGCGGCATCGGGCGGGAGTTCTCCCTGGAGGGCATGCTCGACAGCTACACCCAGCGCAAGCACGTCTCCGTCCACCTGGAGCGCTGAGCCATGAACACCGCCACCACCACGGGTCCGCTGGCGGGCCTGGTCGTCGTCGACCTCTCCCGCGCCCTGGCCGGACCCCAGACCGCCATGATGCTCGGCGACATGGGCGCCCGGGTCATCAAGGTCGAGGCCCCGGGCACCGGTGACGAGTCGCGCGGCTGGGGACCCCCGTTCGTCGGCCCCGACGAAGCGCCCGAGTCGACGTACTTCCTGTCCTGCAACCGCAACAAGGAGTCGGTCACCGCCGACCTGAAGTCTCCCGAGGGCGTCGATCTGCTGACCCGACTCGTCCGGCACGCCGACGTCCTGGTGGAGAACTTCCGGCCGGGTGTGATGGACCGGCTCGGCTTCTCCGCCGCCCGCCTGCACGAGCTCAACCCGCGCCTGGTGATCCTCTCCATCAGCGGCTTCGGCCACGACGGACCGCAGGGCGGACGCGCCGGCTACGACCAGATAGCCCAGGGCGAGGCCGGTCTGATGAGCCTCACCGGGCCCGACCCCGAGAGCCCGACGAAGGTCGGGGTGCCCATCGGGGACGTACTCGCCGGGATGAACGGCGCGTACGGGGTGGTGTCCGCACTGTACGAGCGCGAGCACACCGGGCGGGGCAAAGTCGTACGCACCTCACTGCTGGCCTCGATCGTCGGCGTCCACGCATTCCAGGGCACCCGCTACACGGTGGCCGGCGAGGTGGGCCGGGCCGCCGGAAACCACCACGTGGCGATCGCCCCGTACGGACTGTTCCGCTGCGACGGAGGAGCGATACAGGTGGCGGCCGCCAACGACGCCCAGTGGGTGAGGTTCACGGAGATCCTCGGCCTGGACACCGCCGACGCCCGCTACGACAGCAACGTGCGGCGTGTGGCCCACCGCGACGAGCTCGTCGCGGACATCGAGAAGGCACTGCTCGAACGGCCGGCCTCGCACTGGCTGCCCCTGCTCGACGCCGCCGGGGTACCGGCCGGCGAGGTCCGCACCCTCGACCAGGTCTACGACTGCCCGCAGACCCGCTCCCAGGGCTTGGTCATCGAGGTCGACCACCCCTCGCTCGGCACCATCGAACTCCCGGGCCCCGCAGTCCGGTTCGACGACGGCGGGCGGGCACGGCACATCGCCCCGCCCCGGCTCGGCGAACACGACGACACCGTCCGTGCCTGGTTGCACGGCCTGGACGCCTGAGGAAAGAAACGCACATGACAGCGACACCACGTCCGTCCGAATCCGGGCTGCCCATCGAGCCGGTCTACGGGCCGGACGCCCTGGACGGTTGGGATCCCGCCGAGAAGCTGGGCGAGCCGGGCTCGTACCCCTTCACGCGCGGTGTGTACCCCTCGATGTACACCGGGCGGCCCTGGACGATGCGGCAGTACGCCGGCTTCGGCACCGCCGTCGAGTCCAACGCCCGCTACAAGCAGCTCATCGCCAACGGCACCATGGGCCTGTCGGTCGCCTTCGACCTGCCGACCCAGATGGGCCACGACTCGGACGCGGCGATCTCCTCGGGTGAGGTCGGCAAGGTGGGTGTGGCGATCGACTCGATCGACGACATGCGGGTGTTGTTCGACGGGATCCCGCTGGACAAGGTCTCCACGTCCATGACGATCAACGCCCCCGGCGCGCTCCTTCTCCTCCTGTACCAGCTGGTCGGCGAGGAGCAGGGGGTTCCGGCGGACCAGCTGACCGGCACGATCCAGAACGACGTACTCAAGGAGTAC
Organism: Streptomyces sp. NBC_01320; assembly: GCF_035974375.1. Taxonomy (NCBI): domain Bacteria; kingdom Bacillati; phylum Actinomycetota; class Actinomycetes; order Kitasatosporales; family Streptomycetaceae; genus Streptomyces; species Streptomyces sp. NBC_01320. The sequence continues at coordinate 1,378,704 of NZ_CP108390.1, forward strand.
ATTGCGCGAGGCACGTACATCTTCCCGCCGAAGCCGTCGCTGCGGCTGATCGCGGACATCTTCAAGTACTGCCGGGCCGAGATCCCGAAGTGGAACACGATCTCGATCTCCGGGTATCACATGGCGGAGGCGGGTGCGTCGCCGGCGCAGGAGATCGCGTTCACGCTGGCTGACGGCATCGAGTACGTGCGTACGGCCGTCGCGGCGGGTATGGATGTCGACGACTTCGCCCCGCGCCTGTCATTCTTCTTCGTGGCGCGGACGACGATCCTGGAGGAGGTCGCGAAGTTCCGTGCGGCCCGCCGGATCTGGGCGCGGGTGATGAAGGAGGAGTTCGGCGCGAAGAACCCGAAGTCGCTGATGCTCCGCTTCCACACCCAGACTGCCGGTGTCCAGCTGACCGCCCAGCAGCCCGAGGTCAACCTGGTACGGGTCGCCGTCCAGGGCCTGGCGGCCGTCCTCGGCGGCACGCAGTCGCTGCACACCAACTCCTTCGACGAGGCCATCGCCCTCCCGACGGACAAGTCGGCGCGTCTGGCGCTGCGCACGCAGCAGGTCCTGGCCTACGAGACGGACGTGACGGCAACGGTCGACCCGTTCGCGGGTTCGTACGTCGTCGAGAAGATGACGGACGACGTGGAGGCCGCGGCGCTTGAGCTGATGGCCAAGGTCGAGGACATGGGCGGCGCGGTCAACGCGATCGAGCGCGGTTTCCAGAAGAACGAGATCGAGCGCTCGGCGTACCGGATTGCGCAGGAGACCGACAGCGGCGAGCGCGTCGTCGTCGGCGTCAACCGCTACACCATCGACGTCGAGGAGCCTTACGAGCCGCTGCGCGTCGACCCAGCGATCGAGGCCCAGCAGGCCGAACGCCTCGCCAAGCTCCGCGCCGAACGCGACCAGGCGGCCGTCAACGCGGCCCTCGCCGAGCTGAAGAAGGCGGCCAAGGGCACGGACAACGTCCTATACCCGATGAAGGACGCGCTCAGGGCCCGGGCGACCGTCGGCGAGGTCTGCAACGCACTCCGCGAGGTCTGGGGCACCTACGTCCCCATCGCGACCTTCTGACCGAGATGCCAGAACAGGTGACGCATATGACGACAACTCCCCTTCCTCTCAGGGTCCTTGTGGCCAAGCCCGGCCTCGACGGACACGACCGCGGAGCCAAGGTGATCGCCCGCGCGCTGCGGGACGCGGGCGTCGAGGTGATCTACACGGGCCTCCACCAGTCGCCCGAGCAGATCGTGGAGGCCGCGATCCAGGAGGATGCCGCCGGGATCGGCCTGTCCGTCCTGTCCGGCGCCCATCTCACCCTCTTCGCCAAGGTCGTCAAGTTGCTGAAGCAGCGGGACGCGGCCGACATCACGGTTTTCGGTGGGGGCATCATCCCCGAGGCGGACATCGGTCCGCTGGAGCGCATGGGCGTCGCCCGCGTCTTCACCCCCGGGACGCCCACGCATGACGTCGTGGACTGGGTCAGGGCGCACGTCGGGGCCGGGGTGGTGCCCGCATGACCCGCGCCGTGGCCGAGCTGGCCGGCGTGAGCGTGCTGCGCCACCCGACCGGTCAGGTCGTCCTGGACCGTGTCGACTGGCGGGTCCGGGCCGGTGAGCACTGGGCGCTGCTCGGGCCGAACGGTGCGGGCAAGACGACCCTGCTGCGGCTGATCGGCGCGCAGGCGCACCCCACGAGCGGCACGGTGGAGGTGCTCGGCCACCGGGTCGGCCGCGTGGACCTGCGCGCGCTGCGCTCCCGTATCGGCTTCGTCTCACCGATGCAGGAGGTGCCGCACCACGCGACCGCGCACACCGTCGTCCTGACCGGGGCGACCGGAACCGTGCAGCCGCTGTGGCGGGAGTACGATCCGGCCACGCGCGACCGGGCCCATGAGCTGCTGGCCGAACTGAACTGCAAGGAGCTCGCCGACCGCCCGTACGGCGTGTGCTCCGGCGGCCAGCGCGCCCGGATCCTGATCGCGCGGGCCCTGATGTGCGACCCGGAGCTGCTCCTGCTCGACGAGCCGTACAACGCGCTCGACCTTCCGTCGCGGGAGGACGTGATCGACGCGATGCGGGGCCTGGCGTGGGGGCGGCCGGAGCTGGCGACCGTCACGGTCACCCACTACCTGGAGGAGCTGCCCGGCAGCACGGGCCATGCGCTGCTGCTGCGCGAGGGCCGGGTGCAGGCCCATGGGACGGTCGACGACGTGCTGACCGGCACACTCCTCACGGCCTGCTTCGGCCGGCCCGTCGAGGTCGAGCGGCGCGGTGGCCGCTGGGCCGCCCGATCGGCGGCCTCGGGCCGGTGATGCCGCACGCTCCGTGGTCCGCGTTCCCCGTCACGTGACCCGGCTTGGGCCGGTGCCGTGACCTCCAGACCGCCGTGCCTCGGCCCGGAACGGTATCGCCCGCCTCCTCGCGATCCGTTTCCGTCCCCCCGTAGGGCCGGGGCACGGCTTCGACCGGCCCGCGACCGCCTGCCCGCCCGTCTGTTCACAGATCGGCGGGCAGTCGCTGTTCCGCCCAGATAGTCTTGCCGTTCGCCGTGTGGCGGGTTCCCCAGCGTTCGCTGAGCTGGGCGACGAGCAGCAGTCCTCGGCCTCCCTCGTCATACGTGCGGGCCCGGCGCATGTGCGGAGCGGTGCTGCTCGCGTCGGAGACCTCGCAGACCAGGCCGCTGTCGCGGATCAGGCGCAGGCTGATGGGTGGGCGGCCGTAGCGGATGGCGTTGGTGACCAGTTCGCTGACCATGAGTTCGGTGACGAAGGCGGTCTCCTCCAGACCCCAGAGGCCGAGTTGTCCGGTGGTCAGTTTGCGGGCCCGCGCGACCTCGACCGGGTCGGAGTCGATGTCCCAGGCGGCGACCTGGGAGTCGTCGAGCGTGCGGGTGCGCGCGACGAGCAGGGCGATGTCGTCCGACGGCGGGCCTGCGAAGGAGGCGTCCAGGACGGCGTCGCAGATCTCCTCCAGCGACTCCGCCGGTTCGGCAAGGGCGCGGCGCAGCGGCACGAGACCGACGTCCAGGTCCGCTCCTTGGACGAGGCCTTTGGTGTACAGCGCGAGGACGCTGCCCTCCGGCAGGTCCAGTTCTGTCGACTCGAACGGCAGGTCGCCCTGGCCCAGGGGCGGGCCGACGGGCAGTTCGGGGAAGTCCAGGGAGCCGTCGGGTCGCAGGACGGCGGGGCCGAGGTGACCGGCGCGGGCCATCGCGCACGTGCGGGAGATCGGATCGTAGACGGCGTAGAGGCAGGTGGCGCCCACCTCGCCGCCCTCGGGCCTGTCGGTCGGCTCCTGTCCGGGCATTCCCCGCTCTTGTCCGGGCACTCCGGCCGGTGCCTGGTCGCCCCGTACGACGAGATCGTCCAGGCGCGTGAGCAGTTCGTCGGGCGGGAGGTCCAGGTCGGCGAGGGTGCGGACCGCGGTGCGCAGCCGCCCCATGGTGGCGGAGGCGTGTACTCCGTGGCCGACGACCTCGCCCACGACCAGGGCCACCCGGGCGCCGGGCAGCGGGATCACGTCGTACCAGTCGCCGCTCACCCCGCCGTCGGCGCTACCCGGCAGGTAGCGGAAGGCGACGTCCACGGCCCCCTGCCGGGGCGTGTGCCGGGGCAGCAGGCTGTGCTGGAGGGTCAGAGCGGTATTGCGTTGCAGCGTGTACTGGCGTGCGTTGTCGATGGCCAGGGCGGCCCGGGCGGCCAGTTCGCCGGCCAGGTGCAGGTCCTCCACGTCGAAGGGCTCGGGGGTCCGGTGCCGCAGGAAGATCACCAGGCCCAGGGTGGTGCCCCGGGCGAGCAGCGGTGCGACGAGGTACGAGTGGATCCCGTACGTCCGGGCCCGCTCGGCGCGGGCCGGTTCCCGGGCCAGCCACCGCTCCATGTCCGGGTCCGTGATGCGGTGCCGCAGGGCGCGACCTGTACGGAGGGCCAGTTCCATCGGCGAGTCCGGTGCGATGAAGTCCGGCTGCCCGGTGCGTATCGCCGATTCCGGGAAGCCCTCCAGGACGGACTGCTGGGCGATCCGGTGGTAGGTCGAGGCGGCCCGGCTGCCCACCGGTTCCGGAGAGAGGCCGCGGAGCACGGAGTCGAGCAGGTCGACGCCCACGTAGTCGGCGAACCGCTCGGTGGCCACGTCGGCCAGTTCCTGGGCGGTCCGAATGACGTCCAGGGTGGTACCCACGCCCTCCCCTGCCGCGCTCATGAGGGAGAGCCTGCGCCGGGCCAGATCCTGGTCGGTGATGTCGAGGACGGCGATGGACGTGCCGCGTACCCGGCCGTCGCCGTCTCTCAGCGGGTAGACGAAGTTGGAGTAGACGCGGCTGCGGCCGACCTCGGGGGCGCTGCCGGAGATCCGTACCCGCAGCGCTTCCCCGGTACGCAGCACCTGGTCCGACAGTTGTTCCAGGCGGCGGTAGGGCGGGGCGGAGCCGACTTCACCGAGCCGGCGGCCGAGGGCGCCCTCCGCGGTGACGGCCATGGCCCGGTACGCCTCGTCGTTGGCTCCCACCATGTGGTTGTTCTGATCGAACACACCCAGGGCCAAGGGCAGTTGATCCAGCGCCCAGCCTATGAGCGCCGTCGCCTCACCGCCGTCCGTCTCTCCCCGTCCGGGGAACTGTCGCTCCACGCCGGCCTCGCCGATCAGGAGCACCCACGTCGTATCGTCTGCTGTGCCGTGCATGGGTGCGGCGTGCACGTCCGCATCCACGCTCCGGCCGTCGCGGTGCCGCAGGGCCGCGCGGCTGCTCCATTCGCGGCCTTCGGCGAGAGCCCGACTCAGCGAGTCCGGCACGGGTCCGTCGAAGAGCTCGGAGCCGGGGCGCCCGACGATCTGGTCCGAGCGGTGGCCGAGGAGGAGCTCGGCGCCACGTGCCCAGGAGGTCACTCGCCCTTGTGCGTCCACGCACACCACGGCCGGGGACCACACACCGCCGGTCCCGCCTGTCCCGCCCGAGCGGCCGTCCGGTTCCGCCGTGCCGCCCGCGCTGTCTGTCTGCGCCATGCCGAACCCTGCCGTCCCGCACCGTGCGACCAGCCCCCGGTCCCTGCATCCAGAGTGGACCCGCCTGGGCGGCGGCTCAACCCGCGCCGCGGGTCCAGCCGTCCAGGGAGACCTCGTCGCAGAGCCGGACCACGGGTTCGCGTCGAACGATCCGGCCATCAGGGGCCGTGATCGTGGCGGCCGCCCTGGCGAGCCTGACCCGGATGCCGGGGCGCACGGCGTGCGGCGGGCCGTCGACCACGCAGCGCACGACGAACCCTTCCAGCATCCGCACGGGCCACACTGCTTCCGGCGCCGTGGGGCCGTACCGGCGGGGCACCACGACGCCCACGCCCTCACTGCGCTCCGCCACCAGGTCGGTGGACCAACAGGCCGGGCAGAGGAGCCGCCGGACGGTCATCGTGCGGCACCAGGCACAACGCTGGAAAAGAAGTTCCACTTCGTCGACCCCGCCCTTTGCGGACCGTTCGGGCCGTGACACCTGTTCTGTGCCGGCTACTCGCGCGTAAAACACGCTGCACTCCCTTCGGATTCTCGAAATCCGCCGAATGCGGACGCAAAAGAGGAGAGCAACATATGGCACTCGGTGCCATGGAGAAAGAGCGGAGTTCCCCCAGCTGGAGAGGGTCTGTGCAATTCGGAAACATTCCCCCCCTCTCCAAGTGGGGGTGGTGCTGTGGCCCACGACACTCCATCTTCGTGTCACCCCCGCCGAGAGGAGCGACGATAACGTCGCTTCCCGCATTCCGGAGTCGCACATGTCCCAGCCCCCTGCCCGCACCGCCGGGAAATCCGCTTCGCTCCCCAGAATCATCATGGTGAGCAGTGCCGGATCGGCCATCGAGTGGTTCGACTTCTTCAGCTACGGCACGGCCGCCGCCCTGGTCTTCAACACATTGTTCTTCCCGGTGTCCGATCCACTGGTCGGCACCCTGCTCGCTTTCTTGACGTTCGCCATCGGTTTTGTCGCGCGTCCGCTCGGCGGAATTGTCTTCGGGCATTTCGGTGACCGCGTGGGGCGCAAGCCCGCGCTGGTGACCGCGCTGTTCCTGATGGGCGGCTCGACGGCACTGATCGGGCTGCTGCCGACGTACGACACCATCGGCGTCGCCGCGCCGCTGCTGCTCGTCGTGCTGCGCCTGCTCCAGGGCATCGCCGTCGGCGGCCAATGGGGTGGGGCGGTGCTGATCGCCACCGAGAACGCCCCGCAGGGGCGGCGGGGCCTGTACGGGAGCTTCGCCCAGCTGGGCGTGCCGGCCGGCCTGATGCTCTCCAGCCTGGTCTTCCTGCTCACCACGTCCGCGCTCGACGAGAAGCAGTTCGCGGTATGGGGCTGGCGGGTGCCGTTCCTGTGCAGCATCGCTCTGATCGTCGTGGCGATCTTCGCCCAGTTCAAGCTGGAGGAGACGGAGGACAGCCGCCAGGCCAAGGAGGAGCGCGAGGCGTCCGGCACTTCCCGTTCTCCGGTCGTCGAGGTGCTGCGCAAGCACCCCCGGAACGTGCTGCTCGCCGCCGGCGCGGTCGTCATCGTCGGCGCGGGCTTCTACCTCTTTGTCACGTACATGCTGGCGTACGGCACCATGGTCCTCGGCATACCGAAGAGCACCCTGCTCAACGCCGTCCTCGTCGGCGCCGCGCTCCAGATACCCGCGCTGATGGCTTTCGGTGCCCTCTCCGACCGGATCGGCCGGCGCAAGGTGTACCTGACGGGCGCGCTCGGCATGGGTCTGTGGGCGTACCCCGCGTTCGTCCTGATGAACACCGAGCGCTGGCCGCTGGTCACCCTGGCCCTGGTCGTCGGGCAGCTGCTCTTCGCCTTGCATGTACGGCCCGCAGGCGGCCTTCTTCTCCGAGCTGTTCACCGCGCGGGTGCGCTACTCGGGTGCCTCGCTCGGCTACCAGCTCGGCGTGATGCTGGGCGGCGCGTTCACGCCGATCGTCGCGACCTGGCTGTACGCGAAGTACGACTCGTTCGTTCCGGTGGCCGGCTTCCTGGCCGTCGCGGCGGCAGTCTCCTGCGTGTGCGTGCTCGTTCTCAGCGAAACGTACCGGCAGGGGGCGAAGACGGAGCCGGCGGCCACGGCCGACGCGCCCGACGCCCACGACGAGGTGTCGCTGACCGCGAGCTGACGTCCCGCTTCGGCACCGAGCGGCCTCCGTCGTCCGACGGAGGCCGCTCGTCGTGTGCCCCCTCGGACGGTCTTCTCACCCCGCCGTGACGTCGAGCGCGGCCCGCGCCTCTGTACGGCAGGCCTCGGCGCGGTCCGGGTGGCCCGCGGCGTCCAGGGTGGTCGCCAGTTCCGTGAAGGCGATCACGACACCGTGCGGATCGGCGAGTCGCAGACGAAGGTGCAGGGCCTGTTCACCGCACTCGATGGCATCCCGGCACCGCCCCAAGGCGCGGTGGGCGTGGCGGCGCCGAGGAGCGCGTACACCTCCCGGTAGACGTTGCCCTGGCGCGGGCCAGGGCGCGGCTTCGGTGCTGGCAGTCCACGGCCTCGGCATGGCGGCCCTGGCCGCAGCGGATCAGGCCGAGGATGTTGAGCGTTGCCGCGGCCGATTCCGGTGTCCCGCTGTCGTCGTGGAGGGCGAGCCCGTCCGCGCATGCCTGCTCGGCACGGTCCAGGGCCCCTTGGCGGAGGTGGAGCAGGGCCAGGTTGTCCACGGCGATGGCGGCGTCGGCGACCTGGTGCGCGGTGCGGTGGATCGCCAGGGCCCGTTCGAGGCAGACGGTGGCCTCGGCGTACTCGTCGCGCTCCAGGTGGACCAGACCGAGGTTGTTCAGGACCCGGGCCTCGCCCCGGGTGTCGCCTGCGGCTGTGAACAGATCGGTGGAGGTACGGAGCTCGCGTCTGGCTTCATCGAGGCAGTGGCGGGCGGCGGCCAGAGTACCGAGTTCCAGCCGGCCGGTCGCCTCCGCGAGCGGGTCGGGTTCGGGTTCGGCGCGCGCGAGCCGTACGGTCTCCCGCGCCAGGTTCTCCAAGTCCCGCCAGTGACCACAGCGCTGGAGGAACCCCCGCAGTCGGGTGGTGAGTTCAGCGAGGACGACGGGTGGGATCGCGCCGGTGACGGCGGCTTGCAGCGCCGCCCCCAGAATGGTGCCGCGCGCCTCCTCCAGCCAGGCGAGAGCCTCTTCCGCGGTGGCGAAGTGATGCTCCGCGTAAGGGGTTTCGGCGCCTCGATAGTCCCTTCCGGCGCTGTGGCCGGGGCGGAGCAGCAGGTCCGCGGCGTGGACGGCGGCCAGGTGGCTGCGAGTGAGTCTGCCCAGCATCACGTTCAGGGTGGTGTCCCGGCCCAGACCGCCGCTGAGGCCTCGGCCGAAGACCCTGAGCAGGTCGTGGAACCGGTAGCGGTCGTGCTCGACGCGGATGGACGGCCGCTGGTCGCCGACCCCGATGTCCGGCAGGAAGACCTCCAGGAGATGGGCGTCCGTCAGAGCCTCAAGAAGCCCTTCGGCGCAGTGATCGGTCACGCCGAGGGCCGAGGCCGCGTCGGACACTCCGAGGTCCGGCACGGCGAGGAGGCTCAACAGCCGGAAGGCGAACTTGGCTTCGGCGTCCGGAAGGCCGTCGTAGCTGACCCGGAGACTGCTCGCCACCACGAGATCCCCGCGGCAAGTTCACGCAGTCGGCGCTCTTCGTCGCGGAGTCGGCGGGCCATCGCCCTGAAGACTCCGGGCGGCCGTCCGGCGACTCTGGCCGCGACCACGCGCAGGGCCAGCGGATGTCCGGAGCACACCTGGAGGACGTCCTCCACGCTCGCGGGCTCGCCGTCGACGCGGGACCGCTCCGACCGCCTGGCGCAGCAGCCCACGCGCCTCTTGGCGGTCCAGGGGTCTCAGACTCAGCACGGTCCTGGTGGACAGGTCGGTCAGCCGGGACCGGCTGGTCACCAGGACCAGGCAGTCCCCGGAGGCCGGCAGCAGCGGTCGTACCTGCGCCGCCCGGCGGGCGGCGTCGAGCAGCAGGAGCAGCCGCCGGCCGGCGGTCACGGTGCGGTACAGGGCGGTACGGCGCTCCAGACCGGCAATGTGGTTCGTGTTCGCCCAGTCACGGATCTGGGTCCAGGTCGACGGTGAGGTCGTCTCCTGCTGGTCGGAGAGACCGTTCATGCCCGAGATTCCGACATGGGCGTACGCGGTGGCGTCGTCCCGGCCGAAGGTCGACTTCAGCTTGCTCTTCAGGCCGTTGGCGGCGTTGACGGTGTTGCCGTACATGTCGGCGCCGCCACCGAAGTCAAGGGCATGATGGTGAACACGTCGATGTCCGCGTTCAGCGCCTTCGACTGCTCGATGAGGCGGTTGCCCCAGTAGGTCGGGCCGGTGGTCGAGGTGCCGAAGGTCAGGATCGTCTTCAGGCCGGGGTTGTTGGCCTTGACGGTCTTGAGAGCGGTGAGGATCTTGTCCTGCACGGCCGCGTTCTCGAACTCGTCGGTGTTCTCGATGTCGACGTCGATGGACTTCAGCCCGTACGCGTCGATGACCTTCTGGTACGCGCCGGCAAGATCGGCCGCGGTGGCGCAGTTCGGTCCGAGCTTGTTGCCCGACCAGCCGCCGATGGACAGGACGATGTCACCGCCCGCGTTGCGGATCGCGTTGATCGTGCTCTGGTCGGTGCCGCCGGTGAGCGGGCGTTGGCCGTCCCAGGCCGGGTTGCAGCCGCCGGAGGAGAGGATGAAGGCCATGGTGAAGGTCTTGATCCCCGTCGCGCTCATCACCGAGGTCGCGCTCGGCGGCTCGACCTGCCCGGCCGCCTGAAGCTCGGCCACGTCCTACGCCCCTGGTGACGTCGTCTCGTACGCGGGCCACAAGTACACCGCGACCTACTACTCGACGGGCGCCGTGCCGAACGACCCCAGCTCCTGGGCGGTGTGGCGCGACGACGGCGCGTGCTGATCCGCCCTGTCACATGGGGGGGTGACGCCCTGGTGACGGCATGACCGCGTGTGGGCCTCCACCTCTCCTTCTGGGGGTGGTGGGGGCCCGCCGCCTTCTGTATCTGTGAGCCCGCAAGGCCGCGATCGGAGGAAAACATGCGAGTACCGGACGACTCATTCATCACGGAATCGCGGCTGCGGCCGGAGATCTCGCAGTCCTGGCGACGGTCCCTGCTCAGCGGACTGCGCCCGGACGCCTCCCTCGACCTGACACCACGCGACGACTTCGACCGGCGAGGACGGCTGCTGATCGCCGCCGCCCCAGTACTGGACCAGGTCGCCCAGGAGCTGGACGGAACCGGGTTCGGCGTCCTGCTCGCCGACTGCCGGGCACGGATCGTGGCACGCCGATTCGGCGAGACCTTTCTGGAGTCCGCCTTCGACCGGGCTGGGGTGGTCGTCGGGAGCCAGTTCCTGGAGGAGACCACGGGAACCAACTCGATCTCCACCGTGTTCGAGCTGCGCCGCGGGGTGACCGTGCTGGGCGAGGAGCACTACATCGAGTCCCTGAAGACCTTCTCCTGCTACGGGCATCCGCTGATCAGCCGGATGACCGGTCGCCTGGAGGGCGTCCTGGACATCAGCTGTCCGGCCGAGCTCTCCAACCCCTTGCTCGCCCCCTTCCTCACCCGGGCCGCACGCGAGATCGAACAGCGACTGCTGCACGGAGCCCGGGAAGCCGAGCAGCGTCTCCTCAGCGCCTACCAGAACGCATCAATCGGCGGCCGACGGACGGTGGCCGCCCTGAACGAGGGCGTCGTCATGGCCAGCACCTCGGCCATGGAGTTGCTGAGTCCATCCGACCACGCGGTCCTGCGGGGCATCGCTGGCGAGCTGCCCTCACGTGGGCGGCCCGCCCGCCGTGAGCTGGAGCTCTCCTCCGGGCGCACGGTCGTCGCCGACTTCCGGCCCGTCCCCGGGACCGGAGGCGTCCTCGTCGAGATCCACGACCCGGCGGAGCACCGGACCGCGGTGCCGCGCGGCCGAAACGGGAGGGCTGCGGCCGCGGCGGGAGAGGCGAGGAACTTCGAGCGATACCGGGCGGCCCGCAGGCCCGTACTGATCAGCGGAGAGCCCGGCAGCGGCAGGACGAGCACCGCCGCCGCGCTCACGGAGGGCCATGTCGTCCGCCGGCTGGACGCCGTGGAGCTGATTCGCACCGGGACCCCTGACCTGGCCGTCCGCCTCGCCGACTACGACGGCGCGGACGTCGTCCTCATCGAGGACGTCCAGCTGCTGCCCCCCGAACTCGTCACCCAGGCGGCCCGGCTGCTGCAGCGACCGGCCGGTGGTGACGGGCCCGTCCACGAAGGCCCGTGGACCGTCCTCACCAGCGCCCCCGTCCCCCGGCTGCCCTCCGAGCACGCCGCGCTGGCCGCCCGCTGCCTGACCAGGATCGAGCTGCCACCACTGCGCGCCCGGCGCGATGAACTCCCCTCCCTTATACCGGAATTGGTCGGCCAACTGCGTCCCGACGCCCGGTTGCGGTTCACGCCGGGAGCACTGGAGGCCCTGGCAGCGCACCCGTGGCCGGGCAACCTGCACGAGCTGCGGGAGGTACTGCTGCACGTGCTCGACCACCGCTCGGCCGGTGACATCACTCCGCGGGACTTGCCGCCGGCGCTGCGGGCCGCACCGCGGGTGCGGCGGCTGAGCATGCTGGAGCGTGCCGAGTACGAGACGATCGTCGCCGCACTCCGCGACTGCGCGGACAACAAGGTGCACACCGCGCGCAGGCTCGGGATGAGTCGGGCCACGTTGTACCGGCGGATGCGGGCCCTGGGCATCGACGGCAACGCGACGGCCGGGGCACCCGCACGGACACAGGCACCGGCGCCCACGGCGGTGTCTCAGATTGCGACAGTTACCAGCAGGTGAACGGGAGGATATTCCCTGTCACGCCCGTGTGACACCGATCGCACGGAGCCCCTCTTCCCTTCTGGAGGCTGGTGTGACCGACCTTTCCCAAACCCTGCTGTCGAAGCCCGTGCGGGACTTCGTCTCGACCGAGCGGAAGCTGCTCATCGGCGGCGAACGGGTGCCCGCGCTCAGCGGCGAGACGTTCACGACGTACGACCCGGCGACGGGCAGCCGGATCACCGAGGTCGCCAAGGGCGGCGCGGCAGACGTCGACCGGGCGGTGGCCGCCGCCCGCAAGGCCTTCGAGGAAGGCCCCTGGCCGCGGATGACCCCCTCGGAGCGGCAGCGGATGATCTGGCGCATCGGTGACGCCCTGCTCGAGCGCGCCGCGGAGTTCGGACAGCTGGAGGCGCTGGACAACGGCAAGTCGGTGGCCGTCGCCCAGGGCGTGGACGTGGTCTGGGCCGCCGACCTGTTCCACTACTACGCTGGCTGGGCTACGAAGATCGAGGGCCGTACGGTCCCGGTGTCGGTTCCCTGGGTCCCGGGCGGCCAGTTCCACGCGTACACGCTGCGCGAGCCGGTGGGCGTCTGCGGGCAGATCATCCCGTGGAACTTCCCGCTGCTCATGGCCGCGTTCAAGATCCCGGCGGCTCTCGCGGCCGGCAACACGGTCGTGCTGAAGCCGGCCGAGCAGACCCCGCTCACGGCTCTGCTGCTCGGCGAGGTCATCAGCGAGATCCTGCCGCCCGGCGTGGTCAACATCGTGACCGGCTACGGGGACGCGGGTGCGGCCATCGCCGCCCACGACGGGGTGGACAAGGTGGCGTTCACCGGGTCCACCGAGGTCGGCAAGAAGATCGTGGACGCGGCGAAGGGCAACCTGAAGAAGGTCTCGCTCGAACTGGGCGGCAAGAGTCCGCAGATCGTCTACGCCGACGCCGACCTGGAACTCGCCATCCCCGGCACCGCCAACGCCTGGCTGTTCAACCACGGCCAGTGCTGCGTGGCCGGCACCCGCCTGTACGTCGAGGACTCCATCTTCGCCGAGTTCACACGGGGGATGGCCGACTTCGCGGCCCAGGTGAAGATCGGTCCGGGCCTCGACCCGGCCACCCAGCTCGGCCCGCTGGTCTCCCAGGAGCAGCTCGACCGGGTCACCGGCTACATCCGCCAGGGTCTCGCCGACGGCGCCCGCGCCCTCACCGGCGGCAACCAGGTCGGCGACCAGGGGTACTACGTCGAGCCGACCGTCCTCGTCGACGTACGGCCCGAGATGAGCGTGGTCCGCGAGGAGATCTTCGGCCCGGTCGTGGTCGCCGCCCCCTTCAGCGCCGCGAGCGGCGCGATCCCCGAGGCCAACGACTCCCCCTTCGGCCTGGCCGCCGGCGTGTGGACGAAGGACGTCTCCAAGGCCCACCTCGTCGCAAGTCGGCTCAAGGCCGGCACGGTCTGGGTGAACTGCTACAACGCCTTCGACACCGCCCTCCCCTTCGGCGGCTACAAGCAGTCCGGCTGGGGCCGCGAGCTGGGCGAGGCCGCCCTTGAGCAGTACACGCAGACGAAGGCCGTCAACATCCAGCTGTAGGGAGGAAATGTCGTCATGAAGACCCGAGCCGCAGTACTCACCGAGATCGGCAAGCCCTTCGAGATCGTCGAGCTCGACCTGGACGATCCCACCACCGGCGAGGTGCTCATCCGCTTCGTCGCCGCCGGGCTGTGCCACTCCGACCTGCACCTGAGCGACGGCGATCTACCTCCTCGCTTCCCCATCGTCGGCGGCCACGAGGGCGCCGGAATCATCGAGAAGGTTGGCCCCGGCGTCACCAAGGTCAAGCCGGGCGACCACGTGGTCTGCAGCTTCATTCCCAACTGCGGCCACTGCCGCTACTGCTCCACCGGCCGCCAGAACCTGTGCGACATGGGTGCCACGATCCTGGAGGGGAGCATGCCCGATGGCACCTTCCGCCTCCACAAGGACGGCACCGACTACGGAGCCATGTGCATGCTGGGCTCGTTCTCCCAGTACGGCGCGATCTCCGAGCACTCGGTGGTCAAGGTCGACCCGGAGCTGCCGCTGGAGACGGCGGTGCTCGTCGGCTGCGGCGTGCCCACGGGCTGGGGCACGGCGACCAACGCTGGCGGGGTCCGCCCCGGCGACACCGTGGTGATCTACGGGGTCGGTGGACTCGGCATCAACACCGTGCAGGCCTCGGTCGTCGCGGGCGCCAAGAACGTCGTGGCCGTCGACCCGATCGCCCTCAAGCGGGACACCGCGATCAAGATGGGCGCCACCCATGCGGTGACCACCGCCGAGGAAGCCCAGCGGCTCGTCACGGACCTGACACTCGGCCAGGGCGCCGACCAGGCCCTGATCCTGGTGGGAACGGTGACCGAGGAGGTCGTCTCCGCCGCCTTCGACGTCGTCGGCAAGGGCGGCACCGTCGTGGTCACCGGTCTCGCCGACCCGGCCAAGCTGACGGTGCACGTATCCGGTGCGGTCCTCACCCTCTGGGAGAAGACCATAGCGTCCCGGTCCGGCCGACGGCCGGACCGCATTCGGCACATCGTCACCCCAAAGGAAGACGTTCATGCACATGATCGATCTCGCCTACGTCGGGCGGGGCCCGCACGAGGAACTGGTCACCTACATCGCTGACCAGCAGGACTTCTACGCCGACGAGGGCGTCCACGTCGCACTGCGAGACGGCTGCACCTGGGACGCGGAGCGGCTGCGCCGCGGCGCAGTCATCGGACTCGGCCGGACACTGCTGTCCCGGCTGAACGATGGCATCCCCTGGGTCGCGCTCAATGTCAACACCGCCCGCCCGCTGTTCTGGTTCCTCGCCCGCTCCGGCCTCACCTCCCTGGCCGACCTGGCCGGCCAACGGCTGGCGGTAACCCCTCCTCGCACCGGCCCCGGGGTCTTCACCCGGATCATTCTGCGACAGGCCGGTCTCGACCCGGACCGCGACGTGCAGAGCATCGTCCGCTGGCCCGGCGACTACAGCATGGACCTGCGCCGGCTGCACAACGGGAGTATCGACGCCGCCGTGGTCGGCGACACCATGGCACCGGAGGCGATCGCCGCCGAGCACGGCTGGCAGTTGCTGGCCTTCGTCGGCGACCACTTCCAGATTCCCACCGTAGGCGTGGCTGTCGACCCCACCTACACCGACCCGGAGGACCCCGCGGTCCAGGCGGTCGTACGAGCCCACCGGCGCGCCCTGCAGGTGATCCACAACGACCCCGACACCACGGTGCGGCACCTGCAGACCTTCCTCGGCCGACACACCGCGGACGAAGTCCGAGCGCACTACGAGAAGTTCATCGCACCGTATTTCACCACCGACGGCCAAACCGACCTCGCCGCCGCCGACACCGCGATCACCACGGTCGCCGCCGAACTCGGCGTCCCCGCCACCTTCACCGCAGCCGAGTTCTACCGCACCGTTTAGAGCCTGTCGGGTGACCTCTGATCGGGCGGCCACGCCCTGGCACGCACGCTTCCCGCGTTGCCGAAATATCCTAGTAGCTCCGCTACGAGGACATCCCGTCGCCTTGGAATCGCACGCACCAGACCGCGTCCGCTATCCGATCGAAGGTCACCCGACAGGCTCTTAGCCTGAATCCACCGGCTGTCCCGGGTCCTGTGGATAGAGAAATGAAGAGAGGTGCCTGCTGACCTGCGAAGATGGGAGTTACCACACCACCATCACGCGCTATCAGCAAGGCACCTCGTAGATGAAAGTTTCTCACACCCCGGCGGCGGTCTCCGCTGCGTTCGATGACCGGAATCTGATCGCGTATGCGGGGCTGGTCCCGGTGATGCGGCTGGCCGAGCGGTGCGGTCTTTCGCGCCTGGTGGCCGAGAAGGTGAAGCTGCCCGGGGCGGGCAACGGCGCGGGTGCGGCGGCGGACGCCAAGGTCACCAGCATCGTGGGCGGTATGGCCGCGGGCGCGGACAGCATCGACGACCTTCGCCTGCTGCGGCACGGTGCGATGCCGGCCGTGTTCGACGGTATCCGGGCCCCGTCCACGCTGGGCACGTTCCTGCGCGCGTTCACCCACGGTCATGCTCTCCAGCTCCACGCCGTGCACCGCAGGTTCCTCGGCGCGCTGGCCGCACACACGCCGCTGCTGCCGGGCGCCGGTGTGATGGCGTTCATCGACGTCGACTCCACTCATAAACGGGTTTACGGGCGGGCCAAGCAGGGCGCGGAGTACGGCCGGTTCAAGGGCATCCGCACTCTGCACCCGTTGCTCGCCACGATCTGCACCCCGCACTCCCGGCCGGTGATCGCCGCGGTCCGGATGCGACGCGGCAAGGCAGCAGACTCCCGAGGCGCCCCGAAATTCGTGAGCGAGGCCCTGGCCACCGCCGCCGAGGCGGGCTGCACCGGCATGCGGATCCTGCGGGCGGACTCACAGTTCTACAACGCCGGTGTGATCGCAGCCTGCCGCCGGGCCGGAGCCCGCTTCTCCATCACCACCGGCATGAACCCGTCCATCAAACGGGCCGTCCTCAGCATCCCCAACCAGGCATGGCAGAAGATCAGTTACCCGAACGCGGTGGAAAATCCAGACACCGGTGATCTCATCTCGGACGCCGAGGTCGCCGAGATACCCGCATACACCGCGTTCGCCAGCCGCAACAAGAGTGAGCGCGTCACGGCCCGGCTGATCGTGCGCCGGGTCCGTGACCTGGCCAAACCCACCGTCGTGGGAGAACAGGGCGAGCTGTTTCCCGTCTGGCGCTACCACCCCTTCTTCACCGACAACCCCGCCGGGACACTCCAGGCCGAACGAGAACACCGCCACCACGCGGTGGTGGAACAGGTCATCGCGGACAGCAAAGCCGGAGCTCTGGCCCACCTGCCCTCCGGGCACTTCCACGCCAACTCGGCCTGGCTCATCTTGTGGGCGATGGCTTACAACCTGCTGCGGGCCGTCGGAGCACACACCTCGGCCTTCCACGCGAAGGCGACCACCGCCACGCTCCGGGCCCACCTGGTCCACGTCCCGGCCCGGATCGCCCGCTCAGCACGGCGCATCACCCTGCACCTGCCCCACAACTGGCCCTGGCAGCAAGCCTGGACGCATATGTTCGCCATCACGCACGGCCCACCGGGACTGATCTGACACCCCTGTCCACCCCGCCCTCAAGGCCCGACCGGAACCGAACCCGTGGAAAAGCTGGGCAGACCAGCAGATACCACCTGCCCCAAACCGAGCACCAGCTCAGAAAACCGTTAGAAGATCCTTTTCAATCCAAGCCGGTGGATTCAGGCTTAGTCGTCGAAGGTAGTCAGTGAGCGGCTGACCACCTGGCCGGTCTGGAAGATGCACCACACCGCGGCGGCAAGTGCCCCGACACGCTGGGCCACACCTACGACGGCACCCTGGATGGCGCGTGCTCCGTGGTTTTGCAGGTCGAGGGGCACTTTCGCAGTGTCGTTGACCGACGCGATGAGCTCCGGATCGGCCGGGACCCACAGGATGGGCATTCCGGCCGGGACGCATACCAGGGACGGCAGGTCTCCGGCATACCGGTCGCCGCGACCCGATCGCCACCCAACCGGTCGAAGATGCAGTCGTAGACCTCCAGGCGGCTGGCGCACTCCACAGAGCGGCGTGTTTGCGTGCGGGCAGAACCGACTCTTCCGGCCCCCTCAGGACCCCTCACAGACAGTCGCGACGCCCTGCGTCCCCCGAAGAAAGAAGCCCGAAGAAAGCAAGAGAGGAAGAGACCATGAAAGAGTTCCTGGTCGAGCTGACCGCCCGTGTGCCCGAAGGGACCGACCAAGCAGAAGTCGACCGGCGCCGCGCCGCCGAAGCTGTGCGAGCCAAGGAGCTCGCCGCCGAAGGTCACTTGTTCCGGCTGTGGAGCCCGGTCGGGGAGGACCGTGTCATCGGCGTGTGGCGCGCCGACGACGAGGCGGAGTTGCGTGAGAAGGTCCTCGGAAGCCTGCCCCTGTGGCCTTGGGCGACGGCGGTGATCACCGCCCTGCAGCCGCACCCCGACGATCCGGACCTGACCGGATGAGTCTTCCGGTGTGGCACCTCACGGCCACCACTCGCTGTGCCGATCAGGGCCACCGCACTGAAGCGGGAGTCCATGCCTTGAGGTTGAGACCGTTCGCTTACCGAATCGGAGACAGGGGTTCCGCGATCGACAGCGGCCCCGGACGGAGGGAAACCCATGTCTGAGAAGAACCATGCCACGGTGGCAGTCACCGGGGTGACCGGGGCGCTGGGCAGCCGGATCGCGGCCCGACTCGCCGGCCATGGCGTCCCCCAACTCCTCGTCGGACGCAGCCCCGACCGCATGCCCGAACTGCCAGGCGCCCAGCGACGAGGCCCGGCCGCCTACGCCGATGCCTCCGCCATGCGCAAGGCGCTCGAGGGCGCGTCGACCCTCATCCTGGTCTCCGGACACCGCACGGGGCGCCGGCTGGAGGAACACGCCACCGCGGTCGAAGCCGCGATCGCGGTCGGCGTGAACCGGGTCCTGTACGTGTCCCTCGTCGGCGCAGCGCCCGCCGCCACCTACACCAACGCCCGCGACCAGTGGCTGACCGAACAGTTCCTGGCAGGGGCCGGGATCCGCCACACAGTGCTCCGGGCGGGCTTCTACACCTCGACGCCGGCCGCCCTCGCCAATGAGGAGTTCGTCGTGAGCGGCCCCGCGAGCACCGGCCGGGCCGCGTTCGTCACCCACGAGGACATCGCCGACGTGATCACAGCCGTCGCCCTCGACGAGGGTCCCCGATCCGAGCACGACGGCGCGACCCTTGAGATCACCGGGCCCGAGGCCCTGACCCTCGACGATGCGGTCACCAGGATCGCCGCAGCCACCGGCCGGCCCTACCGTTTCGAACCCGAGACCCTTGAGGACGCCTTCACACGGCGATGGCGACTGGGCATGAGCGGGGAACAGATCGAGACCTGGATCTCGTGGTACCAGGCGATCGAGAGGGGCGAGATTTCCCTGGTCACCGACGTCGTCCCCCGGCTCACCGGCTCACCGGCGACCCCGATCTCGGACGCAGCCTGGTGGCCCGCGCCGAAGACAGCGCGCGGTACCCGCTAATCTCGCGCTTTGACGAAGCGGGCTGTCCGGCCACTGATCAAGAAAGCAGAAGGTGCCTCTGACCAGTGAGAATGAGGATTGCTGAGGTCTTTGTTCCCGCCGCCATCGGAGGCACTTCCCAGGTGAAGAAGCGTATCGGGTCCTACCCGCGTGTCCGCGTCGAGGCCGGCGGGGCCGTGGTCTCGCAGGCGGGAGCCGTGCTGCTGGTCGACACGGTCCGCAAGACCGGGCTGGACCAGGCGATATCGGCGGCGCTGTCGCCGTGGCGCAAGCCCCGTGCGGTGCACGATCCGGGTAAAGTCCTGCTGGATGTGGCACTCGCGGTCGCACTCGGCGGAGACTGCCTTGCTGACGTGGGAATTGTGCGGGCCGAACCGGGCGTGTTCGGGCCGGTGGCATCCGATCCGACCGTCTCCCGTCTCATAGACACCCTCGCCACGGCGGGAGACAAGGCTCTGGCGGCAGTCCGCTGGCGTGGCGGGCGGCTGACCGGATTGACGGTCCCCTCGGCCAGGCCCTCACCGCCTGGTACGGCGAACTGGAACGCCGCTCCTCCCAGCCCGCCGCGACAGCCGGGGCGAGGTGACGGCCGCCATGAAGCGCACCTGTCCCGCTCGGAAATACGATTTAGCGGCTGTGGCCTGCACGTTTGCTGATCCTGGCGACAAGGCCTCGACTGGCCTGCGACGATCTGCGGATGTCGCTGTCGGTCGTCGCCACGCTCGTCCGGAATCTGATCACCGTGCCCGCTGCCGTACTGCGCAGCCGTATGGCCAAGGATGCGGAAGTTCTCGCGCTCCGGCATGAGAACGCGGTGCTGCGCCGGCAGATCGCCCGGGTCTGCTACGAGCCCGCCGACCGGATCTGGCTCGCCGCATTCTCCCGGCTGATCCCGCGCGAACGTTGGCGCCAGGTCTTCGCGGTCACCCCCACCACACTGCTGGCCTGGCACCGTCAACTCCTCGCCCGCAAGTGGGCGTTCACCCAACGCCGCCGCCCCGGCCGACCCTCCACCGAGCCCGCCGTCAAGCAACTCATTCTGCGCCTGGCCCGCGAGAACCGCACCTGGGGCCACCGCCGGATTCAGGGCGAACTCGCCCGCCTGGGCTACGCGATCGCCCCGTCCACAGTCCGGGAGATCCTGCATGCCGCCGGCATCGACCCCGCCCCGCAGCGCTCCGGGCCGACCTGGCGCCAGTTCCTCACCGACCAGGCCCACGGCATCATCGCCGCCGGCTTCCTCCACCTCGACACCGTGTCACTCAAGCGCCTCTACGCCCTGGTCGTCATCGAGCACGGCACCCGGCGCCTCCACCTCGCCGGCGTCACCGCCCATCCCACCGCGCAATGGACCGCCCAGCAGGCCAGGAACCCCGCCGTGATCCCGGACCGCCGCATCGACTCGCTGCGATTCCTCCTCCGGGACCGGGACAGCAAGTACACCCGTGCCTTCGACGCCGTCCTCGAGGCCGACGGCGTGGAGATTCTGCTCAGCCCACCACGGGCACCCAAAGCGAACGCGATCTGCGAGCGAGTCGTGGGCACCCTCCGCCGCGAGCTCCTCGACCGCATGCTCATCTACAACGAGACCCACACGGTGAAAGCGCTGACCGAGTACATCCAGCACTACAACGGACACCGTCCCCACCAATCCCGCCAGCAGCTACCCCCGGACAGCGACCAACCGTCCAACCCGGCCGCCATCACCGACCTCCAGGCCCACCGGATCCGGCGACAACCCATCCTCAAAGGATTGATCAACCAGTATCACCGCGCCGCCTGACCAAACGACACCACCGCAGCTCACAGCGCCGAATCGTATTTTCGAGCGGGACAGGTCTTGCACCTCCTTCGATTCACCGCGCCTCACGGCGCACCAGCGCCTCGTGGCGCACTGACAGGGTCCTTACCGGCACCCCAGCTTCCGTGCCTGGTCGCAGCTTTCTTAGAGGTCGGGCCCCTCGAAGTCGAAGGTGCACTGTCGGCTATCGAGATCGACAGTCCGTCGGTAAGCCATCTATGAGCCACCGTCATATTCAGCACGCGCCCGCCGGTGACGGTGCCGACCAGGGCCCAATAGCGTTCCAGGCGGGGGTCGAAGCCGGATGACCTCGACACCAGCCCATGCAGGTATTCGCGGAAGGCGGGGGTGTCCAACTCCCGCCGGGCTCGTGCGTGGGCGGATACGAAAGCGTTCACCGCATCCCCGGCGCTGGGCGGCAGACCCTGGGCCAAAGCGGCGGCCGTCAGAACGGCAGCATCGTCGATCTCCCCGTAGAAGGCCGGGGCGTCCCTCATCTCTTCGTCGTGGTCCTGGGTCCAGCGGGTGAAACTGGGTGTGGAGACGAGCAGATGAAGCTCGGCGTAGGCCAGTACCGTAGCGGGATCGGGGTCCTGCGGCGGGTCGGGTGACAGCATGGCGATCATGATGTCGAGCCGGCGCTTGGGCATGGCCGCGGACAGCTCGCGATACCAGTGATCGGTGAGAGTGCGATGCGCCTGCGGGAGCCGCTGCACGCGAGAGAGGATCTCCAGACGTCGGAGCCGGTCCTCGCTCGGGCAGTCGTCCAGAGACTGGAGTGTGGCCTGGCGCCACCGCAGTTCGGTTAGTCGTTCCTGCACCACTTCGAGCTCGGTTGCCACCAGTTCGCCGAAGGAGCACTCACCGGTGACCACCTGCGTGATGGTCGCGATCGGAGTGTCCAGCGCCCGTAAACGCCTGATGAGACGGATCCGCTCCCACGCCTCAGGACCGTAGCGTCGATGACCACCGGCGCTACGGCCAGCCACAGGCAGCAGACCGCTGTCGGAGTAGTAGCGGAGGGTCTTCACCGAGACCCCCGTTCCGGCAGCGAGTTCACCGATGCTCCACGTGTCTTGCGTCACAGGCTCTTGAACCTCCAGCGCGCGGGAGGTCCTAGCGTACTGAGCACTGACCGCGTCAGTCCGTACCGTTCCCCACCGCTCGGGCTTAGTACCGGCCTGACCGGCCTCGTCCGATCCCGTCCGACCAAGAACGGTGGGTACGTATGTCCCCGACCATGACAGCACCGCGTCCATGCCGAAGAGACAGGCTCCGTGCGGTGCTCTTCCCCTTGCTCTGCGCGGTGGCACTACTCGCAGCCACCGCCGTACCGGCGACCGGCGCACACCCCCGTTCCCCGCACTCCGCAAGACAAAGCGGTACCGTCGTACGGACCGACCACGGCCTGATACGCGGCGTGTCAAACGGCTCGTACACTACCTTCGGCGGCGTTCCCTATGCTGCGCCGCCGACCGGACCGCTGCGCTGGCGCGCACCGGTGCCCGCCGCCACGTGGCATGGTGTCCGGGATGCAACGGCGGCGGCTCAACGCTGTGTGCAGATGCCGACACCAGGTGCGGGCGCGGTCCTTGGGTCGGAGGACTGCCTCTACCTCAATGTCACGATGCCGACGCCAAAGCCTGCCGGGCAGAAGCGGCCCGTGCTGGTGTGGATGCACGGCGGTGCGTTCCTGGGCGGTTCTGGCAGTGACTACAGCACCGAACAACTGGCGGTCCGGGGTGACACGGTCGTCGTCACGGTCAACTACCGGTTGGGTATTTTCGGTTACTTCGGCCACGCCGGGTTGGGCTCCGCCCCACCGTTCGGCCTGGCGGACCAGCAGGCCGCCCTGCGCTGGGTGCGGGCGAACGCGGAGCGCTTCGGCGGTGATCCGGGCAGTGTCACGCTGTTCGGTGAGTCCGCAGGCGCCCTCAGCATCTGTGCACACCTCACCTCGCCGACGGCCGTCGGACTCTTCCAGCGGGCCGTGCTCCAGAGCGGTTCCTGCCTCATGTCCTTCCCACGCGGCGCTCTCGGGCCCGGAATACCGGCGTACGAGCCGTTCGCCTCACAGGGCGATGTCCAAACGGCCGGTGCAGAAGCCGCCCGGCAACTGGGCTGCACAGCGGGCGGTGGAGATGAGGTGCTGGCGTGCCTGCGCGGGCAGAGCACGGATCGCCTCGCCACCGCGCAGCTGATGCAGTCCTTCAACCGGCCCGCCTTCGGCAATACGCTGCTGCCCGTGGCGCCGGACCAGGCGTTGGCGTCGGGACGCTTCCACCGCGTGCCGATCATTCAGGGCACCAACCACGACGAGATGCGGATGTTCGTCGGCCTGTCGCTCGCCGCGTTCCCGATCCGCACCGAAAACGACTATCGCGCCCGTGTGGTGGACGCCTTCGGGCTTGCAGCCCCAGCCGTCGAGGCACAGTATCCGGCAGCACACCACCCCACGCCCGCACTGGCCTGGGCCGCGGTGCTGACCGATCGATCCCTCACGTGCACCACACTGGCAGCCGGCCGGGCTATCGCCGCTCATGCCCCCGGCCTCCCCCTCTACGGCTACGAGTTCAGCGATCCGGACGCTCCTGTCCTCACCGGTCTGCCAGCGAACCCGGGCTTCCCCTACGGGGCGGCGCACGGCTTCGAGATGCCGTTCCTGTTCTCCTCCTTCCCCACCGAGCGACCACTGACCGAAGCCCAGCGCGCCCTGTCGGACCGGATGGTCGACTACTGGACGAACTTCGCGCACACCGGCAACCCGAACACCCCCGACGCCCCGCTCTGGCCTGTCCTCCGCCCTTCGTCACCTCTCGCGCAGTCGGTGCAGTCGTTGGCTCCCGGACCAGGCGGAATCCACCCCGTCGATGCGTATTCCGCACACCACTGCTCGTTCTGGGACCGCCTGCCGCAGTGACCCTCCGCGCGTACAGGACCAGGACGGCCCCGGCGCAGAAGCTGATCAGTCTCGTCAGCCACCGGACCGGCCGACTGCACCGGGTCCAGGCGCTCGTCCCCGGCACAGGCCGGTGCTGGCGCCTGCTGGCCCCAGGCAGCCGTCTGACGCGCTTCCTCACGCTCCCTGTGGCGCCGTTCTTCCTGGCGCAGTCGGCGCTCTCCGTCGCGCGCGTGCCAGGCGTCGACGTCGTTGGGGTTGGCCAGCGCGGCGGGCAGGTCTTCCCACTGGCCGTGTCCGCACCGCCACCACGTCGAGGGCCCCGCACGCCTATCTGCGCTGGCGCAACACCAACACCCGCCACCCCGACGTTCTGTCTGCCCAGAGGCGTGAACGTGCCCGCATCCGCAGCGAGAAGGGCATCCGCTGGGGCGGACGCCCCCTGCCGGCGGCCGCGTGATCGGTCCTCTCAGCGGGTCCTACTCGTGAGGCTGCCAGGTGTAGCGGACGTCCGGCTCACGTTCCTCATTGCGCAGTCCGTCGGTGTGCTCAACTGCAATAAAGCCGTGCCGCTCGTAGAACCGTCTGGCTGGTCCGTTGACCTGGAACGTCCACAGTCCCAGTCCGCCGGGCCGCTGCTGCTTGGCCAAGGTCATGAAGCGGTCGCCTACACCCCGGCCGCGCCACGACGGGTCGAGGTAGAACTGTTCGAGTTCCTCGTCATCGAGTACCAGGAGCCCGATTACGGAGCCCTCGGCGATGGCTACCCAGATCTCCTGCTGCGGCACGACCACGTAGGAAAACCAGTCCCGTACCTCGTCGTCGCCGTGCGCGCGGCGCACATTCGGCAGGGCAGCGGTGAAGGAACGCAACCACACGTCGGCTATGTCGGCCGCATCAGAGTCATCCGCACGCCGAAATACAAGCTCAGCACTGTTCACAGGGCGCGACTATCGCAGATGAGTGATCCTGACGCATCCGGATTTCGAGGTCGCTGCCCATCAAACGATCACTGACACAGCCGGTTGTCACCCGCCCAGACATCCCGGTGAACCTATGCGGTCAGAGCACTAGCCCGCGCGGTCGCTGCAAACCGCAAGGGCCACGCCACCATCGGGGCCCTGGCCCCATCCCCCTGGCTCTTCGCCGGCGGCCAGCCCGGACGGCCGATCAGCACCACACAGCTGACACAGCGCCTGAACCAGCTCGGCATCTGGCCCAATGAGGCCCGCAGCACCGCGCTCTTCCAGCTCGCCACCGAGATCCCCGCCGCGATCCTCGCCCGCACCCTGGGCATCCACACCGACGTCGCCGTCGCCTGGCAACGTCTCTCCGCGGGCGACTGTGCCACCTACGCCGCCGAAGTCAGCCAGCGGCCAGTCAGAACAGATCAATCCCCAGCATCGAATACATGATCATGTCCCGACGCTCCTCACCCACCTGCTGCCAACTGCGAAGCAGGCCCTCACGGCGGAAGAACCGCCTGGCCGCGGCCTTGTCGCGGCGGTTCTGGACGAGGATGTTGCCGTCCTGGTCGACGGCTCGCCACAGGCACTTCTGCACCCCGTTGATCTTGATGAAGACCTCGTCCAGATGCTTCCCAATGCTGATGTCAAGCCGCCGCTGTCACTGGGGGTGTGACCTGGTAGCACCGTCGGTCACGAATCAGGGCCCACAGGACGTTGACGCGACGGCGTGCGAGCGCGAGGACGGCCTGGACGTGGCGTTTCCCCTCGGCGCGCTTGCGGTCGTAAAACTTCCGTGAGTTGGGGTCTCGTTGGACGCTGACCAGCGCGGAGATGTAGAAGACGCGCTGCAGACGACGGTGGTATCTCGTCGGTCGGTGGTCGTTACCGCTGACCTGGCCGGAGTCGCGTGGGGCGGGGGCCGTTCCGGCGAAGGCCGCGAGCCGGTCGGCCGTGGGGAAGGCGTCCAGGCTGCCGCCGACGGCAACGAGGAACTCGGCACCGAGGATCGTGCCGATGCCGGGCATGGACTGGATCACGTCGGCCAGTTCGTGTTCGCGAAACCGGCCCTCGATGAGTTTGTCGGTCTCGGTGATCTTCTCGTTGAGGGTCATCACCTCCTTGGCGAGGGTGTGCACCATCGTCGCGATGGCCTTCTCACCCACGACGGCGGTGTGCTGGCGCTCGGCGGCTTCAACCACCTTCTCGGCGAGGGAAGCAGCGTTGCAGACCTTGCGGTTGCGCAGCCAAGCGGTCAGCCGCCGGCTGCCCACGCGGCGGATCGCTGCCGGTGTCTGGTAACCGGTCAGCAGCACCATCGGGCCGATGTTACCGAGGTCGAGGGCCCGTTCCAGGGCCGGGAACATGCTGTTCAGCAGGGCCCCCAGCCGGTTGGTGGTGCGGGTGCGGTCGGCGACCAGATCGACGCGGTGGTCGGTCAGCAGCCGCAGCTCGAGTGTGGCTTCGTCGCTGGGGCGGATCGGCTGCAGGTCGCGGCGCATCCGTGCCTGGTCGGCGATCACGCGGGCGTCACGGGCGTCCGTCTTGCCCTGGCCTCGGTAGCTGTCGGTGGCCCGGTTGACCGCGATACCGGGGATGTAGACGAGCTCCTGGCCATGGTTGACCAGCAGGGCGATCAGCAGGCCGGGCTCGCCGCCGGTCATGTCCAGCGCCCAGGTCGTCTTGCCGCCGTCGGCGAGGTCCAGGACGTCACCGATCAGCTTCAGCAGTTCCGGCTCGTCGTTGGCCACCCGACGCGACAGCAGCGTGTCGCCCTCGCTGTCCAGGACCAGGCAGTGGTGGTGGGTCTTGCCGCAGTCGGTCCCCGCCCATATCCGGCTCATCGTGCTCCATTCGGTCGTACTTGCCTTGCGTACCACGGACGACCTCGCCGGCATTGCTCTACACAGCGACTTGTTCGCACTTCCCAATCGGCGGCCGAGTCGTCGTGGGGAGCCAGGCGGCCAAGCACCTGAAGCCACGAACGGCAGCCACTTGTCAGCCACACCCAGCTCCCCTGGGTGTCCTCACCCTACGAACGGGAGGATCAACCCGTTCAAGAAGGTAGAGCCACTTGTCGCCGGGCCGTGGCTGTCGGCGGCGCAGTCCGGCGGCGTAGGCCTGTCCGAACTTCAGACACCCCCGCCGCACCGTCTCGTAGGAGACGATGACGCCGCGCTGGAGCATCAGCTCTTCGACCTCGCGGTAGGACAGAGGGAAGCGGGCGTACCGCCACACGCAGTGCGAGATCACCTCGACCGGGTACCGGTGACCCCTGTACGACGGCAGCACAGACGACACCAGCGATCCCCTCCCCAGCGTGATCAACACGAAGATCATCCCACCCAGTCAGCCAACGTGACAGTGCCCGCGGCGACTCTCTCACCTGGCTGACATCCAGGTCGCACGCTGCTCCAGCAGGGCCTCCCGGGCATCACGCAGTGCCCGCCCGCAGACCGGAGCAGTGACGCCGGGGGTGGAGTGTCAGCTGGGCTCTGGCCTGTTGTGCTGGCGAGAGGGGGCTTGGCCTGTGGGCCGCTGTCACGGTGGTGGGGTGTGAGAGCGGGGTTCTGTTCGCTGTCGCGAGCGGGGGATGTGCGGTTACGTGTGGATGTGAAGGCGAGGACTGCAGATGTGGGGTTGGAAAAGGGTGGTGGTCCGGGGCGGGCTGGCTGATGATCTTCGGCTATGGATATGACTTGGGCACGTGTGCGTGTGGTGGTTCCCGTCGCTCTGGTGGCGGGGGCTGTTCTGGGGGCTTTGGGCCCGGTGTTGACGCGGCAGAGGTCGGATGGCGGGAGGGAGGCTGTCGGCGGAGCGGCGGGGCATGTTGTGCACTTGGTGGCGAGCGCGGGGTGGTCCTGGGCGGCTTTCGCGTTCGCGATCGGGTTGGTGTGCCGGTCATGGAAGCGGGCGGTGTGGTTGGCACCGGCCTCGCTGGTGGTGGCGGTGGCTGCGTACTACCTGGTGAAGATGGGGCAGGGCGAGTTCCGGGTCTTCGACATGGCGGCAGGGAACCAGCAGATGGAGTCGTTGCCCATCGACTGGGCCGGCTTCATCGGGAACGCGATGGCGTGGTGGGTGGCGGCCTGCATCTTCGGCCCGCTGCTGGGGTGGGCCGGAACCCTGGCGCGCCAGCCGCATCTGCGCGGACTCGCTTTCCGTCTGATGGTTCCATTGATCGCGATCGTCGATATGAACCTGCGCCTGCCCGGGAACCCCGAACTCGACGGAGCCGTCGCCACCGGCACCTGGACCGCCGTACGGATCGCGGCCGTCGTCGCCTGTGTACTCCTGACGGCCTGGGCTCTCCACACCAGCATCCGCGCGCGCCGGATCACCCGCCCCTGAACGGGCAGTTCGTATGAACGCGGCCGCAGAACTTGCGATGACAGCCGGCTCCCGGGCCAGCGAGGGCGTCGCCGTCCGGGTTGCCCAGCGTGTTCTGGCGATGGCGGCCGGGATCTGGCACAACAACAAGGTCGGCGCGCCGGTCACCCGCTCGCTCGTCGCGTACGACCACTGATCGCGACTGCGGCCGTCCCGCCACTCATCGGGTCGGCATACCTCCGTGGGGGCTGTTGACCACGATCGGCACAGACCCTTCAACGAGGTAGGGGTGCTCGGGGAAGTAGTCGATGTGGAGGTGACCGCCGCCCTCGGCGGTAGCCATGGGCTTCAGGTTGTCTGCCAAGATCGCCCTGGCACCGGGATCGCCACTGATCACCAGGACCTGCCGCGAGGCGTCGAGTTCGATCCGAACCCCGGTGCCGGAAGCCTTCCTGGCTTCGATACCTGCCAAGGTGTCTCCGTCCAGTGATGATGTGGAGCCGATGAACCCGTCGCCCTCGGCCACTGCGTATGCCAAGTCGGCCAGTTCCTCCGCTGAAGCGGTGAGATCCACTTCGCCGAACACGGGATCGGAAACCAGTCGCACGGGCGGCACTCCTTCAGCGTCGGACCTCCATGATGCCGTTGGAGGGCACTGTCACGTTGGCTGACTGGGTGGGATGATCTTCGTGTTGATCACGCTGGGGAGGGGATCGCTGGTGTCGTCTGTGCTGCCGTCGTACAGGGGTCACCGGTACCCGGTCGAGGTGATCTCGCACTGCGTGTGGCGGTACGCCCGCTTCCCTCTGTCCTACCGCGAGGTCGAAGAGCTGATGCTCCAGCGCGGCGTCATCGTCTCCTACGAGACGGTGCGGCGGGGGTGTCTGAAGTTCGGACAGGCCTACGCCGCCGGACTGCGCCGCCGACAGCCACGGCCCGGCGACAAGTGGCATCTGGACGAGGTCTTCATCAAGATCAACGGGGTGCAGAAGTGCCTGTGGCGGGCCGTCGACCAGGACGGCAACGTCCTCGACATCCTCGTCCAGAACCGCCGCGACAAGGCCGCGGCCAGGCGGTTCTTCCGCCGTCTGATGAAGAAGACCCGGGCGGTGCCGAGGGTGATCGTCACCGACAAGCTGCGTTCCTACGGCGCGGCCCACCGCGAAATCATGCCCTCGGTGGAGCACCGCTCCCACAAGGGACTAAACAACCGGACCGAGAACTCCCACCAGCCGACGAGGCAACGCGAACGCGCGATGAAGGGCTTCCGCTCCGTCGGTGGAGCGCAGCGGTTCCTGTCCGCGTTCAGCGGCATCTCACCCCCACTTCCGCACCCGGCGACATCTCCGCACCGCCGCCGAACACCGCTTCGAAATGACCATCCGCTTCACCCTCTGGGACCACGTCACCGAGAACATCGGCCTGACTACCGCGGCTTAAACGGGCACCGAAACCACACCTCAGCACGCCCCGAAGTTCCATCGACCGGTCACCGCGCCATCAACGTGACAACGCCCGCCCAGGAGATGCCCCGCCCTCCTGGCGCCCCTGCTGGGCCTGCCCGTCATCACACACTGAACAGCCCCCAACACGCAGGCATCCCCACCCGGGAACCGCGTGTCGCCGGTGCGCCGCTCCCCCACCACGCGCGGCGCGCCCAGAGTCACACACCCGCACACCAAGCTCCGGCCCCCATGAACCGCGAGACCGGCGCAGTGGGGGTCGGACCCCGCCCTGGCGGCCCGAACTCCCGCGACACGGACACACTCCCCTCCCGGACCGCGGCGGGGTCTATCAGGAATCAGGTGTAGTTCGTCTGTTTGGCCTACAGGTTCTTCGGTGGACTGATCGGCCTACGCTCGTGTGGCGGTAAGGCGGCCGTCGAAGAGGACGTCGAACTCGTTCAGGGCGGTCTTCCAGCGGTTGTTCCAGCGCTGGCGGCCGCGGCCGGTGGGGTCCAGGGCGAGGGTGGCCAGGTAGAGGCGCTTGAGGGCGGCGGTCTCGTTGGGGAAGTGTCCGCAGGCCTGGGCCGCGCGCCGGTAGCGGGCGTTCAACGACTCGATCGCGTTCGTGGTGTAGACGACCTGACGGATCGCGTCGGGGAGGCCGAGGAAGGGCACGAACTCGCTCCAGGCCCGCTCCCACGACTGGGAGATCGAGGGATACCGCTTGGCCCACTTCTCGGCGAACTCCTCCAGCCGGGTGCGGGCTTGGTCCTCGTTCACGGCGGTGTAGATGGGCTTGAGGTCGCGGGCGACATCGGCCCAGTCGCGGCGCGATGCATAGCGCAGACTGTTGCGGATGAGGTGGACCACACAGGTCTGCACCACGGTCTGCGGCCAGACGGTGTTGACCGCGTCGGGCAGGGCGGACAGGCCGTCGCAGACCAGCATCAGCACGTCGCGGACGCCTCTGTTCTTGATCTCGGTCAGGACGGTGGTCCAGTACTTGGAGCCCTCGCCGCCGTCGCCGGCCCACAATCCGAGGATCTCGCGGTAGCCGTCGGCGGTGACCGCGATGGCCACGTAGATCGGGCGGTTGGCGACGTGCCCGTCGCGGATCTTGACGTGGATGGCATCGATGAAGACGACCGGGTAGACCGGATCGAGGGGACGCGTGCGCCATTCCGCCATCGATTCCAGGGCCTTGTCGGTGATGGTGGAGACGGTCTCCTTCGTCGTCGTCATCCCGTACACCTCGGCGAGATGCGCAACGATCTCCCCAGACGTGAGGCCCTTCGCGGTCAGCGAGAGGACCATCTCGTCCAGCGCGCCGGTCCGCCGCGCGTACTTCGGCAGCAGCCTCGGGCTGAAGGTGCCCAGCCGGTCTCTGGGGACTTGCACGGTGACCGGGCCGACTTCCGTTATGACCTTCTTCGCCCGGTAGCCGTTGCGGGTGTTGCCGCCCGAGCGTGACCCACGCCCGCCGACCTGTCCGGCCTCGGCGGCCAGATGCTGGTCCATCTCGGCCTCCAGCGCGGCCTGCATCAGGTGCTGGGCCAGCTCGGGCAGGATCCCGCCCTCGCCCATCAGCCGCAGCCCGCCCTCGGCGGTCCGCTCCACCGCGAGCGCGGCCAGCTCCTCCAGCAACTCAGCGGACAGACCGTTCACGGATACCGGCATCGACTTCACGTCGGCACCCTGGGCGCTCTCACCAGCCTCGGCAAGCGACACGCCCCCAGCAGACTCGATCAGGTGACCAGCACTCGTACTCATCAGGTGACTCCTTCGTGGAGGGCCCACACCTGATTCATGACACTCCCCCGCGGCGCAGAGGCCCGGATGTGCATCCGGGCCGCTGCCCTCATGGTCCCGGTCGGCTTCGGGGGACTTCGGGCAGGCCATGGGCTGCGGGAGGGGATCGCGGACGCTCTACAGGAAGCGCACTGCCCTGTTCAACGAATCTCCGGGCGTCCGGGGTCAGTGGCTGTGGCGACGATCTGCATCAGTTCGCTCTCCGTGAGGAGCGTGAGCGCCTCGAGCACGGTCGCGTCGATGGCGCCGGTGGTCTGGGTGCGTCCTGCGTCGATGTGCAGCCGCGATCCTCGACCGTAGGGGATGACCTGCAGGTCTACCGCGGCGAACTCGTTGCGGACGTGGATGCGGCCCCGTGCGGCCTCTGGTGTGCTGGCCATCAGAAGATCACTGCGAGCTGGCCGTCGGTGGGCACCTCGGCGTCAAGGAAGACGTCCCTGCGGACCAGCCGCAGCGACCCCTGGATCAGCTCGATGACGTCCCGTCGCTCCGCCGAGGCCAGCACCGGGGGCTCGGGGAGCCGTGCGCGGACGACGAGGACGTTCGTGTGCACCGTCCACCTCGGGTTGTCCGATCCAGGGGTCGGCTCGGCGGCCTGGATGCGGAAGTTCGTCACGAAGTGGCGGATGGAGGCGGTGGGGCGTTCGGCCCAGGCGTGGTCCGAGGCGACGCGACCGAACCGCATGGCCAGAAAGCTCTTGGACTCGTTGGCGAACTCCAGTGTCTCGTCGTATCGGCCCAGTGCGGGATCCTCCCGGGACAGCGGCACGGGAACCCGGTAGAGGAAGTCCTCGTCCAGCAGGGTCAGCCAGTCGTCGTAGCGGCCGGCGTCGAGGTGGGCTGCCTCCTCGATGAGGAACTGCTCGATCCGCCGGTTCTGTTCGATGCCTGGGTGCCGTTCGGCCGCAGTGCTGCTCATCGGGTGCCCTCCATCAGGTCCAGGTACCGGCTCACGAAGTTCCGCTGGTTCGATTCGGTGAAGTCCTGGGGCACGATCCGGCCCGGGCCCTGCCAGGGCGGTGTGTACTGCGTGCTCACCCCGACGCCGAGTTCGTAGGTGTAGGGCGCCTGTGCCCCGGCGACCGTACCGAGTGCCGCGTCGATCCGGCGGAAGTTCTCCAGGTCGTCGGCCTCGAAGAAGGAGGAGGCGCCATGCTGCCTGGTCGCGAACAGGTACGAGCGTGTCTTCCAGTCGTCCGAGGCGTGGCGGGGGACGAGGTTCCAGTACGCGACCTCGTGCGTGTGCTGGTCGATCGGTGTGAGCGCCCGGATCTGGGTGAATGCGGTCTGTCCCTGGGCGTCCTCACCGTAGGACACCGGCGCCGTGGTGATGAACAGCAGGTTGGGGAACACCAGGCCATGGATGACCGAGGCGCGCTCACGGAATCTGCGGTGCTGCGGGTCGGCCTGCTTCAGTGCCGGGCCGAGCAGGTCCTCCTCGTAGCCGAAGACGGTATCCGGGACCTGCGGGTCGATCAGATACTGGCTGCGCAGCGCATGTCCGTGCGGCTCGTTGACCGCGAACCCTTCGACGGCGCCGGCCTGCGCGCCCATCACGCCGAGTTCGAACATGGTGCGGTGCGCGACCCGCAGGTGGTACCCGTCGCCCGAGAAGTTCTCTGCGTGGATCTTCCAGTTCCCGCGGACATCCACGCGGTGCATGCCTGCGTGCACTTCCATCCCGCCGGGGAAGAAGTCGAACAGCGCGTCGAGGTACCACCGGAAGTCGCCGAGGTATTCCTGCAGTGTGGGCCCGTCGTGGCGCCAGGTCGCGAAGACGAAGCCGTGCAGCGTCTGGACGCGCGCGCGGCGCAGTCCACGTCTGGACAGGTCGAAGTCGGGGCCGTACAGGGCGCGGCGCCCCGGGACGCCTTTGAGCGCGCCGTCGTTGCCGAAGACCCAGCCGTGGTAGCCGCAGCGGAAGGTCGTGGTGTTGCCGTAGGAGGCCTTGCACACCTGGGTGCCTCGATGGGTGCAGGAGTTCAGCATCACCTGGACCCCGTTGTCCTGGGTACGGGAGAGGATCACCGGGTCACCGCCGAGGCGCCGGGTCACGTAGTCGCCGGGCGCCGGCACCTCGGACTCGTGGCCGACGAAGATCCAGTTTGCCCCGAAGACGCGGTGCAGCTCCTCTTCGAGCACGTGCCCGTCGCGGTAGTACGTGCGCGGGATCTGGGTGGGGCCGTCGATGGTTGCCATCCGGTGTCTCCTCGCTGCTGGCGTGCGGTGCGGGGGAAGGGGGGTCATCGGGTGCCTGCGCGCAGGGAGAGTCCGCCGTCGGGGCGCAGGACTTCGCCGGTCATCCCGGCGGCCTCGGGCGAGGCGAGGAACAGGTACAGCGGGGCGAGCTGCTCGGCGGACAGCACGATGCGCAGCGGGTTGAGGTCCCGCACCGCGGTCAGGAGTGCGTCGGGGTCGGTGAACAGCGCCTGTTCGCTGCCGTCGGCCGCGCCGGCCCGCAGTGCGGTGAGGACACCGCCGGGGGCGATCGCGTTGACCCGCACCCGCGGGGCCAACTCGGCGGCGAGGTGCCGGACCAGCCCGAGTGCCGCGTGCTTGGCCGTGGAGTAGGCGAGTCCGGCGCCGTTGCCGGCGACCATGAAGGAGGCGTCGGAAAGGGTGAAGGTCATGCAGCCTCTGGTCTCCACCAGCTGGTCCAGGCAGGCCCGTGCGCCGAGCGCGTAGCCCACGACGTCGACGTCGAGCACCCGCCGCATGATGCGCCCCAGATCCTGGGGTGTGGTGTCGGCGACGGCGAAGCCGCCGTCGTGGATGCCGGCGTTGCCGACGAAGTGGTCGATGCGGCCCGCGGTGGTGAGCAGGGCACACACGGCAGCGGCGTTGTCCTCGGCAGAGGTGACGTCGCCCAGGACGAGATCCGCGCCGGGCGGCAGTGCCCTCGTGGGTGGCTCCCGGTCGAGCACCACCACCTGGTCCCCGGCGGCGCAGTGGGCCTCCACCACCGCGCGGCCGATCCCCGAGCATCCCCCCGTCACCAGTACTCCGCGGTTGTGTGCCGTGGAACCCATGAGCCGTGCACCGCCTCTCTTGCGCTGTCCTCGCGTGTCCTAGACCGGGCAGGCGGTCCACAGGCCCGGGTCGGTGGGCCGGTGCATCTCGCCGAGGATCACTTCGTCGAAGGGATTGGACGTTCCCCACTGGTCGGTGTCCTCGGGACTGGTCGTGTAGACCTTGGGAACCCAGCCGTGCTCGTCGTCGATCGTCTGCAGGGCGGTGGTGTACTCCATGACGAAGCCGGTGCCCGGGTCCTGGAAGTAGGAGAACGTGTTGTCTCCCGCGCCGTGCCGCCCGGGGCCCCACAGCGGTGCGTGCCCCAGACGCATCATCGACCCGGTCGCCCGCATGAACTCGTCCAGACCGCGTACCTCGAACGAGATGTGGTTGAGCGAGGTGCGGGCGGACTTGGCGAACGCGAGCAGGTGGTGCGTGCGGCCGGCGCGCATGAAGCAGAAGAAGTCCTCGACCCAGTCAGACACCTTGAATCCCAGCGCCTGCTCGTAGAACAGATGGGTCCGGGTCAGGTCCTGGGTGTTGAACACGACGTGGCTGATCCCGCGCGGGCGCCGTTCGCCGGCCGCCACTTCGCGGAAGGGACGCAGAGCGACCTGTGCGGCGATCTCGACGACGCGTCCGTCGCAGTCGAAGAACTGGAAGCCGTAGCCGCCGCCCAGATCCTGGCGCACTCCGGGCTCGGAGATCAGCTTCGACTGGGGGTGGGCGGCGACGCGTTCGGCGTAGGTGTCCGCCTGGGCCGGGGTTGCCACGGCCAGGCTCACCACGTCGACCTGCGGAGCGTCGGCTTGGCGCAGTCGTAGCACGTGACTGTCGGGGCAGCCTGCGCCCAGGTAGAGCCGGTCGGTGTCCTGCTCGACCTCCTCCAGTGCCCAGCAGGAGGCGTAGAACTCCCGGGCTCGGGCCAGGTCCGGTACGCCGAGTCCGACACTGCGGACGTGGGTGATCGCCATGGGTGTCTCCTCAGACGTAGGGGGTGGCGACGTACTTGGTCTCCATGAACTCGAGCATTCCGTCGTGGGAGCCCTCGCGTCCCAGGCCGCTGTGCTTGCTCCCGCCGAACGGTGCGGCGGGATCGGAGACCAGGCCGCGGTTGAGCCCGACCATGCCGCAGGCCAGCCGCCTGCTGACCGACAGGCCGCGCTCCAGGTCCCGGGTGTACACATAGGACACGAGTCCGGCGTCGGTGGCGTTCGCCCAGGCGATCGCCTCGTCCGCCTGGTCGAAGGCTGCGATCGGGGCCACCGGGCCGAAGATCTCGGTCTGCATGATCTCGCTGGTGGGCGAGACGTCGTCCAGGACGGTGGGCGGGAAGAAGAAGCCGCTGCGTTCGGGTACGGAGCCTCCGAGCACAAGCCGGGCACCGTCGCGCACCGCGCGGCGGACCAGTGTCGCGACCCGGTCTCGTTCCGTCTGCGAGACCATGGCGCCGATCTCACTGACCGGGTCGATGCCGGGGCCCATCCTGAGGCCCGCCATGCGCTGGGTGATCCGTGCCAGGAACTCCTCGTGGATCGGGCGCTGCACGAAGATCCGGTTGGCCGCGGTGCATGCGGCGCCGCCGTTGCGCAGCTTGGCCAGCAGGAATCCTTCGACCGCGTCGTCCAGGTCGGCGTCGTCGAGCACGATGAACGGGGCGTTCCCGCCGAGTTCCATCGAGTTCTTGGCGATGTTGCCTGCCGATTGACGCAGCAGTACCTGGCCGACCTGGGTGGAGCCGGTGAACGACAGGGCCCGCACCTGGGTGTCGGCAAGCATGGCGTTCACCGCCGGTCCCGGTGGGTCGGGCAGTACCACGTTGACGACACCGGCCGGTACGCCCGCCTCTTCCAGCAGCCTGGCGATGAACAGCGCGGCCAGCGGTGTCTGGATCGCGGGCTTGAGCACGACGCTGCAGCCTGCCGCGAGGGCCGGGGCGATCTTGCGGGTGGCCATCGCGGCCGGGAAGTTCCAGGGTGTGACGAGCAGGGCCACTCCGACCGGCTCGTGCGACACCATGATCCAGTTGTGTCCGGCTGGGGAGCGGCGCAGGTCGCCCGGTACTCGGACGGATTCCTCGGCGAACCAGCGGAAGAACTCGGCCGCGTACGCGACCTCCGCGCGCGCGTCACCGGTCACCTTGCCGTTCTCCAACGTGATGATCCTGGCGAGTTCCGCCTCGTCACGGGTCATCAGTTCGAAGGCGCGCAGCAGGATCTGCGCCCGCTGCCGTGGCGAGGTCGCGGCCCAGGCCTCCTGTGCCCGGGACGCGGCGGCGACCGCGGCCAGGCACTGTTCGATGCTCGAGAGCGACACCTCGGCGAGCACGCTGCCGTCGGCCGGGTTCACCACCTCGCGCAGGCCGTCCTGGCCGCGCACCCAGGTGCCGTCGACATAGGCGTCGACGGGCACCAGGGCAGCGCCCAGCCGCTTGGCTCCTGCGGTCCGCGTGGGCATCACAGGTTCACCTTCGGTGCGGACAGCGGGGCGATCCGGCGGCCGAAACCGCAGGTGGCTGCGGCGTCCAGGATTGCCGCGGCGAGCACGAGGTCCTGCTCTGGGGATCCGATCGACTTATACACGGTCATCGCTTCGACCTCTCCTCGTTCCTGTTGCAGGGCCGTGCCGAGCAGCTCGACCCGCTCGGGGGCCAGGCCCGAGTCGCGGGCTTCCAGGGCGTCCCCGGACTCGTGGAGGGCATCGGGGGTGTCCACCAGGACGCGGGCTGCGCCGGCGAGGATCTCGCCACCGAGCTCTCGCTGGCCGGGCAGCGTCGAGCCGATCGAGGCGATCACTGGGATGTTCGTGACGTCCGCGCCGCGCAGCACCACCCGGCCGCCGGAATTGGTTGCCGCATAGAGGAGGTCGGCGCCCTCGAGTGCCGCGGCCGGCGCGGCGTGCCCGGTCGCGGTGAGCCCGGTGCGCTGCGCGACCTGGCGGACGAACGCGGTCCGGTTGGCCTCCCTCCTGCTGGTGACCCGGACGTCGTCGAGTGTGAGCACCCCGTGCAGGGCCTCCACGCCGGCCAGGGCTTCGGCGCCGGACCCGACGACGGCGAGCCTGGTCGGTGTGCTGGTGTCCATGAGATGGCCGACCGCGACAGCGGCGGTCGCCGCCGTGCGCAGGGTGGTGACCCGGGCTGCGTCGACCATGCCCAGGGGGCGACCGCTCGCGGAGTCGAAGACGTGCACGCAGTACCGGACCGAGTTGTCCGCGGCGAGGTGGAACTCCTTGTAGCCGAAGATCCCCAGGGCGGAGACCTCCGCTGCCATCAGGCGCATCCAGCCGCCTGCGTAGGGCAGGGTGAGCCGCCGGGTGGTGGCTTGCCCCCTCGCACGGGCCAGGGCTGCCTCCCGCGCGGCGGTGCGCGCGATGTCCCAGGTGATGTGCTCCGCGATGGCTGCGGAGTCGACGTGCAGGGGGTGCGGGTCGGCGGGTCCGAGGGTCATGTCGCCACCCGCCCGGTGAAGAAGAGGGCGTCGGGGTCGTCGGTGACGTCCATGCCCGAGGCGAGCGCGGCGGAGCGCAGGTGCTGTATCTGCCGGTCGTGCAGCCGGCTGTGGGGGCTGCGCACGGGGCCGCCGTTGAATCCCTGCAGCCAGCCCTGGTACTTCCACAGCAGCCGGTGCACGAAGGAGGTACCGGCGTTGGACTCCTTCATCAGGCCGCTGGATGCGGCGCGTGCCGGGTGCACCGACCAGTACAGTGCCATGGCCTCGTCCGCCCTGCCCTTGTCCTGCGCCAGCGCGTGGATGCGGGGCACGACGTCGCCGAAGTACTCGTAGTTGGACGTTCCCATCCACGGCATGCCGAAGGTGCTCGCCCAGGCCGGGGCGTTCATCTCCAGCGGGTCGGACACCAGCACCCGGTCGCTGAAGCGCCGGAAGACCTCGGCCAGGCCAGCGACGCCGGGGTCGCCGATCTCGTTCTTGATGGCCACCACGTTGGGAATCGTGTCGACGATCTCCTCCAGCCACGCGGGTGCGAAACCGCTGGGGTGGAGCCGGGTGAAGTTCCACAGGTTCATCGCGAAGACGATCACGCCCATGCCGCTCGCCTGGGCAACCGCGCGGGTGTACTCCACAATCTCGGCGGGGTCTTGAGGGTAGAAGCCGATCGGGTAGGAGGGCATGACCAGGTCCACGCCCTTGCCGGCGGCCATCGCGGTCAGTGCCACGTTCTGCGCGAGGGTGCCCGCCGCGGCTTGCACGATGGTCACCATGTCGTCCCCGGCCTCGTCCACGGCGATCTCGACGAAACGCTCGAACTCCTTAGCCGTGGTGCCGCATTCGCCGACGATCAGGAAGCCGGTGAAACCCAGCTCGCGTTCGCGTCGGATGTCGTGTCGGATCGCCTCCTCGTTCAGGGCTGTCTGGTCCGGGGTGAACGAGGGCATGACGCAGCCGCTGACGCCCCGGAGTCTCTCCATCGCCCAGGAGCGGGCGCTGCCGGCTTCGAACTTGGCCATGACGTTGTGTTCTCTCCTCCGTCGCAAGGTCTCTTCGTCAGCGGGAGGCCGGCGCTGTCCGGCTCGCGGCCTACTCCTGGAGGGCGATCGCGCGCGCGGGGCAGGCCGCAGCGGCACGCCGCACAGCCGCTTCCTGCTCCGAGGGCACCTCGCCGTCCCCTGCCTGCGCATAGCCCCACTCGTCGAGGGTGAACACGGCCGGCGCCTCGTCAGCACAGGTGCCGTAGGCCTGACATCTGCTCATGTCAACACGGACCTTCATCAGTACTCCTTCAGCTCGATCGGCCAACTGGCCGCCCAGCGTGTGGCCGGGGGACGGTCCGGGGCGGTCGCGCACCGTCCGCAGGCCGAGTCCAGATGGGCGGCAACTAGTACGCGGTGCTCGGCGAGCAGGCCGGCCAGCAGCCCTGCGGCCGCGTCGAGGGTCCCGCAGGCCCCTCGCCCGCGCAGCGAGGCGCTCCACGAGCGCAACTGCTCCACCGCCTGCGCGGTGGCCGACCCGGAGGCCAGCGCCTCGACCCCGCCGAGCATGGCTGCGATGCCCCTGAAGCACGGGCCGCACTGGTGGGCATTCTCCCGGTCCAGGTAGTGCAGGATCTCGGCGACAGCGGTTACCGGGCAGGTGTCAGTGAGCACCATGACGATGCCGCATCCCAGGGATGAACCGACCGCCCGCAGGGCCTGATGGCTCAACGGCGTCGTGAAGCAGTCGGGCGTGGCGAACCCGCCGAAGAATCCGCCGAGGATCACCTGCGGCCGCCCAGCAGCGGGCCACAGGGCGAGCCGTTGGAGGACCGAGCGCAGGTCGACGCCGGCAGGGGCTTCGACCAGGGTCCGCTCGCCGCGGTCGGTGACGACCGTGAGCAGGACCGTCGATCCGGGCTCGGGGCCGGACCACGGCGGCGCCGCCGCCTCTCGGCGCACCGCGTCCGCGAGGTGCGCGAGGGTCTCCACGTTGGACACCAGCGTGGGATGACCCCGGACGCCGTGCTCGAACGGGCGCGGGGGTTTGGCGGTGGGTTTGGCCGGCCCACCGGACAGTGCCCGCACCACCGCAGTCTCCTCCCCGCAGACATAGCCGGCCGGTGCGGGGAAGACCTCCATGGTCGGCGACTCGCCCCGCAGCTCGACCCGCTCCGCGACGATCCGCCTGCAGTGAGGGTCACTGATGTAGAGGTGGACCCGCTCGGCGGCCAGCGCACGGCCGACCACTCCGGCCCCGTCCAGGACCAGGTCGGGGCACAGGGACAACAGGACGCGATCCTTCACGCTGGCCGGTTCGCCCTCCTCGCCGTTGGCAACGACGTGGGGTGCCCGGTCGCAGAGGCGTGCGGCCTCCCGGACGGCGTGCAGCTTCCGGGCGAGTGGAAAACCCGATCCGCCCCGCCCACGCAGGTCCATGCGCTCGCACAGTGAGATCAACTCCTCGGCCCCGAGCCGGGGAATTGCCGGGTCGGCGCGGCGGTTGCGCGGCGCGAGCACACCGCTGTCTGCGAGCCCGGGCCAGCGCAGCATGCGAGTCACAGTCCGCCGGGGGTCGGCGCGGTGACGATCCGCCCGCACCCCGGCGATGCCGTACGCCACCAGTGCTGCGGCGCCACCGTGGTCCCGTGGTCCCCGGCCACCTGTCGCTCCTTCGCCCACGGGTCCTCCTGTCAGCGGGATCGTCCGGACGGGCTGCCGGATCAGGTGGTTGAGGTTAAGAGAAACTCCCGGAATGAGGGAAGAAATTGCTCTAACATTCCTCTATGAGAAAAGACTTGCCCGCAGGGGGCAGCAGCCTCGGCTCCGTGACCAATGCGCTGCGGCTCCTGTCACTGCTCACCGAACACCCCTCCATCCGCGTGGTGGATGCCGCCGACTTCCTCGGCATCGCCCTGTCAACCGCTCACCGACTGCTCAGCGCTTTGCGGGACGAAGGCTTCCTGCAGCAGGCGAACGGTTCCCGGCGCTACACGGTGGGTCCGGAGACGCTCCGGATCGCCCGGCACTTCGCCACCCAGCACACGCTGGAACACGCCGCGCACCACCATCTCCAGGCGCTCTGCCGCGAACTGAACGAGACGGTGAACCTGCAGAT
This sequence comes from Streptomyces sp. NBC_01320, assembly GCF_035974375.1. Lineage (NCBI taxonomy): Bacteria > Bacillati > Actinomycetota > Actinomycetes > Kitasatosporales > Streptomycetaceae > Streptomyces > Streptomyces sp. NBC_01320. Next base: position 1,419,398 of record NZ_CP108390.1, read on the forward strand.
CCTTCTGGGGGCCGAAGTGCTCTGCCTCGATGCCATCGCGGAGACCAGCCACACCCTGCACATAAAGCAAATCGCCGGTCAGCGCACTCCGGCGAATGCCTCGGCCGCGGGCAAACTCCTGCTGTCCGTACTGGACCCCGCCGAGGTACGCGCCCGCTTCCGGGAAGGCCTGCCCGACCTCACCGCGCGCACCATCGTGGACCCCGAGACCTTCCAGCGGGAACTCGAAGCCGTACGCAACCGCGGCTACGCGACCAACATCGAGGAAGGGGAGGAGGGCGTGCACGCGGTCGCGGTCGCCATCATGGACACCAGGCAGCGTCCGATGGCGGCGCTGTCGGTCGCGTCCCCGGCAACACGGCTCCCTGCGGCCCGGGTGCGGACCATCGTTCCGCAGCTGCGCCGAGCCAGCAGCGCGATCACCGCGGATTTCTTCGCAGTTCAGGGGGTGAGTGAGGACCACCGGGGCATTTGATCCCCCTCCCCCGGCGGACCGCGGCGCATGAGGAAGACGGTGGCAGCCGGACGGCGCCGAGCGAGCAGGGTGACCAGGGACCATCGAGTCCAGCTGCCGTTGCCGCACGAGTCATGAGCCGGCGCGCCGCGCCCCGGGAAGTCGGCCCGCAGCCGGCCCGGTCTTTCCGCACAGTGGGATCTCTGTGCGATGACCTCCCTTCGGCGCAGCGAAGTCCCCTAGTGTTGTGGCGCACCCAAGGTGGGCCACAGCGGTCCCGCCGGCTGCCGACCTCCGCCGTTCAATAGCGCTGACGAGAAGTCGGCGGACAGGTGCCTCACACGTGGTGCCACACGCCTTCCGGCGCCGGGTGACCAGCCCCTCCCGATCCCGCACAGTGACCGTTCGACCGGCGAAGGTCCCGCGCACCGGTAGGGAACCACCTGGTCGCACCCGGGCGGAGCCTGCGCGGCTGCCCGCCCCACATGCAGGAGAGCCGCCCGGGGTCCGGCGTACGGCTCCCGTTCCCCGCGCAGTGACCGCCGCTCCGCAGCGCGGCGCCATGGGAAGTGCTCTCCCATTCCGTGCCTGAGTCCGATTCCCCGTCAGGATCCGAGGTCCGTCATGAAGTTGTTTCGACCGTGGAACTCCTCTGCCCACATCGAACCGGATCCCGCCCCGCCGCACACCGCGGTCGCTCAGCCCGCCGGTGCCGACAACGCCGGGCGGAGCGCGTTGAAGATCACGTACACCGACGACCCGCGCGTGACGCAGGAGCAGCTCAGTGAGGATTACGCGACCCATGTCGTCCCTCCGAGCGCCCGGGTCCCGAGAGGAAAGCTGACCATGGCCGCGTGGTCGTTGCTGAGCGCGCTGAACTGGGTGTTCTACGGGGCATTGGCGGCCGCCCTGGTCGGCACCACCGAGGCGGTCATCGGGATCCTCTTGTCGGTCGTCGTGTACTCGGGCATCAACGTCCTCATGGCCGGGTACGGAACAAGATTCGGGCTCGGCAGTTTCCTGCTGTCCCGGCGCATGTTCGGCACCCGCGGCGCCTGGCTCACACCGCTGCTCATCGCCACGGGGACGACGTACTTCGCTGTCTTCGAGAGCAGCGTCCTCGCAGTGGCCTTCAAGAGCTACTTCGGGGTGCGGGACATCAGGTGGTGGTACCTGATCGTCATCGCCGCGATCCTGCCGCTGACGCTGGGCAGTGTGCAGACCTGGCTGGCGAAGGTGAACGCGGTCCTGCTGCCCTTCTACGTCCTCGGGATCGCCGCCGCGGACGTCGTCGCGGCCGTCCGCAACCGCTCCGGCGCGGAATGGCTGAGCTTTCCGGGCCTGAACCCCGACGCCCCCGCGCCATCCCGGGATGGCTGGAGGTCTTCTGCCTCTACGATCGGGTAGGCGGGCCGGTTTGCCCGGCCCGCCCCCCACACCACCGGACATGCGGGCCCGCATCCGGCGGTTCGTCCAGCTGATCTCAGGCGAGCTTCAGGCGGGACCACGAGCCCTTGAACGACTTGTAGCCCTGCCAGGGTCATTGCATGATCGAGATCTGTCTGGGTTCGTCACGTGAGACCGAGGGCTCGTAGGGGCCGGTGGTAGTCGCGGCCGGTGTGGCGGAGGGCGGCGGCGATGTTGGTCTGGCCGTCCTGGCGGAAGACGCTGATGGCGAGGTTGCGCAGGGAGGCCATGGCGCGGGGCAGGGTGCCGGTGCGGACCTTGGAGTCGTCCTCGCGGAACGTGCGGTCCCGCACGTGGTGCAGGAGGTTCTCGATACCCCAGTGGCCTCTGATCCAGGTGGCGAGCTCGGTGCAGGTGGCGTCGAAGACGCTCAGGCTGGTGATCAGGTAGACGCGCTCGATGGTCAGCTTCCTGGTGCTCAAGTCGCGTCGCCACCGTACGACTTGGATCGCCTGGCGGGCGCCGGGGTAGTCGAGGTGGCTGAACGCGGCGACCTTGAGCCGGCGGATCTCGTCGCGGTGGTGGGCGTGGTCGCGAGCGCGGTGCCCGAGCGGGATGTCCCGCCAGGGCAGCTTCCTGACCTGGGCGTACAGGCCCGGATGGTTCTTCTTCACGACGGCCACGTAGTGCGCGCCGCGACTGGTCAGATAGGCCCCGTGGTCGTGCTGGGTGTGCAGGGCGTCGGCGGTCACCACCGTGTTCTCCAGCTCGAGACCGTCCAGCAACGGCGCGAAGGAGGGGATCTCGTTGCTCTTGGAAGCGACCTGCCGCTGGGCCAGGACCACGCCGTGGTGGTCCATCGCCGCCAGCAGCTGGATCGCCGCGGCCGTTGCGGTTCGCGATCCGCGGACCACCTTGCCGTCGACCGCGATCACCCGTCGCACCGGCCGTTTCTCCGCCTCCGGCTCGACCGGGGGCGGCGTTCTGGCCTGCAGATACGCGCTGATCGCCGCGTCCAGCGCGTCACCGTCCACACGCTGCAGCAGGCGGCGCACGGTTGCGGCGTGCGGCACCGGCCGCAGACCGGTAAGTGGATCGGCAGCGAAGCCGAGGACGCCCAGCACATGTTGCGGGGCATCCGTGATCCACTCGCTGATCGCGATGAGCGAGCGAGCGCCGGTCAGCACCGCCGAGACGGCTGCGCACAGCAACGCGAGGGCCGGATATCGCAGTCCTCGCGCATCGCGGGGATCGGTAACCAGGATCAGGAATCGCCGCAGGTCAGCGACATCGCTTGAGGTGAGGGGATCAGTCGGGGAGCCCAGTTGCTCCAGTGCGGAAGGGATGGGCGATGATGTTCGGGCAGGCACGGTCTCGCTCGGTTCTCATGGGTCTCGACAACCACATGATCACCAGCACCGTGCCTGCTCTGCTCTCCCGGGCCCCTTGCCCCACAACGGACATGACGCCACGTCACTCACGAGACCGGCGAACCGGACCAATCCCAATCACGCAATGCCCCTGCCCTGCGCATCCCAATAGGCTTTATTCATAGCGATTTCCAGTGGTTTCAGGTGGGAGGCCCGCCAGTATCGCTTGCGTTGCACTGCAACGCCTTGCTCCTGGTCTCCAAATTCGTAACCGAGCTTCTGGAGCATGGAGTTCTTGCGCTGACTGGTCTTCCACTGCACCCACTGGGCCTGCCGTAGCCTGCGGCGGGTCCAGTGATCAATCTCCTCGAAAACCCGAAGGCTGTCGGAGAGACTGAAGTAGGCCACCCAGCCGACCGAGAAACGGTTGAGTTTGTCCATCCTGTGGGCCATCGATACGCCCCACGTCCGGGAGGTGACTCGCCGAACGGTGGACTTTAGCCGTCTCACGGCCTTCCGGTCCACCCGGATCTTCACCTGCCCTTTGGCGAGGTAGTACCCGAATCCCAGGAGTGACGTCCACCAGATGGGGCACGCCTTCGACTTCTCACGATTCACCCTCAGTTTCAAGGTCTTCTCAATGAAGGCCGTGACCGAGGCGAGGGTCCGCTGCGCCGCTCGCTCGGACCGGACGAAAATCATCACATCGTCCGCGTACCTCACGAACCGGTGTCCGCGTTTGAAGAGTTCGCGGTCAAGGTCGTCCAGCATGATGTTCGACAGCAACGGGGACAAAGGGAACCCTGCGGGGTCCCTTCCTCGTTCCTCACCATCACGCCGTCGCTCATAATCCCGGCTTCCAGGTACCGCCGAATCAACTTCAGGACCTTTCTGTCCCTCACCCGGCGAGCCACCCGCGCCATAAGCGCATCGTGATTCATTCGGTCGAAGAACTTGTCGAGGTCCAGGTCCACGGCCCAACGGTTTCTGTCCTGGACGGCCCGGCGACCAACCCTTACGGCTTGGTGGGCCGAACGCCCTGGTCGGAACCCGAACGACGCCCCAGAGAAGTGGGGATCGAAGACGGGCACGAGGGCCTGCGCAATTGCCTGCTGGATCAAGCGATCCAGCACCCGTGGGACACCTAGCATCCGCTCCCCACCATTCGGCTTAGGGATGGTCACCCGACGGACAGGAGCGGGCTTATATGTCCCCGCATCGAGCTCAGCCCATACCTTGGGCCAGTTCTGGGCGATCCATGGCCGGAGTTCATCCGTCGTCATCCCATCAACGCCGGGGGCACCCCGGTTTGCTTCGACGCGCCTGAGCGCCGCGAGAAGGTTCTCCTTCGAGAACACCGTCTCCCAGAGGGAGACCTCGCGGTGATTGTTGTCCGCGTGTAGCGCCGGCTGGTCACTGCGCCCCTTGGGCTGGGCGGTCGTATGCACCGACCCCGTCACCCCAGGGTCTGCCGGGGCAGATTTACGGCGGTCATCGTGACCTGCGCGAGCAGACACCCTTCTTCCAATCCGCTAAACGTTCGGCCCTTCCCGAGTCCTTGTCGGCCTACTGCCTTCCCGTCTCGGTACTATGACCTCTGCTGACTTCTGTCCGGCAAACCAGTGCCATTGCTGGCATCGGTCGTCACAATCGCGGCCGACACACCGTTACAGGTGACACCCGGGCAGACCTCCCCGAATAAGAACAGCAACTTTCCCCGGATCGCCGCCGCATATACTCTGCGTCTTTCTTGGTGAGAACGGGCTTCGATGCAGTCAGCCACCTTGCCCAAGACGCCTAGCCTCAAATGCGGTTCTTGTACATCGGTACCCGGTTTTGCCTCCGGCTTCCTTCGGACCCCACCTCGCGATGACGCCCTTGCCGTTCGGCTAGCGAGTTAGTCTCACCTCTTCTCATCGGGACTTTCACCCTTTAGCTGCTGCCCATGTCGGGCGTACTGACTCCTCCACCCCGTGAACGGGGTGGCTTCTCGCTATGCCGGTTGGGCTTCGCGACGGACCAGCCCGGCCCGTAGAACGTTGAGAGCACCGACGGTGTCCGCGTGCGCGCTGTGGCCACAGGCGACGCAGTAGAACTTCTCCTGTGTGGGCCGGTTCTCCTTGGTGGTATGCCCGCATTCGGGGCATCGCCGGGAGGTGTTGCGGGGGTCCACGGCGATCACTTCCCGCCCGGCACTCTCAGCCTTGGCATTCAGGATCGCGAGGAACACCCCCCATCCGGCATCCGATATCGAGCGGTTCAGCCCGGCCTTGGCCGCGGCCCCGTTGGGCAGGAAGCTGCCCGGCTTGTCGGGGTCGGGCTTCGGTTCGGGGGCCTTGCTCATGTTGCGGATCTTGAGGTCTTCGTGCGCGATGAGGTCGTGTTCGCGTACGAGGCCGAGGGCGGTCTTGTGGGCGTGGTCGAGCCGTTGGCGGCGCACCTTGCGGTGCAGGGTAGCGACCTTCTCCACGGTCTTGCGGCGGCGCTTGCTTCCGCGCTTGCACCTGCTCAGTGCCTGCTGAGCTGCTTCGAGCTTCGCTGCGGCCTTTCGCCCGTGACGCGGGTTGGGCACGAACTCGCCGTTCGAGCCGGCGAGGAAGTTGGCAATGCCCAGGTCGATGCCGACCACGCTGCCGGTCGCGGGCAGCGGCTCGGGCTGGGGCCGCTCGGCGGTCAGGATCACATACCAGCGCTTGCCCTCACGCTTGACCGAGACGGTCTTGATATGGCCGACCACGGGCCGGTGCTGGTGCACCTTGACGTGCCCGACACCTTGCAGGCGCACCCGCGTGACCGGGTCGTGCGCGGTGGCATCCCAGCGGCAGCCGTCTCCGTCCCTGGGGAACTCCACCGTGTCGAACCGGCCAAGTCCACGAAAGCGCGGGTATCCGGGCTTGTCTTTGGCCTTGACACGGCGGAAGAACGCCGCGAACGCCTTGTCCAGACGCCGCAGGGTGGCCTGCTGCGAGGAGAACGACCAGCGGCCCTGACGTTCCGGGTCGCATGCCCGGATCTCCTTGAGCTGCGCGGACTGCTGCCCGTATCGGACCGTCGTCTTCGAGGCGTGCCGGTAGGCGTCGCGGCGCTCTTGCAACGCGCCGTTGTAGAGCGAGCAGTGATCGCGCAGCATCTCACCGAGCGCTTGTTCCTGCCGGGCGGTGGGTCGCAGGAGGAACTTGTACGCACGGATCATTCAGCCCACCCCCTCCGGCTCGAATCGACCTTAACCGTAGCATTGGTTCATGTCACCACGTTGGGAACCAAACCCCGATGTACGGCGCGGCCGTCACGTCGTCCACCACCTCCACGCGCATTTGGTGTTCGTCACCAGATACCGGCGGACCGTCTTCAACGACGAGATACTGACACGCTGCGAAGAGATCATGCGAAAAGTCTGCGAGGACTTCGAGGCAGACCTGATCGAGTTCAACGGCGAAGAAGCCCACGTGCACCTGCTCGTGCATTACCCGCCGAAGGTCGCCCTGTCGAACTTGGTCAACAGTTTGAAGGGCGTGTCCTCGCGCCGGCTGAGACAGGAGTTCACCGGCCACGTCAACCAGACCATCATGCACGGCCGCTTCTGGTCCGGCTCCTACTTCGCGGGGTCATGCGCCGGCGCACCCCTCCACGTGGTCAAGGACTACATCAAGAACCAGAAGCGGCCCGACTGAGCACGGCTCCGCAGGCGAGGCACTCCTGAGCGAAACCGCGGCGCTCCGCGCCGCAGGGTTCAGGATCGGATTCCCTCCCCGCCTGAAGGCGGGGATTCCCTCCGAAGAAGAGGGATGGGGGTGTGGCTGCTCATGCCGGTCACGGTCGACTTCGCGACGCTGGGCCGAGCCAAGGACCTGAAGTTCCACCAGAACGTGACGTTCGGCTGGGTGTTCTACACATGGCTCTTCCTGCTGAACGGAAGCGCGGGAATCTTCCTGGTGCACACCTGCTCCCGGGCCAGGCGGCCGCAGAGACGGGAGTGGTGCAGGCCCTCCTGGGAACTCTGGGAGGGTTCGGCGTGATCCTTCTGGTCGCGACGCAGACGAGAATCAACACGACGAACTACTACCTAGCTTCCAGCAACTGGCGCCGGTTCTTCTCCGGCGCCTTCGCGGTCAGGCTCCCCCGCGTGGCCTGGGTCGGCGTCGTCGCGGCCGGCGTCTACCTCCTCATGCTGACCGACGTCTTCAGCTACCTCCAGCGAGCGCTCCTCTTCCAAGGGGTCTTCCTGGTCGGCTGGGTGGGAGTCGTGATCACGCACTTCACGCTCAGCCGGGCCGACCGCAAGGCCGGGCCTGAGTTCCGGGCAACCCGGGTCGGGGCGCTCACTCCAGGGCTCGGCGCCTGGCTGCTCTCGGCCACGGTGGGGATCGTGCTGGTCGCCGAACCGGAGGTGTTCCCGGTCCTGTCGCCTCTCGCACCGCTCCTGACACTGGCCACCAGCATGGTCTCCTACGCGCTGGTGTTCACGCTGCTTCCGTGGGCCCGGAAGGAGGCCGGGGTCCCGGACCTCCGCGACGAGGTCGACGATGTCTGGGCGGCGCGGGTGCGGTGCGACTCGTGCCACCGCTCCTACGTGGCCGTCGAGATGGACTTCGTCGAAGACGGCAGGAAGGCCTGCTGTCTCCCGTGTGCCGACCGCCAGGCCAAGCCGACCCGGAGCGCGGCACCCTGACGGCGTGACTGCCGCGGCCCCCTGTGCCTGGGCGCAGGGGGCCGCGGCAGTCGTCGGATGGCTCCGCGCCGGCCGATCGGACGGGGCTCCTGTGCGTGGTCGCCGGTGGCGCGGTCCGGTGGGTGAGTTGTCGGCCGGTTCCGACGCGGCTCGCTGGTGCCCGGCCTGGCCGTGGCCGCTGTGCGCACCGGCTCCGCAGGAGGCGTGGTCGGCCGCGGAGCCGGTGCTGCTGCAGAAGGCGGGCACGGCCGGGCGGTGCGTTCCATGGGGTTCCGTCCACCGATCCGGCCTGCGATCGGGGCTCCCAGGTATGCGGAGGTCAGCCGAAGAACCGGGCGATACCGCGTTGGAGGTCGGCGTAGGACACCGCAGGGCCGAGGTGCTGCCCGGGCGGTTCGCCAGCGGCCTCGGCGACCGCGCGCTTGGCGGCGCGCAGCGCTGTGGGCGGCTGGGAGGCGATGTCCGACAGCAGCGCTTCGACGTCGTCGTTCAGGTCGGCGTCGGGCGCGCACAGGTTCGCAAGGCCGGCGGTGACCGCTTCGTCGGCGGTCAGCAGCTGACCGGTGTAGAGGAGCTGGCGGGCCAGTGCGGGCCCGGCGAGCTGCACCAGTCGGGCAGCGAAGGCCGGGCTCGGGAGGATGCCCAGCCGGGCAATAGGCATGCCGATGCGTGCGGAGTCCGCCATCACCCGCAGGTCGCAGGCGAGCGCCAGCTGGCATCCGGCGCCCGCCGCGGTGCCTTGGATCTGCGCGACCACGGGGATCGGGCAGCGCTCGACGGCGCGGAACGCCTGCTCCATCCAGTGGAAGGAGTCCTCGACCGTGTCGGGCTCGGCGCCGATCCACTCGGTGACGTCCGAACCCGAGCAGAACGTGTCTCCGGCACCGCGGACCAGCACCGCGCGAAGGGCCGAAAGGTGAGACACCGCGTCCATCTGCTCGGCCAGCAGGCGCCAGTGCGCGGACCGCAGAGCATTGCGGCGCTGCCCGGTACCAATCGTGATCTCGGCGACGCCGGCCTGGGTGCGGACGCGCACCGGCGGATCGCACGCGGTCCGGCGGCTCATCGCACCGCTCCGTCGGCGCGCAGCCCGGCCAGGGTGTCCGCATCGACGCCGAGCGCGGTGAGGACCTCGCCGGTGTGCTGGCCGTGCCGGGGCGGGGCGGTGCGGACGGCAGGGGCGGTAGACGAGAGCTTCAACGGTGAGGCGACCATGCGAATCGTGCCCGCGCGGGGATGCCGGACCTCGGCAATCATGCTGCGAGCACGGACCTGAGGATGCGCCAGTGCCTGGTCGACGGTATTGATCGGTCCGACCGGCACGCCGGCCTCGGCCAGCAGCTTGCTCCACTCCTGTGCCGGACGGTGGCTCAGCACCGCCTCGATGAGCGGGATCAGCTGCGTGCGGTTGCGCACCCGGTCCGGGTTGGTGGCGAACCGTGGGTCCTCGGCGATCGCGTCGAGCCCGACGGTGCGGGCGAACCGCCGCCACAGCTCGTCGTTGCCTGCCGCCACCATCAGATGGCCGTCCCCGGTGGGGAACGCCTGGTAGGGAACGATGGTCGGATGCGCGGAGCCATAACGGCGCGGCACTTCGCCCGAGGCGAAACAACCCGCGGCGACATAGGTCAGCCATGAGATCTGACCGTCCAACAGGGAGATGTCCACCCACTGGCCCTCGCCGCTGCGCTCCCTGGCCCGCAGCGCCGCCAGCAGCCCGATGCAGGCCCACATGCCCGCGGCCAGGTCCGCGCCGGACACGCCGAAGCGCACCGGGGCGCCGTCCGCCTCTCCGGTCACGCTCATCACCCCCGACACCGCCTGGGCGATCGCGTCGTACCCCGGCTCCTGCGCCATCGGGCCGGTCTGTCCGTAGCCGGAGATCGAGACGTACACGACGCCGGGATTGGCGGTACGCACCTGCTCGTACCCCAGGCCCAGTCGCGCGGCGGTGCCGGGGCGGAAGTTCTCCACCACCACGTCGGCCTCGGTGGCCAGCCGTGCGACCAAGTCCCGGCAGCGCGGATCCTTGAGGTCCACAGCGATGCCGCGCTTGTTTCGGTTGACGCTGTGGAAGTACGCGGCGTCCTCGCCTTGGAACGGCGGTCCCCAGGAGCGGGTGTCGTCGCCGCCGGCGGCGTTCTCCACCTTGATCACGTCCGCGCCCAGATCGGCCAGGATCATAGTGGCGAACGGGCCGGACAGGATGCGGGACAGGTCGAGGACGCGAAGTCCCGCGAGTGCACCGTCGTGTTGGAGCCATGGCGAACTGCCAAGGGCAGGAGACATCTCTTCTCCGATCAACAGGGATGGGCGGCTGACCCGTTCGGTGGGAACCGATGCCACACGCCGGAGTCCGGCCGGGTGGGAGAAGACGGAAGGCGGCGGTGATGCATGGCCGCGAAGCAGGCTGGATCAGCCACTGGGGGCACCGAGCCGCGTAGGAATGCTGCGTGTGTCCTACGCCGCATGTCAAGGGAGCTACGGCTGGACCCGCCATGCCCGCCGCCCTGCCGGCACCTGCACCAACTGGTACAAGCCGCAGTGCGCCAGCCCTGAACTGATGCCGCATAGTTTCCCCATAGAGGGATTTCTGAACAGAATCTTCCGCCACAGCGGGATAAGGCTTAGTGTTCCTGGCATCTGGAGTCGACCCGAACGGTCCCTCCAGCTGACGACTCGCCGGTACTCCGAACAAACGTGAACCGGTGAACATCTGCCGTGTCGTCAGCGCCTCCGCGCCCCGGACGACCCGACCTTCCCAGCCACGCACGGCCACAGCCGTCCGCCGATCCGCACGGATCCCCGCGCACCGCTCCAGGGCGCACCGACGAGCCGTCACCGACGCACCACCAGACCGTCCCGCCGCCGCACACGGCAGCCGACCATCGGAACCAGGAGAGGGAGAAGAGGCACGTGCCCGAACCCATCGAAGTCCGCAAGGTCCCCATCCACAGCGTCAGCGACACCTCCGGGCTCGCCGAGCTCATCGACACCGGGGTGCTCGAAGCCGACCGGGTCATCGCCGTCATCGGCAAGACCGAAGGCAACGGCGGAGTCAACGACTACACCCGGATCATCGCCGACCGGGCCTTCCGGGAGCTCCTGGTGCACAAGGGAACCCGCAGCGTGGAGGAGGTGAAGCTGGTCCCGATCGTGTGGTCCGGCGGCACCGACGGCGTGATCAGTCCGCACGCGACCGTCTTCGCCACCCTGCCGCGGGAGCAGGCCGAGCAGACCGACGAGCCCAGGCTCACAGTCGGATTCGCCATGAGCGAGCCGATCCTGCCCGAGGAGATCGGCAGGTGCGCAATGATCGAGAAGGTGGCGGCAGGCGTCCGCGCGGCGATGGCCGCCGCGGGCATCACCGATCCGGCCGACGTGCACTACGTGCAGACCAAGACCCCGCTGCTCACCGTGCACACCATCAGGGAGGCCACGGCGCGTGGTCAGCAGGTGTGGACCGAGCAGACCCACGAGTCCATGGACCTGTCCAACGCCACCACCGGTCTCGGGGTCGCCGTGGCGCTCGGCGAGATCGCCATGCCCTGGGACGCGGACGTGATGCACAACCGCGACCTGTACTCCTCGGTCGCCTCCTGCTCCTCGGGGGTGGAACTCGACCGGGCGCAGATCGTGGTGGTCGGCAACGTCCGAGGCGTGGGCGGCCGGTACCGGATCGGGCACGCGGTCATGCGGGACGCACTGGACCAGGGCGGCATCTGGGGAGCGATCGAGAATGCCGGCCTGAAGCTGCCGGAGCGCCCGCGCCACAGCGACCTGCACGGCAGGCTGGTCAACGTGTTCCTCAAGTGCGAGGCCTCCCAGGGAGGAATCGTGCGCGGACGGCGCAACGCCATGCTCGACGATTCCGACGTCCACTGGCACCGGCAGATCAAGTCCTGCGTCGGCGGCGTCGCCGCGGCCGTGACCGGCGACCCCGCCATCTTCGTCTCGGTGTCCGCCGTGCACCAGGGGCCCGCCGGTGGCGGCCCGGTGGCCGCGATCGTCGACCTCGGACCCGACCCGGCAACCGGGTACCGCTGGACCGGCCACTGACCCTCGCATGTGCGGCCTCACGCAGGCACACGACGCGAGGCAGCCCGCGCAACCCCTACTGGACGACCAAGACGAAGAGGCCTCATGACCGCGAGGACCACCGGCACGGCAGCGCCCCTGTCGGCACCCGACGACCTCACCGCGCTGGACGCCCTGGCACTGTCGGACGCCATCAAACACGGCGTGGTCTCCTGCCGCGAGGTGATGCAGGAGTTCCTGGCCCGCATCGACCGGCTGAACCCGCACGTGAACGCGATCATCGCCCTCCGCGACGGGGACGAGTTGCTCGCCGAGGCCGAGGAGCGCGACGGGCTGCTGCGGCGGGGGAAGTACCTGGGCCCGATGCACGGGTTCCCGCACGCGGTGAAGGACCTCTGCGATGCGGCGGGGCTGGCGACCACCAAGGGCTCGCCCCTGCTGCAGGACACCATCCCCACCACCGACGCACTGCACGTGCAGCGGATCCGCGACAGCGGGGCGATCATCATCGGCAAAACCAACACCCCGGAGTTCGGTCTCGGTTCGCAGACCTACAACCCGGTGTTCGGGACCACCCGCAACCCGTACGATCCCACCCGGTGCGCCGGCGGCAGCAGCGGCGGCGCAGCAGCGGCGCTGGCCCTGCGGATGCTTCCCGTCGCCGACGGCACCGATTTCATGGGTTCGCTGCGCAACCCGGCCGCCTTCAACAACGTCATCGGCTTCCGTCCCTCCTACGGGAGGGTTCCCGAAGGCGGTTTCATCGCCACCCCGGCGGTCGTCGGCCCGATGGCCCGTTCCGTTGCCGACGCCGCCATGCTCCTGTCGGTCATGGCCGGGCCCGACGACGGCGCGCCCCTGGCGATCGAGCAGGATCCGGCGATGTTCGCCGAGGCACTGGATCACGACCACCGGGGCACCCGCATCGCCTGGGTCGGCGACTTCGACGGCCACCTCGCCACCGAACCCGGCCTGCTGGACCTGTGCCGCAGCTCGTTCGGCGCCTTCGAACAGATCGGCTGCACGGTCGAGCAAGCACTGCCTGCGATGCCTCTCGCCCAGGTATGGGAGACGTTCCTGCTGTGGAGGCACTGGCTCACCGCCGGCGCGCTGCACCCCCTGTACGCCGATTCGGCTTCCCGTGCACAGCTCAAACCCGAGGCCGTCTGGGAGATCGAGCAAGGCCTGCGGCTGAGCGCGCACGACGTCTACCGCGCCGAGGAGATGCGGCTCCAGTGGTACGCCTCGGTGCAGGAGTTGCTGCGGCGGTACGACTTCATCCTCGCCCCGTCGGCCCAGGTCTTCCCCTTCGACGCGAGTGTGCCTTGGCCCCGCGAGATCAACGGCCGACCGATGGACACCTACCACCGCTGGATGGAGACCGTCGCCCCCTGGTCCCTGACCGGCCTCCCCGTGCTCAGCCTCCCGGTCGGCTTCGACGAGCGCGGACTGCCGATGGGCGTACAGGTCATCGGACGCAGCCACGCAGACCTCGACGTACTGCGCCTGGGCCACGCCTACGACCAGGTGACCCGGTGGCCCGGGAAGGTACAGCCGCAACTGCCGTAGGAAGAAGGAGCAACCATGGCATCCGCCGAAACCGGCGCGCTACCGCACCGGCCCAGTCACGCCCGTATTGCATTCGCCACCGGCGTCGGCACGGCGATCGAGTACTACGATTTCCTGATCTACGCGATCGCCAGCAGCATGGTGTTCGGCACGCAGTTCTTTCCTGCGGGCGACCCCGTGGTCAGTACGCTGCTCGCATTCGCCACCTTTGGAGTGGGATTCATCGCCCGACCGCTCGGCGGCGCAATCGCAGGGCATTTCGGCGACCGTCTCGGCAGGAAGTTCATGCTCGTCGTCACCATGGTGACGATGGCGATCTCCACGTTCTGTATAGGGCTCCTCCCCAACCATGCAGCGATCGGCGTCTGGGCGCCCGTCCTCCTGGTGCTCGCACGACTGGTCCAGGGATTCTCCGCAGGCGGCGAGTGGGGCGGCGGAACGGTGACGGCCGTCGAGCACGCGCCGCCGGGCAAGCGCGGACTCTACGGCAGCTGGACGATTCTCGGCACGTCGGTCGGACCGATGCTGGGGATCGCGGCCTTCACGCTGGTGGGCAGGCTCGATGAGGAGGCGTTCGCGTCCTGGGGATGGCGTCTGCCCTTCCTGGCCAGCGCCGCCCTCCTTGCGGTGGGTCTCTACGTGCGGCTCGGCTTGACCGAGACCCGGGAGTTCACCGGAATGAAGTCCGGCGGTCAGGTCGCACGCATGCCCGCTCTCGAAGTCATCCGCACACACCCCGGCGTCCTGCTCCGTTCGGTGGGGTCGGTCATCGCCTTCTCCACCATGGTGTACGTCGCCTTCACGTTCGTACTGTCCTACGGCACGGAGAATCTCGGCTTTTCGCGAACGACCTTCTTGAACTTCACCATGATCGCTCTGGCCTTCAACCTGGTGACCGTGCCGTTCTTCGCTGCACTGTCCGACCGGGTCGGCCGGAAGCCCGTCATGCTCGGTGGAGCCCTCTTCCTGGTCTTCTTCGCCTTCGCGTTCTTCCCGATGCTGGATACCAAAAACCATGCGGTCGTGCTGCTTGCGCTCATCCTGGCCAACAATTCGCAGGCACCCATTTACGGGCCGATGGCTGCCCACTTCAGCGAACTGTACGAGCCGCGGGTCCGATTCAGCGGTGTGTCGCTCGGCGTCCAGACCGGACACGTTCTCGGCGGAGGACTCGCTCCCTTCCTGGCGACAGCTCTGTACGCGGCCGGCGGGCGGTCGGTCTGGCCGGTCGCGTTCTACCTCGCCGTGACCGCAGTCATCAGCGTCCTTGCGATCGCCGGCCTGCCCGAGACGGTCCCCGGCCGCCGGGGCACGGCCGACGGCTCCGACCGAAGCGAACGCGCGGTCGAGGCAACGTGAGCATGCCGAGTCCTGCGCCTCGGAGACCACCCACCTGGAGCCCGGCAACGTGATGCCACCGGCCCTCCGGAGGCGTGGGAATGGCCCGGAGCCCAGCCCCCGGGCCAGGCGAGCACGCACCCGTGCTGATCTCTCGGCCGACAGCACACGGCCAGTTCAAGGCCCTGGATAGAAACCCTTCCCGTCCCCGACCGGAGACGGGACCACAGTGAAGGAGATTGAGGCATGGCGAGCCACGCCTACCGTCTGTGCACCTACCGCTACGGCGGCTTCGAGTCTGTCGGTCTCGGACTCGGCGAGAGCCCGACCACCATCGTCGATGTGGAGCGCTGCTTCACCCACCTGCACCGCGAGCAGCGCCAGGGGCAGTTCGTCGAGTGGCCGACCCGGCTGGACATGCTGGCCGTGTTGACGAACTGGGACTACTTCACCGAGCGCCTGGAGGAGGTAGCCCGCCGGGCCGCCGGGGGCGAGCTGCCCGCGCCGGGTGAGTGCGGGTTCGTCCACCGGGTGCAGGACGTACGGTTCGCCGCGCCGCTGGCGAACCCCGGGAAGATCCTGAACGCCGGCGCCAACTACTACGACCACATCAAGGAGATGGGCACCGTCGAGATCTCACCGGAGACGGATGTGCCCTACATCTTCCCCAAGACGCCGAACAACTGCATCATCGGCGACGGGGAGGCCATCCGGCTGCCGAAGAAGCGCAACTGGGACGTCGCCCAGTACGTGGACTGGGAGGCCGAGCTCGCGGTGGTCATCGGCCGCACAGCGGAGGACGTATCGCCGCAGGAGGCGAACGACTACATCGCCGGCTACACGATCTACCAAGACATCTCCGGCCGGGACAACATGATCCGCGAGACCGGTCCGTTCCCGTGGGACTGGTACGCCAACAAGTGCAACGACACCTTCGCCCCGATGGGGCCGTGGATCGTGCCGCAGGAGTTCCTGCCGGACGTCTCGGACCTGCGGATCCGGTCGGTGGTCAACGGAGAGGTCCAGCAGGACTCCTCCACCAAGCACATGATCTGGACCGTGCAGCAGTTGGTGTCCTACGCCTCGGAGGTCACCCGCCTGGAGCCTGGCGACGTGATCGCCACCGGCACCCCCGCCGGCGTCGGGATGGCCCAGGGCCTCGACCTCAAGCCCGGCGAGCTGCCCAACCTGTTCCCCCACATGTACGCCGGCGGAGGCCGCTTCCTCAAGGCGGGCGACACCCTGGTCACCGACATCGAAGGCCTGGGCACCCTCACCAACCCGGTCCGCTGACCGGCGGCGCAGCTCCGGCACACCCGTGAGTCGCGCCCGGCGCGGCACGTGGGCCGAGCACCTCCCCGCATCCCCGCCCCCGTGCCGCG
The DNA here is from genome assembly GCF_035974375.1 of Streptomyces sp. NBC_01320. Lineage (NCBI taxonomy): Bacteria > Bacillati > Actinomycetota > Actinomycetes > Kitasatosporales > Streptomycetaceae > Streptomyces > Streptomyces sp. NBC_01320. Next base: position 1,435,625 of record NZ_CP108390.1, read on the forward strand.
CCGGCCCTCGGCAACCCGACCAGTCCACAGTTCGAAACCTAGGAGCCCGCATTGGCTTCCATCGGTGAGCAGCACAAACCGGTCGACTGGGTGGCGATCACCAGCGGCACCGCCCGGTACACCGCCGACATCGACCTGCCCGGGGAGCTCGTCGCCGCGGTGCTGCGCAGCCCGTACCCGCACGCCCGGATCCTCGGCATCGACACGCGCAAGGCCAAAGCGATCCCCGGCGTGCGCGCGGTGCTCACGGCGGCCGACCTTCCGGCCCGCCGGTACATCGACTACCGGGCCGTCGACTCCGACCGGCTTCCGCTCGCCCGCGGTGTGGTCCGCCATGTCGGCGAGCCCGTCGCAGTGGTGGCCGCGGAGAGCCCCGAGGCGGCCGACCGGGCACTCGCCGCGATCACGGTGCGCTACCGGCGGCTTCCTGTCCTGGACACCGTGGCCAAGGCGCTGCGGCCGGGCGCTGCCGCGATCCACGAGGGAAGCCCGGACAACATCGCCAAGCGGGTCCATCAGCAGTTCGGCTCTCGGGAGGAGGCCGAACGAGCGACCGCGCACAGCGTCACCGCCCGCTACCTGTCGAGCCGTCAGGCCCACGCGACGATGGAGCCCCACACGGTCATGGCGCGCTGGTCCGCGCACGAGGACATCCTGCATGTCTGGGCACCCTCGCAGAATCCACGGGCGCTGCGCCGGGACCTGGCCCAGCTCTTCGCACTGAACCCTGACCAGGTCCGGATGCACGAGGTCACCGTGGGTGGCGACTTCGGCGGCCGCACCCAGATTTCCAGCACCGAAGCGCTGGTGTGTGCGCTGAGCATGGCGACCGGCCGACCGGTGAAACTACGTCAGTCCAGGGCTGAGGAGTTCGCCTTCACCAAGTCACGGTTGAGCTGGGACACGCGGGTCAAGATCGGCTGCGACAGCTCGGGGAACCTGACGTACCTGGGAGCCGGATTCGACGTCGACAACGGTGCCTACAACCTGGCCGGACCGGGCGAGATGGACTACGGCTCGGTCGCCATCGCCTCGTCCTACCGGCTCTCCAGCTATACCGGTGACGGCCGCTGCGTGTACACCACCAAGCAGCCTCCCTCCTCGTTCCGCGGCGCCGGTGGCTTCGCGGTCAACTGGACGCTCGAGTGCGCGATCGACGAACTGGCCGAGAAGGCAGGCATGGACCCGATCGACTTCCGCCTGCGCAACGCACTCAGCCAGGCCGGTGAACGATCGATCACCGGCTGGGAGATCAAGTCGAGCGCTCTCACGGCATGCCTGGAGACGGTCCGGCGGGAGATCGACTGGGACGCGAAGCGGGCGCAGGGCGGTGCCGGACGGGGGGTCGGGGTGGCCTGCAGCATGCACGTCACCGCCCTGCGGCGCGAGTACATGCTGCGTTCGAGTGCCGCCATGGACCTCTCCACCGACGGACGCATCACCCTGCTGTCCGGCTGCGGGGATGCGGGCACGGGGCAGAAGACCCTGATCTGCCAGGCAGTCGCCGAGGTCCTCGATATCGACCCCGGCGGTATCGCGATCGTGACCACCGATTCCGCACGGACCCCGCACGATGCCGGCGCCGGCGCGTCCCGTGGCAGTTTCGTCTCCGTCAGCACCGCCCGGCGTCTGGCCGAGGACGCCAAGGCCACGCTGATACAGGCTGCGGCGGAGAAGTTCGCCGCGGACCCCTCCCGGATCACCTGGCAGGACGGGCACGCCGTGCACGGCGATGACCGGTTGGGCCTGGGCGAGCTGGCGGCATTGTGCGTACCGCAGGGTGAGGCGCTGCACGTCGAGTCCGAGTTCACCGGGGAATGGACGGATCCCGGCCCCGCCGGGTACGGGTACGAGGACATCTCGCCCACCTATTCCTTCGCGGCTCAGGCCGTGGAGGTGGAGGTGGACCAGGACACCGGGGTGGTCCGGGTGGTCAAGGTCGTCGCGGCCCACGACTCCGGCACGATCCTCAACCCCGTCACGGCACGCGGGCAGGTCGAGGGCGGGGTGGTGATGGGCCTGGGGGCGGCGCTCGGTGAGGAGTTGATCTACGAGGCCGGCCGGACGGCCAACCCGGGCTACGTCGACTATCTCGTGCCCCGGGCCGCGGAGACGCCGCAGATCCTGGTGCACTTCATCGAGACCGAGGACCCGGCCGGTCCGTTCGGCGCCAAAGGCCTCGGTGAGATCGTCCTGCTGCCGACCGGTGCTGCGCTGACCAATGCAATCGCCCATGCGGTGGGTGTGCGGCTCCGCGAAGCACCGCTCACCCCGGACAAGGTGCTGCGGGCGATGCGTGCCAAGGCCGGGCTCCCGGCGCGGGCGGGCTCGATCGGGCGCGACCCGAAGCGGTGGTGGACCGAGGCGGTGCGGCGGGCATACCCGTACGGCCTGCATGCCGCCCTCGCGCGCATCGGCCCGCGGATCGCGCCCCTGCGCCAGGCCGGGAGCATCACGGATGTCGTCCGGCCGGCATCGCTGGGCGAAGCACTGTCGCTGCTGGAGCGGCATCAGCCGGCATCTCCGCTCGGTGGTGGCACCGACCTCCTGGCCCGGGAGCGTCAGCGGCTTCCCGTCCCGCCGGTGCTGGTCGACCTCTCCCCCTGCCGCGAACTGACCACCGTGGGCACCGCTGCGGACGGATCCCTGCGGATCGGCGGCGCGGTCACCCTGGCCGCGCTGGCGGCCGATCCGGCGGCGGGGCCCGCGCTGCAGGAGACCGCGGCGCAGATCGCCACCCCGCAGATCCGGCAGGCCGCGACGGTCGCCGGCAACCTCTGCCAGGCCAAACGGTGTTGGTTCTACCGCAACGGCTTCGACTGCTACAAGCGCGGCGGCGCCACCCGGCCGTGTTACGCGGTCATGGGGGATCACCGCTTCTACCACGCCGTACAGGGCGGACACCGGTGTCAGGCGGTGACCCCCTCGGACCTGGCAACCACGCTCATCGCGCTCGACGCCCTGGCCCGGATCGACGGCCCGGCCGGCCCTCGTACGCTGCCGCTGGAATCGCTCTACTCGGGGCCGGGGGAGGTCGTCCTGGCCGAGGGCGAGGTCATCACAGCCATCGACGTACCGGCCCCGGCGCTACGGCGCATCACCCGGTACCGCAAGCTCGCACTGTGGCACGGCGCGTTCGCCGTGGCCACGGTCTGCGTGTCCGCCGCCGATCCGGAATCGGGCCGGGCGGACCACGTCCGGGTCGTTCTCGGCGGCTTGGCGCCGCGGCCGTACCGCGTCCGTGCTCTCGAGCGCATCCTCGAGGGCAGGCAGGTCACGGCCGAGGTGATCGAGGAATGCGCCGGCACGTGGCTGTCCGGTACGCACCCGCTGCCGGGCAATCACTGGAAGGCGTTCGCCGGCAGCAATGTCCTGGCGAGCGTGCTACGAGAACTGTTCGCCGTGGTGGCGTCATGAAGAAGCAGATCGTCGTGAACGGTGTGGAGCACACGGTCGACATCGCTCCGGCCGAGCGCCTGCTCGACACGCTCCGGGAGCGTCTTCGCCTCACCGGCACGAAACAGGGATGCGGCGTGGGCGAGTGCGGCACCTGCACTGTTCTCGTCGCAGGCCGTCCCCGGCTCTCGTGCATCACGCTGACGGCGACCACGGCGGATTCCGAGGTCACCACCGTCGAAGGACTGGCCGACACGGCCGCCGGACTCCGTCGGGCATTCGCCGAGGAGGGCGGCTTCCAATGCGGATTCTGCACCCCGGGACAGGTGGTGAACACCTGGGCGCTGGTGCGGGACAACGCCGCCTCCGCGACCCCGGCAGGCGAGGAGACCCTCCGTCAAGAAATCACCGGCAACGTCTGCCGGTGCACGGGGTACCTGGGCATCATCCGTGCCGCGCAGCGTGAAGTCGATCGCCTGACATCCCGAACAGGCCCTTGAGCCACCGGTTTCCCACGCGTCGAACACGCTGCTCGCCCCATCCACCCGCCCTGTGCCGACAAGGCCTGGCGGACGGAACTCCCGCATGCACGCGCGGACTTCCTGTCGTTCCCGCGGCTCGTGCCGGTCACCCCGGCACGCGTCCCGGCCTCCCCCTCCCCCAACCAGCAAGGCCCGCTCCACATCGCCCCCGAACGCAGGCAGAAACCGGAGGAGTAGTCTCATGAAGCTTTCCCGCACCGCAGCGAACCGGCCGAAGTCGGGCGTGCGAAAGATGATGGAACTCGCCTGGGGACGCGAAGACGTGATCCATCTGGAGATCGGGGAGCCAGGCTTCCCGACGCCGGCTCATGTCCGTGCGGCGGCCCAGCGCGCCGCCGAAGAGGGCCACACCCGCTATGCCCCCACACCGGGCCTGCCCGAACTGAAGGAAGCGCTCACCCACAAGCTGCGTACCGTCAACCGGATCCAGGTGCCCGGCTCGCACCAGGTCGTGGTGAGCAACGGCGGGGCGAACGCCCTGTTCGCCGTCTTCGGGTCGGTACTGGATCCGGGCGACTCCATCCTGGTCCCCGACCCGGGCTGGTCCAACTTCACGATGATGGCCAACGCGTTCGGCGCGCGCCCACGGTACTACCGGCTCACCGCCGAGGGCGGATACCTTCCCGACCCCGAACAGATCGCCGCGCTCATCGACGACTCGACGAAGGCCGTCGTGCTCAACTCGCCGTCCAACCCGCTGGGCAGCGTGATCCCTAGGCAGCTGGCCGAGCGGCTGTTCGAGGTGTGCGCGGAGAAGGATGTCTGGATCATCTCGGACGAGTGCTACGACGGTATCGACTTCTCCGGCGAGTTCGTCAGCATCGGCAGCCTGGAGAGTGAGCCCTGGCGAGTCATCTCGGTCTTCAGCTTCTCGAAGGTCTACGCGATGACCGGCTGGCGCATCGGGTACTGCGCGCTGCCGCCCCAGGTCGTCGACCCGGTTCTCACCCTGCTGCAGCCGAGCGTGATGTGTGTGAACACTCCCGCCCAGTTCGCGGCACTCGCCGCGATCACCGGGCCGCAGGACTACCTCGACCAGTGGCGCGAACAGTACCGGGAGAACCGGGACCTGGTCCTGAACAAGATCGCCGGCTCACCGTTCACCGCGCACGCCCCGGACGGAGGCTTCTACGTCTGGCTGAACACCGGTGACTGCGGCCTGGCCAGTGAGGAATTCACCGTGAAGCTGCTCACCGACCGAAGGGTCGCCCTCACCCCGGGGACGGCGTTCGGGGCGCTCGGCGAGGGGCACGTGCGACTCTCGCTCGCCACCTCCCGCGACCAGCTGGCCGAGGGGATCGACCGTTTGCTCGCCTGAGCGACAGCAGGACCGCCCAGACCCAGCCGACAGTGCCGGGCGGCCGGGACCACGCCGGCCGCGCGGAGAGGACGAAGGAGCACCCATGCTGCAACAGGCGAAGCCTCCGGGCCGGGCCCCCTACATCCACGACAAGCAGGTCGTCGCGGGCATCCACCAGGCGCTGCGCGAGGCCGGCATCACCTTCGCAACCTACCTGCCGGAGACGATCCTGTACCCGGTGATGGCCGCACTCGAGGAGGACTCCGAGGTCATCACCGCCTGCGTCGCGCGGGAGGACGAAGGCGTCGCCATGGCGGTCGGCGCCTTCCTCGGCGGCCGGTGGCCGGTGCTGATCACCGAGGCCTCGGGGCTCGGACTGTCCGGACTGATCCTGGCCCGGGCGGCCGTACAGCGCACCCCGCTGCTCATCCTGACCAGCCACAACGAAGCGCTCGGTGAGCGCCACGACTACACCGCCGCCGCGCGCCGGGTCAGCGAGCCGCTGCTGCGCGCGCTGGGCATTCCCTACGTCCTGGCCCGGGACGGCGCGGAAGCGCCACTGCTCATCAAAGAGGCGCAGATGACCGTCCAGGGCGATCGGCGCCCGGTCGCCGTGCTCTTCCCGCGGCACACTCTCCACGCCAAGGAGGACCGCCGGTGAAGCGCCGTGACGTGCTGGAGACACTTGCCCGGTACCGCGGCATGTCACCCGCGGTGGTGGGCCCGGGATTCGGCGGCCGGATCCTGCACGAGATCGACCATCAGCCCGCCACGATCTACAACATGGAGTTCGGCTATCCGGTCGCCGTATGCCTCGGGCTGGCACTCGCGCTGCCGCAGGAGCGGGTCTTCGCCGTCGAGGGCGACGGTTCGCTGATCGCGGCCCTCGGCACTCTGACCACGGTCGCTCGCTACGCGCCCCGGAACCTGATCATCCTGGCGATCGACAATCGGTCGTTCGCCACCACCGGGGCGCAGCCCACCGCGTCGGCGTCGGCGACTGACATCGCAGCGGTCGGCAGGGCGGCCGGACTGGTGAGTTCGATGTGCGTGGCCGACATGGCGGCCGTCGAGACGGCCCTCGCCAGGGCAGTCGAGTCCGACGGCCCGCACCTGATCGTGGCGGAGGTCGAGCACGAGGACGTGCGGTCGGCGGGGCGGTCCAAGGCCTATCCCTTCGACATCGTCGAGGCCGCGATCACCTTCCGCCGCTCGCTGGAGAACCGGGGGCTGGTGCCGACCATCTGGGCGGTGTGATCCGCCTCCGCAGGTCGTGACTCGGCCGGCCGGGCCCGTCCTCGACCGGGCATCGGCCACCGCCAGGCGGCCGCGGCCGTCGGACGGGCGCGTCGGCCGGTCGGCACCGCGGCGGGCCCGACGCCCCGGCCGGACCGGCCGCTGTACCCCGGCCTCGACACGACAGGAGCCTCCTAGGTGCACGACATCGCCGAGCAGCTGGCCGCCTGGCACTCCGCAGGGCGCGCCTTCGCCATCGCCAGCGTGGTCCAGGTCTCTGGCAGCGCCCCGCGCGACCCGGGCGCAGCCCTGGCGGTGGACGCCGCCGGCGAGGTGGTCGGCAGCGTCACCGGCGGCTGCATAGAGGGCGCCGTGTACCGGCTGTGTCAGGAAGCGCTGCTCGACGGGCGCCCGGTCCTGCAGCGTTTCGGGTACGACGACGAGGACGCCTTCGCCGTCGGCCTCACCTGCGGCGGGATCGTCGATGTCTTCGTCCAGCCGGTGCGTCCCGGCGGCGGCCCGGGCCTGGACGCGGGGATCCGTGCCCTCGCCGCCGGCACGCCCGTGGCCCTCGCCCGGGTCATCGCCGGGCCCGAGGAACTCCACGGCGCCTGCCTGACGGTGGACGCCGCCGGCCACCGGGGCGCGCTCGCCGCTCCGGGCACCGGACCGGGCGCGGCGGCCGGGCCGCTGGAACAGGCGGTGGTCGCGCAGGCCCGTGTGATGCTCGACGCCGGCCGCACGGGACTGCTGACACTCGGCCTGGACGGCCGGCCGTGCGACCCGCAGGAGCAAGGCTCGGCAGTGCTCTTCATCGAGTCCCACGCGCCGGCCCCACGCATGCTGATCTTCGGCGCCATCGACTTCGCCGCCGCAGTGGCGCGTATCGGGCGGTTCCTCGGCTACCGGGTCACCGTCTGCGACGCCCGGCCGGTCTTCGCCACCGTCCGCCGCTTCCCCGCAGCCGACGAGGTGGTGGTCGACTGGCCGCACCGGTACCTGAAGGACCAGGCCGCCGCCGGCACGCTGGACGGCCGCACCGTGGTGTGCGTGCTCACCCACGATGCCAAGTTCGATGTGCCGCTACTGAACCGGGCGCTGCGCATGCCCCTGGGATACGTCGGATCCATGGGCTCGCGCCGCACCCACCGCGACCTGCTGGCGCGCCTGCGGGAGGCTGGCCTCACCGAGCATCAGCTCGCCGGGCTGCGCTCGCCCATCGGACTGGACCTCGGAGCCCGTACCCCCGAGGAGACGGCGGTCGCGATCGCGGCGGAGATCGTGGTGCACCGGCGTGGGGGCGGTTGTCTGCCGCTCAGTGCGGGAGAGGGCCCCATCCACCACGGCGACACATCTTCCGGGACCGTTTCCGCCACGTCCGTGGAGCTGCGGAACGGCCGCTGAGCATCTCCGATCAGGCCGTGCCGATCACCGCTTCGCGGCCTTGACCTCGATCGGTCAGTGATGCCCGGCGACGGACCGGAGACATCACACCACTGTCGAAGCCCGACACCCGTAGGTATAGGGTCGGTGCCGGTGACCGAGAGGGAAGCGAAGAGGAAGAGGCTGGACGTGCCGAGGTCTCGCCCCATCGCGGAGGACAGTGATCGGTCGTCGATGCGGAGCGCGAGCGCCGCTGAGGTGCCGTTCGACCTCTCGAGCAACGTCAACTATTTGTTGCGCAGTGCGCACCAGCGCGCCGATGAGCTGTTCGCCGAAGCCATGACCGGCCTGGACGTCACTCCGCGGCAGGCGACTTTGCTTTTCGTGATCGGGAAGAACGAAGGCGCCAGTCTCAGCGACCTCACCCGGTACAGCGGCATCGACCGAGGTTCGATCTCGGGGATGGTGCCACGGCTTGAGCGGCGTGGCTTGCTGACCCAGAGCAGGGCGGACAGTGACGGACGTGCCAAAGCATTGACCCTGACGCCGTCCGGCGAGGCGCTCGTCCATGACGTCGTGCACCGTACCGAAGGACTGGCGGAGCGGGTATTGGGCAGCCTGCCTGAGGAGTACCGCCAACTCTTCGTGAAGATGCTCAGGCAGATGGTGGGGGTCGAGGTCGAGACGCGCGTGTCGAGCGAAGCGCTCTGACGCACCGGCAAGGCTTGGCTCCAGCTTGACCGTCATCGACCTGCTCCTCCGGACCCGAACGCGGCTGCTGGACCACGACCCGGCCGCCGCGGACGCACGCCGCCGGCAAGCCCCCGTCAACGCGATCAACCCGGCAGAGCGGACCTCGCCCCGAACGCAAAGGTCAGTGCGTGTCGAAGATCGCTTGGTATCGGGAGAGCGCTGACGTCACCGCGGCGATCTCGGCAGCGGTCGGCTGGAACGGGTCCTTCGCGATGGGGAGCGCTCCGAATTTGAGCAGGGCCGCCATGAGCAGCATCCGTGCCTTGGACGCCGACAGATTGTTGCCGGCCACGGCGAGAGGATCACGCTTGTAGGCCATTCCGCCGGTGTTCCCACCTCCGACCCGGACCACTGGCATGCCGCACAATGCCGCAACCGCAAGGGCCGAGTCCGTGGCGGGGTCACTCATCCCGTAGGGCGACATTCCCTCCACGACGAAGCCGGCGAGCGGTGCACCGGCCAGGTTGGCCTCGACCCGGGCGAGGATCTCCACCTCGTTGCGTGGATCAGGTGTGGATTCGGCCGCGATCGGCACGGTGACGTAGTGGCCGTACTTGACGAACGAGACGGTCGGCATCGCCGACCCGATCAGGTCACCGGCGCTGTCTCTCACGGCAACCTCGATGACGCGCCGATCACTCGAGAGGCCGCCGCGGACGCCATGCACCGACGCGGGAAGCAGCGGCAACCGCAGCAGCGACGCATGGGTGTGACGCCGGTTGGGCACGAAGGTGACCTGTGGCGGGGCGTATGCACCCATGTCCGCGACCACACCTCCATGGCCCCCGACGACGTCATAGCCGCCCGGCCGCGCATCGACTTTTGTCACCTCACGGCTGGCGAAAACCACTTCGTCCACGACCAGGACGGCGCCGACGCGGTCCCTGCCGGCTTCGTCGCGCCACACACCGGACAGGATGTACTTCAGGCCGTCGACGATATTGCGATCGCCGTCGGCGCTCAGCGTGCCGTGCGCCCGCTGGGCCGAGTGCCCCACGATCGGCAGCTCGGTGTCGATGGTCAGATTCAGCCAGTACAGCGTGTCCTCGATGGTCGGGCTGCTCTCCAGCCACTGCATACCCGCATAGTCACCGTTCGACAGCGCACGCTGTACCCGATTCGTTGCGCGGGCCAGCATGCCCAGGCTCGGCTCGCGGTACAGATGCAACGGCGCATAGGCGAAGAAATCCAGGCCGTTGCGCTCGACGGGGATCGGGCCCTCGCCGACATCGGTGCGCTCTTCCGCCGCCTGCCCGCCCGTCCAGCCGCCGGATGGCACGGCGCGGAAGAAGTCGAAGTCCGCCTGGTGCCACAGTCCGACAGCCCGCCCGTCCCCACCGACACCGAGCCGCTCGACCTCCTCGTACAAGCGGCTCGCGTCCGGGAAGAACGTCTGCCGAGCACTCGCGGTGGAGGCCAGCGGCTCCGCCATGGCGTCCTCCCAGGCCGTACCGTCGGCCTTGCGTGCCATGTAAGGCAGTGGGTAGAGGCCATCCTCCGGCCGTAGTTCGACGACGTACACGGCTGTGCCCCCGCCGGCCGGCTGTCGCTCGTGGAAGGTGCCGTGCTCGTCGAGCCAACCGTCGGGCGGGGCGTAGAGGGCGGCGGCGTCCGCTTCCAGCGGGTGCGCGGAATGGGCGGCCACGTAAACGGTCACCGGCGCCGCCAGCCGCTGCGGACGGAGCACGTCCGGTATGTCGGCCAGGGGCAGGCCGTGCTTCCGGCGGGCCTTGTTGGACGTGACCAGAGGCGCATTGTTGCTGATCGTCGCCAGCGGACCCGAAAACACGGCGATCCTGGGCTTCGCCGGCGGGGTTGTGCCGTCGGGGGCCTCTGCCGCCTGGACGGCAGCCGGCCGCATGTCCTCCGGTGCGGCGAAACCCGACTCGTTCCCCTCACGGCGGATCGCCTCCGTGCGTCCCCGGGGGAACTCCGTCACCCGGTCAACACCTGACGTGCTCCGCGCGTCGCGTGGCAGCTGCATCCCCTAGCCCTTCGTCCTCGTGGAACCGCCGGCATCGTGCGCGGCGGCGGATGTCGTGGTGCGTTCCTCGATCTCGACCCCGACAAGGAGGCGCAGCACCTTGATGAGCAGTGCGTGGTACTCGACGGGTAATGAGCCCAGTACCTGGCTTGTGAGCTCGGGCGTGCGCTCGCTCACGCGCCGACATGCGGCAGTGCCCGCATCCGTGCACACCAACGACTTGGCCCGCGCGTCATCCGGATCCCGCCTCTCCAGCAGCAGACCTCTCCGCACCAGTCGCGGCACCATTTCGGCGATCGTCCCACGATCGATGCCAGTGATCTTCGACAGCTCGGTGAGGTTGCAGCCGGGTGCGACACCGACCGCGGACAGGATCGCGGCCTGGCGCGGGGTGAGGCCGAGGTCTGCCATCAGGCGGTTGAACAAGAAGTCGGCGCGGGCGTGCGCCCGGCGCAGAAGGTAGTTGACGTTCGAGGTCAGGTCGAACTCCGGTGCTGTCTGCGCACCGCCGTCAGGGCTCGACGAACTGTTGCCGCGTCTGCTTCGACCTCGGGGTCCCAGTTGCTCACCGACAGCCAACGACTCCCCCTAAAAAAACGTCGTACAACGCACATCTACAGCAGCATGGTCAAACCATAAGCCGTGTAAGTCAAGCAAACGTGAAGGGTTGACGCGGCATCAATGCGTCGTAGTATGCAGATCTGACGGTGACGCACGTAACATCCGCCCACGATCATCCGGTGCACGTGCCGGTGACGTCGTCGTCACCGGCACGTGCGCCGGTTGCGGCGCGGCGCGGGGACTCAAACCCTCGCCAGGCAACCGGCCGGCCCCGATCCCGCACACCCAAGGCGGCAATGGGAACTTCCTGCTCAGCGGCGACACGCCCAGCACCGAGATCGAGGGCCATGGCATTCCGGCCGATCCGGTCGCCGATACACACCACAGGTACACGGAGGTCGCACGACAATGATGAAGCGATGGCTCCGAGGGACCGCCCTGCAAGCTGTGGCGCTCTCCCTCTCGTTCGCCGCCTTGATCAGCGGATGCAGCTCGACACGCCACGACAGCACGAACGCGGCCGACGGCAGCGGTGACAAGGCGCACGGGCCGGCGGGTTCCTCGCCGCTGAACGCCATGTTGCCGAAGGAGATCAGATCGAGCGGTGCAGTGAGGGTCGCCTCGACGTTCGGGTACCCGCCGAACGAGTTCTACGAGGCGGACAACAAGACACCTACCGGGATCTCGGTCGACCTGGGCAATGCGCTCGGCAAGGCTCTCGGCGTACGGTTCGTCTTCTCGAACGTCAGTTTCGACTCGATCATCCCGGGGCTGATCGCGGAACGCTTCGACACGGCGATCACAGCGATGAGCATCACGCCTGATCGCCTGAAGCAACTGAACATGCTGGCGTACCAAAACACGGGCGCCGCTCTGATGGTCGCGGACGGCAATCCGAAGCATGTCAGCGACCTCGAAAGCGTGTGCGGCCTCAAGGTGGCGATCCTCAAGGGGTCGATCTACCAGCAGGCGCTGACCGACGCCACCGACAAGTACTGCGTTCCGGCCGGGAAGCCGGCGATCCGGATCGACACCTACGCAGAGGGGTCGGACTCCTACACAGCCGTTGCAGCCGGGCGGGCCGACGCGACCTACATCGACTTCGCGGTGGCCAAGTACACGGCGCAGCAGTTCGGAGGGAAGCTCGAGGTGCTGCCGACTCTGTACCCGGACACCCCCTATGGGGCTGCGTTCACGAAGGACAACGTGCAGCTCGCCAAGGCGGTCGAGGCCGCACTGGCGCAGATCATTCGCGACGGCAGCTATCAAAAGGTGCTGGACAAGTGGGGAATCGGCCAGGAGGCCGTTCCGTCAGCTCATCTTCAGCAGGCAACCAGCTGACAGTTCGCACAGCGGCGAGCCCTGGTCGTGAGCGGCCTCCTCAGGACATGACGGTGCGGCCGTCCGGGTGGAGCGCGATTCCCTCTCGCTCGAGACGCTCACCCGAACCGAGTTCACAAGCGGCACCAGGCCGAGATCGTGACACGGATGAACGAGACGACGGAGAAGGCGGCCATCATGACTCATGCTCTGCCTGGCGGCACGGTCAAAGTGCAGCGCGCGCGACACCCGGCACGGTGGGTGTCGGCTGCGACAGTCCTGTTCCTCCTCTTCATGTTCACGCAGTCGATCGCGACGAACAAGAACATGAGATGGGACGTTGTCGGCGCGTACCTGTTCGACGACTCCGTCATCACCGGCCTCCTGGTGACGCTCAAACTGACCGCGATGTCGATGGCGGTCGGCATCGCGGGCGGTATCGTCCTGGCCGTCATGCGGCTGTCGCCCAACCCGGTGCTGGCCGCCATCAGCAAGCTCTACATCTGGTTCTTCCGCGGGACGCCACTGCTCGTCCAGTTGCTGTTCTTCTACTTTCTTGCCGCGCTGTTCCCCGAGCTCGGCGTCGGCATCCCGTACGGCCCGACGTTCATCTCCGGTCAAACCAACGTGCTCATCACCCAGTTCGTCGCGGCCGTCCTCGCGTTCGGTTGCAACGAGGCGGCGTACATGGCCGAGATCGTGCGCGCGGGCATCATCTCGGTCGACCCGGGCCAGACCGAGGCGGCCATGTCGATCGGCATGTCCAGGGGGCAGACACTGCGGCACATCGTCCTCCCCCAAGCGATGCGGATCATCATCCCGCCGACGACCAACAACGCGATCTCGCTGCTGAAGACGACGTCACTGGTGCTGATCATCGCCATCCCGGACCTTCTGACCTCGGTGCAGCTGATCTATTCACGCAACTTCCTGCAGATTCCGCTGCTGACGGTCGCATGCGTGTGGTACCTGCTGGTCACCACGGTGCTGACCGTGATCCAGCATTACATCGAACGCTACTTCGCCCGCGGTGTGACGCAACCCGCATCCGGGGCCAAACGCCAGAACACTCACACAGGGGAAACAGCGATCGCCGCTGTCCCAGGGATGGCGGAGATGTCGAGCGAGGGGCAGCAGCGGTGAGCGTTGACGCGAAAGTCAGGGCCGAAGGCGTCGTCAAGCGATTCGGCCAGGTCGAGGTACTCCGAGGCGTCAGTCTGAACGTGGCCAACGGCGAGGTCGTCTGCCTCATCGGACCGTCCGGATCAGGTAAGACGACTCTGTTGCGCTGCATCAACCATCTCGAGCGCATCGACGGCGGCTGGCTGTGGGTCAACGGCGAGTTGGTGGGGTACGCCGAGCACAAGGGCAGGCTGCGCGAGCTCAAGGAGAGCGACATCACTGCCCAACGCGCGGACGTGGGCATGGTCTTCCAGCGCTTCAACCTGTTCGCCAACAAGACCGCCTTGGAGAACGTCCAGCTGGGCCCAGTCCTCGTGCGCAAGCAGAGCAAGGAGGCCGGCCGGACGTTGGCGCGCGAGCTGCTGGCTCAGGTGGGCCTCGCGCAGAAGATGGACTCCTACCCGAACCAGCTGTCCGGCGGGCAGCAGCAGCGGGTGGCCATCGCGCGGTCGCTTGCGATGAAGCCGAGCCTGATGCTCTTCGACGAGCCCACCTCGGCCCTCGATCCAGAACTCGTGGGAGAGGTGCTGGAGGTCATGCGGGATCTTGCGCGCAATGGCATGACGATGGTGATCGCCACTCACGAGATGGGCTTCGCTCACGACGTCGCCGATCGGGTCGTGTTCATGGACGGCGGTGTCATCGTCGAAGAGGGACATCCGAGCGAGGTGCTGTCGCGTCCTCGGAACGCTCGTACCCGGTCGTTCCTGGCGTCGGTTCGGCGGCCTGGGGCCGTCTAATACTCCAGCCGTAGATCGTGATCTTGCTGGTCAGGGCAGGTGCGGAGATGGCTGCGGCCACCGTTCATCATCGTGAGTTGTGTCGACAAACGAAGATCAGGCGGTGGCCGCGGGTCACAGCGTAGTGCCTGCCCGGTGGCGGGCGATGTTCGATCAGCTGATGGGCCGCGTCGCGGGCCGGTTCGCACGAGTCGAATCCCGTCGGCGTTGCACGGCGTTGGTGTTGGGCCTGCTGTCCGACCTGCCGAGGAAGAACTGCTGGACCCTGGCCGAGTATGCGGGTGATGCCACCCCGGACGGCATGCAGCACCTGCTGCACCGCGCGAAGTGGGACGCCGATACCGTCCGCGACGACGTGCGCGCCTACGTGGTGGAGAACCTGAGCGACGACGAGGCGGTGCTCGTGGTCGACGAGACGGGGGACCTGAAGAAGGCCACCGCGACAGTCGGCGTGCAGCGCCAGTACACCGGTACGGCCGGGCAGATCGAGAACGCCCAGGTCGCTGTCTATCTGGTCTACTCCGCCGCACGCGGCCATGCCGCGATCGACCGGGCCCTGTACGTGCCGCGTTCGTGGACCGACGACCCAGACCGGTGCCGGGCCGCCGGCATCCCCGACGACCTCACCTTCGCCACCAAGCCCCAGCTGGCCGCCAGGATGGTCACCCGGGCGTTGGACGCGGGCACACCTGCCCGCTGGGTCGCAGGGGACGAGGTCTACGGCGACAACCCGCACCTGCGGGCCACGCTGGAAGCCCGCCCGATCGGCTACGTGCTGACCGTCTCCAGCACCCACCAAGTCGCCACGCGCGCTGGGAAGTTCCAGGCGAAGGCCCTGGTGCCACAGATCCCCAAGCGGGCCTGGCAGCGGCTGTCGGCCGGAGCGGGCGCCAAGGGCGAGCGGTACTACGACTGGGCCCAGCTCGACATCGTTGGTCCGGCGGGGCGGCCCGGGCACTGCTGGCTGCTGGTCCGCCGCAACCGGCGAAACGGCGAACTCGCCTTCTACCGCTGCTTCTCACCCTGCCTGGTGCCGCTGTCCGAGCTGGTGCGCGTGGCCGGACGGCGCTGGACCGTGGAGGAGACCTTCCAGGCAGGCAAGGGCCTGGCTGGCCTGGACAGCACCAGGTCCGCCGCTGGAACTCCTGGCACCGCTGGGTCACCCTCGCCATGCTCGCCCACGCCTTCCTGGCCGTCACCGCAGCCACCGAACGCCGCGACCGTCCCGCGCCCGACGACCTGATCCCCTTGACCGGCAACGAGATCCAGCACCTGTTCAGCGCGCTGATCAGCTCGGTCCACACCTTCCGGCACCGGCTCCGCTGGTCGCAGTGGAGACGGCGACACCAAGCCCGTGCCTGCAACTCTCACTACCGACGGCAAGCAGCCGCCCAGCCATGACTGCGGACCTGGTCGGTCGGCGCCGTGTGTGAGGATCAGGCCGTGACCTGTGATGTGTGTGGACACGAGATGCAGCGGGTGCCGACAGAAGAGCCGCGGCTGAAGGAGGCATGGTTGTGCCGTTGGTGCTATGCGTGGACCGAGCTGGGGACCGGCCCGGGCGACGTCTCACGGCCGCAGTACCAGTCCATGAACTTGCGCTGGGAACGGGCAGACGCGGAGGAGCTGCCCTCTGACGTCTCCCATGCTTATGGGTGCTTCGGTACGACCCTTTGCGGCATACAGCAGGACAGCATGTCTCCCTCACCGTACCCGTGGATGCCGGGATGGGAAGACGCCTGCCAAGCCTGCAAGGAGGCCGCAGTCGTCATCGACCAGCGCTGGCCATTGGAAATGCGAGGCTGGAACCGGGCACAGGGCACGCCTCCCTTCGGTTCGAACTGGCCGCCCTTCTAATACTCTAGCCGTGAAGATCACGATCTACGGCTGGAGTACTAACCGTTCCTGGGCAGTGAGCAGGAGTGAGTCCTGGCTCACCGGCACGCCCCGAACGGTCTTGGGCGCACTGGTCCTCCGCTTTCGCATCCCGGGCGGCGACGCATATCCCGTATGCGCTCCGTCCCAGGCGGGCGGAATCCCTACGACCTGGCCATATGGGTGCGGCCAGAGGCGACGGGGAGGCCCCGAACCATCTCGCTGGTGACACGGGGACCCGACTGCTGACACCACACCCGGCGTCCCAGATCGCACCGAGAACGTGACCCACACCCCGCCGGGCATACCCGCAGCTCATCGCGCCGATCACCCCATCGTGTCCATGTTCGCCAAAACGATGTGCCGGCCCAACAGTTGTGAACCCCTCTTTCGCCCAGGCATTCCCAGGTTCGAGATCACCGCTCCGGCGCGAGGGCGATGCGACCAGCCGCAAGCGGGTCGAGCGCCTGATGCGCGAGGCCGGACTGCACGGAGTCAGCCCACGCCGGCACGGCAAGGGCTTCACCCGCCGCGACCCGGAAGCCACTCTCGCCCCGGACCTGGTCCAGCGCGACTTCACCGCGAGCGAGCCGAACCGTCTGTGGGTCACCGACCTCACGATGATCCCCACCGGCGAGGGGCCGCTGTGGCTGTCGGCCATCCGGGACACCTTGCTCCCGCCGCGTGGTGGCCTGGGAAACTTCCGCCCGCGCGGATGCCGACCTCGTCCTGTCCTCGCTGGAGTGCGCCCTGGCCAGCCGCGAAGTCGCACCCGGACAGCTGATCCATCACGCCGCCCACGGCTGCCAATACAGGCTCTTCTGCCGTATGTGTGGGTGCTGTGACCTGCGGTGATACATGAAACACGCCGCTTCCTGCAAGGCTTGAGGTGTCTAGTCACAAGCTTGATCTTGCAAGGAAACGGCGTGTCTTCCTTCAGCATAGGGAAGCGGACCCTGACGGTCGAAAACGCCGTGGTCGAGGGTGTCCGCTGGGACGGGCCCGAACAGTGTGTGATCGTGTCGGTACGGTCCGACGCGCGACGTCGGCAGCGATGCGGGATCTGTCGCAGACCCGCGGTCCGGTACGACGCCGGGCGGGGCCGGCGCCGCCGGCGGGATCTGGACCACGGGGTGGTGAAGGTGTTCCTGGAGGCCGACGCGCCCCGGGTGGACTGCCGGGTGCACGGGCCGGCGGTGACATCGATGCCCTGGGCGAGGCACGGTGCGGGACACACCCGAGGCTTCGACCAGCAGACGGCCTGGATGGCTGCCGAATGTTCCAAGTCCGCGACGGCCGCGCTGATGCGGACCTCGTGGCGGACGGTCGGGGCCATCGTCAAGCGGCACGTCACCGACCGCGACCGTGATCGTGACCGGCTGTCTGGTCTGCACCGGATCGGGATCGACGAGATCTCTTACCGCAAGGGTCAGAAGTACATGACCGTGGTGGTCGACCACGACACCGCGAAGGTGGTGTGGATGGCCGACGGTCACGGCAAGGACGTCCTGCACCGCTTCTTCGACACCCTGGGAGAGCAACGCGCCCCGCGGCTCACTCACATCAGCGCCGACGGTGCGAGCTGGATCGCCGACGTCCTCGCCGAACGCGTCCCCGGCGCCGTGCGTGTCATGGACCCCTTTCACATCGTCGCCTGGGCCACCGACGCCCTGGACACCGAGCGCCGGGCCTCCTGGAACCGCGCCCGCCGCGAAGCCGACGACCGCGAACGGGCCCGGGCGCTGAAGGACTCCCGCTTCGCGCTGTGGAAGAACGAGACCGACCTCACCGACCGGCAGATCGCCAAACTCGCCTGGATCCAAGCCACCGACCCCCGCCTGCACCGCGCCTGGCGCCTCAAGGAGGCCCTGCGGATGGTGTTCACCCTGGCCAAGACCCGTCCCACCGCGGCCCTCACGGCACTGGACCGATGGATCGGCTGGGCCCGACGCTGCCGCATCGATGCCTTCGTCGGTCTCCAACGCCGAATCGTCCGGCACTACGACGCCATCCGGGCCGCGTTGATCACGGGGATGAGTAACGGGCTGATCGAATCCACGAACACCAAGACCCGCCTGATCATCCGCCGCGGCTTCGGCTTCCACTCCGCCGACGCCATCATCGCCCTCGTCATGCTCACCCTCGCAGGAGACAAACCCACCCTCCCCGGCCGTCAACTCGCAACCCGATGACCCACACATACGGCAGGAGAGCCCCATTTCCCGCGCGGCTATCCTCCACGGGATGCCACTTCGCTAGTACGCCTCCTTCGCGCTGTACAGCCGGCACATTTCGGCAGACGACATGACCGCCCAGCTGGGTGTCACTCCTGACGAGGTGGCTGTTCGCGGCAGCCGGTTCACCGAGCCGGCGGTGGTTCCGGTCGACCACTCGTGGATGGTTGTCTGTCGGCAGCAGGGTCTGCGCGTCGACGAGCAGGTCACCCGCATTCTCGACAGGCTCCATCCCCACACGGACCGCATCTGCGACCTCACCGGGCGGCTGGCCCGCACCGGCGGCGGAGCAGTGCTTCACATCGTGCGCTACTTCAACGACACCGACCAAGCCCAGCCAGGCGCAGCGGACGCCCCCAACCTCTTCGGTTGGCACCTGGACCGCAAGATCCTGGACTTCCTCAGCGCCACCGGAGCCGAGCTCGACATCGACGAGTACGACCTGGCCGAAGCCGAGGACACCACGTGAACACATGACCCCGTACTCACCTCGCACATGAGTCGCACTCCGACGGCTTGACAACAGCATTAGGAAGCAAGCAGGTGCTTGGCCGGGGGAGCGAAGTAGGTACCGGGGGTGGGCTCGGTGCCGGTGTTGCATGCGTTGCAACAGCCCTGGGTGCGCAGCGGTACTGGCGCAGAGCCGTTGTTTCTCAGCTGCGCTATTCCGGCTGCCGAAGCAGGACGGGCCGGATCCACGGCACGCGGACGGAATCGAGCGCGGCGATGCCGCTGAGGATGATGTGGTCAGCTGCTACAGCTCGAGGTGCGTCGACGCGCTGACGGACAGTCCGATCGTCTGGGCCATGGTGGTGTGGGACTGGCGTCCAGGCTTGTTCGCCTGGTGCTTCGTCAGCTGTGGGGTGGAGGGGGGCCCGTTAATGAGACCGGTGTGGGCGTGCACCGTCCAGCCCCAGGCCAAGCCGTTGATGCCCACCCTTCTTCCCGCCGATTCTCTTGCGGTGACAGGATGCCTTGATCGCTGACGAGCACACGGGAGACCCGATGAACGATCAAGGTAACCATGGCTCGGCAGAAGGCTTCAGCATCTTCGCTGTCGACGGCACCTGGCCGGAATCACGGAAGGTCACGGGCCACGGCTACAACCGAGCCACCGGCGACATCCATGTGTACCTGTGGTTCGGCTCTCCCTACTTCGACCCCCAGGTCGAGCACGTCACGGTCTTCAGCGCCTCCTCCGGCAATGCAGAGGCCAGCGAGGCCTTGGAGCGGGCTTTCGAGATCTACTTCCACCCCGGCGAGGAACCCCCTGCCAGCCTGCCGGCCTCCGAGCCCGTCAGCATCACCACAGACGGGAAACCTATGACGTTCGAACTCTGGCGCAACAGCAGCAACCGTTACTGGGTCGCACGGGGTTGCGTCGAGAGCACTGAAGTGATCCTTTCCGGCTCCGAGATCGAACCCAGCGAGCTCAGCCTGGTCCGCGTGAGCGACCTGACCTCGTTCTCGAACCCATTCGCTTCCCTCGGGTAACTGCACGACAGATCAAGCCCTTTGTCACGCGTCCGGCTGTTGGCGGGTGGCGATTTGCATCGGATGCAATTTTGCCCACTTGACTGGCGGGGGGGCGTCATTCCAAGTGCGTGGTATTCGGGGCCGTCCATGGGTCGCCCCACCCGTCGCCGCTATCGGATGGAGCCATCTCCTTCTGTTCCGTCCGGTCCGTCCAGAAGCGCCGTTCCTCCTCCCGTTGGGCGGCCACGTCGGGGATGACGGCGACAGCTTCGGCGAAGCGTGTCTGCCGGATCAGCAGTTCGGCCAGGTCGGTTGCGGCCCGCTTGCCGGGCAGCGGGCGCAGGCGGGCGATGGCCTGCTCGACGCGGCTGTCCTGAGCAAGCAGCCAGGCAATGGTCAGCTCGCGGTCGTCGACCTCGCTGGCTGGCAGTGCCTCGATCTCCTCGATCGCTTCCCGAGCGCGTCCCGCCTCTCCCATCAGCCACCACCGGTTGGACCGGAGCCAGAACGCCTCGTTCTCCGCGAGGAACTCGGGGCTGCGCCCTTTCGTGAGTTCAAGGGCCTTGTCGTGCTGGCCCTGTTCGGCGAGCAGGATCATGGTCGACTGGAGAAGGTTTCCGTCGTAGAGGTCGTCGAACGTGTGCCTCACCGCCTCGATGGCGTCATCGAAGCGACCCTGGCGGATGAGCAGTTCCATCAGCGCGTTCTCGTACCAGCCCGGATGCTTGGCAGCGATGAGGTCGCGCAGGTACGCCTCTGCTTCTCCGGCTCGGCCCAGGTTCTCCAGGACTTTTACGTACGGAACCGCGGCGGTGGACTTCTGGGTGCCGGTGGCGAGGTCGCGCAGTTCCTCGACCCGACCGTGTCGGGCCAGCAGCTCGGCATAGAACTCGATGTTGTTCTGCGGCCCGTACCGGCGTGCGGCCACGTCCATGCCGAGCAGCCGGATTGCCTCGTCCGCGCGGCCGGACCGCTCCAGGACCCGGGCCTGTGCGGGCAGGACGTCCCACAGGTCACCGACGCCGCACTGCGTCGGGTCACGCCGGAACTCCTCGGCGATCGGGGCGAGCGCCTCCAGCACCCGCTCGTCGCATCCCTGCCCGTCGGTCATTTCCACCAGGCCACGCAGCACCCGCCTGTCACGCAGGCACGGAACGAGCACGCCGATCGCGTCGTCCACCCGCCCGGCACGGACCAGCGCTTCGGCGTAGTCCCGCCACGCGTCACCGCTCTCCTGCCCCCGCCCGCTGGGGTGCGCCAGCTCCAGCGCCTGTTCGACGCGGTTCCACCGCAGGAGGACATCGATCCCTACCCGCACCGCTGGCTGCCAGCCCGACGCTGCGAACGGCTCCACGACCGTCCAGGCCCGCCCGAACTCCCCTGCCGTGCATAGCCCCCGCGCCGCACCCACAGCGCAGAACCAGTCCTTGCGCTCACGTGCCGCCTCCACCAACACCTCGAGACCGCCGCGTTCCAGGATCTCGTCCACAATCCGCGGCGGGACACCGCCGAGGTGGCTCAACTGCCACTGAAGATCATCAACATTCACGGGGGCACCCTAAGCCTGTCTGAACCCGGATCCACTGGTTGATGTGCGGCGGTGATGTTGCCGGGAACGAGGAAGTGCCCTGTGACCTGCGATGATGGGAGTTCTTCAGGCTTCCAGCACGCACGACCACGAGGGCACTTCCGAGATGGTGCGACACGAAGTCGCTGGTGGCAAGTGGGTTCGTCCATGGGAGGGGCGATGAAGTTGACGACGTAGCCCCAGGTCAGTGTTCAAGACCTGTCCCCGCCCTGACGTGCGCTGCTGGTAACGGCAGGGTGCGAAGCTCAGGGCTCAAGCCCAAGGACATCCGTTCCATCCGGATGTCACAGGTGAGGGGAAAGCCGGACGGGCGAAGTGCGCCGTGAGGCGCTCTGTTGTATCCCCGATTCAATCGGGAAGAACTTGGAAGAATGTTCCTGGGTCCAATGACTAACCTGGAATCGAAAGACGAAGGGGACAGTAGCATGTCAGGAAAGCAGCGACCGCGCGAAGACGTCGAAGCGGGGCGCTGTGGGACCCGTGCGATAAGGCAAAAGCTAGACTGCTTGAAACCTAATCTCCGATCGGTGAATGTCCGCGCCCACCGGAAAGACGTCTGTAACCGGTGCCGCTCCATGCGTCAGTATCGTTCGCCTGCTGATGCAACTTCCGTGGGGCGGGTGATGCCCAGTGAGGGCAGTCAAAGAGATGAGTGGGTTGCCTAAGTCGTGCTCGGACGTACAACAGAGACGTACCGCGGGATCACCTAAAGGGTGCGAGCCCCATGGTGACGGAGCGCCAATAGTAGTCGCAGGAGTAACGACCTGCCGGGGAGTCCGGGAAAGCCGGACACAGGGCAAAGTGGCGCAGGTGACAGGACCTTCCGGACGCGTGAGGGATGCGTAATGCAGAACGCCGAAACCGTCTTAGAGGTCATTCGTGAGCGCGGTAGGAAGGGTCTGCCGCTGGAACGACTGTATAGACAACTGTTCAATCCTGAGCTCTACCTACTGGCCTACCGGAAGTTGTACTCAAATGCGGGTGCGATGACTCCGGGCGTCACGGGAGAGACCGTGGACGGCATGTCCTTAGAAAAGGTCGAGAGCATCATCAATCTCGTTCGGTCCGAGCGGTACCGGTGGGCTCCCGTCCGGCGGACGTATATTCCCAAGCAGAACGGGAAACGGAGGCCATTAGGACTGCCTGGATGGTCGGATAAATTGCTGGCCGAGGTGGTTCGCATGCTGCTCGACGCGTACTACGACGTTCAGTTCTCCGACCGTTCCCACGGGTTCAGGAGGGGCCGAGGGTGCCATACTGCGCTGCGTGAGATAGCAGATACGTGGCAAGGTGTGACGTGGTTTATCGAGGGCGACATTACCCAATGTTTCGACCGACTCGACCATCAGGTCATGATCGAGATCTTGGGTGAGAAGGTCCACGACGGCCGGTTCCTTCGGCTGGTGAGCAACATGCTCACGGCGGGGTATCTGGAGGACTGGAGGTGGCACGCCACTCTGAGCGGCGCGCCGCAAGGAGGGGTGGCCACGCCCCCAACGCAATGGGTAACTCGGGCATGAGTCACCCTCCGTAGCGTCTTGATCTTGATGCTGGTCGTCGGCGGTGTGCTCACGCACGGGTATGCGGTGCCGGATGGTGATCTTCTCGGGGCCGACGAGGACGTCCTTGACGAGGAGTCGCAGGACGCGCTGGCGTTCGGGGACCTCGGCTGTCCCAGCGTTCTCGCGGAGCTGGGCGAGGAAGCCTTCGAGGTCGTCAGCAAGCTTGAGATAGGCGTCGCGGTCGGCGAGCTGGGCTTCCAGTGCGTCGAGTTGGCCGCGCAGGTTGCTCTCCCGGGCCCGCAGGCCGGGCATCCGGGCCCGCAGTTCATCGATGGTGACCAGCTGTTCCTGGAACGCCTCGATCATGCGGGTGATCGCTGCGGTGGCCTTGGCCAGGGCCAGTTCGAGACGGCTGCGCTGGCGGGTGGCGGGGTCGGAGGTGCGGGCACGGTCCAGCCGCTTGTCGATCTCGGACCGGATCAGGTGCGGGTCGGCGATCATGCCGATGATGTGGTCCCAGACGACGGTGTCGAGGTAGTCGGCGCGGACGGGCTTGTTGGTGCAGACCCGGCCGCCCTCGTAGCGGTAGTCGTCCGATCCCAGGCACCGGTAGTAGTAGATCTTCTTGCCGGAGGAAGTAGTGGTCGAGGTGCGGTAGTAGCCGTATCCGCAGCTCACACAGGCCGACAGGCCCTGAAGTAGGGAGGGGACCTTGCTGTTGCGCGAAGCGAAGCGCTTGTTGTCGGCGAGCCGCTGGGCGGCGCGTTCGAAGGTGGCCGGGGTGACGAGCGCGGGAACGGGGATGATGATCCACTCCTCGCGGGAGCGGTCGGCGGTCTTGACGGCGCGCGGAGTGCCACGGCCCTCCAGGCGGGCCCGGCGGTTCAGGCCCGGGGACTCGTGGAGGATCTGGGTCTTGCCGAAGGCTGCCTGCCCTTGGTAGGCGGGGTTTTTGAGCATGCCCCAGACGACGCTGCGGTCCCAGCGGGTCTTGCCGGTGCGGGTGGGAGTGCCGCTGTCGGTGAGCCAGCGGGTCAGGTCCGCGATGGAGGCCCCGTCGTCGGTGTAGCGGCGGAACAGCTCGACCACCAGCGCTGCCTCGGACTCGACGATCTCGTAGGTGGCCCCGCACTCGGGGGTTTTGCGCAGGTAGCGGTAGCCGAATGGGGCTCCGGCCAGCACGTTCACCGATCCGGAGCGGGCCCGGTAGGTCTTCCCGCGCCGGTAGCGTTCCATCAGCTGGGCCTTCTCGTACTCGGCGAACATGCCCTGGAACTGGACCATCAGCTGGTCCTCGGGGCTGTCGCCGCGTGGGCCGCGGACGAACTCCACCCGGGTACCGGCCCGGGCGAACTCCTCGATCAGCAGGGCCTGGTAGGCGAACTTGCGGGCGAGGCGGTCAGGCGCGTAGCACAGGACCACGTCCACGCCGACCTGGGCGACCAGGTCGCGCAGCCGCTCCAGTGCGGGCCTCACCAGGGTTGCCCCGGAGTGCCCCTCGTCCTCGAACACCCACTCTTCGGGCAGCTCAAGACGCTGTTCTGCGGCGTGCGCGCGCAGGGCCGCGGTCTGCGAGCTGATCGTCTGGTCCTTCTTCTGCCGGGCCGAGGACACCCGGGCGTAGATCGCCACGCTGGTCATCGCTCACTCCTGCCTGCTCGAGGCGGTCCGGTATCCGGGCTCGCCGCTGCGGAACCAACGCCGCGTAGGCCGCGGACAAGTCCGCCGCCGCATGACGGTCGAAGACCGCCTCCACCTCCACCGGCCGGCCCCTCACCTGCCCGGCCGCCCCTCCGGGGCACCCCGCTCAAGGAATTCGGCCAGGGCCTGGGCCACCACCGCGGAGATCGCCCGGTCGCTCTCGTGGGCGCGGGCGCGGATCTGTCCTGCCAGCGACTGCGGCAGCTTGACAGTGAACACCACGCTCGACTCGGGGACTTCGAGATGTCCAGCGGCCATGGCCTGCTCCAGATACCGGCGTGCCTGACGCACCGACACCCCGTACCTACTCGCCAACGTGCGGGCGGCTGCGGCCACGGGCACACCCGCCCCGACCAGATCCGCGGCGGCGTTGACCCGCCGGGCGTACTCGACGCTATCGACACGATCACCACGCACCATGTCACAAACCTACTACCCATTGTGACGCTCCTTACCCTCCGCGCGAGGAAGGAGTTCCAAGCGCCGGTAGCCGAGCGTCACCTCGAAGCAGAAGTTGCCCATTGCGTTGGGGGCGTGATCAGTCCCGTTCTGATGAATGTCGCCCTCCACGGGCTGGAGGAAGCCGCCGGAGTCAGATACTCGACGCTCGGCAGTAATGCTGCGCGGACAGTCCCGGGCTCCGTGGTGCTGGTGAGGTACGCCGACGATCTTGTCGCTCTGTGTCACACGCGTGACCAGGCCGAACAGGTCAAGGCACGGCTGGCCGACTGGCTCGGACCCCGAGGTCTTGCCTTCAACGAGGACAAGACCCGGATCACGCATATCGATGCTGGATTCGACTTCCTGGGGTTCAACATTCGCCGGTATCCCAACGGCAAGCTCCTCATCAAACCCAGCGCCACGGCGGTCAAACGGATCCGGGACCGGCTCACCACCGAGATGAGCGCCCTGCACGGGACGAACGCCATCGCGGTGCTCCGCAAAATTAACCCGATTGTGCGGGGCTGGGCCGCTTATTACCGGAGCGTGGTGTCCAAAGAGGTGTTCGCCCTGGTGGATCATCATCTGTGGCGGGTCACCTACAAGTGGGCACTTCGCGCGCACCCGAACAAGTCGAAGAGCTGGGTGATCAACCAATACTTCGACCGGTTCAACCCGTCCAGAAACGATCGATGGGTCTTTGGGGACCGCAACAGCGGTGCTTACATGGTCCGTTTCGTCTGGACGCAAATCGTCCGGCACCAGTTGGTCGCAGGGGCGGCGTCTCCCGACGATGCTGCCCTCTCCGAGTACTGGGCCAAGCGTCGCAGCAGAAAACCGCTTCCGCTGGACAAGGAGACCCTCCGCCTTGCCCGGGAACAGCGCGGACTCTGTCCGCTCTGCAAGGAACGGCTCCTGCACGCCGACGACCAGCCACGCAGCCCGCAGGAATGGGAAGCATGGCAGGCGTCAACTCGCAGGTCAGTCAGGAAAGTCCGGGCTACCGGCGAGGGGCGACTCGACGCGAAGGATGAAGCGCTCCAACTTGTGCACACCCACTGCCGTCAACGGCTCACAGGCCGTCGCGGCAGGGGAAACAGTGCTACTGCGAAGCCCGTGGGGCTTGCTTGAGCCGTGGCGCGGGGAAACTCGCTCGCCCGGTTCTGAGGGGGCGGGGATGCAGCAATGCATCCCCGCTACCCGACCAATCTTCCCACGCCACGGCGAGGGTCTCCGCACGGTTCGATGATCCGAATCTGATCGCGTACGGCGGGCTGGCTCCGCTGGTGCGCCTGGCCGAGCGGTGCGGGCTTGCCGGCCTGGTCGCCGAGCGGGTGCGCCTGCCGGCTTCGAAGAACGGCACCGGTTCCTTCCCCGCGGCCAAGGTGATGGCGCTCATCGCCGGGATGGCGGCGGGCGCGGACAGCATCGATGACATGGACCGGCTGCGGCACGGAGCGATGAAGCGCCTGTTCACCGGGGTGCGGGCACCGTCCACGCTGGGCAGCTTCCTGCGGTCCTTCACCCACGGGCACGTGAAGCAACTGCACGCCGTCTTCCGCCGGTTCCTGCCACGCCTGGCCGCACTTACCCCGCTGCTGCCCGGCATGGACACGGTCGCCTACCTCGATCTGGACGACACCATCAAGCCGACCCACGGCTATGCCAAGCAGGGCGTCGGCTACGGATACAACAAGGTCAAGGGCCTGAACGCGCTGATCGCCACGCTCTCCACGCCACTCGCCGCCCCGGTCATCGCCGCCACCCGCTTGCGCCGGGGCGGTGTGAACTCCGTGCGTGGGGCGGGCTCGTTCGCCGCCGAGGCGATCCGCACCGCCCGTGCCTGCGGCGTGGCCGGCATGCTGATCGTGCGGGCGGACTCGGCCTACTACGCCGCCGACGTGATTGCCGCCTGCCGGGCCCTGGATGTTCGGTTCTCCGTGACGGTGCGAATGAACGCCTCGATCAAAGCGGCCATCGCAGCGATCGGCGAGGACGCCTGGAGGCCGATCAAGTACCCCAAGGCAGTGTGGGACAGCGAGGAGGAACGCTGGATATCCGACGCCGAGATCGCCGAGGTCGAGTACACCGCGTTCGCCTCCAAGCCGAAGAAGCAGCAGGTCACCGCACGGTTGATCGTGCGCCGCGTCAAGCGCCTGAACCCGGCGGCGGTGCCCGAGGGGCAGGGCGAGCTGTTCACGGCCTGGCGCTGCCACGCCGCGTTCACCGACACCCGCCTGCCGCTGGTGGACGCCGAGGCCGACCACCGGCGGCACGCGATCGTGGAACAGGTGATCGCGGAGTTGAAGAACGGCCCCTTCGCGCACGCCCCCTCGGGGAGCTTCCAGGCGAACTCCGCCTGGCTGGCGCCGGCCGCGTTGGCCTTCAACCTCACCCGCGCCTGCGGAACCCTCGCCGGCACCTTCCACGCCAAGGCCACCTGCGCGACCATCCGCGACCCTCTGATCAACGTGCCCGCCCGGCTGGCCCGTTCGGCTCGACACCTCACCCTCCACCTGCCCGAACGCTGGCCCTACCAGGACGCCTTCGAGGCCCTGTTCAGGACCGTGCACGCCCCACCATCGGCTGCCTGAGCCGCCATCCGACCCGCCCGAGAGGGCCCGAGAGCTGTGGACCCGTGGAAATGCTGGGCAGACCAGCGGCCACCTCATGCCCGCAGCCGGACACACCGACCCGGACCACCAGAAATGATCACCCGCGAAGTGAGCCGGTGGATCCGGGCTGAGTCGGCGGCCCTTTCGTGAGCTGGTGCGCTGCTCCTTGGTCGGACAGGGGATGCAGTCCAGGGCGGCGAAGGCGACGACGGTCTTGGCCACGCCTTCCTGGGCGACGTTGTTCCAGGTGGCGCTGATCTTTCCGGCCGGACAGACGGCTCGCTTGCGATCCCAGTCGATGGTGAAGTCGTGTGCGGCGAAGCCTTGTTGGGCCTTGGCCTGGCGGGAGGTGTCGAGCAGGACCGGGGTGACCAAGGCGATGCCGTAGTCCTTGGCGGACGAGACGATCAGGTCGGCGCTGGGGTAGCCGGAGTCGAGGTAGTGCCGGGCGGGCAGCAGGTGGCGGCGGCGAAAGGCCTGGTGGATCGGGTCCAGGGCTTTGCTGTCCGGCAGGGTGGAACGGGTGGTCGTGACGTTGGTGATCAGGTTCGGGCGGGTCGGCCGGTCGCCGTCGGTCTGCGGGTGGCAGGTCTCCGAGACGTGCAGCTTGTAGCCGTTCCAGAACAGGTCACGCTTGGCGGACCAACGCGTGTCGGTGTCGTAGGGAGAGGCCAGGCGTATCGGGGCGGGCGGCAGGCCGTCGCCGCCGTCGTCGGTCCGCTCGCGCTGCCGGATCCGCAGCCTGCCGGCCCGGTCGGTGGTGCGGGTGTAGTTCTGCACCAGCACGCACCGTAGGGTCTGCACCGCGGGCAGCTCGCGCAGCCACCCCGGCGAGGCGGGCGCGTAGAGGGCCTGCAGCAGCGTGTAGCCGTCGGCGGCGTAGGCGAGCGCGAGTTCGTACTGCTTGGTCTTGGAACTCGGCAGTCGCCAGTTGTCGATCCGGTCCGCGTAGCGGTGGCTCCAGTCCTCCACCACCAGCACCTGATCGACCCATTCGGGGCATGCGGCGGCCAGCGCGTTCAGGGCGGCGCGGACGCTCTCGCCGACCAGCTCGACTCGGTTCAGATCCCGCACCGCGGCAACGATGTGTGTGGAGTCGGTGCGCTGGCTGCCGCCCGCCTGCGACGGCAGCCAGGGCGACGTCGACCACCGGCCGGACCCGCGCCCACACCGCCGCGGCTGCCGCCCGCGCCCGCTGTGCGAGCCGGTAGACGGTGCGGGCGCCGAACGCCCGGATCGCCGACCTTCTCCAGCCGTCGCGCAGCTCGGACAGCGAGCACGGCACCTTGCGCTTCGGCGGGCGCGTCCGGTCGGCGGCCTGCTGGTCCAGCGCGTAGCCGGCCCGCTCCCCCGGCGGGTGCCCCTGCCTCTCTTCGTAGTCGGCCAGCAGGGCGGGCATCACGTCCGCGATCTGCTGGCGGCGGGTCGACTGCCAGCCGATCAGCCGCTGGTCGATACCCGCAATCTCCATGACCGGGCGCTTGCCGGGCGTCACCTCCCGCGGCTCCTACGCCCACCCGAGCCGGGCAGAGACCTCCTCCATGAAGGTCAGGGTGTAAAGCGTGCCGGCCGCCACGATGTTGTCGAGGATGTCGGCGGCGGACACGTTCCCCCACTTCCCGTCCGGCCGCCGCGCCTTGATCGAAACTACGGCGTGGTCATGCAGCAGCGGCTTCCCGGCTCTCGACTCGTAGTGCCGGAAGACCGCGACGATCAGCCCGTCCTTCACCGGACGCCGGTGCTTGCCGCCGCTCCCCCAGCGGATCTGCGCGACCGACTCCTCCAGCCGCGCCAGCGTCTTGTCCCGGGCGATGTCCTGGCACAGCTCCAGCACCCGGCGATGCTCGTTGCCCATCAGCGCCCACGCGATCTGTGCCGTCGACGGCGCTATGCGATGCAGCGGGTTCCGCCGACGTGATGGCCGTGGTGAAGGCCGACGGCTACGGGCATGGCCTGATCCCGTGCGCCCGCGCGGCGTTGGCCGGCGGCGCGACGTGGATCGGCGTCGCCCGTTTGCACGAAGCGCTGGCACTGCGCGCATCGGGCATCAGCAGCCGGACCTTCGCCTGGCTGCTGGCCCCCGGTGACGACTGGGCTTCCGCCGTAGCTGAGGGAATCGAGTTGTCAGCCGGCGCCCCGTGGGCGGTCGAGGCGGCAGCCCGGGCGGCCCAGGCTGCAGACCGCCCGGGTTTGCTGCATCTGAAGATCGACACCGGAATGGGGCGCGGTGGCGCCTCCCGCGCCGACTGGCCTGCGCTGCTTCAGGCGGCTTCGCGCGCAGAGGCATGCGGGCATGTTCGGGTCGTGGGGATCTGGTCTCATCTCTCCCACGCCGATTCTCCCGGCCACCCCGAGTGCGACCGGCAGGTAGAGACCTTCCGGGACGCGGTTCAGCTGGCGCGGAAGGCGGGGCTGAGCCCTGAAGTCCTGCACCTGGCCAACTCGGCCGCCACGCTCACCCTTCCGCACACCCATTTCGACCTCGTACGCCCCGGCCTCGCGCTCTTCGGCCTGAGCCCGGTACCGGAGGTGGCCGGCCCGGCCGCCCTGGGCCTGCGACCGGCGATGACGCTCACCGCAGGGCTCGTCGCCGTCCCTCCTTCAGGAGGGAGAGCGTCAAGGTGTCAGTTCCTTTCCGCCGGGGTGAGCAGGGACGAGAGCAGGCCCAAGTCGGCCTGCTCCAGGGAATCGAGGACGGTCCGCCCGGTCGCAGGCGGTATCGGCACGGTGGAGGGCACGGCCAGTACCGCGCACCCGGCGGCCTCGGCCGAGGCGATGCCCGTGGGCGTGTCCTCGACGGCCACGCAGGTGCGCGGATCGACGCCGAGGGCGGCGGCTGCGGCGAGGTACGGTTCGGG
This sequence comes from Streptomyces sp. NBC_01320, assembly GCF_035974375.1. Lineage (NCBI taxonomy): Bacteria > Bacillati > Actinomycetota > Actinomycetes > Kitasatosporales > Streptomycetaceae > Streptomyces > Streptomyces sp. NBC_01320. Next base: position 1,466,312 of record NZ_CP108390.1, read on the forward strand.
CGCCGGCTTCGTACGGGGGGTGTCCTCGACCGCGACCGTCCACGCGAACCGCTCCTCGCCCAGCGCCTTGCGCACGAGGTCGAGGACATGGCGCGGCGACGCGGTGACGATCGCCGCAGGCACGTCAGCCGCGGCCAGCTCGTCCAACAGGCGCAGTACGCCCGGGCACGGGACGACCTCGTGGGCGACCAGGTCGGCGAACACCGCATCCAGCTCAGTCGCGAGCGTGCCGAGGTCACGCGCCGCCGAGCCACCCGTGCTCTGCAGGTGAGCGGCGGTGTACGAGGCCGGCCGACCCAGCACATGCGGTGTGTCCGCGGCGGTCAGGGGCCGCCTGATCCCGTCGGCGACCTGTTCCACCGCGGCCCACCACAGCCGCTCGGTGTCGACGAGTGTGCCGTCCATGTCGAACAGCACGGCGGAGGGAAGGCCAGTCGCGGCGATGCGACGATTCATGGTGCGTTTCTTTCCAGTACGAAGCAAAGGGGGGCTGAAGCGGACGTACTCCACGGGGAAGCCGGAATCATCAAGTGGCCTGATCCGGGCCGGCGGAGTCGTCCGATCGAGCAGGGGCCGGGCTGTCAGGTCACATCACCGCCGCCCTTCCCTTGGCGACGATCCACCAGCACCGGGCGGTCCGGCAGCATCAGCGTCACCGCCGCACCGACAGGGAGCGTGGCCGTGGAGTGTGTCGGCACGTCGGCCGTCACCTCGGCGCCGTCGGCCAGGCGTACGGTCAGCCGTGTCGTGGAGCCGAGGAACGCCGCGCCCATGATCCGGGACGTGCCGCTCCCGTCCGCCGTGACCTCGACCGCTTCCGGCCGTACCAGTACGTCCACGTCGCGGGCTCCGCCGGCGACCTCGGCGCCCGGCAGCGTCCCGTGGACCGCCAGTGTGCGGCCGCACACGTTCACGGTCCTGCCGTCCGACCCGGCCCGGGCCGGGATCCGACTCATCACCCCCACGAACTCGGCGACGAACGCGGTCGCGGGGCGCTCATACAGCTCTGCCGGGGGCGCACACTGTTCCAGTCGTCCGCCGCGCATCACCGCCACCCGGTCGGCCATGGAGAGGGCCTCCTCCTGGTCGTGGGTCACCATCAGGGTCGTGATGCCCACCTGCTGCTGGAGGCGGCGGATCTCCTCGCGCAGCGTCAGCCGGACCTGTGCGTCGAGTGCGGACAGCGGCTCGTCGAGCAGCAGCACGCGCGGCTGCAGTGCCAGGGCCCGGGCCAGCGCGATCCGCTGCTGCTGCCCGCCGGACAGTTGGCGCGGGAAACGGGCGGCATGCTCCGGCAGCCCGACCAGCTCCAGGAGTTCGGCGGCGCGAGCCTGTCGCGCCGCCTTGCCGGTGCCGCTCATCCGCAGTCCGAACGCGACGTTGTCGAGGGCGTTCAGGTGCGGAAAGAGGCTGTACGACTGGAACACCATGCCCACGTCGCGGCGGTGCGCGGGGACGGACGTGATGTCCTCCCCGTCCACGACCACCTCCCCCGCGTCGGGCCGCTCGAATCCGGCGACCGTCCGCAGTGCGGTGGTCTTGCCGCAGCCGGACGGGCCGAGCAGCGCCAGGAGTTCGCCCGGGCGGACCGTCAGGTCCAGGCCGTCCAGTGCCGTCGTGGCGCCGAAGGTGCGGCGCAGGCCGCGGAGTTCGACAGTGGAGCCAGTCTGTGTCGGACTGATGGTTTCGCGATCGGTTGCAAGGGTGGTCATGAGGTCTCCATGGGGCGGCGGGCGCGTCCGGCGGCGGCGATCATCAGCAGCAGCACCCAGGTGACGAGCAGGCCGAGCACCGACACGGCCACCGACATCTGTGCCTGGGAGCCGCTGATGACGACGATCCACACGGCAAACGGCTGGTATCCGAGGACCGCGGCGGCGGTGTACTCGCCGAGCACGAGTGCCAGGGTCAGGAACGCTGTGTTGAGGAGGGCGCCGCGCAGGTTGGGCAGCACCACATGCATGAGCGTGCGGGGCCACGGTGCCCGGCAGGCCCGGGCAGCCTCGACGAGCACGCGCAGGTCGATGGCGGCGAGCCCGGTGTCGAGCGTGCGGTACGCCAGTGGCAGTGCCATCAGCGTGTACGCGAGCACCAGAACGAAGGGGAATTCCGGGTTCTGGAGTGCGATCAGCGCCTGGAAGAGCGGTGTGCCGGCGAAATGGTCCGGGCCCCAGCGCAACACCGTGCTGATCCCGGTGACGAGGGCGACAGCGGGTACGACCAGCGGCAGCAGGCACACGATCTCGACGAGCGCACGCAGCCGCGGTGCGGCCAGTCGGACCGCGATCAGGGCGGGCACGAGCAGGCCCAGAACGAGCGCGATGGTGGCCGCGGCCAGTTTCAGGGTCAGGGTCAGGCTTTCGGTGAAGCCGTCGGCGCCGAAGATGGCGGTGTAGGCCTCGAAGCTGGTGCCCTGGTGCGGGACGCCGACTCCGAGGCTGAAGGCGATGGCGCACGCGAGCGGGACGAGGAAGTACACACCGGTCAGCAGCAGCACGGCACCGCGCCCCCAGCGAGGGCGGGTCAGGCGAGCCATCGCGCGCTCCTGCGGTGCAGTGGCAGGTGAATGGCCATCACGAGTCCGGCGACCAGCACCATGTCGACGCCGAGTGCCAGCGCGACGTTGCCCTCGCCGACCAGCACATCGCCGGACAACGCATCCGCGATCTGCATGGTGACAAGCGGAACCGAACTGCCGACCATCGCGGCCGCGGTCGCGTACGCGCTGAACGCGGTGCCGAACAGCAGGACATAGCCGCCGAGCAGCGAGGGCATGAGGATCGGGAGTGCGACGTGCGTCCAGTACTGGAAGGTGCTCGCGCCGTTATTGTGGGCGGCCTCGCGCCACTGCCGCCGCAGCCCCTCCAAAGCGGGGGTGAGCGTGAGCACCATGAGCGGTACCAGGAAGTATAGGTAGACCAAGGTCAGGCCCCAGAAGCTGTACAGACTCCAGCCATGGTCGGCCAGATGGAATTGGCTCGTCAGGACGCCGGCGTTGCCGAGCGTCGCCACGAACGCGAACGCGAGCGGGACGCCACCGAAGTTCGCCAGTACGCCGGCCCCTGCCAGGACCGCCTCGCGCAGGGCGCGGAATCGTGAGGTGACGACCGCGTGGGCAAGTGGCAGGCCGACGATGGCGGCGATCAGTGCGGAGACTGCGGAGAGTTTGACGCTGCCGAGCAGGGCCGTCAGGTGGGGGCCATGCAGGGAAGCGCTCATGTTCGCGGTGGTGAGGCGGGCTCCGCCCGGCGCGGTGTCGGGCGTTGTGAACGCGCCGAACACCATCGTCCCTGCGGAAAGGCCGAACACTACGGCCGTGAACAGGAGGAGGGGCGCGACGCCGAGCCAGCCTGCCGAGCGCGGACGGTGCCACCGCCGGGCGGCACCGATGCGGGCGTTGCCGCCGAGGGAGTGGTGCCGGGTGTCGCCGGCGGCGGCAGTCTTGAGGGTGCTCATTCGGCTACGGCCTGGGCCCAGCCCTGAACGACGGCCTGCTTGCCCTTGCTGATCTGGTCCTCGGTCGGGAAGGCGGCCGTGGCGTTGCCGGGTGCCTTCGGGAGCGCGGCAGCGGCGTTCGCGTCGAGAGTCCCGGCCTTGTGCATCGCGGGCATCAAAACGGGGCGGGCGTGTCCCTTGAGCCACAGGTTCTGCCCCTCCGGGCTGTACAGGAACTCCTGCCACAGGCGGGCGGCGGCCGGGTGGGGTGCCCACTTCACGATCGCCTGTGAGTAGTACTCGGCGTACATGCCGTTGGTCGGAACGCTGACCTTCCAGTCGACGCCCTTGGTGCGGAGCTGGTCGACGTACCCGGCGTTGAGGTAGTCCCAGGTGACGCTGATCGGCGTCTCACCCTTCTGAATGGTCGCCGGGGTCGATTCGACGGGGTTGAAGTTGCCGGTCTTCTTCAGGCGGGCGAAGAAGTCCAGGCCGGGCTTGATGCTGTCGAAGGAGCCCTGGTTGGCGAGGGCCGCTGCGTACACGGCGCCGAAGGCCGAGCCGGACTTCGTCGGGTTGCCGGTCAGCGCTACCTGCCCCTTGTACTGCGGATCGAGCAGTTCGGCGAAGGACTTGGGGCACTTCTTGACGCGGGCCGCGTCACAGCCGATGGAGACGTAGCCGCCGAAGTCGTTGTACCAACGGGCCTTGGCGTCCTTCTGCGTCCGGGGGATCTGGTCGAACGAGCGGACGCGGTACGGCGCCAGCAGGTCCTGCTGGGCCCCGCTGATGGCGAAGGCACGGCCCACGTCGATGACATCCGGAGACCGGTCCTGGCCCTTGCGCGAGGCGACCGCGGTGATCTCGTCCTGGCTGGAGGCGTCGGGGTTCTCGACCTCGACCTTGATCCCGTACTTCTTCTCGAAGGTGTCGATGATCTCGCCGTAGTTCGCCCAGTCACGCGGCAGGGCGATGGCATTCAACTTGCCCTCCTTCTTCGCTGCTGCGATGAGGGCGTCCATGCCGCCGAGGTCCTGTGCCGAGGTTGCCGTCGCGGCCTTACTGCCGCTGGTGCCGGACCCATTATTGCTGGTCAAGCCGCAGGCGCTGAGTGTGAGCGCGGCCACGACGAGGGAGCAGCCGAGGCTGGCTGAGCGGACGCGGTGTCGTCGCACGAGGTTCTCCTGGTGAGTAAAGTTGGCTGTACAACTTGAGCCATTACCTCGGAGGGTGATGTCCGGGAGGTGAACGCCGTCGAACGGGTGGGCGATCTTCGCGGGAAGGGGCGCGGGTCGGTTCGGGCAGTCAGGGCCCGGCCAGCCAGGTTGGGCTGCGAACGGATAGGGTCACGCCAGCGGCGTGGGCCGCAGAGGGAGAGGGAAAGCGAAATGGCAGTCGCAGGTGGCGGGGCAACCGGAGCGCGATACCGACGGTTGGCGGCCGACCTGCGTGAGGCCATCGAGGCCGGTGCCTACGGGGCCGGCGGCCGGCTGCCCAGTGAGGAGAAGCTCGCCCAGCAGTACGGGGTGTCCCGCGGTACCGTCCGTCAGGCGTTGGGGGTGCTGCGCGCCAATGGCCTGGTCACGTCCCGACGCGGCACGCGGCGCGTCGTGCTCGGCACCGCACGTACCCAGAGCTTCTTCGAACTGCTGAGCTTCACCCGCTGGGCTCGCTCGATCGGGGAAGAACCGGGCGGCCGCACGATCGACATCGAACGCCGTCTCGCCGACCCGTTGGAGTGCGAGCAACTCGGTCTCGCACCTGGATCGAAGGTCTATTGGGTGCTTCGGCTACGGACTCTGTCGCGCGTCCCGATCATGATTGAGCGGACCATCTACCCCGAGCAGATCGGTGCCATGATCGCCCGCCTGGAGCCCGATGCGATCTCGCACACCGAGCCGCTGGCGGAGCAGGGCGTGGTGTTCGCCGACGCCGAACACACGGTTGACCTCGTCTGGGCCGCCGCCGAGGACGCAGGCCTGCTCGGCTGCGCCGAGGGCGGGCCGCTGATACGGGAGCGGCGGCGCGCCACGGACCCGGCGGGAACGCCGTTGGAGTGGTCGGAGGACCGCTACCTGCCGGGCACGGTTGCGTTCACGGTCCACAACTCGGTGGCCACAACGGCGCTGTCGCGCCGCCGTGGCTGACCGATCGTCGCCGAGCGGAGCCGGCGGGGTCACCGGATCTGCGGATGCCACACATCCAGGCACATACGCATGCAGCCGCTTGTTGACCACCAGCTTCGGCGTCTTCGGACGCCGTGCCATCAACTCCGACTTCCACTGCGCGATCGAGGCCCGGTAGTCAAGCCTGCCGCCGCGCGTGGCCGCGCTGCGCCGCAACTCCCGGGAAACAGTCGACGGCGACCTGCCCAGCCGGCGCGCGATCTCGCGTACTCCCATGCCCTCAACCATGAGCAGCGCGATCTCCTCACGCTCGGCGAACGACAGGTATCTGCCCGACAGCGGCCCGAGCTGGATCGATGGCATGCCACCACGTTCCCGCAACCACCGTGAGCCGACAGGCCCCGACACTCCGCACGCGATCGCCGCATCCTCGCTGTTCAGCCCCTCGGCGATCTTCACCCAGAAGGCCCGCTCCACGTCCCGACGGACCGGGGGCAGGGGCCGCGCGGCGCTTGCCCTGCCGCGTCAGTGAGCGACGCCGACGCGGCGGTTTGCGGCCCTGCAAGCCCAGGTCGGCCATGATCTCGGCGACGGTGTTCACCGACACCCGCCAGCCCTCGGCCCACAGGTCCAGCGTGATCCGCGGCAAGCCATACGTGTCGCCCGACTCACGAAAGAAGTGCGTGATCCTCTCCTCCAATCGCGCCCTCCTGACCTCGCGTTTCGTCGGCTCGGCCGGACGGCGGCGCCACTTGTAGAACCACGCCTCCGACAGGCCCAACGCGCGGCAGGCGACGGTGTGCGGGATGCCGTACTCGGTCCTCTGGTCGCTGATCACCAGACAGGCGGCGCCGCGCGCCCAGAGCGCCTCGCTCGCCTCGTCGACCTTGATGACGCAGTCGCGCGCTGCCGTGGAGACCGCGTGCCGTTCCAACGCCGACGTCTTGGCCGGCCCGAAGTGCTCGTAGGCGACCGTTCCCTCCCCTGCGATGACGATCAGTCCGGGATTGAGTAGATTGCACAGACAGGCGAGGCCTCGGCCGAGCGCGTCCCCCGCCACCGCGAACGCGTCACGAGCGGCCTGGCGCTCAGCACCGGCACCGGACCGCGCCAGCTCCGTCACGGCGTCGAAGTCGGCCTCTGGTGAGCCGCCCGCCTCCCGGAACATTCGCAGCACCGCGTCGGAGGAGGCCAACGCCTCCACACAACCCCGGTTGCCGCAGGCACACTCGGGGCCGTTCGGCTCGATCGGGAGATGTCCGAACTCGACAGCGAGTCCACTCGCTCCGGAGTGCAGCACGCCGTGGAGCATCAGCGCACCGCCCACGCCGCGCCCGACCGAGACCACCGCAAAGGAGTCGACGTCCCGCCCCTCACCGAACCAACGCTCAGCGATGACAAGGGCGTTCACGTCGTTGTTGACGACCACCGGAAGCCCGGTCGCGGCGCTCAGCGGTCCCGCGATGTCGACATCAGTCCACCCCAGCCGAACGGCGGAGTGGCAGACGCCGGCCGCCGCATCGACGCGCCCGCCGACCCCCACGCCGACGCCCAGCACCGCCGCGCCGGGATCGGGGGCGAGCGCGAGCAGTTCCGCCGTCAACTCAGCTGCCACGGACAGGACGCACTCGGCCTCGAGCGAGTCGAGCGGAGCGACGAGACGCGCGAGCTGCTGCGCCCCGAGGTCGGTGAGCACGGCGGCCACGTGCGTGCGCACCCGTGTTCTCACCCGACACCCTCGCCCGCCGGCAAGCCCGCCCCAGCCCCACCGCCGACGCTGCTAGTGAGACCTCCGCCCGTCGAGCAGCATGTGCGGTTCGACGGGCGGAGGGTGGGGACGGAGCGCGGCAGTGTCACCGCATCAGTCCCCGATCCGGACAGCTCAGGTCCCGCATTCTCGTCGCGGACCCGGCCGCGGGGTGTTCAGCCGGTCTCGGACACGAGCACGTGAACCGGGGCGGTGGGCTCCGACAGCAGACCGGTCACCGGATCGACGCCGACTGCGGTGAGTACCGACTGGCCGGGCTCCACCAGCGTGCTGCAGTGCCAGTTCCCGTCCTGATCGGCGGGCTCGTTCACGCAGGCCGGCGCACCGGACACCAAGACGGTGATCAGCTCGCCCGCGGCGGCGGTGCCCTTGATCCGGACAGAGCCGGGGTGGATCGTGGACTGGTCCGCCGGCGTGGTGATTGCCGGTGTCGGGGCCGGCTTGCCGGGCGTGGTCACCCGGGCTCCGGCGACGGAGGTCCAGGTGCCGCCGGACGCGGGGTTCTTCGTGTTGGTGACGGTCACCACCATCGTGTGCTGCTTGGCCGGGTCGAGACCGGTGCGGGTGAACACCGATGTCACGCCGCCGCTCTTGCTGTAGAGGTCGACAGCGGTGGGGGAATCGCCGTCCACCGACACGTTGACGATGCCGTTGTTGCCGTTGGTTATGGACTGAAGGGTGACGCTGTCCCCCTGGAAGGTCAGCTTCGCGCTGTCGCCGACGGTGTTGTTCCAGGTGTTTCCGCCGCCGGACGCCCACGTGCCGCTGTACTGCCACTGGTTCACTGCACTGCCGGTCGTGGAGTAGTCGACGTTCGTCACCACTCCCGGGGTGTGCACGCCTGCCGGCAGCGCCACCGGGACGGCCAGATCGGTCAGCGCGCTGACTTTCAGGTTGTCGTACTGCTCGCCGGCCGAGTAACCGCTGGCGACGAGACCGACCTTGCCGGCGGAGTGGGTGGCGTCCGTGACCGAGCCGACCGTGGCGCCGTCGACCGAGGCGAAGATCAGCGATCCGTCGAACGTGAGCGCCAGGTTGTGCCAGGTGTTCAGCCCGGCGGCCGAGGCCACGGTTCCGCTGGCCAGCGACTTGACGTTCCCGGAGCCGCTTCTGAGGTTGATCGACCAGGCGCCGGTGTCGCTGAGCGTGAGCGAGTAGAAGTTCACCTGCGTCGGGTCGGGGTCCAAGTTGCGCTCGCGGCCCAGGATCCCGACCGAGCCCGGCTTGGCGTTGCGCACGTCGGCGGACACCTGGTAGTTGCTCCAGGCTTGGCCGCCGAGCACCGTGTACGGGTAGGAGCCCGGACGGTCGCTCCACTCCAACGGCTTGGTCGGGGTGGCGAGCTGGACGCACTTGCCGTCACGGTCCGCACACGGCTCGACGCTGAACGCGCCTTCCATGTTGGCCAGGTAGCGGGCCTGCTGGCCCCTGGTTCCCTTGTCGAACGAGTCGGAGTAGGGCAGCGGGAGCGGCTTGCTCGCCGGCGACGCGGCGCTGCCCTTGTGCTGCCTGGTCGTGGTGGTGAACGAGTAGATGGAGTCGGGCTGCAGGTTCATCGTCACCGAGCCGTCCGCGTCGGGCACGAGCGCCTTGCCCCGCACGAACCACTGCGAACGGTCACCGGAGACCAGATCGGTGCTCCAGACGTGCACGGGCTCGGTGGACAGGCCGCCGCTGACGGTGAGCTTGACCGTCTGCGGGCCGGTGGCCCGGGTCGTCTCGACGATGGAACTCCAGTCGCTGCTGTTGGGCGACTTCAAGGTCACGTAGCTGCCGACCTTGTCGGAGGTCTGGCCACCCAGATAGCCGCTCCCGCCGTCCAGGTACTGCCAGCCCGGCTGCGCGAACTGCGTCGTGTGCGCGGTCACCCACGTCGACAGGCCGACATCGTAGTGGCCGGACCAGGGCTCGTTGGCCATGACCAGTCCCTGGTCGGCGTAGGCGACGTCCGAGTAGGTCGAGGCGACCACAGGCCAGTTGATACTTGCGGTCATCCGGCCGTCGACGTAGTCGATGTTGTTGGCCCGCGCCATCGGCAAACCGCCGAAATTGTAGTTCATCGAGCCCTGCTCGCTGGCCCACAGCGGCTTGTTCAGCGCCTGAACGGCCTGCGAGGTGCGGCAGTCCGTCTCCACGTTGGGGTACTCGGAGATCGGCGTGGGGCCGTTCCACCCGCAGGGGTAGTGCTCACCGATGACCGAGACGGCCTTGGCGAAGGCCGTGTCCTGGGCCATGGCGCCGCCGACCTCAGAGAATGACTCGACCTGATCCGAAGCCACCAGCTTGACCGCGCCGTACCTGTGCTCGTCCAGGGCGGCCCGCATGTTCTTCCACCAGGTCGTGTTCCAGCCGCCGCGCTCGTTCCAGCCACCCATGTAGTCGATGGTGAGACCGTGCTGCTTGGCGCAGCCCAGCCAGTCGAGCAGGAACTGGATTCCGTTCTGCGAGTACATGTTCGAACCGACCCAGCCCGGTGCCGACCAGGTCAGCGCGGAGAGCGAGATCTGAGGGTTGCGCTTCACCGCTTCCTTGGCGAGCCAGAACTCGTAACCCACGTTGCAGTTGATCACTCCCCGGGTCTCTTCGATGGTGTGCTCGGCGCCGGAGGTGGTGTTCCCGTCCCCGCCGGTCTCGAGCTTCAGCATCTGCAGGTTGGCGCCGTAACCAGGTGTGAAGAGGTAGTTCAGGATGGCGTTGCGCTGGGCGGGCGGGTAGTCGGTCAGCAGCCGGGTGTTGCCGCCGCCGCCGCTGATCGCACCGATCCCGTCGAAGGTCCGGCCGGTGTCCTGACCGTTGACTGCGATCGACGTGTCCGGCAACGCGGCCGCGCCCGCTCGGGCCGGGGCCAGCAGGGCCGCCGCAGCGGCCATGATCACGGCCAGGACAGCGACGACGGCCGCGAAGCGGCCTTCACCACCTATCCGTTGGCCTTCTCTATGCGTGTACATGAGCTTGTCTCCTGGGCGATGTCTACAAATGATCTCGCGTGGTGGATCATGGTCGGGTGATACGTCGCCATGCACTGTCCGATGGCGAGTGAGAGTTTGTCCGGCCGCTGCCGGCCGAGTCCTTGCGGGGCAGGGAGCGGTTGGACGAGCGCACGGTGGTCAACGGGATTGTGGGGAGGTTCCGGACGGGCACGGCCTGGCGGGATGTGCCCAAGCGGTACGGGCGGTGGGCCACGCTGCACCTCCGTTTCCGCCGCTGAGCCCTGGACGGCACTTTCGAGCGGATGCTCGAGGCGGCACAGGCCAGACCGGACGAGGCCGGGGGATCGACTGGCTCGTGTCGGTCGACTCCACCGTCGTCCGCGCACACCGTCACTCCGCCAGGGTCCGAAAAGGGGGCTCTGCCGCCCCGCCCTCGGACGCTCCCGAGGGGGCCTGACCAGCAAGATCCACCTCGTCTGCGATGCCATCGTCCGCCCGCACGCCTTCACCGTCACAGGCGGGAAGCGGCGCAACATAGTTGAGCGGCGTTTCAACCGCTTGAAGCAGTGACGCGGCATCGCCACCCGCCACGACACAACCGCGGAGTCCTACCAAGCCGCCGAGCAGATTCTGATGTGAGCATGACATTTAGCCTCCTGGGGGCGGCACCCTCACCAAGTGGATGGCGACTGGCCATGTGGAGCGATACGAGAGGCCAGCCAGAAACGCAACTGATCCAACTAAATCGAACAGATCCGCTCAGACGGCTTGAGGTTAGGCAGACGCCTTCATTGCGTCAAGGCTTCGCGCCGGTAACACGGTGCGTTGCGATGCTCGATAGGGCGCCACATCGATCAGTTCAGCTCACGCCTCAAGCAGGGAAGTCAGCGGCATCCGCGCCACCCGGGACGACACCGGGAGCACGGAGGACACTTCCAAAGCGTTCGGGTTCTCACGGGCGAAGGGTTACGGCCTGGTTCGCCGCGGGGAGTTCCCATGCCGCGGAAAACGTGTCGTCACCGCACCCTTGGCCAAGAGCAGCAGACTTGGGTGTGACCCCATACGCCCGTTGCTGAACGTCAACTCCCAGCACACGCTGCGGCCGACCGGGCACGCACGCTTTTCAGCTAATGCGGCCGCACAGCCGCCGGTACCCATAACCACAGGATTCGGGCGCGGTCCTGTCGAGCGGACCACCGGCTCTTGCCGCGCCATCGGCCCTGAGTGTGCTGCGAGCACGGCGTTTCCGTGGACCGCCCGAGTGCTCCGCCAAGGAAGCGGCACCTCACGAAGACGCGGCGACTGAATAGAGTCACCCTCCATGAGCGAATCTGTTGGAAAGTATTGAGATCAGTGCGGATCCGCGCTTCAATTTGCGCGCAACGAGTCCACCTCATGTATCACGGACCACCCATCCGCTGGAGGTGCTGGGCCGCAGGCCCATGGCGACGACGGGAGTGTGCAACTGTGAGTGATCCGCGGATCGGCGCGATCGGGTGCGAGGAGCGCCACACCCTCGCCGCGACGGCACACAGACCCGGCCATGGCCCTCGTATCACCGCCGTGGCCGACCTCGACGAGTCCGCCGCACAGCAGGCGGCTGGTCAGCTCGAGCCGGTCATCTCACCACAACCCAATCGGGGCAGATTGTGCTGCTCGGCTGCGGGGTGTGCGGGCCGGCATACGTGATCCAGCACGAACTTCTCCGGGGCGCGCTGTTCACCACCAGCGCCTCGCTGACGGTTCCCTTCAGCGTTCGGCTCTGGACTGAGGCCTCGGTGAGGCGGGACCTCTCAACCTGCTCGTCGTCGCCCTTCTCCTGACGTGCTGTTTCGGCGTCTTCTTCACTCCGCCCAGCCTCCGGGCCGTGTTCCCCGGCCCGGAGGCTGGCCGACAAAAGGCACGGCGGCGGCTACATCACGCACGCCGCCTGTGCCCCATCTTGCGTCGCGTTTCCCGGCGTGACGCATCGACGAACTCTGATCGCTCCTGATTCCGCGGCACCGAAGCGGGAGCGCTTCAGTGTTGTGATCCATCTAGTGGAGGTTCCCATGAGCTTGAGAGGCGTAAGACGCCGGCTCCTGCACAGCTTTCTGGCGACCGGTACAGTCGTCGCCTTGCTCGGCAGCCTGGGCGTGGCCACGGGTGCGGCGGCGGCGTCGCAGCCCAGAGCGGCGCAGGCCAGTCAGTCCGCGAGCCCGGCGGGTACGGCGCATACGGTGACGTACGACGACTACTCGTTCAAGATCGACGGCAAGCGGATCAACCTGTGGTCCGGTGAGTTCCACTACTTCCGGCTGCCCAGCCAGGACCTGTGGCTGGACGTGCTGCAGAAGATGAAGGCGGCCGGCTTCAACGCGGTGTCGGTGTACTTCGACTGGGGTTACCACTCGCCCGCGGCCGGGGTCTACGACTTCACCGGCGTGCGTGACGTGGACAAGCTGCTGGACATGGCGAACGAGCTCGGCATCTACGTGATCGCCCGTCCCGGCCCGTACATCAACGCCGAGGTGGACGGCGGCGGATTCCCCGCGTGGCTGCACAACAAGGTCGGCGAGACCCGTACCACCGACCCGGAGTGGCTGAAGTACTCCGATGAGTACCAGACGCAGATCGACCGCATCCTCGCCCGCCACCAGCTCACCAACGGCACCGGCACGGTGATTCAGTACCAGGTCGAGAATGAGTTCTACGACAGCAGCTCGGGCGCCCGGGCGTATATGAAGCACCTGGAGGACAAGGCCAGGGCGGACGGCATCAGCGTGCCGTTGGTCGGTAACAACAACGGCACGTTCAACTCCGGCACAGGCGCCTTGGACGTGGACATGGTCGACTCCTACCCGCAGGGCTTCGAGTGCGACAACCCGTCGCACTGGAGCGGCGTCCCGGACATCAGTTACAACCACCCGGCCGGAAGGCCGGTGGCCACCATGGAGTTCCAGGGCGGTGCGTTCGACTGGTGGGGCGGCCCCGGCTACGACAAGTGCGCGCAGATGGTCAACGACCAGTTTGCCGACGTGTTCTTCAAGCAGAACATCGCGGTCGGCGCGACCATGCAGAACCTCTACATGACCTACGGCGGCACCAACTGGGGCTGGCTGAGCATGATGAGCCACTACACGTCCTACGACTATGGCGCCGCGATCCGTGAATCGCGCCAGCTCGACCCGAAGTACAACCAGGAAAAGCTGATCGGCTACTTCACGCAGGCCGTCGCCCCGCTCACCAAGACCAACGCCCTGCCCAGGGTCCCGACCGACAATCCCAAGATCGTCGACACCGCCCGGGCCAATCCCGACACCGGTACCCAGTTCCACGTGCTGCGGCACACCGACTCGACCGCGACCAGCACCGACAGCGCGCACCTGAAGATCAACCTCGGCGCGCAGGCCTACACCGTTCCGCAGCAGTCGGGCACGTCGCTGACCCTGAACGGCCGTGAGTCCTCGATCATCGTCGCGAACTACGATCTCGGCAGCAACAAGCTGCGCTACTCCACCTCGCAGATCATGACGAACGCCACCATCGGCGAGCGGGACGTCGCCGTCCTCTACGGCGACCACGACTCGGACGGCGAGACAGTCCTGCACTACGACACGAAGCCCACCGTCACCTCCACCGGCGGTAGCGTCACGTCCACCTGGGACGCGGACACCGGCGACCTGCGGCTCAACTACCAGCACACCGGCCTGAACCGGGTCCAGATCAGCGGCGGCGGCCACCCGCTCCAGCTGCTGCTCGCCGACACCGCGACCGCCAAGACCTTCTGGCGACAGGACACCGCGGCCGGCCCGGTCCTGGTCCGCGGCACCCACCTGCTGCGCGGCGCCTCGTCCGACGAAGGCACTCTCGCCCTCAACGGCGACATCGGCACCGACGGCTCGGTCGAGGTCTGGTCCACGGCCTCCTCCCTGACCTGGAACGGCCGGAAGGTCCACACCAGTCTGATGAAGGACGGCGGCCTCACCGGCACGCTCCCCACCGCCGACGAGGTCACCGTGCCAGCGCTCACCGGCTGGAAGCACACTCAGGAGTCGCCGGAATCGCAGCCCGGCTTCAACGACTCGTCCTGGCAGGTGGCCGACAAGACCACGTCGAAGATCACCACACCGGCCACCCTTCCGGTGCTGTCCGCCGACGACTACGGCTTCCACACCGGATCCACCTGGTATCGCGGCCGGTTCACCGGAGACAGCAAGACGACCGGCATCACCTTGGCCGCCCGGAGCAGCGGCAAGGCGGCAGCCTCCTCGGTGTGGCTCAATGGCACCTTCCTCGGCAGCTCCACCGACGACGGCAAGCACACCTACACCTTCCCGGCCGGCGTCCTCAAGACCGGCCGCGACAACGTCATCTCCGTCCTCACCGTGAACATGGGACATGACGAGAACTGGGGTCGGTCCGACGCCAGCACCGTCCGCGGTCTGACCAGCGCCACCCTGGTCGGGGACACGCAGGCCACCATCACCTGGCGGCTGCAGGGCGTACGCGGCGGGGAGACCCCGGTCGACACCGTGCGCGGCCCGCTGGCCACCGGCGGCCTGTACGGCGAGCGCGCCGGCTGGATGCTGCCCGGCTACCCGACCGACGACTGGACCCCGACCAAGCTTCCAGCCACCGACAACACCCCCGGCGTCTCCTGGTACGCCACCGACGCGAGCCTGGACCTGCCCAAGGGACAAGACACCTCACTCGGCCTCACCATCACCGACGACCCCTCCCGCAAGTACCGCGCCGAGATCTACGTCAACGGCTGGCACATGGGCAACTACGTCAACTACCTCGGCCCCCAGCACAGCTTCCCGGTCCCGAACGGCGTGCTCAACCCGAACGGGAACAACCGGATCGCCATCGCCGTGTGGAACATCGACGGGAGCACCGGCGGCCTCGGCAAGGTCGAACTCACCAACTACGGCAGCTACGCCTCCTCCCTGAAGGTCGCGCAGAACGACAGCCCCCGCTACGACAAGGCGCAATACGCCATGCCGGCCGCGCCCCGATCCACGGTCGCCCTCCAGGTGCCCGGATCGGTCAGGGGCGGCCAGTCCTTCACCGCGACCACGACGGTCAGCGTGCCTGCCGACGCGCCCCCGGCCACGGAGGTGACCGCCGCGCTCGCGGCACCTGACGGCTGGACCGTCACCCCGCACGCCGCAGCGGCCGACCCCGTGCGGGTCGCCGGCGGGACATCGGCCACCTTCACCTGGGACGTCACCGCGCCGGCCGTTCCCGGCAAGGTGAACCCGCTCACCACCACTGTGCAGTTCGTCCAGGCCGGCCGGTCGCAGACCGTCACCGACGAGCGGATCGTAGGGAAGGTCAGCCTTCTCGTCCCGCAGTCGAAGATGTCGGTGGCCTACGCGGACAGCCAGGAGACCGTCGGCGAGAACGCCCCGGCCGCCAACGCCATCGACGGCGACCCGGGCACCATCTGGCACACCCAGTGGACCGGCACCGCCGCACCGATGCCGCACGAGATCCAGCTCAACCTCGGCGGCGACAACACCGTGTCCTGCCTGTACTACCTGCCACGCCAGGACGGCGCCAACGGCCGCATCGCCAAGTACGAGGTGTACACCAGCAAGGACGGCACCAACTGGGGCGACCCGGTCGCCACCGGAACCTGGACCAACACCGCGGCGGAGAAGGAGGCCTGCTTCACCCCGGTCTCCGCGCACTACATCCGGCTGCGCGCGCTCAGCGAAGTAAACGGCAATCCGTGGACCACGGCTGCCGAGATCAACGTCGGCTGAGCGGATACTGCTGGTAGATCCAGGGCCTGCATGACGACGGCCTGTACGACCCCGTTGGGGTCGTACAGGCCGTCGTCATCTTTCGGGGTGGGTTCGTGCCGTGAGGGGCATTTGACGATTGGCCCGCGTCGTTCCCGGTCTCGACTGGCATCTCATCCGGCTTTGCGGGCCGTCCCTGCGGTGGACGGTGGGCTTCCGGCCCCGATCGTGAAGGCCTGCCGTGCGTCCGGTGTTCCGGGGGTGCCGGTGCCGGTGAGAGTGAACGTGGAGGCAACGCCAGTGGTCGGGATACTGGTGATGCCGCCGGTGTCGGCGTTCAGTCGCAGGCCCGCCGGCAGGGCGCCCTCGGCGACGGAGTAGCGGATGCGTTGGAGGGACCGAGAACGAGTTGGACCGGCGGGTGATCACACGGGAGAACTCGTCGAGACCCTGGCCGTGTCCGCTGCCGAGATCACCGCCGTGACCAAGGCGGAGGCGGGAACGGTGCCCGCGCCGTTACCGGGAACGACGGCGCCGCCCTGGCGGGAAAGACTGGCTGCGGCCCGGCAGCTTCCCCCGTCGTACGCGGGTGAGGCAGCAAGCACGGACGCGGAGCGTTCATCCCTCTCCCGTCGATTCCGCCGTGCGCGGTCTGGTGGCACGGAGCCGGGACTGGCCGCCGTCGAAGTAACACGGCGTACGAACTCCCGGACCGGTACGGGTCCGCTCCGTCGTGTGTGCCCGGTGGGGGACGCTGTTCGGTTGGGGTGAAGGCCCGGCAGGGCGGGCGTGATGCCTGCGCCTGCCGGGACGGGGTCGGACGTCAGCCGGCCAAGCCGACGTTGATCTCGGCAGCCGAGGTCCACGGGTTGCCGTTCACTTCGCTGAGCGCACGCAGCCGGATGTAGCTCGCGCTGACCGGGGTGAAGCAGGCCTGCTCTTGATCGGCGGTGTCGGTCCAGGTTCCGGTGGCGACCGGGTTGCCCCAGGTGGTGCCGTCCATGCTGGTGTACACCTCGTACTTGGCGATACGGCCGTTGGAACCGCTCTGGCGTGGCAGGTAGTACAGGCAGGTCGCGGATTTATTGCTGCCGAGGTCGAGCGTGATCTCGTGCGGCATCGGGTCGGAGGTGCCGGACCACTTGGTGTGCCAGATGGTGTCCGGGTCACCGTCGACGGCGTTGGTGGCCGGGGCGTTCTCGCCGACGGTCTCCTGGCTGTCCGCGGAGACCACGGTCAGGTGCGGGTACGGCACCTGTATGGCCCGCGACGCCGTGGTGTCGCCGGGGCCGCCGGTGTAGGCCACTGACACCGTGCTGGTGTGCGTTCCGTAAGCGGCGTCGGAGGCGACGTTGACCGTCCATGACGCCTTGGCGCTGGCCCCGGCGGCGATCGAGCCGACGTTGGCTGTCGCCGAGGAGGTGGTCCAGCCGGACGGCAGCGAGATCGTCGCCGTGGTCCCGGGCATCGTGGTCGTGCCGATGTTGAATATGGACGCGGTCATGGTCAGTGGGCCACCGCGCTCGACGGAGCTGTTGTCCGACGAGAACGTCACCACCGGGGAGGCGGCCAGGGTGCCGGTCGTGAAGGTGCCCTGGGCGTCAGCGACTCCGGGGCCGCCCTTTGCGGTGACGGTGAAGGTCTTGTTCGCCGAGGACGTCGGGATGCCGGTGATGCCGCCGGTGTCGCGGTTGAGCTGCAGGCCCGACGGCAGGGCGCCCTCTGTGACGCTGTAGCGGACCGTTCCCGGGCTGATGGTGGCCACTCGCGCCTCGTACAGGCGTCCTGCGGCCAGCGCGGGCAGCCCCTTCGTGGTGAACGCCGGGGTGGGAGCCACGACGGACTGCGCGGCACCGACGGGGTTGCCGCCGGCGTCGAGCTGTTGGAGCGACCAGGACTTCCCGGGGACGACGACGGACAGGTGCCAGTGCGTGGACTGGTCCCGGAACAGGGCGCGCTGCGAGGCGGTGAAGGCTCCGAGGTTGCGGGCCGTCTCCCACTGCTTGACCGCGTCCAGCAGCACCGACGTGTTCTGCCCGCCGCGGGTCAGGCTGGACACGGAGGTCTGGAGTCCGGAGCCGGCGTTCAGGCCCGCGCCCCGCGCGAGGTTGTCCTCGACGGTACGCAGACCGGCGCCTCCCGGCAGCGCGATCCAGCCGAGCATCCCAGGCAGGTAGTTGGCCTGGTAATAGGCGTTGTTGGTGAACACCTGCTTCATACTGGTGGAGCCGACTTCGCCCCAGCTGGCCCGGGACAGGCCGTCCCAGACGTTCGAACCCATCCGGCTGGTCTCGGAGATGAAGCCGTCCTTGGCGTTCAGTTGCGCGAAGGACCCGTTCACCATGCGGGCCATACCGTACGCGCCCCAGCCGGCGTCCGAGGCGGACTCCAGCCCGTCGAACGAGGTCCCCGTGATGCCGGTGGTGTTCCAGATGGTGGCGAACCGGGTGGCGATGGCGTCGATGATGTTCAGGTTGCCGTAGCCACCGCCGTACTGGTTCATCTGCACCCGGTAGGCGGTGGCGCCGGCGGCATGGGAGGCCGCCGACGACGACCACTGCCCCCGGGCCAGCCCGGTCACCTTGCACTCGCCGTCGACCGTGCTGGACCCGGTGTAGGTCAGGAACTCGTTGTCGATCAGCAGCCGACTGCCCTGCAGACCGGCGGCCAGCGGGTCACAGCTCGCCATGGAGAGCGACGTGTCGGCGGAGGCCAGCGGCCGGGTCAGCGTGGCGCTCTGCCCGCGTGCGAGATCCGGGCTGGGCACAGGCCTGATGTAGGGGTCGTTCGTGCCGATGAAGTTCGACAGAGTGTGCGCGCCCACCGCGACGCCGTTGGACCTGGACGTGGTCACCAAACTGGTTGCGCCGGCGTCGCTGCCGCCGAAGCTGGAATTGAACTCGTTGTGCCCGGCCGACTGCCAGGGGCCGTCAGCCCCGGGCAGCGAGTAGACCATGTCGAGGCCCGCGGCCTTGGCGAACTGGGCGGCCGTCTTGACGTTGCCGGTGTCGAGGTCCGACAGGACCAGGATGGACTTGGAGGTCGCCTGCGCCGCCTTCTGCCACTGCCCGTTGATCGTCGGGTACGGAAGGTCCTGCTTCTTGGCGATCGTCGACAGCACGGTCGGCACGAGATCCGGCGTGGTGCCGTACAGCGCGATCTCCGACCCGACGATCTCGCCACCGCTGGGCAACGGCCCGACCGGAATCCCGTAGCCGGAATCGTTCATCCGCAGGCGCTGCTTGGTGTAGTCGAAGGTGAAGGCGCGCAGCAGGTTCCCCCACGGGGTGTGGCCGCCGACGGCCCACTGCTCCAGTGGATGATCCGAATCTGACACCCGCAGGTGGGAGTAGTTGAGATCCACCTCCTTCTGCCAGCCCATGCTGGTGTAGTCGCGGGGCCAGCCGCCCTCGGTGCGGTCGTTCAGCACCTTCATCCCAGCCGTGAAGCTGCCGTTGCTCGCGAGGCCGGCCGACTCCCCGAGCGTGTCGGTGAGCGTGGTCGCCAACGGACCCCACAGCAGGGTCTGCACATCAGCGGTGGACGGCGCCTTGACCTTCGTGACGGTGAACGTCGAATACGACGCCCGGTCGTGCACCACCACGTCGACCTCGGTGCCGGCCTCGGAGTTCGTGAACGCCAGCACGCTGCCGGTCCGCGTCAGCGCGGTCGGCTTCACCTGCTTCCCGCCGATCACCAGGCTGACCAGGGGAGCCGTGCCGTGCCCTGCCGCCAGGTGGTTCTGGCCGGTGCGGGAGTCGACCAGGCTCGTGACCTGACCGGTGGTGTCCATCCCTACGCGCAGGTACCCGGCGTCCACCTGGACACCGCTGGAAGGGTCCGGTCCGACCGCCGCTGACGCGCTCTCCACGCCTACCGCTGCCGGTCCGGCAGTCAGCAGGCCTCCGACCGCGATCGTGGCCATCAGACGTGCAATGAGTTTTCGTCTCAGATTCATACGTGATGCTTCCTTCCTCGGATGAGGGTGTGAACTTCACGGTGGTGGTGCGGTGGTACTCACCCGTCGCTCTCTGAACCTCGACAGCCCCGTCCTCCCGGAGCGCATCGCGACGGGCGTCTCACGTGGGTCCGCCGTAGTAGCGGAGGACCGGCGGACGCTTTCATAACCTGCTGACGGTCAGAGCTCGATGACCGTCCCGGCGCGCCGGGCCCGCTCGGCGGCGAACACCACGCGGTGGCTTGCCAAGCTGGCGTCGATCCCGGAGACGATCCGTTCGGGCCGGCCGTCCTGTAGGGCGTCGACGTAGGCGTGGAACATCGCCTCGTCGCCGCCGGCATGACCTTCGGCCGCGGAGGAGCCGTCGAGGGAGGTGTCCACGACGGTGGTGCGCTCGGTGAGGAAGTCGTAGACCTCGATGCGGCGGCCGTCTCCGGTGAGCTGCCCGCGGGTGCCGAAGATCTTCGTGTGCCGGTTGTCCAGGGGGGTGAACGCGGTCAGGACGAATGATGCGGTCACGGCGTTGTCGAACTCCAGGTTCACCACCTGGTGGTCCGGGACGTCGTTGTCGCTGTGGTAGACGCAGCGGCCGTATGGTCCTTCGGTCAGCGCCTCGGTCACGGCCTTCTCGGTCAGCTCTCCGGCCGTCGTGATCCGGGTGAAGTATTGCTTGGTGCCTCCCTTGCGCAGCCCTCCCTGATAGAGCCGTGGGGCCGAATAGGCACACGAGGACTCCAGCGGGCAGGTGACGCAGCGGTCGGTGGCGCCTTCGGGTGCGGATTCGGGACGGAAGTGGGTGAGCGACCCGAACGACGACACTCGCCGGACCGGCCGGCCGACGACGTCGGAGAGCCAGTCGATGTCGTGGCAGGCCTTGGCCAGCAGCAGTGACGACGACTGGTCCTCGCGCCGCCAGTTGCCGCGGACGAACGAGTGGGCGAAGTGGTAGTAGCCGATCGGCTCCAGATGCTGCAGGGAGACGATGTCGCCGATCGCGCCTTCCAGGAGGATTTGCTTCAGCGCGACGGTGTAGGGGGTGTAGCGCATGACGTGGGTCAGAGCCAGCGCTGTGCCGTTGCGCCGCACGGCCTCGGCGATGGCGTCACAGCCCTCCTCAGTGGTGGCCATCGGCTTCTCCAGCAGCAACTGATAGCCCAGGTCTGCCAGTCCGACGGCCGCCTCGACGTGGTCGGCGTCCTGGACCGCGACGATCGCGACGTCGGCCAGCCGCGGGCGATCCAGCAGTTCACGCCAGTCGGCGAAGCAGCGTTCATCGGTGAGGCCGTGCTTGGCGGCGAACGCCGTGCGGACGCTGTCGCGGAGTTCGGCGACGGCCACGACGCGGGCCCGCTCGGGACGCTTGGCGGCCAGGTCGGCGTAGGCCGAGCCACGGGCCCCCGCGCCGAGGACCACAAGCGACAGCGGACGGCCGAGCGGCGTGGCCAAGTCTCCTGTGAGGAACGGAGCGGAGGCATGTGCGCCACTGGCGGGCACGGTGGCAGGGTTCACAACTACTCCCGTTGAGCAATCTGGTCGATGAGCGGCCGGGACTGAGGCAGGTGGCGTCATCCTTTGGTCGCCCCGCCTGTCAGGCCCTTGACGAAGTGGCGCTGGAACGCCAGGTAGAAGATGAGGATCGGGAGGGTGGCCAGGAACATCAACGCGAGGACCGCCCCGAAATCCGACTGGTGCTCCCCGATCGCGCGGTAGATGCCGACGGTGACGGTGGTGCCGTTTGCCGGGCCCAGGATGATCAGGGGGTTGAGGAAGTCGTTCCAGAGCCCTTGTTGTCGCGGAACGCCTGTTCGTCATCGGCGTAGGAGCGGGACGGGCCCGCGGTGTCGATATAGCCCTTCTTCGCCAGGTCCGAGACCTTCCGCGCGGCCTTGGTGAACGCCGGGTCGGTGAACTTCATCGAACCCTTCGCCTTCCGCGTCAGCCAGTCAGGCGTCTGCTTGTAGGTGTCGGTGGCCACCGCGCCGATCAGCGGGTACATGTCGGCCCGGGTGTCCTTGCCGCCGCCGCCCACAACGAACGGGTTGATCCCCTTGGCCTTCAACTTCGCGCAATCGTCCAGCAGGTCCTGGTAGGTCTTCGGCGGGGCATCGATCCCGGCAGTGACAGCACCACCACCACCGCTGCTGCCAGCCCCGAGGTGGCCAGGGACATCAACTTGCGTCTCACGAGGCCCTCCCCCATCAGAGTTGAATAGATAACAAGACTTGTTTAACATTTGCCAGGGGAAGATAGCGTCCCTTCGCGACCGGCTGTCAAGGGGGGAACTCGGAACGATCACGTCCGAACCGAGGAAGGGGCCAGATGCGAATCAAGGGCGGGGACCCGTCAGCACTGCGCAGGCGCAACTTGGCAACGATGCTGAGCAACGTGTATGAGCACGGAGCCCAGACGGTCACCGAGCTCGCCCGGTCCACAGGATTGTCCCGGCCGACCTGCGAGGAGGGTGTGGTCGAGCTGGTGGCCCAAGGCTGGGCCGCCGAGACCGCGCCGCCGGACCCGACCGCCGCGCGCCAGCCGGGGCGGCCGGCCAAGCGGTATGAGTTCAACGCCGACGCGGGTCGGGTTCTGGGTGTGGACGTCGGCGCCCACAAGATCCTCACGATGGTGGCGGACCTGCGAGGCGCCGTGACCGCAGTCCGGCGCACCGACGTCGATCCGGCCCTGCCCGCCAAGGAGCGACTGGCGGCGATGGGCGACGCGGTCACCGCATGTCTGGCCTCCGAACCCTCTGCCGACCACAGCCCTCTGCTGGCAGCCGTGATCGCCTCCCCGGGGATCATCGACGCCGAGGGCCGGGTCGTCCTGTCCAACCCGTTGCCGGAGTTGACGGGGCTGAACCTTGCGGACGAACTCGCCCGGATCCTGGGTCCCGGCCGGGTCGACGGACCGATCCGCGCCGAGAACGACATGCGCCTGGCCGCTCTCGCCGAACAGTGGCGCGGCGTTGCCGCCGGCGTCCCCGACCTCGTGTACATCCACGCGGGCCACCGCATGGGCGCGGCCGTCCTCATCGACGGGAAGCCCTACCGCGGCCGCCGGGGCGCGGCCGGGGAGATCGGCACCCTTGGTCTCCTGGACTGGGCGAACAGTTACCGCCGGCTGCTGTCCTACGTCCCCGACAGCACGACGGGCGATGCGACGCTGCGGGTCTTCACCGACCTGCGCGAGGGCAACGCCCGGGCCCGGGAATTTGTCGACAGCTTTGCCCGCGATCTAGCCACCGGAGTCGCCGTCATGTCGATGACCATCGACCCGACGCTGGTCGTCGTCGGCGGCGGCATCTCCCGGGCCGGCGACGACATCATCGAACCTGTCCGCCAGCACCTGATCGACCTCTGCCTGTTCCCGCCGGAGGTTAAAGCCTCAAGCCTCGGCGACGAGTCCGTGGCGCTCGGCGCCGTGCGCAACGGACTTCAGCAGATGGAGGCGCGCCTGTTCGGGCCGATTCCATCTTCCCCCTGACAGCCGACTGCGGTGCCTATCGAGGCGACGGGCGCGCCGACGCTAAACCGCCCCGGGTGGGCCGCAGGTGACCTGCGCTCCCAGTGCCAAGACGTCCCCGAGAAGTTGGAGGAGTTCCGGCTCGTCATTCGCGAGGCGGCCTGGCAGCAACCTGGGGCCATCTCGGCCGCGGCAGGCCGATTGAGGTTACGCCGACACACCCGCAACCGAGAATCCACAGTGGTCTCATCGTCGGCGACCCATCCGGGGCCCTGATGAGGTCGGGGCTGGCCGACCGCCGAGCGGCCGTCCAGCCCCGGCGTTGGGATTCGGGTGAACCAGAGAGACCCGGAGGCCATCGATCTGCTCCAGTTGGGAGCGATCGCGTCCATCACCCGAGGCGTTCGTCGTTGAGCTGGTTCGCGTCGATGCCAGCACCTCCTCCACCGCCCAGGTGCGGCCTCAATCGCCGACCCGCACCAACGGAGGGCGAGGTCAGCCTGTTCGCCACCAGCGCCTCGATCACCTGCCGATGCGTCAAGTGCGCGCTCGCACCGCCTGGGCACAGCTCGTCGACGATCCCGGTCACGTCCAGGCAGCGCAGAAACTCAGCAGCGACAGGCACAGCTCCCAGACGCTTCTCAACTACAGGCGTCACCAGGCACTCACGGCGGGATCGAAGCCGCGAGGACCGGGAAGTCGTCGACACACCCAGCCAAACCCCGCGGCCTCTCCCCGCACACCACCGTGACACCCGATCCATCCAAATCAACGAGCCGCGAAGTACATGTTCCCGGCTCTGTCTCATTGGTCAGCTCGGCGAGCCGTACAGGACCACCTCCGCGATGCCCGCGATCGACTGCGCGCCGCCGCCGACGACGTCGGTGATGTTGATGCGGACGTAACGTACGCCGGCGGCGGTGAAGGTCTCCGGCAGCGTGTGCTGGCCGCCGCGGGTCAGCCCGGGGATCACGGTTGTCCATGAATTCCCGTCCCCGGAGACCTGCATGTTGTAGGTGTACCAACTGCTGTCTTTGCCCCAGTTGATGCGAGAGCCGGCCAGGTCGTGGGCAGCCGACAGCTTCACGGTCAGCGTCTGCGGAACCGTTGCCGACGCGGCAAGCCATCCCGTGCCGAAGGTGATGTCGTCATCGAACGCCTTCGTGGGTTCGAAGCCGCTCGCGGAACTGGAGGCGGTCACCTCGCTGATCTGACTGCGGGGAATCTTCGGCCCAGGGTCAGCCGGTTGCGCCCCACCGTTGCCGCCTGGCGGAACGACGCGGACCTCGCGGATGCTCGGCCACCACCACCCGCCGGCCGACAGCAGGTTCACCCGCACATGCTGCGCCTTGGCCGACACCTTATGGTAGGACGTGCCACGCTTGGCGGTGTTCGACTCCTGGTCGACCACCTTGGTCCAGTTCGTCCCGTCATCCGATGTGAGGATGGCGTACGTGTAGGTTGCCTGGTCGGACTCCCAGACGATCTGGAACTCCGAAATGTCCGACGACTGGCCGAGATCAACCTGCCACCATCCGGGGATGTTGCCGTTCGTGACCCACTTGGTATCCGTGTCGTCATCCACGGCGTCGCCGGGGCTGTGGCCTTCTTGGAAGCTCGAGGCTGTGGCCGGCCTGTTCAACGCGAGGTTCAGCGCGCCTTGGATCTCCAGCGTCGAGATGTCCTTCCGCTCGGGATGCTGGCCGTCGGGCAGGTAGCTGCCGGAATAGGGGCTTGTCGCCACCGTGAAACTGCCGGCCTCCAGCCCGTCGGACGTCGCGGTGATCTTGATGTCACCTGGTTCCTTGTCCACCGCGAGCAACGCGTAGCCGATGCCGGCCCGAGCCTTCTGAGTTTGTACCGCGATGCGGGGGATGTCGTGGCCGACGAGGCTGCCGTGTCCGGTCACTACGAGCTTGATTTCCGCAGTTGACGTCGGGACGACGGTGCCGTTCGCGTCAACGACTTTGATGAACACCGGGATCAGGTCCGAGCCGTCTGCCACCGGCTGGATGCGTGTGAGCGCGCGGGCGTAACGACGAAGCGCATCGGCCGCCGCAGCGGGCAGCGGGCTGCCGCGCTTCGCGCCTACCTCCTTGATCAACGATTCGACCGTGTTGGGCTGCACGTTGTCGGCCAACGCCGCAGCCGCCTTCACCCCGGCCGGCGACACGTCCCCCAGGTAGTACGCAAGCAGGTCTCGCAGTGTCGACCGGACACCCGCGTCGTCGATTTCGATCTCGATGTGGTGCGGGGCGCCGGGGGTTTTCACGACCTGGGTGGTGGCCAGCTTACCGTCGATGTAGCCCTCGGCTCTCAGCTCGCCCGCGACGAACGAGGGGAGCGAGAAGGTGTAGTACGGACTGCCGCCCTTCGCGGCGACGTGCTTGGCGGTGCTGGCGTTCTGGGCCCGGCTCTTCTCGCCGACAAGGGTGTCGTTCTGGTACAGCTTCACGTGGTCGGTGTTGCTGAAGACCATGACGTCCCGCCTGGATGCTGCCGAGTAACTGCTGGCGATGAATACCATGGGGCCGCCGTGATTGGGGTTCTTCGGCGACTGCATCCCTTTGAGATAGTAGTAGCAGTACTTCGGGTACCGGTCGATGTCCACGACCCCGGATTTCTGATACGGCGAGTTCGTGCCATAGTCCTCGAACACCCAGAGGAAGTAGCCGCCGATCCGGGGGTTGGCGTCCAGTCCGCCCCAGTCCCAGTACCCGGGACCGTTGACCTCATGTATTCAGCTATAGCGTTTGTCCGCCTGTGAACTGACGTCTTGACAGTAGAAGGGTGCCCCTGGCCTGCGATGATCTGGATTGACTAGATCAAGAACGTCGCGGAGCAAGGGGCACCCAGAAGGTGAAGGGTAGCGGGTGGGATCGGCGGCTCGTGGTGCGGGCCGACGATCGCAATCTCGTCGGACATGCGGGCATCGTGCTGTTGCGGAAGGTCGCGGACCGCGTGGGGCTCACCATCGCGTTGACCCGCGCGTTGCCCCAGGGTGTCGGGCCCGGATGGCGGGACCGGGGCATGGCGCTGGTCCAGCTGGCCTGTGCGATCGCGCTCGGGGCCAGGAACGTCCTGGAGGCTGAGCAACTCCAGCATCACTGGCGGATGTTGTTCCCGCATCCCGTCTCGGACAGCACGCTGTGGCGCACTCTGGAGACGATCGACGGCCCGGTGGCGGTGCGGGTCGAGCGGGTCCGCGCCGCGATACGTCGCGTGGTGTGGACACTGCTTGCCCTGCGCCCCGGCGGCTTTCCCTGGATCACGGTGTGCGGCCGGGATCTGCTCGGCTGGTACGTCCTCGATCTCGACGCCACCATCGTCGCCTGCACCAGCAAGAAGGAGGGTGCGGGCGGCACGTTCAAGGGCACCTTCGGTCACATGCCGCTGGGGGCCTGGGTGGCCAACACCCGCGAGTGCGTCGCGATGCTGCTGCGGCCCGGCAATGCCGCTCCGAACGATGTCGCTGATCACAGGAGCGTCCTGGCCGCCGCGCTGCGGCAACTGCCGCTGCCGCTGTGGTCGAAGCTGCTGATCCGGATCGACGGCGCCGCCTTCAGCCACGGGGTTCTCGAGCACCTGCAGTCGCTGACCACGAGCCGGCGCCGGGTGCGGTGGGTGACCGGCTGGGCCGTCAACGACACGGACGAGGCCGCGATCGCGCTGCTGCCCGAGCACGTGTGGACGGCCGCGCTGCGACAGGACGGCGAGGTCCACGAGATCAACAACCCCGACGGAGAACGACTGTTCTACCAGGTCGCCGAGCTGACCGGGGTGCGCGACCTGGCCGGCTGGCCGGCCGGGATGCGGCTGATCGTGCGCCGGGTCAAGCCTTCGCGCCGGGACGCGAAGCAGCTGACCGCCTTCGAGAAGCGCACCGGCTGGCGCTACCAGATCGTCGCCACGAACATCCCCGCCCACCAGGGACTCTCCGGCGTGCCCGGATCCGGGCAGGTGTGGTTCCTCGACGCCTTGTATCGCGATCACGCCGAGGTGGAGGACCGGGTGAAAGCGACCAAGCGGATCGGTCTCGGGCTGCTGCCCTCGAAGTCCTGGCAGCTCAACGCCGCCTGGGTGCTGGCCTCCACCCTCGCCGCCGACCTCGACGCCTGGACCCGGCTCCTCCTCCTGCACGACGAGCCCGGCCTGGCCAAGTCCGAACCAGAGACGATCCGCAGGAAGCTGTACCACCTGCCCGCCCGCCTCACCTCCCACGCCCGCCGACGCACCCTCCACCTTGACCAGACCTGGCCCTGGGCGTCCGCGTTCACCACCGCCTGGCACCACGTAATGAAACTTCCCGACGTCACCTGACGACCGGACCCCGACCCGACGAAGACCAGGAAGGAGTAGCCGCACCACCCCTCGGGCCCGTGGAGCCCGACGCCCCCGCAGCGCATGCGAAGGCCCCACGTCCACACCGACAGGACAAACCAGGGCAACCCGCCGGATCAGATACGGCCGTCAGGCCGCAGACGAATCGAGGTTGAGGAATCCCTGCCTGGTCGCCACCATTCCGATGAGGCTACCCTCGCCCCATTCGCGGCCCGCCTGGCCCCCCCAGTCGCCCCATTCCCGCGTGAAGAACGGCTTGGTCAGATCGGGATCCGAGCCGTCCGTGTTGACGACCTTGTAGTTCACGTCATAGTACTCCTTCCCCCACAAACCATAGTCGGCCGCGGTGAACATCTGGTCGTTGGGCATTTCCGCGTGGGCAAGCTCGGTGACTTTCTTTGCCCACCACCCCGGGTAATGCGTCTCGTTCAGCGAGGTTTCCCAGAGAATCATCGACGGACGGTTGCGGTCCCTGCGGATCATCTGCATGGCGTCCGCGTAGGTGCGATTGACGAACGTCTCGTTCTCGCTCCAGAACTGCCAGCCAGGCGCGCACGCGACGACGACCAACCCGAGCTCGTCGGCGGCGTCGAGAAACGCGGGATCGTGCGGATAATGAGCGGCACGTACCGCGTTGAAACCGCCCAGCTTCAGCCTGAGCGCCTCGCGCCATTTCATCGAAGCCGGTGCGGCGTCGCCGACGTAGGCGTAGTTTTGGTGGATGTTCGCCCCGCGCAGGTAGAGGCGCTCTCCGTTGATATAGAAACCGTCCGCCCGGTATTCGATGCGGCGAATCCCGATTCGCGTGGTGACCGTATCCAACACCTGGTCACGGAGGTAGACGTCGCTGACGAGCTTGTACAGGTGCGGGCTGTCCGGGTGCCACAGGTCGGGACGGATCACCTCCAGGCTTTGCTCGAAGTCGTGATGGGCGCCGCTCGCAATCGTCGCGACCTGGCTCTCCCGGGCGACGATCTCTCCTTGCGCGTTGTAGATCGTCGACTGCAGCCTTGTGACAGCAGACGAATCGGTGCTGTTCACCACGTTGGTCTTGGCTTTGACGACAGCCAGCTCGGCGTCGGCCCGCGGGTAGGTGACAAACACCCCGCCGCCGGCGACGCGGTCGGCCTCCAGCGGATCCGTGATGTAGATGCGACCGGTCATCTGCAGCGTGACGCTGCGGTAGATACCGCCGTAGGTGAGGAACCCGAGCTCTTCGCGGGGCTTACCAGGGGGCGTCTGCGGATCGTCGAGATTCGAAACCCGCACGGCAAGGAGATTGTCTCGATCCCAGTGGAGCTTGTCGGTGACATCGACGGAGAAGCCGAGATAGCCGCCGTGGTGCTCGAGGAGCTTTTCACCGTTGAGGTAGACAATGCAGTTTGTCTGAACGCCGTCAAATCGGATCGTCACCCGGCGGTCCGCTTCGCCGGGAGCCATGCGAAAGTACCGGCGGTACCAGCCGATGCCGGCGAAGACGTTGTAGATGATCGGTTCCTTGCGTTCCAGCCGCATGGTGTGCGGAATCGACACACCCGCCCACTTGGAATCGTCGAAGGACAGCTCCTGCGCGCCCTGGGCATCGTCGCGCCAGAATGCCCAGTCAGTGTCGAGGTTGATGGAGCGCCGCCCTGTTGCCTCGCTTCCATCTCCACGCGATGCGGCACTCGCCAGCCCGCCGGGTACCAGCATCACGCCGGCACCAGCGAGGCCCGCTATGAGTACATTGCGGCGTCTGGGGCCGCCTGTCTTCCCGCTCATCGGCAGTGACCTCTTTCGTTTCGTGAGGCGCGTCTTCCACGACCTCATCGGGTAGTCGATCCAGTTGCAGTGGTTGTTTTGCCGGCTATCGACAATGGCGGCGGCTGGGCCACGCGTCGGCCGTGACGCCGGTATCGCGGATCCGAGCTGGTCGGCGGTGATCTCACCAGCCGGCGCGGCGGTCGTCCCGCCTGGGCCCCCGCCACAGCCGTGTGTCGATCGGCTGGGCCAGGCACTGCACGGCGAAGTACTGAATGCGGTATCGGGCAAACCAGGTGAACAGGTCGTCCGGGGTGCCCTGCAGGTAGCTGGTGATGTTCTGCTGGAACGTGTTGTGGTCGACCGTGTTGATCTTCGCCTTGGTCAATGCTTAAGAGCGACCGGCAATTGGGGGTGGGTGAAGGTGCGGGGCTGGGGTGCATGCATCGCAAGGCGGAGGATTGAGCCAGATGGGGTCTCCCCTGCTCGAGCGAAGCCGAGAGCTTGGGGAAGGAGCCATGGTGATTGACGACAACGCCGCGAGGCGCGTGCCCCAGCCCCGTGACGCCGCCCCCCAATTGCCGGTCGGTCTAAGCCGCCGAAGTCAGCGTGGGCAAGGCGGACTTGCCGGCCGGGTCGGAGTAGTTCGATCCGAACGTCACCGTGCTGCCGACGACATTGCCCGAGCCCCCGGGAAGCTGGCGCCGTCGTCCTTCTCCTTAGTGCCCAACGAGCCGGAGCAGGCCGCCAGTAGACCACCGGAGACGACGGCCAGTTCGGCCGCGCCGGTGATGCCACGCAGCAGACTTCTGCGGCTGCGCGCGGGGGCCGCGTCTCTCCCTCACCTGCAATGGAGATTGTTGAAGGCTGATCGAACATGGTGGCTCCTCGCTTGGCGATGTCCCGTAGCCATAGGAAATGGGGGCGAACTGCTCGCCGTCTGACGAGAGCCCGGACTCAACGTGACGCAAGAGGAAGGGCGAAGGAAACGTAAACTCCCAGAAACCGACATCCTTTTGCAACGTAGGCCAACAGATGCCATGAGTCAACGTCCCGTCAACTACTCGACATCCGCCCGTTGCGTCCCCTGTCTGGCCGCGTGCAGTCCAACCCGCACATCACAGCCCTGGCTGGCATCGGCCTGCACTGAGAGGTGATCCCATATGGCGACTCTGCGGCAGCAGATGAGGGTGCAGACGATGCTCGTGAAGGCGAGGAAGTGTTCGACCTTGCGCTCATAGCAACAGGGCAGGCGGCGACCGCCAGCGAGCAGGGCATGGCGCGTTCGACGGTCCAACGGTGACATCCCAGCCGCTGTGCGGTCTCAGCGTCCTACAGGACCAAGGGCACCGACGTCACCATCGCCTTCGCGGGCGCCGGCGCCAAGAAGTACACAAACACCTGGCAGAAGTTGCTCGCCGACGACCCGTCCACACCCGTCACCTTCCTCGGGCGTCGCCTCGGCGTCGGGTGACTGGTGCGGCGCACCGCTTCCGCAGCGGCCCCCGACGACAAGACCAGCGCGGAGGCAGTTGCGCCACGCCGAAGGCCGCCAAGACCGATGAGCGACCCCGTCCCGGGTGAAAGATCACAGACTCATCTCACCCCCGTACACAGGCTTGACACTCTCCCGTAATGAGCAGTGTCATATGTGTGCCCGTTTGAACCTGATGGTTTCTGGTTGATTTTGAGGTTCTACCTCTCTTCCGAGCATCCGCACCCGGCCGCTCGACGGCCATCTCGCTCTCCTCACCGCACGACCCCTGAACACGTCTTCTCCGGTGGTCGCTGCCAGCACAAAGGAGCTTCACCATGTCCTCTGCATTCCAGCGGCGTGTCGCCGCCGCCACCGGCCTCCTGCTCACCCTCGGCGTGAGCACAGCGTGTTCCTCGGGCAAGGAGGCTGCCGGGCAGGACCCCGTCGGCAAGGCGGACGGCAAGATCTCCCTCACCTATCTCCAGAAGCAGGGCGACCAGGAGTACTTCGTCGGCGAGGCCGCCGGAGCCAAGGCGAAGGCGGACGAGCTCGGCATCGACCTCAAGATCGTCAATCTCGGCAACGACGCCAACAAGACGGTGGGCGAGGTCCAGTCCGCCGTCGCCCAGAAGACCAACGGCGTCATCATCGTCGTCCCGGACCCCGCTGTGGGCCCCCAGGTCGTGCACACGGCCGAGGACGGCAAGGTCGCCCTGCTGACCTCCGACGATCAGATCTGCTCCACCGGCCCCGACCCGGCCAGCTGCAGCAAGGCCGACCTCGTGCCCCGGGTCGGCTTCAGCGGCGCCCAGATGGGCGAGGAGGTCGGCAAGCGTGCGGCCGCCGAGTTCAAGAAGGCGGGCTGGAAGGCCTCCGACACCCGTGTCATCTCCGCCTGGAAGCAGGACGTCACAGTCTGCGGGGACCGGGTCAACGCCTCCAAGAAGGCCTTCGACGCGGCCGTTCCGGGAGTGAAGACCATCAACGTGGCCACCGATAACACACCCACCGGAGCTCAGGACAAGATCGCCGCGACGATCACCGCCAACTCCAAGGTCAAGAACTGGGTCGTCTGGGGCTGCAACGACGAAAACGTGATGGGCGGTGTCACGGCCCTGCAGAACGCCGGGACCAGTCCCGCCAACATCCTCGGCGTCGGCCTGGGCGCCTACCTCGCGTGCAAGGAGTGGCAGTCGGACAAGCCATCCGGCATGAAGGCGGCGCTGTTCATCAACGGCAAGGACGTCGGCGCTCTGGCCGTCCAGACCATGTACGACAAGCTCAAGCACGGCAAGGACTTCCCGCAGGAGGCCTTCGCCCCCACCACCATGGTCGACTCCCACTCCTGGAAGAGCGCCGGCCTCACCTGCAGCTGATCCCCTCTCACCGGTGGCTGACGCGAAGGGCGGCAGCCACCGGTAGACAGCCCCGGCCCCCTGCCCCCGGGCAATCCCGGCACCCCTGACCACACTTGCGCGACGCCATCGAGGTGAACCGACACATGACCAGAGCACCCAACGCGACCGGTGACTCCGGCCCTTCCGGCGGGCAGCCCGACGCCGCACCGCCGCACGACTCCATCGGCGTCACGGGCGTCACCAAGCAATTCGGTGCCGTACAGGCACTCACCGACGTCACGCTCGACTTCCCCGGCGGCCAGGTCACCGCACTCATGGGCGAGAACGGCGCGGGAAAGTCGACCCTGCTCAAGATCCTCACCGGCGATCACCAGCCGACCGAGGGCCACGTCGTCGTGGCCGGCGAGCGGACCGAACTCGACTCCCCCGCACGCGCGCGGGCCGCCGGAATCCGGATCATCCCGCAGGAACCGGAGATCATCCCTCACATCTCGGTCGCCGAGAATGTCTACGCCGGCTCACTGCCCCGCAAGCGCGGAAGGCTGCTCGACCGCCAGGAACTGCGTCGCCGGATCGTGGCGGACCTGGCACGGCTGGGCTTCGCCGACGCACTCGACCCCGATCTCCCTGGACACCAGCTCACGTCTGCCCAGCGGCAGTTGGTCGAGATCATGCGCGCCCTGACCGGCGACACAGCCGCGCGGCTGATCGCCTTCGACGAGCCCACCTCCTCCCTGTCCGAGCACGAGGTGGAAGCGTTGTTCGCCCTGATCCGTCGGCTGCGCGACCAGGGCATCGCAATCGTCTACGTCTCCCACCGCATGCAGGAGATCTTCCAGCTCGCCGACCGCATCGCCGTGCTGCGCGACGGCGGCCTGGTCGGTGTGCAGCAGGCAAGCACGACGAACGAAGGAGAGCTGGTCCGCCTGATGGTGGGGCGCGACCTGTCCACCATGTTCGTGCGACAGCGCACGGCCACTGACCGTCTCGTGCTCGACGTCAAGAACCTCACCACGGACGACGTGCAGAACATTTCGCTCCAGGTCCGGGCGGGCGAAGTCGTCGGCCTGGCAGGACTCATCGGAGCGGGACGCTCGGAGCTGGCGCTGGCACTCGCCGGCGATCAGCCGGTCCGCAGCGGCACCGTCACCCTCGACGGCAAGCCCTTGCGCAGCGGCCATCCCGGCGAGGTGATCCAGGCCGGGCTCGGACTCGCGCCGGAGGAACGCAAGGCACAGGCCCTCTTCCTGCAGCAGTCCGTCCGAGACAACACTTCACTGGTCGTACTGGACCGGCTGCGTCGCTTCCGCTTCGTCAGGCGGGCGGCTGAGCGTGAACTCGCCCAGCACTACGCCGACCGGCTCCGGGTGCGCACCCCCTCGATCAACCACGAGGTCCGCAAGCTGTCCGGCGGCAATCAGCAGAAGGTCGTCCTGGCGCGCTGGCTGGCGCGAAAGCCGAAGGTCCTGATCCTGGACGAGCCGACGCGGGGCATCGACGTCGGCGCCAAGGCCGAGATCTACCAGATCATCGCCGACCTGGCCAAGGAGGGCGTCGCTCTGCTGGTCATCTCCTCCGAACTCCCGGAGCTCCTCGGTCTCGCGGACCGTGTCGTGGTGATGCAGGGCGGCCGTATCACCGGCGAACTCAGCCACGACGAAGCCACCGAAGAATCCATCCTCGCCCTCGCGATGGCCGACGACATCGGCCGCACCAGCAATTCTGGAGCCACCTCATGACCCTCACCAGCACCCCTTCCCCGGCCGTGAAGGAACCAGCCGCCCACGGCCGCAAGACCGGCAGGGCGGAGTTCCTCGTCGGCATCGGCGGCCAGAACATCAGCCTCATCGGCGCGCTCGTGCTCGTGCTCGCACTCTTCGGGATTCTCAACGACAACTACCTGAGCCTGTCCAACATGCAGGTGATCGCCGAGGCCGCCACTATCACCGGACTGCTCGCCGTCGTACAGACCGTGGTGATCATCTGCGGCGGTCTCGACATCTCCGTCGGTTCCCAGGTCGGCGTCGCGTCGGTCGTCAGCGCCATGGCCTTCACCAGCGCCGGGTCCAACGCCCTCGTAGGCATGGCCGCCTCACTGGGTGTCGGCCTCCTGGTGGGTCTGCTGAACGGCCTGGTCATCGTCTACGGCCGGGTCAACCCCACCATCGCCACCCTGGCGGGACTCGCTGCCTACAAGGGACTTGCCCAGCTGCTGTCGGACGGCCGGGCGCAGGGTTACGTCCTCAACAACGACGCCTTCATCTTTCTGGGCCGCGGCAAGATCGCCGGGCTGCCTGTGATGGTCTGGCTCCTCGTCATCGTGGCAGTCTCGGTACACCTACTGCTGAAGTACACCGACATCGGCCGCAACGTCTACGCGATCGGCGGCAACGACACCGCGGCTCGGCTGGCCGGGATCAGCATCAACAAGTACCTGGTCGCTGTCTACGCGCTCATCGGTGTCGCCGCCGCGGTGGCAGGCATCCTGCTGACGGCCCGGACCGGCTCGGGTCAGCCGACATCCGGCAGTGAAGGCCTCGAACTCAAGGCCATCACGGCCGCGGCCCTCGGAGGCTGCGCCCTCAAGGGCGGCAAGGGCGGCATCGGTGGCACCCTGCTCGCGGTCGCCCTGCTCGGCTGCCTCGAGAACGGCCTCACGGTCGAAGGCATCAACTCCTTCTGGCAGAACGTCGCCCAGGGCGCACTGCTGGTCGTGGCCGTCGTCATCCAGCAACGCCGCAGCGGCGCACGGGCCGTCGGTCTGCCTCACTGAGCCGTACCGCTGCCAGCCTGTCGGAGGCCGGTGGCTGCAGGTCAACCGCGCCCGCGCGGTCGGCCACCGGTCCTCTCCATGAGCATGACCACAGCGCACCCTCTGAGCCCTGGTGGCTCGCCGGGTGGCTGCCGTACCGCTCCGCTCCATCGCCACAAAACGGGAT
The DNA here is from genome assembly GCF_035974375.1 of Streptomyces sp. NBC_01320. Classification (NCBI taxonomy): domain Bacteria; kingdom Bacillati; phylum Actinomycetota; class Actinomycetes; order Kitasatosporales; family Streptomycetaceae; genus Streptomyces; species Streptomyces sp. NBC_01320. The sequence goes on from NZ_CP108390.1 coordinate 1,501,575, forward strand.
AAACATAAAACATGAGCCAATTCGCTCCTCTGGCGTTGGCAACCCGATGGCACCGCAAACTCGCCCCGGGACCAGCACCTCGTGAGGGCAGTGACGGTCAGCACCGAACCGGCCTCTGCGGGCAGGGCACCGCTCGCCCTGCGGGATGCGGCCCGGGACCAAGTACGGGCGACGGAGGCCCGGCTCGCCCATGGGCACGGGCTGTTGGCCGCCGGGGAGGGCCCCGGCGACGGCGGCTGACGGAGCATACCCAACCTGCTCCGGGCCGCCCGGGCCGGGATGATCACCTCGAAGAACCTGAAGAGGGAACTGCCGTCCGAGCCCAAGTGGTGGCCGCCGGAGATCCGCGACCTGCTGCCCCTTGGGTACTGCGGGTCCTGGAGGCCCACAGTCGGGCTGGCGGGCGTCCGCCGTAGTGGCGCTGGTCGGGCTCGGCTTCGCAGGGAAGGCGAGCACAGGCCACTCTCCGAGTCGCCCAGGGCTAGAGCCGATTGGCAAGCCGAGCGAGTGCCTGCTCAGCAGGCTCACTCCTCGCCTCGCGGTGACCCGTTCCGGCCCACAGGTGGATCAGCCGGGTGTCTCCGGCCGCGGTGGCCGCCTTGCGCAGCGGGCCGGTGAGGTGGTGCAGGGCGGGGTAGCCGGCGGGAGCGATCGCGTCGAAGCGGTCGGTGAAGTGGTTGCGCAGGGCGCGGGCGGGCCGCCCCGTGAAGGCGCGCGTGACGATGGTCGTCTCGAAGGCGGGGTCCACGAGAGCCGCCTTGTGCGGCGCCGATGCTCCGCTCTCGTCCGTACGCAGTAGGAGGGTACCGACCATAACGGCTTCCGCACCGGCATGCAGCGCGGCCGCCACATCGGCCGGGGTGGCGATTCCGCCGGTGGCAATGACCGGCAAGGTGACGGCGTCACGCACTTGGCCTACCAGCTCGGGCAGCGGCACGGGCGTGAGCGGTCGCTCGGGGGTGAGCGTGGCCGAGTGCCCGCCGGCCGTGGACGCCTGCACGATCAGTGCGTCGACTCCGGTCTCCGCCGCCCGGCGTGCCTCGTCGGTCGAGGTGACGTTCTGCAGGACGGTGGTGTCGGCCCGGCGCAGGGCACCAACGACCGCGCGGTCGGGGATACCGAAGGTGAAGGACACCCAGGGGACGGGACTCGCGGTCAGCAGGTCGACCTTGTCCGTCCACTGATCGTCGTCCTCCACCGGGTCCCCGTCGGTGAGCTTCAGCCCGTACAGCTCGGCCTCGGGCTGCACCGCCTGGGCGTAACCCCGGTACGCCTCGGCGGAGACGGGGACTGGGTTGGGGACGAACAGATTGACGCCGAACGGCACTCCGTCCGCCCGTGCGGCGTGGATCTGCCCGGCCAACGCCTGCGCGGTCTTGTAACCGCCGGCGAGAAAGCCCAGGCTGCCTGCGCGCGCGGCTGCTGTGACGAGTGCGAGTGTGCTCGGTCCGCCAGCCATCGGCGCGGCGAGGACCGGGAGGTCGATTCCGAGATCGGACAGCAGTCTGCTCATGACAACTCCTCCTGGAGTACGGGTGTCAGGCCGTCGAGGCGACGGGAGCGAGGTGGTGCGGAAAGCGGATGCAGACGGCGGCGGCCGCGACTCCGGCGATTGCGACCATGGTGCTGCCCAGCAGGAGGGCCTGGTGGTAGCCGTGACGCAGCAGGGGTGCGGCCAGTAGCGGGCCGAGGATCTGGCCAGCGCTGTATCCGGCGGTCAGCAGGGCCACGGCGCGTGGCACTTGCAGATGAGTGCCGATCGACAGGGCGATCGTGCTGACGCCCATGAATGTGGCGCCGAACAGCACGGCGGAGAGCAGCGCCGGGGCAACGCCGCCGAGCAAAGCCGGCAGCGCGATGCCGACAGCCTGGATGCTCAGCGAGGTGAGCAGTAGTGCCGGTCGCGACCAGCGGCGTGCCAGGCGGGTCCACAGGGCGCAGGAGGGCAGGGCGGCGAGTCCGACCACGATCCAGGCGCTGCTGCCGAGCCAGCCCTGGACGCCTTGCTGGATCGCCGCGACCAGGAAGGTGCCAGCGATGATGTAGCCGATGCCCTCGAAGGTGTAGCTGGCGAACAGGGCGATGAACCAGCGGTGGGTGCGGGGTCGTTCGGCCGGGCTGGCGGCTTCAGCGGCCTCTGTTTCCGGTTCGGGCGTGAGGGGCCAGGCGACGGCCGCGAGCAGGGCCGCGAGCGCGGCGCAGGCCCACCAGGCAACCTGCCAGGTGGACGCCGTCTGCACGACCACCACCAGCATGCCCGACAGGGCGATTCCGGCGCCGACACCGCCGAAGGCCCATCCGACCATGTGGTGTGCGTGCGCCTGCAGGCGGGAGAGCATGGCGCTGACGGCGATCACGAACACCAGCGCGCTGGCGGCGCCGGCCACCAGCCGCAGCGCGAACCAGGCGGTGCCGTCGTGCGTGGCCGGCATGAGCGCCAGTGTCGCGACCATGATGGCCAGCGAGCCGCGCAAGGTCGCGGCCGAGCGTACGACAGCCGGGACGGCGATGCCGACGAGGGCGCCCGCGAGGTAGCCGATGAAGTTCGCGGTGGCCAGGCTCGCCCCGAGCCCCGAGGACAGACCTGCCTGGGCGTGCATGAGCGGCAGGATGGGGGTGTACACGAACCGGCCGATCCCCATCCCCGCGGCGAGCGCTGCCGCGGCCTGGGCCACGATCGTCCAGGGGGACTCCCTGCGCGGGCGGGTGGGGGCTGTTGGTCGTGCTACTTCTGGCGTCATGATCACTTTCCCTCGGCGTTCAGCGGCCACCACCCACGCTAGAAAGCCCGCGAGCGCTTGTGAAATGCCGGTTAAGCTGCTGCTATGCATGGAAGGCATGGATCCGAGAAGAAGGCACGATGAGCATGGACGTCGAACTCCGTCACCTGCGGGCCTTCACGTCTGTGGCACGACACCGGTCCTTCTCCCGGGCAGCCGAGGAACTGCTGATCACGCAGCCGGCTCTGAGTCGTACGATCGCGCAGTTGGAGGGCAACCTGAACGTCCGCCTCCTCGACCGCTCCTCCCGGCACGTCGAGCTGACGGCCACCGGCGCCGAGTTCCTCCTCCACGCCGAGCGTGTCCTTGCCACCCTCGACCAGGCCCTGGCCGTCGTGCGCCACAAGGTCACCCTCCGGCTCGGCTTCAGCTGGCTGCTGCCCGACCCCTGGGCCCAGCAGGCGGTGAGCCACTTCGAGCAGGACACCGGAGCTTCGGTCACCCTGACCCGCACTGACGACCCCCTTCAGGCTCTGCGGCAGCGCGCCGTCGACATCTCCCTGGTCCGCGGCGACTTCGACCCGCCGAGGGCAGCGCGAACTGTGCACCTGTACGACGAACCGCGCATCGCCGTCTGCTCCGAGCACTGCGATCTGGTCCGTCTCGGCCACCTGAGCTGGACGGACGTCCAGCACTGGCCCCTGGTCGTCAACACGGTCAGCGGCACCACCGGCCCCTGGTCCTGGTCCGTGGACCAGCGCCCGGAGCAGATCATCGAGACGGCCAACTACGACGAATGGCTTGAGACGGTGGCCGCCAACCGTGGCATCGGCATCGTCCCCGAGGTGGCGCAGCGCCGCACCCAGCACCCCGCCCTCCGTTTCATTCCGCTCACCGAGGCGCCGCCCAGCCCGGTCAGCCTTGTCTATCTGCCCGACGCTCAACGGGCCCTGGTCCGCCGGTTCCTGGACGCCGCCGTAAGGGCGGAGCACGAGTGAGCCGACGTCCCGGGTGGGATGATCAGCATCCATGTCTGCCGGACATGGATGCATCACGACAGGCATTTCACGCGCGTGCGTGAAGTTCTTATCCTCGGCGGCATGAACGAAGCGATCGAGACGACTCGGCGAGGACGGCGATGACGACAGCAGAGCTGCTGCCACGACAGGAATGCTCGGTCATGGTCCTGGGCGGTCCTACGGCCGTCATCGACATCGGCGGCCTGCGCATCGTCACCGACCCGACCTTCGACGCCGCCGGTCCCCACGGATACCTCACCAAGACGGCCGGACCCGCTGTCGGCGCGGATGAGTTGGGCCCGGTCGACCTCGTTCTGGTCAGTCACGATCTGCATCCGGACAACCTCGACGAGCACGGCCGCGCCTTCGCGCTGGCCGCCCCGCTGGTCCTCACCGGTCCCCGTTCCGCCAGCCGGCTCGGCTCCCCGGCGGTCGGCCTCTCCCCCTGGACGAGCCATTCCCTACCGCGCGCGGACGGCAACGGCGATCTGACCGTGCTGGCCGTTCCTGCGGTCCACGGTCCCGAGGACGGCGAGCGCGACGCGGACGGAAACGTCAACTGCGAGGTCACCGGGTTCGTGTTGTCGGGACAGGGCCTTCCCACCGTCTACGTGAGTGGCGACAACGCCTCGATCCGTACAGTCGCGGAAATCTCCCACCGCGTACCGGACATCGGCGCAGCCGTACTGAACGCCGGGGCGGCACGCGTGCCCGCGAAATTCGAGGGTCGGCCCCTTTCCCTGGACAGCTGCCGGGCCGCGGCGGCGGCAGCCGTCCTGGACGCGGGCATCGTGATTCCGGCCCACTACGACGGCTGGACCCACTTCGCCGAAGGGCTGACGGACATCGAGCTGGCGTTCAGCGAAGCGGGCCTGTCCTCCCTCCTGCGGATCTCGCCGCACGGAGACTGGGTGGCCCTGCGCCCCTGAGCAGTTAAGCAACTCGGCCGTGTGAACTTGCCGTTCACACGGCCGAGTTGTCGGCTTTGCTTGGTCAATACCCGCATTGTCATACGGGAGTGCGGTCCTTGTCGACCAAGGCCGCTCGTACTCCCTCCAGTAAGTCGGGGGTACGAATGGTCGACCGTGCGAGCCGGAGATCGGCATCGAGGCACTCACGCAATGTGCGCTGCCTGCAGGCAGTCAGCAGGGCGTGGGTGATGCGCAAGCTCTGCAGCAAGACGGCCGCTGCCCACGGGCTGTCGAGGCAGTGCAGCCGTTCCCTGATCCCGGCGAGGCCAACGGCACCGAACGCTCAGTCAAAGTCTCCCCGCACCTTCTCCAACTGAGTTTCCTCCACCGGGGATTGCTGGCCGAGGCGCTCCAGAACGGTGTCCACCGGGGTGCCGACGCCATCAGCCAGGGCGTCCGCGACCGCGCCGAGCCGGTTCGCCGGGATGAAGTGCGTGGCCAGCCCGGTGTACAGCGCGTCGGCTGCGTCGAGCCGGTGTCCGGTCAGCCCCAGGGCTTCACCGGCGGCAGAGACGTCATCGCGTGGTCGGCAGCCAGCCGACCTGACCGGCGCACACATCCGTCCGCCGAGTCGGTGCTCCCGTGCGGGTGGGCTGGCCGGGACGCCGCCGGATCAGGAACGGTTCAGCGGCGCTCGCAGCGGCAAGGAGGTCGGCCGTGAGCGCCCGCTCAAACGGGCTTGTAGGACTGCAATGTTGTGACAGATCGGTGCACGGTCTCAGCATGTCCGAACAGACCCGGAAGCAAGCCGCTCTTCCCGCAGGTCTTCCTGCACGGCCATGGCCGACAGCACCGCAGGGCCGAGTCCGCTCGCCGCAGCGGTGCGCAGCGGTGCGGTCGCCCCCAGCTCCAGAACGGGATTCGCGACTGAGCCATACGTCTTCAGTGCGGCTTCCAACGTCTCACGAGTCCCGGAGCCGCGTTCGCGCAGCACCAGTGGTGTGGCCGCCAACTCAGCCCCACCGATCGGGCTGCGGCGGCGCGCCCACAGATGATCCGGGCCCACCACCACGACCAACCGGTCCCGTCCCACCACGGTGGACTGAACGTCCCGCGGCCCCCAGGGGCCCTCCACAAAGCCGAGGTCGAACCCATTGTGCCGGATGCCTTCGATCACCTTGTGACTGTTCGTGACCTCCAGCCCGACATGCACCTGGGGCAAGGTCTCCCGCAAGGACAGCAACCACCCGGGCACCATATGCTCAGCCACTGTCAGACTGGCTCCGATCCTCAGCCGGTCCTCCTGCCGCGATCTCAGCGCGGCCGTGCCTTCGACGAAGACAGCCACACTCTCCAGCACGCAGCGGGCCCAGTCCGTTACCACCAAACCGGCCGGGGTCAGCCGTGAACGCCTGGTGGAGCGCACCAGCAGTTTCACTCCCAGTCGTCGCTCCAGCGTCATCATCAGTGCACTGACGGACGGCTGGCTGATGTCGAACCGGGCCGCCGCCTGGCTGAGGCTGCCCGTCTCCGCCACTGCGACGAGCAGTTCCAGTGCGTTCAGATCCGGCAGCTGAACCTGTGCCCCTGCCGGGCGGCTGCGGAAGCCGGACCTTTCCGGCTTCCGCAGCCGCGGGAGCGGGACCACTCAGTCCGTCGCCGCGTGGTCGGTGACGGTGATCTCACGCTTGAGGATCTTGCCGGTCGCCCCCTTGGGAAGTGCGTCCGTGAACGTGACGATCCTCGGGTACTTGTAGGCGGCCACCCGTTCCCTGACGAATCCGCGTATGTCCTCGGCCGTGGTCTGCGCGCCCTCCCGGAGGGCCACGACGGCTGCGACCTCCTCCCCGTGGGTCTTGTGGGGCACACCGACGACTGCCGCCTCACCGACAGCCGGATGCTCGTAGAGCACCTCCTCGATCTCTCGCGGGTAGACGTTGTATCCGCCGCGGATGATGAGGTCCTTCTTGCGGTCGACGATGAAGTAGTAGCCGTCCTCGTCGACGCGGGCCAGGTCGCCGCTGTGGAACCACCCGTCTCGAATCGCTTCCGCGGTCGCGTCCGGACGGTTCCAGTAACGCTTCATCACGTTCTCGCCGCGAATCACGATCTCACCGACTTCACCCGGGCCCACTGTGGTGCCGTCGTCCGTGACGAGTCTGACCTCGACCCCGCGGATGGGCACACCGATCGAGCCGGCCTTGCGTGGCCGATCAGGGGGGTTGAACACGGTGACCGGCGACGTCTCCGAGAGTCCGTAGCCCTCCAGCACCGTGACGTCGAATGTGCGTTCGAAGCCATGCAGCACCTCCACAGGGAGAGAGGAGCCACCGGAGACGGCCACGTGCAGCCGGGAGAGGTCGTGGCCGTCGGGGACTTTGGCGTGCAGCAGGGCGGTGTACATGGTGGGGACGCCGAGGAAGACGGTGACCCGGTCCCGGCGCATGATCTGCAGTGCCTTGGCCGGCTCGAAGCGCGGCAGCAACGTGAGGGTGGCGCCAGCGGTGATGGCGGCGTTAAGGGCGCAGGTCTGCCCGAACGCGTGGAACAGCGGAAGGCCACCGAACAGTACGTCGTCCGGTCCGATCTGAATCAGCGTTTCCACCGTTGTGACCGCGTTGCTCATCAGGTTGCGGTGGGTCAGCTCGGCGCCCTTCGGGGTCCCCGTCGTGCCCGAGGTGTAGAGGATCACGGCCGTGTCGCCCTGTGCCCGGTCGACGATATCCGGCATCGGTTCGGTCGCCTGCAACAGGGACGAGAACGCCACCGGGTCCGTGACGAGACATTCCGCCCCGACCTCGGCCGCAGCCTTCGCCACCTCCTGCGCGAAGGGCGGGTAAGTCAGCACGATCCGCGCTCCCGAATCCCGGAGCGCGAACGCCGCTTCGCGGGACTTCAGCAGCGGATTCATCGGTACCACGACGCAACCCGCGCGCAGGATGCCGTAGTACACGACCGGGAAGTGGACGACATTGGGCATGACCATCGCGACGCGATCGCCCGGCCGGGCGCCTTTGTCCCGCAACAGCGCGGCGACCCGAGCGCTCGCGTCGTTCAGCTGGGCATAGGTGAGGGCGGTCTCGTCCTGGCGTACGGCGATCCGGTCACCGCCGGCCCAGGCGGATTCCGCCACGACTGCCGCAAGGTTGTTCATTCGTTTTCCGATCGGTCTGGACGGTTGGCGGTCATTCCTGGCGGCGAGAGCCGCCGATGTCTACGAGGTCCGACGGGGCGATCACGTCGCGGGGCGCGATCCCGCCGCGACCGGAGCCACCTCCGGTGCTGTGGAGATCTCCCCAGAAGTCCGGCGGAAGGACGCGCCCTTGTCGCAGGGCCAGCCACAGGCGCAGGACATGGCGCTTCAGTGCGGGATCGGCGAAGTCTTCGTACGCGGTGCGGGAGTGCAGAACCGCGTGGTTGTTGACCAGCAGTACATCGCCGGCACCGAAGTCGATGTCCAGCCGCAGGTCCGGGGACGCTGCGAGTTCGTCGATGAGGTCGAAGAGCTCGACGTCGGCCGGCTCAAGACGCGGGACGTCGGAAAAGCGCTGTGCGGACTCCAGGTAGCAGCGGTTGTACCGCAGACTGAGCTTCCCCTCGTACCAGGCGGCAAGCGGAACCGCGTGGTACGGGCGCTCGCCCGGGCCGTGTTCCTCCCGGCGGTCGAGGAATTGGGTGCGGTACAGCCGCTCGACCAGGTCCGGGCGGCGTGCCAGCACCGCGTTGTAGACGGCCGCCGAGCTGACGAGGGAGAGGCGTGCGCCGGATCGGGCAGCGCGCAGGCACAACAGACCGAGGACATCGGAGCCGTCGGTGTGGAACGGCAGTGGCTCTCTGGTCTGGTAGCCGCGTGTCGAGGGGGCCGTCATAGTGCGGTCGGTGTCCCGGGCGTGGCCGAGCATATGACCCGCCGCGTTCTGCGACACCGGGACGCCGAGATGCTGGCCCAGTCCCCAGAACACGGCGCTTGCCGCAGCCTGGCTGTACCTCTCGACCGGGATGCGCTTGACGAGCACGAAGCCGCGTCCGTTCTCCAGCATGTCGGCAAGTCGCTCCAGCTCGCGAGCCAGGGTCGGCAGCGGGAAGTCGCGGGCCGTCACCTTCAGCAGGGGGATACCGCGCTCCCGGACCGCGCGCAGAGCGGCCTCGAGTTCGTCGATCTGCGCCGGCGACAGTCGCAGGATCCACTCCTGTGAGCCTGCCAGGGACGGGCCCTGCCACACGGCCGGCCCGGTACAGGGATGGTGAAGCACATCGCTCATGCTCGTCATGGAGGACTCCCTGGATTGCGAGCCGCAGTCGCGGCGTATCCTCGCCGGCTGGAAACTGTGCACCGCGGGCATGCGCCTTCTCCTTCCCCCGTCGGGAATTCCACGGTTTTCAGCGCAGGCGTGTGCGCAGCAGATCGCTCGCCAGCCAGGGATTCCGCACCTCTTTTTCTGGTCTGGCCAACAATCGGATGATTTGCCATGGTGTTGTCCGTCGTTTTCTCGATCGGCCGGGGCTTCGAATGCCGGGCGGTGAACCCCATCGCGGGTGGTGCAACGCTAGGTCACTATGTGGCGCATCGCTTGACTTCACGCGACATTTAACTTATCAATCGGGGACAGAGCCCGGGAGTGTGCCTATGAAGTCCCTTGTTCGCAACGCGAGCCTCAGCAGCTACGTCGAGCTCAGCCAGTCGCTCGGCATCGATCCGCGAGCCCTGATGAAGCGCGTGGGCCTGGACGCTGCCGGCCTCGCGGTCCAGGACAGGTGGATCTCCGGCGAGTCCGTGATCCACCTGCTCGAACTCTCGGCGGCGGCCGCACGCCGGGAGGACTTCGGGCTGCTGCTTGCCGAACGGCGGCGCTTCTCCAATCTCGGCCCGATCAGCCTCGTCATTCGCGAAGAGCCCGATGTCCGCAGTGCGATCGAGCTGCTGGTCCGCCATGAGCACATGTACAACGAGATGCTCCATGCCGTGCTGTCCGAGGCGAGCGGTCTGGCCACCCTCAAGCTGAGGCTGGAACCAGTCGAGGCGGTGGCGGCCCGCCAGTCCATAGAGCTGGCCGTGGGCGCCTTCCATCAGGTACTCCGCAACTTCCTCGGTGCCCGGTGGCAGGCGCTGTCCGTGTGTTTCACGCACGACGCCCCAGTGGACCTCACCACCCACTGGCGCATCTTCGGCCACGTGGTGGAATTCGACCGCGAATTCAACGGGATCGTTTTCTACGGCAGCGATCTCAATGTTCCTAACCCGATGTCGGACCCGCTGCTCCGGACTTACGTCCGGCAGTATTTCGAGTCCATCGCGGTCTCGAGGGACACGACCATGCCGGACCGTGTGCGGGAGCTGATCGGCGTCCTGCTGCCGACCGGACGCTGTTCGATCGAGCAGGTCGCCTGCAGCCTCGGCGTCGACCGTCGAACCGTCCACCGGCATCTGGCGGCGTCCGGCGAGACGTTCTCCTCCCTCCTGAACGCAACACGCGTTCAGTTGGCGCAGCAGCTCGTGGCCAACCCGCGCCGCTCGCTGACGGAGATCTCCGGCCTGCTGGGATTCTCCGCACCGAGTGCTTTCTCGCGCTGGTTCCGCGAGCGGTTCGGGTGCAGCGCGAGGGACTGGCGCGTCCGCCAAGCCAGGCAGCAGTACCTCGTCGAGGAATGATCCCCCCACCATCGCGTGCGGCCGCCGACCCCTGCCCCGGCCACTGACCTCGGGCAGGCCGGGCGGCGTCGACGGAGAGGGATGTCCTCAAGGGGGCGGGTCCCCTGTCGCCTCCGGCCGGAAGACCGATGAAGATCCGTCAATCACGCCGGAGCCGAACCGATTCGACCTGATCAAGGAACCCGGCTCGACGACGCCCGCGGCCGAGAGCCACGAGAAACGCGTCGTTCCGACCGGTCCCGCGGACCGAAGCGGCTGTCGGTGGCCGCGGCGCCCTCCCGGTCACCACGAACGAGCAGTACCCGGGACGCCGGCAGCCCGGCTCGGCATCGCGCCGAACCGCCGTCGCCGTTCTTGCCGGCGCGGCTTCATGCCGCGCGAACTCGAGATCTCCGCCAGGCCGGCCACGGCTCCACCACGGCCGCCAGGGAACGATCAACCGGTCGCACACGACCCGCGACCTGCCGCCCAGCCCACCCCCGCACCTCGTGGCCCAGGACAAAGGGACCTGCGAGGAGGCCGTGACTGGCTACCTGAAGAAGCTGCGGCGTTCGAGCAGTACCGGTACCCACCAGCGTGATCACCACGATGGGCGCCTGTCCCCAATTGACAATTCACTTGTCACCTCCGGTGCAGCGTCCCGGTTAACCGACGCTTAACGTTGCATCACCGCAAGGGAGCTCACAGGCCCCACAACGGCGAGTAGGAACCCTGCTTGCAGCTTCACGCCCCCTCGCCAACCCGCTGGTTGCACGCCGAGCCACCCAGTGGGGCTGGGATCCCTCTGCCGATCCCGCCAGACCCCAGCCCTTGCGCCGCAGGCATCGATGCAAGACACCCGTGTGATCGCCATCCTACAAAGGAGATGGATCGTGCACTTCCTCGACGACTCCCTGTACCCGGAGAACCAGGAGAAGCTGGTCATCCAGGCCGCCCCCTACGGGCCGGAGTGGCTGCCCGGTGACGCCGACGATCTACCGCTCACCATGGACGAGCACGTGCAGGCGGCGGTCGACTGCTACAACGCCGGCGCCACGGTGCTGCACATCCACGTGCGCGAGCTCGACGGCCACGGCTCCAAGCGGATCTCCATGTTCAACGAGCTGATGGCCCGGCTGCGCGAGGCCGTGCCGGACATGGTCCTGCAGATCGGCGGATCGATCTCCTTCGCCCCCGAGGACGAAGGCGGCGACGCCAAGTGGCTCAGCTACGACACCCGCCACATGCTGGCCGAGATCGACCCCCGGCCGGACCAGGTGACGATCGCGATCGGCACCAACCAGATGAACATCGTCGAGCTCTTCGACGACGAGGACATCGAGGGCACCTCCATCGCGAAGCCGGCCATGTACAAGGCCTATCGCGACATGGTCGTCGAGGCCGGGCCGGACTTCTACCTCGAGCACCTCAAGCGGCTCCGTGCCAACGGCATCCAGCCGCACTTCCAACTCGCCAACATGGCACAGCTCGAGACCGTCGAGCGACTGATCCGCAAGGGCATCTACAACGGACCGCTGGTGCTCAACTACGTCGCGATCGGCGGCGGGTTCGCCGGGCGGCACCCGGCGGACCTGGTCGAATTCATCCGCCGTGTCCCGGACGGCGCGGTGCTCACGATCGAGGCCTCGATGCGCGCGGTGGCCCCGATGAACACGGTCGGCATCGCCCTCGGTGCGCACGTCCGCGTGGGCAACGAGGACAACCTGTGGCGGCACAAGGGCGAACGGATGTCCTCCGTGGAGCAGGTTGAGCAGATGGTAGAGATCGCCCATGCGCTCGGGCGTGAGATCGCCACCGGACAGGAGGCGAAGAAGATCTACAAGATCGGCGAATGGTACTCGGACGCCGACGAGACCCTGGCCCAGCTCGGCATGGTGCCGAACCGCCGTCCGGGCCAGCGCGGCTTCATGCTGCGCGACACCAAGATCTGAACCGACTCCACGGCGGTCGCGGCACCGGAATGCGGCAGTCCGCAAGCGGGCGGCGCCCTCTCCGCGACCGCCCCCTACACACGAGTAAACGGAGCAAGTTGTGGCACACGCCGTTCGCTTCCAGGAAACCGGTGGCCCCGACGTCATGCGGTGGGAGAAGGTCGCTGTCGGTGACCCCGGCCCGGGAGAGGTGAGGATCCGGCACGTCGCCGTCGGGCTGAACTTCGCCGACACCTACTTCCGCACCGGGCTCTACCCCGTCCCGCTGCCCAACGGACTCGGCGTCGAGGCATCCGGCGTGGTGGAGGCCGTGGGCGAGGGCGTGACGCACGTCGCCGAGGGCGACCGGGTGACCTACACGGGCAGCCCGCTGGGCGCCTACAGCACGGAACGCGTCATGTCCGCCGCGCCGCTGATCAGGCTGCCGGACGAGATCAGCTGCGAGACCGCCGCCGCGATGACCATGCGCGGCCTGACCGCGGCTTATCTGCTGCGGCGGATCCACCCGCTGAAGTCCGGAGACACCGTGCTGCTCCACGCGGCCGCGGGCGGCGTCGGCCTCATCTTCTCCCAGTGGGCCAAGCTGCTCGGCATCACCGTGATCGGCACGGTCTCCAGCGAGGAGAAGGCCGAGATCGCCCGCGCCCACGGCTGCGAGCACATCATCTACTACCGGCGCGAAGACGTGGCCGAACGGGTGCGCGAGCTGACCGGCGGCAAGGGCGTCCCGGTCGTCTTCGACAGCATCGGCAAGGACACCGTCGCCGGCTCCATGGCCTCGCTGCAGCGTCGCGGCCTGCTGGTGTGCTTCGGCACGTCCTCCGGAATGCCGCCGCTGGATGCCATGCAACTGGCCATCCACGGCTCCCTGTTCGTGACCCGGCCGGCGCTGGCCGACTACATCGCCGAACCGCAGGAGCGCGACGCCCTGGCCGGCGAACTGTTCGGGCACGTCGCCTCCGGACGCATCAAGATCCAAATCAATCAGCGCTACACCCTGCAGGACGCGGTCCAGGCGCATCGCGATCTGGAAGCCGGACGGACCACGGGATCTTCCATCTTCGTCCTGTGAGCACACTCGCCCACAAGCCCCCAGGAGTGAGCACCATGTCTCAGACCATCCAACCGAGGGAGGACGCACCCGCCCTGGTGCGCTCGGGCGTCCTGCGCCCCTCGATCACCGCCACGCCGCTGACCTGTACCATCGGCGCCGAGCTCTTCGGCGTGAACCTCGGCGACGCCTCGCGCGACGACGACCTCTTCGCCGAGATCAAGAAGCTGCTGCTGCAGTACAAGGTCCTGTTCCTGCGGGACCAGGACATCACGCGGGCCGAACACATCGCCTTCGCCTCGCGCTTCGGTCAGCTCGAGGACCACCCGGTGCTCGGCAGCGATCCCCACCACCCGGGGCTGGTCCGGATCTACAAGGAGCTGGACAGCAAACCAGAGCACTACGAGAACGCGCTTCACTGCGACGCAACCTGGCGCGCGTGCCCGCCCATGGGCGCCGTGCTGCGCTGCGTGGAAACACCAGAGGTGGGTGGCGACACGATCTGGGTCAACATGGCCGAGGCCTACCGCCGGCTGCCGGAGCACATCAGGACGCAGATCGCCGACCTCCGTGCACGGCACAGCATCGAGGCGACCTTCGGTGCCGTCCTTCCCACAGAGGAGCGGCACGCGCTCAAGGCCCGGTATCCGGACGCCGAGCACCCCGTGGTGCGCACCCACCCGGAGACCGGTGAACAGATCCTCTTCGTCAACAGCTTCACCACGCACTTCGTCAACTACCACCGGCCCGAGCACGTGCGCTTCGGCCAGGACTACGCGCCCGGGGCAAGCAACCTCCTGAACTACCTGATCAGCCAGGCGGCCGTCCCCGAGTACCAGGTGCGCTGGCGCTGGCAGAAGAACAGCTTCGCCATCTGGGACAACCGCTCCACACAGCACTACGCCGTCCAGGACTACTGGCCCGCCGTCCGCAAGATGGAGCGCGCGGGAATCGTCGGTGACAGACCCTTCTGAGCTGCCGTCCAGTGACGAGAAAGGTGACGCCCATGGGACTGCACACTGCCGACCCGGCCGTGCCTGAAATGTCCCCCGCCGCGCAGGCCGTGTCACGCGGCTATGCATGGCTGGTGTTCGCACTTAGTTTCGGGCTTTTGCTGTCCGACTACATGTCGCGGCAGGTCCTCAACTCGGTGTTCCCGCTGCTGAAGGCCGAATGGCTACTCTCGGACGGTCAGCTGGGCTCGCTGAGCAGCATCGTGGCACTGATGGTGGGCCTGCTCACCTTCCCCCTGTCGCTCGTGGCCGACCGCTGGGGCAGGGTGAGGAGCCTGGTCCTCTCCGCGGTGGTGTGGAGCCTGGCGACCCTGGGATGCGCCGTCTCCGCGAGCTTCGGTGAGATGTTCGCGGCCCGCTTCATAGTCGGCGTCGGAGAGGCGGCCTACGGCAGCGTCGGCATCGCGGTCGTCCTCAGCGTCTTCCCCATCCGCCTGCGGGCCACGCTCTCCGCAGCGTTCATCGCGGGAGGGTCCTTCGGATCCGTGCTGGGTGTGTCGGCCAGCGGTGTCATCGCCCAGGAACACGGCTGGCGCTGGGCCTTCAGCGCGATGGGAATCTTCGGACTGGTCCTGGCCACGGTCTACGGCCTCGTGGTCACCGAGAAGAGGCTGGGGACGGCCTCCAACAAGCACAGCGCCGGGGCCGGTGAGCGGGCCCCCTTGCGGACCCTGCTGCCGAGGTTGTTCTCGTCCGTCTCCGTGGTCTGCGCCTACATCGGCAGCGGACTGCAGATGTTCATCGCGATGGCCATGCTCGCCTGGATGCCCAGCTTCTTCAACCGCTACTACTCGATGGCCCCCGCCAAAGCGGGGCTGGCCGCAGGAGTCTTCGCGCTGCTCAGTGGCACCGGCATGATCCTGTGCGGAATCGCCGCCGACCGCCTCAGCCGGAACCTGGCGGCCCGGAAGTGGACCGTCGCGATCGCCTGCAATCTCGCCTCACTCGTTCTGCTGATGGTCGGCTTCCGGCTTCCTACCGGCCCGGTGCAGCTCGTACTGATCGGTGCCGGCACCCTGGTGGCCTGCGGAACGGCCGGCCCGGCGGCCGCCATGGTGGCCAACCTCACCCCCGCCGCCATCGCGGCGACGGCCATGGCCACGCTCACCCTGGCCAACAGCCTGCTCGGGCTGGCCCCGGGGCCCGTGGTGACGGGCATGCTGGCCGACGACCTGGGCCTGCGCGGGGCACTGCAGCTGGTGCCGCTGGTCGCGGTCCTGAGCGGCATGGCCTTCGTCGTCGGCAAGCTCTCCTACGAAAAGGACCTGCACCGCCTGGGGCTGCTCCCCGGCGTGGTGCTCACAACCCCGGAGCCGCAGTCATGAGCCCCACCGCATCGTCGACCGTCGTGATCGTGCCCGGAATGCGCGATCACGTGGCGGAGCACTGGCAGACCATCCTCGACGGCAAGCTCGCCGACGCCCTCATCCTCCCGCCCCTGCAGGAAGGAAGACTCAACCGCGACGCCCAGGTCGCCGCCCTGGACAAGACGCTCTCGGAGATCTCGGGTCCGGTCGTCCTGGTCGCCCACAGCGCCGGTGTCATGACCACCGTGCACTGGGCGCGACAGCACCGGCGTCCAGTCAAAGGCGCGCTGCTCGCCACGCCCCCGGACTTCGAAACGCCGCTCCCGGAGGGTTATCCCTCCCTGGAGGTCCTGCGCGAGAACGGCTGGACGCCCACGCCCCGGAGCCCTCTGCCCTTCCCCAGCATCGTTGCGGCGAGCACCAACGACCCCCTGGCCGCATTCGACCGCGTCACCGAGCTCGCCCGCGCCTGGGGCAGCCGCCTGGTGGACCTCGGCGCGGTCGGACACCTCAACCCCGCCTCCGGCTACGGAGAATGGCCCAGGGCCGAGGAGTTCGTCCGCGAACTCGGCTGAGCCCTTGCCGGCAGCACGGCTCCGCCCGAAGACACCACGCGCCCTCCCTCCTCGCCTTCTCAGGCAGGAGGGAGCCGTGTACCCCGGGCGTGAGCCGCCGCAGAAGCCGGCGCCCCGTCGAGCCGGGTCCCCCCTGCCGGGCTTCCATATTCCTTCCCGCCCGCACGACCCCGCCCCTGGAGGGCTGATGAGCACTGACCCCGACCTGCTGTGGTCCCCCAGCATCTCGAAGGCTGAGAACTCCAACGTCGTCGGCTTCATGCGCTGGCTGAGCGAGACCCGGGGACTGTCCTTCTCCGACTACGCCGGGCTGTGGCGGTGGAGCACCACCGACCTGACCGGGTTCTGGTCGGCGGTGTGGGAGTTCTACGGCCTCGACGCCGTCAGCGGCT
This sequence comes from Streptomyces sp. NBC_01320, assembly GCF_035974375.1. NCBI lineage: Bacteria > Bacillati > Actinomycetota > Actinomycetes > Kitasatosporales > Streptomycetaceae > Streptomyces > Streptomyces sp. NBC_01320. The sequence goes on from NZ_CP108390.1 coordinate 1,518,144, forward strand.
ACGACGAGGTGCTGGCCGACCCGAAGATGCCCGGCGCGTCCTGGTTCCCGGGAGCGCGGCTGAACTTCGCCGAGCGGTGCCTCGCCCAGGCCACCGATGCGCGTCCGGCCCTGATCGAGGTGTCCGAAAGCGGCGTTGCAGCGGAGACGTCGTGGGAGCGGCTGCGACACGACGTCGCGGCCATGTCCGCGGCGTTGCGTGACATGGGCGTGGGGCCGGAGGACCGGGTGGCCGGCTATCTGCCGAACACCTCGCACGCCGTGGTCGCGTTGCTGGCCAGTGCCGCGGTCGGCGCGGTGTGGACGGTGTGTGCTCCGGAGTTCGGTACGCCCAGCGTGGTCGCGCGGCTGCGACAGGCCGAGCCGACGGTTCTGGTGGCCGTCGACGGCTACCGCTACGGGGGCAAGGAGCTCGACCGGCGCGAGGCGGTCGCAGAGATCGTGGACGGATTGCCCAGCGTCCGGCATCTCGTCGCAGTCGGCCACCTCTCCTCCTCGTCCACGGCTTCGCGGTGGTCGCCGAGGCCGGACGTGGAGCAGCACGCCTGGTCCGCGCTGCTCGGCAAGGAGGCGGAACTCCGCTTCGCCGACGTCCCCTTCGACCATCCGCTGTGGATCCTGTGGTCATCGGGCACCACAGGCCTGCCCAAGGGCATCGCGCAAGGCCACGGCGGCATCGTGGTAGAGCTGCTCAAGGCCCTGGGCCTCGGTGGCGACCTGCGGAGCGACGACCGGTACTTCTTCCACACCTCCACCAGCTGGATGGTCTGGAACTTCATGGTCGGGGGTCTGCTGCACGGGGCCACCCTCGTCCTGTACGACGGCAGCCCCACCCATCCCGACGTCAACGGCGTCTGGAGGGTCGCCGCGCAGACCCGCGCGACGATGGTCGGTGTGGGCGCTTCCTATCTCGTGGCCGGGGAGAAGGCGGACGCCCACCCGGCGTCCGAGATGGATCTGAGCGCGGTGCGGTCCGTCCTGCAGACCGGCTCGTCACTTCCCGAGAGCACCTGGCGGTGGGTGTACCGCCGTCTCATCGACGACGCCTGGCTGCAGTCGATCTGCGGAGGAACGGATGTGTGCTCCGTGCTCGCCGGCGGCTCACCGCTGCTGCCCGTGAGATCCGGCCGGATCCAGTGCCCCGCGCTCGGTGTCGCTCTCGCCGCGTGGGATCCCTCGGGACGTCCCGCCGTCGGGCGGCAGGGGGAGCTCGTGGTGACCGCGCCGCTGCCGTCAATGCCTCTGTACTTCGTCAACGACCCCGGTAACGAGCGCTATCTGGCGAGTTACTTCGACGTCTACCCGGGGGTCTGGCGCCATGGAGACTGGGTCACGGTGGGGCCGGACCTGTCGGTCGTCGTGGCCGGACGTTCCGATGCGACGCTCAACCGCATGGGCGTCCGGATGGGATCCGCCGACCTCTACTCGGCCGTCGAGGACCTCCCGCAGATCGCCGACAGCCTCGTCATCGGCGCCGAACTGCCGGACGGCCGGTACTACATGCCGCTGTTCGTGGTTCCCGCCGAGGGAACGGATTGCGACGAGGAGCTGCAGCGGACGATCAAGGCGACAATCAGGCAGAAGCTCTCGCCCCGTCACGTCCCGGACGCCGTCATCGAGATAGCGGCCGTGCCGCGGACCCTGACCGGGAAGAAGCTGGAGGTCCCCGTCAAGCGCATCCTGCAGGGCGCCTCGGCGGCCGAGGTGCGGGCCGAGGGGGCGATCACCCACCCTGGCATGCTGGATTGGTTCGCCGACTTCGCGGCCGGACTACCGGCCGAAGGCTGACCGGGATGAGGCCCCGTCCGCACTGGTCGGTCGTTGATGGCAAGGCCGTGGTGGACCTGCCATTTCTTCTTCACCAGGCGCTGGTGCCAGGCCAGTAGGGTCCGCGGCGTGATCCGGTGCCCTCGCAGGGCTCGGGGGAACAGTCGGGCCAGGGCGGCGAGCAGCGCCCGGTCTGGCCAGCCGGGCTTGGGCGCGGTGACCTGCCGGCGCAGAACCGCGAGCGGCACTGGACGACCGGTCCAGATGATTCAAGACCGGGTGCCGCGGTTGCGGCGGGAGCGACGAGGCCCGTCGGGCCCGTGCGATCAGGTGGTGACGGCAGTCCTGCCCGGGTCGTTGGGGTGGGACTCCAGGACCGTCACCACCGAGGCCATCCACGGCCAGAGCGGCAGTGTGCCGAGGACCTTCTCGTACAGCTCACCCTCGTCGGCGGCCCGCCACAGACCGATACTGCGCAGTTCGCCCACCGGGCGCCACAGCCTGACGAGGTGACCGGCCGCGGCCAGTTCCCCAGCCCTTACGGATTCCTCGGCGCGACGACGGTCGACCTCCACCGGGTCGGTGCCCTCGGGAACGGTGGTGGTGAGCTCGACCAGGAACTCCTCCATGGCTCTTCTCCTTCTCTCTGCGGGGCCTACCGGCCCCTCGCGACGACGTACAGAAGGCGGCATCGCCGCCCATGCATTCCGCGGGCGCACACCCTGCCGCCCGACGGCACGCACGCCTTTTGAAATATTTCGACCGGTCGTCTACTTTGACATAGGCGACCGGTCGGCTGGTAATCAGTCATCCTCATCTCCCTGGAAGAAGGTCATCATGAGCACGCAGGAAGGGCGAGCTGACCCGGTCATCGACACCACCTTCCTGCTGGAGGCCATCGCCGGCGCCCAGCGCCACCTGGAGGCCGGCGGACAGGTGGGCAAGATCGTCGTCACCGTTCCCGCTGGTGCGGCAATGCCGACACGCCACAAGGTTGCCCGACTCGATGGTGACCCGTCTTTGGCGGCGACCGGCGGCGGCCAAGCCCCGCCCGGCCGGCCGCACCGGCTTCGCTCCACAGGCGGCACAGGCTGAGCCCACCGATTCGGGCGCCGCCGAGGCCACGCCGCGCTCTCGCACGACACCGCGCCCGAGCAAGCCTGGTCCATCGCGTGCCCCGTGATTCCAACGGCCCCCTTCGCAGTACCCCCACTCAAAGGACAGGCATCACCTTGCAGACCTCCGCCCACATCGGCGTCACCGGCCTTGCGGTCATGGGCCGCAACCTGGCCCGCAACTTCGCCCGGCACGGCTACACAGTCGCCGTCCACAACCGCACCCCCGCCCGCACCCGGGCGCTCATCGAGGAGTTCGGCCACGAGGGCACCTTCGTCCCGGCCGAGACGCCCGAAGAACTTGTGGCTGCCCTCGAACGTCCCCGCCGCCTCATGATCATGGTGCAGGCGGGCACGGCAACCGACGCCGTCATCGACGAGTTCGCCCCGCTCCTGGAGACCGGCGACATGATCATCGACGGTGGCAACGCACACTTCGCCGACACCCGTCGCCGCGAGGCTCAACTGCGGGAGAGCGGCATCCACTTCGTCGGCGCGGGCGTCTCCGGCGGCGAGGAGGGTGCACTCAACGGTCCGTCGATCATGCCCGGCGGGTCAGCCGAGTCGTACGCCGTGCTCGGCCCGATGTTCGAGACCATCAGTGCGAAGGTCGACGGTGAGCCGATGAGCACCCACATCGGCACCGACGGCGCCGGGCACTTCGTCAAGATGGTCCACAACGGCATCGAGTACGCCGACATGCAGCTCATCGCCGAGGCGTACGACCTGCTGCGGCAGGTCGCGGGCTACACCCCGGCAGAGATCGCGGACATCTTCCGTACCTGGAACCAGGGGCGGCTGAACTCGTACCTGATCGAGATCACCGCCGAAGTCCTCGCTCACACGGACGCTGCCACCGGCAAGCCGTTCGTCGACGTCGTCGTCGACAGCGCCGGGCAGTAGGGCACCGGCCGCTGGACCGTGCAGACCGCTCTCGACCTCGGCTCGCCGGTCACCGCCATCGCCCAGGCCACCTTCGCCCGCGCCGCCTCCGGCCAGTCTGACCTGCGCGCCGCCTACGCGAACCTGCCCGGTGGCACCACGCCGCCACTGAGCCGCAGCGAGGCCGAGCGCTTCACCGCGCAGGTGGAGCAGGCCCTGTACGCGTCGAAGGTCATCGCCTACGACCAGGGCTGGAGGATGATCAGCGACGCCGCTGCCGCATACGGCTGGGACATCGACCTCGGTGCCGTCGCCTCGATCTGGCGTGCCGGCTGCATCATCCGCGCCGCCTTCCTCGACCGTATCCGCGCCGCCCACGCCGGCAACCCCGAACTGGTCAGCCTGCTCGCCGAGGACTCCTTTGCCAAGGAGATCAGCGATGCCCAGGTGCCGTGGCGCGAAGTCGTCGCCTCCGCTGCCCGGCGCGGCATCCCAGTCCCGGCCTTCTCCGCCGCCCTCGCCTACTACGACACCCTGCGCGCCGACCGCCTGCCCGCCGCCCTCCTGCAGGGGCCAGCGCGACTACTTCGGCGCCCACACCTACCAGCGCACCGACCGCCCCGGCATCTTCCACACCCACTGGGCCGAGCCGGGCCGCCCCGAGACTCAGGCGTAACCGGTCTCACCTGGACCGAACCGCCGCGCGACACGACACCGAGCAGGGAGCTCTGACCAGAAGTGAGCACACGACTGTCCGTCTCGGACTTCGAGTGGACCGAGTTGGACCAGCGGGCCGTGGACACCGCCCGCATCCTGGCCGCGGACGCCGTACAGAAGGTCGGCAACGGCCATCCCGGTACGGCCATGAGCCTGGCACCCGCCGCGTACACCCTCTTCCAGAAGGTGATGCGGCACGACCCGGCCGACCCGGAGTGGGCCGGGCGCGACCGTTTCGTGCTCTCCGCCGGGCACTCGTCCCTGACCCTCTACACCCAGCTTTACCTGGGTGGCTTCGGGCTCGAGCTGGACGATCTGAAGGCGTTCCGCACGTGGGGTTCGAAGACCCCGGGGCACCCGGAGTACGGCCACACCGCGGGTGTGGAGACGACGACCGGCCCGCTGGGCCAGGGTGTCGCCAACGCGGTGGGCATGGCGATGGCCGCCCGTTACGAGCGCGGTCTGTTCGACCCGAAGGCGGCCCCCGGCACCTCCCCGTTCGACCACCGCGTCTACGTGATCGCCGGTGACGGCTGCCTCCAGGAGGGCATCTCCGCCGAGGCGTCCTCGCTTGCCGGTCACCAGAGGCTGGGCAACCTGATCCTGCTGTGGGACGACAACCACATCTCGATCGAGGGCGACACCGAGACCGCCGTATCCGAGGACACGATGAAGCGGTACGAGGCGTACGGCTGGCACGTCCAGCGGGTCGAGGCGAAGGCGAACGGCGACCTGAACCCGGCCGCCCTGTTCGCGGCGATCAAGGCCGCCGAGGCCGAGACCGAGCGTCCGTCGTTCATCGCGATGCGCTCGATCATCGCCTGGCCGGCCCCGCACGCCCAGAACACCGAGGCCGCGCACGGCTCGGCCCTGGGCGATGAGGAGATCGCGGCCACCAAGCGCGTCCTCGGCTTCGACCCGGAGCAGACCTTCGAGGTCACCGACGAGGTCATCGGTCACACCCGCGCGCTCGGCGACCGTGGCCGTGAGGCCCGCGCCGCGTGGGAGAAGTCCCTCGCCGAGTGGCGTACGACCAACCCGGAGCGGGCGGCAGAGTTCGACCGTATCCAGGCGAACGAGCTGCCCGAGGGCTGGGAGTCGAAGATCCCGGTCTTCGAGGTAGGCAAGAGTGTCGCCACCCGCGCCGCGTCCGGCAAGGTCCTGCAGTCGCTCGGCGCCGTCATCCCGGAGCTGTGGGGCGGCTCGGCCGACCTCGCCGGTTCCAACAACACGACGATCGACAAGACCTCGTCGTTCCTCCCCGAGGGCAACCCGCTCCCAGCGGCCGACAAGTACGGCCGCACGATCCACTTCGGCATCCGCGAACACTCCATGGCCGCGCAGATGAACGGCATCGCGCTGCACGGCAACACCCGCATCTACGGCGGCACCTTCCTGGCGTTCTCCGACTACATGCGCAACGCGGTCCGCCTCTCGGCCCTGATGCACCTGCCGGTGACGTACGTCTGGACCCACGACTCGATCGGTCTGGGCGAGGACGGTCCGACACACCAGCCGGTGGAACACCTGGCCTCGCTGCGCGCCATCCCCGGCCTGAACATCGTCCGCCCGGCGGACGCCAACGAGACCGCCATCGCCTGGCGCGAGAACGTCAAGCGGCACACCCGCGTGTTCGGAAAGGGCGCCCCGCACGGCCTCGCGCTGACCCGTCAGAATGTGCCGACGTACGCGCCCAACGACGACACCGCCAAGGGCGGCTACGTCCTGCTCGACGCCGAAGGCGGCGACGCCCAGGTCGTGCTGATCGGCACGGGCTCCGAGGTACACCTGGCCGTCGAGGCCCGCGAGCAGCTCCAGGCCGCCGGCATCCCGACCCGCGTGGTCTCGATGCCGTCCGTCGAATGGTTCGAGGAGCAGGACCAGGCGTACAAGGACTCCGTCCTGCCGCCGTCGGTGGAAGCGCGGGTCGCCGTCGAGGCCGGCATCGGTCTCACCTGGCACAAGTACGTCGGCGACGCCGGCCGGATCGTCTCGCTAGAGCACTTCGGTGCCTCGGCCGACGCGAAGGTCCTCTTCCGCGAATTCGGCTTCACCGCAGACAACGTCGCCGCGCAGGCTCGGGAATCCCTGGCCGCAGCCCGCGCCTGATCAGTACGACTCAGTAGACCCGAAAGAAGCTGAACACCGTGAGCAACGCCGTCGACCCCCTCAAGTCTCTTTGCGACGAAGGCGTTTCCATCTGGCTGGACGACCTGTCCCGCAAGCGCATCGAGTCCGGCAACCTCGCCGAGCTCATCGAGAACAGCCACGTCGTGGGCGTCACGACGAACCCCTCGATCTTCCAGGCCGCCATCGGCTCCGGCGAGGGGTACGAGAACCAGCTCGCCGACCTCGCCGTGCGCAGTGCCACCGTCGACGAAGCCGTCCGCATGATGACCACGGCCGATGTCCGCGCCGCCGCCGACATCCTGCGCCCGGTGTACGACGCGACGGGCGGCAGTGACGGCCGCGTGTCGATCGAGGTCGACCCGCGCCTGGCCCACAACACGGTGGCCACCATCGCCGAGGCCAAGCAGCTGGCCTGGCTGGTCGACCGCCCCAACACGCTCATCAAGATCCCGGCCACCAAGGCGGGTCTGCCGGCGATCACCGAGGTCATCGGCCTCGGCATCAGCGTCAACGTGACACTGATCTTCTCGCTGGAGCGCTACCGCGCGGTCATGGACGCCTATCTGGCCGGTCTGGAGAAGGCCCGCGAGCGCGGCCTCGACCTCTCCAAGATCCACTCCGTGGCGTCCTTCTTCGTCTCCCGCGTGGACGCCGAGATCGACAAGCGCCTCACCGCCATCGGCACCGACGAAGCCAAGGCCCTCAAGGGCAAGGCCGGTCTCGCCAACGCCCGTCTGGCGTACGAGGCGTACGAGGAGGTCTTCTCCTCGGACCGCTGGGCCGCCCTCGACAAGGCGCAGGCCAACAAGCAGCGTCCGCTGTGGGCCTCGACCGGCGTCAAGGACCCGGCGTACAAGGACACCCTGTATGTCGTCGACCTGGTCGCCCACGGCACCGTCAACACAATGCCGGAGGCGACGCTGGAGGCCACCGCCGACCACGGCGAGGTCACCGGCGACACCGTGCGCGGCACCTACGAGCAGTCCCGCGCCGAGCTCGCCGCCGTCGAGAAGCTCGGCATCTCCTACGACGACGTCGTCCAGCAGCTGGAGGACGAGGGCGTAGAGAAGTTCGAGGCCGCCTGGAACGACCTGCTCGACGCCGTCGCGACCTCCCTGAAGAGCAAGGGCGGTGACGACAAGTGAGCGTCACCACTCAGGGATGGCTCAACCCGCTTCGTGACCCGCGCGACCGCCGCCTGCCGCGCATCGCGGGCCCCTCCGGGCTCGTCATCTTCGGCGTCACCGGCGACCTGTCCCGCAAGAAGCTGATGCCGGCCGTCTACGACCTCGCCAACCGAGGTCTGCTCCCGCCGGGCTTCTCGCTCCTCGGGTTCGCGAGGCGCGAGTGGCAGGACGAGGACTTCGCGCAGGTCGTTCACGACTCCGTGCGTGAATACGCCCGCACCCCCTTCCGCGAGGAGGTCTGGCAGCAGCTCGCCGAGGGCATGCGCTTCATTCCCGGCGCCTTCGACGACGACGAGGCGTTCGTGCGGCTGCGCAAGACGGTCGACGAACTCGACGCCGCTCGTGGCACGGCAGGTAACTTCGCCTTCTACCTGTCTGTGCCGCCGAAGTTCTTCCCCCAGGTCGTCCAGCAGCTCAAGAAGCACGGCCTCGCCGACGCCCCCGAGGGTTCCTGGCGCCGCGCGGTCATCGAGAAGCCCTTCGGTCACGACATCACGTCGGCCAAGGAGCTGAACCGGATCGTCCACGACGTCTTCGCGCCCGAGCAGGTCTTCCGGATCGACCACTACCTGGGCAAGGAGACCGTCCAGAACATCCTGGTGCTCCGCTTCGCCAACCAGATGTACGAGCCGATCTGGAACCGGAGTTACGTCGACCACGTGCAGATCACGATGGCCGAGGACATCGGCATCGGCGGCCGTGCCGGCTACTACGACGGCATCGGCGCCGCCCGCGACGTCATCCAGAACCACCTGCTCCAGCTGATGGCCCTCACCGCCATGGAGGAGCCCACCGCGTTCGACGCCGAGTCGCTCGTGACGGAGAAGCTCAAGGTCCTCAAGTCCGTTCGGCTGCCCGCCGACCTGGCAAAGTCCACGGTGCGTGCCCAGTACGCCGAGGGCTGGCAGGGCGGCGAGAGGGTGCGCGGATATCTGGAGGAGGACGGCATCGCTCCGTCCTCGATCACGGATACGTACGCGGCGATCAAGTTGGAGATCGATAACCGCCGCTGGGCGGGTGTCCCCTTCTACCTGCGTGCCGGTAAGCGCCTGGGCCGCCGCGTCACCGAGATCGCGATCGTCTTCCAGCGGGCGCCCCACTCGCCGTTCGACCCTTCGGCCACGACGGAGCTCGGCGAGAACGCCCCGGTACAGGTAGAAGGTGTCGCCCTGCCGGCCAGCCCGAACACGGCGTCGCCGTGTCGAACAACATTCCGGACTTGGTCCGCACCTGCGGCGCGGCGCCCGGTACGAGCGGTCCCTGGTTCCAGTGGGCTTCGTCCTGCCCGGTGAGAACCATCTCCCGGCTCTCACTGCGGTCCCGGACCAGGACGGGGTCGTCTCCGTGGTCGGCCCAGGCGGTGAGGAACTGGCTGATGGCGTTGTCCTGCCGTTTGATGAAGGTGGTCATGGTCTGCTGTGTGGCCGCACGGGGCAGGTACATGCTGACCTGTGCCGTTCAGAAACTCATCGCTGCTGGTCAAGCTGAGAAGGCTCATCACGCACTCGGCCACAAGGTCGAGATCATGTCGACGGAGGAAGACGGCCCCGCCCTCTTCCAGAAAGGCACGAGCCCATCCCGCCATGCCAGGACTCCAATGCGCGGACCGCCGTCCCAGTATGGTCGCGTAGAAGGCGAGATGAGTCAGGTCGTACATGCCCTGCACGGACTCGCCCGGCGGCCCGGCCGCGCCCGACAGCTCGGCCAGTCGCGTCCACGTCGCCTCCCTGCAGTCCCCCAAGCCCGCCACGTCACAGGCGAAGGCCACGTCCACCTCCAGATGTCCCGTGCGGCCTGCTCCCTCGGAGAGCAAGGCCCTCACCAGCGCGTGGTTGTCGAACCTGCGCCGTGTGATCGTTTCAAGTGCCGGGAACGGCAAAAGCAGAGCACGCGCGTGGGCCGATCGCGTGGCGGCGAGCGAGCGGAGAACGTACTTCTCCTTGCGGTGCAGATCAGCCCAGAGGACGTCGGCGACGCCGTGGGCCCAGCGCGCGTACACGTCGCCTGAGGCTCCCGAGGAAAGAGGGCGGGTCAGACCGAGGAGGACGATCGTGAATTCCGCAACTCTTATGAGCCCGTCGAGCCGGTGCGTGTCGGTGCAGAAGTCCGGCACATGCTGTTCCAGCCACTGACAAAGACGACGTGCCGCACGCATGCTGCCATCCATCGCGGCCCTCTACCCTCACAAGGCATTCACCGGTACCGCCACAGACGCGGCGTCAGTTCCGGCGGGGGTCGTGCCGGCGTCCTGCGCCACGCAGCCATCGTGGGAACGGGAACATCTTGTTGAGCAGATCCCTACGGTGGCGACAGCCGCACCCCGGGCCGGGTTCGATTCCCAGCGCCCTTGCGGCCAGGGCGACCATGTCTCCCAGCCCGGTCATCGCGCGTGGTCGTCCCGTGCTCGGTCAGCCCACTTGGTGCAGCGTGACGATCCAGGTCCACAGGTCTGCGGTGTCCGCGTGACGGACCTGCGGAGCGGTCCAGCCGAGGGTCTGCTTCATCAGCCGGAACGTGTGCTTCAGGTCGAAGCGTCGGAGGAACGACTGCCACCAGCGGTCCACGTCCGCGGGTGTGACGCCGGTGGCCGAGCACCATAGCCAGACTGGTTTCGGGTCGCGGTTGCCCGGCAGGCGCTCGACCTTCAGCCGGATCAACGTGCCGTGAAAGATGGGCAGTTCCTCCTCCGCGTGCTCCAGCCAGGGGCTGCGGTGGGCGAGTCTGGGGTGCATCCGGTCCCAGGCGATCGCCTCGGCTGTGCCGTAGCGCGTGGTGTCTGTGCTCGTGGTGACGTCGGGCTGGTGCCAGGTGTCGCACTCACCGGACGCCCGGCACCCGCCATTCGCAGAAGGTGGAGCGGCACCTACGCACAACGCACCGATGGTGAGCTTTTCCTCCGACACGAGATCGAAGACAACGTCCTCCTGGCCACCGGCATCGGCGGACGAGGAATGGGCACGGTACCAGCCATCGCCGAAGACACCTTCAACCTCATATGCGGCACACCAGAGCCTCGCAGCGCATAGTCCCCCGCTACTGCGATCGGAGCAGGCCGTCCAGCCCTCGGGACCCCTGGTTCGTCATCGCTGAAATGGGTGGCTCTGAGGCATCTGGGCCGGTCGACGCGGTTGGCCGTGTTGGGGTAGGAGGGGTGAGCGAGCGCAAGCCGAACCCCAGCGACTTATCCGCCGAGCGTTGGGCCTTGATCGAGCCGGTGACGTGCGGACGCGGTCGAGGTACGAGCTCGTTATCCGCGATGCGCGCCCGGGCCTACCGTTCTGGCGCGAGTGCCGCAGTGACGGCGGCCTCGGCGTGCAGGCGGGTGGTGGCGAAGATGGGAACAGGGCTGTGTTCCGGGGCGATGAGGAGCTCGATCTCGGTGCAACCGAGGATGATGCCCTCCGCTCCAGAGGCCACCAGCCGGCTAATCACCTCACCGTAGGTCGCTCGGGACTCCTCCCGGATGATGCCCAGACACAGCTCCTCGTAGATCACCCGATGGACGACGGCCCGGTCGTCTTCGTCGGGAACGAGGACCCTGAGGCCGTGGCTGGCGAGGCGGTTGCGGTAGAAGTCCTGCTCCATGGTGAAGGCGGTGCCCAGCAATCCCACGCGGCGCAGACCTGCGGTACGCACCGTCGTCGCCGTCGCGTCGGCCAGATGCAGCAACGGAATGTCGACCGTCGCCGCCACTTGGTCTGCGACCTTGTGCATGGTGTTGGTGCAGATCAGCAACAGGTCTGCGCCAGCGGCCTGCAGGGACCGGGCGGCGTCGGCGAGTACTTCGCCCGCCTTGTCCCAGTGCCCGGCCACCTGCAGCCGCTCGATCTCGGCGAAGTCGACCGAGTACAGCACGCACTTGGCCGAGTGGAGGCCACCCAGCCGCTCCCGGGCGAACTCGTTGAGCAGCCGGTAGTACTCGGCCGTCGACTCCCAGCTCATGCCGCCGATCAACCCAATGGTCTTCATCGGGTTACCCTCGCACATCCTTCGTAGGCCACCGCGCAGAGGATCCGAGTGACAGCAACGGTGGCTTTTGTGGTCGGGTAGTGTTTCGTGATCCTGATCGTGTCAGTTTGAGTTGTTATTGACGAGTTTCTTCATGTTGGTCTGGGCGAAGCGGACCTTCGCGAGGATCTCCTCGGCGGATGTGGTCCAGGTGAACGGACTCGCGTGCTCATTCCAGGAGTTGATGTAGTCGCGGATCTGCTTGACCAGGACGTTGACGCTGGAGAACGTGCCGTGGCGAATGGACTGCCGTGTGAGGATCCCGAACCAGATTTCGATCTGGTTCAACCACGAGGAACCGACGGGAGTGAAATGGAAGCGGATGTGCGGGTTCTCCTCCCGGTGGGCGGGCGCGATCACCAAGGGCACCCACGACCAGTACGCTCTCGCCCGTCGCGGCCAGTTCGCCTACCCGGACACGCTCGCCGAAGGCATCCGCATGCTCCTCCACCGTCTGTCCCCCCTGTCGGGGAAAAGGGCACCAAGGGGAAGCCGGGCGGGTACCGGTCGCAGGGCGAGTGGTTAGGAGCGGCGCGGCATTCTGCTGGTGAACCCGGGCGGGCCCGGTGGCCCTGGGCCGGCGTACGCCGTCACCAAACGGGCCAAGTTGCGCGAGCGCGTGCGCCGCTCGCACGACGTCATCGGCTTCGACCCGCGCGGCACCGGGCGGAGCGCGCCCGCGAGCTGTGACCCTATGGGCGGCCTTTTCGACAGCCCCGGAGCGGAACCAGTACCGTCCGGCCACACCGCGGAAGGGGCGTCCCTCGACTCGTTGAGGCGTATGGCGGACGACTGCGCGGCCGGCGTCGGCGACGCGCTGGCGCATCTGTCGACCACTCAGACCGCCCGGGACATGGACGCCACCCGCTCCGCACTCGGCGAACGGCGGATCGGCTTCCTGGGCGTCTCCTACGGCAGCTGCCTCGGCGCCATCTATGCCGCACTGTTCCCGCAGCACGTCGGCCGTATGGTGCTCGACAGCGTCGTCGGCCCCGGGAAGTGGTACGACTTCGACCTGCGGCAGAGCCGGGCACTGCTGCGCCAGCGCGAGGTTCTTCATCTGGGTCGCCCGGTACGAAGAGCGCTTCGGTCTCGGCGGTAGCACCGTCCGGGTCCGTGACGGCTATCGTCAGGCGCGCCGAGGACTCGCAGCCCGTCCGGTGAACGGCTTCGGTCCTGCCGAGTTCGACCGTGCCGTGTACCGAGCGCTTGGCCGCACGGAACGCTGGGAGGGCCTCGCGGCAGGCATCCAAGCGTACCTGCACGACGGCAGCACCGAACTCCTGCGCCCCGCCGCTCCCTTCGATGGCGCAGTAGCACGCACCTATGAGTCCGCGAACCGCGTCGTGAAGTGCGCGGACGGGGCCCGACCCGACGCCGGGTCGGGTCACGAAGGCGGTCTCCTCGCCGAGCCCGGCGGCGCGGCAGCGGTCGGGATCGGAGGTCCAGGAGCGCGGGACGTACAGCTCCCGGTCCACCACGGCGTGCCCGCGCTGGCCGGCGTAGACCAGGCAGACAGCTACTTGGGCATTCTCGATCCTGCCGGCGGTGCCGGTGTACTGGCGCTGGACGCCGACCGTGCCAGTGCCCTTCTTCACGTCGCCGGTCTCGTCGACCACCAGCACCGCCCGCTCGTCGTCCAGGTGCTCCACCGCGTAGCCCCGCACATCGTCACGGACGGCGTCGGCGTCCCACTTGGCCCGGCTGAGCAGGTGGTGCATGCCGTTCGGGGTGGACTCCCCGGCCCACTCGGCGATGGTCCAGCAGTTGTTGCGCGGCAGGTCCGACAGGAGTCCGAGTACCAGCCGCCTGGCCCAACGCCGTAACTCCACCCGTGCGAACTGGCCTGCGATCCGGCCCATCAGTCCCTCGAAGGACTCCAGCCAACGGACGGGGTCTACGCTGTGACCTGCGGCCACCGCATGATCTTCAGTCTTCACACACCGATGATCAACGGTGGCCGCACCCACTCCTGCCAGCAGGGTGACAGTCCTATCGTCGAAGGAGATCCGGTGCTGGGACTGCTGGGCTTCTATGTCGAACTCGACGGCCACCCCGGTCAGCCGAACGGATCCCCACGCGATGCCGTCCGGCCTCTCGGTGAACCGGATGAGACGGACCTGGTGGCCTACCTGGACGGTGGCCACGTGCTCATCGACGTCTTGGAAGCGGGCCACGACGTCCTCACCAGGAGCCCGCACCGCCACTCCTCGGGATGCTCATCGCTGGTCACCGACGGCACATGGCTCTGGCGTCAGGACTTCCCGCACTACGTTGAAACGCACCACGTCCACCTCCCCGAAGCCTTCATCGCCCACGCGCGAAGCCTGAACTATCAGATGCCGCCTCTGATCACCGCGCAGTTCGCCCCCCACTACAACGAGGCGATGCCCCTCGTCGGCTGGGCCTCGGCCCTGGCTTTGTTCACCGGCGACGGCGCCGCCACCACCACCGACCGCGTGGCCCTGTAGCCAGCGTCTTTGTCCTCGGTCTGCCAGGAGGCGTTGCCGTCCGGATGGCGGCCATCCCCTCCAGAGACCGGGCGCTGCTGTTCGTCGTCGTGAGCATCCGAGACGCGCCGGCCGCCGCGGTGCCTCCCAAACTGCTGACGAAACGCTGCTCGTCGTCGCGTACAGAGCCACTCTTCGTCTACCGGTGGTGAAGGGCGTTCACGCCGACCGAGTCTCGCGCGCCCCGCATGAACGCCGTCAGCTCTCCGGTCCGTCGCCGGTCCGCCGGAGGGCGGCCTGTGCCGAGGCGAGGCGTTCGGATTCGTTGCGGCCCGTGGTCCTGTCGCCCGCGACGTCGTCGGCCCAGCCCAGCAGCCGGTGCAGCTGTGGGTCGGTCGAGGACGCGGCGATGCGGGGCTCGCCGACGACGACCTCTCCGCTCGTTCCGTCAACGGCGATGAGAGTGCCTTCGGGCAGGGTGCGTCCGCCTGCCCGGACGCAGCCGTCGGCGGCGTCGACGGTGAGGTTCGCGGCACCCACGACGGCGGGTTTCCCCATCGACCGCGCCACCACGGCCGCATGACTCGTCGGGCCGCCGCGAGCGGTGACCACCCCGGCGGCGGCGGCCAGGCCGTGCATGTCGAGCGGGGAGGTTTCGGGGCGCAGCAGGACGACCGGCCCTCCCGCGGCGAGCCGGGCCGCGCTGTCGGCGGTGGTCGCCACTTGGCCGACAGCGACTCCCGGGGAGGCGCCCAGCCCTCGGGTGAACAGGTCGCGGGGTTCGATCGCCGTGATCCGAGGCGTACGTACGTGGGTGAGGTACTGCGGTGAAACGCGGAGCAGCGCCTCGTCGCGCCCGATCGTTCCCGCGTCGGCTAGGTCGACCGCGACCCGGGCTGCGGCGCGCCCGACGAACCGCCCGGGGCGCACCTGCAGGATCCACAGTTCGCCCGCCTCGAAGGTGAACTCGACGTAGCACGCGTCGCGGTAGTTCTCCTCGAGCCGGGTCAGGGCGGACAGCAGGCGGGTCCACACCTCGGGTTCCCGGTCGGCCAGTTCGCTCAGGGGCTCGGTCAGTGACGAGCCCGAGACGACGTCTTCGCCTTGGCGGCCGAACAGGGCCTCACCGAAGGGGACATGCTCGCCGGTGTTGGGATCACGGCTGAACGCGACGCCCGTCCCGCTGCGTTGGTCACGATTGCCGAACACCATCGCCTGTACGGTCACGGCGGTGCCGAGGTCGTGCGGGATGCCGTGCAGTTCGCGGTAGGTCGTCGCGCGCGGTGTGTTCCACGACGCGAACACGGCCTCGACGGCGAGCTCCAACTGGCGGGTGGCGTCCTCGGGCACGCTGTCGCCGCTGCGTTCTGCGATGAGCTGCTCGACGTCCTGGATCGCCTCGGCGAGGCGGCTCGTGTCGGTGTCCTGTCCGGCGAGCGCACGGTCGATGCCCGCCAGGCTCTCCGGGCCCACGCCGGCGACCTCGGAGGCGAAGCTGGTCAGAAACCTCAGCCGCGAGTCGAGTGCGAACCGCAGGTCGCCCGTCTCGTCGGCCAGGGTGGTGGTCGCCTCGGTGGTGAGCCCGAGGTTGAGGACGGTGCTCATCATGCCGGGCATCGACACGCTGCCGCCGGAGCGGACGGACACCGCAAGCGGCCGCCGTGGACCGCCGAGCCTGCGGTGCGTGGCGGCTTCGAGGCCGGCGACAGCGGCCGCCAGTTCGGCGTCGAGGCCGCTGGGCAGCCGTCCGGTACGGAGGAAGGCGCGGCACGCCTCCGTGCTGATGACGAAGCCCGGCGGCACGGGCAGTCCCAGACGGCGGAGCACGACGAGACCGAGTGCCTTGCCGCCGAGGACTTCCGCCGTCTCCTCGACCTCAGCCGAAATCGGGTGAATCCAGTTCATCGCGTGGTCATCTCTGCGTCGCCTTTGATGGTGCGGCTGCGGGTCCTGCGCCATGCGCGGGGTGGTGGGCGGCGGATTCAATGGCGCGGGATGCCGAGGGTGGCCAGCAGATCCTCGTGCAACTGGAACCACACGGTGTGATATGAGGACGTGCTGTCCGTCACGTACTCCAGAGCGCCGGCCCTCGCCCGGGCCAGCGCGTCGGCGAGCCGGACGGGGTAGCGCTGGAAGCGGAGCAGCGCCGCGGACAGCTCGGCGCAGAGGGGCTCGGCACGCTGGTGGAACTCCGTGAACCGGTCGAGCACCCGGCCGTCGTAGGAGGGGTCGCTGTGATCGTTCATCGTCATGAAGCCGTCTACGGTGCGGGTCTGCCATGCCGTGCAGAGATCGAGCAGCTCGGGGTTGAGCACCAGGAACCGGTCGAACGCCGCGGTCAGTCGGGCCCGGGCTCCGGCTTCCTCCAACTCGTCGGCGATCCGCTCGGCGTCCGCGGCTCGGCCCTCCTCCGTAAGGCCCCATCCGCCGAAGTCGCCCGCGGCATAGGTGACAAGTCCGGCCACGGCGAGGTCGATCAGTTCCGATTCGACGTCGGACTCGGGGAGTCCCGACACCCTGGCCACCCCGGAGAGGCCGGAGAAGCCGATGCAGCGGAGGGTGTGAAGCACCAGCAGGTCGGTGCTGGTCGCGTGGGACGAAACAGGCTGGGTCATGGCGCGGCCCCATCGGGTGTGGTGCGGGAGACATCTGCGGTCGTGAGATCGAAGGTGGCCGCTCCATGGGCGGCACCGGGTCCTTGGGCTCGGGTGACGATCGTGCCATGCTGCACGCGTACCGCGTACTCGGTGGCGTCGTCGGCATCCGGTACGCCGACGGCCGACGCCAGCAGACCGCGCTCGTCCAGGACGAGGCGGAGACGTGGCCAGGCGCCGGGTTCGAACACGCGCCGCAGGCACCGGGCGAAGTCACCGGCCCTCAGCTGTACAAGGCGGCCGGTCTCGGCCGGGTCCGCCGTCGTGACGACCACGGTGATCCGGTCGCCGGTCCGTGCGGCGCGGACAGCCTCCTCGGCGGCTTTCAGGCGGTTGGTGCCGAGGAGCGTGATCACCCCGTCCGCGGCGAAGCCGACGGGGCGGTGCGTGATGAGATCCTGCAGCTCCTGCGGCGGGGACCAGCGGTCCCGACAGGCTCGGGCCGGCGGGACGTAGGGCAGGTGCGGAGGGTTGTGAGCTGCTGTCGGTTTACTGAGTCGAAGTGAGTGGTGGTGAGCAGGAGTGAGTCCTGGCGGTGCATTCGCGGGGGTGGGAACGGGGGTTCTGGGGCCGAATGGGTGACCTTGGTGGCTGCTGCTCGTTGGGTCTGGTGGCAGGTGTCCGGCCGGGGAGGGGGTGATGTGGTGGGTGGTCTACGGAAGCTGGCCGTGTCCTTCGTGATGCCCGGGCCTTGCGGGGTGGCGGTCCGGGATCGTCTGGGGCACCTGACCGTCGAGGACGAGAGGGTGCTGCGTGCTGTCGGTGCGCATCAAGGCGCGCTGGCTTCCGGTGATCTCAAGGCCCGCTGTGCGGATGGTCTGGAGCACGGTGCGGAGACCTGGGCGGCGCGTAAGCGGGAGCTGACCGGGGTGTCGTCGTCGCGGATCGCGGGGGCGATCACGAAGGCCACGCACGGTCAGTGGGCGCTCGCGCGCCGTTGCCAGGCAGCGCACATCCAGAAGCTGGCGGCCGGGATCAGGACGTTGCGGCACCGCCTGTCCCTCCCGCTCGGGGAGCCCGGAACGAGGCGGGCCGCGGGCGGCTACCGTTCCAAGGGCGAGTGGTTCCGCAAGTCCCGCCGCCTTGCGATGCTGGAAGCGCGGCACACGGCGGCTGTCGCCGACTGGGAGGCCGGGCGGGTCCGGGTCGTACGGGGCGGTAAGCGTCTCCTCAACACCCGCCACCACCTCACCGAGGCCCAGCTCACCGAAGACCAATGGCGGCAACGGTGGGAGGCGGGACGCTGGTTCATCGCTGCTGATGGTGAGTCGGGGAAGCGGTTCGGGAACGAGACGATCCGCGTCACCGACACTGGTGAGGTCAGCATCAGGCTGCCTGCCCCGCTCGCGCACCTGGCCAACGCCCGGCACGGCCGGTACACCCTCAGTGCCCGCATCGCGTTCGCGCACCGGGGCGCGGAGTGGGCCGACCGCATCGAAGCGAACCGGTCCGTCGCCTACCGCGTCCACCTCGACGTGGACCGTGGCCGCTGGTACCTCACCGCATCCTGGCAACGCACCGCCGTGAAGACCATCCCGTTGGAGACCGCCCGCGCCCGGGGCATGGTCGGCGTCGACACCAACGCCGACCACTTCGCCGCCTACCTTCTCGACCGGCACGGCAACCCAGTCGGTGACCCGCGGCGTTTCCCCTATGACCTGTCCGGTTCGGCCGGTCACCGCGACGCACAGATCCGCCACGCCCTGACCCGCCTGATCAGCTGGGCCAAGTCTGTCGGTGTCGCCGCGATCGGCATCGAAGACCTCGACTTCACCACCGAGAAGACCCGGGAAAAACACGGCCGCCAGAAGCGGTTCCGGCAGCTCATCTCCGGCATCCCGACCGGCAGGCTCAAGGCCCGGCTCGTCTCCATGGCCGCCGAACACGGGCTCGCGATCGTCGCGGTCGACCCCGCCTACACCAGCCTGTGGGGTGCCCAGCACTGGCAGAAACCGCTGGCCACCCCCCACCGAAAGATGTCCCGTCACGATGCCGCGGGCATCGCGATCGGTCGACGCGCCCTTGGACATCCGATCCGGCGTCGGACGGCACCGCCCCCACACGACCGGAGTGATCGTGCGGGGCATCGGACCGTCCAGGCCGGACCAGGTCACCGGGGGCGTGAGGGAACCCGCCCACCCACAACGGACCGGCCCCCTGGAGGACCGTCGCCGAGCGGGAAGCGAACGCGGGAACCCAGCGCATCCAACACCGTTCGGGATGCGCCCAGTACGCAACAGTGGGTCCAAGACTCACTTACGCACACTGGTTAGGAACGGTTCCAGGTGTCGGCGAGGGCGAGCCCGCCCAGATGCGCGCAGGCCTGAACGACGTCGAAGGGGTCGCCGAAGCCGAGCGCCGGATCCGCCGAGGCACCCGGGCCCTCCAGCAGCCTCAGGACCAGCTGGGCCCGCCGGACTTGGCGCACGGACGGGGCGTCGGCGGGCGCGTGCGACTCGAGCGCGAGTGCCAGCAGCAGAGCCTCGAGGTGGGTCACCTGTCCGAACGCGTCGCGGATCGGTTCGTTGTCGAGAACCCCGGCCGGCGGGCGGAGATTCACCCGGCCGAAGGAGAGGGTGCCGTCGGCCAGGGGCATTCGTTCGAGCCAGGTCCGGACGAATGCGCCCAACGCGTCGGCCTCGGATCCCGCAGACGGTGTCCGAGGCTGCGGGACCGCGCTGGTGGCGTCAGACTCCGCGATGGCGTTCTGCTCCGTCGTGCCGCTCCGCTCCGCGGTGCCGCTGTGCTCAGCCGTGGCGGCACGCTCGACCATGTAGACCAGCACCGCCACATAGAGAGCGCGTTTGCTCGGGAAGTTCGAACACCGCGCCACGCGTCAGCTCGGCCTGCTCGGCGATCTCGTCCACCTTTGCCGCCGCGTAGCCGCGCTCGGTGAACTCCGCCTTCGTCACGGCGAGTACGGCCGCGCGCGTGCGCTCCTGCTGCCCTACGACCTGCAGCGACGCATTTCTGAACGGCACACGATGAGTACGGGTTCGATCAGCTCCCAGCGTTCGCCGGACAGGTCGCTGGGATACCCATCGCGCGGAGTCATGTTTCCGGTGAACCGCACGGCGGGCGGCGATGGTGTCCCGCCGAGTGGTGTACCAGCGATCACCTCTCAGGCCCCGCCTGCACCAGCTCCCTGGTCCACGCGACGCACAGACTCAGCAAGATCGCGCCACCGCACCACTGCGCGGGACGTGATCCAGGACGTCGCCCGCCGGTGGCGGGCGAGATCTCTCCTGCCTCGGTGAAACGGCCGAGAATAGGTTGGGCTGGCCCCCGACCGGGCTGGGGCCCTGATCCCTAGCCAGCCGTCATCGAGGCCGGTTCGGGGGTGATGGCGGGTGTCTTGGTCATCAGCGTGATGAGGTCGAAGGCGACGGTCGCGGCGGCCACGCAGGTGATCTCGGCGTGGTCGTACGCCGGCGCGGTCTCCACGACGTCGGCGCCGACGATGTTCAAGCCGTCGAGCGCACGCAGCATGCGCAGCAGTTCGCGGCTGTTGAGTCCACCCATCTCCGGTGTGCCGGTGCCCGGCGCGAACGCGGGGTCTAGGACGTCGATGTCGACCGACACGTAGACAGGGGCATCGCCCACGCGTCGGCGCACGACGTCCACAGCGCCCTCGATCCCGAGCACGTCGAGGTCACCGGCGCGGATCACCCGGAAGCCGAAGGAGGCGTCATCTACCAGGTCGAGCCGGTCGTAGATGGGACCGCGGATACCGATGTGGATCGACTTGTCCTCAGCGAGCAGACCGTCCTCGAAAGCCCGACGGAACACCGTGCCGTGGGTGGTCGGCGCGTTGAAGTAGGTGTCCCAGGTGTCGAGGTGAGCGTCGAAGTGGACCAGTGCGATCGGCCCGTACTTCTCCCCCGCGGCCCGCAGCATCGGCAGCGCGACCGTGTGGTCACCGCCGATCGTGACCAGGCGGCGGTCGCGCTCACCGACTACCTCGCGAGCTGCCTGCTCGATCTGTTGCATCGCATCGTCGATGGAGTAGGGCGTGCACGGAACGTCGCCGGCGTCGACGACCTGCAGCTGCTCCAACGGCGCGGTGTCGAGCTCGACGTGGAAACGCGGGCGCAGGTGACGCGATGCCTGGCGGACGCCCATCGGGCCGAAGCGCGCCCCCGGTCGATACGAGGTACCGCCGTCGAATGGAACGCCGAGGACGGCGATGTCGTAGTCCGGTACCGCGTCGATGGTCGGGATTCGGGCGAAGGTGCTCGCCCCGGCAAATCGCGGTACTACGGTGGCCTCAAGGGCACCGATCGGATCGTGGTTACTCATCGCTGGTGGCTCCGATCAGGGTGTTCGGGACGGTGACGGTTGCGGCGCGTCCTGCACGTGCCTTGCGCCGTTCGACGGCATTGACCGTGAAGTAGTAGAGCGGTGAGACGATGACCAACCCGGCTATGAAGGAGATGTCGGTGTTGTTGAGCGCCTTGGCGATCGGGCCGGTGTAGTACGTGCCGATCACCATGAAGGGGATCTGGACGCCAACGCCCACGAGGTAGCAGATGACGGCGGGCCAGTTCACCAGCCCGTATCGGCCGCCGTCGGCGCGGAAGAAGTCGCCGACCTCGTAGTCGCCGTGCCGGACCAGGTAGAAGTCGACCAGATTGACCGCGGTCCACGGCACGAGCGAACCGAGGAGCAGTGTCAGGAAGTTGTTGTAGACGTGCACGAAGTGGGTGCCGATCGTCAGGGCGACCGTCAGTGAGAGGGCAACCAGCACAATGGCGATGACAGCCCGCTCACGGCTGCGTGCCGTGAACCGCGGAGCGAAGGTCTGCACGATAGTGATCGTGCACAGCGTGCTGCAGTACAGATTCATTGCGTTGGTCGCAGCCACACCAATGCTGAACACGGCGACCACGAGCACGCTGATCCCGGCCGTAGCCTTGGCGAGCGCAACCACGGGGTCGGCGGTGGGCATCAGCACCCCGATGCCGGCGCCGAGGAACATCGGAAGGATGGAGCCGATCGTGGTGCCCCAATAGCTCATCCAGAAGGCCGGCTTGGAGCCGGTCTCGGCCGGCAGGTAACGCGAGTAGTCCGAGACGTACGGTGCGTACGCGATCTGCCACACCGCGGATGCCGAGACCGTGCCCATGAATCCCGCCAGGGTCGCTCCGCCGCTGTGGAAGAAGTGCGGCGGGACGTGATGCACGCCGAATGCCCAGATGAGCGCGAGGATCAGGGCCAGTCCGGACGCGATGGTCATGATGCGCGCGTAGGCGTGGATCAGCGAATAGCCCCAGATCGCCGCCGCTAGGCTGGTGATCGCGAGTACGACGGTGCCGCCCGACTTGCCGAGAGCGGGGATGACCGAGGCCAATGACTCGCCGCCGAAGACGAGGATCGAGGTGAAGAAGCCGAGGTACATGCAGACCACGACGGCGACGATGAGCACCGAGCCCCAGGCGCCGAACTGGCCTTTTGTCTGCACCATCTGGGGGACGCCGAGCCTGGGCCCCTGCGCCGAATGGAGCGCCATGAAGATCGCACCGAACAGGTTGCCGATCACGATCGCCAACGCCGCCGACCATACGGGCTGGCCGAACACGGTGGTGGCGAGGGCACCGGTGACGATGCTCAGCACCATGATGTTCGTGCCGAACCAGATGGTGAACATGTCGCGGCTGCGGCCGTGTCGCTGATCCGGCGGAATCTGCTGGATGGTGGACTCTTCGATGTCGGCGCCCGAGGAGCGGCGCTCTTCGCGCAGTTGAGTCATCTCGTCATCTCTCAGCTCTGGGCCCTAGCGGGACCGGTTCACCATGACGTGCTTGGTCCGCGAGTAGTCGTCGAGCGCGTACGAGGACAGGTCACGGCCGTACCCGGAGGTCTTGAAGCCGCCCCACGGCATCTCCGTTGCGAACGCGAGGTGGTCGTTGACCCAGACCGTGCCGAAGTCCAGGCGGGTCGGCAGGTCTGCTGCGCGCCGCGCGCTCTCGGTCCAGACCGAGGCCGACAGCCCGTACGGCGTGCCGTTCGCGGCCGCGACCGCGGTGTCCTCGTCGGTGAATGGCTCGACCGTGACCACCGGGCCGAAGATCTCCTCCCGGGTGCACTCGGCCCCCTCCGGAACGTCCACGAGCACGGTCGGCAGGACGAAGTAGCCGTCACGGTCAGGCGCGCCGCCACCGGCCGCTGCGCGCGCACCCTCGGCGTACGCCCGGTCGAGCGCCGCGAGCACGCGGTCGCGGTGATCCTTCGAGACCAGCGGACCCATCTCGACCTTGTCACCGTCAGCGGGGTCGCCCACGACCATTGCCTCGACTCGCGTGACCAGGCGGGCGATCAGGTCGTCGTGGACGGATGCCTCGACGAGCACCCGACAGGCCGCGCCGCAGTCCTGACCGGAGTTGCCGAATCCCGCGAGAATGACACCGTCGGCAACGGCGTCGAGGTCGGCATCGGCGAAGACCAGTACGGGCGCCTTGCCTCCGAGTTCGAGGTGCACCCGCTTGAGCGAGTCGGCAGCAGCGCGAGCAACGGCCCGGCCACTGCGCACGCTGCCGGTGACCGACACCAGCGCGATGTGGGGGTGAGTCGCCAGCGCCTGGCCGACGACGGCTCCGTCACCGGTGACGATGTTCAGTACGCCGGCCGGAAGCACGTCGGTGAGCAACTCGGCCAGTCGCAGGGTGCTCAGCGGCGTCTGTTCCGAGGGCTTGAGCACACACGTGTTGCCGGCCGCGAGAATCGGTCCCAGTTTCCAGGCCGCCATCAGCAGCGGGTAGTTCCATGGCGTGATCGCACCGACCACGCCGACGGGCTCGCGGACGATCATCGACGTTCGGCCCTCGACGTACTCCCCCGCACTCACGCCGAGTTGGGCGCGAGCAGCGCCGGCCATGAACTGGAAGGTGTCGATGGTCCCGGCGACGTCGGAGGCCGCGAGTTCCTTGGGCTTGCCGGCGTTCCGGGACTCGATGTCGGCCAGCTCTTGAGCGTGCGCCTCGATCATGGCTGCTGCCGCGAGCAGTACGTCGGCGCGTTCCTTGGGTGTCTTGCGACCCCACGCATTCGAGGCCGCTTTGGCGGCGGCGACAGCACGGTCGACGTCCGCCGCCGTGCCGCGCCGTGCGTAGGCGATGACCTCGCCGGTCGCGGGGTTGACCACCTCTTGGGTGGGCTCGCCGGTTCCCTCCCACGGGTCGCCGTCGATGAAGTGCGCGAGTTCTCGCGGTTGTGTCATGGTCGGTGTCCTCGTCAGCGAAGGTCTTGGTCAGCGGTTCTGGAAGCCGCGCTCGACGACGGCCTCCAGCATGTCGACGTAGGTGTCGACGTCGTCCTGGACGGCCCGAGGGGCCGGCTCGTAGGCGAGTGCCTTCTTCACCAACGGGCTCTGGAAGTAGGCGCCTGCGGTGAGCAGAGTGAGCGCCTCGAACTGATCTGGGTGCTCGGTCGCGAGCTCGTCGAGCGCCGCTTCCGGGTCCTTGCCGGCACAGGCGGTGAGTGCGAGGCCGAACGCTTCGACGAGGTCTGGTCGGTATCCGAGCACCTGGTCGATGAGCGCGCCGGGCACGCCGGCTCCGGTCGCGGAGGGCATCGGGTCCGAGGCGGGGATGAGTACGTCGACGATCACCGCGAAGGTGTCGCCCTGGTCGGAATCGAGCATGCGGACTCCTCGGGAGGCAGCGATCAGGAGGCAGTGATCTGGTTGTGCCGGTCGTCGACGAGGTGGCGCATCGCTCGCAGCGCGACGGCCATGATCGTGGCCGTCGGATTGACTCCGGTCGATGTGACGAAGGTGCTGCCGTCGATGATGAACAGGTTCGGGATGTCGTGGGACCGGCCGTACTCGTCGACGACCGACGATGCCGGATCGGCGCCCATCCGCGCGGTGCCGAGCAGGTGCCACCCGCTCTCGCGAACCACGGGGATCGGGTTGATCGAGATCGCGCCTGCCGCTTCGTGCGCCTCGATCGCCCGGGCGACGTGGAAGTCGAGCATCCGCTGGGTGTTCTCGCTGATCCGGTAGCGGATCTTCGGGGCCGGGATGCCGTCCGAGTCGGTCAGCTCGGGGTCGAGGGCCACCTCGTTGTGCTCTTCGGGCAGGTCTTCGGTGGTGATCCCCCACTCGGTGTAGCGTCCGAAGGTGCTCCGTAGCCGCGCGTGGAAGGCCGAGCCGAAGCCTTCGCGCCAGTCCTGGCCCGGTTCCCACAGCGTGTGGGTGAGCGGGCCGCCCGTCGGCATCAGGTTCCACTTCGCGCCGCGGACGAAACCTCGGCTCGTGTCGGTCTCGTAGAACTGGAGTGACTGCAGGGCCTGGCCGGTCGGCCCGAGGTGAGTCTCGAGGTCGTCCTCGTAGGCGCCGTAGACCGACGCGTACGGGTGGACCATGAGCCGCTTACCCACCAGGCCGGACGAATTCGCGAGTCCGCCGGGGAATCGCGAGGACGCCGAGTTGAGAAGCAGGCGCGGAGTACCGACGCCGTTGGCGGCGAGGACGGTGACGCCGGCGGCTTGATGCCGCACCACCCCCTCACGGTCGATGTACTCGGCGCCCGTCACCAAACCCTGCCTGTTCACCGTGAGCTGCCGTACCCGAGCTCCGGTGACCAGCACCGCGCCCGCGGCGATCGCATCTCGCCAATGGGTGAAGTCGGTGCTCGCCTTGGCACCGGTCGGGCAACCCGACTCGCAGGCGCCGTACCTCAGGCAGGCGGGCCGGTTGCGGAACTTGCGGGACGCGATCGCATTCGGCGCCGGCCACCAGTGCCAGCCGAGCTTGTCCATCCCCCTGGCCGCGGCGAGGCCGTACTTTCCGATCGGCATCGGCGGCAGGGGAAAGGCGTGCGCATCGGGGTATGCCGGGTCCCCTTCGAGTCCCGAGGCGCCGATGTGGCGCGTCACCTCGTCGTAGAACGGCCGAAGGTCTTCATAGGTGAACGGCCAGTCATCGGCGACGCCGTCGAGGGTGCGCACTCGGAAGTCCGAGGGCAACGCTCTCACCCAGTGCCCGGAGAACATGATCGTGCTGCCTCCGACACCGTTGAACATGAGTGCATCGAGCGGGCTCTCCGCTGTGTTGACGGGGTAGTCCGTCTCGCGGCCGCGTACGTTCGGGTTGGGGTGCCATTGCTTGAGCCGGGACAGCTCCCACGACGGTTTGCCGCCGGTGAAATCGTCCGGCAGCGCCCACTCACCCTGCTCGAGGCAGACGACCCGGAATCCCCGACCGGCCAGCTCGAGCGCGGCGACACCACCGGATGCTCCCGCGCCGACGATGAGCACATCCACGTCGTCGGCCGCTGCTTGCACGATCACTCGACACACTCCTGACCGGCGATGACATCCGCCACTTCGGAATCCGACCGGCTCGGATCAGACGTCCGCGCCGTGGGGTGGCCCAAGACTGCCCCCGCCGTGCCCGAGCGCGCGCCATCGAAGCTGCCACATTCGTTGCCGCACGCTTTGTGCACGTGCACAAGGCGGTCGACCGGGGCCCGAAGCCGCCGCTGACGATGGAGTTGTCAGTCTGAGCCGGGTCCAGCGGCCGCGCCGTCGCCGGGCAGCAGCAGCGCCCGCGCCTGCATCGCGAGCCACAGCTCGGCGATGTGGCGGCTCTCGTTGATGCTCAGTCCGGTGATCTCTTCGACCTTGCGGATTCGGTACAGCACCGTCTGGCGGTGTACCCGCAGCACATCGGCCGTCTTCTGCCACGACCGCTGATTCGCAAGATAGGCATCGAGTGTCGCCAGCAGCGGAGTGTCGTGAACCCGTTCGTACTCGATCAGCGGCCCGAGAGCTCGCGTCACCAGGGCGGCCGCGTCATCGATACTCCCGACACCGATGAACGGAGTGGCATCCCCGTAGCTGAACGTGCGCCCCGGCATCCCGTCAGCAGCACGCAACGCCCAGTTCGCCTCGCGCAGAGCCTCCGGCATCCGCTCGACGCTTCGGATGACTCCACTGGCCCCGATCAGAGCCTGCGGCCCGAGCTCGGCCCGCATTACTTCGCTGACGTCCCCGACGTCGACGGCTATGAGGTACAGCACCCCCGAGTGGTGTGCAGCGGCATGAGGAACGGCGTTGCGCCACAAAGCGATGTGAGAGTCGCGTAGTTTGCCAACCTCGGTGGAACTGATCGCAAGGAGGCGGGCCTCCGCGACGTCCATACCGAAGCTCGTCAGCTGCCGACGACCAACTCGCGGATCGATGCGGCCTTCCATCAACTGCGCGAGCAACTCGGCACCGAGACGGCGGCGATGCTCGATCGCCACCAACGACTGGGAAAGCTCCAGGGCGACGACGGTCACGGCATGCTGCATGAGGATCGCATCAATGACGCTGCGCCTCTGGGACACGAGCACCAGCACCGCCGCACGCTGGGTCGGGATGTCCACGAGACGCATCTCCCGCCCGTCATCGAGCGGTAGGACCAACGCGCCCGCGCGCAGATCGGCTGTTCCACTGGCGATCTTGTCGAGAGCCGCCGCGAGAACCGGATCGAGGCGCTGGTCCTGGGGATACCAGGGGTCGCCCGACTCGCGGTGACAGACGTGCACGTCGCACCCCAACACCTGCGCGAGAGGCCCGCACAGCACCGACGCGCCGTCATCGCTTGCGACCATCCGCTGGACGGTGCGGTAGATGCGCTCCGTACGAACCAGGCGATCCGACTGCTCGAGCAGGTTCGCGGCGGCAACCGCCTGGGATATCGCCACGAACGGCATCGGGTAGTCGACCATCAGCACGCTGAAACGCAGGCGCTCACTCGCCGCGACGAACTCATCGGTGAGAGGCGGGCAGTACATTTTCTCACCGATCGCCAGCCCGCTGGCACCCGCGTCGTCCAACTTCTCGATCAGTGCGGCCTGCTGGCCCGGCTCCGACGGAAACGACATCCCGTTGGTCAGCAGCAGGTCGCCGCCGGTCAGCCACCGCCACGGATCCGGCAGATCGGACACGTGCGTCCACGAAACCGCCCGGTCCTTACCTTCGCTTCCGCAATAAAGATGCAGGCGCAGGTGCGGCAACTCGAGGAGATCCTCGACAGTGATCGACATGCGCTGCTCCTACCCTGTGCCGTTCGGAAACTCATCGCTGCTGGTCAAGCCGCGTATCTGTACTCAATGATGACGCCGCCCAGTACTCGGGTGCGGAGGAGTCGGTGCGCGGTCAAGTCGGTCGAGGGCGCCGGGTGCTCCTCGGCAAGGGGAGGAAGTTGTCCCCCGGCCTGGTGGGGGCGATGGCCGTTGCAGTGGAAGGCGTAGACGTCGAGCACACGTCGAGCCTGGGCTTCGTTCAGGATCAGCAGGTGATCGAGGGCCTCGCGCCGGAGTGTCCCGATGCCCCTTTCGCAGTGCGCGTTCATCCGTGGGGCCCGCGGCGCCGTCCTCAGGGTCTCGATGCCCTCGGACGCGAAGACCGCGTCGAAGGACTCGGTGTACTCGCGGTCCCGGTCGCGGACCAAGAAGCGCAGCGACTCCACGCGCAGGCCCAGGCCGACGGCGAGGCTGCGGACTTGCTGGACCGTCCACTGCGCGGTCGGATGCGCGATCACACCAGCGATGTGCAGGCGGGCCGTGCCGTGCTCGAGGAAGACCAGCGCGTAGACCCGGCGAAGACCGACCAGGTCGATGTGCAGGAAGTCGCAGGCGATGACGTCGTCGGCCTGCGCCGTCAGGAACTCTCGCCACGTCGGCCCACCTCTACGGGGAGCAGGGCCTGCTCCGGCACCAGTCAAGATCTCCCAGACCGTGGAGGCTCCGACCCGATGCCCGAGCCGCTCGAGCTCGCCTCGGATCCTGCGACACCCCCCCCACGCGGATTCTCTGCGGCCAGCCGCAGCACCAGCTCTTTGATCGCCTTCGTGGTCGGTTGCCGACCGGGCCTGCTCCGGCGCTTGCTGCAGTCCCACCGGCGCGCCACGAGCCTTCGATGCCACGCCGGCACGGTGCCCAAAGCCACCGGGGACACCTGCGCCCAACGACGCCGGGGTATCAGCGAGGACAACGCCGCGAACCACAGCCGGTCCGCCGGCCCGTAGCCCACCGGACCCGCACGTTGCCTGCACAGCACCGCGCTCTCGTGCCGCAGGACAAGAAGTCCGGCGCCCTTGGCCACCCGCCGACACAGCAGCAACACCGGGACCGACAACAGCTTCCTCATCACCCGATAGACCAGCGAGACAATCACCCGCGGCATCGTCCCACGCGACCCTGAGCGCCACCAGACCCCCTACGACCTGCAGCGACGCATTTCTGAACGGCACACAATCCCCGCACGGACATCGCGGACTCGATGTCAGGGGGCCTGCCGACCGCTGCGCAGCCGGTACCGCTGGATCTTGCCGTTGAGGGTCTTCGGGAGCTCGGGCAGGAAGG
This sequence comes from Streptomyces sp. NBC_01320, assembly GCF_035974375.1. Taxonomy (NCBI): domain Bacteria; kingdom Bacillati; phylum Actinomycetota; class Actinomycetes; order Kitasatosporales; family Streptomycetaceae; genus Streptomyces; species Streptomyces sp. NBC_01320. The sequence continues at coordinate 1,547,406 of NZ_CP108390.1, forward strand.
TGACGGCTCGCGGGTATTTGTAAGGCGCGATCGTGTCCTTGACGAAGGTCTGGAGTTCGGTCGCCTTCGCGTCGTCGCTCGGCACCCCTTCGCGCAGGACGACGAACGCCTTGACGATCGCGCCCCGCTCGGCGTGCGGGACTCCGACGACCGCGGTCTCGGCCACATCGGGGTGGGCGAGCAGCGCCTGCTCGACCTCGGGCGCCGCGATGTTGTACCCGGAGGAGATGATCATGTCGTCGTTGCGGGCCTGGAACCAGAAGTAGCCGTCGGCGTCGCGTAGGTAGGTGTCGCCTGTGATGTTCCAGCCGTGCTGGACGAAGACCCGCTGCCGGTCGTCGTCGGCGAGGTAGCGGCAGCCGGTGGGTCCCTGGACGGCGAGTCGGCCCGGTACGCCGTTCGGGAGCGGGTTGCCGTCGAGGTCCATGATCGCGGCGCGGAAGCCCGGGACCACGCGGCCGGTGGCGCCGGGCCGGATGCCCTCGTCAGCGGCAGAGATGAAGATGTGCAGCATCTCGGTGCCGCCGATGCCGTCGATGATGCGGACGCCGGTGGCCCGCTCGAACTCCTCCCACACCGTGACCGGAAGGTGCTCTCCGGCCGACACACAACGTCGTATGCCCTTCAGGGCGTCCTCGCGGCCCGCGGCGAGGATCGCCTTGTACGCGGTGGGGGCGGTGAACAGGACGGTGGCACCGTGCTCGGCGACCGCGTCGGCGAGTTCGCCGGGTGTGGCCCGCTCCAGCAGCAGCGTCGAGGCACCGGCACGCAGCGGGAAGACCACCAGTCCGCCGAGCCCGAAGGTGAAGCCGAGCGGCGGGGTGCCCGTGAACACGTCGTCCGGTGTGGGCCGCAGGACGTGCAGCGAGAAGGTGTCGGCGCTGGCGAGGACGTCGCGGTGGAAGTGCATGGTGGCCTTGGGCCGGCCCGTGGTGCCGGAGGTGGGGCCGAGCAGGACGACGTCGTCGGCGGCGGTGTCGACGGCGGTGAACCCGCCGCTCTTGGTGGCGGCGCGGGTGGTGAGGTCGTCCGGATCGCCGTCGGCGCCGAAGCACAGGACGGGCAGACCGTCGCCCGCCGCCGTGCGCAGGTCGTCCGCGTAACGGTGATCGCACAGGGCGAGGCTGGGGCGGGTCAGCTCGATGAGCGGTGTGAGTTCGCCGGCGCGCAGCAGCGGAACGGTGGTCACGACCACCCCGCCCGCCTTGACGACCGTGAGCCAGCATGCCACCACCCAGGGGGTGTTGGGGCCACGCAGCAGGACGCGGTTGCCCGGCACCAGACCGAGGTCCTCGGTGAGCACCTGGGCGATCCGGTCCGTGTGGCGCCGCAGATCGCCGTACGTCCAGCTCTCGGTGGGCGTGCGCAGGCAGGGGCGGTCGGGGCCGAAGCGGCGGATGGTTTCGGCGAGGAGGACCTCGGCGCAGTTCAGGCGCTCGGGGTAGCGCAGTTCGGGCAGGTCGAAGTGGAATTCCGGCCACTGGTCGGCGGGCGGCAGGTGGTCACGGCAGTACGTGTCGTGGTGCGCGGACGGCGAGAGCTGCATGGGCAGCGCCCCCTTCTGACTGGCGGTGTCCGGAGCGCGGGTTGAGGGACGAGCCGCCGCCGTGCGGGTGGGCGACGGCCCGGTGTCGTACGGTCGGAGCAGCGAGGGCCCGTGTCGTACATGCGGCGTGGGGTGGTGAATCAGACAGCTGGAAAGGGGGCGTCGGCGTAGGCGCCGGACAGCAGCCGGCCCGCGCCGGGCGGACGATGGGCACCAGGTCGCGCGGGTCGTGCGCGGCGACCTGGAGGTTGTCGGGGATCTCCAGTGCCGTCCAGTCGCCGACCTCGATGCCCTCGTTGCGGATGTAGTCGACGACGGTCTCGGTGAGCGGCCGCAGATAGGGGGCGACGAGGGTGATCGAGCGGGCGCCCATCGTGTGCAGCGCACCGACCAGTGCGCCCGCGCTGGTGACGACCGGCACGGGAGCGCCGTTCTCCCGGGTCACCGCGGTCAGGTTCCGCTCGGACGTGCGGTGGTAGCCGTGCCCCATGCTCATGATCGCGACGAGGCAGGCGTAGCCGAGCACGTCGACACGGGCGTCCGACAGCTCGGCGGCGCAGCGGGTGGAGTCGGCGTCCATGGCCGCCAGTTCCTCCTTGCGCACCTGCTTCATCCGCATTCTGCTGGAGTGGAAGGTGAACCGCTCGGGGGCGACGGTCTCCCGGGCGCGGAAGAGGGCCGGGATCTCGGTCTCCATGGTGACGTTGGAGCTCGGCACGATCTGGCCGATGCGGATGGTCTTGGGGCGTTCGCTCATCGTGCGTCCACCACCGGGTTGCGCAGGGTGCCGATCGACTCGACTGTTGCCTCAACCATATCGCCGGGGGTGAGGAACTGCTGCGGGGTGAAGCTCGCGCCCACTCCGGCCGGGGAGCCGGTGGCGATGACGTCGCCCGGCTCGAGGGTCATGCCGGCGCTGATGTCGGCGATCAGCTCGGGGATACGGAAGAGCATGTGGCGGGTGTTGCCCTTCTGCTTCACCTCGCCGTTGACGCGGAGGGACAGGTCGAGGGCGTGCGGGTCCGGTACGTCGTCGGCGGTGCGGACGGCCGGGCCGAAGGGGGCGTAGGAGTCCTGGCCCTTGGAGTAGAACCACTGCTCGGAGCGGCGCTGGTCGCGGGCGCTGATGTCGTTGACGATGCTGTAGCCGAAGACATGGTCGAGCGCGTCCTCGGGCCGCACCCTCTTCGCGGTCCTGCCGATGACGACGGCGAGCTCACACTCCCAGTCGAGCTGGGTGGTCAGGTCGCCGTCGTGCCAGATGGGCTCGCCGGGCCCGGTGACGGCAGTGGCGGGCTTGCTGAACAGCACGGGCCGCTGCGGCAGTTCCTTGTCGGTGTCGAGCGTGCGGGCCGACTCGGCGACGTGCTCGGTGTAGTTGAGGCCGACTCCGACGATCTTGCCGGGACGCAGGGGCGCCTTCAGCGTGACCTCGGCCAGCGGATGCCGCGCCGCTTCGGGCACGGGTCGGGTCAGCAGCTCGGTCAGGGCGGCGACGGCTTCGGGAGCCGCGTGGACGAGGTCCAGCACGGTCGCGGGAGCTGCCCCGAGCCCGGGGACGACGGCGCCGTACTCGGCGGTGAGCGTGGCGATGTCGATGACGGTGTCGTCGCGCTGTACGCCCAGCCGGCGCGCCTCGTCGCCGTCACGGGTGTAGCTGACCAGCAGCATGTGGACTCCTTGGAGGTGTGCGGGGTTCCGGGGTGGTTCAGGCGGTCGGCTGGTGGCCGTCGTTGGCGGTGTACGCCTCCTCGCGCCAGAAGGCGAGGGAGCGCATGACCGGGAAGTCGTTGAAGGAGAAGAGGACGGTGTCGTCGGTGCTGCTGGTGTTGGCGTGTTCGTGCCAGGCCCAGGACGGGACGCAGAAGATGTCGCCCTCCTGCCAGTCGAAGCGCTGCCCGGCGATGATCGAGTGGCCCTGGCCCTTGGCGACGTTGTAGACGACCGAGCCGGTGTGCCGGTGCGCCTTGGTGGCCTCCGAGGGGCGCAGCAGCTGGAGGTGGGCGCCCATGGTGGGCATCACGGAACCGCCGGTGAGCGGGTTGCTGTATTCGAGGATGATCCCGTCGTACGGGGAGCCGTCGCTCGCCTTGGCGGCGTTCAGCAGCGCCGGGTACGCCTGGTCCCAGGGGTAGGCGAACAGCGGGGAGTAGGGCTTGGTCCAGCCGTCCTCGAAGCCGTACGGGCGCAGCTCGCCGGCGCCGTAGGTGAGCAGCGAGGAGTTCACGATCTTCCCCTGCTCCTGGTACAGGTCCGGGTGTACCTCGTAGAAGCCCGCGTCGTGCGCGTTGACCAGTGGGATGTCCAGGCCGTCCTGCCAGATGACGGGGGCATCGTCGCCTTCGTTGCCGTGCTCGTGCCAGGCCCAGTTCGGGGTGATGGCGAAGTCGCGCGGGCCGACCTTGAGCTTCTGTCCGTCGACGATCGTCCAGGCGCCCTGCCCCTCGACGACGAAGCGCAGCGCCGCGGCCTGGTGGCGGTGCGCTGTCATGGACTCGCCGGGTCCCATGATCTGCAGTCCGGTGTAGAGCATGCCGACGGCGGCGGAGACGTCCTTGCGGCCGGGATTGACCAGCATCACGACTCGGCGACCTGCGTCATCGGCCTTGACCAGGTCGAGCGACTCCAGCACCAGCGGGCGCAGGCGCTCGTACGACCAGTGCACGGGGACCGACTTGGGCTGCGGGTACCACGGCTCGATCTCGTTGGCGACGGTCCACAGCGCTCCGGCTTCGTGCTCGGCGAGCCGCTCGTAGTACGCGCTCAGGTCCGCAGTGTCGCTGACTCGCGCCCGGCCCGGCACGTCGTCGCTGTACGTCATGTCCGCTCGGCCTCCTCGCCTCGCCGTCATCCCGTTATATTGACGGTCGTCAGGATCACGCTATAGCTTCCGGGGTGTCAAGAGGCTGGAGGAAGAGCGATGGACACACCGGATCCAGGATCCACACCCCGTACGGCTTCCGAGACGGCCGTGGAGCGCAGGGTCGAGTGGTACGACACCGACGCCTCGGGCCATCAGCACCACTCCGCGGTGCTGCGCTGGGTGGAGGCCGCGGAGGCCGAGCTGCTGCGCCGTCACGGCCTGGACCGGCTGTTCGGGCGCACCCCGCGGGTGCGCCACGAGGTCAACTACCGCGCCCGGCTGTGGTTCGGGGAGACCGTGACCACCCGGCTGCGCATGGTCGGACTCGGGCGCACCTCCCTCACCTATGCCTTCGAGGTGCGCGGCCGTGAGGGCGTCGCCGCCGACGGCACGCTGGTCGTCGCCCATGCCGAGCCCGACTCGCCCGCGGCCACACCCTGGCCGCAGGACGTGCGGGACGCGCTGGAGGGCGAACGGGACACGCGGCAGGGCGCACCCGCGACTGCCTCGGGGGCGATCGCATGACGCGCATCGCGATCACCGGCGGGGGCCCTGCCGGTCTGTACTTCGCCGCCCTCGCCCAGCAGCTCGACCCGACCCGCGAGATCACCGTCTGGGAGCGCAACGCCCCGGATGACACCTTCGGCTTCGGCGTCGTCTTCTCCGACGAGACACTCGACGGCATCGCGGGCGCCGACCCGGCCGTCTTCGCCGGGGTGGAGGCCGAATTCGCGCGCTGGAGCGACATCGACATCCACTACCGGGGCAGCGTGCAGACCTCCGGGGGGCACGGCTTCGCCGCCATCGCCCGCAAGCGGCTGCTGCAGATCCTGCAACGGCGCTGCACCGAACTCGGCGTCGACCTGCGCTTTCGTACCCAGGCCCCGCCCGCCGACGAGCTGTCGCGCGCATACGACCTGGTGATCGCCGCCGACGGGGTCAACTCCGCGATCCGTGCCAAGCACGCCGACGTGTTCCAGCCCTCGCTGGACGTGCGCGGTTGCCGCTACATGTGGCTCGCCACCGACCGGGCGCTGGAGGCGTTCACCTTCATCGTCGCCGAGACCGAGCACGGCCCGCTCCAGGTGCACGCCTACCCATTCGGCACCGACCGGTCCACCTTCATCGTCGAGATGCCGGAGGACACCTGGCGCAAGGCCGGCTTCGACCGGTCGGCAGCACGTCGGTACGGCCCCGGCGAGAGCGACCACGCGAGCGTCGCGGGCTGCGCCGAACTGCTGGCAGACCACCTCGACGGTTACCGGCTGCTGACCAACAACTCCAAGTGGCTGCAGTTCACGACGGTGCGCAATCGCACCTGGCGGCACGGCAACATCGTGCTGCTCGGCGACTCCGCGCACACCGCGCACTTCTCCATCGGCTCCGGCACCAAGCTGGCCATGGAGGACGCGCTCGCGCTCGCCGCGAGCCTGGAGGACGAGCCCGGCGACCTGGCGGCGGCCCTCGACCGGTACGAGCGCGGGCGCAGGCCCGTCGTCGAGTCCACGCAGCGCGCGGCACAGGCCAGCCTGGAGTGGTTCGAGACGATCCGGCACGCGGTCGGCCAGGAGCCGGAGCAGTTCACGTTCATTCTACTCACCCGCAGCCGCCGGGTCTCCCACGACAATCTGCGGGCCCGCGATCCGCAGTACGCCGCAGGGGTGGAGCGCTGGTTCGGCGGGGAGCGGGCGGCGCCCCCGCTGTTCCAGCCGTATCGGCTGGGCTCGCTGGAGCTGCCTAATCGCGTCGTGGCCGCGCCCGTCGCCACCTACACGGCGACCGGTGAGGGCGTGGTCGGCGACGCCGAGCTGGTGCACCTGGGCGGCGCGGCCTTCGGCGGGGCAGGCCTGGTGTTCGCCGGAATGACGGCGATCAGCCCCGCGGGCCGAGTGACCCCGCGCTGCCCGGGGCTGTGGGACGACGCACAGATACCCGGCTGGCGGCGGATCACCGACCTGGTGCACGCGCACAGCGGCGCCGCCGTCGGTGTCCAGCTCAGCCACAGCGGGCGCAAGGGCGCGACGAGCGTCCCCACGCGCGGCTCACTGGGTGCTTCCCTGTCCGAGGGCGGCTGGCGCACCGTCGCGCCCTCGGCGCTGGCCTGGGGCGACCACCCCGCGCCGCACGCGCTGGAAGAGGACGAACTCGACTTGATCGCAGAGGAGTTCGCGGACGCGGCCCGGCGCGCCGACGCTTCGGGCTTCGACGTGCTGGAACTCCAGGCGGGCCACGGCTTCCTGCTCTCCTCCTTCCTGTCCCCGCTCACCAACCGCCGCACGGATGCCTACGGAGGCGACCTGACGGGAAGGCTCCGCTTCCCGCTGGGGGTCCTGAACCGGGTGCGCTCCGCATGGCCGGCCCACAAGCCGTTGATCGTGCGGATCTCCGCCGTCGACTGGGCCGAGGGCGGCACGACGATCGAAGACTCGGTCACCATCGCGGCCGCCCTGCATGCCCGGGGCGCGGACGCGATCGACGTCTCCAGCGGCGAGGTCGTGCCCTGGGAGCGTCCCGCGTACGGGCGTACGTACCAGACGCCGTTCGCGGCCCGCCTCCGCGCCCAGGCCGGGGTGCCGGTGATCGCGGTCGGCGGCTACTCCACGTACGACGACGCCAACTCCACTATTCTCGCGGGCCGTTCGGACCTGGTGGCGCTCGGCCGCGCCCAGCTCCACGACCCGGCGTGGACGCTGCACGCGGCCGCCGCACTCGGCCACCGGGGCCCGGCCGCCTACTGGCCCCGGGTCCTGCGCGCGGGCAGCACCCCGCTCCCGGACGGCAGCAGGCAACGTCCGGCGCTGACCCTGCGCCCGGCCGCCATGCCCGACATCCACCACCGCTGGCGCCCGGCTCGTCAGGAAAGGATCGCCTGAGCATGCGACACCTGGAGGACTTCCCCCGCTTCACCGCGGCGGCCGTCCAGACGGCCCCCATCTACCTCGATGCCGCCGCGACCGTCGACAAGGCCGTCGCCCTCATCCACGAGGCCGCCGGCCACGGCGCCCGGCTCATCGCCTTCCCCGAGGTCTTCGTCCCCGGCTACCGTTCCTGGGCAGTGAGCAGGAGCGAGTCCTGGCTCACCGGTACGCCCCGAACGGTCTTGGGCGCACTGGTCCTCCGCTTTCGCGTCCCGGTCGGCGACGCATATCCCGTATGCGGTCCGTCCCGGGCGGGCGGAATTCCTACGACCTGGCCATATGGGTGTGGCCAGAGGCGACGGGGAGGCCCCGAACCATCTCGCTGGTGACACGGGGGCCCCGACTGCTGACGTCACACCCGGCGTCCCAGATCGCACCGAATACGTTACGCACACCCCGCCGGGCGTACCCGCAGCTCGTCACACCGTTCACCCAATCGTGTCCATGTTCGCCAAAACGATGTGCTTGCTCAGCAGTTGTGAGCCCCCACTGAAACTGGACCATGAACCCGGTTCAGGGCTCCGACGGGAGTTCGGTGCGGGTGCACCACACGCCCCTCGGCCCACTCGGCGTGCTGGCCTGCGGCGAGAACACCAACACCCTCGCCCGCTTCTCGCTCCTCGCCCAGGGCGAACTCATCCATGTCTCCAACTACATCTCGCTGCCGGTCGCACCCGCCGACTACGACATGTCCGAGGCCATCGCCATCCGCACCGCGGCCCACTCCTTCGAGGGCAAGCTCTTCTCGATCGTGGCCTGCTCGACGATCACCGAGGAGACGGTCGAGGTCGCGGCCGGCGACGACCCGGAGATCGCCAAGGCAATGCGACGCCCCCGCAGCGCCCTGTCCGGCGTCTTCGGCCCCGACGGCCGTCCGGTCACCGAACCGCTCGTGGACGAGGAAGGCATCGTGTACGCCGAGATCGACCTGGCCCGCTGCATCCAACCCAAGCAGATGCACGACATCGTCGGCCACTACAACCGCTTCGACGTCTTCCGGCTGCACCACGACACCACGCCCCAGCAGCCTCTCGTACGCACCGAGGAACCGTCCGGCGACGCTCCTCTCACCGGCCCCTGGACGTCCCGGACATCGGCGCCGGGCGACGGTGCGGCCCAGTCCTGATCGCTCCATGGGCGGACGGCTCACCACGGGTGCGCCGCCCGCCCATGCCGCTCTCGTGACGGAAGTCCCAGCAGTGTGACGGTGTCCTAGGATGACGTCATGGCGACAACGAGCGGACATGAGTCCGATGGGGACTGGGGACCGGCGGGGCAGATTCCACCCCGGCAGTTGATCGTAACGATCTACGGACTGTACTCACGCGCCACGGACGGCTGGATGTCGGTGGCCTCCCTGGTCCACCTGCTGGCCGACCTCGGTGTCGACGAGTCCGCCGTGCGCTCCTCCGTGTCACGTCTCAAGCGCGCGGGGATGCTCGAGTCCGAAGCGATGGCCGGAGCCGCCGGATACCGGCTCTCCGACCAGGCGCGGCGCATGCTGCGTGACGGCGATCAGCGCATCTTCTCGGCCCGGCGGGCCACCTTGGACGAGGGCTGGGTGCTGGTGGTGTTCTCGGTGCCGGAGTCCGAGCGGGCCAAGCGGCACACCCTGCGCACCCAGCTCACCCGCCTCGGCTTCGGCGCCGCCTCCCCCGGCGTGTGGATCGCACCCGGCCATGTCCACGACGAGGCGGAGGACGTGCTCGCTCGGCTGGAACTGCGGTCCTACGCGGACCTCTTCCGGGCCGACTACCTCGCCGTGACCCCGGACCTGCCCGCGAAGGTGCGCCGCTGGTGGGACACCGAGCGGCTGCAGGACCTCTACCTCCAGTTCCTCGCCGTCCACCGCCCGGTGGCCGAACTCCTGGCCCAGGGCGGCCCGGCGACGGACGCCGAGGCCTTCACGGCCCACATCAGGGTGCTCACCGACTGGCGCCGGCTGGTCTACCTCGATCCCGGCGTGGCCCGGGAACTGCTGCCCGCCAAGTGGAGCGGCACCGAAGCGTCGGAAGTATTCGACGAGTTGCACGCCCGGCTGGCCGGACCGGCCCGCCGCCATGTGGAACGGGTGCGGTCCCGCTGACCGCCCCGTCCCGGACAGTCGGCGGGACCGCGAAGGTCACACGGTGACAGGTTCTTCCTCGACGACTGCCGGTGCGGTGCGCCGCCGGATCACCACGGCGTAGACGGCCAAGAGCACCAGCGTGAAGCCCAGGCCGATGACCGCAGCCTGACGCATCGCCGGGACGACAGCCGCCGTTGCCATGACCGCCAGCACCCCGGCGATGCCGGCCCAGGCGGTGCGACGGCCGCCGGGCACCCGGCCTCCGCGCCCGTCCGCCGACGCGCGCCCGCGTCCGCGCGTGAAGGCGAGATACGAGGCGAGGATCAGCAGCCAGACGAGGAGGATCGCGAAGATCGCGATCGACACGAGCACGTTCAGGACGTTGCTGACGCCGTAGGCGGCCAGCCCGGCGGCCACGGCGATCCCGCAGGCCGATCCGATGAGGGCGAAGACCGGGACACCCCGCCGGTTGAGCCGGCCCAGCGCGGCTGGGGCAAGCCGGTCGTGCCCCAGGGAGTGCAGCAGGCGACTGGCGCCGTAGAGATTGGCATTGGCGGCTGAGATCGCCGCGATCAGGACCACCGCGTTGGTGAGCGAGGCGGCCGCGGGTATCCCCATGTCGGCGAACACCCGGACGAAGGGACTGGCCTGGACACTGCCGTCGCCCCCGGCGGACTCGCGCCACGGCAGCAGCGTGACCACCAGGGAGATCGCCACCACGTAGAAGAGTCCGAGCCGCCAGACCAGCGAGCGCATGGCCGTCCGGATGGACCGGCCGGGGTCCGAGGTCTCCGCCGCCGAGATGAACGTGGTCTCGAATCCCGCGAAGGCGAACATGACCACGGCCATGGCGACCCACACAGCGCTGCCGCCCGCGGGGAAGAAGCCCCCGTCCCGCGTCAGGTTCCCGAGACCCACGGCCGGGGTGTGCGGCATGCCGAAGAAGACCAGCAGGGCACCCGACGCGATGAACACGATGAGTGCGGTGACCTTGATCGTGGAGAACCAGAACTCCGCGACACCGAACGACCTCACGCTGATGAGGTTCACACCCAGGACGACGGCCGCGACGGCGAGCACCGCCGCGAGCAGCGGCACGCCCGGCCACCAGAAGCGTATGTAGACGGCGGCGGCCACGACTTCACCACCGACCGCGACGACGGCCCCCTCCCAGTACAGCCAGCGGGTCAGGAAGCCCGCCCACGGCCCGAGATAGCGTTGGGCGATGGAACCGAAGGCGCCCCGGACGGGGTGGGCGATCGTCATCTCCCCGAGGACCAGGCCGATGATCCCGACGAGGGCCGCTCCGGCGGCGTACGAGAGGATCACGGCCGGGCCCGCCGTGGCGATGGCGGAGCCGGATCCCAGGAACAGGCCGGTGCCCAGGGCCGAGCCGAGTCCGATCATCGTGATGTGCCGGTGGGTCAGCGACCGTGACAGTTCGCGCTCGCCCTCGGCGGACACATCGGCCGGGGCGGTCATTCGGCGTCTCCGATGCCCGTGGCTCCGGCCAGTTCCGCCAGGACGGCCATGCCCCGATGCACCTCGGCGAAGGACGTGCTCAGTGGCGCCAGCCCGATCCGGATACCGTCGGGCGCCCGGAAGTCGGGCACCACCCCCTGCTTCCACAACTGCCCGGTCAGTTCACGGAAGTCGGGCCGGCTCAGGGTGATGTGGCCGCCCCGCAGGTCCGCATCCCGGGGCGAGGACACCGTGACGCCCTGGCCGACGAGCCAGGCGTCAGCGAGCTCCAGGGCATACTCGGTCAGTCGCACGGACTTGGCGCGGATGGCCTCGATGCCGGCCTCCTCCAGCATCTCCAGACCGGTCAGCAGCGGCAGCATGGCGAGGATGGGCGGGGTGCCGCTGAGCACCGATCGGATCCCCTCCGCCGGTTCGAACCCCGGACCCATCTCGAACGCGTCCTTGCGCCCCATCCAGCCCCACACGGGCTGCTGCGTGCTTCCGTGGTGCCGGCGGCTGACATACCCGAACGCGGGTGCGCCCGGACCGCCGCCCAGGTACTTGTATGTGCAGCCGACGGCGAAATCGACGCCCCACGCGTCCAGCTGGAGCGGGACGGAGCCCACGGAGTGGCTGAGGTCCCACAGGGCCAGGGCGCCCGCGGCGTGTGCGGTCCGGGTGATCGCGGCGGCGTCGGCCAGATACCCGGACCGGTAGGCCACATGGCTGAAGACCACGAGGGCGGTGTCCGCTCCGACCGCCTCCGAGGCCTGCTCCTCGGTGATTCCGCCCTTCGGATCCGTCTTGATCCACCGCAGGACGAGGCCGAGCTCCGCGGCTATGCCTTCGAGGACATAGCGGTCGGTCGGGAAGTTGTCGGTGTCCAGGACGATCTCGCGGCGGCCAGGGCGGGCCATCAGCGCTGCCCGCGCCAACTTGTAGAGCATGACGGTCGTCGAATCCGCGACGACCGTCTGGCCGGGCGCGACACCCAGCGCTGCGGCGGCCAGACGGTCGCCGACGGTCTGCGGCCAGTCGAGCCAGCCATCCGTCCAGCCACGGATCAGGCGCCCGGCCCACTGCTCGATGATGAAGCGCTGCATCCGCTCGGCGGTGGCGCGGGCGGGGCGGCCGAGCGAGTTTCCGTCCAGGTAGGCGACCAGGTCGGAGCCCTCGGGAGCGATGAAGCGGTCACGAAAGGACCGCAGCGGGTCCGCCTCGTCCAAGGCGCGAGCCTTTCGCGCCAGGGCACTCGGTGAGGACACAGCGGTGTCGGGAACAGCCATCGGGGGGGGCCTTTCGGGAGGGGGCGGCGCATGGCGTGCCGGACGCGGTAGCCGACAGAGGACGACACCATCACGCCAGAGAATGCGTCGATTATTCGACGGTCGTCACGAAAACGCAAGAGTCCGAGTGAGAGCCGGGCCGCGTGACCCGCACAGTCCCCAGTGATCACCCCCTGTCCCGGAGGAGGCCACCGGACCATTGCCGTCGACGAGCTCGACACCCGCATCCTGCGGCTGCTGCTGGAGCAGCCCGGCACCGGCGTGCGCGAGTACGCGCGGATCCTCGGTGTCGCTCGTGGCACGCTCCAGGCCCGGCTCGACCGGATGGAACGGGATGGCGTGATCACCGGAACGGGCCCTCCCTCTCCCCGCCGCACTGAGTCACCCGGTGCTCGCCTTCGTCCACATCGAGGTGACGCAGGGACATCTCGACGAGGTCAGCGAAGCGCTCGCGGCCGTGCCGGAGATCATCGAGGCCTTCTCGATCACCGGCGGCGGGGATCTGCTGACCCGCGTAGCCGCACGGGACAACGCCCATCTGGAAGATGTGATCCAGCAGGTGATCCGGCTCCCGGGCGTGGTCGGCACCCGCACCGAGGTGGCCCTGCGCGAACGGGTCCCGCATCGGCCGCTGCCCCTCGTCGAGGAGATCGGCCGCACGGCCCGCACCCGAGCGGGCCGCCAGACCCCCGCGGCACAGCCGGACCCGCACGCGAATCACCACCCACCGCCCGTCCACCGACACATCCGCCACCGTCCGCAGGTGGTAGCCCTGCACACGCCCGGACGGCGCCCCACAGCCCGGGCACGGCACTGAATTCTCCGGATCGGCTGATCTGGAGGTTATGCGGGCGACCGCAGCTCACCTTGGCCGCGACGAGCTCCGGGATGAACCGGAAATCGGCGCTGATCGAGTGCGCCTGGCGGCGGCGCTGGACCTGAAGCTCGGGTCCGTCCCGGTCTTGCTGGCTCGCCTGCATGCTGCGGTTTCCGCTACCGCGCCTGATTTCGTGCTCACCGTCAAGACCGGCGAGGAGTACGAGTCTCTGTTCGGGCCATGGCTACCGAGCCGCAATCCCGCCTGGCGGTGAAAGGCGAGGCTGGGCGTGTGGGTTCGGTGATCAAGGTGGCGGATGCAGCCACCCTCGGGCGGCGGTCAGCTCCCGAAGCCCGCGGATGCAGTCGTCACAAGATCAGCGACAAAGCCCGTAATTCGTAATTCCCCAGGTCCTCGCGGCGGATGGGGCTAGGTTTGCCCTTATGGGTGTGCGGGGGTGGAGCTATCGCTACGTGGGGCCTGACGACCTGAGGACCCTCATCCGAACGGGCGGCGAGGGCCAGAGCATGCGCTCGCCGGCGGACTTCGACGAGTGGGCATCGAGCCGGCCCGCGGAGGAGTTCGCAGAGCCCTTCACCTTCGTTGTCGATGCCGCCGGGGTCCTGCGGCTCGCCTCCCGCCGTAGTGAGCACGTGGTATGTGCCGGCGGAGATGAAGTCCTGAGCGCTGGCGAGATCAGCTTCCGCGCAGAGCCCGGTCGGTGGGCTGTCGATGAGATCAGCAATCAGTCGACCGGCTACTGCCCGGACATCAGCTCGTGGCCGGCCGTTGCTGAGGCGCTGGATCGCGTCGGCGTCGCCCGGCCGTCCGGCTTCACGCACGAGGTGATCTTCCGGCGGTGCCCATCCTGCCAACAGATCAACATCGTGCGTGAGGCCGACTTCGTCTGTGTCTTCTGCAACGGGATCCTGCCGCAGGAGTGGAACGTGGACGGACCTGGGCGCTAGGAACCCTCCCCCGAGCCCACACTCGTCAGCAGCACTACCCTCGATCGCCGTCCCCATGGGGAATCGCGAACGCAGGGGTGGGAAATTACGTGACGCTCAACCCACTCCAAGTGGGGAATTCCGTGACCGTCGACACGGCCCATGCCGCCGCGTCGGCGCCCTTCGAAGTCACGACGGTGTCGGCGGTCGTCAACGCCACATACTCCCGGGGCCGCTCGGCGGGTCGCAACGCGTGCATCGCCGCGAGTTGACGGGCCAACAGAGGGACGCGCGTCTCCAATCCCTCATCGTCGAGGACCATCTGGCCCGCCAGATGTGTCATGAGGAGTGATGGATACTCGCAATGCGCGGCGGTCGGATCAACCGCGACCAGTCCAGGAGCCGGTGCCTGGTCGACCGTCCACAACCCCTTCCGGCAGTGGCGTGACGCCGGCGTCTTCGAGGCCCTGCTGGAGGGGCTGATCGCGGAGGCCGCGAAGCGGGGCGAGGTGGACCTGTCCCTGGTCAGCGTCGACTCCACCACCGCGCGGGCTCACCACGACGCCGCCGGGATGCATCTGGACCGGGACGTCGTCGCCGCGCTGGAGAAGGCCGCCGCCGAGGAGGAGAAGACCAGGTCAAAGGGGGCGGCCTCGAAGAACAAACCGGGCAGGACGCCGAAAACGATCCCGAGCGGGAAGACGTCCGCCCCTGATCGTCCCGGATGCGGCCAGGGGCGACCCCGGCGTCAGCCGTTGGGGTAGGCCTGAGCGATCAGCTTCTGCCGCAGCACCCCCCACTGGGCGAACATGTCGTGGACCAGGTAGAGATCCCGCCGCCGCGTCCAGGCCTGACCGGACTCGGCGTCGTACGTGTGCGGCATGTCGAAGCCGCGCGGAGCGTACGCCTTCATGCCCCGGTCCCGCGTGGTCTGTACGCAGCGCTTGATGTGATCGCGGAAGCCGACCACACCTGCGGTGCCGATGCCGCCGGGCAGCTGCTTGCGGGCTGCCAGGACCTGGGCGGCGACTCCGTCGGTGCTCAGATAAGTGATCGTGCCGTCCGCCGCGATCACCGGCTCGATCGACGTCACATGTGTCATGTGGTACTTGGCCTCCAGGAACCGCGCGATCTCCCACTGCGCGTACACCGGGATGTTGCGCACCGCCCGGATCCTCGCCACGGTGTCGGCCAGCTCCTCATTGACCGGGCCCGGCTCGTAGAGCACCTTCGTCGGGTCGCCGCCCCCGGCCGGCGCCCGGTTCCCGAAGCCGTACGCCACGATGAAGTCGATGTCCGCCAAGGGAGTCGTCTCAGGGTGCCAGTCGAAGCCGACGTCGTAGAGGTGCGGGACGACGGCGCGGGCCGTGTCCTTGTCGTCGAGCTCCTTGGACAGGGATGCGAGCATGCTGTGCAGCAGCGCGGTGTCATCGCCGGAGGCGGCGGTGCGCTCCTGGGCCTGGCTGGGGGTGGCGCCGACCAGCGCGGGTGCGGCGATGGCGGCTGTCAGAGCGGCGGCGAAGTTACGTCGTTGCATGGGTGGTTCGGCCTTTCTCAAATTGCGTGTGTCAGAGCCTGAAACAGCGGGCGTCAGCCGACCAGCAGGTCCTGCTTCAGCTCGCGCAGGTCGCCCGCGTCGATACCCAGTCCCTGTTTCAGGTAGGAGTTGAAGGAGCCGTACTTCTCCTGGACCTCGTCGAAGCCGGAGTTGAGATATTCGGGGCGGACGTCGAGGAGCGGCTTGTAGATCTTGGCCTGCTCCGAGGTCAGGTGGTCGAGAGCGGCCTGATTGGCCGCGGCGCGATAGTCGTTGCTGGCCAGGTAGTCCGCCATCACCGTTCCGCGCGGCACGCCGAGCGCCGTCAGCAGGGCGGCGCTCGACCAGCCGGTGCGGTCCTTGCCCGCCGTGCAGTGGAAGACCACGGCGCGCGCGTCGTCGTTCGCGATCCCGGCGAAGACCTGGCCGTACGCAGCCCGCGCGCTGTCGCCGCTCACCATGAACTTCTCGCTGTCCACCATCATCCGCACCGCCGCATCCTCGGAAGTCGGCATGGTGGTGAAGGTGGCCGAGCCGGCGAGCACATCGGCAACGACGTAGGTGGCTCCGGCGGGCACGCGGTCAGGCGCGGAGGCGCGCTCGGACTTCATGCGGAGGTCGTAGTCGGTACCGATGCCCAGGCGGTGCAGCTTCGCGAGGTCGGCGTCGGTGAGTTTGTCCAGAGCGTCGGACCGGTAGATCTCGCCCATCTTGACCCACTGGCCGTCGCGGGTGCGGTAGCCGCCCGCGTCCCGGAAGTTGACGGTCCCCTCCAGCTTGATCAGCCGGTCGGCGAGGCGTAGCGGCGCACCGCGGTCCGGCACCAGGTTGAACCACTGCCGGTCGGCCGCGGGCAGCCCGCGCACCGTGGCCTCGCCCTCTGCCCCGCCGCGGGCGACCACGCGGCCGTTCGCGTGGATGGCGACCTCGTGCGCACCGGGTGCCTTCCAGACGATCCTGTACGAGCCGTCGTCGTCGGCCGTGACCGTGGCGTCCGTGAACGGGATGTGCTGCGCGGCGGATGTCGAGGCGGGGGCGGAGTCCGCGGAGGCCGCGGGAGCGGTGGCGGCCAGGGAGGTGAATGCGAGCGCTGAGGTGAGCACTGCGGCGACGGTAAATGGGACCTTCATGTGCCGGATGGTTCGTGCTTGAAAGAAACCCCTGGTTAATGCGGCCAGGCGGTGCTGTGATGGCCAAATGGCAACTCGAAGGCGCGGGTGAGCCTGGACGCCACCGCAGGGTGGCCCACCTCGCCAAGGGCTGATGCCCCTCGAAGACGAGATCGCGTAGCTCGACGCGCTCATCGAGGCCCCGTTTTCACGAAACCCACAGGTGACCGTGATCCGCCGTCCGCCCGGCATGGGCGCCATGCCCGGTGCCACCTTCATCGCTGCCACGGGCGGCGACATGGGGAGCCTTCGGCAGCGTCGACCGGCTTGCCGCCTTGGCGGGACTGTCCCCGGGAATGCGGCGGGGCTCAGCGTGGAGTCGGCGTTTGGGCGGCCGCCATCTCGTCGTGCAGCAGGTGGTGCTGGTCGGGCGTGCTCCCAGGACCCGCGCCCCGGAGGGGCCGGGAAGTCGCCGTGCCAGTCCCACCTGCCCGGGTCAACAGGCCGTGGGTCGTAGTCGGCCCGGCCGACCGCCCCGCACCGCCCGACCTCGCAGATCAGGCACTGGCAACTCGTCAGCCGACAGGCTTCTGGAGAGGGGTCGGTTTGGCGGTGAGCAGTGCGGTGATCTCCTGGGCGAGGTGCGGGCCGAGTTCGCCCCAGCCGTCCTTGTAGCCGTAGACGCTCGCCAGGGTGCGGGCGTCGTAGTCGCCGTTCATGATCTCGATGTCGGTGGTGGTGATGAGTGCCGGGTGGGCGACGCCGACGGCCGCCGAGACCTTCAGCAGCTCCTTACGCAGGGTGCGCAGGTAGACAGCGGCCCGGGTGGCCTTCGAGGGCGCGTCGACGCCGCGCACCAGCCACGGGTCCTGGGTGGCGATGCCGGTGGGGCACTTGTCGGTGTGGCATTTCTGCGCCTGGATGCAGCCGATGGACAGCATTGCCTCGCGGGCGACGTTGATCATGTCGACACCCAGGGCGAAGGCGACGGCGGCGTTCTCGGGCAGGCCGAGCTTGCCGGAGCCGATGAAAGTGAGGTCGTCGGTCAGACCCCGCTCGGCGAACGTGCTGTAGACGCGGGAGAAGCCCATCCGGAACGGCAGCGACACCGAGTCGGTGAAGATCAGGGGAGCCGCCCCGGTGCCGCCCTCGCCGCCGTCGATCGTCACGAAGTCGACCCCGCGATCACCACGCGCCATCAGCGTGGCCAGCTCCTGCCAGAAGCTCATCTCCCCCACAGCGCTCTTGATCCCGACCGGCAGACCGGTCTCGGTAGCGAGCAGCTCCACGAAGTCGAGCATCGAGTCGACGTCGTGGAACGCGGTGTGCCGAGAGGGGGAGGCGCAGTCCTTGCCGGCCGGAATGCCGCGGATCTTGGCAATCTCGGGGGTGACCTTCGCGCCCGGCAGCAGCCCACCGAGCCCCGGCTTGGCGCCCTGGGACAGCTTGATCTCTATCGCCTTGACCGGGGCGCCTGCGACCACGTCCTTGAGCTTGTCGAGGTTGAAGGTGCCGTCCTCGTTGCGGCAACCGAAGTACGACGTCCCGATCTGGAGGACGAGGTCACCGCCGTTGCGGTGGTACGGCGAGAGGCCGCCCTCACCCGTGTTCTGCATCGCGCCGGCCAGCGCCGCGCCCTTGTTGAGCGCCGTGATGGCCGCGCCGGACAGCGATCCGAAGCTCATCGCCGAGATGTTCACGACGCTCGCCGGCCGGAACGCCTTGGCGCGCCCGCGCGGGCCGCCCAGCATCTTGGCCGAAGGCAGCGGGCCCTGCGGGTCGTGCAGATCGGGCAGCGTGCCGGCGAACGTCCGCTGCTTCACGTACGCGTGCCCTTGCACGTGCTCAACGTCTACGTCGGTTCCGAACCCGAAGTAGTTGTTCTCCTCCTTCGCCGACGCATAGATCCAGGTGCGCTGGTCACGGCTGAACGGGCGCTCTTCCTCGTTGGACGTCACGACGTACTGCCGCAGCTCCGGCCCGATCGCCTCCAACAGGTACCGGGCGTGCCCGATCACCGGGAAGTTCCGGAGCAGTGCGTGCTTCTTCTGGACGAGGTCGCGGGCAGCCACCAGCGCCAATGCTGTTGCGGCGGCCGCGCCGATGCTCCGAGCGCGCATGAACGTTCCTCTCCTCGGCTGCTCGATACCCGACTCCATCGCTGTGCGGCGGACGTCGTGGGCGTTGGGCGTCGGACACGGCCAGGTAGGCATCGGCGTCCGACGACGAAACGCCACATGATGTTAGAGGTCTCGTGGATGGGCGGACGGGGCAGGGTGCGTGAGTCCGGCTCCGGCCTTGGCGCTCGTGCGGGGCCGGGACGCTTCTCCAGGCAGTTCAATGCTCGGAGAAGCGGAGTTGCAAACGGCCGGGGTGGGCGAAGAGGGGGTCTGATCAGCGACAACCGCCAGACGGCGGCTGGAGGCTATGTGGCTGGGAGCGGGGCTCATCGTGGGGCTTGCTGCGGGCCGGCTGTGGCAGCGTTGTCCGCCGTGGTCGGTGGGGTCGCCGGGGTGGGGGCCGTGGTCATCGCGTCCTCGGTTTCTCCGGCCAGGCAGGGCCGGATCGGTGACAGGTCCGGCCCGCAAGCGCGAGGCGTACGGGCCGGAGCCACCGTGAGGAAGCACCGCTTGTCCGCGGTCTACTCGTCACGCCCGGGTGGTGTCCCATTTGCCCTGGACTGGCTATCGACTGGGCGGGTTTGTCCGTGGCCGATGCCACATCGCCCGGTGCCGGGTCAGCGGGCGGGGCGAGTGCTGGACGGCGAGGACCCGCAAAGGCCGCCACTACCTATCGGTCCCTGGCGGCGCGGTCGCGGCCGTCCACATGGGATAGCGAGGCGGTCCGCGTCGAGGCCCGGTGGACCCCACCGGGGCCGTCTGTCCCGTCTGCACCCGGTGGACGGAGCGGGTCCGCTCTGCTCCTGAGGACTTCCGCGTGAGCCTCCAGGGCGCTGGTCGCAGCCCGGAGGGATGGTGAGTCACTCGCTGTTGGCAGGACGCGGATGTTCCATGCGGGAGAGCCAGGTGGTGAGCAGCATTTCAAGTGTCTTGGCTTCAGCTGGTGTCAGCAGATCCAGCAGGTGGCGTTCGTTGTGCATGTGGTCGGTGAACGCCCGGTCGATGAGTTCGCGTCCAGGTCTGGTGAGGGCGACGATCCGGCCGCGTTGGTCGTCGTCTGAACGGCGGCGGGTGACGAGTCCGGCTCGCTCCAAGCGGTCGATTCTCTTCGTCATTGCGCCGGTGGTGACCATGGTGTGCGCTGCGAGCTCGCCGGGTGCCCGCTCGTAGGGCTCACCGGCGCGGCGCAGTGCGCACAGGACGTCGAACTCTCCCTCGCTGAGACCGTAGCGGCCGTAGACGAGGCAGAGCTCCTCGGTGAGCAGGTCGGCCAGACGGTGCAGTCGGCCGATCACGCCCTGCGGGCTGACGTCGACGTCGGGCCGTTCGAGGCGCCAGTCGGCCTGGATGCGGGCCACTCGGTCCAGCGGTTGACGGTGCTCCATGGACTCCATAGTAGCTTCCCAGGAAGCTATATTGTCTTCCATGGAAGCCAATATGCGTTGGGCGGCACTGACCGCAGTCGCACCGGTGGCCTGGGGGACCAACTACTTCGTCACACACGAGTTCCTGCCGGCCGACCACCCGCTGTACGGGGCCGCCCTGCGGGCGCTGCCCGCCGGCCTAGTCCTGCTGGCCCTGTGCAGGCAGCGGCCGCACGGCGCGTGGTGGGGGCGGTCCGCGGTGCTCGGGCTGCTCAACATGAGCGTGTTCTTCGTCCTCGTCTACGCCGCCTCCCAACTGCTTCCGACGAGCGTCGCCTCAACCGTCATGGCGATGTCCCCACTGACGATGATGCTCATCGCCTGGCCCCTGGTGTCCGAACGGCCCCGGACCGCCCATCTGGCCGGCGCCTCGATCGGATTCGGCGGGGTCTGTCTCATGCTGCTCACGGGGGTGGAAGGGGTGAGCGTGCCGGGAGTCCTCGCCTCGGCCGCCGCCATGCTGGTGTCGTCCTTCGGCCACATCCTGGCCAAACGGTGGAGCGACGGTACCGATGTGCTTGCCTCGACCGCCTGGCAACTCACCGCCGGGGGTGTGTTCCTGTTCCCCGTCGCCGCGGCCGTGGAGGGCCCTCCGCCCGCGCTCTCCCCATCAACGCTCCTCGCGTTCGGCTACGTCGCCCTGGTCGCCACCGCGCTGGCCTTCGCCGCCTGGTTCACCGGGCTGCGGCACCTGCCTGCGGGGACAGTCGGACTGATCGGACTGCTCAACCCCGTTACAGGCGTGCTGCTCGGCACAGCGGTCGCCGGAGAGGTGGTGACCGTTCAGCAACTGTGCGGACTGGTCATGGTCGCGGCCGGAGTCGTCCTGGGTCAGCCCAAGCGTGCGGGCCGACGCAACAGCAGTCAGACACCTCCCCATCCGGTATCCGGCGAGTGTCCCGCGGGAGCGCCCTCGATGCGCAAGCCCCCGTGAGAATCAGGCGTGGGGAGGCCAGCGCGCCCCACCACGGATCCGTAGAGGACATGTGAAGTTCCGCCATCACATCACACGCCACCAGCTTGACGGACAGTCATCAGCTCACGGAATTTGCACCAGATCCAAGTCGGGATCAGGCACAAATTTCGTGACGACGCCTGTCAGGAGGGCGAGGGCTCAGAGTCGTCCCAATTCCATCCGGTTTCGGGGAACTGCTCGAGCAGGGCAGAGAACGAAGTTGCCTGTTGGATGGCGGACGACCAGTCCTGAGCGGAGACGTCGAGCAGGACCAGAGACGGGGGGTCCTGCCGAAAGTCGTAGGTGAGCATTTCTCGGCTTCCGTCCCCGCCGATGACGACGCTCCCGGGGAAGCGTTCCTGGAAGTCGCCAGCCTCATTGACTTCGATGAGCTCCGCTGGGGCATTGATCATCAGGAAGTCGTCCGCAGGAGGAACGAACCGGGCCATGCTCCCTTCCTTGGCCAGGAAGTGTCGGTAGTCCTCGGGAAATCGGACTCCGAAGCGGCACTCGGCCTGCGCGATCTGGTCGCCGTTCGAACTCATGAGGCCGTTCTATCAAGGCCGGGTCAGGCCTGGTGGCGGCGGCTGCCCTGAGCTGCGGTGAGCAGGACTCGCTTCCGAAGGAGGGGAAGTTTCGCTCGTCCGCCGGCACCTCGTCGGGGACAGGTCCCGCCTGGCGGTACGTGACGCTGGGTCCCGGGGCCACGCGTAGGTCACGTCAGGCAACGGCGGTAGCTCCGCTCTCCGGGAGCAGCTCGGGCATCCCCTCCACCAGCACCACGACCCCGACCACCTCGCCGGCCTCGGAACGGCCGACCCAGACGGGATAGGTGCCGTCCCCTGTCGTCGCGAAGGCCGCCAGCTCGCCGCCGGAAGCCTGGTCCCGGGTGCGCAGCAGGTACATGGAGTCGTTGATGTCCTCGTACACGTTCGGGTCCAGGTCCGGGTCTCCCTGGATCAGCCCTTTCTCGAAGAGCGCGAGGAGCGGCTCCCAGGCCCCGGCGTCAGCGAAGCAGCCCGTGGCACCGTCGGTGTCGAAGCCGAAGATCCCGTTCTCCCGGAGCAAGCGGGGGTCGTCGTCGGGCCGGAGGGCCATCTCCCAGGTCGCGGCGGGGATGTCGCTGACGAGCACGCGGACGGCCATGGTGTCCGTACGCGTGACCTGGCTCCCCTCCCACTCGCAATGGTAGGTGTGGCGGGCCTGCGCCTCGTCCAGTACGTACTCCCCTGGCGGGACGGGGACCGTGATGTGCGGCCCCTTGCCGTCGTCGCTGTCCGGGCCGGAGACGGCCAGCAGCCCGCTAGGCACGCGCAGAGCTCCGATCCGACGCGGCTCCACGACCGTCATCTCGGGGTGGTACCCGTCGGTCACACGCACGCCGGGCCGGAACAGCTCAGTGATCGGCCCGGGCTGCGCGGGGCGGGGCGGACGCCAGCAGGTGGCGGGCGCGAGGCCGCTACTGTCGTTGGCCGCCTCGGTGATCACGAAGACCGGCGGTTCCGTGAGCCCATGGACCTGGGCCGAGAGCAGCGGCCACTCCCCGCAGACAGGCCGGTCCGTCCAGCGCTCGTCGTCGCGGACCCTGGGCACGGTGACGTACGAGCCCCCGCCCTTGCCCTGGGGCTCTTCCGTCCGCCGGCCCCTCCCGTCCGGGAAGAGCTCCACGGTGACGCGCGGACACGCCTCGTCGAATTCCGCCATCTCCGGGCCGGTGTAGCTCCAGCCGACGGTGTACCGGCGCAGCAGCCGCGCCGGGTCGTCCAGCAGCCGCATGTCCAGGTCGTAGGTACGGCGGCCCTGAGAGTCGTAGACCCACAGCCCGACATAGTGGTCCCGCCAGGAAACGAGCCGGACCTCCAGTGGAGCCTCCCGGCCCGCCGCCCGGTACACCACCACGTACGGAAGGCCGGCGGCATCCCGCTCACGAGCCTCCCCCACTGATATCGGCCGCCAGGGCAAGCGGGCCTCCAGGTCCCACGCCTGCGCGTACTCCACCTCGACCACCATTGCCGCTCCCCGCTCCCGCTCGCTTACGTGCTGAGCTGCAACGTAACCGCCGTCTGTGACAACGGCCCTACCGGGCCGGGCAGCGGCCGGGCCGCAGCGCCCAGAGGGAAGGGGGGACGGGCCTGCGATCAGCTTGGAGTACGGGGCGCCCCGTCGATCTCGCGGCTGGCGACTGGATCCGGGGCCTCGCTGTCCTCATCTCGCCGAGCTACGCGGGTCTGCATTCGCGCAAACCAGAGGGTTGGTGAACCCGGCAAGCCCATCGGTGCCAACTGAAAAGCGCAGTGGGCCACCTGTCGCGCTCAAGGGCCAGGTATCGCGCTCGGTCACAAGTGGTGTGACTGAGCGCCGTAGATGGCCCGTCCGGCCAAGTACACGCTCAATGTGTCGCTCCGAGCCCGGACCCGCCGTCGACCCGGAGGTGGCTCGCAGAGCGGCACGATGGCGCTGATTTGGTCGATTCTCGGGTTCTGCGCGGTCCGCGATGACTGGGGCGAGGCGTAGCGGTCGTCGCGCAAGAGAGGCCGTTGAAGGCTTGAGTAAAGGTGCCGGGCGGGCAGATTATGAACTCGGGGCTGGCCACGCAGTGGCCGGGGTAAGAGGGGGAGACACTATGCGGCACCGGCCGTTCTTTCGCTGGGTACTGACGCTCGGCGTTTTGCTGTTCGGTTGGTCGGCGTACCTCTACGCGTCGTATCCCGATACGCGGCAGATCGACCTCACCGTGATCAGCGAGAAGCCTGACGGCCGGTGCACGGTTCGCTGGAACGACCCGTACAGCGACGGGGGTCGCTGGCGTGAGACCGCCTACCAGTGCGGTCCGGACCGTGGTGCGCTGCTCAAGCCACCGAACTACGACGAGGACACGGGGTACGGCTGGGAGAGCGGCTTCATGTTCACCGAAGGCCAGCACAAGGGCGACCTGGAGCCGTCGCTCGAGGACAAGGAGTCCTACGGCCTGTCCGACGCGCTCGTGCTGATCGGACTGGCCCTGATAGCCGTCGGCCTCATCGGGGGAAACATCCGCGCCTCGATACGCCTGGCCGGCGTACGCCCCAAGACCGTGGCAAGGGCACGGAAGTTGTACGAGGTCGCTGACCAGGTAGCCCGGGACCACGCACAGGCTCGCCATGCCGTGCGCGTGACGTGGAACGCGCTGCGCCGCGAGCAGATCGACGCGAAGCTGAGCGCTGTCCCCGTCGCGCGACTGTTCAAGGAAGCATCGGTCAGCCGGGCGATGCAGGATGTGGAGGCGGCCGGCGCCCGCACCGCGCGCGATGTACTCGACGCCGGAGTGCTGGGTCTGGGGCACATGGGCATGGACCGCAGCTCGGCCGAACACGCCCATGCCGCCGCCCGCCGCCTCGCCGACGACATCGAGGCCACCCTGTCGGTGCGCGTCGATCCCACCACCCCCGGACCGCACACCGTCGCCCTGCTCGTCGCGCTGCAAGTCCTGCTGGAGGCCGGGGCCGAGGCCCACCAGACCGCACGCGCCGGCGAGGAACTCGCCACCGAGCTCGAACGGGCCCTCACCGAGGCCGAACCCGCATCCGGGTACCGGAGCATGCTGCGCGGCAGCCGGGAACAGCGCGAGATCGCCCGCTCCGCCGTCACCGAGCTGCGCTCCCTCATGGCCATCGCCGAACAGGAAGGACTCCCCGCCCGCTTCGCCCAGACATCCGTCGACCTGCTGCGCGTACCGGACGACCGGAACCTCGGCCTGTCCGCACGGGCGGACTTCGAGAGCCGCACCAGTCAGTACTACGGGCTGCTGGCGCAGGTCATGGACCCAGAGAACGCCCTTGCAGGTCACTGACCCAACCGGGCAACGCCGCGGAGCTACTGTCTCCGACTGGCTGGTCGAGATCTTTGACGATCGCGCTCACTGCGTCATACGACTGCGGTGACAGGCTGCTGATCGATCGCTCACAGTGGCCCCGTCACGGCACTGAGCCAGGCCGCGCTGGTTCTCCTGCCTAGTACTCCAGCCGTAGATGTGATCTTGCCCGTTGGTGTACTGGACGCTTCAGTTGGCGGTCCCGTGCTCAGTCGCAGATGCGGCGGCTGGTGGCGGCAGTAATGCGGCGGCCGGCACTCGGGGACGTGGATCTGGACGTGGAGCACCGTGCGCCGCTGGTGGTCCGGGCATGGGTCCTGAGGCCGCGCCCAAGTGCAGGGGCGTGTCCGCCGGGAAGGCCGCCCGTAGGATCCGGGCATGAACAGCAAAGGGTGGGGAGCCCTCTATGGGCTGTGCATGGCTATCGCGTTCGGCTGGGGGCTGACCGGGCTTGTCGAGGGCGGGTGCGACTGGGGGTTCAGCGGCCGAAGTCGGGTGTGTGGCGTGCCGGACGGCTACGGCTGGCATTTTGCCGTCTGCGTCATCACGGCTGTTTCGCTGGTCGCGCTGGGCTGGACGGTGATCCGTACCGACGACTGGCGGCCGTCGTTGGGGATCTCTGCCGGTGCTGTGGTTGCCTTGGGGATCACCTTGTCCGCGGGCACCGCCCAAGGATTCTTGATTCTGGCGGCAGTCGAGGCGGCATTCGCCGTGGGAATGCCGTTGATTCTTTGGCGGTCGGGCGCACGAAGGCGCGGGCGTAGAGGATGAGCAAGACCTCCACGCCAACGTGAACGCTCGAAGCTGAGTGGACCGCAGACTGGTGCGGCCACCGGTGATCATCGGCGTGTGAAGACAGATGATCAGGCGGTGGCCGCGGGGCACAGCGTAGATCTTGCCCGTTGGCAGGAGGCGTTCGAAGTTCTGATGGGCCGGATAGCGGGCCGGTTCGCGCGAGTGGAGCCACGGCGTCGGGTACGGGACTTGGTGCTGGGGCTGCTGTCGGACCTGCCACGTAAGAACTGCTGGAGCATCGCCGAGTGGGTCGGGGAGGCCACCCCGGACGGCATGCAGCACTTGCTTGGCCGTGCCAGGTGGGATGCCGACGTAGTGCGCGATGATGTGCGGGAGTACGTGCTGGAGCACCTGCGCGACGAGGACGCGGTGCTGGTGGTCGACGAGACCGGGGACGTGAAGAAGGGCACGCACACCGTCGGTGTCCAGCGCCAATACACCGGTACCGCCGGGAGGATCGAAAACGCGCAGGTCGCCGTCTACCTCGTCTACGCAGGCCGCCACGGGCACGCGGCGGTGGACCGGGAGCTGTACATTCCGCGCTCGTGGACGTGCGACCCGGCCCGCTGCCGAGCCGCGGGCCTGGCCGAGGACACCGCCTTCGCCACCAAGCCGGAGCTGGCCGCCCGCATGATCGGCCGGTTCCTTGACGCCGGGCACCGCGTGGGCTGGGTCGCGGGGGACGAGACATCCGATGCGGAAGATCTGTCAAGCGGCCTCCGTGAGTTGAGCGTCTGAGCATGCAGGGAAGGCGACTGTCTCGCTGTAGCAGACGCGGCGGGTGAGGCAGTGGTGGAGGCAGCCGAGCATGCGGTTGAAGAGGTTGCGCTGGGCGGCGGTGTGGCGGTCTCCGGCCTTGCGGCGGCGGTCGTAGTGGGCTCGGGCGCCGTCGGAGTGGGACATAGCGGCGAAGGCCCACATGTAGCCGACGCCGGCCAGCCGCTGGTTCTTGACCCGGCGGGCCAGGACGGCCACGCTCTTGCCCGAGGCCCTGGTGATCGGGGCCGACCCGGCGTAGGCCTTCAGGCCCTTGGCGTCGGTGAAGCGGGATCGGTCGTCGCCGATCTCGGCGAGCACCCGGGCGCCGCTGAGAGTGCCGAGCCCTGGGAAGCTGGTGATGATCTCGGCGTCCGGGTGCTTCTCAAAAGACTCCACCGCGGCCTCGGCGAGGTCGTCGGCGCTGGTGCAGGCGGCCTCCATCTGCCGCAGCAGCGCGAGCGTCTGGCGTCCCATCGCCTGCTCGACCAGGGGGAGGTGGCGCATCTGGGGCAGGCGGAGTGCGGCATGGAGCCGGTCGGCCTCGGCGTCGAGGGTGTTCTTTCGGCCGGCCTTCTTCAACAGGGACCGCAGCTGGGCGCGGGTGAGGCGGGCGGCCTGTTCGGGGGTGGGGGCGGCGGCCAGCAGGGTGCGGGCGATTGGGTGGCACACCCCCTCGCGGCGGACGCCGACCGCGGCGAGGAAGCCGGGGAAGTACTCGCGCAAGTGCGAGGTGAGCTTGTTGGCGGCCTGGGTGCGGTCCCACACGGCGTTCTGCTGGGCGCGGGCGAGGACCGCGACGGCCTGGGCGAGTTCGGTGTCGGCGGGCAGCTGGCGGTGGGCGGCGGCATCCGTGCGCAGGATGTTCGCCAGCACCATGGCGTCGAGGTGGTCGGACTTCTTGCGGGAGACCGCGTGGCGGTCGCGGTAGCGGGCGGCGGCCATCGGGTTGATCGCGTAGACGGGGCGGCCGGCCGCGCGCAGGCAGGCGACCAGCAGACCGCGGGAGGTCTCGATGGCCACCGGGACGGGGGCCTCGGCGGTGTCGCCGTGCTCGGCGAGGAGCTGCAGGAGCTCGGCGAGTCCCTCGGCGGTGTCGTCGATCCGGGCCTTGGCCAGTAACGATCCGGTGTTGTCGACTATGGCGGCGTCGTGGTGGTCGCTGGCCCAGTCGATGCCGCAGGACACCTTCAAAGCGGTTCACGTCCTCTCGGTCGAATTGCCTGTCGTGGCTGGTCACAGCCGTGCGGGGCACGCGTCTCCCTAATGGCAGGGCTCGATGGCCCGTCATCCGATTAGCCGTTCGTGACCCCAGCGACCCGCAGGGTCCTCGGTCTTGGCGAGAGCTCGGCGGCTCCCGAACACGGAAGAGGTGCTCCCTGCGGGCGGCTCGGACCACAAGCATCAACGGTCCGATCATGTGCTCGGTCACGGTGCCGGCCGCCAGCGTCGGCACCCGCCGGTCTTCTTCGAGGCTTGAGCCCAGGTGTTCGGTAGGCGTCGCGCCGACGTCGGCGTCCGGCACCGCGGCCGAGAGGGCGGGGGCAGACGGCGATACGGGGGACCGAGTCTCATCTCAGGGGTCGAGCCCCTGGTCTACGGTGCGGTTCCCCCAGTACCGTCCTCTGCCTTCCCTGCGTCGAAGCGTGACTCCGCTCTCTCGGTCCAAGTCTGGCGGGCCGGTTATGCGGGGAGCGGGCCTCTCTTCATTGCCCATTAGGTCTACGGCGGCAACCCGAAGCTGCGCTCCCCGCTGGAAGAGCGCGGTGTCGGTTACGTGCTCGCCGTCGCCTGCTCGGCCGAAGTCACTACCGGTGCTGGAAAGTTCCGCGCGGACGTGCTGGCCGCGAAGGTGCCCAACCGGGTCTGGCAGAAGCTGTCGGCGGGGGCAGGCGACAAGGGGCAGCGCTTCTACGACTGGGCCGTCATCGACCTGGCCGAACCCCGCCCTGGCAGCCACCAGCTGCTGATCCGCCGCAACCGCACCACCGGTGAACTGGCCTACTACCGCTGCTTCTCGCCCACCCCGGCGCCCCTGGCCACGCTGGTCCGCGTCGCCGGGTCAAGATGGCGGGTGGAGGAGACCTTCCAGTCCGGAAAGGGCCTGGCCGGACTGGACGAGCACCAGGTCCGCCGCTTCACCTCCTGGTCGCGCTGGGTCACCCTGGCCATGCTCGCCCACGCCTTCCTCGCCGTCGTCCGCGCCGACGAACACGCCCACCATCCCGCCCCGGACAGGCTGATCCCGCTCACCTGCAACGAAATCCAGCGACTGTTCACCACGCTCGTCGTCCAGCCCATGCACGACGCAGCCCACCGGCTCGGCTGGTCCGCCTGGCGACGCCGCCACCAAGCCCGAGCCCAGGCCAGCCATTACCGCCGACAAGCCGCGCACCAGACATGAAGATCACGATCTACGGCTGGAGTACTAGGCCGGTTCGCTCCGGCTTACTACGACCTGGCGAACCGACATCAAGTGCGAGGCAAGGACGAGCCCAACGCGGTCCTGGAGAACGCGGTGGGGCTGATGCTCTGCTACGACGAACTGTGGTTCCTCAGAAGGCAGGACTGCCCTGCAGACATGCAAGAGCTGAACTTCGTTCACTTCGTAGAGGACGACTCGGCCCTGCTGAGCATCGCCGCGGAAGCCTACGAGCAGGCCCGGCAGAGCTTTCCGCCCATTCCCCCCGACATCTATGAAGACCCCGTCATCGAGCAGTCTCTCGGATTCTCCTCGGTGACCGCCCGGGCCAAGGATCCTGACCTCGACATGAAGGACCCCGGTAATCAAATTGACCCCGCCTTCATGAACTGGGCCTGTGAGTACGGGCCCGACTGGCGGCTGCGGCAGCAGCGGCAGGAACACCAGGCGCAGTATCTGCAGCAGCACATTGCCACCGCCATGGAGACAGCTGGCCACCAGTGCGTCCTGCAGCCCAACAGCTTCCGCAGCGGTTCCACCTTCTACGACCGTGTGCGTGTCGACTTCGACCAAATGGCCGACTGGCTGGTCGCCGACGCCCTGCAGCTTGGCCCCATGGAGTGCATCGTCAACAGCGGGTCGATCATGCAGCTCGCCCCCCAGCGCGTCGTCACTCAAATCAACGGCCAGCTCGTCATCGCGGAAGACGGGCAGATCATCCAGGCAGTGGAAAACGGCCAGCTCGTCCCCGTGAAGGACACCAGCAAGTACTTCGACACTTACAAGATCGCGGGGATTGAGCAGGTCCTCCACCTGCGCACCACGGACGCGTTGGGGCCTCGCGGTGCCTACCACGAGTACATCGATGACCTGCGCAAGGACAAACGGGTGAAGGAATTGCAGGCCTTCCTCGCTGGCCAGCCCTCTCAAGGAGGCACGGCGGAGACACTCGCCGCACAAGTGGAACTGCTCATCGCCGACTATCAGGCGGAATCGTTCCAGATGGTGCATAGGCCAGCCATGCTCCGCACCCTCGGGAGCATGGCCGTCGGCGTGGCCGGCAACAAGCTGCTGCCGGGCCTCGGCGGCTTCCTTAGCACGTTGATGAACCTTGACCGGACCGTCTCCGACTTCAACTTCCGCAAGGACAGCCGGTGGGCGGCGTTCATCACCGACACCCGTCGACGGCTACAGCGCTGACGAACGCAGCAATGCCTGCCGTCCAGGCGGACGACAGGAGAGTCTGCTGTGCCGGGCCACGATAGTTGGCACTAATCGGGCTGTGTGACCTGGGGCTCCCAACAGCCTGGCCACGCTAGTTGGCACCGTCTGGCCAAGATTCTTGGCATCTGTAATGAATTGCCACGTTTGTTGGCACCGGCGCCATGGTTCAGCGCGGCAGCGAGGCCGGCGCGCATGGGGTTGCAACGGCGACAGTCTCGTCGCTTGGTTCCTTGCCGCTTTCACGTGACCTTCGGCGATTTCTACAGACCATCCAGTCGCCTGGTCACTGTGTCGAGTGTCGGCCAAGGAGGGCCCTCGCGCAGCAAGCGCAGGAATTCCTCTCCGAATCGCCTCCCATTCGGAAACTGGTCGCCAAGCTCCCAACGCCACGCGGCGACCATCGCGATAACGAGCTGCCGACACTCGTCCAGCAGCCCTTGGTCAACGCTTGGGTAGTGCTCGCAGACCGCCTCGGGAACATGGGCGAGATCGAACTCGACGGGTCCACGGCAGCACGTCTCAAGGTCGATGAACAACGGGCCGTTCTTCGTGCTGAGCACATTGCCTGGATGCGGCTCGCCGTGGAGCAGATGCTCCACGGCGCCGCGGTCGTCGATCGCTCGTCGCAGGCTTGCTAGCCTGCCGCTGAGGAACACGCGGTCCGCGTCGGTGAGCTCCGGCGAGCGATCCGGGTCGGCGACAACTTCTTCCGCCTCCGTGATCCGGTCCGTGAACCTCGGGCTCGGCACATCGACCTTGCGCATGCCGGCGTGCAGCTGCTCCAGCGCCTTGGCATAGTCGACTGGTGAGGTGTGAGGTGTCACGGGCTCGTAGTAGGTCCACAGCGTCACTGCGAAGCCATCGTGCGTGTACACACGCGGGTTCGCCCGAGGCTCCAAGGGACACACCGGGCATCCGATCTCGGTGAGCCGCTGAGCGAGATCGACTTCGAACTGTGCAACCTCTTGTCCCACAGGGGCGACCCGGGCAAAGACGTCGCATGGCGTCAGCCGCAGTGCCAGCTTGTTCGAGTTGTGGAGAGCGATTGCATCGTTGGCTGGCAGGTCGAGCGATGCGGCGACCGAAGTCGCAGCCGCGATCGCACGCGTGACGTCGGTCATATCCACCCTCGAATCCTGGCATAGATGAGCGAGGGCGATGCCAACCCGGTGAATTTCAAGTCCAGTGAGACATTTGTGTGGCTATGAGATCTGTGGTGTGGTTTCCCTGCGCTTGGCGGGGTCGTTGATCCACGCTTGCTGGGGTATCTCGGGCGGTGTGGGGCGGCGACCGAAGCGTTCGGGGTGGCGGGCGAACGCTTCGGCGAGCGTGACGGCTCTCTGGTCGCGGACCTCCTCGGCGGTGCCGAAGTGGACGCTGGCGGGCGTGTGCCATCCAATGCCCGAGTGCCGGTGCTCGTGGTTGTAGTACGCGATGAACGCGTCGAACCAATCACGGGCGTGGGCCAGGGAATCGAACCGCTCGGGGTAGTCGGACATGTACTTGGTGGTCTTGAAATGGGCCTCGCTGTAGGGGTTGTCATTGGAGACTTTCGGCCGGGAATGGCTGCGGGTGACGCCGAGGTCGATCAGCAGCTGAGAGACCTTCTTGGAGGTCATTGAGGTGCCCCGGTCGGCGTGGGCGGTCTCGGGCACGATGCCGTTGCGCTCGATGGTGTCCCGGATCAACTCCTCGGCACGCTCTGCTGATTCGGCGCGTTCGACGGTGTGGCCGACGATGTAGCGGCTGAAGATGTCGATGACGACGTAGGCGTGGTACCAGGTGCCCTTGGCCGGTCCGGCGAGCTTGGTGATGTCCCAGGTGAAGACCTGGGATGGGGCGGTGGCGACCAGTTCGGGCACGGTCTTGGCCGGGTGGGTGGCCTGACGGCGACGCTCGCCGGACTGGCCCTTGTCACGCAGGATCCGGTACATCGTGGAGACCGAGCAGTGATAGCGGCCCGCGTCCAGCTCACGGGCCCAGATCTGCGCGGGCGGCAGCTCCACGTACTCGGCGCTGTTCATCAACTCCAGTACTGCCGAACGCTCTTGATCCGTCAGCGCCGAGGGCTGGGCCTGGACGTGGGAGCGGGGCGTGCGGTCGGTCGGGGGCTTGAGCCTGCGGTAGTGGGTGGCCCGGGAGCGGCCTGTCAGCCGGCACGCGGCCGTGATGCCCAGCTGGCCCTGAACGCCGGTGAACGCGGTGTCCACCACGGGGTCGGTGGCGTGTTTCAGTCCGCGCTCTCGGAGATCATTTCCAAGAGCGCGGAGGCTTTTCCCATCACCTCGAGTGCGGCCTTGTTCCGGGCCAGGTCCTTCTGCAGCCGCTCCACCTGCTGTCGCAGCTTCTCGTTCTCCACCTCCGCGGCGGACTTCTTCGTGCGGGCGGGGCTGGTCCGGCGGTCGACCAGGTTTTCCAGGGCCCCGGCATCCCGGGCGGCCCGCCACTCCTTGACATGCGAGTGGTAGAGGCGTTCCCGGCGCAGGACCGCGCCCTTCTCGTTCCTGGGCGCGGCGTCGTACTCGGCGACGATCCGCAGTTTGTACTCCGAGGTGAAGGTACGGCGCTTCGGCCTCGGTGCCGGGTCGGACCCGACGGGCTCAGTGCTGGGCATAAGGGGCGGTTCTCCTGTCGTGCCCTCTCAGGCTAACCCCGCAGAACGGGACGTCTCACCCGAGGCTGACAGAGAGGGGCACCCCGCCACCCAGTCGGAAAGAAACGGCGCAAAACGGATACACCTAGACACGACGGGGCCGAGCAGCAGCCTTAAAGATCAAGCTGAGCGGGCGAGAGACCTCGGGCGTCCCATCCAGGTGGCCGTGCTCGTCCCCGCGCCTGCGGGCATCGGCGACGAACGCCAGGTGGGCGCCGGTTGGAGTGCGGCAGCACCGTGTAGTCCACCAGGTGCTTGTGGCGCAGCTCGTTCAACGGCGTGGAGACGGTCTGCCGTGCCGCGTGGGGCCGCAACAGGTCGTGGAGCTGGCCGGTGGTCGTCTGCGGGGCTCGTAAAGTCATCGTCGCAGGTCGGGATGGTGGAGCGTTCTCGGCTGGGACCATGTCCGCCGTGATCCTCTTGATGCTGTACACGGTGGCCCGCAAGCTGCTGTCCGTTCTTGGGGTGCTGCTGGGCCGCGACACTTCCAAGGAAGCCGAGTTGCTCGTGCTCCAGCATGAGAATGCGGTGCTACGGCGTCAGATCGCCGGCCCGGTCCGCTACGAGCCCGCAGACCGGTTCTGACTGGCCGCCCCACAGGTTCATCGCCGCGAAGTGGGACTGCAGCGCCCGACGCGCCCGCACCGGACGGCCACCGACCAGTGCCGCCCTCAGGAAGCTGATCCTGCAGTTTGCCCGGGAGAACCCGCGATGGGGGCACAGGCGGATCCAGGGCGAACTGGCCCGACTTGGGTATCCGATCGCAGCCTCCACGGCCTGGGAGATCCTCCACACGGCCGGCATCGACCCGGCCCCGCGCCGTACCGGCCCGACCTGGACGGAGTTCCTCACACGAACACCAGCCCCCACCAGACCCTCAACCAACTGCCGCCCGGCGCCGACCAGCAGTCCATCGCCGTGCACGAGTCCGAAGGCCGCCGACTCCTGCGGACCCGCGTCCTCGGCGGCGTCATCAACGAGTACCGCTACGCCACCTGACCTGCAGCGACGACCTCCCGAGCCCCACAGGCAGCCAGGCAGTCAGTTACCCTCCTCCGGATCCGAACAGTGCCCGAACCCCCAGTGCAGGTGCTGCCGAAACTCGTGATCTGCACACGCTAAGCAGCGGCCCACAGCGACCTGCTGACCTGCCGTCGTCTTCGGGGTCAGTCAGCACTGGCAACAAGGGCGCCCCTGCGCGCCATGGCCGAACAGCCTGTGGCGGTGCTCCTGTGCCGGGAAGTCGGCGAGTTTATGACAAGGCGACTATGCGCCAGCTCTGAGTCTGGCGTGCGGCGCTGTCTGCTAGTAGACCGTCGCAGCTAATTTTTGGGATAGAGGTGGCGCAGTTTGATGCGTGCGTCGTGGGTGGTGAACTGCCAGTTCACCTGACGTTGGTCGGTGTTGGTGGCGTTCTGCCAGGCTGAGAGTTCGGTGTTGAGGTTGTCGAGGTTGCTGATCCGGCGGTCGAGGCATTGCCGGGTCAGCGCGGAGAGTTCGATCTCGGCGATGTTGAGCCATGACCCGTGCTTGGGTGTGTGGTGGATCTCGAGGCGTTGGGCCAGGGCGAAGGCCTCTTCTGGTTCGAATGCCTCGTACAGTGAGGCGATGCCGTGGGTGTTGAGGTTGTCCATCACCAGCACCACGGCCTCGGCGTCGGGGTAGTCCACGCTCAGTAACTGTTTGACCTGGCCGGCCCAGTCGATCCGGGTCCGCTGGGACAGTGCCTGGACTCGACGCCATCCGCGCAGGGGTTCGACCCACACGAAGATCGAGCACGTGCCGCGGCGGATGTACTCGCTGTCCTGGCAGGCGTCGTGACCAGGGCGGGCCGGGAGCGGGTCGCGGGCATGGTCGAGGAGTTGGTAGGGCTTCTCGTCCATGCACACCACGGGACGTGCCGGATCGTAGGGCCGGGCATAGACGGCCAGCACGTCTTCCATCCGGGCCGCGAACTCCGCGTTCGCTCGTGGTGGGATGGTCCAGCACTTTCTCAGGTGAGGACGCAGTTCCGTTTTTTTAAGACCCGCCCGATGGTGGAGTGGTCCAGGTCGGGGATGTCCTCGACCAGCGCGACGTGCTTCTCCAGCAGCCGCAGGGACCACCGGGTATAGCCCTGGGGTGGTTGTGAGCACGCCATCGCGATCAGCCGGGCTTCGACCTCGCCGGTCACCGGCGAGGGCACCGGTGGGAGGTCGCGCTTCTTCCGCGCGATCGTGGCGTGCACATCGCCACCGGTCTCGGTGAAACGCTTGGCGACCAGCCGCAACGTCTCACCGGAGACGCCGAGCCGGGCCGCGATCACCTCCTTGGTGTCCACCTCACCCACCGAGCTGTCCAGCGCAAGCAGCACCCGCGCACGCATGATCATCGAGGCCCCACGAACACCTGTCGTGGTCACCCGGACCAGATCCTCACGATCCTGCGCGGTCAAACTGACCGGCCGCTTCTTCTGCGAACCCATGACGACAGTCCTGTCTGGCAAAAGGGAAGGAACCCACCAGACGACAGCCTCCCAACCAGACATGCCATAACTAAGCAGCGACACGCTACTAGTTGGCTTCGCGCAGCGTTACATCGCTCTGGCGTTCCGTGTCCGCTGCTTATCCGGCGGTGGATCCTTGGCGCGCCCATTTCCGGCCTGTGAGGGGAACATCCCATGCGTATATTCCATGAGAGACGAGCGCGATCGGTCGCCGTCGGCGGAGCGACGCTGGTCCTCGCAGTGTCGCTGACGAGCCTGCCCGGTGCAGCGGTGGCGGCGTCGTCGCCGGGCGCCGCCGGCCCGCTCCCCACGGTGTCCACCACGCAGAAGACGTCGACCGCATCGACGTTGACCTTGATCACCGGGGACACGGTCGCCGTGACGACCGGGGCCGACAGCAAGCAGGCGGTGAACATCGTCTCCGAATCCGGCACGTCAAAGCAGTTCCAGGTCTCTACGGGCCAGGGCGGAGACCTGTACGTCTATCCCGAGGACGCGTTGACCGCGATCTCGGCGGGGACGGTCGACCGCGAGTTGTTCAACGTCACCCGGGCCCTCAAGGACGGCTACGGCGACGCGAAGACCGGCGAGGTGCCAGCCATCGTCGACTTCCAGGGCACCCCCTCCGCCGCTGCCTTGCAGAAGAAGGCCAAGGGCCTGCCGGGCAGCAAGCGCGAGAGGGTCATGCCCAGGCTGGGGATGACCGCGGTGGACGTCGACAAGGCCAAGGCGAAGGGGTTCTGGCAAGCCGTCAGGCCTGTGGCGAAGGCCGGGAAGGCCAGGAGCGGTGCCGCGGCTGTGGTGCCCGGGAGCGCCGGGGTGGCTAAGGTCTGGTACGACGGCAAGGCGAAGGTCACGCTGGACCAGAGTGTGCCGCAGATCGGGGCGCCGCAGGCGTGGGCCGAGGGCTATGACGGCAAGGGGGTGAAGGTCGCCGTCCTGGACACCGGCGCCGACCTGACCAACGCCGACGTCGCGCCAAGGATCACCGCCAGTCAGAGCTTCGTCTCGGGTGAGTCGGTCCAGGACGGCCACGGCCACGGCACCCACGTCGCTGACACCATCGCGGGCAACGGCGCCAACTCCGCGGGCAAGTACAAGGGCGTGGCCCCCGGCGCCGACCTGCTCATCGGCAAGGTGCTCAGCAACGCTGGCTCCGGATCCGAGTCGGACATCCTCGCCGGGATGGACTGGGCGGTCGCCCAGGGCGCCGAAGTCGTCAGCATGAGCTTGGGAGCTCAGGTCACCGCCCCGGGCGGAGACGCGATGACCGACGCCGTGGACTGGCTCAGCACTACCTCCCACACTTTGTTCGTCATTGCTGCAGGCAACAGCGGCCCCGGCACCTCGACCCTGGGCAGCCCCGGCATCGCCGACTCCGCGCTGACCGTCGGCGCC
This sequence comes from Streptomyces sp. NBC_01320, assembly GCF_035974375.1. NCBI lineage: Bacteria > Bacillati > Actinomycetota > Actinomycetes > Kitasatosporales > Streptomycetaceae > Streptomyces > Streptomyces sp. NBC_01320. The sequence goes on from NZ_CP108390.1 coordinate 1,584,043, forward strand.
GTTGACAAGTCGGATGCGCTGGCGTCCTTCTCCAGCCGCGGCCCGCGACTCGGCGACAACGCCATCAAGCCGGACATCACCGCCCCGGGTGTGAACATCGTCGCCGCCCGCGCGGCCGGCACCACCATGGGCACCCCGGTGAACCAGTACTACACCGCGGTCAGCGGCACCTCGATGGCCACCCCGCACGTTGCCGGCGCCGCCGCGATCATGGCCGAGCGCCACCCCGACTGGACCGGTCAGCGCATCAAGGACGCGCTCACCGCCCACTCCAAGGCTTCGGACAGCACCGTCTACCAGCAGGGATCCGGGCGGGTCGACATCCCCACCGCGCTGGACTCCACGCTGGAGCTGTCCGGACGGGCCGACTTCGGCCTCGTCAAGTACCAGCAGAGCACGTACGCCAAGCAGACCCGCACCCTCACCTTCCGTAACTCCGGGTCCGCCGATGCCACCGCGGACCTCGCCGCCACGGTCAAGGACAGCAGCGGAGCAGCCCTCGCCGACGGCGCCCTGACCTTCTCGGGTACCGGCCTGAGCGGCGGCAAGCTCACCGTGCCGGCAGGCGGCAGCGCCGCGGTCACCGTCACCCTCGACCCGAACCTCCTCGCGTTCGGGTCCCAGTACAGCGGGTACATCAGCGCCACCGCCGGCAACGGCGATTCGGTGCACGCTCCGGTCGGCGTCGCGAAGGACGCTCAGCAGTACAAGGTCACGGTCAACTTCAAGGACCGCTTCGGCAACATCCCCCTGTTGGCCGGCGGGACCCTGCACGGCCTGGACAACAGCTTCCGGACTTCTGTTGCGTCCCGCACGGGCAGCGCCACCTTCACGGTGCCGGCCGGCGGCCACTACTCGCTCGAGGGCACCCTCTACACCGCGTTCCCCGGCGGCAACCCGCTGGACCCGTACTCGGCGGATCTTTTCGCCCTGCCGAATATCAACGTCACCGACCGCGACCAGACCTTCGCCGTCGACGGCACCACCGCCACCGACCTCACCATGAAGATCACCGGCGAGCAGCGTCCGCTGGAGGACGCCTCGTACTCCGTGGACGTCCGTCGTGACGACGGGGCCGGGGGCCACCTCGGCATGTTCGCCCTCGCCGGCCTGCGCAACGGGACCGAGGAGAAGTTCGGCGCCATCCCCAGTGAGGCGGCCACCACCGGAACCCTGGCTGTGGACACGTTCCTCACCCGGCGCGAGCCGCTGGTCCAGATGTCGGTGACCAGCCCCGAGTCCATCGACATCCCCCTCAAGTCCCCGCTGCTCGCCCAGCGGTTCGAGGGGGCCAAGGACGTGGAGCTGGTCGACGCCGGCGCCGGCACCGCGCAGGACTTCGCTTCCCTCGACGCCGCGGGCAAGACGGTCCTCATCACCGCGTACGACACCAGGACCGTCAACGCTCAGGTCCGCCTTGCCGCGGCCGCGGGGGCTGTGGCGGTGATCGTGGCGCCGTCCACCCCGGGCCCGCGCGGCAGCGGAATCGCCGGCGACCTGACCATCCCGGTCGCCCAGACCGGCTACGACAGCGGCCAGAAGCTGCTCTCTCTGCTCACCAAGGGCAGCGTCGACATCACGCTGAACGGCGTCCTGGAATCCGGCTACACCTACTCGGCACAGTTCACCTCCAACGGCAGCATCCCCGCCAGTCTGGCCAAGACCGCGGATGCCGGCGACTTCGCCAAGATCACGGACACCTACCACTCCGACCAGACCCGGCACATGGGCTACGAGGTCCTGCCGGCGTGGTCGCCCGGCCAGCCGCAATCGGTCCGTCAGATCCAGCGCCTCAACATGGGCGGCAGCAGGGACAACTACGTGCTGGCGAGCCCCGATCTGGTCTACCAGCCGAGCGTGTACCCCAGCGTCGCCCAGCCCTCCACGTTCATGCAGACACCCCGCCTCACCTACCCCACGCCCGGCCAGAGGTACAAGCAGCACTGGTTCGCCGCGCCGGTGAATCTGTCGTCGTACGAGTCCGGGTACTGCAGCTTCTGCCGCAGCGACGTCTGGATGCACACCTCGCCCGTCTACCTCGGCGACAGCGACCCCACGCACATCCTGGTCGGCGCGAGCAACAGGTGGAGCTTCTACCGCAACGGCCAGCCGATCACCGATATCAGCAACCTGATGGTGCCGGAGCAGGCTGACTACCAGTTCGTCCTGGACACCAAGCGGGACCAGAACTACCCAGGCGTCACTCTGGGCGGCAAGGTCCATACCGAGTGGAACTTCACCTCGGTCGCGCCGACCACGATGGCCGTCAAGGACTGCGACAAGTACTCTCCCAAGCCGACGGTCTGCGAGTCCATGCCGACGATCTCGATCGGCTACGACGTGCCGCTGAACGTGCTCAACCAGGCGCCGGCCGGCCAGGCGTTCGTCTTCACCGTCAACGGCGGGCGCTACAAGGGCTGGACGGGCTCCACCACGATGGCCGGCGCCAACGTCTCGGTCTCCTACGACGACGGCGCCACCTGGCAGCCCACCCACGTCGAGCGCAAGAGCGACAGCTCCTTCCAGGTGGTGGTCAAGCACCCCAAGCTCGCTGACACCAACGGCTTCGTGACCCTGAAGACCGAGGTCAGGGACACCGCCGGCAACCGCACCGTCCAGACCATCACCCGCGCCTACGCCCTCAAGTAAGAACTGGCCGACCGCGCCACAGGAGACCGGGGCCGCTGTCCTCCGCATCACGCGGAGGCGGCGGCCCCATTCCATGTCCGGCGCGCCCTCTGCCGCCTGCCGGACCACCTGCCCGGCGGCGCCCGCCGGGCGCCGGCGCGAATGCCGTGCCGACGTTCTTGGAAGCCCTCAACGCCCTGGCCGATGGCGGGACGCACGTCACCCTGGCGTGACCCGCGGTCCCCCTCGCCTAGGCAACTGCGCCAGGACAACTCCCCGCCACCCTGCAGCGGATCGCCACCCTGGGCATCACTCTGCCGACTCCAATGCTCGGTGGTGCCAACTCAGCCACTCAGGTGCCAACTGGGCGACCACAAGTGGACGTGTGACCGAGTGTCGTAGTCGGCCCGTCCCACCAGGTGCGGCGCTCATCTCGGGGGGCTCCGAGTGCGATCCTCGCCGACCCGAAGGTCTGCTGAGTGCCGGCCCGTGTCACCCCGGCTGAGTCAACTGAAGGTGCACCGCCGCGGTGGTACGCGCGGTATCGCCAGTGGCGAGCAGGTCCAACAGCGCTCCCCGCAGGGCTGCGAGAACGAGGGTGCGCTGCGCGAGCCCGGCCTCGGTATCGCGGAATTCGGCGGGCTGCCCGGCGGAGAGCAGCGCCAGCCAGTCGCCGACCGTATCGCGGGCGAAGCCGGCCCACGGCCCGTCCGGGTCAATGAGGGAGCGGGCGTAGCTTTCGACCCACAGTGTCAGCAGGCCGCGGTGAGCGGCGTCGGACAGCCACCGCCACAGTTCACGGGCGACCGGTTGCAGCCCCTGGGGCCCATCCTGCGAGCCGGCGATCTCCTTGATGACGGCCAGCTCGTCGGCTCTGGCCCGCGCGAGCAGGGCGCGGATCAGGCCGTCCTTGCTGCCGAACAGGTAGAGCAGCACACGCGGGCTGGACTGGATCTCCTCGGCGAGCGGGCGCAGGGACAGTTCGGTGAGGCCGCTGCGCAGAGCGTAGGCGTATGCGGCTTCCAGCAGCTCCTGCCGCCGCGGGGAGGGGTTTGTTTCGGATCGGGTCACCGGGCTAGTCTACTGAAACAGTCGTTTCAGTGTTGCGGGAGTGTGGACATCGTGGAGAAGCGTCAGGTGGTCATCCGGCCGCTGGACCGGCCCGGGGACCTGGGCTGGGTGGTGATGGCGCACGGCGCGCTCTACGACCGCGAGTTCGGCTGGGACACCAGCTTCGAGGCGCTCGTCGCCCGGATCGTCGCCGACTACGCCGAGCAGAAGGACCCCGGACCGCAGGCGGCATGGATCGCCGAGGTCGACGGAGTGCGGGCCGGATGCGTCTTCTGCGTCCGCGCAGACGACCGGACCGCGAAGCTGCGCCTGCTGCTCGTCGATCCCGCGGCGCGCGGGCTGGGCCTGGGTGCCCGCCTGGTCGAGGAGTGCCTGCGGTTCGCGCGGGAGGCCGGGTACGAGTCGATCACCCTGTGGACCAACGATGTGCTCGGCTCGGCCCGGCGCATCTACCAGAAGCAGGGCTTCGAGCTCATCGCCGAAGAGCCCCATCACAGCTTCGGGCACGACCTCGTCGGCCAGACCTGGCAGCGCCGCCTCTAGCGGAACCGCCGGGGCCGGCACCATGGCCGCCCCGACAACGCTGGGCCGACAGCCTTCCGCACCTTCTGGCGCTGGTCGAGCGTGGAGTGCAAGTGAGGGCGACCGGCTTCGGCCGGGTCGAACTCCGCGTCTCTGCAGGTGCCTGCCGGCTTCGCCTCCGTGAACCGGTCGCGAACGGCGATGCCAACAACACGTTCAAGGGGCCAATTTGGTACGCCTTGACTCGCCAGGCTCCTCCTGTCAGACGCACCTGCAGACGCCGAGATCGACCATGCGCAGCACCGTGTGGCACCAGTCGTGTTGCAGCTTCGGGGCCGGTGTTGTGGTCGGCGGCAGCAGGCCCGGTGCCCGGTCGGAGGCCAGAGTGCGGCACTGGTCGTTCCCCAGCCGGTTGCTGTAGGCAACGTGGCCGGTGTGCCGTGCCGTGTTCATCAGCTGTGGCGGGGCTCGAGCCGACGTGCCTCGCGGACGGGGCCACCCACATCCACATCGGCATCCCGACCACGTACCACCCGCCCGCCTTCGAGCTGGCCGCCTTCGGGCCCACCAGCCTCATGGAGTCCACCGCGCGGCGCACCACAAGTTCGGGATCGCTCGTCGGCGCAGCCGACTTCCCACCGCCGCTCGAAGTGCCGACGGACCACGGTCTTGGTCCGGTCGTAGACGATCGACATAGCAACACCGCCGAAGTGGGCAGGGGAGACCTCTTCCGCGTGGAGGCGGCGGCACCCTCCCCACCTGTCAGACCAGAACGTGCTCAAGCAGGTCAAGCAGGTCGCGGGTGGCGTCCACGGCACCGAGAGCGGGGAGAACACCGAGCGCAAGGACGGGCGCAGCGATGGACCACAGATACGGGGGCGGGGTGCTCTGAAGAGCGGCGATGCGGCGGGTGACGGCGCGGTCGGAGAAGCTCAGGGCGCAGGCGGGCCGCGGCCGTTGGGCGACGAGGGCTGCCTTGGCCAGAGCCAGGGCGGTGATGCTCCGATCCCCGACCGCTTCGGCGGCCTGTTCGTCGGCCCACCGTTCCACGAGGTAGGTGACAGTCGAGCGCAGCGGGTTGAGCAGAGGGTTGGCCGCGGAGGCGAGAGCGACGGCGTACGCGTACAGGGCGTGACGGTGAGTGAGGTGGGCCCGTTCATGGGCGAGCAGGACGCGGCGTTCGGCGGGCTGCAGGGCGCCCAGCATGGCGGCGGTGACCAGAATCCGACCGGGCGCGCTTGAGGTGGCGGGGATGGCGAAGGCTTGCGGGACCGGGGAGGCAGCGACGATAAGTTCGGTGTCCTCCGGGTGGCCCTCGCACAGGCGGTGCAGGGTGCGGCGGGTGGCGTACTCGGTGCGCAGGGCCCGGTAGATGCGGTGGGCGATGAGGCCGAGGGCCAGTACCGCGGCCAGCGCGATGATCTCGGGGACCGGTTCGGGCAGGCGCCGTCCGTCCTCGCGGGCCTCGGCTGCCACCGGCGGGGCCTCGTTGATGAGGGTGGCGGCCAGCAGGATCAGGGCCCAGGTGGTGGCGGCGGCGGTGAGGACGGCGGCCACGGTCAGGACGCGGGTGGCCAGGGCGGGTGCCACCCGCAGGCCCACCTGCGGGGCCACCGTGGTCAGGAGCAAGGACAGGACGAGCGGGATATAGACGTCGATCCTCACGGGCCGCTCCCGCCGAGCAGGTCGCGCAGGGCGCGTTCTTCTTCCGGGCTCAGCCCGGTAACGAACTGCTGGAGCGCGGCGATCGGGTCGGGGCCGCGGTCGAGGGCCTGATGCATGGCCTCGGCGGTGAGCTCGGCGGCGTTCTTCGCCGGCCGGTACGCGCCCCGGCGTCCGGCCACGTCACGGAGCACAAGCCCCTTGTCGTACAGGCGCCTGAGGATGGTGTGCACGGTGTTGTACGCGAGACCGCCACCGATCTCGGCCTGGATCTCGGCCGGGGTCAGCGCCTGTTCCGTCGCCCACAGGGCGGCGAGGACTTCGCTCTCCAGTTCACCCGCACTGCGCCGGTCCGCTCTGCCGTGGGGAGATGTACCTGTCATTCGGTCACCTTACAGCGCGTAGGGTTTTCAGGCAGGCGGTGCGGGAGCACCATCGTCACGGTCTCTCCCGTCACGGCATCTCTTGACCCGTGTGCGGATACTTCGCTGATCAGAATCAGACTCCACAAAGCCGTGGCGCCCAGCGCCGCGTAGAAATGGGGCCTCCGGCCTTCGGGTCCGGCATGACTTCCCCCCTTGTTGTTGATGATCCGGGGGGTGGTGTCACCGGGCCCGGAGGCATCGACGGACCGCTGATGAGGGGCTTGAGCACCGGCTTCACCCGAGCCGGAACAGCTCTCCGTAACGTGGATGTGGCAGCTCGGTGCCGTGGCAGGCCGGACGAAAGCGTGAGTGGAGGGGCCTGCACGTGATCGACATCAGCGACATCGACGTCTTCCTCGGACTGGATGTCGGCATGGGTGAACACCACGCCACCGCCGTCACACCGGCCGGGAAGAAGGCGTATGACAAGCGCCTGCCCAACACCGAACCCAAGCTCCGCGAGCTCTTCGCGAAACTCCAGGCCGTCCTCGACCAGCGCAAGCTGCTGGCCGGGCGGATCGAGGAACTGCTGGAGGCCCACTCTCTTACGAAGCTCCTGACCTCGATGCCGGGAGTCGGCGTCAGGACCGGAGCCAGGATCCTCATCGAGGTCGGCGACGGCAGCGCCTTCCCGACCGTCGGCCATCTCGCCGAATACGCAGGCCTCGCCCCGGCTACCCGCAGTTCGGGCTCCTCGATCCGTGGCGAACAGCTCTCCCGGAGAGGGAACGAGCAGCGCAAACGGGCCTTCTCCCTCTCCGCGTTCACAGCCCTGTCCGACCCGGCATCCCGGGCGTACTACGACAAGAAGATCGCCCAGGGCAAGCACCACACCCAGGCCCTGCTCTGCCTCGCCGGACGACAAGCCGGCGTCCTGTTCGCGATGCTCCGCGACGGCACTTTCTACGAACCGCGCCCGGCCAGTCCCTGACCGGCGTCTCCGTCAGGCGTCACCGCGGCGAGGAAGTGCTTCCAGGGCAGCCAGCAGCTCCGCGAAGCGCCGGTCCTGCGAGGTTCCCGCAGCCAGCTCGCTCAGAGCATAGGCCGTGGTCTTGAAGCCGTCTCCGTGGTGGAACTCCGCACCCCACGCACCAAGCCTCACCGAAGCCACCTCGTTCAGCCCCAGGCGATGGGTCCCCCAGGGATTGACCGCCACGATCCCGTCAGGGCCCACCTCAAGCCGGACTCTGAGAATCGCCCACCAAAAGAAGAACGCAACGCCGACGGCCAGCCCTGACCACAGCCCGGCCAACCGTGCCGTCTCCGCCCCCGGAGAAGAAACCCACCCAGCCCAACCGATGAGCGCCTGCACCCCTGCGACAGCCGGGATCCCATAGCCCGCCGCGCGAGCCGTCCCACCCACCCGCCACACCGATACCGAGTCCCCACCCGTGTCATCCACGCCTGCATTGTGAGCCACACCGCTTGATCAAACACATAGGGGCACCCCCAGCCATGCGATCTGGTACGCAGCTTCGCACCATGCGTCAAGTGAGGCGGTAGGCAGGACCAGCCCACGGCGCACGCCAATGATGACGAACCGGGGCCGTGCTGCTGCCCGGGCACTCAGTCAGGTTCTCACGGAAGTTGCTGTTTCTGTCGGGCAGTTGGGCTGGTCTGCGATGTGCGCGGTACGTCGGCGGCGGAAGAGGGCAGGCAGGCTCGGTGGGGTGAGGAAGCCCTCGGCACGGGCGCTAGCGATGCCGATACGCGGGAGGTCGCTGGTCTTCTCGAACAGCAGGAAGCGGGGCTCCCACACGGGGCGGTACTTGGCGTTGGCGCGGTAGAGGGACTCGATCTGCCACCAGCGGGAGAACAAGGTGAGCACCGAGCGCCACCCCCTCAGGACGGGGCCCGCCCCCAGGCGGGCGCCGCGTTCGAAGACGGCCCGGAACATGGCGAAGTTCAATGAGACCCGCCGTACCCCGAACTCGGCCGCGTGCAGGAGGAGTTCGACGACCATGAACTCCATCAGGCCGTTCTCGCAGGCGCGGTCGCGGCGCATCAGGTCCAGCGACAGCCCGTGCTCGCCCCAGGGCACGAAGCTCAGCAGGGCCCGGGGCTCCCCCTGGCTGTCGCGGCACTCCAGCATCACGCAGCGGCCGTCGTCCGGGTCGCCGAGCCGTCCCAGCGCCATGGAGAAGCCGCGTTCGGTCGCACCGTCCCGCCAGTGGTCGGCCTTGTCGATCAGGGTGGTCATGTCGCTGTCCGGGATGTCTCCGTGGCGGCGGATGCGCACGGTGTACCCGGCGCGGCGCACACGGTTGTGCGCCTGCCGTACGCCCCGCATGGCGCGCCCTTCGAGGGTGAAGTCCGCCAGGTCCACGATGGCCTCGTCGCCCAGCTCCAGGGCGTCCAGGCCGTGCCGGGCGTAGATCGTTCCGGCCTCCTCGCTCGCGCCCATCACGGCCGGCGTCCAGGCGTGCCGACGCGCCTCGTCCAGCCACGCCTCGATGGCGCCGGGCCATGCCTCTGGGTCGCCGATCGGGTCGCCGGAGGCCAGGGTCACACCGCCGATCACACGGTAGGTGACGGCGGCCTTGCCGCTGGGAGAGCAGATGACGGCCTTGTCGCGGCGCAGCGCGAAGTAGCCGAGGGAGTCGCGCTCGCCGTGCTTCGCCAGCAGTTCGCGCAGGCGTTTTTCGTCCACTTCGCCGAGCAGATCGCGGCCCCTCGGGGCGCGGAAGCAGGCGTACAGGACGAGGAGGAAGGTCGCGGCGATCAGAATGTTGATCGTGACGTCCACCCAGCGGGGCGCGTGCACGGCCTCGACGCGGTCGGCGAACGGGCCGATGCTGATGCCGCGCAGCAGGGTGTAGGCGATGCGGTCGCACAGGGAGCCTCCGGGCAGCCGGTTGGTGGCGCCGACGAGGAGGGTGCCGATGGTGCCGCTGACCAGGATGCCGACGACTCCCACGGCCATGGCCAGCTTCGGGTTGGAGCGGTCCCCGACGGCCTGGAACTCCGTGCGGCCGAGCAGCAGCGTGGCCACGAACAGGCCGGTGAGCAGGGCGGAGAGCCAGTTGAACGCATGCTGGCGGTACGGGTCTTGAGTCAGCGCGAGGATGTAGAGCGCGAACAATGGGCCCGCGAGCAGCATGTTGAAGATCCACGCGGCTCGTTTGCGGCGCCGCATCACCACGGCGAGGAACAGGGCCAGCGCAGCCGAGACCAGCCCGGCGGTGGCCAGGTATGGGGTGAAGAACTCGCCCGCGTTGTGCTCGTGGACCTCTTCACGGAACGGCAGCGAGACCACCGCCGCAATGTTGAGCAGGGCGAGCAGCCGCAGGTACCAGACCGTGGCCGCGGCTGCCCGTGGCCGGAGCCGTGGGAAGGTATGCGGCCGTCCGGCCTGTGCGGGGGTGTGGTGCGGGAGCGGGGATGGGTCCTTGGGGATCAGGACTGGCTGGGGTGCGGGCACCGTGAGGGATCACCTTGACAAGAGGCCGGGGGTACCGGCGGGGACGGGGACTGGCGGGCAGGTGTGTTGCGTGCGGCACGAATGCCCCAGGGGCGTCGGCGAGGACGGGGCACGAGCTGGGGTGCGGGCGCGTCCGGAGACGGAGCCCCACGGCCCGGGGCGTGTTTTCGGTCGAGGACCTGGCGCATGACCTCGGCGGTCATCTCGGCGGCATTCCGCACGGGTTCGTAGGCTCGGTCGGTGTCAGGGGCGGGCCGGACGAGGTCCTGCTCGCCAAGGTGCTGGAGGATGACGCGCAGGGTGTCGCGTGCGAGATCGTCGCCGGTCTCGGCCTGGATCTCGGCCGCGGTCAGCGCCCGGCCGGTGGCCCACAGGGCAGCGAGAACCTCGCTCTCCAGCTCACGAGCGCCCTGCCGCTCGCCGCGGCCCGCGGTCACGGTCGTCCCACCCTCACCGGGTCGGCGCACAGGCGCTCCTCGTCGACGACCGTGCGCGCGGTGCCGCCGACCGGGTTTACGTTCAGCAGCAGGAAACGGGTGCTCACCCGGCCTGCTCCCGCGTGCAGACGATCGACAGGTTGTCCTTGACGGTGAAGTACGGCTCCACCCGCACCCCGGCGGAGCGCTGCGCCGGATAGACGAAGGACTTGTGCGTGCCGGGGATGTCATCCCAATGCCTGCCCACCCGCAGCGGCTCCTCGCCCGTGTCCGCGTCGCGACAGTCGAGGTACAGGTCCCAGATCCATTCCCGGGCGGTGCAGGCGATGGCCAGGGTTTCCAGCGGGATCCGCACCTGGAACCGGCCGCCGTATTCGTCGGCCGGCAGGCGCATCTCGGCGCGGCTTCCGTCGCGGGCCTTGAGGACGAGGACAGCCTTCTCGGCCGTCGCTCCGACCAGGGACAGGCGCAGCAGGATCTGTCCGTCGCGTGGCCAGACCTCGTCGACCTCCGCGCTGCACTCCTGCGGACTGCGCGTCAGTTTGGCCATGTTCGTCCTTAGCGTTCGTCGGCATTCGCCCCTGGTCCTACAGTCTGTAGGGTACTGGAAACCCTACATCTTGTAGGGCGCGAGGGGCGAGTGATGATCAAGACCCTGAACACGACGTTCAACCGTGCCGCCCGTCGTGAGCCGCCGCTGATCACGGGCACGTGGTGGGACCGGAGCGGCGAGTGGTGGCTGGCGGCGGTGGCGGGCGCGTTCACCTTGGCGCAATTGGTCATGGTGCGGCCCGGGATGGGGCTGGGCTGGGACGAGTCGGTTTACGTCAGCCAGGTCAGCTCCCACGCACCGGCCGCGTTCTTCAGCGCGCCACGTGCCCGCGGGGTCTCCCTGCTGGTCGCCCCGATCGCCTCGTGGACGTCGTCCACGCCGCTGCTGCGGGTCTATCTGTCGCTGCTGTCCGGCCTCGCACTGTTCCTTGCCCTCCGCGCTTGGCGGGCGCTGTCTCCGGTACGGGTGCCGGCGTTGGCGGGTGCCCTGTTCGCGAGCCTGTGGGTGACCGTGTTCTACGGTCCGCAGGCGATGCCCACCTACTGGGTCGCGACCGGCGCGCTCGCGGGCGTCGGCTGCTTCCTGCGCGCCCAGTCCGACCGCACCCGGCACGGTGCGGTGTGTGGGCTGGCAGCGAGTGCGGCACTGATGGCGTGGATGCGGCCCGCGGACGCCGTATGGATGAGTCTGCCGCTGCTCGTGGCGTTGGTTGTCGTGCGCCGGTGGCGCTACTGGCGGCTGCTGTTCGCTCTGGTGGCGGGGCTGGTGGCCGAGGCGGGCGAGTGGGTGATCGAGGCGCACCTCAGTTACGGCGGGCTGGGCGCCCGGCTGACCAAGGGCTCCCGGATCCAGGGAGGCCTGGGCTTCAACAACGCCGTCGACGACCAGCTGCGCAGCCTGGCCGGACGTACTCTGTGCCGCCCGGGTACCGGGACCATGCGGGCCGAGCCACTGCTCGCCTGGTGGTTCGCCCTGCCGGTGTTCGCGGTCGTCGGGCTGGTGGTGGCGATGAAGGCCCGGCGCACGGCGGCCACGCTGCTGCCCCTGGCCTGCGCGGTGACGGCGGCGCTCCCGTACCTGTTCCTGGTCGGGTACGCCGCTCCCCGCCTCCTGCTGCCGGCCTACGCGCTGTTGGCCATCCCGGTCGCCGACGCGCTCGGGTGGTTGGTCACCGCCCCGAGACGGAGGTGGCGCCCCCTGGCTGTAACCCTTGTGGCGGTGAGGCTCACCGGGCATCTGGCGGTGCAGAACGCGGTGTTCCAGCACACCGTGGAGCGCACCACCGCCGCCCACCAGGACTGGGCCCGCGTCACCGGCGAACTGCACCGCCTCGGCATACGCCCGCCGTGCCTACTCACCGGGCACGCGGCGGTCCCGATCGCCTTCTACGCCGGGTGCTCATCCGTCGCGACCAGCGGCCCCAACGCCAACACCACCAAGGCGGCCATCACCCGGACGGCCCAGCGGGAGCCGGTGGCGGTGCTGACGACCCGTACGGGACGTCCCCCGTCCTACGCCCGCAGCCGGCATCCGTATCGGATGGACAACGGCACTTTCGCCTATGTCGCTGCCGCCGCACCGGAGAGCGGACGCCGATGACCACACCGTCCGACGCTCCCGTCATCTCGGGAAGGCAGGCCTCCTGGCACACCGCGGCCACGCTGCTCGTCCTGCTCGTCGCGGCCGTGCTCGCGGCCCGGCACTGGACGGTCATCGACACCGGGACGCAGGAGTTGGCCGCCGCCGACCGCGGCTGGCTGCTCGTAGCGGCCACCGCCGCCGCATTGACGTGGGGCTGCGCGGCCCTCGTCCAGCAGGGCACGGTCACCGAACCACTGCCTGCCGGACGGCTGGTGGCAGCCCAGTTCGCCGCGTCCGCCGCCAACCACGTCCTGCCCGCCGGAGTCGGCGCGGGCGCGGTCAACTGGCGCTTTTTGACCCGCTGCGGACTCACCCCCACCGACACGGCGACCGCCCTCGCCCTGAAGGCCACCGCGAGCGCCACCTCCCGCGCCGCCCTGATCACCGGGCTCAGCGTGGCCTGCCCCGGCATCCTCCACCTGCCGCACCTTCCCGCAGGCATCCCCGCCATGCTCCTCGTGTCCGCCGCGGCGACCATCGCACTCCTCTCCCGTCTGCTGCGCACCCGGATCCGCGACCGGCTCCAGACGGCGCTCGCGCAGGTGAGGGCGGTGCACGAACTCCCGGCGCGAGCGGCGGCGTTGTGGGGCGGCTCGCTCGCCTTCGCCGCATCGCACGCCCTCGTCGTGTACGCCGTCACCCAGGCCCTCGATATACCGCTGCCCGCTGCCCGGGTCGCCCTGGCGTACCTGGCGGCGAGCAGTGCCGCCGTGCTGCTGCCCACCCCCGGCGGTATCGGTTCCCTGGATGCCGCGCTCGTCCTGGCTCTGGTCACGGCCGGGATCCCGGGCGGCGCAGCCGCGACGGTCGTCCTCGGCTACCGGCTGCTGACGGTCTGGCTGCCGTTGGTCCCGGGTCTGCTGGTGCTGGCTCTCCTGGTACGCCGCAAGGTGCTGTGACCCGGCCTCGGCCGAGGGTTGCACGGGGAGGACACGCCAGACACGAGCACAGGGACGCGGAGTGGTGAGCATCGGCCGGCGTACGGGAGTGCTCGGCGCCGGCAGAGGGTCCGAGGGCGAAGCCGATGACGGCCCGCCGCCGGGCCGGTTGCGAGCGAAGGCGGTGCCGCCATGGGTGACGGCGACGGCGCGCACGATGGTCAGGCCGAGGCCGGAGCCGGCCAGGCTGCGGGCGCTGTCGGCGCGGTAGAAGCGGTCGAAGACGCGGGGCAGGTCGGCGTCGGCGATGCCCGACACGCGGTCGCGCACCTCCACCTGGAGACCCGCCACCACCATCTCGATGAGGGCTTTTCCCTCCTGGTCGAACTTCACCGCATTCTCCGAGAGGTTGGACACGGCGCGCTGCACCGCGGCAGGGCGGGCCCGTACAACGGTGTCGTCGGCCTCGACGAGGATCTTCCGTCCGGGTACGCCGACGAGCGAGGTCGGCCGCCTTCTCTGCTGCCGTACACAGCGCGACTTCGGCGGGCTCCTCGGTGTCCCGGTCCCCGGCCGCCAGGTCCTCCAGTTCGTCGGCCAGATCGACCAGTTCACGGGTCTCACCCTTCATGTCAGCGATCAGGTCGGCCTTCAGCTGCCGGGGCAGTTCGTCGACGCGGTTCAGGAGCGCCACGTTCGCCGTTAGCGACGTCAGTGGCGTACGCAGTTCGTGCCCAGCGTCTTGGACGAGCCGCCGCTGCAGCTCTTCGGACGCCACAGGCCGCCCCAGCATCCCGTCGAACGCCCGTCCCAGCCGGCCGACCTCGTCCTGCCCCGCGACGGGAACCGTCGTCTCCAGACGGCCGGTCCTCGCCACGTACCCCGCCACGCCGGTCAACCGGACCAGACGCCCGGATCCGACGCGCCAGCCACCAGCCGAGCAGGCCGGCCGCCACGATGACGGCGCCGCACCGGGAGATGAGCGGCTTCCCGGCCCACGAAGGACCTGCCCGGACTGTTGCACCCGCGCATCGGGCACAGTCTGCGCGCCGAGGCCACGGACGCACGCCCGATGGGCTGGGGCTCGCTGACCTGGGACGGCCTGGGCACCGACGCCGTGCTGCTGGCCGCCGATGCATGGAAGGACCGCGGCCTGGTCACCGCTCTGCTGCACGCCCTGGCCGAGGCCGCCGAGGACATAGGCTGCCAGGTGCTCCGGCTGTACGCGGCCCACGGTGACGACGCCGCACGGCCGGGCGATCACCGACCTCGACCGGCCGTGCACCGTCGCGCACGCCGATACCGAAGCGACCGTCTACGCCATACACCTCACCTCTCCAGCATCCGCAGGGCACGCCCCTGATGACCCGGACGAGGCGGACCAGCCGCCGCTTCCGACCTCCGTTGCCTGAACGGCTCCCCCGCAGACTCGTGTTGCCGTGCCGCTTCATGAAAGCTTCACGGACGGACTCGTAGGTGCCACACGATGCTCCGGTTGCCTACGGGGCATGGACGAGCCTCACCTCACACGCAAACTCGCCGTCGCGGCGCATGCCGGGCTGGCCGGGTCGCTGCTCGGCGCCGCCACCCTGCACGTCGGCTGGGCGAAGCAGGTGGATGCGGTCCGGCACACGGTGAGCGACTACGCGCTGAGCGACGGCGCGGGGTGGGTCTTCACCGGAACCGTGGCCTGCCTCGCGGCGGGATCGACGGCGCTGCTCGCCGGACTCGTCCGGTCCGGGCTGCCACTCAAAGCCGCGGAGACCGCCCTGCTGGGGGCGTGGTGCGGCGGGATGGCCCTCACCGCCGTCTTCCCCACCGACCCGAACGGCAGCGCCCCCTCCACACGCGGGCTGGTGCACCGGTACGCCGCGGGCGGCGCCGTGGCGGCGCTCCCGGCCGCCGGATTGCTGATCGCCCGGCAGCTCGGGGAGCTGCCCGGTTGGGAGGCGACGGCACGGTCCCTGCGCCGGACCTCCTGGGCGAGTACGGCGGGCGGCTTCGGCTTCCTGTGCGCGCACCTGTGTGCCACGGCCCC
This sequence comes from Streptomyces sp. NBC_01320, assembly GCF_035974375.1. Lineage (NCBI taxonomy): Bacteria > Bacillati > Actinomycetota > Actinomycetes > Kitasatosporales > Streptomycetaceae > Streptomyces > Streptomyces sp. NBC_01320. The sequence continues at coordinate 1,599,319 of NZ_CP108390.1, forward strand.
GGCCACCCCCGCGGCACGGTCCATCGCCGGCCGGCTTGGACTCGCCGAGCGGGTGACGCTCGGGCTGGAGACGGGCCTGCTGTTCGTGCTGGCCAGTGCGGTGCGGGCGAAGCGGGGCCGGAAGTGACCTGGATCGCCGGCGTCCTGGCGGTCCTGGACTCGTGCTGCTTCGCGGCCGGAGCCCGGCTGCAGCACTCCGCCTCCGCGAGCCCGGCGTCCTTGACGACCGTGGTCCGGCGGCCCCGCTGGCTGGCCGGGCTGGTGCTCTTCGCCGCGGGCGCGGTCCTGCACGTCAACGCGCTGCGGCTGGCCCCGCTGACCGTGGTCCAGCCGGCCGGGGTGCTCGGGATCGTGGCGAGCGTGCTCTGGGGGCTCAGGACACGGGGCGCCCGGCTGCGGCGCGGCACTGGGTGGGCGTTGGCGGCGATCCTCGTCGGGGCAGGCTCGTTCGCGGTACTCGCCGCGCTGGTCACCGTGTCCGTCCCGGTCACCACGGCGGCGCAGATCCAGGCGGGTGCGGGGGTCTGCGCCGTGGTGGCCGTCTGCCTGCTGTCCGGCCGTCTGTTCAATGGCCGCAGCCGGTGCCTGGTTCTGGGCATGGGCGGCGGCGCGGCGTACGGCTACACCTCGCTGCTGACGCGGGCCGCGACGGAGCAGTACGCCGCGCAGGGTGTGACCGCGGGCCTGCTCGGCACGCTCGCCGGTCTCGCCGTGACGGTCCTCGCGGGCTTCTGGCTCGTGCAGCACGCCCATGCCTCGGGCCCGCCCGAGATCACCGTGGCCTCGCTCACCCTCGTGGACCCGATGGTCGCCGTCGCCATCGGCGTCGGCCTGCTCGGCGAGGCCCCCGACCTGACCCCGCTGACCGCCGGTGCGGGTCTGGCCTGTGCCGCCCTCGCGGTCGGCGGAGTCGTCCGTCTCTCGCGTGATGTCCCCACCGTCTCGTCCCCTTCCCCTGATTCCTCCCCCCTTCCGTCCCTTCCCCTCCCTTTTGCCCGATAGGAGCACCACATGCCCGGCAGCCCCCGGCAGCGGATCGTCATCGGCGCGGACACCTATCCGCCCGACGTCAATGGCGCCGCGAACTTCGCCCACCGCCTGGCCATCGGGCTCGCCGGCCGAGGCCACGACGTCCACGTGATCTGTCCCTCTGCCGGCGCCGGTCCCGAGCGCGCCACGGTCGACGGGGTGACCGTGCACCGGCTCGCCTCCCACCGCACCCCGTTCCACCCCGCCTTCCGCATCAGCCTGCCCTGGCAGATCCGCGGCTCGGTCACCCGGCTGCTGGACCGGGTCGCACCCGACGTGGTCCACGTCCAGTCCCACTTCGCGGTGGGCCGGACGCTGGCCGCCGCCGCCCGCCGCCCGCCGCAAGTCCATATCGGTGGTGGCGACCAACCACTTCATGCCGGAGAACCTCATCGGCTACACCCGCATCCCCGACCGGATCGCCGACACCGCCTGCCGACTGGCCTGGAGCGACTTCGTGCGGGTCTTCCGTCGCGCCCAGATCGTCACCGCCCCCACCCCCCGCGCCGTACAGCTGCTGCACCAGCACGGCCTGGGCAGCACCGCCCGCGCTGTGTCGTGCGGCCTCGACCTGCACCGCTTCACCCAGGCCACGGTGAAGAGAGAGGACGAGGGACTGCGCGTGCTGTTCGTGGGCCGGCTCGACACGGAGAAGAACGTGCACGAGCTCCTGCGCGCCCTGCCGCTCCTGCCCGCAGAACTCCGGGTCACCGCGGAGATCGTGGGCGACGGATCCTGCCGCCGCGACCTGGAGGCACTCGCCCGCGAACTCGGCATCGCCGACCGCGTCACCTTCCACGGCCTGGTCAGCGACCAGGCCGTCCTGGACGCCTACGTCCGCTGCGACGTGTTCTGCATGCCCGGCACCGCCGAGCTGCAGAGCCTGGTCACCATGGAAGCCATGGCCGCCGGGAAGCCCGTCGTCGCCGCCGATGCCATGGCCCTGCCCCATCTGGTGCACCCCGGACGCAACGGACTGCTCTTTCCGCCTGGCGACGTCCCGGCCCTGGCCTCGGCCCTCGGTTCGGTCTTGGGTGACACTGAAGCCCGTATCCGCATGGGCGAGGCCAGCCGCGAGATCGTCGCCCACCACGACATCGGACGCACCCTGGACACCTTCGAAGACCTCTATCGGGAAGCGGCCGGACACCTGCGGTCGACGGTCGCCCAGCGCCTCCCCAAGGCCCGTGAGAACAGAGAACAGCATGAGTACGCAGCGCATTCTGATCGTTGACGACGAGCCCAAGATCCGGATGACGGTGCGCGGCTATCTGGAGGCGGACGGCTTCGAGGTCGTGGAGGCGCAGGACGGCCCGTCGGGCCTGTCCGCGGTCGTCACCGGGCAGCCCGATCTGGTCGTGCTCGACGTGATGATGCCCGGCCTCGACGGGTTCGCGGTACTGCGCCGGATCCGCGCGACCAGCAAGGTACCGGTGATCCTGCTCACCGCCCGGGCTGAGGAGGTGGACCGGGTCATCGGCTTCACCGCGGGCAGCGACGACTATGTCACCAAGCCGTTCAGCCCGCGCGAGCTCGCCCTGCGGGTACGGGCCATCCTGCGGCGCGCGGACGGCCCGCCCGACGCCACCGAGGACCGGACGCTGCGCTTCGACGGACTGGTCATCGACCCGGACACCCGTACGGTCACCGCCGGCACCGATCGTACGGTGGAGCTCTCCGCGCTCGACTTCGACCTGCTGGTGGCCCTGGCCGGCACTCCCGGCCGGGTGTTCACCCGCCGCGGGCTGATCGAGCACGTATGGGGCCGCGACTTCTTCGGCGACGAACGCGTGGTGGACGTCCACATCCGCACCTTGCGGCGCGCGCTGGGCGACGACGCGAGCGCGCCCCGCTTCGTGGGCACGGTCCGCGCCATCGGCTACCGCTTCCTCGCCCGCCCCGCCGCGTGACCGCCTCGGTCGCGGAAAGGACTCTGACGACGTGACGCTGCGCTTCCCGGCCCGCGTAGACCGGCTGGTACGGCGGCTGCCGCCCCTGCCGCTGACCATCCGCCTGGCGCTCTCCCACGTGGCGGTCCTGGTCGTGGCGCTCATGGCGATGAGCGTCGCCGCCGACACCTTCGACGTCTTCGACCGCCGCGGACTCGTCGGGCGCCCCGGGCACGTGGACTTCGACCCGCTGGTCGGGTCCGCGCTGACCGTCGGCGCGACCGCGGCGCTCGTCCTGTCCCTCGTCTTCTCCCGCTTCCTGCTACGGCCCCTGCGCCGGGTCCGCGCCGCAACCCACCGCCTCGCCGACGGACACTACGGCGACGTCCTCGACGTACCCCGCGAGCCGGGACTCGCCGCGCTCGTCGAGGACGTCAACCGGCTGGCGGCCGCACTCGCCGACACCGAACGGCGCCGTGCCCGCCTGGTCTCCGAGATCGCCCACGAGATGCGCACCCCCATCACCATCCTCAGCGGCCAGATCGAGGGCATCGCTGACGGCATCTTCGCCCCCGACGACGCCATGTTCGCCTCCCTGACGGACGACCTCGCCCGGCTGCGGCGACTCGCCGACGACCTCTCCAGCCTCTCCCTGGTCGAAGAGAGCGCCTTCACCCTGCACCCCGCGCCCACCGACGTGACCGCGCTGGCCCAGGCCACCGCCGAGCGGCTGCGCCCCCAGTTCGACGACAGTCAGGTCGCGCTCCACGTGACCCCCGGCCCGCACGTCACCACCCTGCTCGATCCGGGCCGTATCACCCAGGTGCTGGTCAACCTCCTCGGCAACGCCCTGGTCGCCTGCGACCCCGGAGGCCGGGTATCGGTCACCGTGCACACCAACCCCGACCCGACGCCCCACGTCGAGATCCGCGTCGAGGACACCGGAATCGGCATCACCGACCACGACCTGGCCCGAATCTTCGCCCGCTTCGAACGCGTCGAGCACCCCGGACGACCAGCCCCCGCGGGCGGCAGCGGCATCGGCCTGACCATCGCCCGCGGCATCGCCCGAGCCCACGGCGGTGACATCAACGTCGCCTCCCCCGGCCTGGGCAAAGGCGCCACCTTCACGGTGCGCCTGCCGCTGCGGCAGACGCAGTCGGCGTAGGTCCGAGCGCCGGGGCCGGGTCGTGGGCTCGGCGCACGCGCAGGGCGTGGACGCCACCGGCCGGGTTCGTTGCACACCAGTTCGGAGCGGCCGGGTCGCAGCGTCACCGTGGTTGAGGTCGACGCGCCCGGGATGATGCCTTCCTCGGCCCCTGCGCCGCGGCCACGTGGCACGCCTCCACCCCATGCCGCCGCGGCATCGATGCCCCCGGAGAGCCGATGGGGCGCTGCCCAACGGAGTGGCCTGCCGACCCCAGCCGGACTCGGTCTCGAACCTCTGTGCGCTAACCCTCCTGCACCACGGGGCGCGCGTGCTCGACGGTGTCGTCAATGAGGACGACCTGGTGTCCGACGGCGGCGAGCAGCGAGGCGGCGATCGCGGCCCGGAAGCCGCTGCGGCAATGCACCCAGTACTCGGCCTCTGGCAGGGACACGATGGCGTTGGGCAGTTCGGGCAGCGGGATGTGGCGGGCGCCGGGCAGGTGGCCGGAGCGCCACTCGCGGTCACTGCGGACGTCCAGGACCTCCACCTGTCGCCCGGGCCGGACAGTGGCGAGGGTGGCGAAGTCGGATCGCGGGTAGGAGGCCAGCTCTTGTGGGCCGACCCATTCAAGCGGGTTTCCGACGGCGGCAGCCGCAAGATGGTCGAAGCCGATCCGCAGCAGCTCGATGCGGGCTGACTGCAACTCGTTGTGGTCGGCGGCCAGCAGGGTGACGGGAGCGTCGAACGGAACCAGCCAGCCAAGGTAGGTGGCAAGGGATCCGGAGGCGTCGAAGTTGACCGTGCCTGGCAGATGGACCGGCGCGTAGTCGGCTCGCAGACGCACGTCGACCACCCACTCGCCCGCTGTGATCCGGTCGGCCAGTTCGGCCGGATCCGCAAGCCTTGGCCCGGGGAGCGAGGCGCGGGGCGGCGGCCCGGCGGCGTTGATCGGCGCCATCCGGCGGTAGTACGCGGGGCAGGGCTCCAAACCCGTCAGTGTCCCGGTCACGAAGGCGTCTTCGGTTTGGCTGAAGACAGGGTTCACGGCCCGTTCGCGGCCGATGGTGGAGCGTTGGACCGCGCCGACGGTCGTCGCGGCGCAGAAGCTGCCGAAGCCGTGGGTCGGCAGGATGACGGTGTCTTCGGCTAGTACCTCGGCCAGGTGGCGCACTGATCGGTACTGCTGGTGGGCGAGCGGCTCGGCCAGGTCTGCACCCATGAGGTCCGTACGGCCCGTGGTGCCGTACAGCAGGGAGCCGCCAGTGCATACCAGCCGAGGCGCCGCGTCGGCGGGTGCGAAGGCGTAGGCGAGGTGGTGGTCGGTGTGCCCGGGTGTGGCGATCACCTGGATCCGCAGCTTCCCGGCCGTCAGTTGGTCGCCGTCGCCGACCCGGACGGCGTCGAAGCCAAGGGGCGGCCCGGCTGGCACCGCGTACGCCGCCTGGCAGCGGCGGGCGAGCTCCAGACCGCCTGTCACATAGTCGTTGTGCAGGTGGGTCTCCACGACCGTGTCGAGCCGCAGGCCGCGGTCCTCGAGCACACTGGTGACGCGCTCCAGGTCACGTTGCGGGTCCACTGCGACCGCGACCGACCCGTCTGTGATCAGGTAGCTGCGGTTCCCGAGGCTGAGCGTGGAGATCTGGATGATCTCCACGCTATCGGGCAGCCGCTCGGAGAGCCGCAGCTCGGCCTGGGTGGCCCGGCCCGGCTCCGCCTCGACCGGCATCTCCGTGACACCACGCGGCGAGAGCGCCCGCAACACCCAGTGCCCCGGGGGCACGTAGAAGCGGAATTCCCCGAACGCGGAGGTGACTACCTCACCGACGAACTCCCCTGCCGGATCGAGCAGCCGGACCCAGACGCCCGCGGCCGGCCCGTCGGCGACCTGGACGCGGCCGGTCACGACGGTTCGGGTGGTGGGTTTGGGATCCACAGGTGTCGCAGTCATCTCTGATCCGTCTCGTGCAGCCCCACCTATGCTTCCGGCGGGGTCACTTCTCGATTGGAACGCCGACCATCGAGCCGTACTCGGTCCACGAGCCGTCGTAGTTCTTCACGTTGGGGTGGTCGAGCAGTTCGTGGAAAACGAACCACGTGTGGGCGCTGCGCTCGCCGATCCGGCAGTAGGCGATGGTGTCGCGGTCGAAGTCGACGCCTGCGTCGAGGTAGAGTGCCCGGAGTTCCTCGTTTGTCTTGAAGGTGCCGTCGTCGTTGGCCGCCTTGGACCAGGGGACGTTTCTGGCACCGGGGATGTGACCACCGCGCTGCGCCTGCTCCTGCGGCAAATGGGCGGGGGCCAGCAGCTCACCTGAGAACTCCTGGGGGGAGCGGACGTCGATCAGGTTCTGGTTCTGCTGCCCGATCGAGGCCAGCACCTCGTCACGGAAAGCCCGGATCGAGTAGTCCGGCTCCTTGGCGGTGTAGCCGGTCCTCGGTCGCTGCGGCACCTCGTCGGTGAGCGGCCGCGACTGCAGTTCCCAGATTTTGCGACCGCCGTCGAGCAGGCGCACGCGCTCGTGCCCGTAGACCTTGAAGTACCAGTAGGCATAAGCGGCGAACCAGTTGTTGTTGCCGCCGTACAGGACAACGGTGTGGTCGGGCATGATGCCGCGCTCCGACATCAGCTCCTCAAAGCGCTTCTGATCCACGAAATCGCGGCGGACCGGATCCTGCAGATCGTTCTTCCAGTCCAGCTTCACTGCGCCCGGGATGTGACCGGTGTCGTAGGCGCTCACATCCTCGTCAACCTCGGCGATCACCATGCTCGCGTCGTCCACGTGCTGCTGCACCCAGTCGGCGTCGACCAGGGATTGGTCACGGCTCATGGGCATGCCTTTCACTCGGGGTGTACCCCTCTTCCAGCACAACCCCTGCCTCGGAAGGCGTCAACATCAGGATCCGCCTGGCAACTGCAGGAACCCCGCTCCAGAGCTGGAGCGCGCCGGTCGCAGGGCCGCTGAATGACGTCGCCGGTGCTGACGATGGCTGGAGGCTCGCTCCAAGCCCCTGGGTGCCGCTCAGGCATCTGGCGTGCGCCGTAGCGGGCGGACCCGCGGGGTGGCCTCTACCGGCCGGTCACATCGAGCTCGGCGTACATGCCGGCGGCGTACTGGCCGGGTTCGTTGCACACCAGTTCGTAGCGGCCGGGCCGCGGCGGCGAGGGGGAAGACGCCGGAGCCGGTGTCCTGCCAGCTGACGGGGTAGACGATCACGGGTGCGTAGGTGAAGAACTGCTCTCCGTAAGCGGCTCGCAGGATCGCGTTCCAGGCCACGGGCCGTAGGGCCGCGGCAAGCGCACCGGTCGCGACGACGGCGCGGCTGCCCGGGTGGCGGCGATGAGGACGGCGGCGAGGACGGCCGACAGCGCGGCGCCGTAAACGACCTGGACATCCCACATGCCACCCGGCTGGACCTCGACTACGGCAAGGCCGGAGCGGGACCGGCTTGGCTACGTGACGTCTGCAGCCGACTCAAGGAAAGCGGGCTAGAGCCGTTGGAAGGGCTCAAAGGCTACGACGAGGCCAGCGACATCCGCGACGATCTCGAGCCCAAGGAGATTCGCACGATCCTGCAGCACCTGCGCACGTTCGGGATCTTCTACGCCGCGCCGCTTGACCTCGACTACGCCATGCTGCAGGAGTTCCAGGCCGCCTACAAACATCCTGAACCGGGCGACCGCGACCCGCACTCCAGCGACCCCACCAACACGGCCATGGGAGAGGTGGGAGAGGGGGGAACCAGGCTGGCCTACTGGAGTAACGAGGCACGCCTTGAACTGCTGCGTTGGTACCGCTACCTGTTCCTGTCGCGCTCGAAACCAAGCACCCACCTGCAGGCGCTCGGCCACCTGAGCGACGGCGAGCCGAGCGCAAACCGGAGGTATGGGTGCCGACCGTTGCGCTCCTGTCGCTATCGGTGAGTCGGCAGGAGCGCGAGTGCCGTCCGTTGCGACTGGTCAAGCCGAGCTTCTCCAGGCAGCCGAGTTTCACGGCTCCCGGGGTAGCAGATGGCGGAGGTCTGGGCATGAGTTGGTACCGCTGGTACCGTGGATACCATGTCGGAGCCCAAGGCCATGAATCTACGCTTCCCCGATCCCGAGCAGCGGGCCGCCATCGCGGCCGCCGCAAAGCAGGAAGGGGTCAGCATGCAGGAGTACATCCTGTCCGCCGCCTACGCCCGCGCCACCGCCATCGAGCACAGGTTCCTGGACAGTTTCAAGGAATCGATGGCTCGCAGCGGCGCCGCGTTCGCCGCCGAGCCCAGCAGCATCGACGCCACCGCGGAGCAGCGTGCCGCTGAGCAGCAGGCGCGCGAGTTCGAACAGCAGGGGCAGGGCCACGCCGCGTGACCCAGCCCGAACCGATCCACCCGCTCGACGTCACCTACCTGCTGCACGCCGCCGAGCTCCTCGACGGCGACCCCCAGGTCGACGACTACGGCCCCCTCTACGCCGCGGTCGCGCGCGTCAACGCCCAAGCCATGGACCGTGCCATCTACGGCTCCCTGCACCTCAAAGCAGCAGCCCTCCTCCAGACCCTGGCAAAGTTGCCTTGCCTGGAGCATTCCAATGAAGCCTTCGCCTGGCACACCGCCGAGGCCTACCTCGCCCTCAACGGACACCGGCTCGACTACCCGCCCAAAGCAGCCCTCGCACTCGTTCGGGACGCTGCCTCCGGAGCGCTCGGTGTCGCCCGGATCGCCCGCCAGCTGCACGGCTGGACCGTCACCTGACTCCTCGGGCAGAAGTCTGGGCAGCGGGGGACGGGCCCGCCCGGTCGACGCGCGAAGGGCTGTGTCACGTTGGTGGGGGTGTGGCCGACTGATGGCGTGTCAGGGTGTGGTGGGGTCGGGTGGCAGTTTCGAGTCAGGCCGCGGTGGGCATGGCGGCGGCACCGGTGATCTGGTCCCAGATCGCGAAGCGGATGGTCATCTCGGCGCGGTGGCCAGCCGCAGTCATCAGGTAGCGGCGTGGCCTGAAGTGGGGTGAGATGCCACTGAAGGCGGACAGGAATCTTTGTGCGACGCCGATCGCCCCGACCTCAGCCTTCGGCACCCAACGCCCCGTCACCAACCTCCATAGACAGGGACAAACACACACCGTGCTGTAGCGACCGGCAACCAACTGAGGTTTTCTCAACGAAATGATCTCGTGAGGTGACTCGGCCCAGCGGATCCCGCGAGCCGCGATGGGTCCTGCGGCGCCGGCGGTCGTACTGTCGCCGGCGGCGGGTCGGCACCCCGCGCGGTAGCCGGGCACTCGGAAAGGGAGCCCTCGGGGAGATCGTGTTCGAGGTCGCGGATCTTGCCGGGAAGTTCGGCGATGCGGGTGCGCTGGGGGCCGTCCGCGACGCGACGGTAGGCCTGGTTGTAGGCGTCCCGACCGAGCCCGGAGTGCTCGATCAGCTGGTTGCGCAGCACGTGCAGGCCGGTGCTGCCGACGATGTGAGGAAAGAGCCGGCGCAGGGCGTCGCGGGTCAACTGGCGCTGCGCTATGAGGGACTGGGCGATGTGACCTTCCGCCATGTCGACCTGAGGCATGAACGCCTCCCCTCCCGCGATCACGTCAGCGATCGTCCGGCGGCGGCCTTGCGTTTCGGTGGTCTGCGAGGCGGAGGCGATGGCCGCGCGGGCGGCCGGGATAGCTGCCTCCGCGGCGTCGGCCAGGACGGTCGCGTGCATCAGCAGCGCATGGCGCGCGGTGAGTTCGTCCAGCTGTTCGCGAAGGTAGCTGTGCGTGCGCAGGGCCTGGTCCTCCTGCGCGGTGGGGGCCTGTCGGGGGTCGGCTGAGGCGGTGACCTCGGTGAGGGTGGAGGCGACCTGCACCAGCTGCGAGCACGGTTGCCGACTCATGCGGCCGACACACCTCAGCCGTTCACCGACGAACAGGCGCGCTCCGCGCAGAGCGGCCTCGGGGACACCGAGCGCGCACGGTTCCGCTTCGGCCTGCTGTGGGACGAGACCATCCACGAGCAGCCCGATACCCCGGAAGGGAATGGCCGCGACCGACGCACGTCATGCCACCACGTTCTGCGGGATCTCCTGCTCCGCCCAGATGATCTTACCGTCCGTGGTGTAGCGCGTACCCCAGCGTCGCGACAGCTGCGCCACGAGGAAAAGGCCACGCCCGCCCTCGTCCAGGGTACGTGCATGCCGCAGCCGTGGTGAGACGCTGCTCGAGTCGAAGACCTCGCAGGTCAGGACGGACTCGCGGATCAGTCGCAGGCAGATGGGACCCGCGGCGTAGCGGATGGCGTTGGTGACCAGCTCGCTCACCAGGAGTTCCGTGGTGAACACCAGGTCGCTCAGGCCCCAGGCTTCGAGACACCGCCCCGCCATGGCGCGCGCGCCGGACACGGCGGCCGGGTCGGAGGGCAGATCCCATGAAGTCACCCGGTCCGCGCCAAGCCCGTGGATGCGTGCAATCAGCAGGGCCACGTCATCGTCCCACCCATCGGCGTCCGGCCTTTCCAGCAGCTCACCGCACATGTCCTCCAACGGCCGGTCAGGGCTCGCCAGGGCCGCGCACAGCCGTGCCAGACCGACGTCCGGATCCTGGCCGCGGACCTCGAACAAGCCGTCGGTGTACAGAGCGAGCAGGGTTCCCTCCGCCAGCGCGATCTCGGCGGACTCGAACGGCAGACCTCCCAGACCGAGCGGCGGACCCGCCGGGAGATCGGGGAGGACCACCGGCCGGTCAGGACCGACGACGGCGGGTGGCGGATGACCGGCCCGCGCCATGACACACGTGAGGGCCACCGGATCGTAGACCGCGTATAGGCAGGTCGCACCGAGTTCCGACGGCGCTTGGCCGTGGTCCTCCGGGGATTCCTCGGCGATGAGCCCCAGCATCAGATCGTCGAGGTGGGCCAGGATCTCCTCGGGCGCCAGGTCGAGATTGGCAAGGGTGCGCACGGCGGTGCGCAGCCGGCCCATAGACGCCGCTGCGGTGATGCCGTGTCCGACCACATCACCGATCACCAGGGCGACCCGTGCCCCGGAGAGCGGGATGACGTCGAACCAGTCGCCGCCCACACCTCCGCCCGAGGGCAGATACCGCGTCGCCACCTCGACCGTCGCCTGCGCCGCGATCCGGCGTGGCAGCAGGAAGCGTTGCAACGCCAGCGCGGTATTGCGTTCCCTGGTGAACTGGCGGGCGTTTTCCACACCGAGCGCGGCCCGTCCGACGATCTCGTCGGCCACGAGGAGGTCGTCGTCGTCGAACGCCTCGCGCGGCGCACGACGGAGCAGGGTCGTCATCCCCACCACACTGCCGCGCGCCCTGACCGGGACCAGCATCAGCGCGCACGGGCTGAGGATCGGTGCGGCCGTTCCGAGCAGCGCATCGGTGGCGATCCAGCCTGCGCACCCCTGCGCGGGCACGACTTCTCTGCGAGAGGTCCCGTCGGACAGGCACTGCGCGCCCGGTGAACCCAGCGGGAACTGCACCAGACGCCCGACTGCCGCGATCCCCTCCGGCCCGTCGCCGTCGGTGCCCCTGCGTGCGACCCGCCGCAGCCGTTCGACGCCGGACAACGCTCCGTCAGGGGACTCGCCTTGCAGCACGGAGTCGAAGATATCCACGGTGATCAGATCGGCCAGGTCCGGAACACACACCTCGGCCAGGCCCTCCGCGAGGCTGAAGACGTCGAGAGTCCTGGCCGTCCACGCTCCGGCCTTGCTCAGCAGTGCGAGATGCTCCCGGGCACGCCATCGGTCGGTGACGTCGAGAACCATGTAGCAAACCCCCCGCACCGCGCCCGAGTCGTCCTCCAGCCGGAAGAACGACGTGGAGTAGGCGTGTTCGCGGTCGGGTTCGGCTCGCGTACGGCCGTGGTACTCGACGTCGACGGCGGGCCGCCCGGTCACCAGCACCTCCCGCAGGACCGACTCGATGGCGACCGCGTCGAGCCGTGGCAAGTACGCCCAGACGCTTGCCCAGGCGTTCCTCGCGGCTCACGCCGCCGAGCTGCTCCAGGGCGTCGTTCATCCAGACGTAGCGCAGGTCGGTGTCCATGAAGGCCATGCCGATCGGGGACCGAGCCAGGAACTGCACCACCAGAGAGTGATCAGACCGCCACTCTCCGCTCTCAGAGGTGCGGTCTCCCCAAGAGCCGGAGGACATGGCGGACGGATCCTGTCCCTGGCCTTGGTCACTGGTTTTCATCGCTGCTTCGCCATGGCCGCTCGTGGCTGATGAGGTTGTCCTCTCCAGCATGGCACCGCGAGCGAGCCTCGGCGTGGGTGCGCCGGGTGCACCGTCCGTGCCGATTACGGGCGTACGCCGGCCGCACGGGCGGGCGCCTCCAGGATCGCCCGGGGCACCGATAGGTGCCCAGAGCGAGCTGTACCGTCACAGCAGGCTCTGCGGGTGCCGAATAATCATCCGGCTTGGTCAAGCGGCATGTCGGTACTCGCACCGGGTCCGCCGAGCTGCGGGACAAGGTCTCCTGGAAGAAGGCCGACCCGCCGCAGCGCCGACGACCTGCTCGCCCGGGGCAAGGTGTTCGGCGCGCTCGTCATCCCGGAGGGCTTCTCCGCCTCCGTGGCCGCACTCGCCGGGCCGCCCCAGCACGAACCGCACCCGCCGACCATGACGGTGCTGACCAACCCCGCGGCCGGAAGCTTCGGTTCCGGCATGGCCGCCGAGATCAACCGAAAGGTCGTCGCCAACACCTCCGCGCAGGTGGGCCGCGGGCTCACCCAGGAACTCGGGCGGCAGTCCGCGCATCACTCCGCGTCCGCCCACGCCGGCCGTCCCGCCGCGCCCGGCGCCGCCGCCCAGCTGATGATCGCCGACCCCGTAAAGGTGAACGTCGAGGAGGGGCACCCGCTCGGCGCCCACAGCGGCCTCGGACAGAGCGCCTTCTTCTACGCCCTTGTCCTGGTCCTCGGCGGCATGCTGGGCGCCAACGTCATCCACACCCAGGTGGACACGGCGCTCGGCTACATGGCCAACGACAAGGGCCCGTTCCGCCTCGTCAAGCCCGCCCAACACATGGCGCGAATGCACCACTTCGTGGTCTGCTCGATGCTCATGGTCGTCCTGTCGATGCTGACCTCCGCGCTCGCGATGACCGGCGCGGTCGGCGTCGTCGGCATCGACGCCTCACATGTGGGCCTGCTGTGGATCTTCGGAACATGCGCCACGGCCGCAATGGGCATCACTGCGCTGGCCCTGCTCGCCGTCTTCGGCACCCCCGGCCCCATCGTCTCCATGCTGGTCCTGATCGGCCTGGCCATCCCGTCGGCCGGCGCCACCATCCCGCTCCAGGCGCTCCCGGACTTCTACCGCTTCCTGGCAGAATTCGAGCCGTTCCGCCAGGTGGTCGACGGCATCAGGTCCATCCTCTACTTCGGAGCGCGGACCGACGCGGGACTCGGACGCGCTTGGACCATGACCGCCATCGGCTTCGCCGGATCGCTCCTCCTCGGCCTCGTCCTCACCCGTCTCTACGACCGCAGGGGCTGCACCGCTCGGCCCTCCAGCTGTCCGACCCCCAACTGCAGCCCGGACCACGGACCGTTCCGGCCTGACCGACAAGACACCCCTAGCCATCCGCGGCCGGGTCAAACGCTGTTCTCAACAACCGCCCTCACGCACATGCCGCCACGAGTGCCTGCGCCCCGCCGACCGGCGGGGGCCGTTGCTGAATGAGCGGCGACCAGTCGTCACGGCAGCCGGGCAGGCAGTCCTCGGAATACGGATCCTCGTATGAGGGGCGCGGACGTCGGAAAGGCGGGCGCTCCGGCTCGGCGACCAGACACGCGCAGGGGGGCTGAGTGCTCTCGTGCGGCCAGTAACCCAGAACCTGGGTGGCTTGATCGACCAGCAGTGACGTCACTTGTCGATGGGTTTGGGAGGTGCCCCGATCCACGGTCGGAGGATGTTGAGTTTGGGAGGCACGGTGGCTCCCGTAAGCGTGGGAGTCGTGTCGCTACTGGTCTCCGGCAGGCTTCTGCCCTCACACTCTGCCGGTCGTGGCTCTTCTGGATCTTGCCTAGTAGAGCTTGTACCAACCGTTGTCACCAGTCCCCCACGACCGCCGGCCCCGAATCGGAAGGACGGGGAAGGAACCCAGCCCGGGGACGGCTCGTCACAGGGGCAGTACGGCCTGCACCTCTCACTGCACAGCCTTCGTCACCGCCACCGTCCAGGGGGACCCCCATGCGTACACGCGCCGCACGAACCGTCGATCTGCTCGTCGTATTCGCCCTGTTCGCTGTCGGAACCGGTGCCGTCACCGGCTGCGGCAGCGAGAAGGCCAGAGGCGGCACACAGGGCCGCGGCGCCGACCCGGCGCCCGAGTCGAAGGCCCGCGCCCGCCAGGTCGCCGATGCCTGGGACGGCTCCAAGGCCGCCGAGGTGTGGGCCAAGGGCTACTACCCGATGAGCGAGGTGGTCCAGCTGCCCGAGAACGCCTTCCGCAACGGAGACGACAAGCTCGCTTACGGGGCCCGGAACCTCGTCCTGCGCGGCGAGCTCCCCGCCACGTCGCAGAAGGACGGGCAGGTGAAGTGGGAGAGCGGAGGCTCGCTCACGTTGCCCCTGATGGGGGCGCGGGAGGCGTTCGCAACTGTGGCCGGCGGCAGCATCGACGGACCACACCTCACCGTGACCGGGGTCAAGCTGGGTGAGATGTCCCTGGCCACCAGCCGTGGCCCGGCGATAGTGCCGGCCTGGTTGTTCGCCCTGGAGGGCTACGACACCCCGCTCAAGCGGGTTGCCCTCAGCCCGTCGAAGCTCCCCGAGGCGCCCATCAAACCGGCCGGGGAAGTGCCCACCGACGAACTGGCGCCGCTCGGCCGGATGATCGGGGTGGCTGGGGACGGCCGGTCCGTCACAGTGGTGGCCACCCACGGAGCTTGCGACGACGGCCCCGCCGTGGACGTGCTGGAGACCGGCGGCAGCGTAGTGCTGTCCGCATCTGTCGTCGGGACCAAGGACGGTCCCTGCACCAGCCAGTTGCTTGCGAAAGAGGTGACGGTGAAGCTGGACCGGCCAGTCGGCGATCGTCTCCTCTTGGACGCGTTCACGGGCCGACCTGTGCCGTACGAGAAGAACGGGCTCTCGGCCGGCCAGAGCTGAGTGCACAGTGGGTCGAGAAGGAGACCACTCCGCCGTTCTCACAGAAGAACAGGCGATCGTCGCTCGCGGTCCGAAGTCCTCGATGGGGGTTCCGTTCCTGAGGCCGTAATCATTCCGGCGCTCTCCGATACCGGTTCATCGCCTCCCGACGCCGTGACGGTCCGATCTGAAAGCCCCGAGCCCGACACCCCCAAACCCGAAGGACCGCGCTCCGGGCCTACTCAGCGGAGCGCTTACGGAGAGTCAGATCTCGCCGAGTAGCGCGCCGGAGGTCTGCCACGCCGGTTCCGAAGCCCGCGCAGCGGCGGTCAGGCGCGAACCAGGAGCACGACGCCTGCGGCGAGACCACGATGGAGATCATTCCGGGCAGGGCTCGGGAAAACCGAAGAAGCGCGTGCTCGACGTGCCGGTCAGGGCCGTGCCGGCACGTCGGGATCGGCAGCGGGTTCTTCGTGGCGACCGAGTGACCCGGAGAGCGCATGAAGGACGCCGTTCAAAGCTGGCCCCGCATGCCATGTCGGGACACGGCGGCGCCTCCGTGCGTAGCTCGCACGGGGGCGCCGTGAAGAGGGCCGGAATCAATGCGACCTGTGCGCGTGCCCCTTCGCCACGAGGAACTTGACGGGCAGTCGGTGACCTTTCAGGTGGATCGTGTGGTGCTGCCGGCCGCCGTGGCGGATCTTGGTGGACTTCCCGTGCTGGTTGAACTTCTCGTGCTTGCAGCGATGCTTCGGGCCGCCGTGCGGGGAGGCGGCGCTCGCGACGGTCGCCGATCCCGCGAGCACCGAGATCGCGGCGACCGCGGTGACGACAGCGCGCTTGATGGTGAGATTCATTGTTCGTTCGTCCCTTCCGTGCCGGGCGTTCCGGCGCGGAATCACGATGTCCCGGGACCTCGTTCAGAGCGGTCTTGCCAGGAACAGCGGCGCGCCGCCCCGTCGGTACTGCATCCGGGCGCCCAGCATGAGGATCCTCTGAGAAGAGTTCGTCCGAAGGGGACCACAAGTCGGCATGGCGGGTGAATTTCTCTCATCTCCCTTTCATCCAGGGAGTTCTGGCGTACTCGGGAGTGCCGGTCAACTTCACTCCGACGGGTCAATCGCGGTCGGTCCTGGAGACGCGCGCGGTGATGGCCGAATGGTGGAAACCGTCGCGTTTATCCGGCCGTCTTCATCGACTGCGTGAACGTGAAGGTCAGGGTCGGGCGCTGTCACGTTGTTGGCTGCGTGGGTCTCTGACGGTGCGTCGGGGCGTAGTAGGGCCGGGGTTTCGGGCTGGCGCTCAGGCTTCGGCGGGCTGGTCGGCGACGCCGGTGGCCTGGTCCCAGCTCGCGAAGCGGATGGTCATCTCGGCTCGGTAGCCGGGGGCACTCATCAGGTGGCGGCGGGGCCGGAAGTGCGGTGAGATGCCACTGAACGCGGACAGGAACCGCTGGGCCCCGCCGGTACTGCGGAAGCCCTTCACATCGCGCGTTCACGCTGCCTCGTCGGCTGATGACTGTTCTCGGCCCGGTTGTTCAGGCCCTTGTGTGAGCGGTGCTCGACCGAGGGCATGACCTCGCAGTGGGCCGCGCCGTAGGAACGGAGCGTGTCGGTGACGATCACCCTCGGCACCTAACACGTCTTCTTCATAAGGCGGCGGAAGAACCGCCTGGCCGCAGCGGTGTCCCGCCGGTTCCGTACGAGGATATCGAGCACGTTGCCGTCCTGGTCGACGGCCCGCCACAGGTACTTCTGCTCTCCGTTGATCTTGAGGAAGACCTCGTCCAGGTGCCACTTGTCCCCGGGCCAGGGCTGCCGGCGGCGCAGCGCGCCGACGTAGGCCTGCCCAAACTTGGCGCACCAGCGGCGGACCGTCTCATAGGAGACGGCGACACCGCTCTCGAGCATCAGCTCCTCCACCTCGCCGAACGACAGCGGGAAGCGGAAGTGCAGCCACACGCAGTGGGGGATCACCTCGACCGGGTACCGGTGCCCCTTGTACGACGGCGGTGCGCTGTCCACGGACGACCTCTCCCAGCATGACCAACCAGAAGATCATCCCACCCGGTCAGTCAACGTAACAATGCCTGTTGATCTGCGGCCTGTTCAGCAACCTCGTGGAGTTACCGCCGCCGCCCGCCGCCTGCATCCTGCGCCCACTCGCCGCCCCGGTCGAATGTGGTTAGCCCGACATCAGACCTGAAGATCGCCGTGGAGCGATGTGTCCGCCGGCCCCGAAACGAACCGAGTGAATCGCACCTGCAGCCCCTCTCGCTGTGGGGAACAGCAGAACGGCCCTGCCGATGCCGCCGCGTTCGGGGCAAGGGGTGCCAACCGGACCATTCGCCAGGGTCCTTCCTCGCAGCGCGCCCGGATGGTCACCGCATCACCGTCACGGCTGGCTCGAACGGTGACCTGGCGCCCAGCCCAGTCCGGGACAGGTGCCATGGACCAGTCCGACTGGCCACGGGTGACCACGGCGCCCAAGTGCGGAACACTGTCCGTCATCTCCACCCCGGCTTTGATCCACGTCTGATCATCCACGCGGACCATGACCCCGGCCTGGTCGTACAACGCGTCGAACTGCGCTTGGAAGGTCACCTCGACGGCGGAGCCGGTGGTCAGCTCCGCCAGGAGGGCATGCCCATCGTCTCGCACGAAGCCGTAGCTCGTGGTGCGCCAGAAGTCGCTCCGATTCCGAGTTGTGACCAGCAGCCCCGCCGCGTCTGCTTCTACGACGAGTGGTGGATTGAGCCAGGTTGCTTCGGACCAGTCGACGGCGCGCTGCCCGTCCATATGCCTTCTTTCGTCAGAATGTTCGAGGTGCTTACAGGGAGGCGAGGAGTGTCAGAACCTTGGGCCAGCCTGCCTCTTGAGCGGCGGCGTTGCCCGCGCGGCTGCCCCCGAGGTCGATCTCCCTGCCGGTCACTGGGTGGACCGCACGAGTGCCGGCTGCGAGATAGGGGTAAGTGCCGACGCCGTGTCCGGCGTTCGGGAAGACCAGTGCCTGGTGCGGGTAGTGGTTGCCGGCGGCGTCGAGTTCCTGGACGATCTGCCGAGCCCAAAGAGGCGAGTTCCATAGTTGGTCGTCGGCGCCGGCGATGGTCATGACGGGGCCGCTGATGTGGTCGAGCGGTATGAGTCCCTGGGCGATGGGCTTGCCGTCCTTGGTCCAGGCGGTGGTGCCGTAATCTGGGAATCCGCCGTTGACCTGGGCCGACGGGGAGTAGACGACCGCGCCGTGGATGAGATCGGGGTAGTCGTCGGCGAGGAGCAGGGCCGCCTCGCTGCCGCGTGAGTAGCCCATCGCCAGGACATGATTGGGGTCGACCCCAGGTTGTGCGGCCAACAGGCGGGCCGCGGTGGTGAAGTACTCAAGGGGGATGTTCTCCAGGACGTCGGGAAGGCCCGGGAGGCCGAAGTAGCCGAGCGCCAAGGCCGGGTAGCCGTGTGAGGCGAGCAGGGCTGCAACAGGCGCCTGGGTGTTTCCCCCCTCTGAGCCACCGAAGACGAGCACGGCCGGGTGGCGCGGGGTGCCAGGGGCCGGGAGGAACAGCTCCCCGGAGACCTTGTGGGCTGCCAGGGTGAGCTTCCTGCTGGTCACGCCGGCTCCGAACCATTCGCGAGTCAGCGTCCGGGAAGCGAGCTGGTGTCCGTGTGCCGCGGCCGTGAGCGTGACGTCGTAGGTGTGCTGCGGCAAGGCAGGCGGGAAGAACGATGTGCCCTCGGGATCGCCGGTCTGGGGGGTCATCGACCAGAAGAGGCCCATGCCGTCCGGGTTCTGGTAAGTGCCGGCATTCGGACGGGCTGTGTCCAGGGCGATCAGGCCGTGGGCGTCCGCCCGGAAGGTGACCTGTCCGTGCCACTGCTTTCCCTGCCCGTCCACCGTCTGCGAATTGACGGTGACCTCTTCGCCGGGCGTCAGTCCGGTAATCCGTAGGTGCACCGCTTGGTCCGCTAATGCCGTGGGTGCGTCCACCTCGATCGCGGCGCGGTTGCCCGGGTCCTCTGTGCATCCCGTCGTTCCAACGCTGATGAGCGTGAGCAACGTCAGGAAGTGTGCCCAGCCCCGTATCCGGTCCCCCACGACCTTGCTCCTTGCCGCGTCCACAGGGCTTTTGAGAAGCGGACGAGCACCAGCACTCGGCAGCCGTTGCGAGTTTCAGAAGGATTATTCAATCGTATCGTCGATGAACCCACCAGGGGGCCTTGTCACGTTGGCTGAGGGATGATTATCCGAGGCTGTGTCAGGGTGCGGGGGCGCCGGGTCGACACCAGCAACCCCCGACGCGGCACGATCAACCCGAAGACCATCCCACACCGTCAGCCAACGTGACAGTGCCCTCTGCTGCTACAAACGCCTCCTCAAGCTCACCACATAGGACACGGTCTTAAAGTCTCAAAGTAGTTCCCCCCCAAGGGGCTTGGGCGGTCTGTCAGCCCTCCATGCTGGCCCCTCTTGTCAGTCCTGCACATTGGCCCCGCTTGTCAGTCCTGCACGCTGCCCCCCCCTCTTGACCGTGGTGCTCGCACGGGCCACACTCCCATCAACTCTAAACCGGTCTAGACCAGTTGATGGAGGCATCATGTCAAAATCTGGTCGTCGTGCCGTCCCTCGTCACCAGGGGTCGGCGAAGTTGCGAATATCGAGACTCGCTGGCTGCCTCGCAGCCCTGACGGCATGCTCGGTGCTGGTTTCGCCCGCAATCGCGAATGAGGCAGTCGCGAAACCTGCTGTTCGGACGACGCCTGAGGGGGCCCAAAGCGACGTCGCCGACCCACGCACGACCCTGCTGCCGGTTCCGCAGAACTGGGAGCCCGCAGGGGGGAAGCTCACCCTGGCAAACACGACCAGGGTCGTGATCGATCCGGCCACTGCCGGCCGCTGGACCGTTGTCTCGGGCATGACGAAAGAATCCGACCCCATTGTGTCGACCCGGCCGCTGCGCGAGGTCGCACGGTATGCCGCTCGAGACATCGAGGCCCGCACGGGTGTCCGCTTGCCCCTCACCCAAGCGAACAGTGCGAACGACAACGGCATCCAGGTGGCCCTCGATGCGGCTCTCGCACCCGAGGTCGGCCCCGAGGGGTACCGGCTGGAGATCGGTCGGACGGTGCGGCTCACCGCGCCCACGGCCAGTGGCATCTATTACGGGTCGCGCAGCCTGATCCAGCTGCTGGTCGGGAGCGCCGACCAACGCACCCTGCCCACCGGTGTCCTCACTGACCGCGCCAACACCACCGTGCGCATGAACACGATCGACGTGTCCCGTGAGTACTGGGAGCCTCGCGCCGTGGCCGACGTCATCCGACAGATGGGGTACCTCAAACAGAACTACCTGGTGCTTCACGTCGATGACGCCGAGGGTTTCCGACTCAACAGCCCCAAGTACCCCGGGCTGGCCGAGCCAGGCTTCAGCTACGACCGGGCTGACATCGAGAGTCTCGACCGGATCGCCCGGGAAAACAACGTGACCCTCGTTCCGGGTTTCGAGCTGCCGGCCCACGTCTCACCCAAGTCGGCCTACTTCCACGTCGGCATGGCAGACGGCCCGCGCGAGGTCGAACCGGGGTTCGGTGAGCGCGACACGGGCGCGACTCCGCAGAACACCTGCCAGGGCTACAGCTACAGCCACCTGACCGACGACTTCACGTTCAACCTCATGAACCCGAAGGCCCTCAAGGTCTCCCAGGAGATGCTCGACGAGTTCCTCCCCTGGTTCTCCTCGCCATGGGTCCACCTCGGTGGTGACGAGATGCCCCCGAACATGAACAGCTGCCCCGCTCTGCGGGACTACGTGGCCAACTCGAACGGCAAGTACGCCACGACGGCCGATGTCGAGATGGAGTTCATCAATGAGGTGAATGACCACGTTCGAGCCAAGGGCCGCACCTCGGTGGTCTACAACGGCTCCGAGGCGTCGGCGCGCAACATTCCGCTCGACAGCAACGTCATCGTCATGGACTGGACCGGCACTGGAACCGCCGCCCACCTGAAGCCCTACGACAAGATCGTCGCTGACGGCAGCTTCCTCTACCTGGTGCCGGCCCGTTCAGGCCGCCCCAACCAGCAGCGCATCGCCCAGACGTGGACCACACCCACCGACCCGAAGATCCTCGGGTGGGGCATGCACGTCTGGGGTGACGACTTGGGCTGGGCCGAGGGCCAGTGGCTCGAGTCGCTGTCGATCATGCCGAGAGGTCGGGTCGCAGACCGGCAGTGGAACACCCGCCCGCGCACCCAGACGGAGTACGCGGCATACGAGGCCACCATGCAGACCATCGGTACCGCACCGGGATACACGGGCTCCCTGCAGCCCAACGCCACCACGAACGCCCGACCGATCCACCAGTACGTCATGGATCCGAAGTTCCCGCGTGGCACCTACGACGCGCACACGTCGAACAACCGACGCGGAATCATCGACCGATGCGACCTCAGCGGGATGACCCCGCTGTTCGTCTCGACGCGCTCAGCAACCGACCCGGACAAGGGCCAGGTGAAGCTCATCGACTCCGGCGGCTACTGGCTCGGGGCCTCCAACCTGACCGGACCCTGGTCGGTCACCGGCACGGTCAAGGTGAGCGGAACGGTGACTCTGCTCGGCCAGGTCGACTCCACAAACCGGGTCACCCTGAGCCCGACCGACGTCACCGTGCGCTGGAACGGTGTGACCCAGAGCTTTGGTCGTGGCCTCGGGTCAGGGCAGTGGGCCGACTTCGCTCTCACCAGCGACGGTTCGACCGTCACGCTGTATCTCGACGGTGAGCGCGTGGGCACCGTCACCAGTGAGCTGACGCTGCCCCGCTCGCGGATGCTCTACGGCGCGTCCGGCACGACTCTCGCCGCCCTGGACATCTACGCACAGCGCCTCACGGCCGACCAGGTGTCCTCCGTGCGGACGCAGCGTCCCGAGGCTGTCTGCGCGACCTACCCCGCGGCGCCGACACTGCCCGCGCCTCGGCCTGCCGGACCACCGACACATAGCTGAGGAGGGCCCTACTGCTCATCGCGCAGGATCTCGCCCGTCCTCGACAGTCCCGCAACGAAGATCGCGACGACGAGCCACGAGCGTGAACATCTCCTGAGTCCGCATCGGTGTGCCGAAATCGAAACAGGGCGGCTAGACCTCGTATACGAGGTCTAGCCGCCCTGTCCTTGGAGGAGGTGACGCGTATGTCCGAGAGCACAACTCCGCAGGCCGCCCTGGGCGAACTCCTCGACGAGGCGAGGCACGAGGCCGGTTACAGCCTCCGCGACCTAGCCAAGCGTGCCTGTCGCGTGCTCAACCAAGCTCTCTTCACGCGGCTCTACGCCGACGCAGACGACGCCGGACCACGGGTCTCCGGCGACGAGCCCAGCGAGGTGTTCGCACCGGTCATCAACACGCACAAGGCCGCAAAGCACAACGGCGGCGTCGCTGCCCTCTCGGGCAAGGGCACCGCCGTCAGTGATGCGGCCTCGTCCTCAGCGACCCTCCACTACAGGCGCCGACCGACGAGATCACCCCGCTGACGTCGTCCGCACCGACGACGTCACCGTCAAGGCCGACGGCCCGGGCAAGGGGGACGTCCCTGCGCGGCGGCAAGGACGACCTCGGCAGTGTCCAGGCTGCGCTCGTCGATGCTGAGGTAGCCGCTCGCGCCGGAAGGGTCGAGCGAGTCAAGCCAGGGCTCTTCGTTGTCGGCCAGGTACTCGTGCAGCTCGTCGGCATCGCCTGCCACGCCGGCAGGGATAGGGCCGGCAACCGGTCGATCCGGCACGGGTCCTGCCGTACCAGTTCCGCATAGATCCGGGTCTCTTGCTCGGTCAGTCCCAGAGCTTCGAACACCACAATCCTTCTCTGGCCTGGCACGGTCGCTTCAGGTTCTCCGTCTCGCCGGACGCACGGAACCAGCTCCTCCGGCAGGCGCGCGCACAGTAACGCCGTAGTAACGCTCAGCCTGTAGGCAGCTGTCGAACAGGTGACAGCAGATCGCTAAGGTATGCGCCATGTCAGTGCCGGCCAAGGTCCCACGCGCACCAGGGCTGTCCCTGCGTCTCCTTGGAGGATTTGCGGCGGTTCGTGACGATGGGCTGACGATCCCCCGCCGGTGGCGGCGGAGCACCGCGCAGACGCTGGTGAAACTGCTCGCCGTCGCTCCGGGTCTGCGGCGTCACCGCGAGGAAGTGATGGATCTGCTCTGGCCGGACGCCTCGATGGACGCGGGCATACGGAACCTTCGCGTCACCCTCCATGCCGCGCGCCACGCTCTGGAGCCCGAGTTGGCGCCCCGGGTTCCGTCCTCCTATCTGGTGGCGGAGGGGGATCTGCTGTTCCTGGCGCCGGAGCTGGTACGTGTCGATGCCGACGAGGCGGAGAAGGCGGCGCGGGAGGTCCTCAGCTCGGGAAGCCCGGATGCGCTCGGCGCCGCGCTGGCCGCCCTGGACGGGGAGTTGCTGCCGGAAGACAGATTCGCGGACTGGGCCGCGGATCGCCGTCGCCGTATCGAGGTGCTGCGGGAGCAGCTCGTCCCCGCCCTGGCCGGGCGGCTGCTGGCCGGGGGACGAACCGATGAGGCGGTCGGTGTGTTGCGTGAAGCGGTGGAACGCTCCCCCGCCGACGAGGAGCTGAACCTGCTGCTGGCCCGCACCTGGTGCGACATGGGCCGACCGCGTCAGGCCATCCGCCAGTATCACGCCTGCCGTGAGGCGCTCGCCGACGAGCTGGGGGTGCGTCCCGGCGCCGCGCTGGAGGCCATGCACCTCACGGCGCTGTCCGCCCTCGACGCCGTCGGCGCAGCGCCGCTCACCCGCCCCTCGCAGGAGCCCGCACCCCTGCCGCCCGTCATCCGCCGCCCCGAACGGCTGCCCCTGTTCGGCCGTGAGCGGCCACTGGCGCTCCTCGCCGAACACGCATCGGCCGCGTCCGGGGACACTCCGCTCGTGGTGGTGCGCGGCGAGGCCGGCATCGGAAAGACCCGGCTGGTCGCGGAGGCGGCCCGCCGTGCGGCGGCGCAGGGCGTGTGTGTGCTGTGGGGTACGAGCCACGAGGCCGAGGGGCAGACTCCGTACGCGGTGTTCGCCGACGCGCTCGACGGTCACCTCGCCGGGTGCAGCGCCGAGGAGCGGTCCCGGGTGAGCGCCGAACACATCGGGCTCGCCGCCCTGGTGCCCTCGCTGGGCGGCGGTCCGCCCGCCGCCGCGAGCCCGGAGCAGGAGCGCGCCCGGCTGTTCCGTGCCGTCGCCGGGGTCCTCACCGACCTCGCGGCGGCGCGCCCCGTCCTGGTCGTGCTCGACGACCTGCACTCTGCGGATCCGGGATCGCTGAGCCTGCTGCACCACCTCGTACGGACCGCGCAGGCCAGGCGCTGGCGCTTCATCGCCACCTGTCGCGATGACAGCCTGGAGCCGGACGATGTGCGACAGCAGGTGCTCGACGGCATCCTGCGGCAGCGGATGGCGGTGGAGATCGATCTGCTGCGGCTGAGCCGCGCCGACTGCGCGGGTCTCGCGACGGCGGCGGCCGGACTCGGCGGGCGCCGGGAGGACCGGCGTACGATCTCCCGCATCTTTCAGCTCTCCCTGGGCAATCCTCTGTTCGCCCTCGAACTGACGACCAGCGGCGAAGCCGGCCTGGAGCGCATGGGGCCGCGACAGCGCACCACCGCCGAGCCGGACACGGATGCCGTTCCCGACAGCATCCGGCGCCTCGTCGGTGGCCGGCTGGCCCGTCTTCCCGTGGCGGCCCGGCGTACCTTGGCCGCGCTCTCGGTGGCGGGCGGTACGGCGGTCTCGCTGACCGAGCTGGAATCCGTCACCTCCGCCGGTCTGCATCCACCACTGGAGGGCCCCGAGGTCACGGCGGCGCTCGACGCGGCAACCGGTTCGGGCATCGTCGAGGAACGCGATGTCGTCCTCGGCGGTCGGCCCGTGCTCGGCTACGCGTTCCGTCATCCGCTGGTACGTCTGGCGTGTGCGGAGCAGCTGAGCCGGGCCGCACGCCGACGGCTCCACCAGGCTTACGCGGACACTGTGGTGCGGCTGCGTCCCGACGCCGTCGACACCCTCGCCTTCCATATGACGGTGGCGGACGACCCGCGTGCGCCGGTCTTCCTTCGGGCCGCCGCCGACCGCGCGGCCGCCCTGTATGCCAACGACAGTGCCTGCGACTACTACCGGGAACTGGTGACCCATCTGGACACCACCGACCGGGCTTCGTCCGCCGAGGCACGACTGGCCTGGGGAATGGTGCTGCGCCGAGCCGCCCGCTATCCGGAGGCCGAGACGGTGCTGCGGCAGGCGCTGCGGGATCTGACCGCGGCATCCGACCACGCGGGCGCGCTGCGCGCCGCGGTGTCACTGGCCGAAGTACTCGGCCGCGCCCAACGCCCGCTGGACGGCCTCGCGGTACTCGGTAGCGCCGCCGCGCCGGCCCAGGCGCCGGTCGCCGACCGGGCCGCGCTGCACTTGGCCCAGGGTGCACTCAGCTTCTACGCCGGCCGGTACGACGAGACCTTGTCGGCACTACGCCGCGTGGAACTGGAGACCGCACGGCTGCCGGAAGAGAGCCGGGATCCGCTGCTGTCGCGCATGTTCACCGTCCGCTCCGCCTCGCTGCTGCTCTCCGGGCACGGTCGCGAGAGCCGCGAGGCGGCCGAGGAAGCGCTGCGGACGGCTGAGCGGAGCGGCGATGCCACGCTGATCTCCAGTGCGCTGTCCGTGGTGGGTGAACTGGCCCGTGAGGAGGGCCGACTGGATGCGGCCCGGGACGCTGCGCGGCGCGCCGTGTCGGTGGCCCGGCGCACCGGCGACCCCGCGGTGCTCGCCTTCGACCAGAGCAATCTCGCGGGAGCGGAGCTGCTGGTAGGCGACCATGAGCGGGCGACCGCCCTGGCCAACGCCGCCGTGCGGCTGGCCCGTTCCCTCGGAACCTCGTGGGTGCTGCCGTACGCGCTGGTGGGGCTTGCCGAGGTGGAGCTGCGCTGTGGGCGGCTCGATGAGGCGGACAAGGCGCTGACGGCGTGCGCCGACGCAGTGTCGCTGGCGCGTGACCCGCAAGTCCTCGACGGAATGCGGCGGCTGACGGAGGAACTCGCCGCCGCCCGAGCCGACGCACCTGGCCGACCTGAGCCACGGTAATTCGCGGGTAACGCGGGTTTCCTACGGTCTGGCCAGCCCCGCAACCCCGGGGTGTGCGTGCCCCGTGCTTGAGCCTCCGAGGAAGAACTGCCCATGTGTACTGCCCCGCCCGATGCGTCGTCCGACGCCCCCGGTCCGAATGACTCGGTCCTTACCGTCGTCGACGCGGGCGGCGAGCCATGGGCCCGCATCCTCGGCCTGCTGGAGCGGCGCTGGTGCGAGCTGCCCGTCGGCAGCGTGCTGGAACTGCACAGCGCCAACCCTCAGGTCCGCTCGTCCCTCCACGGATGGTGCCGGCTCACCGGCTCCACACTGCTCACCGAGAAGGAGACGGGCGACCTGAGTGCCTACCGCATCAAACTGCCGCCGCCTCCCGCGCCCGGCACGCCGACGCCGTCCACCCTCCAGAAGCCGGAGTTCCCATGAAATCCCTTGCCCGCGCCAGACTCGTGGCGGCGATCACGGTCGCCGCTCTCTACTCACCGGCCGTCATACCGTCGGCGACGGCCGGGCCCGCACCGGAGCCGCCCGCCGCAGTGTTCAGCGCATCGGTGAGCAGCACGGTCACCCTCATCACTGGTGATCAGGTGACGGTCACCACCACCCCGGACGGCAAGAAGTCGTACAGCGCGGTCCCCGCCACCGGTTCGGCTCCGGGCACGATTCTGGCGCGTACGGACATCGACGGCGACGCGTACTTCTACCCGAGCGACGTGATCGGCAAGGTCGGTTCCCTCCTGGACCCGCAGCTGTTCAACGTCGACGGGCTGATCCGCGACGGGTACGACGACTCCCACGTCGACGCGCTGCCGCTGATCGTGCGGCGCACCGGCGCCGACCGTCCGGAGGCTCTCGCGAGCGACGGGCTGATGCCCGCCAAGCGCGACTTCCGCTCGCTCAAGGCGAGCACGGCGGTCCTCGACAAGGACGACGCGGCCGAGGTCGGTGACGCCCTCGACACCAAGGGCGAGCTGGACGGCGTCAAGAGCATCTGGCTCGACGGCAAGGTGCACGCCGACGCGCTGGACCGCAACCTCACCCAGATCGGCGCCGACACCGCCTGGCAGGCCGGTCGCACCGGCAAGGGCGTCAAGGTCGCCGTACTGGACACCGGCGCCGACCAGACGCATCCCGACCTCGCGGGCCGGATCAGTGCGACCAAGGACTTCTCCGGAAGCGGCAGCACGCTCGACAAGCAGGGCCACGGCACGCATGTCGCAGCGACCGTGGCCGGCAGCGGCGCGGGAGCCCCAGGTATCCGGTCCGGCGTCGCGCCGGACGCCGACCTAATCGTCGGCAAGGTGCTGGATGACAAGGGCTCTGGTTCGGACTCACAGGTCATCGCCGGCATGGAGTGGGCCGTCGCCCAGGGCGCCAAGGTCGTCAACATGTCGCTGGGCAGCGGCCCGACCAACGGACAGGACCCGGTCACCCAGTCGCTCGAAGCGCTGGCAACCTCGTCCGGCACCCTGTTCGTGGTGTCGGCGGGCAACAGCGGTCCGAACATCAGCACCGTGTCCGCCCCGTCGATCGCCCCGCACGCCCTGTCGGTCGCCGCGGTGGACTTCGCGGGCGGTACCGCGTCGTTCTCCAGCCGCGGGCCGTCTTTCAACGGCACGATCAAGCCGGAGATAGCCGCCCCTGGCGTCAACGTCGTCGCGGCACGCGCCACAGGCACCAACCTCGGCACCGTGCAGGCCGACCCGGCGTACACCGCCCTGAGCGGTACGTCGATGGCCGCCCCGCACATCACGGGCGCCGCAGCCGTCCTGGCCCAGGAGCACCCCGACTGGACCCCGGACCAGCTGAAGCACACGCTGATGGGCACCGCGACAGCGCCGGCTCCCCAGAGCGGGCAGACGGTCTACGACGTCGGCACCGGCGTGGTGAACCTCCCCGCCGCGCTGAAGCAGTCCGTCGTGGCCGACACCGGCGCCGTCGACTTCGGACGCCTGGACGTGTCCGACGGCACCGCGACCCGTACCGTCAAGCTCACCAACACGGCTGACGCGGCCGTGACCCTGAGCCTCATGGGCACGCTGGCAGCAGCGGGTTCGACCCCGCCCGCCGGCCTGCTGAAGCTGTCGGCCTCGACCGTCACGCTGGGCGCCGGTGAGTCCACCGATGTCACGCTCACCGTCGATTCCGCGGGCACTCCGACCGGTACGTACACCGGCGCGCTGACGGCGCTCCCCGCCGGTGGCAGCCAGGCTCTGCGCATCCCGCTGCTCCTGGACCGGGCACAGTCCATCAAGGTCACCACGCTCGACCGCGCGGGCAAGCCCGCGCCCGCTCAGATCTCCCTGCTCAACGCGGACAGCGGTGCCTCTCTGAACGCGGAGGTCCGCCCTGAGGGCACCCGCGACCTGCGGGTTCCCGAGGGCCGCTACATGGGTCTCGCGATGATCGCGATGACCATCGACGGACTCCGCCAGATCGCGATCGTCAGCGCCGACCTGAAGGCCGGCTCGAACGAGATCGTCTTCGACGCCCGCAAGGCCCGCCGCTGGACCGCGTCGGTGGAGGGCAAGGACACCCGCCCCGAGTTCATGATGGGCAACCTGTCCCGTACGACCGACGACGGAAAGTACGGCATCCGGCACAGCATGCTGGCCGGCGGCGCCTACGGGGCCTTCCCGCGCGACGCACTGTGGATCACGCCCACCACAGAAGCCCACCTCGGCAAGGTCGCGTTCAACGAGCGCTGGCGCCTCGCCGACGCGGACAGCGACATCACTGTCGGCGACACGTCCGCCCTCTACGACGCGGCCTACGCCCGGACCGACGTCAGCGACAACCCCGAGCGACGGCTGACGCGCGATGAGGTCGAGAAGTTCGCCAAGGTCCGCACGACGTACAGGGGCATGAACGAGAAGCTCCGCTACCAGGAGGGCAGCACGGTCTACGGCACC
Organism: Streptomyces sp. NBC_01320; assembly: GCF_035974375.1. Lineage (NCBI taxonomy): Bacteria > Bacillati > Actinomycetota > Actinomycetes > Kitasatosporales > Streptomycetaceae > Streptomyces > Streptomyces sp. NBC_01320. The sequence goes on from NZ_CP108390.1 coordinate 1,628,488, forward strand.
GGGCTGAACGGCCTCAACACGTCCTCGCCGTCCTACCTGACCGTCCCGCGCGAGCGTACGGAGTACATCCAGGCCGAGGACAGGATCTGGCTACGGTTCACGTACCGCAACCAGGGCGGCGTGCAAATGAACTACTGGCCGACCCAGTTCACCTACCAGCCGGGCACCTCCACGAAGGACACCTGGTTCACCGGACCGTTCTCGGTGCTCGCTACCGGCCAGGCCACCGGTGCCCGTCTCCAATTGCAGGTGGACGACAGCGTCAACCCGAAGGGGCTCGTCGGACGGAACGCCGACTTCAACTCCCCCCAGCGCACCCAGGCCACGAGCCAGCTCTACCGCAACGGCACACTGGTCGCCGACCGGGGCTCGTTGATCGACAAGACGTTCGCGGACGCCGACAAGGCCTCGTACGAGCTGCGGCGCACCTACACCTCCGCCGGGATCTTCCCGATGGGCGGCGAGGCGACCTCCAAGTGGACCTTCACCGCTGGTGGCACGGGTGATACGGCGACTCCGGTGAAGCTGCTCAACGTGGCGTTCGACGCGCGCCTGGACAACATGAACCAGGCGCGCGCCAACCGTTCGCTGAACGTGACTGCCGACGTGACAGGCGCGGTCGACGGGCTGCGCAATGTGCGCGCCTGGGTGACCTCGGACCTCGGCGTCAGCTGGCAGCAGGTGTCGGCGCACCAGGACGACAACGGCGACTACCGGTTCACCGCGCCGGGTTCCGCGCTGAAGTCCGGTGGCTTCCTGGGCGTCCGTGTGACGGCCGAGGACGGGCGCGGCAACACCGTCGACTCGGCACTCCCCCGGGCGATCCCGGTCGGCTGACCCCGCGCTGACGGCATGACATGACGGTGGCACCGTCCCCGAGAGGGGGCGGTGCCTGTCCCGCTCGAGAATACGATTCGGTGGTGTGAGCTGCGGTGGTGTTGTTTGGTCAGGCGGCGTGGTGATACTGGTTGATCAATCCTTTGAGGATGGGTTGTCGCCGGATCCGGTGGGCCTGGAGGTCGGTGATGGCGGCCGGGTTGGACGGTTGGTCGCTGTCCGGGGGAGCTGCTGGCGGGATTGGTGGGGACGGTGTCCGTTGTAGTGCTGGATGTACTCGGTCAGTACTTTCACGGCGTGGGCCTCGTTGTAGATCAGCATGCGGTCGAGGAGTTCGCGGCGGAGGGTGCCCACAACTCGCTCGCAGTTCGCGTTCGCTTTGGGTGCCCGTGGTGGGCTGGGCAGAATTTCCACGCCGTCGGCCTCGAAGACGGCGTCGAAGGCACGGGTGTACTTGCTGTCCCGGTCCCGGAGGAGGAATCGCAGCGAGTCGATGCGGGGGTCCAGGATCACGGCGGGGTTCCTGGCCTGCTGGGCGGTTCATTGCGCGGTGGGATGGGCGGTGACGCCGGCGAGGTGGAGGCGCCGGGTGCCGTGCTCGATGACGACCAGGGCGTAGAGGCGCTTGAGTGACATGGTGTCGAGGTGGAGGATGTCGGCGGCGATGATGCTGTGGGCCTGGTCGGTGAGGAACTGGCGCCAGGTCGGCCCGGAGCGCTGCGGGGTGGGGTCGATGCCGGCGGCATGCAGGATCTCCCGGACTGTGGACGGGGCGATCGCGTAGCCCAGGCGGGCGAGTTCGCCCTGAATCCGGCGGTGGCCCCAGGTGCTGTTCTCGCGGGCCAGGCGCAGAATGAGCTGCTTGACGGCGGGCGCGGTGGAGGGTCGGCCGGGGCGGCGGCGTTGGGTGAACGCCCACTTGCGGGCGAGGAGTTGACGGTGCCAGGCCAGCAGTGTGGTGGGGGTGACCGCGAAGACCTGGCGCCAACGTTCGCGCGGGATCAGCCGGGAGAATGCGGCGAGCCAGATCCGGTCGGCGGGCTCGTAGCAGACCCGGGCGATCTGCCGGCGCAGCACCGCGTTCTCATGCCGGAGCGCGAGAACTTCCGCATCCTTGGCCATACGGCTGCGCAGTACGGCAGCGGGCACGGTGATCAGATTCCGGACGAGCGTGGCGACGACCGACAGCGACATCCGCAGATCGTCGCAGGCCAGTCGAGGCCTTGTCGCCAGGATCAGCAAACGTGCAGGCCGCAGCCGCGAAATCGTATTTTCGAGCGGGACAGGCTGGCAAGGCAGTCCCGGTTGCCGAGCCGCGTAGGGGGCGCTCCAGGGCGATGACGTCGATCGGGTCGCCGGGCTGCCGGTTGCCGCAGTAGCGGCTGGTCTCGTGCCGACCGCCGTCCCAAGAGCTGTGTGCATCAGGCCACGGCTGTCGGTGGACCCGATGTACATCCCAAGTCGCTTGCGAAGAGCCTCCAGCCCTTCGAGGACAAGCAGGTGCCGCGCGGTGCAGTCGAGGCCGTCGGCGGGCGGGGACGGGCGCAGGGCGGGGTGCTCACGCGTTCGCTCCAGGTGCGGAAGAAGAGGTGAGGCGACCGGGGTCCGCCGGTGCGGGCCCCGGTCCGGGAGGGTGTAGCTGGTGCCGGATCAGATGTCGAGGAAGCGAACGTCCTTGGCGTTGCGCTGGATGAAGGAGCGTCGGGCTTCGACGTCCTCACCCATCAACACGGAGAAGAGGTCGTCGGCCTGGGCGGCGTCGTCCAGGGTGACCTGGCCGAGCACGCGGTGGTCGACGTCCATCGTCGTGATGCGCAGCTCCTCGGCGTTCATCTCGCCGAGACCCTTGAAGCGCTGGATCGAGTCTTCCTTGATCCGCTTGCCGTTCTGCTTGCCGAGCTCGACCAGGGCGTCGCGCTCGCGGTCGGAGTACGCGTACTCGAAGTCGTCGCGGCCCCACTTGATCTTGTAGAGCGGCGGGCGGGAGAGGTACACGTGCCCCGCCTCGACCAGCGGCCGCATGAAGCGGAAGAGGAAGGTCAGCAGCAGGGTGTTGATGTGCTGGCCGTCGACGTCGGCGTCCGCCATCAGGATGATCTTGTGATAGCGGAGCTTCTCGATGTCGAAGTCCTCGTGCACGCCCGTGCCGAAGGCACTGATCAGCGCCTGGACCTCGGTGTTCTGGAGGATCTTGTCGATGCGGGCCTTCTCGACGTTCAGGATCTTGCCACGGATCGGCAGGATGGCCTGGTACATCGGGTTGCGACCGGACTTCGCCGAACCGCCGGCGGAGTCGCCCTCGACGATGAAGATCTCGCACTTCGTCGGGTCGTTGGACTGGCAGTCCGACAGCTTGCCCGGCAGCGACGCCGACTCCAGCAGGCCCTTGCGGCGGGTCAGGTCACGGGCCTTGCGGGCCGCGACGCGGGCCGTGGCCGCCTGGATCGACTTGCGGATGATGTCCGCGGCCTCGATCGGGTTGCGGTCGAACCAGTCGTTCAGGTGCTCGTGGACGACCTTCTGTACGAAGGTCTTGGCCTCGGTGTTGCCCAGCTTGGTCTTCGTCTGGCCCTCGAACTGCGGCTCGCCCAGCTTCACCGAGATGATCGCCGTCAGACCCTCGCGGATGTCCTCGCCGGCGAGGTTGTCGTCCTTCTCCCGCAGGAACTTCTTGTCCCGCGCGTACCGGTTGACCAGACCCGTCATCGCGGCGCGGAAGCCCTCTTCGTGGGTACCGCCCTCATGCGTGTGGATCGTGTTCGCGAAGGAGTACACGCTGTCGGAGAACTGGCTGTTCCACTGCATCGCGACTTCCACCGACAGAAGACGCTCGGTGTCCTCCGCCTCCAGTGAGATGACCGAGGGGTGCACCGGCTCGCCCTTGCGCGCGTTGAGGTACTTCACGAAGTCGACGATGCCGCCCTCGTAGAAGTAGGTGACCGTCCGCGCGGCCGGCTCGATCGCGTCCGCGTCCGGGTCGTCCGCGCCGACGGTCGCCTTGGCCGACTCGCGCTCGTCGGTCAGGGAGAGGGTCAGGCCCTTGTTGAGGAAGGCCATCTCCTGGAAGCGGCGCGAGAGAGTCTCGAAGGAGTACTCGGTCGTCTCGAAGATGTCCCCGTCGGCCCAGAACACCAGCGAGGTACCGGTGGTGGTGACCTCCTCGTGCTGCTTGAGCACCGTGGTCGGCACGCCCTTCTCGTAGTCCTGGCTCCAGCGGTGCCCGCCGTAGCGGACCTCCGCCTCCACCCGCGTGGACAGCGCGTTGACGACCGACATGCCCACGCCGTGCAGACCGCCGGAGACGGCGTAGCCGCCGCCACCGAACTTGCCGCCCGCGTGTAGCACCGTCAGGACGACCTCCAGCGCCGGCTTTCCCTGGGAGGGGACGATGTCGACCGGGATGCCGCGGCCGTTGTCGACGACGCGCACCCCGCCGTCGGCCAGGATCGTCACGTCGATGCGGTCCGCGTGCCCGGCCAGCGCCTCGTCGACCGAGTTGTCGACGATCTCGTAGACCAGATGGTGCAGACCCCGCTCGCCGGTCGAGCCGATGTACATGCCGGGCCGCTTGCGGACCGCCTCCAGGCCCTCCAGCACCTGGATGTCGCCACCGGTGTAAGACGCGTCTCCCACGTTGCCGGGGCCAGGCGCGGGCGCGGCGTTGTCGGCCGGAAGGTCGGAGGGAATGCCGGGATGAGTCACAGGGGCGCTCTCTTTTCTGGCACGACAAACCGCGCTCCCACCCGGGAGGTGGAAGCGGGCTGGCATCGGACAAAAGGGGTCGACAGCAGGGCCCGGCCGACCGGCCAAGCCCTACTCCGCAAGGTTCACCATAGAACCGAGAACTAGATTTAGCATACCCAACACGGCCTCCATTCATAGGGCAATAGGCCCTCCGAATGGCGCTTCAGCGGTGGATCGAAGGCGAAGATGATCCCCCCTACGCGCAGCACGCGCGAGGCTCTTAAAACGCCTCACGCGGCTTCTTCTGCTTCTGGGTCGACTGTCGTCAAAAAAGGCACCTGGGCGCGGCCGGGATTTGCCCCCTGTGGGCCCGCAAGGCCACCCGTGGGAAGTGCAGGACCCAGCCCGAGGGTCCAGGACCTCGGCTCGCCCACCGCGCCCCGCACGCGGCGTCCGTAACGCTCCGCCAGCGGCGCCGAATCGGAGTCCCCGACGGCCCCGAGGCTCGTGTGGCCCGGCATGCGTCAGGGTTCCCCCAGAGATAGAGAGGCGTGGGGGAACCCAACCGTCCCCGTCCTTCGCCCACCACTCCAGAGATGGTGGCCCGGCGTCCTCCCCGCGAGCATCCGGGGGAAGCACGGTGTGTGCGAAGCCCGCACGAATCAACAGCTGTGCACATTGAGGCGGCCCCACCCGGCCGAACCGCCGCATACGGGCCGCCTCTACACCAGGAGACCATCGTGAACTGGACACTCGAAGTCGTCCGCGCCCCCGTCGCCGACCTGGACCGAGCCAAGGAGTTCTACGCCGACCGGCTGGGCTTCGAGGTCGACACCGACATCCAGATGACGCCCGACGTGCACGTCGTCCAGATCACCCCGCCCGGATCACGCTGCTCGCTCTGTCCCCACCGGTCCGAGTCAGTTCTAACATGGTCCGATCGTTGCTCGATACGTGCGAGTCCAGTTGAGGGTATGACTGCGCCCCTTCCCTGGGTCTCGCACGTCGCCGACCGTCGCACTCTGCCTCAGCGTCAGCGGGTGACGGCGGCGAGCGCCGCGGCGTACTCCTCGTCGGTCACTGGTTCCAGCCACGTGGTGCCGTCGCCGTCGGCATCGCCGACGACCATGGCGATGTGCGCCATGAGGGTGGTGTCGGTGCCTCCGTGCCAGTGCTCCTCTTCGGGCGGGCACTTGACGGTCTGCCCGGCGCTGACCCGTACGACATGGCCGTCGCGGGTGCCGACGAGGCCGACGCCGTCGGTGATGTAGAGGGTCTGGCCGTTGGCGTGGGAGTGCCAGTTGGTGCGGGCGCCGGGGGTGAAGCGGACCAGGGCGGTCGCCAGCCGGGCCGGTTCCGCTGGGGTCTCGATCATGTTGAGGTAGACCTCGCCGGTGAAGCGCTCGGCGGGGGCCTTGACGGTCGGAGTCTGCGTGATGTGTTCCACGAAAGGTGTTCCTTGCTGTGCGGGTGTGGAGGAAGCGGTGGGCCGGTGTCAGGCGCCGCGCTCGTCGGCGAGCTTCTTGAGCAGGCTGATCGCGGTCATGGCGTTGGGCCAGCCCGCGTAGAAGGCGAGGTGGGTGATGGCCTCGGAGAGCTCCTCGACGCTCAGGCCGTTCTCCAGTGCCACGCCGAGGTGGTACGGCAGTTGCTCGCTGCGGTAGAGGGCGGCCAGGACGCTGACGGTCACCAGGCTACGGTCGCGTGGTGAGAGCCCGGGACGCTCCCAGACGTCGCCGAAGAGCACCCCGTTGGTGACCTCGACGAGCTTGGGCGCGATCACCTCCAGCTCCTTCGGGGCGGACCGCTTGGGCATGTTGTCACTCCTTGATGTGCATCAGGGCAGCTTCCGCAGGGGAAGCCGCTCACTGTCTCTGTGGTTACCGGGCGACGTAGCCGCCGTCGACGGGCAGGGCGACGCCGATGACGAAGCCGGCACCGGGGCTGCACAGCCACAGGACGGCCTGCGCGATCTCGTCTGCGGTGCCGAGACGGTTGATGGGCTGATTCGCTTCGGCCTCTGCGCGGTCGAGTTCTCCCTTGGCGATCATGTCGCTGACCATGGGGGTGTCGATGGTGCCGGGGCAGATCGCGTTGATGCGGATGCCGCGTGGGGCGTACTCCAGGGCGGCGCTGCCGGTCAGGCCGATCACGCCGTGCTTGGAGGCGTGGTAGGAGGCGCGGCCGGGGATGCCGACGAGGCCGCCGAGGGAGGAGCAGTTGACGATCGCGCCGCTGCCCTGGTCGCGCATGTGACGCAGCTCGTGCTTCATGCTCGCCCAGATGCCGCGCAGGTTGATGGCGTGGACACGGTCGAACACCTCGGCCGCTTCCTCGGCGGCATCGGCAGGCGGGATCTGGATGCCGGCGTTGTTGTAGGCCATGTCCAGGCGGCCGAAGGTCTCCACCGTGCGGTCGACGGCAGCGGCGACCTGGGACTCGTCGGTGACGTCGCAGGTGAGCGCGATCGCTCGGTGACCTTCGTTGGTGAGCTGCTGTGCCGCCGCGTCCAGGGCGGCTTCGTCGATGTCGGCGAGGCCGACTGCGGCACCGGCTTCGGCGAAGGCGCGGGCAGTGGCCAGGCCCATGCCGGAGGAAGCTCCGGTGACGAAGGCGACCTGACCGGTGAAGTCGTACGTGGGGTTCAACGGGGCTTTCCCCTTTCGGTGCGGTGTGGACACAGCGGTACGCCGAGCAGGTGTGACGGCCGGTTCAGGTCAGGGACTTGATGGTGACGCGGTCGGCGGTGGCCAGCCGGTCGATGTCCTGGCTGTCGTCGAGGTGCCCGAGAACGACCAGGCCCGGGGACGCCTCGCCGTCGCGGTAGAAGAGGGCCAGGTTGCGCCAGGGCGCGTAGTGGGCCAGGTCCCCTGCCCGAGGGGTGGGCGCGACCGGTGCGCCGGAGGTGCCCAGTTTTCTCGGGAGGTCGGCGACCCTCTCGGTCCGGTGGAAGTCCTCCAGCTCGAGGGAGAGCGGGAGCAGCGCGGCGAAGTCCTGGGCGGCAGGGCTTTCGTTCAGCGTGGCTCGGACCGGGTGTCCGTCGAGGGTGAGCTGGATACGCATGACGCTGCTCCTGTCGTACGGTGTGGCGGGCTGGGTGCTGGTTGTCCGGGAGCGCTCGGAGGAGGCCGCCGGGGAGGAGGGGCCGGTGGTCTGCCCGCTGCCGGAGCAGGCGGTCAGGGCCAGCAGTCCCACGACCGCCGAGATCGCCGGAAGGGCCGGCCGGAGCCGCACGTCCGGATGGGACACCCGAAACATGTCCATCGCCTTTCCGTCACTCGGGCATCGGCTCGGCGTAATGGCGGAAGCCGTCGCGCTCGGCATGCAGGGCGTACAGGCGCTCGGCCAGCACCTCGGGGCTGCTCTGTTCGGCGTCGGGCCGGATCGCTCCGGGGACGATCAGTTGCGCGGCGTGGATGTTCTCGGCGGCGAGCGCATCGTGGAGCATGCGGGCGTAGGCGCTTTCGGCGGCGAACGCGATCGAGGTACCGGCCCGCTGGGGGTGCGGGCGGACAGCGCTGCCGCCGTTGACGAAGAGAAGGGTGCCGCGCCCCAGGGCCCGCATGCCGGGCAGGACCGCGTTCACACAGGTGATCGGCCCCTTCAGGGAGAAGGCGAGCGGATCCTCCAGGTCGTCGGCGGTGGTGTCGAGGACCGGTTTCATGAAGTCGGCGCGCGGCACCGGGCTGTACTGCAGGATCTCGACCGGCCCGAGCGCCTCGGCCGCGTCCTGGAGGGCGCCGGTGAGCGCGGCCGGGTCCAGGACGTCCGCGGGGAATCCTCGGGCCCAGATGCCGTCGCGGCGGAGCTCATCCGTCAGGTGCTCGAGGTGTTCGGCGCTGCGGGCGATCAAGGCGACGCCGTGGCCGGCGGTGCCGAAGCGGCGGGCGGTGGCCAGTCCGAGGCCGGGACCGGCACCGACGAGAACGTACGTGGTCATGCTGGGGTCCTCCTCAAGCGGGCCGGGCCGGGCGTCCGGCCCCGTGGAAACGGGAACGTGCGGGGTCAGGGCTTGAGAAGTGCCTTGATGGCGCGGCGTTCGTCCATCGCCTGGTATCCCTCCGCGACCTGGTCCAGGGGAAGGGTGAGGTCGAAGACCTTGCCCGGGTCGATCCGGCCGGTCACGACGCGGTCGATGAGGTCGGGAAGGTAGCGGCGCACGGGGGCGGGGCCGCCCCGCAGGCCGACGTGGGAGAAGAACAGTTCCTGCCCGTCAATGGCGACCTCGTGGGGGACGCCGACGAAGCCGACGCTGCCGCCGGGCCGGGCGGAGTGTAGTGCCTGCTGCATGGCCTGCGCAGTGCCCACGCACTCAAGCACGCTGTCGGCGCCGATGCCGCCGGTGAGTTCCTTGATCCGGGCGATGCCCTCATCGCCGCGTTCGGTGACGATGTCGGTGGCGCCGAACTCGCGGGCCAGCTTCTGCCGGGACTCGTGGCGGCTCATTGCGATGATTCGCTCCGCACCCATCTCCTTCGCCGCGATCACGGCGGACAGTCCGACGGCGCCGTCCCCGACGACCACGACGGTCGAGCCAGGCCGCACCTCGGCGGCGTCGGCGGCCCACCAGCCGGTCCCCATCACGTCGGAGACGGCCAGCAGGCTCGGCCACACTTCCTCGGCCGGCACCTCGTCGGTGGCGACCAGGGTGCCCTGGGCGTTGGGGATGCGGACATAGTCGGCCTGGCAGGTGCTCATAAACTCGCGATGCAGACAGTTCGACTGGAAGCCGTTCCTGCAGTTCGCGCAGGTGTTGTCCGAGGTCGCGAACGATCCGACCACAAACTGCCCCGGCTCCACGGCCGTGACCTCGGAACCGACCTCCTCGACGAAACCGACATACTCGTGCCCCATCGGATGCGGGTCACCGATCGGCTCCAGACCGCGCCAGGCCCACAGGTCGGAGCCGCACACGCAGGTGGCGGCCGTACGGATGATCGCATCCGTGGGGTGGAGGATCTTCGGGTCGTCCAGCGTCTCGAAGCGGACGTCACCGGGGGCGTGGATCACTGCGCCGCGCATGAGGGGTTCCTTTGCGTACGTGGTCCGGACCGCTGTTGCGGTCCGCGTGGTACCGGCCCCGAGCCGCGAGGTACCGCACACCAGGGTCGGGCGGTCTCCTCCCCGCCGACGGACGGCCGGGGAAAAGCACCACGTCCTCCAGGTAACTGCCATTCATCGTGGGCAGCCAGTCACCGTCGATGGGTGTACTGGCAGTACATCCCTCCCGCGGCCCGCTGCACGTACGGTCGAAGGGTGGACAACCATCAGGAGGTCCGCGAGTTCCTCACCTCGCGGCGAGCCAAGATCACCCCCGAGCAGGCCGGACTGCCCTCCGGGGCCCGGCGCCGTGTCCCCGGCCTGCGCCGCAGCGAGGTCGCAGCCCTGGCCGACATGAGCGTGGAGTACTACGCCAAGCTCGAACGCGGCAACCTCGCCGGCGTCTCCCCCGCCGTCCTCGAAGCCGTCGCCCGCGCCCTGAGGCTCGACGACGCCGAACGGGCCCACCTCCTCCGCCTGGCCCAGGCCGCCGACGGCTCCGACGCCCTCACCCGCCCCCGGCGCCGACGCCCCGCCCGCCAGTGGACCCCGCACCCCAGCCTGCAGTGGACCCTCGACGCGATCACCGCCGGGCCCGCGTTCGTCCGCAACGGCCGCATGGACATCCTCGCCGCCAACGCGCTCGCCCGCGCCTTCTACGGCGACGTCTACGCCACCGCCCACAACCAGGCGAACCTGGCCCGCTTCACCTTCCTGGACCCCGTCTCCCGCCCCTTCTACCCCGACTGGGACCTCGCCGCCGACGTCACCGTTGCGATCCTGCGCACCGAGGCCGGCCGCAACCCCCACGACAAGGATCTCCACGACCTCGTCGGCGAACTGTCCACCCGCAGCGATGAGTTCCGCACCCGCTGGGGCGCCCACAACGTCCGTCACCACGGCACCGGCACCAAGCGCTTCCATCACCACGCCGTCGGCGACCTCACCCTCGCTTTCGAGGGGCTGGAGATGGCGGCCGAACCGGGCCTCACCCTCACGATCTACACCGCCGAACCCGGCTCACCCTCCGAAGAGGGTCTGCGCCTGCTCGCTTCGTGGGCCGCGACACAGGACGCCCTCACTCCCGCCCGCCGCCCGCAGGAGACGTGAGCTCACCACCGCGCTTGGCACCCGCTCCGGGGGGAGGATGGTCGGGCCCGTTGCCGCCGGCCCAGACCATCTGGCGCCCTTCGAGACTGAAGACCTGATCCAGGCTTGCCGACGGTGTGGCCGGCGAGCCGAACGGCCGGTCGGGTCGTCGCCGTCGATCTTCGGTCCGACACTGCGGACGACCACGGACGCGCCGACGCCGTCACCGGCTTCCGCACCGACACCATCGAACACGACGCCGACGGCCGCCTGGTCCTGGTCGGCGAGGACGGCCGCCAACTCGATCCGGTCGACGAGGTCATCGTCCTCACCGGCTTCCGCCCCGACCTCACCTTCCTCGACGAACTCCGCCTCGGTCTCGACGAGCGCCTCCAGGCCCCGACCGCGCTCGCCCCGCTGATCGACCCGAACCAGCACTCCTGCGGCACCGTCTACCCCCACGGCGAGGGCGAGCTCTCCCACCCGGAGAAGGACGTCTACCTCGTCGGCATGAAGTCCTACGGCCGTGCGCCGACCTTCCTGGCCATGACCGGCTACGAGCAGGTCCGCTCCATCGCGGCCGCCCTCGCCGGCGACCGTGAGGCCGCCGAACGAGTCGAACTCACCCTGCCCGAGACCGGTGTCTGCGGCGGCGCGGGCCTCTTCGACCAGCCCGCCGCCGAGGAGACCAACAGCAGCTGCTGCGCGGCCCCCGCCGCTTTGACCATCGGCGCGACGACCCAGTAGACACGCGAGGCGGCGTTGTCGGGCCGGTGGTCGTATTCGCGGGCCAGTCGCCGGTGCAGCATCAACGTGCCGTTGACCTGCTCGACCACCCACCTTTTCGGCTGTGGGACGAAGCGTCTCTAGAACTCTGTGTGTGCCTGTGAGATTCAGGCTTTTCGGGCGCGGCGTGGCCGTGTGCGGTTGCCGTCCGGTGGTCCGATCCTCGGGGTGAGGGGGTGGACCTCGGTGGCGTGCAGGTGGTGGAAGCCGGTCCGCTCGGCGGCGCGGGTGCGCCGCCGACAGGTTCTGCGTGAGAGCCGCCTGCGTCCGGGTAGAGGGTCTTCTTCCGGCCGGACGCGGGCGGGTACTCCATGACCTGGCACCGGCCCGGTGGGGGTGGGTGTCTGGGTGTCATGCCCCGCCGGACGCTGAACCACCCCGGTGGGGGTGGTGGCGGGGACCGTACGCACATCGGGCATACGGCGGGAAGTCTTCGGGCCCGGGGCCTGCCCTGCGGCAGCGTGCCGGGTGCCTCGGCCACCAGGGCCGGTGGGCCTGCTGGGGGTGGGGCGGCCCTTGCCCGGGGTGGTGTTGGTTCCGCGTAGCCGGGGTGGGGCCTGCTCCGCTTGGCGTTGGCGGCGCATGCGGTGGGTGGTCTTCTTCGGGCGGCGGACCAGGGCCACGGTGCCGTCCACGGTGGTGCGGATGGTGCGGGTGTGGGTGGTGGGGTCGGTGGTGGTGGTGTGGGTCTGGGCGAGCAGGCCGCGGGAGACGATCCGGCGGGCGGCGGCATGGTCGCGGTCCATGGACAGCCCGCACCCGGTGCAGTGCGCCCATCTCCAGCCGCGTTCGGCCAGCCGGTCGGGGGCGGGGTGGTGGGTCAGGGCGCCCAGGCAGCCGGGGCACAGCCTGGAGGTGCCGCGGGCCGGGACGGTGACCACCGCGATGCCCGCCTTCGCGGCCAGGTGCCGCATCGCCTGGGCCACGGTGCCGCGCACCTGCCCGGACAGGCGGGCATTGCCGCGCCGGTGGCCACGGGCTTCGAGGGTGGCGAGGTCTTCGAGGTAGACGACGCTCGCGCCGAGCGCTACGGCCTGGTCGACGGCCCAGCGGGCCGCCGACCAGGCCAGCGCGTCGTTCAAGTGCCGGATCCGGGCACACACCCGCCCGTGCTCGACCTCCAGCACCCGGGCCCGATCAAGGTGCTCACCCCAGGCCAGGTGCGGGGAGCCCAGCCCGTCCGCGAGGGCCCGCTGGTGATCGCGTTTGGCCGCGAGGTGCTCACGCACACCGCGCAACCGGTGCAGGGCGGCACTGACCGTCGTGGCGTCGAAGATCAGCGGACGCCCGTCGGTGAGAACCCGCCGGGTCTGTCCTTTGCCGGTCAGGCGGCCGAGCGTGCCGGTGAGCAGGGTGCCCACACCCCAGTCGAAGCCGAGTGCCACAGTATGCCCGCTCGCCTTGGTGGCCGGGGCGGGCCGGGAGTGCGGCAGATCCACCGCGATCCTCCCGGCCCGAGTGGGGCGCAGGGTGGGGGTGTGCAGCACCGAGTCCACCCCGACGGTGCCGGGCAGGCGGATGTCGATCACGTGCCAGGCCCAGTCACGGCCCGAGGCGGGAGCCGCACACAGCGGAAGCTTGAGACGCAAACGGGCGGTGGTCTCGTCCACCCTGGCCAGGGTGACCTGCTGGCGGTCCATCGCGGCAAGCAGCACCAACTCGCCGACCTGCGGCGGTCCCTCCAGTACGCACAACCCGGTAGGCAGCTTCCCGTGCTCGGCCGCATACGCACGGATCTGGCGGGTGCGGTTACGGATTTCGGCACCCGCCACCCCGGCGGGCAGCAGCTTGCGCAGCGCGGCCCACTCCGCCTCGGTACGCCGACGGGGATCACCGGGCCAGGTGGCCAGGATCGCGGTCACGATGGTGCGCCGGCGCAGGGCCAGACGCAGAGCCCGGGCCGCGTACTCCTCGGCACCGCGGCGCACCCGGTCCGACACATACACCCCGGCCGGGGGCGTGACGTCCTGCCGCCAGTCCAGGCGGCGCATCGCCATCCACCCCTTGGACGGCAGGTCCTCGCCCCGCTCGTCCACCCCGGCAGCCAGCACGTCCAGCGAGTCCTCGTCCCACCGCGAAGCCACCAGAGCACCGGTCAGCGACTGACTCAACCGGGCCCAAAACCCCACCCGTTCGAACAGCAAGCCCTGCCCGACCCGCTCACCACTGCCCTCCAGGACACCACGGAAGGCCGTACACGAAGCCGTCGCCATCAACCTAGCCACGACGTTCACCCGCAACTTCGGCTTCGGCTATGGCTTCGGGGGCAGGGTGCTCCACGCGGCCCTCGGCCTCGGCCAGAAGCCGCCGACGCGCCGCGCGTGAGCGCATCCCGTACATACGGCCGGCGAAGGTGGCTACCAACGACATGAAGTCGTCCAGCAGCTCCTCCATCCCCCCGGCCGCCCCCTTGGCATGCAACACCTCGACGGTGACGTGGTGATGGGCCAGAACCTGTGTCAACCAGCCCGCACCGAAACGGGCCAGCCGGTCGCCGTGCGTGACCCGCACATGAGTGAACTCACCCGCCGCGGCCCGCTTCAACAGCCGGTCAAGCCCCGGCCGCGACTCCCGCAGTCCCGAGGCCCGGTCCTTGAAGACCGCGACCACCACCCCTGAAGCCGAGGCCCGCAGCTCGGCCTCCTGCGCGGCCAGCGACGACTCCTGCCCGCTGGTGCCCGAGACCCGCACATAAAGGGCTCTCCTGTCGGATCCGTGGGTCGCTGACCAGGGCTGATACGCAGAACACGCCGTACCCGGGGTACGTTTCGACTGCTTAAGGAACGAAACGGAAGAACCTGGATACGGCGTGCGAAGTACAAGGATATGGACTCGGCTGCTCGATGTCGAAAAGACGGTGATCGAGCAGGTCGAGGCCGAAGAGGAAGGCTCCGGCGAGGATGCCGACGGCAGTGTGGTGATCGTTGTCCATGCCCGTCCGGTCAAGGGGCGGCGGCAGAGGTGCGGGATCTGTGGGCGCAGGGCGGCGAAGTACGACGCCGGTGAGGGGCGGCGTCGCTGGCGGGCCCTGGACATCGGCGTGCTCACGGCTTTCATCGAGGCCGACGCGCCCCGGGTGTCGTGTCCGGTGCACGGGGTGACGGTGGCTGGGGTGCCCTGGGCCCGGCACGGCGCCGGTCACACCCTGGCTTTCGACGCGCAGGTCGCCTGGCTGGCGACCTGCTGTTCCAAGACGGCCGTCACGCAGCTGATGCGGATTGGGTGGCGCACGGTCGGCTCCATCGTTGCCCGGGTCTGGGCGGATGCCGAGGCGCAGACCGACCGGCTGGCCGGGCTCCGTCGGATCGGGATCGACGAGATCAGTTACAAGAAGCGCCACAAGTACCTCACCGTCGTCGTCGACCACGATTCCGGGCGTCTGCTGTGGGCCGAACCCGGCCGGGACAAGGCCACCTTGAACAAGTTCTTCGACCTGCTGGGACCCGAACGCTCCGCGAAGATCACGCACGTTTCGGCCGATGCGGCGGACTGGGTCGCCGGCCCGGTCTCCGCGCACTGCCCGAACGCGGTGCGGGTGATGGACCCCTTCCACACGGTGAAGTGGGCCACCGACGCGCTGGACGTCGTACGCCGCGAGGTCTGGAACACCGAACGCAAGGGCAAGGGCCGGACCACCAAGGCATGCCCGGATCTCCTTGAGCTGCACCGACTGCTGCCCGTACCGGACCGTCGTCTTCGAGGCGTGCCGGTAGGCGTCACGACGCTCTTGCAACGCGCCGTTGTAGAGCGAGCAGTGATCGCGCAGCATCTCACCGAGCGCTTGTTCCTGCCGGGCGGTGGGCCGCATGAGGAACTTGTACGCACGGATCATTCAGCCCACCCCTCCGACTCGAATCGACCTTAACCGTAACATTGGTTCATGTCACCACGTTGGGAACCAAACCCCGACGTACGGCGCGGCCGTCACGTCGTCCACCACCTGCACGCGCATTTGGTGTTCGTCACCAGGTACCGGCGGACCGTCTTCAACGACGAGATACTGACACGCTGCGAAGAGAGGAGTTCACCGGCCACGTCAACCAGGCCATCATGCACGGCCGCTTCTGGTCCGGCTCCTACTTCGCGGGGTCATGCGCCGGCGCACCCCTCCACGTGGTCAAGGACTGCATCGAGAACCAGAAGCGGCCCGACTGAGCGCGGCTCCGCGGGCGAGGCATTCCGGAGCGAAACTGCGGCGCTCCGCGCCGCAGGGTTCAGGATCGGATTCCCTCCCCGCCTGAAGGCGGGGATTCCCTCCGAAGAAGAGGGATGGGACTTAGCCTCAATACCGTTCAGTTAAGAGCTTCTGGGTTATTGTGGGGGATGCCGCGTTCTGGTTGGGTGAAGCCGTCTTCTGATGTCCGGTTGTCGGATTTGGTGTCTGTGGGGTTGCTGACGCGGGTGTTTCCCGCGGATGTGGTTGACGCGGTGATCGAGGAGGCGGGGCGTACTGAGCGGCGTCACCGGTCCTTGCCCGCGCGGGTGATGGCGTACTTCTCGATGGGGATGGCGCTGTATTCGGATGGCTCCTACGAGGATGTGTTCGCGCAGCTCACGGATGGGCTGTCGTGGGCGTCGGGGTGGTCGGAGTCGTTCACGCCGCCCTCGAAGTCGGCGATCTTCCAGGCCAGGGCTCGTCTGGGGTTCGAGCCGGTGCGGGATCTCTTCGCGCGGGTCGCGCGTCCGCTGGCGGGGCCGGACACGCCGGGGTCGTGGCTGGCCGGGCGTCGTCTGGTGGCGATCGACGGGACGTGCCTGGACGTGGCAGACACGGCAGCCAACGCAGAATTCTTCGGGCGCACCGCTTCCAGCCGGGGGGAGCAGTCCGCGTTTCCGCAGGCCCGCCTGGTGGCATTGGCGGAATGCGGCACCCATGCCGTCTTCGACGCTGCCACCGGCCCGTGCAGCGTGTCGGAGATCGAGTTGTCCCGGCAGCTCGCCGGTCGGCTGGAGCAGGACCAACTGGTCCTGGCCGACCGGGGCTTCTACGGGTTCCGTCTGTGGCAGCAGGCCGCCGCCACGGGCGCGGATCTGCTCTGGCGAGTGAAAACGAACCTGCGGCCCCGGCATCTGGAAACACTGGCCGATGGATCCTGGCTGGCCCGGATAGTCCCGACGTCGGGCACGAACCGGGCCACGACAGAGCCGCTCACAGTCAGAGTGATCGACTACACGGTCGATGACGGCCGGGACAACCCCGAGGAATACCGGCTGCTGACCACGATCCTCGACCCGGCCGACGTCGGCGCCGAAGACCTCGCAGCCGCCTATGCCCAACGATGGGAGATCGAGACAACCTTCGACGAACTGAAGACCCATCAACGCGGGCCCCGCGCGGTACTGCGCTCGAAAGCCCCCGACCTCGTCCAGCAAGAAATCTGGGGACACCTGTGCTGCCACTACGCCATCCGTACCCTGATGGCCGACACCGCCGCGCACACCGGCCAGGACCCCGACAGAGTCTCCTTCGTCAAGGCCCTCCGCATCGCCCGCCGTTCAGTCGCGCAGGGCGCATTTTCCCCCTCCGGGCGCTGACACGGCCGACGCAGCATGGCGTCACGCCATCCGATGGCTCACCCAACACCTCAACCCACCCCGCCGAAAACGCTCACACCCGCGAGTCGTCAAACGCAAGGTCCTGAAATGGGCCGCGAAACGCTCCCACCACGCACACTGGCCCCAGCCCAAACACAGCCCCCACATCACCATCCGAGTCCACTAACTGAACGGTATTGGACTTAGCCTGAATCCACCGGCTTGGATTGAAAAGGATCTTCTAACGGTTTTCTGAGCTGGTGCCGGGTCGGTGCTCGGTTTGGGGCAGGTGGTATCTGCTGGTCTGCCCAGCTTTTCCACGGGTTCGGTTCCGGTCGGGCCTTGAGGGCGGGGTGGACAGGGGTGTCAGATCAGTCCCGGTGGGCCGTGCGTGATGGCGAACATATGCGTCCAGGCTTGCTGCCAGGGCCAGTTGTGGGGCAGGTGCAGGGTGATGCGCCGTGCTGAGCGGGCGATCCGGGCCGGGACGTGGACCAGGTGGGCCCGGAGCGTGGCGGTGGTCGCCTTCGCGTGGAAGGCCGAGGTGTGTGCTCCGACGGCCCGCAGCAGGTTGTAAGCCATCGCCCACAAGATGAGCCAGGCCGAGTTGGCGTGGAAGTGCCCGGAGGGCAGGTGGGCCAGAGCTCCGGCTTTGCTGTCCGCGATGACCTGTTCCACCACCGCGTGGTGGCGGTGTTCTCGTTCGGCCTGGAGTGTCCCGGCGGGGTTGTCGGTGAAGAAGGGGTGGTAGCGCCAGACGGGAAACAGCTCGCCCTGTTCTCCCACGACGGTGGGTTTGGCCAGGTCACGGACCCGGCGCACGATCAGCCGGGCCGTGACGCGCTCACTCTTGTTGCGGCTGGCGAACGCGGTGTATGCGGGTATCTCGGCGACCTCGGCGTCCGAGATGAGATCACCGGTGTCTGGATTTTCCACCGCGTTCGGGTAACTGATCTTCTGCCATGCCTGGTTGGGGATGCTGAGGACGGCCCGTTTGATGGACGGGTTCATGCCGGTGGTGATGGAGAAGCGGGCTCCGGCCCGGCGGCAGGCTGCGATCACACCGGCGTTGTAGAACTGTGAGTCCGCCCGCAGGATCCGCATGCCGGTGCAGCCCGCCTCGGCGGCGGTGGCCAGGGCCTCGCTCACGAATTTCGGGGCGCCTCGGGAGTCTGCTGCCTTGCCGCGTCGCATCCGGACCGCGGCGATCACCGGCCGGGAGTGCGGGGTGCAGATCGTGGCGAGCAACGGGTGCAGAGTGCGGATGCCCTTGAACCGGCCGTACTCCGCGCCCTGCTTGGCCCGCCCGTAAACCCGTTTATGAGTGGAGTCGACGTCGATGAACGCCATCACACCGGCGCCCGGCAGCAGCGGCGTGTGTGCGGCCAGCGCGCCGAGGAACCTGCGATGCACGGCGTGGAGCTGGAGAGCATGACCGTGGGTGAACGCGCGCAGGAACGTGCCCAGCGTGGACGGGGCACGGATACCGTCGAACACGGCCGGCATCGCACCGTGCCGCAGCAGGCGAAGGTCGTCGATGCTGTCCGCGCCTGCGGCCATACCGCCCACGATGCTGGTGACCTTGGCGTCCGCCGCCGCACCCGCGCCGTTGCCCGCCCCGGGCAGCTTCACCTTCTCGGCCACCAGGCGCGAAAGACCGCACCGCTCGGCCAGCCGCATCACCGGGACCAGCCCCGCATACGCGATCAGATTCCGGTCATCGAACGCAGCGGAGACCGCCGCCGGGGTGTGGGAAACTTTCATCTACGAGGTGCCTTGCTGATAGTGCGTGATGGTGGTGTGGTAACTCCCATCTTCGCAGGTCAGCAGGCACCTCTCTTCATTTCTCTATCCACAGGACCCGGGACAGCCGGTGGATTCAGGCTTAGACCGACCGGCAATAGGCGCCCGGGAGGCGACGGGGGCAGCAGAACGGCCACGGTCCACGGACCTGCCATTTCGCCTGCTTGAACCCTCCAAGATGGCGGTGCAGGGTGGATCCATGACATGGACAGCACCACCGGTCGAGCGCACCAAGCAGCTAGGAGCGTGTCCCGGTAACGGGCAATCGGCTGGTGATCGTGACGGTGAGATCGGTGGTTGCTCGCTGGGTGCCTGCTGAGGCGGGTGGCCTGGTTATGTCGGCTTGGGGATCGGCCTGAAGGGGGCCGTTGACCGGGCTGGTCAGCTGATCGCCGCGGCGAGTCCTGCGGTTCCGGCGTGTCGGAAGATCTTGCGGAGGTTGTGGCAGGCGGCCAACAGTCGCCACTCGCCGCGGGCTCCGTCCTCACCGCGCAGGAGGAGTTGGCGGCCGTTCTGGCAGGTCATGATCTGGCCGAAGACGGGTTCGACGATGGCTTTGCGGCGGCTGTAGGCGGCCTTGCCGGGCTTGGTCCGCAGTTTGCGGGCCATGCGCTCCTTGAGGGTGGCGCTGGCAGGGATGCGTCCGCGGGGCGCGGGCGGGACCTGTTCGTCGTGGCCGAGTCGGCCGGTGGCCATGAACGTGTCGGTGCCGCAGGCGAGTTGGCGCTCTTGGGCGGCTTCCAGGTTGGTTTCGGAGCAGTAGCCGGCGTCGACGAGGGCCTGCTTGGGGTGGACGCCGGTGTTCTGCGCGGACTGGTCGAGCATCGGGGTGTAGTTCAGCGCGTCCGAGGCGTTGGTAGTGATGTCGGCGGCCGTGATGACCTGGTGCTTTTCATCGACGACAGCTTGGGCGTTGTAGGCCTGGATGTAGGCGCCGTCGCTGTTCTTCATGATCCGCGAGTCGGGGTCGGTGAAGTTGGCCTGGGCCTTGGGCTTGGGCCGGACCTTCGCGGCGGCCTTCTGCCCGGCGTCGGTGACGGCCCGTTCGTCGCTGGTCCCGGCGCGCTCCTGACGGCGGCGTTCCTTGTCCTCGGCGTGGCGGCGGGCCTTGTCGGCAGCCTCGGCCTCGATCTGCGCGCGGGCGGCCTGCAGCCTGGCCAGGCGCTTCTCACGCCGGTCCAGCTCGGCAGGCAGGTCGGCCTCTTTGCCGTCCACGCCGAACCGGGCATCTTCGGTGGTATCGACTGCTTCGGCGTCGTCCAGCAGGGACCGGGCCGCGGCCTCCAGGGCGGCGATCTCGGCTTCGATCTGCTCTTCCTTGCCGATCAGGCGGCCGTAGCTCATCGCCTTGTGTTTGGAGGCGCTGGCCTCCAGCTTGGTGCCGTCCAGCGCGACGCGGCCCATCTTGACCATGTCCAGCTTCCGCGCCAGGTGCAGCGACTGCAGGAACAGGCCGGCGAGCGCGTCCAGGTGGCGGCGGCGGAACCGGGCGATCGAGCGGAAGTCCGGAGTCTGGTCGGCGGCCAGGAACCGGAACGCGACGTCATCGACACACTTACGCGTGATCGCCCGCGAGGAGCGCACCCCGGTGGTGTAGCCGTAGATCAGCAGCCGCACCATCAGCCGCGGGTCGTAGGGCGGGTAGCCGCGCTTTTCGGTGTAGTCGGCCAGGATCGGCGACAGGTCGAGCACCTCGTCGACCAGGTCGGCGACGAACCGGGCCAGGTGGTCCTCCGGCAGCCAGTCCTCCAGCGACGGCGGCAGCAGCAGGACCTGGTGCGGGTCGAACGCCCGGAACGTCTTGTCCACCGCCGCGGGACGACCCTGCGGCTGCTTCTTCTCACCCGGCTCGATCTCGAACAGCCCATCCCGATCACGCATACCGTGATCATCCCGCACGAATGATCACGAACCGCAGGCGGGGTGCGGGTTACTGGGACACGCTCCTAGGCGACCTGGGTACCGTAACTGAGCGTCACATGTTGGAGGGTTGGCTGAGCTGGCACCGGGAAACGTTGCTGGCCAAGTGTGCCGGGCTTGAGCCGGCCCAATTGGCGCAGACGACCGTAGAGCCGTCGAACCTCACCCTCCTTGGCTTGGTCCGGCACATGGCGGAGGTAGAGCGATGGTGGTTCCGGCGAAGCTTCGCAGGCGAGGCTATCGGCGATGTCTTCACCGGCCCGTCAGATGGCAATGAGGGACTCGACGGAGTTCACGCAGCCGATGCGGAGAGAGACTTCGGATTGTTCCAGACCGAGGTCAAAGCGTGCGACGCGGCGGCGGCCAGGCACGACCTCGACGAGACCTTCATGTCCTCTCGCGGAGTTTCCCTCAGCCTGCGCTGGGTCTACGTGTTGATGATCCAGGAGTACGCCCGCCACAACGGCCACGCCGACTTTCTGCGGGAGCGGACCGACGGGGCAACGGGTGACTGAGTTTCTTTCTCAGACCGGCCCGGCAGCAGGTGCCCGCGAGATGGGATGAGCATCAGAACGGGCACGGGCCTACGTGATCATGGAGTTCTCTACCCTCAGTGATCACGAAGGACGGCCGTGCCCGCACTGCCGTCTTGCCTGCTCGAACCCCCCTGGAACCAGTTCGTGGCGCTCCTGCCCGCTCGGGAGGAGTTCGCCGCGGGCCACCCGCTTGGCTGCCACCGCCGCCATGTCCCCGACCGGACGGTGTTCGAGCATGTGGTGCTCGCTTTGGTCCACGGCTCGGGCTACGAACGGGTTTCCAGCCCCGGATGTTCTGACCGGACCATCCGTCGACGTGTCAAAGAGTGGGCTGAGCAGGGGATGAAGTGGTGCACGTTCTCGCTCTGGAGGCGTACGACCGGATGATCGGCCTGGAACTGTCCGAGATATCCGTGGACGGTTGCATCACCAAGGCCCCGTGTGGTGGCCAGAGTGCGGGCCGGTCCCCGGTGGACCGCGGGAAGCGGGGCCTGAACCGCTCGGTCGCCACTGATGCCCGCGGCGTCCCGCTCGGCCTGGTCGCGGCGGGAGCCAACCGCCATGACTCGCCCCTGTTCGGACCGACTCTCCACGCAGTAATGGTCCAGGTCGGGCCACTGCCGGAGGACGTGAACGTTAATCTCGACCGGGGCTATGACAGCAACACGTCCCGCGCTCTGCTCCGGGAGTTGGGCTTCACCGGTGAGATCGCCCGTAAGGGCGTGCCCGCCCCGATCCAGGCCGGCAAGCGGTGGGTCGTGGAACGAACGCACTCGTGGATGAACAGCTACGGCAAGCTACGACGCTGCACCGAGAAGAGCAGCACCGTCGTCGAGTTCTACCTCCACCTGGCCGCAGCACTCGTCACTCTCCGCATGCTGATCCGCCACGCCACCATTCACTATCGCTGGGATCAGCGCCCCACCACACGCCGCCTCAAGTAATCCATTTGCCGGTCGGTCTTAACGCCCTCCCAGAGTGCAAGCGAGTGTGACAGAGCGTCATATGCTCGCCGTCGCTCGCTGTTGCCCGGTAGCAGCATCGGCTTCGGAGTGAGGTCACCACCGGGCCGGCGCAGCCTGTGAAGGTACGACCTGACCTCGACGACATGGTCCCAGCCATCAACGCTCAGCGCGGGCTCGGAGCCGGTCACGTCAAAGACGGCATCGACGTCCCCAGCCCTGCTCACGCCGGCCGCACCCCTTGTCGCGCCACAGGAGACGGGGCCACACCTCCCCCGGGACTCCCCCGGACGCCCCGTGCCCGGACTACATGGATTCCGTGAAATGCCTGGTGCGAGCTGCTTTTTCCGGATGCAGGCGATTCATGGAACGTTCTCCGCTCGTTGGCCGATCCCCCGTACGGTGCGACTCGCTCGCTCCGGCCGAACAGTCGCCGCAGGGGCCTGTGGAGGATAGATGTGCAACCATGATCAGCATGACGCCGATGACCTGTCGGCCGGCGGGGCGGCCGGCCGCAGCCGTAGGTCGTTCCTGCAGACGACCGGGCTCGCGGGCATAGGGGCCGCGGCCCTCACGGCAGGAAGCGCGGCGCCCGCGTTCGCCGCCGCGCCGGCCACGTCCGGCCCGGCCTCCGGCAACCCGGCCGCGCGGCAGCGCGGGCGATGGAGGCCGGACACCGAGAGCCGTCAGTTCACGGTGGCTGTGATGCCCGACACTCAGTTCCTGTTCTTCGGCGACAGCATCAAGCCCGAGCCCCTGCAGGCGTCGTTCCAGTACATCCTGGACAACGCGAACGCGGAGGGCGACAACATCGTCTTCATGGCGCACCTCGGCGACCTGACCGAGAACGGCACGGCCGCCGAATTCGCCCACATGGACCAGGTCTTCGACATGCTGGACCGCGGCGGCGCCGCCTACAGCGTGGTCGCGGGAAACCACGACGTCCGGGGTGACGACCAGCGCGGCAGCACCCCGTACCTCCAGACCCTGGGCCCGCAGCGGTTCAAGAAGTCGCCGTCGTTCCGCGGCGCGTCGCCGGACGGCTACAACACCTACCACGTCTTCCGCGCGGCCGACCACGAGTGGCTGCTGCTGGCGATGGACTGGCGGCCGTCTGCGGCCGGCTTCGCCTGGGCGAACAAGGTCATCAAGGACCACCCTCACATGCCGGTGATCCTGACGACGCACGAGATCGCCAACGCGAACTACACCGACGACGTGTACCCCGAGGATTACGGGAACCCGGACGACGACGCCGTGCTGAGCAACTTCGGCCACAAGATGTGGGACGAGCTGATCAAGGACAACGACCAGATCTTCCTCACGCTCAACGGGCACTACTGGCCGCCCGCGCGCACCACGATGAAGAACACGACCGACAACGATGTCCATGTCCACATCACCAACTACCAGAACCGCTACTACGGCGGCGCGGCGATGATCCGCCTGTACCACTTCGACCTCGACCGGAACACAATCGACGTCGAGACCATGGCGCCGTGGATCCTGGACCAGAAGTCCGCCGAACGGAACGTGCTCGCCGGACAGATGGCCCGCCTGACCTCGCCCGTGGACTACTTCTCGGTGGCGATCGACTTCGAGCAGCGCTTCTCGGGCTTCATTCCCGTCCCGGTGCGGCCCGCGCGATCCGCGCAGCGCATGATCGTGCCCGGTACGCTCGCGTACTGGCGCTTCGACCAGGGCGGCAAGCCTGGTTCGGCGTTCGCCTCCGGCCAGCGGATCCCGGACCTGTCCGGCCACGGCAACGACCTCAGCACGCTGGTGACCGTGCCGGGTTCCGCGGGCGACGCGCTGGTCTGGTCCGACGACCACCACCCCGACCAGCCCGGCCACGGGAGCCTGCTCTTCTCCGGCGGCAAGAACCCGCTGCACGGCGCCTACTTGACGACCGGCGACAAGGCCCCGCTCAACTCCGAGACTTTCAAGCAGGGTTACACCTTCGAGGCGTTCGTGAAGGTCCCCACCACGTGGTCGTCCGACGACAACTCGTGGATGGCCCTGCTCAGCCGCTGGGGCGAGGCCGGCCAGGCCGGCAAGTCCACGGGCAACACGGACCCGGATGAGCCCATCGTCACCCTCAGCCTCTCCAGCGGACGCGAACCCCAGTGGGCCGTCTATCCGACGAACCTCACGGAGGGATCCACAAACTGGGGCCACGCCCTCCCGGAGGACGCCTGGTGGCACCTCGCCGTCGTCAACGACGGCCGCCGCACCGTCATGTACGTCGAGGGCTGCGAGACGGTCGACAACCCCTCGACCGTAGCCATCGGCCTGACCACTCTCAACCTGCCCTGGTTGCTGGGCGGTTACGAGTACGGCGGCAGCATCGACCAGATCTTCCACGGCTGGATCGGCGACGTCCGCATCGTCAACCGCCCGCTCAAGGTCAGCGAGTTCATGATCGGCAAGTAACCACATCCTCCGGCTCCCCCGGCCACTCCGGCCGGGTCCGCGGCCCGGGACACGTCCCGCCCCCTCCGCGACCCGGCCGACTCCGGTGGCGAACAAGCCCTGGGCTTTCAGGCGCAGCCCAGCCAGCAGATGCACGATCTCGGCGTAGTCCAGCACAGCGACGAGATCCTCACCCGGGCACGCCCGGCCCTGATCCGCGCCACCCCGGAGCAGACGGCGGTCGCGCCGCACACACGGCAGAGGGGCGTCGCCGGATCGGCCGGAGCATTCAGCCGGGCGGCAGCAGAGCTGGGCTTGTACGTTCGACGGTGAGTGCTCTGACAAGACTGCGCTCGCCCCTGGCCCCGCGGCTCATCACCCAGACGCGGGATCAGGGGCCCGGCCGCGCAGGGCGCGGCGCTGAAGTTCGTTGAGGTCCATGTCTCAGCCTTTCCGTATGCGCCCCGCGTAACCTCTGGGCTGTGATCGTGCTGTCACGCAGCAGGCAGGGTCGATGGAGTGCGGGTCGGGAGCCATCCGTGATTGCGCAGGGTCGGGACTCGCACGCGGCCTCCCAGCCCCGCAGATGCGCCAGCCCTCGCGGCCAGCCCGGGAGCACCCGTTGGGGGGGCGGGGCGGGTGATGCGACGGAGGACAAAGACCGGCAGAGCTCCGGTGCTGCACCGGACACCGCTGACGCCAGCTTGGCGGAGAACCTCGCCGTCGCCCGCTCCTACGCGGAAGCCGGCGCCCTGGCCGCCCAGGGACGACGCCGTGGCCTGAGGCCGCTCCCAGCTGGCAGTGAAACCCCAGGATCCCGCCGCTGCCGCCACTCACGGTGGCGTGGCCGGAGCGTGACGCTCGAGGAGGCGCTGCGCGCGGCGAACGCCCTCAGGGGCACACGACCGCCGCCCGGGCAGTGATCGCTTCTTCGGTGGAAACGGCCACCCAGCCAAATGAACTGCCCCAGGAATCTGCCGGGCCCTGGCACAGCGCCTGTGACGACCTGGTCGCCACAGGGGCGGCTCGCCTCGCCAACGAGCGCAGTGATGAGATCCCGGACTCCGACCACGGGGCTTGTCAGTGGCAGGGGCGATGCTTTCCGCATGACGACGCAAGATGAGTACCCGATTCCCGGTGAGGCCTTGGGTGGCCGACTGCCCGATCCACGTTCCGTGATCGAGGGCACCGACTGGGCTGCACTGGAGCATGCCTACGGTGCGGCGGAGGACACGCCGCACCGCCTGGTCCAGCTCTTGGACGAGGACCCGGAGGTCCAAGCAGGATCGCTGGGCATGCTGGACATGTCCGTCCTGCACCAGGAGTCCTTGTACAGTGCGACGGCGCCGGCCGCGCTGTATGTCGCAGCGGTGTTGAACGATCCCCGCACCATGACCAGCCACGAGGACTACGCGGCCTGGGATGACCGCCCACGGCCACTGCGCGCGGCCTTGCTCGAGTGGCTGGGTCAGATCGTGGACTCGGCCGCCTACGGCGAGACGACCGGCGAGGAGGACGGCAACGAGCCGGGCGTCACCGATGCGGTGCGCGCCGTGCGCGGCCTGATCTGTGACGCCGTCCTCCCGCATCTCCTCGCCTCGGACCCTGCCGTCCGAGAGGCAGCGCTCAGCGCTACAGCCGCGCTCCTCCAGTCTCCCGACCTGGCTGGTCGCGTCGCAGAAGCCACCAAGATCCTCCGGCGGCTGCTTTCGGAGAGCACCGATCGGCGTGAACGCGCCGCCACGATCCTGACCATCGGCGCCTGGGGCGAGGACACGGCAAGCTGGCTCGCCGACCCCGACCCCGCCATCCGAGCATGCGCCGCTCTGTCACCAGCATGCGCCGACAACCCCGAAGCAACGCGAACAATCCTCAGTGCTCTGCTCGAACCCGCCACCATCGACTCCTGGTTCCTCGAACCCACCGCCACCGACCCGTTGGCCGGCAACCCGCTGCCGCACATCGAACGCCGCCTGCGGCACGCACTCCTGACAGCGGCCATCGACCGCGCCGCCGACTTCGGGGAACTCCTGCCGGCCGCCTTGGCCTCCGTGCCGTACTGCAGCAACCTCACCGTCGCCGAGGACTGGGGCCCGCTGCTCGCCGCGGCATTCCCCTCCGGCTTCGACCAAGGCACCGAGCTCACGCCGGCCCAGCACGGATACCTGGCTGCTCTCGTCGACCGTGACGTGTGCTGGCGATATACCCACCTCATCACCTCGTGGTTCGACGAAGCAGGCCTGCCTGCGGACCGCAACGCCATCAGGGCACTCCTGCCCGGCCCGCGGCCGCCGTCGTCATAGAACCTCTACATCCGACTCCCGGGGAGAAAGACACCTCATGCAGTTAGGCCGTCAAGTCGTGGGTTCTTCGCTGGCCCATCGCCCCCGCAGAGTCTTGTCCCAGTCGCCCGCCTCCAGACAGGAGTCCGGCAGCCTCGGCACCGGACCGGGGGCCGTCTCGATGAGGTGCACGAGCGTCCAGGCGACCCCGTAGCAGTCATCGGGACCGAAACACGTGGCCAACGCCGCAGCCTCGTCGGGTGTGACGGGTCGGGAGATCATGGCCAGCTGGCGGTAACGCCTGTCCACTGCTTCCTCGCTCGCGTCCCAGTCGGGAAGCGGTCCGTCAGCAACGAACGTCTGCACTTCGGGTCTCATGGCCGAATGATCGTCTCCGCCCGTCGTCCTGGACAAGCGGCCCTGCTCCGTCACATGGCCGCTCCTCTCGGCATTCGGCCTGGAACGGACGAGCGATAAGAACAGGCCAACGGCACATGCCAAACGCACTAAACACTTCCCTTGCGCAGTCCATCAGATGTGGTGAAACCCGCAGCTCAAAAGAGTGATGCGCCCGAATTGCCCACCATGATGACGTCGTCTCAACCACCTCTCCCACAAGGAGTACAACCATGCCCGAGACGACCGAGCCGAACGTTGGTTCGTTCACTCTCGGCGGTCTCGCTGACCGCCGAACCCGCCAGAGCGATCCAGGTACCGGAGCACGCGGAGTGGACCCTGCCCAACGGCTTCGCCTGGGTGTTCCCCGGCGAGGGCAACCGCAGCGGTCTCGTCCGGCCCGTGATCATGGCCGACGGCTTCAACCTCGGCCGGAGCAAACTCGACGCGCTCTACCACGGGCTGGAGAGCGGCTACCCGTTCATCAGCGAGCTGCGCCGGCGCGGCAGGGACGTGATCCTGCTCGGCTTCAATGAGCGCAGCGCCTCGATCCTGGACAACGCGCAGGCGGCCGAGGCCGCCATCATGCGGGCTCGCTCCGAGCAGCTGAGCGACGCCCGCCTGGTCGTCGGCGGCTTCAGCATGGGCGGCATCGTCACCCGCTACGCACTCGCCAAACTGGAGATGCAGCGGATGGACCACCGGACCGCGCTGTACTTCTCCTACGACAGCCCGCACCGCGGCGCTTCCATCCCCGTCGGTGTGCAGGCGTTCTCCCACTTCATCCCGTTCCCGAACGACTTCGCGAAGCAGATGAACAGCCCGGCCGCACGCCAGATGCTGTGGCGGCACTACGACAAGGACACCGGCAAGATCGGCATCGCCCCTGAGCGCTCGGAGTTCCTGGCCGCCCTGGACCGGGTCGGCAGGTGGCCACAGATCCCGATGACGATCGGCGTGGCGAACGGTCGCGCCGACGGGGTCGGCCTGCCGGACGTGAAGCCCGGCGAGGTCGCGCTGCGGATCGACCGGATCTACCCGGGCACCACCTTCTACACCCAGGCTCAAGGCGACGACGTGACGGCCGCTTACCTGAACCGGAGGCTCCCCAAGGCCGAGAAGACCATCACGACCAGCGGCTTCCCGGAAGTGGACGGCGCGCCGGGCGGAACCCTGCACACCTACAAGATCCTCGCCGAGACGATGGAGAAGCTCGGCGGCAAGGCGGACCTGCGGCACGAGGACGTGTGCTTCGTCCCCTCGGTCAGCGCGGTCGCGATCCGCGACATCGAAAAGCAGGACGACCTGTACGCGGACATCAACGCACTGGACACGCAGGAGAGCGAGCTGAACGACTTCCTCTGTTCGTCCACGACCACCGCGCACACAGCCATCACCGAAGAGCTGTGCACCTGGCTCATCGAACGGCTCGTCGACTAATCCGCGTCACGCGCCGACCGGGGCTGCCGTCCGCTCACACCAGCGGACGGCAGCCCCAAGCCCCTTCATCGTGAGGCCGGCGGAGGCGTTGTCGTCCCAGCCGTCCTCGCGCTGCACGTAGCCGAGCATCGAGCGGGAGTGGCGGGCCCAGCCGCCCCGGACGGCACCCCGTTGTGGGTCTCCGACGTCGAGCCCGGTTCCACCCCCGATATCACCGCCGCCCGCCGCCACGCGCTACCCGCGCTGTACAAGGCAGCCGCCGAGGGAATGCCGACTTCGGCGGACAAGGGCTATATCGGTGCGGGCATCGGTATCCGGGCGCCCGTCCGCCGCCCCAAGGGCCAGTCCGAGCAGGCCCTGCGCGCCGACACCCGCGCAACGAACGCCCTGATCAGAAACGTCCGCGCCCTGGGCGAACGCACCGCCGCCGAACTCAAACAACGCTGGCGCACCCTGCAACATGTCACCCTCAGCCCAAGCCGAATCGGCGAATCACCCGCGCCGCCCTCGTCCTCAACAGACACTGGAAGTGATCTTCGCTGAGAAGACGTCACTGACTGGCCCGCTCTTCCTAGGGCTCGGCGGACGAGCCGGCTAACGCGCCACGCGGTAGCGGAGGTAGACGACTCTCGAGCTGAAGGGACGGGTCTCGACGGGTTCGAGATCCACCCAGCGCTCGCGCTGGGGAAAGAACGGAATGCCACCGCCAACCAGCACCGGGTAGACCATGGCCCGGTACTCGTCGATCAGACCCAACGCGGCCGCCTCGGCGGCGAGAGTCGCGCCGCCGATCGCGATGTCGCCCTCCCCCGGCTCGGCTCGCAACCGCTCGATCTCCTCCGCCAGGCCGCCGGAAGCCAGGCGGGCATGGCCCTGCACCGCCGACAGCGTGGTGGAGAACACCACCTTTGGGAGCGGCTTCCAGATCGCGGTCCACTCGAGCATTGAGTCGTCGAGCGAGGGATTCTGGTCGGCGGTCTCCCAGTACAGCATCGTCTCGTACAGCCGTCGTCCCAACAGGTGGACGCCGACCTGTCGAATCTCGTCGATCCAGAAGCGAAAGACCTCATCGTCGGGCGCCGTCCAGGCGAAGTCGCCGTCCGGCCCGACGATGTCGCCGTCAAGTGAGACGCTCATCGAATAGGTCACGCTGCGCATCAGAAGTCCTCCCCGGTAACGGGTTCGACAGTACGACCGCCGGACGCCGCAGGACTCGTCGCGGCTCGCGGGATCCCCTGGGCCAAGTCACCTCACGAGATCATTTCGTTGAGAAAATCTCACTGGCTTCATTCACGTTCAGCAGCAGCGTTTATCGATGAGCTTCGACAGCAGTTGACGATCAGCGCGCTCGAAGATGTTCACGGGACATGACGGCACTGTCGTCAGTGACGGCGTTCGCGCCAATCACGGGGATGACCAGCCCCTCCGGGGAATCAGGCACGGTAATCTCGGGTCATGCCCGAGACATCGGTGGCGCACTTCTACGACGAACTGGCCGACGACTACCACCTGATCTACTCAGACTGGGACGCAAGCATCCGTCGGCAGGGAGACGCCCTGGACGCCCTGATCGGCCAGGATCGTGCGACGGTGCTCGACTGTTCCTGCGGCATCGGCACGCAGGCCATCGGCCTGGCGCTGCGCGGGCACCGCGTCACGGGGACCGACATCAGCCACCGCGCCGCCGCCCGCGCTGCCCGTGAGGCCGCTCGCCGGAGCCTGAGCCTGCGCACAGCCGCCGCCGACATGCGACGCCTCCCTTTTCCTGATGGCCGGTTCGACACCGTCGTCAGCGCCGACAACTCGCTGCCTCACCTGCTGACTGAGCAGGATGTACACGCCGCCCTGGCCGAGATGCGCCGCGTGCTGCGTCCCGACGGCCTGCTGCTGGTCAGCACACGCCACTACGACGACCTGCTGCGCGAGCGCCCGGCTTCGACGCCTCCACAAGTCCACCGGACCGCCGATGGCGAGGAACGAACCGTCACCTTCCAGCTCTGGCACTGGCATGACGACGGCGAACACTACGACTTGGAGCACTTCCAACTTCTTCCGGCAAGCGGAGAATGGCGCGTCCAGGTCCGCCGGACCACCTACTGGGCACTCGGCCGGGACCGGCTGGCCGGCCTCGCAGCCGAGGCCGGGTTTGTTGACCCTGGGTGGCGGATGCCGCAGGAGACGGGCTTCTTCCAGCCGCTACTCGTGGCCCGCGCTGGTCAGTAGGTGATGGTTCCACCGCCTGGTGTGGGACGGCAGGTGTCAGCTGGCCTTGGCGGGTTCCTCGGCCCGCACTCGGGTGCTGCCGAGGCGGTATGAGTCGGTGCCGGTTTCGATGACGGTGCCGTTGAAGGTGAGGCGGTCGACGATGGCCGCGCAGAGGCGGGGGTCGGCGAAGATCTTGGTCCAGCCGAACGATTCGTTGGAGGCTATGGCGACGCTGTTCTTCTCCTCGCGGGCCGCTGGCCTTCGGCGTGCGGCCGCCCCACTGCTTGAAGAAGAACGCCACCCCCGCGTCCTGGCACGTGTCGCGGATCCCGGTCACCCACGCCTCGTCCAAGAGACGGTGGCCTGCCCCGGACTCTCCTCCGGCGATGCCCCTGTGGGCGATCACGTAATTCGGCTCTGTCGCTGATCTTGTGATCGGCGACAGAGCCCGTAATCCGGCTCTCCTGCCGTATGTGTGGGTGCTGTGACCTGCGGTGATACATGAAACACGCCGCTTCCTGCAAGGCTTGAGGTGTCTAGTCACAAGCTTGATCTTGCAAGGAAACGGCGTGTCTACCTTCAGCATATGGAAGCGGACCCTGACGGTCGAAAACGCCGTGGTCGAGGGTGTCCGCTGGGACGGGTCCGAACAGTGTGTGATCGTGTCGGTACGGTCCGACGCGCGACGTCGGCAGCGATGCGGGATCTGTCGCAGACCCGCGGTCCGGTACGACGCCGGGCGGGGCCGGCGCCGCTGGCGGGATCTGGACCACGGGGTGGTGAAGGTGTTCCTGGAGGCCGACGCGCCCCGGGTGGATTGCCGGGTGCACGGGCCGACGGTGACATCGATGCCCTGGGCGAGGCACGGTGCGGGACACACCCGAGGCTTCGACCAGCAGACGGCCTGGATGGCTGCCGAATGTTCCAAGTCCGCGACGGCCGCGCTGATGCGGACCTCGTGGCGGACGGTCGGGGCCATCGTCGAGCGGCACGTCACCGACCGCGACCGTGATCGTGACCGGCTGTCCGGTCTGCGCCGGATCGGGATCGACGAGATCTCTTACCGCAAGGGTCAGAAGTACATGACCGTGGTGGTCGACCACGACACCGCGAAGGTGGTGTGGATGGCCGACGGTCACGGCAAGGACGTCCTGCACCGCTTCTTCGACACCCTGGGAGAGCAACGCGCCCCGCGGCTCACTCACATCAGCGCCGACGGTGCGAGCTGGATCGCCGACGTCCTCGCCGAACGCGTCCCCGGCGCCGTGCGTGTCATGGACCCCTTTCACATCGTCGCCTGGGCCACCGACGCCCTGGACACCGAGCGCCGGGCCTCCTGGAACCGCGCCCGCCGCGAAGCCGACGACCGCGAACGGGCCCGGGCGTTGAAGGACTCCCGCTTCGCGCTGTGGAAGAACGAGGCCGACCTCACCGACCGGCAGATCGCCAAACTCGCCTGGATCCAAGCCACCGACCCCCGCCTGCACCGCGCCTGGCGCCTCAAGGAGGCCCTGCGGATGGTGTTCACCCTGGCCAAGACCCGTCCCACCGCGGCCCTCACGGCACTGGACCGATGGATCGGCTGGGCCCGACGCTGCCGCATCGATGCCTTCGTTGGTCTCCAACGCCGAATCGTCCGGCACTACGACGCCATCCGGGCCGCGTTGATCACGGGGATGAGTAACGGGCTGATCGAATCCACGAACACCAAGACCCGCCTGATCATCCGCCGCGGCTTCGGCTTCCACTCCGCCGACGCCATCATCGCCCTCGTCATGCTCACCCTCGCAGGAGACAAACCCACCCTCCCCGGCCGTCAACTCGCAACCCGATGACCCACACATACGGCAGGAGAGCCCGTAATCCCCAGGAGCTGGCCGACGTTCGGAGCATCCGTCCTGCGGGCAGCGGAAAACCGTTCGACAGGCCTGGCCGGGATGGAGCATGATCCGCGCTCGTGACGACGCCGAAGCAGCTCCTGATCCAGGCCGCCGCCCGCAACAACGCCGAGTGGTGCGCGGCGATGAGCCGATCGCACGACCTGGCGAGTGAGTTCAGGGCACAGGCCTGGGCTGCCCCGGCCCGAACGCCGTTGTATTACCCCGACGCGGTGACGTTGGTGCCGGGTGCCGACTCGGCCGTGCTGGCAGCCCGGATCGACACCACCGCGCCCGGCGCCTCCGTCAAGGACAGCTTCGCTGACCTCGACCTGGCGGAGGCCGGCTTCCAGGTGCTGTTCGAGGCACAGTGGGTCCACCGCCCGGCGAGTGCGCCCGCCACCGCATCGGACCTTGCCTGGGACGTGGCGGGCGACCCGGACACGCTGCGCGCCTGGGCGCTCGCCTGGGACGACGGGGACGGCAACGCAGACCTCTTCCGGCCCGAACTGCTAGACGACCCGGCCACCTTCGTGCTCGCCGGACAGTCCCCTGGCGGCCGGGTGATTGCCGGAGCGGTGGCGAGCCGCAGCGACCAGGTGGTCGGAATCTCCAACGTCTTCGCTCTGGACGGCGGCCCTGACGCGGCCTGGCCGGTCGTACTTGACGCGGTGCACTGGCTGTTCCCCACCCTGCCGGTGGTCGGCTACGAGCACGGCGATGACCTGGCGGTTGCCGTCCGCCATGGCTTCGAGCC
Source organism: Streptomyces sp. NBC_01320 (assembly GCF_035974375.1). Taxonomy (NCBI): domain Bacteria; kingdom Bacillati; phylum Actinomycetota; class Actinomycetes; order Kitasatosporales; family Streptomycetaceae; genus Streptomyces; species Streptomyces sp. NBC_01320. The sequence continues at coordinate 1,662,049 of NZ_CP108390.1, forward strand.
GGTCGGTCCGCTGCGGATCTGGCTGCACGTCTAGGCCGGCTCCAGGGCTGCCCGAGCCGCCGCTCGCGACCACCGTCCCCATGGAAAGCGTCGCTGATCTTGTGATCGGGGATCAGGTTCTGTGCAGGATCCGCTTGCGTAGGAGGTCGAAGTTGGCGCGGCCGTATCCGGCGCGCTTGAGGAGCTTCACTCTCGTGTTCTGTCCCTCGACCTGGCCGGAGCTCCATGGGTTGGACAGTCCGGCGACGACGGCGTCCTGGTCGCGACGAAGGCCGTTGACCAGGGAGTGAAGTGCGGGCAGGGGGTCCTGTTCGACTCGCTCCATCCACTGGGGCAGTTGGTCGCCGCGCAGGTCGCGCATCATCTCGGCGAAGTCGCGGACGTGGTCGGTGACCGCGTCGAGCTCGGGACAACCGGCGCGGATCTCCTTGAGCGAGAGGGTGTCCTCGTCGGGGAGGCTGCCCGGATTGGTCATGATCCATCGGACGACGCGACGGGGCCGCGGCGCGGGCCTAGGCGCCGGCGTGGGGGCGGACGGCGTGAAGTTCCGCAGGTAGCGGCGGACGGTCTGGATGCCCCCGGGGAAGCCGAGGGCGGTGATCTCACGGTGCAGTTCGGCGGTGTCGTGGCAGCCCTCGTTCCACCGCTGGTGGAGATAGGGCCGGTGGGCGTCCAGGATCGTGGACCGGTTGACCGCTTTGACCAGGAGTTCGTCGATACTGGTTGCGCGGGCGAAGCGGCGCACGGTCGAGCGGTCCAGCTGCAGCTGGTGGCAGATCGACTCCAGCGAGGCTCCCTCGTGCAGCAGGTCCTGGACCAGGGCGAACCGTTCCCGGGTGCGGACCACCAGGCGGCGCTCGCGCCCGCAGACGTCCAGTGTCCCGATCGATGCGGCAAGGGGGCCGTCGTCGCCAGTGGGCGCGGTGGTGGGTTCAGGGACCGGTGGCTTCTCGAACACGGCCCGCACGCAGGTGTAGTGGGCGGCGACGGTCTTCTCGACCGCCTCGCCGACGTTTTTCCATAGGTGCCAGGCGTCGGCGACCTGCACCGCTTGTGGGGCGCCGGTGCGGGCGCCCTCCGCGTAAGCTCCGGCCCGGTCGCGGCAGATGATCTCCACCTCGGGGTGTTCCAGGAGCCAGGTGGCCAGTGGGTCGGCGTCGCGTCCCGGCAGGACGTCGACGGGGCGGCGTCGCTCCAGGTCGACCAGGACGGTGGCGTACGAGTCACCCTTCCGCAGTGCGAAATCGTCGACGCCGAGCACCCTGACCTGCCCGACGGGCTCCTCCGGGAAGGCTCTGAGCAGGCGTAACAGGGTGTCCTTCGCCGCCGGTGTCCCCAGCGCGTGGGCTAGTCGGCTGCCCGCTCGCCCGGCCAGCGCGAGGGCGATCGAGGTCAGTGTCCCGCGCATCAGCGGGGTGTAGCGGGCGTGTGGGCTGGTTAACCCGGTGACCTGTTCGGCGAACGTCACCGTCGGGCAGACGTTGTTGAGGCAGCGGAACCGGCGTACCAGCAGCTTGATGACCACCCGGGTGCCGCTGACCGCCGCGTCGGACAGGCGTCGCAGGTACCGGCCGTGCACCCGCGCCGAGGTGCTCTGACAGCGTGAGCACGGCGCATCGGCGCTACGGACACGGGCATGCATCGTGATCCCGTTCGCCGTTCGCTCGACCAACTCCACCACGACACCAGATAGATGAGGAACAAGCGCCTCGAAACTCTGCGAAGTACACCAGGGACACGATGGCAGGCACCACCGACACCAGCCCCGATCACAAGATCAGCGACAGAGCCCGTAATTCCCCAGGTCCTCGCGGCGGATGGGGCTAGGTTTGCCCTTATGGGTGTGCGGGGGTGGAGCTATCGCTACGTGGGGCCTGACGAACTGAGGACCCTCATCCAAACAGGTGGCGAGGGCCAGAGCATACGCTCGCCGGCGGACTTCGACGAGTGGGCATCGAGCCGGCCCGCGGAGGAGTTCGCAGAGCCCTTCACCTTCGTTGTCGATGCCGCCGGGGTCCTGCGGCTCGCCTCCCGCCGTAGTGAGCACGTGGTATGTGCCGGCGGAGATGAAGTCCTGAGCGCTGGCGAGATCAGCTTCCGCGCAGAGCCCGGTCGGTGGGCTGTCGATGAGATCAGCAACCAGTCGACCGGCTACTGCCCGGACATCAGCTCGTGGCCGGCCGTTGCTGAGGCGCTGGATCGCGCCGGCGTCGCCCGGCCGTCCGGCTTCACACACAAGGTGATCTTCCGGCGGTGTCCATCCTGCCAACAGATCAACATCGCGCGTGAGGCCGACTTCGTCTGTGTCTTCTGCAACGGGATCCTGCCGCAGGAGTGGAACGTCGACAGACCTGGGCGCCAGGAACCCTCCCCCGATCCCACACTCGTCAGCAGCACTACCCGCGATCGCCGTCCCCATGGGGAATCGCGAGCGCAGGGGTGGGAATTACCGGCTCTGGCGAAGCCTGACGCTCAACCCACTCCAAGTGGGGAATTCCGTGACCGTCGGCAACCAAAGAGATAGAACCTTGCCATGCCAAGCTTCGAGGTCACACCGATAGGTACAGTCCGGAACAACCGAACGGACGTCCAGCACACGGACAACTGGGGTGCCGTCCGCAGCACGATCACCATCGACGAGCGCTTCGGCGAGGCGTGCCTCCAGGGTCTGGAGGGCTTCTCCCACGTGGAGATCCTCTTCATCTTCGACCAGTTCCCGGAACACGACGACTACCGCGAACCCCGCCCCTACCGCGGCCGCTCCGACCTCCCGCCCGTTGGTGTCTTCGCCGGCCGCGGCCCCCGCAGACCGAACCGCATCGGGGTAACGTGCTGCGCCATCGAATCCGTCCACGGCCGCGAACTGACAGTGGTGGGCCTCGACGCGGTCTCCGGCACCCCGATCATTGACCTGAAGCCGACGATGGCGGAGTTCCGCGCAGTGAACATCAAGCAGCCCGAATGGGTCAGCCGCCTGATGTCGGAGTACTTCCAGCCGTAGACGGCCTCCCGTGATCCACCGCTTGCGCTCACCACCTGACCCTCTGACAGGTCACGAACCCCGGTGGAGTACAAATCGGACAGACGCATCCGATCAACTGACCGCCCGACCTAACGACCTCACCCGTTACCGGTCATGACCGTTGAGTTTCCGCTGGTGGCTCTGTTCACGTCGCAGAGGAGCGTTTCGACAGCAGTTCGGAAGGCAGTGCCCGCGCCGGATGTTCACGACTTCGGGCAGCAGCTCGGTGGTGACCGGCGGGACGCCGACTGCCGCCCCTCCGGAGCCCGGGGCAAAAGCGCTGGCTACGGGGGTCAGGAACTGCTCTCGACTAAGTGTCCATGAGTGTCCTTCAGGTGTCAGGAGTGTCGTATGATCTGGTGTATGAACCTGACGGAATGGGCACGCGCACAGGGGGTCGCCCCGCGTACTGCGTACCGCTGGTTCCGTGAGGGCACGCTGCCGGTCCCTGCGGAGCGAGTGGGGCCGCGCACGATCCTGGTGAACATCGATGCGAACACCTCACCGTCCGTGACCGGTGGCGTGGGCCTGTACGCCCGTGTCTCCTTCCATGACCAGAAGGCCGATCTGGAGCGGCAGACCGCACGCTTGTCGGCATGGGCCGCGAAGGCCGGGCATAAGGTCGTGCGCGTCGAATCCGAGATCGCTTCGGGCATGAACGGCGCCCGCGCCAAGGCCCGTCGCCTGCTGGCCGACCCGGCGGTGACCACCGTAGTGGTGGAGCACAAAGACCGGTTGGGCCGTATGAACGTCGAACTCGTTGAGGCCGCTCTGGCTGCAACCGGCCGTCGACTCGTTGTGCTGGATGACGGCGAGGTCGAAGACGACCTGGTGCGCGACATGGTGGAGGTTCTGACCTCGTTCTGTGCCCGCCTGTACGGCCGCCGCAGTGCAAAGAACCGTGCCAGGAAGGCACTGGAAGCGGCGGCTGCCGATGGCTGACAAGAAGCAGCTCCGCACCATCGACCCGCCGTTCGTTGCTGTCGGCCCGTCCGGTGTGGCGTTACGCGACCGCCTCAAGCACCTCACACCAAAGGACGAGAAGGTGTTGCGTCTGGTCGGCGAGCACCAGGGCCGCCTGGCCTCCCTCGACCTCAAGGCCCGTTGCGAAGCCGGGCACAAGCACGACAACGACGCGTGGGCATCCCGCAAGCGTGACCTGACCGAGCAGTCGTCGTCGCGCATCGCGGGTGCGATCACGAAGGCCACGCATGACCAGTACGGCCTGGCCCGACGCTGCCTGCTCGCCCATGTCCAGAACCTTGAGGCCGGTATCCGCACGCTGCGACACCGCCTGTCCCTCCCGATCGGGGAGAAAGGCAGCAAGCGGGGGCCGGGCGGGTACCGGTCCAAGGGCGAGTGGTTCCACAAGTCCCGCCGCCTGGCCACCCTGGAACACCGCCTCGACGTGGCCCGCGACGACTGGAAGACCGGACATGTCCGTGTCGTTCGCGGCGGCCGGCGGCTGCTCAAGAACCGGCACAACCTTCAGGCCGCGCAGCTCACCGAGCGCGAGTGGCGTCAGCGTTGGGAGGCTGGGCGCTGGTTCCTCGCCGCGGACGGCGAGTCCGGAAAACGCTTCGGGAACGAGACGATCCGCGTCACTCCTGACGGCGAAGTGTCGATCAAGATGCCCGCCCCGCTCGCCCACCTGGCCAACAGTAAGCATGGCCGGTACGTTCTTGCCTCCAAGGTCGCGTTCGCGCACCGTGGGGACCAGTGGCGCGACCGCACCGAGGCCAACCGTGCCGTCGCCTACCGCATCCACTACCACGTTGAGCGGGGCCGCTGGTATCTCACCGCTTCGTGGACCAGGCCCGCCGTGCAGACGATGCCGCCGGCCACCGCCCGCGCCAAGGGCATGGTCGGCGTCGACACGAACGCCGACCACTTCGCCGCCTACCGGCTCGACCGGCACGGCAACCCGGTCGGCGACCCGCGCCGCTTCCACTACGACCTGTCCGGCACCGCCGACCACCGCGACGCCCAGATCCGGCACGCCCTCACCCGCCTCCTGCACTGGACCAAGCAGACCGGCGCGCAGGCGATCGGCATCGAAAACCTGGACTTCGCCGCCGAGAAGACCCGCGAGAAGCACGGCCGCAAGAAGCGGTTCCGGCAACTCATCTCCGGTATGCCCACCGGCAAGCTCAAGGCCCGCATCGTCTCCATGGCCGCCGAACACGGCATCGCGATCGTCGCCGTCGACCCGGCATACACCTCGATGTGGGGCGACCAGCACTGGCGCAAGCCCCTGATCAGCAAGACTCGCAGCATGACTCGCCATGACGCCGCCTCGGTGGCCATTGGCAGACGCGCCCTCGGGCACCCGATCCGGCGACGGACGGCACCGCCCCAGCATCACCAGAGTGATGGTGCTGGGCATCGGACCCTCCAGGCCGATCATGGTGACCGAGGGCGTGAGGAAACCCGCCGCCCCGTCGCGGAGCGTGCACACGATGCGCGTCACCGGACAGGGACAACGAGAACGCGGGGGACCAGCGCATCCAAAACCGTTCGGGATGCGCGCAGTTCCGGGACGTGGGTACAAGGCTCACTCCTGGACACTGTTTAGGAACGGTAGGTGGCAGCCGCCATCGCGCCGTTGCCTGGCGCGGGCGGGTGCCTCCCGTTCTCGGGTTCTGGCTCCAACGTGGTCTGGGCCCACGCGGTGGGCTTCCTCGCCGAGCAGCTCCGTGGCACCTGTCCCTTCAGCTACGGCAGCACCGTCAACATCGGTGAGCGAATCGTGCCCGAGTCGGAGATGACGGCAGTGCGGCTTCGGCGCGGGCGCGGTGGTGGATCCGCTGGGCGGCGGGTGTGGCCGAACTGCGCGGCGATTTGAGGGCCCGGGCGGGGGTGAGGGTGCGGTTCGCGAGCGGCATCGGCTTGTCCGGGTTCGGCGGGTCGCCAGGGATGCAGTGGTCGCGGATGGCCGCCGCGGTGATGGCGGCGGCTTCGAGGACCCGCCGGGTCTGATCCACCGTGGCGACGTCGGTCGCCTGCTCCTGGTCCGGGCCGGACTTCCGGTTCGCGCGGTCCGGCCGCAGTAGCGGCGTCGAGCTCGCGGGCACGGCGACGGTGTGCGGCAGGGACCGGGAGCCCAGACGCCGCGAGCGGCGTTCCGCGCGGACCTGGGTGGTCAGGGCTCCGGCGGCGAGGCGGGCCCGCTCGTAGCGGGACTTCGATCGGGCGCGGGTCAGCGGGCGCACCACGGCCTGGTCCTCGGTGTCGCGCGGGTACAGCGCTCGTAGGACGCCTGCAGATGGGCCTGGGCGATCTCGGAGTTCTCGACAGCGGCGATCTGCCCCAGTTCGGTTGCCAGGGAGTCGATGTGCGCTCGGAAGGCCGCGAGTTCGGGCGCGTACCGCTGTCGGATGCCCACCAGCCGGGAGACGGGTACGGCGGCGATCCTCTCGGGACGGATCCCCGCGCGGAGCACTATGAGGTGAGTCGCTTCTCCAGCCCGTCGAGGAGGGCTTGGAGGCCGCGCTCGAAGGTCTGATCGGGAGCGGCGGCGTAGTCGGTCGCTGCTGGGGTTTCGAGGCGGGCTCGCAGGCGCGGGTAACGCGCGGCGATCTCCTGGGCCTTGGTGATGGCGTTGTGGAACTCCTCTTCGGCGGTGCTGTGGTCCGCGTTGAGCTTCCGGGTGAGTGAGGCGGTCGCTGCGGTGCCTGCCGCGTTCCCGAGGACGTAGGTGAAGACGGCAGCGGCGGCTTGGGCGGCCTCGGCGCCGCGGAAGCCTGCGGCCTCGTAAACGGCGAGGCTGTGGTCGTCATGGCGGGCCTTGTTCTCCCCGTAGAGCAGGTGTGCGGTGAAGGCCTGCACCAGCCAGGGGTGGCGGGTGAACATCGCGAACAGCTCGGTGGCCATAGCGGTGGCTGCGGTGCGCCATTCAACCGTAGCCAGGTCGGGCAGCTCCAGCTCCCCCCACACTCGGTCGGTGGCAAGCAGCACGAGGTTGTCCTTGTTCTTGACATGCCAGTACACGGCGGTGGCGGCGGAGTCGAGTCGCCTGCCCAGTGCGCGCATGTTCAGTCCCTCGAGGCCCTCGGTGTCCAGGAGCTCGATGGCGGTGCGGACGATCTGGTCCGTCGTCAGGGTGTCACGTGGCATTCCCTCACTGTACTCAGCGCCTTGTACTTAGTTCAAGAAGGCTCTTGCACACTGTTCAAGTCGTCGGCTACCTTCATCGCGTCGGGCAATTGAACTAAGTAAAAGTTTGAAGGAGAGACTCATGAACACGCTTGCCGCCGTCATGCAGCTGCTGGTCGCTATCGCGTTCATCAGCATCCCGGTGGTCCGCCACCGCTTCGGCCCCGCCGCCAAGGCCGCCGCAGTGGCCGAGCTCCACCGCCAGAACGTCCGCCCCGAGGTGCTGGAGGAGAACAAGCTTCGCTTCGACGCCGGAGGCCACGAGACCGCGGCCCCGGCAACCGTCGCCGCAGTGATGATCGGCACCGCTGCCCTGAACTTCGTCGGCGCCGCTCTGGCTCAGCCGCTGACCTGGGTCTTTTCTTCGCTGGTCCTGCTGATGAACGCGGGAATCGTCTACAGCAACCTCACTGCGGTGAAGTCCGTGGAGGCCGCGTTCCGCCGCAAGGGCGACCCGGAGCTCGCTCGTGTCGAGGTCGCGCCGTTCCTCCAGGCCGCCGAGGACGCCTTTCCCCGATGGGTGCGCGCGCAGACCTACCTCCGCAACACGGTGGTCTTCGCCGGCTCCGCCGTCGCCCTGCTCGCCGTCGCCCTCGTCTGACCACGCGCATCCGATCCTGCGGCAGGCAGGGGACGGGCACGTACACAGGGCCTTCGCAGCGTCAACGTCGCTGCGAAGGCTCTGTGTACGTGCCCGCTCGCCGAGGAGCATGGGCGAGGCCCCCAGTAGACAAGAAGAGTCCGGCGGAGAGGCCCGTGGGCCGCTGCCGGGCCGTTTGCCCGCCCACCCAGGAAGACACCAGGAGTGCGTGCCGTTTGTCCAGTAGGTGGTCGTCGGGGGTCGGCGGAACGGGGCATACGGACGGCGTATCGGCCGACCGCGCTGGCCGGCGGCCGAGTGCCGCCGTCGATGGTGAACGCGCTCCGAACGGCTGGCGGTTGGTCAGACCGTCGGCAAACCACACCTCGCAACCCGCGGTCCAGGCCGGAACCGGCCCGAGAACACCCAAGACCACCATCGCCGCCATCGCCGCCAGACCCAGCAGAAGCTGGCCCGGGTCCTCACCGCGATCGGACGGCTCCGGCGCAAACACGGCTGCCGTGCGCGGCATCTGCCAGCGCGTCGGCATCTCCGTCACGTTCTTCTACGAGAGCTCCGAGGCCCGCGTAGTCGTTCAGAACGCCGTCACCGACAGCCCTGGCCTCAACCTTCGGCACCAACCCCTGTTACCACAGCCCTGACCAGCAACAACACACACCGTGCTGTACCGACCGGCATCGACGACCGGCTCCTCCACGGCCTCGGTCTCAACGATGGTCTCGCTCATCAGGCGTCTCCTTGATCATCGGATCCGCCGTTGATTGAGCACTCCCCGCCTCGATGATCTGGATCAAAGACCTCACCCGGGCCGCCGATTGATCGCAACTCAATATGCGCCGCTGACGCTCTCGGGCTGACAGAGGCCAGCGCCTGGATCGACGGCGCCCGGCGGGCCTACGCCCGGGAGAACAAGGCGAAGTTGGCCTGCACCTACAACTTCGGTTTCCCGCAATATCTGACGCTGGAGCTGGGCGACTTCGAGAGCACGCTGGCGCACTCCAGAGCCGTGCCGGCCGCGGGCGCGGGCGCGGTGGTCGTCGGCGTCATGACGATGGGTGCCTGGCGCCGCTCGCGGCATTTTGCCGCCGCCAGGCCGGACACCGCCGTGCCCCTTATCGGCACGGGGATGTTTCATCAACCGCGCCGGCCGGCGGAGGATGTGTCATCCGCCGGCCGGCGCACATGGTGTCCGAGGGGTGTTACGGAGCCAACGCGATGTCGAAGAGGTGGATGCCGGCATTGGCCGGAAGCACCACGAGTTCGACCTGCTTGGCCGGGTCCAGTGCGATGGAGTGGGCGAAGACCCGGTAGGCGATGCCGGCGTTGCCGTACCCATCCGGACGATTGCGGCCGTCCGTCGACTTCACGAGCGTCGCGCCGTGTGCTGTGGCGTCCTGGAACGACCAGTTGGGGAAGCCGATCGACCCGGTGGTGCTCGACCCGTCGGCGTAGATCACCGTCGCCGTGCCGGTGGCCCCGCTGCCGACGCCGGAACCGAGGAAGACCAGCTTGCTGCCCTTGCCGACGACCTTCACGCCCTGTCCGGTGCTCGACACGTTGTTCTTCGTACCGGAGGCCGCGGCAGGCCAAGTCAGCTGGGCGCCGAGGGCAGTGACGGACGCTCCGGGCGTCAGCCCGACCGCGGCGAGCTTCTGTGCGGAGAAACTGTTGCCGTCGCCGTCGTAGTCACCGGCCTTGGTGTCGTTCTCATCGGTGATGGCCACGTTGTTGTACGCGTCGGAGAGGCGGTCCAGCACGGGGCCGGAGCGCTCGACCCGCGTGCCCGTGGCGGTGCCCTGGCCGTCGCCTCCCTCGTAGGTGGCGCTGGCCGTGAACGTGCGCATGGTGAAGCCCGCGCGCTGTTCGGGCACCTGGATCCGGAACTCCGCCGTGGCCGCGGCACCCGGCTGGTACGAACCGTCGACGCTGCGCACCGCGGGCTGCACGGCCCAGCCGACGGGGCCGTTGAAGGTGACCTTGAGCCGGCGCAGGCGCTCGGGTCCCGCGTTGGTGACGGTGACCTTCACCTCCGAGATGGCAGGGCCGTTCAGGTCGACAGGGGCGATCGTCACCTGGGTGCGCGCCTCGGACGCGGCCGCGTCCTGCGACGCGGCGCTCGCGGGGGCGGAGGTGAACGCCACCGCCGCCACCGCCAGGGCCGCCGCGGCTCTTCGGGCTGCGGTCACATGTATGGACATGAATGCTCGCTCCTTCTCTTACGGTTCGGGCAGTGCTCGGCCAGGGTTCAGGGGGCAGGGCTGGACGTGGACCGGAGTCACGCGGGCGGCATCTCGATCATGCGCGAGTCGAGGCCGAGACGGAGGTTCACCCACGCGCCCCGGGTGAAGTCCGGGATCGCTACCGGCTTGCCCTCCTTCTCCAGGGACATGACGCTCAGCGGCACCGGCGCGCACCAGGCCGCCGAGTCGTACACGTCGATGTCGGGCACGAGACCGGCCCGCATCAGCTGCACGGTGCGCCACTGCAGGACGTAGTCCATGCCGCCGTGGCCGCCGTTGTTCGCGGCGTCGTCGCCGATCTTCTTCCAGAGCCAGTGGTCGAACTCCTTGCGGTACGACTCGAAGTCCCGCCAGGAGTCATCGCTGTGGTCGGGCTCGAAGTAGACCCGGGCGCCCGTGGAGGAAGTGCCGGCGTAGTCCTCGAAGAGGCCGCGGCTGCCGGCAAGGCTGTTGATACGGCTGTACGGGCGGGGCTCGCTCACATTGTGCTCGGCGCGGATCGTCCGGCCGTTGGCGGTCTCGATCATGCAGGTGACGAGGTCGCCGTTGATGTAGGTCTCCTCCCACGAGGGGTGGCCCTTGGGGACGAAGCGCTCGCGGTAGTCGGCCAGGCCCTTCGGGGCGGTCGCGGTGGCGCGCAGCGTGGTCATCCGGTCGCCGCGGTTGATGTCCATCGCCGCGGCGATCGGGGCGAGACCGTGCATCGGGTAGAAGGACGCGACGCTGCGGGTGTGCCACAGGCGGCGCCAGGAATCCGTGTAGTACGTGTCGGAGAACAGCAGGGCGCGCAGGTCGTGCAGGTAGCCGCCGTGACCGTTCGTGACGTCACCGAACACGCCTTCGTGTGCCATCTTGAGCGTGGCCAGCTCGTTGCGGCCGTACGAGCAGTTCTCGGCGAGCATTAGGTGCCGTCGGGTCCGCTCGCAGGTGTCGACCAGGTCCCACAGCTCGTCGAGCTGGGTGGCGATGGGAAGTTCGACGATGACGTGCTTGCCGGCCAGCAGCGCGGCCTTGCCCTGCTGGTAGTGGAACTCCCAGGGCGTGGCGATGTAGACGAGGTCGATGTCATCCCGCTTGAGCATCTCGGCGTACGAGTCGGCGGAGCCGCCGAACTCGGCGGGGCGCGGCTTGCCTGCCTTGACCAGGTCGTCCGCGACGCGCTTGGCGCGGTCTGCGCGGATGTCGCATATAGCGGTCACCTGACAGCCGGGAACGGCGGACCAGCCATTGGTCATGCCGTTGCCGCGGTTACCGAGGCCGATGACGGCGACCCGGACGGTCCGGTGCACCTCGTACGGCACGTTGATCATGGATGTCTGGCCGGCAATACGGCGCGGCTCGGAGGCCGTGACCGCCCCGGAAGCGCCCGGCGCGGCGAGCGCGGGGGCGGACCCGGCGGCTCCCAAGCCGATGGCGATCGCGCCCGTGGCCACCGCCCCTCCGAGAACCGATCGCCGCGAGACTGCGGGGACTTCAGACATGAAGGACTCCAGATTCGACGTGGTCGGGATCACTGGCGGGATGACTGTGACGGGCGTGCCATCCGCATGTCAATAGATGTTTGCAAAATGCTTCTTGCGCTCATAAATGAACATCGCGGGCCCGCGTTCCGCTGCATCTGTATGCACGGCGGGGCGGGCCGCGGCTCGGATCCGGCCGCCTCCCAGGCGAGAATGCCCGCACCGAGGCAGCCCGCCCGGCCGCCGGACAGCTCAGCGGCTCCCACGCCCACCGCCGACGCCCCGGTCATGGGGTGTCGCCGCACCAGTTCCAGCGGCGGCAGTCGCCGATGCGCAAGTCGCACATCGCCCGCCTCCCCTGCGCCGAACTGCCCGAGCTCCGTGGGCAGGGCGACGCAGGTGTCGATCTCGTCCACTGTCCATCCGATGATGTCGAGAAGCGGACAAGCCCTATTTCAGAGAGTTGAGCGCCGTCAGCAGCGCGATACCGATGACGAGCACCCCACCCAGCGACGCTCCTCCCCGCAGTACCGAGTTCGCCATGTTCGCCCCGCCTGCCCAGCTCAAAATGCCTGTGATCAAGCCGCAGATGATCCCAATCGCCACAACGAGGGCGAGGGCAAGGACAACAACCCAAGACAGATACGACATGACCCCGACTCTGCGGATGCCGATTAATCATCTGCCCTGATCAGGCGGCATGTTGGTACTCGCGAAGGGTTCCGCCGACCCGAACCACGGCACCGTCTACGCCTACTACGCGGCCTGGCGCGACGAGGGAATCTTCACCCAGCTCAATTACGATCTGACGGCACTGGCCCGCGTGAAGGAGGGACGCAAGCCCGAACCCACAGGCTCCGTCATTGACACCCAGAGCGTGAAGACCTCCACCAATGTTCCTGTGACCAGCCAGGGAACGGACGCCGCGAAGAAGATTGTGGGCCGGAAGCAGGGCATCCTCACCAACACGATCGGCCTGATCCTCGTCGTGACCGTCACCGCCGCGGGCCTCTCCGAAAACGCCCTGGGAATACGCCTCCTCGACCAGGCCAAGAAGGCGTACCCGACCATCGCCAAGAGCTGGGTAGACACCGGCTTCAAGAAGGCCGTCATCGAGGACGGCGCGCAGCTCGGAATCGACGTCGAAGTCGTCAACAGAAACCCCGGAGTTCGCGGCTTTCACGTCGTGAAAAGGCGCTGGGTAGTGGAGCGGAGTATGTGCGCCACGAGGCGCTCTGTTTGTATCCCCGGTTCAGCCGGGAGGAACTTGGAAGGAGGTTCCTGGGCCAGATGGCTTACCTGGATCCGAAAGGTGAAGGGGACAACAGCATGCCAGAAAACCAGCGACCGGGCTCAGTTGTCAGAGACGGTGTGCTGGGTGGCCCGCGCGATATGGCGAAGACTGGATTGTTTGAAGCCCAATCTCCAGAAGATGCAAGTTCCCATCCGCCGGAAAGACTACTGAAACCGGCGCCACGTTCTGCACTGGATTCGAGACTTGTCCGGTGCACCTCCGGAACGCGGAGCGATGCCCAACGAGGGCATTCAAGGAGATGAGTGGGACGCCTAAGTCGCGCTAGTACGTACAAACAGAGATGAACGTGGGATCGCCTACGGGACGCGAGTCCTATGGCGACGGAGGCCCCGTAGTAGTCGCCGGAGTAACGACCGGCCAAGGAGGACGGGAAAGCCGTACACAATCGGGCGAAGGGGGCCAGGTGATTCGGACACCGAGACTCGGGAGGTATGCGAAATGCAGAGCGCCGAAACGGTGCTGGGTGTCCTGCGTGAGCGCGGCAGGCGTGGTCTGCTGTGTGATGAACTGTATCGCCAAATGTTCAACCCGCAGTTGTATCTGCTGGCTTACGGGCGCATCTATGCCAACCATGGCGCGATAACACCCGGAGTCACGAGGGAAACAGTGGACGGCATGTCCCAGCGGAAGATCGGACGCATCACTGATGCGATGCGCCACGAGCGTTACCGATTCCGTCCAGTGCGACGCGTGAATATTCCCAAGAAGAACGGGACAACGCGGCCATTGGGATTGCCAACATGGTCGGACAAGCTTGTCGGTGAAGTCGTACGCCTTCTACTGGAAGCATATTACGAGCCGTCATTCTCCGACCATTCCCACGGCTTCCGGCCCCGGAAGGGCTGCCACACCGCTCTGCGCGAGGTGGCTCACACTTGGACCGGAACCTCTTGGTTTGTTGAGGGGGATATCGCCGACTGTTTCGGGAGCCTGGATCACCAGATCCTGCTCTCGATTCTTGGCGAGAAGATCCGCGACAACCGGTTCCTCAGGTTGGTGCGCAACATGCTGACGGCCGGATACGTGGAGGACTGGAGGTGGGGAGCCACGCTCTCCGGAGCACCGCAAGGCGGAGTTGCTTCCCCTGTCCTGTCCAACATCTACCTGCACAAGTTGGATGAGTTCGTCGAGAAGGTTCTGATTCCGGAATACACCCGAGGGGAACGCCGGGCTCGTAACCCGGAATACCTTGCGGTGGCCAATGCGCTGGCAAGGGCACGCCGGCGCGGTGATCGGGCTGAAGCTCGCAGACTGCGCCAGCAGATGCACAGCCTGCCAAGCGCCGATCCTGATGATCCGGGGTTCAGGCGGCTGCGCTACGTCCGCTATGCAGATGACCACCTACTCGGGTTCACCGGACCGAAGGCAGAAGCCGAGGAAATTAAACAGCGTATGGCGGAATTCCTGCGTGACGAACTCAAGCTGGAACTCTCGGAGGAAAAGACGCTGATCACCCATGCCCGAACCCAGGCGGCACGGTTCCTCGGCTACGAGATCACAACTCAGCAGAACAGCAACAAAATCACCCGCGGCCGTCGCGTGGTCAACGGGCAGATCGCGCTGCGTGTCCCACTGGATGTGATCAAGGCCAAATGTTCCCCCTACCTTGCTCGCGGAAAACCTGCGAAGCAACCGGCCCTGATGAATAGCGACGACCACGCGATCGTCGCCACCTTCGGGACCGTCTATCGGGGAATCGTCCAGTACTACCTGATTGCCGGTGACGTCTACCGGTTGCACCGCCTGCAATGGGTCATGGAGACATCAATGCTCAAGACTCTTGCTGGCAAGCACCGTTCTACGGTGTCGAAGATGGCAGCGAAATACAAGACCACCTTCGAAACACCCAACGGGCCACGTATCGCTTTTGAGGCCCGTATCGAACGGAAGAACAGGAAACCACTGGTAGCGCGGTTCGGTGGAATTCCACTCCAACGGCAGCGGACGGCAGAATTAGCCGACCGTGCGCCGGTCCGAGTGGACTATCCGCAGAAGGAGCTCATCGCGAGGCTCTTGGCGGATACGTGCGAGATCTGCGGAAGCAAGGGCAACGTGCAAGTGCACCATGTCCGTGCGCTCGCCGACCTGGCACATGCCGGATGGCAGCCCTCTGACTGGGCGCGCGTCATGCTTCATCGGCGTCGCAAAACGGTTGTGGCTTGCGACGCTTGCCATGACCGAATCCATTCAGAACGTCCTGCCAAATCACTCACGCAGTAGTCACTGGAGAGCCGGATGACAGGGAAACCGTCATGTCCGGTTCGGCGGGAGGCCGTGCGGAAAAGGACTTGCCCCGGGCGAGCACCTCGCCGCGCGGCCCACCCATCCGGTTGGATCATGATGCACCGACGTCTCGCCCGCGACCACGAGACCCTCACCGCCAGCTCCGAAGCCATGATCCACGTCGCCTCGATCGACAACCTCGCCAAGCGCATAACGGACGAGACCACGCCAACCTGGCGAGGAACCTACTAGGACATAAGAAGCAATTCGCCCACGCTGAACGCCCTCTGACAGCAACGCCGGTTTCCTGGTTCGTTCCTCCTCGGGCCCCGGACACTGGGGCTCGCCCCATCCAATGCGACCCATCGACGGCATACCTCCGATGATTTCAGCTCTTTCTCGCTGCAAGCACCCTTGACAGGCTTCATTAGGCAGCCTCAAGATCAATAGAACCGATGCTTGAGTCCAGTCGGATGCCAGGAGATCCCACTCACGCACGGCTGCAGAAGCAGCGGGAGGACAGCGACGATGCACCCCCAAGTCACCAGTTTGACCAGAAGTTTGAAGGCGACGTTCGCGACAGCCGCCCTCGTGGCCGGTTGTGCTCTGGCCGCCGGCGGCCCGGCCCAGGCCAATCCAGCCCCCAAGCCCATCGATGCCTACCCCGCAGCGATCCCGCTGAGCACCGACACGAACATCGCGAACTGGGAGAAGCTCCAGTTCGGCATGTTCGTGCACTGGGGCATGTTCTCCTCCTACGGTGGCTACTACAACGGGGTGCAGCAGACCATCGGCTACCCGGAGCAGATCAAGGCGTGGATGAACATCCCGACCTCCGACTACCTGGCCAGCGCGCACCAGTTCACCGCCGACAAGTTCGACGCTGCCCAGTGGTGCGCCACCGCCAAGGCGGCGGGTGCCAAGTACTTAGTGCTCACGTCGAAGCACCACGACGGCTTCGCCATGTGGGACACCGCGACCACCGACTACAACGTCGTTGCTCAGACACCGTTCGGCCGTGATCCCATCAAGGAGCTGAGCACCGCCTGCCGCGCTCAGGGCATGGGCTTCGGTCTGTACTTCTCCATCATCGACTGGACGTTGCAGACCCCCGAGCCGTATCAGAACCTGAACCCGATTCCCGACTCGATGATGCCGTACATCAAGTCGCAGCTGACCGAGTTGCTGACGAAGTACGGGCAGCTCGACGAGCTGTGGTTCGACATGGGCAAGCCGACCGCCGCACAGAGCGCGGAGATGGCGGCGACGGTGCACCAGCTGCAGCCACAGACCATGGTCAACTCCCGGGTCTGGAACAACAAGGGCGACTTCGAGGTCGGCGGCGACAACTCGGTGCCGACCAGACAGCTGCAGGCGCCGTGGCAGTCTGCCTACTCGATCTTCCCGATGTGCTGGGGTTACTGCACCTGGCCGAGCGCCGATCGCTCCGACGCCTCCAAGACGTCCAAGACCACCCAGCAGGTCAGGTCCCTGTTCACCGTGACATCGGGCGGCGGCAACTACCTGTTGAACGTCGGACCGCAGGGCAACGGCGCCATCGACGACTTCCAGGCCGGTGTGATGGCCGGAATCGGCGCCTGGAATGCACGCCACCCCAACGCCGTCGAGGGTGCCCGGCCGACGCTCTACGGCCGGATGTCCTGGGGCGACAGCACGATCAAGGGCAACGCGGTCTACCTCGGCGTGAGCAGCTGGCCGAACGGCGGTGGCGACATCAGGCTGCCCGGTATGGCCAGTACGATCCTCGACGTCACAGTGGACGGCACGGCTGACCAACTGCCGTACCGGATGGACGGCAACGATCTGGTGATCACCCTGCCGGCTCAGCCGACCGATGCCGACCTGCCGGTCATCAAGGTGCACACGGACGGTGCGCCGCTCGTGCGGCCGGCCGGCACCGCCGTCAGCGTGGACCGGCACTTCTCGATCGCCGCCGGTTCTCTGACCAGTCGGCTCTCGCCCATCAACGGCGGCCGCAATGCGTCCTCCGTGACCGGGTGGCTGGCCGGCCAGGATGGCAACATCGGTTGGAACGCGGCCAGGGTCACCGTGTCCGGCACGTTCAAGGCGGACACGAAGTACCGGATCACCCTCGGCGAGACGTCCGTGGTGGCCACTGGAGCGCAGCTGGCTTCCGGAGCGGTGGACGGCCTTCGGTACCGATCGCAACGGATCACGCCGATCACGATCGCGCTGGCCGACCCCGACTACTTCGCTGATCCGTTGGGGGCGACCGTCACGAACATCACCGTCGACGGCTACCGCGGGAACTCCTGAGCGTCCGATCCCGGTGCCGACTTCCCTCCCGAGCCGGCACCGGGGTCCTCTCCGGCTCATGAGCACCGCGGGCGGTGGGGTGCACCCCAAGAGCCAGGCTCAACGAACCAAGCAGGGCTCGTCGGTCTTCTACACCGCGACGGCCGCCTCGGAGCCCGCTGCGGCCGAGCCTCAGCAGGAGGCAGTGGCCGGCTGAGCACTCTGACCAGGGACTTTCTCCGGGCCTCGGGTGTCGGGCACCAAAGGGGGTCCTCAAGTGCCCTCCGAAGTGGGGGCCCAAGGAGCCCACTTCGGCTTGCCCGCTGCGGGCCAGCCATCCGGCTCAGTCGATGAATGGTTGTCATCGTCGCGTCTCCTTCTCTGCCCCGGTCGGGGCGCTGATCCGAAGGAGCAGCGTGCGGGGGTACCCCTTGACCGCGGTCTGACGGTGGCCGCCAGCGAGGGTGGTCAAGAAAAAACGTGGCGACCGCGACCGGGCGGCGGACCCGGACAAGGGGTGGCTACCCGGTTCGCCGCCCGAGTCGGCAGCTGGACAAGGGGGCCCGATTACGCCTCACACGCCTAGTTCCTCCCCTCCCGTGGAGCGGAGGGAGAAATCTCCGGCCGCTGTCCACAGGCCGCCGGCTGGAGGCTGCTGGGACGTCGTCGTGATCGGCACGACGGCCGTACGTCAGGAGCTGCCCCTGTCCCTCATCGTTCCCCTCTTGGCTTTGTTCACGAGAACCGCGAGAACCGACAGCACCTGTACACGCGTTTGGGCAGCACTCGAAGCTCCGCAGAAATCGAACAGTTCATGACTTCAGGCAGCACGGGCCCCTGCCGAGAGTTCAGCAGGGGCCCACAGTGTGGAGAGCTGTGGAGAGCCAGGACCTGTCCTCGATGAGCGGAATGCCGGCAGACATCAGCTACCGTCTGCTGCCGGTCTCACGGCCCGGCCTCACTTCAGATGTCGGGTGAAGAACTGGGCCGCGGCGTCTCCCGCGAACTGCGGGACGCCGGTGTGCCCGCCCATATTGGCGTGCAGGGACTTCTCCTTGGAGCTGAAGGCGTCGAACAGGTCCAGAGCCGCCTGCCGGTCGTTCCGTTCGTCGTCCCACTGCAGCAGGACGTGCAGCGGAATAGTGACCTGCCGGGCCTCCTCGAACATGGTGCGAGGCACGAAACTCCCGGCGAAGAAACCGGCGGCCACGATGCGCGGCTCGACCACCGCAAGCCGGATGCCAATGGAGATCACTCCCCCCGAGTACCCGACCGGGCCGCCGATCTCGGGCAGCAAAAGGAGGGCGTCCAGGGCGGCCTGCCATTCCGGGACCGCCTTTTCGACCAGCGGGAGGATGAGGGCGTCGACGATCTCGTCGCTGACCGGCTCGCTGGCCTCCATCGCCCGGCGCAGATCGGCGCGGGCCTGCTCGACGGCGGGCCAACGGGGCCGGTCGCCGCTTCCGGGGAGCTCGATGGTGGCCGTGGCGAAGCCCTCCGCCGCGGAGTGCCGGGCCCTGGCCACCAGTCGGGGGTACATCTTGCGCAGCCCGAGGGGCGGGTGGCCTAGCAGGATCAGCGGCGCCGGCGCGGATGCGGATGCAGGTGTCCACAGGATGCCGGGGATCTCACCGAGAGTGAATTCGCGTTCGAGGACGCCGTCGTCGAGGCGCTGCTCGGAAGTGAAATGCATGGTCGTGCCTTTCGGGAGTGCACTGGAACGGCGCTCCCGGACGACCTGTCTATCGCCCGACCGTGACCCCAGAGGGGAGCACCCATGTCGATACTGCGTTCACGGGTACCACCTCCTCGATCTCTCGCACGGCCTCCGGAAATATAGCAGTGGTCGCCCCTCGTCCTCCAGCTCCGGGCGGGCGGGGTCGGCGTCCTGTGGCGCGAGCAGCAGCTCGGGGGCTCGCCGCTTGCTGGTGCGCGGCGACGTCGTACGCCCGGCCCCCCACAGCCGTCGCGGTGGCAGTGCGCAGCTTCTCCCACACCACCGCACCGGCGAGGACAGCACGCTCGTAGCTCAGCGGCACGCGCGGTATCTCCCACTCCCCCGGCTCCTGGTCCGGGGGCGCGGCCGGCGCGCCGGGGTCGGCCGAGGGTTGCCGGTCCGGGTCAGGCACGGGAGTTGGTGAGCGCCGGGCGGGTTCGAGGTCGGACAGGGCCCACCGGGCGGTGTAGAGGCGGTAGCCGGGCTCCTGGCCGCGCGATGTCTTCGGCTCGCTGATATCCAGGCAGTGGGTGGAGAGCCCGGCGTTCACGATTCGGTCGTCCAGGTCGGGGTCGCGGCGATGGCCGCGCAGGACGAGGGCGAGGTGGCGGCGGGCTTCGGCGAGCAGGTGCCGGCGGTGGAAGAAGGCGTCCTTGTTCATCACGAACACGATGGCGGTGACGTCGACGGCCGCCAGGGCGACGTCGACCACGGCGGCGACCCGGCCCGGATCGCTCGGGCTGCGGCGCGGGCGTGCTCAAGGAGCGACTCGATTATGTCGACGGCCACCCCGGAGGTGTCGATCGCGCTCTTCTTCCAGTCGGCGCGCAGTTGCGCGAGGGGCCGGGCCTTCTGCTTCTTGGGAGGGCGTGTCATCTTCGCCGCCATCCGGTTCAGCTTGGCGCGGGCACGCGCGGGTTCGCGGATTCCGGGAGTGGTGAGACGATGAGCCCGGTCGCCGGCCCACAGTTGGAGGTGGCGGTTGGGAGCGGGTTCGACTGGCCATTAGTAAGCACTGGGCCAGCCAGATGAAGATCCGTACCTTGGGCCCATGGTGGATGAAGGAGAACCGAGACTCTTTGTGAACCGGCGGGGTGACACATCGGACCCGGCACCAGGGGGACATGGTTCCTACCGGGATGTGTGCGTGTGCTTCGACCAGGTCAAGCCCCGTCCGCGAGCCCGCGTCGGTTTCCACGCCGAGCGCCAGGACACCTCGGCCGCTGGGTGGCAACGTCTGCTGGAGTTGGTCGACGAGGCTGCGGACGACGGGCGGGAGGAGTTCCGTCCTCTCGTCGAACTCGGCACCGAGGAACGACGGCAGGTCATCACCCTGCCACCGAGCATCGCCAAACTGACGGCGGTCAAGCACTTCGTGCTCTACGGCAGCAACCTGGTCCGAATACCGCCCGAGATCGGTGCAATGAGCAGCTTGGAGGAGTTCACCCCCTACACCTCATACCGGCTGCACTGGTTTCCCTACGAGATCACCCAATGCTCCAAGCTGGCCCGGAGCACAGTAAGCACCCGCGCCCTGTTCGGGAACTACAAGCTCCGTCCTCCCTTCCCCCGGCTCCAGCCCTGGCAGGACTCCGTTGCTGATCTCGACCTGACAGAGCTTGATGCCCGGCGCTGGGGAACCACAGCCATCCGTGGGTGCAGTGTCTGCGATCGGCCGATCGAGCAGGGCGGGCTCCACCAAGTGTGGATCTCTCTGCGGGTGGCCACCGATGTCCTGCCTCTCTTGGTCAATGCCTGCTCGGCAGCTTGCGTTTCTGTCCTTCCCTCCGGCGCCGAGGACTACGTGCGGCTGCCGCATACAGGCGGCAGGGTCAAGCAGCCACCGTCCGACTGGGACTGATCTCGTTCATGTGCGCGCCGGCGTAGCGGCGCACGGCTCCGCCGCTGTCGGAGTACTCATCGAAGTGCCCAGCCGGGTACACGCGAACATGCTCACTGCGTCGTACACGACGACTGTGCCGGGGTCACCCAGCCATCAGTTCACCGGCGGAGCAGGGCCGCCAACCTACGGCTTTGGCGGTACGGCCGATACGGGCAGGGCAAGGACGCGCGCGAGGGCGGCGATGACGGGGGTGAAGTGGTCGGGCAGGTACTGCGCCTCGGAACCGTCGAAGCCCACCTGACAGGAGTATCCGATGGCGGCCGAGGCTGGGGTACCACTGACGGACCTTGTGCATGCGCACGGGCCATCGGTGGCTGTAGCGCGGTGGGTCGAAGGATTCTCCTGTTCGGCGGGAGCGGTCCGGTGACCTCCGCAAGTCGATCAGGCGGATCGATCCGGGGTCCGGAGCGAGGGGGTCCCTATCAGAGCCTGGACGGTCGGTGCCGCCCGTGGGCGGGGCTGTTCCGCCGGTCGCTGTGGTGACGCCTTGTGCGGCGAGGCGCCAGAATGCGAAGAGATACCGTTCCGGGAAGTCGCGATACGGGTCCTCGATCGGCTCACCGTTCCACTGAGCGGTGTGAGGCGCCGATTCATGGTCGACGCCGGCCAGATCTCCGACGGCGCTGTGGAGCATGCGCCGCCCCTGGGCAGCAACCGTTGCCTCGGCGTGCTCCAACGTAGTCCTTGAGGAGGCATCTGCGCGCATGCCGTTGGTCCCCGCGGGAAACCACGGAGGTATCGGGTGACCGCCGGCCTTCGCCTCTGCCAGGAACTCCTCCCACGACGGGGTCCCAGTGGGGCCGGCGGGGCGGGACATGCCGCTGACCCCGACTGCTGGGAACTCCTCGCCGGCAGGGCCGTACATGGTGTTGAAGGTCCAGCCCAGAACGCTGAGGTCGCCCAGCTCGGTGTCCCGGCTGAGGAGAACGACCGGTTCCGGCAGTGCCACGAGGCCAGTTCGCAGAGGGATGTCGGTATCGCGGTCGAGGGTGAGCAGATCTGCGGGGTCCAGAATCATGGCAGCCGCCATGACCGCCGAGTGTGCCGCAGGTGAAATCACGCAGACCTCTGCGTGCCGCAAGAGAGCGAGCTGCTGCACTCGTTCCCAAACCGCGTAATCGGCGATGAGCTGGGTGGTGTGCGGCCATGGGCCGAGGTATCCGGCTTCACCGAACATCCAGGCCGCCGCCTCTTGCCACGCCAGATCGAGCGGCCGGTGGGAGCGGACCTGATGCCACAGGGCATGCATGAACGTTCAGTCGGTTACTGCGGCGAAGTGAGCGGCCGCGTAGGGGTTTTCTTCGAGCAGCAGGCTCGTCAAGCGCCGAGCGCCGAGCGGGCTGCGGCAGCGGCAGTCCACTGCCGGGCTTCCTCGAGGCCGAAGGTCATTTCGCGGCTGGAGCGGTGTTCTTGTGGGAGCACGACCGGCTGGCGGAGAGTGCCATTGTCCACGCCGTGCGAGCAGCGGGAACCCCACAAGCAAAGATCATCTGACTCGTAACTGCGGGGCCCTCCACCGCTGCGTGCAGAGATCAACTCCAGTAAGCTGAACGCGCTTTCGGCTCGAGCCATTCCTCGGGCCCCGACTCGGCCTCGCAGTCGTTTGTCTGCGGTGCCAATTTTGTCCTGCACGAACGGTCCACAAATAGCCACACGTTACTCCTGTCCGCCAGTTCATCGGAGACGGCACTCACCTATGGGGGGGTAGACCGCAGCGTCGTTCTTCGAAGGCTCGACCGACCCCTAGGACCACTCTCCGTGACCTTGTCCTCAAAAATCGCCCTTTCCCTCGGCGTCTTGTCCCTCCTCCTAGCAGTCTGGGCGCTGCTCCTGGCACGCTCGCGCCGCAAACTCATACGCCGGGGCCGAGACTTGTCTGCGGAGGCGCAGGCCGCCAATTCCCGCGTGCAGGCTGCCGAGGGCCGCGCTCGAGCCGAGGTGCAGAAGAGGGAGACCGCAGAGTCCCGCACGCAGGAAGCCAATACCCGCGAGGCGGAGCTTCTCGACGAAGTGCGTCACCTCGCCTCCCAGCGGCTTCCCGCTCTCGCACTGCACCTGATCAGCTCTCATCACCCGGTCCCCGGACTGCTGCACAAGAATCTCGCGGGGTCCGAGGCTGGACAGCTCCTCGACGCACTGCCCGAAGCTGTCTCTGGAATCGTCCTCAAGGAGAGGCGCCGCATCGACGCCGCCGCTCGGGCTGCCCTGCGCGGCGCGACTCAGGAGTCCCAGGCTCTCTCCTACCGGCTGCAGACGAATATCGTGGGTCTTCAGCACGAGTTCAGCGCGCCGCCCCGTCTGACGCAGACCCTGCTTGAGTCTGACCACCTCAATGAGCAGAACCTGCGCCTCACGCAGAGATCCGCCATCGTGTGCGGAGGCTGGCCGGGGCATGTCCGCAAGGACACCTACGTGAGCGAGGTCGTCAGTGGCGCCTCCTCCCGACTGCGCGGCTTCGAACGCATCAACATCGTTTCTCGGCTCAGCGTTTCCAACATCGGAGTTGTCGGGCGCGCTGCCGAGCCTGTTGCTGTGGTCTGCGCCGAGCTGATGGCCAACGCGCTGGAGCACTCCCGTGACGACCTCATGGTGGACGTCAGCTTGATCCAGACCGGCAACGGCAGTGTGTGCATCACGATCGACGACGCTGGCAAGGGCATGACTTCAGAAGCGCTCACCCGCGGCCGAGGTCTGATATCGGGTGAACAGCAGGAGGTGATGCTCCTCGAGCTCGGTGACCCGCCGTCCATGGGCTTCGCCGCCATCGGCCGCCTCGTGGCCGACTACGGCCTCCACGTCTCCATCGACACTTCCTCTCCCTATGGTGGGGTGCGCGCTGTGGTGTCAGTTCCCGAGAACTTGCTGACCTCGATCGACGAAAACGCCACACCTCCGTCGGTCTTGGCTCCCCAAGCCGCCGTGGCGCCGCAGGCTCACAAGCGGCCCGCCACTGCCGACTCGCCCGCACCCGCACCCGCGCACTCGCCCGCGCCTACCGCCGCGGCGGAACTGCCGCAGCGCCGCCGCCGTTTCTCAGCGACAGCCACCAATGATGACGCCGCCGCAGCGCCCCGCCCCTTGGACCCGGAGGACACCGGTGCCATCTGGAGCGATTTCCAAAGTGGCCTCACCAGCGGCCGGTCCGTCACCGATTCGGAGTAAACACTGTGACCATGCCTGAAGCTCACGAAGAGACCGGCCCGTCCGCCTGGGTCCTGAAGCCCATCACCGAAATCCCTGGTGTTCGGCACGCACTGACTATGACTCTCGACGGGATGGTCCAGGCCACCTCCGAGAACCTCACCAAGGACGAGGCAGACGGCATCGGTGCGATGACTGCCGCGCTGCACTCCGCCTCTCGTGCCGCCACCAACGCCGTTTTGGGCGCCCCTCCGAGCACTCCACTCAGGACCGTCACCACGCACAACGATCAGGGCACCTACATGGTCATGCCGGTCGGCGAAGGAACCAACACCCTGATCGCGGCAGCGGGCGATCAGGACATGCCCATGGGGGTGGTCGCGGCGACCATGGCCCGCCAGGCAATGAAACTCGGAGAACAAATCATGTCCGTTCCCGCCCGTACCAGCGACCGGGCGTCATGAGCCGCGGCCAGGAACGGCGACGTCTGCTTCCGGCCTACCTAGCCACCGGAACCAGCCCCGGCACCGGCCTCTCGGGCACCCTCGATTCGCTGGCCGCTCTGCGTGCCAGTGGTCTGCCCCTCGCCAGGTACCACACGGCGGTGCACCAGCGCGTGGTCGAGCTCGTGACCGACGGATCTCTCAGCGTCGTCGAACTAGCCGGCTATCTCGGCCTCCCGGTCAGCGTGACGCTGGTGCTTGCCGAACAACTTGTCACTGACGGTCAGTTAAAAGCCAGCGTCCCGATTCCGGACGCTCTCCGCGCGTCGAACGATGGCCGACCGTCGAAAGAAGTCCTGGAAGAGGTTCTGAGTGGACTCCACGCTCTCCTTGCCGCCTAGCTCGCCTCCCGTCTACCTGCCTGAGGGAGAACACCGAAGGATCAAGATCCTTGTTGCCGGCCCGCTCGGTATCGGCAAGACGACTGTAGTCAAGTCGCTGTCGCAGATTCCGACACTGCACACCGACGAGGTCATGACGAACGCGGCGGTCGCTACCGATGACCTCGGCCACGATGGACTGCGTGACAAAACCACCACCACGGTCGCCATCGACTTCGGCCGTCTGACCCTGCCGGGCGACAAGATCGTTCTGTACCTGTACGGAACTCCTGGGCAGCGCCGCTTCCTTCCTCTGTGGGAAGGCATCGCGTTCGGAGCGCTCGGTGCCCTCGTCCTGGTCGACACCCGGCGGCTCAAAGACTCCTGGGAAGTGATGGAACTCATCGAGGAGCGCGGTTTGCCGTACGCCGTCGCTGTCAATGTCTTCCCTGACTCACCCAAATACGACCTGGCGCTCATCCGTTCGAAGCTCGACCTCGCCCCACAGACCCCACTGGTCACCTGTGACGCACGAGAGAAGAACAGCGGCCTCAACGCCCTCATCCAACTGACCGCCCATTCCATAGCCCGTGCCGGAGTCGAAGCCTCGTGACGCTCACACCACCCGAAGCACCCGTGTCCCTGCATGGGGCCGAACACGCCGCGAACCCGCAGCGCAGCTATGAGCTGCTGCGCCTGCAGGGGCCGGTCGGCGTAGCCGAGGTGGCCCCCGGTGTCGTGGTCCGCCTGGTCACCGACTACCGGGCCGCCCTCGACCTCCTCCAGGACGCCGATACGTGGACCAAGGACACCCGGGGCTGGCTGCCGCAGGTGCCGCAGGACAGCCCGATCCGGCCCCTGGTGGAGTGGCGGCCGAGTCTGTTCTTCGCCGACGGCGAGGCACACGCGCATCTGCGACGTGTGATCACGGACAGCTTCGGTCTCCTGGACCCCCATGATGTGCGCGTCCTGACATTCCGCTATGCCGACACGCTGCTCCAGGAATTCGCTGATACCGGGACGGTCGACCTCGTCCGCCAGTACGCGCAGCAGCTGCCCCTGATGGTCTTCAATGCTCTGTTCGGTATGCCGGACGAGGAGGGCCCGCGGCTTGTGTGGGCGCTCGGGGCGATGATGGACAGCGATCCGGAGACACAGGCAGCGGGCGGGCAGTCGTTCGGCGCCTATCTCGAAACCCTCTACGGGACCAAGGCGGCACAGCGCGGCCACGATTTGACCTCCTGGTTCATCGATCATCCCAATGGGCTGAGCCAGGAAGAGGCCGTCCACCAGATCCTCATCACCCTCGGGGCCGGGAACGAGCCACTGGGCAACCTCATCGCCAACACGCTCGTCCGTATGCTCAGCGACGACCGCTATTTCGGCACCCTGACCACCGGGAGCCTGCCCATCCAGCACGCCATCGATGACGCGCTGTGGCACGACGCGCCGCTGGCCAACTACAGCGTCCACTTCCCCAAGAAGGACGTGACCTTCCACGGCGCTCGCATCCCCGCAGGCTCGCCCGTCATGGTGTCGTACGCCGCCGCCAACACCTGCCCCCACTCGGGTATGCCGGCGGACGGCTATCGCTCTGGGAACAAGGCGCACCTGGCCTTCGCTGCAGGGCCCCATGCGTGTCCCGCCCGTGACGTCGCCATGCTGATAGCCACCGCCGCCATCGAGAGGCTGCTGACCTACCTGCCGGACATCGAACTGGACGTTCCCGCCGACAAGCTGACCTACCGCCCTGGGGCTGTCTACCGGACGCTCACCGCGCTCCCGGCCCGGTTCACCCCGCTGACGCCCGACGCCGACGGGGCCACCCCCTGGAGCCGGAGCCCCTCCCGCCCAGAGCGGGACAAGCCATTGGCCCCGACGTCAGTCAGGACTGAGGCGTAGAAGCCGTATCACCTGCCGTCGATCATCGCGTCGCGGTGGTGCCGACCGGGACGCCGGCCGGCACCACCGCAACAGCCATGGCGAGAAGACGCGTGCCGATGCTCCGTCCTCTGCAAGAACGGAACCGCGACAACGGGTCTCGAACGAAGGAGAATCAACCGCCGGTGACACAAACATTTCCCACGGAACTGCCCGACCTCTCTTCCCTGCGACAGAAGGTGGGAGCGGTTCTGACCGAGTTCCTGGACACCAAGGAACGTGCCGCGCCAGGAGCCGAGCTGCTCTACCTGACCACCGCGCTGCGCAGACTCCTGACCGGCGGAAAACGACTGCGGTCCCTGCTGTGCCTGTACGGATGGCAAGCCGCCGGAGAAACAGGCGACATGACTGCTGCGGTTCGCGCTGCCGCCAGCCTCGAACTTTTCCAGGTGTTCGCCCTGGTACACGACGACGTGATGGATGACAGCGACATCCGCCGCGGCCAGCCGTCCGCCCACCGTGCACTGGCCACCGCCTATACCGACGGCGGCGGTCCGGGCAGCAGGGCCCAGGCACACGGTCTGGGCGCGGCCGTCCTCCTCGGAGACCTGGCCCTGGTGTGGTCCGATGAGCTCCTGCGCACAGCGGACCTCAGCCCGGAGCGACTGGCACAGGTGCTGCCCCTGGTGGCCGAAATGCGGAGCGAGGTCATGTACGGCCAGCTCCTGGACTTGCAGACCACCGGCCGCCTTGCCGACGACATGGATACGGCATTACACGTTATTCGATACAAGACGGCTAAATACACCATAGAGCGGCCCCTGCACATAGGGGCGGCAGTGGCCGGAGCGACCCCACCCGTACTCGATGCCTGCACCGCCTTCGGCATACCGCTAGGAGAAGCGTTTCAGCTGCGGGACGACCTGCTCGGGGTCTTCGGTGATCCCGCCAAGACAGGTAAACCAGTACTGGATGACCTGCGCGAGGGCAAGGCCACCGTTCTGATGGCGCTCGCGGTCCAGCGAGCCTCCACGGCCGAACTGAAAACGCTGCGCGAGTTCGTCGGCCGAAGCGACCTCAACGAGGAGCACGCCGCCGCGGTCCGCACGATCCTGAACTCCACCGGCGCCCGGCAGACCGTGGAGGAAATGATCACCACGCGACGGGCGGCCGCCCTCGTCGCCCTGGACAACGCTCCGTTTTCGGGAAGTGTCACAGCCTCCCTGCGCCGGCTCGCCCTGGACGCAACGGCCAGGCAGACATAGTGCGTCGCCGCACACCGTCATCAGAACCCCGAGAAGGAAGTCGCCCCATGAGCATCAGCACGCCCATCGGCACGTCCTACGCCGAACGAGCCACCAGTCTGGTGGCCAGGGCCGACCAGGACAGTTGGGGAAGCGTCGGTCCCTCCCTGTACGAGACGGCCCGCGTCCTGTCGGCGGCGCCGTGGCTGCCCGCGGAGCCACGGCGGATCACGTACCTGCTGGAACAGCAGGCGCCTGACGGCAGTTGGGGGGAGGGGCCGCTGCCCTACCGGCTCCTGCCGACACTCAGCGCGGTTGAGGCCGCGCTCGCGGTCCTGCGAAGAAGAACTGCGTCCGCAGAGGTCACCGGCCGGCTCACGGCCGCGGTGAACAGGGGCCTCGACGTACTGCGCGCGCTGCCACCGGTATGCCCGTGGCCGGACACGGCTGCAGCAGAAATACTCGTACCCAGCCTGGTAGCCGAGATCAACGAGAAGTTGGGCTCCCTGACCACCGGCGAGGACATGCCGGGTATCGGTAGCTTCCGGCTGCCGGTTCCGGGCGGCTTCCACGAGTCGGCACCTGCTTATGTGGCCAGACGGTACGAGTCGCAGGGCAGCCTACCCGTCAAGTTTCACCACACGTTTGAAGGCATAAGCAGCTACATACCGTCGGCTCTCGTCCCTGACGTCGAAGGCCTGCTGGGCAGCTCGCCGGCCGCCACCGCGGCACGGGCAACGCGGTCACCTGCCACTGTCGCTCAGGCCGTCGCCGACCTCACAGCAGTGGCGCAGCGCTACGGCGGTCTCTTCCCCGAGGCCGCACCCCTCCGCGTGGTCGAACGGCTATGGACCGCCGCCGCGCTGGCGCGCGCCGACCTGCCCGCTGCCGCTCTTCCCACTGTCCGCGAGTGGGCCGAGGAGATCTACGATCTTCAAGGCGTGCGCGGTGCGCCCGGCCTCATGACCGATGCCGACGACACCGCCATGTCCGTGCTGGTTGCCTCGCTCGTCGGCCTGCCACACGACCCGGAACCGCTGGACCTGTTCCACAACGGCAGCCACTACGACTGCTACATCGGCGAGGACACCGGATCAGTCACCGCGAACGCCCACGCCCTCCGGGCCCTCGTGAGCTACCGGCGGCACTGCCCGACGGAAGAGGCCACATACGGCCCCCGAGCGGCGAAGCTGTGCGACTGGCTGATTGGCCAGCAGCAACCCGAGGGACACTGGACCGACAAATGGCATGCCTCCCCCTACTACGCCACCGAGCGGTGCGTCACCGCGCTCGCGCAGTACGGCGGCCACCACGCGTCCAGGGCCGTCCAGAGGGCCGCCGCGTGGACCACTGACACTCAGCGCGCCGACGGCTCCTGGGGCGTGTGGGGCAGCACCGTCGAAGAGACCGCATACGCCGTCAAAATCCTGCTGAGCGCCGCCACCCCCGCACCGCAGCCGCAACACACCCGGGCCCTGGACCTCGCCGAGACATACCTGCGCGCTGCCTCGCACCCCAGCCACCAGCACCCCGCCCTGTGGCACGACAAAACCCTGTATGCGCCCACCGCAGTAATCGAAGCGGAGGTGCTCGCTGCGCGGGAGATGCTGCGCACCCGTAGCAGCTGAGCGGAGCACCATCACGCCCAGGGACCACACAAACCACAAGCGAGGGAAGAAGACAGGCACATGACTGCCGACCTACGTATTGCGCCGATCGCCCCCGGGCGGGTACCGCTCATCGGGCACGCCTTGCCGCTGCTCAGGGACCGCCTGGCCTACGTCCAACGCCTGCGCACCTACGGGCCCATCGTGCGACTCGTCATCGGCCCGAAGAAGACAATCACGGTGATCAACTCGTTTGAGCTGCTCCAGGAGATGCTCACCCGCAAGTCCGACCACTTCAACAAAGGACTGCTCTTCGACAAACTCAAGATCTTCGGCGGAGACCCCCTGCCGGTCGCAGAAGGCAAACCACACCTGAAGCGGCGCCGCCTGATGCAACCCGCCCTGCATCGTGAACACGTCAAGGGCTACATCGAGAGCATGCGCGCCACGGCGGAACCCTCCGTCTCGGCCTGGCGCGACCAGGAAATCCTCCATGTGTGCAACGAGATGCAGCTCATGGCCCAGGGGGTCGTCATGGCGGCACTATTCTCCTCGAACCCGGAGCGCGAGCCGGCGCAGATAATCCTCGACAGCGTCGACACGGTCTTCAAGGCTGCCCTCATGCACGCCATGGTGCCCAGCCCCACACTGGAGCGACTACCAACCCGCGGCAACCGCAGAGCCCGGGCCGCCAACGCCGTCCTGCGCAAGGCCATCGCGGACATACTTGCCGACCACCGGGCGAATCCTGACGCGTACGACGACCTCGTCGCGCTCCTCATGACCGTCCAGGACGGGACGGGCGGAAACCTGAGCGACGAAGAGATCACGGCGGAGATCACTGCCCTGCTCGCCGCCGGCTCCGAGACCACCGCGGTCACCCTCGCATGGCTGTTCCACGAGATCGCCCGCAACCCGGAGCTGGAGCGCAGGCTCCACGAAGAGGTCGACACCGTGCTCGCCGGAGACGAACTCACCGCCGAACACATACCGCAGCTCGCCTTCACCCGCAGGCTCATCGACGAGACCCTGCGCCTGCACAACCCCGCCTGGATCCTGACCCGGCGGACCATCTCACCGGTGCAGCTCGGGCAGTTCAACCTGCCTGCGGGAACAGATGTGATGTGGAGTCCGTACGCGATGCACAGAGATCCGGACCTATACCCCGACCCGCTGCGTTTCGACCCCGATCGCTGGCTGCCCGAGCGCCCTCAGCCACCCAGGGGAGCTTTCATCCCGTTCGGGGTCGGCAAGCGGATGTGCATCGGCGACCAGTTCTCCCTGATGGAAGCCGTCGTCATTACGGCGCTCATCGCGTCACGCTGGCGGCTGAGGCCGGTACCTGGCGCAACCGTCCGGCCGGTGCCGGAGATCACCGTGCATCCCTCGTCCCTCGACATGATCGCCGAGCCCAGAAGGCACGCGGTCGCGGAGACCGCGGTATGAACGACTCCCCCCGTGCTTCGGCCCCCTGGCCCATTGACCCCCTGCCGATGCCAGACCTCCAAGGTTCTTTTCCCGGCCCCTTCGCAACCAGCCCGCATGCCGAAGCCATCGAGCGGCAGACCGCCCACTGGCTCCACAACTTCCCCCTTGTCCGCTCACCGAGCGAGCAAAAGACCCTCTGCAACATCACAGCCCAGGGGGTAGCTCGCGTACTGCCAACGGCCGACCGGGACGGCGTTTTCCTCTGCGCTGATCTCTTCCTGTGGCTCACCGCGTTCGACGACGCACACGGCGAGGCCGAAGGGGCCCGTGACACCGCCCGCCTGGTCCGCCGCATCAGTCAATGTGTCCACCTCCTCGCCGGTCACGACGAGCCGCCAGGCGAGGCCAGCGTCTACACCGCCGCGCTACAGGACCTCCTCGGCCGGTTCCGGGAACGGGCCACGCCCACGCAGTACGTACGGCTCACCGCGCACCTGCGGGACAACCTCTTCGGCATCCTCTGGGAGGCCCATCACCTCGACAGGCCCGACCAGGTCACCCTGAGCGACTATTGCGCGATGCGCCCACACACAGTCTTCGTCCGGACCGTGATGGCGACCGCGGAAGTCGCGCTCAGGTACGAACTTACCGAGGACCAGCGAGCCTCGGCAGCGGTTCGTGAACTGGAGAAGGCCATTGCCGACCTTGCCGGGTGGATCAACGACCTTGCCTCGTACGCGAAGGAGACACATCGCGGTGGCCCGGCCCCTCTGAGCCTGCCAACACTGCTGATCCGACAGCGCGAGTGCGACCTCGAAGGGGCGTTCCGCCTGGCCTCCCGCATGTGTGAAGACCAAGCCTCCACCGCACGCCTTCGAATCACCGAACTCGCCGTCAACAGCAAGAGCGCACTCGCGGATCACGCTCGCGCCATGGAAGCCGTCGCAGCCTCCTACGTGTGGCACATAGGGCACGCCCGCTACGAGCGTTAGCCGATTAGCCGCGCCGTTCGGCGTCCTTGGCCACCTGCCGACGCAGCCGCAACTCCACTGGCCCTCCGTCCGCCTTTCCTGACGGTGCTGGTCACAGCCACTCGTTGATGGCCGCTACGAAGACAGTGGCCTCGTAGCGGACCGCGAGCTCAGCGGTTGCTGTGGTGCCGCCTGCGGGGTGTGCTCTTGCTGCCGTACAGGCGGGCACTGTTGCGCTTCGGCGCGAGCGAGGACAGCACGGCGTGCGGCTTCGGCGCGGGCGCGATGGTGGATCCGGTGGGCGGCGGGTGTGGTCGAACTGCGGGGCGATTTGACGGGAAGATCACCCCGGCGGGAAACCTGTTCGACCCGCACGTTCCATGATCGGTTGAGATACAGCTACTGACAGGGGTCGGCGCCTGGCGGTTGCGCCACGAGGCGGCGTCTGGGCTCGACTGGCGTTGCCACGAAACCTGTACTTCGCAACCAGCCAGTCCCCCTCAAACAGTTCACGGCGCCGGATCCGGCGTCTGCCACGCCGCCATCTGCTCTCGGAACTTCGGGCATCTGACGATGTCCTCTTCGCTGCATTTGAGGGCATGGGTCAGGAGCTGATGGGCGTGGTCGAGATCGACCAAGCGCTGCTCAATCTCGGTGATCTTGGCGCGGATCATCGCCTTTCTGCGTGGCTGCTCCAGCTGGAACTCGCTGATCTCGACCAGGGTCAGCCCGGCCTGCTGGCACTTGCGCAGTACCGTGATCCGCTCGGCGGCCTCCGGCGGATAGCGCCG
Organism: Streptomyces sp. NBC_01320; assembly: GCF_035974375.1. Taxonomy (NCBI): domain Bacteria; kingdom Bacillati; phylum Actinomycetota; class Actinomycetes; order Kitasatosporales; family Streptomycetaceae; genus Streptomyces; species Streptomyces sp. NBC_01320. The sequence continues at coordinate 1,694,848 of NZ_CP108390.1, forward strand.
CTGGCCGCTCTCACGCTCGGGCGCGGGCAGCAGGGCGTGGCGCTCCCAGTACCGGATGGCCGAAGCGGGCACTCCGGTGATCTCGGCGAGTCGGCCGATCGGCATGCGCACGTTCCGCTCCTCCTGCTCCTCGTCGATCCCGGCATTTGACTTAAACCTTAGTTCAAGTTGAAGAGTCGTCGGCACGTGGACAGCGGCGAACGAGCGGCCGCTGGCAGCAAACTTGGAGATACCGCTATGAGCGACACGTACGTACGGAAAGAGCGGGCCGACCAGCTGGTGGTAGCCGCGGAGAAGCTCTTCGCAGCCGGGGTGATGTCCCACTCCGGGCACGCCAACCTGAGCGCCAGGCTTGACGGTGAGCGCCTTCTGCTGACGCCGGGGTTCGTCCGCGGCCTGCGGCCCGAACAACTGGCGACCGTCGGTTTCGACGGGCAGGTCCTGGAAGGCGAGCTGCAGTCCGTCAGCGCCGAGATCATCGCCATGCACAGCGCCGTGTACAAGGCCCGCCCCCACGTGGGCGCGATCATCCACACCCACTCGCCGTCCGCGACCGCCTTCGCCGTGGCCCACCGGCCGCTGCCCTGCCGCACCGAGCCGATGCTGCGCTTCGGACAGGCTGAGGACGTCCCCGTGGTCCCCTGGGGACCTCGCGGATCGGACGTGTCGGTGCGCGGTATCGCCGACGTGCTGGAACGGTGCCCGACGACGGCCGCGGTCCTGCTGGCCAACCACGGCCTCTTGGTGTTCGGCCCGGATTCGGCGGCCACCGCCCACCTCGTGGTGGCGATCGAGGAGAGCGCCGAAGCCGAGATCGCCGCCGCGGCGATCGGCGGGGCCGTGGACTTCCCCCCGGGCGCCCAGGAGGCCGTGCGCGCCGCGATCGCGCGGGCCAGGTCATGACGGACGACACCCTCGCCTCCCGTACGGAGGCCATACGCGACCGTTACCGCTCCACCCTCGGAACCGTTCCCGGCGCGGTGCAGGAAAGGCTGCGCCTGGCCCAGGAGTTCGGCCGACTGCCGACCGAAGAGGCGATCGCGGCACTGCGCCACATCGTGCTGACCGACAATCCGCTGGGAGCGCGGGTGCAGCAGCTCGTCCACTTCGGGCAGCTGCTGTCCCTTGGCCGGGCACACCCCGCCCGGATCCACGCCCAGGGCGCACTCCACGCCGGAGCTGGCATCGCCGACCTCATCGGCGTCGCCGAGACCGCGCTCATCACCGCGGGCGTGCCGGCGTACGCACTCGGCACCGAGATCATCGCCGAACTCCTGCCGCACGGAGACGACGAAGAGCGACCATCGGATCGTGCGGGCGGCCCGGTCCGACTCTGAGACAGAAGTCCAACTCAGCCCCGGCCGGGGCCGCACCCAGCCACGCTGGGCCCGCGGAGCCGGCCGGGCCGCCGCGCGGACGGGCCGGCCGCGCAGAGGCGGGGGTCGGTGAAGGTCTTGGTCCAGCCTGCTGGGGCTGTCATTGACCGGATGCGGTGAGAGGAGCGCCTTGGGGGCAACTACCGACTTGTGGTCCTGGTTGTCGGCGTTGTCGGGCGGGCGGCCGGGCCCCGGCTGTGAGTGGCGTGGAGGTCTCGCCGTTGGCGCCGGGAGCACCCGCCCGGACCTGCCCCTCCCCTCGCGTGCCGCCCGGACCTACCTCGACGTCCTGTTCTTCCACCCCTTCGAGGACGGCAACGCCCGCGCGGCCCTGCTGGCGCTGGCCTTCGTCCTGGCCCGCGAAGGCGTCTCCCTCGACCAGATGCACCCGCTGCAGGCCACTCGCTGGGCCGACGACGCCGAGGGTGCGGCCGAACTCGCGGTCCTCCTCGGCATCCTGATCACCGCGGCCGAGCGCCGCCTGTCCCACGGGAGGCAGTCATGAACGAACGCGATGTCCTGCTCAACGAACTTGCCCAGGGGCTGCGCCCGATGTCAGAGGGCATTGAGTGGTTCGACGGCCTCGGCCCGGAAGAGCAGTCCGAGGTGCTGCTGTTCCTGCGCCATCACTGCGTCCAGGCGCGCGCCGTCGCCGAGGACGCACCGGAGAGCATCCGCCGTGCCGGGCTGCGCCCGACGCATACGCCCGCAGTGCTGATCACACGCGGCCGGATCGACCAGCAACTGGGGAAGATCGCCTGTCTCACCCCTCTCGACGAACGCCGCAAGGCGTTCAGGCTGCTGATCGCGGTGCTCACGATCGCCGACGCACGGCGCCGCGAGCGCTCCTGCTTCGGCGGATGCGGTCACTGGTGGCACAGGCTGTCCGCCGCTGACTGATTGCATCGGCCGGAAATGCAGAGATCCCGTCCGCTGACCGATCGGACGGGTCGAACGGGTCGTGAACTCTCCTTGAGCCAACTCAAGAACAGTCGTCGACGACGAGCTAACTCAAGAACAGTCGCCGTAGTGTGGTTGTCGACCTCCACGAACAACACCGGCACCAGGTCCTCCGGCGCGGTCAGGACCGCATCCGCGCGCAGGCTCCCCCTGGCCGGTGTCGTGAACGTGCCCGCGACCGGAAGGGCGACTTCGGTCTCCCAGCCCCGCAAATGACCCAGCCCCTGCGGCCGAACCGGGAGCACCCGCTCGGGTGCGGTGCGGCGGGCGACGGGCTTCGTCGGCAGCGGTGGCGACTGGCGGAATGCGTCGATCGTGTCCGTCACCGCCAGGGCATACGGGGCGCCGGCCTTCGCCGCGTCCCTCGCGGTGCCGCCCATCTCCCGTACCGGCCGCCCGTTCGCCCCCCGGACTGGACGTGCGGCCGACCGACTCCATGAGCCCGGCGTGGCGCAGGTCCTTGCACGCATTGCGTACCGTCTACAGGTCGGCTGTGCCCGGCAGCACCAACTGCCGCAACTGCTTCGCCGTCGCGACCTTCACCACCCCCAGCGCCAAAAGCACCAGACCCCGCGCCCGGGCCGTCGAGTTGTACGGCCACTGCACCCGCTACCCATCGCTCCCCCATCCCTGGCCGACACCGCTGCGGACAGTGCGACTGCCCGCAGCCCGCGCCGCCGCGACCCAATGGCCCCCTTCACCGGCGATACACAAGCCGGTAAACGGGGTGTCGGAGCGGCGGGCAAGCCACGAACTGGGCGCTGACCTGCAGAGCAACCGGTCACCTCGTCAGCGATCACTGCAGGGCAGAGTGTAGGGGCGACTGTAGGGAAAACCACAAGGCGTGACCAGGGCCTGACGACCCATAGGTCACCCATCAGCCAACGCCCGGAACGCGAGCGGTCATGGCGAGTAGCGGACCATCCGCTCGATGGTGACTCTGCTGCGCAATTCCTGGGTCAGGCTGCGAGTCGGTAGGCGAGGCGTTCGAGGCGGCTGCTGCGGGTGTGATGCTGGTCGTGTCCGGTCCAGTAGGCGTCGAGTCTGATCACGTTGAGCGCGGTGGCGGAGAAGGCGTGTTGGAGGCGGACTTTCGGCAGCCCGCGGTAGCGGGCCTGGCGTATGCCGGTGATGTCGAGGGCTTGATTGATAGTGCCTTCCACGCCCGCTCGCAGGGCGTACTTGGTCTTCCAGCTCTCCGTTTTCTGCTCGGCGCGGGCCTGGGCGAGGGCTTCTTCTGGCTCTCTGGGGCGCAGGGTGAGCATGCGGCGGCCTTTCGCGGAGCTGGTGCACTGGTCCCGGAAGGGGCAGGGGCGGCAGGTGCGGACGCCGAAGGTGATGACGATCGCGTCCGTTCCGTGCTGTTTCACGGGGTTCCAGTGCGCGCTGGTCTTGCCGGCGGGGCAGCGGACCTGGCGGGCCTTCCAGTTGATGGTGAAGGCGCTCTTGTCGAAGCCGGTAGCGGCCTTGGCCTGGGCGGAGTGGTCCAGCAGGACCGGGGTGACCATATGGGTGCCCTGTTTCAGCGCGGCGGCGATGAGGTCGGCGGATGGATAGCCGGAGTCGAGGTAGTGCTCGGCGGGCCTGATGCCGTGCTCGGCCAGGCGTTGTTGGACCGGGGCGGTCGCTTTCACATCGGGCACGGTGGCATCGGTGGTGCACACGTCCGTGATCAGATTCGGTGCCGCCCGAACACCGGCTTCGGCTTCGGCTTCGGCTTCGGTGGGAGTGTCGCAGGTCTCGGTGAGGTGGACCTTGTAGCCCATCCAGAACAGATCCTCGCCCTTGGCCGCCCAGCGTGCGTTCGCGTCGTAGGGGGAGGCGAGGCGGCGATGACCGGGCGGGACACCCTCGTCGTCGGCGGCCCGCTTCTTGATCACCTCCCGTCCCCTGGTGTCGGTGCTCAGGCAGTAGGTCTGGACGAGGATCTGCCGCAGGATCTGTACGGACTCGATCTCACGGATCCATGGGGGTGTGCCGGGTGACCAGGCCGCCCGGCACAACGCCAGCGCGTCCTGGCCGAAGACCTGCGCGAGCCGGTCACGTTTCGTCTGCGAGGCGGGCATGCGCCAACCGTCCACCCGCGGCCCATACCGGTGAGCGAACTCGGCGACATCGACCTGCCCGGCCAGCCACGACGGCGCCGCGACAGCCAGGGCCTCCAACGCCGCCCGCACACTCTCCCCGGCCAGCTCGAGGCGATTCAAGTCCCGCACCGCACTGATCACATGGGTGGAATCGGTCCGCTGCTTGCCCCCGGCCGCGACCAGCCCCTCCTCCTGGCAGTACTCAAGGAGACGATCGAAGATCACCCGTTCCATGCCGTTGCCGACCAGCCGGGAACGGAACCTGCTCAGCACGCTGGCATCGAAGCCGGTGTCCGTCAGCTCCGCCCCGAGCGCGTACTTCCAGTCGATCGCCCGCACCGCCATCGCCGCGGCCTGCCGATCGGTCAGATCCTCCGCGAACTGCAACACCGTGACCAGGCACAACACCCCCGGAGACAGACCCGGAGCCCCACGCACCCCGAACGCCGACGCGAACGGCTCGTCCGCGAAGACCTCCGCGAGCCGGTCTCGCACCCGCATCGCCAGGCTCCCCCGCGGGAACGCCGCCCGCGCCACCAGCACGGTCTGCTCCGGGACTTCCGGCAGCCCCTTCGGCCGCATCGACATCCACACCACCCCCACGGCCGCACGACAGGACAACGACCACACGAACGATCATCGCGCGCCCACCCTCACCCCCGCACGGAATTGCGCAGCAGAGTCGATGGTGAGGTCAAAGACCGGCAGAGCTCCGGTGCTGCACCGGACACCACTCACCACGCCCCATGACCGACCAGACACCAGCAGACGAGCAGGCAGCGGGCCAACCAGGTGACGAACACGCCGCCCGCTCGCGCGTCACCGCCCAGGCACCCCACCCGGCACCGAGAATGAGTCCGCAGCGCCCAGGCCGACCCTGTATGGCGCCAGCTCCCTGAAGCTCTCGGAACGGCGCCGTGTCACCGCCCTCCCGGGAGCCACGGCACCCACGACCGGCAGGCGGGCGACCTTCGCCAGCCGCACCGCCGACCGGCCGTGGTGAGACCCCAAGAAACCCACCACGGCTCGGGTCCACAGCCCGATAGCGAGTTCCACTCACCACGCCCATCCGCAGATGACCGGCAGGCAAGCGCCTGGCAGTGGCATCGGCTTCGAGGGGACAACTGCCGCGGTTCAAATCGCCGGGCGTCTCCTCGCCGCGACCGCCCGGCCGAGAGTGGCACCATTCCTCGACCGCCCGACCCAGCAGGTTGCCGCATTACCGGGGACCGGTGAATCTGCGCAACGGCCAACCAACCTGCGCAGCCCGCCATGCCAACCAGAAAAGCCCACGTCAACGGACTGAGCTCCCATCCCTGGGCACAGATTGGCTGAACGACACCACCCCAAACCCAACGAGTCAACCTGCGAAACCGTAGGTCAAGAAATCGACTCCTGCCCAGATCCACTGACCGACGACAGCTGGTGTCTGATCTTCAGAGCGACACTGTCTTCTACGGGGGCGATCTTAAAGCTCGGCTGGAGGCAGCCAACGTCCCCGGGCTCGAGCAATCTGAGCAGCATCGTCCGGGTGTTGCCGTCGGACAACGAGCGGCGAACGAGACGAACAACGTCCGTGTGGAAGGTATCCGCGCGTGTGCGAACCACCCGGAACGGTGGCCGGACGCCTACCGGGAAGGCGTGGTGCAGGTACTGTTCATCAACGAGGACGGCCAGGCTCACGCCTACACCGCTGCCAGCGCGGACTGCGCAGCCGAACTACTGCAACACCATCCCGCACCCGAGCGCGTCCTCACGGAGCTCTCGACCGTGCTGGCGGCGGCGTCATGGTCGCTCGCTTTCCAGCACAAGCATGCCGAGATCCTTACCGCCATGAAGGACGCGCAGGCAAAGATGCCGAGCCAGGCAATCGGAATCTGGGCCAACATCATCGGAGAGCTCGAAACCCGCGCCCCCAGGGACTCACGCAGGATCCGGCAGGTCCATCAGCGCGAGCTTGGCCGGGTCGATCACGACCGTGATGTCGGTGATCCGGCCGTCGACGACGGTGAACGCGAGGACCGAGAGCGGGGTGCCGTCCTCGCGCCAGGAAATGATCCCCGGGAGGCCGTTGACGAGTACCGTCCGCCCCTGCGTGGCTGCGCTGGCGGACAGTTGCGCGCCGGCTGCGACTTGGGTGGCGCCGAGGGTGACGACCACGCCGGACGGGGTGTCGACGGTCAGTTTCACCTCGGGGTCGAGTACCCGCAGCAACTCCGCGAAGTCGCCGCGACGAGCCGCTGCCAGGAAGACCTGGACCACATCGTGCTGCTCCCGTCCGACGCCGGTCGGTCGCTCAATCGTCTGCACCTTCCTGCGGGCGCGGCTGGCGAGCATCTTGGTGGCGGCGGTGGACTTGCCGAGGATCTGGCCGATCTCGTCGAACGGCACCGCGAACAGGTCGTGTAGCACGAACGCCAGCCGCTCGCTCGGCCCGAGCGACTCCAGAACAACGAGGAGCGCAAGCCCGACCGAGTCGGCGAGCACCGCGTCGTCCTCGGGAGCAGGGTTGTCGTCGAGCCTCACCACGAGCTCGGATAGGCCGTCGTCGTAGGACGCCTCCGGGCGGGCCTGGCGCGATCGCAGGACATCGAGGCTGATCCGGCCGACCACCGTGGTCAGCCAGCCGGCGAGGTTGTGGATGGTCGCCGTGTCCTGGCGGGAGAGCCGCAGCCATGCCTCCTGGACCACGTCCTCGGCGTCGGCGTGCGACCCGAGCATGCGGTGGGCGACCGCGCGCAGCCGGTCGCGCTGGGCCTCGAACCTCTCGGCTATCGGGTCCGTCGGGCTGGTGTCGGACATGTTGTTACCTTCCTCGGCTCTGCTCCGTCATGGGTGGTGACGGGCCCGAAAGGGCGCAGGTAACCGATGAACCACCGATGAAGGAGTAAGGGCTCGCAGAGAATCAACGTGTTGCTTCCGGCGATGCGGCTCGTTGATGTGGTATGGGCATAACGCAGGAGATTCGAGATCAACTGAGTGCGAAGTTCGGGGTGTTGTTCCCGCATCTGGACGAGCGGCAACAGCGTCTGCTGATGGGAGCCGAGGCCCGGCTCCTGGGACACGGCGGGATCCGGGCCGTCGCCCGGGCAGCCGGGGTCAGCGAGGCGACGGTCCGCAAGGGCGTCTATGAGCTGGAGGCTGGCGAAGGGCCCCTGGGGCGGGTCCGCCGGCCCGGCGGCGGACGGAAGAAGGCCGCCGACCTGGACGCGGGACTGCGTCCCGCACTTCTCGCCCTGGTCGAGCCGGACATGCGCGGGGACCCGATGTCGCCGCTGCGGTGGACGACCAAGTCGACCCGGAACCTGGCCGGCGAGCTGACGCTTCAGGGACACAAGGTCAGTGCCGACACGGTCGGTGACCTGCTGCGGGAGGCGGGCTTCAGTCTGCAGGCCAACTCCAAGACCGTCGAGGGCAAGCAGCACCCGGACCGGGACGCCCAGTTCCGCTACATCAACGACCGGGCCAAGGACCACATCAGCTCCGGAGATCCGGTGATCAGCGTGGACAGCAAGAAGAAGGAACTGGTCGGCCAGTACAAGAACGCCGGGCGGGAGTGGCAACCGGGGGGCGAGCCGGTCAAGGTAAAGACGCATGACTTCCTGGACCGGGAGGGGCCCGGCAAGGCGATCCCGTACGGGATCTACGACATCGCGGCGAACACCGGCTGGGTCAGCGTCGGCACCGACCACGACACCGCCGCGTTCGCGGTGGAATCCATCCGCCGCTGGTGGCAGGCCCGCGGCCGACACGATTACCCGCACGCCACACGGCTGCTGATTACCGCCGACGCGGGCGGTTCCAACGGCTACCGCACCCGCGCCTGGAAGAGTGAACTCGCTGCCCTGGCCGCCGAGACCGGCATGGACATCACAGTCTGTCACCTACCGCCGGGCACATCGAAGTGGAATCGGATCGAGCACCGGCTGTTCTCCCACATCTCCATGAACTGGCGCGGCAGGCCCCTGAGCAGCCATGACGTCATCGTGGAGACGATCGCGGCGACCACCACCCGCACCGGACTGACGGTCGAGGCCCGCCTCGACACCGACAGCTACGACACCGGCGTGAAGGTCAGCGATGCCCAGGTCGACGCGCTGGCGATGAGCCGGCACCGCTTCCACGGCGACTGGAACTACACGCTCCATGGCGATGCCTGCCCGCCCCCACGCCAGGGCGCGGGCATGGAGACCGAAGCGCGGTCGCCCGAGCTCCCGAATGACGTTGCCGCCGGCTCGCTCCGTGACCCGGAGCTGACCGGCATGACCGATCCACAACTGGACGTTCTGGTCAGCGCGTTGATCCCAGCACTGGCACGACGACGAGAGCAGACTCGCCGCGAACGCCGGGGCGGTGAGCGCCAACGAGCACGCGGTGCGGGCGCCAAGGACAAGCTCTCCGACGAAGACCGCATCCTGGCCACCGTGCTCAGCCTTCGCAAGATTGGTACCCACGACCTGCTCGCCCAGCTCTTCGGCGTCACCGGGAGCACCCTCACGCGGGCAGTCCAGGAAGTACGGCCCCTCCTGGCCGAGCGCGACCACGCGATCCCGCCTTCAACCGCCAGGTTCCGCACCCCGGCAGACGTGGCCGCCCACCTCGGCAAGTACGGCAGCCGACCCCCATCAGAGATCAAACCAGCATGTTGATTCTCTGCGAGCCCTAACGACGTGGTCGGCGATTGAGGTCGGGGCGTGCTGGCCTGGCGGCTCGGCTGGTGGGTGATCAGCAGACGGTGTCGCGGACGAGGACGAGTTCGGTGCTCGTCCGGTGCCGGGTAGGCCGCAGGGCGGTCCGGTCAGAAACCAGGGAGGCGATCGCGGCGTGGGTCTCGGGGTAGGTCTCGCGGCGGCCGGTGTAACGCTGGAGGGGCCTCCACTTCTTCGTCTCGCCGATGACGTGCTCGACGCAGATCCGGCGGGAGGACTGGCGGCGCCGGTATTCGCGGTGCGCGAGTTGCTCGCCCTGCGGGGCGTCCTTGTCCGGCTTGGGCGGCGGGACGGTGACCTGGCCGGGGAATTCCTTGGCCAGGCCCTGGTAGCCGCTGTCTGCTTCGACGTGGACCTCGGGGTGGAGTCTGAGCTGCTCGGCGATGCCTTCGGTGCGCATCGCGGTCTGGTCGTGCATCCGGCCGGGCCTGTCGGCCCCGGACCACAGCATCCGCCCGGAACCGTCGCAGATCGTGGTGGTCTTGCAGGTGTTCTGCTTCTTCTTGCCCGACACGAACTGCTTGCGGCCCGGCTTGCCCGGGCGGGGGCGTCTGACCTGGACCTCGGTGCCGTCCAGGCGCAGGTCGATGTTCTCGGCCTCGGCGTAGGCGAAGACGTCGGCCAGGGTGCGCAACCGCAGACCGGGGCGTTCGGGGACGGAGAAGCCGCGGGTGGCCAGCAGGGGCCGGATCTGCCCGATCGCGTCGGAGACCGTGGAGCGGCCCACGGCGTACATCTCGGCGAGCGCGGCGTGCGTCAGGCCGGTGCGCAGGTGAACCACGGTGAGCATGACGCGGTCGCAGAAGTCCAGTTCCGGCTTCGGCCCGGCACCGGCCTGACGGCGTCGGACACCACCGCGCCGCTCGTACAGCGCGGACTCCTGGCGCGCGGTCCAGGATTCGTACAACTCCTCGGTCAAACCGCCGAGATGTGCACCGGACAGGCCGGAGAAAGCAGGATGGGACAAGGCCGCGCGGGCCCACTTCTTGGTCACACTCGAAGAACTCGCGCGGCCGCCATCACGTCACGGCCCTGGCCAGGACACTCAATCGCCGACCACGTCGTAAGGGCTCGCAGAGAATCAACGTGTTGCTTCCGGCGATGCGGCTCGTTGATGTGGTATGGGCATAACGCAGGAGATTCGAGATCAACTGAGTGCGAAGTTCGGGGTGTTGTTCCCGCATCTGGACGAGCGGCAACAGCGTCTGCTGATGGGAGCCGAGGCCCGGCTCCTGGGACACGGCGGGATCCGGGCCGTCGCCCGGGCAGCCGGGGTCAGCGAGGCGACGGTCCGCAAGGGCGTCTATGAGCTGGAGGCTGGCGAAGGGCCCCTGGGGCGGGTCCGCCGGCCCGGCGGCGGACGGAAGAAGGCCGCCGACCTGGACGCGGGACTGCGTCCCGCACTTCTCGCCCTGGTCGAGCCGGACATGCGCGGGGACCCGATGTCGCCGCTGCGGTGGACGACCAAGTCGACCCGGAACCTGGCCGGCGAGCTGACGCTTCAGGGACACAAGGTCAGTGCCGACACGGTCGGTGACCTGCTGCGGGAGGCGGGCTTCAGTCTGCAGGCCAACTCCAAGACCGTCGAGGGCAAGCAGCACCCGGACCGGGACGCCCAGTTCCGCTACATCAACGACCGGGCCAAGGACCACATCAGCTCCGGAGATCCGGTGATCAGCGTGGACAGCAAGAAGAAGGAACTGGTCGGCCAGTACAAGAACGCCGGGCGGGAGTGGCAACCGGGGGGCGAGCCGGTCAAGGTCAAGACGCATGACTTCCTGGACCGGGAGGGGCCCGGCAAGGCGATCCCGTACGGGATCTACGACATCGCGGCGAACACCGGCTGGGTCAGCGTCGGCACCGACCACGACACCGCCGCGTTCGCGGTGGAATCCATCCGCCGCTGGTGGCAGGCCCGCGGCCGACACGACTACCCGCACGCCACACGGCTGCTGATTACCGCCGACGCGGGCGGTTCCAACGGCTACCGCACCCGCGCCTGGAAGAGTGAACTCGCTGCCCTGGCCGCCGAGACCGGCATGGACATCACAGTCTGTCACCTACCGCCGGGCACATCGAGTAGGGTCGGGGACTGGCGCGGTTGCTTCAGCGGGCGGTAGGACCTGGGGCCTTTCTTCCGCCGGTTTCCCGGTCGGCTGTGCCACCCCAGTGGCCGTGACCTGCTTCCTCGCTCCGTTTCCAGCCCCCGCCACCTCGATCCGGGCATGCGGTTCTCCCGCACCCGGCTCACCGACGCTGTTCACCGGCGGCATTCGGCTTCCCCCGCCAGTCCCGAAAGGGTCTGGGGGCGACGACGTTCCCGGCAAGACCGACCAGGCCCAGATGGTCCGGGGAGGCGTAGGACACCACCCACCGCCCGAAGCCACGGGAGCGTTTGTGCTTCTTCGCAACGAACAGCACCATCCGCATCCGCGTGAACTCCCTGATCACCGCGAAGCGATCGGCGGAGTTGCCGAACCTGAAGTACCCGGCCCAGCCGGTCAGGAACCGGTTCAACTCCGCCACCACCACCTCAACGGGCAGCAACAGCCGGGACCGGTCGGTGATCTCCCGAATCCGATCCCGGGCATGCCGCATGGCCTTGTCCGCAGGCCAGCGGGCAAGGAAGGGAAACGGCGCCCTGCCGCCCCGTCCCGGCGCGAGCACCAACCGGTGGTGGAAACCGAGGAAGTCCACGCCTTCCCCACCCACCGCCAGGTGCACAATCCGGGTCTTGGCCGCCTTCGGCTCCAAGCCGAGGCCGGCCAGCAGAGCCGTCAACCGCTCAAGAGCGGCCCGGGCCTGCCCACGGGAACGACACATCACCACCGCATCGTCGGCGTACCGGACCAGCTCACCGTGCTTACGCACGTCCCAGGCCCGATCGATCCGATGCAGATAGACGTTGCAGAGCAACGGAGAAACCACCCCACCCTGGGCAGCCCCCCTGTCCGCTTTGCGCACCACCCCGTTCTCCGACACCCCGGCGCGCAGGATCACCCGCAGGAGCGTAAGCACGGACTGGTCACACACCCTCTCCTCCACCGCTTTGATCAACTCGATGTGCGGAATCGCCTCGAAACAGTTGGCGATATCCGTCTCCACCAGCCACCCGCAGCCCCTCCAGGACTCATCGATCAGCACCTGGAGGGCATCATGCGCGCCCCGCCTGGGCCGGAACCCGAACGAGCACGGAAGGAAATCCGCCTCGAACACCGGCTCCAGCACAATCTTCAGCGCGGCCTGCACGATCCGATCACGGACAGCGGGAATCGAAAGCGGCCTCGACTCCCCCGGCTGGCCGGGCTTGGGAATGAACACCCGGCGCGCCGGGAGAGGCCGGTAACGGCCCTCCCGCAGTTCCATGGCCAGCTCACCGAGGAGCCGATCGACCCCGTACTCCTCGACATCGGGCAAGGTGACCTGGTCGATCCCCGGCGCGCCCTCGTTCTGGCGCACCGTCACCCACGCGCGCGCAAGGACGTCTGTGCGCCAGACCTTGTCCATGAGCGCGTGAAACCGTCGTCCGGGATCGGCCTTGGCCGCCCGGTAGAGCGCATGCTGCAAGGCACGGACCGGATCCAGGGGAGAACGTCCTCCGGCGATGGGACTAGCCACGTCGGCACTCATCGAGCCCCTCCACTCAGCATCACGCGTCAACGAAGTAGCGGCCCTTCCCTCCCCGGCGGTTATGTTGTCCGTCCGGGTCAAGCAGTACTACGGCCGCCTCCGACACCCATCCGCCTCGTCCTCACTTCCCGGGGTCACCGGTTATAGAAGACGGTGCTTCCGGTGACATCAAGCCGCACGTCACCGGGGCGGAGAGGGCCTCTCCAGTTCCCGCCGTCACTATCCGAACGTTCCGCGCCCCTTACGCCGGGGAGTTCTTCGCGGCTGCCTTCCAGGGTCTTCACCGCTTCCATGGCCTTCGCCCCGACACTCCGGGCTCGACTCTCCCTTTCCCCCGCTCTCACGGGGATCTTCACGACGCGGCAGGCTTCGCTTGATGCTACGGACCGTCCGTTTGCTTCCCCTCACAGGGCTTTCGACGCTGGGCTTCGACACCAGGCGTTTCCCCCTGATGCCGCCAGCCTGCTACCGGGCCTCCTGGCAGCTACCCGGACCGGACTCGCACCGGCAAGCGACGACGAGCTTACGACTGACGATCAATCACCTAACACGATCAACCTCCAGGCTTCTGGACGCACAGTGGAATCGGATCGAGCACCGGCTGTTCTCCCACATCTCCATGAACTGGCGCGGCAGGCCCCTGAGCAGCCATGACGTCATCGTGGAGACGATCGCGGCGACCACCACCCGCACCGGACTGACGGTCGAGGCCCGCCTCGACACCGACAGCTACGACACCGGCGTGAAGGTCAGCGATGCCCAGGTCGACGCGCTGGCGATGAGCCGGCACCGCTTCCACGGCGACTGGAACTACACGCTCCATGGCGATGCCTGCCCGCCCCCACGCCAGGGCGCGGGCATGGAGACCGAAGCGCGGTCGCCCGAGCTCCCGAATGACGTTGCCGCCGGCTCGCTCCGTGACCCGGAGCTGACCGGCATGACCGATCCACAACTGGACGTTCTGGTCAGCGCGTTGATCCCAGCACTGGCACGACGACGAGAGCAGACTCGCCGCGAACGCCGGGGCGGTGAGCGCCAACGAGCACGCGGTGCGGGCGCCAAGGACAAGCTCTCCGACGAAGACCGCATCCTGGCCACCGTGCTCAGCCTTCGCAAGATTGGTACCCACGACCTGCTCGCCCAGCTCTTCGGCGTCACCGGGAGCACCCTCACGCGGGCAGTCCAGGAAGTACGGCCCCTCCTGGCCGAGCGCGACCACGCGATCCCGCCTTCAACCGCCAGGTTCCGCACCCCGGCAGACGTGGCCGCCCACCTCGGCAAGTACGGCAGCCGACCCCCATCAGAGATCAAACCAGCATGTTGATTCTCTGCGAGCCCTAAGACCGATGGAAGCACATGTGAAGAGCCCGGCCAATCCCGACGTGATCACAGCAATCCAGCACCTCTACAAGGCGATTCACGCCGGGGGCGTAGACAAGCACCTGCTGTCGCTGGTCCATCTGCGTGTCAGCCAGATCAACGGCTGCAGCCCGTGCGTCTTCGCCACGATCCAGTCGGCGAAGAAGGCCGCTGAGACAGAGGAGCGGCTGCACAACGTGGTCGCGTGGCGCGAGACGCCCTTCTACACCGATGAGGAGCGGGCGGCCTTCACCCTGGCCGAGGCCGCCACCCGGCTCCAGGACGGCGCGGCGGGCGTGACCGACGAGATCTGGGACGCCGCCGCCGACCACTTCAGCGAGGAGCAGCTGGGCGCGATCACCCTGGAGATCGCGATGACCAACTTCTTCAACCGGATCAACCGCACGGTCCGGGAGCAGGCCGGCAAGACCTGGTGAGTCGGGCGGGGCGTCATCCCCCCGGAGGCCGCGCCTTCCTAACGTCAAGGGATGACGCCCCACACAGACCGAAACTACGGGGTCTGTGGCATTCGTGACAGGCACCCCGATCCACAGGTCTTGACTATTCCTCGCGATCCACTCGGGCATCTCAGTGAATCAGGCGACAGGGGCGCAGGGCTGACGATTCGAGGGCCTTCCACTGCGGCACCATGAGCGGCCGTCAGCGACAACGAACTCACGACCATACTGGAAACGGCAGGAGTGCAGAAAGCTCATGAGTGTCTCCGGACCCAAGCCCGATCGGGTGGCCGACAACGCCGGCGGCGACCCCACGGACCCCACGGGTCCCACCGGCCGGCTGACCACCTGGCTTGCCGGCACCTCGCTGGGCGAGGTGCCGCCTTCCGTGCGCGAGCGTGCCAAGCACCTGCTGCTCGACGGTATCGCCTGTGCCCTGGTCGGAGCCAGGCTCCCTGTCTCCCGCAAGGGCGTCGAGGGGGTCACCGCGCTGGACAACGCCGGAAGCGCCATGCTGATCGGTTGGGGAGCCCGCACGACCAGCGCGCCGTCGGCGGCGATGCTCAACTCCAGCTTCATCCAGGGCTTCGAACTCGACGACTACCACCCGCTCGCCCCGTTGCACAGCAATGCGCTGGTCGTGCCGGCCATGCTCGCGGCGGTCCCGCACGTCGGCGAAGTGTCAGGGTCCCGCTTCCTGCTCGGCGCGATCCTCGGCTATGAGACGGGGCCACGGGTGGGCATGGCCCTGGGGGGCCTGGAGATGATCTCCCGCGGCTGGCATTCAGGTGTGGTCTTTGGTACCCACAGCGCCGCGGTGTCTGCTGGGACGCTCTATGGGCTGAACGCCGCCGGATTCGAGGACGCCCTCGGGATGGCCGCCACCCAGTCGTGCGGCCTGATGTCGGCGCAGTTCGAGTCGATGGTCAAGCGGATGCAGCACGGCTTCGCCGCGCGCAACGGCCTGACCGCGGCCGCGCTCGCGGCGTCGGGCTACGTCGGTATCAAGCGGGTCTTCGAGCGGGAGTACGGCGGCTTCCTGTCCACCTTCGGAGAGGGGCACAGGCCCGACGCCGGACAGATCACCGCGGGCCTGGGCGTGGTCTGGGAGACCGAGCGCATCGCGGTGAAGGCGTACGCCGCCATGGGCCTGCTGCACGCCGCCATCGACGCTGCCCTTCACCTGCGGTCGGAGCACAAGCTGACGGCCGACCAGGTCGAACGGATCGAGATCGACCTGCCTGAAGCCGCCTATGGACACGGAGGATGGCGGGCGGTCCGGCCGCTCGAGCCGATTGGCGCCCAGATGAACGTGGCCTACACGGTGGCGGTGGCGCTCATCGACGGGGACGTGCTCATCGACCAGTTCGCCGAGGAGCGGATCAACCGTGACGACGTGTGGAACCTGATCGACCGCACGGAAACACGCCACGAACAGGCGTACGACCGACTCCCGGTCGATGAAAGGCTCACTACACGGTTGCGTCTGACCCTGAAAGACGGTGGGGTGTGCGAAGCGGTCGTCCGGCACCCCCGCGGCACCGGCGATCGCCTCCTGACCAACGCAGAGATCGTCGACAAATACCGCAGCCTGACTCACTCCGTGTTCTCCCCGGGCCGCCAGGCCGCCATCGAGAGCGCAGTCCTCGGCCTCGAAGCCCTCGACGACATCTCCCAGCTGACCGCCCTGCTCACCCCCGCCGTGCGGCCCGCTCTGGACGAGATGGGACTGTAAATCGTTCGGCTCTGTCCCGTAATCGGTGGTAGCGCTGTGTAGTGGTCACTGGAGGAGGATGCGGTGGCGGAGCAGGGGGAACCCGGCTCGGCCATGCATCTGCCTCATGATCCGTTTGGTTCGTGTGTTGACGCCCTCGGTGCGGCCGTTGTGGTACGGGAGGGTGAGGCCGGCGTCGACGGCGGCGCGGTCGAGCTCGAGGCCGTTCGCGAAGGAGTGCAGGTGGGGCAGGTCAGCGGTGCGAACCGTAGTGATCCAGTTGGTGAGTTTGGCGTCGTTGCCCTCCGCCGGGGCCAGTAGCTGGGCGAACTTGCCGGCGAGGGAGGCGAGTTCGGTCATTTCGGGGCAGGTTCCGGTGAGTTCTCGCAGTAGCGCGGTGTCCTTGTCACGCAGGTTCTCCGGGCGTGTGAGCAGGAGACGGGCGAAGCGCTGCGGGGTGGTGACCGGCTTATCGCCCTCGGCGCGGCCCTGGGTGATGTAGCGGTAGAGCAGGTTGAGGCTGCCGGTGTAGCCCAACTCCTTGATCTCCCGGAAGAGCTGGAGGACGGGGACGGCCGGGTCCGCGGCGCGGCGGGTGCGCAGGTGGTCGCGGTAGGGGTCGACGAGCGTGGGCTTGTAGCGGGGTGCGCGGCGGTCCCCGGTGGGCTCCTTCATGCGGGAGTACCGCTTGACGGTGTTCAGGGCGACATCGAGGCGGCGGGCGCATTCGAGCAGGCCGACGCCTTGGCCGAGCAAGTCGTGGACGCGCTGCCACCGCTCGCGGGTGGTCTGTTCGCGTACGCCTCCGGGCCGGGCGGGGTTCACGGCGGTTGCCCGGCAGGCCGCGTGGGAGCGGACTTCGGCCAGGACCTTGCCGCACAGGTTGGACCAGAGGTGCCACCGGTCGCTGACCTGCACCGCTTCGGGCAGAGCCTGGCGGATGGCCTCAGCGTAGGTGGCGGAGCCGTCCCGGCACACGTACTCGACCCCGGGATGCTCGCGCAGCCAGGTGACCAGGGTCGGGGCGGTGCGGTCGGGCAGGACGTCGATCCGCTCGCCGGTCTCGGCGTCGATGATCACGGTGGCGTAGCGGTGCCGGCGCTTGAGGGCGAAGTCGTCGACGCCGATCACCCGCGGCACACGTGGCGGTGGTGTCCGCAGGCGCGTGAGCAGGCGCAGAGCCGTCGAACGAGAGATGCCGCAGCCCCAGGAACGGGACAGGCGGGCACCCGCCCGGCCAGCTAACTCCTTGACTACGAAGCCGAGTTGGCGGGCCAGGCGTGGGGTACGGCGCTGGTAGCGCTCCACCAGGCCTGGCACCTGTTCACGGAAGGTCTGCCGCGGACATCCCAGCACCGGGCAGACCAGACGCCGAACCCGCACCGACACCACGACCCGCCGCCCGTCCACCGGCACGTCCACGAGCGTCCGGCCGTGCAGGCCGTGCACCTTGGCCGTCGGCGCCCCGCATGCCGGGCACGGCACCGGATCGTCCCGGGACCGCGCAGACACCCGGATGACCTCACCCTCGTCCTGTACACCCTCGATAACGAGGGCTGCCAGCCCCGAAAACACCACACTCACAAGCTCGTTGACATCACTCACACCAGAACAACGACGGCCGTCACCCTTCGTTACCACCGATTACGGGACAGAGCCAATCGTTCGGTGTAAGTGGCTGTTTTCGTATTGATCTTGGGGTTTGTTGATCGAACGGGAGTCTCGATTGGGTGGTCGCGGGGTGCTCGGCGCATACGAGCAGGGCCTCCTGAACAGCTCGTTGGTGTCTAATCACCGAGCAGCAGGAGGCCCTGATGCCGCAGTCTTCCGTGTCGATGCCCGAGCAGTCCAACTCGGCCACCCGGGAGTGTGACTGTCTGGCTCACCAGTTCGGGAACGCCGCCGACCGCCCGATGCGTGAGCACCAGTACCCGACCGACATGTCGGACGAGGAACGGGCCGTCGTTCGCCCGTTGTTGCCTGTGCCGGGCTGGATGCGCGGCCGCGGCTGACAACCGGAAGCCCACGCTGCAGCGCAAGGAGCGCCAGGCGGTGCTGCCCCGGGCGCTGGTGCACATGGCGCCGGCACTTCGGCTACGTGTGGGCCGAGGAGAACCTGCTGTAGCCCCTCGCGCAGACGCCGATGGCGTCCGCGCGTACCTGAGCCCCACCCGAATCCACGGCGACAGCAACTTCTCCCGTACTTTCATCGAACATTGCACGTACTTTCGACTCGGTCCGTCGGTGCCGGAACCGGGGGCAGCAGGGCGCCGACGAGGGCGAGTCTCGTCCGGAAGGCCAGCAGGCGAGCAGCGCCAAGAGGTCGCGGTCTTGCGGCGTGCCAACCCGAAGCCGCGGCTCGGATGGACCGACCGGGCTGTGTTGGCGGCGTTGTCCAGGATGCTACCGAGAGCATTGCGGCTGCACCGGATCGTCACCAGGGGCATTGCGTGATTGGGATTGGTCCGGTTCGCCGGTCTCGTGAGTGACGTGGCGTCATGTCCGTTGTGGGGCAAGGGGCCCGGGAGAGCAGAGCAGGCACGGTGCTGGTGATCATGTGGTTGTCGAGACCCATGAGAACCGAGCGAGACCGTGCCTGCCCGAACATCATCGCCCATCCCTTCCGCACTGGAGCAACTGGGCTCCCCGACTGATCCCCTCACCTCAAGCGATGTCGCTGACCTGCGGCGATTCCTGATCCTGGTTACCGATCCCCGCGATGCGCGAGGACTGCGATATCCGGCCCTCGCGTTGCTGTGCGCAGCCGTCTCGGCGGTGCTGACCGGCGCTCGCTCGCTCATCGCGATCAGCGAGTGGATCACGGATGCCCCGCAACATGTGCTGGGCGTCCTCGGCTTCGCTGCCGATCCACTTACCGGTCTGCGGCCGGTGCCGCACGCCGCAACCGTGCGCCGCCTGCTGCAGCGTGTGGACGGTGACGCGCTGGACGCGGCGATCAGCGCGTATCTGCAGGCCAGAACGCCGCCCCCGGTCGAGCCGGAGGCGGAGAAACGGCCGGTGCGACGGGTGATCGCGGTCGACGGCAAGGTGGTCCGCGGATCGCGAACCCGGGTGGCCGCGGCGATCCAGCTGCTGGCGGCGATGGACCACCACGGCGTGGTCCTGGCCCAGCGGCAGGTCGCTTCCAAGAGCAACGAGATCCCCTCCTTCGCGCCGTTGCTGGACGGTCTCGAGCTGGAGAACACGGTGGTGACCGCCGACGCCCTGCACACCCAGCACGACCACGGGGCCTATCTGACCAGTCGCGGCGCGCACTACGTGGCCGTCGTGAAGAAGAACCATCCGGGCCTGTACGCCCAGGTCAGGAACCTGCCCTGGCGGGACATCCCGCTCGGGCACCGCGCTCGCGACCACGCCCACCACCGCGACGAGATCCGCCGGCTCAAGGTCGCCGCGTTCAGCCACCTCGACTACCCCGGCGCCCGCCAGGCGATCCAAGTCGTACGGTGGCGACGCGACTTGAGCACCAGGAAGCTGACCATCGAGCGCGTCTACCTGATCACCAGCCTGAGCGTCTTCGACGCCACCTGCACCGAGCTCGCCACCTGGATCAGAGGCCACTGGGGTATCGAGAACCTCCTGCACCACGTGCGGGACCGCACGTTCCGCGAGGACGACTCCAAGGTCCGCACCGGCACCCTGCCCCGCGCCATGGCCTCCCTGCGCAACCTCGCCATCAGCGTCTTCCGCCAGGACGGCCAGACCAACATCGCCGCCGCCCTCCGCCACACCGGCCGCGACTACCACCGGCCCCTACGAGCCCTCGGTCTCACGTGACGAACCCAGACAGATCTCGATCATGCAATGACCCTGGGATCGTCACCCCAATCACGCTGCTGCGGTGGCACCGCAGCATGGTCGTCAAGAAGTGGACCCAGCCCCGGTCACCGGGACGTCCACCGCTCGACGACGAACTCGTACAGCTGATCGTCCGCCTCGCCACCGAGAACCGGACCTGGGGCGGGGTCCGGATCCAGGGCGAGCTGCGCCGCCTGGGGCATCGCCTCGGAGCGGGCACGATCCGAAGAATCCTGCGCGGCCGCCGGATCCCGCCGCCGACCGCACGCGACGACCGGTGGCGCACGTTTCTTCAGGCCCACGCCGAGTCGATCCTGGCGGTGACTCCTCCACCCCGTGAACGGGGTGGCTTCTCGCTATGCCGGTTGGGCTTCGCGACGGACCAGCCCGGCCCGTAGAACGTTGAGAGCACCGACGGTGTCCGCGTGCGCGCTGTGGCCGCACGAGACGCAGTGGAACTTCTCCTGTGTGGGCCGGTTCTCCTTGGCGGTGTGCCCGCATTCGGGGCATCGCCGGGAGGTGTTGCGGGGGTCCACGGCGATCACTTCCCGCCCGGCGCATTCTGCCTTGGCCTTCAGGATCGCGAGGAACACCCCCCAGCCGGCATCGGCGATCGAGCGGTTCAGCCCGGCCTTGGCCGCTGCCCCGTTGGGCAGGAAGCTGCCCGGCTGGTCGGGGTCGGGCTTGGGGGCGGGTGCCCGGCTCATGTTGCGGATCTTGAGGTCTTCGTGCGCGATGAGGTCGTGTTCCCGCACGAGGCCGAGGGCGGTCTTGTGGGCGTGGTCGAGGCGCTGGCACCGCACCTTGCGGTGCAGACGTGCCACGGCCTCTACCGCCTTGCGGCGGCGCTTGCTTCCGCGCTTGCACCTGCTCAGTGCCTGCTGAGCTGCTTCGAGCTTCGCTGCGGCCTTTCGCCCGTGACGCGGGTTGGGCACGAACTCGCCGTTCGAGTCGGCGAGGAAGTTGGCAATGCCCAGGTCGATGCCGACCACGCTGCCGGTCGCGGGCAGCGGCTCGGGCCGGGGCCGCTCGGCCGTCAGGATCACATACCAGCGCTTGCCCTCACGCTTGACCGAGACGGTCTTGACATGGCCGACCACCGGCCGGTGCTGGTGCACCTTGACGTGCCCGACACCCTGGATGCGCACCCGCGTGACCGGGTCGTGCGGGGTGGCATCCCAGCGGCAGCCGTCTCCGTCCCTGGGGAACTCCACCGTGTCGAACCGGCCAAGTCCACGAAAGCGCGGGTATCCGGGCTTGTCTTTGGCCTTGATACGGCGGAAGAACGCCGCGAACGCCTTGTCCAGACGCCGCAGCGTCGCCTGCTGGCTGGAGAACGACCAGCGGCCCTGACGCTCCGGGTCGCATGCCCGGATCTCCTTGAGCTGCGCGGACTGCTGCCCGTATCGGACCGTCGTCTTCGAGGCGTGCCGGTAGGCGTCGCGGCGCTCTTGCAACGCGCCGTTGTAGAGCGAGCAGTGATCGCGCAGCATCTCGCGAAGGGCCTGGTCCTGCCGGGCGGTGGGTCGCAGGAGGAACGTGTACGCACAGATCATTCAGCCCACCCCCTCCGACTCGAATCGACCTTAACCGTAACATTGGTTCATGTCACCACGTTGGGAATCAAACCCCGGCGTACGGCGCGGCCGTCACGTCGCCCACCACCTGCACGCGCATTTGGTGTTCGTCACCAGATACCGGCGGACCGTCTTCAACGACGAGATACTGACACGCTACGAAGAGAGGAGTTCACCGGCCACGTCAACCAGGCCATCATGCACGGCCGCTTCTGGTCCGGCTCCTACTTCGCGGGGTCATGCGCCAGCGCACCCCTCCACGTGGTCAAGGACTACATCGAGAACCAGAAGCGGCCCGACTGAGCGCGGCTCCGCGGGCGAAGCACTCCGGAGCGAAACCGCGGCGCTCCGCGCCGCAGGGTTCAGGATCGGATTCCCTCCCCGCCTGAAGGCGGGGATTCCCTCCGAAGAAGAGGGATGGACGTCTTCCACGTGGACTGCGCGCTCTTCCTGACTCGGCTGTACGTGGCGTTCGTCATCGAGCACCGCACCCGCCGGGTCCACCTGCTGGGCGTGACCCGGTACCCGACCAGCGCCTGGGCCACGCAACTGGCCCGGGACTTCACTGCCGATCTCGAGCAGACCCGGCACCGGTTCCGTCGTCTGATCCGGGACCGTGACACCAAGTTCACCGAGGCCTTCGACGCCGTACTCGCCGCGAGCGGGATCGACGTGCTGCTCACGGCTCCCCAAGCGCCGCGGATGAACGCGATCGCCGAGCGGTTCGTGCGCACCGTCCGCGCCGAGTGCACCGACCGGATGCTCATCGGCGGCGAGCGCCACCTGCGCACGGTCCTTGACCACTACGTCGCTCACTACAACGGCGGGCGCAGCCATCAAGGCGCCGGACTGAGCCTGCGCGCCCCCGACGATGACCCGAACGTGATCCCGTTCCCGGTCCGGGCGGGGCGGACCCGCCGGGTACCCGTTCTCGGTGGACTGATCAACGAGTACGAAGCCGCAGCGTGAACCACCAGGTGAGACTTGGTGACTGAGTTTCGGAAGTAGTACGGGTCTCACCAGGGGGCTCCTCACCTGGCGGAACACGAGCGAGCGCGTTCGTGCCCTTGAGGTCATTCCGTTGTCCGTCCACATCACCCACGGGCCCGGTTGAACCGGAGGTCACGGTTGACGAACAGGTGGACGTAGCCGCACGACTGGCAGATCAGGCCGGTCGCCGACTCGTTCGCCCAGGCCAGGTCGAAGAGCTCCATCCCCGTGCTGTTCAGCTTGACCTCCCGCTTGCGGAACGTGTCGTTGTCGCACATCAGGCAGTGGATCGGGTGCTCTCCGATCCCCGCGTGCACAGACTTGGCCATGCTGGTTCCCCTCTTCCTGCGTTAGTTCTGGCGGTGCGCGGGCGCGGCTGCACCGTCGGACCGCGACGCATGCCGTCCGGTGGGACGTGTGCGCAGGTGTCGCGGGTCCGTCGCGCCGCGAGAGCCGGGGCAGCACCTGGTCACCGCCAGCGACTACGTCCTGGAGCATGCAGGTGCGCTCGGTGCGGATGCGGCTGGTGCCGGTGAGACTCGGCTCGCCGGAGCCCAAAGCCTCGATCCCGACCTCGTCGAGGTCCCCGGCACGCCTGGCCTGCGCGACGAGCCGGTTGTGCAGCATCGTGTACGGGTGCTGGTTACTTCCGGCGCTTACTCGGTTCCGCTCCTTGTACCCTGGTGGATGTGGGTCCGGTGCCGTCAACTTCCCCCGTTTGTCGGCACCGGAACCTCTTTTGTCCGCTCCCCCGCGGCGGGCAGCGCCTGACGGCGCCGTTCAGAAGCTGATCCCTCAGGTTCCACGCCGTCGACGTTCGACGCGTCGACACGGAAGCGGCGTTGCACCTTGGCCGGTTACCCGTCTCGGCGACGGCCTATGTGATCATCGTGGCCGCCCCATCGCTCACCCTGTCCCGTCGCGGTTTCCGTCTTCCAGCATCAGGCCCACGCCCCTGCCTCCGGTGGGGCCATCCTGAAGCAGGACCACGGCCCTAGGCATTGCCGCTGCCCGGCAGTCTTTGACGTCATCTTGATGCCGGGCGCGAACCCTGACGGACGGCGTGCCAGTCTTGGTCCCCGCGCGTCAAGAACTCGTCAGCGACGCGTCAGGAATCGGGGAGGGACCGTAACGGAGAGGGAGCCGGCCGAGGAGTAACTGGAGGGGTACGCCGAGATCCTGGCGGGTGTGTGCGCGACCCGCCGCAGCCTCACCCGGGAGGAGCGCGAAGCCCTGGGTTCGCTCGGGGAGCGGGCCGCGGAGGCCGGCATCGGACTGCGGACCCTGGTCCGGGCCCACCTCTCCGCCGCCCAGCGATTGCGCCCCGGCCTGCCCCGGAGCGCCGTCGAGCGGGCCGTGGACGCCTTCGCCGAGGGACACGAGCGGGCGCAGCATCTGGCGATGCGCCAAGAGGAAGCCGCTCGTCGTGAGTTCGTCGACGACAACACCGTTGCGTTAGCGCCGTGAGCGGCTATTGAGGCCGTGTTCGAAGAACGCGACGGTGGTGCGGACGGTGTAGTTCTGGGCCTTCTGGGGGGTACTGTCCGACGTTCGGTCTGTACTTGCTGGTGGGGTTCTTGCGGGTGCGGGCCTTCACTCGTTGGCGTCGGTGGGCGGGCCGGAGGGCTTCCAGGGCTGCGTGGCCGATCGTGCCGACGGGGTCGACGAGGGTGTTGGGGAAGATTCCATGGCCGGCGGTGACGGTGCCGGTTGCGGCGGCCGGCAGGACGGTGAAGTTGATCCGTTCCACCTGACGATCCTGAGCGCGGTACGTGCAACCAGTCGTATGAGTTGGGCGTAGTAGTTGGCCTTGTAGCGCTCGACTTGGCCCGGCTGAACGCTCGAGGTGGCCTGGAGGGGAGCAGGTGACTCGCTGGCCTGCTGACTCCCCGCTGTCAGAGCAGGCCCCTACTGGCTTCGTTGATCTCCAGGAAGAGCGTTTGTCGACCGGTTCCGAAGGAAGTTGGTGATCACCTGACTCGCGGATGTCGATGAAAAATGACGGCACTACCGGGTCCCGAACGCGGGACGGCCAGCCGCCCGTCAGGGCGGCTGGCCGTCGAAAGCGGGGTATTGGCAGAGGTCGCCCCAGGAAGACTGCGGACGGGACAGGCCACGTACGGATCTCGTTATGGCGCCATGTCACGCAAGTCTGGGCGGTTCCTGGGCAGTCCGAAGCCCGCCATCTCCTTTTCCTCGTAGGACAAGAAGCCCAGACTCCGGTAGAAGGCGTGGTTGCGCTTGCCCTCCGGGGACGATGCGTGGTCCGTGGACAGGAGGAAGAAGCGGCAGTGCGAGTAGCGCCGCAGGAGATGCTCGACCAAGGCCCGGCCGACGCCCTGCCTGTGGTACTTAGGGTTGACCACGACGTCCTGGACGTAACAGATGTGCTCGTCGTCAGAGATGGTCCGGGCCAGTCCGAGAAGCGTTCCTGAACCGTCCCGTGCTGTGATGACGAGATGCGAGTTCAGTAGGCCGCGACAGAGTTTGTCGACGTCGCTGGTGTAGCCCTCCCAGCCGACCGAATCGTAGAGGTCCAGCATTTCCTCAGGATCGAAAGCAACCTCTTTCGCTATGAACACACCAAACCCCTATGCGGCGGTACCGCTTCTCGTCACGAACTCGACACCGCATCTGACTCCACGCTCGACGGACACGTCAAGATCGGCAACTACCGAACTCAGCTGGCCTGGGCTGGTTCTGCTGCCCATGCGCGAGACACAGCTCGGTGACGATCGCGAACGAGGTGGTCACCGTCGGCACCGCCATGGCCGGCGGCATCACCGCGTGCGGGGTCTTGCCGTGTGCCATGCCGTTGCGGATCTGCCGGCCGTAGTCGAGGTACTCCGCCTGCCGGGCCGTCAGGGTCCCCGCGTCGGCGCCCTGTCTGATGAGCTGGAACAGCGGCTTGGTGCCCGCGCCCGGGATCCGGTCGCGCAGCACGATCTCCACCGCGATCAGGGAGTGCATGACCGCCACGGTGGAGAACTCGTAGCAGTAGTACGACTGGCGCAGCAGCTCGCGGGCCGTGCGCAGGACCGTCGCCGCGGCCTCGGGTACGCCGGTGGGAACGACCAGGTCCTCAACGAGGTCGTGCATGTCGGCGTAACTGCCGACGAAGAGATGGGCTCGCATATCCGGGACGGGAACCGGCAGCCGCTGCGTGGTCATCTCCGCAGTCTCGCAGCTGCCCTCCCAGGGCGGCAGCGGCTTCTCCCCGGCCGTCGCTCAGCGTGCCGGGACGGAGATTTCTCCCTACCGGTATGGGCGGTATGTCGCACGTAGTGAACCCGGTCTAGGGACGACGCGGCGCGGCGCCGAGGGCGGACGTTCACCGTCGGTGCGCGGACTCTGTCCACAGCCTCGCGCTCCAGGACTCGCTCTTGAGGCCGCCGCGATCAGCGTGGCGGCCCGTACGTGAGGAGCCGTCCATGTTCCAGAACCCCGCCGTGCCGCTCGCCCCGATGATGCCGGACGCGGCGGTCAGTGCCTTCAACTACCTCCGGGCCGTGGAGGCCGGTGACACCGGAGCGGCTGCCGGGTTCGCCGGCGCCGATCCGCGGATGCCTGCGCTGCTCGTGGACGTCGCCGCGCGGATCGTCGTCCCGGTCACCGCGCTGTGCGGTCTCGACCCGGATCCGTGCGACGACTCCTTCGCCCTGGAGGCCGTCGGGCGGGTCCTCGCGGCCACCCTGCGCCGCTGGGCGCAGGCCGGGCCGGGCGCGGCGGGAGGCATCGCCCGCGCGGTCATCGGCTTCGTCGCGCGGGTCCTCACCGAGGAGGACCGTGGCGAGGTCGTGGCTGGTGTCCTGCGCCAGCTGGAGGCCGTCGGCGTGGGTCAGGCACTCGATGCGCACCCCGGTAGCGAACCTGGTCTAGGAACGACGCGCGTCCGGCCGAACCTGGTCAAGGTCCGGTCGGGCGGTGTGCGCACCGGTGCGGTGCGGAACATCGAGTGCGGCGCACCGTGGTGCGCGCGAGGGTGCCGAGCATCGTCATCGGGTGCGCACCAGAGTAAGCCGCCGCCAACTCGAAGCCGCAGGTCAAAGGACTGGTGTGACCGGCTCTCGGGGAACTTCACCCGGCGGGAGCCCGGCCGGTTTTCAGGACCCGGCGTCGCGGGTGGCGCCCGTTGAGGTACCTAGAACCACAGGCATACCGGCAGCATCGCGCACAAGCTGCACCCCAGAACCTGGCCTGTCACCGACAGCCAGGCCCGGACCCGCAAGTTCACCGCCCCCGCGACGCGCACCCGGGCCGAGCCGGGGACGACTCGTCAACGAACCAGCAAACCCCAGTCGGCGGATCCGTCCCGCACCGCCCGGCGAAGGCGCCCCCCAGCCCCCGGCCCGCGGCCAGACCCGGAACAAGCGGTGCACCACAGCTGACGAAACTCTGGCATACGACGACACACGCCGCGGCTCGCACCCGCTCCTCAACACACAGACCAGCGCCGCAAGAACGGCCTCGTCATCAACAGCCACAGTCCGGCCGTCCTGCGGGCCCCCCCGCGTCGACGGCAGCAACGGCCCTGTAATCTCCCGCAGTCCACCCAGGCCGGTACGTCCCCACCGCCCACCACCCCTGACCGCCCCCACACCAGACCCACCCTCCAGATACCCGTCCCCCGCCGGAAGCGCCAACGCATCCCTGCGTTCTTGAATATGCTCGAACTGGCGGATGATCTCGGCCACATGAGCAGGATCCTCCAAAGATCCGGCAGCAAGTCGGCCCCTCGCCTCCAGAAGTTCCCGGTACACCGCACCGTACGTACCGCACAGCCTGATCGACTCATCACCACGATCACTCAGACCCGTGGCATGAGGCACAACAACCACCAACGCAGCAATCCCCGCCAACACAGAAATGAAGACCTGCGCCGTCAACTGCGACGACCCACCGATAACCGGCCACGCCAAAAGCCCCGTGACAAGACTCAGCACCGCCGCAGCCAAAGTATAAAAACGAACCTTCCGCACCAGACGGGCCGCTTCCCACGGCATCCTCCTCGCCCAGTAGCCGGCACATTCAATACTTTCCTCAAGCCGTCGCGACACGACCGCGTCAGCCGGGTCCTTCGACTGTCTGAAAATCCTGGGAAGCAGCTTCATGACACTCTCCACACTGGAGGGAAGTCCATGAACACTGACACGTCCACCCCACACACCCCGACACCGGCACGCATATTGTCGTTTTACTAACCCGCACAGACCAACATCAACCCCCAACCCCCAGGCCTCCGGGCACCCAGGCACCCAGGCACCCAGGGCAAGCCACACAAACACCTCACCCGCCGGCCAACCCCACCCACACTCAGCCACCCCAACACCCCCGAACACACCCAGCCACACAGCCCCACCACGCCTTCGTCCGGCCCCCACCGGGTTTCGGAAACGGGACGCAACGGGTAACCGGCAAACCAAGCAGGCACGCCAACGCAGGTCACGTCGGCAGAACGAGACACCGCGACCAGGCGCGCCTGCCCTCAATCACAACCATCCACAAACCCACACCCACAACAGGCATCGAACACGCCGATAAGCACGAAGTTTGACGGGCCAGCGGCAGTTCGTCGCTCTGGGCGTCAACACCGCTGGGACTGGGGCGAGGGCCTGCTCACCTCGGTGGACGGGCTGGGGTTCCTGGTGCTGAAGGCGGTCTTCGGTCCGGAGGTCGGCACCGAGGCCGAGGGCCTTGAGCAGTTCGACGACGATGCCGCCGTGGCCCTGCACGATGCCCTTGGGTACGCCCGTCGTGCCCGATGACCACAAGATTCACAGGGGGTGGTCGGAGGCGACGTCGGCGAAGCTGAGCTCCGCCTGGTTCCGCAGCAGTACCGACCACGTGTGCTGCGCCACTTCCGTCCGCTGCGACCACGCCGATGTGGTTGAGGACGCGTAGAGGTAGTCGACCGCGATCAGGTGCCGGACTGTGGGAAGCCCGTCCATGATCTCAGCGAGCTCCGGACGTCGG
Organism: Streptomyces sp. NBC_01320; assembly: GCF_035974375.1. Classification (NCBI taxonomy): domain Bacteria; kingdom Bacillati; phylum Actinomycetota; class Actinomycetes; order Kitasatosporales; family Streptomycetaceae; genus Streptomyces; species Streptomyces sp. NBC_01320. Next base: position 1,723,500 of record NZ_CP108390.1, read on the forward strand.
TCGAACTCCTTTCCTCCGTAGCAGTAGCCGTCGGCGGCGACGAGAACCGACGGCTGCGCCTGCTGCAGCCGCGCGAGCACGCTGGGCGTGCCGAAGTCCGGCGAGCACAGCGTCCACACCGCTCCGACGGTGGCGCCGGCCAGCAACGCGATCACCGCGTGTGCCGTATTGGGCAGGTAGCCGGCAACGCGGTCACCGGGTCCCACACCCATGTCGCGAAGGGACGCAGCGACAGTCCCGGCCTGGCTCCTGAGCTGCTGCCACGACGTCTGCGCAGGAGCGCCGCCCTCGGCCACGGTGATCAGGACCGGGCGTTCGTCGGTGGCATGGGCGAAGCATTGCCCGGCGAAGTTCAGCCGTGCTCCTGGGAACCAGGACGCTCCTGGCATCGACAGGTCGGCCAGGACCTCGTCGTAGCTGCTGACGGCGTCGAGGCCGTAGAACTCCCACACCGCCGACCAGAAGGCGGGCACGTCGGTGGTGCTCCACCGCCACAGTTCCGTGCAGCCGGCGAAGGGCAGTCCCCGCGTCGTACTCAACCAGCGCATGAAGGCGGCGACGTTGGAGCTTTCGGCTGTCGAGCCTCTCGGGGACCACAACAGGTCGGTGTCGGTGTTCATCAGCGCATCCAAGGGGGTGTCATGCGGGTGGGGATCAGTGCAGAGACCAGCCGGCGGGGGTGGAAGCGCCTACAGACTGCTGACACGTATCTGACGACGCGCGCTCGGTGGGTGCACGGCTCCCTCCTGCCCGAGGGCGGGCAGGAGGGAGCGTGAAGGGCACCGTCGTGCGTCAGATGGACATGGAGGTCGAGGTTTGGCTGAGCTCGCGGATGATCTCCTCCGCCTGAGGCCATTCGCCATAGCCTGAGGCGGGGTTGAGGTGTCCGACTGGACCAAGATTCTCGAGGCGACTCCCCCATGCTCGGGCGAGGTCGGTGACGCGTTCGAAACCGGCCAGGGGGTCGTTCGTGCTCGCCGCGACGATGCCGGGGAAGGGCAGAGGTGTCCGCGGGGTCGGCGTCCAGCCGTTTTCGCGCAGGTCTTCCAGGGTGAGGTAGCCCTCCGGCAGCGGGGTGTCGAAGTCCAGTGGCGCCGCCAGCAGCGCGCCCTTGACGGGGCGCCGGTGTCGTTGCGCCCAGTGCACGGTGGTCATCACCCCGGCGCTGTGGGCAACCAGTACGACCGGCCCGGAGATGTCCGACAGGATCTCGTCCAGGGCGGCGACCTGGGCGTCGCAGCTGAGCCGGTCGCGTTCCAACGGCGGAACGGTACGGGTGTCGGCGATCTTGTTGGCGAGGATGGTCTGCCAGTGGTCCGGCACGTGATCGCGCAGTCCGGGGACGATCACGACTGTCGGCGGTGCAATGAGACTCACGACTGCAGCTCCAGGTTCTTGAGTGACGCGTCGGGCAGCAGGCCCATGCGGCGCAGATCCTTCTCGTAGGAGAGCTTGCCGATGGCGAAGGCTGCGCCGGCCGCGATCGCGATGAGCGGGACCGCCCTCAGTGCGTCGAGCAGGCCCATGCGGTCCGCGAGCATGCCCGTCACCGCGGGTCCCGTGGCAATCCCGAGCAGGCTGTTGGCCAGGGTGAGCGTGGCCATGGCCGTCGCCGCGATGGCCGCAGGGGTCAGATTCGCCACCATGGCGGCTGCGGGTCCGGCTGTGGCATTGGACAGCAGGGTCCCAGCGCCGATCAGCACGAGTTGCAGTGGGCCGATCGGCAACTGGAATCCGGTCATGAGCAGCGCGAGCGATCCGAGGCTGCAGGCGATCGCGACGGTCCACTTCCGAGCCGCGGCCCTACGACTGAGACGGTCCGCGACGATCCCGCCGCCAACCATGCCAATGCCGGTAATCAGCGCGAACAACCCGGCGGCCACCCCTGCCCTCGCGGGGGCCATGGAGTAGTAGCGGTTGAGGAAACTGGGCATCCAAGCCAGCAGGGCCATCGCAATGAACATCTGCAGTCCGCTGCCGATGTAGGCGCAGACCACGGAGACCGACGAGAACAGCCGCGGCAGCAAGGTCCGGACGGCCGCGCGTTCACCGGAGGTGTTTGTACGCTCGCCGGCGGCTGAACCCAGCCTCTTCTCCGTGACCACGATGCCGTAGATCGCGGCCAGTGCCAGCCCGAAGATCCCCATGATGCCGAACGCCCACCGCCAGCCCAGTTGCTGGGCGACGACGCCGCCGATCGACACCCCCAGCACGGATCCGAAGGCGCCTCCCCCGATGAACGCTCCGGAGAGCGTGGCCCGCAGGCTGATGGGGAAGACGCTGAGGACCACCGCGATACCGACGCTCCCGTAGGCCGCCTCACCGACACCGACCATGAACCGCCCCAGGAACATCTGGCCGTAGCTCGCCGACACCGCGCAGCCCAAAGTCGCCAGGCTCCACACGATCGCGGCGATCACCAGGCTCCTCACGCGACCCCAGCGGTCCGCCAGCAGTGACAGCGGGAAGGTGAGCAAACCGACCATCAGAGCCACGATGCCGCTGAGAGAACCCAACTGGGCATCCGACAGCAGCCACTCCGCCTTCAGCAGCGGAAAGACCGCATTGAGGACCTGCCGCGACATGTAGTCAGACATCAGAAGCCCGAAACTCAGCGCAAACACCAGCCAGGCATACCTGCGGGATACAGCCGGTAAGGCGGGGGAGGTCCCCGGCACGGCCGTGCCGGCAGTGTGCAGTCCCATCGGCGTCACCTTTCTCGTCTCTGGTGGGAGCTCAGAAAGTTCTGTCGCCGACGATTCCGGCGCGCTCCATCTTGCGGAGGCCAGGCCAGTAGTCCTGGACGGCGTAGTGCTGTGTGGAGCGGTTGTCCCAGATGGCGAAGCTGTTCTTCTGCCAGCGCCAACGCACCTGGTACTCGGGGACGGCCGCCTGGCTGATCAGGTAGTTCAGGAGGTTGGCGGCGCCGGGCGCGTGGTCCTGGCCGAAGCGCACGTTCTCGGGCGTGTGATAGTTCACGAAGTGTGTGGTGAAGGAGTTGACGAAGAGGATCTGCTCGCCGGTCTCCGGGTGGGTACGCACCACCGGGTGCTCCGCGTCCGGGTACTGTGCCTTCAGCTGGTGCCGCTGCTCCATCGGCATGACGGCACCGAAGCTCGCCTCGATGCTGTGCCGTGCGCCCAGACCCGCGATCTGCGTCTTGATGTGCTCGGGCAGCCTGCGGTACGCCTCGGCCATGTTGACCCAGATCGTGTCCCCGCCCACCTCGGGCGTCTCAACGCAGCGCAGCACGGCCCCCATGGGCGGGCACTCGCGCCAGGTGCCGTCGCAGTGGAGTGCGTTCTCGTAGTGCTCGGGCTTGCTGTCGAGGTCCTTGTAGATGCGGACCAGCCCAGGGTGTTCCGGGTCGCTGCCGAGCACCGGGTGGTCATCGAGCCGACCGAAGCGCGAGGCGAAGGCGACGTGCTCGGCGCGGGTGATGTCCTGGTCCCGCAGGAACAGGACCTTGTACTGCAGCAGCAGCTGCTTGATCTCGGCGAACAGGTCGTCGTCACGAGCGGCGTCGCCGAGGTTCACACCGGACAGTTCGGCGCCGATGGTGCAAGTCAGCGGCTCAACCTTGGTGACTCCTCCACCCCGTGAACGGGGTGGCTTCTCGCTATGCCGGTTGGGCTTCGCGACGGACCAGCCCGGCCCGTAGAACGTTGAGAGCACCGACGGTGTCCGCGTGCGCGCTGTGGCCACAGGCGACGCAGTGGAACTTCTCCTGTGTGGGCCGGTTCTCCTTGGCGGTGTGCCCGCATTCGGGGCATCGCCGGGAGGTGTTGCGGGGGTCCACGGCGATCACTTCCCGCCCGGCGCTCTCAGCCTTGGCATTCAGGATCGCGAGGAACACCCCCCAGCCGGCATCCGATATCGAGCGGTTCAGCCCGGCCTTGGCCGCTGCCCCGTTGGGCAGGAAGCTGCCCGGCCGGTCGGGGTCGGGCTTCGGTTCGGGGGCCTTGCTCATGTTGCGGATCTTGAGGTCTTCGTGCGCGATGAGGTCGTGTTCCCGCACGAGGCCGAGGGCGGTCTTGTGGGCGTGGTCGAGGCGCTGGCACCGCACCTTGCGGTGCAGACGTGCCACAGCCTCTACCGCCTTGCGGCGGCGCTTGCTTCCGCGCTTGCACCTGCTCAGTGCCTGCTGAGCTGCTTCGAGCTTCGCTGCGGCCTTTCGCCCGTGACGCGGGTTGGGCACGAACTCGCCGTTCGAGTCGGCGAGGAAGTTGGCAATGCCCAGGTCGATGCCGACCACGCTGCCGGTCGCGGGCAGCGGCTCGGGCCGGGGCCGCTCGGCCGTCAGGATCACATACCAGCGCTTGCCCTCACGCTTGACCGAGACCGTCTTGACATGGCCGACCACCGGCCGGTGCCGGTGCACCTTGACGTGCCCGATGCCCTGAAAGCGGACGCGGGTGACCGGGTCATGCGCGGTGGAGTCCCACCGGCAGCCGTCACCGTCCTTGGGGAAGTCCACCGTGTCGAAGCGGCCGATCCCCCTAAAGCGCGGATAGCCCGGCTTGTCCCCGGCCTTGATGCGCCGGAAGAACGCGGCGAACGCCTTGTCCAGCCGGCGCAGGGTGGCCTGCTGCGAGGAGAACGACCAGCGGCCCTGACGCTCCGGGTCGCATGCCCGGATCTCCTTGAGCTGCACGGACTGCTGCCCGTATCGGACCGTCGTCTTCGAGGCGTGCCGGTAGGCGTCACGACGCTCTTGCAACGCGCCGTTGTAGAGCGCGCAGTGATCGCGCAGCATCTCACCGAGCGCTTGTTCCTGCCGGGCGGTGGGCCGCAGGAGAAACTTGTACGCACGGATCATTCAGCCCACCCCTCCGACTCGAATCGACCTTAACCGTAACATTGGTTCATGTCACCACGTCGGGAACCAAACCCCGACGTACGGCGCGGCCGTCACGTCATCCACCACCTCCACACGCAATTGATGTTCGTCACCAGATACCGGCGGACCGTCTTCAACGACGAGATGCTGACACGCTACGAAGAGAGGAGTTCACCGGCCACGTCAACCAGGCCATCATGCACGGCCGCTTCTGGTCCGGCTCCTACTTCGCGGGATCATGCGCCGGCGCACCCCTCCACGTGGTCAAGGACTACATCGAGAACCAGAAGCGGCCCGACTGAGCGCGGCTCCGCGGGCGAGGCATTCCGGAGCGAAACTGCGGCGCTCCGCGCCGCAGGGTTCAGGATCGGATTCCCTCCCCGCCTGAAGGCGGGGATTCCCTCCGAAGAAGAGGGATGGAAGCCCGGGGAACGCCCGGGCGCACGAGGACGGGCGTGTTTCCCCTCGGGTGGATGGTCTGGTCCATGGTGCTCACTCCTCTGACGTGACATGTGGGGCGCGGTGTGCTCAGAGAATGAAGACGGAAGATCCCGTGGTCCGCCCTGCTTCGAGATCACGGTGTGCCTGTATCGCGTCCTGAAGTTCGTAGCGCTGGTTGATCTCGATCTTGATACGTCCGGACGCGACGTGACCGAACAGCTCACCCGACAGGGCGTCCCGCTCGACGGGTTCGGCGATGTAGTCGGCCAGCGCGGGCCGGGTCACGAACAGCGAGCCGTGAATGGCCAGTTGCATGGCGTCGAGCGGCGGCACTCCGGATGCCGTGCCGAAGCACACCAGCAAGCCGCGACGCTGCAGCGAGGCCATGGAGCCGGCGACGGTGTCCTTGCCGATGCTGTCGAAAACCACGGGGACACCCTTGCCGTCGGTCAGCTCGCGCACCCGCTCGGCCACGTCTTCGCGCCGGTAGTAGATGATGTGATCGCAGCCGTGAGTGCGGGCGATCTCGGCCTTCTCCTCGCTGGAGACCGTGCCGATCACGGTGATGCCGAGCTGCTTGGCCCACTGGGAGAAGATCAGGCCCACGCCGCCCGCCGCCGCGTGGAGCAATACGGTATCGCCGGACTTCAGCGGGTGGATCCGGCGCAGCAGATAGGCCGAGGTCAGGCCCCGCATGGTCATCGCCGCGGCGGTCTCGCAGCTGATCTCCTCCGGCAGCTTGATCAGCGAGTCCGCGGGCATGACCCGCTCCGTGCTGTAGGCCCCCAACGGGCTGCCGGTGTAGGTCACCCGATCGCCTTCTGCGACATGGGTGACGCCCTCGCCGACGGCCTCGATCACACCTGAGGCCTCCACACCGAGCCCCGCAGGCAGCGGAGCCGGATACAGACCGGTGCGGAAATAGGTGTCGGCGAAGTTGAGTCCGACGGCGATGTGCCGTATCCGTACCTCGCCCGGGCCCGGGTGGCCGACGGTGACCTCTTCCCACCGCATGACGTCGGGGCCACCGGTTTCGTGGAAGCGAATGGCGTGTGCCATGACGTGCTCCGTTTGCTCGTGTGTGTGTGGGGGGGGCGGTCGCTGGCCGACCTCGATCGGCTGGTATGGATGCCGTGTCGGCCCCGCGACCGCCCCTCGTGGGATCGGGTCAGCTCTTGGCGTCGCGGAGCATGAAGCCGCGCCGGCCGGGACGGCGGTTGGGCACCATGCCGAGCTGGCACAGGGTCTCGTCGGCGTCCGAGTACCATTCGCGGATCTTGTAGATCTTTTTGGCCTCCTGGCCCGTGGCGATCTCACGACCGAGCGCGTTCGCGATCTGGACCATCTGCTCGACCTGCTCCACGGAGGACATCCGGTCGCCCTTGCGACGCCACAGGTTGTCCTCGTTACCCACCCGCACGTGCGCGCCCAGGGCGATACCGATCGCGTTCATCGGGGCGACCGCGCGCATGGAGGCCTCGATGGTGAGCACAGCGCCGTCCGGGACGCGGCGGATGAACTCGATCAGGTCGGCCGGGTGACGGCCGGCGAACCCGCCCCCGATGGCCACGTAGTTGAGCACGAGTGGGCCGCTGTAGATGCCCTTTCGGATCAGCCGCTCCACCGTCTCCAGCTGTGCGATGTTGGCGAGTTGGAAGTGCGGCTGGATGTCGTTGGTGCGGAGCCGCTTGAGGTGCTCGAGGTAGAAGTCCGGCCCGGCCTCGACCACCATGTCCCGGTAGGCCTTGTAGTACGCCGGCTTGGCGATCGAAGTGCCCTCGATGTCCTCGTCGTCGAAGAGCTCGACGATGTTCATCTGGTTGGTGTTGATGGCGATCGTCACCTGGTCCGGCTTGGGGGTGATCTCGGCCAGCATGTGGCGGGTGTCGTAGCTGAGCCACTTGGCGTCGGCGCCTTCGTCCTCAGGAGCGAAGGAGATCGACCCGCCGATCTGCAGGACCATGTCCGGCACCGCCTCGCGCAGCCGGGCCATCAGCTCGTTGAACATGGAGATGCGCTTCGAGCCGTGGCCGTCCAGCTCGCGCACGTGAATGTGCAGCACCGTAGCGCCGGCGTTGTAGCAGTCGATCGCGGCCTGCACGTGCTCGTCCATGCTGAGCGGGAGGTCGTCGGCGTCACCGGGCAGCCACTCCGGCCCGTAGGGCGCGGCCTGAATGACCAGCTTCTCCTGGTTCTCCGGATACAGGGAGTCGTCGAAGAAGTGCACAGTCCATCTCCTTTGATGATGGGTCTTCACTCGCTGCACACATCGCTGCCTGCGCTGCGTGGCCTGAGGGGATCGGCGAGAAGCGGAGTGAGATTGCAGACGGGGTCCCCGGACTCGCTGGGCAGCCCGGATACGATCGATGGGTCCCGGTGGGAGATACGGCTTCAGGCAGGGTCTCTGCTGTCCTCGTGCGGGCCGGCGGTCTCCCTTGCGGTAATGCAACGTTAATTGCCGGTTACGCCGGATGCTTAGCCACAGGTGACATCAGACTTATCACTTGGGGACCGTCCCTCCTCGGCTGGTGTCACCCCCAGCTCGGAGGATCAGGCCGTGGCGAGGTACGTGATCACGGTCCCCGGCAGCAAGTGATCGCCGCTGGTCATCCCTCCACGGTCGGCTGCTGCCTGGCCCTCCGGACGCGCCACTGCCTGGGGCTGCAACCGAACCGCTCGCTGAACCAGCGCGAGAAAGCGCTTGGTGCGGAGAATCCCAGCAGCCCGGAGATCTCCGTCAACGAGCGGCGCGGGTTCGCCACGAGTTGCTCGGCGAGCTGGGCACGCGTCGCGTTGAGGAGGGAGGAGAACGTCTCACCAGAGGCCGATAGGTGCCGATGGACGGTCCGCCGGTCGACGCCGAGGCTGCATGCGACCTGCTCGATCGAACAGCGACCGGTGGGGAGCAGGACTTCGATCAACTCGCGCACCCGGTCCGCCACGGTCGTGTCCCTCGACACCGCGAGCGACTCGAAATACTGCCGCGCGTACGTCCGGAGCTGCGGGTCGGACATCGGGTTGGGGGCGTTGAGATCGCTGGCGTAGAAGACGATCCCATTGAATTCCCGGTCGAATTCCACTGCGGGTCCGAAGATGCGTCGGTGGGTTCCGGTGTCCAGCGGGGCGCTGTGCGTGAAACATACGGACACAGGCTGCCACCGGTTACCGAGGAAACTGCGAAGAATTTGGTGGAAAGCGCCCACGGTCAGCTCTATGGCCTGGCGGGCCGCCATGGCCTCACCGAGCTCCAGGCTCACCTTGAGGGTGGCCAGGCCACTCGCGTCGGAGAGCCGGCCGTGCAGCATCTCGTTGTACATGTGCTCATGGCGGACGAGAAGCTCGATCGCGCTGCGGGCGTCGGGCTCCTCGCGTATGACCAAGCTGAGGGGGCCGAGGTTGGAGAAGCGACGGCGCTCGGCGAGGAGCAGACCGAAGTCCTCACGCTGTGAGGCCGCCGCCGAGAGTTCGAGCAGCTGGGTCACAGCCACGCCGGAGATCCATCTGTCCTGGACCGTGAGGCCGACGGGGTCCAGGCCCACGCGTTTCATCAGGGCCCGCGGGTCGATGCCGAGCGACTGGCTGAGCTCGACGTAGCTGCTCAGCGCTGCATTACGGACAAGGGGCTTCATGGGCGCACTCCAGGCTCTGTCCCCAAGTGATAAGTCACATGTCACTTCAAGTCAAGCGATGACTCAAGTCGTGACCTAGCGTTGCACCACTGCATGGAGCTCAGCGTCTGGATTCGGCGTCCCGGCCGATCGGAAATCCGACGGAGAACACCATGGCAAACAGTCCAACTGTTCACCAGCCCTGGAAAGGGATACGGAATCCCAATGCGGATCAATGGCCTCAGGTGGAATGCCTGCACCCGAACCGCGGGGTTCTTCCACAACGAAAGGAGAGGGGTCGTTCGCACGGTTTCGGGTTCCGGGCCGGCGAAGAGCCGAATGCGACTCCGGCTGGGCGGAGGCACGACCCCGGGCAGGGGCGCTGCAAAGTCTCTTGATCTTGTGAGTGCGCCGGTCAGGCGATGCCCAAGAGGTCGAGTGGGCGGGTGAACGGTTCGTAGGAAGCGTGGCGGAGACCGGCGGCGATGTTGCTGTGCCCGGCGTCGCGGAGCGTGTTGATCGCCAAGTTCCGCAGGCTCGCCATGTTGTCGGGCCCGTGGCCGGTCCGAACCTTCGAGGCGTCCTCGCGGAAGGTGGTGTCGCGGACGAAGTGCAGCCGGTTCTCGATGGTCCACTGCGACCTGGCGAGTTGGCCCAGGCGTTGGGGCGAGGCTTGATGCGAGGTCAGGTCGGTGATCGCGTAGACGGTCTGGCGGGTGCACGCGCCGGTCTTGAGGTCGGTGCGGTGGCGCAGGATCCGCACGGCCTGGACGGCGTGGGGGAAGTCGAGTCCGAGGTCGGTGACCGTGAGGACCCTGGTGACGCGGGTCTCCTTGCGTCCGTGGCCCCTCTCGCGGTCGTAGCGGCGTGCGGTGACGTCCTTCCACGGCAGTGACCGCACCTGTCGGTGCAGACCGGGCTGGTTGGCCTTGACCACCAGCAGGTAGTGCGCGTTCTTCTCCTCGACCAGGAAGCGCGCGTGGGCGCGCTGGGTGTGCAGAGCATCGGCCGTGACGGTGACCCCGGTCAGGTCGTAGGGCTCCAGCAGGGCGGCGAAGCAGGTGATCTCGTTGGTCTTGTCGGGCACCCGCAGCTGGGTGACGGTCCGCCCCTGGTCGGTCATCGCGGCCAGGAGATGGGCGGCCGGGCTCTGGTCGTGACGCGACCCGCGGGCGGCCTTGCCGTCCACGGCCACCGACTGTGCGCCTGCGGGATCGGCGCCGGTCAGGTCGGCCAGGCCGCCCGGGCAGACACGGCCGAGGACCCGTCGGATCGTGGCAGCGCTCGGCGGAACGCGCACGCCCAGCGCGCCTACGGTCCGGGCGCCCAACCGGGCCAGCGTGTGCTGCGGGGCGCTGGTGGACCACTGCCCGATCGCCGCGTACGACCGGGCGCCTGCCACCACCGCCGAGGCAGCGACCAGCAGCACCGCCACGAACGGGTGACGCACACCGCGCCGGCGCCGGGGATCAGGCAGCAACCGCAACCGCTCCACCAGCGGAAGCACTGCGACACCCGCCAGGGTGGGCGGCTTGACCAGACAGACGGTGGCAGACTGACGACACATCGAAACTCCGGCGAAGCAGGGCGACTTGGGAAGGTCACCCCGTTCAACCGGAGTTTCGTTGCTTCCGTGACGGGTCACCCTCGACACCCTGCAGCACCATGACCTGCAGACTCACCTGATCATCGGGACTTTGAAACGCCCCTGCGACCCCGGGGAGGTCACCATGACGAACGTGATCAGCGTGCTGCGCAGGTCGTACACCGGGCCGGCCGCGTGGAAAGGCCCGGACCTGGCGGGCTCCGACGAGGGGGTCCTGCGGCTCTCACCGACACAGATCGGCGAGCTCGAGGCCGCCTTGCGCGCGGTGCGTGAGCGAGGCGTTCCGCTGTTGAAGGTGAGCGCCGGCGACTTTCCGCTGCCGACCTTGGCCGGGGAGCTGGAGCGCATCGCCGACGAGCTGGAGAACGGACGCGGCTTCGTGCTCGTCAAACGCATTCCGGTCGAGCGTTACAGCCAGGCGGGGGCAAGCACCATTTTCTGGCTCTCCTGTCGGATCCGTGGGTTATCGGCTTGGGAGTTGACGGCCTGGTAGGTGGGGGCGGTGGCCGCCGAGGCTGAGCATGGCGAGGGCGGTGAGGGCTTGGGGGTTCTTGAAGCCGAAGGCGATGCGGGTGATGAGGCGGATTTTGGTGTTCATGCTCTCGACGAGGCCGTTGGACAGGCCGTGCTCGGCGGCGGCTGTGATGGCGTCCCAGTGTTTGACGATGGACCTCTGCAGGTCGACGAAGGCGTCGAGTCGGCAGCGGCGGGCCCAGAGCACCCAGTCCCACAGGGCTTCGGGAGTGTGGGGGCCGGCTTTCAGGGCGAGGCGGAGTCCTTCCTTCAGCAGGTAGGCGCGGTGGAGGACGGGGTGGGCCCTGGCGATGAACTCCAGCTGGGCCCGTTGGTGGACGGTGAGGTCTTCAGGGTTTTTCCAGAGCGCGAAGCGGGCCTTCTTCAGCGACTTCGACCCCTTGGTGGTCCGGCCCTTGCCCTTGCGTTCGGTGTTCCAGACCTCGCGGCGTACGACGTCCAGCGCGTCGGTGGCCCACTTCACCGTGTGGAAGGGGTCCATCACCCGCACCGCGTTCGGGCAGTGCGCGGAGACCGGGCCGGCGACCCAGTCCGCCGCATCGGCCGAAACGTGCGTGATCTTCGCGGAGCGTTCGGGTCCCAGCAGGTCGAAGAACTTGTTCAAGGTGGCCTTGTCCCGGCCGGGTTCGGCCCACAGCAGACGCCCGGAATCGTGGTCGACGACGACGGTGAGGTACCTGTGGCGCTTCTTGTAACTGATCTCGTCGATCCCGATCCGACGGAGCCCGGCCAGCCGGTCGGTCTGCGCCTCGGCATCCGCCCAGACCCGGGCAACGATGGAGCCGACCGTGCGCCACCCAATCCGCATCAGCTGCGTGACGGCCGTCTTGGAACAGCAGGTCGCCAGCCAGGCGACCTGCGCGTCGAAAGCCAGGGTGTGACCGGCGCCGTGCCGGGCCCAGGGCACCCCAGCCACCGTCACCCCGTGCACCGGACACGACACCCGGGGCGCGTCGGCCTCGATGAAAGCCGTGAGCACGCCGATGTCCAGGGCCCGCCAGCGACGCCGCCCCTCACCGGCGTCGTACTTCGCCGCCCTGCGCCCACAGATCCCGCACCTCTGCCGCCGCCCCTTGACCGGACGGGCATGGACAACGATCACCACACTGCCGTCGGCATCCTCGCCGGAGCCTTCCTCTTCGGCCTCGACCTGCTCGATCACCGTCTTTTCGACATCGAGCAGCCGAGTCCATATCCTTGGACTTCGCACGCCGTATCCAGGTTCTTCCGTTTCGTTCCTTAAGCAGTCGAAACGTACCCCGGGTACGGCGTGTTCTGCGTATCAGCCCTGGTCAGCGACCCACGGATCCGACAGGAGAGCCCATTTTCTGGGGACTGTGTCAGCACCTGGGTGTCCCGGTGTCGCAGAACGCGGCGGGCCACATGCTCGGCCACGTCCGGGACACCGGTCACAGCATCGCCGCCCCCGCAACGCGCGGCTACCAGACCAGGGAGATGCTGCCGTTCCACACCGACGGATCCGATGTCCTCGGACTGTTGTACCTGCGGGCAGCCCGCTCCGGTGGACGTATCTCCGTGGTCAGCTCCGCGGCGGTCCACAACGCGCTCCTGGCGCGGCGGCCGGATCTGGTCGAAGGCCTGTACCGAACCCATTTCCTCGACCGCCGGGAGGAACACACCCCTGGTGAGCGCCCGTACTACACGGTTCCGCTGGCGTCCTGGTCCGGGGGCAAGCTCAGCATGCGCTACAACCGCTGTTACCTCGAGTCCGCTCAGCGCTTTCCTGACGTGTCCCGTCTGGAGCGGACGGATATGGAGCTGTTCGACCTCATCGACGAATTGTCGGTTTCCCCAGAGCTCCGACTTGACGTCGGCTTCGAGGTCGGCGACCTGCTGCTGCTCAACAACCACGCGGTTCTGCATTCCCGTACGGAATACGAGGACTTCGACGAACCCGAGCAGAAGCGTCACATGCTGCGGCTGTGGCTGACCCTGCAGCAGGGGCGGGAACTGCCACCGGACTTCTGGGGAGACATGCACAGCAGTCACTGCGGTCCCGGCCGCGGCGGTATCACCCCCCGCGACATGATCACGACACACAACTCCGCATCCTTCGGCGGCTCTTTCCGCCACCAGTGACCGCCACCAGCTCAGATCAAAGGGGAAACCGCATGGACAACCTCGCCACCATGCTGGCGGAATCCGCCTGGGCCGAGGGCAACCGGGTCGCCATCCGCCAGGACGAAATCATCCTGACATATGCCGAACTGAACGATACCAGCGCCCGGGTCGCCTCACTGTTGCAAGCCAAGGGCGTCCGGGCGGGCGATCGCGTCGCGTTGGTCATGCCCAACGTCACCTACTTCCCGATCGCGTATTACGGCATCCTCCGCGCAGGCGCCGTGGTAGTGCCGATGAATCCGCTGTTGAAAGCGCGTGAAATAGCCTTCACCCTCCGGGATTCCGGCTCCCGGATCGTGTTGGCGTTCCCGCTGTGCGCGGACGCGGTCGCGAAGGCCGCAGCAGAGGTCGGCGTCGACTGCCTGGTCACGAACCCAATGACCTTCGACACTCTGGTACGGGCAACCGAACCGATGCCCGAGGCAGTCGACCGGGCGGAGAACGACACTGCCGTGATCCTCTATACCTCGGGCACGACGGGAACCCCGAAGGGCGCCGAGCTGACTCACCGCAACCTGATGACCAACGCGGCCTCCGCTGCCGAGACGCTCCTCCACATCGGGCCGAGCGACGTACTGTTCGGGGGCCTGCCGCTGTTCCACGCCTTCGGCCAGACCTGCGCCCTCAACGCCGCCGTCGCTGCGGCCGCCACCCTGACCATGCTGCCGCGGTTCGAGCCGGCCAAGGCGCTGGAGATCATGCACCGGGACGGGGTCACCGTCTTCCTGGGCGTCCCCACGATGTTCACTGCCCTGCTCCACGCCGGGATCCCCGACAGCTACGACCTCTCGAGGCTGCATCTGGCCGTCTCCGGTGGAGCTTCCCTGCCGGTCGAGGTGCTGCACACCTTCGAGCGGGAATTCGGCGTCACCGTTCTGGAGGGATACGGACTCTCGGAGACGTCACCGGTCGCCGCGTTCAACCCCCCGGACCGACCACGCAAGGCCGGTTCAATCGGCGTCCCCATCCGCGGAGTCGAACTCAAACTCGTTGCGGACGACGGCACCACGATGAGCCCGGGCGAAGTCGGTGAGATCGCAATCCGCGGCGAGAACGTGATGAAGGGCTACTGGGGCCGCCCGGATGCGACTGCGGAAGCCATCCGGGACGGGTGGTTCCACAGCGGTGATCTCGCCCGTGTCGACGAGGACGGCTACTACTTCATCGTCGACCGAAAGAAGGACCTCATCATCCGCGGCGGCTACAACGTCTACCCGCGCGAGATCGAGGAGGTGCTCTACGAACACCCGGCAGTAGCCGAAGCGGCCGTCGTCGGCGTGCCGCACGAGATCCACGGGGAGGAGGTGGCCGCCGTAGTGACCCTCCGGCCTGGTACGCAGACCACGGCCGACCATGTGCGCGACTACGTCAAACAGCGAGTGGCTGCCTACAAATACCCGCGGATCGTCACCTTCGCCGACGCACTGCCCAAGGGCGCAACGGGCAAGATCCTCAAGCGTGAGATCGTCGTCACGCAGCAGGCGCCCGGGGACTGAACTGATCCGGTTTCCATGTCCGTTCTGAACTCGGCCCGATCATGCTGAGCCGACCATCTCCCGTGCTCCAGGACCTCGTTGAGCATCGCGCGTTCGAGTATCACGCGGTATCGGACGCCGCGCGCGGAAGGACGTTACTGCTTTCGGCAATACGGCGTCCCGGCGAGGTATTTGATTGCCAGTACAAGGGGGGTGCACCCCTGGCGCGAGGGCGTGCCTTGCGCCAGGGGTGGTCGGAAGAGGTCTGCCGTCAGCGCACGGCGTAGGCCCTGATCAGGGGCTCTTTCATGTGTGAACGGTGACCAGCACCAAGTCGTCGCACCGCGCACAGTGTTGATGCGGCGGCCGTGCGCCGCCCGTACGTCCGGCACGGGCACCTCGCTGCGCTGTGAGGTCCGGAAACTCGGGCCGGTCGGACGGGCTGCGCGCCTTCGCCGAATTCGGTCGTGCGGTCGGCGACGTGGGCCGGGCAACGGTTCGGGGATCAGGCCACGGGCCAGTGCCGCCGTCACGACGCCGGTGCGGCTGACGGGGTGGATTCGCGGGTGAGCCGTCGGCTCATGAGGTCGATCATCGCGACGCGGATCACGGCCTCGGAGCGGTGCGGGTGGGCCGGCTTCCGCTCGCCGGGCGATGCTGCCCGGCCCCAACAGCAGGTACGGTCCCGATTCGGGCAGCCTGGAGGGGCGCGCGCTCCTTGCTCCTGGCCGGCTTCCGGATTGCCGGCGAGAAGGGACGCGGCCCTCGCCACGGGCTGGAACGCTACGCCGAGCGGCTGAGCTCCGGCACTGACCCCCACCACCCGGGAGCCCGGCCCCGTCCGGTGTCGTACGCCTTGTGTGCTCGGAGTCCCCTGAAGACGGCCGCGGGAGCCCGGCAAGCTGTCGGCTTGTCGGGGCTCCGGCGGTCTGCATCTGGACCGGCCGTGCCCTGATGATCACGGGTGGGAACAGCAGGTGCCCGGCCGGGCGGGCCGCCCGTTGCGGGAGACCGCCCGGCCGGGCTTGGTGGTTACCGAACGTCGTAGGCGCGGGTGATGGTCTGGGTGACCGCGTTGCCGTTGGCGTCGGTGAGGGTGGCCTTCATCGTGACCTGCTTGCCGGAGGCGCCGGTGTGGTCGAGGACGGCGGTCCACTTGCCGTCCTGCTGCTCGGTCGGCGCCTGGGTCCAGGTGGCGCCGCCGTCGTAGGAGTAGGACAGCTTGGCCGCCGTGATCGCGCCCGGGGTGTACCCGGCGTGGCCCTCGGCCGACAGGCCGACCTTGATGCCGCTCTGCGCGGGCAGGGTGTTCAGGCCGTCCACCGGCACGTCGTACGCCGGGAAGAGGATCGGCAGGCCGCGCGAGTAGACGTCCGGCTCCAGGTGGGAGCGGAAGCTCCAGGTGGTGGTGACATCGGTGGAGCGCAGCCAGTTCCGGTCCGAAGTCGGGATCTTGGACAGGTTCTGGGTGAGCTCGTACGCGGAGTCCTCAGCCGGAACCTTGAACGCGTCGTACGGGTAGGCGCTGGTGGCGATCTGCTCGCCGTTGCGCTTCAGCACCAGGTTGCCGAGGTCGCCGAACGACCCGCCGTAGGACCAGTGGTCGCCGGAGCCGTCGAGCCAGAGCGCGTTCTGGAAGCCGATCAGGTCGCCCTGCCGCTCGGCGGTCAGCATCAGCTTGCCGTCGGCGTCGCGCGGCGCGGCCGGCCGCAGGGGGCCGCCGTACCACTCCTCGGCACGCCGCTCTCCGGCCCGGTAGGTGCGCTCTTGGTCGTTCATGAACGCGGCAAACGGGAAGCTGGTCATCGCGCCGTGGTACCAGGCGTCGTCGCCGGTCGTGTAGTAGGCGGTGCGGGTAGCGGGCACGTGGACCATGCCGAACGGGCTCACGGGGACGTAGTTGCCGCTGCTCCCGGAGGGGCGGATGAACATCGCGTCGATGTAGTCGGCCTCCTTGCCCATGGCGTTCCACGTTTCGGTGACCTGGGCCAGCTTGGAGTCCTCGGGCTTGTAGACCTGGTCGGACTGCAGCGGACCCTGGGTCGGGAACGACAGGTTGTAGACGTAGGGCGAGCCGTCCTCGGCGCCGGTCGCGCGCCAGGTGGGCCGGAACTCGAAGGTGCCGTTCTCGGCACGTCCGTCGACGTCTGCGTAGAACTTCTGGACGGTGTTGCCGGACAAGAGCGATCCGGATATCTGCCAGGTGTCGTCCCACGTGCGGGCGTAGCTGAACGTGGTGTTGTTGACCGTCGAGGGGCGGTCGGTGTGCAGGCTCAGCTGGTGGGCCTTGCGGGCGTCGAGGACGACAGTGGTGTCATGGGTGATCCGCAGCTGCGGGTTCCCGAGGTAGCTGATCGATTCGGGCTTGTTGTTCGCGTCGTAGCTCGCCACGAAGCTGCTGAGGGCATAGTCGCCCGGGCGCACGCTGTACGTCTGGGCGGTCGCACCCTGGTTGCTGCGGCGCTCGCCCTTGTCGGTGTCGAGGCTGACCAGGTCCAGGGAGGAGGGGCCGGTCGCGGGCTTGCCATTACGGTCGACGACCTTGACCCGGAGGGTGACCGTCTCCGGCTGGACGTAGAGCGTGACGGGCACGGAGACGTGCGCATCGCCGCCGGTGGCCAGGATCCGGCCGGTGACAGCGCCGTACTGGCCGGCTTTGAGGCGGGCGGTGGGGTCGATCCGCACCGGCACCTGGACGGTAGCCCCCGCGGGAACGGTCACCTTGCCCTGCTCCAGCTTGATGACGCCGGAGTTGACGTCGCTGCCGTCGTTGCCGCGCACACCGCTGACCTTGAGACTCAGAGCGAGGTCAGCGGCGCTGGTGTTGGTGAAGGGCACCTGCACGGTGGTGCGGTCCGAGGTGTCCTGCGGCCAGTTGTAACTGCCGCCCTGGACGGCGGGCGCGGAGAGCACCTTCTGGTGCACCGCCGCGGACACGTCGAGGACGCCGGCCCCGGTCTGGTCAGCGCCGGCGACCTGGCCGCCGGTGCGGGCGGAGGAGACCAGTGCGGCCTTGATCTGCTGCGCGGTCCAGTCCGGGTGGGCCTGGCGGACGATGGCCGCCGCGCCCGCGACGTGCGGGGTCGCCATGGAGGTGCCCGACATCGTCTGGTAGGCGTAGACGCCACGGCCGCCAGCGTTGGCCGCCGAGATATCGACGCCGGGGGCGGCGATCTCAGGCTTGAGGGTGTGGGTGACGGCCACCGGACCGCGGCTGGAGAACCACGCGGTGGTGTCGTCACGGTCGACAGCGCCGACGGTCAGCACGCCGGGCACGCAGCCGGGCGAGGAGACGGTCTCGATGCCCGAGCCGGCGTTGCCGGCAGCGACGACGAACAGGGTGTGCGTGTTCTGCGAGAGCTGCTTCGTGGCCTCGGCCAGCGGGTCGGTGCAGTCGCCGATCGCGGGGTTGCCCAGGCTCATGGAGACGACATCGGCTTGCTGGTCGACGGCCCACTGCATACCCGCGATGATCCAGGAGCTTGCGCCGGAGCCGCTGTCGTTGAGGACCTTGCCGACGAGTAGGGAGGTCCCGGGGGCGACGCCCTTCTTGCGGCCGTCGCTGGCCGCTCCGGAACCGCCGACCGTGGAGGCGGTGTGGGTGCCGTGACCCACCCGGTCGTTGGTGCTGTTGGAGTCCGTGAAGTTCTTGGACGCGGCGACCCGGCTCACCAGGTCCGGGTGCTCGGCGTCCACGCCCGTGTCCAGCACGGCGACCTTGGTGCCCTTGCCGTCGTAGCCTTCGGCCCAGGCCTCCGGCGCGTGCACCTGCTTGGTGGACTGGTCCAGCGTGGCCTCGACCTTGCCGTCCAGCCACAGCTTCTTCAGCGTGGAGCCAGAACGCGAGCGGGTGTTGGTGACGTCCTGCCAGAAGGCGGCGGCGGTGTCCTTGCCTGCCTTGAGCGCGACGCCGTCCACCGCGGGGAGACTCAGGCCCCGCTCGGACCCGCGAGGGGCCGCCGGCGCGCTTTCGGCGACGTTCACACTGTTCCGGTAGGTGGCGATAAGCGGCAGCGTGTCGGTGTGTGTGTCGTCGTATCCCTGGCGGATGAGCCCAGTCACGTTGAACAGCTGCTCGTCGACCTTGCCCTCGGCGATCGCCTGAGAGGCGTCCTCCGGGTAGACGTAAAGGTCCTTGCCCGTCTGATACGTCTGGACCAGCGGCTGAGTGCCGTCCTCGCGGGGCAGCACGGCCGCCGAGCTGTGGCCCGACCTGTCCGTGGTCACCAGCACCTTGTCGCCGGTGACGAGCGTGACCGTCACCTGCTTGCCGCCCGATGCCGTGGTCCCACTACCGATGATGGGCTTCTTCCCCGAGGCACCGTCAGGCGGCGCATCCGCCGCC
Source organism: Streptomyces sp. NBC_01320 (assembly GCF_035974375.1). Taxonomy (NCBI): domain Bacteria; kingdom Bacillati; phylum Actinomycetota; class Actinomycetes; order Kitasatosporales; family Streptomycetaceae; genus Streptomyces; species Streptomyces sp. NBC_01320. Next base: position 1,742,491 of record NZ_CP108390.1, read on the forward strand.
CCGGATGGCGTGACCGCAGTGACGGCCAGGACGGCGGCGGTCGCCGTGCCCAAGGCCATACGCATGATGGGGCGCATGAGTCTCCCTACTTGAAGCCGTGAACATGCCATGTTGCGGCTGCAGCCTGGCAGACATACGGATTGCGTAGGGATGCCGCGCGTGACGGGTTTCCCGCGTGTCGGTTTTCCGCCACGCGGTCACATCTCTTGGTTCGTCAGTTCGGTGGGACTTCGGGCCTGGCAGGTGGGGGTATGCCCCGCGGGGCCGACGCTCGCCCGGATGATCTCGCCGAAGGGGGGCGCACGGGCACATTCCCCGCACTCCAGACCAGCCGCAGGCTCCATCCTCCCTCGAGCTCCTCCCGCCACGCCCATTCCCCAGGATCCGGGCGGGCTCCGATCCACCGTCGAGGATTGGAACCGGCAGCTCATGAGCGAGCTGCGGATCGGACCACACATCGGCCGTGGGCCGAGGTTGCGGGCAAAGGCTCCGGCCACCAGGTCGGCAAGCAGTTCCCGGAACAAAGGCTCCGCACTCCGGGAGCCACTGCAGCCACGGCAAGTCCTCGGCGAGCAGCTCCTCGGCCGGACTGAGGTCGCCGAGGCAGATCGATCCCGGTCGGAGGTGGCTGGCTCGCCCACGCCCTGCACACCGTCGAGGTCACCGCTGACCGGCCGCCGACGTCGTCAGCAACGGGCCGCCATGGGAAGCAGCTTCACCGGCGGGCTCGCCATCGTCCTGTCCCCCACGACAACCCGGGCTTCCGGCCCGGTCTGCACGCGTGTTCATTCAGCCTCGGCGCCGGATTCAGCTTCTCGGTGCTGTATACGGTCGAGACTGCGGCCGCGCCGCCGACCAGAAGAGCTCCGCCGGATAGATCGCCGGTTTCGTCATCGTGGCCGTCGCGATCGCAACGTCGTTCCTCATCCCCGAGCAGCCGAGACCCGATGGGGATTCGGTCAGGTACCTGTCGGCGTGGGTGCGCGCGCCGCCGCGCCGGTAGACACCTCCAGCCCGGATCACGGCCACGCCAGCGGTGAAGCAAGAACCCGCCAGGAGTTGGCGGCCACCCTCGCACGGTGACCACCAACAGACGGAGACTCCTCGGCCCTCGCGCCGAGAAGGAAGAGGTCAGAGCCAGCCCGCACGTGCGGCGTGCCATCCGAGTTGCAGGCGCGAATCCGCCCCGGCTAGGTCCATCAGACGGCGTGTCCGTCGCTCCACGGTGCGTATGGAGAGGCCGAGTTGGGAGGCCGCCCGCCGGTCGGAGATCCCTGCCAGCAGCAGGGCGAGGACCTCCAGTTCCCCCTCGGTTGGCTGCTGATCGGCTGTCGCCTCCGCACGCACACCCGTGGTGGTGTTGTACAGCGGCCGGGCCTGGGCCCATTCCTTCTCGAAGAGATGGACCAGGGCCGTCAACAGGCCGCTGCGGTGCACCACGATGGCGCTCGGCTCGCCCCCGGAGTCCGCCATGTCCAGTGGCACCATGGCACGCTCCCGGTCCGACACGACCATCTTCAGCGGCAACGAGTCGACCAGGCGGAGCTCGAGACCCGCCATCATGGCCGCCCTCACGTCCCGCGCTACCTCGTGACCATCGAGATAGTCCTTGGCAGCCACGACCCGGAAATCGACTCCGCGGTCCAGCGCGGAATTCTCCGACATGTCGGCTTCCTCGCGCGGCACCGCGATGGGCGCGCCGACGAGGAAGACGAGCAACTCCCGCTGGGCGCCGCGCTGCAGTTGGTGGAACCGGTGTGCGACCTGCTCCACGCCGACGACCACCTCCACGACGCTGCCTGCAGAGTGTGCAGCGGTACTGCGGTACTGCTCTGTCAGCATCGAGAACGCGGTCTCGGCCCGGTGCAACGCGTTGCGCTGCTCGACGAGGAGCGGGGCCAGGGCCACCGAGGGTGGTGTGAGCCGGTAGCGGGCGGGCTGGCGGCCGGCCCCGCAGTCAGCCGAGTCAGGTGCCCCGCTCCCGGCCTCGGTGGCGACCGCCACCAGGCCACGTGTCGCCAGGTCAAGCAGGATGCGGGTGGTCTCGGCCTTCTCGAGTCCGGTGTGCCGGGCGAGGTCCTGCGCAGAGGCTGTCGGGCGAGCCAGCAGTGCCGTGTAGATGGCCTCTTCGGCCGGGCCCAATCCCAGTGCCTGCAGCATCCAGCTCCTCCTCGGGCGGCCATCGCGTCCGGCCCTGGTGCAGGTTGTGTGGACCGAGCGGATTCTTCTCAGCCGAACCCTATCCCGCTGTCAGGATGTCGAATTCAAACTCGCCGCCCGGCAGGACGGGGGACAGGATCCGCCGTCCCCACCCGAACGGATCCGTACCGCGTGCTGTCTGGCGATGGGCAGGACAACGACACCAGGGCGCACGGGTTCGTCCAGAAGCCGGGCGATCGAGGTGCCCAGCGCGGTCGCCAGCCGATCGAGGACCAGCACGCTCGGCTCTTGGTACTGCGCTCCGCCTCGGAAACCATGCTCCGGCTCACCCCGCTCAGCGCGACGAGACGCTCCGCGGCCATGCCTCGAGCCCGCCGCTCGGCTCGGATCCTGGCTCCCAGCTCAGCCATGGAAAGGCCACTGGAAAGGGCATTGCCACCACTCATGATTCCGCTATAGCGATGAACGTCCCTTAAGAGGAGGACGTTCGGTCCACGAATGACACCACCCCCCAGCGGGACGCCCGATCACCGTGCGAGGACTTGTCCGGGCGACCATTGGGCACACTGGCCGACATGCCTGTCTCGCTGCATCACATCGTCATCGACGCCCACGACCTGCCCACCCTGGCTCAATTCTGGGCCGAGGTGCTGGGCTGGAGAATCCTGTCCGAGCGGGAGCGGGAGGTCGTGATAGGACCGGACGAAACCGCGCCGGTGGGTATCTGCTTCATGCCAGTGACGGACCGTAAGGTCGTCAAAAACCGCCTGCACCTCGATCTGACTTCTCCCGCGGACGAGCGGGAGGCCGAGATCGAGCGCATCCTCGCACTCGGCGCCCGCAGGGCGGACGTCGGGCAGAGCGGCAACGAGTCGTGGACCGTGCTGGCCGATCCTGAGGGGAACGAGTTCTGTGTAGTCCGCCCGAAGGAGACCCTCATCGGCTAAGAGCCTGTCGGGTGACCTTCGATCGGATAGCGGACGCGGTCTGGTGCGTGCGATTCCAAGGCGGCGGGATGTCCTCGGATGGGGTCTCCCCTGCTCGAACAAAGCTGAGAGCTTGGGGAAGGAGCTACCAGGATATTTCGGCAACGCGGGAAGCGTGCGTGCCAGGGCGTGACCGCCCGATCAGAGGTCACCCGACAGGCTCTCAGGGCTGTCCCGTCATCCCCAAGGGAGCTGCGCGCGGCGTCAGATGCGGCGCATCGCAAGGCGGAGGAGCTTCCTGATACTGGACGTATTCGGGCGCTCCGACAACGCGGCGAGGTGCCGTAGCTGACGCCGTGCGCCCGCCGTGGATGACGGGACATCCCCGAGCCTCCCCATTTCAGTCGGGTCGGATGAGCTGGGTTGACGGTGGAGGGCCGTGGCTGTCGGCGGGGTGCGCATGGCTGGGGGCCCGGCGCTCAGGTCGGGTTCTCCGGGTTCCTCGGGTCGTGGGTGGGCAGGGGCAGTTGCCGTTGGTCGGGTGGCTGGCCTCGAGAGGGCTGCGAGGCGGGCGCAAGAGTGTGCCAGCTCATGTCGCCAGGGCCGGCCGGCGGCGATCCGAAGGTGGAGGCGGCGGCCTCCACGCGTGATGCGGGCGGCTGCGTGCAGCAGACGGTAGCGGAGCTCCTTCGGCTCGGCGGAGGCCAACTCGTCGGCCGGCAAAAGGGTCTGGGCTCAGGCGACCAGATCGACCGCGGTCAAGGAAAGCCCCGGGCAGGCGGTGTTGAGCGCGAAACGGCGGGAGGGGAAGCGGACGAAACCGGTGGCCTTGCCGCAGCGGGTGCGGTCCTCGACGCGGGCATGTGCCCGGTGGCAGGCCTCCAGATGCTGCAGGCAGCCTTCGCCGTGAGGGGTGTCGGTGAGGAAGACCTGGTGCCGCATGCCCTCGTCCAGATCGAACAAGGACAGCTGGGCACCGAGGTGAGGGCGCCCGCGCCGGACGATGATCCGGATGCTGTCCGGGCCGGTCCGCCAGGTCCACCATGCCGGTCGGTTCCGCCACTTCAGCCCCGGGGCCGAAGCACCATGTGATCACCGACGCGCGCAGCACCCTCCTGGCCATCAGCCTGACCGGCGGCAACGGCCGGACTCGTACCGACCGTGAAACCGCCTCAGCCGGCTGCGCATCCGAGATCGGCCAACAACCTTCCGCCACACGAAAGATCAAACAGCGGCTCGCGGCCCTGGTCGTCCGTCTCTCCGACCTCACCACAGCGGTCAGCAGCCCGGCTCTCACGCCCAGGGTCACGGTTGGCTTCAGTGCCGTTCGACGCCCGTGGGTCCGCCATCCACACCGATCCACGACCGTCATTCAGCCATCGAGCGGCTCATAGTCGAACCAGTCGAAGTGGACGGTACCGGCTGAGGCGTACATTCCGATGACCCGGCCGGTGAAACCGCCGGCGACCTCCGTGGACAGGTACCGTCCATCGAGCGTCGTGAGCTCGACGAACGTGCCGTCCGGTTCCTCGATGCTGATGGAGAGGGTGTCCGGGCCGGTACGTGCGTCGCCTACGGCCTGCGTAACGGTCACCTCGATTCTGAGGACCAGGGGCCCGGCGGGTGCCTGCTGAGACGCGACCACTGTGTGCAGGGGGCCGATGCGGGCGAGCACCCGTACCTCGCCGAACGCCGCGTCGATATCGTAGTGGTGCTGCTCGTCGAGGCGGACGGCCAGGCCACCGCGTCCCTCCGCCGGGTCGACCAGGGCGCGTACCCGGCAGGACAGGTGCTGTTGGCGCCGGCCGACGAACGTCACATCGAGATCGTCGAGCGAGCTCCCACGGGCGTGCAGCGTGAGCCAGCCGGCCCGTTCCTTCGTGGTGCAGTTCTCCGCAGGGCGCTCGCGCGGCGAGACCCAGCATGCGGCCAGCTCACTGAGGTCGAAGTCGTCCCGGACCGGCGCGACGGCGCCCGGCTGAAGCGGCCACGGGGGCGCGGGCATCACGGGCGAAAGGTCGCCGACGACCGGCCAGCCGTCGACCCAGCTCACCGCCGCCGGAAACGTCTCGCGGCCGAGTACGTGCCAGCCTGGGGTGCCACCGCGCGGTCGCGCTCCGAGCAGCACCATCCACCACGAACCGTCGGGTGCCTGCACCAGATCCGCGTGACCGGTGTTCTGAATGGGGTAATCGGTCCCGCGGTGCGTCAGAATCGGGTTGGCCGGGCACGGCTCGAACGGGCCGGTGGGTGTGCGGTCACGAGCGATCGAAACACCATGGCCCCGCTCGGTGCCGCCTTCGGCGATGAGCAGGTACCAGTAGTCGTCGATCCGGTACAGATGCGGCGCTTCCGGGGCTTTGGCATCGTCGGTGCCGGACCAGAGCCGGCGGTGGACCGAACGATTCCCCGGTGTGCGGATCGATGCGAATCTGTCCGACTCCGGCATAGGTGCACCAGCAGTTGCCGTCGTCGTCCCAGGCGAGATCGGGGTCGATGCCCGGTACCCCGGGCACCCGGATCGGGTCGGACCAGGGGCCGGCCGGATCGGTGGCGGTGAACAGCAGGTTGCCGCCGTCGTGCACGTTTGTAGTGATCAGCCAGAAACGGCCGTCGTGATGGCGCAGTGTGGGCGCGTAGATCCCGCTGGAGGAGGCGGCGTCAGGCGATGGACGCAGTTGGTCAGGCCGTTCCAAGGCGTTGCCGATCTGCGTTCAGTGGACCGGGTCCCGGCTGTGGAATATGGGCACGCCGGGGAAGTACTCGAAGCTGGAGCACGCGAGGTAGTAGTCCGCGCCCACCCGGCAAATGCTCGGATCGGGGTGGAACCCGGGGACCACGGGGTTGCTGATGGTGTTACTCGTCTGGGGCGTGCTGGACACTCTCATCGAGTCCTTTCATCGGTGTGACCACACTGCGCCGGCGTCAACAAGCGGCCGTGCTCAACGGCCGCGATGAGGTAGTTCTGGACGAGGCGCTGGTCTCCGCCCCGAAACTGGAGCCCAATTATCCCCGGCTGCCGCCGCATCTGGAGGTCGGCGTACGAGTGCACGCCTGCAGCCTCGAGGACCTGCAGCGTAGGCGGTTCCGGCTGGAGTCGTGAGTGTGTCCCGCGGAGCCAGTGTCTCCACGGGCCTTTTCCTCGGCGTGCTGGCCCCCGGGGGGACCGTGACACTCTGGCCGCCGACCTGTTCCGACCTGCCGGCCGCCGCCGGCCACGCCGTGGCCGCGAAGCTCTCCTTTCCGCCGTTGCTGCCCGAGAGCGCCCACGCCACTCGTACTCCGCGGGTGCTGCCCACTGTGATCAACCTGCAGGAGCACCGCTCCCCCGGCGACGACTTGCTGACCGTCGAGGACCTGGCGGTGGCCTGCGAGGGGCGCCACATGTACCTGGCCGTTCCCGAGCGTCGCCACTGCGCCGAGGCCGCGCGGATGCATGCGCTGAATCTGCGCAACCGCACGCCGCTGCTGGTGCGTTTCCTCGCCGAGCTGCCCCTCGCCCAGTGTGCGCAGGTCACCGTGTTCGACTCGGGCGCCACGGCGAAGATGCCGTTCCTGCCGCGCCTGCGGTACTGGCGCACGATGCTCGCCCCGGCCCTCTGGAGGCTGCAAGCGTCCGAGCTACCCGGCCGCGCCCGCCAATAGGCGGCGTAGGACGCCGAGTTCGGCTCTTGACGAAGGCGCCGCCTGCCGCAGCGGGTACGCCTCGTTGAGGCTGACCGGCGCCTGGTCCTCAGCCTCGATGAGGCCGGCCACCGGGCGCTGCTGCGCGAGCACCTCGACCGCGCGGGCCCGGCGGAGCTCACCGCGGCCGCCGCGCCGGAAGCGTCGGCTGGTGTGACGGCCGCGCGCGCGTGGTCGTTGTGCCGCTCAAGGCCGTCCGGCCGCGGGCCTGGCCACCCCTGCCCCCGGCCCAGATCCTCTCTCGGCAACAGATGCAGGCCCCGGCGGTCTCGTCGGTGCTCCTGGCTACCCTGTACGGGGACCTCCGGCGCCAGGACACCATGCTCTCTCAGCACATGCCGGACCTGCTCGAGCGGCTCGGCCGACCGCCGTGGTCGTTCGTCCGCTTCCGCGACCCCTATCAGCACTTGCGCCTCCGCATCGCCCTCCCGAACTCCTCGGCGTTCGCCGACACGGCCGGCACGGTGAGCACGTGGGGCGACGGGCGGCGCGACGCAGGGCTGCCGGCAGACTTCCGTTACCCCACAAGCTTCCGGGAGCTGGAGCGCTGGTACGGCCGAGTCGGGTGAGGTCGGCGGAGCGGGTGCCGGCGGACCGAAGGTCGGCGTACAGGTGCAACTTGGCACCGGCGGTCCTGTTCGTCAGCCAGCCCCCACGCCGGTACGTTGGCCGGCTGGGCAGGTGCGGGTGCGGGTGCGCGGTCGAGGACGACCTGGGGGCGTGGTCGTGATGGGCCGCCGCGAGCGCTTCGAGGTCCACACCATCTGCCCGACGACGGTCCGGCGAGGGCCTCGGGCTGCGACGGTGCCGCGTACGAGCAGCAGTCCGATGTCGAACGATGTGTGCGCGCAGGACTCGTGGGAGCCCTCGAAGAAGGGCAGTCGACCAGTCCTTCGAGGGTGACGAAGATGACGCGCTTCCCGGACGGGATGGACGGTCTCTGGGTGGACGGCGAGACCGGATGACAGGCGCAGTTGCGGCGGCCGGCAAAGGTCGCTCAAGGCCACGCTTTCTCGCGGCCGGACCGGGCCCCACCCGAACAAGCAGCCCACACAGCGGGCATCCCACCGGCAATCCCCCGGATCCCGGCTCGCGCGGCTTCAGCCGTCCGAGCCCGCCAACCGCACCAGACCAGGCAGCAGCGAACCCTCAAGGACCGCCCCGCCATCCCCGGCGGATCAGCCCGCCGTGCCAGGCGCGGTGCATCACAAAGCGCAAGGGCATCCCCACACCGGGCACCTTCGAGCGTTCCGACAACGCAGCAAGGGTGCCGCCGCCGTCACCGTGCGCCCCCTGGGGACCACGGGGCACCCCTTAGTATGGCCAGGCCGATGTACAGGAAACCGGGTGTGCGCCGCACACGCCCACCCCGGACAGGCTCCCCCAGCCGTGTGCCCCCATGCCGGAAACCCCGGCCCGATTCCGACGGGCCGGGGTTTCCATGTCATGCAGACCCTGCTCTACCACCTGTGGAGGTGGTCCCTCACCACTCCTTGTCGAAGTGGTCCCGGACGACCCGGAAGCTGCCCACGACACCGTTTTTGACGAACACGCCGCCACGGATGTGGTGCCGGGTGAAGACACCGTTGCTGGTGCTCCAGGGACCGACCGTCGCAACCGGGGAACCGTTGTCGCAGGTCGCCCCACGGAAGAACTCAACAGTCCGGCGGCTGTCGTTACGGACGTTGAAGCTCCGCGAGCCCAGACCGCTCACCACCGTGATGCAGCCATCCTCACCACGAGCCGAGTACGACCGCTCGTTGATGAAGATCCGGCCCTCCTCCTTGTGGCGGAAACCACCACGCTCGTTGCCGCCGCCGTAGCCGCCGTAGCCGCCGCCGCCGTAGCCGCCCTCGTTCCCCTTGCCCTCGTTCCCCTTCCCGCTCCCGCTCCCGTTCCCGTTCCCGTTCCCGTAACCGTTCCCGTTCCCGTTCTCGTTCCTGTTCCCGTTCTCGTTCCTGTTCCCGTTCCCGTTCCCGTTTCCGTTCCCGTTTCCGTTTCCGCCGTCAGCCAGCGGAGCAGCCTGCTGAACTGCCGGGGCGGACCCGGTAGCCGAGGCATACGTAATGCCGGTAGTAGCCAGAACCGCTGCGCCTACTACGGCAGCGGTTACAGCGACTGTACGCGTGGTCATGTCACTTCTTCCTGTCTCAGAGACGCCGGCTGGGCAGCCGACCTGAGACGAACGTACTGACCGCCTCATTACCTGTCATATCGGGACAGATCCACGGCGTGACACCACAGGGCCGACCGAGTGTACGCACCCCACCCCCACACACTCCATGATTATCTGACGAATCATCAAATAACGGAACAGTAAGCCTCTCTGGCGCGCGATTAGCCCTTCCGGGCGACATGCACCCACCCCCTCACCCTCTCGGCAGCACCCCACCCCAACCCACCACCCCCCATCAGCACCCTGAACAACCGTCACTCAGCGCCCCCGCCACCCTCACCACCCAGCACCCCCACCACCCCGACCCCCTGAACAAGCGTCACCCGCGCTCCCGCCGGTACATACGTTGGGCGAAGCCCGGAAGCGGTGCGTCCAAGCCCCAGGCAAGAACTGGTGCCCCACGGCGTCCCAGCCCCCAGGAAGCGCCCAGCCACCCACCGCCCTGATCTGGCCCGGCTCGCAAGCTGCGCCGGCATTTCGAACACGACTATCGCGAGCCGAAGACCGTCCTCAGACTCACCTGCTTCGAAGGCCGATCACCACAGTCCGGCACCGCCACGTCACCCCCGCGACCGCCCGTCCACTCCTGACCGAACAGCGGACCTGGCCGGATGCCCCTCCCTGGGCCTGACCCTCTACCAGGCCCTGGTCCTCATACATCGCCTCCTGGCCACCTGGGCCGGCACGCACCTAACCTCGGGTGCCGACCTAGTAGGCGTCCCGGCCCGCGCGCAGGCTGCGGACGGTACGCTCGAGGTCGGCGATGCGGTCGGCGAGGCCGACTGCCTCGGCGCCTTCGGCGTCCCGTAGTTGCAGCTCGATCTGGGCGAGCCGCTCGGTGATCTCCGCCAGCTGCTGGCCACTGCCCGCACTGGCACTGGCACCCGCACCTGCGCCCCGTGCCCGCGACAGCCTGTCCCGGGCACCCCCCATGGGTTCTACCGATCCCGCCGGGCCTACCGGTGCGGCGGGAGTCGGCGCCCCGACCAGCAGACGACGCAGTTGCTCGGCCTGTGCGGCGAGCTGACGGTTCTTGCGGTACAGATCCAGGAAGACGTTGACCTTGGTGCGGAGCAGCCAGGGGTCGAAGGGTTTGGTCAGGAAGTCGGCGGCGCCAATCGCGTATCCCCGGTAGAGGTAGTCCGTGTCGGTCTCGGCCCCGGTCAGCAAGATGATGGGCACGTCCTTGGTCTGGTCCAGACGCTTGATGTTGGCGGCGGTCTCGAAGCCGTCCATGCCGGGCATCAGGACATCGAGCAGCACGACCGCGAACTCCTGGCGCAGCATCGCCTTGAGGGCCTCCTCTCCGGAGTGGGCGCGTACCAGCTGCTGGTCGAGCGAGCCGAGTACAGCCTCCAGCGCGACCAGGTTCTCCTCCATGTCGTCGACGATCAGGATGCTGGCCTTCTCCGGAGTGTTAATGGTCATGTCCTCGGCCTCGGAGGGTCTGTGCCGTCTTCCCCTGCTGGATGTGACGCTTCACCGGTTCCTGCCTCCGGTGCCGGAGGGGCGCCTTGCGGGTCGAGCAGGTCACAGATGACCGTCAGCAGGCGGTCCACGTCCACGGGCTTGGGGACGTAGTCGGAGGCGCCGCTTTCGATCGCCTTCTCGCGGTCGCCCGGCATGGCCTTGGCCGTGAGCGCGATGATGGGCAGCCCGGCGAGACGGGGCGTGCGCCGGATAGTCCGGATCGTCTCGCATCCGTCCATTTCGGGCATCATGATGTCCATCAGGACCAGCGACACGTCAGGAGACCGGTCGAGGACCTCGATGCCTTCGCGGCCGTTCTCGGCGTACTTCACGGTGATGCCGACGCGGCCCAGCATATGCGTGAGCGCGAAGACGTTCCGGATGTCGTCGTCGACGATCAGGATGCGGCGCCCTGCCAGCACGCGGCCGGGGCGCCCGCCCAGCCACTCTCTGAGCCGTGTCGTCTCCGGCCAGGTGTCGTCTCGGCCGTCGGCGGCCCCCGGGGTTCCCCTGCCGATCAGGCTGTCCGCGTTCCCGAAGACGCCGCTCGGTGCGTAGTCGGCAGCGTCCGGCGACGGTTCGGCCTGTCCAGGGAGCGCAGCGGGGGCGGCCGGCACAGCCACCGCGTCGGGCTCCGGGAAGACGCCGGGGTGGCGCGACGGAACGTAGAGAGTGAAGCAGGATCCGACGCCCAGTTCGCTCTCGGCGACGATCCGGCCGCCGAGCAGCCCGGCGATCTCGCGGCTGATGGACAACCCGAGCCCGGTCCCTCCGTACTTGCGACTGGTGGTGCCGTCGGTCTGCTGGAACGCATCGAAGATGACCGACAATTTTTCGGGCGGTATGCCGGTGCCGGTGTCCTTGACCGAGAACGCGATGACGGTCTCGGCGTTCCGCAGCGACCGGTCCTCGAACTTCGTTCCCGGCACGCACTCGACGCGCAGCTCCACGCCGCCGGAGGAGGTGAACTTCACGGCGTTGGACAGCAGATTACGCAGGATCTGCTGGAGGCGCTGCTCGTCCGAGACCAGCTCGCTCGGCACGTTCTCGCCGACCGTGACGTCGAAGGCGAGCCCGCGGTCGAGGGTCAGCGGGCGGAACGTGGCCTGCACGTAATCCAGCAGCTTGACCAGGGGCAATGTCCTCGGGCGGACGTCCATCCGGCCCGCCTCGATCTTCGACAGGTCGAGGATGTCGTTGATCAGCTGCAGCAGATCCGAGCCCGAGCGGTGGATGGTGGCCGCGAATTGCACCTCCTGCTCGGACAGCGTGCCATCCGGGTTGTCGGCAAGCAGGCCGGCCAGGATCAGCAGCGAGTTGAGCGGGGTGCGCAGCTCGTGCGACATGTTCGCCAGAAACTCGGACTTGTACTGCGAGGACGTGGCGAGCAGGGCTGCCTTCTCCTCCAGCGCCGCATTGGACCGCTGGAGCTCGTCCGACCTCTTGCGCAGCTCGCTGGTGAGGCGCTGGGACTCCGAGAGCAGGGACTCGGTGCGGGAGTTGGCGATGATGGTATTGATGGAGACGCCGATGGTGGTGACGAACTGGTCGATGAAGGCCAGGTGTACGTCACTGAACTTGCTGAACGAGGCCAGCTCGATCACTCCGAGCACCTGGTCCTCGAAGAGGATCGGCAGGATGACGACGCTGGCCGGAAGTGCGGCGCCGAGCCCGGAGTTGATGGTGATGTAGTCCGGTGGGACATCGGCGATGAGGATGCGCTTCTTCTCCAGAGCGGCCTGGGTGATCAGCCCGCGGCCAGGCGTCCCGGACTCGGGCAACGGGCCGCTCCCCCTGGCCGCATCGGTGCCGTAGCCGGCGATGAACTGAAGCCCCTCCCCCGGCTTGGCCGCGGCCTCGGTCAGGAAGAACGCTCCGAACTGTGCGTTCACCAACGGCGTCAGCTCGCGCAGGATCAGGTCGGCGACCTCGACGAGATCTCGGTGGCCCTGCATGAGACCCGCGATGCGAGTGAGGTTGGATTCCAGCCAGTCCTTGGCGCGGGTGGTCTCGCGGAGGTTGGCCACCATGAGGTTGACGTTGTTCTTCAGCTCGGCGACCTCGCCCTGTGCCTCGACCGAGATGGCACGGGACATGTCGCCCTGGGTAACGGCGCTGGCGACCTCGGCGATCGCGCGGACCTGGCTGGTGAGGTTCGAGGCGAGTTCATTGACGCTGGTGGTGAGCCGCTTCCACGTTCCGTAGACGCCCTCGACGCGGGCCTGGCCACCCAGCTGTCCCTCGCTGCCGACCTCGCGGGCGACCCGTGTCACCTCGGAGGAGAACGAGGAGAGCGTGTCGACCATCGTGTTGATGGTGGTCTTCAGCTCCAGGATCTCGCCGCGCGCGTCCACGTCGATCTTCTTCGACAGGTCGCCCTGCGCGACAGCGGTGGCGACCTGGGCGATGTTGCGGACCTGGGAGGTCAGGTTGTCCGCCATGAAGTTGACGTTGTCGGTGAGGTCCTTCCACACCCCGGAAACGCCTCGGACCTGCGCCCGTCCGCCCAGGTTCCCCTCGGTGCCGACCTCGCGTGCGACTCGCGTCACCTCATCCGCGAAGGCCCGCAGTTGCTGGACCATCGTGTTGACGGTGTCCTTCAGCTCCAGGATCTCGCCGCGCGCGTCCACGTCGATCTTCTTCGACAGGTCGCCGTTGGCGACGGCCGTGGTCACCTGGGCGATGTTGCGAACCTGCGAGGTGAGGTTCAACGCCATGAAGTTGACGTTGTCGGTGAGGTCCTTCCACACCCCGGAAACGCCTCGGACCTGCGCCTGCCCGCCCAGGTTCCCCTCGGTCCCGACCTCGCGTGCGACTCGCGTCACCTCATCCGCGAACGCCGAGAGCTGGTCGACCATCGTGTTGATCGTCGACTTCAGCTCCAGGATCTCGCCCTTTGCCTCCACCGTGATCGTCTTGCCGAGGTCACCCTGCGCGACGGCAGTGGCGACCTGGGCGATGTTGCGGACCTGGGAAGTCAGGTTGTCCGCCATGAAGTTGACGTTGTCGGTGAGGTCCTTCCACACCCCGGAGACCCCGCGGACCTGCGCCCGCCCGCCCAGGCGCCCCTCGGTGCCGACCTCGCGGGCGACTCGCGTCACCTCATCCGCGAACGCCAACAGTTGGTCGACCATCGTGTTCACGGTGCTTTTGAGCTGGAGAATTTCGCCCTGTGCGTCCACGGTGATCTTCTGGCTGAGATCGCCGTTGGCGACGGCGGTGGTCACCTGGGCAATGTTGCGGACCTGCGAGGTGAGGTTCGATGCCATGAGGTTGACGTTGTCCGTGAGGTCCTTCCACACCCCGGAGACCCCAGGCACCTGAGCACGTCCGCCCAACTGCCCTTCGGTGCCGACCTCGCGGGCGACCCGTGTCACCTCGTCCGCGAACGCCCGAAGCTGGTCCACCATGGTGTTCACGGTGAGCTTCAGCTCCAACAGCTCGCCGGTCGCCTCGACCGTCACCTGCTGGGTCAAGTCGCCGCGCGCCACCGCCGTGGTCACCACGGCGATGTCGCGCACCTGCGCCGTCAACCGCGCTGCCATGGTGTTGACGGCCTCGGTGACGTAACGCCAGTCGCCCGACAGGCCCTGCATCTTGGCCCGTCCGCCGAGCCGCCCTTCTGTCCCGACCTCCCGTGCGACACGCGTGACCTCACCCGTGAACAGGGACAGCTGGTCGACCATGCGGTTCACCACGAGTCCCAGACGCCGTAGGTCACCGCGGAGTTGGCGGTTGCCGTCGTGCATATCCACCCTCTGCGTCAGATCACCGGCGGCAACCGCGTCCAGCACCCGTGTCGCTTTCGCTACCGGGGCCACCAGCGCCTCCACGAGCTGGTTCGCCGCGTCCACGCTCGTCGCCCATGCCCCTTGCCCGGGGCTCGCCGCAATCCGCTCGTCCAGTCTGCCCTGCCGCACGACCTCGCGGCGCACCCGCTGGAGTTCCTCCGCCAGATGCGCATTCCGCGCGCTGACCTGGTTGAACACCCCTGCCATCTCGGCCAGGACACCTTCGTCTGCACCCTGCACACGTACGGTGAAGTCGCCATCGCACAACGAATTCAACGCTGCGAGAAGTGGACGCAGTTCAGCCGTGCGCACCCACTGCCCGTCCGGGGTGGAGTCCGGCCGGGCCACGCGTTCCGGGGAATCGGAGGATTCCGGGGTATGAGGGGCGGGGGAAACGCCATCGGAGGGCGGGTCGAGTGCCATGGCAGCTCACGCTCAGGCTCGGGTCATATGGGCGCTTTGTCGTAAAATACGTTACATGATTCGGTCAATCGTCGGAAACTCCAAGGAGTCGCCCGGAGCGCCGTTGTCCTCCCACCGCGAGTTCGTCTCGCGGACGACTCTGCCTGCCGACGACTGCACGGCATCCGCCGCGCGCACCTTTGTGCGCGCGGCGCTCGGCGAATGGACCGATCCTGCGGTTCCTGACTCACCGAAGATCACCGACCGGCTCGTCGACGACGCCATGCTCCTGGTCAGCGAACTGGTCACCAACGCCGTCATGCACGCCGGTACCACGATCGAGGTCGTCTGCCGTCTCGAGGCAGGGCACGGCTCACGCACCGCGTCCGTCCTCAACGTGAACGGCCCCCTCGACGCGGACGGACCTGTCGACGTCGTCATCGAGGTGGCGGACCGCCACCCTTCCCGCACCGTGCCCGGCAGCAAGGACGCCCTGCGCGCGTGGTACGGCCGTGGCCTCCAGCTCGTCCGCGCGCGGGCAGAGTCGTGGGGCGTGACGTACCGGCGCACTGAAAAGACAGTGTGGTTCCGGTTGGAGGCCACGGCCGAGGAACCCGAGCCGGTCGACAGTCCTGACAGCGGCGCCACCGAGGGTGAACCGCGCACCACGGACAGCCTCGCGACCGCCCCGCCGCACGGCCGTCGCGACGACACCGCCGAGTGGGTCGACCGCGGAGGACCTTCGTTCCTTGCCGAGGCAAGCGAGCTCCTCGCCGGCCAGCTCGACCAGGACATGGTCGCCGCCCTCGCCGGGCAGCTGATCGTGCCCAGGGTCGCCGACTGGTGCGGCGTGTGGCTCAGCACCGAGAACGGCGGTCTGCGGCTCTCCCGCGTCTGGCATGCGGACGAACGGTGCATCGACGCGCTACGCCGCGTGCTGGAGAAGGACCCGCCGCCCGTCAGGCTCGCCACGACGGGTATCCCCTGGCCCTGGCCGGAGAGCGCCAACACGGGCGGCTCCGCAATCGCCTTCCCCCTCGTCACGGGCGGTCACTGCCATGGCGTGCTGCTGCTCGGCCGGGCGGGACTGCTGCAGATGACCGACGGAGTCGTCCGGCTCGCGGAAGACTTGGCACGGCGTGTCGCCCAGGCGGTGGCCACGGCCCGCCAGTACACCGAGCAGACGACGATCAGCCGAGCGCTCCAGCGCAGGCAACTGCCCGCTTCCCTCGCCAGCATCCCAGGCATGGACACGGCGATCGTTTACGAGCCTCGCGGTCACGGCCAGACCGTCGGCGGCGACTTCTACGACCTGTTCCCGCTGGGAGGCCACCGCTGGGGCTTCCTGCTCGGCGACGTGTGCGGCCACGACCCGGAGGCGATGTCCGTCACCGGCCTGGCACGGCACCTGGTACGGATGCTGGCACGCGAGGGCCACGGCGTCGAGTCGGTACTCGACAGGCTGAACTGCGCGATGGCGGAGGAGAGCGCCGAGGCCGCGGCGCTGGGCGGCGAGCAGGCCCGGCCCCAGTTCCTGAGCCTGCTCTACGGGGAGCTGGAGCCCGACCCCGTGGCAGGCGGCGCGCACTGCAAGATCGCCTGCGCCGGGCACCCGCTGCCTCTGCGACTGTCCACCGACGGTTCGGTGGCGCCGATGTCGGACCCGCAGATGCTGCTCGGGATCGACGAGGGGGCGAAGTTCCACGCCAACTCCTTCGACCTCGCACCGAGTGAGACTCTGCTCTGCGTGACCGATGGCGTGACCGAACGCCGCAGCGGAAGCCGGCAGTTGGACGATGACGACGGACTCTCCGAGGTGCTGCGGCAGTGCGTGGGGCTGGGCGCCACAGCCGTCGCGGAACGCGTGCGGCAGGCGGTGCACGACTTCGACACGGGGCCGGTCGAAGACGACCTCGCGGTACTGGTGCTGGGGGCGGTGCCGGTGCATGCGCCAGGAGCTGAACAGGTGCGGAACCGGGCGTAAGACCGAACACCGGACCACTCCCGTGGCGCTTTGCGGGGAGACGCCTGGGACCGGTCGAGGCGCCGTGGGTTCCTCGCTGGTCGACAGTCGGGCCAAGAAGCGGGTGAGGCGGATATACACCGCAGGGCGTCACGACCCCATGACGAATGGTCAACTCCTGGCAGAGCAGCGGCTTCATGTGGACCGCCGAAAGCGTGCCGGACGTGTGGCAACAAGCGTCGCATCCTCCGCTGCGGCATTCGGTGACTCCGAGACGGCTCTCCGGGCGACGGCCTTCGCGGGTTCTTCCCCCAGGGTTTCTCATGAGGGCTACCGGCGACCAAGGATCCGAACAGAGCGCATCCGGAAGGCGCTGCGCTTCAACGGGCAGGCCACCATTCGGGGTTGTCCCATGCCTGTCCGAGCAGCGTTGGGTCCGTCCGACGAGCCTAGTGCCCCGGCCGCCCGCGCGGAGTGTCGAACGGCCGCAGCAACAGCCTCCAGCAGGACGGAGGCGCAGCGCCCGGACCCGCCGTGGTCGCTCCAGGCCGCCTCCCCGCCGGGCTGGGCGGTGCTGTATCCCGCGCCGACGAACGGCAGGACATGGAGCAGGGACAGACGAAGCCCAGTGCACGGTAGAGCGGTTCACCGCCGTCGCACGCGGTCCTCTGGCGTTCCAGGCCGGCAAGGTTCGTGGAGCGGTCGAGTGAGACGGCACCCGGCACGGTGGTGCGCAGCGGGTCGGCAACCAGGCGGGCGCCGCGTTCCGTCAGCACTGCGCCGGCCACAGCCTTCGCCGAGTACAGCCCGTAGGGGGGCGGCGAGGTCGCCTGTCGGCGGGGTGGCGCCGAGCTGGGCGAGCAGCCACGCCGAGGCCTGGGCCGACGGCGGGCCTCCTCAGGAAGCGGGCCGGCCCGGCATCAGATGGCTCGGGCCGGACGGGGAGAGGGTGACGCGCGTTCGGCCTCATCCTTCGCCGTTGCCTTGCGGCGCCGGGTGGGCTTGACGGCCTCGACTTCAGGCCTACCTAGTGACTGAAATATACAGTTAAGCAATGAATGATCGGTTGGCCCTGCTTAACAGTGTGGAAAGGGGCGTCACAGAAGGCGAGGTGCTGCGGCTCGCCCTTCAGCACGCCGTCGCCGAGCTGGACGGCCTGGGCGGGACGGTTCACCTGTGTGGTCCGATGTCGGCACTACGTCTGGTGTCAGTGGCCGGACTACCTCCGGGCCTCGTCCGGCCGTGGGAGATCATCGACCAGGAGGACACCGCGGCTCCGGCCCGCGCGGTGCGCCAAGGTACCGGTGTATGGACGCTCCACGACCTCTCGGGCACCACCCCGCCCACGTCGACCGACGGCTGGCCCGGGACGGGCCTGGCGGCCGTACCGGTGTTCGGCAGGGAGCGCCCCGTCGGCGCCCTCACCGTCGTGACAGGTGCGTCAGGAGAGCCCACGAGGAAACAGTGGGAATTCCTCACAGCGGTGGCCACCTGGGCAAAGGAGCGGATGATCCAGGCCCCGCCACCCGCTCGCCCCGCCCGGGAGGAGCCGAGCGGCAACTTCCTGCGGCAGGAGACGGCCGCCACCGAGCGTGCCTCTCGGATCACGGAGCTGACCGCGGCACTCGCCAAGGCGACGACCTCACGGGACGTGGTCGACGCGGTAGCCCAGCGGGCGCTGCCGCCGTTCCGCGCCACCGGGCTGCTCGTGCACGCCATCGAGGGCGACCGGGTCCACAACGTAGGAGCCGTCGGCTACCCCCGCACCTTCCTCGAACGCGTCGACGGCCGTTCGCGCATCGCCACAGACCCCGTCTGGGACGCGATCTCCACTCAGAGGCCGCTGTTCGTCTCCTCGGCCCAGGAGTACGCGGCGCGATATCCCGATTTGGCCCACAACCCGCACGACATCGACAAGCAGGCCTGGGCGTTTCTGCCGCTGACCGCCTCCGGGCACACCTTCGGTGTCTGCGTGATCGCGTTCGACCAGCCGCGCCGACTGGCAGACGAAGAGCGCACCTTGCTGACCGCCATCAGCGCCCTCGTCGCGCAGGCCCTGGAACGCGCGCGGCTGTACGACGCCGAGCACACCCGGTCCCAGGAGCTGCAGCGCGCTCTGCTCCCCCAGAGGCTGCCCGACCTGCCGGCGTGCACCACCGCCGCCCGCTACCTGCCCGCCGGACAGGGCATGGACGTCGGCGGCGACTGGTACGACGTCATCCCACTCCCCGCCGGACGGGTCGCGCTCGTCGTCGGCGACGTGGTGGGCCACGGCCTCTCCGAGGCCGTCACGATGGGACGGCTGCGCACGGCCGTCCACACCCTGGCCGGTTTCGAACTGCCACCCGACGAGATCATGAGCCACCTCAACGACATCGTCAGCGGCCTCGGGAAGAACTCGTACGCCACCTGCCTGTATGCCCTGTACGACTCCACCACCGGAACGTGCTCCCTCACCCGCGCCGGCCACCCACCACCGGCAGTGCTCCACCCCGACGGCACCGTGCACTACCCGCATCCAGTCCCGGATCCGCCCCTGGGCGCGGCAGAGCCCCCGTTCGAGACGGTGGAGCTGACGATGCCCCCGGGAAGCCTCCTCGTGCTGTACACAGACGGCCTGGTCGAATCGTCCGAGCGCGAGATCGATCAGGGCATGACCGAGCTGGCGAACCTCCTGCGCACCAGGGACAGCGAAGACCTGGACCGGCTCTGCGAAACCCTCATCGCCGGCCTGCTCCCCGCCGGACAGCACACCAGCGACGACGCAGCCCTCCTGGTCGCCCGTGTGCACGCGCTCAGCTCCGACCAGATGGCCTCCTGGCCACTCCCGGAGGACCCCCGGGCAGCGGGCCTGGCCCGCAGGCACGTCCGGGAGCAGCTGTCCACGTGGGGGCTGGACGACATGGCGACGACCACGGAACTGCTCGCCAGCGAGCTGGTCGGAAACGTCGTACGACACGGAAGGGGCCCGCTGCAACTGCGGCTGCTACGCGGCGCCGAGCTGGTCTGCGAGGTCTCCGACGGCAGTCTGACCATGCCCAGGGTCCGCCACGCGTCCGAGACGGACGAAGGCGGCCGGGGACTGCAGCTTGTCGCCGCGCTCTCCCAGCGGTGGGGCACTCGCTACACCGCGACTGGCAAGTGCATCTGGACCGCACAGCCGATGCACGGATCCGACATCCCGGCTCCACTCCTGCGGGAATCCTGACACGCCTGGAAGTCAGGACGGCGCATCCTCGGCCTGTACGGACTCCTCGAACACGTAGCGGGCAGTCCCGTGGTCATCCTCAACCGGGCAGTCGCACTTGCGATGGTCGACGGCCCCGCTGCCGCACTCGTCCACTACCGCGCCGCAGCGGCGCGTACCACCAGCACCCCGGAACAGCGCTACCTGACCACGAAAGCCGCCCGGCTGCGCCACCACACACGCAGCTGAAGTCCAGACGGCATCGAGACCCCCGCTCGTGCCGGCGCAACTCCCGAGGACCGCGGTCCTCGCCGAGTCCGCCGTGCCCGACGTTCCCCGTTCCCCGCTGTCACCGCAGCCCCTGCCACTCCGACACCACCGCCGCCGAGTGGGCCCTGCGCGAACCGCTGCCGCCGATCCCGGCCTGCCAGGCGCCGCGACGGCCCTCCGCGGGCCACGGATGCCACGGACACCACACCGACGGACGGCCGTCATTTCCCGGTCTTTGCGGGAATGATGGAGCCATGGCGAACCCGACGATCCTGACTGTCGACGACGACCCGGCAGTCTCCCGGGCGGTCGCCCGCGACATCCGGCGACAGTACGGCGATCGCTACCGCATCGTGCGCGCGCTCTCCGGCCGCGATGCCCTCGAAGCACTGCGTGAGCTCAAGCTCCGTGGCGATCAGCTCGCGCTCATGCTCGCCGACTACCGCATGCCCCAGATGAACGGCATCGAGTTCCTTGAGGAAGCCATGGATCTCTTTCCGCTCGCCCGTCGCGTGCTGCTGACCGCCTACTCGGACACGGAAGCGGCCATCGACGCCATCAACGTCGTGGACCTCGACCACTACCTCCTCAAGCCCTGGAGCCCGCCGGAACAGCACCTCTATCCAGTGATCGACACACTGCTGGACCTCTGGCACGCCACACCGGATCCGGGAGACACGGAGACGCGCGTGGTCGGGCACCGTTGGTCCGCACCCTCCTTCGCCGTCCGCGACTTCCTCACCCGTAACCTCGTGCCCTATCGCTGGCTGCTGTCCGACGAGCCGGAGGGGGAGCGCCTACTGGCAGCCGCAGGGCTGTCCGCGGCCGACGTACCGCTGGTCATCACCGCGGACGGAAAACCTCTGGTCTCTCCCACCGAGCGAGAGCTCGCCACGCACGTCGGACTCAGCACCGTCCCGGCCTCGGATTTCTACGACCTGGTGGTGGTCGGTGGGGGGCCTGCCGGTCTGGGAGCTGCCGTCTACGGGGCCTCGGAGGGACTGCGTACGGTCCTGGTGGAACAGCAGGCGACCGGCGGGCAGGCCGGGCAGAGCAGCCGTATCGAGAACTACCTCGGCTTTCCCGACGGCGTCTCCGGTTCCCAGCTGACCGAGCGAGCGCGCCGCCAGGCGCTGAAATTCGGGGCGGAGATTCTCAGCGCGCAGCGGGCTGTCGCACTGGAGGTGGCAGGATCCGGCCGGGTACTGCATCTGGGGCCGGAGAACTCCATTGCCGCGCACACCATCGTCCTGGCCACCGGGGTGTCCTATCGGCGCCTGGCCGCCTCCGGCCTGCAGGAATTCACGGGGGCGGGCGTCTTCTACGGGTCTGCCGTCACCGAGGCACCCAGCTGCTCCGGGGAGGATGTATACATCGTCGGCGGTGCCAACTCCGCGGGTCAGGCAGCGGTGTATTTCTCACGCTACGCACGGCGTGTTCACGTCCTCATCCGCCAGGGTGATCTGACTCGTTCGATGTCCAGCTATCTGGTCGACCAGATCAACGGCATCGCCAACATCGAGATCCACCCGTGGACCGAGGTGCTCGGCGGTGCGGGCGAAGGGCACCTGCAGCAGCTGACCCTCCGCGAGAGCCGGTCCGGTGCCGTGCGCACCATTGACGCGTCGTGGCTGTTCATCTTCATCGGGGCCGAGCCGCATACGGAGTGGTTGTCGGGGGTGGTCACCCGCGATGAGCGCGGATTCGTGGTGACCGGCCCCGACTTGGTGACAGAAGGAAAGCGTCCACCCGGGTGGCGGTTGCCGAGAGATCCGTACCACCTGGAGTCGAGCGTGCCCGGCGTCTTCGCTGCGGGAGATGTACGTTCCTCCTCGGTCAAACGTGTCGCGTCGGCCGTCGGCGAGGGAGCCATGGCCGTAGCGCTGGTGCACCGCTATCTGGAGGCGCAGTGACCACGTCAGCACATCTGTCACCTGAGCAGTTGCGGACCCTGTTCCTGTTCGAGGAGCTCAGCGAGGAGCAGCTCGGCTGGCTGGCAGAACGCGGCCGCGCAGAGCGACGGCCTGCCGGAAGCGTCGTGTACAAGGAGGGCGAGTCGGCCACGTGCTTCTTCGTGCTGCTCGGCGGGGTGATTGCGCTCAGCCGGGTACTCCACGGTGACGATGTGGAGGTCACCCGCACCGATCAGCGCGGTGTGTACAGCGGGGCGACTCGCTCGTACATCGGGGACCGCATCGAGCAGCGGTACCCCCACACCCTGCGGGCGGTCACTGACACCGAGTTCTTCGTGTTGCCCGCCGCCGATTTCGCGTACGCGGTCCGCACGTGGTTCCCGATGGCACTCCACCTGCTGGAGGGCTTGTTCTTCGGTACGCGTGCGGCCAATGCCATCGTCAATGAGCGCGAGCGGCTGCTGGCCCTGGCGTCGCTGTCGGCAGGTCTTACGCATGAGCTGAACAATCCTGCGGCGGCCGCTGTACGGGCCACCGCGGCTCTGCGGGAGCGAGTGGCCGGTATGCGCCACAAGCTCGCCATGATCGCTGACGGCCGGCTGGACGGAACCGAGCTGCATCGTCTCGTGGAGCTGCAGGACGATGCGGTTCAACAAGCAGCTGCGGCTTCCGGTCTGCCCGCGCTGGCTGCTGCGGATGCGGAGGACGCCGTCGGCGACTGGCTCGAGGAGCATGGGGTCACGGAGGCGTGGGATCTGGCACCGACTCTGGTCGCCGCGGACATCGGCGTGCCGTGGCTGACCTCGGTTGCCGACACCATCGGCGAGGACAATCTGGGCTCCACGGTGCGGTGGCTGGCGTACACCATCGATGCGGAACTTCTGATGGGCGAGATCGATGACGCCGTGACCCGCATCTCGGGCCTGGTCGGCGCGGCAAAGCAGTACGCGCAGTTGGACCGGGCGCCGCAACAGACCGTGGATGTGCACACGTTGCTCGATGCCACGCTGACCATGCTTCGGGCGAAGATCCCGTCCAACGTTCTGGTGGTCAAGGACTACGACCATGAGCTACCGCCGATTTCGGCCTTCGGAGCCGAGCTCAACCAGGTATGGACCAACCTGGTCATCAACGCCGTTGACGCCATGCCTACAGGGGGCACACTGACGATTCGGACGTGGCGGGAGGACGCCAACCTGCTCGTGGAGGTGGCCGACACCGGCGCAGGGATTCCGTCGGACATCAGGCCCCGGATCTTCGAACCGTTCTTCACCACCAAACCGGTCGGTGAGGGCACTGGACTGGGGCTGGACATCTCCTACCGCATCGTGGTCAACAAGCATCATGGGGACATCCGGGTCTCCTCGCAGCCGGGCGACACTCGCTTTCAGGTATGTCTGCCGATCGAACCGCAGGACGAGGGGCCCTGAGGGTGCCGGGACCTGTAGGTTACGCACCGGCATGGGCCGGGAGACGCAAGAATCAGAGGGCGATCAGCCCTGCTGCTGTCCCCTTGAAACCGCAGACATCGAAGTAGAACGATCGCAAGTGTTCTTCGAAGTCAACATGCAGCCACTCGCATTTGGCGGCACGAGCTCCTTCAGCGGCCGTTGCAACCAGCGCAGCGCCAATCCCCTGCGAGCGGCTGCGCTGAGCCACGACCGTGTCCAGGACGAAGGCATGAACACCGCCGTCCCAGACAACATTGACGAAGCCGATCAAGCGGTCGTCCTCCCATGCGCAGACCCAACCAAGGCTGTGACGTTGCAGTCTTGCGTGCCAATCAGTCTGCCCGGCCGGGTGATCGAACCCTTCGGCATGCAACTCATTGAGGTCTGAGTTCTCGAAGTCACCTCGCCACTCATACGCGATCGTCATAGCGGGAACCATCGTGTCCGACTCCCGGGAGCGCAGGGATGCGTTCAGATTCCGCACCCCGTCGGCGTTCGGATCTGCAGGGTTGTCAGGGAAGGCGTCGAAGAGGTACTCCCCGACCAGTTCCTCGCGAGTGCGGCCGGTCGCTGTCAGATACGCCCGGTTGACGTCAATGATCACCAGGTCGGGACCGAGCACCAGATAAGGGCTGGGCGTGGCGGCGAACAGCGCCTGGTAGTCGATCCGCGGTGTCGTCACGCGCTCTCCCATTCCGTCCTGTGCCACGGCCCCACATCGCCTCAGCTATGAGTCCTGCGCCCTTCCGACGCCCGTCCATTCCGCCTGACGGCCTGCCGCTGTCGGGGGAACGCCGGTCAGCATGCAGATCGGCTTCGGGGCCGACGTCGACGGAGCCCGGGTCGCGGACATCCGGTAGCCCAGCTGGAGGGAGTCCAACCAGTTCCAGGGACTCCCCCACGCTCAGGAGCGTGCAGCATAAAGGACGCTCCCTGTGTGAAAGGACCATGACCGGCGTTGTGAAGGACATTCAGCGGCAAGCCTCCACCATGGTTTTCACGTCACCTGCCGACGTTTCACACGCCGCGGCCCCGTACACAGTCGGAGGCCGTGCGGAGCCGCTGAGCGGCCGGACAGGGTGGTCTGTTCGTCGATCTCCGGTTGCCTTCAGCCGTGAATGTCTCGACAAACCCTGGAGCCCGATGGCTGACGGAGCCGGTGGAGATTCGTCTGTCGGAAGGGACGGATCCTCAGCCGTGGCGTTACGCCCCCGACTGCCGGTTCTGCCCGTCCTCCTCCCAAGCTCCCTATGCCTGCGAGGAGGCTCACGCTGCACGCCATGCACCGCATCGGTGCAGGCGGCGCGCCGCGCGAACCCCGGGCTCGTCTTCTCCGCGTCCCGCTCTTCGTCGTCGGCCCGAGAAGCGAATGATCGCTCATGGCCGTGCTCCTCCGCATTGGCTCGCAGTCCCGGCAAACACCCACCGCTGACCGGGTGCACCGCCCCGATGGTGTACGCAATCTCGGGATGCCTGTGATGGTGCCCGGCGGCAGGTTCACGAAGCTGGGCGCAAGGAGTCGTCCCGAGGGTGGGCCCCCGGCAACCGGCACACCGCCAGTGCACCATCGATGTCCCGTGCGCCCGCGGCACAGCAGAACGTGTACACCACATCGTCCATGCGCCGCCTCGCCTCGTGGGTGTCGACCCCTTCGGTCGGCGCCACATACCGCCCCGCCTGCACCGCGCAAGGCGGCCCGCACGGTCGACGAATGCCACGAGCACATGCCGCCCTCTGCCCATTCATGCGCGCCTGGTGCTCTTCGACGGGTTCGGCGTCCTGATCGCCCACTCTTTTCAGCAGGGCCGACGGGTCCTTCCGCCGAGGATGCGGTGGAGCGGACCGCACGCGCGCGGTGGCCGTGGGTGGAAGCTCAACCGCCGAAAAGCCCCGATCAGCACCCGCGTGCAGCGTCTCTTGATCGACTTGATCAAGGAGCACGCGTGGTACTTCGACCATGCCGACCTGCGGCGCGGGGAGAACAGCGGCATTCTGGTTGCATGACCGCGGCGTTGATCACCGTGCATACGCCGTCCCCCACGGGCGGGCGGATAGTAAGTGTGCATCGAACCGGTAGGGAAGAGGTCCTCGGGCTGGCCCACTCCGATCGCGATCTGGTCGCGTTCCTTGAGGGCGCCGGCCTGTCCGACCCGGAAGAAGTGCTTGACGATCCTCGGTGGGTGGAGTGGCAAGGCAGCCCAGCGCACCGGTGGCCCCCGGACTGAGGTTCCGTGATCCCCGGCGGGCGCACGACGACAGGTACGGCACCTCGCCGCGCTGTCGAACGCCCGAATACGCCCAGGATGAGGACGCCACTGCGACTTGCGATGCACCGCGTCCGACGCCGCGCGCTGACCCACCAGGGGTTACCGGACAGCCTTGGATCAGGCGCTTCGGGCGCACGGAAACGGACGGCAGCAGGCAGCGCATCACTGCCTTCCGCCTGGCCGAGTGCGGCAGCCCCGGCCCGCGCCGCGCGTTTCGTGGTCACACCTTGAGCGGCGTTCGTCGTCACCGTGAGTGGTCGCCAGGGACGGATCGGCTCGAGATGCAGTGGCGAGACGGGGTGCGGCGACCTGGTCGTAGCCGAGAGCCGCGAACGGCCTCAGCTTCCGGGCTGGAGCCATTGCTGCATCCATGGGCGGTCGAGTCCGGGCCAGGAGCCGTTAAGAAAAGCGCGGGGCACTCGTGCGTAACCGCGGACGCCGGTCCCCCACCGCCGTGCGACTCGTTCAGCCGTGACCTAGCTTGACAGAGCAAAGGCACATCCACGCGAGGAGCACGCAGTGACTGGCGGTAGCGGCAAGGACAAGATCAAGGGCAAAGCCAAGGAAACAATGGGCAAGATGACCGGCGACCGCGCCAAGGTAGCCGAAGGAAAAGCCGACCAAGCCAAGGGCCGGGCCAAGGAAGCATTGGACGACACCCGGAAGAACATTCCTGGGAAGTCCGGCCTGAAAGACCCGCTCATCACCGACGACGAGTGACCTGAGAAAGCGAGCCCCCGTCCTGCGGCGGGGGACTCGGCCTTCGAAGATCAGGACGCTCCGACACAGTGCTGACGTGGCAACACATCAACCGTCGCTGTACCACCTCAAGGAAGCGGATCCGCACGCCTGGGTGCTGCCGAGGCTTCGCGGCCGAGCCAAGGCAGGCATGGCCGCTGTCGCATTCGACGAGTACGGGGGCGGACACGCAGACCGCGTACATGCTCCCTTGCACGTCGCCACTCGCCACTGTGAAGCGAGTGAAGGCACCCCACCTCGCTGCAGTCTCCGGTCGCTCGACCATCGCGATCAACACCAAAGTCCTCGTCCGTGCGCTCAGCCTCGACCACTGTGCAAAAGGCGGCAGCGGAGCCGAGATAGCGCCGCAGTCAGTGCCATGTGCCCTGTAGAAGCCGCTGGCGCGGGGGCCCACCCATCACTTGACACGGTCGCGCCACCCCTCCCTGTCAGACTCTCGTGAGACATGAGGACAATCGAGTCTTCTGTTGTTAGCAGGGCGAGAACAGGATCTTTCGAACGTGACGCTGAGCAGTGCCGACCTTGAGGCCGGTGTGGCCGATGATGAGGTCGTGGGCAAGAAGAAGCGCGGTCCTCGCGCGGGCGGGCCGAAGCGGCGGTCCTTCACCCCGGAGTACAAGCTTCGGATCGTGGAGGAGTACGAGCGGCTGACCGAACCGGGCGCGAAGGGCGCGCTGCTGCGCCGGGAGGGGCTGTACCACTCGCACATCATCGACTGGCGGACCGCCCGGGACGCCGGCGCGCTGGATGCGCTGACCGCCAAGCCGTCCGGACCGACGGGCAAGAGCGCAGCCGAGAAGGAGGCCGAGCGGCTGCGGGCAGAGAACGAGAAGCTGGCCGCCGAGCTGGCCAAGTCCCAGAGGGCGCTGGCCATCCTGGGAAAAGCACACGAGCTCTTGGAACTGCTCTCCGGGAGCGAGGACTCCGAGCCCAAGCGGACGAAGTGATCACCGAGGCGTTCGCCGCCCTGGAGCCGGTCGTCGGGATCAAGCCGGCCTGCGAGCTGACCGGCCGCTCGCGGGCCACCGTCTACCGGCAGCGCCACCCCAAGCCCCGCGTGGCCGGGCCGCGCCGGGCGCCGGCAGCGCACCCGGCGGCCCTGTCCGAGCTGGAACAGGCACGGGTGCTGAGTGTGCTGCGCTCGCAGCGGTTCGTGGACAAGTCGCCGGCGCAGATCTGGGCCACCCTGCTGGACGAGGGAACCTACCTGTGCTCGATCTCCACGATGTACCGGCTGCTGCGCGAGCACGGTGAGGTCCGCGAGCGCCGCGCGCAGGCCACCCACCCGCCCCGGGCCAGGCCCGAGCTGGTGGCCAACGGCCCGAGCCAGGTGTGGACCTGGGATGCCACCAAGCTCAAGGGCCCGGACCGCGGGATGTACTACGACCTGTTCGTGATGCTCGACATCTACTCCCGCAAAGCGGTCCACTGGCTCGTGGTGCCGCGCGAATCCGCCGCACTGGCCAAGGAGTTCATCGAAGACGCCTTCCGCGCCAACGGCGGCGTCGTCCCGGACGTGGTCCACGCCGACCGGGGTACCTCGATGACCTCCAAGCCAGTCGCCCAGCTGCTCGTTGACCTGAACATCGTCCGCTCGCACTCGCGGCCACGCGTGTCCAACGACAATCCGTACTCGGAAGCAAACTTCAAGACCTTGAAGTACTGCCCCGCCTTCCCCGACCGGTTCGGCTCACTGGCCGACGCCCGCGCCTTCTGCCAGCGGTTTTTCACCTACTACAACAACGTCCACCGGCACTCCGGCATCGGACTGCACACCCCCGCATCCGTCCACGACGGCACCGCAGTGATGATCCGAGCCCGGCGGGCCGACGTCCTGGCCGACGCCTACGCCACCAACCCGCACCGGTTCCGCCGAAGACCGACGCCACCCCGCCTCCCGAAGGCGGCCTGGATCAACCAACCCGCCAAGGAGGAGCATCAGGAAGAACCCGCAGCCTGACGTGTCTCACCGGAATTGACAGGCACCGCACTCGCCACCCGCTCGGCCACCTCCCGCGGTTACGTCCAGGGAAGTGGTGTACAGGTTTCCACTTAAATCGGTGGTTTGATCCCGTAGTTGAGTGAGAAGCCCGAACGTAAGACGGCCACCGGCTGATCCTTCGAGAACGACCAAGCTCTTGAAGGAGAACAGCACGATGACCGCACCGGACAGTCTGCCGTTAGGTGCCTACGAAGCCTGCGGTCTGCACATTTCATGTGTACCGGGTTCTGATGAACCGTCACTGGCTGCCGCGGTGGAGGCTCTGCAAGGCCGTGGGGAGTTCGGCGCCAGAGGATGCTCGTGGAGGCCTGCCCTGGAGGCCGGCAGCCATGGCACGGATCGCAGGGAGTCGAGCGAAAAGCGCCTCCCCCGGGCAGTCCGTGGCATAGCCGTCGCGGTGGCCGGAAATGGCATCGAATTCGGCCGAAGTGCCTTTCGTGTAGCGGCTCTTGTCATTCGTGGACGTGAGCCGCACCTTGCTGGTGGGGTCAATGCCGCGCAAGCTGAGTTTCCAGGCGGCGAGGGCCGCGATCGCATGTTCCATGGCTGCGGGCACTGGCGTCCCTCTTCCGAAGGTGCCAATCGCCGCGATCCCCGCAGTGCCCTGGTTGAACCCGATGGTGTGGGAGCCGATGACGGGGCGGTCGGCACCGCCGGCACGGCCTTCGTAAATGGTGCCGCATTTGTCGACGAGGAAGTTGTAGCCGAGGTCTCCCCATCGCTGGTCACGGGTCTGGCCCGTATACAGATTGCGCAGGGTACGCGGGACGTCCGCGCAGGCGTAGTCGTTGGGGGTGTCGGTGTGATGGATGAAAACCGCCGCCACCCCTTCCGCGTAGTGGGCATGGGGGTCGCGCTGGGTCTCGTCGGCCCGCCATTGGGTCCGCGACACGATGGCGGGCCGAGGCGCGGAATGGGGAAATGCCACTGCAGTCGCTCCGAGGGCTGGGAACGGCCGCCCGGATTCGATAGCCGGCTCCGGGACTGCTTCGGCCCGCCACACCGAAAGAGGGCCTCCCGGCATCGTCCTTCCGACGGCACCGGCCGTCGTCACCCCGACCGGTGCCGCCATGAGAGGAACTGCCATAGGAATCGTGACCCAGAGTGCTATCCGGTACAAACGCACAGGGAAAACCTTCTTTAGTCTTTCGCCGAGGGGACGGCGGGAGCGCGTATGGCCAATAGCTTTGCCATAGGAGGTTCGCTGCGCGCGCCGGGTTAGTGCAGTCAGGCGAGCGTTTCGACACACCTGCCAGCTCCCCCCAAGGGCCGAGGGTGAGTCCTTCCCACATCAGGGTGAGGTGCGGGGAGGGACAACGATGGTCTTCACCATGCCGGTGATCCGATGGATGCTGCACCGGAGGTATCGCAGCAGTCAGCAGGCCTTCATGACGGCGATGGGCTGGACGTCGGAACAGTTGATTTCGGCATGCGTGCTGTTGCCGCCGCCGCTTCCATCGCTTGAGCCGACGCCCTCGGACGGCACCCGGACGTGGGAGCTGACGCCCTGGTACGACTTGCCTTCGATGCGTCGGTCACCTCCAAGCCGGGCCTCATCATCACAGCCGTTTTCCGGAGAACTCCAGCCAGAATCCAAGATCTGACACTTCGGGTTCCACCGGAGCAACCACCATCTCGAGGGCATGCCCGCTATCTCGCGTTGGGGGCCGTTCCCTAGACCCTGGAGCTGCGCCGCATCGTCATTCCCACGCGTTCGTACGGAGGCGGCGGACCGGTCGCCGAGTGGGCCCACAGCGTGCAAGTACCTCGCCCCTGCCGGTGGGAGGAGCGAAACGTCTCCCACAGCAGTACACGGTCAGCGAGTTCCTTCCGGTCAGCGCCCGCACCGACCGGAAGGGGGGCGACGGTGTCAGTTCTCGGGACGGGTGGGGTCGAAGCCGTGCTTCAGGTAGACGGTGCTGCCCTCGGCCAGGGCGCGGGAGCAGGCGTGCAGGCGGCGGGCCATGTGCGGGGCGAGCAGGGTGTCCCACTCGGCGAGGGTCGCCGGCCTCCATTCGGCGAGCTCGTCCCGCCCCAGGTGGAGTCGGTTCTCGTCCTCGTCCTGGGACATCAGACCACCGTCGAAGAGGTGGTTGACCAGCGGCGGGCGGTCATCGGCCTGCTCCGGTACTCAGACGACGACCAGCAGTCGGTCCGGCGCGAGGTCGATGCCCAGCTCGTCCTTGACCTCGCGCCGGGCTGTGTGCAGCGGCTCCTCTCCCGCGCCCAGCCCGCCGCCGGGGATCTTCCAGGTGTCGTTGCGGCAGGACGGTTAGACCACCAGGATGCCGTCTGCTGCATCGCTCGTCGGGGTGCAGTTTCGCAGGCCCCCATCGCTGCCCACCGGTTCCGTCCAGCTTCGGCAGCCTGGCGCAGTCTGATGACGCAACCAGTGTGATCTCCTCGGCCGCCCAGTATCGGCACCGGGCAGGAGCAGGGGCAACTCTCCGGCGCTGCGGGCGGGACAGCCGAGACGCCCAACCATGGTCGTACGCAGGTGACTTGGAGAGCGCTCATTTCTGCGTCCCGACCAGCGCCAGGTCGCCCCGCACGGGCGATGAACTGGTCTCCTTCAACCTCCGTGGGCCGCTCCCCCGCTCCCGCCGCAAACGACTCACCATCGCGGGTGCATGGCGTTACTCCCTGGGTGTCAGGTGGTGGGCTGGGGCCAAGGGACGTCGGTCTCGACAGGAGCGGCGTAGTCGATGCCGGGAACGGCGAAGCCGTAGAGCTGCTGCACCTGGACGGCGAACCAGTCGAGGGCGGCGAGGGCCGGGATGTTCTCGGTGGTGGCGGTCTTCCAGCGCTCGGCGACGGCCTCCTGGACGGCGGGGGTCAGCTCCCAGGTGTCGAGGCGGATGCGGTCCTCGTCGTCGACGTCGAGGGACGCGGTGCCGGTGAGCTGGTCCCAGAGCTGGGTGAGCTGGGCAATCGGCGGGACCATGGCGTCTTCGAGGACGCCGCGCAGCAGCCCGACATAGAGCGCGATGCCGGGAATCGCCGTGCTCGACTGCGTAACGGCAGCCCCGTTGACTGAGGTCAGGGCTCGGCCGTCGACGTCCTTGACGAGCCGGTCGTTCAGGTCCCGGGCGGTCTGTTCCAGGTGGGCCTTGGCCGCACCAATGGTGCCCTGTCGGTAGATCGAGGCGGTCAGCGGCGACCCGATGTAGGACAGGGCGACAGTGGCGAACCCCTGTGCCAACAGGTCGCGCCCGGCGAGGTGGTCGATCCAACGGGCCCAGTCCGTGCCACCCATGACAGCGACGGTCTGCTCAATGTCGTCGCCCTCCGCCGGCCCGGTCTCGACTGTCGTGACCTCGGGTGCCCTGTCGCCGTCGAAGACGAGGGTCTTGGTGCGGTACGCCTCACCGACCGGCTTGAGCACGGACGCGTACGTGACGCCGGTGTCGGGGTCGGTGCGGCGGGGGGCCGCGACGGAGTAGACGAGGTAGTCGAGCTTCCCGCCGAACTGCTCGTCGAGGAGGTCGGCGACCTGGTCCTTCAGGGTGTCGGAGAAGGCGTCGCCGTTGAGGAACACGAAGTCCCGCCTGTGCTTCGCGGCCAGCTCGGCCGTTGCGGCAGTCCGGTACCAGCCGGCCGTTCCGGTTCGGCGGCCGGGCGCCTTCTCGAAGGACACGCCGACGCCCCGGATACCGGCCCTGGCGAGTCCTGCGATGGTGGCGGCCAGCCCGTACCCGGCGGACGAGCCGATCACGAGCGCGACGGGCGCCTCGTCCGCGTCCGGACGACCCTCCTCTGCCGGTTCGGGGACGGCCTGCCACATGTCCTGGACGAGCCGGGTGCAGCCGGCAGGGTGTGAGTCGAGGAAGAGGAATCCGCGGGAGCGGGAACTGACGATGCGTTCGGTCATGAGGAGTTGTCCTTGCCGGTCGAGATGTCCAGGGGCGCGGCGGCCACCGGAGTGCTCACCGCGTCCTGCAAGTCTCGGACCGTGCGGACCCGGGCGGTCACCTCGTCGGGAACAGTAATGATCAGGCGACCTTGGAGAGTTTCCACCATTTCGAGCAGGGCGAGGCCGATCACGCCAGTCTGCCCCGGTGGATGCCTGCGTTCGACGTTCGACGCACCTCATGACGGCGACCGCAGCGGTAGTCGCGCTGCCTTCACGGAGGAAACGGAGGAAACGGTGGCTCCACCCAACCGCCGCGCGTTCCTCGTGCTCACCACGACCGCGCTCGCGCACCGCGAGTCGGCACAAGCCGAGTCGGGACCGACTTCGCCTTGTTTACCGGTGTGCGGGGGGATCGAGGGGGCGCCGTCCGAGCCGCACGATCCCCGGACCACGGCCAGGATCTGGATTGGCCTAGGGGGGTCGGTGTGCCGTTCATCCCGCTCGCGCCGCTGTTCGACTGTCCGTACGGGCCTGGCGACGGAGTTCCACCCTGGCCGCGGTGCTCCGGCCAGAATCGGAGGCCCAGAAGGGATGCCACTGGATCCGGGCGGACAGGTGCAGCAGTCGACGGCGCAGCACAGTGCGGTTGCGCAGGCAGGGCGCAGCGAGCGCTTGGTACGTGGAGTTCCAGTCGCGCTGAGCTTGCACCAGTTCGTGGGGGAAAGTGATGGACTCCATCACCACATTAGATCAGGTGTTCGATTTATTGCTCGACATGTGTCACTCCATGAGGTCAAACGGCCCTGCGGGCGTATGCGGGTCAGGACTGTCGGTGGGCGTCCCGCAGGAGGACCGCGCAAGCCGATGCGGACTCCACGGTGCGTGTTCTGTCGGCAGCGCCCGTGATGCAGAGCCTGCCGGGACGGCGCCACTCCTGGCGTCCGGCACAGTGGCACCGGCCCGGCCGGCAGTACAGCACGCCGTAGGCAAAGCATGCCTCCTCCCTCCCAAACGCAGGGTCGGCGCGGAAGAGGGAAAGGGGTCATCATGGAAAAAGCCGATGTCACATACTCATATCGAGAACGACCGCCGGCCTGACCGGAATGACGCGCGAACGCGGCGATGATCCCGCTGTCTTCCAGTTCTGGCTGTGTCCCGGCAGCGTCGCGGTCTTCCACGCATGGCATGCCTCAGGCGTCATGGTGACTGGACAACCCGCCCTGCTGCTTCCGTGGTGGTCCGTCGGCACCGCCCCGCGGTATCGGGGCAGAGGAGAGTTCCCGGTGAACTACATCGCTGAGCGGCTGCGCGCCTCCCCCGAACCTGCGACCCACGTTCCGGCGCGGTCGGCAGTGTCCGCCGGCGACTGCGGTCTGCTGCTTATCAGGATCACGTTCGGCCTGCTGATGGCAGGGCACGGCTCCCAGAAGCTCTTCGGCCTATTCGGTGGCGACGGCCTCACCGCCACGGGCAAGGGGTTCGCCGCGCTGGGATATCACCCCGGAAACGTCTACGCCGTCATCGGCGGTGGCTCCGAGTTTCTGGGAGGCATCGGCCTGGCTCTGGGACTGTTCACGCCACTGGCAGCGGCTGCCCTGATCGGTGTGATGATCAATGCCATGGTGACCGTTACCGCATCACACGGTTTGTGGGATTACCAAGGCGGCGTGGAGTACAACGTGTGCATCGCGGTCGTTGCACTTGGCATTGCCGCCACCGGCCCCGGTCGGCTCGCCCTGGACCACCCCTTCCGCTGGGGAAAGGGCGGCTGGCGCGAAGCAGGTTTCGCTCTGTGTCTCGGTGGCATCGGCGCCGCCATCGTACTGAGCCTCTAGCCCGGCCATTTCTTTGAGGCGGGGCCAGTTGGCCTTCAGATCTTGCTGCTCGAGCCCTTCGTTCAGATCAGATCAGTGCGGCACGCACGTTGACGAGCGCCTCGTCGAGGGTGGTCGCAACGTTCTCGTGACCGCTGAAGCCGTCATCCTCGCCCGGGTCGACGGTCCAGCCCCAGCCGCTTTCAGGATGCCCGTCGATGGTTGCGGCGTGCTTTCCCTTGGTGATGGTGATGGAGAGGTTCCCGGCCGGAAAGGTCTCGATGTCGACGTGTGCCGTCTCGCCGAAGGCGTGGTGGATGGCGTCGCGGGCTTCCTGCTCGGTGGTCATGGGGCTACTCCTGGTGGACGGTGACGACGACGGTGCGGCCGCTCGGGTCGGTGAGGGGGCAGCCGCGCCCGGGGGATCAAGGGGTGCCGGCGGGCGCGGTGAGGCCAAAGGGTGGGGTGAAGCCCGAGAACGGTGCCATCCAGTGCGGGCGGCGTAGCACTCTGGGCAGATTCCGGGCTGCTCTTTGGTGAAGGTGGACGTCATCAGCAGGTTATCCCCGAGCGGGAGCCCCACTCCTGTGGCAGATACTCCCAGACAATCGCCGTGTGCGGCACGGACAGAATCTCCTGCAACTCCGCCGATCGTTCAGACGTATGCGATCTGGGTGGCGCGTAGGGCGCTCGATTTTCGGCAGGAGCGACTCGGTCACGTCCCACAGGTCGTCGCTGCCTTTCCACCTCTTCGCCCCGCGCCATTCCAGTACCCCCGCGACCTGATGAACCTGACACCGAGCGGGACCCCATCACTCCATTGATCATTCTGCGGGATGCTCTTGAGGAAACCCGGCAACGGCTGGAGCAGCAGATTACGAGTTGGCTGACGCTATTGCTGCCGTTGGCCCTCGGTGTCAGCGTGGCGTCTTCTGCGGCGGCTGTCTCGCCACGTTGTGTACAACCGATCATGCGTCCGTGAGCCTCTGCCCACCCATGTTGCCGGTATGAGGTGGAGGGTGAGGACGGCTATGACCAGGTCGGTGATGTGGGTGGTGCTGTATCGCAGCTTCGCGCGAAGCACCAGGTCCTGAGAGTGGCCCTGGCCTGTTCTCCACACGCGCGGACCTTCACGTGGGAGCTGTTGTGGATCTGCTGTCCGGCTGACAGGCTGCCCCAACGCCCGCGGGAGGGAACGCGGACCGTGCCGCCTGCACTCCGGTATTCCCCTGTCGGCCCAAAGCGGGATGTCGGCGCGGGCAAGGGCGTCGACGATGTCATGAGTACGGCTGCACAGCTGTCGATCGGGTAGGCGGGCCGGTTTGCCCGGCCCGCCCCCCACACCACCGGACATGCGGGCCCGCATCCGGCGGTTCGTCCAGCTGATCTCAGGCGAGCTTCAGGCGGGACCACGAGCCCTTGAACGACTTGTAGCCCTGCGCATCCCAATAGGCTTTATTCATAGCGATTTCCAGTGGTTTCAGGTGGGAGGCCCGCCAGTATCGCTTGCGTTGCACTGCAACGCCTTGCTCCTGGTCTCCAAATTCGTAACCGAGCTTCTGGAGCATGGAGTTCTTGCGCTGACTGGTCTTCCACTGCACCCACTGGGCCTGCCGTAGCCTGCGGCGGGTCCAGTGATCAATCTCCTCGAAAACCCGAAGGCTGTCGGAGAGACTGAAGTAGGCCACCCAGCCGACCGAGAAACGGTTGAGTTTGTCCATCCTGTGGGCCATCGATACGCCCCACGTCCGGGAGGTGACTCGCCGAACGGTGGACTTTAGCCGTCTCACGGCCTTCCGGTCCACCCGGATCTTCACCTGCCCTTTGGCGAGGTAGTACCCGAATCCCAGGAGTGACGTCCACCAGATGGGGCACGCCTTCGACTTCTCACGATTCACCCTCAGTTTCAAGGTCTTCTCAATGAAGGCCGTGACCGAGGCGAGGGTCCGCTGCGCCGCTCGCTCGGACCGGACGAAAATCATCACATCGTCCGCGTACCTCACGAACCGGTGTCCGCGTTTGAAGAGTTCGCGGTCAAGGTCGTCCAGCATGATGTTCGACAGCAACGGGGACAAAGGGGAACCCTGCGGGGTCCCTTCCTCGTTCCTCACCATCACGCCGTCGCTCATAATCCCGGCTTCCAGGTACCGCCGAATCAACTTCAGGACCTTTCTGTCCCTCACCCGGCGAGCCACCCGCGCCATAAGCGCATCGTGATTCATTCGGTCGAAGAACTTGTCGAGGTCCAGGTCCACGGCCCAACGGTTTCTGTCCTGGACGGCCCGGCGACCAACCCTTACGGCTTGGTGGGCCGAACGCCCTGGTCGGAACCCGAACGACGCCCCAGAGAAGTGGGGATCGAAGACGGGCACGAGGGCCTGCGCAATTGCCTGCTGGATCAAGCGATCCAGCACCCGTGGGACACCTAGCATCCGCTCCCCACCATTCGGCTTAGGGATGGTCACCCGACGGACAGGAGCGGGCTTATATGTCCCCGCATCGAGCTCAGCCCATACCTTGGGCCAGTTCTGGGCGATCCATGGCCGGAGTTCATCCGTCGTCATCCCATCAACGCCGGGGGCACCCCGGTTTGCTTCGACGCGCCTGAGCGCCGCGAGAAGGTTCTCCTTCGAGAACACCGTCTCCCAGAGGGAGACCTCGCGGTGATTGTTGTCCGCGTGTAGCGCCGGCTGGTCACTGCGCCCCTTGGGCTGGGCGGTCGTATGCACCGACCCCGTCACCCCAGGGTCTGCCGGGGAAGATTTACGGCGGTCATCGTGACCTGCGCGAGCAGACACCCTTCTTCCAATCCGCTAAACGTTCGGCCCTTCCCGAGTCCTTGTCGGCCTACTGCCTTCCCGTCTCGGTACTATGACCTCTGCTGACTTCTGTCCGGCAAACCAGTGCCATTGCTGGCATCGGTCGTCACAATCGCGGCCGACACACCGTTACAGGTGACACCCGGGCAGACCTCCCCGAATAAGAACAGCAACTTTCCCCGGATCGCCGCCGCATATACTCTGCGTCTTTCTTGGTGAGAACGGGCTTCGATGCAGTCAGCCACCTTGCCCAAGACGCCTAGCCTCAAATGCGGTTCTTGTACATCGGCACCCGGTTTTGCCTCCGGCTTCCTTCGGACCCCACCTCGCGATGACGCCCTTGCCGTTCGGCTAGCGAGTTAGTCTCACCTCTTCTCGTCGGGACTTTCACCCTTTAGCTGCTGCCCATGTCGGGCGTACTGACTCCTCCACCCCCTGAAGGGGGGTGGCTTCTCGCTATGCCGGTTGGGCTTCGCGACGGACCAGCCCGGCCCGTAGAACGTTGAGTGCTCCGACTGTGTCCGCGTGCGCGGTGTGGCCACAGGCGACGCAGTGGAACTTCTCCTGGGTGGGCCGATTCTCCTTGGCGGTATGCCCACATTCGGGGCACCGCCGGGAGGTGTTGCGGGGATCCACGGCCATCACTTCCCACCCGGCGCTCTCAGCCTTTGCATTCAGGATCGCGAGGAACACCCCCATCCGGCATCCGATATCGAGCGGTTCAGTCCGGCCTTGGCCGCGGCTCCGTTGGGCAGGAAGCGGCCGGGCTGGTCGGGGTCGGGGGCGGGTGCCCGGCTCATGTTGCGGATCTTGAGGTCTTCGTGCGCGATGAAGTCGTGTTCGCGTACGAGGTCGAGCGCGGTCTTGTGTGCGTGGTCGAGCCGTTGGCGGCGCACCTTGCGGTGCAGGGTAGCGACCTTCGCCACGGTCTTGCGGCGGCGCTCGGAGCCGCGCTTGCACCGGCTGAGCGCTCGCTGAGCTTCTTCGAGCTTCGCGGCAGCCTTCCGGCCGTGACGCGGGTTGGCCACGAATCCGCCGCCCGAGTCGGCGAGGAAGTTGGCGATGCCCAGGTCGATGCCGACCACGCTGCCGGTCGCGGGCGGTTGCTCCGGCGCGGGCTGCTCGGCGGTCACCACGACGAACCACTTACGGCCCTCGCGCTTGACGGAGACGGTCTTGACCTTGCCGACCACCGTCCGATGCCGGTGCACCCTGACGTGCCCGATGCCCTGAAAGCGGACGCGGGTGACCGGGTCATGCGCGGTGGAGTCCCACCGGCAGCCGTCACCGTCCTTGGGGAAGTCCACCGTGTCGAAGCGGCCGATCCCCCTAAAGCGCGGACAGCCCGGCTTGTCCCCGGCCTTGATGCGCCGGAAGAACGCGGCGAACGCCTTGTCCAGCCGGCGCAGGGTGGCCTGCTGCGAGGAGAACGACCAGCGGCCCTGACGCTCCGGGTCGCATGCCCGGATCTCCTTGAGCTGCACGGACTGCTGCCCGTACCGGACCGTCGTCTTCGAGACATGCCGGTAGGCGTCGCGGCGTTCCTGCAATGCCCCGTTATAGAGGGAACCGTGATCGCGGAGCATCTCACCGAGCGCTTGTTCCTGCCGGGCGGTGGGCCGCATGAGGAACTTGTATGCACGGATCATCCAGCCCACCTCCTCCGCGTCGATTCCATTCAGCGGTATCCAGTGGCGTCGGCGGGCTTGCCCGCGTCCTGAACCTCGACGATGTACCGCCAGGCATCTGGCCGGCTGCCGTCGACGTCGGTGAAGCCGTAAACCTGGGCGAGCTGACCGCCGGACAACGACTGCCCGTTCCAACGGCTCACCCGGGGATCGGCGGCCAGGGCAGCGACGGCTCGCCCCACGTAGAACGGGGTCTCCGAGATGCAGAAGTGCGGCTCACGCTCCAGCGCGTCATGCCACGATTCCTCGGTCACACCGAAGTGGTCGAGCATGATCTCCGAACGCATCCACCCGGGCGTCAGTGCCACCGCTGTGCCGCCACGTGGTCCGAGTTCGTGGCCCAGCGCGAAGGCCATGCGAAGCACCGCGGCCTTGGCGAGATCGTAGAAGAACGAGACCCGGTAGGTGTCCCGGTTGTACTCGGCGGTGCCGTCGGTCATCTCGACCACCAGTCCGCCGTCATTCCGCAGGAGGAGGGGAAGAGCGTGGTGGCTGGTGATTGCGTGCGTCTCCACCGCGAGCCGGAGCAGCCGCAGTCCCTTGTCGAGATCGTGCTCCCACACGGGGGCGTCCCATTCGAAGAGGAGTTCGCCGCCCCAGATGTCGTTGACCAGGATGTCGAGCCGGCCCTGTTCGGATGCAATGCGATCGACCAGGCTTCGGACCTGGGAGGAAACCAAGTGGTCGGTCGGGACCGCGACGCCGTGCCCTCCCGCCTCGGTCACGAGATCAGCGGTGTCCTCGATGGTCTCGGGGCGGTTGTACTCCGAGCGCTGCACCCGTGTGCTACGGCCGGTTACGTAGACGGTTGCCCCGGCAGCGCCGAGTTCCACCGCGATCGCCCTGCCGGCTCCCCGCGTCGCCCCTGCGACGAGAGCGACCTTTCCATCCAATGTTGCTGACATGCGTGTCCATACCTTTCTTCGTGGGTTGATCGCGGTCATTCGTAAGATCGGGACACCCAGGGATGCCGGGTGTGGCTGTCATGCGGGTGCCGCGTTCGTGGCTTGGAAGGATTGGCCGCCCGGCATCCCGCGACGACTCGACTGCTGATTGGGATGCGCGAAACCGAATCGCTCGTATGGACGTGACAGCGAGGTCGTCTGCTGGGACAGCACAGGAGAACGACGAAGGAGGCTCCGGTGCCCGAACTGTGGGCGGGGACGGACGCGGGAAAGGCCGAACACCACTGCACTGTGATCGACACGGACGGAACCAAGGTGCTCTCGCGCCGGATACCGAACAACGAGGACGAGCTGCTGCAACTGCTCGGTGACGTCCTGGACCTGGCCGACGGTGGCCCGGTGACCTGGGCGGTCGATCTCAACGACGGCGGGGCCGCGCTGTGGATCGCCCTGCTGGTCAACCACGGACAGCGGCTGTTCTACATCCCCGGCCGAACCGTCCACCACGCCTCCGGCGCCTACCGCGGCGACGGCAAGACCGACGCCAAGGACGCCTTCGTCATCGCCGACCAGGCACGCATGCGCCACGACCTCCAGCCCTTGCAGGAGACCAGCGAGACCGCGGTCGACCGGAAGATCCTGACCGCCCGCCGCATGGACCTGTCCGCCGACCGCACCAGGGCCATCAACCGGCTGAGGGCCCAGATCCTGGAGTACTTCCCCGCCCTGGAACGGGCCTTCGACTACAGCACGTCCAAGACCGCGCTGATCCTGCTCACCGGCTACCAGACCCCGGCCGCCCTGCGCAGGATCGGCCGGGCCCGGCTGTCCACCTGGCTCAAGAACCACGGCGTCCGCACTCTCAGCACCGCCAAGAGCGCCGCCGACACCGCGGTGACCGCTGCCGAGGCCCAGTTCACCGTCGTCACCGGGGAGAAGACCGCTGCGAAGATGGTCCACACCCTGGCCAGGGAGGTGATGGCCCTCGATGAGGAGATCTCCGAGCTCAACGCCCTCATCGAGGGCCGGTTTCGCGAGCATCCCGACGCGGAAGTGATCACCAGCATGCCCGGCATCGGTGACATTCTCGGCGCCTAGTTCATCGCCGCGACCGGCGGCGACATGACCGCCTTCGGCAGCCCCGACCGGCTCGCCGGCGTCGCCGGACTCGCTCCCGTCCCCCGCGACTCGGGCAAGGTCAGCGGCAACCTGCGCAGGCCCAGACGTTACAACCGCCGACTCCTGCGGATGTTCTACCTCTCCGCCCAGGTCGCCGCGGTGCACTGCCCCCAGTCCAAGACCTTCTACCAGCGCAAACGCGCCGAGGGAAAGTCCCACAAGCAGGCCGTCCTCGCGCTGGCCAGACACCGCCTGAACGTGCTCTGGGCCCTGATACGCGACCACCGGACCTTCGAGGCCGTCACCCCCAGCCCCGCCGCCACAGCGGCATGACCCAGTCACAAGGCGTCACCGACCGGGGTTGACAACGTCATTGGGAATCCTTCCGTGTTCACGTGCCGCGCCGACGTCGACGCCGACACGATGGTTGCGCAGAAACTGGACACCTACTGTCGTGTTTTTCCAAGCGCGGCTGCGGCATCTCGTGGATCGATACGCAGGGATCGTTTGCACCGGACAGGCAGGGAGGAAGAGGTGATCTCGCGTGCGCGGCGGCCGCCACGCGCGGTGCACGACATCACGGTGCGGCAGTTGGCGTCGGCCCGGTCGGTGCTGTTGGCGCTGCCCCCGGCACCGTGGGCACTGTGTGAAGGCAAGCCAACACTGCGCTGCCCCGTCGAGAAGAAGCCAGGTTTGCTGCGGAACTGCGGAACGCAGGAGAGGCTCTCGGCTATGCCTCGATGTACGCCACCACTGTGATCGTCTGCAGGGCGGTGACAAAGAAAATGACCCGGACCCCGTCGATCTCGTCGACGTAATCTCGCAGAAGACTTCCCGGAATCAGGGCGCCGAGCTCGGGGTTGACGGAGATGGCCACGATCGCGCGGTCCAGACGGTGGGTCTCGCCCGCGGTCAGCTTGGTGAGCTGCGTGAGCGCGGGCTCCACCGTGATGACCCGGGAGCGCCCCCTCTCTGTCAGCCTCGGGTGAGACGTCCCGTTCTGCGGGGTTAGCCTGAGAGGGCACGACAGGAGAACCGCCCCTTATGCCCAGCACTGAGCCCGTCGGGTCCGACCCGGCGCCGAGGCCGAAGCGCCGTACCTTCACCTCGGAGTACAAACTGCGGATCGTCGCCGAGTACGACGCCGCGCCCAGGAACGAGAAGGGCGCGGTCCTGCGCCGGGAACGCCTCTACCACTCGCATGTCAAGGAGTGGCGGGCCGCCCGGGATGCCGGGGCCCTGGAAAACCTGGTCGACCGCCGGACCAGCCCCGCCCGCACGAAGAAGTCCGCCGCGGAGGTGGAGAACGAGAAGCTGCGACAGCAGGTGGAGCGGCTGCAGAAGGACCTGGCCCGGAACAAGGCCGCACTCGAGGTGATGGGAAAAGCCTCCGCGCTCTTGGAAATGATCTCCGAGAGCGCGGACTGAAACACGCCACCGACCCCGTGGTGGACACCGCGTTCACCGGCGTTCAGGGCCAGCTGGGCATCACGGCCGCGTGCCGGCTGACAGGCCGCTCCCGGGCCACCCACTACCGCAGGCTCAAGCCCCCGACCGACCGCACGCCCCGCTCCCACGTCCAGGCCCAGCCCTCGGCGCTGACGGATCAAGAGCGTTCGGCAGTACTGGAGTTGATGAACAGCGCCGAGTACGTGGAGCTGCCGCCCGCGCAGATCTGGGCCCGTGAGCTGGACGCGGGCCGCTATCACTGCTCGGTCTCCACGATGTACCGGATCCTGCGTGACAAGGGCCAGTCCGGCGAGCGTCGCCGTCAGGCCACCCACCCGGCCAAGACCGTGCCCGAACTGGTCGCCACCGCCCCATCCCAGGTCTTCACCTGGGACATCACCAAGCTCGCCGGACCGGCCAAGGGCACCTGGTACCACGCCTACGTCGTCATCGACATCTTCAGCCGCTACATCGTCGGCCACACCGTCGAACGCGCCGAATCAGCAGAGCGTGCCGAGGAGTTGATCCGGGACACCATCGAGCGCAACGGCATCGTGCCCGAGACCGTCCACGCCGACCGGGGCACCTCAATGACCTCCAAGAAGGTCTCTCAGCTGCTGATCGACCTCGGCGTCACCCGCAGCCATTCCCGGCCGAAAGTCTCCAATGACAACCCCTACAGCGAGGCCCATTTCAAGACCACCAAGTACATGTCCGACTACCCCGAGCGGTTCGATTCCCTGGCCCACGCCCGTGATTGGTTCGACGCGTTCATCGCGTACTACAACCACGAGCACCGGCACTCGGGCATTGGATGGCACACGCCCGCCAGCGTCCACTTCGGCACCGCCGAGGAGGTCCGCGACCAGAGAGCCGTCACGCTCGCCGAAGCGTTCGCCCGCCACCCCGAACGCTTCGGTCGCCGCCCCACACCGCCCGAGATACCCCAGCAAGCGTGGATCAACGACCCCGCCAAGCGCAGGGAAACCACACCACAGATCTCATAGCCACACAAATGTCTCACTGGACTTGAAATTCACCGCCGCGGTCCGTGTTCAGGCGACACGGGCCTGCTCGTCGGCGAGGGTGGCGAGGTGCGCGTCGCGGGCGGTCTCCCACAGCACGCCCGTCTCCGGGGCCGGGTAACCGTTGGTGGCGATGTCCTCCAGGACCGAGGCAAGGGTGTCCGTCTTGGCCCGCTCGGCCGCGGCGTAGGAACGTACAGCATCGGCGGCCG
The DNA here is from genome assembly GCF_035974375.1 of Streptomyces sp. NBC_01320. Taxonomy (NCBI): domain Bacteria; kingdom Bacillati; phylum Actinomycetota; class Actinomycetes; order Kitasatosporales; family Streptomycetaceae; genus Streptomyces; species Streptomyces sp. NBC_01320. The sequence goes on from NZ_CP108390.1 coordinate 1,785,796, forward strand.
GGGGCTCCAGCGGCTGGCGGGCGGCGGGGGCCGGCTGTTCGCTCATCGAGGGCTCCAGAGGGCTGAACTGACTCGTGGCACAACGGTAGCGGGGTCTGAGGAACGCTGGTGACCTGTCCGGCGCATTCCGTCACATCGCCGCCACAACCATTTCAGTAACTCCACGATTCATGGAGGTTCATACACCCCGGCCTACGCGTGAGGCTCCACGGGGCCGGTACGCCGCAGCTCTGGTCGGCCTGGCCGGGCGGCTTCGCCCATTCCCCGTTCCTGGCGCCTGCGAGCGCCTGAGCTGGGTGGTCAGACAGCCGTCACCGCTCGGCGAGTGACGATCACGGCTGCCGACGCCCTACCGGCTGATCCGTGGGCGCCGATCGAAGGAACCCATAAGCCCTCGCCCACGCTCGCCCGGTGACCCGGCGAGGACACCCCACCACAGTCGTCGGACGTCGCATGGACGATTCCACGCTCGGACCGGGGCCTTTCCGTATCTCGGCAACCCGGCGCGCAGGTGGGCCGAGAAGAGCAGCGAACGCTGCGGCAACAGTGGGGTGCTGCCTCCCCTTGTTCGGCTGGGGCCGTCGCACAACTTCGGCGACACGGCCGCCTGGAGACCCAGCAAGCTGTGCCGCGTCGCGCCTTCGACCTCGGTCCCTCGCTGCAGTCCGTACACATCAGGTCACTGCGGCGGCCCGGGCTCGTCCGTAGCTCCGGGATCAGAATCCGAGGTCACTGAGACTGGGGTGGTCGTCCTGGCGGCGCCCCAGCGGCCAGTGGTACTTACGGTCCGCTTCCTTGATCGGCAGGTCGTTGATGCAGGCGTGCCGTACGGCCATCAACCCGTTCTCGTCGAACTCCCAGTTCTCGTTGCCGTACGACCTGTACCAGTTACCGGAGTCGTCGTGCGACTCGTACGCGAACCGTACCGCGATCCGGTTGCCGTCGAAGGCCCACAGTTCCTTGATCAGCCGGTAGTCGAGTTCGCGGGTCCACTTGCGCTTCAGGAACGCGACGATCTCGTCGCGTCCTGTCACGAACTCCGCCCGGTTGCGCCATCGTGAGTCCACTGTGTAGGCGAGGGCGACCTTCTCCGGGTCACGCGTGTTCCAGCCGTCTTCTCCCTGACGGACCTTCGCGATTGCGGTCTCCCGTGTAAACGGGGGAAGGGGCGGGCGCGCGGTCATGACTACTCCTTCGGGGCTGGGCACTCTGACGTCGACGCTAGGGCCGCCTGTACATGCCTGCCAGTCGTCCGGGCCCCACCGCATGGCGATTCGTGGCACGAACGTCATGCCGGACGGTCTCGCCGGACACCACCTGGCTGTCGTCGTGCGGGCACTCGCCGATCCTGGTTGGCCCCAGGACATACGCCGGTCCGGCTGGCACTTCCACGGCCGACCTCAACGCGCGCTTATCCAGGTTTACGCTATTTTTGACACATCGATTCTGGGTACCGCCATGATGTCGACTCAGCACCAGGCCATACCGATCGGAACCTGGAAACTGTGCGTCCTGCAGACCTGAACTCCGGTTGCCTTCACGAACGTCAGCGCGTACGCGCCTGGCCAGTGCACCCCCACCGTCCGGCTCTACGCCCGATGTGTGCGAGCGGCGCCTTTCGGACCGGCTCGGACATCTCAAGGCGGCAGCCGCCGCCTTCCTCGCCCTGAAGGGCTCCAGCGGACAAGGGCGCGCCGCCGGTCCCTCCAGCCCACTGCCTCCACTGAACGCAAGGGCGCAAGCAGCCACCGACCTACAAGCGATCGGAACGGTCATGACATCCGTGCATCACCGGACTGCAGAAATCGGCGGGCAGAGTGTCTTCTACCGGGAGGCCGGATCGCAACGAGCGCCCACGGTCGTGCTCCTGCATGGGTTCCCCGCCAGCTCGCACATGTTCCGCCACCTCATACCTGCCCTGGCGGACCGCTATCACGTCATCGCACCGGACTTCATCGGCTTTGGGTTCTCTTCCGCGCCGTCGCCAGAGGAGTTCCCCTACAGCTTCGAAGCCCTCACTGACATCACCGCTGGTCTCCTCGATCATTTGAACGTCGACCACTATGCCGCATATGTCCACGATTACGGTGCCCCTGTTGCCTGGCGCCTGGCGCTGCGGGCAACGGATAGCATCACCGCGATCATCACGCAGAACGGAAACGCCTACCAGGAAGGCTTCGTCGCTGCATTCTGGGACGGCCTCTTCACGTACGCCGCCAACCCCAACGCGGATACCGAGAGGGGCGTGCGTGCCGCCCTGACCCTGGAAAGCACCCGCTGGCAGTACCTGAACGGAGTTTCGGATCCCAGCCTGATCAGTCCCGACACATGGACGCTCGACCAGTCCCTGCTGGACCGCCCCGGCAATAACGAGATCCAGTTGCAGTTGTTTCGCGATTACCCGACCAACGTCGAGCTCTATCCAGCCGTTCAGGCGTACTTCCGCGCCAGCCAGGTCCCGCTCCTCGCACTCTGGGGTGCAGGCGATGAGATCTTCGGCCCCGACGGCGCCACCGCGTTCCTGCGCGACCTGCCGCACGCAGAGATTCACCATCTCGACTCCGGGCATTTCGCGCTGGAGAGCCACCTCGACGTCATGACGGAAAACATCCGCGAATTCCTCGGAAAAGTACTCGCATAACCACGTCGGGGCGACGTACGGGCCGAACGGCTCCAGCTCCGCATGTTGCCCACGGAACCTGTCAAAGCGATCAAGGCAGGTAGATCGTTCTAACGCTGTGCTGGGATCAGTGGGCCGTGGTGGCCGCCCGTCGACGTCGCTCCCTCTTTGGGGCAGTGAGCCCGGGACAGAGTCTGGCGCCGGGGCCGGCCGGAGGGGCCGCGCACTGTTGCCTTCGAGCACGCCGTTCAGATTCTCGTTTCCCCTCACGGCCCTGCGGGTGGCTGCCGCCCGGAGGGTCCGTGTGAGGGAGGGGACGTGGATGGACGAGTCCGAGGCGGTCGACCAGACAGCGGAACTGGTGGAGCGAGTCGCCGCGATCGATGTGGCCAAGGCATCCGGGATGCTGTGCCTGCGTCTGCCGCACGAAAGGATCGAGGGACGCCGCACCCAGCGGGTGTCGAACGTGGGCGCGACCACGAACGCCATTCTGGAACTGGGCGATCACCTGCTCTGCCAGGGCGTCACCCGGGTGGTCATGGAGGCGACGGGCAGCTACTGGAAGCCGTGGTTCTACCTCCTCGAAGCCCGCGGCCTGAGTGCTGGCCGGTCAACGCCCGCGACGTCAAGAACGTCCCGGGCCGCCCCAAGACCGACAAACTCGACGCGGTGTGGCTGTGCAAGCTCGCCGAACGGGGCATGCTTCGGCCTTCCTTCGTGCCGCCCAAGCCGATCCGGGAACTGCGCGACCTGACCCGGCTCCGCTCGGTCTTCATCGGCGAACGCAGCCGTAACAGGCAGCGCATCGAGAAGGTGCTGGAGGACGCGCAGATCAAACTCTCGTCGGTGGCCACCAACCTCTTCGGCGTCTCGGGACGCGCCATGCTGGAGGCGCTGATCGATGGGGAGCGAAGTCCACAAGCACTGGCCGGTCTCGCCCGTGGCCGACTGGTCTCCAAGCACGATGCGCTGGTGGAGGCACTGACCGGCCAGTTCGACGAACACCATGCCTACCTGTGCCGGCTGCTGCTGGACACCATCGACCGGATCACCGTCCAGGTGGACGAGCTCTCGCAGCGGATCACCGCCCAGCTCGCCGGGATCCGTCTGCCGGAGGCGGACGGGGGCGCAGGCCGGCCCCGCGGTGCCCCGGGCGGTACCGGCGAGGCGGACCTGTTATCGCTGGTCGAGCGTCTGGACGAGATCCCCGGGATCGGCCGGACTGCAGCCGAGGTGATCGTTGCTGAACTCGGCCCGGACATGCGGGTCTTCCCGACCTCCGGCCACCTGGTGTCGTGGGCCAAGCCCGCGCCTCGTACGATCCAGTCCGGCGGCAAGAACACCTCGGGGCCCACCGGACACGGCAACCCGTGGCTCAAGGGGATGATCGGGGAAGCAGCGATGGCCGCGGCCCGGACCGACACCTTCCTCGGAGCCCGCTACCGCAGACTCGTCAAACACCGGGGACACAAGAAGGCCATCGTCGCGGTGGCCCGGTCGATGCTGGTGATCGTCTGGCACATCATCAACGATCCCGCCGCCCGCTTCGAAGACCTCGGGCCCGACCATCACCAACGCCTGGTCAACCCCGTCCGCAAGACCCAAGCCCTTGTCCGCCAGCTCCAGGCCCTCGGCCACCAGGTCACCCTCGCCCCCGTGGAAGCTGTGGGCTGAGCACCACAACCGCTCCAAGCCTGTCCGCCCGGCTGACGCCGAACGGACGCTGCCGCCTGCCCCGCTGATCTGGGATTTTCCGTTCAGAGGGCCAGTATGGGGAACGCCTGTGAGCTGACTGCTCGTGGCATGCCCCGCCGGGGCATGCCGCACCCCGCCGGGGCCGCCGCAGTGCACCAGCCCGGTCCACGGCGGCGTCAGTGGCGGACCACCAAGCATGTGGGACATCTTGCTGAACGAGGAGCACGGGAGTTGCGGAGCATCGTCTACGACGACAAGGCCGGTAGGGACCCGGAATCGGGCATGTCGCGGCAAGGCGGAAGCGGCATGTTCCGAGTCGTCCTGCCATACCGTTTCACGATCCGTTCGCCATGACTACAGCCGGGCGCGCAAGGCCTGAATCGTCCAGTCGAACGCCGGCGTCAGGCTGTGCGGAGCGGTCCAGCCGTTGATCACTGCAAGCAGCCGGAAGTACCTGTCTCGACGCGGATCGTTCGCGGTCTCCAGCCAGGTCAGCAGCCGACGCCGTACCTCGACGTCGTCGGTTCCGGCAATGACGTACGCGTAATGCGCCGTGATCGCCGCGATGACCGGATCCGCCTGGGGCGAGGCCGGGTGGGTGCCGTCTGCAAGCGCGGGGGCAACCTGGTCACGGACCACCGCCGCAACGTCGCGGGCCAGCCGCGTAGTCCCGTCCTTCGTACGCTCTGACATGTGGTCCTCGGCCATCCCCCGCATGCCGGCACGGAAGTCCGGATCCTGAGACAGCTCTGCCAGTTCCACCCACGCCTGGACCTGCTCCGCTTCGGGATTGTCGGGCAGTTCCGGTGTCATGGACCGAATGGCGGCTGCGCACTCGGGTCTTTCGTGCAGATCGACGAAGACAGCGTCGAGGAAGTCGCCGATCAGGCAACGGCGTTCGTCCTCGGAGAGTCTGGCCAGCTTGTGCATGAGTTCCATCTCCTCAAGGGTGGACCCGCGTCTGGCCACTGCCGTCAATACCGCGCGACGCAGGCGCAGGCTCCTGATCTGCACTGCCAGGGCCTCGGCGTGCGCAGCCGCAACCTGCGGGAGTGACAGCTCCCGATCCACTACCTTCCGGATCGTGGAAAGGTCCAGTCCCAGGTCACGCAGCGTTCGTACGAAGTCCAGGCGTGCGACGGCGTCGATGTCATAGAGGCGGTAGCCCGCCGGGCTGCGGTCGATCGGCGGCACGATCCCACGGTCGGAGTAGAACCGAATGGTCTTGACCGTGAGACCGGTGCGCCGGGCCAGGTCGCCGATCGAGTGGAGCGTGTCGCCGTCCATGCCCCCACCTTCGCGTCTCCCCCTACTGGAGACTCAAGCCCAGTCCGGCGCCGGTAGCAAACCACGCCCCCACGCGAGCCCGGCCAGTTGCACGGACGCGTCGAGGCCTCCCGTCTGCGCACGCAAGCAGCATGCTCGGCTACGGAAATACGCCTTTCCCGAAAGGGCCTGCGCTTCCATCGCTCCATCCGATGCCCTGCTCGGCGCACCGCCGGGCCACGATCTGTCGCACCTCAGTGGACTGTGCAAGGGTGCGTTATATGAGTACGACACCGGACGGGCGCCCCGTACCGCCCGCGCATGCTGATGAACGCGCCATGCTGGAGAGCTGGTTGGAGTTCCATCGGGCAACGCTCGTGCTGAAATGCGAGGGGCTGGACGACCGTCAGCTACGTCTGGCATCGGTGCCACCGTCACCGATGACGTTGCTCGGCCTCGTCCAGCACATGGCGGAAGTTGAACGCAACTGGTTCCAGCAAGTGTTCGCCGGACAGGACCTGCCGCTCGTGTACGAGGAAGGCAGGACGGACGGATTCACCCTCGCCCCTGATCGTGGCATCGACGAGGCACTGGCCATCTGGCGCACGGAAGTGGCGCGGGGTCGCGAGGTGATCGCCGCCTCTTCGCTGGACGACTCCGGCGAACTCTCGGAGCAGGAAGCTGCCTACCTCGGTGGCCAGGGGGTGTCGCTGCGCTGGATCCTGGTCCACATGATCGAGGAGTACGCCCGCCACAACGGCCACGCCGATCTTCTGAGAGAGGGCATCGACGGTGCCACGGGGGCCTGAAACCTGTGGGACAAGCAGATCGCCGGCGCGGCCGGATCCGAGTCCCACGCATAGCGATGGGGTACGGAAGACGTGGGCCGGGCTTGTCAGAGCAATAGTCAAGACTTGTGGACGAGTTCTATGACTCGGATCGTTCTTGGCTGCGTGATACTGGAGGCTGGTGTGCGCCGACTCAGGCGTTGAGTGGTTCGACGCAAATGGGATCAGATCCACCCAGGTAGAGCATGTACCCCGCGTACTCCATATCCAGGTCCATCCTCTCCGGCGGCACGACGTAGAGTCCTGCGGTGGGTTCGGGAGCCCAGCCGAGCTTGCGGGGAGGGCGGTACTCCTCGTAGTGCCCCACGTAGAGCCGGGTCGGCGGGATCGAAACGGTGCAGTCGTCTCCAATACGGAGGGTGGATCCAGATGGTTCCAGACGATATGGGCTCCATTCCTCACGGGAATAGGCATGAGGTAGTGCGACTTGCCCGTTCCATCGGAAATTGGAGGAATCGTCGACCGCCCTCCACGGCCATTCCAGCGTGATGTAACGATCCACTCTGGCCACCCGAGCCACTGCTGACTTGCAGGAGACGATCACTTCGTCGCCGATCCGAGGAACCATGTGTGATCACCCTTGTTCCGGTGCAGGGGCGCTGCAAAGTCTCTTGATCTTGTGAGTGCGCCGGTCAGGCGATGCCCAAGAGGTCGAGTGGGCGGGTGAACGGTTCGTAGGAAGCGTGGCGGAGACCGGCGGCGATGTTGCTGTGCCCGGCGTCGCGGAGCGTGTTGATCGCCAAGTTCCGCAGGCTCGCCATGTTGTCGGGCCCGTGGCCGGTCCGAACCTTCGAGGCGTCCTCGCGGAAGGTGGTGTCGCGGACGAAGTGCAGCCGGTTCTCGATGGTCCACTGCGACCTGGCGAGTTGGCCCAGGCGTTGGGGCGAGGCTTGATGCGAGGTCAGGTCGGTGATCGCGTAGACGGTCTGGCGGGTGCACGCGCCGGTCTTGAGGTCGGTGCGGTGGCGCAGGATCCGCACGGCCTGGACGGCGTGGGGGAAGTCGAGTCCGAGGTCGGTGACCGTGAGGACCCTGGTGACGCGGGTCTCCTTGCGTCCGTGGCCCCTCTCGCGGTCGTAGCGGCGTGCGGTGACGTCCTTCCACGGCAGTGACCGCACCTGTCGGTGCAGACCGGGCTGGTTGGCCTTGACCACCAGCAGGTAGTGCGCGTTCTTCTCCTCGACCAGGAAGCGCGCGTGGGCGCGCTGGGTGTGCAGAGCATCGGCCGTGACGGTGACCCCGGTCAGGTCGTAGGGCTCCAGCAGGGCGGCGAAGCAGGTGATCTCGTTGGTCTTGTCGGGCACCCGCAGCTGGGTGACGGTCCGCCCCTGGTCGGTCATCGCGGCCAGGAGATGGGCGGCCGGGCTCTGGTCGTGACGCGACCCGCGGGCGGCCTTGCCGTCCACGGCCACCGACTGTGCGCCTGCGGGATCGGCGCCGGTCAGGTCGGCCAGGCCGCCCGGGCAGACACGGCCGAGGACCCGTCGGATCGTGGCAGCGCTCGGCGGAACGCGCACGCCCAGCGCGCCTACGGTCCGGGCGCCCAACCGGGCCAGCGTGTGCTGCGGGGCGCTGGTGGACCACTGCCCGATCGCCGCGTACGACCGGGCGCCTGCCACCACCGCCGAGGCAGCGACCAGCAGCACCGCCACGAACGGGTGACGCACACCGCGCCGGCGCCGGGGATCAGGCAGCAACCGCAACCGCTCCACCAGCGGAAGCACTGCGACACCCGCCAGGGTGGGCGGCTTGACCAGACAGACGGTGGCAGACTGACGACACATCGAAACTCCGGCGAAGCAGGGCGACTTGGGAAGGTCACCCCGTTCAACCGGAGTTTCGTTGCTTCCGTGACGGGTCACCCTCGACACCCTGCAGCACCATGACCTGCAGACTCACCTGATCATCGGGACTTTGAAACGCCCCTGTGTTCCGGTGGTGGATAGGGGAAGGATGGCCACCCTCCCGCTTACGCAGCCCGCTCCTGCTGCTCGACCAGGATCCCATTCTCGAACCTCGCGCCAGCCCGGACCAGGGCCACCAGGTGGGCGCCGGTGATCGCGCGCCATCGGACCTGGGCGGATTCAACGAGCTTGAACACCATGGCGAGCGCTGCGGCCGGGCTGCCGGCGCCGCGGGTGACCTTGGTGCGGAGCTTGACGGTGGAGAACGTCGACTCGATCGGGTTCGTGGTGCGTAGGTGGATCCAGTGCTCGGCAGGGAAGTCGTAGAACGCCAGCAACTCCTCCCGATCGTCGGTGATCTTCGCGGCAGCCTTGGGCCACTTGGTGCCGTAGGTCTTCTCGAATGCTTTGATGGCCTTCTCGGCGTGGGTGCGGTCCTCGGCGTTGTATATCTCCTGCATGGCCTTCGTTGCGCCCGGCTGTGCGGACTTCGGCAGGGCGTTCGTGACATTTCTGGCTTTGTGAACCCAGCAGCGTTGGTGGCGCGTGGCGGGGAATACCTCGGCCAGGGCCTTCCACAAGCCCATGGCACCGTCGCCGACGACCAGCTCCGGGTCGCGCATGCCGCGTCGGCGGCAGTCACGCAGTAGGTCGGCCCAGGACTCGGTGGACTCCCGCAGGCCCTCGGCCAGCGCGATCAGCTCCTTGGTGCCGTCTACGCGGACGCCAAGCAGGACCAGGACGCAGGAGTGCGCCTGCCCGAGCCGGACCTTGGGGTGCACGCCGTCGGCCCATACGTAGACGAAGTCGCGGTCGGAGAGGTCCCGATCCTGGAAGGCTGCGTGGTCCTCGCCCCACTGCTTCGTCAGTCGGGTCACGGTCGCGGCCGACAGGCCTGCGGTGCCGCCGAGGAACTGCTCCAGCGCGGGCACGAAGTCCCCTGACGAGAGTCCGTGCAGGTAGAGCAGCGGCAGCACCTCGGAGATCTTCGGTGACTTGCGGCACCAAGGCGGCAGGATCCTGGAGGAGAACCGCCTGCGCTCGCCGGTAGCCTCGTCGATGCGGCGGTCGTTCACCCGCGGGACGGTGACCTCGACCGGGCCGGCCGCGGTGACCACGGTGCGGGGCCGATGGTGGCCATTGCGGACCACCAGGCGCCGGCCGGACCCGTCGGTCTCGGCGGCCAAGTCGGCTATGTACTGGTTGACTTCGGCTTCCAGCGCTGCGGCCAACATGCGTCGGGCGCCTTCGCGCACGATCTCGTCTATCAGGGAGCCGGACTCGGTGGTGCCGTCGGCGGTGACTACGCTGAGCACAGGGCGTGCCTTCCCGACCCGCGCTGCAACGCGGGCCTACTCGGAGACCTTAAGGATCATTCGGGAAGGTACGCCCTCCGCGTGCCCTCCCGGAACCGATCCACAAGTCTTGAGCATTGCTCCCGATCCGCAGAGGTTCGTCGCAGCCTTGAACTGCCCTGGCGACACACTGCCGGCCTGTGGTGCACCGCGGGGCGCATCAGGCCCGGGGGCACGCGGACGGGGATCTCGAGTCTCCGCTGGAGGGGGCGCGTGAATCGCTCGCGCTGCTCGTTAATGATCTCGCGCGCCCCCCTTGTCACTCCTGGGGGTGGCAAGAGGGTCGCAAAGACGGGGTAGTCGATCTTGATACCGGCTGCGGCCGGGGCGCACCTCTTCCCGGCCACCAGGCCGCGCGCGCGGTGCCTATCGAGGGTGGAACACATGTCCAATATTCTTGCCACTCCCTCTCGCGATGCGGTGCGGGTCGGAGCGGCGCTTGCGCTGCTGATCAGCGGGGCTGTCGTCTCCGCGCCGACTGCCGAGGCGGCGTCCTCAGGTCGCGTATGCATGGTGAACGCGCCGAGGGGCGCTTACGGTGCGGGGCACGCGGCCTTCATGATCAAGGACAGGGCCGGGACGAACCACTGGCTCTATGGATCGTTCGGCAGCCAGAACGACGCACCGATGGCCGGGTGGATTCGGGGTGGAACATGGGAACAGGCTCGGAGCCACTTCAAGAAGGTCCGTGACAGGGACCATCTGAACCGGCAGTACTACAAGCAGTATCGCTGTGTGAACACAGCCGACGCCGACCTGCGCGCCGCCCAGTCCTGGTATTCGACCGTCAAGAACCGCGGGTACAACGTGCACACCAACAACTGTCTTCACGCCACCATTGCGGCTTTCAAGGGCTACAGCGGGAAACTGCGGCACGACAAGCGTCTGCCGAGTGCCACGAACAAGCCGCCGAACGACTACTTCGCCAAGGTGCTGACCAGCGCGGGCTGGGAGCGCAAGCACGATCTGTGACACAGGGCAGGCCGGCCCGAGGCTTCGCCCAACCATCACAACGGCGTGCCATATCGGCGCGGCGTCCATGAGGGTGGTGACGCGGGAACACCGTCATGAGCTGCAGCTGCCTTCAGGTCCGGGTGCAGGGTGATGCGTCGATGCCACGCACCCGGTATCCCGCTGTTCACTGATCAGTCCCAGTCAGCAGCGGGTTGTTCGACGCGGCCGCCCGTGTGAAATGAGCTGATGTGGTTCTCACCTCCAGCGGGCAGCGCAGCCAGGCACGTTGTCGAGCATGCATGAACCAGGAGTGGCAGCACGTCGGTGGCCACTGGCATGGAGAGCCATACCTGGTGGAGTCCACCCTGCTCGATGGGGTGTCGGCAGACGCTGCAGATGTCAACGGCGGTAGTGCCCCAGCGGCGGGGATCCAGATCAGTGAGGTCGAGCTGGGCGCCGCAACTACCGTATGTCGCCTGCTTCAGTCCCGATCAACTATGTCCGCGCTCTCGTCGGACGCCGGGGCCCGGCCGGCCTTCGCAAGGAACGCGGCGCCCGAGCTGCCCTGGGCCGGGGGCAGCGAGAGAACGCAGGGCCAGCAACAGGAACGCGATGTCGTCCAGATAGACGGGGTCGGGGATCAGGTCGACAGGGCACACGGTATAGATCACCGCGGCCGACACCAACGCCTTGCTGCGCAGCGGGACACCCGCGTCCATCAGCAGCTTCCTTGCGCGGAACAGCCTGACCAGGAGTACGCCGGCAGCCCCCATCGTGAGTAGTGCGGCGACAGCGCCGACGAGAATCCAGGCCTTGGTGTCCATGGTGCATAGTCCGTCCTCATCCGGACTTTTGAGCACACCTGCGCGTGCGTCGCTTCAGCGCACGCCGTTCGGCCTCACCCAGCCCGCCCCATACGCCGGAGTCCTGGCCGTTCTCCATGGCCCACTCCAGACACTGCTCCCGCACAGGGCATCCCCGGCACACCTCTTTCGCTTCCTCGGTCTGCACCAGCGCCGGACCTGTGCTCCCGATGGGGAAGAACAGGTCGGGGTCTTCGTCACGGCAGGCCGCGTGCGTACGCCAGTTCTCCATGTGTCTCACTTCCCATGGCCGGTAATCCGTGTGGTTCGTGCCTTACGGGTGACCTGTATCGGATCCCTGAAACCCCATCGCGAGCTGTACACGCGGCGGATGTCTCCCATGGAACGGTCCTGCTCTGCCGTATCGAGCAGGTGGCAGGGGATCTCGGCGGGTGCGGGGAAGGCCTTTCGGGGGCAGCGAAACTCAGCCCCGCCCCGGCCGGCGAGGTCCGGGGCGGGCTGACCGCTGCCGGGGATGTGTGGGCCTTCGGCGCTGGCACGAATGACAGTCCGTCCGCGTCGATGCGATGCGGGTCTCGTACCGAAAGGAAGTCAGGCATGCCGACAGCCACACCCGCGTCCACGCGCAGTGCGGTGGGGGCTTCTGCGCCGCATCGGTGAGGGTGTCCCGACCGGATCCCCGATCTGTATGCCGAGCAGAGGGACGGGAAGACCGACTTGCCGAAGCCGAGCACGCCCATGCAGCCACCCAATGGATCCGCCACCGATTCGCCCGCGCCGACGTCGGGCCCTCGACAGCAGAACAGTCAGGCCTCGGCAATCGAGCTTGGGGCTGCTCCAGCGCACTTGCCTGAGGAGTACGCTGCGGCCGTGACCGACGACGTGGACCAGATCTTGGCGGACGCGCTGGGCACGGCGGGAACAAATGGCGGCGGGGCCGGCGGCCGACGCGGGGCAGCGTTCGCGGCGAAGCGTTTGAAGAAGAACGTGCACGAGATCGACGTGACGCCGGCCATGTCACTGGGTATCGTTGCCGATCATGTGACCGGCGTCCTTGCTCGGGCAGGACATCGTCTGGGAGTCGAAGGCGCGCGGCCCACCGCTGCGGAACAGGTCATCAGGGCCATCGTCGGAGGTGGATTCGGGAAGATGAATCCCGTTCTGATCACCGTCGGTCTGACCGACGGCGGTCCGGAACGCACCGTTGCGTCCGTCCGTGGCGTAGCCAAGGAGGGTCTGGTCAAGCAGCGGGCAGGCGAGAAAACTGCGAAGCGCATCGTCGCACTCCTGGGCCAGCAAGAGCAGCTGGGCTGATCCAGCAGATTCTGAGGACCGCTCCGGAGACGAGAGGCGAGATACGGGCGAACTCAGGAACGTTGTGCCCGACGGCCGCGCCAACGGTGGGCTGTCCGGGACCGCCGGGTCTGGTTTCCGACGGTGAGGATCGTATCCGTGAGGTCGCAGAAGGGGCGACCGACCGCCTTGGGAACCGATCCTGCCGCGACCGGGTGCGGCAGACAGTTGCCTCAAGAGCCATCAGTTCTACTGCCCTGTGCAGGGGAAGCGCCCCGCCCTTCCGTTCAGCGGATGGTCGGACACCCTCCCTTCTCGTGAACGTCGGCGTGACAACCGAAATCGGCTCCCTTAGCGTGTATGACGTACGTGAGTCAGAACCGCACATGCAGAACATGGCCGAACTCATCGCCTCTTTCTCAGTGCAGTCCTGATTCATGGAGCCACAGGCACGCACTCCGTATGTGACGCGTGCCCGACTACGTACGGAAGTCCGGGCGCATCACCTCGGTGGCTCACAACGCCCGGCCACGGCAGCAGCCGAAATCGACGGTCCACGGCGAGTTGACCGAACACCGACTAGACCATTTGGGTGCTTGAGGAATCCAGTGGGGAGAGGCCGGCAGGAATCCCCCACCCTGTTTGCGAGGTCCGCCATGGCAGATATTGAGACCATTTCCTTTCCGCAGGACCGAACCTGCCCCTACCACCCGCCGACGGGGTACCGGCCTGCGCACCGGGGACCACAGGCGGTGTCGCCCGCCCGGCTCTTCGACGGCCGCACCGTGTGGCTCGTGACCGGGCATGCGGAGGCGCGTGCGTTGCTGGTCGACCCGCGGCTGTCGGCCGACCGGGAGAACCCTGCGTTTCCCGTGTTCACCGAGCGGGTGGCAGCGACCGCTTCGCGACGCGTCGAACTGATCGGTCTCGACGACCCCGAGCACAACGTCCAACGACGGATGCTGATTCCGAGTTTTACGGTCAGGCGCACAGCGGCCCTGCGGCCGCGGATCCAGGAGACCGTGGACAGACTGCTGGACGCGATCATCGAGCAGGGCCCGCCGGCCGATCTGGTCAGTGCCTTTGCGCTGCCCGTTCCGTCCATGGTCATTTGTGCGCTGCTCGGGGTGCCCTACGCCGACCACGAGTTCTTCGAGTCGCAGTCGCGCAGGTTGCTGCGCGGCCCTGCAGCCAGCGATATCGATGCCGCGCGGGACGCGCTCGACGAATACTTCCGAGCCCTGATCCAACGCAAACGGTCCGACCCCGGCGAAGGGTTGCTCGACGAGCTCATCGTCCAGCAGCTCGACACCGGGGCCGTCAACCACGACGAACTGGTCCGAATGGCCGAAATCCTGCTCGTGGCCGGTCACGAGACGACCGCGAACATGATCTCGCTCGGTACCTTCACTCTGCTGCAGCATCCCGACCAGTTGGCCCGGCTGCGCGCCTCCACGGACTTGATGCCTGCTGCCGTCGAGGAACTGCTCCGCTTCCTCTCCATCGCCGACGGAATGTCACGGGTGGCAACACAGGACATCGAGGTGGGCGGGGTGACAATCCGGACCGGGGACGGCGTCATTCTGTCCACGTCCGTGATCAACCGGGACGAGGCCGCATATCCCTCGCCGGACGAACTGGACCTCGGACGGAATTCGCACAACCACGTCGCCTTCGGCTTCGGTATCCATCAATGCCTAGGTCAGAATCTGGCTCGGGCCGAGATGGAGATCGCGCTGCGTACGCTCTTCGACCGTCTTCCGGGACTACGGCTGGCGGTACCCGCCGACGATATCCCGTTCAAACCGGGTGACACCATCCAAGGCATGGTTGAACTGCCCGTGGCGTGGTGACCGAAAACCGAACGGAAAGGACCCTGTTGTGATGCGGATCAATATCGACACGGATGTGTGCATCGGCGCCGGACAGTGCGTGCTTGCCGCGCCGAAGGTCTTCACCCAGGACGACGACGGCTTCAGCAAACTGCTGCCTGACCACAAGGACGGCGCCACTGGCCCCCTGGTCGGGGAGGCAGCCCGTGCCTGCCCCGTACAAGCGATCACGATCACCTGAGGACTCTCCTGTAATCTCTGGCCGAACAGCGCGCGGCGTCGGATGCGGTGCATCGCAAGGCGGAGGAGCGTCCTCATACTGGGCGTATTCGGGCGTTCCAACAACGCAGCGAGGTGCCGTAGCTGTCGTCGTGCGCCCGCCAGGGATTCCGGGCCAGCCCTTAGCTTGTCGTTCATCGCCGCTGGTCACTCGACCTGCTGAGATTGCTGGGATTTGGGGGCATACGAGACGGCCGTTTCCTCACGCTTCGAGATGTCGAGTAACGAAGCACGCAAGGAACGGCCGCTGCCCATGAGTCCGCCTGTCGATGTGCCCGGAAGCGAGGTGTTGGGCCTGTTGTCCCGCTTTCGGGTCGAGTTCTACGAGTGTCTCTACGCCCGCACCGATGCGCTCTTCGAGCTCACCGATGCGGTGCGGTGCGCGGACGGGCCGGTGAAGACCCTGGTCGAGCTGTCGCTTGCGGCCGAGCACCGGCGCGGGCACGGCGCGCTGTACGCCGCCTTGGACCGGGGCTGGCTGGAGCCGGTGCGGCTGCGCCGCGCCCTGGCCGGCCTGCCGCTGCCGAAGGCGGCCGACGGGCAGATCGTGCTCGCTGTGGATGTGTCGCACTGGCTGCGGCCCGATGCACCGACCAGCGACGAGCGGCTGTTCTGCCATGTCTACCGGCGCGGTGACCGCAGCAGTGACCAGTTCGTGCCCGGCTGGCCGTATTCTTCGTCGCCGCCCTGGAGTCCGGCCGCACCTCCTGGGTCGCTCTCCTGGACGCGGTCCGCCTGGGCCAGGCGGACGACGCCACCCAGGTCACCACCGGCCAACTCCGCGAAGTCATCGCACGGTTGGCCATGGCCGGGCACTGGCGGCCGGGCGACCCCGAGATCCTGATCGTCATGGACAGCGGCTACGACGTCGCCCACCTCTCCCACGCCCTGGCGGACCTGCCCATCGAACAACCCAGCCACCCGTCATGGGGCAGAGGCGCCGTAAGGGCGCAACGCGCGTTGTCAACTGGGCAGAAGCGAGGACCGTGGCAGGATCGGTGCCATGGACGAGACACCAGCCGAGGATTCCGTCGCACGTGCCGTGCGGGACCTCTACGAAACACTGCTCCGCGCCTGGAACCACCGTGATGCTCAGGGATATGCAGCGCTGTTCGCTCCTGACGCCGCAATGATCGGATTCGACGGAAGCCAAGTGCGGGGCTCGGAGGTGGCCGGTCATCTCGCACCGATCTTCGCCGACCATCCGACAGCGGCATACGTGTGGAAGATCCGGGAGGTGCGACCGCTGGGCAGCGACGCGGCGATGCTGCGCGCCATCGCGGGCATGGTGCCGCCGGGTCAGACCGAGTTGATGCCGGATCTGAACGTGGTGCAGACGCTTGTTGCCGTACACGGCGCTGAAACGTGGCAAGTGGCACTGTTCCAGAACACTCCGGCGGCCCATCACAACCGCCCGGAACTCGTGGAGCAGCACAGCAGCGAACTGGGGCAGGTACTCCGTGAGGCTTCCGAGCCCGGGTAGTCGCCCCCGGCCCCCCAGCTCCTTCCCGTAGGCGCCCTGACGGCTAGACGCCCGCCATTCACGACTGCGTGCCCAGGCTCCGACACTTCATGCCGGAGCACGACGCTGTCTTCGTTGCCCTCCCCCAGTAGCGTGTGCCGGAAGTCCGCTTCCATCGGTCTCAGATCACCCCGGTGCCAGTGGGCCCGCAGCTGAACCGATGTCGCGAACAATGGCAGTTCACGTAACACGGCTTCCTCGGTCCCGTCGCGGATAAGCTTCGCTGGACCAGCGCCACCCAGTCCCGATGCGACGAGACCGAGCTCGGTGAGCGTTCGGCCGCCTGCGGCCGATCGTCCGGGGTGAAGTCGGACGTCACGCATGACGCGACGAAGGGGTCCCGCCGGACCGAGTCCAGCGAGTCCTCGACCGCGCGCGCCAGGTACGGAGACGATGGTGAGCACGCCGAAACACATGGGTGTAGTTGCTGAGCTGCGCGGCAAGTACGGCACTCCTGAACGGGGCAAACCGCGGCCGTCATGCTCATGCTCACAGCACTGAGCAACCCGCTCCCTCTCTCAGGAGGCCGACCTGCTCATCTCCGAGCTGCCGCGGCCTGGGTCTGTTACCGCACGAAGCCGTCGGTCCTGACGGCCACGAGTCACATCCTGGGCCGGTACGCTGCCTGTTCCGCAGCGCCGTATGGGCGGTCAGCGCATCGGCTGGCCGGCTTCGGACAGCGGCAGCCACCGATCGAGGTAGTCGATGAGACCAGTCATGTCCGTCCCGGACGCGAGGCACCCGATGTAGCCTTCAGGCCGGACCAGGCAGTGGCTGACACCGGGCCAGGTGGACATGTCGGCCCCGCGCACGCACGAGCGATCTCGACGCATGGGAACCGGCGATCCACGAGTCCCATCTGGTGCCGTGGACGTCCTGGGCAGCGAACCATGGCCGACCGCAAACCTCCGATTTCCTCGCCCGGAACCAGGAGGAGTGGGAGAGCAGGGAAGTCCAGGGCTATGCGATCGCGTCAGATGCGGCGCATCACACTGTCGACACCTGAAGACAATCACCATCCGTCCGCCACCTCGCATCCGTACCGTCACGCCTCCTCACCCAACCGCACGAATGCCTACGAGAACCAGGCGGGTTCAGGAAGTTGAGCCAGAGCCGCGACTCGTGGAGGAAACCAACTGGTCTTTCCGGGCGCCCGAGTCGCTCGTCGGGCTTCACCATCGTCTCGCCGCAGCAACATGCGAGGACGACGACCGAGCCAGGCAGCAGAGGCCCACCACCTGCGGCGACTCCCTGCTGAGGACAAGGCCCGTCGACCTCCGCTGCATCAAGCGCTCCGTCACACGAGAGATCTACCGGTTCATCGTCGCGCCCAGCCTCGCAACTGACCATGCCTGCTCTGCCAAAGCCGACGGAATCCAGCGTCGTCGCACCGGTGGCCGGCGCACAGCCCAGGAACGGCATTGCCTCAGCCTGTGGTGATCGCTAAAGTCGGTCAGGTGACTGCCGGGTCGGCCATGAGCCATGCACGAGTGAGGTTCCCGGCCTCGGCGTGAGGGCGAGGCGGGCAAGAGCCCCGCCCCTTTTCCGTGTCTTCCTGCCTGGCGCCCGTATGTGGCGCCCATCCCAGCGGATCCCAAGACCCGGAGACACACCTCGCACATGCCGAACAATCAGAACTACCCGTACGAATCCCAACTGGCGGCGACCGCCGTCCACCTGAACCACACCGCCGTCTACGCCACAGACCGGCAGCTGTCCGCCGAGTTCATCGCCGCGATACTGGGGCTGAAGGTCGGCGCTCCATTCGGGCCGTTCCTCCCCGTCGACCTCGGCAACGGGGTGACGCTCGACTACTACGAGAAGCGTGACGAGCCGATCCAGTCGCAGCACTACGCGTTCCTCGTGCCTGACGAACAGTTCAACGACATGATCGCCCGTCTGGAAGCAGTTGGGGTCACCTACTACGCCGATCCCAGCCACATCGAACCCGGCGGGATCAACCGTCTGTTCGGCGGTCGCGGCGCGTACTTCGACGACCCGGACGGCCACAACATGGAGATCATGACCCGGCCCTACCTCCGCCCCTAGCGTCGAACTGCCGTCGTCGCTCGAAGGGCGGCCAAGCGGCATCTGGTGCGTGCGGTCGCATGGCGCCCGCAAGTCCTCGTAGATCCGCTACGAGGACTTGTCGGCATCACAGCTGGCGTGCGTACCGGACGCGGTGCGGCAGAAGGCAGTTCGACGACAGAACTTAGAGTGTCCGGCAGGAGGCAGCGCGGGTGCTCCGGTTGCCGTCCACATGGAGGACGACCTTGCCGCGCGGGTGCTCGGTCACAAGTGCCTCGTAGGCCGCGCGGGTCTCGGTGAGTGGCACCACGCGGTCCACCACCGGCATCAGTCGGCCCTTGTCGATCAGTTCGGCGATGGCCACCAGACCGGCCCGGTCGGGTTCGACGATGAAGAACAGGGCGCGAACGTCGTGGGCGGCAGCCTTCTCAGGGTCCGGGGGCTGCACGATGCTGATGAGGGTTCCACCAGGCCGCAGCGTCACCCAGGAGCGGTCCTGTGTCTCTCCGCCCACCAGGTCGAGCACCACGTCGGCGTCCCGGACCAGGTCCTCGAACCGTTCGGCCCGGTAGTCGATGACCCGCTGCGCGCCGAGCGCGGTGACGAAGTCCATGTCGCGCGCGGAAGCGGTGGCCGTCACACGCCCACCCAGCGTCATAGCGATCTGCACGGCGAAGGTGCCCACACCGCCGGCGCCGCCGTGAACCAGGACGTGCTGTCCCGGTTGCAGCTCGGCACGGTCGACCAACGCCTGCCATGCGGTGAGGGCCGCGAGCGGTACAGCCGCCGTGCGATCGTGATCCAACTGGGACGGCTTCGCGGCGAGCATGCTCGCGGGAACAGCAACGTACTCGGCTGCCGCTCCGTCCCGGGTGAACGGGATCAGCCCGTAGACCTCATCGCCGACAGCAAGATCGGTCACCCCGGCGCCGACTTCGGCCACAACGCCGGAGACCTCGTGCGAGGGAATGGTCGGCGTTCGGTCACGCCCCGTCCCGTCAAGGCTGTCGGTCCAGCTGGCGTCCCATTCGAGTTCGCCGGCGGTGATGGAGGCGGCGTACACCGCGACGAGCACTTCACCGCCGGCCGGTTCGGGGCATGGGGCCGACTCGTAGACGAATTGTTCCGGGCCGCCACGTAGGTGGGCCCGCACGGCGTGCATCGTACTGGTCATGAGGAGATCACTCCCATGATCGGGCCGTCCTCAGTCGGTCACACCGGCCCGTCACTCCTTGGACGGCGGCTTGCTCCTCATCGGATTCGCACCGGACGCCCCTTCGCGGATACCGTCCCGCACGGCCAGGTGGAGGAAGACCGCTCCTGCCGCCTTCTTGAACGCCCTGCGCCAGTCATCGCCTTCGACCACTGCCCGAGCTGCGCCGAGACCTTGCCCGACTCGCCCACGGGGTGCGGCCGCTGCGACAGTCCCCGGGCGTGTTCGCACGCCGGTTTTGAGCCGCGGACTCCTCAGGGAGGACCCGCGCGCACGGTCAGTACCTGCTGGGGTGCGGGCCGACGTGCCCCACGCTCTGATCGGTGCCGACGGGGCAAGCAGCCCGCAACGATGACGCGACCGCGGCGGCAGGAAAGGGGGTCACAGATCGAGGATGAGATCCGCGGGTGGTTGTGAGCAGCAGATGAGCGCATTGCCCTCGGCCGGCAGGTCGAGGGGGTCGGGAGAGTAGTCGACGCCGCCGGAGACGACTGCCGTTTCGCAGGTGTGACAGACACCGGTGCGGCACGACCACCGCACCGGGACGTCGCATGCCTCGGCCAGTTCCAGGAGTGTGCCGTAGCCGGGGTCCCAGGGAACGGTCAGGCTGCTGCGGGCGAAAGTGACGGCAGGGCCAATGCCCGGTCCGGGCGGATGGGCAGGCAGATGGGGAGCCGGTGCACCGGTCGGAACCACTCCGGGCGTCATCGCGGTCACGGATCCGAAGGTCTCGGTGTGGATCCGCCCAGGGGCCAGGCCGCAGTCCACCAGTGCTTGTGTCATGTCGTCCATGAACGCCACCGGACCGCAGATGTAGGCGTTGGCGTCCCCCGGGATTCCAAGGTCCTCGAGAAGCTGGGCGGTGAGCCGGCCGGTGGCGGTGTAGTCGTCGCCGAGACGGTCGTCGTCGCGCGGGCGGCTGTAGGCGACATGCCATCGGCCGGACGGCAGGCGTGACAGCAGGGTGCGCGCCTCGTCGGCGAAAGGATGCTCTGCGCCGTCCCGAGCTCCGTGCACCCACCACACCGCGCGGGGATCACGGTTGTCGGCCAGCGCATGGAGCATGGCGAGCACCGGGGTGGCCCCGACGCCGGCGGAGAGCAGCACGATGGCTGCCTCATCCTTGTCGAGGGTGAACGTGCCTCGCGGGGCAGCCACATCGAGGACGTCGCCGACTGTGACGTGTCGATGCAAGTAGCTGCTGCCCACGCCATGGGGTTCCTGTTTGACGCTGATCCGGTAGTGAGCGTCCCCCGGGCTCCCGGACAAGGAGTAGCTTCGGACAACTGGTGCGCCCTGCGGGTCGGGGCGCATCCTCACTGTGACGAACTGACCGGGCAGCGCTGGTGGAAGCCGACTGCCGTCGGTGGCGGCGAGAGTGAGGGAAAAGATGCTCCTGTTCTCGGGGGCGATGTGCGTGACCGCCAGAGGACGGAAGCCCGGCCAGGCCGGCGGCGGGCTGCTCGCGGCGGCCGTCAGGCCCGTATTGCCTCCCGTATTGCCTGTTGTCCAGCCCTTCGAGTCGTAGTCGTCCAGGAGCGACTGCATGGACGTCTTCCAGCCGGGGCTGAGCGCGGGAATGCGGAGCGCCCGCTCCACCTGGGAGCGCGAACGCCCGGGTCTGTAGAGCACGGCGTCGATCTCCGCGACGGTCATCGCTTCCGGCCCCGTGGAGACTTTGACGATCTCGTCTCCGGCCTGGACGACCCCCTCGGCCAGGACCTTCAGGTAGAAGCCGGGGCGTCCATGGGCGACCAGCAGGGCGGGCATCTGCGGCTCGTCCATGCGAAGACCTACGCGGTAGCACGTCACCCGGGGCTGTGTGACTTCGAACAACGCGTCTCCGATGCGGTACTGGTCGCCGATGCACACCTCGTCGTCGGGCAGGCCGTCCACGGTGAAGTTCTCACCGAACTGGCCATGAGTGAAATCGTTGCGGTGCAGGTGCTCCTGCCAGTGCCGATAGGAGTCCAACTGATACACCAGCACTGCTCGGTACGGCCCGCCGTGACCGGCGAGGTCACCCTGGCCGTCTCCGTCGATGTTCAGTTTCCTGACCATCCGCGGGCCCGTGACCGGATGCTTCCAGACACCGGTATGCGTCGCTCGGCCCTTCCAGGGAACATCCCGGGGCATCCCGACATTCACCGCGACGAGCGTGGCCATCGGTGCATCTCCCTGGTCGAGCGGACCGCCCCCCCGCTGCCACGCTAATACGCCAACTGTCGATGGCACGTGCAGGACACGTGACACAGTGCCCTGCACGGAGCTTCTTTCCACACAGGTCCGTGCTGCTCATGCGTGGGCCAAGGCTGGCGGGCTCTGCAGGGGAGGTTGCGCAGCAGTCTTTGGAGGAGCTCAGGGTCCTGATTCGCCGAGACCACCAAGACCGGCGTCTGACGAACCATCCCGTCCTGGGCACTGCTCCCCCGCAGGATCACGCAATCGGCGCCGTCAACACATGCTTCTTGGCAGAACGAGCCGGCTCGCACACCGTGAAGGCCCACGAACCACGCGGGTGTCCCTGACCCAACCGGGCGCTGTCACCGGCATCATCCTGCAGGCAGCGCAGGCACGGTCCTGCCAAGCGTCCTTCCTCGCCGTCACCTCGCCAGGACCTCTTCTAAGCCCAGGGGATCCGGACGGTCGGCGTAGAACGCATTCAGCGTCTCGGGGTCGGAAGAGCCTCGTTCTACCGGCATTTCGCCGGCAGTCGACCTGCCGAGCGGGCCGATTCCGCCTGCCGGTGGCCCAGGACGCCCTGAGGGCCTGCCGCGTCCGACTGCGCTTCGATGCACCGGGACGACAGGCCCTCAGGGCGGTCCCGGACGATCAGGCCGTGTGCAGCGTCAGCCCGTACCTGTTCAGGATTTCGTTGATCGGCTGGTGCCAGGTTTCACCGCCACTGTTGCAGTTGCCCCAGCCGCCGGAGGTGACGCCCTGCGCCTGGTCCCCACTGATGAACGAGCCGCCCGAGTCTCCCGGCTCGGCGCACACGCTCGTCTTGGTCATCTGATAGACGGCGCCCTGGCTGTAGTTGACGGTCTCGTTCGTGGCCAGCACGTTCCCGCAGTGCCAGTGGGATGTGGACCCGGAGCGGCAGATCGAGGCACCGATGGGGGCCACCGCCGAACCCCGGACCAGCTGGTCGGAGACCGTACCCCAGCCGAGCACCACCGGGACGGTCCACCAGCCGTTTCCCACGCTCACCCACGCGTAGTCGTCGCCCGGGAAGGAGGATCCCTGGAAGTTGCCGATGTACGAACCGTCCCAGCCGCTCACCCCGGCCCCCGGCCGGCCGCAGTGGCCCGCGGTGACGAAGCCGCCGTACACGGAGAAGCCGATGGAACACCGCACATTGCCCGTGTAATACGGATCGCCGCCGACCGTCCCCGCGGAGAAGGTCTTCGGCGCCTGGGCCGTCCGCCGCACGTGGACGGGTCCGGCCTCACGAGCCCTCTTGACGAACGCGTGGACATCGTTGTCAGCCTCCGCAGAGGCAACGACGTTCACGATGACCCGGCCGGCCTGCGGATCGACGTGCCAGCTTGCGACACCGTCGGGCGCGGAGAGTCTGTCGAGCCGCGCCTTGACCGCGTCGAGCTGCCGGGCGCTGTGGGCCACCAGCCGTACGGCCGCACCCGTCGACCGTACGGCGTCGGCCTTCTTGTCGCTGGTGACAGCCACGGTGAGCCTGCTCGTGGCCGGATCGAACCAGGAACCGCCGTACGACGATCCCGCGGCCTGTCGCGCCTTTCCCTGCAGGGCCATGGCCGTCCTCTCCGCGGCCAGACGCGCCTTGGCCTGGCTCTCGGTCAGACCGAGGTCCTTCTGCATCGCGAGGAGCAGGCCGGTCGACGCCTGTGCCCGGGAGACGGACGCAGGGGCGGAAGAGGCGGAGGGAGCGTCCGCGGCAGAGGCCGGAGCGAGGCCGGCAGTTGCCCAGACACCGAGAAGGAGCAGGGCGGACAGACCGGTGCGTAACACAGTCGTACGTCTCAAGGGAGTGGGCCCTTCTGTTGTTCCGATGTGTGGGGGAGGAACAGCAGCCGTCCGAGAGCTCTCACCTGAGAGCGCTCTCAGCGTGTGCCGCAACGGACTGTAGCCCAGAGTCTCGGTCAGGTCCATGCCAATAGGTGAACCCGTGCCCGCCGTATACGGCGCCCGGATCGCGGCATCAGGGGTCTCCCCCGGGTCCTCGGCGCGCCCTCGGCACGCTGCCCGGGTTGTCGCTCCGCCGGCAAACACGGAAGGTGGAGCCGATGGCTGTCCACTCACAGGAAAGTGCAGGTGAAGAGCAGTGACCATCGCATCGTCCTCCGCAGCCGGTATCCGTGCGCCGGACACCGGAATCGCGCGGGAAGCGGACCAGCTGGTCCGGGACACCACGAGCGAACTCATCTACCACCACTCACGGCGCGTCTTCTGGTTCGGCGCCCTGCAGGGACGCCGTCGCGATCTGAGCTTCGACCCCGAACTCCTCTACATCGGCGCCCTCTTCCACGACCTCGGGCTCGGCAAACGCTTCCACGGGAGCGGCCGGCGGTTCGAGGTCGACAGCGCGGACGAGGCCCGGCGATTCCTCTGGTCGCACCATGTGCCGGAGGACAGCATCCGGCGCGTGTGGACGGCCATTGCGCTGCACACGACGCCTGGCATCCCGCAGTTCATGGAGCCGGAAGTAGCTCTGGTGACGGCCGGGGTCGAATACGACGTGCTCGGTATCGGGTACGAGGACATCTCGGAGGCCGACCGGGCGGAGATTGTCGCCCTGCATCCGCGGCCGGACTTCAAGCGGCGCATTCTCGCTGCGTTCACCGACGGGATCCAGCCGAAACCGGAGACAACGTTCGGCAATGTGAAGGCCGATGTATTGCAGCACTATGTTCCCGGTTTCGAGCGCGGAGACTTCGTCCGTACGATCCTCGACTCCCCCTGGCCGGAGTGAGCGGGCGCAACCGACCGCACCGGGCGGCGCCGCGGTGGCCGTTCAGCCCGCCTGGCCGATCGCAGCCCGGAGCATGGCCACGGTCGTGGCGGCCGCCCGGCGCTCCGTGTCGTCCTCTGTCGTACGCACACGCTCCTCCAGGAGCACAATGGCTGCCTGGAGAACGCCGATGCGCACCGGAACGCTCCGCATTCCTGCCAGTACCGCGGCCGCCTGCTCCGCCGGAGTCACGCTCGCAGCCTGCGGGATGAGGGTGGTGATGCCGCGCCCGAGCGCACGGTCGCGGGGCGGTTGAGCTGCTGTGGTCACCGTAGAAGTCTGCCGCACCGGATCCCGGGATTCGGTCAGCGACTTGGCCGTTGTCCGTCGGCTTCATGGTTGACGTGTGCGTAGACGCGCCTCAACATGTCTTCCAGCTGCGTGCGTTCGTCTTCGGTCAGCGGCGCCAGAAGGTCTTCCTGCACGTTCCGGGTGTCCGACTGGATCTCCGCGAGCACGGATCGACCCGCCGGTGTCGGTGTGACGGTGACGCGGCGCCGATCGCCGGCGTCGCGGGCGCGGTCCACCAGGCCTGCGACCGCGAGATCGTCCACGACCTTCACGATGTCACTGCGGTCGATCGCAAGTCTGGACGCCAACTCCCTTTGCACATGCGGGCCGAAGTCGACGAGCGCGGCAAGTACAGCCATGTGCCACAGTCGCAGGTCACGCTCGGCCAGCCGCTCCGCGACCCGGTTCCTCGCCGCCTTGCCCGTCTTGGACAGCAGGTAGGGCGTGAGTTCCAGAAGGCTGGGCGGTGTCTCGTTCATCGCCCATATCGTAGGGTCGAGCCGAATAATGGGTCCACACCTATTATTTGCGCTCTGGGAGGGCCTTCCGATGGACGCGCTGCACCCTCGCCTGCTGGTCAGCAGGTTCACCGAATGCTTCCGCTTCTACGACGCAGTACTGCCCGGGCTGATCGGGGCGGTCCGGGCGAGCGGCAGGGCGTCCGGACCGTATGCCCACTGGGACGTCGACGGCCAGGGCGTGCTGGTGCTCTTCGACCGCGGGAGCATGGCGGCGATTGCCAGGATGGAAGGTCTGCCCGCCACCCCACCGCCGGCGCAGGACAGCTCGATGTTCGTCTGCCGGGTCACCGATGTCGACACCGGACTGGCCCTGTGCCTGGAACACGGCGCCTCACTGGTCGCCGGTTCCTGCGACCGGCCGGGCTGGGGGCCGAACCTTCGCACCGCCCATGTGCGCGATCCCGAGGGTCATCTGATCGAGCCTCAGTCGTACTGATCAGATGTCACTGATCGACTTCGGTGGCGCAGCCGGACCACCGGGTGGCCTCCAACGGTTTCCCGTCAGCGCAGATCGAAGACCAGGCGCCCCACCACCTTGCCGTTCAGCACCTCGTCGATCGAGGAGTTGATGTCATCCAGACGGCGGACCTCCCGGACGACGCGGGTGCGGCCCAGCAGGTGCAGCCGGAAGACCTCGGCAAGGTCCTCGCGGGTTCCGACGATCGAGCCGACGACCTTCGTGCCGTTCAGCACCGTATCGAACACGGGCAGTTCCCACGTGCCTTCCGCCGGGAGCGCCACGAGGACGAGCGTGCCGCCGCGGCGCAGCGCGCCGTAGGCGGCACCGAACGATTCGTTGCTCACCGCGAGGGAGATGGCCGCGTCGGCGCCTCCGAGCCGCTGTGTCTCTTCGGCAACGTTCTGGACCCGGGCGTCGATGACATGGTCGGCGCCCAGTTCCCGGGCGAGGGCCAACTTCTCGTCGGTGACGTCGACGGCGATGGTCTCCGCCCCGAAGATCCGCGCGTACTGCAGGGCGAGGTGACCGAGACCGCCGATGCCGGAGACGAGAGCGCGGGTGCCCGGGCGTACGCCGGCCAGCTTGACCGCCTTGTACGTGGTGACGCCCGCGCAGGTCAGGGACGCCCCATCAAGCGGGTCGATCCCGTCGGGAACGGGCACCGCATAGCTGCCGTGCGCCAGTGCGTACTCGGTGTGGCTCCCGTCGACGGAATAGCCGCTGTTCTGCTGCTGCAGGCAGAGTGGCTCCCAGCCCGAGACACAATGGTCGCAATGTCCGCACGCCTCGCCGAGCCAGGGGATGGCCGCCCGGTCCCCCACCCTCAGGCGGGAGACGCGGTCACCAGCGGCCTGGACAATGCCGATGCCCTCGTGTCCGGGCACGAACGGCGGACTCGGCTTGACCGGCCAGTCGCCCCGCGCGGCATGAATGTCGGTGTGACACAGCCCGGACGTCTCCATCCGCACCAGAACCTGGTGCCCGGCCGGGGTCGGTACCGGCCGCTCCTCGATGACGAGGGGCTCGGCGAAGCTGCGGACACAGCGCTTGTCCGACGATCGCAGCCCGTCATGGGCGCGACCCGCCATTCAGCAAGCAGCGGTCATGGTCGCGCCCAGATGCGCATGGCGGTGCGTGAGGCGAAGGCGGCCACGTCCTTGTCGTGCGGATGGTTGGCGTACTGATGGATGCGCCAGGTCGCCTTGATACGGGGATGGCCGGCGGTCACGTAGTCGGCGATCCACAGACCGTCGCCGGTGTACGACGTGGTGTCGTAGTTCAGCCAGAAATGCCGGTTGCAGTAGAGCAGAACCCGGTGGTGCGGCCTCAGACGCTTGACCTCGCGGATGAAGCGGTCCTTCTCGGCATTGCTCGCCCACGTTCCGTCGCCGGTCACTTCCCAGTCCACGGCGAGCAGATCGCCCGCCTTCTCCGGAGCCTTGCTCACGAAGTACTCTGCCTGCGCGGTGAGGTTTCCCGGCCACAGGAAGTGATAGAAGCCGACCACGCATTCTGCGTCCCTGGCTCGCTTGACCTGTGCGGACAGGTGCGGGTTGATGTACGAACGGCCCTCGGTGGCCTTGATGAAGACGAAGTCCAGTCCGTCCGTGTCGAAGGACGCCTGATACGAGCTGACATCGACGCCATGCAGCATGGGCACCGCCTTCAAGTGGGCTCTGTGGTTCCGTTTCTCTGTCTGTACGTGCCCGTAGCCGCCGGATCCCATCCGTCCCTCCCCAAGGGGAACGTTCTTCCGACCACCCGGAATAGCTCTCTGCATCGACGAGTTGGTGAAGCGACAAGACCGCATTGCACTTCGCAGGCACCATCGGAAGGTCGGATCCATGAAGATCGGCATCATCGGAGCAGGCAACATCGGCGGCAACCTGACCCGGCGTCTCACCGCGCTCGGCCACGAAGTGTCCGTCGCCAATTCCCGTGGCCCGCAGACGCTCACGGCGCTCGCCGAGGAGACCGGAGCCACCCCGGTCACCGTGGCGGACGCGGCACGAGGGGCGCGCGTCGTCGTCGTCACCATCCCGGTCAAGGCCGTTCCCGGCCTGCCTGCCGGGTTCCTCGACGGGGCAGCGGCGGATGTGGTCGTCGTCGACACCGGCAACTACTACCCGCAGCAGCGCGACGGCCGTATCGCCGCCATCGAGGACGGCCTGCCGGAGAGCAGGTGGACCGAGGAACAGATTGGCAACCCGGTGATCAAGGCGTTCAACGGGACGTATGCGGAGGACATCCTCTCCAAGCCGCTCCCGAAGGGCAGCCCCGGCCGTCAGGCCCTGCCGGTCGCCGGTGACGACCCGGCCGCCAAGCAGACCGTGCGCGACCTCATCGACGAGCTGGGCTTCGACACGGTGGACGCAGGCGGTCTGGACGAGTCGTGGCGCCAGCAGCCGGGCACGCCCGTCTACGGCAACCAGGGCGATGCCGAGACCATCGCGAAGGCGCTGGCCGAGGCGTCCCCGGAGCGTACGGCGCAGTGGCGCGCCTGACGGATCGGCGCGCCGGTCCGTCCATCGGCGACGGGGCGGGTGGCGGTCGGGCTTCCGCCCGGACCGCCCGCCGGACTCGATGTCATCACGGAGGCCCGTCTCACCCCGCGTCAGTCCGAGCGGGTGACAGCCGCCGCCGAACGGCACCGGCGCGGCGAGACGGGCGTCCTGCGGGTGGGGTTCGAGGCGAGCGGGGCGGGCGAGCTGACCACCCGGGCCAGGGCGGAGTTCGCGCGGCGTCACCCGGGCGTACGGGTGGCGCCGAAGCGGTACGACTGGGGCCAGGAGGCCGCTGCGCTGCGCGACGGGCTTACCGATGTCGCCTTTGTCTGGCTGCCCCATGACCAGGCGGGGCTGCATGCCGAGGTCGTGCACTCCGAGCCACGGGTCGTCGGTCTCCCGTCCGGGCATCCGCTCGTCGGCCGCTCCGGTGTCTCCGTACTCGATGTCCGCGACGAGCCGCTGATGTGGACGGAGCGGGCGCCTCGCGAGTGGGTGGACGGTGGGCGGTCAACCCCAGGCCGGACGGGTCGAGCCCGCACTGGGGCCCGACCAACGACAATGTAGAGGAGATGCTGGAGCAGGTCGCGGAGGGGTCAGCGATCTGCTTCGCACCCTCCGGCATGGCGCAGTACTACGCGCGGCCGGATCTCTCGTGGGTCCCGCTGACGGATGCGGAGCCGCTGCGGACCGTGCTCGCCCGGGTGGACGGCGCGGACAACGCCCTGGTGCGGGGCTTCGCCGAGGTCGTACGTGAACTCGCTTCCGCAGCGGGGGCGTTGTCCGACGAGTGACTACCGTGCATCGTCCGGTGCGGCCGGGAGGCTGTCCATGAACGAGCTGACGGAGAACACGGCGCGACCGGGTCCGGGCGGGCCGTATCCGGGCGGCGAGCTGAGCCCGTACTCCTTCATGGTCGAGCGGTACGCGTCCAGCAGCCGGATGTGGTACTCCAGTGGCGCACCGTCCGGGTTGGTCTTTCCCAGCGGCGTGGTGGGCTCCGGACACCAGGTGGTGAAGCGCGGGGTGATGCCGTGCGACATGAAGAACCGCAGGCCCTCGGTGGTCGATTCGATGGCCTCGTCAACGGTCGTGAAACCGAACGGCTCGGCCATCTCCACGCCCGCCACGAAGTTGGGAATGACGTTGCGGGCGCCGAAGACCTCGGCGGAGTCCAGGATCCGGCGGTGCCACTCCTCGCGGCCCACGTAGCGCTCCTTGCCGGGGCAGTACAGCTCGAACAGTCGGCGGTCCCACACTTCGTAGTTGGGGTGGTAGATCCGGACGCCGTAGTCGTGGAATCGCTGGACATCGGCTTTCGGCAGTGCCTGCGCGACAACCTTGCCGATCCAGCGGCCGGGAAAGGCGTCCTCGATCGCCTTGGCATACTGCCCGTAGAAGTCGGCTTCGTCGCGCCCGCCGATGTGGGAGGTGATGGCGCCGCCGGTCAGGGTGTAGGCGGTGGAGGTCTTCGCGGTGTCGTAGCGGTCGATGATGGCGAGTGCTTCCAGCACCTCCTCGACCGGCTTGACCCCGGTGTAGGGGCGTCCCGCCGCCTTGTGCTGACGCCAGTTGTGGTTGATGTCGCAGTACTGGCACTCCTCCTTGGCACCGAAGTACTGACAGACGCGGAAGACCGTCAGATAGACGAGGTAGCCCCACTGGATGGTGGGCGCGACCTCCATCACCGACTTGCCGTTGGTGAGCGTGTGCCGGTAGTAGTCCGGCATCGGCGGCAGGCCCACGTCCGAGATCCGCCTGCCGTCCAGGTACAGCCCCAGGACGCCGTCCTCGTCGGCCGCGACACGGTAGGGCGACGCCGGGTTCACTCGTACCGAAACAACCGTGCGGCGCAGCTCGTACGGGCCTCCGGTGAGCACGATCTCCTCCGGCGGGCGTCGCAGTGCGGCCGCTCCCAGCTCCGGCAGGGTGCCGTGGTCGAAGGAGAAGATGAAGTAGGACTTCGGCTTGACGTCGCCGTCCTCGTTGTCACTGAGCGCGGACTCGTCGAACGCCAGTCCGCCACGGAGCAGGTCCTCCTTGATGACGGCTTCCCGCGGCACGTGCGGGAACCGTTCCATGAGCCGCTCGATCAGGTGGGTGCGGCTCGTGGCGGTGCGGCTGGGGTCGTTGCGGCCGGTGTCGGTACGGCTGGACATGTACAGGGCTCCTCGGTCCGGTCGTCGAATGTTCTTCCGGGTACGCCACACTGTGCAACGAACCACGGACGTGATCCGTTCGCGACGCCCGTCCCAACCCTGCATTGGATCCTCTGGTGTACGGATTGCGTGGAGGGTCAAGGCCATCGAGACCCGGCACCCCGATGCGCGGAGGCCGCCGGCTCTCCCGTGCAGGCCGGATGCCGTCCGCGTGATGATGGCCATTGAATCGTTCTGGGAGGTGGCCACCGACGTGGCGAACACAGTCGACAGCATCCCGGCCCGGCGGGTGCTCACCGATCCGGCCGGGCTCGTCAGGTACCAGCACGACGAGGCCGAGTGGGCTCCGTACGGAACGCCTCGGGCGGTGGTGCGGGCACAGACCACCAACGAGGTAGGGGAGCTGGGGCCCGCGGTGCTCGGCATGCATCACGCGGTGAAGGCGGCGCTGGATCCGCACGGGATCCTGAACCCCGGAAAGGTTCTCGACGCCGGGCCGGGCGTTTCGGCGTAGCTCCTGGATGTCGTCGCCGGTCGGACGGGTGGGTCGGGGGCCCTTGTCAGTGGGGCGACGCACACTGGCAGGAGTGCGGGACAGGTAAAGGGGACGCGGATGGGCAGCGAGGACGACACCGGCTTCGAACCGGCCACCGGGGATGGCCCTTTGGCCCCGGGGCCGGCTGAGAAGCGTGCCGCGTCGGTGCGGACGGCGTGGGAGGGGCTGCTGCAGATCCGGCGACTGACCAACACCGGGTGGGCGGACCCGGAGACCGTACCGGCTCAGTGGGAGCTGCATCGGACGGTGCGGGCGGTCGCGCTGGCGCTGGAGGCGGCCGGTGTGCCCGCATCGGCCGTTGATGCGTCCGGGCAGCGGGTCGCTACCGGGTACCGCGTACAGGAGGGCGGGACGCCCGGCACCGTACGGGTCGAGTGGCTCGGTCCGCCCGGCAGCGGGGCTGCGCACGAGGAGGATACGGAACTGACGCGGTGCGCGGCCGCGCTGGGGCAGCTGGGCTGGACGGCGCTGCTGTACCGGGGGCCGCGACGCCGACGGTTCCTGGAGGTCGAGCCCTGAAGGTTCACACGTTCAAGACCTGAACGCGCAGTGGTACAGAATCCCGCAACACAAGGTCTGCACCAACTCCTTGACGCCCTCTCATGCCATCACTTAAATCAAGAAGTGAATTAAGAAGCGGTGTCGAGTCCTCTCCCGGGCGTCGACCCACCGTGCAATCTGTCATGTACATGCCCCCCATGAAGAGTGATGTGATGACTGTGAGAACCCCCAGACGGCGCCGGATGGCGCTGTACGTCGTGGCTCTGCTCTGCTGCTCAGGTGCGGTGACCGCAGCCCCCGCCGGCGCCGCGCCCGCACCCGAGCCACGCGTCGTCGCCGCCGCGACAACGTTCTCCGACGACTTCAACGGTCCGGCCGGAGCGGCGGTCGACGGAAGCAAGTGGCAGACCGAGACCGGCGACAACGTCAACAACCACGAGCGCCAGTACTACACGGCGGGCAACAGCAACGCCGCCCTCGACGGCCAGGGCAATCTCGTCATCACCGCCCGCAAGGACAATCCGGGCAACTACCAGTGCTGGTACGGCCGGTGCGAGTACACCTCGGCCCGGCTGAACACGGCCGGCAAGTTCACCTCGACGTACGGGCACGTCGAGACCAGGATGAAGATCCCGCGCGGTCAGGGCATGTGGCCCGCGTTCTGGATGCTCGGCGACAACATCGGCAGCGTGGGCTGGCCCAACAGCGGCGAGATCGACATCATGGAGAACGTCGGCTTCGAACCCGGCACGGTCCACGGCACCATCCACGGCCCCGGTTACTCCGGCTCCGGCGGCATCGGGGCCGGCTACGCCCTGCCCGGCGGCCAGGCGTTCGCCGACGCCTTCCACACCTTCGCGGTGGACTGGGCACCCGACTCGATCACCTGGTCCGTTGACGGCACCGTCTACCAGCGGCGCACGCCTGCGGATCTCGGTGGGAAGAGCTGGGTGTTCAACAAGCCGTTCTTCATCATCATGAATCTCGCGGTCGGCGGCTACTGGCCCGGCGACCCCGACGGCAGCACCACCTTCCCGCAGCAGCTCGTCGTCGACTACGTGCACGTCACCACCAGTGACAGCGGATCCGGCGGTACGGGCGGCACCATCACGGGGCTGGGTGGCAAGTGCGTGGACGTGGCGGGCGCCTCCACCGCCAACGGGACAGCGGTCCAGCTCTACGACTGCAACGGAACCGCCGCCCAGAAGTGGACCGTCGGCTCCGACGGGACGATCCGCGCCCTCGGCAAGTGCCTCGACGTCAAGGGCAACAGCACGGCCGACGGAGCCCAGCTCCAGCTCTGGGACTGCACCGGCGGAGGCAATCAGCGCTGGGGTGTGTCCGGTGCCCGGGACATCGTGAACGTCCAGGCCGACAAATGCATGGACGCCACCGGCAACACCTCCGCCAACGGCACCCGGCTCCAGATCTGGACCTGCGCCGGAACCGCCAACCAGAAGTGGACGGTGAACGCCGCATGAGCCCCCTCCCCGGCTCACGCCGCCGCCTCGGGCCGCTCGCCCTGCCGGCAGCGCTCCTCCTCGCCGCCGGAGCCTCGCTCGCCACCCAGCCCGCCGCCAGTGCCGCGACCACCGGCACCGGATCGATCACCGGGCTGGGCGGCAAGTGCGTGGACGTGGCGGGCGCCTCCACCGCCAACGGGACAGCGGTCCAGCTCTACGACTGCAACGGAACCACGGCCCAGAAGTGGACCGTCGGCTCCGACGGGACGATCCGCGCCCTCGGCAAGTGCCTCGACGCCAAGGACAACGGCACCGCCGACGGCACTCAGCTCCAGCTGTGGGACTGCACCGGCGGAACCAATCAGCGGTGGTCCGTATCCGCGGCCCACGACATCGTGAACACCCAGGCCGACAAGTGCATGGACGTCACCGGCAACACCTCCGCCAACGGCACCCGGCTCCAGATCTGGACCTGCACGGGCGCCGCCAACCAGAAGTGGACCGCCCCCTCGGAGGGCGGCAACCCCGGCCCAGGCGGCACGATGGCGGTCGCCCCGTACCTGTACAACGGGTGGGGCAGCCCGCCCAGCCCGACCACCGTCATGAACGCAACCGGGGTCAAGTGGTTCACCTTGGCGTTCGTGCTCAGTAACGGCTACTGCAACCCCCAGTGGGACGGCGGGCGGGTGCTGACCGGCGGCGTCGACCAGCAGACCATCAACACCGTGCGAGGCGCGGGTGGGGATGTCATCCCGTCCTTCGGCGGCTGGAGCGGCAACAAGCTGGAGAGTTCCTGCTCCAGCGCGAGTGAGCTCGCCGCCGCGTATCAGAAGGTCATCAACGCGTACGGTCTCAAAGCGATCGACATCGACATCGAAGCGGAGGCATACAGCAGCGCCACGGTCCAGCAGCGGACGGTCGACGCGCTGAAGACCATCAAGGCCAACAACCCGGGCATCAAGGTGTACGTCACCTTCGGCACCGGCCAGAACGGGCCCGACACCTCCCTGATCAACCGGGCCGCCGCCGCGGGGCTGACCGTCGACAGCTGGACGATCATGCCCTTCGACTTCGGCGGTGCCGGACAGAACATGGGGACCCTCACCACACGGGCCGCCGAAGGCCTGAAGAACGCGGTGAAGAGCGCGTACGGATACAGCGACGACCAGACCTACCGGTCGATCGGCATCTCGTCGATGAACGGCATCACCGACGACAACGAGACGGTGACCGTCGACGACTTCCGCACCATCCTCGCGTACGCCCAGCAGCACCATCTGGCCCGGCTCACCTTCTGGTCGGTCAACCGTGACCGGCCCTGCGCGGGCGGCGGAGCGGATACCTGTTCCGGCATCAGTCAGCAGGCGTGGGACTACACGCGGGTGTTCGCCCAGTACACCGGATGATCTGACGCGCCCGGCCGGCTGCTCGTCGGCAATGCCGTGAAGGGGGCACGCAACCGCTCGTCGACCTGGTGGTGCGCACCGGACCGGCGGGCGGTTCCGCGACTCCGGTGATTCCGTCGCCACCGGGCCACAACGGGCCTCCGCTCGCCTCATTCCCCTACCAAGACCTCGTACGTCTGCCTGCCCTGCCGGTCCTCGTACAAGCAACCCCTTGGCTGCTGCTGCGGCACCTGCCACCGTCTGCGCACCATGAGCGAGGTGTGCGTGCGGTTGGCCTACGCACGCACCGCCGGGGAGCCGTTCGCCCGCGCGCTGGTCCGCCCGGAGCTGCCCTGACCTGCCGGGACCTCCGGCAGGGACCGGGCGAAGCGCAGGTCCGGCGGGGCCGCTTCGGCGGCCGGTCCGGCCGCGCGGAGCACCACGTCAAGCACGCGTTCCGGATCGCAGGCGTAACCGCCGCTCGCCCAGGCCGGGTTCGCCTCCACGGCTGCCCAACCACCGCCGTCGAGCAGGCCGACGTCCACCACGGCGGCCGAAGGCAGCGAGCCCGCGGCCTCCGTGAGCAGCGCGGCGGCGAACGCACGGACCTCGGTGTCGAACCGGTCCTCCGCCAGTGGCGCCGGATCGAGCGTGGCGCCCACGGAGTAGCGGCTGCCGGTGTGCACGGCACCGTCCAGCACGAAGAGGCGGTACTCACGGGCGAAGCAGACGATGTCGCTCACGAGCACCGGCAGGTCGTCGTCGAACGCGTCAGGGCCGGGCAGCCGGGAACCGTCGGGGTAGATGCGGGCCGGAAAGAACTTGTCGGTCGGCGGCTTGACGAAGGCCGGTCGGCGCAGTTCCCGCGCCTCATCCAGGGTGACCGCCTCGACCCGGCGGCCGGTCAGGCCGGTCGGCAGGCGGGCCAGCCAGTCCGCCGGAGGCTCCAGCGGGACGATGTCCAGCTCACCGGCCACCCTGTCGGCAAGCAGCGGCCCGCCGTACAGATGCGCCCGCTCGGCGCCCTGCGCCTCGGCCGGCAGCGCCCAGCCGTCCGCGGTCAGTACGCGCAGTCCCCGGCCGGCAGCGGTCTCGGCGAGGCGGCGTCCGGTCCCGCTGGTGCGCGGCGCAAGGAGTACGACACGGTCGATGGTCATGGCGCCCCATGGTGCCCTCGCCGACGGTTGTTCGGGTACCGGTTTTCCTCCGCTCGCCGTCGCCTGGGCGATGCCGCATAGGCCTACTTCCGGATAATCCGCCACGGACCGAATCGCGGTTACCCTGGCAGACATGACCGCCATGTCACCCACCCGCACCGAACCGGACCTCTCCTTCCTTCTGGACCACACCAGTCACGTCCTGCGGACTCAGATGTCGGCTGCGCTCGCCGAGATCGGACTCACGGCGCGCATGCACTGCGTCCTGGTCCACGCGCTGGAGGAGGAGCGGACCCAGATCCAGCTCGCCGAGATCGGCGACATGGACAAGACCACGATGGTCGTGACGGTCGACGCCCTGGAGCAGGCCGGTCTCGCCGAGCGCCGCCCCTCCAGCAAGGACCGTCGCGCCCGGATCATCGCTGTGACCGAGAAGGGCGCCAAGGTCGCCGAGCAGAGCCAGCAGATCGTCGACGGTGTGCACGAGCGAGCGCTCACCGCCCTCCCCCAGGACGAACGCGACATGCTGCTGCGCGCGCTGAAGCACCTGGTCGACGGGCACCTGGCCACTCCGTCCGAGAGTCCGCAGACGGTCCGGCGGGCACGCCAGCGAGGGTAACGGGACGCAGAGATAGGCCCGAAAGAAATCGTCTATAACAAAATCATCTGCTAACGTCTCTCCTGTCGCCTCATTCGACAGGAGAGACCGCATGTCCGCTCCTTCCGCTCCTTCCGCTTCCGCCACTCCTGCTGATCGCCCGGCGCCGTCCACGGCCCCCGCTCCCACAGCCCGCTCCCGCCGGCTGGCACTCGGGGTGATCGCCACGGGGATGCTGATGATCGTCCTCGACGGCTCCATCGTGACCGTAGCCATGCCGACCATCCAGAACGACCTGGGGTTCACGCCTGTCGGGTTGAGCTGGGTCGTCAACGCCTACCTGATCGCATTCGGCAGCCTGCTGCTTCTCGCAGGCAGGCTCGGCGATCTGCTCGGCCGCAAGCGCATGTTCCTTGCCGGCACCGCTCTGTTCACCGCCGCGTCTCTGCTGGCGGGTGTGGCCACCACGCCCGCGATGCTGATCGCCACCCGGTTCCTGCAGGGCGTCGGCAGCGCGATGGCGTCCGCCGTCGGCCTGGGCATCCTCGTGACGCTCTTCACCGAGCCCCGCGAACGCGCCCGCGCGATAGCCGTGTTCAGCTTCACCGGTGCGGCAGGAGCGTCGATCGGCCAGGTGCTCGGCGGCGTCCTCACCGATGCGCTCAGCTGGCACTGGATCTTCTTCATCAATCTGCCGATCGGCCTCGCGGCGCTCGTCATCGCCATGCCTGTCCTGCCCGCCGACCGCGGCCTCGGCCTCCGGGCCGGCGCGGACGTCACCGGCGCGCTCCTGGTCACCGCAGGGCTGATGGTGGGCATCTACACCGTCGTCCAGGTCGAGAAGTACGGCTGGACCTCGGCGCACACGCTGGGGCCGGGCGCCGTCGCCGCCGTCCTGCTCGGCGCATTCGTCGCTCGCCAGGCCACTGCCGGAACCCCGCTCATGCCGCTGCGCATCCTGCGATCGCGTACGGTCGCGGGAGCCAATCTCGTCCAACTGCTCATGGTCGCGGCGCTGTTCTCCTTCCAGATCCTGGTCGCCCTGTACCTGCAGAAGGTCCTCGGATACGGATCCGCGCGGACGGGACTCGCGATGCTTCCGGCAGCCGTGGCGATCGGCGCGGTGTCCCTGGGGGTCTCGGCCCGCCTCAATGCGCGCTTCGGCGAACGCCGGGTCCTGCTGACCGGGCTCGTCATGCTGGTCGGGGTCCTCGGACTGCTCGCCCGCGTGCCCGTACACGCGCACTACCTCACCGATCTGCTCCCGGTGATGCTGCTCGGGGCCGGTTTCGGCCTCGCCCTCCCCGCGCTGACCACGCTCGGCATGTCCGATGCGAAGGCCGACGACGCCGGGCTCGCGTCCGGGCTGTTCAACACCACCCAGCAGATCGGTATGGCGGTGGGCGTCGCCCTGCTCTCCACGCTGGCGGCCTCCCGCACCGAGGGACTGCTCACGAACGGAGCGAGCCGGGCCACGGCGCTGACGGGCGGCTACCACCTGGCCTTCACCGTAGGCGCGGGCTTCCTCGTCGCCGCGTTCGTCGTCGCCTACACGGTGCTGCGCCCGGTGCGGCCGAACTCCCTCCCCGCGTCGCCACGGAGCAGCACTCGAAACCTCTGAACGTCGGACCGTCACTCCCGCGAAAGGCACCCCCATGTGCGCGAACACGGAACGGACGAGCAAAAAGGACGAGCAGCAGCCGGGTATCGGCCCGCGCCCCCGCACATTCACCGATGACGAGCTGTCACGGTTCCTGAGCGTGCAGCAGTTCGGAGCGCTCTCCTTCGTCGGACGCAGCAGCGACCCACATCTGTCCACGGCGCTGTACCCGTGGAACCCCGACGAGCACGTCGTACGGATCTCCGCCACCACCCATCGCCTCACGGTGTGCCGGCCGCGGAACGCACCGCAGGCCGCCCTGCAGGCCCAGCGGCCGGACATCTCCACGTTCGCCGTCGCCGAGGGCGATGCGGAGATCTCGGCGGTGACGGCGGTACTCAGGCGCGGGCCGGTCGTGGACTCGCCATGACACCCGGGTTCGAGGGATTCCGTTGAGGAGACTGCATTCCTCGAACAGATCGGGGCGGACCGGCACGTGGTGATCCGGACCCGCGTGTCGCGTCTCTACGGAACGGCCCTGGACATCCCCGTCACGGATTCCTGAGCAGCGTTGTCAGACCCATGAGAGATGCTTGGTGGTCCGACACCTCTGACCAGGAGATGCTGAGATGCGCAATGACGAACTCGTCGCGGCCCAGGCGTACGTCCGGCTGCTGGAGGCCGCACGGGCCGCCCTCGCGGACCCGGACGAGGCGCCGTTGTACCTGCCTCTGCTCGCCTCGCCCATGGCGGAGGCCGACGGCGCGCTTCAACGTGCAGGGCTCTGCGGCAATGAGGCCCGGTTCTTCGACCTCGTGGGGACCCTGCAGCCGAGCATGTCCAGCAGCGGTCGCTGAGCAGCACGGAACATTGCATACCGTGCAGCGTGGCGGCCCGGGCCGCGGTGCCCGCGGGCAGGCTGGGGCAGCGCGGCGGAATGCCGGTGACACGGTGGTGGTGCCGCCCCTACGGTGGCTGCCATGACTGCAGCTCCACGGAGGCTCGCACTCGCCCGCCCGGTTCGGGCCATAAAGGTGTATTCACGCCCGACGACCGGCGCCTGGGTGCCAACGTTCGAAAGTGTGGAGCCGGACTTCGAGCCGCTGCCGCAGGGATCGGTCCCGTTCTGCGAGCTCGCCTGCACAGCAGAGCCGGAACCGGCGGCGGAGCACGAAGAGGCTCTCGTCCGGGGCGTGATGCGGGAGCCTGCCGCGGAGATGGTCCTGACCCGAAGGCCCGTATGCCCAGGTCGTGGTGCGCGCCCTCTCGTGGCACTGGACCGATACGGGCGCCCTCACGATGCGGGCGGTGCTGCGCCGCGTGGCGCAGGACCGTGAGCACCTGCTGATCGAGGAAGGGGTCAGACTGTTCTTCTGACCGCAGACACGACTACAAGGACGGCGGTCCGCCGATGGTTCGAAGCAGCAGGAGCGCCCGGCGTCTCGTGGTGAACGACGAGACGTTCCTCTGGTCGGTCGATCATGACCACGATGTCGAGGAAGGCATATATCGCAACTGCCGCGAGATCCTCACGATCCGGCGCTACCGCGCACGCGGGAGGCTTCTGATCGTGTTCCAGGAGGGCGCCGGCCGACTGGTCCCCGACGGCTTTCTCCCATCGGGAGCCGTCGGCACCGCGCAGGGCCGCTGGTTGAACCTGCACAAGCCCGGAACCGTCAGGGCCCTGCTCGACGAGGCGGTGTCCGGCGGGTGGCACCCGGACACCCCCTCGACCGAGCAGCTCGACGGCTGGGATCTCTTCGATGCGGTGGCCGGTCGCCGGGGCGCGGGGCCGCCCGAGCTCCCTCTCGCGTGATGAATTGTTTCAAGTCGTGAAGAAAACCAGATGAGTTGCTTGACCAATCAACGGCTCCATACCTGGCGTACCCAGCCTCAATGGCCACCGGCCGCTGGACGACTCTGCTTGCGGGTTCCGTAGGGCGAGCGGGCACCACGAGCTCCGAAGCGAAGTGAGCCGGCAGCGCACCGGGGCGCTGCCGGCTCGGCCGCTTGTGTCGGGGCGCCGCCCCGTCCGTGAGTCGCGCCTGGGCCGCCGCGTGCCTCAGCCGGCGGCCGAGGCCTCGCGGGCGAGTCCGAGTTCGCGGCCGCCCAAGGGTGCGAAGAACGCTGCCACGTCAGCCATCGTGACCTGGTCCAGCCGGGCCGGGCTCCAGTGCGGGTTGCGGTCCTTGTCGATGATCTGGGCGCGTACACCTTCCACCAGATCGGGCCGGGTGAAGGCAGCCCAGGAGACGCGGAACTCCT
The DNA here is from genome assembly GCF_035974375.1 of Streptomyces sp. NBC_01320. Classification (NCBI taxonomy): domain Bacteria; kingdom Bacillati; phylum Actinomycetota; class Actinomycetes; order Kitasatosporales; family Streptomycetaceae; genus Streptomyces; species Streptomyces sp. NBC_01320. The sequence goes on from NZ_CP108390.1 coordinate 1,825,876, forward strand.
GGTCGAGGACCTCCTCCAAGCTGTTGAGGAGCCGGGCGCTGCGCACCGAGGCAAGGGTCGCCTTGAGTGCGGTGGGCGACTTGGCCAGAATCGTCTGGGCGGTCTCCTTCGCGGCGGGTACGCCGCAGTTCTGGAGCCGGTCGACGATCTCCTCGACCGAGTCCGCCGCATAGCAGGCATCGATCCAGTCGCGATGCACGGCCAGTTCGGCGGCGGGCGCCTCGGTGACGTACTGCTGCGCCGTCTCCGTGACGTCGGCGGGCGTGGAGGCCCCGGCCAGCTCCCGAGTCAGTTCCGCGAGGTGCCGCGACGGCACGAAATGGTCCGCGAGCCCGCACAGCAGGGCGTCGGCCGCTCCGACGGCGTCCCCGGTGAGCGCCAGGTGGGTGCCGAGTTCTCCGGGTGCGGAGGCCAGGAGATGAGTCCCGCCCACGTCAGGTACGAAGCCGATCCCGGTCTCCGGCATGGCGACGCGGGAGCGTTCCGTGACGACACGGACACTTCCGTGGGCCGAGATGCCCACCCCACCGCCCATCACGATGCCGTCCATGAGCGCAATGTACGGCTTGGGAAAGCGGGCGATACGGGCATTGAGCCGGTACTCGTCGCGCCAGAAGTCCAACGATGCGGAGCCGCCCGCGCGGGCGTCCTCGTATACGGCGCGGATGTCGCCGCCTGCGCAGAGGCCGCGCTCCCCCGCCCCGCTGATCAGCACCGCGGTGACCGAGTCGTCCTGTTCGGCCGCGGTGAGGGCTTCGTCGACGCGGAGCACCATGGTGTGGGTCAGCGCGTTCAGGGCGCGTGGGCGGTTGAGTGTGATGTGCCGGGTGCGGCCCTCGGTGTGCAGCAGGACGGGGTCTTCGTTGTTCATCAGTGCGCTCCGGTCAGCCCCTGGGTTGTACCGTCCGCCGGTCACGGACGATCTTCCGGTGCTCATTCTGCGGTGGCGGTCCGCAGGCCGGGGCAGCAGGGGTGCCGAGGACCCGCTGGGACGCGTTCGGCGGGCCGGTGGGAGCGCCGGGTCCGCTGTGGCAGTACTCGGGAACGGGTTCGACAATAGGACACGTACAAGAAACACATACAGGCCGTACTGTCCGCCAATCCCGCCGGACGATCTCCGGAGCAGGAATGACCGACCACGACCGGGACCCAGACTCCGACGATACGCCCCGCCTGCAGATCGACCGGCCGTACAGCGGCGAGACCGGGACGGAGGAGCGGCTTGCCCTGAATCGCACGGGCAGCTTCGAGTGGAATCTGGATACGCGGTCACTGGACATCGACGCGGCAGGTCTGCTCGTCTTCGGACTGGACCCGGAGGAATTCACCCCTGACCCGGGAATTCTGGTGTCGCGGCTCGAACCGGCGGAACGGGACCGGCTGGAACTGGCGATCGACGAGGCCATCACGGGTGGCCACAGCTCGTACAGCGTCCACTTCCAGGTTCCGCGTGCGAACGGTACGCACCAGTGGACACATGTCCAGGCGCGGATTCTACGCAGGGACAACGGGCGGGCGCACCGGATCATCGGGGTCGTGCGGGATGCTTCGGCGGAGGTCACCCATTCGGCCTTCGTGCTGGACCTGGAGAAACGCCGCCAACGACAGACCAGCATCGTTGAACGCACAACAAGTGCGATGTCGCGTGCGGTGAGCGTGAACGACGTGACCGCCACGCTCACCGGTCCCAGCAGTCTGGCCATGCTCGGCGCGGACGGGGTCGCCCTGGGTCTGGTGGAGAACACCTCCATCAAGGTCATCGCGACGAGCGGGGTCGCGCCGGAGAGCATCATCAAGTTCGGGTCCGGGAAACTCGATCCGCGGTTCCCGCTGGCCGATACGGTCCTCAGCGGTCGGCCCCAGTTCGTGACCTCGATCGCCGGCCTCCTGCGGCGGTATCCGGCCCTGGAGCCGTTCACGGACGAGCTGAAGTTCCGCGCCGCCGCCTATCTTCCACTGATCGCGCAGGCGCGATCACTGGGCGGTCTCGCGCTCTTCTACTGCGAGCGGACGGACTTCAACGCCGACGAACGCAACCTGTGTCTGGGGCTCTCGGCGATCGTGGCCCAGTCACTGCAGCGGGCGACCCTCTTCGACGAGGAACGGGAGTTCGCAACCGGGCTGCAGTCGGCGATGCTTCCCAGACGGATCCAGGAGATCGAGGGCGGCGAAATCGCCGTGCGCTACCACGCGGCACGGAGCGGGCGTCAGGTCGGCGGCGACTGGTACGACGTGATCGCCCTGCCCAAGAACCGCTTCGGCATCGTCGTGGGCGACGTGGAGGGACATGACACCCATGCGGCCGCCACCATGGGCCAGTTGCGCATCGCCCTGCGCGCGTACGCAGGCGAGGGACACCCGCCGGCAACGGTGCTGGCCCGGGCCTCGCGCTTTCTCGCCGAACTGGACACGGACCGCTTCGCCACCTGCACATACGCCCAGGTCGACCTCTCCTCGGGGACCGTACGCGTGGTCCGTGCCGGGCACTTCGGTCCGTTGATCCGGCACATGGACGGCCGGGTCGGCACTCCGCAGATACGGGGCGGTCTGCCCCTGGGGCTGTCCACCGACTTCGAGAACGAGGAATACCCGGAGACGCGCCTCGACCTGGTGCCCGGCGAAACCCTCGTCCTGTACACCGATGGGCTGGTGGAAAAACCGGGCGCCGATATCGAATCGGGTATCTGTGCGCTGATCCACGAGGTGAACACGGGGCCCGCAAGTGCGCAGGCACTGGCCGACCATTTGTCCGACCGGCTCTGGGAGCGCTGGGGCGCGGGGGACGATGTGGCGCTGCTGGTGCTCCGGCGCAGTCCGGACCCGGGTTCGCCGCGGGCGCCGCGCTTGCACCAGTACATCCACCAGGCGGATCCCGAAGGGCTCTCCGATGCCCGCTCCATCGTGCGTCAGGCCCTGCGGGACTGGAACATGGCCGATCTCGCCGACGATGCCGAACTGGTCACCGGTGAGCTGCTGGTGAATGTGCTTCTGCACACCGAGGGCGGGGCAGTGCTCACGCTGGAGGTCCTTCCGGAGCCTGTCCGCCGGGTGCGGCTTTCGGTGCAGGACCGCTCCAGTGCCTGGCCGAGGCGCCGGACCCCCGGCGAGACAGCGACATCGGGACGCGGTCTGCTGCTCCTCGACGCCATCGCCGTCCGCTGGGGCATCGAGCCGCGCGGCGAGGGGAAGGCCGTGTGGTGCGAGATCGGACCTGCCACACCACCCACCTCCGGGCCCCCGGTCGCTGCCACAGAGACCCATGGGTCCGCATCGCCTGCGGAGACCCCGAGTCCGTCCGAGCTGACGGAGGAACGACGTTGAGGGAGCAGTGAGGGGCGTGCCGTCACGCACTGCGTGATGCGGCACGCCCCTCGTCCGACGGTCCCGCGCGGTCCCGCGCTCGAACCAGTGGACTACTGAGCTACGTCAGCCCTGCGCGGTGCGACGCTTGCGCACGGACCACATGATGCCGCCACCGGCCAGCAGCACGGCGACAGCCGCACCACCGATGATGGGCGTGGCGGACGACGAACCCGTCTCGGCCAGGTCGGGCGAGCTGGGGCTCGGCGAGGCCGCGGCGGGCGCGGTCTCGGGGGAGCTCTGGCTCGGCGTGGCGCTCAACGCGGGCGCCTCCGGCGTGGGCTTCTCGGCCGGCTTCGACTCGGATGCCGTCGGCGTGGGCGTCGGGGTGTTGTCCTCACACACCGGTGCCTGCTTGGTGTCGTCCTTCGAGAACCGGTCGCCGTCGCCGGCCTTCACGACCAGGTGGACTGTCAGTTCCTTGTCGTGCTTCGGCAGTTCGAGCGTCTTGTGGAACTCCTTGCCGAATGTCTCGGTGGGCAGGAGGTCCTTGCCGTCAACCGTGACGGTCACCGTGTTGGCGACGTCGCTGTTGTAGGCGGTCAGGTCAAGCGTCACTTCATTACAGGTCACGGCCCAGGTGGGGGTGTGAGCTGCGGCCGGACCGGCGGAAAGGACCGCGCCGGTCAGGCCGACAACCGCAGCGGCCGCGAATGTCCCCGCGGCACGCAACGGTCTCCTGGGTATGGTCATGGATTGTTCCTCCACATGTTTCATCGCCTGAATAGCGGTGAGGCGCACAGTACTGCCCCGCTCACAGGTTCGCGCAGCCGACCCATGGACCACGCGGGTTCACAACTGTCACCACATCAGCCCGGGTTCGCACATGACGGACACTTCCAGCTGTGCCGGCGCGGTGACCGCTCGGTCGGTCAGGTCGCCAAGGACTTCGACCTCACCGAGACCGCGGTGCGGCTGTGGATCAGCCAGGCCGAGGTCGACGCGGGCGAGCGAGCCGGGCCTGGACCTGGCCGAACTCCGCTGCCCGGTCAAGGCCAAGGGCGCTCGGATCAAGGCCCGGCGCCGGGGCCGGGCGCGCGCGGAAGTCGCGCTGGAGGCCGTCTACTGGGACGCCGGCACCGCCCGGCTCCTGCCGCGCCCGCTGCGCGGCCGGACCCGGGGGCCTGTGTTCGTCACCCACCGCCGCCCCGGCCCGGGGAAGGTGATCAGCCCGCGCGACGTGGGCCCGGACACCGGCCTGGCCCGGCTCTCCTACGGGCAGGCCCGCCCGCTGCTGGACGAGCACACCGCCCTGCGCGGCCTGGGCACGGGCTGGGACCTGCACGAGTACCGCCACTCCGCCCTGACCCACCTCGGCGAGCAGGGCGCCTCGCCGCTGATACTGATGGCGAAGTCCCGGCACAAGAAGCAGGAGAACGTCCGCTGCCACTTCAAGCCCTCCCAGGAGGCGATCGCCGAACTCACCAGCCTGCTCGCCCCTGGAGACGTCCGCCGCTGAACCGTCGCCGCCCGGCAGGGTGGGCCGCGGGGGCGGGGCCGTCGGGGGCAGGGTTCGCGTCCAGGACACGTGGCTGCTCGTTGGCGGCCCGGGGGCGATGAGCGAGGAGGCCGCTGGGGGCGTCAGCCTTGGCGGCCGGGGAGCATGGCCAGGGCCTGGGAGCGCTGTGCGACAAGGTCGTCGTAGGCGCCGTCGCGTTCGGCCCAGCGGTGCACGAGGACGCCCTTCACGCTGTGGCACGTCTGCACCGCAAGGTGCGGTGCCAGCGCCTCGACCACGCCCACAAGACCGCCCTCGGCCTCGTGCGGGAACACGACCTCATCGCGCACGAAGACCTCAAGATCCGCAACATGAGCCGGGCACCCGCCCCCAAGCCCGACCCCGACCAGCCGGGCAGCTTCCTGCCCAACGGGGCAGCGGCCAAGGCCGGACTGAACCGCTCGATATCGGATGCCGGCTGGGGGGTGTTCCTCGCGATCCTGAATGCCAAGGCTGAGAGCGCCGGGCGGGAAGTGATCGCCGTGGACCCCCGCAACACCTCCCGGCGATGCCCCGCATGCGGGCACACCGCCAAGGAGAACCGGCCCACCCAGGAGAAGTTCCACTGCGTCGCCTGTGGCCACACCGCGCACGCGGACACAGTCGGGGCTCTCAACGTCCTACGGGCCGGGCTGGTCCGTCGCGAAGCCCAACCGGCATAGCGAGAAGCCACCCCGTTCACGGGGTGGAGGAGTCACGAGATCTTCCCTTCAGTCCAGGGCGCCGACGGCGTTCAGACACGCGGCGCAGACAGTGATGGTCTCTGTCCTTCTCAAAACGGTGTAACCGCAGTCTTGACGGAATCCGCCGGGTGTGGCAGGGCCCCCGTCTTCCCTGGTCCTGCCAGGGCCCCCTCTGAGATACACGCACCGCACTACGGTGTGGGTATGAAGGACGAGGAATCCGGCAACCGGCTCGGCAGCTACCTACGGGCCCGGCGTGAGCTGGTCTCCCCGGCACAGGCAGGACTCCCGCCCGGCGGCAACCGCCGCGTGCCCGGCCTGCGCCGTGAGGAAGTCGCCCTGCTCGCCGGAATCAGTCCCGACTACTACCTGCGCCTGGAACGGGGCCGTGACAAGAACCCCTCACCCCAGGTACTCGAATCACTCGCGCGCGTCCTGCAGCTCGACGACATCGAACGGACGTATCTGCTCGGCCTGACTGCGGCACGCCCCAGGGCGCCGCGCCGCAAGCGACCCGAGCGCGTACCGGCGCGAGTGCACGAGCTGCTCGCCCACCTTCAGATACCCGCGTTCGTCGAAGGGCGCGCGTTCGACGTCCTGGCCTCCAACCCCATGGCCGTCGCACTCTCCCCCCGCCTGCGGCCCGGCCAGAACCGGCTTCGCTCTCTCCTCCTCGACCCCGAGGAACAGGCATTCCACCAGGACTGGGCCAAAGCCACCGCCGACTTCGTCGCCGCCCTTCGCACCACTATCGGGGACGACACCGACAACCCCCGGTTCGTCGAACTCGTCGGAGAACTCGCACTGTCCAGCCAGCGGTTCCGCACCCTGTGGGCCCGCCACGACGTCCGAAGTCTCGACGGAGGCACCACCACCGTCCACCACCCCGTCGTCGGTGACCTACGCCTCCACCGCGACAAACTCCCCATCGACGACGTCATCCTCGTCCTCTACTACCCCGACAAGGACAGCGACAGCGACGGGAAACTGCGGCTCCTCGCCGCACTCTCACACACCGAGTCCGCCGACACAGCGCACGGTAGACGGGCGGACGACCCGCACCCGAAGGCACCCTGACGAACACGCGCCGTCCCGGCGTCGCAGCCAGGACGCCCGCGCCGTGGGTTCCGTTCCCGCGAGATCGCCCCGGGCCCTGATCACGAGCCGTCCACGTCGTCCTTGTCGCGCAGGGGCCGCAGGCCGCCGGGCAGCTCGGGGAGCTGGAAGGAGTACCGGCCCAGCACGTTGATGTGAGGCCACACGAACGGGGAGAGGCGGGCGACGTCCTGGTCGCGGACGTCGAAGCCGTCCGCGCGCAGCTGGTTGACCGCCGCGTGCATGTAGCGGGTGTTCAACAGCACGAGCGCGTTGAGGACCAGGCCCAGGGCGCCGATCGGGTCCTCCAGGCCGTCCTGGTAGCGCTGGTAGAGCTGTCCCTGCTTGCCGTGGAAAATCTTCCGGGCCAGCGAGTGGCGGCCCTCCTGGAGGTTGGCCTGGCTCTTGATCTGCCTGCGGTCGCCGAGCTCGTCGGCCAGGCGCAGGATGTGCACTGCCCGCCGCCCCACGCTCAGCAGCTCGTACAGGGTGTCCCACAGCCGCTGGTTCGCCGCCTCCCGCACCGTGCCCACCAGCCGGACCAGCCTGGACCGAACTGACACTTTCAGATCCGCCTGTGCTGTCAGTACACCAGTCGACAATTCGCTGTTCTGACAACGGAGTTCGGCATCGACTTTCCGTCGGTCGCACCGGTCAGTGCTGGGACAATGCGCTTGCCGAGTCGTTCTTCGCCACCATCGAACGGGAGTTGCTCGACACCACCGCCTGGCCCAGCCGGGCCGCCGCCCGCACCGCGATCTTCGACTTCATCGAGGGCTGGTACAACTTGCACCGACTGCACAACAGCCTCGGCTACCTCAGTCCCGCCGACTACGAGACCGCACTCGCAGCCTGACCACCACACCAAGGGTGTCCGTCAAAGCGGAACAAGCTCAGACCATCCCTGCGCGCACCCCAGCGCCTGTACCCGAGCCCCCGCCCGATGGAGTCGCCCGGCGGAATTCGACGATGTTCCGGGCGAGAAAAGTGCTGGAGGTCGCGTTCCCGTTCCGGCATCCTGACCACATGTTGATCAGGGAAGCCAACCTGGAGGACTGGGCCGCCATCTGGCCTTTCTTCCACACCATCGTCACCGCAGGCGAGACGTTCACCTATCCGACGGATCTCGGTCAGGACCAAGGCCGTGACTGGTGGATTCTGCCATCCCCCGACCGGACCGTCGTCGCGGTGGACGACTCGGGCACGGTCCTGGGCACGGCAAAGATGAACCGCAACCACATGGGTAACGGATCGCACATCGCGAGCGCCAGCTACATGGTCGACCCGGCACACTCCGGGCAGGGCGTGGGGCGCGCGCTATGCGAATACACGATGCAGTGGGCGCGTGCTGCGGGCTACCGGGCGATGCAGTTCAACGCGGTTGTGGAGACCAACGTCCTCGCGGTGAACCTCTATCGGGCACTCGGCTTCGAGGTACTGGGCACGCTGCCGGAGGGCTTCCGCCACCCGAAGAAGGGCTACGTCGGGCTGCACATCATGCACCGCACTCTGTGAGAAGCGCCGGGGACTGGTCCGGTGTCCGACGATTCCGGGGCGCTGCTGCCTTCAGGCGAACCCTGAAAGGAGTCCGGCCTGTCCTGGGCCAACTGTGCTCCCCTCCGACCCCCTGCTGGTCACAAGGGGCGATGATGCCGTCATGCCGGATGAACCGAAGCGCCCCGTCAGCGCACTTCGCCAAGGCGAATCCGTGCAAGCAACCATCACCAGCCATGGCTCATCACGGCGAAGCTCAACGCCGACGAACCAGTGGGCGCATCGCTGGACACCATCCGCCGGGCCCGCGAGCCCGGCGTGAGGAGAGCCCCGCAGCCGAGGTGAGCGGCTGAGACAGCACCTGAGTCGGTCAGTGGCCTCCTCGGTTCTCGACACAAGGACCCGTTCCGGGCTGAGGTTCGGCGTAAGCACCGTGCACCTCACTGGTCAACTCATCTTTCGTCACGTGCCCAGACACAGACGAATCCCGTGTGGACGCTGTAGAACCCATACCCGACGTATACGCCATGCTCCTTGCCACAGCCAACACGTCTCAGCGCCGCCGCGATCCGCTCCCCACGTAGGAAGCCCCAGACCTTCGGTCCGGGGCTTCCTACGGCCCGGCGGAGGTTCGTCCTCCGCCGCTGACCATCGGCGGGTGCGCATGCCCGCCTGGACACCTCCAGTTACGGTCACCGACCTGCCGACGGCACCAACAGCGGTTGCCGCCTCGGTGTTGTGCCTGAGGGCCAGGGCAGCGACGGCGACAATCGAGGGCGGATCTGTGGCCGCCCGGCGCGGGCCGACCCGGACGTCGTGATCAGACGAGGTCGAACCGGTCGAGGTTCATCACCTTGTCCCACGCCGCGACGAAGTCGTTCACGAACTTCTTCTTCGCGTCATCGGCCGCGTAGACCTCCGCGAGCGCGCGCAGCTCGGAGTTCGACCCGAAGACGAGGTCGGCGCGGCTGCCCGTCCACTTGACCTCGCCCGTGGCGGTGTCGCGACCCTCGAACGTGTTCGCGTCCTCGGACGTTGCCTTCCACGTCGTGCCCAGGTCGAGCAGGTTGGCGAAGAAGTCGTTGGTCAAAGATCCGGGGGTCGTGGTGAAGACGCCGAGCGGCGACTGTTGGTAGTTCGCGCCCAGGACACGGAGGCCACCGACGAGGACCGTCATCTCGGGGGAGCTCAGCGTCAGCAGGTTCGCCCGGTCGATCAGCAGGTATTCAGCCGGCAGCCGGTTGCCCTTCCCGAGGTAGTTGCGGAACCCGTCGGCGGTCGGCTCGAGCGCGGCGAACGACTCCACGTCGGTCTGCTCCTGCGACGCGTCCACGCGGCCCGGCGTGAACGGCACCTCGACGTCGAAGCCGGCGTCCGTGGCGGCCTGCTCGACGGCCGCACCACCGGCGAGCACGATCAGATCGGCGAGCGAGACCTGCTTGCCGCCGGACTGGGCGGCGTTGAAGGACTCCTGGATCCCCGCCAGGGTGCGCAGCACCGCGGCCAGCTGGTCGGGATCGTTGACCGCCCACCCGCTCTGCGGCTGGAGGCGGATGCGCGCGCCGTTGGCGCCGCCGCGCTTGTCGCTGCCACGGAAGGACGAGGCCGACGCCCACGCGGTGGACACGAGCTGGGACACCGACAGGTCAGAGGCGAGGATCTGGCCCTTGAGGGCGGCGATGTCCTCGGCGTCGATGAGCTCGTACGTCACCGCGGGAAGGGGGTCCTGCCACAGCAGCGTCTCGGCCGGAACCTCCGGGCCGAGGTAGCGCACGATCGGGCCCATGTCCCGGTGGGTCAGCTTGAACCACGCCCGGGCGAAGGCGTCCGCGAACTCGTCGGGGTTCTGGAGGAAGCGTCGCGAGATCTGCTCGTAGGCCGGGTCGAACCGGAGCGAGAGGTCGGTCGTCAGCATCGTCGGGGCGTGGCTCTTCGACGAGTCGTGGGCGTCGGGGACGGTGCCCGCCCCGGCGCTGTCCTTCGGCCTCCACTGGTGCGCACCGGCGGGGCTCTGGAACAGCTCCCACTCGTAGCCGAACAGGATCTCGAAGAAGCTGTTGTCCCAGGCCACCGGGGTGTTCGTCCACGTACCCTCGAGGCCGCTGGTGATCGTGTCGCCGCCCTTGCCGGTGCCGAAGGAGTTCCTCCAGCCGAGGCCCTGCTCCTCGAGCGAGGCGCCCTCGGGGTCGGGGCCCACGTTGTCCGCGGGGCCCGCACCATGCGTCTTGCCGAAGGTGTGACCGCCCGCGATCAGGGCGACCGTCTCCTCGTCGTTCATCGCCATCCGGCGGAACGTCTCACGGATGTCGCGGGCCGCGGCGAGCGGGTCCGGGTTGCCGTTCGGGCCCTCCGGGTTGACGTAGATGAGACCCATCTGGACCGCGCCGAGGGGGTTCTCCAACTCCCGGTCGCCGGTGTAGCGCTCATCGCTGAGCCAGGTGGTCTCGGGCCCCCAGTAGACGTCCTCGTCGGGCTCCCACACGTCCGCACGACCGCCGCCGAAGCCGAAGGTCTTGAAGCCCATCGACTCCAGGGCCACGTTGCCGGCGAGGATCATGAGGTCGGCCCACGAGATGCTCTGGCCGTACTTCCTCTTGACCGGCCACAGCAGGCGGCGGGCCTTGTCGAGGTTCCCGTTGTCCGGCCAGCTGTTGAGGGGGGCGAAGCGCTGCTGGCCGGCCCCGGCGCCGCCGCGGCCGTCGCTGATCCGGTAGGTGCCCGCGCTGTGCCACGCCATCCGGATCATGAACGGCCCGTAGTGACCGAAGTCGGCCGGCCACCAGTCCTGCGAGTCCGTCAGTACCTCTGCGATGTCCCGCTTCACGGCCGGGAGGTCGAGGCTCTTGAACGCCTCGGTGTAGTCGAACTCCTCGCCGAGGGGATTGGCCACGGCGGGGTTCTTGGCGAGGATCTTCAGGTTGAGCCGATCCGGCCACCACTGACGGTTTCCGCCGCCCTGAGTCGGGTGCGAGGCGCGCCCGTGCACGACCGGGCAACCACCTCCACCCTCCGTTTTCGCGTCTACGACGATTGCGTCATGGTTCTCAGACATGGGAATCCTTCCGTACTGGGCGGATCACGGTGTTCAGGAACTGCAGGCGGTGGAACAGTCGGGGCACAGGCTCCAGCAGGTGACCTCGGCCCGTTGATCGAGCAGCCGTGGTCGTCGGACGCGGGCGGCGGGGCGCCTCGCCGCCCGCGCAGTTCGACGTCAGCGACGACGCCGCACAACAGGCACACAATGGGGTGGTAGTTGTCCCCGAGGCGTCTCTCGAACCGGGCCGGATTGCCGACCGGTTCGATGCGACGTACGAGCCCCGACGCGGTGAGCGCGTGGAGGGCCTCACGCACGACGTCAGGGGAGATGGGGCCCACCGGTCGCGCGCCCCGGAGGCGATCGCCTCGATGCCGAGGTGACCACCGTCCCGGATGGTCTCGAGCAGCGCGACGCGGGCGGCCGTCACCACCCGCAGGCCGGCACCGCACAGCTCCTCGGCGGTGGTCCCGTCACTCTGTCTCCTGCCGTACTGGAGTCTTCCTGTCCCTGGGCTATTGCCGAAACCGATCCTACGATGGACAGAGTCTCAGTCAAGAAGCATGCCAAACCCATATCCGATCAGGACCCGGACCTCCACTGGTAAATTCGGGTATCCCACCGAATCTGAATAGGTGAATCGATATGAGTGACCTGCTGGAGCGACTGCGAGGACGTGGCTGGCGGATGACCTCCCAGCGGCGTGTCGTTGCGGAGGTCCTCGACGGCGACCACGTGCATCTCACGGCCGACGAGGTGCACGCCCGCGCGGCGCAGCGGCTGCCCGAGATCTCCCGCGCGACCGTCTACAACACCCTGGGCGAGATGGTCTCCCTCGGCGAGGTCATAGAGGTCTCCACCGACGGACGCGCCAAGCGCTACGACCCCAACGCACACCACCCGCACCAGCACTTGGTGTGCTCCGGCTGCGGCACCATCCGCGATGTCCACCCGACTGGCAATCCACTGGCCGAACTCCCGGCGGTGGAACGGTTCGGCTTCACGGTGTCCGAGGTCGAGGTCACCTACCGCGGGCTGTGCCCATCCTGTGCCTGACTCGACTCTGTCGGGGATCTTGAGGGCTGCAAGATCAGCTACTGACCGCCCTCCAGGATCGCAGCCGGGAACCCCCTGCTTGAGAAAGTCTTGGAAGGCTGTGGCCTGCGAGATGGGGGGCGAATGCGCGGACGGCGAGTGACGTGTAGTCGCCGTCGACCGGATGCTCGGTGGGCCGCAGACCGCGGCGCTCCAGCCGGGCGTGGATCCCGGGCAGGGCCTGGGAGTCATAGGCGGGGGCCGGGGTGGTGGCCACGTCGGTGATGACGTTGGTGCCGTCCGCCGCGCGGACCTGTACGTCGTAGGGAGAGACGACCGCTCAGGATGAGGGCGGCAGTCCGCCGTCGTCGCCGGTGCAGACCCACCTGGCCACCGCCTGGGAGCTGTACTCGTGGAACGAGCCGACGAACTAATGAGCCGGTAACGGCACACAAGGCACGGAGGGCCTCCCACCGCATTGCGGTGGGAGGCCCTCCGTGTCACTGGACGCCGACGGCGCGTCAGCGGGACGGGTGCCCGTCCTTCTCACTGTCGGCACGGCGTCCGGGCCCGCCCTCGGCCGCGCGTCCGCCCTCCTTCAGGGACCGCTCCTGCATGCGCCGGGCCTCCTCGTACAGCCTGCGGCGTTCCTTCGGATCGCTCGTCTGCTCGGCACGCTCGTTCAGCTCACGGACCTTGTCCTGCGTCTGCCGCGCACGGCTGGCGGACTCGTCTGCAATGCTCATCATCACTCCTGGGGAGGTGAGGGTGGGACACATCGCAGCCAACCAGCGCTCCCCCGCTCGTGCACCCCGAAGCGTCACCCTGCGCAATCGCCGCAGGCAGTCGGCCTTGATGGGGTCGCGTCACTGCGGCTGCACCTGGAGCGTCGTCACTTCCCGGACCGTCCTGGGCAACACCCTCACGAATGCCGACGGCGACAGGAGCAACCTCACCCTCGAGGTGTGGACTACGGCCGCCGGCGCCAACCCGAAGATCCAGGTCGAGCTCACCGACATCCCCTGCGATCCTCCACCCACGAAAGCGGCGGCTTCCCCGGCGGCCCGAACCAGGTCACCTCCGGCATCCAGTGCACCCAGCTTCACACCGACAAGCTCAATGACAGCAGCAACTTCGGTCTCCTCACGGACACTCGCGTCGCAACGGGCGGCGCCATGGGGAAGGAGCCCTGCCGGCGAGCCTCAATCCCGAGCACGCAGAACTCCGAGGTGTTCAAAAAGCTCAATCCCGCGCCCCTGCGCCTCGGCGGCCATGACGGATTCTTCGTCAGCAATCCCGGCTTCGAGCACTGCGCGAACGCAGACACCATCTGTACATGGCGCAACCTCGGAGAATGCCTCCTGAAGTACGGCGGCGCACCGGCCCGGGCCGATCCCCACATGTGTTCATCCGGCGAACAGCGCCCACACAGCCTCCAGGTCAGGATGAATCGGCGGCCCTCACACCAGACGCCCATTCACCAGTCCGGGCATGGCAGGACCTGCAAGCAAGGGCGCTTCAAGAACGTGCGCCATCTCCTCCAGCAAAGTGGTCAATGGCGCGAACTCAGGCTGACGCTCACCGAACTCCCCGCAGCAACAGTTCGTCCCTGTCTCGATGTCGCTGTAGAGGCCGTCGAGGGTGAATGTGGGTCTTCTCCGGGGACCGGTATGACCGAGACTGGCCGACCCGGAGTCATCAGCGGGGCGGAACCGGTCTGCTTCCCCCGGGCATGCGCCTCCGGCAGGCGCGGGGCCCTACTCGTTCAGACAGGAGAGGACGATGTGGGGATCCATGGCGATGACATGGGCGGCACCCATGACGTAGACGGTGTCGCCGCGCAGAGCGACGGACGTGAGGATCTGGAGGCTGTCGGCGAGGGTCGGGGTGATGGAGCGGGCGCCGTCGGGCTGAATGAGGCCAATCTCGCCCGGGCCGTTGAGGGCGGCCGGGATCTGGTCGCCATGGCCGGTGCGGGCGAAGTCGTCGATCTCTACCCGGCCGATGGCCTTGGTCTGGACCGAGCCGGCGCGTCCGTTCGTCAGGATCGGGATAAGCAGGACGGCGCTCCGTCGAGGTCGGTGGCTCACGCCTCCCCGCCATGGATCTTCAGGCCGTCGGCGCCGAGGGACGGGGATCAGGCTGGCGACCGAACCGCTCACGTCCAGGCGCAGGGCGCGGCCCAGGGCCTGGACGCAGCGGGATGACGCTGTGGGACGACGTCGGATACCGGCTCGCACCGGGGACCCGGACGGCGTAGCGGGCCGAGCGTCTTCCGGCCGGGCGTGAAAGCGTCTTCTCGAAGCACGGCTGAGCCGCCACCGGAAAAGACCTGCCAATTCATGTATGTGGGCAAACCATCGCAGGCTTGTGATTGCGTCCGGCTGCCCTGTGGCAGTACTGCCCACGCCGTGGCCTGCTGCTGGCGGCGTGAGCCCGACGCATCCGCAATGACACGCGACGAGGTTCGCCTGCCCCTGCCGGACGCGGAGGGGTGCGGGGCGTTGCCACCTTGTCGGGGGTGCAACCGGAACAGGGCGGGGCGAATCATGGAGGAGGCAGTGTTGGTGCGGCGGTCAGGCTGCCCAGGATCATGCTGTGTTCGCGGCACCGGCCTCTGTTGATGTCATTGGTCAGCTGACCCGGTATCTGGACCTCGCCGGTGTGCTGGCCTGCGCGATCCTCGGCGGAGCGGTGGCCCGTACCGAGAGACTTGACCTGTTCGGGTTCCTGGTCGTGGGAATCGTCTCAGGTCTGGGCGGTGGGATCATCCGGGACACTCTGCTGCAACACGGAACTCCGGTGGCATTGACGGATTACGCCTACGTGCCGACCGCTGTGCTCGGTGCTGTGATCGCCTTCGTCATCTCGATCAGCGAACATGCCTGGAACCGGCTGTTCGTCGCCCTTGACGCCGCCGTCATCGGTTTCTGGGCGGTCAGCGGCTCGCAGAAGACTCTTGCTGCCGGGCTGGGATGGCTTCCGGCTGTGCTGCTGGGCATCACTACTGCGGTGGGCGGAGGCGCAGTACGTGATGTGCTGCTGCGGCGGGTGCCGACGGTGTTCGGCGGCAATGGGCTCTATGCGACAGTCGCCGCTGTGGCGGCGGGCACGATGGTCGTGTGCAGTTACGCAGGCACCCCGGTCATCGGGGTCGTGCTGGGCGTGGTGTGCGCCCTGATTCTGCGTCTTGCCTCCGTGCTGTTCGGCTGGGGCCTGCCCACCGGCTTGGACTGGCAGCCCCACTCCCGGCTCACAGCGCTCATGCAACGCCGTAAGCGGCGCCGTGGTGCCGGCCGCCCCGATCCCCCCGACGATTCGTGACCTGAGGCGGACCCCACCGTGCTCGTGCGCGGGCGCCTACACCGGAGGTGATGAAACCCATGGACAGCAGCGTAACGACCGTTCTTGCTGGTCTGGACGGCATCCGGACAAGCGTGGAAGATCTCTACAAAGACCTCCACGCCCACCCGGAGCTCGGACTGCAGGAGCACCGCACGGCAGGGAAGGTCGCCCAGGCCCTGCGCGGATTCGGCTACGACGTGACCGAAGGCATCGGCACGACCGGTGTCATCGGCGTGCTCACGCGGGGAAGCGGCCCGACCGTGATGCTTCGCGCGGACATGGATGCGCTGCCGGTGAAGGAGGACACCGGGCTGCCGTATGCGTCCACGGTCACCGCCACCGATCGTGACGGCGTTGAGCAGCCGGTCATGCACGCCTGCGGCCATGACATGCACGTGGCTTGTCTGGTCGGCTTCGCGCAGCTCATGGCACGGGCCACCGACGCTTGGCAGGGCACCGTGGTGGTGCTGTTCCAGCCCTCGGAGGAGAACGGCGACGGTGCCCAGGCCATGATCGACGACGGCCTGACCAGCAAGGCACCCCAACCGGACGTTGTGCTGGCGCAGCACGTCCTGCCCTACCCAGCCGGCTACGTCGGAACCCGCGCCGGGCAGTTCCTGTCGGCTGCCGACAGCCTGCGCGTCACCTTGCATGGGCGCGGTGCCCACGGCTCGGCGCCGCAGGCCGCTGTCGACCCAGTGATCATGGCGGCCATGAGCGTCATCCGCCTGCAAACGGTGGTCTCCCGCGAGCTGTCAGCCACCACCCCTGCCGTACTCACCGTCGGCAGCATTCAGTCAGGAACTGGGCCGAACGTCATCCCCGACCGCGCGGTGCTCCAGCTCAACGTGCGTACCTATGACACCGCCGTCCGCAAGCAAGTGCTTGCCGCGATCGAACGGATCGTGCGGGCGGAGGCCCAAGGCGCCAACGCCCCCAAGGAACCGGAGTTCGAACGCCTGTCCGCGTTCCCGCCCACGATCAACGACCAAGAGGCCACCGATACCGTCGCTCGCGCCTTCGCCGCATGCTTCGGCGACGACGCGCACACAGCCGAACTACAAACGGCCAGCGAGGACATGAGCGTGATTCCCAACGCCTTCGGCGCCCCGTTCACCTACTGGTGCATCGGCGGCATCGCCCCCGATCTTTACGCCACCGCTCAGAAGAAAGGCACCATCTCCCAGGACATCCCGGTCAACCACAGCCCCACCTTCGCCCCGGTAATGCAACCCACCCTCGACACCGGCGTCAAGGCGCTCACCGCCTCCGCCCTCGCGTGGCTGGCCCCCTCCAGTAGATGAGTGAGTCCAAGGGGTCGGCTGCGGAGATGGCGCCAGGGCGCCCGAGGTCAGTGTGTGACGACCAACATGGACACCCTGGATTTCTGCCAAACGAACGGCTGGGAATTGCCGCCGTTCTTCCCTGCGGGATCGTGTTCGTCATGGCCGAAGTGGTCGGTGCTCTCACCTCAAGGGCCAACTCCAGGAGCCGCTTTTTCAGCTGCTGGGGCGGCCCGCCCTCGCCGGTCAGCTGCACGCCCTCGGCCTGTGCCCAGCCCACCAGCTCGTCAATCAGCCCGTCGTCCACAAACTTCGACGGCACCCGCCTCAGACGGCTCGACGGTCTCGACCTCGGTCCCGTTGTCGCTTGTCATCGACGCATCTTCCGTGATCGGGAGTTACACCGAACGTTTACAGTCCGGCTCAACTGCGCAGCCCAGCTATGAGGCGTGCTACGGGCGCACGATGATGCTGCTGGCTTTGGCCAGCGGCAACCGGGCGCTGGTGATCGTGCAGCTGGTGCAGGCCGACGAGGACACAGTGCGGGATGTGATCCACCGGTTCAACGAGATTGGCCTGGCCTGCCTGAACCCTCGGTGGGCGGGAGGTCGTCCCCGCCTACGGGCCGGTCGGCGACCAGGCCAGGTTCGGCAGCGAGGAGGTCCAGCAGGGGCTCGCGCTCGTCGGCCTCGGCCCCGGTCAGGGCGAAGGTCTGCTCCTCCGACGGGCGTCACCTCTACCGCATCGACTCGCCCCACCTCTTTGATATGGCGGTCTCCTGACGGCCTTGCGGCCGACCCTGGGACGGGACGCGAGGGCCCCGTGATGCAATGGGGGTCACACAGCGGATCACGGGGTGGAGTGGGGCGTGTTGAGAAACGGTGGGCCGCGCGCGGGGAGTTTCCCGCCGCTGGAGGACGGCGATCCGCGGGTCGTGGGAGGCTACCCGCTGGTGGCGCGGCTCGGGTCCGGCGGCATGGGGCGTGTCTATCTCTCGCACACACCGGGCGGGCGGGCCGTCGCGGTCAAGGTGATCCGTCCGGAGCTGGCCGAGAGCGCCGAGTTCCGGAAGCGGTTCCGGGCCGAGGTGGCGGCAGCCAGCCGGGTGCACGGGCTCTACACGGCTCCGGTCGTGGACAGCGACACCGAGGGTGCCATGCCGTGGTGTGCCACCGCCTATGTGCCGGGGCCGTCCCTCGCCGATGCGGTGCGTGACCACGGGCCGCTGCCCGTTGACACCGTGCTGCGACTGATCGCCGGTGTCGCGGAGGCACTGCAGGCGGTGCACCGCGAGGGCATCGTGCACCGGGACCTGAAGCCGTCGAACGTGCTGCTCGCCTCGGACGGGCCGCGCGTCATCGACTTCGGTGTCGCGCGGGCTGCAGATGCCACTTCGGTGACGCAGAGCGGTACAGCCCTCGGCACGGTCGCCTACATGGCGCCGGAGCAGGTGCTCGGCGGGCAGGCCGCCGCTTCGGCCGATGTGTTCGCGCTGGGGCAGACCGCCGTGTTCGCAGCGACGGGCGGTGCCGCCTTCGGGGACGGGGAACCGCACGCGGTGCTCTACCGGGTGGTGCACGAGGAACCCGACTTGAGCCACGTTCCGGCGGAGATACGGGAATTGGTGGCACGGTGTCTGCGCAAGCCCGCCGCCGAGCGGCCTTCCGTCGAGGAGGTCATAGGCTCGGTTCAAACGATCCGGGCGAATCGCGGCAACGATGTGCGGTTCACGCCCGGGGCCTGGCTGCCGGGTGAGTTGGCGGCGGGGATCACGGCTCGGGCCGAAGGGGCCGACCGGGCCAGGGCGGAGGCGGATCCGAGCGCTCACAGCCCCGGTGGTTTCGCGCTCGCGACGGGTTACACCCCCACCGAGCCGTCCCATGCCGTCCAGCCCGGGCCGTTTGTGATGGGGTCTCAGGCAGTGCCGGGCGCGTACGCTCCGCCTCCCGGTCCGCCACAGAATCCGGCCGGTGCGGCGACCTCCTCGGTGGCCACGAACGGCAAGGGCCGCAAGGCCCGGGCCTGGATGCTGTCGGTGGCCGCCGTCGTACTCGTCGCCTGTGGGGCGACCGCCGCGCTGCTGCTCGTCCCGGGCGACGGCGACAAGAACGACAACGGGGCGCAGGAGGCGGCCGCGTCGCAGTCGGCTCCGGCCGCCGAGGCGTCGCCGTCGACGTCCGGCTCCCCTACCGCCGACGCCTCGAAGAAGCCCAAACCCACCAAGTCCGCGCTGCAGCCCGGCCCTTCGGGGCTCGCGACGCCCACACGGGCCGCGACCTCGGCTCCCGCGACCGCCGCGTCCAGCAAGCCCGCGGCCCCGAAGGCTCCTGCCTCGGCGACGTACTCCGGGATCCGGATGACGGCGAGCCACGACTTGTATCTGGCGGACACCCCAGTGCGGTCCAAGGCGGATTCCGGGAGTGCGGACGAGGATCTCACCTATGCCGTCTACACCTCGGGTGCGGTCCTCGCCCCGGGCACCACCTCCGGCACCTCCCTTGCTCTGCTGCCCGTCGGTCGGCAGGGGAGCCTGGTGGCGTGCAAGGCGGCGACCGGCTACAAGAGCTACATCTGGGTCAAGGACCTCACCGTGGGTCAGCACATGTGCGTCATCAGCGGGACGGGGCACGTGGGGCTCGTGACATATCGGGGCTCGTCGGGGACTACGTACGCCAACTTGGACGTGACGGTGTGGCGTAATGCGGCCTGACTTGATCTTTGGCCTCGGAGGCCGAACGGCTACTCGTACTTGATCACTCGGACTGGTAACTGTCTTACTCGAGAGCAGCCTTCGGCTGAGTATGTGATCCGACCGAGGAACACACAAGCTCAGCCCGAAAGCCGCCAGAGGGCGGGCCAGTCCTCGACAACGGCTTCCCTGATCAGCATGGGACCGAGATGCTGGTACGGGCGTCCCTGCGCGAGCCGTTATCCCTCGGGCCCCGCAGCCACTCCTCCTTCTCCCTCCGCCGCTCCCTCACCCCGTGCGAGAGAACGGATGACTCGGGCCGGATTTCCCACCGCCAGGACGCCGGACGGAAGGTCCTTGGTGACGACGGATCCTGCACCGACAACAGTGTCCGCCCCGATGGTCACGCCGGGACACACGATCACGCCCCCACCGAGCCAGACGTTGTCCCCGATCGTCACGGGGTCCGCCTTCTCCCAGCCTGCTCTGCGGCGCTCCGTGTCCAGTTCATGGCTGGGGGTCAGCAGCTGCACGTTCGGCCCGATCTGCACGTCTGCGCCGATCGTGATGGGCGCGGCATCGAGGAAGACCGCTCCGAAGTTGATGAACGTACGCGGTCCGATGGTGATGAACGAACCGTAGTCGCAGTGGAACGGTGCCCGGATGGTGACCCCCTCACCCACCGAGCCGAGCAGCTCCTCAAGGATCTTCCGTCGTCCGGCGGGAGTTGCCCGCGCTGCGGCGTCGAACGCCTCGCAGAGTTCGATACGCCGCTCGGTGTCCGTCCTCAGTTCCGGGTCGTCCGCGATGTACCAGTCGCCAGCCAGCATCCGCTGCTTGTTCTCCGCCATGGCCCTCCTCGCGTGTTCCTCGTCCGTCTGCGTGATCCGCGTCCGCCCACTCGTTCAACGGGCTTCGCCCGAGCTTCGTTCCTCGCCTCCCCTGCGCAGGGCGTCGCGCCGCCGCAGGCCAAGCCGGGCGAGCAGTCCGGCTACCTGGACAGGGCCGGAATCGCGCACGGAGGAGGGGCGGGGATAGAGACAGGGCCGGGGACCGAGCAGTCCGGATCGGGTCGCCGGTCGTCCCCCGGATGGGGTGCTGGACGGGTCTCGCGCGCGCTGTCCAGCTCCAGGACGAGATTGACCCGGCGCCAAAGGATCTCGTCCGGGTCGTCGGCGCGCATCAGGTGCGTCATGGTGTCTCGAGCGGCGACGGATCCGGGTGGCCCGAAGACCGGACCGGGCTGGACCCTCCTGAGGTACGCACGCTCGTACGGATCGTCGACCACTTCTGCTAGCTGCACCGGATCCAGCGCGCAGGCAAGCACCGCAGCCCGCGCCCAGGGATCCTCCGTGCGGCTCAGCAGGCGCTCGATCCGGTGCGAGCGCCAGTTGCGCGTCCGCCAGTCGGTTCCTGCGTCCAGCCATGTCCGCATCCAGGCCGGGCTGTTCCCGGTCAGCAGCTGTGGCGCCACGGCCGCGAACCCGACGAGCTCCTGGGCGAGATAGAGCCAGACAATCGCCCGGTACCGGTTGAGGTGGAACGCGACAGGCGTGATGCAGCCGACCCTGGCCAGCCTGGTGAAGCGGACCGGACTGATGCCGAGCAGCCGCGCGCCTTCCGCTGTCCCCACCATCCGCACCCGTTCTCGCAGTGTGTCCGGGAACCCGTCCCCCGACCGCAGCCGGTCGATCTCCTCCCGACTCACCCTGGGCCTGCCACCAGCTCCCTCCGCGGCGATCCGCACGATGCTCAGGTGGACGGCAAGCTCGAATTCCCCGCGCTTCAGCTTCAGCTCCTGCGCCGCCCTTCCTGCGGCCACCGTCGCGCCGACTTCCGTCGCGCCGACTTCTGTCGGATCAGCCTTCGCCGGATCGACCTTCGTCGCGTCGATGTCCGTCGGGTCGATGTCCGTCGGGTCGTTCTGCGAGTGCCGGGATCCTGCGTGCGGTGCTGCGGCGCGCGTCGCATCCGTCATGGCCATGGCCGTACTCCCCCGTGTAGCTACGGTGACTCTGTGTGATCACCGTAACCGAGCAGAAAGCCTTTCGCCCGGCCTGTGGACAACTCCCACGGCCCGGGCGAAAGGTGCAGTCGAGAGGGGATCCGAACCGTCAGAGCCGGTTGACTTCTCCGCTGCCCCCCTGACGCGCAGTGACCCCCAGGTGCTCTCCGACCCTGTTCACGAGCAGCGTCATCTCGTAGGCGACCTGACCGACGTCCGCCTCGGCCGCGGTCAGCACGCAGAGGCAACTCCCCTCCCCGGCGGCTGTCACGAAGAGAAGCGCCTCGTCGAACTCCACCATCGTCTGCCTGGCTCTTCCTGCCCGGAAGTGCCGCCCCGAGCCTCGCGCGAGGCTGTGCAGCCCCGACGAGACCGCGGCGAGATGCTCCGCGTCCTCACGTGCCAGGCCCGTGCTCGCCCCCGTCACCAGGCCGTCGTTCGACAACACCAGCGCGTGCTGTATGTGCTCGACCCGGCCGGTGAGATCGTCGAGGAGCCAGTCAAGTCCCCTGTCCAGCGCCATTTCCCCGCTCCTCCCCGCTCATGCGTTCCCCGTGCCCCACGTTGCGCGTAAGCCTCGCGCACAGCGCACGTCGGGGCAACCGCCCCTCCGTTTCGGGCTCTTCGTCCGGACAGGGGTCAGCCGACCGAGTCGAGGAGCCGGGCCGTGTGCATACGGCCCGCGTACTCCACCATGCGGATGAGGACTTCCTTGCCGGAGTCGCGGTCGCGCGCATCGCACAGCACGACGGGTGCGCCCCGGTCCAGGTCGAGGGCACGGGAGACCTCACGCTCGCCGTAGGCGCGGGCGCCCGCGAAACAGTTGACGGCCACAACAAACGGGATCCGGCGGTGTTCGAAGTAGTCAACAGCCGGGAAGCAGTCCTCCAGCCGCCGGGTGTCCGCGAGGACCACCGCTCCGAGTGCCCCCTGGGAGAGCTCGTCCCAGAGGAACCAGAAGCGGTCCTGTCCCGGTGTGCCGAACAGATAGAGCGAGAGACCGGACCGGATGGTGATACGTCCGAAGTCCATGGCAACGGTCGTGGTGGTCTTCTGATCCACTCCGTCGGTGTCATCGACCGACTGTCCGGCCTCGCTGAGGAGTTCTTCCGTCCGCAGTGGCCGGATCTCGCTCACCGCACCGACCAGAGTCGTCTTGCCGACTCCGAATCCGCCGGCGACCAATATCTTCAATGCGAGCGCGTCGGTCTCCACGGCCTCTCCGGCCGTTCCCTCGAAGGTCTCCCCGCCCGTTCTGCCAGCGTGCTCGGAAGGCATCGATCACTTCTCTCACCCGTGAGCCTCAAGACGTAAAAACGCAGTTCAGAGCTGTCTTGACGGGCTCGGTTCGGTATCTGTGGGCAGCAGTACGGTGGACAGCATGGCAAGCAGCCGTCCGCCCCGAGCGACGTGATCGGTTTTTGACCTTAGTGGCCGAACAGGGATCGTTCGATGTCTGCATGAGGTCACTATTCGAGCCGAATTCGAACCAGGTTCGAGCCGGAACCGATCCAGGGGGCCGAGGCCTCGATCCTGGGGCCGACCGCGACTGCCGCCTACACTGTCGCTTCGTGGCGCGGGAACGGTCCGGGCGGACAGGAGAGCAAGAGTGTCGACAGGTGCCGGCGGCAACTTCGTGGATCCGCCCGCGGAGGTACTGGCGGAGGCCGCCGCCGCCTTCGGTCTGCTGGCGACGCCTGCGCGCCTGCACATCGTATGGGCGCTGTCCCAGGGCGAGAGCGATGTGACCGGTCTGGCGGAGCGGGTGGGCGGGACGCTGCCCTCGGTCAGCCAGCATCTGACAAAGCTGAAGCTCGCTGGTCTCGTACGCTCGCGGCGCGAAGGCCGCCGCCAGGTGTATCTGGTCGACGACCCTGATGTGGTGACGGTGGTGCGGCTGATGGTCGGCCAGCTCGCTGCACGCGCCGGGCACGCTCCTGCGCAGCCCGTACGCCTCCGTGAGCTCGGTGCCTGAGAGCGGCGCCGTCGCGGGGCCCGGCCACAGCGATCTCGTCGGCTCTCCCCCATCCGCCGCCGTACCGATAGCAAGCACGGCGGCCGGCCCGACCGCCTCCACCGGCCCGACGGCGGCAGGGCCGGACGGGGCCTCGCTGACTTCGTTGCAGGTGCTGCGTTCTCTGGACAGCGGACCGCCCGGACTTCTGGAGACACAGGCGGAGGAACGACTCGGGCGGCTCGGCGACAACACTCTTCCGGCCTGGCGTCCGGTCTCCTGGCCGCAGCGCTTCGTCCGCAGCCTGCGGGACCCGTTCACCTCGGTTCTACTCTGTCTGGGTCTGGTCTCCGCCGCGGTCAGCGCGTGGGGCACCGCATCCGTGACTCTGGTGCTCGTGGCGGTCACTTGTCTGTTGCGCTCCACGGAGGAACACCGGGGCGAGGGCGGCGCTGCGGGAGCTGGTGGCGACGACCACGACCGTACTGCGCCGCACCGATCCGGAGGCGGCGCCGTCGGCCCGTGAGCTGCCGGTCGCGGAGCTGGTGCCGGGCGATGTCATCCGGCTCGGCCCGGAAAATCGGCTCTCCTGTCGGATCCGTGGGTTATCGGCTTGGGAGTTGACGGCCTGGTAGGTGGGGGCGGTGGCCGCCGAGGCTGAGCATGGCGAGGGCGGTGAGGGCTTGGGGGTTCTTGAAGCCGAAGGCGATGCGGGTGATGAGGCGGATTTTGGTGTTCATGCTCTCGACGAGGCCGTTGGACAGGCCGTGCTCGGCGGCGGCTGTGATGGCGTCCCAGTGTTTGACGATGGACCTCTGCAGGTCGACGAAGGCGTCGAGTCGGCAGCGGCGGGCCCAGAGCACCCAGTCCCACAGGGCTTCGGGAGTGTGGGGGCCGGCTTTCAGGGCGAGGCGGAGTCCTTCCTTCAGCAGGTAGGCGCGGTGGAGGACGGGGTGGGCCCTGGCGATGAACTCCAGCTGGGCCCGTTGGTGGACGGTGAGGTCTTCAGGGTTTTTCCAGAGCGCGAAGCGGGCCTTCTTCAGCGACTTCGACCCCTTGGTGGTCCGGCCCTTGCCCTTGCGTTCGGTGTTCCAGACCTCGCGGCGTACGACGTCCAGCGCGTCGGTGGCCCACTTCACCGTGTGGAAGGGGTCCATCACCCGCACCGCGTTCGGGCAGTGCGCGGAGACCGGGCCGGCGACCCAGTCCGCCGCATCGGCCGAAACGTGCGTGATCTTCGCGGAGCGTTCGGGTCCCAGCAGGTCGAAGAACTTGTTCAAGGTGGCCTTGTCCCGGCCGGGTTCGGCCCACAGCAGACGCCCGGAATCGTGGTCGACGACGACGGTGAGGTACTTGTGGCGCTTCTTGTAACTGATCTCGTCGATCCCGATCCGACGGAGCCCGGCCAGCCGGTCGGTCTGCGCCTCGGCATCCGCCCAGACCCGGGCAACGATGGAGCCGACCGTGCGCCACCCAATCCGCATCAGCTGCGTGACGGCCGTCTTGGAACAGCAGGTCGCCAGCCAGGCGACCTGCGCGTCGAAAGCCAGGGTGTGACCGGCGCCGTGCCGGGCCCAGGGCACCCCAGCCACCGTCACCCCGTGCACCGGACACGACACCCGGGGCGCGTCGGCCTCGATGAAAGCCGTGAGCACGCCGATGTCCAGGGCCCGCCAGCGACGCCGCCCCTCACCGGCGTCGTACTTCGCCGCCCTGCGCCCACAGATCCCGCACCTCTGCCGCCGCCCCTTGACCGGACGGGCATGGACAACGATCACCACACTGCCGTCGGCATCCTCGCCGGAGCCTTCCTCTTCGGCCTCGACCTGCTCGATCACCGTCTTTTCGACATCGAGCAGCCGAGTCCATATCCTTGGACTTCGCACGCCGTATCCAGGTTCTTCCGTTTCGTTCCTTAAGCAGTCGAAACGTACCCCGGGTACGGCGTGTTCTGCGTATCAGCCCTGGTCAGCGACCCACGGATCCGACAGGAGAGCCGGAAAATCTCGTGCCCGCTGATCTGCGGCTGCTCCGCGCGAGCGGGCTGACCGTGCATCAGTCCGCTCTCACCGGCGAGTCCTCACCGGTCGAGAAGTATCCCGTCGACGCACCGCACCGGCCGGCCGCGCCCTCTGCCGGACCACACACCGAAACCGGAGAGGCCGGGCCGTTCGCCGAGCCCCAGTTGTGCTTTCAGGGAAGCAGTGTCGCATCCGGCAGCGGTACGGCGGTCGTGGTCGCGAGCGGTGGGAACACCCGGTTCGCCGCCGCGTACGCACGTACCCCGCGCCGTCGCGGATCGAGCGCCTTCGACCGTTCGGTTCAGGGGATCTCCTGGACGTTGGTCCGGTTCATGCTGCTCACTCCCCCGCTGGTGCTGATGGCCAACGCGGCGCTGCGCGGGCGCGGTCTGGAGACACTGCCCTTCGCCGTGGCCATGGCGGTCGGTCTGACCCCGGAGATGCTGCCGGTCATCGTCACGACGGCGCTGGCCAGGGGCGCTTCGCTGGTCGCCCGCACCAGCGGGGTGATCGTCAAGCGGCTGCCCGCGCTGCACGATCTCGGTGCGATGAAAGTGCTGTGCCTGGACAAGACGGGGACGCTGACCCAGGACCGGCCCGTCGTCGACCGGTCGGTGGACGGCGCGGGCCGACCCGACGAGCAGGTGCTTCACTGGGCAGCGGTCAACGCCCTGTGGACGCTACAGCTCGCCGATCTGCCCGCCCCCGACACGCTCGACGAGGCGGTGCTGGAAGCCGCGGCGGAGCGCAGTAGACCTGACCCGCTGTCGGCGTACGACGGTGTGGCAGCCCTGCCGTTCGATCCGGTGCGCCGCCTCGCCACCGCAGTCGTCCGCCGTCCCGGAAGGCTCGGTACTCACACCCTCGTCACCAAGGGAGCGGTGGAGGCGGTGCTCGAACAGTGCGCGCTGGACAACGGCGAGCGACACCGGCTGAGCGCCCTGGCCGCGCGCGAGGCCGCGAACGGTCTGCGGCTGCTCGCCGTGGCCCTGACCGAACGAACCGCCCGACTCGGCACGTACACACCGGCCGACGAGCGGGGGCTGACCTTCCTCGGCTTCGTCGCCCTGCGGGACGCCCTCGCGCCGACCGCTGCAGAAGCACTGCGTGTACTGGAGCATCACAGTGTCGCTGTGAAGATCCTCACCGGCGACCATCCGGGGACTGCTGCCCGTGCCTGCCACGATCTGGGCCTCGACCCGGGCGAGGTGGTGTCCGCGGACCGGATCGACGTGCTGCCCGAGGCCGAACTCGCCGCGCTCGCCGGCCGGGTCACCGTGTTCGCCCGCTGCACGCCGGAGCACAAGGCCCGGATCGTCTCGGCGCTGCGTACCACCGGACGTACCACGGGTTTCCTGGGCGACGGGGTCAACGATCTGCCCGCGCTGCACGCCGCCGATGTCGGGATCTGTCCGCGCAGCGCGGTCGACGTGGCGCGGGAGACCGCCGACGTGGTGCTCGCCGAGAAGGACCTCACCGCCATCGACGACGCGATCATCGCCGGCCGGCGCAGCGGCGGCAACATCGCCACCTACCTACGGATCACGCTGTCGTCGGCAGCCCACGGAGCTGCACCCGCGCGACTTCCTGCGCTTCATCACCGGATTCGGTCTGCTGAACGCGACTGCCGACCTGGCCACATTCGCGGTGCTCGCGCTTGCCCTGCACGGATCTGCGACGTCCGGTGGCCAGGCGGCGTTCCACTCCGGGTGGTTCACCAAGAATCTGCTCACGCAGGCTCTGGTGATGCTGCTGCTCCGGACCGGCCGGCGCACCGCCGAAGGCGACGGGGGGCGGCCCGCTGCGCGTGGCCGCGGCCGGTCTTGCGCTGGTCGGCCTCCTGCTGCCGCTCACTCCGCTCGGGCCGCTGCTGGGGATGAGCGTGCTGCCGCCGCTCTATTACCTGTTGCTCGCCACAGTGCTCGCGCTGTACGCCTTTGGGCTGAGGACGGCCCGTAACCGCTACCGGCGCGCCTGGAGAAACTGATGCCCCTGCCGCACGTCCGTGTCCACGTACGCCGCGCCACTCCCGACGATGTGCCCGCTCTGGTGCGGATGCGCGCCCTGATGCTCTCGGACATGGGGGTTGCGAGCTGCTGTCGGTTTGCTGCGCTGAAGTGAGTTGTAGCGAGCGGGAGTGAGCCCCTGTCGGCGGGTTCATGGGGGGAACGGGGGTTCTGGCGCCGAATGGGTGACCTTGGCGGCTGCTGCTCGTTGGGCTGAGTGGCAAGTGTCCGGCCTTGCCGGAGGGGGTGGGTGGATTGCGGGAGCTGGCTGCGTCCTTCGTGGCGCCTGGGCCTTGCGGGGTGTCGATCCGGGATCGTCTGGGGCACCTCACGCCCCGGGACGAGACAGTGCTGCGTGCGGTCGGTGAGCACCAGGGTGCGCTCGCTTCCCGTGATCTCAAGGCCCACTGCGCGGACGGCCACGATCACAGCGCTCAGACGTGGGCGGCGCGTAAGCGGGAGCTGACGGCGCTGTCGTCGTCGCGGATCGCCGGGGCCATCACCAAGGCCACCCACGATCAGTGGGCGCTCGCACGCCGTGGCCACGCCGCGCACATCCAGAACCTGGAGGCCGGGATCACGATGCTGCGGCACCGTCTGTCCCTCCCGGTCGGGGCGCCCGGAACGAAGCGGGCGGCGGGCGGTTACCGGTCGAAGGGCGAGTGGTTCCGCAAGTCCCGCCGCCTCGCGGCACTCAAGGCGCGGCACGCTGCTGCTGTCGCGGACTGGCAGGCCGGACGGGTCCGGGTGGTGCGGGGCGGTAGACGTCTCCTCAACACCCGCCACCACCTCACCCAGGCCCAGCTCACCGAAGACCAGTGGCGGGAGCGCTGGGAGGCGGAACGCTGGTTTATCGCTGCCGACGGTGAGTCGGGCAAACGGTTCGGGAACGAGACGATCCGCGTCACCCCGGACGGCGAAGTGTCCATCAAACTGCCTGGCCCGCTCGCGCACCTGGCCAACGCCCAGCACGGCCGGTACACCCTCACCTCCACCGTGGCGTTCGCGCACCGGGGTGCCGAGTGGGCCGACCGCATCACCGCGAACCGGGCCGTCGCCTACCGCATCCACCTCGATACGGAACGCGCACGCTGGTACCTCACCGCATCCTGGCAACGCCCCGCCGTGAAGACCATCCCGTTGGAGACCGCCCGCGCCCAGGGCATGATCGGCGTCGACACCAACGCCGACCACTTCGCCGCCTACCTTCTCGACCGGCACGGCAACCCGATCGGTGACCCGCACCGCTTCCCCTACGACCTGTCCGGTTCGGCCGGTCACCGCGACGCCCAGATCCGCCACGCCCTGACCCGCCTGATCAACTGGGCGGTGCGTGCCGGGGTCGCCGCGATCGGCATCGAAGACCTCGACTTCGCCACCGAGAAGACCCGTGAGAAACACGGCCGCAGGAAACGGTTCCGGCAGCTCATCTCCGGCATCCCGACCGGCAAGCTCCAGGCCCGACTGGTGTCGATGGCCGCCGAACACGGCCTGAGCATTGTCGCGGTCGACCCGGCCTACACCTCCCAGTGGGGTGCCCAGCACTGGCAGAAACCGCTGGCCACCCCGCACCGCACCCTGTCCCGTCACGATGCCGCAGGTATCGCGATCGGACGACGCGCCCTCGGATACCCGGTTCGGCGTCGGACGGCACCGCCCCCACACGACCGGAGTGATCGCGTGGGGCATCGGACCGTCCAGGCCAGGCCAGGCAACCGGGGGCGTGAGGGAACCCGCCCACCCACAACGGACCACGCCCCTGGAGGCGTGCCGCCGAGCGGGAAGCGAAAGCGGGAACCCAGTGCATCCAAAACCGTTCGGGATGCGCCCAGCACGCAACAGTGGGTCCGAGACTCACTTATGCCCACTGGTTAGGAACGGTGGAGACCGGTGACGCCGATGCTCCCTGGCGGGTGGCCTCGGCGCAGTGGTTCGCCGAGCGTCTGCGGCTTCCCGGCGAGTTCGCCGCGTTCCTGGTCGACGATCCGGAGCTCGGCGTCGTGGCGAGTGCGGTCGGCGGGTGCGATGCGCACGCACCCGGCCCGGCCAATCCCAGCGGGCTGCACGGGCACATCTCCAATGTGGCCACCGATCCACGGCGTCGGCGCCGCGGGCATGCGGGGGCCTGCCTGGATGCGCTGCTGACGTGGTTCCGGGAGGAGACGCCCGTCACGGTGGTCTATCTCAACGCGACTGTGGTCGGCGCGGGGCTGTACGAGTCGTTCGGCTTCGCACCGCCGCGTCACCCCGCTCTGCAGCTCCGGACGGGAGCCTGATCGCGCTCGGTCAGCCGTACGAGAGGTCCTTGCACAGGTCTTCATCGGCCGACCGCGCCCCGTCGCCGACGGTGGAAGGTTCTGCGCTGGGTGTCGGCGTGGCCTCGGCAGCGGGCGACGGATTCTCTGCGTACGAGGCCCCGAGGACCACCTGGATGCCCGGGGTGCCGGACGCCATGGTCCGTGCCCCGGCGAAGAGGCGCGCGGTGGTCTCCGCTTCGGCCTCCAGGCCCGGCCCGTACTGGATGACGGTCGACATGCGGTCCTGGTTGCTCGCGGTCGCTGTACCGGTGACGGTGAAGCCGTGGGCGCGCAGGAGTTCGGCGGCGCGGGCCGCAAGGCCGTTGACCGTGGTGCCGTTGTAGACGGCGAGGCTGATGCCCGTACCGGAGACGGGGGCAGGGGCGGCGGGCGACGGTGACGCGTCGTCCGGCCTCTTGGTGCTGCGGCCGCCCTTGCCCTGACCGCTGGCGTCCTGACCGTCGATCGTCCGGTCGGCCTTGAGTGCCTCCCAGAGAGCGTGGGCCTCCGGTTCGACGATCGCGACGCGCGCGCCCTCGTAACGCCACGGGACGGTGACGAACCGGGTGTTGCGCAGATCGATGTTCTTCATCGACATGGCGAACTTCAGCAGCCGGTCGGCTGATCCGAGTCCGGGGTCCACGGTCATCGAGTCGGTCGCCGCGTCGGCGAGCGGCAGCAGGGTGGTCGGGTTCAGTCCCTGGGACTTCACCTTCTTGATGAGAGAGCCGATGAAAGCCTGCTGCCGCTTGATCCGTCCGATGTCGGACCCGTCGCCGATGCCGTGCCGGATCCGCACGTAGTCGAGTGCCCGCTGCCCGGAGACGGTCTGCGGCCCCTTGGCGAAGACCAGTGC
This sequence comes from Streptomyces sp. NBC_01320, assembly GCF_035974375.1. Taxonomy (NCBI): domain Bacteria; kingdom Bacillati; phylum Actinomycetota; class Actinomycetes; order Kitasatosporales; family Streptomycetaceae; genus Streptomyces; species Streptomyces sp. NBC_01320. Next base: position 1,856,531 of record NZ_CP108390.1, read on the forward strand.
GCCCCGCGTGGTCCGGTTCGGGCTGAGGTCCCGCTGGTAGATGTCCTGCGGCAGGCAGACCGGTACTCCGCCGACGGCGGAGGTCAGGGCGGAGAAACCGGAGAAGTCCACGACGACGGTGTGGTCGACGCGCAGGCCGGTGAGGTGTTCCACAGTGTTCTGGGTGCATGCCGGGTTTCCCTCGGCGGTCTCCCCGACCGAGAACGCCCCGTTGAACATGACGTGGTGCTGTGGTGCGGTCCACTCTCCGCCGGGTGTCCTGCACGCCGGGATGTCGACCATGGAGTCACGGGGGATGGACACGGCGACGGCGTGCCGGTGGTCGGCGTACACATGGAGCAGGAACGCGGTGTCGGAGCGCCCCACGGTGCCCTTGCCGCCACCCAGCTTCCTGTTGGCGCCGGAGCGTGTGTCCGATCCGATGACAAGCACGTTCTGCCCGTTCGACGAGGCGGGTGGCCGGTCGCCCGAGATCCCGTCAGCGCCGAAGGTGTCGATCTGGCCGGTCAGTTTGAGGTAGCCCCAGCCGACCCCCGCGACCAGCAGGATGAGGAACGACAGCCCCGTCATGGCGGTGCGCCCGAGTCTGCTGCCCCGTCCCCCGCCCGCCGCCACCTTGCGACTGCCTGTCATTGGTCACCTCGTCCGATCGGTCCCGGCTTCCATGGAGGAAGACGTCCGGCCCCGCCCCACGGTTGTAAAGTTGCGCAACGTAGCAAGTATCGCTGCGCGAATGGATCACCAGACCTACCCACAGCGGACCGGATCCCCCAATTCCGGAAGTCCGCGAAGAAGGGCGGAACCCACATGCTGCGCAACGGCCTCGAGCCCTGGCACCTGTTGATTGTCGCGGTTGTACTGATCGTGCTGTTCGGATCGAAGAAACTGCCGGACACCGCCCGCGCCCTGGGCAAATCCCTGCGGATCCTGAAGAGTGAGGCGAAGGCGATGAAGGAGACCGACCCGCAGTGAGCCGGGGGGCGGCACGGTACGGTGCGGGCCCGCCATTTCATGGCTTGCGCAATCAGGGAACCTTGGATGAAGAACCATCGTTGACGCGGTAGCGGCGGAAGAAGCGCTGATCGATGGATCATTGGACCAACGGAGGAAGTTCATGGGTGTGACCCTGGCCAAGGGTGGCAACGTCTCCCTGTCGAAGGAGGCACCGGGGCTGACCGCAGTGACGGTCGGCCTGGGCTGGGACGTACGGACGACGACGGGCGCTGATCACGACCTGGATGCCAGTGCGCTGCTGTGCTCCGACGCCGGGAAGGTCCTCTCGGACCTGCACTTCGTTTTCTATAACAACCTCACCAGCCCGGACGGTTCGGTGCAGCACACCGGCGACAACCTGACCGGCGAGGGCGAGGGCGACGACGAGTCCATCAACGTGGACCTGGCCGGTGTACCGCTGGACGTGGCAAAGATCGTCTTTCCGGTCTCCATCCATGAGGCGCAGAGCCGTGGGCAGAGCTTCGGCCAGGTCCGCAACGCGTTCATCCGCGTGGTGAACCGGGCGAACGGCGTGGAGCTGGCCCGTTACGACCTGAGCGAGGACGCCTCCACGGAGACGGCCATGGTCTTCGGCGAGTTGTACCGGCACGGTACGGAGTGGAAGTTCCGCGCGGTGGGACAGGGGTACGCGTCGGGGCTGGCCGGTATCGCGTCCGACTACGGCGTCAATGTCTGATCTCTCGAAGCCGCGCTCCTGAGCGGCGGTTTCAGAGTGCCCGCAGTCCGTTGATCACCTCGCGGAGGATCCTCTCGTCGGGCAGCTGCGCGGGCGGTACGGGGCGACTGACCCGCACATGGCCGGCTTCGAGCAGATCTCCGAGGAGGACCCGGACGACGCCGACCGGGAGGTCGGCGTCGGCGGAGAGTTCCGCGACGGACTGGGTCTCGGAGCGGCACAATATGAGCAACGCGCGGTGTTCGGGGCCCAGCTGGGAATCCTCGGAGCTGTCCGGTGCGTGGTCGGCGGCGGAGACCAGTGCGATCAGGTCGAAGTGCACTCCGCTCGGGCCCGGTTCGGTCCGCCCGCCCGTCATGGCGTACGGGCGGACCAAGGGCCCTGCTTCGGCGTCGTACCACTGGCTGCCCGGCAGTTCGGGCGGCTCCGGGAAGCTCTCGATGAATCCGGGGCCCTCGCTGGTCATGTCCACTGCTGTCTCCGCCCTCTCAGCCGGCCGGGGACGGGGCTACGGAGAACCGCGGCGGGGTACGCAGGTGCTCGCCGACCCGTTTGACGAGCCGGGCCATCTCGTAGGCGACCAGTCCGATATCGGCGAAGGCCGTGCTCAGCACGGCGAGGCAGGAACCGTCCCCAGCGGCTGCGACGAAGAGGAAGCCGTCGTCCATCTCGACCATCGTCTGGCGGACCTCCCCGGCCTGGAAGTGCCGTCCGGCGCCCTTCGCGAGGCTGTGGAAGCCGGAGGCGACCGCGGCCAGGTGCTCGGCGTCCTCGCGGCTGAGGGCGCTGGAGGCGCCCACGGCCAGACCGTCGCTGGAGAGCACGACGGCGTGCCGGACTTCGCCGACCCGGGCCACCAGATCGTCCAGCAGCCAGTCGAGTTCGCCCGAGTGCCTGCGCATCTCGGTCCGCTCGTTCGCGATCATGCGTGGTCTCCTTCGCTAAGGGGACGGGGTTCGGTGGTGGTTCGGTGCGGCGGCGTCGTGCCTGGGGCGGCGCCGCCGCCGCGTACCCAGCCGTTGCGGTAGGCGGTCATACGGTCCCTGGCCTGTTCCGGGGTGCGCTCAGCCGGTCCGTCCATGCCGTTCCCGTCGTCGATCCGCGTCGGCTCGGGCCGGGGCTCCTCGCGCAGTTGCGGAACGAGGTGGGCCTGCCGGACCCGGCGGGGAAGTGAGCTGTCACCCTCCCCCTCGGTCTCGTGGGATTTCCGGGCTTCCCTGCTCGCGGGGGCTTCCAGGCTCTGGCTGGATTCCGCGCTCTCCCGGATCCCGTGGGTTTCGTGCTCGGCCCGGGCCTGCTCATCGCTCCGGTCCTCGACCGCTCTGCGGGAGCGTGGGCGCAGCGCGGTGACTCCGGCCGTGGGCAATGTCCGTGCCTCCAGCGCTGGCACCGGAACCGGGGCGGGGAATGCGGTCGCCGCCTGCGAACGCACCGCACGGGGGCCCGGACCGGGTCCGAACGCCACACCGTCGCTTTCCTGCTGACGCTCGACCGATGCCTTCTCCGGTACGGCCTCTTCCCCGCCCGCCGGGAGCGCGCCCTGCAGCAGCGCGGTCGGCAGCAGGACCACTGCCGTCGTTCCGCCGTACGGCGAAGTGCGCAGCTTGACCTTGATGTGGTGCCGGACCGAAAGCTTGCTGACCACGAAGAGGCCGAGCCGGTCGCTGTCGAAGAGGTCGAGTGCCTCCGCCTGCTCGATGCGCCGGTTGGCCTCGCCGAGGAGTTCGTCGCCCATGCCGAGTCCGCGGTCCTCGATCTCCAGGGCGTAGCCGTTGCCCACAGGTTCGCCGGTGATCCGGACCTTGGTGTGCGGTGGCGAGAACTGCGCCGCGTTCTCCACGAGTTCCGCGAGGAGGTGGGTGAGGTCGGCGACCGCCGTGCCCTTGACCGCGGCATCCGGCAGTTGCCGCACCTCCACCCGGGCGTAGTCCTCGATCTCGGAGACGGCCGCGCGTACGACATTCGTCAGCGGTACGGGCATTCGCCAGGCGCGTCCGGGGGCCGCACCGGACAGGATGATCAGACTCTCCGCGTGCCGCCGCATCCGGGTGGTGAGGTGATCGAGGCGGAACAGGTCGCCGAGTTCGCCGGGATCGTCCGCGCGGCGCTCCATGCTGTCGAGGAGGTTCAGCTGGCGGTGGACCAGCACCTGGCTGCGGCGGGCGAGGTTGACGAAGACCCCGGAGATGCCGTCGGCGAGTTCGGCGCGTTCGACGGCGGCGCTGAGAGCGGCCCGGTGCACAGTGCCGAGGGCCTCGCCGACCTGGCCGATCTCGTCGTGCGAGGTCGGGCCGGGCGGCGCCTCGGCCTGGATGTCGAGTTCCTCGCCCGCCCTGAGGCGCTGCATCGCACGGGGCAGTTTGCGGCGGGCGATCTCGAGGGCATTGTTGCGCAGGCTGACGAGTTCGACGACGAGCTCACGGCCGATGCGTACGGAGATCACGAGCGAGGCCGCGACGGCGACGCAGCCGAAGAGGACGGCCGCTCCGGACGGGCTGAACAGTCCGCGGGTGAGCGGGTCGGCGCGGTCCGCAGCGCGTTCTGCGGCTCCGGTGCCGATGGTGCGCCATTGGCTCCGTACGCTCGCCGCGGCCGGATCCCAGTCGGCGGCAGGCACCACCCGGGCGGCTTCCGAACCGGGTCGCGCGGTGAGCACCCTGTTCTCGGCATCCTCGATCCGGTGGTAGGCGGACCGCGCGGTGACCTTCTGCCAGGCGGCGCGTTCGGTGGGAGGGAGATCGGCGCCCGCGGTCTCGGTGAGGTTCCTGCGGGTCTCCACCGCCCCGGTGAACTGGACCAGTTGGCGGCCGTCGAGGCGCTTGGTGAGGGCGGCCGTGGCGAGCAGCGCGTCCTCGCGGGCCAGCATCTCGTCGGCGCGGGCCAGTTCGAGGAGTACGCGGGCGTCGGACCCGAGCGCGTCGTCCTGGAGTCCGGTGAGGGCGCCGGAGACGCCGAAGCCTGCGGTGACTGCCTGGGTGTACCGGTCGTACACGGCCCTCTCGTCGCGCTCCTGGCTCCCCGCACCCCCGTCCGCGCGCAGTTCGTGCGTACGGTCGAGGAACCGCTCCAGCCGGTCGGCGACGCCGGCCGGGAGGCGGCCGGCATCGGCGATGGTGTGGTCCTTGTCCAGTCGCAGCGCGGCGAGCGCGGTATCGGTGCGTTTGGTCTGCTGTTCCAGTGCCTTGGCGTGGGCGCTGCTGGGCGCGGCGGTCTGGATCAGGGCGGCTCTGCGTTCGGCCTGGAGGGCGGTGACAGCGGTGGATATCGGCGCCCGCACTTCTCCGTCCACGCGTTGCAGCTGGCGCAGCCGTGCCACGTCCTGGGCCGTGTTGACCGTGGCGAAGCCCCAGAGAGCCAGCAGCGAGACGACGGGCACCACCAGCAGCGAGATGATTTTCGCCCGTACGGTCCTGGGGCGCAGGGTCCGGCGTCCACGTGGCCCGGTCGTCTGCTGCGTCAGCAGCAGGCGTGCGTCGCGTTCGGCGCTCTCGTCGGCCGGCGGCCCCGCGTGCGCGCGGCGTCCGCGCGCCGTGGGCGCGGGACCGGGCCGGGCGGCGGTCGTCGTGCCGGGGTCCGGGGTCGTGCGTGGTGGGCGCATGGCCTCCTCGTTCCGGGTGTGGAGCTGGGCAGGGGCGAAAGGGGGCTGTGCTGTGACGTCAGGGCGTCAGGGACGGAGAGACGTCGTGGCCGCGGGAGCCGCGCCGGGGGCGGGAATCACGTCCGCGCCGAGCGGGGCGCGTCGAGGCCGCGTCGGCCGCCGGTTCCGTGGTGCGCTCGGCGGAGACGTAGGCGGCGCTCTCCCGGGCCGTCGGCGACAGAGCGACGAACGCCGAGGTCAGGAAGAGGTATGAGCCGAGGCCGACGGCGAGGGGAAAAATGAACTGCATCGTCGTGGCCCCGGGGAGTTCGCTGCGGGAGGGGGCGACACTCACGCTGACGGCCATCATTCCGGTGTAGTGCATGCTGCTGACCGCCGCGCCCATGACGAGCGAGGCGAGTGCGACCGCGCGCGATGACTTGATGTTGAGGGCTGCCCACAGAGCCGCCGTCGCGGCGACGACGGCGATGACGACGGAGAGCACGACCCGCAGGGGGTCGTAGTGGATCGTGCCGTGCAGCCGCAGCGCCGCCATGCCGAGGTAGTGCATGCTGGCCACGCCGAGGCCGGTGCCGAACCCCCCGACGGCCAGCGCCCGGGTCCGGTCGCGGCTGTAACCGACGGCGAAGACGCCGCAGCCGACCACCAGCATGGCGCCGAGCAGACTGAGCAGTGTCAGCGGCACGTTGTAGCGGATCTCGGTGCCGGTCACGCCGAAGCCGAGCATCGCGACGAAGTGCATCGTCCAGATGCCGGTGCCGAGGGCGGAGGCGGCCGTGACCAGCCAGTTGCGGCGCGAACGGCCGCTCGTGTCCAGTGCGCGCACGGTGCAGCTCAGTCCGAGCGCCGCGCCGATCGCTGCCATCACGTACGACAGTGCAGGTGTCAGCCAGCCGAAGGTGGCGTGGTCCAGGTGTCCCATGGATCGGGGACGCTAGCCGCCATGGGGGCGCGCGTTCGGGGCGCATTTCGAAAGCTGCCGGAATATGACAGAGAGATGATCCCGAACGATCGGGCCGTGCTCGAACATGCACATCACTTTCCGTCCGGTTCACTCCGTTTCACTCCGGTTGCCGGTGCGCGATCATGTCCGTATGGCCGATGACCACACACACGTCCAGGACTTCTTCACTGCCCGCGCCGCGGACTGGGACACCCGTTTCCCGGACGACGGTCCGGCCTACGCCGCCGCTGTCGAAGTCCTCGGGCTGCGCCCCGGCGACGCCGTCCTCGACGCAGGCTGCGGTACGGGACGTGCGCTGCCCGCCCTGCGGGCCGCCGTCGGGCCGCACGGTACTGTCCTGGGCGCCGATCTCACACCGGCGATGCTGGACGCGGCGGTACAGGCCGGACGCGACCGCAGTGGTCAGTTGCTCCTCGCCGATGTCGCCCGATTGCCGCTGCGGTCGGGTGTGCTCGACGCGGTGTTCGGTGCCGGCCTGATCTCGCACCTGTCGCGCCCCGGGCCGGACCTGGCGGAGCTCGCCCGCGTCGTACGTCCAGGAGGGCAGCTGGCGCTGTTCCACCCCATCGGCCGGGCCGCGCTGGCCGCTCGCCACGGCAGGCAGGTCACGGACGACGATCTGCGGGCCGAGCCCAACCTCCGGCGGCTGCTCGCACGTTCCGGCTGGCAACTGGTCTCGTACACCGATGAGGACGCACGGTTCCTCGCACTCGGCGTGCGGACGGGCTGACCTGGGCCCGGCTCACGTAGGCACGCGCTCACTCGACCGGGACGCCCGGCCGCCGCTTGTGCGGGATCGGGCAGCCACCGACGCCGGGGGTCGGGAAGGTACCCGAGCTCGCCGACCTCGTAGCCGTCCGGATAGCCCTTGATCTCCGGGTTCTGGCGCGCATAGTGCGCGGTGGACCGGGGCGGCAGCAGCCGCACGGCCCTCGCCCGCAGCCGCAGCGCGCCCCGGGTGAGATGGCGTGCGACGGGACCCGGTCGTTCGTAACGGAACGCCCGCAGCAGCGCATCGTCGAGGAGTGCGAGGCCGGCTTTGCGTACGACGGGTGCGAGCGGGCCCGGATACCAGGAGCTCATCGGTGCCAGCGTGGCGTCGGAGACACTGCGCGCCCCTTCGTCCCAGCCGAGGTGCTCGTCCTCGTACGTGTCGAGGGTGCGCTCGAATTCCTCGAAGGTCTGTGGCACGTCCTTGATGCCCATGTGCACGCCGAGAGTGCGGTAGTAGACGGCGAACGCCCGCAGTTCATGATCGGAGAGGCGACGCCAGCCGTAGCTGTCGATCCAGCGCTTCGGGACCACGACGAACGTACACAGCACATAGCGCATGTCGTCGTAGCTGCGGTGCATCTGGTTGATCCGGCGGATCGCCGTGCGCCCCGGGTCGCTGTCGAAGCCGTGCTCCACCACGGTGTCGAGGGGCAGCGCGGTGTCGTCGTACCGCTTCTGCGAACGATCCGTCAGCTCAGCCGTTTCGGCGAGGAGTCGGCCGATGCTCGGAACCGCTACGTGCGGTACAGGGCCAGTTCGAGCGCACGGGCGGCGTCCCAGGGGAACTCGTACGTCGCCGTGAGCCGGTAGATCTGCCCCCGTTCCTCGGTCGAAGGTCAAACTCTACGCGGAAGGGTAAGACCGTAAGTATGTACGACCGCACCACGCGTGCACGGCTCTCCGGAAGGCGGTCCCCCATGATCGACATGCTCAGCAGTCTGCGGAAGGCTGTGTCACCCGGCCGAAAGGGTGAGCGGCCCGCGTCGCCGCGCGAGGAACGACAGCGCAAACAGCACAATCTGTTCGACGCGGCCGCCACCTATGTCGCGGCTTGCGTGGACGACGACCAGGATCGGATCGACGAGGCGAGCGGCTGGGTGTCGCCCGAGGCACTCTCCTTCGGCGTGAACGAGCTGGCCTGCCGGGCGGTCACCGCGCTGGCGCGGGAGACCGGCCAGTCGCCGCAGACCGTGGCCCGTACGCTGCTCGGCCTGCCCGTCGACTGAACCGCGACGTCCGCTTGCCGCGGCTCGGTGAGTCCTGCCTTGTCAGGGCCTCGACGACCGCGATACCCACTGGTTAAGGTGCGCCGACGGAAAACGATGAGGGACGAGGAGGGTGCTGTGGCCGGGACGGACGACACAGTCGCCGACGAAGACGCACTGTATGTGCTGACCGCGGTGCTGCTGACACCCGCGCAGTTCCCGAGCGTGCTCGGGGACGACTACCCGGCGGCCTGCGCGGCACTCGGCCTCGAACCGTACGCCGAGGGTTACGGACTGGTCCTCGGGCAGGACGACGGCGGGGCCCGGTGGACCGTCGTCGTCGATGACGTGTCCCTGGTTGCCGTCGCCATCGCCTCCTGGGACTGCGGTATGGAGTACGACCTCTCCCCCGACGACCGTTCGGTGGTCTGCGCACTGCCTGGCTGGCCGCTGGCGCTGGCGGTCGCCGCGCCGGGGGTGCCGGCGCCGCACGATCCGCTGCCGGACCCGGAGGCCGAGGGAACCGATCTGCCGGCGCTGACCCCTCCCGACACGGAATCGTGGGGGCCCCCGCAGCGGCGGCTTGGGGCCGACGAGATCGCGTTGCAGTGGGCGGCGTGGCGCGAGCAGATCGACGACGCCACGGCGTTCGCGGGTACGGATGTCGCGGGCAACGCCGATGACACGCCAGGCGAGAACGCCGCAGACGTCGCGCACGCTTCGGACCCCACGGGCTCCGCGGACGAGCTGGGCGCGGGAGACCCCGATACCGGCGCAAGCACCGACGCGGACACCTCAGCCGACACTACCGATGCCACTGCCGATGAGAAGCGCCCGGCCGACGACACCGTGTCCTCCGGCGTCCATCCCGGTGTCCGACGCGCGCTAGCAGAAGCCCATGCGTACGTGGACAGCCCGCCGCCGCCCGGACGTATCCGCTCCTCCTTCGCCCCCGGCGACGCCCGCACGTTGCGAGCCGACGGCCCCGGCTGGTCCCTGGTGGCCAGAACCGATGACATCGCATTCATCCTGCTGGACGAGGAACCCGGCGAGGTCCTGCCGGTCGGCCGGGGGTCGGAGCTGCCCGGTTTGCTGAAGGCGCTCGACGCGCTCGCCGTGCGACCGGCCTGAGAGCCTGTCGGGTGACCTTCGATCGGATAGCGGACGCGGTCTGGTGCGTGCGATTCCAAGGCGGCGGGATGTCCTCGGATGGGGTCTCCCCTGCTCGAGCGAAGCTGAGAGCTTGGGGAAGGAGCTACTAGGACATTTCGGCAATGCGGGAAGCGTGCGTGCCAGGGCGTGGCCGCCCGATCAGAGGTCACCCGACAGGGTCTTCAACTGTTGAGGGTTTCGCTTAGTGAGCCTCATGGATGCTACTTACCAAAGTGCGTGTGGATCTGTAGGCAATTTCGCTCCGCTTCCCGCGACGGTGTGATGTTCGTGCCGTTTTGAGGAGGTGGGTGGGAGCGGGGTCGTAGGTTTCTCGCCATGGAACTTCTTCGGTTGGCGGTGGCTGCGCGGAGGGTGGGTGTACATCCGGGGACGCTGCGGTTGTGGGCGAACGAGGGCAAGGTTCCGGTGGTGTGGGTGGGTCGTGAACGGCGGTTCTCCAGCTCGGCGTTGGATTCCCTGACTGGCGCCCCGGATGCGCCTGAGCGGCGCGAGGCGCTTTATGTGCGGGTCTCGGGCACCAGCGGGCAGGAGTCGTCGCTGGCCGCGCAGGAGGCCGAGCTGCGGGCCTCGGCTTCAGGGGTGGTGGTCGCGGTCTTCAAGGACCGGGCCTCGGGACTGCGGGAGTCGCGGCCGGGGCTTGACCGGCTGTTGAAGCGGGCCGCGGCGGGTGAGTTCACTCATGTGCGGGTCACGCACGGCGACCGGCTGGCCCGTTTCGGTGCGGGCTGGTTGACACAGGTTCTGGCCCATCACCACGTCACCGTCGAGGTGTTGCATGCCAAGGGGGCGGCCGGGGGGATGGAGGAGCTGCTGGACGACTTCATGTCGTTGGTAGCCACCTTCGCCGGCCGTATGTACGGGATGCGCTCACGCGCGGCGCGTCGGCGGCTTCTGGCCGAGGCCGAGGGCCGCGTGGAGCACCCTGCCCCCGAAGCCAAAGCCGAAGCCGAAGCCGAAGTTGCGGGTGAACGTCGTGGCTAGGTTGATGGCGACGGCTTCGTGTACGGCCTTCCGTGGTGTCCTGGAGGGCAGTGGTGAGCGGGTCGGGCAGGGCTTGCTGTTCGAACGGGTGGGGTTTTCTGGCCCGGTTGAGTCAGTCGCTGACCGGTGCTCTGGTGGCTTCGCGGTGGGACGAGGACTTGCTGGACGTGCTGGCTGCCGGGGTGGACGAGCGGGGCGAGGCGCTGCCGTCCAAGGGGTGGATGGCGATGCGCCGCCTGGACTGGCGGCAGGACGTCACGCCCCCGGCCGGGGTGTATGTGTCGGACCGGGTGCGCCGCGGTGCCGAGGAGTACGCGGCCAGGGCTCTGCGTCTGGCCCTGCGCCGGCGCACCATCGTGACCGCGATCCTGGCCACCTGGCCCGGTGATCCCCGTCGGCGTACCGAGGCGGAGTGGGCCGCGCTGCGCAAGCTGCTGCCCGCCGGGGTGGCGGGTGCCGAAATCCGTAACCGCACCCGCCAGATCCGTGCGTATGCGGCCGAGCACGGGAAGCTGCCTACCGGGTTGTGCGTGCTGGAGGGACCGCCGCAGGTCGGCGAGTTGGTGCTGCTTGCCGCGATGGACCGCCAGCAGGTCACCCTGGCCAGGGTGGACGAGACCACCGCCCGTTTGCGTCTCAAGCTTCCGCTGTGTGCGGCTCCCGCCTCGGGCCGTGACTGGGCCTGGCACGTGATCGACATCCGGCTCCCGGGCACCATCGGGGTGGACTCGGTGCTGCACACCCCCACCCTGCGCCCCACTCGGGCCGGGAGGATCGCGGTGGATCTGCCGCACTCCCGGCCCGCCCCGGCCACCAAGGCGAGCGGGCATACCGTGGCACTCGGCTTCGACTGGGGTGTGGGCACCCTGCTCACCGGCACGCTCGGCCGCCTGACCGGCAAAGGACAGACCCGGCGGGTTCTCACCGACGGGCGTCCGCTGATCTTCGACGCCACGACGGTCAGTGCCGCCCTGCACCGGTTGCGCGGTGTGCGTGAGCACCTCGCGGCCAAGCGCGATCACCAGCGGGCCCTCGCGGACGGGCTGGGCTCCCCGCACCTGGCCTGGGGTGAGCACCTTGATCGGGCCCGGGTGCTGGAGGTCGAGCACGGGCGGGTGTGTGCCCGGATCCGGCACTTGAACGACGCGCTGGCCTGGTCGGCGGCCCGCTGGGCCGTCGACCAGGCGGCAGCGCTCGGCGCGAGCGTCGTCTACCTCGAAGACCTCGCCACCCTCGAAGCCCGTGGCCACCGACGTGGCAATGCCCGCCTGTCGGGGCAGGTGCGCGGCACGGTGGCCGAGGCGATGCGGCACCTGGCCGCGAAGGCGGGCATCGCGGTGGTCACCGTCCCGGCCCGCGGCACCTCCAGGCTGTGCCCCGGCTGCCTGGGCGCCCTGACCCACCACCCTGCCCCCGACCGGCTGGCCGAACGCGGCTGGAGATGGGCGCACTGCACCCGGTGCGGGCTGTCCATGGACCGCGACCATGCCGCCGCCCGCCGGATCGTCTCCCGCGGCCTGCTCGCCCAGACCCACACCACCACCACCGACCCCACCACCCACACCCGCACCATCCGCACCACCGTCGACGGCACCGTGACCCCGGTCCGCCGCCCGAAGAAGACCACCCACCGCATGCGCCGCCAACGCCAAGCGGAGCAGGCCCCACCCCGGCTACGCGAAACCAACACCACCCCGGGCAAGGGCCGCCCCACCCCCAGCAGGCCCACCGGCCCTGGTGGCCGAGGCACCCGGCACGCCGCCCAAGGGCAGGCCCCGGGCCCGAAGACTTCCCGCCGTATGCCCGATGTGCGTACGGTCCCCGCCACCACCCCCACCGGGATGGTTCAGCGTCCGGCGGGGCATGACACCCAGACACCCACCCCCACCGGGCCGGTGCCAGGTCATGGAGTACCCGCCCGCGTCCGGCCGGAAGAAGACCCTCTACCCGGACGCAGGCGGCTCTCACGCAGAACCTGTCGGCGGCGCACCCGCGCCGCCGAGCGGACCGGCTTCCACCACCTGCACGCCACCGCAGTCCACCCCCTCACCCCGAGGATCGGACCACCGGACGGCAACCGCACACGGCCACGCCGCGCCCGAAAAGCCTGAATCTCACAGGCACACACAGAGTTCTAGAGACGCTCTGAGTCTCGGCGCCCCCCTACATGGCCGGGCCGAGGCGCCGGTGCCTGCTCCGTTTCGGCCTCCGCCCGGTCACGAGCCGGCCTGCGGCTGAGCCTGGGGCTCCGCCGGCCACCTGCGCAGCCCGGCTGCCCTGTGCCGTCGGCCTCTACACACGCTCCAGCGGTCGGTGCGGTTCGGCGGGCAGTTCGACCGTGACCGGGTCGCCGGGCCGGACCACACCGCCGGTCCTGACGACGCTCATGATCCCGGCCTTGCGCACGATGTTGCCCGCCTCGTCCCGGCCGACGACCTGCTTGAGCAGCCCTTCCTGGAAGGTGTCGATCTGCAGGCACGGGTTGCGCAGCCCGGTGACCCTGACGACGGCCTCGTCGCCGAGGTGCAGCAGCGTGCCTACGGGCAGCGCGAGGAGATCGACGCCGCGCGTGGTGACGTTCTCCCCGAGGTCACCGGGGGCGACCTCGAAGCCCTCTGCACGCAGCTGGTCGAAGAGTTCCTCGTGGATGAGATGAACCTGGCGCAGATTCGGCTGGGTGGGGTCCTGTGCGACGCGGGAGCGGTGCTTCACCGTGACTCCCGCATGCACATCTCCTTCCACTCCGAGTCCGGTCAGCAGGGTGACGGTCTGCCGGTTCGGCTTGGTGAATGAGTAAGCCCGGCTACTGCTCACCACGGTGACGGTCCCGTTCATCTACGAAGGATCCCTTTCAGCGGCCTATTTCCTTACGGGTGATCCTGCGGAGCCTGCGCCGCTGGGAGGGATCCAGCATCAGGTAGGCCACCGTCGGCACTCCGATCAGCACCAGCAGCGACAGCCAGAATCCGATGAACGGCATCAGGATGACTGCCGCGACGACTCCCCCGATGGCAATCTTTGCGCTGTTCGACATCGTCCACGCCTCCTACGCGGCTCACGCCGCTCCTGCTGTGAGAACGCCTGTACGTCCCCATCGGTTCCAGCCCGCAGCGGCAGGCTTCCCGCCGGGTCACCTCAGCGGTTCGCCGACCTCGTGCATGTGCTGCAGCGCCTGCCGGTAGGACTCGATGAGTCCGGTCTCCGCGTACGGCATTCCCAGCGCCTCGCAGTGGGCGCGCACCAGGGGCTGTGCCCGGCGCAGATGGGGGCGGGGCATGCTCGGGAAGAGGTGATGCTCGATCTGGTAGTTGAGTCCGCCGAGGAACCAGTCGGTGAGGACGGCGCCGCGCACATTGCGCGAGGTGAGGACCTGCCGCTGGAGATGCCCCCAGCGCTCGCCCTCGGGATCGGGCATCTCCATGCCCTTGTGGTTCGGCGCGAAGGCCATGCCCAGGTGGAGCCCGAAGAGTGCATGGTGCACGACTGCGAAGACGACGGCCTTGCCGGGAGACATGACGGTGAGGAGCAGCGTCGCGTACAACCCGAGGTGGGTGAGGAGGAGGGCTGCCGAGAGGGCACGCTCAGGGGCCGGCTGCTGCCGCAGGTACTGGAAGCCGGAGATCTTGAGGGCGATGCCTTCGAGGAGCAGCATCGGGAAGAACAGCCGGGCCTGGTTACGGGTCAGCCAGCGGGCGAAGCCTTCGCGCTGGGCCGCCTGCTTCTGGGTCCAGACGAGGGCGCCGACGCCGACGTCGGGGTCCTTGTCGATGTGGTTGGGGTTGGCGTGGTGGCGTACGTGTTTGTCGTTCCACCAGGCCTCGTTCATGCCGAGGAGCAGATTGGCGTGGATCAGGCCGATGGTCCGGCTCGTCTGTCGGTCGCCGGTGATCTGGGCGTGTCCGGCGTCGTGGCCGAGGAACGCGGTGCGGGCCCAGAACACCGCCAGCGGCAGGGCGAGCAGCAGGGTCCACCAGGTGTCGCCGAGGAGGGCCAGGCCGGTCGTTACGGCGCCCAGGGCGAGGAGGTTGGCCGCGACGCGCGCCACGTACCAACCAGTGCGCTGCTTCAGGAGTCCCTGAGCCTTGACGGCCCGCAGGAGAGGCGCGAAGTCGCTCCCGGCGCCGCCGGCGGTTCCGGTGCCTCGCTCGAATCCCGCCGGTGCGGCAGTTCCGGCGCCTGGGGCGTCTCGCGCGCCTCCGGCAGTGTCGGCACTGCGGGCACGGTCGCGGGTGCGGTCCGCGATGGTGACTACGGCCTCGGGCATGGCGTCTCCGGTCTCCGGGAGGCTTGATATGTGCTCTGACCTGTTGAAACGTACGGGCAGGGGCCGCACGCCAACCATGGCGCCACCACCCGGGATTCCGGGGGGGTAGCCCCCTCCCCGCAGAGGGGTGCTGGCTACACTCGACCGCCCACAGACGCCCATAGAAGTGATATGGATCATGGCGATCGCGCTCCCGGACGCCGTCGTCGTGGAGTACCCTCGGCGACCTTGGCATCCACTAGTCAAATTTGAGGAATCCGACATCGCCGTGCACAGGCTTCCCGCGCCGACCCCCGCCGAGATCTCCGCGCTCTCCCGCTGCTCCGTCGTCTTCCTGCCGTCGGACCCCGCCCGCACCGGCCGGGTCGCCTTCTGCCATCCGGACGGCGGCAGCCCGCCCGACGCCCCCGGGACGGTCGGGGAACTGACCGTCGTCGGGGCCGATGCCCGCCCGTACCGTGTTCCGGTCCTGCTGCTGCCCGTGCGCGACGCCCTGCCCGTTCTGACCCGCGCGCGGGCGGCCACGCACTCCCATCCCGCGGCGGCGTTCTGGGGCGCTGCCGCACTCCTCGCCCTCCAACTCGCCGCCCGCGGACTGCTGCTGCCGGGGCTGAGCGCCACGGACCACGACGCCTGGCGGACCGGTCCCCTGACGGCCGCCGATCTCGACCGGATCCGTGATCTCGCGGCCTCCATGCCCCCCACCGCCCATGCGGTGCCGCTCGACGAGGACGCCGAGCCCGTACTGCTGCCGGAGCCGGAGCGGCTGTTGCGCGCATTCCTGGACGCGGTCGCGGACGGCCTGCCGCGCACGCCCGCAGCGGTGTTCGCCACCGGCAGCCCGGCATTCGCCGTCGACACGCCGCAGCGTCTGCCGGACCGTCGAGGCTGGGCCGCTGACGTCGCGGCCGGGCACGACGCGGGAGTGCGGCTCTCGCTCCGTATCGAGCTCACCGGTCCTCCCGGGGTGCACGAGGACACCGAGCCGGGCGCCGGGCCGTCCTTCCGTGCGGTCCTGCAGATCCACAGCGTCAGCGATCCGACGCTGGTCGCCGATGCCGCCGACGTCTGGGCGGGCAACGCACCGACCGAAACGGCCTTCGGTCCTCGGGCCCGGATGGACGCCCTCCTCTCGCTGCGCCGCGCCGCCCGCGCCTGGCCGCCGCTGGCTCCGCTGCTGTCGGCCGCCGTCCCGGATTCCGTCGATCCGGCCGATGAGGAGATCACCGAACTGCTCGGCCCTGCCGCACGGGCGCTCGCCGCGACCGGGGTCCAGGTTCACTGGCCCAAGGAGCTCGCCCGTACCCTCACCGCACGCGCGGTGATCGGCCCGCCGGACGACGAGAACGGCGGCGACGGCGACGGCGAATCCCGCAACGGGCGGTCCGCGTCGGACACCCCGTCGTTCCTGTCCGCCGACGCGCTGCTGGCGTTCAACTGGTGGTTCGCACTCGGCGACCAGAAGCTGAGCCGCGCCGAACTGGACCGCCTGGCCGAGGCCAGCAGGCCGATCGTCCGGCTGCGCGACCAGTGGGTGCTCATCGACCCCGAGGAGGCGCGCCACGCCCGCGAGGCGCAGGACCGCAAGGTCACCCCGATCGACGCACTCGGCGCCGTACTGACCGGTTCCGCCGAGGTCGGCGGCCGCAGGGTCGACGTACAGGCGACGGGCTGGCTCGCCCAGCTGCGGTCCAGGCTCGCCGATCCCGAGTCGGGCGAGCAGCAGACGGTCGGTCAGCCCGCCGCGCTCGCCGCGACACTGCGGGACTATCAGCTGCGCGGTCTGAACTGGCTGCACACGATGACCTCGCTCGGCCTCGGTGGCTGTCTGGCCGACGACATGGGGCTGGGCAAGACCATCACGCTCATCGCCCTGCATCTGCACCGGCAGAGCGTCGACGAGGCGGCCGGACCGACCCTGGTGGTCTGCCCGGCCTCGCTGATGGGCAACTGGCAACGGGAGATCGAGAAGTTCGCCCCCGGCACACCGGTGCGCCGCTTCCACGGCGCGTCCCGCAGCCTGGAGGGCTTGGAGGACGGCGAGTTCGTCCTCACCACGTACGGCACGATGCGGCTCGACGCGGCAAGGCTCGCCGAGGCCGGGTGGTCCATGGTGGTCGCCGACGAGGCCCAGCACGTCAAGAACCCGTACTCGGCGACCGCGAAGCAGCTTCGGACGATCGGCGCGCGGGCGCGGGTGGCACTCACCGGCACTCCGGTGGAGAACAACCTCTCCGAACTGTGGGCGATCCTCGACTGGACGACACCCGGGCTGCTGGGCCGGCTCGGCACGTTCCGCACCCGGTACGCGCGGGCCGTGGAGGGCGGCTGCGATCCGGCGGCGGCCGAACGGCTCACCGCGCTGGTCCGGCCGTTCCTGCTGCGGCGGCGCAAGTCCGACCCGGGCATCGCTCCGGAACTGCCGCCGAAGACGGAGACGGACCGTACGGTGTCGCTGACGGCGGAGCAGACCGGTCTGTACGAGGCGGTGGTACGGGAGACCCTGGCCGAGATCTCCGGCGCAGACGGGTTCGCCCGGCGTGGCCTGGTGATGAAACTGCTGACGGCTCTGAAGCAGATCTGCAACCACCCGGCGCACTACCTCAAGGAGGGGCGGCCGCGGATCGCGGACCGTTCGGGGAAGCTGGAGCTCCTGGACGAACTGCTCGACACGATCCTCGCGGAGGGTGCGAGCGTGCTCGTGTTCACCCAGTACGTGCAGATGGCTCGGCTGCTCGAACAGCATCTGGCAGCTCGCGGAGTGCGTACCCAGTTCCTGCACGGCGGCACGCCGATCGCCGAACGTGAGGCCATGGTGGACCGGTTCCAGGCCGGCGAGGCCCCTGTCTTCCTGCTGTCGCTGAAAGCGGCGGGGACGGGGCTCAACCTGACCCGGGCCGGCCATGTCGTGCACTTCGACCGCTGGTGGAACCCGGCGGTGGAAGCACAGGCGACCGACCGCGCGTACCGCATCGGGCAGACCCAGCCGGTGCAGGTGCACCGGCTGATCGCGGAGGGAACGATCGAGGACCGGATCGCCGACATGCTGGCCCGCAAAAAGGGTCTCGCGGATGCCGTGCTCGGTTCCGGCGAGTCGGCGCTGACAGAACTGACCGATGCGGAACTGGCGGATCTGGTGGAGTTGCGAGGGGGCGCGCGATGAGTGACGGCTACGGGAACGACGCGTACGGGATCGACGGGTACGCATCCGACGACGTCGGCGATGAGGAGTCGGCACCGGCGCAGGAACGCACCTTCGCCGCCCTGCCGCCGGCGCGGGGCCGCGGTTTCGCCGAGTCCTGGTGGGGCCGCGCATGGTTGAAGGCCCTCGAGGACACGGCGCTGGACGGCGAACAGGTCAAGCGGGGGCGCCGGTTCGCCCGCGAGGGGCGGGTCGGCGCAGTCTCCGTGCGGCCCGGTCGGATCACCGCGGTCGTCCAGGACCGGGACTCGACCGCGTACCGCAGTGATGTGCTGCTTCAGCAGCTGAGCGAGGAGGAGTGGGACCGGTTCCTGGACATGGCGGTCGACCGGGCCGGGCACATCGCCGCACTGCTCGACCGGGAGATGCCACCGCACCTGGTGGAGGACGCGGCGGCCACCGGAGTGGATCTGCTGCCGGGCATCGGAGATCTGGATCCTGAGTGCACATGCGAGACGTGGGACCACTGTCCGCACTCCGCCGCCCTCTGCTACCAGGTCGCGCGGCTGCTGGACCAGGACCCGTTCGTACTCCTGCTGATGCGCGGACGCGGCGAGCGGCGGCTGCTCGACGAGCTCCAGGTGCGGATCGCGGTCCGTGCCGCGGAGCGGGAACCCGCGGAGCCCTCCGCTGCGGAGAACCGTCGGGTGCACGGTGTACGGGCGGACGAGGCGTTCGCCGCGCGGGACATCCTGCCCCCGCTGCCCGCTCCCCCGCCGCTGCCCGCGGAGCCCGGTCCCGCCCCGTCGCTGCACACGGAGACCGAACCGGAGCCCGGTCTCGACCCGGCGGCGCTGGAGGTCCTTGTGACGGACAGTGCGGTACGCGCCTACCGGATGCTGGCGGACGCCCTTGCCTCGGGTCACGAACAGCAGCCGGTGCAGCACGAGTTGACGCCTGAGCAGGACGCGGTGAGGCTGGTCGCCGACGCTCGTCCCGAGCCCTGGTTCGTGACCCGGCTGAGCACCGGATCCGGGCGGCAGCGAGCCGAACTCGACGCGGCGGTGCGAGCTTGGGGTTATGGCGGGGCGGCCGCGCTCGCGGTGCTCGACGAGGAATGGGCGCCCGATCCGGAGTCCCTCGCCAGGGCCCGTGCGCGGCTCGCCGAGGCATGGGAGGACGGCGAGAGCCCGCAGTTGCGGGCGACGGGCAACCGCTGGACCGTTGCGGGCGGCGGCGTACAGCTGCGGTACGGGCGGGACGGGCGCTGGTGGCCGTACCGCAAGGAACGTGGTCGCTGGAACCCTGCGGGCCCGGCGGACGACGATCCGGCGGCAGCGCTGGCGGGCGCGCTCGGCGACGGTCAGGTCCTGGCCGGCGGATCATTGACAGAGCCATGATCGGACGTCGCCGTGGCGACGCCCGCTGGCCCTTCGGCTCGGGGATCGTGTGCTTGAGCGGGCTGCGCAGGTAGCGTCGGTTACGGCGGGAGCGGGACGCCTCGCCGCCACCGACGAGGTCCGGCCCGATCCGAAAGGAAGCCCCAGCGGCCGATGGTGTCGAGCTCGGCGACCGCGTCCGCCGGCAGGTGCAGGTCTGCCGCAGCGATGATCCTCTCGGCCTGGGTGGAGAGGAACTCGCGCCGGCTCGGGCCGGTACGGCGCGGGGCCGGGCCGATGCCGGCCGCGTGCAGGATCTCCCACACCGTGGTCGACGCGATTGGATGCCCCGGCCGGGCCAGTTCACCCTGGATCCGCCGGTGGCCCCACCGCGGGTTCTCCTGCGCCAGACGCAGAACCAGCTTCTTGAGCGCGGCGGCCGTGGGAGGGCGCCGGTGCGTCGGCGTCTGTCGGAGTAGTCCCACTTGCCGGCGATCAGCCCGCGGTGCCAGGCCAGCAGCGTCCCCGGCGTGACCGGGAAGACACCGCTCCAGCGGCGGCGCGGTATCAGCGACGATAACGCGGCCGGCCAGAACCGGTCTGCGGGCTCGTAGCGGACCGGACCTCTGAGGTATCGTCGCAGCACCGCGTTCTCGTGCCGCAGCACCAGCAGTGCGGCGTCCTTGGCCATGTCCGGCGCAGCAGCACCGCAGGCACGGACAGCAACGCCCGGGTGGCCCTACAGGATCGAGATGATCACGGGGTGCAGCATCCCAGCCACCACCGAGGGCCTTGCACGCGGGCTCCCACCAGCAACGATGACTTTGCGAGCCCCACAGTTGCTGACCGACGGGCAGCGCAAATCCGTCGGGCCGATGGCTGCCCGGCTTGGTGAGGACGGGAACCGGCAGGCGCTGGCCCACTTCATCACCACCAGTCGGTGGGATCCGATGCATGTGCGGGCCCGGCTGGCCTGGAGAATGGACGCGGCGGGGAGGCGACGCGGCCGGACGGGGGCTGTGAGGAAGAGGGGCGGTTTCCCCCCTTCCTCATGTTCTTATGTTCTTTTGTTAGCTTCACTCGGAGTAAGGCGCAAGATCTTTTCCGATAAAATCGCAGGTCAGATCCCTGTTGGTCTCATCTGACGCGGGTCCGTTGGCGCCCCGTTCACCCGGAGGATCGAATCGATCGGCACCGCCGACGTCGGGTCCGACAGCGCGTCCACCGCAGCCTCAAGCCGCTGGGGGCCCGCCCCCAGGAACCGCGTGGTCGCCTCCGCGATCGCGTCAGCCAGGTGCGCCCGCATCCGGGCCTCGTGCCGGTTCAGTGCGATCTGGACCGCCGCCGCCTCCGCGCTGGGGATCAGGTCGCAGGTGACCCGCTGCCTCGGCTGCACGCCGAACGTCATCATCAGCACGAGCTGCCCGCGCTCCTGATCGAAGGTCACACGGAACGGCATCTGCTCAGCTACGGCATCCACGGCAGGCTCACATTCAACGTCGACGGGTACAGGCCGGAACCGGCCCGGCGGCGCTACGGGGGGCGCACCACCGGGCCGGGGCTCATGGGGTGGGCGTCCGGGGAACGATCGCCCACACGGTCTTGCCGACCGGGTCACGGTGCCGGGCCCCGAAGTCGGAGGCGGCCGCGCGAACCAGGAACAGCCCCCGGCCGCTCTCGGCGTGGCTCGGCGAGACCACTGGCCGGGGCGGGTTGCGGCTCGGGTCGGACACCTCCAGCAAAAGCTCCGCACCGTCGTCAGTGACCTGCAGGTGCACCAGGTGCTGGTTGTCGCAGTGCCGGATGGCGTTGGTGACCAGCTCGCTGGTGATCAGTACGGCGGTGTCCACCGCCTCCTCGGGTACCCGCCAGTCGGTCAGGGCTGAACGGACCTGCCGACGGGCCTCACTCACCGTCTTCGGGAACGGCGTCAGCCACAGCTGCCACCGCTGGTCGGTCGTTGACTCGTCGCGCGTCGTCGTCATCGAGGACACCGCTTCCCCTTCAAGGGGCAGCGCCCCGGCCGGGTTTCCAAGAGGTCAGCGCCGACCTGACGTTGCGTCGGACACTGTGTGTAGGAAACCCGCCACAGGGCCACCCCGCCACCTCCGATGCAGTCAGTGCATACGGATATGCGCAGGATGCATACGAGGCGGGTACGTCCTGTGGAACCGTACGTAGCGTGGAAGGGGAACGCATGGATTGGCCCAGGAACAGGCAAATCCGAGACGCCGCACGAGAAGGCGACTATGGGCGCGTCATCAAGCAGGCCCGCAAAACATTAGGTCTGACCCAACGCCAACTAGGAGAGGCATGCGGCCTGTCCCAGTCCGCCACGTCCCGCCTCGAAGACCGCGGCGTCGGCCCCTACAACATGAGCCTCCTGGCGAGCGCAGCCAGCCACCTCGGTATCCCCCCGAATCTGGTCGGCCTCGCCGACTACGACCGGAACGGGAACAGCACCGTGGAACGCCGCGAATTCCTCAACGGCGTCGCCGCAGTCGTCGCGACGCCAGCCCTCCCCCCACAACTACGGACCCGCCCCGAATGGGACAGCGGCCAGGCAGCAGCCCTGCGCGTGGCCACCACCGCCTTCCGCCGCCTGGACGCCACCGTCGGCTCCCGCGACCTCGCCGACACCGCACAGGCCCACCTACGGCTCATCCGGCGCGTTGCCTCCCAGGCCCCCGACGCCTCCCACAAGGCCCGCATGGCCGCCGTCGGCTCCGAGGCCGCATCCCTCGTCGGCTGGCTCGCCTGGGACATGGCCGACCACGGCTCCGCCCGCACCTGGTACGGCTCGGCGATCAAAGCCGCACGCACCGCCGGTGACCCGCTGCTCGGCGCCTACCAGACCGGCAGCCTCGCCCAGTTCGAGGTGGAGGCGGACAACACCGCCGAAGGGCTGCGCCTGATCGCCCGCGCCCGCCGCCAGCTCGGCCCCGACCTGCCCGCCATCGCCGCCGCCTGGCTCGCCTCGATCGAGGCCGTCGCCCACGCCACCGCCGGCGACGAACGCGCCACCGAACGGGCCCTGCGCTCCTGCGAACAGCACACCGCCCGCGTCCCCCGCGAAGACCCGCCGCCGTGGCCGTGGGTGTTCTCCTTCGACGAGCGGAAGGTCGCCTCCTGCCGCGTGGTGTGCGGCGCCCGGCTCGGCCGCACCCGCTGGGCCCTGTCCTCACAGGAGATCGCGACCGCCCTGTCCTCCGGCCACGAGAAACAGCGGGCGCTGCTCACCCTCGACGTCGCCATCGGCCACCTCAGCGCCGGCCGCGTCGACTCCGCGTTCGCCCTGGCGACCCGCGCCGTCCAGGACGGCGTGCGACTGCGGTCCGGTCGCATCGTCGAGCGCGCCCGCGCCTTCCGCCGCTCCTATGCCACCGCCACGCCGCCCGGTATCGTGCGGGATTTCGACACCCTGCTGCACGACACCTACCTGTGAGGGGGAAGCCAGCTATGCGCCTGGGCATCACGGGCCACCGCGGTCTGTCGCCGGAGGTTGAAGCCCAAGTCCGCGACGAACTCACCAAGCTGGTCGCCGACTGCCGACCCGAGGACCTGGTGGGCATCAGCTGCATCGCCGACGGCCCCGACGCCTGGTTCGCGCAGGCCGTCCTCGCACTCGGCGGCCGCCTCGAGGTAGTCATCCCCGCCGCCGAGTACCGCGACAGCCTGCCCGACTGGCACCACCCCGTCTACGACGAGCTCACCGCCCGCGCCGCCGACGTCCACCACACCGGGATGCGCGAGTCCAACTCGCAGGCCCACCAGGCCGGCAGCGAGATCGTCGTGGGCCTGGCCGACCAGATGATCGCCGTGTGGGACGGCCAACCGGCCCGCGGCTACGGCGGAACCGCCGACGTCGTCGCGTACGCAGACCGTGTCGGCGTACCGGTGCGCATCGTGTGGCCCGAAGGCGCCACGCGGGACTGACCGGCCGATGGCGGCTTTCCCATACGCCGCACCTGCCAGTGCTGCACACTGACCCGCAGAACCGGAAAGGGACCGCCATGACCAAGCAGACCGCTTCCGACGAGTCCAACGAGTCCACCATCGAGCGTGTGAAGAGCCTGTACAGGAAGAACAAGACGACCATCCACGCCATCGGCGCCGCGGCATTCGTCGTGACCGGCGCCGTGCTCAGCACGCTCGCCAAGCAGCGGTACACCCCCGAGGACATGAAGTCCGACGAGCTCGCGGAGCCCGAAGAGGTCGAAGAGCTCGAAGAGACGCCCACCCATGGACGCTGCGCTGACGGTTGGCAGTCGGAGTCGATCGGCAAGCAAGGGGCCTGTTCTTCCCACGGCGGCGTGGCGGCGTAGTTGGGGGGAACACGGACTGCATCGTCGGCGTGACGTTCGCCGTACCTGACGTCGTCACGTACGGCGCGGACCCTCGGCGTCGGGCGTACCGGTGCTCCGCAATTCCCTGGTCGTGGACCTGGGCAAGGTCGCGGGCGTGCCGGGGAAGATCGATGGCGTGGCGATGACCGGCCGGAACACCCTTGCCCTCATCAACGACAACGACTTCGGCTTGACGCTCTCCCTCCTGAAGGACTCCGTTGGGAAATCCGCAAACCGGTTGCGTGTCCGTGGTTTTAAGCGGCGAGTTCGAGGCGGGCCAGGTGGGAGGTTCTGGTCTTGCCGAGTGGGGTGCCGGTGAGCCAGGCGTCGAGGCGGATGATGTTGATCGCGGTGGCGGCGAGGACGTTGCCGAGGTGGGTTTTGGGTAGTCCGGTGTAGCGGGTGCGGCGGATGCCGGTGCGGCGGACGGCTTGCGAGATGGTGCCTTCCACTCCGGCTCGTGTGTCATAGCGTTGTTTCCACGCGTCGGTTTGCTGCTCTGCGCGTCGTTGTTCGAGGATCTGCTGCTGTTCTCGGGGCAGCAGGGTCAGGCTGCGGCCCCACTTGCCGTTGGCTGCCTTGGTGCACCTCGGTCTCAGCGGGCATGGGTCGCAGTCGGTGAGTGCGAAGTGCACGCGGACGAGCGGGGTTCCGCTGGCTTTGCGTTGTTCGGACCAGCTGACGCTGGCTGCTCCCCGGGGGCAGATGACCTTCCTGGCCTCCCAGTTCGTGTGGAAGGCGGCCTGGGTCAGGTCCGGTGTCTGCGCATCGCGCCCGCTGTGGTGGGTGTCCAGGCCGACCGGCCCGAGCAGTTCGATGCCATGCTTCCTGCGGGCGGCCAGGATGTGGGCGGCGGTGACGTAGCCGGCGTCCACGTCGTGCTCCTCGGGCAGCAGTTCACGTGCGGCCATGCCCTGGTGGACCACCTCGGTGACCTCGGTGTCGGCGACGGTGGCGTCCGTAGTGACGACATGGGTGATCAGGTGCGGGGCGTTGGGCTCGCAGGTCTCGCTCAGGTGAGTCTTGTAGCCGCACCAGCCTGAGCCCCGCTTGACGCTGTAGCGGGCTTCGGGGTCATAGGGCGAGGACAGTCGGCGTCTGCCCGGCGGGAGGTCTTTGCCCTCCCGCCAGCGCACCCCCTCACCATCGCGGTGGTACTGCTCCACCCAGGCCCGGCGCAGGACCTGGACGGCGGGGATCTCCCGCAGCCAGCGCGGGGCCTCGGGCGCGTGGACGGCCCCCAGGATGGTGAAGCCGTCACGGCCTACCTGCTCGGCCCACTCCTGGCGCACATTGTCGCCCTTGGGGAAGCGGTAGGAGTCGATCCGGGCCCCGTAGCGTTTCACCCACTCGGCGGTCACAAGCGGGGACAGCCAGTGCGGAGCGGCTGCGGCCAGCGCCTCCAGAGCCGCCCGCAGCGTTTCGCCGACGAACTCCATCCGGTTCAGCGTCCGCACGGCCGCGAGGACATGGGTGGAGTCGGTACGCTGACGCCCCCCGGAACGCAGCAGCCCGAGGCCGGAGATCCGATCCAGGACCAGGTCAAGGACCTTCTCCTCCAAGCCGTGCTCGATCAGCCGGGCGCGGAAGTCGCTGAGGACAGAGAAGTCGAACCCCGGGTCGTCCAGTTCCAGGCCGAGGAGAAACTTCCAGTCCATCCGGGCCCGCACCTGGTCAGCGGCTTGCCGGTCGGTGTGGCCCTCGGCGTACTGCAGCACCGACACCAGCGCCAGTGCTCCCGGTGACACCGCCGGACGTCCCCGCGTTGCGAACGCCTCAGCAAAGGATTCGTCCTCGAACAGCGGGCCAAGCACTTCGCGCACCCGGACAGCCAGCGTCCCCTTCGGAAACGACGCCCGCACGACCCGAGCAGTCAGCTCCGGCACCCCACGGTCGTCCCGAAACTCCAGCGACACCCAGCCCCCTCGCTCCGACGAACAGAACGATCATGCCAACCCCGGCAAGCCAACGAAGCCGGTTTGCGGATTTCCCAACGGAGTCCTGAAGGAGGGAGATTCTTACGGCTCGCGCCGTGAGACTTCCTGTTTCATCGCCGACTGCCCGCCCGGAGTTCTCCGTTGAGGTCTTACACCGGCTCCACAGGCCGACACCGCCCGTCCGGCGGCCAGCAGGTTGCGTGCGGCGTTCACGTCCCGGTCGTGGGTCGTGCCGCAGGCGCACGTCCAGGTGCGGACGTGCAGCGGCATCTTGTCCTGCAAGGTGCCGCAGACGGAGCACAGCTTGGAGGAGGGGAAGAAGCGGTCGACCGCGATCACTTCCCGCCCGTGCCACTGGGCTTTGTATTCCAGCAGGCTGCGGAACTCGGCCCATGCCGCGTCGCTGATGGCGCGGGCCAGGCTCCGGTTCTTGACCATGTTTCGCACGGTCAGGTCCTCGATCACGATCGTTTGGTTCTCACGAACGAGCCGAGTGGTCAGCTTGTGCAGGCCGTCACGGCGCCGGTCGGCGATCCGGGCGTGGATCTTCGCGACCTTCAGCCGGGCCTTCCTGCGGTTGGCGCCGTCACCCTTGGCCTTGCGCGCAAGGGTGCGTTGGGCCTTCGCGAGCCGGGCACGGTCCGTGCGCTCATGCCTCGGGTTGGCGATCTTCTCACCGGTGGAGAGCGTCAGGAGGTGGTTCAGACCGACATCGACACCGACCGCCGCATCCGTGGTGGGGAGCGGCTTGACGGTGGGGTCGTCGCACAGCATGGAGACGAACCAGCGACCGGCGCTGTCCGGGGAGACCGTCACAGTGGACGGCTTCGCCCCCTTGGGGAGCGGGCGCGACCACACGATGGCCAGCGGCTCGGCCATCTTCGCCAGAGTCAGCCTGCCGTCCCGGAAGCGGAAACCGCTGGTGGTGTACTCGGCGGACTGGCGGGACTTCTTGCGGGACTTGAAGCGCGGGTACTTGGCCCGCTTGCTGAAGAAGTTGGTGAACGCGGTCTGCAAGTGCCGCAGCGTCTGCTGCAACGGCACCGACGACACGTCGTTGAGGAAGGCCAGTTCCTCAGTTTTCTTCCACGCCGTCAGCAGGGCCGAGGTCTGGTTGTAGTTGACCCGCTCCTGCCGCGTCCATGCCTCCGTGCGGGCCGCAAGCGCCAGGTTGTAGACCTTCCGCACGCATCCGAACGTGCGCGACAGCTCAGCTGCCTGCGCATCCGTCGGATAGAAGCGGTACTTGAACGCCCGCCTCACATGGTTCGTGGTCATGCTCACAAACTAATGCGACCGCATGTAAAGATCAAACCTGCGGGTCAGAGCACTGTGATCCGCCCTGGCGGCGAATCGCAGCCCTTGCCCTGCTCCGCAGGAGTCCATTTCCTCTCCGCCCTGAAGGGCGGAGTATCCACAGAGGAATCAGATGACCGACGGCGCCGAGGCGTTCGACTCGAACGGCCGGCTCGTCGACAGCGGAATCGAGACATCGCTGACGGTTGTCGAGTTGCCGCGCCCCCTGCACGGCTGATCCGACTTCCCCACGCCCCCGCACCCAACTTCCGGTCCCGCAAACGACTTTCGGCGTCCTACTGTCTTCCGCCACCCGCGCGGCGCCCGTACGGTAGGGCGCGCGAGACGCTCGGCCGTACATCGGACAACGCATTCCGGTCAGCGGACCAGAGGGGGTCACGGGGTGTCGGGGGAATCGGCTTCGGTGCTGTTGCGCGACGCCGTAGGGCTGCGCGAAGTTCTTTTCCAGAGCATCACGGCGATGGCGCCCGCCGCAGCCATCGCCGCATCCATCCCGTCGGGAGCCGCGTTCGCCGGCGGCAGTCTGCCGTTGTCCGTGCTGGTGGCGCTGGTGGCCTGTCTGTTCACCGCGTCGTGCGTCGCGGAGCTGGCCCGCCATCTGCCCGCGGCGGGTTCGGTCGCCACCTACTCCGCGCAGGGCCTGCATCCGGCCGTCGGCTTCCTCGTCGGCTGGGGCTATGTCTTCGTCGAGGCGCTGGTGCCCGCGCTGCTGTTGCTGCAGCTCGGCTTCACGACGGCGGGCACGCTGCACCAGGAGTGGTCGTCCTACCCGGCGGACCTGTGGTGGCCGTGGTCGCTGCTGGGCGCAGTGATCATCGCACTCGCCGGCTACTTCGGGGTACGGGCGTCCGCCCGATTCGGCACCGTCCTCGGCATCTTCGAAGTGCTGGTCTTCGTCGCATTCGCGGTGCTGCTGATCGGGCAGGCCGGCTCGGACAACACGCTGTCGGTGTTCGGTACGTCGCACACCGCGGACGGCTTCGACGGAATCAGCGGCATCTTTGCCGGCTCGGTCTACACCGTGCTGGCGTTCGCGGGCTTCGAGGCGGCGGCGCCCCTGGCCGAGGAGACGAAGAACCCGCGGCGCACCATGCGACGGGCGGTGCTCGGCGCCGCGCTGTCGATCGGCCTGGTGTACGTCCTCACCACGTACGCCATGTCCGTGTACTTCGGGCCCGACCGGTTCGCCGGGTTCGGCGCCTCGGGGGCGGCGTCATGGGAAGGCGTGGCGCGCGCCTCGTTCGGGCTGTTCTGGGTCCTTCTCTTCCTCGCCGTCGTCAACTCGACCGTGGCCAATGCCAATGCGTGCGCGAATGTGTCGACGCGCACGGCCTTCGCCCTCGGCCGGATCGGCGTGTTCCCGCACGCGTTCGCGCGGCTTCATCCGCGCCGCCGCTCGCCCGTCACCGGTGTGGCCGTGCAGTTCGTGATCGCGGTCGGCGCGGCGCTCGGGCTCGGCTTCGGATATGACCCGGTGACCGCGTTCGTCCTCCTGGCGACCGTCATCGTCACCGTGATCATCGGCGTGTACATCGTCGTCAACCTGGCCTGCGCCGGGTACTTCCTGCGCCGGCGTCGCGAGGCGCTCAACCCCGTACTTCATCTTCTCTTCCCGGTACTGGGCATCGCGGCGTTCGTACCTGCACTGCTGACGGCCGCCGGAATCCCGGCCTTCGACTTCGTCTCAAAGCTCAGCGCCCCCGTTTCGTACGCGGGGCCGGTCGTCGGTATCTGGATGCTCGTCGGCGTCGTTGTACTGGTGGTGCTGGTGCGCAGACACCCGGAGCGGGTGGCCCAGACCGGAAGGATCCATCTGGACGAGGCCCCGGAGGCCGTCGTCGACATCGGAACAGGAGCAGAACAGCGATGAGCGACCCGCGGATCCTGACCGTGCGCCCCAAGGAGGGCGAGTACGCATGGACCTTCGGCGGTGCGGCGCCGGTGGCCCGGATCGAGCCAGGCTCCTTCCTCGATGTGTACACGGAGGACTGCTTCGCGGGCCGGGTGCGCTCCGAGAAGGACCTGGTCTCGGCCGTCTGCGAGTTCCCGTTCCTCAACCCGCAGACCGGTCCCTTCCATGTGGTGGGGGCGGAGCAGGGCGACACCGTCGCGGTGCACTTCGTGTCGATCGAACCGGCCAGGGACTGGGCGGCGTCCACGACCGTGCCACTGTTCGGGGCCCTGACCTCCACCCATACGACAGCGTCGTTGCAGGCCCCGCTGCCGGAGGTGGTGTGGATGTGGCAGCTGGACCGGGCCAACCGCACCTGCCTGTTCAGCGCCCGGGACAGCGACATCCGGGTCGAGCTGCCGATGGATCCGATGCACGGCACGGTCGGGGTGGCTCCGGCCAATCTGGAGGTGCGGTCCGCGCTGGTTCCCGACGCGCACGGCGGGAACATGGACACGCCCGAGATGCGGGCCGGGGTCACCTGCTATCTGGGCGTCAACGTCGAGGGCGCGTTGCTGAGTCTGGGCGACGGACACGCCCGCCAGGGCGAGGGCGAGACCTGTGGGGTCGCGGTGGAGTGCGCGATGAACACCGTGGTCCTGGTCGAGCTGCTGAAGGGAGTGGCGACGCCGTGGCCGCGGATCGAATCGGACACCCATCTCATCTCCACCGGCTCCGCTCGCCCTCTCGAAGACGCCTTCCGCATCTCGCAGTTGGACCTGGTGCAGTGGCTGGCACGCGACTACGGGCTTTCCGAGCTCGACGCGTACCAACTGGTCAGCCAGGCCGGTGAAGCGCCACTGGCGAACGTCTGCGACACCAACTACACCTGCGTGGCGAAGATTCGCAAGGAGTGGCTGCCCGCGGGCGACCCTCATCGTGGACTGCACCGACACCTCCGCGAGACCGCCGCCCTGCTTCCCACCTCCTGACTCCGCACCCCGTACACCGTCTCCCCACCCCTCCCCCCACAGGAGCGTTGATGCACCGCAGAAGGATTCTCCAGGGCGCCGCGGCGACCGCAGCGGCGGCACTGCTGCCGGCTTCCACTCGCGCCATGGCTTCAGCTGCGGCGGGCAGCACCGACTACCCGCTCGCGCACTGGACGCCCGCGTCCACGTCGAACTACACGGCGTCGACGCGCCCTTCGGCCTATCCGGTGCAGTACGTGATCATCCATGTCACGCAGGAGACGTTCTCGGACACGGTCGGCATCTTCCAGAATCCGGCGAAGCAGGTCTCCGCACACTATGTGGTGCGTTCGGCGGACGGGTACGTCGCGCAGTGCGTACGGGAGCAGAACATCGCCTGGCATGCGGGCAACTGGGATTACAACACCCGCAGCGTCGGCATCGAGCACGAGGGCTGGGTCGACCGGCCGGCGTACTTCACCAACGCCCTGTACGAGCAGTCGGCTCTGCTGACCGCATCGGTGTGCGACCGCTACGGCATCCCCAAGGACCGCGCGCACATCCTCGGCCACGCCCAGGTCCCGGGCACCGATCACACCGACCCCGGCCCTCACTGGGACTGGGTGCGCTACATCCGCCTCGTCAACCTCTACAGCACCGGCTGACCCGCTGCGGGTCCGATGACTCCCCGCACCGAGGTTGTCGCAGAGCCCGGCTGCGACGACGATGGGGATGCACGAGTCCCCCGGACGGGAGAGTGAGTTGACGGACCCCTGGGTGGCGCTGACAGCCGACACCGACCCCGGCGAACGGCTGGGCGAAATGCGCCACGCACACGAGGTGTTCACCACCGCCGGACGGCTGGAACGGCCGGTACGTTCCGTGGTCGGCGAGTCGTGGCGGCGCTCCGCGCGGGCCCGGGTCAGCCCGGACGGTGCGGCCCTGGTCGAGCTGGGCCCGGACGAACTCGGACCGTACCGGGAGGGACATCCCCTCGCCCGCGCCATGCCGGTGATCCGTGAACTGATGGGTGCGTACGCGACGGACGGCGAACATCTTCTTGCGGTGTGCGACGCGCACGGCCGACTGCTCTGGGTCGAGGGGCACGCGACGACCCGCCGACGCGCCGGCCGGATGAACTTCGTGGAGGGTGCCCGCTGGTCCGAGTCCGTGGCCGGGACGAATGCTCCGGGGACGGCGATCGCCGTGGACCGTCCGGTCCAGGTGTTCGCCGCCGAGCACTTCCTGCGCCCGGTCCAGCAGTGGACGTGCGCCGCGGCGCCACTGCACGACCCGCACACGGGACGGGTGCTGGGCGCCGTCGACATCACCGGCGGCAACCGGCTCGCCCATCCGCACAGCCTGGCGTTCGTCCAGGCAGTGGCACGCGCCGCCGAGTCCCAGCTCGCCCTGCTCGCGCCCGAACCAGCCGGGGATTCCATACAGTTGAGCGCGCTCGGCCGAGACGAAGCGCTGCTCGTCGCGGGCGGCCGCAAGATTCGGCTCAGCAGGCGGCACAGCGAGATCCTGGTGGCACTCGCGCGTCACCCGGAGGGCCTCGGAGGCGACGAACTGCTGGTCGAGCTGTACGAGGACGAGACGGTGACCCCGGTGACGCTGCGGGCCGAACTCTCACGGCTGCGCAGGCTGCTCGGCCCCGAACTGCTGCTTTCCCGCCCCTACCGGTTCGCCGCTCCGGTCGACGCCGACTTCGACGGCGTGGCGCGCAGACTGGCCTCCGGTGCGTTGGCGGCGGCGCTCAGCGCGTACACGGGGCCGCTGCTGCCGGGCTCGCAGGCACCGTCCGTCGTCCGGCTGCGACGCCGTCTCGACGATCAGCTACGGGCCTCGCTGATCGCGCGCGGCGACCCGGGGCTCCTGGCGGACTGGGCGTACAGTCCCTGGGGCGAGGACGACCTGCCCGTGTGGCAGGCGCTCGCCGCGGCGGCACCTCCCGGGCAGCGGCCGGCGCTGCTGGCACGGGCCCGCACGCTCGACGCCGAACAACGCTGACACCTCGGCCGTCCGGCGCAACGAGGTTGCAACGTTCCCGTCCCTAGCCTCGCGCCGAGGGCCGTCCAACGGCGGGCGGCACCGGATCCGGGAGGCCACAGAGATGACCCGTTACGCTGCGCCGGGCACCGAGGACGCCATCGTCTCGTACGAGTCCCGCTACGACCACTGGATCGGCGGCGCGTACGTCCCGCCGGCCCTCGGCCAGTACTTCGAGAACCCGAGCCCCGTCAACGGGCGCCCGTTCACCGAGGTCGCCCGCGGCACCGCGGAGGACGTCGAACGCGCCCTGGACGCGGCCCACGCCGCCGCCCCTGCCTGGGGCGCCACCGCGGCCGGTGAGCGCGCCTCCGTCCTCAACCGGATCGCGGACCGGATGGAGGCGCACCTCGAGGAGTTGGCGGTCGCCGAGAGCTGGGACAACGGCAAGCCGGTACGGGAGACCCTGGCCGCCGACATCCCGCTCGCGATCGACCACTTCCGTTACTTCGCGGGCGCGTTGCGCGCCCAGGAGGGCTCGCTCAGCGAGATCGACGACGACACCGTCGCGTATCACTTCCACGAGCCGCTCGGCGTGGTCGCCCAGATCATCCCGTGGAACTTCCCGATCCTGATGGCGACGTGGAAACTCGCTCCGGCGCTCGCCGCGGGCAACGCGGTGGTCCTCAAGCCCGCGGAGCAGACCCCGGCCTCGATCCATGTGTGGCTGAGCCTGGTCGCCGATCTGCTGCCGCCGGGTGTCGTCAACATCGTCAACGGATTCGGCGCGGAGGCGGGCAAGCCTCTCGCCTCCAGCCCGCGCGTCGCGAAGATCGCCTTCACCGGCGAGACCACGACGGGGCGGCTGATCATGCAGTACGCCTCCGAGAACATCAAGCCAGTGACGCTGGAACTGGGCGGCAAGTCCCCGAACATCTTCTTCGACGACGTCTGGTCGGCCGACGACGACTTCCGTGACAAGGCCCTCGAAGGGTTCACCATGTTCGCCCTCAACCAGGGCGAGGTCTGCACCTGTCCGTCGCGGGCGCTGATCCAGCGCGGGCACTACAGCGAGTTCCTGGAGGCGGGCATCGCCCGCACCGAGAAGATCGTGCCCGGCCACCCGCTGGACACGGACACGATGATCGGCGCCCAGGCCTCCAACGACCAGTTGCAGAAGATCCTTTCGTATCTGGACATCGGCCAGCAGGAGGGTGCGAAGGTTCTGTCGGGCGGACAGCGGATCGAGTACGACGGAGAACTGGCGGGCGGCTACTACGTCCAGCCGACGATCTTCGAGGGCGACAACCGGATGCGGGTCTTCCAGGAGGAGATCTTCGGCCCGGTCGTCGCCGTGACCTCCTTCTCGGACTTCGACGACGCCATCAAGACGGCGAACGACACGCTGTATGGGCTCGGGGCGGGCGTCTGGACGCGGGACATCAACACCGCGTACCGGGCGGGCCGGTCGATCCAGGCGGGCCGGGTCTGGACGAACTGCTACCACGCTTACCCGGCTCACGCCGCCTTCGGCGGATACAAGCAGTCCGGTATCGGCAGGGAGAACCACAAGATGATGCTTGAGCACTATCAGCAGACCAAGAATCTGCTCGTGTCCTACTCGCCGAAGAAGCTCGGCTTCTTCTAGACACAGAAAAAGGGCGCCTGACCAGGCAAGATGCCCGTCAGGCGCCCTCCGCAGCGCACGACTAAGCGGTAAGTCGAGATGCGCCCTTACTCCCAATATCTCCCACTGGTATCCCAGCTCTGACCAGCAGTTCCGGGGCATTTCCGGGCCAAGGTCCCGCTAAGTCGCCCTCCGCGTCGCCCATCGGCGCCTCCCACCGCTGCATGGACTCCTCGATCAGCCGGTTCGCATGGTTCCGCGCTTCGGCCAGGAACTTGGCGTAGTAGCGGAAGAGGACCTGGATGCTTTGTCCGGCGCGGCGCGCGCACTCGACGGGGTCGACTCCGGAGGCCAACCAGAACGAGATGCCGACGTGGCGCAGGTCGTAGGGGCGCTTCGCCAGCTCAAGGGCGTGCTCGTCAAGGGCAGGAGCGGCCTCACGCGCTCGCCCCCAGGCAATGCCGTACGCCGAGGCATCGATGTAGTTCCCCGCTGCGTTGCGGAAGAGACGTCCGTCGGTGCCACTCCAAAGGTTCCTATGTGCTCGCGCAACATGCGGACGAGCACTGGTGGGATAGGAACCGGCCGCGTGGCCTTGGCTGCTCGCCGTTTCAGGGAGTGGATCTCATGGACAGCACCGTCATCCGTCCACTCCTTACCTGCAGTCACCACACCACCCTTCAGGTTCGGAAGTCCCCAGCCGCTCGTTGGCAGGCGGCACTGAGATTTCTGCAGGTGGATGACCTCCGCCGGACGCATGGCGGCGTAGTACATGCAGCCGAAGAAGGCGTACAGGTGAGGGCCACGGCCCGGTAGGGCCTTGACGGCGGCAAGAAGTCGGGCGACCTGAGCCGGGTTCGGTACGCAGTCGGGATCGACTTCGTCAGCGACTTCCGGTCCCGTCCAGCGAAGGCCGTTCAGCGGGTTCTGTGCGAGGTATCCGCGTTCGACGGCTACTCCGAACACCTCGTTGACCGCTGCCCTCTTTCGGTTCACAGTCTTGGCGGCAGCAGCCGCCCCGTCGACCTTCCGGCACAGGGCGTCGAGCCCCCGCCGCAGTACGTCCGGCTCCTCCAACTCGCTGACAGGCAGCGAGTGGCGCTGCAGCCAGTCCAGGGCGGCCTGCCACTCCTCCCGGGCATCGGCGTTCCAGGCATTCTTGTTGAAGGCCCACGAGTACAGCGCGCGTCGCAGTACGCGAGGCGCCCGGTAGACGGCCCCTGGTTCAACGAAGGCCGGAGTGATAGTCGCCAAGGCGTCTGCAAGGGTGCGGCGCGTATTTCCTGGGGTGCGGTCCCACCGTTGCTCGATGTACTCCCGGGCCAGAACGTACCAAGTGGTCCGCTGCTTCAACGCCCGGATTTCGGAGGCCGGCAGACCTGACTGGGTGTCGAAGGGTTCACCGTCGCGAGCGGCGGTCATCAGCTTGGAGCGCCGACTCTCCGCGAGCCCTTTGGTGAGGAAGGACTCGGACTTCTCACGTCCACTAACCGTCCAACGGACCTCAAATCCCTTGCGCCGATCCGGCCGCTCGCGGATCTCCCAGAACCGGACCTTGTAACTCATCGCCATGCAGACGTATCCCTTTCACACGCCTCCCACCACGCGTCTAGGTCGGCGCGGCGGCAGCGCAATTCACCATTGGGCAGCTTGATCATTCGGGGTGCCTGACCGCGAGCGCGTAGGCGGTAGAAGGCCGACGGACCTATCCGGATTTCCGCTTTGACCTCGGCGAGCTTGAGCGCAGGTGGACGAGCCATTGATGTTTCCTCGGGCATTGCGGATTTGTCGGCCGCCCAAGCGGCAGCGCGCGACTCGCACCCACCGTTGTGTCCGCCGCGCAATGATCGGCGGTCGTCGGCCGGCGACGGCAGGGAGGTAGAACCCTCTTTCTCCTTTCTCCGGGTAGCAGAAAGCTCGTTCGAGGCCGGTCGAGCGACGGCTGTTACAGAATTCCGTGCCGGTCTCGCAAGGTTGAGCCGTGGTGCGCGCGGGTTGGCGTGGCGCGCGCTGTGCCGGGTGTGCCGGTATCGAACGGGTGGATGCAGTGGTCAGTGATTGACGGGCACCCGGGTAGTTGAATGCGTGCCAAATACATGCGCGTGTGACGGAAATGTCTGCATTTCGTAACACGCATCAAGGTGTCTGACACAAATCGGGCGATCGGGCCAAAGTGTGCGCTCTCGGCGTCACGCCGGGACCGATCAACGCTCGGGCCGCACGGTCCGGGCCTAGCCGGGATGTCATGCGGCCGGCGTGGGCCTCCCGAGGGGAGGAACAGTGCGGGGGGCGTGGGCCTCCCGGGAGGAGGAACAGTGTTGGGCGAACACGTCGAGCCACTGGGGACCTGGGGGGTTCGGTGCGGCAAGGGGGACTAGTCAGCCCGTTTTCGCCGGCGCGCGAGCGTCTGGCGAACGGCGCGATCAGACAGCCCGCTATCGAATGGGAGCAGCGGTACCGCCGTGCCGTGATCACCAGCGATACCGCGGCCACCGCCTTCGTGGTGGCGGCCATCGGCAACTTCTTCGGAGCCCGGGACGCGGCCAACTGGCATGAGAAGTGGGGAATTCTCGCATTCGGCACCGAGCTGCTGGTGCTGGGGGCGCTTGCGGTGAGCCGGTCGTGGGCTCCGGCCGTACTCGGCCAGGGCGCCGAGGAATTCCGCCGGCTCGGACGCTCACTGTTCGCGGCGACCGTCGTACTGGCGCTCGGCGGGATCGCCCTCACCTCGCGCAACATCAAGCTCTGGATCTTCGTCGCGATCCCCGCGATCGCGCTCATCACCGTGACGGAGCGGTATCTGCTGCGCCTCTGGCTGCACAAACAGCGAAAGGAAGGACGGTGCCTGCGACCGGTGCTCGCTGCCGGGAGCCTGGCCACCGTCAGCGACCTGGTCACCCGAACCCGCAAGTTCCCGCACCTCGGCTGGCGGGTGGATGCGGTGTGCACGACGGACGGTCTCGGGCTCGACGGTGACCAACTGGACGGAGTGCCGGTCGTCGGCCGACTGGCGGATGTCGCGGGCCACGTCCACCGCGACGGCTACCGTGTCGTCGCGGTCACACCGGACCCGCACTGGTCACCGGACCGGCTGCAGCGGCTTGCTTGGAACCTCGAAGGCAGCGACGCCGAGATGGTCGTGGCCCCCGTGCTGATGGAGGTGGCCGGCCCGCGGCTGCGCATCGACGCGGTGCTCGGGATCCCGCTGCTGCGGGTCAGCATGCCGACCTTCACCGGGGGCCGCCGGGCGGTCAAAGGGGTCGTCGACCGGATGGGCGCGGCGATCCTGCTGATCCTGTTCGCGCCGCTGATGGTGTTCATCGGGCTGCTCGTGCTGGTGGACAGTAGGGGTGGGGTGTTCTACCGCCAGCACAGGGTCGGCAAGGACGGCCGCGAGTTCACCATTCTCAAGTTCCGCACCATGGTCGCCGGGGCTGACGGGGCACGTGCCGAGCTGGCCGACCGCAACGAGGGCGCCGGCCTGCTGTTCAAGCTCCGTCGGGATCCGCGGGTGACCCGGGTGGGAGCAGTGCTGCGCCGGTACTCGATGGACGAGCTCCCGCAGCTTTTCAACGTGCTCACCGGATCGATGTCGCTCGTCGGTCCGAGGCCTCCGTTGCCGGGGGAGTCCGCTGCGTACGGCCCGGACATCCGGCGGCGGCTGCTGGTCAAGCCCGGACTCACCGGCCTGTGGCAGATCAGCGGACGCAGCGACCTGGCGTGGGAGGAGGCGGTCAGGCTGGATCTGCGGTACGTGGAGGACTGGTCGCTCGCCCTGGACACAGTGATCTTGTGGAAGACGCTGCGTGCGGTGCTCTACGGGCAGGGGGCCTACTGATGCGCGGGGGTCGCCGTCCGGCCGGCGCCCGGACCGCAGGCCGGGAGGGCCTGCCTGGGGAGAGGAACGGGTCATGAGAGTCAGCGTTTTCGGGCTCGGCTACGTGGGCTGCGTGTCGGCCGCGTGCCTGGCCAGCATGGGTCACGAGGTCATCGGGGTGGACGTGAACCAGGTGAAGGTCGACCTGGTCAACGACGGCAAGGCCCCGGTGGTCGAGGAGCGTATCGGCGAGCTCATCGCC
This sequence comes from Streptomyces sp. NBC_01320, assembly GCF_035974375.1. Lineage (NCBI taxonomy): Bacteria > Bacillati > Actinomycetota > Actinomycetes > Kitasatosporales > Streptomycetaceae > Streptomyces > Streptomyces sp. NBC_01320. Next base: position 1,893,861 of record NZ_CP108390.1, read on the forward strand.
GAGGTCGTGCGGACCGGAGCGTTGCGCGCTACCGGCGACGTCCGCGAGGCGATCATGGGCAGCGAGGTGTCGCTGGTCTGCGTGGGCACGCCGTCGGAGCCCAACGGGAGCCTGTGCACCACGTACTTGGAGCGGGTCATCGAGCAGATCGGCGCCGCGCTGGCCGAGCGGAGTGGGCGGCACACCGTCGTGTTCCGCAGCACCATGATCCCGGGCACCTGTCTGAACCTGCTGGTACCGATCCTGGAGAAGTACGTCGGCGGCACGGCCGGGATGGACATCGGGGTCGCGGTCAACCCGGAGTTCCTGCGCGAGGGCACGAGCGTGCGGGACTTCTTCGACCCGCCCAAGACCGTCATCGGCGAGCTCGACCCGGCAAGCGGCGATGCGGTGTTGGCGCTGTACGACGGCCTGCCCGGCGAGGTGTTCCGGGTACCGGTCCCGACGGCCGAGGCGATCAAATACGCGGACAACGCGTTCCACGGCCTCAAGATCGGCTTCGCGAACGAGCTGGGCGCGGTGTGCCAGGCGCTCGGGGTGGACTCGCACCAGGTGATGGACGTGTTCCTGGCCGACCGCAAGCTGAACATCAGCCCCGCCTACCTACGGCCCGGCTTCGCCTTCGGCGGCTCCTGCCTGCCCAAGGACCTGCGCAGCCTGGTCCACACGGCGCAGCGGGCCGACGTCTCGGTGCCCATCCTCTCCCATGTACTGCCCTCCAACTCCGACCATCTGCAGCGCGCGGTGAAGCTGGTCGAGCGCACCGGCAAGCGCCGGGCGGGCCTGTTCGGGTTGTCCTTCAAACCCGGCACCGACGACCTCCGCGAGAGCCCGCTCGTCGAGCTGGCCGAGAGGCTCTTGGGCAAGGGTTACGACCTGCGGATCTACGACGCCAACGTGAGCCTCTCCCGGCTGCTCGGCGCGAACCGCGAGTACATCGAGACCCGGCTGCCGCACCTCGCGCAGCTGCTCGCGGATTCCGTCGACGAGGTGCTTGAGCACGCCGAGGTGTGCCTCGTCGGGACCAGGGATCCGGCCGTGCTGTCGGCGCTGCCCCACGGCGCCGACGGCCCGGTGATTGTCGACCTCATCCACCTTCCCGACGCCGAGACGCGCCGGGCCGAACCGGGGTACATGGGCCTTGCTTGGTAACACGACCAGCGGCGACCGGGCGGACCGGTGCGCGCTGATCCTGGTGGAGAACCTGTCGGTGCCGTTCGACCGGCGGGTGTGGCAGGAGTGCACGACACTGCGCGACGCGGGCTGGAAGGTGCACGTCATTTGTCCCCAGGGGAGTAAGCGGGACACGGAGCCGGAGGCGGAGATCGACGGGGTGCGGATCCACCGCTACCCGTTGCGCGCGGCCACCGGAGGGCCGGCCGGCTACCTGCGGGAGTACGGAACGGCGTTGTGGCACACGGTCCGGCTGGCCCGCAAGGTCGGCCCGGTCGACGTGGTGCACGCCTGCAACCCGCCGGACCTGCTGTTCCTACCCGCGCTGTGGATGAAGCGGCGCGGGGCGCGGTTCGTCTTCGACCAGCACGACCTGGTCCCCGAGCTGTACCTCTCCCGGTTCGACCGCGGCGAGGATCTGCTCTATCGCGCCGTGTGCGCGCTGGAACGGCTGACCTACCGGGCCGCGGACGTCGTGCTCGCCACGAACGAGAGCTACCGGGACGTCGCGATGCGCCGTGGCGGTCGACGCCCTGAGGACGTCTTCGTGGTACGCAGCGCGCCCGCGGTCGAGCGGTTCCAACCGGTGCCGCCCGAGCCGGAGTTGAAGCGCGGCAAGCCTCATCTGCTGTGCTACCTCGGCGTCATGGGCCCTCAGGACGGCGTCGACTACGCCTTGCGGGCCCTCGCGAAGCTGCGTGACGAGTTCGGGCGGACCGACTGGCATGCGGTGTTCGTCGGCGCCGGCGACACCTTCGACGCGATGGTGGAGCTGTCCCGGCGGCTCGGGCTCGCCGAGCAGGTGCAGTTCACCGGGCGCATTCCGGACGCCGACCTGGTGCGCTACCTGTCCACTGCGGACGTGTGTCTTTCCCCCGACCCGCACAATCCGCTCAACGACGTATCGACCATGAACAAGGTCCTGGAGTACATGGCCATGAGCCGGCCGATCGTCTCGTTCGACCTCCGGGAGGCGCGAGTCTCCGCCGGTGACGCCGCCGTCTACGCGCCCGCCAACGACGAAGTTGCATTCGCTGAGCTCATCGCGCTGCTCCTTGACGATCCGGAGAAGCGGGCCCGGATGGGCAAGATCGGCCAGGAGCGGGTCGGCGGACCGCTTTCCTGGCGGAACTCGCAAGCGTCCCTGCTCGCCGCCTACGCCGCTGCCTGCGGTGACCACACTCCGGTGTCGGCGGGCAACACGGTCCAAGCAGGGAAGAGAACGCGGCGTTGAACGATGACACGATCCGCCTGGTCACCATCGGGCGGATTCTCCGCCGGCGCTGGCGGCTTCTCGCCGTCCTCACCGTGGTGGGCGCGCTCGTCGGCTACGGCGCCTCGGTGCTGCTGTTTCCGCCGCGATACACGGCGTCGGCATCGGTGCTGTTCCCTGGGCAGTGGGAAGAGCGCGCGCTGCTGACCCAGGTGGACATCGCGACCAGTTCCTCGGTGGCCGACCGAGCGGCTGCCACGCTCGGCTGGCAGGGCGTCAGCGGCGCCGACCTGCGGGACCGAGTGAGCGCCAAGGCCGCTGACGGGAACATCATCAAGATCTCGGGCACGGCCGACACGCCCGAGCGCGCGCAGCTGCTCTCCGACCGGATGGCCCAGCAGTTCGTCAGCTACGCCGCGCGGATCGCAGGCGGCAGCCCCGACTCCGACGCGGCGTCGGGGACCGAGGCGCTGCGGAAGCAGGTGGCGGAGACCAATCGCCGCATCACCGACCTGGCCAATGCGGCCGATCCGGGGCAGACCGTGGAGAGCGTGCAGACCCGCACCGAGCTCGAGAAGCTGCGCACCTCGCTGCAGGAGTCCATGAACAAGCTGGACCAGGCCGACCCGGCCGCCACCAAGGTCAACATGGTCGTCATGGGACCGGCGGCCCGGCCGACCGGCGAGGCGCCGCCGACGCGGATGCAGCTCATCGTCGCCGGGGCGCTGCTGTTCTTCCTGGTCGCGGTCATCGGCCATCTCACCGCCGCACGGATGAATCGCCGATTGCGCACCGAACCGGAGATCGCCGCGGCGCTGGGCTCGGCGCTGCTGGGTACCGTCGACGTACCCGGTGAACGGCCCGCGCACCGACCGGAAGACCGTGACCCGCGGGCCCGGATCCGCCGGCTGCTGGGCGTCGACATCCGGTGGGACCTACCGACCCCGCAGACGTCCGGCGACGAGGCCAGCAGGCAGACCCGCTACCGGCGGGTGTGCGCCCGCCTCCGGGACCAGCTGCCGGCCCCCCGGCAGCTGCTGGTTGTCGTCCCGGAGGGCGACGAGATCGCCCGCCTGGCCGCCGGGCAGCTCGTCGCCGAGGCCGAGAGCGATCCTTCCCCAAGCTCTTCGAGCAGGGGATACCCCATGCTGCGGGTGGTGGGGGTTTCGGTGTCCCAGCCGATGGTCCCGGACCGCGACAACGAGTCCGGCGTCCTGATCGTGCTCAGCGCGGGCAACTGGACCGCAGGGGAGCTCGCCGACATCGCCCAGGCGTGTGCGGACGCCGAGCACGAGATCGTCGGCATCGTCCTCGCCGGCACGGTCCGGATCAGTTCGACGCGGTCCGCCGGCCATCCATGGGATGCCGCCGTGCCGGCGCTCGCGATTGGCGACGTAACGGGAGGTTCAAGGTGACGACGAGTACATCTTCGGAGTCGTCTGCCGCCGCTCCGCTGCTGGACCTGCAGGCGCTGGTGGTGGCGGTGCGGAGGCGGCGCCGCCTCTGGTGCTCCATGGCGCTGCTGGGACTGCTCGTCGGCGCCGCGGTGGCGGTCCTGCTGCCATCGCCGCCGACCGCGGTGACCAAGGTGCTGGTCGCGCATCAGGAGGACCAGCCGAACGACCCCGGAACGCTGATCCGCACCGACGTCGCGCTGCTGCAAACCACGCGGATCGCCGACAAGGCCCTGAAGTCCCTCGACTCCCCGGAAAATCCAGAGAACTTCATGCAGGACTACGGGGCCATGGGCTTGACCAACAACCTGCTGCAGATCACTGTGACAGGTGACAGCGACGCGGAAGCGGTGACCCGCGCCAAGTCGCTGGCCGATGCGTTCGTCGCGGACCATGTGAGGCGGATACAGGAAGCCGCGAACGCCGAGTCCAAGGCCCTGCTCGACCAGCGTGACCGAATGCGGGACGATCTCGCCAAGGTCAACAAGGCCATCGGAAACGGATCGCCGGAGAGTGGGCCGACGGCGTCGTCCGACCTGGAGTCGCTCTACACCCGCCGGGCCGAACTCACTTCGCGGATCACCGATTTCGGCCAGCGCGCCGCGGAGGCACGCATCGGCACGCCCCAGCTCATCGCCGGCACACAGATCGTGGACGCCCCGCGCGCGGTGCGGCACTCCCTGCTCAGGGCCGCTGCCACCAACGCCGGGATCGGACTCGTCCTCGGGCTCGTCCTCGGGCTCGCGGTGGCCGCGGTCGGCACGGTGGTGGCGGACCGCCCCGTGCTGCGCAGGGAGATCGCGGCGAACCTGGGCGCCTCGGTCATCGCGGAGCTGCCCCGCCGGTCGGGCAGGCTGTGGCAGCGCCGACGGATCCGGGCGGCACGCGAACGGCTCACCGCGTCATTGGCCCGCACCGTGCGCGGCTCCGCGGAACCGGTGTCGCTGCTGGAACTGGGCTGTGCGCGCAGCACGAGCGTGATCGCGCTGGACCTCGCCAGGGCACTGGAGGCGGATGGGCCAGTGGTCATCATCGACGGTCTGCCCGGCCCGCAGCTCGCCAAGCGCCGCCCGAAGCCCGGAGATCCGACGGTGGTCAGCGGCGAGCGTGCCGCGGCCGTGCCGCATCAGGAGCGCCGGCTCGGCGTCGGCTCGGTGGCGCCCGGCGCGGCGTGGGCCGACCTCCAGTACCTCGGCACGCTGACCGTGCTCGTCGTGCGTGCCGGGCACAGCAGCGCCGCATGGCTGCACACCGTGGCGCGGCAGCTCGCGGACCAGCGCATCCCGGTGATCGGTGTGGTGCTGATCGACCCCGATCCGCGTGACCGGACCGACGGCACGCTGTGGGACGGGCTGCACACCGCGCTGCGCGGCCAGAACGAGCGGCTGGCCCGACAGACCGGGACGGGCCGACGGCGGGCTGAGCGGCCGCCGATGTGGGCGGCACGGGTCCCGGACAGCGACCAGGAGGCGCGGTAGACATGTGTGGCATCGCAGGCACTTACCGATGGCCGGACGGGAAAGTCGTGGCCGACCGGCTCACCGAGACCCTCGCCCACCGCGGTCCGGACGGAGCGGGCCGGTACAGCCACCCCGTCGGTGACGGCGAAGTGCACCTCGGGCACCGCCGGCTGGCCATCATCGACCTGTCGGAGACCGGCGCCCAGCCGATGGTCTCGGGCGGCCTCGTCCTGACGTACAACGGCGAGCTGTACAACGCGCCCGAGCTACGTGCCGAGCTGGCAGCCGCTGGGGTGCGCTTCCGCGGTACCTCCGACACCGAGGTGCTGCTGGAGGCCTGGCGGCGCTGGGGCACGGACTGCCTGCCCCGGCTGCGCGGCATGTTCGCGTTCGGGATCTTCGACGAGCGCACCGGTGACCTGGTGCTCGCCCGCGACCAGCTCGGCATCAAGCCGCTGTTCCTGCTCCGGCGCGGCGAGGGGCTGGTGTTCGCCTCCGAGCTCAAGGCGCTCGCCGCCGTGACCGGTAGGTCGCTGCAGGTGGACCATGCGGCGCTGGTAGCCTCACTGCTGTACTACTGGGTGCCGGACTCACGGTGTGCGTTCCGCGAAGCGGAGAAGCTGCCGCCGGGGAGCTGGCTCCGGTGCCGGCCCGACGGCCGGGTGGAGCTCGGCCGGTACTGGCATCTGAGGGACGTCGCCGCCGAGGGCCGGGAGCGGGCCCGGAGCGGCGAACAGCCGGACCTGGCTGCCATCGTCGAGGAGTCGACTCGGCGCCACCTGCTCTCCGACGTACCGGTGGCGACCTTCCTCTCCGGCGGTCTTGACTCCAGCTACCTCACCGCGCTGGCGGCCCGCGACCGCCCCGGGATCTCCGCTTACACGATCGGGTTCCGCGCCGAGGACGCCAAGTTCGAGGCGATGCCGGACGACCTGCGCTATGCCCGGCAGGTGGCCGAGCGGTTCGGCGTCGACCTGCATGAGATCGAGATCGCTCCGAATGTGCTCGACCTGCTGCCGCAGATGACGTACGACCTGGACGAGCCGATCGGCGACCCCGCCGCGATCAACACGTTCCTGATCTGCTCGGCCGCACGAGAGGCCGGGGTCAAGGTGATGCTCTCGGGGATGGGTGCCGACGAGTTGTTCGCCGGTTACCGCAAGCACCTGGCCAACCTGCTTGCGCTGCGCTACCAGCGCATCCCGCGACCCCTGCGGCGCGGCTTGTCCGCGACCGTGGACCGGCTGCCGGTCGCCACGGCCCACCGGGGGTACCGGTCGGTGCGCTTCGCGAAGCGGTTCCTCTCCTTCGCCGACCTGCCGGAGGAGACCGCGTTCCGGCGCAGCTACACCATGTACGACCAGGAGGAGCTGCTCGCCCTGGTCAATCCGGACTTGGCCGGGACGGTCGAGGACGTGTTGACCGAGCATGCGGACATCTACCAGGACAACGACCTCGACGACTTCGTCAACCGCATGTGCCTGGGCGACGCCCGGATGTTCCTGCCGGGCCTGAACCTCACGTACACCGACCGGTCGAGCATGGCCGCGTCGACCGAGGTGCGGGTGCCGTACGTGGACGTCGAGGTGGTCAAGGCGGCGTTCGCCGTGCCCGGCGATCGCAAGATCGTCGGACGACAGGGCAAGGCCGTCCTCAAGGAGGCGGCCACCTCGATTCTGCCCCGGGAGATCGTGTACCGGCCGAAGGGCCTGTTCAGCGCCCCGCTGCGCGCCTGGATGAGCCGGGATCTGGCACCGCTGGTGCGCGAGGTGGTGCACGACGGCGTGCTCGTCAATTCCGGGTTCCTGCGCCGCGACGCGCTGGCGCGCATGGTCGCCGAGGACGCCGCCGGGCAGCGGGACTTCTCCAAGCATCTGTGGCACGTGCTGACCCTGGAGTACTGGTATCGCGGCGCGACCTCTGGCTCCGGCCAGAGCCAGACGGCTTGACGGCATAGAAACACGAGGAGCTCGGGTGAAACAGGTTGTGCAGAACTACAAGAGCGGCGAGTTGGCGGTGCTCGACGTGCCGGTGCCGGGGTGCAAGCCGGGCGGGGTGCTGGTCCGCAGCGCCTACTCGCTGATTTCCACCGGGACCGAGCTCATGAAGGTGTCCGAGGCCGGCATGTCGATGGTGGGCAAGGCCCGTTCCCGTCCGGACCAGGTCGCCAAGGTCATGCAGAGCGTGGCCACCAACGGGGTGCCCGCCACTTACCGCAAGGTGATGGGCAAGCTGGACTCCTACACGCCGCTGGGCTACTCGCTGTGCGGGGTGGTCGAGCAGGTCGGCACCGGGATCGACGACGTGGCGGTCGGCGACCTCGTGGCCTGCGCCGGCAATGAGCACGCTTTGCATGCCGAGCTGAACTGGGTGCCGAAGAACCTCTACGCCCGGGTGCCGGACGGCCTCGCGCCGCGGCACGCGGCCTTCGGCACCGTCGGGTCGATCGCGATGCAGGGCGTCCGCCGCGGCGAGCCGCAACTCGGCGACGTGGCGCTGGTCATCGGCCTCGGGCTGATCGGGCAGCTGGTGGTGCAGCTCCTTGCGGCCTCAGGGGTCCGCGTCGTCGGGGTCGACCCCGACCCGGTGCGCTGCGAGCTCGCCGAGCGCCTGGGTGCTGCGGCCTGCGGCGATCCCGCGTCCGCGGCCGTGGAAGCCGTCGTCGCCGAACTCACCGGCGGTCACGGCGTGGACCAGGTGTACCTGGCCGCCGGCGGCGGCAGCAACCAGCCCGTCGAGCTGGCCGCCCGGCTCTGCCGGGACCGCGGCCGGGTCGTCGACATCGGCAAGTGCCGCCTGGACCTGCCGTGGAACGCGTACTACGAGAAGGAGCTCGACGTCCGGTTCTCCCGCAGTTACGGCCCCGGGCGCTACGACCCGGAGTACGAGCTCGAGGGGCGGGACTACCCGATCGGCTACGTGCGCTGGACCGAGCGCCGCAACCTGGCGTGCTTCCTCGATCTCCTCGCCCGCGGCCGCGTCGACGTGGAGCCCCTGGTCTCCCACATCGCCGACTTCGATGACGCCGTCGAGACGTACCAGCGCCTGAAGGACGGCGACCTCAAGGCCGTGGCTGTGCTGTTCCGGTACCCCGAACACGCGGGGGAACCGGAAGCCCCGGCGGTGGCCGTGCCCGCGGTGCGACGCAGCGGCGGAGCGCCCACCCCAGCCCGGTCCGCCAAGACGCCGGTGCGCCTCGCGTTCGTCGGCGCGGGAAACTACGCGACGTCGATGCTGCTGCCGCACCTGGCACAACGCGACGGTGTCGAGTTGTCCACGGTCGTCACCACGACGGCGCTGTCCGCGGCCAACGCGAAGCGGAAGTTCGGCTTCGCCGAGGCGACCACCGATCTCGACGCCGTGCTCGGCGACAAGTCCATCGACGCGGTGTTCGTCGTCACCCGGCACAGCTCGCACGCCGAACTGACCCGAAGGGCGCTGCTGGCCGGCAAGACGGTGTTCGTGGAGAAGCCGTTGGCGCTCACCGAGGACGAGCTGGCCGGTGTGCTCGCGGCGGTGGAGGAGTCCGGCAACGACCGGCTGCAGGTGGGCTTCAACCGTCGGTTCGCGCCGCTGTTGCAGGAGGCCAGGAAGCGGTTCGGCGCCCGGACCGGTCCGGCGAGCCTCCGCTACCTGGTCAACGCGGGCCGGCTGCAGCACGGCAGCTGGTACCTCCAACAGGGCACCGAGGGCTCGCGCTTCGCCGGTGAGGGCGGACACTTCATCGACACGGCGAGCTGGCTGCTCGAGGCCGACCCGGTCTCGGTGTACGCGGTCGCCACGTCCGGCAACGAGGACCTGCAGGTCGTGCTGCACTACCCGGACGGGTCCACCGCCACCATCAGCTACGTCACCACCGGCGCGCCCAGCTTCCCCAAGGAGACGCTGGACCTCGTCGCGCACAACAAAGTGCTGCGGCTCGACGACTTCGTCCGTGCCTCGGTGTACGGCCGCAAGCGGTGGGTCAGTTCGCGGCTGCCCAAGGCCCGGGACAAGGGCCAGTCCGCCGAGCTGGCCGCGTTCATCAAGGCCGTGCGGACCGGCGGGCCGATGCCGGTGCCGCTGGAGTCGCTGGCCGCCACCACAGTGGCCACCCTCGCCGTGCAGGCCGGCCTGGCCGGCGGCGCGCCGGTGACGTTGGAGAGGCCGCGATGACCATGAGCGCGGGCTGGTACCTGCGGCGCCTTTCCCGGATGGGGCCGCAGGAGGTCGGCGGCCGGGTGGGCGACGCAGTGCGCAGACGGCGGTGGCGGTCGGCGCGGCCGGACTGCCCGAGCGTGACGGGCGCCCGGTTCACCGCGGTCCTGCCTGCCGGGACGATCGCCGCAGTGCCTCCGGACGCGGCGAAACGGCTCATCGCCGAGGCGGACCGGCTGATGTACGGGCACGCCGAATATTTCGGGGTGGTCCGCGACGACCTGGCCGACCCGGACTGGTGGTGCGACCCGAAGACCGGGCGCCGGGCTCCGTGGGGCTACGCCTTCGACGTGCCGTACCGGAACGAGGACGCGGTCGGGGACATCAAGCAGATCTGGGAGCTGTCCCGGCATCAGTACCTCACCGTGCTCGCCGCCGCCTACGCGATCACCGGGGACGAGCAGTACGCCGAGCGAGTGGCCGCGCACCTGCGGTCGTGGTGGGCGGCCAATCCACCGCTGCGCGGGGTGCACTGGATCAGCGGCATCGAGCTGGGCATCCGGCTGCTGTCCTGGGTGTGGATTCGCCGGCTGCTCAACGGCTGGCCGGGCGCGGCCGGGCTGTTCGAGGGCAACCCGGTGGCGGTGAACCAGATCTGGCACCACCAGCGCTGGCTGGCCGCCTTCCCCAGCCGGGGGTCTTCGGCGAACAACCACGTCATCGCCGAGGCCGCCGGGCAGTTCGCCGCAGCCTGCGCGTTCGGGTGGTTCCCCTCCTCGGCGCGTTGGCGAGCCGACGCGCTGCGGTCGCTGGAGCGGCATCTGCGAGGCAACACCTTCGACTCGGGCCTCAACCGCGAGCTGGCCACCGAGTATCACGGACTGGTGCTGGAGCTCGGCCTGGCCGCGGTGGCCGAGGCGGATGCCGCAGGCAGGCCGGTCCCCGCGTCGATCCGGCTGGTGCTGCTGCGGATGACCGACGCGCTCGCGGCCATCGTGGACAGCCGGCTACGGCCGCCGCGCCAGGGGGACGCGGACGACGGGCACGGGCTGGTCGTGGACGGCGCGGGCACCGACCGCTGGGCCTCGCTGCTGGCTACCGGGAACGCGGTGTTCGGTCGGCTCGACTGGTGGCCGGCGGTGACCGGCACCGATGTGCGCACCCCGCTGCTGGCCGCGCTCATCCGGCCCACTGCACCGGCCGTGTCCCGCCCGGCAAGCCGACCGGCCCATTTCGCCGACGCGGGCATGACCATCCTGCGTGGTCCGGCGGAGATCTGGTGCCGCTGCGACGGTGGTCCGCACGGATTCCTGTCCATCGCCGCGCATGCTCACGCGGACGCGCTGTCCGTGGAGGTCCGGCACGACGGAGTCGACGTGCTCGCCGACCCGGGGACGTTCTGCTACCACGGACAGCCCGAGTGGCGGCAGTACTTCCGGTCGACCCTCGGCCACAACACCCTGCAACTGGATGGCGGTGACCAGTCCGTCTCCGGCGGCCCGTTCCTGTGGACCCGGCATGCCCGCAGCAACGTCCTGGTCGCGGACACATCCGGCGCTTCCGACGGGGGGACGGCCCGATGGTGCGCCGAGCACGACGGTTACCAGCGCTCCGTGCACCGCCGCCGGGTGGATCTAACGGCCGCGAGCCAGGAGCTGAGGGTGGTTGACGAGGTGCGCGGCCCGCGCCGGGCCGTGCACCTGGCGTTCCACCTCGGCCCGGCGATCGCCGCGGACCTGGTGGGGAACCGGGCAGTGCTCACCTGGACCCGGGACGGCGAGGACCGCTCCGCGGCGCTCGACCTGCCCGGGCAGCTGTGCTGGCGGGCGCATCGCGGCGAGAGTGACCCGCCGCTGGGCTGGTACTCCGCCGGCTTCGGGCGCAAGGAACCCACCACAACGCTGGTCGGCACCGGCTTCGCCGACGGCGCGGAGGGGTTCACCACCGTACTCAGGTTCCGCGGCTAGGGGGGCGCATGGGGATCAAGAGGCAGCACTGGGCGTTGGCGGCGGTACCGCTGGCGCTGGCCCTGCTGGCGGCGACCGGCTGTGAGAGTACGCCGGGCGCCGGGGCAAAGCCGGCCGCGCCATCCACGCCCGGGGCCCGGGTGTGCGCCAAGCCCGCGGCCGGGCCGGCGAAGGCGCCGGCGGGCGCGGTGACCGTCGACCCCGCGGTGGTCGGTGACCTGGCAGCGAAGACCAAGAGCAGCCCCCCGAACACCACGTTCTGGCTTCGACCGGGCAAGCACAGGCTCGACCCGGACCGCTACGCCCAGGTCATCCCCAAGGAGGGGAACCGCTACCTCGGTGCGCCGGGCGCGGTGCTCGACGGCTGGAAGAAGAACCAGTACGCGTTCGGCGGTACCGCCCGCAACGTCACCATCCGCTACCTGACCGTGCAACGTTTCGTGGCGCCGCGCGACGAGGGCGTGGTCAACCATGACTCGGCCGACGAGTGGGTGATCGAGCACGCGACGATCCAGCACAACTCCGGCGCCGGGCTGATGGCCGGTGCCCGCCAGCGGGTCCGCGCCAGCTGCCTGCGCGACAACGGTCAGTACGGCATGAACGCGTACAAGGCCACCGGCCGTATCAGAGGCCTGGTGGTCGAGGGCAACGAGATCGTGGGCAACAACACCGACGACTGGGAGCGGCGGCGGAAGGGCTGCGGCTGCACCGGAGGCATCAAGTTCTGGGCCGTCAACGGCGCCGACGTACGCGGCAACTGGGTGCACGACAACCGCGGAACCGGGTTGTGGGCGGACACCAACAACAACGACTTCCGCATCGAGGACAACGTGCTCGAGGAAAACGACGGTGCCGCGCTGATCTACGAGACCAGCTACAACGCGGTCATCCGGAAGAACACGATCCGGCGGAATAACTGGGTCGAGGGCCGCAAGTACGCCGAGCGTGGCGACAACTTCCCGTTCGCGACCATCTACCTGTCCGAGTCCGGCGGCGAACCACGGATCCGAGCCCGCACGGACAAGATCGAGATCTATCGGAACGTGCTGGAGAACAACTGGTCCGGGATTACTCTGTGGGAAAACGCCGACCGATTCTGCAACAGCCCGGCCAACACCTCGTCCGGTGACTGCACGTTGCTGGTGAAGAACACCGATCGCTGCGCACAGCCGGCGATCGCCACCGCACCGCTCTACGCCGACTGCCGGTGGAAGACCCAGCGGGTGGACATCCACGGCAACCGCTTCGTGCTGGACAAGTCCGTCGTCGCCTGCACGGTGAAGTGCGACCGAATGGCAGTGCTGGCCAACTACGGCACCTATCCGGACTGGTCGCCGTACCAGGGCGAGCGGGTGGCCGAGGCGATCACCAGCAAGCAGCACAACCGCTGGCACGACAACGTCTACCTCGGACCATGGAAATTCGTCGCCCACGACCCGAGCCGGATCCTCAACTCCGGGCAGTGGCAGGGCCCGCCGTACCAGCAGGACGCGGGCAGTACCTTCCGCGCAGGGGACGGTGGTTGAGATGAGCACGGACCACACGCCGAAGATCGTCGGTACAGTCTGGGGGCTGCTGATCCTCAACACGCTCGGCTCCGCCGGGGCGGACACCATCTTTCCGCTGCCCCGCTCCCTCATCCAGATGCTCACCATGGGCTCGCTGGCCGCCGCGTTCTCGCTGGTGCTCGCAGTCAATCTCCGGCTGCGCATCCGAGCCAGCGCCTTCGTGTTCCTGCTCACCCTGCTGCTGGTGCTGAGCGTGATCTCCAGCGCGAGCCTGGACTCCGGGTTCGGCGCGCTGTTCCGCTGCGCCCGGCTGGCTCTCTTCGTCGGCACGCTGTGGCTGCTCAGCCGCTGGTGGGACGGCGGCCTGACGTTCGTCCGGCACCACATCCGGATGTACTTCGCGGTGCTCGGGTCGGTAGCCGCCGGCCTGGTCATCTCACCGGGCGCGGCCATGCCCGAGACTTACGGCGGGCGGCTGGTCGGCGCGTTGTGGCCGCTCACCCCGCCGCAGATCGGACAGTACGCCGCGGTGATCATCGGGCTTACCGTGCTGCTCGTTCTGGGACGCCGGACCACCAGGGGCAGCGCGGCCCTCGTCATCGTTCCGTCACTCGTCCTGCTCGCGCTGACCCATACCCGGACGGCCACGGTCGGCCTGCTCATCGGGCTGGTGCTGGCGATCGGCTCGCTCGTCCTGACCAGCGCCGCCGCCCGCCGGTTCTTCGCCTGGGCGGTGCTGGTGTCCGCGGTGGCGGCGGTGGGGTTCGCCTCCGCGCTGCAGGCGTGGTTCCTGCGCGGACAGAGCCAGGAGTACTTCACCAGCCTCACCGGTCGGGCCAAGGTCTGGCACGCCCTGCTGACAGCACCCCGGACAACCCCGGAGTACCTGTTCGGCGTGGGCCTGGGCGACAAGTCGTTCGGCGGGCTGCCGATCGACAACAGCTGGCTGGCCGTTTACAACGAGCAGGGTATGACCGGCGTCGCCTTGGTGGCGGCGATCATCATCGTGTTGGGCGGCGTCGCATTGCTGCGGCCACCGTCGCTGTCGAGAGCCTGCGCGATCTTCCTGATCAGCTACTGCGCGATCGCGTCGTACACCGAGGCCGGGCTGGGCGACGCCTCGCCGTATCTGCTGCATCTGGCGGTGGCCGCTTCACTGCTGGCGGCACCTGCCGTGGCCGCTCCCCTCTCGACTCCCGAAGTCCCTCGACGACGCGTCCCGCGACGGGCCCAGAGATCGGAGGTGACCTGAGCATGCACGTCCTCGTGGTGCACAACCGCTACGCCTCGGCGCAGCCGAGCGGGGAGAACAAGGTCGTCGACCAGGAGGTGGCACTGCTGCGCGGGGCCGGCCACCGGGTCGAAGTGTTCGAGCGGCGCAGCGACGACATCGCTGCCCGATCCCTGCTGAGCAAGGTCGCGGTACCGCTGCTGGTGCCGTGGAACCCGGCGGTCCGCGCGGAGCTCGCCGCCCGGCTTCGCACCGAGCGGCCGGACGTGGTGCACGTCCACAACGTCTTCCCGCTCCTGTCGCCGGCGGTGCTGGCCGCCTGCGCCGACGCCGGTGTGCCCGCCGTCGCCACGCTGCACAACTACACCCAGGTCTGCCCGCCCGGCACGCTGCAGCGGGACGGCCGGCCGTGCACCGAGTGCGTCGGGTCCGCTCCGCTGCCGGCCGTCCGGCACGGCTGCTACCGGAGCTCCCGGCTGGCTACGGTGCCGCTCGCGGTCAGCCTGTCGGTCAACCGACGGCGGTGGTGGTCCGGCGTGGAGCGGTTCTTCTGCATCTCCGCGGCGCAGCGCGACGTCCTGGTGCGGGCCGGCATGCCGGCCGAGCGGCTGGCGGTGAAGCACAACTTCGTGCCCGAACCGGGCGCCCGCCGAGATGGCGATGGCGAGCATCTGCTCTATCTCGGCCGGCTCGCGGAGGCCAAGGGCGTGCGGCTGCTCATGGCCGCGTGGGACGAGATCGCCGTCGGCGGCGGTGTGGGCGTGCCGCTCGTGGTCGCCGGCGCGGGGCCGCTGGAGCGAGAGGTGACCGCCTGGGCGGCGGGCCGGGACGACGTGCGGTACGTCGGCCTGTACGACCAGGCGGAGTGCCGGCAGGCCATCGCGCGGTCGATCGCCGTGGTGGCTCCCTCCACGTGGCTGGAGGCGTTCGGCCTGGTGGTCGTGGAGGCGATGGCGGCGGGGGTCCCGGCCGTCGCCGCCGGTCACGGCGCCTTCGTCGAACTCGTCGAGGACGGGGTGACCGGGCTGCTGCACCGGCCGGGCGAGCCCGCCTCGCTCGCGTCCTGCCTGCGCCGGATCACGGCCGAGACGGCCCGCAACCGGGAGATGGGCCAGGCGGCCCGGCGCCGTTACGAGCAGCACTTCAGTCCGACCGTCGGGCTGGAGCGCCTGGTGGAGGGATACCGCACCGCGATCGCGGGTCGGTCCGGCGGCGGGGACAGCGCGCCGCCGGTAGGGAACGGAAACGCTGGCTCGCGGCGGGGCACCCGCCGCGAGCAGAGATGGGGGCAGTAAATGACACGATGCCGACTCTGCAGCTCGGCGGCGATGGGGAGCGTCGTCGATCTGGGGACGACCCCGCCGTGTGAAAGCTTTCTCGCCGCGGACCAACTGGACCTGCCGGAGCCGGCGTACCCGCTGCATCTGCGGGTCTGCACCGACTGCTGGCTCGCGCAGATCCCTCCGCTGATCACGCCGGAGGAGACGTTCACGCAGTACGCCTACTTCTCCTCCTACTCGACCTCCTGGGTGGAGCACGCGCGCACGTTCGTCGCCGACGCCGTACAGCGGCTGGGTCTCGGCCCCGACGCCTTCGTGGTCGAGGTCGCGAGCAACGACGGGTACCTGTTGAGGCATGTGGTGGACCGCGGGATCCGCTGCCTCGGCATCGAGCCGTCGGTGAACGTCGGGTCCGCGGCGCGGGACGCGGGTGTGCCCACGCTCACGGAGTTCCTGGACCCGGAAACCGGCGCCAACGTCCGCGCCGAGCACGGCCCGGCGGACCTGGTCGTGGCCAACAACGTGTACGCGCACATCCCCGACGTGGTCGGGTTCACCCGGGGGCTGCGCGCCCTGGTCGCCGACGACGGCTGGATCTCCATCGAGGTGCAGCACCTGCTGACCCTGATCGAGGAGAACCAGTACGACACGATCTACCACGAGCACTTCCAGTACTACACGGTCGCGTCCGCGATCCGGGCGCTGGCGAGCGGCGGACTCGCGCTCGTGGACGTCGAGTTGCTGCCCACGCACGGCGGATCCATCCGGCTGTGGGCCCGGCCGGCCGAGGTGGCCGGCGAGCCGACCCGTCGGGTGGCCGACGTGCTGAACCGGGAGAAGGCCGCCGGGCTGCAGGAGCTGTCCGGGTACACCGAGTTCTCCGCTCGGGTGGCCAAGGTGCGCCGGGACCTCCTGCGGTTCCTCATCGAGGCGGCCGAGCGCGGCGAGACGGTCGTCGGCTACGGCGCCCCGGGCAAGGGCAACACCCTGCTCAACCACTGCGGCATCCGGCCCGACCTGCTCCCGTACACGGTCGACCGCAACCCCTACAAGCACGGCAGGTTCACCCCGGGCACCCGCATCCCGATCCTGCCGCCCGAGCAGATCAGCACCGACAAACCCGACTACGTCCTCGTCCTCCCGTGGAACCTGCGGGCCGAGCTGGTCGAGCAGCTGTCCTTCGTGCACGAGTGGGGCGGCCGGCTGGTCTTTCCCATCCCGGAACTGAGCATTGTCGAGGTCAAGCCATGAAGGTCGTTCTGTTCTGCGGCGGTTACGGGCTGCGTATGCGCAACGGAGCCTCCGACGACACGCCCAAGCCGATGGCGATGGTCGGCCCGCGGCCGCTGATCTGGCACGTCATGCGCTACTACGCACACTTCGGGCACACGGAGTTCATTCTGTGTCTGGGGTACGGGGCTCACCACATCAAGAACTTCTTCCTCAACTACGAGGAGACGACGTCCAACGACTTCGTGCTGCGGGGCGGGCGGACCGAGCTGCTGTCCACCGACATCGCCAACTGGACGATCACGTTCGCGCAGACCGGCATCGAGTCACCGATCGGCGAGCGGCTGCGCCGGGTGCGGCACCACCTGGACGGCGACGAGATGTTCCTCGCCAACTACGCCGACGTGCTCACCGATGCCCCGCTGCCGGAGATGATCGACCGGTTCGCCCGGCGCGACGCCGGTGCGTCGATGATGGTGGTGCCGCCGCAGTCCTCGTTCCATTGCGTGGAACTGGGCGAGGAAGGCCTGGTGGGAGGCATCACCGCGGTGAGTGACATGCCGCTGTGGGAGAACGGCGGCTACTTCGTGCTCCGTCAGGAGGTCTTCGACCACATCCCGGAGAACGGGGACCTGGTCGCTGACGGCTGCGCCCAACTGGCGAAGCGCGGACGGCTGGTGGCGCACCAGCACCGCGGCTTCTGGAAGCCGACCGACACCGTGAAGGAGCGGGCCGCGCTCGACGCTGCCTACGCCCAAGGCGACCGCCCGTGGACCGTGTGGGAACCGGACGGCGCGGGGGCGAGCGCGACCGGCAGCAGGCACGGTGCCGGAGCGAGGGCGTGATCCGGCTCGGGGCCGGGCGCCTGGACAGGATCGTCGCGGTGGGCGCGCACTGCGACGACATCGCCATCGGTGCCGGCGGCACGCTGCTGACGATGTGCCTCGCGCGGCCGGGTATCCGCGTCGACGCGCTGGTGCTCTCCGGCGGTGGCAGCGAGCGGGAGCAGGAGGAGCAGGCCGCGCTCGCCGCCTTCTGCCCGGGCGCCGACCTGCGGCTGACCGTGCACAAGCTGCCGGACGGCCGGCTGCCCGCGCGCTGGGACGAGGCCAAGGCCGCGGTCGAGGAGCTGCGCGCGGAGACAGAGCCGGATCTCGTGCTGGCCCCGCGCACCGATGACGCGCACCAGGATCACCGCGGTCTGGCGAAGCTGATGACCACCGCGTTCCGCGACCACCTGGTGCTCGGCTACGAGATCGTCAAGTGGGACGGCGACCTCGGCCGTCCGGCGGCGTACCAGCCGCTGTCGCCGGAGATCGCCGAACAAAAGGTGCGGCTGCTGCAGGAGCACTACCCCTCGCAGCAGCACCGGCCCTGGTACGACCGGGAAGCCTTCCTCGGGCTGGCCCGGATCCGTGGTATCGAAAGCAACGCGCGCTACGCCGAGGCGTTCGCCGTCACCAAACTCACTCTCGACCTGGAGGAATGAACCTTGCGCGTACTGCTGACCGGGCACCAGGGCTACCTGGGAACCGTGATGGCCCCGGTCCTCACGGCCGCCGGGCACGAGGTCGTCGGGCTGGACGCCGGCCTGTTCGCCGACTGCGTGCTGGGCCCGCCGCCCGCGGACCCGCCGGGGCCGCGGGCGGACCTGCGCGACGTCACGGCCGAACACGTGGCCGGGGTGGACGCCGTGATCCACCTGGCCGCCCTGTCCAACGACCCGCTGGGATCGCTGGCGCCGGAACTCACCTACGACATCAACCACCACGCGTCCGTACGGCTGGCCCGGCTGGCCCGCGACGCCGGAGTGCGGCGCTTCCTGTACGCGTCGACCTGCTCGGTCTACGGCGCCGCCGGCGGCGACGACCTGGTGGCCGAGGACGCCCCGCTGCGCCCAGTGACACCGTACGCGGAGTCCAAGGTGCGGGTGGAGGACGACCTGCACGCGCTCTGCGACGGCGACTTCAGCCCGGTGTTCATGCGCAACGCCACCGCCTTCGGCTACTCACCCCGGCTGCGCGCCGACATCGTGCTGAACAACCTGGTGGGCCACGCGCTCCTGTCCGGCGAGGTGCTGGTGCTTTCCGACGGCACCCCCTGGCGCCCGCTGGTGCACGCCGCCGACATCGCACGGGCCTTCGCGGCCGCGCTGGTCGCGCCGCGGGAATCGGTGCACGACCGGGCGTTCAACATCGGCAGCGAGATCAACAACGTCACGGTCGCCGAGATCGCCGAGCAGGTCGCCGAGGCGGTATCCGGCTCGAAGGTGGTGATCACCGGGGAGACCGGTGCCGATCCGCGGTCGTACCGGGTGGACTTCTCCCGGTTCCGCGCCGCGGTGCCCGGCTTCGACTGCGAGTGGACGGTGAAGCAGGGCGCGCTCGAACTCGCCGACAACTACCGGAAATACGGGATGACCCGGGAAGACTTCGAGCGACGCTTCACCCGGCTGGCCGTGCTGCGCGCGGCGTCCGACGCCGGCGCCGTCGACGACACCCTGCGCTGGCGCCGATGACCGCGGCCGGTGAAGAGATGCACGCGCTGGTGGAGCGGTTGTACCCGCTGTGCCGGAGCATCACCGGCGACGGTGTGCGCGCCACCCTGGAGATCGTCGGCGAGTACGTCCCGCTGCAGGTGCACGAGGTGCCGACCGGGACGCAAGTGCTCGACTGGACGGTGCCGCAGGAGTGGAACATCCGGGACGCGTACGTCGCCGACACCGCGGGCAATCGGGTCGTCGACTTCGCCGTGTCCAGCCTGCACGTGCTCGGCTACAGCGTGCCGGTGTCGGCGACCATGCCGCTGGCCGAGCTTCGCGCGCACCTGCACACCCTGCCGGACCACCCGGCCTGGGTGCCGTACCGCACCAGCTACTACAAGCCGGAATGGGGGTTCTGCCTGGCCCAGGAGACCTTGGACGCGCTGCCGGACGGCGAGTACGAGGTGCGCATCGACTCCACGTTCGCGGACGGCCACCTCACCTACGCCGAGCACGTGGTCCCCGGGCAGGTCACCGACGAGGTGATCGTCTCCTGCCACGTCTGCCACCCGTCGCTGGCCAACGACAACCTGGCCGGCATCGCGGTGGCGACGTTCCTGGCCCGGGCGCTGGCGCAGGAAGCGCCGTACTACACCTACCGGTTCATCTACGCGCCCGGCACCATCGGGGCGATCACCTGGCTAGCCCGCAACGCGGAGCGGGTGGAACGGGTCAAGCACGGCCTTGTGCTGGCCTGCGCCGGCGACCCGGGCCAACTGACGTACAAACAGAGCAGACGCGGCGACGCGGAGATCGACCGGGTGATGCGGCACGTGCTTGCCGCCTCCGAGCGCCCGCACCGCGTCGCCGAGTTCACTCCGTACGGCTACGACGAGCGGCAGTTCTGCTCGCCCGGGTTCGATCTCGGCGTGGGCTCACTCAGCCGGACCCCGTACGCCGGGTACCCCGAGTACCACACCTCGGCGGACAACCTGGACTTCGTCTCCCCGGAGGCGATGGCGGACACTCTCGCCGTCTGCCGCGAGGCATTCGCCGTCCTTGACCGCAACCGGCAGTACGTCAACCTCAGCCCCTACGGCGAGCCACAGCTGGGCCGTCGCGGGTTGTACGACTCGCTCGGCGGCCGCAGCGACGCGAAGCAGGCCCAGATGGCCATGCTCTGGGTGCTCAGCCTCTCCGACGGCGAGCACAGTCTGCTGGACGTCGCCGAGCGGTCCGGGCTGCCGTTCGATACCGTCGCCGCCGCGGCCGGCGCCCTGCACGGCGCCGGGCTGATCAAGGGATGACGCCGATGACCATCGAGGCGGAGAAGGCGACGGCATCGGCCCGATCCGCCAGGCGGGCCCTCGTCGGTCGGCTGTCCTGGGGACTGGCCGACCAGGCGGCCTCCAGCGTGAGCAACTTCGTGGTGGGCATCTACGTGGCCCGCTCGCTGGGGGTGACCGCGTTCGGCGTGTTCAGCCTCGCCTGGGTGACGTACGGCGTGGTGCTCAACGTCTCCCGCGGGCTGGCCACCGATCCGCTCGTGGTGCGCTTCAGCGGCGTTCCGGACGCGTCCTGGCGCGGGGCGGTGGCCCGGTCGACGGGTACCGCACTCGGCATCGGTGCGGCCCTCGGCGCGGCGTGTCTGGTGGCCGGGCTCGGCCTAGGCGGCCGCGTGGGGCCCACGTTCGCCGCCCTTGGTGTCATGTTGCCGGGGCTACTGCTCCAGGACGCCTGGCGGTTCTCGTTCTTCGCCGCCGGCGCCGGGCGGAAGGCGTTCGTCAACGACGTCGTGTGGGGTGTCGCGCTCGTCCCGGCCATAGTGGTGGCGGTTCGTGTGGGCAGCGTGGCCGCTTTCGTGCTCGCCTGGGGCGCGTCCGCCACGGTGGCGGCGGGGTACGGCTACATCCAGTCCGGCATCCGGCCCCGGATGACCGAGGCGCGCGGGTGGCTTCGCGAGCAGCGCGATCTCGGCTACCGGTACCTGGTCGAGAACGTCAGCCTCAGTGGCGCGAGCCAGCTGCGGGCGTACGGGCTCGGCGCGATCGTCGGGATCGGCGCGGTGGGTGCGGTGCGGGGCGCCGAGCTCCTGCTCGGCCCGTTTCTGGCGGTGCTCATGGGGCTTTCGCTGGTCACGGTCCCGGAGGCGGCACGGGTGCTACGGCAGGCCCCGCACCGGCTCGGCACGTTCTGCATCCTGCTGGGCGGGGGGCAGGCCGCCGGCGCGCTGCTCTGGGGCGCGGCGCTGCTGCTGATGCCTGGCCGGCTCGGCGAGCTGGTGCTCGGCGGCGTCTGGCACTCCGCCTCGGAGCTCATCGTGCCGGTCACCCTCGGCGTCGCGGGCACGGGCCTCGGCACCGGCGCGGCGGCCGGGCTGCGCGCGCTCGGCACGGCCCGGCGCAGCCTGCGCTGCCAGTTATTCGCCTCCGCCTGCTATGTCAGCGGCGGGCTCGGCGGGGCGGCCGCCGCCGGCACGGTCGGCTCGGCTTGGGGGGTCGCCGCCGCGACCGTCAGCGGCTCGGCCGTGTGGTGGCTGCAACTGCGGTCCGCCCTGCGCGAGCGCCACCGCAATCCCATCCCCGAAGTGAGGACCTCATGACTGCCCAACCCAGGCTGAGCATCGGCCTGCCCGTGTACAACGGCGAGGAGTACTTGGCCGAGTCGCTCGACGCCCTGCTCGGCCAGACCTACGAGGACTTCGAGCTGGTCATCTCCGACAACGCCTCGACCGACGGGACCCAGGAGATCTGCCGCAAGTACGCCGCGCGGGACTCGCGCATCCGGTACCTCCGGCTGCCCCGGAACATCGGCGCCACGCCGAACCACAACCATGTGTTCGCCGAGTCCCGCGGCGAGCTGTTCAAGTGGGCCTCGCACGACGACCTGTACGGCCGGGACCTGCTGCGGCGCTGCGTCCAGGCGCTGGACGAGCGGCCAGACATGATCCTCGCACACACCGGCCAGGCGGTCATCGACTGCGACGGCCAGGTGAGGGTCCCCTACGAGTACGGGCTCGCCACCGCCTCGCCGCACGCGCCGGAGCGCTTCCGCAGTCTGTTGTTCGAGCCGGGTGGCGACGACTTCTACGGGGTGATGCGGGCCGACGTGCTGCGCCGGGTGAAGCCGATGGACAGCTACCACCACGCGGACCGCACGTTCGTCGCCGAGATCGGCCTGCACGGGCCCTTCCACCAGGTGCCGGAACTGCTGTACTTCCGCCGCGACCATCCCACCCGCGCTGAGCGGGCGAACCCGTCCAAGCGCTCCCGGTGCGTCAACCTGGACCCGCGCCGGGCGGGCCCGCTGCATCCGACGCCCCGGCTGCTCGCCGAGTACGTCTGGGGCTTCGTCGCGGCGATCCGGCGGGCGCCGTTGTCCCCGGCCGACCGGCGCGCGTGCTACCGCCGCCTGGCCGCATGGATGACCAGCCGGGTCCGGCCCGGCGCCGGCGAGCGGGTCGAGGACCGCGCCCCGGTCTCCCCGGACCGGCTCACCGTCTCCGTCGACGCCCTCGTCGCCGGCCGTGAGGGGAGGCAGGCATGACGCCCGCGAACGAAACCCCGGTGCGCGTCGGGGTGTTCGGTCTGCTCGGCTCCGGCAACCTCGGCAACGACGGATCGCTCGACGCCGTGCTCGGGTACCTCCGCGCCGAACACCCGGAGGTGGTCGTGGACGCGCTGTGCGGCGGACCCGAGGCCGTGACGACCCGGTTCGGGATCCCCGCGACGCGGCTGCACTGGTACCGCGGGGAGTACCGGACCGCGTCGCGTGCGAGCGCGATCGCGGCGAAGGGGCTGGGCAAACTCGTCGATGTCTTCCGCACCGCTGCCTGGGTGCGCCGGCACGACGTGGTGATCGTCCCGGGCATGGGCGTCCTGGAGGCCACGCTGCCGCTGCGGCCGTGGGGCTTCCCGTACTCGCTGTTCCTGCTCTGCGCGAGCGGCCGACTGCTGCGCACCCGGGTGGCGCTGGTCAGCGTAGGTGCCGCGACGATCGGCAACCGGCCAACCCGGGCCCTGGTGCGCTGGTCGGCGCGGCTGGCCGCATACCGGTCGTACCGGGACGCGC
This sequence comes from Streptomyces sp. NBC_01320, assembly GCF_035974375.1. NCBI lineage: Bacteria > Bacillati > Actinomycetota > Actinomycetes > Kitasatosporales > Streptomycetaceae > Streptomyces > Streptomyces sp. NBC_01320. The sequence continues at coordinate 1,917,067 of NZ_CP108390.1, forward strand.
AGTCTCGCGACGCGATGCGGGCGATGGGCGTGGACACCGCGCGCGACGAGGTCTACCCGGACCTCGCGTTCGCCCTGCCGACGCCGCGGGCGAGCGCACCCTCGGACCCGTCGGCCCCGCCGGGCCCGGTCTGCGTCGGCGTTATGGACTTCCACGGCGGCAACGACGATCGCGCTCGGGCCTATGAGATATACCGGCGCTACCTCGACGGGACGATCCGCTTCGTCCGCGCGCTGGTCGAGGAGGGCAGGGCTGTCCGGCTGCTCACCGGTGACGAGTGCGACGCGTCGGTGGTCGCCGCGATCCTCGACGCTGTGGACTCGCCGCTGGTCACCGCTGCCGAGCCGTCCTCACTGGCCGACCTGATGAAGGAGATGGCGGCTGCCGACACCGTGGTGGCGATCCGATACCACAACCTGATCTGCGCTCTGAAGACCGGTACGCCGGTGCTCGCTCTCTGCTATGCAGCGAAGAGCGACGCGCTCATGGCGGAGATGGGCCTTGGCGCGTACTGCCACCCGGCGCGCGAGGTCGACGCCGACCGGCTGCTCGAGCAGTTCCGTGCGCTGGAGAAGCGTTCGGCCGAGCTGCGGCAGACCCTCACCGAGCGGAACCTGGCCGCCGCCCGGCGACTCGAGAACCAGTTCAACTCCTTGACCGCGGCCCTGTTCCCTGCGGCCGACCACGCCCACACCTTGCGGAAGGCTCCATGAAGGCGACCAAAGTCCCGGAGATCACCGGCGCGTACCTGTTCGAGCCGACGCCGTACGCCGACGAGCGCGGCTTCTTCTGCCGCACCTTCGACGCCGACGTGGTCCGCTCGGTGGGCCTCGACCCGGACGCCTTCGTTCAGGACAGCCTGTCCCGCTCGGTCCGGGGCGTGCTGCGCGGCCTGCACCTGCGCTCCGGCGCCGGCGAGGCCAAGCTGGTGCGGTGCTCGTACGGGAGGATCTTCGACGTCGTCGTGGATCTGCGGACAGACTCGCCGACATACCGCAGCCGGGCCTTCTTCGAGCTGTCCGACGAGACGCAGGTGACCCTGTACATCCCGGCGGGGTGCGCGCACGGCTTCCAGGCTCTGACCGAAACCGCCGACGTCTCGTACCGGATCGACCGCCCGCACGATCCGGCCGAGGACGTGACGATCGCCTTCGACGACCCGGAGCTCGCCATTCCCTGGCCGCTACCGGTCACATCGATGTCCCAGCGGGACCGGGAGGCGCCGAGCCTCGCCGGAGCCCTGCAGCAAAAAGAGAGTTGAGGTTGGCGTGGACACCAAAGGCACCGAAGAGTTCCTCCTGCCCCGGTCGCGGATGGCGAACGAGCGGCTGCACGCCATGATCCCCGGGGGCGCGCACACCTACGCCAAGGGCGACGACCAGTACCCCGAGAACCTGGCCCCGGTCATCAGCCACGGCCGCGGTGCCCACGTGTGGGACATCGACGACAACCGCTACGTCGAGTACGGCTCCGGCCTGCGGTCGGTCAGCCTCGGCCACGCCCACCCACGCGTGATCGAGGCGGTGCGGCGGGAACTCGACCGCGGTAGCAACTTCGTCCGGCCGTCCATCGTGGAGGTCAAGGCCGCGGAACGCTTCCTGGCCACGGTGCCGACCGCCGAGATGGTGAAGTTCGCGAAGAACGGCTCCGACGTCACCACCGCCGCGGTGCGACTCGCCCGCGCCGTCACCGGGCGCCCGCGGGTGGCCATCTGCGGCAACCATCCGTTCTTCTCCGTCGACGACTGGTTCATCGGCACCACGCCGATGTCCGCCGGTATTCCGGCGGCGACCACCGAACTCACCGTGGCGTTCCCTTACGGGGACCTGACCGCCACGGAGGAGCTGCTCACCCGGTACCAGGACGAGGTCGCCTGTCTGATCCTCGAACCTGCCGGTCACACCGAGCCTTCCCCAAGCTCTCAACTTCGTTCGAGCAGGGGAGACCCCACTCCCGGGTACCTCGCCGGCCTGCGCGAGCTGGCCGACCGGCACGGCTGCGTACTGATCTTCGATGAGATGATCACCGGCCTGCGCTGGTCCGAGGCAGGCGCCCAGGGCCTGTACGGCGTCGTCCCCGACCTCTCCACGTTCGGCAAGGCACTGGGCAACGGGTTCGCCATCTCCGCGCTGGCCGGGCGCCGCGATCTGATGGAGCGGGGCGGGCTGCGTCACTCCGGCGACCGGGTGTTCCTGCTGTCCACCACGCACGGTGCGGAAACGCACTCGCTGGCCGCCGCGATGGCCGTGCTCACCACCTACGTCGAAGAGGGCGTCACCGCGCGGCTCCACACCCTCGGCGAGCGGTTGGCCGCCGGTGTCCGCGACGCCGCGGCCGGCATGGGCGTCGGCGACCACATCGTCGTCCGAGGCCGGGCCAGCAACCTGGTCTTCGCCACCCTCGACGAGAACCGGCAGCCGTCGCAGCAGTACCGCACCCTGTTCCTGCGCGGGCTCCTCGCGGGCGGGGTGCTGGCCCCGTCGTTCGTGGTGAGCAGCGCGCTCAGCGACGCCGACATCGATCACACCGTCGACGTGGTGGCCCAGGCATGTGCGGTGTACCGGAAGGCACTGGACGCCGCAGACCCCACCCCCTGGCTGGCCGGACGACCGGTGAAGCCCGTATTCCGCCGCCTGGCGTGACGTGACGTGACGTCAGCGACGCTCCCGCCGAACGGCGTCGGCCATCCCATCGACCAGCCGGTCAGCCATCCGGTCGACCAGCCACGCGGTCGCCGGAATCACCGCCAGCGCGGTGCACCAGCCGCCGAGGACGTCGGTCGGGTAGTGCGCGCCCAGGGCGACCAGCGCCCAGCCCATGGCGGCGCCGGCAACCAGCGCCGCGGCGAGGACGAGTAACGTGCCGGCCGTCCTGCCGAGGCCGAGCAGGCCGCTCGCGAGCAGCGCCACCACGAGGGCGAGCGCGGTGAGGAAGGCGGTGTGCCCGCTCGGGTAGGACAGATTGTCGCCGTGGATGGTGCGTCCCACCAGGTGCTTCAGCAGCGTCGCCGCCCCCACGGCCATGGCGATGCCGGCAACGATGAGCACCGCTGCGCGAGGACGCCGAAGCAGCAGGCAGCCCGTCACGGTGGCCACGACCAGCGTCGCCGCTCCCACGGGCTCCCCCAAGAAGTCCATGGCCAGGGCGATGTTCCGCCACGGCGACCGCACACCGTCCACCGCCGACTGGATCCACACGTCCACGCTGCCGGGCTCGCTGTGGCCGGCGTACAGGACCCCGAGCACGACGACCACCAGCGCGGCGAGGGCCGCGATCAGCCCGAGCCACGCGCGCAGCGATGGGGGCAGCACCGCGGGCGCCGGCCGTCCGGTCGACCTGCGGTGGTTTGCCGTGATCGGTGGATGGTGTTCCGGGTCTTGACTTCTTGAGGCAAGGTGAAGGTGCGGCCCTTCATCGGACCGGTGGGCAGCCATGAATCAGCGCCTTCCTGTTTCCGACCGCGCCCCACGACGGCGGGGCGTTGTTCCCGGACGACTCCGGAGACCGTAAGTCCGGGCACGCCACGGCCTATGTGTCCCCCTCAGTACCCCGGCTCCCGCGGGCAGGTCCGAAACGGCACGGTCGCGACCACCACCGCCCGGGCCGAGGAGCGCGTGCACTACCCGCCGCACACCATCCGACAGATGCGATGCACCTGCCCCCGTCGGGACCTACGCCATGTCGCCCCCGCCGCTACCGCGATGCCGCGCCCACGAGAACTGACAATACAATGCGGCCGCGGCAAACCGCCGTTGGACAGTCCGCGGGTCAACACTCCGCGAATTTTGGTTCCGGATCGATTTTCCGTACCGGAGCCACGAAGTGTCGCCGAAACCGCGATCGTGATACGTCGTGGATGACGCCTTCCTGCAGGACTCCGGCTGCGCAGCGGCCGCTGTCTTGGCTTCAGGGACGCTACGAAACGGGATGCGGCCAACGTCGTCTGGCCTCGACTCCACGAACCTTCCCTCTCCAAGCCCGCGCAAGGCGAACGTCCTTGACTTCTTCCTGCCAGCGGTGCACTGCGCTCACCTCCGGGCGCCGAGACTCCACCGATTCCGGTTTACCCGCAGCGTCATGAGAGCGTCAAGAATCGTGAACAAACCCCGCCACCGACGCCGTCCCCATCGTGGGTCTGACCGCGAATCCCCAGGTCGGAACGGGTTCTCGGGCCGAACTGGCCGCTCGATCGCATGTCTCGATCGCATGTACGGAGGGAAACAGGTCGCACGACTACCACACGTCGCGAAACCGCAGGTCAGGCACCCTTGTTCGCAGGTTCCAGGATGGCCACGCACTCCACGTGCGAGGTCATTGATCGACCATCACGGCGTCCCACTCCCCCTCGAGCTCACTCAACGGGCCGCAGCCGCTGTCTGCCAGCGTCCGCGTCTCATCGCGCCGCCTCCTCCCTCAACCGTTGTCAGAGGTATGGGCAAGATCAGCCCACCGAACAACGCTGTACAACGACAAGGGGGCGTCTTGGACGACGATGTCATCCTGCGAGGACCGCTCGGGGAGATGGCGGTAGCCGAAGCCGCCCCGGCGGGGTTGGCCCCGGCGGACCTCTATGTGGGAGCGATCAGCTGGTGGTCCACAGCCGTCTCCCCCGCGGTTTCGATCGTCTCCTGGCCCAGCGCCCCGCTGACGGTCTGGATGTCACACGTACATGACGACGCGTCTGACGGGTCCCGGCTTGTCGATGTCCTGCGCCGCCACCTCGGAGGCCCTGCTCCGCTGGCGACCCATCACAACGTCACGAACGGCAAGGTGTACAGCGCAGCGGTTCATTCCACCCGCCGGGCGGAGAACGCTGGTACGGGCACCTCCGCGCTTCTGCTGACCGGCTCTCCGTTCACGACCGGTCCCGGCAGTTCCTGGAGGAGTCCCCTCCTGGAACTCCTTACGCGCACGGCGTGGGACGGTCGGCGCTTCATCCCCACCCGGGGCTTCAGGCGCTACCGAGCCGCCGGGCGAACCGCTCCCCCGTATGTCGGCGCCCTGCGGACCAGGTCGATCGACCGCCGGTGCTCGCGCACGGCATGCACGTCGTAGCGCGTGAAGTCGCCGGCGATGCAGATCAGGCGAGGGCCGCTCCACAGGACCTGGGACGCGGCCGTCACCCCGAGCCGGTCGCGGACAAGGTGCTCGAACTCGGCACGGTGGTCCATCAGCCAGGCCAGGTAGAACAGGGCCTGATTTATGACACCTTCTCTGAACTCACGCAGTGTGGTTCCGGATGGTCGTCCAACAGCTGCTGACCGTGGCCCTGTCGCGCTCTGGTGACCAGGACAGGGTCTATCCCGTCCTTGGCGTGCGCACGCCGCCTACTGGGAGCTACGGAGTTGGAAAAGTTCCATAGCCGCCAGCTGGTGAGCACTACCGCCGCTGGAACCGTTCGAGATATGGGTTCAGACTGTGCCCTGCTGGTCGACTGGGAGGCCCATCGTAAGCTACCCCCATGGGTCGGCTTACGACTCAGCGGGGGCTTCCTGGCCGGGGATGGGGTCGGGCTGTACCTGCTGGCCGGTGACTGCATCGATACGGAGAGCCGCTTTCGCCTCGCCGTTCTTGCCTACGTTGACAAGCCAGAGAGGCCGCCAGGTCCCGTTGACTTTCTCGGCCAGCAGGAAAGTTTCACCAATGCTGTCCATTTTGGTCAATCCCTCGGCGCGGTGCTGAGCCTGGGCACGGCCGAGTACTGGCTTGGGAAGGTTGGGGTCTTCTGCGGTCCTCACTGTGATGGCCATGATGCGGCCCGAAGAGGTAACCGTGATGTCCAGTCGCATGGGCATGAGAACGCCATCGTGGTACCGGCGATAGCTGAGCGCATACGGCCCGTTGCCACCGCCCAGCGGGTCCCAGGTGACCTTACTGTCCTTCACCTCTTCAGGGAACCAACGCGCTGCGAAGCGCTGGCCAACGGCTTTTGCCTGAACAGAGCTCAGGTTCCCGCCGTCGTCCTGGTGATCATCCGCCTCCGCAGCGAGGATCTTCCGCTCGGTCCACGAGAGGTTAAGGACGCCTTGATCAGTGGTGACGTCGATCTTCACTGGCTCCCCGGGCACGCCGGGGCGCAGCTGGACCTGTACTACCTTCGACTGCTCGCCGAAAACGCCGACGGCAGCGGAGCGCGCCCAGCGATCCTGGGCGGCGGTGACTCCCAGCCCCTCGGAAGCGCCCTCAACAGGGGTTACCGCTCCAAAGAGGGCGAATATAGCGAGGAGGCAAACCGCCGCCGCACCACCGCCGCGGACGAAGTCGCGCCGCGAGAAGAGGGGCCTGCGTGCCACGAGACCCAGTACGGCCAGCCCTACGCACAAGCCGACTGCGGCACCCATGCAATTGAGAGTGATGTCGGAGTAGGTACAGGTCCTGCCCAGCGGGAAAGCCGCCTGCGCGAGTTCCACGCCGGGCACCGTGACACTGGCGATCGCCAACGACAGCATCGGCTGGCGGGTTGCCATCACGAGGGAGAAGCACCCAGGCGCGAACAGCAGCACATTGAGCAGGCCAGGCGTGGTGTGCAAGGCGTCGCGCAGGGGTGTTCCCGTAACGCACGTCATGTTCGTGGCGGCGTCCCCGACGTTGCCCGGAGTCAACGTCACCGCGAACGCGCCCGCGAAGAGGACTGCGGCGGCGGCGCTGTACAGGACAGGGCCATTCTTCGCCCGCGCGATGAACACGGCAGGCGTGGTAAACAACACCGCGAACACCAGGAAGAGGGGCACAATACCGGACAGTGCCCCGACAGACGCGCTGATCAATGGAATTCCTTGTTCTCAGTACAAGGCTTCCGGCCCCGTGAAAGAAAGGGACCGGAAGCAGGTGTGCCGTGGCGTATCAGCAGGGGTTGAGACTCGGAGTCCAGAAGTAACCCTGACCCGACACGGTCATGCCGCCGGTCGCGCGACAGCTGGAAGGCACCGGCTTACCTCCGAAGCTGTAAGACTTGGACGCCCCCGAGGCGACGTTGGACGCCCCCGAGCTGTAGACCGTGCTCCCGGAGTCCATCACGAGGATCGCAGTCACGGTGCTGCCACCCGACTTGGAGTACTTGACCGTCGAGTAGAAGAGGCTCGAGTTCCCGGACACTATCCTCCCGTTCTCCACGGTCGAGTACAGCGTTCCGTTACTCGGCTTCGTCGACGTACTCGCCGCTCATGCCGACGAGCCAGCCCCGAGCACACAGAGCGACGCCGCAGCGATCACTCCGACCTTCTTGGCAATACCCATGCCCATATCCCTCTCCGAATGCACGATTTGAGCAAAACTGGCTGTCGACGCCAGCAACGACGACGACAGTACGATCTTGAACGTCGATATCCACGCCGAGCGGAACGCGTTCACGTCCCTCAACCCGGCAACATGAGCGATAGACCCTTACCGAGCCGGAACATGGGAAATGGTCACGGTCTCGAATAACCCTACGGATTCAGGGCTGGGCGCCACCATGTGGTATCAGCAGGGGTTGAGACTCGGAGTCCAGAAGTATCCCTGACCCGCCGCCTTGATGCCGCCGGTGGCGCGGCAGCCGGAAGGCACCGGCTTACCTCCGAAGCTGATGGACGCAGACTGCCCCGAGGCGACGCTGTAGGTCCCGGAGCTGTAGACAGTGCCCGCGTCCATCAGGAGATTGACGCTCACGGTGCTGCCGCCCGACTTGGAGTACTTGACCGTCGAATAGAAGAGGCTCGAGTTCCCGGACACTATCCTCCCGTTCTCCACGGTCGAATAGATCGTTCCGTTACTCAGCTTCGTCGACGTACTCGCCGCTCATGCCGACGAGCCAGCCCCGAGCACACAGAGCGACGCCGCAGCGATCACTCCGACCTTCTTGGCAATACCCATGCCCATATCCCTCTCCAATGAATCAATTTGAGCAAGGAAAAGTTGTCGGCGCCTCCAACGATGACGACCTTAAACGATCTTGAGCGCCAACACCAGAGCAGAGTGGATCTCGAGAGGCGGAACCGCCCCGCACCCAGGAGGCGGTGCTCACCCAGCGGCGACGCATCGGCAAGCTGGTGGGGCAGATCCGCGACTGCGAAAATATTCGCACCAATTAGAGGTGTTCCGGAATGCAGCGTCTATCTCTGCCCTGCTTTGAAGACTTTCATCCGGTAGGTGATGAATTCCTCTCTCCGGCCAGGAGCCCCAGTGTCCGCCTCATCCGCTTCCGTGTTTAGACGTCCGTTCGGTTTCATGAGGGCGGAGTCCTCCTGGCGGGAATACCGAGGTCGACGACGACGCGGAATGAGCGCCGGTCGAGTTGCAGGGGCGCTGCAAAGTCTCTTGATCTTGTGAGTGCGCCGGTCAGGCGATGCCCAAGAGGTCGAGTGGGCGGGTGAACGGTTCGTAGGAAGCGTGGCGGAGACCGGCGGCGATGTTGCTGTGCCCGGCGTCGCGGAGCGTGTTGATCGCCAAGTTCCGCAGGCTCGCCATGTTGTCGGGCCCGTGGCCGGTCCGAACCTTCGAGGCGTCCTCGCGGAAGGTGGTGTCGCGGACGAAGTGCAGCCGGTTCTCGATGGTCCACTGCGACCTGGCGAGTTGGCCCAGGCGTTGGGGCGAGGCTTGATGCGAGGTCAGGTCGGTGATCGCGTAGACGGTCTGGCGGGTGCACGCGCCGGTCTTGAGGTCGGTGCGGTGGCGCAGGATCCGCACGGCCTGGACGGCGTGGGGGAAGTCGAGTCCGAGGTCGGTGACCGTGAGGACCCTGGTGACGCGGGTCTCCTTGCGTCCGTGGCCCCTCTCGCGGTCGTAGCGGCGTGCGGTGACGTCCTTCCACGGCAGTGACCGCACCTGTCGGTGCAGACCGGGCTGGTTGGCCTTGACCACCAGCAGGTAGTGCGCGTTCTTCTCCTCGACCAGGAAGCGCGCGTGGGCGCGCTGGGTGTGCAGAGCATCGGCCGTGACGGTGACCCCGGTCAGGTCGTAGGGCTCCAGCAGGGCGGCGAAGCAGGTGATCTCGTTGGTCTTGTCGGGCACCCGCAGCTGGGTGACGGTCCGCCCCTGGTCGGTCATCGCGGCCAGGAGATGGGCGGCCGGGCTCTGGTCGTGAAGCGACCCGCGGGCGGCCTTGCCGTCCACGGCCACCGACTGTGCGCCTGCGGGATCGGCGCCGGTCAGGTCGGCCAGGCCGCCCGGGCAGACACGGCCGAGGACCCGTCGGATCGTGGCAGCGCTCGGCGGAACGCGCACGCCCAGCGCGCCTACGGTCCGGGCGCCCAACCGGGCCAGCGTGTGCTGCGGGGCGCTGGTGGACCACTGCCCGATCGCCGCGTACGACCGGGCGCCTGCCACCACCGCCGAGGCAGCGACCAGCAGCACCGCCACGAACGGGTGACGCACACCGCGCCGGCGCCGGGGATCAGGCAGCAACCGCAACCGCTCCACCAGCGGAAGCACTGCGACACCCGCCAGGGTGGGCGGCTTGACCAGACAGACGGTGGCAGACTGACGACACATCGAAACTCCGGCGAAGCAGGGCGACTTGGGAAGGTCACCCCGTTCAACCGGAGTTTCGTTGCTTCCGTGACGGGTCACCCTCGACACCCTGCAGCACCATGACCTGCAGACTCACCTGATCATCGGGACTTTGAAACGCCCCTGGGTCGAGTTGGGTGAGCTTCTCCTCCGCTCCGGCAAGGCTCACGCGCAGTCCTTCCACCTCGCCGAGCCATCCTTCGCGTTCGGCCTCGGCGATGCGGGCGAGGAGGTTGTCGCGGATCTCGTCGAGCCGGTCGCGCTGGGCGGGGTCGGGCCAGAGCATCGGGCAGCGCACGCAGGCGTGTTCGTGGATGCAGGAGGTGCCGAACGCGCGGCCGCATGCTCCGATGGAGACCTTGCGCCGCTCGAAGTGGCCGAGGAATTCTTGCCATTCCTCATCAGTGGGGACGCGGTATTCCTCGCTCGGGCGTAGGGACCGGCGGCGAGCGAGGAAGGCCATGTGCGCCTGGATTGCCTCTTCGGGGTAGACGGCCTTGCAGCCGAGAGTCACGTTGATGTCCTGGTGGCCGGCGATCACCTGGGCGATGTGTGGCGGCAGCCCGTTGAGGATGGCATCGGTGATGAACAGCCGGCGGAAGTCGTGCGGTGTGTAGCGAAGTGGGGCGTCGGTGGCGTCGGTCAGGCCGGTGTCGATGAGGGCCTGGTGGAGCATTGTGCGGACGGTTTCATCGGTGAACGCGCAGTCCTCGCCGCGGATGCGTCGTTGGAACAGCAGCGGGGCTGGCTCCTGCCACGCGCATTCCCGGCGGTCGTAGGAGCGGACTAGGGGAACGGCGCCGGCGGTCTGCCGGGCTCGGCAGATGATCGTGCTCAGGACGTCGGCGAGTTCGGGGCTGACCAGCAGCAGGCGCTCGGTATCCGTCTTAGACGGGACGATCTGAAGGAGGGGGACGAGTTCACCGGTGCTTGGCAGCCGGTATTGGACCAGGCTGTGGTGGCTGAGTTCCAGTAGCTCCTCGATGCGGATGCCGGTGGCCCGCAGGACCTCGACCACGGCCCAGGTCCAGAAGGCTCGCTCGTCCTCGAGCCCGAGGTCGCGGCGTTTTCCGGTGTGTGGGTCCTCGGCCCAGATCCTGCCGGCTGTTCCGTGCGGAACCACGGCGCGTACGAGTTGCTGACCGGCAGCGGTGAACACCTCGCCGGGGCTGGTATGCCGGGCGGCTTCCAGTACCGCGGCAGCGTCCTTGCGACGCTGGTCGACCGTGCGGACGAGGATGGGCAGGACCGGCAAGGCGCTCGCGGGTGCGGGCGTCCATCCTCGCTTTGCGCCGCCGTTGTACTTTGCGGTTCTCCAGCTCGTCAGCCCTTACCGGGCTCGGTGCCACCCACGGGCCCCAGCGGCCGGGATCTTCCAGTGCCCACTGGGCGATATCGAGGTAGAAGGCCCGCACCTGGGTGAGCGTGTCCCGGTGGTTGAGCCTCTCGACCTTTGTGCTGGTGCGTCGGCCGTCGGGGCCGGGAACGGTCTTGTCCTTGGTGCGAATCCGCTGCTTCCACTGCCCGATGACGTATGGGGCAAGGCGGAGACTATCGGCGTCGGGGTGATGGTGCTCGATGTCCTGCCAGAAGTTTTTGCCGAGGTGGTAGGAGACTCGACTTTCGACGTTCTGATTGATCGTCATGCCAGGTGTGCGCTGGCTGCGGCCCATGCCTCTTGCACGGCGCGGATTTCGGTATCTGTGGGCTGACCGGCGTCGATGGGCATAAATCGGGCCGCGATGATCGTTCGGCGGAGCTTGGCGGTCATGTCGGAGAACGCCGGGTGCGTCTTGGTGAGGTACCACGGGGCCCGTGCCCGGTGCTCGGCCGCGTCCTGGGGGTGGTGGCCGTGCAGCGCGTACCAGACCACGGTGATCGTGTAGCAGTACAGGCCGAACGGAACCCCTCGCTGGACCGCGCGCCGGGTCCGGTGGTGGGCCTGGCCGACGCCGAGGATGCCGCGGGCTTCGCCGAAGGTCACCTCGATCGACCATCGCGCGGCATACCGGGCCACCAGTTGCCCGGCCGACGCGGTCAGGTCGGTGGAGATCAACGCCAGGTCGTAGCCGGTGTCGATGGCATCCTCGCGGAGCAGCAGCACCTTCACCGTTTGGGTGTGGAAGGAGCCGTACCACAGGCAGGTGGTCTCGGCGGTGAACACGGTCTCGGTGCGGCCGTAGCGGGTCACGGCCTGCGGGGTGAACGCCAGCGTGGCGGCCAGCTCGGCCGGAGTGCCGAGCCTGTCGCCTTTCAGGCGGGGCCTACCGCGCCGTCCGGTCGGCGGTGGGGCAAGGCGGTAGAGCACCGCGTGGGACGGCAGCCGGGTAGTGAAGGTGACAGATACGGGCAGGTCACGCAGCGCCTTGCCGTGGTAGGCGGCATCCGCGACCACATCGATACGTCGGCTCCAGTGGCAGGCGGCCAGGAATCGGATCATGGAAGCGGCCAGTTCGACCTTGGTCTGCTCGCCTTTCGGGCGGTGCAGCCGGGCGGCCACCGGCAGGCACACCGGACGGGGCAGGAACGGCAGGTCCACGATCAGGCCGAGGACGACGAAGCAGGTGCCGTAGCCGATCCCGTCGCGGCCGGCGGCGGAGCCGTCGTGCTGCCAGGCGGCGCCGAAGACCTTCTTCCCACGCCGTTTGAACAGCGTGTCGTCGACCGCCACCGTCAGCGGGGTGCCGTCGGGCACCACAGAGCGCACCACAAGGTGGGACAGCGACGCGCCCAGCGTCTGCGGCTCCCAGCGGGCGCGGGCGAAGAAGGAGTGGGCCCGGTCATGGGACCAGCAACGGGTCAACCCCGCGCCCAGCAGCATCCCGGTGACCGTGCCCCGACCGGTGTTCGCGATCAGCCCAGTGACCAGCGCGGCGAACGTGGAGAAGGTCGGCGAGGTGAAACTGCCGCGCAAAGCGCCCAGCACAGCGAGCAGAGATGCGGGTACGGTCGGATCCGGAAGCATCGGCGGGTCCCTCACAGCAGGCGACATAAGCACCGCCGATGCTTCCTTGGCGTTTGCCTCCCGGCCGGGCCGATGGCCACAGGTCACCCGTGCGAGCTACCTATCTGACAGTTGGTCAGAACGACGAAAGTCGAGAGGAGAGGGACTTCAAGCTGTTGTAGTCCAGAGCGGGCTGGCGTTCACGTAGATAGTCCACGAGCAGGTCACGAACGGGACGGCAGCGCAGTCCGTAGCGGTCGACCAGCTCCTCAGGGGTCCGCTGTCCCCGGTTGCGGACCTCGCGCAGATTCTGTGGGGCCGCCTCTCCCAGGGCTCCGAGCTGGTGCAGCAGCCGGTAGAACACCTCGGTCCCCGCCGTCATCCGCTTGAGAACCGTGGCCTGAGCCTCGAAGAGCTCTAGGACATCGCCGACAGTGATTCCGGTCAGCATGCCGCCCTTGGCCGCGAGAATGAGGGCACCGCGGCAGAGAGCCGAGCTGACGGCACCCGACCGTACATCCTGAACTGACGCGCCCAGCTCCCGCAGGCGCTCGAACCCGTGCGGGTCGCGGCTGCGGGCCATAGAGCGAACCAGAACCCCTTGGCGGCTGGCCCCGGCGGCCAGCCAATTCACCGACGGCCGCAGCAGATCAGCACTGATCACTGTCGTCAGGGCCCGGCCCACCACCGGCATGCGCCAAGCTGCTTTGAGTCCGCGGTTGTGCAGCCACTGCTTGATCAACGGCCGCCAGGCGGCGCCTGCCTGCTCGATGCCGCTGGCCTGCCACCGCTCCTGCCAGGTCTGTCCCGGCTGGTCTTCCAGCCAGTCCAGCACCATGACGATGCCATGCTTGTGGTGCAGTTCGCTGCCGGCGTTCTCCAGCGTGAAGGGCGGACGGGACAGCAACTTTGCCGCCTCAGCGCGAGAGCGCTCGGTGCCTGGCCAACTGATGGGAACGGTCCGGCCGGGGAAGCGCTGCTGGGCTGCCATGGAGCGGGTGAGTTGAGGCTCCATTCCAGTAGCCGATGTGTGGGAGCCGGCACGGGCCGACGAGGCGGTGGTCATCGGGCACCGGTTCCGAACAGCACATTGAGACTTTCCGGCCGGTATTTGGGGCTCTCCTGTCGCTTCCGTGGGTCGCTGACCAGGGCTGATACGCAGAACACGCCGTAGCCCGGCTACGTTTCGACTTGCGACAGTACGAAACGGAAGAACCTGGATACGGCGTGCGATCTGCAAGCATATGGACTCGGCTGCTCGGAGTCGAACACACGGTGGTCGCGTCGGTCGAGGCCGAGGAGGGCAACGGCGCGGAGGCGGGCCCCTGGGATGTGGTGATCGTGGCCCATGCCCGCCCGGCGAAGAGGCGGCGGCAGCGGTGCGGGGTCTGCGGTCGCCGGTGCGCCCGGTTCGACAACGGCGAGGGCCGCCGGCGCTGGCGTGCCCTGGACCTGGGGGTGGTCCGGGCGTTCATCGAGGCCGACGCGCCGCGGGTATCCTGTCCCCAGCACGGTGTGGTCGTCGCCCACGTGCCCTGGGCCCGCCACGGTGCCGGGCACACCCTGGCCTTCGACGACACGGTGGCCTGGCTGGCCACGCACTGCTCGAAGACCACGGTGGTCCAACTGCTGAGGATCGGCTGGCGCACGGTCGGCGGCATCTGCGCCCGCGTGTGGTCGGACGTCGAACAGCGCGTGGACCTGCTCGCGGGCCTTACCCGGGTCGGCATCGACGAGATCTCCTACAAGCGGCACCACAAGTACCTGACCGTGGTGGTCGACCACGACAGCGGCCGGCTCGTGTGGGCGGCGGCCGGCCGGGACAAGGAGACACTGCGGTCCTTCTTCGACCTGCTCGGACCTGAACGCTCCGCGAAGATCACCCACGTGTCCGCGGATGCCGCCGACTGGATAGCGAAGGTAGTCGCCGAGCGCTGCCCGCAGGCGGTGCGGGTGATGGACCCGTTCCACGTCGTGCAGTGGGCCACCGACGCCCTGGACACCGTGCGCCGCGAGGTCTGGAACGCCGAGCGCGGCGGCAAGGGCCGCGCCACCCCGGGCTCGAAGTCACTGAAGAAGGCCCGCTGGGCCCTGTGGAAACGCCCTGAGGACCTCACCGAACACCAGCGCGCGCAACTGGAGTTCATCGCGAAAGCCCACCCCGTCCTGCACCGCGCATACCTGCTCAAGGAGGCCCTTCGCCTGGCGTTGAAGTCCGGCCCCGACACCCCCGAGGCCCTCCTCGACTGGGTGTCTTGGGCCCGCCGCTCCCGACTGGAGCCCTTCGTCAAGCTGCAACGGGCCATCGTCAAGCACTGGGACGCCATCACGGCGGCAGCCGAGCACTCCATGAGCAACGGGATCGTGGAGAGCATCAACACCAAGATCCGCCTGATCACCCGCATGGCCTTCGGCTTCAAGGACCCCGCAGCGCTCATCGCACTGGCCATGCTCAGCCTCGGCGGCCACCGACCCCACCTACCAGGGCGTCAAGCTGCATGAACCTACCCACGGAAGCGACAGGAGAGCCGTATTTGGCGGCTGGAGGCGGGGTGATGCGGGCGGCTGCCTGTCGCGTCTGTTCGGCATGGTGGGCCAGCAGGCGCCGGATCACCACTTCCTTGCGAGGAGTGAGGTAAAGCTGCGTCGTGGTCAACTGCGCGTGACCGAGGACAAATTGCACGTCGGTGAGAGGGAGACTGGGGTCCTCGGCCATCCGGTAGGCGGCGGTGTGGCGCAGCGCGTGCAGCGTCGCGGAAGTCCCCGCCTTGGCATTCGCCCGCTCGAACATGCGGTGAACCGCGTGGTAGGCCAACGGCCTCGACGGCAAGCGCAAAGTCCACCACAGCGGGAAACGCCGCCCACGCGGGATCGCGTCGTCCATCTCCAGCTGATAGAGCCTCAGCCAAACGAACGCATCGGTCGAGGCGGGGAGTTCCTGGACCTCGCAAGTGCCCTTGCGGACTACCGAGATCAGCTGGCGCCCCGGATCAACTCCGGCCTGCCATGTGCTGAGCAGTTCGCTGGCCCGTGCACCAGTGGAGACGTAGAAGGCGACCAGGGCGCGGTCCCGGTGCGAAGGGAGCCGGGCGAAAATCTCGTTGAACTCCTCATCGGGGACACTGCGAGGCACCCGCTTGGGCACTCTCGGCCGGTAGAGCCCAGCGCGTTCGTTACGGGCCGGATCCATCGGGTTGCGATGGGCGTGAGCCCGTCGGCCGCGACGTGATCGGTCCAGCGGAAACGGGTTGAGGACCGGCCCGGTGCCGATGTCGCGGTGGAAGTCGTAGAAACCCCGCAGCACGGTCTCGCTGTGCGCCCGCACCGACGGTGCGTACGGCTTGCCACCTGCGGCCCACCGGCCCGCCTCGCTCGGGCGCCGCCAGTGCGGACGCCTCGGCTGTCCGGCGACCTGAAGCCAGCGGGAGAAATCTCTCGCCTCGATCCGGCTCGCTCGGTCCCACGGCACCTCGACAGCCCAGAGGAAGCGGAACCAGCGCAGCATGTCCATCCCGTAGGAACGGGCGGTCGTCGCCGTACGGCCGGCTCCCTGCAGGTCCCGCAGGAAGGCGCAAGCTCCCTCAATGGGTTCTCCGGACGGATCGATGAGCCGGTAAGGCTCCCACGGGTCATCCATGGCCACCAGTTCCCCAACCAGAGGGATGGACAGGGTCGCCAGGTCTCGAGATGTCTCCATGGCCGAATCAACGAGGTCTCCTCCACAAGGTCACTGACCTGCGAAAACTCTGTCAGTAGTTCAGTCAACAGGTCGGCGTCGACGCCGCGCTTGTACTCGACATTACCGACCGCAGGAGCTCGGATACCGGCTCTGAACTGCAACGATGCATAGACTACATGTCCGCGACGCCGGGTTGGGGCCGTTGGTGTCCCCGTCCGAGTGATCTCGCGCCGGAGCCCCGGCCGCCTGGTGGCCGGGCTCCGTTGGTCGTGGCGGGTGCGACTGCGTTGGTCAGGATGGTGACCTGGCGGCCAGCCGGGATCGACAGCACCGCAGTTCCCTCGTTGTCGATGACGAGGATGAAGCCGTCCACGAAAGCCCGGCGAGCGGTGCCGTCGTCCTCGTCCTCGACCTCGACGGTGCCGACGAGCACGGTGGTGTCGAGGTACTGGATCGGCCGGGCCATGCCGCGGACGCCCCAGGACTTGCCGCCGGGGTTGGGAGCTCCGATCAGGGTCCGGCACCAGGGACCTACGTGTCGGCCCCGTAGGTCCCGAACTCCGGAAGCCCCGTCGATTCGAAGATGTGCACCGACAGGCCGCCTGCTGTCGTCTGATGGCTGACGAGCCGCAGGCCAGCCGGTGCGCCGCCGTCCGGGAACAGGCGTCGGCCCTGGCCCACCACGACCGGGGCGATCACGAGCCGCAGCGTGTCGATCAGCTCGGCTGCCAGTAGGGACTGGGCCAGCTGGGCGCTGCCGTGGATCTGCAGTTCCCGACCGGGCTGCCGCTTCAGTTCGGCGACCTGGGCGGGGATATCGCCGGACAGGATCGTGGTCGGGTTCCACTCGGCCTTGGTCAGGCTGTGGGAGGCCACGTACTTCGGCAGGCCGTTCAAGATGCCGGCGGAGGGATGGTCGGTCATCTTCGGCCAGTCCCGCGCAAAGTTCTGGTAGGTACGGCGGCCGAACAGGAACGCGTCCGCCTCGCCGAGCCAGGTGCCGGCCAGCCGGTCGAACTCCTCGTCCAGGTGCGGCACGAACCAGCCACCCCGCTTGAACCCGTCGCTGGTGTCCTCGTCCGGGGACCCCGGGCCCTGGGAGACACCGTCGAGCGTCAGGAACTCCTGCACAACCAGCTTCATCGCGCACCACTCTCTCTTCGACCTCGATGGCCGATTCAGCCTATTCGGCGGGGAGAAGCGACCGTCCCCACCGCTTAGTACTGCAACCGCATGTGGCGTGACGGGTCGTCGTTTTGGTCGTTGGGCTGACTGTGTGATGAATCGCTGACGGTCGCGCAGATCGAGGACTGGTCCGATGGGATAGCCGGGCTTCATGCCCGGTTTGCGGGACGTTTTGGCCGGTCGGAGCCACGTGAGCGGGCGTTGGACTACCTGTCCACGTTGCTCGCGCCGCTGGAAAGGAAGAATGGGTGGACGCTGGCTGAGCAGGCCGGCCAGCGTCGCCCGGACGGTTTCCAGCGGCTGCTGAACTTCGCCGACTGGGACGAGCACGCGGTCCGCGACGATGTGCGCGACTTCATCGTCGAGACGATCGGCAGCAAGGACGCGGTACTGATCGGGGACGACACCGGCTTCCTGAAGAAGGGCATCAAGTCGGCCGGGGTCCAGAGGCAGTACTCCGGAACGGCCGGGCGCACGGAGAACTGCCAGATCGGCACGTTCCTGGCCTACGCCTCCGCCGCAGGCCGGGCCTTGATCGACCGCGAGCTGTATATCCCTGTCTCCTGGACGGATGACAGGGAACGGTGCCGGGCGGCCGGGATCGGTGACGAGGTGCCCTTCGCCACGAAGATCGAGCACTTCAAGTGGATGCTGCAACGCGCGATCGACGCACGCGTCCCTTTCGCCTGGGTCACCGCGGATGAGGCATACGGCCAGGTCAAACACATGCGGGCCTGGCTGGAGGAACGACACGTCGCCTACGTCCTGGCCACCAAGGTCAACGACACCGTGCCCACCACCGGCGGCACGGACGCCGAGGTCCGCGACCTGGTCACCGCCGTGCCCCGGCAGGCATGGAAACGGATCTCCGCTGGTGCGGGCGCGCACGGCCAGCGGTTCTACGACTGGGCCCGGATCGCAATCCGCCCGGCATGGGAGGACGGCTTCGGGCACTGGGTCCTGGCCCGCCGCAGCATCAGCGACCCCACCGAGATCGCCTACTACGTCTGCTACGGCCCCGTCACCTCCCGGCTGAAAGACCTGGTCAGGACCGCTGGCGCACGTTGGCAGGTGGAGGAATGCTTCCAGATCGCCAAGGGCGAATGCGGCCTGGACCACTACCAGGTCCGTCTCTACCGGGCCTGGTACCGGCACATCACCCTGGCAATGGCCGCCCTCGCCTACCTGACCGCCATCCGCGCCGCAGAAGCCGCAAAAGGGGCAGCGGAAACGACGAGCAAGACCTCATACCCCTCAGCGTCCCGGAGATCCGCCGACTGATCGGGCACGTCGTCATCACGCCCCACTGCCATTCCAACGAGCACCGTCTGCACTGGTCACACTTCCGACGCCGCAGCCAAGCCCGAGCCCGCCGCTGCCACTACCAACGCCGAGGCCATGACCCCCACATGCGGTTGCAGTATTAGACGCCGTGGGGCGCAGAAACTCATCGGTCCGAACGCTGCTGACCGTGGCGGCCTGCGCGAGCCCGCGTGGCTCCGTCGACAAACGTGCAGGTCGGATGACCGGCGAGGAGCGCGTGGCCATCTATCGCTGGACGTCACAAGTCCCTGCGAAAGACCCGCACCCATCGGAGATGCGGGCTTCGAGGTCGGCGACGCGGCGGTCTTGGAAGCGGAGATTGGAGCGGGCGGCCTTGAGTCGTTCGTCGAGGGTGCGGTTGTCGGTGGTGAGCTGGCGGACTCGCTGCTTGAGGGTGGTGTTCTCGGTGGTGATCCGTTGGATGGCTTCCTCGGTCCACTCGGCCTGCAAGTCGCGGATCTGGCCGAGGAGTTCGCCGATGCGGGTGCGCTGGGCGAGGATCTCAGCGTGGGCGGTGTTGAGGGCGTCCTCGGCGTTCAGTGCGCGTTCGCGCCAGGTCGCCTCGCGCTTGTCGTCCTGCTGGGCGATTAGCCGCGACCGGTGTTCGCCGGCCTCGGCCATCGCGGTAGCGACCACGGCTCTGGCTTCAGGGTTGTCGTAAAGGAAGGTGCGCGAGACGTCCGCGCGGCGGGCGACTGCAGCGACGCTGACCTGGGTCTTCTCGCGTCGGATGATGGCGATCGCCTCGTGGACCCGCTGGAGAGCGGTCTCGGTCTTGCGGCGGCGGACCGCCAGGGCAGCAGCCGTGCGGGGCCCGGGGACGGAGGCGGTGTTCATGCGGTGTCCTGTTCGGGGTCGTTGCCGTCGGCTGTGCATGTATCGCTGTATTCGCCCTCCTGGTCGCTGCCCGCGTGGGCGAGGTCTGCGGCGCGGAAGGCGGTGGACCACACCCGGTGGAAGTAGTCCTGCGGTTTGCGCAGGTCCAAGGCGAGGGCGTCGTCGAGAAGACCGAGGCCGGCCAGGGCCTTCTCCAGGCCGTCGATGGCGCGGGCGGTGGGCTCGAAGTAGCGGTGGAGGTAGTCGGCGGTGGCATCGTCCGGGGCGCCTTCGGCCAGCAGCCGCCACTGTTCCCGTTTGCGGCGCCAATAGAGGAGGTCGGCGCCGGACAGGACGAACTTGTCGCAGTTGTGGCAGTCGAGGTTGAAGGGGCAGGCCCCGCCGTTCACGACGGGCTGGAAGGTGCAGAAGCCGCCCTCGGCGGGGGTGCTGCGGCGGGAGAGGTCGATGGCCAGGGCCTGGGCCTGCTCGTGGGTGAGCGGGGTGGTGTCGCTGGTGAGGGGTTCGCCGGGGTAGGCGGTGCCGGGGCCGGCGACCCACACGTGCTGGAGGACGTTGTCCAGGTCCGACTGGGTCAGGTGGACGTAGTGCTCGGCCATGCGGTCGGAGACCTGGCCGAGGTAGCGGCGGATGTGGGTCAGGGTCGCGCCGTGCCGCAGCAGCCGGGTGGCCAGCGTGTGGCGGGCCTGGTGGGCGACGTAGTGACCGCCAAGGTCGAGGTCGGCGAGCCAGCTGCGGAATCCGGTGTGGAACCAGGTGTAGGACAGGGCGCGGCGGCCGTCGGGGTTGAGGATGTCGGTGGGGAACAGGGCCAGATGGGCGCGCTCGGCGGGAGTGGGCGGGCGGCCGGCGTGCCGGTCGGCGTAGTGGGTCAGGGTCTTGCGGCGGCGTTCTTCGAGCCGGTCCAGAAGCGGGTCGGGGATACGGACGGCCGCGTTCAGGTTGCCGACCTTGGTCTGGTCGTGCCAGAGCAGGGGCAGTCCGCCGTAGCGACCGATGCAGTCCAGGCGGAGCTGGATGACCTCGCTGGCGCGTCGGCCGGTGACGATGATGGTCTCCCACATGTCCCTCAGTCCCCGGTCGTGCGGGTCGTAGCCGTCGGCGAGTTGCTGCAGGTTGGCCTCGTCCGCAAGCGCCCGGGCGACTTCGTCTGGGAAGGGGTTTCGGCTCCGGGGCGTGCCCGGGCCGCCGACCGGCATAGCGGCGATGAAGGCGCGGTCCAGGCCGATCTGCTCGGCGCTGCCGCTGTCCAGCGCGCCGCGCAGCAGGGCCCGACCGTAGTTGAACACCATCCGGCGCGAATTTTCGGTGACCTTCGCCCTTTTGCCGTCCAGGCGGGCCTGCCCGCGGAAGGCCAGTCCGAGGCGTTCGCGGTTGCGCAGGTCCGCAACGAAGCGGTGGACGTGCTCGCCGCGCAGCACGGACGGGTCGTGGCCGCCGCCCGGCGTCTCCGCCTCCAAAAACGCGGACAGTTCGGCGCCGGCGCGGCGCACGAAGTCCACCGGCTGGGCGCTGCGCGGGCAGGTGGGTGAGCGCAGCACGTCGGCAATGTGATCCCACAACAGGTCGCGCAGCCACCGCTGGGTGATGCAGGTCAGGTCGACGTAGCTGGAGCGGCCTGGGAAGCAGACACCGAAGTGCTCGGTCTCGACGTAGCCGGCGTCCCGGGTGTCGGAGGGGGTGAAGTAGATCTTCCGCAGGGCCTGTTGCATCTCCTGGACCATGCGCTGGTGGTAGGCGCGGCGGAAGACGGACGCTTCCAGGCCGGCCAGGGAGTCCACGTCGCGGCGCTGGCATTCGTCCGCGAGCGACTGCATCCACGTCAGGTGCCACACGGCGACGGGTTGCAGGCCGTGGACATGCATGCCCCACTGGAACTCGGCCCTCAGCAGGGGCCGCAGCCCGCGCAGGTTGACAGTTCCGGTGCGGTGCACCGGCAGCTGGGAGCGGCACCAGGCACGGAAGGCGACTTCGTCCTCGCAGGTCACCGGGACAGGTCGATCACGACGCTCGTAGGTGGCGAAGAAGTTCTTCGGCGGCTTCGCCCCTCCCGGGCGCCCGGCCCGGATGTAGCCGCGCTCGTGCGCGCCGCACAACCCCAGCGGCGAGGCGGCCAGTTCGTCGCACACGTCCGCTCGGCACTCACCGTAGCCCGGCAGCGACGGCTGGTCGGCCAGCCAGCGTTCGAACTCCGCCTCGCCCCCGCTGGGGTGCCGTTTCAGGTGGCTCAGCCACCGGTTGCGGTGGCGGAAGCACAGCACCAGCTGCAGGCTGAACGCCGGCCGCTGCGGGCAGATCCGGCACATCATCGCCTCCGGCATCTCCGTGGCCGGCAGCGGCTCCGCGGTCCGCAGGAACTGAGCCCGGTTCATGCCGCGCGCCTCCGCTTCCTGCCACTGCTCGGCGTGCACCGAGCACATCGCGTAGCGTCGCCAGCAGGGCCGCGCGCAGTCGACGACTGTGCAGCTCCACGGATAGACCGGGTGCGTCGGCGGGATCTTCAGCACTCCGCCGCGCAGCACCGGGTCGAACTCGGGCCCGTTGATCAGCGCGGTGAGTACCTCCAGCCGGTCCCGTCGCGTGCGGGCATCCTGCTGCGGCAGCAGTGACGGCGCCGTCACTTCGTCTCACCCCAGACCGTGCACAGGGCGGCGTCGAAGACCGGGTCGTGGACATCGACGTGTCCGTAGACCTCATCCACCATCGCTGCCGACGCCCAGCCGCCGGCGTCCCGGGCGATGAGCAGGTTGCCGTCGGCGGCGTCGAGAACCGCGGACGTGAACGAGTGCCGGAAGGCGTGGGGTTTCACCAGCCCGAGCCCGGCGCGCTTCCCGGCCCGGCCGAGCATCCGCCGGGCCCCGACCGGCGCCCACGGTTGTCCGGTATCGGCGCCGTGCAGCTGGACCAGGAGCATGCCGTGCCCGGCGCCGCGAGGGTACTCGGTGGTGATGTACTCGAAGTAGGTGTGCACCATCGCCGGGCTGACCCGCTTGATCAGACCGCCGGTAACGATGCCGTGCTCGACCCGCCAGGGGTGCTTGCTCTTGGCCTCAGCCCGGTTCGGGTTACCGGGGCGGTGGCAGACGTGCAGGTGAGGGGCGCGGCACTCGCCGCAGGCCGCGTTCTCCCGCAGGTGCAGGTCGACCAGGTATAGCCCGCACAGCTCACCGATCCTCAAGCCCCCGTCGGCGAGCCAGGTGACAACCAGCCGGTCCCGGGCAGCGTTCACCGTCTCCAACAGCCTCTCCCGAGCGCCGTCCGGAAGCATCTTCGGATGCCGGCGGTGCGGCCCCTTCGGCGCCAGCGGATTGGTGGGCAGCGACGACTTCACATGCCCGAGGAACGAACGGCGCCGGTCCACCCGCGACGGCAGCCGCGACTTATCGAGCCTCCTGCCGAGTTCGCCGTTCACACCTTCGTTACCGCACCCTTCAGGGCGCCACGTCGGCTGTGGTGGCTCGGCTCCGTCGCCCTGTTGGTGATCGCGGCGGTCGTCGCCGTGTACCGGCGGCACGACCTGGCTGCGGCATTGCACCTGATCACCGCAGTCCGGCTGCCCCGGCTGGTCCTGGTCGCCGGGTTCGAGGCAGCGTCTCTCGGCGCTCTGATCGCACTGCACTACTGGCTGCTGCGGGTGGGCGGGGCGCGCTTGCGCCTCAGAGTCGTCGGGACCATCGTGCTGGCGGCCAACGCCGTCGCCGGTGCACTGCCGGGCGGGGCGGCGTTCGCGGCCGCATGGATGTTCACGCAGTTGCGGCACAGGGAGGTCGGGCAGGTACTCGCGGGAGCGGTGCTTGCCGTCTCGGGAGTGCTGTCGGTGGCCGCGCTCTTTGCGCTGCTGGTGACCGGTGCGCTGGTGAGCGGCCCCGCGGGGCTCGGCGCGCTGCGGCCCGTGGTGCTCGGGCTCGCGGCGGTCCTCAGCCTGATGGTGGGCGCTGTGGCTGGTCTCTCCCGGTTCCGGCCGGTACGCCGCCGGTTCTGGCGGCTCTGGCGGCGACTCGGGGTACGTTCCCAACAGCTGCGGAACATCGAGGACGGCCTAATTGCCCTCGTCCGGCACGTCCATGCCGTACGACCGGGGCTGCGCCCATGGTGGCGGCCCTTCACGTTCGCGCTGCTCAACTGGGCGTGCGACGCGGCCTGCCTCCTCGCCTGTGCGTGGGGGCTGGGCATCGGCGTTCCCTGGCGCGGGATCCTCGTGGCGTACACGCTCACCCAGATGACGGGCAGCCTGCGGCTGACGCCGGGCAGTCTCGGTGTGGTGGAGGCCAGCCTGACAGCGCTGCTCGTGCTGTACGGGCTGCGCACCGACCAGGCAATCGCGCTCACGCTGCTCTACCGGACGGCGAGCTACTGGGCGCTGCAACCCATCGGCTGGGCGTGCTGGCTCGGTCTGACTTTCAGCTCACGACGCGCGGACCACCGCGCCGGAGCGGGCCGGCACACCGGATGAGAGCGCCGCTGAGTCGTCTCCATGGGGCGCCGCGAGAACCTCGTCCGCCCTGGTTGCCCAGGCACCCGACCGGCCCTCCCGTCGCCTGGCGCCGGTGGCTCACAAGGGCACAGCCCCGGTGAGCCACCGGCGAAGCGGTGCTGGTCACACGGTCTCGGTCGCTCCGTTCGGGCACAGAGCAGGTATTGCACACCGTGGAGGAGCACCGGACCCAGTCGCTGCCGGTCATCGACGAGCACAGGCTGGTCGGCCTGATCACCGAAGCCGACCTCGCTCGGCATCTCCCGGAAAAAGCAGTTGGGGGCACTTCGTAGAGTCCATCTGCGCGACTCCTTGACCATAACGCAGCCGCAACAAGCAGCGCACCGAGAAGATCCTGGAGGACGCGCAGATCAAGCTGTCATCGGTGGCGACCAACATCTTCGGCGTCTCGGGACGGTCCATCATCGAGGCTCTGATCCGTGGGGAGCGCAGTCCGAGGGATCTGGCCGATCTGGCAAGGGGCCGCCTGGTCTCCAAACACGACGCGCTGGTGGAGGCACTGACGGGACAATTCAACGATCACCATGCCTACCTATGCCGGCTGCTGCTGGACACCGTCGACCGGATCACCGCACAGGTGGACGATCTGTCGCAGCGAATCACCGCCAAACTCGCCCAGATCTCCTTACCGGAAGCGGACGTAGCTGGCGACCAGCCACGCGGCACCCCGGGCGAAACCGGTGAGGTCGGCCTGCTGCCCTTGGTCGAGCGTCTCGACGAGGTCCCCGGGACAGGACGGACGGCAGCCGAGGTGATCCTGGCCGAACTCGGCCCGAACATGCGGGTCTTCCCGACCTCCGGCCACCTGGTCTCATGGGCCAAGCTGGCACCCCGCACAATCCAGTCCGGCAGTACGAACACCTCGGGGCCCACCGGACACGGCAACCCGTGGCTCAAGGGGGTCATCGGCGAGGCCCCCATGGCCGCATCCCGAACCGACACCTTCCTCGGGGCCCGCTACCGCAGACTCGTCAAACACCGGGGCCACAAGAAAGCGGTCGTCGCCGTGGCCCGATCGATGCTGGTCATCGTCTGGCACCTCATCAACGACCCGACCGCCCGCTTCGAAGACCTCGGACCCGATCACCACCAACGACTGGTCAATCCCGTCCGCAAGACCCGAGACCTCGTCCGCCAACTCGAAGCACTCGGACACGCCGTTGTGCACGTGGCGGTCGCCCTCCGGGGCGGCCGAGGATCGCAACATCAACCACGTCGCCATCTACGCTGGCGACGGCAAGGTAGCAGTCGCCCTCTGGGGTGGCCGAGGATCGCAACGGCGACGACCGCACCGACGACACCAATGCGCCCACCTGTGGCGGTCGCCCGTCCCGCTGCCAGCGCCGGAACAGGTCGTACACCCGGCCCCACGGCCCGTACCGCTCCGGCACATCCCGCCACGGCCAGCCCAGGCGTTCGTACAGGGCTGCGGCCGACGTGTCGGAGGCCAGGACGTCGAGGTGCCCTAAGATCCGGGCCATTCCCGGGCCAAGTCTCGCTCGAAGACCACCAAGGAAGCCGTTTTCGCTGTTCAACTCAGGTGCGGATCGCGTACCACCAACAGACCAAGAATCTGCTCGTGTCCTACTCGCCGAAGAAGCTCGGATTCTTCTAAAGGCACGGGAAAGGGCGCCTGACCTGAGTTTTCGCCCGGCAGGCGCCCTTCAGTCGCCCCGATCAGCGCAAAGAGGCGTTATGCGCTGCAACTCCCGGTTTCTCCCGCAGGTATCCCACTCCTCACGTAGTTCCCCGCCCTGTTCCGGAATAGCCGGCCGTCCGACGCCACACCGAACCTCTCTATGTGCGCGACAAGCATGCGGACCAACTGCGTCGGGATCGTGACAGGCCACGTTGCGGTGGCTGCGCGTCGCTTGAGCTCCAGATGCGGTCCACGTCCGGGCAGAAGGGCGACGGCATCGAGCAAGCGAGCGATCTTCAAACTCAGTCTGATCAAGATTCTCGCCAAGCAGATCGACCTCTTGGCGGAGATCGCGAGCGACATTGCCGCGAGCCTGAGGACACCGCCAACGAAGATGATCTCTTCAGCATCAACGCCATGCTCGACTTCCGGCCCAACCTGTAACGGTGCCGACCCCGAAGTCTGGTAACGGAATTGTTCCGGCGACGGGTCACGATCCGACGGCCTCGGCGGCGGCGCGGCCGGCCTGGCGGCCGCTGAAGAGGCAGCCGCCAGGAATGTTCCTTCCAGGGCGTTGCAACCGTGGAGTCCCCCGCCGCCGAAGCCGGCCACTTCGCCGGCCGCGTGCAGGCCTTCGATCGGGGCGCCGTCGTCGCCCAGGGCGCGGGAGTCGAGGTCGGTCTGGATGCCGCCGAGGGTCTTGCGGGTCAGGATGTGCAGCTGGACGGCAATCAGCGGGCGACGCACCCTTCCATCTGTCGCTCCACTTCACCGCACCCCACAAGCCCTGGAAGGGGCACACCATGCTCCTCGTCAATGCGCCGCCCTGGACGGCGCCGCTCCCCACCGGGCGACGCTTCATGACCGACCCTGCGGAGCCCCGACGGGTTCGCGTCACCAATCCCCGATAAAGTGGGCGAGTCGGGAACGTCCGCTTCAAGCAAGGGTGCGGAGCCATCCACCCGCTCAAGGCCGAGGCAGCCGACCGATCTGGAAGGGCACCCTTATGGCCAAACAGATCACGTATCGCCGAGTTTACGAGCAAGCTGCGCCGAAGGACGGCAAGCGCGTGCCGGTCGACCGAGTCTGGCCCCGGGGCATGCGCAAGGAGGACGCGCATCCGGGCGAGTGGCTCCGTGATGTCGCCCCGTCCAGCGAACTGCGCAAGTGGTACGGCCATGAGCCCAGCCGCTTCACCGAGTTCCGTCGCCGCTACCTGGCAGAACTGCGCGACGCCGGGCATCACGAGGCAGCCGAGCATCTGCGTGACCTGGCAACACACAACAAGCACATGCTGCTGACCGCCACCAAGGATGCGGACCACATCCAGGCCGCTGTTCTCGCCGAGTGGCTGACCAAGAGCCGGTGACCATCACGCGGGACACCAGCGGTGACGGTCTTCGTCATCCGCGCCAACCGGTCCATGGCAGAACGCGATCGGGATGTGGGTTGATCGTCCAGGCCTCATCGTGCTGGCGGATCCTGCGCCGTCCAAAGAAGTGAAGAGGGATGGCCATGCGAACGAACATCGTCCGGCACGAGAGCATGATAGTGAGCTATGACGTGGTTGACAGCTGGACCGTTGTGGAGGTCGACGGTGATGTGGACGCCCATACCGCGCCCATGATCCGCGAAGCGGTGATCAAGCTTCTCGATGAGGGACACCGTCACTTCGTCCTGGACCTGGGCTTCGTCGCCTTCATGGATTCGATGGGGTTGGGCGTGATCGTGGCGATCACGAAACGCATCCGGGAACACGAGGGCTCGCTGCGTATCGCGTCCGTGTCGAGCCGGGTGCTCAGAATCTTCGACCTCAGCGGCATGCGCGAGAGCTACGAAATCTACCCCTCGGCGGCGGAAGCGGCGCAGTCAGTCCCCTCGCCCGGCAGCCTCGCGCACTGGCCGCATCCCACCTCGGACTGAGGAACGCGCGGCGTCACCGAGCCGGGTGTCCAGATGGCGGCCGACCCCGTGGTCGGCCGCGACCCAGATCGCTTCCATGATCTCCTGCGGGTCGGCGCCCTTGCGCTGGGCCAGGCGGGTGTGCCCCTGGATGCAGTACGGGCACTGGGTCACATGGGCGATGGCGACGGCGATCAGCTGCTTGGTCTTCTCCAGCAGCGCGCCCTCCGCGAAGACGGCACGGCTGAAGTTGTCGAACGCCTCGTTGATGGCCGGGGCGGGCTCGGCGCGTCGATGTCCGATCTCAGTTGTGGCCGGGTGGTACACGGCTTCCGTCATGGTGTTGCCTCCGTTTACGGCAGTAAGGCGAGGTCATGACAGTCCTGCACGACGATGTGCAGGGGTTGTCCGAGCAGCGCTTTGATGTCGGCCGGGAAAGCGGTGCTGGTGGCGGGCGCGTGTCTCTCACTGCGCCGGGCTGTCCGAGGGGGTGCGCAGGGCCAGCAGGGCCACGTCGTCGTCGAACACCTGCCCGCTTCGGCTGACCAGAGCGTCGCACAGCTCCTCCAGCGGTGCCGTGGCCAGGCGGGCGGCCCGTTCGGCCAGGTCACCCAGTCCGGTGTCGATGTCCTGGTCGCGGCGCTCGACCAGCCCATCGGTGAACAGCAGCAGCGTGCTGCCGGGCGGGAGGGGGTGGTCGTGGCTGAACCGCGAGACGGACGCGTCGATGCCCACCGGGATTCCGTGACGGGCGGGCGCCAGGTAGCGCGTGCTGCCATCCGCGCCGACCAGCAGCGGCGGCAGATGCCCGGCGTTGCTCCAGCCGAAGGTGTACCCCCCGCCCTCTGCACGGCCATGCTCGATGCGGCCGAGTACCAGGGTGGCTGTGGGCGGGTCGTCGAACATCGTCAGCGCGTGGTCCAGTTTTGACATGATCAGGTCGGGCGGCCCGCATCGGTCGAGGGCGATCGCCCGCAGCATGTTGCGGATCTGTCCCATCAGCGGGGCGGCCTCCACGTCATGACCGGTCACGTCACCCACCACGACGCAGGTGGCGCCATCGGGCAGGACCATGGCGTCGTACCAGTCCCCGCCCAGCCTCGGCAGTTCGGACGCGGGTTCATAGCGGGCCGCGGCCTCGAGTGGCGAAAGGTCGGGAAGGACAGGCAGCATGCGGCGCTGAAAGTGCTCGGCGGCGCGTTTGAGCTGTTGATACAGGTGGGCATTTTCGAGGCTGACGCCCGCGGCACTGGCCAACGCCGTCAGCAGGCCCTCGTCATCGTCATCGAAGGGCGTGCCATCCAGCTTGTCGGCGACATAGAGGTCGCCGTAGACCGTGCCGCGCACCACGAGCGGAACGCCCAACAGGGTCCGCATGACCGGATGCCGGGGCGGGAAGCCGACCGAACGAGGGTGCGCGGCCACATCCGCCACCCGCAACGGTTCCCGGTCGTCCACCATCGTGTGCAGCAGCCCATGGCCCTGCGGCAGGCCCAGGGCAGCGCACAGGTGCGGATCGTCGACGCCCACGGTGATCAGGTCGATGACCTTGCCGCTCTCCGAGAGCACCCCCAGTGCCCCATAGCGCGCGGCAACCAGGTCGGTGGCCGCCTCCACGATGCGGTGCAGCACGGTGCGGGTGTCCATGTCGGCGCTGACCGCCCCGACCGCGCCCAGCAGGCGCCGCAGTCGGTCCCGGTCCAGAGCACGCTGCGGCGGCCGCACGGCCACGCCGTCCCGGGCCTGGCCCCGCCCCCGCTTCTGCCACGGGCTGTGCGCCATGGTGCTTCCTCCCGGCGCCGTCAGGGCGCCGTCAGGGCGCCGTCATCGTGTCGCCCTGCCTTGTCACACTACGCGCTCACCCGACCGGGAGCAGGCCGAAGCGGCGCGCCGTCCCTGTGCCCGCCCCAGGAGGCCACTGTGTCCGGCTCCCGACGTGGACCCTGCACCGCGCCGTCCGCAGCGGGGCCGCGGGTTACAGGGAAGCGGAGGGGGTCCGCCGGCCACGGCAGTCGTGGCGGGTGTTCGTCAAGGACGGCCTGATCACCTGGTAGACGCAGGCGACCAACTACCGTTCCTAACCAGTGTGCGTAAGTGAGTCTTGGACCCACTGTTGCGTACTGGGCGCATCCCGAACGGTTTTGGATGCGCTGGGTTCCCGCGTTCGCTTCCCGCTCGGCGACGGTCCTCCAGGGGGCCGGTCCGTTGTGGGTGGGTGGGTTCCCTCACGCCCCCGGTGACCTGGTTCGGCCTGGACGGTCCGATGCCCCACACGATCACTCCGGTCGTGTGGGGGCGGTGCCGTCCGACGCCGGATCGGATGTCCAAGGGCGCGTCGACCGATCGCGATGCCCGCGGCATCGTGACGGGACATCTTTCGGTGGGGGGTGGCCAGCGGTTTCTGCCAGTGCTGGGCACCCCACAGGCTGGTGTAGGCGGGGTCGACCGCGACGATCGCAAGCCCGTGTTCGGCGGCCATGGAGACGAGCCGGGCCTTGAGCCTGCCGGTCGGGATGCCGGAGATGAGCTGCCGGAACCTTTTGCGGCGGCCGTGTTTTTCCCGGGTCTTCTCGGTGGTGAAGTCGAGGTCTTCGATGCCGATCGCGGCGACACCGACAGACTTGGCCCAGCTGATCAGGCGGGTCAGGGCGTGGCGGATCTGGGCGTCGCGGTGACCGGCCGAACCGGACAGGTCATAGGGGAAACGCCGCGGGTCACCGATCGGGTTGCCGTGCCGGTCGAGAAGGTAGGCGGCGAAGTGGTCGGCGTTGGTGTCGACGCCGACCATGCCCCCGGCGCGGGCGGTCTCCAACGGGATGGTCTTCACGGCGGGGCGTTGCCAGGATGCGGTGAGGTACCAGCGGCCACGGTCCACGTCGAGGTGGATGCGGTAGGCGACGGACCGGTTCGCTTCGATGCGGTCGGCCCACTCCCCACCCCGGTGCGCGAACGCGATGCGGGCACTGAGGGTGTACCGGCCGTGCCGGGCGTTGGCCAGGTGCGCGAGCGGGGGCAGGCGAGGGTGTTCACTTCTCTGTGTAAGGGGTGATCTTGCTGGGTCCCTGGTCGGGCCCCGTCTGACACCAGGAATGTGACACACAGTGAGTGACTTGATGAACGAGATCGTCCCGAACGCCGTGCCCCGTGAGGGCCAGGATGCCGCCGCGCGGCGCGTGGCGGGCGCGTTGTCGCCGGCCGCGATCGACAGGCTGCTGGCCGATGCCGAGGACGCCGGGGTCGGCATTGACGGCGAGGGCGGTCTGCTGCAGCAGATGATGAAGGCGGTCCTGGAGCGGGCCCTGCAGGTCGAAATGGCCGACCACCTCGGCTACGAGGCCGGTGACCCGGCGGGACGCGGCTCGGGCAACTCGCGCAACGGCCGGTATCCCAAGACCGTGACCACCACGGCGGGTCCGGTCACGGTGGACGTGCCCCGGGACCGCGCGGGTGCCTTCGATCCGGTCATCGTCCCCAAGGGCAAGCGGCGCCTGGCCCAGGTCGACGACATGATCCTGTCCCTGTACGCGCGGGGCATGACCACCCGCGACATCACCGCCCACCTGAAAGAGGTCTACGGCACCGACGCCTCACCGGCCCTGATCTCCCGGATCACCGACGTCGTCTCCGATGAGATAACTGCCTGGCAGAACAGGCCCGTTGACGAGGCTTGAATTCCATCGGTGGTTGCGAACGTCCGAGGGGAGATGGTTCGCATGCCTCGTGGAGGAGCCAATCGCATGCCGTCGTCGGCCAGACGGCGGTACTTCGAGCTGCGGCGCAAGGGCCTGAAGGGGGCAGCGGCCGCCCGCCAAGTGGGCGTATCGGTGAGCTGCGGGTCCAACTGGTTCATCGATGCTGGAAGCATGATTATTCCTGACCCTCCCATCTCGCCACGCTTCCTGACCCAGGACGACCGGATCGCCATCGCCGACGGCCTGCGCGCCGGGCGGAGCCCGGTCGTCATCGCCGCCGAGATCGGCAAGAGCGTTTCGACGGTCTACCGGGAGATCGGACGCGGCCGGAAGGAGAACGGGGAGTACGAACCCTGGTGGGCACACAACCAGGCGCTCCTGCGTCGCCAACGCCCCAAAGAAGAGAAACTCCGCGACCACGGACCCCTGCGCGCGGCAGTGCGCGAGAAGCTCGACGAGAAGTGGTCCCCGCAGCAGATTGCTCGACACCTCGCACGCGAGCACCCGAACAACCCTCGCATGCGGGCCTGTCCGGAGACGATCTACCGTGGCCTGTTCGCTGGCCTTCTGGGCAAGCGTGAGGGCCGACTGCGCACCGGACGCACCCGCCGCAAGCGGCAACGCCGTGGCGTCGTCTCACCCAACAAGATCAAGAACATGACGCTCGTCCATGACCGACCCGCCACGGTCAACGATCGTGAAACGCCCGGCGATTGGGAGGGAGACCTCATCATCGGACGCGCTCAGCGGTCCGCTATAGGCACCCTCGTCGACCGCACGACCCGCTTCGTTCGCCTGATCCACCTGCCGCACGGCTGGAAGGCCCAGCCGATGCGCGACGCCCTGGTCTCGCAGACCGCCGATCTGCCACCAGCGTTGCGGCGGACCCTGACCTGGGACCAGGGGCGCGAGCTCGTCCTCCATGAAGAGATAGAGGCCCTGTCCGGCTTCCGGATCTATTTCTGCGATCCTCATTCTCCCTGGCAGCGCGGCACCAACGAGAACATCAACGGGCTGCTGCGGCAGTACTTCCCTAAGGGCACCGACCTTACGGTGTCGTGCGCGACTGAGGTTGGGGCGTGTTGGCCTGGCGGGTTGGCTGATGGGTGATTACCGCTCTGCGGTGCGGTCGGAGACGAGGCCGGCGATGGCCAGATGGGTCTCGGTGTAGTACTCACGGCGGCCGAGGTACCGCTGGAGGGGCCTCCACTGCTTGTGCTCGGCGTTGGCGTGCTCGACGCATATCCGCTCCGAGGATTGCTTCTTGCGGGCCTCCTCCCAGACGGTCACCTCCGCGGCCGACGCGTCCTTGGCGGGCTTCTTCGGCGGCGCCTGGACCTGGCCGGGAAACCGTTTGGCCAGGCCCCGGTATCCGGCATCCACCTTGGCCTTGACCTGCGGGTACTGCTCGAAGAGGGCCTCGATCCCCTCGGTCTTGACCGCCGTCTGATCATGCATACGGCCCGGCCGGACCGCGCCGGTCCACAGAGTGCGGCCCTGTCCGTCGGTGATGACGGTGGCCTTCTTGGTGTTCTGCCGCATCTTGCCGGACACGAACGCACGCCGGCCGG
This sequence comes from Streptomyces sp. NBC_01320, assembly GCF_035974375.1. NCBI lineage: Bacteria > Bacillati > Actinomycetota > Actinomycetes > Kitasatosporales > Streptomycetaceae > Streptomyces > Streptomyces sp. NBC_01320. Next base: position 1,949,820 of record NZ_CP108390.1, read on the forward strand.
GGCGGCGCGCCTTCGGACGCCGGACCCGAACCTCGGTGCCGTCCAGGCGCAGCTCAACACCCTTCGCGGTGGCGTAGGCGAAGACATCGGCCAGCGTGTGCAGACGCAGTCCCGCCTCGCCGGGGACCGCGAAGCCCCGCGCCGCCAGGAGCGGACGGATCTCATGGACGGCCCGCGTGACGGTGGAGCGGTCCACGCCGTAGAAGACGGCGAGGGCGGCGTGCGGAAGCTGGAACCGCAGGATCACCAGGGTCGCGATCACCCGGTCGGTGAAGACCAGTTGATGGCTGGGTCCGCCACCTTCGGCGCGCAGACGCTCATGGCCTCGGCGTTCGCCCAGCCGGGACTCTTCCCGCGCCATCCACGGGCTGGCCAACTCGGCGATGAGCGCCCCGAGTCGACGCCTCGAGATGCCCGTGCAGATACGATGCGAGAGAGCCGTACGGGCCAAGGATCGCTTCACAACCATCCCAACCCGTACGGCTCTCCTCACGTTCCCGACCAGCCGAAACCGCTGTCGTACACCACGCCGTTACGGTCCACTCCCTGCGCAACCTGACGGCCGTGGCCCGTCAGCTCAACGACCGCCCCCGAATGGTCCTGGGAGACCGTACTCCGTCCGAGGTCATGCAAGACTGGGGCATAGCATCACAATTTCCGTGATTCGCAATCACCGCTAGAAACCGCCAGGTCTACCCGATCCTCTACATCGACGCGTTGCGGGTGAAGGTCCGTGACGGCGGCATGGTCACCAGCAAGGCCGCTCACCTCGTGATCGGGGTCGATGTCGACGGCATCAAGAACGTTCTGGGGATCTGGCTGCAGGACAACGAGGGCGCGAAGTTCTGGCTGAACGTGCTCACCCAGCTGAAGAACCGGGGCCTCAAAGACGCCCTGATCGTGTGCTGTGACGGTCTGACGGGGCTGCCGGAGGCCATCAGCACGGTCTGGGACAAGGCCATCATCCAGACCTGCGTGACCCATCTGATCCGCTCGTCGATGAAATACGTCACCTACACCGACCGCAAGAAGGTCGCCGCCGCCCTCAAGCCGATCTACGGTGCGGCCATCGAGTCCGAGGCGTTGAGCGCCCTGGACCAGCTCCGGGACGAGTATGGCAAGAACTACCCTGGTCTGATAGCCAGTTGGGAACGCGCGTGGGAGGAGTTCATCCCCTTCCTCGCCTTCGACCGCGAGATACGCCGGGTGATCTACACCACCAACGCGATCGAGTCCCTGAACTACCAGCTGAGGAAAATCACCAAGAACCGCGGCCACTTCCCCAGCGACGAGGCCGCTATCAAGCTCCTCTACCTCGGCATCCGCCGCATCGGAGGCCGCCACATCGACGGCGACGGCCCCATCCCGCAAGGCCGCACCCGTGGCACCGGCACCCTCGGCTGGAAACGCGCCATGAACCACTTCATGCTCGCCTTCCCCGACCGCCTCCCCCTCTGACCCCACAAGATCACCAAAAGTAACCACCAACGGCATCCCGACCAGCAAACCCACACCACGACTTACACAAAGGAATTGACAACCTCGGGCAGTGATGCTGACCTCACCAGTGTCGGTGACGCGGATCGTCTCGTTCCCGAACCGCTTCCCCGACTCACCATCAGCAGCGATGAACCAGCGTCCCGCCTCCCACCGTTGCCGCCATTGGCCTTCGGTGAGCTGGGCCTCGGTGAGGTGGTGGCGGGTGTTGAGGAGACGCTTACCGCCCCGTACGACCCGGACCCGCCCGGCCTCCCAGTCGGCGACAGCCGCCGTGTGCCGCGCTTCCAGCATCGCAAGGCGGCGGGACTTGCGGAACCACTCGCCCTTGGAACGGTAGCCGCCCGCGGCCCGCCTCGTTCCGGGCTCCCCGAGCGGGAGGGACAGGCGGTGCCGCAACGTCCTGATCCCGGCCGCCAGCTTCTGGATGTGCGCCGCCTGGCAACGGCGCGCGAGCGCCCACTGACCGTGCGTGGCCTTCGTGATCGCCCCCGCGATCCGCGACGACGACACCCCGGTCAGCTCCCGCTTACGCGCCGCCCAGGTCTCCGCACCGTGCTCCAGACCATCCGCACAGCGGGCCTTGAGATCACCGGAAGCCAGCGCGCCTTGATGCGCACCGACAGCACGCAGCACCCTCTCGTCCTCGACGGTCAGGTGCCCCAGACGATCCCGGACCGCCACCCCGCAAGGCCCGGGCACCACGAAGGACACGGCCAACTTCCGCAGACCACCCACCACATCACCCCCTCCCCGGCCGGACACCTGCCACCAGACCCAACGAGCAGCAGCCACCAAGGTCACCCATTCGGCCCCAGAACCCCCGTTCCCACCCCCGCGAATGCACCGCCAGGACTCACTCCTGCTCACCACCACTCACTTCGACTCAGCAAACCGACAGCAGCTCACAACCCTTCGGCCGGGCCCGACCCCCCGGAGTACGAGCCGCGGGGCTGCCCGGCGCGTCGTTCTCCTGGTACACCTACTCGCCCACCCGAATCCGCCACCCGTATGTGCGCGGCCCGCTCCTGGAATTGTGGCGGCAGGCAAAGGCACAGCACGCGGAGCCGGTCGAGGCCTGGCAGTGGCTGACTGCGGATCCGGAGCGGTGCGCCACGAACGGCGAGGCCGAGGCTTCTTCTTCCCCATGCTCTCCATGATGGACATCCTTCCGGGGCAGAACCCCTGATCTCAGATGTCCGTCAAAGCGGATCAAGCCCACCGAACCCATCTGAACAGTCGGAGAACTCGAAGGCGCCCGCCAGGAGACGATCCATGCCCTTGACCTGTTCGGAACGATCAATTCACCCAGGGTCGGAGACCATCTCACTGAGTTGCACGACGAAGCACTGCCATACACCGGAGTGCTACTGCTATCGATCTTCGCGAACGTATCGCGCACGCGGTTGGATGAGCACTGGTCCCTCGCCGAGGAAAGCGAACGCAGCCAGACCTTCGCCAGCCCCGGCTGCCTCAAGCCGAACGGTAACCGGCCGGGCTACCGCAAGGTCCTGGAAAGAATCCACCGTCGGCGCCGACGCTGACATCACCGCGTGACGACGCAGCCTCGGCCTACGAGAGCGAGCACTCAGCGGGTGTGCGCGTCCAAGGCGTCGATGATCTCGCGCCAGAGTTCGCGGGGGCGGTCGTGTCCCATTCCTGGAAGCAGCAAGAGCCTCGCTCCGGGCACCAGGTCGGCGGTGCGCTTCCCGCCACTGGGGTCGATCAGCGTGTCATCCAGACCATGAATCACCAAGGTCGGTACTCGAAGCCTGCGGAGTGCGTCAGCGCGTGAGCCACCGAGGATCATTGCTCCGAGTTGCCGCCCGACTCCGGCTGGGTAGTAAGCGCGGTCGTAACTTTCGGCAGCCAGCTCACGAAGGAGTGCGGGGTTGCCATAACGCTTGGAAGACCACACCAGTTCGCTTTCCGCCGCTGCGATGTACCCCTCGCGATCTGGCGGCTTCGGGGTGAAGAGCACTGCTTGGGCCTCGGCGCTGGGCTGGCCATAGTCGGGCTCGCCGGTCGAGGACATCATCGACGTCAGGGTCAGCACTCGCGCCGGCCGGCTGATAGCCATCGTCTGGGCGATCATGCCGCCCATCGAGGATCCGACCACGTGAGCTCGTTCAATTCCGAGCGCGGTGAGCAACCCGAGGCCGTCGTCGGCCATGTCCTGCAGTGTGTAGGGCACCATCGAGAGGGCGGACGAGATATCTCCCGAGCTCACAGCGTTGATGAACCGGCCCATGCCGACGGGGTGATCGTCGAGCTTGGTGGACAGCCCGCAGTCGCGGTTGTCGTACCGGATCACGTAGCGTCCACGTTCTGCGAGTGCATGACAGAAGTTCTTGTGCCAGGCGATCATCTGGGCACTGAAGCCCATCACGAGCAGGACAGCCGGATCAGAGGGATCACCGAAAGTCTCGTACTCGATGGACACTGCGGGCGAGGCTTCAACCTTCGGCATGCTGGGAGTGTCCCAGCATCGCCCGTTTGAGCGCACCCGGTATTAGCAACGCCTTGGCCTGCCCGTTCCGCAGCGGCAGGTGCAATGCGAGAGGTGCTCCGGTTGGAAGAGCTGCTGTTCTCGTCGGCCCGGGACATCGCGGCGCTGTCGGTCGGCGTGAGCAATGAGGCGATACGGATCGAGGCCCAGTGCACGATAGCCGGGGCCGACCATGCTGGGTGCGGGGGCTGGTCGGAGCGGGTTCACAGCGCCTATCTGCGGTTCCCCGCTGACGTGTGCGGCGCCCGCAGCCCGCCGCTGACGGCGCGTCGGGAGCCGCGACACCCAGTCGCTCCGGAAAGCGGCCGACATCCACCTTCGACACGCCCTGGACTCCAGTGCCCCCGGCAAGCCTTACCCCGTCGCGCCGCCCAACACGCCCTCCCCCAAGACCTTAAGGGCCAGGGGGACCCCCTTCCGCATCGGCCAAAAGCCCTGGTAGATCTTCCCCAAGCTCTCAACTCCGTTCGAGCAGGGGAGACCCCATCCAAGGACTTCAGGCCGCCTTGCGATCGCGCACCGGACGACGCTCCCTCCGGGGCAAACATGGCCGGTCACGGCGCTAGTCAGCACCGGTGACTTCCAGTCAACTTCGGTTGGTTCAGAATCCGATCGGTGCGCTCGGCACCCGCGCACGGGTGGCGTCGGCGCGGAAGATTCCTGTCAACCCATTACCAAGCGTTTACTGAGCAGATACCTTTCTTCTTGCCGGTGACAGGGGGCGGAGCGATCCGGCCGTCCCTGCCTGCCCCGGAGTACCGCCGTACGTCGTTCGGCCGGTTTTCGGCCATTACGCCCATGTCTCATGGACCGCCGGAAGGAAGCGCTTTGAACGCTCGGAACCGCCGCACCACGGTAGCCGCCGTATCCGTCGCAGGGCTCATAGCGCCGCTGCTGCTGATCGGATCGGGCACCGCCTCCGCCCACAGCGACCCTGCCAAGGAGGCTGCCAAGCTCGCAAAGAAGCTCGTCAAGAAGAGCAACGCCGAGGATGCCTACGAGCATCTGAAGCAGTTCCAGCGGATCGCTGACAAGAACGGGAACACCCGGGTGGCCGGGTCGGAGGGGCACCGGCAGTCGGCCGAGTACGTCGAAGGCCTGCTGAGGAAGGCCGGGTACTCGGTGACCCGGAACGAGTTCGACTACCCGTTCACCGAGACGCTGGCGCAGAGCCTGCGGGTGGTGTCGCCGCAGCAGCAGGACGTTCCGTTGATCGCCATGACGTACTCCGCCAGCAGCCCGGTCGGCGGCATCACCGCCCCGGTCGCGGTGGTGCCGGTCAACGCCACCACCGGCTGCGAGCCGGAGGACTACACCCCCGGGACGTTCACGGGCAAGATCGCGCTGATCAAGCGCGGCGGCTGCACCTTTGCGCAGAAGCAGGAGACCGCCGCCGGTGCGGGCGCGGTCGGCGCGATCATCTACAACAACACCGAGGGCGCGCTCAACGGCACCCTGGGAGATCCGTCCGTCGCCAAGATCCCGGCCGGCGGCGTCACGCAGGCGGACGGCGAGGCGCTCGCAGCCAAGGCCGCCGCCGGCGCAGTGACCGTCAACCTGGAGATCCGCACCTTCGCGGAGACCCGGCACACCTACAACGTGATCGCCGAGACCAAGGGCGGCGACGCCGACAACGTGGTGATGTTCGGCGCCCACCTGGACTCGGTGGCGGCCGGCCCGGGCATCAATGACAACGGCTCCGGATCCGCCGGCATCCTCGACGTGGCCCTGAACCTTGCCCACCAGAACGTCAAGAACAAGGTGCGCTTCGCCTGGTGGTCGGCTGAGGAGTTCGGCCTGCTGGGCTCGGAGGCGTACGTCAACAGCCTCTCGGCGGCAGACCTTGCGAAGGTCAAGCTGTACCTGAACTTCGACATGATCGCCTCGCCGAACTACGCCCAGTTCGTCTACGACGGCGACGACTCCGACCAGGTCGGTGCCGGCCCCGGCCCGGAGGGCTCGGCGCAGCTGGAGCGGCAGATCACCGACTACCTGGACAGCCGGGGCACCCCGCACGAGGGCACCGACTTCACCGGCCGGTCGGACTACGGGCCGTTCATCGAGGTGGGCATCCCTTCGGGCGGCACCTTCACCGGCGCCGAGGGCATCAAGACGGCCGAGCAGGCAAAGGTGTACGGCGGTAAGGCCGGTGTCGCGTACGACGCCTGCTACCACGCCGCTTGCGACACCCTGAAAAACATCAACATGAAGGCGTTCGACGTCAACGTCGACGTCATCGCCAACGCGGTGGGCCAGTACGCCTGGGACACCAACCTTCTGAGCAAGCCGGTGGCGCCGCAGAACACCAAGGGTTCGGCGGGCAGCGGCGGTGGCCTGCACGAGGGCCACGACCACGAGGTCACCGAGTAACTCCCGGTACACACGGGAGGGGAGGGCCGGACTGTCCGGCCCTCCCCTTGGCCTTCAGCCGGCCGACTTCGAAACAGGAACGCTCCACGCCGATCACGAGATCACCGCGTACGGCGAAGACGAGGAACACACTGCGGTGGCCGGCCCGGAGCTCCGGGCCGGCCACCGCCGCTCGTCGGGACGGCGCTACTCCTCGTACACGGTGGTGCGTGTCAGCGGCAGGCGCAGCGTCTCCCGGAAGGAGAAGAGCACCACCAGAACGGACACCAGCGCCAGCCCCATCAGGTAGAAGCCGGGGGCCAGGGGAGTTCCGCCCAGGGAGACCAGACCGGTCGCGACGAAGGGGGCGGTGCCGCCGAAGAGAACGTACGCGGCGGTGTAGCCGATGGCCGAACCACTCGCCCGCAGCTGGCCGGGGAACATCTCGACCATCGCTGGCACATTGGAGGTGCCGATCACCGCGACCAGTACGGCAAGCACCATCGTGCCCGCGATCGCGCCCGTCAGCCCCTTACCGATCAGCCAGAAAGCGGGCAGGGTGGCCACGGTGAATCCGCCGCACGCGACGAGCAGCATCGGTTTGCGGCCGAACCGGTCACTGGCCGCGGCCATCACCGGGCAGGCCAGGCTGTACGCGAGCATGGCCACCATGCTGGTGAGCATGGCCTCCGACTTGGTGTACCCGACCTCTTCGGACATGTAGGCGATCATGTAGCTGCTCATCAGGTAGTACCCGACGGCGTTGGTGATGCTGTAGCCGAACAGGGTCAGTACCTGGCGGCGGCAAACCCGCCACGCCTCGCGCAGCGGCGCCTCCTGCACCACGTCGCCCTTCTCCAGGGCCCGGAAGACCGGGGTGTCCTGAATACGACTGCGAAGGTACAGGCCTATGAGACCGAGCGGCCCGGCGAGCAGGAACGGAATGCGCCAGCCCCAGCTGTTCAACGCCGCCTCGTCGAGCGACGAGGTGATCAGCAGGCCGGTCAACGCACCGGCGACGGAGGCGAATCCGACGGTGAGAGGCACCACGCTGGCATAGCGTGCCCGGCGGCCCTCGGGGGCGTACTCCATGATGAACGCCGAGGCCCCGGTGTACTCGCCGCCCGTGGAGAAGCCCTGCATGGCCCTCAGCAGGAAGAGCAGCACGGGGGCCGCGATGCCAAGCGTCGCGTAGCTGGGCAGCAGACCGATGAGCAGGGTCGAACCGCTCATGCACAGCACACTCAGCGCGAGCATGCGGTTGCGTCCGATGCGGTCGCCGTAGCGGCCGAAGAACGCTGCGCCGAGGGGGCGGGCGATGAAGCCGCCGGCGAAGACGGCCCAGGTGGCGAGGAGGGCCGCGGTCTTGTCGTACTGAGGGAAGAAGAGCCCGGCGATGGTCGCGGACATGATGGCGTACGCGCCCGAGTCGAACCACTCCACGAAGTTGCCGATGGCCGTCGCGGTGGCCACCTTGCGGCGCACGCCCGGGGTGTTGGCGGTCTCGGGGACCGCAGACGTCGCAGGCAGGGGAGGAGACACCGGGGCACCGCTGTCGGTCGTCATGTCCGTCCGTCCTTCCGGGGTGGCGCCGCGGCGTCGGGGCCGACGGGGCTGAGGTCACGGGCGCGAAGAGCGGCTCGCTGGATCTTTCCCGTGGCTGAGCGGGGAAGTTCTCCGACGAACTCGATCAGGCGCGGATAGGCGAAATGCGAGTGCGCGGCGCGGGCGAAGCGGGTGATGTCCCGCGCCAGGGCTTCGTCCGGTTCGTAACCGGAGCTGAGCTCGATCCAGGCCTTGACGGCCTGTCCGCGCACCGGGTCCGGGACGCCGACGACTCCGGCGTCGGCGACCGCGGGGTGACCGCGCAGCACGGCCTCCACCTCGTACGGCCCCACACGGTAGCCGGACGTCTTGATGACGTCGTCGGTTCGGCCGAGGAACCAGAAGTACCCGTCCTCGTCCATGACGGCCTGGTCCTTCGTGTGGTACCAGGTGCCGCCGAACGACTCGGCCGATGCTTCGGGACGGTTCCAGTAGCCCAGCGGGAACTGGGGGTTGGATCGTGCACGCAGGCAGATCTCGCCCGGCTGCCCGACCGGCGCCTCGTGGCCGTCGGCGTCCATCAACGCCACGTCCCAGCCGGGAAGCGGACGGCCCATCGAGCCGGGCTTGACCGGTACTCCGGGGAAGTTCCCGAGCAGCGGGTAGGACTCGGTGGACCCGTAGTAGTCCAGCAGGGTGACGTCGAACTGGGCACGGAACCACTCGATGAGATCAGGGGTGAGCGGCTCGTTCGAAGAACACACCACCCGCAGTGACTGGGGGTGACGACTGCCCGCATCCGGGACATCCTGCATCATCTTACGCAGGAAGGTCGGGTTGACCAGGGCCGTTGTGACCTTGTTACGGGACATGGCGGCCAGCAGCCCGACGGGGTCGAAGCCGCTGGCCGGCCGGTACACGAGGTGCACGGCGCCCGCGCGGAGGGGGCCCAACAGCTTGGCCATGGACCAGGCCCAGTCCCCGGCTCCGTAGAACACGTCGCCCGGTCGCAGATCGTGGCAGTGACGGAATTCGTTGTGCCCCAGCAGGGTCCGGTGGGCATGCACGATGCCCTTGGCGGCACCTGTGGTGCCCGAGGTGTAGAAGATCAGCGCCGGGTCGTCCGGGGCCGTGTCGGCCGTGATGTAAACCGGGGGCAGTGCACTGATCGCCGGGTCGTCGACGTTCACGACCGTGCCGCCGAAACCAGCGGCACGGTCGACGGCGGAGGTCTCGGTGACCAGAACGGCGGCACCGGAATCGGCCAGCCGGTAGCGGATGGGTTCGTCGGCCCACAGCAGCGACATCGTCACCAGGACGGCGCCGGTGCGCAGGACGCCGAGGTACGTCGCCGGGGTGTCGGGGCGCTGCGGGAGCAGCACGGCGACCCGGTCTCCCTTGCGTACGCCGAGCGCGTGCAGATGGGCGGCGACCTGCTGGGAGCGGTCCTGGATCTGCTGCCAGACGACCTCTTCGCGGTGACCGGTGTGGTCTTCGAAGACGAGCGCGAGCCGGTCGCCGGGATGACGGTCGGCGACATCGGCGGCCATGTTGTACCGGTCGGGGACGGTCCACCGGTGTTCTTCGACGAGACGGCGGTAGGCGTTCTCGCCGTCGGAGGCCGCGCCGGTATGCGGCGTGACGCTGGTGGTCATGGGGGTTCCTCTCCTGCGGATGAGAAGCGGGGACGCGGGTACGGCGGACTCAGCGGCGGCGGCCGGCCAGGAAACGGGCCATCTCGCGCTGGGGCTCACCCGTTGCATAGGCGGCGGTATGCACCTTCTTGGCCGCCTCGATCGCGTCGTCGAGGCCCGCGTCGTCCAGTTCGCGGAGCCGTCCCTTGGTGAGGGCGACCGCGCCGGGCGGGAGTGCGGCGAGCCGAGCCGCCTCGGCCAGCGCTTCCGCCTTGACCTCGTCCTGTGCGACGAGGCGGGTGAGGAGACCGAGCCGCTCAGCCTCGGTGCCGTCGACAAGGCGGCCGCCGAGCGCGAACTCGGCGGTCTTCGCCCGGCCGAGGATGCCCCGCATGGCCCAGATCCCGGTGATACTGGGGATGCCCGACAGCACCTCCGGCTGCCCCATCCGGACGGCGGCGTGGCCGATGCGGAAGTCGGCGAGCAGGGCGAACTGGAAACCCGAGCCCGCTGCCACACCGTTGACAGCAGCGACGACCGGCTTGTCCAAGCCGCGTACGGCGCGGAAGAGGCGGCCGAAGTCGTCGATCCATGCCTCGGCGGCCGCGTGGTCGTCGGGGTCGATCGCCGCGGTCTCGGCGAGGTCCTGACCGGCGCAGAACGCGCGCCCGGCGCCGGTGAGAACGACCGCGCGACAGCGCTCGTCGTCCCCCAGCGCGTCGAGCGCCGCGACAAGTCGGCTCCGCATCCCGCCGGTCCAGGCGTTGAGCTTGTCGGGACGGTTGAGAGTGACCTCGGCAACGTAGGCATCGGCGGCCGTGTCCGTCACCGGGTGGTGGGTGACGACGACGGTGCTGTTCTCGGGCATGACGGCATGCCTTTCTCGCGATGGGCAGGGGAAGAAGGCGGCGAGGCCGCCGGGGAGCCGGAGTTGCGGGCGGATGTCCGCGAGTCGGCTTCCCGTGAGCAGTCATGCAAACAGGGAGGGATGTGATCCGGCCAACACCAATTGGGACTGGCGGTGATATCGGAGCGATATGGTCCGCTCATGGAGCTCCGTCACCTGCGCTACTTCGCCGTCCTTGCCGAGGAACTGCATTTCGGCCGGGCGGCGGAACGTCTGCACATGGCCCAGCCGCCGCTGTCCCAGCGCATCCGCGACCTGGAGCGCGAACTCGGGATACGGCTGTTCGACCGGACGCGGCACCGCGTCCAGCTGACCGAGGCCGGGGCGCTGCTCCTGGAGCATGTGCGGCCGGTACTCGCAGGGGTGGACACCGCGCGCGAGGCAATGCGCAGGATTCGTCCCGGCGAGGCAGGTGTGCTGCGTGTCGGCGTACCGCCCGACACCGGCCCGACAGTGCTCCGGACCCTCACCGCCGGTTTTGCCGACCGGGTGCCCGATGTGCTGATCGACCTCCATGAACTCACCACCGACGAACAACTGGCCCGGCTGCGCGAAGGAGAGCTGGATGCCGGGGTGGTACGGCACCCGTCGGACACGGTGGGCCTGGAATCGGGACCTGTGGCGCGGCGCGAACTGGGCGTCGTATTGAGGGCGGACCATGCCGCGGCGGCGGGCGGCGGCTCAGTCCGGCTGAGAGATCTCGACGGGGCACCACTGGTCATCTTCCCGCGCGCGATGGCGCCGCGCCTCTACGACCACATGCTCACCATCTGCCGGGACGAGGGTTTCCTCCCCGGATCGATCAGGCACGCGCGCAATCCCAACTTCGTGCACGGGCTGGTGCTCGCGGGGCGCGGCATCCACCTCAACGAGGCCCCGGCGACACCGCTGATCGACGGGCTTGTGTGGCGGCCGCTGGAGAGGGGCACGCTCGCGTGGCTGACCTCGGTGGTGTGGGTGCCGAGCCGGCACAACGAGGCGATCGCCTCGTTCACCGAAGCAGTCTCGGAGAGCCTCGCCGAGGCCGGCCACCACATCGCGGACGCGGCCTCGGGCGGATAACACACCGCGACGGCTGCCCGGCCGGCGGGGGCTGGAGCCGCCACCGGACACGTGGCGGCAGACCGGGCAGCGGGCGCCCCCGTCGGCAGGTACCCGATCGCGTCTCCCGCCGGATCCCGTCGCTGTCGCTTCTCTCCAGGGGAGGAGCCGGCGTACGAGTGCGTCCGCCGCCCACCGCTCTCAGCGCGAGGCCGGACTACGGACACGGCGACGTCAGGCCGCGTGGTCGGTGAGCCGCTCGGGATCGAGGACGGTGATCCGTCTGCGGGCGAGGCAGACCAGGTGCTGATCGGCGAAGTCGCGCAGGACCTTTGTCGTGGTTTCCCGGGAGGTGCCCGCGAGGGCGGCGATCTGCTGGTGGTTCCGTTACGCCGCGACGCACGCCGGCCTCGGCACCGCGATCGTGGCGACGGTGCTTGGCCTTGTTCGCGAACCGCTTTTGCGCCATGGGCAGGGGTGGGGGCTTCCGGCGAGAGGTACAGGGCGATCGCCGGGGTGGTTCAGGGTGTGAATCCGGTTCTGACGCCTGGGTCCCGTCGGCGCTGAGTGATGGGGAGTAAGTGGCCGAATGCGCGATGCCGTCATGGTGGCGACGTACTCTGCGGCTCGCGTGCCGTATTCACGCGACGCTGCTCACGAGGAGGAAGGACGCAAGAGCAGCGCAGACAGACAGCATCGCGCTTACTGTCACCCCTGGCGATCGCCCGAGGAGCCTCGTGAGCGCCATGAACACGACGAGAGAAGAGACCGTGTAGAGCGCAACCCATGTCGTGCGGAATTCGGAACCGGTCAAGCCGCCGAGAATTGATCCGATCAAGGACCCGCCTACAAAAATGCTCGCCGAGATCCATCGGATCTCGAGCGGCTTGCGGGTGCGGTCTTGCGGATGATCCTGGCGGGACACGCGGTCGCGGACCTCCGCCGCAATAAGCAGAATTGCCGCCAAGAGCCAGGGCAATATGTAGATGAACGTAGGTGCCGGCATCTAAATCAATCCTTGGGTCGCTTCACTTGTATCGCCTGCGAAGATTCTCTGATGATTCGGTTTCACATATAGCTGTTCCCGGCCGGGGTGCGTACGTCCCGCGGCCGGGAACAGCATGGTCACGCCAAGCTATTGATGGCTAATGGAGATCCTCCCGTAGAGGTAGATCGTGATCTTGACGCCGCGATTCGGGAAGGACGAGTGAACGCGTTGAATGTTGACCGCTACCCAGGTGGCGACGCCCGCGAGAATTGCCATTGCGGCTGACAGGATACCGGCGCTTGCCACGCCGAACAGAGCTGCGGAAACACCCCACGCCGTGGCTCCTCCGATGATGTCCCAAGAGGCCTTCCAAGCGCGTGCCCTGCTCAGCTTAATGACGCACTTGCCCTGCCAGAACGAGCAACTCCTGGAATTCTTGTTGTACTTGGCCTGGACCTTCCGGCCGTCGAGGTCAAAGTTGTTGATCGGGTCGGCAGGGTAGGCGTAGGCGTTGGCCCCACCACCGTAGACGGGGTCGGTGGACAGGAAGCGTCCGGTGACCGGGTTGTAGAGGCGAACGCCCATCAGTGTGAGGCCGGTGAGGGTCTCGGTGGAGCGTTGCTTGGCGCCGAGCCAGCTGTAGCGGGTCGCGGCCTGGCCGGCACGGGGGTTGCCGTACTCGTCGGAGTCCAGCACGACGGGCGCCTTGCTGGTGTCCAGCGGGAGTTGGAGGGCGATGTCGCCGTGGATGGTGGTGAACTGGAGGACGGTGTCGCCGGTCTTGCTGGTGGTGGCGGCCGGGCCCCCGGTCCCCGAGGCGACAATGCGGGTCAGGGCGCCGGTGGTGGTGTCCTCGACGATCCAGCGGGGGTTGTCGCCGTCACCGGAGTAGTGGTTGAGCTTGGACGCGGTCTGGGTCCAGGTGCTGCCGCTGCCGGTCTCGACCTTCCAGGACCGGAAGCGCAGGGCAGCGTCGAGCTGCCAGGTCTGGCGCTTGCCGCCGGAGGTCTGCTGGTAGGCGAGGTCGTTGGCGTAGTAGCCGACAGTACTGCCGGGCAGGGAGGGTGTGCGGCCGAAAGCGTCGTAGATGTACCCGCTGTCGACGATGCGGTCGGCGCTGTCGTAGGTGTGGTTGGTGGTGGTGCCTCCTGTGGTGGGGCAGTCGAGGCCAGGGTCGCCGGCCGCAGTCGTGAGGGACTTGCGGTTGCTGCGCGCGTCGAAGGTGTAGGCGCGGCGCGTGCAGACCGTGTCCGTGGTGTCCTCGACCGTGGTGAGACGGCCGGTGGCGTCGTAGCGGTAGGTCTGGTCGGACCAGCCGGCGTGGCTGGTGACCTGGCCATGGATCGACTCGGTCACGGTGTCCGAGTAGACGACCGTGGCGTCACTGTCCCGCGTGTAGGTGCGGTCGGTGGCCGCACCGGTGGTGTCCTCGGTCTGCTTGACGGTGTACCCGCCCGGCAGCTTCTCGCTGGAGACGGAACCATCGGCGTCGTAGGTGGCCTGGAAGACACCGGCGACGGAGTCGGTGGTCTTCGTGGCCAGACCGCGCGGCTCGACGGTGTGGTCGTAGGTGTACGTGACGGCCGAAGGCGCGTTGTCGCTGACCTTGACCGGTCTGTTAAGCAGGTCGTACTCGGTCGTGGTCACACCGCCGTCGGCGTCGGTGTAGGAGATCTGGCGGCCGAGCTTGTCGTACGCCCGGGTGATCGTGCCGCCGGTCGGCGAGACCGTCTTGACCGCACGGCCTGTGACGGAGTCGTACTCGGTCGTGGACTCCGGCACGGCCTGACCGAGGCCGCCGGTGACGGTGACCTTGGCCTGCCGGCCGGCGCTGTCGTACGTGGTCGTCGTGGTGCGGGTGACGCCGCCCACCGTCTCGATGGCCTTGGCCGCGTTGCCCCACCAGTCGTACTCGGTGGTGGTCGTGGCCATCTGGGCCGGGTTCGAGCCGCCGCCGGTGATCGCGCCGCCAGGAGAAGTGGAGCAGACCTGGTCGGCCCATTCCGGGCGCCCGGCGCAGGCGCCGGTGCCGGTGGCGGACCAGTAGGTCGTCACCCGCGTGGCGGCGTCGGCGCCGGTGGCGCCGGGCAGCAGCTGCCGGGTGACGCGGCCCTGGTCGTCGTATTCGGTGGTCTCGGTGATCGCGAGACCCGCCGGGTCCTTGATCGCCTTCGTCGGCAGGCCCTTGGCCCAGTCGTAGACGGTCTGGGTGGTCCGGGCCTCGCCCAGGACGGTGGGGTGCTCACGCACCTGCGCGCCGGTCGTGGTCTTGGTGATCTGGTCCTTGACCTCGGCCGTGCCGTCGGTGGGCCGTCCGGCGTCGTACTCGTTGACCGTCCAGGTCCGCGCGGTGACCGAGGTGCCGGCCGGAACCAGGGTGGTGGTGCCGGACTTCAGGTCGGCGGTGAGGTCGATCCGGCGCAGCGGACCCAGCTCCTCCAGCTGCCGGGTTCCGGTGTCGTTGTAGACGGTCTTGGTGGCCAGCAGGTCGGCACGCTCAGCAGCAGTGCGCTGGGCAATGCCGAGGTCAGCCTGGGCGGCCTTGTCGTCGGCGGTGAGTCCGAGGGCAACGGCCCGGTTGGCGGCCGACAGTTCGCGGACGGTGTTGCCGAAGCGGTCGTACTCGGTGGTGGAGATGTGCCCGCCCGGGGTGGCCTTGTTGACCTCCCTACCCGACACACCCAGGTAACTGATGCTCGCCCGCTTGTAGTCGGCGGCGGTCAGCGCACTACCAGAGTTCGATGCGGGAACGGCGTCGGCGGGGAAGACCGCGGTCGCGTCCGTCGGGGTATCCAGCTGACCCCATGCCTTCACATCGGCAGCGACCTGCTTGTACGGGGCGGTACTGCCGGTCAGCGGCACGTCGTAGACGACCGAGGCCGTCGCGTTGCCTTCCTGGGCATCACTCGTGCCCTGCTTCAGACCCGAGCGGGACACCTTGAGCAGCATGCCGTCACCGGCGGTGGCGGCGTTGCCGGCCTTGCCGTACGTGAACGTCCACGGCAGCTCCGACTGCGATTCCAGCCAGGTCACTCGGCCCGAGGCGTCGTAGGAGTACTGGACCTGGGTGCTCTGGGGGAGGTGGGGGTTCCACTGCTGGCGGAGCCTGCCGGCGGCGTCGTAGCGGTAGGTCGAAACCGCCTTGGACGTGGCCGCTGCGGCTCCGGGCTCGGTGGACCACAGCCGGATCTCCTTGGTCTGCCCGGCGAAGTCGCCGAATTCAGCACCGGTCGTGTAGCCGGTCGCGGTCGTCGCGGTGGCGTAGACGAACTCCAGCGCCCGGCAACCCTTGGTGGACGGCGTCGCCGTGCACGTGGCGGCGCTCACGGCCGACGTGGGGGCGATCACCCGCTTCGGGCGCGCCAGCTTCTTGCCGTCCACGGTCACCGTCTCAGAGACCACGGTGGTGGTGGAGTTGGTGAGACCGTCCAGGAGGGTTGAGGACACCTGCCAGGTGGTGACCGCCGGATCGGGCCTGGTGAACTGGGTTACCGTGCCGTCGGTGTCGGTCAGAGTGAACGATCCGGTGATGCTGCCGGTGAGGGTCATCCTCTCCGCGCCCGGTTCCGGGATCCAGCCGGTCTTCGCCGCGTTGGCGGTGAAGTGGGTCTCCTCGCCCTCGTTGTCGACGACGGCCAAGGCGGTGTCGGAAATGCGGCGGATGTGAGAGTAGGCGGATGCCGTCAGTTCAGCGGAGGTGCCCGAGACCCACTCCTTGCCGAAGATCGGTGCCTGGCCCTGCTGCGTCGCCCCCCTGTCCGGCGTGCGCGAAGAGGCACTGCGGGAGACCGAGAGGCCGACCCCGGAGGCGTCGATGCCCGAGAGGGTGTAGTCACCGGTCAGCAGATTGACCGAACCCGCGCCGATCTCCTGCGTGGCGGCGCCGGAGGCGTTGCGGTCGACGACCACGGTCAGCGGCTGAGTGCTGCCCTTCGCAGAGTTGGGGCCGGTGAAGTCCGCCTTGATCTGGACCGTGCCGTCGGGATCAACGGTGTCGGTGGCATTCCACACCAGGGCCGCGTTCTTGCCTCCGGTCATCCCCACCGGCCAGGCGGTCAGTGGTGTGCCGCCTGAGGTCACCTGCCCGGCGGGGATGGTCACCCAGGGGTCGGCCTCGGAGCGACGCCAGGAGAAGGAGACCGCGTTGTACATCGTGCCGTCGGCCTCGGCGACGAGCGGGAGGCGGCGCGCGGTGCGCTCCCCCTCGTCAGGCTGCACAAAGCCGCCGGGGCCGGCGTGGAAGGTGTACTCGATGGGCTCGGACTTGTTGTCGGCCTTGTCGACCTGCCGTACCTGGAGGGTGTGGGTGCCATTCTTCGGCGGGGTGACACTGATGGCCTTGGCGGCGGTGGAGCCGCCGGTGGCCACCTTGGTCCAGGTCACGCCATCGAGTGACCACTCCAGCCAGTTGTGGTCGGTGCCGTTCGGCGTGACGGTGAAGGTGCCGGCCTGGCCCGCGCCCTTGACCCAGGCGGTGGCCGGGTAGTCCGTCGAGGTCATTCCCGTCGGCGCGACGGGCGAGGTGGTGTCGACCGTGAAGGTCTTCCACTCCGACCAGCCCGTGTTGTAGTGGGTGCCGTCGTACGGGCTGGTGCGGAACTTGTACGACTTACCATTGGCCAGCACCCCGGCCGGGACGGTCACGGAGGCGACCTGTCCGGAGTTCGTCCAGGGGGAGACGATGACGTTGCCGACCTGGGTGTTGGTCGCGGAGTCGAAGATCTGGAATGTGCCGTTGACCTTGTCACCATTGGGGTCGACGAAGGTGTCCCGCAGCGTGGGCGTGGTCGTGTTGACCACGTAGGCACCGCCGTAGGAGAAGAACGGCGGACCCGCCTCCTGCTTCGTGCCCGTGCGCGGCCGGTAGTTGTAGGTCACCACAAGTTTCGGCGGGTTCGACGCGGCGTTGGCGGAGTTGACCCGCTTCCACTGCCCCGTGACGTTCTCGTCAGAGGCGCGCAGACCCATGTGCGACTTGGCCGCCTTGGCCGACGCCCATTCCTGCACCATCGTGGTCACATTGGCGTTGATCCAGCCGTCCGGCTGCGCGGTGCACGAGGCATTACCCCGTGTCTCCGAGGAGGTGGCCTTTTTCGCGATCCACGCCGGCTGGTTGGGCGCGGCCCAGCGCGACGACGTCGAAGCGGCGCCGGTGGACCACACCTCCCACGGCTGCAAGGGACACGATGAACCGGTGTAGTTACCGGAGTGGAAGTTCCACAGCGACAACTTCGCGTCCATCACCAGCGCGTCGGCGATCGGGGCGGTGTTCCAGGTGATGAAGGAACGTGCGGTGCGGTACGTGGTGTCGGCGTTCTTGGTGCCCGGGTTGCCCAGGTCCAGCTCGACGTCGCTGGACCAGTCGACGGTCTCGCCCTGTTGGACGTAGGTGTCGAAGACGTTCGACAGCGCGGAGGTGGACGGGTCGACCGTCACCGGGTACTTCGTCGCCGGATCGGCGAGGAAACCGGCGTCCGGAGTGATGATGAGGTCCACGCCGCCCTTGGTCTTGACGGCCTTCATGGCGACCTTGACCCGGCGGGTGTGCTCGCCGGAGACCGGGTCGACCGTCGCGTCCCACATCACCGGGGCGGGCATGACCGCGGTCTTCTTGGATTTTTTGTCGGTGAACAGCACGCTTTCGTCGGTTTGCTGCTCGACCCTCAGTCCCTTGGTTCGCAGCGGCAGGGTGTAGGAGAAGCCGTCGGCCGGCCTCTCCTTGACCTCGACGAACTGCTCGAAGCCCGTACGGGTGGCCTCGACCACGACGTCGGCGCCGGGCACCGCGTTCACGTAGGTCGCGCGGGTACCGTCGAGCTGCGGCGCGGGCAGGCCGCCGCGCCACTGGAGGGTGATCTGCTCATCTTCCTGGCCGAGCGTGACCAGGTCGGTGGCAGGGGCGGCCTGAGCCGCTCGCATGGACCGTGCAGGCGTGCCGGTCTTGCCGGCCAGAGTCAGGCCCTGCGGGTGGGCCTTGGCGGCAATCGAGCCGTCCTGCTGGGCGGCGAGTGCGACATCGACATCGCGCCAGTCGCCCGTGGCCGGGTCGCGGAAACGCACCGGACCGGCTGACAGTTCGGTGGTCAGCGAGCCGTCCTTGTTGGCCCAAGTGGTCGACGTCTCGGTCCGCTCCGACAGCGCCTCCACCCGCTGTCCGGACAGACGGGCCGCTACGCGCGCCGAGGTGACGTCGGCCGTGGCGGTGACCGGCTGGGCGGCTGGCTTCTGCTGCACCTGGACAGCCGGGGCTGCGACGGCGGCTTCCGCCCCGTAGATCGTGGAGACGGACATCAGAAGGGCGACGGCGACCGCGGTGCCGCGCAGACCTCCGGACTGGTCGAGTCTTGACCGTCTGCGACGCCCCGGTGGCTGCGCCGGTATCTGGCTGTTCAAGTTTTCCCCTTGTACAGGTATCAGTGCATGGTGGTGCGGGATCCGGTGCATGGGGCACCGGACCGACGCCGACCCGTCGGAAGACAACGGTTGGGCCGGCGAGGTCTGGGGGTGGCGGCACCTGGCGTCGGCTATGGCTCGATGAGGCCGGTCCTGATGGCGTACCGGGTGAGCTCGACGCGGTCGCGCATGCCCAGCTTCTGGAGCAGGTTGGCGCGGTGCCGGTCGACGGTCTTGACGCTGATCACCAGGAGTTGGGCGATCTCCTTCGACGAGCGCCCCTCGGCGACGAGTTTGAGGATCTCCTCCTCGCGCTCGGTGATGGGCCTGCGGGGCAGCGCCTCCCCGCGGCGGACGAGGTCCAGGTAGTGGCGAATCAGCGTGGTCTCTGTGCCCGGGTAGAGGAACGGCTCATCTCGCATCGCCGCCCGACAGGCGTCCACCAGGTCGCGGTCGGCCACCGACTTGAGAACGTATCCGCAGGCGCCCACCTTGAGGGCTTCGAAGAAGTACTGCTCACTGTCGTGCATGGTCAGGAACAGGATCCTGAGATCGGGCCGGGACTTCGCCAGGGCACGAGCTGCCTGCAGGCCCGTCATGCGTGGCATGGCGATGTCGAGGACGGCGAGATCGGCGTCCATGTCTCGGGCCAACTCGATCGCGTGGGCGCCGTCATCGGCCTCGCCGACCACGGTCAGGTCCGGCTCCGACTCGAGGACGAGGCGTACGCCCCGCCGTACGAGGGCGTGGTCGTCGGCCAGCAGGATGCGTGCAGGGGTGTTCATGTGGCTCCCTCCGTCGGCAGCGGAACTCGCAGCCGTACGGTGGTGCCGCCGGAATCGAGGGAGGTGAGGGTGAGGGCCGCGCCGAGGAGAAGGGCGCGTTCGCGCATGCCCTGCAGTCCGGCCCCCTTCGCCGCATGACGGAAGCCCGTTCCGTTGTCGCTGACCGTCAGTTCCACGGCCCGTCCACCTGCCGTACGCAGTTCGAGACCGATCCTGCTCGCTCCGGAGTGGCGGGCCGCGTTCGTCATCGCCTCCTGGGCCACGCGGTACAGCACGAGCTCGGCCTCCGCTCCCAGCGCTGTCAGGGAGCCGTCTACCCGGTGGCTGGTGGTGACGCCGGGCGCTGAGAATTCCGTCACGAGGGCCCTGAGGGCGCTGGGCAGGCCGAGGTCCTCGAGCACGCCCGGTCGCAGCCTTCGGGCGATGCGCCGCACTTCGTCCAAACTGCCCCGTACTGTCTCCTGCGCGGTGACGACCTCCTCGCGCAGAGTCGTCGGTACTCGGTCGGCGATGCCCTTGAACTGCAGGATGACGGCCGTCAGGGTCTGCCCGACCTCATCGTGCAGCTCGCGGGCGACCCGTCGGCGTTCGGATTCCTGCGCCGACAGGACCCGGCCACTGCTCTCGGCCCGCTCGCTCTCCAGACGACCGAGCATGACGTTGAACGACTCCGTCAGCTCCGCCAGTTCGCCACGTCCCGTGACCCGGGCACGCTGACCGGGCTCCAGCAGATTCGCATCCGCCATCGCTTTGGTCAGACGCTTCAAAGGAGCGAGCCCGATGCGAAACAGCAGCCCGTTGGCCACCAGCATCGCGATCAGACCCCCGCACAGCACCAGCGCCTCGTGCGCAAGGACCGGGCTGGACACCGTGACCCACGGACCGATGAGCAGCCCGGTCGCGATCACGAGCACAATGGCGTTCGACAGGAACATCCGCCAGAACAGTGACACGCCCCGTCTCCCCCTTGCCCCGACCGGTGCTTTCCGCACAGCGTCGACCTCCCCCGTGCCGGGGGGCCGTTTTCGGAGCAAGCCTTGTCGACCATGATCGACGATTCCATACATGCTGCTACCCATCTTTCTGTCCCCCGCCTACCGCTGACGTGACCCTTCGCGTAGGCAAGGCGCAATGACGCTCGCCCGTGAAGAACCCGTACACATGATCGATCGTCTGTGGTGGATCGTTGATCACGTGGGTGACATGGCGGAAGTCAGCCGCCGGGATTCGCGAGTGCGCGCAGATCCCCGTCTCGCCCCGGGGCGAGACTCCGAGTCCGTTCGGGACGGTCCACAGCGACGTCCAATAGACCGCCGCGCGCAGAAGCCCCGCCGGAGCATGGCGGATTCCAGCGGGGCTTTGTGGTCTCACTCGCTTTTATCCGGGTCTCACCGACTGTGCGGACTTCCCCGAACCATGAAGTCCTGACCTGGCATCAAGCACCCGTCATGAACCAGCCGAACGCCCTTGGGCAGTCGCTATGACCTGTGCGGTGTGGGACCTTCACGGCTCAGGACAGGTGGCCAACCACCCCGCGCGGCCACGGCGAGCGGGGTGTCGCCCTGCGCCGGCAGCGTGCGGGCCTTCGGCGCGCAGGGCGGTGTCGGCCGGCGCCCATGTCACGCCGGAGTGTGAGCGGTTGCAGCAGGGTGGCAAACCCCTCACCTGATCCCGGCCGCTGCGTGCCACCGGGCGGCGCCCCGGCAAAGGCACCGCTCATCGACGCTGGCCACCACGCCGGGAAGGAGGCGAAGTCCCATGACTCTGGTGCGCAATTCCGGGTGGGTGGTCAGGCTGTGAGTCGGTAGCTGAGGCGGGTGAGGTTGCTGGTGCGGCTGCGGTCCAGTGGATGCTCGGTCCAGTGGGCGTCGAGGCGGACGACGTTGATCGCGGTGGCGGAGAAGGCGTGCTGGAGGCGGACTTTCGGCAGCCCGCGGTAGCGGGCCCGGCGGATGCCGGTGATGTCGAGGGCCTGGTTGATGGTTCCTTCCACTCCGGCCCGCAGGGCGTACTTGTCCTTCCAGGTCTTGGTCTTCTGTTCGGTGCGGGCGGCGGCGAGGGCGGTGTGCAGGTGCTCGGGGTAGAGGGTGAGCATGCGGTTGCCGCGCCGGGCCGAGGTGCACTCGGGTCGGACGGGGCATGCCTGGCAGTCCGTCTTGGCGAACTCGACGACGATGGCGTCTCGTTCGCGTTGTCGCACCGGGTGCCATCCGGTGCTGGTGTTGCCCTGGGGGCAGCGGACCTGGCGGGCTTTCCAGTCGATCCGGAAGGCACTCTTGTCGTAGCCGGTGTGGCTCTTGGCCTGGGCGGATCGGTCGAGGAGGACGGGAGTGACCATGACGGTTCCGCGGCTGCGTGCGGCCTCGATCAGTTCGGCGGAGGGGTAGCCGGAGTCCAGGTAGTGCTCGGCGGGCGGGAGGCCGCGGTCGGCGAGTTGTTGCTGGATCGGCGCGGTGGCCTTCACGTCCGGCACCGTCGACAGGGTGGTGGTCACATCCGTGATCAGTTTCGGCAGTCCCCGGGCTTCGGCTTCGGCTTCGGGGGGAGTGTTGTCGCAGCTCTCGGTGAGGTGGACCTTGTAGCCGAGCCAGAACAGGTCGTCGCCCTTGGCGGACCAGCGGGCGTCGGGGTCGTAGGGCGAGGCGAGGCGGAGATGGCCGGGCGGGACACCGTCCTCGTCGGCTTCCCGCTTGCTGACCACCTCCTTGCCCCGGCTGCTGGTGCGGACGGTGTAGGTCTGCACGAGGACTTGGCGCATGATGTCCACGGCCCCGATCTCCCGCAGCCAGGCCGGCGCGTCGGGCGACCAGACGGCCCGGCACAGCCGCAACGCGTCCTGGCCGTAGACCTGGGACAGCTGGTCGCGCTTGACCTTGGAGCCGGGCAGTTTCCAGCTGTCGACCCGAGGTCCGTAGCGGTGGGCGAACTCCGGCACGTCCACGGCCCGGGCCAGCCAGTCCGGTGCCGCGGCCGACAGCGCCTCCAGCGCAGCCCGCACGCTCTCCCCGGCCAGTTCCAACCGGTTCAAGTCCCGTACCGCGCTGACCACATGGGTGGAATCGGTGCGCTGCTTTCCTCCCGCGGCCACCAGCCCGGCATCAACGCAGTGCTCAAGGAGCCGGTCGAAGACGACACGTTCCATGCCGTTGCCGACCAGGCGGGCCCGGAACCGGGGCAGCACACTGTGGTCGAAGCCGGTGTCCGTCAGCTCCAGGCCGAGGGCGTACTTCCAGTCGATGGCCCGTATCGCCATCGCCGCGGCCTGCCGATCGGTCAAATTCTCCGCGAACTGCAACACCGTGACCAGCGACAGCATCCCCGGCGACAGGCCCGGCGCCCCACGCACCCCGAACGCCTCAGCGAACGGCTCATCGGTGAAGACCTCCCCGAGCCGGTCCCGCACCCGGATCGCCAAACTCTCCTGCGGGAACGCCGCCCGCGCGACCCGAACCGTCTGCTCCGGGACCGGCGGCAGCCCCATCGGCCGCAACGACATCACAACCCACCCTCCACGGCCGGACGACACGTAACGACCGCAGGAACGATCATCACCTACCGGTCAAGCAGCCGCCGAGAATTGCGCACCAGAGTCTCCCATCCAAGCAAAGCCCCAGCAGTTCTACGTCGACGGTCGTGCCGCCCAGATGCCCAGGGGTCCACTGCCACTGCCGGCACACCACCAGCACACTGGCCCAGTCCGCCAGAATCCCGCCGTGCTGAGCGTCGATCACCTGAAGCGCGGCCTCGTCCGCAGCGAGCCGCAGCGGACCCGCCCGGTTCACCAACGACGGCTCCGCCCCCAGCGCGACCACCCGTCTCTTCGCCGCCGCACCCTGCCCGGCGGGCCACGCGCCGATCGCCTCCACCACCTGTACAGCGCGCAGCTTCACGGCGGGGTCCACGTCGGCGCGGTCAGGACGCCAGGCCGTGGTCGCGGGCAAGGGCGCGGGCGGAGCCGGACCGGCCGGCGTGGCCGAGACGTCCGCACCCGTGCCGTCCACCGCCGGCTGCTACCGCCGGGGGCGGACCGGTGTCCGGAGTCGTACTCCCGCACCGGAGTGGATGATTCAGGGGGCGCGGAAGCGAGCAGGCGAGAACCATGGACTCCACTCCGCGAACCATCACCCCATTGTCCCCACGATCCTTCCGTCCGCGCGGGCGCGGACCGGCCGGGAGGGGGCGCGGGCTCCGCCGGTACGCCCTCGTCCCGGTGGCGGTCGCGTCCCTCGCCGTGGGCGCCACCGGCTGCGACGACGGCGCCTCCCCCTCGGCCGAACCCGCGGGATCGAGCAGGTCCGCCCCCGGCAGCACCGCCCCGGATGCGCCCATCGCCCCGGGCGAGCCCGCTCCCACCAGGGCCGCCACTTCGAGCGCCTCGGCTGCCACGTCCGTCCCGGCCACCGGCAGCGGTCCGGGGCGCTGCACGGCCGAGGAACTGACCATGAGCCTGAGGCAGGGCGACGCGGGCGCGGGCCAGATCCACTACCGGCTCACGCTGGTGAACAAGTCCTCGGACTCCTGCACCCTGACCGGCTTCCCCGGGGTCTCCCTGATCAGGCGCGACGGCAGCGTGATCGGCGCACCCGCCGACCGCGAGGGCGCCGCCGGCCGGGCCACCGTCATCGGGGCCGGCGGCTCGGCCGAAGTCACCCTGCACACTCTCAACCGCGGGATCAAAGGCTCGGAGTGCTGGGACCGGCCCGACTTTCTCCGGGTCTACCCGCCCGGTTCCCGAGAGGCCCTGACCCTGCGCACCACCCAGCCCCTCATCTGCGGCGGCCTCTTCAGGACGACAGCGGTGAGCGGCTGACAGAAGGGCGACGCCCTCGTGGGAACGGGCCGCGTTCCGGCATGCCCCGGCACCGCCGGGGCCGCATCCGCCCCACAGGTACGTCGGCGCGGGGTGGGCGTCAACTGCCGGCCGAACACCGTTCTTGCCTGCGATGGAGTTGGCTGCGATCGAGCAGGCCCGTACCGTCCGCGGCGCGGACCTGCGCTCGATGGACCTGGACGGCGTCGATCTCGACGGCCGAGTTCCGGAGGACGTTCCCACGTCGGCGATCCAGCCGTCGAATCGCCCTCGCTCCTCTTCACAGCAGACTGCTTCTCCCACCCCACGAGGGAATGTGGCCGATGGCGGCGGGGAGAGCGAAGGTGTGTGCCTCTCCCCGGTCGACGGGGGTCACGCCGCTTACGGGGAATCGCTCGCCGACGGCACTTGAGTCTCGGGGCGACGGAGAACACTGGTGATGTAGTCCGCCACAGCCGCCTCCAGGCCGATGTCCAGCTGTGCGCGCTCGGACATGTACCACCGGTGTTCCAACAGTTCGTGATAGAGCTCGGCCGGGTCCATCGAGCTCCGGAGTTCCTGCGGAACAGCACGTACCGTAGGCCTGAACACCTCGCGGACCCAGCGGTGGGCAAGCACCTCCGCACGGGCGCCGAGCGGGTCGCCCGGCGCGTAGTCCTCCTGTGTCGCCATCCAGCTCTCAAGGTCGTTGAGGAGTCGTCGGGCCTGGTTCTCCTCGGCGTCGAGCCCGGTGAGGCGCAGGAGTTGGCGTTGATGATGGCCGGCGTCGACCACCTTGGGGACGAACGTGATCGTGTCGCCGTTCGGGGAGTTGGCGATCTGCATCTCGGCGACGTCGAAGCCGAGGTCGTTGAGCCGACGCATGCGACGTTCGATGTAGTGATACTTGCCGGCCGGATAGACCGAAGTACGAGTCAGCTCACTCCACAGCTCCTGGTACCGCTGGCAGATCTCGGCGCCGAAAGCGATCGGATCCACCGAGGGATGGAGCGCACCCGCGGCCTCGAGGTCGAGCATCTCTCCGCTGATGTTCACCCGGGCCAGATCGATGTCGTATTCACGCTGCCCTGTGCTGAGTCGGTTGTGTACCTCGCCGGTCTCCGCATCCACAAGGTAGGCGGCATAGGCGCCGGCGTCCCGGCGGAAGAGTGTGTTGGACAGAGAGCAGTCGCCCCAGGCGAAGCCCGCCAGGTGCAGCCGGACCAGCAGTACGGCGAGTGCGTCCATGAGCCGGTGCACGGTGGTCGGGCGCATGGTCGTCTCGAACATCGAGCGGTAGGGCAGGGACCCGTTGAGATGACGAGTAATCAGCACCGGCTCCAGCGGCCCCCCGTCGGTGTCGGTGCGCCCGGTTACCACCGCGAGTGGGTCCACCGCGGGTATCCCGAGCCTGGCCAGGGTGCGCAACAGCTCGTACTCGCGTACCGCCGGCCGTTCGGCAAGCTCCTTGACGGCCACCACGTCGTCCCCCGCTCGTGCGTAGCGCACGACGTGACGGGAGATGCCGCGCGGCAGCGTCACCAGATGCTTCTCCGCCCATTCTTCGAGCGGTAGGTGCCAGGGCAGTTCGAGAAGGAACGCGGGGTGTTCGGGGTTGGTGGCGTTGAACTGCAAAGCCATCGGTCGCCTCGCTGGTTCGGTGACGGGAGCACCAGTGTGACGTAGCGAGTCGCGCGCCCCGTGACCAAGGGGAGGGAAGCGTACGACTACTGGTCGGAAGCGGTCACTGCACCCCGTGCGGCCGGAACTGGATGCTGATGCGCCCTCCCACGGCCCGAGCGGTCTTGGGGATGGCGTGCTCCCAGGTCCGCTGACAGGAACCGCCCATCACGATCAGGTCGCCGTGTCCGAGCGACCGCCGGACGACATCGCCGCCGCGGCACGGACGCAGCAGCAGGTCGCGGGGCGCTCCCACAGACAGGATGGCGACCATCGTGTCCTCGCGTGCGCCCCTGCCGATGCGGTCGCCGTGCCAGGCCACGCTGTCGCGCCCGTCGCGGTAGTGGCACAGGCCGGCCGTTGTGAAGGGTTCGCCGAGCTCGGCGGCGTAGTGCGTGGAGAGCGCCTGCCGCGCCTCGTCGAGGATGGGGTGCGGCAGCGGTTCGCCGGCACGGTAGAAGGCGAGCAGACGCGGGACGTCCACGACCCGCTCGTACATCTGCCGTCGCTCGGCCTTCCAGGGAACGTCCGCGGCCAGCTGTTCGAACAGGGCGTCGGCGCCACTCAGCCAGCCCGGCAGGAGGTCGATCCAGGCGCCGTCGTCGAGCCCGGTTCTGCGGAGCCCGTCCAGCGGGCGCAGCAACGCGTCGTCGCCCTGATCGAACAGGGACCCCTGGAGCTGGTGCGGTGCCATACCTGCAGCTTACCCCGCATTCGAACATGTGCGCTATTAGGAATGATTCTGCACCCCTGCCGCCCATGGACACCCGGGCGTTACGGATGGGCGCTGCGGTACGGGCCGGACACCCTGCGAGGTCACCCCGGCAGACACCGGCCATCCCGCGCGCCGGGCACAGCGGATGAATGCGCAGCGCACACCGTTCGGCCCCACTGCCCCTTGCCCCCGATTACCGACACGTAGCGCCCATATCGTCTAAATTGGGGCAAGTGGGGTTGCGGCTGTCTGTGGTCACGCCGGACATGCGGGACCGCGTCAACACAGCTGCACGTGCACTGAGACAGCGTGACCCGGTCCGGCCGGGCCACGGGGACGGATACCCATGACCGACGGCCAGCAGGGTCCCGAGGACCACGGTCCGGACCCCCTCGGAGACTTCCTCTCGCACTTTCTCGGCACCGGACAGGGTGGGGAGCCGCCCGACCCTCGGCGCATCGACTTCAGCCGTCTGTTGAGCGGTCCCGCACGGCAGCTCGTCACCGTTGCAGCGTCCTATGCCGCCCAGCACGGGAGTACCGACCTCGACACGGAGCACCTCTTGCGGGCCGCGCTCACCACCGAGCCGACTCGCCGCATGGTCACGCGAGCGGGCGCCGATCCCGACGCGCTCGCCGCTGAGATCGACCGGCAGGCCGGGGAAGGGCCGCGAAGCCAATTCATCGCCGTCACGCCGGCGGTCAAGCGCGCTCTGCTCGACGCCCATGAGATCGCGCGCTCCACCGGCGCCTCCTACATCGGCCCGGAACACGTGCTGGTGGCACTCGCCGCCAACCGCGACTCCGCAGCGGGGCAGATGCTCAACGCCGCGCACTTCTCGCCGCCCACCGGTGCCCGGGACGGCCTCGGGCCGGTGCCCGGCAGCGCCGGCCAGCGTACCGGCCCCGGCGAACGGAACACCCCCAATCTGGACAAGTTCGGCCGCGACCTCACCGACCTGGCCCAGGAGGGCCGTATTGACCCGGTCATCGGCCGTGACGTGGAGATCGAGCAGACCATTGAGGTCCTCGCCCGCCGAGGCAAGAACAATCCCGTCATGATCGGCGAAGCCGGAGTGGGCAAGACCGCCATCGTCGAGGGACTGGCCCAGCGCATCGCGGACGGCGACGTGCCGGACATCCTGCACGATCGGCGCGTCGTCCAGCTCGACCTCTCAGGAGTTGTTGCCGGTACCCGCTTCCGTGGGGACTTCGAGGAACGGCTCACCGGCCTCATCGACGAAATCCGCGCCCACTCGGGCGAGCTGATCGTCTTCATCGACGAACTGCACACCGTCGTCGGGGCGGGCGGCGGCTCCGAGGGCGGCCCGATGGACGCGAGCAATATGCTCAAGCCCGCGCTCGCCCGCGGCGAACTCCATGTCGTGGGGGCCAGCACGCTCGAGGAGTACCGTCGCTACATCGAGAAGGACGCCGCGCTTGCCCGCCGGTTCCAGCCGGTTCTGGTGCCCGAGCCCAGCCCGGCGGACGCCGTCGAGATCCTGCGGGGTCTCCAGGACCGCTACGAAGCCCATCACCAGGTCCGCTACACCGACGAGGCGCTGCTCGCCGCTGTCGAGCTGTCCGACCGCTACCTCACCGACCGCTATCTGCCCGACAAGGCGATCGACCTCATGGACCAGGCCGGCGCCCGGGTGCGGCTGCGCGCCTCCACCCGCGGCACCGACATCCGCGCCCTGGAACGCGAAGTCGAGCAACTCACACGGGACAAGGACCAGGCCGTCGCCGCCGAGCAGTACGAGCGGGCGACCGAGCTGCGTGACCGGCTCGCCGACCTCGAACAGCGGATCGGCAAGGCAGACCACGCGCCGCAGCCGCGCAGCCATGTCGCGGAGGTCACCGTCGAAGACATCGCCGACATCGTGTCCCGCCAGACCGGAATTCCCGTCAGCAGCCTCACCCAGGAGGAGCGGGACCGGCTGCTGAACCTGGAGCAACACCTGCACCAGCGCGTCATCGGCCAGGACGAAGCGGTGACCGCCGTCGCCGACGCCGTCCTGCGCTCGCGGGCCGGCCTGTCCGACCCCGGCCGCCCGATCGGAAGCTTCCTCTTCCTCGGCCCCACCGGCGTCGGCAAGACCGAACTCGCCCGCGCGCTCGCGGAGGCACTCTTCGGGAGCGAGGACCGGATGATCCGCCTCGACATGAGCGAGTACCAGGAACGGCACACCGTGAGCCGCCTGGTCGGCGCTCCCCCCGGCTACGTCGGTCACGAGGAGGCCGGACAGTTCACCGAAGCGGTACGCAGGAACCCCTACTCGCTGCTGCTCCTGGACGAGGTCGAGAAGGCGCACCCCGACGTCTTCAACATCCTGCTGCAGGTGCTCGACGACGGGCGGCTCACCGACTCCCAGGGCCGCACCATCGACTTCAAGAACACCGTCATCGTCATGACGAGCAACCTCGGTTCGCAGGCCATCACCGGGAGCGGCGGCGCGATGGGCTTCGGCGCCGGCTCCGCGGACGCCGACGAGCAGGCCCGCCGCGAGCGGGTGATGCGCCCACTGCGCGAACACTTCCGGCCGGAGTTCCTCAACCGCATCGACGAGATCGTGATCTTCCGCCAACTCGCCGACCAGCAGCTACGGCAGATCACCAACATACTGCTGGACGACTCCAGGCGTCGGCTCCGCGCCCAGGACGTCGCCGTCGAGGTCACTCTGGACGCCGTCGAATGGCTCGCCCAACGCGGCTACCAGCCCGAATACGGCGCCCGCCCGTTGCGCCGTACGATCCAGCGCGAGGTCGACAACCGGCTCTCCCGCATGCTGCTCGACGGCAGCCTGCAGCCCCACAGCCGCCTCCGGATCGATGTCGCCGACGGCGAGCTGACCATCCGCAAAGAGGAAGAACCACAGCGCCCCGCGAGCTGACCCCGAGCGGCGTCCCGGACAGCTCGCCCTGACCCGCCGCCACCTCACGACACGTGCGCCGTCGGTACAGCGCTGCCCCGCGCACAACGGCCGCAACGGCGCCCGGCGAAGCGGCCGGTTGCATCGTCCGTGCTGAAACCGTACGCGCCTGACGTTGTGGCGGGCCGTCGTCGCGAAGGTCTCGTCCCTCCGTCCTCTGCGTCGATGGCGACTTGGCGGTGCCGGAGTCACCGATGAGGCGGGACGGCGAAGAAGATCGCGAGTGTGCTGAGGAGATCGGCCGAGGTGAACCGGCGTGCCGGGGCGTGGCCGGACATCCGGCCCTGTTCCGCACCGGCTCGTCCTGATCGATGATGACGTACCGGGCTGCCGTCCTCGGTAGGCCACCGGCTGTCCCAGGAAGGGGTTTCCTATGCGGGAAACAACGCCAGCGCAGTCCCCGCCGGACGACCGCTCCGTCCACGACTCGCACGAAGAAGCCGATGTGATCGTGGTGGGGGCGGGGCCTGCGGGCTCGTCCGCAGCCTTCCACCTCGCCAAGGCAGGCATTGATGTCCTGCTTCTGGAGAAGGCCCACTTTCCCCGGGAAAAGGTGTGCGGAGACGGCTTGACCCCGCGAGCGGTGCACCAACTCATCCGGATGGGCATCGACATCAAGGCTCCGGGTTGGACGCGTTCACGCGGTATGCGATGGGTGGCCGGTGAGCATCAGGTGCACATCGACTGGCCCGCCCTGGGGCGCTACCCGGACTTCGGCCTCTCGCGCAGCCGGCATGACTTCGACGACATCCTGGCCCGCCATGCCGTTGCTGCCGGAGCACGGTTGCGCAACGGGGCGAAGGTGACTCAGCCCGTGACCGACCGCGCCGGCCGAATCACCGGCGTCACCGCCACGGCCGGAGCGAAGGAGCCGGTGGTCTTCCATGCACCGATCGTCATCGCCGCCGACGGCGCCTCCGCCCGCCTCGCCCTCGCCATGGGCCTGCAGCGGGACAGGAGCAGGCAGATCGCGACAGCCGCCCGCCGCTACTACCGCAGCCCGGAGCGGTCCCAAGAGGAGTACCTGGAGTTGTGGGCCGATCTCCGCTTTCCGGGGAGCGATCACTACCTGCCGGGATACGGTTGGATCTTTCCCATGGGAGACGGCCGCGTCAACGTCGGGCTCGGTGCGCTGCCCCACCGGCGGCACGGAATCGCGGACCTGCGGACCACGTTGGACCAATGGCTGGCCCGTACTCCTCACGCCTGGGGGCTGCAGGAGGAGAACGCCGAGGGCCCTGTCCGGAGTGCGGCACTGCCCCTGGGTTTCAACCGTCACCCCCTCTACACCCGGGGTCTCCTCCTGGTCGGCGACTCCGGAGGCATGATCAGCCCCTGGAACGGGGAGGGCATCGGTCAGGCCATGGAAGCCGGCGAAGTCGCAGCCGAGAGCGCCGCGCTCGCCCTCGCCCTTCCCCCGGGCCCCCGGCGGGAGCGAGTGCTGCACAGCTACCCTGTCGAGATGAACCGCCGCTGGGGGCGCTACTACCGTCTCGGCAACGCGGCCGCCGACATCGTCTTCAGCCGTTCGGGCTTCCAACCGATCCTCAATCGGTACGTCATGGGATCGCCGGTTCTGCTCAACACCCTGGCCCGGATGCTCACCAACCTCACGGACAAGCCCTCGCACGACGTGATCGACCATGTACTCAACACCGTCGTCCGCCTGGTACCGGCACCGCATGTGCGCAGACGCTGAACGGCCCAGGCCCTGCGACGGTGCCTCTCCCGGCGTGGTCGTCCCGGCCCCACCCCGCCACGCCCGAGGAAGCCCGATCCATGGAACCGACCGCGGGCCTGGCGGCCACCGGTCGAAGTCCGCCCGATGACGTACGAGGTGGGAGCTGTCCGGCGGATGCTGCCGCCTTACGGGAGAGCACGCCCAGCCGGTGCGCGGACTCCTTCGGCGTACACACGAAGAAGTCCGGGCCAACCGCGATCATGCCGAAGGTGGCGCGGTGCGACCCACTCGTCATTCAGGGCCAGTGCTGGGAAAGGCCGTCCCGCAGGGTGCCACGACGCCGGCCTTCCATCCGTCGATGCCGCTGAAGGATCTGCTGACGCCGTTTCTGAAGCTGTCCAACAACAACCATGCCGAGGTGCTGGTCAAGACCATCGGTTGCGAGGTCAAGGGCAGCGGCACCTGGTCGGCCGGGCTGTCGGCGAGCGCCGAGTACCCGCGTACCCTTGGGCTGGACCCTACTGCCCTGCGTCAGGTGGACGGCTCGGGCCCGTCGAGGATGGACATGGTGTCCACCAAGCAGTTCACCGAGCTGCTGGTCACCACACGCCGGCAACCGTGGTTCCAGGACTGGTACGACGCCCTGCCGATCGCCTGCGTGTCCGACCGGATGACCGGCGGGACGCTGCGCTCCCGCATGTGCGGGACCGCGGCCGCGGGCAACCTGCACGGCAAGACCGGCTCGCTGACCGGCGTGTCGGGGCTCTCCGGCCATGTGACAGACGCCGACGGCCGGGAACTCGTCTTCAGCTTCGTCAGCAACAACTACGTCGCGAGCTCGGTCAAGAGCATCGAGGATGCGGTCGGAGCGGCACTCGCCGCCTACAGCGTCAAGGGCGCAGAGCAGCCGCACCGTACGGCCCGGTCCGACCGGCCCACGACCGATGCGCCGGCTGCAAGGGATGAGCAGTCCGGACGCACCGACCTCGAGTGCTCCTGCATGAAGCCTGCGAGCTGCTGAGCGACGATCGGGGATCCAGGACAGTGCCCGGAACCTCAAGGCAGTGATCCAGCCGGAGGTCGACCGGATCGGTGAGGGGCGGGAACCGACCCCGCCCCTCACGCCACGCAGGCAAGACCTGGAGAAGCGGCATCAGCGTCGTCAGAGGCCGCGTTGTATGTGCGGATCCAGAATCCGATGACGATCGCGGGGGCTGCCACCCGTATGAACTGGCCCGGCAGAGGACCCGTCTTGGGCGTGTGCTCCGAACGACCCGTCGCCCCACGCCGTCGCGTGCTCGGTGAGCTCAGGCGTTGGGGCGCTTGCCGTGATTGGCCCTCTTCTTCTTGCGGGCGCGTCGCTTGTTCCCTCGCTTGGCCATAGTTCATTTCTCCCAATTTCGGCGCATTTCGGGCGATCGTCAGTCTAGGTTCGGCCGGATGCGCCTGCATCAGGAGCGTGACCAGGACCTCGGAATCCCGCCCGCTCAGGGCACCCACTTGTACTTGCCTCCGCCGACCCATCTCACGACCGCGGGATCGTCGAAGTCGATCTCCGACACGCCCGCTTGGCGCGCCAGCCTGATCACATCCACCATGTCGTGGGCAGGCCCGGCCAACACTCCGTTGACCTCCACCATGCGGTACGGAGGATCGCCCGGCACAACACCGAGGACGACGACGGGGGTGGGGCGGAACGCCTCTCCGGCATCGTTGGTCATACCTACAGCGTGTGGCAGGGGCGCGCCGCGCACATGTCCAGCGGACCGACAATCCCCGATGATGGCCCTGTCCTACCTACCGGCTCGCGAACCTCGTGTGCCGGTACCATCCATGTCGTCTGGCAGCAGGCGACCGGCTACCAGGCACCCGTTCGGCCGCCCGCCGACAGGGAACGGCGCCCGATGATGCACTTCGACTTTCAGGTCGGCGGTTCGATTGCGCGGCGCCCCAGCCGGCCACCCGTTCCGCCTGTGCGGCGGCGGCGAATGCACCGCCCGACCAATACCGGCATCACTGGTCACTGAGAGTCATCGACGCATGACGGTCGTATAAGCGGCCCGGCCTCTGCTGACTGCCTTGCCGGCAGATGGAGCCTTGCCCGTGCCCCTCCGAGTGCACGTACGGGCCGTGCCCACCGCATGCGGATGGGCACCTGTCACCGGATGGTGGCGGGTGCCCATGGTTCGCCGGTCAGCTGTGAGCAGGGCGCGTCACGTCGGGTCATCGACAGCTCGATCAAGCAGGCGTGTGTCTCCCAGGCGGTGTACCGCTTCTCCTCCTACGCGTGATCCGGCTGATCCACCCCTCCCTTGTGGTGTTGCACCGTCAGTTCTCCTTGAAGCCCACGTAGTTCTCCGCGAGGGAGGCCGAAGCGGCCTCGGAGCGGGCGACATAGCGCAGGTGCGAGAGGCGAAGCGCACGGTCGAAGTCGGAGTCGGCGGGGTCACTGTGCAGCAGGGTCGTCATCGTGTACGAGAAGTGCTCGGCCCGCCAGACGCGGCGCAGCGCGTTCTCCGAATAGGCGTCGAGCAGCGACTCGTCCCGGTAGGCGTGGTAGCGGGTCAGGGCCTGGGCGAGCAGGTTGACGTCGGCGACGGCGAGGTTGAGACCCTTGGCCCCGGTGGGCGGGACGATGTGGGCCGCGTCACCGGCCAGGAAGAGGCGCCCGTGGCGCATGGGCTCGGCGACGAAGCTGCGCATCGGGGTGACGCTCTTCTCGGTGATCGGACCCCGCCGTAGCGTCCAGTCGCCGTCGACGGCGAAGCGGGTCTCCAGCTCGTCCCAGATGCGCTCGTCCGGCCAGTTGTCGGTGCTGTCGTCCGGGGCGACCTGGAGGTAGAGCCGGCTTACCTCGGGCGAGCGCATGCTGTGCAGGGCGAAGCCGCGCTCGTGGTGGGCGTAGATCAGTTCCTCGCACGAGGGCGGAACGTCGGCGAGGATGCCGAGCCAGGAGAAGGGGTACGTCCGTTCCGTCACGGTCAGCCGGTCGTCCGGAACTGAGCGGCGGCCGATGCCGTGGAAGCCGTCGCAGGCGACGACGATCTCGCAGTCCAGGGTGTGTTCGGCGCCTTCGTGACGGTAGCGGATGCTCGGGCGGTCGGTCTCGATGTCGTCGACGGACAGCGCCTCCGCCTCGAACAGGACGGTTCCGCCGTCCTGTTGGCGCCGGGCGATGAGGTCCTTCACCACTTCGGTCTGCGCATAGACCATGACCGACCGGCCGCCGGTGAGGGACGGGAAGTCGATGCGGTGGGAGCGCCGGTCGAAGCGCAGTTCGATGCCGTGGTGTTCCAGGCCCTGGCGGTCCATCCGCTCGCCGGCCCCGGATTCGCGCAGCACGTCGACGGTGTCCTGTTCGAGGATGCCGGCGCGCTGCCGGCGTTCGACGTAGTCGCGGCTGCGCAGTTCGAGGACGACGTTGTCGATGCCCTGCTGGTGAAGCAGGTGGGAGAGCAGGAGTCCGGCGGGGCCGGCTCCGATGATGCCGACGGTGGTGCGGGGCATGAGCGTCTCCGTGGGAGGTCAGAGGTGAAGGGCGTCGTCGGGAAGTGGCCGCGGCCCGGGCCGCGGCGGCGACGGAAGGAGGATGGAACGTCGTCCTCGGCCAGGACGGGCTGGGCCGTGGCGAAGGCTGAATTGTCCTCCGGCACAACGCGGTTGAAGGCGCAGTGCAGCAGGACCTCCTCGATGTCCTCCGGCCGTGACGCCCGCGGGGCTGCCGGTCACAGGGCCTTCCCCGTCTTCACGGGCGCGGCAGTCCGTTGCAGGACCTCGTCGGCGGTCACGCCGGGGGCGGTCTCGACGAGTCGCAGTCCCTCGTCGGTGATGTCGAGGACGGCCAGGTCGGTGATGACGCGGTGGACGCAGTTCCGGCCGGTGAGCGGCAGCCTGCAGGTGTCGACGATCTTGGGGGTGCCGTCCTTGGCAGTGTGCTCCATGAGAACGATCACCCGGCGGGCGCCGTGGACGAGGTCCATCGCCCCACCCATGCCCTTGACCATCCTGCCGGGGATCGCCCAGTTGGCGAGGTCACCGCGGGCGGAGACCTGCATGGCGCCGAGGATCGCGGTGTCGATGTGACCACCGCGGATCATGCCGAAGGAGAGCGCGGAGTCGAAGAAGGCGGCGCCCGGTACGACGGTCACCGTCTCCTTCCCCGCGTTGATCAGGTCGGGGTCGACCTCGTCCTCGTACGGGTACGGGCCGACGCCGAGGAGTCCGTTCTCCGAGTGGAGGACGACGTCGACGCCCTCGGGGAGGAAGCTCGGCACGCGAGTGGGCAGTCCGATCCCGAGGTTGACGTACGAGCCGTCGGTGAGCTCCCGGGCGGCTCGAGCCGCCATCTCGTCCCTGGTCCAGCTCATCGGGTGCGTACCGTCCTTCGCTCGATGCCCTTGTCGGCAGCCTGTTCGGGGGTCAGTTCCAGCACCCGCTGCACGAACACGCCGGGGAGGTGGACCTGGTCGGGGTCCAGTTCGCCGGGCTCCACGAGCTCCTCGACCTCGGCGACGGTGATCCGGCCGGCCATGGCGGCGAGCGGGTTGAAGTTGCGGGCCGCGCGGGCGAAGACGAGGTTGCCGTGGCGGTCGCCCCGGGCGGCGCGCACCAGGGCGAAGTCGGTGGTGATGCCGTGTTCGAGGACGTACGCCCTGCCGTCGTACTCGCGTGTCTCCTTGGGCGGGGAGGCGACCGCCACGCCGCCGTCCGGCGCGTACCGCCAGGGCAGTCCGCCCTCGACGGCCTGGGTGCCGACGCCCGCCGGGGTGAAGAACGCGGGGATGCCGGTGCCGCCGGCCCGCAGCCGCTCGGCCAGGGTGCCCTGCGGGGTGAGTTCCAGCTCCAGTTCGCCGCCCAGGTAGCGGCGCGCGAACTCCTTGTTGTCGCCGATGTAGGAGCCGGTGACCCGGCTGATCCGTCCGGCCGCGAGCAGGATGCCCAGGCCCCCGCCGTCGACGCCGCAGTTGTTGGAGACGACGCTCAGCCGGCCGGAGCCGTGTGCGTGCAGGGCGCGGATCAGGACGTCCGGTACCCCACTCAGTCCAAAACCTCCGACGGCGAGCGAGGCCCCCTCTCCGATGTCCGCCACCGCTTCGGCAGCCGTCGCTACGACTTTGTCCATACAACGACCCTTTCACTCGGGATTTACCGTAAGGTTGTTCGCCTGGTGAACTTTCGTTCATACTTGATGCGGGCTGAGTGTCCACCGACGCTTCGGGCCGTGTCAACGGCAGCGGGTACGGTTTCCGCACGGTGATCAGCCCGCGACGCTCCGAGGAGGTCAGACGATGTCCCAGCTCACCGAGGTGACGACGGCGCCCGAGGCGACGGTGGCACCCGAGGCCACGATGGCGCCCGACGAGCTGGTCGGACCGCTGGAGCGCGGACTGGCCGTGCTCCGCGCCGTGGCCGCGGGACCGGGGACGCGCCATCGCCCCGGAGATCTCGTCCGCACCACCGGGCTCGCCCGATCGACGGTCGACCGGGTCGCCACCACACTCGTCCGCCTCGGGTTCCTGCGGACCGAGGACCGCGATCTGCTGCTGGCCCCGCGCTCGGCGGAGCTGGGCAACGCCTATCTGGCCGACTGCGCCCTCCTCGAAGCCCTCCGCCCACACGCCGTCACACTCGCCGACGAGCTCGACGAGTCGGTGTCGTTGGCCGTCCCGGACGGCGACGGGGTCCGCTTCATCGCGCAGGCCGCCCGCCGCCGCGCCATGGCAATCTCGTTCCGGGTGGGCGATCTGCTGCCCGCCGAACGCTGCGCGCCCGGCGCCGTGTTCGCCGCCGACTGGGACGACGCACAGCACGACCAGTGGCGCGCGCGGCGTCGGCGCGACCCGCTGGACACCGACTTCCCGGCGCTGCCGCCCCGCCCGGCCGGGGCGGAGCCCACGTCCTCAGCAGTGGAGGCAGACTTCCTCGACCGGGTACGGCAGGCGCGCGAGGACGGCTTCTCGATGGACAGCCAGCTGATCGAGCCCGGTCTGATCGCCGTCGCCCTCCCCGTCCGCGACTCGGCGGGCGCGGTGGTCTGCGCCGTCAGCGTGGTCAGTCACACCAGCCGGCACAGCATCGAGTCCCTGACGGCGCGGGTCCTGCCCCCGGTACGCGCGGCCGTCGCCGCCATGGAGGCTGCCCTGCGCGCACCGTCGGCCGCCGAAACGCCGGCCACCGCAGCGGCGGTCCGCCCGCCCCACTCGGGCAGCGCGCTCAAGGAAGAACTCGGCGCCGGCTTCCTCCAATCGCTCGCCCGGGGTCTCGACGTGCTGTGCGCCTTCGGCTCGGTCGACGGCCCCGCCCGCCTGGCCGACCTCGCCCGCCTCACCGGGCTCCCCCGTGCCACCACACGCCGGTCGCTCATCACGCTGCGCCACCTGGGGTACGTACGGGAGGACGCGGACGGTTTCCGGGTGCTGCCGCGGGTCATGGAGCTCGGCTACGCCCGACTCTCGGGCCTGACGCTCGCCGGGATCGCTACCCCGCACCTCGCCGAACTGGTCGGCAGGGTCCACGAGTCCGCGTCCCTGGCCGTGCTCGACGACGACGACATCCGCTAC
Organism: Streptomyces sp. NBC_01320; assembly: GCF_035974375.1. Taxonomy (NCBI): domain Bacteria; kingdom Bacillati; phylum Actinomycetota; class Actinomycetes; order Kitasatosporales; family Streptomycetaceae; genus Streptomyces; species Streptomyces sp. NBC_01320. The sequence goes on from NZ_CP108390.1 coordinate 1,987,825, forward strand.
GTCGCCCGGGTCGCGAGCACCCGGATCATGCACATCGACATCACGGTGGGCACCCGGCTGCCCGCGTACGCCACATCGATGGGCCGGGTGCTCCTCGCGGCACTCCCCGACGGCGAGCGCGCGGCGCGGCTGGCCCGGGTGACACCCGAGGCGCTGACGCCCCGCACGGTGACCACGCCCGAGGCCCTCGCCGACGCGGTGGCGGCCACCGCCCGGCGCGGCCACGCCTGGGTGGAACAGGAACTGGAAGAGGGGCTGCGTTCGATCGCGGCGCCGGTCACGAACGGCGGCGGCCATGTGGTGGCCGCGGTCAACGTGGCGCTCCACGCCGGCCGCGCCAGCGGCGAGGAGAGCCTGGCCACGCTCCTCCCCCCTCTGCTGGAGACCGCCGCGCGGATCAGCGCCGACCTCGCCGCGGTGGGCCGCTTCTCCCCCGTGCCCACGGGCTGATCCTCACGGCCGTCGGGCCCGGGCGCGACGGTCCCGGGAGCCGTCCGCCGGAACGCTTGTGGTGGGCAGCCGCGCCGCCATCGCGTCCGGCATCAGGTCCAGGGCGAGGGGATGGCCGCTCTCGCTCATGTAGGCGGCGAGCAGGGGGCAGGCAGCGGCGATGTTCGGGTACGTGTCGGCCGGCGGATTGCCGTACACCGCGTGCCGGACCTCCGCGTCCGCAACAGCCGACCGACCGTCGTCACGCCACAGCGCTCGTTGCGGGTACGGAGCATGCGCACGGACTGCGGCGGGATTGGCACAGGTCGTGTGGCTGCAGCAGCTCGCTGCTGCAGCGCGTGTACCTCGTGGACTGCGCCGTCATCCGTCCACTCCTTGCCACGCGCGTTCGCCCGCCGTTCCCTCGTGCTTTGCTCGCAAGCCGGTCCAAAGGCCCTCCTTGTTGTGGATCAAGGCCATACGATGCGCTTGCGAAGCGCGCGCCGCGCACAGGAAGACGGGGGAGGCGCGATGTCCGGGATACCGCATGACGGCATATCCGACGCCATGCCGAGCGGAGCATGGGGCACGCTCCCCGCCGCTGTGGAGCTGTACCACCTGAGGCCGGACGGAGGCATCGGGCTGGCCGACCGCGAGGGCGTGCGCGAGCTGGGGCCCGAGCGGGAGTTTCTCCGCTTCATCGATGACGGGCAGTTCGCCCACTACCTGGTGGGCAACGCGGCGACCTCCCCCGAGAGCCCCTCGAACGCCACGGTCAAACTCGGTGTCGTGGAGCCGCGCAGCGCCTTCACCCCGCACGCCCACGGCGGTGAACACTTCGTCCTCAGCCTCGGCCACGCGGCGTGCGGCCTCTACGACGCGGACCGCGACCTGGTGACCGAAGTCCCGCTGACTCCCGGGATGTTGATACGGATTCCGGAGATGATGCCCCACTCCTTCGCGAACCGGGGCACCGATCCGCTGACGATCCTCGCGGCCAACACCGGTTACGGGATCGACCACGAGGACTACGCGATCACCGCCGGGGAGGCCGAGCGCCGCGCCGCGGGCGACACCCCGATGGCCGGCCATGTGGCCGTAGCCGCAGCCACCACCGACTATCGCGCCCTCGCCGCCGCCCTGCGCGACATCGAGCGCCATCAGCAGGACCGCGGCATCGCCACCACCACCGTCCGCGAGCGCTTGGCCGCACGACTGCGCCGTGTGGCCACCGCACTGGAGGTCCGCCGGTGATCTGTCCGCACTGCGAGAAGAACCTGCTCCGCAAGGAGCGCCCCAACAACACCTGCTCCCACTGCAGGCGCACGTATGCACTCGACCCCAAGACCAACTCCCTCGGCCTGAGCGACCTACGGGTGCGCAGGATCGTCGCCAAGGTAACGGAGGAGGGCAGGATCTCAGTGGTGCCGGACCAGCTGTGGTACGCGCTCTCACGCAGGCGCCTCAAGGAGGGCACCTTCGCGCCGGGGTGTGCGGGTACCTCGCTCTTCGCGGGCCTGGTCGTCGGCGTCTTCGGCCTCTTCACCGAGATCGCGTACCTCTTCCTCGCCTCGGGCACCCTGCTGCTCGTCTCCGCGGGCTTCGCCCTCGCACGAGCCGCCGGTGCGGGCCGGGGCTACCCGGTGATGAGCCGTGCGGCATTCCGTTCGGAGGCGCTCGCGCCCTGGCGGGACGTGTACGGCGGGCTGCCGCCCGGGGTGGTCGACGCTGCCCCTCCCGTTCTCTCTCAGGCCAGAAATCGTGCGCCCTCCCGCGCTCAGCCCGGCGCCGTACTCCTGTGCCCCGACCGCTCCATCAGAGCGTTCCTGATCGTCGACGGCCTGCCCTCCCGTTACGGGATCGCGCTCGTCAAGGATCTCGACGCGGTCCACGCCCTGCCCGCGCGGGGCCCGGTGATCGTGCTCCACGACGCCGACGCGCACGGGGAGTTCCTCGTCCGGCACGTCCGCGCGAGTCTGGGGCAACGCACAGTGATCGACGCCGGGTTGCCGCTGCGCACCGTCCGTCGTCTGGCGCAGGCCGTGCCCTACCGCGACAAGCAGGAGAAGCCCGACCAGGAGACCATGGCACGGCTCGCCGCGCTGGGCGAGTTCACCGAGGAGGAGCTGAAGTGGCTGGGAAAGGGCTGGTGCTTCCCGCTCGTCGGCGTGCCCCCCGCCCGGCTGCTCGCCGCCGTCACCCGGGTCGCCGAACAGGTCACGCGGAGCGGCGATCCGGAACGGCGTCGCGCCGCGTCCGTGGGGTTCATGACCTGGCCGGGTTCGGCAGCCCAGGACCAGGCGGGTGAGCGGTGATCTGCCCCCGCTGCGCCGCCTCGCTGACGGGCAAACAGCGCAGCGGCAGAATCTGCGCGCACTGCGGGAAGCGCTTCGCGTTCGACCCCGCGGTGCACGGCAAGGGCATGCACGACATCCGCATCCGGGGCATCGCGGAACGCGCCACCGATCACGGCCGCCTGAAGATCACCCTCACCCAGCTCTGGTACCTGTCCCGCAGCCGTAACTACGCCTGGGCCGGGCGGGATCCGCGGGGTGTGCCGGCGAAGATCCGCTGGCTCGTGGCCCTGCCGGTGGCCGCCGCCCTCGTCGCGTGTGCCGTCCTGACCGGCGGACTGCTCGCGTTCCTCGCGGGCGCCGCCGCGTGCACCGCCCTCGTCGTCGCGTCGTCCATGCGGCACCGCCCCGGTCAGTTGCCCCATGGGCAGATCATTCCTGCCGAACGGACCTTCCGTGCCCTGATGAACGACTCCTGGTCGGCGGTGTACGGGGGCCTGCCGAAAGCCGTCGTCGACGACGCGCGCCCCGTGCCCCGGCCGCGCGGGGCGAACCGTTCCGGTGCGTCCGTTCCGGTGTCCCGGCCCAAGGCCGCGATCCTCTGCACGGACCGCGTGGTCGCCCTCTTCCTCACGGCCAACGGCATCCCCGCCCGTCTGGAGGCCGACCTCGTGGAGGTCGCCGACGCCGACGGAACCGGGGGGCGCCCCACCGTTCTGGCGGCGGCGCTCAGCGCACTCGCGCAGTATCGCAGCGGGCTCCCGGTGGTCGTCCTGCACGACGCCGATCCACAGGGCGTCCTGCTGGCGCCGCTCATCCGTGGCGTACAGCCCGACCGCGTCGTGGTGGACGCGGGCCTCCCCGTCTCCGCGGCCAGGGGCAAACAGGGCGTCGTGCGGCTCGCCCGGCACGATCCGCTCGCCGACGCGGAACAGCTCCGCACGGTCGCAGGTCTGCCCGAGGCCGACGCGCAGTGGCTCGGCGAGGGCTTCTGGAGTCCGCTCGCCGCCGTGCCGCCGCGCGTTCTCGAATCGATCGTCGTCCGGGCGGTGGAACGGGCGCTGGCCGCCCCTCGGCCCACCCTCCACGAGGACCTCACCCACGGCTTCCTCACCTGGCCGCAGGCTCCGCGGACCCCGAGGACCTCGCGGGCACCTGGCACCCGCCCACCCGGCACCGGCACGTACAAGAAGAAGGGCACCAGTTCCGCATGACGCCGCGACGCCTCCAGGCTCCCGGAATCGGGACCTCCATGGCCCGGGACCTCCGTACCGGCCGCGGGCCGGGTGCCCGTTTCCTCGACCTCGCGATCACCGGCGCTGCCGCGCGCGCTGCAGGCCCGGGCGGCATCAGATTCACGGAACGGCAGCTCTACTACGAGACCTGCCGTGTCCTGAGCCCGGCCGCGAACCTGCTCCCCCGCATCCCGCGCACGCCGGCCCCTCCCCTGCGGCTGCCCACGTTCACGCGTGCGCTGGAGGCACGGGGCCGGGAGACCGTGGACGGCCTGCTCCCACCGGTCCCGTCCCCGCCGCCGACCACGCCACGGCCTCCGTCGGTGCCTGATGCCGCCGAACCCGACCTCCACGCCTACGGGTTGCCCCGTCTCCTCGTCTGCCAGGACCGCTCGATCGCCCGGATGCTGCTCGCCAACCATGTGCACCTGGAGGCCGCCTGCCCCGTCCTCGCGGCGCCTGACGCCCTGCCGCTCGACCCGCGCCTCGTCGCGGCGCTGGAGCGGGCCGAGGGTGCAACGGTCCATGTGCTGCACGACGCGAGCCCGGAGGGCATCGGGCTCCCGGCGCGGGTCAGGGCCGCTCTGGGCCCGGTCCCCGGCGTGCGGGTCACGTCGATCGGGCTCGTGCCCCGGCATGCGGCAACCTTGCGCCTTCCGACCGGCCGCGGCCCGGCACCGGCTCCGCCGTCGGCCCCCTGGCCGCCCGGGCTGCGGCCCGAGGAGGCTTCATGGCTGGCACGGGGACGGTTCACGCAGGTCGCGGCGGTGTCACCGCCCCGCCTGGTGCGTACGGTGCTGCGCCTCACGCGGGGACCGCGACCGCCCCGGAACTCCATGTGGACCGAACTGCGCGGGCTGCGTACCACGGGTTTCCTGACCTGGCCCGCCGCGTGATCCGCCGCGTCACCCGCCCGTGAAACGCGCGGTGACCCGTCCGAGTGAGCTCTCCTTCCCGCGGCCACGACCGCCCCACAGACCCGAGGAACGCACACGATGATCCGACCTCAAGAGATCGGCTACTTTGACGAGCTGCTCGCCGACGGCAGCGTCCACCGGCGTTACGAGGACGGCCGGGAGGAGTGGCGCCACCGCGAGAGCTCCCCCAGTGGTCTCGTGCGCTGGCACGACAACCGGAATGCGTCCGGCACCGACGAACTCCTCGGCAACCGCATCATCAAGCGGGTCCTCGCCGACGGCGCGGTGACGTACGCCCGGGACATCGGATACGGCCGCACCCTGTGGGGCCGCGGCGAGACGGTGATGGTCAACCGGATGTCGTTCGGCGGCAGGGTGGGCGTCATGCTCGCGGGCCTGGGCGTAGCGGGCCTCGCCATCACCGCCGCCCAGTTGCCGCCGCTGAGCATGAGCCCGGAAGAGGAGGAGGAGCTCCGCCAGCAGCAGGCGCAGAGCCAGTCGTCGTCGGGTGACTCGGGCGGGGGCGGCGATTCCGGTGGCGGCGGGACGGACGACTGGGACGCGGGCTGGGACGACGGCGAGGACGCCTGGAGCGACGACGACTTCGGCTGAGCCGGCCGCGTCGGCACCACCGGAAGCCGTAGGAGCGGCGGTAGCAGTACGGAACACGGAACACCGAGGAGAGGAGCCGCCCATGGCACGCTTCTGCGTCTGCTTGTCCCCGACCACGCGGCAGGCCCGCGCCCATGTCGAGGCGATGGGTGCGGCCCGGAACGACCGGGCATCCGTGGACGTCCCCGGGGCCGACCTGGGACTGATCCCGGACGAACCCGGCCGCGCCGACGGCCCGTTCACGGCATCCGGCCTGACGGCAGTGGGCGAGGTCACCCTCCACAACCGCCCTGCCCTGCTGTCCGCGCTGCACGCCGAGGGGATCCCCGTACCCGCCCGGTGCTCCGACGGTGAACTGCTGCTGCACTGCTGGGCGCGGCTCGGCGACGCGGGAGTGGCTCTGGCCGAAGGCATGTTCGTGCTGGCCGTGCTGGACGGCACGGACCTGATCCTGATCCGCGACCACGTGGGCGCCCGGACGCTCTTCTACGCCCGCGCCGAAGGAGCCTGGGCGGCCTCGACCTCGTTGAGGGCGCTGCGGCGCTGGCCCGCGCTCGGCACGTCGATGAATCTGTCCGCGGTCCGTTCCTTCCTCACCTTCGCCTATCTGCCGGGCGAGGAGACGCTCCTGACCGGCGTGCGGGAAGTCCTGCCCGGGCGGGTGCTGCGACTGGCGAAGGACGGCAGTGTCACCGAGACCGCGCACTGGGAGCCCCACGAGCACATCGCCCAGCCGGTGCCGCAGGATCCGACGGAGCATGTCCAGGCCCTGCGGGCACTCCTGGAGCGGGCGACGGCCGAAAGGCTCCCGCAGGCGGAGCCGACGGCGGTCCTTCTCTCCGGCGGGATCGACAGCTCCCTCGTCACCGCGCTGGCGACGAAGCTCCACAGCCATCCGGTGCACACGTACTCGATCAGCTTCGGCGACGAACTCCCCAACGAGCTGGGCTACTCGGGCCTCGTGGCGGCCCACTGCCATACCCGCCACCGGGTCCTGAACGTGTCGGGGAAGACGGTCGCCTCACGGCTCGCGGAGGCGGCTGCGCTCCTGGACAGCCCGGTGGGCGATCCGTTGACGGTCCCGAACCTGTTGCTCGCGGAGGCCGTGGCCGCGGACGGCGCGTCGGTGGTGCTCAACGGCGAGGGCGGCGACCCCGTGTTCGGCGGCCCGAAGAACCTCCCGATGCTCGTGCAGGAGATGCACCGTGAACCGGGGGCACCCTGGGACGAGGACCGGGCGACGGCGTATCTGCGCTCGTACCGCAAGTGCTGGACGGACCTCCCGACGCTACTGACCCCGCAGTCGCTGGACGCGCTGCGGGACGCCCCGCGCCCCCAGCGGTTCGTGGAGCCGTATCTGGCACCGGGCGCCCACAGCCCGCACCGCATGGGCCACCTCCTCAACCAGCTCCTGCACTGCAATCTGCGGACCAAGGGCGCGCACCACATCCTGACAAAGGTGGAGCGCCTGACGGCGTCGCAGGGCATCGAGGGCCGGGCACCGCTCTTCGACCGCCGGGTCGTCGACCACGCGTTCGCGACGCCGCCCGCGTACAAACTCCGTGGCTCTGCGGAGAAGTGGATCCTCAAGGAGGCCGTGCGCGACCTCCTCCCCGACACGGTCGTCGACCGCCCGAAGAGCGGGATGCGAGTGCCGGTGCAGCAGTGGCTGACGGGTCCGCTGCGCGACCTCGGAAACGATCTGTTGCTGAGCCGGCAGTCTGCCCACCGGGGCCTGTTCCGCCCGGACACGATCCGCGCCTGGATGAAGGGCGAGGGCACGCTCCTGCCCCGTCACGGCGGCAAGCTGTGGCTGGTGCTGACGCTGGAACTGTGGCTGCGGTCGTACGCGTTGTGAGGAACGAGCAGCAGGAAGCGACGAGCGGGAAGCAACGATGAACAGTGAACTCACCGACCCTCGCACGGGACTCATCCGCGGCACGGCTCCCGTCTCCCGCGAGCCCGAGGTGGCTGCGGCCGTGGCGGCCGCCCGTACGGCGCTCGGCGCATGGAGCGCCCTGACCCCCAAGGACCGGGCGCGACGCCTGGACCGGCTGGCGGCGCTGATCGAGGACGGTGCGGCGCAGTACGCGGCTCGTGAGCGGGCGGGTACGGGCAAGCCGGACGCGGAGACGGCGGGCGAGATCGAGCAGGTGGCGGATCTGTTCCGCTTCTTCGCGACGGCGGCACGGACCCGGACAGCACCGGCGGCAGGCCGGCTGGTGACCGGCCACGAGAGCTGGGTGCGCTGGGAGCCGATGGGCGTGGTCGGGGTGATCATCCCCTGGAACTATCCGCTGATGATGGCGGCCTGGCGTTGCGCCCCGGCACTCGCCGCGGGCAACACGGTAGTGGTGAAACCGGCGGAGACCACTCCGGACACGCTGGAGCTACTGGCGGAGCACGCCGCACGGACCCTGGGCAAGGGCGTGCTCCAGTCGCTTCCGGGAGACCGGCGGACGGGTCGACTGCTGGTCGAGTCCCCGGTGGACATGGTCGCGTTCACGGGCAGCGGGCGGGCGGGCCTGGATGTGGCGGCGCGGGCGGGGACGCGCCGGATCAGCCTGGAGCTGGGTGGCAACGCCCCGGCCGTCGTTCTCCCGGACACCCCGGCGGACACGTATGCGTCGCTCGCGGAAGCGGCCACGTACAACGCGGGTCAGAGCTGTGCGGCACCAGCCCGGGTCATCACGCTCACGGAGAACTACGAGGAGACGGTGGCCCGCCTGACGGAGGCGATGGGGGCCCGGTTGGCCGGCCGTGACTTCGGCCCGCTCAACAACCCGGACCAGGTGGCGCGTTACGACTCACTGGTCACCTCCTCGTCCGCGAAACGACAGCTGGCGGCGGACCTCGCCGTCCCGCCCGGCGAGGAGCACGGCCACTGGCGCGCGGCCCTTCTCCTGGCGGATCTCCCGCACGACGACCCGACGGTCACCGAGGAAGTCTTCGGACCGCTCCTCACGGTCCAGCACGCGGACACCGTGGAGGCGGCCCTGAGCCTGGCAAACAGTGTCCCCCAGGCCCTGGCGGCCAGTGTCTGGACGACCGATCTCGGCACTGGGCTCGATCTCGCGGCCCGCCTCGACGCGGGCGAGGCCTGGCTCAACTGCCATCTGGTGCAGACGGCAGAGCTCCCGCACGGCGGGCGTGGCTCGTCCGGCCACGGCACGGACCTGAGCACGCTGGCGCTCCAGGAGTACCAACGGCCCAAGACGGTGACGGTGCGGCTGACGCCCGGCCCGCGCGACAGCTGAGGCAGAGGGCCATCGGACAACAGCAAGTCCGGTGCTGCGAAAGGAAGATCGACCATGGTGTCGGGTGTCGTCCCGAATACGGGTGCGCTCATCGCGTCGACGAAGGGTTCTTGACGACGCATCACACGCGATGCGCGTCCCAGTCGCCCCGGAATCGCCATCATCACCGCCGGTGTCCCGGTCCGTCCCGCCCACCCGGTCCTCGGGCCCGGGACGGACAGAACGGACCGCAGGGACACACGATCACCATGCGGCACCCGGCCGCGCACGCGGCAGCAGCGCACGAAAGCACCGACCGGCGCCGCGGCGCGGCCACCGCCGGCATGTCCAGGGCCCAGCTGACGTCGACGACGTGGCCGACCCGAATGAGTGGACAGCCCTCAGGCCGGCCGCTCGTCGGGGGTCCGTCGGGCAACGATCCACTCACATCCGACTGCTGAGGCCCCGGTGGCGGAGTAGGCCATTCGGTGTATTAACTGAGATGGTGAGTACGTAGCCCCACCGGCTCCTGAAGCAATGCGACGGGGCTGAATACGGCTGTACCCGTACCGGGAGTTGTGGCACACATGGCGATGGCCGCGTCGGCCGGGAGAACGGCACCCCGATCGACAACCGCCACGGCGGCGGGCAGCCGATCGTGCTGATCCATGGCGACGCGGACCGCATCCTGCCGTACGAGAACACCACCAAGCGGCTGCCGCCGCTGATCAGGGGCCTCATCTCCGTGACGGTGGAGGCGGTCCGCACAACGTCGCCTGGACACACCCGGACGTTGTCAACCCCGCCCTGCTGGACTTCGTGAAGGGATGAGCGGCCTATGACGGGAGTCACCGGTCCGGCCCGGAACCTTCGTGGTCTCCTGGCCGGGGCTGCCGCGGGCGCTGCCGGGACCACGACCCTGAACGCGGTCGGTTACCTGGACATGGTGATCCGCGGCCGAGGCGAGAGCACGACACCCGAGGTCACCGTGGAACGGCTGTCGGGGGCCTTTCACGTTCCGATCCCGGGCGACAGGGACGTACGGAAGAACCGCGTCAAGGGACTGGGCCCCCTGACCGGCATGGCAGCAGGTGTGGGCATGGGCGCCCTGCTCGGTCTTGCCCTTTCCTGCGGCTGGCGACCGGGCAACGCGGTCCTGACCGCCACGGCGACGACAGGGGCGCTGATCGGAACCAACGGCCCGATGACCGTGCTGCGCGTGACCGACCCGCGGACGTGGTCACGCTCCGACTGGGTCGCAGACATCGTTCCGCACGTGGCCTACGCGTTGGTCACCGTCGCCGTCGTCAGGAGGCTGGAATCCGACCCGGCCGATCACGCCGGCGAGATCCGTACGGGAATACGGCAATGCGGCGCCGTGCTCCGCCACGCCCTGTGCTCCTGACCGACGAGCACGCGGCGGGCGGCACGGAACCCTTCGGGCAGGCCCTGCTCCACCAGGCCCGGACCGGGCCTTGAGATGTACGGGACGCAGCTGCGAGTTCTTCGTCCAAACCTCCCGCCGCTCTGCGCATGCGCGGCCTCCCTCCGGCCTGCTGATCGGCGCCCGCCTCGAGGACCTGAACTCCGCGCCCCCGCCGTCCCCGGTCATTCGCGAATCCCTGGGGACGGGCATCACGGTCTTCGACCGCCCGTGGTTGCCTGCCCGGGCGCGGAACCCGGCCGGCTGCAACATCCCGTGGGTTCTCCTGAGCCCCCCTCGGTCCTGTCGTTGCCGGCTGCGGACACACCGGTGCTGGGCCGCTCAGGTCAGCCGCGACGTAGTCCGATGGCGGCCACTGGGACAAGGGGACCAGGCCCTGGCACGCCGGGCAAGGCCGGTCCTTCACTCCGATGCCCCGCCTCTTTCACCCGGTTGGACGGCGCCGCCGGGCCCGGCGGCGCCGATGGGTGAACGCTGAGGTGCTGTTGACCTCGAGGGAAGCGAGAACGGGATGACCGCATGGGCGATCTCCGGCACACGGCGTCGAATACTGCGCGCGCACGTCACCGTCTCCGGATGTGCACTGGCCCTGTGCGCATCCGCGACAGCTCCGGTTGCCGCGGAAGGCGACACGACCGTCACGAAACCCACCGTGGTCCTGGTGCACGGCGCGTTCGCGGACGGCTCCAGCTGGGACGGGGTCATTCCACGCCTCGAGCGCAGCGGCTACACCGTCATCGCGCCCGCCAACCCGTTGCGCGGCCTGTACAACGACTCGACCTACATCGCCTCGGTACTCGACAGCATCAAGGGCCCGGTCGTGCTGGTGGGCCACTCCTACGGCGGCGCCGTGATCAGTTCGGCCGCGGCCGGCAACCCCAGGGTGAAGTCGCTCGTGTACGTGTCGGCGCTGATGCCCGACGTGGGCGAGAGCGGCATGTCGCTGGCCGCGCGGTTCCCCAGTGAACTGGGAACCGCCACCAGGTCCGTCCCGTACCGGGAGAGCGGCCGCAGCGGGACCGACCTGTACCTCAAGCGCGACAAGGTCCACCAGGTCTTCGCCGCCGACCTCCCGGAGAGCGAGGCGAATCTGCTGTGGGCCACCCAGCGGCCCGCCGCTACGACCGCGTTCTCCGAGAAGGCCAAGGTTGCGGCCTGGAAGCACATCCCGTCCTGGGCGCTCGTCGGCCGACAGGACAAGACCATCAACCCGGATCAGGAACGCTTCCAGGCGAAGCGCGCCGGTTCGCACACGGTGGAGATCAACTCCTCCCACGTGTCCTTGATCGCCCATCCCGCGGCCGTCGCCGACCTGATCCTCCGGGCGGCCGGAGCTCCCTCCGCCACCCAGCCGTCCCGGGCTGCCACCGGGTCCGCGAATGACATCCGCACCAAGGCCGCCCTCGCTGGTTTCGCGGGAGCGTCCCTGGCCGCCGGCGCAGGGGTCGTCCTCCTCGGCCGTCGGCTGCGACGCACCCGCCGCTGACGGCGCGCCGACACGGCACGCCCCTCACGCGTCCTCCTCTTCGGGGCCGACGGGCGGTTGCGAGCCGAGCGGTGCCCCGGCTCGGCTCGCAGGTTCAACCAACAGTGCGTCACCGAGCTGACCACCGCTCACGACCGCGTCCTCACGGCAGATGATCCACGCGTCGCACCCGGCCGTCCCGGTCCGGCTCGCCCCCATCGATCAGATGCGCTTCGCGGGAGCGACCCGTCCCGCGCAGGGACGACAGTTCGGCCGTCAGCCAGCGGAAGACCTGCGGCACTTGGCGTTTCCACACCGCAATGGTGTGCGGCCCGCGCGCCTCGACCACCACCACCCGCGTCGGGGGTGCTGCCGCCCGCCGCAGCGCGAGGCCGTCACGGTAGCCGTCGTTGCGTCGGCCCGAGAGGTACAGCGCGACGCGCGGCGGGATGGTGGCGTGGCGCAGGATCCACAGTGGGTTGTTGACCCGCCGCAGCTCCGGGTCCCCGCCCGTGAGGGAGACCCGCTCGGCGGCCGGATCGTTGTATCCGGAGAGGCCCACGGCCGCCCGGTACCGGTCGGGGTGGGCGAGCGCCATCTTCACGGCGCAGTGTGCCCCGGCCGAGTATCCGGCCACCGCCCAGCCGCCCGCACGCCTCTGCGCGCGGAAGGTGTCGATCACCATCTGCCGGACGTCCACACTCAGCCAGGATTCGGCGTCCACGACACCTGGCACGTTGGCGCACCCGGTGTCCTGGCCTGCCAGCAGATTGGTGCGCGGCTCGACGAGGATGAACGGGGCGATCTCCCCGCTCCGCATCCTGGCCTCCAGTTGCGACTGCACCCGCAAGCCGCTGAACCACGCCTTCGCCGATCCGGGGAATCCGCCGAGGAGCTCGACCACAGGGAACCTCCGGTTCCGGAAGGCCGGTTGGTTGTACTGGGGCGGCAGCCACACGTACACCTCGCCGCGCACCCCCGACACCCGACCGCTCAGCCGGGTGACGCGGACGCCCCGGCCCATCCGGGCGTCATGCGCCGGACTGAAATCCTGGACAACCTTCGGCTCGTTCGCCGATCGTTTGTGGTCCCCGAGTCCGTCGCGCCCGAGGTCCGGCGCGGCGACGATGTGCTGTCCGGTGCCGAGCAGATCGGCCCAGCTGTCATACAGGCCGTTGGTGTTGTTGACCATCACGAAGACGCTCAGCACGGCCGACGCCTGCGCGAGGACGACCATCATCAGCCGCAGCGCGCCGCGCACCAGGGCGGGGCCGCGTACCCGGGACCACAGCAGCAGGGGAAGCAGCACAGTGACCGCGGCCAGCGCGATCGTGGCCAGGAAGAAAGGTGTCCCCGTCAGGCTCATCACGCCTGGGAGGATGCCGTACGCACTGCGTTGGTTACCCGCTTTTCCACCTTTTTACGTCGAACGCGAGAGGCTGGGGAACGCCATGTTGACGCCAGGAACCCTCGGCCCGTGTCCTCCTGGCCCGGTCTCCCTGCGCGCGGGGGACCTGACGCGCCGGTGCACTTCCCTTCCCGGACGGATTTGACGGCGTGGTCCCGGAGGCCACCGGGCCTGAAGTCCTGCGCCTGGGACGAACGCTTCGGCCACCTGAGTACGCGGCCGTCCCATGAGGGGTGGCTCGTCCTCGTGCACGCCACCCGTGGGGGAGGCAGGGTCATGAGGCCGGCCGTCAGCGTGGCGGGCAGTGGCATCCGGGCGGCGCGCACGACCGCACGCCGGCGGACGACCAGGCGCTACCGCTGCCGCAGCCGGGCCAGCTCCACCTCGATGGCCTCGGACATGAGGGCGCGTGCGTGGTCGATCGCGAGTCCACCGCTCAGCCAGCGCATGCTCAGGCCCTCGAGCAGAGCGGTGAGCCGTTCGGCGGCCGAGGCGAGCCTGGCCGCCGGCGCCATGGGGTGGACCTGGCCCAGGAGCGCGGCCACCTCCTGTACCCACATCAGGGTCGCCCTGGCGAGGTCCTCACGCAGGACGGGGTCGAAGACGGCACTCGCCCGCAGCTCGCCCCAGGCCGTGCTGTTCTCGCGCACCTCCGGGGTGTCCTGGAGCTCCAGGAGCAGCAGCTCAATGGCGATGTGGCACGTGTACCACCGGACGAAGAACCTCCTGATGTCGTACTCGGCACAGAAGCCCGGGCTCGTTCTGACACCGAAGGAAGGCGCCCGACCTGGGCTCCTGCCCGCCAGGCGCCTTTCGCTTTCCCCGCTCATAGCGGGGCCCGGACTGCGTCATACCTCCGCGTTCCTCCCATGGCCACCCCGTTCCTGACCAGCAGTTCCGGACCGGTCACGGACCAAAACCCAGCCTCACCCGGCAGGCGCCGCTCCCTGGTTCACGCGGTCCGACTCCTGCGTCGGCTGCTCGACGAGGCGGTTGGCATGGTCCTGGATGCCGCCTCTCGACTACGCGCCCTTGGCTGCACCGTCGCCGCCCAGGTAGCCCGCTGAAGGTATACGGGACCTGTGCACCAGGTCGGTCACTGCGGCGATGTCATCGTCGCGGCCGAGCGGCGGGTTGGGCTCGTACGGGACACCGCGCCGGACCACGGGCATATCGCCCCGCAGCAGTTGTTGACACACATGCTGGAGCGCGGTACCGGGCCTACTGCCGTTCAGGGTGTGGGCGACGGGTACAGCGTGCTCGCATTGTTCCGGGGCTTCGGTCTGTTCCTGCCGCACGGGCCCTCCGCGAACGCTCGGATCAGGTTCTCCGTCGCTCGGGTGACGAACCGTCCGGTGCGTGCGTCCATTCCATGGTTGCGCCCGTTGTCCCGAGTTCCGGCCATGAGGGCCTCGACCCATCGCATCGTCCCGGAAGCGAAGACGCCCGATCCGCTCGGCACGGTGTAGTACGCGGAGTCCGAATGGCTGGGCGTGCCCTTGTAGAAGAGAGGGGAGTGCGCAACGACCTCAAGCGGCGCCGGGGTGGGCATCCCCGGCGTGACCCGGTCGTACTCCACCCCGACCAGATGGTCGAAGGAGTCTCCGCGCCTGACCCCGGTCCCCTCGAAGAGCCAGTGGTCGTCAGCATGGACCACATACGGAGCGTCGACCGGATAGCCCTCGTAAAGGACGCCGGTGAGGGAGGATTCGGGGTCGGCTCCGGGCGACTGTCGGAAGTCATGTGTCGGCAAGGCCGGATGGTCGGTGAGGTACGGGTCTGCCCGGTAGTCGGATTTGTAACAGACCACCGTGCGTGCGTCGCCGGATGGTCCCCGCTCCAGCCTGATCCGGCGGAAGCAGGCGTTGGCGCCGAGGAAGGCCACATTGGTACCGGAGTCACGCGCCCGGGTCACGTGGTCCCGTTGCTGCGGGCTCCAGTACTCGTCGTGGCCCAGGGAGAGCGTCGCGCTGGCGCCGTGAAGCACGCCGGGTTCGCGGTGGACGTCCACCCCCGTGGTGTAGGCGAGCGGAATTCCCAGCCGCTCCGCGAGAACGACCACCGCCCTCTCGTAGACCATGAACTTCTCGGCGCCACTGCGGTCATAGGGCCGGTCGAAGCTGACAGCGAGCGACCGTGTCCCGTACGCACCGTCCTCGCCGCGATAGAGGCTGTACCCGCCCCATGCGTTGTACGCCTGCCAGGTCGACGCCGCGTGCATCAGCACTGTCCTGCCCGCGCCGGATGCCGAACGGACGATCAACGGCACATAGCGCTGGTGGCCGTTGTCCGCTTCCAGTCGGAGCAGGTACGCGCCCTCCGGCCAGCCGTCGGTGCGTACGCCGAGCGTGCGCTTCCAGTCGGCCCGCACTGTACGAGTCGCCTCCAGCAGCCGGGGCCGGGCCTGGACCGAGCCGGCGATACGGCGCGAACGCCACACCAGGCGCGCCTGCTGTCCCCCGTACCAGCCGACCCGGTAGGCCGAGACCCGGAAGCCGGACGCGGTCGTGGAGACGTACAGACCGAAATCCTCGCCCGGCAGCACGCTGACTCTGTCGGTGTATCCCTGGACGGCCTCGGGCGTTCCCTCCGAACGGATACGCCAGTCGGGGTCTCCCTCGCGGGTCCGCTCACCGTCCCCCGTGGACCGGCCGGAACCGGGCGGGGTCGTCTCGGTGCGGGGCCCCTTGGCAACGGAGGAGCGGCAGCCGGCCGCCATCGCACCAGCCACGGCAACGGCGAGGAAATGCCTGCGCTCCAGACGACCGAGCACCTCGGCGTCCTGCCTGTCGGCCTGCTCCATGTCCTCCGCCAAGTGTTCCCGCCGCGACACCGTCACAGCCGATCGTCACCCGGCACGCGCTCGCGGACGAGCCGAACCGGGCACACGGGTCAGCGCCCGTGGTGAGCCCCGCCATGCGCTGGGCCGCCCCGGTGACCGAGGGGATGCGGACGGACGCATCACGACATGTGGTGCGCCCTCGATGCTCCTACGGTGGAGGCATGCGGGTGCTGGTGGTCGAGGACGAGGTCCGCACGGCGGAGCTGCTGCGGCGCGGGCTGACCGAGGAGGGGTACGCGGTCGACGTGGCCGCGGACGGTCCGGACGCTGTCTGGCAGGCCGCCGAGGTGCCCTACGACCTGATCGTCCTGGATGTGATGCTGCCGGGCTTCGACGGCTTCGAGGTGTGCCGGCGGCTGCGGGCCGATGGGTGCTGGGCCCCCGTTCTGGTACTGACCGCCCTCGGCTCCGTCGGCGAACGGGTGCACGGCCTGGACGCCGGTGCCGACGACTACCTGGCCAAACCGTTCAGTTTCGCCGAACTGTTCGCCCGGCTGCGGGCCCTGGTCCGCCGCGGTACCCACCCGAGGCCCGCGCTCGTCACCGTGGGCGATCTGCGGATGGACCCGGCGAGCCGACGGGTCTGGCGCGGGGAGGCCGAGCTCCAGCTCTCGCCGAAGGAGTTCGTCCTGCTGGAGCTGTTCCTGCGGCATCCGGGCGATGTGCTGACCCGTACCCGGATTCTGGAGCACGTGTGGGACTACCCCTGCGACGGGGTGTCCAATGTCGTCGACCAGTACGTGGCCTACCTGCGGCGCAAGGTCGACCGGCCGGGCGAGCGGTCCCACCTGGAGACGGTGCGCGGCGCCGGCTACCGGTTGCGGGCCCCCGACACCGCTGGGCCCTCGGCGAACCCTGCGTACCCGCCCGTCCGGCCGGAGGAGCCGGGTGCCGGGTCCGGGCACGGGCGATGAGCCGAGATGCCCCTGCGATGGCGTTTGGCACTGGTCTTCGCCCTGGGTACCGCCCTGGTGATCGCGGTCGCCGGATTCCTCTTCCTGCAACGGCTGACGGCGGGCCTTGACGCCTCCCTGGAGGCGACACTGCGTGCCCAGGCCGATGCCGAGGTGGTCCGGCTGGCGGCCAGGGGCCCGCTCCCTCCCCTGCCGCCCCCCTCCGCACGGGATCCCGACGGAGGTCTCGGAACCGGTGCGGGAGCGGAGCGGGTCGCTCAGGTGCTCGCGCCCGACGGCAGGCTGCTCGCCTTCACCGACGGTGCGGGCAGGCGTCCGCTGGCCGATGACGAGCAGGTGCGGGCGGCAACCCGGAGCACGGTCGGGTTCACCACCTCGGTGGAGGGTCAGGAGTATCGGATGCTCGCCGTGTCGGCCTCCAACGACGACAAACCGGTCGTCGTCGTGGTGGGGTCCAGCACCCGGCTCGCGGACGCGGCGACCACGCACAGCCGCAACGCCCTGCTGCTGGGCGGCCCGCCCGCTGTGGTCGCCGCAGGTCTCGGCGCGTACTGGCTGGCCGGCTCCGCCCTGCGCCCGGTGGACCGGATGCGCAGACGGCTCACGGAGATCACCGAGCACGACACCGGCGCCCGCCTGAAGACGCCTGCCACCCACGACGAGGTCGCGACCCTCGCTGCCACCATGAACGACGTGCTCGACCGGCTCGCCGACGCCCTGGCCCGCCAGCGGGGCTTCGCGCTGAGGGCCGAACTCGAACTGGCTGGGCAGCCCGGCCGCACCCGGGAGGAACTCGCCGCCGCGGTCGCTGCCGCCGCTCAGGACACCGATCGGCTGATCCGGCTGTCCGAGGACCTGCTGATGCTGAGCAGGACCGACGAGGGACGAAGCGTCGTGCGGCCGGAACGGCTGGCACCGGCCGAACTGCTGGCCGCCGCTGTGCGGGCGGCTTCGTCCCGCGCGGCGCCCCGGAAGGTGCGGGTACGTCTGCAGGCCGACGAGGGCGTACGCATGGTGGCCGACCCCGACCGGCTGCGGCAGGCCGTCGACAACCTGCTCGACAACGCCCTGCGCTACGCCCCCGACGGAAGCGACGTCGAAGTCGGCCTCACCGTCCGCGGCGCGGAGATGGATGCCCGCGCCGTGATCGAGGTACGTGACCACGGTCCCGGATTTCCGCGCGCGTTCCTGCCGCTGGCCTTCGAACGGTTCCGGCGAGCCGACGCCGCCCGCAGCCGGCACGGGGGCGGGGCCGGCCTCGGCCTGGCCATTGTGCGTGCCATCGCGCAGGCCCACGGCGGCAGTGCCACCGCCGACAACGCGCCGGGCGGCGGTGCTCGGGTGCGGCTGGAGATCCCGCTCGCGTCAGGAGCCACCCGGCTCTGAGGGGTGCGTACGGTGCTCGACGCCGAACATGTCAGGGCTCACATCCGGTGTACACGCTCGCCTCACCAACGGTTTCGCACCATGGGGGCATCGGCACATCAGCGACGCACCCAGTGCGAGGTGAAGTCTCATGAACGTGAAGGCCACGGAGAAGACCGGAAAGAGTGTCCGGATGCGGACTGCGGCCGTCGGCGCCGTGTGCGCGGCCATGCTCGCCGGCGGAGCCGGGGTAGCGATAGCCGCCCCGTCCACCGCACCTGCTGTCCATGTGGCGACGGTTGCCGCGGCGGCACCGATGGCGACCGCGTCCATCACCGCCCACGCCAGCCACAGCTCGGTCAAAGCCGGTTCGACTGTGGTGATCAGTGGGAAGACGACGGACATCAAGACCGGCAGCAAGCTCACCGTGCGTCATCTCAACAGCAGTGGCAAGTGGACCCCGCTGCACGCCCGCGCAACCGTCGAGAAGGGCGGCGTCTACAGGGTGCACGTCAAGCTCAGCCACGCGGGCGCCCAGCAACTGCGCGTGGCCCACGGCAAGACCCTCTCGCCCATCGTCCACGTGATGGTCACCTGACCTCGAACTGACTCGAAGCGACGCCTCGCGGTCTGGACCTCGACAGGTCGAGACCGCGACGGTCGATGAACGCATCCGAACCGTGGTTTCGCCCCCTCCCCCACCGCGCACCGGGGAGGCCGGGGCGCCGGAAACGACGAAGAACGGCGACGTGCCGTTTTCCACCGACCGGGATTCGTACGACTGTTCCGAGTTGCTGTTCCGCACCGCCCCGGAGCCTCTCCCGGTACAGAGACCACCCAGGCACCATCGGCGTTCCCCCGTATGGTGGATGCGTCAAGTTCTCACTTCTCGCGTCATCCGTGCCGGAGGATTTCGTGACCGTGGCCCCTCGTCTCGTCTCCACCGTCGCCGCTCCGCTGGACCGAGCGTCGGCGGACGCTCCGCAGGTGCTCTATCGGCCTGGCCGCAGGGTACTTGCGCAGCGCGGTGACACCGATGTGGTCACCCTCGACCTGGACGGGCCCGGCGCGGGACAGGCCACCGAGGTCCGCTTCCCGGCGCCCTGGCCGCGCGGATTCGGAACAGTGACGGTGTCGCCGGACCGGGATGTCGCGGTGTTCGCCGGCGTGCACGCGGTGCGCTCGGTGGAGGCGTCCGGCGCTACGCGGTGGGAGGTGCGACATGGCTGCTGGGACGGCAGCTGTCCCCTGATGCACACGTCCTTCGCCGAATACGCCGACGACAGGGATCACTTCTACGCGGACGATCGGGTAGGCGGGCCGGTTTGCCCGGCCCGCCCCCCACACCACCGGACATGCGGGCCCGCATCCGGCGGTTCGTCCAGCTGATCTCAGGCGAGCTTCAGGCGGGACCACGAGCCCTTGAACGACTTGTAGCCCTGCGCATCCCAATAGGCTTTATTCATAGCGATTTCCAGTGGTTTCAGGTGGGAGGCCCGCCAGTATCGCTTGCGTTGCACTGCAACGCCTTGCTCCTGGTCTCCAAATTCGTAACCGAGCTTCTGGAGCATGGAGTTCTTGCGCTGACTGGTCTTCCACTGCACCCACTGGGCCTGCCGTAGCCTGCGGCGGGTCCAGTGATCAATCTCCTCGAAAACCCGAAGGCTGTCGGAGAGACTGAAGTAGGCCACCCAGCCGACCGAGAAACGGTTGAGTTTGTCCATCCTGTGGGCCATCGATACGCCCCACGTCCGGGAGGTGACTCGCCGAACGGTGGACTTTAGCCGTCTCACGGCCTTCCGGTCCACCCGGATCTTCACCTGCCCTTTGGCGAGGTAGTACCCGAATCCCAGGAGTGACGTCCACCAGATGGGGCACGCCTTCGACTTCTCACGATTCACCCTCAGTTTCAAGGTCTTCTCAATGAAGGCCGTGACCGAGGCGAGGGTCCGCTGCGCCGCTCGCTCGGACCGGACGAAAATCATCACATCGTCCGCGTACCTCACGAACCGGTGTCCGCGTTTGAAGAGTTCGCGGTCAAGGTCGTCCAGCATGATGTTCGACAGCAACGGGGACAAAGGGGAACCCTGCGGGGTCCCTTCCTCGTTCCTCACCATCACGCCGTCGCTCATAATCCCGGCTTCCAGGTACCGCCGAATCAACTTCAGGACCTTTCTGTCCCTCACCCGGCGAGCCACCCGCGCCATAAGCGCATCGTGATTCATTCGGTCGAAGAACTTGTCGAGGTCCAGGTCCACGGCCCAACGGTTTCTGTCCTGGACGGCCCGGCGACCAACCCTTACGGCTTGGTGGGCCGAACGCCCTGGTCGGAACCCGAACGACGCCCCAGAGAAGTGGGGATCGAAGACGGGCACGAGGGCCTGCGCAATTGCCTGCTGGATCAAGCGATCCAGCACCCGTGGGACACCTAGCATCCGCTCCCCACCATTCGGCTTAGGGATGGTCACCCGACGGACAGGAGCGGGCTTATATGTCCCCGCATCGAGCTCAGCCCATACCTTGGGCCAGTTCTGGGCGATCCATGGCCGGAGTTCATCCGTCGTCATCCCATCAACGCCGGGGGCACCCCGGTTTGCTTCGACGCGCCTGAGCGCCGCGAGAAGGTTCTCCTTCGAGAACACCGTCTCCCAGAGGGAGACCTCGCGGTGATTGTTGTCCGCGTGTAGCGCCGGCTGGTCACTGCGCCCCTTGGGCTGGGCGGTCGTATGCACCGACCCCGTCACCCCAGGGTCTGCCGGGGCAGATTTACGGCGGTCATCGTGACCTGCGCGAGCAGACACCCTTCTTCCAATCCGCTAAACGTTCGGCCCTTCCCGAGTCCTTGTCGGCCTACTGCCTTCCCGTCTCGGTACTATGACCTCTGCTGACTTCTGTCCGGCAAACCAGTGCCATTGCTGGCATCGGTCGTCACAATCCCGGCCGACACACCGTTACAGGTGACACCCGGGCAGACCTCCCCGAATAAGAACAGCAACTTTCCCCGGATCGCCGCCGCATATACTCTGCGTCT
Source organism: Streptomyces sp. NBC_01320 (assembly GCF_035974375.1). Taxonomy (NCBI): domain Bacteria; kingdom Bacillati; phylum Actinomycetota; class Actinomycetes; order Kitasatosporales; family Streptomycetaceae; genus Streptomyces; species Streptomyces sp. NBC_01320. Next base: position 2,009,017 of record NZ_CP108390.1, read on the forward strand.
TTCTTGGTGAGAACGGGCTTCGATGCAGTCAGCCACCTTGCCCAAGACGCCTAGCCTCAAATGCGGTTCTTGTACATCGGTACCCGGTTTTGCCTCCGGCTTCCTTCGGACCCCACCTCGCGATGACGCCCTTGCCGTTCGGCTAGCGAGTTAGTCTCACCTCTTCTCGTCGGGACTTTCACCCTTTAGCTGCTGCCCATGTCGGGCGTACTGACTCCTCCACCCCGTGAACGGGGTGGCTTCTCGCTATGCCGGTTGGGCTTCGCGACGGACCAGCCCGGCCCGTAGGACGTTGAGAGCACCGACTGTGTCCGCGTGCGCGGTGTGGCCACAGGCGACGCAGTGGAACTTCTCCTGGGTGGGCCGGTTCTCCTTGGCGGTGTGCCCGCATTCGGAGCATCGCCGGGAGGTGTTGCGGGGGTCCACGGCGATCACTTCCCGCCCGGCACTCTCAGCCTTTGCATTCAGGATCGCGAGGAACACCCCCCATCCGGCATCCGATATCGAGCGGTTGAGTCCGGCCTTGGCCGCGGCCCCGTTGGGCAGGAAGCGGCCCGGCCGGTCGGGGTCGGGCTTCGGTTCGGGGGCCTTGCTCATGTTGCGGATCTTGAGGTCTTCGTGCGCGATGAGGTCGTGTTCCCGCACGAGGCCGAGGGCGGTCTTGTGGGCGTGGTCGAGGCGCTGGCACCGCACCTTGCGGTGCAGACGTGCCACAGCCTCTACCGCCTTGCGGCGGCGCTTGCTTCCGCGCTTGCACCTGCTGAGCTGCTTCGAGCTTCGCTGCGGCCTTTCGCCCGTGACGCGGGTTGGGCACGAACTCGCCGTTCGAGCCGGCGAGGAAGTTGGCAATGCCCAGGTCGATGCCGACCACGCTGCCGGTCGCGGGCAGCGGCTCGGGCCGGGGCCGCTCGGCCGTCAGGATCACATACCAGCGCTTGCCCTCACGCTTGACCGAGACCGTCTTGACATGGCCGACCACCGGCCGGTGCCGGTGCACCTTGACGTGCCCGATGCCCTGAAAGCGGACGCGGGTGACCGGGTCATGCGCGGTGGAGTCCCACCGGCAGCCGTCACCGTCCTTGGGGAAGTCCACCGTGTCGAAGCGGCCGATCCCCCTAAAGCGCGGATAGCCCGGCTTGTCCCCGGCCTTGATGCGCCGGAAGAACGCGGCGAACGCCTTGTCCAGCCGGCGCAGGGTGGCCTGCTGCGAGGAGAACGACCAGCGGCCCTGACGCTCCGGGTCGCATGCCCGGATCTCCTTGAGCTGCACGGACTGCTGCCCGTATCGGACCGTCGTCTTCGAGACATGCCGGTAGGCGTCACGACGCTCTTGCAACGCGCCGTTGTAGAGCGAGCAGTGATCGCGCAGCATCTCGCGAAGGGCCTGGTCCTGCCGGGCGGTGGGGCGCAGGAGGAACTTGTACGCACGGATCATTCAGCCCACCCCTCCGACTCGAATCGACCTTAACCGTAACATTGGTTCATGTCACCACGTTGGGAACCAAACCCCGACGTACGGCGCGGCCGTCACGTCGTCCACCACCTCCACGGGCATTTGGTGTTCGTCACCAGGTACCGGCGGACCGTCTTCAACGACGAGATACTGACACGCTGCGAAGAGAGGAGTTCACCGGCCACGTCAACCAGGCCATCATGCACGGCCGCTTCTGGTCCGGCTCCTACTTCGCGGGGTCATGCGGCGGCGCACCCCTCCACGTGGTCAAGGACTACATCGAGAACCAGAAGCGGCCCGACTGAGCGCGGCTCCGCGGGCGAGGCATTCCGGAGCGAAACTGCGGCGCTCCGCGCCGCAGGGTTCAGGATCGGATTCCCTCCCCGCCTGAAGGCGGGGATTCCCTCCGAAGAAGAGGGATGGGGTCGATCGCCCTCTCTGCGGACGGCAAGCTCGTCTGGGCGCACGTCCGCGGACCATTGAGCGACGACGAGGCGGCGGACTACGAGGAACTGTGGCTCGTCCTGGACGCGGCCGACGGCAGGGTCTTGGACCGCGTGGACACCGGGACCGTGGCCTCCGGATCGTTCCACACCCCGCACCCGGACCCGGCGCAGATGGGGCTGAGCATCGGCGAGGGCGAGGAGGGATCGCCCTCGCTCTGGGGACGGTGGGACGGGCAGCGGCTGACTGCCGAGCAGATCGACATCGAGACGATCCTGCTGACGGTGAACCCGTCGGGCCGGAACCTGCTGTCCGTTCCCCTCGATCAGGCGTCCCTCGACCTGCACCAGGTGGAGGGCGGCGCGGTTCTGCGGACACTGGACGCGCAGGGCACCGTGCCGCCGCACCCGCGGAGCACGGGCGAGGACCGGCTGTACTGGGACTTCGAGGCGGCCTTCACGGACGAGGACACCGTCGTCGCGGGCAGCGCCGCGTGCGACGGGGAGTACGGCACGGTCCGCCACTGGCTCGTCGATGTGCGAGGGATGTCCCTGCTCGGCGAGATCACCTACCCGTTCCCCGTCTCCGGGCCCCCCGTTCTGCAGGGGATGGCACCTGGTACACGGTCTCCGAGGACGGCAAGTCCCTGCACCTGTGGAGCCTGCGGGACGCAGGCTGAGGAGCGGCACGGGGGCCCGAGGGCCCTGCAGACGGAAACGGCCCGCCAGTCCGACTGGCGGGCCCCGAGCCCCGGCGGGCAGTAAGAGGACCTCACAAATCGGGCGCCCGGCTCGCGACGCCTGGCACGCACGCTCGCTGCGTTACCGAAACGCCCTCGTAGCTCCTTCCCCGAGCTCTCAGCTTCGTTCGAGCAGGGGAGGCCCCGTCCGAGGACCTTCCAGCGCCTTGCGATCGCACGCACGGGACGCCGCGAGCTGATCGGACTCCCCTTTTGTGAGCTCCTCTAAAGTCATCATGCGCCACTCGTCCTGTGTGGACATCGCGGAGCGTAATTACGCCACTGCCCGCCCCGGTTCACCGCTCCCGCTACGGAAGCAGGCCGATCCGCTCCCGATAGGCGTGCGCGAGCGGCAGCGATGCTGTGTAGAGGCGGTCGATGGCCGCTGCGTCGATGCCGCCCCGAGCGGTGACCGCACGGACATCGGCGACATCGTCGACCTGGCGCTGGATCTCCAGTTCGCGGAGGTCCGCCGGATCGTCGCCGTCCCTCACCACAGGGATCATCTCTTCCAGGGCGTCCGCGAAGGAATGCATCGCATCCAGGGCGTCCGCGACCGTTTCGGCGCTGGAATCCGGATCGTCCCACGCTTCGAGGACGTAACCTGCGATGTCCAGGACATCCATTCCCCAGGCACCCGGGCCGTCCGGTTCCTCGATGTGCTCGCCATCGGGCTGGACGAGCTCGTTGTACACCTCCAGAACTTCTGCGAGTTCGTCCGTGGCCGGCTCTCCCGAGGCCAGAACCTTCGAGACGGCCACAGCCCGCTGGAAGAATGCCTCCGAACCGGGAAAAAGCTCGGAGAATCGGCCCTCCATCGGGAACAGCGAGACCCTGTACAGAGCGAGCGAGGCGATGACCGCCCGCCCCGCGGGGCTGACCTCGGCCAGCCCCGCGGACGTTACTTCAACTTCGGACATCTTCCCTATCCCCTACCAAGCGAACGACCGGGCGCCGGTGAGGGCATCCCCACTCGGTGTCTTCCGGAACTTGTTGAGGATCACAGTCTTCCAGTGAGTCCCCACAAGGCGGGCGGCGCCCACGGTGTCGCTGAACGGTTGGAACAGCTCGTTCTGGCACCAGGGGCAGACCGGCCGGTTGGCAGCACCGGCTACAGGAGTCCACCCCATCTTCTTGATGTGGGCAAGAGCGCTCACTTCCGCGTCCCCGGGAATGACGTCGGCCAGAATCTCCGAGCCGTCCGTTTTCATCGCGTTGCGGATCTTCGGGTCCACGATGCGGTCCCCGCTGGATGCGAGGACATCGACGAAGGTTCCGTCGCCCTTGTCGGCCCTGATCATGGCCGTGGTGCGCTTGCTCTGAGCCTTCTTGTTGAGCTTGCCGTGCATCTGCTGCACACGCTTGTCGAGATCCTTGGCGATCTGTTCGTTGCAGTTGTGGACAAGGATCCTGGCGCCGCCCGCCAGCACGTAATAGTCGTGGACGGCGTCCACCGTGAGGTTGTGGACACGCTCCTGCCGGGTCGTGTGCGAAACCGCGGTGATCTGCACCTACGTGCCGGACGAGGTCTGCAGCCACATCCCCGACTTGAGGGCGTCCGCCCTGGCCCAACGGCCGACGTCCGGCAGCCAGTAGAGGTGGGCCTCGGTCGACGTGACCTTTCCGGTGGCCTTGCCCTTCTTGCCGTCGGTGTCGACGGTGACGGTGACCAGGTGCTTGGAGCCCTCATGGCTGCGGACGCTCAGCACCTCGCGGGACTGGAGGTCGCCGCGCTCGACGTCCGAGGCCAGGACCTGGTCGCCCTCGGTCAGCTTCTCGATGGCCTTGGTGGAGCCATCCGCGAGGACCACCTGGGTGCCTGGGACGAAGCTGTTCTTGCAGGCCTTGGGGGCAGCCGGTTCCTTCGGGGCCGAAGGGGCATCGGCTCCGTCGGCCTTGCGGGCGGTGCTGCCGGCGTCGACGGCCGCCTCGGCCTTGTCCTCCGCCTTGCGGACGTCATTGGCGGTGTCGAGTGCTTCGACTCCCTTCTTGGCGTACTTGCCGGCCTTGACGGCGCTGGCGCCGTAGCCGACGAGCGGAATGGCCGAGGACATCGACAGGGCCGCGTCGACGTAGTTGCCTTCGGCGGCATACCAGATGCCGTTGGCGACGTCGGCGACCTCACCCACGACCGGGATCAGACCCACCACGTCCAGCGTCGCGTGACCGATGTCGGAGAGTGAGAGCCCGAAAAGATGCCCATCGAGTTCGATGAAGCTGATCGGGTTGCCACCGGCGAACGAGTACCGGTTGCCGGTGAACGGGTCCGAGGCCAGCGACATATCGGCCAGCGCGCCGCCGTACATGTCACGGGTCAGGAACCGGTTCAGCCCCGGGTCGTAGTTGCGGAATCCCATGTCGTACGTGCCCGACGCCTTGTCCCAGCGGGAAGAGTTGAAGCGGAAGGCGTTGTACGAGTCCTTGTCGGGGTTGGCCGCGTCCGGCTTGTCCGCACCGGTCATCTGGGACTTGTCGTCCGATCCGTAGGCCGTGTAGCCGTACGTGGACCGGGTGTTGCCGCTCTCCTTCGTGATGGCCTCGACGTCACCGCGCGGACTGGTGACGTACTGCGAATACTCCTTGGTCCCGTCGTCCTTGTGCTTGATCTGCGTGGCACGCTGCCCGGACGCCTGATACTGGTACGACTTGTCGGCTTTGCCGTTCAGCTCCTCGCGCAGGACCAACTTGTCGATGCCGAGGTAGGTGAACGCCGTGGTCCTGGCCTGCGCGCCGGACGTCGTCTGCGACACGGTCCGGTCGAACGGGTCGAAGACGTAGGACGTCGTCACCGCGGCGGCGCCCGATCCGGCCCGCGTCTTCACGGTCCGGTCGAAGCCGTCGTAGTAGTACTTCTGCTCCGTCTGACCGCCACTGCTCACGGTGTCGACACGGCCGAGCGGGTCGTAGTTGTAGGTGGAGGTGACACCGCCGGCCGAGGTGGACAGCAGACGGTTGCGGTCGAAGCGGGACGTCTGGGTCTGCCCGTCGACCGTCTGCGACACGATGTTGCTGTTGCTGTCGTAGGTGTACGACTCGGTGGAAGGAGCGTCACCGGACTTGGTGACCTTGGCGATCCGGTCCTGCGGGTCGTAGTCGAAGGAGTAGGTGTTGTTAGGCCGGTGGAGTAGGTGAAGGTCTGAGCCGGAGTGCCGTTCTTGTTGGCCTCGGCATCCTTCTTCTCCAGGGGGTAGCCGGTCTTCGGGTCGTACGACCATGTGGAGACGGCGCCGTTGGCCTCCTCAAGACGCGTGACGTTGTTGTCCGCGTCCCAGGCGAGCTTCGAGGCCTCCAGCTTCGCGTTGGTGATCTCGGTCGGGCGGCCGAAGCCGTCCATGAGATGGGTGGTGGTGTTGTTCTCCGCGTCCGTCACCTTGGTCTCGATGAACGAGCCCGCGGTACCGTCCGGATCCCGGTACTCGTAATCGGTCGCGAAGGAGAGCCGGTCCGTGATCGCCTTGGTGTTCCAGTGGAACTTCGGGTCGTCCCCGGTCTGCGGGTAGTAATAGTCCAGCGAGGTCGAGTTGCCCCGCGGGTCCGTCACCTTGACCAGCTTGACGTTCTTGTTGCCCTGCGTCGCGTCGTAGACGAACCCGAAGACCTTGGGCTGGGCGGAGCCGTCGCCGTCGGTCAGCTCACCGAGGAGCCGCTTGTCGGAGTAGACGAAGGAAATCTTCCGCCCGGAGACGTCCGTCATCGACTTGACGTGGTCGATGACCTTCGGGTTGGTGAGGTTGCTGCCCGTGACCTTCGTACCCGCGTCATTGATGTACGGATACGACTGGCCCTTGGCGTAGTACTCGACGGTGAGGGACTGCCGCCCCGCCGGATCGGTGAGGTAGCGGAGGAACTTGGTGGGCTTGTTGTTGGACTTGCGCTCCTCGTAGGTATAGCTCTGCGTGTTGCCGTTCTTGTCGGCGATCGACGTGAGAAAGCCGTCGCAGTCGAAGAAGAACTGGGACCGGTCCGGGCGCGTCAGCGACCAGGCCTTGGGGTCTCCGTCCTTGTCCGGGGTGCAGTCCACACCGGAGCCCTGCTGGAGCAGGTAGTGCACACCCGCGGGGGCTTTCCACGTGCCGTCCGGCTGCTTGCGGAAGACATGGTCCGTGCCGTCGCCGTCCGGGAGGGTCACCTCGGTCGGGTTCGGGTTGGGGTGGAAGTCCAGCGCCGCACCGAGCCGCAGCGGCATGGCGGCCTGGGCCGACCAGCCGTGGCCGAGCACCGTGTCGGAGGTGTCCTGCGAGTTGTACGCGAAGCGCACCGCGGTCTGCAGACCGCGGCCCGGGTTGGTGAAGGCGTTGTACTGCCAGACCGTGTTGCCCGCGTACAGGTTGGTCATCAGCGAGCTGCCGGCACCGGTGTTCTTGCCCGCATACGAGTAGAACTTCTCCAGGCCGAGCTGGTTGGACGTCGGGTCCTCGACGCGGACGTTCTGCGTGAGCGGCGCGATGGACTCCGTCGCCGACAGCCAGGTGCCCGCCGTGACGTCGCGCAGATCCCACTTGAGGACGTAGTCGAGGCGCTTGTTGCCCGAGTCCGAGTTGATCGGAGCGCGCAGCGCGGCCGGTATGGTGACCGACTCTCCCGGATAGACGTCCTTGGGCAGTGCCGTGCGCAGCTGGTTCCCGCCGGTGGTGGCGTCCGTGCCGTCCGGCAGGGTCCAGGTGTAGGAGAGCGACCGGTCGGCGGCCCGCCACACGGAGGTGGTGGTGTTGGTCAGGGTGACATCGACGGTGTAGTCGTCGCCCGGGGTCATTCGCGCGGGGGTGTACGGCGCGAAGTACGTGGATTCCGTCGACTTGTCGATCTAGGTGACGACGAGCTGCGGGCGCAGCTGCGCCTCCTCCGCCTCCGAGGAGAGGAAGACGGTCCGTTCCTGCGGTCCCGCCGCCGACTCGTCCTGCAGTCGGAGCGCCAGCCCCTTGTTGCTGGCCGGGTTCGTGACCCAGTTCTGTGCCAGCGAGGTGAGGTACCAGCTCTGGCGCGCGGGGTCGTTGGTGACCGTGCCGACCGTGTCCGCGACGGCCGCGTCCATGTCGCCGCCCGCGGTCGTCCACGGGGTGGTGGCGGTGGTGTTGTTCCAGGTGGCTGCGGTCTCGTCGAAGTCCTTGGTCAGACCGTGGACCTCGTACACCGCACCGTCGGTGCCCGTGGTGGTGGTGAAGCCCCACAGGTCGAGCTGGGCCTCCAGGACCCGTGAGCTCGCCGGGATGCCGGACAGCGGGAACTTCAGCAGGGACCGGGTCTTGCCGTACGTGGACGAGTTGTTGCCCACCGACAGCCAGGTACGGTTGATGTCCGAGTCGGAGAGCTGGTCGTGACCGCTGGTCGGCTGGGCCGAGGCCAGCGTGGTGTCCGTCCCGATGCCTTGGAGCACCATGGTCGTCCGCCCCGCCTTGGGCAGTCGGACGATCTGGGTCGGGGCCGGGATGATCTGCCCGTCCTTCGTCTTCACCGCGACCATGTAGTAGAAGACGTTGCCGAACGAGTCGGCCGAATCCGCCGGGGTCGGTGTGGCCGTCGAGTCCGTGAACGCCGTCCGGTCGTTCGCCACGGGCGAGACGAGGGTCTGCGAGGACGGGGTGAAGGACTGGAAGACGCTGCGGTGGACCTGGTACTCGACGATGTCGTCGCCGGTCGCGGTCGACGGGTCGGTGTACGCGGGCCAGGTCAACTCGGCGCCGGTGGAGTGGACAACCTGCGGGGCGTTCACGGTCACGCACGAGGCCACAGGGACCGGGGCGGCCGAACTCCCCTGCCTCACCCGCCGCGAGTCCCGGCGGACGGCCGTCGAGAGGCGCGTCACGCTGCCGTGGAGGAAATCCGTCCGGGTGCCGATCGGCAAGGCGCCGACGACCGCCGTCGTCCTCCGGGCGCCCATTGTGTGAGCTCCTCCAAACAATCAGGTGACGACCACGCACCCTGGCACGGCACTGGTGAACCCCCTGGATGCCGACGTACCTGAGGTGTGAGGACACGGGTGTCTGCTCGCGGAACTTCGCTCCTGCGGGCCCCTTCTTCCAGCCCGGCGGCCGACCCTGACGTCGCGCGGCGGCCGGCCGGTTCGCCCGGCGGGCCGTCGCCGCATCCCCCTACATGTGCAACAAGGTGGGGCGTCCAACAAGGTGGGGCATCCGATCTGCAACCGGGTCCAACCTTGAGCAGGATCTCGGGATCCAGTTCACCCGAGGTACCGCGCGCCACGATGGATGCCCTTGGGGCCTGGGGCAGGCCGGGCGCCCACCGGCGCATCGCCATCGGGTGACGCCTGAAAGCGTGGACTGATCGGCACTCGGCCGGACACACCGACGAACAGCTCGTGGGGGCCGACGGCGCGGGCAGGGACGGCTTTGGCGGGGCACTTCCTGAACAGGAAAACAACGTCACTTCTGTTCGCTCCGGCCTGGGCATATGAAAGCGCAATCACCCGGATGCGGACCCGATCTCTACTCCGATCGGCCGAATGCCCAGCAGCTCACTTCGCCGGCCGGGATCCACTCGCCTACAGTGCCCGCGTGGCCGGTATGCCGTCGGCCGAAGGAGCGTTGAAGTGGCGAACAGGGTCACCGTCGGACCGGCTGATTCCGACGATTCGTACGAGGACGAACTGCCTGCAAAGCAAAAGCGGCCGGGCAGCATCGTCGTGAAATGGGCGACTACCACCGATCACAAGACGATCGGCACGATGTACCTGGTCACGTCGTTCGCGTTCTTCGTCATCGGCGGTGTGCTGGCGCTCTTCATGCGCGCCGAGCTGGCCCGCCCCGGCACGCAGATCATGTCGAACGAGCAGTTCAACCAGGCGTTCACGATGCACGGCACGATCATGCTGCTGATGTTCGCGACGCCGCTGTTCGCCGGGTTCGCAAACTGGATCATGCCGCTGCAGATCGGCGCGCCCGACGTGGCGTTCCCGCGGCTGAACATGTTCGCGTACTGGCTGTACCTCTTCGGCTCGATCATCGCCGTCAGCGGCTTCCTCACCCCGCAGGGTGCGGCGGACTTCGGCTGGTTCGCCTACTCCCCGCTCTCGGACGCCGTCCGTTCGCCGGGCATCGGCGGCGACCTGTGGATCATGGGACTGGCCTTCTCCGGCTTCGGCACGATCCTCGGTTCGGTCAACTTCATCACCACGATCATCTGCATGCGCGCACCCGGCATGACGATGTTCCGGATGCCGATCTTCGTGTGGAACGTCCTGCTGACCGGTGTGCTGGTCCTGCTGGCCTTCCCGGTGCTCGCCGCCGCGCTCTTCGCGCTGGAGGCGGACCGCAAGTTCGGTGCGCATGTGTTCGACGCGGCCAATGGCGGCGCGCTGCTCTGGCAACACCTCTTCTGGTTCTTCGGCCATCCGGAGGTGTACATCATCGCGCTACCGTTCTTCGGCATTGTTTCCGAAATCATTCCAGTCTTCAGCCGAAAACCGATTTTCGGATATGTCGGTCTGATCTCCGCGACGATCGCCATCGCGGGCCTGTCGATTACCGTGTGGGCGCACCACATGTACGTCACCGGCGGTGTGCTGTTGCCGTTCTTCTCGTTCATGACGTTCCTGATCGCCGTGCCGACAGGTGTGAAGTTCTTCAACTGGATCGGCACGATGTGGGGCGCTTCGATGTCCTTCGAGACTCCGATGCTCTGGTCCATCGGCTTTCTGGTGACGTTCCTCTTCGGTGGTCTGACCGGCGTCATCCTGGCCTCGCCGCCGATGGACTTCCACGTCTCGGACTCGTACTTCGTCGTCGCGCACTTCCACTACGTGGTGTTCGGCACCGTGGTCTTCGCGATGTTCGCCGGATTCCACTTCTGGTGGCCGAAGTTCACCGGCAAGATGCTGGACGAGCGGCTCGGCAAGATCACGTTCTGGACGCTGTTCGTGGGCTTCCACGGCACGTTCCTGGTGCAGCACTGGCTCGGCGCGGAGGGCATGCCACGTCGCTACGCGGACTACCTCGCCGCCGACGGCTTCACCGCGCTCAACACGTTTTCGACGATCTCCTCGTTCCTCCTCGGACTGTCGATGCTGCCGTTCCTCTACAACGTGTGGAAGACCTCCAAGTACGGCAAGCCGGTCGAGGTCGACGACCCGTGGGGTTACGGCCGTTCGCTGGAGTGGGCGACGTCGTGCCCGCCCCCGCGGCACAACTTCCTCGTGCTGCCACGGATCCGCTCCGAATCACCGGCATTCGACCTCCATCACCCGGAGATCAGCTCCATCGAGGAGATCGACAGACGTCCGGCCGCGGCGGCGGCGGCGCCGGGGGACGAACAGAAGTGAGGACACCTGCCGGAGGACAGCGTGTTCATCGGGGCTGACATGGAGGACGACGGCCCGCTCGCCGGGCTCGACGACTACCTCCTGTCGAGTGCGGAGGACGAGGAAGCGCGCCGCCGGGCCATCCGGTTCGCCGAGCGGCTTCCCTGGCTGACGGTTGCCCAGAGGGCCGAAATCGAACGTGTTTTCGCCGCCGACTGGACCGCCGCTTCGAGGGCGATCGACGCCCGGGTCTCCGCTCGTTCGGCCGAACTCGTCATCGAGTACGCCACCCGCTACCGGTTTCTCAAAACGCGCTGTCTGTTGGCCGTCACAGTCTGCATCGGTGTGGTGACCTGCGTCTTCGGCGTTGTCCTGCTCGTCGCCCGCTGACGTCCGTTCCTCCTCCGGCACGGGACCGTGGCCCCGGTTCAGCCAAACGGCGGGATTGGTGTACATGGCGCCCGGCTCCCAAAGAATCGCTCAGGTCAAGCCGCCCTGGCACTCGACACCGACGACGAAGCGCTCCGCGCTGCTGTCCGGGCGCAGCTCGCTGACATCGTCGCGCTGCTGTGCATCCGGCCGGCGAAGTCCGGCGGGCTCAGCTGCATCGTCAGCTCGGTCGCGGTGCACAACGAGGTCGTGCGCACCCGCCCCGACCTGGCAGAGGTGCTGTACCGGCCCTGGTGGCGCGACCGACGCTCCGGGGACGGGCCCGACAGGTTCTATCAGAGCGCCGTCTACACCACGGACAGTGCAGGTCGACCGTCCACGTCCTACGGCCCCGACTACATGCGTTCGGCGTTGCGCGGCGCCCACGTGCCGGCGTTCAGCCCTGCGCAACGGGAGGCGATGGAGCTGCTCGACCGCCTCAACAGCGATCGCCGCTTCCTGCTTGCCATGGACCTGCGCCCGGGCGCCATGCAGTTCCTGAACAACCACGTCACCCTCCACAGCCGCACCGAGTACGTGGACCACCCCGAGCCGGAGCGCCGCCGCGACCTCATCCGCCTTTGGCTGAGCACCGATCAGAACCGGCAGGCGCCGTCCTGAAGGAGCGTCGGCAGAAGTTCCGGCATGAACACCGTCCGCAAGGACCTTCCCGAATCGGGTGAACTCGGCGCCTCCGGCCTACGAGGAAACACGTCCTTCCACCGGACCGACCGCCACCCGCCACGCCTGAGTTCCGCCGCCCACCCGCTGAGCCGGAGGACTCAGTGGGACGGCTCGGTACAGGTGACGCGGGAGACCAGGTCGATCCAGCCGGCTTCCAGCCGCTCCAGGGGCATCCCGCACTGCTTCGTCAGATGGTGGATCAAGGCGGGGTCGAGATATCCCATCAGCGCCTGGGCGAGCAGGTCACAGTCGGCATCCGGCACGATCTGCCGCAGCAGAATCGTGACGTGTGTGACGAGCGCCCGAAGCGAGGGATGAGCGAGCCGCCGGGCCGCTTCCGGTTGCGCTGCCAGTTGCAGGTCCAGTTGCTCGGCCGACCGGCGCAGGGCCGCCACGCCGAACGCCCGCAGCCGCTCGACGGGCGGCGCCCCAGGGCCAAGCGGCGGCGGTCCGCCGAGGAAATCGGCCTGCAGTTTCTTCGCGGAGTGGTCCAGCAGCGCCATCAGCAGGCCGGTGCGGTCGCCGAAGCGGCGGAAGACGGTCCCCTTGCCCACGGATGCCGCCTCGGCCACCGCTTCCATCGTGACGCCGGCCGCACCGTGTTCCGCGACCAGCCGGCCGGCTGCCTCCAACAGCCGGGCGCGGTTGCGTGCGGCGTCGGCGCGCAGGCACGGTTCGTCCGCACCGGAGCCGACATCGAGCAACTGCGGCTGATCTATGGGCTCCTGGTGCTTCGGGAAGGGCGGCAGGGCGCTGGACATGAAGACAGCGTAAAGCATCGGGAAGAAACTGGACCACGGTCCGGTTAGCCTGGTAGGAATCTAAACGGACCTCGGTCCGGATCCTGACAGTAATATTTCAGACCTTGGAGTTCCTATGTCTGTTCGTATCCTTGCGCTCGTCGGCAGCCTCCGCGCCGGTTCGCACAACCGCCAGCTCGCCGAGGCGGCCGTCAAGCTCGCCCCCCAGGGCGCCGAGGTCGAGCTGTTCGAGGGGCTCGCCGACATCCCCTTCTACAACGAGGACATCGACATCGAGGGCAGCGTCCCGGCCACCGCGGCCAAGCTGCGCGCGGCCGCGCAGAACGCCGACGCGTTCCTGCTCTTCTCCCCCGAGTACAACGGCACCATCCCGGCCGTCCTGAAGAACGCCATCGACTGGCTGTCCCGCCCGTACGGTGCCGGCGCCTTCGGCGGCAAGCCCGTCGCCGTGGTCGGCACCGCCTTCGGCCAGTACGGCGGCGTGTGGGCGCAGGACGAGGCCCGCAAGGCCGTGGGCATCGCCGGCGGCAAGGTGATCGAGGACGCCAAGCTCTCCATCCCTGGCTCGGTGACCCGTTTCGCCGAGACGCACCCCGTCGACGACGCCGAGGTCGCCGCGCAGCTGACCGAGGTCGTCGCCCGGCTGCGCGGCCACGCGAGCGAGGCCGTGGCCGCCTGATCCCTACCGCGCACCCCGAAGGGGGCCGAGCTGCCACAGCTCGGGCCCCTTTGCGTGTCGTATGTTCGCCTGCTCCGCGTCGCACGTCTACCCTCCTGAGGCCACAGCCGCCCGCGACACCGCACAGCTACTCCAGCGCCGCCGCGACCGCCGGGCGGCGTTCGCCACTGGCCCGGGTGCAGGTCAACAGCTTGCGGCGCGGGTTGCGAGCGCAGGGCACGCGGGCTTACGGGCAGGTGCGGGGGCAGCTGGGCCAGAAGGGGGCCCGGGCGACGCCGAGGCGGTGGGCGACGAAGTGGGCCGGGACGTTCCGGTCCCATCGACGGCCGCCCGATCTCCGAGGCCCGCGTCACCCTCCTCGACCTGGCGGGCGAAGTCGTCGGCAGCACACTCACCGCCGAGGACGGTTCCTATGCCTTCACCGATCTCGAAGGCGACCACTACACCGTCGTAGCTGCGGGGTACCCGGCCCAAGCCACACCCCTCACCCTCGATGCCACCGGTCCGGCCGCCTTCGATCTGATGCTGGCACACAACGAGGGCTGAACAACTCCTTTCACTGATGGGCCCGATCCGCACGTCGCCCGAGCTCCGTTCGCTGGTGAAGCCGGCGGTCACCGCGTCCAAGTCGGCGGCCGACCCTTGCCGAAGCCAACCAGTCCAGCAGCCCGCTGCACCGTGCGATGACGGATCGTGCCGCACCCGCAACTCACCGTGAAGATGCGATCGGCCCGGAGGGCTGGCGGAGCCTCTCACCGAGTGGGACCAGGCGGATGCGGTCAGTCGCGTCTTATCCCTGAGGTCGACTCGGCGGCCCGCGCGTCCTGATGCGACCGGCGCACCGGCGTGGAGCACACGCCGCTGGGCTCGCTCGGCTCGCAGGCCGCAGGCTTCGCACTCTACGAATCGATGTTGTCCGAACTGGCGGCACCGGCCTTCGAGTACGGCTACTCAGTGGCTCGGCCCGACGCTCTGGTGCTGTGGGAGGCCCAGTTCGGCGACTTCGCCAACGGCGAACCCTCATCTCCGCCATGCTCATACCACCGATGCGGGAGGTCGCGGCCTGTTTCCGGTGTCCCGGATCGGTGAGGGTGGAGACCCGGTGCAGCGCTGAGGGCACGAGCATATGGACGGAACAGTTTCCGTCCTGCGCTGCGCCGGGTTTTGCCGCTGAGCCGGCCTGAGGCAGCTGCCTGCCCGCTGCCATCGGCCCGTTGTGCCCCGACTCCGGCGAGACCGCCTCAGACACCAAATCCTTCGCGCCCACGCCGGTCGTCCGGAAACTTGCCCGGAACGCACCAGGCGTCACACCCAGGTGTCGCACAAACGCTCTGCGGAGCGATTCGGGTGAGCCGAACCCTGTGCGCCGCGCTACTACCGGCATGGGGTCATCACCCCGTCTCCAGCAGCACCTGCGCAGCTTCCAGCCTGACCTGCTCCACATACCGGGCCGGAGTGGTTCCCACCTCTCCGTAGAAGAGCCGGTTCACGTGACGGACGCTGACGCCTGCCCCGCGGGCCATGGCCGACAGCGTGTGATGGGCCCCAGGGTTTTCGGCGACCGCGTCCAGGACCCGGCGGAGCATCTCCAAGCGGGTGTGCGGGGCCCGGGAACGGGCGCTGAGCTGGGACTGGCCACCCGGTCGCTGCATGAAGACGACCATGTCCTTGGCAACCGCTCGAGCGACCTCCGCACTGTAGTGATCTTCGACGAGCGCCAAGGACAGGTCGATACCGGCGCTGACACCTGCCGATGTCATCATCCGCCCGTCCCGCACGAAGATGGCGTCCGGTTCGACCTTCACGGACGGGAAACGCAGGGCCCGTTGCTGTGACTGCCGCCAGTGCGTCGCGGCGCGACGGCCATCCAGAAGTCCGGCCGCGGCCGGCAGAAACGCTCCCGTGCACACCGATGCTGTGCAGCGGGCCTTCTCATTCAGTTGCCGGACAACATCCAAGAGCGCGTCGTTCTTGATCAGCGTCTCCCATTCCGGACCGCCCGGGATCACCAGAACGTCGCACGGCTCACCTACGTCATCGACGGAAAGGTCAGCGCTGAGGCGGCTCCCGGCGGGGGTGGTCACCTCCGCCCCGTCCTCGGACGCAATCTGCACCCGATAACGCCCGCCGAAATCGTTCGCCTACGCGAACACCTCAATGGGACCGGTCACATGGAGCAGCCGCGCTCCTGGGAAGACGAACACTGTCACGGTGAGCGGGCCCGCTCCAGGGCGCTGGTGGTTCATCGGATGCCTCCGGGCCGTGCGCGGTGTGCACACTGGATCGATAATGCCGGCGCCGGCATGTTCACCAGCGCGCCGCCGCCGCTTCGGGTCAGGATCGAGGCGAAGGCCCGACAAATGGCCCAGGCGCCGAAGCACTTGACCTCCAACACCTGATGCACTCCCTCGAACGTGCCCTGGCCAGTCGAAGACGGGATCGGTGGTGCGGGTGGCGCCTGACTTCCTGGAAACCGGGTGTGGGAGCAACGGTGAGGGTGCCGTAGCCGACTCGTTGAGGCGCTGGTCGGTGAGTCCTCCCGGCCAGGTCGGGGAGCGGATCACGGCCGACGCCGGACCGCCGTTCGTCGGATTTCCATGTACTCATCATGCGTCTGTGACCAGCACCGATGCTACGACCGGCTTACTCCCTGCTGGGAGGCAAAGCGTCTCTAGAACTCTGTGTGTGCCTGTGGTTTCCGGGCTTTTCGGGCGCGGCGTGGCCGTGTGCGGTCGCCTGGGCGGGGTCCGATCCTCGGGGTGAGGGGGTGGACTGCGGTGGCGTGCAGGTGGTGGAAGCCGGTCCGCTCGGCGGCGCGGGTGCGTCGTCGACAGGTTCTGCGTGAGAGCCGCCTGCGTCCGGGTGGAGGAAGGTCTTCCTCAGGCCGTACATGGGCGGGTACTCCATGACCTGGCACCGGCCCGGTGGGGGTGGGTGTCTGGGTGTCATGCCCCGCCGGACGCTGGACCATCCCGGTGGGGGTGGTGGCGGGGACCGTACGCGCATCGGGCATACGGCGGGAAGTCTTCGGGCCCGGGGCCTGCCCTCGGGCGGCGCGCGGGGCGCCTCGGTGCTGGGGACCGGTGGGCCTGCTGGGGGTGGGGTGACCCTTGCCCGGGGTGGTCTTCGGCCCGTCCGGGCGGGGCGGGGCCGTCTGTGCTTGGTGTTGGCGGCGCATGCGGCGGGTGGTCTTCTTCGGGCGGCGGACCGGGGTCACGGTGCCGTCGACGGTGGTGCGGATGGTGCGGGTGTGGGTGGTGGGGTCGGTGGTGGTGTGGGTCTGGGCGAGCAGGCCGCGGGAGACGATCCGGCGGGCGGCGGCATGGTCGCGGTCCATGGACAGCCCGCACCGGGTGCAGTGCGCCCATCTCCAGCCGCGTTCGGCCAGCCGGTCGGGGGCAGGGTGGTGGGTCAGGGCGCCCAGGCAGCCGGGGCACAGCCTGGAGGTGCCGCGGGCCGGGACGGTGACCACCGCGATGCCCGCCTTCGCGGCCAGGTGCCGCATCGCCTCGGCCACGGTGCCGCGCACCTGCCCCGACAGGCGGGCATTGCCACGTCGGTGGCCTCGGGCTTCGAGGGTGGCGAGGTCTTCGAGGTAGATGACGCTCGCGCCGAGCGCTGCCGCCTGGTCGACGGCCCAGCGGGCCGCCGCCCGGGCCAGTGCGTCGTTCAGGTGCCGGATCCGGGCACACACCCGCCCGTGCTCGACCTCCAGCACCCGGGCCCGATCGAGGTGTTCGCCCCAGCGAAGGTGCGGGGAGCCGAGGCCGTCCGCGAGGGCCCGGTGGTGATCGCGCTTGGCGGCGAGGTGCTCGCGGACGCCGCGCAGCCGGTGCAGGGTGGCGCTGACGGTGGTGGCGTCGAAGATCAGGGGCCGCCCGTCGGTGAGAACCCGCCGGGTCTGTCCTTTGCCGGTCAGGCGGCCGAGCGTGCCGGTGAGCAGGGTGCCCACACCCCAGTCGAAGCCGAGTGCCACGGTATGCCCGCTCGCTTTGGTGGCCGGGGCGGGCCGGGAGTGCGGCAGGTCCACCGCGATCCTCCCGGCCCGGGTGGGGCGCAGGGTGGGGGTGTGCAGCACCGAGTCCACCCCGACGGTGCCGGGCAGGCGGATGTCGATCACGTGCCAGGCCCAGTCACGGCCCGAGGCGGGAGCCGCACACAGCGGAAGCTTGAGACGCAAACGGGCGGTGGTCTCGTCCACCCTGGCCAGGGTGACCTGCTGGCGGTCCATCGCGGCAAGCAGCACCAACTCGCCGACCTGCGGCGGCCCCTCCAGCACGCACAATCCGGCGGGCCGGTACCCGTGCTCGGCCACGTACGCACGGATCTGGCGGGTGCGGTTACGGATTTCGGCACCCGCCACCCCGGCGGGCAGCAGCTTCCGCAGCGCCGCCCACTCCGCCTCGGTGCGCCGCCTCGGATCGGTGGGCCAGGTGGCCAGGATCGCGGTCACGATGGTGCGCCGGCGCAGGGCCAGACGCAGAGCCCGGGCCGCGTACTCCTCGGCACCGCGGCGCACCCGGTCCGACACATACACCCCGGCCGGGAGTGTGACGGCCTGCCGCCAGTTCAGGCGGCGCATCGCCATCCACCCCTTGGACGGCAGCGCCTCGCCCCGCTCGTCCACCCCGGCAGCCAGCACGTCCAGCGAGTCCTCGTCCCACCGCGAAGCCACCAGAGCACCGGTCAGCGACTGACTCAACCGGGCCCAAAACCCCACCCGTTCGAACAGCAAGCCCTGCCCGACCCGCTCACCGCTGCTCTCCAGGACACCACGGAAGGCGGTACAGGTGGCCGTCGCCATCAACTTGGCCACACCCATCCCCCCTTCCTTTTCCGCACGATCCCGGTCAGTCCCCCGAAGCGGCCACCCCCGGCGCTTCGATCGGACTAACGAACGACCCTCACACAAGGACACGGCCTTACCGTGTCCCGTCGATCCGCCCGAGCCCTCCGCACCCCGGGGCACCGCAATGCACGGGGAAACCAAGATCGTCGACGTCCCACGACGCAGAGAAGGAGGAACCCCCCTCACAACAACAGCGGAAACCGTTACCAGGAAGGAGGAAACGGGTGGGAGAGTCCGAGGAACCGTCCCAATAACGCGAAGCAGCATCAACCAGCCTGCTTAAGCCAAACCCCCAACAGTTGAAGACCCTTCCAGTCCGCTCATGGGACTCGCGTTTCCTGTGCCTCTGGCCATGCTGCGAGCGGACCATCGCACCGCAACACGGCCCGGGACCGCCCACCGCCCGCCCGGAGGCGGCGAAGCCCGCGAGCCACAGGTAAGCCGTCCGGGGACGGTGAGCGGGCACGGAGGCAGTGACCGGCACGTGTTGTCGACGGCTCCGGACCACGCGAATGTTCGGCCGATGCCGCCGGGCCACCCCCGCCGGACGCAAGGGCGCGCCTCAGGTCGCGGACAAGGAGACGGCGCGTCCGGCCGGACCGGGTCACTGGAATCTGCCGGCCGGGACGCGTACGAGGTGAGCGCCGCGCGTGGGTGCCTGTGAAGGGACGTTCCACACGTTGCGAGGACAGCAGACCCGTGAGAGACCACATGCCAGGGCCCCTCGCCCGACGTGACGTGACGAGCCCGAGTGCG
This sequence comes from Streptomyces sp. NBC_01320, assembly GCF_035974375.1. NCBI lineage: Bacteria > Bacillati > Actinomycetota > Actinomycetes > Kitasatosporales > Streptomycetaceae > Streptomyces > Streptomyces sp. NBC_01320. The sequence goes on from NZ_CP108390.1 coordinate 2,028,065, forward strand.
TGTGCACCGCCCGGTCAACGGTTGGCCGACCCTTGACGGCCGGGGCACTCGGAAGCGAGGACCTCACGAATGACGTGACGGGCGTTGGCGGAAATGATCGGGTTTGTATTGCGGTAGTAAGGGAGTTGGATGACGGCCATGGACAGGGCCCAGCCGCGGCCGCGCATCCACGTCGCGTCGTCGACGTCCACGACGTCCCGGAACACCTCCCTGGCCGAGGACGGCAGCAGGTTCCACGCGGGGATCAGATCGCAGGCGGGGTCACCCACCCCGGCAGTGGCGAAATCAATTACCGCGGTGAGCCTGCCTCGCGCGACGAGCAGGTTGCTCGGCATGAGGTCGGAATGCGCCCACTGGGGTGCTGCGCTCCATGACGGCGCGGCAAGCGCGTCCTGCCAGGCGGCCACGGCAGCGTCGGCGTCGAAGAGTTCGTCGGAGTGGCGCAGCTCCTCGATCGCGGCGCGTGTCTCGGCATCGACGGTCGCCAGAGGAGCCCCACGGTAGGCGCTGGGACCGCCTTCGACGTGGGTGTTTCGCATGGCCCTGATGAACTCAGCCAGATCGCATGCCAGGAGCTCGGGCTCGACGAGGTGGTCCTCGACCGGATTCTCACCCTCGATCCACCGGTGTACCGACCAGGCCCACGGGTACCCCTCGGCGGGTTCTCCCGTTGCGACCACGGTCGGAACAGTGACGGGCAGAGCGGACGCGAGCGTGGGCAGCCACCGTTGCTCCCGTTCCAGATCCTCGACGCCTCCCTCCCTGAGGGGAAGCCGGACGGACAGCGCGTCACCGAGCCGGTACACCGCATTGACGGTACCCCCGGAGGCGAGCCGCTCGACCGGCAGATCCGCCCACTGCGGAAACCGCCCACTGACCAGCCTCCTGACGAGGTCTGCGTCGGTGTCCGTCTCATCAGCATGCATCTTGACCATCCGTCAAAGAAATCGCCCGGGTGCTCCAACCGTCAACTGATTTCGCCCTCGCGACGCGCATCGCCGGGCGCTGAGCCATGCCCACCCCTTCGTCTCACCCCCACGATCTCCACCTGAACGGGTGTTGGGCCAATCCGCCGGTCGGTCGGCTCCGAATGACGGGCGTGACGATCTCCGGTACCACTCCGACTCACGGCGCGGCCGCCGCGCTCGCTGACGGTTGCCCAGCTCGTATCGGCCGCCGTCGGACCCGAGGCAGGTCCGGGGACCGCAGTCGGCGGTGCTGCGCTCGACGGCACGCGCACGGACGTGCCGGCGCTCTCCGTCGTCGTCACCGTCGAATTGCCTCGTCCCGGCCCTGAGCAGCCCCGGCATCCGGCCCCCCGGGTCCGGGGCAGGCGGAGTCCGGGGGCAACGTGTGGCGCCGCCTTCTCACATGTTGATCATGTGCCCGGCGAGTCCGTGTACGGCCTCCTTGACCGCCTCACCAAGTGTCGGGTGTGCGTGGACATTGCGAGCGACCTCATGAACCGTCAGGTCCCACTGCTGGGCCAAGGTGAGCTCGGGCAGCAGTTCGGTGACGTCCGGGCCGACGAGGTGGCCGCCGATGATCTCGCCGTACTTCGCGTCGCTGATCAGCTTCACGAAGCCCGTCGTGTCGCCCAGGCCGTGCGCCTTGCCGTTCGCGGTGAAGGGGAACTTGGCGACCTTGACGTCGAAGCCCTTCTCGCGTGCCTGCGCCTCGGTCCAGCCGAAGCTCGCGATCTGCGGCTGGCAGTAGGTGGCGCGCGGGATCATCGGGTAGTCGAGCTCCATGGTTTCGGCTCCCGCGATGGTCTCGGCCGCCATCACACCCATCGCCTCGGCGGCGTGCGCGAGCATCAGCTTCGCGGTGACGTCGCCGATCGCGTAGATGTGCGGAACGGAGGTGCGGCAGCGGCCGTCGACATCGATCGCGCCGCGCTCGGTGATGCGTACGCCCGTGCTCTCCAGACCGTAGTCGGTGACGTTCGGTGTGAAGCCGATCGCCTGCAGAACCTTGTCGGCCTCCAGAACCTGCTGCGCGCCGTCCTTGCCGGTGACCGTGACGCGGACCTGCGGTCCGGACTCGTCGATCGAATCGACGCGGGTGGAGGTGAGCACACCGATGCCCAACTTCCTGTACTGTCGCGCCAGTTCGGCAGAGACATCCGCGTCCTCCAGCGGCGCCATCCGGTCCAGGAACTCAACGACGGTGACCTTCACGCCGTAGTTGTGCAAGACATACGCGAATTCGACGCCGATCGCGCCGGCGCCCGCGATCAGGATGGACTGGGGCAGGTCCTCGGCAAGGATCTGCTCTTCGTACGTCACCACGCGAGCGGTACGGCGGGTCCCGGGCAGCAGCTTCGGAGTCGCTCCGGCGGCGATGATGCAGTGGTCGAAGTTGATTGTCCGGGTCGAGCCGTCGAATTGGGCCACGTCGAGCGTGTGCGAGTCCACAAACGTGCCACGGCCGCTGATCTCCGTGATCCCGTTCTTCTTCATCAGGTAGTGGACACCTTTGACCCGGCCGTCCGCGACACGGCGACTGCGCCGGAACGCCTCGCCGTAGTCGAAGGACACCTGCCCTTCGACCTTGATACCGAAGGTCTTGGCCTCGCGCGTGACGATGTGCGCCAGTTCGGCGTTGCGCAGCAATGCCTTGGTGGGGATGCAACCGACGTTCAGACAGACGCCGCCCCAGTATTTGGCCTCGACGACGGCGACGCGCTTGCCCAGCTGGGCAGCGCGAATGGCGGCGACATATCCGCCTGGGCCTGCTCCGAGTACGACGACGTCGAAGCGCTCACCCTGCTCATCCATGGAAATTTCCTTTCTGATGGGGATCGGCCCGGCCTCCGTTGAGAGCCGACTCATCCTGGTCGAACAGCCTGTGCACCCGGCTCGGCGGCTGTGGTTTCCGACACCCGTCCGCGGCAGGAATCACCCGGAAGGCAATGCGGGCGATCGCTCCGCCGGTCACCTCGTCGATCGCCTTTCCGTCTCCAGCAGCATCCTCCATCAGTCACCAGGGCGCGCTCCAGCCTGCACGCCGCTCTCGCGAGCTGACCTCTTCGGCCCTTCCCTCGGTCGGCTTCCGAAGCTTCCACAGCACGGTCACGGTTGTCCGTATGCGGCTTCGGCTCGGTGCTGACCCATGGCTGATCGCGACGAGTCCGCCGCGCGCGATGCCCCCTGCCCAAGCCATCGCCCGCAGCCGACCGCCCCGAATGGCGTCCTATCACGCACGGGGTCAGCCGGATAGTGTGATCACCGGGCGGCGGCGGTAGGACGACAAGGGGGCGGGGACAGTGGCCGAAGGTGCGGCAGGGACCGGAGCACTCCGGTGTCGCGGCGTGTGTCCGTTGCAGGCGTCCTGTGTTTCCCGGCGCCACTGCGTCGAAGGACGGCACTGAGCGCCGACGGCCCTCGCCCGTCGGGCGGCGCCCCCGTCGCGCCGGATGCGGCAGAGGCCTCCCTGCTCACGTTCCTCGGCCTGGAGCCGATGGAGGACGCCGTGTACCGGCTCCTCGTCGACCGGCCCGACAGTGAACCGGCCGCGCTCGCGGGCGAGTCGACCGGGCGTGTCGAGGAGGTCGCGCGCGCCCTCGACGTCCTGGTGGAACGCGGTCTCGCCAGCGCCCAACCCGTCGGCGACGCCGTCCTCCGCTACCGGGCCTCCTCCCCCGTGCTCGCTCTCGGCCCCCTGCTGGAATCCCGGAGGGCGGCCTTGCACCGCGTCGAGTCGCTCGTGACAACCCTTGCCGAACGTCACCGTTCCGCCCAGGCCCATGCCTCGGGAGCGCCCATCGAGGTGCTGTCGGGGGCGGCTGCGATCCGGCGCAGGCTCCTGCTGATGCAGGATCAGGCCACCATCGAGGTATGCAGCATGATTCCGCTGCACGATTACCACGCGGTGATCACCTTCGAGGACAATCACGACGAGATCGAGAACGTGCTGATGCGGCGCGGGATCGCCATCCGGGGCGTCATCGAGCGCGACTGGCTCGAACGTCCCAAAACAGCGGCGACCATAGCCACCTATGCAGCCCAGGGTCAGTACATCTCCGTCGTCGACAAGCTGCCCATCAAACTGATCATCGTCGACCGGCGGATCGCCCTGCTGCCGCTCGCCCCGGTCGCGAAGGCATCGACCCGGTCGCGCTGGTCGTGCACGGTACCGGACTGCTCACCGCGCTCAGTTCGCTCTTCGAAGCGCATTTCGAGAGAGGCTGGCGCCTGCTTCCCTCCGACACGGATCCCAGGGCCGGGCACGCCGACGGAGCCGAACTCGACGCCGTGGACCGCCAGATCGTCTCCCTGTTGTACGTGGGACTGACCGACGCGGCCATCGCCCGTCAGCTCGGCATGGGGCACCGTACCGTCCAGCGCCGCCTGCAGTCCCTCATGGTCGAGGTGGGGGCAGCCACGCGTTTCCAGCTCGGCTGGCATGCGGCGTGCAGCGGCTGGCTGGACGAGGCCGACTCGCAAATCGCTCCGAACCGGATTGAAAACAACGCTATGTGAGGCGTATTTACGCCGCGGCGTGTTCACGCCAGGGACATCCCTTGTACGCGCCGCCGACCCTGCCCAAACATCTAGGCACCGACCGCGTGGGGCTCCCGCACCTCACGCAGCTGAGCGATTTCACCCAACAGTGCGATAGGGGAGGGTTCACGTGTTCCCGACACGTCAAAGAGGGCTCCGCCGTGTCCTGGCCGCCGCAGTGGTCGTCGCGGCCACCGGCTCGACGCTGCTGACGTCACCGGCCTGGGCCGACGAGGAAGCACCGCCGGCCACCACCGTGACCGGCGACCGGGTGCCCGTCGCACCCGCCATGACTCAGCGTCTCGACGACACCGTCCGTGAGGGCACTCCGGCCCAAGCCGCACGGGCGCATCTGAAGGCCCACGAGGACACCTACAAGGTTCCGGTCACAGACCTCCAGACCCTGAGCACCAGCAAGGACGGCAAGCAGTCGTCCGTCCGCTTCCAGCAGAAGCACAACGGGGTGCCGGTCTTCGGCGCCGAATACGCCGTGCAGACCGAGGCGGCCGACGGCGGCCAGAGCGTCACCTCCGCCACGGGCACCCTGTTCACGGACCTGTCGGTCTCCACCACGCCGAGCGTGTCCGAGGCCGCCGCCGAGAAGCGGGTGTTCTCCCTCGACCCGACGCTGTCGCGGGTCAAGGGCGCCAAGACCGAGGGCCACGGCCTGATCGTCCTGCCGGACGCCCGAGGCGGCAAGCTGGCCTGGCACTTCACCGTCACCGGCGCCCAGGCCAACGGCAGCCCGGTGCGCCAGGAGGTGTACGTCGACGCGAACATCGGCGGCATCGCCCTCTCTTACAACAACATCGACGCCGCGGACGCCGCACCGGCCAAGGGCACGGGCGTGCGCGTGGACGGCTCCGAGGCGCAGCTGGACATCAACAAGGAGACGGGCGGGTCCTACACGCTCGTCGACTCCACCCGGGACATGTACGCGCGGACCGGCGGCCAGATACGCACCTACGACGCCCAGCGCAAGAGCTACTCGCTCGTGGCGGGCGGCCCGGTCACCGAGGACGTTCCCCTGGCGACCTCCGCGAGCGACCGGTTCGACGGCGTCAGCACCTCATCCGGCGCGGTCGACGCACACGTGAACGCGGCGAAGGTCTACGAATACCTCAAGGACAAGCTCGGCCGTGACGGCGTCGACGGCAAGGGCGGCACGATCTACTCCGTCGTCAACGTCGCGAACAACGGCAAGGACTACGCCAACGCCTTCTGGGACGGCTCCAAGATGGTCTACGGCCACATGGACGGCGTTCCGCTGTCCGTGGGCCTGGACGTGGTCGGCCACGAGATGACCCACGGCGTCACCGAGCACACCGCCGGCCTCGTCTACCTGAACCAGTCGGGCGCGCTCAACGAGGCGATCTCCGACTACTTCGGCAATGCCATGGAGACCGCCGACAAGGGCATCGCGATGAGCGACCCGACGTCCGGCCTCATCGGCGAGTACCTCTGCAACGGCACCAAGCCGCTGGAGGAGTGTGCGCTGCGCGACCTCAACGACGGCCGCAACGCGCAGAAGGACTACGAGCCCATCACGCTCGACATCGACAACGGCGGTGTGCACCACAACTCCACCATCGTCGGTGGCGCACTGTGGGACATCCGCAAGAACATCGACGCGAACCTCGCCGACCGGATCATCTACCGGGCGAGCCAGAACTATCTCACCCCACTGTCCGGCTACACCGACATGCGCAATGCGGTCACCCTGGCCGCGAAGTCCCTGAAGGTCTCAGCTGCCGACCTCGACGCCATCGGCCGGGCCTTCGACGACCACGGCATCGAGGAGGGATGGGAGCAGAAGGCCGGCACCCATGACGGCACCACCATCGGCGCCGACGTCCTGCCCGCGTACGAGGTGTACGGCGGCATCGACGAGCAGGCCGCCCAGATCAGCGGCGATGTCTACGCCATCGGCCACGGTGACGCAATCGCCTGGGACCAGGGCGGTGCCGCCTTCGGTATCACGGTTGGCCGGTTCAGCAAGCAGAACGGCGACTCCGCGCACGAGCTGGCCCAGCAGGACGCCTACCTGCTCGACCCGTCCCTCGACAGCGATCGCGTCGTCTTCACCCGGATCACGGCCGATGGCGTCGGCATCTACCGGGCCGGTGACAAGGGCCAGGGCGAGATCAAGAAGCTGGTCGACGCCCCGGACGCCGACGAGACCGAGCCGGTCACCGAGAACGGCGCCCTCGCCTACATCAGCACCACGCCGGACGGCGAACAGGACGTCATGCTCCGCAAGGCCGACGGCACCACGGTCAACGTGACGCCCGAAGCCGGTACCAAGGCCTCGCGCCTCGCCATGAAGAACGGCACCATCGCCTGGGCCGGTGGCGACGGGACGTACCTGTACATCTACGATATCGCCACGGGTAAGACCCAGAACAAGCGGATCACCGGATTCCTGTTCAACTGGATCTCGGACATCCAGCTCACCTCGGACCGCGTCTTCTACCGCACCAGCGGCGGGTTCCTGATCCCGAGCACCACCATCGGATCGACGCCGGCCGCCGACGTGACCCAGATGAAGAACCTGACCTACCCGAAGAGCCTGTACGTCGCCCAGTTCTCGGTCAGCGACGAGTACTTCGCCTACTCGACCTACGACTTCTGGGGCGCTCTCGGCGCCTGGAACGGCCCGACCAAGGTGAAGGCCTCCACGACGGCGGACGTGCTGGCCGGGAAGAACAACTTCAGCCTCGCCTCCTGCTCCTCCGGTTCGCAGCTGGCCCCGTCGCTCGGTGACGGACAGCGGATCGTCTGGCTGGACACCACGGCCGCCGCGACGGACGTGGTGACGCGCGAGACGTTCGCGGGCACCTGCGAGTAACATCCGTCAACTCGCCGGAGGCGGTCACCGGATCTTCCGGTGACCGCCTCTTCGCGTACGGGTGTCGGCCCGCGGCCTCACAGGACCCCATGCTCGTGATCAACCTGCAAAATGACCCGGCTCCGACCCGGATGAAGGGCGGTCGGGGGATCGGGCACCCGACGCCCCAACCATGGTCGGAGAGTCCGGCTCCGCCCCCGGCGCCCTGGCCCGCAACAACGCGCAGGGCTCCACCGAGCCCCGGCAGCGGCAGCGGCACAACCGGAGTACGAACGACACAGCGTCGAACCAGATGCCTCCTTTGACATACCTATGACACCAGACCTAATATCGCGGCATGCCCGATTCCCGCGCGTCCGTTCAGGACATCGACCGCGTAGCCTCCGCGCTCGCGGCGTGCCTGCCTGCGCTGAATCGGTCCCTCGATCGCCGGGTCGCCCGGGATTTCCCGAGGCCCAAGCCACCTGAGGGTCAGCTCGCGCTGCTGCGGTTCGTCTCGCAGCAGGAGGGCGCCACGGTGCGCGAAGCCGCCGACGCCCTTCTGATGCGGCCGAACAACGTCAGCGCCCTGGTCTCCCAGCTCACCGAGGAAGGGCTGCTGGAGCGCCGGCGGGACGCCGGCGACAAGCGGATCGCGCATCTGTATCCCACGTCCAGGGCTCGACGGGAGCTGGCCGAGGTCCGGCGTCTCGAAGGTGCGCACATCTCCCGCGCCCTGCAGTCCCTCACGGACGGTGAGATGGACGCCTTGGGTTCGGCAGTGGGCGCGCTGAATGCGCTGGCGCAACACCTGCATCCCGCGCCCGCGCCCGAATAGATCCCGCAGTCCCCCGCCCGGGACGCGACCCACCGCGCGCACGGCTGTCTCTGTGCCCGCGGAGCCTTCCCCTGCCCGGAGACGGAACGCTCCGACCGCCCTCGGCGGTCGGGGCACAGCGCGTTCTCCTTATTCCCTCCTCCGGCACCACTCTCGACAGACAAGGCACTTCCATGCCATCCACCACCATGGATCACTCTTCCCAGCCCGCTCACTCCCCGCCGAAGGCGGTGAGTGGGCGGGGGCGTCGCTCCAATCCCTGGCTGACACTCCTGGCGGTGGCCTTCGGCCTCTTCATGGTCCAGCTCGACGCTTCCGTGGTCGCCATCGCCAACCCGGAGATCGGCCGCGCGCTCGAGGCGTCCACTGCAGACCTCCAGTGGGTCACCAACGCCTACCTGCTCGCCCTGGCGGCTTCCCTGATCCTGGGCGGCAAGCTCGGCGACCGCTTCGGCCGGCGCACCTACTACATGGTGGGCGTCGTCGGGTTCACTCTCGCCTCGGTCGCGATCGGCCTGTCGGGCTCCATCGACGGCGTCATCGTCTTCCGGGCGGTACAGGGCTTCTTCGGGGGTCTGCTGATGCCCAACACCCTGGGCCTGCTGCGCGCCGTCTTCCCCCCGCGTAAGTTCGGCATGGCCGTGGGCATATGGGCCATGGTCTCGGCCGTATCCACGGCGCTCGGTCCCATCGTCGGCGGTCTGTTGGTCGAGAACGTCAGCTGGGAGTCCGTCTTCTACGTCAACGCCCCCATCGGCGTGATCGCGATCCTCGTCAGCGCAGCCGTGCTGCAGCAGGGCAAGAACTCCAGCGGCAACCACAGCTTCGACGTCCCCGGCGTCATCCTTCTCGCACTGGGCCTGCTGTCCGTGGTCTTCGGCGTCGTCAAGGGCGAGACCTGGGGCTGGACCTCCGCCGGCACCCTGGGCGCCGTCGCAGCCGGCGTGCTGATCCTGGTGGGCTTCGGCTGGTACGAAACCCGCGTCGAGCACCCGCTGCTTCCGATGCGCCTGTTCCGCATTCGTGCGCTGACCATCGGCACGATCGTCACCGCGCTCAACTTCTTCGTGATGCTCGGTGTGATCTTCTTCGTGATGCTCTACCTCCAGAACGTGCGCGGCTTCTCGCCCGTGGAGGCCGGAGTGCGAACGCTGCCTCTCAGCTTCGCCTCGTTGGTGGCGTCCCCTCTGGGGGCAGCGCTGACAGGCCGCTTCGGCTCCCGGCTCTCCATGCCGCTGGGCATGGTGCTCCAGGCCGTCGCGACCTTCTCCATGCTGACCTGGGACACCGGTTCGTCGTACGCCACGATGTGGCCGCCGTTCATCGCGCTCGGCCTGGGCGTCGGCATGGTCCTGTCCGCCTCCTCGGACGCCATCGTCGGTCAGGCCCCCGTCAAGGAAGGCGGCGTGGCGGGCGGCCTCCAGGCCACCGCTCTGCAGATCGGCGGCGCGCTGGGCACCTCGGTGCTGGTCTCGCTCATCAGCAGCAGGGTCGGCGCCACGCTCGTCGGCGAGCTGACCGACGCCGGGGTTCCCTCGGCCGTCGCGGGCGGCCTTGAGGATGCCAAGGACGCGGTGGCCATGGGTATCGCCCCGGTATCCGGTTCCATGTCCGACCAGTTGAAGTCGGCTGTGGTGGAGGGCAGCGGTCAGGCGTTCATGAACGGTCTGCACACCGCCGCTGCCGTCACTGGCGTCCTCTGCCTGCTGGGAGCCGTCCTGGCGGCGCTGGGGCTGCGCGGCACCTCCCGGCCCACGCAGGGCTGAGACCCGGCACTTCGCCAAAAGCACACGGAAAGGTGTCCGCCGAAACGGTGGGCACCTTTCCGGCTTCTCGCAAGGAAGCCGCGGCCCATGACACGATCAGCCGCTGCCCGAGTCGGTGTTCATGAGCCGGCGCGGAAGCGGCCGGGCCCGCGACGCAGGCAGGCGGCGGTCCGCCGGTTCGGGAGCTCCTGGATCGCCTCGTGACTGCGGCCCGGCGGCGACGTCGTCCGCCCTTGCCCCTGGTCCGCCGATCGGGCAGTACCCCACTGGTGGCCGGCCGGGCGCGACCGACGGCGATCCCAACGAAAGACCCTAGGCTCCCGCGGTGCGCTCGATCAGGAGGTGGCGGGGACCTCGCAGCACCGGGCTGCGCCGGTACGGAGGCGGGTCCTCGACCAGACGGGGGTCGACGAGGTGGCGGAGGAGCGCGTCGAGCGCGATCTGCGCCTCGATACGGGCGAGCGGGGCGCCGAAGCAGTTGTGAATGCCGCTGCCGAAGCCGAAGTGCTGATTGTCCTCGCGCATCGGGTCGAAACGGTCGGGGTCATGGAATCTCAGGGGGTCCCGGTTGCCGGAAGCCAGCACGAGGATCAGGGGTGCGCCCTTGGGGACGGTGATGCCCGCGACGTCGATATCGGTGAGCGGTGAGCGCTGCGGCAGAAAGTGAACGGGGGGCTCGTAACGCAGCAGTTCCTCCACCGCCCTCGGAAGGAGTTCGGGCGCGGCGCGCAGCTGCTCCAGGATGTCGGGGTGGCGCAGCAGTGTGAGCATGCCGTTGGTGATCAGGTTGACGGTCGTCTCGTGACCGGCGATGAGCAGCAGTACCGCTGTGGCCATCAGTTCCCGTTGTGTGAGGCGTCCTTCGGGCCCTTCGTCGTTGGCGAGGGCGGAGAGCATGTCCTCGGTCGGGTGGCCGCGCCGCTCTTCGGCGAGGCCACCCAGATAGTGCGCCATCGCCATCCGTGCCTCCTGAGCCGACCGCCGACGCTGCTCCGGGTCCTCCCCGGGCGTGGGGTCGAAGCCGGCGATGATCGCGTTCGTCCAGGCGCGGACACGGGGCACATCCTCCTGGGGCACGCCCAGGAGCCGGCAGATCACGGTGACGGGGAGCGGGTAGGCGAAATCGTCGACGAGGTCGATCCGGTCCTTGTCGTGGAACGAGTGGATCAGTTCCTCGGCGATCCGGGTGATGGGGCCGTGCAGGGCGTCGATCCGTCCCGGGGAGTGCGGCGGACCGAAGGGGCGCATGGCGAGGCGGCGGAGCCGGTCGTGTTCGGGGTCGTCGACACCGATGAAGGACGGCGGCAGTTCGTCCGACCTGGCCAGAGCCGCGTCCGGGTCCGGCTCCTTTCGGTTACGGAGGTCCGAGCCGATCCGTGGGTCATGAAGTAGAGCGGCGATCTCATGGTAGGTGCCCACCAGGTAACTGCCGTTGTCCTGTCGCACCACCCCGCTCTCGCGCAGTTCCGCGTAGAGCGGATACGGGTCGGCGCGGTTCGCGTGATCGGTGATGCGCTCAAAGAGGGTGTCCGGGGGCATGCGTGGGGCTCCTCATCGACAGTGGGTGGCGGTCGGGGACGGTTCGTGCCGCACCAGAGTCAGGTGCCTGTCCGGCAGATGACCGGTGAGAGCCACAGTCGGGCCGTGCGAGAGCAGCTGTGGGGACGGCACGTCGGAGGGGACGGGATCGAACGACCCGGGCCTGTCGGCGGCACCGGGCGCGGGAGGAAACGGCGCCGCCGTCTCGATGAGGTACTGGTAGTGCTCCAGCCACTTGGCGCGGTTCACACTGACCGCCGCTGTGACGCGTCCCCGGTAGCCGTAGACGGCGACGAAGCGCCCCTCGCGCAGCGAGCCCTGGGCGATGACCACTTGGTCGGAGAAGGTCGGTACGCCCACGGACTTGATGTTCAGGCCGAACTGGCTGGACCAGAAGGCGGGCATGGTCAGGTGCGGGCGTCTGCGTGGCCCCGGGCTGATCATGTTGTGGGCCGCCACCTCGGCCTGCGCAACCGCATTGCCCCAGTGTTCGAGGGACAGCATCTGGTACTCGAAGAGCGGGTGCGGGAAGCGTGCCACGTCTCCGGCGACGAAGACATCGTCGGTGACGATCCCGTACATGTCGAAGGCTCGGCACCCCGCGTCGCATGCGACGCCGCTGGGGCCGGCGGCCAGACCTGATCCGTCAAGCCATTCGGTGTTGCGGACGGCGCCCAGCGCGACCACGGCTACATCGGCGTCGATCCGGCCGCCGTCGGACAATTCGGCGCCGGTGAGCCGGCCGTTGCGACCCTTCAGCGCGGTGACGCTCACGCCGCAGCGCAGGTCGACGCCGTGCGCGCGTTGCAGCTTCCCGGCATAGGTGCCGAGTGTCCCGCCCAGCGCACCGACGAGGGGTGAAGGTCCGCGTTCGGCGACCGTTACGTCGAGACCGAGCTCCCGGCAGGCGGAGGCGATCTCCGAACCGATGAATCCGGCGCCGATCACCAGCACCCGGCGCGGTCCGGCGTCGAGGCGTTCGGCGAGGCGGGCCGCATCGTCGTTCGTACGCAGGGTGAGTACGCCGTCCAGGCGGGCTTCGTCGGCGTTCGGCCAGGGTCGGGCCCGGGTTCCGGTGGCGATCAGCAGCCGGTCGTAGGCGAGCTGTTCACCGTCGGCGAGGATCACCCGCTTGTCGATCGGATCGACCCCAACGGCACGTGCACCGAGCTTCCACCGGGCGTCCACCGCCCTGCGGCTGGGCAGCGCGACGTCCTGCGCGCGCACCCGCCCGAGCAGCACCTGCTTGGACAGCGGTGGTCTGTCGTACGGGGGGTGCGGCTCCTCCCCGACCAGGGTCAGCGATCCGGCGAAGCCTTGCTCGCGCAGCGTCTCGGCGGCGCGCAGACCGGCCAGCGACGCGCCGACTACGACGATCCGGCCGTCGCCGATCACGAGGCGCCGAGGCCGGCCGGCTCGCCGACCAGAATGGCCTGTACCGGACAGGCCGCTTCCGCGCGTCGGACGCGCTCATGCTGATCGTCGGGCACGCTCGGCCTGAACATCAGGGCCTCCTCGCCATGCAGTTCGAACACCTGGGGGGCGAGAAACACACATTGCGCGTAACTCTGGCACCGATTGAGGTCGACAACGATCTGCATTCCGGTCCACTCCTCCGTGCCACCGTTATCCCTGTCCTATTACCTACCGGAGTGCGACGCCAACGGTGCTGGGCCGTGCGGGTGGGCGCCGGCCGAAGGAGCAGGGAAGGCAGTGGCTGCAGCAGACCCGTGCGCCAGGGAAGCACCGGTCCGATGCGCCAACGGCGCGCGATGACACCGCCGCCCCGTAAACCGCCCGTCGGCCGGCGCTCCGGTGCCCGAGCGATTCGTCGGCCCAGCCCATCGGTTCGCCGGCATTCCGCCGGGAGCCGTCCGTCAACGGCATGTCGCGGCATTCAGTCACGGCGACGCCTGTTGATAATGACGCGTCACGGCAGAGCGGCGATGGGAGCCCGATGCTGGGCCGACGACTGCGCATCGGACTGCTGGTGCCCCTGCTGGGAGCGGTGAGCGCATGCGGCCGTACCGGCGAGCGCAGCGAGGACGCTTCAGCCCGCGCCAGAGGGTTCGAGCGGCTCCTGGCGCCTGGGGCACGCGCGCGGCCCTGGGCGCCGACACGGCTCACCGGAATCCGAGCCTGCGGGCGTGGCGCATCGGTCGACCGGCGTCGAAGGCCGGCTGCCCCTCCCTCTCGTCCGGGGTCATCAGAAATCCCACCGCGCAACGACCGTCTCCGGTGAAGGCGCGGAGCGGGCCCGTTCCCTCCCCGTACGCGCGGATACGCAGGCCGGCGGTGTGGCGCTGGGCAAACCGAGGCACCCAAGAGGTCGTCGAAGCAACCAGAAAGGCAAGGCCATGGACGAGCGACAGGCAGCCACCGGAATGATTGCGGGTCGTGATGCGAAGCTCGCACTTCCGGTCGCGGACACGGTGGGCTGGGGTCCGCTGGATGTACGAGCGGTGGACACCGTGCGCGTTCTGGCCGCTGACGCGGTCCAGAAGGTGGGAAACGGTCATCCGGGAACCGCGATGAGCCTGGCCCCGCTGGCCTATCTGCTGTTCCAGCAGGTGATGCGCCACGACCCCGCCGATGACCAATGGCTGGGACGCGATCGATTCGTGCTCTCCTGCGGGCACTCAAGTCTCACTCTGTACATCCAGTTGTACCTCAGCGGGTACGGACTGGAGCTGCAGGATCTCAAGCAGCTCCGCACCTGGGGCTCCGCAACGCCGGGGCATCCGGAGTACCGCCACACCCGGGGGGTGGAGGTCACCACGGGCCCCCTGGGCCAGGGGCTGGCCGCCGCGGTGGGGATGGCGCTGGCGGCACGGCGCGAGCGCGGGCTGCTGGATCCCGACGCCCCGCCGGGTGAGAGCCCGTTCGACCATCACGTGTACGTCGTCGCCTCGGACGGCGACCTCATGGAAGGAGTCACATCGGAGGCGAGTTCGCTCGCCGGTCACCAGGAACTGGGCAACCTGGTCGTCCTCTACGACTCCAACCACATCTCGATCGAGGACGACACCGAGATCTCGTTCAGCGAGGATGTCGCCGCGCGCTACTCCGCGTACGGATGGCAGGTGCAGACTGTCGACTTCACGCACACCGGCTCCTATGTCGAGGACGTCGACGCCCTCGCGGCGGCGATCACGGCCGCCAAGCAGGACGCTTCGCGGCCGTCCATGATCGTGCTGCGTACGGTCATCGGCTGGCCCGCCCCTACGAAGCAGAACACCGGCAAGGCCCATGGCTCGGCGCTCGGTGACCAAGAAGTCGCCGCCACCAAGGCCTTGCTGGGCTTCGACCCGGGTCGGAGCTTCGTCGTGGAGGACGAAGTCCTGGCCCACGTCAGGAAGGTGCGGGAGCGGGGCGCTGCTGCGCGTCGCCAGTGGGAGAGCGTGTATGAGAAGTGGCGCGCCGCCCATCCTGACCGGGCCGCGCTGCTTGACCGGTTGCGCGACCGGCGTCTGCCCGACGGCTGGGCCGACGAGCTGCCGACTTTCCCCCCCGACCCTGCCGGAATGGCCACGCGCAAGGCATCCGGCGAGGTGCTGACGGCGCTGGCCCCCGTCCTGCCCGAACTGTGGGGTGGATCCGCCGATCTTGCGGGGAGCAACAACACCACGATGAAGGGGGAACCCTCCTTCATCCCGGTCGCCAAGCAGACGGCCGAGTGGAAGGGCAATGCCTACGGGCGGACGTTGCACTTCGGCATCCGTGAGCACGCCATGGCCGCAATCCTCAACGGCATCGCGCTGCAGAGTCTGACACGACCCTACGGCGGCACATTCCTCGTCTTCAGCGACTACATGCGTCCGGCTGTCCGTCTGGCAGCGCTCATGCGGCTCCCTGCCACCTACGTCTGGACGCACGACTCCATCGGGTTGGGCGAGGACGGGCCCACCCACCAGCCCGTCGAGCACCTTGCCGCGCTACGGGCGATTCCTGGCCTCGACGTCGTACGGCCGGCCGATGCGAACGAGACCACTGTCTGCTGGCGCACCATCATCGAGCATCAGGACAGGCCCGCCGGTCTCGTGCTCACCCGGCAGCCGCTGCCCGTCCTGGAACGGGGCACCGACACGCATGCCCCGGCCGAGGAAGCGGCCCGCGGCGCGTACGTCCTCGTGGACCGTGCAGACGGGAAGCCCGACGTCGTCCTCGTCGCGACCGGCTCGGAAGTACACATCGCCCTGCAGGCGCGTGATCTGCTGGCCGCCGAAGGGTACGAGGCACGCGTGGTCTCCATGCCGTGCCGGGAATGGTTCCACGCTCAGCCCGTTGCCTATCAGAACGCGGTGCTGCCACCCGCTGTTCGCGCCCGCGTGAGCGTCGAGGCGGCCGTCGGTCAGGGCTGGCGCGACATCGTGGGCGACGCGGGCCGCATCGTCAGCCTCGAGCACTTCGGCGCATCCGCCGACTACAAGCGCCTCTACCAGGAATTCGACATCACGCCTCAAGCGGTGGTTGCTGCAGCCCTCGGCAGCATCCGTGCGGCCTCCGGCACGGTGAACCCCGGTGGAGAGCGGCACGCCTAGTGCCTCTCCCGGCACTAGGGTCTGTCGTCGAACTGCCGCTGTCCGGCCGGAGGCAGACGCGTTCGACGACAGCCCCTGTGGCCTCCTGACCACCGCGAGCGTGGGCTCTCCCGGCTGACGACCACTTCGTCCTGTCGGAGTGACATGTCGGAAGTGCGTTGCCACGTTGTTCACCCTCGGATCGTCGCGACCCTCGTCGCGTGTCGACGTATGCCCGGAGATCCCACCCTCCGAAGGTGCTCGTGCACCAGGCGGACCGCCATCGCGCCCTCCCCCACCGCGGAGGCCACCCGCTTGACCGACCCGCTGCGGACGTCGCCGACAGCGAAGAGTCCCGGGAGACCGGTCTCCAGGGCGAGCGGGGCACGGGCAAGGTGGCGCCAGAGGTTCGCGGGAACGTCGACCACGTCCTGGCCCGTACGGATGAAGCCCTGCGGGTCCAGGCCGACAGCCGCGTCGAGCCAGGATGTGGCGGGGTGCGCGCCGATGAAGACGAACAGGGCGCTCGCTGCCAGCACCTGCCGTTCGCCGGTTCTGTTGTCCTGGACGAGAACGGACTCGACCCGGTCGCTGCCGGTGACTTGCCGGACCTCGGTGTTCACGAGCACATCGATCCGGGGGTGCCGTTCTATCCGGTCGATCAGGTAGCGGGACATGCTGTGGGTGAGGTCGCCGCCACGTACGAGCAGATGCACCGCGGGCGAGTGACGTGCCAGGAACAGCGCGGCCTGGCCGGCGGAGTTGCCGCCGCCGACGACGGCCACGGGGTCCATGCGGCAGTTCCTCGCCTCCCAGAGGGTGGCGGCATAGTGGACCCCGGCTCCTTCGAGCCGTTCGGTGCCGGGCGCGGGCAGGCGCCGGTACCGGGCGCCGGTCGCCACCACGACGGTGTGGGCGGAGATCGTGGCACCGTCGGTGAGCGTCACGACGTGGGACCCGTCCCGCTGTTCCAGGCGTGCGGCTTCGGCGGGGACGGTGATCCGGGCGCCGAACCGGTCGGCCTGGAGAGCGGCGCGTTCGGCGAGTTCGGTGCCGGAGATCCCGGCGGGGAATCCGAGGTAGTTCTCGATCCGGGAGGAGGTTCCGGCCTGACCGCCGGTGGCCACGGCTTCCAGGACGACCGTGGCCAGTCCTTCGGAGGCCCCGTACACGGCCGCGGCCAACCCCGCGGGTCCCGCGCCGACCACCAGCAGATCGCAGACGGCTTCTGTGGGGGTGTCGGAGCGCAGGCCTAT
Source organism: Streptomyces sp. NBC_01320 (assembly GCF_035974375.1). Classification (NCBI taxonomy): domain Bacteria; kingdom Bacillati; phylum Actinomycetota; class Actinomycetes; order Kitasatosporales; family Streptomycetaceae; genus Streptomyces; species Streptomyces sp. NBC_01320. The sequence continues at coordinate 2,045,316 of NZ_CP108390.1, forward strand.
CACCCGTGCCAGCTCGGCGTCGGTGGGGTTGCGCAGCACCCGGTCGTCGTGCCAGACGACCACGGGGGTCTCCTCGGGTGTCACTCCCACACGGCGCAGCAGCGCCTCGGCCTCGGTGTCCTTCTCCAGATCGATCCAGCGATGCGGGAGCCGGTTACGGGCGGCGAACTCGAGCAGCCTCCGGGTGTCCGGGGAGAACGCGGAGCCGATGATCCTGAAACCGGTGGCCATCCCGGCCAGCAGTGTCCGACGCAGGAAGTAGGCGCGCAGGATGAGGTCGCCGAGCGCGGGTTCGCGGACGAGCAGGTCGCGCAGTTCGGCCGAACCGACCACCAGGACCTCACCGGGGGCACGGACCACGGCGCTGAGGAAGGCGGCCTGCCCCTCGCGCAGGCCGAGCTCGCCGAGGAAACTCCCCGGACCATGGAGCTGGTAGGTCCTCTCGTGACCGCCGTGATCATCCACCACGGCCACCGTGCCGCTGAGGACGACGAAGAATTCCTGACTGGGTCTGCCCGCCTGATAGAGCAGTTCGCCTTCGACGGTCGGCCACCACTGTCCACAGGCGCTCAGCACCTGGATCTGGTCGTCCGTCAATTGCGGGTACGCGTCATACGGCGTGGGCGTTTCAGCGGTCACAGTGCACTTCCCTTGGGGCAGATGAGAGCGGGAGAACTCAGACCATGGCTTCGTGGACGAAACACCGGCGCCAGTCCTCACCGGGCTCGAAGGACCGCGCAATGGGATGTCCGGCCGTCTCGGCATGTCCGCGGGCATGGCGCATCGGGGACGAGTCGCAGCATCCGACATGGCCGCAGGTGAGACAGAGCCGGAGGACCCAGGGGGAATCGAGGCGCAGGCATTCCTCGCACCCCTGCGGGGTGCTGGCGGTGACGGGTCGGACCAGTGAGAGGTGTGGGTCGGGCGGGATGGTCATGGCGACCTCCAGGGTCGGTCAGGTGGGCTGGGCGCTGCCCGTCAGTGCCTGCTCCACCCACTGGCGCAGCACCGGAGCCGACGCCGCGCCCGCCTGGCGGGCGATGGGCCGGCCCCGGTCGAGGACCAGCAGGGTGGGGACGGCCTGGACCTCGAAGCGCCGGGCGAGTGCCGGTGACTTGTCGATGTCGACCTTCACGAGTTTGATCCGGCCGGCCAGGTCGTTGGCGACCTTCTCCAGAGCGGGGCTGACCATCCGGCAGGGGCCGCACCAGGTGGCCCAGAGATCGACGAGGACCGGCAGACCGGCCTGCTCGGCGACGGTGCCGAAATCGGAGTACCCCGCTTCGGCGATCCAGGGCAGCGGAGCTCGGCAGTTGCCGCACCGGGGGCGGCCCTGTGCGGCGGCGGGCACACGGTTGGTCCTGCCGCAGGTGCCGCAGCGGACGGTGTGACTGACCGGGGAGGCGCTCATGACGACTCCTGCGGCTCGTCCTGGAGGGTGAAGGTCAGTTCGTCGTCCTGGGCGTCGACCAGGATCGTCACGCCCTCGGTCGCCTCGCCGCTGAGCAGCGCGCGGCCGATCCTGGTCTCGACCTCGTGGGAGATGAAGCGGCGCAGCGGACGGGCGCCGTAGACCGGGTCGTAGCCTTCGGCGGCGATGAGGCGGCGGGCCGGTTCGGTGAGGACGAGGGAGATGCGCTGGTCGGCGAGACGACGGCGCAGCTCGTCGAGGAGCAGGTCGACAATGCGTTCGATCTGCGCCAGGCCGAGCGGGTGGAACAGGACGATGTCGTCGACCCGGTTGAGGAATTCGGGCCGGAAGTGGCTGTTGAGCTCGCCCATCACGAGTTCCCTTACCTCGGGCTTGATCTCGCCGGCGTCGGTGGCGTCCTCGAGCAGGTACGGGGATCCGAGGTTCGAGGTCATGATGACGACTGTGTTACGGAAGTCGACGGTTCGCCCCTGGGCATCGGTGATCCTGCCGTCGTCCAGGACCTGGAGCAGCGTGTTGAAGACGTCGGTGTGGGCCTTCTCGATCTCGTCGAAGAGGACGACCGAGTACGGCTTGCGGCGCACTGCCTCGGTGAGCTGGCCGCCCTCCTCGTAACCGACGTATCCAGGAGGTGCGCCGACGAGGCGGCTCACGGTGTGCCTCTCCTGGTACTCGCTCATGTCGAGGCGGATCATGTTGCTCTCGCTGTCGAAGAGTGCGGCGGCGAGGGTCTTCGCCAGCTCGGTCTTTCCGACGCCTGTGGGGCCCAGAAAGATGAACGAGCCGATCGGCCGGCGCGGGTCGCGCACTCCGGAACGAGCCCGGATCACCGCGTCGGCGACCAGTTGTACGGCCTCGTCCTGGCCGATGACCCGCTCGCGCAGGATCTCGTCCAGGCGCAGCAGTTTCTGCCGTTCGCCTTCCTGGAGCCGAGTGACGGGGATGCCGGTCCAGGCGGAGACGATCTCGGCGATCTCTTCGGCGGTGACCACCTCGCGGAGCAGCCGTGTCTCGCCCTGTTTCACGGCGAGTTGCTCCTCTTCGGCGGCAAGGCGGCGTTCGAGCTCGCTGATGGTGCCGTAGCGCAGCTGGGCGGCGCGGTTCAGGTCGTAGGCGCGTTCGGCCTCCTCGGCCTCCTGCCGGGCACGTTCCAGTTCCTGACGCAGTTCCTGGACACGGCGGATGGCCTGGCGTTCGGCCTCCCACTGGGCATGTTTGGCGTCCGCCTCGCCCCGCAGGTCGGCCAGTTCACGGCGCAGGTCGTCCAGGCGGGCACGGCTTGCCGGGTCGGTCTCCTCGGCCAGGGCCGCCTCCTCGATCTCCAGCCGGGTCACCCGACGGGTGAGTTCGTCCAGTTCGGCCGGCATGGAGTCGATCTCGGTGCGCAGTCGCGCGCACGCCTCGTCGACCAGGTCGATGGCCTTGTCGGGGAGAAAGCGGTCGCTGATGTAGCGGTGGCTGAGGGTGGCGGCGGCGACCAGCGCGCCGTCCTGGATCTTGACGCCGTGGAAGATCTCCAGGCGCTCGCGGATCCCACGCAGGATGGAGATCGCGTCCTCGACGGTCGGCTCGTCCACGAGGACGGTCTGGAAACGGCGTTCCAGGGCGGCATCGGACTCGACGTGCTTGCGGTACTCCTCCAGCGTGGTGGCGCCGATCATGTGCAGCTCGCCGCGGGCCAGCATCGGCTTGAGCATGTTGCCCGCGTCCATGGCGCCCTCGGCGGCGCCGGCACCGACGACGGTGTGCAGTTCGTCGACGAAGAGCAGGATCGAGCCCTCGGCACCCTTGACCTCCGCCAGGACGGCCTTGAGGCGTTCCTCGAACTCGCCGCGGTACTTGGCTCCGGCCACCAGCGAGCCCATGTCGAGCGAGAACACCGTCTTGTCCCGCAGCCCCTCCGGTACGTCACCGCGCACGATCCGCTGGGCCAGACCCTCGACGATGGCGGTCTTTCCGACGCCGGGTTCGCCGATCAGAACGGGGTTGTTCTTGGTCTTGCGGCTGAGGATCTGGATCACCCGCCGGATCTCTGCGTCCCGGCCGATCACCGGGTCGAGCCGACCGGTGCGGGCCTCCACGACCAAGTCGCGGCCGTACTTCTCCAGAGCCTCGTAGGCGGCTTCCGGGTTGGCGGAGGTAACCCTCTGGTGGCCACGCACCTGGGTGAGGGCGCCGAGGAAGGTGTCCTTGGTGACGCCCTGTTCGGCGAGCCGTCGACCGACGGCGGTGGCCGAGCCCTCGTCCACCAGGGCCAGAACCAGGTGCTCGGTCGAAACGTATTCGTCCTTGAGGCGTTTGGCCTCCTGCTCCGCCGTGTCGAGCAATCGGGCGAGGCGCTGGGTGACCATCACCTGGCCGGGGGCGGCGCCCGGTCCGGTGGTGCGCGGGCGCTTGGCGAGATCCGCTTCGACGGCGCCTCGCAGCGCGGCCGGGTCGGCGCCGGCTCCTGCGAGCAGCCGGGTCGTCAGGCCGTCCTGCTGGTCGAGCAACGCCAGCAGCAGATGCTCCCCGTCGACCTCGTTCTGGCCGAGCCGCACCGCCACGCTCTGCGCTTCCTGCAGCGCTTCCTGGGACTTCTGCGTGAGGCGGTTCATGTCCATGACGTTCGCTCCTCGGCGGCTCGTTGACTGCGCCGCAACGCCCTCTCCAGATGCTCGATACGGTCGAGCAGGTCCAGCACGACTCCGACGGCCGCGTAGTTGAGCGACAGACCGGTCCGCAGTCGCTGCACGCGGGCGATGGCCGACGGTGCGGTGGTACGGAACCACAGTCGCCCGTGGGCGTCCCGCTCGGCGTCCAGCAGCCCGAGGGCTACGAAGCGGCGGACCAGGTCGGGCGACAGGCCGCTGCGTCGGGCGACTCCGGCCAGGGACAGCTCGTAGGGAGTGATCCGGCAGATCCGGACCAGGGGATACTGGGCGACGGCACGGCCGTGCGCGGCCTCTTCGGCGGGAGAACGCTGATCGTCACTCATGCCTGCTTCCTCGGGTCGAAGGTCGAGACCCCTGCCAGCTCCTCGAACAACTCGCGTTCACGCGGGCTCGGTGACGAGGGCACGATCACCTGGATCTCGGCGTAGAGGTCACCGGCGGATCCCTTGGGGTGGGGCATCCCCTCCCCGCGCAGCCGCAGTCGCCGGCCGGTGGAGGTGCCCGGGGGGATGTGGACCTTCGCGGTGCCGCCGGGGCCGGTGACCGGCACGGTCGCCCCCAGGACGGCCTCCCAGGGGGTGACCGGCAGATCGACGTGGATGTCGCGACCGGTGAGCCGGTACCGGGGGTGAGGGGCGATACGGACCACCAGGTAGAGGTCCCCCGCGGCGCCTTGACCGCGGCCCCGGCCTCCCTCCCCCGCGAGCCTGATGCGCTGCCCGTCGACGACGCCCGCGGGGATGTTCACGTCATAGCTGCGCTCCACGCCCGGGCCACCCAGGGTGATCTTCCGCCGACCGCCGCGGTAGGCCTCTTCCACGGTGAGGGTGAGCTCGGCCTCCTGGTCGGCACCGGGTACCGGCCCCGGCCCGCGGCCCGCCCGGCCGCCGAACACGCTCCCGAAGAGGTCCTCGAAGTCGAAGCCGGCGGTGTCGAAGTCCCCTTCCGTCCGGACCCGGGCGCCTCCGCGGCCCGCGCCCCGGCCTCCCTGGAAGGGTCCGCCGCGGTACGCTCCGGCCCCGCGGAAGCCCTGTGCTGCCGCGACCCGCTCGTCGTAGTCCTCCGGGATCTGCCGGAAGTCGGCGCCGAACCGGTCGTACCTGGCCCGGGTATCGGGGTCGGAGAGGACTCCGTACGCCTCGTTGATCTCCTTGAAGCGCTCCTCGGCGGCCGGATCCTTGTTGACATCCGGGTGGTGACGGCGGGCCAGGGTACGGAATGCCTGCTGGATCTCGGCCGCGTCGGCGGTCCGGGGGACGCCCAGCACCTCGTAGGGGTCGCGTGCCATGGCGGCTTACTCCTGCTTTCGGCTGACCGCTACCGCCGCCGGTCGCAGTTGGCGGTCGGGGTCGCCGTAGCCGGGTCGCAGCACCTGGACGACGGTGCCCGGGGCGGTCTCCGGGTCCTCGACCACGGTGACCACCTCGTGCAGCACGGGATCGAAGGGGACACCGGTCTCGTCGTGGCGCGGATAGCCGAGGCTCCTCAGGACGTCCAGGGCCTGATCGCGTACCGCCTGCACACCACGGACGATCGTCTCGGGGTCCGCGTCGGCGTGGGCGAGGGCCAGTTCGAGGTTGTCGACGACCGGGAGCCAGGCGGCCGTGGCCCTGGCTCGTTCCGCCTCCAGCTCCCGGGGGCGGTCGCGGGCATACCGCTTGCGGAGGTTGTCCAGATCGGCGAGTGCGCGCCGCCACCGGTCCTCCAGCTCCTCGGCCTCGAGGTCCGACGGGCCCTGTGGTGCGGGTGCCTCTTCCTGCGGACGCTCCGTCCGAACTGCGTCCTCGGCGGGAGGTGCCTGGTCATGTTCCGACATGACGTCACCTCAGCCCCGATCGAACTCGGCGTCGATGACGTCGTCGTCGCCACCGGACGGCCGGCCCGAGGCGGACGTTGCGCCCTGGTCCGCGGTCTGTGCCGCCGCGGCGGAGTGGGTGGCCAGTGCGGCGTAGATCTGCTGGAGTTCGGAGCTGACGGCGCGGGCGCGGTCCACGGGCGCCTCCTCCTTGACGGCGGTACGCGCCTCCTCGATGACCATTTCGGCGCGGGCGCGCTCGTGCTGTGGCGCGGCGTCACCGAGTTCTTCCAGCCGCCGCTCCACCTGATACGCGGCGGCGTCGAGTTCGTTACGGGCGTCGACGGCCTGGCGCAGCGCCTGGTCGGCGGTGCGGTTGCGCTCGGCCTCCTCGATCATCCGATCGACCTCGGCCTGGTCGAGGTTGGATCCCTCGCTGATCGTGATCGACTGTTCGGCGCCGGTGTCCTTGTCCTTGGCGCTGACCTTGAGGATGCCGTTGGCGTCGATGTCGAAGGTGACTTCGATCTGGGTCTGCCCGCGGGGGGCGGGCCTGAGGTTCTCCAGCCTGAAGCGGCCCAGCACCCTGTTGTCGGCGGCCAGTTCGCGTTCGCCCTGGAGCACCACGATGTCGACGGCCGGCTGGTTGTCCTCGGCCGTGGAGAAGACCTCGGACCGTCGGGCGGGGATGGTGGTGTTCCGTTCGATGATCTTCGTCATGACGCCGCCCGCGGTCTCCACGCCCAGCGAGAGCGGAGTGACGTCCAGCAGGAGGACGTCCTTGACCTCGCCCTTGAGCACCCCGGCCTGAACTGCGGCGCCCAGCGCCACCACCTCGTCCGGATTGACGCTCATGTTGGGGTCCTTGCCGCCGGTCAGGCGCCGTACCAGAGCCTGCACCGCCGGCATACGCGTCGAGCCACCCACAAGGATGACCTCGTCGATGTCGTTGTCACTGATCTTCGCGTCGCCCATCGCCTGCTTGACCGGGGCCAGGCAGCGCTCCACCAGATCCGCAGTGATCTGGTCGAAGGTGGAGCGGCGAACGGTCTCGGTGAGGTGTTTGGGCCCGGAGGCATCCGCCGTGACGAACGGCAGACTCACCTGGGTCTGGGTGACCGAACTCAGTTCGGTCTTCGCCTTCTCGGCCGCCTCGAACAGGCGCTGCAGGGCCTGCGGGTCCTTGCGCAGGTCGATGCCCTCGGTCTTCTGGAACGCGTCCGCCAGATGGTCCACCAGTCGGCGGTCGAAGTCGTCGCCGCCCAGGTGGGAGTCGCCGGCCGTGGACCGAACCTCCACCACACCGTCGCCGACGTCGAGGATGCTGACATCGAAGGTGCCACCGCCGAGGTCGAAGACCAGGACTGTCTCATGGCCCTTCTTGTCCAGACCGTAGGCCAGGGCTGCCGCGGTCGGCTCGTTGATGATCCGCAGAACTTCCAGACCGGCGATCTTTCCCGCGTCCTTCGTGGCCTGTCGCTGAGCGTCGTTGAAGTAGGCGGGTACGGTGATGACAGCCTCTGTCACCCGCTCTCCGAGTGACCTCCCCGCGTCCTCGGCCAGCTTGCGCAGCACCTGCGCGCTGATCTCCTCCGGCGCGTACTGCTTGCCGTGCACCTCGAAGCGGGCCACCCCGCCCGGTCCCTCGACCACGTCGAAGGAGACCGCCTTGGCCTCCTCGGGGACCTCGTCGAAGCGACGTCCGATGAACCGCTTCGCGGAGGTGATGGTGCCCTTGGGGTTGAGGATCGACTGCCGGCGTGCCAACTGTCCGACCAGGCGCTCGCCGGTGTCGGTGAAGGCGACCACCGAGGGGGTGGTCCTGGCTCCCTCGGCATTCGGGATCACGGTGGGCTCACCGCCCTCCCAGACCGCGATGACCGAGTTGGTGGTACCGAGGTCGATGCCTACTGCCTTGGCCATGGGATTCTCCTCCGTCGCGGCACTGACCGAACGCCGCGGCTGCCGGGATCACGATCCCGCTCGCGGCCCCACATGAGGAAAGGGTGGCGCGGTGGCGCACCCGTTTCCCTGCCCCGGCAGGACCAATCCGGGCAGGCCCGCCCGTCCCGTGAGGTCAGGGCGCCCGCGGGGCCGGCTGAGGTGGCCCTGCGTCGGACGGCGTAGCGTGAAAGGCGGAGAGCTGCTGTGTCGAGACACGAATGGATCTCCGATGGATGCTGTCCGCTCCGGATCATCGACAGTGCGTGGTGCGCGCCCGATCCCGCAGCGCTGGGCCGGCCGGCACACGTTCCTCCGTCTCACGACGGCGATGTTCGACGCCACCGACGAACGTGAGGTGGTGTGGGCGGCCATGGCGGCGATCGCCGTCACCGGGCCGTTCGCGGCAGAAGCGGCCTATGCGGCCCACCACGGCGTCGCGCAGCGGTGTCGCCGGTGTTCCACGGCCGGCTCCGGTCATTCCCCGCCGGGCACCGTGGCGGTGAACGCCACGGCGGCCGAGCCCGCCGTGACGGGCGACGAACCGACGGCCGCCGACGGCGTCGACCGGTGGATCGCTGCGCTGGAGGGCCGCAGCGGGCGCTGGGACGACCAGGACGGACACTGCCTGTGGGCATTGGCGCTGCGCCACCGCGGGCGATGTCTCGGCTACCTCGTCGTTCGCATACTGGACACTCCCTCGGCCGAGGAGGCCGCCGATGCCGAGCTCCTCGCCCGGCAGGCCGCAGCCGCACTCGCGGGACTGGGCCGGCCATGGGAGAAGTCCGCCCGCGGCGAGAAGGAACAGTGGCCGACCGCGGAGGAACCCGGACCGGGGGTCGATCTCAGCGCCACCGTGTCCGCCCTTTCGTACCAGAACGCCTTTCACCGAGCCCTCACCCGTGTCGGGGCGTCCGGCAAGGGTGAACAGGGGATGCTCCGGGCCCTGCACGATCACACGGGATTCTCCGCACTGACCGAGGATCCGTTCGGCAATCTGCGGGCGTGGGCAGGCCCCGACCGCGGCGGATCGCGCCCCGGATCGGCGCACCGGTCCCGAGACGAGTTGCTGCGGCAGGTGCGGCGACGGCAGGGCGCCGTCCGCGACCGGGACCGACTGGTCGTCCCCATCGAGGCGGCGGGCGACCTGCTCGGACTGGTCGCCCTGGTGGATCCCGACCGACGGGCGGGGAAGCTGGACACCGCGGCGCTGGAGGAGACGGGCCTGGCCCTGGCCCCCGAGCTCTCCCACGAGCGCGCTCTCGCCGAGCTGGAGCCGAGGCTGCGCCACGACCTGGTCGAAAGGCTGATCTCCGGTGAGGCGACCGACGGCGTGTTCGTCCATGCGGCCGCCCTCGGTCACGACCTTCACGGGCCGCACCGCATCGCCGTGCTGCAGTGGGACGGAGCAGCGGAGGAGGTGACGCTGGACGACGCCGTCGCGCGGGCGGCCGAGCGCCTGGGACTGGATGTGCTCATCGGTGCCCGCGGGACCACCACCGTCGTCCTGGTGGCGGGTCCCGATCCCGGGGATGCCTTGTACCGAGCCGTGGCGCAGGACCTCGGCACGGCAACCGGGGCCGTCGGCATCGGCAGCCGCTGCGACCTCTTCACCGATCTGCCGCACTCCTACGACGGGGCCGTCCGAGCTCTCACCGTACGGCGCAGATCTCCGGAACCGCACGGCAGCACCAGCTTCGAGGACATCGGCATCTGCCGCATGATGGGAACCGGGGACGGCGAACGGGAGACCGACCGCTTCGTCAGGGAATGGCTCGGAGCTCTTCTGGAGTACGACGCCCGACACCACACCGACTTGGTCACCACGCTCTCGCGCTACCTGGAGAGCGGCGGCAGCTACGACACCACCGCCGACGTTCTCCAGATCCACCGAAGCACCGTGCGCTACCGTCTCCGGCGCATCCGCGAGATCACCGACCACGATCTCAGCGATGTCGAGACCCGGCTCAACCTGCACGTGGCCACTCGCATCCGCAACGTTCTCGGCAAACCGGGAACGGCACGAACATCGCCTCGTCCGACGTCCCTTTGACTGCCCTCGGGTGCGGGGGCACCGATCTGCCGTCGCTTGTCGGTGTGGTGCCGCGTCGTGTCCGCTCCGGAGCCCGCCCCACGCCACAGACGTTGCGGAGCCGATGCCATCGTCCGGGCTGATCACTCCTGCGTTCCATGTTCGTCTGTGAGAGCCCGAGTTCACCAGTGCCCAAGATGATCACTTGCAGACTCCGTTGAGGACGGGGGCGGCGCGGGCGGCGCCGATCCGGCTTGGGCTGAGCGTGACGTGTTGCGGGTTGCGGGTTGCGGGTTGCGGGTTGCGGGTTGCGCCACCGTTGCCGGCCGGGGCCGGCTCATCGACCTGTCCTCACGTGGGCGATGACGCCGGTTCGCGTGGACTGTTCCGCTGAGACAACCGCATTCGTTGCCACCTGACACCGTCCCCGTCCAGCTGAAGTCCCTTACTCGGCAGAGCCGGTGTCGGCCAACATCGGTTCCCGAAATTCCGCAGCTCACCCTGCGGGCAGCTCCGAGGCAACGACGATCACGCCTCAGTATGATCGCCTGCTTATGGACATGAACGCAGGAATCGAGTTGATCGCCGTTCCGCCGGGGCGGGTGACGCTGTCGGACCGGCGAACGCAGCGGAGCTGGTCGACCGAGCTCGCGCCCTATCGGTTGGCCGCGTTCCCGATCACTCAGGCGCACTATGCGCAGGTCACCGGTCAGCGTCCGAGCAGCGCGCAAGGCGACCAGTTGCCCGTCGAAGGCGTGTCCTGGTGGGACGCGGTCCGATTCTGCAACACCCTTTCCCAGCATGAGGGGTTGGCAGCCGCCTATCGCCTCCGCACTGACGTCGATGGCATCGAGTGGGACGCATCTGCTGACGGGTATCGGCTGCCGACCGAGGCCGAGTGGGAACACGCATGTCGTGCCGGTACGGCCGACGCGCGGTACGGGCAGCTCGACGAGATCGCCTGGCACCGTGGGAACTCCCGCGAGCGGATTCACGACGTGGGTGGCAAGCAGCCCAACGCGTGGGGCATGTACGACATGTTGGGCAACGTGTGGGAGTGGTGCTGGGACATCTACGATGCCGAGGTCTACGGCAGCTATCGGGTCCTGCGTGGCGGTGGCTGGTTCGACGAGCACTGGAGCTGCCGGGCCTCGGTGCGGCGCCGCAGCCACCCGACCTTCCGGATCGACGACGTAGGATTCCGCATCGCGCGTTCCGTGCTGCGCTGACGTGCGTCATGTGCAGTGACTGCTTCGCCCGCAGGACCGGCGCAGTGGTGCATCGGCGCCGACCCATGCGGTAGGCCGCCTGCTGTGTCCAGCCGAGGACGTGGGCGCGGCTGCGGCCGCCCGGACCGCGCCGCGCAGACCCGAGGACCGGCTCGACCGCCGTCGCCGCGTACGCCGCGACCTGGCCGAGCGCGAAGATGTCGGTGGTGGCCGAGGTCACCCTGCGCCCCGCGGCCTGCTCGGGGGCCATTGAACGAGGGGGTGCCGATGGTCACGCCGCTGCCGGTGAGGGAGGTCGCGTCGGCGGCGTAGGCGATACCGAAGTCGATGACGCGCGGCCCGTCCGCGGCGAGCAACACATGGGACGGCTTGAGATCGCGGTGCACGATGCCCGCGCCGTGGATGACGTGCAGGGCCTCGGCCATGCCGGCGATGAGCAGCAGTACCGTCTCGACAGGCAGCGCCCCGTGCGCGACGACCGCACCGGCGAGCGACGGGCCCGGTACTTACGCGGTAGCCAGCCAGGGCTGCGCACCGTCGGTGTCGGCGTCGATGACGGGCGCGGTGAACAAGCCCTGCACCCGCTGCGCAGACTGGACCTCCTGGGCGAACCGTCGCCGAAACTCGGGGTCCTGCCCGAATTCGGGGCGAATCACCTTGATCGCCACCGGCCGCCCGCCGGGCGTGTACGACAGATACACCTTGCCCATGCCGCCCGCGCCGAGGTTGGCGGCCAGCCGGTATCCGGCGATGGTGGTCGGGTCGTCTCCCCGAGCGGCCGGAAACCTGAGAGACATCTCACGTGCCTAAGAAGTCAAGCTGCGACGGTCAACACCGCTGCCGAGGAGGTGAAGGCATGCTGTTCGTCGAAGAGTTGTCCGGTCTGCAAGCAGTGGTAGAGCTGGCCGATCATGCGGTTGAACAGGTGCCGCTGGGCCTGGGCATGCCAGTCCCCGTGCTCGCGTCGTCGGCGGTAGTGCGTGTCAGCCCCAGAAGAGGCTCTCAGCGAGGAGAAGGCCCAGAGAAATCCAGCGGTGATCAGTCGGTCGTTCTTGATGAAGCGCCGTCCGACGTAGCGTTTCTTGCCCGAAGCGCGAGTGATGGGAGCCGATCCCGCGTAGGCCTTCAAAGCGCGGGCGTCAGCGAAGCGGCTGCGGTCGTCTCCGATCTCGGCGAGCACCCGGGCGGCGAGCTGTACTCCCAGGCCGGGAAAGCTGAGGAGGATCTCAGCGTCCGGGTGCCGGCGAAAATGTTCCTCCACCGCCGTCGCGAGTTCCTCGGCGGCCAGGCAGGCTGCGTGCAACTGGCGTATCAATGCCAGAAGTTGATAGCCCATGGCATCCTCGACGGCCTGCGGCTGGTGGGCGTAGTCAGCGCGGAAAATGGTTCGCAGGCGATCGGCCTCGGCGTCGATGCCCCGGGTGCGGCCCGCGCGTTTCAGTGCCGCCCGCAGTTGGGCCGGGGTGAGTCTGGCGGCCCTGGCCGGGGTCGGTGCCGAGGTCAGCACCGCGCGGGCCTCGGGGCGGGCCAGGCCGTACTGCTTGCCCAGGAAAGCGTCCAGGGCGGCAGGGAAGAACTCCCGCAGCAGCGAGCGGACCTGGTTGACCAGCTGCTGACGCGCCCAGACCGCGTCTTGCTGGGCACGGGCGAGGACAGTGATCGCCCGTGCGAGATCGGTGTCGGCGGGCAGCTGGCGGTGCGCGTGTCCATCGGTTCGCAGGATGTTCGCCAGGACCAGGGCATCGCCGGCGTCGGACTTCTTGCGCGAGACACTGTGGCGGTCGCGATAGCGGGCCGCGGCGAGGGGGTTGATCGCGTAGATCGGCCGTGTTCCGGTGTTCAGGGCGGCAACGAGCAGACCCCGCCCGGTCTCGATGGCCACGGGAATCGGTTCCTCGGCGGTGTCGCCGTACTCGGCGAGCAGGTCCAGCAGCAGCCGGTAGCCCGCCGTGTCATCCGTGATGCGGCGCTTGGCCAGCAGCTGTCCGGTGTCATCGACCAGAGCCACGTCATGGTGACTCTCGGCCCAGTCGATCCCGCAGAACACGGTCACACGGTTCTCCATTCACTTGTTGTGTGCGCAGGTGGTGAGCCTGTGCGGGCCACGCGGCGACCTAATTCCAGGACTCTTCGGTCCGCCATCTCACTAGCCGTTCGCGGCACCAGCGCACCGCAGGGGCCTCCGTCTTACGAAGAGCTCGGCGGCTCGGGAGGAAGCGAAGAGGTCGCCCTGCGACGGGCTCACACCACAACGATCTACGTACGGGAGGCCGGGTTGGGTTCCGCAGCGGCCCGAAGACACCGGGCGCCACCGTTCTCTCATAAGGCCTCGACGGGCCGGGAACCGACAGGAGTCTGCCCGGTGCCCACGCGGCCGCTACGAACCCAACCCGCTTCAACAGTCCAGCAGCTCACCCACGAGCTGATCTGGAACCGCCTACACACGAATTAGGAACTGCTCCGGTCCTGCTGCTGACCACTCATCAGCCCAGGTCTCCCCCAGGGATTGTCACTGTCGAACGGCACCCTATCGAAGGACGAGCCGTCTCCGCCTGCCGCGATGAGGCCAGGCAGAATCCGGACCGCACGCCGGCAGTGCAGGAGTGGCAGCGTGCCGGGCAACTTCGGCCCGCGCACGGTCGCGGCCGCCGCGTCCAGCACGGGCCACGTGTCGGCGCGCAACCGTGGCGTGCCCGCCGGTCGGCCACGTTGCGCGGCCTTCTCGTTTCAGGAGCCGCGTTTCCTCGACCGGCCCCCGAAACCAGGTGGGTGCCGACCGTCCGGACGCCTCGGGTGCCGGCCGGGCCCGGTCCTGTGAGGGACTCTTCAGCGCCGGCTGCGGAAGGTGCGACGCAGGTCGGCGACCCAGCCGTCGGGGATTTCCCAGGGGATCAAGTGGCCGCCGTCGGGGTGCGCGGTGCTCCGGCGCCTACACCGCGGCAGCCCGGCGCCCGGTCGGGGCTGCGGCCCGGGCCGGGGAGGTCGGCACACCCCCGGAACAATGCAGGGGCAGGCGAGGTCCACTCGACCCGGCTTTGTGCGTTCTCTCGAACCCGGCCGACAACTACCACCCGGAATGCTTCAATGACTTTCGTCGGGGCGGCACTTGGTCGGCAGGGGGCTGGCGCGGAGATGCGGAAGTCGTACATAGCGGCACACGTCTACATGATTCTGGGAGTGATCTCCGGACTGTTCCACCGGGAGTTCACCAAGGCCCACGACTTTCGGGGCGACACACAACTGGCACTCATGCACACCCACTTGCTCGCCCTGGGCATGCTGGGCTTCCTCATCGTCCTCGCCCTCGACAAGCAGTTCCAGCTGTCCGGGACGAAACTCTTCACCGCGTTCTTCTGGTTCTACAACGCGGGCATCGCGATCACCGTCACCATGATGGGCGTCCACGGCACCGAGACAGTGCTCGACAAACATGTCCCCGAGGCCGTGCCATGGATCGCCGGCCTGGGCCACACTCTGCTCACCGTTGGGCTCATCCTGCTGTTCGTCCTGCTCGGCAAGCGTCTCGACAAGGCCACCACGACAGGGACCACGGAGCCGGAGTCCGCGAAGACCTTGACCTGAGGCGTCGAGGCCGGGGAGACCCTCGTGAAGGCCCTCGCACGCGAGAGATATGAGGTATCGGACGAGGCCGGGTGACGCCTCCGACACGTTCGGCAGCACCACCTCGACTGCCTCAAGGGGAACCGGGTGCCCGGAGAGTTCTCGGCCGACGACCTGATTACAGGAGCCGCGCAGGTCCGCCCGGACGGGTCCCGGAGTCCACAGGCCAATGAAAGCGGTAGAAAGCAGGCGTAGGCTGGCCGAAACGCCGATAGACCGCAAGGGGCGACGGAGGCGGCGCATGACCGACCCTTTCGGCTTCCTCAAAGTTCCCCGCCGGCCCGCCCCGGCGCGCCCCGTCGATGAACGGCTGAGCGACTGGGACGAGGTCTACGCGGGCCAGCCACGCCTTCCACTCGTGTCCGAGCAAGCCGGGCGCTGCATGGACTGCGGCATACCGTTCTGCCACCACGGCTGCCCGCTGGGAAACCTCATCCCCGAGTGGAACGCCTACGCGGCACGGGCCGACTGGCGGGCCGCCGCCGAGCGCCTGCACGCAACGAACAACTTCCCGGAGTTCACCGGGCGGCTGTGCCCGGCGCCGTGCGAGGACGCGTGCGTGCTCACCATCAATGCCGATCCAGTGACGATCAAGAACGTCGAACAGGCGATCGCCGACCAAATCTGGGCGCGCGGGTACGCGGCACCGCAACCGCCCGAGCGGCTCAGCGGGAAGACCGTCGCCGTCATCGGCTCCGGACCCGCCGGACTGGCGGCAGCGCAACAGCTCACCCGCATCGGTCACACCGTCGCCGTCTACGAACGGGCGGACCGCATCGGCGGGCTGCTGCGCTACGGGATCCCCGCGTTCAAGATGGAGAAGCACCATCTGAACTGCCGCATCGAGCAGATGCGGGCGGAGGGAACCAAGTTCCGCACGGGTGTGGACGTCGGCAGCGATCTCGACGCCACCGAACTCAGAAGACGCCATGACGCGGTGGTCGTCGCGATAGGAGCCAGGGGACAACGTGAGCTGCCCGTCCCCGGTCGCGAGCTGGACGGCATTCATCAGGCCATGGACTACTTGACCCTCGCGAATCGGGTGAGGGAGGGCGACTACGTCTCGCCTCCTGTCACCGCCGAGGGCAAGCACGTCGTGATCATCGGCGGCGGGGACACCGGCTCGGACTGTCTCGGCACCGTCCTGCGCCAGGGCGCGAGTTCCGTGGTGCAGCTGGATATCAATCCGGAGCCCGGCGAGACCCGGCGGGACACCGAGCCGTGGCCCATATATCCGAAGGTCTATCGGATCTCCCATGCCCATGAGGAGGCCCGGGGGCGGAAGGGCGCGGATCCGAGAGTCTTTGCCTCCGCCACCCTCCGTTTCGAAGGGGACGGGGCCGGCCACGTGCGCGGACTGCGCCTGGCGAAGGTGGAACCTGTCGTGAGAAGGCCGCGGCCGGGCACCGAGCAGCTGATCCCGGCGGATCTGGTCCTGCTCGCCCTCGGCTTCTACGGTCCCGAACGGGGCACCGGTCTCATGAAGCAGCTCGGGCTCACCCTGGACGGTCGGGGGAACTTCGCCCGGAATTCCGCCTTCACGGCCGAGACGGTCGAGCAGGCCGAGCAGGCCGAGCTGACGGTCCCCATCAGGACGGACGGGATCTTCATCGCCGGTGACGCAGGACGTGGCCAGTCCCTCGTGGTGTGGGCCATCGCGGAAGGTCGGTCCGCCGCGGCCGCGACGGACCGATACCTGAGTGGCTCCACCGTGCTGCCGGCCCCCATCGCGCCGGAGGACCGGCCTCTGGCGGCATGAGCGCCTCCGGCGTGGCCGTGCCGGTCGGGACGGAACGCGGCTCAGGGCCGGCCGGAACGCCTCGATGTTCCGGCGATTCGGCACGCGCATTCAGCCGGTCGTCGTCCGCCGTCGGTCCGCTCCCCGGTCCCGGCGCAGTTACGAGCCGCGGCGCACCCGTGCGGCTTTGCGGGCCTCGGCCATCTTCCGGGCCTCGCCTCCGCGGCGGGACCCGCCGGCGGCACGCCCGGACTCACCCCGGGCTGTGCCCATGCCACGGAACGGGGCATGGCCGCCGGCGGGACGCGCCGCGGCAGGACCACCGTCGAGAGGAAGGCCGGACGGGACACGGGCACCGGTGATCCGACTCAGTTCCGCCTCGCCCGAGCGCACCTTCGTGATCTTCGGCGCAATGCCGGCGTCGGCCATCAGTCGGCTCATGTCGCGGCGCTGATTCGAGAGGACCAGAGTGACGACGCTGCCGGATTCACCGGCACGGGCGGTGCGCCCGGCCCGGTGCAGATAGTCCTTGTGGTCGCTGGGCGGATCGACGTTGACCACCAGGTCGAGGTCGTCCACGTGCAGGCCCCGGGCGGCGACATTGGTGGCCACGAGCGCGGTGACCTGACCGTTCTTGAACTGCGCGAGGGTGCGCGTGCGCTGGGGCTGGGACTTTCCGCTGTGCAGCGCGGCGGCGCGGACACCGCTGGCCCGCAGGTGCTTGGTCAACTGGTCGACCGCGTGCTTGGTGTCCAGGAACAGGAGCACCCGTCCGTCCCGGGCCGCGATCTCGGTCGTGACGGCATACCGGTCGGCGCCGTGGACGGTCAGTACATGGTGTTCCATCGTCGTGACCGCTCCTGCCGACGGGTCGACCGAGTGGACCACCGGGTCGTGGAGGTAGCGGCGGACCAGGAGGTCGACGTCGCGGTCCAAGGTGGCGGAGAACAGCATCCGCTGGCCGTCGGGGCGCACCTGGTCGAGAAGTTCGGTGACCTGGGGCAGGAAGCCCATGTCACACATCTGGTCGGCCTCGTCCAGGACGGTGATGCGCACCCGGTCCAGGCGACAGTCCTTGCGCTCGATGAGGTCGTGCAGGCGTCCGGGAGTCGCGACGACGACCTCGGCCCCGGCCCGCAGTTCGCCGGCCTGCCTGCCGATCGAAATGCCGCCGACCACCGTGGCCATTCGCAGCTTCAGTTCCCGGGCGTACGGGGTGAGCGCCTCGCCGACCTGCTGGGCCAGCTCCCGGGTCGGTACGAGGATCAGCCCGAGCGGCCGCTTCGGCTCCGCACGCCTGCCGGCGATCCGCGTGAGCAGAGCCAGACCGAAAGCGAGGGTCTTGCCCGAGCCGGTCCGGCCCCGGCCCAGGACGTCCCGGCCCGCGAGGGAATTGGGCAGTGTGGCCGCCTGGATCGGGAACGGGTGGTTCACGCCGAGGCCGGTGAGCGTCTTCAGCAGGGCGGGCGGAAGATCCAGGTCGGCGAACGACGCGGCCGCCGGCAGGGCCGGGGTGATCGTCTCCGCCAGGGCGGACTCGTCCTGCGGGGTGTCCGTGCGAGCTGGGTGCTTCATGACGAGCCTTCCTCGATGTGCGGCACGTATCGAGGAATTCCCGGCAGGCGCAGAAGCCGGCAAACCGCAAGAACGGGCAAATGAAGATGATGGGATCCGACCAACGGTAGCAGCCCGGGCCCACCGGGAGCGCGCCACCTGGATCAGCCGTCGGCGGACCGGCGCGGCGTGGGGAATGACGACGGCTCCGGGCCGTTGCACGGGCCGGGCGCACTCGCGCGCCGGCCGCCTGCTCGACGCCGCCGCGCGGGGCTTCCGCGTGTGGCGGGCAGCACGCCCGGGATGACTGCTCCCCCGGCCGTCGCTGACGCTCCCACCGCCTGACGGGACACGCCGGGTCTAACGGGACACGCCGGTGCGCTGTTCCAGGGCGCGCAGTGTCTGCTCGGCCCATGTGATGTTCTCCTGCTCGAAGGCCCGGCCCCGCATGAGGGTGAGGTAGGGGCCGATGCGCTCGGCGTGGGCCAGGTGCTCCTGCTCCGTCCGCCCGTCGAGCAGGCGGTCCCGGAGCCGGTCGTAGCGGGCGAGCTTGGCCCTGGCCCACTCCAGCCGCTCGGTGATGGCCGCGCGCACGGCGTCGGGGTCGCCTTCGTCCATGGCGTGCACCTTGACCATCAGCTCGTCGCGGATGGCCGTGGGCCTGGGCAGCTCGGCAGTGAAGTCGCGCAGGGCCTTGCGTCCGGCCTCCGTCAGGGAGAACAGCCGCTTGTTGGGACGCCGCACCTGCTGGACGAGCCTGGCCTCGATCAGGCCGTCGGACTCCATCCGGTCGAGTTCCCGGTACAGCTGCTGCGGGGTCGCCATCCAGAAATTGGCCACCGAGGCGTCGAATCCCTTGGCCAGGTCGTACCCGGAGGCCTCGCCGTCCAGAAGTGCCGCGAGTACCGCATTGCGCAATGCCATGGCAGCAGCCTAACATCTGCACCTAATCAACTATTTGCCTATGAGAGGTCGCCGGTATGCATCCCTTCCGCAAGGCGGTCGAGGCCGAGGACCACGCCGCGATCGAGGCTCTGCTGGCCGAGAATGTCGTGTTCACCAGCCCTGTGGCATTCAAGCCGTACCCCGGGAAGGCGATCACCGCATCGATCCTGCGCGGAGTCTCGCGAGTCTTCACCGACTTCCATTACGTACGCGAGACAGCGGGGGCCGACGGCCGCGACCACGCCCTCGTCTTCAAGGCGAAGGTTGGCGACCGGGAGATCGACGGCTGCGATTTCCTGCACTTCGACGAGGACGGCAAGATCGACGACCTCATGGTGATGGTTCGCCCCATGTCGGCCGCGCAGGCACTGGCGGCGGCCATGGGCGCCGAGTTCGAGCGGATCACCCGAGAGGCGACGGAGGCGATGGGCGCCTGAAGGAGCGCGCCCATGCGCTCGCCGTCGGACTCCCGCTCCTGCCCCGGGGTACGACTCGGCCCATCGTTCCGCGCGACGCCCAGGTCGGCTCGGGGCAGCCGAAGAGGAGCCCGTAACCCGCGGGCAGCTGCAGCAGGATGCGACGGGTGAGCTCTTCGCCGACCGCGTCCGCGAGACGCTCAGCACGGCGCCGGGCGGTGCCCAAGACGGAGGCGACCGACCCGGTCGACGGCGAGCAGCCGCTCGCATCGCGGAGCCAGGAGACGCGAGAACTCGTCTACCGAACAAGCGGGTTCGAAAGCGCTCCCCAACTTGGGCCTGGGCAGTGAGGCGAGGGTCAGTGCGTACTTGCGCTGTTCATACCAGCGCTCCTTCAGGTGCCCGGGGTCGTCCTTGCCCCGGTACAGGTCGTCGAAGTAGCCCGCCGGGGTGCTCACAGGAACACCACTTCGCGGGGACGCAGATGGTGAGCGAGCTCCTCGGGCGGCAGGATGGCCGCCTTGGGTACGGGATCACTGCCATGCGAATCGGCCTGTGCGGAACGTGCAGGGTGCATCCGGAGGATCCCCGGGCGCCTGCGCGGGTGTCTGCGCGGGCGTTCTCTCACCGAGCATACAACACGCACCCGGCGCCTATGAACTGGGCGCCGGCACCTGCGGATGAGGTCCTTCAAGGGTCCGGTTGACGGTGCCTCAGATCGATGTGAGAGATTGTCACTCCACTTATGAAGAACCGATTGACGGATCGGTGGCGAGAGGGGTGGCGGATGGCAGATACGGGGTCGAAAGGTCATGTCAACCCGCTGCTGCGGCGGCTGTGTTGGGCGTGTGCGGCGCCGTAGCAGGCGTCCGGGGAGGCGAAGTTCCGGTGATAGCATCCCGGCATCTGTGATCTTGATCCATTTGACGCAGATGTTGATTCGCGATCGGCGGCATGCTCTCCGCGTAACAGCAGGTGAACCGTGCCGATCAGCTGTGTTGCGGGTCCTCGCGAGGTGTATCCGCAGCCGTCCGCATGCCATGCGCCGGGAAAGGTTTCCATGAATCGAGACGCACTTGTGTGGTGCTTGGTTGCGGTGGCGGCGATAGCCGTTGTCGCGGTCGTGGCACTCGTCGCCCGCAACAGAGCGCTGGGGGCGAAGAAGCAGCATACCGAGGCCGAACTGAGGCGCCAGCTACTCACGGCAGACAGCCACTTGCACTCGTCGCGCGCCGAGCTGCAGAGGTTCCGGAACGAGCAGGACGCCACGCTCCGCGAAGCCAAGGAAGCGGCGGAGGAGAACACCAAGGCCGTCCTCAAGGGTGCCGCCAGCTTCCTGCAGAGCCTCGCGGCCGAGCAGACGACACTTCTGGACGGCATCCAGCGCAAGTACGGCGGACACGCCGTCCTCAGCGACCTGTTGGACGTCAACCACGCCAACGCCCAGATGGCGCGCAAGGCTCAGGGCATCGCCGTCATGTGCGGTGCGCCGCTCGGCCGTCGCAACAGGCCCGCCAGCGTCTACGACGTGGTGCGCAGTGCCCAGGGCCAGATCCGCAACTTCCATCGGGTCGCCATCATGCAGCAGGCCGGTCTCGCCCTGAAGGCGTCCGCGGTCGCGCCCGTCGCCCTCGCCGTGGCGGAGCTGCTTGACAACGCTGCCAGCTTCTCGCAGCACGACGCGCCGATCGAGGTGACGTTCCAGCGCGTCCAGAACAACCTGTGCATCGTCATCGACGACGCCGGTGTCAACATGAACGACGAAGAGCGGCAGCGGGCGACCGCCCTGCTCTCCGGCGAGGTCGCCCCCCGTCTGTCGCAGCTCGGGACTCAGCCGAAGTTCGGCTTCCCGGTCGTCGGCCTGATCGCGCGTCAGCACGGTTTCAAGGTGGACGTCACCGGAGTCTCCCGATACGGCGGCGTCAGGGCCGTCGTCCTCTTGCCCGAGGAGCTGTGGACCATGGAGGAGATACCGCCCGCCCAGGAGGCTCCGGTCAGCGATATCCGGCGCGCCACCGAGAGCCGGCCCCAGAGCGCGACGTCGCGCACGATGCACGGTCTGCCCAAGCGCGGCGCACGCCAGGCGCCCATCGCGAGCGTCCCCGATCCCGACACCACCTCGGCGGCGCCGCTGATCCCGGGGGAGACAGGCCGCGCTTCCGGGCGCAGCCTGGGGGCCTTCCAGCGCGGCACGCTCTCCGGCCGCAACCTTGACGCCACCTCGCTCGAAGGGTCCGAAGACGCATGACCGCAGACCTGTCGTGGATGCTCGAGGACATCGTGCACAACGTGCCCCGTGCACGGCACGCCGTCCTGCTGTCCGCGGACGGCCTTCCTCGCGGCGCGACGGAAGGCCTGGCCGAGAAGGATGTGCGCACCATCTCCGCCGCCATGGCCGGGATGCAGTCGCTCAGCCGGGCGACGGCCCACTTCGCCGGACCGGAGGAGGACCGGCAGTGGAACCAGACCATCATCGAGTTCTCGCATGGCTGGAGCTTCCTGATCGGGGCAGGGCAGGGCGCCTACCTCGCCGCCGCGGCCGCGCCCGATGTGGACATGCAGCAGATCTCCTTCCGCATGCACCGCCTCGTCGCACGGCTGGGCAACAACCTCACCTCGCCGCCGAGGGTGAGCGCCGAGGACGCCGGAGGTGCGCGGGGGAGCGCCCGCCGGCAGCAGAGCTCCGGTGACGCGGGATTCGTCCTTGGCGAGCTCGACCAGGTGATGTCCGAGGTCAAGGGTGCCCGCCACGCGGTGCTGCTGGGATCGGACGGCCTTCCCCGCGGGGCGACCAAGGGGATGAGCCGCGACCTCGCGGACACGGTCTCCGCGGCCATGACGGGCATCCACGCATACAGCCGGGTCACCTCCCAGTTCGCGGGGGTCCTCGAGGACGCGGAATGGCGTCAGACGGTCATCGAGTTCCAGCACGGCTGGATCTTCCTGATGGCGGCCGGCCCCGGCGCCTTCCTGGCCGCTGCCGCCGAACACGACTGCGACATAGAGGAGTTCACCACGCGTCTGCACGAGGTGGTTCCCAGACTGACCGCGGCGGCGACACCGGGGAAGGGGACAGGCCATGCCTGACGGGCCCGAGCAGGATGACGAGCTGGAACTGACGTCTCCGTTAGTCCCTCTCTTCGTGATCACGAACGGACGAGCGCTGCCCCCGGACCACGAGTACGAGCACACGACGCTCGTGACGGCGGCGGCAGTGGACGGACCGGTCGCGGCGCGCACGCTGTCCCCGGAAACGGGGCAGGTCATGGACCTGGTCGCGAACGGCTTCCTGTCCGTGGCCGAGGTGGCAGGGCACACGCATCTGCCCCTGGGCATCGTCCGCATCCTGCTGGCGCAGTTGGAGGAGGACAGTCTCATCCTCGTGAGGAGACCGATACCGCGCGCCGAACGTGTCGACAGAGAACTGGTCAGCGCCGTGCTCGAGGGCCTGAAGAATCGATTCGGAGCGTAGCGCGTGTACCTGGATCCAGATGTCTCCCACGCGGTGAAGATCCTCATAGTGGGGCACTTCGGGGTCGGCAAGACCACCTGCATCGGCAGTCTCTCCGAGATCGAGCCCCTACGGACCGAGGAAGAGATCACCGAGGCCAGCGTGGGCTTCGATGACCTGTCGGGCACACCCGACAAGAAGACCACCACCGTCGCCATGGACTTCGGCCGGCTCACCCTCAGCGACACCCTGGTGCTCTACCTCTTCGGAACGCCCGGCCAGGAGCGCTTCAAGGAGATGTGGGAGGAGCTCTCCCGGGGTGCCCTGGGCGCGCTGGTCCTGGTCGACCCGGAGCGACTGCACGAGTCCTTCCCCGTCCTGGACCTCGTCGAACGTTTCGGCCTGACGTACGCCATCGCCGTGAACCACTTCGAGGGCACCACGGACTACCCGCTCGACGAGGTGCGCGAGGCCCTGAACCTCACCGCCGAGACCCCTGTCGTGGAGTGCGACGTACGGGACGAGAACTCCTCGGCGCAGGCCCTCATCACCCTCGTGAAACACCTCATGTCCCAACTCGGCTAGGAGCGCAGGAATGCAACAGCCACATGAACCGCAGGAGATACCCCCCGGCTGCCCCGCGCACGGGAACGTCCAGATGTACGGCCCCTCGTTCGGAGCCGACCCCGAAAGCCACTACGCACAGCTGCGTTCGTTCGGTCTCAGTGCGCCCGTGGACATCGCCCCCGACGTCCAGGCCGAGCTCGTCACCAGCTACGACGCCGCTCTGTACGTCCTGCAGAACCCCGCCTCCTTCGTGCGCGACTCCCGCCGCTGGAACGCCCTCAACGAGGGGCGCGTCCCGGCCGACAGCCCGGCACTGCCCATGATGGGTTACCGCCCCAACGCGCTCTTCAGTGACGGTGCGGCACATGCCCGACTGCGTCAGGCCGTTACCGACAGTCTCGCCACGGTCAACGAGCACCAGCTCATCAGGCAGACACAGCAGTCCGCCAACTACCTGATCAGCCAGTTCAGTACCGACATCCGCGGCCAGGCGGAGCTGATGGCCGAGTACGCCCAGCCGCTGCCCCTGCTGGTCTTCAGCGACCTGTTCGGCTGCCCGCCCGAGATCGGCGACCGCGTGATCGCCGGGATCAGTGGCATCTTCGAGGGCACACCCGGGGCCGACGAGGTGCTCGGTGGGGCGCTCACCGAGCTGATCGCCCTCAAGCGGCGGCGCCCGGCGGCCGACCTGACGACGCGTCTGATGGGGCATCCGGCCCAGCTGAGCGACGAGGAGGTGCTGCACCAGCTGGTCACCCTGCTCTCCGGTGGCACCGCGCCGCTGGCCGCGGCCATCGGCACAAGTAGCGCCCTGTACCTCGGAGAGGACTGGCAGGTCGGCCTTCCGGTCGAGGACGCGGTCTCCCAGACCCTCTGGAACTACGCGCCGATCGCCAACTACGCGGCCCACTACCCGACTCACGACGTCGAGCTCGGCGGCAGGGTGATCCGGGCCAACGACCCGGTCCTGATCTCATTCGCCGCGGCCAACACCGACCCGAAGCTGACCGAACATCGCGAACAGCTCAGCGCCAAGGCGCACTTGGCGTTCGGAGCGGGCCCGCACGCCTGCCCCGCCAAGGACCCGGCTTTCATGATCGCCGTGACTGCCGTCGAAGCACTGCTCAACCGGCTTCCCGACGTCGAGATGCGTGTCCCGTTCAAGGCGCTCACCTGGGCGCCGAGCCCGTGGAGCCGCTCGCTGGTCACCCTCCCGATCCGCTTCACCCCGAGGGCTGTTCCCCAGGCAGCCGAGTCGGCCGGATCGAACGCGGGCCAGATGCCCCAGCAGCAGACGGCCGCCTCCTCACCCTCCACCGCCGGACCCTCGCGCACGAACGCCGGTGTCGCGCCGCAGCCCAAGGGCGGCCTGTTCAGCCGCTTCCTGGCGTGGACCAGGGGCGAGTGAGGCAAGAGTGATTTTAGTAACCTCCTGAGCACTCAGCGGTAGTGGATGCTTTAACGATCATGTGGGTATGCATGGCGGCTGGATCTCAGAAAGGAGCCGCCACCATGGTGGTTGCCACTACCCCGTCGTACGACCGCCGGGCGTCCGCCTCCCTCTTCTCCCGTCTGCGGACGGCCAGAGGGCAGGCCGACCCCTTCCCTATATACGCCGAACTCCTCTCGCGGGGCGAGGTGGTGCCCGCCCCCTGGGGCGGCTCCGTCGTGACGAGCTTCGCCGCCTGCGACCAGGTTCTGCGCAGCCGTCAATGGCTGGAGCCCGACAGGAAGTGGCGGGAGCGCCAGGGGCCCGGGACACGCTGGAACGCGCCCTCCTCACGCGAGATGAGCAACACGCTCGCCGCGCTCAACCCCCCGGACCACACCAAGGTGCGACGGGCGGCGGGCACCTTCGACCGAGCCACTGTGGAGCGCATCGGCCGCAATGTGAACCGGACCGCGGATCAGCTCCTCGATGCCTTCGCGGAGCGAATACGCACCGGCGAGGCGGACTTCTCGGAGCTTGTCTGCGAGGAGCTGCCGGTGGCCACCATAGGTGACTGGCTCGGGCTGCCGCAGGCCGACTGGCCCAGGCTCCGGCAGCTGACACACGATCAGGTCTTCACCCAGGAGCTGCTGCCGTCGGCCAGCCAACTGGCATTGTCCGACGCGGCCACGGCCGAACTCCGCACCTATTTCATGGACCTGGTGCGTGATCGGCGCTCCCACCCCGGTGATGACCCCGTCACCCGGTGGATCCAGACGTGGGACGTGATCGAGCCCGACCAGGACAAGGCCGACGAGGCGGTCTACTTCCTGGTGTTGTTCGTCCTGCTGGCCGCCCTGGAGACCACCGCGACCCTCCTCTCGACGATGACACTCCGGATCGTCGAAAGCCCGGAACGCTGGGACATGATCGCCGACAACCCGGGCCTCGCACCCGGGTTCGTGGAGGAGACGCTCCGCTACGACCCCCCCACCCACGTGATCAGCAGGGTCGCCTCGCAGGACTCCGTGCTGGGAGGCGTCGAGATCCGCCGCGGCGAGATGGTCCACCTCATGGTCGGAGCGGCGAACCGAGACCCGGCCAGACACAGCGACGCGGACCGGTTCGACCCCGAACGCACGCCCGGCCACCTCGCATTCAGTGGCGGGATCCACTACTGCCTCGGCGCGCCGCTGGCCCGCCTCGAAGCCCAGACCCTTCTCCGCCAACTGATCCGGCGCCTTCCCCGCCTCACCCTCGTACGCCCCCCGTCGATGGCGCCCCGTGTGGCGTTCCGGCGCCTGCTGAATCTGGACGTAGCCCTCGCATGACCGAATCGACCCTCACCCCCGCACACGCCCGGACCAGTCCCAAGGCGATACGCGCCGAGCAGGACGGCCCCGTACTGCATGTCCGCCTCAACCCCTGGGGGCAGGACGACACGTTGGACGCCGCAGTCCTCGACGACCTCGTCACCCTGCTCGACGACCTCCACGAAAGACCCGACGTCCGGATCCTGACGCTGTCGTCACTGGGTACGGACTTCTGCCTGGGTGCCGACCGCAACGAGTACCAGGAGGCACTGGCCGCCGATCCGTCCGGAGTAAGCCTGCGGCGCATCGCCGACAAGGCGCACCGCCTGTGCCAGGCCCTGGAGAACACTCACGCGGTCACCATCGCCCGGTTGCACGGGCGGGTCATCGGCGCGGGTCTCGCCCTCGCCGCCTTCTGCGATCTGCGCGCCGGTGCCGACACCAGCCGCTTTCGCATGCCGGAGGTCGGCATAGGGCTACCGCCGGCGTGGGGCGGGGCGATGGGACGCCTGGTCTCCGAGGCCGGCGCCTCGAGGATTCGCGAGCTCATGCTCACCTGCGACGTCTTCGACGCCGACACGGCCCACCGTATCGGCCTGCTCCACCGGACCGCCCCACTCGACCAGCTGGACAAGGTGATCGATTCCTGGACCAGGCCCCTCGTCCGACGCTCGCCCGAAGCGCTCGTCCTGACCAAACGGATGCTGGCCGGCTACGCACGGGCGGACAGGACGGCAGACGTCTCCCTGCTCGACTCCCATCTCCTGGCAGCCACTCTCCACCAGCACGCAAGGGGCTGATCCTCCCAGGCTGATGCAAGCGTCCGGCCCGCCACGGACCGCCGAGGCATGGGAACGGCCGGGTGCCTCGGCGCGTGTGGCGGGCACAGTGCGCGCGGCGAGGTACCCGGCCACTCACGATCGGGTCGGGCATCTCGCGCTGCGCTCGCAGCCCCAGCGGCCAGTACTCCAGCCGGACTTCGGTGTATGTCCTGGTCAACGGCTTGAGCGTGGGGATTGTAGCGGGATGGTGCCGGGTGCGGGGCGGGTTCGCCCGGCCTGCCCCGTGAACGAGTGACCTCGCCGTGTGTAGTGACAGCGGCGGGGCCGGGCCTGGTGCCGGCGGCGCCATCTCGACCAGTTCATCGCGTGGTTGCCCTGTCGAGTAGGACGCCGGTGGGTAGTCGCCAGTAGACGGCGCATCTCGGCCGGGGTGAGGTCCACGAGGTTGGGCGTGTCATGGTTGCCTCCCCCTTTGCCGTTCCTGGGCGGCGGTGACGGCCAGGAACGCGTGGGCAAGCATGGCGAGGGTGATATGTCGGTGCCAGCCGACGTAGCGGCGGACTTCTTACTGGTCCAGGCCGCATTCGTTCTTCGCGCTCTGGAAGCATTCCTTGATCTTCCAGCGGCATCCGGCAATCTGCACAAGATCGGCGACGATGGCGTCCAAGGGGCGGATGCGAGGAAGTAGGCGAGCTCGTCGGGCTTGGTGATGCTGGGGCGGGCGAGCAACCAGCGTTGCCGGGTGGGCTCGTCGCCGTCGAACTCCCAGACCGCCGGCAGGCGGGCACCGTCGCCGCAGGAGAGCCGCTGCCATGCCTCGTCGGGGGCCCGGCCGATGAGGTGCTCGATGCGGGGGCCGTGGACCTGCTGCGACTTCGGCACTCCCACGGCGTGGGACAGGCCGGCGTCTTCCAGGAAACGTCGGAAGCGAGAGTCCTGCCCATAGGCGGCATCTGCCGCGACCCAGGCGACGGGCAGCGGCGAGACAAGGGCCCGCAGGACCATGGTGCGAGCCAGTTCGTTCTTGGTCGCGAATCGGCGGTGTTGGCGGATGCGGGCAGCGTGGCAGCGTTCGGGATCGTCGGTCCAGGACTTGGGCAGCCCTTGTTCCCACACGGAGGCAGGCACGTCATCGATCACATGCAGATCGGGTAGGCGGGCCGGTTTGCCCGGCCCGCCCCCCACACCACCGGACATGCGGGCCCGCATCCGGCGGTTCGTCCAGCTGATCTCAGGCGAGCTTCAGGCGGGACCACGAGCCCTTGAACGACTTGTAGCCCTGCGCATCCCAATAGGCTTTATTCATAGCGATTTCCAGTGGTTTCAGGTGGGAGGCCCGCCAGTATCGCTTGCGTTGCACTGCAACGCCTTGCTCCTGGTCTCCAAATTCGTAACCGAGCTTCTGGAGCATGGAGTTCTTGCGCTGACTGGTCTTCCACTGCACCCACTGGGCCTGCCGTAGCCTGCGGCGGGTCCAGTGATCAATCTCCTCGAAAACCCGAAGGCTGTCGGAGAGACTGAAGTAGGCCACCCAGCCGACCGAGAAACGGTTGAGTTTGTCCATCCTGTGGGCCATCGATACGCCCCACGTCCGGGAGGTGACTCGCCGAACGGTGGACTTTAGCCGTCTCACGGCCTTCCGGTCCACCCGGATCTTCACCTGCCCTTTGGCGAGGTAGTACCCGAATCCCAGGAGTGACGTCCACCAGATGGGGCACGCCTTCGACTTCTCACGATTCACCCTCAGTTTCAAGGTCTTCTCAATGAAGGCCGTGACCGAGGCGAGGGTCCGCTGCGCCGCTCGCTCGGACCGGACGAAAATCATCACATCGTCCGCGTACCTCACGAACCGGTGTCCGCGTTTGAAGAGTTCGCGGTCAAGGTCGTCCAGCATGATGTTCGACAGCAACGGGGACAAGGGGAACCCTGCGGGGTCCCTTCCTCGTTCCTCACCATCACGCCGTCGCTCATAATCCCGGCTTCCAGGTACCGCCGAATCAACTTCAGGACCTTTCTGTCCCTCACCCGGCGAGCCACCCGCGCCATAAGCGCATCGTGATTCATTCGGTCGAAGAACTTGTCGAGGTCCAGGTCCACGGCCCAACGGTTTCTGTCCTGGACGGCCCGGCGACCAACCCTTACGGCTTGGTGGGCCGAACGCCCTGGTCGGAACCCGAACGACGCCCCAGAGAAGTGGGGATCGAAGACGGGCACGAGGGCCTGCGCAATTGCCTGCTGGATCAAGCGATCCAGCACCCGTGGGACACCTAGCATCCGCTCCCCACCATTCGGCTTAGGGATGGTCACCCGACGGACAGGAGCGGGCTTATATGTCCCCGCATCGAGCTCAGCCCATACCTTGGGCCAGTTCTGGGCGATCCATGGCCGGAGTTCATCCGTCGTCATCCCATCAACGCCGGGGGCACCCCGGTTTGCTTCGACGCGCCTGAGCGCCGCGAGAAGGTTCTCCTTCGAGAACACCGTCTCCCAGAGGGAGACCTCGCGGTGATTGTTGTCCGCGTGTAGCGCCGGCTGGTCACTGCGCCCCTTGGGCTGGGCGGTCGTATGCACCGACCCCGTCACCCCAGGGTCTGCCGGGGCAGATTTACGGCGGTCATCGTGACCTGCGCGAGCAGACACCCTTCTTCCAATCCGCTAAACGTTCGGCCCTTCCCGAGTCCTTGTCGGCCTACTGCCTTCCCGTCTCGGTACTATGACCTCTGCTGACTTCTGTCCGGCAAACCAGTGCCATTGCTGGCATCGGTCGTCACAATCCCGGCCGACACACCGTTACAGGTGACACCCGGGCAGACCTCCCCGAATAAGAACAGCAACTTTCCCCGGATCGCCGCCGCATATACTCTGCGTCTTTCTTGGTGAGAACGGGCTTCGATGCAGTCAGCCACCTTGCCCAAGACGCCTAGCCTCAAATGCGGTTCTTGTACATCGGTACCCGGTTTTGCCTCCGGCTTCCTTCGGACCCCACCTCGCGATGACGCCCTTGCCGTTCGGCTAGCGAGTTAGTCTCACCTCTTCTCGTCGGGACTTTCACCCTTTAGCTGCTGCCCATGTCGGGCGTACTGACTCCTCCACCCCCTGAAGGGGGGTGGCTTCTCGCTATGCCGGTTGGGCTTCGCGACGGACCAGCCCGGCCCGTAGAACGTTCAGGGCGCCCACCGTGTCCGCGTGTGCCTGGTGGCCGCACGAGACGCAGCGGAACTTCTGTTGTGTGGGCCGGTTCTCCTTGGCGGTGTGCCCGCATACGGGGCACCGCCGGGAGGTGTTGCGGGGGTCCACGGCCATCACTTCCCGTCCGGCGCATTCTGCCTTGGCGGTGAGGATCGTCAGGAACACCCCCCATCCGGCATCAGCGATCGAACGGTTCAGCCCGGCCTTGGCGACGGCCCCGTTGGGCAGGAAGCTGCCCGGCGTGGCGGGGTCCGGCTTCGGAGCCGGGACCTTGCTCATGTTGCGGATCCTGAGGTCTTCGTGCGCGATGAAATCGTGGTCACGCACCAGGTTCAGCGCGGTCTTGTGCGCGTGGTCCAGGCGCTGACGGCGGACCTTGCGGTGCAGCCGCGCCACAACCTCCACGGCCTTGCGTCGGCGCTTCGAGCCGCGCTTGCACCGGGCGAGGGCCTGCTGCGCGGCTTCGAGCTTCGCGGCGGCCTTCGCCCCGTGCCGGGGGTTGGGTACGAACTCGCCGTGGGAGTCGGCGAGGAAGTTCGCTATGCCCAGGTCGATGCCGACCATGCTGCCGGTCGCCGGTAGGGGCTCGGGCTGTTCCTGGTCGGCGGTGAGGATGACGTACCAGCGCCGCCCTTCGCGCTTGACGCTGATCGTCTTGACCTTCCCGGCCACCGGCCGGTGCTGGTGCACCTTGACGTGTCCGACGCCCTGGAGGCGGACGCGGGTGACGGGGTCGTGCGGGGTGGCATCCCAGCGGCAGCCGTCGCCGTCCTTCGGGAAGTCCACGGTGTCGAACCGCTTGCCCGAACGAAAGCGCGGATACCCCGGTGCCTCTGCGGCCTTGACCCGACGGAAGAAACCGGTGAACGCCTTGTCCAGCCGTCGCAACGTCGCCTGCTGAGAAGAGAACGACCAACGGCCCTAACGTTCCGGGTCGAAGGCCCGGATGTCCTTGAGCTGGGCGGACTGCTGCCCGTACCGGACCGTCGTCTTCGAGCTGTGCCGGTAGGCATCGCGGCGTTCTTGCAACGCGCCGTTGTAGAGCGAGCAGTGATCCCGCAGCATCTCGGCGAGCGCGCCCTGCTGGCCCACGGTGGGCCGCATCAGGAACTTGTACGCACGGATCATCCGGCCCACCCCCTTCCTGGCCCGCTTCGGAGATCATACTACGCTTGGCGTATGTCACCACGATGGGAACCAAACCCCGATATTCGTACCGGTCGCCACGTCGTCTCCCACCTCCATGCCCACTTGGTGTTCGTCACCAGGTACCGGCGCGGCGTGTTCGATGACGACATGTTGAAGCGGTGCGAGGAGATCATGCGCGAGGTCTGCGGCACGTTCGAGGCGGAGCTGCGGGAGTTCAACGGCGAAGCCGACCACGTGCACCTGCTGGTGCACTACCCGCCGAAGGTCGCCCT
Organism: Streptomyces sp. NBC_01320; assembly: GCF_035974375.1. NCBI lineage: Bacteria > Bacillati > Actinomycetota > Actinomycetes > Kitasatosporales > Streptomycetaceae > Streptomyces > Streptomyces sp. NBC_01320. The sequence goes on from NZ_CP108390.1 coordinate 2,076,825, forward strand.
GTCGAAGCTGATCAACAGCCTCAAGGGCGTCAGCTCCAGGTACCTGCGAGCGGAGTACACCGGGCGAATCAACCGGATCGGCATGGGATCGGTGTTCTGGTCCCGCTCCTACTTCGCGGGATCCTGCGGCGGCGCACCGCTGACCGTGATCCGCCAGTACATCGAAGGGCAGAAGCGGCCTGCCTGACCATCCCCCAGGCACAGCGAACTCCGGCGCCTCGCGCCTCCGGACCAAGGATGCGTTTCCCTCCCCGACTGAAGCCGGGGATACCCACGCAAGATCAGGGATGGCTATCCCCGCCGCTGCCACCACATACGGCGAGGTCACTCGTTCACGGGGCAGGCCGGGCGAACCCGCCCCGCACCCGGCACCATCCCGCTACAGTCCCCACGCTCAAGCCGTTGACCAGGACATACACCGAAGTCCGGCTGGAGCGCTGGTGCCCCTCCCGGCAAGCTTTGCCCCGTGGCACCGGCCAACTGCGCCAGGACAGCGCGACCCGGCGCCAGGACACCTGACGCACACCGGCACCTCGCGAATGGCCGCCCGCGTCAGCCGGTGGCGGGCGAGGTGCCCAGGAAGCCGGACAGGGCGTCCAGCAGCCTGTCGACGTCCTCGGCGCTGTTGTAGGGGGCCAGACCGATCCGCAGTCCGCCCTCGTCGCCCAGTCCGAGCCTGCGGGATGCCTCCAGCGCATAGAACGAGCCGGCCGGAGCGTCGACACCTCGCTCCGCCAGATATCGCGAGGCGACGGTGGCGCTTCGATCCGCCAGGGTGAGCAACAGGGTCGGCGTGCGGTGAGCGGCCCGGGAGTGCACGGTGACACTGCCGAGGGCGGCCAGTCCTTGCTCGATACGGGCCCGCAGGGCGTCCTCGTGGGTCTCGATCGCCGCGAAGGCGGCGAGCAGCCGTTCCCGGCGGGTGCCGTCGGTGTTGGGGGCCAGTCCGGCGAGGAAGTCCACCGCCGCGCGGGCTCCGGCGAGCAACTCGTAGGGCAGCGTGCCCAGTTCGAAGCGCTCGGGAACCGCGTCGGTGGAGGGCAGAAGCTTGTCCGGCCGCAGCGTCTCCAGCAGCTCGGGGCGGCTCGCCAGCACGCCGAGGTGCGGGCCGAGGAATTTGTACGGCGAGCAGACCAGGAAATCCGCGCCGAGGCCGGGCAGGTCGACAATGGCGTGCGAGGCATAGTGCACCGCGTCCACATGCAGCAGTGCTCCGGCCCGGTGTACGAGGTCGGCGACAGCCGGGATGTCGGGGCGGGTGCCGATCAGGTTGGACGCTGCGGTGATGGCGACCAAGCGGGTGCGCGCGGAGAGCACCTGTGCGATGTCGTCGGTCGTCAACTCACCGGTGGCCGGGTCGAAGTCTGCCCAGCGGACGGCGGCGCCCACAGTCTCGGCCGCCTGGATCCAGGGGCGGATATTGGAGTCGTGGTCGAGCCGGCTGACGACCACCTCGTCGCCGGGGCTCCAGTTCTTGGCGAGGGTGCGCGACAGGTCGTAGGCGAGCTGGGTGGAACTGCGGCCGAATACGATGCCCCGTGGATCGGCACCCAGCAGGTCGGCCAGCGCGCGGCGGGCGCCGGTCACGACAGCCTCCGCGTTGCGCTCGCCCTCGGTGGTGAGGCCCCGGTTCGCCAGCGGGTTGGCCAGTGCGTCCGCGATGGCGTCGATCACCGGCTGAGGTGTCTGGGTGCCGCCGGGGGCGTCGAAGCGGGCGGAACCCGACTTCAGGGCGGGGAACTGGGCGCGGACGGCGTCGACATCAAAGCTCATGCGTACTCCTGTAGGCGAGATGACGAGGTGAGCGACACGGTACGGGGTGCGGGAGCACGGCTACCGATGCGGGGAGCCCTGCTTGCCCGGGACCGCTGCGGCGAGGGGCCGAGGAACGGGGCTCTCTCCCTTCCGCATGTCTGCCGCCGGTCCTTCGGGATCCCACAGGAACGCCCGGCAAGGATCAGTGGTGTCGCGCTTCAGGTCGGCACACAGTGGGTACGGCGCATCGCGATCCGCTCAGACGGACGGCGCCGCGGTCGAAGCGGTCGGAGTGGTCCGCAGCTGGTCGACACCCGAGCGCACCGCCCATACGAACACGATGAGCGCGACGGTGCCCACCGTGCCGGAGTCGTACGGCGCCGGCAAGCGCCCGGAACCGCCGAGGGTGCCGCATGAGTGAGGCCCGGCACCGCGTTGCGGGACCGGGCCTCACTCATATGCACACGGATCAGAAGAAGACTCCGCAGCGCAGCAGGACGTTCGCGTAGGGCCGTGCCTCCCCGGTGCGTACGACCAACCGCGCCCCCGCCGACAGCGCCTTGAGCTCGTCGTGCGGAACCAGCTGCAGATCCGGCAGGCATCCGGCCAGCAGTCCGGCGGCCGCCGGATTCGCCTCCCGCACCTCGCACGCGGCCGTGGCGCCCTCGATCACCAGCTCGTCCAACAGCCCTTCGAGCACATCGGCGAACGAAGGTATTCCGGCGCGGAAGGCCAGATCGACGACCCGCGGACCGGCCGGGACGGGCATGCCCGCGTCGCAGACGAGGACCCCGTCGCCATGGCCCAGCTCGGCCAGTGCCCCCGCCAGATGACGGTTGAGAACTCCGGCCTTCTTCACAGCGCGGAAACCTCCTCGGCGGTCGGGAAGGACGCCTGCGCGCCTTCCCTGGTGACAGCTGCGGCGCCCACCCTCACGGCGAAGGCGGCAGCCGTCGCGATGTCCTCGCCCAGGCTGAGCCGCCAGGCCAGGGCGGCGGTGAAGGCGTCACCGGCACCGGTGGTGTCCACGGCGTCCACCCGGGGACTCGGGATCCGTGCCACGGCGTCCGTACGGCCGTCGGCGACCAGCGCGCCGTCCGCGCCCAGGGTGATCACCACCGACTGCGGGCCGAGGGCGAGGAGTGCCCGGGCCCAGTCCTCGGGGCCGGGCCCCGCGGAAGCGCCGAGCACGAACCGGGCCTCGTGCTCGTTGACGACCAGCGGGTCGCAGGCGGCGAGTACATCGTCGGGCAGCGGCGCGGGCGGCGACGGATTCAGAACGAACCGGGCACCGGGCGGCCGGGTTCGTGCCACCTCGGCCACGGTCTCCAGGGGGATCTCCAGCTGTGCCGAGACGACCCGGGCGCCGGCGAGCAGGTCGGCGGCGCCGCGGATGTCGTCGGGAGTCAGCCGGGCGTTGGCCCCCGGCGAGACCACGATGCTGTTGTCACCCGAGGGATCCACCGTGATCAGCGCAACCCCGGTGGGCGCCCCGCCGACGAGAACACCACCGGTGTCGACGCCGGCCTCACGCTGCGATTCCAGCAGCAACCGACCATGGGCGTCGTCGCCCACCCGGGCCAGCAGAGCGGTCCTGGCTCCGAGGCGGGCCGCGGCGACGGCCTGGTTGCCTCCCTTGCCGCCCGGATGGACGGCAAGGTCGGAGCCGAGCACGGTCTCTCCCGGCGCGGGGCGCCGCTCGACGCCGATCACCAGGTCGGCGTTGGCCGACCCTACGACCAGCAGGTCGTAGTCCTGCATCGCTGTCCTTCTTTCACTGGGATCCAAGGGTGGGTGGTCAGGAGAAGTCGGCGACGTTCTTCTGCGTCACGACCTTCACGGGCACCTTGACCATGCTGTCGACCTTCTTGCCGCGCGCGGCCTCGACCGCGTTCTGCACGGCGATCTTCCCGAGCTCCTTCGGCTGCTGGGCCACCGAGGCGTACAGCGTGCCCGTCCCGACCGCCTTCAGTCCGTCGGGGGTGCCGTCGAATCCGACGACGTCGACGGACGTGCCCGCCTTGCTGCCGAGCGCCTTGACCGCGCCGAGCGCCATCTCGTCGTTCTCGGCGAAGACGCCGGTGACTTCCGGGTGGGACTGCAGCAGGTTGGTCATGACGTCCAGGCCCTTTGTGCGGTCGAAGTCCGCGGGCTGGGAGGCGACGACCTTGATCCCCGGGTACGCCTTGATTCCCTCGGCGAAGCCCTGACCGCGCTCGCGGCTGGCGGAGGTGCCCGCGGTGCCCTGCAGGACGACGATGTCGCCCTTGCCGCCGAGCTTCTCGGCCAGCGCCTTCGCGGCGAGCCTGCCGCCCGCGACGTTGTCGGAGGCGACGAGCGTCGCGGTGTCCGCCTTGTTGACGCCGCGGTCGGCGGCGATCACCGGGATGTCGGCCTTGTTGGCTGCCCGCACCGCGGGTCCCACCGCATCCGAGTCCACCGGATTGACAATGATCGACTTCACGCCCTCACCGGTGAAGTTCTGGAGCTGGTTGGCCTGCTGCGACGCGTCGTTCTGCGCGTCCGTCACCGTGAGGTCGATGCCCGCGTGCTTGGCCTCCGCCTGCGCGCCCGCCTTCATCTGCACGAAGAAGGGGTTGTTGAGCGTGGAGAGCGACATGCCGACCTTGGTCGTCGTACCGGAGGAGCCGGGGTTGAAGAAGGACACGGCCGCGACCACGGCTGCCACGCACACCGCGGCGATCACGAGTTTCGCCGCTCCCTTGCCGCCCGAACCTGATGCACCGGAGGCTGCCGGCGTCGGGGACCCTCCGCCGGCACGCCGACGTACCGTGTCCAGCAGCACGGCGAGCGCGATGACCACACCGATGACGACTTGCTGCCAGAAGGCCGAGACGGACAGCAGGTTGAGCCCGTTGCGGAGCACGGCGAGTATCAGCGCGCCGATCAGCGTTCCGGACGCCTTGCCGACGCCACCCGCGAGGCTGGCGCCGCCGATGACGACCGCGGCGATCGCGTCCAGCTCGTACCCCTGCGCGGCCTGCGGCTGCGCGGAGACCAGGCGGGAGGCGAGGACGATGCCCGCGACGGCGGCGAAAAGACCCGACAGGGCGTAGATGACGAGCTTCTGCCGCTTGACGCGAAGCCCCGACAGCCTGGCCGCTTCCTCGTTGCCGCCGATCGCGTACATCGAGCGGCCGATGTATGTGCGCCCGAGGACGAGTGCCGTGACCAGTCCCATCGCGACCATCACGAGGACCGGAACGGGCAGCCACCCGCCGAGCGTGTCGCCGAGCACCGAGACGGAGTCGGGGAAGGCGATCGGGCTGCCCTGAGAGATGACGAGGGACAGGCCACGGCCGATCGAGAGCATCGCCAGCGTGGCGATGAACGGCGGCAGTTTCCCGTACGAGACGAGGGCGCCGTTGACGAGGCCGCAGGCTATGCCGGTGGCCACGGCGAGGATCACCGCGATCCACACGGGGACGCCCTCGGACGTCGCCATCCAGGCGAGTACGGTCGCCGAGAGCGCGGCCACCGAGCCGACGGACAGGTCGATGCCCGCCGAGACGATGACGAAGGTGACACCGAACGCGAGGATTGCCGTCACGGAGGCCTGCACACCCACGTTGAGCAGGTTCTGAGTGGTCAGGAAGTCGCCGGAGAGCAGCGACATCGCCACCACCAGGACCACCAGGGCGCTCAGTGCGCCATTGTCGAGCAGGATGCGGCGGAGCGCCGAGGCGCCACGCGCGCCCGTGTTGCTCTTGAGCGTGTCAGTGGCCACGGGAGCCCTCCACTTCATCGTTCACATCTGGGGTGGTTGTCACGGACGGGGCGCTGACGGCGAGCGCCATCACCGCGTCCTGGGTCGCTTCGTGCGCGGGCAGCTCGCCGGCGATCCGGCCCTGCGCCATGACGAGCACCCGGTCGCTCATGCCGAGGACCTCGGGCAGGTCGCTGGAGATCATGAGGACCGCGTGGCCGGAGGCCGTCAGTTCGTTGATGAGCTGGTAGATCTCGACCTTCGCGCCGACATCGATGCCGCGGGTCGGCTCGTCGAGGATCAGCACCCTGGTGTCGGCGAGCAGCCACTTCCCGATGACGACCTTCTGCTGGTTGCCGCCGGAGAGAGTGCGGACATGCTGACCGAGGCCCGCCATCCGTACGCCCAGCTGCTCGGCGATCCGGGCGGCTGCCGTGCGCTGCCCCTTGAGGTCCACGAGACCGCCGCGGCTGGCCGAACGCAGCGTGACCAGGCCGAGGTTCTCCTGCACCGAGGCGTCGAGCACCAGTCCCTGACCCTTGCGGTCCTCGGGTACGAGTCCGATCCCGGCGCCCATGGCGGCGTTCACGTCGCCCCTGCCCAGGCGCTTGCCCCGCACCTCGACGCTCCCGGCGTCGTAGGGGTCCGCGCCGAAGACCGCGCGGACGACTTCGGTGCGGCCGGCGCCGACGAGTCCGGCGAGTCCGACGACCTCTCCGGCATGGACGTCGAAGCTGACGTCGTGGAAGACGCCGCCGCGGGTCAGCCCCCGCACGGAGAGCAGCACATCGCCGGTCTCCGGGCGTTCACGCGGGTACTGCTGATCGATGCTGCGCCCGACCATGAGTCGTACGAGCTCGTCCTCGGGTGTCGAGGCGGGCACCTGGTCGATGCTGCGGCCGTCGCGCAGAACGGTGACCCGGTCGCCGAGCGCCGCGATCTCCTCCAGGTGGTGGGTGATGAAGACGATCCCCACGCCGTCCTCGCGCAACTGCCGGACGATGCGGAAGAGCTTGTCGACCTCCTCGCTGGTCAGTACGGCGGTCGGCTCGTCCATGATCAGGACGCGGGCGTCCAGGCTGAGTGCCTTGGCGATCTCCACCATCTGCAACCGGGCGATGCCGAGTTCGCGCACCTTGGCCTTCGGTGAGACGCGTACGCCGACCCGGCGCAGGAGTTCCTCGGCGTCCGCCTCCATCTTCTTGCGGTCGATCATCCCGAAGCGCCGCGGCTGGCGGCCGAGGAAGATGTTCTCGGCCACGGTCAGCTCGGGCACCAGGTTGAACTCCTGGTAGATGGTGGCGATCCCGAGCCGCTCGGCGTCCTGGGCGCCGTGGACACGTACCTCGTGACCGTCGAACAGGATCCGTCCGCTGTCCGGGCGGTAGGCACCCGAGAGCATCTTGATCAGCGTGCTCTTGCCTGCGCCGTTCTCGCCGAGCAGGACATGCACCTCACCACGGCGCAGGTCGAAGTCGACGGAGTCGAGCGCGACCACGCCGGGGAAGGTCTTGCGTATTCCCTCGATGCGCAGCAACTCGTCCTGGCTGCTCACAGGTTGCTCCTCTGGTACGAAGCGGGCTCGCCGCAGGACCTGCGTGCGACGAGACGTGCGGGAAGGGTGACGGACTGCGGGGGCCGGCCCTCTATGACGTCGACCAGCGCCCGTACGGCGGCTCGGCCGAGGTCTCCGGTCGGCTGGGCGATCGCCGTGATCGGCGGATCGGTGTGGACGAACCACGGGATGTCGTCGAACGCGGCGAGCGCGATGTCCTGCGGAACCCGCAGACCGCGTGCGCGGATCGCGTCCAGTGCGCCGAGCGCCATCAGGTTGTCGGCGGCGAAGACCACGTCGGGCCGCTCGGGCAGGGCGAGGAACCGCTCGGTGGCACGTCGTCCGCTGTCCGCCTGGAAGTCGCCCTGCCCGATGTAGGCGTCGGGCAGCGTAAGGCCGTGCTCGCCCAGGGCGTCCCGGAAGGCCTCGACTCGCTCACTGCCGGTCGTGGTGGCGGCCGGGCCCGCGATGATGGCGAGCCTGCGGTGGCCGAGGCGGTAGAGATGGGCGACGAGGTCTCGGACGGCGGGACAGCCGTCGGCCCGTACGACGGGCACGTCCACACCGGGAATCCAGCGGTCCACGAAGACCATCGGGGTGCCACCGCGCGCGGCGTCCAGTATCTCCGGGGAGCCGCCGTCGGTGGGAGAGACGAGGAGTCCGTCGATCCGGCGGTCGAGGAGCGTGCGGATGTGGTGGTCCTGCAGCTTGGGCCGCTCGTCGGCGTTTCCGATGATGACGCTGTACCCGAGCGCGCGAGCCGCCTCCTCGACGGAGCGGGCCAGCGCGGTGAAGTACGGGTTGAGCACGTCGCTGATGATCAGGCCGAGCGTGCGTGTCTGGTCGGTGCGCAGCGACCGGGCGACGGCGTTGGGCCGGTAGCCGAGCGCGTCGACAGCGGCGAGGACGCGGGCCCGCGCATCGGGGCTGACGGACGGATGACTGTTGAGGACACGCGAGACCGTGGCAACGGACACGCCCGCCTCGGCTGCGACATCTTTGATGCTCGCCACTGCCGGACCACCTCCTTGTGGTTTCCGTGGGCCTCGAATCCAGGGACATCGCGGTGGATGCCGAAATCATGGAAACGATTACACGAACGATTGGAAACGATTACATGCCTCAAGAGCAACCCCCTACCCCCGCAGCGAGACCCAACCGTAACGAAAAGTGCTCATATGGGCGTGGCGCGGGCGGCGCCCCGGCGTGGTGGCGCGGTCGCACCCTGGAGCTGCACGGCTACACCACGTACGGGGGCGCGGCGCTCTTCGCCACCGAGCTGCGGGGCGGTTGCGCAACATCGGGCACGCGGACTCCCCTGTGGTCGCCCCACAGGCGTGGATGTCCGCGCCGTTCGACTGCGGCGCCCCGATCGGCCGCGACCCGGAACAGGCCCGCGCCGTCCGCATGCGGGCCACCGCGCGACTCGCAGGTGTTCCTCATCCACTGCGCAGGGCCGGCAGCCGGATGACTGCCGTGGACGGTCCGGGCACCCCACGCAGCTTTGCCCCGTCGCGGCACTCGTCAAGCGTCACAACGCCGGGCGCATTGCCGGCCGTGGTCGCCGGAAGCCTCGGTGGCGCCTCCTCCGACGCCCAAGTCAGCAATTTCCGGCGCCAGGTGAACCGCCGATGCGTTGCGGATCCGCACCAGGGCCGGTCTGCTCGCGTCCCTCACCTGGACCACCGCCATGCGCGTCGCCCTCTCCCCGCCTCCCCCCCCTGAGGCACCGTCATACACACGCTACTGGACCCAGCGGCCGCCCCAGGAGGAGGCTGTGCAACCTTGCCGCAACGTTGCGGGGAGTTGGCTGAGTTCACCTCACCGGCGCCGGACAGCGAAAGGCCGACACGTGACCCCTTCGGACGCACCTCTCGTGGAGCTCACGCCCGCAGCCGCCGATCTGGTGCGACAGCTGCGGGAGGCCCATGGACCACTGATGTTCCATCAGTCCGGCGGTTGCTGTGACGGCAGTGCGCCCATGTGCTATCAGGACGGCGAATTCCGTACCGGAGACTCGGATGTGCTGCTGGCCTCGCTCGCCGTCGAAGGAGTCGCGGAGCGTGTTCCCTTCTGGATGTCGAGGAGTCAGTTCGAGGTATGGGCGCACACCCGGCTGATCGTCGATGTGGTGGCGGGGCGGGGCAGCGGGTTCTCGCTGGAGGCTCCGGAGGGGGTGCGGTTCCTGATCCGTTCGCGGCTCGTCGGTGGCTGATCCGCGTGGGCCGGTCGCGGTCCCCGGGCCGTGGACACGACAGGATCTGGACGCCCCTGTCCCGGGGACGGCGCCGGGAGCCGTCGGTCCCACATCGCCTCGGATCGTTTCGCACCCGGGCGGCTGTCGTCCCGGTTGATCGGATCGTGCGCCTCACCGTCCCTGATGATCTCCTGCCTGTCGGTACGGGCCTGGATCCGACGTGCTCCGGCTCCCTCTGTGCTCATCCGTGGAATCGGAACGTGCCCCAGGCAGGCGGGAGCGCGTCAGGGCTGGAGGCTGCTGACAACATTCGCCGTGGCCGTCAGCCCCTCCTGGATCGTCGGCCCCATGCTCGTACCCGCAAGGAAGAATCCGAGCATCGCGCAGACGATCGCATGCGAGGGTTTCAGTCCGCCGTTGCGGAGAAATAGGACCGCAAGCATCAGCAGAAGCAGCACCAGTGAGATCGAAATGGCCATGGCCAACCTCCTCCGCCGCGCCGGAATGCGGCATTCGGCCGCCAGTGTGGCGCAGCGGAGGGGCCATCCGGCGGACTGGCGTGTCCGCCATCCGGGTGTTGACTGACTGTCACCTGCTCCGGCCGTACGGCCCGTCAGATGCCATCCCGGGCAACACTGTCCTTCGCGCGGAGGAAGAGTTCCAGCCCCGCCAGATCGTCGGTGTTGAGGTGGTCGACCCCGGCGGCCAGCAACTCGGTCCAGACGGCGTCCCGTTCGGAGCCCGCCACGTCGGGCGTGGCCCAGAAGCGCACACGTCGGCCCTCGCGATGGGCGGTGGTGACGAGGGCGCGGAGCCTGTCCCGTTCGGCGAGGGGGAAGGGGCCCGCGCCCAGCCAGCTGAAGCTCTGGGTCCAGTTGCTGCTGATGAGCGGGATGAACGAGGCGGTTGCCGCAGTGCCGAGGTCGTCGAGCCGGCCGTCGTAGAAGGCGAGGCGGGTGCGCTGCGCCTCCATGGGGACGCGGGCGGCCCGGTCGCCCGATATGACAGGGGTGACCGCGCCTGCGCGGACCCGGCCGTCGTGGTACGAGGTCAGCATCCGGCGGTAGCGCTGAAGCTGCCGGTCGAGTTCGAGGTAGGCGGCGGCACCGTCCGTCTTGATGTCGATGAGCAGCTGTACGGGGTCCCGGTGGCCCGGGTACACGGCGCCGACGGGCGGACCCGACCGAGTATGGGTCCGGGGCACCTCCGTCGGGCAGATACCTGCCAAGAGTTGATCCGGGCGTCGTCCGCCCGTCGACCGGTGTTCCCCGGCCGGGCCGGGGTCGTCCAACGCGGGGTGGCGCCACCGCGGTTCTGGTCGCCTCCGCCGTTGCAGCTCCACAGGTTCAGCTGCCCCTCGGCGCTGCCACCGGGAATGGACGACCAGGAACCGCCCGCCGGGAACGACGAAGGGGCGGGGCTGCCACGCATCCCCGCCCCACGTCCCTTTGTTCGCAAGGCCGTTGCTCTACGGTGCGGGCAGCTCCATCAGCTCGGCGATGGCATCCCGGTGGCGCCCCGCCGTACCGTACGCGATCGAGTCGGCCTTGGCCCGCTTCAGATACAGATGCGCGGGGTGCTCCCACGTCATGCCGATGCCTCCGTGCAACTGGATGCACTCCTCCGCCGCGCGGACCGCGACCCCGGAGCAGTACGCCTGTGCCACGGCCACCGCGAGCGGTGTGTCGGGGCTGCCGGACGCCAGGGCGTCCGCGGCGTTGCGCGCGGCGGCGCGGGCCGAGACGACCTGGAGCCAGAGCTGCGCCATCCGGTGCTTGAGCGCCTGGAACGAGCCGACGGGCCGGTTGAACTGGTGCCGGTCGCGGGTGTACCGGACCGTCTCGGTCAGGCACCATTCGGCAAGACCGAGCTGCTCGGAGGCGAGCAGTCCGGCACCGGCGAGCAGCCCGCGGCGTACAGCGGGGCGCGCGGCCTCCGCATCCGCGAGGCGGGTGCCGGTGGCCGCGGTGAGGGTGACGGTGGCCAGCGGGCGGGTCAGATCCAGCGCGACGAGCGGCTCGACGGTGACGCCCGTGGCAGCGGCCTCGACCGCGTACAGGCCGTCGCTGGTCGGCACGAGCAGCAGATCGGCGGCGGCCGCGTCGGCGACCGCGGTGACGATCCCGTCCAGGGTGCCGGTCACCGTCACGGTCCCGACCGCTGCGGAGAACGGTACGGCGAGGACCGCAACCGTGCGGCCCGCCGCCAGCTCGCCGAGGAGTTCGCCGACCGGTCCGTCCTCCGTCCCCAGTGCGAGGAGCGTCTCGGTGGCGACGACCGCGCTGGTCAGATAGGGGGCGGGGGCGACGCTGCGACCCAGCTCCTCCAGGACCACCGCAGCCTCGCGATGGCTTGCACCCTGACCGCCCAACTTCTCCGGCACGAGCAGCCCCGCGGCGCCGATGTCCGCGCCGAGGGCTTTCCAGAGCTGCGGGTCGTACGGCGTGTCGGACTCGATTCGGGCGATCACCGTCGGCGCGTCGGCCCGGTCGGCGAGCAACGACCGTACGGCGGCCCGCAGATCGTCCTCGGCCTCCGAGTACAGCAGATCGGGCGCCACGGTCTCTTCGGTCTGTGCTGTCATCGGGACAGGTCCTTCCAGGCGACGTCCTTGTCGTTGCGTGGCTCGGCGGGCAGTCCGAGGACGCGTTCGGCGACGATGTTCAGCAGTACCTCGCTCGTACCGCCCTCGATCGAGTTGCCCTTGGACCGCAGATAGCGGTAGCCCGCATCGCGTCCGGTGAAGTCGACCAGCTCGGGGCGGCGCATGGTCCAGTCGTCGTACAACAGCCCTTCCTCACCGCGGAGTTCGACCTCCAGGCCGCTGATCTCCTGGTTGAGACGGGCAAAGGCGAGCTTCATGCCGGAGCCCTCGGGGCCCGGCTGTCCGGCGACGAGTTGCTGGCGCAGCCGCTCACCGGCGAGCCGGGCGACCTCGGCCTCGACCCAGAGGGTGAGCAGACGCTGGTGGAGATCGTGGGTGCGCAGTCCGGGATGTTCGCGCCAGGTCCTGGCGACGGGGCCGATCATGCCACCCTCGCGCGGGATGCGGGATCCACCGATCGAGACACGCTCGTTCATCAGGGTGGTCTGGGCGACCTTCCAGCCGTCGCCGACCGGTCCGAGCCGCCTGCTGTCGGGGATGCGTACGCCGGTGAGGAACACCTCGTTGAACTCGGCCTCGCCGGTGATCTGGCGCAGCGGCCGCACCTCGACGCCCGGGTCGGTCATGTCGCAGATGAAGTAGCTGATACCACGGTGCTTGGGCAGGTCCGGGTCCGTGCGGGCGATGAGGATCGCCCAGCGGGCCACATGGGCGCTGGACGTCCAGACCTTCTGCCCGTCGACCACCCAGTCCTCGCCGTCCCGGACCGCGCGGGTGCCGAGCGCGGCCAGGTCGGATCCGGCGCCCGGCTCACTGAAGAGCTGGCACCACACCTCCTCGCCGACCCACAGGGGTCGCAGGAAGCGCTGCTTCTGCTCGTCGGTGCCGAAACCCAGGATGGTGGGGGCCGCCATGCCCAGGCCGATGCCGATGCGGCGCGGGTCGTTGTCGGGGGCGCCCGCGGCAGCGAGTTCAGCGTCGACGACGGGCTGCAGCGAGCGCGGCGCGTCGAGTCCGCCGAGCCCGGCCGGGTAGTGGACCCAGGCGAGTCCGGCGTCGAAGCGGGCCTTCAGGAAGTCGGTCCGGTCGGTGGCGGCCGGGGGGTGGGCGGCGAGCAGTTCGCGGGTGAGGCGGCGCAGTTCGGCCGCGTCGACGGTCGTCATCGGGCACCCCCCGCAAGGACGACGATCCGGCCGGTGCTCGTGCCGTCGGCGACACGCTGAACGGCGGCCGCCGCCCCGTCGAGTGCGACACGCTCGCTGATCAGTGGCTTGATGACGCCCTGCGCCGCGAGCGCGGTGAGCTCCTCGTGGCAGGCCCGCACCGCGGCCGGGTCCTTGGCGTTGTACAGACTCCAGTGGAGTCCGACGATCGAGTAGTTCTTGACGAGGGCGTGGTTGAGCGCGGGGGTGGGAATGACGCCGCTCGCAAATCCGACGACGACCACCCGGCCCTCGAAGGCGATGCACTTGACGGACTTGACGTACGCGTCGCCGCCGACCGGGTCGTAGACGACATCCGCCCCGCGTCCGCCGGTGAACTCCTTGACCGCCGCGACAATGTCCTCGCTGCGCCGGTCGATGACCAGGTCGCAGCCGAGCTCATGGGCGGTCTTGGCCTTCTCGGGGCCGCCGACGACACCGATGACCTTGGCCCCGGCAGCCTTGCCGAGCTGGACGGCCGCGCTGCCGACCCCGCCCGCCGCGGCGTGCACGAGAAGAGTCTCGCCCGCCTGGAGGTGCGCCCTGCGGTGCAGCCCGAACCAGCCGGTCTGATAGCCGATGTGCAGGGCGGCCGCCTCGGCGTCGTCCAGGGCGTCCGGGGCCGACAGGAGCGCCGCCTCGTCGGCGACGACGTACTCGGCGAATCCGCCGTTCGGCAGGGCGGGAGTGGCGAGCACCCGGCGCCCGTCCGGCGTCTCACCGCAGATCTCCACGCCCGGGGTGAACGGCAGCGGCGGCCGTACCTGGTACTGGCCGCGGCAGAGCAGCGCGTCGGGGAAATTGATGTTCGCCGCAAGCACCTTGAGGAGCACCTGCCCGTCGCCTGGCGTGGGCCGGTCCGTCTCTTCGAGCCGCATCACCTCGCTCGGCTCGCCGTTCCGGTGCACTCGCCATGCCTGCATGAGGGGCCTCCACAACACTGTCGGCGTTTCCACTGCTCCGGAGCATACTAAGCGGTCGCTTGCCTCTCTGGGAACAACCTGTCCCGGACCGTTTCGACCGGACCGGGACAGGACTGCGCGCCTGGCATGCCCCGGAAGGTACGGGGATGCCGGGCGCGCGGTGGGCCGGAGCAGGGCCGGCCGGGGTCATGGGCCTACGAGACGGTCCCTCGTGGTTACCGGTTCAGCCGACCACCAGCTCGGCGATCTGGAGTGCGGCGGACCCGGCGCGCCAGGCGAGACGTACCGCATCGGCCGTCCGGCCGGTCGCATTCACCCGGTGTAGGGGCCGTCGAGCGCACCGACGGTCCTCCAGATCCCGTCGGTGCCCCGGAGCTGGATGTCGGCGAGGGCGTCCGACCCGGCCGGCTGCAGGACGGTGACGGACCCGACGGAGCGCGCGGAGCCGAGCCCCAGCTCCAGCGCCTCACCGGCCTCGGGCGCGCGCGCCGCCCGGTAGACGATGCCGAGGTCGCCGTCGGCCGCCGAACGCAGGGCGGATCCGGCGACGGCGGGCGGTCCGCCGGCCACTGCACCGCCCTCCGTCTCGATGGCGAACTTGCGTACGACGAGCCAGTTCGTCTGGCCCGCGGTTGCCCGCGCCCGCACATAGCGGGCCTTCGTCCCGGCGGGGACGGTCGCGGTGACGTCCGGCTTTCCGGAGAAGGCGGTGAGCTGCTGCCAGGTCTGCCCGTCGCCGGAGTACTCCAGCACCCCATCGTGGAGGTAGTCGCCGGTGCTTCCCGGCTTGGCCATGGCCAGGGTGATACCGCCGATCTCCCTTACGCGGCCCAGGTCGACGGTGACCTGATCGCCGGCGGCGGGCGCACCGTCGCTCCAGAAGTACCTCGAGTCGTCGCCGTCGAGCATCCGGGCAACGGTGTTGGTCTGGCACGTACCGAGGCTGGTCGATGCCGTGGGCCTGCCGCTCACACCGATGATCCGGTCGTGCTCGGCGGTGGCCTTGTCGATGAATCCGTCCAGCACCCCGTTGCCGACGATGACCGGCACCTTGCGGCCGTCAAGTCCCGTGTAGGTGAAGGACTTCGCTTCGGCCACCAGCGCGGGCAGCTGCTGGCGGAGCTCCCACGCCTGCCCGCCCTTTCCGGCGCGGGCCGCCTCGACCATGCGCAGTGCCGTCCGGGTGGCGGTCGCCCAGGACTCGGTGGCGTCCAGCCAGGGGCCCGAGTCGTCGATGAAGCCGCGGTCCGGGAGGCTGCTGCGCAGGCGGGCCCGGCGCGTTGCCCAGGTCGCGGAGCACGGAGGTGAGCCGGTCCGCGTCGCCGGACTGCCAGTAGCGGGCGAACTCGCCCGCCAGGTCGGGTGCCTCCTGCTTGTTCAGGACCGAGCTGTAGTTGATGTCGGCGAAGGCCCGCAGCGCCTTCTCGGTGCGGGCGTCGCCGCCCGCGTACTCCTTGAGCCCCCGCAGCCACGAGCCACGCTCGTCGTAGGCGGCGTCGTTCCAGGAGTAGTCCGCGACCGTGTAGAGCGAGGGCTTGGAGGCGTACGGCTGGATCACCGGGTTGGCGGTGATCCCGGCCAACTCGCCCGGCAGCTTTCCGGCGACGTCGGCCGAGAACCGCCCGGTCGTACGGCCGCGTGGCTCAGGATGCGCGCCAGCCGCTCCAACGCAGCACCGAGACTTCGACCATCGGTCCGTCGGGAGGGTGGTCGGCGTACTGCCGGTATTTCGCCGTGAGCAGGCCGACCCGGAGGGCAGCCTCGGGGAAGCGGTCCGGTGGGGGGAGCACGCGGGCCTCACCGTCGGCCCGCACCCACCACAGTCGTTCCCAGTCCTCCTCGTAGTGGTCGGTGAGCAGACAGACCGACGGGTTGGCTGCAATGTTGGCCAGGCGTTTCAGCCGCATCGTCCGTTTCGGTTTGTGGTCCACGGCCAGCATCACCGTGTCGCCGTCCAGGGCGAACACCACCGGCACCAGGTGCGGGCGGCTGTCGGTGCCGGTCGTCGCGAGGTGGGCGATGCGCGCCGCAGCAAACCGCTCACGTGCCTCAGCGCTCGTCAGAGTGGGC
The DNA here is from genome assembly GCF_035974375.1 of Streptomyces sp. NBC_01320. NCBI lineage: Bacteria > Bacillati > Actinomycetota > Actinomycetes > Kitasatosporales > Streptomycetaceae > Streptomyces > Streptomyces sp. NBC_01320. Next base: position 2,092,859 of record NZ_CP108390.1, read on the forward strand.
ATCGCACTCCTTACGTCAGTCACGGACGTTCCGGTGGTCGCAGTTCTCCGGATCGGTCCCCATACCGAGGCGCAGTGGTTTCCGGCGTCTCAGCGGTACCGGGCAGCCACTTCGGCCAGCCGGTCGAGGTACTCCAGCGTCTCCCGTTCGGGCATCGTCGGCACGTAGAACAGCAGCCGTTCGACGCCCAGACGGGCGTAGCCCTCGATCTGCTCGGGCTCGTCGGGAGCCGCGTACACCGTCACCGGCACGTCTCGTTCGGCACGTGCGTGCAGCCGCTCGATCTGTGGACCGAGCTCCTGCGGCGACACGCTGTTGGCCAGCCACGCGTCCCCGAGTTGCGCCACGCGCGGGAACGCGCCCTCGCCGCCGCCGACGTAGATCGGCGGATGGGGCCGCTGCACGGGTTTGGGCCACGCGAAGACCGGATCGAAGTTCACGAACTCGCCGTGGAACTCGGCCTTCTCCGCGGTCCACAGCTCTCGCATGGCGCGCAGCCGCTCGTCGGTCAGCCGACCACGGGTCGAAGGGTCCGTGCCGTGGTTCCTCATCTCCTCACGGTTCCAGCCGACACCGATACCGAAGATCACCCGGCCACCGGAAACCAGATCGAGCGAAGCGACTTCCTTCGCGGTGATGATCGGGTCTCGCTGCGGAATCAGCGCGATGCCGGTGCCCAGCAGCAGCCGCTCGGTCACCACTCCGATCGCGGTCAGGGCCACGAAGGGGTCAAGGGTGCGGTAGTAGATCTCCGGCAGCTCACCACCGCCCGGGTAGGGCGTCTGGCGGTCGGCCGGGATATGGGAGTGCTCGGCGATGAACAACGAGTCGAAAGCACGTTCCTCGAGGGCGGTTCCGAGCGAGGTCGGGCTGATCCCCTGGTCGGTGATGAAGGTTGAGACTCCGAATTTCACGGCGGCTCCGTCGAGGCTTGAGTACGGGAAGGAACGGGTGGCACAGATCTGTTGACTACCCGCCCCGGGCGATCCCGCTCCCATGACCACCCGGGAGAACCATCGCGGAGCACGTTTCGGACTTCGCAGTCCGCAAGAGAGCGTCACGCAGCGTCCGGACGCGTCTCGAAGTCCGCGCCCGTCCCGGCATCCCGAGCGGCCCGCCACTCCTTCACGTGCGAGTGGTGCAGCCGCGGGCGGCGCAAAATCGCGCCCTTCTCGTTTTTGGGCGCGGAGAGCCTCATCGAGCGATCCGCGGACGTGATGGCGAAGTCGCAGCGGAACCGCAGGAGGCCGCGGCGGGTGAGTTCGGTACGGCGTTTGGCGGTGGAGAGGCTGACGCCGAGGTCGTTGGCCAGGGTCTGGTAGGGAGCGCGGCCGTCGTGGGCGAGCCGGGTGATGAGGGCGCGGTCGAAGAGGGTGATCTCGCCCGGGGCAGCGGGGGTTCGGGCCGGGGCGGGCCGGTCAGCTGAGCGCGCTGGTCCGGATCCAGGGCGGCGATGCGCCATCGGCTGCCCTCGGTGAACATGTGGGTGCCGATCCGGGCCTGCACGGCGGCGATACCGGGAAGGTTCGGGAACAGGTCGAGCGTGTAGCGGGAGATGGCCAGCAGGTCGCGGGTGGCGACGACGGCGAGGATGTCGTGTCCGGCGGTCGCGCGCTCGATCGTGAGCGGACATCATCAAGGCCCTCGCCCTGGGCGCTACTGCGGTCGGTATCGGCCGCCCCTATCTCTACGGACTGACTCCGGCCGGCAGCGACGGCGTCGTCCACGTCCTGCGTTCGCTGCCGGCCGAGGCCGACCTGATCATGGCCGTCGACGGCTACCCCACCCTCGCCGACCTGACCCCCGAGGCCCTCCGCCGCCTCACCTGAAACCCGCCAACCAGCCGTGGCCAGATCCACACGCCCGCGCCGTTCCAGGTCGCCCGGACAGCTCCGAATCTCTGCCGCGCTTGCACCGGCGGTCCCTCGCCCACCGAGTGGTTCGCCCTGGTCCACCATCTCACCGAACCGGCCCGGGCCCTCATGCAGGCCGGTCACCGAACGGACCGCGTTTCGCGACGAGGACGCCTTTCTCCAGCAGGCGTCCTCGGTGAAGGTCACATCTCGTAGGTGATGCACCAGCTGCCGACGGCGTCGTCCAGAGCGTCGCCGTCGATGCGGGCCAGCAGTCACCCGAGGCGTGGAAGCGTTGGGCGTGTCGCGGCCGAGGTCGAGTCCGGCGCGGACCTCCGGATCGGAGTCCGCTGCGCATCGGGCGATCTGCGCGAAGGAACGGGCTTCGCCGAGCACCGCCGTCAGGCACAGGGCCAGCAGCACACCGAGGCGGTAGCGGCGCCCGCGCACACGGCGGGGATCGGGCACGCGACCTCGCGCCGCCGCCGGACCGAGCAGGAACCAGCCGCCCGTCCCGTGTCGTTCCCTGCGTCACACCAGGATCCAAGAATACCCCCCGGGGTATTAGTGCTAACCTCGGTGAAAGATACCCCCTGGGGTAAACCGTACGGAAGGAGTCATGCCGTGTTCTTCGTCGACCCCCTGGAGACCGCCGGCCTCGGCAACCGCAGCTATCTGGCGGGCGGCCGGCACTCCGCGCTCGTGGTGGACCCGCCGCGCGACATCGACCGGGTCATCGCCGCGGCAGCACGGCGCGGCGTGCGGATCGCCCTGGTCGTGGAGACACATCTGCACAACGACTACGTGACGGGCGGCCTGGACCTGGCGCGTGTCACCGGGGCCCAGTACCTGGTGCCCGCCGCCGCACCGGTCTCCTTCGACCGGGTGCCGGTCGCCGACGGGGACACAGCCCCGGTCGACGAGGGGCTGACGCTGCGCGCGATGGCCACCCCCGGGCACACCCCGCACCACACCTCGTACGTACTGGAGGAGGACGGTCGCGCGGTGGCCGCCTTCACCGGCGGTTCGCTGCTGATCGGCAGCGTGGGCCGGCCCGACCTGGTGGAGCCCCGGTTGACCGCATCGCTGGCCCGCGCCCAGCACGCCTCCGCGCACCGGCTCGCCGACGAGCTCGACGACGCCGTGCCCGTGCTGCCGACCCACGGCTTCGGCAGCTTCTGTTCCTCGGCGCAGGCCGACGGGAACACCACGACGATCGGCGCCGAGCGAGCCCGTAACGACGCGCTCGTCAAGGACGTGGACACATTCGTCGCCGAGCTGCTCGCCGGGCTGGACGACGTCCCCGCCTACTACGCGCACATGGGCCCGGCCAACGCCGCGGGTCCCCGTCCACTCGATCTGACCCCGCCCGCCCCGGCCGACGCCGAGCAGATCGCGCGGCGGCTGGCCGCAGGTGAGTGGGTGGTGGATCTGCGCAGCCGGGTGGCGTTCGCCGAGGGGCATGTCGCCGGTTCGTTCAACTTCGAGGGCGAGGGGCAGCTCGCCACCTATCTCGCCTGGCTGATTCCGTGGGGCAGGCCCGTCACCCTGCTGGCGAGCAGCGCCGCCGACGTCGCGCACGCCCAGCGCGAGCTGGCCCGGGTGGGCATCGGCCGCCCGGTGGCCGCTGCGACCGGTGACCCGCGGTCCTGGGTCCGCACGACGGAAGAGCTGCGCTCGTTCCGGAGGTCGGACTTCGCGGGCCTCGCCGCGGCACGCGAGCTCGGCGAGCAGCCGGTGGTTCTCGATGTCCGCAGGGACACCGAACGCAGCGCCGGCGCGATAGCCGGGTCGGTGCACATTCCGGTGCACGAGCTGCCCAAGCGGCTGGACGAGGTGCCGGACGGAGTCGTGTGGGTGCACTGCGCGGGCGGAATGCGGGCGGCGATCGCGGCGTCGCTGCTGGACTCCGCCGGGCGGGAGGTCGTGGCGGTCGACGACGGGTTCGGCGCGGCGGAGGCCGCCGGCCTGACGCTCTCGGATCCGGCTGCCGATGCCCCCGACGGGACGACCGGCACCGCACCGGCCGCCGCCTGACCGTCGGACTCCCCCTCCCGCACTTCTGGAGCACTTCCCCATGTCTTCCCTGATGTCCTTCTTCGGGCGCGGCCCCGGCCGTGTCACCCCGGCCGAAGCCCTCCACCGGACCGCCGATGGTGCGGCGGTTCTGCTCGACGTACGCGAAACCTCCGAGTGGAATGCCGGACACGCCCCGGGCGCCGTCCATCTGCCGCTCTCCCGGCTGGCCGCCGGCCAGTCGCTGCCTGCTTCGGCGACAGGCCGCCCGGTGGTGGTCATCTGCCGTTCCGGCAACCGGTCCCGGCAGGCTGCCCGCATTCTCGCCGGACGCGGCACCGAGGCCGTCGATGTCACCGGCGGCATGACCGCCTGGGCGGCCGAGGGGCTGCCTGTCCGGAACCGTCACGGAGCGGCGGGCACCGTCGCATGAGCACCCTCATCCTGGCCCTGGCCGCCGGTGCCGTGGTCGGTCTGGCACTGGGCGGGCTGGGCGGCGGCGGCAGTGTCCTCGCCGTTCCCGCGCTGATCTATCTGCTCGGCTTCACCCCGGCCGCGGCCACCACCGCAGCTCTGCTGATCGTCATCGCGACCTCCCTGACCGGACTGGTCGCGCACGCCAGGGACGGTCACGTCCGCTGGCGGACCGGTGGCCTCTTCGCCGTCGCCGGCATCGTGCCGGCGGCTGTGGCCGGGGCCTTGTCGGTCCGGATTCCGGCGGGAGTACTGACGGCGGCGTTCGCGGTGCTCGCGGTGGTGGCGGCAGTGCGGATGATCCGGCCGCGGGTGCCTGCGCGGTGCGAGGCGGCTTCGGCAGGGCCGAACACCGCGGACGCCGCCGACCGTACGGGCGCCGGGCGGGTCGCCCGCGCCGGGGCCGGTCTCGGCGCCGTGACCGGGTTCCTCGGGGTCGGCGGAGGATTTCTCGCCGTTCCCGCCCTGGTCACCGTCCTCGCCGTGCCCATGACGGCGGCGGTCGGCACCAGCCTGCTCGTCATCACGGTGAACTCCACGGCCGCCCTGGCCACCCGCCTCACCACGCCCACCTCGCTGGACTGGGCGGTGATCGCCCCGTTCACGGCGGCGGCGGTCCTCGGTGCGTGGGACGGGAAGCGGCTGGCCACCAAGGTGTCCACGGCCGCACTCCAGCGGATCTTCGGCGCTGCGCTGCTCGCCGTGGCCCTCTTCATGCTGGTCGATGCCGTGGCCTGAGCCACGGCACCGACCCCGGATCCGGGCTCAGGCCAGTGAGAGGAAGAGCTTCTCCAGCCGGGCACGCATCTGGTCCCGGTCGGCCGGCTCTGCACCGTCGTCGGCCATGCAGTGCTGAAGGCCCGTCGCGATGATCGCGAAGCCGGCCCGGTCGAGCGCGCGCGAAACGGCTGCCATCTGTGTGATGACGTCCTCGCAGTCCCGGCCCTCCTCGATCATCCTGATGATCGCGGCAAGCTGGCCCTGAGCGCGGCGAAGGCGGTTGAGTACCGACTTCAGTTCGTCGGCCGCCATGTCGATTTCCACACATCCTCCTCCGAATACCCCAAGGGGTATTCTACCCTGTCCGGGGTACGCCCCCCGCGACGAAAGGAAACATCCCTCGTGACCAGCCCCGCCTCCCTCTCCCCCGCCCAGGCCGCAGCCCGGATCGCGGAGTTCACCGTCATCGACGTGCGGGCTCCGGGCGAGCACGCCTCCGGGCACGTGCCCGGCGCGCTGAACATCCCGCTGGACCGTCTCGAAGAGGCGCTGCCCGCCCTCAAGGCGGCGGCAGCCCGCGGATCCCTGCTCGTGGTGTGCGCCTCCGGCGTGCGTTCCACCCGCGCCTGCGACATCCTCGCCGCGGCGGACATCGACGCCGTCACGCTGTCCGGCGGCACGTCCGCATGGGAGGGCGAGGGCCACGACCTGGACCGTCCCGCCGGCGCCCGGGCCACCTGGCCGATGGAGCGTCAGGTCCGGTTCGCCGCCGGTTCGCTGGTGGTGGCCGGTCTGCTCGCCGGCCGGCGTTTCCCGGCCGCGCGCTGGCTGTCGGCCGGCGTCGGCTCCGGTCTGGTCTTCTCCGCGGTGACCAACACCTGTGGAATGGCCGCCGTCCTGTCGAAGTTGCCGCACAACCGGGCCCCGCGCTCGGCTGCGGACTTCGACGCCACGCTGGACGCCCTGCAGGGCTGAAGCGGTCCGGACGTACCCGTACGGCTGGAGCCGGTCACGCCACGCGCGTGACCGGCTCCTGCCGTGGACAAGCAGGTCAGAGCTCATCCCGGACAAGGGCGAGCAGTCGGTCGAGCACCCGCGGTCCCCCGGCGCGCACCCCGTCGTGCTCGAACTCGTTCGTCACCCACGTGCGCAGACCACGGATCGACGCGGCGGTGCGCAGCGCGTGCTCGGTGTCGACGTACATGTCGTCGTGATAGACAGCCGCGGCCACCGGTACGTCATTGGCGGCGAGGCGCTCGGTGTCGTACAGCTCGGGCCAGTCGGTACGGGAGGCGAGCAGTTCGGCGGTCTCGCGCAGCGGGCGCAGGGCCGGGTCCACGTCGAAGTGCCAGGGATGGATGCTCTCCCCGGTGAAGAGCACGGGCGCGTCGCCTGCCAGGGCGGTGGCGGCGTCGAACTGCGGGAATTCGGCGCGGACCCGCTCGGCGGCCCAGCCTGTGGGCTCCTTGCCCTGGCCGTAGATCGCCTCGTGCATCAGGGCGTACAGCGGGTGGCCCGCAAATGAGTTGGCGGCGCGCATGGCCTCCTGGAACGTGTCGGATAGCTCGATGCCCAGCGGCGTGCGGACGAAGGCGTTCTCCAGCAGGTAGTGCAGCTGGTGGCTGCCGTTGCCGCCGCCCAGCATGATGCCCAGGGACTGGAATCCCTCGAGCGTCAGGCGGTGTCCGGCACTCTCCGGGCGGTGCTCCAGGAGGTACGCGGCGACCTCGCGGGCGCGCTCGACGTCCTGCGGGTAGCGGGCGTAGTGGGCGGCGACCTTCCGCTCGATCCGCGGGTACGCGGCCCGGTACACGTCGTCGGCGTGGGCGTCGAGCGAGGGCAGTCCACCGGTGATCAGGACGGCCTCGAGCCCCTCGGGGGCGGCCGAAAGATAGCGGACCGCGCAGAAGCCGCCGAACGACTGACCGAGCACGGTCCACGGGGCGCCGCCGGTCAGCTGCGGCCGGATCAGCTCGCAGTCGCGCACGATGTTGTCGGACCGGAAGTGGGCGAGATAGTCGGCCTGCTCACGCGGGCCGCCGCGCAGCGGAAGAGTCTGCCGGTTGGCCGGCGTGGACAGCCCGGTGCCGCGCTGGTCGAGCAACAGCACCCGGAACTCCTTCACCGCCCGCCCCAGCCAGGCCTCGGTACCGACGAAACGACGGGCACCGAAGCCGGGTCCACCCTCCAGGTACACCAGCCATGGCAGCTCGTCGTCGGCCCTGCCGCTCGCGACGGCCTCCCGGCCGAAGATCTCGATCTGCTCGCCGCCCGGATCGGCGTGATCGAGCGGGACGGTGAAACAGCGATCGGTGAGAACCACGCCGGGCTGCCGGTAACTGGTCAAAAGGTGCTCCTGAATCAGACGTATCACAGACAGTTCAGCACACACCCGTGACTCGGACAGTCCCGGCCCGTGTGCGACGCGCCCGGGGGGCTCCTAGCGTGCAGTCATGATCCGGTTCGAGCAGGTCAGCAAGGTCTATCCGGACGGTACAACCGCGGTCGACGGGCTGTCCTTCGAGGTCGCCGAGGGGGAACTCGTCACCCTTGTCGGGCCGTCGGGCTGCGGCAAGACCACCACGATGATGATGGTGAACCGGCTGATCGAGCCGACCTCGGGCCGGATCCTGGTGGACGGCGAGGACATCGCGGGGATCGACCCGGTGCGGCTGCGCCGCCGGATCGGCTATGTCATCCAGCAGGTCGGACTCTTCCCGCACCGCACGATCCTCGACAACACCGCGACCGTTCCCTCCCTGATCGGCTGGAAGCGGGGCAGGGCCCGGGAGCGGGCGGCGGAACTGCTGGATCTGGTGGGACTCGATCCGAAGACGTACGGCTCCCGGTACCCCGCCCAGCTCTCCGGCGGCCAACGCCAACGGGTGGGTGTCGCACGGGCACTGGCCGCCGATCCGCCGGTGCTGCTGATGGACGAACCGTTCGGTGCGGTCGACCCGGTGGTGCGGGAACGGTTGCAGAACGAGTTCCTGAGCCTGCAGGCAGCCGTCAGGAAGACGGTCCTGATGGTGACCCATGACATCGAGGAAGCGGTCCGGATGGGCGACCGGATCGCGGTGTACGGAGAGGGGCGCATCGAGCAGTTCGACAAGCCGGCCACCTTGCTCGGCACACCGGCGACGCCGTACGTGGCCCAATTCGTCGGCGCTGACCGGGGACTGAAGCGGCTGTCGGTCACCACGATCGAGCGGGACGACCTGGAGGAGCCGCCGATCGCCCTGCTCGACGAACCCGCACGCTCGGCGGCGGCCCGGCTGAACGGCGCGGGGGCCCGCTGGGCGGTCGTGCTCGGCGGCGAGGGCGAACTGCACGGCTGGGTGCCGGCGGACGCACTGCGGATCGCCGGGGAACACGGCACGGTCGGCGAACTGGCGCGCCGGATGGATGCGTGGGTACCGGTCGGGGCACCGCTGAAGCAGGCGTTCAGCGAGATGCTGCAGCACGACGCAGGGTGGGTGGCCGTGCTGGAGGGGTCGCGCTTCCTCGGCGTACTGACTCCGGCGAAACTCCACGAGGCGCTGCGCCGGTCGGTGGACGCGGACGCGCGGGGAGTGGGGCGCGGCGAGGTGCAGTTCGACTCGGTGGCGGACGCCTGACGGACCGGTGGGCCGGTGCGACCGATCCGCCGGGCCCCGCGTCGATCGGGTACGCCCGATGCCCGGTGCGAAGATCCCTTGACCCGCCTCCCTCGCGAAGCCCAGGTTTCCGCGGAGAGAAAGCGCTTGCTATCCGGTGAGTGCCCTGTCGCCCGCCCAGGGGGTGCTTGTCATGTCTAAAGATTCCCCGCACCGACGGCCGATCCGGGTCGCGATCGTCGGCACGGATGCGATCGCACGCGACAGCCATCTGCCCGCGCTCACCGCCCTCGCCGCCGAACAGCCGCTGCAGATCTCCGCGGCGGTCGATGTGAACGCCGGCTCCGTCGAGGCGTTCTGCGCGGACGCGGGCATCGGTCATCCGTACACGGACCTCGACCTCATGCCGGCCGAGCAACGGCCCGCCTTCGGCCCCGACGTGGCCAGCTCTCACGAGGCGCAGCTGCGCGGTCCGCTCGACGACCTGCGGCCCGGGCGCAGGCCGCGCAGCAGCAGCGGCGCCGACGACCGCACGAGCCTCGAACTCGTCGCCGCGCTCTACAAGGCCGCCTTCACCGGTGCCACCGTCCGCGCCGGTGAGATCGGCTCCGGCGATCCGTACTACAGCGCCCTGCACGGCAGTGCCGCCGGCTGGGCGCCCGAGCCGTCGGCAGTGACGGCATGACCGAGTCGCTGGAACTCGTCCACCGCCACGGCGACCACATCGCGGTCGCCGTGGCCGGCAGCGGAGTGGAACCGATGCGGTACGTGTACCGGCCGGAGGCTCGCCGGGAGGCGCCGAAGCCGTACATCCATCCGCTGTGCACCCTGTCGGACCGGGTGGTGACCGACTACCGCCCCAACGACCACCGCTGGCACAAGGGCCTGCAGCTCACGGCCTCCCATCTGTCCGGGCAGAACCTGTGGGGCGGCACCACCCATGTGCACGGCGAGGGCTATCCGGCGCTCCCGGAGCGGGTCGGTTCCACGGCGCACCGGATCTTCGACGAGGTGGCGGTGCGGGGAGGCAGGGCGACGGTCGCCGAGCGGCTGAGCCGGCATCCCCACACCGGCGACCTGTGGGCGGACGAGGCGCGCCGGATCGGCGTCCACGAATGGACACCACGACCGGCAGCTGGGCGCTGACCTGGTCGTCCGCGATCACCACCCGCCGGGACGAGGAACTGCGCTTCGGCAGTCGGACCACGCACGGTCGGACGAACGCGGGCTACACCGGGCTGTTCTGGCGCGGCCCGCGCGCCTTCCGGAACGGCAGGATCCTCACCGCGGAAGGCGAGGGCCCGGAACTGATGGGCCGGCAGGCCGCGTGGCTGGCGTACAGCGGTGAGCACGACGGGGCCGACGGGCACGCGATGCTCGTCTTCGTCCATGCACCGGAGAACGACCACACGGGCGCGGGCGAAACGCATCCGGCGCACTGGTTCGTACGCAACGATCCGTTCGCCGCGGTGGCACCGTCGTCAGCGTTCCACGACGAGCTGGTCCTGGACCCCGGCGCCACGCTGACCCGCCGCTACCGGGTGCTGGTCGCGGACGGTGTCTGGGACCGCGAGCGGATCACCGCACGGATCGCGGAACTCCCCTGGTAGGTGCGCGCACACCGCTCAACTGCGCGGAATGAGCTTCTTGGACTCCAGGTAGTTCCGGGCGACGTCCTCGGGGAGCCGCCGCCAGCTGTCCACCTGCTCGTTCATCCGGGCGAGATCGGCGGTCGTCAGTACGGTGTTGAGCCGGTCCAGTGCGTCGCGTACGCCCGGGCTTCCCGCCCGGGACCGGTTGACGACGGGGACGAGGTGATCGGCGTTCTGCAGATGCTTGTCGTCGGCGAGCAGGACCAGCCCGAAGTCGTCGAGGGTGGCGTCGGTGGTGGTGGTCACGACCATTTGGTCCCGACCGCTCCGGACCGCCTGTTTCGCCTGTGTGGTGCCGACGCCCTTGGGATCGACGGCGGTGATGTCGATGCCGTACGTCTTCTTCAGTCCCGGAGCGCAGTAGGGCCGCTGCACGCATTCGTCGCCCGCGGCCAACCGCACGGGAAGCCCTGACCTGCCCAGGTCGCTGAGCGTCCTCAGCCGGTGCTTCGCCGCGTACGGGGCGGTGACCGCGAACGCGTTCTGGTCGACGGCGCGGCCTGGGGCGAGGACGGTGAGGCCACGGCGCGTGGCGAGGGCGCGCAGGGCCTTCATGGTGGTGTCGAGGTCGGGTGAGCCGACGGGGGCGGCGTCTGCGCCGCTCTTCTTCGCGTTCAGCCAGTCGGCGAAGGTTGCGGCGTACTCCGGTACGACGTCGATCTGGCCGCTCTCCAGTGCCGGTTCGTAGATCTCCCGGTTGGTGACGGAGATGACCTTGGTGGAGTAACCGGCCCGGTCGAGCAGCAGCGCGTACATCTGGGCGAGCAGGTCGCTCTCGGTGAAGCCCGCGGAGCCGATGGTGAGGTGTTTGCTGTCGCCCGGCGGACCGGTGACCTCGCCCTGGTCCTCCAGGGCGGGCCCGGTGGTGCACGCGGCCGCGGTCAGCAGCAGCGTCAGGAGTACGGGTATGGTCCGGCCGTCCCTCATCGGGATTCCTCGCCGCGCACCCAGTCGGGGGCGAGCCGCTGCCCGAGCTCGAAGCTCCCTTCGACGATCAGGGCGAACACGGCGACGAGGATCGCCCCGGCCACCACCTGCGGGGTGGAGGCGAGGTTGAAGCCGGCCGTGATGATGCGGCCGAGTCCCCCGCCGCCCGCCAGCGCGGCCAGAGTGGCGGTGGCGACGAGCTGGACGGCCGCGATCCGTACACCGGTGAGGATCAACGGCAGGGCGAGCGGCACTTCGACCCGCAGCAGCAGCTGCCGCCCCGTCATGCCCATGCCTCGGGCGGCCCGTACGACATCACGGTCGACCTCCCGCATCCCCACGTACGCATTGGTGAGCAGCGGCGGGACGGCGAACAGCACCAGGGCGATGACGGTCGGCCCCTCGCCGTACCTGCCGATCGGGGTGAGGAGCAGCAGGACCAGGACGGCGAAGGTGGGGACGGCGCGGCCGATGTTGGAGATGTTGACGGCGAGTGCCCCGCCCTTGCCGAGATGACCGAGGACGAGAGCAGCGGGCAGCGCGATGAGGCAGCTGATGAGCAGGCAGACGACGGTGAGGACCAGGTGCTGTTCGAGCCGGTGCCAGATGCCGTTGTCGCCGGTCCAGTGGGCGGAGCTGGTGAGCCAGGACCAGGTGTCGGAGAGGGTGTTCACGACTGCCTACGGGTCCACGGGGTCAGCAGCCGCTGCGCGCCGAGCAGCAGCAGGTCGGCGGCGACCGCGATGACGACGCAGAGGACGGACGCGGTGAGCACCTGGGCCTTGAAGTAGGTGTTCATCCCGGAGTAGATGAGATTGCCGAGCCCGCCGTAGCCGACGATCGCACCGACGGTGACCAGGGAGACCGCGGAGACGGTGGCGATCCTCAGCCCGGCCATGGCGGCGGGCAGAGCGAGCGGCAGCTCCACGGCGACAAGGAGCCGGACGGGCCCGTAGCCCATGCCGCGCGCGGCCTGCCGGGTTTCCTCGGGCACGGCGCGCAGTCCGGCAAGGATGTTCCGTACGAGAAGGGTGAGCGAGTAGAGGACGAGCCCCGCGACGACGAGCGAGGCGGAAAGTCCGTAGACCGGCAGCAGCAGCGAGAACATGGCGAGCGACGGCACGGTGTAGAGGATGGTCGTCACGCCGAGGACGGGTCCTGCCGCCCAGCGCAGGCGACGGGCGGCAAGCGCGAGCGGAAGGGCGAGGAGCAGTCCGATGCACACGGAGACCGCGGTCAGCTGGAGGTGCTGGAGGACGGCGTCCCGGAGGATTTCGCGACGGCTGGTCAGATAGGCACCGCAGATCCAGTCATTGCGCGCGAGGCAGTCGTCGGGGGGCGCGGTCACGAGTTCATTGGAGCGCGGGAGCCGGGCACCCGCGCGTCTTGATCGACTGTTCGTGGGGCGGGCGTGCGGGGCGGAGGGCGGCGCCCGGAGCGGCCGCCGTCGCCGCTTCCCTCGGGTGACCAGGCGGGTCCGTTGCCCTGTGCCATCAAGCCTGCCGCCCGCCTCCGCCTGACTTATGATCACCATCCCGCGCCTTCGCGGGCCTGCGTTCACCTGCCGCACCCCGCAGCCGGAGCGCAAGCGATCAGGGGACGAGGAGAGGTCATGGGCACTCAATTCGAGGCGACGGTCGAGATCGACCGTCCGATTGCCGAAGTCTTCGCCTATCTCGCCGATGGCGAGCACGACCCGGAGTTCAGCCCGCGAGTGCAGCGGATCGACAAGTCGCCGACCGGGCCGACAGCGGTGGGGACGGTCTTCAGGAGCACGGTGAAGGACGCCGGCATGAAGACTCAGCGGGAGTTCGGGATCACCGAACTCGTAGCGCCCACACGCATCCGCTGGGCGGAACGCTCGAAGAACCTCGTCACCGCCACCACCGGCGGCTACGACCTCGAGGCCACGGCCGCCGGGAGGACCCGGGTGCGGATCTTCAATGTTCTGGAGGGCCACGGCATCGGCAAGCTCCTCGTCGGCTTCGCCGCCGGTGCCGCGCGCAGGGACGCCCCTGCGTTCGGGCAGCGGATCAAGGTGGCGGTGGAGGCGTCGAGCGCCCGCTGAGAGCGCCCGCTCCGTGTATCACCGGTCCCGACGACCAGTCGACCAGCTCCACGAACACCGCATGGGCACTCCGCTGCGGGTGCGAGGCCGGCGGGCGCCGGACCGCGGGGCCGGCTCGCCCGCCACGGCAGGGCCCGGCCCGCCGACGTCAGGACAGAGGAGAGCGGCGGTCCGCAGAGGAGCACGGCCCGGGCCGGTCCGATCGATCCAGGCGCCCGTGATACGGGAGGCGAAGCGTCGTCGGACGTCCGTACGACTCAATCGGAGCGGCGGACGCGGCACATGGGTTCTCGTACGCACCTCGCACGCGAGGCGATGGGGTGAGCCGCACTTGCTGCGTACGGGTGGCAACCGCGCGCCCATCGTCGGGTGAGCCCGCGCGTGACGGTAGACCATGAACAGACCTCACCTTCTTCCGTACCCACAGAGGAGCCCCCGCATGGGGACACCCGGCCATGCCGACGACGCGTCCGGCTTCGACCCTCTGCACGCGATGCACACCGACTGCACGCTGCAGCGTTCCCCCCGAGATCAGCAACGCGGAGGGGCTGATCGACCGCAGCCGCGCAGTGAGGGCGGAGCGCGGCGTCACGACCGAACTGATCCGGGCGATCGACCACGACATCGCGACCGGCGTGTGGGCGGACATGAAAGGGCACGGCTGGAAGACGGACGCCTGGCCCGGACGCGGGCACGGGTGGCCCGGAGATCGGCTCACCCATCGCCATACGCGTTCATGATGAGGAACCTGATGCACCTGGCGCGGCTACTCAAGGACGCGGGTGGATTCCGGCGCACGGAAGCAGCGCCGGGAGGGGGACGTCGGCTGTCGCCTCGACGTCGGCAACCCCGAGCACCGCTGATGCCGGGTCCCGGAATGGCGAACGGCGCGATCCGAGGAGAGCTGCGCACCGTGGACACAAGAGATTTCCCTGGGGATGTGACGAAGCTCCCGGTGGATGAGTTGCCGAGCAACGTCATCCACCAGGAGCCCCGAGTGCCTGTCCACTCCTCTGCCATCGACCTGCCCAGCTCTGCCCCGGGGGTTCCTGACGTCGGAGTTGACGGCGCACCGGCTGCCGGTCGGGACCCGGTGGCGGCGTCCTTGTCCGACGCGACGCCCCTTGCTGCCCCTGGCCGACCTCCCGGAAACCCCGGACCGATTCCGACGGACCGCGGGTTCCAAGTGATGCGGGTGGCGCGGTTACCACCTGTAGTGGTCACCGATCACCCGGAAGCTGCCCACGACGCCATCGTTGGCGAACAGGCCCCCCTGGACCGTGGGGGTCACGACGCCGTGGGTGGCGCCGTGGGGACCGACGGTGGCGACCGGAGAGCCGTTGTCGCAGGTGGACCCGCGATAGACCTCAACGGTCTTCCAGCTGTCGTTGCTGATGCTGAAGCTAGTTGAGCCCAGTCCGCTGGCCGCGGTGATGCAGCCCTCGGAGGCGGCGGAGTACGTCCGATCGTTGAATTGGATTTGTCCGTCCTGTCCGCCGTCGTAGCCACGGTCCGAACCGCGGTCGTAGCCACCGTCGCGACCCCCGTCACCGCGACCCCCGTCATCACGACCTCCGTCATCACGACCTCCATAGTCGCGACCTCCGTCATCACGACCTCCGTCATCACGACCTCCGTCACCGCGACCACCGTCATCACGACCCCCGTCATCACGACCGCCGTCCCCCATCCCGTATCCGCTGTCCCCATCAGGGAGCGTCCCGGAGGGGGCGGCCTTCGGGACGGACGGCACGGACTTCGGGACAGCCGGGGCGGCTTGAGGGACGGACGGGGCGGCCGGGGCAGCCTTCTGGACGGACGGGGCGGCCTGGGTGGATCCGTCGGCCGAGGCATACGTGATGCCGGTGACGGCAAGGACCGATGCGCCTACTGCGGCGGCGGTCACGGCGAATTTGCGCGTGGTCATGTCACTTCTTCCTGTCTCAGAGACGCCGACCGTGCAGCCGACCTGTGATGAAACGTACTAACCCCCCGTTTTGCTGTCATATCGGGCATCTCGAAGGTGTGACACCAGGGGGCCGCCCGGGCGTACGTACGAGAAGCCGGAGCCCGACCTGATACGTCAGTGCGGTCGGCGGATCCGCGGGGGGGTGCCCCTATCTGTTTCGTCAAGCCTGGCGGGGCTGGTTCGTAGGGGTTGGTCCTGGTTTTCGGGAACGTCCCGCGAAGCGGGATGTTCCCGGCGGATCGGGTGCCTGGTGGGCAGCTCGGTGGCCGGCAGGACGGGGGTGGCCGTGCCGGCGTGCGGACGTGAGGAGGGCTGAAGGGCAGACGGATGGGGTGTCAGGCTGCGAGGTCGACGTCACTCGGAGTGCGTGGTTCGTAGAGGGCGCCGGTGCGGATCATCGCGTGGATGACGTTCACGCGTTGCCGGGCCAGGCGGAGGACCGCCTGGGTGTGGGTCTTGCCGCGTGCGCGCTGGCGGTCGTAGTAGATCCGGGAGGACGGGTCGCTCTTGCAGCCGATCGCGGCGAACGCGGCCTGGAACAAGGCACGTTTGAGGAGCCGGTTGCCGCGGTGGGGTGCGTGCTCACCGCGGATGGAGGTGCCCGAGGACTTCGTGGCGGGGGCGAGTCCGGCATAGGAGGCGAGGTGTCCGGCGGTGGGGAAGCCGGTGCCGTCACCGATCGCGACGATCACCGCGGCCGTGGTCCTGACGCCCAGACCGGGCAGCGACGTCAGGAGATGGAAAAGAGGGAGGGCCTCCAGCAGGACGGCGATCTCCTGCTCGGTGGCCTGACGCTGGGTATGGGCGGCGGCGAGCTGGGCGGCCAGGCCCGGCACGATCAGCGCGGACGCCTCGGTGCCGGGAACAACCAGGGTCTGCTCGGCAAGCGCGTCGTAGATCTCGGTGGTGAGGTGGTGGGCCTTGCGCGAGCCGTGTGCCTTCAGCAGAGCCTCGCACCGCGTGCGGCCGAGCTTCTTCAGCCTGGCCGGCGAGCCGTGCCTGGCCAGGAGGGCCAGGACGTAGGGGTAGGCCAGGCGCGGGCCGAGCACTCGCTCGAGGGAAGGATGAATCTGGGAGAGCAGACCGCGCAGCCGGTTGGTGGTGCGGTTGACCTCGCCGGCCAGGTCGTTGTCGTAGCCGGTGAGCATCGTCAGCTCGGCCAGCACCTCGTCGTCGCGGTCCACCGCGCGCAGGGTGTGCGGCATGGACCGGGCGGTCTCCGCGATCACGAACGCGTCGCGGGCATCGGTCTTGGCCTCGCCCGGGTGAAGGTCGGCTGCCCGCCGCATCGACAACCCGGGCAGGTAGGCGACCCGGCAGCCCGCCGCGCGGGCTGCCGTCAACGGCAGCGCGCCGATGTTGGCGACCTGGTCCACGATCACCAGTACGGTGCCGAACTTCGCCACCAGTTTGGTGAACAGCTCCAGCAGCTTCGGCTCGGTGTTGGGCAGCCGTTTGTCGTGCACGGTTCTGCCGTCCGCGGTCCGGCCGTGGGCGTGGTGGAACTCCTTGCCCAGGTCCAGACCGAGGAAGAGATCTGTCGCGGTCGTGTCGACCATGTGCGCGTGCCCCTCGCCTCTCGTCGCCTCAACTCCCAGCCGTCCCTGCGGCACCACACGCCGGCAACCACGTTACGCAGACATCCCCACCCGCAAAGCGGTCCGGCATTGCGCCGGACCAGGCGGTCGTCAGGCCCCTCATCAGCGGTCAAGCGGTGCCCCGAAGCCCGGCGGCAACACCCCCCAGGTCATCGACTTCGACAGGGGGCACACAGCCATACCGGACCCGGGGGCCAGGCACCCCATTGCGGGGCCACGAAAACGGTAACGGGGGGGGCGAGAGGGCGCGGTGAGCCGTAGCGGTCGGAGAGCGACTCGACGGGCGAAGCAGTGGTCATTCCGGTCGCCCCCACGGAGGGATTGGGCAGCCCGGCGACACCCATGGATGACCTCCCCACAAGGAGAACCGGTCGTTGGGAGTGCGCTGCCCTGCTCACCGTGAAGCAGACCCGCAGGACCTCCGTCGTCCTGAAGGGGTCGGCACAGACGACAGTGCTCGGCCGGGTCACCCCAGGGCAAGCACTTCAGCCGGTCGTTCATCCCCCAGTCGGCCCAGCATGCTGAGAAGATCGGGCCATTGCTCCTCCGGTTGGGAGCCGGTGAGCTGCATGTAGTGCGGCCCCGCCACCCACGCCAGGAAGAACGTGGTGAAGTCGTCGGCCGCCCTCTCGAAGGCGGCCGACTTCCACCATTCGATCCCGGTGTCGGGGAAGTGCCAGACCGCCCCCGTCGAACGGTTGACGAAGATCGGTTCGTCGGAGACGACACCGGGACAGAACCATTCCTCGCGGCCGAGGCTGACCTCGGCCCCGTCGACCGGGTCCGCGTAGAACTGCATGCCGCCGACGGTCGCGGCGTCGAACACGGTGACGTCTCCGCATGTACCCCCGTCGCATACCGCGAGAAACTCCCGGTACCGGTCCGGCAGGTCGGCTCCGATCGTCTCGGGCCGAGCCCCGGCGGGCAGCGAATTCAGCATGCTCCACTCATTTCGCGTGGCGGTCGCGGCGCGCAATTCCTCCACCACCCGCCGGAGTTCGGCAGTCGCCTCGTGTTCCCCTATCATTCGATCTTGATCTCGACCTTGACGGGAGTGAAGTCGTCCGGGCTCTTGATCTGCGGCCAAATCTGCTGGGGCCGAATTGCGCCAGTTGGGGAACCGGTCCAGCACCTTGAGGCTATCGGTCACATCGCCCGCCCAGCTGCACCGGCCGGCTTCGGCAGTGGGCGTCAGACCCGTCACGGACAAGATCAACTCCACCGTCTCTTCGACGGTCATTTCTGCGTTGTCGATCCAGGTTCCCTCCCCTGCGAGTTCTTGGCGCATCGCCTCGTCCAGGGGTGACCAGTTGGTGGCCAGGACTTTGTCCCGCGCCTGATTGCGCCGCCAGGCGGTTGCCGGCCCCGGGGCCAGGAAGATGACATGCAAAGGCGCAGCCGTCAGCGAGGCGCGGTAGAAGTCAAAGTGCGAACGGCGTACCACGACATCGTCGAGTACGGGGACGAATCCGGCCGCCGCAAAGCTGTCGGCCAGCAGACACGCATTGCGGGCCCGCAAAAGGATCTGCCGGTCGGCTTCCGGATCGGGGGTCGCCGAGGGCCACCGGCCGCCACTGACGATCATCGTTTGGAGCTCATCCACCTCAACATGCGCTGCCAGCCGCAGCCGATTGGCCAACGCGGCAGCCACCGTGGACTTCCCGCTGCCGGGGACACCGCTCAGCAGGACAACACCAGCAGCAGGTTCGCAGTCAACCGGCAACACACTCAGGGTCATACGAGCACTCCAATTGTGGTGATCGAAACCCTGCGAGAGTAGACGACCGCCTGCCGTGTGCTCCTCCCACCAACCACCACCAGCACTTCCCAACAGTCCCGAGCAGCGGCGTGATCGACCGGGCGGATGCTGGACATGGCATCGCAGCTCGACATCGCGATGCCGACTGTGCCAGACCGTTCCTAACCAGTGCGCATGAGTGAGTCTTGGACCCACTGTTGCGTACTGGGCGCATCCCGAACGGTGTTGGATACGCTGGGTTCCCGCTTTCGCTTCCCGCTCGGCGACGGCCCTCCAGGGGGCCGGTCCGTTGTGGGTGGGCGGGTTCCCTCACGCCCCCGGTCACCTGGTTCGGCCTGGACGGTCCGATGCCCCGCACGATCACTCCGGTCGTGTGGGGGCAGTGCCGTCCGACGCCGGACCGGGTACCCGAGGGCGCGTCGACCGATCGCGATACCGGCGGCATCGTGACGGGACATGGTGCGCTGGGGGGTGGCCAGCGGTTTCTGCCAGTGCTGGGCACCCCACAGGGAGGTGTAGGCGGGGTCGACCGCGACGACCGCGAGGCCCTGTTCGGCGGCCATCGAGACCAGCCGGGCCTTGAGCCTGCCGGTCGGGATACCGGAGATGAGCTGCCGGAACCGCTTCTGGCGGCCGTGCTTCTCCCGGGTCTTCTCGGTGGTGAAGTCGAGGTCCTCGATACCGATCGCGGCGACACCGGCCTGCTTGGCCCAGTTGATCAGGCGGGTCAGGGCGTGGCGGATCTGGGCGTCGCGGTGACCGGCCGAACCGGACAGGTCATAGGGGAAACGATGCGGCCCGCCGACCGGGTTGCCGTGCCGGTCGAGCCGGTAGGCGGCGAAGTGGTCGGCGTTGGTGTCGACGCCGATCATGCCCCGGGCGCGGGCGGTCTCCAACGGGACGGTCCGGACGGCGGGGCGTTGCCAGGATGCGGTGAGGTACCAGCGGCCACGGTCCACGTCGAGGTGGATGCGGTAGGCGACGGCCCGGTTCGCTTCGATGCGGTCGGCCCACTCCGCGCCCCGGTGCGCGAACGCGATGCGGGCACTGAGGGTGTACCGGCCGTGCCGGGCGTTGGCCAGGTGCGCGAGCGGGGCAGGCAGCCTGATGCTGACCTCACCAGTGTCGGTGACGCGGATCGTCTCGTTCCCGAACCGCTTCCCCGACTCACCATCAGCAGCGATGAACCAGCGTCCCGCCTCCCACCGTTGCCGCCATTGGTCTTCGGTGAGCTGGGCCTCGGTGAGGTGGTGGCGGGTGTTGAGGAGACGCTTACCGCCCCGTACGACCCGGACCCGCCCGGCCTCCCAGTCGGCGACAGCCGCCGTGTGCCGCGCTTCCAGCATCGCAAGGCGGCGGGACTTGCGGAACCACTCGCCCTTGGAACGGTAGCCGCCCGCGGCCCGCCTCGTTCCGGGCTCCCCGAGCGGGAGGGACAGGCGGTGCCGCAGCATCGTGATCCCGGCCGCCAGGCTCTGGATGTGCGCTGCCTGGCCACGGCGTGCGAGCGCCCACTGATCGTGCGTGGCCTTCGTGATGGCCCCCGCGATCCGCGACGACGACACCCCGGTCAGCCCCCGCTTACGCGCCGCCCAGGTCTCCGCACCGTGCTCCAGACCGTCCGCACAGCGGGCCTTGAGATCACCGGAAGCCAGTGCCCCCTGGTGCTCGCCGACCGCGCGCAGCACCTTCTCGTCCTGGGGCGTGAGGTGTTTGAGGCGGTCCCGGACCGCCACCCCGCAAGGCCCGGGCACCACGAAGGAGGCTGTCAGCTCCCGCAGACCACCCACCACATCACCCCCACCCGGGCCGGACACCTGCCACCCGACCCAACGAGCCACAACCGTCAAGGTCACCCATTCGACCCCAGAACCCCCGTTCCCACCCCCACAAACCCACCCACAGGACTCACTCCCGCTCGCTACAACTCACTTCAATGCAGCAAACCGACAGCAGCTCGCAACCCCCACACCGCGCCGAACGCGGACATCGGGCGACCGTTCTATGCCGGTACGGACGCGTGAACTACCGGGACATGCGCAGTTTCTGACTACTGATCCCTGGTCCGTCGCACAACAGCGCGGGGGCCGGCCAAGCCTCGGCTTCGGTCTATGTCTGCTCGGTGGACTGCTGGGCGGCCTCGCGTTCGCCGGCGCTGACCAGCCCTGTCTCGTAGGCGACGATAACGGCCTGGACACGATCACGGAGTCCGAGCTTGGCCAGGATGCGGGCGACGTGCGTCTTGACGGTCGCCTCGGCCAGGTGGAGGCGGGTGGCGAGTTCGGCGTTGCTCAGCCCTCGGGCCAGCAGGCCGAGGACCTCCAGTTCGCGTGGGGTGAGCGAGGCGAGGTCGCGGTGGAGGGCGGCGGTGTCGCTGCCACGCTGGGTGAACCGCTGTACGAGACGGCGGGTGATGGCGGGCGCGAGGAGAGCGTCGCCGGTACGGACCGTGCGGACGGCCGCGGTCAGATGCTCGGGCGTGACGTCCTTGAGGAGGAAACCGCTGGCCCCGGCGGACAGTGCCGCGTAGACGTATCGGTCGAGGTCAAAGGTGGTCAGGATGATGACGCGGGGCTTGTCGGGGGCGCCGGTGAGGATGCGGCGGGTGGCCTCCAGGCCGTCCATCTCGGGCATCCGAACGTCCATAAGGACCACGTCGGGACGTGTGCGGCGGACCGCTTCGACCGCTTCGGTTCCGTTGGTCGCCTCGGCGACGACGTCGATGCCGTCGGCGCCGAGGATCAACCGGAATCCGGTGCGGACCAGGGTCTGGTCGTCGGCGAGGAGCACACGCAGCGGCTCGGTCACGGTGTCTCCAAGGGGATCAGGGCCTCCACACGGTAGCCGCCGCTCAGGCGTCGGCCGGTTTTCAGGGTTCCGTCGTAGACGGCGAGGCGCTCGCGCAGGCCGATCAGGCCCCGGCCGCTTCCGGCGGCCGCGCCCGGGTGTCCACCGGTGTCGGTGACTTCCACCCGGAGCCGTTCCGGGCCGTATTCGACGGTCACGGTGGCGGTGGCGCCGGACGCGTGCTTCACGGTGTTGGTCAGGGCTTCCTGGACCACGCGGTAGGCGGCGAGTTCGAGGGCGGGAGGGGACGGGGCGGGCCGGCCACGGTCAGGTCGACGGGCAGTCCGGTGTCCCGGACCCGTCCGACCAGCGTTTCCAGCTGGTCCAGGCCGGGTTGCGGGGCCAGCTCCGCCGCCGTATCGGCCAGGTCTGCACCTCCGTCCGCCCCCTCGCCCTCGTCGGCCATGGTGAGCAGTCCCATGACGTGGCGCAGCTCGGTCATGGCCGCCCGCCCGCCCGCCTCGACGGCGAGCAGCGCCTCACCGGCCTGCTCGGGGGAGGTTTTCATGATCTTGCGCGCGGCGCCCGCCTGGATGATCATCACGCTGACGTTGTGCGTGACGACGTCGTGCAGTTCGCGGGCGATCCTGGCCCGCTCATGCTCGACGGCCCGGCGCAGCGCCTCGGCCTGTTCGCGTTCCAGGGCGGAGAGCCGGGTGCGGCCCTCGTCGGTTCGGAGTTTCCAGGTACGCAGGCCGACGGCGGCCACGGCCATCGGGACCAGGATCAGCAGGGCGATGTATTCGTTGGGGACGATCGGTGTCACCGAGTTCCCCGAGGTGCCGACCAGGACGACCGACACCGGCAGCGCCGCCAGGGTCACCACCCGGTACGGGCTGTACACGGCGGCGCTGTAGACGGCGATGACGAACGCGTAGAAGGTCAGCCGCAGGACGCTCTGCGGTGTCGCCAGTGTCGCGGCCGTCACGATGCACAGCACGGCGAGCGGGTAGCGGCGGCGCAGCGCCAGGGCACCCGAGGCGATGACCGCGAGGGTCACCATGAAGGCCATGCCGCCGGGGCCGGACGGGCGCGGCACGACGCGCTCCACGCCGGGTGCGATCTCACGCACCACGACGTTATTGGCGTTGTCGATGCCGTAGTAGACGGTGGCGATTCCGAGTGCCAGTGCCACCAGCGCGTCGAACTGCCAGGCGCGCCGGGTGGGCCGCAGCGGTGGGCCGCTCGGAAGCCCGGCGTCGCGGACCGTCTGGCGGGCGGCTTCCCGCAGCCGCTCCAGCGTCGTACGTACGTCCATCACCGGTTCATTGTCGCCACCGCGCGAACCCGCGGAGTCCGTCCCGGTGGTCATTCCCACCGCACCGGATACATCACCCGCCTACATCGCAGGGATGACGTTTCCGGGGCTCATCCCAGCGCGGTACCGCAATGGGTTCGGGCGGGCGACGCGTGCAGGCCGGGCCCGCTCCTAGCGTTCACGCAGCCAACTGCCCCCATCGAAGGAGCCCTTCATGACCATGCCGGTGGTCGAACTGCGTGAGGTGAGCCGCCGATACGACGACGGCCCGCCCGCTCTCGACGAGGCGTCGCTGACCGTGCAGCCCGGCGAGGCCGTCGCGATCCTCGGCCCTTCCGGCAGTGGCAAGTCCACGCTGCTCAATCTGATCGCGGGCCTGGACCGGCCCGATACGGGGACCGTCACCGTGGGCGGGGTGCGGGTGGATCGGCTGGGCGAAGCCGGATCGGCGCTCTACCGGCGGTCGAAGATCGGTATGGTCTTCCAGTTCTTCAACCTGCTCGACGATCTGACCGTCACCGACAATGTCGTGCTTCCCGCGCGCCTCGCGGGTATGGCACGTGGCGAGGCAGACCACCGGGCGGCGGAACTCCTGGAACTGCTGGGCATCGACCGGCAGGCCCGCGCCTACCCGGGGCGGCTGTCCGGCGGCGAGCGGCAGCGCGTCGCGGTGGCCCGGGCGTTGATGAACCGGCCGGCGCTGCTCCTGGCCGACGAGCCGACCGGGGCCCTGGACACGGCCGCCGGACAGGACGTCAGCAGGCTGTTCACCGGCCTCAATGCCGAGGGCCAGACCGTCGTCGTGGTCACCCACGACCTGGCTTTGGCCCGGTCCTGCACGAACCGTACGGTCCGGATCGCCGATGGCCGGATCGCCGAAGACGTCCGGTCGCAGGCCGTCGCCCCGGAGGCCGTCCGATGAGAGCGCTCGGCAAGGTGGTGCGCTCGGGGGTGGGACGACGCCGGGTGCAGACGCTGGTGATCGGGCTCGCCACGATGATGGCGGTGGCCACCTCCGTCCTCGGCGGATCGCTGCTCGTGGTTTCCGGCGCGCCCTTCGACGAGGCCTTCGCCAAGCAGCACGGCGCGCATCTGTCCGTGCAGTTCGACGCGGGCAAGGTGAGTGCCGGGCAGCTGTCGAAGTCCAGGGACGCCGAAGGGGTGAGCAGTGCGGCCGGGCCGTTCGGTACGGCGACGGTCATCCCGCGGTCGGACGGGGCGGGCCCCGGGTGGCCGATGACCGTGGTCGGCCGGGGCGATCCCGGCCGGGACGTGGACGAGGTGGCACTGCTCGACGGGCGGTGGCCCACGCACTCCGGCGAGATCGTGCTGTCCGCCAACTCTTCACTCTTCCCGACCATGGGCATGAAGGTCGCCTTCCCCGATCTGTCCGGCGGTCCGACGCTGACGGTGGTCGGTGTGGCCCGCTCGGTCACGCAGACCGCTGACGCCTGGGTGGTTCCGTCCCAGATGCCGGCGCTCACCGCGCCCGGCAGCGGCGGCTACCAGATGCTCTACCGCTTCACCGACGCGGGCACCGCCGCGCAGATCAGCGCGGGCGGCAAGGCCGTGACGGAGTCCCTGCCGCCGGGAACGGCCGTCGGCGAACAGTCATGGCTCACCGTCAAGAAGACCGCCGAGCGCGACACCGCCCTCTACGTCCCATTCCTCATCGCGTTCGGTGCCCTGGGCCTGGTCATGTCGGTGCTCATCGTCGGCAACGTCGTCGCGTCGGCCGTCGGCACGGGAACGCGCCGCATCGGCATCCTCAAGGCCGTCGGCTTCACCCCGGCCCAGGTCGTGCGGGCCTACGTGGGCCAGGCGCTGATCCCGGCCGCTGTCGGCACGGCCCTCGGCCTCCTCGCCGGCCACCTGCTCGCCGTCCCCGTACTGGCCGAGACCGAGGAGGTCTACGGCACCTCGTCCCTGGCCATCGCCCCCTGGGTCGACCTGGCGGTGATCGCCGGGGTGCTCAGCCTGGTGGCGGCGACCGCGTGGGCGAGTGCCTGGCGGGCTGGGCGGCTGCGTACGGTCGATGCGCTCGCCGTCGGGCGTACCGCTTCGGCGGGCCGCGGCCGGTGGGCGGCCCGCCTGGCCGGACGGCTGCCGTTGCCGCAGCCGGTCGCCCTTGGCCTGGCCCGGCCCTTCGCGCGGCCCGCCCGCGCGCTGGCCATGGGCACGGCGATCCTGTTCGGCGCCCTCGCCGTCACGTTCACCGTGGGGATGGGCGCCTCGCTCGGCCAGGTGATGAAGGCCAAGGCCCACGACGCCGCCGATGTCGTCGTGCCCGCGCCCTTGCCGGACTTCGGACCCCAAGGCCCTGGCCCCGAGAAGCGGCGCAAGGCGGATCCCGCTGCAGTCGCCGCGGCCATCGAGGCCGCCGCCGGAACCGGGAAGTACTACAGCGCCGCGACGGTACGGGCGACCGTGTCCGGCCTGACCGGCACCAGCGACGTGATCGCCTTCACCGGCGACGCTTCCTGGGGCGGCTACACGATGGTCTCGGGCCGCTGGATCGACAGGCCCGGCGAGGCCGTGGTCCCGACCCCCTTCCTGGCCGCTACCGGCACCCGCATCGGCGACACCGTCACCTTGAACGGCCTGGCCGAGCCGGTCACGGTCCGAATCGTCGGTGAGGTCCTCGACCCCCGTAACGACGGCATGCAGGTCTTCACCGACGCCTCGACCCTCACGGCCGCACATCCCGACCTGACGGAGACGAGCCATCACATCGCGGTCACGTCAGGCGCCGACGTGACCGGCTACGTCGACGCGCTGAACAAGGACCTGACACCGCTGGGGGTCACCGCTCGGGTCGGCGGGCTCGACGCCGGCGGCGACATGGTCGTCACGCTCAACGCGCTGTCCGTGACCCTCACGCTGATGCTCGTCGCCGTCGCCGCGCTCGGCGTGCTCAACGGCGTGCTGCTCGACACCCGCGAGCGCGTCCGGGAGATCGGTGTCCACAAGGCGCTCGGCATGACCCCCCGGCAGACCGTCGCGATGGTCCTCACCTCGGTCGTCGTGACCGGACTGGTCGCGGGCGCTCTGGGCGTGCCGCTGGGCGTGGCCCTGCACGGCTGGGTCGTCCCCGCGATGGGCGACAGCGTGGGGCTCCGCCTCCCCGGTTCCGTCATCACCGTCTACCACGGGGCCCAACTGCTCCCGCTCGCACTCGGCGGCCTGCTCATCGCCACCCTGGGTGCGCTCCTGCCCGCCGGCTGGGCCGCCAGGGCCCGAACCGCCACGGCCCTGCGCACCGAATAGGAGGTCAGGGTGAGAGCTCGTGCCTCCGGCCCCCAACGCAACGAGCGGTGGGGGCAGGTTGGCCGGCTCCCTCCAACTGGCGCGGGACGCGGGAGTTCCGGACCTCTTTCAGCTCCGGGATGTGGTTGCAGAGCGTACAGACGGAGACGCCGACCGCGGGCGGCGGCCAGACCCTCGTGGGTCCCGGCGACGATGAGTTCGCGGATGAACTCCGCCAGGGCGGCAAAGACGTGGAAGATCGGGCGCCCGCCCGGGGTGGTGGTGTCGAGCGCCTCGGGCAGGGACTGGAAGCCGATGCCGCGCTCACGGAGTTCGGCGACCATGTTGACGAGGTCCTGGAGTGAGCGGCCGTAGCGGTCGAGGGAGGGGACGACCAGGGTGTCGCCGGGAATGAGGCAGGCGTGGCACGCCTTGAGAGGCCCTGGCCCCCGGAGACACCGCCCCCTCCCCTACTTCGAGCGCCGCACCCTCCTCCTGGAGGTGCTCGCCGGAGTCGGTGCGCCCTGCTGCCCCTGCTCGTCCGTCGTGGCTTGCGTGCTGCTGGTGTGCCGCATTGTGTGTCGGATCGTGTGCCGCACGGTCCGTCGGGCCACAGGCCCGAGTTCTTCCAGAACGTCGGCCAGGGTGGCGAGCTGCTCCAGCGCGTCGAGTGCCTGTTCGGCGCCGTCGTGGTCGACCCCTTCGTACAGTTCCAGACCGACGAAGGACGCCGCCACCGCCCGGGCCAGACCGGCGGGGTCGGTGAAGTCGGCGAGCGCGGTGGAGCCGAGGACCCGGATCAGAACCTTCTCGATCTCGTCGATCCACAGCTTCAGTCCGGCCGCGGTTGCCGGAGCGAGGCGGGGTTGGGTCTGGGCGCCGGCCAGGAGCTGTGCGAGGAAGGCGACGTGGCCACCCGCCCGCTCTTCGGCATGCAACTCGCGTCCGCACTGGAGTAGTTCAGTGAGAGTGCTGACGGAAGCCAGGCGGTCGCGATAGCGGACCACGCGCTGTTCGGCCCCGTAGCGGCAGGCTGCTGCCAGGAGTTCGTCGACGGAGCCGAAATGGTAGAAGACCAGAGCCTGGTTGACCCCCGCGGCGGCCGCGACGGAGCGGGCGGAAGTCTTGGCGATCCCGTGCTCAGAGAGCGTGTTCAGGGCGCCTTCCATGAGTTTCGTCCGGGTGTCCCGGCCATCGGTCGCCTCAGTCACGCCCGCGCTTCTTCCCGTACGGGGCGCAGGCCCGCGCGGACGCCGTGTCGGCGGGCGTCGACATAATGGGCGCGGAACGTTCCCTCGTATCCGAACAATGGACCGAAGCGCCGGTTGGTCACCGCTACCCGAACACGGAACCGGCCGGTCACGTCGTCGAAGGATTCGCGCACCTCGGCGTCGCCTCCGAGGATTTCCGGGACACGGAGGTCGAACGGCCCCTCCCGGAACCGGTGTTCGCCGGATCGGATCAGAAGAGAACCGTCGGGCTCGGCGCTCAGCCATAGATCGCTGGCGAGGTGCTGGTGGGTGCCGAGATAGTCCAGAACACAGGACCGTTCGGGGCTGTGGACCATAGTGGCGTCGAACCGGCGCGTGCCGCCGGGCAGCGCGAACGTGCGCACGAAGGTGACGGTCTCGCGGCCGAACGAGTCGGTGTACGGCACGTTCTCTATCGTGAAGGGGATGTGACGGCCGGCCCGGGGAACGAGGACATTGCGCGCGCCGCCGAGGGCGAGGAACGGCTTCACGAACGGCCGGCCGTGCCAGATCCGGTCCATGACACCGCGGCCGATGCAGGCCTCCCCACTCTCCAGGCCGACCGAGAAGCGCCGTCGCAACTGGGGATGCAGCCGGTCGAAGTCCTGGCCCATGGCGAAGCGGAAGATCGAAGTCATGGATGCTCCAGACGGGCGAGGAGGGCGGGAGTGGCGGTCCGGGCCGGAGGTCTGCGCAGACAGCGACGCGCCGCGGGTGTGGTGGGCAGGGGCGGCAGCAGCAGCGAGGCCACGACGGCAACCAGCGCGGCGGCAGGCCCGAAAGGCAGTAGCGAGAGGACCGCCAGCAGCCGGACGCCGACCTCGGCGAGCGCGTGCCCGAGCGAGCGGGCAGGGCTGATGCCGCGTTCGCACCAGAGCCGCAGCCGGTCGAAGGACCAGGCCGTGGCCCAGCCCATCAGCGGCCGGAGGACCAGCCGATCCGCTCCGGCCCCCGGGCGACCCCAACGCGTCCTGTAGTCGTAGCCGGTCAGGAAGCGGATGCCGTCCGGTGTCGGTACATAGCGCCAGTAGCCGCTGCCCTCGGCGAGCAGGGAGAGTGGATGGGCCGATGCGAACCGAAGCGCCGAGACCCGCTCGCCGTCCGCCCGACGGCGCTCGCCCGCACTGATGCCAGTGCCCGTGATGGTCAGGAAGGGGAGTACCCGGGTCGCGTAGCGGAACCGTTGGGTATCGCCGGGCCCGCCCGGCAGACAGGCGATCTCGGTGAAGCGAAGATCCCACCGCTGGTGCTGCACAGGATTTCGGGTCCGCTCCCAGAGGTCTTCAAGGTCTGCGCGAATGCGCGTCTCGACGTACAGCCCCATTCCGCCCACGCCCCCGCTCCGCAGCATTTGAGCGATCGCTCAACCTGCTGTAGATGCGGACAATAACAGGGAGTTGAGCGATCGCTCAAGCAGCGCGGTGTCCGCACATGGGACGCTCCCCGCCGGGGCGCGTGGCGACGATCGCTGCCAGTTGGAGCGCAGCAGGTACCGTCGCGTCGCACTTCTAGATCGAACTCCGCGGACAGGATCGCGGGCCACCACCTCACCCAATGCGCCGGTGGCGTGGTGACACTCCCGGCAGACGGTGGAGCCCCCGAGGTGCAGCGGACCGACCGGCGTCGTCGCGGGACGCGGGCTGCCACCCGGTCTTCCCCGCCCCGGAACGCCGGCGGACCACGGCCGGCATCCGATCCGCCAGCCACCCAACCTTTCTTCCGCAGCCGGCGAACCGGATGCTCGAGCAGATCAGCCACGAACTGCGCGCTCCTTGGGTCTGCCCACCCTGCACGCGAAGGCCTGACAGTGGCTCAGCAAGCAAACGATCGGATCTCTGGTGCCTTTCGGCGTGCGCGATCCCTGGTGCGCGCCGAGCGTCCGCAGTAAAGTCCGCATCCGTCCAGGTGGTCTACGCCAATTTCTGGGGGTGGCTCATGTCCCGAGCAATCGGACGATGGTTGGTCACAGTGGTCGCTGCAACGGGCATGGCCGTCGGGGCCGTTGTCCCGGCCGGCGCCGACGCCCCGTCCACGGCGGAACCGGCGAGGAGCCCGGCCGTCGTCCCTCCCCTGCAGGAGTGGTCTGCCGGCAGTGGCACCTTCACCCTCACCGAGCGGTCCCGTATCGTCGTCGACCGCCGGTACACGGACGCACTGGACACCGACGCCCGGACCTTCGCCACCGACCTGGCGGGGCTCGGGGCCGAACCACTCCCCGTGGTCGCCGGCACGGCCCCGGGGCCGGACGACATCTTCCTCACCACGGGCGGCGAAGGGCCGGGCGAGGGCTACCGGCTGACGGTGACCGCGCACTCGGTCACGGTCGCCGGCACCGGCCCGGCGGGCACCTATTACGGTGAGCAGTCCGTCGAGCAGATCCTCAAGGCGGCTCCCGACCACGCGTCGATTCCGGTCGGCAGCGCGCAGGACGCGCCGGTCCAGCAGGAGCGCGGTCTGATGATCGACACCGCGCGCGCGTACTGGTCGGTCGCGTCCATCGAGCAGCTGATCCGTCAACTGGCGTGGCAGAAGCTCAACACCCTGCACTGGCACCTCACCGACTCCGAATTCTTCCGGCTGGATCTCCCCGGCTATCCCGGCCTGGCTGCCGCCAAGTCGTACACCCCGGCAGACGTGCGCCGGGTGCAGGACTTCGCGGCCCGCCACCATGTGACCGTCCTGCCCGAGTTCGACATCCCCGGCCACGCGACGACCCTGACCTCGTACCGCCCCGGTCTGCGGTGGGACTGTCCGTCGATGAACTCGATCATCAGCCCTGGACGGGTCGATCCCGGCTTCACTGTCGACATCACCAAACCCGCCAACGTCGCGTGGCTCGACGGACTGGTCGAGGAGATCACGGACCTGTTCGATTCACCGATCATCCACCTGGGCGGCGACGAGACCCCGAACGCCGCCTTGCAGGCGCAGTGCCCGCAGCTGGCCGAGTACGCGGCGGCGCACGGGTACACGAAGACCGAAGACGTCTTCCTCGCCTATGAGAACCATCTCGACGAGCTGCTCGCCCGGCACGGCAAGCGGATGCAGATCTGGGGCTGGTGGCCGCAGGCCGGAGGCGGCGGGTCGGTGACGGTCAACAAGGACATCCGTATCCAGGCCTGGCTCGGCGACGAGAAGACCTTTCTCGACCAGGGCTACGACGTCGTCGTCAGCAACGAGCACTCCCGCCTGTATGTCGTCCCCAAGTACGCCCCGGGCACCGCGAACGGCAACTACATCCCCGACGACAACGCGCTCTACAGCAGCTACAGCGTGCCGCTTTCGGACCAGGTGCGGGGCATCGAGATGGCTGAATGGGGCGACGTCGCGTACACCATGCCCGAGGCGTACCCGCTTTCCTATCTGCGCCGACCAGTACAGATCCTTGCCTCCACCGCGTGGGGCAGCCCCCGTCTTGGCAGCTATCTCGACTACGAAGTCCTCGCCGACGAGATCGGTGGCCCGCCGGGTCTTCCCGAGACCGCCGACCCGGCAGCGCGGCCGGTCGCCGGCGTTCCGGTAGGACCCAGCGGCGTGGCAAGTGCCTTCGACAACGACCCGACGACTGCGTTCGTCGCGAGTACCGCGGGCACCGCCGTCGGTATCGACCTCGGTACGGACGGCGCCACCCGGCCGGCCGGAGTACGGCTGCTCCCCCGCAGCAACTCGACCGCCGACCTGGCCTCGCTCGTCGGCGGAACCGTGCAGGGCTGTACCGACGGACCGGACAGCGGCTGCCGGACCCTGGCAACGGTGGAGTGGACACCGACACGCGACTGGCTGACCCTGCCGACCGACGGTTCCGGCAGCTACCGCTGGCTTCGCTTCGTCGGCGCTCCGACGGCGAAACCGGCACTCGCGGAGGTGGCGTTCCTGGCGGGTTCCGCAGCCGTGCGGCTCTCCGTCGACGCTCCGACGACACTCACCACCGATGGCGCCGACACCGTCGACGTCGTGGTCACCAACACGACCGGGCGGGCGCTGCCGCAGGTCCGGGTGGGCCTCGGGGCCCACCACCTGCTCGACAACACGGCGCCGGGGGCCGCGCCCGCCCCCCGAACCGTCACGGTCCCGCCGGGGCAGAGCCGCACCGTGCACTTCGAACTCGGGACCGGCGCGGACGCGAAACCCGGCGACTACCGGCTCTCGGCGACCGCGGACTACCGGCAGGCCGGAGACGACCCGGCGACCAGCAGCCGGATACGTGCCACTGCCCTCACCTCCGTCGCGCTGCGCGACCTGGCCCAGGCCTTCGACAACATCGCCGTCACCCGGGACAGCAACCCCCAGCCCGGCGACATCGACGGTGCGCAGTCCAGCTTCTCCGCCGAGAACCTCGCGGCGGGCGGTGTCGCGGCCGGCGGGAAGGTGCATGCCGACGGCCTGGACTTCACCCTTCCTGCCGGGCTTGCCGGTGTCGAGGACAACGCCCTCGCCCATGGCCAGGTCGTTCCGCTGTCCGGTAACGCGTCACGTGTCGGACTCCTCATGACCGCGACCTACGCCCCGGCCTCCGGACTGACGGGGACGGTGACGATCACCTACACCGACGGAACCACGGTCTCCTCTCCGGTCACCGTCCCCGACTGGGCGAGCAGCACCGTTCCGCAGAAGGCGGCGGTCGCGGCCCACGGCGACAGGGTCAACGGCGGCGGGCGTGCGCAGAGCACCCGTGCCGCGAACCTCTACTCCGTCGCCGTGGACGTCGATCCGCACAGGCAGCTGGCATCCGTCACTCTGCCCACGGGGCCCCGCTACATGGGTGCGAAGTCACCGGCCCTCCATGTCTTCGCCCTCGCCACGGACGGACCGGGCTCGGCGTCATGACCAGGCCAGCAGTTCGTCCACCGGCCACGACGTGATGACCCGTTCGGCGGGCACACCGCACTTCTCTGCCCGGGCGCAGCCGAAGATCTGCCAGTCGAGCTGCCCCGGCGCGTGCGCGTCGGTGTCGATCGCGAACAGCACGCCTGCGTCGACGGCCTGCCGCAGCAGTCGTCGGGGCGGATCGAGCCGCTCCGGACGGCTGTTGATCTCCACCGCGGTGCCCGCCTCGGCACACGCGGCGAAGACCTCGTCCGCGTCGAACTCCGACTCCGGGCGTCCCCGGCCGGTGATCAGGCGGCCCGTGCAGTGCCCCAGTACGTTCGCCTGCGGATGGCGCACGGCCGCGACCAGCCGGCGCGTCATGGCCCGAGCGTCCATCCGCAGCTTGGAGTGCACGGACACGACCACTACGTCGAGCTGCTCCAGCAGTCGGTCCTCCTGGTCGAGGGAGCCGTCCGGAAGGATGTCGCACTCGATGCCGGTGAGCAGCCGGAACGGTGCCCACTGCTCGTTGAGTGCGGCCACGACCTCCAATTGGCGGCGCAGCCGTTCGGGCGACAGTCCGTTCGCCACAGTCAGCCGGGGCGAGTGGTCGGTGAGGACCGCCCACTCGTGCCCCAGCTCGATCGCCGTCCGTCCCATCTCCTCGATCGGACTTCCGCCGTCCGACCAGTCGGAGTGCAGATGGCAGTCGCCACGCAGCAGAGCGAGCAGCGTTTCACCCCCTTCCATGAGGGGATCCGCAGCGGCGGCCTCCAGGCGCTGGAGGTAGCCAGGGACTTCCCCGGCGAGCGCTTCACGCACCACCTGTGCCGTCTTCGGCCCGATGCCCCTGACCGACTCCAGCGACCCCGAAGCCACTCGTTCCGCGATGTCGTGGCCCGTCATCGCCCCCACCGTGGCGGCGGCCTTACGGAACGCCTGGACGCGGTACGTGGCGGCCTGGTCGCGTTCCAGCAGGAAGGCAATCCGTCGCAGGGCATCGACCGGATCCATCGGCACCTCATTTCCGGCCCCGGCACGACGGGGCTGCGCCGCTGCTCCCTCCACGTTGGCACAGCCCGGCAGCAGGCGGCATCTTGTACACGGACGGTGGCCCGAGTCCGGTGAGGTACGTGTCATGGGGTGCGCATTCGGCCGAGTTCGCCCCCTGGGCAAACCGATCACCAAGCGGGTCGGTGGGCCACAGGAACAGTGGCACGGTCATGGCGTCAGGCGGTGATGTTCCCGCCGTGCCATGCCACGACGAAGCCAGTATCGAGGCCACGTAGAATAGGAATCTTCGGCCGGCGGAAGCCCTCTGGAGTACCTGAAGGACGTGCGCCCTCGATGAATCGTGACGAGGCTCCCGCTCGACTCCGTCTCAGCGCTGCACTGGACGGCCTCGCCGTCACCTTCCGTGGCATGACCGCCCGTTCCGACGAATACAACTGCCCGTGTCACTGGGGCAGCGCGGAGGAACTCGCGCAGTTGAAAGTGCCGGGCTTGGAGTTGGACCCCGATCTCCTGCTTCGCACCTGGGATGCCCCGGACTGGACCGACCACGCGGCCGTGCTGCGTCGCATCCTGCCTCAGTTCGCCGCGGCACTTGTCCGTGGCCTCGTCGAACCACTCGGTATGGAGGAGGCCGGATGGTCATTCGCCCGAGGCCACTGGCAACGGTGGCCTGTCGGGCAAGCCGCAGCGGTGCGGGAGTTCCTGCACGCCTGGTGGGCGCTCAGTCTCACCGACCCGGATCCCACCGTGCCGGCGTTCGAGGTCCTGGTCCTGTGCGCCGAGGCGTCCGGCGAGCTCGGTCCGTGGCTCACCGTCTGGGCGGAACTCCGTCATCCCGTGGCCGACCAGAGCCTGGCCCGGGCGGTGAGGGAGTGGGAGTACGACCTGCTGGGGGATCAACTCCCTTGGCACAGCCGTGGGAACAGGGATGAGATGTGCGCCGAGCTCGCCGCCTGGCTCATCCGCCACGCCCCTGACCGGCTGCGAGCCCACGGCGAATCCGAGGAATTGCTCCACCTGATACGGCTGCTCAGCCTCCCGGGCCCCGCCCGCTGGGAGGACCCGCACGCGCCCGGCTGCTGAGGCCCGGACCTGCGGCGCCGGTGACACCGCGGCGCTGCGGACGACGCCCTCCCCGGACGCCGGGTGGCCCGCCCGCGGCAGAATCCGCCGGAGGGCCACCAGGTGGTGGACGAGGACGTCGTGCGCCGGGACTGTATTCCTTTCTTCCCGGTGGCGCCCCGCTGTCTATGCGTCGGGCTGTTCACCTTCGAAGGGCTGCGCAGCCTGGGTGCTTCCGGGAAGCATCAGTGCTGAGTCCGCGTGGAGCGTGATGCGTACCGGTGTGAAGTCGGTGGCGTCGACCGACGACTCCCCGGTGCCGGGACTACGGGCGTAGCGCGGATGGGCGCCTCCGCTGATCTGCCAGCGGATACGGTGACCGGCGGCGAACCGGTGGGCGGTCGAACTCATCGGTACGGTGACCATCGAGGGCGCCTCCTCCACCGTCCGCAGCTGAGTCAGTCCGTCACAGACGTTGATGGAACGGCCTTGTGCGTCCACGTCGCACAGTCGGGTGAAGACGTCGGTGTATCCGGTGTCCGTGGAGATGCTCAGCCGCGCGAAGACCGGGCCGAGGACGTCCACGGGCTCGGCCAGCGGCGGGCCGGTGAACGTCAGGACGTCCTCTCGGGCTTCGAGGACGCTGTTGTCGCGGGGTCCGGCGGTACGGGAGAGCAGAGGGCCGCCGATGGACGGGGTGGGGTCGGCCGGGTCGTAGCGGATGGACGTCAGCGGTGTGTTGTCCGTGGGGGCCTGCTGGGTGAGATACCCGTCCGGGGCGGGGAACCATGACGTCGCGGCCGGGGTCAGCGGCCAGTCGTCGAGGTCCCGCCATTCGCCGGCCCCACCGACGTGCACGCGCACTCCGGTGGGGCGCAGGCCGGAGGGGTCGGCGCACAGGTGCGCGCGCAGCCAGGCGAGGCTCTCGGCGAACACCTCGGGCCAGCCCTGTTGAAGTGCGGAGGTGTGTGTCCAGGGGCCGACGAGCAGTGCGGTCTCACACCCGGCCCGACGCAGCCGGCCGTGCTGCTCGAAGGTCTGGTCGGCCAGCGCGTCGTGCCATCCGGTGATCAGGCCGGTGGGCACGCTCAGCCGCTCCGCCGCTTCTCCCGGGGACGCGCCCAGCCAGTACGGGTCGTTGGCGTCAGGGTGCGTCATCACGTCGTCCAGCCAGGGCACTTCACCCCCCAGGGCGGACACGTGGGCCCCGCGTAGTGGCTGCGCGGTGGTGATGGCGCGCAGTCGACGTTGCAGGCGCAGCGTCGCCCTCACGAAGGGGCCGATCCCCCGATGCTGGTATGTCATGCCGACACCGACAGCGAGGGCGTTCTCCAGGCGGAGTGCACCGTCGGTGTGAAACAGGGTGTAGGGATCGTGCAGACCCACCTGCACCACCATGGCCTTCAGCTCCGGTGGTGGGTCCAGGGCGAGCGCCCACTGCACATATCCCAGGTAACTGGGGCCGACTGTGCCCAGTCGTCCGTTGAACCAGGACTGCTTTCGAAGCCAGGTCACCGTGGCCTGGCCGTCGTCGGCCTCGTTGCGCCACAGATCGAACCGGCCACCCGAGCCACCGGTGCCGCGGCAGCTTTGCAGGACCACGTGGAAGCCCTGTTCGGCGAAGAGCATGCCGTACATGGGTGACCACGGCACGCCCCTGCCGTACGGCGAGCGCACGACAAGGGTGGGGAAGTCCCCCTCTGCGCGCGGAAAGTAGTGATCTGTACGCAACGGGCTGCCGTCGGCGGCCGGGACCACCAAACCCGGCTCCCACCCGGCTTCGTGCCGCTTGGCCGGGAGATTGCGCCAGGTCGCCCTCATCAGCCGTGCGGACAGCGGCGGCTTCCCGGAAGGCGGCGTCCAGGCCTGCCTCGGCAGGGCGTCGTGCGTGCGTGATGTCATCGTTGCCCTCCACTATTCTCGTACTACGTACGAGAATAGTGGATGCTTGGATGGCTTCCACACGAGAGGCAGCGGCGAGGAAAGGAAAACGGAGATCGGTACCCCTGACGGCGGGTCCGGCGCCACGAGCGTCGACCCCCAAGAACTCTGGCTCGGCCCCACCCGGCCCCGCAGGGGGCGCAGGCCCACCTTCAGCCGCGAGGCGATCACAGCGGCAGCCGTCGCCCTCGCGGACGCGGAAGGGCTGGACGCGGTCACCATGCGACGGGTCGCCTCACAGGTCGGAGCCGGCGCCATGTCGCTCTACAGCTACGCCCCCGACAAGGAGACACTGCTGGAACTGATGATCGACCACGTCAGCGGCGAACTGTCGACGGCGGACGACCGCACCGGCGACTGGCGCACCGACCTGAAGGCCATCGCCCACCTCCAACGCGCGCACATGCTCCGGCATCCCTGGCTGCCCACTGCCCTGTCGGCCCGCCGGACACCCGGCCCCAACACCCTGGCCTTCCTGGAACGCGCCCTTGCCGCCCTGCGGCCCACTGGGCTGGACGGCGCAGCGAAGCTGGAGGTCTTCGCCCAGCTCACCGGATTCGTAGCCGGGCACGTCGCCCACGAGATCGCGCAGACCGCAGCCGCGGGATCACCCGACCGGGCCGCAGCCGAGGCCCGCTACCTGACCGCTGTCGCCGCGGACGGCCATCATCCGGAGCTCGCCGAGGCCCTCGCCGCACCCGGACGCCCGCTCACCCCGGAAGCCACGTTCACCCGGTTCCTCAACCGCCTGGTCGACGGCCTCGACACCGACTGATCCGGAAGCCCTCCGAGAAGGACACGTCGGCCGCAGCGCCGGGCGCATGCGTAGGCCTTCTGTCCGCCATGAGGCCACCGTGCTGGTCACAGCCATCCATGAACGGCTGCGACCAGCACTTTCGCAACAGACCCAAAGTGTATTGATCACGAGCGTTGTTGACACGTCGAGTCAGAACGGGCCGTGGAGCGCGCCGAGCCGCTCTGTGAGCCGCAGGTTCTCGGAGTAATCGACGGGGCAGGCGATCACCGACACCCCGTCGCCGGCCAGCGCACGCTGCAGCACCGGCAGTAGCTGACCGGCCGTCTCGATGCGGTAGCCGTGGGCGCCGAAACTCTCGGCGTGGGCGACGAAGTCCGGATTGGTAAAGCGGGTGTGGCTGTGGCGTTCGAGTTCGAGCTCCATCTTCCAGGTGATCAGGCCGTACTCCTCGTCGACCAATACGAGGACCACCAGCGGGATGTGTTCGCGAACGGCGGTCTCCAGCTCCTGGGAGTTCATCAGGAAAGAGCCGTCGCCCATCATGGCCAGCACACGCTGCTGCGGGCGGGCCAGTTTCGCGGCGATGGCACCGGGCAGCGCGAAGCCCATGGTGGACAGTCCGTTGGAGACCAGGCAGGTGTCCGGCTCGTACGCCGGATACAGGCGGGCCATCCACATCTTTCCGGCACCGGTGTCGGCGAGCACGATGTCGTCGCGCCCCAGTGCCGCTCGCACGTCGGTGACCACGCGCTGCGGCACGAGCGGGCATGCGTCGCTCCGTCGTCCGTACTCCAGCTCCTCGTTGAGCAGGGCCCGGATGCACGCACCGGTTCCTGACGCGTAGTCGAGGCCGTCCGGCAGCGCGGCCGCCAGTGCGTCCAGTGCCTGCGAAAGATCGCCCTCGACGCCGACCGTGACCGGGTAGTGCGCATCCACCTCGGCGGGAAACCGGTGCAGGTGCACGATGCGCTTGTCGCCGTCCGGATTGATCTTCACCGGGTCGAACTCCTGGACTTCATAACCGACGCAGATGAGGACGTCTGCGGTGTCGAAGCCGAAGTTGGAATAGTCGTGGCGCATGAAGCCGACCGCCCCGAGCGCGTTCGGATGATCGTCGGGGAAGACGCCCTTCCCGTGGAAGGTGGTCGCTACCGGCACGTTCAGCCGCTCGGCAAAACGCATGAGAGCCTCTGACGCCTTGCCCCTCGCGGCGCCGTGGCCGGCCAGCACGACCGGTCGGCGCGCCGTCGCGAGAACCTCCGCCGCCCGCGCGATCTGTGAGGGCGACGGCGCGTCGGCATGGACCGTGTCGACCTGCAGGGGGTTGAGCGGCTTCGTGATTCGTGAGGCTTCGATGTCCTCGGGGACTGCTACGAAGACCGCTCCCGGACGCTCGCTCTGCGCGGTCTTGAACGCCTTCCGTACCATCTCGGGCACCGCGACAGGGCTGTCCACGCGAGCGGACCACTGGGTGACCGGCGCGAACATCGACACCAGATCGATGACCTGATGGGACTCCTTGTGCACCCGGTCCAGCGATCCCTGCGCGGCGAGAGCCACGAACGGTGTGCTGTTGGTCGTCGCGTCCGCGGCACCCAGCAGGAGATTGATCGCACCGGGCCCCAGCGTGGCCGAGCACACCCCGGCCCGCCCGGTCAGGCGTCCGTAGATCTCGGCCATGAACGAGGCGCCCTGCTCGTGGCGGACCAGGACGTATCGGATGCGCGAGCCGTCCAGGGCATCGACGAAACGGATATTCTCCTCGCCAGGGATCCCGAAGATGTACTCCACGCCCTCGGCCTCAAGACAGCGGACCATCAGGTTCGCGACGTCCTCGGTCCTCGTCCCGGAATTCTGCGGACCGGAGGTGGGGTGGGTGTCCATGGGTCGAACGTATGCACATGCCGGAGGGCGAACCACGCACCAGCCCCCGGTCGAGTGAAGGGCACGTCCGTCAGGGGCCGGCCTGCCGGGTGCTCGGCTGTCGGGGTGATCGGCGGTGTTCGACTGTGCCGTAGCAGCGGTAGCCAGATCCCTGCCAGCACGATGATCGGTGTTGGGCCGCCGTGACGGCATGGCGGCGGAAGCCAGGAGGACCTGTGACCACCCAGTCGCCCAGTGCCGACTCGTCGCCCGCTCGCTACGACGACCTGCGCGCCCTCGTCGTCAACTGCACGCTCAAACGCTCACCCGAAGTCAGCAACACACAAGGGCTGATCGACAGAAGCCGGGCCGTGATGGAGGCGCAGGGTGTAAGCGTCGACGTCGTACGGGCTGTCGACCACGACATCGCGACCGGCGTATGGCCGGACATGACAGAACACGGCTGGGCCAGTGACGAGTGGCCCGCACTGTACGACCAGGTGATGGCGGCCGACATCCTCGTGCTGGCCGGCCCCATCTGGCTGGGAGACAACTCGTCAGTCATGAAGAAGGTGATCGAGCGGCTCTATGCCTGTTCCAGCCTGCTCAACGAGAAGGGTCAGTACGCCTACTACGGCAGGGCGGGCGGCTGCCTGATCACCGGCAATGAGGACGGCGTGAAGCACTGCGCGATGAATGTGCTCTACAGCCTCCAGCACCTCGGGTACACCATCCCGCCGCAGGCCGACGCGGGCTGGATCGGGGAGGCGGGCCCAGGACCGTCGTATCTCGATGCCGGATCCGGCGGACCCGACAACGAGTTCACCAAGCGCAACACCACCTTCATGACGTGGAACCTGATGCACCTGGCGGCCATGCTCAAGCGCGCGGGCGGGATTCCGGCGCACGGCAACCAGCGATCCGAATGGGACGCGGGCTGCCGCTTCGACTTCCCGAACCCGGAACACCGCTGAAGCCAGAAGCCGGAACGTCGATGCAGGCGGTTCTGCTCCTGGTCCGGCAACCACAGCCCCCGGCAACGCGGGCGGGCGGTCGTCCCGCGCGACGGAGACGGCGGGCCGCTGTTCGCCGACCTTCGTCTGCTGGCCGGCTTCGCACCGCTGCTGGTCGCCTGTGTGGCAGGGCCGCGGCTGCTGGAAGAAGTGTCGTCGCCGGCTGCCGTCGTCCTCCTCACCTTGATCATTGGGGTGGCAGGGTTGCTGCCCGCCTTGGGCAGCCGCTTCGTGACGGTCGGTCTGGGCCTGGCCTCACTGTTCGGCTACGGGCTGCAGCTGACCGGTGCGGCAAGCATGGCCCAGATCATCGGCGCCCCCGCACTCGCGGTGGGCGTCGTGGTGGTACTGCGCCTGCTCATCGGCGCCGCCCCCCACCGGACAACGCGGCAGGCACTGGCCGATGCGCTCCATTCGGACACTGCCGAATCCGGCGAGCGAGCGGTCCACCTCTGTCTCACCGACCGGTCCGAACGGTGGACCGGCCGGGCACTCAGGAGCACGCTGCACTACCGCACGGCCGCCACAGTCCTGACCTGCACAAGCAACTGGGACGCGCCGAGGACTTCGCCGCCACCCCGCACACCCGCTTGGAGCAGGCTGCGACCGCCCACACCTGAGCCGGCCCGTTGCCGGTCAGCGAGGCAGATCGGCGTCGGCGGCCTTCTTCAGTGCCAGCCCCAGCCCCTCCAGCGGCGGTACCCCGGACAGGCCCTGCGGGCTCCGGTAGACCCGGCAGGCCAGCCCCGGCTCCCGCCCCTCTTCCGCGAACGGATCGCGCCCGTTGACCAGTACGGTCGGCGAACCGGTGAATCCGGTCCGCTCCGCCTCCGCCTGGGTCGTGACGATCCGGGTGGCGAACGTGGTGTCGCCCAGGCCGACGTCGTCAAGCGCGCGGCGCAGCTGCTCGGTGGCGGGTATCTCGTTCGGGCAGTCCGGTACGACCAGGATCTCGATCTCCATGTCTCCAGGATCGCGCACCGCGCGGACAACCCATCACGCAGGGGCTCGGAGATGTCAGCGCCGGGCTGCACCGGCGCGCGCGCCATGAGCAGGCCCGCAAGGGCCAGGACCATCCCGACCGCAAGGTGGGTGAACGCCGCGGTCGGCGATATGGCGGTCCACAGCGCGTCGGCCACGGCGGAGGAGGTGAGGTTGCCAAGCGAGTGGACGGTGGCGAGCAGGCCGAACGCGGAGCCGTTCAGATCCTGGGGGCAAGGGCTGCACCGGCGGCCTGCTGGGCTGAATCCACCGGAGACGGCCGCAGAGCGGTGCCGTTCAGCCCGGCGCATCGATACCAGTACGTCGACTGACCCACCACAGGACTGCGACCTCAGGGCGAGCTTCTCCCCTGCCCGCCGACCATCTCGCTCAGTCCGCCGGCTGACGCGTTCTCCCGCCAACCGTCCCGTGGTGATTGTTGTTGCCGGTGGACAAGAAATCGGGCCGTCCGCCGAGGTGGACGAAACGGCAGCTCATCAACGGGATTCGGTGGCGTACGCGTACAGGTGCGCCATGGGGGGACGCGCCCGCCCGGTACGGCAAGTGGGAGACCGCCTATGGCTTGCTCCGGCGCCGGCGGCGAGACGGCACGTGGGCGCGGATCTTGAAAGAGCTGCAAGCCAGAGCGGATGCCCAGGAGCTGATCACCTGAGATATGAGCGTGGACTCTACGATCGCCCGCGCGCACCGGCACGCCGCTGGTGCGCGTAAAAAGGGGATCTGCAGGTAGAACCGCCGGGCAGCGTCCAGGCGGAGCCCGTCGACCACGGACTCGGGCGATCACGTGGCGGGCTGACAGCCAAACTGCATCTGGCCGTCGAGCAGGGTCAGAAGGTCCTGTCGATGGTTATCACCGCTGGGCAGCGGCATGACTCCCCCGCAGTTCCAGCCGGTGCTGGAGGCAATCAGCGTGCTGCGGCTGGGTCCGGGACGACCTCGTACCAAGCCCGACAGGGTTCGGGCCGACAAGGCCTACGGCTCTCGCGCCAACCGCGCCTACCTGCGCAGGCGCGGCATCACCTGCACGATCCCTGAGAAGACCGACCAGATCCGCCACCGCAAAAACCTGGGCAGCCGCAGCGGGCGGCCACCAAGGTTCTGCAAGATCGACTACCGCGAACGGCATGCCGTCGAGTGCGGCATCAACCGGCTGAAACGCCACCGCGCCGTCGCGACCAGGCACGACAAGCTCGCCGTCCGCTACGAAGCCACCGTCGCCACCTCCGCCATCAACTAATGGCTGTGACCGCAGAAGAAATGCCCAGTGCCCCTCCGGGCAGGCTTTGCCCCGTCGCACCGCCCGGCACGCCCTCCCCCAAGGCCTTGAGGGCCAGGGGGACCCCCTTCCGCATCGGCCAAAAGCCCTGGTAGCTCCTTCCCCAAGCTCTCCGCTCCGTTCGAGCAGGGCAGACCCCGTCCAAGGACGTCCGGCCGCCCTGCGATCGCACGCACCGGACGACGCTCCTCACGGGACAACCATCGCCGGTCACGGCACTAGTAGCGTGTCGCCGCTTAGTTATGGTGCACCTGACTGGGAGGTTGGTGTCTGGCAGGTTCCTTCCCCCTTGCCAGATAGGACTGTTGTCATGGGTTCGCAGAAGAAGCGGCCGGTCAGTTTGACCGCGCAGGATCGTGAGGATCTGGTCCGGGTGACCACGACAGGTGTTCGTGGAGCCTCGATGATCATGCGTGCGCGGGTGCTGCTTGCGCTGGACAGCTCGGTGGGTGAGGTGGACACCAAGGAGGTGATCGCGGCCCGGCTCGGCGTCTCCGGTGAGACGTTGCGGCTGGTCGC
Source organism: Streptomyces sp. NBC_01320 (assembly GCF_035974375.1). NCBI lineage: Bacteria > Bacillati > Actinomycetota > Actinomycetes > Kitasatosporales > Streptomycetaceae > Streptomyces > Streptomyces sp. NBC_01320. Next base: position 2,135,348 of record NZ_CP108390.1, read on the forward strand.
CAAGCGTTTCACCGAGACCGGTGGCGATGTGCACGCCACGATCGCGCGGAAGAGGCGCGACCTCCCGCCGGTGCCCTCGCCGGTGACCGGTGAGGTCGAAGCCCGGCTGATCGCGATGGCGTGCTCACAGCCACCCCAGGGCTATACCCGGTGGTCCCTGCGGCTGCTGGAGAAGCACGTCGCGCTGGTCGAGGACATCCCCGACCTGGACCACTCCACCATCGGGCGGGTCTTAAAAAAACGGAACTGCGTCCTCATCTGAGAAAGTGCTGGACCATCCCACCACGAGCGAACGCGGAGTTCGCGGCCCGGATGGAAGACGTGCTGGCCGTCTATGCCCGGCCCTACGATCCGGCACGTCCCGTGGTGTGCATGGACGAGAAGCCCTACCAGCTCCTCGACCATGCCCGCGACCCGCTCCCGGCCCGCCCTGGTCACGACGCCTGCCAGGACAGCGAGTACATCCGCCGCGGCACGTGCTCGATCTTCGTGTGGGTCGAACCCCTGCGCGGATGGCGTCGAGTCCAGGCACTGTCCCAGCGGACCCGGATCGACTGGGCCGGCCAGGTCAAACAGTTACTGAGCGTGGACTACCCCGACGCCGAGGCCGTGGTGCTGGTGATGGACAACCTCAACACCCACGGCATCGCCTCACTGTACGAGGCATTCGAACCAGAAGAGGCCTTCGCCCTGGCCCAACGCCTCGAGATCCACCACACACCCAAACACGGGTCATGGCTCAACATCGCCGAGATCGAACTCTCCGCGCTGACCCGGCAATGCCTCGACCGCCGGATCAGCAACCTCGACAACCTCAACACCGAACTCTCAGCCTGGCAGAACGCCACCAACACCGACCAACGTCAGGTCGACTGGCAGTTCACCACCCACGACGCACGCATCAAACTGCGTCACCTTTATCCCAAAAATTAGCTGCGACGGTCTACTAGACCTCGGGAAGGGAAGGATCGGGCGTCCATGGAGACGGTGCGGCGATGGACCAACGTTCGTGGTCGCGCCAGGCCCCGTCGATATAGAGATAGGCGGGCGACAGACCTTCGTAACGAAAGCCCAGGCGCTGGACCAAGGCCAAAGACGCCTTGTTTGCCGGCTGAATGTTCGCCTCCAGCCGGTGGAGCCGCAGGTCGTTGAAGGCGTGCCGCAGGGCGACGGTGACACCTGATCTGGCCCGGCTGTCGACCGGGACCTGGATCTGCGTGACCGGCAGCCATCTCAGCCCGGAATCCTTGTCAGGCTGAGGTTGGAAGTACTGGGGGCTCTTCACCCTCGCTCGCAGGGGCTTCGGAGTGCTCGGCGATCCAGGCCAGCGTCTCTGGCGAAATCACGCCATGTTCCTGTTCGTTGTTCCGCTTGGCCAGTCTCCGCAACAACTCATCGTGATCAGCCTGGAAGTAGACGAGCCGCCACTTGGCGCCATACTCCGTGACCAACTGCTTGTAGTCGTCCCTGACCGCGCGGGTGCCCAGGCCGTGATCCAGCACTACCGAACGGCCTTCCCGTAGGAGTGCGACGAGCTGACGCCGAACGTCCTCGATCACGGGAGCCTGAAGCGCGAGGTGTTCGTACTCGGCGTGATCCTTACCGATCCGTCCATGCCGGGCTGTCATTTGGTCATCCACTGGCAGACGAACGACACCGCCTCGTGCCAACGCCTTCGCGAAGGTGGTCTTACCCGAGCCGGGCATACCGGTAAGTAGCCATACGACGGGCTGAAGATCACTCACCCGCCTGACCCTAGTGGTCCCGCCGCCCTGCAACGAACCGGATTCCGATCGCCCGGGCACACGACCACACCATCGCGCAAGGCATGCGGAGCACGATGAGCTGCATGCCCGACAACACCCGATCACGTTCAGTAGCTAATGGCTGTCCCGTAATCCTTGGCGGGCGCACGACGACAGCTACGGCACCTCGCCGCATTGTCGGAACACCCGAATACGCCCAGCATGAGGACGCTCCGCCACCTTGCGATGCACCGCATCCAACGCCGCGCGCTGTTCCGCCAGGGACTACGGGACAGGCCTTTAGGTGGTCGTTCGCCTGCGGGCCAGTTCTCTGCTCTCCTCGGGCAACGCGTCGGCGACCAGCAGCCGCGGCAGCAGTTCCGGTTCGAGCGTCATCGCGCGGAAGACCAGTGCAACGCTCACATCGTGGTCGGGCCGGTGCACGATCTCGACCGGGTCGCCGGCACGGATTTCTCCCGGCTCGATCACGCGCAGATAGGCGCCCGGCAGTGCGGCCTGCGTGAACCGTTTGATCCAGCCCTCGCGCTCCAGCCAGCCTTGGAACGTGGCGCACGGGATCCGTGGGCACGACACCTCCATGACCACCTGGGGCCCGATGCGCCAGCGCTCACCGATCAGGGCGCCGTTGACGTCGAGGCCAAGTGTCGTGAGGTTGTCCCCGAAGACGCCGCCGGACAGCGGCCTGCCCAGCTCGGTCTGCCACCCGTCGAGGTCCTCGCGGGCATAGGCGTAGACGGCCTGCTCGGAACCACCGTGGTGCTTCACGTCGTAGACGCGGTCACCGACGAGGCCCACCGCGCCGGTGCCCTTCGGGCCGGGGGCGACGACCGAGACGGGACCATGAACGGGTTGCTTGTCGATCCCTGTCGCCCTGAGACGCTTCCACGGGTTGGGTCGCGGCTTGCCAACATTGACGGAGAGCAGCTTCATTCGGGCGACGGTACGGTCCCCCGCGCGCCGGGGCGACACATTTGTCTGCCGCCCCTTTGGCGTCGATCACCCAGCCGGCGTGCACCGGGCGGGGCACCGGGACCATGACGCCGCGGTCCGCCCCTGGGCACGGCGACGGGGAGGGGCTGCGTACGGAATCCCGACGCGCCTTCGGGGGTTGACCGTTGAACCTGGACACGGCTTTTTCGGCTGGTGCAAGGTAATTGACATAGCGTCAGATACGGTATGGGCGATCGGACTGCGCCGCCCGAGGCCGGATGTGGCGGCACGGGATGTCGTAGCGATGCGGTCCGCAGAACAGGTCGACTCGCTCGCCGCCCGCATTCAGGTGTGACGCCGGGCCGCAGGTCAGGGCAGGACGGTGACCTCGACCGGGGTGAGCGCACCATGCTCACCGGAGCACTCGACCACGACGTGAACCGGCGCGCCGCATGCGCTGTGCCGGATGTCCAGCACCGGCCCCTCGGGGTCGGCGACGTAGGTCTCGCCCCACTGCCCGAGCGCCACGAGAATGGGCCACAGATCCCGCCCCTTGCGGGTCAGGCGATATTCGCGCCTGGTACGGCTGCCCTGTTCCTGGTACGGGACCGTATGCAGGATCCCGGCCGCGACCAGCTTGCGGAGTCGGCCGGCCAGGACCGCCTCCGAGAGCCCCACATGGTGGCGGAAGTCATCGAAGCGGCGCACCCCGTTGAAGGCGTCACGCAAGATCAGCAGCGTCCACTTCTCGCCGACCAGGTCGAGGGTACGGTGAGATCCGGGGAAAGGGTTCACTCGGGTTGCCGCGAGTGTGCGCACGTCCGCGACCGAGCGCGGTACACGTCGTCGGCCGACATTCTCGGCGGGCGCAGATGTGGGCTCAGATCTCAGCGGACGCGGCGTTGCGCAGCGCCATGATCCCCTCGTCGAGCGCCGCATGGAGATGGCTGGATCGACCGGTCGACAGCAGGATCGACACCCCTCCTTGGATTCCCGCCAGCAGCGCCGCTGCGGTCCGGTCGGCGTCGAGCGAGATGGGCACGTGTCCTGCGGTTTGCATAGCTCGGATCCCCGTCGCCAGGTGCTCCTGCCACTGGCGCAGCAACTCGATCACGATCGCCCGCGCCCCTGGGGTGTTGCGGCCGATCTGCAGGAACAGCGAACCGAGCGGGCACTGGTCGCCCTGTTCTTCGTAGCGCGCAATGACCGTGTCACGCCACCGGTACCAGGCATCCCACGAGTCCAGGCACCCGAGGTGGGGTTGCTGGTCGTCGAGTACCTGGTCGGCCTCGAACTGCGCGACGGCGAGCAGCAGTTCGTCCTTGCCGCCGGGAAAGTAATGGAACAGCTGGCTCTTGCTCGTACGAGTGCGTGCAAGGACATCGTCCAGCGTCGCCACCGCGACACCTTTCTCCCGCAGCACCGCGACAGCCCCCTGGACAATCCGGCCACGCGTCGCTTGTCCCTTGGCGGTCAACGATCCGCGCATCCCGTCTCCTCCCCTCGGACCAGTCAATCCAACGTAGCAAAATTGGACTTGCAGGTCCATTTTTTGCCAGTCACCATCGGCCCCACAAGCCCTGCGAAAATTGGAGTCGATCGCATCATGAGCAACCGTCTGCAGAACAAGACCGCCCTGGTAACCGGCGCCACCAGCAACATCGGACGCGCGATCGCCCTGGCCTTCGCCGCTGAAGGAGCACACGTCGCGGTGTCCGGCCGCAGCCGGGAGCGCGGCGAAGAAGTCGTCGCCGCGATCCGCACCGCAGGCGGCAAGGCGGACTTCCTGCCCTCGGATCTCGACGGCAGCGCGCCCGCCTCCCGCGCCCTCGCCGACGAAGCCGCCCGTGCCCTGGGTGGTCGCATCGACATCCTGGTCAACAACGCCGGCATCTACCCGAGCCCTTCCACGCCCGACACCGACGAGGAGACGTTCGACCTGATCTATGCGGTCAATGTCAAAGCGCCGTTCTTCCTGACCGCCGCGGTGGTCCCCGCAATGATCGAGGCCGGCGGCGGCGCGGTGATCAACCTGGGCTCGTGGATCGCCCGGCTCGGTATCCCGATCGGCGCCGTCTACAGTTCCTCCAAGGGAGCGATGGAAGCCCTCACCCGTGCCTGGGCTGCCGAGTTCGGCCCCCGTGGCATCCGCGTCAACGCCATTTCCCCCGGCGTGGTCCACACGCCGGAGCCGGCCGGGACCGGGGTCCACCCCGGCGACATCATGATGAAGGGCACCCCTGCCGGCAGCTTCGGGCTTCCGGACGCGATCGCCACCGCAGCGGTCTACCTCGCCTCCGACGAGGCAAACTTCGTGCACGGTGCCGTCCTCGACGTGGACGGCGGACGCACCGGCGTCGCCGTCATCGCCCAATAGCCCGAACTCAAGAAGAGTTCATGGGCCGTGGAATCAGCCGCGTGACGCGGCGGCGGCCGCATCGAGCGCCTTGCCGCTTGAGCATGGCATGGATGCTCGGGGATCCATGGGTTCCGCGCAATCCCGTGGGAACGTCGGCGTTCTGTTCCGTCAACTCGGCGTCGCGGACCGCTCGGGGACCGGGCTTGCCGATGCGGGGGCGGAAAGCGGTCCGGGCGACCTTCAGCAGCTCACACGCCCGTCTGGACACTGTGACCGCCCTGCTTCTCCGTCTCGCTGAACGGGTGCACCGTCGACCCGACCGCTTCGGGCACAGGATGTCGGGTCCGGCACAGTGGGCCTCTCTAACGTGAGTGATCGAAAGGGAAGGAGACGGGGGTGCTGGAGCAGCTGAACCAGGCCATGGAGCACATCGAGTCGCATCTCGACCAACCGATCGACGTGGCCGATCTCGCGCACATCGCAGTGACGTCGGAGTACCACTTCCGCCGACTCTTCTCCGCGTTGGCAGGCATCCCGCTGTCGGAGTACATCCGCCGCAGGCGATTGACCGTGGCGGGTGCCGAGGTGCTCGCCGATGAGCGGACACTGCTGGAGGTCGCTGTGCGCTACGGCTACAGCTCGGGAGAAGCCTTTGCGCGTGCGTTCCGAGCCGTACACGGTGTGGGTCCGGGCGAGGCCCGGCGTGCTGGTGCGACTCTGCACTCCCAGCCACGGATGTCCTTCCGCCTCATCGTTGAAGGGAGCAGCAGCATGCGATACAGGATCGTGGAGAAGGAGGAGTTCCGTGTGGTCGGCAAGAAGGCCCGCGTCCCGCTCGTCCACGAGGGGGTCAACTCGGCGATCGCCGACTTCATCCGGGGCATCGGTCCCGAGACGCTACGGCGTATCACGGCGCTCTCCGACCAGGAGCCCGACGGGATCGTCGGGGCGAGCGACCAGCTCGATCCGAGCCGGGCCGAGGGGAGTGAACTCGACTACTACCACGGCGTGGTGACGCACGCTGAAGCGCCTGAGGATATGGACGTGCTTGCTGTTCCGGCAGGGATGTGGGCCGTCTTCGAGAACTCCGGCCCGTTCCCGCGGGCGCTGCAGTACCTGTGGCGGGATGTGTTCACGCAGTGGTTCCCGTCGAATCCGTACCGGAGCAGGCAGGGGCCCGAGATCCTGCGCGTCCGCCCGACGCAGGACGGGGCGCAGGCGGACGCGGAGTTGTGGATTCCCGTGGAGCGATACGCCGCCTGAGCGAGCACCACTCGGCGGCCCGGAACCGGCCCCGGGCCGTCTCGAGGGGGGAGAACAGCGCGTCGACCAGGGCGTTGACCGCCAGGAGGTTCTTCGCCGGGTCCAGGACGAACCCTGGGGCGTTTGTGTGCCCGTCAAGGGGCTGCCTCAGCACCACATCGACGTTTCCCTCGGCAGGTGCCGGTCGCCGTCCTGCACCGTGCCCGCCGGCGGGCGCCGACGAGCGGGCGGTGCGGCCCGATGACGCTCCTTGCGTCTCCCTACGCGCAGCGCAGGCGTGGGCCGCAGCTGCTCACCCCGGCCCCCACCCCTGCGGAGCGCGGTTTTGTTGAGGCCGGCGCGAGGGCGACCGTTCAGGTGCGGTTATCGCTTCGGTCGCGGATCACCGACATCAGCAGCCCGTGGGTTTCGGCGTCGGCCGCCACCACAAGTCCGCGGCCTCCCTGCCCGATCCGGGCGCCGTCGATCCCGGTGACGACGCAGCCGGCGGCCCGGCACAGAGCGATGCCGGCGGCGAAATGCACGCTCTCGGACAGGTCGCCGCCATCGGTGACGTACGCGGCACGCTTGCCGGCAGCGACCCAGGCCAGCGCCAGCGTCGTGGACACGACCCGCGGCCGGAACCGCTCGATGAACCCCGGGTGGGCCAACAGGTCCACGGCCCGGAAGCCAGGTGCGTTCGGGAACGGCGGATCCAGGTTGACGTCCACCAGTTGGGTGGCGGACGTGGGCACCAGCTGCGCATCGGCCCCGTTGTGCCGTACCCGGGCGGTCTCACCGTCGGTGAAGAAGACCTCGCCGCTGAACGGGTCGGCCACCGCTGCCGCCCCGTCGCGCAGCGCCACGTTGACGGCCACCAGCATGTTACCGACGGCGTAGTTCAGCGTGCCGCACAAGGGGTCCACCAGCCACTGGCGCACAGCGTCGGCGGTACCCTGCTGCCCGCCCTCCTCGCCGAGCACGGCATCCTCGGGCCGAGCGGCACGGATGACGCCGAGGATCGTCCTCTCGGCCTCGAGATCGGCGGCGGTGGCGAAGTCCCCGGCTCCCTTGTCGATGCGGGTGAGCCGCTGGCCGTACATGGTGCGCACCACGTCGGCGCCGGCATGTGCCGCAGCTATCGCAACCCCAGCATCGTCAAGGCTCGCGTATGAGTTGATCATGCCGGGCATGATATCGGTGGCAATTCCACCGGCCGGAGCGGAATCGACCCGCTTCCGCCGCCGACGGTAGCCCTGCTTCGCTGTGGTGACTCTTGCCCAGTACCTGACCACGCCCAGGCGTACAAGTCCGTGGGCACAGCGTGCCCTGAGGCTGTTCCGTGTGGCCTGCGAGCGGTTCGACACGGCCGCGGAGAGGCCGACATCAGCCACCCGTTATGTCTGCTTAATCCCTATAGTCGGCAAGGTGCGCATCCCCTGGATGCTTTCTCCACGACAAGGAGGGCCACCCCATGTGCGGAATCTCCGGCTGGGTGTCCTACCGGCGCGACCTGCGACAGGAACGCTCCACCGCCGAAGCCATGAACGTGACGATGGCCTGCCGCGGACCGGATGCACACGGCCTGTGGCTCGACAGACACGCGGCGCTGGGTCATCGCCGACTCGCCATCATCGACCTGCCCGGCGGTGTCCAGCCGATGACGGAGCGCACGCCGGACGGCGATGTCGTGCTGCTCTACTCGGGAGAGGCCTACAACTACAGGGAACTGCGCGACGAACTGCGTCGAAACGGCCGGCGTTTCCGCACCGACAGCGACACCGAGGTCGTACTGCGCGGCTACCTGGAATGGGACGTCGACCTCCCCGAGCGACTGAACGGCATGTTCGCGTTCGCGATCTGGGACGGCCGCACCGAGCGGCTGCACCTGATGCGCGACCGGATGGGCATCAAGCCGCTGTACTACTTCCCCACCGACGACGGCGTGCTGTTCGGCTCCGAGCCGAAGGCCATCCTGGCGAACCCGATGGTGCCCCGCGAGGTGGATCTGGAGGGTTTGCGCGAGCTGTTCTCGATGGCCAAGACCCCAGGTCACGCGATCTGGAGAGGGATGCGGGAAGTGGAACCGGGCACGCTGGTGACCGTCGACCGCTCCGGCCTGCGCACCCACCCCTACTGGCAGCTGCGCTCTGTCGCACACACCGACAGCCGCGACGACACCGTCGCGCGGGTACGCGAGCTGCTCGACGACATCGTCCGCCGCCAGCTGGTCTCCGACGTGCCGCGGTGCATCCTGCTGTCGGGCGGGCTCGACTCCAGCGCGGTCACCGCGCTGGCAGCCGAACAGCTACGCGGCAAGGAGACCGTGCGCAGCTTCGCCGTCGACTTCGTCGGCCAGAGCGAGAACTTCGTCCCCGACGATCTGCGGGCCACCCCGGACACCCCCTATGTGCACGACGTCTCCAGGCACGTCGGAACCGACCACCAGGACATCGTCCTCGCCCCCGAGGGGCTGGCGGATCCGAGCGTGCGCGCCGCAGCCGTGCGGTCGCGGGACCTGCCCCTGGGGCTGGGCGACATGGACCAGTCGCTGCTCCTGCTGTTCCGGGCGATCCGCGAGCACTCCACGGTGGCACTGTCCGGTGAGTCCGCGGACGAGGTCTTCGGCGGCTACGCATGGTTCCACGATCCTGCCGCACGAGATGCCGGCACTTTCCCCTGGCTGGCGGCCCTGGAGCGCCAGCACGGCCGCGGCGGCAGTTCGGTGCTCGAGCCCGGGCTGCGCGAACGTTTGGACCTGGAAGGCTACGTGGCCCAGCGCTACGAAGAGGCCATGGCGCAGGTGCCGCGCCTGGACGGGGAACGCGATCCGCTGGAGCGTCGGATGCGGGAGGTGTGCTTTCTGCACCTCACCCGCTTTGTGCGGGTACTGCTGGATCGCAAGGACCGGCTGAGCATGGCCACCGGTCTGGAGGTGCGCGTTCCGTTCTGCGACCACCGTCTGGTCGAGTACGTCTTCAACACCCCTTGGTCGATGAAGACGTTCGACGGCCGGGAGAAGAGTCTGCTGCGGGCGGCCACCGCGGACCTGCTGCCGCGTTCGGTTCTGGAGCGGGTCAAGAGCCCGTACCCCTCCACCCAGGACCCGGCCTACGCTGTGGAGCTGCAGAACCAGGTCCGCGACGTGCTGTCGGCAGGCAACAGCCCCGCCCTCGACCTGCTGGACCGCGGTCGGCTGCAGGAGATCATTGCCACCGAGCCCGGCCAGGTCGGCACCGCGGACCGCACCGGTCTGGAGCGCACACTGGACCTGACCGTCTGGTTCGAACTGGAACGGCCTACGCTCACGCTCGGCGCCGGCGGCTGACGCAGCCCCCACCGGGTGCGCGGCAAGGCAGGGCCCATGGCCGGCGACGGCGAAGCGGCCCACAGTGCTGGACGGGTGTCGCCACGAGAGTGTGGTGCATGAGCCGGGGTTCGTGCGTTGCCACAGCGCCAGGGAGGGCCCGCGCGTCCAGCGCGCATGTGCCACGCCCTGGACCGTCGCCGGACGGTGCTCCGGGTGCCGGCCGCGGCCCTCGTCACGGCCTCGGCCGCCTGAGAGCCTGTCGGGTGACCTTCGATCGGATAGCGGACGCGGTCTGGTGCGTGCGATTCCAAGGCGGGATGTCCTCGGATGGGGTCTCCCCTGCTCGAACGAAGCTGAGAGCCTGGGGAAGGAGCTACTAGGACATTTCGGCAATGCGGGAAGCGTGCGTGCCAGGGCGTGGCCGCCCGATCAGAGGTCACCCGACAGGGTCTTCAACTGTTGAGGGTTTCGCTTAGTGAGCCTCATGGATGCTACTTACCAAAGTGCGTGTGGATCTGTAGGCAATTTCGCTCCGCTTCCCGCGACGGTGTGATGTTCGTGCCGTTTTGAGGAGGTGGGTGGGAGCGGGGTCGTAGGTTTCTCGCCATGGAACTTCTTCGGTTGGCGGTGGCTGCGCGGAGGGTGGGTGTACATCCGGGGACGCTGCGGTTGTGGGCGAACGAGGGCAAGGTTCCGGTGGTGTGGGTGGGTCGTGAACGGCGGTTCTCCAGCTCGGCGTTGGATTCCCTGACTGGCGCCCCGGATGCGCCTGAGCGGCGCGAGGCGCTTTATGTGCGGGTCTCGGGCACCAGCGGGCAGGAGTCGTCGCTGGCCGCGCAGGAGGCCGAGCTGCGGGCCTCGGCTTCAGGGGTGGTGGTCGCGGTCTTCAAGGACCGGGCCTCGGGACTGCGGGAGTCGCGGCCGGGGCTTGACCGGCTGTTGAAGCGGGCCGCGGCGGGTGAGTTCACTCATGTGCGGGTCACGCACGGCGACCGGCTGGCCCGTTTCGGTGCGGGCTGGTTGACACAGGTTCTGGCCCATCACCACGTCACCGTCGAGGTGTTGCATGCCAAGGGGGCGGCCGGGGGGATGGAGGAGCTGCTGGACGACTTCATGTCGTTGGTAGCCACCTTCGCCGGCCGTATGTACGGGATGCGCTCACGCGCGGCGCGTCGGCGGCTTCTGGCCGAGGCCGAGGGCCGCGTGGAGCACCCTGCCCCCGAAGCCAAAGCCGAAGCCGAAGCCGAAGTTGCGGGTGAACGTCGTGGCTAGGTTGATGGCGACGGCTTCGTGTACGGCCTTCCGTGGTGTCCTGGAGGGCAGTGGTAAGCGGGTCGGGCAGGGCTTGCTGTTCGAACGAGTGGGGTTTTCTGGCCCGGTTGAGTCAGTCGCTGACCGGTGCTCTGGTGGCTTCGCGGTGGGACGAGGACTCGCTGGACGTGCTGGCTGCCGGGGTGGACGAGCGGGGCGAGGACCTGCCGTCCAAGGGGTGGATGGCGATGCGCCGCCTGAACTGGCGGCAGGACGTCACGCCCCCGGCCGGGGTGTATGTGTCGGACCGGGTGCGCCGCGGCGCCGAGGAGTACGCGGCCAGGACTCTGCGCCTGGCCCTGCGCCGGCGCACCATCGTGACCGCGATCCTGGCCACCTGGCCCGGTGATCCCCGTCGGCGTACCGAGGCGGAGTGGGCCGCGCTGCGCAAGCTGCTGCCCGCCGGGGTGGCGGGTGCCGAAATCCGTAACCGCACCCGCCAGATCCGTGCGTATGCGGCCGAGCACGGGAAGCTGCCTACCGGGTTGTGCGTACTGGAGGGACCACCGCAGGTCGGCGAGTTGGTGCTGCTTGCCGCGATGGACCGCCAGCAGGTCACCCTGGCCAGGGTGGACGAGACCACCGCCCGTTTGCGTCTCAAGCTTCCGCTGTGTGCGGCTCCCACCTCGGGCCGTGACTGGGCCTGGCACGTGATCGACATCCGGCTCCCGGGCACCATCGGGGTGGACTCGGTGCTGCACACCCCCACCCTGCGCCCCACCCGGGCCGGAAGGATCGCGGTGGACCTGCCGCACTCCCGGCCCGCCCCGGCCACCAAGGCGAGCGGGCATACCGTGGCACTCGGCTTCGACTGGGGTGTGGGCACCCTGCTCACCGGCACGCTCGGCCGCCTGACCGGCAAAGGACAGACCCGGCGGGTTCTCACCGACGGGCGTCCGCTGATCTTCGACGCCACGACGGTCAGTGCCGCCCTGCACCGGTTGCGCGGTGTGCGTGAGCACCTCGCGGCCAAACGCGATCACCAGCGGGCCCTCGCGGACGGGCTGGGCTCCCCGCACCTGGCCTGGGGTGAGCACCTCGATCGGGCCCGGGTGCTGGAGGTCGAGCACGGGCGGGTGTGTGCCCGGATCCGGCACTTGAACGACGCGCTGGCCTGGTCGGCGGCCCGCTGGGCCGTCGACCAGGCCGTAGCGCTCGGCGCGAGCGTCGTCTACCTCGAAGACCTCGCCACCCTCGAAGCCCGAGGCCACCGGCGCGGCAATGCCCGCCTGTCCGGGCAGGTGCGCGGCACCGTGGCCCAGGCGATGCGGCACCTGGCCGCGAAGGCGGGCATCGCGGTGGTCACCGTCCCGGCCCGCGGCACCTCCAAGCTGTGCCCCGGCTGCCTGGCCACCCTCACCCACCACCCCGCCCCCGACCGGCTGGCCGAACGCGGCTGGAAATGGGCGCACTGCACCCGGTGCGGGCTGTCCATGGACCGCGACCATGCCGCCGCCCGCCGGATCGTCTCCCGCGGCCTGCTCGCCCAGACCCACACCACCACCGACCCCACCACCCACACCCGCACCATCCGCACCACCGTCGACGGCACCGTGACCCCGGTCCGCCGCCCGAAGAAGACCACCCACCGCATGCGCCGCCAACACCAAGCGGAGCAGGCCCCACCCCGGCTACGCGAAACCAACACCACCCCGGGCAAGGGCCGCCCCACCCCCAGCAGGCCCACCGGCCCTGGTGGCCGAGACACCCGGCACGCCGCCCAAGGGCAGGCCCCGGGCCCGAAGACTTCCCGCCGTATGCCCGACGCGCGTACGGTCCCCGCCACCACCCCCACCGGGATGGTCCAGCGTCCGGCGGGGCATGACACCCAGACACCCACCCCCACCGGGCCGGTGCCAGGTCATGGAGTACCCGCCCGCGTCCGGCCGGAAGAAGACCCTCTACCCGGACGCAGGCGGCTCTCACGCAGAACCTGTCGACGACGCACCCGCGCCGCCGAGCGGACCGGCTTCCACCACCTGCACGCCACCGCAGTCCACCCCCTCACCCCAAGGATCGGACCACCGGACGGCAACCGCACACGGCCACGCCGCGCCCGAAAAGCCTGAATCTCACAGGCACACACAGAGTTCTAGAGACGCTCTGACCCGAGACCGGACCTGACCCCGGCCCACGGGACCCTGCCTCGGATCGGGTACAGCCGCTCCGGGTCAACGGGGTGTCGTGTGCTGCCTCCTGACCACCAGGCCCTTCGGGGCCTCGATGTGTGCCGTGCCGTCGACGTCGACGGAGATGTCCAGCCGCCCGTCCGCGACAGCGAGCCCCTCGACCTTCAGCGGCCGGTAGGCCTCCGCGAAGCCGGGCGCGACCGTGAGTATTCCTCCGGGGACATCGGCGGAGAGACCCAGCACCGACTGGAGGATCATGACGGACGAGGCCGCCGCCCAGGCCTGCGGGCGGCAGGACGCCGGATAGGGCGAGGGCCGGGTGTCGGTCGCCACTCCATGACCGGCGAACAGTTCGGGAAGCCGTGCGTCGAAGGCCGCCGATGCGGTCAGCAGTCCCTCGGACAGGGACGCGGCTGCGTCCGGGAAGCCGGCCCTGACCAGGCCGTGCACCGCGATCGCTGTGTCGTGCGGCCAGATGGAACCGATGTGATAGCCGTACGGGTTGTAGGACACGGAGTTGCTGCTCAGGGTCCGCAGACCATGGCCGGAGTCGAGGTCGGGAGCGCTGAGCCTGGCGGCCAGCAGGGCGCTCTCCTCGTGGTCGAGCAGGCCCGTGCCCAGCAGGTGACCGAAGCCCGAGGTGACCGAGTCCACTGGCTTCTTCTCCCCGTCGAGCGCCACGGCCGGGTACGGTCCGCGCTCGTCCTCCACCCAGAAGTGCCTGCGGAAACGGTCACGCAACCGCTCGGCCCACTCCTCCCACTGGTCTGCGCCGGGGCGGCCGAAGGCGCGCAGCAGGTCCGCGCCGCCGCGGGCCGCCTCGTAGGCGTACGCCTGGACCTCGCACAGCGCGATGGGGGAGGTGGCGAGGCGACCGTCGCGGTACTGGATGGAGTCGCCGGAGTCCTTCCAGCCCTGGTTGGCCAGGCCGCGACCGGTGTGGTCGATGTACTTCAGAAAGCCGTCCCCGTCCGCGTCACCGTGGTCGCGCATCCAGGCGAGTGCGGACTCCGCGTGCGGAAGGAGCTGTTCGACCTGCTCGGGCGCGAGGCCCCAGCGCCAGGAGTCGTGCAGCAGGGTGATCCAGAGCGGGGTGGCGTCGACCGTGCCGTAGTAGCAGGGGGGCAGGGAGAAGTTGTCGTTGAAGTTCTGGGTGGCGCGGCGTACTTCGTGCAGGATCTTGCCGGGTTGCTCCTCTGTGTGCCGGTCGGACTTCGTGCCCTGCCGACGGCCAAGTGTGCGCAGCGTACCGGCGGCGAGACCGGTGCCCAGCGGCAGCAGCATGCGGGCCGCCCACAGGGCGTCGCGGCCGAAGAGGGTGAGGAACCACGGGGCCCCGGCGGCCAGGAACTGGTCGGCGGGATCGACCGGGTCGGTCAGCCGCAGCCGGTCGAGGTCGGCGGCCGACTGACTCAGCCAGTGGTCGAAGCGCCGGTCGGCGCTGCGCAGGACCGGTGTGCGCCAGGGCAGGCTGTCGGCCGGGGGCGCGGGGAACTGGTCGCCGTCCTCATGAACCGCGTCGCAGTGCAGTTCAGCGGTCCATGCCGAGCCGGGAGCGAGTTCGATGTCGTAGGCCAGCGTTCCGGCGGCCGGGTCGACGGCGGCAGGCCGCGGGTAGCTGGTGAGTCGTACCGCGAAGGTGTCCCTGGACCAACCGAGTCCGCCCTCCGTGACGTTGGCGATGACCGGGCTCTCGACGTGTCCGGACTTGACGCGCTCGATCGGGGCGAGGTCCGTCCCGGCGGTGACGATCAGCCGGACATGGACATGTTGCCGCCCGGCGTTGGCGACTTCGAGGGTCTCCTCCAGATGCCCGGGGGTGACGTGGCGGCGCCGGTGCAGGGTGACGGCCGGATCCGGTGTCTCCTCGCCCAGGCCGCGCAGCACGCTGCGAAAGGCTGCCCGGTCAGCTCCCCGGAAGGCTCCTCGGACAGGGGCGATCGCGACTCCGTCGGCCGCGACGGTCAGCCGGGCAAGGGCTCTGCTGTCGCCGTGGTAGAAGCCGTCGGCGGCACCGCCGATCTGTCCGTCCGCGTGGGAGATCGCGAAGCTCGGGGCGTACAGCGTCACACAGGCGTCATGCAGGAACGGCTGGAGGCCTTCGGCCGCCGGGCCGGCCCCCGTGTCGGAGTTCGTCATGTCGTGGGTCTTGACAGTGGTGTCCAACAGAGCAGAACCTCTCAGGCATTGGAGCGTTCCAAGAACCCTAACGACGACTTCAGTGCGTTGACAACGGTTTTGGAACGCTCCAATGAACTCGCCCGCTCGTACGACCAGTTCCGGAGACACTGATGCCCCGCTCGCCCAACTCCCCCGGACCCAAGACTGGTTCAGTTACGCTGGCCACGGTCGCACGGCGGGCCGGAGTCTCTCCGCAGACGGTGTCGAACGCGCTCAACTCGCCCGAGTTGCTGCGTCCGGAAACCCTGGAGCGGGTCCGCCGCACCATCGACGAGCTGGGCTATCGGCCGCACCGAGCGGCTCAGACCCTGCGTACCCGATCGAGCAAACTCATCGGGTACGGAATCCGTCCCACCGCCCCTGGCACCTCGGCCCCGGTCATGGACCGGTTTCTGCACGCCCTGTCCCAGACCGCCGACGAGGCCGGTTATCGGATCCTGCTCTTCGCCTCACCCCCCGGCAGCGCCGGTCTCGACGGATACGAGGAGCTCCTCGACCTGCACAGCGTGGACGGTTTCGTGCTGAGCGGCACCGATCGGGGCGACCAGCGCCAGGCCTGGCTGGAAAAGCGCGGTGTCCCGTTCGTGGGCTTCGGCCGGATGTGGTCCGGCCGGCAGATCGGCGACTGGGTGGATGTCGACGGCGCCTCGGGCACGGACGCCGCGGTCGAGCATCTGGTGGCTCTGGGGCATCGCAGGATCGCGTTCCTCGGCTGGCCGCGCGGCTCCGGGGTCGGTGACGACCGTGCCATGGGCTGGCAGCGCGCCATGCAACGGCACGGCCTGCCGGTGCGTGGTAAGCGGGCGCAGAGCATCGATGACATCGCCTCGGCGCAGGCCGCTGTCGGACCACTGCTCGACGCGGGCGTGACGGCCGTGATCACCGCCAGCGACATGCTCGCACTGGGCTGCTACCACGCCTTGCGCGAGCGACGGGCCGTGCCGGGCAAGGATGTCGCGGTCGTCGGCTTCGACGACTCCCCCACGGCGGCCCTCCTCTCCCCCGGACTGTCCACCGTCGCCCAGCCGCTGGAGGCCGTCGGCCGCGAATGCGTCCGGCTTCTGCTGGCCCGGATGTCGGAACTCGGCGCTCCCCCCGAGCGTGTCCTGCTCGAACCGTCCCTCGTCGTGCGGAACAGCACATCCGCGTCGGACGACTGAACCACTCCCGCGCCTGTTGACGGGCCCCTATTCACAGCACGCCCTTTCCGGGCAGCTGAGCCGCAACCCTCATCCCACCTGGAGGAATTCATGGCAACCCGTACGGCCGTCGCCGCTCTCGCCACCTGCGCGGCGCTCCTGGCCGCCACCGGCTGCTCATCCAGCTTCGGCAGCGACAAGGAGCCGGCGCAGGACAAGGCCGGCAAGCAGAAACTGACGGTACTGATCGCCACCTCGGGGGACGCCGAGACCCAGGCAGTCAAGACCGCCGCTGCCGCGTATGCGAAGAAGTCGGGCAACTCGGTCTCGGTCGAGGTTGCGAAGGACATGAACCAGCAGCTCGCTCAGTCCTTCGCCGGGCACAAGCCGCCGGACGTCTTCTACGTCAACTCCGACCAGTTCGCGAACTACGCGAAGGGCGGCTCGCTGTACCCGTACGGGGACCGGATATCCGACGCCGGCGACTTCTCCGAGCAGCTGCGCGGCTCGTTCTCGTACGACGGGAAACTGGTCTGTCTACCGAAGGACTCCTCCACCCTCGCTCTCGCCATCAACACCGACCTGTGGAAGAAGGCCGGGCTGACGGAAAAGGACTATCCGAAGAGCTGGGAGGAGCTGAGGACCGTCGCGGACAAGCTCACCGGCAACGGCGTCACCGGCCTGGTCACCAGCGACGAGTACCAGCGGCTCGGAGTCTTCATGAAGCAGGCGGGCGGCTGGCTCACCGACCCGAACCAGAAGAAGATGACCGCGAGCACCCCGGAGAACGCCAAGGGGCTCGACTTCGTCCAGTCCCTGCTCAAGTCCGGCTCGATGAAGTTCGCCAAGCAGGTGGACACCAGCTGGGGCGGTGAGGCACTGGGCAAGGGCAAGGCCGCCATGACCATCGAGGGCAACTGGCTCGAGGGCGGCATGAAGCTCGACTACCCCGATGTGAAGTACACCGTCGCGCCGCTGCCCGAGGGACCCGCCGGGAAAGGCACCCTCGCCTTCAGCAACTGCTGGGGAGTCGCCGCCGACAGCGCGCACCGGGCGGCGGGAGTCGACCTCGTGAAGTACCTGACCTCCGCGCAGCAACAGCTCGACTTCGCCGACGCGTTCGGTGTCATGCCGTCGCGGACGAGCGCGCTCAAGACCTACGCCGAGAAGAAGCCGGCCGCCAAGGCCTGGGTGGAGGGCAACGCCTACGCGCAGGGCCCGGTGACGATCGCCGGCTTCGACAAGGTCCTGAGCCAGTTCAACACCGATCTGCAGTCGCTGCGCACCGCCGACCCGAAGAAGATCCTCGCCGACCTTCAGCGCAACGGCGAACAGGCGATCGCGAAGGGCAACTGAGCCCCATGCCCATCCGCACGATGCGCGCCGGCAGTATCCCCCGCACCACCGGCTCCCCCGGCGCACCTGACAGCGCCCCCGGCAGAGCCGGTACGACCGCGAAGGTTCGCGCCCGGCGCGCGGGCCTTCGCGGGGAGGGCACCTGGGGCTGGCTGTTCGTCAGCCCCATGGTGCTCGTCCTCGGCCTGTTCATGGTGCTTCCCATCCTGATGGCTCTGTGGGTGAGCCTGCTGCACTGGGACGGACAGTCCGACCCGTTCTCCGGCCAGGCCGATTTCGTCGGCCTGGACAACTACCGGGCGCTGCTCACGCAGGACGGACTCGACCGCACACTCTTCGCGACCTCCCTGCGTAACAACGCCTATTACGTACTGCTGACCGTCCCCCTGCAGACCGTGCTGGCACTGGGTCTGGCCCTGGTCGTCAACCAGAAGCTGCTCCGGGGGCGTGGCGCCCTCCGCACGACGTTCTTCTTCCCGTCCGTCACCAGCTCCATCGCCGTCTCAACGGTCTTCCTCTTTCTCTTCCAGGGCAGCGGGTCCGTCAACACCATGCTGTCCTGGATCGGAATCAAGGGGCCGAACTGGTTCGCCGACCCCCGCGGGGTGCTCTCGCTGATCCTGGGCGGCCTGGGAATCGTCGATCCCGAGCGGCCCACCGGAATGCTGGCCGATCACTCCGCCCTGGGACTGTCGTGGTTCGAGTGGCTCTCGGGCCCCTCGGTCGCGATGTGCACGCTCATCCTGCTCGCCGTGTGGACCACCTCCGGCACGTTCATGCTGATCTTCCTCGCGGCACTCCAGAACATTCCGCGGGAGCTGGAGGAGTCGGCCGCCATGGAAGGGGTCAACCGCCGCCAGATGCTCTGGCATGTGACGTTGCCGGCGTTGCGCCCCGTGCTGTTCCTGGTCCTGACCCTGGGGCTGATCTCCACCTGGCAGGTCTTCGATCAGGTGTATGTGATGGGTCAGGGCGCTCCGGGCAATACGACGCTCACACCCGCCTTCCTGTCGTACTCCGCGGGCTTCGACAACGCGGACTTCGGGCAGGGCTCCGCGATCGCGTTCGTCCTGCTCGCCCTGATCCTCATCCTGACCGCGTTCCAGCGCTGGGCGCTGCGGGAGCGCGGCGCAAGCACCGGGAGGAACCGATGACCGCCGCCGGAACGGCCATACGGGACCGGCCTCAGCGCTCCCCCCACCGTCGCGACCCGCGCGACCGCGGACGCCCTGTTCTGAGTCGTTTCCCCTTGCGGTGGCGGCTCGTGGGATACGCCGTGGTGCTGGGACTGGGTCTGCTCTATCTGCTGCCGTTCGCCCTCCAGCTGGTGACCGGATTCAAGACGGACCCGGACGCTGCCGCGCATCCGCTGGCCCTGCTGCCCACCACTCCGACCACAGCCGCTTACCAGCGGCTGCTCGGGCTGAGCCAGGCCGCTGAAGGGGTGCCCTTCCTGCGCTGGCTCGGCAACTCGGCACTGGTGGCGGTGCTGGTGACCGCGGGCCGGGTGCTGTTCGACTCCATGGCGGGCTACGCGCTGGCGCGGCTGCGTTTCCGGGGCCGCTCGGTACTGTTCGGCTTTGTGCTCGCAGTGATGGCGGTGCCCGGAGTGGCCCTGCTCATCCCGAAGTTCCTGGTGCTCAACACCTTCGGGCTCTTCGACACGTACTCCGGCATGGTCGTGCCGTTGCTGGTGGACGCGGCGGGCATCTTCATCATGAAGCAGTTCTTCGAATCGGTGCCGCGCGAGGTCGAGGAGGCCGCGCGGGTGGACGGGGCGGGTGTGTTCCGGATCTTCTGGTCCGTCGTCCTGCCGATGGCCAGACCGGCGTTGATCACCCTGACGATCCTGTCGTTCCAGGGGTCGTGGAACGAGTTCACGCATTTCCTCGTCAGCACGCAGTCCGGCCAGTACGAGACGCTCACCACGGGTCTGGCCCGCTTCGTCTCGGGCGGACTCGGTGGCGGAACGCAGTATCCGCTGAAGCTGGCGGCGGCCCTGCTCTCCACCCTTCCGGTGGCCGCGCTGTTCTTCTGCTTCCAGCGCTACTTCGTGAGCGGCGCCAACTCGGGTGCGGTCAAGGAGTGAGTGCCGGCCGGCCCGGATCACACCGAGATCGGCACAGAGGCCGACGGCTCGTTCGGGTCGACTCGGGCAACCGCAACGGCGGTGGAGGCCCACGGTGTCCTCGCTGGGTGGAGGTACCGGTGCAGAGCAACTGCTGGGCCACGGAGCTGCCGAGGGGCCGGAACCCGACCCGAGGAAGCACTCGCCTCAGCTGCCCTGGAGCGGATCGGCCGGCTTCCGGTTCCGGTGATGCGTGCTGCCGCGGTCGACGGCGGACTCCTACTCGTCCGACCGCGCGATGCGGAGCTGCCCCCAGAGGGCCCGCGAGCGACACGCAGCAACCCTGACTCCTCCACTCCGTCAACGGACAACAGGGGGCGGCTGACACGCGTCGACCCGTGTCAGCCGCCCGAGGCGGACCGAACGCCGACGCCGGTCCGGGCGACTGACCGCCCGTGCTCCGCCGAGCGGTCGAGCGGTGGTGGGGGTCGCGCGAAAACCTGTACGGGCAGAGGGCCCGGTGGCACCAGAATGGCTGATATGCCCATCGAGCCCCAAGACCCCCGCACAGCCGTCGACCACCTCTACGCCGCTCTCGACCCGCTCGCATACCCCGCCCGGATGCGCGCGCTCGCCACGTGGACGCAGAGCCAGGTCCGCAACGGCGACGGCCGCGGCGCGGGTCGTCTCCGGTCGCTGCTCGACGAGTTGGACACGCGCGGACCGCACGGACGCAGGCTCGCCGTCCTCGCCGCAGCCGTCGGAGGGGACGTCGCCTTCCTGGAGGCGCGGCTCGCGGACCCCGACGGCACCGTCCGCGGACATGCGCTGAAGTCCTCGCTCCGGCTGCCCATCAGCGACACCGCCCTCGAACGGGCGATGGACGACGCACCGGCGGCCGTGCGGCGGCAGCTCGCCACCGTCGTCGTCGCCAGCCGGCGCACCGCCCTCGCAGAGCGGCTGATCCTGTCCGTACAGGAGTTGTGGGGCGACGAGGAGGCCGCACGGCTGCTGCCGGGGTGCGGACCCGAGGCCGTGGAACGGCTGCTGCCCGGGCTCTTCCTGGCCGTGACCCGCTGGCACGCCCTCGGCCGCCGCTACCCGGACCTGGTGCTCGACGAGGTCGCGCGCCAGCTCGCCGAGCTGCCCGAGCAGTCGCGCACGCCCTGGTGGTACCGCAACGCGGACGTCTTCGAGGCAACAGTCGAAGCCCGGCCGCTGCGCGTCCTCGACCTGCTGGAACTGCACTGCCCGGCACAGCTTCCCGGACCCGTACGCGCCGGCCTGGGTGTCCTGCTCAAGGCCGCGCCGGGACGCACGATCCGTCTGATCACGGCACCGGAACGCCTCGTCGGTCCCCCGCGCGACTTGGTGTCCCGTACGGCCCTGAGCCGTGTCGCCCAAATCGGGCCGCCGGAGTTGACGGACCTCGGCCGGGCCTGGAGCCACGACCCGGACTCCCTCGCGCTGCTGCTCCGCACGCTGCCGCCGTCCCGGCGCGATGCGTTCTACGATGCCGCCACCGCCGGCCAGGACCTCAGCCGCAGCAGCCTGGCCAGCAGCCTCCTCGAGGCACTGCCTCGCCGCCGCGCGCACGCCGAGGCGCGTCGGATGGCCGCGCAGGCCGCCGAACGCGGCGCGCGCTGGGACACCGTGCTGGCCGCCGTCGCCCACCTCCCGGTCGCCGAGGCCCAGCCGCAGCTGCTCGCCGCCACCCGCCGCCCGGCAGCGGAGGACCGGGCGCTGGCGTACCCGCTGCTGGTCCGCAACGCTGCCAGGTCCGGCCAGGCCCCCGCCGTCGCCGAACTGCTCGACGTCCTGCAACGGCTCCGCAACGAGCAGGAGCCGGTCCGGTCATCCGCGCTCGCCGCCCTCGCACAGACCTCGCCCGGGCTTTTCACCGGAGCGGACGCCACCTTGCTCGACCGCATCACGACCGATGCCATCGAGGCGCGCGACAGCTCCGGACGAACTCGGCAAGCCCTCTCCTCGCTGGCACTCGCGCTGCTGCGGGAACACGCGGTGGGCGGCGAACAGACCCTGGTGGGCTGGGCGTTGGACACGCTGCAGCGACTCTCCGGGCACACCGGCGGCGCCAACCTCGGCCGCCTCGACACCTGCCTGCGCCGCGGACAGGAGTTCCAGGTCTTCGAGGCTCTCCGGCCATGGCTCGAAGCCGGCGCGGACAAGGTCGACCACTCACTGACCTTCGCCCTGACCCGCGCCCTCGGCCGCCGCGCCCACCACATGCGTGAACTGCAGGAACTCCTCTGGCAGGCCATCCAGTTCGGCGACAACGCGACCATGAGCCGGGCCGTGGACCTGTGGCTCGACGATCCCTCGACCCGAGACGAACGGGCCGTTCAGGTGCTGGAACTCGAACGGTCGGCTGTCGTACTGCACCCGGTGCTACGAGTTCTGACACATCGCCGCACGGACCTCCTGCACCTCGTCCTCGCTGACACGCCACCCTACGGGCGGTTCCTGGCGCAGGGCGCCCGCTGGCTGCCGCCCGTCGACCGCATCGGCACCTGGCTGCCCCGCCAGCAGGCCGCCGCCGCCAGCTTGCTGACCAGGGCGGCGGGCGACGCCTCGCTGCCCAAGCACGTGCGGGCCGGACACATCCGCATCTCGGCCTCCATCCCCGAACTGGGTTTCCAGACCGCCCGCCGGTACATCGACTCCCCGGACACGGTCCTCGCCGAAGCCGCCCTCGGAGCACTGGTGTGGACGGACCGTCCCGCCGCGGCACTACCCCTCCTGCTCGCCCACGCCGCGGACGACAGGGCGAGGGTCGCGCTCTACGCGGCCACCCGGGCGGCCAGGTTCGTCGCCCCGTCCCAACTGCAGGCGCTCCTGCGCGCCGCGCTGCTCCCCGCAGACGACGGCGCGCCCGCCCCGGCGGCCAAGGTCACCAGTCGCAAGGAACTCGTTCGTCTGGCCGCCTCCCGGCTGCCCGTCAACACCGCCGCCGCGATTCTCGCCGAGGCATTCGACCTACCCGGACAGCACCCCGACGTGCAGGCGGCCTGTGTCCCCGTTGCCGCCGAGCTGCTGCGCTCACCCGCGGCCTGGCACCTGCTGGAACGCGCCGCCGACGGTCTGCCCGTCACCCAGGCCGCAGTCCTGCGCACCCGTCCGTACGAGCTGCGGGCCGACGACCGGTCCCCCTACGCCCGGCTGGTGGGCCAGGTGTCGGGCAGCAGCGACGTGGAGACCGCCGACGCCGCGATGGGCCTGCTCGCACGCTGGTCGCCGTGGTACCCCGAGGCCGAGCAGCTGTTGCTGGAGGCCACCGTCGACCTGGACAACCGCTCGTCCTGGCGCGCGGCGGCGGACGGACTGGTGGCGCTGACCGCTTCGGCCGACGGCGTGGGCCCGCTGCTGGAGGCGCTGGGGCAGCTCGTCACGGCCGAGGCCGAGGCACCCGCACGTCACCTGGACGCGGAGGGCGAGCGTGACCGGCCCGCCCGGCAGCGGATCAGCCACCTGGTCGCGCGACTCGCGACCGCGGTGGCGACGGGAGGGAAGGGACCCCGAGCAGCGGCCCTGCGCGCATCCGAACTCTTGGGCGGGGCAGCCGATTTCCTGCCGGAGGGCATTCATCTGTTCGCCAAGGCCCTCGACCTCGACGCGGAACCGGCGCAGCTGCTCGCTGCGCTGCAACGTCTGGAAGCCCTGCATACCGGCCGCCCCGTCCTGGCCGCCCGTACGGCAGAGACCCTCCACAACCGGCTCAACACCGTCCGTCGCCCTGGAGACCCGCTCGTGCTGCTGTGCGCGGTCGAGCGGCTCACGGCGAACGCCGGCTGCGCAGGCGGCCTGCTTGCCGTCGCCCTCACCCAGGCGCTGGGCGCCCGCACCGGCTGGACGCAGGACTGGCGCACTCGACTCCGCGCCCTCCGACGCCATCCTCACCCCGACGTAAGAGAGGCAGCCCTGGCGCTGACCACGGCAGTCGAGTAGCGCCATCGGAGTGGGTTGCGGCGGCCGGGCCCGGGCATCGGCCTGAGCAGGGCCCCCACCTGCATGGGCGGGACGACGGCCGAGGCCGGTCGGTCGGCGGGCCAGATCGCAACCTGGCAGGCCCGCTGCGCTCGGTGAAGTCGAAGGCCTCAGGATCAGCCTGGTCAGGGCCGAGGAGAAGCTCGCGCGACTCGACCGGCGCCCCGTCGGCGGCGTCAGCCGGCGGGCGGGCCCGCCTCCTGGGCCGGCGACGGACCGACGCTGCCGCCCGACCGCGGCGAGGCGTCGTTCGGTGTGGTCGGAGTGGCCGGTGGGGTATCCCCGGATGCACACGGCGTCGAAACGCAGGGCGTAGGACGGTGCCGCAGACGGCTGACGCGCCGTGGCCAGGGTCGCATGCTGCGGTGTCAGACCCCGGTGAGGGTGCGAGGGGCGTCTACGAGGTGCTGGGTGGTCGTGGGGCGAGGGCTGCCTCGCCCTTACGCGGGTCACGGCCCAGCAGGATGAGCCGGTGGCCGTCGGCGAGGAGGTCGCGGGCAACCCGGAGGCCGATGCCGCTGTTGCCGCCTGCGCTGAGGATGGTCTTCATGATGCTCGGGGGAAGAAGAGCGGGCGGCTACCAGGCGGTGGAGGCACGGGACCGGTCACCGCCCGTGGTCGGCGTGCTGTCCTCAGAGCCTGTCGGGTGGCCTTCGATCGGATGGTGGACGCGGTCTGGTGCGTGCGATTCCAAGGCGGCGGGATGTCCTCGGATGAGGTCTCCCCTGCTCGAACGAAGCGGAGAGCTCGGGGAAGGAGCTACCAGGATATTTCGGCAACGCGGGAAGCGTGCGTGCCAGGGCGTGGCCGCCCGATCAGAGGTCACCCGACAGGCTCTCAGGCGCCGATGAGGTGTTCCGCCTGGTCGCGACCAGTGTGGAGGGCCCAGTAGTCGAGGGCGATCTCGTCGGGCGAGCGGTGCGGGACGCCTTCGGGGGCCTGGCTGCCGATCATGAGGTTGATGGCCACGTTGGCGGCGTAGATGCCCTCAGCGGCGAGGGTGTTGTGGAGGTTGACCGCCTTCTGTGTTGCCGCAGCCTCAACGTGAAGCGGACTCGGCTGACACCGGCCGGCTCGCGCCCCGCGAGGGCGACCGTCTCCGGCTCACTCTGTGGACCGTACGAGCCGACGAGCCCGCGCGGGCCCGGTGACCAACCGCTGATTCGCCCCGGCGGCCAACTGTTGCGAAGGCGACGGGCCGTCGAGGCTCCGGGACGAGGAAGACGAGAGCCGATCCCGGAACGGACCCCACCCCGCGGATCTGCCCGGCCGGACAGATCCCGGCTCCGGTCGTCAGCTGAGGTGCTTGACGACCGCGTCGGCGACGGCCCTCGTGCTGCCGGGGTTCTGCCCGGTGATCAGGCGACCGTCTTCCACGACGTATGAGTCGCAGGGCTTGTCCGCGGTGCTGTAGTCGGTTCCCAGCTTCTTCAGCCCGTCCTGCAGGCTGTACGGCACGGCCTTGTCCCGCTGGGCGAGCTCCTCCTGCGGCCAGGAGAACCCGGTGCCCCTCTTGCCCTTCACCAGCGGTTCGCCGCTCTCGAGAGTGACATCGAGCAGGCCGCACGGCCCGTGGCAGACCGCCGAGACGATCCGGCCGGAGTCGTAGAAGCGGGCGATCAGGGATTCCAGGTCCTGGCTCTGATGGAAGTCGAACATCATGCCGTGACCACCGGTGAGGTAGATGGCGTCGTAGTCCTCGACGTTGGCCTCGGCCACGGAGATGGTGTGCTCCAGCTTGTCGGATGGTTCGGCCGGGAGTCCCTTCGCCGGGCACGAATGGCCTCCCCTGCAGGTCGGGGGAGGCCATCGGTACCGCTGGACGCGAACGGTGCGTCACCGGGGCGGGAACTCGTCCTTCTGACTGCCGGCACGGCGTCCGGGCCTGTTCTCGGCCGCGCGTCCGCCCTGCTGTATGGGCTCAAGTAGGCGTCGGACCTCGTCGTGCAGCCTACGGCGTTCCATGGGATCGCTCGTGTGCTCGGCACGCTCGTTCAGCTCACGGACCTTGTCCTGCGTCTGCTGCGCACGACTGGCGGACTCGCCTGCAACGCTCATGATCGCTCCTGGGGACGGGTGGGGGTGGGGACACGTCGCAGCCAATCAGTGCCCTCTCTCTGCCGCACCCCGGAGGGTGACCGTACGCAATCACTGCAGGTCGGTGTACAGCATGGCGACCCAGTGCTGTGGCTCGCCCGCGAGTGTCCTGTGCCCTGTCCGGATTCCTTCCACAAGGGCCACAAGCGCGCCGGTCCGCGAGGAGTGTCCTCGCCCAGGTTGCCTCCTGGTCTCTGCGAGTCGGCTCTGTGCGTCGAGCCGTTCTCGGCGAGGAAGCCGTCGCGGACGGACTTGAGAGGGGCCGTGACCGGGCTGCACACGTGTCAGGCGAGACGGGAGTCGCGGGTCATCGAGACCGGAGGAATGCGGGCAACACACCGTCGAGGGCCTCGCTGTACCGGCCCCTTCGCCGACACCGAAGGGGCCGCCGCGCACGGCGAACTGCACCGCAGGTCCGCCCCTGCCCGCATCCGACGCACGGACGGCCCGCTCGCCGCCGGGAGAGCGGAGTTTCGCCACCCTGTCGAGCCCCGGGAGAGATGGGTTCCGCCTCAGCGAGCAGGAACTGGAGCATCCGAGCGATCAAGGTCAGGTCTCAGCACCGACGGCTGTCCCTTTGGTCCCCCGGTGCCGGATACCCGGATGGTGCTTCCCCGTTGTCGTGGTCAGTGGCTCTGGGCCGCCGGCTCCAGGACGAAGACGGGAATCTGCCGGTCGGTCTTCAGCTGGTAATCCGCGTAGTCGGGGAACGCCTCGACCGCGCGCTCCCACCACACAGCCTTCTCTTCACCGGTGACCTCGCGGGCGTTCATGTCCTGCCGGACCGTGCCGTCCTGGAGTTCCACCCGGGGGTCCGCCGTGATGTTGTGGTACCAGACGGGGTGCTGGGGAGCGCCGCCCTGCGAGGCGACCACGGCATACGTTCCGTCGTGCTCGACCCGCATCAGCGGTGTCTTGCGGGTCTTTCCGCTCTTGGCTCCGCGCGTGGTCAGGATGATGACCGGCAGACCACGCATCGTGGTCCCCTCCGTGCCGCCCGAGCTCTCGAACAGCTCGACCTGATCGCGGACCCACTGTGCGGGGCTCGGCTCGTACTCACCCTTGAGAGGCATGGAATCTGTCCCATCGTCGGCATACGGACATTCGGACACGCGGACATCGGCGTGTCCCACTGCACCGAGAACTCTTTCATCATTCCGCCGTCGCGAGGGCGCGGACCGTACGTGTGTCACAGCGGCGGCCGGATCGGGGTCAGGAGTCGGGCGGTCTCCGGCGCAGCTGCAGCATGGCCTCGAATCCGGCCTTCGGGTCTCCTGCCTTCGGGTCGTGGAGACCGATGCCCGCCGCCGGGGCCGGCCGCTTGAGGCGGTAGCGGAAGGTGTTGTGCTGCGTGTCGTAGGCACGCAGATGAACGACGGGGAGATCGTCTTCGGTAGCGATACGGTCCGTCAACTCCTGTGACAGCAAGGCCGCGTAGACGTCCGACAACCAAGCGGTGCGGCGAACGGCCGGAGCCGAGGACCCGCAGCGCCAGCTCCGCGTCGGCGCGCGAGCGGCGCAGTTCGGCGGGGCGGGCAGCGAGCCGGCCGATACCGATGGCGGCGAGGACCCTGTTGCCCAGCAGCACACCTCCGAGCGCGCCCGGGACGGACAGCGGAAGCACCTCGGGCAGGGAGCGGGAGCCCTGTCTTGTCCTCAGCGCGCGGCGCCGTCGACCCGCCATGCCTTCCCGGCGCGGTCCCTCCTGACGGGGACCGGAACTGCGCAGGCAGTTCCCTTTCACGGCGCTGCGGAGTCGCTGTCCGCCGACTGTCCAGGCGGCGGGGACGCCGTCGCCGTGGCAACCAGGGAGATCTTCACCAGGGTTCCCGACTTGTTGACCCACAGCTCCGGGACGTGGTCCTCGTAGAACCGGACCTGCCCGACGACTCCCTCGGTGACGGAATTCCACACGAGCCGCTCCGCGAGCGAGTCCAGCTCCGGCAGCAGTTCTGCATGCACTTCTTGACGTGCCGTCAGGCACCAGCCGCCGGCCGTCGGGGCGAGCTCGCCGACGAGGACCCCACCGACGCGCGCCGCGGGCCCGCGCCCCGCAAGCAAGGGGAACCTGTCGTCCAGCGCGTCGCCAGGCACTTCTTCGTCACCCCCGGCTCCGTCCTCGGCTCCGCCGTCCGACATGCCCAGATGCCATCGCAGATCGGCGAGTACGGCTTTCGGTACAGAAGCTCCGAGATTCAGGGCGAGGTCCACCGCGTACAGGTCAGCCATACCGACAGCCTAGGCGCGCCCCGACAGCCGATCGGCACCGAAGTGTCGCTGACCAAGGGCCGTCCCGTAATCCCTGGCGGGCGCACGACGACAGCTACGGCACCTCGCTGCATTGTCGGAACGCCCGAATGCACCCAGCATGAGGCCGCCTCTCCGCCTTGCGATGCACCGTATCCGACGCCGCGCGCTGATTCACCAGGCACGATGGGACAGCCTTGGGCACTGCGTCGCCGAGGGCGGCATCCTGGCCGATGATCCCGCAGCCCACCTGTACTGGCGGATGCTGGATGCGCTCGCCTACGCACCGACCGCGGAGAAGGTCGCCGGGCCCTGGCGCGAACCGGGGCGGGACGACCTCACCCAGGCTCTGCTCACCAGCAGACCGGAGGAGTATCTCCAGACGCTCTTCGACCGTTACGGCTGAGCCGCCCGAGGACGGAAGACGCAGTGACGGGCGCGTGCTGTTCAACCGACGCGCAGGTCACACCTGTCGCACGAGCACGCCCGCCGCAGTCAGTGCGTCGACCTCTGCCTCGGGCGCGGCCTCGTCGGTGACGACGGCGTGCAGTGCGGTGACGGGCGCGACGAGAGCAAGGGCGGTACGGGAGAGCTTCGCGCCGTCCGTGACCGCGATGACGCGGCGGGCCGACGCGATCGCGGATCGCTTGACGGCGGCGTCGTCCACGTCGTACGCGGTCAGGCCGTTCGCGGCGTTCAGCCCGCAGCAGCCGACGACCGCGGTGTCGAAACGCAGGGCGGCCAGCGATGCCTCGGCGAGCGGGCCGGTGAGTGCGAGCTCTCCCGGCCGGGGGCGGCCACCGGGCACCAGCAGCGTGAGGTCCGGTGCTCCGGTCAGTGCGTTCACCGCGTGCAGGGACAGTGGCATGACCGTCAGGCGGCGGTGCTCCAGCGCGCGGGCCACTTCCAGGCAGGTGGTGCCGCTGTCGAGGACGACGGACTCCCCGTCGGCGATCAGCCCGGCAACCTCGGAGGCGATGCGTCGCTTGACCTCCAACCCCTCCGTCGCCCGCAGCCCGAAGGGGGGTTCGTCGCCGCGCAGCAGCAGACTCCTCGCTCCTCCGCGGTATCGCTCCAGAATGCCCTGCTCGGCCAGGGTCTCCAGGTCGCGGCGGATGGTCATCTCCGACGCGCCGGTCAGGGCGGCCAACTCCGCGACGCCGGCCCTGCCCGCGTCGCGTACCGCCTCGGTGATCCGTCTCAGTCGCTCAGTGCTCGCCACATCAGTGATGGAACACCATCGATGTTCACAACGCAAGCTTTCGAACATCAAAGATGTTCGATATGTTCGTCGCCATGGAGAGATCGCTGCGGACCGGCCGACTGGTCACGACCGCCTACTTCGCCCTGAACGGCTTCGTCCTGGGGATGTGGGTGGTCCACATCCCTACTGTCGAGCGCCACGTGGGCATCAGTCATGCCGTGCTCGGCTGGCTGCTGCTCGTCCTCGGCGCGGGAGCCTTCGCGGGCATGCGGATCACGGGCCCGCTCACCGATCGGTGGGGCGCACGCATCGTCGTCCCACTGAGTGCGGCTCTGTGCAGCGCGGCCGTGGTCCTTCCGGGTCTGGCCACGGACACATGGACGCTGGGAGCCGCACTCGCACTGCTCGGACTCGGCAACGGCTGCCTCGACGTCAGCATGAACGCCCATGCCATCCAGGTCGAGCGGGGCTACCGACGCCCCGTCATGTCCGCCTTCCACGCCACGTTCTCCATCGGCGGCGTCCTTGCCGCGCTGGTGGGCGCGCGCACACTCAGCTGGGGCTGGAGCCCGGCGGCGACCCTCGGCTCGGTGGCCGTCCTCGGCCTCACCGTCGCCGCACTCGCCGCCCGCGGGCTCCTGCCCGCCGAACACGTCCCCTCCCCTGCCGAGAAGGCTTCCGCCGGTGTGACGCAACCGGCACACCGGACATCCCGCCGCATCTGGGCGCTGGCCGCACTCGCGCTGATGCTCATGCTCTGCGAAGGAGTGGCCAACGACTGGAGCACTCTGCATCTGCGGGACGTCCTGAACGCCACCGCCGCCACCGCCGCTCTCGCCTACGGCGCGTTCGCCACCGCCATGACCGTCGGCCGACTGCTGACCGACCGAGTGGCCATGCGCTTCGGGCCCGTCGCCATCCTCCGCTACGGGGCGGCCCTGGCCGCGGTGGGGCTGACGACAGCCACGTTCTCCACCTGGATCCCGCTGGCCCTTGTCGGCTGGGCCGTGTTCGGGGCCGGGCTGTCCGGCTGCATCCCGCAGCTCTTCAGCGCCGCCGGCCACGCCGACCCGGGCGCCGCCGGGACGAATGTCTCGCGTGTCGCCGGTCTGGGCTATCTCGGCATGCTGGCCGGTCCCGCCGTCATCGGACCGCTGACACACTTCCTCCCGCTCAACCTGACCTTCCTGCTGCCCCTTGGGTTCTGCGTCATGGCATCGTGCGCAGCCGGCCTGCTCCGCTCGCCGCGCAGCGCTCCCAGCCGACTGGAGGCCGAGGCGGCATGACGGGCACGGACTACACGAGCCCGGGGTGCAGCACACTGCGGCACTTCCCACTGAAGTGCGACGGCGAGACTCTGAGTTGCCTGGCAGCAGTCCCGCACATCTCGCATCCCACCCTGCTCACTCGCCCCACAGCCGTACTCCTGCACGGCGCCGGTACCAGCGACACGTCACGCCTCACCGGTCTGCTGTCGGACTTCGCCGCTCGCGGACACCACGCTCTCGCCTTCGACTTCTCCGGGCACGGTGACAGCTCCGGTCGGCTGAGCGAACTGAGTCTGGAGCGCAGATTCGCCCAGGCCCGAGCCCTGATCGACAGCCGTGTTCCCGACAGCGGCCCGCTGGTCCTGATCGGATTCAGCATGAGCGGGCAGACCGTCGCCGACCTGGTGGCGCACTACGGATCCCGGGTCGTCTCCATCGGACTGTGCGCGCCGGCGGTCTACGCGCCCGAGGCATGGTCCGTTCCCTTCGGCGCGGGATTCACCGAGATCATCCGCACGCCGGACAGCTGGCGGCGGTCTCCGGCACTCGACGTCTTCCGCTTCCTGTCCACCCGCGCGGTCCTCGCCACACCACTCACGGACACGATCATTCCCCCGGCCGTGACACAGGCGGTTGCCGGTGCCCTGGCCACCTCGCGCTGCCGCTTCACCGGGCTCGTCCACCCCGACGCCGATCACCGTCTGGGCCAGTGGTTCGCCGCCAACGCCGTGCCGCGCGGCCGCTTCGTCGACACCGTACTCAGCGGCACACCGTTCCTAACCAGTGCGCACAAGTGAGTCCTGGACCCACTGTTGCGTTCTGGGCGCATCCCGAACGGTGTTGGATGCGCTGGGTTCCCGCTTTCGCTTCCCGCTCGGCAACGGTCCTCCAGGGGGCCGGTCCGTGGTGGGTGGGCGGGTTCCCTCACGCCCCCGGTGACCTGGTTCGGCCTGGGCGGTCCGATGCCCCGCACGATCACTCCGGTCGTGTGGGGGCGGTGCCGTCCTTCCCCAAGCTCTCAACTACGTTCGAGCAGGGGATACCCCATCCCGGACCGGGTGTCCAAGGGCGCGTCGACCGATCGCGATGCCGGCGGCATCGTGACGGGACATCTTTCGATGGGGGGTGGCCAGCGGTTTCTGCCAGTGCTGGGCACCCCACAGGGAGGTGTAGGCCGGGTCGACCGCGACGACCGCGAGCCCCTGTTCGGCGGCCACCGACACCAGCCGGGCCTTGAGTTTCCCGGTCGGGATGCCGGAGATGAGCTGCCGGAACCGCTTCTGGCGGCCGTGTTTCTCGCGGGTCTTCTCGGTGGTGAAGTCGAGGTCTTCGATGCCGATCGCGGCGACCCCGGCCCGCACCGCCCAGTTGATCAGACGGGTCAGGGCGTGGCGGATCTGTGCGTCGCGGTGGCCGGTGGTGCCGGACAGGTCGTAGGGGAAACGGTGCGGGTCGCCGATCGGGTTGCCGTGCCGGTCGAGCCGGTAGGCGGCGAAGTGGTCGGCGTTGGTGTCGACGCCGACCATGCCCTGGGCGCATGCGGCGGCGAGTGGAATCGTCTTCACTCACTACGGCTCAGCAAACCGACAGCAGCTCGCAACCCCCGACGTAGGGACCGTCCGCGAGACCAACGGCCCCCGACCGCAAGGCGTCCCCGTCAGCCTTGGCGGACGCGGGCGGCCGCGGCCCGAGGGGCGTCGCGGGGGCGGCCGACTCCCCTGCCCCGCCCGGCAAACTCGTCTGCTCCGCCCGGCAAACTCGTCGCGTCGCGGCACTAGGAAGTGACAGGTCCTCTCGCTACCCTCCGCGCATGATTTCCACGGTTGTCTGGGGCACGGGCAACGTCGGCCGCGCCGCGATCCGCTCTGTCGAGGCCCATCCGGCGCTCCAACTCACCGCCGTACTCGTCCACAATCCCGACAAGGTGGGACGCGACGCGGGCGAACTCGGTGGGCTCGATCGTCCGCTGGGGGTCGTGGCGGGCGACGACGTCGATGCCGTGTTGGCCACCGGTCCGCGGGCCGTCGTGTACGCCGCGTCCGGCGACATCCGCCCCGACGAGGCTCTCTCCGACATCACCAGGGCGATCCGGGCCGGGGCCGTGGTCGTCACCCCCGCCCTGTACGCCCTGTACGACCCGTTGGGCGCCCCGTCGGAGCTGCGGGATCCGGTGCTGGCCGCCATCGCGGCCGGTGGCGGCTCGCTGTTCGTCTCAGGTGTCGACCCCGGTTGGGGCAATGACGTACTCCCGCTGCTGATCAGCGGACTCGGCACCTGCGTGGACGTGATCCGCTGTCAGGAGATCTTCGACTACTCCACCTACGACCAGGCGGAATCGGTCCGGTACCTGGTCGGCATGGGCCAGCCGATGGAATACGAGCCTCTGATGCTCGCACCGACCGTCCCGACCATGGTGTGGGGTGGGCAGATACGGCTGATGGCCAGGGCTCTGGGGGCCGAACTCGACGACATCCGTGAGACGTTGGACCGGCGCTCGCTCGACGCCACGGTGAGCACCAGAACGATGGGCACGTTCGAGGCCGGCACTCAGGGCGCCGTGCGGTTCGAAGTGCAGGGCATCGTCGCGGGCGAACCACGCATCGTCATCGAGCACATCACCCGCATTCACCCCTCCTGCGCACCGGACTGGCCGACGCCGCCGGGCGGAGACGGCGCCCATCGAGTGATCATCGAGGGCCGCCCGCGCATCGAGGTCACGGTCGAGGCCACCGACGAGGGCGAGAACAGATCCGCCGGCGGGAACGCCACCGCGGTCGGCCGGCTCGTGAACGCCATCGACTGGCTCGTGGACGCGGAACCAGGACTCTATGACGCGCTCGACGTCCCGCTGCGCCCCGCAGTCGGCAGGCTCGGAAGGAGACAACCATGAACATCGACATCCCCGAGGGCAAGGACGCGATCGAGTACGTGTGGGGCGAGATGGTGCCCGGGATCGGGATCGCCGCATCGAACTTCTCGCTGGCGGTGTACGCCCACACGACCCTGGGACTGCGCGAGTTCGAAGCCGCGCGGTTACGGATCGCCCAGATCAACGGCTGCCTCTTCTGCCTCGACTGGCGGACCGAACGGGACGGTGTGAAGATCGAGGGGGAATTCGCCGACGCGGTGACCCAGTGGCGTACCACCGACGTTTTCGACGACCGGACCCGGTTGGCCGCCGAATACGCCGAGCGGTACGCCCTGGATCACCACAACCTCGACGACGCGTTCTGGTCCCGGATGAGCGCGCACTACAGCCAGCTCGAGATCGTGGAGCTGAGCATGAGCATCGGATCATGGCTGGCCTTCGGCCGGCTCAACCATGTGCTGGGTCTCGACACCGTGTGCGCGCTGCCCGGCCGTTGATCGTCACAGGTCGGTGGCGATGATCTTCTCGATGTTCCGTTCGGCGAGCGCGGTGATGGTGACGAACGGGTTGACGCTGGTGTTGCCGGGGATCAGCGAGCCGTCGATGACGTACAGGCCCACGTAGCCGTGCAGGCGGCCGTAGTTGTCGGTGGCCCGGTTCAGCACCGCGCCGCCGAGCGGGTGGTACGTGAGGTGGTCGCCCCAGATCTTGTAGGTGCCGAAGAGATCGGTCCGGTAGATCGTCCCCTCCTTCTGGTTGATCCTGTCGAAGATCGTCTTGGCGGCGTCGATGGACGGCTGCTTCCAAGCTGTCTGCCAGTTCAGGTCGACCGTGCCCGTCGCGGCGTTCCAGGAGAACTCGGCCCGGTTCGGGTTCTTGGTGATGGACAGGTAGAACGAGGCGTATGTCTCGATCCCGGTGGGCAGCGGCGCAACCTCGGCGAACGCGCCACCGGCGGCCCAGTTGTCGATGCCGCCCGTGGGAATGGACGCCTGAAGGCTGCCGGTCGGGTCCCACAGATGATTGGCCCGGCCGCACATGACGTTGCCGTTGTCGCCCCACCCTTTGCCGATCTCGTTGTTCAGGCCGGGGAGCGCGCCGGTGGCCTTCAGCTTGACCAGCAGCTTGCTGGTGCCCACGCTGCCGGCCGCGAAGAACACCCGGTCGGCGGTCACCGTCTTGGTGGCCGTGGTGACACCGCCGGTGTCGATCTGGTCGATGACGACCGTGTAGCCGCCACCTGCCGCCGGGGCGACCGAAGTGACCTTGTGCAGCGGCGAGATGGCGACCCTGCCGGTGGCTCTGATCCGGTCGATGTACGTCTTCTGCAGCGATTTCTTGCCGTAGTTGTTGCCGTAGAGGATCTCGCCGGCCAGCGCCGACCTGGAGACGGTTCCGGCCTCTTCCTGCCTCATGTAGTCCCAGTCGTACACGGTGGGCACGAAGACGAACGGGAAGCCGGCACGTTCGGCCTGCTTACGGCCGACCCGGGCGTACTGGTAGCACGCGGCGGTGTCGAACCAGGCCGGATCGATGGTGCTGGCCCCGAGCGCCGCATTGGCGCGCGGGTAGTAGATGCCGTACATCTCGTCGGCGTCCACCGACGGGAGGACGGCTCCGAAGTTCTCGCGCTTGGGGGTGACCGCCATCCCGCCGTTGACCAGCGAGCCGCCACCGACACCGCGGCCCTGGTAGACGGTGATCCCGCTGAACTCCTCGGCGTCGAGGATCCCTGTGCTGCGGGTGACGTTCTTGTCGATGGGGAAGCCGAGGAAGTTGCTGAGGGGTTGCTTCGTCCTGGTGCGGAGCCAGTACGACCGACTGTCCGGGGATGTCGTGTTGGCGAAGATCTTGCCGTCCGGGCCGGGGGTGTCCCAGGCCATGCCCATTTCGATCATGTGCACGTCGACGCCTGCCTGGGCGAGACGCAGTGCGGCGACGGAGCCGCCGTATCCGGACCCGATCACCAGGGCCGGGACATGGGCCCCGGAGCCGATCGGAGCGGCCGCGGAGCCGACCCCGGCCTGGGCCGGGGTGGTGTGACCCGCGAGGGCCGCGACTCCTAAAATAGAACCAGTTCCCGTGATGAATCTTCGACGTGAAACGCCCTTGGGGCCTGCATCATGCATGGTGGAGTCACTCATGTGACACGCCTCACTCTCTTCAGAGTGAAACTGGTTCTACTGCTGTTTGCGTGTCAAGTCACTACATACCTGCGGGTAATATGCACCCGATCGAGGCGCCCGGACACGCAACGTCACGCATCAGGCGGGCCGGCCCCGGTGGCGCTCGGTCCTCCTCGGCGAACGCGCGCCTGCGCGAGCAGAGCGGTGCGGTAATCCCGGTGCCTCTTCGACAAGCGGTCTCGTCGCCCGTCTGGACGACGAGCCGGCCGGGTGGTGCGCGATCGAGCCCCGCACGCCCTACCCCCGCCTTTTCCCGCCCGCGCCTCCTGGACCGGACGGCAGGAGGACAGGACCGGCGACAGCGCCTGGGCAGTGACCTGCTCCGTCACTCGCAAGGGCTTCCGCCTGATCGGCATCACGTACGCGCCCGCACGCGCCACGGTCGATTTCGCGCGTGATCGCGGAGCTCGCGCGGTCGAGGCCCAACCGATGATCACACGGCCGGCAGTGCGCATCCCCTGGGGGCGAGCTCCATGTCGGCAGCCGTGACGTTTTTCGCCGACGCAGGGTTCGCCGAGGTCAGCAGGCCCACACTCAGGCGGGCCGTCATGCGGATCGACTTCTGAATCGTCTCCCGTGCGCGACACCGACGGGAACGGGTGGCGAAGCCCCATCGGACCTTCGCCACCCGTCATTCCCGAATCAACGCAACCGGGGGTCAGTAGGCCCCGAACACGTTGTCGATCGAGCCGTACTTGGCGGCGGCGTAGTTGCACGCGGCCGTGATGTTGGCGACCGGGTCGTAGGGGTCCATCGACGTACCGGGCACGTGGTAGGCCCGGAAGGTGGGGTCGATGACCTGCAGGAGACCCTTGGACGGCGTGCCCTTGGCTGCGTTCGAGTCCCAGTTGTTGATGGCCCGGGGGTTGCCCGAGGACTCGCGCATGATGTTGCGGTGGATCCCGTCGTAGCTGCCGGGGATACCGTGCTTGGCCATGACGGCCAGCGATTCCTTGATCCAGCCGTCGAGGTCGTTCGTGTACGTCGCGGGCTTGGGGGTGACAGCAGCGGCGGTGCTCGCAGCCGTCGTGGACTCGACAGCCGCGGGCGCGGCCTCGGCGCCGATGGTGAGCTTCTGGCCCGGGTGAATCACGCCGGGGTCGGCTCCGATGACCGCTCGATTGTCCTTGTACAGCTGCTGCCAACCGCCGCTCACGGACTGGCTCAGGGCGATCTTGTAAAGGGTGTCACCGGCTATCACGGAATAGGTGGAGGGCGTAGCCGCCCGCACGGCAGTCGACTTGGCGGGGGCGGCAGCGGGCGCCACCGTCTTGGCGGCGGCGGTGACAGGCTGCGCCGGAGCTGCCGAGGCAACGGTCGCCCCGATCATCGGAAGAGCCAGAGCGGCTCCGCCCGTGCTCACGGCAATGATTCCGCGAGTCAGCGAACCGGACTTACGACGACGGTGGTTACCCATTGCGGGCATGGCGCATTCCTCTCCGTCGCCTACGAGGTGAGCTGTCGGGTTGAGGCTGGAGTTGCCTGGCCGTATGGGAATACGACTTCACCCCTAGCCGTTCCGGATACCGGATCGGCGGCTTGCCTGGGTCCCCCGCTCCTGCCGTACATGAGTGGTCGGGTTCCCGGACGGCGGCAGGATTCGGCGTTCCATCCGGATTGACGGTGACCGTAGGCGAGAAACTCCGACCTGAACAAGCCCCCATTTCTCGATCACAATTCATTTACAAGATCGAGTCATGGAATTTCCCCCAATCCACCCCTGCCCACGAAGCCAATTTTCTTGGCGCAGCAGGGAACCGGGCGGCACGCCGCTGCGTCCGCGCGCCCGAAAGGTGACTCTCACCACTCAGTCCGAAAAGGGCGATTTGCCCGGCGCGTAAAGCCTCGACTCGTGAGGGTTGCGCATGCATCAGACAGTCGAGCAGCTTCCCCTAATCGCCAAAATTGCGACATTAGGCAGATATTGGCGTCGGCGGGCAGGCCCTCCGGCCTCCGGCTCGTCGGGAAGGGCGTCCCCGGGGAGACGGAAGGGAGCAGCCGCGCGTCACGCGTCTGCTCCGACTGCGGCGCACGAGTGGCCGCCCACCCCGGCCAGGTCGCGCAGGTTCACGCGAACGACACCAGGGCGGTCGCACGAGGTGCCGTACGCCTTCGGCATGGCCATGATGGTGCGGAAGAACGCCCTGCCCGCCCACCGGGACCGTCCGGCAGCACGAAAGAAGTGATGGCGATGGAGCTGTTCCCGCCCATGCCGCTCGCCGAGTGGCGTGACACCAAAGAGACGCTCCACCGCTTCGCGCAGGTCGTCGGAAAGATCCGCCTCGCGGCCAGTGTCCGGCGCAATCACTGGTGGAACGTTCCGTTTCACCTCACTGGCCGCGGTATCACCACCCGCCCCATGGGGCAGATCGACGGCAACCCGATTTTCACGGTGGACTTCGACTTCGTCGACCATCGCCTCGTCATCACAAGACTGGACGGCGTGACGGTCTCGTTCCCGCTTTCGGGCCAGTCCGTGGCGTCCTTCCACGAGAAGGTCATGGCCGCCCTGGAAGCGCTGGGTATCGAGGTGGATATCAACGTGCCCAAGCCATTCGATCTGCCTGACGCCGACCGGCCGTTCGCCGAGGACACTCAGCACGCGGCATACGATCCCGAACACGCCAACCGGTATTGGCAGGTTCTCAGTCAAGTGGCGCTGGTACTGGAGGAATTCGCGGCGCGGTTTTCGGGGAAAGTCAGTCCCGTGCACCATTTCTGGCACACCTTCGATATCGCCCACACCCGCTTTTCGGAGCGTCAGATCGACCAGCCCCAGCGGATCGACCCGGTGACGCGGGAGGCCTACTCCCGGGAAGTGATCAGCTTCGGTTTCTGGTTCGGTGACGACAAGTTCGCCGCGCCCGCGTTCTACTCGTACACCGCTCCCGAACCGGCGCGGCTGGCGGAGGAACCGCTCACTCCGGTGTCGGCGCAATGGGTGGATCGTGGCGGCAGCCACCTGGCGGTGCTGCCGTACGACGCGGCCCGCACCGAGAGCGATCCCCGTGCGGCCGTACTCGCCTTCTACGAAAGCGCCTATCAGGCCGGAGCGGGGCGCGCCGGCTGGGACATCGACCGTCTCGCCTGTCCCGGCGGGATGACCGATCCGTGTCTGAGGACCCGTATGTCCGCCGGTGGATGAGGAGCGCGGTTCAGTGCAGCTGCCGCTCCCAGTCCGCGGGGACCTTGCCCTGGGGACCCGGGGTCGGCTGGTCGACCGGGTGCGAGGTGGGCGGCAGCAGCTCCAATCCCTCGTAATATTCCTCGGTCTCGATGTTCCAGAGCCAGTTCTCCCCCGGCTCGAAGCTGGCCAGGAAGGGATGTCCTGCCTCGCGTGCGTGCTTCGTACCGTGCTGCGAGGGGGAGGAATCGCAGCAGCCGATGTGGCCGCACGCGGCGCAGCGGCGCAGGTGCATCCACCATCCCGGTCCGTCGCCCGCCAAGCAGTCCGCACATCCCGCCCCGCTGGGAGCTGCGGCGAGATCGATGCCTGGGATCTGGTCAGGTGCCATGTGACGTGCCTCCGTGGTCAGGCGCGAGACCGCGGACCCTGCGGGTCTCGGCCCCGGCGCTCTGAGGCTTCCGGTTCCCCTCCTGCATCGTAAGGCCGGGCTGCCGGCTCCGCCTGCGTCGAACAGCCGTGCCGGACTCCGGGCGCCGCTCGACGGTGTGAAGTACCCACCCTGTAGGGGGCGTTCGCGTGTGTGGGCGCCGGCAGGACCAGGGCATTCGGGCGTCGCGGGGCGCGTGGTCTCCTGTCGGCTCGCCCTCACGCCCCCGGGACTGTCGGCTGCGCGGCCCGGTGGCTGCCGAGCCGCCGCCGCAGTGCGGCGAGCCGGGGATGGCGTTCGTGCAGTTCATCGGAGTGGCGGTCGAGTTCCTCGCCGAGGCGTTCGGCGCGCTTGTCGATGTCCAGCTCATCCAGAATGCGGTCGACCTCGGCGAGCAGCGCACCGTGCAGTTGCCACTGTCGGGGGTGCTCCTGGACGTCCTCGAGCAGGAGGTCGGCCACCACGTCCCGAGTGGCGCGGCTGGCGGCCAGTGCGGCGGCAAGTCGCGACTCCGCCTCCTCGGCATTGGCGGACACCGGGGTGGTGATCAGCGTGGAGAAGCTCTCGATGGCGTCGGCCATCTGCGCGAAGAGTTCCCGGAGCGAGGCGGCCACGTCCTCCGGGAACATGGTTTCCTCGGTCCGGGCTTTGGCCAGGTCCGTCAGCGTGCGGGCCAGCACGCGGAGCACAACGGCACAGATCTCCAGTGTGTCGAGTCCGGTACGCAGGACGATGCGGTACAGAAGACCCTGCCGGATCCGGGGGTTGAGCAGGAGGCTCTCCTCGGCCTGCCGCAGCGAGGCGTCGACGGCCACGATGTCGTGGTCGAGTCTGCGGGCGTCGTGCAGTCTCGCCGCCGCCTGCGCGACGGAGATGTGGCCACCGACCTCCTCGCCCATGGCCCGGAACGTCCGTCCCATCTCCCGTGCCAGTTCGTCGATGGACACGCCTGCGTTCTGCACCCATACGGGCGGTGCGAGCAGGTTGAACAACAGGCCGACGCCCGCACCGATCAGGGTCTCCAGAACGCGGTCCCACGCGGTGGCGGCGACCTGGGAGACGCCGAGGACGAGCATCGCGCTGATGGCGACTTCCGGCACGAACTCGTCCACCCGCACCATCCGGCCGATGATCAGCGAGCTGAAGATCGTCAGACCCAGGCTCCACCAGCTCAGACCCACCAGGGCGCTGAAGCCGATGGCGATGAGCACCCCGACGACGACGGAGTTGACGCGACGGATGCCCGTGGTGAGTGTCGCGTACAGGGTGACCTGGACGACGAGGAGCGCGGTCAGCGGAGCCGTCAGCGGCGCGGGCTGCGGAAGGGTCCACACCGCGACGACATACGCGATGACCGCGGCCGCCGTCGAGCGCAGGGTCTGCGCCGCGACAGGCTCGGTGGTCTGCCGTACGAGCTTGATCACAGGTGCGGAGATTTCAGGCATTTCACTCTCCTTCCCTCGTACGACTGCTTGCAGCACCACGAATCCACCGGACGGGTTGCGCGTGGGCCCTGTCGATGGGTGAGAGGAGCTCGCAAGGCGCGACGGCGGCGGAGTGCCGGAAGTCGGCGCAATGCAGTCCTGTGGGTGTGGGGCTCCGATCCCTAGGGTCGTGCCATGCGTGTACTTTTCGCCTCGACCAGCGGATCGGGCCACTTCAACCCCCTTGTCCCGTTCATCGACGCCTGCGCGGCGCGTGGGGACGATGTCCTCGTCGTCGCACCGCCCAAGCTCGAACGTTTACTGGCGACCCGGGAACAGCCCTACCGCATCGGCGGGGAGCCGCCGGAGGCCGAGCTCGTGCCGCTGATGATGCGGGTGTTGGGGCTGCCTGCGGACGAGGGCGTGTCCCTGATGACCAGGGAGGTGTTCGGCAGGCTGTGCACCACCGCCATGCTGCCGACGCTGGAGGAGCTCTGCCGGGAGTGGCGGCCGGATCTGGTCCTGCACGAGATGTACGAGCTCGCGTCGGTGGTGGCAGCCGAGCGCCACGGTGTCCCGCATGCCCAGGTCGCCGTTTCTGCCGCGGAGTTCGCCGAGTCCACCGACGAACTGCTCTGCCCGGTACTCGATTCGTACGGTGCGGGCATCGGGGAACGGCTCCGGGCCTCCCCCTATCTGACCCGGCTCCCCGCGTCCCTGGACCCCTCGCCGTACGCGGTGACCCGGCGCTACCACCAGCCACCCGCCCCGGACGCTCTGCTGGACCGGTGGCACGGCAGCGAAGAACCGCTCGTCTACGTCACGCTCGGCACCGAGGTGGGCGGCATGCCGAACGCCTCCGCCCTGTACCGGACGGTGCTGGCGTCCGTGAGCGAGCTACCGGCGCGCGTCCTGCTGACCACGGGCCCCCTCACCGAAGTATCGGATTTCGGAGCGATCCCCCGCAATGTCCATGTGGAGAAGTGGGTCCCCCAGGCCGACGTACTGGGCAGCGCCTCCCTCGTGCTCTGCCACGGCGGTTCGGGCACGGTCTACGGCGCCCTCGCCGCCGGTGTCCCGCTGGTCTGCGTGCCCCTGTTCGCCGACCAGCCGATGAACGCGGGGCTGGTCACCGGAGCGGGCGCAGGTCTGACCGTCACGGCGGACGGACCGGGGCAGGAGACGGCCGGGTTCGGCCCGGACGGTGTCGCCCGCCTGCGGTCGGCCGTCGAACGGGTACTCAAGGAACCGTCGTACCGGGCGAGTGCCGAGCGCCTGGCGGCCGAGATGTGTGCCACGCCGACAGCCGGCGAACTGCTCGGCAGTCTCGGGGCCGTTCCGGCGCCCGGTCTTCGCTGAGACCGGGGCAGGGCACGCGTGGCGGTCAGTGCCGGAACCAGGAACACCGGTGCCTGGCCTGCGGCGCGACCGGTCCGGCGTCGGCGACGTACCAGGGAGCACCACGACGATTCGGGACACGCCCTCTACTGCGCGGCGCCGGGCGGCTCCTCGTCGGATTCGAGGATCGAGTCCTCCAGCCTGCGCAGCAGCCGCGCGAGCTGGCGGCGTTCGGACGGCGACAGCCCTGCGAGCATCCGGCGTTCGTTGTCGAGATGCTCCGCGAACACGGTGTCCACCGTCGTGAGGCCCTTGTCCGTGAGACGCGAGTACACGACCCTGCGGTCGTCGGCATCCCGTTCACGGACGATCAGGCCGTCCTTCTCCAGACGGTCGATCCGCAGGGTGACCCCTGCCGACGACACCAGTCCGGAGTCGGCGAGCTGGCCCGCCGTCAGCCGGAACGGCTTCCCCGACCGCCGCAGGGCGGTCAGCACGTCGAATCCCGCCACGGACAGACCGTGCCGCTCGATCGACGTGGTGAGCCTGGTGCTGTAGCGCAGGAACGAGCGGTGGAGCCGCGCGAGGACCTCCAGCGGACTGGTGTCCAGCTCCGGCCGTTCGCGCGCCCAGTCCTCGATCACCTTTGCCACGGCGTCCCGGTCCCCCGGCCTCGATCCAGCCATCCTCAACCCCTCGCACGGCTCCCGCAGACTTCTCACGGCCCTGAGAATCTTACCGCTGAGGGGAAGAGTCGGGACCGGGGGTGCCTGCGCCGTAGGGCTTCACCTGCGGGAACGCCGCCTCAGCACCTGGAGCACCACCACCGCGAACAGCACGGCCGCCGTGGGCGCCGCAGCCTTCCTGAGCAGCACGGGCAGCGCCGCGGCACCGAGGTCGATGGCCTCCGGCTCGGGCGCGACCCGGCCCCGGAGCGTTTTCGTCGTGCCCGCCGTGGACACCGCAGACGCAGCCGGTCCGGCGTCCCGCAGCAGCTCTTCGAGGCGGGTGGCGAACTGCTGAACGATGCGGTCGCCGACCTCGGTCATGATGCCCCGGCCGAACTGCGCCGGACGGCCGGTGATGTCGAGGTCCGTGCGTACGCGCACCCGGGTGCCGGCCGGGTCGACGGTCAGCGTCGCGGTGACGGCGGCCGACGCGGTGCCTGCGCCGCGGGTCTCGCTCCCGCTGAGGTCGAGTTTCATCGAGCGGGCGGCATCGTCGCGGGTGACGGTGCCCTCGCCGCGGTAACTCATCTGCACCGCACCGATCTTGACCTTGACGCGGCCGGTGAACGAGTCGGCGTCGAGGGTGTCCAGCACGGCGCCGGGCATGCAGGGCGCGACCCGGTCGAGGTCGTGGAAGAGCTTCCAGGCGTCGTCAGGGTCCGCCGGAACGGTAAAGGTGTGGTCGAGCTGCATGGTTGTCCAATCGGGGAGTCGTCCGGCCCGGGGCCGGACGTGGATGCGGAGTCGGTTTCAGGTGGGGCCGGACTCAGGTGCGGGCTGCCGTACGGATGAGCGCGCGCACCCGGCTCGGAGAGAGGGGGCCACGGCGTACGACCACGTC
The DNA here is from genome assembly GCF_035974375.1 of Streptomyces sp. NBC_01320. Taxonomy (NCBI): domain Bacteria; kingdom Bacillati; phylum Actinomycetota; class Actinomycetes; order Kitasatosporales; family Streptomycetaceae; genus Streptomyces; species Streptomyces sp. NBC_01320. Next base: position 2,178,900 of record NZ_CP108390.1, read on the forward strand.
GAAGGGGCGCAGCGCGTCCTCGACGGCGCCGGCAAGTACCGCCTGGGGGGCGATCGCGCCGCCTTCCCCGAGGCCCTTGACGCCGAGGTCGTTCATGGGGCTCGGGGTGAAGATCTCGTCCATGTCGAGGTCGGGGATCTCCGAGGACGTGGGTACCAGATAGTCCATGTAGGTGCCGGTGCGGGGCTGGCCGTCGGGGCCGTAGACCATCTCCTCGTACAGTGCTCCGCCGATTCCCTGCGCGATGCCGCCGGTGACCTGGCCTTCCGCGATCATCGGGTTGACGATGTTGCCCGCGTCGTGGACGACGACGTAGTGCAGGATCTCGATCTCGCCGGTGTTTTCGTCGACCTCGACGACGGCCGCGTGTGCTCCGCTCGCGACCGCGAAACCCGGTGGGCGGAAATGCACGGTCTCGCTGATCTCGGTGCCGTGCCGGCCGTCGGTGGGTTCGGGGGTGCCGGGCAGCGGTGCCTTCCCTGCCAGTTCCGCCAGGCTGATGGACGGACCGCCCGGCTCCTTCGCCTGCACGACACCGTCGCTCAGCTCGAGCCCGTCCGCCGCGACACCGAGGCGGCGGGCCGCCGCTTCGACGATCTTCTCGCGGACGAGGCGGCCGGCCCGGTGGGTGGCGTTGCCCGCATTGACCAGGGCGCGGCTGGCGATGGTGCCCACGCCGAACGGAGTGGCCTCGGTGTCGCCGCCGACCACGTCGATGGCATCGAGCGGCACCCCGATGGCGTCGGCGGCGATCTGCGCCATGGACGTGCGGTGCCCCTGCCCCTGGGAGGGGGCGCCGATGGCGAGCCGCACCCGGCCGCTGGGGGCGATGTCGATCCGCGCGGTTTCGAACGGTCCGAGGCCGGTGGCCTCTATGTACATGGCGAACCCGATGCCGACTCGCTTGCCGTCGCGGGCACCTTCGCGTTGCTGGGCGCGTACCCGCTCGACGTCCGCCTTCGCGACGGTGCGGCGCAGGAGTTCGGGGAAGTCCCCGGAGTCGTAGGACTGCGGTCTGCCCGAGCGGTCCACCAGTCCGGTCGCGTAGGGCATCTCGTCTGGCCGCACAAGATTGCGGGCCCTCAGCTCCTCGGGCTCGATGCCCAGTTCGGCGGCCAGCCGGTCCATCGCCCGCTCCATGGCGAACACCGTCTCCGGGCGGCCGGCTCCCCGGTAGGGCGTGGCGAAGGTGGTGTTGGTGAGGACACCGACGACATCGATGTGCACGTTCGGGACGCGGTAGGGACCCAGGAGATGGCACAGCGAGTTGTACGGCACGACCAGGCCGGTCATGTTGTACGCGCCGAAGTTGACGGTGATCCGGTCGCGTACGGCGATGAGGCGGCCTTCGGCGTCCGCGGCGAGCTCGATGCGGTGGATCTGTTCGCGGGCGTGCGAGGAGGCGATGAGGTTCTCGTTGCGGTCCTCGCGCCACAGCACGGGGCGGCCGAGGCGACGGGCGGCGTGCGGGACGAGGAGTTCCTCGACGTAGAGGATGCCTTTCTGGCCGAAGCCGCCGCCGACGTCCGCCGCGATGACGTGGACCGTGGCGGATTCCAGGCCGAGAGTGTGGGCGATGGCGTCCCGCAACCGGTGCGGGGTCTGGGTGCCCGACCAGACGGTCAGCCGGCCGCTGTACGGATCGACCTGGGCCGAGATCGCACGGGTCTCGATCGGCGAGGCGACATAGCGGTGGGCATCGAACTGCTCGCTCACCACCGCGTGCGCGCCGGCGAACGCCGCTTCCGGGTCGCCGACGCGAGTGGCGACGGCGACCGCGGTGTTGTCCGCCAGATCCTCGTGCAGCAGGGGCGCGTCCGGGATCAGGGCGTGTTCGGGGTCGACGAGCACGGGCAGCGGGGCGTACCGCACCTCGACGAGTTCCAGGGCGTCCTCGGCGAGGTAGCGGTTCCCGGCGAGGACGACGGCGACGGGCTGGCCGACGTAGAGGACCTTCTCTCGGGCGAGCAGCGGCATGGGCGTCATCCGGACCACCGGGTCCAGGAGCTCGGCGAGGCCCGGCGGGGTGCGCAGTTCCTCCTTGTTCAGCATCGCGGGCAGGTCCGCCACGTCGTCGCCGGTCCACACGGCGACGACGCCGGGTGCGGCGAGGGCCGCGGTCACGTCGACCGACTCGATACGGGCGTGGGCATGCGGGCTGCGTAGGAAGGCGGCCTCGACGGCGCCCGGGAGCGCGATGTCGTCGACGTAGCGGCCGTTGCCGCGAAGCAGCCGGTCGTCCTCCACGCGTGGGACGGAACGGCCGATCCAGCCGCCGTTGCCGGGCCGGGTCCGGTCGAAGTCGTGGGACATGGGGGTCACTCCCCGAATCGCTCGTCGAGTGCCTGGCACACGGCACGGCGGATGTTGCGGTAGCCGGTGCACCGGCACAGATGCCCGCTGAGCGCGTCGGCGACCTGTTCCTCGTCGGGGCGCTCGGACCGCTCGGTCAGGGCGGTCGCCGTCATGACGAATCCGGGCGTGCAGAAGCCGCACTGCATGCCGTGGCACTCGTGGAAGGCCCGCTGCACGGGGGTGAGGGGGGCATCGGCGGGGGCCAGGCTCTCGACGGTGCGGATCTCGGCACCGGCGCATTGCACGGCCAGGGTCAGGCAGGTGCGCACCGGCTCGTCGTCGACGAGGACGGTGCAGGCCCCGCAGACCCCGTGCTCGCAGCCGACATGGGTGCCGGTGAGGCCGAGCCGGTCGCGCAGGAAGTCGCTGAGCAGCAGGCGGGACTCGACCTGGGCGGTGACCGGTCGTCCGTTGACGGTGAGGTCGATCTCGTGCCAGGCGGAGGGCTCGGCGAGCGGCGGTGTGCGCGCGGCGAGCGGGGTGGGGACGGAGGGGGTCATCGGCAGCGCTCCCAGGCGGTGGTGCAGGCGTGGACGAGGAGATGGGCGGCGCCCTCGCGCCGGTACTCGGCAGTGGCGTGGACGTCGTCGGAAGGGGTGAGGCCGGCCAGCACGGCGCGGGCCGCGGCGGCGCGGGCCTGCTCGCCGGCGTCACTGCCCACGAGCGCATCCTCGGCGGCGGGCAGACGTACCGGGACGGGGCCTGCGCCGCAGAAGACCACGCGGGCCGTGCGGACGGTGCCCGCAGCGGTGTCCCTTTCCAGGACGACTGCCGCGCCGACGGTGGCGAAGTCGCCGTGCCTGCGGGTCAGTTCCTCGAAGGCCCAGCCGTGGTGTGCCGGGGGTGGCGGGAACACGACCTCGGTGAGGAGCTCGTCCGCGTCGACGGCGGTGGAGAAGGTGGCGACGAAGAAGTCCTCGGCGTTGACCGTACGGGTGCCGCGCGGCCCGGTGATCACGAAGCGGGCGTCCAGGGCCAGTGCCGCGGTGGGCAGTTCGGCGGCCGGGTCGTGGTGGGCGAGGCTGCCGCAGACGGTGCCGCGGTTGCGGATCTGCGGGTGTCCGATGTGGCCGATCGCGGCGGCCAGGAGCGGCCATCCGTCCCGTACCGCGTTGTCGGCGGCGGCGTGGGCCTGCCGTACTGCGGCTCCGATGCGGAGGTTGCCCGACTCGTCCACATAGAGGCGGCCGAGTTCGGGAATGCGGGTGATGTCCACGAGCAGCCCGGGCCTGGCGAGGCGCATGTTCAGCATGGGGATCAGGGACTGGCCGCCCGCCACGACCTTGGCCTCCCGCTCCTCGTCGGCGAGGAGGGAGACCACCTCGCCGACAGTGCTGGGGGCGGTGTAGTCGAAGGATGTGGGTTTCAACCTGCTGTCACCGGACCTCTCGGGTCGTCGTCGCGTCATGGCATTCGACACGGACAGATCTATCTAGTACCTGAAATGATTTACACTAAAGTTTCTTCTTGGCAAGAGGTTGCCCGAGATTTCACGGCCCGAGGAGAGCGATATGCGACACGTCATCGACCAGGCAGCGGCCTGGCAGCGCTCCGGAACCCGCTTCGCCATGGCGACCGTCGTGCGGACCTGGGGCTCGTCCCCGCACGGTCCGGGCGCGTCGATGCTCGTGTCCGAGGACGGTCGCATTGTCGGCAGCGTCTCCGGCGGCTGCGTCGAAGCCGCCGTCTGCGCGATCGCGGAGGAGGTACTCGCGGGCGCCGCCCCGACGGTCGAGCGCTGGGGAGTCGGTGACGAGGACGCCTTCGCGGTGGGCCTGACCTGCGGGGGAACGATCGAGGTACTGGTCCGCGAGGTAGGTCCGGAGGTACCGCTCGGCCGGCTTGCCGCCGACATCGCGGCCGGCGCTCCGGTCGCCCTGGTCACCCCCCTCGACAGCGCCGGCGGCCTGGTCGTCGGCGGCGGGACGGCGACGGGTTCGCTGGGCGACCCACGCGCGGACCGGGCCGCGAGCCTGGCCGCCGAGGGAATGCTCGGCCGCGGCGCCAGCGGGCTCGTGACCAGCGGGGACGGTTCGACCGACGACACCGGCTGCGCAGCACAGCAGGAGTTGCTGGTGCAGTCCTTCGCATCCCGGCCACGGTTGCTGATCTTCGGCGCGGCCGAGTTCGCCCGGCCCCTGGCAGACATCGGCGCCGCGCTCGGCCACCGGGTGACCGTCTGCGACGCCAGGCCCGCCTTCGCGGTGGCCGAACGCTTCCCCAGGGCCGACGATGTCGTCGCCGACCGGCCCGACCGCTGGTTCCGCGCCCATGAGGACCTGGTCGACGCTGCGACGGCGGTGTGCGTGCTGACCCATGACACCCGGTTCGACGTGCCGGTTCTCGCTCTCGCCCTGCGCAGCCGGGCCGGTTACGTCGGAGCCATGGGCAGCCGCCGGACGCACGAGGGCCGTCTCGCACGACTGCGCACGGCGGGCACGACCGAAGCGGACATCGCACGGCTGCGCTCGCCGATCGGACTCGATCTCGGCGGCCGGGGACCCGAGGAGACCGCCGTGTCGATCATGGCCGAGATCGTCGCGATGCGGCGCGGCGGCAGCGCACTCCCCCTCACTCTGCGAACCGGTCCCGTCCACAGGGTGTGACCGCTTTTGAACGACTGTTTTTATGAACACTCGTTTAATGTGAACCTTGTGGATCCAGAGAGCAAGAGCCGTCGGCGACCGGTCGGAAGCCCCACGTCAGGAACCGGGCAGGGAGAAGGGCAGCCGTCGCAGCGCCGCCCCGGCTCCCATGACCCGGAGGGCAACCGTCACGCGGTCCTCGACGCGGCCCGGCGGCTGTTCGGCGCGCACGGCTACAAGGGCGTAGGGGTCCGCGCCATCGCGGCCGAGGCCGGGGTGACGCCCGGCCTGGTGATGGCGTACTTCGGCACCAAGGACGGTCTGTTCCGTGAGGCGGTGGGCAGCGGGTCGGGCGTCACCAACGACGTGCTCGCGGCCGCGGCCGACAACTCGGGCGAACTGCCCGCGGCTCTCGCCCGCGCCTACCTCGACCGGTGGGACCGTCTGCCGGCCGACGATCCCTGGCCCGCACTGATCCGCTCGGCCGTCAGCCACCCGCCGAGCGCCGAACTTCTGCGCACGATCCTGGAGAAGCAGGTCGGCGAGCCGCTCACGCGGCTGCTCGGCGACTCGGCCGACGCCGAGGTGCGCGCCGCCGTGGTTCGGAGCGTCCTCTTCGGCGTGATCATGGAGCGCTATGTCTTCGCTCATGAACCGGCGGCCTCCGTCCCGACCGAGGAGCTCGCTCCGGCGCTGGCGGACGTGCTCACCACCGCTTTCGGCGAAGCCCTGGCCGACGCTGCCCCATCGGCACCGGGCGCCGCGGCCGCAGGCGAGGGCATGCCCGCGCGCCCGCACGCGGACAGGCCGGCCGGGGTCGGCGCGGCCCCGCGGCCCCCCTCCGTGACCGGCTCGGAGCCCGTACGCCCTGAGCCTCTTCGCGCGGAGCCCGTGGCCCCCGGTGCGGACGACTCCCCCTCGGCCCTGTTCGCGATACTGAGCGAGTGCGCCGTTCGCCATCAGGCGCTGATCGGCAGGACCGTCCGTGAGTACGGCGTCAGCCTGCCCGCTTACGACGTGCTCGCCACCCTCCGCGACGCGGGCGAGCCCTACCGCCGCACGATGGGCGAGGTGGCGGCGGCCGGCACGGTCCGCGCGGGCGGTCTCACCCAGCACGCGGACCGTCTGGAGGCGGCGGGTCTGATCCGGCGGGAGCGCGACGCGGACGACCGCCGGATCGTCCGGCTGCGTCTCACCACGGAGGGTCTCGAACTCGCCGACCGGGTCTTCGCCGTACGGTCGGCCCAGGAGCGGGAGTTGCTCGCCGGGCTGGGCGCTGCAGACCGGCGCCGGCTCTCCGGGCTGCTCGGAGCCCTGGGGCAAACGCTGGGGGCCGGTGTCCCGGAGCAGTGATCGCTGCTCCGGGACACCGGCCCCGCACCGGGACTGCCGATCGCGTGTCAGGCGTTGAGCTCCTCCAGCGTCCTGCCCTTGGTCTCGACGGCGAACCACGCGATCACGGCGCCCACCGCGGCCACCACGGCGAGCTGCGCGAAGACGATGGCCAGACTGCCGCCCGCGCCGATGATCGCGCCGACGGTCACCGGACCGAGGATGACACCGAACCGGTTCCACAGACCGCCGAACGCGGCGCCCTTGGCCCGGTTGAACGTGGGGTACAGCTCGGGCGAGTACAGGTAGAGACCCGCGTTGATCGCGTACAGGAAGAAGGTCGTGCACGAGGCGAAGACGGCGACCTGACCGCCCGAGGTCGCACCGGCCAGTGCGAGGACGCCCAGCGAGAGCACGGTGCCGACGAGCGCGCCGACCAGCGCGGGCCTGCGGCCGATGCGGTCGATCAGCAGGGCCACGACGAGCGTGCCGAGCAGGCCGGTGACGTTGCTGAGCAGGGTGTAGACGAGCGCGGTGGTCAGATCCAGCCCGAACTGCTTCGTGTACAGCGACGGCAGCCAGGTGGAGATGCCGTGGTTGACGTAGTACGCGACGAACCACAGGCCCGACAGCACGGCCGTCCGCCGAAGATAGCGCCCCCGGAACAGGTCGCTCAGCCGGCCCTGGGAGGTCTCGTCGGGCAGCGTCGCGGCGGGTGCGGGCAGCGGCTCGGCAGTGGCCTGGGCGACTTCCGCCTCGATACGGGCGAGAGCCTCCTCCGCTTCCTCCGTGCGGCCACGGGACAGCAGCCAGCGCGGGGACTCGGTGACATGGCGGGGCAACAGGGCGGCGATCAGCACCGGGAGGGTGCCGACGACGAACATCGCACGCCAGCCGAAGTTGGGGACCACCCATACGGCGACCAGGGTGGCCACCGCGAGTCCCGCCGGGAAGATCATCTCGTACAACAGGACGAAGCGGCCCCGCTTGTCGGAGCGGGCGATCTCATTGATGTAGGTGGCCGCGACGGGCACGACACCGCCGATGCCGAGCCCCTGGACGAACCGGAAGAGCGAGAAGGTCTCGATGCTGCCGGAGAAGGCGACGGCGAGGCTGGCGAGACCGGTGACGGCGACGCCGAGGGCGACAGTGCGCACGCGGCCGATCTGGTCACCCATCCAGCCGGCGGCCAGTGCCCCGAGCAGCATGCCGATGGAGGCGGAGGTCACGGCGAAGGTGGCCTGCCCGGTGGTCAGGTGCCATTCCTTCATCAGGACGGGCAGTGCGGAGGCGGCCAACAGCTGGTCGAACGCCTCGAAGAAGGTGACGGCGCCGATCAGGAATCGGACCTTGACGTGCCAGCGCGAGTGCGGCAGTCGTTCAAGTCTCGCGGCTATGGAGCCAAGGGCTGGCTTGCCGGCCACAGTCGTCATGGAGGGGGTCCTTCCGCGGACAGAGGAGTTGCGGAGACAGTAGGGTCCCGTATCTAAGCGGTCAATGGTTAAGGGCTTAGAAATCTGACGGCCATCCACTCGTCGACCATCCTCGCCGCCACAGATCCCATGCTCAAGGCCCCCTCGATATCGATTTCAACTCGGGCCTTGCGCAGAGAAAGTTAAGCCCTTAGATTTCTAGCACTTCGACAGTGCAGGCAACCCAGTCGCTCCGGTCTCGCGCCGAGCGCATCCGCACCCGAAGTCCCCTCATTCCGTCGCCTCGCCCGGAGGTTCTCCCGTGCCGCACTTCCCCACCGACATCCTGATCGCGGGCCAGTGGCGACGCGGTGCGGGCGAGCCCGTCGACACCGTCGACCCGGCGACCGGCCGCATTGTCGCCACCGTCCACTCCGCATCGGCGGACGAGGTCGCCGAAGCGGCCGAGGCCGCGGCGAAGGCAGCTGCGGACCCCGCCTGGCGGGACCTGCTCCCCCACGAGCGCGCCCGGCTGCTGCACCGGATCGCCGAGCTGACCGAAGAGGCTGCCGACGAGCTCTCGGCCCTGCAGACCGCCGACACCGGCAAGACCCTCACCGAGACCCGGGCCCTCGCACTCAGCGCGGCAGGCACCTTCCACTACATGGCGGCCGCCCTGGAGACGGCGGAGGACTCCGTCACCCCGTCCCGCGGCCCGTACATCACGATGAGCGTGTTCGAACCGATCGGCGTCGTCGGCGCGATCAACCCCTGGAACTCCCCCGTCGCCAGCGACGCGCAGAAGATCGCTCCCGCGCTCGCGGCCGGGAACGCGATCCTTCTCAAGCCCGCGGCCTGGACCCCCCTGGTCTCCCTCGCCCTCGGCCGTCTGATCACCCGGGCGCTCGACGAGTTCGGGCTGCCCACAGCCCTGCTGTCGGTGCTGCCCGGCAGCGGCCGGGTGGTCGGGGACGCCCTCGTACGCCATCCCCTCGTCGCCCGCATCGGATTCACCGGCGGCACGGAGACCGGGCGGTCCATCGCCGCGGTCGCGGCGGAGAAGCTCGTCCCCGCCTCGCTGGAGCTGGGCGGCAAGTCGCCGACGATCGTGCGCGCCGACGCGGAGGTCGAACAGGCCCTGGCAGGCGTGCTGTTCGGGATCTTCTCGTCCAGCGGCCAGTCCTGCATCGCCGGTTCCCGGCTCTTCGTGGCCCGCGAGATCTACGACTCCTTCGTCGGCGAACTCGTCGACCGGGTCCGCAAGTTGCGCGTCGGCCCCGGCACCGAATTGAGCACCCAGGTCGGCCCGCTCGTGCACCACCGCCACCGCGACTCCGTCGCCGCCTATGTGGACCTCGCCCGCTCCGAAGGCGCGCGGGTGCTGTGCGGCGGGTCCGCCCCCGAGGGTGAGCGGTACCAGGACGGCGCGTACTACCTGCCGACCGTCCTCGACGGGCTGCCGAACACCTCCCGCACCTGCCAGGAGGAGATCTTCGGACCCGTGCTGGTCGCTCTGCCCTACGACGACGAGGACGATCTGGTCCGCCAGGCCAACGACTCTGTCTACGGGCTGGCCTGCGGCATCTGGACCCGCGACCTGCGGGCCGCGTGGCGGATCGCCCGCCGTATCGAGGCCGGCACCGTCTGGATCAACACGTACAAGCAGTTCAGCGCCTCCACCCCGTTCAGCGGGTGGAAGGACAGTGGCCTCGGTACGGAGAAGGGCCGCGACGCGATCCGCGCCTACCAGCGCCAGAAGTCCCTGTACTGGGGCACCTCCGACCTCCCGCTCCCCTGGGCCAACTGACCCGGCACGCCTGCCCGTCTTGGAGAGACTCATGCACCAACCACCGCCCGGTCCGATCGCCCGGCTCCGATCCCTGCGCTACGTCGAGCTACACACGCCGGCCTTCACCGAGGCCGCCGACTTCTACGAGGAGGTCTGGGGCCTTCGGACCGTCGAGTCCGACACCGGCGCCCGCTGGCTGCGCGGCACGGGCGACGAACACCACGTGCTCCATCTGACCGAGCGGGAGCGGGTCGGCCTCGGCCGGATCGCGTTCGCCGTCGCGACCCCCGCCGAGGTCGACGAGGCCGCCCGGCGCCTCGAAGCACGCTCCATCGTTCCCGTCTTCGGGCCCGGCCCGCTGGAACAGGCGGGCGGCGGCTACGGGTTGCGGTTCACCGACCCCGAGGGGCGCCTCATCGAGATCAGCGCCCAGGTCGAGGCAGTCGTCCCGCGCGGCCGGGACGGCGCCGTGCCCGTCGGGGTCACGCACGCCGTGCTCAACACCACCGACATCGACGCCGCCGTCGCCTTCTACTGCGATGTGCTCGGTCTGCGCGTCTCCGACTGGTCCGAGCACCAGATGGCGTTCCTGCGCTGCAACGCCGACCACCACTGCATCGCCTTCAACCAGGCCGAGTGGACCTCGCTCAACCATGTGGCGTACGAGATGACCTCGGTCGACCACTTCATGCGGGGCCTCGGCCGGCTGCGCCACCACGGCATCACCCCCCAGTGGGGCCCCGGCCGGCACGGTCCCGGGAACAACACCTTCTCCTACTTCACCGACCCGTCGGGGCTGGTCTGCGAGTACACGTCCGAGGTCGCCCAGATCGTCGAGGACGCCTGGATCGCCCGGGTGTGGCGGCGGGTGCCCGACCTGTCCGACCTGTGGGGCACGGCCGGTCCGCCGTCGAAGGAGATCCGCTGCCACATGGCGGGCGCGCCGGACCCCGGCCCGCTCGCTCCCCTCGACGTCCAGGAGGCAACCGTATGAGCACCGTACGCAAGGTCGGCGTGGTCGGCTGGGGTGCGATCGGCCGGGTCGTCGGCAGCGCCCTCGCCGATGGGCAGGTGGGCGGCGCCGAGCTGGTGTGCGTCGTCGACAACCGTCCCCTCGGTGACGCCGCGCCCGCGCGTCAGGTCACCTTCGAGGAGGCCCTGGAACTCTGCGACCTGATCGTCGAGGCCGCGGGCCAGGGCGTCGTGCGGGAGTGGGGAGAGCGGGTGCTGGCCTCCGGCACCGATCTGCTGATCGCCAGCAGCGGGGCGCTGACCGACGACGAGCTGGCGAAGCGGCTGCTCGCGGCGGGGCCGGGCCGGGTGTACTTCACGGGCGGCGCCGTCGGCGGTCTCGACCTGCTCCAGGCGGCACGCTCGCTCGGCCCGCTGGACGAGGTGCGCCTGACCACCACCAAGCTGCCGTCGACCCTCGAACAGCCTTGGATGGATGAGGAGTTGCTGACCCGGATGCGGACGGCAACCGGACCGGTCGAGGTCATGTCCGGCACCGCCCGCGAGGTTCCGGTGAAGTTCCCCAAGTCGACGAACGTGGCCGCGTCGGTCGCGCTGGCCGTCGGCGACCTGGACGCTGTGCGGGTCCAGGTCGTCGCCGACCCGGCGGCGCACCACACCCGGCATGTGATCGAGGCGTCCGGCCCGCACGGTGCGTACCGCTTCGAGGTGGCGCACCTGCCCGACCCGGGCAATCCGGCAACCAGCCAGGTCGTGCCGTACGCGGTGCTGCGCAGCCTCGCGGCGCTCGCCGGACGGACGGGGCAGATCCTTTGAGCGGCCGCGTCGACGTCCATGTGGAGGAGGCCGGTGACCGGGGTCCGCTGCTGCTGTGCCTGCACGGCATCGGCTCGTCGTCAGCCGCGTTCGCCCCGCAGCTCGCTGAACTCTCCTCGTACGTAAGGGTCGTGGCGTGGGACGCCCCGGGCTACGCCAAGTCCCCCGACCCCGAGGAGCCGCCCACCCTCGACGACTTCGCGGACACGGCGGCCGCCCTCATCCGCGAGCGTGCCACGAACGCGCATGTGCTCGGCGTCTCCTGGGGCGGTGTGATCGCGCTGCGGCTCGCCGCCCGCCACCCGGAGCTCGTCGCCTCACTGATCGTCGCCGACTCCAGTCCCGGCTCGGGCACGGACGAAGCGAAGGCCAAGAGCATGCGGGCGAGGGCGGGCGAGCTGGCCGAGCTCGGCGCGCACGCCTTCGCCGAGGCGCGCGGACCCCGGCTGGTGTCGCCGGGCGCTCCGGACCCTCTGGTGCGCCGGGTCGTGCGGACCATGGCGGAATCGGTACGGCTGCCGGGTTACGCGTACGCCGCCGAGTCCATGGCCACGGCCGATCTGCGCGCCGAACTCCCCTCGATCACCGCGCCCACGCTCGTGCTCTGCGGCGACCAGGACATGGTCACCGGCATCGAGGCGAGCCAGGCCATCGCCGGGGCCATCCACAGAACCGCCTACGTGATCGTCAAGGACGCCGGTCACCTGGCCAACCAGGAGCAGCCCGGGCACTTCAACGCCTGGGTGCTCTCCCACCTCCGCATCACCGCATCCATTCCCGAATAGGAGCTGTTCCCCATGCCTCTGACCACCACCGAGTACGACAACGGCGGCGACCTCGCCGCGTACACCGACTCCCTCATCGCCACCAAGAGCTCCCGCGTGGCGGACTTCGACACCCTCTCCTTCCAGGAGAAGGCCGGCCCGCAGTACCGCCGCGGCCAGATCCGCTATGTCGGTTCCGGCGCCACCGGCAACCACGAGAGCGACAGCCGCATCATCCCGTCCGGCGGTTTCACGTTCTCCAACATGCTGCTGCCGCCCGGCGCCGAGGGCCCGGCCCACACCCACCACGACGTCGAGGAGGCGTTCTTCGTCCTGGAGGGCGAGGTCAAGGTCGGCATCCACCGCGGCCCGAACGAGGCCGAGTACCGTACCCTCGGCTACCGCGACATGATCGTCGTCCCGGCCGGCGTGACCCGGTCGCTCAAGAACGAGGGCGACACCGACGCCCTGTTCTGCGTCGTCATCGGCACGCAGAAGCCGCAGGTGCCGACCTACCCCGAGTACTCGCCGATGCACGGCGTCACCCGTGGCTGACCAGCCTCCGGCCGACGCACGCACCGTCGTCGTCACCGGCGCGGGCCGTGGCCTGGGACTGGCCATGGCCCGCCGGGCGGGCGCCGACGGCTTCCGGGTCGTCGTCGCCGAACTGGAACAGGAGCGGGGCGAGCACGCTGTCGCGGAGCTGCGTGCGGAGGGCTTCGACGCACACTTCGTACGCTGCGACGTCGCCGACCCCGCCTCGGTGGACGCGCTGGCCGACGCCGTGCGCGAGCTGGGCACGCTGTACGGCCTGGTCAACAACGCGGCGCTCGCCAACGGCGTGGGCGGCAAGGAGTTCCAGGACATCGACGTCGAGGTGTGGGACCGGCTGATGACGGTCAACGCCCGCAGCCCGTGGCTGGTGTCGAAGACGCTGTATCCGCTCTTCGCAGGCCCTGGCCGCATCGTCAACATCGCCTCGGACGCCGCACTGTACGGATCCCCGCGCCTGGCCCACTACATCGCCTCCAAGGGCGCGGTCATCGCGCTGACCCGGGCCATGGCCCGCGAGCTCGGCGACAGGGGGATCACCGTGAACGCGGTCGCCCCCGGGCTCACCGAGTGCGAGGCGACCGAGACCGTGCCCGCCGAGCGGCACGACCTCTACCGCATGAACCGGGCCATCTCCCGGCCGCAGCAGCCCGACGACCTCACGGGGATCGTCTCCTTCCTGCTCGGCGAGGAGTCCCGCTACCTGACCGGCCAGGTGATCGCCGTCAACGGCGGCTTCACCATGAACTGAACTGTAGGAGAAACGAGTTATGGATCTGGGCCTCGCCGACCGCACCATCGTGGTCACCGGCGGCAGCTCGGGCGTCGGCCTGGCCACGGTCCGCGCCCTCCTCGACGAAGGTGCCCGTGTCGCCACCTGCGGCCGCGACGCCGACCGGCTGGCCAAGGTGGTCGCCCGGCTCGGCGCCGGACGTGACCGCCTGCTGACCGGCGTGTGCGACGTACGGGACGCCGATGCGGTGCACGGCTTCGTCCGTCGCACCGCCGAGGAGTTCGGCGGCATCGACGGACTCGTCAACAACGCCGGACAGTCCCGGATGAAGGGTCTCGACGACTCCACCGCCGAGGACTGGCGCGACGAGCTGGAGCTGAAGTTCGCCGGGGTGCTGAACCCACTGCAGGCGGCTCGCCCGTATCTCGCCGCCTCCGGCGCGGCGAGCATCGTCAACATCAACGCGGTGCTCGCCAAGCAACCGGAGACCCGGCTGATCACGACGAGCGCCGCCCGCGCCGGCATCCTCAATCTCTCCAAGTCCCTGTCGGCCGAACTGGCCGGCGACGGCATCCGGGTCAATTCCGTCTGTCTGGGACTCATCGACACCGGCCAGTGGACCCGACGCCACGCGGCCGCGGACTCCGGCATGACCTACGAGGACTGGCAGGCGGAACTGGCCGCCGACCGGGGCATCGCGCTGGGCCGCCTCGGCCGGGCCGAGGAAGTCGCGTACGCGGTCGTCGCCCTGCTCTCACCCCTCGCCTCGTACATCACCGGCACCAGCATCGACGTCTGCGGCGGAGTCGGCCGCTCCATCCTCTGAGGAGACACCATGCGTTACGACAACGGAGGCGATCTCCTCGTCGCCGTCCTCCGCGAACTCGGCATCGACACCGTCTTCGGCATCGTCAGCGTGCACAACCTGCCGCTCGTCGAGGCCGTCGACCGCGAACTGCGGTTCGTCCCCGTCCGGCACGAGGCATCCGCCGTGAACGCCGCCGACGCCTACGGGCGGGCCCGCGGCACCCTCGGCTGCGCACTGACCTCGACCGGCACGGGGGCGGGCAACGCAGCCGGATCACTGATCGAGTCCCTGAGTGCGGGCAGCTCCGTGCTGCACATCACCGGCCAGGTGGAGAGCGAATTCCTGGGCAGCGGCCGGGGCTTCATCCACGAGACCAAGGACCAGCTCGGCATGCTGACCGCCGTCTCGGCGTACGCGGCGAGTGTGCCGGACGCGGAGCAGGCGGGACGGATCCTGCGCGAGGCGGCCCACGCCACGCTGACCGCGCCGGGCGGTCCGGCAAGCGTGGAGTGGCCGATCGACCTCCAGTACGCGACGCAGACCGACGAACCCGCCGAGCTCCCCGCGCCCGCCGTCCCCGCTCCCGCGGCGAGCGAGCTGGCTGCCGCCGGAGCCCTCCTGGCCTCGGCGCGCCGCCCGCTGATCTGGGCCGGTGGCGGCGCCGTCGCCGCCCGCGGCGAACTGGTCCGGCTGCTGGAGGCGACCGGAGCGGGACTGCTCACGTCGAACTCCGGGCGCGGAGCAGTGCCCGAGGACCACGAGCAGGTCATCGGCAACTTCGCCACCACCCCCGCGGTGCGTGCGCTGCTCGCCGACGCGGACGTACTGCTCACGATCGGCACGCACTTCCGCTCGAACGAGACCGCCGACTACACGCTGAAGCTCCCCGGAGCGCACATCCAGGTGGACATCGACGAGGCCGCGCTCGGCCGCGTGTACCCGGCCACCCACGCCCTGCACGGCGATGCGGCCGCCGCTCTGACCGGTCTGCTGCCGCACGCCCGGCCCGCCGAGTCCGGCTGGGCGGACCGCGTCGCCGCCGTACGCACCGAGGTGCGGGCGACCCTGCACGACAGCATCGGCCCACAGGCCGCGATCTGCGACGCGATCCGCGCCGCGCTTCCCCGCGAAGCGGTCGTGGCGCGCGACGTCACCATTCCGTCCAGCAGCTGGGGCAACCGACTGCTGGAGATGTACGACCCGTGCGACAACGTCTTCCCGCGCGGCGGAGGCATCGGGCAGGGGCTCGGCATGGGCATCGGCGCGGCGCTCGCCCGGCCCGACACGCCCACCGTCGTGATCGCCGGCGACGGCGGACTCGCCGTCCACCTCGGCGAACTCCTCACCCTCGCCCAGGAGCGGCCCCGCCTGACGCTGATCGTCTTCAACGACGGCGGCTACGGCGTACTGCGCAACATGCAGGACCGTTACGGCGAGCGCCGGTCCGGGGTGGACCTGGTCACCCCCGACTTCGAACTGCTGGCACGCGCCTGTGGGCTGCCGTATCTGCGGATCGCCGCCGAGGAGCACGCCGCACCGGTGCTCGACGAGGCCGTCGCCTCGGGCGGACCGACCCTCGTCGAGGTCGATCTGACGGCACTGGGCCCGATGAAGAACCCGTTCACCCCACCCGTGAGGATCCCGGGCCAGTAGCCCGGCCCCCGTACTGCCGGTAAGGAGGCAACAGGCCATGAGCGATAACTCGCTGCAGCTGATCGTCCGTCGTATGACGTGGGAGGCCGAAGGCGTACTGTCCGTCGAACTGACCCACCCCGACGGCAAACCCCTTCCCGCCTGGACGCCCGGCGCGCACCTCGATGTCCATGTCGGCGGCCAGGTACGCCAGTACAGCCTGTGCGGCGACCCGCACACGCCGGACGTCTACCGCATCGGCGTGCTCAACGAACCCGCCTCGCGCGGCGGTTCGCGATACGTGCACACACAGTTGCGCCCCGGGCAGCCGGTCACGGTCTCCGAACCGCGCAACCGCTTCGCGCTGGAGGACGCCGACGCCTATGTGTTCGTCGCCGGTGGCATCGGGATCACCCCGCTGCTGGCGATGGCCCGGGAGGCCGCCCGCGGGGGAACCTCGTGGCGGATGGTCTACGGCGGCAGGGGCCGGGCCTCGATGGCGTTCACCTCGGAACTCGCCGCGCTCGGCGGTGACATCACACTCGTCCCGCAGGACGAGCTGGGCCACATCGACCTCGACACCGCGCTCGCTGAGCTGCCCGACGGCACGCTGGTGTACTCCTGCGGCCCCGAACCGCTGCTCACGGCCGTCGAGGAGCGCTGCCCCCAGGACCGGCTGCGCCTGGAGCGGTTCGCCGCACCGGTCGTGGAACGCACCGGTGACGACGAGGCGTTCGAGGTCGAGTGCCGCACCTCCGGGGTGACGGTCACGGTCGGCGCGGACATCTCGATCCTCGACGCCGTGGAGAGCGCCGGGCTGAGCGTGCAGAGCTCGTGCCGCGACGGGATCTGCGGGTCCTGCGAGACCCGGGTGCTCGACGGCACCCCCGACCACCGCGACTTCCTGCTCAGCGAGGCCGAACACGCCGCCGGCGCCACGATGATGATCTGCGTCTCGCGGTGTGCCTCCGGCCGACTCGTCCTCGACCTGTGACCCCTTCCCCCGCACTTTCAGGAGACACCGTGACCGACACCTGGCCGTACCTGGACGTCCACCAGTCCCGTACGCACGAGCCGACCCCGTACGAGTACAAGCTCGCCGCGACCCTCGAGGACGTCTTCACCAAGGAGGGCCACGAGCTGACCGACGTGGTCCGCGGGCTCAACGCCCGTCAGGTCCACGCCGCCGACGGCACACCGTGGACCGAGGAATCCTTCCGCGCCGAGATGAACCGACTGGGAGCCTGACCATGACGCTGTCGTCCTCCGCCACCGCGGACCACATCTACGCCACCGGTCTGCGCAACCAGTGGCACGCCGTCGTGCCCTCGCACTTCGTCGCCCCGGGCGCGATGCGCAAGGTGACCGCGCTCGGGGAGCAGTGGCTGCTGTTCCGCCGCTCCGACGGCACCCTGTCGATGCTCGCGGACCGCTGCCCGCACCGCGGCGCGCCGCTCTCGCTCGGCAAGCACCTCGGTGACCGGGTCGCCTGCTGGTACCACGGCGTCGAGGTCCAGACCGACGGCACGGTCTCCTCCGTCCCCGGACTGCCCGGCTGCAGCCTGGAGGGCAAGAAGCTGGTCGCCTCGCTGCCGGTGCGCGAGGTCGCGGGCGCGATCCTCGCCTACTTCGGTGACGAGGAGCACCCCGAGCCGGCCGCGCTGACGCTGCCCGAGCCGCTGACGGACCCCGGGGTGGACGCGTTCCTGTGCTACGCCGAATGGAACGTGCCGTGGCGGTACGCCGTGGAGAACCTGCTCGACCCGATGCACGGTGCGTTTCTGCACCACGAGTCACACACGATGTTCGACGGAGACACGACAGCCAAGTTCCGCATCCGGGAGACCGCTCGCGGCTACTTCTTCGAGAAGACCGACCAGCGCGGCGTCAACTTCGACTGGGTGGAACTGTGCCGCACCGGCGTGGACTGGGTCGACCTGTCCATCCCGTACCCGCCGTCGGCCGGCCCCGGCGGACCGTTCGGCATCGTGGGCATGGTCTGCCCGGTGGACGAACAGCGCACGGGCGTCTTCTTCTGGCGCTACCGCCGCGTCGAGGACTGGCAGCGCGCGTCCTGGCGCTTCCTGTACAAGACCCTGGTCGAGAAGCGCCATTGGGAGGTCCTGGAGCAGGACCGCGTGATGCTGGAGGCCATGCCGACGGACGCCGACCAGCGGGAGAACCTGTACCAGCACGACCTGGGCGTGGTCCGGCTGCGTCGGCTGTACCGCGCGGAGGCGGAGGCCCAGTCGTCGGCGGGCGCCTGAAAAGGACGGTCCTGGCGACGGCCCCGGTGCATTGGCCTCGCTGCCGTCGCACATGACGCGTGGCCGCAGGACTGCGCTCCCGGGGACCTGAGCGGTGTCACCCGACGATCCACCGCGCAACGCGGTCGCCGACCCGGGTGAAGCGCCGCATCTCGTCCGCCGGAACCACTCCCTCGGGCCCTGGCGGAACGGCCAGGGCCACGAGCCGGAAGATGAGTGCTCTTACCAGCATCTGGAGTCCGTCGGCACCAGGAACAGCAGACTCCACCAACTCCCGGTCCTCGTCGTAGTACAGAAGACCGTCGGCTGCCACAATCGCATCGGCATACGACACCGGACGCCAGTACGGCGAGAAGTCGATCACAGCCGGTGCCAGACCGGGCGCGAACAACACGTTGCCCGTGAGATCACCGTGGACCAGTTGGCTGGGCGCTTCGACCGGCTGCAGCAACGCGCAGAGTCCGCGCAGCGGCTCGCGCACGTCCGGCGGCACTGCGACTGTCGTCTCGCCCCACGCCACTCGGTCGGCGACGGCCCAGCGATGCTGCTCGCGATCGAGCCCGTCAGGGCGCGAGACGGTCCGCAGAGCCCGGTGGAAGGCCCTTCCAGCCACCAGGAGTTCGTCCCACCTCCCCGCAGGGCCCGACTCCCCCGCAACGAACTCGGAGGCCATCCAGCCATCGACCACGTATCCACCCGCCGCCGACCGCAGCGGGCGTGGCACGCGGAACCCCTCGTCTCCCTGAACTCCGGCGAACAGCTCCGCAGCCCATTCGACGCCTTCGGCGCTGCCTGCCGGCTTCAGGACAGCGCCGTCGGCGAAGACGCTCTGCCCCTGGCCGCCGGCCAACAGCACAGGCGGCCCCGTCAGACCGAAAGCAGCAAGCACGCGAGGATGAGGCAGCAACTCGGGCGTCACATCAGTCACGTCGAGCATCGTGCCGGACATGCCTCACCTCACGCATGCCGGTTTCGGCCGGAGGCGGCTATTCGGTACGCAGAGGGGGTCGCCGTAGCGGTCCGAGCCGCCCAGCCGGCAGGGAGCATCGCACCAGCCACGGCGATGACCGGTCCGCCCAGGATCAGCGGAGTGAGGACGGGCAGGTGGTAGATCTCCATGTCGTCGGCCGGGGTGATGGTGCCGGCCGCCCGGCTGTCCGGCGTTGGATGTTGACGGGGTAACACACGGGTTCCTCCCGTTCCACCTGGAACACATTGACGGTATAGCCGTCAACGATGAGCAGACGACCTGCCCGGGTCTCGTCCGCAGGCGCCCGCGGATCGGCTGCGGCGAACGTACGCGCACGCACGCGTGGACGGACCGGCGCCTGGTGCCGGATGGCGAGCGTACGCAGCCGGACTCGGGAGAAGTCCGTTCGTTCGTCCGCTTCGCGGCCCGGGCCAGGACCGGGGGATCAATCGCTCCTCGCCCTTGTCCGCGCCTCAATGCCTCACCATGGCAGTCCGGATCACATAAGCTCCAAGAATGGCGAAGTACTTCGACGTGCACCCCGAAAATCCTCAGCGGCGCACCATCAGCACGGTGGCTGACATCATCCGCTCCGGTGCGCTCGTCGCGTACCCGACGGACTCCTGCTACGCACTGGGATGCCAGCTGGGCAACCGAGACGGCATCGGCCGGATCCGTTCGATCCGGAACCTCGACGATCGTCACCACTTCACCCTCGTGTGCCAGGACTTCGCGCAGCTGGGTCAGTTCGTACACGTCGACAACGACGTGTTCCGCGCGATCAAGGCAGCCACGCCCGGGAGCTACACCTTCATCCTCCCGGCGACGAAGGAGGTGCCGCGTCAGCTGCTGCACCCGAAGAAGAAGACGGTGGGAGTCCGTATTCCCGACCATGTGGTCACCCAGGCCCTGGTCTCCGAGCTGGGTGAGCCGCTGCTCTCCAGCACCCTGCTCCTGCCCGACGAGGACGAGCCGATGACACAGGGCTGGGAGATCAAGGAGCGGCTCGACCACGAGGTGGACGCGGTGGTCGACTCGGGTGACTGCGGCACCGAACCGACGACGGTCATCGACTTCTCCGAAGGCGAGGCCATCATCGTGCGCCGAGGAGCAGGAGACACCACCCGGTTCGAATAGACACCAACGGCCTGACCACGTGCGAGGCATGGGCCCGCGTGCCTGGCTCGGACGCCGCCCCCGGGGCGGTCGGGCCCGGGACGTGTCCGGCCGCTCATGCTGCTCGCCGGAGTGCGCGGGGGTCGAGGATCCACGTGAGGAAAGGACCCCCTCGGCCGTCGGCTCATGCCCGCATCTCCGTGCCGGGCGCGCAGCGGGAGCGTCGCATCATGACCGCGTAGACCGCCGACGCCACGGTGATGCCGACAGGCAGAGCGAGGTCGACTCCGTCCAGGGCGCGGGCGAGCGGGCCGGCGTAGACGGTGTTCACGCAGAGGGCCGCCGCTGCGGTGCCTGCCGTGAGCGCGAGGGCGCCCGCCCAGTTGACGCCGGCGGTGAACCAGAACGGGCTGTCGGGGGTCTCGTCCGTCAGCCCGGGGCCGTCATAGCGGTTGCGGCGCAGCAGGATGTCAGTGGCGTAGATGGCCATGCTCGGGCCGAGCAGGACGACGGTCAGCTGGAGGACGTTGCTGACCGTGTCGAGGAAGTTGGACACGAGCAGCGCGTACAGGGTCAGGGCGACACCGACGACTCCGTCGACGATGACGCTGAGGGAGCGGCGGATACGCACGCCGACGGCCTGGAGGGCGAGGCCGGAGCTGTAGGCGGTCATGGCGTTGATGGCGATCGTCCCCAGCACCAGAGCGAGCAGGAAAACGGGGGTGAACCAGGCGGGCAGGATCGTCTCCAGCGCGGTCTGCGGATCGGTCATGTCGACCGCGGTCGCGGCGAACGCGCCCAGTGCGGTGACGACGACACTGGGCAGGAAGCCGCCGAGCGCGGTCCAGCCCACGATCGCCTTCGGGGATGTCGCCCGGGGAAGGTAGCGGGAGAAGTCGGCACTGTTGGTGTACGAGAGCGGGCCCGAGGCGATGAGGGTGACGCCGCCCGCGAGAGCCGCCCACAGGCTGCCGCCGGTCAGCGGCTCGGCCGGCTCGTAGCCGAAGTCCGCGTGCCCGAACACGCTGAAGGCCACGACAGCGAACGCCGCGGTGAGGACCACGGTGATCGGGAGGTAGAGCTTCAGAATCGTGGCATGGCCGTAGACGCTGATGGCCAGCGTGAGCGCGGCAATACCCACGACGACAGCGGTCTTGACGCCCGTGTTCGGCGTGATGCCGGCCTTCTCGACGAGAGAGAAGGCGGCGAGCGCGGCCGCCGCCAGGTTGAGGGCGATGTAACAGATACAGATCACCCAGCCGGTGACCGCGATGTTCACCCGGTTGCCGCGGACGCCGAACATCGCGCGCATGATCACTTCGCTCGGCGTCCCCGAGGCCGGTCCCGAGACGGCCAGCAGGCCGACCGGCACCCAGAAGAGGTTGCCCACCACGATCACGGTGAGGGCCTGCAAGAGGCTCAGGCCCATGAGTATCAGCGCGCCGCCGACCACCAGGCTCAGGTAGTTGACGTTCGCCGCCGCCCAGACGGCGAACAGGTCCCGCGCACGTCCGTGGCGTTCCCGCTCGGGAATGTGGTCGATGCCGTGGACCTCGATGCGGCGCGCCCGGTCCGAGGACGGCAGTCCGTCGTCAGCGCCTGTGTTCGGGTCGGAAATCGTGGAAGCCATTGAGCCCTCCGAGTGCTGGGCGTACCCACCTGCTTGCTTATTGGTCGCACACTCAATAACATCGCGGGTATGCCGTCAAGCGTCCAGCGCAAACGAATTCGAAAATCACCGGCGGACCGACGTGCGGAAATCGTCGACGCGGCCGCCACCGTCGCCCTCGCAGAAGGGCTGGAGTGCATCACTCTGCGACGGATCGGCGAAGAGCTCGACGTCCGCCCGGGGCTGATCAGTCACTACTTCCCAGCGGTGGAAGACCTCGTCGGCGAGGCATTCGGCAGCGCCGCGAGCGCCGAACTCGACCGCCTCGTCCCGGCGGAGAGGCGTGACGGCACCGCCATCCAGTACCTCGCACGCTTCTTCGCTCACGCAACGGGAGAGGCGTACGACGACGTCAGCCGGCTCTGGATCAACGCCCGGCACCTGAGCCGCTACCGGCCCGTCCTGCGGGACCGGGTCGGCACACAGGAGGAGGCCTGGCGCGGACGGCTCGAAGGCCTCATCCGTGAGGGTGTCGCGCGGGGCGAGTTCCGCACGGACGACCTCTATGTGACGACCATTCAGATCCTGGTGGTGATCGACGGCCTCGGTGCCCACGCGAACACCGACACCAGCAACCGTCCGCCCGCGGTGATGCGCATGGCCGTCGCCATCGCGGAACGCGAACTCGGCCTGCCGAGCGGCATGCTCACCCGCCTCGCCGACGAACTCGGCACGGACCCGGTCGGCGCGCCCGCGGCGGCCGGCGACGACCTTCCAGCTGCCGGGCAGCCGGCCGACCCGACCTGACCAGCCCTTCAAGGAGCCACAGTGCGCACCCTCCCCCAAGCTCTCGACTTCGCTCGAGCAGGGCGGGACCCCCTTGTCCTGCTCTCAGCCCGGCTGCTCGACCCGGTCACCGGCGAACTGCTGCCGGACACCGCCCTGGCCGTGTCCGGAGGGCGTATCGCCGCCCTCGGTGACGACCGGCGGATACGTTCGCTGGCAGACTCCTCGACCACGGTGATCGACCTGAAAGGGGCCGTGGTGACTCCCGGCCTGGTCGACGGGCATCTTCACCCGGTCTCCGGGGCCGAACTGACCCAGGGACTGGACCTGTCGGGCTGCGCCGGCCTGGAGGAGGTGCGCGAAGCCCTGGCCCGTGAGGTCCGGACCCTCGCGCCCGGAGCCTGGCTGCACGGGTGGGGTCTGGACCCGAACGTCTTCGGGGACCGGCCCATCGAGGCTGCCGCCCTCGCCCCCGTACTGGACGACGTTCCGGCCCTCCTCCAGCTCTTCGATGCCCATTCCATGCTGGCCAGCCCCCGCGCGCTCGAACTCGCCGGCGTCGACGGGCCGCGCAGGTTCGATCAGGCCGCCGAGGTCGTCTGCGACGAGGCGGGCCGGCCGACGGGCCTGCTGCTTGAGGACGCCGCCTGCGAACTCGTGGAGCGCGCGGCCCCCCAGCCCACGCACGCGGAGCGCCGGGCCCGCCTCGCCGCCGCGCTGCGGAGCATGGCCGCCGCCGGTCTCACCGGCGGTCACGCCATGGACGCCAACGGCGACAGCCTCGCGCTCTACACCGACCTCGACGCGGCCGGCGAGCTGCCGCTGCGGCTGCGGGTCGCGCCCTGGTGCCAGCCCGGTACCGACGCCGACGCGTTGCGCGCCCTCATCGAGGAGCAGGGCACCGGGGGCGGGCTCTGGCGCAACGAGGGCGTCAAGCTCTTCATGGACGGCACCATCGACAACGGCACCGCCTGGCTGGAACGCCCCGACTGCCACGGCGAGTCCACGCACGCCTTCTGGCCCGACCCCGATGCCTACACCCGCATCGTCGGCGAGCTCCACCGGGCCGGGGTCCCCACCGCGACCCACGCCATCGGTGACGCGGCCGTCCGGCACGTCCTCGACTCCGTCGACAAGGCCCTGGCCGCGGGCGATCGCGTGGTTCGGCACCGGATCGAGCACATCGAGACCGTGCCCGACGACACCCTGCGCCGCTTCGCCGAGCTCGGCGTCGTGGCCTCCATGCAGCCCACCCACTGCTGCGACTTCACCCGGGCCGACCACACCGACAACTGGTCCCGCCGCCTCGGCGAGGAGCGCGCCTCCCGCGCCTGGCGCTGTCGCGATCTCTGGGACTCCGGCGCCACCGTCGTCCTCGGCTCCGACTGGCCGATCGCTCCCTATCCCCCGCTGGCCGTCATGGCGGGAGCCCGCCACCGCCGCCCCAGCCGCGATCTCACCCAGCCTCCGCACGGCCCCGACCAGGCACTGACCGCCCTGGAAGCCCTCCAGTCCATGACCATCAACCCGGCCTACGCGGCGGGCGAGGAACACGAGGCCGGCCGGCTCGCCGTCGGCAACCGCGCCGACCTCACGGTCTTCGCGGACAACCCCCTCACCACTCCCGCCACCGATCTGCCCGAACTCCCTGTGGTGCTCACGGTCCTCGACGGTCGGCCCACCCATCGCGACCCGACCCTCTGATCCGTCATGCCGGCTGACGCGCGGCCGGCGGTCCTGGAGGCCGGTTTCGCAGGCCCGGACTACGCGGCACGGGAACGTCGGCCGGCCGCACGGGCGTCGGTCTGCGCACAGCTGACCACGGCAGCGAGGGCTGCCGCGGTCAGCTCCATGTGCTCAGCACACGCGGCAGGTGGGAGCCGTGCCGCCGACTGCGCGGCTCCCACCCCGTCGGCTACTTCCGCACACCCACTGCTCGGATGATCTCCTGCTTGACCGAGCCGCCCTTGTCGTCGGCGGCCGAGGCCCGCACGGAGATGTACCGCGCGTCGTCCGGCACCTGCACCGAGCCGACCCAGGCGGCGGACTTGCCACGTACGCCATCGAGTTCGACGGATGTCCACGTCGCGCCGTCGTCGAAGGAGACCTCCAGCGTGGAGCCGGTGATCCTCCCGGTGTCCGGCGCGCCCTTGACGTACTCGGAGAAGATCCCGAAATCGAGACGCTTTCCGGCCCGCACATCACCGTGCAGGTCGGTGTCGACATCGAACCCGAGGTTGAGCATCGGCAGATACGTCCACCGGTCGGCCGGCGTGGCGGACGACTTGAAGGTCCATTCGGAGTGGCCCTTCGTGGCGAGCCGCCAGACCTCCGGGTCCAGGGTGGTGTCGGTGACGACCTTGAAGTCCTGCTCGGTCGGCTTGACGTTCCGGGCGTACGCCCCCGAGCTGCGCTTGCGGTCGACCCGCACCCCGTCCACGTACACCTCGGTGAACTGAGTCATCGAGCTCTCGTTATACACATCGCCGAAGCCGGTGTGGTCCGGTCCCGAGTCGCCCCAGCCCGGCGTGTTGAACTGCAGGTAGTTGCCCGCGCGCTGCTGGCCCCAGCCGAGGCCGGTACCCAGCCACGGGTGCCAGACAGGCTTGAACCAGTCCGTCCCGGAGCGGGTGCCGCCGCGGTAGTGCACGACGCCGCTGCGCTCCTCGAGGGCGCCCGGGCCGTTGGACATGGACTCGTGCCAGTCCTCGCCAGGGCCGGAGCTGATGTAGTCGGTGCGCTCCGCGGGGAACTTGATCTTCTCCTGGAATCCGATGCCGTAGGGGAAGCTGTCGGTGATCGAGTAGCGGAACTCGCCGCCGTCGGCGGCCTTCGTCGCGTGGAACTTGTTCTTGACGACGGCCAGTTCGCTCCTGTCCGGCCGGTACGTCAGATCGGCGGGGATCGCCCCCGGGTATCCCTCGGTGAGGTCGTAGACAAACGGGGTGAACTGAGTACCAGTCAGGTCCACGCCCCGGCCGAGCCGGGCGGCCTCGATCAGCCGCGCCCCGTCCTCCGCGTTCACCGTCGCGATGTACAGCGGACGTGTCGCCCCGCCGGCCCCGCTGAAGTTGGCCATCAGCCGCCCGGGAACCTCGTCGGTGACAAACAGGGCCTTGGCACCCGCGTCCTGCGCGTTCTGGGCCAGCTCGGCGGGCGTGATCGCGTCGGTGCGGCGCACGACGACCGCGTCGCCCGTCACGTCCTTGCCGGCGTAGTCGGTGGGGCTTCCAGTGCCCGCGTCCACCAGGGACATTCGCTTCCGCCCGGTGAACAGATCCGATCCGTACTGGACGGCCGTCTCGCCGAGCTGCCGGCCGCCTGCTTCGACATCGAGTTGCGGCTTGCCGAGCCGCCAGACGGTCCGGTACTCGAAGGTGCCTGTGGCGGGCTTGCGGGTCGGCGCGGCGAAGATGCTGTCGTACTTCGGCGGGACCTGCACGGCCGGCGCGAAGGACTCGCCGTTCGCGGACCGGTTGAACTTCATGATCAGCTGACGGGTCTCGGTCCGCTGGTCCACCTCGGCCCGGATCTCCCGCAACTTCGTTCCGTCGAGGGTGACTTCGCGATCGCGGTCCATGGTGACCTCGGGCTCGGTGAGCAGACCGAGGCCGAGCGAGTCCTTGCCCTTGCTGCCACGCACATCGAGGAAGCTGGACAGGGTGTACATGCCCGGCTTCACGCGCAGCTTGAGCGTGCCGGATTCGCCGACCGAGGCCGGGATGACCGACGTGTCCTTGGCCAGCTGCTTTACAGCCACGTATGCGGCGGATGGGGCACCGTCGCGGTCCTTGACGTGGACGGTGAGGTTGTAGCGCTCCTCCTCCTTGGTCAGGCCGAAGGCCGTGTGCGCCACCACTGTGTCGCCGTCCTTGGCGACGATCCGGCCGGAGGTGGCGCCGACGGGCGCGGCGGTGCCGTCACCGGTGACCGTGGTCTGCGCGGTGCCGTGCGCGGGCACGGTGAGGGTGGAGTCGGCGAGGGTGACCACGCCGGTGGGAGCGCCCTCGGCGGTCAACGCCAGGGTGACCGGCCGGTCGGAGGCGTTGGTGTAGGTCAGCGTCTTCGTGACCGGCTTGTTCGCCTCGTAGGGCCAACTGGTGAATCCGAGGTCGGCGCTGCCGGTCGCGGTGATCTGCGCGGCGATCGCGGACGGGACGTCCACGCGGCCCGCACCCACCTCGTACGACGTGCCGCTGATCTGCTTGGACGTGCTCATCAGCCCGTCCTTGAGCTGCTGTCCGCTCCAGTCGGGGTGCTTCTCGGCGAGCAGCGCCGCCACGCCCGCGACGTGCGGGGTGGCCATGGACGTACCGCTCTTCGATGTGTACGGGCCGCTGCCGCTCACGAGCTGCGAGCGGGCCGCGAGGATGTCCACGCCCGGCGCGGACAGGTCAGGCTTCAGCGCGTTGTCGCCGAAACGCGGACCCTGACTGGAGAAGGGGGCACGCCGGTCGGCGGAGTCAACCGCGCCGATCGTCAGTGCGGAGTCGGCTGCGCCGGGGGAGCCGATGCTGCCGGGGTAGCCGGCGTTGCCGGCCGCGATCACGAACAGGGCGCCCGTGTCCTTGGAGAGGGTGTTCACCGCCTGGGCCATCGGGTCGGTGCCGTCGCTGCCCTGCGACGATCCGAGGCTCATGGAGACGATCTTGGCCTGGACGTCCTTGGCCGCCCACTCCATACCGGCGATGATCTGCGATTCGGATCCGAAACCCTGGTCGGTGAGAACCTTGCCGACGGCGAGCGTGGCGCCGGGCGCGACGCCCTTCTCCTTGCCGTCGGACGCGGCACCGCTGCCGCCGACAGTGGAGGAGACATGCGTGCCGTGCCCGTTCCGGTCGGCGACCTCCTGCCCCTCGATGAAGCTCTTGGTCTCGCTCACCCGGTCCTTGAGATCGGGATGGGTCAGGTCCACGCCCGTGTCGAGGACGGCGACCTTGACACCCTTGCCGGTCAGCCCGGCCTCCCAGGCCGCGGGGGTGCCGATCTGGGCGTTGCTGGTCTCCATCGCGGTGTCGACGCGGGCGTCCAGCCAGATCTTTTCGACGCCGCCCGACAGACGCACACGGCCCGAAGTCGCGCTGCGCGCCTCGGAGGTGACGTCCGGTGCGACCGTGCGCCAGAACTCCCCGGACTTCGACGCCTCCAGGGCCGCACCGCCCACGCTCGGCAGACCACGGACCTGGCGGGCTCCGTGGGGCGTCGCGCTGCGGGCGTTCTTCGTGTACGTCACGATGAGCGGGAGGCCGTCGGACGACGGGTCACCGAGCCCCTGCTCGATCAGAGCGGTGACGTCGAAGAGCTCGGCGTCGAGGACGCCCGCCTGGAGGTAGGGCCGGGCCTCGTCAGGTACGACGGTGATCCGGCCGTCGGATATCTCACTGCGAACCGCTCCGGTCGCGCCCTTGGGACGCTCCACGGCGACCGACTTCCGGCCCGCGCCGAGGTCGGTCACGGTCACCTGGTCACCGGTGATCAGGGTGACGGTTCGCGCGGTGCTGGGTGCGTGCACGGGTGATGTGGCACGGTCGGTGCCCGCCCCCGCCGTCCCCGTTGCCCCGGCTGCGACGGCCTGCCCGGCCGGCAGCAGTACGAGCGACACCCCCACTGCGAGCAGCCGGGATCTCCGCCTCGCGGATAATCTGGTCATGGATGACTCTCCTCCACGCACCCGGTGAATGGGTGGTTCCGGGTGCTGCGAAGAGTTTTCGCGGCGGCACCGTGCGTGTCGACCCTTCTGCCCTGGCGGATAGCTGCCTTGGCGGAGACCCGTCAGCGACGGCCGCGGAGCCCGGACTCGCCCTACGGCCTCCCCCACGGCAGGGAGTGGATCAGCGAGCGGCGTCATGCGGCTTCGATTGCAAGGCGGAGGAGGGAGTCGACGCGGAGGGGGCCCCTCCCATGCCTTCAAGGCCATGGGGGAGTCGGTGACTGACGACAACGCGGCAAGCGGAGTCGCAGGGCGTCGGGAGCCCACTCCCTGTCACGGGGGAGGCCGTTACGCCCAGCCGTGGTGGCGTGCGTACCAGCCGAGCTGGATACGGGTGGTCGCCCCGGCCTGGACCATCAGCCCCTGGATGCGCCGCTGCACAGTGCGCGCCGACATGTCCACCTGCGCGGCCACCGCGTGGTCGGTGAGACCGGCGAGCAGGAGACGCAGTATGCGGGTGTCCAGGACATCGATCCCGTGGTGCGGTTCGCCGTAGGGGCGGGCCCGTTCCCACACGGCGTCGAAGAGCGCCTGGGCGACGTTGGCGAGCCCGCCGCGCAGGACGAGACTGGGGTCGACCTCGCTGCCGGAGCCGTGCAGCGGAAGCATCGCCATCTCACCGTCGCAGACGATGAGCTTGAGCGGTACGCCATCGACCGTCCGGATCCGCATGCCCCGGGCGAGGGACTCGTCCACATTGTCGGCCGCGCTCGGTTCGCCCAGGAACGACTGGTCGATGACGGCGCGCACCTGCAGGCCGCGCGACAGCACGGTCGGCTCCTCGGTGTTCTCCGGGCCGACCACCTGGACGTCGCCGGTGACGAACGTGTCGATGGCGTGCCGGGAGGAGAGCTGGAGCTGGAGGTAGCGCTGGCGTACGGCATCCCGCCCCTCGACGACCTCGACGAGATCGCGCTGCGCGCGTCCCATGGATCCGGTCCGGTAGGTCTCGACCAGCTCGGCGAGCGCGAGTTCCGCTCGGTGGAGGCGGATGCGGCGCTCGGTCAGTTCCGTGCCGAGCGCGACCGACGGCGGCGCGGCGACATAATGGCCGCTTCCAGGCTGTCTGTTGACCAGGGCGCGAGCCGCGAGCGAGTTCAATGCGTCCGCGATTTCCGCGTCGGGGACGGCCGCCGCCGCGGCCACCTCGGCGAGCGAGGCCGAGGGCCGCTCGATCAGCACCCTGTATACGGACTCCTCGCAGGGGCCGAGCCCGAGATCTTCCAGTGCCAAAGCCGCCCTCCGGTCCGTTTCCTTCGCCGGATTCTTGCAGCTCGGCCAGGTGCACCCGGCTGCGGGGCCCAGGCGGTGCCACCGAAGCCGTCGAAGCCGCGACGGCCGGTGTGACGTGGGTCGCGCGGTCAGCGGACCAGGGTGACCTCCGGGGAGGTCCAGATCTGGGTGCCCGGTGACTCCTGCGGGTCGCCGAGCGCCTTGTCGAAGACGAGGCGCAGCCGGTACGTACCGGCGGGCGCCGGGGTGCCGTCGGCACGTGTGACGTCCCAGCTGTAGAACGCCACCCCGGTGCCCGCACCGGAATTACGGGTCACCCACGATGCGTCGTACGGGGTGTCGATCACCTCGCCACGGGTGTCGAGGACCTGGAGCCGCATCCGCTCCAGCAGGGGGAAACCGTGGGACAGCATGACCCAGGCCTTGTCGTTGGCCGTGGACGTGTCGGTGAGGTCGACGGTGGTGGGCACACTCTTGCCGAAGGTGAAGTAGGCGGGACGCAGCGCCGGGTTGTCCAGCGTCTTGTTGATCGAGGTGAAGGTGGGGTTGATCGCCGACACCGCGTCGAAGTCGCCCGCCATGCCCAGATACGGCACCCGGATCTCCGGAGCCGTCGAGCCGGACCGGGTGAACTCCACCCAGCCACCGAACAGGGTTCCTTCGGCGACGTCGCGGGGCTGCCGGATGTGCACGGTGACGGTACGGCTGCCGTGCGCGGCCACGATGATGCTGTCCTGGCCGTCGACCTCGGCGTCGCCTGTGGCGTCGGTGGGCTGCCACTCGCTGGTGTACGGCGGGGCTGCGGAGACGGCGGAGCTCTGCCCGATTCGGTAGGTCACCGGGCGGGCGGTCGGATTGTGGACTGTGATCCGGCGGGTCCGTTGCCGGCCTTCGAGGTCGCCCAGGGCGAGTTCGGACGGCGTTGCCGTCACGGTGTCGCCGGAGACCGACGCCAGTGCGGCGACCGCGTCGACCCGGCCCGCGCCCTGCTGGGCGACGGGCTGCCGGCCGCGTTCGTGATCACCGGTCATGGCGAGCGGAGTGGCCGTGTTCTGCAGTGCGGTCTGCACCTGAGCCGGAGTGAGGTCCGGCCGGGCCTGGAGCAGCAGGGCGACCACTCCCGCGACGTGCGGGGACGCCATCGAGGTACCGGACATGACGCCGTACCAGTCCTGGGCCGGGGGAAGCGCGGACAGGATGTACCCGCCGGGAGCGGCGACGTCCGGCTTGAACTCCAACTCGTTGCCCGGGCCCCAGGAGGAGCTGCGATCCATCAGCCCCGCGGCGTCGGCGGTCATCGGCGCACCGGCGTACGCACCCCACGACAGCTCGGTCCCGGCCGGCGCGGCCTTGATTCGCTCGGCGTCCCGTGCGCGGATCCCCACCACGGGGATGCCGATGCTGCCGCAGCAGGGCGAGAACGGCAGCGCATCCGGATCGGTGCCCGACGGGTTGTAGTGGACCGCGGCGACCGCACCCGCGGCCTCGGCGGTGCGGGCCAGGTCCATCACCCGGCACTTGAAGACGTCGGCGCCGGTGTACGGGGCGAACAATGCGATCTTGCCGTCGAGGCTGCCGGCGGGCAGTGGGTCGCAGCTGGACTCGATGACGGCCACCGGGTGGGCGCCCGTCACGGGAGCGGCCGGTGCCCGCCCGGAGTCCAGGTACGGGACGGGGGCCGTTGAGCCGTCATCGAGTGTGAACGCGAGGAACGGGTAGCGGCTGCTGTAGGTGCTGCCGACCGCAATCGCCCCGTCCGCGACCGCGGGCGCAGCGGCGTTGAACGGACCGGCGTAACCGTTTCCATTGGCGACGACCGTGGGAACGCCGGAGTCCACCAGGTGGTTCACGGCGAGCGACAGCACGCTGCTGCTGCGGTTACCGGTTGCGCCGAGGCTCATGTTGACGACATCCACCCCGTCGGCGGCGGCTCGGTCGAGGGCGGCCAGAATGACGGCGTCGGTCGGTGAGTTCTTCGTACCGAACACCCGGTAGGAGCGCAGTGTCGCGTCCGGTGCGACGCCCTCGATGTGTGCGTCGTCCCCGGCGACGATGCCCGCGACATGGGTGCCGTGCCCGGCAGCCGGGCCGAACCTGTCGTCGTACGGGTCGGCGTCCTCGTCCGCGAAGTCGTAGCCGCCGACCACCTTCGCGTTGGGGAAGCCCCCGCCGCCGAGCGCCGGATGGTCGTACGCGATGCCGCTGTCGATGATGCCGACGGTGACTCCCTTGCCCGTGTAGCCCAGGCGATGGGCCTGCGGGACGTTGGTGAGATCCGTGGCCGTGACGATTTCCCGGCCCGAGGGGGCCGCATCGCCGGACCGTGCGTCATGGCCCGCCTGGGCAACCGCCTTTGCGAGGACGTCCTTGGGCACCGGGGTGGGCCGCTCGGGCATCTCGTACGTCACCGGCTCGGTGACCTCGGCCACTCCGGGGAGTTCGGCCAGCCGGCCGGTCTGGCCTGCGGGCACCTCGACGAGGAGGCCGTTGACGACATTGCGGTACCGGCGTTTCACGGACAGCGCCATGCCCGCGTCGTGCGCGGCGTCGACCAGGGTCCGCTGCGTATCGGAGACCGTACGGCGTGCCGCTGCCCGGTCCTGCGGGGCGGCCTGCTGCACGGCCGGGGCGCTGTCGAGCGTGACGATGCGCGTCACCGACGGCCCGGACAGGTCGTCCGAGTCCGCGTGCGCCAGGTCACCGGGCAGGATGAGCGCGACGAGAAGCAGCGCGGACGCTGCGGATATCGAGTGTCTGTACACGACGGTCGATCAAATGCGACCGGCCCCCTCAGGGCAACAGTCACCGTGTGTCGTGTTTTCGCCATGGCGGAGAGTCGACGTCGATCATGTGGATCACGAGCCTTCTCCGATCTCCGAGCGGCATCGGATGGTTGGGGTGACTGCATGAGGATCTGCCCCCGGTGACGGCGGCTGCCGGCCGGACGCCGGGCCCTGCTCGCCTGCGCGCGCTCTGAGAGCCTGTCGGGTGGCCGTCGATCGGATAGCGGACGCGGTGGCGCAGCCGAAGACAGCGGTGGGCCGCCCGCGGAGCTCGATGCAGGAGATGGTCGTGGCGGGTGACGGCGTGACGAACCGCGTGCACTTCGCGCGGGCGCAGGCTGCGCAGGGACCACATGCGTTCGGCGTCCCGGTCGGCGGTGACAGCGAACGGCAGCCGGTGCACGACGGCGCAGCCGACCGCGTACAGCGACGGACGGCGCGGCTGGGGGGGCGGAGCCGAAGGTTTCTCCGTCGGCCGGGTCCCAGAGATGCAGGCAGGAGGAGTTGATCCGGCAGCGGGGTCGCGTCGGCGAGGTCCCAGGCTCGAAGTACGCCGTCCTCGGCGGCGCTCACTGCGATCCGGCGGCGGTGCAGGTCAAGTGGGACGAGGCCGGTCACAGGCGCCGGACGCTCGTACGCCGAGGCGGTACTGCTGGTGAGGCCGGTGGTGAGGTCATGGACACGAACGGCGCCTGACGCGGTGCCGGAGACGAGAAGGTCGTGTCCGTGGAGCGTGGTGCAGGTCAGGGCCGTGACGGGTTCCGGCGCGGCGTGGATGGGCAGATCGAGCGGTCGGCCTGTCGAGATGTCCCAGGCGCGTATCTCCGGGCCGTCGGCCCCGACGACTGTGCCTCGTCCTCCGGTCCCGGCGGAGCCGACGGCGACGACGGGGCTGCCGGGGCCATCCGCGACCGGCTGAACGGAGAGGGTGGCCGGGGAATGGCCGGCCGCGGTCCAGACCGGTTTCCAGCGACTGGGCCGACCGCCTGCGTTGGGGGCGCCGAGCAGGACAGTGGGCCGGTGGCGGGCGGCGTCGCAGCCGAGGAGAAGCGCGAAGACGTCTCCAGCTCCTCCTCCAGGAACACACCCGACAGGAACGGACGCAGCACAGTGTCGATCATCTCTTCGGATACGCCGGCCTCGGCGAGCGTGGTGGGTGTCGTCCGGTCCGTCCGGCGTTTCATCGCGGCAACCGGGAGCAGCATGTCCCGGACGGTCAGTGATCCGAACGCCAGCAGATCACGGGCCGAACCGAACCGCCCCGGCAGCAGATCCTGCGGCTTCGCGCGGGCGGCGTGTGGGGTCGTTGACCCGGATCCGGCGCCCGTCCCGGTGCACGAGCGTCCCCGGGGTGAAGGGCCTCGGGTGGAGGTCCCTGAGCGCGATGCGCTTCTTCACCTGGGGGTACGAGGTGTTGAAAACCTGGAAGCCGTGGTCGAGGAGGAAGCCGTCCCGCCGGTCGGTGCGCATCCTGCCGCCCGGGGCATCCGATGCCTCGACCACACGTACGTCGAGTCCGGCTCCGGCGAGATCCGGCGCGCAGGCGAGGCGGGCCATCCCTGCTCCGATCACCCGCACGTCACATGCCCCGGCAGGTGACTGCACCGTGACTCCCCTTTCTGGCCGTGGACGTACCGTGCCCCTGGCTTCGGCGCAGCGGACGACACCGTCGGCTGCCGCTGCTCTGCTGGAAGTGCTGTCCCCCGCCGAATCGTTGCATGTCGGGGCCGCGTGCGGCCCGGCCCGGGCGAGGGAGCGCCACGTGTCGCGCGTGCCCGTCCGGTCCGCGGGAGCCCACCCGGTGGCGCACGATGGAAGCAGGGCCCGAGCCAGATCTCGTCGCCGCCGACCGGAGTGTCTCCATGTCCCGTACACCGCATGGCATCCACTGTGCGAAGCCGAGGCCGTGATGCGTCGATCGGCAGGAATCAGACGATAGGTTACCCAATGGGCATACATAGCTAGAAAGTGTTAGGAATGTCGACATGGTCGACCATTCCGACCGATCCCGCAGCGGATCGGCTCGGTCACTGAGTGGCAAAGGGCCGCGAAGCGTAGCCGGGCAGGTGTTCATCCTGCAGGCGGTGGTCATTGTCCTGCTTGTGGCGGGCGCGGTTGTGGCGCTGGTTCTCCAGTCGTTCCATGACGCCGAGACGGAGGCGGAGCGCCGTTCGGTGGCTGCGGCAGAGACTTTCGCACACTCGCCGGGGATTGTGCAGGCGATCCAGTCTCCCGATCCCTCCAAAGTGCTGCAGCCGCTCACCGAGGTGGCGCGGAAACTGGCCGGCCTCGACTTCATCGTGGTGACGGACGCACATGGGACTCGTTACACACACCCCCGTCCGGAGTTCATCGGAAAGCAGTTCGTCGGCACCATCAAACCTTCGCTGGCGGGCCAGGTCCACGTGGAAAACGTCCAGGGGCCCCTTGGCCATGAAGTCCAGGCGATTGTCCCCGTCAACGCTCCCGACAAGACCGTCGTGGGCCTGGTGGCGGCTGGTCTCAAGGTCGAGAACATCTCCAACGCGGTCGACAAGCAGTTGATGTTCATCTTTGCCAGCGGGGCCGGCGCGCTCGGCCTGGCCACGGGTGGGGCGGCCCTGGTGGCCAAGCGGCTGCGAAGGCAGACCCACGGGCTCGATCCCGCCCAGATGACCCGCATGTACGAGCACCATGACGCTGTGCTCCACGCCGTCCGGGAAGGGGTGCTCATCGTCGGACACGACGGTCGGCTGCTGCTGGCGAACGACGAGGCCGAACGGCTTCTCGATCTGCCGCCCGACGCCCAGGGGCGCCCCGTCAAGGAACTGAAGAGCCTCGACCCGGCCACGGCGGAGCTGCTTGTCTCCGGTCGCGTGGCCACGGACGAGATGTACTTGGCCGGGGGTCGCATGCTGGTGGTGAACCAGCGGCGCACCGCCCGTGACGGAAGCCCCCTGGGAACGGTGGCGACCCTGCGCGACTCCACCCAGCTTCTGGCACTGACGGGCAAGGTGGAAACGACGAACGAACGCCTCAGGCTGCTGTACGACGCGGGGGTGGGCATCGGCACCACCCTGGACGTGACGCGCACGGCCGAGGAACTGGCCGAGACGGCCGTCCCCCGGTTCGCGGACTTCGTCACGGTCGACCTCGCCGCCCCCGTCCTGCTCGGGGAGGAGCCGACCGGCGCGGCTGCCGACCTGCGCCGCACCGCCGTCAGCGGCATCCGGGACGACCACCCCCTCTACCCGTGCGGCGCGCTCATCACCTTTCTTCCCTCCACGCCTCAGGCACGCGGATTCGCCACCGGCCGGTCCGTGGTGGTGCACGATCTGTCATCCGCACCCGAATGGCGTGCTCAGGACCCGGAACGGACGGGCAACGTCGTCGACTACGGAATCCACTCACTCCTCACGACGCCGCTGCAGGCGCGGGGCGTGGTTCTGGGCCTGGCCAACTTCTGGCGCTCGCGGGAGGCCGGAGCGTTCGACGAGGAGGACCGGTCACTCGCCGAGGAACTGGTCGCCCGTGCTGCGGTCAGCATCGACAACGCACGCCGGTACACCCGCGAACACGCCCTGGCGGTCATGTTGCAACGCAGCCTGCTGCCGCGCGCTCTGCCCGAACAGAACGCCCTGGATGTCGCCCACCGCTATCTGCCCGCACAGTCCGGAGTCAGCGGTGACTGGTTCGATGTGATTCCGCTGTCGGGCAACCGTGTCGCGTTGGTCGTCGGCGACGTCGTCGGCCATGGGCTGCACGCCGCCGCCACCATGGGACGGCTACGTACCGCGGTGCACAACTTCTCCACGCTCGATCTGCCGCCCGATGAACTCCTCGGCCACCTCGACGACCTCGTGGACCGCATCGACAAGGAAGAGGGGGGCGCGGACGTCGGTGCGGGCATCGTGGGAGCCACGTGCCTGTACGCGATCTACGATCCGGTCGCCCGGCATTGCGCCATGGCCCGCGCGGGACACCATCTCCCGGCGCTGGTCCACCCCGACGGCCGCGTGGAGTTCCCCGAGCTTCCTGCCGGGCCACCGCTGGGACTCGGCGGCATGCCGTTCAAGACCGCCGAACTGGATCTGGCCGTCGGTGCCCAGCTTGTCCTCTACACCGACGGGCTGATCGAGGACCGCACCCGGGACATCGATGTGGGGATGGAGCTGCTCCGCCAGGCCCTCGCCCATCCCGGCCGTTCACCGGAACAGCACTGCCGGGCGGTGCTCGACGCGCTCCTTCCCACCCAGGCCAAGGACGACGTAGCACTGCTCATCGCCCGCACCCGCGCGCTTTCCGCCGACCAGATTGCCGAATGGGATGTTCCGCTCGACCCCGCCGCCGTAGCCGGGATGCGCGCCGCCGTCGCGGAGAAGCTCGACGCGTGGGGCCTGGCGGAACTGGCGTTCACCACCGAGTTGATTCTCAGCGAGCTGATCACCAACGCCATCCGCCACGCCTCCGCGCCGGTCCGGGTGCGGCTCCTGCGTGACCGCAACCTGATCTGCGAGGTATCCGACGGCAGCAGCACTTCACCCCATCTGAGGTACGCGGCCACCATGGACGAGGGAGGCCGCGGACTGTTCCTCGTCTCGCAGATCACCGAGCACTGGGGCACGCGGTATACCCACGAAGGCAAGGTCATCTGGGCGCAGCAGCCGCTGCCTCAATCCGCCCCGGGCGCGAACGACACGGACCCGTCGCCGGCCTCGTCGTCCTGATCACCACCCGCGGCGGATCCTGACACCCCCGGAATCGTGGCCCCCGGTGAGCCGCCACTCCACGCGAGGGCGGAAAGAGCCCATCCGCTTCTCGCGGATCCCGATTGTGCGGTGCACGGCCGCCAGCCGCTTCTCCGCATCCTGGTGCGGACTCTTTCCGTCAATTTCATGAAAGCACCCCGGGTGGCAGGCCACCACCGGCCGGTCGGCCTCGTCCGGGTGTGCCGGGGCCTCGACGGAGTGGTGAACGTGGCCAATCGGCTCACGTACGAGCAGGACGACATGTCGGTCGACGCCCAGGAAGCCGCAGGGCGATAGGAGTGGACGGGTGAGACATCGAGACATTGGCGAGCTGATGACCCGCGAGGTCGTGACGGTCCCTGGGAATGCGGCGTTCAAGGACATCGTGCGCACACTCACCGAGCACCAGGTGTCGGCCGTCGCGGTCGTCGACGACGTGGGGCACCCGCTCGGAGTGGTGTCGGAAGGCGACCTTCTGCCGAAGTCCGCCGATCAGGGGGACTTCCTGCGGTCCCTGCCGGCTCCCGAGCCGCGTGAGCGGGAGAAAGCGGAGGGCACGCGGGCCGAGGAACTGATGTCGGCGCCCGCCGTCTGCGCCAGGGCGGACTGGACCGTGGCCGAGGCGGCCCGGCTCATGGAGGCGCAGAGCGTCAGACGATTGCTGGTCGTGGACGAGGCGGACACATTGGTGGGCATCGTCAGTCGGCGCGATCTGCTGAAGATCTTCCTGCGCGACGACGAGACCATCCGCCACGAGATCACCGGCGACGTACTCGACCTCACCTTGCACCAGGACCCCGGCGCCATCACCGTCGAAGTGACCGACGGCCGTGTCGAACTGAACGGCTCTGTGCGGTTCAAGAGCATGATCCCGGTGATCGAACGGTTGTGCCGCACCGTCGACGGAGTGGTTCACGTGGCGCAGCACCTCGGATACGCCGTCGACGACGCATCCGTCCCCTGACGTACGGCGTTCTCGCGGCACCGGCGGTCCGCGACCGCTGCACCGGATCGCGCCCTGCACCGGGTCCGGTCACCGAGGGGTGCCCGCCGTTCCACTCCGACATGGGCGAGGACAAGTCCATACATGCGCGGATCAACCAGAGCGCACGAGAGCCCTTCCGATGCCTCGACCTGGGCTCCGGCCGTCCCCAGTGTCTTCGGTCCGCCGCCGCGGCGCTGGGGCCCGCCATGCACTGCGCCGATCCGGCCGGTCCGCGCGTGTTCCCCTGCGGCGTGCTTCGCGGCGCAGGCCACGCCCACCTGCCAGCCCACGGTCCGTCCACCTCCATGACTCGGCGGTGGTTCATGGACGGTGAGGTACCACTGCGACAGGACAGCTGGAGTGATGGAGCGCCGTGTGGGCCGTCCGGCCGAGTTGCAGACCCATGTGCCCCTTGCGCCGCGACGCACCCACGACAAGGAGGTCGGCGGCGGCGGAGCGCCGGACGAGGACTTGGTGGGCCGGCCCCTCGACAGTGGAGCGGGAGACGGCAACGGCCGGGTTCTCCTCGATCGAGGCCTCAAGCGCTTGGTCAAGCTCTGTCGCCGCCCGCATCTCCCAGGTGAGGGCAGGCGGAGAGTCCTTGGCGCGCGGCAGGCCGACCGCTTCGGACGCGGGGCAACGCCAGGCACGTACTGCGTCGATCTCACAGTGCCGGGTGGCAGCCTCACGGATAGCGAACCTCACGGCAGCCGACCCGTGGGCCACGTCCGCGACGCCGAGCAGGATGCGGCCGTGTGCTCCGGCTGTTCCTGCCGCGTCGCCGCGTACCACGATGACAGGGCACTGGGCCCGGGACGCCAGGGCCAGACTCACGGAACCCAACAGGAGCTCCTTGAGCTGGCCCCGGCCCCTGGATCCGACAACCAGCATCGCAGCCTCGCGCGCTTCGTCGAGCAGCGCGTTGACCGTGTCCTCCGCCAGAACCTCGGTGGTGATCTTCAGATCCGGATTACGCATGCTCGCGCGCGTGACCGCGGTGGCCACGATGGTGTCGGCCAGAATCTGCTCGGAGCGGCGCTCGACGCCCCGATGCAGACCTGCCCCCTCGTAGCGTTCCCATCGGGAGGCGTAGACAACTCTCAGAGGAAGGTCGTGACGGGCTGCCTCCTCCACGGCCCAGTCGACCGCCCGCAAGCTCGAATCCGATCCATCCACGCCCACGATCAGGGGCTGCTCCATGGTCCCCATCGCCTCTCGTCCCCTTGTCGTCAGATGCCCACGTCGCCACCGTGCCATCCCCCTGAACTTCCCAGGAGGGATGATCAGGACCCGATCCTGGACATTCGACCTAATATTCGTAATAAACGGTGCGATCGATATATACCCCTCAGGAGGACCTGACGTATGTGTTCGGTGTGGATCCATCCCGCTGCCCCGGCTCCCGTACGTTGCTGACTCTCCCCCGCCGCCTCGGGTCCCGCCGTGCAGCGCGGCGGCACGGGCAACCCGAATGCCCTGCTCGCTCCCTCAGCAGGGCGCAGACTCCTCGTGCGGGCAGTCGGCGGCCCGCGCGGGCGACCGCCGAAGCCCGGCTCGCATCTAGGGCCGATTGGTCCCCAGGTCTCCCCCGTAGAGCCCCTGGGGACCACAGATCTTTCGGCGCAGGCTGTTCTCAGTTCCGCCGGAGGAAGCATCGACATGACGGCGACCAGGTCTCGACGGCAGCCTCGGCCCGCGGATGGCACGACCCTGTGGATCCCTACTGGTGGGACCCGCACGCAGTACAAGGACGCACAGTGCCGAGAGGAGCCCGGCTCCGGCTCAGGCACTGCCAACAACGATCTCAAGATCCGTGCCGCCCTGTGGAGGAGACCAGATCATGACCACTCCAACCATCCGGTCGCTGGGCACCAAGCATCGAGACCGGCTCATGCAGTTCACCCGGGAAGTGTCGTTCCCGGAGGGGACACGCATCTTTGAGGAGGGGCAGAGGGCCGACCACTTCTGGATTGTGCGGACCGGCACCGTCAGCCTCGACTTCCGCATGCCGAAAGGACCACCGGCGGTCATCGAGTCACTCGGGCACGGAGAGCTGATCGGCTGGTCATGGTTGTTCAGCCCTTATGTGTGGCAGCTGGGAGCCGAGGCGATGACGCACGTACGCGCCTACGAACTCGATGCCGCGCAGGTGCGCCACGCCTGCGACTTGGATCCGGAACTGGCCGCCGCCGTGGCCCTGTGGGTCGGCCGGGTGATAGCCCACCGACTTCAGTCCGCCCGGGCCCGTCTGCTGGACCTGTACGCACCGCACGGAAGTGGGCTGCCCCATGTCACCTGATCCCCCGTCCCGGCCGGACGGGCCCCGGTGAGGAGATCACCATGCCTCATTCGCCGCACACGGTCAGCGACGTCATGACCCACACCGCCATCGCGGTGGGAGGACAGGCCAGTTACAAGCAAATCGTCGAGCTGATGAAAGAGTGGAGGGTGAGCGCCCTTCCCGTACTCGAGGGCGAGGGACGAGTGATCGGCGTGGTCTCGGAGGCCGATCTGCTCCCCAAGGAGGAGTCCCGGACCGACGACCCGACCCGGCCGGAGCTGCCTCTGACCGACCGGGTGAAGGCGGGCGCCGTGAGCGCACAGGAGCTGATGTCGAGCCCGGCAGTGACCGTCCATCCAGACGCCCCCATAGCAGAGGCGGCACGCATCATGGCCCAGCGCCACCTGAAGCGGCTGCCGGTGGTCGACGCGGCCGGACTGCTGGAGGGAATCGTCAGCCGAAGTGATCTGTTGAAGGTCTTCCTCCGCTCGGACGAAGACCTTGCCGACGAGATCCGCCGCACCGTCACAGACTTGTCCCGCCCCGGAGGAGCGGTGACCGTATCCGTCGTGGACGGAGTGGTCACGCTCGGCGGCTCGGTACGCGACCGGACGCTCATCCCGTTGCTGGCCCGAGCCGTCCGAGCGGTCGAGGGCGTTGTGGACATCCACCTTGACCTGAACCGGACCACGGGTTAGGGGCTGGTTTTCGCCGGCGTCGGTGGGCTCGCGCGTTGTTACAACCAGTCGCGTGGAGCCCGCCGCCGAGAGGCGATCGCCCTTCGCGAGCCACCCCGTGCGGCTCCGACCGGTTTCCCCCGGCCAACCGGGGAGCCCGGTGTTCAGGTCATAGCTGTGCCCCGCGGGGTCAAGGCCTGCGGGGCACAGCGGATCAGGGCAGCCCTCAGTGGGCCGAGAACGTGTGGACCGTGCTCGTGCGGTACGTCCGGCCCGGGCGCAGCACCGTCGAGGGCCAGGACGGCCGGTTCGGGGAGTCCGGGAAGTGCTGGGTCTCCAGGCACATGCCGTCGCCCTGCCGGTAGATCTTCCCCGAGGTGCCGACCAACGCGCCGTCCAGGAAATTGCCGGAGTAGAACTGCAGCCCCGGCTCGGTCGTGGACAGCATCACCGTCCGGCCCGATGACGGGTCACTCAGCGTCGCGATGTGCTCGGGCGCCGCAGTGACCCCCTTGTCCAGAACCCAGTTGTGGTCGATGCCCTGGCCGTACAGCAGTTGCTGGTTGCCGACCCGGATGTCCTCGCCCACCGTCTTGGCCCGGCGGAAGTCGAAGGGCGTGCCGGCGACCTTCGCCAGTTCGCCTGTCGGGATGAGTCCGGAGTCGACAGGCGTGTAGCGGGAGGCGGCGACGGCGAGTTCGTGGTCGTATATGGTGCCGCTGCCCTCGCCGGCGAGGTTCCAATAGATGTGGTTGGTGAGGTTGACGACCGTCGGCTTGTCGGTCGTCGCCTCGTAGTCGATGTGCCAGTCGCCGCGCGCGGTGAGGGTGTACGTCACCTTCGTCCTGAGCGTGCCGGGGTATCCCATCTCGCCGTCGATGCTGGTCTAGTGCAGGTGGAGGCCGACGCCCGTGGAGTCCTGGAACGGCTCGACCTCCCAGACCCGCGTGTTGAAGCCCTTGGCGCCACCGTGCAGGCTGTTTTCGCCGTTGTTGACCGAGAGCTGGTAAGTGGTTCCGTCCAGGGTGAAGCGGCCCTTGGCGATGCGGTTTCCGTAGCGGCCGATCAGTGCGCCGAAGAAGGTGGTGCCGGCGACGTACGACTCGATGTTGTCGTAGCCGAGGGAGACATTGGCGCGCCGGCCGTGACGGTCGGGGA
This sequence comes from Streptomyces sp. NBC_01320, assembly GCF_035974375.1. Taxonomy (NCBI): domain Bacteria; kingdom Bacillati; phylum Actinomycetota; class Actinomycetes; order Kitasatosporales; family Streptomycetaceae; genus Streptomyces; species Streptomyces sp. NBC_01320. The sequence goes on from NZ_CP108390.1 coordinate 2,220,952, forward strand.
TCTCCAGGGACTGGATGATCCCGCCGTAGGACAGGACCTTCATCCGGGTCCCGCCGTTCTCCAGCGTCCACCGGTACACCTTCGTACCGTCGGCGAGTCTGCCGAAGAGCTCCTTCACCGGCACTCCGTGCTTGCCTGCTGCGTGGGCCGTTCCGACCGACGTGCTCGCTCCCAGCCCGGCGGCCGCGGCCGCCGATATCACCGTGCGTCTGCTCGTGTCCATGTCGTGCGGCTCCTTCTGAGAAGTTAGGGCTTGCCGGGAAACAAGCCGTCGCTTCCGGGATCGTGCCTCGTTGTTGTGGTATGGGGATTCCGGAGGGGGCCGATTCGGTGCTGACGGCGAAGTTCCAGGCGTTGTTCCCGCACTTGGACGAGCGCCAGCGTCGGCTGGTCATAGGGGCGGAGGCGCGGTCGCTGGGACACGGCGGGATCAGGCTTGTCGCCCGTGCGGCCGGGGTGCGTGAGGGCACCGTCTCGCGCGGGGTAGCTGAACTGGAGTCCGGGGAGGCGCCGTTGGGGCGGGTCCGCCGGGTGGGCGGGGGTCGCAAGCGGGCGGTGGACCTGGATCCGGGGCTGCGGCCCGCGCTGCTGGCGCTGGTCGAGCCGGACGTGCGCGGGGATCCGATGTCGCCGCTGCGATGGACGGTGAAGTCGACCCGGCAGTTGGCCGAAGATCTGACCCGGCAGGGCCACCGGGTCTCGGCGGACACGGTCGCCGTCCTGCTGCGCGAGGAGGGCTTCAGCCTGCAGGGCAACGCCAAGACCGTTGAAGGTGCACAACATCCCGACAGGGATGCGCAGTTCCGCTATATCAACGAGCAGGCCAAGGAGTTCCAGGCCGTGGGAGACCCGGTGGTGAGCGTCGACACGAAAAAGAAGGAGCTGGTCGGGAACTACAAGAACGCCGGACGTGAGTGGCATCGCGAGGGCGTTCCGGTCCGGGTCCGCACTCACGACTTCCCCGACGCCGATCTCGGCAAGGCGATCCCGTACGGAATCTATGACCTGACGGCGGAGGCCGGCTGGGTCAGCGTCGGTACCGACCACGACACCGCCGCCTTCGCCGTCGCCTCGATCCGCCGCTGGTGGCATGCGGCCGGCCGCATTGCCTACCCCGCCTCCCGGCGCCTTCTGATCACCGCGGATGCGGGCGGGTCCAACGGATACCGCACCCGCGCCTGGAAGTTCGAGCTGGCTGCCCTGGCCGTCGAGACAGGCCTGGAGATCACCGTATGCCACTTTCCTCCAGGCACTTCAAAATGGAACAAGGTCGAACACCGGCTGTTCTCCCACATCACAATGAACTGGCGTGGCAGGCCCCTGACCAGCCACGAGGTCATCGTCAACAGCATCGCCGCGACCACCACCCGCACCGGGCTGACCGTCCGCGCCGAACTCGACACCACTGCCTATGAGACCGGCATCCGCATCAGTGACGGGCAGATGACCGCGCTGCCCCTGAGCCGCCATGACTGGCACGGCGACTGGAACTACACCCTGCGCCCCGAGGAACACCGTCGCGACGGGGTCCCACCCATCCCGCCACAGAACCAGCCCGGCCCCGGACGCGACTGGCTGACTCACCCGGCCCTGACCGGCATGCGGCTTGACCAGTGGGAACAGCTGGTCAACGAACTGGCAACGGCCCGACAGCTCCAGCGGGAAGAGGACCTTCACCAACGACGCGGCGGCGACCGGCAGAAGACCCCCGCCACCGGCCTCTACACCGGTCGGCGCCCCGGCCTCACCCTCGTCGACCGGCTCCTGGCCACCATCCTCTACGAGCGGTTCAAGCTCCCCCAGGTCGTCATCGCGCCGCTCTTCACCATCACCCCCGTGACCCTCAACCGGGCCATCAGCCAAACCCGTCGGCTCCTCCACGACATCGGGCACGCCATCGAACCCGCCGAAACACAGCTGGCCACCCTCGACGATCTCACCGACCTCGCCGCCCACCTCGGCATCACCCCGACATCAGAGATCAAGACGGCGAGTTAATGTCCGGCAAGCCCTTACGAACCGACCTTGCGCTTGTTCCACACGTCGAAGCCGACCGCCGCCAGCAGCACCAGGCCCTTGATGACCTGCTGCCAGTCGGAGCCGACCCCGACGAGGTTCATGCCGTTGTTGAGCACGCCCAGCACCAGCCCGCCGATGATCGCGCCCAGCACGGTGCCGACGCCGCCGCTCATGGACGCACCACCGATGAACGAGGCCGCGATCGCCTCCAGTTCGAAGTTGATGCCGGCCTTGGGGGAGGCGGCGTTGAAGCGGGCCGCGAAGACCAGGCCGGCCAGGGCGGCCATCATTCCCATGTTCAGGAAGACCAGGAAGACGACCTTCTTGTCCTTGACACCGGACAGCTTGGCCGCGGGGAGGTTGCCGCCGATCGCGTACACATGACGGCCGATGATCGCGTTGCGCATCACATAACCGAAGCCGACGACCAGGACACCGAGGATCAACAGCACCACCGGTGCGCCGTTGTAGCTGGCCAGCAGCATGGTGACGGTGAGGACCGCGGCGATCAGCGCGGTCAGCTTGAGGGCGAACAGTTTGGCGGGCAGGACGTCCAGCGCGAACTCCTGCTGCCGCTTGCGGTCGCGTACCTCCTGGTAGACCACGAAGGCGATCAGCGCGAGCCCCAGCAGCAGGGTCAAGTTGTGGTAGTTGGTGTCCGGTCCGACCGCGGGCAGGAAGCCGTTGGCGACCGTCTGCAGGCCGTCCGGGAACGGGCCGACCGTCTGGCCCTTCAGGAAGATCTCCGTCAGACCTCGGAAGAGGAGCATTCCGGCGAGGGTGACGATGAACGACGGTATGCCCAGATACGCGATCAAGTAGCCCTGCATCGCTCCCGCGACGGCACCGAGCAGCAGCACCAGCACCACGGCCAGCGGCCAGGCCATCTCGTGGTCGACCATCAGCACCGCGGCCGCCGCTCCGACGAAAGCCGTGAGCGAGCCGACCGAGAGGTCGATGTGGCCGGCGATGATGACGAGCATCATGCCGATCGCGAGAATCAGGATGTAGCTGTTCTGCAGCACCAGGTTGGAGACGTTGCGCGGCAGCAGCAGGTCGCCGCTGGTCCAGACGGCGAACAGGACGACGATCAGGCCGAGGGCGATGAGCATGCCGTACTGGCGCATATTGCGGCGCAGCCCGTCCAGCATCAGCTGCAGGAGGCTGTCCCCGGCCTTGTCCTTGCCGCCGGACGGGGCCGCCGTCGGGGTGTTGGCGGTCAGATTCGCGCTCATCGCTCTTCCCTCTTGTCCTTGGTCATCTGGCGCATCAGCACTTCCTGCGTGGCCTCGGCCCGCGCGACTTCTCCGGTGAGCCGGCCGGCGGCCATCGTGTAGATGCGGTCGCACATACCGAGCAGTTCGGGGAGCTCGGAGGAGATGAAGACGACCGCCTTGCCCTCGGCTGCCAGCCTGTCGATCACGGTGTAGATCTCGTATTTGGCGCCCACGTCGATACCGCGGGTCGGCTCGTCCAGGATCAGCACATCGGGACCCGCGAAGATCCACTTGCTGAGGACCACCTTCTGCTGATTGCCGCCCGACAGCCTGCCGACCCGTTCGAAGACGTTCGGCGCCTTGATGTTCATGCTCGTGCGGAAGCCCTCGGCGACCTTGCGCTCCCCGTGTTCGTCGACGATCCCGCGGCCGGCAACCTTGGGCAGGGCGCTCAGAGTGATGTTGCGGGTGATGGTGTCGATGAGGTTGAGCCCGTAGTGCTTGCGGTCCTCGGTGACGTACGCGATGCCGTGCGCGACCGCCTCGGGGACGGTTTTCGTACGGATCTCCTTGCCGTCCTTGAGGACCGTGCCGCCCGCGTAACGCCCGTACGTACGGCCGAAGACGCTCATCGCGAGCTCGGTGCGGCCCGCACCCATCAGGCCCGCGATGCCGACGATCTCGCCCCGCCGCACCTGGATCGACACCGAGTCGACGACCTTGCGCTGCTGGTCGATCGGGTGGCGTACGGTCCAGTCGCGGATCTCCAGCGCCGGGGCGCTGCCCGCCTCCGCCTCGTGCGGGGTGCGCTCGGGGAAGCGGTGTTCGAGGTCGCGGCCGACCATGCCGTGGATGATCCGCTCCTCGGTGGTCTGAGCGGCCTTCACGTCCAGGGTTTCGATGGAGCGGCCGTCGCGGAGGATGGTCACCGAGTCGGCGACCCGCTCGATCTCGTTGAGCTTGTGCGAGATGATGATCGAGGTGATGCCCTGGGTCTTCAACTCCAGCATGAGGTCGAGGAGTTTACCGCTGTCCTCGTCGTTGAGCGCGGCCGTCGGCTCGTCGAGGATCAGCAGCTTCACCTCCTTGGAGAGCGCCTTGGCGATCTCCACGAGCTGCTGCTTGCCGACGCCGATGTCCGCGACCCGGGTCTCCGGGTGATCGCTCAGACCGACCCGCCTCAGCAGCTCGGTGGCGTGCCGCAGGGTGTCGCGCCAATTGATCACGCCGTGCTCGGCATGCTCGTTGCCGAGGAAGATGTTCTCCGCGAGGGAGAGGTAGGGCACGAGGGCGAGCTCCTGGTGGATGATCACGATGCCACGCTGTTCGCTCGCCTTGATGTCCTTGAAGTGGCAGGGCTCGCCCTGGAAGAGGATCTCCCCTTCGTAACTCCCGTGCGGGTGCACGCCGGAGAGAACCTTCATGAGGGTCGACTTGCCGGCGCCGTTCTCCCCGCAGATGGCGTGGACCTCGCCCTGGCGAACGGTCAGGGAGACGTCGGAGAGCGCCTTGACGCCGGGAAAGTTCTTGACGATCGAGCGCATGTCCAGGACGGGTCCCGCCATGGTCGTGCCTTTCTGATCTGCGTTGCCGCTACTGATGGGACTGAGACCGACCGGCAAAGGGAGGGTGGGAGAAGGAGCGGGGTCCGGTGCGTGCAGCTGCAAGGCGGAGGAGGGAGGCAACCCGAAGGGGGCCCCTCCCATGCCCCTTCAGGGCTATGGGGGAGTTGTTGACTGACGACAACGCCGCAGATGTGCGTGCCGGGCCCCGCGACGCCGCCCTCCATTTGCCGGTCGGTCTGAGAGACCTGGTGGGTCACTTGAGGTCGTCGGCCGTGTAGTAGCCGGTGTCGATGAGCTCCTTGGTGTAGTTGCCCTTGTCGACACTCACCGGCTGCAGCAGGAACGAAGGCACGGTCTTCTTCCCGTTGTTGTACGAGGTGGTGTCGTTGATCTCGGGCTTCTTGCCGCTCAGCGCCGCGTCCACCATGTTGGTGGCGACCTCGGCAAGCTTGCGGATGTCCTTGTAGACTGTCTGGTTCTGCTCGCCCTTGATGATCGACTTCACCGAGGCGACCTCGGCGTCCTGACCGGTGACGATCGGCCACGGCTTGCTCGCCGTGCCGTAGTGGTCGGAGCGCAGCGAGGACAGGATGCCGATCGAAATGCCGTCGTACGGCGAGAGCACCGCGTCCACCCGGCCCGAGGTGTACGAGGACGTCAGCAGGTCGTCCATGCGCTTCTGCGCGGTGCCGCCGTCCCAGCGCAGGGTGGTGACCTGATTGAGCTTGGTCTGGCCGGACTTGACGACCAGCTGCTTCTTGTCGATGTACGGCTGGAGGACCTTCATCGCGCCGTTGAAGAAGTACTGGGTGTTGTTGTCGTCGTTGGAGCCGGCGAACAGCTCGATGTTGAAGGGCCCCTTCTTGCTGCCGTCTGCGAGCCCCAGCTTCTGCACGATGTAGGTGCCCTGGAGCGTGCCGACCTTCTCGTTGTCGAACGAGGCGTAGTAGTCGACATGGTCGGTGCCGAGGATGAGCCGGTCGTAGGAGATCACCGGGATATGGGCGTCGGCGGCCTGTTGCAGCACGTTGTTCAGCGACTTGTTGTCAATGGCCGCGATGACGAGGGCTTTGACGCCCTGGGTGATCATGTTCTCGATCTGCGAGACCTGGGTGTCGGGGTCGTCCTCGCCGAACTGCAGCTTGGTCTTGTAACCGGCCGCCTGCAGGTCCTTGACCACGTTCTTGCCGTCGGCGATCCACCGCTCGGAGGACTGGGTGGGCATGGCGATGCCGACGGTGCCGCCCTTGGCGCTCTCCGCGCCGGTGTCCTTGCTGCCGCCCGAACTGCTCTGACCGCAGGCGGTGAGGGAGAGGCACAGGGTGAGGGAGGCGACAGCAGCCGTCGTGATGGTACGGATTCTCATGGTCATCAGTCCTTGTTGGTCTCATCGTCGAGAACAGGGAAGCGGCGAAGGGTGCCCGGCAGCCGGGAACCGAGCGGTGACATTCCGACCTCGGCCCCGTGCCGGGCCAGCAGGTCGAGCGCAAGACGGCCGCGGCGGACTCGTTCGCGCGCGGTCTTGAGATAGATCGGGGCGCCGCGCCTGATCAGCTCGGCCGCCTCGTACATCCGGACGTAACCGCCGAGGTCGTCCGGGGCCTCGATGTAGAGGTCCATGGGGGTCGCGGAGGCACGCCGGATCTCGGTGAAATGAGCGAGCGTCAGGTCGGAGGGGATGTTGATCGAGTCCGCGCCCAGCTGCTCATAGACCGCGTAGGAGGCCGGGTTGACCGGCCCGATCAGCGCGGAGACCTTGAAGGTGGTGTCGGCGGGCAGCACGCCGCGTGCCCGCAGCCGGTGGAGCGTCCAGAGCACGCCCTCATCGGCGACGAGCAGGCAGGTGACGCCCAGCTCCGTTGCGCGCAGGGCATCTTCGACACAGCCGGCGAGCGCGTCGTGGCCGCGGGCGCGCAGGCCGGCGCCGCCCGAGTCCGTACGCGTGGAGCCGCCGATGTCCCAGGTGCCGCGCGGTCCGGTGAACAAGCAGAGCTCGATGTCGCGCTCGGCGCAGGCCTCCACCATCTCGATGATCTCGGCGTCGGTGAGCATCCAGACACCGCTGCCCTGACTGATGCGGTGGACGGGGACATCGAGGCGCGAGGACTCCTTCAGTACGACGGCGAGCGCCTCGGGGCCCTCCACCGAGGGGATCTCGGTGCGCCAGGTGCCGCCGTCGGGGAAGGCGTGCGGGGAGGAGTCGGCAGGATTGTCGGCGGGCGCGGCGAGGCCGAGCGCGGCGAGGGCGGATTCGCCGGGACGGCGGGCTCCTGAGGCAGTGGTCACGTGACCCCCCATGATTGTTCGATATTTCGTACATGGTTCGGCAACAACGGCACGGGTCTGCCACGACGAGCACAGCGGGACCGCGCCGGCCTCGGGATCACCCCTGCCCACCACGACGATGGCGCGCGAGAGCCCCTCCAGGGCCAGTTCATGGGCGACAAGCGATACGGGCTCGATCGGACCGGGCCCCTCCGACGCCGATGACACCCTCGTCGGTGTGGAGCGGCACCCGGGCGCGGGCGCCACTGGGCGTTCCGGCGACGTGGGTGGTGATTCCCGTCATGCGCAAGGCAGTTACCCCCGAAGCTGTTCGGTATTTCGTCACATGTTCGAAATGCTGGCGTGAACGTAGTCGCGGACAGCGTGCATCGTCAATGGCCCGGCACCGGTCGATTTCATCGGTGCGGCGTGGTGTTGACGAGGGGCGTACGGGACGGCAGGCTCCCGCCGGTCGACATACCGAGAAGCGTCCGAAATCTCGAACCCGCATATCGAGCTTGAGGAGCACCACGTATGACCGATCACCACATGAGCCGCCGCACCTTGATGGCCGCCGCGACGGCCGTAACGTTCGCGTACGCACTCGGAGGCGTCGCAGCCCCCGCCGCGGCAGCCGAAGCGCTCCCTGCCCCCGCAGCCCACTGGGCCTTCGACGAGGGGACGGGCACCAGCCCCGCCGACACCTCGGGCAACGGCTGTGCACCGTCACCCTGACCGGCGCGGCAGCCTGGGGCGCCGCCAAGACCGGCGCGTACCGCCTCGACACGACGGCAATCGGCTACGCCGAACACGCGGGCACAGTCGTCGACACCTCGGCCGCCTTCTCCGTCGCCGCCTGGGTGCGCCTGAGCCGTACCGGCGGATACCAGACCTTCGTCTCCGCCGACGGTGCTGCCGTGAGCGCCTTCTACCTCCAGCTCCGCGCCGACACCGGCGTCTTCGCCTTCACCCGCCTCCCCGCCGACTCCACCGAAGCGAACAACGCCGCCGCCGTCGCGGGCGCAACCTTTGCACCCGAGACCGGCACCTGGTACCAGCTCCGTCGTCGACGACCCCGCCGCGGGACTTGTCCGGCTGTACGTCAACGGTGTACTCGAAGGCGAGGCCGAGTACGACCATGGCTGGAAGAGTACGGTCGGCACCACCGCCGTCGGCCGCGGCGTCGAGAGACGTCAACTTCTCGGCCGTAAACGACTCCGTTGGGAAATCCGCAAACCGGTTGCGTGTCCGTGGTTTTAAGCGGCGAGTTCGAGGCGGGCCAGGTGGGAGGTTCTGGTCTTGCCGAGTGGGGTGCCGGTGAGCCAGGCGTCGAGGCGGATGATGTTGATCGCGGTGGCGGCGAGGACGTTGCCGAGGTGGGTTTTGGGTAGTCCGGTGACTCTGCTGCGCAATTCCTGAGTCAGGCTGTGAGTCGGTAGGCGAGGCGTTCGAGGCGGCTGCTGCGGGTGTGATGCTGGTCGTGTCCGGTCCAGTGGGCGTCGAGTCTGATGACGTTGAGCGCGGTGGCGGAGAAGGCGTGTTGGAGGCGGACTTTCGGTAGGCCGCGGTAGCGGGCCCGGCGTATGCCGGTGATGTCGAGGGCTTGATTGATAGTGCCTTCCACGCCCGCTCGCAGGGCGTACTTGGCCTTCCAGGTCTCGGTCTTCTGCTCGGCGCGGGCCTGGGTGAGGGCTTCTTCTGGCTCTCTGGGGCGCAGGGTGAGCATGCGGCGGCCTTTCGCGGAGCTGGTGCACTGGTCCCGGAAGGGGCAGGGGCGGCAGGTGCGGACGCCGAAGGTGATGACGATCGCGTCCGTTCCGTGCTGTTTCACGGGGTTCCAGTGCGCGCTGGTCTTGCCGGCGGGGCAGCGGACCTGGCGGGCCTTCCAGTTGATGGTGAAGGCGCTCTTGTCGAAGCCGGCGTGGGCCTTGGCCTGGGTGGAATGATCCAGCAGGACCGGGGTGACCATATGGGTGCCCTGTTTCAGCGCGGCGGCGATGAGGTCGGCGGATGGATAGCCGGAGTCGAGGTAGTGCTCGGCGGGCCTGATGCCGTGCTCGGCCAGGCGTTGTTGGACCGGGGCGGTCGCTTTCACATCGGGCACGGTGGCATCTGTGGTGCACACGTCCGTGATCAGATTCGGTGCCGCCCGAACACCGGCTTCGGCTTCGGCTTCGGTGGGAGTGTCGCAGGTCTCGGTGAGGTGGACCTTGTAGCCCATCCAGAACAGATCCTCGCCCTTGGCCGCCCAGCGTGCGTCCGCGTCGTAGGGGGAGGCGAGGCGGCGATGACCGGGCGGGACACCCTCGTCGTCGGCGGCCCGCTTCTTGATCACCTCCCGTCCCCTGGTGTCGGTGCTCAGGCAGTAGGTCTGGACGAGGATCTGCCGCAGGATCTGTACGGACTCGATCTCACGGATCCATGGGGGTGTGCCGGGTGACCAGGCCGCCCGGCACAACGCCAGCGCGTCCTGGCCGAAGACCTGCGCGAGCCGGTCGCGTTTCGTCTGCGAGGCGGGCATGCGCCAGGAGGGTGTTCACTCCTATGTGTAAGTGATGGTCTTGCTGGGTGCTGGTCGGGCCCGTCCTGACCTGGAGTTTGTGACACACAGTGAGTGACTTGATGAACGAGATCAGCCCGCAGGCCGCGCCCATGGACAGCCGTGAGGAGGCCGCCCGACGCCTGGCGGGGGCACTGTCGCCTGCGGCGATCGACCGGATGCTGGCGGACGCGGAGGAGGCCGGGGTCGGCATCGACGGGGCCGGCGGGCTGCTGCAGCAGATGATGAAGGCGGTCCTGGAGCGGGCTCTGCAGGTCGAGATGGCCGACCACCTGGGCTACGAGGCCGGCGACCCGGCCGGTCGGGGCAGCGGGAACTCCCGCAACGGCAGCTTCCCCAAGACACTCACCACGACGGCGGGGCCGGTCACGGTGGACGTGCCCAGGGACCGCAAGGCCGCCTTCGAGCCGGTCATCGTGCCCAAGGGGCGACGGCGCCTGGCCCAGGTCGACGACATGATCCTGTCCCTCTACGCCCGCGGCATGACCACCCGCGACATCACCGCGCATCTGAAGGAGGTCTACGGCTCCGAGGTCTCCCCGGCCCTGGTCTCCAAGATCACTGATGTGGTGGCCGATGAGATAACTGCCTGGCAGAACAGGCCAGTTGACGAGGTCTATCCCATCCTCTATATCGACGCACTCAGCGTGAAGGTCCGCGACGGCGGCATGGTCACCAACAAGTCCGCCCACCTGGTCATCGGCGTCGACGTCGACGGCATCAAGAACGTCCTGGGCATCTGGATCCAGGACACCGAAGGCTCGAAGTTCTGGCTGAACGTGCTCAGCCAGCTGAAGAACCGCGGCCTGCGCGATGCGCTGATCGTGTGCTGCGACGGCCTGACCGGCCTGCCCGAGGCCATCAACACCGTCTGGGACAAAGTCCTGGTCCAGACCTGTGTGACCCACCTGATCCGGGCGTCGATGAAGTACGTCTCCTACAGCGACCGCAAGAAGGTCGCCGCCGCCCTCAAACCCATCTACACGGCCGCGACCGAGTCCGAGGCGCTGTCCGCCCTGGACGAGCTGAGGGCGAACTACGGCAAGAACTACCCTGGTTTGATTGCCAGTTGGGAGCGGGCCTGGGAGGATTTCATCCCCTTCCTCGCCTTCGACCGCGACATCCGTCGAGTGATCTACACCACCAACGCGATCGAATCCCTGAACTACCAGCTCCGCAAGATCACCAAGACCCGCGGCCACTTCCCCTCCGACGACGCCGCCATCAAGCTCCTCTACCTCGGCATCCGCCGCATCGAGGGCCGGCACATCGACGGCGACGGCCCCATCCCCCAAGGCCGCGTCCGGGGCACCGGCACCCTCGGCTGGAAGCGCGCCATGAACCACTTCATGCTCGCCTTCCCTGACCGCCTCCCCCTCTGACCCCAGCAAGATCACCCTCAGTAACCACCCCACGGGCCCGACCAGCAAGAACACGCATCACGACATACACAAAGGAATTGACAACCTCTGCGCCGCCGTCCACCCGCGGCCCGTACCGGTGAGCGAACTCGGCGACATCGACCTGTCCGGCCAGCCACGACGGCGCCGCGACAGCCAGGGCCTCCAACGCCGCCCGCACACTCTCCCCAGCCAGCTCGAGGCGGTTCAAGTCCCGCACCGCACTGATCACATGGGTGGAATCGGTCCGCTGCTTGCCCCCGGCCGCGACCAGCCCCTCCTCCTGGCAGTACTCAAGGAGACGATCGAAGATCACCCGTTCCATGCCGTTGCCGACCAGCCGGGAACGGAACCTGCTCAGCACGCTGGCATCGAAGCCGGTGTCCGTCAGCTCCGCCCCGAGCGCGTACTTCCAGTCGATCGCCCGCACCGCCATCGCCGCGGCCTGCCGATCGGTCAGATCCTCCGCGAACTGCAACACCGTGACCAGGCACAACACCCCCGGAGACAGACCCGGAGCCCCACGCACCCCGAACGCCGACGCGAACGGCTCGTCCGCGAAGACCTCCGCGAGCCGGTCTCGCACCCGCATCGCCAGGCTCCCCCGCGGGAACGCCGCCCGCGCCACCAGCACGGTCTGCTCCGGGACTTCCGGCAGCCCCTTCGGCCGCATCGACATCCACACCACCCCCACGGCCGCACGACAGGACAACGACCACACGAACGATCATCGCGCGCCCACCCTCACCCCCGCACGGAATTGCGCAGCAGAGTCTCCGGTGTAGCGGGTGCGGCGGATGCCGGTGCGGCGGACGGCTTGCGAGATGGTGCCTTCCACTCCGGCTCGTGTGTCATAGCGTTGTTTCCACGCGTCGGTTTGCTGCTCTGCGCGTCGTTGTTCGAGGATCTGCTGCTGTTCTCGGGGCAGCAGGGTCAGGCTGCGGCCCCACTTGCCGTTGGCTGCCTTGGTGCACCTCGGTCTCAGAGGGCATGGGTCGCAGTCGGTGAGTGCGAAGTGCACGCGGACGAGCGGGGTTCCGCTGGCTTTGCGTTGTTCGGACCAGCTGACGCTGGCTGCTCCCCGGGGGCAGATGACCTTCCTGGCCTCCCAGTTCGTGTGGAAGGCGGCCTGGGTCAGGTCCGGTGTCTGCGCATCGCGCCCGCTGTGGTGGGTGTCCAGGCCGACCGGCCCGAGCAGTTCGATGCCATGCTTCCTGCGGGCGGCCAGGATGTGGGCGGCGGTGACGTAGCCGGCGTCCACGTCGTGCTCCTCGGGCAGCAGTTCACGTGCGGCCATGCCCTGGTGGACCACCTCGGTGACCTCGGTGTCGGCGACGGTGGCGTCCGTAGTGACGACATGGGTGATCAGGTGCGGGGCGTTGGGCTCGCAGGTCTCGCTCAGGTGAGTCTTGTAGCCGCACCAGCCTGAGCCCCGCTTGACGCTGTAGCGGGCTTCGGGGTCATAGGGCGAGGACAGTCGGCGTCTGCCCGGCGGGAGGTCTTTGCCCTCCCGCCAGCGCACCCCCTCACCATCGCGGTGGTACTGCTCCACCCAGGCCCGGCGCAGGACCTGGACGGCGGGGATCTCCCGCAGCCAGCGCGGGGCCTCGGGCGCGTGGACGGCCCCCAGGATGGTGAAGCCGTCACGGCCTACCTGCTCGGCCCACTCCTGGCGCACATTGTCGCCCTTGGGGAAGCGGTAGGAGTCGATCCGGGCCCCGTAGCGTTTCACCCACTCGGCGGTCACAAGCGGGGACAGCCAGTGCGGAGCGGCTGCGGCCAGCGCCTCCAGAGCCGCCCGCAGCGTTTCGCCGACGAACTCCATCCGGTTCAGCGTCCGCACGGCCGCGAGGACATGGGTGGAGTCGGTACGCTGACGCCCCCCGGAACGCAGCAGCCCGAGGCCGGAGATCCGATCCAGGACCAGGTCAAGGACCTTCTCCTCCAAGCCGTGCTCGATCAGCCGGGCGCGGAAGTCGCTGAGGACAGAGAAGTCGAACCCCGGGTCGTCCAGTTCCAGGCCGAGGAGAAACTTCCAGTCCATCCGGGCCCGCACCTGGTCAGCGGCTTGCCGGTCGGTGTGGCCCTCGGCGTACTGCAGCACCGACACCAGCGCCAGTGCTCCCGGTGACACCGCCGGACGTCCCCGCGTTGCGAACGCCTCAGCAAAGGATTCGTCCTCGAACAGCGGGCCAAGCACTTCGCGCACCCGGACAGCCAGCGTCCCCTTCGGAAACGACGCCCGCACGACCCGAGCAGTCAGCTCCGGCACCCCACGGTCGTCCCGAAACTCCAGCGACACCCAGCCCCCTCGCTCCGACGAACAGAACGATCATGCCAACCCCGGCAAGCCAACGAAGCCGGTTTGCGGATTTCCCAACGGAGTCGTAAACGACCGAGCTTGTTGGCTCAGTCGTCTACACCTTGTCGCGCTCCCGACTGCCCCCTACGACAGGGCGGTCACGGGTCGCATCCACCAGCCAGGGAGGTCAAGCCCTTTGTGGTACGGGTCCGTTGACGAGAACCCACGCTGAGCGTGCACGGTTGCGCACGTTGACCCCGGCGACGTGATCGGCGGGGCCAGCGAGCCCGCACCGACGGCAGGAGAAGGCGTCCCGGGTGGGACGGTTGTGTCTCGCTGTGTGTCCGCAACGCGGACACATCTGCGAGGTGTAGCGGGCGTCCACCGCGATCACCGGTACCCCGGCCCGCCGGGCCTTGTACCGCAGGTGTTCTTCGAGCTGGTGGAACGGCCAGGAGGAGAGCGTGGCCCGCTGGTCGCGGGAAGGCCGTACCCGGTCACGGATGCCGCTCAGTTCTTCGAGGGCGATCCCGCGTCCGGTGCGTTGTGCGACGGCCACGATCTCCTTGCTGATCCTGTGGTTGATGTGCGCGGCGTGCCGGGCTTCCTTCTTTGCCCGGCGCTTGGCCCGGCGGGTTGCCGAACGGCTCTGCTTCGCCTGCAGTTCGGCGCGCTTGGCCGCATGCCGGCGCCGGTACCGGCCGAGGCGCCGCCCCTGGTAGTTGTCACCGTCCGATGTGGTCGCGAGGTTCACGATGCCCCGGTCCACCCCGATCCAGTCCGCCGGCTCGAACCGGTCGGCTTCTGGGACCTCGCACACCGCGATGAGGAACCACTTCCCGTCACGGTGGACGAGATCCGACTCGCCTCGCCGGTACTTCGCCAGCATCGCCAACTGGCCGGGGTGCCCGGTGTACCGGATGCCCTTGATCCGCCCGCCCACGGTCCAGATGCTGACGGTCTGCGCGTCGTGCTGCCACGACAGGATCCGGTCGTCATACGGCTGAGCCGCATCGGGACGGAAGACAACCGGCTTCGACTCCGCACGCCTGCGCCGCCTCGATCCCTCGGGGCCGAGGTTCCCGGCCCGGATGTTCGCACGCAACGTCGCGTAGGCGTCAACAACCTTCTTCACCGTGCGGACAGCCGGTTGGGCAGCGAGCCCGAACTCGGCCTTCACACGAGCGTAGACCAGCTTCTGCAACGCGTTGCGGGACGTGGTGCCCGTCTCGTAAGCCACCACCGATACGGCATCGGCCGCCCGATTGCACGCAGGCAGGGTCACAGCCAAAACCGCCGCCGCCTCGGGCGACGGCAGCAGCTTCACCTGCACCACAATCTTCACCCGTCCAACCTAACCCCGACCACTGACATTGATACTCGTAAGTGGGTTCCGGTGGTCGTGGCTCCACCACTGACTGACGCCCTGCTGGGCTGTCCTCCGGTTGTTCTGTCCGGCTGCCGGGACCCGTTCTTCATGGCTCCGGCCAGGTGGAACATGACCTGATAGGAGCTTGGTCAGAAGCCCCCTCAATGTCCTGTCTGCCCCACCCGGCCGGGCGCCACCTCCGGCTAGGAAGGCACCTTCAGCATGACAGCAGCGGGCATGACGGACACAGCGCACGAGACCGTGTACGGAGGAGTCGACTCCCACAAGGACACGATCCACGTGGCGGTCGTCACCGACCACGGTGGCCACGTCACCGACGCCGAGTTCCCGACCACGACCGCCGGCTTCGCCGCGGCGATCGCGTTCCTCAACGCACACGGCACCGTGACCGCCGTCGGAGTGGAGGGAACCTCCTCCTACGGCCTCGGATTCACCCGTGCCGCCCGCCACGCGGGCCTGGCAGTGGTGGAGGTCAACCGGCCCGACAAGGCCGAACGCCGCCGGATCGGCAAGTCCGATCCGATCGACGCCTACGCGGCCGCCCGCGCCGCCCTGTCCGGACGGGCGGCAGCCGCGCCGAAGGATGACACCGTCAGCGGCATACGCGCCCTCCACAACGCAGCCCGGTCCGCGATCAAGGCCCGCACCGCCACCCTGAACCAGATCGGCCACATCCTCATCACCGCCCCGGACGGCATCCGCGCCAAGTACCGTGCCCTGCACGGCAAGACGCAGATCAACGCCCTCGCCCGCCTGCGTCCCACCGGCGACCAGCTGCATGTCGCCGTCCTGACCGCACTGAAGAGCCTCGCCCAGCGCGTCCAGGCCCTCACCACCGAGCACGACGCACTCACCGCGGCACTGGACGCCGCCGTCACCGAGCAGAATCCGGGCCTGCGCGCCGCCTACGGCGTCGGCCCCGACACCGCCGCCCAGCTCCTTGTCACAGCCGGCGGAAACCCTGAACGCCTGCGCACCGAGGCATCCTTCGCAGCCCTGTGCGGCGCCGCCCCCGTACCCGCCTCCAGCGGCAAAACCAACCGCCACCGTCTCTCCCGGGGCGGCGACCGCGCCGCCAACGCCGCTCTCTACCGGATAGCCCTCGTACGGATGGCCAGCGATGGCCGCACCCGCGACTACGTGACCAGGCAGACCGAAGCCGGACGGACCAAGAAAGAGATCATCCGACTCCTCAAACGCGCGATCGCCCGGGAAGTCTTCCGCTGCCTCACCACAGCGGTGGCCGTCCCCGCCATCGCCGACCTGCGACCCGCGCGCCAGGCCAAGAAAATCACCCTCACCGCCGCCGCCCACCACTTCAACGTCTGGCCCGCAGTCATCTCCTGCATCGAACGCGGCACCCGCCGTGACCACACCCTCGCCAACGCCTACCGCGACTGGCTAACCGCCGCTTGACAGCCAATAGGAGCATCAACACCCGAAAGCACAGGTCACCGCAGGTACGCAGAGAACTCCACCGCTTCACGGCTCCGCTCCAAGGACCCATTCCTCCCCGACCTGAAGGCCGGGGCATCCTGGGAGAAATCAGGTGAAGTCAGCGCGTCCCGCTGTCTTCCTCACTGTTCATTGCGACTCACCCGTCGTCCGCTTGCCCTGCCGCGGAATCAGTTCGACCGGGCAGTTCGCATGGTGCAGCAGGCTGTGGGTGACCCGGCCGAGCGTCGGGCCGAAGTTCCCGGGCGAGCGCCGCCCACCCATGATCAGCAGATCCGCGTGCCGAGTCGCCTCAACCAGGACACCGGCGGCGGACATGCTCTTCTCCGCATCCGCCTCCACGGTGAGTCCTGGAAAGTCGGCACGGATACGGTCCGTCACTCCCATCAACGTGCGAACGTGGTTGCGAGCCATCTCGTCCACGGCGTCGAGCATCGTCACGACATTCCCGACCGACTCCAGCACGTTCCATACGTGCACAAGCCGCAACGACGCCTTGCGCAGCTCCGCCTCACGCGCAGCGTGGCGTGCGCAGTCCACGTCGTGCTCGTCGTGGATGGCGGCCACCACAACGTCTGCCGCGGGAGCGCCTTCGGTGCCGCGCACCACGACCACCGGCGTCCTGGCACCCGCAGCAACCTTCAGGCCGACCGAGCCGAGCAACAGTGAGTTGAAACCTCCGAGACCACGGTTGCCCACCACGATCGTGCCGTGGTTTCCCGCAGCGGTGTGCAGGCTCACCACCGGCTCACGGCGGCTCAGCTCCTTCGTCACCTTCAGGCCGGGGTAGCGCCCGGACACCATGGCTGCGGTCTCCTCGAGAAGATCTCGACCCGCGTTCCGTACCTGCTCGATGGTTTCCATGGACGCGTAGATCATCCGGCTGTCCGTGTCGGCCGCGTAGACGAGGTGCAGAGGACGATCACGCCGTCGGGCTTCATCGGAAGCCCACAGCACGGCCCGCATGGCGGGCTCGGAACCGTCCACCCCGGCCACGAGCGCTCCGAGAACCGGGCCACCCCTGTCACTGGAATTCATGGTTCCTCCTCACCGAAGCTGCCGGTGCACCTCTCACCCTGGCACCGCGGCCTTGCACTGCGAGAGGGCCGCTCAGCACCCCGCGGGGGCCGAAGGTCCCTGTCGGCTCCTCCGCCCCGTGCGCTTCTCCCGCACCATGGCGTACCCGAACGTCCCCGGGTGAGGCCCGTTCGGCCCTGCTTGCGGTGTCGCGGTCCAGCAGATCCTGAGTTCGGGACGAGAACGGGCGCCACACCCCGGTGAATCTCTGAGAATAGGCAGGGGGTTGCCTCCATGAAGCACATCACGGTGGGAGACCTGATGACCGACGAGGTCGTTTCGGTCGTCTCCGCCAACTCCTTCAAGGATGTCGCGAAGTTGCTCGCACAGCACAACATCAGCGGACTCCCCGTGCTCGACAGCGAAGACCGGGTGGTCGGTGTCATCTCCGAGAGCGACCTACTGGTCAGACAGACGGGCACCGGGCCGGCGACCGGCACCTCTCCCGAGGGCGCGGGCCGGCCGACGGCCACCACCGCGGGAGAGGTGATGTCGTCGCCGGCGGTGACCGTCCTCGCCGACGAGACCGTGACCGGCGCCGCCCGTCTGATGAAGCGCCGCGGCGTGGAGCGCCTCCCGGTCGTGGACGAGGAGGGTCGGCTCATCGGCATCGTCACCCGCCGCGATCTGCTGGGACTGTTTCTGCGACCCGACGCGGAAATACGACGCCGTGTCGTCGAGGACGTGCTCGTCGACACCATGGGGCTGAGAGCCGATGTGGTCGCCGTCCACGTGGTGGACGGCGTCGTCACCCTCGAAGGCGAACTTGAGAGGCAGAGCGAGATACCCGTCCTGATACGTCTCACCGAGCAGCTCGACGGGGTGGTCGCGGTGATGTCCCATCTCACCACCCGCCTCGAGGACGGCCGGCTCCGTCCTCCGGAGCGGACTGCCCACCCCATGTGGTGACCCGCGAATCGCCCCCACAGCTCGACCGGTGGGGGTGGCAGGGCAAGATCAGCGGATTACGCGCCGCGGGGCCGGGGCCGGAGCGCTGCGACGGTGCTGGGTGGGCCGCACCGCGCCCACCGGATACCCGCGGGCCCCCGCGCCCG
Organism: Streptomyces sp. NBC_01320; assembly: GCF_035974375.1. Classification (NCBI taxonomy): domain Bacteria; kingdom Bacillati; phylum Actinomycetota; class Actinomycetes; order Kitasatosporales; family Streptomycetaceae; genus Streptomyces; species Streptomyces sp. NBC_01320. Next base: position 2,239,257 of record NZ_CP108390.1, read on the forward strand.
GACCCGAGCCGCACGCCAGTTCGACACCTGCCCTTCGCGCAGGACGCGGAAAGGGCCCTCCCCCGCTGCTCGTGATTTCCCGCGCATGCGCCCGAGGGCCGAACAGCCCCCGGCGAACCCCGGAAGGCCCTACCCCCTGCGCATGCCGGTGCCCACGCTCGGAGTATCGACACCGTTCCTGAGCAGTGAGCGGGAGTGAGTCCGCGCACTGGCACGCCCCGAACGGTCTTGGGCGCACTGGTCCCCGGCGTACTCAACCCCGAGGCAGCGACACGCATCCCGTGCGTGGTCCGATCCCGGGAGGCCAGTTCCCCTAGCGACCTGGCCAAGTGGGTGCGGCCAGAGGCGACGGGGAGGCCCTGAACCATCACTCCGGTGGAGCAGGGGCCCCGCACACTGGCACCGCACCCGGCGTCCCAGATCGCACGGCGACGTTACCCCGGCCACCCCAGAGCACCACAAGCCCACGAGCCGACCATCACACGATCGAGCTATACCGACCTTATGCACGCTCCCCCGCGACCAGTTGCCAACCCCTCGCCGGGAGGAATCATGCAGCACCTGCGCACCGTCAACGACATCACCCACACTGTGGTGTCGGTCGACCGCGGAGCGGCGTCCCAGAACATCGTGGAGTCCATGCGGCAGTGGCGTATCAGCGCGCTGCCGGTCGTAGCGGACGACGGGTGGGTCGCCGGTGTGATCTCCGGGGCGGACCTGCTGCCCAGAGCGCAGGGGGTGGACGTGCCGCGCTCCGATACGGCCGGACAGCTCATGACCGCGCCGGCGGTAACGGTGACGCACGACGCGCCCCTGGCCGGCGCCGCCCCCGGAGTCGTGGACGTCGCGGTTCGGGTGAACGTCGACAATCCCCCGCGAAGGTGATCGCCGATGAGGAATCGCAGTGTCGCGGATCTGATGACGCCCACGGCCGTCAGCGTCCAGCGCGGCACGGGTTTCAAAGAGATCACCAGACTTCTGGACGAGTTCGGTATCACGGCCGTGCCCGTACTGGATGACGACAGGCATCCCGTGGGCGTCGTCTCCGAGGCCGATCTGCTCCGTCGCCGCAACGCCGGAAGTGGTACGCCCACCGCGGTCGATCTCATGTCCAGCCCTGCCATCACCGCCCGCCCCGACTGGAGTGCGGTCCGTGCCGCTCGTGTGATGGAGGAGCACAGAGTGAAGAGGCTCCCGGTCGTCGACACCGAGGACAGGCTGATCGGGATAGTCGCCCGCAGCGACCTCCTCCAATTATTCCTGCGAAGGGATCGCGCGATCCAGGAGGAGATTCTTGAGGATGTGCTGACCTGCGCACTCGGGCTCAGCCCGTCTGCTTTGACCGTAGAAGTAGCCGACGGTCTGGTCACCCTCAGCGGCACCGTGCCCCGGAGCAGCCTCGTTCCCGTGATCCTGCGGATGTGCCAGAGCGTCGACGGCGTCGTGGATGTGATCGATCGGCTCGACTACGAGCAGGACGACCTGTCGGACGGCCAGATGAGAACACAGGAAGGAACTCAGTGAGACATCGGAACCTACGTGAGCTGATGGCCTGTGCGTTCGGCGCGGTTCCCAGGAGCGCACCGTGCAAGGACCGCACGAGCCACCTCACGGCCACCAGGTGTCGTCGGCCGGGCGGGCCACTCGCCCGAAACGGCCCCGGCAGACTTTCCCCTGCCGCCGCCGGCGGGGCAGGAGGCCGCCCCCTGTCGTGAACTCTCGTACATCCGGCGATCCACCCGGCACGCGCTGCGACGAACCCCGCGTCCCCGCGTCCGCGTGTCCGCATCCGTAGGAGACGAGTCGCCATGAACCACAGCATCGTCGTCGGTCTGGACGGGTCGACGGAAAGTACCGCAGCGGTTCACTGGGCCGCACGCGAGGCGCTTCTGCGGGACGCACCGCTGCATCTTGTCCATGTCGCGGATTGGTCGTCCCCCCTCGGTGTTCCGGCCACCGGCACTGCCGCCGGCCGTGAGTGGGCCGATGCGCTCCTGCGTGACGCAGTGGACGAACTTCGCCGCCTTCATGATCGACTGGAGGTCCGGGCCCGGTCGGTCGACGGCCGGCCGGCAGTCTCGCTCGCGACCGCAGCGGCCTCGGCGGACATGCTCGTTCTCGGCTCCCGGGGGCTCGGCACACTGACCGGGTTCGTCCTCGGTTCGGTCGGGATGGGCGCCATCCCCTTGACCGAGCGACCCGTGATTCTGGTACGTGCGCACGAGGACGCCCTGCCACACGCCGAAGGCCTTCACACGGACCGGGACATCGTGGTCGGCATTGATATCGGCCGACCGTGCGACGCACTCCTGGACTTCGCCTTCGAGGAGGCATCACGTCGGCGATGCACTCTGCATGCGCTGTTGACCTGGACGCTTCCGCCCCTCGCCGGGTACGGCGCGGCGTACGATGCGAGCCTCCATGAGCAGCTGGCCGACAGCATGACCGTCGGCCTGGACGAGAGACTGCAGCCTTGGCGCGACATGTTCCCGTCCGTCGACGTGGTCGCACGGGCGACAGTCGGCCACACGGCGGAGCAGCTTGTGAAGACCGGAGCCGAGGCGGGTCTCGTCGTCGTAGGGCGTCGCATCCGTCGGTCCTCCGTGGGCGCGCACATCGGGCCCGTCGCCCACGCCGTCCTTCATCATTCCCGTGCGCCCGTCGCCGTCATCGCCCACCGGTGAGGAGCGGCATCTCCTGCCCTTCGCCGACCTGGATGCGTGGCGTCGGATCACCCCGGCGGCGAGCCGCCTCTTGCGCAGAGAGGCCGCGCGGGCCGGTGCCGAGTTCGCGGCGCAGCGGTGGAAGCGGCTCCAGCGGGTCCCTGCTCGGCATCGGAGCAGAGGCGGTGGTCCTGGCCCCGGTGGAGCCGTCAGTCGTCATCGGCCCCCGAGTCCCGGCGCAGCCGGCCGGACCAGCGCGGCTCGACGCGCTCCCACTCCTGGTCCCAGCGGGCGAGGCTGCGCGTCTCGACGCGGCGGAGCCTGAGGCGGACAACCAATCCGGCGGACAGGGCGACCACGCCCATGGCACAGGCCCCGGCTGCGGCGGCCTGCATGACGCGATCTCCACGGGAATGCGGGGCAGCCGAAATCCTGCCCGAGTCGTCCACCCACAGCGTGACCGTCCGGCCCACTGGTGTGTTCGGGGTGACCGCGATGGTGTCCGTATGTGGTACGGAGGCGGGATACTCCCAAAAGGCCCGAGCCGTTGCTTCCGAAGCCCCCGCGAACCGGGCGGGGAGTTGGCCTTCGGCCTTGCTGACCGTTGTCGCCGTCACCTGGTGGCGGTGTCGGGCCTCGTGCTGCGCGGTCATGCTGTCGGCGTCCCAGACTTTGATTCCGACAGCGACGCCGCAGAACACTGCCACCAGCGCACACACCACGGAAGCGGCGAGCCAGCGGCTGCGGACACGGTCGGCAGTCCGCTGCAGTGGGTTCCGGTGGCGCTCGAACGGTCGTCGTATGCGGCTTCCGTGCCGCTTCCTGGGCCACGTGGGCTCGGATCCGGGCGAGTCGGCCTGGAACATGTCACGCCTCCGCCCGTGCCGTCGCCGTCCCCGCACTCAGCGGTGGGTTCGGCGCCCGGGAGATGAGCTCTGGTCCGGCCCCCCGGAAGAGTGCGGAAGTCTTCACGGGTGAACCTCGACGATCGGCCGCCACGCACGGGACCGGGGGAAGCCGACGCCGAACCAGTCCATGAGATCGGAAGGGGCCGTGCCTCCGCTCCATCTGCGTTCCTGACATCGCGTGCTCCACTTCCGGCGCCCCGGGGCGCCACCGCCACCATCGATGTCCGTCTTCAATTTCGCCCGGCAGGGCACACTCCCGCTTGGGGCCAACGGGCCCCTGCGGGGGCCGTCCGGCCCCCTACCTGCCGGTGAACCTCGGCGGATGCCCACCGTCGTCCCGGCTTTCGCGCTCGATCGCACCGAAATCGGCACGCCGGAGGCCACCTCATGCCGCCGTCGCCTGTCCGCGATGCCGCGGCGGGACGGTGCGGACGTGGGCCGTCGGGTCCCGTCGGAGACCGGACGGCCCTTGTTCGAACCTTTGGTCGGATGAACCCGTGAGCTGTCGAATCAGCGGCCCCGGCCCAGGAGACGTCATGCCACGCGACCCGCACATCGTCGGTGATGTCATGACACGCGGCGTGATCGCCGTCCGTGATGTCACCCACCCGGCTCCGGCCCGGAGGGGGCCGCCGATGGTGGGGTCTCAGTCCTGGCGGCCCTTCCTGTGACGGCGGGCGGGGCGTCGGCCCGACGGCAGATCGAGCCATCGCACCGTGCCAGGGACGATCATGTGGGTGTGGCCGCCCAGGACCAGCCGGAGGGCGGGGTGGTGCGAGTCCGATATCGCGATCCGGAGCCGCTGCGCCCGTATATCCAGGTCCACCTCGTGCCCGCGGAATCCGATGCGTACCCCGAATTGCGAGAGCTGGGGAAGCGGGGCCGGGGAGAGCCAGAGTGCGTCGTCACGCGTCTCCAGCCCGGTCATTCCGCTCTGCACGAAATCGAGAGTGCCGGCCATCGCCCCCAGATGGATGCCTTCCGCCGTGGTGCCGCCCTGGATGTCGATCACGTCACCGGTGAGTGCCTCCTTGCCGTACGCCCACGCCTCCTCGCGGTGCGCCCGTGCCAGCACCCAGGCATGAACCAGGGAGCTGAGGGTGGAACCATGGCTCGTCCGCGCGAGGTAGTAGTCGACGGTGGCGCGCCAGGTGTCGTCGTCCAGCGCATGTCCGAGGCGCTGGAACAGGCCACCGAGTTCTCCCGGTGAGAACAGGTAGCCGAGCATCAGCACATCGGCCTGTTTGGATGCCTGGTAGCGGTTGACCGTGTCGCCCTCCGCCTCAAGGATGCGGTCGAGCCGCCGGATGTCGCCGTAGCGCTTCCGGTAAGCGGCCCAGTCGAGTTCGCCCAGTTCTCCGTATCCGGCGAACTGGCTGATGACACCACGGTGATACGGCACATGCAGCCGACGGGACACGTCCTCCCAACGCTCCAGCTCCGCGGGGGCGAGGCGGATGCGCTCCAGCAGGAGCTTCCTCCGATGGTCGGGCAGGTCGCCGTACAGCTCCGTGGCCCGTGCCAGCACCCAGGCCGCCGTCACGTTCGTGTACGTGTTGTCGTCTATGCCCGCAGTCCCGGCTCCCGGATAGGCGTCGTGGTACTCGTCGGGGCCGACCACACCGCGGATGCGGTACCGGGCCAACGACGCGTCCCATGCGGCGCTGTCCGCCCAGAACCGGGCGATCTGCAGCAGCATCTCCGCGCCCTTGGAATGCAGGTAATCCGTGTCCGCGGTGGCCTGGCAGTACTGCCACACGTTGTAGGCGACAGCCGAACCGACGTGGTGCTGCAGACGTGAATGGTCGGGCAGCCAGCGCCCCGAACGGGGATTGAGATGGATTTCCTGGGTCTCCTCCCGGCCGTCGTCGGCACTCTGCCACGGGTACATGGCCCCGGCCCGTCCCACCTGTTGTGCCGCGCGGCAGGCCGCGGTCAGCCTCCGGTGGCGGTAGTCCAGAAGTCCCCGGGAAACCTCAGGGAAATGCAGACTCAGGAACCTCAGCACGAAGAGCTCGTCCCAGAAGACATGACCCCGGTATGCCTCTCCGTGCAGTCCTCTCGCCGGTACGCCCACATCGAGCTCTGCCGTGTGCGGGGACAGCGTCTGCAGCACGTGGAAGAGGTGAAGTCGCAGAATCCTGCCCGCTTCGCCCGGGACCTCGATCCGGGTCCGCTGCCACAGGCCGGCCCACGCCCGATGGTGCGAGGCCAGCAGCTCTGTGAACTCCGGGGCCGTTCGCACCCCGGCCACGGCAGCCCGTAGCGGGCTGCCGATCGCCGGGTCACGCGACGTGTACAGCGCCACCGTCTTGTCCACGACGGCGTCGCATTCCGGATCCAGCGGCAGCACCAGTGTCTGGAAGACCTTCCGTGGGGTCTGCCGAGGACGGGGACGCCGCCCGGACTCATCGGGCTGCTGCCGCCCGGGACCGCCGGACGTGGCCACGATGCGGGAGGCCAGCGCGAGGCCGATGTCCGACTCCGCGGTGCGACATCCGAGCCACACCACGTCGTCCTGTTCCGTTCCGGTCGACCAGCCGGTCAGATGACAGTCCGACAGATCCCGGTACCGCGCGACACCGGCGTTCCGGATGTCGCCGTCGATCGCCGCCTCCACCTCGACCGCCCCCACCCACCCGGCCGCAGTGAAAGCCGTGTGCAGGGCGGCGAGATGCGGGTTTCCCATGTGCACCAGACGGCACTGCTCGACATACAGGCGACGGCCTGCCTCGTCCTGGTAGACGGACCGGCGGGTCAGCGTGCCGCGGCGCAGATCGAGCGTCTGTCGGTGTTCCGCGAGGTGTTCGTGGTCCGGTGACAGCCATGGTCCGGGGCCTGTGCCGGCGGGGCGGATGCGGTAGCGCAGCGGCAGCCAGTTCGGCAGGTTGACCAGGTCGGCGTTCTCCACCTGTCGGCCCCGGACCGATGAGGTCAGCCGGTCGTAGCAACCCGCGACGTAGGTGCCCGGGTAGTGGGACCTGCTGGTGGTGGTCTCGGATGCGGCTCCACGGGTGGCGAAGTACCCGTTGCCGAGTGTGCACAGCGCCTCGCGCAGCCGCTCCGCCTCCGGCTCGTACCCCTCGTACAGCCACTCCCAGGCCCCCGCCATCAGTCGTTGCCGATCAGTAGTTCACCGGGATCGGACACCACGATGTCGGCGCCACGGCGTCGCAGGTCCGCGGCCTTGCCGGGACCGCCTGCCCTGTCCACGCCGACCACAAGTCCGAATCCGCCGCGGTGGCCGGCCTCGACACCGGCCAGGGAGTCCTCCACCACAGCGGTGTCCGATACGGGAACCCCGAGGCGCCGCGCCGCTTCGACGAAGAGCGCGGGATCCGGTTTCCCCGCGAGCCCCAGCCGCCGTGCCTCGTTTCCGTCGACCACGGCACCGAACTGCCCGATGAGGCCGGCCCGCGACAGGAGTTCCGTCGCGTGGCAGGAGGCGGACACGGCAGCACAGGGCGTCCGCTCACTGCGCAGTGCGTGAAGGAGGCGAACCGTGCCGGGCCAGACATCGACCCGGTGGGTGCGCAGCGTTTCCGTGAACAGCTCCTCCTTGCGTGCGGCCACCGCCCACACCGTCGCCGTGCCGGGCGGGTCGTCCGGGCTGCCGTCGGGAAGGTCCAGCCCTCGCGACGCGAGGAAGGCCGCCGCACCGTCGTGCCGTGAACGGCCGTCGACGTGGCGGAGATAGTCGTCGACCGGATCGAAGGGCCGCTGCCCTTCCCGCTCCGACAGACAGGCGTCGAATGCCTTCTTCCAGGCCGCGGCGTGGCTCCGGGCGGAGTCGGTGATCACTCCGTCGGTGTCGAAGACCACGGCCCGCACGGAATGCAGGCACGGGGCAGGAGACGGTACGGCTGCCATGAACGGGGCGGTCCCTTCGCCAGGGCTTCCTTTCATGGCATCACGATTCCGGGACACGGGCGCGTCGTGGAACTCAGTAGGGCAGAGGCCGCCCGGACGGAGTTCGCAGATCGAGGGGCGGAGGCCCCGAGGGAGGCGGTGGGCGACGGACAATTCTGATGCGGCTCACTGCCACCACCTCCTGGCGCTCACCGGGTATGTGCCCAGGCGCGTCCTCCACAATCCTGCGGCGGGAGATCAGAGCCCATGGGCCGATCGGTCCCGGACCGCCCCCGTACGGCCCAAGCGGGCGGGTCGGTGAGCGGATCACCGTGAAAATCACGTGGAATGCCGGTCAACGGGCTGATGCCGTTCAGCGGGTTCGGGTGCGGCAGACCCCGGGGGTGTCCGATGACCGAGCCTCCCCCCGGAGCCCCGCCTATCGTTCACACCGGACGGTGGGGCACGCGGCCGGGCTGTCACGCGCGGAGCCGCCATGGCCCGCCAGGGACGGAGGACCCCATGTCGACGCACAGTCTGCTCGACTCGCTCCCGCCCGAGAGCCGGCAGCGCCTTCTCGACACGGCGGCACACGAGGTGCCGCTGGTCCTCGACTCACGCGTCTTCGAGGAGGGCAGGCGGGCCGATCGTTTCTGGATCATCCGCTCCGGCCGGGTCGAGGTCGACCTCCATGTGCCCGGCCGCCGCCCGGCGGTCGTCGAGACCCTGGGCCAGGACGACCTGCTGGGCTGGTCCTGGCTCTGCTCCCCGCATGTGTGGCACATGGGCGCGCACGTGGTCCACGCGGGTCAGGCCCTGGAGTTCGACGCCGCTACCGTCCGCGCGCTGTGCGCGGCCGATGCGGTGCTGGGCCGGGCGGTGTACAAGTACGTGGCCGAGACAGTGGCGGAGCGGTTGTACGGAACGCGGAAGAGGTTGCTCCAGCTGTACGGTCCCCAGGCCGACATCGCCGAGGACTGAACGGCCCGGGTGGTGCGGGGGCCGATCGGCTCTGGTGCACCGTCGGTGTGCGGGCCACGATGAACATGGGGCCGGTGGAGAGCCCTGCAGAAGCGAGGTGGGCGCCATGAGCGGCGAAGCCGCGTTCTCCGCGCAGAATCCGATCCGGGTGTTCCTGCTCGACGACCACGAGGTGGTCAGGCGCGGGGTGCAGGATCTGCTCGACGCGGAACCCGACATCGAGGTCGTCGGCGATGCCGGTACGGCCGATCATGCGCTGGCCCGTGGCCCGGCACTGCGCCCGGATGTCGCGATCCTCGATGTGCGGCTCCCCGACGGCGACGGGATCAGCGTCTGTCGCGAACTGCGTTCGCGGATGCCGGAACTGGCCTGCCTGATGCTCACCTCGTTCGATGACGACGAAGCGCTGCTCGACGCCATCATGGCGGGCGCAGCAGGCTACGTGCTCAAGGAGATCAAGGGGTCCGACCTCGTCACAGCCGTCCGCACGCTGGCTTCCGGGCGCTCCACCCTCGATCCGGCGACCACCGCACGGTTGATGAACAGTCTGCGCGGAGAGGGTTCCGGCGCCGAGGCCGAGGCCGAGGATGCGCTCTCCGCACTGTCTCCACGGGAGAAGGACGTACTTGCTCTGATCGGTGAGGGACTGACCAATAGTCAGATCGGCAAACGCCTCTATCTGTCCGAGAAAACGGTCAAGAACCACATTTCCCGGCTCCTGGCGAAGCTCGGCGTGGAGCGCCGTATTCAGGCAGCCGTGATCGCCGCGCACAGACCGGTGCCCTCCTCGCCGCCCTCGGCGAGCGGTCGCGAGTACTGACGCCGAAGCTGCGGCCTGCCGCGCGGTCCACGGATCATGTCAGTCGCAGCGGCACGCGCCACCTCACCCGGGTGCCGCCCTCCGCCGATGGCTCGACCGTCATGTCACCGCCGAGGTTCCTGGCGCGCTGCGCGAGGTTGTCCAGCCCACTGTGTGAGCTGTCGTGTTCCGGCATGCCCACTCCGTTGTCGGACACGACCAACGTCAGCGCTCCCTCACCGACCACCATCGAGACGTCCGCCGAGGTCGCCCGGGCATGGCGTGCGACATTGCTGAGCGCTTCGCCGAGCACCGCGATCACCTGGTCCGCGGTCTCAGCCGGCACATCTGTGTCGATGAGCCCTCCCATGCGGAGGGACGGCTGGAAGCCCAGGGCACGTGCGGCCTGCTCCACCGCGGTCAGCGTGCGGACGCGCAGACCTTGTTCGGCACGGCCCGATTCGCGTGCGCGGAGGCCGAAGATGGTGGACCGGATGATCTTGATGGTCTCGTCGAGATCGTCCACGGCACGCAGCAGTCGTTCACTGGCCCGGGGATGGTCCACGAACCGCACCACGCTCTGGAGGGTCATACCGGTGGCGAACAGCCGCTGAATGGCGAGGTCGTGCAGGTCCCGGGCAATCCGGTCCCGGTCCTCCAGCAGGGCGATCTGCTCGGCGGACTCGCGCCGTTCCGTGAGTTCCATCGCCAGCGCCGCCTGCCCGGCGAAGGTCAGCAGGGGCGCGGTCTCCCACTCGGTGAATGCGGGACGCTCCCGTACACGGGCCAGCAGCAGCACCCCCAGGACGCGTCCCCCCGTCTTCATCGGCACCGCGACGGCCGGACCGAGCCCTGCCCATCGCGGGGGCCCAGCGGTGATCCTCGGATCACACTCGACGTCGAGGCTGATGATCGGCTCGCCGGCGTGGAGAGCTGAGCCGACGAACGAACCTTCGCGTGGCAGGACCAGTCCACGGTGTGTGTCGGCGTCCACGCCGGAGGCTATCGCCACCCGCAGGGCGCCCTCCCCCTCGGGGAGCGCCAGAACACCCAGGTCGGCGGAGAGGATACGCGAGGCATGGTCGACGATCATCTGCAGGACGTACGCCTCGTCCACCCCGCTCAGCAGACCCTCGACGATCTCGCTGTTGGCCTCCTGCCAACGCTGCCGGTCACGCGTCTGCGAATACAGGCGTGCGTTCTCGATGGCGACCCCGGCTGCCACAGCGAGGGTGGAGAGCACCGTCTCGTCCTCGGCGTCGAAGGCGCGGCCACCCCGTTTCTCGGTCAGGTACAGGTTGCCGAACACCTCGTCGCGGACCCGGATGGGCACCCCCAGAAACGAGTGCATGGGGGGATGGTTCGGCGGGAACCCGTGGGACGACCGGTGGTCGGCGAGTTCAGTGAGCCTCAGGGGCACGGGGTGGCGGATCAGCTCGCCGAGGATGCCGTGCCCCTCGGGCAGCGAGCCGATGGCTTCTCTCTGTTCGTCCGTGATGCCCACGGGCAGGAACTGTGCAAGGCGGGTTCCCTCGCCGAGCACCCCGAGGGCTCCGTACTCGGCATCGACCACGACGACCGCGGCTTCGACGATCCGGCGCAGCACCTGCGGCAGATCGAGCCCCCTTCCCACCGACATGACGGCGTCCAGCAGCAGCGCCGCCTCGGCAGGTCCGCGCTTCGAAAGATCGAGGCGTTCCTGGAGGTCCTCGGGGAGTGTGCCCAGCCGACGGCGTTCCTCGCCGTTGCGGTCAGTGCCCTTGTCGCCCACGGTGCCTCCGCCGTGGCCCGCGCGTCACGGGCGGGCCATATGTCCACGGTAACGGCCGAACACCACGCGGCATCCGGTGGAGCGCACCCGAGGGAACACGTCCTGGTACGGAAACCTTCCGGCCGACGCGTCCTGAACGGCCCCGCCGAGGAGTCCGTCCGGCCCGACCGAGGGACGAATGGCCCATATCCCTGGGGAGGACGCCCACTCCATCCTGAAGACGCTCCGCCCGATGTCCGCTTCCGGGAGGCCCCCGATGCTCGCGCAGACGCCCGACGACACGACGGTGGCCGGCCTCGTCTCCGATGCCATCACAGCTCCGTCCATGCACAATGCCCAGCCCTGGCAGTTCCATTACGGACGTTCCCGTCGCACTCTTACTCTTCGGGCGGATTTCGGCCGTGCCATGACGGAGGCCGACCCCGCCACCCGCGGACTGCATGTGGGATGCGGCGCGGCCCTCCTGAACCTGCGGGTGTCCGCAGCTCACCGGGGCCTCGCCCTGAAAACCACGCTGCTGCCCGTCCCCTCGGACCCGGCGCTGCTGGCGAGCGTCCAGCTGAAGGATGCCCCTCGGAATCCCGAGGAGGCTGCGCTCGTCGGGCTCCACCGCGCGATGCGGGAGCGGCACACCAGCCGGTACCCGTTCGAGGACCGGCCAGTACCCGAGGACGTCCGCGTGCTCTTCACCGAAGCGGCCCGTGCCGAAGGAGCGAACTTCTCGTTCCTGACCCCGACGCACCTGGAGACCGTGCTGGAACTGATCCGGGATGCCGAGGGGTACGACCGGAGGGACCCCGGACGGGAGGCGGAGCAGCGCTACTGGACCCGGGACACGAAGGCGGAGGCGTCCGTCGACGGGATCCCGGACTACGCATTCGGCCCCTCCGACGCGTCCGGAAGGGCGACGGTCCGCGACTTCGCGGGCACCGATGTCCTGGCGGGGCGCGCACGCGTGCTGTTCGAGAAGCAGCCGCAGCTGGCCGTTCTGAGCACCGCGGGAGACCGCCCCGTGGACTGGTTGCGCGCCGGTCAGGCCCTGGAACGTGTTCTGCTCACGGCCACGCTGAACGAGGTGTCCACCTCGTTCGCGACGCAGCCCCTCGAATGGCCGGACCTGCGGTGGATCCTCCGCGACCCCGTCTTCGGCACGGGACACCCACAGATGATCATCCGCATGGGTTACGGGCCGACGGGCCCCCGCACACCACGCCGCCCCTTGGACGAGGTTCTGACGATCGAACCGTAGAACGTTCCCGGACCGGGCGCCGAGTGGGAAGGGTGGTGAGAGCGGTGCGGCTCTGAGTCCTGGGGTCATGTCCTGGTCCTGGCCGGTCCGCAGATTCCGCCTGCGCGCCCCGGCACCGGGCGGTCGCTGCCTGCGCGAACTCCAGCCCGCTGCACACCGTTTGCGGCGCGATCGGCGTGCCGGCGACGGCAGGCAGCTTTCTCACTTCTGCACCACGCGACGCCCGGTGATACGGGTGGGGGTGACCACCATCCAGTGGGTGCGGGGGCCACCCGCCCAGGGAAGGGAGCGGGCAACATGGTCCAGTCGCTGGATGGCCTGGGCAGCCGTGACACCTGATGCATCGCCCACCACCAGCACACTCCAGCCCTGGCTCATCACGTCGTCGATGTGATCGGCCTCGAAGGCCACCTCGGTTCCCGCGGACGCGGCCAGAAGTCCATCGCCGGTGGTCCGGAACGCGATCTCGTTGCCCTCCAGCACGTAGTTGACCGGGAAGATGGCCGGCCCGTCCGCGGTGACGATCGCGATCCTGCCCACACCGTGCGTCGACAGCAGTCGAAGGCACTCGGTGTCACTGAGCGCGATGAGTTCGGCGCCCGGCAGTGCCGCTGCCCTGCCCGGCGGACGTTCCACCGTCATACCGGTCAGCTCGGCCACGGTCGTTTGCAACGCATCCGCGAGGCGCACCAGAACGCTGACGGCCGGTACGGCGGCCCGATCCTCCACATAGGCAATGTACGAAGGAGCGGCGCCGCAGCGTTCGGCCACCTCCTCACGGGTGAGACCGAGTTCCTGACGGCGCGCTGCCACCCGCCGACCGAGGTCGCTGCGGCCGGTCGGAGACTCGGTGGAGGCGGATGCAGGCGTGCCCTCGCTCATGGTCCTCACGTCCTTCGGGTCACAGCAGGTCGGGGACGGAGACGGCGTTGTGCTGCGGGCCGCCCAGCGTCACCTTGAGGGCTCCGGTTTCGGCGGCGCGGGAGAAGATGTCGTACGCCTCCTCCATCTGGCCCAGCTCGAAACGGTGGGTGACCAGCGAAGCCGACGGAAGGCGCCCTGCGGCCATCATGCCCAGCAGCATCGGCGTCGAGTGGGTGTCCACCAGCCCGGTGGTGATCGTGACGTCCTTGATCCAGAGGTCTTCGAGGTGAAGGACCGCAGGCTTGCCGTGGACCCCGATGTTCGCGACCCGGCCACCGGGGCGGACCATTCGGGTGCACATCTCGAATGTCGCCGGTACGCCGACGGCCTCCATGACGACATCGGCACCGAGTCCATCGGTGAGGTCCTCGACGAGACGCTCGGGTTCCTCGCTCGCGCTCACGGTCGCGTCCGCACCGAGTGCGCGCGCGGTGGTCAGCCGGGACTCCGCGAGGTCCACCGCGATGATGCGGCCGGGGCTGTACAGACGCGCGGTGATGACGGCCGCCAGACCGATCGGCCCCGCACCGACCACGACGACCGTGTCGCCGGGCCGCACGTTGCCGTTCAGCACCCCGACCTCGTACGAGGTCGGGAAGATGTCGGCCAACAGGACCGCGTCGTCGCTGTCGACGGCGCCCGGCAGTGGATGCACGGACAGGTCGGCGAACGGCACCCGCACGTATTCGGCCTGGGTGCCGTCGATCGTGTGGCCCAGCACCCAACCACCGCCCCCACGGCACTGGCCGTACTGCCCGCCGCGGCAGAACCGGCACCGCCCGCAGGCGGAGATGCACGAGATCAGCACGCGGTCACCGGGGCACACCGTGCTGACATCGCCGCCGGTCTCGACCACGGTGCCCACCGCTTCGTGCCCGAGCACCCGGCCCGGAACCACCTCGGGCACATCGCCCTTGACGATGTGCAGATCGGTGCCGCAGATAGTGACCGTGTCGACGCGGACGATCGCGTCCGCGGCGTCCTTGATGCCAGGATCCGGTACATCCCGCCACGAGGTCCGGCTGGGGCCCTGGAAGACGAGTGCCTTCATGACATCGCCCTTCTTCCTCTCAGGTCCGGTACGGGGCACTGTCAGGCTGACTCGGCAGGAGCTCGGCGCGCATGGGCCGGATGGTCCCCGGACGAGGACCTGGCGGGCCTTCCACTCCCGCCGACGCAGCAGGCGCCCCGATCTGCGGTTCCCGAAGCACATGCGGAAACCGGCCGGTTTGCCGGACCCGCCCAGCGGCCGCAGGCTGGAGGCATGGGGCTCCCCCATTCACAGATGCTCAGCGGCTGGGCCGTCGGGACACCCGGACCGATCGGTGCCGGCCCCCTGGTACGCAGACACCGCCAAGTGGGCGCGCCCGCCCCGGACGAACTCCTGCTGCGGGTGGAAGCCTGCGGTGTCTGCCGCACGGACCTGCATCTCGCCGAAGGGGACCTCACCCCCCACCGTCCGTCGACGATTCCCGGGCACGAGATCGTCGGCCGGGTGGCAGCGGCCGGCGAGGCGACCGACGTGTTCCGTGTGGGCGACCGGGTCGGCGGTGCCTGGTTGCGCCGTACCTGTGGGTCCTGCCGCTACTGCCGCTCCGGACGGGAGAACCTGTGCCCCCGGTCCACGTACACGGGGTGGGATGCCGACGGCGGCTTCGCCGACCTGGTCCTTGTTCCCGAGGCGTTCGCCTACCGGCTCCCCGAGTCCCAGGACGCGGCCCTGCTCGCCCCTCTCCTGTGCGCGGGAATCATCGGCTACCGGTCGCTGCGCCGCAGTGCGTTGCCGAAGGGCGGCAGGCTCGGAATCTACGGTTTCGGCGCGTCGGCCCATCTGGCCGCTCAGGTGGCTCTGGCCGACGGCGCCACCGTCCATGTGATGACGCGTTCCGCGCAGGCGCGTGAACTCGCTCTGTCCCTGGGTGTTTCATCGGTCGGCGGCGCCTACGACAGCCCACCGGAGCCCCTCGACTCGGCGATCCTGTTCGCTCCGGTGGGTGATCTGGTGCCGGTGGCCCTGGAGGGACTCGACCGGTCGGGCACCCTCGCGATCGCCGGTATCCATCTCTCCGACATTCCCGCGCTGAACTACCAGCGGCATCTCTTCCAGGAGCGGAATCTGCGGAGCGTCACCTCCAACACCCGCGCGGACGGCCGCGACTTTCTCGAACTCGCCGAACGCATCGGTATCCAGGTCACCGTCAGCCGCTATCCCCTGAACCGGGCTGATCAAGCACTGGCCGACCTGGCCGCGGACCGCGTGAACGGCGCAGCGGTGCTCACCCCCGACTGACAGGAAGCCGGTCCGGAGCCACTCAGTCACTCCCGGACCGGCGATGGGTGGGCGATCGGGCCGTCCGAGCACGCTGTGTGCAGCATCGTCCACCCTGAGGAATGACGGCAACCCGGCCTTGCGCGTGATGCAGGACTCCCTGCGCGACCCGCACCGGCGGAGAACCACACCGTGGGGCGTCGACGGGCCCCGATCACCCGCAGTCCCACGTCTCCGGAGGCCTCGGCCGGCCCTGTCACCGACTGCATCCGGCGGATCACCGCGTCAGTCCTGCACGCGCCCGGGCTGTTCGCACCGCGGCGGACAGCGCGTCGATGTCGTAGGCGCCGCGGTGCAGCAGGCCGTTGATGAAGAAGGTGGGGGTTCCTGTCACCCCGCTCAGATCGGCCGATTCCCTGTCCTCGGCGACCCGGTCGGCCCCCGCGTGAGTGCGCAGACTGCGATGGAAGCGCTCGGCGTCCAAGCCCAGTTCGTCCGCGTAGCGCATCAGGTCGGGCGCCCGGAGCGCGCCTTGGTGCCCCAGGAGAAGGTCGTGCATCTGCCAGAAGGCCCCCTGATCCGCCGCGGCCTCGGCAGCCTCGGCGGCGAGTTGCGCGCCGGGATGGACATCGGTGAGCGGCAGGTGCCGCCACACGTAGCGCAGATCGCCGAAGTCGGCGAGCAGGTCACGGACCACGGGTTCGGCCTGGCCGCAGTAGGGGCATTCGAAATCGGCGTACTCGACCAGTGTCACCGGAGCGGTCATCGGGCCCCGGACGTGGTCACGTTCGGGGTCGACCGGGACCGCGAGATCGATCACTCTCTCGGCTGTGCCGAGCAGTACTCGTGCTCGCCGCTGCGGCGGCAGGAGCCTGATCGCCATCGCCACGGCGCAGGTTGCGAGGAAGGAACAGGCCACCGCGCCCAGGATGCCCACCTTCGCCTCTTCGAGCCGGTCTCCGTCGAAGGCGAGCGTGGAGATCAGCAGGGCAACGGTGAACCCGACCCCGGCGATCGTGCCGCCCCCGGCGAGGGCGCCCCAACCGACCGGCGGCCTCAGCCGATTGCGGCTCAGCCGGGCAAGCAGCCAGGAGGCACCGGTAATGCCCACCGGCTTGCCGACGAGATAGCCGAACAGGATGCCCAGAGTGACCGGGGACGTTGCCGCCCGCGACAGCAGTCCCGCGTCGATGGTGATGCCGGCATTGGCGAGGGCGAACAGCGGCACGATCACATAACTCGTCCACGGGTGGTACATCCGTTGCAGTCGCTCATTGAGCGACAGCGCCGACGCCAGCCCCTGGCGTGCCGAGCGCTCCAGTTCGGGTGTGGGCTGCTCGCGGAATGAGATGAACAGATCGCTCGCGCGTTCCAGGTCGCTGCGCGCCGCCGGATAGGCGTAGGTCAGCAGTCCCATGGCCAGACCCACGACCACCGGATCGACACCGGACTTGAGCAGCGCGACCCAGGTCGCGGCCCCCATCAGCAGGTACGTCAGTCCGTGGCGCACGCCCGCCGCCCTGACCAGCAGGATCAGGCCGAACAGGGTCACGGCGGACAGCAGGGCGGGCACGGTGATGTGGTCGCTGTAGACGAGGGCGATGACCACCAGAGCCAGCAGGTCGTCGACGACGGTCACCGTGAGAATGAACGTGCGCAGCGCGTCGGGGAACCGTCGTCCCAGAATAGCCAGCATGCCCAGGGCGAACGCGGTGTCCGTGGACATGGCCGCCCCCCAGCCGTGGGCCGAGGCATCACCCGAGTTGAACGCGAGGTAGATCCCGACGGGGACGAGCATGCCGGCGAGCCCCGCGGCCAGGGGCAGCATGACCCGCTGCCGCTCCCGGAGCTCGCCCATGTCGAACTCCCGGCGCGCCTCCAGCCCGATGACGAAGAAGAAGAACGTCATCAGGCCGCTGTTCACCCACTCGCGCAGGTCCAGCGATACCCCTGCCGATCCCACGGTCACCGACAGGTGCACCTCCCAGAAGGATGCGTACACCCCGGGAGCCGCGTTCGCCCACACCAGTGCAGCCACGGTGGCGGCCAGCAGCACCGCCGCGCTGCCGGACTCGGTCCTGAGGAACGCACGCAGCGGAGTCCGGGTCTCCGGGGCACGTGTGCTCTGCTCCCGGAAGGGAGAAGGGGAGGAGGAATCATGTGTCACGGGGCCATCACCGTGTGCCGCGGCCTTGTCGGCGGTGCAATGGCCCACCAGCGGTCGCACGGCGCTCAACCGCCTCATGCATCCGGGTGCCTCCCGGGACAGGCCGCGGGTGTGATCGAGCACGGCGTCGAGCGCCATGGTGAGGGGAGCGGGCGAGCGTCGTGACTGAGCCGGTAACGGCGTTAGCTGGAAGGCCGCCTGCAAGGAACTCCCCGGAGCCTTCCGTCCCGGGCCGACCAGTCGGCACACCGGCTGAGGCCGCTCCGCTCACGGCCTGACGGGCGAGACGGTCCCCGCCGCAGTGACTGGTGGAGGCCCGCACGATGTCTGCTGTCACCTTCACCAGCGAAGATCCCCTCGGAGCCCTTACCGTCGACAACCCCCACCGAACCTCGTGTCCCATGAGACCATGGGCGCGCCGGAAAACGCGATCATTGCCGCCGCGACGCGAGGGCGCGGCTCAGTGGCGGCAAGCGCTGCAGTTCGGGGATGTTTGCCGGGCCCCCGGCCGGATGGCCCGCTTCGACGCGCTTCTCGCCGACCGGAACGTCCGCGCGGTCACTGATCTCCATGATCACCTGGGCGTTCTGCCCGCGGCCATCGACACCCACAGGCAGGCGCTCAGCGCCTGACGGCTGCATTCTGCGTCCTCGTTCGGCTCAGGCACCGGCCCGTCGGCAGCGCGGGCGGACGCGTTCAGGGCAGCGTGGACGATGTAGCCCGCCCGGGAGTCCTTCGCACGTCGACCGGGCGGGCCGCTCCCCCGCCGACTCTCTCGGTGCGCCGTTGTGCTGCGGGAGCGCGGCCCGCCCGGGAGTCCTTCGCACGTCGACCGGGCGGGCCGCTCCCCCGCCGACTCTCTCGGTGCGCCGTTGTGCTGCGGGAGCGCGGCGGGCGGACCGGGTGCGTCCCTGGTACGGAATCGAGGGCGTCCGAACCCTTCCCTGGATCGTGCGAACCCTGCACCGGGTGCCGGGGCACGACGGGCAGCGAAGGCAACTGATCGTCACCCCGACGCATCCGGGATCGAGCGCGTCGAGGTTCTTGCGGGGGTTGCCACTGCCACCTCGGGTCCAGGGCAGGGTCGCGGGGTGCTGTATGTGCGGGCGATGCTCCTCGGATGTACTGGCCGCCGCGACGGACGGGCGTGCGGCGCACGCGCCGGCCGCTGGTCACCACTGCGTGGGCGCCCCGGCTCGGCAGAGGTCCCAAGACGGTCGATGCCGATGACGTCGGCACCGCGGCCGACAAAGATCACGCCGGGAGCAAGTCAGGGCGCATCCGGGTAAATCGATCGCCCATACTCCGCACAGCGGCCCATTCCCTCCCCTGACGTGGCCATGGGGCCCGCTCACGGCATCCGGCTCAGGTGACACCGGGTGAATGATCGAAGTGGCGGGCGGTTAGCATATGAGCACCGCCTAGCTCGAAAGATAAACCTGTGACTGTCAACGAGGACTCGTTCACCAACTGGAAGAACCGCGAGGAGATCACGGAGTCGATGATCCCGATCATCGGGAAGCTGCATCGGGAGCGGGACGTCACGGTCCTGCTTCACAGCCGCTCCTTGGTGAACAAGTCGGTGGTCAGCATCCTCAAGACCCACCGATTCGCCCGGCAGATCGCCGGTGAGGAACTCTCGGTCACCGAGACGCTTCCGTTCCTGCAGGCTCTCACCACGCTCGATCTCGGCCCTTCCCAGATCGACATCGGCATGCTTGCCGCGACGTACAAGGCCGACGACCGCGGCCTCTCGGTGGAGGAGTTCACCGCCGGGGCCGTCGCCGGGGCCACGGGAGCCAACAAGATCGAGCGCTGCGAGCCGCGCGACGTCGTCCTCTACGGCTTCGGCCGCATCGGCCGCCTCGTCGCCCGCCTGCTCATCGAGAAGGCCGGCTCCGGCAACGGCCTGCGGCTGCGCGCCATCGTCGTCCGCCAGGGCGGCGACCAGGACATCGTCAAGCGCGCCTCGCTGCTGCGCCGCGACTCCATCCACGGCCAGTTCCAGGGCACGATCACCGTCGATGAGGCGAGCAGCACGATCGTCGCCAACGGCAACGAGATCAAGGTGATCTACGCCAGCGACCCGTCGGAGGTCGACTACACGGCGTACGGCATCAAGAACGCCATCCTCGTCGACAACACCGGCAAGTGGCGCGACCGCGAGGGCCTGTCGAAGCACCTCCGCCCCGGCATCGCGAAGGTCGTCCTGACCGCGCCGGGCAAGGGCGACGTCCCCAACATCGTCCACGGTGTCAACCAGGACATGATCAAGCCGGACGAGCAGATCCTGTCCTGCGCGTCCTGCACCACCAACGCGATCGTCCCGCCGCTGAAGGCGATGGAGGACGAGTACGGCGTCCTGCGCGGACATGTGGAGACCGTCCACTCGTTCACCAACGACCAGAACCTGCTGGACAATTACCACAGCTCCGACCGCCGCGGCCGCTCGGCGCCGCTCAACATGGTCATCACCGAGACCGGTGCCGCGTCCGCCGTCGCCAAGGCGCTGCCCGACCTCCAGGCGAAGATCACCGGCAGCTCGATCCGCGTTCCGGTGCCGGATGTCTCGATCGCGATCCTCAACCTGCAGCTGGCGCGCGAGACCACCCGCGAGGAAGTCCTCGACTACCTCCGCAACGTGTCGCTGACCTCGCCGCTCAGGCGCCAGATCGACTTCATCAGCGCCCCCGATGCGGTCTCGAGCGACTTCATCGGCTCGCGCCACGCCTCGATCGTCGACGCGGGTGCCACCAAGGTCGAGGGCGACAACGCGATCCTCTACCTGTGGTACGACAACGAGTTCGGCTACTCCTGCCAGGTCATCCGCGTCGTCCAGCACGTCTCCGGAGTCGAGTACCCGACCTTCCCGGCACCGGCGGTCTGATCTCGGCGGACTGCCCGGTCCGGCGCCTCCGCGGGCGGGGCGGCGGTGGGGCGGCAACCGGATACCGATCGGCATCCGGTTGCTCTCCCACCGTCGGCCGCCACCGGCGACGGAGTGGGCCGTACGCCGGGTTGCCCCCGGGCGACCTGCTGGTCACGATGTACGGCCCGCCGCGCAGCCCGCTGCCTGTCGGCAGGCTCCCTCGCCCGGACCGGCTCCGCGCGTGCCTCGGGTCGGGGAGGTGCGGATCCGGGCTGAGGTGCTGGTCCGGGCAGGCGCAGGCCAGTTCCCCTGGGCGAACTGATGTCGATACGGGCGGCACAATCACGCCTGGGTGACGAGGCGTTGGTCGAGGTCATGAACCCGACGGATGATCTGCGTGGATCCGAGCCCCGTCCAGCCTCCTGCATCACGGCGGTCGGACGGGAACCCCGTGCAACGCGGCTGCGGGCGCGTGTCCCAGCCGGTATCCGGCGTCCCGGCCCCGCAGGACCTGAACGCCGAGGCCGGCGAGTGCGCCTGGCTCGGCGGCTTCGACCCCCGCTCGGCGTCCGGTGCGTGCCGTCGCAAGGCACAGGGTCGCCCTTGAGGTCGTGCGTGGGTGATCCCGACAACGCGGAGAGCGTGGTGCGTGCCAGACGCCGCGGCGCGCGGGTCAGCCGGGCTGGCTGTTCTCCTTGAGCGTGCCCCAGCCGTGCCAGCGGTCGATCTCGATCCAGGCGCTGACCCGGCCGCGGTCCCGCTGAGGGTACGGCGTGCCGAGGTACTGCTGGGCCAGGCGGTCGATGTCGGTGAGGTTCTTGTCCTCACGTACGTCGGCGACGTGTCCGATGATGCTGAGGTGGGTGTACCAGTTCCCCTCGTCGAGCACGGTGAGCGTGACCCGGGGGTCGTTGCGGATGTGTTCGAGCCGCTTGCGGCCCTCATCCATGTTGACCAGGATCCGGCCGTCGCACCAGAGGTACCAGGTGGCTGTGGACACTGGCTGGCCGTCGGCCCGAAGCGTCGCGATGACGGCCTGGTTGGGCTTCTTCAGCATGGCGATCGCGTTCTCGGGAAGCGGTGGATTCGACACGGAATCTCCTCCTCGGTGATCCATTCTCGGTGATCCATCGGGCTGCATGTTCACCGTGCCACATCCCGGCGTGCCGAAGGCCTCACGCCCCGTCGGGTCGGTCCGCGCGCCGCGGCTTCGGGTCAACGGATGGCGTCGCGTCCCCTGCGGCCCGCGCCGGTGCTCGGCAGGCAGGCTCCGCGGCTTCCGACGGGCTGCCGGAGGTGATCGGGGCCCCCGACTGAAGGGTGAGGGCGCCGCTGCCTCGGGCCCGGGGGCGGCATAACCGTGCCGGCGGCTTTCCCGGCCGCGCGGAGCTCGGCCATCGCGCGCTCGCGACTCGCCCTCGGCGAGGCCGAGTCGCGCCAGGAGAACGCACGCTTCGTGCTCCGTCTGCTGGTCGCCCAGCTGCCGGGCTGCTGCCGCGCCTTTGTGCACCCTTCGCCGACCGCCGACTCCCGGCCAGGGCCCGACTCCTCCCGGACCCGAGATACCGGAGAGCGGCAGCCAGAACGGATTCGTCCGGTAGTGCAGGTGGTCCTGGACACGGCAGGAGTACGACCCATGATCGGAGGCACGAGAAAAGGTGGTAGCAAAGGACGTCCGTACCCCGGGGGATCCGCTGCCTCCCCCGGCGCCGCCAGGCCGCGCCGTGCCTGACCACGTCCCCCGGAGACCAGCGTGCCCAGCAAGACCACACCCATCGCCTCAGGACGCGTCCCCCGCCAGGGCGCACCCTCCGGGCGGGCGGCCCACTACCGGGCCGCCCTGCGCCGCACCCCCGTCTCCCTGTGGAACGACGACCTCTCGGACTGGGCCGCCGCCCTGACGTACTACGCCATCCTCGCCCTGCTCCCGGCGCTCCTGGTCACCGTCGCCCTCATCGGCCTGGCCAACCCCCGAGCAACCGACGTGCTGATCGCCGACATCACGGCCTTCGCCCCCGCGGAGTCCGGCGCCGCGCTGCGCGAGCCCCTGGAGGCCGCGACCCAGGAGCGCGGCGCCGTATGGCTGCTGGTCGCGACGGGGACCAGCAGCGCCGTGTGGTCCGCCTCCAGCTATCTGGCCGTCTTCCGCCGTGCTCTGCACGCCCTGCACGGCGTCCGCGACACACGGCCCGCGCTGCGCAAGGCACACATCATCGTGACCAGTGCCGTCGGGCTGCTCCTGCTACTGATGACCAGCGCGTTCGCACTGGTGCTGACCGGGCCGTTGGCCCGCTGGCTGGGACACCGTATCGGCCTAGCACACGCAAGTGACACGGTGTGGACGGTGCTGAAGTGGCCCATCCTGATGGTCCTCGTTGCCTGTCTGATCATGGTGCTGTTCCGTACCGGCCCGGCGGCGGCCAGGGGGTTGCGGCGAGGGTTGCCCGGCGGAGTGCTCGCCGCGTCCCTGTGGCTCGTGGCATCGGCCGGGTTCACCTTGTACGCCACCCACATCGGTGCGTACAGCCGGCTGTACGGGTCGCTCGCCGGGCTCGTCGTCTTCCTGATCTGGGTCTGGTTCACCAATCTCGCTCTGCTGGCCGGGGCCCAGTTCAATGTCGAGCTGGCACGGCCGGTGCAGGAAGTTCCGTAACAGCGTCACCGCACCGGTGCGTCGGTGGCGGCGTCGCAGGGCCGCCGTTCCGGGACAGACGGCGAACGCGGCGTCCATCCCTTCCACACTCCAGGTCAGCGAAAGACGACTTCCGCAGGAGACAAAGCCCAGCCTTCGAGGTCGGCCATCGAGCTGATGATCTGCCCCTCATCACCGGGGCTGACCGCGTCCCGCAACTCAACGGGCCCCACATACCGGTAAGTCCGCACCCTCGCATTCACGCGGACCAACCTGGACCACGTCCACAACACGCCCTCGCCCCGATTCTCGGGATCCACATCCCCGGGCGGTCAGTGGAGGAAGGCGGCCGTCGGGGACCGGGGCGGGTTCCTACTCCGGTTCGGCCTCCAAGAATGCTTCGCCGTACGGTGTGAGCTCCCAGCGACCAGGAAAATCGTCGCAGACCCGGACTCCGAGCAAGGGTGCGCCAACTACCGGTGAACGCTCGGAACTTGGGATCGTCCCGGCTCGTGCAGGGCCGAGATGGAAGGCCACGACGGGCGCGTTCCGGTCGCTGCCGGCGTAGCTGAGGGTCTTGGGACGACGCGGGTCAGGGTCGCCGAAAGTGACCGACGCCGGGCCGAATTCGGCGACGATGTCGTGAACGGTGCGATCGGTCCTCGCCCACATGACGGCTGCGTCGACGAGCACAGCGTGCTCCTCAGGAGTCAGGGCGCGATCCAGGCACAGCCAGCCCCGGCGGTAGGCGTCCTCGCCGTACTGGGAGGCGGCCACATGAATGTCCGGGTCGGCGAAGAACTCTCGCAGCATGGTTGAAGGGCTCAGCCGTGCGTTCGTATCCGGGATCCACACCGTGTCCACGGACTGCTGTTCGGTCCTCGCGATCTGATCGAGCAGCACCCCGAGTCCCGCCAGTCCCCCGAACGACTCGGGACGGCGCACCGCCCGATTGAACCTCTCGAGCAGGCGATCGCGGTCCCCTCCGGCCCGCTTGAGCACCGCCTCAACCGCCGTAGTTGACGCCACGTCCTGTGTGCCGGCGTGTGGCGATGCATGGAGGACCATGCAGCCATTCTGACGGCAGATGCAGAGCATCAGCAATGGTCACGCCGCGGTGACCGTCTCGACCTGCGCACAAACAGACGGGGCCAAGTCGGCGTGCTGCAGCAGTGGTACTCCGAGGTCGGGGCCGATGCATCCTCGTGTTCCGGCAGCCCGACCAGATGTATGCAGACAGCCATACGGGACCGGTGGTGGCTCGCCTTGCCGAGTCGGCGGTTCGTCGAGATCCGTGGGAGGTATCGATACGGTCACCTCGGTGACGGGACGCCCCGGGTCCGCGGGGAAGGCCACACATCACCGGGCGCGCGGAGGAGGCGGGCGGTCCCTTCGTCGATGCGCCGGGCTCGGGACGGAACCAACGTCATCGCCCGGCCGGTCTGCCGGGCGCAGGCCGAGGTCCGCCCGCGGCCCAGGAGGCAAGGAAGCGCAGGCCCTCGTACGTGGCCGTGCCGGGCTCGGCGGTCCAGATGACAAGCTGCTGATCCGGGTCGGTGCTGCAGGTGAGGGTGTCCCATTCGAGGACGAGAGTGCCTGCGAGCGGGTGGTTCAGCGTCTTGGTGCCCACGGTGCGGGCGGCCACGTCGTGAGGGGACCACCACCGCCGGAAGTCCGGGTAGAGCTCGGACAGCTCGGCAACCAGTGCGGTCAGCCGGGGATCACCGGCATTGCGGGCTGCGTCCATGCGCAGTTGGGCCACCGTGATGCGGACCGTGCTCTCCCAGTCCGCGTACAACTCCCTCATGCGGTCGGTGAAGACCATCTTCGCGTAGTTGCGGTCCGCTTCCGGCAGCTTCCCGAAGTCACCGACCATGGCGGCAGCCAGAGGGTTCCACGCCAGAACATCCATGTGGCGACCCAGGACCATGGCCGGGATCGAGGTGAGATCGTCGAGCAGCCGCTGCAACTGCGGTTGGACCGTCTGTACCGCGTGCCGGCGCAACCGGCCGGTTTCCTTCCCCGCCAGCTCGAACATGTAGTCGCGCTGGTCCTCATTCAGCCCCAGGACGCGGGCGAGGGCGGTCAACACCGGCTCGGATGCCTGCATGCGCCCCTGTTCGAGGCGGGTGTAGTAGTCGGTGCTGATCGCGGTCAGCAGGGCCACTTCCTCGCGGCGCAGTCCCGGCACCCGCCGCGGTGTCCCGTCGGGCAGTCCCACAGAGCGCGGGCTCAGTTCCGCGCGCCGGGCCTTGAGGAACTCTCCCAGCTCGTTGGGTGCGTTACGCGTCAAAGTGACCATTTCCGCAGCACCTGCCGACCTGTGAGGAGCCGCTCGTCACCCGGCTGTGAGCAAACATTGCCGGTCACGGCACTACCGACCGGTAGGTGGGCGCCGGGCGCGGGAGCGGGGACGGGGCGGGGTCGGATGCCATGCCGTCGGATCGACACCGGCCCGGCGAAACCGCGCCGATGGCTGCTGACCGCGTTCCTGCGGAAGGAACATACTTTCCTGCGGTGACCATGCATTCTTCCTGAGTTTCTCCATGAAATCCCAACGGTTCGAACATCAATCTTTTCTTGCAAAAAAATCATGTCCGCACCGGAGGGACCCCTGGTGCGCAGCAAGGGCGGTCACGAGCAAATTCGACAGAGGCAGACCGCGAATAGCGCGGCCATATCATGTCAGTGCGCATTGCTAACCCGAGCGGCTGAGCGAGACTCGGAGCAACCCGGTACTCAGAGGCCGTCTACCGAAGAGGCAGCAGCATGGCCGTTGGAGAAAAGAGCGCCGGCGGTCAACGCCGGCAGCCGTCCCGGAGCAAGGCCACGGACTCGCGCAGCGACAGCGCTCGCAGCACGAAGCCGCGGGTTCAACGTGATTCGCCGAGGTCTGGCCGCGTGTCTGCGCCGCAGGCGAT
This sequence comes from Streptomyces sp. NBC_01320, assembly GCF_035974375.1. Classification (NCBI taxonomy): domain Bacteria; kingdom Bacillati; phylum Actinomycetota; class Actinomycetes; order Kitasatosporales; family Streptomycetaceae; genus Streptomyces; species Streptomyces sp. NBC_01320. The sequence continues at coordinate 2,265,259 of NZ_CP108390.1, forward strand.
GCGGTACGCGGCCGAGCAGCTTGAGGAGCTGCTGGGGAGGTCGCCCGAGTCCGTCTCTGCGGTGCAGCCCACCGAGGACGGCTGGAAGGCACAGGTAGAGGTCATGGAACTGGAACGCATCCCCGAGACCACCAGTGTGATGGCGAGTTACCGGGTGACGCTGGACCAGGACGGCGAACTGATGGCGTACGAGCAGACCCGCCGCTATGCACGCGGGCAGATCGACCGTGGCGCATGACCCTTTTACGACCGCCGTCCCCGGCTGTCAGGTCGCCGGGCGAGAGCAAGGGCCGCCGAGCCGCTGTATGCGGCCGATGGCGAAGGGAGGGCACCGTGACCGTGGTGCCGCAAGGCAGAGGCAGTATTTCTCAGGGACCGAGCTCCGGCACTCTGTACGACGTTCTGGAACTCATTCTGGACCGCGGCTTGGTCATCGACGTATTCGCCCGTGTATCGCTGGTCGGCATCGAGATCCTCAAGGTCGATGCCCGCATCGTCGTGGCGAGTGTCGACACCTACCTGCGCTTCGCCGAGGCCTGCAACCGCCTCGACCTGGAGTCCGGACGCAAGGCACCCAGCCAGCTGACCGACCTCGTGGGCGAAGTGACCGAAGGCGGAGCCAAGGGCAAGAGCAAGGGGGCACTGACCGGCGCGATGGAGGCCGTCACCGACGTCTTGCAGCAGGGCCGCAAGGACGAGGACGAGGAAGCCGAAGAGAGGCGGGAGCGGCCCCGCCCCCGGACGGCCCGCCGTGCTTCCCGGCACCGGGAGGACTGAGTCATGGCCGTGTATGTGTACGCCATAACGGCGGCCACGCATCCGCTGCGCCTGGACGATCTCAACGGCGTGGGCGACCCTCCCGCACAACTGCGTACAGTGCAGGGCGGAATCCTCAGCGCAGTCGTCAGTGACGCTCCGCAGGAGCTGCGCGCCAAACGCCGGGACGTCGGTGCACATCAGGCGGTCCAGGAGCGGCTGATGGCCGACGGCACCGTACTGCCTCTGCGATTCGGTCTGCTGGCCCCTGATGACGACGCGGTGCGGACCGTGCTCGAGGAGAACGCCGAGCGGTACACGGAACGGCTGGCCGCGCTGGAAGGGTGCGCCGAGTACCACCTGAAGGCGGCACAGGACGAAGACGCGCTGCTGCGCCAAATCCTCCAGGAGTCGCCGGAGGCCCGCAGACTCAACGACGACATCCGGGCCGGCCACAACAACCCCGATCTGCCGCTCGCCTTGGGCGAGCTCGTGGCGAACGAGGTCCAGGCCCGCCAGGAAGCACTGGCAGCCGCTGTCATCGAGGCGTTGCGCCCCCTCGCCCGCGATGAGCGGGCCTCACAGACGGCCGGCAACGACTTCCTGAACGTCTCCTTCCTCGTGGATCGACGCCGGGAGGATCGGTTCACTGCCACAGAGAAGAACCTCGCTGCCGAACTTGGCGAAGACTTCGACTGGCGGCTGCGTGGCCCGCTGCCGCCGTACAGCTTCGTGTAGGGAGCACTCATGGGCCTGTTCGCCCAGATCCTCACTCTCCCGCTGGCACCCGTGCGCGGCGTGGGCTGGGTCGTGGAGCGTGTCGTGGAGGCTGCCGAGCGGGACTACTACGACCCCGGGCCGGTCGAGCGGGAGCTCGCGGAGCTGGAGAAGGCGCTCCTGTCAGGAGCGATCGACGAGGAGACGTTCGACCAGCGCGAGGACGAGCTGCTCGACCGGCTCGACGAGATCAAGGCGCACCAGGAGATCCGCAGGACATGACCGAGATTTCGGCAATGATGAATGCGAAGACAGACGCCCTACCGGGAGGCCACGGGGCACCGGGCTGGAAAGGATCGCCCGGCCCGTCGCCCTGTGTCTCGTCGGCAAGAAGCCTGAAGCGGCTGACCGACCCGGGCAGGGCTCGTCCGCGCCCATGTCGACGAGCAGCCGCTCAAGGAGTTGTTCCACGCGGGCAGCCATGCGGTCGCGCCCGGCCTTCAGCCCGGGGTGGACCTGATGAATGCCCGCGCCGTAGTTCTGCTTCCAGGCGCTGGAATCAAGGAAACCGAGGTCGATAGGCCGTGACAGAACCCGTTGCCAGCAGGTTTGGCTCCGTCCCGTACAGGTCGTCCCCGCAGTACGCCCAGGGGTCCTCGGCCAACCTCGCCGACATTCTGGAGCGGGTACTCGACAAAGGCATCGTCATCGCGGGCGACATACAGATCAACCTTCTCGACATCGAACTGCTCACCATCAAGCTCCGCCTGCTGGTCGCGTCCGTGGACAAGGCCAAGGAGATGGGAATCGACTGGTGGGAGCACGATCCCTCACTGTCCTCCCGCGCGAACGGCAGTCGCGAGCTGGCAGAGGAGAACAAGCGCCTGCGCGCGGAGATCGAGGCTCTGCGCGAGGACGCGGAGCTTGCGTCGGCCGAACAGCGCCGTTCCGTGACCGAGAAACCGCCGCATGCGACGCCGCAGCGCCGGCAGTCGGCCAAAGTCCGCCCCAAGAGGCGGGATGAGTGATGACCGAGCCGATCAGTTACACGTATGCCGTGGTACGAGACGCCGATGGACTGCCGGATGTCCTCGCCGGCCTTCAAGGCGTGGCGCGGGCTTCGGTGCACCTGGTACACGGTCGGCATGGTGGTGACGTTGCGGCGGTGGTGAGCCCTGTACCGCCCGAGGACTTTCAGGAGGACGCCCTCAAGCGGCACCTTGAGGACCTGGACTGGCTCGAGGCGGTGGCCAGGGCCCACCACGGCGTGGTTGAGGCGTTGTCCGCCCATACCACTGTGCTTCCGCTGCGGCTCGCGACCGTGTATCTCGATGACGAGCGAGTCGCCATGACGCTCGACGCCTGCCAGGGCACGTTCAGCGACCGGCTGTCCCGCTTGGCGGCGCACGTCGAGTGGGGCGTCAAAATCTACGTCGAACCCATATCGGTCACCGCCGCCCGGACAGATGCGGCTCCGGCACCCGGTCTCAGCCCCGGGCGCGCCTACCTGCGCAGTCGCAGAGCACAACGGCATACACAGGAAGACGCCTACCGGGCAGCCGAACAGGCAGCTGAGAACGTCGAAGCCGCGGCCGGCATCCATGCGGTGGACCGGGCCCGGCACAGGCTCCAGCAGGGTGAACTCGCGGTCGGGTCCGGGGAGAACGTCGTCAATGACGCGTACCTCGTACCGGCGGAGCATGCTGACGCGTTCTTTTCCGACGTCATGCGAGCGGCCGAAGGCCTGGACTCGGTGCGCGTCGAGGTCACCGGCCCCTGGGCGCCCTACTCCTTCGCCTCGCCGCCCGATGCCGAACCCGCGGAGGGGACGGCGTCACCGTGACCGGGGCTGCCCGGCTACCCGTAGAAGCCGAGAGGGAACCGCTGCCCAGCCGGCAGATCGCCCTCATCGACCTGCTGGACCGCCTCCTCAGCGGTGGCGTGGTTCTCACCGGTGACATCACGCTGTCGATCGCAGGCATCGACCTTGTCCGTGTCTCCCTGCGAGCGCTCATCGTCTCCATCACCGCGCAGAACCCGTCGCCTTGGGCGGAGGGCACACCACAGCCGCGAGACGACCATGACGAATGAAGACCGCGGGCCCGGACGTCGCTTCGACGAGGTCGCCGACGCAGCCACGCGGGCTTTCCGTCTGCTGCCCGCCACGTCCCAGGACGAGAAACCCCCGGCACACAGGACGACACGCCGGATCGTCGCGGAACCCGACACCGTGGAGCGTGACCTGGTCAAACTCGTCCTCACCCTCGTCGAACTCCTGCGACAGCTCATGGAGCGCCAGGCTCTGCACCGCGTCGACGAGGGAGACCTCACCGAGGAAGAGGAGGAACGCCTCGGTGCCACTCTCCTGATCCTCCACGACCGTATGAACGAGTTGTGCGCCCGGTACGACCTGACCATGGAGGAGCTCAACCTCGACCTCGGCCCCTTGGGGACCCTACTGCCGCCCTCCGAATAGCTACTCGCACCACGATGAAGGGACTTACGGCAGTTCAGTCCTGGCCGGACTGCACCTTTGCTCCGCTCGGTCTTCGCAGCATGCGCCGACGTGCGGTGGCCAGCCCGTTATCGCTGTCCGCACGACAGGCGCCCCGCCGGGGACCCCGGCGAAAGGCATTGATGGTCGGGATGAGGACGTACCCAGGAAGGCCGTACGCAAGCGCGGTGACATCCGGATCGAGAACGTCCCCGACCCGAAGATCGTCGCCCCGACCGACGCGATCATCCGTACCGTCGCCACCTGCGTCTACGGATCGGACCTGTGGGACTACCGCGGCGTCAACCCGGTCGACGAACCCCACCCGATGGGCCACTAATACGTCGGCGTGGTCGAGGAGGTCGGCAGCACAGTCAGCTCCGTCAGGCCCGGCGCTCAGGCACGGGACGCTCCCAGCCCGGCAGTCAGAGCGACGCGCTCTCCGGCGGCGCTGGACCGGTAGGTGGCTTCGACGACCTCGATGACCTGCCGCCCGTACTCGGCGGTGACGGCCGGCGGCTGCTGTCCACGCACCGCGGCTGCGAACGCGGCCAGTTGGTCGCCAAAGGCCCGGGGGATGTCGTCGTCGGACTCCGCGGCCAGGACGGTGGAGCCGCCCGCACCGAGGCCGCAGTCCGGGTGCAGGGTCGCGCCGGAGCCGCGGGCGACCCGGATGGCGCCGCGTTCGCCGATCACTATGAGTTCGTCCCGTGCGGGCAGCCCGGTGCTGGTGATGCCCATGTGCCCGACGAGACCGTCCTCGAGCTCCAGGCGGGCCAGGACATCGGTCTCGATGCGTGCCGGCGTGTTCGCCCGGTGTACGGCGGTGGCGCTGACCGCGAGGACCCGCCGTCCGGCCAGCCACAGCAATCGGTCCACACAGTGGGTGCCGATGTTGATGAAGACGCCACCGCCGGACACGACCGGATCGAAGAACCAGGCAGGGCGGCTCCCAGGCCGGTAGTCGGTGCTGCGCCAGTCGCTGACGGCCAGCAGTGAACCGATGGCGCCCGCGTCGAGCGCGGCCTTGGCGGCCACCATCGGCGGCAGGAAGTGCTGGATGTGCCCCACGAAGAGTGCGACTCCGGCGTCCTGACAGGCGCGGTCCATGACCTCGCAGTCCGCGGAGGTGGTGGCCATGGGCTTCTCGACCAGGACGTGCAGTCCGGCCGCCGCGCAGTCGGTGACGATCGCGGTGTGCAGCGCGTGCGGCGTGTTGACCACGACGGCGTCGACCGTCCCGGAGGCGATCAGCGCACGGTGGTCGGTGAACTCGGCTGCTCCCAGAGGTTCGGCGACTCTCCGTGCCGTGGCCGCTACGAGGTCGCAGACAGCGGTGACCCGCACGCCGGGGATGCCTTGGGCGGCCTGCGCGTGCAGGGCGGCGACCGCGCCTGCTCCGATCAGGCCGAGCCGTATGTCCGTCACGAGGTGATCTCCTGTTGCTTCGGTGTGGTGCCGGTGTCGGTCGTCCTCGCCCCGCAGGACTGGCGGACGGTGATGCTGGGGCGCAGCAGGATGCGGTGGCGGGCCAGTCCGGGTTCGCCCAGCCGCCGCAGCAGTGTCTCGGCGGCCGTCCTGCCCAGCAGGTGTTTGGGGGGTGCGACCGCGGTGAGCGGAATGTCGGCGAGGTCGGCGATCTCGTCGTCGTACGCGACCAGGGCGAGGTCGTCGGGGACAGTGAGCCCGGCCCGGCGGGCGGCGCCTTCGAGGAGCGCGGCCTGCCGGTCGCCGAAGCATACGGCTGCGGTGACGCCCGCCTCCCGCAGCACGGCGAGGCAGCGGTCGGCCGCCGCCGGACTCCACTCCTGCCGGGTGGCCCGGAACTCGGCTGCGGAACAGCCCAGTTCGTGCACCGCTTGCCGGTAGCCCTCGATCACCGGAGGTGCAGTGGGGCTCGGGGCGCGCAGCACGAGGCCGATGGACCGGTGCCCCAGTCCGGCGAGATGCCGGACGGCGTCGTAGGCGCCGGCCTCGTGGTGGGTGCAGACGTACTCGTTGGTGTCGCTCAGGGAGGTGCTCCGGCGCTCGACCAGGACGACCGGCACGGGAAGTGCGGCAAGGCGCGCGAGGTACCGGTCCGCCGGTTCGGGCCCGGTGAGCGTGGGCACGAGCAGCAGCCCGTCGGTGCCGGCGTCGAGCATGTCCTGCACGTCACGGGCCTCGCGCTCCTGATCGTAACCGGAGCAGGTGAGGAGCAGCCGCGCACCGGCGGTGGACAGTCCTTCCTCGATGCCTTGGAGGATCTGGGGGTAGTAGAAGGTGGTGTCGGGGACGAGGACGCCGATCAGGGCGCGGCCGGTGCCGGGGGCATCGGGCGGCAGGACGAAGGTGCCCGATCCCTGGCGTCGGACGACGAGTCCTTCGGCGATGAGTTCGTCGACGGCGCGCCGTACGGTGCTGACCGATGTGCCGCTGTTGAGGGCGAGTTGCTTCTCCGTGGGCAGTCGGCCCCCGACGGGCCAGACGCCGTCCCGGACCTGTTGGCGCAGCTCGTGGGCGAGTTGGCGGAACTTCAGGTCTTTCGTGCCTTCGGCGATCTGCGCCGTCGACGGATGCGGCCGGTCGGCCATGACGTCTCCTCTGCCTGTCATTTGACGGAGCCGACGGTCATGCCTTCGATGATCCGGCGGCCGAGCCATACGTAGCAGGCGAGCACCGGCAGGACGACCACGGCCACGCCGGCGAACAGGCCGCCCCAGTCGGCGCCGTTGTACTGCATCTGTTGGAGGAAGCCGAGAAGGGCGAGGGAGAGGGTCTGGTGATCGGTGTTCTGGATGAAGACCAGTGCGAAGACGGTCTCGCCCCAGTGTTGGATGATGTTGAGGATCAGGACGGTGACCAGTCCGCCTCGGGCCAGCGGCAGCATCACCTGCCAGAAGGTGCGGAACGCGGAAGCCCCGTCCAGCGCGGCCGCTTCTTCCAGTTCCACCGGGAGGGTCGAGAAGAAACCGGTGAGGAAGAACACGGCGAAGGGCAGCGAGGTCGCCACGTAGACCACGATGAGTCCGAAGAGGCTGTCGACCAGGAACAGCTTGTTCATGACCACGAACAGGGGCAGCATCACCACCTGGGCGGGGATGCCGAGGCCCAGAGCGAAGAAGAGGATGAAGCCGCCGTTGAAGCGGGTGGTGACGCGGCTGAGGACGTACGCGGCGGGCGCGGCGAGGACGAGGGTGCCCACCGCGGTGCCGGCCACGACGACCAGGGTGTTGAGGGCGGCTTGTCCGAAGAGGCCCTCGGTCCAGGCCCGTGCGTAATTGTCCCAGTGCAGGGCGTGCGGCAGCTCCCACGGGGAGCTGAAGATCTCGCTCGCGCTCTTCAGTGACGACAGGAGCAGCCATAGTCCGGTGAGGATGTTGAAGCCTGCGAAGGCCCAGACCAGGGGCACTCCGAGGACACGGGTGGTGGTGAGCCGGCCGCGCAGGCGGGCGAGGCGGCCGGGCGGGCGACCGGAGGTGATGACGGCCATGGCGGCGGGGCCTCCTGGGTTCTCGGGAAACGACGGGCTGCGCAAGGGGGCGCGCCCCCGGACGGTCAGAACTGCACGGTGTCGCGCCGCATGACGCGCCGGATGAGCACGACGAGGGCGCCGACCAGGGTGACCATGACCACGGCACTCGCCGCGGCGGAGCCGTAGCGCGGTATGCCGCCGGAGGCGAAGGCCTCGCCGTAGGTGTAGAGGGCGGTGTTCCACACACCGGTGTCGGGCATCTGGCCCGCCGCACCGGCGAAGGCGTAGACGAACTCGAAGACCTTGACGGCGCTGATGGTCCAGAGGACCGCGCAGACGCCGACCACGTCCCACATCAGCGGCAGGGTCACATGGCGGAACTTCTGGAAGGCGTTGGCTCCGGCGAGGTCGCAGTCCTCGTAGAGCTCGGGCGGTATCTGGTCGACGGCGGCCATCAGGATGGTGGTGTAGAAGCCGGTCGAGGTCCACACCAGGCCGATCATGATGACACGGAAGATGGTGCTCTGCCCCAGCCAGTTCGGCGGGTGCTCCATCCCCAGCGCCCCGACGAGGGCGTCGGCGAGTCCGTCGTGCTGGAAGAGGAATCCCCACAGGATCGACAGGGCGATGCTGGGAACGATGTTGGGGAAGAAGAGAATGGACCGGGCGGCCTTGCGGCCCTTCATGTCGCGCAGCACCATGGTCAGCGCGAACGAGACCAGGAAGGTCAGTCCGCCGACGCCGAGGATGATCCACAGGGTGTTGGTGAAGGACTGCTGGAAGGCCGGATCCTCCAGCAGGCGACGGTAGTTGTCGATCCCGACGAAGCTCATGGGACCGGCGCCGCCCCATTCGTTGAAGCTGAGCCACACTGTGTACAGGGAGGGGCCGGCGAAGAAGACGAGGTAGACCACGACCGCGGGCACGAGGAGCGGCCAGAACAGCCGGCGGCGCCGGGCGGCGAGCGGGCTGGGACGTGCGTCCGTCCGCGAGACGGACGCACGTCGGCGGGTACGGAGTCCTCCGGTGGCCGCGTCGGCCGTCACGAGGCGGTCTTCCAGTAGGCGGCGGACGCGGACTTGAGCTTGCCGGCGAAGGCCTCGGCGGTGAGGTGACCGGTGATGAAGCTCGTGTTCAGCGGCTGGAAGACCTTGGTGTACCACTCGGCGGCCGTTTCCTTGACGCCGTCCAGGGTCTTCACGATGGTGCCGGAGGCGAGGGCCTTCTGGGCGTCGGCCAGCTCGGCAGGGGCGGCGATGTCGGAGCGCGGGGTGATGTTCTTGGCCTGGCCGGAGATGCCCGACAGTTGGCGCTTGGCGAGGAAGTAGGCGATGAACTTCTGCGCGGCGGCGCTGTTCCTGGCCTTCTTGGGGATGGAGAAGCCGATGAGCGAGATGTCCTGGGCCGCCTCGCCGCCGCCGGTGAACTCGGGGAAGGGGAAGGACCGGTAGCGGAAGCCGGAGGTGGCGAACTCGGTTGTCTCACTGGGCGCGAAGGTGCCCAGCAGCAGGAAGTCGGACTTCCCCTTGGCCCACTTCTGCTGCACGGCGGGCCACTTGGATCCGTCGTACCCGGACGTGAAGTCGCCGGCGCCGATCAGTTTCTCGATGTGCCGGAGCGCGTCGACGAAGCCCTCGGCCTCGAACGCCGCTCCGGTCCTGTCCATGGCCGCCTTGCCGAAGGCCCCGGGGCCCAGTCCGCGCAGGACGGCGTAATAGGTCCAGTAGGCGGCGTAGTCGGGGATGTCCCCGTCGAGTGCCAGCGGACCGTCACCGAGGGCCTTCTTCCGCCTGGCCAGCAGTTCGGTGAACTCCTCCCAGGTGGCGGGCGGGTTGGCGGCCACGTCGGGCAGGGCCTTCCCGTCGTACCAGATCTGGGTGGTGAGCACCTCGTACGGAATCTGCCAGAGGGTGCCGTCGGTGGTGTTCAGGTCGCGGTAGCGGGCCGGGACGACGCTGCCGACGGTGTTGCCGCTCTCCCCCGGTATCGCCTCGCCCAGCAGGGGGGTGAGGTCGAGCGCCTGGCCGGTGGCCTGGAGCTGCGCGTAGGCGAAGCGGTCCGCGGAGTCGACGAGGTCGGCCGGGACGTTGGCGGTGTTCAGAGTGGGCGCCAGCTGCTGGATGACCTGTCGGCCCTTCCACTGGATGCTGACCTTGATGCCGGTGTCCTCGGTGAACCGGGTGATCGCCGCCTGCAGCACCTTGGCCTGCGGCTCGTTCTGCTTCCACATGGACCAGTACGTGAACGAGTCACCGCCGCCCGCGGTGGACGACGCGCCGGGCGCACAGGCGGCCGCCGTGAGACCGACGGAGGCGGCCAGGGCGGCGGTGAGGACGGCTCGGCGCGAGATGTGGGCAGAGCTGACGGACTGTCTGTCGTTGGGCATAGCTCTCCTCGGAGACTGCGGTCTGAGGCGGGGCTGGAGGGATTGGGCCTATGATTTCCAGCCATTCATAGAGCAGTCAATTGCCGTTTGAGCATATGAATTACCCATGAATGAGCGACTGGGCGAGCCATCCCGCGTGCAACGGGGTCGAAGGAGGTGCCCGCGCCACTACCGGTCACCAGGCACCCGAATCATTCATAGGCGATTCATTACGTCATGAGCAGTTGACTCGATGCGCAGCCCACCCCCAGGCTCGGGACATGCACGAGACGCTCGCTCTCGCGCAGCGCAGACAGCTCATACGGGCGGCGGCAGGCCATGCCCCGGCTCCGCCCTCGACGGCGGAGCCGGTACGCACGCTGCGGCGGACGCCCTCCGCGCGCGTCGTGCCCGTCCCGGCCTCACCGGCCATCGTTCGAGGAGGAACCCTTGGCCAGCCGCGACCCGGACCGTCCCAACGTCCTGCTCATCCTCTCCGACGACCAAGGGCCGTGGGCGATGGGGTGCGCGGGCAACGACGAGATCCACACCCCACACCTGGACGCCCTGGCGACCCGGGGGATCCGCTTCAGCCGCTTCTTCTGCACCTCACCGGTCTGCTCGCCGGCCCGTGCCTCCCTGTTCACCGGGGAACTGCCCTCCCAGCACGGGGTCCACGACTGGCTCTCGTACCATCACGCCGGGCGGACGGGCATCGACTTCCTCTCCGGACGGACGCTCTTCACCGATCTGCTCGCGGACGCCGGATACCGGCTCGGTCTCAGCGGCAAGTGGCATCTGGGCGCCAACGACCGTCCCCGCAAGGGCTTCGTCCACTGGTACGCCCATGAGAGCGGCGGCGGCCCGTACTACGGGGCGCCGATGTACCGCGACGGAACGCGGGCCGAGGAGCCGGGCTATCTCACCGACGCGCTCGCCGCCGACGCCGATCAGTTCCTCACATCCGAGTCCGAGCGCCCCGAGCCCTTCCATCTCTCCCTGCACTTCACCGCGCCCCACAAGCCGTGGCGCGGACAACACCCGCACCAGTACACCGAGTTGTACGAGAACTGCACCTTCGACAGCTGTCCGCAAGGACCTGCGCACCCGTGGCAGCCGCTGACCGAGGACGGCTCACCGGTCGGCGGCGAGAGCGACACCCGGCAGGCCCTGATCGGCTACTTCGCCGCCACGACCGCCATGGACGCGGCCATCGGCCGGGTTCTGGACCGGCTCGACGCACTCGGCCTCACCGGATCCACCCTCGTGATCTTCACCAGCGACAACGGCTTCAATGCCGGACACCACGGCATCTGGGGCAAGGGCAACGGCACGTTCCCGCAGAACATGTACGACAGTTCGGTCCTCGTGCCCTGTCTGATCTCCCAGCCCGGCCGCATCCCTTCCGGGCGCCACTGCGACGCCCTGCTGTCGCAGTACGACGTCCTGCCGACGCTCGTCGACCACCTCGGCCTCGACCACCACCCCGACCCCCGGCTGCCGGGCCGGTCCTTCGCGGACATCCTGACCGGTACCGACGACGGCGACGGCGACGGCGCCGAACGGCAGCGGATCGTCGTCTACGACGAGTACGGGCCGGTACGCATGATCCGCACCCGGGACTGGAAATACGTTCACCGCTACCCGCACGGCCCGCACGAGCTGTACGACTTGGCCCACGATCCGGGCGAGGAGCACAACCTCGCCGACGCACCGCTCCACACGGCTGTCCGCACCGAACTCGCCACCCGGCTCGACGCCTGGTTCGCCGAATACGTGGACCCGGCCCTCGACGGCGCCCGCCTCCCGGTCACCGGCTCCGGCCAACGGACCCCGGTCACCCCCGGCTCGCTCCCGACCGCCTTCGAGCCGCCCCCTGCCGGCAGCGCTCCACCGACACCGGCGGGCACCTCCTGACCCGCGGGATTTTGGAGTCCACCGCGACGACCCGGTTCAGGTCCTCGTTCATCTCGGCCTGAGCCACCAGCGCGGTGAACGCGCGCAGCAAGGAACCGTCGGCGGCCCACATCCGCGGCCGGTCGCAGTCATTCATCCGGTTGCCGTACTTCGCCCCTCGGGCTCACCAGGCGACCAGTTCGGCCGCGTCTGCGGTGAAGACGGCCTGCCCGGCGGCGATCCGTCGGTCCCGGTCGGGACCGGGGCGCAGCAGCCGGTCCAGTGAGCTGAGCAGCCCGATCGTGTCGGCAGCGTGTTCGGTGAGGCCTGCGGCAGCCATCTCACTGACGCCCTCGGCGCCGTGGCCGGGGATCGGCCGGTATCCGACGACCGGTACGCCGGCGGCGAGGGCCTGGACGGCCGTCTGCCCCGCGGCGTTGTCCACCAGGGCGCCCGATGCCGCCATGAGCTCAGGCAGGTCCTCGACCCAGCCCAGCGCCAGGACGCCGGGAAGCATCGCGGCGCGGGTCCGCAGTCGTTCGTCCTTGCCGCACAGCAGCACCGGAAGGTGGCCTGCGCCGGCGAGCAGGAGCGCGGTGGCAGTCAGCCCCTGTCCCACGCCCCAGGCCCCGGCCGAAAGCAGCACCGCAGGCCGGCCCGGACCGCGCCGCGCGAACTCCCGCGCCCAGCGCGACGGCCGCCCGCCCGCATTCTCGTGGGCGGCCGCGGCGAAGGCTCCAGGCACGACCGGGCCGCACACCTCCGCCGGGCGTCCTGTCCTGGCACGGACGCGCGCCGCGACGGCCTCGGTCAGGCACAGGTGCAGGTCGTTGCCGGGATGGAGCCACTGCCGGTGCACGGCGAAGTCGGTGACCACGACCGTGCTGGGCGGGCAGTCACCGCCCTGGGCGCGCAGCCGCCCTGTGACCTGAGCAGCCTGGTGGAAGGTGGAGACGAGCGCATCCGGGCGCCAGCGCTCGACGACGTCGCGCAGGCGTGGCTCCAGGGCTGCGGCCAGCGGCCCGGTGCTCGGCGCCCAGCCGTTCCGGTCGCGCTGGTCTCCGCGGTCGCGGAAGAATGCCGAGTAGACCGCCGCGTAGGCCCCTGGGCAGTGGCGGAGCGCCGTGCGGTATGCGGCGCGCAGCCCGCGCCCGGCACCTGGGGGCAGAATCTCGAGGAGGTCCACACGTGCGGTCAGATGACCGTCGGCCCGCAGCCGCCCGGCCAGTTCGGCGGCCACGGCGTCGTGTCCGGCGCCCATGCTCGCGCTGACGATCAGAATCCGGCGTCCCATTCTTGGATATTCCTCGCATCGCGGCCGGTGCGCCAGCCCCGGACGGGCGGGCCGTTAGCCCAGGTGCGGTCGAGCGCGTTGGCCGGTGCGCTGGTTGCATGAAGGATGACTCGGTACGGGCCGCTGCAGGCTGGTGCTTCATCAGGATGTCGGCGGCCCCGGAGGACGGAAGCCATGCACAAGAGCCACCCAGCCCACGGCACCCCCGCAACCGGGACCGACGTGACGCAGTCGGTTGCGGCCGGTCCGCCCGCCCCCGGCCCGCGGCCGGTCGTGTTGATCACCGGGGCCTCGTCCGGGATCGGCGCCGAGATCGCGTCACGGCTCGCGGCCGGCGGGCGATGGGAGCTGCTGCTCAACGGGCGGGACGAGGGCCGGCTCGGCAGTGTCGCCGCCCGCACCTCCGGTGCCGCGTTGCCGATGGACCTGGCCTCCGAGGAGGGCTGCCGCAAGCTGGCCGAGGCGGCACTGGCGCACAGCGGAAGAGTCGACGTGCTCGTCGCCGGAGCGGGGCTCGGCTGGGCGGGCTCGTACACCGACATGCCGCCCGGCACGGTGGACCGTCTGGTGAGTGTCAACGTCTGCGCCGTACTCCACCTCGTCCGCCTGGTGCTGCCGCAGATGGTGTCCCGCGGGTCGGGCCGGCTGGTGCTGATCGGCTCTGTCGCCGGCCGGTTCGGTGTACGGGACGAGGCGGTCTACGCGGCGACGAAGGGCGCGCTGATCGCGTTCACGGAGAGCCTGCGCCATGAACTCCAGGGCACAGGCGTCCACGTCTGCCTGGTGCTGCCAGGTCCCGTGGACACGCCGTTCTTCGCCCGCCGCGGCACCCCCTACACGCGGTCCTGGCCACGACCGGTACCCGCCGGGCGGGTCGCGGCAGCGGTCGAGAAGGCGCTCGCCGGTCGCCGGGACGAGATCACCGTGCCGCGCTGGCTGGGCGTGCCGGGCCGGCTCCAGGGCATGGCTCCGCAACTCTTCCGCAAGCTGGCCATGCGGTTCGGCTGAGTGGGCCCCGGCAAACCACACGCGGGCAGGGTGGGTGACACGTGATCATCGTCTCCGTGGTGCTGGCCCTGCTCGCCGCGCTCGGGAACGCGGCGGCCTCCGTGCTGCAGCGCCGCGCTGCGGCAGCGGATCTGCCCGGACGCACGGGCAGCCATCGCCTCGGGAGCCTGAGATTCGTCCGCCGGCCGGCCTGGCGCTGGGGGGCGGGACTGCTGCTCCTCTCGGGGCTGGCGCAGGCCCTGGCCCTGGCGACCGGGCCACTGGCTGTGGTGCAGCCGGTGATGACGACGGAGCTGTTGTTCACGTCGGTGCTGGCTGCGGCCGTCTTCCGGCGGCCGCCCGGGGCGCGGACCTGGGGGGCGTTCCTCGGTATGGCGCTGGGCCTGGCGGCCTTCCTCCTGCTGGCCAGTCCGACCGGCGGCGTGGAGACCGTGCCGCCGAAGAGGTGGCTGCTCAGCGCTGTGCCCACCGCCGCCGTGTCGATCGTGCTGATCACGGTGGGAATGGGGTTGCGGGGCTCCGCCCGTGCGGCGGTGCTGGGGTCGGCGACCGCCATCGGCTTCTCCTTCACCGCGGCGCTGATCAAGGACACGCTCGGTTTGCTGTCCGGCGGAGTCGGGGCGGTGTTCACCGCGTGGCAGATCTACGCCGCCGCGGCCGTCGGCCTGGGCTCGTTCCTGCTGCTGCAAGCCACGTTGCGGGCGGGCTCGCTCGCCTCGTCGCAGCCCGCGCTCACTCTCGGCGACTCATTGCTGAGCGTCATTCTGGGCGTCTTGCTGTTCGAGGAGCGGATCGAACTGGGCTGGCGGGTGTTGCCGGAGGCTGCGGCGCTCGGGCTCATCGCGTTCGCCAGCGTGCATCTGAGCAGTTCCCCGGTGGTCTCCGGAAAGGACGGACAGCGATGGTAGGACTCTCCGCCGCAGGGCGGACGGCAATGTCGTCCGGCGCGGTGGTCGGCGCTCTGGGTGTGGCTGCCGCGTGGCACATGGGGCCCGCCGCCACCTGGCTGCCGCCCGTACGGAGGATTTTCAGCCCCGCACTGGACGGCCGCGGTCATCCCTCTCACGTGGCACTGACCTTCGACGACGGGCCGGACCCGGCCAGCACGCCGCACTTCCTGCGCGTCCTGGACGAAAACCGGGTGCGGGCCACCTTCTTCGTCGTCGGCGACTCGCTGGAACGTCATCCCGCCCTTGGCCGGGCGCTTGTGGCGGGTGGTCACGAGGTCGCGGTGCACGGCTGGCATCACGAGCGCCCCTGGTTCCCCACACCGCTGCGCGACGTACGGGAGGTGACGCGGACCGCCGGCGCGGTACAGAGGGTCTGCGGGACCGTCCCGCAGTGGTATCGACCGCCGTACGGCATCCTCACCGGCGGCCGCCTGGCTGCTGCCCGCCGCGCCGGCCTGCGACCGGTGCTGTGGTCGGCGTGGGGACGGGACTGGACGGCGGACGCCGATGCCCGCTCCGTCAGGGCATCGGTCCTCGCAGGTCTGACCGGCGGTGACACCGTGCTGCTGCACGATGCGGACGGATGGAGCGCGCCGGGCGCGTGGCGAGCCACGCTGAGTGCGTTGCCCGGCCTGCTCTCCGAATGCCGTCGACTTGGTCTGAGCATCGGCCCGCTGGCCGAGCACGGCATCGGCCACGTCGAAACCGGCATACGCCTTCGCCGGACCCAACACGACGAATAGTTATGCACCATACATGTACTATGCATCAACCACTTTACATGCATGGTGCACGCCTATGAGAGAATGGAAGGCCGGCCGGACGAGAGCGGCCCGGCGACAGGCAGGAGGCGACAGGCGCATGGCCCGGGCAACACACGAAGTCGAGTACGAGCAGATGCTGCTCAGTCGCCACTCGTTCGTGAACCAGCGAGGCAGACACCGCAAGGACGGGGCCCTGGAGCGCAGCGCCTACATCCTGCTCAGCCGCATTCGCATGCAGGGACCGATGTCGATCGGCGAACTCAGCGACGCCTTCGGACTGGACGCCTCCACCCTGAACCGGCAGACGGCTGCGATCACGCGCACCGGACTCGTGGAGCGCATCCCGGACCCGGACGGCGGCATGGCCCGCAAGTTCCGCATCACCGACGAGGGCACACGCGTACTCGACAAGGAGAGGGAGGACATAGTCCGCTCCCTGGACCGGGTCATGGCCGATTGGCCGGAAGAAGACATCACCGCCTTCGCTTCCTATCTGCGGCGCTTCAACACCGATATCGAGCGCCTCGGTGCCCGGCCGTGGCCGCGCCTGAAGGCGCGCCTTTGAGACAGATGTGGGGGGCGAGGGTCACAGGGCGATCCGGACGGCCTGCCGATCGGGCCCGGGCACGCACGTTCCCCCCTCGCTCCCCCGGGCGGTCGACGCCAAGGCCGTCCGCCCGTCCGCGCGTGCTCCGACCAGCCACGGGCCATCCGGCGCGCACCCGCACGCAGTCATCCTGCGAAGGGGCGGCCATGACCCACTCCCCTCACGGCCGCCCTCCGCCGGAGACGGAGCGGACGCGCCACCGATGCCTGCGCGAACAGGGCAGCCTCGACCGCGCCGACCTCATCGCTGGGCCTCGGTCCGTGTCCGGGCGACGGAGTCCGGCGTGTCGAGTCGGGTGTCGCAGTCGCAGTGGGGGCGCGTCAGCAGTGGCTGAATCACCCACGCAGGCGGTCGGGGATGGGCATACTTGCGGGCATGGATCGCATGATGGGCTTAGCCGGAATGCCTGCCGGACGTGGTGACGGATACGTGCCGCGGGTGACCCGTCGGAATGACCACCACACTTTCGATGGAGGCTCAGTTGACCGCCAAGGCCGCCGGTAGTTACGAGATCACGAGCTGGGACGAAAAGCCCTACGCCGAGGGACCCGATACCCCGAAGCTCACCAAAGCCCATTTCACCAACGCCTTCAGCGGGGACATCGAGGGAGAGGGAGCCGCGGAAACACTCATGGTGTATCCCACCGACTCCACGGCGAACTTCGTCGGGCTCCAGACCGTGACCGGGACCGTGGGCGGACGGAAGGGCAGCTTTGTTCTCCAGGCCACGGGTAGCTGGCTGGACGGCGTGGCCCGTGCGGATTGGTTTGTGGTGCCGGGTTCGGCGACCGGGGGGCTGGTGGGGCTCACCGGCAAGGGTGGGTACACCTCGCGGCCCGACGGGAGCTGTGCTGTGACGCTGGACTACGACTTCGAGGAGTGAGGGCGTAGGGGCCCGACGTCAGGAGGCCCGCACCCCGTGGGGTGCGGGCCTCCTGACGTCGTCCGGGGGGAGCCGGACGATCAGCCGCGCAGTCGTGTCCAGAGATCGCGCTCCTCGTCGGATGGCGGGCTGCCGGGGACGACCCGCTCGGGGTGGCCGGGTGGCGGGCCGCTCATCAAGCCGGGGGGCACGTCGGCAGCCGCCGGGGACTCCGGCGGCCGAAGCGCGCTTCGGGTGTCTTCCGGGGCGGGATCCCGGGCGTACGGGCGCATCAGCAGCTGGTATTCAGCGGTGTAGTGCCCGAAGATGCCCGCGGTGGCGATGAACCCGCGTGCCAGGTCGTGCCAGAGCAGACGCATCGCCCACCACGTCCTGCCGCCGCGGGGAGGGCGCCGCCGGCCCCTCCCCCATGGCGGCCCGGCCATCAGCCGACGGTCTTGCCGGACCGCGCGCGACGCCTGTCGTTGAGATGACTGACCACGTACTGGGCGTCGTCCTTGACCCACCAGATGAGCCCGGAGCCGTACGAGAACTGGCACTGGAGGCCCAGGAAGTACATGCCGGGTTCGCCGGTGACACCACGGTCCTGGAGCGGTACGCCGTGCTCGTCCAGTGCCGGGAAGCCTATCCAGCTGAAGTCGTAGCGGAAGCCGGTCGCCCAGACCACCGCGTCGACCTCGGTCTCGGTGCCTTCCTCGAAGCGGAGCGTACGGCCTTCGGCTCCGACGGTGCGTCCGGCGAGCGTGAACCGGTGCCGCTTGGACAGCGTCTTGAGGCTGGGGCCGACAAGCAGCGTCTTCTTGTGCAGCCGGTCCCTCTCGCCGATCAGCGGCTTCTTGATGATGCCGAGTTTGTCGCCCCACCAGTGAATGCCGATGCCGAGGAAACGGCGCCCGAAGTGCGGCAGCGGGGAACCCTGCGACAGGGTGACCCGGTGGGTCTTCGCGAGTTCCGTGGCGATCTGGGCACCCGAGTTGGCGGCGCCGACCACCACGACACGACTGCCGGGAATCTGCTTCGGATTGCGGTAGTCGCCGGTGTGCACCTGGAAGACCTCTGCGCCGACCTTCTTCGATACCGGCGGGACATTGCCCAGCCGCTGCGCGCCGGTGGCGATGACCACGTGTTCGGCCTCGAAGGAGCCCTGGTTCGTCTCGATGAGGAATCCGCCGCCGGGGCGTTTGTCCAGGGCGGCGACCTCGGTGCGGAGGCGAACCTCAATCCTGTTGGTTCGAGCGAACTCTTCGAGATAGTCGGCCATTTCGTCTTTGTCGGGGAACCGGCCGCGCCGCCCCGGGAAACGCAGACCCGGAAGTTCGCAGTACTGGGCGATCGTGAACAGCTCCAGCGAATCCCAGCGATTTCGCCATGCGTCGCCCACCCGCGATTCCCCGTCCAGAACCAGATAGGGAATGCCGGCCTTGGCCAAGTAGTAGGCGGTGACGAGACCCGTCTGGCCTCCACCGATGACGATCACCTCTGCGCGTTCCGCCATGATCCGGATTCCTCCTAGGGGAGCGGCCGTTGGAGGGTGAGCGTAATGATGCCTGTGGTGAATTCCTGCTCAAGACTGCGCATCGGCGGCGGGCATGCGTACGGGCGGGCACCCGGCCCGCCCGTACGCCTTGCGTCGATGCCGTGTCAGGCCTCCCCCGCCTCCGTTCGCCGCGCGGTTCCCGGGGCCCCGGCGGCCCCTTCGGTGGCCTGTGGCGCCGGTGCCGCGTCGGCACCGGCCGCCCCCGGCTGCGGCTTCTTCTTCCGGCGCATCATGCTCGGCATGGCACGCACCGGGACCTCCTTGAGGAACAGTGTGGCCACGAACCCGATCAGCACGATGAACGTCGCCGTCAGGAACACCGTGTGCAACGCGTCGGCGAGCTGTGCGGGCGGCACCGAGTCGGCGGCGGTGGCGTCCCTGCCCAGCTGCAGGGAGAGGATGGAGCCCATCAGCGCGAGGGACACCGGGCCGGCGATCATCCGCCAGAACTGCATCTGGCTGGTGCCGACTCCGATCATCTCCTTCGCGACGGCGCTCTGCACCACGATCGTCGCCATCGGGAACGAGATGCCGATGCCGATGCCCAGCAGGATCATCGCGACCACCGTGGATCCGCGTCCGCTGCCCGTGTCGACGGTCGAGAGCAGGAACAGACCGCCCGCGACAAGAGCCATCGCGAGGGCGCCGAGGATCCGGTAGCGGGGGACGGCCGTGATCGCCTTGCTCGCAATCGGCGGGACGATCATCAGGGCGAACATCATCGGGCTCAGCAGGCTGCCCGCGAACGTGGCGCTGGATCCGAGTACGCCCTGCATCAGCAGCGGTACGTAGAAGATCGCTCCCATCATCGCGAACGCGGTGAAGAACGACATGACCGCCAGCACCGAGAACTGGTTGCCGCGGAACAGCGACAGCGGCACGATCGCGTGCTCCGCGCGGTTTTCGGCCAGGAAGAAGCCCACCAGCATCACGGCTCCGCCGATGAGCAGGATCAGCACCTCGGCCGACGTCCACGCATGGCCGTCACCCGCCAGGCTCAGACCGATCAGGATCGGCACGAGGCCGGCGATCAGCAGCGCCACTCCGAGGAAGTCGATGTCGCGCCAGCTGAACCGGGACTTCACGTACGGCACGCCGGCCGTGATCGCGAGCACGGAGAGCAGCAGGATCGGAACATTGATGTAGAACACCCAGCGCCAGTCCAGGTTGTCGGTGATGACACCGCCGATGGGCGGTCCGATCACCATGCTCAGCCCGGCCACGCTGAAGAAGATCCCCTGCGTCTGCGCCCGCCGCTCCGGCGTGTAGATGTCGGCAACCACGGTGTAGATGTTGGCCATCAGGATGCCTGCGAACAGGCCCTGCGCACCCCGGTAGATCACCAGCTGCGTCATGGACTGCGCGGCGCCGCACAGAAAGGACGTGACCAGGAACCCGACCAGGCCGGTGAGCAGGAAGGGTTTGCGACCGAAGAGGTCACCGAGCTTACCGGCGATGGGCAGGATCACCGCCGCCGCCACCGAATAGCCGACTCCCACCCAGGAGTAGAGCCGGAGCCCACCCAAGTCTTCGGTGATCTTGGGCATGGCCGCGCCGACCACGGACAGGTCAATTGATGTCAGTGCCAGCGCAAGCAATACGCCGACGGTCGCGATCACTCTATTTCGCGGTAATACTGCCTCGGGTCCTTCAGGCTGAGGGACAACCACCGTCCGTACCTCCTCGATTATCTCACTCTGATTCGCGTTGGTGAGGATGTCGGTCCAACTGAAGTGTGTCAATGCCGAGTTGAGTGCTGCTACCACTCAAAAGTGAGCAGCAGGCGCACAAACAGGCGCCATACGTTCACTTCATGACCGACATCGCCGCAGTGCCGCCGACGGTCCCGCAGCTCATCCTTGAGCGCGCGAAGGAGAAACCGGACCATATCGCCCTGGTCGTCGACGGAACCGACTCCCTGGCATACGGGGAATGGATACGCGCCTCAGGTGCACTTGCCCATCGACTGAAAACCGTCGGAGTACGGCCGGGTGACCGGATCGGTCTGTACTACGCGGAAAGCGACTGGATCGGGTACGCCATCGGACATGTCGCCGTGTATCTTGCGGGCGGCACGGCGATCGCGCTGACCGGGCGGCTCGGGGCCGCGGAGATCCGGCGCCGACTGACGTACTGCGGCGCCTTCGGAGTGCTGCACGGGGCCGGGAGTGAGCCACCGGACGGTGCGTGGTGGGCCGAGCCGGGGTACGAGCGCGGTGCGCCGGCCGCTGCTGAGTTGTCGGAGCCGCCGGAACGCTCGACGTCGTCGCAGTTCTCGGACCGGGCGGAGTTCTCGGCCCTGGCCGAGATTCAGCCGCCCGCGATGACGAGCGACGAGCTGTCGGACATCCTCTACACCTCGGGCACGACGGGTGACGCCAAGCCGGTCGCCGTCAGCCACGCGAACCTGACGTACCCGACGTTCGCCTGGGGACATCTCTTCCAGGACGTCGGCAGCATTCTGTGCGCCGTTCCGCTGGGCACCAACGCGGGCCACAATGCGCTCATTCTGGCCCTGACCACGGACTCGACCATCCATGTGCTGGGCCGTTCGGATCCGGAGAGCATCGCCGCCGCCATCGCCGGACCGAGGCTGGAACTGGCGGTGCTGCCGCCCTCCGTCGCCATCCAACTGCTGGCCGACGGTGTGCTGGACACCCATGATCTGACCTGTCTGACGATGCTGATGTTCGGCTCAGCCAGCGTGCCGCTCGGCATGGTGAACAAGCTGTCGCAGGCGCTGCCCGACACCCGGATGATCATCGGCTACGGATCCACCGAAGTCTCCCCCGCGCTCACCTCCCTGATCACGGCCCCCTGGAACGAGCACAAGGACCCGGAGTACTTCCGCAGGCCGGAACTGGCCACGGTCGGTGAGCCCCGGCGGGAGACCGGGGTGAAGATCGTGGATGCGGAGGGCTCCCCCCTGCCGCCCGGGCAGGTCGGCGAGATCTGTCTGTCGTCCCCCGCGCCGCCCCGTTCCTACTACCGCGATCCCGAAGCTTCCGCCCGGGTGTTCCGGGAGGGGTGGACGCACATGGGCGATGTCGGCTCCCTCGACGCGGACGGGATACTGACCCTCCACGACCGGGCCGCCGACGTCGTCACCCGCGAAGGACACACCTTCTCGTCGCTGCGTGCCGAGAACGAGTTGTACTGGCATCCCGATGTGGTGGAGGCCGCCGTGTTCGGTGCGCCGGGTCCGGACGGGCGGACGCTGCTGGTGGCCGCCGTGCGGCTGCGGTCCGGCGGCCCCGACGGGTCCGCCGACGGTCTGCGGGACTTCCTCGCGCAGCGGCTGCCGGCGGGCGAGCTGCCCGACCGGATCGTCGCCGTGGACGAGCTGCCGCACGGGCCGATCGGCAAGGTGCTCAAGCGGGAGCTGCGCCGAACACGACGCTGGTACTGATCCCGCCGAAGCCGAAACTGTTGGAGAGGGCGTGCCGCAACGGCACGCCCTTCGCCGTGGGGCCGACGAAGCGGTGCGAGGCGTCCACCGGACTCGTCAGGCCCACCGTGGGGTGGACGAAGGAGTCCCGCAACTGGATCACGGTGGCCACGGCCTCCACCACACCGGCCGCCGACAGGCAGTGTCCGGTCAACGCCTTCGTCGCGTTCACCCAGGGGCCCCGAGACCCGAACACCTTTCGCAGCGCCTGGAGTTCGGCCGCGTCCCCGAGCGGCGCGCCGGTCCCGTGCGCGTTCACGTAGTCGATGTCGGCGGGCGACAGACCGGCCCGTTCGATGGCCGCCTCCATCGCGTCCGCCTCACCGTCCGCCGAAGGGTCCGCCAGCCTGTTGGCATCGAGACGCTGGGCGTATCCGCTCAACTCGGCGAGCGGATACGCACCCCGTCGACGCGCCGATGCCTCCGATTCCAGCACCAGCACCGCGCACCCCTCGCCCGGTACGAACCCTCGGTGGCCGGTGTCGAACGGTGCCCCGAATCCCGTCGTGGCCGCGTCCCCGGCCGCCGCGGCGCGCAGATTGCAGTAGCTGCGCAGCTCCATGGGCGACAGTTCGGTCAGAGCTCCGACGACGAGACAGACGTCCAACGCCCCGCACTCGATCAGCCGGGCGCCCTGAATGATCGCCACATTGCCGCTGGCCGACGCCCCGCCGACGGTGAATCCTTCACCACGGATGCCCAGGAGCTGGCTCAGCGTCCCGACGTGGTCGGTGTCCTGATAGTGCAGGGCGAAGGTCGGTGGCAGATACGCCGGGTCGCGTTCGAAGCGCTGCTGCTGGCGCCATGCGTAGCCGCCGTTGAGATTGGATCCGGCCACCACGACTCCGGTACGCGCTGGGGGCGCGGGCGACTCGTCGAGGGCCGCGGAGAGCCAACCCTGCAGCGCCGCGACCGTGGCGACCTGAATGTTGTACGGGGAGCGTGCCACGCTGCGCCGAGCGGAGTCGAGCAGCGTGGCGGACAGTCCCTCGCAGTCGGCCAGTGCGTCCGCCAGTGCGAATCCGTCGATCACGGCGCTCCGGTCGGGCCACCCGACTTCGTCCGAGGCACCGGTTTCGCGGCGGGTGATGCCGGAGTGGCCGGCGCGCAGGGCACCGGTGAACCCGGCCGGGTCCCGGCCCGCGGCGCAGAGCACGCCGAGGCCGGTCACCCAGCTCCGTAACGAGGCGGGGCTCACCCGTGTTTCCTCATCAGTGCGGCGACCTGGCCGAGCGTCAGGGTGCGTTCGAACTCGTCGAGCGGCACGACGACGCCGAGGTCCTCCATGACCAGGGCGAGTATCTCCGCCCTGTCGATGCTGTTGCAGCCCGCCGCGGCCAGGCTGCTGTCGGCGGACAGCGGTGCGCCGTCGCCGGTGGTCGGCACCACTTCTGCGGCACGCCGCCGGATGGTGGCGAGGATGTGCCCGTCGTCGGTCTGGGACAGGTCGGTCATCGTCTGCTCCCGTCGGTCGGTTCTCCGGTCGGTTCTCCGATGTGCTGTACGGCTCGGTGGGTGGCGAAGAATTCGGTGAGGATCTCGTTGACCTGGCCGGGGCTGGTGAGTCCGGGGAAGTGCCCGGCGTCGGGAATCTCCACGAGTTCGCTGTCTCCGATCAGCCGGTGCAGGAGCTGAACGGTGTCGACCGGGACGACCGTGTCGTAGCGGCCGTGGACGATCAGCGTGGGCGTACTGATGTCCGCCAGCCTGTCCTGCGTACCGGCGTGTTCGGCGAAGGCGTCGAGATAGCGCATGCCGGTGTGCGGGTCCATGCTCTCGCTGCGCAGCAGCGTGGCCAGCAGGTCGTCGCGGGCGTCCGCCAGTCGGTGTGAGCCGCTGCCCGCGATTGCGGCGTCCAGGTCCTCCGCCGCAACCCTTGACAGCTTCGCAACGCCGCCGGGTCGGTTGGCGAACCGGTGGGAGCTGGAGATCAGAGTGAGGCCGGCGGCGCGCTCGGGATGGGCGAGTACGAAGCTCTGCGCCTGGAGGCCGCCGAACGAGGCGCCGACGACGTGCACCGGGCCGGTGATGCCCAGCTCGTCCAGGACGTGCCGGTGCAGGGCCGACACCTCTTCCAGGCCGAGGCCGCCGGTCACCCGGGTGCGGCCCACTCCGGGCCGGTGCACCGCCACCACCCGGTGGCGGTCGCTCAGCCCACGGAACTGCTCCACGAACAGGCCCGCGCCGATATTGAACGGTGGCATCAGAAGAACGGCGGGACCTCGGCCCCTCACGAACACCTCGGCCTCGCCGCCCGGCACCGGGACCATGCGTACCTCCACGTCGGGCGCCGCCTCGCGCAGCACCTGGAGGTTGGGGTTATTCACGGTCTCGGCAGCCGGCGCCGGGCGGGGGTGGGCGTGGGCGTGGGGGACGGGGCGGGCTTCCGCGGAATCCCGGGTGCCGAGGCGGTAGCGGGCCTGGGGGGCGCGTACCTGATCGGCGGTGCCGTCTGCCGCGACCAGGACGATCGGCTCGGCGGGGCCGGTCAGGAACGTGGCGACCCGGTCCGCGACGGTGTCCGTCTCGGTGTCGGTGAGACCGACCGGAACGGCGAGCCGCACCATCTGGGCCGCGAGGCCGCCGCCCAGATGCGGGCCGCCGCGCACACCCGTCTCGCAGTAGAGCGTGGCCAGGAACGACGGCACGGGTTCGGGGAGTTCCGCGTACGGCGCCAGTCGGCCGACGTCGAGGACGACGCAGTGTCCGGCCGCGGGTCCGCTCAGCGGGGCATCGGCGTCGTGGAGGTGTTCCCACAACGTGGCGGTGTGCCGCATCCGCTCGGCAACCCGGTCGGCCGCCCAGTCGAGATCGTTCGCGGCGACCGCCAGGGCACGGCGGCCCCATGCGTGCAGGTGCGGTCCGTGGTCGGCCCGCTCGCCGTCCAGCCGGTCGGTGAGTTCGGACAGGTTCGTGGCGAGGAGCCCGCCGGAGTCGATGCCGAAGTCCTTCGGCATGCTGAGGGTGACCACGTCCGCGGTGGCCAGCAGGTCGCGTACCGCGTCCCACACATCACCGTCCGGACCGTCCGTTTCGTCGGAACGGACCCGGAAGGCGTTCTCCACGATCCGCGTCGCATCGATGACGAGGGGGATGTCGCCGCCGAGGGTCCGGCGGACCTCGGTGAGATTGCCCCAGGAGATCGGGTGGCCGCCGCCCGCGTTGTTGCCCGCTTCCAGGCAGACGAAAGAGACGGGCGTCGGGGACGTGGCGAGCGCCGTGCGCAGCGCGGTGAGATCCACATCGGAGCGGAAGGGCTGCCGCGGTGTGTCCGGCCGGGCCAGTTCCACCGGCCGGAATCCGTTCCCGGCCAGGCTGTACAGCCAGGTCGGGAAGACCCCGTCATGCAGGACGGTGCCGCGCTCGCCTGGCCACAGCCTGCAGAGCAGGGCTTCGGCTGCCCGCCCGGACGGTGTGGCGACGATCCGTTTGAAGGGCAGCCACGGTGCGCCGCATTCCTCGATGTCCTGGCGCCGGCTGAACGACCTGGCAGTGATGTCGGCCATCCGGCGGGTGACCGAGGGGTGGTCGCGCTCCGCCCACGAGTCGGTGATCAGATCGAAGGGGACCTGGGCGGCCGGCAGCAGCACGGGGTTGTATCCGCACGCCACCAGCTGCTGGGTGCGGCCCACGACGGTGTCGACGGCAGGGGGCACGGATTCCGTCCGGGGTGTCCGGACGGTCACCGGGGCCGGGCTCGATGGGGTGCTCGATGCCTCGACCGGGGTCTTGTCCTGGTCCTCGACGGCAGACCTGCTCCGGTCCTCGACCGGGGTCTCGCTCCGGGCCATGACCCGCGTCCTGCTCCGGGCCCGTTTCGGATCCTTGGTCCCGGCCGGGGCGTGTGGCGGTGTGTGCGTCGGGGTGAGGACCACTCGGCCCCCTACCCGTCGCGGCTCCGTCCTCGCGGCCGCCGCGGTCACCGGGGGCGGTGTGTGCGAAGCGTCGGGTTCGGGCACGGTGAACCAGTGCGCGGTCCGGGTGAACGGGACTCCGGGCAGCGGTGTGCGGCCCGGAACGGCGGTCCACAGCTCCTCCCAGGCAATCTGCGCCCCGGCCGTCCAGGCTGCCGCCAGGGCGTGCGGATCACCGGGCCCCGGTACGGCTTCCGGCACCGGGGTGTCGGACGGTTCGGGCACCGGGCCGGTGGCCAGCTCCGCAAGGGCGCGTAGGAGCTCGCCCTGATCGGCGGCGACCACTGCGTGGCGGACGCGGAACACCGTACGGCCCGTCTGAAGGGTGTACGCCACCCGGGAGAGCGGCGCGGACGGTTCACGCCCGATGCTGTCCGCCAGCCGGGCTGCGTACTCGCGCAGCGTTTCACCGTCCGGTGCGGACAGCGGGAACACCCGGGGGCGCTGGTCCTGTTCGGCGGGGCGCGCGTCGTCGTACCCCTGCACGACGACATGCGCGTTGCTTCCGCCGAAGCCGAAGGAACTCACCCCCGCCCTGCGCAGCGCACGGTCTCCGTCCGGCACGCCTTCCCAGCGCTCGGCCCGCTCCAGCAGCCGCAGCGGCGAGCCGTCAAGCCGCAGGTAGGGGTTGACGGTGTCCAGGTGCAGATTGCCCGGCAGCCATCCGTGCCGCAGGCACAGCAGCACTTTCAGGAGTCCGGCCATGCCCGAAGCGGCCTCCAGATGGCCGATGTTGGTCTTGACCGCGCCCACTGCCACATGGGGGGTGGCGGGCACGGGCAGTGCGTGTTCCTCGTACAGCTCGGTGAACGCCTTCTTCATCCCCTCGATCTCGATCGGGTCGCCCAGCCGGGTACCGGTGCCGTGACTCTCCAGATAGGTAACGGTGCGCGGGTCGACGCCCGCACGGCGGTACGCGCTCACCAGGACCCGGGCCTGTGCCTCCGGGTCGGGGGCGGTGAGCGAGGCGGTACGACCGCAGTGGTTGACGGCGGTTCCCTTGATCACGGCGTGGATGTGGTCGCCGTCCTCCACCGCCTGCCGCAGCGGCTTCAGCAGCACGGCGCCCACGCCCTCGCCCCGCACATATCCGTCGGCGGCGGCGTCGAAGGTCTTGCAGCGGCCGTCGGGGCTCAGCATCTCCGCCCGGACGAATGCCTTGAACAGCGAGGGGCTGAGCACGGCGTTGACCCCGCCGGCGACGGCCATGGTGCATTCGCCGTCCGCGAGAGCACGGACGGCGCGGTGCAGCGCC
Source organism: Streptomyces sp. NBC_01320 (assembly GCF_035974375.1). Classification (NCBI taxonomy): domain Bacteria; kingdom Bacillati; phylum Actinomycetota; class Actinomycetes; order Kitasatosporales; family Streptomycetaceae; genus Streptomyces; species Streptomyces sp. NBC_01320. The sequence continues at coordinate 2,292,601 of NZ_CP108390.1, forward strand.
ACCAGGGAACTGGAACAGGCCGTGTCCACGGCCTCGCTGGGGCCACGCAGATCGAACCGGTGGGACACCCGGTTGGCGAGCACTGAGTGCGCGATGCCGGTCGCCATATGCGCCTGAACGGGAATGGCGTGACTGGTCATCAGGTCGTCGTAGTCCGAGGTGGCGACCCCCACGAAGAGTCCGGTGTCGGTACCGGCGAGCTGGTCGGGGCGGTAGCCGGCGTCCTCGAATACACTCCAGACGGTCTCCAGGAACAGTCTCTGCTGCGGGTCCATCAGCGCCGCCTCGCGCGGCGAGATTCGGAATCGGGCGGCGTCGAACCGATCGATGCCTGCGAGGAACCCTCCGCGCTGAGCTGCGATTTCGGGGTCGCCCCGCAGATCGGCACGATCCTCGGGGACGGGGCCCGTGAGATCGTCACCGGCGATCAGGCGCCGGAAGAAGGCGTCGGGATCGTCGGCTCCGGGCATCCGGCCCGCCATCCCGATGACGGCGATGTCCGTGTCTGCGGCGCCCGTCACGGGGATGCCCCTGTCCGTGATGCCCGTGTCTGCGGCATCCGTCTCTGTGGCCTCCGTATCGGCGAGGTCTGCGCCTGCGATGCCCTCGCTTGCGATCGCGGGGCGGCTGTCTTCCCGTGCGGTGTCGGAGCCGGTGAGGGCAGTGGTGTCCGGGCCGGCCCCGTGTTCCTCCACCAGGTACCGGGCGAACAACCCCAGCGTGGGATTCTCGAACAGCACGGTCGGCAGCAGATCGAGCCCGTACGCCTCGTTGACCTGGATGACCAGCTCCGTCAGGGACAGGGAGTCGAAGCCCAGCTCCATCAGGTCGGCGTCGGTGTCCACCTCGCGCTCGTCCACCAGCAGGAACGCGGCGGCCAGTGTCCGTACCGTCCGTTCCACGTCCGGCAGCGCTCCGGTCACCGTGGCGGTGTCCCGCTGCGGAGCGGACTCCGCTGCCGGTGCCGCACGCTCGACGACCATGACCCGGCTGTCGGGCAGTGTCAGCGCGCGGGTGAACGCGCGCAGTCCGGCCTCCGGAGGCATCGGGACCATCCCCCACAGACGCTCGAAGAGGCGTCGGGTCGCGGCGTCCACGCTCATGCCTCCGCCGTCCCAGAGCGGCCAGCCGATCGCCAGGGTCCGGCCCGGCCGCTCACCTGCCCTGCGGCGCCCCTCGCGTTCCTCCGCGAAGGCGTCGAGATAGGCGTTGGCGAACGCGTAGTCCGCCTGCCCCAGATTGCCGGACACACCGGCCACCGAGGAGAACAGGACGAAATGGTCGAGGGGTTCGTCCCGGGTGGCCTCGTCGAGATGCACGGCTCCGTACACCTTGGGCGCGACGACCTCCGCGATCTCCGCCCGCGACTTCTCCGCGGCCCTGCGGTCCCTGGTGATCCCGGCGGCGTGCAGGACGCCGCGCAGGGGACCGTACAGCCTCCTGACCGTGCCGATCAGCTCGTCGACCTCATGGCGGGATGTCACGTCCGCGCGGTGGTAGTGGATACGCGCTCCCGGCCCCGCGAGTGCGGCGAGCCGGGCGGTCCGTTCCGGGTCGAGCGCGCTTCGGCCGGCCAGCACGACGGTGACCGGCCACTGTGCCACGTATGCGGCGAAGCGCAGACCGAGTTCGCCCGCGCCACCGGTGATCAGATACGTTCCGGCCGGGTGCAGTCCCGGGCCGTCGGCGGGGACCCGCTCCGCCATGTGCAGCCGACGCCGCTCGCCGTGCTCGTAGGTGACCGTGTCGGCGGACCCGGCGGGTTCACGGAGGAGTTCCGCGACGATCCGGTCGGCCGCCGTGGCGGGCTCGTCGCCCGCGTACAGCCGGGTCGCCCGCAGCCCGCCGTGTTCCAGGGCCAGTGCGGCCAGTGCGCCGGACACCGCCGCGTAGGCGGGAGTGGGCTGCGTGTGGCCGAACACGACCCGCAGCCGCCGGCCCGAACCGGCGGCCATTACCGCAGCGGTCAGGGACAGGACGGTGTGCAGTCCGGCGTCGAGTTGCTCGGGCAGAGTTCCGGGGCCGGCGACATACACCAGGCCGTCGGGCAGCTGCTCCTCGGCGGCGAGGGCCCGCGCCCAGGCGCTCCGTTCCTCGGCGCTTTCCCCCGGGCCGGAGATCGGGCACGTGCCACCGGCTTCGCGGATCGCGGCCTCCACCGCTGCCACGGTCTCCGACGCTCCGGCGCCGGCGCCGAGCACCAGTACCCGGCCGGGCGCGCGGGGAGTGCCGGTCAGGTGCTCCGGGCGCCACTCGGGCACCAGGTACTGCGTCGTACCCGATGGGGTTCCGGCGGACGGCATCCCGACCTGTTCGGTCGTGGCCGCGTCGGACGGTGTGGGGGCCGGAGCGGGAGTGAGGGTCGGGGAGGTCGTCGGGGTGTCCGTCCAGTGCCGGGTGCGTTCGAACGGGTAGGTCGGGTAGGGGATCCGGCCCGGCGGTTCGGGCCACAGTTCGCGCCAGTCCGGTCGGCCGCCGCACGCCCAGTGTCCGGCCAGCACGGTGAGATCGCGGGTGCCGGCCGGCGGCGCGGCCGACGGGCCCGCGGACGCGCGGACCAGACCCGGAGCGTCCTCACCGTGGGCGAACGCGGCAAGCCGCGCGGCGAGTTCCGGCACGTCCGCCGCCAGTACGGCGACGCGTTCGGCCATGTCCCGGCGTCCGGTCTGGCTGGTCCAGCACAGGGCGTCGAGTCGCACGTCCGTGCCTGGCCCGGTCAGGAAATCGGCGATCCGGGCCGCGTGGGTGGCCAACTGCCCCGGCGTACGGGCCGACAGCAGGAAGAGCTGTTCGCCGACGGGGACGGTCGGGGCCGGGAGGGAAGGGGGTGCCGGAGGTTCCTCGAGCACCAGATGCACATTGGCGCCCCCCGCGCCGAACGAGCTGATCCCGGCGCGAAGAGGGGTCCCCGGTGCCGTCGGCTCCCAGTCGGTCAGCGTGCGGGGCAGGAAGAACGGGGTGCCCGCCAAGCTGATCCTCGGATTGACGATGTCCAGGGACGCGCACGGTGCGAGCTTGCGGTGCCGCAGTTGCAGCAGCGTCTTTGTCAGGCCCGCGATGCCCGCGGCCCCCTCCAAATGACCGATGTTGGCCTTGACCGAGCTGACGCCGCAGCGTCCGGGCACGGCACCCGACTCCGCGAAGGCGCGGGCGAGGGCGGCGAATTCGATCGGGTCGCCGAGTTCGGTGCCGGTGCCGTGCGCCTCGATGTACGAGACGGTGCCCGGCTCGACGTCGGCCCGGCGCAGCGCGTCGGTGATCAGCGCCGCCTGGGCGTTCGGGTTCGGGACGGTGTAACCGCCGGTCTTTCCACCCGCGTTGACGGACCCTCCCTTGAGCACCGCCCAGATGTCGTCACCGTCCGCCATGGCCCTGTGCAGGGGCTTGAGCAGGACGGCGCCGACGCCCTCGCCCGGTACGAATCCGTCCGCCCGTTCGTCGAAGACCTTGGTGGCGCCGTCGGCGGACAGCATGTTCAGTCCCGACAGCGACACATGGTGGGACGGGTGCAGGATCAGGTTGACCCCACCGGCGATCGCGGTCTCGCATTCGCCGCGCCGCAGGCTCTCGCATGCCAGGTGGACGGCGGTGAGGGAGGAGGAGCAGGCGGAGTCGACCGCCATGCTGGGTCCGGTGAAGTCGAAGAAGTACGAGACCCGGTTGGCCACCGACCAGTAGGAGGAGTGGGCGCCGCTGAGCCGGCCCTCGTTCCAGAGGGTGGCGCCGAGCTGCCCGTAGGTGCCGTACATCAGGCCGGCGAACACCCCGGTGCGGGGTACCCGGGTGTGGGTGCCCAGGTGGCCGGTCTCTTCCAGCAGATTCCAGACGGTCTCCAGGAAGAGCCGCTCCTGCGGGTCGATCGCCGCGGCGTCCCGGGCAAGGATGCCGAAGAAGGCGGGGTCGAAGCGGTCGACGTCCTCCAGGAAGCCGCCCCAGCGGCCGTAGGTGTGCTGCGGGGTGCCACGCCGCGCATCGAAGTGGGTGCGCCAGTCCCAGCGGTCCGCCGGCACGTCGGTGACGCTGGTGGTTCCCGAGGCCAGGTTCTGCCACAAGCTCCGCAGGTCGGGGGCGCCGGGGTAGCGTCCGCAGACGCCGATCACGGCGATATCGCCGTCGCGGGCGGCGGTGTCTTCGGGCGCGGGCGGGAATGCGGGCAGTGGCGCCGGCGCGGGCTGCTGCGGTGCCGAGGCCCGGAGGACCACTCCGAGACGGTCCGCGTGTTCGCGTTCGAGGTGGGTGGCGAGCTGCTCGATGGTGAGGTTCTCGAACAGCAGGGTCGCGGGCAGTTCGCCGAGGTCCTGCGCGAACCGGTCGACGATGCGCAGGGTGACCAGGGAGTCGATCCCGAAGGTCTCGAACGTGGCCCGGTCGTCGAGGTCCTCCGGCCGGGAGCCGAGCACCTCGGCGAAGACCTTTCGTACGTAGTCGGGCGTGGTCGCGGTGGTGACCGCTCGGTCCGCGAGGCCGGGGGCCGGGGTCTCGGGCGCCAGCATCTCGGGTGCCGAGGCCGCGGGCGCCTGGATGTCGGGCGTCGCGGGAGCGGGGGTCGTGGGCGGCCGTTCGGCGATGATCAGGCACTGCTCCAGGTCAGCGGCCGGGACGCCGGGGGCGCCTTCGGCCCGCACCTGGCGCAGACCGGCCTCCGTCAGGGCGTCGCGCCACTGGCCGGGGCTGAGCAGCGGTGCGCCGGGCAGTCTGCGCTGCTCGTCCTCGGCCGCCCACCAGTCAGGGGTGAGACCGAAGGTGACGGTCAGGTAGTCGGAGGCGCGGGTCACCTCGTTGATCAGCAGCAGTCCGCCGGGGCGCAGCAGGGACGCGGCGTGCCGCAGGGTGGTGGCGATGTCGGCGGTGGCGTGCAGGACGTTGGTGGCGAGGACGACGTCGTGGCCACCCGGTTCGAATCCCTGTTCCGCCGGGTCCCGGCCGATGTCGAGCGGCCGGAAGGAGACATGGCCGTCCCGGGTGCCGAATTCCGCTTCGCCGTGGCGCAGGAAGGCCGGGGAGATGTCGGTGTAGCAGTACGCGTAGTCCTGCCCGGTCGCGGCGCACGCGGCCAGCACCGCCGCGCTGCTGCCGCCGGTACCCGCACCGATCTCCAGGACCCGCGCGGGGCGGCCCGCTCCGGTCCGCACGGCGTCGGCGACCCGGGCGGCGAGCAGCCCGTTGACATGGTCCGCGATCGGCTGGCCCCGATAGACGTCCTCGACGAGGGAGACGCTGCCGTGCGGGAAGAGCACCTCGAGGTGCGCGCGACTGCCGGTGAGTACGTCGGGGAGGGCGTCAGCGCAGGTCCGCAGCAGCTTGACGTGCGGGGCCATCTCCGGGTGTGCGGTCAGCAGACCGGTCACGTCGGGGACGACTGGTTCCTCGGTGCGCAGCGGCACGACATCGTCGTTGTCGATGAGCAGGGCGCCTGAGCGGGCCAGCATCTCCAGGACGGCGCGCAGCAGCCGTCGGTGGTGCGGTGTGCCGGTGGTGAGGGCCATCAGGTCGGCCAGGGGTGTGTGCCGGCCCACCCGGTCCAGGCCGCCGAAGCCCGCCATGGCATGGCGGACCAGATCGCGGGCCAGGGCGTCCAGAGCGGTGAAGGCGGCCCGTGCGCCGTCCAGTCGTGGGTCGGTGCCGATGCCGGGTCCGGCCGGGGGGCGTGTGGCCGTGGCGGGACGGGCGGTGGGCGCGGGGGTGCCGATGCCGAACTGGGCGAGCCCCTGTGGTTCCGCCCGCAGCACCAGGGCCTGGGGCAGTCCGGACGACAGAATCCGGGACACGGCGGCGAGCCCTTCGGAGGGTTCGATGGATCCGATGCCGAGCGTGGCAAGGCGGCGGGCATAGCGTTCGTCGGCGACCACTCCGACGCCGCCCCAGTACCCCCAGTTGATGACCGAGACGGGGTGCCCGAGGCGGCGCAGCCGGGTGGCGTAGGCGTCCTCGAACATGCTCGCCGCCGCGTAGTTGGCCTGGCCCGCGCTGTCGGTGAAGGAGACCGCGGAGGAGAAGTAGAGGAGGAAGTCGAGGGGCTGGTCGCTCAGCGCCTCGTACAGATTGCGGGCACCGTCGGTCTTGGGGCGACGGACCTCGTCGAGGATGGGCCGGTCCAGGTTGGCCACCGTGCGGTCGCGGAGCACCAGCGCGCTGTGGAAGGCGCCGTGGACCGGGCCCCATGCCGCGCGCACCGCCGCCACGGCGGACCTCAGTGCCGCCACGTCGGCCAGGTCGGCACTGAAGTAGCGCGCCCGGCCGCCGAGTGCGGTCACCTCGTCCAGGAGTGCACGGACCGCCGGGTCATCGGCCGGGCGTCTGCCGACCACCGCCAGGCGGGCCCGGCGGGTCGCCGCGAGATGGCGGCACAGTTGGCGGCCGATACCACCGGTGCCTCCCGCGACCACGTACACGCCGCCGTCCCGGTAGGGGTCGGTGGTCTCGGCCGTCAGGTCGGCCGGGACGAGCCGCTGCACATAGCGCTCGGTGCCGCGCAGGGCGACGAGCCGGTCCTCGCCCGGTTCGGCGAGGATCCGCCGGGCCAGTTCGGCCGGGTCGTCCGCGCAGGTGCCGATGTCCAGGCACCGCACCGACCAGTGCGGGTACTCGGCCGCCACCGCCCGGCAGAGGCCCTGGGCCTCGGCGGCGTGCGGGAGCCGGGCCGCCGGGTCCGTGTCGTCCTCACCCGCCACCACCAGGGTGAGCCGGAGGGGGCGGTGTGCCTGCCGGGAGGCGGTGAGGGCGGTGAGGGCGTTCAGCACGGTCGGGGCCATGCCCTCGTCGGGTTCCTGACAGGCCACCACATACAGGGCCTCGCACTCCTCCGGCCCTGGGAGGGAGGGGACGCCGTCCGCGTCGGCCCTCAGCAGCACGGTGTCCCGGCCGGGGCAGCGTGCCACCAGCGCGCGGGAGAGTTCGTCCGGTCCGCCCAGGTGGAGCACGGCTGTGCGGTCGGCACCGGTCGGCGTCACGCTGTCCGGGAGCGGTTCGGGCTGCCATCGCGGGATGTGGATCATGCCGTCCAGCGGGTCGGCGGCCGGCGCTGCGATGGGCCGGAGGGAGAAGCCCGTCACCTTCAGGTGTACGGTCCCCCGGGCATCCGCCAGCCGTACGGTGAATCCGTGCCGCTCCCGCAGGGCATGCACCGTCAGCGGCCCGGCGGGAAGGGGGCCGTTGACCCACACCTCCTGCGCGGAGAAGGGCACCGCGGGCCGGTCTCCCGGCAGCAGCACGGCGGCCGTCTGCAGGGCGGCGTCCAGCACGGCGGGGTGCAGCGGATAGGGGCCCGCCGGGCCGGCGGGTGCCGGGTCGAGGGTGGCGACGGCCTCGTCCGTGCCGAAACGGACGCCGTCGAGCAGACGGTAACGCGGGCCGTAGCCGACGCCGGCTGCGGCGAAGTCCGCGTACAGCCGGGCGGCGTCCACCGAGCGGTCGCAGCGGCGCGCCGCCGCGTCGATGTCGAGGTGTTCCGCAGGGGTGCCGGCGGGCAGGGGCTCGGCCAGGCAGGTGGCGTACTCCGTACCCGATCCGTCGTGGAGGGTGAACCGGCGCGCCGGCGGATCCGCCGGGGCGAGGGAGACGTGGAGTGCGCGCGGGGCGGAGATCCGGCAGGGCCGCAGCCACCGTACGGAGCTCAGCCGCAGCGGTCCCAGGTCCGCTGCCGCGACGGCCATGGCGATGGCCGCCGCCCCCGGCAGGACCGGGTGTCCGGACACCCGGTGGCCGTCGACCAGGGGGTCGTCGGGGCCGATGCGCCAGGAGGGCGTGCGGGTGTCCCGCGGGTCACTGTGCGGACGGTCCGGCCAGTGGCGTTCACGGGCGAACGGGTAGGTCGGCAGGGCGATCGTGCGGGTTCCGGGCCGGGCGTGCAGTGCCTCCCAGTCGATCCGTTCGCCCCGCAGGTACGAGGCGGCGATCCGGTCGGGCGAGGCGTCACCGGGCAGCGTGCCGGACGGCTCTGCGGGGTCGGCCGGAGCCATGCCGCGCAGATGGTCGGGACCGGCTGCGCCCGAGGCCGCGAGGCGCAGCGCGTGGCGCAGCCGGTCCACGCTGTCGACGGTGAACACCGCCCGCGCCCGCAGATGTCTGCGTCCGGTGGACAGGGTGCGGGCGAGGTCGGGCAGCCCGACGTCGGGAGCGGTGTCGAGGTGCGTGGCCAGGCGGGACAGGCTCACGTCCAGAGCGGCGTCGGTGCGGGCCGAGACGGGGATGACGACGCGTTCCGCGGTGTGCGGCCGCGGTGCGGGCAGCCGGGCCGGGGCTTCGGCGACCAGGAGGTGGCTGTTGGTGCCGCTGAAGCCGAAACTGCTGACCGCGGCGATCCGTTCACCGCGGGCGGAAGGCTCCCAGTCGGTCGGCTCGGTGACCGGGACGAAAGGACTGCCCGCGAAGTCGATCTTGTCGTTGGGGCGGCCGAAGCCGGGCATGGGGGCGAGCCGGCGGTGCCGCAGGGACAGCAGCACCTTCAGCAGCGAGGCGATGCCGGCCGCCGTCGTGGTGTGTCCGATGTTCGCCTTCACCGAGCCCAGTCCGCAGAATCCGGTCCGGTCGGTGTCCGCACGGAACGCCTCCGTCAGGGCTTTGACCTCGATCGGGTCGCCGAGCGGTGTACCCGTGCCGTGCGCCTCGACGTAACCGATGTCCTCCGCGCCGAGTCCGGCCCGACGCAGCACCGAGCGGATCAGTGCTGCCTGCGAAGCGGCGCTGGGGGCGGTGATGCCGTTGGTCTTGCCGTCCCCGTTGATGCCGCCGGCGCGGATCACGGCATGCACCTGGTCGCCGTCGGCGAGCGCCGCGTCGAGGCGTTTCAGTACGACCACCCCGACCCCTTCGCCGAGGACGATGCCGTCGGCGTCGGCATCGAACGGCGCGGAGCGACCGGTCGGCGAGAGCATGCCGGTCTGGCTGGTGCGGATCAGCAGTTCGGGGGTGACCATGACGGCGACCCCGCCGGCCAGTGCCGCCGTGCACTCGCCGCGCCGGATGCTCTCGCAGGCGAGGTGGACCGCCACCAGGGAGGACGAGCAGGCGGTGTCGATGGCCAGGGTGGGGCCGGTGAGGTTCAGGAAGTACGCGATCCTGGCGGCGAGGATGGACGGGGCATTGCCCAGGAACGCCTGTCCCGAGTCCCGGGACCCGCTGTCGGTGAGCAGTTGGGTGTAGTCGTTCGTCGCACACCCGGCGAACACACCGAAGGCCCGTTCCCCGCCGTCGCCCGCATACCCGGCGTCTTCGAGGGCGCGGTAGGACTCCTGGAGGAAGAGCCGCTGCTGTGGGTCCATGGCGCGAGCCTCGAGCGGTGACAGGTGGAAGAACGCCGGGTCGAACTCCTCGACCCGGGCGAGCATGGCGGCCCACCGGCTGTATGTCTTGCCCTCGACGCCCCGGCGGGCGTCGAAGTCCGGTTCGCAGTCGAATCGTTCGGCGGGAATCTCACCGATGTCACTGCGCCCGCCGGCGAGGTTGTGCCAGAAGGCGTCGAGGTCGTCGGCGCCGGGGAAGCGCCCGGACATGCCGATGACGGCGATGTCGGAGGACCCGGTCTGCTCCGTGGCCTCCGGGGATCCGGTCGGCTCCGAGTGGTCGGCGGGGGTGTGCCCGCCGGGGGCGCCGTCGGCGACGGTGCGGCCATCGGACGTGCGGTCGGTGACCGTGCGGCCATCGGACGTGCGGTCGGTGACCGTGCGGCCGTCGGAAGCGTGACCTTGCGGGATACGGCCGTCAGGGGCCGGGGCGGGTGCGGGGTGGGCGGAAGCTTCGGGGCCGGCCGAGGCTGCGGCGGGCGCGGGCGGGTCGCCTTCGGGTTCCCGGATGCCGCGCCCGAGCGGCGCCAGGGTGACGAGCGGGCCGGACGGGCCCGCTGTCGGAGCCGGCGCGGGCGGGTCCGCCTCCGGCGGCAGCCGACGCGGCGCCGGGGGCCGGGTGTCCGGCCGCGGGTCGGGGAGTTCGCGCGGCGGCAACAGGTCGGCGGTCGGTGCCGCCGACGGGGCCGTTGCGGGTTGCTGGGGGGCCGTGGGAGCGGTCGCCGCGGCATGCAGGGAACGCTGCTCGTCGAGCGCCGTGGCCACCAGACCGGTGAGGTCGGGCACGGTGGGGTGGTCGTAGACGGCGACGGAATCCAGGTCGAGCCCGTAGCGCTGGTTGAGGTCTCTGACCACCTCCACCGCGCCGACCGAGTCCAGGCCCATCTCGTTGAACGTCAGGGAGGTGTCGAGCTCCTTCGGCTCGAGGTACAGCAGCGCGCCGAGCGCCTCGCGCACCGCCTGTTCCACCTCGGCGGAGTCGACCGGTTCCGGGGCCTGCGGAAGGCGGTCGGCGGCCGGCGGGTCGGCGCGACGCGGTTCGGGGGCGACGGGTGCTGCGCCGGATTCCTCACGGGTGTGGTGCCGGGCGTGGATACGGTCCAGGGACTCCTCGCCGAGTACGTCCCGGTGCATGCGTACCTCACGGTCGATGATCCCGGGCAGCTCGGCCCGTACGCGACCGGCGAACTCCGCCTTGAGCGCACCGGACGCGACCGCCGGATGCCCGGCGATGGAGCGGGCCAGGTCGAGCGCGGCGGGCAGCACCTGCGCGGAGGGCAGCACGGTGACTCCCGCACCGCGTCTGCTCAGTTCGGCGCCGGGGTAGGAGCGCCCGGTCAGCAGCATTTCGTGGGCGAGCGTCCGGCCGAGCCGGTGTTCCAGGATGTAGGTGGCGCCCATGCCGGGCGTGAAGCCGTACTTCAGGAAGTTGGCGCTGTAGGAGCTGTCCGCGCTCAGCAGGACGACGTCGCCGTACATGCCGAAGGTGAAGCCGCCGCCCGACGCATGTCCTTGGAGTGCGGCGACGACCGGCTTGCGACAGCCCGTGAGAGCCCCGTAGACCACGGGCTCGTCGGTGAAGCTGCCCTCGCCCCGGGCCAGTTCCTCCAGGGCCTCGGGGGTGGCGCCCATGCTGAAGATGGTGTTGCTGCCGGTGATCACGACAGCGCGGATGTCGTCGCGTGTGTCGATCTCCGCGAAGGCGTCGGCCAGTTCACGCAGTAACCGGTCGGTGAACATCGGCGCGCCGAGCACGACCAGGCCGACGCCGTGGTCGAGCACCCGCAGTTCCACGCCGCCGTCCCCGGCCGGCCGGTCGGGAGCCGTGCGGGGCGCGGCCGCCGCGGGCGGTGCGATGGCCGCCGCGGCGTCCTGCCGGGACGGGTCGTGCGCGCGTTCCCAGGCGCCGAGCCAGCAGCGTTCCTCCTGGAACGGATAGCCGGGCAGCGGGATCCTCCGTACGTCGCCGCGTTCCCCCGGCGTTCCTGGGGCCTCTGCGGTCTCCCGCGCCTCCCGGTCCTCCCCGTCCAGGATCCCGGCCAGGGCGCGGCGGAGTTCCGCGAGGCTGTCCACCACGACCGACGCGCGGCGCACCATCGATGCCCTGCCGACGCGAAGGGTGTGGGCGAGATCGGCGAGATAGCGGCCTTGATCGGTGCCGGCGAGGTCGAGGGAGGCGAGATGGCTGTCGAGCGCCCGCACCTGGTCGAGCAACGCGTCCTCGGTGCGGGCCGACAGTGTCACCCGCTGCGGGCCGGCCGGGACGGCGGCGCGGGGGGTGGGCAGATATTCCTCGACGACGGCATGGGCGTTGGCTCCACCGGCGCCGAAGGCGCTGATCACGGCCCGACGGGGGGTGCCGTCGGGAACCGGCCAGTCGGTGGTGGTGCGCTGGACGCGGAAGGGTGAACCGTCGAAGTCGATCTGCGGGTTGAGCGTTCCGGCGTGCAGCGAAGGCACCAGTGTGCGGTGTTTGAGCTGGAGGAGGACCTTGGTGAGGGCGGCGATTCCCGCCGCGCTCTCCAGATGCCCGATGTTCGACTTCACCGAGCCGATCGGGCAGTGCGCGGGCGCCCGGTCGCCGAATCCCCGGCCCAGCCCCTCGATCTCGATCGGGTCCCCGAGCGAGGTCCCGGTGCCGTGTGCCTCCACATAGCCGACCGTGGCCGGGTCGATGCCGCTGGACGCGAGGGAGTGACGGATCAGCTCCGCCTGGCCCGCCGGGCTGGGCACGGTGAAGCCGCTCGTCCGGCCGCTGTGGTTGACACCGGTTCCCTTGATGACGGCGTGGATGTGGTCGCCGTCGGCACGGGCGCGGGACAGCGGTTTCAGCAGCACCGCGCCGACCCCTTCGCCCGGGACGTACCCGGTGCCGCCCTCACCGAAGCTGCGACAGCGGCCGTCCTCGGAGAGCCAGCGTCCCTGGGCGAGTTGGAGGTACTTCTGCGGATGGACCATGACGTTGACGCCGCCGGCGAGGGCCAGGGTCGACTCACCGCGCCGGATGCTCTCGACCGCGAGGTGCAGGGCGGTCAGCGAGGACGAACACGCGGTGTCGAGCGCGATGCTCGGACCGCTCAGGTCGAGGGCGAAGGAGACCCGATTGGCGGCGGAGGAGTGCAGCGCGGTCGGTGCGACACCGCCGACGCCGCCGGTGACCAGCTGGTAGTGGTTCCACATGATGCCGAGGAAGACACCGACGGTCTCGTCGCGCAGGGCGTCGGGCGGGTATCCGGCGTCCTCCAGGGTGTGCCAGGCGGTGGTGAGGAACAGCCGTTCCTGCGGATCCATCCATTCGGCTTCCTTGCGCGAGATGCCGAAGAACGCCGGATCGAAACGGTCGATGCTGCTGAGGAAGCCGCCCCAACGTCCGTAGGTGCGCCCGGGGCGTCCCTTCTCCGGGTCGTAGAGGGCCTCGTTGTCCCAGCGGTCGACAGGGATCTCGGTGACGGAGTCACGTCCGGAGCGGAGGTTGTCCCAGAAGGCGTCGAGGCTGTCGGCCTGCGGATAGCGCCCGGCGACGCCGATGACGGCGATCTCGTCCGTCGCCGCGTCCGGGTCCGCGCCCTCGACGGGCCGACCGGCGTCCTTGGGCTCCGCCCGGTCACGGATTGTCGGACGGGCCTGCGGCCGTGTGCGGCCGCCGGGCTCCGTGTGCTCCACGAGGTGCAGCGCCGTGTCGATGCGTTCCGGCTCGCCGTGGCCGACCACGATCCTGCGTTCGCCGGTGGCCAGTGCGGACCACAGTGTCCGCAGTCCGTCGGCCGCCGGCATCGGGGACAGACCGAGCTCCCCCCGGGCGCTCTCGATGGCCTCCGGGGGCACGCTCATCCCGCCGTCGGCCCAGTGCGGCCAGGCCACGGACAGGGTCCGGCCGGTGCGTCGGTTCGCGAAGTGGTCCATGAAGGAGTTGGCGTACGCATAGGTGCTCTGCCCCGGGCTCGGCACCACGGATGCGAGGGAGGAGAACGTGACGAACCAGTCCAGTTCGAGGTCCTCGGTGGCCGCGTCCAGGGCCAGCAGGCCGGCGGTCTTGGGGGCGAGCACCCGGTCGGTGCGTCCCGCTTCCTCACGGAAGAACACCCCGTCGTCGGCAGCCCCGGCACAGTGCAGGACCCGGTCGATACGGCCGAACCGGGCGATTCCCTCGGCGACCGCGGCACGCACCTCGTCCTCCCGTGCCAGATCGGCCCGGACGTGGTGCACGCGGGCGCCCAGTCGCTCCCAGCCGTCGATCCGGTGGCGCAGACCGGGGTCCGCGGGGCGGCGCCCGAGGAGGAGCAGCCCGACGCCGGGTTCGCGGGCCAGCCGCTCGGCCAGGAGCGTGGCAATCCCCCCGCCCGCGCCGGTGATCAGATAGACGGATGACGCCGGGCCCGGCGGATCCGCGTGCGCGGGGAGCGCGACGCGGGTGTGACGCAGCACGTACGGGCTGCCCGCCGCGTAACGCAGGTGCGGCTCGTGCGGTCCTGAGATGCCGCCCGCCGCGACCGTGAGCAGGTCCTCCGCCCCTGCGGGCAGGTCCAGTTCGACGGCGCGACAGCGTACTCGGGGGACCTCGGCGGTGAGTGTGCGGCACAGGGCGGCCAGGGCCCCGTACTGCGGCGGCGGGGTGCCGTGTCCCGAACGGTAGATCTGGTGCACTCCGACCGGGGCGGGCAGCGGCCGCGAGGCGAGGGCGGCGGCGAGCGCGCGCACGGTGTCGAACGCGTCGCGGTCCCCCCGCGCCGGGTCGTCCGGCAGCATCTGGATGAACGCCGCGGTGTCGGTGCCTTCGTCGGCCAGCCGGTCCAGGAGAGTGGTCCACTGGTCGCGGCTGCGCGGGTCGAGGCGGTAGGAGTCCGGGCCGTCCGCCGCGAAGCCGGGGCCTGTCCCGACGACGATCAGCCGCCGCCCGGCGGGCATCCGGGCCCGCAGTCCGGCGGCGAGTTCGGGGGCTGCCCCCAGCAGCAGTACGTCCCCGGCCGGTTCCTGGTCCGGACCCGGGCCGGGATCCATCGGGTGCCAGACAGGGCGACAGGCCACGACGGCGGGCCGCGGCGTACCGGGAGCGGTCGCCGCGGTCCCGGCCGGTTCGGCGGTCACTGCGGCGGTGGGTGTTGCGGGCGACGCGGCGGCAGGGGCGGGTGCCGGGCCTGTGGGTCCCGTGGCGGCCGGGAGCTGCGGGTGGGTCTGCGCCAGATGCCGGGCGAGTTCGTCCACCGTCCCGTACTCGAACAGCAGGGTGGGGTAGAGCCGTTCCCCGATGAGCTGTTCCAGATCCTGGCCGAGCTTCAGCAGCGCGACCGAGTCGAGGCCCAGTGTGTAGAAGCCGGTGCGTGTGTCGACCTCGTCGGCCGTCACGCCGAGCGCACCGGCCACCAGACGCCGCAGCAGCACGACATGGCCGTCCTCGGCACGGGCCGCCGGCGGCTCCTCCCCGGCCGGGTCGGTCGGCTCGGTGGCGGGGGCGTCGGCCGGATGCCCTGCAGCCGCGTGCACGGAAGCGGGAGCAGGAGCGGCGACGAGCGCCGTCACCTGTTCCGGAAACCTGATCCGCTTGCAGGTGAGCCCGGTGAACTCGGCCACCGGGTAACCCTGTTCGTCAAGGATCAGACAGTCGCTGGTGACCAGCTGGCCGGATGCGGCAGCCGTTTCGGGGGCGGGCAGATACGCGTAACACCGGCCGCGCAGCCGACGGTTCGCCCGGAACCGCTCGATGAACATCGGGATGAACGGATCGCCCGTGGAACCGGTCATCCCGAACGCGACGAGTGTGGCGGCGTCCAGCTTGGCCGGATGGAGGTGGAAACCGTCCTCGAGATCCTGCGAGCGCGGCGACAGGTTGAGCTCCGCCAGCAGATAGCCGGGCCCTTCCCACATGGCGCCCGAGCAGGTCATCGCCGGACCGTGCTGGATCCGCTCGGCCCGTGCCTGGGCGTACAGTTCGGCAAGATCACGCTGTTTCACGGCCCCCGCCCGCAGGGCGTCGAGGTCCACTGCGGGAGCCGGTCCCGCGGTGGTCCAGGTGAGGCGGCCGGAGAAGTTGTCCCGCCAGGGCGGCGGGTCGTCCGGCACGGCCGCCCGGCTGCGGGCGGTGACGTCCCAGTCGCCGTCGGTCCGCTCGGTCAGGGTCACCCGGATGTCCCGGCCGGTCCCCGGGTCCGTGGCCACGGCCTCGGCGAAGACGATGTCGCGCAGTTCGCAGCCGGCGCCGTCGAAGCCCTGGGCCTCGATGATCCGGTGGACGATGTCGAGGAATGCCGCACCCGGCAGTACGGACACCCCGTGCACCCGGTGGTCGCGCATGATGAAGTCGTCCGGCGCGAGGTGAAGGTCGCAGTTGATCGTCCGCTGAGCCATGTCCGCCAGTCCTTCCCTAGGTGGTTCACTCACCGGCCGGGCGGTCCAGCCGCTGTGCCGCTGCGGCCCGCAGGCTTCCGCGGTCGATCTTTCCGTGCCTGTTCAGGGGGGCCTTCGGCAACGGCCAGAGGTGGCCTGGCACCATGTAGCCGGGCAGATCGCCGGCCAGTCGTTTCGCCAGCGCCGGGAGGTCGACGGGCGTGTCACCGAACACGAACACCGCTATTTCCGCGGCGGGTTCACCGAGAACGAGCGCCGTGGCGTCCTGCCCGGTGATCCTTCGTACGGCGCTCTCGATCTCGCCGAGCTCGACCCGGTAGCCACGGATCTTGATCTGCTGGTCGGTGCGGCCCAGATGGACGAGCCCGACGTCGCGCTCGTGCCTGACCCGGTCGCCGGTGCGGTACCAGCGGCGCCCGTCGTGCTCCAGGAACCGGCCCGTATCGGCGGCCGGGTCGAGATAGCCCGCGAACATCTGGTCGCCGGTCACGCACAGCTCCCCCACGTCCTGGCGGATCTCCCCGTCCTCGCCGAGCAGCAACACGTCCAGGCCCTCGTGCGGCACACCGATCGGCACCGTGCCGGTGTCGGTGGGGTCACGTTCCGGATCCCACGTGTGGGCGGTGCAGGCGATGGTCAGCTCCGTCGGCCCGTAGATGTTGTGGATCATCGAGGCGGGAGCCGCGCGGTGCCAGGCGCGTGCGGTTGCGGCGGGCAGCGCCTCGCCGCAGAAGATGCTGTGCCGCAGCCCGTCGAGGCCACCCGCGGGCAGACCGTTCCTGGACTGGACGGCGCCCACCAGGCTGGGGGTGGTGTGCCAGACGGTCAGCCCGTTCCGGCGGGCCGCGCGGACCGGGTCGAGGGCGTGCAGCCGGGTCATCGAACAGACGCACGCGCCGACCGACCACGCCATGAAGAGGTCGAACACGGCGAGGTCGAAGGTGAGTTCGTAGATCTGGCTGAACCGGTCCCGTTCGTCGAAGTCGTAGCGCCGCCCGGCGGCCCGCAGAAAGGCGCCGACATTGGCGTGCGAGACGGGTACGCCCTTCGGCACACCGGTGGATCCCGAGGTGAACAGGACGTACGCCGGCCCGTCGCCGTCCTCCGCTCGGCTTCCCGCGCCCGCCTCTCCCCCGTCGTCACCGGCCCGCTCGCGTGCGTCGCGTACGACGTCCTGCAGGCATGCGGCCTGCTCGGCGCCCGACGCGTCGGTGATCAGGGCGTCCACCCCCGCGGACCGCGCGACGGCGACATTGCGGGCGAGCGGCACCTCGGGGCCCAGCGGTACGTAGGCGGCGCCCGCGTAGAGCGCGCCCAGCAGGCCGGCGTACGCCTCGATGCTCTTGGCCGCGAGTATCCCGACCCGGCGCGGGGGACGTCCGGCGTCCGCGATGAGCCGGTCGGTGTACCGCCCGGCCAGCGTGTGCAGTTCGGTGTAGGTCCACTCGCGGCCGTGGATGGCCAGGGCGGGCCCGTGCGGGTTGCGCGCCAGGCCGTCGAGAAACGAGGTGTGCAGACCGCCGGGGCTCATCCGGCAGCCTCCGTCGGTTCGCCGCGGGCGGCCGAGAGCACCGTCCAGATCGTTCTCGGCGTGCGGAAGTTCATCGGGTTCACCGCCTCGTCGGGGATGACCACGGCGTACGCCTCCTCCAGTGCGGCGATCAGCCCGACCGTCGCGAGGGAGTCGAGTCCGAATCGGGTCAGCAGCGCGTCCGCCTCCAGGTCCACCTGATCGGGCAGTCCGCGCAGCGAGGCCCTGAGCACCTTCTCGAATGTCACGTCCCACACGTTGCTCTCCCGTGGTCGCCCTGCGAGTGGGGCGATGCTAAGCGGACGGCCGGTACGTACGGTGCTCAAATGTGTGCGGTGCGCTGCGGAGGCCGCCGCGCACGATGGGCGTCCCACCCGCCCGGACGACAAGTGAGACGCCTATGCGCGGACCTGTTCTCATCGCCGGCCGCCCGCGGTCGCTGGCCACTGCTCTCGCCGCCCGCTATCTCTCGGCGACCACGGCGAAGGTGATTCTGCTCAGCGCCGAATGCCATCTGGTCGACCGGGTGCTGGCCCGGCTTCCGCCGCGCGAACGGAGGGACGCAAGGACCCGGTTGGTCCATGTGCCGCTGGTGAAGGCCCCGGACGGGATGTTCGTGCCCGAGCCGCACGACGGCGGCACGGATGTGTCCGCGGACGAGGTCTGGTGTCTGGCGACCGGCTGCGACCCCGACCGTGAGCGGGGGGACGCGCAGGACGCCGCGCTCACCCGCACGCTGCTGTCGCTCCTGCCGGATCTCGATGCCCGCAGCTTCGGCCATGTCGGTCCGGCCCGGCCGGTGCAGGCGCGGAACCATCCGCAGCCGCTGCCCGAGGGGCCTTGGCCGGGGCAACCGAGGGAGGACGAAGTGGCCTCCCGGTGTGCCGAGTTGGGGATAGTCGCCCATATCGTGCGCACCGATCCGGCGGCCGACCGGCCCGGCGCCCCGCCGGACGACCGCGACGGCGGTCTGCTGCACCTGCTGACGACCCTGGAAGCGGTGCGCGAAGAACTCGACGAGCGCGCACCCGGATATCTGCGCGACCGACCGCTGCGCCTGCACGCGCACCCCGGGGCGGCGCTCGGCGCGCTGCCCGTGGACCGTGTCGCCGCTGCCCTGGTGTCCCTCGCGGGACGGACCGGGCCGGACTGCCGGTACGTCAATCTGGTGGCCGCCGAACCCGTGCCGGTGCCCGAGCTGTGCCGGCGGCTGAGCACGGGGTACGGCATCACCGTCACCGCGGTCGACGACCCCGCCCAGCTGAATCCGGTGGACCGGCAGCTAGCCGACCGGCTCGGCGCGACCATGGACCAGCTGGGCGGGCCCGCTGTCGAACGGCGCCGGGATCCCGCGGTCGCGTCGGCAGTGGACGGCGCGCCCCTGGACGGACCCGCGCTCAGCAGCCTCATCGGCTCCGTGCGGGCGGGACAGCGGATGCGCGGGGACACCGTGCGGGCCCGTGGCAAGGAGCTGCGCGACCGGGCCCCCACCGTGATCACCGCACGGGACGGCGCACCGCTGAGCTATCTGACCGCGGGAACCGTCGGCCCACCGCTGCTGCTGCTCAACGCCCTCGGCTACCGCACCCGTTGGTGGCACCGCCTGATCGGCCATCTCGCGCCCCGGCGGGTGATCGCCTGGGATCCGCGGGGCGTCCACGACACCGGTCCGGTGCCGTCCGCCGTGTCGGGCCAGGCCGACGACGCCGAAGCGATCATGGATCACGAGGGGATCGAGTCCTGTCATGTCGCCGCCTGGTGCACGGGTCCACGGGTCGCCCTGGAGCTGTACCGGCGCAGGCCGGGCGCGATCGGGGCGATGGTCTTCCTCAATGGTTCGTTCAAACAGCTGGGCCGCAGTGACGGCCTGGACACGCCCTACGAACGCGATCTCGAATTCTTGTGCACGACGCTGGCCGCCCAGCCCTATCTGGTGGGGAGGCTGATGAGTCTGTTCGGGGCGGCACCGGCGGACGAGGACGGAACCGATCCGGACACCGTGCTGCGCCAGGTGTTCCCGGCTCTGCGCGGTGAGGTGCGCGCGCCGTTCGCGACCGGTCCCACCCTGCTGCGGTACGCCGCTCAGCTCCTCGACCTGTGGTCGCACGATCCACTGGCCGGCGCCGCCGAACTGCGGGTGCCGGTGCTGTCGCTGGGGGGCGAGTACGACGACATCGCCTCCCCGGAGCGGTTGCGGGATGCCGTACGGACCTTCCCCGACGCCCGGCATGTGCGGCTGCCGGGCGCCACCCACTATCTGCTGCACGAGCGGGCCCAGGAGGTCAGCGAACTGATCGGGGACTTCCTGCTGGACGCCACGACGCGCGTTCCAGCACGCCGGCGGCCCCGGTCATGAGCTCTTCGGCGACGCCGTCCACGTGGCGGCGTCGCCAGTCCTCCAGCGCACTCCCCGCCACGAACCGGTTGAACGCGCCCATGGCGGGCCCGCAGTGGACCTGGAAGTTCGCCCGCTCCGACGGGTCACCGGCCATCGCCGCCCGGGTGGAGTACCCGAAGTACCAGCGGAACACGGCACTCATGCGCCGTTTGGCATCGCGCTCGACGGCGACGGCCAGGTCGGTGCGGCCGGTCGTCGCATAGTGCTGCCTGACGAGGTTCCACACCTCTTCCAGCGGGCGCCGGAAGCAGGTCTCCTCCAGGGAGCGGCGCGTGCCCGCGTCCAGCGCTTCGAGACCGTCGAGCTGACGGTAGAGCTGATAGAGCTTGTTGCCGCGGGCCGCGAACAGCGTTCCCTTGCGCACCACCTGTACCCGGGAGCCGTACTCGAACATGTCGCCGGCCGGTGCGTACGCGGTGTCCTGCACATCGAGTCCGGCGAGCATGTCCTTCACCGTGTCGGACGTTCCGGCCTCCACCGTGCACTGGTTGACCGAGCCGGTGACCACGAAGTCGGCACCGAGCACGAACGCGGCGGCGAGCGCCTCGGGGGTGCCGAGGCCGCCGGACGCGCCGATGCGGATGCGCCGGGGATAGCGGTGCCGGCGCATGGCCTCGTCCCGGAGCCGGGTCATGGCAGGCATCAGTGTCATGGCGGCGGCCCCGTCGGTGTGACCGGCCGAGTCCGCTTCGGCACAGATGTCCCCGGCGACCGGAAGCAGCGCGGCGACCTCGGCCTCCTCACGGGTCAGCCGGCCGTCCGCGGCCAGTCGGGCCACCAGAGCGGCGGGTGCGGGGCGGGCGAACGCTTCGGCGACCTCGGGACGTGACACCTTCGCCACGATGTGCCGTACCGCCACCGGCGTGCCGTCGGGGTCCCGGTGCGCGCCGCTGAAGCGGAAGCGCACCAGGGGCTCGGTGACGCGCAGATAAGCGGCTGCCTCGACGCTGCGGATGTCGTGCCGGAGACAGAGATCCACGGTCGCGGCCTCGTGTGCGGGGTCCTCCGGGTCGTGCAGCAGATTCACTCCGAACCGGGCGTCGGGCCCTGCGTCGGCGCGGATCGTCCCGATCGCGTCGGCGAGTTCGGGCAGAGTGACGCCTCCGGCGCCGTAGAAGCCGAGCAGCCCGGCTCTCGCCATCCGCGCGACCAGGGCGGTGGAGGCGATGGCACGGAACATCGATCCGGACGCGTAGGCCCAGCGGACCCCGTGGTCCTCCCGGAACTCTGCCGAACCCAGGTCCTGCGGGGCGAGATCGAGGACGCGTGCCGGGCCGGCCGCAGGGGAAGCGGCGGGAGCCGTGGAGGCGGAAGCGGTCGGTGTGGTTGGTGGGGGCGGTACGGGTACGGGTACGCGTGGCGGCGCCTGCTCCGGCGTGCTCTGCGGCTTCGCCTGGATCGATTCGGCGAGCGCGGAATCCCAGAATCCGGTCAGCACCCTCCCGGGCCCGATCTCGGTGATCTCCCGGACGCCCTCGGCGGCCAGATGGAGCATCGACTCGCGCCACCGCACCGGTCGGCGTATCTGTCTGCTGAGCTGTGCGGCGACCGTGCCGGGTCGATGCGGACGCGCGGTGACGTTGGACAGCACCGGAATCCGTGGATCGTCCAGCGGGACTCCGGTGAGGTACCCGCGGAACTCCTCCTCCGCGGCCGCCATGTCGCGGGAGTGGAACGACGCGCTCACATTCAGCGGGACCGCGCGGCCACCGGCTTCGGCGACCCGGTCCACCAGCCCGGCGACGGCCGCGCGCGGGCAGGACAGCACGGTCTGGTCCAGCGAGTTGTAGTTGGACACCTCCACGGCGTCGCCCGGGTCGGCCCGGGTCAGCGCCTCGATCTGCTCCGGTGCCAGACCCACCACCGCCACCATGGAGCCGCCCGAGGCCCGCGCCATCAGCTCGCCCCGGCGGCGCACCAGCCGTACGCCGGTCTCGAAGTCGAAGCAGCCCGCGGCGAACAGGGCGTTGAGCTCGCCAAGGCTGTGCCCGGCCAGGAAGTCCGGCGTGGGCTCCCGCTCCAGCCGGACCAGCCCGGCGACAGCGTTCAGGACGAACATGACCGGCTGGAGATGGCGGGTGTCGCGCAGCCGCCCGGCGGAGTCGGCCGCGCAGGCCTCCCGCACCGAGAATCCCAGCAGCCGGTCGGCCAGTTCCCAGTGGCCGGGCAGCAGGTCGGCGTAGTGGGCGCCCATGCCCTTGCGCTGGGAACCCTGACCGGTGAACAGCCAGGCGCGCCGGCCGTTGCCGCTCATATGAAGTCCAGTTGGAGCAGCGACGGTACGAGCGGTGCGTCGGTGTCCGTCGCCGTCGGCGTCAGCGATCCGGAGACAGGCGTGGGGCCCGTCTCCTCGGCCACCGGGTGCCGGTCCAGCCACAGGCGCTTCGGCCGCAGCGGCGGGGGTGGGAGTGGCCCCCGTACGGTGGCGGGCGAGGTGCCGTGCCGGTCCGGGTCCAGGGCGGCGACGATCAGATGTACGTTGGTGCCGCCGAGCCCGAAGGAGCTCACTCCCGCGACCGGTGGACGTCCGGCCGGCCAGTCCCGTGCCGAGGTGTTCGGAAAGAACGGCGAACGGGCGAAATCGAAGCGCGGGTTGGGGTTCTCGCAGAACAGCGTGGGTGGCAGGACCCCGTGTTCGACGGAGAGCACCGCCTTCAGCAGCCCGGCCAGACCCGCGGCGGCCAGCAGATGACCCAGGTTGGACTTGACGCTGCCGATCGCGCAGAACCCGGTCGCGTCGGTGCTCTCCCTGAACACATCGCTGAGGGCGCGCAGTTCCAGCGGGTCACCGATGAGGGTGCCGGTGCCGTGCGCCTCGATCAGGCCGATCTCCCCGGCCGTCCTCCCTGCCCTGACCAGCGCGCGCCGGACCACGGCTGCCTGAGCTGCCGGGTTGGGCGTGGTCCTGCCCATGGTCTGACCGTCGTTGTTGACCGCGGTGGACTCGATGACCGCATGGATGCGGTCGCCGTCGGCCAGGGCGGCGCTCAGCGGTTTGAGTACCACGACCCCACAGCCCTCGCCGGGGACGAAGCCGTCCGCGCTCTCGTCGAAGGCATGACATCTGCCGGTCGGGGAGACCGCGCGGGCTGCGCTGAACTCAAGGTACGGGCGCTCGTCGAGCAGCAGCTCGACCCCGCCGACCACCGCGGTCGTGCAGTCGCCGGCCAGCAGTGACTGCATCGCCAGGCGCACAGCGACCAGTGAGGACGAACAGGCGCTGTCCACGACGAGGTTGGGGCCGTGCCAGTCGAAATGGTGGGCGACATGGGCGGCGATGAAGTGCTGGTCGGACTGGAGGATCTGCTGATGCAGACCGGCACGTGTCGCATAGTCGGAGGTGCGGCCGCCGACGAACACCCCTATCTCGTCGCCCCGCAGTTCGTGCGGTTCGTACCCGGCGTCGCTCAAACCGGTGGCGACCGCCTCCAGGAAGAGCCGGATGGCGGGATCGAGCGCGGCGCCCTCGGCGTCGCTCATGCCGAAGTAACCGGCGTCGAAATTCTCCACTCCGTCGAGGAATCCGCCCCACCGGCTCAGACTCCTGCCCGGTTGCGGCGTCGCCCGGTAATAGCGATCCGGGTCCCAGCGGGACCGGGGCACTTCGGTGATGGAGTCGCGTCCTGCGGTGAGGTTCTCCCAGAACGCCCCCACGTCCGGTGCTCCGGGGAAGCGGCATGCCATGCCGATGACGGCGACCCTCTCATCGGGCCCGGGAGACCCGGCGCCACCGGAGCGGACCGGTGAGTCCTGCGGTACGGGGCGCTGCGCCGCGGCCGGGACCCGTTCCGGTGACGGCAGGGGCTCCGACACCGGTGCCGGTGCGGGGACCTGTGGGTGTGCCGGTTCCTGCTCCGTAGCCGTTGGTCCGGTGATGCCGAGTTCCGCGAGCCGGCGGGAGAGGCGTTCCAGGGTGGGATGGTCGAGCAGCATGGCCGGTTCCAGCTGACGGCCGGCCCGGTCCTCGATGCCTTCGAGGAGCTCCCCCAGCATCACCGACTCCACGCCCAGGTCGCCGAACTCCGTCGTCGGGTCCAGGTCGTCGAAGGGGACACCGAGGGTGGCCGAGAACAGTCCGGACAGCCAGCGCGGCACTCCCGCGGCAGGCACGGGCCCCGGCACGGGCGTGGACACGGGCGCGAGCGCCGGTCCGGCGGCCGGTTTCAGTTCGGTGTCGACCCGCAACAGGGCGTCCCTGTCGACGGTGCCGTGCAGCGGCGGGCAGGGGACGGCGACCGTTCCGCCGGGAAGGGCGAGGACCTGATCGAGCACCTGCAGAGCCGATTCGTCGTCGAGCGCGGCGAGTCCGACGGATGCGCACACGTTCGGTCCGCCGCGTCCGGAACCGCTGTCCTGCCACATGGTCCAGCCGACCGAACGCAGCGGCGTCGGTCCCAGCCTCCGGCGGTAGCCGGCGTAATAGTCCATGAAGCCGTTGGCGGCCGCGTAGTCGAGCATCCCGGAGGCGAGCCTGGGCACGGAGGCGCAGATCGAGGAGAAGGTGACGAAGAAGTCCAGCGGCTCGTCGCGGCAGAGCTCTTCGAGCGACTGCAGGCCGTCGGTCTTCGGTTCGAGCACGGCCGAGATCTCGTCCTGGGTCCTGTGGACGAACGCCGGCCTGCCCCTGCCGACCGTTCCGGCACAGTGCACGACGCCGCCCAAGGGTCCGCCTGCGGCGCGCGCCCGGTCGAGGAACGCGCGCAGCGCGGCCCGGTCCGTGAGCGCTCCGGTGTGCAGCGACACCCGCGCCCCGGCACGTTCGAGTTCGCGCACGGTGGCGTCGGCCTCCGCGTGCCGCCGGGTGCCGAGCAGCGCGATGTGGGTGGCCCCGCGGTCCACGAGGTGCCGGGCGACACGCGCCCCGATCCCCCGGGTGCCGCCGGTGACGAGATAGGTCCTGGCGGGGTCGGGCCGCAGCGGGGTGCCCGGGACGGAGACCGGACGAAGTTTCGGCTCATAGCGCACGGACTTGCGGTAGCTGACTTCGCCGATGCCCTTGGGCCTGCGCCATTCGTCGGCCACAAACCGGGCGATGTCGTCGGGGGCCGCATCTGCGACGTCCACCGTGGTGGCGATGACCGGGCGGTATTCCGCGCCGAGCGCGCGTACGAAGGCAGCTGTACGGGCTCCGGCGAGGCTCGGGGTGCCGCCGGGAAGGTCGACCAGTCCCCGGGTCAGATGCACGATCCGCAGCGGCCGGCCCGCCCGTCCGGCGAGAAGCTGTTGCAGCAGGGCGAGGCGGGTGCGCCAGTCCCCGTCGGCTTCGGCTTCGGCTTCGGCTTCGGCTTCGGCTTCGGCTTCGAGATCGCACAGGTCGATCCAGCCGGTCACCCGCTCCGCTGCCGGGAAGGTGCCGGTCCCCTCCGGGTGCACGATCCGAATGTCGCCGCCCAGCGTCGCGGCGAGCGCCTCGGCCGTCCGTCCCGACCGCCGGTCGGTGAGGCAGACGACGATTCCGCCGGACGCGGGGCCCGGCGGCACTGCGGCCGTCGCGGGGCCGCCGGTGACGGCGGGTTCCCAGACCTTGGTGCAGAGGGGGACCGTCCGAACGGGCTCCTGCGGGGTCGTGTCCTTCGCGGTGATCGACGCATTGCCGGTCGCCGCGACGTACCCGGGAACACCCGGCGGTTCGGCGACCCAGCAGCGGGTCCGGGCGAACGGGTAGGTCGGCAGGCTGACGGTACGCGGGGCGGCGCCCGCCGCCCGGTCGGCCACGTACAGGGCGGCCCAGTCCACCGTGCCGCCCTGTGCCCAGTGCTGTGCCAGGCGGTGCGGATCGGGCGCGGTGTCGCCCGGTTCCGGCAGAACGGGGCCGGTCGTTCGTGCCCCGGCCGGGGCCCGGCCACGCAGCGTGTCGCCCGGCTCGCCGGCGAGGAACCGGCGGAGCTGCGCGGCCAGATCGGCCGTGTCGAGGGCGACCACGGCGAGCCGTTCGCGAAGATGCTCGCGGCCCGTCTGGGTGGTGTGCGCCACGTCCATCAGCTCCGGACCCTCGACGGCCACGAAGTCGGCGAGGCGTCCGGCGACTTCGCGCAGCCGGTCCTCGTCGTAGCCGGAGAGCACCACCAGACGCGGGCCCGGGCGGTGCGGACGCCGGACGGGCGCGGGGGCCTCCTCCAGGACCGCGTGGGCGATGGTGCCGCCCGCGCCGAACGAACTGAGCCCGGCACGCCGCGGCCCGCCGTCCGCCGGCGCGGGCCAGTCGGCCCGTTCCCGCTGTACGGCGAAGGGGACCTCGTCCCAGGCGACGTTCGGGTTGAGCCGCTCTGCGTGCAACGACGGCACCAGCGTGCGGTGTTCGAGCTGCAGAACCACCTTGGTCAGCCCGGCAATGCCCGCCGCCGCCTCCACATGCCCGATGTTGGACTTGACCGCCCCGATGCGGACACTGCCGGGTTCCGGTCCGGCCTCGGCGAAGCCGCGTACCAGCCCGTCGATTTCCACCGGATCGCCCAGCGCGGTGCCCGCTCCGTGCGCCTCGACGTAGCCGATGGTCGTCGGGTCCACGCCGGCGTCGTCGAGCGCCCGCCGTACGAGATCGCCCTGCGCGACCGGGCTCGGCACGATGTAGCCGTTGGTGCGGCCCGCGTGCACCACCGCGGAGCCGCGGATGACCGCGCGTACCCGGTCACCGTCGGCGAGTGCGGCTCGCAGGGGTTTGAGGACGACGACGCCGACGCCCTCGGAGGGTACGAAGCCGTCGCCCCCCTCGCCGAAGCTGCGGGAGCGCAGGCCGGAGGCGGTGAGCTTCATCCGGCGCTGCTGGATGAACTTGTTCGGGTGGAGCGACAGATTGACGCCTCCGGCCACGGCCATCTCGCAGTCGCCCTGGCGCAGATCGCGGATCGCGAGGTTGATCGCGGTGAGCGAGGAGGAGCACATCGTGTCGACGGTCATGCTGGGCCCGTGCAGGTCGTAGAAGTACGAGACCCGGTTGGCGATGCCTCCGATCGCCGAACCCGTGTCGGTCGGATCCCCTGCGGCGGAGCGCTCCACCCCGAAGAAGGGGTACTCGTTGTACATCGAGCCCGCGTAGACGGCGACGCGTGAGCCGTGCCGGGTGCGCAGCCGCTCCCGGCTGTAGCCGGCGTCCTCGAACGCCTCCCAGGTGGTCTGCAGGAATTGGCGTTCCTGTGGGTCCATCAGGGCCGCGTCCCGGGGCGTGATGCCGAACAGCAGTGGGTCGAAGGTGTCGACGCCGTCCAGGAAGCCGCCCCACATGATGTCGACCGGCCAGCCGGGGCGGCGGCGCGGCTCGGGGATCGGACCCACGCAGTCGCGTCCGGCCGCCAGATTGGCCCAGAACTCCCCGAGACCTGCCGCCTGCGGGTAGCGGCCTGCCAGGCCGACGATGGCGATGGCACGCTCGTCCACGTCCTCGGGGCCTTCGTGGGCAGTGTCGTCCACTCCGTCCTGCGGGCCGACTGCGGACGGCGGGCGTGCGGTGTCGCGCGGCGTGCCGGTGTGCTCGGTGAGCGCCGCCGCAACGCCCGCCAGGTCGGTATGGGTGAAGAACAGCGTGCGGGAAGTGTATCCGAGGTCCGCCTCGATGCGGGCGTTGAGCCGGTTGACGATCAGGGAGCTGAGCCCGTAGCTCTCCAGCGGGACCCGGGGGTGCAGTTCCGTTCGCGGGATCCCGGAGACCTCGGCGTAGAGCTTGATGAGGTACGCCTCCATGGGATCGTCGGCGGCGGGTGGCGGCGCCGGTGTGTCCGGCAGGCGGGTCGCGAACGGATAGGCGGGCAGCCGTACCCGGGTGCCCGGCCGGTCCCAGTACGGGGCCCAGTCGACTTCCGCCCCGGCGAGCCACGCCGTCTGCGCCTCGTCGAACGTGCGGGCTGCCGGTGCGGCCTCGGTGCGTGCGACGGTCTGCGGCCCGACGACCGCGTGCCGCAGACCCGCCCCCGGGTGCCCGTCGAGGAACGAGGTGAGGGTGTCGACGAGTGCGTCGGGGGTGCGCGCGTCGATCAGCGCCCTGTGTGCCATCGCCGTCCGGGCGGTCTGGGTGGTGTACGCGACGTCGGCGGTCCGCAGCCCGCGGTGCTCACGCACATGGTCGCGCAGTCTGCGGGCGACCTCGCGCAGTTGCTCGGCGCCCGCGGCCGAGATCAGTACCAGCCGGTCGGCGCCCGGCACGGTGACGGCGGGTGGCGGGGCCGTCTCCGCGGCGGCGGGCGAACCGCCGTCCGTGGCCGGGCCGGTCCCTGCGTCCGTCCGGGCGGCCTTCGCCGCGGCCCAGAACTTGCCCAGCACCTGCCCGGGCCCGATCTCGCGTATCTCGGCGACCCCTTCGTCCAGCAGAAGGTTCATGCTGTCCAGCCAGCGCACCGGACGGTACAGATGGCACCGCAGCATGTCGGCGATTCCGTCGGCCGGGTAGGGCGCGGCCGTCAGATTGGCGATGACGGGGAGCGCGGGGGGCGCGAACCGTACCGCGTGCAGATCGGTCGCGAACTCGTCGGCCGCTGCCTCCATGTACCGGGAGTGGGCGGGCACGTCGACATTGAGCAGGACGCACTTCGTCGCCCCCGCCTCCCGCAGCACGGGGCGCAGTTCCCGCACCCGCGCGGCGGGGCCGGACAGCACCAGCTGCTCGGGCCCGTTGAGGTTGACGAGGTCGACGTCGTCGAAGCCGCGGGCCACCAGCGTGCGGCCGACTCGTTCCGAGTCCAGTCCCAGCACGGCGAGCATGCCGCCGCCGGTGACACCGTCCATCACCTCGCCCCGGCGGCGCACCAGGCGGAGCCCGGTCTCGAAGTCGAAGCACCCGGCGGCGAACAGTGCCGCGTACTCGCCGAGGCTGTGCCCGGCGACGAAATCGGGCAGCGGGTCGCCGTCGTCACGGGCGGCCAGGAAGCTCAGTGCGTTCACGACGAACATCGCGGGCTGCGCGTAGCGCACATGGTGCAGCAGTTCGTCGTCCTGCAGGCACAGCGCCCGTACCGGGTGTCCGATGACCGCGTCGGCGATCGCGCACAGTTCCGGATAGCGGTCGAGGACGTCCTCCCCCATGCCCTTGCGCTGTGAACCCTGGCCCGGAAACACCCATGCGGTAGTCAATCCGAACTCCTCGTGGTCGGGGCGGTGCTGCTCTGCCACGGAAAGGTGCCGTCGGCGGCGAACGCGTCGAAGTTCCGGCGTACCCGGTCCGACGCGGTCAGCCGCATCAGTTCGGCCACGGCGATGTCCTCCGTCTCCGGGGGCATCGGCCGCAGACGGGTCAGATAGGTCTTCAGGTCGCCCACCACATCCGGAGCGACCTTGCCCGCCCGGAACGCCACCCGTCGGAGCAGGGTCTCGGGATCGTCGTCCACGGCGTCCACAAGTCCGCGGCGTTCCGCGTCGGCCGCGGACAGCGGCAGGGTGGTCAGTGACATGGTGTACGCGGTCTGCCGGCCGGCCCGTCGGATCAGGAACGGCAGTACGCAACAGGGCAGCAGTCCCCACAGTCCTTCCGGCAGGCCGAACGACGAGCGGGGGGCCGCGAACATCAGATCGCAGGCCGCCGCGAGGCCGACGCCGCCGCCCGTGGTCTGTCCGTCCACCAGGGCGACCACGATCCGCGGGACGGTGGCGAGTCTGGTCATCAGGGCGAAGAAGCGGCGGGCCGTGTGCTCGTCGTCCGCGGGAGTGTCCTGGGCCGCCCCCGCGATGTCCATGCCGGTGCAGAAGATGCCGTCCCGGCCCTGCAGGACCACGATCCGGCAGTCGGGGCTGCGTTCGGCCCGGTCGAGCGCGGCGTCCAGCGCGTCGACAAGGGCCGCGTCCATGGCGTTGCGGCGGTCCGGACGGTCCAGGGTGATCCGCAGCAGTGCGCCGTCCTCGCGGACGGTGATTCTCGGGTCCATGGCCGGCTCCATCAGCTCCACCGATAGGTGCGGCGGTAGGCGTCGATCCGGTCGAGTACCAACAGCCCGCGCCCCGCCATCCGGCGCTCGTAGGCAGCCGCGTACGGTCCGGTGTCGAACACGGCGTCCCTGGTGCCGAATCCGCGGTCGTCGGCCATGCCGGTGATCCGGTCGTACTCGGCCACGGTCAGCGCGTAACGGTCGGCCAGCTGCCGGTCGATGCCGCGTCGGACGGGCGGTTCGTGACCCACGACTCCGCTGAAGAACTCCGAGGCGCAGCCGGAGCCGTAGGAGAACAGCCCGACCCGTTCGGGGCCGTCGAGACGGGCGTGGTCCAGGAGCGAGCACACGGCGAGATAGAGGGCGCCGGAGAACAGATTGCCCGTGTCGGCGCAGTACTCCAGGGAGGGGGCGACCCGTTCGGTGAAGTCCCGGTCGATCTCTGCCGCGCCCGCCGCCGCCTTCTTGCGCATCAGGAGCCGGTGCCCGCCCCTGACCATGCCGGGAAATGGGGTGTGCATGACCAGGTGGCCGAAGGTCTTGCGCAGATCGGCGCCCGCTACCCGTTGGCAGTAGTGCTCGAAGCTCCTCTCCAGACAGGTCATGTACGCGAGCAGGGAGGCATCCGCGTTGACCACGTCCACATCGGCGCGCGGGCGGGCGGTGTCCAGGACCTCGAAGGTGTGGAAGCCGCTGCCGCCCGGGTCGAGCCGCAGGATCCGGCCCGGTGCGCCGACGAGCATCGCGACCGCACCGGCACCCTCGGCGGGCTCCCAGGTGGTGCCGCGGGCGGCGGTGCCCGGGGCGTCGGTGGCGATGACCAGGGCCAGCGCGCCCGGTACCGGACTGGTGGCGATCATCGCAGCGGCGGTCTGCAGGGCGGCGGTCCCCCCGTAGCAGGCGTGTTTCACCTCGAAGGACCGGCAGGCGTTGCCGAGCCCCAGGTGGTGATGCACATAGGTGCTGATGGGCTTGCCCAGGTCGAGGCCGGATTCGGTGGCCACCACCAGGAGTTCGATCCGTGCGCGTGCGTCCTCGTCCAGTTCGGCGAGGAGCGGCCGGGCCGCGTTGACCGCGTTGGTGACCGGGTCCTCGCACGGCAGGTTCACGGATTTTCGCCGCATCATGAGGTTGTCGAATCTGCTCAGGTCGAGGCCCCGGGCGACGAAGAGTTCCCGTACGTCGACGAAGGCCGGCCCGATGTACGAATGGATCGCTTCGATGCCGATTGCGCTGCCAGTACCCACGCGACTTTTCTAGCGGGCGGCCCGGCCCGGGTCTGCGCAGCATTGAGCAGGCGGCCGGGAGCGCGGTGGTCACGATGGGAACGTGACTTCGCCGAGCGGGTGGCCCGAGCACCCCGTGCATGTGTGGACCTGTGCGGTGTCCGGGCCACCGGACGGATACCTCCGGGTGCTGTCCGCCGACGAGCTGGATGTCGCGGAGCGCCGGGTCGGCGACCGCGCCGAGTACGTGGCGGCCCATGTGCTGCTGCGCACGGCGCTGAGCTGGTGGGTGCCGCGGGTTCCGCCGCACGCCTGGGTGTTCGTCAGGTCGCCGCTCGGGCGCCCGGAGATCGCCGAGCCGCGCGCGTACCGCTGGCTGCGGTTCAATGTCTCGCACACGGGAGGGCTGGTGGCCTGTGTGCTGGCCGCCGGTACGGACTGCGGGATCGATGTGGAGACGGTCCGGCGGCGCACCGACACCGACGCGCTCGCCCGGCGGGTGCTCAGCTCCGGGGAGTACGCCGGGTTCGCCGGGCTGCCCGACGCGGTCAGGGCGCACCGCTTCCTCCAGCACTGGGTGCTGAAGGAGGCGTATGCCAAAGCGCGCGGTCTCGGGCTGCGGCTGCCGTTCGACGCCTGCGGATTCCTGCTCGGGCCCGGCCCGTTACGCGCCGAGCTGCCCGACGCCCCGCAGCCGTGGCGGTTCCAGCAGTGGCGACCGACTCCGTGGCATGTGGCGGCGCTGGCGTTGCGCGGGGGCGAGGGGCGGCAGCCGCAGCCCGTCCATCACGGTGCGCCGCCCACCGGGGCGGGGGCGAGCAGTCCGAGGTCGGTACGGATCGCCGAGACCACCGGTGGCGGAGCCGACTTGAGGTAGAAGTGGTCTCCGACGAAGGTGCGCATTCTGAAGTCCCGGCCGGTCACGGCGGACCAGGCGGCGATGTCGTCCCGGGTGACCTCGGGGTCGGCGTCGCCGGTCAGTGCCGTGACCGGGCAGAACAGCGGCGGGCGCTCAGGCGCCGGATCGTAGGTCTCATTCATCCGGAAGTCGGCCCGCAGCGACGGCAGGAACAGCTCGGCCATCCCGGGTTGTCGCAGGATTTCGGGCGGGGTGCCGCCGAGCTGGGTCAGCAGGCCGAGGAAGTCGCCGTCGGTGAGGGTGTGGCGGGGGGCGTGCCGTGCGGGCAGGTGCGGTGCACGGCGGCCGGAGACGAACAGGCGCAGCGGCGGGCCGGTCCCGCTCTCGCTGAACAGCCGGGCCATCTCGTAGGCGACGATCGCGCCGAGGCTGTGCCCGAACAGCGCGAAGGGCCGGTCGGCGTAGGGCCGCAGGGCGTCGAACAGGGGCGGCAGCAGCTCGTCGAGCCGTTCGCAGGGCCGTTCCCTGAGCCGGGTCTCCCTGCCGGGGAGGACCGCGGCGAGCACCCCGATCTCCGGGAGCAGGGGGTCCCGCCAGGGGCGGTAGAACAGCGGGCCGCCGCCGGCGTGCGCGAAGCACAGCAGCCGGATCGGCGCCTCCTCGAAACCCGGGCCGGTGGACGCCCAGACACCGGCGTTCATGACTGCCCCGGAACGGACCTGAGCACCGCGTGGCCGAGGGTGCCGGATGCTCCGGTCACATTGACCAGGGCGCGCAGTGGTGCGCCGGGGGCGAGCGGCTCCCAGTCGCGCAGAGTGTCGGCGAGCTGCACTCGTTCGAAGCCGATCAGCGGGCTGAGCGAGGCGGCCCGGACCGTCGGGGCGATCCGGCGGTGCTCGAACTGGAGCAGCACCTTGATGAGCTGGGAGAGCCCGGCCGCGGCCTCCAGGTGCCCGATGCCCGGTTTGACCGTGCCGACGAGCGGGCGGCCACCGGTGCGAAAGATCTCGCCGAGTGCGGTGATCTCGGCGGCGTCGGCGATGCTCGCACCCGCAGCGGCGCACTCGACGTAGCCGATGTCACCGGGCTCGAGTCCGGCTCCGTGCAGGGTCTGGCCGATCGAGGCGGTCAGGGCCTCCGCGTTCGCCGATCCGTAGCGGCCCGCCCCGCCGATGTGCCCGGTCCAGGTGGTCTCGATGATCCCGCGCAGCGGAACGCCGCCGGGTTCGGCACCGTCGGCCGGCCGGGGGCGCAGCAGGAGTGCGCCGATGCCCTCGCCCGGTATCCACCCGGAGGAGTCGGCCGAGAACGCCCCCGGCACACCGGCGGACCTGAGCAGGCCGCCGTCCTCCAGCAGCGCCAGGTGATAGGGGTGCGAGACGAGGCTGGCGCCGGTGACGACCGCCGCGTCGCACTCGCCCGAGCGCAGACTGCGTACGGCGAGGTGCAGTGCGGTCAACGAGGAGGAGCAGGAGGTGTCGACGGCGATGCTCGGCCCGGTGAGACCGAAGTGGTGCGAGATCCGGTTCGGGATCTCGGACGCGCCGCCGAAGATCTCCGCCCGCTCGCCACGCCGCCACGCGTCGGCGCCGGTGTGCTGGTGGTCCTGCCACATCGCCCCGGTGAACACACCGATTCGGGGCGCCGTGGCGCGCAGGGACGCCGCGGTCAGCCCCGCATCCTCCAGGCATTCCCACACGGCCTGGAGGGTGAGCCTGGTCTGCGGGTCGAGCGTGCGGGCCTCGGTCGGCGAGATATGGAACAGCAGGCTGTCGAAGGCCTCGGTGTCCCGCAGATAGCCCGCGTCGGGTGCGTGCTGTCCCAGGGCCGCGCGGCGCGACGCGGGCGGCGGCCCGATCGCGATGTGCCCGGCGGCCAGGTTGCGCCAGTAGGTGTCGAGGTCGTCGGCGCCGGGAAAGCGTCCGGCGGCTCCGAGCACGGCGATGTCGTCCACCGCGCGCGGTGCGTCGGCGGGGCGGGGCTCCGTGCGCGGCCGCGTGGTGGCCCGCCCGGACCGGGTGGCCCGGTCCGCCCCGCGGTCCGGGACCGTGGCGGGGTACTGCGGCGCCGCGCCGTGGGATTCGTGGCCGGTGCGGGTGCCGCCGATGAAGGTGTGCAGCAGCTGGTGCCCCTCGTCGAGCCCGAACTCGGCCCGGATGGCGTCGAAGTTCAGCGAGCCGACCGGGCAGAGCCCGATGCCGCAGGCGGCCTGGGCCCCGGTGAGCAACTGACCGATGTATCCGGCCTCCAGCGCCAGGTACAGGTCCGCGTCCTGCCCGTACAGGGGGGTGATGCCGTCCCGCTGGCCGATCAGGAACAGCTCGAAGGCCGCCTTGTCGAAGACCGGCCGGTTGTAGAAGACATGCACGGTGCGGTCGAAGTCCGGTTCCGGTGTGATCAGTTCCAGTTCGTGCCGGTCCGGCCGGTAGTAGTGGACGCCCCCTTCGACGCCGGTCACACGGCCGGGCCGCACCCGCACATAGGCCTGGACGGCGTAGGTGTCGCCGGCCGACGGGTAGAGGTACCGGGGCCGTCCGCCCGTCGTCGTGCGGCGCAGCAGTCCGAGCAACCGGGCCAGCGATTCCGCGGGCAGGGGTGCGGAGTCGAAATCGCGCTGGGTGGACCGCCCGGTGTAGACCTCGTCGGCGAATCCGACGTCGGCGAGGGGGAGCACACTGCGCGCGGGCGCGTGCCGGGTGGCATGGCCGGCGGATTTGAAGAGCTCCCGGTCCTCGGGCGAGAAGAAGTCCACGGCGGTGGGCCGCTCGAGGGCTTCGGGGATGTCCTGCGGTACGGTTCCGGGCTTCGCCCGAGCCACGGCGGGTTCGTCCGGTGCGTTCGGTGCAGGGGGCGGGGCCGGATCGTCCTGCGCGGGCGGCGGCGCCACGGTGTCGACGGCCCCGGGCGTGACGGACAGATGCCGGGCGATCGATATGCAGGTGGCCTCGGCGAGCAGCACCGCGACCTCGGTCCGCCGGCCGTACCGCTCCTCGATGAGAGCGGATGCCTGCACCATGGTGAACGACGAGGCACCGCTGTCCCACAGGTCGGCGGTCGGGTCCAGCGTGTCCAGTCCGAGGAGTCCGGCGAAGACCTCGGCGATGTCCTCGGCGCGCACCCCTGCCGCGGCGGCGGGGGCCGTCGGCGTTGTCTGGGGCGCGGCGGGCGGCCGGGCGAGCGCCGCACGGTCGAGCTTGCCGTTGGCTGTCGCCGGGAACTCGGTGAGCTGCTCCACATAGTTGGGTACCATGTAGTCCGGCAACGTGCGTGCGGCGAAGGCGCGCAGGTCCCGCACCGCGGGCATCGTGCCGTTCGCGGGGATCACATGCGCGACCAGCTTGCTGTCGCCGTTCTGGCTGCGTACGACGACGACCGCGTCGCGCACGTCCGGGTGCAGCCGGAGCCGGTGCTCTATCTCCTCCAGTTCCACCCGGAAGCCCCGGATCTTGACCTGTCCGTCGGAGCGTCCGAGGAAGACCAGGTGACCGTCCGGCCGGTGCAGGGCGCGGTCGCCCGTCCGGTACATCCGCTCTCCCGCACGGGCGGCGAACGGGTCGTCGACGAATCGCTCGGCGGTCAGCTCGGGCCGCCGGTAGTAGCCCTGGCTCAGGCACTCCCCGGCGATGAACAGATCTCCTTCGGTGCCCGGTTCGCAGGGCCGCAGCTCCTCGTCGAGGACGTAGTAGCGGGCGTTGTCGATGGGTTTGCCGTAGGGGATGCTCCGCCACTGGGGGTCGACCTCGTCGACCGGGAAGAAGTTCGACCAGACGGTCGCCTCGGTCGCCCCGCCCAGGCTCACGATCCGCGCGCCGGGGAACACCGCGCGCACCTCGTCGGGCAGGGACAGCGGGGTGTAGTCGCCGCTGAGGAAGACCAGCCTGAGCGTGCCGGTGCCGGGGTGGTCCGCGTGGGCGGCCATTCTCGGCGCGAGTTGGGCCAGGGTGGTGGGCGCCGAGTTCCAGAAGGTCACGGGTTCCTCGACCAGGGCGCGGAGCAGCAGATCGGGGTCGTGCTGCTGTGCCTCGTCGGCGAGGTAGAGCGCGGCGCCCCGGCCGAGCAGTCCGAGGATGTCGAAGACCGAAAGGTCGAAGCCGAGCGAGGTCACGCACATGCCGAGGTCGCCGGGGGCGAACTCCCAGGTGCGATAACACCAGTTGAGGAGGTTGAGTACGGCCCGATGGGTCACCGCGACACCTTTGGGGCGGCCGCTGCTGCCCGAGGTGAAGATGACATAGGCCGTGTCGGAGGGTGTGGCGTGGGCCGGTGGGTCGGTGCGTTCGCGGATGTCCTCGGCGAGCGCGGTCACGTCGACGGTGGTGACCGGGCTCTCCGCGGGCCACCGGCGCTGTTCCGGGCCGGCCACGAGCACGATTGCGACGGCGGCGTCGGCCCGTATGGACTCGGCCCGTTCGGAGGGCAGTTGGGGCTCGATCGGCACATAGGTGCCGCCTGCCTTGAGTACGCCGAACACTGCGGCCACCAGGTCGGGTGTTCTGGGCAGGGCGATGCCCACGGCCGTCCCCGGACCGACTCCGAGGTCCCGCAGCCGCCAGGCGATCCGGTTGGCCCTCCGGTTCAGCTCCCCGTACGTCATGGGTGGCCCCGTGCGCCGGCGGACCGCTTCCGCGTCGGGCCGCCTGCGGGCCTGGTCCTCGAAGAGGCGGTGGACCGGGTGCGCGGCTGGGAAGTCGACGGCGGTGTCGTTCGCCTCGCGTACGACGGGGTGGAGCGCCTGTGTGCGGTCCGGGACGTCACCGATGCGGGCGACCAGGTCACCGAAGGCGGTGAAGGCCTCGGCGAGCGCCTGCGGGTCGAAGGCCGAGGGGGCCACGTCCCAGCAGTAGTGCAGCCGGTCGCCGTCCACGGTCACGATGCAGTCGAGTGCCACCCCGGGAGTGCTGGTCAGTCCGGGACCGGGGGTGACGCCCGCGGGCAGGGGCGTTCCGGTCACGTCGTAGGCGCTGGTGAGGACGACGGGGAGGGTGGGCGCGGGCCTGGTACGGACGCCGCGCAGGCCGGTCAGCGCAGAGGCGGTGTCCGCCGCGGTGTCCTCGTCGAGGATCCGCTGGTAGTGCGCGGCCCGCTCGTGCGACGGGAGGCGCGGTTCGGCCGGCAGCAGGCTCAGGGCCGTGTGTTCGGCGGGCCTCGGTGCCTGCGGCCAGCGGACCACCTCCAGCGGGTACGGGTCGGGGAGGAGTCCGGTGAGCGCCTCGGTGAGCGCACCGAGCAGGACCGGGTCGCCCCGTAGCCCTTCGTCCCGCAGGGTCGCCGCGGCGGCGCGCCAGCCGGTGCGGACCCCTTCCAGACGGGTCCGCGGCCCACCGGTGTCCAGCGGTGCAGGTCCCGGCGGGAGTGCGGCGGCGCGGGCCCGCCAGTGCTCCTCGGCCCGGGTGTCGCGGGCCGGGGGCGGCTGCGGGGCGGGGGGTGTGCCGGGATCGGGCGGTTCCGTGCCGTGCAGCAGACGCATCAGCCGGCGTCCAATGAGCTGGATACTCAGCCCGTCGGCGGCGAGCAGGTCGACGGCGAGGTGCAGCACGGCGGGGCCGCCGTCCTCCCCGCCGGTGATCCGCAGGTCCCAAAGCGGCCACCGGCCGGGCTGGAAGGGACGGGCGGTCATCTCCTGCGGCAGCCGCTGTGCCGCTTCGGCCGGCAGCACCGGGATGTGCAGGCTCCGGGGTGTGTGGGCGCGTATGCGCAGCTTCCCGCCGGGTGTCACGTCCGTACGGAGCACGTCCGTGGAATCCACCAGCCGTAACCAGGCCGTCTCCAGCCGTTCCGGGTCGAAGCTGTCGAGGCGGAAGCTCTGGTAGACCTGACAGCCCTCCCGGGCTCCCGCGAGCCGGTCGACGAGATAGCCCTGCTGCAGCTCGTTGAGGGCTCGCTCCTCGGCCTCCTCGGGATCGGCCAGCGCCACCAGCGCGCCCATGAAGTCCGCGAACAGTGTCCGGCCCGCGCCGGGCGCGAACAGCTCGGGCACCAGGTCCCAGCGCACCCGGAGCGAGCCGTCCTCCTCCCACATCTGGTGGTCGAGGGCGACGCCGGAGGTCTGGCCGACCGCGTACGACACCTGCCGGCCGAATCCCTCGTCGTGCCGCTTCGGCCGCAGATCGAGCATGCTGGTGAAAACGACCGGGAGCCGCGGGGCCGCGCTGCCGCGACGGCCGGTCCCGACCGCCCTGATCACCTCGATGCCCGAGGCCGAGGAGTGCCCGAACCCCTCCCACAGGCCGCGGTGCGTCGCCGCCGCCGACTCCGCGAGCGGCCGGGCGGGGTCGGGCCGCACCGGCAGCAGCATGGTCGAGGTGAGCGGCGCCACCAGCTCCGCGGTGGCCGCAGGGAGGCGGACCCGGTCGCTGGTGGTCAGTACGAGCAGGAACTCCGGCCCGCCGCCCGCCCGTTGCAGTGCCTCGCCGAAGACGGTGAGGACCAGCGAGGTGGGCGACACCTCCCAGGCCGCGGCCTTTTTGCGCAGGGCCTGCCACTGCTCGGGGGCGAGGGTGGCCCCGAGCGGTTCGCGGTGGTGGCAGGACAGCTCTCCGCCGGAGGGCGGCCGGTCCGCCGCCAGAACGTCCGGGGCCGCGGGGATCTCGCGCAGCCGGGTGGTCCAGTAGTCGACATCTGCGGCGAACTCCGCTGTCCCGCGGTGTTCCTCCAGGGCCCATGCACAGTCCTGGGCGCTGATCCCGGCGACGGGCAGTTCCGTGCCGGGGGCGTGATAGCACTGCCCCCAGTGATCGAGCAGGAGTTCCAGGCCGTAGCCGTCGGTCGCCAGACCGTCGATGCTGAGGTGGACGACATCCAGGCCACCCGGTCCGTGAGACACCTCGATCGCGAACAGGGGCGCCCTGTCGGGCGGGTAGCAGCGGTGGGACATCCGGTTCCGCACCGACGCCACATGGGCGTCGAAGTCGGCGCGGGAGCAGGAGCGCCGGTCGTGCGCGGGGATGTCCCATGTCCCGCCGTCACCGATGCGCTGACGGGTCCCGGCCACCACGACGCGCAGCATTGCGTGATGGCCGAGGACCGTGCGCCAGGCGTTCCGCAGCCGGTCCACATCGGTGTCCGCGAGCGTGAACTCGCGGTAGTGGTGGCAGCCGACGGTGTCGGGGCTCAGCTGCGGGTGCTTGCCGACCACGTACGACTGCTGGACCGAGGTGAGCGGGAACTCCTCGGCCCCGCCCGGTCTGCCCGG
The DNA here is from genome assembly GCF_035974375.1 of Streptomyces sp. NBC_01320. Lineage (NCBI taxonomy): Bacteria > Bacillati > Actinomycetota > Actinomycetes > Kitasatosporales > Streptomycetaceae > Streptomyces > Streptomyces sp. NBC_01320. The sequence continues at coordinate 2,331,278 of NZ_CP108390.1, forward strand.
CGGGCGGACCGGGACGTCCAGCTGTCTGATCCCGCCGGCGCGGCCCGGTGGTGCCCCCGGCCCGCCGGCGACCGCCCCGGCCAGCGCGGCCACGGTGGATGACCGGTCGAGCCGGTCGAGGGGCAGATCGACCCCGTACCGGTCATGGATCTCCAGCAGCAGCCGGGCGGCCATGATGGAACTCAGGCCGATGCTCTCCAGCACATCGGTCTCCTCGATCCCGGACCGGTCCGTCAGCTCCTCCAGCATTCCGATGATTCCGGCCGTGACTCCGGCGGACGTCTTGTCACCGGCGGATATCCGTACGTGTGGCACCGAATTTCCCTTCATCAGGCTGAGATGCCCACATAGTTCGCCAGTCGCTTCTCGTCGACGACGATGAATCCATTGCGGTCGAAGTTGAGTAAGCCGACCGCTCCGAATCCCTTCAGAAAGAATCCGACCCTGGACCGGGTTGTCCCCACCATCTCGGACAGTTCTTCCTGGGTGAGCCGTTCGGAGATGCACAGGCCCTGCGGGTGCCGCCTGCCGAACTTGCGGCCGAGCTGCAGCAGTGCGGTAGCCAGTCGCAGCTTGCTGTCCATGGTCGCGAAACCGAGGATCACCTGCTGCTGTTCGGCCATCTGATTGACCAGGTACCGGATGAAGGCCTCCAGAAGTCCCTCCTCGCCCAGGGCGGCGAGGAATCTGCCGGCCGGCACTCTTCGGAGCACCGTGTCCTTCATCGCGCTCGCGGTGGCCTGCTGCTCGGGTTCGAGCAGGCAGCCCTCACCGAATATCTCGTCGGGGCCGTGCACGGACAGCAGGCAGACCTTTCCGTCCGGGGAGAACATCATCTGGTTCACCCGGCCGCTTTCCACGAAGTACACATGGGAATCGGCCTGCCCGCTGTTGTAGATGTTGGATCTACGCCGCACCCTGATCGGTGTGGCACCAATGCATTCACGGCGACAGATCGCGCCGATCTGGTCGGTAAGACACTTGTGTTCCGCGACGCTCAGGGCCATTACTCCCCCGTACTCCCCAATCCATCGGCCGACACGGGTCAGAAATCGGGATGCCACTGTTGTGGCGTCATCGCGGTGTCCACGAGAGTGCCCGGGAGGAACATCCGCGCCCAGGTGCCACCACCCTTTTCGGCGGAAATCAGCTCACGGAAGTACAGATCACGCACGTCCTCGTTCCGTACGTGCATTTCCAGCAGCCGGAAGTACGAGTCCATGGACCGCATGTGAATCAGCCAGTGCAGGTGGTCGGCGGGGCCGAAGGCACCCTCGTACACGAATACCGACACGTCGTCACCGACATGACTGTTGATCGATTCGGCGACCTCGCGGGCGAACTGCCTTCCCTCGGAGCGCAGGTCGTAGTCGAGCACTCCGGTGCGGTGGATCAGCACGCCGCAGTTGGCGGAGTTCAGCAGCCGGTCGAGCGGGATCGTGGTCTGCTGGTAGGCGGGGGGCAGGCCGGTGATGCGTTCGGTGCCCTGGAAGACGGCGGTCTGCTTGGCCAGGTCGCCTTCCGCGCTGGTGTTGTACATGCCCCAGAACTGGGGCAACATGACGCGGTCCTTGACACTGCCGGGCACGAAGAGACGGCTCCACGGCTCGGGTCCGGTCGCCGCGGTCCGCATGATCCGCTCGTAGTCGCCCATCGAGCGCAGATGGATCATCCAGTGCAGGCGCCCCTGCACACCGAACGTCTCGTCGTACACGAACGCGGTCGCCGTCCCGGGGTTGCCCTTGTTGATCGCCTCCGTGAGCTGGCGGGCGAACAGGTGGGCTTCGGTGGCGAGTCCGGCAGCGATCACCGCGGTGCGCTCGACGACGACTCCGGCGTTCGCGGACTGAAGTACGTCATCGCCTGCGGCAGCCGCCTGGTGCAGGGCGGTGCGGTCGGCCGAGTCCTGGGTGTTCGGGGCTATCGACACTTTTCTGACTCCTTCCGTACGTCGTTGTACTGCGGGACAGATGCGGCAGGAACCGGGCCGGCCTGCTCGTTACCAGGTAACGGGCAGGCGGTGGACGCCGTAGACGAACATGTCTCCACGGAACGGAACCTCCTCGATCGATGTGGCCACCTTCAGATCGGGCAGCCTCCGGAACAAGGTGTTGAGCGCGATCTCCAGTTGTGCGCGTGCGAGCAGTTGCCCCGGGCACTGGTGCGGCCCGAAGCCGAAGCCGAGGTGCTCCCTTGCCCCCCGGTGCATGTCCCACCGGTCGGGGTCGGCGAACACCGACTCGTCGCGGTTGGCCGAGCCGAGGACCACCAGGACGCCCTCGCCCGCCCTGATCAGTTCTCCACCTACCCGCACGTCCTCGGTCGCCACGCGCCGGGCACCGTAATCGGTCACGGTCTGGTGGCGCACGAGCTCCTCGATGGCGTCGTCCATCAGGGACGGGTCGGCCTTCAACTCGGCGAGCTGCTCCGGGTGCTGGAGCAGCACCAGCGTGCTCACACCGATCTGGCTGGCCACCGTCTCGTACCCGGCGACCATCAGCAGGGTGGCGATGCCGATGACCTCCTCGCGGCTGACCTCGGCGCCTTCGCGGCGTTCCAGGATCCGGCTGAGCAGATCGCCCGTGGGGTGTGCCTCCTTGCTGCTGACGAGCTCTTCCAGGAACGACCTGAGCTTGGTGCGCACCGTCATCCGCTCGGCGGTGCTGATGCTCTGGTCGCCGATCATGTTGGTGGTCTCGTAGAAGAACTCCCGGTGCTCGTCGGGGACGCCGAGCAGTTCCGTGATGATCACAAACGGCAGTGGCAGCGCGAAGGATTCGATCAGGTCGGCCGGCGAGCCCTTGGCGATCATCTCGTCGAGAAGCCGGTCGACGATCCGCTGGATCATCGGGCGCAGCTCTTGGACCCGCTTCAGCCTGAACTCCGGCACCAGCAGGCCGCGCAGTCTGGTCTGGTCCGGCGGGTCCATCCTGATGAACGTTCCGGGCCCCGGCGGGCGGGACGTCAGCCGGGCCGGGAACCCCGGTCGGGTGAAGTCGGAGCTGAACCGGGTGTCGCGCAGTACGGTGCAGGCATCTTCGTACTTGGTGATCAGCCAGACCATGCTGTCGTCGAAGTCCAGCCGCACCCGCGAGATGGACGGCCGGCGGCGTAGTTCGGCGAGCTCTGGTGCGGGGTCGAAGGGGCACGTTCGGTTCATCGGGTAGGAATCCGGCACGACCGTTGTCACCTCTCCCAGGCGTATCTGAGACAGTGCGCAGCCTGACCCGGGAGGAAACCCGCCAGCCACTCAAGATTGAGCACTTTGTTCGAGTGTCGAAAACCTGCTCAATCCTGTTCAGCGGAGACTCGACAGGATGCCTAGCCTGGCCGCATGCGTATACAGGTGGATGAGGAGAGCTGCGTCGGAGCCGGCCGCTGCGCATGGGCGGCCCCGGAGGTGTTCGACCAGGACGAAGACGGTTTTGTGGTACTCCTCGACCCCGGTCCGCCGACGGAACTGGCTGACCGGGTCTACGAGGCCGTCACGATGTGCCCGGCCCGTGCCATCGCTCTGGACGAGTCGGCCGGGCCGGACGGAACGGATGGGGCGGACGGGCCTCGGTCTCAGTCGTCCGGCAGCCAGGCGTAGGTGCGGTGGTAGTCCTCGACACCCGTGAGAACGAGCATGTTCCGGTCGCCCATCGCCCTGCGGGCCAGCGGGCCGTAACGGTCCAGGTCCGTGGTGCGGTGGGCGACGGGAGTCAGGCACCGGGAGTTCTCGGTGAGCAGCGCCTCGTATTCCCCGAAGGTCAACTCGACGCGTTCGCTCAGCCGTTCACCGATGTGCAGCGCGGCCAGTTCGGCTGCGGCGCCCGGTGCGAGGACTCCGCTGAAGAATTCCGAGGCGCAGCCCGAGCCGTACGAGAACAGCCCGACCCGCATGTCCGCCGTGTCCACGGCAGAGTCGATGAGGCTGCACAGGGCCAGATAGACCGAGGCGGAGCAGAGGTTGCCGACCTGGCGCGGGTAGACGAGGGACGGGATCACCCGGCGCTCGAAGTCCTCGGCGATCTCGGGCTGCGCCGCGTCCGTGTTGTCACGCATCAGCTTGCGGTGGGCAGCCCTGACCATGCCGGCGAACGGGGTGTGCATGGCCAGCTGACCGAAGGTCTTGCGCAGGTCGACCGACTCCACCTTGGAGGTGTAGTCGCGGTAGGAGTTCGCCAGGCAGTCGAGGTAGGCGAACAGGGATCGGTCGGAGTCGGCGATGTCGAACTCCGGCCCGGGGCGGGCCGAGTCGAGCGTCTCGTAGCCGTAGGTACCGAACGCGCCGAGGTCCAGCCGGAGTATCCGCGGCTCGTCACTGATCAGTACGGCGGCCGCGCCCGCGCCGGTGGCGGGCTCGGCGTACTCGGCGCGGGCGTCCACCAGTGCCACGTCGCTGCCGATGACGAGAGCCTTGCCGCCGGGCGAGGCGGCGGAGGCGAGATAGCCGGCGCAGAGCTGGAGCGCGGCGGTGGCCGCGTAGCAGGCCTGTTTGACCTCCACCATGCGGCAGTTGCGGCTGAGCCCCAGCTGCTCGTGCACATAGGAGCTCACCGACTTGCTGTAGTCCACGCCCGACTCGGTGGAGACGATCAGTATCTCGATGCGTGATCTCGCCTCGTCGTCGAGAGCCCTCACCAGCGGCGCGGCGGCGTTGACCGCATTGGTCACCGTGTCCTCGATCGGCAGGTTCACCGCCCGTTCGTCCATCAGCAGGTTCCCGAGCCGCTTGGGGTCGAGGCCCCGCCCCTCGAACAGGACGGGGACCGGGATCCGGGCGGGTCCGCAGTACACATTGAGTGCCTCGATGCCGATCACTGCTGCCTCACCTTCCAGAGAAATCCGACGAGCGCGCCGATATCCGGGATGTCACTGAACTCCGCCATCGGCCGGTCGATGCCCAGCCGGTCCTGGAGGGAGATGATGATCTCCACACGGTCGACCGAGTCGGCCCCCAGGTCCCGCAGATGCGCCGCGTCGGTGATCCGCTCGGGGGCGACGTTCGGCAGGATGTCCGTGATCGCCTCATGGACGAGGCTCCGCAACTCGTCCCTGGTCACTGTGTTCCCTCCGCCGTGACGTGCAGGGTGCTGACGGCGATGACCTGGCCGGTGCCGGTGTTCTCCAGCACCACGGTCACGATCTCGTCGTGGGGTGTGCCCGGGCGGACCCAGCCGGTGACCTCGACGGCCAGTTCGGCTTCGGGGTCCGCGTTGCCGAGGTAGCACATCCGCTGGTCCAGGACCGTACGGCCCATGAAGTCGTGGACGTCCCGGCCGAGCCCGCGCCAGTGGCGCAGCAGGGCCCAGTCGGTGATGGAGAAATAGGAGGCGAAGTACAGCAGCCCGACTCCGTTGATGTCACGGGTGGCGTCGACCGCGTACGTCAGCCGGGTGGGCCCGGTCGGCAGCCTCCCGGGGGGCTCCCCGTCGAGGAAGGTCCGGTTCGTCCGGGCATTGCGGTAGTCGGCTCGCGGTGAGTGGGGGGCGGGCAGCCGGGGCAGTTCGGCGTAGTGGAAGTCGGGGGGCGAGGAGCGCACCAGGTCCTCATTGCTGCCGGTGCGCCCCCGGCTGATCCAGCGGTTGAAGTTCTCGACGTACAGGCAGTCCTCGTCCTTGCCCGCGTAGAACGCCTCGGGGTCGAACGGGCCCTCGTCCACCGAGGTGTCGCTGTCCTGCCTGCGCACGGTGTGCAGGGCGAGCACCGATTCACTTCCGTAGTTGAACAGACCGGAGGTCACCCGCAGCCGGTCGCCGAAGTTCAGGGCGCCCACATGGAAGCGGCGCCCGGCCCGGATCCGGAAGTAGTAGAACGACAGATAGGCGGGCTCACCGTGCCGGTTCCTGGCGGCGAACACATCGACTCCGCACAGGGCGCTCACCGCCTCCCAGGTCCAGTCCCCCAGCTGCCCCACGAACAGACCGGTGCCGCACATGCCCGGGGCCACGGTGACATCCCGGCTGACCGTGCTGCGGTCCAGAATGCGCGGCGACGCCCAGCCCGGAAGCCCCGGCGTGCCCGTCTCATCCTTCATCTGCGTTGCCTTTGCGTCCGGCGACGGTGAGGAACCCGTGCAGTACGGCGTTGAGTGCCGCGGCACAGGTCACCGCCGGGAAGTGGCCCGCGTCACGGATTTCGTGGAAGCGGGAGCCGGGGATCGCCGCATGGAGCCGACGGCCGGTCGCGATCGGGACGACGGTGTCCCAGTGTCCGTGGACGATCTGGACCGGTGCGGCGATGTCGGCCAGTCGGGGCCCGAGATCGGGCGTTGCCGCGAACACATCGAGGTAGCGCAGCCCGCTGTAGGGGGCCATGCTCTCGGAGCGCAGCAGGTGGGCGCGGTGCGCCTCGCGTTCGCGGCGCAGCCGGCGGGAACCACTGCCCTCGGCCGCGTACGAGAGGTCCCGGTCGGCGACCACGTCGAGCCGGTTGATCTCGCCCTCGCGGTTGTTGAGGGTGGCCGAGCTGCCGATCAGGGTCAGTGACGCGGTGTCGTCGGGGAGTTCGAGTGCGAAGGTGAGGGCCACCAGCCCGCCGAACGAGGACCCGGCCACGTGCACCGGTCCGGTGACGCCGAGCCGACGGACGGCGGACAGGTCCGTCCTGGCCATGCCGGGCAGGCTCAGTTCGGAGCCCACGGTCGACGCCCCGACACCGGGGTGGTGGACACATATCACGGTGTACCGGTCGGCCAGCGCGGCGAACTGTTCCGCGAACACTCCGGCACCGATGTTGAACGGTGTCATCAGCAGGAGCGCGGGGCCCGAGCCGGCGATGAACACCTCGACATCGGCGTCCCCGATCCGCAGCAGCTCACGTCGTACGTCCGGCTGCCGCTCACGGAGCACGGCACCGTTGTCGTCCCCGGGCGCGTATCCCTCTTCCAGCTCCTGCTGGATGTCCTCGGGAACGGCATCGCGCGGATGGAAGCCACCCTCGCCGTCCACCGCCATCAGCTCCGGCACAGGCGTGGTCGAGGTGGCCAGGGCGACGAGTGCGTCGGCCGCGGCGTCGAGTCGGGCCGCCGGCAGCTCCGGGGGCACCGCGAAACGCACGAGCCGGTCACCGTCGTCGCCGGGTACGGGTCCGGCCCTGACGCCCGTCTCCCGGTAGATCCAGACGAGAGCGGAGACGACCCGGTTGCTGTGGTTGCTCAGCTGTGCCAGTTTCCCCAGGTCGAGAAGGACTTGGTGGCCGTGGCCCGGGTCGAGGACGGGCAGCCCGGCGTCGGACAGCCGGGCGCCGAGCCGGGCCACCGCAGCGGTCCGCCGTGCCACCCGCGCGGCGGACGCCCCCAGGTCCGCGAGCGCCGCGCACACGATCCGGCGGGCGCCGAGGCTCAGCCCCTCGCCGTACAACAGGACCTGTTCGTCGATCCGTCCGGCCAGGGCGGCGTCGCGGCACGCCAGTAGGGCACCGTAGGGAACACCGTGTTCCGCGGGCAGGGACAGCACCGCGACATCGGCGGTGCCGAGCAGGACGGTGAGGCTCGCGGACACGTCCTCGGCTCCGGCGGAGCACTCCAGCAGCCGGGTGGCGTCGAGCACCGCCACCCTGTCCGGCGGCGCCGCGGCGAGCGCGGCCCGCAGCTGTTCCGGGCCGTCCCCGGGTGCGGGCGTCACGCGTATGTACGGCCGGGGTCCGGGCAGGCAGCGGCCCAGCGCGGCGAGGGCGGCCGAGCGCGAGGCGAACAGGGTGATGTGGGGCTGCGGAATCCAGTCCGGGGGCGTCTCACCGACGGCGCACGCCGCGAGCTCCGTCATCCGCTGAGCGTCCCCGCCGTCGCCGTCGTACCACCAGGCACCGGCCGCGAGATCGAGGCCGGGGAAGCCCGCCGGGAGCAGTGCGGTGTTGTGATGGTGTGCGGCGAGCAGCCGTTCGCGTTCGGCCACCGGGCCGGGCACGGGATCCTCGACGCGCACGCTCCGCGGACGACACTGCGGATCCGGGTCCGTCTGCTGGGCGGGGGCCGTGATCCCGGTGGCGGCGGGAGTGAGCCGGGGGTCGGCGATCATCAGGATCACATCCGACACGGACGTGGGTTCCTCGTCGGCCGGACGGCACAGGTAGATGGGGGTGTTGAGCGGCCGGAACTTGTTCTTGAACTGGAAGTTCCCCTCACCGAAGATCCCGGCGGACCGGAGCTCGCTGAGGCCTTGCTCGACCTCCGGCTCGCTGGTCGCCGAATCGGCGATGCTCACTCCGAAGCTGGCACCGAAGCTGAAGGTGTCGCAGCCCTCCGCGACCAGTTGCCCGATGATCCGTACGATCGCCAGGTCGAGTCCGCCGAGCGGCATCTCGGGCGGATAGAACTCCAGGTCGAGCAGGTATCCGTTGGCGGCGGGCAGATCGGTGACGATCACGACATTGACCAGCTCGTCATCGAGATGGGTGAGGAACGGGCGGTAGCGCGGGGCCAGTTGTCCGGACCGGATCTCCTCCTTGACCACGGAGACATACGGATTGGTCATCTGTTTGTTGCCAGTCCAGGAGTCGATCATCGATGCGATCCGGCCGTCGGTGGCGGGATCGCTGCCGCTGCGGTATTCGACCGTGCGCCACTCCCCCAGCCGTTCGGCGCGCCGGACGAGATAGCGCAGACGGGACATGGGCCCGCCGTCCAGGCTGAACGAACCGAGGTTCTCCAGCCGTTGGACCGCACCGAACGGCGTGGCGGTGAGCGGGACACCGCCCGCTTCGGCGAGCGGGATCAGCGCGAGGAAGTTGGCCTTCAGCCCGTTCTTCCGCGCGTAGGCCACATATTCGGCCGCGAGCGGGGCGAAGTTCTCGTCGCTGCCGACGTAGCTCCAGGCGAAGAGGTTTCCGTCCCGTTCGGAGAAGTTGAAGTAGGCCGACCTGCGGGAGCCGAGGAAGGCCAGGGGCGCGATGTCCCGTCCGGCGAGACCGCTCTCCACCGCATGCCGTGTGTGGAGATCTTCCAGGACAGCGGCCAGGGCGGGCTGGTCCATGAGTTCGCGTTTGACGAGGACGGCCGGCTCGCCGTCGGCCGCCGGGCGGACCTCGTCCAGCGGCTGCGGTGAGCTGCCCGCCGGTCCGCCACCGGCGCCGTCGGCCGCGCCGAGGGTGATCAGGCCGTATCCGTCGGCCAGGTGAGCCGCGAGTCCGGCCACCGACGGCTGATCGAACAGCAGCGTCTTGGGCAGCGAGCCGAGGCGTTTCTCCAGAACGCTGATCATCCGGAGCATGTCGAACGAGGTGAACCCGTTGTCGGCGAAGGCGACGTCCCGGTCGAACGCCCGGCCGGTGACCTCGGCGGCCAGCGCCGCTAGTTCCTCCGCGAGGTCCCTGTCCGCAGCGCCGGATCCGGCACCGGTCGGCTCCTCGGCGCGATAGCCGGCGCGGGGCCCGGGCTCGGCCACCGTTGCCGCCACCGGTCCGTCCGGCGGCCCGGTCTCCGGTGCGCTCGGCCCACCGGTCACGGCGTCCCGCGCCGCCACCGTTTCCGCGAACAGCTTCGCCAGCAGCGTGACGGTGTCGTGGTCGTACGCCTCGGCCGCCTGCAACTCGACCCCGAGGTCCTGGCTGAGCGAGCGGACCAGCTCCATCCGCAGGATGGAATCGACACCGAGGTCGTCGAACGGCGCACCATCAGCGATGTCCCCCGCCGGCACTCCGATCACATCGGCGAGCCGGTCACGGACCAGGGTGGTCAGTTCCGTCGGCTTCATCGGCCACCTCCAGGGCCCGACAGTAACGACGGCGATCCGTACCGCCTGCCCAAATCTGAGCAGAGAGCACGACCGACGGGTCGATTACATGGACCGTCGCACCACCCACACCCAGGGATGGAGAACACGATGGCCGACACTCTCGAACCGATGCCCGACGACTGGAGCAGGGCGCTCGCGGTGGTCGCCCACCCGGACGACATGGAGTTCGGCTCCTCGGGCGCCGTCGCTGCCTGGACCGCCTCCGGAAAGAGCGTGGCGTATGTACTCGTCACCCACGGAGAGGCCGGCATCGACAGCATGAGCCCCGCCGAGTCCGCGAAGGTGCGGGCCGACGAGCAACTGGCCAGTGCGCGGATCGTCGGCGCGGCACCGGTGGAGTTTCTCGACCACCCCGACGGGTCCGTCGAGCACGGGCCGGCACTGCGCCGCGACATCGCCGCCGCGATCCGTCGGCACCGGCCGGAGCTGGTGATCACCTGCAACCACCACGACCGGGCCATCGGCGGTGGCTGGAACATGGCCGATCACCGCAACACCGGGCGCGCGGTCCTGGATGCCGTGGGGGACGCGGGGAACCGCTGGATCTTCCCGGACCTCGACCTCGAACCGTGGGCGGGGGTCCGTTATGTGGCCATCGCCTCGTCGCCCGTTCCGACCCACGCGGCGGATGTCGGTGGCCATCTCGACAGCGCGGTGGCCTCGGTGGAGGCGCACGCCGCGTATCTGGCGGCGCTGGGACCGCGGTTCGCCGACGTACGGGGGCCGCTCACCGGATATCTCACCGCGACCGGGGCCCGTGCCGGACTCCAGTCCGCGGTGCCTTTCGAGCTTCTTGTGCGCTGAGAGGTCCGGCCGCCAGACCAGCGCCGTGGGCCCGTACACCGAGGTGTACGGGCCCACGGGGCTCGGCCGACGCCCGCTCAGCGCAGCGGTGTGGTGCGCTGATGCGGAATCAGCAGGGTGTCCTTGATGCTCGCCGGACGGAACAGCCGGTCCCACTTGCCGCCGCCCTTGCTCGGGTGCAGGCGCTCGGCACCGTACACCTCCTCGGCGGTGCGGCTGGAACGGTCGAACTCCGCCAGTGCGCGGTAGTCCTCCAGGGTGCGCAGGTGGATCAGCCAGTGGATACGGTCCTGCTGGCCGAAGGTCTCCTCGTACAGCAGCGAGGTGACCCGTCCGGCCAGCTCCCGGTTCACATGGCCCTGCCAGTTGAACGCGAACTGGCGTCCCTCTTCACGGAATTCGTAGAGCACCTCCGCGCTGCGCATGACGATCGCACCCGCGTTGGCCGAGTTCAGCTGGAGCTCGGCCGGCTGGCTCAGCTGCGCCCCGGCGGGCGGAACGAACGTGCCGGTGTCCTCATGGGAATGGTCGTCGTGGATCAGTCCGTGCTGGCCGAGCATGATCCGCTCCTGGAGCGAACCGTAGGTGAACATCCGCTCCCAGTTGCCGCCTCCCTTGGCCTCCGGCAGACGGTCCTCGTTGGTCGCGATGTCGAGGTACTTGTCGTCGTGCTCGACCATGTCGAGGAGCTTGCTGTAGTCGTTGGGTGCCTTCATCTGGATCAGCCAGTGAAGACGGTCGCGGGTGCCGAACACCTCCTCGTAGCAGAAAGTGGTGCAGACGCCGAGCTGCGCCTTGTTTATGTGGTCCAGCAGGTCGACGCTCCACTGCCGGCCCTCGGTCGAGAACTCGTATGCGAGCTGGCCGGTCCGGTGGATGATCATCCCTGCGTTGGCCGAGTGCAGGAGTTCCTCGATGGGGAGCGAGGTCTGGTCCAGAGCGGTCGGCGTCGGGCCGGTCACGCTCGGGGTGGGTTCGGTGACGGTCATGGGTAGCTGCCCTCTCGTCGGCTGAACCTGTTCTAGGCGATGGGCGGCCTTGAGAACCGCCCAGTATTGAGCGTCAGGACGCGCCCTTCTTGGCCGCGTCGAGAATTTTCACCACGGTGTGGAAGTAGCGCGTCGTCGCGTCGCGGCCCAACGCGCGTTCCTGAAAGCCCTTGGCCGCGGGTGCCTTGCCGTTGATCAGATACCAGACGACAAAGGCGTCGTATGCAGTGCTGCCTATGATCTCCATGTCCTTCTTCGGGGAGATCAGCGGCAGAGCCAGATCCGGATCGATCCGCTCGGTCGTGAACACCACGCAGCAGCGCATGTCGTGGGTGACCGTGACGTCCTTGAACGGGTCGAGCGCGATCAGCGCCTCCAGTTCCGGGACCGTACGCAGACAGACCGCGACCTCGTAGCCGAGCGTCCCTCTGAGATGGTCACCGATCCGGGTACTGAGCACGGCACGGTCGGTCTCGTCGGACTCGAAGAAGACGTTCCCGCTCTGGATGTAGCTGCGCACGGAGTCGAATCCCATGTCCGTGAACAGCCTGCGCAAGTACTCCATCTTCACCGAACGGCCCGGCACATTCATCCCGCGCAAGAACGCGATGTACAGCAAAATCCAACCACCTGTCCGCAAGAAAGGGGGAACCTCGGCGTGCGCCCGACAGCGTAGCGGTGACGGACGGGCCCCGCCGGGGAGACGCGGACGGCGGTGTACGGCCCCGCGCACGGTGTGCCGCGGGGCGCCGCTCAACTTTGGGCAGCGGAAAGCCCCGGGCTTCCGGCAGGCTAACCGCCACAACGGACTCACGCCGGAAAGGACCAGACGTGCGCTTGAAACGGACGATCACCGCCCTGGCGGTCGCGGCCACCACCTCCCTCGTCACCACGTTCGCCGTGGCCCAACCCTCCACCGGGACACGGCATCACCAGGATGATGTCCTCACGGTGGCTCAGCGCCCGGCGCTCCCCGCGTCCCTCCCGAGGTTCTCCGTGACCCTGCCCGACATTCCACCGGGCGGGACCTTCGGGCAGGAGAACCTGCTCGACTGGGGCGGCTGCACCGGCGGGAACAAGTCGCCCGCGATCCGGTGGTCCGGGGCGCCGGCCGGGACCAAGAGCTATCTGATCTCGCTGTTCGACCTGGACTCCAAGACCTCCAGTGGATTCTGGCACTGGTCCGTCTGGAACATCCCGGCCGGCACGACCTCGCTGCCCGAAGGCGCCGGAACGCCGGGCAATCCGGGTCTGCCCGCTCCCTCGGTGCTCGGCAGGACCGACTTCGGGATGACCGGCTACGGCGGGGCGTGCCCGCCGCCCGGGGACACTGCGCACCGCTATGTGTTCACCGTGGCCGCGCTGGACACCGCCGACATCCAGGTTCCGCCGGACCTCCCGATGGCCGCTGTCAATGTCGTCATGCAGGAGCACGCGCTGGCGGCGGGCTACCGCACCGTACTGACCGGGCTCTGACGGTCCCCGCCCAGCGAACCCGACGAGGGGCCGGGACGACTCGTCCCGGCCCCCGCCGTGCGCACGGTCCCCGCATACGAGTGGATTTCCGGTCCGTCAAGGCAGCGGGTCAGTCCCCGGCGGCGTCGGGAGAGACAGCCGCTTCACCCTTCTGGGAAGCCGGCACGTTGCCCCGCGGAGGCCACCGGGCTCGCGTTCAGTGCCGGTCGGCCTGCGGCGCGGGAGTGTCGTCGAGGAAGCCGCCCGACTGGTGCTGCCACAGCTTCGCGTAGGCGCCGTCCGACGCGAGCAGCTCCTGGTGCGTGCCCTGCTCGACGATCCGTCCGCGGTCCAGGACTACGAGCCGGTCCATGGTGGCGACCGTACTCAGCCGGTGCGCCACCACGAGCGCCGTCCGACCGTCCATGAGCCGCCACAGCGCCTCCTGGACGAGAATCTCGCTCTCGGAGTCCAGGGCGCTGGTCGCCTCGTCGAGCAGCAGGATCGGCGCGTCGCGCAGGATCGCCCTCGCGAGGGCGACCCGCTGGCGCTGTCCGCCGGACAGCTTGAGCCCGCGCTCGCCCACCATGGTGTCGAAGCCGTCCGGCAGCGCGTCGGCGAACTCCGTGACGTGCGCCGCCTCGGCCGCGCGGCGGATCTCGGCGTCGGTGGCGTCCGGCCGGGCGAAAGCGATGTTGTCCCGCAGCGTGCGGTGGAACATCGCCGGATCCTGCGGCACGTAGGAGATCAGGCTGCGCACATCGGCCTGACGCAGCGTGCTGATGTCCTGACCCCCGATCAGGATTCGGCCGGCGTCGATGTCCGTCATCCGCAGCAGCAGCCGGGTGAGCGTGGTCTTGCCACCGCCGGACCGGCCGACGAGGCCGATCCTCGCACCGCTGTGCACGGCCAGGTCGAGGCGTTCGAAGAGCGGTTCCGCACCCGCGTGGGCGAAGGTCACCTGCTCGAAGCGGACATCGGCGGCCCGGGACAGCAGCGGCTCCGGCGACGCCGGGTCGAGCACGGTCGGCGGCGTCAGGAGCAGTTCGGTGAACTGCGCGGCCTCCGTCATCGAGCTCTCCAGGCGGCGGTAGATCTGGTTGAACTCGAACATGATCCGCGTGGCGTTGGTGTAGTACGTGAAGGCGACAACGACCGCCTCCACGCCGTGCGCGCCCCCGCCGAGAGTAACCGCGAGCAGCAGGCCCATCGCGTTGGTCAGCACGGACATCGGCGCGACCAGCGTGTCGATGCGCAGGTTGCCGTAGTCCCACGAACGCAACGAGAGCCGCCGCGACTCCGCGACGCGGGACCGGTGCTCGGCGGCCTCGCGTTCCTCGGCGGCGAACGCCCGAACCGTGTCCATGTTCATCAGGCTGTCGGCGACGTGGCCCGACACCCGGGCGATCGCCTCCTCGCGCTGGTCGACGAGCGACTGGCGGCGACGGATGAGGGGCGCCACACACAGCGCCGTCAGCGCGATCATCGCCAACAGCCCGACAACGAGCAGCGGTTCGTAGCGCCACAGCACCACCGACCCGAACACCAGCGGCACAAAGCTGCCCACGACCGAGAACGTCAGCGTGTCGACGAACTCCTCGAAGCGGGAGGCGAAGCTCAGGACCCGTTTGGTCAGCGACCCGGCGAAGTTGTCGTGGAAGAACGCGGTGTCCTTGGCGAACAGTTCGTCCATGCCGATCACGTACAGGTGCTCGATGCCGAGGGCATCGAGGCGGTTCAGGAAGTGCAGGCCGATACGCCACAGCGTCTCCGCGAGGAGCAGCACTCCCGCGAAGGCAAGGACGTAGGGCAGCATCGAGCCGATGGTGGTGTCGGCGTCGCCGGCGATTCGGCCGACGAGCTTCGCGACGACCAGCGGCGCGATGTAGGCAATGCCGATGTTGCCCAGCGCCGGCAACAGCATCGCGGGCACCGTCAGCCGCCGGAGCCTGGCCAACTCCCGTCCGTAGTGACGAAGTGCGAGGAGCACCGAGCCCCTGCCCGGCGCTTCGCGCGATTCAGGCGATCCCATACCACCCCTGTGTGGTCGTGCGGCAGCCCGCCTCGTACTTCTGCGGGGTGAGGCCGTTGCCTCAGTGGCCGCGCGGAGCTTCCGTTCGAGTAAGTGCGTCGCTCGGGTCCTCGTGCGACAGGTGGGGCACGGCGGCAGGGCCCCCGCGCAGCTCGTGGCGACGCAGACGTGCGAGTACGGGGAGGCCGGGCCCGGAACCTCAGTGTTCCGCGACAGCGCCCGCGGAGTCCAAGCGTTTTTCTTGGCCGGCGGCAGCCCCGCATGTGGGTAAGACCGGCCGCAGCCCACACCACTTCGCCGAGAACGTCCCCGCCCCGGACCTCGAGCTCACGCCGGAGGACCCGGTCGGATACCCGCGGGCCTGACGTTACTGCTGGACGACGCCTCCTCGCGAGCTTCGTCTCCCCTCTCTTTTCCGGCTTTTCCGGACTGGCAACTGCGTGGCGGTGGACGGAGGCGGACAGGGTTAGGGCCTGACCGGCGAACCTTGCCGGACAGGCCCCTGGTCCCGAGGAGGGCTCAGCGCTTGAGCATGAAGGTGAAGTCGGCGGAGAGCTTGCCACTCAGCCGGACTGCCGAAACGAGTTTCCCCTCCGTGATCAGTCTCTCGACCTCGGCCCGCGAAAGACCGCAACCTTCAGCAATCAGTCGCACCGGCCGGACAGGGATCCGCGCCGCAAAGCGGACCGAGACGTCGATCACCTCGCGGTCCAGGTGATCCGATCCGCCGGTGTCGAGGCGCCAGGCGTTGTCCCAGTCGAGAGCGATGCGATTACGGCGCCGCACGACCGGATCCTGGAGCAGCTCAGCTGCCAGACCAGGGTCGTTGCCATGCAGCCGGTCCAGCAGCTCAGGCCGTACGGAGCGCACATTCATCCGCTCCAGGACCGTGAGCTTTACCGTGTCCCCGCAAGCGGTACAGAGCACAAGGAGCCAGGCGTCGAGGAGCTTGTGGTTTGCGTTGACGCGAAATTTACCGTTTGCCCGGAAGCGCTCGGACGCGCACGCATGGCAACGGCGGAGAACGGTCGGCAGGCAGGTGGGCATGACCACCCAGCTATTGAGCACAGAAGTACACCGGTTTCAGTGAGAAGTCCGCAGCAAAAAGGAGCACGGCGCACATGCGCGACGCGCGACACATCAGCTCTCGGGAGGTCTCACAGGGTGTACAACGGCTCGTCCTTGCCTGGACAACTTGGCTCGGCAGCACGGTAAGGCAGCACAGCGGCGCTGCTCCACTGGTTTTCGAGCGCCTCTCCGCCAGGTTCCATCCGGCGCATCACGGACGAGGCCAGAGCCGGATCGCGGCGACGGTGACGGTGCCGTGGAAGACGTAGGCCCGCTCGTCGTACCTCGTGGCCACGGCCCGGAAGTTCTTGAGCCTGTCGATCGTCCGCTCGACCTCGCTCCTACGCTTGTAGATCGTCTCGAAGCCGGCGGGAGTCCCTGCTCGTGTCACCACCAGTCGCTGTCCCAGAAGCGCATGACCGTTGTTCAGGGCGGCGTTTCAGTGAAGACGGGCATGCCGAGGTCGGCCGGCTGAGGCCGGCCGTCGACCGAGGGACGTGCTTCGGCTCGGCGTGTCCTTCGGTAGTCCCGCCAACACCTCCTTGGCACGCGCCAACGCACCCAAGATGCCAACGCGCCCTCATCCGCAGTGAGAAGGGCAACCGCTGGGGAGGACGGCCCCGCCACAGCGGCCTGATCGTTCCGGCGCTGCGGTCGGAGCGGCAGACAGCCGGGCGGCCGATCACTCGGCATGTGCGGCGATGGTCCGTGCACACTCCATCGACTCGGCGTGCGTGGTGTCCACTTCCAGGTCATAGACCACGCCCTGGTGGACGACGTCCGCCTGGGACGCGGCCATCCCCGTGACCCGATCGCCCCGTGCGATCTCACGACCTGCGGCGACCGCGCTCTCGCACCTGACACCGACCCACAGCACTCGCAGGCCGCCGAGGTGTTTCTGCCATCGCTGCTGGGACGCCGCTCCGCCGAGGAAGACCTCATCGACGATGAGCCGGGCACCCGCACGGGCCATCGCGGCAACACCTTCGATCCACGCCGCTTCCAATGTCCGGAACTCCGGCCCGATGATCACCTCGCCGTCCGGAGCGAACTCGATGCCCGCATCCGATGTCTGCATGGACCCGGGCATCGCGTCGACCAACGTGTCGACCCCGAGGACCAGCCATGGATCCGGCAGGACCGCCTGCAGACACCGGGAGATCCCGGACTTCCCCGAGCTGGAGCCACCATTGAGAACGATCACCTGAGTCATCACCGCGCCACAGTAGACGCACCGCCACGACGCTCGAAAGCCAACGTATCCACCCTGCTCGGCCCCGGCACAGCCAGCCCGTCCGACAGAACGGCCCCTCCCGCCCGAAGACGCATATGAGCCGCATCCTGGCCAAGCCGGACGAGGAGGCCACCATGCTCGTAGGGCTCACGCCGGCCGGTGTCCGGCAGGCGATCCTGGCCTTCATCGCCGCGTTCGGCAGCGCCCGGCGGGCCCGCTGCTTCACCACCGGACGCCCCGTCCCACCCCGGGTCCCGTTCGGCCCGGCGAAGTCCGTAGGCGTGGTGGCCGCATCGCTCGCCACGGCGTGCCTCGCCGGCCGCACCTCGGACGCCTGGACGGCAGTGGTGATGACGGTGGCGATCGTGGCCGTGATCACGCTACCGGCCACGATCGCCGCCCTGCTCCGGGACCGCGAGCCGTCGCGCACCTCACCGCCCGCCGCTCAGCTTGACGCTGAGCACGGCCGGGCCAACTGAACCACTCACCGGCCGATTGAAGCACCCGTACTCCAGCCGGACTCGATCGCACACCCCACGACCCCGCGCATTGAACGCCCGTAAAGGTCCCCAGCGGCGCCTGACGGCAGCGCCCGAGGCGCTGTTGGGGATCCGTGAAAGCGACTCCGGCCGCAGTTACGTGAGCGATCTTGAAGGCGGGGTGTTGATCTGCGCGCCCTAGGATCGTCGGCGGGCAGGCCCGCACCCGGACCGTGGATGTGAGCAGTTGCGCGGGGCTACCAGGCCGGACTCGTAGGCGAGGACGACGAGCTGAGCGCGGTCACGGGCGTGGAGCTTGGCCATGGCCCGGTTGATGTGGGTTTTTGCGGTCATCGGGCTGATCACCATACGGTCGGCGATCTGGTCGTTGGACAAGCCCTGCGCGACCAGGGTGACGGCCTCGCGTTCGCGGTTGGTCAGCTCTGCCAGCCCCGTGTCAGTGCCGGCGTTGAGCGGCTGGGTGACGTACCTGTTGATGAGCTTGCGGGTGATCGAGGGTGCGAGCAGGGCGTCGCCGCGCGCGGCGACGCGTACGGCGTGCAGGAAGTCTTCCGGCACGATGTCCTTGACAAGGAATCCGGCAGCGCCGGCGCGCAGCGCGTTGAAGACGTATTCGTCCAAGCCGTAGTTGGTCAGGATGACCACATGTACCCCGGCCAAGGCCGGGTCCGCGGCGATGCGCCGGGTCGCCTCAATGCCGTCGACGACCGGCATCTGGATGTCGATGAGAGCGACGTCGGGCAGGTGTTCCAGGGCCAGGGCCAGCCCCTCCTTCCCGTCGGCGGCCTCGGCCACTACCTCGATGTCGTCTTCGAGGTCGAGGAGCGCGCGGAATCCGCTGCGAATGAGCGGCTGGTCGTCGACCAGCAGGACACGGATCATGAGGTCCGGTCCACGGGGAGTTCCGCCTGGACGGTGAAGCCGCCCTCGCCCCGGGGTTCGGCGCGCAGCCGGCCGCCGAGGGCGGTGACTCTCTCGCGCATCCCGAGCAGCCCGACGCCGGGCACCGGGGCAGTGTCCGCCGTCGCCTTGCCGTCGTCGTCGATGCGTATCGCGAGGGCGTCCGGACGGCAATCGATCTGGACCGACGCCGTGGTGGCGTCCGCGTGACGGGCGATGTTGGTGAGCGACTCCTGAACGATCCGGTACACGGTCCGGTCCACCGCGGCCGGGACGTCGTGTTGCTGTCCCTCGATCGTCAGCGTTGTGTCGAGGCCGAACGTACGCGCCCGTTGCACCAGTTCCGGGACGTGGTCGAGCCCACGCGGCGGGGTGGCGTCGTCGTCGCGCAGCGCCTGGAGGGTCGCGCGCAACTCCCGGCTCGCCTCACGTCCGGCCTCCTGGATCGCCAGCAGGGCTTCCGGCACCTCGTCACCCCGCCTGCGGGCCACGTGCACGGCGACTTCAGCCTGCACTTTGATGACCGAGATCTGGTGGGTGAGCGAATCGTGCAACTCCCGCGCGATACGGAGCCGCTCCTCGTCGGCGCGGTGCCGCGCGGTCTCCTCCCGGGTGCGCTCGGCCTCCTCCGCCCGCCACTCGGCCTGCCGCAGGGCCTCACCCGCGGCGCCGGCCGCGATCAGCCAGGCCAGCTCCAAGGCGCCTCGGGCCTGCGCGAACGCCTCGCCCGTGTCGTGCAGGCCCGAGGCCAGGGCCGCGAGCGGAAGCAGGGCCAGCATGGCCACGCTCGCCGCCACCGTGATGATGCGGTGTCCCGCCCGTACAGCCGCGTACACCGCGAACAGGTACGCGACAGCAGGCACATCGAAACCGGCCGCCTGGTAACCGACCGCGCACAACCCAGTGGCGGCCAGGACGGCAACCGGAGCCCGGCGGCGCGCGACCAATGCCAGCCCGCCGACCGTCAGCAGCGCATACCCGAGCAAGTCGATGGTCGTCGCGGGACGTTGCCCGGACAGCCCGGTGACCAGCAGCGCCGCCGCCACGCCGACAGCGACGACCCAGTCTCCGACACGGGCCCGGACACCGGACTCACCTGCACTCATGCGCGCACCCTAGCTGGCTGCCGCCGCGAGCGAGTCCCCCTTGTTGACGAGCCGCCCGCTACCGCACCCGCAGTACCTTCGCGCCTCCTGCGGCGACTGCGGCAGCCGGATGAGGCATCGGTGGCAGCGCGAAGTGTCTGCGTCCGCCGGACGACCGAAGGTGGGTCCGGCAGACATGCTCAGGCAACACCCAGTCGCAGGACGAGAAGGAGCACTTCATGCCGGTCACATCTGCGCTTGCGGCACCGGCGGCCGCGCACGCCTCCGTCCAGCCGATCGCCGCCAGTGTCTACACCATGACCCCTGGGCGCCTGGGCGCCACCGTGGCCGCGCTCATCGGGCTGACCGGCCTTGTCATCGGGGGGCTGGCGCTGGCCCGCTCCGCCGGCCGTATCAGCACCGGCAACGCACGAAGCAGAGCCCTTGTTGCCCTGGTGGCCAGTCTGATCAGTCTGGCCCTCGGTGCGCTGGTGGTAGCCACCGCCGACGGTGGGCTCGGCACCGGCAACGGGCTGGGCGGGGGCATTGTTGCTCTACTGGTGGGACTGATCGGCACGGTCCTCGGTGGGCTGGCTCTGGCCCGCTCCCGCCGTACCGCCGTAGCGGGTGACCAGCCGATCGGCTGACCGCAGCGGGTACGAGCGCTGACCGTGATCCGCCAGTACATCGAAGGCCGAAGCGACCTGGCTGTCTTCCTCGTCCTGCTCTTCGCCCAAGCGGCACAGCGCGCCGGACCGGCTGGCTGCCAGGCCGGCTCGGATGACGGCGAGTTCCCCCTCGGTGCCCTGTGGCATGATCCGTTCGCAGGACCAACATGCCGAGCAGCAGGCCGAATTCGTCCCAGTGATGATGGAGGAGATGTGAGCGGACAGCTCCGCTGGCACGAGTCGATATCCAGCAACGATGAGGGCGGCGCACGCGCCGAGGCCGCGGCATGCCCGCCGGCCCCGCGCATGTTCGGCTCCGTACTGGGCGGACAGGGGTAGGCGCGCGATGGGGGGAATCATCAAGGGAGGCAACTCCTTCGTACCATCCGTGCCGCTGCGGGTCGCCGTCCGGCACGGGCTGGACGTCTCGGCCTTGCTCCTGACGGAGCGCGGACGTGTCCGGGGGGACGGGGATGTCGTGTTCCACGGTGCGCCGGTCCATCCTTCGGGCTCCGTACGGCTGGTCGGGGGTGAGGACGGCACGGAGTGGCTGGAGGTCGGTCTTACCGCGATCGAGGAGGACATCGTCCGCCTCCTCGTGGTCGCGTCGACGGAGAACGGCTGCGTGCGGGACGCGGACGGGCCGTCGGTGGAGGCGTTCGCGCCGGACGGTACGTCCGTGGCCCGGTACGACGTGACCGACGGTGGCGGCGAGACGGCCATGGTGGTGGCGGAGTTCTACCGGCGGGCGGGGGGATGGAAGTTCCGCGCGGTGGGCCAGGGGTACCTGGACGGCCTCGCCGGTCTGGCGGCGGACCATGGCGTGGACGTGGCCGGGGACGAGGCGGGTCCGGAAACGATTCACACACCTGTGCCCGCGCCTGTGGTTGTGCCCGCGCCGATGTCGGCGCCGGCCCCTGGGACGGTGAGCGCACCCGCGGCGGTGGTGCGTCAGCCCTTGGTGTCGGGCGCGGGCGACCCATGGATGGACTGGTCGTTCGGCCCGGTCTTCGAGCCGTACACCGAGACCGGCCGGGACAACGATGTGATCACCGTGGACGGGCTCCCGCCGGGACCGGTCGTCGTCGAGCTCAACGTCGAAGGTGACGGGTACACGGGCCTGTGGACCCTCGACCGGCGCAACAAGCAGAAGGACAACATCGTCAACAGCACCGAGGAGAACTTCCGGGGGCGGCTGCTCGCGGAAGTGCCCGAGCGGGAGCCCCTGCGCCTGCGGTTGCAGGCGGAAGGGCCCTGGCGGGTACGAGTGCTGCCGCTGGCCGCGGCTCAGCGGCTGACGGAGGAACAGTTGGAGTACAGAGGGCCCGACGTCCTGCTGCACACGCAGGGAGTGGCCGACCTCGCCATCCACTACCGAGGCGACGACAACCTCATCGTCCATCTCTACGAACTGGCGGGACACGAGGACTCCACGAGCCTGCCCAGGGGGGAGAACGTCGTCAACGAGATCGGCAAGCGGCGGGAGACCGTGCCGCTTCCCGAGGGGCCGGTCATCATTCAACTGGAGATGGCGGATGGTCCATGGCGGGCGCGGCTGAAGCGGCTGCAACCTCACAGCCGGCCAGTCGCCGCCGCACCCGTCCCGCGAGCAGCGCCGCTCCAGGTCGCGGACGGCGGTTCGAGCGGTGGCGTGGCAAAGGTGTTCGAGAACCGCAGGGTGCAGAAGTGGGCCTGGCGGGGAAGGCGATGAACCCGTGGAGCGTCCCGGCATCGCGTTGCGGCTTGTGGCCCCCGTGACGGGACCGTCGGGAACCTTGACGGGGTACGCATCTCGGCGAGCTGGGCGTGCTTTTGGAGCTTGTCTCCGATGAGGGTGGAGAAGAACCGGTTGAGGTCACGGGGGGCCGGGGTGACCCGTCAGAGTCAACACTGAGGTCACAGGGACTGCCACGGCCGCTGTCCCTGCCTCATCGGCCCCGGGCCGGCTGTTCCGGGCCATGCGCCGCAGGGGCCGCGGCCGCGTCGATCACCTCGTCCAGCGCCGCCCGGGAGCGCTGTAGGTCATCGATCATCCGGTCGATGCGGTCGCGCTCCGCCGTGAGGTCGTCGATCGGTCGCGCGTCCGCGGTGGCGGAGGGACCGCCGTCGGTGTCCCCCATACACGGAAGCAGCTGCGCGATCTTGGAGCTGCACAGCCCAGCCGCGTACAGCTCCTGGATACGGGCGACGCGACCGACCGCGCCCTCGGTGTACTCGCGGTGCCCGCCGGGGGTGCGCTCCGCAGTCAGCACAGCCTGCTGTTCGTAGTAACGCAGGGACCGCTCGCTGGCCCCGGTACGTCTGGCAAGCTCACCGATCCGCATGACGCACCTCACAGACTTTCCGCTTGAACCTGACACGCTTCGAGCGGACTGGTCTGCGCATCTCCCTTGGGAACACCGTCAACGGCATCGACGAGGGCGAGGAGACCGGCGCACTGTACTCGGCGCTCGTCGCCGCTCTGGCCGATCGCTGCCTCGCCTATCTCCACGTGGGCTTCGCCGACCCGGACTCCCCCGTCTACCAGGACATCCGCAAGCAGTGGCCAGGCACGCTCATCGCCAACCCCGTCCTGCCCACCGACCAGATTCCTGCCGACGGCGGCAAGCACGAAGCCGCACGTCTGCTGGCGGCCGACGCCGACCTCATCGCCCTTGGCCGCCCCTTCCTCGCCAACCCCGACCTGGTCGAACGCCTCCGCACCGGCAACCCCGTCAACCTTGTCCGGGACAAGTACCTGATGTACGTGGGTGGGGAGACCGGCTATACGCACTAGCCCTTCGGCTCGTAACACGCCGCCTCATGGCCCCCGTTGAGGCCGTCCCCGGAAGGGCTCGGCGCTGTGGACCACGATGGTCTGCCCCGGATCCCAAGCACCCCCACGGCAAGTCCAGCACATCGTGCCTGCCGGCGAACGGTTCAGAAGCTGGAGGCCGGTCGCGGGAGGCGATGCCGGCGGTGCGTTGCAGGCGTCCTGGACCTCCTCGGTGGAACACTGTGCGAAGTCCACACCGACTTCAGGGAATGTCGTTTTGCATAATCATGCGGATTAATACATACTCTTCCCATGTCTAAGGTTCTCACCTCCCTGCCCACCGGCGAGCGCGTCGGCATCGCCTTCTCGGGCGGCCTCGACACCTCCGTCGCGGTCGCGTGGATGCGCGACAAGGGTGCCGTCCCGTGCACCTACACCGCCGACATCGGCCAGTACGACGAGCCCGACATCGCCTCGGTGCCCGGCCGCGCGAAGACCTACGGTGCCGAGATCGCCCGCCTGGTCGACTGCCGAGCGGCGCTGGTCGAGGAGGGCCTGGCCGCGCTCGCCTGCGGCGCGTTCCACATCCGCTCGGGCGGCCGCGCCTACTTCAACACCACGCCGCTCGGCCGCGCCGTCACCGGCACCCTGCTGGTCCGGGCGATGCTCGAGGACGACGTACAGATCTGGGGCGACGGCTCGACGTTCAAGGGCAACGACATCGAGCGGTTCTACCGTTACGGCCTGCTCGCCAACCCCCACCTGCGCATCTACAAGCCGTGGCTCGACGCCGACTTCGTCTCCGAGCTGGGCGGCCGCAAGGAGATGTCGGAGTGGCTGGTCGCCCACGGGCTGCCGTACCGCGACAGCACCGAGAAGGCGTACTCGACCGACGCCAACATCTGGGGCGCCACCCACGAGGCCAAGACGCTGGAGCACCTCAACACCGGCGTGGAGACCGTGGAACCGATCATGGGCGTGCGGTTCTGGGACCCCTCGGTCGAGATCGCCGCCGAGGACGTGACGATCGGCTTCGACCAGGGCCGCCCGGTGACGATCAACGGCAAGGAGTTCACCTCCCCGGTCGACCTGGTGATGGAGGCGAACGCGATCGGCGGCCGCCACGGCCTCGGGATGTCGGACCAGATCGAGAACCGGATCATCGAGGCGAAGAGCCGCGGCATCTACGAGGCGCCCGGCATGGCGCTGCTGCACGCCGCGTACGAGCGCCTCGTCAACGCGATCCACAACGAGGACACCCTCGCCCACTACCACAACGAGGGACGGCGCCTCGGGCGGCTGATGTACGAGGGCCGCTGGCTGGACCCGCAGGCGCTGATGGTCCGCGAGTCGCTGCAGCGCTGGGTCGGCTCGGCGGTCACCGGCGAGGTGACCCTGCGACTGCGGCGCGGTGAGGACTACTCGATCCTGGACACCACTGGCCCGGCGTTCAGCTACCACCCGGACAAGCTTTCGATGGAGCGTACCGAGGACTCGGCGTTCGGCCCGGTGGACCGGATCGGCCAGCTCACCATGCGCAACCTCGACATCGCCGACTCGCGCGCCAGGCTCGAGCAGTACGCCGGCCTCGGCATCGTCGGCACGGCCCACCCCGAGCTGATCGGCGCCGCCCAGGCGGCGGCGACCGGCCTGATCGGCACCATGCCGGAGGGCGGCGCCGAGGCCATCGCCTCCCGCGGCGAGGTCTCCGAAGACGACGAGCTGCTGGACCGCGCCGCGATGGAGTTCGGCACCGACTGACCGGTGCGTCGGCCCGCTCCCGGCGGGGAGCGGAGCAGCCGAGCCCGGTCGCAGCCGGGAGGCCGGGGCCTCGGGCGGTTCGACACACTGCGTGTGAACCGCCCGAGGGCCCGAGCCGCTGTGCCGTATGGGCCGGCAGCCCCGCGTTCACCCGCTCCCAGGCGGCCCGCAACTCCGCGAGCTCCGGTTCGTACGCGGCACCGTCCTGGTCGCGGCGCCTACAGCGATCAGGGGCACTCGGCCCGCCGGATCGGGTTTCGCGAGCGACTCCCACGCCATCGAGCCACCGGTGAGTGCGAACACGATGGGGGCGCACCGGGTGACCGCGAGACAGGTGAACGGGCCCATGCCCGAAGCGGTGGCGATGTCGCGGGCCCGGCCCAGGAATTCGGGGGTCCGCAAACCGCTGTCGAGGTGCTGCTCGATCTCGTGGACACAGCCACGGCGCCCCGTGCATGGGGCCGGCCGCCGCACCACTGGACCCATTCCGGTCATCGAGCAGAGGCCGGGCGTCGTCGAGTCCGGCGCGGCGCAGGAACTCGATCACATCGAGGTCGCTGTAGGCGATGCCGCGGATGTGGGTCTCGCCGGGCGTCCGTACGGACACGCGGCGGCCACGTCGGCGCTGGGCAGGTGGACGGTCATGGGCACGCCCATCTCTCCACTGTGCCCATGGCCCGACCGCGGTGCCACCGCCGGTGTCGACAGCGCCGCGCGCCCGCTCAGGCGTCTCACGATTTGCACGGGCCTCCCTTCTCGCGGGTCAGCGACGCGACCAGCGGTCTCAGGAGTTCCTTCTACTCCTCGATATCGCCGATGGCGACGCGGAGCTCGTGCAAGCCCTCCAGGATCGCGATGACCGATGCCTCCGTCCGGTCGAGAGCTCGTCGCGTGGCCCGAATGTCACCGCGCTCGAAAAAGAGCCGGGCGCTGAGTGCCTCCGTAGCCGCCACGACGGCCGCCCAGGACGCAGCCCGGCGAGGAGGCCCCTCTTCCTCGGGCCCCATGAGCTGCAGCGCGGTGAGCTGCAACCGGTTCGCCAGCACGACGGACGAAAGCTGTGAGTCGGGTCCTGCCTGCTCCGTCCATCCGAGCAGCGCTTCGGCGGCGTCCTCCAGCGGTTGCCTGCCCACCCCGGTCGAGGCGGTGATTTCCAGTTCTGTTTTGGCCAGCAGGGCGCCCAGCAGTCGCAGCCGGTCCTCGGCCTGCGGGCCCTCGGGCCACACGTCCGGATCCAGTACTGGTTCAGCCCCCAGGGCGACAAGGGCTGCGTAGATCTGCTCCGCACTCACCGGGTGCACGCTTCTGATACTCACGTTCTCAGCTTCACCGCACGAAGGCGACAGCGCACGCACCGCTCGCCGGTCTCTGTCGAGGACATCGCGACGGTGCCCCGATCGTCGGCTGCCGGACCCCTATCCAGCACGTGAAGCCCGTTGCCCACACTGCCGCCGGGCATATTGACGACCGCGGTGTGGAAGCGATCCATACATGACCGAAAGCGCGAGCCCCCGTACCTCCACGCCGCGGATTACCGTGCTGGGAGTACAGCCCGGCGATCCTCCCTTCCGCCTTGTTGAGATCGACGGAGAGGTCGTGAGAGCGGCAGAGTCGATTACGGACGTGCTCTTCACCGCTGCTGCCGCAGGGATCACGGTCCACGACCTCGACGACCCGGAAGTGGTCCGGTGGGTGGGTGGCGACAAGTTCACCTGGAGGCCGCACTGAAAAGTCATCAGGCGCCGCCACACCGCCGCGCCATCGGCCAGCGGTCTCGTTGCGAAGCAACTGCTGGACCGGGCGCCCCGCATGGGCCCCTCCGCTGTGGTCGAGGAGGTCCGTATGCTGGTCACGGACCTGGTGCACCGCGGGGCTGCCGCAGTGCTGTGCACCTGCTCCCCTGTGCTGTGCAGTTCTCGTCTCGGCTTTCGGGCAGTGGCCGCCCTCGCCGCCGACGGCGCGAAGGGGAGGACAAGGCGGGAGACCGGCTGCCATGAGCACGGGAAGGCACCCGATGAACTGACGAGTGTTCGGATGAGGCGATGAAGTGATGTGGCCGCGAGTCAATGGTATGCGCGCATTGGAACTCGGCACTCAAGGCGAGGTGCGGGTCGAGTTGAACTCACTCGTACTGGCCGGAAAGAAGATCGCTACCACCGGTCTGCTTGAGGAATACGCCGGCGAGACCGAGGGCTTGGAGTATCCCGGTGAGCGGCTGGCCCTCTTGGACAACGATGGCGAGGCCATCGCCACCCTTGAGATCACCGGAGTGGAGGTGAGGCCCTTCATCGAGGTGACGTGGGAACATGCTGCGGCCGAAGGAGAGGGCGATGTCTCTCTTGAAGAGTGGCGCGCCGGCCACCGTCGGTTCTGGAGCCGGATAGGAACTCCGGTTGAGGATGACACTCCCCTGGTGTGTCTGACCTTCCGGCTCACCGCAAGTCCCTGACGTCACTTCGCCCGAAGGCCGGCCATCGTGACCTCGGCGCCCGGTGCGATGATCGGGAGGGACGTTGCGTCAGCTCCCGCCCCTGCCGTAACGGGCGTGGCGGTCACGGCTCACGACACGTCGTTCGTGGTGGCAGTCCGAGCAGACGGCCCGCTTGTCGAAGCAGGGGGAACAACTCCGCCGGCCGCCGGTGCGGTTGCCGCCGCAGAGGTGTGGGCGTCCGCATGGGCCGCACCGAGGGAGGGCAGCGTCCTGGGCGCGGGCCTCGCGCAGGCGCCCAGGCGCGGCGATCGTGTTATCCAGCGCCGCGACGTGATGGACCCTGACCAGCAGGAACAGCGGAACGCTCCGGGAGTGGGCCGAACTCCGCGGCAGAGCGTGTTCGAGGAGAGGTACGAACTCCAACGCCCGGTCCGGGCCGCGGCGCGCAGAGCACCCGGCACGCAACGAGGCCGGGGCAGGGAGCGAAGCGGACTGCCCCACCGTGCGGCACGGACCACGTAGCGCCCTGCCCTGCCACACTTCGGCACCTGCCGAAGTGTCCGGCTCTTAGGCTCCGCACCATGAACGCCGCACCTCTCAGCACCCTGACCACGGACATAGCCGCCCCCCGTACAGCGATCGAGCCGAGCATTCTGTACTTCGGGACTCCGGTAGTCCTCCTCTCGACGGAGAATCCGGACGGCTCGTCCAACCTCGCTCCCATCTCCTCCGCGTGGGCACTCGATCGGACAGTGGTGCTCGGTCTGGGTCGCGAACTCGGCCACTCCTGCCGGACCCAGACCGCCGCACAGACAGAGCAATGAGCTCCGCCATACTCCGCGGCATCATCTTGGCGTCCGCTGCCGGACTCGGGGCGTGGCACCCGTGACGTGCCCCACGTTACGGGTGTTGGGCCCTGTGGCGTGCGCACCCTCGCCCCCTCGGGATGCGTATGCCTGGGCCCTGGACCCTCGGACAAGGGCCCAGCAGCTTTTCCCGGGTGCTGCGACCGTGCACCGTGCCGCGCGGTGGGAAGCCGGGGCCCGGGCGTACGAGAGCGGCGTGCCACCACCCTCTGTGGGTGGTGGCACGCCGGATCAGAAGGGTTGCACCCCGGGGGCGGAAAGGTGCGCCTTTGGTCAGCGGCGGTAGCCCCAGGAGTGGGTGTCCACGGTGCGGCCGCGGTTGTCGCGCAGGGTCGCCTTGTCGGCGTAGTTGCTCCAGATGTAGTCCCGGCTGCCCTGGTAGACGTCCCGCCGGGTGTCACGGCCGAACCCGGTGTGGACCCGGACCGTGGAGCGGCCGGCCAGGCGCAGGTCGTCGAAGCGGTACAGGTTGCCGCTCCGGTCCGTGAGCGACCATCCGTCCAGGTCGACCGCGCGGCGGCCGGTGTTGGCGACCTCCACCCACTCCCCGTTCAGCGAGCGGTTCGACCAGTCGTCACGACCGGGACTGTCGTACTGGATGTCGCCGAGGACAACCGTGGAGTACGACTGGTGACGGCCGTGCCCGTACCCGTGGCCACTGTCGGCGGCAGCCGGCATCGCCGCCGCGGCGACCACGGAACCGGCCGCCAGAGCAGTAGCGGCGATACGGCGGACGATACGAGAAGCAGACATTGATGTCCCCTCAAGCAAGTAAGGGCGCCCAGGGCCCGGTCAAGGGCCATGCTGCGCGGTGCGGATCCCGGCCCCTCAGGCCGAGAACCCACAGCCTGGACCACCTCCCCCACCTCAAGCCGCAACGCCGGTTCGCGTTACTTAATCCGGACATTTCCGTAACTTACGAATGCATTGATCACGCACCCCGACCGGGCGTGCCTCTGACATCGAATACCGGATCCACGCACCCGGCCCCCAGCCGGGAACAAGCCTTTCCAGCTCCCCCGCGCACGCCGACGCACCACCCCGCGAGCCACCCATCCAGCAGACACGCATCGGTAACGGCTACAGCACCGCATGATTCAGACACGCATAGTGGAGTCGAACGCTCGCCCGGCCGCCGTGAAGCAGTCGGCCGGACACCTCGATCGCATCACCCACGTCGTCAAGGCCGTCGGATACGTCGACACCGCGCCGGACTTCACCGGCCAGTTCGGCGTCATCAATGGCGCCGGCGAGCTGCTCGGCGAAGTCCTCGCGGACAGGGCGTCCACCCCGCAGTGCGATCGGCTCGCGGCCCTCCCCCCTCAACACTCCCGTCGAGGTCGGTATTCACATCGAGCTGCGGCTGAAGGCCGACTGCCGAAGTTCGGGCGGCAACCCACCTTGTCGCGCTGACAGTTCGGTCTGGGGTGGTTCGGCGAGCCGCGCGCCGGAGTTCGGCGACGTCGCCGCCGGCGAGCGCGTAGCTGATAGTTGAGCCCCCTGGTGTCCCGCGGCGGGGCGCCGCCACCGCTCCGGGACAGCCCCGCCGCCTTCCGGGAAAGACACGTGAAGCAATCAGCCGGTCCGGGCGACGTCGAGTCGCAATCGCGCCGAGGCCGGCACGCCGGCCGGCCCATCGCGGACGTCAGCCAGTGAAAACGTCGCCTGACACGCCATCAGCGAAGTCGACATTGGGTCAGCACAAGGTCTGCTGAAGCCGCTGACGGACGACCACACCCTCGGATCGTGGACGCCGCTTCAGGGAACACCGCGAGATGCGACACCCAGCCCCACCCGGACGGCGCAGGGCTGGAGCGCCGCAGAGGGCCCACCGGACTGCCGACTTGGCATTTTCCCAGGTCAGCGCACCCTCCCCCGCGGTTTCAGCGCCACGGGCGGGAGTTCGGGGGCGGGCAGTCGGTCACCGTCGTAGCCCTTCACCTCGCCGAAGCGGGAACTGTTCATCCAGTCCTCGCGGGCCTTCGCAATGTCCTCGTGCGTCCGCCCGATGAAGTTCCACCACATGACGAGCTCCTCCTCGAAGGGCTCGCCCCCGAGGAGCATCAGCCCGGCGTCGGAGTCGGCGCGCAGCGGGAGTTCGGTGCGGCCGCAGCCGAGGTAGAGCATCGATCCGGGCAGCAGGGGCACGCCGTCGACTTCCGCCTCGCCGGACATGGACAGTACGGCGTACTCGAAGTCCGGATCGAGCGGCAGGCGCGCCTGGGCGCCACGAGTCAGGGCGATGTCGGCGCCGACGATCGGGGTGTAGGCGGCGCCGGGAGAGGTGGCGCCGTCCAGCTCGCCGAGGATCACCGTTGCGGCGAGGCCGGGGGCGGTGACGGTCGGCAGGTCGGTGTGATGCTGGAAGTGCGGCTCGACCTGGCGGTGAGCGTCGGGCAGCGCAACCCAGAGCTGGGCGCCGTGCAGAAAGCGAGCGTGCGGCTTCGGGCTCTCCTCGGAGTGGCTGATGGCCCGGCCGGAGGTCATCAGTCCCAGTTCGCGCGGGCGGATCGTCTGCAGGCTCCCCAGGCTGTCGCGGTGAAGCACCTCGCCGTCGTGGAGCCAGCTGACCGTCTGCAGGCCCATGTGGGGGTGGGGGGGCACCTGCATCCCGGGTTCGTCGGCGATGTCGTCGGGGCCGTAGTGATCGACGAAGGCCCAGGCTCCGACCATCCGGCGGCCGAGATTGGGTAGCAGCCTGCGAACCTCGGTGGACTCGCCGAGCTGGACGTGACGCGGGTTGAGGAGTTCACGCACCGGGTCGGCGACGACAAAGCCCCGGCCGCCGCAGACGGAGAGTGCGGCCTGGCGATCGAGATTGCTCATGGCGCTCAACCTATTCCTGTGCCGGCGCGGGCGGTCGATACCCACGCCAAAAGTTTGGTGGAATGTTCAACCATAGTGATGTGTTGTGGAAGCTGACAGCGGGCTGCGCGAACGACGGGACGCATGGCCCGACGGATCGCCGAAAGCCGCGACCGAGGAGGACAAGTGAACGACACCTATTACGAGTTCGGCACGGCAGCCGACCGCTGGGACCGCGCCCGGATGTTCTTCGAGGCCAAGGAGTACCTGACCGCGGCCCGGATCCTGGGCGGACTGGTCGAGGAGGCACCGGAGCAGGTCGCGCCGCGGCTGCTGCTGGCCCGCGCCTATTACCACTCGGCGCGGCTCGGCAAGGCCGAGACGGAGCTGCGGGCGGTGCTGCAGCGCGACCCGGTGGAGCACTATGCGCGGCTGATGCTCGGCCGCACCCTGGAGCGGCAGGGCCGGCAGGAGGAGGCGACGCCTCACCTGAGGATGGCGGCGGCGATGTCGGGGGACTTCGGGGAGGACATGGGCAGCTGAGACGGCGAGGCTTCGGGACGGACGCTGTCCGACGGGGAAGCCCCGCCCTCCTTCCCGGCCGCTGTGGGTGCAAGACGGTGGGCCCGGTCGGCGAACGCATGCCGCCCGGGCCCTCCGTTGCGGACGGGCCGTGTCCACGTGCGTCGGCCCGGGAGGTGCCGGCGGCGTCGACCGGGGCCCGTGTCAGCGGAAGGCCGCCACGTGGTCCTCCGCGCACTGCTCGAAGGTCAGGGCACGGCTGCCCACCCCTTCAGGCAGCAAAGAATCCGATTATTCCGGTGCGCCGAGGCTCGCCGCCGTGATAGTCCGACGGGTCATGGGAGATCTTGTGACACCTCGACTCGTACTCCACCCGTTGAGTCCCGCCGAGGCGGAGAACGTAGTGGCCCGCCGTCCGGGGCCAGGGGCCCTATGGGCACCGGAGTACCCTACCGACGGCGACGCGGCCGGGGCCGGGCATTTCCTGGAGCATTGCGCCGACACCGGCAACCCCCAGCCGTTCGGCGCCTACGAGATCCGCCTCCGCCAGGACGGACACGCCATAGGCGGAGTGGGCTTTCACGGCGCTCCGAACGCGGAGGGGCAAGTGACGATCGGCTACGGCCTGACCCCTGCGGCGCGTGGTAAGGGGTACGCCTCCGAGGCGCTGCGGGCGCTGCTGGAGCTCGCCCGCGACGAGGGCATCGCCGCCGTGAAGGGCGATGCCGACCTCGACAACATCGCGTCCCAGCGTGTCATGGTGGCGGCAGGCATGTGTTTCGTCAGGGCGGACGACCGGGTGAAGCACTTCCTCATCGAATGGTCGGACACGCCGGAGGCGCCGGACGCAACGGAGATGACGTACGTGGCTGAAGCCACCGACGCGACGGACGCCGCATAAAGGGCAGAACCCGCCGGGACACTCCGGCGGGTTCTGCCGTCATACGGCCGACGAGTCGGCCGGCGCCTCAGCTCGCAGCGGCGGCCGCATGGGACGTGGTACCGCCCTCGGACGTCACCGTGCCGGTCTTCGGCACCAGCAGTCGCTCGGTCAGATAGCCGAAGACCAGACCGAAAGTGGTCCACAGCGTGACCTGAACGGCGAGGGTGGCGAGGCGGAACTCCCACAGCAGACTGGCCGGGAAGTCCTTTCCGACCTCATTGAACGAGGGCAGGAAGCCGTAGGCCAGCCCGATGACGAGCACATAGGCGGCGGACGCCGCAATGGACGCGTTCCAGTTGCCGAGGCGGGGAGCCAGCCGCTTGCCGAAGATGACGGCAGCGACGGCCAGCAGCACGCTGAGGGCGACCATCAGGAAGAACAGGGTGGTGCGTTGGCCGATCGTGTCGGGGTTTCCGACAGCCGGCGGATTGGCCGGGTACTTGAGGAATGGCACCACATACACGGTCAGCAGGGCGCCGAACGCGATCAATGCGGCCGTGGCCCTCGGGCCGAACCTGCCGATGCGGCCGAGGGCGTAGCAGAAGACCAGCGCGGCGATGCCGCCGATAGCCACGCCGAAGACCAGGACACCGGTGGCGAGACCCGCGGTGGACTGCATCGTGCGGCTGACGACTTCCTCGCCGCCGCCGTGGTCGTGGCTGTGAGCCTCTTCGAGCGCGATCGCCGCGTCCACCCGGGATTCACCGAGGAAGTAGGCGACGGCAAGAGCGAGCGCGCCCGCGGCAAGTCCGGCCAGCATGCCGCGGACGAGCAGGGCTCTGACGGATATGGAGTTCATGAGCGGGTTCCCCTGGGGTGCGCAGCGTGTCAGTGGCAGGGGAAACCGAGCAGGTGGCGACCGTCGTGAACCCACTCGTGGACACCTTCGCCGGAGATGACGGCGGTGGCACCCTGCTCGGCGCCGACGAAGTACAGCAGGACGAGCATGAGGATGCCGAAGAAGACCGCCCACGGGGCAATGGCCTTCAGCGAGATGGGGGTGATGGCGGGTGTTGCGACGCTTGCGGGGGCAGCAGTCTGTGCCATGGCAGAACCTCCTGGGGGAACACGCGTCCCGATCGTGGTACCTGAGACGA
The DNA here is from genome assembly GCF_035974375.1 of Streptomyces sp. NBC_01320. Lineage (NCBI taxonomy): Bacteria > Bacillati > Actinomycetota > Actinomycetes > Kitasatosporales > Streptomycetaceae > Streptomyces > Streptomyces sp. NBC_01320. Next base: position 2,364,912 of record NZ_CP108390.1, read on the forward strand.
CAGTGCCGGGTCTGACTTCCCGTACGGGTACGGGTTCACAGTGGCGCGACCGTGCCGGATTCTCACCGGACTTCCATCACACCGTCGTCATGTTCGTCGCGACCATACCGCCTGCGGGCACGCGCCGCCATGGCGCCATCCGCGGGGCCGGGAGGCCCGGATGCCATGGTGTGCTTACCCGAGAGGCCACAGTTCAGGGAGTTGACACCGGTGTTGACGGTACAGGTGATGTTGATCTCACCGGCGCTCAACGCGGCGCTGCGTGAAGCCCGTTTCGACGGCGACGCCCCGCTCGACGCGTCCGGTGTCCGGCGGGCGCGTGCGGCCGCGGACGCGATGCCTGCCGCCGACCGCCGGGTGTGTGGCACGGACGAGCGGTGCGCCGGGACCGCCGAGGCGTTGGGGCTGCGGTCCGATCCCGAACCGGCCCTCCGTGGCTGGGACTTGGGGCGCTGGAGCGGGCAGCGGCTGGCTGAGGTGAGCGAGGCCGAGCCGGAGGCGGTGTCGGACTGGCTGTCCGGCCCTTCGGCGGCACCGCACGGCGGTGAGTCGCTGCTGGACCTGTGCACGCGGGTCGGCGGCTGGCTGGACTCGTTGCATCGGGACGGCGCCGGTGACAGCCGCGTGATCGCCGTGGCCGAACCCGCAGTGGTACGCGCCGCGATCGTGCATGCGCTGGACCTTCCGCCGCAGACGTTCTGGCGGTTGGACGTCGCCCCGTTGACGCTGACCGAGCTCAGCGGCCGGTCCGGCCGCTGGAACCTGCGCTGCGGGCGGTCCCTGAGCACCGGAGCCGACGTCCCGTAATCCGGCGTCGGCCTCCACCACCGGACCGGCCCACCACGCCGGTGGCATCAGGTCACACCATCCCCGACGACCGGTCGGCCTGTTCGAGTCCGCCGACGGAGAGACCGAAGCGGTCGTGGAGGCGGAGCCCAGGAAGGCGGGAGGACGAGAAGGGGCAGTCCGCCCACCCGCCCCTCTCTCCGCGCGGGCCCGCCCGTGGGTCCGCCTACACCCGTACCGCTCGAGCAACATGGACAAATGGTACGTAAACTGGCCAAGGCGTTCGAACCCACCTTCTCATCGGAAGGGCGACCGACCATGACCGATCAAACACAGGTGAACCGGCCCGAAACCACGCGCTCGCAATCCGAGGCCACGCACGCGGCAGGACCGCACGGCGGAAACCGCCGAACGGAACCTGGGTCTCGGGGCCGAACCACGATCGCCGATGGCGTGGTGGCGAAGATCGCCGGGCTGGCGGCCCGGGGTGTGCCCGGAGTCCAGGGCATGGGAGGGGGATTCGCCCGCGGTATGGGGGCCGTGCGGGAGCGGGTACCCGGAGCGGGAGGTCAGTCCGTCACCAGCGGTGTCAAGGTCGAGGTCGGCGAGGTCCAAACGGCGGTCGACCTGTCGATCATCGTCGAATACGGATACTCGATCGTCGAGCTCACGGGCGACGTCCGGACCGAAGTGATCGCCGCCATCGAGCGGATGACCGGTCTGGAGGTCGTGGAGGTCAACATCTTGGTGAGCGACGTGAAGCTGCCCGACGAGGAAGAGCAACAGGAGGTGCCGGAGAGGCGGGTCGCGTAGCGGTTCGCCGGACCGGATCGCGCCTGGTCGAGAAGGCCCATCGGACCGCCTCGGCGGCGCGGAACACCCCGGCTGTCACGTGTGATCCACTGCGGTCCCGGCCAGGGATTCCCGGCCCTGGACGGCAGTACGAGCAACGGCAGTCGTCTGCCACGCCGAGACACGCCGTCCGGCGCATACTCGGAAGTGGCCCTGAAAGATTGGGGGACGCAATGATCGTCCTCGGAGTCATTCTGCTCGTGATCGGCATGGTGGCCGGAATTTCCATCTTGTGGACCATCGGCGTCGCCCTCGTGCTGATCGGTGCGGTCCTCTGGATTCTCGGTGCTGTCGGCCACGGGATGGGTGGACGGCGCCACTACTGGTGAGAACCGGAAAAAACGCTTCGCCCCGTGAGCTCGCCGGCACTTCGGGGACGTAGTTGCAGCGTGCACCTGCGCGGGACGAAGCACCCCGGCGACGGGTCCCGCTGTGCCTCCGAGGGACGGCGGGACCCGTCGCCGACGCACCGGCTCACCAGCCGTCCTCAGCCGCGGTACGCCTCCAGCAGGCGCAGCCACACCTCGCTGATCGTCGGATAGGCGGGGACCGCGTGCCAAAGCCGGTCGATGGGGACCTCACCCGCAACGGCCACCGTGGCCGAGTGCAGCAGCTCCCCGATGCCGGGGCCGACGAAGGTGACGCCGAGTACGATCTCGCGGTCGAGGTCGACGATCATGCGGGCGCGGCCCCGGTAGCCGTCCGCGTACAGTCCGGAGCCGGCGACGGCGGCGAGGTCGTGGTCGACGGCGCGGACCCGGTGCCCGGCGCGCTCGGCCGCGGCGAGGGTGAGCCCGACGGATGCGGCCTCCGGGTCGGTGAAGACGACCTGGGGGACGGCCGCGTGGTCGGCGGTGGCGGCGTGTGCGCCCCAGCGCGCGGTCGACAGCGGCGCGGTGCCCTGCGCTCGGGCGGCGATCGCGGCACCCGCGATGCGGGCCTGGTATTTGCCCTGGTGGGTGAGGAGCGCCCGGTGATTGACGTCGCCGACTGCGTACAGCCAGTTGCTGCCCTCGACGCGGCAGCTGTCGTCGACCTTCAGCCAGGATCCGGGCTTCAGTTCCACCGTTTCCAGCCCGAGGTCGTCGGTGCGCGGGGCACGGCCGGTGGCAAAAAGGATCTCGTCGGTCTCGATGCGCTCGCCGTTGTCCAGTTCCACGGTGACCGGCCCGTCGGGGCCGGCACGCCGCACGGAGGTGGCGGAGACGCCCGTGCGGATGTCGGCTCCGGCCTCGGTGAGGGCCTCGGCGACCAGCTCGCCCGCGAACGGCTCCATCTTCGGCAGCAGCCCCTTGCCGCGGATCAGCATCGTCACGTGCGCGCCGAGAGCCTGCCAGACGGTGGCCATCTCCACCCCGACGACTCCCCCGCCGACGATCACCAGTCGGCCCGGCACCTCCTTGGCGCTGGTCGCCTCGCGGCTGGTCCAGGGGCGGGCGTCGGCGACTCCGGGAAGGTCGGGAACGACGGCGCGGCTGCCGGTGCAGACGGCGACGGCGTGCCGGGCGGTCAACCGGTGTTCGGAGCCGTCAGGGCCTGTGACGGAGACCTCCTTGGTACCGGTCAGACGTCCCTGGCCCCGGTAGAAGTCCGCGCCGATCCCCTCCAGCCAGGCGACCTGGCCGTCGTCCTTCCAGTGTGAGGCGTACTCGTCACGGTGCGCGAGGACGGCGGCCGTGTCCAGGGGTCCCTGGACAGCCGCGCTGAGTCCGGGGACCTTGCGCGCGTCGGCGCGAGCCACCACGGGGCGCAGCAGCGCCTTGCTCGGCATGCACGCCCAGTACGAGCACTCGCCGCCGACGAGCTCCGTCTCGACGACCGCCGTGGACAGTCCGGCAGCCCGGGTCCGATCCGCCACGTTCTCGCCCACAGGCCCCGCACCGATCACCACGACGTCGTACACGGCGTTCTCCACAGCATCTGTCATGGGGGACAGTCTGGCCGGGGGTGTGAGCCACGGCCACATGGGCAGGCGGAATAGCGCAGAACCGGGCACCGTTGTGCCGGACACGTCCGAACGGGCACAGGAAGAGGTATCGAGAGCATGAGCACCGTAGAGCTCACCAAGGAAAACTTCGATCAGGTCGTCAGCGAGAACGAGTTCATCCTGATCGACTTCTGGGCTTCCTGGTGCGGCCCGTGTCGGCAGTTCGCGCCGGTGTACGACGCGGCGTCCGAGCGCCACGGCGACCTGGTCTTCGCCAAGGTCGACACGGAGGCGCAGCAGGAGCTGGCGGCTGCCTTCGAGATCCGGTCCATTCCGACCCTGATGATCGTCCGGGACAATGTGGCGGTGTTCTCCCAGCCGGGGGCCCTGCCGGAGACGTCGCTCGAGGATGTCATCGGGCAGGCCCGCAAGCTGGACATGGACGAGGTCCGCAAGTCCATCGAGGACCAGCAGAAGGGCGAGAAGTAGGCAGCGCGAGCGAGCGACGCCGAAGGGGTCCGGCCGGTTCGCCGGCCGGACCCCTTCGGCGTGCCCGCCACCGTTTAGAAGGGGTGGCCGGTTAGAAGGGGTGGCCGGCCGGTTCGCGGCGGACCGTCGTCCAGCGCAGGTCGGTGAAGGCCTCCAGGTTGGCATCGCCCCCGAAGCGCGCCCCGGTGCCTGACGCGGCGATGCCGCCGAAGGGTGCGACCGCCTCGTCGTTCACCGTCTGGTCGTTGATGTGGGCGATGCCGGTCGGGATCCGGTCGGCGAGTTCCAGGCCGAGGGCGGTGTCGCGGGTGACGATGCCGAGCGACAGCCCGTACGGGCTGTCGGCAGCCAGCGCCGCGGCCTCGTCCAGGGTGCCGAAGGACCGCACGGGGGCGACCGGACCGAAGACCTCCTCCGCGTATGCGGGCGTCCGGTCGTCGACGTGGGTGAGGACGGTGGGCCGGTAGAACAGGTCGCGGTGGGTGCCGCCCGCCGCGAGTTTCGCGCCCCGTGCGGTGCTCGACTCGACCAGCCGGTGGATCTTGCCGAGCTGGCCGCGGTCGATGACCGGGCCGAGATGGACCTGCTCACGGTGCGGGTCGCCGACCGCCAGCGCGTCCGCCTTCGCGGCGAGCCGCTCGACGTACTCGTCATGCAGCGAGGCGTGGACGAGGTGGCGGCCGGTGGTCATGCAGATCTGGCCCTGGTGGAAGAAGGAGCCCCAGGTCGCCTGGGCCACAGCGCCTTCCAGGTCGGCGTCCTCCAGGACGACGAGGGCGGAGTTGCCGCCGAGCTCGAGGTGTACCCGCTTGAGGAGCCGCCCCGCGGCCTCCCCGACGGCGCGGCCCGCCGCGGTGGAGCCGGTGAAGGAGATGACCGGGACGCGGGGTTCGGCGACGAGCGCCTGTCCGGCCTCGGCGCCGCCGGGCAGGACGTGCAGCAGGTTCTCCTCGAGTCCGGCCTCGGCGAAGACCGCGGCGAGTGAGAGTCCGCCGCAGACCGCGGTGCGCGGGTCGGGCTTGAGGAGAACCGCGTTGCCGAGGGCCAGTGCGGGCGCGACGGACCGGATGGAGAGGATCAACGGCGCGTTGAACGGGGCGATGACGCCGACGACGCCGACCGGGACCCTGCGGGTGTAGGAGAGCCGCTGGTCCTCGCTGGGCAGGACCTGACCGGCCGGCCGGGAGGCGAGGGCTGCGGCTTCGTAGCACTCCTGGGCGGCGACGTGGAACTCGAAGTCGGCCTTGCCGGGGATCGATCCAGACTCCCGTACGAGCCATTCACGCAGCTCGTCGGCGTGGGCGGTGAACAGGTCACCGGCCCGGCGCAGGACGGCCGCGCGCACGAAGTGCGGGGTACGGGCCCAGGCGGACTGGGCGGCGACCGCGGCCTCGGCGGCTGCCGTGATGTCCTCGGGCGCGGCGAGGGTGACGTGTCCGAGGACCTCGCCGGTGGCGGGCTCGACGACGTCCGACTCACCTCCCGCGAGCGTGCGGGACTGCCAGGCTTTGGGGTCGAGCAGGGACATGAAGACTCTCCAGTCGATCGGTTCGAGGGGTGGTCCCATGCGGTGGGGCGCGCAAAGTGTGTGGCCGCGGCCTCGCGGGACTACGCGATCCGGCGCAGCCGTGCGAGCTGCGTTCGGCCATCGAACGTGATCTCGCCCGGTTGAACGTGCAACATCGTAGTCACGCCGCACCGAACGAAAAGGGAATTGATCGAACTGCTGCTCCCTTTGGCGCGCACGGAACGGTGCGGACGTCACGCACAAGCGCCTTGCCCAACTCCAGCCTTGCGCAGAGCAGTTGCCACGATCAACGGTCAGCTGTCGGCGGTCCGCTCCGAGATCCTGACCGAGAGCCCGAGATCCAGTTCGGCACCGTCGACAAGCAGCGCCTCCACGGTGTGGGTCGCCGGATCGATGTCCGCCACCATGCCCTCCCCGGCGTACCGGGGGTAGCCCGACGCCCCCGTCTCGCCGGTGGCCTCCACAACGGCAGAGCGGATAGGGGCCCCGACGGACCGGGCATCGCCGGCATCGGCGGACTCGGGGGCCTCGGAGGCGCCCTTGGCCTTCGGGGCCTCCACGGGGCCTTCGGTGAACTTGGGGACCAGCAGGATCTCGTAACTCTGCGGTTGGCTCATGGTCATGACGCTAAGCAAGCGACGCACGACGCGCACGTTGCCGCGCTGAACCCGCCTCAGCTGGACTCTCGGGGGATCGCCCGCGCCCTCAGCAGATCATGGCGCTCCGGCACGCCTCCCGGATGGCGCACCAGCCGGTCGACGAGGTCCGCCAGCGGCTGCGACGTCGCCAGTTCCATCCGCACACTGCTCAGCCGGGGCCTCAGCAGCCTGCCGAGCAGCAGGTCGTCGGCGCCCACCACGGCCGTCTCGGCGGGTATCTCGATGCCCGCGTCCTGGAGAGCCCGCATCAGGAGCATCGCGTAGGTGTCGTTGTATGCGAACACGGCGTCGAGGCCGAGCGTGCGCCACCGGGCGGCGAGCGCGCCGGCCGACTCCTCGTCGTACCGCAGGGGCAACGGTTCGATGAGGGCTCCGCCATCGGCCGCCACCCGCCGGGCTCCGGACAGCCTCGGTTCGGCGAACAGGGCGAGGCCCGGTTCCTCGGGCATGACGACGCCGATCCGGCGCCGTCCGCGTTCCAGCAGATGTCCGGTCGCGCAACTGCCGACCTCCCGCTGGTCCATGACCAGGGCGTGGGCGCCGTCCACCGGTTGCGGGCCGAAGGTGATCACCGCCTTGGCGCCGGAGCGCCGCAGTACGGCTATGCCCTGCGGGGTGAGCGCGACCCCGCCGGGTGCGATCACGGCGACGGGGCGGAGTTCGGCCCAGGCCCGGGCGGCGTCGTCGGCCTCCAGACCGAGGCTCCCGTGCTGGACCACGGTGTAGTCGAGGCGGCGCAGCCCGGATTCGAGTTCGTGGAGGAAGCGGTGGTGGAACGGACCGGCCGGGTGGTCCCCGGTGGGCATCAGCACCGTCCGGGTGTGTCCGGCGCGCAGGCTCCGGGCCGCCGCGTGCGGCACATAGCCGAGTTCGGAGGCCGCCTCCCTGACCCGGCGGCGGGTGGACTCGCTGATCCGGACGGTGGGGTTGTTGTTGAGTACGTACGACACGGTGGCCCGCGAGACTCCGGCGAGCCGCGCCACGTCGGCGCTGGTCGGGACGTGGCCTTCGGTGGGCTGCTTGGGTAACTGGCTCATGGCGTCGGGCAGTCTTCCAGACCGCGTCGAGGTGGGTACGCTCCGGGGCATGGATGACTCGTCGATGGTAGGGCTGCTCGGCAGGGTGACCGGGACCGTGGGGCCGGGGCTGGTCGGTGAGGTGATCGTTCAGATCCGCGGGGGCGCCGAGCACTTCCTCGCCCATCCCGCCCCGCCGGCAGTCCGCATCGAGCCGGGGACGGTGGTGACGGTGATTGAATATCTGCCGCCGCGCACGGTCTATGTGGCTCCTGCGTACGACAGTTGAGGTGCGTGGAGGACCGGCGTCCGGCGTGCGGCAGTCAAGATTGCGGCAAGGTTGCGCACACCTCTTCTCCGCCGTCGCGCGCAGGAGAAGACTGCCTCTGTTCAGCAGTGCCGACGGGGTGCTGCGATAAGAGCAGCTCACAAAATGGGAGTCCGATCAGCGCGCGGCGTCCGGTGCGTGCGATCGCAAGGCGCTGAAAGGTCCTCGGACGGGGTCTTCCCGGCTCGAACGAAGCTGAGAGCTCGGGGAAAGAGCTACCAGGGCATTTCGGCAACGCAGCGAGCGTTCGTGCCAGGCGTCGCGAGCCGGGCGCCCATTCTGTGAGCTCCTCCGAGGGGGCGCAAGCCGATGGTCATCGGCGTCACGGCGGGTCTCGTACTCGCTGCCATCATTGTGTTGATCGGCCTGTTCAAGCTCATGTGGCGGGTGGCCGAGCCGAACGAAGCACTCGTCATCTCCGGTTCCAAGCACAAGACCGAGGGCCTCGGACAGGGCATGGGGTTCCGCATCGTCACCGGGCACGGCACGCTCGTCCTGCCCGGCGTGCAGGCGGTACGGAAGATGTCCCTGGATCTCAACGAAACGGAACTGTCCGTCGATTGCGTCACGCATCAGGGGATTCCTCTGCGGGTGCGCGGCGTTGTCATCTTCAAGGTGGGCGACGACTTCGTGTCGATCGCCAATGCGGCCCGTCGATTCCTCGACCAGCAGAAGATGATGTCGGAGCGGGTGCACAACGTGTTCGCCGGTCATCTCCGTTCCATCGTCGGTGGGTTGACCGTCGAGGACATGATCAGGGACCGGGAGAAGCTCACGGGTCAGACCCGGGCGGCGTGCGGCACCGAGATGGAGAAGCTCGGGCTGATCGTCGACTCGCTGCAGATCCACGAGATCGAGGACCCGACCGGGTACATCAAGAATCTCGCCATGCCACATGCCGCGGCGGTGCAGCGGGACGCCCGGATCGCGCAGGCCGAGGCCAACCGGCGGGCCACCGAGGCGGAGCAGCAGGCCGCCGCCCGGATGTCGGAGGCGACCCGCGACAGCGAGATCCTGCAGGCCGGGTATCAGGCCGAACGGGACAAGGCCGCAGCCAAGTCGCGGCAGGCGGGGCCCCTCGCCGACGCGGCGGCCAGGCAGGAGGTCGTGGTCCAGGAGACCCGGGTCGCCGAACTGGAGGCCCAGCGGCGCGAGCAACAGCTGCAGGCGGACGTACGAAAGCCCGCGGATGCCCAGGCCTACGAGAAGCGGACGCTGGCGGAGGGCGAGCGCGACGCCCGGATCTCGGCCGCCCAGGCGCATGCGAAGGAGACGGAGCTCGCCGCGATCGCCGAGGCCAACCGGGTCAAGACGGCGGCGATCGCGGAGGCCGAGGCCACGAAGGCACGCGGCGCCGCCGCCGCGTCGGCGACTCGAGCGACCGGTGAGGCGGAGGCAGCGGCGGCGCAGGCCAAGGGGCTGGCGCTGGCCGAGTCGACCCGCGCCAAGGGGCTGGCCGAGGCCGAAGCGATCAAGGCACGTGCTGCTGCCCTCGCGGAGAATCAGGAAGCCGTTGTCGCCCAGCAGTTGGCGGAGAAGTGGCCGGAGATCGTCGAGGCGGGCGCTGGAGCCTTCAGCAGTGTGGACCACATGGTGCTGCTGAACGGCGCCGACGGGATGTCGGACATGTTCGCGAAGGCGCTGACGATGGGTGGCACGGGGCTGGGCCTGGCCCGGCAGCTGCTGTCCACGATGAGCGAGAAGGGCGGGACGGCAGGGTCCTCGGCGCCGGTCAACGGTGTCACGCCCGTCGTGCCGCCGTCGCCGCGCAAGGAGCGTATTCCGGTGACGGGTGATCAGGAGGGAAGCACACCTTCCTGACCGCTCCCGGTAGGTGTGGCCGGTCCTCGTCCGTCAGCCACGGGCGAGAACCGGCCACGGCTCCGGGTCCCCGACACGCAGCGCCCACAACTCCGTGTCGACCACCCCGTGCCGACGCAGCATCGGCGGACAGGTGCCGCCGGCCTCGGCGCCGCACGTGGTCGGCGTGGCGGAGGGGGCCCCAGCAGGCGCCCTCCTCTTCCGGTGCGGCGGCTGTGCGAACGCGACGACGGGGTCCAACCCTGAACCTTCGGTTGACGTCGAGACCGGCGAGTACGAGGGCGCTGACGCTCCGACAGGCGCGGCCTGGAGAAAGGCGTCACGACCAGTCCGGCGGCCGGGCACCTGCCCCTGCGCCGGGAACGCCGGGCGCGGGCGTGCGAGCCTGACGAGGGTGCAGCGCGCACGTGCGCGGGGCGCGCGTCCGATGACATGGTCACGGACTGCTGTCCGTTCGGCGGGCCCGGTCCACGGAATGCGCCGGGAAGCCCCTACGGTGTTCCGATGACCATCCCTCACCGTTCAGACAGCACATACCTCTCGGAGTCCACCCGCGCCGCCGACGGCTCGGCCGACTTCCCCGGGCGCTCCGGCCCCACCGCGACCGCCGAGGCGAACCCGCACGACGTGGGCCCGGTCCGCACCTCGTACGCCCCCGACCGCGACGGTGATCCCGACCCCGGCGAGATCGTCTGGACCTGGGTGCCCTTCGAGGAGAACGACGGGCGCGGCAAGGACCGCCCGGTGCTGGTGGTGGCCCGGGAGGCGGCAGGCACGCTGCTCGCCGTGCAGCTCTCCAGCAAGCAGCACGACCAGGACCGCGAGTGGGTGGCTCTCGGCGCCGGGCCGTGGGACAGCTCGGGCCGGCCGTCCTGGGTCGATCTGGACCGCGTGCTGCGGGTGCATGAGGACGGGATGCGGCGCGAGGCGTGCGCGCTGGACCGGGACCGGTTCGATCTGGTCGCCGACCGGCTGCGGGAGCGTTACGGCTGGCACTGACCGGCGGGCGGCGGGGGCCGCCCTGCGGCTGACGTTGACCCCTCTGGCTCAACGTCACCGTGTCGGTCGGTGTCCACCCCTCTGGCTCAACGGCAGGGTCAGGGAGTGTCCGGTCCCGACGGCCTTATCTCCTTTTCGAACGTGCGAGCGAATGCGGTACGAGTGGTCGATTCGGAACCCCGGTCGAGGATGCCGAAGACGATCTGCTCGAAATGCCCGGCGAACCGGCCCCCGTCGGTGAGCAGCACCCGGAAGGCACGGGCCACCTGCGCCGGATCGTTGCGGAACACGCCGCAGCCCCAGGCGCCGAGCACCAGCCTGCGGTATCCCCGCACCGCAGCGACCTCCAGCACCCGTTCGGCGCGGGACGCGAGCGCGGCAGGGATGCGCGGGGCCTCCTCGGGGGTCCGGCTGCGGATCACTCCGGCGTTGGGTGCGGGCGAGGTGAGGAAGCCCACGGTGTACGGGATGTCCAGCAGGCGCCCCCGGTCGTCCCGGAACACCGGTACGCCGGGTGAGTGGATGACCCGGTCGGTGTAGAAGGCGCTGCGTTCAGCTCGGTGGTGGGCGTAGTGGTCGGGGGCGCGCAGCAGGGTGGCGTAGAGCGCCGAGCCGCGGCAGAGCGCCTCCTCCTGGGCCTGCGCGCCGTTGAGGTAGCCGCCGCCCGGGTTACGGGCGGAGGCGAAGTTGAGCACGGCGACCTTGCCGGGCCCTTCGCCCGTCATCCGGCGCGCCGCCTGCAGGCTGCTCTCGCCGGTGACCTCGACAACCGTGGCGCGGTCGGAGTCCAGAACGGCGACAGGAACCGGCTCGGGCCCGTACAGCCGGGTCCCGGAGAGCGCAGCGGCCAGAGCACGCTCGATACTGACCTCACGCCCCGCGGGCGTGCGGTAGAGCCCCTCCTCGACGATGGTCTCGGTCTCTCTTGCGATGGCGCGAAGCCGTGCGCTCATCAATACTCCCCCGTGTGGTGCATACGGGGCATGGTCGGTGCTTCCGAGGCCCGGATGCAACCGAATTTCTGTCGCACAGGGGCCCCCTTGTGCGATCTCCTGGCAAAGGTTTGGGTGGTACGGGCGCACCGAAGAAGGAGGCCCCGGAATGTCACCGGACGCACCTGTCGGCCACGGTCCGGCCGAGTACAACCAGCCCCTCGGCGAGGGGGAAGCGGAGGATCTACTGCGATGTATCTGCTTCAAGACGGGCCCACCCCGCACGGTCGGTGTCGAGCTCGAATGGCTCATCCACGACCGTGACCACCCCCGGACGCCGGTCCCTCACGACCGTCTCCACGCGGCTGTCGCCGCTGTACGCGCGCTGCCACTGAGTGCGGCACTCACCTTCGAACCCGGCGGCCAGCTGGAGCTCAGCTCGCGCCCCGCCGACTCCCTGATGGCCTGCGTCGATGCCATGGCCACCGATCTGGCCGCCGTACGTGCCGCCCTCGACGCGGAAACCCTCGCACCGGTCGGTTTCGGCGTCGATCCCTGGCATCCGCCGTACCGTCTGCTGCACGAGCCCCGCTACGACGCCATGGAGGTCTCGCTCGACCGGTCGGGTACGGCCGGCCGCGCCATGATGTGCACCACCGCATCCGTCCAGGTCTGTCTGGACGCCGGCGAGGAGGAGCCGGGACCACTGGGCTACGGGCGGCGCTGGCAGCTGTCGCACCTGCTGGGTGCGGTGCTGGTGGCGGCGTTCGCCAACTCGCCGTACCGGCAGGGCCGGCCGACGGGACTGCGGTCCACCCGCCAGTCGATCTGGGCGGATCTCGATCCGGTACGAAGTCTGGCGCCGCCGGGCCATCTGGCCCCGCGCGACGCCTGGGCCACACATGTGCTCGACACCCCCGTGATGTGCATACGGGGCGGCGAGGGGCCATGGGCCGTCCCGGAGGATCTGACCTTCCGCGACTGGATCCGCACGGGCACGCCACGACCGCCGGTGCGCGCCGATCTCGACTACCACATCAGCACGCTCTTTCCGCCGGTGCGCCCTCGCGGACATCTCGAACTGCGCATGATCGACGCACAGCCGGGAGACGACGGATGGCTCGTGCCGCTCGCCGTCACCACCGCTCTGTTCGACGACCCGGAGGCCGCCGAGACCGTGTACCGCACCGTGAAACCGCTGGCCGAGACGGCGGGTCCGCAGTCGGCACCGCGCAACCCGCTCTGGACCGGCGCCGCCCGTGACGGCCTGGCCGACCCCGAACTACGAGCGGTGGCCGATGTCTGCTTCCAGCTGGCCCGCGAAGCGCTGCCCCGGATGGGTGCGAACGATGCCGTGCAGGAGGCGGTGGCGAATTTCCACGACCGTTATGTCGCCCGGGGGCGATGTCCGGCCGATGATCTGTCCGGACTGCTGTCGGGGGAAGCGGTGCATGCGATGCCCGCGGCCACGCTCCGTCCGGAACCGGGAAAGAAGGCAGGCTCATGACGCACTCCCCCACCCCCCCAGCCGCCGGCCTGGACGCCGAAGCGCTCCGTCGGCGCGCTCTTGCGGCGCTCCTCACCGCCCGGGAACGCACCACGCTCCTCACCGACAGCGTGGACGACCATGAACTGACCGCTCAGCATTCACCGTTGATGTCGCCCCTGGTGTGGGATCTCGCACACATCGGCAACCAGGAAGAGCTGTGGCTGCTGCGGGGCGTCGCCGGACGGGAGGCTATACGGCCCGAGATCGACGGGCTGTACGACGCCTTCGAACATCCCCGGGCGAGCCGTCCGTCCCTGCCGCTGCTGCCGCCGGCCGAGGCCCGCTCCTACGCGGCGGAGGTACGGGGCCGGGCCCTGGACATCCTCGACAGCACCGCCCTGACCGACGGCCGCCCGCTCGTGGATGCGGGCTTCGCCTTCGGGATGATCGCCCAGCATGAACAGCAGCACGACGAAACGATGCTGATCACTCATCAGCTGAGGTCGGGGCCTGCCGTACTCACCGCACCGGAACCGCCGCTGCCCACCGACGCGGCTTCCCTGCCAACCGAAGTCCTGGTGACCGGCGGTCCGTTCACCATGGGAACGTCCACCGAACCCTGGGCCCTCGACAATGAGCGGCCCGCCCACGTGCGCGACGTCCCCGCTTTCCTCATCGACACGACACCGGTCACCTGCGGAGCGTACGAGCGCTTCATCGAGGACGGCGGCTACACCGAACGGTGCTGGTGGGCGCCGGAGGGGTGGGCCATGGTCCGCGAGCACGACCTGACCGCCCCGCTGTTCTGGCACCGGGACGCAGGGCAGTGGCTGCGCCGCCGGTTCGGGGTGACCGAACCGGTGCCCGCCGACGAGCCGGTGCTCCATGTGAGCTGGTACGAGGCGGACGCGTACGCCCGCTGGGCGGGGCGCAGACTGCCCACCGAAGTCGAGTGGGAGAAGGCGGCACGCCACGACCCGGGCTCGGGCCGCTCGCGCCGCTACCCGTGGGGCGACGAGGACCCGACCCCGAACCGCGCCAATCTGGGCCAGCGCCATCTGCGTCCGGCGCAGGCAGGCGCGTACGCTGCGGGTGAATCACCGCTCGGCGTACGCCAGTTGATCGGTGATGTGTGGGAGTGGACGTCGAGCGACTTCCTCCCCTATCCGGGCTTCGCGGCGTTCCCGTACCGGGAGTACTCGGAGGTGTTCTTCGGGCCCGACCACAAGGTCCTGCGCGGTGGTTCCTTCGCCGTGGACGCGGTGGCCTGCCGGGGCACGTTCCGCAACTGGGACCTGCCGGTGCGGCGCCAGATCTTCGCCGGATTCCGTACTGCGAGGGATCTCTGATGTGCCGTCATATTGCCTATGTCGGGCCACCGGTTGCGCTCGGCACTGTGCTGACGCAGCCGTCCCACGCGTTGGTCCGGCAGTCCTGGCAGCCCCGGCAGCAGAAGTACGGGACCGTCAACGCGGACGGTTTCGGGGTGGGCTGGTACGCGGACGGCGACCCGGTGCCCGGTCGCTACCGGCGCCAGGGTCCCATCTGGGCCGACCTGTCCTTCGCCGATCTGGCCAGGGTGGTGCGGAGCACGGCGCTGCTGGCCGCCGTACGCGACGCCACCGAGCCGGGGGCGGACGGCGAGGCGGCAGCCGCGCCGTTCACCTCGGGCCGGCTGCTGTTCAGCCACAACGGCGCGGTGAAGGGCTGGCCCGGGTCGCTGGCGCCGCTCGTCGCCACGCTGCCCCCGGCCGAACTCCTCACCCTCACCGCCCGCTGCGACTCCGCCCTGGTCTGGGCACTCGTACAGCACCGGATCGCCCAGGGGGACGACATACCGCAGGCCGTCGCCGACACCGTGGGCGAGATCGCGGAGGCGGCGCCCGGTTCGCGGCTGAACCTGCTGCTCACCGACGGCACCACCATCGTGGCGACGGCCTGGGGAGACACCCTCTGGTACCTCACCGAGCCGGGCCGCAGCGCGGTCGTGGCCTCGGAGCCCTACGACGACGATCCGCACTGGCGCACGGTCCCCGACCGCACCCTGCTCGTCGCGACCTGCACCGACGTTCTGCTCACCCCGCTCAAGGAGCCCACCGAGTGAGTCCCATTCAGCTGACCCGCACCCTGCCGGCGGACGCGACGGACGCGGCGCTGCGCGCCGATGTGCTGCACGGCCTGACCCGGCACCCGAAGACCCTGCCGCCCAAGTGGTTCTACGACGCACGCGGCAGTGAGCTGTTCGAGGAGATCACCCGGCTGCCCGAGTACTACCCGACCCGCGCCGAGCGGGAGATCCTGGTCGCCCGCGCGTCCGGGATCGCCGCGGCGTCCGGGGCACAGACCCTGGTCGAACTGGGTTCCGGCTCGTCGGAGAAGACCCGGTATCTGCTGGACGCGCTGCCCGCGCTGCACAGCTATGTGCCGGTCGACGTGAGCGAGAGCGCGCTGCGCGGCGCGGCCGAGACCCTGCTCGCGGAGCGGCCGGACCTGTCGATCCATGCGCTGATCGCCGACTTCACCGACGGACTCACCCTGCCGGACACACCGGGGCCGCGGCTCGTGGCGTTCCTGGGCGGCACGATCGGCAATCTGCTGCCGGACGAGCGGGCGGTGTTCCTGAAGTCGGTACGGTCGCTGCTCTCGCCCGGCGACACCCTGCTGCTCGGCACGGATCTGGTGAAGGACGAGGAGACGCTCGTCGCGGCGTACGACGACGCGGCCGGGGTGACAGCGGCGTTCAACAAGAACGTACTGACGGTCGTCGACCGGGAGTTGGGAGCCGACTTCGATCCGGCGGACTTCGACCACGTGGCGCTGTGGGACCCGAAGCGGGAGTGGATCGAGATGCGTCTGCGGGCCCGCAGAGCCCTCACGGTGAAGATCCCGGAATTGGATCTGGTGGTGCCGTTCACGGCAGGTGAGGAACTGCGTACGGAGATCTCGGCGAAGTTCCGCAAGGAAGGGATCCGGGGCGAACTCGCCTCGGCCGGACTCACGTTGACTCAGTGGTGGACGGACTCCGCGGACCGGTTCGCGGTGTCGCTGGCCACGGCGGTCTGAGCGGTACGGGCAAGAGCACGGCGGCCGGGCCGGGTGCCCGCGGGGATCGGCGGCAGGACGCGGATCTCGGCGGTCAGCCCGGCCGCCGTGACCACCCGCCACAGCGAGGCGGTGAGCGGATCGTCACCGACGAACGCGGCGGCGCCGGCCGCAGGCCCGTCCGTCCGCGCGGTGCGGTAGGTGATGCGTACCGGACGGACCTCGGCGTCCGCGTCGATCGCCGCCTGGAAGACAGCGGGCCGGAACCGGCCACCGGATCCACGCCCGCACCAGGTGCTGCCTTCGGGGAAGACCACCACCCGTGAGCCGCCGCGCAGTGCCCCCGCGATGGTGCGCACGGTCGTGGGCAGTGCCCGCAGCCGGTCGCGCTCGACGAACAGCGTGCCGCCGAGCGCGGCGAGCGGGCCGAGTACCGGCCAGCCCCGGATCTCGCTCTTGGCGAGCATCCGGCCCGGGAACACGGTGGCGACGAGCGGGATGTCCAGCCATGAGATGTGGTTGGCGACGACCAGCGCACCGGGAGCACCGGCGTGATCCGCCCCGGCCGTCGGCGCAGGGTCGCCGGTCACCTGAATCCGCACGCCGAACGCCCGCACGACCGCGTACGCCCACCACCGGATCAGCCGGTCGCGCTGCCCCGCACCGAGGAGCAGCACGGGAGCGGTGCACAGCGCGCCGACGAGCACGAGGGTGCACCCGGCGAGCAGCAGGGCCGTGGCCGGGAGGGCGCCGCGCACCGGACCGTCATGACCGGCGCAGGTGTGTGGCGTGCAGGGCGCGGTGGGCAGCCAGGCGCTCATGTCAGCGGGGCGAGAGACAGGAAGTGGCGCAGGTAGCGCGGGTCGGTGCGGCGCAGCGACAGCAGGACGTAGAGGTCGGCGACGTTGAAGTCGGGGTCGTGCGCCGGCGCCCCGCAGACCCAGGCGCCGAGCCGGAGGTAGCCACGGAGCAGCGGCGGGAGGGCGGCGAGTCCGGTGCGCGCGGGGGTCCTGGCGGCTCGGCCGGCGCTGGTGGCGGCGTGGGGCTGCCAGAGGCGGTGCGGGGTGACCCAGTATTCCTCGGGGGCCAGGTACTTCGCCCGTACGGTGTCCCAGGAGTCGGCGGCCAGGACGCCGCCGTCGGCCAGGGGTATAGAGCAGCAGCCGGCCAGCCAGTTGTGCCCGCTGCGCTCCATGTAGCGGGCGAGCCCCGCCCAGATGAGGGCGATGACGGCGCCGTCCCGGTGGGCCGGGTGGACGCAGGAGCGGCCCACCTCGATCAGGTCGTCGCGGATCGGTCCGAGCCGGCGGAGATCGAACTCGCTCTCCGCGTAGAGGCGGCCGGCAACACGGGCCCGGTCGGGCGGCAGGAGGCGGTAGGTGGCGATGACGTCGCCGGTCGCCACCTCCCGTACCAGCAGGTGATCGCAGTACGCGTCGAAGGCGTCGCTGTCCAGACCGGGTTCCGGCCCGTCCAGCCGGGCACCGAGTTCACCGGCGAATACCTGGTGGCGCAGCCGCTGGGCGGCCCGCACCTCGTCCTGGGTCACGGCGAGGGAGACGCGGTAGAGCGGCGGCGCGGGAGCTTCGGACCGTGCCGGGGCGGGCTGCTCCGGCACCAAGGAGGCGGAGGTGAGAGGGCCGGCGACGAGCGGTGGGGTGGGCAGCGCGTTCATGGCGTTCTCCGGGGACGGATCGGCAAGGGCGGCTGCCGGGCTGCCGCACTGCTGCGACGGCCCGGCCCCTTACTTCTTCCGTGACCGGCTGGATTCAATATGACCGCTGCGGAGAGCCTGGATGTGCGACGGCTGAATCCCGAGGTGTCGGGCGGTGGATCGGGCGGGACCGGTGGCCCGTCCGGCGGCGCGGCCCGGTCAGCTGCCCGCGAGCTCGGCGGTGATCCGTTCCGAAGCGGACTTCGCCTCGGCCAGCGGGTCACCGCCCCGCAGAACGGCCGACATGTAGGGCTTGATCGGGTTCTCGGCCTCGACCGCCGCCCACTGCGGCGAGTTGGGGGTCGCGCGACCGCGCCGGGCGCCCTCGGCCATCGCGGCGGTGCCCTCCTGGCCCTCGATGACATGTGCGAGGCTCGTCTTGTTCGGCACATAGCTCATGGTTCTGGCGAGGTCCGCCTGCCATTTCGCGCCCGCCAGTGCCTTGATCACCTCGATACCGGCGATACCGTTGTCAGCCTTCTCCGGAACGATCAGATCGGAACCGCCGGTAAAAACGGAACCGGGGCTCTTCGCGGTCTTGCCGGGTATCGGGAAGTAGCCGATTTTTCCCTTGAGTTCGGGATTCTTCTGCTCGATGAGCTTGGCGCTACCCGGCACGGAAATGATCTGCGCGACATCACCCTCGGCGAACACATCGGTCTGCGGAGGGTGCTCTTCGTCGGCGTTCTTCGGGCCGTTGCCGAACGACTGGATCTCCTTGTAGAATTTCATGCCCTTGATCGCGGCGGGCGTGTCGAGGGCCCCCTCCCAGTCGCCGCCTCTGTCGGTGGCCAGATCGCCGCCCTCGTCCCAGATGAACCCGGCGAGTACGTACCAGTTCTGGCCCGCGAGAAAGACGCCCTGGTTGCCCTTGCGGTTGAGCAGACGGCTGTCCTCGATCCACTCGTCCCGGGTCTTCGGCGGGCTCTTGATGCCGGCCTGCTCGAAAAGATCCTTGTTGTAGATCACCACACGGTTGGCCGCGTACCAGGGAATGCCGTACTGGACGCCGTCGATGCTGCCGGGATCGGCGAGGCCGGGCAGCCATTCCTCGCTGCCGAGATCGCGCATCGATTCAAGGGTCAGATCGCGCAGTTCGCCGCTCTCCGCGTACTGGGCGACCTGGGTGTTTCCGACCTCGATGACATCCGGGGTGTCGTGCCCCCGCAGGGCCGCGGTGACCTTGGGGCCGATTCCACTCCAGCTCTGAATCTTGAACTCCAGTTCGATGGAAGGGTGTTCCTCTTCGTACGACTTCTTGAAACGGTCCAGGAAATCGGCGGAAACACTGTCCTTCATCAGCCAGATCGTCACCGTCTTGCCGCT
Organism: Streptomyces sp. NBC_01320; assembly: GCF_035974375.1. Classification (NCBI taxonomy): domain Bacteria; kingdom Bacillati; phylum Actinomycetota; class Actinomycetes; order Kitasatosporales; family Streptomycetaceae; genus Streptomyces; species Streptomyces sp. NBC_01320. The sequence continues at coordinate 2,383,820 of NZ_CP108390.1, forward strand.
GGGGCCACCCAAGCCCGGGAGGTAGCCGCAGCCGCCCAGCGCCACGGTGGAAACGAGCGCGACGACTCCTACTGTGAGTACACGGTTCTTCACTGGGTCACCTTCTGCGAAAGGGCACGACGAAATCAGGACCCGGTGTGGGGGACTGCGGGCGGCGCTCGCACGGGCGTGGCTGGATTTTGGTATGGACCAATCATTTGGTCAAGGGTCGTTCACGCCACATCCCCCGATTCGACCTCTCGCGTACCCGCGCCAAGTGGGGCACCGTGGTATGAACGAAAGGGGTCAGACGATGTCCAACAACACGTATCGGGTCACCGAAATCGTAGGAACCTCCCACGAGGGCGTCGACGACGCCATCCGCCGGGGCATCGCAAGGGCGGCGGAAACGTTGCACAATCTCGACTGGTTCGAGATCACCCAGGTGCGTGGGCAGATCGTGGATGGCCGGATCGAGCACTACCAGGTCGGCCTGAAAGTCGGCTTCCGGCTCGACGAGACCACCTGACCCGGTACGCCGCGGTCAGCTACGCCCCTCACGCTCCTGAGCGTCCTTCAACGCGGGCGAGGCCACTGCCCAGCGAGCCCGCACCACGGTGAAACCGGCCAGCTCGGCCGCGTCGCAGACCAGCTCGTCGTCATCGACCAGCATCCGGACGAGACGCTCCCGGCCCAGCCGCTTCAGGATCTCCAGCTTGGTGTGGCGGGCCGGGCGACGGTCGTCGTTGCGCCGCATGTACACGCGCCCCTCGGGCAGGCCCTGCTCGGCAAGCCACGCCATGGTGTCCCGACGACAGCGCTCCGGCCGTCCGGTGAGGTACCTGACCTCGCACTCCTCGGCGCTGCTCAGCACCAGCCGCACGCCCTCGTAGAGCGGCGGATCGTCCACCGCCGCGGCAAAGAAGCTCCCCCAGTCGCGCCGGGCCCCTTCCAGGAAGTGCTGCCGGTGCCCGCTGTCCGCGAGCGTGCCGTCCAGGTCGAATACGGCCAGCGGCCGGGCTTCGTAGGTCACGCGCCCAGCCTAAGAGGAGCCGTCCCGTCCCCGACGGACCGCCCCGGGAGCGGCCGTCCCCGTGCGCTCGGGGCACCGGAAGCGGCCCGGATCGCCGTGCTGGGCACGGGAGTTCAGGCCGCCGCGCAGATGGAACTGCTGGCCCGAAAGGACCCCGCCGACCGCCGTGGTGGTCGGTGGCCGGGACCCCGACCGGGCCGAGGCCCTCGCCGCCCGGCACCCGCACGCCACCGCCGACAGCGTCGAGGTCGCGGTGCGCGGATCGGACGTCGTGCTCTGCTGCACCGGCGCGCGCGAGCCCGTGCTGCGCCGCACCTGACTGACCGAGGGCGCCCATGTCGGCTCGGTGGGCGGCTCTCGCGGACCTGAGCTGGACCTGGACACCGTCCGCGACGGCTCACTGTTCGTGGAGTGGACCGGCGCGGTCACCGTACCGCTCCCCGCCGGTGCACACGAACTCCAGGGCTGCCCGCCCGAGCGAGCCGCCCTGCTGGGCGCAGTCCTCGACGGCGGGCACCCCGGCCGCCGCGATCCCCGCGAACTGACCGTCTTCAAGTCCACCGGCCATGCTGCGCTGGACGTCGTCGCGGCCGCCGTGGCCTACACGTCAGCTCGCGAGTGGCATCTCGGCACCGGCCTGGCGATCTGAGGGCGTGGCCGGGCGGCCTCGCATGGTCCCCGTTGCGCGTCCGGCGGAGCCAGGGGCGGAGCGGGGCGCCCGCTGCCGGAGACCGGACCAGCCCGGACGCGCGCGAGCGCAGCCGGTTGCAGGCGCCGCCGAGTGCGGTCATGCGCCGGACGCGCAGGGGCGGAGGCGGCTCGGGAAGGTTCGGTGAGTCGGGGCGGGTGGTGCAGGCGACCGTGCCCGCGGTGTACAGGGCGACCGTGCCCGTGCCGTCGCATTCGTCGTGCCGGGACGACCCCTCCCCGTCGCAGTGCGGGCACTTCACGGCACCCGTGCCCCGGCACGTCGTGCACACCTTGAATCCCTTTCCCTCGCAGCCGGGGCAGGCAGTACCGGGCTTGTGGCACTGGGCACACCTGACGCGCGCGGAGGACCCCGGAGCCGGGGCCCGCACCTCGCCGGTACGCCGCTTCCCCGTACCGTCGCACCAGGTGCACCGATCGATGCCCTGGCACTTCGGGCATGCGACGCCCGTCTCGCAACGCAGCGTCCCGCGCGTCGAGCACCGCTTGCACAGGATCCGGCCGCCCACACAGATGCAGGGCGCCGTCCGCACCGATCCGCGCAGGACGAACTCCACTGTCTTCGACCGCCCCGGGTCCGTCGGCGGATCGACCGGGCAGTCGCGCAGATCGCCTTCGTACTCCGGCAGGTGCGACCGGTCGGGTCTGCCGCCCCTGCGCACCGGCTTCGTGGTGCGGGTCTCGATGGACCGGTCGATGGTGAGGCCGAGCATCGGCACCGGGGTGATGTCCGCACCCTCGCGCCGGATCTGCGCTCCCTGTCCGGGCCGGCCGGTGTGCCGGGCCACCGCCTCGAGCACGTCGTCGTCGGACAGCGAGTCGGCCGTGATCGTCTTCCGCCTCCCCCGATCGGCGCGCCCCTGCGCAGGAGAAGGGTAGGGCGGGGGCGCGCGCTCTCAAGGGTGCGCCACCTGGGCCGAGTTGGCTATCTGCGAGGTCACGCAGGAAAGGTTGACGCGGAGCCTCCTGGCCGATCCGCGCCGACGACCGGGTAGCCGGATGGTCACGTTCCGCGTTCGCCGAAAAGGTTGTGCCGATCCCGATGGAAACTAAAACCTACGTAAAGCTAACCTTAATTCGTGGCATCTAACGTTACCGATGTGAAGCGAATACTCCTGCGTTCAGGGAAGAGCCCTTACGACGTCGTTCCTGTTGAGCGCGCCCTCCACGAGGACGTGTTCGCAACCAACTCAGGCAACCTGATCTTCAGCGATGCCGCGCACAAGATCCTTGAGACGCCGCGGACCAAGGTGGTCTCCAACGGCATCCGGACCAGGGTCGCCGCCGCCGAGCAGATCAACGAGGAGTACGACGCTTTCGTCATTCCGCTCGCCAATGCCTTCCGGCCGTCCTTCGAGCCCCAGCTCAAGCGGCTGACCCAGCTCATCTCGAAGCTGAAGATCCCGGTCATCGTGCCGGGCGTCGGCGCGCAGACCAGCACCAACTACTCCGCGGACCGGTTGCGGCCCATGGCGCCCAGCGTGCACGCGTTCGTCTCCGCGGTGCTGGACCGCAGCGCTTCCATCGGGGTGCGCGGGGAGTTCACCGAGCGCTACCTGCGGGACATGGGCTTCCGTGACGTGGAGGTCATCGGCTGTCCGTCGATGTTCATGGGCGGCCGTGATCTCTTCATCCGCGAGAACACCCGGCCACTGGGACCCGAGTCGCGGATCGCGATCAACGGATCGCACGACGCCGTGAAGAAGTACAAGCTCGGGCGGATCATCGACCACACCCGTGCGCGCTATCCCCATCTGCGCTTCATCGGGCAGAACCTGTCCGATGCCCGCCAGCTGCACTGGCGTGACCTGAGCCACGCGAATGCCGTCGTCACCGACATCCCCACCCACCCCGACCACCCGATGTTCGCGGAGGGCAAGGTCAGGGTCTATATAGACCCCAAGACATGGGTGGACGACCTGCGGGGCTTCGACTTCTCGTTCGGCTCTCGGATCCACGGCAACATCGCCGCGCTGCTCGCCGGAACGCCGGCGACGGTGCTCTGCAGCGACTCGCGGACGTTGGAGCTGTGCCGCTACTTCGAGATTCCGCACCGGATGCTCGCCAAGGTGCCCGAGAACGTGGATCCCGCGGATCTGTACGCCGAGGCGGACTTCGGGCCTCTGATGCGCGGTCACCACGAGCGGTTCGACCGGTTCATGAACTTCCTGGACAAGAACGGCCTGGAGAACACCTTCACCCACGGTGACGGGGGCGCGGCCTTCGAGTCCCGCATGAGCGAGCTGGCTTTCCCGGCGGGCGTCCGTCCCTGGACCGGCAGCGGCGTCCCCGAGATGAGCACTCGCCTCAACTGGCTCCAGTCCCAGATGACCGAGCTCACCGACCGGAACACCCTGTTGGAACGACGCCTTGCGAAGGCAAGCAGGGTGCCCGTCCCGCGCGAGAGCGAAGGACCCGAGCGGCGGCCGTACCAGCGTGCCCGCCGGGTGATCCCGGGCCCCATCAAGCGGGCGCTGCGCAACGCCCGCTAGTAGGGCTTTGTCAGGCGGTGTTCCCCTCTCTGACCTGGGGGGGTACGGAGGGGAACACCTGCGTCGGCGTTGCGGACCCAGGCACCGCCGACGCCTAGAATCCGACTGTTTTTCCCCATCTGTCGGCCCTGCCCCCATCCGTACGGAGTTCCGCGCGCATGCCCACCCCCCACGATCCGTACGTCCGGGTGCGCGGCGCCCGTGAGCACAATCTGCAGGACGTCCACGTCGACATCCCGCGCGACACCCTCACCGTCTTCACGGGCGTCTCGGGCTCCGGGAAGTCCTCCCTCGCCTTCGGGACGATCTACGCCGAGGCCCAGCGCCGCTACTTCGAGTCCGTCGCCCCGTACGCCCGGCGGCTCATCCACCAGGTCGGCGCGCCGAAGGTCGGTGAGATCACCGGTCTGCCACCCGCCGTCTCGCTGGAGCAGCGGCGTTCGGCGCCCGGCGCCCGTTCCTCGGTCGGTACGGTCACCACACTGTCCAACTCGCTGCGGATGCTGTTCTCGCGCGCCGGGGAGTATCCGGCGGGGGCCGAGCGGCTGGACTCCGATGCGTTCTCGCCGAACACCGCCGCCGGGGCCTGCCCCGAGTGCCACGGTCTGGGGCGTATCCACCGCACCACCGAGGAGCTCCTCGTCCCGGACCCGTCGCTGTCGATCCGGGACGGCGCGATCGCCGCCTGGCCGGGCGCCTGGCAGGGAAAGAACCTGCGCGACGTCCTGGACACGCTGGGGTACGACATCGACCGGCCGTGGCGGGAGCTGGACGCGCAGGACCGGGAATGGATCCTCTTCACCGGCGATCAGCCGGTGGTGACGGTCCACCCGGTGCGGGAAGCGGGCCGGATCCAGCGCCCGTACCAGGGCACGTACATGAGTGCGCGGCGCTATGTGATGCACACCTTCGCGGACTCCAAGAGCCGCACCCTGCGGGCCAAGGCCGAGCGCTTCCTGACCAGCGCCCCCTGTCCGGTCTGTGGCGGCACTCGGCTGCGTCCGGAGGCGATGGCTGTCACCTTTGCCGGCCGTACGATCGCCGAGCTGACCTCGCTGCCCCTCGCGGGCCTCGCCGACGTGCTGTCGGCCGCGGGCGGCAATGACACCGCGCGGGTGCTGACGACGGATCTGCTGACCCGGATCGGGACGGTGACCGAGCTGGGGCTCGGCTATCTCAGTCTCGACCGCACGGCTCCGACGCTGTCCTCCGGCGAGCTGCAGCGGCTGCGGCTCGCCACCCAGCTGCGCTCGGGACTCTTCGGGGTCGTCTATGTGCTGGACGAGCCGTCGGCCGGTCTGCACCCGGCGGACACCGCGTCGTTGCTCGCGGTCCTCGGCCGGCTGAAGGAGGCTGGCAACTCGGTCTTCGTCGTGGAGCACCAGATGGACGTGGTGCGGCAGGCGGACTGGCTGGTCGACGTGGGGCCGCTGGCCGGCGAGCACGGGGGCATGGTGCTGCACAGCGGGCCCCCGGCCGGACTCGCGGACGTCGCGGAGTCGGCGACGCGGCGGTTCCTCTTCGGCGGGGGTCCGGTGCCTGCCCGGGAGCCGCGTACGCCCTCCGGGTGGCTGAAGCTGATCGGTGTCGACCGGCACAATGTGCGCGGGGTGGACGCCGCGTTCCCGCTCGGGGTGTTCACCGCGGTCACCGGGGTCTCCGGCTCCGGGAAGTCGACTCTGGTCGGTCAGGTGCTCGCCGGGGTCCTCGCCGACCGGCAGGCGTCCGCCACCGCCGGCCTTCCCGCCGAGCAGCCCATGGCCGGCTGCACATCGGCGCAGGGGCTGGAGGCGGTGGACCGTCTCGTCCAGGTCGACCAGAAGCCGATCGGCCGTACCCCGCGCTCCAACTTGGCCACGTACACCGGGCTCTTCGATGTCGTGCGGAAGCTGTTCACCGAGACCGGCGCGGCGCGCGAACGCGGCTACAGGGCAGGGCGGTTCTCGTTCAATGTGGCGGGCGGGCGGTGCGAGACCTGTCAGGGCGAGGGGTTCGTCTCCGTCGAGCTGCTCTTCCTGCCGAGCACGTACGCGCCCTGCCCGGACTGCCACGGCGCGCGGTACAACCCGCAGACGCTGGAGGTCACCCTGCGCGGGCTGAACATCGCGCAGGTGCTGGATCTCACGGTGGAGTCGGCGGCCGGCTTCTTCGCCGGGACCCCCGCCGCCGAGCGCAGTCTGCGGACACTGCTCGATGTGGGGCTCGGCTATCTGCGGCTGGGGCAGCCGGCGACGGAACTGTCCGGCGGTGAGGCCCAGCGGATCAAGCTCGCCACCGAGCTGCAGCGTACCCGCCGCGGCCACACCCTGTATCTGCTCGACGAACCGACGACAGGGCTGCATCCGGCCGATGTCGAGGTGCTGATGCGGCAGTTGCACGGACTGGTCGACGCGGGCAGCACGGTCGTGGTCGTGGAGCACGACATGGCCGTGGTCGCGGGTGCCGACTGGGTGATCGACCTCGGCCCCGGAGGCGGCGACCGGGGTGGCCGGATCGTCGCGGTGGGGACGCCCACGGAGGTGGCCGGGGCGGCGGACGGCCGGACCGCGGCGTACCTGGCGGCCGCCCTCGGGTCGGCCTGACAGCCCATCAGGTCCAACTGGCCTGTTCCCACGGCTACGGTCCGGCGGAGACGTTCACCACCGCCGTGAACGCTTCGGCGCTCGCGGCCCCCCGGCACGTACAGGATCACCGTGACGGGATCTCCGGCACGCTCACCCACTCGGCCACCTTCACACTGACGGTGTCCGGTCCGGGCGGCGGTACGGGCGCCCCGGTGAACGGCGACGTCGAGACCGGTTCGCTCGCTCCCTGGAGCTGTGAGAACGGCGGCGCGGTCGTCTCCACCCCGGCGTACGGCGGCGCGCACGCACTGGCGGCCGCGGCCACCGCGTCGCAGACCGGCGATTGCACGCAGACGCTCACCCTGTCCCCCCACGCCACGTACACGCTCAGCGGTTGGGTGCACGGAAACTTCGGCCACCTCGGCGTACGGCGTGACACGACGGCCGGCACCTGGGGCTCGTCGAGCAGCTGGACCAAGCAATCGGTCTCCTTCACCACCGGCTCCACGAATGCGGTGACGGTCCGTCTGCACGGCTGGTGCGCATAGGGAACGGTCCACGGCGACGACATCTCTGTCGCCTCCTGACCGGTCGGCCAGCCGGAGACCTCCTGGTCCCGGGAGCCGGCGGCTCCCGGGACCAGGACCAACGAAATCGACCCTCCTGGGGAGGGGGGATCAGCAGAGGCAGTGCCGCACACTCTAGACATCCGATCTGTCATCCGATGAAATGGCCTCGCCCTCGGCATGCTTCGACGCATCTCCCTCATCTCTCCATTAAAGAACCGATCAATGGGCCAGGAGCTCTCTCGTGACCAATGAACCGCAACCGCAGAGACGAAGCATCCTCAAGTTCGGCGGTGCCCTCGCCCTCACACCGCTGATCACTCAGCTGACCGGGGGAATCCCTGTGGGACAGGCCGTTGCCGCCGGGGCCGCCGTGCCGGCGTCCGTCCAGTGGCCGACCCTGTCGCGCAAGGCGCTCAAGTATTCGATCCCCGCCACTGACTGGCAGTCGCAGGCCCTGCCGATCGGCAACGGCCGGCTCGGCGCCATGCTCTTCGCCAACCCCTCGGAGGAGCGCGTCCAGTTCAACGAGCAGAGTCTCTGGGGTGGTGTCAACAACTACGACAACGCTCTCGCGGGCAAGCCGGACAGCGCATTCGACACCGGCATGACCGGCTTCGGCTCGTACCGGAACTTCGGTGATGTCGTCGTCACCTTCGCTCGCCGTGCGAAGGTCACGGCCCCGGGGGGACCGTACCGTACCTCCTCGACCGAGGGCGTCGACAAGACGTACGACGGTAACTCGAGCACCAAGTGGTGCATCGAGGCACCCGGTTCGAAGGTGCAGTGGCAGGTCGAGCTCCCCGACCCCGTCAAGGTCGCGTCCTACCGTCTGACGAGTGCCAACGACGTCCCGCAGCGCGACCCGCAGGAGTGGACGTTCTCCGGTTCCGCCGACGGCTCCACCTGGACCAAGCTGGACAGCCGCACTCTGGCGACGCCCTTCGAGAGCCGGTACCAGACCAAGGAATTCACCTGTGCCGACACCGCGGCCTACCGCTTCTACCGGTTCGACTTCGTTCCCAAAGCAGGGGTCAGCCACTTCCAGGTGAGCGAGATCGGCCTGTCCGGCGTCGACCTCGACGGGGGCGGCTCGATGTACCTGTCGTCACCCAGCGGGCACTCCGAGGGATCCGGTCAGGCCACGGACATCTCGAATTCGGTGGACCGCGATCCGGCCACGGTCTGGCGGGTCGACGCCGTCGCACCGGCGGTCGTCTGGCAGGCCGACCTGTCCACCACGACCGCCGTCACCTCGTACACGCTGACAGCGGCCCCGGACCGTCCGCACGACGACCCCCGGCGATGGGCGCTCGAGGCGTCGCAGGACGGGCAAGCCTGGGTGACCCTCGACACGCAGAACCCCGGCGCGCCCTTCGCCGGCCGCGGCGAGAGCCGGACCTTCCGGATCACCAACAGCACGGCCTACCGCGCCTACCGGCTCACGTTCACCCCCGGCGAGTCGTCCACCGGCTTCCAGATCGCGGAGGTCGTCCTGGAAGGCAATGGGTTCGACACGCGCATGCAGTCCACGTTCGTCGACTACCAGCGCGCCCTGGACTTCTTCGAGGGTGTCCATGTCACCCGTTTCGGCGAGCCGGGGCGGCGCGTCCTGCGGGAGGCCTTCGCCAGCCGGTCCGCGGACGTCATGGTCTTCCGGTACACGTCGGACAGAGACCGGGGACTCTCCGGAGCGATCTCGTTGACGTCCGGACAGGATCAGGCCCCGACGACCGTCGACGCCGGCGCCCGGCGGATGGCCTTCAGCGGTGTCATGGGCAACGGCCTCAAGCACGCGTGCGCCGTCCAGGTCGTGCACACCGACGGCGACTTCAGCACCGACGGGTCGGTGCTCCGGTTCACCGGCTGCACGACCCTGACCCTGCTCCTCGACGCCCGCACCGACTACAAGCTCGACGCCGCCGCCGGGTGGCGCGGAGCCGATCCGGAACCGGTCGTCGCCGCGGCACTCGAGAAAGCGGCCGCCCGGTCCTACGACGAGATACGCGACAAGCACACCGCCGAGATGCGCACCCTCATGAACCGCGTCTCCGTCGCCTGGGGCACCTCCGACGACGCCGTCGTCGCCCTGCCGACCAACGCCCGGCTGGCGCGTTACGCGGCGGGCGGGGAGGACCCGACCCTCGAGCAGACGATGTTCGACTTCGGCCGATACCTGCTGATCAGTTCCTCGCGCCCGAAGGGTCTGCCCGCCAACCTCCAGGGCCTCTGGAACGACAGCAACACGCCGGCGTGGGCCTCCGACTACCACACCAACATCAATGTCCAGATGAACTACTGGGGAGCCGAGACGACGAACCTGTCGGAGTGCCACGAGGCACTCGTCGGGTTCATCAAACAGGTGGCGGTGCCCAGCCGCGTGGCGACCCGCAACGCCTTCGGCAAGGACACGCGCGGCTGGACCGCCCGCACCAGCCAGAGCATCTTCGGCGGCAACGCATGGGAGTGGAACACCGTCGCGAGCGCCTGGTACGCGCAGCACCTTTACGAGCACTGGGCGTTCACCCAGGACCTGGTCTACCTCCGCACCGTCGCCTACCCGATGATCAAGGAGATCTGCGAGTTCTGGGAGGACCAGCTCAAGGAGCGCGAGGACGGACTCCTCGTCTCGCCGAACGGCTGGTCCCCCGAGCACGGGCCGCGCGAGGACGGCGTCATGTACGACCAGCAGATCATCTGGGACCTGTTCCAGAACTACCTCGACTGCGAGGCGGCGCTCGAGGCGGATGCCGACTACCGGGCCAAGGTCAAGGACATGCAGGCGCGTCTCGCGCCGAACAAGATCGGCCAGTGGGGTCAGCTGCAGGAGTGGCAGGAGGACATCGACAGCCCCAGCGACATCCACCGTCACACCTCGCACCTCTTCGCGGTCTACCCGGGCCGCCAAATCACCCCGAAGACGCCCGACTTCGCGGCCGCCGCCCTCGTCTCGCTCAAGGCACGGTGCGGCGAGAAGGAAGGCGTCCCGTTCACGGCCGCGACGGTGTCGGGCGACAGCCGCCGCTCGTGGACCTGGCCCTGGCGGGCAGCCCTCTTCGCCCGCCTCGGTGACGGGCACCGCGCCCAGATCATGCTGCGCGGACTGCTGGCCTACAACACGCTGCCCAACATGTTCTGCAACCACCCGCCCTTCCAGATGGACGGCAACTTCGGCATCTCCGGCGCCGTGGCGGAGATGCTCCTGCAGAGCCACGACGGCGTCATCCACCTGCTGCCCGCCCTGCCGGACGAATGGAAGGCCAAGGGTTCCTTCACCGGGCTCCGCGCCCGCGGCGGCTACGAGGTCCGCTGTGAGTGGCGCGACGGGAAGGTCACGTCCTACAGGATCGTGGCCGATCGGGCGCGGAACCAGGGGAACGTCACCGTGCGGGTGAACGGCGTCGACACGAAGGTGAAGCCGATCAAGCCCTGACGTCGGCCGGCCGCAGGCCGAAGGAGCGCTGCACGGATCGTCGGCACAGCCGGTCTCTTCACCGGCTGTGCCGGCCGACATCAGAACAGGCCTAGGACCGGGCATGTTTGCCCCATGAGGAGCGTCGTCCGGTGCGTGCGATCGCACGGCGGACAGAAGTCCTTGGCCGGGGTCTGCCCTGCTCGAACGGAGTGGAGAGCTTGGGGAAGGAGCCACCAGGGCTTGTGGCCGACGCGGAAGGGGGTCCCGCTGGCCCTCAAGGCCTTGGGGGACGGCGCGACGGGGTAAAGCCTGCCGGGAGGGGCACTAGCGTCGGACCTTCCGGGTCGCCCGCAGCCACTCCTTGTTCATCGCCGAGATCGACGGCAGCGGAATGCCCTTCGGGCAGGCCGTGGCGCACTCCCCGGTGAGCGTGCAGCCGCCGAACCCCTCGCTGTCCATCTGCCCGACCATGTCGAGCACCCGGGTCTCGCGCTCGGGGGCGCCCTGCGGCAGGACGCCCAGGTGGTTGATCTTCGCCGAGGTGAAGAGCATCGCCGAGCCGTTGGGGCAGGCGGCGACGCAGGCGCCGCAGCCGATGCACTCGGCGTGCTCGAAGGCGAAGTCGGCGTCCGGCTTGGGCACCGGCGTGGCGTGCGCCTCGGGGGCGGTGCCGGTCGGGGCGGTGATGTAGCCGCCCGCCTGGATGATCCGGTCGAAGGCGGACCGGTCCACGACCAGGTCCTTGACGACCGGGAACGCCGAGGCGCGCCACGGTTCGATGTCGATCGTGTCGCCGTCCTGGAAGGAGCGCATGTGGAGCTGACAGGTGGTGGTGCGTTCCGGGCCGTGCGCGTCGCCGTTGATGACGAGGCTGCACGCGCCGCAGATGCCTTCGCGGCAGTCGTGGTCGAAGGCGACGGGGTCGTCGCCGGCGAGGATGAGCTCCTCGTTGAGAGTGTCGAGCATCTCCAGGAACGACATGTCCTGCGAGATGCCGTCCACCTGGTAGGTGGACATGGCGCCGGGGGCGTCGGCGTTCTTCTGGCGCCAGACGCGCAGGGTGAGCTTCATGCGTAGCTCCGCTGAGTGGGGTGGACGTAATCGAAGACGAGGTCTTCCTTGTGCAGGACGGGGGCGTCGCCGGTGGCCGTGAACTCCCAGGCGGCGGCGTACGAGAACTCCTCGTCCCGGCGGGCGGCTTCGCCGTCCGGGGTCTGCGACTCCTCGCGGAAGTGGCCTCCGCAGGACTCGGCGCGGTGCAGGGCGTCGAGACACATGAGCTCGGCGAGCTCCAGGTAGTCGACGATGCGGTTGGCCTTCTCCAGCGACTGGTTGAACTCCTCGCCGGTGCCGGGGACCTTGATGCGGCGCCAGAACTCCTCACGGATCTGCGGGATCCGGTCGAGCGCCTTGCGCAGTCCCTCCTCGGTGCGGGCCATCCCGCAGTACTCCCACATGAGTTCGCCGATTTCGCGGTGGAAGGAGTCGGGGGTGCGGTCGCCGTCGACGGCGAGCAGCAGGTGCAGCCGGTCCTCGGTCTCCGCGACGGCTTCTTCCACGGCCGGGTGCGAGGCGTCGACCTCGCCGTGGTGCGGGTTGCGGGCCAGGTAGTCGTTGATGGTCGACGGGAGGACGAAGTAGCCGTCGGCGAGACCCTGCATCAGCGCCGAGGCGCCGAGCCGGTTGGCCCCGTGGTCGGAGAAGTTGGCCTCGCCGATCGCGAACAGGCCGGGGATCGTGGTCTGGAGGTCGTAGTCGACCCAGAGTCCGCCCATCGTGTAGTGCACGGCGGGGTAGATGCGCATCGGGGTCTCGTACGGGTTCTCCGCGGTGATCCGCGCGTACATGTCGAAGAGGTTGCCGTACTTCTCCTCGACCTTCGCCCTGCCCATGCGCTGGATGGCCTCCGCGAAGTCGAGGTAGACGCCCTGTCCGCCGGGGCCGACGCCGCGGCCCTCGTCGCAGACGTTCTTCGCGGCGCGCGAGGCGATGTCGCGTGGCACGAGGTTGCCGAAGGCCGGGTAGATGCGCTCCAGGTAGTAGTCGCGCTCGTCCTCGGGGATCTCGTTGGCCGGTCGGTTGTCGCCCTTGGCCTTCGGGACCCAGATCCGGCCGTCGTTGCGCAGCGACTCGCTCATCAGCGTCAGCTTGGACTGGTGGTCGCCGGTGCGCGGGATGCAGGTGGGGTGGATCTGGGTGAAGCACGGGTTGGCGAAGTACGCTCCGCGCCGGTGGGCGCGCCAGATGGCGGTGGCGTTGGAGTTCATGGCGTTCGTCGACAGGTAGAAGACGTTGCCGTAGCCGCCGCTGGCCAGCACGACCGCGTCGGCGAAGTACGTGTCGATCTTTCCGGTGACGAGGTCGCGCGCGACGATGCCGCGGGCCTTGCCGTCGACGATGATCAGGTCGAGCATCTCGGTCCGGGCGTGCAGCTCGACGTTGCCCGCGGCGATCTGCCGGGACAGTGCCTGGTAGGCGCCGAGGAGCAGTTGCTGCCCGGTCTGGCCGCGGGCGTAGAACGTGCGGGAGACCTGGACACCGCCGAAGGAGCGGTTGTCGAGGAGGCCGCCGTACTCGCGGGCGAACGGGACGCCCTGCGCGACGCACTGGTCGATGATCTCGACGGAGATCTGGGCGAGCCGGTGGACATTGGACTCGCGGGCCCGGAAGTCGCCGCCCTTGACCGTGTCGTAGAAGAGCCGGTGGATCGAGTCGCCGTCGTTGCGGTAGTTCTTCGCGGCGTTGATGCCGCCCTGGGCAGCTACCGAGTGGGCGCGGCGGGGCGAGTCCTGGAAGCAGAACTGGACGACGTGGTAGCCCTGTTCGGCCAGCGTGGCCCCGGCCGATCCGCCGGCCAGGCCGGTGCCGACGACGATGACGGTGTGCTTGCGGCGGTTGGCCGGGTTGACGAGCTTGGCCTCGAAGCGGCGGGTGTCCCAGCGTTCGGCGACGGGACCCTCGGGGGCCTTGGTGTCGACGACGGGTGCACCGGTCTCGTAGTGCGAGTAGTCGGTCATGTCAGCTCACGACTCCGGTCATGACGGCGACGGGTACGGAGATGAAGCCCACCGTCAGCACCAGTGCGAGGACGTTGGCGATGGTCTTGAGGACACGGTCGCGGCTCGCCCTGCCCGCGCCGAGGGTCTGCGCGGCGCTCCAGAACCCGTGCTGGACGTGGAGTCCGAGAGCGAGCATGGCGACGATGTAGATGACGTTGCCGTACCAGGTGGAGAAGGTGTCGACGACGTTCTGGTAGGGGTGCCCCGACTGGAAGCCGCCCGAGTGGACGGTGCCGGTGGTCAGGTCGAGGACGTGCCACACGATGAACAGGGCGAGGATAATCCCGCCCCAGCGCATGGTGCGGGTGGCGTAGCTCGCCCGGGGCTTCTTGTGGACGTACTTGCTGGGCCGCGCCTTGATGTCCCGGCGGCTCAGCTGGTACGCGGAGGTGGCGTGCGCCACGACGGCGACGACGAGCACCACACGGACGATCCAGAGGGCCCACTCGTAGTGCAGGAAGGGCTCGCCCATGACCCGCAGCCAGTGGGCGTAGTGGTTGAACTCCCCCGGCCCGAAGAAGATCTTCAGGTTGCCGATCATGTGGACGACCAGGTAGCCGAGCATGATCAGGCCGCTCACGGCCATGACCGTCTTCTTGCCGACGGACGAGTCCCAGAGCGTACGTGTCATGGACGGTCGTCGGTCCGTCCGTGTTGCCAGTGCCATGGACACGACGCTACGACCGAACGGGCTCATCGGTCCAAGACATGACACGGCTCATATCCATAGCCTTTGACTATGGAGCGGGCTACGCTGGGTGTATGCAATTTCAGCAGCTCATGTACTTCGTGGCTGTCGCCGAGACACGGCACTTCACCCGCGCCGCGGAGGAGGTGCATGTCTCGCAGCCCTCGCTCTCCCAGCAGATCAGGGCGCTGGAGAACGAGCTGGGGGCAGAGCTGTTCAGCCGGGCCCGCGGCAACATCGCCCTGACCGACGCGGGCGAGGCGCTGCTGCCGCTGGCCCGCCGGATCCTGGCGGATGCCGATACCGCCCGGCACGAGGTGCAGGAGCTGGCCCAGCTGCGCCGGGGCCGGGTCAGGCTCGGGGCGACGCCGAGCCTGTGCACGGGGCTGCTGCCCGACGTACTGCGCACGTTCCACGACCAGCACCCGGGGATCCAGCTGCTCCTGGAGGAGGGCGGCTCGCACGACCTCGTACGGGAGCTGGCGCGGGGGGCGCTCGATCTCGCGCTGGTGGTCCTGCCACTGCCGGCCGCGTCGCCTGCGCTGACCACGGTGGAACTGCTCCAGGAGGACCTGGTGGTGGTGTCGGCGGCGGGGGCTCCGCGACCGGGGAAGGGCGGAAGCGTGCGGATCGCGGATCTGCAGGGCGAGCCGCTGGTGATGTTCCGGCACGGCTACGACCTGCGGGAGCTGACCGTGGCCGCGTGCCGGGCGGAGGGCTTCGAGCCGTCGTTCACGGTGGAGGGCGGCGAGATGGACGCGGTGCTCGGTTTCGTACGGGCGGGACTGGGCGTGGCGGTGGTGCCGAGCATGGTGGCGGTCCGGGCGGGGCACGACCTGCGGACGACACGGCTTGCCCCGCCGGGGCTGCGGCGAACGATCGCGTTGGCACACCGCAGTGACGTGGCGCCTCCACGGGCGGCGCGGGAGCTCCAACGGGTACTGCTGGCCAGTCGGCCGGACGGGCTCGGGAAATCGAGCCCGTCCGGAAGCTGAGGACGCGGCCGGTGCCGGACCTCCCCGCTCAGAGCCTGTCGAGTGACCTTCGATCAGATGGCGGACGCTGTCTGGTGCGCGCGATTCCAAGGCGGCGGGATGTCCTCGGATGGGGTCTCCCCTGCTCGAACGAAGCTGAGAGCTCGAAGAAGGAGCTACCAGTACATTTCGGCAACGCGGGAAGCGTGCGTGCCAGGCGTGGCCGCCCGATCAGAGGTCACCCGACAGGTTCTCAGACCGCGTCGGCCAGCAGCAAGGCGTGGATCCGGTCAGGTGCCCCGGGCCGCGCGTAGTACCACCCCTGAGCCGTGTCGCAGCCGAGCTTCCGCAGCTGCTCCGCCTGGGCTCCCGTCTCGACACCCTCCACCGTGACCGCCAGGTCCAGGCTGTGCGCCAGTGAGACGATCCCCTCGACGATCTTCAGATCGACCGGGTCGGCCGGATGCTGCTGCATGCCCCGGGTGAAGGAACGGTCCAACTTGAGCACGCTCACCGGCAGCCGACGCAGATTGGCCAGGTTCGAGTAGCCCGTACCGAAGTCGTCGAGCGCAATGTCGACACCCATCTCGGCCAGTTGCCGCAGCGGCTTGAGCAGGTCGTCATCGGCTCCGATGAGCGCGGACTCGGTGACCTCCAGGCACAGAGCTCCCGGCTCGAGACCCGAGCGTTCCAGCACGTCGACGGTCTCGGCGACCAGGCGCGGATGGTGCAGCTGGGTCGGCGAGAGATTGACGTTGATCCGCAGCGGACCGCCATCGCTGTGCCGCTCCTGCCAGAAGTTGGCCTGCCGTACGGACTCCTCCAGCACCCACCGCCCGAGCGGCACGATCAGCCCGGTGTGCTCGGCGAGCGGAATGAATCGGTCCGGCCCGAGCACCCCGTGCTGCGGATGGCACCAGCGCACCAGTGCCTCCGCGCCGTGGACCGTGCCGTCGCCGAGGTGCACGAGCGGCTGGTACTCGATGAAGAACTCGCCGCGCTCCAGGGCAGCGGGCAGCGCGGTGGTCAGCCCGTGCCGGGTGATGGCACGGGCGTCCGCCTCGGCATCGGCTATTTCGAAGCGGTTGCCGCCCGCCGACTTGGCCCGGTACATCGTGATGTCGGCGCTGCGCAGCACCTCGGCGGCGCTGCGTTCGCCCGCCGGTCCCTCGACGACGCCGATGGAGCCTCGTACGGTCAGTTCGCGGCCGTCGAGCCGAATCGGCGTGGCGAGCACGCCGAGGATCCGGCAGGCCAGTTCGTCGACCTCCGACTCGGTGTGCGGGCCGGTGGTCAGCGCCACGAACTCGTCGCCGCCGAGCCGTGCCACCATCTCGCCCGGCGCGGTCGCACAGCTCTGCAGCCGGTCGGCGACCTCGACGAGCAGCCGGTCCCCTGCCGCGTGGCCCAGGCTGTCGTTGATCGCCTTGAAGCCGTCGAGGTCGAGATAGCAGAGCCCGAAGCGGCTGCCGTCATCGGCGGAGAGCGCCTTCTCCAGCCGTTCGAAGAACAGCGTGCGGTTGGGCAGGCCGGTGAGCGCGTCGTGGGTGGCCTCGTACCGCAGCCGCAGATTCAGCAGCCTGCGCTCCGTGGTGTCCTCCATGAGCGCCAGCTGGTACTGCGGCCGGCCCTCGGGGTCGCGGAGCAGCGACACCGTGAGGTTGGTCCACAGGACGGTGCCGTCGTTGCGGAAATACGGCTTCTCGACGCGGTAGTGCTCGCGTTCGCCGCGTACCAGCTCCTCGTAGTACTTCCACACGTGCGGCGAGTCCTCGGGGTGGACCCACTCGTTCACCTTGTGGCTGCGGACATGGTGATCGAGGCCGCCGAACATCCGGGTCAGCGTGTCGTTGACCTCCAGCACATTGCCTTCCAGGTCGGCGATCCCGATGCCGATGGCGGCGTCCTTGAAGACGGCACGGAACCGCGCCTCGGTGGCGTGCAGCGCCTCCTCGGCGTTGGAGCGGGCGGTGAGCGCCGAGCGGGCGATGGCCTCCTGTTCGGCCAGGGTCCGCTCGCGCAGCGCCTGGGTGAAGCCGCCCGCCAGAGCGTGCTGCATGCGGGCACACCGGGCCCTGCTGTCCTCGGTCGACAGGATCACCGGGCCGTTGCCGCCGCAGTAGAGCACCAGGTACGAGTCGACGACGCCCAGCGTGGAGCTGAGCGCGTCCGGGTCCGTGCAGTGCGCGGCGACGAGCGCGGCTCCCACCTTGTTGGCGGGCGCGGGGTCGAAGGGACGCGCGTGCAGGATGTCGCTCAACCTGCGGGCCAGCGGCAGCAGATGCTGTTCGAACTCCGGACGGGTCATGGACGTTGCCGTCGAGGGGAAGATGGCCCGGCTCCAGATGGTGGCGAATCTCCGGAGCCGGTCCTCGGCGTCGTCGGGCTCCGCGTCCGGTGCTCCGGACGCTTGGGCGGGAATGCTCACGCCTTGCGTCCCACTCCGCCGAAGCCCGAGAAGGCATATGGGTCTTCCTGCTCCTGCACCACGGGGGAGTCGGGACGCCAGTTGGGCATGGCCACGAGCCCGGGCTCGACCATCTCGTACCCGTCGAAGAACCGGCTGACCTCGTCGCGCGACCGCATGATCAGCGGGTTGCGGATGTTCCGGTAGACACCGACCGCACCGCCCGCCTCCTCCTGGGTGAGCGGGATGCCCTCGTACGAGGCGTGGGTGATGACGAGCAGGCTGCCGGGGGCGAGTGACTCGCTCAGCTTGGTCACGGCCGCCTGCGGTTCGTCGGCGTCCTCGATGAAGTGCAGGACGGCGACGAGCAGCAGCGCCACCGGGCGTTCCAGGTCGAGGAGTTCGCTGACCTCGGGGCTCTTCAGAATCTCCTGCGGACGGCGCAGATCGCCGGTGGCGATGACCGCGCGGTCGTTTCCTTCGAGTACGGCCTGGCTGTGCGCGACCGCAACGGAATCGTGGTCGACATACGCCACCCGCGCCTCCGGGTCGGCGGCCTGGGCGACTTCGTGGACATTGCCGAAGGTCGGTATGCCGGAACCGATGTCCAGGAACTGAGTGATGCCTTCACTCACCGCATGGCGCACCGCCCTGCGCATAAAGGCACGATTGGCCTGCATGATCTTGGGGAGTCCCGGCATGAACTCCATGGCCTTGCGGGCCGCTTCCCGGTCCACCTCGAAATTGTGCGATCCGCCCAGATAGAAGTCATACATGCGTGACACGCTCGGCACTGAAATGTCAATGCCTTGCGGTGCCCAGGCGGGACGCTCCATCGATGTCTCCAACAAGTCGCCACGGCGATCCGGCCATGTTCATGGTCAGTGTTGACCAGAGGCTACTGACCGACCGCCAGGAGAGCGAGCGGAAACGGAAATTAGCGGTCCGTTATTGGTCACACACCAGTGGCATGTGCATCCGGCCCGTCGCTAACGGTGACATTCAGCGACGGGCCGGTCCGGAACGGCTGTTGTGGGGCTACTTCGGGGCGCCGACGAGCTTTGCCTCGGGAGACACCACATACCATGTGCCCCCGACACCCTGGCCGTTGGTGTCACCCGGCTTCATGTCACCGGAGAAGGTATAGATGGGCCAGCAATCGATGGCCTGCTGCTTGAGACCGTCGGGGCGATTGAAGGTGACAAAGCCCTTGGTGGTGACGCCCTTCACATCATTCTTGGCCAATGGGGCGACAACCGGCCACTTCGAGAGGCAGGCCCCGGTGCAGGCCGACTTCATGGGCCATGCCGTGTCCTTCTTGAACCGGTAGACCGTCATGCCGCGCTTGTCGACCACGATGTCTCCGAGTTTCGGGTCCTTGCGGACCGAAAGTCCCGCGAGATCGGCCTGCTCACCACCGCTCGGACCGTCGGCGTTCACCGCAGCCTTCTTGCCGTCCGGCGCGGAGGCGAACCACGTGCCGCCCACCCCCTGACCATTGGCGTCTCCGGGCTTGGTGTCCTTGGCGTACCGGTACATCGGCCACCCCGCAATGGTGAGTTGCTGCGTACCGTCCGCGCGGGTGACTTTGCCGATCAGTGCTCCATCGGTACCCGCGGCGGCCGTCGCATTGCCCGCGGGAACGACCGGCCAGACCTTCGCGCAGTCGCCCTCGCAATTCGACTTCGGCGGGCTCGCGGTGTCCTTGTCGAAACGGTAGAGAGTGAATCCCTCGCTGTCCGTCACGACCTTGCCGAGTTTCTTGCTGTCCCACACCGCGAGCTGTCCTGCCTGCTTGGACGTGCCCGCCTGTGCCCCGGAATCGGATCCGTAGTCGCTGCCGGAGCCGTATCCGCTGTCGGCGTCGTAGCCGCTGCCCGCCTGACCGGCCGGACTGGCATTGCCGACGTTCTGGCCGTTGGGCGAATCCGTACCCTGCTCCTGACCGCACGCCGTCGTCAGCGCCAACAGGGCCGCCGCGGTGACCGCGAGCGAGGCGTTCCGCCAGGTGTTCATGTCAACTCCCGTGATTTTTCAGCCAGTTGTGACGCTCGTCCGCGTCGTTCATGGCCCTAGGTACGGGCGGCGGATGCTTCTTCGTTCAACGCGTTCGCAGAAATTTCCCGACCCGCAAACCCTCAGTGCCCCAGGTCCCCTCCATCAGGGGAATCAGGACCGTGGTCCGCGTGCCCTCCCACCGGCCGGAACATGCTCCCCGTCGTGTACGGATCCCTCTTCGGGCGGCTCACCGCAGCCGTCGCACTCAGCTGGCTCCTGACCGCCCCGGTGCCCGCGGTGGCCGACAACTGCTCGTACGCCTCGATCGGGGACGGCGGCGGGAACTCGGCGGTCGCCACATCGGGTGACGGTCGTTGCCAGGCGGGCCCGGTGCCCAGGCCGACCCCGCGGCCGACACCCCCACCGCCGGCCCCACCTCCCCCTCCCCCGCCTCCGCCACCCCCGCCGCCACCCCCGCCGCCTCCACCTCCGCCTCCGCCACCACCCCCGGTACCGGCGCCACCACCACCGGCGCCCACACCGCCACCCCCGGAGCCCACGCCCTCGGTACGCCCCACGCCACCCCGGCCGAAGCCGGTGGCGATCCCCACCTACCGCAAGCCGCCGCGCAAGGTCCCCCAGCGCGGTCCCTCCCTGGTCACCCTCACCCTGCTGATCACCGCTCCTGCGGTGTTCGCCGTTGCCGTGCTACGTCCCCGCTCCCGCTGACCCACGGAGAAGCCCATGTCGGAATGGCTTGTTCTCACCCTCGCCATGGCCGCGGCCTGCGCCGTCGTGCTCACCATCGCCGTCCTCAACAATCGCCGCGTCGGGGAGGACGACGACCCGTCCGAAACCCCTGACGTCATCGAATACATGACGATGATGATCGGCGTGGTGTACGCCATCGTGCTCGGCCTCGCCATCGCGGGCGTCTGGGAGGGGCGCAGCGCCGCCCAGGAGTACGTCCGCCAGGAGGCCCAGGCACTGCACGAGGTGAATGCCCGCTCCTCGGTCTACCCGGCCGAGGTGCATACCCGCATCCGCGCCGATGTCGACGCGTACGTCGGCCATGTCGTCCACGACGAGTGGAAGGCGATGACAGAACGCGGCAGCCTCACCGACGAGGGCGCCGAACTCCTCGGCCGGGTGCGTGCCGATGTCACCGACTACCGGCCGAGGAACGACCACGAGGGGCAGGCGTATCAGCCACTGGTCGACCAGGTCGCCGCCGCCGACGACGCGCGCAGTGCCCGCGCCCAGAGCGCCGGCGCCACCATGCCGGGTGTGGTCTGGTTCGGCCTGATCACCGGGGCGCTGGTGACGGTCGGGCTGATTTTCACCCTTCAGATCCGCCGAACCTTCCGGGAACTGCTGCTGGCCGGGTTGTTCAGCGTGCTCATCGCCTTCCTGCTCTTCCTGATCTGGGACTTCGACTCCCCCTTCGGCCGCGACATCTCGGCCACGGCCGCGCCGTTCCTCGACCTCTTCCCCAACGTGTCGGGCTGACCGGCGCCCTGACGGCCTGACGGCCTGAAGGCCTGACGGCCTGACGGCCTGACGCCCGGATGGTGCGCCGCCCGGGGGACACCTGTGCCCCATTCGCCGGTCCCCGATCGCGAGCGATATACAGCACTTCTAACGTTTCCTCCATCGAGGTGCATATCTGACACTTTGTGGATATTCGTTCCGCAGTTGCTCCTCGGGGAACCGGAGGATTTCACGATGCGCGCCATAGGTGTCGCACCCGTCGCCCTGCTCGGCGCCGCCGCATTCGCCCTGACCGCTCCGGCTGCGTACGCCGTGACGTCAGGGGGCGCGCCGGGCGCGACCGGATACACCGTTGCTCCGTCGGTGATCGCGCCGGGCGGCCAGGTCACCCTGGCCGCCCGGGGGTGCCCAACAACAGCAACGGCCAGCTCGAGCATCTTCGACAGCGTCACTATTCCCAGAGGAGGCAGCGCCTCGGCCACGGTCGACCGGGATGCAAAACCGGGCGCTTCCTATGAAGTGTCGTTCATCTGCAATACGTCGCCGACCTCCACGGCGGAGATCGGTCTCACGATCTCCGCCGGCACCCCCAGCACAGGCTCCACGGCGCTCGCGCCGAACGGTGTGCAGGGTGATCTCGGCGGCATCGGCCGGATGAATGCCGCGCAACTGGTCGGCGGCACGGCACTGGCCGTGGCCGCGACCACCGGCGCCGTCTTCGTGGTGCGCCGGCGCAACGAGAGGTACAGCCACTGACCGGCGCAGACCGTCGGTGGTACGCCCGTCGCCCCGGGTCCTGGTCCAGGACCCGGGGCGACGGGCGTACCGGGCCGGTGGCCGCGTTCGGCGGGCGGTTCACTTGATGACTCATCCACCGAAGACGCACGGGGGACGCGCCGCCACCGATTGCCGCGATAGCGGCCGGGCCGGCTCCGACGCTCAGTTCTGTGGAGCCCGCGTCCGTCGATCGGTCGGTCCGACGGGTCCCCTGGGCATGACGAACCCTCACCAGATTCTTGATCCACCCCTTTTCGGCACTGCTCCACCCCGGTGATCCGACCCACCGGGCCCCTGCCCAGCACATCTGACGGAGACGCAGGTCATGGGCAGTCAGAATCCCCTGTCCGCACATTCGCCGATCGGGTGGGCCTTTCCGGCGGCCACCCATTTGCCCGTCCCTGATCGCCGCCGGGCCGCCTTGCGCTTACCGTTCCCATCGTCGCAACGAAGGGAGAACCATGGGTCGGGACCACTGGCGCCCCGAGCGGACCAGACCTTCGCCCTGGGGCGCGATCGCCCTGGTGATGCTCACCTGCGTCGCACTGATGCGGAACGGTCCTGAGCTCTTGCCCGGTCCACCGCGGCCCCTTGACGCAGCCTCGGCAGGTCGCCACCCGGTCTCCGCCGGAGCGCTTGTGACCGACGCTGCGGAGACGCCGCGGGCGTGTGCCCCCGCCTCACGCGTGGTCATCCCATCGATCCGGGTCGATGCCCCGCTCGATCGGGTAGGCGGGCCGGTTTGCCCGGCCCGCCCCCCACACCACCGGACATGCGGGCCCGCATCCGGCGGTTCGTCCAGCTGATCTCAGGCGAGCTTCAGGCGGGACCACGAGCCCTTGAACGACTTGTAGCCCTGCGCATCCCAATAGGCTTTATTCATAGCGATTTCCAGTGGTTTCAGGTGGGAGGCCCGCCAGTATCGCTTGCGTTGCACTGCAACGCCTTGCTCCTGGTCTCCAAATTCGTAACCGAGCTTCTGGAGCATGGAGTTCTTGCGCTGACTGGTCTTCCACTGCACCCACTGGGCCTGCCGTAGCCTGCGGCGGGTCCAGTGATCAATCTCCTCGAAAACCCGAAGGCTGTCGGAGAGACTGAAGTAGGCCACCCAGCCGACCGAGAAGCGGTTGAGTTTGTCCATCCTGTGGGCCATCGATACGCCCCACGTCCGGGAGGTGACTCGCCGAACGGTGGACTTTAGCCGTCTCACGGCCTTCCGGTCCACCCGGATCTTCACCTGCCCTTTGGCGAGGTAGTACCCGAATCCCAGGAGTGACGTCCACCAGATGGGGCACGCCTTCGACTTCTCACGATTCACCCTCAGTTTCAAGGTCTTCTCAATGAAGGCCGTGACCGAGGCGAGGGTCCGCTGCGCCGCTCGCTCGGACCGGACGAAAATCATCACATCGTCCGCGTACCTCACGAACCGGTGTCCGCGTTTGAAGAGTTCGCGGTCAAGGTCGTCCAGCATGATGTTCGACAGCAACGGGGACAAAGGGGAACCCTGCGGGGTCCCTTCCTCGTTCCTCACCATCACGCCGTCGCTCATAATCCCGGCTTCCAGGTACCGCCGAATCAACTTCAGGACCTTTCTGTCCCTCACCCGGCGAGCCACCCGCGCCATAAGCGCATCGTGATTCACTCGGTCGAAGAACTTGTCGAGGTCCAGGTCCACGGCCCAACGGTTTCTGTCCTGGACGGCCCGGCGACCAACCCTTACGGCTTGGTGGGCCGAACGCCCTGGTCGGAACCCGAACGACGCCCCAGAGAAGTGGGGATCGAAGACGGGCACGAGGGCCTGCGCAATTGCCTGCTGGATCAAGCGATCCAGCACCCGTGGGACACCTAGCATCCGCTCCCCACCATTCGGCTTAGGGATGGTCACCCGACGGACAGGAGCGGGCTTATATGTCCCCGCATCGAGCTCAGCCCATACCTTGGGCCAGTTCTGGGCGATCCATGGCCGGAGTTCATCCGTCGTCATCCCATCAACGCCGGGGGCACCCCGGTTTGCTTCGACGCGCCTGAGCGCCGCGAGAAGGTTCTCCTTCGAGAACACCGTCTCCCAGAGGGAGACCTCGCGGTGATTGTTGTCCGCGTGTAGCGCCGGCTGGTCACTGCGCCCCTTGGGCTGGGCGGTCGTATGCACCGACCCCGTCACCCCAGGGTCTGCCGGGGCAGATTTACGGCGGTCATCGTGACCTGCGCGAGCAGACACCCTTCTTCCAATCCGCTAAACGTTCGGCCCTTCCCGAGTCCTTGTCGGCCTACTGCCTTCCCGTCTCGGTACTATGACCTCTGCTGACTTCTGTCCGGCAAACCAGTGCCATTGCTGGCATCGGTCGTCACAATCGCGGCCGACACACCGTTACAGGTGACACCCGGGCAGACCTCCCCGAATAAGAACAGCAACTTTCCCCGGATCGCCGCCGCATATACTCTGCGTCTTTCTTGGTGAGAACGGGCTTCGATGCAGTCAGCCACCTTGCCCAAGACGCCTAGCCTCAAATGCGGTTCTTGTACATCGGTACCCGGTTTTGCCTCCGGCTTCCTTCGGACCCCACCTCGCGATGACGCCCTTGCCGTTCGGCTAGCGAGTTAGTCTCACCTCTTCTCGTCGGGACTTTCACCCTTTAGCTGCTGCCCATGTCGGGCGTACATCGGGTAGGCGGGCCGGTTTGCCCGGCCCGCCCCCCACACCACCGGACATGCGGGCCCGCATCCGGCGGTTCGTCCAGCTGATCTCAGGCGAGCTTCAGGCGGGACCACGAGCCCTTGAACGACTTGTAGCCCTGCGCATCCCAATAGGCTTTATTCATAGCGATTTCCAGTGGTTTCAGGTGGGAGGCCCGCCAGTATCGCTTGCGTTGCACTGCAACGCCTTGCTCCTGGTCTCCAAATTCGTAACCGAGCTTCTGGAGCATGGAGTTCTTGCGCTGACTGGTCTTCCACTGCACCCACTGGGCCTGCCGTAGCCTGCGGCGGGTCCAGTGATCAATCTCCTCGAAAACCCGAAGGCTGTCGGAGAGACTGAAGTAGGCCACCCAGCCGACCGAGAAGCGGTTGAGTTTGTCCATCCTGTGGGCCATCGATACGCCCCACGTCCGGGAGGTGACTCGCCGAACGGTGGACTTTAGCCGTCTCACGGCCTTCCGGTCCACCCGGATCTTCACCTGCCCTTTGGCGAGGTAGTACCCGAATCCCAGGAGTGACGTCCACCAGATGGGGCACGCCTTCGACTTCTCACGATTCACCCTCAGTTTCAAGGTCTTCTCAATGAAGGCCGTGACCGAGGCGAGGGTCCGCTGCGCCGCTCGCTCGGACCGGACGAAAATCATCACATCGTCCGCGTACCTCACGAACCGGTGTCCGCGTTTGAAGAGTTCGCGGTCAAGGTCGTCCAGCATGATGTTCGACAGCAACGGGGACAAGGGGAACCCTGCGGGGTCCCTTCCTCGTTCCTCACCATCACGCCGTCGCTCATAATCCCGGCTTCCAGGTACCGCCGAATCAACTTCAGGACCTTTCTGTCCCTCACCCGGCGAGCCACCCGCGCCATAAGCGCATCGTGATTCACTCGGTCGAAGAACTTGTCGAGGTCCAGGTCCACGGCCCAACGGTTTCTGTCCTGGACGGCCCGGCGACCAACCCTTACGGCTTGGTGGGCCGAACGCCCTGGTCGGAACCCGAACGACGCCCCAGAGAAGTGGGGATCGAAGACGGGCACGAGGGCCTGCGCAATTGCCTGCTGGATCAAGCGATCCAGCACCCGTGGGACACCTAGCATCCGCTCCCCACCATTCGGCTTAGGGATGGTCACCCGACGGACAGGAGCGGGCTTATATGTCCCCGCATCGAGCTCAGCCCATACCTTGGGCCAGTTCTGGGCGATCCATGGCCGGAGTTCATCCGTCGTCATCCCATCAACGCCGGGGGCACCCCGGTTTGCTTCGACGCGCCTGAGCGCCGCGAGAAGGTTCTCCTTCGAGAACACCGTCTCCCAGAGGGAGACCTCGCGGTGATTGTTGTCCGCGTGTAGCGCCGGCTGGTCACTGCGCCCCTTGGGCTGGGCGGTCGTATGCACCGACCCCGTCACCCCAGGGTCTGCCGGGGCAGATTTACGGCGGTCATCGTGACCTGCGCGAGCAGACACCCTTCTTCCAATCCGCTAAACGTTCGGCCCTTCCCGAGTCCTTGTCGGCCTACTGCCTTCCCGTCTCGGTACTATGACCTCTGCTGACTTCTGTCCGGCAAACCAGTGCCATTGCTGGCATCGGTCGTCACAATCGCGGCCGACACACCGTTACAGGTGACACCCGGGCAGACCTCCCCGAATAAGAACAGCAACTTTCCCCGGATCGCCGCCGCATATACTCTGCGTCTTTCTTGGTGAGAACGGGCTTCGATGCAGTCAGCCACCTTGCCCAAGACGCCTAGCCTCAAATGCGGTTCTTGTACATCGGTACCCGGTTTTGCCTCCGGCTTCCTTCGGACCCCACCTCGCGATGACGCCCTTGCCGTTCGGCTAGCGAGTTAGTCTCACCTCTTCTCGTCGGGACTTTCACCCTTTAGCTGCTGCCCATGTCGGGCGTACTGACTCCTCCACCCCGTCAACGGGGTGGCTTCTCGCTATGCCGGTTGGGCTTCGCGACGGACCAGCCCGGCCCGTAGAACGTTGAGAGCACCGACGGTGTCCGCGTGCGCGCTGTGGCCGCACGAGACGCAGTGGAACGTCTCCTGTGTGGGCCGGTTCTCCTTGGTGGTATGCCCGCATTCGGGGCATCGCCGGGAGGTGTTGCGAGGGTCCACGGCCATCACTTCCCGCCCGGCACTCTCAGCCTTTGCGTTCAGGATCGCGAGGAACACCCCCCATCCGGCATCCGATATCGAGCGGTTCAGCCCGGCCTTGGCCGCGGCCCCGTTGGGCAGGAAGCTGCCCGGCTTGTCGGGGTCGGGCTTCGGTTCGGGGGCCTTGCTCATGTTGCGGATCTTGAGGTCTTCGTGCGCGATGAGGTCGTGTTCGCGTACGAGGTCGAGCGCGGTCTTGTGGGCGTGGTCGAGCCGTTGGCGGCGCACCTTGCGGTGCAGGGTAGCGACCTTCTCCACGGTCTTGCGGCGGCGCTTGCTTCCGCGCTTGCACCTGCTCAGTGCCTGCTGAGCTGCTTCGAGCTTCGCTGCGGCCTTTCGCCCGTGACGCGGGTTGGGCACGAACTCGCCGTTCGAGTCGGCGAGGAAGTTGGCAATGCCCAGGTCGATGCCGACCACGCTGCCGGTCGCGGGCAGCGGCTCGGGCCGGGGCCGCTCGGCCGTCAGGATCACATACCAGCGCTTGCCCTCACGCTTGACCGAGACCGTCTTGACATGGCCGACCACCGGCCGGTGCCGGTGCACCTTGACGTGCCCGATGCCCTGAAAGCGGACGCGGGTGACCGGGTCGTGCGCGGTGGCATCCCAACGGCAGCCGTCTCCGTCCCTGGGGAACTCCACCGTGTCGAACCGGCCAAGTCCACGAAAACGCGGATAGCCCGGCTTCTCACCGGCCTTGACACGGCGGAAGAACGCCGCGAACGCCTTGTCCAGACGCCGCAGCGTCGCCTGCTGGCTGGAGAACGACCAGCGGCCCTGACGCTCCGGGTCGCATGCCCGGATCTCCTTGAGCTGCACGGACTGCTGCCCGTATCGGACCGTCGTCTTCGAGACATGCCGGTAGGCGTCACGACGTTCCTGCAATGCCCCGTTATAGAGGGAACAGTGATCGCGGAGCATCTCACCGAGCGCTTGTTCCTGCCGGGCGGTGGGCCGCAGGAGGAACTTGTACGCACGGATCATTCAGCCCACCCCTCCGACTCGAATCGACCTTAACCGTAACATTGGTTCATGTCACCACGTTGGGAACCAAACCCCGACGTACGGCGCGGCCGTCACGTCATCCACCACCTCCACACGCAATTGATGTTCGTCACCAGATACCGGCGGACCGTCTTCAACGACGAGATACTGACACGCTGCGAAGAGAGGAGTTCACCGGCCACGTCAACCAGGCCATCATGCACGGCCGCTTCTGGTCCGGCTCCCACTTCGCGGGGTCATGCGGCGGCGCACCCCTCCACGTGGTCAAGGACTACATCGAGAACCAGAAGCGGCCCGACTGAGCGCGGCTCCGCGGGCGAGGCATTCCGGAGCGAAACTGCGGCGCTCCGCGCCGCAGGGTTCAGGATCGGATTCCCTCCCCGCCTGAAGGCGGGGATTCCCTCCGAAGAAGAGGGATGGAAGTGGGCCGGGACAGGAACGGCTGCATCGAGGCACCGGCCCCGCAGGACCCGACTCTCGCGGGCCGGAACCGGAACGGGGTCGCACCGGGACGGGTGGGCATGTCGGTTTTCGCCGGCACCACAGCGGGACCGGCGGTCTCCACGGTCTCCGTTCGCTGAAGTAGGGCAGCCGCATCGAGGTGCCCCGCCACGACGACCGGGGCGCGGTGTTCGAGGTCCACGGTGGCAAGGTGTTCTAGAAGCGAGCGGTCGCCGGAGGTGAGCACAGCGACGTGGCCGATGTCGGCCGGAGCGGCATTCCGCGACCAGGCGGACTCCGGTCACGCTCCGCGACCAACCGGTCGCAATTCGGTCGGTCCACCCCTCTCGACGACATGGGGTGCGAAGGGTTGCGAGCTGCCGTCGGTTTACTGAGCCGAAGTGAGTGGTGGCGTGCGGGAGTGAGTCCTGGCGGTGCATTCGCGGGGGTGGGAACGGGGGTTCTGGGGCCGAATGGGTGACCTTGGTGGCTGCTGCTCGTTGGGTCGGGTGGCAGGTGTCCGGCCCGGTAGGGGGTGATGTGGTGGGTGGTGTGCGGAAGTTGGCCGTGCCCTTCGTGGTGCCCGGGCCCTGCGGGGTGGCGATCCGGGACCGCCTCAAACACCTAACGCCCCAGGACGAGAAGGTGCTGCGCGCGGTCGGCGAGCACCAGGGTGCGCTGGCTTCCGGTGATCTCAAGGCCCGCTGTGCGGACGGTCTGGAGCACGGTGCGGAGACCTGGGCGGCGCGTAAGCGGGAGCTGACCGGGGTGTCGTCGTCGCGGATCGCGGGGGCGATCACGAAGGCCACGCACGGTCAGTGGGCGCTCGCACGCCGTTGCCAGGCAGCGCACATCCAGAACCTGGCAGCCGGGATCAGGACGCTGCGGCACCGCCTGTCCCTCCCGGTCGGAAAGAAGGGCACCAAGCGCGCGGCGGGCGGTTACCAGTCGAAGGGCGAGTGGTTCCGCAAGTCCCGCCGCCTCGCAGCACTAAAGGCGCGGCACGCTGCTGCTGTCGCCGAGTGGCAGGCCGGACGGGTGCGGGTGGTACGGGGCGGTAAACGTCTCCTCAACACCCGCCACCACCTCACCCAGGCCCAACTCACCGAGGACAAGTGGCGGCAACTCTGGGAGGCGGAACGCTGGTTCATCGCTGCCGACGGCGAGTCGGGCAAACGGTTCGGGAACGAGACGATCCGCGTCACCCCGGACGGCGAGGTCAGCATCAAGCTGCCATTCCCGCTCGCGCACCTGGCCAACGCCGGGCACGGCCGGTACGTCCTCACCGCCCGCATCGCGTTCGCGCACCGGGGCGCGGAGTGGGCCGACCGCATCGAAGCGCACCGGGCCGTCGCCTACCGCATCCACCTCGATACGGACCGCGGACGCTGGTACCTCACCGCATCCTGGCAACGCCCCGCCGTCAAGACGATCCCACTGGCCGCCGCATGCGCCCGGGGCATGATCGGCGTCGACACCAACGCCGACCACTTCGCCGCCTACCACCTCGATGTCCACGGCAACCCGATCGGCGACCCGCGGCGTTTCCCCTACGACTTGTCCGGGACCACCGCTCACCGCGACGCACAGATCCGCCACGCCCTGACCCGGTTGATCAACTGGGCGATGCGTGTCGGGGTCGCCGCGATCGGCATCGAAGACCTCGACTTCACCACCGAGAAGACCAGGGAGAAACACGGCCGCCGCAAAAGGTTCCGGCAGCTCATCTCCGGCATCCCGACCGCCAAGCTCAAGGCCCGACTGGTGTCCATGGCCGCCGAACACGGCCTGAGCATGGTCGCGGTCGACCCCGCCTACACCAGCATGTGGGGTGCCCAGCACTGGCAGAAACCGCTGGCCACCCCACGCCGAAAGATGTCCCGTCACGATGCCGCCGGTATCGCGATCGGACGACGCGCCCTCGGACTCCCGATCCGGCGTCGGACGGCACCGCCCCCACACGACCAGAGTGATCGTGCGGGGCATCGGACCGTCCAGGCCGAACCAGGTGGCCGGGGGCGTGAGGGAACCCGCCCGCCCGCAACGGATCACGCCCCTGGAGGCGTGCCGCCGAGCGGGACGCGAAAGCGGGAACCCAGCGCATCCAAAACCGTTCGGGATGCGCCCAGTACGCAACAGTGGGTCCAAGACTCACTTACGCACACTGGCTAGGAACGGTTTTGCACCCATTCCAGGGATCGCATGCGCGACAACCGGCGGCTCCGGTCAGGGCAGCGGGCAGCCTGGGCCGGGTGCGGCGCCGGGAGCGGCTAACCTCACTGCCGTGACAGACCAGCAGCCTCACCAGTTCGAACGTGGCACAGACGGTCCAAAAGTGATCGTCGCGGGCCTCGACGGGTCCGACTCCTCGATGCGTGCCGCCGCGTACGCCGCCGGGCTGGCCCGTCGGCAGAACGCCATGCTCGCCCTCGTCTATGTCCAGCCGGTGATGCCCGCGGGCGCCGCGCTCGGCGCACCGGTCGCCGACACGACCGGCGAGGTCGCGGAGGGCCTGGTGAGCGAGATCAGGGCGGCCACGGAGCGGCTCAAGGACATATGGAATGTGCGCTGGGAGTTCCACACCTTCCGCGGTGATCCGTACAACGGCCTGGTCACCGCGGCAGACGAGTTGAAAGCGGATGCCGTCGTGGTGGGCGCGTCGGAGTCGGCGGGACACCGGTTCATCGGATCGGTGGCGATCCGGCTGGTGAAAGCGGGGCGCTGGCCCGTCACCGTCGTTCCGTAGACCGTCGGCTGCGTTGCGGCGGGCCCCGCCTTCCGGACCGTCAGGGGTTCTGCTCGAGGGATTTCTGGTACTGCTTCTTCATCTGGTCCAGGCCCTTGGAGCCCCATTCCGACCAGAACGGCTTCCACTCGCTCATCCTCTTGCGCCCGGCCACGATGTCGTTGATGAGGTCGTTGGCCTCGGTCGACATACGACCGTAGTACTGGGTGTAGGCGTCGGAATAATGGCCGACGGCCGCGTTCGGAATGGCGGTCTCGATCAGCTTCTGCTCGACCCCGTAGATGTCGCGGACGTCGTCGGCGCCATGCGTGCCGGGAAAGAGCGAGGGAGCGAGCACGAAGGGCGATGTCGTCGCCGTGGTCAGGCCGCTGAACAACCCCTCGACCTGCTGCTTGCCCTTCTTGGTGCGCTGCGGGAAGCCCTGCTTGTCGTAGGTGAAGTCGGAGCCTTCCTCTCCGAATTCAAGGAACTCGCGCTCCTTCGAGCCGAACGGCGCCGCGAGGTAGTTGAGCACGTCGAGCAGCATGCGCACACGCTTCTCGCTGCCCTTCTTGATCGCGGTGTACCCGATGGTGCCGAACGCGTGGTAGTGGGCGTTGGCCTTGTGGCCGTCCGCGTCGAAGGGGATGAGGATCTCGGCGGCAAGGGAGGGGTCGTTGGTGCGCGTGTCCTTGCGGGCGCCCGCCGGGTTGGCGTAGACGACCGCGCCGATCGATCCCTGGGCCATCTTCAGATAGGCGTCGGCCATCTTCGGGTCGCCGGGATAGAAGACGCCGGCCTTCTTCAGCTTACGGACGAAGTTCAGGGCCTCCGCGTACTCGTCCGACTCCATCCAGAAGGTGACCGAACCGTCCTTCTCCCGGGCCCACTTGTTGGGGGATCCGTAACACTGGCTCAGCACGCTGACGGCATTCGAGTAGATCGGCTCGAGCGCCCACACCTTGCCGCCGGTGACCTCCTTGCACTTGGCGAAAAACTCATCGGTGCTGCTCGCGGAGAATCCGTCCGCCTTGTCCCAGATCCTCGGGTTGCCGCCGTACACCTGGCCCAGGGCCGGGTACGGGCTCGGCGCGCCCCAGATCTTTCCGTTGACGACCGCGGTCTTCCAGTGCGCGGGCGTCATCGCGGCGAGGTTCGGATAGTCCCTGACCGCGTCCCCGGAGACGTACTCCGTGATGTCCGCGCATTTGCCCTCCAGCAATTGGGCGATGTGCTGAAGGCCCTGGTTCGGCGGTATCCACATCAGGTCGGGCAGATCGCCGCCCGCGACGATGGCGGGGAACTTCTCCTCGTAGCCGGGGTCGGTGCCGAGTATGGCGGTGAGGTCGATGCCGAGTTCCTTGTTGACCTTCTGCCAGTAGTCGTTGGTGCCCTTGGGGAGCGGCGGCTGGGTCCAGATCTCGGTGAGCAGCGTGACCTTCGAGCCGTCGCCGGGGGTCTTCGCGATGCTCTGGACGAGCTCCTTGGGGTAGGAGAGGAAGCCCGCGGACAGGCCCTTGCTGCTGGGCGCCAGGTCGGGCTTCACCTTGGTGAAGGGGATGTACGACGGAAGCTTCACCTTGGCCGATGCTGCCTCGCCCTTGCCTGCCGTGGACGAGCCGCAGCCGGTGAGGAAGGTGGAGGCCGCACCCGCCGCGACGGCGGTGCTCAGGCCCAGGAAGGTGCGTCGGGACACGCCAGTGATCATGAGGATTCTCCGCGCTGGGGACGAGGGACGGGAAGGGTCAGCCCTTGATGGCGCCGGTGAGTACGCCCTTGGTGAAGTACTTCTGCAGGAACGGGTAGAGCAGCAGAATCGGGATCAGCGCGAGCATGACGACCGCCATGGAGATCGACTGCTGGGGCGGCAGATGGGCCACGCCGAGCTGGTCGGCCGCCATCTGCTTGTTCTGCACCACATAGGTGCGCAGCAGCAGCTGGATGGGCCATTTGCCGGAGTCGTTGAGGTAGAGCATCGCGTTGAAGAAGGCGTTCCAGTACGTCACCGCGTAGAAGAGCCCGACGACGGCGATGACGCCCTTGGAAAGCGGCAGCACGATCCTGGTGAGGATCCGCCAGTCGCCCGCTCCGTCGATCCGGGCGGCCTGGTACAGCTCCTCGGGGATGTTCATGAAGAACGCCCTCATCACCACCAGATTGAAGGCGTTGACCAGGCCCGGCAGGATCAGCGCCCAGTACGAGTCGAGCAGTCCGAGCTCCTTGACCAGGACGTACATCGGGATCATGCCGGGGGCGAAGAGCAGGGTGAACAGGACGAGCAGCAGAACGGGCCTGCTGCCGGGGACGCCGCGCTTGCTCAGCGCATAGGCCAGGGCGATGGTCGTCAGCAGGGAGAGCGCCGTGCCGATGCCGGTGATCAGGACGCTGACTGTGACGGCGCGGGTGACCAGTCCGCCCGAGAGGATGGTGCGGTACGCCTGCAGGGTGGGCTCGGTCGGGAAGAGTACGTATCCCCCGGCGGCCGTGACCTCCTCGCGGGAGGCGAGACTGGTGGAGAGGACGACCAGGAACGGCAGGGTCATCACGGCCACGATGACGGTGAGGACGACGGCTTTGGCAGCCGAGCCCAGCCGGGTCGGTGGCTCCTCCCAGGCGGCCCTGCGGTCGGCGGTCCGGGGCTTCAGCAAGGGCAGTCCGATGGTCATTTGCTGTACACCCCTTGCTCTCCGAATGCATGGGCGAGCCGGTTGGCGCCCCAGATCATCAGTGCGCCGACCACGCCCTTGACCAGGCCGGCGACGGCGCCGATGCCCCAGTCGCCGTAGACCACGCCGTGGTAGTACACGTA
Source organism: Streptomyces sp. NBC_01320 (assembly GCF_035974375.1). Taxonomy (NCBI): domain Bacteria; kingdom Bacillati; phylum Actinomycetota; class Actinomycetes; order Kitasatosporales; family Streptomycetaceae; genus Streptomyces; species Streptomyces sp. NBC_01320. Next base: position 2,417,796 of record NZ_CP108390.1, read on the forward strand.
GGTGTCGAGGACCTCGGAGGCCCGGGCGCCGACCGCGTCGCGCTGGAGGAGGAACTGCTCGAAGCCGACGGACAGTACGTCGCCGAGGCGCAGTACCAGCAGCATGATCGTGACGCCTCGGACGGCGGGCAGGGTGACGTGCCACATGCGTCGCCAGGGTCCGGCGCCGTCCACGGCAGCCGATTCGTACAGACTCTGGTCGACGTTGGCGAGCGCCGCCAGATAGATGATCATGCCCCAGCCGATGTCCTTCCAGATCACCTGTGCGGTGATCAGCATCGGGAAGGTGCCGGGATCCGTCATCACGTCGAGGGCCGAGAGCCCGTGGGCACGCAGGAAGTTGCTGATGAGTCCCGCTCCGCCGAGCACCTGCTGGAAGAGGGCGACGACCAGCACCCAGGAGATGAAGTGCGGGAGGTAGACGACGCTCTGCACGAACTTCTTCACGCGGCTGCTGACCAGGCTGTTGATGAGCAGCGCGAGGGCCAGCGGGGCGGGGAAGAAGAAGATCAGCTGCAGCGCGGCGAAGGCCAGCGTGTTGCGTACGGACTCCCAGAACGCCGGATCGGAGAAGAGCTCCTGGAAGTTGGCCAGGCCCACCCACGGGCTGCTTTTGAAGCCGATGAACGGCTGGTAGTCCTGGAAGGCAACGATGTTGCCCAGCATCGGCACGTAGAAGAAGACGGCGAAGAAGAGCAGGCCCGGGGCCATCAGGGCGAGCATCACCCAGTTGTTCCGCAGCCGGATCCGCAGCGGTACGCGCCGCAGCGGGGGCCGGCCGGTCTTCGCCCTGGGCGCTGGTGGGGACGCCGCCCGTGGGCTGCGCGTTGTTGCAGGGGATGTCACACGTACTCCCTGGCCTGACGGAACGACGAATTTAGAAACCAACTTTCGGAAAAGAGTGGCCACATCATCGAAGCGTCGGACCGGTACGTCAACAGCCATTCAGTCCTGTGGAGTTGGACTTTTCTGCACCGTGTTCTCGATATGTTCCAGTACCAGCCGGGCTGCCCCGATCGCAGTCGACTCCTCGCCGAGCGAGGAGTTCCGGACATGCGGCGTGTTGGGGCAGAGGGCGGCGAGTGACGCGGCGAACGGCTCGCTGAGCAGCGCTCCGGCCCGGGAGATACCGCCGCCGAGCACGACCAGCTCGGGATCGAGGGCGGCGACATGGGGCGCCAGGCAGGCGGCGAGCGACTCGGCGAAGGCGCGCAGCGCGTACCGTGCGCCGCCGTCCCCGGCCGCCGCAGCCTCGACCACGGCGCGGGCAGCGCTGTCCCGGGTGGGCAGCTCGGCGCCCTGGTGTCCGGCGGCCCAGTCCAGCAGCCGCCGGTAGGCAGCCGACCAGCCGTCCGGGGGCAGCAGTTCGCCCGCGGCGCCGCCGTGGCCCCGGTGCAGCCGGCCGTGCAGCCACAGGCCGATGCCGGGGCGGTTGCCCACGTAGAGGTAGATGGCGTCCCGGACCCCGACGGCCACTCCCCCGGCGCATTCGGCGAAGGTCGCCAGCTGGATGTCGTTGCCCACCAGTACCGGGCCCGGGGCGCTGTCCGCGAGCTCGCTCCCGAGGTCGAGTCCGGTCCAGCCGGGCAGCGCGGTGCTCCGCACCACCCGGCCCGCGAGGTCCACCATGCCGCTGGTGCCGATGCCGGTGGCCAGCGGGCGCACTCCGGCGCTCTCCGGCCGGGCCAGGCACGCCTCGATCGCCCCGCGGACGGTGTCCAGCCGTTCCCGGGCGGTCAGGGCGGGGGTGACGGCGACCCGTTCCGCGGCGACGGTGCGGCCGAGCAGGTCCACGGCGTGCACCAGCACCTTGTGCGCCCCGATGTCCACGCCGATGACATGTCCCGCCTCGGCCCGGAACCGGAAGCGGCGGGCCGGGCGGCCCACGGAACCGCTGTTGGCCCGCAGCTCCACCAGTCGGCCCTCGCGCAGCAGCTGCGCCGTGAGGTCCTGCGCGGTCGGCCGGGACACCCCGATCAGCCCGGCGAGTTCCGGCACGGTGACCTCGTCGCGTTCGCGCATCACCCGCAGGGCAGCGGCCGTGTTCAGTCGGCGCAGCAGCGAGGCGTCCCCACCCCGGTCCATGGCGTCTCCCTTGACAGCATGATCGTCGGATCTCCATGGTGTCCCATGGCGATTCAGCAACTTACCTAATAAATAGCGCCCTTGAGGGAGTGCGGACATGGGTGAGCAGGGCCATCCCGAGCTGCGGTGCGGGCTCGGTTCGTGGGACAGCGACATGTACGGCAATCATCGGATCCTGGTGCGTGCCCCCTCGGGCGGCCCCGTTCTCGGGGCGGAACTGCCGTGGCGGCGCAGGGATCCGGACCCCGGGGCGGTGGATGTCCTGGTCCTCGCCCCGTCCGGCAGCCGGGTACGGAACACGGTCCGGATCGAGGTGACGGCGGAGCGCGGCCGTATCGCGTTCGAGCCGGTGGAGGGTCCGGGCGACTACGCCGTGCACTATCTGCCGTACGCGCACACGGGCCGTCCCTACTATCCACAGGCCGCCTACCGGCATCCGACGCCGACCGCGGACCCCGACTGGGTGCACCGATGCGGGCTGCACCGGCCGGACGGGGTCTGGGCGTCGCTGCCGCGCGCGGAGGCGTTCCGGTACGAGGCCGTGAGCGCCGTCGACTCGTTCGCCCCGCTGGGGTTCGCGGCCACGGCCGACGAGTGCGCGGCGCTGACCGCTGCACATCCGGACGAGCCGTTCCTGCTGTTCGGCGAGGACCGCGACCATCCGCTGGGCCGGTACGACCGGCTGCCCGCCCCCTGGGCCCACGCCGTGCCGTCCGCCCCGTTCACCGGTGCGGCGTCGCGCGGCGAGTTCTACGTGCTGCAGGCCGGGGTGTACGCGGTGGAGGCGCTGACGGAGATCCGTACCGAGGTCCGGGGACTGCCGTTCCCGGTCCGGTCGCTCAGTGCGGGCGGCACCGACGCACGCGGGAAGCCGTTCGAGAACCGGATCGATGTCGTCAGGGGGCATGTCCACGCGCTCTGGTTCGGCCTGGACATCCCGGAGGCCGCCGAGCCCGGCACGTACGAGGGCGAGATCGCCGTACGCGCCCACGGCACCGGAGAGCAGGTGCTGCCGCTGCGGATCACCGTCGGTCCGCAGTCCGTTGCCGACCACGGCGCCGGGGACCCCGCCCGGCTGGCCCGGCTGCGCTGGCTGGACTCGACGCTCGGCCAGGACGACGAGATCGTCCCGCCGTTCACCCCGGTGAAGGTGGCCGGACGCCGCCTGGAGATCCTCGGCCGGGCGGTGGAGATCGGCCCCGCCGGGCTCCCGCAGCGACTCACCTCGTCGTTCACCTCCGGGGTGACGGGCACGGACGGTCCGGAACGCGATCTGCTCTCCGGACCGGTCACGTTCACGGTCGGCCACCCGCTCGACCACGGTCCGCTGAGGCTCGACCGGACCGGACCGGCGCGCGTCCGCTGGTCCTGCGAGGCCACCGGCCCGGGTCTCCGGCTGCGCGCCGAGGGAGCGTTGGAGGCAGACGGCTTCCTCGTCGTACGGACGACTGTCGAGGCGGTCGACGAGCTCGCCCTCGACGTGCGCCTGGACGTGCCGGTCCGGGCGGACATCGCCCGGTACGCGATGGGTCTCGGGCTGCCGGGGCAGGTCTGCCCGGAGACGTACGACTGGCAGTGGGACACCCCCGCCCACAACCAGGACGCGCTCTGGCTCGGCTCCCCCGCCGCGGGTGTCCAGCTCTCGCTGCGCGACGAGCACTACGCACGACCGCTGAACACCAACTACTACCGCGAGAAGCCCCTGGTCACGCCTCGCTCCTGGGCCGGCGACGGCAGCGGCGGGGTCCGGCTGCGCACCGAGGACGGGGTGCGGACGGTGAGCGCGTACAGCGGTCCGCTGCGGATGGCCGCCGGGGAGAGCCGCTGCTTCGAACTACGGCTGCTGCTCACCCCGTTCAAGCCGATCAGGCCCGGACTCCAGCTCGCCGAGCGCTACTTCCATGCGTACGCCGCCCCCGCGGAGGTCGCCGCCTACGGTGCGAACGTCGTCAACATCCATCACGCCACGCCGCCCAACCCGTACATCAACGACCCGCTGCTGGCCGCCGATGTGCTGCGGGACTACACCACCGAGGCACACCGGCTCGGCATCCGCGTCAAGGTGTACGACACCGTGCGTGAACTGACCCGGCACAACCCTGAGCTACCCGCCCTCGCCTCCCTGGGCAGCGAGGTCCTGGCGCCGGGGCCCGGCGGCGGACACGCCTGGCTGCGCGAGCATCTGGGCACGGACTACGTCCCCGGCTGGGTGGCGCCCGACGTCAGCGACGTCGCTGTGGTGACCTCGGGCGACTCGCGCTGGCACAACTCCTATGTGTGCGGAATCGACCGGCTCCGCCGCCGGATCGGGGTCGACGGACTCTACCTCGACGACGTGGCGTACGACCGGACCACCATGAAGCGGGTCCGCAAGACACTGGCCCGGTCCGGCGACACCGCGCCGCTGATCGATCTGCACTCCTGCAACCAGTACCGGGAGCCGGACGGCTTCGCGTCCAGCGCCAATCTGTACGCGGAGCTGATGCCGTACACCGACCGGCTCTGGCTGGGCGAGCTGTTCGACTACGAGGGGACCGACCCCGCGTACTGGCTGGTGGAGCTCTCCGGGATTCCGTTCGGGCTGATGGGCGAGATGCTGGAGGGTGGCGGCAACCCGTGGCGGGGCCTGGTGTTCGGGATGACGGCGCGCGCCCCGATGACCGATGTCCGGCCGCTGTGGCGGGCCTTCGACGCGCTGCGGCTGCCCGAAGCCGGCTTCACGGGATGGTGGGCGGACGAGCCGCCCGTGACGACCGGCCGGGCCGATGTACTCGCCTCCAGCTGGCAGGGACCGGGCGGGACGGCGACTGCGGTCGCTTCGTGGGCATCGACGCCGGTGGAGTGCGTGCTGACCGGCTCCGGCGACCCGGTCGCGGCGTACGCACCCGCGATCGAGGGTTTCCAGCCGGAACGCTCGTTCGCGGCGGGCGAGCCGGTCCCGGTGGCACCGGGCCGGGGGTGGCTGCTCTCCGTACGGCCGGCGCCCGCTCCACGCTGACCGCCACCGACCCCGCACCCGGCCACGCCGTACGCCCGGCCGAGTGCGGGGTCGCGCGCCGTACGTCGGCCGCCCCCTGTCCGTTCACCGCCCGGCCGACCGTTCACCGCACCATTCGCCGCTCCGTGCGACCGCTCGTCGCACGCCCCGGTGCATCTTCTGTTCGTCGCGGCCCCGATGCGTTCGTATACGGCGCAGGCAGCGGCGAGGCGGCAGGGGCCTCCGCGGGAAAGGGGCGTTCACCATGACCACGACGACCGATGAGCGGGCCCTCGCGGCGTTGCAGCGCGAACACGGTCCCGCGCTCCTCCACTTCCTGCTCGGTCTGACCTTCGGCGACCGGCAGCGCGCCGAGGATCTGCTCCAGGAGACGCTCGTACGCGCCTGGCAGCACCCCGAGGCGTTCGACAGTCCGTACGAATCGATGCGGCCCTGGCTCTTCACGGTCGCCCGGCGGCTGGCGATCGATGCGCGCAGGTCCCGTCAGGCCCGGCCGACGGAGGTCAGCGACCTCGTACTGGAGAGCGCCCCGGGCCGGGAGGACACGGCGGAGGCGACCGTCGCCGCGCTCGATGTCCGCGAGGCGGTGCGGACGCTCAGCCCGGAGCACCGTGCGGTGCTGGTCCAGATCTACTTCCGCGGGCTGAGCGTGGGCGAGACGGCGCAGGTGCTGGGCATACCGGCGGGCACGGTCAAGTCCCGTTCCTACTACGCGCTGCGCCTGCTCTCCCGCAACCTGCCCGGCTACTCCAGCAGGTCCTCCTCGCTCAGCAGGCCGAGCAAGGACACCGTCTCCGCGACCTCCACATAGCCGGCGGCGCATCCGTCGCAGTCCTGCAGATGCTGCGAGACCAGCCGGGCCTCCCCGTCGTTGAGCGCATCGAGCACATACGCGCCGAGCAATTGCCGCATGTGCGGTCCCTCCCCGGGATCGGCGGTCATCGCAACCTCGTGTCTGTGACGGATCGGGTCGGTCGGATCCTGTCCTTCTGGCCACGCGGGGCGCGCTCCCCCGGTTCAATGCTGCGTGTGGCCCGGTGCCGAGATGAGGAAGAGGCGAGACGGGATGCGTCCGGAACGTGCGGATGGAACCAGTGGGGACGGGCTGCTGGTCCCGATGGCCTGGATGTACGCCGAGTACATCGCCGATGAACTGCTGCGGACCGGCGATCTGATGGAGCCGTCGACGCTGGAGTACCGCGCGGGGCGCGAGGCGCTCGCCCTGACCATCTTCCTCTCCGACGGGGCGGTGGCCGATGCGCTGCCCGCGACCCGGATGGACGAGCTGCGGCTGCTCACGGCGTACGGGAGTGCCTGGCGCCGCTGGGTCTGCGAGCGGCTCGACGCGGCGGCGTCCGCGGTCCCCTCGCCGGACGACGGCCGGGATGTTCCGGATCCCGATCTGGCGCTGGCCCGGCGTGCCTGGCGGTGGCTGGACGAGACGGAGCTGCTCGCCACCGATCTCGACGCGATCGGGCCGCCGCCGTGGGAGCCGCTCGGCACCGAGGGCGACGAGGAGTGGGCGCAGGTGTCGGCCCAGGTGTGGACGCCCGCCTGGCAGCTGGGGCTGCCACTGGGGCATCTGGCGATCCATCTGTACTGAGCACGGCGGGTACCTTTGCCCCTCACGAACCGTGCACCCCGGCGCGGTACTTCGGCAGCCGCACCGTGATCTTCATCCCGGCGCCGATGCCCGTCTCGATCACGAGCCCGTAGTCGTCGCCGTACACCTGGCGGAGCCGCTCGTCGACGTTGAGCAGTCCGATGCCGGTGGAGTGTCCTCCTTCGCCGCGCAGGATGTGCCGCAGCCGCTCCGGGTCCATTCCGGTGCCGTCGTCCTCGATGACGACCTCTGCCTCCGAGCCCGCGTCCAGCGCGCTGATGGTGATGCGGCTGCGGGTGACGGCGCCTTCGAGTCCGTGCTTGACGGCGTTCTCGACCAGGGGCTGGAGGCACAGGAACGGCAGGGCGACGGGCAGGACTTCGGGGGCGACCTGGAGGGTGACCGCGAGCCGTTCACCGAAGCGGGCCCGGACGAGGGCCAGATACTGGTCGATGGAGTGCAACTCGTCGGCGAGGGTGGTGAAGTCGCCGTGGCTGCGGAACGAGTAGCGGGTGAAGTCGGCGAATTCCAGCAGCAGTTCGCGGGCCTGCTCGGGGTCGGTACGGACGAACGAGGCGATGGCGGCGAGGGAGTTGAAGATGAAGTGCGGGGATATCTGGGCACGCAGGGCCCTGATCTCGGCCTCGATGAGCTGCGTGCGGGACCGGTCGAGTTCGGCGAGCTCGAGTTGTACGCAGACCCAGCGGGCCACCTCTCCGGCTGCCCTGGCCAGGACCGCCGACTCGCGCGGGGCGTAGGCGATCAGGGTGCCGAGGACTCGGTGATCGACGGTCAACGGCACGGCGACGGCCCAGCGCAGCGGGCAGTCGAGGTCGTCGCAGTCGCTGTGGAAGGCGGTGTCGCGGCCGCTGGCGAGAAGCCCCTGCACCTGGTCCATGACGTGTCTGCCGTGGTGGTCGCCCTCGCCGTCCCAGACGAGGACCCGGTCCCTGTCGGTGAGACAGAGCGCGTCGGTGCCGAGCAGGGAACGCAGTCTGCGGGCTGACTTGCGGGCGCTCTCCTCGGTGAGTCCGGCGCGCAGCGGCGGCGCGGCGAGCGATGCGGTGTGCAGCGTCTCGAAGGTGGCATGCTCGACGGGGGTGCCGACATCGCTGGGGCGGACGGTGCGGGCCGTGCGGCGGCCGAGCAGGAACCCGGCGCCGAGCAGGAGGAGCACGAACAGGACGAGAACGGCGTACGTGGGCCCTGTCATCGGTGCCTCCCGGGTATCAGGGCCTCCGGCAGATGGAAGCGGGTCATCGCGGCATTCGTGCCGACCGGTATGCGACCGGGCGTGGCGAGCGACACCAGGACCATCGCGAGGAAGCCGACCGGCACCGACCAGACGGCGGGCCAGGCGAGCAGGGTGTGCGGCCAACCGGGCGGGCGCACCGCACCGCTGACGGTGATCGCGACGGACAGGAACGCGGAGCCGCCGCCGAGCACCAGTCCGGCGATCGCGCCCGGCGGCGTGAGCCGCCGCCACCAGATGCCGAGGACCAGCAGCGGGCAGAAGGACGACGCCGATACGGCGAACGCCATCCCCACGGAGTCCGCCACCGGCACCCGGCTCACCATGAGCGACCCGGCCAGCGGCACACACATGGCGAGAACGGTGGCCAGCCGGAAGTGCCGTACGCCGCGCGAGGGCAGGACGTCCTGGGTGATGACGCCGGCGACGGCCATCGTGAGTCCGGACGCGGTCGACAGGAACGCGGCGAAGGCGCCGCCCGCGATGAGCGCGCCGAGCAGGTCACCGCCGAGCCCGCCGACGACGCGTGCGGGCAGCAGCAGCACGGCGGCGTCCGCGTCCCCGCCATGGATCAGCTCGGGGGCGTACAGCCTGCCCAGTGCCCCGTACACGGGCGGCAGCAGGTAGAACACGCCGATCAGGGCGAGGACGGCGACGGTGGTGCGCCGGGCGTCGCGGCCGTTCGGACTGGTGTAGAAGCGGACGACGACGTGCGGCAGCCCCATCGTTCCGAGGAACGTCGCGATGATGAGCCCGTAGGTCGCGTACAGCGGATGGTCGGCCCGGAAGACGGACAGCTGCTCGTCGAAGGTGACCCGTGGCCGCCCGTCACCCTGCCAGGCCAGCACCAGGAAGATCGCGGGGACCAGAAGCGCCGTCAGTTTCAGCCAGTACTGGAAGACCTGGACGAAGGTGATGGACCGCATGCCGCCCGCCGCGACGGCGACCACGACGACGGCTGCGACGAGCACATCGCCGAGCCAGCCGGGCGCCCCGGTCAGGATCTTCAGGGTGAGCCCGGCACCCTGGAGCTGCGGTACGAGGTAGAGCCAGCCCGCCCCGACGACGAGCACGCTCACCAGCCTGCGCACCTGCCGCGATTCGAGCCGCCCCTCCGCGAAGTCGGGCAAGGTGTACGCCCCCGAGCGGCGCAGCGGCGCGGCGACGAAGACCAGCAGCACCAGATAGCCGGCGGTGTAGCCGACCGGGTACCAGAGCATGTCGGGGCCGTGCACGAGCACCAGGCCGGCGATGCCGAGGAAGGATGCGGCGGAGAGGTACTCGCCGCTGATCGCGGCGGCGTTGAGCCGGGGGCGCACGGTGCGGGAGGCGACGTAGAAGTCCGAGGTGGTACGGGAGATGCGCAGCCCGAAACCGCCGACGAGGACGGTGGCGAGAACGACGGCGGCGACGGCCACCACCGCGTACGTGCGGCTCACTGTGCGGGTCGGCCTTCCACGAGCCGGGCGAAGTCGCGCTCGTTGCGCTCGGCCCGCCGCACGTACCACCAGGCGATCAGGGTCAGCGGCGGGTAGGCGGCGAAGCCGAGGACCGCCCAGACGACGGCGGCGCTGTGCAGGGCGGCGAAGACCAGCGGCAGCGTGCCGACGACGACAGCGAGAACGGTGAACGCGGTGAGTCCGGCGCGCAGCTGGCTTCGCATCAGCGAGCGGACGTAGGCGCCGCCGAGCGCGGTCTGCTCGTCGATCTCCGACTGGGTGCGGTAGCGGGGCAGCGGGCGCACCCGCCGGGGCTCCCCCGTCACCACTTCACGCCGGGGCGTCGACTCTGCGGACATGGGCCCGGAGTGTACGCAGCCGGGGACCCCTCTGGGAAGCTTTCGGACCTGGGTAGTCCCTGGTCAGCGGCCCGTCTGCCGCATGAGTAGATCACGCAGGGCGCGGGTGTGTCGGCGGCTCACGGCAAGCGACGCGGTGCCGATGCGGACGCTCATGCTGCCCGCGTCGAGCCGCAGCTCGTCGATCCGGCCGAGGGCGACGAGATGGCGGCGGTGAATGCGGACGAATCCGCGCGAGCGCCAACGTTCCTCCAGGGTGGTGAGGGGGATCCGGACGAGGTGGCTGCCGCCCGCGGTGTGCAGCCTGGCGTAGTCGCCCTGCGCCTCCGCGTACGCGATGTCGTCGATCGGGATGAACCGGATCACTCCGCCCAGTTCGACGGCTATCTGGTCGGCTGCGGTGTCCTGGAGGGAAGCGGAGCGGTCGCCGACCTGTTCGGCGACGCGGCGGACGGCTTCGGCCAGGCGTTCGCGACGGACAGGCTTGAGAACGTAGTCGACGGCTTTGAGGTCGAAGGCGTGGACGGCGAACCCTTCGTGGGCGGTGACGAAGACGATGAGCGGGGGCGCTGCGAACCCGGCCAGCAGCTGGGCGACATCGAGTCCGGTGAGGCCCGCCATGTGAATGTCGAGGAAGACGACATCGATGGCGGACGGGTCGTCGGGACCGGCGTCGACGGCACCGCCGATCCGGCGCAGCGCCTCGGTGGCCCCGGTGGCACCTTCGGCGCTGCGGATGCGGGGGTCGGCGCGCAGGAGGTAGAGCAGCTCCTCCAGGGCGGGTGCTTCGTCGTCGACGGCGAGTACGCGCAGCATGAGGCCGGAGTGTAGAGCGTGTCCGTTGGTGTTGGCTTGAGTGATTCACGGGTGCGTTCCGTACCGGACTGCATGCGCACCCCGGAACCTCATCGCCATGTCGGCGCCTACGCACTGGGCGTGCTGAGCGCTGCCGATGCCTTCCGCTTCGAGGAGCATCTGGCGCAGTGCCCGTTGTGCGAGATCCGGGCGGCGGAGTTCCGCGCGGTGACGGCCGTGCTCGGGGAGTACGCCCGGCGGACGCCGCCGGGGGTGGATCCGGTGGTTCGGGCGGGTCCCGAGCTGGTGCGGCGGGCGGTGGGCGCGGTGGTGGCCGGGCGGCGCAGGAGCCGCCGCAGACGTCTGGCGCTGGTGGCCGCCGCGGTGGTCCTGGCGGTGGGCGGGCCGCTCGCGGTGATCGGCACGCCGGCTGGGCCTGCGGGAACGGTGCAGGCGCAGCGATGGGCGGCGACGGACCGGGCCACGGGGATGGCGGCCGTGGTCACGGCCGGGGCCAAGGAGTGGGGCACGGACGTCGGTCTGGAGGTGGCGCGGGTGCCGGAGGCGGGGGTGTGCGCGCTGGTGGCGGTCGGACGGGACGGCAGCGAGGAGACGGTCACCACCTGGTCGGTGACCGGGCCGGACGAGGAGACGCTGGTGGTGCACGGCGGGGCCGCGTTGCGCCCGGCGGCCATCGACCGTTTCGAGGTGCGTGCCGCGGACGGGCGGCAGCTGCTGGAACTCACCCGCCGCTCTATTTGAGGAGTCGGGAGAGACGACGGTCGGCCAGTGGCCTGCCGCCGGTCTGACAGGTCGGGCAGTACTGGAGCGAGAAGTCGCTGAACGAGACCTCCCGGATGATGTCCCCGCAGACGGGGCACGGTTCGCCCGTGCGGCCGTGGACACGCAGCCCGCTCTTCTTCTCCGCCTTGAGCTTCCCGGCCGCCACTCCGCTGGAGCGTGCGACGGCGTCGCGGAGAGTGGTGCGCAGGGCCGTGTACAGCCGGGTGATGTCGTCGTCGGTGAGGCTCGCGGCGAGTGTGAACGGAGACATCCTCGCGGCGTGCAGGATCTCGTCGCTGTAGGCGTTGCCGATGCCCGCAATCAGGGACTGGTCGCGGAGGGCACCCTTGACCCGGCGCCGTTCCCCGGCAAGCAGTGCGGCGAACGCGTCCCGGTCGAAGGAGGCGTCGAGCGGGTCGGGTCCGAGGCGGGCGATGCCGGGCACCTCGCCGGGGTCGTGCACGAGGTACACGGCGAGGCGTTTGGTGGTACCTGCCTCGGTGAGGTCGAAGCCGTCCCCGCCGGTGAGTACGGCACGCAGCGCCAGGGGGCCCTTGCCGGGGCGCGGCGGAGCGGCGGGAAAGCTGTCCTTCCAGTGCAGCCAGCCCGCCCGGGCCAGATGGGTGATCAGATGCAGCGGGCCGACGCCGATGTCCAGGAACTTGCCGCGCCGGGCGATGCCGGTGACCGTGCCGCCTTCCAGGGCGGTGAGCGGTGGGTCGTACGTCTTGAGCACACTGACGGCGAGCGGCAGGACGCGGGCGATCTCCTTGCCGACCAGGTTCTCGTCGAGAAAGACCCGCAGCGCCTCGATCTCCGGTAGTTCGGGCATGGATCCCAGGATGCCGCAGCCCGCTGCGCCCTGCCACCGCCCTCAGAGCCTGTAGGTCCGCTCCGCGGTGGTCGCGAAGACCGCCGACCGCTCGTCCGCGCCCAGTCCCTCGGTGAGGGCGCGTGCGGCGTCGACGACCTCCGTATAACTCGCCGCGAGCCGGCAGACCGGCCAGTCGGAGCCGAACATCAGGCGGTCGGGCCCGAAGGCGTCGAGGACGGTGTCGGAGTACGGGCGGAGGTCGTCGACCGTCCAGGAGCGCAGGTCTGCCTCGGTCACCAGGCCGGAGAGTTTGCAGACGGTGTTGGGCCGGTCGGCCAGCGCCCGGACGTCTTCCGCCCAGGGGTGCAGGCTCCGGGTGGCGATGGGCGGCTTGCCCGCATGGTCGAGTACGAAGGTGAGTTCCGGCAGCAGCGCGGCGGCCCTGACGGTTGCGGGCAGCTGGTGGGGCTGGACGACCAGGTCGTAGACGAGTCCGGCGGCGGCCACGGCGGACAGTCCGCGCTGCACCTCGGGGCGCAGCAGCCACTCGGGGTCGGGTTCGCCCTGGACCTGGTGGCGGATGGCTACGAGCCGGTCGCCACCGGGGAGTTCGCGCAGGGCGGCGAGGGTGTCGGCAATGCCGGGCGCGGTGAGGTCGGTCCAGCCGACGACCCCCGCGACGAGGTCGTTGTCGTCGGCGAGGGCGAGGAACTCGGGGGTCTCCTCGGGGACGGTGACGGTCTGGACGAGGACCGTGGCGTACACCCCGGCGGCGCGGGCCTCGGGCTCCAGGTCGGTCAGGGTGAAGGTGCGCCGGAGCGGGGCCAGTTCCTCGCCGTTGATCCACTCCTGGTCGCGTACCGACAGGTCCCACACGTGGTGGTGGGCGTCGACGATCCGTTGCCGGCCGGTCATGTCACAGCTCCCAGGCGACGGGGAGACCGGCTTCGGCGCCGTCCGACGAGTAGTCGTGGGCCACGTCGAAGAGTTCGTCCATCCGGGCCTGCCAGGCGACGTTGACGGGCAGCTGCTCGAGCTCGGCGAGGAGCCGGGCGTAGTCCTCGCACTCGATGACGTGGAACAGCTCGGTGCCGCTGCGCCAGATCGTCCAGGAGGTGGCGCCCGCAGCGCGGATCGCCGCGGTGAGCTCCGTGGGAACTTCGCGGTGCGCCGCCTCGTACTCCTCGATCCGGTCGGCGCGGACCTTGGTGTGCAGGGCGATTCTCATGGCCGGTGTCCGTCCTCGGTGAGCAGGCCCTCGGCGCGCAGTTCGTCCCAGAGGGCGTCGGGGACCTCGCGGGAGAGCAGGTCGGCGGCGTCGCGCATCTCGTCGGGCGAGCGGGTGCCGACGAGCACCGTGGCGACGGCGGGGTGGGCGAGCGGGTAGTGCAGGGCGGCGGCGCGCAGCGGTACGCCGTGGCCCTCGGCGACGGCCTTCATGCGCAGGGCCCGGTCGAGAAGGGTCAGCGGGGCGGCCGCGTAGTCGTAGGTCGCACCGGGGCGCGGGTCGGCGAGCAGCCCGGAGTTGAAGACTCCGCCGACGACGACGCTGCGGCCGCGTGCGGTCGCCTCGGGCAGCAGCTCGGCGAGCGCGGACTGGTCGAGCAGGGTGTAGCGCCCCGCGCAGAGGACGGTGTCCACGTCGGTGTCGCGGAGGAAGCGGGTGAGCATCGCGGTCTGGTTCATGCCTGCGCCGATGGCTCCGACGACGCCTTCCGCGCGCAGCTTCTCCAGGGCCGGGTAGGCCTCACGGAAGGCGGCTTCGGCGTGGTCGTCCGGGTCGTGCAGGTAGGCGATGTCGATGCGGTCGAGACCGAGCCGTTCGAGGCTGTCCTCGATGCTGCGGCGTACGCCGTCGGCGCTGAAGTCCCAGCGGCGGCGGTGGGTGGCGGGCACGGCGAAGCCTTCGGAGAGGCCGTCGTACGAGGCGATCGGGCCGGCCGGGAGTGGGTCGAGCAGCCGGCCGACCTTGGTGGAGACCACGTAGGAGTCGCGCGGCCGGTGACGCAGGGCCGCGCCCAGCCTGCGTTCGGAGAGGCCGAGCCCGTAGTGCGGTGCCGTGTCGAAGTAGCGGACGCCCTCGTCCCAGGCGGCGTCCACGGCGGCCGCGGCCTGGGCGGGGTCGACCTCACGGAAGAGGTTGCCGATGGCGGCGGCCCCGAACGACAGCTCGGTCACCTCCACCGCACTGGTTCCCAGCCTGTTTCGCCGCATGCCGCTGCCGCCCTCACCGATGATCGTTAATTCCTGCACAACGAATATTCATCGGATCACTTCGGCACGTCAACACCCTTGGCCCCACGAAATACCACGCCGCCGCCAAAATCTGTCCGATCTATCAGGACCGTTGGGAGGGTTGTGCGACCGGCAGCAGGGCGAGCAGCTCGCGCAGCTCGTCCTCCGCGCAACGGGCCAGTCGCTCCAGGTCGGGGACCGCCTTGCCGTCGGCCACCAGGCCGATCTGCACCCGGCCGCCGTACGTGGACAGGGCGATGGCCAGTGACTGCCCGCGCGCCAGCGGCGCCATCGGGTAGACGGCCCGCAGCGGGCAGCCACCCAGCGAGAGCGCCGAGCGCGGCAGTGGCACGCTGGTGACCAGCACGTCGAAGAGCATCCTGGCGGCGCTGCCGGCGAGCGGGGCGCCGAATCGGTGGGCCAGTGAGGGCAGTTGATCGGCGAGCACCGCGACGGCGCCCGCACCCCGCAGTGGTCCGGCGGCCTTGTTGCGGTTCATGGCGGTGCGGACGAGGCGCAGCCGCTCCCAGGGGTCGGACTCGGAGACGGGGAGCCCGACCAGATAGGCGGAGAGCCGGTTTCCGGAGGCTGCGCCGGTGCCGGGCCTGCGCCGGGAGACCGGCACGAGGGCGCGCGGGTCGGCGACCGGCAGCTGCTCGCCGCGCTCCACCATCCAGCGGCGGAGCGCTCCGGCGACGACGCCGAGCAGGACGTCGTTGGTGGTCCCGCCCGCGACCCGGCGGATCCGGTGGACGGACTCGCCGTCCAACTCCGCGGTGGCCAGCCGCCGGGTGCCGCTGGAGATCGCGGTGAGCGCGGGGGCGCCGCGCAGATCGAGGCGGCTGGCCCGCACGACGGAGGCACCGACCCCGAACGCCCGCGAGAGGTCCTCGATCCGGCCCAGCGCGAATCCGGCCACCTGGCGCGGCCCAGGCATCCACGAGCGGGGCGGGACCGGGCGTGCCCGACGGGCGCTCGCACCGCCGCGGGCGCGGGCTCCGAGGGAGGCGATCTCGTCGAAGATCCCGGCGCCGATGGCCACGGCGCGCATGCCGTCGGCGAGCGCGTGGTGAAGCTTGACGAGCACGGCGAAGGGACCCTCGTCGGCACCGGAGATGACGTACATCTCCCAGGGCGGCAGCCCCCGCTCCAGCGGCCGCTCCATCAGCTCGCCGGCAAGCCGGGTGGCCCCAGCCATGAAGCCGCCGTCCGGCGACTCGTCGTCCCGGGGCAGCAGCACGCGTTGGACGTGACGGAAGACGTCGAAGTCCTTGTCGGCGGACCAGGCGGCGCCGCCGACCGGCAGCAGGACGTCCCGTACGCGCATCCGCAGCCGTGGGATCGCCGCGGCGCGGGCGCCGAGCAGCTCCACCACGGCGTCCGCGGTGACGCCCGGCGCCGGGGCGGGCGCCGGCGAGAAGACGGCGAGCGCGCCGAGGTGCATGGGGTGCGCATCGGTTTCGAGGTGCCAGAAAGCCAGATCGAGAGGTGCCAGTAGTTCAGTGCCCAACGGTTCCTCATGTCATCGAAGACAAAGATTGCCGGAGTCAACGACTGCCGCAGTCGCAGTCAATCGCCCGCGATCGGTTACGGTCAAGTACATACATGTTACTTTCTGTTACTGTCGGGTAGTCCGCATCACGCCCATCGGTGTCAATCCTCGCCACATGTCACTCGCGCCCCGGGACGATGAACTCGCACCACACGCACTTGCCGCTGCCGCGGGACTCCACCCCCCAGGCGTCCGTCAGCCGGTCCACCAGCATCAGCCCACGCCCGGAGACGCCGGACACCCCCGCGTCACGAGGGCGCGGCAGCGCGCTCGACCGGTCCTCGACATCGACCCGCAGCCGCCGTTCGGGCCCGGCGAGCACCCGGACGGTGACAATCGCCCCGCCGTCGGTGTGCATCAGCGCGTTGGTGATCAGTTCATCGGCGGCCAGCTCGGCCTCGTCCGCCCGGTCCTTCGCGCCCCAGGCCCGCACCGCCGCGCGGATCATGTGCCGGGCCGAGCTCAGCGCCTCCGGATCGTTCTGGGCGACATGCTGCTGGAGCCGGCCGCCGGGCTGCGGCGCGTGGGTGGCCTTGCGGCGCAGCAGCAGGACCGCCACGTCGTCCTCGCCGCCTCGCTCGTCGACCGTTTCGCACAGCTGGTCGGCCAGCCTCTGGAGGTCCCGTGATCCGCCCCGGATCACGGAGGTGAGTAGCTGCATGCCCTCGTCGAGATCGGCGCCCGGCAGCTCCACCAGGCCGTCGGTGTACAGCACCATCGTCTGGCCGGGGTCCAGCTCGACGGTGCTGACCGGGTATTCGAGCCGGCCGAACTCGGCCGAGAGCCCCAGCGGCAGCCCTCCCTCGGCGGGCAGCCTGCGGCAGCTGCCGTCGACGTCGCGTACCAGCGGCTCGACATGCCCCGCCCGGACGAGCTGCACCACCCCGGTGGTCAGGTCGACCTCGGCGTAGGTGCAGGTCGCGAAGCGGTCGGTGTCGAGCTCATGGAGGAAGACGGAGGCGCGGGCCATGACTGCGGCCGGGCTGTGCCCCTCGGCGGCGTAGGCCCGCAGGACGATGCGCAGCTGTCCCATGACCGCCGCCGCGTCCGTGTCGTGGCCCTGGACGTCGCCGATGACGGCGCCCACCCGGCCGCCGGGCAGCAAAATGACGTCGTACCAGTCGCCCCCGATGTCCCGACCGAGCCTCGCCGAGCGGTACCTGACGGCGATCTGCGCGCCCGGCACATCCGGGACCCGGCGTGGCAGCATGGCCTGCTGGAGCCCCTCGGCGAGGTCGTGCTCCTGCTCGTAGAGCATGGCCCGCTGCAGGCTCTGGGCGATGGAGCTGCCGAGGGCGACCAGCAGATTGCGTTCGTCGCCGGTGAAGCCGTCCTTGTCGCCGTAGAGGAGTCCGAGGGCGCCGATGGGGCGGGCCTGGGCGATCAGCGGCAGATAGGCGGCGGAGGTGATGCCGAGGTCACTGATGTGCGGCCACAGGATCGGGTACGAGGTGGCGAAGTCCTCGGCGGACTCGATGAAGCGGGGCGCGAGGGTGCGGACCACTTCACTCATCGGGTACGGCTCGTCCGTACGGGTGTACCGGGTGCCCGGCACGAAGGACCCCTCGGGCCCGTCGGCCACCAGATGGATGCGCCCCGCCTCGATCAACCCCATGACGAGGCTGGTGGCTCCGAGCAGGACCAGCCCCTGGGAGTGCTTGAGTACGTCGATGACGTCCCTGACGGTGCGGGCGTGGGCCAGGGCGGCCGTGGCGCCCTCCACCAGCCTCGTGCGCCGGCGCCGCTCCTCGTCCTGCTCGTGGCGGACTGTGGAATCGGCCAGCTCTTGGGTGGCGTCCCTGACTATGCCGATGATCCGGCGCGGGCGGCCGGTCACGTCACGGCGGATGAAGCCCTGGGTGTGGGTCCAGCGCATCGTGCCGTCGCGCCGAAGGATCCGGAAGTACGCGCCGTAGTTGCTCTCTCCGCTCTTGAGTGCCTGCGAGACCAGCGCATCGAGGCGCACCCTCTCGTCCGGCGGCACACGTGGGGAGAGGCTCTCCGGCCGGTTGCCGTATTCATCGGCCCGCAGGTCGAACACGTCGAGCGCGGGCCGGTCCATGTGCATGAGTCCGCTGTCGAGGTCCCAGTCGAAGCTGCCCATACGGTTCAGGGCGAGGCTGAGATCCGGGTGGGCGGGCCAGTCATCCGGGAGTGACAGGGCACCCGCCACCCGATCGTCCATGTGGGACACTTTGCCATTGATTGCCCGATTCCTCGAACGATCCCGTCCGACGGACGGCAGGGCGAAGCGCTTCCGTAAACAGGCCTGGGCCCACAAGTGGTTGCCGCGGCTACCAGCCGAATCCGCTGGTGCGCCACTCACGGCCGTCGGGTGTGACGGCGAGCGCCTCGTACCCGTCCAGCGACTCCAGCCAGCCGCGTGCTCCACCGCCCATGGCGAACGCAGCCGTGGCAAAGGCGTCCGTCAGGGTCAGCGCCTGCCCGACCACGGTGATCGATGCAAGGCCCAGGGCCGGTGTACCGGTGTGCGGGTCGAGGATGTGCGCGCCGCGTTCGGCCGTTCCGGAGGTGGCGACTGCCAGATCGCGCCCGGTCACCACGGTGGCCAGCGTCCCGCGGCGCAGGGGGTGGGCGACACCGATCCGCCAAGGGGCGCCGGGGGCGGCCTCGCCACGCAGCTGAAGGTCGCCGCCGCCGTTCACACAGGTGTTGTGCGCGCCGCTCTCGTACAGCAGCTGCGAGGCGGCCTCGACCGCCCACCCCTTGACCAGCCCGGAGGGGTCGAGGACACCGCCGGGTGTGGCACTGAACCAGCCACGGCTGACCCGGGTGACATCGCCGCACAGGTCCAGGACCTCACGGACCTCGGCCGGACACGTGCCGAGCCCGGACTCGCCGCAGCCCAGCCGGCTGATGGCACTGTCCGGACGGTAGGTGGAGAACACCGCGTCGACGTGGTGCAGCCCGCGCACCGCATCGTCGAGGGCGCGACGGATCGCAGGGGTGGGCCGGTCCCTGATGTCGAAGGAGAACACCGTGCCCATCACGTGCTCGACATGGCGCAGCCCCTGCCCGCGATCAGCCACCGGCCCGGTCCAATGCGCTCTGCAGGGACTCCATATAGCCCTGACTGGTGTAGCTGGCTCCGGAGACGGAGTCGATGTCCGCGCTCTGGGCACCCAGCGCCTCCTGGGTGAGCCGGGGCAGCGCGAACGCGGCGATCTCCTGATCGCGGCCGTTCTCATCGGGCGCCCGGAGCACCCGCACGGCGGTGAGCTTCCCCTTGACGAGGGTCGCGGCGACCTGTACCGGTCCGTACCGCGTGTCGACCGTGTCGCCGTTGAACGTGCCCGTCGCGGCGGCGGTGCCGGGCGGGGCGCCGGTGGACGTGCGCGGGGAGGCCGTGGTCGCCGGCCGCCCGACCGCGTCGAGGAGACCGGGCGGTTGGTGCGGTTTCAGGGACAGCAGGGCCACGACCAGGGCACTGGTGCCGGTGGTGGTGAGGACGGCTCGGCGCATGCTGGTTCTCCTCGGGGCACTCATCAGAACGCGAACGACTCGTGGTGGATGCGGCGGCGCGGCACTCCGGCGTCGCGCAGGGCGCGGATCGCCGCCTCGGTCATGCCGGGCGGACCGCAGAGGTAGACGTCGTGCGCGGCCAGTCCGGGGACCAGACGGCTGAGAGCCGGTGCGGTCAGCGGGGAACCCCCGTCGACGACGTAGTGGACCGTGGTGCGGCGGTGGGCGGCGATGGCGTCCAGCTCGGCGCGCAGTGCCAGGTCCTCGGCCCGTCGGGCGCGGTAGACGAGCGTCACCGGTCCCGGAAGCGTCTCGAAGAGGGTCCGCAGCGGAGTGATGCCGACCCCGCCGGCCAGCAGCAGCACCTGGCGGGCGGTACGACGGCGCGCGGTGAAGCTCCCGTACGGTCCCTCGGCCCAGACCCGGGTGCCGGGTGCGAGACGCGCCAGCGCGGCGCTGTGGGCGCCGTCGGCCTTGACGGTGATCCGCAGATGGCGGGGGTGGGCGGGCGCGGAGAGCGAGTACGGGTTGGCGGTCCACCACAGGCCCGGGGTGAGGAAGCGCCAGCGGAAGAACTGCCCCGGCTCGGCCCCCAGCTCGTCCAGGTGCTCGCCGGTGAGGTGTACGGAGACGACGCCGGGGGCTTCGGCGTACACGGCGGTCACGGTCAGCCGGTGCCTCAGCGCGCGCCGTACCGGGACCACGAACCGGTACCAGACGATCAGGGCGGCGGCGCCCAGGTAGAGGGCGTACCACGCCAGCTGCGCGGGTCGGTTGCCGACGAAGTCGGCGCCGTTGGAGAGCTGATGGCCGAAGGCGAGAAAGATCGCCATATAGGTGGCGAAGTGAAGGTAGTGCCAGGTCTCGTAGCTCATCCTGCGGCGGGCGGCGCGGGCGGAGACGGCGCCCGTGAGGAGGAGGAGCAGGAAGCCCACGGTGCCCTTGAGGAGGTCCGGGTAGTGAAGGACCAGGACGGAGGTCTGGCTCACCAGGTCCGTGTGGGCGCTGAGGGAGTAACCCCAGATGACCAGAAGGGTGTGGGCCAGGGCCAGGGAGACGGTCCACCGGCCGCCGAGGGCGTGCAGGCGCGCCAGCCGGTCGGTTCCGATGCTGTGGTCCAGCAGGGGGATGCGGGCCATCAGCACCACCAGGACCGCGCACGCGTACCCGGCCAGCAGCCCGGTGATGCGCCCGGCGTTGGTCAGCCAGCCCGCCATGCCGACAACGGCCGACGTGTCACTCCACCACAGGGCGAGCACGGCCACGGCCCCCGCGTAAATGACAGCGGACACAAGATGCGGGGCCGCGCTGCGCGGCGGGAGGCGGTGGCGGGTGCCCTTGCTCGCATACGGCGAGGCGGGGACTGTGGTGGTCATGGAGCTCCCCTCGTAACGGACCGCTCGGGCGGTCACTGGCGGCAAGCCTCGCAGCGCATCCTCTGCGTACCTTCTGAATGGGCGGCCGGCCCCCCCGGTCCGCCGGGATTCCGGCGGCAACTCAGAGGCAACTCAGAGGGAACTCAGAGGTCCCCGGAGCCCCGCCGCCGTCTGCGTCGGGGGATGCTGGACAGACCATGGACAACCACCGCACACAGCCACCCCCCCTGCATCGCCCCGACGGAGGCCCGGTGCGGGTGCTGGTCATCGACGACGAACCCGATCTGACCGAGGTGCTGGCCGGAGCACTGACCGGCGAGGGCTGGCAGGTCCGTACGGCCGCGGACGGCGCCTCCGCCCTGGCCGCGGCGCGCGAGTTCCTGCCGGACGCCGTCGTGCTGGACTGGATGCTGCCCGACATGGACGGGCTGCGCGTGCTGCGGGAGCTGCGCCGCGAGGCCCGTGAGGTGTGCGTGCTGTTCCTGACCGCCCGCGATGCTGTGGAGGACCGTATCGCCGGGATCACGGCGGGCGGCGACGACTACGTGACCAAGCCGTTCAGCTTGGAGGAGGTCCTCGCCCGCCTGCGCGGGCTGCTGCGGCGGGCCGGGATGGCCAGTGCGCCGGGCCGGCACCGGCTGACGGTCGGCGAGCTCACCATGGACGAGGAGGCCAGGGAGGTCCGACGCGGCGGCGCCGTCGTCGAGCTGTCCCGCACCGAGTTCGAGCTGCTGCGCTTCCTGATGCGCAATCCGCGCCGGGTGCTGTCCAAGGAACAGATCCTCGACCGGGTCTGGGCATACGATTTCGGCGGCCGCGCCCATGTCGTCGAGCTGTACATCAGCTATCTCCGCAAGAAGATCGACGCGGGCCGCACTCCCATGATCCATACAGTGCGCGGACTGGGGTACGTCCTGAAACCGGATCCGTCATGAGGCGGCCGCCGCCGCACACGCTGCGGGGGCAGCTCACCACCGGGCTCGTCCTGCTGCTCGCCGCCGCATGTCTCGCGGTCGGACTCACCACCGCCTTCGCCCTCCAGGGCTTCCTGGTGCGCCGCCTGGACCAGCAACTGACGGCGGCCGGCGGCAGGTTTCCTGCCAGCCTGGAGCACGAAGCCGCGCGGGACGCCGACAACCGCCCCGACTCGCGGGGCCAGGCCGACTCCACCTTCGGCGCCAGGCTGCTGAACGGCCGGGTGACCCAGGCCGCCGTGGTCGATGAGCAGAACGTCCGCAAGGTGCCGTTGACCGCCGACGACCGGCGCACGCTCGCGGCCGTGCCCGACGACGGGGAGGGCCGGAGCGTTCGGCTCTCCGCGCTCGGTGGCTACCGGGTCGCGGCCGTCGCCGGCGACGACCGGGACGTGCTGATCACCGGACTGCCGCTGCACCCCGTGGAAGAGACCCTGCATCGGCTCGAAGCGGTCGAGGGGGTCGTGTTCGGCGCGGCCCTGCTCGCCACCGGGGTCGCCGGAGCCCTGTGGGTGCGGGTCTCCCTGCGCCCCCTGCGGCGCGTCACGCAGCAGGCGGTCGGCGTGGCCCGGCTGCCGCTGGCCAGTGGCGAGGTCGCCATGCCCGACCCGCTGCCCGTCACCGATCCTCGCACCGAGGTCGGGCAGGTCGGCACCGCGTTGAACCGCATGCTCGGACACATCGGGGACGCGCTCGCCCGGCGGCAGGCGAGCGAGGAACGGCTGCGGCACTTCGCCGCCGACGCCAGCCACGAGCTGCGCACACCCGTCGCCAACATCCGTGGCCACGCCGAACTCGCCCTGCGCCACCACGGCCCCGTGCCCGCCGAGGTCCGGCACGCCCTGGAACGTATTCAGTCGGAGTCCGGGCGGATGAGCCGCCTGGTCGACGATCTGCTGCTGCTCGCCCGCCTCGACGCGGGGCGCGAGCTCGACCACGAACCGGTCGATCTGACCCTCCTCGTACTCGACGCGACCGACGACGCACGGGCCGCGAGTCCCGGCCACCGCTGGCTCCTCGACCTCCCCGAGGAACCCGTGACCGTCACCGGCGACGCGCACCGTCTCCAGCAGGTGATCGGCAATCTCCTCGCCAACGCCCGGGTACACACCCCTGACGGTACGGAGGTGACGGTGCGGCTCCGCGCGGAGGCCGCCGAGGTCCGGCTGACCGTCACGGACAACGGGCCGGGCATCCCCGACGCGCTGCTGCCGGAGATCTTCGGGCGCTTCGTCCGCACCGACCCCAGCCGCTCAAGGGCCACCGGCAGCACCGGACTCGGCCTGGCCATCGTGCGCGCGGTGGTCACCGCCCACGGCGGCACGGCCGATGTCGTGAGCCGGCCGGGACACACGGCATTCCGGGTGTCCCTCCCGCGCTGACCCAGGATCCTCGCCCGCCCCCGCTATCCCTCGTCGAAGTAGGCGTACGGCGCCACGGACACGCCCTCCGCGACGGCCCGCTCGTCGTCCTCCGAGGCGGCCGGATCGAGGTCTCCCGCGCTCAGTGAGTGCATGGACCAGACGGCGAAGCCGACGTGGAAGTCGTGGCCGATGCTGGAGGGGGTGCTCGTGTATCCCTTGGCGTGGAGCTCGGCAACGACGTCATCGAGGAATCGGTGGGTCAGCCGGACGCCGTCGTAGCGGGCTTCGGCATCGTCGATGCCGCCGTGGTGGGCGATCTCCACGAGTTCGACCGTGTCGTCCGCCGCGTAGGTGATCACCAGCGTGGGCGAGGTGGCGTAGACGGCGCGGTCACCGCCGGGCCCGTGGTGCGGCTGCCCCACGCGCTCCTCGACCTGGGCACGCGGATCACCGATCTTGACGAGGTCGACGCCGCGTCCGGGAATGATCTCCATGCGGGACATCCTGCCTCCTGCGGCGAGCCCGGTCACCTGCTCCCCGCCGCCGTCGCCTTGAACGCGTTCAAGAAAGCCTCTAGGGTCGGCACGGAAAGCTACTTGAACGCGTTCAAGGCGGGGGCTGCGGCATGTCCGTACTGGTCGACACGATCGTGATGCTGGGCATGCTGGTCGTCCTTCCCGCCGGTCTGCACCTGACCTGCGCGCCCGAGCTCGACCGGATCCGCCGCCTGTGGCCGCTCTTCGCCGCACCCGGCGCCATCTCTCTCTGGCTGCCGCGCGGCAGCCCCGCGACAGCTCTCGCCGCCTGCTACGCACTCGGGGCCGCGCTCCTCGCCCTGCACGCGCCGCCCCGCCTGCTCCGTATGGTCAGGTCCACCACAACCCACCGCGCCGCACCCGCCGAGATCGCGCTGCTCACCGCCCTGGTCACGCCGTCGGTCGCCGCTCTCGCCCTGGTCGCCGAGCGCTCCGGGCACACCCTCTTCGGCTTCGGGCTCGGCATCCTCGCCCTGACCGTGCCGCACTTCCACTTCGCCGGATTCGCCGCCGCCCTGGTCTCCGGGCTCGTCTGCCGGGTCACGGACAGTCCCGGAGGCCGGTTCGCCGCGCTGAGCGTGCCGCTCGGCACCCTGCTGGTCCTCGCCGGATACTTCATCGGGGACTGGGCGGAGCTGGCGGGGGCAGTCGTTCTGACAGCTGGGATGTGGACCGTCGCTCTGCTGACCTGGCGCACGATCCGTGGCCGCGGGCGGGACCGGGTCACCCGGGTGCTGTTCGGCACCTCGGCCGCCGTCCTCGTGGTGACGATGGTGCTCGCGCTGAGCTGGGCGCTCGGTGAGGCGACCGGACTGCCCCACCCCACGCCGACCTGGATGGCCGCCACGCACGGCCTCGGCAACGCGCTGGGCTTCGCGCTCTGCTCGGTGCTCGCCTGGCAGAGGCTCCGGAACGGCGCCGGCTCCGCCCGTACTGCCCCGACCCGCACCGTCCCGTTTCTCACCGACCCATTTCCCACCGACCACGGAGGCAGGACGTCATGAGCACCCTCACGTACCCGGAGGTCGGGGCCACCCGGCTCGGCCCGCTCCCCGACGGCTACCACCATCTCCACCACCGGGTCGCGGTGGGTCGCGGGCGGGCCGACTTCGAAGCGGCGGGCGCAGCCGTCACCGGCTGGCGCATGCACCGCACCTCCGGCACCCGGGTGCGGGCGTCGACGGCCCGCGCGGAGCCCGGGACCTCCGTGCGGGTGTCGATCGGGCTCGGTCCGTTCCGGTTCGCCGCGCCGTGCGAAGTCGTCTGGACCGCGTACGAGAAGGAGCGCATCGGCTTCGCGTACGGGACCCGGCACCGGCACCCCGAGCGCGGCGAGGAGTGCTTCGTGGTGGAGCTGGCGGACGACGGCACGGTGTGGTTCACCGTGCTGGCGTTCTCCCGCCCGGCCCGGTGGTACAGCAGGGTTGCGGGCCCCCTCGTGCCGGTGCTCCAGCGGTGGTACGCACGCCGGCTCGGCACCACGCTGGGACGGATCGTGTCGGAGGGCTGAAGCGCTCAGTCGCTCGGCAGCGTCGATACTGGAAGTGATGGAATGGTTCACCGCAGATGGCTACTGGCTCAGCCGGCTGATCTTCCAGCGGACTCTCGCCTGCATCTATCTGGTCGGGTTTCTCGCCGCCGCCCTCCAGTTCAGGGCGCTGATCGGCGAACGTGGCATGCTGCCCGTGCCCGAGTTCCTTCGGCGAACGGACTGGCGGCTCGCTCCCGGTCTCTTCCGGCTCCACTACTCCGACCGGTTCTTCGCGGCGGTCACCTGGACCGGCTGCGCGCTCGCGGTCGCGCTGATCGCCGGGGTGGATTCGTACGTTCCGCTCTGGGCGGCGATGCTGCTGTGGCTGCTGCCCTGGGCGTTGTATCTGTCGATCGTCCAGGTCGGCCAGCTCTGGTACGCCTTCGGGTGGGAGTCGCTGCTCCTGGAGACCGGCTTCCTCGCCGTCTTTCTCGGCAACGCGGACACGGCGCCGCCGGTACTCGTGCTGTGGCTGCTGCGCTGGGTGCTGTTCCGGGTCGAGTTCGGCGCAGGGCTGATCAAGATCCGGGGCGACGAGTGCTGGCGCAAGCTGACCTGTCTGTATTTCCACCATGAGACCCAGCCGATGCCGGGACCACTGAGCTGGTTCTTCCACCGGCTGCCCCGGCCCGTCCACCGGGTGGAGGTGGCGGCCAACCACGTCACCCAACTCCTCGTCCCGATATTGCTCTTCACCCCGCAGCCGGTGGCGAGCGCGGCCGCGGGGCTGATGATCGTCACCCAGTTGTGGCTGGTCCTCTCCGGGAACTTCGCCTGGCTGAACTGGGTGACCATCGCTCTCGCCCTGTCCGCCGTCGACTGGTCTCTGTTCGTTGCGCAGCCCGCGCAGTCGGCGCCGCCGCTCTGGTACGAGGTGGTGGTCATCGCCGTCACCGCGCTGGTGGTCGCCCTCAGCTACCGTCCGGCGCGCAATCTGATCTCCCGCCGCCAGGTGATGAACCGTTCGTTCGACCCGTTGCATCTCGTCAACACGTACGGCGCGTTCGGCAGCATCAGCCGGGTCCGGCTCGAGATCGCGGTCGAGGGCACCGACGAGACGGTCCTCCACCCCGACACCGTCTGGCAGGAGTACGGCTTCCGCGGCAAGCCGGGCGATCCGCGGAGGCTGCCGCGCCAGTTCGCTCCGTATCACCTGCGCCTGGACTGGCTGATGTGGTTCGCGGCGCTCTCTCCCGCGTACGCCCATCCCTGGTTCGGACCGTTCCTGGAACGGTTGCTGGAGAACGACCGGGACACACTGCGGCTGCTGCGCCACAACCCGTTCCCCGGCAACCCGCCCACGCACATCCGCGCCAGGGTCTACCGCTACCGGTACACGACCTGGCGCGAGCTGCGTGCCACCGGGAACTGGTGGCACCGCACCTATGTGCGGGAATTCATCAGACCGGTGGCCCTCGCCCCCGCCCGCATCAGCCCGACCACGCCCCCTTGAGGACCCGGGCCCCAGGCCCACGTGGGCTCCGCCCGGTGCGGTGACCGGGCCGGAACACGCCGGAGCCCCGTACTTCCGTGGTGTCGGAAGGCCGGGGCTCCCTGGCTGACGGGCATCACCAACGCCGGGCGGGCGCGCAGCCGGGCCCGTCGATCAGTCGATGCCGGGCAGGATGTGCGGCTCGGCGAGATCGTCCTCGTAGCCGGCCAGCCGGATCGGCGCGGACCTGGCCCAGACTTCGAGGTTCTGGAGTTTCTCGGGCCGACGGGCCCGCTCTCCCTGTCGCTCTGCCGGTCGCTTCTCTTGCTTCGTCAGTTCTGGTGTCACCGCGCACTCCTTTGTGTCGCGTAACCCCGGGCGTCGCCGACACTCCGGCCTCATTACCGGACATCGACCACCCATGTGGGGTGGGGCAGGAACAGTTCGGTCGCGGTGGCGCCGGGCATGGGGCGGAACGGCGGCCTGGTTACAAGCCTGTCCCAGGACGGCCCGGGGAGTTTTGTGGATCCCCGGGTGGCGTCCGTTCACCTCAGCCTAACCAAATGAGCGCTTTCCCGCTCGATGGAACGTGTGCGCTCAGTCACTTTCGGACAACGGATCGATCTACCAGCCTGCCGGCGCGTAGTCCTTCAGGAAGCAGCCGAACAGGTCCTCGCCCGCTTCGCCGCGCACGATCGGGTCGTAGACCCGGGCAGCGCCGTCGACCAGGTCGAGCGGGGCGTGGAAGCCCTCCTCGGCCAGCCGGATCTTGTCGGGGTGCGGGCGCTCGTCGGTGATCCAGCCCGTGTCGACGGCGGTCATCAGGATGCCGTCCTTCTCGAACATCTCCTGGGCGCTGGTGCGGGTGAGCATGTTCAGCGCCGCCTTGGCCATGTTGGTGTGCGGATGGCCCGCGCCCTTGTAGCCGCGACTGAAAACACCCTCCATCGCGGAGACGTTGACCACATAGGCGCGCTTGGCTGCCGTCGCGGCCATCGCCGGGCGGAGCCGGCTGATCAGGATGAACGGCGCGGTGGAGTTGCAGAGCTGCACCTCGAGCAGCTCGATCGGCTCGACCTCTTCGACCGTCTGGATCCAGCTGTTCGTGTGGTGCAGGTCCGGTACGAGACCACCCGCGTCGATCGCGGTGCCCGCAGCGATCCGTTCCAGCGAGGCGGAACCGGTGACCAGGGCCAGTTCAGTGACGTCCTGGGCGCTCAGCCCCTCCTTACGGGCGGCGGGCAGGGCGGCGACGCGGTCGACCGAGCCGCTGCCGAAGGTGCCGATGACCTCGGCCGCGGGAAGTTCGCCCGCGGGCAGCGGTGCGGACTCCGCGCCGAGCAGTTCGCTGTACGCCTGCGGGGAGCGGCGTACCGTCTGCGCGGCGTTGTTGATCAGGATGTCCAGCGGCCCCTCGGCGGCGACCGAGTCGGCGAGGGCGACGACCTGGGCGGGGTCGCGCAGGTCGATGCCGACGATCTTCAGCCGGTGGATCCACTCGTCACTGTCCGGCATCGCTTTGAACCGGCGGATCGCGTCGTTGGGGAAGCGGGTGGTGATGGTGGTGTGCGCGCCGTCACGCAGCAGCCGCAGCGCGATGTACATGCCGATCTTGGCCCGGCCGCCGGTGAGCAGCGCCCGGCGTCCCGTCAGGTCGGTCCGCGCGTCGCGGCGGTCCCGGTTCTCCTTGGCGCACTGCTGGCAGAGCTGGTGGTAGAAGGCATCCACCTCGACGTACCGGGTCTTGCAGATGTAGCAGGAACGGGGCCGCTGGAGTATCCCGGCGATCTCGGCGCCGGCCGAGGAGGACGGCAGGACACCCTGGGTCTCGTCGTCGATGCGGTCGGCGGATCCGGTGGCGGTGGCCTCGGTGACGGCCTTGTCGTGCGCGGTCTTGGCGGCCCGGCGCTCCTGACGGCGGCGCTGCTTCACGGTCCGGTAGATGCCGGCGGTGGCGCGGCGCACGGCGATGGCGTCGGGGTGGTCGACCTCGATGCTGTCGAGTTCGTCGAGCACGCTCAGGCAGACGGCCAGCCGCTCCGGGTCGATACCGGGACCGAACTCCTCGATACCGGGAGCGAACTCCGCGCTGTCCTCTGTCACCGTCATTGCCGTTCCTCTGTCAGTCATGCCGCCGGGATCTCTCGGCGGCCCCCGGCGCATCGCCGTAGCGGGCTCACGAGGACTGGCTGTCCACGGGGCTGAGGCCCGGCTGCGGGCTTGCGCGAAGCCGCCGCACTTCGGGCCGAACGCCCCGCTCAAGTCTGCCATGTCCGCCGCGTTGCTCCATCCGGGTGCGCGGGGCGCCACAGCGGGCCGCTGGAGGGGACGCCATGGACCCGGGCGGCGTCGGCGGTTCCGGGGGCAGGACCCAGGACAGGACCGCGCACGCATGGGGCAACAGTGGGTGCCGTGACCGGGCCGGCGAAAGGAAATCCGGATCTTCGCGCATCACTCGGGGGAAGCGGGGCAGGCGCCGTTCGATACATCCGACGAACAGGGAGGGCGACGACATGGTGACCGCTTCGGAGCGGACCAGCGGAGCAGGAACACTGCACCAGGAGACCGGTGCGCTCACCGGTGCCGGAGCTGCTGAGCTGCCCTGGATCGAGGACACCGGAAAGGTCGCTCCGAAGGATGCGCGCCAGCTTTCCAAGCTCTTCCTCGACAGGCTCCAGGTGCTCGAGGAGGGCACGCACGAATACCAGTACGCGCGCAACACCCTCATCGAGATGAATCTCTCGCTGGTGCGCTTCGCCGCGGCGCGGTTCCGCAACCGGGCCGGTGACGACACCGAGGACATCATTCAGGTCGGCACGATCGGTCTGATCAAGGCGATCGACCGGTTCGACCTCTCCCGTGACGTCGAGTTCGCCACATTCGCCGTGCCGTACATCGTCGGCGAGATCAAGCGCTTCTTCCGGGACACCACCTGGTCGGTGCATGTCCCACGCCGGCTCCAGGAGCTGCGTGTCGATCTCGCGAAGGCGAAGGAGCAGCTCTCGGCCGAGCTGGACCGCGACCCCACCGTCAAGGAGCTGGCCGCCCGTCTCGATCTCCCCGAGGATGAGGTCATCGAAGGCCTCGTCGCCGCGAACGGCTACTCGGCCGGTTCCCTGGACAGTCCCTCGGCCGACACGGAGTCGAGCAAGGAGCAGCGGTCGTACGCCGAACTCCTCGGTGAGGCCGACCCCGGCATGGAGGCGGTCGAGAATCTCCACACGCTGGCGCCGCTGCTGGAGAAGCTGGACGACCGCGAGCGGCGGATCGTGCAGATGCGGTTCGGGCAGGAGATGACGCAGTCCCAGATCGGCGCCGAGCTCGGCGTCTCGCAGATGCATGTCTCGCGGTTGCTGGCGCGGATCGTCCAACGGCTGCGCGCGGGAATGTCCGTGAAGGCCTGACCGGGGTACGGAGCGTGAGAGGAGCATTCGGCCATGGATCTCGCTCCGCTCGAACCGGCCGTGCGTCGCCTGCGTGATGCCGCGGCCGCCTCCGACGGCGCCCGCGCGCACCTGGAGCCGCACGCGGTTCCGGCCGTTCGCGCCGGAGCGTCGGTGGAGACGGTGGCGGAACTCACCGTGCTCACTGGGCAGGCTCGTCGTGCCCGCCCGACCGTGGCGTCCCGGCGGCCGACGGACCGCACCGCCGGGTACGTCGACGTCCGACGGCACGGCGACAGCACTCGTTCGCATATGCTGCGGGACGACCGGAAACGACCTGCGCCGACCGCGCGAGGGGGTGGAGAGTGTCTGAGCCGCGCGCAAGCGCCTCGGCACATCCTGCGGCCCACGTCACCCTCCCGGTACAGCATTGCTCAGGACGTTCCGTATGGAATGTCGACGCCGCGATCCTGCTGGTCGAGGACGACGCCGGTGACGCCCTGCTCGTCGAGGAGATGCTCGCCGACAGCGAGCTGGGCTCCGGACTCATCTGGCGCAAGACGCTGGCCGAGGGCCTGACATTCCTGCGGACCGTCAGCACTCCGGTCTGTGTGCTGCTCGATCTGC
Source organism: Streptomyces sp. NBC_01320 (assembly GCF_035974375.1). Classification (NCBI taxonomy): domain Bacteria; kingdom Bacillati; phylum Actinomycetota; class Actinomycetes; order Kitasatosporales; family Streptomycetaceae; genus Streptomyces; species Streptomyces sp. NBC_01320. Next base: position 2,448,417 of record NZ_CP108390.1, read on the forward strand.
ACCTTCCCGATGTGGACGGGCTTCCGGCGGTCACCCAGATCGTGGAGACGACTCCCGACGCGGCGATCGTCGTACTGACCGGACTCGCGGACGCCGAGGCGGGCCTCACCGCCGTGGCCACCGGTGCCCAGGACTATCTCGCCAAGGGTCGGCTCGATCCTCAGGCACTGTCCCGCGCCATTCGCTACGCCCTCCAGCGCAAGCAGGTCGAACGGGCCGCTGCCGCGCTGCACGCCAATCAGCTGATGGCCCGGGAGAACGCCCGTCTGGAGCGCGGGCTGCTGCCCGTGCCGCTGCTGCGCGACCAGAGCTTCGACGCCGTCGCCCGCTACCAGCCGGGCCGGGCGCACGGTCTGCTGAGCGGCGATTTCTACGACGTGGTGCAGACCCGCGACGGCACCGTGCACGCCGTGATCGGCGATGTTTCGGGGCACGGGGCGGCGGAGGCCGCGCTCGGTGTGTGTCTGCGCGTGGCGTGGCGTACAGCGGTGCTGTGCGACACCGATCCACTGGAACAGATACGGCTCCTGGAAGCGATTCTCGTCGCCGAGCGTTCCGACCCGCATGCCTTCGCAACGGTGACCTCGCTCGTCTTCCCGCGCGACGCCGGGCACGTCAGGGTGGTGCGGGCCGGACATCCGGGGCTTCTGGTGCGGCGCGGCACGGAGGTCGAGTGGGTGGAGCCCGAGGGCGGCATGGCGCTGGGGCTGCTTCCCGGAGCCGGCCAGTGGTCGACGACCGAACTCGCCCTCCCGAGCGACGGCGGTGTCGTGCTCTTCACCGACGGACTCTTCGAGGGGCGCACGGGTCCGGACTCCCGGCTCGGAGAAGAGGGACTGCTCGCGATGGCGCGGCGCCTCGGAGATCTTGCCGCCCGCCCCTTCATCGACGCGCTGGTCATCGGCGCCACCGAGAGCGCTTCGCCCTACGGCGGCCTCGCCGACGACGTCGCCGTACTACACCTCGGCTGGAGAAAGACGCCCCATGAGTGACACAGCGACCGGACCGGCTTCGCGCGGGCCGTGGTTCTCGCGCCTGTCGGTCCAGAACTGGGTGCATCTGATCCTGGCCGGTTTCGTGCTGGTCGTCTGCGGATGTCTGGTGGTGGGAGGGCTCGTGCTGTCCCGAATATCGGACCGGACCACCGAACTGGTGGACCGCATCCAGCCGGCCCGCTCCTCCGCCTTCCAGCTGCAGAATGCGCTGCTCGATCAGGAGACCGGGGTCCGCGGCTTCGCCCTCAGCGGCGACAAGACCTTTCTCGAACCCTACGAGGCCGGCAAGCGGGACGAACAGCGGCGGATCGCCCGGGTGCGCGCGGCACTCGGCGACGAACAGCCGTTCAGCAGTGATCTGGACCGGATCGCCGAGGCTTCCGCGCGCTGGCGCGCCTTGAACGCGGAGCCGTTGATCGCTGCGGTCCGGCAGGACGGTCCGGCGGCCGACTCCTCCACCAGGATCCTTGAGAGCAAGCGGGAGTTCGACATCCTGCGCTCGCTGTACAGCACGCAGCAGAAGCACCTCGATGCCGCCCGGGACCGGGCGCGCGCCGAGCTCAACGACGCCCGGACCGTACGCGACCGGGCCATGATCGCCTTGGTGATCGGTTTCGCGCTGGCCGTGATCTCGCTCAGCATGCTGTTCAACCGTGTGGTGGGCCGCCCGCTGAGCGTTCTCGCCGCCGACTCGGGGAAAGTACGGGCCGGCGCATTCCGCCACCGCATAGAGGTGCACGGGCCGTCCGACGTGCGGGCGGTGGCGGCAACCGTCGAGGACATGCGCAGTCGTCTGGTGTCGGAGCTCGACGAGGCCCAGGAACGCGAATCGCTGCTGGCCCAGCAGACCGAGGAGCTCCGTCGCTCCAACTCCGAACTTGAGCAGTTCGCCTACGTCGCCTCGCACGACCTCCAGGAGCCGCTGCGCAAGGTGGCTTCGTTCTGCCAGCTCCTGGAGAAACGGTACGGCGAGGAGTTGGACGCGCGAGGCAAGCAGTACATCGACTTCGCGGTCGACGGGGCCAAGCGGATGCAGGTGCTCATCAACGATCTGCTCACCTTCTCGCGGGTGGGCCGGGTCCACGACAGCTGGAACTCCGTGGACTTCGACCGCTCGTTGGACCGGGCCGTGGCCAATCTCGCGCTGTCCATCGAGGAGACCGGCACCACCCTCGTCCGGGAGAAGCCGCTGCCGCAGGTGACCGGTGACCCGACGACCCTCGCGATGATCTGGCAGAACCTGATCGGGAACGCGGTGAAGTTCCGCCGCCCGGAGGTCCCGTGCGTGATCACGGTCGGCTGTGTCCGGGAGGAGGACGAATGGCGTTTCACCGTGCAGGACAACGGCATCGGCATCGCCCCCGAGTTCGCAGAGAAGGTGTTCATCATCTTCCAGCGTCTGCACTCCCGCGACGAGTACGACGGCACGGGCATCGGACTCGCTCTCTGCCGCAAGATCATCGAGTTCCACGGCGGCCGGATCTGGCTGGACCCCGATTACCGCGAAGGCGCTCGCATCCACTTCTCGCTGCCGGTCAGCCCCGGTACGGCGCGCCACCCGGCGACGGAGCCCGCCGCCGCTCCTGGTCCCGAACTCTCCGGAGATGCCCCGTGAACACCCCGGTACAGCCCATCGAAGTCCTTCTCGTGGAGGACGACCCCGGCGACGAGCTCATGACCCGGGAGGCATTCGAGGACAACAAGATCCGCAACACTCTCCATGTGACGCGGGACGGACAGGAGGCCCTGGACTTCCTCTACCGCCGCGGCGACCACGTCGACGCTCCGCGCCCCGACCTGATCCTGCTCGACCTGAACCTGCCCCGGTACGACGGCCGCCAGGTCCTCGAGAAGATCAAGAACGACCCGGAGCTCGCGCTCATTCCGGTGGTCGTGCTCACCACGTCCTCCGCCGAGGAGGACATCCTGCGCAGCTACAAACTGCATGCCAACGCCTATGTCACCAAGCCGGTCGACCTGGATCAGTTCATCGCGGCCGTGCGCCAGATCGACGAGTTCTTCGTGACGGTCGTACGACTGCCGGGTCGCTCCTGACCACCCTCGTCATTCCCAGGAGTGGGATCTCATGACACGGGTAGATGAACCGCGAAGAAAAGGTCACCGACCTCCCCTGCTGCGCCCTGGCTGGAGCTCATGAACCAACACGCCCTCTCCCGGCCGGACGACCCGCATCAGGGTCACTGGCCCACCGAGGCACTGCACGTCGCCGAAGTGTTCGGTGGTGAGCCGGGATGCATCGCACAGGCACGCGCATTGGCCGACCGCTTTCTGATCAGGCTCACCACGGAATGGCTGGCGGTGCTCGGCGAGCACACCCGTAACGACCTGATGCTGGCCGTGAGCGAGTTGGTCACCAACGCCGACCGGTACACCCACGGCCCCTACCTGCTGGAGCTTGAGGGCACCGCGCGGCGGATCAGCGTCACGGTCTACGACAGCAGCACGGCGCTTCCCGTCCTCTTCTCCCCCGATCCGAGCCGCCTCGGCGGTCATGGCATGGAGATAGTGGTCGCCCTGTGCGACCGGCTGACCGCCGAGCGGGTGCCGGTGGGCAAGCGCATCAGGGCCGAGTTCGAGCTCAGCAGCTGACCCGGGAGCAGCCCGGCCCCGGTCCTGTGAAGAGCCTTCAGCTCCTGTCCCGGGGAGAGCCTCTAAGACCTCCCGAACCAGTCGATGCACAGGACGAGGGCGTCGTCCAGCGTCTCCGAGTCCCGGTATTCGGCCAGCTCACGCAGCACGGCGCGCGGCACGGTCGCTGCCGGCAGCAGCCTGGTCGCCAGGAGCGCGCGGGCCAGAGCCCGTTCCCCGTACAGCTCCCCCAGCGGCGACGCGGCCTCGTAGACGCCGTCGCTGACAAGCAGCAGCCGGTCCCCGGGCACCACCTGGAACTCCTGGACGGAGTACTGGGACTCCTCGAACATGCCGAGCGGAAGCTCCGCCTCCAAGTCGATACGGGTGACCGTTCTGCCCCTCAGCCGCCACAGCTGGGGAGAGCCGGCGTCCACGGCGCCCACCCGGCCGGTGGCCAGGTCGAAGTGGAGCAGCAGGGTGGAGACGTGGGCACCGCCGCGGTGCAGCGCGTAGATCGCCTGGTCCGCGAGGGACGCCTGGTCGGCGATGCCGATCCCGGCCCGTCTGGCGTTGCGCAGCGCGTTCACGGCGAGGTTGGTGAGCAGGGACGCCCGGATGCCCTCGCCCATGCCGTTGGTCACGGCGACGGTCAGCTCGTCGGCGTCGGCGGACCAGTCGAAGTTGTCGCCGTGGATGGCATAGGCGGGCTCCAACTGGGCACCGATGGCGTACTCGGCCGCCGTGCAGGCCCGCGCGGGAAGGAGCTGCCACTGCATTTCGGCGGCGAGCGTGAGCCTGCTGACCCGACGCGCCCGGTGGTAGAGGTCGGTGTCCCGTTCCGCGACCAGGATCTCGTGGCCGAGGAGGTCGGCCACGTGAGTCAGCTCGTCCACCGTCCGCGCGGTGGAGCTTTCGGCAGGCAGCCGCACGGTGAGAATGCCGAGCCGCTCCCCGCGCACCGTCACCGGGAGGTGATGATCGCGTGCCTCGTCGTGCCGGAGGGGCTGCTCGCGCGGTTCCTGGCTGCCGAAGGCCCGGCCCTCCGGACTGTTGTGCATCGACAGGGGGTCGCCGGGGCCGTCGACCGGGTCGACGGGCTTGAGTACGGTCATGCCGTAGTCCGCCAGCAGAAGCTGCACGTGGAGCGCACCGTACTCCCTCCGGAGCGCTTCGCGGACAGTTTCCACCAAGGCGTACGGTGCCGCTGCGCGCACCGCTCTTTCGATATCCGGGCGGGCGTTCACGGTCGCTCCGGCTTTCTTCGAGCGGCGGCGGGGCCGGTTCCGGGCTGACAGACGGGTGCGCAGGGTGAAAGAGTGGACAGATGCCCCGCCCCACCGGTCATCCGCGCCCCCTTGAGCAGGTGTCCGCGGATGTCTGTTCCGCCTCCGAGTTGCTGGAGGTGTTGTGGTCGCGGGGGCAGGAGTCGGCGGGCCCTGGCACGGTCTCGCCCTCCCAGCTGCGGGCGCTGCTCGTGATCGAGCAGCAGGAGGGCAGCAATCTCCGGTCGCTCGGTGAGGCGCTCGGTTCGCGCGCGCCCTCGGTGAGCCGGCTCTGCGACCGCATGGAGGCCATGGGCCTGATCCGGCGGGAACCCAGTGCCATCAGCCGCCGGGAGGTCGAGCTCCGGCTGACCAAGCAGGGCCGCACTCTGTTGGAGGAGTACCGGGCGATCCGGACCCGGGAGTTCGCCGCGGTCCTGGGACGCATGCCGTCGGCGGCGGTGGCGGCCCTCGCGGAAGGTCTCGCCGCATTCAACACGGCCGCTGCCGAGCGGATCGGGGGGGACGGCGGTCCGACTACCCGGCTGCGCGACGATGTCGCGGAGAGCGCCTAGTAGACCGTCGCAGCTAATTTTTGGGATAAAGGTGACGCAGTTTGATGCGTGCGTCGTGGGTGGTGAACTGCCAGTTCACCTGACGTTGGTCGGTGTTGGTGGCGTTCTGCCAGGCTGAGAGTTCGGTGTTGAGGTTGTCGAGGTTGCTGATCCGGCGGTCGAGGCATTGCCGGGTCAGCGCGGAGAGTTCGATCTCGGCGATGTTGAGCCATGACCCGTGTTTGGGTGTGTGGTGGATCTCGAGGCGTTGGGCCAGGGCGAAGGCCTCTTCTGGTTCGAATGCCTCGTACAGTGAGGCGATGCCGTGGGTGTTGAGGTTGTCCATCACCAGCACCACGGCCTCGGCGTCGGGGTAGTCCACGCTCAGTAACTGTTTGACCTGGCCGGCCCAGTCGATCCGGGTCCGCTGGGACAGTGCCTGGACTCGACGCCACCCGCGCAGGGGTTCGACCCACACAAAGATCGAGCACGTGCCGCGGCGGATGTACTCGCTGTCCTGGCAGGCGTCGTGACCAGGGCGGGCCGGGAGCGGGTCGCGGGCATGGTCGAGGAGCTGGTAGGGCTTCTCGTCCATGCACACCACCGGACGTGCCGGATCGTAGGGCCGGGCATAGACGGCCAGCACGTCTTCCATCCGGGCCGCGAACTCCGCGTTCGCTCGTGGCGGGATGGTCCAGCACTTTCTCAGATGAGGACGCAGTTCCGTTTTTTTAAGACCCGCCCGATGGTGGAGTGGTCCAGATCGGGGATGTCCTCGACCAGCGCGACGTGCTTCTCCAGCAGCCGCAGCGACCACCGGGTATAGCCCTGGGGTGGCTGTGAGCACGCCATCGCGATCAGCCGGGCTTCGACCTCACCGGTCACCGGCGAGGGCACCGGCGGGAGGTCGCGCCTCTTCCGCGCGATCGTGGCGTGCACATCGCCACCGGTCTCGGTGAAACGCTTGGCGACCAGCCGCAACGTCTCACCGGAGACGCCGAGCCGGGCCGCGATCACCTCCTTGGTGTCCACCTCACCCACCGAGCTGTCCAGCGCAAGCAGCACCCGCGCACGCATGATCATCGAGGCTCCACGAACACCTGTCGTGGTCACCCGGACCAGATCCTCACGATCCTGCGCGGTCAAACTGACCGGCCGCTTCTTCTGCGAACCCACAACAACAGTCCTATCTGGCAAGGGGGAAGGAACCTGCCAGACACCAACCTCCCAGTCAGGTGCACCATAACTAAGCGGCGACACGCTACTAGTTTCATCCGGCCCCTGTCCTGGGCGTAACCGAGCCGCACCCGACGTGGGTGCGGTCGTTGTTGATCAACTGGAAATAGATTGTTACTCAGGGAGAATGTTGTCAAGCGGCAACTATCCCTTCTATCGTTCGGCAGGTACCCCACGCCGCAAGCCGGGGCTGATCGCGACCGAGCCGTCCGCCCACGACGGTCGTCCCCGTTCACCGAGTGCATCCCGAGGTGCCTTCCGTGCTTCCATCGCCCAGCGGTGACAAAGCCTTTCGAATCGTCCCACGCCAGGAGCGGGGAGCCCTGGTACTCGCCCTGACGGGTGATCTCGATATCGACAACATCGGCGTTCTCGGTACGGCGCTGGAGAACGCGGCACAGGATGGGCAGGCTCCGGTCGTCGTCGAGCTCTCCGCCGTGTCGTTCGCGGACTCCACGACGGTGAACATGCTGCTCCACGGGCAGTCCTTGCTGGGCCCCCGGATGCGGCTGGCCACGCCGTCCCCGTTCATGGCGCGGCTCATCGGTGTGCTCGGTCTGGACAGCGCGTTGCCGGTCTTCGACACCGTTGCGGAGGCCATCGACCCTCCGCCGCCCACCTGACTCCGGCAACCGCGGACGCCCGCCCCCTCGTGCGTCGAGGGGGCGGGCGTCCGGGCTTCCGGCCGATCCGGGCTCAGCCGAGAGAACGAGCCGCGTGGGCAGTAACGCCGGTCGAGCCCGATGTCGACGCGTTCGAAGGCCGGCGTGGACAAGCCCCAGGTGTCGGTGCCGGGCCGGACCGGGAAGACGCCGATGGAGGAGAGCACCATCCACGCGGACATCGTGCCGAGGTCGTCATTGCCCGTCATGCCGGTCGGGGCATCGGTGAAAAGGGTCAGGGCCGCGTGCACCACATCGGCGGTCTTCCACGGCTGCCCGGGGGAGAGATAGGTGTACGGGGCGATGAGGTCGGGCTCGTTCTGCGGGTTGTACTTGTCGGCGTTGTCGTACGCGTACGGGCCGTTGACCCAGACCTCGCGGGCGGTCTCCGCGGGATCGGCGAGCAGCTTGTCGTACGCGAAGAAGGAGTCGAGCCGCCGGTTGGCGGCGCCCTTCCCGCCGATCAGCCCGACCATGCCGGGCAGGTCCTGCGGAACGAGCCACTGGTACTACCAGGACGTGCCCTCGTGGAAGCCCTCGCTCTGCGCCGGGTCGGCGGGTCCGGTGAAAGCGACGGCCAACGTTGTCGGAGCGCGATCATTCTTGGTACCGCCGTGATCCACGTCAAGGGTTCGGACGCGAACACTCCGGCCCGCCCGGGAGGGGGCGGGCCGGAGCACGGCCATGGGTCAGGGCGTGGGGCGTCCCGCCACGACCGGGTTCGGGGCGTCGCGGACGAGCGCGTCCTGCGCCGCCCTGATCCGCTTCACCTCGGGCTTGACGATCCTCCGGTCGTAGGTCCGTTCAACTCACCCTCCACGTCCGAGATCCGGGTGTACACGGCGCCGTTGCTGCCCCGGCAGGCGATCTTCCGCACCTCGTCGAGCCTGGCCAGATGGTCGTCGGTGTACGTGGCCGGGTCGACCGCGATGTATGACTGCTGAACGGCCCAGGCATGCCCCGGCACGGCCAGGCCGAGCCCGCCGTACTCGCCGCTTTTCTGCCAGTTGTCACGGGTGAGCTGCGGACGCGGGTACTCGGGCAGCGCGTTGCCCGGGCCGACTTCATCGGCCCACCGGGTGCGCAGCTCGTACGTGGAGCGGTTCGGCCCACTGGACCAGAAGGCCCCGACGGCCCTGCCGTCCTCGCCGGTCAGCCCGCCCTGGCCGTCGTAGCGGACATCGGCCAGACCTGTGGCATCGCCGGCCTTGTTCCCGACGACCGGCTCCTTGAGCGCGACAGTGAGACTGTGCGGGTCGGCGGGATCGGCCTTCACGGCTCCGAGCGGCCACTTCGCGCCACCGATGACGGCGTCGAGGTGGTTGGCGAGCCCTTCGGGCAGGGCGCGAGCTTCTGCGCGAAGTCCAGCTTGAGACTGCGGCCGTCCGCGAGAACGGTGGCGGCGATGGCACCGTCGTACGCGAAGCCGTCGGGCAGCCGGAAGGCGGACTGCGGCACGGGCTCCTTGGTGCCGCCCGGCTCGGTCCACTTGAGGTGCAGGTTGGACCCGCCCTGGTGCTCGAAGAACTCGACCTTGAGGTCGTACGCCGTGCCCGCGGTCAACTCGACCGGCTGCGAGGTCTGCGACCTCTCAGTCGGCGCGCGGTGTTTCGATCACCGGGGGGCGGAGTCCTGTGAGGGTCCCGGCCGACGGTCGAGGACGCAGTCCCCGCAGAGGCCCCCGCCCGGGCACCGGTAGTAGAGGCAGCAACTGCGTCTGCGGAACGCGGGGGTGTGCGGGGAGCCGGTGGTGCGCAGATCCGGGTGGTCGAAGAGTTCGGCGACCAGGGCGCGGGCCCGTTGCGCGACGTCCGGGCGGTGGTGGGTCCGCGCCCAGGCGATCAGTTCACGGAGCGCTCCGGCCAGGGCCGATCCCGCGTTGCCCCAGAGCAGCCGCGGAGCGAGGTGTCCGTCCTGTCGGATCGCCTCCGCCAGCGGTACGAGATGGCCGAACTGGACGACCTCGCGGATCCGGTCCGCGGTGCCGGGCAGCGTGGCGACCGGCTCGTGCCACAGGTCGTCGGGGGCGGGGCGCCGCGGGTCCCAGTGGAGCGTGCCGGGGGACAGATCGGGAAAGCGGCCCGCGACGGCCGCCGGCCCCAGGGCCGTCGACCAGAGACGGGCGGCCAGGCCCAGGTGAGCGACGGACGCGGCAACTCTGCGCTCGGGGGTACGGAGCGCGGCGGCGACCGCGTCGATACGGGCTGTGAGCGATGCCGTCTCCCCCGCGTACAGCCGGGCCAGCGGGCGGTGTGCACCGCCGGGCACCGGTGTGCTGCGCAGAGCGAAGAAGCCGCCCACCGAGGCCACGTCCGACTGCTCCGTGCGCTGTTCCTGCGCGGGTTCCATCGATCACTCCTGGTGACGTCGCGGGCATCCCGGGTCCCACGGCTCGCCGTTCACCGTATCGCTGCGGGATGATCGTCCTGAGGCCTGTCGGGAGGAGGACTACCGTCGGGAGGAGGACACGCGGACCACTGCCGTACTACCAAAGCAGTACGTCGGATCGCAGTCTCAGGGACGACGACTCGGCGGCTTTGAAAGGCCATCGTGGTGCACATGAGTTTCCTCGCACTGTCGGTGCTGCTGTCACTGGTCTCCGCGGTCGCATACGCGGCCGGGGCAATCGTCCAGGAGCGCGTCGCCACGGCCGGAGACGGCCGCTCGCTCACCCCACTGCGCAACCGCGTGTGGTGGGTGGCGGTGGCGTTGAACGGTGTGGGTGCGGTGCTGCACGTGCTGGCACTGGCGTACGGCCCCCTCAGCCTGGTGCAGCCGCTCGGTGCGCTGACCATCGTCTTCGCCCTGCCGATGGCTGCCCTCTTCGTGCGCCGCCGGGCCGGGGCGACTGCCTGGCGCGGCGCGATCATGGCGACGGTCGGCCTGGCGGGCCTGCTCGCGCTCACCGGCAGCGGCGATTCGCACACGCTGGACGGGCCGAAGCAGTTCATGCTCGCGACCGTGACGTTCGGTGCCGTGGCGCTGCTCCTCGTGGTCTCGAGGGGCATGCAGAAGCCGGTGGTACGGAGCGTGGCGCTGGCCGGGGCGGCGGGTGTCGCGTTCGGTATCGCCTCCGTGTTCACGAAGACGGTGGCGATGGGGTGGACGTCGGGTGCGGTGGGGGCGGGGCTGCCCTCACTCCTGGTGATCGCGGCGCTGGCCGGGTCCGGGCTGTTGCTGTCCCAGGCCGCGTACCGGGGCGCCGGCCTCACCGCTCCGCTCGCGACGGTGACCGTCGTGAACCCGGTGATCGCGGCGGCGGTCGGTATCACGCTGTTCGGCGAGGGGTTCCGCCACAGCACGGCGGGCACGGTGCTGGCGCTCGCGTGCGGCGTGGTGGCCGCGGGCGGGCTGATCCTGCTGACGACGGAGCGGATGAGCGCGGAGCAGCGCCAGGAGCAGCGGATCCAGGGGATCGGCGCGGATGTGTCGGAGGTCGATGCCGGGGCTGCCGCGGAGGACATCATCGAGGATGCCGAGGCTGCCGCGGAGAGCGCCGCCGGCTCCGCCGGTGCGGTCGCGCTCGCGGGCGCACCGGCGGTGGATCGGCCGCAGACGGAACCCGCCCGGGTCACACCCGCCGTTTCCGACCCGGCGGCTGCCGAATCCTTCTCGTCGCTGCTCACTCCCCCGGCGACGGTGGCGCTGGGGAGTCGTCGGGCGAGGTGGGTCGAGTTCGGCCCTGCGTCGCGGCCACGCACCGTTTCGGGACGACGCGGTCCGGTGGCCGCCGGACCGGCTGACTCCGCGCAGCTGCCCGGCAGCGTTCAGACGCTGACGCCGCCCGCTCTGAGGTAGGTCACGGGGTCGATGTCGGAGCCGTAGCCGGGGCCGGTGCGAATCTCGAAGTGCAGGTGCGGTCCGGTGACGTTTCCCGTGGAGCCGGAGCGGGCGATGCGCTGACCGCCGCTGATGTGCTGGCCCTCGCGCACATGGAGCGCGGACAGGTGCGCGTACTGGCTGTACTTGCCGTCGCTGTGCCGGATGACGATCTGGTAGCCGTACGCTCCCGCCCAGCCCGCCGACACGACCGTGCCGGAGGCAACCGCCTTGACCGAGGTGCCGGTGGGGACGGGGAAGTCGATGCCCGTGTGATACCCACTGGCCCAGGAACCTGCCTGGTGGTACGAGGTGCCGATGCGGGTCGCCGCCACCGGGGCGGCGAGCCCGGAGTGGTTCTCGGCCCGCTCGGTCTTCCTGGGCTGGGGCTTTGCGGCCTGGCGCGGCTTCGGCTCTGCCGTGCGGTGCGGTTTCGCCGCCTGGTGCTGCGGTTCCGCCTGTTCGTGCTTCGGTTCCGCCTGCCGACGCGGCTTCGTCTTCTGCTGCGGTCCGGTGGACGCGCCCGGCTTGAGGCCTTCCTTCGAAGCGGCCTTCGGGGTCCGGTCCGCGTCCAGGGTGAGCCGCTGGCCGGGGAAGATCAGGTCCGGGTCGTCGCCGACCACCGTGCGGTTGGCCGCGTAGAGATGCTGCCAGCCGCCTCTCACATGTTCGGTCGACGCGATCACGGAGAGCGAGTCGCCCCGCGCAACGGTGTACGCCTCGCGCTTGCCGGGCACCGTGGTCGGCGTGACGGGCGCGGGTGCCTTCTCGGCCTTCGGTTTCGCGTTCTTCGGGGTGGGAGTCCCCTTCGACGAGGTGTCGACGGGACCGCCGGTCCGCTCCGCCTGCGGCTTGACGTCGGGGGCGTCACCGCCCCGTGTCAGGCCCGCCCGGGTGGAGCAGGTCGGCCAGGCACCGGGGCCCTGCGCTTCCAGCACCTTCTCCGCAATGGCTATCTGCTGTTCCCTGGTGGCCAGATCGGCGCGCGGCGCGTAGGCGGTGCCGCCGTAGGCCGCCCAGGTCGACCGGGTGAACTGCAGTCCGCCGAAGTATCCGTTGCCCGAGTTGATGTGCCAGTTGTTGGTGGACTCGCAGGCGGCGACCTTCTCCCAGACATCCGTCGACGCGGCGCCCGCCGAGGCGGCGCTGATGAGCGGGAGCGCGATGCCCGCACCGCCTGCCGTGACCGTCAGCGAGGCACGGTTGATGCGGCTGGGCTGGTATTTGCGGTGCCGTCCGTTCGCGGCCATGACTTGGCTCCCCCACTGGCTGTAGGACACGTCGCAAGCGGTCAACTTATGGGCATACAAAGGGTGATGACAAGAGTTCAGTCGAGAAACCACCTGCCACGCGCGGAACGGGTGCACCTCGGATCACAGTTCATCCGCAGGGGGCGATGCCTGCAGAAGACGCTGGATCCCAGATGTGGGAGAGCGCTCTGTGATGTGGGGCGCCGGCAGAGTGGTGGCGCCGCCCCGGCACATGGAGGCGCCCGCACGGACAAGTCCATGACAGCGAAGGCCCAGCTGTGTCGACCTCGCGCACGAGGACGGCGCGCGGCTCGCCGCCGAACATCTGTCGGCGCGGGGCTGCCGTCGTGTCGCGACGATCAGCGGGCCGCTCGATCTGCCCGCGGGCCAGGATCGGATGGTCAGTCTTCGCAACACGATGGCACGCCTCGGACATCCGCACATCCCCATCGCGGAGGGACGGTTCACGCAGGAGAGCGGCGAGGCCGCGATGGAGCGGCTGCTTGCCGAACACCCTGATGTGGACGGGGTGTTTGCCGCCAATGCCCCGATGGCCATGGGTGCCTGCCATGTCCTGCGGGAGCACGGCAGGATGACCGCCGATTGCGGTGCCCATCGCCCACACGCCTCCGAAAACGGCTCGGCCTGCCGGGACGACAGGCCGGTCCACGAACCTGAGCGCACCGAATACGGGAGGAGCACCTGGCAGCCTGCACCCGGCCGGTCCACAAGGGCGCGCCGCGAGACCTGGCCGCCGGCCTCCAGCAGGTGGGCCACCTGGCCGATGGCTTCCTTATGAGTACACGTCAGCCGCCCGGTGAGCGGCATGCCTCCTGGATCGAGCTCTTCTTCGACCTGGTCGTCGTTGGCGGCGTCCTGCAGCTCTCCCATGGCGATGGGCGGGTTGGCCGTCATGGTCGCAGCCGTGCGGCAGAGGTGCGCACGCCGTCCGCCGCGTCCGCCGGAGCACCTTGCCCTGCAGGTGTTCTCGACGCCGCCGACGGCAACCTGTTGAGCGCCCGGGACGCCGGGGGCTGGTCCTCCGCCACGATGGTCGACGAGGTCTACGGACACGTCGACGTCCACGACCCGGTCTTCGACGCCGCCCTGCAGACGGTCTGAGGTGAGACGAAGTGACGGCGACGTCGATGCTGTCGCAGCATGTGCCCGCACACGGCGGGACCGGCTGGAGGTGCTCAACGCGCCGATCGACGGACCCGAGTTCGACCCGGTGCCGCGCGGCAGGGTGCTGAAGATCCCTCCCGGGTCGCCCGCTCACGCGTCCGTCACGGAAGCCCGCCGGCAACGGAACAGCGCGGTCGCCGACTGAGTCCTCCTGCCGACTCCCGTGTTCCTGAAGGACGGCGCACCTGATGGCCCGTCCGCCGTCCCAGCGGAGGGGCCATCCCATGAGGCCACCCGGATGAGTTACTGCACCGACCGCAATCCGCGGTCACGGCCAAATAGTCTATGGATCATCGCAGTTCAGAGCCGGTTCACGAGCTCCTGCGATCGGTAGACCCGAGTACTACTGGTCGGCGTTCTGCCAGGGGAACGGGGCGAGGTCGGGCTCGACCCAGCCGTTCTTCGCCTGCGGGTCGGCCAGCGTTGCCGGACGGTAGAAGCGGGTCAGCAGGCGCTTGTCGAGCAGCGCGGAGTGGCGGTCGGCGAACGTCGCGAAGTCGCCGTCGTCCGGCCGGGCCGCGTGGTGCCCAACCAGTTCCACCCAGGCGCGACTGACGGTCGCGTGGTACTTCTGGGGCGCGCCCGCGTCACGGGCGATGCGCTGGATGCCGTCGCTGACCAGGCCGACAGCTGCGGGCACGCCGCACCGTCGCACGGCCAGCCACGTCAGGTGGACATGCTCCCGGTGACCGAACCGCTCGGCGGTCGTCATCACTTCGGCCATCAACGTCTCGAAGGTGGGCGCGCTCGGGGTCGGTATCACGGGCTGGTGCGGGGTCATGAGGACACCTCTGTCAGGGCCTGCAGGCCGGTGCGCAGGCCGGCGATCGCGTCGGCGGGCAGGTCGCCGAGCGCGCGGTGCTCCAGGTCGGTGACGGCCTGGCGGATCGTGGTGGCGGCCAGCCGTCCGGAGGATGTGAGCTCGACGAGCACCGCCCGGCGGTCTCCCGGGCGGGTGCCCCGGGTGATGTGGCCGCGCCGTTCCAGGCGGTCCAGCACGCTGGTCAGGGTGGTGGGGCGGGCGCCGACGGCCGCGCCCAGTTCGGACACGGTTCGCCCGCGGCCGTCGGCGAGGTTGGCCAGCGCATTGATCTCGGAGGCGGTCAGGTCCAGGTCGACCAACTCTGCGGCGAGGACCTGGAGGGTGGCGTGGGTGGCCCGCTGGAGCGCCAGCAGGGGTGACCACTCAGATGGCACGGTTTCGGACTTCACAATGTCGGACTACACGATTTCGTATGACCCGCTGCAAAATCGGGCCGCCCCGTCCGTGGCCGGGCCCCGATCGCTCCCAGGGTCGTCATGGAGCCCCGGACGGCCCAGACCGCTGTTCACCGTGATGCGCGGGTTCTTCGTCGAGCTGCGTCATCAGCGTCAGGAGACCCCCCGATCGCCGGCAGCCGGTCGGCGGCCCGGCCGGTCATGCCCGGCCCTCTGTCGCCGACGATCCTGTTCCACACCGAAGATCCGGTTCCACCGGCCCGGTCCGGGCGGCTCCTCACCCGACCGTACGGACGTTCTGCCGCGGCAGCGTGAACAGGCCATGCCCGCGTCCCGTATCCATACTGGTCATCCCGGCATCCTCGACAGATTGCAGGAGCACACAGATGAGCGGCACTGCGCAGATCGGCGTCACTGGACTCGCGGTGATGGGTCGCAATCTCGCCCGGAACTTCGCCCGCAACGGCTTCACGGTCGCGGCGCACAATCGTACGTCCGCAAAGACCGATGCCCTGGTCAAGGACTTCGGCGACGAGGGCACCTTCGTCGCCGCACGCACACCCGCGGAGTTCGTGGCGGCGCTGGAACGGCCGCGTCGGCTGGTCATCATGGTGAAGGCGGGCGATCCGACCGACGCCGTGATCCAGGAGTTCGCCCCGCTGCTCGAGGAGGGCGACGTCATCATCGACGGTGGCAATGCCCACTTCGAGGACACCCGCCGCCGCGAGAAGGAGCTGCGGGAGCGCGGGATCCACTTCGTGGGTGTCGGTATCTCGGGCGGCGAGGAGGGCGCGCTGAACGGGCCGAGCATCATGCCCGGCGGCTCCACCCAGTCGTACGAATCCCTGGGGCCGCTGCTGGAAAAAATCGCCGCAAAGGCGAAGGACGGCACCCCGTGCACCACGCACATCGGCCCCGACGGCGCCGGGCATTTCGTGAAGATGGTCCACAACGGCATCGAGTACGCGGACATGCAGCTGATCGCCGAGGCGTACGACCTGCTGCGTCGGGTGGCCGGCTACTCCCCCGCGCAGATCGCCGAGACATTCCGCAGCTGGAACACCGGGCGCCTCGACTCGTATCTGATCGAGATCACCGCCGAAGTCCTCGCCCACACGGACGAAGCGACGGGGAAGCCCTTCGTCGACATCGTGCAGGACCGCGCCGAGCAGAAGGGCACGGGCCGCTGGACGGTGCAGATCGCCCTGGATCTGGGGGTGCCGGTCTCCGGTATCGCGGAGGCGGTGTTCGCCCGTTCTCTGTCGGGCCACGTGGATCTCCGCGAGGCCGCGCGGGAGTTGCCGGGGCCGTCGGCCGTTCCCCTCACCGGGGCAGGGGCGGCAGCCTTCGCCGACCAGGTCGAACAGGCGCTGTACGCCTCCAAGATCGTCTCCTACACGCAGGGGTTCCACCAGATCCGGGCGGGCAGCGAGGCGTACGACTGGAACATCGATCTCGGTGGGGTGGCGGCGATCTGGCGGGCCGGATGCATCATCCGGGCCGCATTCCTGGACCGGATCCGCGCGGCGTACGACGCGCGCCCCGGGCTGGTGAGCCTCCTCTCCGACCAGCAGTTCTCCGCCGAGATCGGTGCGGCGCAGGACGACTGGCGGACGGTGGTCGCCGAGGCCGCGCGCCAAGGGGTACCGACCCCCGGCTTCGCCGCCGCGCTCTCGTACTACGACGGGGTGCGCGCCGACCGGCTGCCCGCGGCGCTCACACAGGGGCAGCGGGACTTCTTCGGAGCGCACACCTATCGGCGTACCGACCGTGACGGCTCGTTCCACACGCTATGGGGCGGCGACCGGTCGGAGGTCTCCACCGGCTGACGGGGGCGGTCGGTCGCCCGGTCGGGTCACCCCGGGGTGCGGCGGGGCCGTACGTATGCGTAAGTAGCAGCGAGTACCGTCGGCGTCCCGCGCCACCGGGATGCCCCCGCCGAGCCGTCGCCACCACCCACTCGGAGCCTCCGCATGCCCGACGCCGTCCCGGACCCGGCCGCCGCCCAGCCCGTCGTCACGCCGCTGACCACCGCCGCCCTGATCCTGGTCGCCACGATCGAACCCGGTGGTGAGAACGCCGTACGCGACGTGCTGCCGGACCTTGCGGCGTTCGCCCGTTCCATCGACTTCCGGCTGCCGAACGCAGGACTGGCCTGCGTGACCGGGTTCGGCTCGGACGCCTGGGACCGGCTGTTCGCGGGGCCCCGGCCGGCCTCGCTCCATCCGTTCCAGGAGCTGCACGGCGCGCGCCACCACGCCCCCGCCACACCGGGCGATCTGCTGCTCCACGTCCGGGGCGAGCGGATGGACGCGTGTTACGAGTGGGCCGCGCGCCTGCTCGACCGGCTCGGCGGGGCGGTGACGGTCGTCGACGAGACGCAGGGGTTCCGGTACTTCGACCACCGGGACCTGCTCGGTTTCGTCGACGGGACGGAGAACCCGATCGGCGCCGGAGCACGGACGGCGGCGCTCGTGGGCCCCGCAGCCGACCCCGCCTTCGCAGGCGGCAGTTATGTCATCGTCCAGAAGTACCTCCACGACCTGGCGTCCTGGAACACGCTGAGCACCGAGGAGCAGGAGCGTGTCATCGGCCGCACCAAGCAGGACGACGTCGAGCTGCCCGACGACGTCAAACCCCCCAACTCCCATGTCGCGTTGAACACCCTCACCGCGCCGGACGGTACCGCGCGCGAGATCCTGCGCGCCAACATGCCGTTCGGCAGTTTCGAACAGGGCGATTTCGGCACGTACTTCATCGGTTATGCCGCCGATCCGGACGTGACCGAACAGATGCTCCGCAATATGTTCCTCGGAAATCCGCCGGGCACGTACGACCGCATTCTCGACTTCTCAACCGCCGTCACCGGCACCCTCTTCTACGCCCCCAGCGCCGACTTCTTCGACGCCCCGCCGCCGTCCCCCTTCCTGTCCGGGACCGAGTCCCTGTCGCAACCTGCGTCCGCGCCGGTGGCACGGATCACGGTTCCGGCGGATGCGCGGGACGGTTCGCTGCATATCGGCAGCCTGCAAGAAAGCGCCCAGTGATGAACAACCTCCACCGAGAGCTCGCCCCCGTCACGGAAGCCGCCTGGGACCAGATCGAGGAGGAGGCCCGACGCACCTTCAGCCGTCACCTGGCGGGCCGCCGCGTCATCGATGTGACGGATCCGGAGGGACCGTCGTTCTCGGCGGTCGGTGACGGGCATCTGCGGGACATCGACCCGCCGACGCCGGATGTCATCGCCCGGGCCCGTACCTCGGTGCCGGTGATCGAGTGGCGGGTGCCGTTCACGGTGACCCGGGCCGCGGTGGACGATGTCGAGCGCGGCTCCGACGACAGTGACTGGCAGCCCGTCAAGGACGCCGCCCGGACCTGTGCGTTCGCCGAGGACATGGCCGTCATCGACGGGTATGCGGCGGCCGGGATCACCGGCCTGCGCGACGGTTCCTCGCACGCTCCGCTGCCGCTGCCCGCCGATGCACGCGACTATCCGGCCACGGTGAGCCAGGCGCTGACCCAGCTGCGGCTGGCCGGTGTGGACGGGCCGTACCGGCTGCTGCTCGGCGCCGATGCGTTCACCGAGGCGACCGAGACGTCCGACCACGGCTATCCGGTGGCCACGCATCTCGCTCGGCTGCTGGACGACCAGATCCTCTGGGCGCCCGCCGTCGCCGGCGGTGTGCTGCTGTCCACCCGCGGTGGCGATTTCGAACTGCGCCTGGGCCAGGATCTGTCCATCGGCTATCGGGACCACGACGCGACGCACATCCGGCTCTACTTCCACCAGTCGTTCACGTTCCGGATGCTGACGCCGGAAGCCGTGGTCCCGATCATCGCCTGACGGCCGGGGCCGGGTCCGGGGCTGCCGCCTACCGGTGCCCGGCCGCCTCGACGGTCCAGGTGAGCGTGTCGGTGGCCAGGGCGCGGACCGCGGGGTCGCGGATGGCGTCCGTACGGTCCACGGCCTCGGCGGTCACCCAGTGGCCGCGGCCGTCCGCGCGCACGCCGAGCGAGGCCGGGGTGACGGCGGTGCGGCCGCGGGCGGAGACCTTCTCGACACCGTCGACGTACCAGCGCAGATCCGTCCGCGCGAGACCGTCCGCCGGGCCGGACCCGTGTCCTTGGCCACCGGTGCTTCCCAGGCCGGCGAGGGTGACCCGGATCCGCTTGCCGTGCGTGATCGCGGCGCTCGTGTCGAGGGTGCTGCTCAGTGCGTTGCCCGCGCGGTAGAACCCGGCGATCATCGCCTCGCGTCCCGGCAGGTTGAACTCGGTGCTGGACAGCTCACGCATGAGCGAGGTCGAGGTCGGCCGGTAGATGCCGAGCGGATAGTAGGCGCTGCCTTCGTACGTGCCGACCGTCGAACCCGTCGGGTCGCTCTCGCCCAGCCAGCGGTACCACTTGGCGCGCCTCTCGGCGAGCTGCGCGGGGGTGTATGTGGTGGAGTTGGGTCCGTCGGTCTCGCCGCCGGTCCAGGTGCCGTACGAGGGGTACGTGTACTCGTCGTCCAGGAGGCCCACCGAGTGGCCGATCTCATGAACGGCGATCATGCTCGACTTGGAGTTGTCGGAGGAGAGCGTGGATACGCCCCCGAAGGGGTAGCCCTCGGCCTGCAGACCGGAGTAGCCCGCGCCGCCGTACTTGGTGGAGTTGGCGATGACGACGACGAGGTCGGCGGCGGGCGCCTCGGCCGCGTAAGAGGCCACCTTGTCGATGTCGGCACAGACGAGGCGCTCGATGTCCCCGCACCAGAAGTAGCTGGAGAGCGCGGTGTCCTTGACGATGCCGGCGCCGGGGTCGCCGCTGATGCCGGACTCGTTGGAGACGGCGTCGACGGTCCAGACGTTGAACAGCTCCCGGTAGCTCCGGTACGGCTCGACGGCGGTGATGTCGGCCCACTTGGCCGTGGCATCCGCGTGGAAATCGGCCTGCTGGTCGGCCGTGTAGCCGTCACCGATGATCACGACGTCGAGCCGGTCGTCGGTCGAGCCGGTCACTTGCTGCCTGCCGACCGCACCGTCCAAAGCGGCCTCGGCGGCGTTCTGGGACTCGCCCGCTTTCCGGCCGCTCTTCCTGGGTGCGGTGGCCGGGACCTCGACGGTCTTCCCGGCGCCTCCCGGTTCCGGGAAGTACTCCACGCGATGGCTGCCCTTGCCGTCGCCCCCGGTCGGGGCGGCCGCCGCGGGGGCGGCAGCGGCAGCGGTCGCTGCGAGCAGGCCGGCAACGGCAAGCGCCGCCACCGATCCGGTGGTTCGGCGCGTGGCCGGGCGTATGCGCATGTACAACTCCTTGAGGGGCTCCGACGTCGAGCGGACGCGCAACGGCGTGCGCTCAGCTGCTAATCAGCGAATTAAATCGACTTAGGTTGACGCTTAACCTAGGGGTGGAAGGAGCACGGAACAAGACCCGGAAACCGAGCGCTCGGTGATCGAATCCGGTCAATCGCCGCTCATGGAGCCCGAATCGGGCACCCCTCGCCGACCGGACACCGGGCGTACTCGTGCCATCGGCCGGTCGCTCGTATGCTCGGTTCCCATGACGAGGCGCGACGTGCCCGAGCCGGGGCGGGAGCCGCACTCCGGGGTCACGCTCCGCGAGATCCTGGCCTTCGACGACAGCGGCACACTCCGCCTGTTGCTCGCGCCCGCCGACCACGTCGTCGGCGTCCGCGGTGTGGCCGTCGGTGACGAAGGGCAGGCACAGTCACTCGACCGGCGAATCGTGCTGGCCGTCGGCCCGCCGGCCTCCTCCGCCTCCGCGGCGGGCCCGGTCCGTGAGGCCGCCCGGCGCGGCGCCTGCGCCGTCGTGCTCCGCGACACGGAAGGGGTTCCCGCGGCGCCCGAAGCACTGGCCGCCGCCGAGGAGTCGGGCATCGCCCTGCTCGCCCGTGCGGCCTGGGCCGACTGGACCGACACCGCGACCCTGCTGCGTTCCGCGCTCTCCTACGCCGAGGCGGTCCGGACCGGGGAGACGGCCACCACGGGGGACACCTCAGCCGGCGGGCTGGCAGCCCTCGCCTCGGCCATCGCCGAGAACACCGGGGGCTCCATCACCATCGAGGACACCCGCTTCCGGGTGCTGGCCCACTCCGCCACCCGCCCCGAGGCCGACGGGGTCCGCCGGTCCACGATTCTCGGCGGCAGGGTTCCCCAGTGGCGGGTCGCCGAACTCCGGCGCAGCGGAATCCTCCGTGCCCTGTGGACCTCCCGGGACGTCATCCACCGGGCCGCCGAAGGCGACAGCCCCGAGCGTCTGATCATCGCGGTCCGCAGCGGCTCCGAAGTCCTCGGCTCCATCTGGGCGGCCAGGGACGGGAGCGCGCTCTCCGCGCAAGCAGCGGATGCGCTGCGGCGCGGAGCGGAGGCCGCCGCCCCACACCTGGTGCAGCACCGGCTGCGCGAGAGCGGGGCCGTGCGCCGGAGGAACCATGCGCTGAGCGGCCTGCTGTACGGGCGTGGGGACCGGCGCACCCACGCCTGGTCGCTGGGGCTGCCACCGGACGCGCCGTGCGCGGTCCTGGTGGCCGAACGCGACGGCGCGGCAGGGGCGTCGGCCGACCGCGTCCTGGATGTACTCGCCCTGCAGGCATCCTCGTACCACCCCTCGGCGCGCGTGCTGCGCGAGAGGGACCGACTGCTGGTGCTGCTGCCCGTCGAGCGCGGCGAGGACAGGGAAGTGCTGCGTCTTGCACGTGAGTTGGACGCACTCGCCGTGTCGATGCCCGGCTCCGCCCCGGTCCGGGTCGGGGCGGGTCCCGTCGTGCCCACCGCCCTGCGGGCCGCCGCCTCCTGCGAGGAGGCGGCGCTGGTCGTACGGGTGCTGCGCAACCGCGCCGCGGACGGCGGGGGGCCTGAGCCCCTGCGGTACGCCGGGGCGGCCGAAATCGGTGCCTCCCTGGACGTCCTGCGGGTCCTGGACGCCGTACGGCCGGTCTGGGAAGCGGGCAGCGGGCCGGTGCACGACCTCGTACGGTCCGACCTGGCGACCGGGGGCGAGCTGGTCCGCTCACTCGCCGCCTACTTCGACGCGTCGGGCGACGTCGGCCGGGCCGCCCGGAAGCTCGTCCTGCACCCCAACACCCTGCGGTACCGGCTGCGCCGCGCCCGGGAGCGGTACGGCGTCGATCTCGACGACCCCGACACCCGGCTGCTCATCACCCTCGCCGTCCGGCTGAGCGGCTAGGTTTGTCCCTGATTCGTACGGTCGTTGGCCCTGCGGCCAAGGTCCGGCGCCGATCCTGTTCTGCTCGACAGAGACCTGTGGGGCCCCCATCACCGACTCTCGCCGTATGCCTCTCACCACGCCCGCTCCGGGCCCTTCGTCCTCCGCGCGTGTCGCCGCCGCGGTCCGCCACGCCGTCGGCACCGGGCTGCTCGGCGAGGGCCGGCCCGTCGCCGGGTTCATCGACACCGACGGGGTGCGCGACTCGGTCGCCGCCCTCCATGGCGCGTTCACCGACACGCCCGCCACCGTGCTGCACACCTTCGCCGCCAAGGCCGCGTCCCTCGTCCCCGTGCTGAGACTGCTCGCCGACTGCGGCATGGGATGCGAGGTCGCCAGCCCCGGTGAGATGAGACTCGCCCTCGACGCCGGTTTCGCACCCTCGACGATCGTCCTCGACTCCCCCGCCAAGACGCGCGACGAGATCCGTCAGGCGCTCGCGCTCGGTGTGGCACTCAATGCCGACGGCCTCGACGAGGTGCGGCGCATCGACTCGCTCCGGCCCCGGAGTTCGGTCTCCGTCATCGGGCTGCGCATCAACCCACAGGTGGGCGGGGGCTCCATCAGCGCGATGAGCACTGCGACACCGACTTCCAAGTTCGGCGTGGCACTGCACGACCCCGGCGCGCGCGAGAGTGTCGTCCGGGCATTCGCCGAACACTCCTGGCTGACCCGCCTGCACGCCCATGTCGGCTCCCAGGGCTGTTCGTTGGACCTGATCGCGACCGGGGTCGCGGAGACGTACCGACTCGCCGAGGAGATCAACGAGACCCTCGGTGCCCGGCAGGTCACCAGCATCGACCTCGGCGGCGGACTGCCCGTCAACTTCGAGGACGACTCCGTACGGCCCACTTTTTCCGCCTATGTGGCGGTGCTGCGCGCAGCGGCGCCGGGGCTCTTCGACGGCCGGTACGGGCTGGTCACGGAGTTCGGCCGGTCACTGCTCGCGAAGAACGGCTTCATCGGGGCGCTGGTGGAGTACACGAAGGACGCGGGCTCCCGGCGTATCGCGCTCACCCACGCGGGCGCGCAGATCGCCACCCGTACCGTCTTCATGCCCGAGTCCTGGCCGCTGCGGGTCGGGGCGTTCGACGCCGAGGGGCGCCCCAAGGACGGTCCGTCGCTGGTCCAGGACATCGCGGGACCGTGCTGTTTCGCCGGGGACGTCGTCGCGCACGCCAGAGAACTGCCGGAACTGCGGGAGGGCGACTTCGTCGTGCTGTACGACACCGGCGCGTACTACTTCTCGACCCCCTGGTCGTACAACAGTCTGCCGAGGCCCGCCGTATACGGTTTCAGCACGGCCGGCGCCGGAAGCGACAGCTCGGGCGAGGAGACCGTGCGATTCGCGCCGGTGCGTGACGCCCAGTCGCTGGAGTCGATCGCCGAGGAGAGCGGGGCGGGACACGCCGACTCCCTCCTCGGAATCGGCCCCCATCACACCGAGTAGCCGTCCGGCCCTGACTCGTCATCCGGCGGGGTGGGGCGTGGGCTCCGGCTCCGGTACCGGTTCAGGGTTGGGCGACGGCGGCTGGGGAATCGGGTCCGGCGACGGACCGGGCGGCACCGGACCGGGCGGCACCGGACCGGGTACCGGCGGGGCAGGTGTCGGCTCCGGCAGCGGCGAGGGCGGTCCGGGCATAGGTCCGGGTGTCGGCGCCGGCGGCACGGGGTCGGGATACGGGTTGGTCATCTCGGGCTCCAAAAATGCGGGTGGATCTCCCGTCCACCGTCTCCCGGAGCAGCTGCCCGCGCCTGCCGAGACCATACGTACGGGTTCCGTGCCACCGGACGAGAACCCGTACGGCGGGTCAGTGCGCCGCCGCGGCCGCGGCGGCGAGCCCGGGCCGGGGACTGGAGAGGACCGGGATCCGCGTGACCGTCCGGGTGACGGCATCGGCCATGGACGCCTGGGCCAGCACGATCGCATCGGCGTCCGCCACCCGGTCGGCGGCAGCGGCCACCAGCTCCAGATAGCCGTCACGGTCGCCGGCTTCGAACCGCGCCCATGCCCCCTCGACCAGCACCGTACGGATGTCCGCGGCCCGATCACCCGCCTCCTCGGCCAGCAGGGCCAGGGTCGGTGCCAGGGTGTCCGCAAGCGCGGCGAGGACCACGACGCGGCCGCGGCCGACGGCGTCCGCCGCCATCGGCCGGTCGACCCGCAGGACAGGGACGCCGAGCGCCGCCGCGGCGGACTCGGCGACCCCGCCGATCGTCGAACAGGTACAGAGCACGGCGCTCGCGCCTTCGGCGACGGCGCCCGCGAGCAGGGCCTGGATCTCCCCCTGCACCGCTTCGGGCCCCGCATCCCGGGCTCGGGCGAGCAGATCCTCGTACACGAGGTGGCGCAGGGCGAGACCGGGGTGATCGGTGTCGCGCAGCGCCTCGAAGACCGGGACGTGGACCGGGGAGGTGTGCAGAAGCGCGAGTGTCCCGGGCATCAGGACAGCTCCGGGTGGGTCTTCAGCTGTTCCTTCGCCCGCTCCACCAGCTCGGCCGGGGCCACGGGGGCCCGGTCGGCGTGGTTCTGGGCCCACTTCGCCGCGTACGCGCAGAGCGGGACGACAGGCACGCCCTCGCGGTCCGCCATGGCGTAGAACTCCTGGACCAGGGCTCCGGCGTAGCCCTTGCCCCTGTGCTCCGGTTCGACGACGGTGTGCACGGCGACGAGTGCCGCGGGGGCGCCGTCCATCACGAAATATGCGATGACTCCGGCGGCCACGTCGTCGACGAGACCGAGCAGATTGCCGTTCTCCCGGTCGTCGAAGAATTCGAGCGCGGTGTTCTCAGCCATGACGGGGACTCCCTGGCAGTGGAACGGTCAGTTGGTGGCGGGCACGGCGTACGGGCTGCGCTCGGTGGCGGCGCCCGGCACAGGCGCGGAGGCGTCGGCGCCGAGCGCGACGATCCGGTTGTCCGCGTCGACGTGGACGATGCTCGGGGTCAGCGTGCGGGCCTCGGCGTCGTCGACCTGCGCGTAGCTGATCAGGATCACGAGGTCGCCGGGGTGGACGAGGTGGGCGGCGGCGCCATTGATACCGATGACGCCGGAGCCGCGTTCGCCCTCGATGACGTACGTCTCCAGTCGGGCACCGTTGTCGATGTCGACGATGTGCACGAGCTCGCCGGGCAGAAGGTCCGCGGCCTCCATGAGCGCGGCATCCACGGTGACGGAACCGACGTAGTGCAGGTCGGCCTGAGTCACGGTGGCACGATGGATCTTGGACTTGAACATGGTACGCATCATCGAGGCGCTCCCGGGTCTAAGCTCCCTGCCTGCATTTTTGCGGGTCAAGGGCGGTTTCCTTACCCTACAAGCAGTCGCGCATCCGGTCGGCTTCCCCCGGGTTCCCAAGGACTGACGCTGACCAATTGCCGACCTTTCTGACGCACCATCAGGTGGGGTCGGAGGTCATCCGCGGACTACCGGCGTCCGTCCCACCGCGACGACGGCGCCGGCCTACGCGACCACCGGGACAGGGCGATCGTGCCGCTCGTAGGTGGCGAAGAAGTTGTTCGGCAGTCGGGCCCCGCCCGGGCGCGCGGCTCGGATGCAGCCGCGCTCCTGTGCGCCGACTCTCCCTTGTGCGACGTCGGCCCGGGCGCCCTGAACTACGGCTCCGATCCACGTCAGAGCCGAGGTCATCGGGCCCGGCCATGGGACGATCGCCCATCTGTTCACCCTTCCTGAGACCTGCCCTCGCTGCTCTCCAGGGTGCCGTCGAACGGGTTCGGCTCGTCGGGCATCCTTGGGGTGGGCCAGCGAGACGGTTAAGGGAGCTGTGGTGGACGAGCGCGCGCAGGATTCGCGTGAGGTGGAGACATCCGGGATGTCTCCACAGCTGCGGCTGGATGCACTGCTGGAGGACCTGCAGCAGCAGGTGACGCAGGTTCGGGGGGCCCGGGACCGGGTCCACACGTTGCTGGAAGCGGTGTTGGCGGTCGGCTCCGACCTGGACCTGGAGGTGGTGCTGCACCGCATCGTGGAGTCGGCGGTCACCCTGGTCGACGCCCGATACGGGGCGCTCGGCGTCCTGGGCGAGGAAGGCACGATCAAGCAGTTCGTCACGGTCGGCATGGACGAGAAGGCCATCGCCCGGATCGGTCACTACCCGCGCGGCGAGGGCATCCTCGGGCAGCTCATCCGTCACCCGGAACCGCTGCGCCTGGCGAACCTGGCCCAGCATCCGGCGTCCGTCGGCTTCCCGTCCGGGCATCCGCCGATGACCAGCTTCCTCGGCGCCCCCATCCGTGTCCGCGAACAGGTCTTCGGCAACCTGTACCTGACCAACAAGCAGAGCGGAGCGGAGTTCGACACCGACGACGAGGCGGTGCTGCGGACCCTGGCCGCGGCGGCCGGTGTGGCGATCGACAACGCCCGGCTGTACGAGGATGCGGACCGCCGACAGCGGTGGCTGGCGGCCAGCAACGAGCTGACGCGTAGCCTGCTGTCCGGTGCGGAGCCCGCCGCGGTGCTGGAGTCTGTCACGGCCACCGTACGGGAGATGGCCGGTGCGGACCTGGTCACCTTGGCGGTGCCGGTCGGTGACCGCGGCGAGTTGGTCATCGAGGCCGCCTCGGGAGCGTTGGCCGAGGAGGTCCGCGGGCTGATGCTGCCCGCCGCGGCGCTGGCTGCGAAGGTCTTCACGTCCGGGGAGAGGATCGCCAGTGATGCCGTGAGCGCCGACCCGCGCGCCGAGGGCGGCAGCGCCTCGGTGGTGGAGCTGGGGCCGGCGTTCTTCGTACCGCTCGGCACCCGGGAGCACGTCCGCGGGGTGCTGCAGGTGGCGAACGTACCGGGCAGCGCTTTCTTCACGGACGCCGTTGTCGACATGGTCACCGGGTTCGGCAACCAGGCTGCGTTGGCCTTGGACGTCGCTGAGCACCGGCGGGACACGGAGCACATGCTTGTGCTCAATGACCGTGACAGGATTGCCCGAGACCTGCATGACCTGGTCATCCAGCGGCTGTTCGCCGGCGCGCTGTCGCTGCAGTCCACGCTGGGCCGAGTGGCCGACCGGCCGCAGGTCGGCGAGCGGATCCAGCGGGTTGTGAACGACCTGGATGACACCATCAAGATCATCCGTTCCACCATCTACGGCCTGCACGCGCACGATCAGACCCGTCGCGGCAGCGGGCTGCGCGCCCAGCTGGTGGCGGCCACTGAACGGGCCACCGAATCGCTTGCCTTTGCCCCGGCTCTACGCATGACCGGGTTGCTGGACACGGCCGTGTCCGCCGAACAGGCCGAACAGTTGCTGGCCGTGCTCGGCGAGGCCCTGTCCAACGCCGCTCGGCACGCGCACGCCACCACCGTCGACGTCAGCGTCGATGTCACCGGCGCCGCCCTGCAACTGCGCGTGGCCGACAACGGCCGCGGGATCGACCCGGCGGTCACCCGCCGCAGCGGCCTGGCCAACCTCTGCAGGCGCGCGGAGGAGATGGGCGGAACGTTCAGCCTGTCTTCGAACGAACCGAGTGGCACCGTCGTCGAGTGGGTCGTCCCAATCCTTGAGGATGTGGTTGCGTAGCAGGTCGAGGGTCTCGATCCGGCGCTCCGGCCAGAGCGCAGGCTGAGCGCAGCGACCACCCGGCCCCGTCTCAACGGTGCTGCCCGCATCCGACCACGGATGCGGGCAGCTCACTGCGTCGCCGAACGTCGCCAGCCCTGATTCCCAGTCTTGTGGGCCTTGATTGTGTGCTTCCTGCCGCCTCGGCGGTCGGACGTTTCAGCCCTCGGCGTGGGCCAGCCACAGGTCGGGGCCGAAGACCTCGTAGCGGATACGGCGCGCGGGGATACCGGCCTGGAGCAGTTGGGTGCGGACGGCGCGCATGAAGGGGAGCGAGCCGCACAGGTACACGTCGGCGTCGGCGGGCAGGTCAAGGCCGTCGAGGTCCATCAGGCCCGTGCGGGAACCGGGTTCCTCAGCCGCGTCCTGTTCGTACCAGAACTCTGCCCGCGCATCGGGCAGTTGCTCCACGAGATGGCGGGTGTCGGCACGCAGGGCGTGGTCGGCCGGGGTGCGGTCGGCGTGCAGGACATGGACCGGACGGGCGGAGCCGGTGGCCGCGAGGTGTTCGAGCATGGCGACCATGGGAGTGCAGCCGATGCCGGCGGATGCCAACACGAGCGGGGTGTCGGCGTCGTCGAGGACCACGTCTCCGAACGAGGCTGACAGGGTGAGTTCGCCGCCGGTCCGGACGGTGCGGTGCAGTTGGTTGGAGACCTCGCCCTCCGGTGCCTCGGCAACGCTTGCCACCCGCTTGACGGTGATGCGCCGCAGCCGGTCGCCGGGGGCGTTGGACAGGCTGTACTGGCGGGTCTGGTGGATGCCGTCGGGCATGAGGACCCTGACGCTGACGTACTGGCCGGCGCGGGCCGGAGGCACGGGGCCGTCGTCGGCCGGGCGCAGCAGGAAGGATGCCACCTCCGGGCTCTCCTCCCGCCGCTCCACGACGTTCCATTGCCGCCATGGGTTCCGGGGGTCGACCTGGGCTTCCTGGTAGAGCCGGGCCTCCTGGGCGATGAGGGCGCCGGCCATCAGCCAGTACACCTCGTCCCAGGCGGCGGCCACCTCCGGGGTGACGGCCTCGCCGAGCACGTCGCCGATGGCGCGGAAGAGGTACTTGTGGACGATCGTGTACTGGTCCTCGGTGACGCCGAGTGCGGCGTGCTTGTGCGCGATCCGGGCAAGCAGCGCGTCGGGGCGGGTGTCGGGGACGGCCAGCAGCGCCTGGGCGAAGGACGCGATGGACCCGGCCAGGGCTCGTCGCTGCTCGCCGCTGGCCTGGTTGCCGCGGTTGAACAGCCCGTCCAGCAGCTCGGGCTGCTCGGCGAACATCGTGCCGTAGAAACGCGCTGTGATCTCGTCCAGCGCCCCGCCGACGGCGGGCAGGGTGGCGCGAATGACAGCGGCCGACTCGGGCGAAAGCATGGCTCTCCTTTGCATTGCGGGCACATAGAGGGACGGCGCTCACCGTCACAGCCGCGGTCCGTGACGCGGATCCGACCGGCACATCGATCGTGCCGGTGGCACCGTGATCTCGAATAGGGCCGAACTTCCCTGAGGACAGGGCCCATCGGGCCGGTCCGGTGTGAGGACCGGTGCCTGTAACCGTCAGTCAACTCGCGAGGAAGCCGTGCAGGCAGCGGCCGGATGTCCCTGATCAGGCGCCGACGGTCCCAGCCCGGGCGCCGTGCCACACGGAAGCGTACGACTCAGCCGACGTGCCATGCCTGGGCGATCGACAGTCCAACGTACGTGAGCGGTCAGGCAGTCGGCCGGGACAGGGCACTGCCTGCCTCTGCCCGCACCTTCTCGACCGCTTCCCACTCCTCGGTGCCGAGGTTGGCGAGCGCGGCCGGGAAGACGCCGTCCTGTTCCTTGAGGATGTGGTTGCGCAGCATCGCCATCACCTCCGTCAGGCGGTTGGCCCAGGCCAGGTCAGTGGGCGTGGCGCCGTCGGCGGCCTCGGCCAGAACCGACTCGATGCGGCGGTGCTCGGCCTCCAGAGCGGCGATCTGCTCGGGGAAGTCCCCGGCCATCGCCGGGAACAGGCCGTGCTCCTCGACCTGCGTGTGGGGGCCGAGCACGGTCGCGATCTCGCGGGCGAGCTCTGCCATCCGGGCCACGTCTCCGTCCTGGTGGGCGGGACGGAGGTAGCTGATCAGGCGGACGACCTCATCGTGCTCGCGGGTCAGCTCGGCGATGGACGCCAGGGACTGGCAGCCGCAGTACTCGCACACCGGTGTATCTCCCTGCCCGTTCGAAATCCGTTCGATCCGTCGTTCTCACACCGTGGTGTGCGCGCCGTGGTACCGCCCACGGCCGGCACGCGGAGCCCGGTCACCGCCCTGGACGGCGACCCGGACACCGGTGAGGGTGTAGCCCAGCGCCGCGGCGGCCACAACCGCGAGGAGGACGAGTCCGACCGCATACGACCCGTACTCCCCGTACAGCGAGCCCATCACCAGCGGTGGCACGAAGCCGCCCAGGCCGCCCGCGGCGCCGACCACGCCGGTGACCGAGCCGACCTTGTTCGCCGGGGTCAGCAGGGCCACCAGGGCGAAGGTCGCCCCGCTGCCCGCGCCGAGCGCGCCGGCCATGGCCAGAAAGGCAATGGTTCCCACCGGGGACAGCGACGGGGTGAACGACTGCACCACCGCCCCGGCGGCCACCACGGTCAGCGACGCGGCCAGCACCCGGACCGGGCCGATGCGGTCGGACAACCAGCCGCCGACCGGACGCATCGCCACGGCCAGCGGCACGAACCCAGCCATGCGGTTCGCAGCGTCCGCCTGGGTCAGGCCGTAGCCGGTCTTGAGGTAGGTCGGCAGGTAGACGGAGAAGGCGACGTAGCCGCCGAAGGCCACCGCGTACAGCGCGGACGCCTGCCAGGTGATGCCCAGCCGGGCGGTGGCGGCCAGGCGGCGCCCCAGCGGCTCGGTCGGCACCGTGCGTCCGGGCGCGTCGCGCAGCAGCAGCGCCGCGGCCACGGCATACACGGCAAGCACCGCGGCGGTGATCAGGAAGGGTGTCGACATGCTGTGCGCGTCGACCAGCTTCACGGTGGTCAGGGCGCTGATCGCGGTTCCGCCCATGCCGGCTCCGAAGACACCGATGGCCATGCCGCGCCGCTCGGGCGGGAACCAGGCGTTGACGAAGGGCACGCCGACGGCGAAGGCGGTGCCGCCGATGCCGAGGAAGAGTCCGCCGACCAGCAGGGCGGCGAGGGAGGTGTGTCCGGCCAGGCCGAGGTAGAGGACCGGCACGATGGTGGCCGCCGACACGATCGGGAACATGACCCGGCCACCGAACCGGTCGGTCAGAGCGCCGACCGGGATGCGGCCCAGGAGCCGACCACGACCGGCACCGCCACCAGCAGCGACTGTTGGAACGAAGAGAGGTCGAGGGAGTCCTTGAAGCGCGGACCGAGCGGGCTGAGCAGCGCCCATGCCCAGAAGTTGACGGCGAAACCGATGGTGGCCAGGGCCAGCATCAGCCATGCCTGGCCGGGCACCGGCGCACCCGAGACCGGCCTCTCGCTCTCCGTCGTCGGCTGGTTCATGTTGTCCGTCCCTTCCCTCTCACGTTGGTTCGGTGGCGCGGGGGGCGCACGGGAACCACAGGTTCGCTGCCCCACAGATCGGACGCCTCGCAGCCACTGTCCGCATCCGGGCGGCCGAGCGAGATGGGCCATGGGTCCCTACGGCCGGGCAAAGGGCCCTCAAGGTCAGATCCGACCGCCCGCACCTCCGTGGATCCGTGCCCCGGATCGCCCGCGCGGCTGCACCCCGCTCCTGCCGGGACACAACAAAAGAGGGCCGACCGGCCCTACCCCCTTCCCGGCGCCCACGGGAACGATGACCTGATGTCCCCGAACGACGCCTTTCGCACCCTCGACCGGCAGGAGTGCCTGCGCCTCCTGGCCAAGGTGCCGGTCGGCCGTGTGGTCTACACCCGACAGGCACTGCCCGCGGTCCTCCCCATCAACTTCTCCCTGGACACGGACGCCTCCGTCCTGCTGTGCACATCGCCCGAATCGGACCTCGTACACGCCATCGAGGGCGTCGTAGTCGCCTTCGAGGCGGACGAGTTCGACGCGGCAACCCGGTCCGGCTGGAGCGTGGTCGTCACCGGACGGGCCACCGTGTTGACCGATCCCGCTGAGCACGAGCGGCTGTCGCAGACCGGCCCCAGCTCCTGGATGCCTCTGCGGGACGCGGTGTTCGTACGGATCGAGTCCGAGATGGTCACCGGACGCGAGCTCAGGGGAGCGCTTGGCACGCAGTGAGGCGCCGCCCGCAGCGACCACGGGCTCTGACTCCGGCCGCGCGGACACAGGCGCGTGCCGACGGCGCGGAGTCACTCCGTCGGCCCGGTACCCATATGACCGACCGCCGGCTGCGGCCCTGTCAGGGAACCGGGTCGTGGGACGTCCACAGCAGGCCGTCTGGCGTTCGAGGCGCAGGGCGGACAGCCGTGGCGCGGGTAGCGCACCGATGAGTCCCGCACCGGTGTCCGCCCGGATGCTTCCCGCGGACCCATGGCTGTGATCATCACCGGTAGCGCCACGGTCTGAACAGTCCGGCGGCGGAGCACGAAACGGCTGTCACGGACAGTCCGCGCCCCTGGGTAGCACCAGCGGACACCATGTTCATACGGATCGAGGCGGAGCTCGTCACCCGGCGCGAGCTCGGGGCTGCCTGCGGCGCAGGCTGACGGGCCGTCTTCGCGGCGGACAGGTGCGCCCTGTCCGCCGTGTTCCTTGGACGGCGCCGGAAAAGACCGCGTCCTCAGCTCGTTTCGGTAGCGGTTGCGGGCGGTACTGCGGGACGAACAGCGCAGTGTCCGGGCGCTCGCGGGGTGCGGCCGCCGTCCGGTCCGTAGCCGAATCTGATCAGCAAGTGCGGATGACACCGCTTGTGTCCCGGGAGGGCCGTCGCCACCCGCAGGTCGGGCCATTCCATGGCCTGGTGCAGGAGTGACGTGCGCAGCCCGTGGGCGGTGGCCGTGAGCAGGACGTACTGCAGGGCCTGGCCCGCCCGCAGCCAATCCTCCCGCCGGTCGTGGGACGTCCACAGCAGGGCCACCTGAACGTGGCGTTCGAACCAGAGGGCGGGCAGGCTGAGGGCGGGCAGCGCACCGGTGAAGTCCCGCACCGGCATCCGCGCGGCCGCGTCGGGCGGGCCGAGGGCGGTGACGGGTATCCCGTAGCGGGTGCCTGCTCCCGGGGCGGTGATCCAGGTTCGGGTTTCGGCGGTGCGCTCCGGGTGAGCGTGGTTGCGTGCCTCGGCCGCGGCGGTCACACGCAGCAGCCGCCGTGTTCCGGCGATGTCCGGCACATGCAGGCGTGCGCCGGCGGCGCACGCGGCCGCCGTCATCTCCGCCACGATCGGCTCAGGCACCGGTCGGCCGGTGAACGGCATCCGGCTGGTGTGCCGCCGCGCGATGGCCTCATAGAGGCCAGGGTCCGACGGCTGGTCGTCCGCGCCGAGTCGACCGGTCAGTCGTACGGTGGCCAGCAGCCCTGGTTCGTGCGGATGCGGCAGCAGTCTCACCTCCGGTCGCCAGCCCTGGTGGACGGCGGCGAGCCGGAGGTTGAAGACCGCGGCGCCTGCGGACAGATACTGGGCGCGGTGCATCGGGTCGGTCAGCGGCAGTGTTCGCTCCGGCGCCGAACGGACCTCCAATGCCTGGCTGTCGGGATCCAGGCGGAAGCGCCAGGGCTGTGTGTTGTGGATCGACGGGGCTGCCACGGCCGCCGTCAGGAGCGACTCCACGGTGGCGGCGTCCAGCGGGGCTTGGGTACGCATGATGTCTCCTCTTCTCTTCGTCGTGGCCACGGGTCAGGTGGCGGGCAGGGCGGTGGCCAGCAGGACGACGCCGAGCGAGGCGACGAGGGAGGCGACCGCGAGGATCCGGGCAAGTTCGGAGTGGCCCTTGGCGTGGGCGATGCCGTGGCCGCCCGCGGCGAGCATCGCCACCACGAAGAGGGCGAGTTTGGCCGCCAAGGTACGGCCGTAGCCGGGTTCGGCGAGCGAGGCCCAGGTGACGCCCTTGTGCCAGGCCATGGCCCAACCGGTGGCCAGCTGGGCCGGCAGGAACACCGCCCCGGTCAGCAGGCCGAACCGGCGCCCCGCCGCGGCGGTGAAGCGGTCCTTGGCCTCCGGTGCGAGCAGGTGGCGGGCCAGCGGCAGGATCACCAGGGACAGGGCCAGTTGGCCGCCGACCCACAGGGCGGCGCCGGCCACGTGCACGAACCGCACCAGGGACCACAGGCCGACGGTGTCCATCAGCCGCTCACCTCCACCATGCCCATGGCCCCGGCTTCGGCGTGACGCATGTCGTGGTCGACGAAGGAGTAGTGGCCGACCTCGGGAAAGGTGGTCTCGACGAACCCGCCCTGGGCCGGGCCAGGTCGAGCACCTGCGATCCTCCCCAGTCACCGGGTTTCAGTGGGTAGGCGCCTTCCTTGTACACGGTGGGGTCGGGGCGCTCCTCGATGACCAGGGGCTCGCCGAAGGCTCGTACGACTGCTGCCTTCATGGTCTCTATCTCCCTTTCTGCAGTGGCGCGTCAGTCGTGTGCGACGACGGCGACCGGGGCGGTGGCGTGATGCAGGACGGCGTGGGTGACGGTGCCGATGTGGGCGCCGACGGAAGAGCGGCGGATGCGTCGGCCGACGACGACCAGAGAGGCCTCTCGAGAGGCGTGGATCAGGAGGTTGGACGGGCTGCCGCAGCGGGACTCCGCCACGACCTCGACGTCGGGGAACTTCTGCCGCCAGGGGCGCAGTTCCTCGGTCAGGACGGTGGAGTCGACCTCCGCCAACTCCCGCTGGACCGCGGCCTCCAGGGCCATGCCGTAGGCGTAGTAGGGCGGCGGGTTCCAGCCGTGCACGACGCGCAGCGGCACGTTCCGGCGCGTGGCGGCGTCGAAGGCGAACCCGATCAGCGCCTCGTCGGGGCTGCCGACGTCGAGTCCGAGGACGACGGGGCGGAAGGGCGCGGCGGTGGACGGGATACCGGCCTTGTCCATCTCGTGCTCGTCGGCGGCCTGCTCTCCGGCGCGGACCAGGACGACGGGTCGCTCGGTGGACGCCACGACTGCGAGGCCGACCGAGCCGACCAGGAACCCGCCGAGTCCGCCCAGGCCGCGAGAGCCGAGGACGAGCAGTTCGGCGTCCTGCGCGGCGCGGGCCAGGGCCTCGGCGGGCCGTCCGGTGACGTGTTCGTTGGTCACCTCGACGCCGGGGTGGCGCAGCCGTAGCCCTTCGGCGGCCTGGCGCGGCACCCTCTCGGTCCAGTGCTGATGTGTCTCGACGCCGAGGAGCGGGGCCTGGGCCATGGGCTCCGGTACCGGCTCCCAGACCTGGACGAGCCTCACCGGTAGTCCGCGCAACTTCGCCTCGCGGGCAGCCCATTCGGCGGCAGCCCGGCTCTCGGGCGAGCCGTCGAGACCTACGGTAATGGTGCGGGACATGATCTCCACCTCCTGAATCGGGGACCCGAAGGGACCCGATTCCAGCGTCGTGTTCAGGGGGGCTTTCGGGGCAGCGGCCACTGGTCCTTCAGCGGGCCGATGGGGCCGTGCTGTGCTTGGTGCGACGGTCCCCGAACAAGCGGCCGTCGCGCGGTGGGCTTTCAGCGCAGCCAGGTGTGGTCGCGGACGATCGGGAGCCGCGCCCACAGCCGGCCCAGGCCCCAGATGGCACCCGCGCCCGCGGCCGCCACGGCGATCAGTGCCACCGCGTAGATGACGTGGTAGTCGGCGAAGGGATTCGTCGACATGCTCGGCGACCCGTCCGACAGGTGCTTCGCCGGCGGCCACTCGGCGATCCACATCAACGCCATCATCGCCGTGCCCGCCACCGCCGCCGGCCGCAGAGCCACACCGGCCATGAGGGCCACGCCGATGCCGAGCAGGCCCAGCATGAACAGCCGGTCCGCCCAGGCGTCACCGGCCCACGAGTGGAACGTCGACTCCATCGGCCCGGCGGCAACGGAACCGAGGAAGCCCCTCGTCGGCGACCCGCCGTCGATCCAGCCCTTGCCGGACGCGGTCGCGTAGCCGAAGCCGAAAGTCTTGTCCAGGAACGCCCACAGGAAGACGAAACCGGTGAGCAGACGCAGGGACGCCAGGGCGTAGGCCCCCACGGCGTGGGTGTCGGTGCGTGCCGACGCGGCGATCGCGGAGCCGGTGCGGTTCCTGCGGTAGGACAGGTAGGAGCCCGGGCTCCGGTGAGGGTGCTCGTGCACGGCCATGGCGGTGATCCCTTCGGGGATGTCTGGTCGTTGTCCTGACGCTCCTCACTCTTGTCGCGGGCGCCGCGCGCCGCCGGATGCCGAAGGTCTGCGGCCGTTGGGCTGAAGGTCCCTTTCTACGGGGCCTGTTGGGGCGTACGTGTTGTGCACGGTACGCGTGGGGCCCTGTCGGCATCTCGTGGACCGCGCCCCAGCTGGAAGGATGGCGGCGCTCCGGTGGATCCTGAAGGCGAAGGGCGGCTCATGACCGACGGCTCGGACGGGCACATTCCCGGGTGGCACCGCCTGGTGCCCGGACTCGCCGCGCTTCTCGGCTATCGGCGTGCGTGGCTGAAGGGCGACCTGCTGGCCGGAGTGACCGTGGCGGCCTACCTCGTGCCGCAGGTCATGGCGTACGCGGGTGTGGCCGGGCTGCCGCCGGTCGCCGGGCTGTGGGCGATCCTGCCGGCCCTGGCGCTGTACACGCTGTTCGGTTCCTCGCGCCTGCTGTCGGTCGGTCCCGAGTCGACGACCGCCATCATGACGGCCGCCGTGGTCGGCCCGCTCGCCGCGGGGAACTCCGGGCGCTACGCCTCGCTGGCGGCCGGCCTCGCGGCCACGGTCGGGCTGTTGTGCCTCGTGGCGCGGACGGTGCGGCTGGGCTTTCTCGCGGACCTGCTCTCCCGTCCCGTCCTGATCGGCTACCTCGCGGGCGTGGCCCTGATCATGATGGTGGACCAGGTTCCCAAACTCACCGGGGTGAGGACGACCAGCTCCGAGTTCTTCCCCCAACTGTGGTCGTTCGTCACCCATCTGGACGAGGCGCACCCGTACACCGTCGTCTTCTCGGCCGCAGCGCTCGCCTTCCTCTTCCTGGTGGCCCGTTACGTCCGTGTGCTGCCCGGGCCGCTGCTCACCATGGTCCTCGGTACGGCGGCCGTGGTGGCCTTCGACCTCGACGACCGGTACGGCATCAAGGTGATCGGGAAGGTCCCCTCAGGGCTGCCGGACCTCGCCCTGCCCGACCTGAGCGAGCTGCCGCACCTGGTGCTGCCCGCACTCGGTGTGCTCCTGGTCGCGTACACCGACTTCATCCTCACCGCGCGAGCGTTCACCGACCGCGAGGCAGATGGGCCCGGGCTCGACGCCAACCAGGAGTTCCTCGCCCTGGGCGCGGCCAACCTGGGTGCCGCTGCCCTGCACGGCTTCCCGGTGAGCAGCAGCGCCAGCCGCACCGCCCTCGCCTCCTCGGCAGGCGCCCGCAGCCAGGCGTACTCCTTGGTCGCCGGGGCGGCGGTGCTGGCCGTCCTGCTCTTCCTCAGTCCCCTGCTGACCCGCACCCCCGCCGCCGTGCTGGGCGCGCTCGTCGTCTACGCCGCCGTGCGGATGATCGACCTCGCGGGCTTCCGCCGCCTGGCGTCCTTTCGCCGCCGCGAACTGCTGCTCGCGCTCGGCTGCCTGGCCGGGGTGCTCGCCCTGGACATCCTGTACGGCGTGATCGTGGCTGTGGGCCTGTCGGTGGCCGAGTTGCTGACCCGGGTGGCCCGCCCGCACGACGCGGTGGAGGGGCTGGTGCCCGGCATGGCGGGCATGCACGACGTGGACGACTACCCTCAGGCCCGTACGATCCCGGGTCTGCTGGTCTACCGCTACGACTCGCCGCTGTTCTTCGCCAACGCGGAGGACTTCCGGCGCCGTGCGCTGGCCGCGGTCGCCCAACAGACCGTTCCCGTCCACTGGTTCGTCCTCAACACCGAGGCGAACGTGGAGGTCGACATCACCGCCCTCGACGCGGTCGACGAACTGCGCCGCGAACTGAGCGGCCGCGGCATCGTGTTCGCCCTCGCCCGGGTCAAGCAGGACCTGCTGGACGACCTGGAGGCGTACGGTCTCGCGGGCTCGGTCGGGACGGATCTCATCTTCCCGACGCTGCCGACGGCGGTTGCCGCCTACCGTCGGTGGCTCGACGCCCGGCCCGGCTGACTCCGGTCGCACGTCAGCCGCCCGTGAGGTTCGGGCGGATCAGCGTGCTCGACCTGCCGTGAACGATCTCGTACGCCGCGTCCAGAGCACTGATCGCGACCAGGCCTCCGGTGCGCTCGACGAACCGGGCCGCTGCCTCGGCCTTGGGCCCCATGGAGCCGTCGGGGACGCCGCCGCGGCGCAGCTCCTCGGGTCGTCGAGGACGGGCCGCTGGTCGGGTGTCCCGTAAGCTGCGCGGCGCCTGCTCCAGGTCGAGCTCACGGCCGACCGAGAGGACCGCTTCCAGCAGGCTGTGCACGCGGTCGCGGTGCCACGGGCCGCGTCCAGGCGCGCCTGCAACTCCTCCAGCAGCTCATCCAGCCGCAACTGCGGCAGCCGGACCTGGGCACCCTCGGGGCCTCTCGCCAGCGATTGTTCCAAAGCCCCTCACCCTGCCGACCGCCGATCGTCCTCGTCGGGGCCACGTTTTCGGCCCGCGGCAGACGGCGGTATGAGAGCGGTATGAGATCGGACTCATTGCTGGGGGAGGAAGGCCTGCCAGGCGGTGCGGGCAGCGGCGATCACAGGTCCTTCCGGACCCGGGACTTCAGCGCCCTTCCTGCCTCTGCCGGTCCTGGACCTGGGTGGCTATGACCGCGGCCTGGATACGGCGCTCCACGCCGAGCTTGGCGAGCAGGCGGGAGATGTGGTTCTTCACCGTCTTCTCGGCGAGGTACAGCCGCTGGCCGATCTGACGGTTGGTGAGGCCCTCGCCGATCAGGGCGAGGATCTCCCGCTCCCGCTCGGTCAGACCGAGCAGGGCGTCCGGCTCTTGTTCCTGCTGCTGCCCGCCCCGAAGACGGGCCATCAGCCTGGTGGTGGCGCTCGGATCCAGCAGGGACTGGCCGCGGGCCACGGTGCGTACTGCGGACACCAGGTCTGATCCTTGGATCTGCTTCAGAACGTATCCGGACGCGCCCGCCATGATCGAGTCCAGCAGCGCCTCCTCGTCGTCGAAGGAGGTCAGCATCAGGCAGGCCAGCTCCGGCATGCGCGAGCGCAGCTCCCGGCATACGGTCACGCCCTCACCGTCGGGCAGCCGGACGTCCAGGACCGCCACCTGCGGGCGCAGTGCGGGGACGCGCACCAGGGCCTGCTCCACGGTGCCGGCCTCGCCGATCACATCGATGTCCGGCTCGTCGTCCAGCAGGTCGCGCACTCCACGTCGTACCACCTCGTGGTCGTCCAGCAGGAAGACCCGGATCGGGTTGTCCGGGCCGGGCTGCTTGCTGTCCGCCATCACTTGCTCCCTGGTTCCGCGTTACTCGTCGATGTCCACTTGGACCGTATCGGTCTCCGTACCAGGATCTTTTCCGGGTCCGGGCCGAAGGGCCAGGGCCGGTCGGCCCTGTTTCCACAGAGTCTCCCGCAGCCAGAAGCAGTGGTGCCGTGCGGGGACGAACTGGCGGACCGGACATGTCCACGTCGAGGACCACGCCCCCTGGCGGCTCCCGGCAGCCGGTGGGACCCACACTGCCGAAGGGCGAGTCCGGCGGCCCTGTAGGGGGAGGCCCTATGGCCCCGTTCCTGGGGCCTGACAGCCCTGGGCCCACGCCGGTCCTCGCAGAAGTCTGAAGCCGCTGCCCAACGATCGAAGGAGCGGAGCAGATGACTGCGAAGGACACCGGCACCCACGTCACCTCCACCGTCGCAGTGCAGGTGCGAGCGGAAGGCGATGTGGACGAAGAGGCACTCGCGTACGTTCGGTCCAAGGTCGACACGGCTTTCAACCGGCCCGGAGTTCCAGACGTCAGCGGCGAGGTGAGGATTGCGAAGGCAGCGGCGCACCACGTCGAGCAGTCCTGGTCTGCCGGGGTCGAGCTCGTCGTGGGGAACACCCTTGTGGTCGTGCACGCCCAGGAGGCGACGGCACGTGAACTGGCGGACCGGTTGCAGGACCGCATCCGCTGCCAGATGACTCGGGTCCTGCACCGCAAGGAG
Organism: Streptomyces sp. NBC_01320; assembly: GCF_035974375.1. NCBI lineage: Bacteria > Bacillati > Actinomycetota > Actinomycetes > Kitasatosporales > Streptomycetaceae > Streptomyces > Streptomyces sp. NBC_01320. The sequence goes on from NZ_CP108390.1 coordinate 2,488,127, forward strand.
GCGGCCCGCAGGTCGGCCACTCCCCCACCGTGGCGTGGTGGCCAGGCCATCAACGGGCGCGATTAGAGTCTCCCGGCCCTCCGGTGCGAGGCGGGTCGGTCCTCTACCAGGTACGTCTGGGCCCTGCACCGCGGCGCAGGGTGGCTGCGAGGCTGAAGGGGCGGCGAGGCGGCCGGCAGGTGCCGCGAGGTAGAGGCACTGTCACCCAGCGGGGAGCATGGCCTGCCCGCCTCCCGCTCGCACCGTGAAGGAGGGAAGCGCCATGAAGAGGCGCGCCGTCGGCGACGTCATGACCAGCGAGGTCGTCTGCGCAAGCCGGCAGACGCCCTTGGACGACGTGGTGCGGTTGCTGGATCGGCACCGTATCCGCGCACTGCCGGTCGTCGACCACGATGACAAGGTGGTCGGGGTGGTCTCCTGCGCCGATCTCGCGCACGGCTCTGCGGCCACGACCGCGGGAGAGCTGATGACGACCCCGGCGGTCACCATCCATCCGGAGCAACGTGTTTCGGATGCCGCACGGCTGATGGAACGTCAGGACGTCGACCGTCTGCCCGTGGTGGATGAGGAGGACCGCCTCATCGGTATCGCCACCCGCCGCGACCTGCTGCGGGTCTTCCTGCGTACGGACGAGGAGATCCGTCAGCAGGTGGTGGAGGAGGTCCTGGTCAGCGCGCTGGGCCTGTCACCCGGCGCCGTCGCCGTATCCGTCCGGGACGGCATGGTCGTGCTGGAGGGACGCCTTCACCACCGTAGTGACGTCCCTCTGGCCGTTCGGTCGACGTGGCGTTTGGAAGGCGTCGTCGGTGTGGTCAGCAGGCTCGGGTTTGACATCGACGACTGCCGCCCTGCGCAGCCGACCGCGCACTGAATCGTCCTGAACCGGCCACTCGAGCGGCGCAGGTCACGCCGCGAAGAACCCTGGGGCCGACCCCTTGTCCGAACGGCTCCCCCAGCCTGTCCGAAGAGGACGCTCGGCGTCATCGCCCGCGACGACATCGAGGACATGATCGAGGTGGCCGAGCCGGTCGGTGTGCTCTGCGCGATCACGCCCGTCACCAACCCGACCTCCACCACCGTCTTCAAGGCCCGGATGGCGCTGAAGACCCGCAGCCCCATCGCGTTCGCCTTCCCCCCTCCGCCCAGCGGTGCAGCATGAAGGCGGCCCGGATCGTACGGGACGCGGCCGTCACGGCCGGCGCGCCGGAGCACTGCGTGCAGTGGATCGCGACCCACACGTCGGTGTCCAACAACGTCTCGGCCGCGCACCTGCTGAACGTCGCGCGGGTCAGCACGCGCCGCAACAACCCGCAGTGGTTCAAGGTGCCGCCGAAGATCTCCTTCGAACCGCAGTCCACTCCCTACCCGGCCTCGATGCCCGAAGCCCTCGCGCCCGGCAGGATCCTCCCATGCGCAGCGGGCTGACGAGCGAGACCAGCGCTTGCATCCTGAAGCCTTGGCTGGTTCGCGTGACTGCGTGACTCTGCGAAGACCCTGCAGGCCCTTGGCCGGCTCAGCTCACGGCGACGCCGTAGGGGCCGGCGCCGATGGTGACAGTGGCGACGACCTTGCGGGATGCCGGGTCGATGACCGTGAGGGTGCCCGCTCCCTGGTTCGTGACGTAGACAGCTCGGCTGGTGACTTCCAGGTTGAACGGGTCGGTGCCGGGAGGGCCCAGGGCGATGGTTGCCGAGACGCGGTTCTTGCCGGTGTCGATCACGGATACGTTGCCCGGGCCGAGATCGGCGGAGTAGGCGAAGCGGCCGTCCGGCCCCATAGCCACGTCAAAGGGACCCTCGCCCACCTGTACGGCAGTCGCCTTGCCGGTACGGATTGCGACGGCGAGGACCTGCTTGCCCACTTCGTCGGCGACGTAGGCCGACTCGCCGTCCGGGGTGAGGGCTACGCCCACCGGGGAGCGCCCCGCGGGGAGTTGCCGCGCGACCCGGCGCGTGCGGGTGTCGATGACCGACAGGTTGCCCGACCCGGAGTTCGCCACGTAGACCCTGCCACCGTCACGACTGAACGCCACGTTCACCGGAGATTTTCCGACCGGGATGGTCGCGGCCACCCGATTGGTTCGGGTGTCGATCAGCGAGACGGTGTTGGACCTGCCGTTGGTGACATAGAGGGACCTGCCATCGGGGCTGAGGCCGACACCGGTGGGGCCCTTCCCGACCGGCACGGTTCTGACGATCTTGTTGCTCCGGGTGTCGAGGACCGAGACCCGGGCAGAGCCGCTGTTGGCGATGTACACGTGCGTGCCGTCCTTGGTGACCGCGAGGCCTCCCGGCGCCACGCCGGCCGGCACGGTTGCGACGACCTTGTAGGTTCGGGCGTCGATCACCGAGAGTGTGTTGTCCTGCTGGTTCGTGACGTACACACGGCCACTGGCGCCGGCAACGGGCGCAGGTGGCGCAATCGGCGCGGGAGCCGATTCCTTCTTGACCGAGGGGGTGGGCGTACAGGAGATCAGCAGGATCCCCATGCCCACGGCGAGTGCCGACCGGAGCGTCCTGCCGGGTCGCCGGCGGCCGCTGCCGGCTCGGGTCCGCAGGGCAGAGAACATCTCGCCTCCTGTGCGCAGTGCGATGGTTCGGTCCGGAACCGGGTGGCATCCCGCCGACGGCCGCCCGGCGGCGGGATCGGGTGAGGTCAGGTCAGGAGCCGGCGTGCGTAGTAGTCCTTCTCGTCCTGGACGCCCGGAAGTGCGAAGAAGTAGCCCCCGCCCCGTGGGCTGATGAACGGCACCAGTGCTTCGCCTTCCAGCCGGGTCTGCATGGCAATGTAGGTCTTGAGTCCTTGCTGGAAGCAGACGAACGCATGCCCCATGTCGAGTTCCGGCAGGTTGGGGCTCCGGTCGTAGTCGTAACTGCGACGCAGGATGGTGCTCGTCGCCGCGGTCTGCGGAGTCTGGGGATTGGCAAGACGGATGTGAGAGTTCAGCGGGGTGATCAGGCCCTGCGGGTCGTTGGTGTAGACGGGGTCGAAAAGTTCCGGGGCATTCTCGCCCACGCCGTACATGGGTGCGCCACTTGCCTTGCGGCGGCCGAAGATCCGCTCCTGTTGGGCAACGGGCACCTTCTGCCATGCCTCGATAAAGAAGTGCACGATACGCACCACCTGGTACGTGCCACCCGCGGCCCAGGCCGGTTCGGCGCTCTTCGGCTGGACCCAGACCACCTGATTCATCTGGGCGTCGTCGGAGACGGATGGGTTGGAGATGCCGTCCTTGAAGCCGAACCAGTCGCGCCGGACACCGACCGGACGCTCCGGATTGCGCTGGCCGTCGATGCGCCAGCGCAGCTTCATCGCGGACTTGGTGTGGGTCAGGATGTCGAGCAGTGCGTGCACCGTCGTGTCGCGGTGATCAGCGCAGATCTGGATGAGCAGGTCCCCCTGGCTCAGCGCGGGGTCCAGGTCGTCATGGCGGAAGGGAGTCATCGTGACGAGCTGGAGCGGCTTGCGCGGCTTGAGTCCGTAGCGGTCGTCGAAGAGGGATGCGCCCACTCCGACCGTCAGGGTGAGACCATCCGCCACGACCGTGGGCCCCAGGATGCCGTTGTCCGTCGGCGGTGCGGTCGGGGACGCCTTCGGTGGTCTGCCGCCCGCCGTGAGGAAACGGGCTCGCGAGGTCAGCGTGCGGAACAGGTCGGTGAGTTTTGCTCGGCTCGAGGCGGTCACGTCGAACGAGACGAAAATCGCGTCCTGCTGGGGCAGAGTGGCGATGCCTGCCTGGTGATAGCCATGGAAGGGGATCACACGAGATGCCGGTCCCATCTTGGGAACAGCCACTGAGTCGGCGTACGCCGCACCGCTGCCCAAGGCCACCGCGCCGGCCGCTCCGGCCAGGCTCGCGGCAGCACCGTGAAGAAACGACCGCCGGGCAAACGCACTCGCCGGACACCCTTCGCCGCTCCACCCTTCATCCGGCGTCGTGAACGTCTCGTCAGCCATCGTTCCCCTCAGGCAGGAGCCAGGTGGCAAGCCGCACGCTCTTGCCGCGATCGGATTCCGTGGGCCGGCCCGACCCAGCAGGGGACGCCCCTAAGGGCTGTCCCAACCAGCGCTTGAAGGACCTTCAGTTTCATAACTGTCCACAAAACGGAATATATGCGACATCCTTGTTCGCGCCACTGGGAAGTGTGGCCCGAGGTAAGGGGTTTGGATCGCGTGCGGCGGCGTCGGCCATGCCCGTGCGCTGTCACTGTGAGGCAGGCAGCGCAACGGCTTCTCGGCGACCGGATCGCAGACCGTCGGCCGTCCCGGAGAGCTCCCCCGGACGGCTGACGGGCAGACCGGTGACTTCCGGAAACAGCCCGGTCGCGCCCGCAGGGGCGGCTTGAGCTCCTTGAGTCGAGCCGGCAGACCGTTGACGAAGGCTGGTGACTGGTCCGTGGAGCACTCTTTGGGGCGCTGCGCCGCCTCGTCCAGGACGGCGGCGTCCGGCAATGAAGGCTCCGGGCAGCGCTCCGTTTCGAGCTCAGGTGATCGGGGAGCGCAGTTCGCCAGGTGGCCCGGCAATTGCGCTACGCCCAAGCCGGCCCACCGCCTGACGCGTCATCGGATGGTGAGGTCCGAGCGGGGCCGGCGATCCCTTCACAGCCGGAACACCGGATTGGTCACGGCGACGGGGTTCCGGCAACGGCGGCGGACCCAGATTCGAGAAGCGCGGGAGAATTTTCGCACTCGAGCTTGGGCGCCCCCTGATCTGCGACTTCCTCGGGAGCCCCCGCACAGCCCAGGGACGGCCCGGGAGGAAGCGCGGCCTGGACCGACATGGGGCGGGAAGCGACTATCCCCGGCAGTCGCTCAAGAGGCTGGGGAGCGACCGGGAGCTGTTCGCTGGAGAGCCTTGTGAAGGTGCGGTCAGATTCACGATGCGCGGCTCCCCAGTGGATGGCGTGGATGCCGGGAAGCCAACCGAGCACGCTCAGCGGACCTCGGACGGTCGGCGTACGTGAAGGGAAGGAGTGCGTGGTCATTGATGAGTGCGTACTCCTGCCCATGCACATCCCGCGCGGCCTCGCCCAGCTCCCGCGCCGCGTCGGCCAGTTCTTGCGCACCGCCTCCGCCGGAGTGACGCCGTAGGGGCTTCGCCTCTTCAACCGGGCCGTCAGGTGTACGGGATGAGCCCGCGCGTGAGTCCGGGTCAGATGCGCCGGACCAGCGGCAGCGAGCTTTTGGGCTGGAAGCCGCAGGGCAACGGCAAGCCACCGCAGAAGCGGCCTTCGACACCGTCTGGCGAGGCGAGTGCCGAGGTCAGGGCCGGATGGATAGCCGAGTCCGTACCGCCGAGCCCGTCAGTCGCTCAGTGATGAACCACAGATGATGCGCTCATGTAACCGAATCCGGAACTCATGCCGACGACACATGACGTCAACGCGCGGTCGGCAAAAAACTGATTCACCCGCCACGTCAGATTTAGCCACTCGTTCGTCATGCATGAGCGTATAAAAGCCTTCACGGAAAGGTGACGATCATCGACAGGCGGAAGTTTTCCAAGATTCTCGCCGTAGGGACAGCCGGAGCCTCGCTGTCGGCGCTCACGGCGACATCGGCCTCGGCACCCGACCGGGAAAAGTCGACGGTGCACCCCGTGGGCAAGCCGGGGAACACGTCTTTCGGCTCACTGAAGCAGATCAATGCCGGGGTCCTTAACATTGGGTACGCCGAGGCCGGTCCCACCAAGGGTCCCGCGGTCATTCTCCTGCACGGCTGGCCCTACGACATTCACAGTTATGTCGATGTCGCGCCCTTGCTGGCCGCACGGGGTTACCGAGTGATCGTCCCGTATCTGCGCGGCCATGGCACAACGCGCTTCCTCTCGCGGAAGACGTTCCTGAATGCTCAGCAGTCGGTGTTTGCTGTCGACCTCATCGCGCTGATGGATGCGCTGAAGATCGGGAAGGCGATCCTGGCCGGCTTCGACTGGGGATCACGGACGGCTGACATCGTCGCGGCTCTCTGGCCCGAACGCTGCAAGGCGCTGGTCTCGGTGAGCGGCTACCTGATCACCAACCGCGAGCGCAACAAGAAGCCGCTGCCGCCGGAGGCCGAGTGGGCGTGGTGGTACCAGTACTATTTCGCCACAGAAAGGGGTCGGCTCGGCCTTGCGAAGTACACGCATGATTTCGCGAAACTGATCTGGAAGAACGCCTCCCCGACGTGGCATTTCGACGACGCAACGTTCGACCGCACTGCGGCGGCCTTCGACAATCCGGATTGGGTCCCCATCGTGATCCATAACTATCGCTGGCGACTTGGCCTGGCCAAGGGCGACCCCCGATACGACCGTCTCGAAGAACGACTTGCCCAGAGCCCCGTCATCACGCTGCCCACGATGACCCTTGACGGTGAGTTGGATCCCTTCACTCCTCCTGGGGGTGGCACCAGTTATCGCAGCCACTTCACCGGCCCGTACGCCCACCGGACCCTGAAGGGCATCGGCCACAACGTGCCGCAGGAAGCCCCGAAGGCCTTTGCCGAAGCGGTCGTCGAAGTCGACGGTTTTTGATCGCGCCACCCTTACGCTCGGCGCCGCCGCTCTCGGGCGTGCCGGAGGTGAGCCACGCACTGCGGCCGGCCCGCGCCTCCGCGCTGCCGCCTTGGCAGTGCTTCGGGGCTGTGAAACGCTGATTCAACGGCATCAATGTCCGGCGTCTGCACATCGATCTCGAACGGGTGAGCCCGGCTGCCTGTCGGGATTCCCCCAGGTTCAGGCTCCCGTTCGGGAGAAGGAACAGCCATGACGACGACCGATCACGCTCATGACCGCGACGACCACAGGGACCCCACCTTGTACCGCACTCCGGCGGACGCCGTCGCCGCACCCCCGGAGAAGTTCGCCTACGTCGTAGGTTTCGACCCGACCGCACAGCGCGCGGACGCGTTGTTCACCGTCGGCACCGACCCCGAATCCTCCGTGTACGGCCGCGTGACCTCCCACGCCGAGCTGCCCGATCCGGGCAACGAACTGCACCACTTCGGCTGGAACGCATGCTCGAGTGCGCTGGCGCATGCCGGTCATCATCACGCTGCGCGGCGCTACCTCATCGTCCCGGGACTGCGCTCTTCCCGGCTGCACGTCTTCGACACCAGCCCCGATCCCTCCCGCCCCCACCTGGTCAAGGTGGTCGAGCCCGAGGAGTTGGCCGCAAAGGCCGGATATTCGCGTCCGCACACACTCCACTGTGGCCCCGACGGAGTGTTCCTGTCCTGCCTGGGCGGCGCGGACGGTGCGGACGGGCCTGGCGGCGTCGCGCTGCTGAACCACGAAACCTTCGAAGTGCTGCGAGCCTGGGAGAGCGACCGCGGACCGCAGCGGCTCGCCTACGACGTCTGGTGGCATCTGCGCCAGAACATCGCGGTGACCAGTGAGTGGGGGAGCCTCTCGATGGTCGAGAACGGCCTTGTGCCCGAACTGCTGCTGGGTCGCCAGTACGGCCACTCACTGCACTTCTGGGAGCTGGACTCCGGCCGGCACCTGCAGCGCGTCGATCTGGGGGATGAGAACCAGATGGTGCTGGAGCTCCGTCCCGCGCACGACCCCGAGGCAACGTGGGGGTTCGCAAACACCGTGGTCAACGTGGAGGACCTGTCGGCGTCTGTGTGGTTGTGGAACCGGGAGGGCGAGGACTTCGTGGTCCGCAAGGTGATCACCATCTCTGCCGAGCCCGCGCAAACGGAGGACCTGCCCCCGGCGCTGCAGCCGTTCGGCGCCGTGCCCCCATTCATCACCGACATCGACCTGTCGGTGGACGACCAGTGGCTGTACGTATCCGCATGGGGAACCGGCGAGCTGCTCCAGTACGACGTGAGCGACCCGTTCCGTCCGAGGCAGACCTCGTCCGTGCGTCTTGGCGGCGTCGTCGGCCGAGAGCCGTTTCCCGCCGAGCCGGATATTCCGCTGACCGGCGGAGCGCAGATGGTCGAGCTCAGCCGCGACGGGCGGCGCGTGTATCTGACGAACTCCTTGTACTCCGCCTGGGACGCGCAGCTCTATCCCGCGGGCATCGACCCGTGGATGGTCAAACTCGACGCCGACCCCTCGCACGGCGGGCTCTGGGTCGACAGCCGCTTCTTCCCGCACGGCCCTGACTTCCTCGGCTTGCGCGTTCACCAGACGCGCCTGCAAGGCGGCGACGCCTCCTCGGATTCGTACTGCTACCGCCGCTGACCACTCACGCTCCGCGGGCGCCGACGCCGGCGGCGGTTGCCGCCCCGGTTTCGAAGAGCGCTTCAGCAGCTCGGACGAGACGACCGCCCGATCGAAGACGATCCGCACCGTCTCGAACGTCGCCGCACTCCCGGAGGCTGCACGGCACAGGGTGATTCGATCGAGTAAGCATGCCTGCGGGTGAAGAGCTCCACGTGCCTCACGAAGTGGATCCGGTCCGGGGCGATCGCGTACGCAGTCCAGTCGAGTTGTGCTTCATTGGCTTACGCCGGTCGAGTTCGACTCAAGTGGTGACGAGTTTGTGATCGTGGCACGCTTCGCACTACGGGACAGCCCTTGGCGCAGCCATATGTTTCGACGACGCGTTCCCCGGTCGGAAATTGCTGATGCGGCCATCCCTCAACACGATCATCTCTGACTCGCCGGCGCAGAGGCGAAGGAGGCACCTTGCCCACCGCGATCGTCCGCGTATTCCGGACGCCCGAACTGCGCAATAAGGTGCTCTTCACGCTCGGCATGATCGTCCTGTACCGCTTCGGGGCGCACATCCCGATCCCCGGGGTGAACTACGGGAACGTCCAGGCCTGCATCAATGCAGCACAGGCCGGCAGCAGCCGTCTGCTCGGTCTGTTGAATCTGTTCAGCGGCGGGGCACTGCTACATATCGCGGTGTTCGCGCTCGGCATCCTGCCGTACATCACAGCGAGCATCATTCTTCAGTTGCTGACCGTCGTCATCCCGAAGTTGGAAGCGCTCAAAAAAGAGGGCGCGTCGGGGCAGGCGAAGATCACCCAGTACACCCGCTACCTCACGGTCGCGCTCGCCGTACTGCAGGGCACAGGTCTGGTCGCAACCGCCCGGAGCGGAGCCCTGTTCAGCGGCTGCCCGGTCGCCTCGGACATCGTGCCGGACAAGTCGATCTTCATGACCGCCATCATGGTGCTCACCATCGCCGCAGGTACAGCCTGCGTGATGTGGCTCGGTGAGCTGATCACGGACCGCGGTGTAGGCAACGGCATGTCGATCCTGGTATTCGTCTCGACCGCAGCCACCTTGCCCGGCACGCTGTGGGCCATCAAACAGAACGGCAAGATCGCCGGTGGCTGGATCAACTTCGGCAGCGTCATTGCCGTCGGATTCGTCATGGTGGGCTTGGTCGTCTTCGTCGAGCAGGCCCAGCGTCGCATCCCGGTGCAGTACACAAAGCGGGTGATCGGCCGGAAATCCTACGGTCACGCATCCACATACATCCCAATGAAAGTCAACCAGGCGGGTGTGATTCCGGTCATTTTCGCGTCGTCGCTGCTGTACATTCCACAGCTCATTGCACAGTTCTCCAGTTCGACCTCGGGATGGAAGGCATGGATCGAACACAACTTCGTCAGGGGGGACGACCCCTACTACGTAATGACCTATTTCCTGTTGACGGTCTTCTTTGCATTCTTTTACGTGTCGATCACGTTCAACCCCGAGGAAGTCGCAGACAACATGACGAAATACGGTGGCTTCATCCCGGGAATCCGAGCCGGCCGACCCACCGCCCAGTACCTGGGTTATGTCCTCAACAGGATGACGTGGCCGGGAGCTCTCTATCTGGGGGTGATCGCACTGGTGCCAACAGTTGCCTTTTCGAGTTATGGCGGTGCCAGCAGCCTCAGCGGAACAAGCATCCTCATCATCGTGGGTGTAGGGCTGGAAACGGTAAAGCAGATCAACAGCCAGCTCCAGCAGCATGATTACGAAGGCTTCCTCCGCTGATTCCCGAACCTCCTTTCCAGCTCCCCGCATTTCAGGACGCATGGTCCTCATGGCAAGGGTCGGGCGACGGCAGGGCAGGCGTCACCGCTCAAGCCGGTGAATAATGAGACAGGAAAAGGCGATCCAAAGGGCTTCGTCCATCGCTACCAGGTCGCGGATGACGGGTTGCCCGGCCGTGAGGGATGCTTCCTCCTGTGCACCTTCTGGCTCGCCAAGGCCTCGGCCCTGGCGGGGGACGTGGCTGCCGCCCGTGACCTTTTCGACCACGCTGTTGCCTGTGCGAACGACGTCGGGTTGGTCGCCGAAGAGATCGATACCGGCAGCGGTGAGATGCTTGGCAAATTCCCCCAGCCGCTCAGCCACATCGGTCTGGTCAACGCCGTGTGGGCGATCTCAGAAGCCGAATCGGCGGCCGACTGAACAACCTCTCAGACCCTCGCGCCCACGTCTGCTCGCACATTGCTTCGTCTTGCAGTCGGATATCGACCAGCACTGTGCCGTTCAGACGCTTTCAGGTGCGGCGCTCCGCGGGCGGCGAGCGGGTGGGCCCGGGCGCTGCTACATCCAGTTCCGGCGGGCGGCCTGCCACGCCAGCTGCATTCGTGTGGTCGCGCCCGCGACGGCCATCATGGCCTGGATACGTCGCTGCACGGTGCGTCGGCTCAGCCCCATCTGGCTGGCTATGGCCTTGTCGGCCACACCTGCGACAAGGAGTGACAGCAGCTGACGATCCGTCGCCGACAGCTCGTGTCCACGAGCGGCCCCGTCCGTGCCGTCGACCGTCCCGGACTCACTCACGTGCAACGGTACGGCGTCCACCCAGTAGCGCTCGAACAGAGCGACCAGGGCCTCCAGCAGGTTGCTGCCGCGGACCAATGCTGTGGTCGGCTCTTCGGAGCTCCCACCGGGGCCGCCCGGCACCAGGGGACAGATGGCAATGGCCCGGTCGGCAACGGCCAGCCGCAGCGGAAGGTGCGGGACCGCACGGGCCATCTCCCCCGCTCGTACGCCGTCGGCAACGTTGTCAACAGCACCGGGGTCGTCGAAGAACGCCCGTTCGTACAGGACGCGGTAACGCACGCCCCGGGCGAGAGCGTCGAACTCGGCCTGGTTGCTTCCCGAGGGCATAGCCACGTACTGCGCCTTGCAGAACCACAGCATCTCGTGGCGCGTGCTGTCCTGGATCTGGCGCAGATGCTGGCGCAGCCCTTCGGCGCCGGTGATGACTTCGATCAGCTGGTCGGGGTCCCTTCGACGCCTGGTACGCCGGTACGTCTCCAGCAGATCAGTGACCGCCGCGCGGGCCTGGTCGAGGGAGTCGGACTGCCTCTGGAGGTGCGGCAACAACGCGACGTCCGGAGGATTGGCGACGAAGCTGCGGGGTGTGCGGTCCGTCCCGCTGGCCAGCCCTTTGGCTTTGAGCGCCGCGAGCACGCGCTCAACTTCCAACGGCATCAGGCCGGATTGCTTCGCAATGTCGTCAGCCGACGCGGTGGGCATCGTCACGAGAGTCCGGTAAACGGCTTCCTCAGCCGGGGTGAGACCCGCTGCCTCCAACATCGTGTTCCTTTCCGCCCCTGCTGACGGTGTACAGGGCGAGAGGACGAGTATGTCGGAAGCGCCCGACAACCATGCCTTGCCGGAACGGGATCGACAACAGGCAACCGCACTATACGCCCTGATCGCGCCGCAACCGAAGGCCCTGAAGGGCAGCGGGGGCGGGGGCTCATGTGCCCCGGTGCCCGCCCCCGGCGGCCTCTGCCGTCGGTCCTGTCACGCCCTCTTCACCGAGCGAGCAGGTGCGCTCGACGGTCTGCCGAACACTGCTACCAGCGCTGTCCGTAGCAGTGACACGCAGGGGCACGAACAGGTCGCCCCCACAGTCGCGGAGGCCGCGCGTCCGTGACGCTGACCCGGTTCTGACCGACGACCCCGACCCGGGTCTCATCGGGCCAGGTCCTGCCGCCGTGTTGGGCTCGTCGACAGGCACGTCGTAGTCGAGCTGAAGCTGCGGAAGCCTCTTCGCTCCGGATCAGGATCCGTTGGAGTGCCTGGCGGCCTTGCACACGCTGGAAGACGAGGACGTACGGTCCGGTGTCTATGCCGCCTTCGACGGTGCGCCGGAGTTGCTGTCCGCTCTGCCCTCGGGTTGCTGGGGTCTGGTGACGTCGAACTACGAGCACCGGGTGCGCGGGCGGTTCGCCCGGACCGGCCTGCCCGTTCCCGACGTGCTGGTGGATGCCACCGCCGAGGAAGGCAAGCCGTCACCGGTCCCCTACTTGCTGGCTGCCGAGCGACTCGGGGCCGGGCCTGAGCACTGCCTGGTCATTGAGGACGCGCCGTCCGGTGTGAAATCCGGGCTGCGTGCCGGAATGACGGTGTGGGGAGTCAACGCTCCAGTTGCGGTGGAAGGTGTGCACCGCCACTTCGGGAGCCTGCGCGAAGCAGTACCCGAAATCCTCGCTTTCACCACCGCAGCTCCCGGGGATTCTGCGGTCTGAGCGAACCGTCTGAGGGCGGCGCGCGCCGGCGCCGGACACATCGCTGGGGTCGTTGAGCTCCCGCTTCACCGAGCCGGTCGGCGAGAGCCCGAGCGCGTACCGGGCCCGCTGCCATGACGAGGGCGCCGCCCTCCCGGCCTGTGTCACCAAGATCCACACGTGACCGGTCAGGAATGGAGAAGCGAAACCCGGCCCCCATCCGTAGCGTGAAACGCATGGAGATCAAGCTTTCACAGTGCTTCATCGCCGTCGACGACCACGACAAGGCGCTCGCCTTCTACCGGGACGTTCTGGGCCTGGAGGTGCGCAACGACGTCGGGTTCGAGGGGATGCGCTGGGTGACTGTCGGCGCGCCGTCGCAGCCGGACGTGGAGATCGTCCTCGAACCGCCGCTCGCGGACCCGAATGCCTCACCCACCGACAAGGCGGCCATGGCGGAACTGCTGGCGAAGGGCCTGCTGCGCGGTGTCATCTTCAGGACCGACGACTGCGACGCCACCTTCGAGCGCATCCGCGCTGCGGGTGGCGAGGTGCTGCAGGAGCCGATCGACCAGCCGTACGGCGCCCGCGACTGCGCCTTCCGCGATCCCTCCGGCACCATGCTGCGCTTCAGCCAGCCTCGCAGGCAGTGAGCTCCGGTCCCCCGGACCGGGCGCTACCCGGCCTGCGAACCCCGCGCCGCAGCCAGGCCCCGCGCGAGGTGAACGAGATCCCCGACCGCGAGCTGATGCGCGACGGCCGCTGGTTGCTCTGACGCCTCGGCCGGGCGCGCCGCGTGGCCGGGTCCCAGAGGCGTCACGGGCCGAAGCGGCGTGGACGCCTTGGTTCTTGCGCCGAGCGCGGCCCCGGCCGACGCCGGCGATCTGGTAGACAGCGGACCGTTGCCGCAACCGCGCCGACGAAGGAGAACCAGGAGTACTCCTCGAAGCTGGTCGGATCGAGCCAGGCGACACCGACGGAGACCGCGAAGGCGGCCTCACCCCACAGATGGAGAAACGATAAGCATGGCCAAGAGGACGGACACACAGTCGACTGCGCTGCACGGTGCCGACAGCCACGATCTGATCCGCGTGCACGGCGCGCGCGAGAACAACCTCAAGGACGTCAGCATCGAGATCCCGAAGCGCCGGCTGACGGTGTTCACCGGCGTCTCCGGCTCGGGCAAGAGCTCTCTGGTGTTCGACACGATCGCCGCGGAGTCGCAGCGGCTGATCAACGAGACCTACAGCGCCTTCGTGCAGGGCTTCATGCCGACGCTGGCGCGGCCCGAGGTCGACGTACTCGAAGGCCTGACGACCGCGATCATCGTCGACCAGCAGCGGATGGGTTCCGACCCCCGCTCCACGGTCGGCACCGCCACCGACGCCAACGCGATGCTGCGCATCCTCTTCAGCCGACTCGGCAAACCGCACATCGGCCCGCCCAGCGCATACGCCTTCAACGTCCCCTCGGTCCGGGCGAGCGGTGCGATCACCGTCGAGCGCGGTGCCAAGAAGGCGGTGAAGGCGACGTTCACCCGCACCGGCGGCATGTGTACGCGCTGCGAGGGCCGGGGCACGGTCTCCGACATCGACCTCACCCAGCTCTACGACGACTCCAAGTCGATCGCCGAGGGCGCGTTCACCATCCCCGGCTGGAAATCGGACAGCTTCTGGACCGTGCGGGTCTACGCCGAGTCGGGCCTCCTCGACCCGAACAAGCCGATCTGCAAGTACACCAAGAAGGAGATGCAGGACTTCCTCCACCGGGAGCCGACCAAGGTGAAGGTCGAGGGCGTGAACCTCACCTACGAGGGGCTGATCCCCAAGATCCAGAAATCGTTCCTGTCCAAGGACAAGGAGTCGATGCAGCCGCACATCCGGGCGTTCGTGGAGCGGGCGGTCACCTTCACCACCTGTCCCGAGTGCGACGGCACGCGGCTCAGCGAGGGGGCCCGGTCGTCGAAGATCAAGCGGATCAGCATCGCCGATGCCTGCGCGATGCAGATCAGCGACCTGGCCGAATGGGTCAGCGGCCTAGACGAGCCGTCGGTGGCGCCGCTGCTCGCCGCACTGCGGCACACTCTCGACTCGTTCGTGGAGATCGGCCTCGGCTACCTCTCGCTCGACCGGCCGTCGGGCACGCTGTCGGGCGGCGAGGCGCAGCGCGTCAAGATGATCCGCCACCTCGGCTCCTCGCTCACCGACGTCACCTACGTCTTCGACGAGCCCACCATTGGCATGCACCCCCATGACATCCAGCGGATGAACGGCTTGCTGCTGCGGCTGCGGGACAAGGGCAACACGGTGCTTGTCGTGGAGCACAAGCCGGAGACGATCGCGATTGCCGACCACGTCGTCGATCTCGGCCCCGGCGCCGGTACCGCGGGCGGCACCGTCTGCTTCGAGGGCACGGTCGAGGGGCTGCGGGCCGGCGGCACCATCACCGGCCGCCATCTCGACGACCGGGCCGCCCTCAAGGACACGGTGCGGACGCCCACCGGAACGCTGGAGATCCGCGGCGCGACGGCGCACAACCTGCGCGACGTCGACGTCGACATCCCGCTCGGGGTGCTCGCCGTCGTCACCGGTGTCGCCGGCTCCGGAAAGAGCTCGCTCGTGCACGGGTCGATCCCCGCCGGCGCGGGTGTGGTGTCGATCGACCAGAGTGCGATCCGCGGCTCGCGGCGGAGCAACCCGGCGACATACACCGGACTGCTCGACCCGATCCGTAAGGCGTTCGCGAAGGTCAACAGCGTGAAGCCGGCGCTGTTCAGCGCCAATTCCGAGGGAGCCTGCCCCAACTGCAACGGCGTCGGCGTCATCTACACCGACCTGGCGATGATGGCGGGCGTCGCCACCACCTGCGAGGAGTGCGAGGGGAAGCGGTACCAGGCATCGGTGCTGGAGTACCACCTCGGCGGCCGCGACATCAGCGAGGTGCTGGCGATGTCGGTGACCGAGGCCGATGAGTTCTTCGGCACCGGCGAGGCGCACACGCCGGCCGCGCACCGCATCCTCGGCCGGCTCGCCGACGTCGGGCTCGGTTACCTCAACCTCGGCCAGCCGCTCACCACGCTGTCCGGCGGCGAGCGGCAGCGGCTCAAGCTGGCCACCCGCATGGCCGACAAGGGCGGCATCTACGTCCTCGACGAGCCGACCACCGGCCTGCACCTCGCCGACGTCGAGCAACTGCTCGGCCTGCTCGACCGGCTCGTCGACTCCGGCAAGTCGGTCATCGTCGTCGAGCACCACCAGGCGGTCATGGCGCACGCCGACTGGATCATCGACCTCGGTCCCGGCGCCGGCCACGACGGCGGCCGGATCGTCTTCGAGGGCACACCCGCCGACCTCGTCGCCGCCCGCCGCACCCTCACCGGCGAGCACCTCGCGGCCTACGTCGGTATCTGATTGAGGCTCTCGCAGACGCCGTGAGACGAGTTCTTTCATCTCGTTGAACTCACCCCACTCGGTGTCCCACAACGATCGGTCAGGACCGAAGACTGCGACGCCACCTTCGAGCGCATCCGCGCCGTGGGTGGCAAGGCGCTGCGAAAGCCGATCGACCGGCCGTACAGCGTCCGCAACTGCGCCTTCCGCGATCCCTCCGGGACCATGCCGCGCTTCAGCCGGCCTCGCAGGCAGTCAACTCCGGCCCCGCGAACCGCGGCGCTACCCGGCCGGCGAACTGATGTCGTCGCACACCGCGTCGGCGTGGTGAATCAGCGTGCGGCGTCTGATGCGATGCATCACAGGGCAGAGGGGCGTCCGCATATGGGATGTATTCGGGCGTTCCGACAATGGGGCGAGGTGCCGTAACCGAGCCGTGTGCCCGCCAGGGATGACGGGACATCTCTCATCACCGGCCCTCCCGTCCGCGCCGCGGACCCGGCAGACGGACTCTTCCGGAACACTCTGGCGAACCGGCAAGGTGACGTTCGTCCGGAAACCCGGAACCCTGAGGAAGAGGAACGGAAAAAATGATGCCGGGCCACGCGAAGAGATAGGGTTCGGCCAAGTAGCGCCAGGTTTCATGGCTGCCGGCATAGGCGGCTCGAGCAAATCCCCAAGGGGCCCCTCCCCCGCCGGTTCGCCACCGATGCTCCGACCCGGAGAATATCTCGCCCTCTCCATCTGATTGAGTCTTCCTGGAATTTCGCACACGGGAATTGCTGGTCCAACGATCACGTCTACCGTAGATTGCGAGAAAGCACTCCAGCAGGGTCGTCATTTCACGTACTCCTCACCCGGGATCGCTTCTCACCTCATCGGTGCGTCACGGATCGCTACAGCGGTGAAGCGGCACACCTTCCAAGCGAACCCCTCAGACGGACGGCAGCGACGGCGCTGAACAAGCCGCAACTTCCGGGGAGTCCGCAGATCGGTGCGGTTACGCGGCATGCGGCGAGCGATGCGGGACCTTGAATTCCGGCACCACATATCCATCGTCGCACTCAAGCCGCCATATTTCGCGCTCCACATGCAGCGCACCCCGCAGGCAGGGATGCCGTCAATTCAGATGCGAATCGACGTGGGTCCACCCGTCTGGGCCGCCACCGCCGGGTCGTCGCGCGGTCAACGGTCCGGCTCGCCGGCTGCCGTCGTCTCCGTAGCCCCTGTGAATGCAAAGCCGACCCCTCGGCGGGCGGCCCCGGGCGCCGGGCATACGGGGCGGGACTGTGCGGCGCAGGAAACGGGCCGAACACGTCCGGCCCAGCACCTGCACCTGCAGATCCTTCTGCAGGAGGGCCAGGCGGGGCACATCGTATCCGGCGTCCACCACGCTCAGGACGTCCGGCTCGCCGTCCTGCCACTGCCCGGCCGCCATCAGCCGCTCGACGAGTTCACGCATCGGAAGCGCTGCGGCTCGACGGGGCGAGAAGCGCACGCCGAGATCCACAACATGGCCCACGGCGTGGATCGCGGCAGGGGTCGACACATGGCCGCCTTCGGCCTCACACCGACCCTCGTCCGGATCTGCCTCGCGTCGTGGCGGGAGTTCTCCTCTTGCAGGGCAACTACCTTGACCGACGTGTCGACCCCGAACTGACGGGCCCGCCCGGCATGGAGCCCCATCGGCCCGTCAACGCCCAGGTGCCGAGACCATCGAGATCGGCGTGAGGCCGGGGTACCGCAGGTGAACCGCCCGCCTCTCGGCCCAGTACGGCACCGGTCGGATCAGCTGCCGCACTCGGCGGCCGCAATCGTCGCACGGAGCTGCTGTGCGTAGCCGGCAGCCGTGAAGTCCGAGCTGACGCCGTCGACCAGGACCAGATCACTGATGGTCCGGTCCGTGCGCAGATGAATGATCTTCTGATACTCCGGCGAGTGGTACCACGCCTGCGCCGTCTCCATGTCAGGGAACTCGATCAGCACCACCGAGCCCGGCCAGGCGCCCTCGAGGACCTGAACCTCGCCGTCAATGGCGAGCCACTTGCCTCCGTAGTGCGCCGTGGTGGCCTCGACCTGCTCCAGATAGGCCAGGTTCTCCTCCTGCGGCATGCCAGGGATGCGCAGGTGATTGACCAGATACGTCGACATGGATACCTCTCCTCGTGACGATGCTCAACACCGGAGGCGGGCGCCGGATGCCAACAGCATCACGCCCCGACCGGTCCAGGAGTGAACCCCGCTCCGCGGCAAGGCCGTCATTGCAACGCACGGACGACGACCAGAAGGGCCAGTCGTTCCGTACGACACCGCGCCCTTCCTCTTCCAGTCTGCTCTCGAACCCTTGAGAAGGACCGCCGGCAGCCGGAGCGCCGACCGGACCGGGTCGCGAGCGTACGTATCCTGCGGGAGGTGGCAGTGCTCGCCGACGACGGAAAGCTCAGTCCCCTCGTCGACCCGCGGCGCTTCACACTCCGCACGACCGCGGAGGCCCACGGGGCAGCGGAGGGCGGCTCCGCGAAGGGCAAGGTCGTCATCGGCATCGGAGACTGATCCCGAGGTCGATCGGACCTGCCCCGGGACAGACAGCCACGTCCCGCGGCCGACCCCACCCATGCGATCGGCGCGTTCACTCATCGGCCCCGAAATCCCGGTGCCACAGGTCCAGTTGCGATCGAGAGTCCCGCCGTCATGGGCCAGGTGCGCAGCGCGGCGGCGGCCTACGCGACCGACGGCCACGAGCCCGCGGCCATCACCGATCGCACCAGCGGGCTCCTGGCCGAAATCGATCCGGACCTGCTCGTGACGTGCTTCGTCCTCCGCTTCGACCCGGCCGACGACGTCTCCTGGCAGAGAGCGGTCGCGCGGCTGAGCACCAGCTGCTCCCGCCAGTGACCAACACAGCCGGACCTGGGCAAGGCGTTCCGTGATCGCTTTGACAGGCGTGTTCCTGGTGGGAGGGTGGACGTAGGGAGGCGAATCGCCTCAACGGACGGTGAGCCCCACAACACGGCAGCCGCATCGGCAGCGACAGAGCGCCCGCCCGCAGGGTCCCTTGCGCGGATTTGCTCGCCGGGTGCATTGAAGTTCGGGGTTTCGGCTGCGCCACAATCCGCCCCGCCCCTGGTGCAGGAGCGGACGCGCGCACGCAGCGTGCTGACAGCGAAGGGACCTGTCATGAAGGCACTGGTGTACGAAGGACCGCGCTCGGTGACGGTGAAGGAGGTACCGGACGCGAAGATCGAGCGGCCTACGGACGTCCTGGTGAAGATCACGACTACGAACATCTGCGGGTCGGATCTGCACATGTACGAAGGACGCACCGACATGGAGGCCGGACGGGTCCTGGGCCACGAGAACATGGGTGAGGTAGTCGAGATCGGTGACGGCGTGGATCTGGTGCGGGTCGGCGACCTGGTGTGTCTGCCGTTCAACATCAACTGCGGTTTCTGCCGCAACTGCGAGAAGGGCCTCACCGCGTTCTGTCTGACCACACCGGTCGACCCGACCATGGCCGGCGCCGCATACGGGTTCGCGGGAATGGGACCGTACAACGGCGGGCAGGCGGAGTTCCTGCGCGTGCCCTACGGCGACGTGAACTGCTTGGTCCTGCCCGAGGAGGCGCGGGAGAAGCAGACCGACTACGTCATGCTCTCCGACATCTTTCCCACCGGCTGGCACTGCACCGAACTGGCGAAGGTACAGCCCGGCGACAACGTGGTGATCTACGGTGCCGGGCCGGTCGGCCTCATGGCCGCCTTGTCGGCGAACCTCAAGAGCGCGGCCAAGGTGATGGTCGTGGACCGTCACCCGGACCGCCTCGCGCTGGCCGAGGAGATCGGGGCAATCCCGATCGACGACTCCAAGGCCTCGCCCGTCGATCAGGTCAATGAACTCACCAACGGCCTCGGGGCGGACCGGGGCTGCGAGTGCGTGGGCTACCAGGCGCACGACCCGCAAGGCACCGAGCACCCCAACCTCACGCTGAACAACCTGGTGCACTCGGTGAAGTTCACCGGCACCATCGGCGTGGTCGGGGTCTTCGTCCCCCACGACCCCGGCAGCCCGGACAAGCTGTACAAGGAAGGCGAAATCGCTTTCGACTACGGGCTGTTCTGGTTCAAGGGCCAGTCCGTGGGCAATGGCCAGGCCAACGTCAAGGCGTACAACCGGCAGCTGTGCAACCTGATCGAACAGGGCAAGGCCAAGCCGTCCTGGATCGTCTCGCACGAGCTGCCGCTGGACCGGGCCCCTGAGGGCTACGAGCATTTCGACGCCCGCGACGACGGCTGGACCAAGGTTGTCCTCCACCCCAACGGCTCCTGAACCGGGGCCAGGTGGCCCGACGCAGTCACCTCGCCCGCCCCGAATGCTTCCCGGGTCGAGGCTGGGGAAGGTGCGCGCGGAAGGTGACAGCGGCCGCCGGCCCCACCATGACCTGCGGGTTTCTCGAACCAGCCGGCGCCTCAGGCGTGTGGTGCCTGTTCGAAGCTGAGACGCCGGCCGGTCACAAGGGGAGCAGGCCCACCGGGACGCGGCATCCCGCTCTGCCGACACGACCCGCGACGGCGCGCCTGCTCGTTCTGTCGGCCCCCCATGACGCCTCACCCGAAACGTCGCAGCCGGTTTCGCGAGGCTTCAGCCGTCCGGGTCCGCCCGGCGCGACATGGGGCACCCGGTCAGGCCTGTTCGGCCGGTCTTCGTGGGCCCGCGATGTCCGGCGCGGCACCTCGCCGCGTTGTCGCAGTCGCCCACGTACGCCCAGTACGGGGTGTCCCTCGTGCGGGAAACCCCGGCCCGATTCCGACGGGCCGGGGTTTCCATGTCATGCAGACCCTGCTCTACCACCTGTGGAGGTGGCCCCTCACCACTCCTTGTCGAAGTGGTCCCGGACCACCCGGAAGCTGCCCACGACACCGTTCTTGACGAACACGCCGCCACGGATGTGCTGACGGGTGAAGACACCGTTGCTGGTGCTCCAGGGACCGACCGTCGCAACCGGGGAACCGTTGTCGCAGGTCGCCCCACGGAAGAACTCAACGGTCCGACGGCTGTCGTTACGGACGTTGAAGCTCCGCGAGCCCAGACCGCTCACCACCGTGATGCAGCCATCCTCACCACGAGCCGAGTAAGACCGCTCGTTGATGAAGATCCGGCCCTCCTCCTTGTCGCCGTAGCCACCACGGTTGTTGCCGCCGCCGTAGCCACCGCCGCCGTAGCCGCCCTCGTTCCCCCTGCCCTCGTTCCCCCTGCCCTCGTTGCCCCTGCCCCCGCCGTCGCCGCCGCCGAGGGGGGCAGCGGGGGGAGCGGCCTGCTGGACGGACGGAGCGGCCTGGGTGGACCCGACTGCCGAGGCGTAGGTGATGCCGGTGGTGGCGAGGACCGCTGCGCCCGCTACAGCGGCGGTAACGGCGAAAGTACGCGTACGCGTGGTCATGTCACTTCTCCCTGCTCTCAGAGACGCCGGCTGGGCAGCCGACCTGTGACGAACGTACTGACAGCCTGATTAGCTGTCATATCGGGCATATCGAAGGCGTGGCACCGGAGAGCCAATCGGGTGTAGGTACGGCACATTCCGCAAGGCGAGTCCGGATCTGACGTTCCGTCAAAAAGGTGGATAGTATGACCATCTGGCACATGATTAGGCTTTACGGGCGACATCCTGACGCCCGCTCACCCTGTCGGCAGCATGCCACCGGACTCCGGCACACAGATAACCCCGCCCCCCAGCGCCCTGAACGCGCGTCATCAGCACCCACCGCGCCGCGTGGAATCCTGCGGCGGCCGATCGCATCCCCTCCCGCACCAAGACCGCGGCAGCACGCCGAGCACGTCCTGCCGGAGCCGGCCGCCGCAGCCCTCTCGCCATCCGGCGCGCCGACGCCGCGGTGCCGGCCGGGCCTCACGACGCAGCCCCGTCCGGGCCATCGGCGACATGCCCGTACAGCGGTTCCGGTACGCCCACGACGGCAACGCGGCGGGTCACGTGCCGGACACCACGTGGGCTTGAGACGTGGCGACCTGCGGCGTGCAGTGCCGGGGCAGCCTCCGGGCCGTCCGCAGACACCTCGCATCACCGCAGGCAGGCACCGCCGGAGCGATCGGGGCGGCACACCCAGCCCAGGCAGAATCACCTCATGGACATGCGCCCATGGAAACCCGGAATTCGGCGGCGGAACCGGGCTCCAGTCCGGCGGTACGCGCCCGGAACGCCCTGGGGCGGATGCATCGCGCGTGAGACCAGGTGCTCCTGAGTTCCGCCGGTTGCACGGCGTTCTTCCGGGGTGCGGTGTTCGGCCACAGCCTGCCCGCCCCGGCACATGAAGGTTCGGGGATACCGTCCGGGCGGACCGAGGCGTCGGCGTCGGCCACCCCTCATCCGGCTGACGACATGACCGGAGAGTCGCGCCCTCCGGACGGAGGCCGTCGAACGTGATGTTCAGACGACGGGGGCCGCGCAGGACCGCGTTCTGCCGGTAGGGGGGCGGGTCCTCCACCAACGAGGGTTGTCCAGCCTGCGGGCCAGCGCGGTCAGGGCGAGCTGCGCATCCAGCCGGGCGAGCGGCGCGCCGAAGCAACTGTGGATGCCGCTGCCGAAACCGAGGTGCTTGATGTCCTTGCGGTCCGGGTCGAACCGATCGGGGTCCTCGAAGCGCTCCGGGTCTCGGTTGTCGGCGGCCAGGACGAGCCAGATCGACGAAATGGTGTCGGCCCACGAGCGGAAGCGCGCCTCGTCCTCCTGCGGCACCCCGAGCAGCCGACAGATCACGGTCACGGGAAAGGGGTAGGAGAACTGGTCGACCACATCGATCCGGTCCGCATCCCCGAAGCCGGCAATCAGGTCCGAGACGATCCCGGCGAGTTCGTCATGCATCGCGTGGAAGCTGGGCGGCAGAGCCGTCCCCTCCTCCTGCTCGGGCAAACTCGTCACCGCCGCGCGCGGTGAGGCTGGAGGCGTCTGAGCTGATCCGCGGGTCATGGAGCAGGCTCTGGGTGTCCCAGTACGTACTGATAACGAAAGGGCCGCCGTCCTCTTCTCGCAGCACTGGAGTCTTGCGGAGTTCCGCGTACAGCGGATAGGGATCGGCGCGGTTGGCGTAATCGGTGATCTGGCGCAGGAGCGGGGCTTGCGTCATGACGGGTCCTTGGGGCGTGGGAGCAGAAGGGCCGTGTCGGCCTCGGGCAGCGGGCTGTCGGGCGCCCCGCCGGTGGTCAGTGGTGGGCCGGCTTGAAGACCAGCCGTCGGTCGGCCGGCGAGTAACCGCTGAGGGTGACGGTCGGCCCGTGGGCGGGCAACGAGGGGTCCGGGAAGTCGGCCGGGACGGGCTGCCTGCCCTCGGGACGGCGGTCCACGAGCGAGCGCCAGCGGACCCGTGGGGCCGGGACCGCGGTCAGGACGCGTCCGCGGCATCGGGCCTGGGGGTGCCGCTGACCACGAGAATGTAGCCGCTGACGATCAGGGACCAGGCCGGGAAGACCAGCTCCGCCCAGGCGATGGCGGGCGCCACGAAGAGCAGCGCCAGGGCGGCGAGGAGGCCCAGACGGGTGAGCCACCGCGGAAAGATCCCGAGGCGATGCCCCAAGGTCGATGTCGTGAGCGTGAACACCGCAGCCATCCGCATCGCGTAGTCCGTCAGCATCGTGTACGCGAAGTGGCGGCCGAAGTCCCAGGACGGCAGCCCCGGGTCGTTCCCGGACGGGACTCCGACGGACAGCACGCCTGCTGCGGCCGCGGCCGCCCCGAACAACGAGGCCACGAAGATCAGCCCGCTGCCCAGAAAGACGGTGGCGACGAACTTGTCCTCCGCTTCCCCGACGTGGGAGCGCAGCACGCCCACGAACCACAGAAAGAAGATGCCCGCGAAGGGGACGAGGGCGAGCGCCGTCCTTACCGCGCTCCGGCGCGAGGAATCGTTGAATCCTTCAGCGGTGACCGCGCCCTCGTCCTCGGGGATCGCCAGCCGGATCAGGATGATGGCGGCCGCGAGCAGCACCGCGAAGACAACTCCGGCCAACCCGGCCGCCCGCGGAGTCTGCAGCGCCTGCCCCTTCCTCCCTTGTGGCTCCATGAGCGCTCGCTTCCTCTCCCGGGGGCCCCTGGGACCAGCAAGCAGCCGCCTGCCCGGACGCGCCACCGGAAGACGGCCGAACGGCATACCTCGGCGGACTCTTCGACAGTGCGGTAGCCGAGCGGGAGATGCGCACGCGCCGGTCTGACGGACAGTGCGTACGTATCGGGCGAGCGGGCGGGAAGCCCGTACCGGTGTGGCGCCTATCCCGGGATTTCCGTGCGTTCCCACCATTCGTAGATGGGCAATTGACCCTCGGCGGTCTCCTGGTGACGCGTCGTTGCCTTGAAGTGCTCGTATCCACCGCGGAACGGGATCTTGAGGTCCGGCACGGGTGTGGTGAGGGGAACGATCCGGTCGGGAAGGTCGTCGGGGCCGCCCTCGAGGACTGCCTTCGTTGCATTGGTCATGACGAAAGTCTCCCCGGACGGGGGTCCGGCTTCTCCGTGACGCGCCGAAAGGCCCGCTCCGCGTCCCCTACCGGTATCTCCGCAGCAGCCCTGGGTGGTAGGGAGGGCCCCGGTGGCGCCTGGAGGGCGGGCTCCGGCGCTCTCCCGGTGGAGGCGACGGCGGACGCCGGTCGACGGCGATTCCTCGGCCTCCACGGATTCGCCGCACCAGGACGCGCCTTTGGGCGCCCCCTCGACCCGCGAAAGTGTGGCAACAGGTCGGCCGGCCTCGGCCAGGGGCTTCGACAGCCTCCGGTCGCCGGTCTGCGGCTCGCCGAAGACGCGTGTCACGCGGACGGGCGATGCAGGGCCAGAAGCGCCTGGTCGTCCTGGCGTCTGCCGCCGGCATGACGTCGTACGTCGCGGATCAGTGCGTCGAGGGTCTGTGACGGCGTGGCGGACGTTCCGGTGCGCGTGCCACACCGGAGCAGGATGGGCAGTCGGGTGGTGACGTCGTAGAACGTGCCGGTGGCATCCCTGGATTCGGTGATTCCGTCCGTGTAGCAGAGCAGGGTCGAGCCGGGCGGGAACGAGAAGCTGTCGATGGGGAAGACCCAGTCCCCCAGCGTGATCATCCCGAGGGGTGGCGCCTCCTGCGAGGGTTCGAGGACCGTGGCCGTCCCCTGCGGGTCGAGGAGCAGCGGCGGTGGATGGCCACGGTTCACCACTCGCACGACATTCAGATCGGTGGAGAACTCCGCGACCAGAGCGGTGGTGAAGCCCTCCTGCTGTTCCAGGCCCCCGCGCCGTCCTCCCTCGCGCACCAGCGCACGCTCCAGTGCGAGCACGAGCTGACCGAGGTCCTCGGCCTCGTCCGCGGCGTACCGGAAGGCGCCGATGTCGGCGCAGACGGCGTTCACCGCGCCCAGCCCCTTGCCGCGCACGTCCCCGACCATGAGGCGGGTGCCGTGCGGGGTGCTCTGTACGACGTACAGATCCCCGCCGATCATGGCCTCGTTCTCGGCGGGGACATAGCGTGCGGCGATCTCCAGACCGTCGAGCCGTGACGGTGGGCGGGGCAGAACGGCGCGCTGTGCCACGGCCGCGATGTGGAGTGCACGCCTGGTTCTGGCGTTCTGACGGTGCAGAGTGCGGTTGATGAGGACGGCGAGCACGGTGACGGCGAGGAGAGTGACCTGGTTGGCGACGCCGCGGTGCCAGCCGAAGGTGCCGTCGATCTTCGCCAGTCCGGCGTGTACCGCCATCGACACGAGGCCCACGGCGACAATGCCCCCGGGCATCAGAAGCGGAGCGGCCGAGACCGGCGCTGCCATCAGCAGCGGGGCGGACGTCACATTGGGCGGTGTCGCCAGGTCGGTCACCACGGCCAGCACGATGACACCGAAAGGGATCCACGGGGCTCTCCTCTGCTGCACCACTCCCCCACGTTCCACGGAAGGCGCGTGCGCCGCATCCCGGACGGCGCGAAATGTGTCCCGTGCACAAGGGGCATGGCCATCTCCGGACGGCCCGGCCAACCGGGGGATCCGCATGCATCCTTCGCCTGTCCACTCCTGATCCGTCATCTGCGGGTTGACGGGTGCCGCCGGGGTCGCTCCGGCCCTGGAGCCGGAGCGCGAACCTCCGCCTGCTCGTCGCCGACGTCTTCGACACCACTCTCACGCCGCAGGCGCCCGCGTGCAGACGTACGTACGCTGAGACAGCCAAGCCCCGTACCCCCTGGGCTGCGGGTGCAGAGGGACGGCCCGCCACTGGTCGCAGAGACCAGGACGGGCACCTCGATCAGTACCCTCGCGCAGGAGGACCTCGTGACCACTCCACCCGCCCCTGCCGTCGAGCGTCGTCACCCGGTACCGGACGCCGTCCTCACCTGGGAGCCGAGCGAGCGCCGGGTGCGCGGGAAGAAGGGCACGACCGTCGTCGTCGACAGCCGCCGACCGGTCCTCGTGTGGGAACCCGGCCATGCCGTGCCGCTCTACGCCTTCCCTCGGGACGACGTCCGCACCGATCTCCTCCGCCCGGCGGCCGACCCCGACGTGGGTGCGCACTCCGGCTCCACGGTCTTCTACGACCTCGTCGTGGACGGCGTCGCGGAGCCCAACGCCGCATGGACCTTTCCGGGCGCCGAGCTCGCCGGACACATCGCCTTCGAGTGGTTCGGACGCGTCGGCGTGGGCCCTGATCACTGGTACGAGGAGGACGAAGAGATCTTTGTCCATCCCCGCGACCCGTACTCGCGCGTGGACGCGCTCCGCAGCTCTCGGCACGTGCAGATCGAGATCGACGGAACTCTGGTCGCGGACACCCGCCGCCCGGTGCTCCTCTTCGAGACACGCCTGCCTGTCCGCTACTACATCCCCCGCGAGGACGTCCGCCTCGATCTGTTCACCCCGACCGGGCTGCGTACGGGATGCCCGTACAAGGGGACGGCCGAATACTGGTCCCTGACCGACACGGACAGCGACGCACCGGCACATGTGGCATGGAGCTACCCCGACCCCATCCCGGCCGCGGGGGCGGTCAAGAACCTCATCGCGTTCTACAACGAAGCCGTCGACATCATCGTGGACGGCGAGCGGATGGAACGCCCGGCCACCGGCTTCACCCGGCGTCCGGGCCCATGAGAACGCGCCGCATCGGGCTCGTGCGAGCCCGGTGCGGCGTCGTCGCCCCGGAGCCGGTGCCCGCGCACGATTCGTACGCACCCTCCAACGGCAGCGGGCACGGGAATGGGATGCAAGGGATCACCGTCGGGCGTCCGCGCGATCCGCAGGAGCACTGCGGCGTGGTCAGGGCTGCGGCGGCCGGTCCTGCCCCTCCTCCGAACCGAACTGGTCCTTGAGCTTGTCCTGGGCCGTGTCGACCTGGCCGGTGTACTTGCCCTGCGTCTTGGTGTCGATGGCGTCACCCGCCTTGTCGATGCCCTTTCCCGCCTGGTCCTCGTGGCCCTTCAGCATGTGCTTGATCTTGTCCATCATGGACATGGGTGGTCCTCCTCAGCGAGTCGCCCCCACCTCTCCAGGGTCGCCACACGACGCCGCTCTCGCATCCGCGCGAGCGGTCCGCGGAACCGTCGGATCAGCAGATCCGCGGCAGCTGCTCCCCGATCGGCAGGTCGACCACACGTGTCCCGCCGAGCCCGGTGCGGGCCACGACCATGCCGGGATGCGCCTCCACGGCCTCGCCGATCACGGTCGCCTCCGCTCCCAGCGGATGCGCCCGCATCGCCTCCAGAACGGCTTCGGCGTGCTCGCGGGGGACGAACGCGACGAGTTTTCCCTCGTTGGCCACGTACATCGGGTCCAGGCCCAGGACGGCGCAGGCGTTGGCCACGGCCGGCGGGACCGGAACGTTGCGCTCCTGAATGACGACACCGGTGCCCGAGGCCACCGCGATCTCATTGAGTGCCGCGGCCAGTCCGCCACGTGTGGGATCGCGCAGGACATGGAGGTCGGGGGTGACCGCGAGCATGGTCTCGACGAGCCCGCCCAAGGCCGCGCAGTCGCTCTCGATCTCCACGCCGAACTCGAGGCCCTCGCGCACGCTCATGATCGCCACGCCGTGCACGCCGATCGCACCGCTGGTGATCACGACGTCGCCGGGGACCACTCGCTGGGGGCGCAGATCGACGCCGGCCGGGACGAGGCCGATCCCGGCGGTGTTGATGAAGATGCCGTCGCCGTGACCGGCGTCCACGACCTTGGTGTCGCCGGTCGCCACCTCGACGCCCGCCGTGCGCGCCGCTGCGCCCAGCGCGTTGGCCACGCGTGCGACGACCGAGACCTCGACGCCCTCCTCCAGGATGAAACCGCAGGAGAGGTAGGCGGCCCTGGCACCGCTCATGGCCAGGTCGTTGACCGTGCCGTTGACCGCGAGGTCACCGATGCTGCCGCCGGGGAAGAACAGCGGCCGCACGACGTACGAGTCCGTGGAGAAGGCCAGCCGGGCGCCGCCCAGCGACACCACGGCGGAGTCGGCCAGTTGCGCAAGCACGTCGCCCCCGTAGGCGGGCGCGAAGACGTGCTGGACCAGTTCGGCCGAGAGTGCGCCACCGCCGCCGTGGCCCATCACCACCCGCGGCTGGTCGCGCAGGGGTGCGGGGCAGGTCCATGCCGCGAGGTCGAGTACGGGCGCCTCGCCGGGGACGCCCGCGGTGGCGGTGACAGTGGTGTTCAGTGCTTCGGTGGTCTCAGGCAACGGGGCTCGTCTCCCTGGGGGCGGTCCTGATGTCCAGGCGCCGGTAGAGGTAGTACGCGGCGCAGGCGCCCTCGCTGGAGACCATGGTGGCCCCGAGCGGGTTGCGCGGGGTGCAGGTGGTGCCGAACGCCTCGCACTCGTGGGGCTTCAGCAGTCCTTGCAGGACTTCACCGCTGCGGCATTCGGCGGGCTCCTCGGTGGCGATGCCGGTGACGGAGAAGCGGTACTCGGCGTCGTAGTCCCGGTAGCGGGTGGAGAGCCGCCAGCCGCTGTCGGGGATGGTGCCGATGCCGCGCCAGGCGCGGTCGGTGACTTCGAAGACGTCCTCCAGCATGGTGAGCGCCGCGGGGTTCCCGTCCGGGTGCACGGCGCGGGGGTACGCGTTCTCCACGGTGTGCTCACCGCGCTCCAGCTGCAGGACGGTCCGCCGTACGCCTTCGAGGATGTCCAGCGGCTCGAAACCGGTGACCACAATGGGGACCTGGAACCGTTCGGCCAGCTCCGGGTACTCCCGCATGCCCATCACGCTGCACACGTGGCCGGCGGCGAGGAACCCCTGCACCCGGCAGCTCGGGGACTGCATGATCGCCTCGATGGCCGGGGGGACCCGCACATGGGACACCAGCAGGCTGAAGTTCGGAATGCCGAGCCTGCGCGCCTGATACACCGTCATGGCGTTGGGCGGTGCGGTGGTCTCGAATCCGATCCCGAAGAAGACCACCTCACGGTCGGGGTTGTGCTGGGCGACCTTCAGGGCGTCGAGGGGCGAGTACACGATCCGTACGTCGCCGCCCTCGCTGCGGACCCGGAACAGGTCACGGCCGGTTCCGGGGACCCGGAGCATGTCCCCGAACGAGCAGAAGATCACCTCGGGGCGGGAGGCGATCTCCAGTGCCTTGTCGATGACCTCCAGTGGCGTGACGCAAACGGGACAGCCCGGACCATGGATCAGTTCGACCTGGCCCGGCAGGAGTTGGTCGATGCCGTGCCGGATGATGGTGTGCGTCTGTCCGCCGCAGACCTCCATCAGCGCCCACGGACGGGTCACGATGGAATGGATGTCGTCGAGCAGCCGACGCGCCAGGTCCGGGTTCTGGAACTCTTCGATGTACTTCACTGCTGAACCTCCTGCGCCGCGTCGACGCCACCGGTCGGGGACGTTCCGCCGGCCTCTGCGGCCAGTTCCCACGGATCTCCGAACTCCTCCTGGAGCAGACCGAGTTCGGCGAAGAGGTCGAGCGTCTTCCGTGCCGACTCCTCGTCGAGTCGCTGCAGGGCGAACCCCACATGGACAATGGCGTATTCACCGACCTGGAGGTCCGGCAGATATTCCAGGCACACCTCCTTGACCACACCGCCGAAGTCGACGGTGGCCATCCGGGTACCGTCACGTTCCTCGATTTCCATCACTCTGCCGGGTACCGCCAGGCACATGGCTGCTCCTTGCTGTGGGGGCGTTGCCCGGCTCTGCCGGGCAGGACGTCAGTCGGCGGCGCCGGTGTGCGCCGCTCCGGTGCGGGCGGCCACCATGAGCTGGCCGAGCGCCAGTCCGCCGTCGTTCGGAGGGACTTCCCGGTGGCGCAGGACGGTGAAGTCGTTCTCGCTCAGCGTCCTGGCGCACAGGGAGGAGAGAAGGGTGTTGGCGAACACACCTCCGGTCAGGGCGACTTCGCGCAGGCCGTGCTGTTCGCGGGCCGCGGTGCACACGTGGAGCACGAGGTTCGCGACGGCCGCGTGGAAGCGTGCAGCGACAAGCGTCGACGCCGTACCGGCGCGCACGTCGTCGACGACGGCTGCGAGTACCGGCGACGGGTCCATGATCAACTGCTGGCCGTCTGCCGTGCCCGCCGGGCGCAGCGCGAAGCCGTAACCGGGTCCGGGGTCCGCGGCGGCGCCGACCGCGGCGGCCTCCAGTTCGACGGCGGCCTGGGCTTCGTACCCGGCCCGGTGGCAGACGCCCGCCAGCGAGGAGACGGCGTCGAACAGCCGGCCCATGCTGGAGGTGGGGACGCAGTTGAGGTTCCGCTCCAACTGCCGTAGCAGCACGCGTCGTTCGTCCGGCGGGCAGGCTTCCATGCAGGGCAGGTCGTCCGTCCGGCCGATGCCTGCCGCGTAGAGATGAGCGAGCGCCATCCGGTAGGGCCGGTGCACGGTGACGTCGCCGCCTGGCAGCGGAACGTACGCGAGGTGCGCGAAGCGGTGGTACGTCTCGTAGTCGGCCAGCATGATCTCGCCGCCCCACACCGCGCCGTCGTCCCCGTAACCGGTGCCGTCGAACGCGACGCCGATCACTCGGCGGCTGCCGTCCCTTCTGTGCTCGGCCATCGCGGCCGCGATATGCGCGTGGTGGTGCTGTACGCGGACGACCGGTCGGCCGTCGGCCCGGCGCAGGGCCCACTGGGCGGTGCGGTAGCGGGGATGCCGGTCGGTGGCCAGGATGCCGGGCCGCACTCCGGTGATGGTCTCGACGTGCTGTTCGGCGCGTTCGAAGGCGTGCTGGGTGGCGAGGTCGTCCATGTCGCCGACGTGGGCGGACAGCCAGGCCCTGTGGTCCTCGGCGAGGCAGAAGGTGTTCTTCAGGTCGCCGCCGGTGGCGAGGGTCGCGGGTACCGGGTGCGGCAGGGCGAGCGGCAGCGGGGCGTAGCCGCGTGAGCGCCGTACGATCAGCCGCTCCCCGTCGCAGACGCGCACGACGGAGTCGTCGCACGGCACATGGATCGGACGGTCGTGCGTGAGCCAGCCGTCGGCGAGGTGGGCCAGTCGCTCCAGCGCCTCGTCGTCGTCCGTGACGATCGGTTCACCGGCCACGTTGCCGCTGGTCATGACCAGAAGGCGCGGTCCCGGCGGGTCACCGGGCAGGCCCAGCAGGAGGTGGTGCAGCGGGGTGTACGGGAGCATGACCCCGAGGTCGGGGCTGCCCGGGGCGACCGCGTCGGACGGCCATGGGGTGCCGGGGCCCGGGCGGGCGTCGGTGCGGCGGCGCAGCAGGACGACGGGCCGGACAGCGCCGATGAGCAGGGCCCGCTCCTCGGCGCCCAGCTGCACGAGGTGCGCGATGTCGTCGATGCCTCGGGTCATCATGGCGAACGGCTTGTCGCCGCGGGCCTTTCGGCGGCGCAGCAGGGACACCGCGGCGGAGTTCTCGGCATCGCACGCGAGGTGGTAGCCGCCGAGTCCCTTGATCGCGAGGACAGCGCCGTCGGACAGCAGTCGGCGGGCCTCCGCGACCGGGTCGCATCCGGTTACGGGCTGTGCGGGCAGTGCTCGGTCCGGCTGTCCGACGAGCAGTCGCAGCCGGGGGCCGCAGTCGGGGCAGGCGACCGGCTGTGCGTGGAAGCGCCGGTCGGCGGGGTCGGCGTACTCGCGCGCGCAGTCGGCGCACATCGGGAAGCGGGCCATGGTCGTGTGTGCGCGGTCGTACGGCACTCCGGTGACGATGGTGAAGCGGGGCCCGCAGTGCGTACAGGTGATGAAGGGGTGGCGGTGGCGCCGGTCGGCCGGATCGGCCAGTTCGGTGAGGCAGTCGGCGCAGGTGGCCACGTCCGGGGAGACCAGTGTGCGGGCCGGTCCGCCGGTCCGGGAGTCCTCGATGCTGAAGCGGGATCCGCCTGCGGCGGGGACTTCCCTGTGGTCGACGGAGTCCACCAGGGCGAGCGGTGGGGCGTCCGCCGCGATCCGGTCGCAGAACAGGGCCACCGCGGCCGGGGCGCCCTCGACCTCGGCGACAACGCCTTCGGTGGTGTTGGTGACGTGTCCGGCAAGCCCGAGCCCGGTGGCGCGGGCGTACAGGTAGGGGCGGAAGCCCACCCCCTGCACGACGCCGCGGACCACGACCCGCCGCCGCTGCACGGCTCCGGCGACGACGGTCCCGGGCTGTGGGGTCGTCACGGGCGGTGCTGCGCCGCGGAGGCGGGTGCTGTCGTCACGACGAGCGGCTCGTCGGGGTGCGCGTGGGCGTGCGGACCGGTGTGCGGGTGATCGTGGGTTCCGACGTCCGGATGCGTGTGCGTGTGCACGCCCGTATGCGTGTGGCTGTGGGTGTGCTGGCCTCCGTGCGTGCGGTGGTCCTGGTCGGTGTGCGTGTGCTGGTGGGACGGGTGCTGCCGGGCCATCACCGGTGTGTGGACGGGGGCGCCTTCCCCGGCGGCCAGGGCCCGGTCGAGCAGCGTGCCCACCCCCTCACCGCGGCGGGCGGCGGTGAGCACCACGTCCACACCGGGGTTGACCTGCTGGACATGGGCACGGAATGCGGCCTCGTCGAATCCGACGGCCTGCGCAAGGTCGGTCTTGGTGACCACGACGAGCTGGGCCAGTCCGAACGCGGTGGGGTACTTCAGCGGCTTGTCCTCGCCTTCGGTCACGGAGGCGAGGACGACCCTGAGCGTTTCCCCGAGGTCGTACGAGGCGGGGCAGACCAGGTTGCCGACGTTCTCGACGAAGAGGATCCGGGTCCCGTCGGGCAGCCAGTCGTCGATGTGGCGGCCCAGCATCCCGGCCTCCAGATGGCAGAGTCCATCGGTCAGCACCTGTTTGACCGGGGCTCCGGACCGGGCCAGGCGGACCGCGTCGTTCTCGGTGGCGAGGTCGGCGGTGAGCGCGGCGACCGGCACTCCCCTCTCCCGGGCCCGGCCGAGTTCGCGTTCCAGCAGTTCGGTCTTGCCGCTGCCGGGACTGGAGAGCAGGTTGACGACGGTGGTGCCGCGCGCCGTGAGCCCGGCTCGCAGGCTGTGCGCCGTCGCGTCGTTCTTGGCGAGTACCGCCTGCTGCAGGTCGACTTCACGGCACATCGTTCAGCGCTCCTGAAAGATCGGTTCGCGGGCGTCTTCGTGATCGGGTCCGTCCTGCCAGTGCACGCTGACGATCTGCAGCTCTCGCCCGGACAGGAGTTCGGCGGTCGGCTCGCCGCAGGCCGGACAGCACAGCCGGGGCGGCATGCCGACCGCCCATTCGTCCGCGCAGGGCTCGCACCGCGCGCGGGCCGCCACGGGTTCGACGACGAGTTCGGCGCCTTCCAGAACGGTCCCGGCGCAGGCGAGTCCGAAGCAGAAGGACAGGGCGTCGGGAACGACTCCGGCCAGTTCGCCGACCTGGAGCCGGACGGACCCGACCGAGGCGGCTCCGCCTGCCTGAGCCGCCTCCTCCACCTGGTCGACGACGGCCATGGCGATCGACATCTCGTGCATTGCATCTCCGTCCTGCCGTGCGTCATTACAGCGGCGGGTGACTGGGGCCGGCAGACCGGCTCGCCGGTGCCCGTACGGCACATACACCATTCGGTGCAGCCAGGGGCCGGGACCGGGCGGCGGGCGCCGTCACATGCAGCGCATCCGCAGATAGCGCTTGACGTCGGGCAGGACCTGCGCGGCGAGGGCGACGAGAGCGGCGGCGGTCAGGCCGCAGATGAGGGTCTTCTTCATGGGGTGGGTTCCTTCTGCTCAGTTCATGGCGGGTCCGGCCGCCGTCCGCTGGGCGGCGGCCCCGTGGTCTTCTTCCTGTACGAGGTCCAGGACCATCCGTACGGCCTGTGGCACTGCTGCGGCCACCGGAGCGCTCAGCCCGATCCCTTCGTCGACGTTGTCGGGTTCGCAGCCGACGACGAGCGTGCGCTTCGGCGGTACGGCTCCGGTGCCCGCGCACAGGGTGCCGAGCAGTGCCAGGACTGCGTCGGGGGACATCCGGTGGCCGTCGAGCAGTGCGTTCTGCGGCTCGACGGCGCCGGGTTCGTCGACCTCGATCAGGTACAGGGTTCCGGGGGCGCCGCCGCGCTCGGTTGCGTCGATCAGGACGAGCGTGTCGTATCCGTCGAGGAGTTGGTAGGCGAGGTGGACGCCCCGTACGCCGATGTCGACCACCTCGAGATGGTCCGGGAGACGGTGCGAGGACAGTGCGCGCACCACCTCGACGCCGAAGCCGTCGTCGCCGAGGAAGATGTTTCCGATCCCGGCGACCAGGGTTGTCGGACGTTCCCGCGCGGGGGCGTTCACGCATCCTCCAGGGGGGCGATCTCGTCCGGCTGGAAGTACAGGAAGCGCCCCTGCTCACGGCGGATGTCCGCGCCCGGGTCGCCTTCGACCGTGACCGCGAGGTGCACTCCGCCGTCGACGTCGTGGAGCACTGCTTCGACCTGTGCGCTGCGGCCCTTGAGGAACAGGTCCTGGGCGTCGGTACGCCGCAGTCCCGGTCGTAGAAGGACGCGGCTGCCCACGCCCACGGACCGGCCGTCCACCAGGATGCGATCCCGGGCCGGGTCGGCGGTGTCGTCGCTCGCGGGGTCCCACCACGGGGTGTCGGGGCGGAGCACGCCGCGGGCGTCGATGAGGTCGGCGCCGTCCGGGAGGGGGTCCTGGGCGGCGGGCGGGGACGTGTCGGGTCCGGTGATCTCGCGCAGGGCCCGCACCGCGCCGTGCAGCCGCTCCAGGACCTCGGGGGGCATCGATTCGGCCAGGTCGACGACCGCGGCCGCCCGGGCGTCGGTGCCGCGGGCCTCGCGCTTCTCCTGGTCGGTCAGGGCCGCCGTGCGCAGGGCGAGGATCTCGTCGATCTCGGTGGCGTCGTACAGCGCTCCGGGGCTCTCGGGGGCGATGGCCGGATGGTCCTCCAGGATGATCGGGGACGACAGCATCAGGTCCGCGCGCCCGGGTTCCCCGGCGAGCACCGGCCAGGTGTGCAGGTTGCGGCAGGCCGCGACCGCGCCCTTCGCCCACTCGGGCGGGTCCGTCATCGACAGGAACGAGCCCCCGCTGAGACCCATCAGGAGGTGGGCGGCGACCAGCGACCGTGGGAGCGCGGCCTCCCGATCGGCCTCGGCGGAGTCGGGCGTCCAGGTGCTGGTGTTCTCCACCACGGCGGTGAGCCTCATGACCCGGTAGGGGCCGTCGAGTTCGCGGGCGGACAGCCGCACCACGCCGCTGATCTCCTCGCAGCGGCGGACCAGGCGGCCCACCGTCCGCCCGTCCGCGTCCAGGACGGGTTCGGTCTCCTCGCGGGCGGGCCTGGTGAAGGGGAGGTTGACACCTTCCCCGGCCAGTTCGGCGACGTCCACGACCACTTCGACGCGTTCCTCGGCGCCCTCGTCCCAGGGGACCAGCACCCGGTCGGCGAGGTCGAGTTCAGCCACGGTCGCGAACGTGCCGTCGTCGCAGGCCTGTTGCACGGTGCGCCGCTGGGCGTGCAGAAACCGTGCTTCGACGGCGAGCGTCGCACCGGGCTTCGGCTCCATCAGGCACTCGGTGTGCTGGAAGTCGTGCTCCTCGCGGTCGGCGCCCCAGCCGGGCGGCACGAGCACCCCGAACTGCCAACGGAGCCGGTTCTTGGCCGCGGAGGCCCGGTACGGGTAGAGCACATAGCCCTCGAAGAGGACGGTGTCGGCCACCTGCCGTGCGATGGCGAACCGGGTCTCCAGTGCGGGCGTGAGGAGGGATGAGGTCACGGCGCCGTCCTCTCGGTGACCCGGGGCAGTACGGCCCGGTGCACGGGGCGCTCGGGGGACTGCGGAGGTGGAGTACCTGCGGTTCCCGCCAGGTCGATCAGGGCCTGGACGGTCGCCTCCCAGGACGGCAGGGCCTGCCGCGAGCGGAAGGCGAGCAGGGCGTTCATGGTGTCGCGCGGCAGCCGGATCCAGCCGCAGCCCGGGAAGTGCTGCTCGATCATGTCCTTCCACACCGACACCGGCATCCGGAAGGGCGCCTCGCGGTCCCAGGGAATCGGCTCGACGTGGAAGCCGCTCTCCCCGATGAAGGCGGTGCCGGCGAAGAGCAGGAGGAGTGGTACCTCGCCGTCCTGGAGCGCGTCGAAGTACCGTGTCGCGGCGATGTCCAGGTCGTAGGTGCAGGGCACCACGAGGTCCACCTCGGTCTCCGTGGTGAAGGACGGGACCATGAGGGAGACCTGCGCGAACTGCAGGGGCTGGAGCGTGTTTCCCCAGCGTGAGCGGTCGCCGAAGAGGTCGTGCAGTCCGTCTGCCTCGCCCGGCTCGTAACCGCGCCGGGCCGGTTCGATACGGATCTGGCAGCGCAGCGCAAGGGCGTGCACCCGGGCTTCTCCGGACGTGGTGATGCGCAGCCGGAAGACCAGCGTGGGGCCCGCCGCATACGCGTCGGCGCGTACTCCGGTGCAGGTGAAGGCGAATTCCGTCACCGGGTCTGCCCCTTCTCCTGGGTCCGGGCGCGTCCCTCGACGTGCGTGAAGAACGCCTGGAGATCGGCCCTCGCCTCGGCGCCGCCGTCGAAGCCCTGCCACAGCAGGCGCATGCGTCCCACCAGCTCGTAACAGATGTCGATCGGTACGAGATAGCACTCGGCCCGGCCCTCCGTACGACGCATCAGCAGAGCCTCGACATCGGGTTCGAGGAGGGCGGCGAGGCGACTGGCGCCGAGCACGGTCTGCCAGGTCTCCGGGTCGAGTTCGCTCTCGGTGGCTCCGGCCGGGCTCGGGTAGAGCGCGACCAGCCGGTCCAGCGCCGCGTTGCGGAAGAAGAACGCGACGCCGACCGGGATCTGCAGAAGCTCCCACGCACCGTCGTCGAGACGGTGGTCCGCATCCGACAGATAGCGGTCCGGGACCGTTCTGAAGCGTCCGTGGGCTGCGCCGGGCCGCTCGAACAGCAGGGCGCACGGGGTGCACGCACAGGCCAGCGCACGCTTCTCGGTATCCACGAGATGCCGGTGACCGCCCTCGGTCACAGCCACGCCGCACAGCTCGCACCGTTCCTGCCGGGGTTCCGGCGGCGCGGCGAATCTGCGCAGGCCTCGGGCGCGGGCAACAGGCACCGGGCGAAACTCGGCCCCGGTCGGGGGGGCGCTCACGGTGCCGTCGCGGCAACGGTCGCCCCGGCACCGGCAGTTCCGGCCGGCGGGCGGGTGGCGATCTGGAGCAGGGGTGGCTCCCGGTCGATGGTCACCGACTCCATCACCACCTCGTCCACTTCCGGTACGAAGCAGGCCAGCGCGTCCTCGACGCTGCGCTGTGTCGCCGCGCCCGTGCTCGGGCAGCCGCAGCCACCGCCGTCACCGGCCTCGGCCGAGGAGCGCAGCCGCAGGATGCCGGTCTTCTCGTCGAAGCCGACGACCTCGACGGGGTCGCGTACGGAATCCAGG
Organism: Streptomyces sp. NBC_01320; assembly: GCF_035974375.1. Classification (NCBI taxonomy): domain Bacteria; kingdom Bacillati; phylum Actinomycetota; class Actinomycetes; order Kitasatosporales; family Streptomycetaceae; genus Streptomyces; species Streptomyces sp. NBC_01320. Next base: position 2,525,704 of record NZ_CP108390.1, read on the forward strand.
GCGCGCGTGATACGTGTGTCGATGTCCTCCGGGTGCAGATCGTGCAGGGCCAGCAGGCTCGACACGAGTTCGTCGTCGAGCAGCGCGGCGAGCGGTCCGTCGCCGGTTCCGCGGTCCGCGGGGGTGCCGAGGCGGCCGACGATCCGGGCCAGGCCTGCTCCGTAGAAATCCATCAGGACCCGCACCAACTCCTCTGCTGCGGCGCACACTTCCTGGTCGCCGGTGGCGCTCAGGCGGTCGAGCAGGTCCTCGACCCGCTGCCCGGCCTCCACGGCGTCGAGGGCCCTCGGGGGTGCGACGACTGTCGCTGCGGCGCTCATCCGGCCAGTCCGCTCAGCCCGGTGGGCACATGCATCTGCTGGACGGTCTTGCCGCCGCCCACGTACATGTGGACGCCGCACGGCAGACAGGGGTCGAAGCTGCGGACGGTCCGCATGATGTCGATACCCTTGAAGTTCTCCGGGGAGTTCTCCTCGAAGATCGGTGTGTTCTGCACCGCGTCCTCGTAGGGGCCGGGGGTACCGAAAGAGTCCCGCGTGCTGGCGTTCCACGGGGTGGGCGGGTAGGGGTGATAGTTGGCGATCTTGCCGTCCCTGATCACCATGTGATGGGAGAGCACGCCGCGTACGGCCTCCGTGAAGCCGACGCCGATGCTCTCGTCCGGCACGTCGAACTTCTCCCAGGTCTGGGTGCGCCCGGCGCGGACCTCCTCGAGCCCCTTCTCGGCGCAGTGCAGCGCGATCGCGGCGGCGTACGCCTGGAAGTAGGTGCGGGCGCGGTTGCGTTCCAGCGCGTTGCTCCACTTCGGGATCTTCCACTCGAAGGTGGTCTCGGGCTTGGTCATCGTGCGCGGCAGGTTGATGACGACGCTGTGGCCGGTCGCCTTCACATAGCCGACGTCGACGAGCCCGGACAACGCGGTGGACCAGAGGCGGGCGATGGGGCCGCCACCGGTGTCCAGTGCCAGGTGGTCCTTGCCGTCGAACCAGCGGGGCGACATCACCCAGCTGTACTTGTCGTCGAAGTTCCGCTTCTGCGGGGCGGGGATCGTGTGCTGGTTCCACGGGTGGCGGGGGTCCACCGGGTTGCCCAGCGGGTCATGGGTGACGAACTGTTCCTTGCCCTCCCAGTCGTCGTAGTACGAACTGCCGAGCAGGATCCGGATGCCGAGGTTGATCTCGGTGAGGTCGTTGGTGACCAGTTTGCCGTCCACGATCACACCGGGGGTGACGAACATCTTCCGTCCCCAGTCGGTCATGTTGGCGTACGTGAAGTCGCAGTGTTCGGGGTCGTTGAGCGCTCCCCAGCAGCCGAGCAGCACCCGCCGGCGGCCGACCTCCTCGTACCCGGGCAGCGCCTCGTAGAAGAAGTCGAACAGGTCGTCATGCAGGGGAACGACCCGCTTCATGAACTCCACGTACCGCATGAGGCGGCTGAGGTAGTCCGTGAAGAGCTGGACGGACGCGACCGTTCCGACGCCGCCCGGGTAGAGCGTGGAGGGGTGCACATGGCGCCCTTCCATCAGGCAGAACATCTCCCGCGTGTAGCGGCTCACTTGAAGAGCCTCGCGGTAGAACTCTCCCTCGATGGGGTTGAGGGAGCGCATGATGTCGGCGATCGTGCGGTAACCGTGCTCCCCGGCGTGCGGTGCCTCGGTGCGCTCGGCTAGCTCCAGGACTCCGGGGTTGGTCTCGCGGACCATCTTCTCGCAGTAGTCGACCCCGACCAGGTTCTCCTGGAAGATGTTGTGGTCGAACATGTACTCCGCCGACTCGCCCAGGTTGATGATCCATTCACCGAGGTTCGGCGGCTTCACCCCGTAGGCCATGTTCTGCGTGTACACGGAACATGTGGCGTGGTTGTCGCCGCAGATCCCGCAGATGCGGCTGGTGATGAAGTGGGCGTCCCGGGGATCCTTGCCCCGCATGAAGACGCTGTAGCCACGGAAGACCGACGAGGTGCTGTAGCACTCCGCGACCCGCTTCTGCTTGAAGTCGATCTTCGTGTGGATGCCGAGACTGCCTACGATCCGGGTGATCGGATCCCAGGCCATCTCGACGAGGCCACTGCCGTCGCCGGCCGCCTTCGTCGTGGGTGCCATTGTGTGTGCCATGACCCTTCTGGGGAGGGGGAGTTGATGGAGGAGGGAGCGGGCGGAAACGGGACGCTCACCGATCGCGGGGTGCGGGGCACCCGGCGGACGCCGCGCCGGTCACCGGGGCGATCGGTACCCGGTGGTCAGCTTGGAGCCCTTGTGGCGCCACTTCGGTTCCTTGTCCACGGTCTTCGCCGTGATCGACCGGAGCCTGCGGACCACCGCCCCGTACGCTCCGCTGGCGGCGCTGGAGACCTTGCCGCCGGGCGGTTCGTCCATGAACGGCATGAACTTGTCCGGGAATCCAGGCATGGTGCAGGCGATACAGATGCCGCCGACGTTCGGGCAGCCGCCGATGCCGTTCATCCAGCCGCGCTTGGGAACGTTGCACTTGACGACGGGGCCCCAGCAGCCGAGCTTGACCAGACACTTGGGCGAGTCGTACGTGGTGGCGAACTGCCCCTGCTCGTAGTAACCGGCCCGGTCGCACCCCTCGTGCACGGTGGCTCCGAAGAGCCAGGCCGGGCGCAGCTTGTCGTCCAGTGGAATCATCGGCGCGGATCCCACCGCCTGGTAGAGCAGGTAGGTGAGGGTCTCCGAGAAGTTGTCCGGCTGGATCGGGCAGCCGGGCACGCAGACGATCGGGATACCGGCCTTCGAGGTCCAGTCCCAGCCCAGGTAGTCGGGTACGCCCATGGCACCGGTCGGGTTGCCGGCCATCGCATGGATGCCGCCGTAGGTGGCACAGGTGCCGATGGCGACGACCGCCAGTGCCTTGGGCGCCAGGCGGTCGATCCATTCACTGGTGGTGATCGGCTGGCCGGTCTCGGGGTTGTCGCCGAAGCCGCACCAGTAACCCTCCTGTTTGATCGATTCGTTGGGGATGGACCCCTCGACGACCAGTACGAAGGGATCGATCTCGCCGCGTTCGCCCTTGAAGAACCACTCGATGAAGGTGTCCGCACCGCCCACCGGACCGCTGTCGAAGTCGATCAGGGGCCAGTGGACCTGGATCTTGGGCAGCCCGGGCAGCACACCGAGCACGATCTCCTCGATGCTGGGCTGCATCGCCGCGGTCAGCGACACCGAGTCGCCGTCACAGCTCAGCCCCGCATTGATCCAGAGGATGTGGATCGGGGACTCCTCGTCGCCGGCCGCACCGCCTGCCTGGGCGCCGACCGTGTTCGCTGTTGCTGCACCCATGGGGATGCCTCCTTGGAGAGCTCTGCGATGAATGCCCGCGTTTCGGCGTTCAGGTCCAGCTAACAGTCAGCCGGCCCGGGTGCTACGGCGAGCGCGGCCGTTGCGGTGACGTTGCGGCCCCGGCCGGCGGAAGGATCCGTCGTGCGCGTGCCGGGAATGCCGGTGCCGAGGTGGTGCGGAGTCCGGGCCGGGGGTTCCTTGCGCACGAAGGCGCGGCGCAGCGAGTGGTAGGGCGCATCCGGGTCGAAGAAGATGGACCGCATCGCGGCCAGTTCCTCCTGTCGGTGGACGGCCAGGGGCTTGACCGCCTCCTGGCGCTCCAGCGCCGTCTTCTTCCGGCCGATCCGTGCCTGTACGTCGGTCGACGAGGCCAGCCGGACGGCCAGCCGGAGGGCCTCGCCCGGGAAGTCCTGGGGCCGGCAGGCGACCGTCCGGTCCACCAGGCCGAGCCGTTCGGCGGCTTCGGCACCGAGCGGCAGCGCTTCATGGACGAGCCGTTCGGCGACCTCGGGGCCCACCCGGTGCGGCAGAGTGCGGGTCCAGTACTCCGAGCCGGACAGTCCCATCAGCCGGTAGTGCGGGTTCAGGACCGATCCCCTGCGGCACCAGACCTCGTCGGCGGCCAGGGCGAGCATTGCTCCTCCGGCGGCGGCGTTGCCGCCGACGGCAGCGATCACCAGCCGGTCGGTGGTGGTCAGCACCGCCTGCACCAGGTCGTTGATGGCGTTGATGTTGGCCCAGGACTCCTCGGCGGGGTCGGCCGCCGCCTCGATGACGTTCAGGTGGATGCCGTTGGAGAAGAAGTCCCGGCCGCCGCCCAGCACCAGGACCGAGGTGGGCCGGGAGCACGCCGTCCGGTAGGCGTCCAGGAGGCGCGTGCAGTGCGTGGTGCTCATGGCCCCGCCGGGGAACGAGAACGTGAGATGTCCGACGGCGCGGGTCTCCTCGTAGCGGATGTCGGTCCAGGTTCCGCGGCGCTCGCGTGCGTCCGGCGGAACCGGGTCCTCGGGCAGCGGAGGCAATCGGTCACCGAGCGCCAGGACGGCGGGGAGTTTGAACGGGGCGGGCTCTCCCGGCCGCCGCCTGGCGCGCAGCTCGGGGATCCATACGGCTCCGTCGGTGGTCGCCCGGCAGACCGCGCCGGCCCGCGTGGCGAGCAGCTCGCCGGGGCGGCCGCGCAGCCGGTCCTCGGGGTGCCCCCCGTGCAGGAACCACTCGCCGCCGAGCAGTTCGTCCAGTACACCGGGGGACGAGTCGGCTGCCCGCAGCTTGCGCAGCGCGGTCTCCGTGGAGTCGGACCGCCAGTCGATCCGCCGGAGTTGCTGGCGGAAGTACGGCCGGGTGCCGCCCGTGGCCCGTGTGCCGTCCTGGGGCCGGGGTCTGTACGTTCCCGAGGCGAACCGGTCGACGGCGAGCAGAACGGCCGTCAGCGCCGCGTCGGAGACCTCGTTGCGGTACAGGTCGCTCTTGCCGACCTGCGGTACGGAGAACCCGACCGACGCCCAGACGTCTCCGGCGTCCATCTCCTCGTCGGCCTGCAGAACCGTCACACCCCAGCGGGTGACGCCCTCGTGGATCGCCCAGTCGAGCGAGGACGGACCGCGGTCGCCCACGGGTCCCGGGTGGACGATGAGGCACGTGTGCGCCGACCACACGTCCCGCGGGATGGCCGTCCTGAGCATCGGAGCGACGATCAGTTCGGGTGCGAACCGTCGGACCGCGTCCCGCAGATGGTCGTCGGAGAGCGCGAGTTCGACCGCCACGCCGTGGCCGCGGTCCCGCAGCTCGGCGTGGACGCGCTGAGTGAGGCTGTTGAACGCACTCGCGACGAGCAGGATGTGCACGGCGGACTCCCAGCGGTTCTGCGGCTCCCGGCCGGAGCAGGTCAGGCCGGCTGCAAGCCTCGGACACGCGGAACGGGCGCCGTGGGCGCCGGGGCGGCGGAGTCACTCGAAAGGGAACGTCCTGCGGCCACTCGACGGCCGGTACACGGGCCATGGGAGCGACAGCGCATCGGGGCCGGCCCGCTCGGCCCGTCGGCTCAGGTCTCGTCGGCGCTCCTGCCCTGCCCCCTGGCCCGCTTCCCGATCACCGCGGCGGTCGCGGCGGCGCTGCCCGCGAAGGCGAGCGCGACCACCCACGGCTGGTTGAACACATGCCAGGTGACATGGTCGAGGGAGTAACGGCCGGGGCCGGTCAGTCCGATCGCTGCGGCGGTGAAACCGAGGAACGCCGGGTACTCGTATCCGCCGCCCTGCGCGAAGAAGCCCGCGGGCGCGTGCACGGCGACGGCGCCCGCCATGGTGCCCGCCGCCGCCGCGCCGGCGGCGGGGGTGGCGAGGCCGAGGGCCAGCAGGGCACCGCCGGCCACCTCGCCGAGTCCGGCGGCGACGGCGCTGTGCTTGGGCGGGTGGAAGCCCATGGCCTCCATGCCCGCGGTGGTTCCTTCGATGCCCCCGCCGCCGAACCAGCCGAACAGCTTCTGGGTGCCGTGCGCGGCCAGGACCGCGCCGGTACCGACGCGCAGGACAAGAAGGCCGAGGTCACGCCGGTTGACGCAGGTCATGGGGGGTCTCCATGGGTAGTGGGTGTGATCCGGGTTACGGATCCACTCTCCGCGCCGCGACGGGTGGGCGTACCCCGGTACTACTCCGTCCGGGGGATGGCGTCGGATGCTCGGCCCGGTGCGACGAACGCCATTATGCAACTTGTTGCACAATGGCGTTCCGGTGGTCTACAACTGGCGCAACGACACTGCGCGAGGAGCCGCCGGATGACCCCGTACCCGAATCTGCTGAGCCCGCTCGACCTCGGGTTCACCACCCTTCCCAATCGGGTGCTGATGGGGTCGATGCATGTCGGCCTGGAAGAGGCCGAGCGCGGCTTCGAGCGGATGGCGGCGTTCTACGCCGCCCGCGCCCGCGGCGGAGTCGGGCTCATGGTCACCGGGGGCATCGCGCCGAACGACCGAGCCCGCCCCTATCCCGGCGGCGCCAAGCTGACCACCGATGCCGAGGCCGAGCAGCACGCCCAGGTCACCGCCGCCGTGCATGCGGCGGGCGGCCGGATCGCGATGCAGATCCTCCACTTCGGCCGGTACGCGCACCATCCGGATCTGGTGGCGCCGAGCGCGATCCAGGCCCCGATCAGCCCCTTCACCCCGCATGCCCTGACGGACGACGAGGTCGAGGAGACCGTCGAGGACTTCGTGCGGACCGCCGAGCTGGCACGGCAGGCAGGCTACGACGGTGTCGAGATCATGGGCTCCGAGGGCTATCTGATCAATGAGTTCATCACCGCCGGGACCAACCACCGCACCGACCGCTGGGGCGGCTCGTACGAGAACCGCATCCGGTTCCCCGTGGAGATCGTGCGCCGGGTCCGCGAGCGGGTCGGCAGCGACTTCATCCTGATCTACCGGCTCTCGATGCTGGACCTGGTGCCCGGCGGCTCCTCGCTGGAGGAGGTCCTGCAGCTCGCCCGGGAGATCGAGGCGGCCGGGGCCACGATCATCAACACCGGAATCGGCTGGCACGAGGCCCGCATCCCCACCATCGCGACGTCCGTGCCGCGCGGTGCGTACACCTGGGTCACCGAGAAGGTGCGCGGGGCCGTCTCCGTACCGCTGGTGACCAGCAACCGGATCAACACCCCCGAGGTCGCCGAGGAGATCCTCGCCTCGGGGCGGGCGGACATGGTGTCCATGGCCCGGCCGTTCCTCGCCGACCCGGACTTCGTCGCCAAGGCGAGCGCGGGGCGTGCCAACGCGATCAACACCTGCATCGGCTGCAACCAGGCGTGCCTGGACCACACGTTCAGCGGAAAGGTCACCTCCTGCCTGGTCAATCCGCGCGCCTGCCACGAGACCGAACTCACGTTGTCGCCGACCCGGACCCGTAAGCGCGTCGCGGTCGTCGGCGCGGGTCCCGCCGGGCTCGCGTGCGCCGTATCGGCGTCCGAGCGCGGGCACGAGGTGACTCTGTTCGACGCGGCCGACGAGATCGGCGGCCAGCTGAATGTGGCTCGCCGGATCCCCGGCAAGGAGGAGTTCGACGAGACGCTGCGCTACTTCCGCACCCGGCTCGCGGAGCAGCAGGTCGAGCTCCGGCTCGGTACGAAGGCGACGCCGGACGCGCTCGACGGCTTCGACGAGATCGTCCTCGCCACCGGCGTCACACCCCGCTCCCCCGCCATCCCGGGCCTGGACCACCCCAGCGTGGTCAGCTACCTCGACGTCCTGCGCGACGGGGCGCGGGTCGGACAGCGGGTCGCGATCATCGGTGCGGGCGGGATCGGCTTCGACGTCGCCGAATTCCTGACGGACGGCGGCGATGCGGCGAGCCTCGACCCGGAGGTGTTCTTCCGGCACTGGGGGGTCGACACCGCGTACCGGGAGCGTGGTGGCCTGCGCCTCCCCGAGCGCCCGAAGCCGCCGCGCACCGTACATCTCCTGCAGCGCAAGACGAGCAAGGTGGGCGCCGGGCTGGGCAGAACGACCGGCTGGATCCACCGTACGGAGCTGCGGCACCGAGGCGTCACGATGATCGCGGGCGCCACATACGACCGCATCGACGACGACGGTCTGCACCTGACGGTCGACGGCGAGCAGCATCTCCTGCCGGTGGACACGGTGGTGCTCTGCGCCGGTCAGGAGCCACGGCGCGAACTGCACGAGGAGCTGGTTGCCGCGGGCCGTACGCCGCATCTGATCGGCGGCGCCGACGTGGCCGCCGAACTGGATGCCAAGCGGGCCATCCGCCAAGGGACGGAGCTCGCGGCAGCCCTGTGACGCCCGGGCCGTCCCTAGGATGCTCTCCATGTCACTCCCGCACGCGATCCTCACCGCCCTGCTCGAAAAGCCGTCGTCGGGGCTGGAGCTGACCCGCAGGTTCGACCGGTCGATCGGCTACTTCTGGTCGTCCACGCACCAGCAGATCTATCGCGAGCTGGGAAAGCTGGAGCAGGCCGGGCAGATCCGGGCCCTGCCGTCGGCACAGCCGGCCCGTGGGCAGAAGAAGGAGTACGAGGTCCTGCCCGCCGGCCGCGCGGCACTGTCCGCGTGGGTGGCGCTCCGGGAGGACCCGAAGCAGATCCGCGATCCGCTGCTGCTGCGGATGCGCGCGGCAGCGGTGGTCGGCGCACCGGGCCTGGACGCGGAACTACGCCGCCACCTGGAGCTGCACCGGAAGCAGCTGGCCGAGTATCTGGCGATCGAGGAGCGGGACTTCCCGCCGGAGCGGAACGCGGAGGAGGACCGGCTGCGGCATCTCGTACTCCGCGGCGGCATCGATCTGGAGAACTTCTGGATCGGCTGGCTGACACGGGCTCTGGACGGGATCCCGGCCACCGGGTCGGGCCCGTCGGCGGGGTAGGGGGATCCCCCGTTCCTTTGGGCTCACGGCCCGCCGACCGGCGCCCTGCCGAGTTCCGGACGCAGCGTCAGCTGTTCCGTCGTCCGGGCACTGCCGATCACAACCCGCGACGGCACACTCGGTGCAGGCTCCGCCTCGATCCTGGCCCGGTACGCCGACGGCGTCGTCCCGTCCTGCGCCCGGCTGAGCAGTATGACTCCCCGCACCGCCGCCGCCGACCCCAGCAACGCCGGGACCAGCGCGATCGTCCCGCCCTGGAGGCGTTCGCCGAGCAGCGCCAGACCTATCGTCGCGGCGGCAACGGGATTGGCGAGGGTCACGACCGCGAGCGGCGCGCCGAGACCACCCTGGTAGGCGGTCTGCGAGAGCAGCAGGCCCCCCATCGCGAAGGCCGAGACGAGCAGCGCCACCGTCACCAGGCGCCAGCTGAACAGCGGGCCCGTGTGGTCCGTGACCGCCACCGTCAGTGTCTGGGTGAGCGCCGAGGCGACGCCCGACGTGATGCCGGACGCCGCAGCATGCCTCAGTCCGGGGCGGGCCCCCGGCCGGCTGAGTCCGGCGACGACCGCCATGGTCGCCGCACCGACCGCGAGCGCCTCGACCAGGCTCAGCGTCTCGTGCGGTGCGGAGCCGCCCGCCGTCAGCAGCAGGGCGCCCAGGCCGAGCAGGGTGAGGATCGTGCCGCGCCATTCGGTCCCCGTCACCCGACGCCCGGCGGCGCGCGCACCCAGCAGCACGGCGGCGACCAGCGTCAGCGCGCCGAGCGGTTGGACGAGGGTGAGCGGCCCGTACTTCAGCGCCGCGACATGCAGCAGCGCGCCACCGGCATTGAGTCCGACCGCCGACCACCACGCCCCGCGCCCGAGCATCCGGAGCACCCCGGTGCCCGGCTCGGTGCGTCCGGCGAGCCGGGCCTGAGCCACCGCCGCCGAGGCGTACGCGGCGGCGGAGACCAGGGAGAGGACGACGGCGATCAGCGTGGCGTTCATGGCCGGCTCCCGGACGACGAGGCGTACGCCCGGGAGGCGGCCGGGTCGGGAACACGGGACATCGGCAGCGCGGCACGGGCGAGTTCGGGCTCGCCCCCTGCGCCGGAGGGCCACGGCAGATGCCCTCGGACCGGCTCCGTCCGCTGGAGCCGCAGCGTCGCGAGAGCGACGGCCAGCAGCGCGCTGACGACGATCGAGTCGAGCCAGTAGTGGTTGGCGGTGCCGACTATGACCAGCAGGGTGACGAGCGGGTGCAGCAGCCACAGCCACCGCCACCGCGAGCGCGTCGCGACGATCATTCCGACGGCGACCATCAGCGCCCAGCCGAAGTGCAGCGAGGGCATCGCCGCGAACTGGTTCGCCATCGAGTCGGTCGCCGGAGTGTCTCCGTACACCGTCGGCCCGTACACCTGGCCGGTGTCGACGAGTCCGGCGGCGGCCAGCATCCGCGGCGGGGCGAGCGGGAACAGCAGGTGGAGCGCGAGCGCGGCACCGGTGAGCACGGCGAGGATCCGACGCGACCAGACGTAATGGCGCGGGCGGCGCCAGTACAGCCAGGCCAGGAAGAGCAGCGTGGCCGGGAAGTGCACGGTCGCGTAGTAGGTGTTCGCGAGGCGGATCAGCGTCTCGCTGTGCAACAGCGCGCCCTGCACGGCGCCCTCACCCGGCAGGTGCACCGCGCGTTCGAAGTCCCAGACGTGTCCGGCGTTGCGGTACGCCTCCTCGACGTGACCGTTCGCGGCCTGCCGCCCGAACTTGTAGATCGCGAAGAGCCCTACGACGAGAAGGAGCTCGCGGACGAGGGGCGGTCGGGCAGAAGTGTCCGGCTCCCGATCTGCGGGCTCGCTACGGGCGTACATCACCCGGTGCCCCTTTGCTGACGAAGCGCTGTTACGACGGCATGGTCCAGTCCATGCCGTATCGATACGCCAGTGTACCGATACGTTGGCGTATCGGTACACGCGCGTTTCGGTACACTGGCGTATCGGAAGACCTCGTCGCACAGTCGCAGAGAGGGAAAGCACATGTCGTCGCACGATTCCGTGCAGGAACAGGCCCACGCTCCGCGCCGCTCGAAGATCACACCGGAGCGGGCGCAGGAGTTCTACACGGCTGTGCTCGACCTACTCAGGGAGAGCGGATACGAATCGCTCACCATGGAGGGGGTCGCTTCCCGCACCCGGTGCGGGAAGTCCACGCTCTACCGGCAGTGGGGCTCCAAGCCCGAGCTGGTCGTCGCGGCGCTCCACAGCACCCGGCGGATGCTGCTCTCGCACATCGACACGGGCTCGCTCGCCGGTGACCTGCGCGAGGCGGCCCAGGCCATCGGCGCGGGCTCCGGACGCGACACCCCGCTGATGCACGCACTCAGCCATGCCGCGCTGCAGAGCCCGGAGCTGCTCTGCGCGCTGCGCGAGGCGCTGATCCTGCCGGAACTCGCAGCCCTCGACGCCATGGTCCGGCGGGCCATGGAGCGTGGCGAGATCCCCAGGGACAACCCGGCGGCGGAGTTCGTCTCCGCGCAGCTGCTGGGCGTGATGCGGGCCAGGCCGCTGCTGGAGGCGAAGATCGCCGATGCGGCATATCTCACCCGCTTCGTGGAGAGCGCCATCTTCCCCGCACTGGGACTGGACCCGGCCGACACCGGGTCCTGATGAACGTGGGCCGTCGTCCGAGCGGATGACGAGGGCCCGCCTGCGCCGCACCGTGGGGACGGGGGCGGCGCACCGTCCGGCCGGTCGGTGACTTCTTCGGGAGTCACCGGCCGCCCGTGTTCCCGGGCCTCCCACCGACTGCACCAAACACGAAGGGCATCGGCGCCGCGATCGCCGGGGCATTCCTCTCCGCGGGCGCGGAAGTGCTGGTCTGCGGGCGCAATGAACCGTCGGAGCTGCCGGCGGCCGGTGGGCGGACCGCCCACTTCCGGTCGGCCGATGTCCGTGACCCGGCCACGTCCGCCGCACTCGTCGACGCCGCGGTGCAGCGGTACGGACGGCTGGATGTGCTCGTCAACAATGCGGGCGGCTCCCCCGACGCCGACGCGGCGACGGTGTCGCCGCGGTTCGTCGAGAAGGTCGCCGCGCTGCATCTGCTGGCGCCGTTCCATGTGGCGCAGGCGGCGAACCGGGTCATGCAGCGACAGGACAGCGGCGGCTCGGTGATCAACATCGGCAGTGTCTCCGCGCACACCCCGCAGCCGGGCACCGCCGCCCAATCGGCGGCAAAGGCGGGGTTGCCGGCACTGACCCGGGCGCTGGCCCTGGAATGGGCGCCGAAGGTGCGCGTCAACCACATCACGACCGGACTGATCCGCATCGAGAGCGCGGCGTCGGTGTACGGCGAGGACGGGGGTGCGGCGGTGGCGGATGTCATTGCGATGCGACGGATGGCGGTGCCGGACGATGTCGCGCGCGCCCGTCTGTACCTGGCCGGTGATCTCGCGGCGTACGTCAACGGCGCCGATCTGGCGGTGCACGGCGGCGAGGTGCCCGCCCGGTTCCTCGCCGCGAAGGGCCGGCAGCGGGAGGGACTCAGGGGTGGCCCCGAGCGGGCGATGGTGTGCTCGATCTGGCGTCACCGCAGGTAACAGCGATTGCGACGGGACGAATAGGCTCTGTCGCCGCCGAGGCGGTCGGGCCGAGTACATGGGTGTCGGCCCCCTCACCGAGGAACCCTGCGCGGCACCGACGACCGGGCGGGCGCACGCCCGGCCGACCGTTCTCGTCCCCTTGACGATATCAGCCGACCACCCTTATCGTCTCCATGACGACAACGAGGGGGTTCCGACATGGCCGACATCACCAAGCGGTTCGGCTGGCGCCATCTGCGCTCCGCACCCACCGCCCACATCCGCCACCACGACCGCGGCCGGCTCACGCACGACGGACCGGGACTGAGCTTCTGGTACCGGTCGCTGCACGCCGCACTCTCCGAAGTACCGGTCAACGACCGCGAGTTGGCGATGGCCTTCCACGCACGCACGTCCGACTTCCAGGACGTCACCGTGCAGGCCACCGTGACGTACCGGATCAGCGACCCTGCCGAGGCTGCCGCCCGGCTCGACTTCTCCGTCGACCCCGACACCGGCGTCTGGCGCGGTGCGCCGTTGGAGCAGATCGCCACTCTCCTCACCGAGACCGCCCAGCAGCACACCCTCGACGTGCTGGCCCGCACCCCGCTCGCCGGCGCGCTGGTCGACGGGGTCGCGGCGGTACGGGAACGGGTCGCCGAGGGACTGGCCGCCGAGCCCCGGCTGCCGGTCACCGGCATCGATGTGGTGGCGGTGCGCGTGGTCGCGATCCGCCCCGAGGCAGAGGTGGAGCGCGCACTGCGCACGCCGGCCCGGGAACAGATCCAGCAGGAGGCCGACCGGGCGACGTACGAGCGCCGGGCGGTGGCCGTCGAGCGCGAGCGGACCATCGCGGAGAACGAACTGGCCAGCCAGATCGAACTCGCACGCCGCGAGGAGCAGTTGGTCGAGCAGCGCGGTACCAATACCCGGCGCGAGGCGGAGGAGAACGCGGCAGCCGACGGGGTACGCGCAGAGGCCGAGGCGGCGCGCAAGGTGCGGCTCGCCCGCGCCGAGGCAGAGGCCGCACGCGAGGTCGGTGCCGCGCGCGCCGAGTCGCAGGCGGCCTGGCTGCGGGTGCACGCCGAAGTGAACGCCTCGACGCTGCACGCCCTGGCCGCCACCCGGCTCGCCGAGAACCTGCCGCGCATCGACAGCCTCACGCTCTCCCCCGATGTCCTCACCGGCCTGCTCGCCAAGCTCGGCCGGCCCGGCCCGGAGACACGCGCGTGAGCCTCGCCCCGCGCGCGGTGCTCGTGCACCGCACCACCGAGTACGAGGAGTTGCTCGCCCGGCACGGCACACACGGCCAGGCCACGTTCTTCCTGTCCACGCGCGGCCGCTCCATCGAGGAGATGGCACGGCGGCACGGGCGGACGCAGCAGGCACTCGCCGATGTGGCGGCGGCCGTACCGCTCCAGTGGCGCCAGTCGCGGGTCGAGCGCGCGGATCTCGACCGCTTCCTCTTCGGTCCGGAGGACGTGGTGGTCGTGGTCGGACAGGACGGGCTGGTCGCCAACGTCGCCAAATATCTCTCCGGCCAGCCCGTCGTGGGCATCGACACCGATCCCGGACGCAATCCGGGGGTACTGGTGCGCCACCGCCCGGGCGATGCGGCCGCACTGTTCCGGGCAGCCGCATCGCCCGGCGCGACAACGGACGATCTCACCATGGTCGAGGCCGTCGCCGACGACACCCAGCGCCTCCTCGCCCTCAATGAGATCTATCTGGGCCCGCCCGGCCACCAGACGGCGCGATACCGTCTCGGCCCCGACGCTCCGGACGCCCCCGCCGAACCACAGGCGTCCTCCGGGGTCCTGGTCGGCACCGGTACCGGCTCCACAGGCTGGCTGCGCTCACTGTGGCAGGAGCGCGGGAGCGCACTGTCGCTGCCGCGTCCGACCGACCCCCGGCTGGTCTGGTTCGTACGTGAAGCGTGGCCTTCGCCCACGACCGGCACCTCGCTGGTGGCGGGCGAACTGAGACACCAACAACGGCTGCGCCTCACGGTCGAGTCGGACCGGGTGGTGGTCTTCGGTGACGGAATGGAGTCCGACGCACTGGAATTGACGTGGGGTCAGACGGTGCTGCTCGGTATCGCGGCGACCTCGCTGCGGCTGACGCTCTGAGCACGCACCGTCCACTCGGCACCCGTCCATGGGCGCCTTCGAATCGGGCCGAGCCACCCCGCCCCGTAACCCGCACGCCGCTCGAAAACAGGCCGAACACCGCGCCGGCCACCGTAGACGGCGAGGCGGTGTCGGTGCTGGATGCCTGGAGGCGATCGAGAAGGTGGTGCCGCGCGCCAAACTCGCCGAGGCGCTGGTCACCATCGCCGAGTGCGTTTCGGACGGCGACGGGGACGCGGACGCGGAGTGGCGGGCCGCGCTCTCCTCCCGCTACGGCACGGTGCGCGGCTTCATCCGGCTGCTGGTCGACACCGTGGACTTCGGCGCCGTCCAGGCCCCCGGCGGATCTTCTTCGGCCAGCGGGACGAACTGCGGCAGAACTGTCGCGAGGGCGTGGAGGACCAGCTCGGTGCACTCGATCTGGCCCTGAACGCCATGGTGTTGTGGAACAGCCGGCCTCTACCTGGACCGGGCGGCCAAACAGCGTTTCCGGCGTGTGTTCAGCCGGAGTGGCGCAACGTCAGATGGCTCGTCTTGAGTGAGGGTTTCCTCTGAAGCGGACGGGCTGTGCATGAGCCGCTGCTCAGCCGTGGCTTGTCGGTGCTGCCTCTTAAGATCCACGTTATGCGTGAGTTCTTCATGGTGGGTGGGCGGCAGCTGTCGTATCTGGACTTCGGTGGTCCGGGGAGGCCGCTTGTGGCCCTGCACGGGCACTACAACGAAGCGTCGGCGTTCGCCTCGCTCGCAGAGGCGTTGGCGCCGCGGTGGCGGGTGATCGCGCTCGATCAGCGCGGTCATGGAGAGTCCGACCCTGCCATCGGTTATGAGCGGGACGACTACATAGCCGATGTCGTCGCTTTCCATCGGCATCTGGGAGTCGGCCCGGTGCCGGTGCTGGGGCACTCGCTGGGCGGGGTGAACGCCTACCAGTTCGCCGCCCGGCACCCGGACAAGGTCAGCAAGCTGATCGTGGAGGACATCGGCGCGGTCGTCGACTGCGACTGGTCTTTCACCACGCGCCTTCCCCCTCGCGCGCCGTCTCGAGAGGCGCTGGTTGAGGCTCTGGGCGCGACCGCGCCCTATCTGGAATGCTCGTTCCGGCAGAGAGACCGGGGCTGGGGTTTCTCGTTCGGCATCGACGACACCGTGACGTCTCAGAAGGCACTCAACGGCGATCACTGGGCCGACTGGACAGCGGTGTCCTGCCCCACCCTGCTGGTCCATGGAACACGGAGCGACGAGTTGGCGGCCGATCACGCCCGGAACATGGTCGCCCGCCACGGCGGCCTGGCCCTCCTGGTAGAGCTGGCTGCCGGCCACGTCGTGCATCACGATGCTCCAGAGCAGTTCGCCGCCACGGTCACCGCCTTTCTGTCGGAGCCCGGCTGAGCTGCGGAACTCGGACTGCCAGGTGGCACCCAGGCCGCTTCCCGCTGTTCCAGCTCTTCGATCAACGAGCCCATCGGCGAGGTCGCCGTCCGTGACGGCCCTACAGGCGCGGGAGAGGTCCCCCAGTGGTTCGGAGAGGGCGCGGGCCCGAAGGCGGGCGGTGAAGACGGCAGCGCCGAGGGCGAGCAGGGCGATGCCCAGCAGTGCGAGCCACGCCATGATCAGACGTCGCCGCACGGCGCCCGTTTGCCGGCTCCACGCGGCCTCCGACGCCGAGGCGCCCCTGCACCTGTCGCGGATCACCACATTGCGAGTGCACGGCTACCGTCTGGATACGGGCGGTGCCGGTCACGGTCACGGCGAAGCATGAGCCGGCCACTTTCGTCTACAGTCCTGTAGACGAAAGTGTCGCGACCGGGCTGCGAGCCCCGACAGGAGGACTCGACTGCCGTGACGGAACTTCTTCAACGCCGTGTCCTGGTCGTCGAGGACGACCACGGGCTGCGCGACGTGCTCGCCCGCGGACTGCGCGAGGAGAACTTCGCCGTCGTGACCGCCGCCAGCGGAGCCGGCGCCCTGCGCACCCTCGACGATCGAGTGGATGCTGTCGTCCTCGACATCGGACTGCCCGACTCGGACGGCCGGGACGTGTGCCAGGCCATGCGTTCGGCGGGGCTGCAGGCCCCGGTGGTCTTCCTCACCGCGCACGACACGCTCACCGACCGGCTCTCGGGCTTCTCGGCGGGCGGCGACGACTACCTCGCCAAACCCTTCCACCTGGCCGAGCTGGCCGCCCGGATCCGCGCGGCGCTGCGCCGCGCCGGACCGGACCCCGTGGTCGAGCTGGCGGAGCTCCGGCTCGATCCCGTACGCCACCTCCTGGAGGTGCGCGGCAAGCCGGTGGCGCTCACTCCCACCGAGTTCCGCCTGCTGGCCGCACTGATGGCGGCGCCCGGAACCACCGTACGCAGACGGGAACTGCTGCGCGCGGCCTGGCCCGACGGGGCTCAGGTCAGCGACAACACACTCGACCAGTACCTGACCCGGGTCCGCCGGAAGCTGCGCGAGGCGGACAGCCCGCAGGGGATCAGCACGGTACGAGGCGTCGGGTACCGCCTGATATGAGGCGGCTCCGCGTCATCGGACGGCTCCGCACCGCGCTGCCCCGCACCCTGCGGGGCCGCCTCGCCCTGCTCGCGCTGGCCTCCGCCACCGCCTGGGTCGCCGCGCTCACCGTCGCGTTCAACATCGCCCTCGCCGGACGGCTGAGCAGCCAGGCCACCGACCTGCTGCAGACCCGTGCCGCGGCGGTGGCCGCCACCGTCGAGGCGCGCCCGGACGGCAGGATCGTCGTCCACGAACCGGCCGACGACCGTGCCCTGGATGTCGGCACGTGGATCTACCGCGGCAGCACGGCCGTCGAACGGCCGAACGCGCCCGCCGCGCTCCAGCGGCAGGCGGACGGGCTCACCGGCCAGGGAAGCAGATACCAGGAGTCGGGCGGCAGGAACGCCTCCCGGCTCTACGCCCTGCCGGTGCGCGCAGGCCACCGGCAGACCGGCACCGTCGTCGTCGCCGTCTCCCTCGACCCGTACCGCAGCACCGCCCGCGCCGCCCTCGCCGGTTCGGCAGTCCTCGGGGTGCTGCTCCTGGCCGGGGTGTATCTGCTCACCCGCACCATCGTCGGGCGAGCCCTGCGCCCCGTCACCGAGATGAGCACCCGGGCGGCCCGCTGGAGTGAGCTCGGCGCCGCGGAACGCTTCGGCACCGGCCACCGCCCGGACGAGCTCGCCTCGCTCGCCACCAACCTCGACGAACTCCTGGACCGGCTGGCCGCCGTACTGCGCCACGAACAGCTGCAGACCGCCGAGCTCTCGCACGAGCTGCGAACCCCGCTGGCCCGCATCGTGGCCGAGACCGACTGGCTCACCGCCCGGCCACGGGACGCGGCCGGGCAGCAGGCCTCCCACGAGGCGATCGCTGCTGCCGCCACGAGCATGCGGCACATCTGCGACACCCTGCTGTCCGAAGCCCGCGCCCGCACCGGGCAGCCGCCCGGCCGCTGCCGGCTGCCCGAATGGGCCCATCGCGTGGCCGAGCAGTACGCGCAGCAGCACCCCGACGCCCCGCCGCTGTCCGTACGGGGCGGCGCCGCCGTCACCGCAGGGGTCTCTCCCGTGCTCGTGGAGCGCATGCTCATGCCGCTGCTCGACAATGCCCGCCGCTACGCCGCCACCGCCATCACCCTGACGTACGCCCAGACCCCGGCCGGTGTGGAGCTCGCCGTGACCGACGACGGCCCGGGCGTGCCCGTAGAATCCGGCCCGCAGATCTTCGAGCCGGGCCGCCGCGCCGACCCGGACGACGGTCATGACGGGGCCGGTCTCGGGCTGGCCCTCGCCCGGCGGCTGGCCCGCGCGTCCGGCGGCGACATCGAGTGGGATCCGGCCGCCGCCGGAGCACGGTTCGTGGTCAGCCTTCCGACGGGCTGACGGGAGCGGGGGTCGCGTCCCGTCGGGTCACCGTCAGATAGCTGACCAAGGCCAGGATCAGGACGAGGAAGATCGCGCTGGTGCCGACCGTACCGAGGCCGAGACCTCCGTCGGCGCGCGCCTGGGAGAGATAGTCGCCGAACGAGGCGCCCAGCGGGCGGGTGAGGATGTACGCGATCCAGAACGCCGGGACCGCGGCGAGGCCGAGCCCGTAGTGGGCGGCGGCCACGGCCGCGATGAGCACGGCGAACAGCACTGCGGACACCCAGTACCCGAGGTCCATCCGCTCCGCCGTGAGGTCGCCCGCCGAGGTGCCGAGAGCGAACGTGAAGAGGATCGCCGCCCAGTAGAACGCCTCGCGGCGGACCGTGTGAATGGAGTGGATGGAGAGCGTCCGCTCGCTCCAGTACCAGGCGGCGAACACTGCGACGAGCGCCACGGCGAAGACGGCCGTCGTCGTTTCCAGCGCCACTCCGAAGTTGTCCGTGAGGTTGTCGCTCACCAGCGTGCCGACCACGCTGATCAGCACCACGGCGAGCCAGTAGAGCCCGGGGACGTACTTCTTGGCCCGGAACTGGAACCAGAGCGTGCCGATCAGCAGCACGGCCATGACCAGCGACGTGTTCGTCAGCCCCAGACCGAGGTTCTCATTGAGGAGATCGGCGGCGGTCTCGCCCACCGTCGTGCACAGCACCTTGATCACCCAGAAGTACACCGTGACTTCGGGGACCTTGTTCAGCATCTGCCGAGCCCCGGCGCGTGCCGGAAACACAGCTGTTTCGTTCGTCATGACCGGTGAGGCTGGCACGGCGAACCTGAACACATCCTGACTGCTTCTCCGCGGTCGGCTTCGACTCGCATGCCCACGGCCGGGCCCCGCGCGGAAGGCGTGAGCTCGGGCCGGATGTTGAGGTCCTGCGCCGGTTCGGCCTGACCGACCTCGGGCTGGTCGGCGTCCGGTCATCGCTGACAGCCAGGGGGATGACCCTGCTCGCGCGGTCGCGCGGGGCAAGCCCGCATGCGGCTGCGAAGGACTGCGCCTGATCACCGCCAGGACGTCGAGCACACGCCTTCCGGCACGCCCCTCCACACCTGGTCGGCCCTCCGACCGGTCCCCCGCCGAGGCGTCACGCGCGCGCCTTGCGGGCCGACATCCATGCGTAGACCAAGACACCCGCGAAGAGGAACAGCACGCCCTGGTAGACGGCGGCGTAGCCGGAGCCCGCCAGGAGCCACATGGAGAAGCCGAAGGCGGCCAGCGCGAGCACGGCGTCACGGGCGAGTCGAGTCGGCTGGACCCGGTCGCGCCGGCCCGAGACCAGGAAGTACAGCTGGGCCGCCGTCGCCAGGAGGTACGGGACGGTCGCGGTGAAGGTCGTGACCAGCACCAGGATCTCGAATACCCGGGCCGTCCCGGCCATGTAGTTGTAGACAGTCAGCAGCGAGGCGAGGACGACCGTGACGATCACGCCGAAGGTCGACACGCCCCGCCGCTTCACCGCGAAGCATGTCGGGAACAGCCCGTCTCGGGCGGCGGCGTACGCGGTCTGGGCGCTGAGCAGCGTCCAGCCGTTGAGCGCTCCAACGATCGACACCAGCGCCGCGCACGCGACCGCCGCGCCGCCCCACGTGCCGCCGAACATGACGTTGACCGCGTCGGTGAACGGGGCGCTGGAGGTGAGCAGCTTGTCGTGCGCGACGGTACCGAAGACGGCGAGAGTGCCCAGCAAGTACACCAGCGCCGCGCCGAGCGTGCCGAGGACGGTCGCCCGCCCGACGTTGCGCCGCGGGTTGCGCACCTCACCCGCGCTCACCGCCGCCGACTCGACGCCGAGGTAGCTGAAGAGCAGGATCGCCGCGGATGCGGAGACCGCGCCGAGGGCGCTACCTTCCGTGGCCTGGAAGGGACCGAGGTTGTCGGGGTCGAAGAAGAACAGCCCGCCGATCGCAACCAGCAGCAAAGGAACGAACTTCAGCACCGTGGAGACGAGTTGCACCGCGCCGACGTAACGGGTCCCGGCGAGGTTGGCGAGAGCCGGCAGCCACTGCACGACGAGTGCGGCGGTCATCATCAGCCACGGCGAGCCGTGCAGGGGCAGCAGCACGTCCAGATAGCCCACGGCGGTGACGGCGAGCGCCGCGTTGCTCACCCAGGAGGTGATCCAGTACGACCAGGCGGCCAGGAAACCCGCGAAATCACCGAAGGCCTCGCGCACGTAGACGTACGGCCCGCCGGTGCGCGGGTCGCGCTGCGCGAGCCGCCCGAAGACGAGCGCGAGCGCGATGGCACCGACGGTGAGCACACCGAAGGCGACGAGGCTGATGGTGCCGTACGGAGCAACGGACACGGGGAGCAGGAAGATGCCGCCGCCGATGATGTTGCCCATGACCAGCGCGGTGGCGACCGGAAGCCCGAAGCGCCGGGCGTGCCGACTGCCCGCGTCCTGCTCCTGGGACGGAATGTGCCCCGCCTGGGCAGAGGCGGGGCCTTGGGCCGGGGCCGGAGCGGGGATGCCCGGGGCCGGAGCCGATTGCGAGACGGTTCCGGTGTCGTGCATGGGGATGGTGCGCCTTTCGTCGTGCTGGGTACCGTCGCCTGCCCCGCAGGGCAGCACCACGGCCCCCGGCCCGTGCAGCGGCTGCCCAGCGTGCGGGCGCACGCCGGCTGCGGGAACCGCCGGGGAATCCATCCCATGTTCAGTTATCGGACACTGCATACCAAATCGTCGGCGAATATTCGCCGAAGTGCCGGATGCGACCAAAAATCGGACGGAACTGGGCACGTGTGACCGCGCATCCTTCTCCACAGGTTCAAAGGTTCCGGCGGCCGCTGCGGCCGGCGGTCACCCGCCTGACGGGCCGAGGGGCGGCCCGACGCGACCGGTCGGCGTGGGGTGCCTCGGAGCCGGCCGGCCCCTGTCACCGACCTCATTGGCGCCCAGACCTTGGGCGACCACCTCGCCGCCGCCGTTCCGGACCTCGTCGACCGCGAGCAGCTCGACCGCGCCGAAGCCGGCCGGCGGATCACCGACGCGGCCGAGGCGGTCGACGCCGGCGACCCGTCGGATCCGCCACCCCAGTTCGGCGGCGCGCGTGTCCCGCCGCGCCCCGCTACCTCAGCGCGTCCAGGAGAACACGCTCACGCTCGGTGCTCAGGCCGGCCCGGCGGGGTCGGTCGAGACCCTCCTTCCGCTCCCAACGCAGCGTGTCCGCCAGCAGTTGGGCCCGGGGCCGGTGCCGCAGGCCGGCCGCGCTCGCTGCGGCGCCGTTGCGGGCGCTGAAGCCGGCCCAGTCCGGGTCGGCCATCCACATCGCGAGCGACTCCGGGCCCATGAACTGACCCACTTCCTGCCCGAGCAGCCAGTCGGGGTCGGCCTCCACCACCGGCCCGGTGTGCCCGCCGATCTCCCGCGACAGTGCGACCCATTCCCCGAAGGGCACGATCGGGCCGACCGCGTTGTACGTTCCGGTCGTCCCCTTCTCCGCACAGTCGAGCAGCCACGCCGCGAGGTCCCGCGCGTCGACCGCCTGCGTCGGGATGCCGGGGGAGGCCGGCACCAGCAGCGGCGCCAGCGGGTCGCGCGCCGCGCGGCTGACCCAGTAACCGGTGCGGCCGCTGTGGTCGCCCGGGCCGCCGATCAGTCCCGCCCGCGCGATGAGGAGCCGGTCGCCCACCGCGGCCGTCGAGGCTTCCTCACAGGCCACCTTGGCCTCCCCGTACTCCTCGCGGTCGACCTCGTCCCGCTCGGCCGCGGGGAGCAGTTCCGCCGACTCGTCCGCGTCCGGCTCCGCCTGGGAGGCGTACGCGCTGACCGACGACACGTACGACCAGTGTCCTGCCCGTTCGCCGAGCGCCGCCAGCGCCCCGCGGACGAAACCCGGCTGCCACGACACCTCTACCACGGCGTCCCAGTCCCGGCCCGCCAGTCCTTCGTATGCCGACGGGTCGCGCCGGTCCGCGGCGACCAGCGCCGCGCCCTCGGCCACTTCGCCGCTCTCTCCACGGGCCAGGCAGGTCACCTGATGCCCGCGTTCCAGTGCCTGCCGCGAGACCTCGCGGCCCACCCACGCCGTTCCACCCAGTACCAAGATCTCCATCGGCCCACTCAAACACGGGCTACGAGCCTGCGCGCCCTGCTTCGCCGAGAGCGGAGCGGCCCGCAGGGAAGAGCTCCGGTCTCCACACCTGGACCACCGCCTGAACCTCCCCACGCACGCGGCGCAGCACCGCAACGGCGACGTCGGGAAGGTGTGTTGCGGCTGCTCTCCGGCACGCGGACACGGTCGACGCCCCGGTGGTGGGGCAGCCGGCAGCTCACCTCACCTGGACCAAGGAATCTGCGGCACCCTGGCCGGGGATGGGGACATCACCTGTCACCGTCGACAACGCGGCGAACTGTCGCGCGGATGTGTGACCATCGCGCCGCTGTCCGAATTATTGAGCATTGCGCCTGTTACCCGATTTACGCGGTGCCGATGACAGAGCGCAGGGTGGGGCAGCACAGACGCCGAGGGTCGGAAAGGGCTTGCCGCCGAACGCGGCCGGGATGGATGCCACTCCCAGCGAATGTCAGGGGCACGCTCACGCGGAGTATGTGACCGTTACAGTCGCCAGTTACTGAAATGTCTGCATTGTGTAACAGGCGCCGGAGTGACCGCCGGAGTCGCGGCGGGTGCTTCAGGGTTTGGGTCCTCGGCTTGTTGGGCCGGGACCCGTATCGCGCAGCATGGCCCGTTGTCCGGGCCTGGGCGCCTCTGACTTGAGGGGACATCAGTGTCTGCTTCTCGTACCGTCCGTCGTCTTGTCGCCACCGGTCTGGCGGCCGGTTCCGCCGTCGCCGTGGCGGCGATGCCGGCGTCCGCCGACGACGGCCACCAGTGGGGCCGTCACCACCAGGAGTACTCCAGGGTGGTGCTCGGTGACATCCAGTACAACAGCCCGGGCCGTGACGACTACTCCAACCGTTCGCTGAACGCGGAGTGGGTCGAGGTCACCAACACCGGTCGCCGGGCGGTGAATCTGGACGGGTGGACGCTGTCGGACAGGGATGGCAACCGATACCGCTTCGATGACCTGCGCCTGGCCGGGCAGGCCACGGTCCGGGTCCACACCGGCTACGGCCGTGACACCCGCACCGATGTCTACCAGGACCGCAGCGACTACGTCTGGGGCAACCACTCCGACCGGGCCACGCTCCGCAACGACGACGGCCGGGCCGTCGACACCGAGTCCTGGGGCCGCGACCGCGACCGTGACCACCGCGACCGCGACCACCGCGACCGTGACCACCGCTACGACGACCGCTGGAACCGCCGCTGACCTGACCCCCGCCCGCCACTGATCGCGGGCCCTCCTCGGGAACCAGGGCGTGCCGCCATCCCCCGCCCGGGGGTGGCGGCACGCCCCTCGCGCGCTCACCGGTGTTCTTGCGGGCAGAGGTTCGCCGGAGCAGCACGGACCGGACACGCACCGAGACCCTGGTGCGTGCATCCTGTGGGTTGGTACACAGCCGCGCACGCTACGTTCAACGACGCACGCACAGGACAGGCACGGGGTGTCCGGCCGACGCTGTCGCCCGATCAAAGGGAAAGCTCTCTGCCGTCGCAACCAGGGCCGGCTGCGACGGTCACAGTCGACGGCGAGTGTCGACGACTCCGGACAGCGGTTGCCGATCCGGGGCTTCCGGGACGCCCGCGCCCATTCTGTGAGGTCCTCTTAGCGCCTGTCGGGTGACCTTCGATCGGATAGCGAACGCGGTCTGGTGCGTGCGATGCCAAGGCGCTGGAAGGTCCTCGGATGGGGTCTCCCCTGCTCGAACGAAGCTGAGAGCTCGGGGAAGGAGCTACCAGGATATTTCGGCAACGCGGGAAGCGTGCGTGCCAGGGCGTGGCCGCCCGATCAGAGGTCACCCGACAGGCTCTGAGGACCGCCGCCCCCGGACGGGCTCCAGCCGTAGCTGCTGCGGAGCCGATTTCAGATGGGCCGAGAGGTCCGGAAGGGGTGTTGCCTCCCCCGCCGTGAACCAGAGCATGATGTCCTCACCGGTACGGACCGGCAGCACGGGGAAGTTGTTCTCCACGTGCTCGGTGCGGTGGACCGCCTGCGGAGGAGCTCCGGCGGCGGTCAGCCGGGGTCGCAGGTACTGCTCGAAGTGGTCGGCGAAGGCCACGTCCAAGGGGTGGCAGATGGTCGCGACGACCGGCTTCGCGGCGTCCGGAGCTGCAAAGCCCGGTCCGCGCAGCAGGAGGACGTCGTCCGAGTTCAGCATGGTCGCGTTGGCCGCCTCGCGGTGGGCCTGCCAGACGGGACCGTAGTAGAAGGCGTGCAGCGCTCGCGCCCGCGCGGTCATGTCCGGGAAGCTGCGCAGCCAGACGAAGCGGTCCGGGTCGTCCAGGTCCCGGAACCGGCCGCCGACGGTGATACCGACCGCCTCCTGACCTCTGACGAACTCCTGCTCGAAGAGGTCGACCAGCGTGTCCCGGGCGCCCGGGTGAAGGGTGTACTGCCGAAGTTCGACTATGGCGTTCATGGCCGGGAAGTTAGCGGCACTCCACTGACATCTCCTGTCAGTGGAAACTGGCATGCGCACGCGGCCCACTCATGACCGCAGGGGCCCACCCGGCCCGGAGCCGGACAGCCCTTGGCCGAGAAGGGCAGGGGCTCGCCGTCCAGCAGGGCCCGGACGAACGGGGTGAGGCTGTGCAGGACGGCGGTGCCGATCCGGGTCGTGGGCACCGGCCCCGCGCTGCGCAGCACCGTGGCGTGCCGACTGACCGAGGCCACAGAGACGCCGACGCGTTCGGCGAGCGGGGTGGTCGTCGCCGGATCGCGCACCCGTGGGAGGACCGCGGCGCAGGTCCGGCCGAGCAGCGGCCCGAGCACCCGGGGCGGGCCGGCCGGCGTGTCGGGAAGACGCATCGGGTGGGCGGGGACGGTCGACTCCTCGGGCCCGTACTGATCACGAGGCCCGTCCCGAACCAGGACGGCATGAGCGGCAGCCCCCGGCCGCACAGCGGGATGTCGTAGGAGGAGCGCGACGGCAGGTGCAGGGTCGGCGGGTGTGATCGTCCGGGCGAAGCCTTTCGCCCAGACGTGAAAGGCCATGCGGTCGCGGGGCGCCCTGGGCAGGCTCTCGAACGTCCCCGAGCGGCGGGGCCCACCCATGTACCCGGAGGTCGCAACGATGCCCGGAACCAACCGTCTTCTGTGTCTCGGCGCCTCGGTCCTGCTGGCCGGCCTGGCAGCCCAACCCACCCCGGCCGTCGCGCACGATCTGCCGCGCACCTATGTCGTCGCACGGTCCCCGGGGGTCTTGCCCGAAGGGATCGCGATCGACGGCGACGGCACGATGTACGTGTCCTCCGACGGCACCGGCGCACTGTACCGCGGGAACGTCCGCGCCCCCCGCCTGCGTCCCTTCCGCACGGACGGCGTCGAGGACCGCACGAGCACCCTGGGGGTGCACACCGACGCCCAGGGTCGGGTCTTCTCGGTGGGAGGCGCCGAGCTGACCGTCCACGACCGCCGCGGGCGCCTGCTGGCCACGCGTACCGCACAGAGCGGACCGCTCGGCGCGCCCGACCTCAACGACCTTGTGATCACCGAGGACGCCGTCTACGTCACGGACTGGGCCAATCCCGTCGTGCACCGCGCCGAGATCCACGGCGGCGAACTCGGGCCCCTGGAGCCCTGGCTCGACATCCGCTCCGCCTTCCCCCAGTTCCCGGCGCGGTTCTGGCTGCTGAACGGCATCGTGGCGGACCGGTCGGGGCGAACCCTGCTGGTGGCCTCCAACGGAACGGAGGCCGTGTGGCGGGTCGACGTCGCCACCCGGGAGGTAGGTCAACTGGATCTGGGCGGGGCGTCCTTCGGTGCCGACGGCATGCTGCTGCGCGGGCGAACGTTGTACGCGGTGCTCAACTACGGCGCCCCGAGCGGGGTCTACGTCGCCTCGCTCGACGAGGAGCTGCGCACCGGATCGGTGACCCACCGGATCACGGGCGAGCCGTTCGACCTGCCCACCACGCTGGCCCGCCACGGCTGCCGGCTCTACGTGGTGAACAGCCAGAACGACGACCCCCCGGGGGAGCCCCCGTACACCGTGAGCGCGATCGACGACCCGGTCTGCGACCGTCCCTGACTTGGTCTTTCACCTGCGCGGTGCGGTCGTGGGGTCGCTGACTCGCAGTCGGTGAGGGCGGGCTGTGCCCGCCCTCACACCGGCTCCGAAACATCGCTAGGACCGGCCATGTTTGCCCCATGAGGAGCGTCGTCCCGTGCGTGCGATCGAAAGGCGGCCGGACGTCCTTGGACGGGGTCTGGCAGGGCGAGACACGACACCCGCCCAGCCCCGATCGCTCCCTGACCGCGCGGGGGGTGCCCCTATCTGTTTCGTCAAGCCTGGCGGGGCTGGTTCGTAGGGGTTGGTCCTGGTTTTCGGGAACGTCCCGCGAAGCGGGATGTTCCCGGCGGATCGGGTGCCTGGTGGGCAGCTCGGTGGCCGGCAGGACGGGGGTGGCCGTGCCGGCGTGCGGACGTGAGGAGGGCTGAAGGGCAGACGGATGGGGTGTCAGGCTGCGAGGTCGACGTCACTCGGAGTGCGTGGTTCGTAGAGGGCGCCGGTGCGGATCATCGCGTGGATGACGTTCACGCGTTGCCGGGCCAGGCGGAGGACCGCCTGGGTGTGGGTCTTGCCGCGTGCGCGCTGGCGGTCGTAGTAGATCCGGGAGGACGGGTCGCTCTTGCAGCCGATCGCGGCGAACGCGGCCTGGAACAAGGCACGTTTGAGGAGCCGGTTGCCGCGGTGGGGTGCGTGCTCACCGCGGATGGAGGTGCCCGAGGACTTCGTGGCGGGGGCGAGTCCGGCATAGGAGGCGAGGTGTCCGGCGGTGGGGAAGCCGGTGCCGTCACCGATCGCGACGATCACCGCGGCCGTGGTCCTGACGCCCAGACCGGGCAGCGACGTCAGGAGATGGAAAAGAGGGAGGGCCTCCAGCAGGACGGCGATCTCCTGCTCGGTGGCCTGACGCTGGGTATGGGCGGCGGCGAGCTGGGCGGCCAGGCCCGGCACGATCAGCGCGGACGCCTCGGTGCCGGGAACAACCAGGGTCTGCTCGGCAAGCGCGTCGTAGATCTCGGTGGTGAGGTGGTGGGCCTTGCGCGAGCCGTGTGCCTTCAGCAGAGCCTCGCACCGCGTGCGGCCGAGCTTCTTCAGCCTGGCCGGCGAGCCGTGCCTGGCCAGGAGGGCCAGGACGTAGGGGTAGGCCAGGCGCGGGCCGAGCACTCGCTCGAGGGAAGGATGAATCTGGGAGAGCAGACCGCGCAGCCGGTTGGTGGTGCGGTTGACCTCGCCGGCCAGGTCGTTGTCGTAGCCGGTGAGCATCGTCAGCTCGGCCAGCACCTCGTCGTCGCGGTCCACCGCGCGCAGGGTGTGCGGCATGGACCGGGCGGTCTCCGCGATCACGAACGCGTCGCGGGCATCGGTCTTGGCCTCGCCCGGGTGAAGGTCGGCTGCCCGCCGCATCGACAACCCGGGCAGGTAGGCGACCCGGCAGCCCGCCGCGCGGGCTGCCGTCAACGGCAGCGCGCCGATGTTGGCGACCTGGTCCACGATCACCAGTACGGTGCCGAACTTCGCCACCAGTTTGGTGAACAGCTCCAGCAGCTTCGGCTCGGTGTTGGGCAGCCGTTTGTCGTGCACGGTTCTGCCGTCCGCGGTCCGGCCGTGGGCGTGGTGGAACTCCTTGCCCAGGTCCAGACCGAGGAAGAGATCTGTCGCGGTCGTGTCGACCATGTGCGCGTGCCCCTCGCCTCTCGTCGCCTCAACTCCCAGCCGTCCCTGCGGCACCACACGCCGGCAACCACGTTACGCAGACATCCCCACCCGCAAAGCGGTCCGGCATTGCGCCGGACCAGGCGGTCGTCAGGCCCCTCATCAGCGGTCAAGCGGTGCCCCGAAGCCCGGCGGCAACACCCCCCAGGTCATCGACTTCGACAGGGGGCACACAGCCATACCGGACCCGGGGGCCAGGCACCCCATTGCGGGGCCACGAAAACGGTAACGGGGTAGCGGCCGCGGTCGCCGACGTCCTCGTCACGATGCGCATGTGTAAGCGGCGGCGCAGGCGAGCGAAGTTACTCCCATCCTGGCGGCTCGGTTCTCGGTCCGGAGACTCGGTCCGGAAGATTTCGAGTCTCTACTATCCTCGGACGATGTTGAATCGAGCGGTAGCTGCTGGAGTCGGTCTTGCGCGGGTGATGGCGCATTGCGGGGGCAGCCCCACGGCAGCCGTGCACTATGTAGCCGGTGCCATCGCCTCCGCGCCTGAGGACCCTGGGCCCTACGCGGTACTCGCCGATTTGTGGGAAGAGCAGCGGACGGCTCTGGCCGAGCTCTTCCAGGGCGCTGACTCCCTGAGGACGGTGCTGGCGCAGTCGTACATCAGCTTCCTCGAGAACGACGTGGACGGCGCAGTGCTGGCGATCGGCGGGGTCACGGGCGCGCAACCCACCATTGCCTGGGCCAAAGCCCCTTGGTTCAGCGATGCACGCTTTCTGGGGACAGTGAGTGCCAACGCGATGGCCGAGGCCGCCATGCGGACGATGGATTACGGACACGCTCTGGACACCCACAGCATGCGGGATGGGTTTCGTCCCTGGTTCCAGGCCATCGATGTGGTCTGTGCCCGCGAGCCGCTGCCGGAGGCGATGGCCAAGATGGCGATCTTCCTGCGGGCATGCGGTCTCACCGATGCGTCGTTCGCCCTTTGCGATCGGGCGGACTCCATTGAGCGGATCATGCTGACGGAAGTCGTGCGAGCGGGCACATGGCGCAAGTTGGGTGATCCTGACCAGACTGCGGCGGCGTTCCAGCGCGCTCTTGCCGTGGACCCGGACAACTGGTCGCTGTATCTCGATCTGGCCGATGTACGCGCCGAACAGGGCGACTTCACCACCGCGGTCCAGCTCATCGATCAGGGGCTGGAGCATGGGCCGACCGAGGTCACGCTTCGCGCGGCCGGGGCCGCCTACCGTGCCCGGCTCACGGGCTCGCCCGACGGCCTGCGCGAACTCATCGAACTGGCGCCGCACCTACCGAACGACTCGTACCGGGGCCTGTTGATTGATCTCGCATGTGCTGGTCCCGCCCTGCCCACCGAACTCATCGCCGAGGCCCGCCGGCTCCAGAACAGCTGACGCGGGCTCCGGCAGTCGCCGCTTCCTTACGCTTACCGACGCAATCAAGACGATCGTCCGCGACGCGTCGCCGGGCATGCAAGGCGCCTGTTCATCAGGGTTATTGCGGCCCATGTGATGAGTGACTCGGCATGCTGGATGAGCCGTTCGTAGCACGCGCGTGTCGGCGGGCGCGCATGATCCAGGCCGTCTTCTACCCAGCGGCGGGGCAGGATGACGAAGCCGACGCGTCCTTGGGGCGGTTCACTCGGCGGCGACATCCAGTCTCGCTACGGCTACGCCCGCGAGCCGGGCAGCAATTCACTGGTGAGACACGGCGACCGACAGCACTACCGAGGTGTGTTCACAAGTGCCGTGTGATCCAGGGCGTCGAGCCAACGAACACGTCTCATACCCGGCTATCGGGCGTATCCGATCTTGATTTAGGTGCGGCCGAGCGGTTCGGCGGCGCCTGGCGCACCCCACCAGTCCGGGCGAGGAAACTGCGGACGTGGTGCATGGGGACGCCCAGAACCCGGGCCATGGCATTGAAGGACTCACCCTCCCTCCACCGACGCCATATCTTGTCCTGCTGGACCGCCGAGAACCCGTGGTCACGCACCTGCACCTCCACGACGACATGATCATCTATCGGTTGGCGCATCGATCATTTGAGCGCGCCAAGGTTTCCTGAAGGAGGGCGCAACGCCAAGGCCGGCCGGCTCCGCGGTTCGGTGCCTGATGAAGTCGATCGAGGCCGACGCGATGGGGTGCTGCGGTCGGCGCCGCGTGACGCCCGCCTTCGCCCACGCGGTCAGCGCTCCTCGTCGGATGGCACCGGGGCTGCGGGGAAGAGGCGTTGGACGGCAGTGACGACTGCGGCGCGGCGGGCGGCCAGGTACTCGGCCTGCTCCTGTGGGAGGACGCCGGCAGTGAGGCCGGGCTGGTTGGCCCAGGATGTAGCGATCTGGTTGACGAGAACGAGGACGTCGAGCGGGTCCCAGCCGGGGTCGAGGTGTCCCGCCTTCTGTGCGGCGCGCAGCTGCTCGGTCTTGTGGACGATGGTCTGGCGGACGGGGTCGTCGTCCGACATGTCGTCCGGGCCGAGTTCCAGCTGGCCCCAGGCCATCAGCCGATGCCGCTCGGGGTGGGCGGTGAAGTAGTCGTGGATGCGGCCGGCGTAGCCGGGCAGGTCGGCGGGGTCCATGCGGGTGGCTTCGGCAACGGCGGCGAGCTCGCGACCGGAGACGAATCGGTAGAGCTCCTCCTTGCTGCGGAAGTAGGCGTAGACGCGCTCCTTGCTGGTCCGGGCGGCCTTGGCGATGCGGTCAATGCGCGCGCCGGCGATCCCGTGCCGGGAGAACTCGGCCGTGGCCGCGGTGACGATGCGGTCACGGGTGGAGTCGGTGCCGGTCCGGGGAGTCATGCAGCGAGCATACCAAACGGTTCGGTTTGACCGACGGACAGGGTTGACCTACGGTCGAACCAGACAGTTTGGTTTGCCTCTGGGAGGACAACATGCAGCGCAGGACACTCGGCAGCCAGGGCCTGGCCGTCTCGGCGATCGGCTACGGCTCGATGGGCTTGACGATGGCCTACGGACCCACCGACGAGCAGGCCGGCGTCGACGCCATCCGCCGGGCCCATGAGCTGGGGGTCACCTTCTTCGACACTGCCGAGCTCTACGGCTGGGGCACCGGCTCCAACGAGATCCTTCTCGGCAAGGCGGTCAAGGACTTCCGCGACAAGGTGGTGCTGGCCACCAAGTTCGGCTTCGACCTCTCCGCGCCCCCGTCGGACAAGAGGCTCGGCCTCAACAGCCGCCCCGACAACATCCGCAAGGTCGCCGACAACAGCCTGTGATACCTCGGCACCGACCACATCGACGTGCTCTACCAGCACCGTGTCGACCCGGACGTGCCGATCGAGGAGGTCGCCGGAGCGGTCAACGAGCTGATCGAGGCGGGCAAGGTGAAGTACTTCGGCCTGAGTGAGGCCGGACCGCAGACCATCCGCCGCGCGCACGCCGTCCAGCCGGTCTCCGTGCTGCAGACCGAGTACAGCCTCTTCGAACGCGACGTCGAGCAGCTCTTCCCCGTCCTCGACGAACTCAGCATCGGCTTCGTCGCCTACTCGCCGCTCGGCCGCGGCTTCATCACCGGCAATGCCAAGCCCGCCGGACAGTACGACGCGACCGACTACCGCAACATCGATCCGCGCTGGCAGCCCGGAAACTTCGAGAAGAACGTCGAAGCCGTCCGCCGGCTCGGCGAGCTCGCCAAGGCCAAGGGCATCACCGTCTCGCAGTTGGCCCTGGCCTGGCTGCTCGCTCAGGGCGAGCACATCGTGCCCATCCCCGGCACCCGCAGCGCCGCGCGGATCGAGGAGAACGCCGGCGCCGCCGACGTCACGCTCACCGAAGCCGACCTCGCCGTCGTCAGGGAGATCCTCCCCCGCGGCGGCTTCGGCGCCCGCTACGCCGAGGACGGCATGCCCACCTGGATCTGACCCCTGGGCGCAGGACCGCCACCAGCCCCGAGGTCACACGGCCGGGACCGCTCGAAGGCGGCCCGACGGTGTGGCTCTCGCGGTACGCCTGGCGGATCCGGCCCCGGCCGCTGTGGCAGATCGCGCGCGCCAGGCGGTGGCGGGACTCCTGCACGGTCAGCCGGCGGTTCATCAGCCGGCGGTAGGTGTCGTCGACCAGGGCGAGCAGATGCATGGTCTTGTCGATCCGGCCGTACTCGGCGAACGCGGCGCCCAGCGGGGTGGGGTGGTGGCCCTCGCGGCCGAACATCCGCAGCAGGTCGTAGGCGCGGACCTGGTTGGTGATGAGCGATCCTGCGACACGGAGCATGTCCGGCCAGTGCGTGGCGATCCGCTTGAGGTTGACCTTGTTGCAGGCAACGGCCTCCTGCGGCCCGTACCCGGGGGCCGGGCCGTCCCCGGCGGGCAGGTCCGCCCGCCGGAGCCGCTGGTCCTCCAGGTCGCGGAAGCGCGGGTGTGGGCGATTCCGTCAGGGCGAGTGGATGTCTGCGTGCAACGGCAACGAGGCGGTCAGCCGATGCACACAGCGATCAGGCAGATCTGCCTCGGAGATGTCGGATCACCCGACGACGTGATCGGCAGAAGGTTCACAGCCGATGGCCCTGCGCCAGGGCGTTCGGCGGAAGCGGGCGCGGTCGTCTCCGGGGCCTGGGCCGGGGCCGGGGTGTCGGCGTTGCCGACGTGCGTCGCGTCTGCCGACTCGGGTGTGGTGTGCGGCGTTGCGCTCGGGATCGCGGGAGACGGGGCCGTGGCGGCGGCCTTGGGCTGCAGGCTCGTCGTCCCCGTGTGAGGCGCGGCAACGGTGGCGCTCCGCTGTCGGCTCGTTGTCGTGGGTGGGTGAGGGTCGGGTTGCCGCGAAACCTGGGTGTCCGGTTGCTCCGATACCGAGTCGGTGGTCGCTGTCCGGGGTGTAGCCGCGGTCACCGGCTCCGGCGGTGAGGCTGCGTGTGTGTGGCTGCTGGAAGGCCTGGTGGACGGCAGCGCGGCAACGGTCAGGCCGCCACCGACAAGGGCAACGGCCGTTGCGGCCGCGGCCCGACGCTTGTTCTTCTTCCAACGTGCCAGCTGCCGACGTCGAGCCGCCCGGCCCTGTCCGGTGGAGGCAGTGCCTTCGTGGCCGCTGATCGAACCAGCGCCCGAAGCATCCACCGCGTCTCCGAATGCGCCGCTGCCGATCGGTTCGGCATCGGAGTGTTGAGTGCCGAGGTAGGACCCCGGAGCGGGCATCTCCTCCGCGCTCCAGGCCTGCCTGGTCGTTGCGGTAGAGGCGGCCGTGCCGGGAAGGTGCCGGGCGGGCGGGGCAATGTCGGGAGCGTATGCGCCGCACCCTGGACACACGAGTGCCCCATTGAGAATTCGGCGGCACGCGGAGCAGTAGTCCATCTGCGATCTTTCTGTGCTGGCTGCGCCGCCAGGGATGTCGGCGACCTGTCTCGGGTTTCGCACGCGGGATCGAGCGGGCAGCAACGCTACTGGCACCCGCCGAAGATGGTGCGCAGCCCTTGTGACGCTGCTGCAAAGATCTACCGGCGGTGGCGCGGCCTTTGCATGGAGCGGGTGAAAGGAATCGAGCTCGGGCCCCGGGATCGGTAATCACCCTGCGGCTGCAGCGAGACAGCGCATCCGCGAACTCCTCATGGTGTGCGGGACGCTCGCCGGAGCGCCGCCCGCCCCCTCGCCTCTTGACGTCCATCGCCGTCACGGCATGGTCAACACGTACACGATCACGGCGGCCGAAGAGCGTGCGTGTGCCCGGACTTTGCCCCGCAGTTCCACCCGCTCGCCGCCGGCCATGAACTTCTGCCCGAGATACAGCCACCGGGGACAGCCGCTGACGCTGCGGACCTGGGGCGGGCGATGAGCGGGTCCCCGCAGTGATGGCCGGGGGCGCTCTGGCCGACGAGCTTCCCGTCGGAGGTTGGACCTCTCCAGGGCCTGCGTACCGTTGACGACGACCCTGCGGGCGTGGCCCGTCCAGGCACGAACCGCGGGAGAATCGCGCTCCCTGTCGTCTGCGGAGTTATGCCCGTCGTTCCCCCGGTCGCGCGTACAGCGGGATCACTGCCCTGGGCGCGATGCGAACGGGATGCGGGCAGGAGAGGGTGGAGGTATGGCCATATCACTGAATCCCCCAGGGGAGACACCACCTGCCGAGGGCTGCATCAGCGAAGCCCACCAGGAGCGCCCGGACGGAGGCATCTGGGAACACCCCGCCCTATGGCTGGGACTCATTCTGCTGGGATCGGTCATCTTTGCCGCGTTCTTCGTCGCGCGGATCTTCGGATACGGATGACCGGCCGACCCCGGCGCCGGCCGGTGACCGGACCAGGCCTCGGCCGGCGTCGACCGCGGCGAGTATCGGGCAGAGGGCCGGCGTCCCAGCGGCGGTTGTCCGGTCCCCCACGGGGTGGCGTCCCCGTCGGCAGGCAAGGCCGGCCCCTGGGGGTCGGACGCCGGACCCACAAGCTTGACGGACGCCCTCGCCGATCAAGGACGGCCGGGCCTTGTACGCCACGGTGGCGGGGCTGCGTGGCGGGCTGACGGGCCGCTGTCGGCGGACGCGGTCGCGCTGCTTCGGGTGCCGGAGGGGCGGCGGGTCCCGGAGCTGGAGCGGCTGAGCC
This sequence comes from Streptomyces sp. NBC_01320, assembly GCF_035974375.1. Taxonomy (NCBI): domain Bacteria; kingdom Bacillati; phylum Actinomycetota; class Actinomycetes; order Kitasatosporales; family Streptomycetaceae; genus Streptomyces; species Streptomyces sp. NBC_01320. Next base: position 2,560,286 of record NZ_CP108390.1, read on the forward strand.
GGCCGCCTATGCGGACGACGGGCGCGAGCATGACGCAGGCCTGGAGCGGGTGGACGAGATCTCCGCGTTCCGTCTGGGCCGGCTGGAGCTGGACAAGGTGCCGCCGAATCGGACGGCGACGTCGGCGTGACCCGGCCACCCCGACACCGACGAGGAGGGATGAGCCCCCAGGTCTGCTCAGCGGGCGGCGGCATCGCCGTACGCGGTGCGTCACCGCTTCGGGGGAAGCTTGTCCGCTCGCAGTGGACGACACAAGGCCAAGGCAAGGAGGTTACCCACTCCTTGCCACTCTCAACATATAGCGCACGGGGGGCCTTGCGGCAAGACCCGGGTCGTGCTGCAGAATCTCCGACCGAAGCCAGTACCTGAGGAAAACAGTGCTTCGCGAAGTACATGCGCTTTGTCGGCATGTGGGTGTCGCGGGACGCGAACTGTCGGTGGGACTCGCGGTGCGGTTCCGGGCACTCGGCGCGGAGGTGCGGGTGTGCGCGCCGCCGGGCTACGCGGAGCAGCTGGCCGAAAGGCAAATTGTTGACTGGGGGTTTTTCATGATTGACGTGATCGTTGCCGGCGGCGGTCCGACCGGCTTGATGCTGGCCGGCGAGTTGCGGCTGCACGGCGTGCGGGTGCTCGTGCTGGACAAGGAGGCGGAGCCGACCGTGCAGTCCCGTGCGCAGGGTCTGCACGCGCGCAGTGTCGAGGTGATGGACCAGCGCGGCCTGCTGGAGCGGTTCCTCTCGCTCGGCAAGAAGGTCACGGTCGGCGGCTTCTTCGCCGGCCTCGGCCGGACGTGGCCCGCGCGGCTGGACACGGCACACTCGTACGTCCTCGCCATCCCGCAGCAGGTCACCGAACGCCTGCTGACCGAGCACGCCATCGAACTCGGCACCGAGATCCGGCGCAGCTGCGAACTGGTCGGGCTGAGCCAGGACGAGCATGGGGTGACCGTCGAGCTGGCCGACGGCGCGCAGCTTCGCTCGCGCTACCTCGTCGGCTGCGACGGCGGCCGCAGCGCGGTGCGCAAGCTCCTCGGCATCGGCTTCCCCGGGGAGCCCTCCACGGTCGAGACGCTGCTGGGCGAGATGAAGCTGACCGCGTCGCCGGAGGAGCTGGCCGCCGTGGTGGCCGAAGTCCGCAAGACCCAGGCGCGGTTCGGCGCCATGCCCCAGGGCGACGGTACGTACCGCGTCATCGTGCCCGCCGAGGGGGTGGCCGAGGACCGTACGACCGCGCCGACCCTCGATGAGTTCAAGCAGCAGCTGCGGGCGTACGCCGACACCGACTTCGGCGCGCACTCACCACGCTGGCTCTCGCGCTTCGGCAACGCCACCCGGCAGGCCGAGCGCTACCGGGTCGACCGGGTGCTGCTGGCCGGCGACGCGGCGCACATCCACCCGCCGACCGGCGGGCAGGGCCTCAACCTCGGCGTCCAGGACGCGTTCAACCTCGGCTGGAAACTGGCTGCCGCGGTCAACGGCTGGGCGCCCGAGGGTCTCCTTGACAGCTACCACGCCGAACGGCACCCGGTGGCCGCCGACGTGCTGGACAACACCCGCGCGCAGATGCAGCTGATGTCCACCGAGCCGGGTCCCCGGGCAGTGCGCCGGCTGATGTCGGAGCTGATGGACTTCGAGGAGGTGAACCGGCACCTGATCGAGAAGATCACTGCGATCGGGGTCCGCTACGACTTCGGTGACGGCCACGAACTCCTCGGCAAGCGGCTGCGGGACGTGGAGCTGAAGCGGGGGCGCCTCTACGCGCTGATGCACGGCGGCCGCGGGATGCTGCTCGACCAGACGGGCCGGCTCTCGGTGGCGGGCTGGGCGGATCGGGTCGACCACGTCGTCGACGTCAGCGAGGAACTGGACGTGCCCGCGGCGCTGCTGCGGCCGGACGGTCACGTGGCGTGGGTCGGTGAAGATCAGCAGGATCTGCTCAGCCGGCTGCCCAAGTGGTTCGGCACTGCCGTCGGCTGAGAGCCTGTCGTGGCTCGAAAGGGCGGGACCTGTCTCGACTCGTCCTCTGGAGCCGCCTGGGCCCGCAGGCCCGGCGCCCATCTCTCCGGCCTGTGATGGCGGGACCGCTGGCTGTTCGAGCACTGTGGGGTCTCCCGGACGCCTGTCTGCCAGACGCCAACCGGAAACCGGTCGCACCGTCGGAGATGGTCACCACGGCCACAGAGCACACCCTGCGCGCTCTGGGGACCGCGCGCCCGCTGGACATCAAGCAGTACTTCCTGCGCGGGCAGTACCCCGGCCTGCCAGAAGTGCTCCGGACTCTGTAGGAGCAGGGCCGTGTCGTGACGGTGCGGATCGACGACGGTGGGGCCCGCGTCCGAGACGTGGTACGTGCACGCCAATGCCCTGGGCGACCTGGAGTCGATCGGGGCGGGTGAGTGGGAGGGAGGGGCGCACCGCGCTGCTCTCCCCGTTCGACAACCTGATCAACGACCGGCGCCTCACCCAACGGCTGTGGGGCGTCGCCTTCCGTAACGAGATGTACCTACCGAAGGCCAAACGGGAGTACGGCTATTACCTGTTGCCGATTCTGCACGGCGACGCCTGGTCGGCCGGATCTCCCCCGCTTCGACCGGAGCCGGGGGGTCTGACCGTCGAGGGTCTGTACCTGGAGGCCGACGTCCAGCCGGCGGCAGCGCTGCGACGCGCGGTCCCCGCGGAGCTCGCCGAACTGGCCACCCTGGTCGGCGCCGCCGATGTCGAATACGGCGACACGATGCCCGAACGCTGGCGTTCCGCGCTGCATCGGTCCTGAGCCCGGCGCTGCCCCGCCACAGCCGACGGTCTCGGCCCGGCCGCCGCTCGGCGACCCCCGGAGCGCCGATGGTGACGGTCGGGCCGTATACCTCATGCGTTTCAGGGCAGCCATGTCTCACGTACGCAACGCAGTGGGTCGTGCAGTGTGCGGGGTTCGGTGGCCCATATGCGGGTCGCGCGGGTGTCGTGTGTGTAGGGCGGCCAGGCCGCGCCCGGGTCGACGTCGCGGACGAAACGGACCCAGGACGCGTGGATCGCGTCGGCGAGCTGCTGGGGCGGGTGGGCACCCACGGCCTCGGGGACGCCGGGGGCGTTCAGGAGGTCGAAGGCGAAGGGAAGGTCCACGCAGTGATGCGCCAGGCCGTCGAAGGCCGGTGCCGTCGCGGTCCACTCGAACTGGTAGAGCCAGGTGGGGCAGGAGGCCCGGGCTCGGGCCTCCGCGATGGCGAGGGCCGGGGCTCGGAATACCTCGTCCGTGACGGACCGGCCCACCTCGGCGGGCTGGATCATGTGGAACTCGTGGGCGGTGAAGCCGATCATCAACGGCACGTCCGCGCCCGCCTGTTCGTGGAGGAGCGCCTCCGGCACCGGTCGGGGAATGAGCTCTCCGTCGGCGAAGGGCGCGAGGACCAGCATCGGGAGTGTGTCGCGGTCCGGGCCCGGTTCGCTCAACCGGTCCTGGAGGCACAGGAGTTCGTCGTCCGTCAGGTCGCGCAGTGCCGCCGCTGCGGCCGGTGTGCCGGTACGGGCGGTGAAGAGCGTCGACACCGCCTCGGCCAGGTCTCTGCCCTGCGGCCGCATGACCGCGCCGGAAACGGAGATCGCCGCGCGGAACAGACCCTGGGCCGTGGGCACGGCGAGCAGCGTCTGGACGGCGCCACCGCCTGCCGACTGGCCGGCGACGGTGACCTTGGCCGGGTCGCCGCCGAAGCGCGCGATGTTGTCGCGGACCCATTCCAGGGCGGCTGTCCAGTCCCGTACACCCCGGTTGTCGGGGGCGTCCTCCAGGTGCAGGAAGCCCTCGATGCCGAGCCGGTAGCCGATCGACACCAGGACGACACCGTCCCGGTTGAACGCGGCCCCGTCGTACCAGGGACTGGCGGCCGAGCCGGCCACATACCCGCCGCCGTGGATCCAGACCAGGACCGGCAACGGCTCGGCGGGGGCGACGTCCGGCGTGAAGACGTTCAGGTTGAGCACCCCCGCGCCGGGGATCGACGGCTCGGGAATGGTCGTCACCTCGACGAACGGGCGGCGCTGGGCCGTCGGCCCGTACGCCGTGGCATCCAGCGGCTGCGCCCACGGCTCGGGCGGCACCGGCGCGGCGAAGCGGAGGTCGCCGACGGGCGGCCGGGCGTACGGGATGCCGAGGAAGCGCAGGCTTCCGTCACGGATCTCACCCCGCACAGGACCGTGCCCGGTACGGACGAGGGTGTCGGTCATGGGGAGAGGCCTCCTGTGCGGCTCAGTTGCGGGGGCGTCGTGTTCGACGACGCTGTGGACTTTCCGGAGCGTCTCGGAACCTGGGACCTTCACGCCGTACATGCGGTCGGCGGTCACCGGCGCCGCGGTGATCCGGCCGTCACGCAGGAGGGCGCGCCGAGGGCCGCGAGGCCGCCGCCGAGGATCCAGGGGTTGCGGCGGTCCAAAGCGGTCGGAGAAGTGGCCCGCAAGCGGGTTGAAGACGGTCGCGAAGTTCGCGGAGACGCCGGAGACGCCGGAGACGAGACCGAAGTCGGCCACCTTGTCCGCCGGGTCGACGAGTTCGACCTGCATGGGCAGGAGCACCACAGCGATGCCCACACGGACCATGAACATCGCGGCGTTGGCCATCGTGAGCAGGCGTTGGCCACCGCGTGAGCACAGGCATCAACCGCAGCAGCGCGCGACCGCGAGTCCCGACGGGGCCGGCGGGTGCCGGTATCGCCTCGGCAGCGGGCCGCATTTCGGGTGTGTACATGCCGGAACTCCTCGGCCATGCATCCCGGTGGGGGCGGGCCTGGTCGCGCAAAGGGGAATCAGCGGGAGGGTGGGGATGCGGACGGCCGGGCGTCAGCTGTCGAAGCCGAGGCCGAAGCGGTCGAGCGTCCTGAGCCAGAGGTTTCGTCGGCCCTCGTTGCGGTCGGCACGCGCCATCGACCATTTGGTGATGCCGATTCCCGCCGCCCGGACCGGCTCCGGCGGGAACGGAAGCGGCTTGCGGCGGACGAGTTGGAGCTCGGTCCGTGCGGTGCGTTCGCCCGCCAGAAGGTCGAGCATGACCTCGGCGCCGAACCGGGTGGCGCCGACGCCGAGGCCCGTGAACCCGGCCGCGTAGGCGACCTTCCCGTGGTGACTCGTGTCAAAGAACACGCAGAAACGGGTGGAGGTGTCGATGGCACCGCCCCAGGCGTGGGTGAACCGGACCCCGTCCAACTGCGGAAAGGTCGTGAAGAAGTGCCGGGCGAGGGTGGCGAAGGTCTCGGGCCGCTGGTCGTGCTCGGCGCGAACCCGGCCGCCGTAGCGGTAGACGGCGTCGTAGCCGCCCCACAGGATGCGGTTGTCCGCGGAGAGCCTGACGTAGTGGAACTGGTTGGCGCTGTCCGCGAAGCCCTGCCGATTGCGCCAGCCGACGGAGGCGAGCTGCTGTTCGGTCAGTGGCTCGGTCATGAGGGCGTAGTCGTACACGGGGACGGTGTACGGGCGGTGGCGTCGGAGCAGGGAGGGGTAGGCGTTGGTGGCCAGCGCGACGCGCCGGGCGCCGATCCGGCCGTAGGGAGTACGGACCGTGATCCCGGCGCCGCGCTCGTCGAGCGAGGTGGCGGGTGTGCGCTCGTGGATACGGACGCCCAGGTCGAGGCAGGCGCGCTTGAGCCCCCAGGCGAGCCGGGCCGGGTTGACCATGGCCACGTCGTCCTTGTTCCACAGGCCGCCGAGGAATGTCGGCGAGTCGATCTCGGCCCGGACGGCCTCGGCGTCGAGCAGCAGCGGCTTGCCGCCGTAGCGGGTGAGGGCCTCGACCTCTTCCTTCAGGCCGTCGACCTGATACGGCTCGGTGGCCACGACCAGGGAGCCCGTGCGCTCCCAGGAACAGTCGATGCCGTGGCGTTCCACGGCGTCCTCGATGGCCTGGAGGTTCTCGCGACCGAGCCGTTCCAGGTGGCCGATCTCCTCGGGCCAGCGCTGGAGTCCGTTGTGCAGTCCGTGGGTGAGGCTGGCTTCGCAGAATCCGCCATTGCGGCCGGATGCGGCGCCGCCGGCCTCGTCCGCCTCGATGAGCACCACATCGGTGGACGGATCGCGCTCCTTGGCAACGAGGGCGGTCCACAGCCCGGTGTACCCGCCGCCGACCACGAGCAGGTCGCAGGTGGTGTCGCCGACAAGGGCGGGTGCGGACTGCGGCCGGCCGGGGTCGTCGAGCCAGAACGGGGTCGTTACGGCGTCCCGGAGCGAGGCGAGGTGGTTCATGGGCGGACTCCTTCGGATCGCGGAGGTACAGGCCTCCGAAGTGCCGCTATGAGACCGCCCGCGGGACAGTAAGGTCAATGGTGTTGACATAAGCGTCTCCCGACCGCCCCGCCTGCCGCCCCCAGGGGCTTCAGCCGACCTGCTCCCCCGCGGGCTCCCAACGGTCCAGGATCTGCTCTGCAATGTGCTTGGCCATAGGCTCGAACCGCCGCGCCAGTTCACGGAAGAGCGCCTCCGCGCGCGGCGGGCCACTCCTCGGGCAGGTGCTCGGCAAGGAGGCGGGGGCGCCGCGGACCAGGTCGAGCCAGTCGGTGTGGAGCAGGAGCCGGCGCCCCACGTCGTCGCGCGCCCCGGTGGGCGCGAGGCCGTCACCCCACCGGGCCGGGAATGCGCGGTCCCCCTCGGCGATCGCGTCGACGTCGAAGGCGGTACGCAGCAGGGGCCCGGCCTCGATGGATGCGGCGGCCTCACCGTGGAAGCCCCTGATACGGCCCCCGATCCCCAACTCCGCGGCCAGGGGGCGACATCGACCCGGCCGGGGGCCACCCACAAGCCGCTCTGCAGGGGGCCGAATCCGGCCCGGACGAGCCGTGAGCGCAGGTCGTGGCCACGCCTCCTGGAACTCCGCTACGCCCGGTTCGCCGGCCGTCGGGCCCTGGCGCGACGGTCCCCGGAGCCGTCCCCCGGAACGCTTGCGGCGGGCAGGCGCGCCGCCATCGCGTCAAGCATCAGCTCCAGGGCGAAGGGATAGCCGCTGCCACACATGTCGTCGGCGAGCAGGGGGAAGGTCGCGGCGATGTTCGGGTGCGTGGCAGGCGACAGTTTGCCGTACACCGCGTGCCAGACCTCCGCGTCCGCTTCGTGAGCCGCCTGCGGAAGGGCGAGGGCGGCGGCGTCCTGGGCCGCGAAGGCGAGGGCCTGGTCGACGAAGGCGTGGTACATCCGCACCACGAGAGGGTCCGGAAAGTTCGCCGAGCGCAGGACACCGAGGATCGTCTCAACGGCCCGTGTCTCGTGGGCGCGCCCGGTCGTGCGGTGCGCCGCCAGAAGGGCGGCCTGCGGGTTGGACCGGTAGGAGGCGTGAATCCGCAGACCGATCGCACGGAGGTCGGCACGCCAGTCGCCGGTGGGCTCCCAGCCCTCCTGTGCGCGGCCGATGAGTTCGTCGGCGAGGGAGAGCAGCAGTGCGTCGGTGTTGCGGAAATACCGGTAGATGGCACTGGGATCGGCTCCCAGTGCGGCACCGAGCCGCCGTACCGAAAGTGCCTCCGCACCGTGCTGCGAGACCAGACGCAGCGCGGTCTCGACGATCATCCGTTCGGAGAGGACGGCGCCCTGCTTGGTCGGCCTGCGCCGCCGCCGCCCGCTTTCGGGAACCACACGTTCGACCATCCGGGGACCTTATGACAACACCATTGACGTGTAAATGACCGAGCAGCTTGCATGGCGCCCATCTGATGTTTCCTCACGTTCTGGAGCACCGTATGACCACGGCCGATCTGGTCTTCACCCGCGGCGCCGTCTTCACCGCCGATCCGGCCCGCACCCGGGCCACTTCACTCGCCGTCGTCGGCGATCGGATCGCCGCTGTCGGGCACGACGACGTGCGCGAGCTCATCGGTCCCGGCACCGAAGTCGTCGACCTGCGAGGGAAGCTGCTGCTCCCCGGCTTCCAGGACGCCCACATCCACGCGGTGTTCGGCGGGACGGAGCTGGCCGAGTGCGACCTGACCGGCACCGTCGGCGTCGAGGAGTACCTGGGCCGGATACGGGCCTACGCGGACGCCCACCCCGACCATCTGTGGATCACCGGCGGCGGGTGGTCGATGGAGAGCTTCGACGGTGGCGTGCCGACCCGGCAGTTGCTCGACTCCGTGGTCCCGGACCGTCCGGTCCTGCTGTCGAACCGTGACCACCACGGCGCGTGGGCCAACACCCGGGCGCTCGAACTGGCCGGAATCACCGCCGCCACCCCCGACCCCGCCGACGGCCGCATCGAGCGCGAACCTGACGGCACGCCCAGCGGGATGCTCCAGGAGGGCGCCACGGCGCTGGTCTCCCGCCTGGTGCCGGCGAGCACCCCCGCGGACCGGCTCGCCGGTCTGCTGCGGGCCCAGAAGCTGCTGCACTCCCTCGGCGTCACCGGCTGGCAGGACGCCCTGCTCGGCGTGTTCAGCGGCAGGCCCGATCCGTCGGACGCCTATCTGACCGCCGCCCGCGACGGCTCGCTCACGGCCCGGGTCACCGGCGCGCTGTGGTGGGACCGCGAGCGCGGTGCCGAGCAGATCGACGAGTTGGTCGCACTGCGCGAGAAGTTGAGCCACGGACGGTTCCGGGCCCGATCCGTGAAGATCATGCAGGACGGCATCGCCGAGAACTTCACCGCCGCGATGACCTCCCCGTATCTCGACGGCTGCGGATGCGCCACCGCCAACAGCGGCCTCAGTTTCGTCGACCCGCGGGAACTGCGCAGCCATGTGACCCGGCTCGACGCCCTTGACTTCCAGGTCCATTTCCACGCGCTCGGCGACCGTGCCGTCCGCGAGGCCCTCGACGCGATCGAGGCCGCCGTCGAGGCCAACGGGCACCGCGGCAACCGCCACCATCTCGCCCATCTCCAGGTCGTGCACCCCGACGATCTCGCGCGCTTCGCCCAGCTCGGTGCCATCGCGAACATCCAGCCGCTGTGGGCCGCCCACGAGCCCCAGATGGACGAACTGACCATCCCCTTCCTCGGCCCCGAGCGCGCGGCCTGGCAGTACCCGTTCGGCGACCTGCTGCGCGCGGGCGCCACCCTGGCCGCCGGGAGCGACTGGCCCGTCAGCAGCCCCGACCCGATCGAGGGCCTCCATGTGGCGGTGAACCGCATGGAGCCCGGCGCCACCGACGGGCGGGTCTTCCTCCCCGAGCAGCGCCTGGACCTGGCGACGGCCGTCGCCGCCTACACCGCGGGCACCGCCCATGTGAACGGCCTGGACGACACCGGCAGTCTGCGTCCCGGCAACCTCGCGGACCTGGTGGTCCTGGACCGCGATATCTTCACGGCGCCGCCGGAGGAGATCGCCGAGGCACGCGTCGTGCGGACCTACGTCGGCGGCACGCTCGTACACGCCGCCTGAGCCTGCCGTCCGGGCCGGCGCAGTCCTGGTGCCGTGACCGGCAATGTTTGCCCCATGGGGAGCGTCGTCCGGAGCGGGTGTGCCGGGCGGTGCGACGGGGCAAAGCCTGCCGGAAGGGGCACTAGCTCGTACGCAGCGAGGACGCCCGCACCTGGAGCCGGGTCGGCACCAGCACTCCGGCCTGCCCGGCGTGCCCCTGTTCCAGTGCGGCGACAAGGAGTTCGATCCCGGCCTCCGCAACCTCCCGGGGCCCCAGGCTCAGCGTCGTCACCGGCGGCTGGGTGTGGACGGCCGTCGTGTCCTCGCTGACGCACACCAGGAGCAGATCGTCGGGTACGTCGTATCCGTGGCGGCGCGCCGCTTCCAGAACGAGCGGTGGACTGACCTCGGCCACGACGAGCAGGGCGTCGGGCCGGTCGGCCCCGGTCAGGGCGTCCTCCACGGCTCGTACGACCGGTCCGTTGCCGGCTGCGGCGGCGAGCACGACCTGCTCCGGCAGCCCCTGCGCGGCACTCCACTCGCGGTAGGCGGCGAGGACCCCCACGTGGAATCGCGTCGTACTGTCGGGCAGCACGAGTGCGGGCCGCCGGGCACCCTGCGCCTTGAGGTGGTCCAGTGTCTCGCGCACGGCCGCCGCGGCGTCGACGTCCACCCAGTGCGCTCCCTGCCGTCCCTCGACGGAGCGGTCGGTGAACACCGGGATCCGGGCGGCGAGCAGGTCCTCGACAATCCGGTCGTCGGCAACCGGGTCGGCGACGATCACCGCGTCGAGCGGCAGGTCGGCCCACTCGCCGTGCAGCTCTCCAGCGGGCAGCAGCACCAGGGCGTAACCGCGCCTGAGCGCGGCCGCCGCGGTGGCGCTCGTCAGCTGGGCGAAGTACGGCGACTCCAGGAACGTCCAGGGGGCGCCGGCGAATTCGCCCACCACGTATCCGATCAGCCGGGCCCGTCCCGCGCGCAGTTGCCGCGCGGTGGCGTTGGGCCGGTAGCCCATCCTCCGCGCGGTCTCCCTGGCCTTCTCCCGTACGGCTGGGGAAAGCCGCCCGGTGCCGTTGAGGGCCGCCGAGACGGTGGTCTTGGACAGTCCGGCCTCGCGGGCCACGTCGACGAGCCGTACGCGCGGAGGTGTGGGTGGTGAGGAAGGCCCACCACGCCCTGAAGCAGCTTTTGTCATGGGCTGATGCTGCCACCCCCGCGACCTCAGCAAAACCGTTCCCGCAAAGGCTTGTGCGGGAACGTTCCCGCAACAATACTCGCTCCATTCCCCAGCGCCCGTCACTACACCCGTAAAGGGGTGGGTCTCCATGCGCATGCCCAGAGTCATCGCGCTGCTCGCCTGTTCCGTCGCCGTCGCGACCACCGCCACCGCCTGCTCCGGCGCCACGGGCCCCCGGTCCGCCGGCAACGGCGCCGGCTCCGCCTACCGGATCACCCCGACCTCACCGCCGGCGAAGGGTCCGCTGGACTCGTTCACCTGGTCCCTCTACGCCGAGCCCTACACGCTCGACTACGCCCTCGCGTACGACTACCCGCCCAACACCGTGCTCGCCAACGTGTGCGAGCAGCTCCTGCGGGTCACGCCCGACATGAAGATCCAGCCCGGCCTCGCGGTCAAGTACACCCGGCCGGATCCGAAAACCCTGGTGTACACCCTGCGTCCGGGAGTGAAGTTCCACGACGGGACGACGATGACCGCGGATGACGTGGTCGCCTCGCTCAAGCGCCAGATGGCCCCGGCCACCGGCTCGCCCTGGGCGTCCGCGTTCAAGAACGTCAAGGCCATCGAGAAGACCGGCCCCCTGGAGGTGACGATCCGGCTCTCCAAGCCCGATGTCCTCCTCAACGAACTCATGGCCGCCTCCCCCGGCACCGTCGAGAGCGCCGCCTTCCTGGCCAAGGCCGGCAAGGGTTACGGCGGGCCCGGGGGCAAGGTCAACTGCACCGGCCCGTACGCCCTCACCGACTGGGCCCAGGGCGACACCATCACCCTCAAGAAGCACGCCGCGTACTGGGACCGGTCGCTGGCCCCGAAGGCCGACAAGGTGACGTTCACCTTCATCGAGGACCCGGCCGCCCGCTCCAACGCCTTCCTCTCGGGTACCTCCGACGGCGGGTACATGGTGCCCTCCGCCTCGCTCGCGCAACTGCGTTCCAGCGGCAAGGGAACCGTGCTGTTCGGCCCCAACACCGCCGCAGCCAACCTCGCCGTCCTCGACTTCAAGGGCACCCTCGGGGACCTCAAGGTCCGCAAGGCCCTGTCCATGGCGCTCGACCGCAAGAACATCATCAAGGCGGCCGCCGGCGGCATCGGTGTCCCCTCCAAGGCCCCCGCCGCGCGCGGCGCCTGGGCGCTGGCTCCGGAGAAGACCGACGGCTACTTCGACGCCCTGCCCGAGCCGGCGTACGACCTGAAGGCCGCGAAGAAACTCGTTGTCGAGGCCGGCGCCACGGGTCGGAAGGTCACCGTGGCCACCAGTTCGCTCGCGCCCGAGATCAGTGTCGCCGCCAACGCCGTCCAGGCGGCCGGCCGGCAGATCGGCCTCGACGTCCAACTGAAAGCGGTCGCCCCGGAGGCGTACAGCAGCATCTTCGTCGACCCCGACGCCCGCAAGGGTCTCGACCTCGTCATCACCAACGGCTACGACAACACCCCCGACCCCCTGGAGTTCTACCAGTACCTGCGCACCGGCGACTTCGGGAACTACGGCAAGTGGTCGAACGCCGAGTACGACGCCGCGTTCGACCGGGCGAATGCGGAGACCGATCCTGCCGCCCGCGCCGACCTGACCGCCGAGCTCCAAAGGATCGCGGTGCGCGAACTCCCGATGATCCCGCTGTACGAGGCGCCGTACTCGGTCTTCCTCGGCAGCCGCGTGACCGGTGCCCCCACCGGCATCGCGCAGCTGTACTACCCGTGGGCCGCGACGATCGGGGCCGCGAAGCCATGACCCGCTACCTCGTCGGACGGCTCCTCGGCCTCGCGACGGTGCTGTTCGTGACCTCGTTGGTGGTCTTCGGCACGGTCCACCTGGCCCCCGGCGATCCGGTGTCCTTCCTGCTGCACGGCCGCCCGGCGACGCCGGAGGCCACGGCGGCGCTGCGAGCGCAGTACCACCTGGACGACCCGCTGCCCCTGCAGTACACGAAGTGGCTCGGAGGCGTGCTGCACGGCGACTTCGGCCGGTCCGCCCAGTTCCACCAGGACGTCGGGAGCCTCATCGGTTCCCGACTTCCGGGCACCGCCCTCCTGGTGGGATACGCGGCACTGCTGGTCGCCGTCCTCGGTGTGGGAGCCGGTCTCCTTGCCGCGCTGCGCCCCGGCCCGGTGGACCGCGCGGTGCTCCTCGGCACGGGGGTGGCCACGGCGACGCCCTCCTTCGTGAGCGCCATGGCGCTCGTCTCGCTGTTCTCCGTCCGACTGGGCTGGTTCCCGGGACCGGGCGGCACCCCGGAGGGTTTCCCGGACCGGCTCTACCACCTCACGCTGCCCGCCTTCGCTCTGGCGCTGACCTTCGCGGGACTGCTCGCCCGGGTGACCCGCTCGGCGATGCTCGACGAACTCGGACGCGACCACGTCGAGGTGGCGCGCGCCCGAGGTGTCGCGCGTCGGGCCGTGGTCCGCCGACACGTGCTGCGCAACGCGCTGGGCCCCGTCGTCACCGTCGGCGGCACGATGCTCGCCGGTCTGCTCATCAGCACCTCGATCGTCGAGACCGCCTTCGACGTGTCCGGCATCGGCTCCCTGCTCGTGCAGTCGGTGACGGCCAAGGACTTCGCCGTCGTGCAGGCGATCACCCTGCTCAGTGTCGCGGCCTTCGTCGTGGTGAACCTCGCTGTCGACCTGCTCGCCCCGGTCATCGACCCGCGGCTGTCCCTCCGGGGGGAAGGCTCCTCATGACCACCACAGCTACTCCCGTGGCCGGAACACCCGATACGCTGCGCCGCCGGCCAGGCCTGCGCGGCCTCCGGGTCCTCGGCCAGGGCCCCATGTTCACCGCAGCCGTCGTGGTCCTGGCCGCCCTCGTCCTGGTCGCCGTCCTGGCACCCGTCCTCGCACCGCACGACCCCGAGTCGCTCGACCTGTCGGCGAGTCTGGTCGGAACGACCGGAGACCACTTCCTGGGCACCGACCAATCGGGGCGCGACGTCCTGTCCCGGCTGATCCATGGCGCGCGGACCGGTCTGTTCGGACCGCTGCTCGTCGTCGGTGTCTCCACGCTTCTCGGCACCCTGCTCGGCGTGGTCGCCGCCTGGCGGGGCGGCTGGGCGGACACGGTCCTGTCCCGGTCGATGGACATGGTCTTCGCGATCCCCGGACTGCTGCTCGCGATTCTCCTCGTGGCCGTGGTCGGCTCCGGCATGACCGCTCCGGTCATCGCCATGGCCGTGGCCTACACCCCGTACGTGGGACGGCTGGTGCGAAGCATCGCGCGCCAGGACAAGGCCCGTCCGTACATCGAGTCCTACCGGGTGCAGGGCTGGTCCGGCTGGACGATCTGCCTGCGGCACCTGCTGCCCAACATCGCGCCCACGGTCCTCGCCCAGTCCGCGATGAACTTCGGGTACGCGCTGATGGACCTGGCGGCGCTCTCCTTCCTCGGCTTCGGTGTGCAGCCGCCCACCGCCGACTGGGGCGCCATGATCAACGAGGGCCAGTCGGCCCTCCAGCAGGGGGCGATGCTGCCCGCCCTCGCGCCGTCCGCGTGCATCGTGCTCGCCGTGGTGGCGTTCGGCATCGTCGGCGAGGGGCTCGCCGACCGGATCGCGAAGCGGGAACGGTGAGTGTCATGACCCAGGACAGCCCTCAGGTGCGAAGCACCGGGGACGGCTTCCCCGTACTCGACATCGACGGGCTCGGCGTACGGCTGCCGGACGGGCAGGCAGCCCGGCCGATCCTGGACGGCGTCAGCCTCCGGGTCCTGCCGGGGGAGACGGTCGGCCTGGTCGGCGAGTCCGGCTCCGGCAAGTCGGTTGCCTGCCGCAGCGTGCTGGGGCTGCTGCCCGCCGGGGCGCGGACGAGTGGGACGGTACGGGTCGCCGGCCAGGACGTGCTGACCATGAACCGTACGGAGCTTGCCGCAGTGCGGGCCCGGCAGGTGGCAATGGTCTTCCAGGACCCGCGCGCCGCCGTCAATCCGCTGCGCCGGGTCGGTGACTTCGTCACCGAGGGGCTGCGCGCGTCCGGCATACCCGCCGCCGCGGCCACCACCCGGGCCGAGGCTCTCCTCGACGCCGTGGGCATCCGCGATCCGCGGGGCGCTCTTCGCCGCTTTCCGCACCAGTTCTCCGGCGGGATGCTCCAGCGAGTGGTCATCGCCGCGGCCCTCGCGAGCGAGCCCGCCCTGCTGGTCGCCGACGAACCCACCACGGCTCTGGACGTCACCACGCAGGCGGAGATCATCGCGATCCTCACGCGCCTGCGGGCCGAACAGGGCACCGGACTCCTCTTCGTCACCCACGATCTCGAACTGGCCTCGGCCATCTGCGACCGCGTGTACGTCATGTACGCGGGCCGGATCGTCGAGACCCGGGGCACCGACGAGCTGTTCGACCGGCCTCGCCATCCGTACACATCGGGGCTGCTCGCCTGCACCCCCCGCATCGAACCGGGCGCACCGACCCCCCGGCCCATCCCCGGCCGTCCCGTCTCCCTCGCCGAGGCGCCGCCGGGGTGCGCCTTCGCGGCGCGCTGCGCGCACGCGCAGCCGCGCTGCTCCGAAGAGACCCCCGTACTGGCGCGGTACGGCGACGGTCTCACCGCGTGCCACCGCGCCGACGAAGGGATCACGCTGTGACCGGAACGACGAAGGGGCTCGTGGTCGACGGGCTGCGCAAACGGTACGGGGACCACACCGCGGTCGACGACGTGTCGTTCACCCTGGCACCGGGGTCCTCCCTGGCCGTCGTCGGCGAGTCCGGCAGCGGCAAGACGACGACCGTACGCATGCTGGTCGGCCTGGAGCGGCCGGACGGCGGCACCGTCCGCCTCGACGGCCGGGACCGGTCGGACCGCCCCCGGAACCGATCCGAACGACTGTCGCGCGCCCGTGAGATCCAGATGGTCTTCCAGGATCCGTACCTCTCCCTCGACCCGCGGGTGACGGTGGCCGGCTGTGTCGACGAGGTCCTGCGCCTTCACACCCGACTGAACGCGGACGCCCGGCGCTCCCGGGTCGCCGAACTGCTGAGCCAGGTCGGCCTCGGCGAACGGGAGGCCACGGCCCTGCCCCGACGGCTCTCCGGCGGGCAGCGCCAGCGCGTCGCCATCGCCCGGGCCCTGGCGGTCGAACCCCGCGTCCTCATCCTCGACGAGGCGGTCGCAGCGCTCGACGTGTCCATCCAGGCCCAGATCCTCGATCTGCTCGCCGCGATCCGGCGCGAATCGGGGATCGGCTACCTCTTCGTCACCCACGACCTCGCCGTGGTCCGGCACATCGCCGAGGAAGTCATCGTGCTCAAGTCGGGGCGACTCGTGGAGGCCGGCCCGACGGACCGGGTGCTGGACGCCCCGGAACATCCCTACACGCGCCTGCTCCTCGACTCCGTGCCCCGACGCGGCTGGAACCCGGCCCTCGCGGCCCCCGGCCGCCGTGCCCTCGGCTGACGGACACCGCAGGGAACGCCGCCTCGCGGGACCGCGCGGCGGCGTTCCCTGCGTTTCGCCGGACCGCGCGCCCCGCGCCGACCACCGGTCGTGGGACAACCGGGCGTCACGCCGACGCGGTCAAGGAGTGCCGACCCGCCCGTCGTCGCCCACCGGCCCCCAGGAACGATCAAGAGGCCGTGCCGGATTCCTTCGACACGGCCTCCGACCTGCGTATCTGCACGTCGGAACGACAGGATCCGCGACCCGGCGGCCGCGACACTCGATGCCGCCGGGCAGGGCGACGTCGCAGTGCAGCCATGGAGATGCGTCCGGTGCAGCCCGGTAGGGGACGACGGTTATGTCCGTGAGACGCGGAGCAGCAGGCAGCCGGTTGCAGCGATGAGCCCCTTCTGGGCAGGCGAGTTGATCGAGGAGGCCGGCGCCCCGCGAGTAACGGGTCACGATCTGCGGCACCTGGCTGATGCTCCAGGGACTGAGCTCGGGTATGCGCGTGCCAATGGTGGAGAACGGCCCGCAGCTCGGGCGGTGTTCCTTGATGGGCGGTGTGGGGCCGGGTTCGCGCCGACCTCGCCCTCGCCGAACTCGTCCTGGTGGGTATGCGGTTGAGGGGTGGTACTTCCCAAGCCGCGGACGCCGGTCAGTGCGGTGACCGCAAGCCGCTCGTCGCGCAGTTCTCGGGATTCAGTGGCAGTCAGGTTAGGTTCCGGTCAGCTCGGTCGGTGGTGGAGCAGGGTGGCCCGTAGCTCGTTCTCGGTGATCTGCTCGGCAGGGCGGTGGAGCGTCCAGCGGTGGGCCTCGCCGTCCATGGGCTGCACCTCGACGACGGTCTCCAGCGGTGGGTAGCCGACGTCGCCACAGATGAGTTGGCGGATGATGACGGCGGTGTCGTCGTCCAGGCCGAGCAGGGCGCGTACGGCATCCTTCAGTTCGCGGAGGTGCGGGCTCGGCCAGGCGATTCCTGGGCGCGGTTCCAGGTACATGGGGGTGCTCCTTGGTTCCGGAATGAGGGGCGGGCGGCGCAGATAGCGCCGGTGAGGTCGACGGTGTGTCTGGCGGCGAAGCCGATGTCGCAGGCGTTGCGACTGGCCCGCCTCTCGACGATGTCGGTGTCCGCGGGCGGGGTGTGCTGTAGCCGCGGCAAGGCTGGGGGTGGCGGTGCCGGTCGGTGGGACGCAGACGGGTGCGCCCCGCCGGCCTGTCTGTTCGCGTACGGCATCCACACCGCTGTCCGCCTGCGGCTCGCGCAGCGTGGTGGAGAGTGGTCGGTGGTCAGGCCGAGCGAGGGGGCTTCGGCAAGCAGCAGGGCGTGCAGTGCCTGGGCCGACACGAAATTGGTAGCCCGTGCGGCGGTGTGTGGCCTTGCCGGTCCCGCCGCACCCCGAGCCGGGACGCAGGCATCCCGGGCGGCTTCATGGTGGTGGTTCAGTTGGGTGGTGTGCGGGTGGTGGCCCAGTTGGGTGTCCTGACGGGCGGTCGGGCAGCTCGGTGTTGTCTGGTCATGGTCACCTGCCAGATGGCGAGGAGCAGCAGCGTGCCGGTTTCGGCGAGGAGGCTGAGGACGGCTTGTGGCTCGGGCTGCAGGCCGTGCTCGGTGAATCCGAACACTCCTACGGTGCGCGAAGCGGTGAAGCCGCCGAGAGCGCCGAGCGCGACGCCTGCCGCGGCGGTCCTCAGCAGCCGGGGTGATGTCCCGATCAGCAGCAGGGCGGCGAGGGCGAAGGAAGCGCTGGCCTGGAGCAGGAACAGGGGGCCGATGATGTGGATGAAGCGGTATCCGTCGACGTAGAGCTGGGCGTGGATGTATCCGCTGGCAGCGAGGGTTGCGGCTGTCGCGGACCGCAGGGTGGGGGCGAGGAATCTTTGGGTGTTCATGCCAGCCTCTGGTCCTTGATGGCCAGTTCGCGGTCGCCTTGGCGGTAGCCGACGCTGCGGATGCCGAGTGCGTCTTTGAGCTGCCGGGCAGGGACGACCTGCGGAGTGGGGGCGGGGGCGCGGCCCGGTTTGGGCAGGGGGTAGGCGGTGGTGGTGGCGGAGTGGAAGGTGATGTTGCCCTCTGTCTTGGTGAACAGTTGGTGGACGTGCCCGTTGAGACAGGTGACGGAGGAGAAGCGGCGCAGGAGGGCGATGACCTTGAGGGCGTCGTCGGTGCTCCAGCCCCACTTCGGGTACATGGCGAACAGCGGGATGTGGCTGAAGACCACGATGGGGGTGTCCGACGACAGTCCGGCGATGTCCTTGCGAACGAAGTCGATCTGGGCGTTGCCGAGATGGCCGAGCTTCTCCAGGCTCAGGGTGTTGACCAGGGCGATGAAGTGCACGCCGTGGGTGTCGAAGCTGTACCAGCCATCGCCGAGCGTGCCCATGCCGAAGTTCCGCCGGTAGGCGCGGCCTGCATCCCCGATGGAGTCGTGCTCGCCCGGCACGGTGAAGACGCGGTCCGTCTTCATTCCGGCCATCATCTGCTTGACCTGGTCGAACTGCCCGGCCGTGGACAGGTGGGTCAGGTCGCCGCTGTGCATGACGAAGTCAGGTCTGAATCCGAGCGAGTTGACCTGCTTGATCGCTTCGGCGAAGGAGCCGACCACATCCATGTTCGCCGGGCCCTGGAACCCGATATGGCTGTCGGAGACCTGCACGAACCGCAGCGCGCCGCTTCCCGCCGCGGCGGCCCCGGCCGCGGCCGCGGCGTTGGTGTCTCGGGAGCCGGCTATGTGGCTGATCACCTCTCCACCGGCCACGGTCAGCACCACCGCGCCGCCGAACCACCCCGCGTGCCGGATAAGTTGACGTCGAGTCATACCGCGCTCGGTATCGGGCTGACCGGCGTCGTCGGCCAGTGCTCCGTCGTGACTGTCGTGGTAATCGGTCATCGGGTCACCTCCACGGTGGCGGTCATGAACGGATGGATGGTGCAGAGATAGGCATAGGTGCCGGGCTTGGTGAACGTGTAGCTGTAGGTGGCGTGGGTGGCCAGGGCGGCCGAATGCAACGGGCCGCCCGATCCGGCGCTGGTGACGGTGTGGGCGTCGGTGTCCTGATTGGTCCACGTCACCCTCGCGCCCACTTTGACCTTCAGCGTGGCCGGGGAGAATGCGAAGTTCTTGATCGCCACCGCGTTCCCGGTCACCGGCGCGGCCGGCGCGCCCGTGCTCGAGGGACTCATGGGCTTGCTCATACCGGGCATCGGCGAGGTGCTGGGAGTGGAGCCTTTCCCCGGCCCCGTGGCGCCGGGCATCCCTGCCGTCCGGTGCTGACCCGGACCGGGTGTGATGGCGCTGACTCCGCCGGCCGAGGAATGCGACGACTGGCCGCATGAGCTGAGGAGCCCCACCGCGCCGGCAGTGGCGATGATGGCGACAGCCAGCCCGGCCGCAGCGCGTGACCGCCGGCCTGGTGTGCGAAAGTCCAGGTACATGGTGTCCGTTCCTCACTGATCAGGCGGAGACGGGGACTGCGCCGGCTCGGCGCACGTAACCGCAGGAATATGTGGTGGATGCTGTGTTCATGGGCGCGTGCCCCTCACTGACCCGGCGAACGAGCATGGGTGCCGCCCCGGTCCGGCGGCTCGCCTCGACGTGCCCCACGCCGCACATCCGCCCTTGCGCGCCGCGAGCGTGCGGGCGGCATGCGGCAGTTCCCCTATGGGGAGCGGCGAGTGACTCGGGGTAGGTCGGCGGTGCCCATACGGGTGGTGCGCACGCTGGGCAGGGCGGAGTTCTGTCCCGGTGGTTGCGCGGCCCTCGATCACTGTGCGTGTAGAGCCGTCGCCGTGGTGTGCGCCGGGCCCGGGCGGAGACTGCGCGGTGGCGCCTACTTGGATGCACGGGGGCGGGGTGAGCTTGGCCGGCGCCAGGAGCGCGTCCGTCGCGTGGTACATCTCGGTCACCTCTGATCCATCCTTTGTCGCATGGGGAATCGATGAGGAATTGCGCGTGAGTCGGCTCTTGTCCGGCTCCACGGACGGCGGGGGTCCCACGGTTCGGTAGATATGCACTTTTTGCGAAACCTCTTGGTATGGCCGCTGATCAGCCGGCCTCCCGGGCGCCGCGCACGCTTGACCCTTTTGGTGCCACAAGGCCCGACAGGGACATACCACCCGTGACACTCACAGAACGTCACCTGCTTCGTGCCGTGCGTTACAGGACATAGCCGTACATGTGCGCGATGATCGGTCTATGCACTGGGGTTTCCCAAAACGTGGTCCAAGGACCGATCCGGATCGCTCCTCGCACCGTGTCTCTGGTAAAGGGACGTTTTCGACCGCAGATGAGGAACTGCTTCGCACGCTGTACGCGGAGCACGCAGGAGCCCTGTTCCACTACGTGCTGCGACTGACCTCAGGAGATTGGCAATGGGCGGAGGATGTGGTGCAGGAGACACTGCTGCGAGCGTGGCAGCATCCCGCCGCGTTCGACCCCGCACGCGGCCCGGCCCGGGCATGGCTGTGTACGGTCGCCCGGCACCTGGTCATCGACGCCCACCGGGCCCGGCAGGCCAGGCCGACCGAGGTCGGCGGCGAGGCCCTTCAGCGGGCCGCCGAGCAGACGCCGGGCGAGGACCAGATCGAGCAGGCACTGCAGAGCTGGGCGGTTGCCGACGCCGTCCGGTCGCTGTCCCCGGACCACCGCGCCGTCCTGCTGGAGACCTACTACCGGGGCCGGACCATGGCGGAGGCCGCACAGGTGCTGGGCATCCCGCTGGGCACCGTGAAGTCGCGGACGTACTACGCCCTGCACGCCCTGCGACTGGCGCTGCAGGAACGGGGCATCGAGCCATGACCGTGGCGGGCAGGAGGTGGCGACCATGAGTGCGGAGCACGACGCCCTCCGGCTGGCGCTGGGAGGATACGTCCTGGGCACGCTGCCCTCGGCAGAAATGGAACGGGTGCGCGTCCACCTCGCGGAATGCGCCGAATGCCGGGCCGAACACACCCGGCTGGCGGGTTTGCCTGCGCTGCTGGCGACGGCGACCGAAGCCGAAGTCTCAGGCCAGACGGTGCCGACGGCCGACGGGGACCTGGCCGACCGGCTGGTGGCACGGGCAGCCGAAAGCGCGCAGGGCTCCCTGCCCGAACGGCCCGCCGCGCCCGCGGTGTCGAAGGCGCCGGCAGGGGGTGTGCTGGAGAGGCTGCTCCAGCAGGCCGCGGCCCGGCGCCGCAGGACCTGGCGTCTGCAACTGGCCGGCGCGGCCGCCTCGCTGATGTTCGTCGCGGCGGCGGCCGGCGGCACATGGCTGGCGGCCATCGGATCCGTGGGCAGTCAGGCGACGCCGCCTGGGCCGACCGCGCCGATTGCCTGGCGCACCTTCTCCGGAAGCGATCCCGCCACCGGCGTCTCCGCCTCGGTGAAGGTCTCGCCCTCTGCCTGGGGCAGTGTCCTGCAGGTCTCCGCCAAGGGGGCACCCGCCGGAATCACCTGCCGGCTGCAGGCGGTCGGACCCGGCGGAGCCAGGTCGGACGGCGCTACCTGGCGGGCAGGCGAGTACCCTCCCGGCACCACGATCCCAGGGGCGGTTGCCATGTCCCCGGGAGCCATCGACCACTTCGAGATCCTCGCAGGCAACGGTCAGAAGCTGGTCACAATCCACGCGTGAGGCGAGGCCGGAATCGTCATGTCACCGGGCGGCCTGGCCGCCCGGTGACATGACGACAGCCGTTGGGTGTGAGCGCACGGCGACACAAGAGGCCAAGAAGACGTCGCCACCGAAGGGCCTGGCCGTCAGCGGCGAGGGGGCCGGGCAGTCGACGAGAAGCGAGCCGCCTCAAGACCGGTGGGCCAGGCTGAAGGAGCGCGCACAGGGCGTCCAGCCGATGGCCATCGAGAAGGCTTGTGCTCGTGACATCGGCTGCGCAGGCACGCTCGTGACCACCGCCGTCGACCGATGCCACCACGCCGCACGGCTCCGGGATCGGCGAGATCGTCCGACAACGGCACCCGGCGGATGAGCGCGGCGGCCTCGGAGGCCGACACCGGCGCCTCTGTGGCCGAGGGGCTGATCGGCGTCACGCGCGCGGAGGCGGCTCGTGGTCGAAGCGGCTGCCATCGGCCGGAAGAGATCACCTGCGCGGCCGGGCTGATCGAGGTAAAGGCCGTCCGGGTGCACGACCCGCGGGTCGAGGGGCGACCGCAAGCGGTCGTCGCTCCGGCCGCTGTGGTGCCACATGTCCCCGGGCCCGGTCAGATGCTGCGGCTGCTTCGCCCCACAGCCTGTCATCGGGGGACTGCGTCGGCACCGGGCAGTTCTGCGGCTCGTTCGCGGGGCTCTTGCCCGCTCCCGTCACGCGGCTTCCGGAAGTGGCAGGCCGGTCACCCCCGCGCCGGGCCTTCTCGCGTACCGGCCGCCTGCATGGGTGGGCACGGCTGTGCGGGGCCGAAGGCATGCACCTCAACCTCCGCCGGGAGGAGGCCGAAGCCGGCGCCCGGGTCCTTCTCACGGCGCGCCGACGGTTTCCGGAAGCTGGTGACTCTCACCCCGGCTCCGGCGAACCGGCTGCTTCCTCAGCCGACTTGATGCGTGAGTGCGCCGACGGGGCGTGCACTCCCTCTCCGGGTGGCCGGTGGCGCCGCCCTGGGCCTCAGCAAGGGCCCGGCCGAAGTGATCCCCGTCCCGCGCGCAAGCAGAGGTGTGCGATTCACCAAACGGCCGACGACCTCAACTCGCCTTCCTCCGAAGTCCGTGCAGCCCGGAAAAGACGGTCCAGGTGTCTGCACGCCGAGGGCCGCGACCGAGCCGAGGCGCGGGCAGGGACGCTCGTCCGGCCCTGCGGCGCGACGTTCCCGCGGGGCCGTCCGGAAGACCACGGGTGAGGGAACGAGCTGCCGGTGCCCGGTCCGGCCGAGTACGGCATCGAGCCCTGGCAGAGGCGAGTGAGGCCAGCCAAGCCGCCGGCATTGACGTGACCCGGAAGAAATCGAGAAAAAGGGGCGAACAGCTCGAACCGTTCGGCATGCGTCGCCCGTGGAACTGAATGAGCGCGCCCCTTCAGGATCCGGCCTACCGACCGCCCCCGAAGTTGTTGGCAGTCTCCCCCGTTCCGCTCTCCCCACATCCACAGAAGAGCCAGAAGACCATGTTTGTGACCGAATCCCCCAGCCCGAGTTCACTGGTCGGCCAGCCCTGCCGCCACGAGGCGCTGCTCACCCTGCCCGCGCGGGAGGCGCACGTCTCCGCCGCTCGTCACTTCGCGGCCGATCTGCTGGAGACCTGGAGCGTGCCCGCAAACGAGCGGGACTCCGCCGTTCTCATCGTCGACGAACTCGCCGCCAACGCCGCCCAGTACGGCCGCGAGCGCATGACCCTGCTGCTCGTCCTCGACGACGGCACTCTGCACATCGTGGTCACTGACTCCGGCATGGCAGTGGAGCGCCATCGCCCCGACATCGCCCCCGACGAACACGGCCGCGGCACCGGCATCGTCCAGTGCCTCGCCCAGTCGACCGAGGTCCACCAGACACGCAACGGCCGCGAAGTCCGCGCCTGCCTCAGGTGCTCGCCATGACCGGGCCGGGCGTTCCGCACGAACTGCGGCCCCTTGCCAGGGCCGGCATCGCAGCACAGCGACGGGTCACCGGGGGCGGCTGCGGCGCCGGGTCACCCGACGGCCCCGCCGAGTGGGCCTTCGCGACCCACAAGCCGTGCCCCGTCGACGGCTGCCCGGGCCCGGCCCGGATGCCCATGCGGTCCGCAGCACACCCATCGGCCCTTGATCACGGCGACCACGACCACGACACGGTGCTGCGTCAACGCTGCGGCGCCGGCCCCTGTGTACAGGCGGAGGTGTGAGCGTGGACATCACCCCGAACAGCGGCGAGGGCATCGGCGCCCCGCCCCCGCACGAGGCGTACGCGAATGCGCCGGACCTGCGCCGCGAGATGCACCAAGTGCTCGCTCTCGGGGCCGAACGCGACGGCCGCCAGGCCAGGCCCGTCACCGGCCCCCTGGTCGATGCGACGGCCGCCGAACGCGCCTGGCTGCTACGACGGGCCGCCCTCATGGACCGGATGGCCCTCGACGACCCCGGCCCCGGCCCGGCCGCAGCCGCCGCAGAAACCGCCGAGCAACTCGTCCTGTACGACCGTCGCCATCCCGGCCTGGTGGCCGGCCCGCACCACCCCGACGCGATCACGCTCGTCCCCAGCCACCGCCTCTACGTCCGCCAGGAGTACGCCGCCTGGACGGCTGCCGAGCGCCCCAGAATCTGAATCGACCCGATCCGGCAAGGAGAAGGACCCATGACCCGCAAGGACAACGACACCCGGCACGCCCCCGCGGCAGCCGGCCCCCTCCACTCGCCTCGCCTCACATGCCCGACAGCCATGCGTGAACATCACGCCGGTCGGCGACAGGAACAGTCACGCCAGGGAGAGCCGATGAACGCACCGTGGCCGAACGCGAAGACCCATCGGCTGTTCCAGGTGTCCGAACGTGGTTGCTCCCAGGGGCAGCGGCTGGGCGTCCATCCGGCCCAAACACCCCCGCACACCCCGCGGGCCGGGCAGCCGACACAGGTGGCCATGCAGGTCACAGACGGCGAACTGCTCCTCTCCGTACGCCCGTTGCCGGGCGAGATCCCCGCGGTTGCGGCGACGGGCGACGAATTCACTTGTGAGGCCTGGCTGGACGACGCCGTGGGAATCTCCCGATGGCGCGGGCGGCGGG
This sequence comes from Streptomyces sp. NBC_01320, assembly GCF_035974375.1. Taxonomy (NCBI): domain Bacteria; kingdom Bacillati; phylum Actinomycetota; class Actinomycetes; order Kitasatosporales; family Streptomycetaceae; genus Streptomyces; species Streptomyces sp. NBC_01320. The sequence continues at coordinate 2,584,891 of NZ_CP108390.1, forward strand.
CACCGGTGAAGCCGCCGTGCCAAGTGCACCGGGAAACCTCCTCCCAGGCGCCCGCGCACGAGACCGCGCGCGCGGGCACGGACGCCGGCCTGCCCGGCCACCTCCTGCGGATCCCCTTCTGCGACGACGAGTGCCAGCCATCCGTCGGTGTAGAGCCTTGCCGGGTCGTGGACATCGACCGCGTCCAGCAGCGTGGTGTCCGAGCCGAGTGCGGCCGGGACGCGGAAGGGGAACTCTTCGCCGTATCGGCGGACGGGCAACCGTGCTGGACGCACCCGCCGGCGGCAGCGGGCCGTCGTCCGCGGCCAAAGGTGTGCGCCTCCCGCCGCGTCAACCTTCCGCAAGGCCCGGTCGTGGACGGGACAGTTCTCTGGGCAGCGACCGAGGTTCTGCGCGCGCCCGGAGAGCGATGGGGGCGTGCTTGGGCCGGCAGGACACGATGCGCCGCGGGGGCTCCCGCTCCCACCGCTGCCGCGCAGGAACAAGCGGCACGGATCGCCGAGGCAGGTATGAGGGCCGACACGTTCGAAGGGGTGGTGTGACGATGTTCCGCAACGCGCTGGAACCCTGGCACCTGCTGATCCTGGTCGCGGTGGTGGTTTTGATCTTCGGCTCGAAGAAACTACCCGACACGGCCCGGGCGCTGGGCAAGTCCATGCGGATCCTCAAGAGCGAGACCAAGGCCATGATGGACGACGGCGCCTCAAACGAGCCACGCCCCGAGCCTGAGCCCGCACCGGGACCGCGGACGATCTCGGGCGCTCCCGAAGACACCGCCACCGCCCGCACCGCGCCCACGGACAGCACGACCAGCCACCGCGACTGAGCCCGGTCCTGCGCGCCCCTGGCTCAAGCGCGGCGCGTAACAGTGGACGGTCTGAGGACCTTCGTGAGCCGCCCACCCTCGGGCTAGGCCGGGCCGATCAGCTCGCGGTAAGTGGTGCCGCCCTGGACCAACTGCCTCCTGGACGCGCTACCGGCCGCAATCGGCGCCGTGGCGAGCTCGCGCCCCACCGGGTGACGGAGACGATCAAGTACTGACGCAGGGCCGGAAGTCTCCGGTCTGCCGCACGAGATGAGGACGTGGCGTGCCCCAGTCAGCCCGCAACAAGGAAAAGGATCCCGAGGGGCGGATGCCGCTCGCGGAGCACCTTCGTGAGCTCCGCAACCGGCTCGCCAAGGCCGTCCTTGCCATCCTGGTCATCACGATCGCCGCAGCCTTCTACTACAAGGACATCATCATATTCTTCACCAGGCCGGTGCTGGACTCGGTCGGCTGCCCGACGTCCTTCGCCGATCTGGCCAAGCAGACCGCGGACACCACCTGCGCGCGGATCACTATCAACGGTCTGCTCGCTCCCTTCACCCTGGCGCTGAAGGTGTCCCTGATGGCCGGCGTCGTGCTGGCCTCGCCGGTATGGCTGTACCAGCTGTGGGCGTTCGTTGCCCCCGGCCTGCACAAGCACGAGCGGAAATACGCCTACGCCTTCGTCGGCGCGGGCGTCCCGCTGTTCTTCGGCGGCGCCTTCTTCGCCTACAAGGTGCTGCCCACGACCGCGAAGGTGTTGATCGACTTCACCCCGCACGGGGTGAACAACCTGGTGCCGCTGGACGATCTGCTCGACCTCGTCACCCGCATGGTGGTCGTCTTTGGTCTCTCCTTCGAGATGCCCCTGCTGCTGGTGATGCTGAACCTCACCGGAGTGCTGTCCGGCCGGCGGATGCTCCGCTGGTGGCGCCGCATGATCCTGGGGATCACGGCCTTTTCGGCCGTGGCGACGCCGAGCACGGACCCGCTGACCATGCTGGCGCTGGCCGCGCCGATCTGGGTGGTCTATTTCGCCGCCGTTGCCTTTTCACTTCTCAATGACCGGCGCAAGGCCCGCAGAGAGGCAGAGGGACCCGGCGACGACGAGACCTCCGACATCGACCTCACGCCGCAGGACATCGGCGAAGTGGAATCGGTGTCCGCCAGCCAGGTCCCGCCCACGCAGCCGGACGCTGACGACGACCGCGCCGACGGGTACGACCACGGGACCTGAGGGGGCCTTCAGCAGGGCACGGAGCGCGGAGGCCTCGCCGACGCGCAACACCAGCTCCAGGCCGCCCGATCCCCGCCGCGCCAAGCACTGGCCAGCCCGCGCCGCGCACCTGGCTGCGCGCGGCCCAACAGCAGGAGCCGGCGTAGCTTCTCTCTCGGGAAGTGGTGGAGCAGGCCGGGAGGACAGCGCGGTCGGTGTCCGTGAACGCGGGCTTGCCGACCTGGCAATGCAGTTCGAGCAGTTGGTGCCGCAGGGCAGGTATCTCGATGTCCTTGTCCCGGTCGCTCATCGGCAGCAGGCGTAGCAGCGACAGGGTGTTGGTCGCGGCGACGCAGGCCAGGCGCAGCAGCACGAGATCATGATGCCAGCGACACGGCTGCTGATCACCGCCGACGCGGGCGGCTCCGACTGCTGCCGGACCGGGCCTGGAAGCTCGAACTCGCCCGCCTCGCCGCCGAAACGGGGCTGACGATCACCGTCTGTCACCTTCCTCCGGGCACATCGAAGTGGGACAAGATCGCGCACCGGCTGTTCTCGCACATCGTCATGAACTGGCGCGGACGCCCCCTGACCAGCAACGAAGTCATCGTCCAGTCCATCGCCGCCACCACGACCCGCGCCGGCCTCCGCGGGTCGGTGGGAGCGCTGGGAGCGCGGGAGCGGAAAAGGGCTACCAGGGCGCTCACGGAAACGCTTCAGGGGCCGTTCGAAAACGGCCCCTGAAGTGCGACATCACTGTCGGGACGACAGGATTTGAACCTGCGACCCCTTGACCCCCAGTCAAGTGCGCTACCAAGCTGCGCCACGTCCCGATGCGATTCCGCCCGGTGTTCCCGGTTGGCCTCGCAGGACAAACATTACCTCACTCCGCGGACCTGATTGACGTCCGTGCCTGATGGGCGCGGGTCGCGAGCTCTTCGGCACCGCACGCCGTGGCCAGTTCCTGGGCCCGGGCGAGCTCGCGCGGGGAGCGGATGGCGATGCCGTAGTCGACACGAGCCAGGGCGTGTTCGTACGCGGACGGGGACGCCTCCAGGTGCCGGACCGCGTCGGCCAGCAGATGGTGGGCTTCCTCGGGGCGGGCGAACAGGGCAACGCAGCGCAGGGCCTCGCCGATCGCGGTGTCCGTGCCGAAGCGTTCGGCGTGCACCCGGGCCGAGGTGGCGAGCTGGGCTGCGCGGCCTGGGTCCTCGTCGGCCAGGGCGCGGGCGAGATCGCCCGCCCATGGCGCCCAGATGCCGTTGAACCGGCCGCGCGGTTCAAGAGCCTGGCCGGCTGCTTCGAGTTCGGCCACGGCTTCCTTCCTACGCCCTTCGGCGAGCAGGAGGCGGCCGCGGACGCACGGTGCGTCCGGGAGGACCATCGCGCTGGGATAGGGCATCCCGAAGTTGTACCGGTCAGCTATCGTGCGGGCCTCGGTGACCCGGCCCCGCGCCAGCAGCGTGTCGATGAGCAGGCAGGCGGCGTCCCAGTGGACGGGAAGGCCACTGCCCACACGGTCGGCGAGCCGCAGCCCTTCGCGCAGGAAGCCCTCCGCCTCGGCCAGCCTGCCGCGACGGCGGTGGACGAGACCGAGGAGGGTGTGGGCGAAGGCGAGGTGCGCGCCGCTCCAGCCGGAGATCTCGAAGGCGCGGACGGCCTCGCTGAACAGCGCCTCGGCCCGGTCGAGCTGGTCGGTGAAGGCATAGGTGATCCCCACCGTGGTGGGGAACTCGAATCCCCATTCGGTGTCGGTCCACCCGAGTCCGCGGGCCGGGCGCCCGTCGACCAGGGCGCGTTCGCAGAGGTCGACGACGAGCTGGCAGTCCTCGCCCCGGAGCATGGCGTCGAAGGCGCGCAGCGTGAGCAGGGCGCGTTCGGCGTTGTCGCGGCCGGTGAGGTGGTCGGCGTTGCCGGCGAGTCTGCGGGAGCGGCCGGGGCCGTCTTCCTCGGCGGCCTGCATGCCCTCCCACATGAAGTGCGCGGCCTGGAGCCGCATCCGGCCCGGTCCGGGAGCGGTGCGCCCGGTCTCGGCGGCGAGAGCCAGTGCCGCTTCCTTCAGCTGGTTGTTGTGGGACAGGGCGGCGGCGAGCCGGAGGGTCGCGTCGACGCGCACCTCGTCGGCGAGTCCGGGCAGATCGAGGGCGGCCCGCAGATGCTGCACGGTGGTGGGCGGGGAGCTGAGGAGTGTCGCGCAGCCCAGCTCGTACAGCAGCGTGGCCCGCACCTGGTGGCGCGGCGGTTCCTGCAGGGCGCGTTCCAGGCAGCGGCGGGCGGCTTCGGGGGCACCGACCGCGAGATGCTGTCCGGCTGCCTCGCGGAGCTGCTCGACCAGTTCCTGGTCGTCGTCCGGGTGGACTTCGAGGAGGTGGCGGGAGGCAGCGGCGGCGCCGAGTCCGGCGCGGGTGATCGCCCAGGCGGCGCGGCCGTGCATGGCGGTGCGGGTGGCCGGCGGGATGGAGCGGTACACGGCGGTGGCGATCAGCGGGTGGACGAACTCCAGCGGGTCGAAGCCGCTGACGATACGGGCGTCGCGCAGCCGCGCGGTGCAGTCGGCGGCCTCGGCGGGACTCATTCCGGCGAGGGTGGCGGCGAGGTCCTGGGAGATGTCGGTGCCGAGAACGGCGGCGGCCCAGGCGAACCGGTTGGCGTTGGTGCCGAGCCGTTCGAGCCGGGCGACGAGTCCGCTGCCGCGGGCCGAGGCTCCGAGTTCGCGCAGCAGTCCGGCCGACTCCTCCAGGGGCGCCAGTTCGCGGTCCTGCACCTTGGCGACGAGTTCGACCGCCTCGTACGGGTTGCCACCGGTGACGGCCCACACCTCGCGGCAGAACGGGTCGTCGGCGTGGTCGCCGAGAGTGGCCCGGACCAGTTCCGCGGTGGCGTCGGGCGTGAGGGCGCGCAGCGCGACCCGCACCTGGGCGGGGTGGCTGCCGCCGTCCCCCTTCCGCGCCGCCAGTTCCTCCGGGCGGTGCGCCTGGACGACGAGGACGGGCAGTTCGCCGAGGCGCGCGGTGAACGAGGCGAGCCAGGCCAGGGATTCGCCGTCCGCCCAGTGCGCGTCGTCGATGATCAGCAGCAGCGGACGGTGGCTCAGTCGGGAGGCGAGCCGCGACACGACGTGGTCGAGTCCGTCGCGCACACCCTGCGGGTCGGGCTGTGGCCCGCTGGGCTCGGCGAGTCCGAGGGCGGGTGCGGCGACCTCGAACCAGGCGCCGAACAGACCGCGTACCTCGTCGGGCGGGAACTGGTCGAGTGCGGGCTGCAGGAGTTGGCGTACGACGTGGAACGGCACGGATGTGACCGTCTCGCCGCCGCGTGCGGACCAGATGGTGCAGCGGTCCACGGCCATGGTCTGGATCTCGGTGAGCAGAGCTGTTTTGCCGATGCCTGCCTCACCGCTGAAGATCAGCAGCCCCCCGGCTGCCTGGGCGCCGCAGAGGGCATCCACGGCTTGTGCGGCGGCAGCGAGTTCCGGTTCGCGCTCGTACAGCGGCCGGGACGGCTTCATGCCTACCCTCCCCTAGTGTTGCGGATGACTGCCGAGCCTAGTCGTGCGCAAGGGCCCGCGGACAGTGGTTCCGACAGTTCGCCGCAGGTGCGGGGCACAATCGACGGGTGGACGAGACTCGCAGGGACCGCGACGCCGAGGGCCGGGCGCGCAGTGCGCGCCCCCGTGACGGGCTGGGGCGCCCCCTGCCGTACGGGGCGCCCGGGGTGGAGCGGCAGCCGGAGGGGGTGGTGCGCTCCCCCGAGGAAACGCTGCTGGAGGCTCAGCGGCTGCTGGACGCGGGGATGCCGTTCCACGCGCACGAGGTGTTCGAGGACGCGTGGAAGTCGGGCCCGGAGGGGGAACGGGAGTTGTGGCGCGGGCTCGCGCAGCTGGCGGTGGGGCTGACGCACGCGGCGCGCGGCAATGCGACGGGTGGGGCACGGCTGTTGCGGCGGGGCGCGACGGCCCTCTCGGCGTACGGGGACGCGTCGGCGCACGGGATCGGAATCGATGCGCTGACCGGCTGGGCGCAGGAGCTGGCCGGGCGGGTGGAGACGGGTGGCGGGCGAACGGTGGACGCGGCCGAGGAGGCGCCCCGGCTGCGACGGGAGGGCGGATGAGCCGGATCGCGACGTTCGTTTTCGGCAACCGTCGCGCGGAGCGGTGAACACGGCACCGCGAAACTATTACCATCCCGCGTCATGAGCACTTCTGACCAGGACCAGTCCGTGGACACCCCGATAGCCGCCCTCGACAGCGACACGAACGGCACAGAGACCGACGCCGAGGTAGAGGTCGACGCCGAGGTCGAGGAGGCGGAGGCCGGGGACCGCAGATTGACGCCACGTCAGGCCAGACGGTTGCGGATCGTGCTCTCCTCGGTCGGCATGGCGGCGATGGCGGTCGTGCTGGCGCTGCGGATCGCGAGCCGGTCGTCCGTTCTGGTGGTCGGGGTGTACGGGCTGGCGCTGATCCTGTGCGGGATCGTCATCGAGCTCAGCCGTAACGGTCGTACGCGGTTGGGTAGTTGGCTGCTGGCCGTCGGCCTGGTGGCGGCGATCGGTTCGGACTGGCTGCTGATCCCCTGACGTCCGGCCGGTTCAGACTGCTGTGATCCGCACGGTTCCGCCGTGCGGATCGACGCGATCGAGCCAGTCGGCGCGCAGCCGGAACGACCGGTTCGGTTCGGCGGGCAGCAGCAGCCGCTGCCGGTGGAGTACGCGTCCGTCCTGGCCGACGACGAGGTGCGGTCGGGGCAGTCGACGGGCGGTGCGCAGGATGAAGCGGCCGTGGAGCGGCCGGGCGCCGTCGGGGTCGAACAGGTTCGGTGCGATCCACTTCAGCGGGGCATCGACGGAGAGTGCGGGACGCTCGGCGCGCCAGTCCCCCGCCGCCAGCCAGTGCAGGACCGGGGCGGCCACGGCCCGTCCCTCGGCTGCCGCCGTGCCCGCGCTCTCCACCGCATGCAGCAGATTGCCGACGGCGAAGACACCGACCTCGGAGGTGCGGTACGAGGCGTCGTACGCCGGTCCGCGGGTCCCGGGGTCCAGGGTCAGTGCGCCGCGCCGGGCCAGCTCGTGGTCGGGGATCCAGTCCCCGGTGAAGACGACGGTGTCGCAGGGCAGGGTCGTGGTTCGGCCGTCGTGGTGGCGCAGGCCGACTCCAGTGAGCCGTTCCCGGCCGGTGAGCCCGGTGACGGTGGCGTGGGTGAGGAGCGGTGTGCGGTGCCGCGCCCGCACGAGAAGCGGGGCGAGGGCGGTCGGCAGGGACGGTGGCTGGTCGGTGACCAGGGCGACCACGTCGACTCCGGCCACGCGCAAGGTGTCGACGGCCGCGTGGCTGACCGGTTCGTTGCCGATGACGACCGCCCGTGTGCCGATCCGCTGACGGAAGAGGTGGACGGCCTGCTGGAGTTCGCCGGTGGAGTAGACGCCGGGCGGGCGGGTGCCGGGGACGAGCCGGGCGCTGCGCGGCCGTTCGCGGGCGCCGGTGGCGAGGACGACGGCACGGGCGGTGATGCGTTCGAGTCCGGTGGGTCCGGTGGTGTCGACGGTGCGTGGTCCGGCCCAGCCGGTGACGGTGATTCCGGTACGGAGACGGGCTCCCGCCCCTACCGCGGCGGCCACGCACTGCCGGGCGTACCCGGGGCCGGTCACCACTCCCCCGGCGCGACCGGTCCCGAATCCGCCGTGGAAGCAGTGGCGCGGGATGCCTCCCGCGACCTGTTCGCGCTCCAGGATCTCGACGTGGCCCGCGCCGGATGCGGCGAGTTCGGCCCCGGCGCCGAGGCCGGCCGGTCCGGCGCCGACGACCAGCACATCGACGGTACGCTCGCGCCGGGTCATGGCGTGGCCTCCTCGATCAGGGCGCGGACCGCGGCCCCGCAGTAGAACCCCTGGCAGCGCCCACCGCCGGCCCGGGTCCGGCGGCGCAGTCCGTCCTTCGACCGCGGCGGGACCGTGCCGGCCAGCGCGTCCCGGATCTCGCCCGCGGAGACGCCTTCGCAGTGGCAGACGAGGGTGCCGTAGGCCGGGTCCCGGGCGATGAGGTCGGCGCGCCGGTAGGGGCGGGGAGATGCCTCGCCCAGGTTGGGCATGGTCAGGGGCTCCAGTTCGGCCGGCGTGCCGAGGCCGAGACCGGTGGCGGCCAGCAGTTCGGTGACGTACGCGGCGATGGCCATGGAGGCGGTCAGGCCGGTGGAGCGGATGCCGCCGACGGCGATGTACCGCTGGTCGGGATAGTCCCGGATGCGGTAGTCCTCGTGGCCGGTGGCGGCGCGCAAACCGGCGTAGACGGCGGTCACTTCCTCGTCGAGCAGTTCGGGCAGGATCCGGCGGCCCTTCTCGCGCAGGAGGGCGAGCCCTTCGGCGCTGGATCCCGTGGCGGTCTTGTCGTCCAGCTCCTCCGCGGTGGGTCCGAGCAGGACGTTGCCGAAGACGGTCGGTGCCACCAGGACGCCCTTGCCCGCCTCGGTGGGCACGGGCAGCAGGATGTGGTCGACCAGTGCCCGGGCGAGCTTGTCGAAGACGATGAGCTGGCCGCGGCGCGGGGTGACGGTGAAGGCGTCGTGGCCCAGTTGCCGGTCGAGTTCGTCTGCGTACAGTCCGGCGGCGTTGATGAGGTAGCGGGTGCGCAGCGGTCCGCGGGTGGTGGCAAGGGTGTGGATGTCCGGGCCGCTGTCGATGCGCTGGACCCGGCAGTCGAGGTGCAGATGGACGCCGGCGCGGACGGCCTGGGTGGCGTAGGCGAGGGGGGTCGTCCAGGGGCAGATGATGCTCTCGTCCGGGATCTCCAGCGCCCCGAGCGCACCGGGGCCCAGATGGGGTTCGCGGGCCCGCAGTTCCTCGGCGTCGATGATCCGCGCAGCGTGGTAGTCGTTGCGCGCCGCCTTGGCCAGCAGGCCGGGGAGTGCGGCGAGTTGTTCCTCGTCCCAGGCGACGAGGAGCGCGCCGACGCGCTCGACCGGGATTCCGGTCTCGGCCGCGTACGCGGCGAGCCTGCGCTGCCCTTCGCGTACGAGACGGGCTTCCAGTGAGCCGGGGGCGGCGTCGAAACCGGTGTGCAGGATGGCGGTGTTGGCCTTCGATGTGCCGTTGCCGATGTCGTCGGATCCGTCGACGAGGGCGGTACGGATCGGGTAGCGGGCCAGCTCACGGGCGAGGGCGGTGCCCACGACGCCTGCGCCGATGACGGTGACGTCGTACGCCGCAGCGCCGCCGTCGGGCAGGCCGTGGACCAGGTCCATGGCCGTGGTGACCGTCGGCGTCATGCGCGGTCCAGCAGGGTCTCCACCGCTGCGCGGAATCGGGCGAGGCGTTCGGCGGCCTCGTCCGCGCCGATCCGGGGTTCATACATGGCGGCCGGTTCCCATGCGGGTACGGCCTGCTGGAGCGGTAGTTTCGGGTCGACGCCGAGGCGGGCGACGGCCCCGGCCCCGAGTGCGGTGACGTCCGGCAGTGCGGACACCTCGACCGGCCGTTGCAGCAGGTCGGCCTGGGTCTGCATGAGGAGCGCCGAGCGGGTCAGGCCGCCGTCCACACGGAGCGAGGTCAGCGGTCCGCCGAGGTCGGTGGCGACGGCGTCGGCGAGTTCGACGACCTGTGCGGCGATGCCCTCGCACAGGGCGCGCACCAGGTGGCCGGCGGTGGTGTCCAGTCCGAGTCCGGTCACCGAGCCGCGCAGATCGCTGCGCCACCACGGTGCGGCGAGTCCGGCGAGCGCCGGTACGAACGTGACACCGCCGGAGTCGGGGACGCCCGTGCCGACGGGGTCGAGCTCAGCGGCACCGGAGATGACTCCGAGATCGGTGAGCCAGCGGACGGCGGACGCGGCGGTGTAGACCTGCCCGTCGAGGCAGTAGCTGGTACGGCCGCCGAGCCGCCAGGCGACACAGCTGACCAGTCCGGTGGAGCCGCGGCGGGGCGTGGACCCGGTCTGGGCGAGGAGGAAGGCGCCGGTGCCATAGGTGCATTTGGCGGTGCCGGCCTGCAGGGCGCCCTGGGCGAGCAGAGCAGCCTGTTGGTCGACGAGCAGTCCGGTCAGGGGGAGTTCGCCGCCGAACACCGTCGTCGTACCGACCGGGCCGGCCGCGTCGACGACGGACGGGAGCCGTTCGCCGGAGAGCCCGAAGATGTCCAGGGCCGCGGGTGACCAGCCGACCCGGTCGAGGTCGAGGAGCTGGGTACGACCGGCGGTCGCCGCATCCGTGACGAACGCCCCGGTCAGCCGGTGGACCAGCCAGGAGTCGCTGGTGGTGACGACACCCTCGCGGGTCAGCTCGCGGCGGATCCAGGCCATCTTCGGTGCGGCGAAGTACGGGTCGAGCGGCAGCCCGGTGAGTTGCCTCAACTCGTCTTCATGTTCGGCGAGTTCGCTGCAGACCGATTCGGCCCGGCGGTCCTGCCAGACGATTGCGTCGGTGAGCGGCTTTCCGGTTGCCGGGTCCCAGGCGAGCACGGTCTCGCCCTGGTTCGCGAGTCCGACGGCGACCACCGGTTCACCCGCCTCGCGCACCGCCTGCCGCCCGGCTTCGACGACCGATCCGAACAACTCGGCGGGGTCGACCTCGACCACTCCGCCGGGCTCGTAGCGGGGCCGCACCGGGGCCGCACCGAAACCGATCACGCCGCGTTCCGGGCAGATCACCAGCGCCTTGGTACCGGACGTGCCCTGGTCGACGGCGAGCACCGGGCCTGTCATCGACACTCCTGCTGTGCGGAAGCTCTACGGCTTGAACGGAATCGTGATCAACGGTCGCTGACGCACAGACTGGTGCAGACCACCGCGTACGTCAAGCGCCCGCATTCCACACCTTGCGGAATTACCAAATGATGGTCAACATCCTTCCATCTCAGGCGACTTGAGTAAGATCCGCGAATCGGTCGGGAGATCGACAGAACGCGCTCTACACTCACCGCCGAGCAACAACCGGACGGTTCCTGGCAGTTCGTCTTTCAACAGCTGCTTCACCCCCCACGCCCTTGAGGATTGATGAGACCGACACCATGCCGCGGGCGCCGACATCGCACGTCCCGGGACGTCTGCTTAGGCGCGGATTCACTGCCGTGCACGGGGGCGGGGGGAGTCCATGGCGACCAGTGATTTCCGGCCGGTCTATCACCCGGCCGGGCACGACAACGACTTACGTGCGGCATTACAGGACCTGCGCACCGGCCGCTGGGTATCCATGCGGAATCTGCTGGAAAGCACCCCGGACTGGACGCTGTGGACCCAGCGCACCCAGGTGCTCGGCGCGGTCGCCGCAGGCTCCGACGCGGTGCAGGCCTGGTTGGCCGAGGAACCCCGGAGTGTCGCGGCTGCCGTGATGCACGCGCGGGTCGTGGTGGAGCGTGCCGTGCGCGCCCACCGCGAGGGGCATCACCGGGCGCAGGAGTTGTGGCAGGAGGCCTGGGAAGCGTGCAGGTCGGCCGCCCACGCCACCCCCGCCGACCCGGTGCCCTGGGTGTGTCTGCTGGCCCTGTCACAGTTGGACGAGCGGCAGGAACTGCAGGAGCACCGGCTGCATCCGCCGGGGCCCATGCTCTTTCCCGGCCCGTGGGGGCTGCTGGCGGAGGCCGACCGGCGCGATCCCTTCAACCGCGAGGCCTACCACCGGATGCTCCAGTTCGTGTACGCGCGAAAGGCCGGCGGAACCCTCTCCGAGGCGGTCAACTTCGCGCAGTGGGCCGCCTCTTCGGCGCCCGAGGGATCCGCGCTCCATGCTCTCCCGCTGTACGTGCGGGTCGAGCGCTACCGCCGTGAGCACGGTCATGAGAAGGCGCTTGATCTCCACTGGGTCACCGAGGACGCCGAGCGGGATGCCGAACGGGCCCTGCACCTCTGGTTCCACCGCACAGATCCGGCCAGGCACTCTCTGCTCGACGTCAACCATCTCGCCCATTCCCTGTGGGGCGCCCTGCAATTCGCCGACGCGGCACCGGTGTTCCGGGCACTCGGCCCGTACTTCACCACGCTGCCCTGGGCCTATCGCGCCCCCGACCCACGCGACCCTTCGGGCGCCGAGGACGTGTATCTGCGCGCCCGGACCCGCTGTCTCGCCGCGGCACCCGAACCGCGCCGGGGACCGCACGACTGACCCCGGCACGTTCTCCCCCCGACAACAAACCGTCCCCGACCCCTTCCCCTTCACGGAGGTTTCCCCTCATGTCCATACCCACCTCGACCCAGCCGGGCGCGCAGGCCGCTCCCCAGAAGGACGAGGAGCAGCGGCTGCGCGAACTCGGTTACCAGCCGGTGCTGGCCCGTCGCATGGGCGGCTTCGGCAACTTCGCCATCAGCTTCTCCGTCATTTCGATCCTGTCCGGCTGCATGACCCTGTACGGCTTCGGCATGTCGGCCGGCGGCCCGTCGGTGATGCTGTGGGGCTGGGCCGGTGTCGGCCTGTTCGTCCTCTGCGTCGGCATGGCGCTCGCCGAGGTCACCAGCGCGTACCCCACGTCCGGGGCGCTGTATTACATGGCCGACCGGCTCGGCGGCCGCAAGTGGGGCTGGTACACGGGCTGGCTGAACCTGCTCGGTCTGCTCGGTGCGATCGCGGGTATCGACTACGGCGCCGCGCTGTTCACCGGCGCGCTGATGAACCTTCAGTGGGGCTTCACCCCCACCCCAGGCAAGACCATGATCATTTTCCTCTGCATTCTGCTGCTGCACGCCGTACTGAACCTCTTCGGTGTCCGTCTGGTCAGCGTGCTCAACTCGATCAGCGTCTGGTGGCACCTGGCCGGCGTCGCCGTGATCGTCACCGTGCTGGCGATCGTTCCCTCCCACCACCAGTCGCCGTCGTTCGTCTTCACCGAATTCGTCAATGACACGGGCTGGGAGAACCCGCTCTATGTGGCGGCGATCGGCCTGCTGCTGGCGCAGTACACCTTCTGCGGCTACGACGCCTCCGCCCATCTGTCGGAGGAGACCTCGAACGCCTCGGTGTCGGCGGCGCGCGGCATCGTCCGCTCGATCTGGGTCTCCTGGATCGCCGGTTTCGTACTGCTCGCCGGTCTGACGTTCGCGATCCAGGACTACGTGGGCACCCAGGAGAGCGCCACCGGTGTGCCTCCGGCCCAGATCCTGATCGACGCGCTCGGCACCTCGGGCGCCACCGCCATGCTGCTGATCGTGATCGCCGCCCAGCTGTTCTGCGGCAACGCCGAAGTCGCCGCGGCCAGCCGGATGGTGTTCGCGTTCAGCCGCGACAACGCCTTGCCGGGTTCGGCGCTGTGGCGCAAGGTGAGCGCCCGCACCCAGACGCCCGTACCGGCCGTGTGGCTGTCGGTCGTCGTCGCCGGGCTGCTGGCGCTGCCGTCGCTGTACTCGGCCACCGCCTACGGTGCGGTGACCGCGATCAACGTCATCGGCATCACGCCCGCCTACGCGATCCCGATCTTCCTGAAGCTGCGCGCCGGGGACCGCTTCGAGCGGGGGCCCTGGCACCTCGGCCGCTGGTCCAAGCCGATCGGCTGGATCGCCGTGGTGTGGGTGGCCATCGTGACCGTACTGTTCCTGCTTCCGCAGTCGTCACCGGTGACCATCGACTCGATGAACTACGCGTCGGTCGCGCTCGTCGCCGTGCTGGCCCTGGCCACCATCTGGTGGTTCGTCGCACGCCGTTCCTACAGCACGCCGTCGGCGTACGGGAACGCCCGCGAACAGGCGGAGATCGCCGCGGACATCGTCTGACACGACGGCTTCCGCGCTCTCCTCAGGTTTCTCCTCGAACCCTCCTGGACCGTCCGGTCCAGGAGGGTTCCGTCATTCATGGGTGCGGTCAGCGCAGCAGCAGTTGGAGTCCGCCGAGCACGGTCGCACCGAGCACCAGTCGCTCGAAGAGCTTCTGGTTGATCCGGTCCACACACTTCCGGCCGATGTACGCGCCCGGGACGACGAACAGCAGCATGGCCGCGTCCAGCAGCAACGACTGCGCGTCGATGAGGCCGAGGCCCACACTGAACGGCACCTTGGAGGTGTTGACGATCAGGAAGAACCACGCCGATGTGCCGAGGAAGCCGAGCTTCCGGAAGCCCGCGGACAGCAGGTAGAGCGACATCACCGGGCCGCCCGCGTTGGCGACCATGGTGGTGAAGCCGCCGAGCACCCCGTACGAACGGGCCTTGAGCCTGCCCGCCCCGGACGGGCCGCCGGACTCGTCCGGAGCCACCTTGCTGTCGGCCCCGGTGCGGCGCCGCCAGACGGTGACGCCCGCCATGAAGAGCAGGATCGCGCCGATCGAGGTCCCCACGGCGTCGTCGTCGGCCCACATCATGAAGACGGTGCCCATCACCACGCCCACGGCGACGGCGGGGAACAGCCGCAGCAGCGTCGGCCAGTGGGCGTGCCTGCGGTAGGTGAGGACCGCGAGCGCATCGCCCGCGATGAGGATCGGGAGCAGAACTCCGGTGGACTCGCGGGCCGGGAGTACGGCCGCGAAAACCGCGAGACTGATCGTATTGGCACCACTGACGGCCGTCTTGGAGAAGCCGACGAGCGTGGATGCCGCGGCCAGCGCCGCCAGTTGCCAGAGTGTGAGGGTGTCCATGCCAGGACCAGATGCTAATCGCACGCACTTCCGCACCGCCAGCCGGTCCCTCTGCTCAACGTCCGCCTTTGCACCGACTCATCCGATGTGTTGACTCCGCGCACACATGAGGCTCGCGTCAATTGGCGCTATTTACTGCCCAGTTGCCCGCCCGGAGGCTTGACTCCCGATATCAGCATTGCAAGCATCGGATGTCTTCGTGAGTGGCTCCCCTGCCTCCACGCGCATCGGCCCCCAGCGAGAGAGCGACGGCCATGGCATTCGTACCGCACAGCTCATCCGTAGGGCAGAGATGGCGGCTGTTCTGTCTCTCCCTGGTCCTCGCCGTGACAGCGGCGCTTCTCGGCGCGCCCGCCGCCACCGCCGAGGTCCAGCATCCGCGCCAGCAGTGGATGCGGGAGTCCACCGCCGGCCTGTTCCTCCACTGGGGCATGTTCACCGCGCCCCGCCACACCGACTGCGCGACGTGGGAGCACGACGTCACCGCGGGCGGCTGGTCCCCCGACTACTGGGTCGACGAGGCACGCAAGCTCGGTGCCTCCTACATCGTCCTGGCCACCTTCCACAGCAGGCTCGGCTACGCCCGGCCCTGGCCCTCGAAGATCCCCGGCAGCTGCTCCACGGACCGCGACTTCCTCGGCGAACTCGTGAACGCGGGCAAGGCCAAGGGCATCAAGGTCATGCTGTACATGACCGACGATCCGCAGTGGCACAACGAGGTGCCGGGAGTGCAGACCCTCGACTCGGACGCCTACTCGGCATACAAGGGCGAGAAGGTCGATCTGACGACCCGCGAGGGTTTCGGCCGGTTCAGCTACGACCAGTTCTTCGAGGTGATGGAGAACTACCCAGATCTGGCCGGGTTCTGGATCGACAACGACAACGAGTACTGGGAGAGCCACCAGCTCTACGAGCAGATCCGGGCGAAGCGGCCGTCCTGGTTGTTGACCAACAACAATGAGGACACGCCGATCATGGACACGGTCAGCAATGAGCAGAAGACCGGCATGACTCCGGCGTACGACTACCCGTCGGCCGCGTTCACACCGATGCCGCGCATCTCGGAAGGCGACTACAAGCTGCCGACGAGCGGCGACTGGTGGTACGACGGCAAGGACCACCCGGTGGACTTCCGGCTGAGCACGGGCCGGTACATCACCAACGCGGGCTCGTCCATGAAGTCGCTGATGGCGGAGACGGCCATGGTGAACGGCAGGTTCCCGCCGAGCCAGCAGGCCTACAACGACTTCATGGCCGGGTGGACCGCCCCGATCCGGTCCTCGCTGGAGGGCACCGAGGGCGGCGGCTACATGTACGGCGGGATGCAGCCCGGCTTCTGGAACGACGGTGCGCACGGCGTCATCACCGTCGGGCCGGGCGCGGTGACGCAGTACGTGCATGTGGTGACCCGGCCCCGCACCGACATGGTCCGGCTGCGCGACAACGGCTACCGGGCGACCCGGGTGACCGATGTGCGCACCGGCAAGGACGTGGCCTTCAGCCAGTCCGGGGGTTACCTGACCATCCTCGATATCGCCGACTGGGACCCGTACGACACGGTGTTCAAGGTCGAGACGGACGGCCGGCAGCACTCCTACTACCCACAGAAGTCCCTGCGGGCCACGGCCTCGTCGGCGGCCGACGGGCACCCCGGCGGAGCGGTCGTCGACGGAGACGACGGGAACTACTGGGACAGCGACGGGAAGCTTCCCGCGTCCGTGACCATCGACCTCGGAAGCCTCCGGAGGGTGACCTCGCTCGCGGTGAACCAGCGCGAGTGGTCGCCGACGCACGCACGGTCGACCTTCGGCAGGCCGGAGGACTCCGCGCGGATCAAGGACTACGCGGTCTCGGCGAGCGACGACGGCAGGCACTGGAGGACGGTCCGGGCCGGCGCTCTGCCGAGCGCCCGCGGAGTGCAGCTCATCGACATCGGTGAGCAGAAGGCCCGCTATCTGAAGCTCGACGTCCGCAGCACCTGGGCCGGTCCGCAGGCGCCGGACTTCTTCGGCCGACTGAGGATCGACGAGATCAAGGTGGCGTACGGGGCGCCGGTGTCGGGCTCGGCGCAGGTGCCGCTGGAGGCGGAGTCACGGCGCAATGACCGGGACGGCGCTGTGCGGGCGTCCGCGTGCGGGGCCTGCTCGGGGTCGGCGCGGCTGGTCGGATTCGGCGGCGGAGCCCGTAACTCCGTCACCTTCCACGACGTGACAGCCGCCGAAGCCGGGAACTACCGGCTCCAGTTCGACCACACCGCCGGTGCCGCGACCTCGCTGTCCGTACGCGTCAATGGCGCGGCGGCGATCGACGTGCGGGTGCCGGCGGGCAACCCGGACGTGCCGGGGTCCACGGCGGTCTCCGTGCCCCTGACCGCCGGGGTCAACACGGTCGAGGTGTTCAGCACGGCGTCCCGGGGGCCCGGTCTCGACCGGATCGCCGTCGGACCGCTGCCACCGGCGTCGTACGTCCCGAAGACGACCATGACGGTGGAGCCCCACGGGCTGCAGTGGGTCGGCGCCGGGCAGCAGTCCGTCCAGGTCACGGCGGAACTTCGGCTGGACGCGGATGATGCGCTCGACGGTGTTCGGCTCGCCCCGAAGGCGCCCGTGGGCTGGACGGTCGAGGGCGGCCCGGCGACGGCGTCGTCGCTGCGGCTCGGCCAGACGGTGAAGGCGCAGTGGACGCTGCTCTCGCCTTCCGGTGCGGACGTCGCCCCGACGACGGTGCCGGTCACCGCGGAGTTCTTGACGCTCGGTACCCCGCACACAGTGACGCAGAACGTCGGCATCCGGCCGCGCTCGGCGGACCGGGTGTTCATGCGCGAGGCCGAGGACTCGCGGAACAGACTCGGCACCGCCGGGCTCACGGGTTGCTCGCCCTGCTCCGGCGGGGAGAAGGTACGCAACATCGGAGGCAGTGCGGCGGCCGATGTCCTGTTCCCCGACGTCACCGTGGACCGGGCGGGGACGTACCCGCTGTTCATCGACTACACGGTGAACGGGGACCGTTCGTTCCTGGTGAGCGTCGACGGCGGTGCGCCGGTCGAGGCAGCGGTGAGTGGGATCGGGAACAGCACCCCGCAGACGACCTCCGTACCGGTGACGCTCACCGCGGAGTCCCACACGATCAGGGTCTACAACGACCGGAAGTCCGCGCCCGACCTCGACCGGTTGTCGCTGGGACAGCCGTAGGGGCGTTGGGCGGGTGCGCCTCAGGGGCCGTTTTTCAACGGCCCCTGAGGCATGTCCGTCCCGGGCCGGGGCGGTCGCCGCGCCGGGAGCCGCGGGCAGCCGGCGGCCAGCGGCGTCACCGTCGCCGCGAACCACAACCTTCTTGGTCTCCGGGCTCCCCTCCCTTTCCGATCGGTCTCGAGTTCGCTGACGGTGGGTGGCATCGAGCAGGGCTCGCAACGATGCCGCAGGGCCGTTGGCGCGTGCGGGACGACCATGATCGGCCATGGACAGCACGGGGTTGATCGCTATGCTGCGACCCAAGCGTTCGCAGGAAGCGTTCAAACGAACAATGCGCAGCGGCACGGCGAGGGGGCCATCAGCATGCGGGAGCCGGTTGAACTCAGGCGTCAGCGAATCCTGTCGGTGGTGCAGTCGCGAGGAGCCGTCAAGGTCAGCGTGCTCGCCGCCGAGCTGGATGTCTCGGTGGTCACGATCCGCCGGGACGTCGAGGAGCTGACCCGGGCCGGGAGGCTGCGGCGCGGGCACGGGGTGGCCCGGCCGGTGGTCGACGCGGCGGAACCCGTCCCGGTCCCGGCGGCGCGGACAGCGGAGCCGGCCGGCGACGGAGGCGCGGTGGCCATCGTCGTACCGGAGCGGCATTCGTATCTGTACGAGACGCTGCACGGCGCCCGGACCGTCCTGGAGGAGTCCGGGATGCGGATCGCCCTGCACATCGCGCCGCAGTCGGCCGGTGCCGAACGGCCGCTGGTGGAGCGGGCCCTGGCGGACGGGGCCCGTGGACTGCTGATCGCCCCGCGGTGGCGCAACGCCCGCTCGGAGGAGCTGGACTACGGCTGGCTGGCGGAGGTCGGCGTGCCGACCGTGCTGATGGAGCGGCGGCCCCGGCCGGGCAGTGCGCTGCACCCCCTGGACTCGGTCTGTTCCGACCACTGGTACGGAACGCATCTCGCCGTGGACCATCTGGTGGCGCTGGGCCACCGCCGCATCGTCCTGGCCGCCCGTGACGACAGTCCGACGGCGCGCACCATCCGGGCGGCGTTCGCCCAGATCGCGGCGGACCGGCCGGAGGTGGAGGACTGGTCCGTGGTGCTCAGTTCACCGACGGCGGTGCCCGGTCCCGGACCCGGGTCGCCGAGCGCGGCGGTCCGCGTCCAGAACGCTCCGGCGCCGGCCGAGGGCACCGCTCCCGATCTCGCCGCCCTGCTGCGCGAGCGGGGCGCCACGGCGGCCGTGCTGCACGGAGATGTGGACGCGCTGATGCTGGTGCAGCGGATGGCGGAGAGCGGGGTCCAGGTGCCGCGGGACTGCTCCGTGGTGGCGTACGACGACGTGGTCGCGGCCCTGGGCAGTACGCCGCTGACCGCGGTGGCGCCGCCGAAGGCGGAGATCGGGCGGGCGGCGGCCGAACTGCTGCTGTACCGGCTGACCGGGCCTGGCGGTACGACCGGACCGGTGCGCCGGACGGAGTTGCTGCCCGCGCTGAAGGTGCGCGGTTCGGCCCAGAGGGTCACCCCCGTAAAAGACTGAGCGTTTGACCGCTTTCATTTTCTTCTGAGCGATCCCTTGACCCGTACCGATCAGCCGATCAGGATTCCCCGTGTCTTGAATCAGGAGCCGCGGGAGGCACCCATGCCTGGTCGACAGAGCCGTCGATCCGTGCTCGCCACGATCGCCGCCCTGCCTCTGACAGGCGCGCTCAGCGCCTGCAGCAGCAGCGACGGCGCATCGCGGTCGGGCAGCACGAGCAACGCCATCAGCACCGGCGCGAAGCGCGCCACGCACATCACCTTCTGGTCCGCTCTGCGCGGCAGCCAGCAGGTCGTGGACGCGTTCAACCGCACCCACGACCGCATCCAGGTCGACTTCCAGCAGATCCCCTCGGGGGGCCAGGGTGGGTACGCGAAACTCAGCAACGCGGCGCGGGCGGGCAACGCCCCGGACGTCGCCACGATCGAGTACCCCCAGCTCCCCGGCTTCGCGATCGATGGTGTCGCTCGCGAGATCACCGGCCTGATGAGCGACGGGCTGCGCGCCAAGCTGCTGCCGCAGGCGCTCGCGCTGACCACGTTCGAGAAGCGCGCCTTCAGCGTTCCGCTGGATGTCGAACCGATGGTGATGCACTACCGCAGCGACCTCTTCCAGCAGTACGGACTCCATGTGCCGCGTACCTGGGACGAGTTCGAGGAGGCAGCCCGTACCGTACGCCGGAAGGGCAACGGCCGGCGGCTGGCGAACTTCGCCACGGACGGCGCCCCCCAGTTCGCCTCGTTCGCCTGGCAGGCCGGTGCCCAGTGGTTCGACACCGCGGGGGGTGTCTGGAACGTCTCGCTCGCCGACGAGCCGAGCCGCCGCGTCGCGTCGTACTGGCAGCGGCTCATCGACCAGGACCTGGTCTTCATGAACCCCGTGGACGGCCGCCAGAGCGACGCCCAGATCAGCAACGGCCAGGTCCTCGTCCGGCTCAGCGGAGCGTGGGACGCCGGGGCGCAGATGAACGCACGGCCCGCGCAGAAGGGCGCATGGGCCGTCGCGCCGCTCCCCCAGTGGGATCCGGCCGCACCGTCCCTCGGCACCCATGGCGGCTCCACCTTCGCGGTGACGAAGGACAGCAGTCACCCGGAGGCCGCCATGGAGTTCATCGAATGGCAGGTGTCGCACCCGGATGCGCTGCGGGCCCGGCTCGCCAGCGGCACCAGCAGCCAGTATCCGGCCGCCCCCGGCCTCGTACCCGTCGGCCGCAAGGCCTTCGACCGGAGCTACTACAGCGGTCAGGACATCTACCGCCTCTTCGAGGGGGAGGCGCACAAGATCCGGGACGGCTGGATCTGGGGGCCGCGGATGACCGCCACCAGCAAGGTGATGCAGGACGGCTTCGCGCGGGCGAGCGGCGGCCAGGGCTCATTGATCGATGCCGTACGCGCCGCCCAGAAGGGCACCATGCCGGACCTCAGGGCACTGGGCCTGGCCACCAGCGAGCGCACCAGCTGACCGCCCCGTATCCCCTTCCCAGCAGCAGAGAGGCAGGTGACACCCATGACCAGCCCCCTCACCACCACCACCCCCTCCTCGATCGGCTCCACGCGCCCGGCCGACGCCCCGTCGTCCGCGGCGCCCGCACGCACCACCCACAGGTCCTCCCGGCGCCGTGAACTCGGCGCATGCGGCGCCCTGATGACGCCCTTCTTCGTCCTCCTGGTGACGGTCTTCCTGATCCCCGTCGGGACGGCCGTCTGGCTGAGCTTCTTCAGCGACGACCAGCCGGGGCTCGGCTTCGGACCGGAGCACACCGTCTTCGTCGGACTGCGCAGCTACACGGCCGTGCTGACCGACCCGACGTTCCTCAGCAGCCTGGGCACGGTCGCGCTGTACTGCGTGATCTACATCCCGCTGATGGTGGTGTCCGCCCTCGCGCTGGCACTGCTGCTGGACTCCGGAGTGGTACGGCTGCGTGCATCGGCCCAGCTCGGGCTGTTCCTGCCGCACGCCGTCCCCGGCATCATCGCTGCCCTCATCTGGCTGTACCTGTACACGCCCGGGCTCAGCCCGGTGATCGACCTGCTCGGCAAGGCCGACATCACCATCGACTTCCTCGGACTGCACACCGTCCTGCCGTCCATCGTGAACATCGCGCTGTGGAGCAATCTCGGCTACAACATGGTGGTCTTCTACGCCGCTCTGCAGGCCGTGCCGCGCGAGGTCATCGAGGCATCGGTCGTCGACGGCGCCGGACCGGTCCGTACCGCCCTCCAGGTCAAGACGCCACTGGTGCGCCCGTCCATCGTGATGGTGGCGATGTTCACGCTGATCTTCGCGCTGCAGCTGTTCACCGAGCCGATGCTGCTCGGCCAGGCCAGCCCGATGATCAACTCGCGGTTCTCACCCAGCATGTACATCTACGACGCGGCCTTCACCCGGAACAACTACGGCCTGGCCGCCGCCGCCTCCGTCGTCCTGCTGGTCTGCACCGTCGCGCTCTCCTACGGCGTCACCCGCTGGACCAACCGCGCCACCGCCCCCGAGGAGGACGCCCGATGAGCGCGACGAGCACCACCACCCGCACCGCGACCACGCTGCGTCCCCGGCTTCTGGGCCGCTCCGTCGTCAATCTCGTCGTGGGCATCTCGGTGCTGTACACGCTGCTGCCGGTGCTGTGGCTGGTGCTGGCCGCGTCGAAGGACCGGGACGCGCTGTCCGGCAGTGACGTCCTGTCGCTGAACCACTTCTCCTTCGTGCAGAACCTCAAGGACCTGTTCGCGATGGACGGGGGACTGTACGGGCGGTGGTACGGCAACAGCCTTCTGTACGCGGTCCTCGGCGCCGCGCTCGGCGCCCTGGTGAGCATCGCCTGCGGCTACGCCTTCGACAAGTACCGTTTCGCGCACAAGGAGAAGCTGTTCGGTCTTGTCCTCGCCGCCGTCATGGTGCCGCAGACCGTGCTGGCCCTGCCGCTGTATCTGATGGCGTCCGGCACGGGGCTGGTGAACACCTTCTGGTCGGTGTTCATCCCGGTGCTCTTCAACCCGTTCGGCGTGTACCTCGGCCGGATATTCAGTCAGGGATACGTCCCCGACGAGGTGCTCGAAGCGGCCCGGGTCGACGGCGCGGGCGAGCTGACCACCTACTTCCGGGTCGCGCTGCGGATGCTGGGACCCGGCCTCGTCACTGTCTTCCTCTTCCAGCTCACGGCCATCTGGAACAACTTCTTCCTGCCGATGGTGATGCTCTCGGACCAGGACCTGTATCCGGTCAGTCTGGGGCTCTACACCTGGAACAGCTCCGCCACCGTCTCCCCCGAGTACTACCCCGTCGTGATCATGGGTTCGCTGCTCGCTGTCCTGCCACTGATTCTCGCCTTCGCCCTGCTCCAGCGGTTCTGGAAGGCGGGGCTCACCGCGGGCTCCGTCAAGTAGCGGGCCGACCGGATCACGTCCGCGCCACTCCCCGACCAGGAGCATGATGCCCAGCACCACCCCGACCGTCCCGACCACCCACGCCGCGCACCGCCGGCCACGCGCCGCCGTCGCCATGAAGCCGGACGCCGCGGCCGCCGTCCTCACTCCCGGAGCCCTGGCCGCACTCGCCGGGGTGTGCGAACTCGCCCCTCTGCCCGTCCTCGACGACTTCACCACCGACCGGGCCCGCGCCACGCTCGCGGACACCGAGATCCTGGTCACCGGCTGGGGCTGCCCACCGCTCGACGAGAGCGTGCTGGCCGCGGCACCGCAGCTGCGTGCCGTCGTCCACACGGCGGGCACCGTCCGCGGTCATGTCACCGAGGCCTGCTGGGAACGGGGCATCGAGGTGTCCTCGGCGGCGGCGGCCAATGCGCTGCCGGTCGCGGAGTACACCGTCGCGATGACCCTGCTCTCCGGCAAACGAGTCCTGGAGCGGGCCCGCGACTACCGTGCCGAGCACTGTCGCGACGACTGGCTGCGCACCTCGGCGGAGGTGGGCAACTACGGGCGCACCGTGGGCATCCTGTCCGCCTCGCTGATCGGCCGGCGCGTCATCGAGCTGCTGCGCCCGTACGACCTGCGGGTGCTGTTGCACGATCCGTACGTCTCCGAGGCGGACGCCGCCGAGCTGGGCGTGCGTCCGGTCGGCCTCGCCGAACTGTTCGCGCAGAGCGATGTGGTGAGCGTCCACACTCCGCTGCTGCCCGCCACCCTCGGTCTCGTCAGCCGCGAACTGCTCATGTCCATGCGCCCCGACGGGGTGCTCATCAACACCTCCCGGGGCGCCGTCGTGGACCAGGACGCGCTCACCGATGTACTCCGGCAGAACCGGATCCGCGCGATCCTCGACGTCACCGACCCCGACACCCTGCCGTCCTCGCACCCCCTGTGGGAGTGCGACAACGCCCTGATCACCCCCCATCTCGCGGGCTCGCAGGGCAACGAGTGGCGGCGGCTGGTCGACCTGGCGGTCGGCGAGATCGACCGCTGGGCCGCGGGCGACGGCTTCGCCCACCCCGTACGACGCGAAAGGCTGGCATTCCTCGCATGACCTCTCCTCTTGAACTCCCCTCCGAAGACCGCGACTCGAGCCCGCACACCGGCTACACCCGGGCGCACTGGGAGGCGGCGGCGGACGGAATGCTGCGGGCTGCGTGGCAGTGGTCCACCCCCGGCAGCGCCCTGCTCGACCTGCCGGGGCGGCCGTCCGGCTCCGGGGTGCGCTCGGACGGTCTGGAGGGCTATGCCCGGACGTTCCTCGCTGCCGCGTTCCGGGTCGCGGGCGCGGACGGCAAGGACCCGCACGGCTGGCTCGACCGGTACGCGGACGGTCTCGCGGCCGGTACGCGGACGCCGGGCCGGGACGACCTGGAGTCCTGGCCGCTGATCCTCGACCACCATGTGCAGGGCCAGCCGATGGTCGAGTCCGCCTCGGTCGCCATCGGGCTTCGGCTGACCCGTCCCTGGCTGTGGGACCGGCTGGACGCCGGTGTCCAGGACCGCGCCGAGGAGTGGCTGCGCGGCGCGCTGCGGCACACGCCCGCGCCCAACAACTGGTACCTGTTCCCCTACTCCGTGGCCGCGTTCCTGGAGTCGGTGGGCCGCGGTGACACGGAGACGTCCCGGGCGAAGGAACGGGCGCTGGGCCTGCTGGAGAGCTGGTACTGCGGACAGGGCTGGTACTCCGACGGGGACGGTCGCGCCTTCGACCACTACAACGGCTGGGCGCTGCACCTCTACCCGATGCTGGACGCGCATCTGTCGGGCGACCCGGAACTGTCCGCGCACTACGGCTCCCGGCTGCGCGAGCACCTGGACAACTACACGCTGCTGTTCGGCGGCGACGGTGCCCCGATCCATTTCGGGCGTTCGCTGACCTACCGGTTCGCGGCCGGTTCGGCGGTCGCGCTGGGTGCCGTCACCGGGCACACCCCGCTCTCTCCAGGCGCCTCGCGGCGGGTGATCAGCGGATCGCTGCGCTACTTCCTGGACCGCGGCGCGACGGGTACGGACGGGCTGCTGAACCTGGGCTGGCACGGCCCGCACGAGGCGACGCTGCAGCACTACTCGGGCCCCGCGTCCCCGTACTGGGCGTCCAAGGCGTTCGTCGCGCTGCTCGCCCCGGACGGCCATCCGCTGTGGACGGCGACCGAGGAGCCCGCGCCCAGCGAGGGCCCCGACCGGGTGCTGGCGCTGCCCGCACCGGGTCTGCTGATCCAGTCCACCCGGGCGGACGGCATCGTCCGGCTGCACAACCACGGCAGCGACCATGTCCGGCCGCACGAGGGCGAGTCGGGTGTGCAGGACGACCCGCTGTACAGCCGCTGGTCGTACTCCACGGTGACCGGCCCCACGTCGCGGGTGAACGCGGCGGACAACCACCTGGCCGTCGTCGTCGACGGAGTACGCAGCGGCCGTCGCAGCATCCGCCCGCTGGGCGCGGGAGGGGGCGACGGCTGGGGCTGGGCGGCGTCCTGGCACCGCCCCGTCTTCACGTCCGGTCCGCCGATGGTGCCGGGGATGCGGGTGGAGAGCGTCACGGTGGTCCGCGGCCGGTACGAGCTGCGGGTGCACCGGGTGCTGGGCGCCCCGGACGGGGCGCGGGTGGAGCAGACGGGCTGGGCGACCGGCCCGGACGACTCCGTACGGTCCGAGCTGCACGGCCTGCACGGCTGGGAGACCCAGGACGAGGTACGGGCTCCGCAGGGCACGGCGTACGCCCGGTGGGCGGTGGTTCCGAGGCTGGGCGCGGACGCGGAGGGAACGGTTCTGCTGGTGTCGCTCGCGTCGCTGACGGCGAAGGCGGAGCCGACGGCACCAGCGGCGGCCACGAGCGGGGTGAACGTGGACGGCGACACGGTCGAGGTCGGCTGGGCCGACGACGGGTCGACGACCCGTATCGCCTTCGAACCGCTGACGGTCGAGCACGGCTGACCGTAGGGTCCGCCGGACGGCCTCCCGGCCGTCCGGCGGACGCCCCCTACGCGTCGACGCGGATCACGACCACCAGCGTGCGCGGACCGTGTACCCCTTCGACCCGTTCCAGCTCGATGTCCGACGTGGCCGACGGCCCGCTGATCAGCGTCGTCGGGCGCTCCGGCACCAACCGTGCGACCGCCTCCGGAACCCCCACTTCGACGGCCGACAGATCGACGACACACACGTGCAGGTCGGGGACGAGCGACAGGGCCCGCCGGCCCTGGTCGGGCGAGCCGTCGAGGAAGATCGTGCCGGTCTCGGCGCAGCCGACGGCCGACGCGGTGACGACTCCGTCCAGCGCGTCGAGCCGGGGCGCCGGGATGTCGGCGGAGTCCTGCTGGACGTCACCGTCGTACGCGCCGAGCCACTGCTCGTCGAGCCCGGCGGGCACCCCGATCCTCCGCGCACCGAGCCCGTCCAGCACCTGGGCGATCACCTCGGCTGTGCGGGCGGCGGTGCAGGTGTGCACCTGCGCCTTGTAGTCGACGAGCCGGTCGGTGAAGAGTGCGAGTCGCTCGTCGTCGGGGAGCGTGCGGCCGGTCCGGTAGTCGCGCGGGATGGGGGTGTCCGGGGTGGGGGCGAGGGCCAGGGCGTCCCGGACCCGGCCGAGCACCGTGGCGCGAGCGGTCGTCACTTCTCCTCCTCCTGCTGGTTCCTGTCGTACTCGTCGGTGGCGGCCCGCATGGTCGCGGCGCCCTCGTCCGACGCCAGCCACGACCGGAAGGACTGCTTCGGCGGCGCCGCGGTGTCACGGCTGTCGCTCCATCCGCTGAACGGCGGCGGCAGATGCGAGATCTTCCCGTCCCGCCCACCGAGCACCCGGCCGAGCCCCGCCGCCTTCTGCGCGGCGGTGAACAGTTTCGGCCTCTTCATCACGCCGGCCGCCGCCTTCATGGCCAGCTTCTCGGCCGTCGTACCGGACTCTTCGGTGTGCTGGTGGCGCAGCTCGACCAGCAGCGACGGGATGTCGATCTTGACGGGGCAGGCGTCGAAGCAGGCGCCGCAGAGGCTGGAGGCGTACGGCAGGGAGCTGTTGGGGTCGTCCTTGGCGGCATGCATCCCGGCGAGCTGCGGCGTGAGGACCGCGCCGATGGGTCCGGGGTAGGTCGAGCCGTACGCGTGACCGCCGGCCCGTTCGTACACCGGGCAGACGTTGAGACAGGCCGAGCAGCGGATGCAGTTGAGCGCCTCGCGCCCGATCCGGTCGGCCAGCGCGGCGGTCCGTCCGTTGTCGAGGAGGACCAGATGGAAGTCCTGCGGTCCGTCGCCGGGCGTCACACCCGTCCACATGGAGGTGTACGGGTTCATCCGCTCCCCGGTCGACGAACGCGGAAGCAACTGCAGGAAGACCTCGAGATCCTGATAGCGCGGCAGCACCTTCTCGATGCCCATGACGGTGATCAGGGTGTCGGGCAGGGTCAGACACATCCGGCCGTTGCCCTCGGACTCGACGACGGACAGGGTGCCGGTCTCGGCGATCCCGAAGTTGGCGCCGGAGACCGCCACCTTCGTCGTCATGAACTTCTCCCGCAGATAAGCGCGGGCCGCGGCGGCGAGATGTGCGGGCACGTTGTCGAGCCGCGGGTCGACGCCGGGGATCTCCTTGAGGAAGATCTGCCGGATCTCGTCGCGGTTGCGGTGGATCGCGGGCACCAGGATGTGTGACGGTTTGTCGTGGGCGAGCTGCACGATGAGCTCGGCGAGGTCCGTCTCGTACGGGGTGATGCCGGCCGATTCCAGGTGTTCGTTGAGACCGATCTCCTGGGTGGCCATCGACTTGACCTTGATGACCTCCGTGGATCCGGTCGCCCGGACGAGCCGGGTGACGATCTCGTTGGCCTCGACGCCGTCGCGCGCCCAGTGGACGGTGCCGCCGCGCTCGGTGACCTGCTGCTCCAGCTGTTCCAGGAGCTCGGGGAGCCGGTTCATGGTGTCGGTCTTGATGGCCGAGCCGGCGTCGCGCAACTGCTCCCAGTCCGGGAGTTCGCCGGTGACGTTCAGGCGCTTGGCGCGGATCGTGTGGGTGGCCTTGCCCAGGTTGCGGCGCAGCTGCTCGTTGCGCAGCTCGTCGTGGGCGGCCGCGGGGAACTTCCGGTCGCCGCGCAGATTGCCCGTCCCGTACGGGGAGCGGGGCGGGGTGGCGGGCATGCCGAGGAAGGTGCTGCTCATCGGACGGCCTCCGTCAGGACGTACGGCGAGGTGCGGGTGGAGGAGAGGATCTGCGCGAGGTGCAGGGTGCGGGTGCCCGACCTGATACGGGAGAGTCCGCCGCCGATGTGCATCAGACAGGACGAGTCCCCGGCGGTGCACACGGCCGCTTCCGTGGTGGCGATATTGCGCATCTTGTCCTGGAGCATCGCGGTCGACGTCTCCGCGTTCTTCACGGCGAAGGTACCGCCGAACCCGCAGCAGGAGTCCGCCTCGGGGAGCTCCACGAGGTCGATGGAGTCGACGGCGCGCAGCAGCTTCAGCGGCTTCTCGCCGACGCGGAGCATCCGCAGGGAGTGGCAGGTGGGGTGGTACGTGACGCGGTGCGGGAAGTAGGCGCCGACCTCGGTGACGTCGAGGACGTCGACGAGGAACTCCGAGAGCTCGTACGTCTTGGTCTTGACGGTGGCGACGCCCGCACGCAGGGCCGCGTCGCCGTACCGCTCGGCGACGATCTCGTGCTGGTGGCGCACGGATCCGGCGCACGATCCCGAGGGCATGACGACGGCGTCGATGGACGGGTCGCCGAACTGCTCGGCGAAGTTCCGCACCAGGGGGACGGGCTCGCGCTGGTAGCCGGTGTTGACGTGCATCTGACCGCAGCAGGTCTGCTCCGGCGGGAACACCACTTCATGTCCCAGGCGGGCGAGCAGGACCGCGGTGGATTTCACCGCCTCGGGGAAGAGCGTGTCTCCCAGACAGGTGGCGAAGAGTCCGATACGCATGGGGCCTCTCCGATCGTTTCTCTGGCCTTTGTATGGTCGGACCATACTAGCCTCGGTCCGGAAGGTGAAGGGGCCAAGACATGCGAGAGGGGCGGTGCGCATGCACACCGCCCCTCGATCGCCCGATGTCCTGCGGGCTATTCCTTCTCGTCCACCAGCGTGCCGTGCAGGCTGCGGATGTGCCGCTCGACCAGATCGGCCGCCTTCGCCCCCTTGCCCGCGCGCACCAACCGCAGCAGTTCGGCGTGCTGAGCGTTGAGCCCGGCTGCCGTGGCCGGCCAGTCCTCGGCCGCCTCCAGTGCCCGCAGAATCAGCGGACGTACGGACTCACGCACGGCGGAGGTGAGGGTGGAGGTCAGTTCGTTGCCGGAACTGCGGGCGATCTGTACGTGGAAGCGGGTGTCGAGATCGTTGAACTCGGCCACGTCGACATCCGGCTCCCCCATGCGTACGAGCAGGTGCTCCGCCTCGTCCAGATCCTCGGCGGAGGCGTGGGTGGCCGCCGCTTCGAAGCTGGACCGTTCCAGCACGACGCGCGCTTCGAGGACATCCTCCAGGCTGTAGCTGCCGAGAGCGAAGTGCAGCCGCAGCAGTCGACCGAGGGCGTCGTCGGGGTTGCGCACGATCCGCGCCCCGGCATCCGGGCCGCGACCGGGCTGGGCGACGAGCACCCCGATCGTCTCCAGCACCCGCAGCGCCTCACGCAGCGCGGATCGGCTCACTCCGAGGACCGGCGCGAGTTCGCGCTCGGGCGGCAGTCGGTCGCCCGCCTTCAGCTCTCCGGCGAACACCCGCTCCTCGATGCTCTGGAGCACGAGCTCATGCGTACGGGACTGCCGTACGGGTTGCCACTCGACGGGCACCGTTCACCCCCTGCCTCGGCTTTGCTCCCACTATGTCACACACGCCATGTGGTCGGACCAAAGATTCGGCGCACCGCGACTGCCCCCGTTGCCTCCCGCCGCACACGGGACGCGGACAAGCTCGGCTACGCGACACCCAGTGCGTTCACGGCGATGTTCCGCCGGACGCCGGGCTCGACCCCTTCGGCATACTTCGCCGACCGGGAAGGAGCCCAGCTCGGCAGGTGAGGCCTCAGTAGGTGACGACGATGCGGCGGGCGGTCCCGTCGACGCGGATGTGTCCGCCGTACGGGATCACCACCTGCGGGTCCGTATGGCCGAGGTCGACGTCGAGGACGGCCGTCGTGTCGGGGGCGTACTCGCTCAACGCGCGCAGGACCGCCTGCCGTTGCTCCGAGGGCGTGGCCGCCCGATCAGGGGTCACCCGACAGGCTCTCAGTCGGCGAACGAGCCATGGCGGCCCGCACCGCCTCCGAACCGGTCGGCACCGGCCTGGGTCTCACCCGCGGTCAGCGGAACCAGGCCGTGCCGGTACTCGGCCGCCAGGGCGTCCGGCTCGGAGAGACCGTGCTGTTCGCGTGCGGAGAGCCGGTCGTGACGCAGACACAGCTGAGGGAACGCGGCGATCTCCCGGGCGAGTTGCTCCGCCGCGTGACGCGCCTGACCGGTCGGCACGAGCCGGTTGGCGAGCCCGATGTCGTACGCCTCCGCCGCCGGGACCGGGCGGCCGGTGAGGATCATGTCCATGGCGCGGCTCTCCCCGATCAGGCGCGGCAGGCGCACCGTACCGCCGTCGACCAGGGGAACGCCCCAGCGGCGGCAGAAGACACCGAAGACCGCGTCCTCCTCGGCGACCCGCAGATCGCACCAGACGGCGAGTTCCAGGCCGCCGGCCACCGCATGGCCGGAGACCGCGGCGATGACGGGTTTGCCCAGCCTCATCCGGGTGGGGCCCATCGGCCCGTCCCCGTCGGCGAGGACCTTGTTCCCACGTTCCGTACCGATTCCCTTGAGGTCGGCTCCGGCGCAGAAGGTGCCGCCCTCGCCCCACAGCACGGCGACAGATGCGTCCGGGTCGGACTCGAACGTCCGGAAGGCGTCCGCGAGTTGGTCCGCGGTCGGCCCGTCGACGGCATTGCGGACCGCGGGGCGGCTGAGGATCACCGTGAAGACGGGGCCGTCGCGCTCGATCCGTACGGCGGGGTGTCCAGTCGTCATTTTCCCTCCCACAGGGGGTCGCGCAGGGCCCGGCGGAGGATCTTTCCGACCGGCGAGTAGGGGATGGTCTCGACGAAGTGCACGGTCTTGGGCACCTTGTAGCCGGCCAGCCGGGCGCGCACATGGTCGCGCAGGGCCGCTTCGGAGACCGCGGCCCCGGGTCGCAGCGTGACGAAGGCGGTGACGGCCTCGACCCAGGTGGCGTCGGGGGCACCGACGACGGCGCACTGCGCGACCGCGGGTTGGCTCGCGAGGGCGTCCTCGACCTCGCGCGGGTAGACGTTGTAGCCGCCCGTGATGATCATGTCGCTGCTGCGGTCGACGAGGTGCAGATAGCCGCGGTCGTCGAAGCGCGCGAGATCCCTGGTGCGGATCCAGCCGTCACCGGTGAGGCTCGCGGCGGTCAGCTCGGGGGCGTTGTAGTACC
The DNA here is from genome assembly GCF_035974375.1 of Streptomyces sp. NBC_01320. Classification (NCBI taxonomy): domain Bacteria; kingdom Bacillati; phylum Actinomycetota; class Actinomycetes; order Kitasatosporales; family Streptomycetaceae; genus Streptomyces; species Streptomyces sp. NBC_01320. The sequence goes on from NZ_CP108390.1 coordinate 2,616,020, forward strand.
CGGCCATGGTGAACGGGGCCTTGACCCGGACCTCGCCGATCGCGCCGGGCGCCACGGGGGCGCCGTCCTCGTCGGTGAGGACCAGTTGCGCGTCGACCGCCGGATGCCCGGCGGCACCGAGCAGTTCGCCGCCCTCGGCGTGGTCGTCCTTGGCCAGCACGGTGAGACACAGCGGCGCCTCGGTCTGGCCGAAGTACTGGACGAACCTGGGGCCCCAGGCGTCCAGTGCGTGCTCGATGAGCGGGCGCGGCATCGGGCTGGCCCCGTAGACGACGGTGGACAGCCGGGCGAGGTCCGCGCGTTCGGCCCGCCCGTCGGCGAAGAGCATGCCGAGCATGGTGGGGACGAGGTTGACGGCGGTCACCCCGTACCGGGAAACGGCGGCGAGGTACTCGTCCGGGTCGAAGCCGCCGAGGACGACGGCCGCGCCGCCCCGCACCCAGTACGGCAGCACGAAGGTGCCGCTGGCGTGGATGAGGGACGCGGCGTGCAGCATCACGTCGTCCCGGCCCGGCGAGACGAGATTGGAGAGGATGTTCGCGGTGATCGCGGCGTAGCTCGCCTGGGTGTGCTGGGCCGCCTTGAGCGTGCCGGTGGTGCCGGAGGTGTAGAGGATCAGGATGACGTCGTCCGGCGCGGCGGGCAGCATCGGGTCTGCCGGGCTCGCCTCGCGCATGGCCGCCGGCAGGTCGAGGTGGCCGGCCGGGTCGGGGCTGCCGAGGCAGGCGAGCACCAGCCCCGGTACGGCGGCGGCGAGTTCGATCGCACGCTCGGCAAGTTCCGGCCCGTAGACCAGGAGGGTCGCTCCGGTGTCCTGGAGCATGCGGGTGTGTTCGGCGGCGGAGAGCCGGCCGCCCAGGGGGACGCGGGCGGCCCCGGCCTTCAGACAGGCGAAGTCGACGGAGATGGACCAGAGCCCGTTGCCGAGGAGCAGCCCGACCCGGTCGCCGCGGCCGACGCCCAGTCCTGCGAGGACATGGGCCAGGCGGTTGGCGGCCTCGTCGACCTCCGCATAGGTGAGGGAACGGTTTTCGAAATGCACGGCGGTACGTCCTGCGAAACGCGCGGCACCGCGGCGAACCAGGTCTACGGCAAGCATGGCCGGGACGATAGACCCGCCACATACAGTCCGTCCAGACTGTATGTGGCGGATCAGGCGTGCCGTACGCTCGCCGACATGCCCGCTCCGCGCCGTACCCAGCAACAACGCCGGGAGGAGACCCGGCTCAGGCTCCTCGACGCCACGATCGGCTGTCTGGTCGACCACGGCTTCGCGGGCACCACGACCCAGCGGGTACAGGAGCGGGCGGGCGTCTCCCGCGGCGCGCTGCTGCACCACTTCGCCTCGAAGGCCGATCTGCTGGCGGCCGCGACACATCACGTCGCCGAATTTCGGCTCGCGCATATCCGTACGGAGACGGAGGGCGGCCCGCACGACCGCGAGAAGGGGCTCGCGCTGCTCCGCGCCGCGATGTCGGGCCCGCACTTCCTTGCCGGTCTGGAACTGTGGCTGGCGGCCCGCACCGACCCCGATCTCAGAGCGGCGCTGCTTCCGGCCGAGCGGCAAGTGGGCGCGGCCCAGCGTGCGGTGATGGCCGCCGTCTTCGGCCCGGAGACAGCGGCGCGCGAGGACTTCGCGCTGCTCTGCGAGTCGCTACTGGTCCTTCACCGCGGCCTCGCCCTCACCGGTGTGCTGCGCGAGGACCCCACGATCGACGACGCGTTGCTGCAGCTGTGGGCGGACCGGTTCCTGGGAATTCAGCCCTGAGGCGGCGCGCTCCGCAGATCGTGGACATACCAGTTGAACAAGGCCCCGTCAGCCTCCGGCACCTGCTTGACACAGGTGAAGCCCGCCCGCCGGGCGACCGCCACCGACGCACCGTTCTCCGGGTCCACCTTGATCACTCCCTGCGTCGCACCGGCGGCCGCCGCGTATCCACGGACCAGGGCGACGGCGCGTGTCGCCAGGCCCTGGCCTCGCCAGTCCGGATAGAGGCCGTAGGCGATGTTGACCTGCCCGGGCGCCAGGCCCGCCATGTCGAACCGCAGGTCGATGCTGCCTGCCAGCACCTTCCGGCTGCCCGCCCGTATCCCGAAGGCACGCAAGGGTCCGTCGACGGCCCACTGTTCCATGCAGTGCTCAACGTACTTCTCGACACCGGCCCGGGTGCCGGGACCGCCGCTGAGCCAGCGCACCAACTGGTCGTCCTCGCCCGCCAGATGGGCGTCGACATCGTCCGGGCACAGGGGTGACAGGGTGACGAAACCGTCCGACAGTTCCACGTCTCGCATGGCTCGACCCTCGGCTTCCCGGCGCCCTGATGCAATCGAATATCGCGACGCACCGGCGGAGGCCGAACCCCGCGTCGGGATCAGGCCTCCGCCGGGTGTCCCCGCCCGGCGCGGTCAGCTCGCCGTTCCGGCCTTCAGGTCGAGGGCGATGTCGGTGATCACGTCCTCCTGGCCGCCGACCATCTTGCGGCGGCCGACCTCCACGAGTACGGCCCGGGTGTCGAGACCGTAACGGGCCGCTGCGTTCTCGGCGTGGCGCAGGAAGCTGGAGTACACCGTTCCTGGGCAGTGAGCAGGAGTGAGTCCTGGCTCACCGGCACGCCCCGAACGGTCTTGGGCGCACTGGTCCTCCGCTTTCGCGTCCCGGTCGGCGACGCATATCCCGTATGCGGTCCGTGTCGGGCGGGCGGAATCCCTACGACCTGGCCATATGGGTGTGACCAGAGGCGACGGGGAGGCCCCGAACCATCTCACTGGTGACACGGGGGCCCCGACCGCTGACGCCACACCCGACGTCCCAGATCGCACCGAGTACGTCACGCACACCCCGCCAGGCATACCCGCAGCTCGTCACACCGTTCACCCCATCGTGCCCATGTTCGCCAAAACGATGTGTCTGCCCCGCAGTTGTGAACCCCCTGCGTAGCCCAGCGTGAGGGTCTCGCGGTCCACCCGCACCTCGCGGTCCTGGAGCGGGCGCACGAGGTCGTCGGCGGCGCCCATCAGCGGGAACAGGTCGCAGCCGTGGTCCCAGCCCATCAGGTCGGCCACGGCGATGAACGCCTCCAGCGGGGCGTTGCCCGCACCCGGCCCGCATGGCGGATCATCTCGCCTCTGGCCTCGGCGCTCTTCGGGGTCGCGGTGACGGTCCCGGCCAGCACAGCGCGGGCGGCATTCTCCGCGTCGATGGGGTCGGACTTGCCTCGCTGGCGGCGCACGCGCCGGTCCGGCAGGTTGACCTCGACCAGCCAGTGACCGTGCCTGCGCAGATGGAATGCGAGCCCGACGCCGTAGGAGCCGGTGCCCTCAACACCGAACGCGAGGACATGGCCGAACCGCCTTGCCCATGAGTCGAGTTGTTCGTAGACGGGACCCTTGACACCCGCAAGCGGTCATGTGGATGATTCACATCAACTTGACTAGATGTTGGGAACTTCCACATGAATGAAGAAGGCGTTCCCCCAGACGACTCCACCGCTGGCGTCCTGGTTCGGCTGCGCGGACTGCTGCCCTCGCTGTCGGTGAAGGAGCGGGCGATCGGGGACGTGGTGCTGAAGGATCCAGCCGGGGTGGCGCAGCTGAGCATCTCTCAGGTCGCCCAGCGGGCCGGGGTCTCGGACACCTCCGTGACCCGGTTCTGCCGCCGGCTGGGGCTCACCGGCTACCCCGAGCTGCGGCTGGGGCTTGCTGCGGCGGTGCAGCACGCGCACTCCGGGTGGCGGCTGCGTGTCGGAATGCAGGGCAATATCGAGCACGACGACACAGCCGCCGAGGTTGTGGTGAAGATGGCGCACGCGGACGCCGGCGCCATTCAGGACAGTGTGGAGCAGCTCGATACCTCAGCGTTGGACGCGGCGAGTCGGCTGCTTGCCGGAGCCCGGCGGATCGAGGTGTATGGCGTCGGGTCGAGCGCACTCGTGGCGGCGGACTTGGAGTACAAGCTGCAGCATCTGGGCCTGCTCTGCTCGGCGTTTTGCGATGTGCACCGTGCCCTGATGAATGCGGCCCATCTGCGGCCTGGCGATGTCGCCGTCGGTATTTCGCACTCCGGCCGCACCCGGGAGACCCTCGATCCGCTGCGCGAGGCGGCCCTGCACGGTGCGACGACCCTCGCGCTGACCAACGACGGTGGATCCCCTATCACCGAGCTGGCCGATCTGGTGCTGTGCTCTGCAGGACGGGAGGCCCCTTTCCGCACCGGGGCCACGGTCAGCCGCATCGGCCAACTGTTCGTCGTGGACTGCCTGTATGTGCGCCTGGCCCAGGCCAAAGGCTGTGATGCCGCCAACTCTGCGCTGAGCCACGCCTACCGCGCGGTGGAGCGGCACCGGACCGTACCCCACGACGAGGACGGCACCAGCGAAGGAAAAGAACCACCATGCCCGTAAGGGAGAGTGCCCCGCCGCCCCTGACTGAGTCGCGCTACCCGGCGACGCACGATCTGGACGAGCTGAGCGTTCCCCAACTCGTCGACTGGATCGCGGACCAGGACCTGCAGGCGCTGCAAGCCGTACGCGCCGCCCGGGGGGAGATCGCCCACCTGATGACCCTGGGCGTGGGCGTCCTGCGCGACGGCGGACTTCGCGATCAACAACGTCATCGCGCAGTCCTTCTTGACGATCCTACAGGTAGCCGGCGGGACCGCGACCTTCATCGGCCTCCTCGTGGTGACGGCGTTGGCCTGGCTGTTCATGTGGAGGATGGCCCAGGAGACCAAGGGGCGTCCGCTCGATGCCATCAAGGAACTCTGGGAGAACGGCGGGTCCTGGCCCGCCAGCACCTCCGAAGCGGAGGCCGCCACGGACACCCCGGCGACGCCGTCGCACTGATTCCGGCAACACTCGTCCGCCACACATGGGAGTTGACATGAGATTCGACACAATAAGGCAAATATCCGGACGCGCGGCGGCAGTTGTGGTCGCCACGGGTGTGGTGGCGGTGTTGGTACCGGGGTCGGGTGGTGCGGCGGCTGCGCGGGAGCAGGAGCAGGGGGTGCGGGCTCCCGTGGTCTCGCCGACGCCGCAGCAGGAGACGGTGACCGACACGTTCCGGATGCCGGAGCGGGCCGTCGTCGTGCAGGACGCGGGCAGTGACCCGCAGGCCGTGAAGGCGGCGGTGGCGGCGCTGCGGGCGGCCGGGGTGCGGCGGGTGGAGACGGCCGGCTCGGCGCGGCCCGGCGCCTATCCGGTGTACGTCGACATGGCCTCGCCCTCCCGCGTCGCACCCGGCGCCGAAGGACCCGCCGGGCTCGCGCCCGGAGGCTATGTGCTGGCCGTGACGGGGCGCGGCGCGGTGCTGGACGGGGTGGACGCGGCCGGGACTTACTACGCGGCCGAGTCGCTGCGGCAGGTGTTCAAGACGGGCGGCGGCCGGGAGATCACGGGCGCGGTGGTGCGGGACTGGCCGGACTTCGCGACGCGCGGCGGGCAGGAGTCGTTCTACGGCGCGAAGTGGAGTTATGAGGACGAGCTCCGCGAGATCGAGTTCCTCGGCGCGCACAAGCAGAACGCGTTCCTCTACCACCCGCGCATCGGGGATCCGCACAACGCGGGCGCACAGTGGCGCGAGCCGTACGAAGGTGACCGGCTGGCCGAGCTGACGACGATCGTCGAGGAGGCGCGGGCGCGCCACATCCGGTTCATCTACCGACTCGGCCCCGAGGCGCCGACGGCCCCCGGTCACGGCATCTGCCACACGTCCGAGGACGACCTCGCCAAGGTGCTCGCCCGCTTCCGGCAGCTGTACGACATCGGCGTACGGGATCTCTCCCTCGGCTGGGACGACGTGGGCAACAGGTTCGACTGCGCGGCGGACACGGCGAAGTTCGGCTCGGACGCGAGCCCGAAAGCAGCGGCTCAGGCGTATGTCACGAACTACGTCTATGACCACTTCGTCAAGACGCACCCCGGTACGCGGCTGATCACGATCCCGACCGAGTACTGGGGCGCAACCGCGTCGGCGTACAAGAAGCGCTACGACGCCCTGGTGGAGAGGGACACGTCGGTCTACTGGACCGGGCCCGCGGTCGTCTCCCCCGCCATCACGAACACCCAGGCCGTGGCCGCCAAGGCCGCCTACGGCAACCGCAACATGCTGATCTTCGACAACTACCCCGTGAACGACTACGCGCCCAACCGCCTGCACCTGGGCCCGCTCACGGACCGGGATCCGGCGCTCGCGGGCACGGTCGAGGGGCTGACGACCAATCAGATGAACCAGGCCGCACCGTCGTTGATCGCCCTGTTCACGTCGGCCGACTTCACCTGGAACAGCGGCGCATACGACCCCGAGGACTCCTGGGACCGTGCGCTGCGGGAGCTGGGCGGGGCGGCGTACCCGGCGCTGAAGGTGTTCGCCGAGAACTCGCGCAGCGGGCCGCTGACGTCCACGAAGGATGCCGCGCGGCTGCGCGGTCTCACGGCGGCGCTGTGGACGGCGTGGGACGAGAAGGGCGACGTGAGCGGACCCGCTGCTCAACTCGACGCGTATTTCGGGGAGATGGAGCGGGCCCCGGAGATCCTGCGCGCCCGCATGCACGATGACGCGTTCGTGACCGAGGCCGGTCCGTGGCTGAACAAGCTGACGGCGTACGGGAAGGCGGGCGACGCGGCGGTCCGGCTGCTGCTCGCGGTGGCCCGGGGCGAGTCCACGGACGCGCTGGCGGACGAGGTACGCGCGCAACGGGCCGCGGCCGCCGTCTTGCCGCAGCAGCTGACCGGGGGCGCGATGGACGGCTTCCTGTCGCGGGCCTTGGCGGCGGCCTCGACGAGCTGAGCGCAACATGTGTGCGCGGTGTGGGAGTTCAGCGGATCATCCCAGCGCGCACAGCATGTTTGACAGTCCTCCGTCTCTGGCGGAACTACGCCACCCTCCGTCTGCGACTCGATGTTGGCTTCCTGTGGCCCGCAGTTCAGCACCACCAACATGGGTCATCGCAGTTACCCCCGCGCGCCGCCCAATCCCCGCGGCGGTCAGGCATCTGCGTGCCGTCGTTCCCCTCAGAGACCGGTCCTTACGTTGCGACGGTCACGACCCGCTGGAACATCCAGGTTCCCGGCGCTCCACCGTTTATCGCGCCGTCCCGAGCGGACATCGGCGGCGCCGCTCGGATTGTTGTGTCGGGTTTCTGCCATGGAAGAAATCCGCCACTGACAATCGGTTGACCCATCCCTGTGTCGAGCTCAACCATCTACCCAATGCGGCGAGGATTGCCTTTGCCGCGAGAATGAGGAGGCACTTATGCATCCCCCGCCATATTCAAGGTGAACCCGAAAGAACGGCATCTCACGAGGCCTGGGCGATGAGGCGTTTCGGGCGACGGTTGGTCGCCGCGGCCGCCGGCATCACCGCCCTCGGGGTGGCCCTGTCGACCACCTCGGCGAATGCCGCCAGCCCAGCCCCCGCCCCGTCTGCCCCTACCGCCCTCAACCTGACCGCGGCCACGATGGCACAGGCGCCGGCGACGCGGTCCTCGCCGGCATGAAGTGGGGTGCCAAGGTGGTGAATTACCGGCGGCGACCCGCGAACTGCGGTTCGCCGCCGACCAGAACGGTGGCCAGAGACTGACCGGGGCGGACCAGATCACTTCGTCGGTCAGTGATATTGCTGACGCCCCTCCTGGCGTGACCACCGCGTCGTCGATGTCATCGCATTTTATGATCGCGACCGGTGTGGAGGCATCGACAAGCGTAGGAAGCGTTGCCACGCCGTGGCATCGAGCGCCCCAGTGCTCGACGACCAGCACGGGCTGCACCGCCCCGGAGGTGTTCCATGTACCCGAAGCTCCAGGACCTCGTCGACTCGCTGGCGACCAAACTGTCACGCCCAACGACCCTCGAGGACCGCCGACAGCAGCTGGTGGCCTACAGCCGGCACAGCGAGCTGCCCGACGCGGTGCGCCATGCTTCGATTCTGCAGCGTTGCGTCTCTGCCGAGGTGCTGGCATGGCTGCGACAGTTCGAGCTGGCCAAGGCGCGACGGCCGGTCCGCATTCCCCACAACGTCTCACTCGGCATGCTGCCGCGGGTATGCATACCGATCCGGTACCACGACCTTCTCCTGGGCTATCTGTGGCTCATCGATGCCGACGAGTCGATGAGCTCGGAGCAGATCGCGCTGGCCGATACCGCCGCCCAAGACTTCGCTCTCGCCTTATATCGTGAGGTGCTGGTCGGCGAGCTCACGTCGGACCGGGAGACAGAGGCGATCAGGAACCTGCTGCTGTGTGGCAGCGATGTCCAGGCCTATGCGGCGCGCACCCTCATCGACGGCGGGCACTTCGCCCCCTCCCTCGGCGTCGTCGTGCTGGTGGCCAGGCCGGTGCTCACCCCCGACGCCGAGCCGGATGACCAGGTGCGGCTGGCCCTCGAACATGCGCTCGCCAACACCCGTCACGGGCTGCCCGCAAGACACGCCGTCCACCTTGTCTCTTCCAGCGACGGGTTGCTTCTCTTCGGTACGGAGGGGGAGGTCGACGAGCTAGCGGTGAACCGCTGTGTGTCCCACCTCGACCACGCCCTGCAGACCGCGTTGTCCGGACTCGAGCAGGTGTCGTCATCCGTGATCGGCGTCGGACAGCCACGGTCGGAATTGGCGCAGGCAAGTGGCTCCTATCTCGAGGCCTGCCAAGCCGCTCGTATCGCTGCTTTCATGCCCGACGTCAGCCGGATCGCCCGATGGTCCCAGCTCGGCATCTACCGGTTGCTCGCGCAGCTGTTCAGTCAAGACCTCGGCGAGTTCGTGCTTCATCCCGGGCTCGAGCGGCTTTTCACCAATCCGGAGGCGCTGCCTCTACTTAAGACGCTGGAGACCTACCTCGATCTCTCCGGGAACGCACTCGCGACCTCCGAACGCCTGAAGCTGCATCGTACGTCGCTGTACTCCCGCATTCAGCGTTTTGAGCACTTGGCAGGCGCCAACCTCAAAGACGGCAACGAACGTCTGTGCCTGCACCTCGGACTGAAACTCGCGCGGTTCACCGGCCGCTACCGGCCTGTCGGCTGAACCCTACGGCCTCGACGTAGCTGTCAACTTGACCCGGCCCCGAGGGACCGGGCTTGTGGGTAGGGCGCGACTGGCTGCCGCGTGGCCTCCCACGTCTGAGCCACCTAGGTGGTGGCTGGGACGCCTGGCTCACGCTCCGCTGTCCACGCTTCCTCGCCCTTGCGGGCGAGGTTGCGGGATGCACCATCGGATCGGTGGCGGGGCCCCGACCTGTCCGTGCGGGCCGGGGCCGGGCCGGCCCGCACGAAGCGTCACATCAGGTGCAGGTGGGGTCGGGTTTGAGCGCGATGTCGACCGTGGTCGTCTTGCCCGGCCCAATCCTGACCGACTGGGTCTGCGGTGCCCAGCCTTCCTTGGCCGCGGTCACCGTGAACGGGTTGTTGTTGACGTCGAGCCAGAACGCGTACTGACCGTTCCGGTCGGTCTTCAGCGGGTAGCTCGCCTTCTTCGAGGCGATCTGCACGGTCGCTCCGATCAGTGGCGCCGACGTGCCGGTGCAGCCGACCCCGGTGACCGTCCCGGTGATCTTTCCCCAGGTCTTGGGCGGGTTCACCACGAACGTCACCGGCACCGGGGCGATCCGGTACGGGGTCTTCGCGCTGATCGACAGCTGCGCGGTGAACGTGCCCGGCTGGGTGATCTCGGCGATGTTCGCGTTGAAACTCACGTTGACGTTGACGCTCTCGCCCGGCTGAAGCGTCAGCTCGGTCTTGTCCTCTGACAGCCAGGGGACATCGGTTGTGGTGCACTGGTCATAGCCGGGCAACAGTTCCGAGGTCTGGACAGCGTAGAAGTTTCCGGTGGCACCACCGATCTTGTAGAAGCCGCAGGCGGAGCCGCCGCGGTAGAGAGTTCGGTTGGAGTTGGGCAGTGCGGTCCAGGTATCGGCACCCGGGTCGAAGGTGAAACCCCGGTTGGTGAGCGTGCTGCCGCCGTAGGTTATGCCACCGGACACGAGGAGCTTGTCGGCTGACACCGAGGAGCCCATCCCCCACAGGTCGATCGGCAGGTCGGCGACGGGAGCCCAGCCGGCGGACGCCGGGTCGTAGCCGTAGGCATGCTTGGTGCCGCCACTGCCCGACAACCCGCCCGCGCAGTACAGCTTGGTCCCGATGCCGCCGCAACCGAGCCAGGAGATCGGCTCCGGATACGCCGCACCCGAACTCCAGGAGTCCAACGCAGGGTCGTACACCTGCACGTCCGTCTTGCCGCAGCCGGACGTGCAGCCACCGACGATGTAGATCTTGCCGTCCAGCACGGTCACGGCGGCGCCGGCGTACGGTTTCGGGTTGTCGGCGCCGGTGGACCAGGCGCCGGTCGCCGGGTCGTAGATCTCGGTCTTGGCCACCGGATTCCCGTTCCAGCCCCAGCCGCCGAAGACGTAGAGCTTGCCACCGTAGGCGGCCGCCTGTGGCGCCTCCCGCGCGACGCTCAGGTTCGGCAGGGCACTCCACGCCTGGGCGCCCGGGTCGTAGACGTATGCCTTGCTGAGGACATGCGTGCCGTCGGTTCCGGCGACCGAGTAGACCTTGCCGTCGATGGTCGCCACGGCGTTGTCCATGATCGGCGTGGGGTAGTCGGCCACCGTCGTCCACGGTGCCGCGTACGGCGTCGCCGAGGGCTTGGCCGCCGCCGTCTGCGCGGTCTTGCCGGGCCGGAATCGCAGGGGGCTGTAGTGTCCCTTCACCTCCTGCAGCGGAGCACCCTTCTGCGTCGCGGCGGGCTGGTGGCCGCCCGGCCACTCACCGATCTTGGCGGTCACCGGGGCGGTTCCGGTGTTCTTCAAGGTCAGGGTGGAGCTGCCCTGGCCCTTCCAGTCGACGGTCTCGTTGAGCTGGGCCGGGCTGACCTCGATCCGGGGTGCGGGCAGGGCGAACGTGCCGTCCGATGCCTGGTCCGGGGCCACGTTGACGGTGATGTCCTGTGGGCTGTAGGAGTTCCCCGCCGTGGTGGTGAACGTGTGCTCCCCGGTGAGCGAGGAGAACATCCAGTAGAAGCCGTCGCCCAGGTTCGGGTCGTTCGGCGTCGCCGCCGAGGTCGTCTTCTCCGCGGGCTTGTCGGTCGACGTCACCGTGGCGCCGTTGATCCCGGACCCGGTGTTCTTGTCGGTCACCCGGCCGAGGACCAGGCCGCCCGGTACCGGGTCACACGTGCGGTCGCCGAGGAAGACGTCGTCGACCTGCCACCACCACCCCCACTTGGCGGTGAGGTGGAACCGTACCTGGACGTTGGCCTTGCCGGCGGCCTGGGACAGGTCCACGACCTCGGTCCGCGGCCCCCGGGCGCTGTCCTTGGTGTGGTGCCAGACGTTGGTCCACGTCTGGCCGCCGTCGACGCTGAATTCGATGTCCCCGGTCTGTCCGAACGGGAAGCCGTCGTAGTCGGTGCGGAAGATCAGGGACGGGTGGCTTCGCTGGCCGAAGTCCATGACCGGGCTGATCAGCGAGGTGTCCTGCGCCTTTCCGTAACCGTAGTAGCTGCTGTCGACGATGGCGAAACCGCCGGACCCGCCGGTCTTGTTGCCGCGCTTGCCGGGGTCGTTGAACACCCAGGTCTGGCCGTTGCCGACCTTGTCATCGACGGTCCAGCCCGCCGGCGTGGTGTAGCGGCTGAACGACTCGGTGGGGCCCGCGTACTGGAATGCGTACCCGGCCGCGCTGCAGGTCGTCTGGTCGACCGGCGCGTTGACGTCATGCGTCACACCCGCCGAACCCACCTGCACATCCTGAGAGTTCCGCTGGTAACCCGGATACAACGGGTCGACCTGCAGGGTGTAGGTGTCCCCGGCGGGTACACTCAGCGTGTACTTCCCCGTCTTGGGGTCGGTGTAGGCGACCGCCGTCGGGTCATCCTTGACCCGCACGGTCGCATACAGCGGCCAGCCGTGACCGGAACCGTCATGGACCGTGCCGGTGACGTTGACGCTCGGCTTCGCGGTCAGCGCGAAGTCCTCGGTGACCTTCTGCCCGTCGGCGATCGCGACACCCGAAACGGTCTTGGTGGCGTACCCGAACTTGCTCGCGCTGACGTCATACGTTCCCGGTGGCACGGTCAAGGTGTAGTGCCCCTGCCCGTCCGTCATCGCCGTGACGTCACCCACGGTGATCTTGGCCGAAGCCAGCGGAGCCGTGCCGTCGGTGACGGTGCCCGCGACGGTGCCGAGCGGCCCGGAACGGAACGCGGCGAGCCCGTTCGGGGTGCCGAGCCCGGTCGGCCCGTCATAACCCGACCCCGCATGGCACAGGTAGTAGGCAGGCCAGCAGGTGCCGTTGCTTCCGGAGGTCACATCGTTGAGCGTGGACGGCTGGGCGTAGGGGTAGGAGTTGGGCGCCGAACCCGTCGCCGGCGTCCCGGCCATCGCGTAGACCGAGGCGATGATCGGGGCGGACGCGCTGGTACCGCCGAAGACCTGCCAGCCGCCGTGGTAGACCGCGACACCAGTGTTCGGGTCGGCGACCGCGGACACATCGGCGACCGCACGACGGGCGCAGCCGGTGTCCTTCTGGAACGACGGCTTGGTCTCATACGCCGAGCAGCCACTACCCGCACCCCACCATGCGCCTTCGGTCCAACCGCGGGTGGTGGAGGGGTCCTTGACCAACGAGGTGCCACCGACCGCCGTCACATACGGTGACGCGGCCGGGTACGAGACGTTGTAACCGAAGTCACCGCTGCTGACGGTGATCGCGACACCGGGGTGGTTGAAGTAGGCGTCGTCAGCCTGGGTCTCGTCGGGGTCTTCGATACCGCCGTAGCTGTTGGAGACGAACTTGGCGCCCTGGGCCACCGCCTGGTTCACGGCCGCGCCGAGATTGTCCAGGTAGCTGTCGTCGGCCTCGACCAGCAGGATCTTGCAGGTCGGGCATGTCGCGCTGACCATGTCGATGTCCAGTGCGATCTCCGCGGCCCACCCGGCGTCCGGTGACGGATAGTTCGTGCCGCCGCGCTGGTCGATCTTCTTGAAGCAGCCGTTGGCCGTGGTGCACGGCGGCAGCCCGTACTGCTGACGGTAAACGGCCAGGTCCGCCTCGGCGTTCGGGTTGTCGTACGCGTCGACGATCGCGACCGTCTCCGTGGATCCAGCGGCGGGCAGGTTGTACGCGCTCTGCAGGTCTGCCGGACCGAAACCGCTGGGAGCGGCATCGGACTGGAGACCCTTCGCCGCGACGACATCGGCGCGGACCATGGCAAGGCAGGACATCTCGCCGGCTTTTGACGGCGTGGCGCACACCTGACTGGTGGGGTGTTGACCAGGCGAGGTCGGCCCGGCGGCCTTCGTGGTCGGGACAGGATCCTTGGCGGAGGTAGCGGAGGTAGCGGAGGCGGTAGAGGCGGAGGCGGAGGCCGCGGTCGGCACAGCGATCACCGTGAGTGCGGCGACGGCGAGCGCCACGACCAGCACGCAGACGCGTCCGGCCGTCGTGGTCAACGAGGCCGGACGCGATCTGCGGCGGGATGGTCGCGCGACGGGGGGATGAGACATGTACAGCTCTCCTACGGGGTGCATGCAAACCCGAATCGTGAATTCCTAATCAGGCAGATCTCGGCTCAGTCGTACTTCTTCAGCCGCGACTCGTTTCCGCGGCCCAGCGTGCTGCAGTACGGACTGGGGTCCGTAATCACGAGGAGCTTGAGGCCCTATTCGGTCTCTTTCGGCCGGATGATGCCGGCCACGATCACGTAGGGCTTTCCGTCGCCGTCATTGTCCAAGGCAGATTCCACGAGCACGTACTCACGAATCGCATCCTGATAGGAGAACGCGGCCGCATGAGGTCGTTTTCGACGACGGGGCCAGCAGATGCCTGTGCCTGAGCGGCCGTTGCCGGCAGGAAGCCGGATGCTACGGCCGTCGCCGCTCCGAATACGATGACGAAACGCGAGAATATGTTCATTACCGTGCTTCCAGAAGCTGGATCAACCGGACGGGGTCGGCACTTTCCAGCCCCGAGGTGGTGCTCGGGGACACGAGGGTTTCGACAGGACACGGTGCACGAGAATTTGTTCGTCCCTTCTGCCGGATGACGGGTTCGCGCGGACTTTATGGCCGGCGGCACAGCCCCGTCATCGGTTGAATGTCGGGACGATTCCAGCGCCAGCCCGACGAATGTCGAATCGTGGTCGTCTTCACGCCAGACGGTGTCGCGGGGTGATGCTCGAGATCCCGGCACGGGCGGAGATCTCGGCGACCGACAGGTGGGCACGACTGGTGACGACGATCGCGACCTGCTTGCTGATCGGCCGTCCGGCCAGGTCGGTCACATCACGGCGGATGACTGCCCGTCAGGTGGCCGTAAGGCAGGCCGATGCCGTCGTCGATGGCGGTGGTCCACCGGTTGGTCCGCCCGTGGCCGGGCTCTCAGGTGATGTCATCGGGCACGGTGCCGATCAGTTTGCGTCCGATAGCGACGGCGGAATAAAGCCGCCAGCAAGCGCGTTGACGCACTGTCACTCAGCACCCGCACGCTCATGCAGCCTGCCCAGTCCGGTGTCGCCTTTCCTGAGCAGCTCCGCCGAACCGGTCGGCGGCTGCTCACGACCGGCCCAACCCGCAAGGGAGAACAGCGACCTGAAGTTCCCCCTCTGGACTGGACAGCTTGATACTGGGACGGATGGTCCCGGAGGAAGCAATCCCCATACTCATGCTGCGCGCGAGCAGTTCGACGTTGAAGTCGACCATTGATCGAGCTGCCTGCAGGACCCGTGGCCTCGGGTATCCCGGCAGCGCGGTGTGGCTGCCCGCGTGCACGACCAGCAGTGTGGCGTTGTGCCGCAGTGCCTCCGGCGCCGCCCAGGTCAAAGCCGCCCATCCGCCCGGTGAGTCGCCGAGGCCGACTGCTCATCCACGCCCGCTGCGGACCGGGGGCGGCCGCGAAGGGTGGCGGCCCCGCCATCGGATCGGTGGCGGGGCCGCGACCTGTCCGTGCGGGGCCGGGCCCGGGCCCGATACCGCACGAAACGTCACATCAAGTACAGGTACGGTCGGGTTTGAGAGAGAAGTCGGCCATGGTCGCCACGCCCTTCGTAATCTTGACCGATCGGGTCTGCGTCCCCCAGCCGTCCTTGGCCGCGATCACCGTGAGCGGGTTGTTGCTGACGTCGAGCCAGAGCACGTACTGACCGTTTCGGTCGGTCTTCAGCGTGTAGCTCGCCGTCTTCGAGGTGATCTGCACGGTCGCTCCGGTCAGTGGCGCCGACGTGCCGGTGCAGCCGACTCCGGTGACCGTCCCGGTGATCTTTCCCCAGGTCTTGGGCGGGTTCACCGTGAGCGTCACCGGGACCGACGGGATCGCCCCGTACGGGGTCTTCGCGCTGACCGTGAGCTCCGCGGTGAACGTGCCCGGCTGGATGATCTCGGCGACGTTCGCGTTGAAACTCACGTTGACGTCAACGCTCTCGCCCGGCTGGATCGTCACCTCGGTCTTGTCCACCGAGAGCCAGGGGACTGCTACGCACTGGTCATAGCCGGGCAGCAGCTCGGAATTCTTGACCGCGTCCCACCCTGCGGGGGAACCTCCGATCTTGTAGAAGCCGCAGGCGGAGCCGCCGCGGTAGACGGTGTTGTTGGAGTTGGGCAGCGCGGTCCAGGCGTTGGAACCCGGGTCGTAGGCGAAGCCCTGGTTGGTGATCGTGGTGAAACCGTTGGTCACGCCGCCGGACACGAGGAACTTGCCGTCTGCCGCCGAGTAGCCCATTCCCCAGAGGTCGATCGGCAGGTCGGCAACGGCGGTCCAGCTGTGGGACGACGGATCGTAGCTGTAGGCGTGCTTGGTGGCGCTGACCGGGGTCGCCCCGCCCGCGCAGTAGAGCTTGTTCGCGATGGCGCCGCAGCCGAGCCAGGAGATCGGCTCCGGATACGCCGTGCCCGGACTCCAGGAGTCCGACACCGGGTCGTACGTCTGCACGTCCGTCCCGCCACAGTCGTCGGACGTGCAGCCGCCGACGATGTAGATCTTGCCACCCAGTACGGTCACGGCGGCGCCGGCGTACGGTTTCGGGTTGTCGGCGCCGGTGGACCAGGCGCCGGTCGCCGGGTCGTAGATCTCGGTCTTGGCCACCGGCCTCCCGTACGGGTCCCAGCCGCCGAAGACGTAGAGCTTGCCACCGTAGGCGGCCGCCTGCGGCGCCGAACGGGCGATGCTCAGGTTCGGCAGGGCACTCCACGCCTGGGCACCTGGGTCGTAGACGTAGGCGTTTTTGAAATCGGATGCGCCGTCGGTTCCGGCGACCGAGTAGACCTTGCCGTCGATGGTCGCCACGGCGTTGTCCATGATCGGCGTGGGGTAGTCGGCCACCGTCGTCCACGGTGCCGCGTACGGCGTCGCCGACGGCTTGGCCGCCGCCGTCTGCGCGGTCTTGCCGGGCCGGAACCGCAGGGGGCTGTAGTGTCCCTTCACCTCCTGCAATGGAGCACCCTTCTGCGCCGCGGCGGGCTGGTGGCCGCCCGGCTGCTTACCGATCTCGGCGGTCACCGGGGCGGTTCCGGTGTTCTTCAAGGTCAGGGTGGAGCTGCCCCGGCCCTTCCAGTCGACGGTCTTGCTGACCTGGGCCGGGACCGCGATCCGGGGTGCGGGCAGGGCGAACGTGCCGTCCGATGCCTGGTCCGGGGCCACGTTGACGGTGATGTCCTGTGGGCTGTAGTAGTTCCCCGGCGTGGCGGTGAACGTGTTCTCCCCGGTGAGCGAGGAGAACATCCAGTAGAAGCCGTCGCCCAGGTTCGGGTCGTTCGGCGTCACCACCGAGGTCGTCTTCTCCGCGGGCTTGTCGGCCGACGTCACCGAGGCGCCGTTGATCCCGGCTCCGGTGTTCTTGTCGGTCACCTGGCCGAGGACCAGGCCGCCCGGTGCCGGGTCACACGTACGGTCGCCGAGGTGGACGTCGTCGACCTGCCACCACCACCCAAAGCTGGCGGTGAAGTGGAACCTCACCTGGACGTTGGCCTTGCCGGCGGCCTGGGACAGGTCCACGAGCTCGGTCCGCGGCCCCCGGGCGGTGTCGGTGGTGTGGTGCCAGACGTTGTTCCACGTCTGGCCGCCGTCGACGCTGAGATCGACGTCCCCGGTCTCGCCCGGGACGCTGTTGTAGTCGGTGCGGAAGGTCAGGGCCGGGTGGGTTCGCCGGCTGAAGTCCATGACCGGGCTGATCAGCGAGCTGTCCTGTGACTTGCCGACGCCGTATTTCGCGCTGTCGATGATGGCGAAGCCGCCGGACCCGCCGGTCTTGTTGCCGCGCTTGCCGGGGTCGTTGAACACCCAGGTCTGGCCGTTGCCGACCTTGTCGTCAACGGTCCAGCCCGTCGGCGCTGTGGTGCCGTCGAACGACTCGGTGGTGCCGTCGTGGTGGAGGCCGTACCCGGCCGTGCTGCAGGTCGTCCAGTCGACCGACGCGTTGACATCATGCGTCACATCCGCCGAACCCACCTGCACATCCTGAGAGTTCCGCTGGTAACCCGGATACAACGGGTCGGCCTGCAGGGTGTAGGTGCCGGAGACGGGCACACTCAGCGTGTACTTGCCTGTCTTGGGGTCGGTGTAGGCGACCGCCGTCGACTCGTCCTTGACCCGCACGGTCGCATACAGCGGCCAGCCGTGACCGGAACCGTCATGGACCGTGCCGGTGACGTTCACGCGCGACTTCGCGGTCAACGCGAAGTTCTCGGTCACCGTCTGACCGTCGGCGATCGCGACACCAGACACGGTCTTGGTGGCGTACCCGAACTTGCTCGCGCTGACGTCATAGGTTCCGAGTGGCGCGGTCAGGGTGTAATGGCCCTGCCCGTCCGTCATCGTCGTGACGTCACCCACGCTGATCTTGGCCGAAGCCAGCGGAGCGGTGCCGTCGGTGACGGTACCGATGACAGTGCCGTGCGGCGTGTAACGGAACGCGGCGACCCCGTTCGGGGTGCCGAGCCCGGTCGGCCCGTCATAACCCGCCGCTCCCTTGCACAGATACGCGGGCGTGCAACTTCCGTTGCTTCCGGACGTCACATCGTTCAGCGCGGACGGCTGGGCGTACGGGTAGGAGTTGGGCGCCGAACCCGCCGCCGGCGTCCCGGCCATCGCGTAGACCGAGGCGATGATCGGGGCGGACGCGCTGGTACCGCCGAAGACCTGCCAGCCGCCGTGGTAGACCGCCACACCGGTGTTCGGGTTCGCGACCGCGGACACATCGGCGACCGCACGACGCGCGCAGCCGGTGTCCTGCTGGAAAGACGGCTTGGGCTCATACACCGAGCAGCCACTGCCCGCACCACCCCATGCGCTCTCGGCCCAACCGCGGCTGGTGGAAGTGTTTTTGACCAGCGAGGTGCCACCGACCGCCGTCACATACGGCGACGCGGCCGGGTACGAGACGCCGTAACCGGAGTCACCGCTGCTGACGGTGATCGCGACACCGGGGTGGTTGAAGTAGGCGTCGTCGGCCTGGCTCTGGTCGGAACCTTCGTTGCCGCCGTAGCTGTTGGAGACGTACTTGGCGCCCTGGGCGACCGCCTGGTTCACGGCCGCGCCGAGGTTGGTCATGTAGCTGTCGTCGGCCTCGACCAGCAGGATCTTGCAGGTCGGGCATGTCGCGCTGACCATGTCGACGTCCAGTGCGATCTCCCCGGCCCACCCGGCGTCCGCCGGCGGATAGTCCGTGCCGCCGCGCTGGTCGATCTTCTTGAAGCAGCCGTTGGCCGTGGTGCACGGCGGCAGCCCGTACTGCTGACGGTAAACGGCCAGGTCCGCCTCGGCGTTCGGGTTGTCGTACGCGTCGACGATCGCGACCGTCTCCGTGGAGCCGGCGGCGGGCAGGTTGTACGCGCTCTGCAGGTCTGCCGGACCGAAACCGGTGGGAGCGGCATCGGACTGCACGCCCTTCACCGCGGCGACATCGGCGCGGACCATGGCAAGGCAGGACATCTCGCCGGCTTTTGACGGCGTGGCGCACACCCGATTGGTGGGGTGCCGGCCAGGCGAGGTGGGGCTGGCGGCCTTCGTGGTCGGGACAGGATCGTTGGCGGATGTGGTGGAGGCGGAGGCGGAGGCCGCGGCCGGTAAAGCGATCACCGTGAGTGCGGCGACGGCGAGCGCCACGATCAGCGCGCAGACGCGTCCGGCAGTCGTGGTCAACGCGACCGGACGTGATCTGCGGCGCGATGGCCGCGCGGCGGGGGGATGAGACACGTACACCTCTCCTACGGGATGCATGCAAACCCGAATCGTGAATTCCTAATCAGGCAGATCTCGGCTCAGTCGTACTTCTTCAGCCGCGACTCGTTTCCGCGGCCCAGCGTGCTTTAGTACTGACTGGCGTCGTGATCACGGGGAGCTTTTCGGCCGGATGATTTCGGCCGCGATCATTTCGGTCTTTCCGTCGCCGCCATAGTCCGAGGCAGATTCCAGCACGTGCTCACGAATCGTGGCCCTCGCCACTCCTCATGCGATAACGAAACGCGAGAATATGTTCATTACCGTGCTTCCAGAAGCTGGATCAACCGGACGGGGTCGGCACTTTCCAGCCCCGAGGTGGCGCTCGGGGACACGAGGGTTTCGACAGGACACGGTGCACGAGAATTTGCTCGCCCCTTCTGCCGGACGACAGGTTCGCGCGGACTTTACGACCGGCGGCACAACCCCGTCATCGGCTGAATGTCGGGACGATCCCAGCGCCAGCCCGACGAATGTCGAATGGTGCAGACCCCGACGGCTCTACACCCCCGCCTGAATATGCAAAAACACCTGGCCGGGCCGGCTGTCGGCCAGGTGTGCCCAGCGACCTGTGGTCCCGGTCAACTCGGCATGGCGTTCGAGCAGGGTCGCCACGCGCGGCATCGCCCCGGTCGTTCCCCGGCCGCTCGTCGCCGATCAGCGGCCCAGAGTTGCCCTGCTCACCCCCGCCCGCTGCGGACCGGGGGCGGCCGCGAAGGGTGGCGGCCCCGCCATCGGATCGGTGACGGGGCCGCGACCTGTCCGTGCGGGGCCGGGCCCGGGTCCCGGCCCCGCACGGAGCGTCAGATCAGGTGCAGGTTTGTTTGAGAGAGAAGTCGGCCGTGGTCGTCTCACCCCCCTTGATCTTGACCGATCGGGCCTGCGGCGCCGAGCCGTCCTTGGACGCGGTCACCGTGAGCGGGCTGTTGCTGACGTCGAGCCAGAACACGTACTGACCGTTCCGGTCGGTCTTCAGCGTGTAGCTCGCCGTCTTCGAGGCGATCTGCACGGTCGCTCCAGTCAGCGGCGCCGACGTGCCGGCGCAGTCGACTCCGGTGACCGCCCCGGTGATCTTTCCCCAGGTCTTGGGCGGGTTCACCGTGAGCGTCACCGGAACCGACGCGATCGCGTACGGGGTCTGCGCCCTGATCGTGAGCAACGCGGTGAACGTGCCCGGCTGCGTGATTGCGGCGACGTTCGCGTTGAAACTCACGTTGACGTCGACGCTCTCGCCCGGCTGGATCGTCACCTCGGTCTTGTCCTCTGAGAGCCAGGGGACATCGGTCGCGCAGTAGCCGGGCAGCAGCTCGGATTTCTTGGTCGCGGCCCACCCTCCGGTGGTACCTCCGATCTTGTAGAAGCCGCAGGCGGAGCCGCCGCGGTAGACGGTGTTGTTGGAGTTGGGCAGCGCGGTCCAGGTGTCGGAACTCGGGTCGTAGGCGAAGCCCCGGTTGGTGATCGTGGTGAGGCCGTTGGTCACGCCGCCGGACACGAGGAACTTGCCGTCTGACACCGAGTAGCCCATCCCCCACAGGTCGATCGGCAGGTCGGCGACGCGAGTCCATGTGGCGGATGCAGGGTCGTAGCTGTAGGCGTGCTTGGTGGAGGTAGTGCCCGGCGACCCGCCCGCGCAGTACAGCTTGTTCGCGATGGCGCCGCAGCCGAGAAGGGCGAGCGGCTCAGGGTAGGGCGTGGCCGAACTCCAGGAGTTCGAGGCCGGGTCGTACACCTGCACATCGGTCTTGTAGGAGCCGTTCATGGAGCCGCCGATGATGTAGATCTTGCCGCCCAGCACGGTCACGGCGCCGCCGCCACGCGGTTTCGGCATGTCGGCGCCTGCGGACCAAGTACGGCTCGCCGGGTCGTAGATCTCGGTCTTGGCCACGGGCGTGTATGCGTCCCAGCCGCCGAAGACGTAGATCTTGCCGCCATAGGCGGCCGCCTGCGCCGCCATGCGGCCGGCCCTCAGGTTCGGCAGAGCACTCCACGCCTGGGCGACCGGGTCGTAGACGTATGCCTTGTTTGAGACGGAGAAGATTCCGTCGGTTCCGGCGATCGAGTAGACCTTGCCGTCCAGGGTCACTACGGCGTTGTCCATGATCGTCGTGGGGTAGTCGGCCACCGTCGTCCACGGTGCCGCGTACGGCGTCGCCGACGGCTTGGCGGTCGCCGTCTGCGCGGTCTTGCCGGGCCGGAACGGCTCGGGGCTGTAGTGTCCCTTCACCTCCTGCAATGGAGCACCCTTCTGCGCCGCGGCGGGCTGGTGGCCGCCCGGCCACTCACCGATCTTGGCGGTCACCGGGGCGGTTCCGGTGTTCTTCACGGTCAGGGCGGAGCTGCCCTGGCCCTTCCAGTCGACGGTCTTGCTGAGCTGGGCCGGGCTGACCTCGATCCGGGGTGCGGGCAGGGCGAACGTGCCGTCCGATGCCTGGTCCGGGGCCACGTTGACGGTGATGTCCTGGGCGCTGTAGGAGTTCCCCGCCGTGGCGGTGAACGTGTGCTCCCCGGTGAGCGAGGAGAACATCCAGTAGAAGCCGTCGCCCAGGTTCGGGTCGTTCGGCGTCGGCAGCGCGATTGTCTTCTCCGCGGGCTTGTCGGCCGACGTCACCGAGGCGCCGTTGATCCCGGCCCCGGTGTTCTTGTCGGTCACCCGGCCGACGACCAGGCCGCCCGGTACCGGGTCACACGTGCGGTCGCCGAGGTGGACGTCGTCGACCTGCCACCACCACCCAAGGCTGGCGGTGAAGTGGAACCTCACCTGGACGTTGGCCTTGCCGGCGGCCTGGGACAGGTCCACGAGCTCGGTCCGCGGCCCCCGGGCGCTGTCGGTGGTGTGCTGCCAGACGTTGTTCCACGTCTGGCCGCCGTCGACGCTGAGATCGACGCCCCCGGTCTCGCCCGAGAAGCCCTTGTAGTCGGTGCGGAAGGTCAGGGCCGGGTGGGTTCGCCGGCTGAAGTCCATGACCGGGCTGATCAGCGAGCTGTCCTGTGACTTGCCGACGCCGTATTTCGCGCTGTCGATGATGGCGAAGCCGCCGGACCCGCCGGTCTGGTTGCCGCGCTTGCCGGGGTCGTTGAACACCCAGGTCTGGCCGTTGCCGACCTTGTCGTCAACGGTCCAGCCCGACGGCGCTGTGGTGCCGTCGAACGACTCGGTGGTGCCGGTGTAGTGGAGGCCGTACCCGGCCGTGCTGCAGGTCGTCCAGTCGACCAGCGCGTTGACGTCATGCGTCACATCCGCCGAACCCACCTGCACATCCTGAGAGTTCCGCTGGTAACCCGGATACAACGGGTCGACCTGCAGGGTGTAGGTGTCCCCGGCGGGCACACTCAGCGTGTACTTCCCCGTCTTGGGGTCGGTGTAGGCGACCGCCGTCGGCTCGCCCTTGACCCGCACGGTCGCATACAGCGGCCAGCCGTGACCGGAACCGTCATGGACCGTGCCGGTGACGTTCACGCGCGACTTCGCCGTCAACGCGAAGTTCTCGGTCGCCGTCTGGCCGTCGGCGATCGCGACACCAGACACGGTCTTGGTGGCGTACCCGAACTTGCTCGCGCTGACGTCATAGGTTCCCGGTGGAGCGATCAGGGTGTAGTGCCCCTGCCCGTCTGTCGTGGCCGTGACGTCACCCACGGTGACCTGGGCCGAAGCCAGCGGAGCGGTGCCGTCGGTGACGGTACCGCTGACAGTGCCGTGCGGCCCGGAGCGGAACGCGGCGACCCCGTTCGGGGTGCCGAGCCCGGTCGGCCCGTCATACCCCGGCCCCGCGGTGCACAAGTACGCAGACGTGCAACTTCCGTTGCTTCCGGACGTCACATCGTTGAGCGCGTAGGGCTGGGCGTACGGGTAGGAGCTGGGCGCCGAACCCGCCGCCGGCGTCCCGGCCATCGCGTAGACCGAGGCGATGATCGGGGCGGACGCGCTGGTGCCGCCGAAGATCTGCCAGCCATTGTTGTAAACCGCGACACCAGTGTTCGGGTCCGCGACCGCGGACACATCGGCGACCGCACGACCCGCGCAGCCGGTGTCCTTCTGGAACGACGGCTTGGGCTCGAACCGCGAGCAGCCACTGCCCGCACCACTCCATGCGCTCTCGGCCCAACCGCGGCTGGTGGAGGTGTCCTTGACCAGCGAGGTGCCACCGACCGCCGTCACATACGGCGACGCGGCCGGATACTCCACCGCATAACCGTTGTCGCCGCTGCTGACGGTGATCGCGACACCGGGGTGGTTGAAGTAGGCGTCGTCGGCCTGGGTCTCGTCGGAACCTTCGTTGCCGCCGTAGCTGTTGGAGACGTACTTGGCGCCCTGGGCGACCGCCTGGTTCACGGCCGCGCCGAGGTTGGTCATGTAGCTGTCGTCGGCCTCGACCAGCAGGATCTTGCAGGTCGGGCATGTCGCGCTGACCATGTCGACGTCCAGTGCGATCTCCGCGGCCCACCCGGAGTTCGGTGACGGATAGTCCGTGCCGCCGCGCTGGTCGATCTTCTTGAAGCAGCCGTTGGCCGTGGTGCACGGCGGCAGCCCGTACTGCTGACGGTAAACGGCCAGGTCCGCCTCGGCGTTCGGGTTGTCGAACGCGTCGACGATCGCGACCGTCTCCGTGGAGCCGGCGGCGGGCAGGTTGTACGCGCTCTGCAGGTCTGCCGGACCGAAACCGGTGGGAGCGGCATCGGACTGCACGCCCTTCACCGCGGCGACATCGGCGCGGACCATGGCAAGGCAGGACATCTCGCCGGCTTTTGACGGCGTGGCGCACACCCGATTGGTGGGGTGCCGGCCAGGCGAGGTGGGGCTGGCGGCCTTCGTGGTCGGGACAGGATCGTTGGCGGATGTGGTGGAGGCGGAGGCGGAGGCCGCGGCCGGTAAAGCGATCACCGTGAGTGCGGCGACGGCGAGCGCCACGATCAGCGCGCAGACGCGTCCGGCAGTCGTGGTCAACGCGACCGGACGTGATCTGCGGCGCGATGGCCGCGCGGCGGGGGGATGAGACACGTACACCTCTCCTACGGGATGCATGCAAACCCGAATCGTGAATTCCTAATCAGGCAGATCTCGGCTCAGTCGTACTTCTTCAGCCGCGACTCGTTTCCGCGGCCCAGCGTGCTTTAGTACTGACTGGCGTCGTGATCACGGGGAGCTTTTCGGCCGGATGATTTCGGCCGCGATCATTTCGGTCTTTCCGTCGCCGCCATAGTCCGAGGCAAATTCCAGCACGTGCTCACGAATCGTGGCCCTCGCCACTCCTCATGCGATAACGAAACGCGAGAATATGTTCATTACCGTGCTTCCAGAAGCTGGATCAACCGGACGGGGTCGGCACTTTCCAGCCCCGAGGTGGCGCTCGGGGACACGAGGGTTTCGACAGGACACGGTGCACGAGAATTTGCTCGCCCCTTCTGCCGGACGACAGGTTCGCGCGGACTTTACGACCGGCGGCACAACCCCGTCATCGGCTGAATGTCGGGACGATCCCAGCGCCAGCCCGACGAATGTCGAATCGTGGTCGTCTTCACGCCAGACGGTGTCGCGGGGCGATGCTCGAGATCCCGGCACGGGCGGAGATCTCGGCGGCCGACAGGTGGGCACGACTGGTGACGACGATCGCGACCTGCTTGCTGATCGGCCGTCCGGCCAGGTCGGTCACATCACGGCGGATGACTGCCCGTCAGGTGGCCGTAAGGCAGGCCGATGCCGTCGTCGATGGCGGTGGTCCACCGGTTGGTCCGCCCGTGGCCGGGCTCGCAGGTGATGTCATCGGGCACGGTGCCGATCAGTTTGCGTCCGATAGCGACGGCGGAATAAAGCCGCCAGCAAGCGCGTTGACGCACTGTCACTCAGCACCCGCACGCTCATGCAGCCTGCCCAGTCCGGTGTCG
Organism: Streptomyces sp. NBC_01320; assembly: GCF_035974375.1. Taxonomy (NCBI): domain Bacteria; kingdom Bacillati; phylum Actinomycetota; class Actinomycetes; order Kitasatosporales; family Streptomycetaceae; genus Streptomyces; species Streptomyces sp. NBC_01320. Next base: position 2,641,102 of record NZ_CP108390.1, read on the forward strand.
CCTTTCCTGAGCAGCTCCGCCGAACCGGTCGGCGGCTGCTCACGACCGGCCCAACCCGCAAGGGAGAACAGCGACCGGAGAAGAGCATCATGGTGCGCAGTCGCACCCATGATGCGGATCCGGCGACTGCCGTGCTCGATCACCGCGAACACGAACAGCCGCGCCCCGGACAAGGTGACCGTCTCCAGGAAGTCGCACGCCAGCAGGGCCTCGGCCTGCGAGCGCACGAAGTCCGCCCAGTACTCGAACTCCGTTCGGGCGAGGGGGCGACCCCGGCCTCGTTCAAGATCTCCCGTACGGTGGAGGCGGCCACCTTCACGCCGAGGACCATCAGTTCGCCGTGGAGTCGGCGATATCCCCAACTGGGATTCTCCCGCGCCAGGCGCAGGACCAGAACGCAGATGGAGCGCACCGTCCGCAGCCGTCCCGGTCGCTTCGGCTGGAACTCGGCAGCGTGGCGGCGGCTGGCTGCCGTTCGGCCCAACCGTTCCTAGCCAGTGTGCGTAAGTGAGTCCTGGACCCACTGCTGCGTACTGGGCGCATCCCGAACGGTGTTGGATGTGCTGGGTCCCCCGCTTTCGCGTCCCGCTCGGCGACGGTCCTCCAGGGGTGCGGTCCGTTGTGGGTGGGCGGGTTCCCTCACGCCCCCGGTGACCTTGTCCGGCCTGGACGGTCCGATGCCCCGCACGATCGCTCCGGTCGTGTGGGGGCGGTGCCGTCCTTCCCCAAGCTCTCAACTACGTTTGAGCAGGGGATACCTCATCCCGGATCGGGTGTCCAAGGGCGCGTCGGCCGATCGCGATGCCGGCGGCATCGTGACGGGACATCTTTCGGCGTGGGGTGGCCAGCGGTTTCTGCCAGTGCTGGGCACCCCACAGGCTGGTGTAGGCGGGGTCGACCGCGACAATGCTCAGGCCGTGTTCGGCGGCCATGGGGACGAGCCGGGCCTTGAGCCTGCCGGTCGGGATGCCGGAGATGAGCTGCCGGAACCTCTTGCGGCGGCCGTGTTTCTCGCGGGTCTTCTCGGTGGTGAAGTCGAGGTCTTCGATACCGATCGCGGCGACCCCGACACGCACCGCCCAGTTGATCAACCGGGTCAGCGCGTGGCGGAGCTGCGCGTCGCGGTGACCGGCCGAACCTGCGGTAGCCGCCCGCGGCCCGCTTCGTTCCGGGCTCCCCGATCGGGAGGGACAAGCGGTGCCGCAGCGTCTTGATCCCGGCTTCCAGTTTCTGGATGTACGCTGCCTGGCAACGGCGGGCCAGTGCCCACTGATCGTGCGTGGCCTTGGTGATCGCACCGGCGATCCGCGACGACGACAGTGCCGTCAGCTCCCGTTTGCGTGCCGCCCACGTCTGAGCGCTGTGATCGTGTCCGTCCGCACACCGGGCCTTGAGATCACGAGAAGCAAGCGCACCCTGATGCTCACCGACCGCGCGCAGCACCATCTCGTCCTGGGATGTGAGGTGCTTGAGCCGGTCACGTATGGCCACACCTGTGGGTCCAACGGCGACGAACGGCTGGGCTATGGTGCGCAGTTGGGCCATCGACTCAGTCGACGAAGGACCTGCACGCGGCGGTCGCCGGAGCCGTCGAGCGGTTCGGAAAGCTCGACATCCTGGTTCCCAACGCCGGGATCTGGGACTACCACCGCAGTCTCACCCGGCTGACCGGCGAGGAACTGGCAGAGGCGTTCGACGAAGTCTTCGCCGTCAACGTCAAGGGCTATCTGCTCGCCGTGGAGGCAGCCTGGCGCGAGCTGGTCGCGACCCGAGGCAGCATCATCATGACCCTGTCCAACTCCTCCTTCCACACCAACGGCGGCGGTCCCGTCTACACGGCGAGCAAGCACGCCTGCCTCGGTCTGGTACGGGAGTTCGCGTACGAACTCGCCCCCAAGGTCCGTGTCAACGGTGTCGCCTGCGGCGGCATGCGCACCCAGCTGCGCGGCCCGGAGAGTCTCGGTCTGGGCGAGCGCAGGATCGAGGTGTCGTTCGCCCGTGCCGAGGCCGCGGGCGAACGTCCGCACGTGCCGCTGTACGAAGCGAGCGTGGAACCGGAGGACTTCACCGGGGCGTACGTTCTCCTGGCTTCACGCCGCAACAGCGGCAACATCACCGGCGCCGTGGTCCCCGTGGACGGCGGCATAGCCGTACGCGGATTCCGCACCGCGGCCGGCGGCGCCGATCTCTGACCGGCCGCCGCACCGCTCTCCCCCTTCACGCCCCCGCCGACAGCCACCGAAGGAGCCGCTCGGGTCATGGTCGACATCAGTCCTGCTGCCGCCGTGCAGCGCAGAGCACGGTACGACTCAGCCGCCCCGGCCCTCGTCTACGAGGGCCGGACCATCACGGCGGGCGAACTCGCCGCGACCACCAGTCGGCTCGCCGCCGGGCTCGCCGCCCGCGGTCTGCGGCGCGGCGACCGGGTGGCATTCCTGGGTCTCAACAGCGCCACGCTGCTCGAAACCCTGCTGGCCGCCAGCCACCTCGGCGCGGTCTTCGTACCGGTCAACCATCGGCTGGCCGCGGACGAGGTGCGGCACATCCTCACCGACTCGGGCACCCATACGCTGATCGCCGAGGAGAGCCACCGGTCCTTGGCGGAGTCGATCCTCGCCGAGGTCCCGGTCCGCCGGCCCGTGCTCGTCGACACCGATCCGTCCTGCCCCGCGGCCCCTGCCCCGCCCGCGGTGTGGACCCCGCTGTCCGAGGTGCTGTCCACCGACACGACGCAGCCGGCGGCGGCGCCGGTGGGGGAGGACGACCTGGCCGCACTCATGTACACGTCCGGGACCACCGGCCGCCCCAAGGGCGTCATGCTCACCCACGGCAATCTGTGGTGGAACGCGGTGAACGTCGACACCATGGTCGACACCCGTCCCGGCGACGTGAACCTGGCCGTCGCCCCGCTCTTCCACATCGGCGGGCTCAACGCCCTCACACTGCGCACCCTGACCCGCGGCGGCGTCGTCGTACGCCGCTCCTTCGACCCCGAGCAGTGCCTGGCCGACCTGGCGGCGCACCGGGTCACCAGCATCTTCGCGGTCCCCGCCATGTTCGCGGCGCTCACCCGTGCACCTGGGTTCCGGGAAGCCGATCTGTCGGCGCTGCGCGCGGTGATCGTGGCGGGCGCCGCCGTACCTCCCCAGCTCATCCGGGACTACGCGGAGTCGCACGGGGTGCTGCTGCAGCAGGCGTGGGGGCTCACCGAGACGGCACCGTTCGCCACATATCTGCCGGCCGCGCGAACCCTGGAGAAGACCGGTTCGGCCGGTCTGCCGATGCCGTACACCGAGGTCTGTCTGATGGTCCCGGGCGGGGGCGGCGTCATCGACGAGCCCCAAGTGCGCGGTGAGATCTGCGTGCGCGGTCCCAATGTCGTCGCCGGCTACTGGAACGACCAGCAGGCGACCCGGGAGGCTTTCGACGACGCGGGCTGGTTCCACAGCGGCGACATCGGCTACCGCGACGAGGACGGCCACTACTACGTCGTCGACCGGCTCAAGGACATGATCATCAGCGGCGGGGAGAACGTCTATCCCGCCGAGGTCGAGCGGGTCCTGAGCTCCTTCCCCGGAGTCCACGAGGTGGCGGTCGTCGGCATCCCCGACCCGAAGTGGGGCGAGACCGTCGTCGCCGTACTCACCTGCGAGCCGGGGGTCGAGCCGACGCTCCAGGAAGTACGCGACTTCGGTTCCGGCCGGCTCGCCCGCTAGAAGCTGCCCACGCGCGTGGTCCTCGCCCCCGAACTGCCGCGCAACGCAAGCGGCAAGCTGGTCAAGGGCCAGGTACGGGACATCGTCACCCACCAGGCCGGGCCGACCGGCGCCTGATCCGTCCCCCCGGCACCCACCGACCGGCCCGGACTCCTCCTCCCCCGGGCCACGGCCCGCCCGTCTCCCCCGACCAAGGGACGGGCGGGTATCTCCCCCGGCCCGGGGCCGTCCCGGGCCCACCGCACGCCGGGATCCCCCATCACGAAGGGTCGCGCCCATGACACTCACCACCGTCGGCCACCGCCCGCTGCCCGTACCGGCGCTCCCCGGTCACATCGCCGGATGGTCACTGCGCCCCACCGAGTCCAAGCCCGTTTCCGACGCCGCCCCGTTCGGCCCGGCCCCGGCAGGCACCGTCCGCGCGTACACCGCACGCACCGGCCACGACGGGCCGCCGGTCGTGCGCGTGACGATCCATCGGGTGCTGCACCATCCGCTGCGCGGCTGCTACCCGGTAGGCGCACACGATCTGCTGCTGGAGCTCGTCACCACGGCGCCGCAGCCCCCGTCTGCCGCCGACGGCCCGGACACCACCGCGTTGCTCGACTCCCTGGTCGCCGCTCTCTTCGCCGCCGATCCGTCCTGCCGCCGCATCATGACGGCGCCCGCCATCGAGGACACCGCTGCTCAGGAGCAGTACGCCGCCGGGGGCTTCCGCCCGGTGGCCGAGGCCGATGTGCATGGAGGAACCGTGCTCCTGATGGTGGTCGAACCTGCGCAGGTCACCACCATCGCCACGGCTCTGTCCGACATGCCGCACTGACACACCACGTCCGCAAAGCCGTACTGCCCCTGCTGCCGGCGGTTCCTCCTCGCCGTCGCCGCGCCCCCTGGCGGCCACGCCGACGGAGGTGACGCCCTTCGGCAATGATCCGAGGATGCATCTGTACGTCCCGGACAGCGTCCGGGCGCGGTCGGCCGTGCCGGCTGGGGTGCACCGCCGCACGAGCTCCTGTCCGACGTTCCACTCGGGCACGGCGCGCTCAAGGAGTCGGGTACCACCCCGGTCTTTATCATGGGCAGGGAGAGGCCTGGGACGAGGTGGTGCCGGTGCGCGTACCCAAGGATTCCGGGGGCCTCGTCGCAGGGTCGGGAGACCCGCTGTCGGGGGCGTGCATGGCCGTCGCATACGTGGCGGGCAACGGCGCGATCTTCCTGTGGAGCCCGCAGGCGGAAGCACTTCTTGGATACCCCGCGGAAGACGTCTGCGGAAAGCCGGCGGTGGATCTGCTGACCGCCCGGGAGGACCGGGAAGCGGCGGTGGCTGCCCAGGTACGGCATACAGCCGGGCAGAGCTGGGACGGCGTACTGGGCATGAGGCACCGCGATGGGCACGAGGTGTCGGTGGCGGTGCGCGTGCGGCCGCTGCTCAGCAAGGAGGGCCAGGCCGGCTGGTCCGTCAGGGCCGCCGACGCGCGGGCGGTGGAGCGGGAGGAGGTCGACCGCGCGATCCTGGAGGCGCTCTTCAGCCAGTCCCCGATCCCGGTGACCGTCATGGACACCGAGCTGCGGTACCTGTGGGTGAACGCCGCGACGGAGCGCATGACCGACCTGCCCGCCGAGCGGCTCATCGGCCGTCGCATCGGCGATGACTCACCGGACTCGGCCCCGACGATCGACCGGGTCCTGAGCCGGGTGCGGGACACCGGCGAGCCGGTCGTCGACTTCCAGGTGCACAGCCGCCTTCCGTCCGATCCGGAACGCGAGCACGTGTTTTCCGCCTCCTCCTTCCGGCTGACAGACCCGGCCGGCCGCGTCCTGGGAATGTGCCAGACGTACGTCGACATCACCGACGGCTATCAGGCCCAGCAGCGGCTGGCGCTGCTGACCGAGGCCGGCGTGCGCATCGGCACCACGCTGGACGTGATGCGCACGGCGCAGGAACTGGCTGACGCGGCCGTTCCCGGGCTCGCGGACTTCGTCGCCATCGACCTGCTGGAGGCAACGGTGCGGGGCGAGGAACCGGCCCCCGGGCCGGTGGCAGGGGAGGTGCGTGCCCGCCGATCGGGACTCCGCTCCATCCGCGAGCACGCCCCGGAGGCCGTGTTCGTGGTGGGCGAGACAGTGGCGTTCCACCCGGGCACGCCACAGGTCCGGAGCCTGGCCACCGGGCAATCGGTTCTGGTGCGGAAACTGGACGCCGACGAGTGGTTCGCCCATGACTCCCGGCGGGCCGAGAAAATCCGCAGGTTCCGTTTCCACTCGTACATGGTGGTGCCGCTGCGGGCTCGCGGCATCACGCTGGGTGTAGCCACCTTCGGCCGCAACCAGGATCCTCGGCCCTACGACGAAGGGGACCTGTCCCTCGCCGAGGACTTTTCGTCCCGCGCCGCGGTATGCATCGACAACGCCCGCCGCTACACCCGCGAGCACAACACCGCCCTGGCCCTGCAGCACAGCCTGCTGCCGCACGATCTACCCGATTACCCCGCCGTCGAGACCGCCCACCGGTATCAGCCCGCCGCCGCCCACGCCGGAGCGGGCGGGGACTGGTTCGACGTCCTGCCCCTGTCGGGAGCCCGCGTCGCCCTGGTCGTCGGAGACGTCACCGGCCACGGCCTGCACGCGGCGGCCGTCATGGGACGGCTGCGCACCGCTGTCCACACACTGGCCGACCTCGACCTCCCTCCCGACGAGGTCCTCACCCAGCTCGACGACCTCGTCATCCGTCTCATCGAGGAGGATCCCGACTGCGAGGGAGCCACGTGTCTGTACTCCGTCTACGACCCCATCTCCCGCATCTGCGCGTTCGCGCGCGCCGGTCATCCCCCACCCGTCCTGGTGCAGCCCGATGGTGCGGTGGAGATCCTCGACGACATCCCGCCCGGCCCGCCCCTGGGGCTGGGCGGTCTCCCCTTCGAAACCGCTGAACGCCGTCTCGCGGACAGCTCTGTCCTCGCGCTCTACACCGACGGCCTCATCGAAGCGCCTGGCTGGGATGTCGACGCCGGGCTCGACAGGCTGTCCCGCACCATGGCCGGCCCGACCCGACCGCTCGAACAGCTCTGCGATGCCGTAGTGGCCTCCCTGCTGCCGGAGCACCGATCCGATGACGCTGCCCTGCTGCTTGCCCGCACCCGCGTACTGGAAGCAGGCCGGGTCGTCTCCTGGGAACTGCCGGTCGACCCCGCGCAGGTCGCCCGCGCCCGCAATCTCACTACCCGTCAGCTTGCCACCTGGGGCTTGGAACCACTCACTTTCACCACCGAACTGATGGTCAGTGAGCTGGTCACGAACGCCATCAGGCACGCGCGCGGTCCCATCGCCCTGCGTCTCATCCACGCCGCAGCCCTCATCTGCGAAGTCTCCGACGGCAGTCTCAGCGCCCCGCATCTGCGCCGCGCGCGCACCGGCGACGAGGGCGGCCGCGGCCTGTTCCTCGTGGCCCAGCTCGCCTCCCGTTGGGGCACCCGCTACGACCGCGACGGCAAGACGATATGGGCCGAGCAAGCTCTTTCTCCTGTCGACGCACCGATTCCGGCGTTGTGACGCTCCAGCAGAGGCCCCGGTAACGCCGACCGCGCATCGGCACCACGACCAAACCCACCGCGTCATTGCCACGCACTCCTGCGTACAGGTGTTCGCAGGGATGGGGTCAGGAACTGCTCTCGACTAAGTGTCCATGAGTGTCCTTCAGGTGTCAGGAGTGTCGTATGATCTGGTGTATGAACCTGACGGAATGGGCACGCGCACAGGGGGTCGCCCCGCGTACTGCGTACCGCTGGTTCCGTGAGGGCACGCTGCCGGTCCCTGCGGAGCGAGTGGGGCCGCGCACGATCCTGGTGAACATCGACGCGAACACCTCACCGTCCGTGACCGGTGGCGTGGGCCTGTACGCCCGTGTCTCCTTCCATGACCAGAAGGCCGACCTGGAGCGGCAGACCGCACGCTTGTCGGCATGGGCCGCGAAGGCCGGGCATAAGGTCGTGCGCGTCGAATCCGAGATCGCTTCGGGCATGAACGGCGCCCGCGCCAAGGCCCGTCGCCTGCTGGCCGACCCGGCGGTGACCACCGTAGTGGTGGAGCACAAAGACCGGTTGGGCCGTATGAACGTCGAACTCGTTGAGGCCGCTCTGGCTGCAACCGGCCGTCGACTCGTTGTGCTGGATGACGGCGAGGTCGAAGACGACCTGGTGCGCGACATGGTGGAGGTTCTGACCTCGTTCTGTGCCCGCCTGTACGGCCGCCGCAGTGCAAAGAACCGTGCCAGGAAGGCACTGGAAGCGGCGGCTGCCGATGGCTGACAAGAAGCAGCTCCGCACCATCGACCCGCCGTTCGTTGCTGTCGGCCCGTCCGGTGTGGCGTTACGCGACCGCCTCAAGCACCTCACACCAAAGGACGAGAAGGTGTTGCGTCTGGTCGGCGAGCACCAGGGCCGCCTGGCCTCCCTCGACCTCAAGGCCCGTTGCGAAGCCGGGCACAAGCACGACAACGACGCGTGGGCATCCCGCAAGCGTGACCTGACCGAGCAGTCGTCGTCGCGCATCGCGGGTGCGATCACGAAGGCCACGCATGACCAGTACGGCCTGGCCCGACGCTGCCTGCTCGCCCATGTCCAGAACCTTGAGGCCGGTATCCGCACGCTGCGACACCGCCTGTCCCTCCCGATCGGGGAGAAAGGCAGCAAGCGGGGGCCGGGCGGGTACCGGTCCAAGGGCGAGTGGTTCCACAAGTCCCGCCGCCTGGCCACCCTGGAACACCGCCTCGACGTGGCCCGCGACGACTGGAAGACCGGACATGTCCGTGTCGTTCGCGGCGGCCGGCGGCTGCTCAAGAACCGGCACAACCTTCAGGCCGCGCAGCTCACCGAGCGCGAGTGGCGTCAGCGTTGGGAGGCTGGGCGCTGGTTCCTCGCCGCGGACGGCGAGTCCGGAAAACGCTTCGGGAACGAGACGATCCGCGTCACTCCTGACGGCGAAGTGTCGATCAAGATGCCCGCCCCGCTCGCCCGCCTGGCCAACAGTAAGCATGGCCGGTACGTTCTTGCCTCCAAGGTCGCGTTCGCGCACCGTGGGGACGAGTGGCGCGACCGCACCGAGGCCAACCGTGCCGTCGCCTACCGCATCCACTACCACGTTGAGCGGGGCCGCTGGTATCTCACCGCTTCGTGGACCAGGCCCGCCGTGCAGACGATGCCGCCGGCCACCGCCCGCGCCAAGGGCATGGTCGGCGTCGACACGAACGCCGACCACTTCGCCGCCTACCGGCTCGACCGGCACGGCAACCCGGTCGGCGACCCGCGCCGCTTCCACTACGACCTGTCCGGCACCGCCGACCACCGCGACGCCCAGATCCGGCACGCCCTCACCCGCCTCCTGCACTGGACCAAGCAGACCGGCGCGCAGGCGATCGGCATCGAAAACCTGGACTTCGCCGCCGAGAAGACCCGCGAGAAGCACGGCCGCAAGAAGCGGTTCCGGCAACTCATCTCCGGTATGCCCACCGGCAAGCTCAAGGCCCGCATCGTCTCCATGGCCGCCGAACACGGCATCGCGATCGTCGCCGTCGACCCGGCATACACCTCGATGTGGGGCGACCAGCACTGGCGCAAGCCCCTGATCAGCAAGACTCGCAGCATGACTCGCCATGACGCCGCCTCGGTGGCCATTGGCAGACGCGCCCTCGGGCACCCGATCCGGCGACGGACGGCACCGCCCCAGCATCACCAGAGTGATGGTGCTGGGCATCGGACCCTCCAGGCCGATCATGGTGACCGAGGGCGTGAGGAAACCCGCCGCCCCGTCGCGGAGCGTGCCAGGGGCATTGCGTGATTGGGATTGGTCCGGTTCGCCGGTCTCGTGAGTGACGTGGCGTCATGTCCGTTGTGGGGCAAGGGGCCCGGGAGAGCAGAGCAGGCACGGTGCTGGTGATCATGTGGTTGTCGAGACCCATGAGAACCGAGCGAGACCGTGCCTGCCCGAACATCATCGCCCATCCCTTCCGCACTGGAGCAACTGGGCTCCCCGACTGATCCCCTCACCTCAAGCGATGTCGCTGACCTGCGGCGATTCCTGATCCTGGTTACCGATCCCCGCGATGCGCGAGGACTGCGATATCCGGCCCTCGCGTTGCTGTGCGCAGCCGTCTCGGCGGTGCTGACCGGCGCTCGCTCGCTCATCGCGATCAGCGAGTGGATCACGGATGCCCCGCAACATGTGCTGGGCGTCCTCGGCTTCGCTGCCGATCCACTTACCGGTCTGCGGCCGGTGCCGCACGCCGCAACCGTGCGCCGCCTGCTGCAGCGTGTGGACGGTGACGCGCTGGACGCGGCGATCAGCGCGTATCTGCAGGCCAGAACGCCGCCCCCGGTCGAGCCGGAGGCGGAGAAACGGCCGGTGCGACGGGTGATCGCGGTCGACGGCAAGGTGGTCCGCGGATCGCGAACCGCAACGGCCGCGGCGATCCAGCTGCTGGCGGCGATGGACCACCACGGCGTGGTCCTGGCCCAGCGGCAGGTCGCTTCCAAGAGCAACGAGATCCCCTCCTTCGCGCCGTTGCTGGACGGTCTCGAGCTGGAGAACACGGTGGTGACCGCCGACGCCCTGCACACCCAGCACGACCACGGGGCCTATCTGACCAGTCGCGGCGCGCACTACGTGGCCGTCGTGAAGAAGAACCATCCGGGCCTGTACGCCCAGGTCAGGAAGCTGCCCTGGCGGGACATCCCGCTCGGGCACCGCGCTCGCGACCACGCCCACCACCGCGACGAGATCCGCCGGCTCAAGGTCGCCGCGTTCAGCCACCTCGACTACCCCGGCGCCCGCCAGGCGATCCAAGTCGTACGGTGGCGACGCGACTTGAGCACCAGGAAGCTGACCATCGAGCGCGTCTACCTGATCACCAGCCTGAGCGTCTTCGACGCCACCTGCACCGAGCTCGCCACCTGGATCAGAGGCCACTGGGGTATCGAGAACCTCCTGCACCACGTGCGGGACCGCACGTTCCGCGAGGACGACTCCAAGGTCCGCACCGGCACCCTGCCCCGCGCCATGGCCTCCCTGCGCAACCTCGCCATCAGCGTCTTCCGCCAGGACGGCCAGACCAACATCGCCGCCGCCCTCCGCCACACCGGCCGCGACTACCACCGGCCCCTACGAGCCCTCGGTCTCACGTGACGAACCCAGACAGATCTCGATCATGCAATGACCCTGCGGAGCGTGCACACGATGCGCGTCACCGGACAGGGACAACGAGAACGCGGGGGACCAGCGCATCCAAAACCGTTCGGGATGCGCGCAGTTCCGGGACGTGGGTACAAGGCTCACTCCTGGACACTGTTTAGGAACGGTAGCGGGATCGGGCAGCGAGGCTACACCTCACCCTCCAGCCAACGTTCGAATGGTGCGACCTCCGACAGTTCGGAATTGATCGCCTTCAACCCTCTGGCGAAGTCCTCGGCCAACTTCGAGAGCATCGCGACTAGTGTCTCGTGATTCCGTCAGCGTTACTTGATCTCGCGTGGCTCGTTCTCTTGGCATGGAGCTCTCTGTGGAACAGGCCGCCGAGTTGCGGGATTTGGTCAACAGTCGGGACGTGCCCGCGGATATAGCCATGCGGGCCCGGATCGTCCTGTGGTCGGGCGAGGGACGTCGGCGCAAGGACATTGCCGAGCTGCTCGGGGTGTCACTGCCGACCGTGGACCGCTGGAAGACCCGTTATGCCGAGCACGGGCTGGCCGGCCTGGAAGGCGACCGGCCCGGCGGGGCCCGGGAGCAGGTTCCGGCGCGGATTCGAGCTCGGGTGATCGCGCTGACGCGCATGACGCCGCCGGCCGTCACCGGTCTTTCGCATTGGTCCACACGCGAGCTGGCGAAGTATCTGAAGCGGACCGAGAACGTCACCGTGTCCTGGCACTACGTTGCGCGGATCTGGCGCGAGGAGAATCTCAAGCCGCACCGCAATGGCACCTTCAAGATTTCGAAGGACCCTGCGTTCGCGGACAAGGTCGCCGATGTCGTCGGCCTCTACCTCGCTCCGCCGGGCGGCGCGGTCGTGCTGTCCATCGACGAGAAAACGCAGGTCCAGGCGCTGGACCGGACCCAGCCGGTGCTGCCCGTCACCTTCGCGGCCACCGAGAAACGCACGCACGACTACGTCCGGCACGGCACCACGAACCTGTTCGCCGCACTCAACGTCGGCACCGGCGAAGTCATCGGCGAGTGCAAGCCGAGCCGGAACGGCAAGAACTTCCTGGCCTTCCTGAAGAAGGCGGTGAAACCGCACGCGGGCAAGGAGATCCACGTCGTTCTGGACAACCTCTCCACCCACACCACGCCGGAGGTGAAGGCATGGCTGGCGAGTAATCCGCACGTCCACTTCCACTTCACCCCCGTCGGGTCTTCCTGGATCAACCAAATCGAGACCTGGTTCGGAATACTGACCCGCCAGTCGATCCGCCGCGGCACGTTCTCCAGCGTGAACGTCCTGATCAAGCAGATCCGTGACTACATCGACTCCTGGAACTCCGAGGCCAGACCGTTCACCTGGACCGCAACTGCCGAAGAGATCCTGACGAAGGTCCGACTCGTCCAGACCAACGTCAAGAAACTCGTCGCAAACAACTCAAAGTGATGCAAACGGAATCACGAGACACTAGTGTTTCGTGATTCCGTCAGCATTACTTGATCTTGTGTGACAGGGTCTCTTGGTGTGGAGATCTCCGTGGAACAGGCCGCCGAGTTGCGGGAGTTGTTGAACAGCCGGGACGTTCCTGCGGACATCGCTACGCGGGGCCGGATCGTGCTGTGGTCGAGCGAGGGGCGCCGGCGCAAGGACATTGCCGAGCTGCTCGGGGTGTCGCTGCCGACCGTGGACCGCTGGAAGACGCGCTATGCCGAGCACGGACTGGCCGGGCTGGAAGGGGAGCGTCCCGGTGGCGCACGGGAACAGGTACCGGCGCGGGTGCGGTCCCGAGTGATTGCGCTGACGCGCATGACGCCGCCGGACGGCACGGGGCTTTCGCACTGGTCCACACGGGAGTTGGCGAAGTACCTGGAGCGAACCGAGAACATCACCGTGTCCTGGCACTACATCGCGCGCGTCTGGCGCGAGGAAAGCCTGAAGCCGCACCGGTCCGGCACCTTCAAGATTTCCAAAGATCCCGCGTTCGCGGAGAAGGTGGCCGACGTGATCGGCCTGTATCTGGCCCCGCCGGGCGGCGCGGTGGTCCTCTCGATCGACGAGAAGACGCAGATCCAGGCGCTGGACCGGACCCAGCCGGTGCTGCCGGTCGCCTTCGCGGCGAGCGAGAAGCGCACCGCCGACTACGTCCGGCACGGCACCACGAACCTGTTCGCCGCCCTGAACGTCACCACTGGTGAAGTGCTCGGCGAGTGCAGGCCGACCCGGAACGGCAAGGATTTCCTGGCCTTCTTGAAGAAGGCGGTGAAACCGCACGCCGGGAAGGACATCCATGTCGTCCTGGACAACCTCTCGACGCACACCGCCCCGGAGGTCAAGGAGTGGCTAGTCAAGAACCCGCACGTCCACTTCCATTTCACTCCCGTCGGCTCCTCGTGGCTGAACCAGATCGAGATCTGGTTCGGAATCCTGACCCGGCAGTCCATCCGCCGCGGCACGTTCTCCAGCGTCAACGTCCTGATCAAACAGATCCGCGACTACATCAACTCCTGGAACACGACAGCGAAACCGTTCACTTGGACCGCGACCGCCGGCGAGGTCCTCGCGAAGGTCCGACTCGTCGCGACCAACGTGAAGAAACTCGTTAATAACAACTCGAACTGACATGAACAGGATCACGAGACACTAGCTCACTCTGCGCAATGCTCTCGTGCTCTGGGTTTGGAACCCAATTGGTCCGCGACTCGCAGTGAATCATCACGAGATCCCCGCTTGGGCGGAAAGTCAAAGTCCTCTCGATACCCTGCGAGTAGAGATCCACCTCGACTTCGCGACGGTCGCGCACACCCACCAGAAGCGACGGGAGCTGCTCCATGAAGGCAGACAAGTCATACGCGACATCGAGCGGCCACTCATCACTCCCGAAGCCGCCGATGTGGAATTTGCTGCCTCCAGCATCGGAGAGGGCGCTACACGCCTCCATAACGAGGGTTTCGTAATCGTCACCCGACTCCAGACTCGCCGAAGCAGGACCCATAGCGCCAGACAGCACGGCCGGATTGAACGACACAGAGCAGCTCATCTCTCCAGCCTCCTAGTTCGGGCCAATGATCGGGAATCCCGTCTTGTACAGCCCATTTGGACTCGGGATGATGGTAGCTGCCCGCGCTTGGACGATACTCCCATCCGGCATAATCACCTGCCCCAGTCCGTCCGGAATGCGCACCGACCTGGGCCCGGCTCCTTCGATATGGAGCCCCTTCAAGAACTCTGCCGCGGCATCATTGTCCAGCCACTGACCTTGCTGATTATTGGTGCTAGTAGCGTGTCGCTACTTAGTTATGGCATGTCTGGTTGGGAGGTTGGTGTCTGGCAGATTCCTTCCCCTTTGCCAGACAGGACTGTTGTCATGGGTTCGCAGAAGAAGCGGCCGGTCAGGTTGACCGCGCAGGATCGTGAGGAGTTGGTCCGGGTGACCACGACAGGTGTTCGTGGAGCCTCGATGATCATGCGTGCGCGGGTGCTGCTTGCGCTGGACAGCTCGGTGGGTGAGGCGGACACCAAGGAGGTGATCGCGGCCCGGCTCGGCGTCTCCGGTGAGACGTTGCGGCTGGTCGCCAAGCGTTTCACCGAGACCGGTGGCGATGTGCACGCCACGATCGCTCGGAAGAAGCGCGACCTCCCGCCGGTGCCCTCGCCGGTGACCGGTGAGGTCGAAGCCCGGCTGATCGCGATGGCGTGCTCACAACCACCCCAGGGCTATACCCGGTGGTCCCTGCGGCTGCTGGAGAAGCACGTCGCGCTGGTCGAGGACATCCCCGACCTGGACCACTCCACCATCGGGCGGGTCTTAAAAAAACGGAACTGCGTCCTCACCTGAGAAAGTGCTGGACCATCCCACCACGAGCGAACGCGGAGTTCGCGGCCCGGATGGAAGACGTGCTGGCCATCTATGCCCGGCCCTACGATCCGGCACGTCCCGTGGTGTGCATGGACGAGAAGCCCTACCAACTCCTCGACCATGCCCGCGACCCGCTCCCGGCCCGCCCTGGTCACGACGCCTGCCAGGACAGCGAGTACATCCGCCGCGGCACGTGCTCAATCTTCGTGTGGGCCGAACCCCTGCGCGGATGGCGTCGAGTCCAGGCACTGTCCCAGCGGACCCGGATCGACTGGGCCGGCCAGGTCAAACAGTTACTGAGCGTGGACTACCCCGACGCCGAGGCCGTGGTGCTGGTGATGGACAACCTCAACACCCACGGCATCGCCTCACTGTACGAGGCATTCGAACCAGAAGAGGCCTTCGCCCTGGCCCAACGCCTCGAGATCCACCACACGCCCAAACACGGGTCATGGCTCAACATCGCCGAGATCGAACTCTCCGCGCTGACCCGGCAATGCCTCGACCGCCGGATCAGCAACCTCGACAACCTCAACACCGAACTCTCAGCCTGGCAGAACGCCACCAACACCGACCAACGTCAGGTCGACTGGCAGTTCACCACCCACGACGCACGCATCAAACTGCGCCACCTCTATCCCAAAAATTAGCTGCGACGGTCTACTAGTGTCTCGTGATCCTGTTCATGTCAGTTCGAGTTGTTATTAACGAGTTTCTTCACGTTGGTCGCGACGAGTCGGACCTTCGCGAGGACCTCGCCGGCGGTCGCGGTCCAAGTGAACGGTTTCGCTGTCGTGTTCCAGGAGTTGATGTAGTCGCGGATCTGTTTGATCAGGACGTTGACGCTGGAGAACGTGCCGCGGCGGATGGACTGCCGGGTCAGGATTCCGAACCAGATCTCGATCTGGTTCAGCCACGAGGAGCCGACGGGAGTGAAATGGAAGTGGACGTGCGGGTTCTTGACTAGCCACTCCTTGACCTCCGGGGCGGTGTGCGTCGAGAGGTTGTCCAGGACGACATGGATGTCCTTCCCGGCGTGCGGTTTCACCGCCTTCTTCAAGAAGGCCAGGAAATCCTTGCCGTTCCGGGTCGGCCTGCACTCGCCGAGCACTTCACCAGTGGTGACGTTCAGGGCGGCGAACAGGTTCGTGGTGCCGTGCCGGACGTAGTCGGCGGTGCGCTTCTCGCTCGCCGCGAAGGCGACCGGCAGCACCGGCTGGGTCCGGTCCAGCGCCTGGATCTGCGTCTTCTCGTCGATCGAGAGGACCACCGCGCCGCCCGGCGGGGCCAGATACAGGCCGATCACGTCGGCCACCTTCTCCGCGAACGCGGGATCTTTGGAAATCTTGAAGGTGCCGGACCGGTGCGGCTTCAGGCTTTCCTCGCGCCAGACGCGCGCGATGTAGTGCCAGGACACGGTGATGTTCTCGGTTCGCTCCAGGTACTTCGCCAACTCCCGTGTGGACCAGTGCGAAAGCCCCGTGCCGTCCGGCGGCGTCATGCGCGTCAGCGCAATCACTCGGGACCGCACCCGCGCCGGTACCTGTTCCCGTGCGCCACCGGGACGCTCCCCTTCCAGCCCGGCCAGTCCGTGCTCGGCATAGCGCGTCTTCCAGCGGTCCACGGTCGGCAGCGACACCCCGAGCAGCTCGGCAATGTCCTTGCGCCGGCGCCCCTCGCTCGACCACAGCACGATCCGGCCCCGCGTAGCGATGTCCGCAGGAACGTCCCGGCTGTTCAACAACTCCCGCAACTCGGCGGCCTGTTCCACGGAGATCTCCACACCAAGAGACCCTGTCACACAAGATCAAGTAATGCTGACGGAATCACGAAACACTAGTGTCTCGTGATTCCGTTTGCATCACTTTGAGTTGTTTGCGACGAGTTTCTTGACGTTGGTCTGGACGAGTCGGACCTTCGTCAGGATCTCTTCGGCAGTTGCGGTCCAGGTGAACGGTCTGGCCTCGGAGTGTCGGCGTACGGGCTCTGGTGCAGAGGTGCGTACGGGTTGATCTGCAGAGGTAAACCGGCGTGTCGGGGTGGGGTCTGGCGTGCTGAGAGGAGTCTGGCGCTGACCGTATGAAGCGTCGAGGAGGGCCTGCCGGATGTTGCTGGAACCGGAGCGGTGGCTGGAACTGCGGCGTTTCCGGGCTCTGCATGAGGCGGGTGCGAGCATCTCGGAGATTGCCCGGGAGACTGGCCTGAACTGGCGGACGGTCAAGAAGTACCTGGAGAGCGACGGGCCTCCTGAGCCTCCGGCTCCGGCGCCGCGGTCGGATCTGGGCAACCAGGTGATCAAGCCGTGGGCGCATGTGATCGATGCCTGGCTGCGGGCCGAGGTGCTGCTGAAGGCCGCGGTGATCCATGAGCGTCTCGTCGAGCAGTATGACTTCCCGCACCACTACCAGCGCGTCAAGATGTATGTGCAGCAGGCCCGCCCCAGGATTGCGGAGGAGCTCGGATACACCCCGCGCGAGCTGGCCCGGCTGCACCGCCGCTTCGAAGTGGTGCCCGGCGCCCAGGCCCAGGTCGACTGGGGCGATGAGGGCGGCATCCTGGCCCATGTCGGGATCCCGAAGGTCTACTCCTTCCACATGGTCCTGTCTTATTCTCGGGATCCGTTCTGCTGCTTCACCACCAGCCAGAACCTGGCGGCGTTCTGGGAGTGCCACCGCCGGGCGTTCGCGCACTACGGCGGGGTGCCCGGGGTGATCGTCTACGACCGGACCAAGACCGTGGTCCGCCGTCATGTCGCACCCGGCGAGGCGGTCCCCTTGCATCCGGAGGCCGTCGCGTTCGCCGGGCACTACGACTTCGACATCGACGTACTGGCCGCCTACCGGCCCACCGGCAAGGGCCGGGTCGAGCGTCAGGTGACCATCGTCCGTGATCATGTGCTGGCCGGCCGGGCCTTCTCGGGCCTGGACGATCTGGACGGGGCGTTCATGGCCTGGGTCCCCCAGCGCCGGGCCCGCACCCACCGCACCCACGGCGAAGTGATCGGCGTGCGGGCCGGGCGGGATCATGCCGCGCTGCGGCCGGTGCCCGCTCGCCCCTACGTTGTCGCCGACCGGTTTCTGCGGCACGTGGCCAAGGACTGCCTGGTCGCTTTCGACGCCAACTTGTACTCGGTGCCCGCCGTCAAGGTCCGCCACCGGCAGTTGGTCGAGGTCAGGGCGTCGGCGGCCACGGTCGCACTGCATTCCACGGTGCCCGACGCGCAGGGCATCACGCTGCTGGCTGTCCACCCACGCGCGGTCGGCCGCGGCGCCCGCATCGTGGACGAGGCCCACTGGCAGTGCCTGCCCGACGGACATACCCGCGCCACCACCACCGATCCCGGCACCCCCGCAGCCAGGCCGGCCCGCACGGACACCGAGCCCGGCGGGCTTGTCTCCCTGCTGACCCGGGCCCGGGCCGCACAAGTCCACGTCGGCACCCGGCCGCTGGCGCTCTACGACCAGATCACCGGCACTCGCCCCTTCACCCCCGCCCCCATCGACCCCAAGGACATGCGTTGAGCGAGCTGGTCACCGCCCGGATCCGCACCACCGCCACCAAGCTCGGCCTGCCTCACCTGACCCAGTCGCTGGCCGAGTACGTCGGCCGGGCCGATGCCAGTCAGATGGCCTACCTCGACTTCCTCGACCTCGTCCTGGAAGAAGAACTCGCCGTCCGTGAAGAGCGCCGCTTCCGTCATGCCCTGCGGCTTTCCCGGCTGCCGCACTACAAGACGATCGAGGAGTACGACTTCTCCTACCAGCCCGAACTCGACCCCAGGAAGGTCAAGGACCTGGCCACCCTCGCGTTCGTCGAGGCCAAGGCCAACGTTGCTCTGCTGGGCCCGCCGGGAGTAGGGAAAACACACCTCGCGGTCGCCCTGGCGGTCGCCGCCTGCCGGGCCGGCTACACGATCTACTTCACCACCCTCGACGACATGGTCCGCCAGCTCAAAGCCGCCGACTCCATCGGCCGCCTGGCCAGCAAACTCCGCACCTACCTGCGGCCAGGCGTCCTCGTGGTCGACGAGGTTGGATACCTCCCGCTGGAGCGTGACGAGGCGAACCTCGTCTTCCAGATGCTCTCCAAGCGCTACGAAAAGGGCTCCACCTTGCTGACATCGAACAAAAGTTTCAGCGAGTGGGGGCAGGTCTTCGGCGACGACGTCCTGGCCACCGCCATCATTGACCGCCTCCTCCACCACTGCGAGATCCTCGCGATCAACGGCGCCAGCTACCGGCTGAAGAACCGCCTCACCGCCATCGAAGGCGGCGTCACCGCCGTCAGCTGACACGGTCTCAAGCTCTGCGCATCAGCCCGTACATACCTCTGCACTACAGCCCGTACGCCGACACGTGTCGGCGTACGGGCTCTGGTGCAGAGGTGCGTACGGGTTGATCTGCAGAGGTAAACCGGCGTGTCGGGGTGGGGTCTGGCGTGCTGAGAGGAGTCTGGCGCTGACCGTATGAAGCGTCGAGGAGGGCCTGCCGGATGTTGCTGGAACCGGAGCGGTGGCTGGAACTGCGGCGTTTCCGGGCTCTGCATGAGGCGGGTGCGAGCATCTCGGAGATTGCCCGGGAGACTGGCCTGAACTGGCGGACGGTCAAGAAGTACCTGGAGAGCGACGGGCCTCCTGAGCCTCCGGCTCCGGCGCCGCGGTCGGATCTGGGCAACCAGGTGATCAAGCCGTGGGCGCATGTGATCGATGCCTGGCTGCGGGCCGAGGTGCTGCTGAAGGCCGCGGTGATCCATGAGCGTCTCGTCGAGCAGTATGACTTCCCGCACCACTACCAGCGCGTCAAGATGTATGTGCAGCAGGCCCGCCCCAGGATTGCGGAGGAGCTCGGATACACCCCGCGCGAGCTGGCCCGGCTGCACCGCCGCTTCGAAGTGGTGCCCGGCGCCCAGGCCCAGGTCGACTGGGGCGATGAGGGCGGCATCCTGGCCCATGTCGGGATCCCGAAGGTCTACTCCTTCCACATGGTCCTGTCTTATTCTCGGGATCCGTTCTGCTGCTTCACCACCAGCCAGAACCTGGCGGCGTTCTGGGAGTGCCACCGCCGGGCGTTCGCGCACTACGGCGGGGTGCCCGGGGTGATCGTCTACGACCGGACCAAGACCGTGGTCCGCCGTCATGTCGCACCCGGCGAGGCGGTCCCCTTGCATCCGGAGGCCGTCGCGTTCGCCGGGCACTACGACTTCGACATCGACGTACTGGCCGCCTACCGGCCCACCGGCAAGGGCCGGGTCGAGCGTCAGGTGACCATCGTCCGTGATCATGTGCTGGCCGGCCGGGCCTTCTCGGGCCTGGACGATCTGGACGGGGCGTTCATGGCCTGGGTCCCCCAGCGCCGGGCCCGCACCCACCGCACCCACGGCGAAGTGATCGGCGTGCGGGCCGGGCGGGATCATGCCGCGCTGCGGCCGGTGCCCGCTCGCCCCTACGTTGTCGCCGACCGGTTTCTGCGGCACGTGGCCAAGGACTGCCTGGTCGCTTTCGACGCCAACTTGTACTCGGTGCCCGCCGTCAAGGTCCGCCACCGGCAGTTGGTCGAGGTCAGGGCGTCGGCGGCCACGGTCGCACTGCATTCCACGGTGCCCGACGCGCAGGGCATCACGCTGCTGGCTGTCCACCCACGCGCGGTCGGCCGCGGCGCCCGCATCGTGGACGAGGCCCACTGGCAGTGCCTGCCCGACGGACATACCCGCGCCACCACCACCGATCCCGGCACCCCCGCAGCCAGGCCGGCCCGCACGGACACCGAGCCCGGCGGGCTTGTCTCCCTGCTGACCCGGGCCCGGGCCGCACAAGTCCACGTCGGCACCCGGCCGCTGGCGCTCTACGACCAGATCACCGGCACTCGCCCCTTCACCCCCGCCCCCATCGACCCCAAGGACATGCGTTGAGCGAGCTGGTCACCGCCCGGATCCGCACCACCGCCACCAAGCTCGGCCTGCCTCACCTGACCCAGTCGCTGGCCGAGTACGTCGGCCGGGCCGATGCCAGTCAGATGGCCTACCTCGACTTCCTCGACCTCGTCCTGGAAGAAGAACTCGCCGTCCATGAAGAGCGCCGCTTCCGTCATGCCCTGCGGCTTTCCCGGCTGCCGCACTACAAGACGATCGAGGAGTACGACTTCTCCTACCAGCCCGAACTCGACCCCAGGAAGGTCAAGGACCTGGCCACCCTCGCGTTCGTCGAGGCCAAGGCCAACGTTGCTCTGCTGGGCCCGCCGGGAGTAGGGAAAACACACCTCGCGGTCGCCCTGGCGGTCGCCGCCTGCCGGGCCGGCTACACGATCTACTTCACCACCCTCGACGACATGGTCCGCCAGCTCAAAGCCGCCGACTCCATCGGCCGCCTGGCCAGCAAACTCCGCACCTACCTGCGGCCAGGCGTCCTCGTGGTCGACGAGGTTGGATACCTCCCGCTGGAGCGTGACGAGGCGAACCTCGTCTTCCAGATGCTCTCCAAGCGCTACGAAAAGGGCTCCACCTTGCTGACATCGAACAAAAGTTTCAGCGAGTGGGGGCAGGTCTTCGGCGACGACGTCCTGGCCACCGCCATCATTGACCGCCTCCTCCACCACTGCGAGATCCTCGCGATCAACGGCGCCAGCTACCGGCTGAAGAACCGCCTCACCGCCATCGAAGGCGGCGTTACCGCCGTCAGCTGACACGGTCTCAAGCTCTGCGCATCAGCCCGTACATACCTCTGCACTACAGCCCGTACGCCGACACGGAGTTCCAGGAGTCGATGTAGTCACGGATCTGCTTGATCAGGACGTTCACGCTGGAGAACGTGCCGCGGCGGATCGACTGGCGGGTCAGTATTCCGAACCAGGTCTCGATTTGGTTGATCCAGGAAGACCCGACGGGGGTGAAGTGGAAGTGGACGTGCGGATTATACGCCAGCCATGCCTTCACCTCCGGCGTGGTGTGGGTGGAGAGGTTGTCCAGAACGACGTGGATCTCCTTGCCCGCGTGCGGTTTCACCGCCTTCTTCAGGAAGGCCAGGAAGTTCTTGCCGTTCCGGCTCGGCTTGCACTCGCCGATGACTTCGCCGGTGCCGACGTTGAGTGCGGCGAACAGGTTCGTGGTGCCGTGCCGGACGTAGTCGTGCGTGCGTTTCTCGGTGGCCGCGAAGGTGACGGGCAGCACCGGCTGGGTCCGGTCCAGCGCCTGGACCTGCGTTTTCTCGTCGATGGACAGCACGACCGCGCCGCCCGGCGGAGCGAGGTAGAGGCCGACGACATCGGCGACCTTGTCCGCGAACGCAGGGTCCTTCGAAATCTTGAAGGTGCCATTGCGGTGCGGCTTGAGATTCTCCTCGCGCCAGATCCGCGCAACGTAGTGCCAGGACACGGTGACGTTCTCGGTCCGCTTCAGATACTTCGCCAGCT
Source organism: Streptomyces sp. NBC_01320 (assembly GCF_035974375.1). NCBI lineage: Bacteria > Bacillati > Actinomycetota > Actinomycetes > Kitasatosporales > Streptomycetaceae > Streptomyces > Streptomyces sp. NBC_01320. Next base: position 2,663,263 of record NZ_CP108390.1, read on the forward strand.
CGCGTGTGGACCAATGCGAAAGACCGGTGACGGCCGGCGGCGTCATGCGCGTCAGCGCGATCACCCGAGCTCGAATCCGCGCCGGAACCTGCTCCCGGGCCCCGCCGGGCCGGTCGCCTTCCAGGCCGGCCAGCCCGTGCTCGGCATAACGGGTCTTCCAGCGGTCCACGGTCGGCAGTGACACCCCGAGCAGCTCGGCAATGTCCTTGCGCCGACGTCCCTCGCCCGACCACAGGACGATCCGGGCCCGCATGGCTATATCCGCGGGCACGTCCCGACTGTTGACCAAATCCCGCAACTCGGCGGCCTGTTCCACAGAGAGCTCCATGCCAAGAGAACGAGCCACGCGAGATCAAGTAACGCTGACGGAATCACGAGACACTAGAGCACGATCAGTCAGAGCCTTCGTGTTCTTCGCTCCAGCGCCATGAGTCTTGAATGAGTCTTTGCCAGTAACGGATCACGACGGTGTGTGATTGATCAGATGGTGCGGTCGTACTCGAGTTGGAGCAGGACGAGGGCTGCGGCGGCGATCTTCGTGATGCGACTGGGGTCGAGGCTGACCCGGCGCAGTGCCTTGAAGGTGGTCTTGAGCAGGAAGTTGGCACGCTCGCAGACCCCGTGGATGCCGCGGATGACCTTGTTGTAGGTCTGCTGGGCCTCGGTCAGTTCGCCTCCGGCGGGCTTCTTGAAGGGGTGGGTGGCGGAAGCCGTCGCCGGCGTTCTCGTAGCCGAGGTCGACCAGGGTCGGCATGTCCAGCTCGGCAGCGATGCGGTTGAGGGCGTCGATCAGGCCGTGGTGGCGGGCGCAGGTGGTGTCGTGCTCCCGGCCCGGGCGGACCGGTGAGACCCAGATCGACCAGCCGTCCGGGGTGGCGATGACCTGCACGTTTCCGCCATGGTGCTTGTGTTTTCCGGACCATCAGAGGTCGGCGCCGTTGGGACCGGGGGCGGCGACGCGGTCGGTGCGGATGACGGTGCCGTCGAGGTTCAGATGCGTCAGCCCGGCTGCCTTCGCACGCTCCAGCGCGGTGGACAGGTCCGGCCGCCGGCGGCCAGGACGGCCAGTCCTTCATGGAGGTAGCGGTAGGAGGTGGAGGCCGACAGGCCATTGTCACGGGCGAGTTGGGCCAGTCGAGTGCCGTCGAGGAACCAGCGCAGCACGAGCACGGCCTGCTTGAAGCAGCCCAGCGCACGCCTGCCCTTGCGGGTCCTGGCCACGATCCGGTGGTCGCGCAGGAGGCCGGCCAGGTGCTCGGCGGTGGACCGCTTCATATCGAGCACGGCGGTGTATGTGACACTGGTCGGCACGTGAGGCCCCTCGGTCGGATCTTTCTGTCGCAAGATCGTTCCTACTCAGGGGCCTTACGCCTGCCCGGACTTGGGGATACCGCGGACCGCGCGACGCGCCTCGCGCTCACGGACGGTGGCCGACGGTTACTGGGAACAGCTCACTGGATGTACGTTCAACCTGAGTAACCACCCCAGCCGCTATTAGCCTCGCCGACCCATCTCGCCTCTTCTTCCGTCAGCTCAGAGCCGTAGGGCCAGATTTCCGGGACATCCCAGTCTATGCACTTTGGCCGACATCCGCCAGCCAGGAGGAATTCTCTGACGGCTCTCCTAACCGAATCGATCGATATTTCGGCCCCTGCTGGAAATTCCTGAAGGCATCCCGAAAGATAATAACGTGACGCCTTCCCTCCAGACCCTCGCGAAACATAGTTTTCGGAATCCATGAACGACAGAACCCCGACTCCCCGAATGCCGTCAACACCTACAAGTAGTTCGTGATCGGGGTACCCACTAGGGAGGGGATTCCGGTCCAACGAATGCAATTGAGCAAGGTTCTCGCGACTCTGACCGCAACTCAAAGAGTCAATAAAATCATCAACATCACTTTCATCCTGAAGCAGTACAGGCGCCACTGCGTGTTCCTGCCGGTAGCACGCTTCCACCCCTCGGAGCATCTTCAACCTTCCCATGAAAGACAGAAATCATCATCATCACCGCCGACAGGAGAGCCATTCCAGCGCCGCCGTCAGCCCGACCCGGTCGGCGACCTGGTGCAGCAGCACCGCCCCCGCGTGCCCGACCAGTCCCTTCCCGTCAGCCACCACACGCAGCCGGTGGCCCCACCCTGTACGCTCACTCACCGAAAAGGTGCACCTGTTCTTGCGGCGGATCCGACTTCAGCAATCGCATCCTTGCAGCTCAGGGCAATGCCGGTGAATTAGCGGAACCCTGCTGGTCAGGAGCTCACCGATGGTTGGTTTGGGTGGATTTCACCCTTGGTGACGCTGGGTAGTTCGTCACGTTCTGATGAGGACTCAGCTGAGAGCCGGACACAGCAACGGAGCCCCCGGTAAGACAGAAGATCGACCAAGATCCGACTGTCTGATGGGGGCTCCGTTGGGCGCTCAGTCTGCCACCATGCCCGTCCTGCCCGCCAGGGTAGACGCGCACAACTCGCAGCTCTCACCGAGGGTTCCGGTCGGCGAGCGGTTCGGGGACCGGGTCCGCCTTGGGGTGCTGACTCGCTGGATCACACCAGAGATCGTCGACGAGGTGTTGGAGCGCACTGGTCGCGTCGAACTTCGCCGACGACTCCTGCCGGCTCGGGCGGTGATGTACTTCGTCTTGGCGCTCTGCCTGTTCAGCAGTGCCGAAAGTGCAGGTCAGCCGGGATACAGGGCGGTCTTGCGCACGCTCACCGAGAAGCTGCGGAACCTGCCGGGGCTCGGACTGCAGCGGCTGCCGACGAGCCCGGCCCTGACCAAGGCCCGCCAGCGACTGGGCGAGAAACCACTGCGCGTGTTGTTCGAACAGACCTGTGGCCCGCTGGCGACGCCCGCCACCGCCGAGGCGTACGCCTTCGGGCTGCGGCTGGTCGCCTGGGACGGGACCACGCTGGATGTGCCGGACTCCGCGGAGAACGCAGCCGCCTTCGGATACTCCAGCCCGGCCAGCAACACCTGCGGGAACCCGCAGGTCAGGCTGATGGCACTGGTTGAATGCGGCACCCACGGCCTGGTCGATGCGGCCTTCGACGGCGTCGAGCACTCCAGTGAGTACACCCTCGGCCGCGCTCTGCTGGCCGGCCTGACGCCGGGCATGCTGCTGCTGGCTGACCGGTACTTCGTCGGCTACGAGCTGTGGGCGGACGCCCGGGCCACCGGCGCCCACCTGATCTGGCGGGTCAAGAAGGGACAGATCTTCACGCCACTGCGTGTCCTGCCGGACGGCTCCTATCTGTCGATCATGCCCACCCCGGCGGAGACCCGCCGCCTGGGCCAGGCCCGCGCCGCGGGACGCGCGATCTCCGAAACACCCCAGGGCCACCTGGTCCGGATCGTCGAGTACACCGTACTCACCCGAGCCGAAGACGGGTCAACTCGCTTGGATTCCTTCAGACTTGTGACCAGTCTGCTGGATCCCCGACAGGCCCCGGCCAGGCGGATCGCCATGATCTACCACCAGAGGTGGGAGATCGAAAACAGCTTCGCAGAGATCAAGAACCGCCTCCGCGGCGCCGGCTTCACCCTGCGCTCCAAGTCCCCCGAACTCATCACCCAGGAGGTCTACGCGCTCCTGACCGTCTACCACGCGCTATGCGCGCTCGAGCACCAGGCCGCTCAGCAGGCCGGGATCGACCCCGACCGGATCTCCTTCGCTGTCACTGTCCAACTCGTCCGCCTCGGCGTCCCCAACCAGGTCGCCGCCACCGCCAACCGGCTCCGCCGGACGCTGGAAGCTGTCGCGGCCGAACTCCTCGATGACCTTCTCCCCGCCCGTCGGGACCGGCACTGCGAGCGCGTCAAGAAGCCACCCAAGAACAAGTTCGCCATCAAGCGACGAGACCAGCCACGCACTCCCAGTAACGTCCGCTACTCGCTGAAAGTCACCAGACACCGGCCGCTACCTGCAGAAACGTCCTAACTCACCGGCATTGGCAGCTCAGGGGCACCTTTTCCTAACATGCCGTCAGATAGCCCCGATCGGTAGAATACCCGAGGTTGACCACCGCGACGGGCTGGTAGATCTCGTCGTAGGTGTACGTGGTCGATCAGCTCACCCCGCGACAACGACCCCAGATCCGGCACACGAAGATCCGACCACGGCCCCACCCGCTCCGGACACGCAGGGTCACCTCGCGAGCCCACACGTCACACGCCGATTATCCGCTGAATGTTTGCGGCCGCGCGTCTGCAGCCACATCCCCGGCTTCAGGGTCACCCGCTTCGGCCCACTTGCCGTAATCAGGCAGCCAGAACGGGTGATTGAGCGTCGATGCGTGGGCGGGGGAGCCTGATCCCACCCAGTGGGATCAGGCTCCCCCGCCCTCATTCCTGAACTCGCCTTGGAGAACAACGCCTACCGAGGGGGTGACGACTGCGGCACGGCACTGAAGTACCGTGCGCGCTGGGCATACTCGGCCCGGTACTGCGCCAAGGCGTGGCGATAAACCGTCCGAACATCCGATGCCGCCGTCAGAGCGGACGCATCAGATGCCTGGCAGGAGGCCTCCCACTCACGTCCGGCCGAATTCTGGTCGGCCGACAGGACGTCGAGCTCGGCCCACGCTCCGGTGGCCATGAACATAAGCCTCTGGGCGTTGTCCGTGGGACTCTCCTTGCTGTCGCGCACCGCCATGAGGGCGATGTCGACAGCGAGGCTCCTGTAGTAGTCCGGGGAGCTGACGTCGTCGCGGACCAGAAACCGGCGTGAGTAGGCGGCGAGCACGGGACCATAGCGATCCTGCACATCAACGCTGTCACCCCACTCCCGCACGAAGGCACCTAGCTCCGCGACGCAGGGGAAGTCGCCCAGGGTCGCCACAGCGCTCAGGCGTGCGGAGCAGAGCAGCCCGAAGGCCGTGGCCTTCTCGCGGGTGTCCAGTGCACGCCACTCAGGAATCGGACTCACCAGTTGTCCTCCGGCCGAACAACGAGACGCCATGGCGTGTACCCCGCAGACGAGGGCCGGGCACCAATGGCACTGCGCTCCATGTTGAACGGCGCCGATGTGGCTCGCCCGTAGCACGCCGAGCACATGTTGGTGGACGAGGCCATTTCCAGCAGGTCGTAGCCTTCCCGTTGCATCGCTCCCATCAAGGTGTCCTCGGCGTGTCCCGTTCCATGAACGTACCGCTCTCCGCTCCGGCCGGGTGAGACACCCCCGAGGTGCGGGTTCCACTCATCCGGGAGCCCGGTGCGCTCCGTGGCCACCCATGTCTGGGACTTCGCGTTCGGGTCCCCTGCCTTGCGGACTCGCGCCACGGCGACCGTCGAGTTGGGGTCGGCCCGCTGGGTGTAGAGCTCCTTAGCCCGGTCGAGGGTTTCACCGCAGTTGTGGACCAGTACCGGCGTGTCGCCAGCCTGCACATAGTACGTGTGGACGCCGTCGACGGTGAGGTTGTGGACGCGCTGGGTGCGGTGACTGTCGTCAACCGCGGTGACCTGCGCCCAAGTTCCGGCGGAGGTCTGGAGCCACATGCCGGGCTCGAGCTCCTCCGCGTTCACCCACTTGCCGAAGTCGGGCAGCCAGAAGGGGTGCTCGTCCGTAGCGGTGATGGTCTCGGGCTTGGCGTCGCCGTCCTTGCCGTCGGGGTCGACGGTGAGGGTGATCAGGTGCTTGACACCGCTGTGGTTACGGGTGTCGGTGATCTTGCGGGCCTGCAGGTCGCCGGTCTCCGGGTCGGAGGCCAGGACGTACTCGCCCTCCTTCAGGTCCTCGATGTTCTTCGTGGACCCGTCGGCCATTAGCACCTTGGTGCCGGGGACGAAACTGTTCTTCTTCTTGCAGGCGCCACCCTTCTTGCTCTTGGGTGCGCGGTGTTTCCCGGTGCCCTTGCTGACTGTCTGCTTGGCCTTGTCGACGCCCGCCTTGGCCTTGCCTGCGACCTTCTTACCGCCGGACTTTGCAGCACTCTTGACCGCGTCGACGGCCTTGGCGCCCTTCTTGGCCCACTTCGCCGCCGTGACCGCGTTGCCCGCACCCGGAATCGCCGCGGCCATGGACATCGCACCGTCGACGTAGTTGCCCTCGGCCATGTACCAGATGCCGTTGGCGACGTCGGCGGCCTCGCCGATCACCGGGACCATGCCCGCCACGTCGAGCGCCGCGTGGCCGACGTCCGAGAGCGAGATGTCGATGCCGAAGAGGTGGCCGTCCAGCTCCACAAAGGAGATGGGATTGCCGCCGGCGAAGGCGTAGCGGTTGCCGGTGTACGGGTCGGTGGCCAGGGACATGTCGTCCATCGCGCCGCCGTACATGTCCCTTGTCAGGAACCGGTTCAGACCCGGGCTGTAGTTGCGGAAGCCCATGTCGTACGTGCCGGAGCCGTCGTCGTACCGCTGCGCGTTGTAGCGGTAGTCGTTGTACTGCTCCTTGTCCGGATTCTGTGCGTCGGGCTTGTCCGCGCCGGTGAACTGCGCGTCGTCGTCCGAGCCGTAGGCCGTGTAACCGTAGGTGGCCCGGGTGTTGCCGTCCTCCTTCGTGACCGCCTCCACATCACCCTTGGGGTGGTAGAGGTACTGCGAGTACTCGTGGGGACCGGTGTCCTTGTGCTTGATCTGGGTCAGCTTCTGACCCCACGGGCTGTACTGGTAGGACTTGGTCGCCTTGCCGGCGACCTCCTCCCGCAGCACCTTGGACTCCATGCCCAGGTAGGTGAAGGCCGTGGTCTTCCCCGACGTGCCGGACGTGGTCTCCGACGCCGTGCGGTCGAACGCGTCGTACACGTACGACGTCGACTTCGCCGACGCTCCCGTACCCGCCGTGTGCTTGGCGATCCGGTCGAAACCGTCGTACGAGTACTTCTCCTGCACCGACCCGTTCGACGAGACCGTGTCCAGACGGCCCAGCGGGTCGTAGTTGTACGTCGAGGCGACACCGCCCGCGGACGTCTTCAGCAGACGGTTGCGGTCGTACGTCGACGTCGACGTCACCCCGCCCGACTTCTGCTCGACGACGTTGGAGTTGCCGTCGTAGACGTACTCCTCCGTGCCCGCACCATGACCGGTCTTGGTGACCTTGGCGATACGGTCCTGCGGGTCGTAGTCGAACGTCGAGACGGTGTCCAGGTAGTCCGCCGTGTTGTCGGCGTTCATCACCTTCGCCGTGTCCTTGGAGCGGTTCCCGTTCGGGTCGTACTCCAGGTCGTGCGAAGCGACGACCGTGCCGCCGGACTTCTTCTCCACCTGCGACTTGACCGCACCGTTGAGCCAGTACGCGTAGTCGACGGTGTTCCCGTTCGGCTTCGTCTGCTTCAGCGGCTGACCGCGGTCGGTGTAGGTGAGGGTGGTGATCTGCTGGTTGCCCGCCGTCGGCGTGTCCGCGTTCGTGATCTTGTTGATCATGTCGCGGACGTCGTACTCAGCCTTCGACCACGTCACATCGTGCGTGGTCTCCAGCGGGTTGCCGTTGACGTCATAGGTCAGCGAGGTCGTGTTCTTGACCGTGCTGCCCAGCTTCTCCTCGACCTTCGACAGCTGGTTCAGCTCGTCGTAGGCCATCGCGTACGCGTCCGCCTTCGCGCCCGGCGAGAGGTCCTTGACCTCCGACAGCAGCCCGTTGGCGTCGTACTTGTAGGTGAAATCCTTCTTCTCGTTGTCACTCTCGCCCGCGTTGGAACGCACCAACTTGATGCCATCGGCGACCACCGTGCCGTTGGCGGCATCGGTCAGGGTGACCTTCTGGGTGCCCGACTCGGTGAAGGAGTACGAACCCAGTGAGACCCACGTACCCGACCCGGTGGACTGGTTGACCGTCTTGGTCACCTCGCCCGTCGAGTTCGTGATCTTGAACGGGGCGTCGGTGGCCGCGCCAGTCACGTCACCGTGCCGGACGAAGACCTCGTACGTACCGTCCTGCGGGATGTTCAGCTGCCACGTGAAGGACTCGGTGCCGGTGCCCTTGGCGTTCGTACGGACGTCGTAGCCCCACTGGCCCATGGCCTGGGAGGCGTCCCAGTTGCCCTGTGCGGCCGTGTTGTGGATGTCCGTCGAGTCGACGACCACGACCTGCTTGCCGACCGGAACACCGTCGTCGGAGCGGGCCTTCTGGTTGCCGGACGGGTAGAAGTCCCACGTCATCGTCCGCTGCGACGAGCCACCGGCCGAGGTCAGCGTGTTCCTGGTCTGCTGACCCAGCGTGTTGTAGTCATACGCCGTGGTGATGTCGAAGGGGTCCGTGGCCGACTTGGTCCAGCCGTTGTCGTAGTAGTCGTACTTGGTCGTGTTGCGGACCGTCTGGCCCTGCGACGGCGGGGCCGAGACCTCGGCCAGCTGGCCGACCGAGTCGTACGAGTAGCTCGTCCGGTCCGGGCTGCCGTAATTGGCGTCGCCCTGCTTGAACGGGGACAGCGTCTCCTTGACCCGGTTCAGCTCGTCGTACACGGTCTCCGAGGTGAAGTCGGTGGCATCCGACGTCGTCTCGACACCTCGCGGGCTGATCTCCTTCGTCTGGTTGCCGACCTCGTCGTACTCGAACTGGGTGGTCCGGTGCGTGATGACGCCCGAGCCGTCCTTCGAGTACGGGACCTTGACCTCCTTGGTCAGGCCACGCCGGTCGAAGGTGGTCTCGGAGGTGTTGCCCTCGGCGTCCGTCGCCTTGTCGGTGCGGCTGTCGAGGTCGTAGTGGACTTCTGTGAACTTGCCCGCGGCGTCCGTCGTCTTCACGACCCGGTTGTCCAGGTCGTAGTCGTACTTCGTGGTGAAGTCGGACGTGTCGGGGGTGGCGTTCTTCTTCGGGTCGACGACCGTGATGACGTTGCCGACACTGTCGTAGGTGCTGGAGACCTTGTCGCCCCGCGCGTTGACCACCGAGACGGGCTGGTAGATCTCGTCCAGGGTGTACGAGGTGGTGTAGTCGCCGACCGTCGGCGTCAGGTTGCCCTTCGGCTCGGTGACGGTCTTGACGTTGCCGACCTTGTCGTACGTGGTGGTCGTGCGCCGCTCGGGGTCGGTCGCCTCGTCCTTCGGGGCGAGGGAGTCGGTGACCTGGTCCGCCGCGTCGTACACGGAGGAGGTCTCGGCGCCGTTCGGTCCGAACGCCTTCAGCGTGTTGTTGTTGGCGTCGTAGACCGGTGCCGGCGTGGTGATGTAGACGCCGGCTTCCTTGGGCTGCTTCTGCTCCTGCGGGCGGCCGAAGTAGTCGTAGTCCTGAGTGACCTTGGCGCCCTTGGCGTTGACGACCTCCTTGGTGTTGCCGCGCTCGTCGTAGACGAAGGTCGTGGGGTTGTTCAGTGCGTCCTTGATCGTCGCCGGGTACCCGTGCGGGCCGTAGTCCGCGTAGGTGGTGGTGTGGCCGTTGGCGTCGGTGTCCGTCAGCGGCTGGCCGTAGGCGTCGTACGCGGTGGTCGACTGGTAGTCGCCCGCCGTCGCCGAGGCGACACCCTCCGGGTCCGTGACCGAGGTCTGGTTACCGAAGGAGTCGTAGCCGAACTCCCAGACGTTGCCCAGCGGGCTGGTCTTCCGCCACAGGTCGGCGGAGTAGCCGTCGAGGCGGGTCTGGTACTCGAGCTTGGTCGCGCCGGCCGGGTACTTGGCCGGGTCGCAGTAGTCGGTCGGGTTGAACGACGACCACGACTTGGTGGTCTCCGGGTCCCACTGGCGCAGCGGGTAGCCGGTCTTGGAGTCGTAGCAGGACGCGGCCTTGGCCCCGTTCGCCGCCTCCATGTAGGTGACGTTGTTGTCCGCGTCCCAGGACATCTTGGTGGTCTGGGACTTGGCGTCGGTGATCTGGACCGGACGGAAGAAATCGTCCGTCACATAGTCCGTGGCGTGGCTCTCGGCGTCCGTCACCTTGGTGTCGGTGAACTTGGTGTTCGCCGTGTTCGCCTTGTACGCGAAGCCGGTGGTGAAGGCCAGACGGTCGGTGATCGTCTTGGTCCACCAGTGGTACTTCGGGTCGTCGCCGGTCTGCGGGGCGTAGTACGCGAACTGCGTGTTGTTGCCGCGCGGGTCGGTGGCCTTGACCAGCTTGACGTTCTTGTTCCCCTGCGTGGCGTCGTAGGTGAACTTGAACACCTTGGGCTGGGAGGACGCCTCGCCGTCCCCGATCTGCCCGAGCAGGCCCTTGTCGGTGTAGTAGAAGGAGATCTTCCGGCCCGAGATGTCCGTCATGGACTTCACGTGGTCGTAGATCTTGGAATTGGTCAGGCTGGTGCCGGAGACCTTGACGCCCGAGTCGTTGATGTACTCGTAGGTGGCGTCACCCTTGCCGTAGTAGTCGATCGTGAGCGACTTGCGGCCGGCCGGGTCGGTGACGTACTTGAGGAACTTGGTCGGCTTGTTGTTGGACTTCCGCTCCTCGTACGTGTACGTCTGCGTGTTGCCGTCGTTGTCGACGGCAGAGGTCATGTAGCCGTCGCAGCCGAACACGAACCGTGTCCCGTCCGGACGGGTCAGTGTCCAGGCGTCCGGGACCGGATCCTTGGTGGGCTTGCAGTCCAGGCCGGCCTTCATCGTCAGCTTGTAGTGGACACCGGCCGGTGCCTTCCACACGCTGTTGGTGGCGTCCCAGCGGAAGGTGTGCGTGGTGCCGTCACCGTCCGGGAGCCTGACCTCGGTCGGGTTCGGGTTCGGGTGGAAGTCCAGCGGCGCGCCCAGGCGCGTCGGGCCGGAGATCTGCGCCGACCAGCCGTGGCCGAGCACCGTGTCCGACGTGTCGAGGCTGTTGTAGGCGACGCGGGCGAAGGTGTTGAGCCCGCGGCCCGGGTTGTTGATGGCGTTGTATTGCCAGACGCTGTTGCCCGAGGCCAGGTTGTTCATGACCGTCGAGCCGGCGCCGGTGTTCTTGCCCGTGTAGGAGTAGAACTTTTCCAGGCCCAGCGTGTTGGAGGTGGGGTCCTCGACCGTGACGTTCTGCTTCAGCGACGGGATGGCGCCCGTCCCGGCGGACAGCCAGGTGCCGTCGGCGACCTTCTTGACGTCCCAGCCCAGCACGTAGTTCAGGCGCTTGTTGCCCTCATCGGAGTTGATGGGGGTCTTGACCTGCGCCTGGATGGTGGCCGACTTTCCCGGCAGCAGCGCCGGGATCGCGGTGGACAGCTGGTTGCCGCCGGTCGTCACGTCCGTGCCGTCAGGCAGCTTCCAGGTGTAGGACAGCACCCGCTCACCGGCCGCCCACGCCGAAGCGGTGGTGTTGGTGACCGTGAACTCGACGGTGTACTGCGAGTTCGGGGTCATCCGGGCCGGGGTGGTCGGCGCGTAGTACGTGTCCTCGGTGGTCGAGTCGACGTAGATGACCTGCATGTACGGCCGCAGCTGGGGGTCGGCTGCCTCGCCGGACAGGAAGAGGGTGCGTTCCTGGGGTCCGGTGGTGGTCTCGTCCTTCAGCCTGACCGCGGCACCCTTGTTGGAGGTGGGGGTCTTGACCCAGGACTGCATGAGTGCGGTGGCGTCCCACCAGTGGCGGCCGACGTCGCTGACGGTGGCGACGGTGTCGGACACGGTGGCCGACATGTCACCGCCGGCCGTGGTCCATGCGGTGGTGGCGTTGGCGTTGTTCCAGGTGGCGGTGGTCTCGTCGAAGTCCTTGGTCAGGGAGTGGAGTTCGTAGATCGCACCGTTGGTGCCGGTGGTGGTCTCCGCGCCCCACATGTACATCTTGTTCTCCAGCACGGTGGCGGTGGAGGGGATGCCGGTGGTGGGGAACTTCAGGGCGGCGCGGGTCTTGCCGTAGGTGGTGGAGTTGTTGCCGACGCTGAGCCAGGTCTGCCCGATGCCGAAGGACTGGATCTTGTCCTGGTTGACGGTCGGCTGCTGGGAGGACAGCGTGGTGTCGGTGATACCTCCCTGACCGCCCTGGATGATCTTCATGGTGCGGCCGGCCTTCGGGATGCCGACCGTTCTGGTCGGTGAGCCGAGGAGCTGGCCGTCCTTGGTCTTGACCGCGAGCTGGTAGTAGTACGACTTCCCGATCTCGGCCGAGCTGGTGTCCGGGGTCGGTACAGCGGTGGTGTCCGTGTAGGTGGTCGCGGCCTTGTCGACCGGTGCGACCAGGGTGGCCGCGGACGGGGTGAAGACTTGCTGCGTGGAGCGGTGCAGCTGGTACTCGACGATGTCCAGGTTCGTGTCGCCGGTTGCGTTGGTGTACTTCGGCCACGACAGCTCGGGACCGGTGGAGTGCACCACCGTCGGCGAGTTCAGCGTGGTGCCGACCTTGCCGTACGTCACCGTGAGCTTCGGGATGGTCGAGGTCTCACCGCCGTAGACGCTGCCGTCACCGGCCTCGTAGCGCGGACCGCCGGTCGGCGTCGCCGCCAGCGTGTCGTCCTTGGCCTGCAGCACGAAGCCGTGGTTCGTCGCGGTGCCCGACACCCACTTCTGGACGGTGTCGGTGACCGGGAAGTTGTGCCACTGGTTGTACTCACCAGTGTTCTTCACGATCTGGCTGGGGTTGACTAGACGGACCGAGTCGGCGAGCGTCCGCGTCGTCGACGAACCGGTGTCACCGAGGACGATCTTGCCGGTGTTGCCCTTGGCGAAGTCGTACTGGGTGGTGTCCAGAGTCTTCCACGTACCGACGGTGCCGGTCTGGTTGACCGTGTAGTTCTTCGTGCCGCCGTTGTACGTCACTGTGTACGGGGCCGCGGTCGCCGCATCCGAAGCCGCCGGGTAATGCACATCCACCCGGTAGGTCCCGGTCTCGGCCACCTGGGGCTGCCAGGTGTACGACTCACCGGTCGCGGTGTTCTTGTTGTACGCGAAGTCGTCGTTGGTCGCGGCGCCACCGGTCGTGGTGCCCTTGGGCCACTCACCGACCGCGGCTGTGCCGGTGTCACCGTCGTCGATCGAAACGGTGGTGCCGGACAGCTCGCCCACCAGCGCCGACGTGTTGGACCACGTCGCCGTGGTCTCGTCCCAGGCACCGGTCGCCCGGTGCGCCTCGATCGTGACATCGTTGGCGTTCGTCGTGTGCGACTGGTCGAAGTACATGTTCAGCCGCGCGTAGTCGACCTTGACCCCCGACGGGATCTCCGTCAGCGGGAACTTCACCAGCGACCGTGCGATGCCCGTGTCGGTCTTGCCCGCCGAGAGCTTCCAGGTGTTGTTGAAGTTCACCGCGGGCTGGTCCGACAGCACCATGGTGTCCTGCGAAGCCGCCGGCGACGGCGCGATCGTGATCGTCGGGTCGATCACCACCGGGTACTGACGGCCCTTGGCAGCAAGCCACTTCGCGTCCGGCGTGACCGTCAGCTTCCAGCCCTTGCCGTCCCGGCTCAGCTTCTGACGGACCTTCGTCGAGTACGTGCCACCGGTCGGCGACAGTGCATCCTTCTTGGCATCGGTCATGTACGGCGCCGGAATCACCAGCACCGGAGTGTTCGGCAGCTCACCGAACAGCGCGACCGACCCGTCCTTGCGGGACTTCGGGACCAGTCCCTCGGTGTCCAGCGTGAACGTGTACGACACCGGACCGGACGGCGCGGCGTCCAGAACAATGTTCTCCTTGACCTGCCCCCGGCCCACCACATACTGCAGATCGGCACCGGCAGCCGCGTCCTTGTACGTGACGGTGTCGCCCTTGGCGTGCGGCGTCAGCCCGGCCTTCGCACTTTCCAGGCCCAAGGTGACCGAACGCCCGTCCGGAGCCTTGAAACGCACCAGCTTCTTCGCGTCCGAACCGAACCACGTACGTCCGGTGTTGGCCGTGTTCGCGAAGTCGAAGCCCTTGTCCGCCGTGGCACGCACCGAGGTGTCGATCGGCTTCCACGACTTCCCGGACCGGTACGACAGAGGAACCGCCGACAGCTCGGCCTCCACCCGCCCGTCCGACAACTGCCAGAACCGCGCCTGCGACGTACGCCGCTCCGTCAGCTCCTTGACCCGCTCCGGCTTCGGAAGCTTCTTCGCCCTGGGGAGCTTCTGCCGACTGGGTATCTCCAGCTTGCCGCCGACAGGCGCCTTGGGCTCTTCGTGATCATCGTCGGAGAACCACCCGGCGATGGTGTCCACGACACCCTTGTCGTCATCCTTGGCCGACGACACCGGGGCCGCATACGCAATCTGTGGCAGTAACGTACCTGCCACCGCCGACACAATCAGACAGGAGAGATATCTCCTGTACGGAACTTTCACCTCAATACCTTTCGGTATCGACGCCCCCGTCCCGCCGTACGCGCAATGGGCACGCCGAATGAGCCGGAACAGAGGTTTCCACCCGGCTTGGAGTTGTGCGAAGTGACCGCGAGATACGGGAAAGTCATCAGCTCACGGGCATCGCAGCGTGATTTCTAATCAGTTTGTTGATGCCTCGTCAACCCCAGAGACATACCTGGACAATCGCCCGGTCGAATGGGGCGCGTTTCGCCCGCTTCTTCCGCTCGCTTCCATCGGACGGACGGAATGGTGTATAACCGCTCGGTCCCACGTCAACGTCGGTCAATTTCACCGAAAGCCTGGCTCCCCCATGTCGTCCAATTGACCCTCGGAATGCACCGCTCCGGAGAATGAGGACGATGGGGGTGTGAGGAACGAGACCGCGAGCAATAAGAAGTCACCGGACCGGCGTGGCCTGTTGGTCGCGGCAGACGCGCTCGGGCTCGCCATGGGTGTTGACCAGACTCGCCATGAACGGGATGGGGATAGTCTGTCCGTCGTACCGGACACGGGGTGCCCCACCCGAGGGCTGAGATCACACCCGTCGAACCTGAACCAGTTCGTACTGGCGGAGGGATGTCTTCCATGCCTTTGACGCATGTTTCCGGCGGGCTGCCCGCCGACGGCCGGCAGACCGTCTTCGACGGGCGGATGCCGGCGGCCCCCGGCGACCTCCGCGTCGAGACGCACGGCATCGAGCCGGTCCCCGAGAGCAACCGCTACGGCGGTCCCGGGCGCCTGTTCACCGTGTGGTTCGCTCCCAACCTGACCATGACCGGCGTGTTCACCGGCACTGTCGGCATCGCCTTCGGCCTGGACTTCGCCACCGCGCTCGCCGCCGTCGTGCTGGGCACCGTGCTCGGCGCGGTGCCCACCGCCTACCTGGGCACCTGGGGGAGCCAGACCGGTGCCGGGCAACTGCCGCTGGCGCGGCTCGCCTTCGGCCGGGCCGTGACGGTACCCGGCATCCTGCAGTGGCTGTCCTCGGTCGCCTGGGACGCGCTGATCGGGCTGTTCGGCGGGGACGCGCTCGCGCGGCTGTGCGGCTGGCCGTTCTGGCTCGGCGTCCTGGCCATGATGGTGGCCCAAGGCGCCCTCGGTGTCCTGGGCTACGAGGCCATCCACCGGCTTCAGATCGTCATGACCTTCGTGCTCGCGGCCGCGTTCGCGCTGATCGCCTGGCGGTTGCTCGACGGTGTCCACCCGGCCGGCACGGGCACCGCCCACGGCGCCGACCAGGCCGGCGCGTTCGTCCTGACCAGTACCGTCGCGCTGAGCCTGACTCTGTCCTGGGCTCCGTACGCCAGCGACTTCAGCCGGTATCTGCCACGCACCACCTCACGGCCACGCATGTTCTGGTTCACGCTGCTCGGCCTTGTGGTGTCCTTCGTGGCGGTCCAGGCCCTCGGGTTGTTGGGCGCGTCCGTGCTGACCGACCAGACCGCCGCGGGTGTGGACAAACTGCTGGGCGGTGGCGCGCTGGGTGCGTTCGGGCTGCTCGCCGTGGCACTGGCGGCTCTCTGCAGCAACGCCATGAACGACTACAGCGGTTCCTTGGCCCTGCAGACCGTCGGGGTGCGCCTCCCGCGCCCGGCGGCCGCCGCCCTCGCCGCCGTGCTCGGCTTCCCCCTGGTGCTGTGGATGCACGCTGCCGACACCACTGCCCGCTTCCAGAACGTGCTGCTGTTCGTCGGCTACTGGATTCCCGGGTTCGTGGCGATCGTCATCGTCGACTGGCTCGCACGGGCCCGGGCACGGGGCGGCGCCGCGATCGACCTCGCCGCCGAGACCGCCCGGCCGCAGTCCGGATGGCCCCCGTTGCTGGCCTTCGCCGTCGCCTTCGCCGCGGCCGTGCCGTTCATGGACACCAGCCTGTACGTGGGCCCGGTGGCGGCCGCCCTGCACGGCGCCGACCTCTCGTACTACGTGGCGTTCCTCGTCGCGCTCGCCGTCTACGCGCCGCTGCGGCTGCGCCCCCGCCCGCAGGACTGATCTGCCTCCGGCCTCCGGCGCCCGAACACCCCCTCCCCTCCCCCACGGAGCGATACCCCATGCCCCCGACATCCGCCGATCACACTGCCTTCGCCCCGCAGTCCCTCGCCCGCGTACGGGCGGACTCCCCTCTGGTTCAGTGCCTGACCAACTCGGTGGTCACGGGCTTCACCGCCAACGTCCTGCTGGCGCTGGGCGCCTCACCTGCCATGGTCGACATTCCGGAAGAGGCCGGCCCGTTCGCCCGGATCGCCTCGGGTGTCCTGATCAATCTCGGCACCCCGCACGCGGAGCAGCGCTCCGCCATGGTCGAGGCCGCGCGGGCAGCGACGTCGGCCGGTACGCCGTGGGTCCTCGACCCGGTGGCGGTCGGCGCGCTGCCGGTGCGCACCGCACTGGCACGCGAGCTCCTGGAGCTGCGACCGACGGTGATCCGGGGCAACGCGTCCGAGATCATCGCGCTCGCGGGCGCGGGCGACGGCGGACGCGGCGTGGACTCCTCCCACGGCGTCGAGGCCGCCGAGGAATCTGCACGCGAGCTGGCCCGTACAAGCGACTGTGTGGTCGCCGTCTCCGGTCCCGTGGACTTCGTCACCGACGGGGTTCGCAGCGCCCGGATCGCCAACGGGGACGCCCTGTTGACCCGGGTGACAGGTGGCGGCTGCGCGCTGGGTGCGGTGATGGCGGCCTTCGCAGCGGTCGACGAGGACCGGTTCGCCGCGGTGGTGGCCGCCGTCGCCGCGTACACGGTCGCCGCCGAGCTGGCCGCGAAGGAGGCCTCCGGGCCCGGCGGCTTCGCCGTCGCGTTCCTGGACGCGCTCGACGCGCTGGAGGAAGCGGACCTCGCCGAGCGGGCGGCTCTCTCGTGACCACCACACCGGTGGATCTGTCGGTCTACCTGGTCACGGACACGGCCCAGTGCGAGGCCCGCGGCCGGAGCGTGGCCGAGACCGTCGCCCTGGCAGTGGCCGGAGGCGTCACCGCCGTGCAGATCCGGGAGAAGCACGCCACCGGGAGGGAGTTCCTGCGTACGGTTCTGGAGGTGGCCGACGTCCTGCCCGAACGAGTGCCGCTGATCGTCAACGACCGGGTGGACGTGTACCTGGCGGCCCGAGCAGCCGGGGCACGCGTGACGGGGGTTCACGTCGGCCAGTCGGATCTACCGCCGGCCGCCGTACGCGAAATGATCGGAGAGCACGCGGTGCTGGGCCTGAGTGCGGCTACCCCCGATCAACTGCGCGCCGCCGCCGAGGACCCGGCACGCGTCCACCACGTCGGCATCGGCGCGCTGCACGCGACCCGGACCAAGGCGGACGCCCCGGCCCCACTCGGCCATGCCGGCTTCGCCCGCCTCGCCCGGCTCAGCGACCTGCCCGCCGTGGCCATCGGCGGCGTCACCCCGGCCGACCTGCCGCACCTGCGGGATTCAGGGGCGGCGGGAGCCGCCGCCGTCTCCGGCATCTGCGCCGCCGAGGACCCTCGCGCGTCGGCCCGAGCGTACGCCCGGGCATGGTTCGGTACCCGAAACGACAGCCTCGCATGACCGCGTCGGCCCGCGTGCTGCCGATCGACGGATCCGACTCCGGCACAGGAGCCGGAGTCCAGGCCGGCCCGCAGGAGAAGTGGCACGTACGCCACCGCTCACGCCTTAGACCGACCGGCAATTGGGGGGTGGGTGAAGGAGCGGGGCTGGGGTGCGTGCATCGCAAGGCGGAGGATTGAGCCAGATGGGGTCTCCCCTGCTCGAGCGAAGCCGAGAGCTTGGGGAAGGAGCCATGGTGATTGACGACAACGCCGCGAGGTGCGTGCCCCAGCCCCGTGACGCCGCCCCCCAATTGCCGGCCGGTCTTATTGGCCAACCGAAGCTGTTGCGGACGAACGCGACATGCTCGCCTTCTTGCGAGCACGGCAAGCGGCCGCCTTCACCCTGTTTCCGCACGGGTCCATGGCGCACCACTCACGGCGGCCCCCATGTGACCGATCGATGTAGATCTGTGTGCACTCAGGTCTGGTGCACTCCTTGAGCAGCGACATCTCCGGTCCGCTGAGGGCGTGGATGGCCCGTCGGGCAATCGAGGACAGCGCCTGCTGCGGAGTCGCTTCGATGCGGCGTCCCTCCCGGGTGAGCTGCGGGACGGCGGATGGCGTACGCGCCCTACGGTTGACCCGAGCGAGCGCCTTGGCGTCGTAGCTCTCATCCGCCGACTCGGCGGCGGTGAGCGACCTCGGATGCACGTCGCGCGGCGGATTTTCCGGGCGCGGACCAGCGCCCCGCCGTCTCGAGGTCCGGCCCGGACCTCGGACACTCTTCGCCCCGGCCGGATACGTCAGGAATCAGCCGTGGTTCGCCTGGTCGGCAGTCGCGACATGTCGGAGTGTGGCTGTGAGTCGGGTGAGGTCCTGGCCGCTGAAGTGGTCGACGAGGTGTCGTCGCACACTGGAAAGATGCGTCGGCCAGGCCTGTTCCAGGCGGGCAAGCCCGGCATCGGTCAGTACGGCGTTCCATCCGCGTCCGTCCTGGGTGCACTTGGCACGTCGGGCCCAGCCTTGCTTCTCAAGTCGGACGACGACGCGGGTCATTCCGCTGAGGGAGAGGTTGCAGGCGGCAGCGAGTTCGCTCATCCGCATCAGCTTCCCGGGAGCCTCGGACAGGTGCATCAGAGGCGTGTATTCGGAAAGCGGCAGCCCCGCTTCGCGCACCATGTCGGCGTCGACGACACGTGGCAGCGTCAGCAGTACCCGGCTCAGCGCACGCACGAACGCTTCCTCGTTCGGGTCGAGGGGTTGCAGCGGCTGCTCTTCGGAGGGCATCCCCCCACTCAAGCTCCTTGACAGGTCAACGAGTTGGCATCCGCTTGTCGCGGCCGCGCACGCCTCGGGTCCCCTTACCGCCCGCCGGATGCGCTCCACCAACCGGCCGGTCACGGCGGATTCCTCGCCGACGGCCACGAGATGCCCGGCACGGATGCAGCCATCGCCGTACCGAGGGACACCGGCACCAGAGCTGGTCGAAGCCGAATGGCACCGCGACACAAGCCCCGCGTGACGATCCGCACACCCTCCCCAGCGCCGACCCCGTACGTCGGCCGAGCCACATCCGCCTGACATCCCCGAGCGACTTCCCGCCTCGGCCGATCCGAGGTCGCGATCCGGCCCGCGGTGATCAACCCCGTGAGGCCGCGCACCTTTGACAGTTCTCGACCGGTCGTCTACTTTTCAATAGGCGACCGGTCACCTAGTAAACCGGGCGACCATCTCCTTCAGTTACCCCGCAACGAAACGGAGAGCCCCATGGCCACCCCCGTGAAGCTCGCAATCGTCTACTACTCCTCCACCGGCACCATCACCGAGATCGCCAAGGAACTGCACGACGTCGGCATCAAGTCCGGTGCCGAGGTCCGCCTGCTCAAGGCCGCCGAGCTGGCCCCGCAGGCCGCCATCGACTCCAACCCCGCCTGGGCCGCCAACCACACGGCCACCGCCCACATCCCGGTGGCGGCCCCCGAGGACATCGAGTGGGCCGACGCCGTGATCTTCGGCACCCCCACCCGCTTCGGCAACGTCTCCTCGCAGCTCAAGCAGTTCATCGACACTCTCGGCGGCCTGTGGGCCCAGGGCAAGCTGGCCGACAAGGTCTACAGCGGCTTCGTCTCCACGGCCACCCCTCACGCCGGCCAGGAATCCACCCTGCTCGCCCTGTACAACTCCGTCCACCACTTCGGTGGCATCACTGTCACCCCCGGCTTCACCGACCCGGCCAAGTTCGTCGACGGCAACCCCTACGGCACCTCCCACGTGGACGCCCAGGGCAACAATCCCGTCGACGACACCACCCGCACCGCCGCCCGCATCCAGGCCGAACGCGTCGTGAAGATCGCCGCACAGCTCAAGGCCGCCTGACCGTCCACCGGTACGGGCCCCGGCGTCGGCGCCGGCATCGGGGCCCCGAACCACCGCTTCCTCCGCACCGACCCGGGGGGCCCCTGCGGGCAACCACGTCGGTGCAACGACTCCCCGAAGCCACATCCGGCTCTTCGGGTGTGCAGGGAGTTCGCCGCCGGTGGACCCGCCCGCGCACCGGACGCCCCACCCATGCATCGCCGAGGGCTGTCACCGAGGACTGCCGGTGAAGTCCGACGCCGGGTCGGTCCTCGCAGGTTGCCGCACGAGAAGCCCGAGTCGCCCAAGCGAGTCCCACCCGCGAGCAGCAGATCGCGAGGAAGGAGTACGCCGCGTCCGAGGCGCGCGCCGAAGGGCTCGGTTTCCGGATTGGCGGACGCGTCCACGGCAACACCTTCGAGCCCCACCGCCTCCTGCAGTTCGCCAAGGCCCGCAACCTCCAGGCCGAGCTGATGAATCTCGCCTTCCAGGTGAACTTCACAGAGGAGCGCTCGATCTACGACGAGGAGACCCTGGCGAGCATGGCGGTCGAAGTGGGGCTGTACGAGGCAGCGGTCCGCGAGTTGCTCAACGACGGCGACGCATACGCCGAGGACGTGCGGGCCGACGAGCGGCAGGCCGCTGAACTGGGCGCAGGCGGCGTGCCGTTCTTCATGCGGGACCGACAGTACGGCGTGGCCGGCCTGCAGTCTGTCGAGCTGTTCACCCAGGCACTGGAACCGGCATGGCAGAACCGTCCGGCGGCTCGGCACTGACACCCGACCACCGCAGCGTGACGACCGAATCCGACGGGCTGGGGTCTGCCGGGTGTGCCCCCCTCGCGCCCGGCGCCGGCCGGTGCCGGTTCTGCAGTCGATGGCTCCGATGCGGGTGCCGGATCGCAGCAGGGGCGTGGCACGTGCCCCTGCAGCAGATCGTGCGGACCGGCCTGGCCACGAGTGCGGCACCCGGCCCGTGTGCCGCTCCGACGGGCCGGCACATCGGGCCCTGCCACCCCCTGCCGCGCCCGAAACGCTCCGCAGCTGCCGGGGGCGGGGCCTGCCCCCACACGGTCGAGGAACAGGCAGCAGGGGCCTGCGGCTCAGTGACCGGCGCTCTGGCCGCCGTCGACGGGGAGGATGACGCCGGTGACGAACGGGGCGTTCTCGAGGTAGACCACCGCGTCGACGATGTCGCTCACCTCACCCATCCGGCCGACCGGGTGCAGGCCGGCGAGGAACTCGTGGTTCTCCTCGGGGTGCATGGGGGTCTTGATGGTGCCCAGGGCGACGGCGTTGCTGCGGATGCCGCGGGTGGCGTACTCGATGGCCAGGGCCTTGGTGGCGGACTGCAGGCCGCCCTTGGTCAGAGATGCGAGTACGGAGGTCACCTTGGAGTCGGCCTGGTCGGCCAGGCTGGTCGAGATCTGCACCACGTGACCGCCCCCCTGCTCGAGCATGCGCTCGACCGCGAGCTGGGTGATCCGGAAGAAGCCGTCCACATTCACGCCGAGCACCGCGTCGTAGTCGTCCTCGGTGTAGTCGGTGAAGGGCTTCGCGATGAAGATCCCGGCATTGTTGACCAGCGTGTCGATGCGGCCGAACCTCTCGACGCCCGCAGCGATGACGCGCTCGGCGGTGGTGCGGTCGGCGATGTCACCCTGGATGGTGAGGACCTCCGGGTCCTGCGACGGGGGAATGTTGCGTGAGGTGGCGACGACGGCGTATCCCAGCTTGCGGTAGGCGGCGACCAGGCCGGCGCCGATTCCCTGCGAGGCACCGGTGATGACCGCGACCTTCTGACCCTGACTGCTCATGATGACCTTCTTCAAAGGGGTGGGGAGTCTCGTACCGGCACTAGCCGACCGGTCACCTACAAGGTAGATGACCGGTCAAGAATCGTCAAAAGGCCGGTGTCACGAGTGACGGTGGCGGGCGTACACATGGCGTCGCGAGTCGGCTCCGTCCGCTCCCACTCCACCATCGGGCACGGCACGGCGGATGGCGGCGCGCCACGGGTGCACCATCCGTTCCGACGGCGCCCGCGCGCTTCACCAGGGCCGATCGATCCGTCCTGGCCTCAGCGCTGCCAGCCGGTACGAACTGCCGACCCGGGGCGGATACCGAATGCGGCACGGGGTGGCCCGACCCGGCGCGACTGCGACCCGGGTCACGCGCGCGCAGGGTGAGCGGAGCGCGCCGACGGGTGTCGCGACGGGGCGCCGCAGCGATTCCTTCCTGACACGCACCTCGACGGGTGCGTGTCATGGCACGACAAGGCGCGGCTCCCCGCCGCGACCATGACCGGGCGGCGGGGAGCCGAGCGCTGGGACGAGGTGGCGGGGTCAGGCGATGCCGCCGGTCCCGCCCGGGTCGTTGGGGTGCGACTGGACGGCGGTGACCACCGCGGTCATCCACGGCCACAGGGGCAGCGTGCCGAGCACCTTCCCGTACAGCTCGGCCTCGTCGGCGGCGCGCCACAGACCGATGCTGCGCAGTTCACCCACCGGGCGCCACAGCCTGACCAGGTGGCCGGCGGCGGCCAGTTCCCCGGCCCGGACGGCTTCGGCAGCGCGGCGGCGGTCGACCTCGGCCGGGTCGGTGCCCTCGGGAACGGTGGTGGTGAGCCCGACCAGGAACTCCTTCATGTGCATACCTCTCTCTGACGTTGTTGGAACTTCGGCGGTGCCGGGAGCACACAGAAGGGGACGACGGTGCACTCCCGCGGCTCACGGTGCTCGCCGCGGCGGGCACGACCGGGCGGACGGCCGGACCGGTCGGCGCGCGCCTGCGACAGGGCCGGTAATGCGAACCGGCCGCACCGTGGGCGCGCCCTGGATGCCACGGGAGCCTGCGCGGTGACGTGCCGCCGATGGCCTCACAGTGCACCGACGACCAGGGACGACGCCACGGCGGACGCCCCCCTGCCGACAGGTGCAGCCCCTCAGCACGCCCGGCCCGGCGGGCGCGGAACCGCGCGGGCCTCGGCGGATCCGGACGACCTCGACCACGGCCGGGGCGTCGTCATCAGAGGCAGGATAGCGCTCACTAGTCGACCGGTCTAGTAAAGTATAGTCGAGCGGTCATATACTGGCGTCATGGGACGGACCAGTGACGCCAAAGAGAAGATCCTCAGCGCTGCGCACTCGCTCATCGAGCTGCACGGCTACTCGGCTCTGGGCGTGGCCGAGATCTGCAAGACGGCCGGGGTACCCAAGGGCAGTTTCTACTACTTCTTCGAGTCCAAGGAGGCTCTCGCGCTGGCCGTGCTCGACGAGCAGTGGGCCGTCCAGCAGAGCGACTGGACCCGCATCCTCAACAGCGACGCGGAGCCACTGCAGCGGCTGCGGCAGCTGTTCGAGGAGACGGAAGCCGAGCAACGGGCCGGCCAGCAGAGCTGCGGGACCGTTTCGGGCTGCATGTTCGGGAATCTCACCCTGGAGATGAGCAACCAGACCGAAGCTGTCCGCAAGCATCTGCAGGAGATCTTCGATGCCCAGGTCGAGATGGTCGACTCGGTCATCACCGAGGCTCTCGAGCGTGGCGAGGTCACCGTCACCGACACGCGTGAAGCTGCCCGATCCGTGGTAGCGCAGCTCGAGGGCCAGGTCTTGTTCGCCAAGCTCTACAACAACACTTCCCAGCTCAGCGCCCTCTGGACGAACTGCCTGGCACTGCTGGGCGCTCGCAGGGCGCAGGCCCCGGCCGACGCCTGACACGACCAGCCGCAGACCTCGATCTGCGGCTGTCGTGACCGACGGGCGGGGCAGGGGCGGCTCCGAAAGTCCATGGGCCCGGTGGCGAACTGCTTGCCGGGCCGGGCGACACGTACGGCCTCGCACGACATGTCAGGAGCCGGACCGGGGTCCGTCCCGCGGACCAACCGGCGTTCGGATCGCCGGGAGGCCCGACAAAACGGGCATCGCCACCTCACAGGAGGAAGACACCCATCATGGTCTCGCCACTGGCTGCCCTCGGGGTCAGCACCCCGGTTCTCGCCGCGCCGATGGCCGGCGGCCCCACCACGCCCGCGCTGGTCACCGCTGCGGCCCGGGCGAACGGCCTCGGGTTTCTTTCCGGCGGCTACCGGACCGCCGACGTCCTGGCCGAGCAGATCGCCGAGGTCCGCTCCGACGGCGTGGGCTTCGGGGTCAATCTGTTTGCGCCCAACCCCGTCCCGGTCGACCCGGAGGCCTTCCGCCGCTACGCGCGGACCGTTGCCCCCGAGGCCCGGACCTACGGCATCGACATCCTGGGAACGGGAATCGTCGAGGACGACGATCACTGGTCGGACAAGATCGACCTGCTGCTGTCCGACCCGGTACCGGTCGTCAGCTTCACCTTCGCCGTCCCGGAGGCAGCGGTGATCGCCGCACTGCGCGCCGCTGGGACCCTGGTCGTCCAGACGGTCACCTCGGCTGCGGAGGCCCGTCTGGCCGCGGAAGCCGGCGTGGATGTGCTGGCCGTGCAGGCCTCGGCGGCAGGAGGACACTCCGGCACGCTCACCCCGCAGCACATTCCGGCGCCCGTTCCGCTGACCGACCTGTTGGGCGAGGTGCGCCAGGCAGTGTCCCTGCCACTCGTCGCTGCGGGCGGAGTGGCCACCCCATCGGACGCGACCGGGGCGCTGCGCGCCGGAGCCGCGGCGGTCATGGTCGGCACCGTCCTGCTGCGTGCCGACGAGGCCGGCACCTCACGACCCCACCGGGCGGCACTGGCCGACCCGGTGCGGCGCCGGACCGTGGTGACCCGGGCCTTCACCGGGCGTCCCGCAAGGGCACTGCGCAATGGCTTCACCGACCGCTACACCGACCTCGCCCCGGCCGGCTATCCCGCACTGCACCACCTGACCAGCCCGATGCGCAAGGCTGCCGCTGCCGCGGACGATCCTGAACGGATCAATCTATGGGCCGGCACCGGGTACCGCCATGCCACCGCCGAGCCCGTCGGCCAGATCCTGCAGCGGCTGGCGTCCGGGCTCTGACCGGCGCACCGTGACCGACGCCCGGCACACTCCGGGCGACTCGGGCGCAGGGCAGGTCCAACAGGCGCAGCATCTCCGTCGAGCAGCCCGCGCCCCGGGAGCTCCGCCGCCCGGCCGCACCCGAGCGCGCCGGCCCCTCCCGCAACACGCACCTCGGCCGGCACCACCACGTCACTCACGCCGCCCTCGCCCAGGCCTTCTGCACCTTGCTCCGGATCGACCCACATGCCCCTGCGCCGGCCTGACTCTCCACCCGGTCCTCCGCGCATGACAGAAGGTCCTGGCCGCCTGGACCCGCTCCTGCTCGATATGCGGCCAACCCGCAGCTCACCACAGGACCTGACAAAGCCCAACTACGAGCCCGTACGCGGTGGTCACGTTCCGGTGACGGCACAGGGAGGGTCTTGTATCGCAGATCACGTCAGCGTACGGTCCGTATCACCCCAGCGAACAAAGTGTTCGCTGAAGACGCATCAGGTGTTCACTCATGACTGATCGTTCGTCGCCGGACCCCTCCACCAACACTGCCGACGCGGCTCTGGGGGCCCGCATCCGGGAGTACCGGATGATGCGGCGGATGTCGCTGCGCGCCCTGGGGGAGGCAGCCCAGGCCAGCCCCGGGTTCCTCAGTCAGCTGGAACGCGGGCAGGTGAACTCCTCCATCGGCATGCTGCGGCGGATCGCCGTGGCGCTCGGCGTCACCGTGGCCGACCTGTTCGACCAGGACAACAGGCCCGGTCCGAGGGTGGTGCGGCGGGCCGACCGGCCGATACTGCACACCGCTCCGGGAAGTCGCAAATTACTCATTTCACAGCGCCCCCTCAGTCATCTGGAGGTGTACGCGGGCGAGTTCGACCCAGGGGCCTCCACCGGCGATGACGCCTACACCCACGGCGACTCGCAGGAGATCCTCCTGGTGATCAGTGGTGCCGTGCGGGTCGAACTCGACGGCCACGTCCACGACCTGGAGGCCGGCGACAGCATCGAAT
Source organism: Streptomyces sp. NBC_01320 (assembly GCF_035974375.1). NCBI lineage: Bacteria > Bacillati > Actinomycetota > Actinomycetes > Kitasatosporales > Streptomycetaceae > Streptomyces > Streptomyces sp. NBC_01320. Next base: position 2,689,214 of record NZ_CP108390.1, read on the forward strand.
ACCGCTCCTCGGTGCCGCACCGCGTGGCCAACCGTCATGAAACGCCCGCGGAAATCCTCTGGATCATCAGCCCGCCGACACCGGACTGACTTCTTCCCACCGCACTCCCGCCCACCCGCCGCACTTCCCTTCCCCCTGGTGCGCCGCGCCCCCTCCCCAGGGGCGTGCCTCGCACGCCTTCCTGCCGTCCCCCCTCTCGTGGCGCGCGCCCTGCGCGCTCCTGTCGCCGCGCGCTCCTGTCGCCGCGCGTCCGCGCCCTCATCACCCTCAAGCGCCTTCACCGTCCCTTCTTGGAGTCAGTAATGCCCGGAATATCCCGCAACATCCTCGGGTGTACCGCTGCCACCGGTGCCCTGCTGCTGTCCCTCACCGGCTGCACCGGCACCGCCCCCACCGCGGCCGACGTCGACCTGGGCCCCGGTCCGGCCGTGGCCGGCAAGGTCAAGAAGGGCGCGCTCGACGGCGTCACCCTCACCTTCGCCTCCTACGGCGGCATCTACCAGGACGGCCAGGAGGCCGCGGCCGTCAAGCCGTTCGCCACGAAGTCGGGGGCCAAGGTGCTCTCCGACGGCCCCACCGACTACACCAAGGTCAAGGCCCAGGTCGACGCCAAGAACGTCACCTGGGACGTGGTGGACGCCGACACCCTCTGGGCCGAGCGCCAGTGCGGCAAGCTGTTCATGCCGCTCGACAGCGACATCGTCGACACCTCCAAGCTCCCCAAGGGCATGGAGGGCAAGTGCTCCGTGCCGGCCATGAGCTACGGCGTGGTCCTGATGTACGACAAGAAGAAGTTCGGCGACAACCCGCCGAAGGACTGGGCGGACTTCCTCGACACGGCCAAGTACCCCGGCAAGCGCGCGATACCCGGCTTCGCGTCGGACGCGGCCCCGGGTGCGCTGGAGGCGGCGCTGATCGCCGACGGGGTCGCTCCCGACGAGCTGTACCCGCTGGACGTCGACCGGTCCCTGAAGAAGCTGACGAGCGTCCGCTCCTCGCTGGTCTTCTGGGACACCGGTGCCCGCTCCCAACAGCTGCTGGAGTCCGGCGAGGTCTCCATGGCCATGGTGTGGTCCGGCCGCGCCTACTCCGCGGTCAAGAACGGCGCCCACTTCGCGCCGCAGTGGAACCAGTTCCTGCCGGTCTCCGACTCCCTCGCCGTTCCCGTCGGCGCGAAGAACCCCAAGGCCGCCATGGCGCTGATCAACTACTACCTGGGCGCCACCCAGCAGACCAAGCTCACCGAGCTGACCTCCTACTCGCCGATCAACTCCGACGCCAAGCCCAGGCTCGACGAACTCGCCTCGCAGTACGTGACCACCGGCCCCGAGCGGCAGGCCCAGGCGCTCAAGATCGACAACGCCTGGTGGGCGAAGAACCAGGAACAGATCATCCAGAAGTGGTCCGACTGGCTGGCGCGGTAACCCCATGACCGCCCTGATCGAGATCGCCTCCCCGGCCACCGGCGGCCGGCCCCGCAAGGGCGCCGACGGCCGGTGGGGGTGGCTGCTGCTGCCCGCGGTGGTCCTGCTCGCCGTGCTCTTCCTGGTGCCGCTGGGCCTGATGGCCTGGCGCAGCGTCACCGAGCCGACGCCCGGCTGGGGCAACTACTCCTGGTTCCTCACCAGCGACGTCGCCCTCGCCACGCTGGTCCGCACGCTGACCGTCGGCGCCGTCGTCACACTGGTGACGCTGGTGCTCTCCTACCCGTACGCCTACCTGATGACCGTGGTCGGCGCCCGCGCGCGGATCTGGCTCACCCTGCTGGTGCTGCTGCCGTTCTGGACCAGCCTGATGGTGCGCACCTTCGCCTGGGTGGTGCTGCTCCAGGACAGCGGCGTCGTCAACCAGCTCCTCGGCACCGTGGGGCTGGGCCCACTGCAGCTGATCCGCACCCCCGCCGGGGTGGTGATCGGCATGTCCCAGGTGCTGATGCCCTTCATGGTGCTGCCGCTGTACGCGGTGATGAGCGGCATCGACCGCAGGCTGCTGGACGCCGCGCAGGGCATGGGCGCACGCCCGGCCGTCGCGTTCCTGCGGGTCTTCGTGCCGCTGTCGCTGCCCGGCGTCGGCGCGGGCGCCCTGACCGTGTTCATCACCTCGCTCGGCTTCTACGTCACCCCGGCGCTGCTGGGCTCGCCCGACCAGGCGCTGATCTCGCAACAGATCTTCACCCAGGTCAGCGGGCTGCTGGCGTGGGGCCGCGGCGGAGCGATGGGCGTGGTGCTGCTGGCGGTGACGCTGGTCCTGCTGGGACTGGTCGGCGTCGTCCTGCGATTCACCCGTAACCGCGGAGGTGCCCGATGAGGACAGGACCCGCACGGATCGCGCTCTGGACGTTCAGCGCCCTGGTGGGCTGCTGGCTCATCGCGCCGACGCTGGTGGTGATCCCGCTCAGCTTCACCGACAAGGCGTCCCTGGTGTTCCCGCCGAGCGGCTGGTCCACCCGCTGGTACACCAACTTCTTCACCGACCCCCGGTGGATCGACGCGCTGCTCTCATCGCTCCAGGTGGGCGCCCTGGTCGCGGTGGTGGCCACCGTCCTCGGCACCGCCGCCGCGATCGCGCTCACCCGGTCCGGCTCGCGCTGGGTGAAGGGGTCGTACGGGCTGCTGCTGGCCCCCATGATCGTGCCGACCGTGGTGGTGGCCATCGGCGTGTACGCGCTCTTCCTCCAGTACAACCTGCTGGGCACCCTGCTCGGCTTCGTCACCGCCCACACCGTGCTGGCCCTGCCGTTCGTGATCATCCCGGTGACGGCGAGCATGCGCGGCTTCGACCGGCGGCTGGAGGACGCCGCGCTGATCTGCGGCGCCAACCGGTGGGGCGCCATCCGGCAGGTGACCCTGCCGCAGATCGCCCCCGGTGTCGTCTCCGGTGCCCTGTTCGCCTTCGTCACCAGTTTCGACGAGGTCGTCGTCTCGCTGTTCATCCAGAGCCCCTACCTGCAGACCCTGCCGGTCAAGATGTTCGCCAGCGTGACCCGGGACACCGACCCCACCATCGCCGCGGCCGCCACTTTGATCATCGTCTTCACCACGGTGCTCGTGCTGGCCGCCACCTTCGCCACTGCCAGGAGGAACCGTGTCCGCTGAGTCCAGTCTCATCAAGGCGCGCGGAGCCCGCATCGAACTGGCGCAGGTGCGCAAGGAGTACGCGGACTCCGTCGCCGTCGACGACGTCTCCCTGGTCATCGAACCGGGCGAGTTCATGACCCTGCTGGGCCCCAGCGGCTCCGGCAAGACCACCACCCTCAACATCATCGCCGGTTTCACCGCCGCCACCTCGGGCACGCTGACCATCGGCGGCAAGCAGATGCAGGACCTGCCGCCGCACCGGCGCGACATCGGCATGGTCTTCCAGCACTATGCGCTCTTTCCCCACATGACCGTGGCTGAGAACGTCGCCTTCCCGCTCAAGCAGCGCAAGGTGCCCAAGGCCCGCCGCACCGAGATGGTCGAAGCGGCCCTTCAGACCGTGCGGCTCGGCGGCTACGGCCACCGCAGGCCGCGCGAACTCTCCGGCGGCCAGCAGCAGCGGGTCGCCCTGGCCCGGGCCGTGGTGTACGAGCCCAGCGTGCTGCTGATGGACGAGCCGCTCGGCGCGCTCGACAAGAAGCTGCGCGAATCCCTCCAGTTGGAGATCAAACGGGTGCACCAGGAGGTCGGCTCCACCTTCGTCTTCGTCACCCACGACCAGGAGGAGGCGCTCGTCCTGTCGGACCGCATCGCCGTCTTCGATGACGGGGGCATCCAGCAGATCGGCACCGGGAGCGAACTCTACGAAAAGCCCCGCAGCCTCTTCGTGGCCGAGTTCCTCGGCGAGTCCTCCGTCTTCCGGGGACGCGTCGAGCCGGACGGCGACGAATCCCGCCTGCGGGTCGGCGACCGCACCGTACGCGCGCTCGGCCGGCCGACGGAGGGCGGCACAGCCGCCGTCGTGGTCCGCCCCGAGCACCTGCGAGTGCAGCCGGCCGCGGCGCCGGTGGCCTCCGGGGTCAACGCGCTCCCGGCCCGGGTCACCCAGGAGATCTACCTGGGCTCCGGCCGCAAGCTCGAACTCGCCCTGCCCGACGGCACCATGCTGCTCGCCCGCGAGCAGGCCGACCGGCTGTCCGGCGTCCGCCGCGGTGACGAGGTCACCGTGGTCTGGGACGTCGAACGAGGCGTCCTGCTCGACGACACGACCGGCACCACCCACCCACCCACTTCCGGTGACCGGATCCCGGTCGCCGCCGCGGAAATGAGCGGACGATGAGCACGACCACTGCGAGCGGCACTCCCGCCACCAGCCCCACCTTCGTCAACGGCGCCGTCTCCTTCTGGTACCGGGAGGGCGGCGTCCCCGCCCGCCGCCCGGCCCTGCCCGGCGATCTGGACGTGGACGTCGCGCTCGTCGGCGGCGGCTACACCTCCCTGTGGACCGCCTACTATCTCAAGCAGGCCCAGCCCGACCTCAGGATCGCCGTCCTGGAGAAGGAGTTCGCCGGCTTCGGCGCCTCCGGCCGCAACGGCGGCTGGCTCAGCGCCGAGCCGCCCGGCCAGATGCGCCGCTACGCCAAGTCGCACGGCCGGGAGTCGGCCGTCGCCCTGCAGCGCGAGATGTTCTCCTCCGTCGACGAGGTCATCCGGGTCGCCGCCGAGGAAGGCATCGAGGCCGACATCCAGAAGGACGGTCTGCTGCACGTCGCCACCAACGCCGCGCAGGAACGGCGGCTGCGCGAAGGGCTGCCGCCGCTGCGCGCCGAGGGCTGGGGCGACGACGACCTGGTCGAACTCGACGCGGACCAGCTCGCCGAGCGGGTCCGCGTGGCCGGCGCCCGCTACGCCCAGTGGAGCCCGCACTGCGCCCGCATCCAGCCCGCCAAGCTGGTGCGGGGCCTGGCCGACGTGGTCGAACGGATGGGCGTGGCCATCTACGAGGGCACCGAGGTCACCGAGATCCGCCCGCACGAGGCGGTCACCCCGCACGGCACCGTCAAGGCGACGTACGTCATCCGGGCGCTGGAGGGATTCACGGCCGGGCTGCGCGGTCACCGCCGGGTCTGGCTGCCGATGAACAGCAGCATGATCGTCACCGAGCCGCTGCCCGCCTCCGCGTGGGACGAGATCGGCTGGCGCGGCGCCGAACTGATCGGGGACGAGGCCAACTCGTACTGCTACATCCAGCGCACCACCGACGGCCGCATCGCCATCGGCGGGCGCGGCATCCCGTACATGTTCGGCTCCCACGTCGACCAGCGCGGCGAGACCCGGGCCGCCACCCAGCTGCAGCTGCAGGCCATCCTGCGGCAGCACTTCCCGGCCACCGAGGGCGTCGGGATCGACCACACCTGGTCCGGTGTGCTGGGCGTGCCGCGCGACTGGTGCGCCACCGTCCACCTGGACGAGCGGACCGGTCACGGCTGGGCCGGCGGCTACGTCGGGCACGGCGTGACCACCACCAACCTCGCCGGGCGCACTCTGCGCGACCTGATCCTGCGTCAGAAGACCGATCTCACCCGGCTGCCCTGGGTCGACCGCAAGGTGCGCGGCTGGGAGCCGGAGCCGCTGCGCTGGCTGGGCGTGCGCAGCCTCTACGTTGCCTACCGCGCCGCCGACCGGCACGAGAACTCCGGCCTGGAGCGCACCTCCGTCATCGCACGCGTCGCCAACGTCATCAGCGGCCGCTGAAAGGAGCGACCCCCATCATGGACACCACCACCCTGGTCCCCGCCGTCGCCTTCCTCGCCGACGCGGCGAGCGCCGACCTGCCCCCCGCGAACCCCAAGCCCACCAGCACCACCGGCCAGCAGGAGACCACCCGCCCCCTGTGGCAGTCCCCCGACGGACTGGTGGAGGTCGGCGTCTGGGAGTGCGACCCCGGCCGCTTCACCGCCACCCGCGACGGCTACGACGAGGTCTGCCAGGTGCTGACCGGGTCCGCCACCGTGCACACCGAGGGCGGAGAGGCCGTCGAGCTGGTTCCCGGCTCCACCCTGGCGATGCCTGCCGGCTGGCGCGGCACGTGGCAGGTGCAGGAGACCCTGCGCAAGGTGTATGTGCTGCGCACCCACCGAGCCGGCACATGACCCTCGTCCTGCACGGCGGCCGCGTGTGGACCGGCGACCCGCGGCGCCCCCACGCCACGACCGTCGCCGTGTCCGGCGGCCGGATCACCGCCGTGGGCACCGACACCGAGGTACGCCGGGCCGTCGGCCGACCCGCCGAAGCCGTCGACCTGGCCGGCCGGACCGTGGTGCCCGGCCTCCAGGACGCGCACATCCACCCCGTCTGGGGCGCACTGGAGGCGCTGCGTTGCGACCTCACCGGCGCCACCGACGCCGAGAGCTGCGTCGCGGTCGTCCGGGAGTACGCGGCCAACCACCCCGGGCAGCCGTGGATCCTGGGCGGCGGCTGGACCATGGACTGCTTCCCCGGCGGCTGGCCCACCCACGAGCCGCTGGACGCGGTCGTCCCGGACCGGCCGGTCTTCCTGCCCAACGCCGACCACCACTCGGCATGGGTCAACTCGGTGGCACTGGAGCGCGCCGGGATCGACGCGGCCACCCCGGACCCGCCGGCCGGGCGGATCGAGCGCGACGCGGCCGGCCGGCCCACCGGGGTGCTGCACGAGAGCGCCATGGACCTGGTGGCCCGGCTGCTCCCGCGGGACACCGTCGAGGACCAGGTCGCGGCGCTCCGCCACGCGCAGGCCCACCTCTTCCGGTACGGCATCACCGGCTGGCAGGACGCCATCGTCGGCGCCTACGGCGGGGCCGGCGACACACTCGCCGCCTACCGCCGGGCCGACGCCGGGGGACTGCTGAAGGCCCGGGTCACCGGCGCCCTGTGGTGGGACCGCAACCGCGGCCTGGAGCAGCTGGAGGACCTGGTGGCGCGCCGCGGCGAGCCCGGCCACCGGTTCCGGGCCGGCTCGGTGAAGGTGATGCAGGACGGAGTGCTGGAAAACGGCACCGGCGCCCTGCTGGAGCCGTACCTGGACTCCTGCGGGTGCGCCACCGGCAACCTCGGCCATTCCAACGTACCCGCCGAACTGCTTGCCCAGGCGGTGACCCGGCTGGACGCGGCCGGCTTCCAGGTGCACTTCCACGCGATCGGTGACCGCGCGGTGCGCGAGTGCCTGGACGGGGTCGAGGCCGCCGGTCGCGCGAACGGGCCGCGTGACCGGCGCCACCACATCGCCCATGTGCAGCTGGTCAACGACGCGGACATCGGCCGCTTCGCCGAGCTGGGGGTGGCGGCCAATGTCCAGTCGCTGTGGGCGACCCACCACCAGCAGACCGACGAGCTGACCAACCCGCTGCTGGGCGAGGGACGGGCCGGCCGGCAATACCCCTTCCGCCGGCTGCTGGACAGCGGCGCCCGGCTCGCAGGGGGCAGCGACTGGCCGGTCACCACGGCCGACCCGTGGCAGGCCATGCACGTGGCGGTGCACCGCACCGAACCACCCGGCTCGGCGCACGCCGAGTGGCCGAACGCCGACCGCCCGTTCGTGCCCGAGGAGCGGCTGGAGCTCACCGACATCCTGCGCGCCTACACCGCAGGCTCGGCCTGGGTGAACGGCAACGACGACGAGGTCGGCCTGGTGCGCGAGGGCATGGCGGCGGACCTCGCTGTCCTCGACCGGGACCTCTTCGCCCCCGACGCGTACGTGGCCGGCGCCCGCTCGGTGCTCACCCTCGTCGCGGGGGAGGTGGTCCACGCCGAGTGAGAGGAGCTCACAAAAGGGGAGTCCGATCAGCTCGCGGCGTCCGGTGCGTGTGACCGCACGGCGCGAACGCCTCGTCATCGCGGGCCAGGCCCGCACCGAGGACGTCTCCCGGCCACCGCGCCACCGCTCGAGTCCCTCGAGCGGTGGCGCGGTGCGGCCATGCAGGACGTCGGTCTGCAGGACAGCGCCGCGTTCGACACCGCGGTCGTCCGGCTCGAGGGGTTGCGCCTGACCGCCACGGAGGAGCGGGTCGACGCGGAGGTCACCCTGGGGCACGGTGCGGAGATGGTCACGGAGCTGACCGACCTGGTGGCCGCGCACCCGGTGCGGGAACGGCTCGTCGCCGCACTGATGCGCGCCCTCGTCGCGGCCGGTCGCGACAGCGAGGCGCTGCGGGTGTACCGGCGGCGAGGGAGCCTCTGGCCGACTCCCTGGCGTCGACCCCTCGCCGGAGCTGTCCGCTTCGCACGTCGCGCTGCTGCGGGGCGAACTGGGACGGCGCGAGGAGAACCGCCAGACCAACCTGCGCGCCGAGCTGACCACCTTCGTCGGCAGGGGCGCCGATGTCGCCGCGGTCCGCGAGCTCACAGTCGGCGCAGGTCCAGGACCGGCGCCCCGGCTGCCGGCCATGCAGATCGCCTGCGAGGCGTACTGGGTCGGCGGCCGACTTGTCGGCGTCCGCCTGGCCTTCGGCCGCCGCACCATGCTCGGCGTCGGCGCCGGAACGACCGTGTACGTCGTCCTGCTCAACGCCTGCGCCTAACCGGCCCACCGACACAGTGATTGCACTGTGCACTTTCTCACAGAGCGAGACGAGGCCCATGTCGGTAGCGTCCCGAGCAGCTGACGTGACGACAGCTCTGGCTGCCCCTGGAAGTCCGTTACACCTGAGGAGAAACAACCGTTGTCCATCTCGACCGCGCCCCGGGCCAGTTACTTCGAAGCCATCGACGACCACCTCTACAAGCCGACGACGCACGCGGGCGGGGCCTGGGACCCCGACGAGCAGCACTTCAGCCCGCTGGGCGGGCTCGTCGTCCACGCCCTCGACCGTCACCGGGCAGTCGGCCCGGACGACGGCCTGGTCCTCTCCCGGATCAGCTACGACATCCTCGGCCGCCTCGCCCTCGACGAGTGCGAGATCCAGGTGGAGACCATCCGCCCCGGCCGGTCCATCGAACTCCTCGAAGCGGTCGTACGGATCGCAGGCCGCCCGGTCGTCCGGGCCCGCGCCTGGTTCCTGGCAAGCCTCGACACCACCGCGGTCGCGGGCGGGCCCGACGACCATCTCAGCCCGCCGGAGTCACTCACCACGTGGCCGATGTCCGAGGTGTGGCCCGGTGGCTACATCGCCTCCCTGGACGTCCGCCCGGTCGCGCCGCCCCGGCCGGGCCGTACGACCGCCTGGGTCGCCACGCCACTCGATCTGGTCGCCGGCGTTCCCGTCAGCCCGCTCGCGTCGTATCTCGCCCTGGTCGACACCGCCAACGGAATCGCCGTCCGGCAGCCGCCCACCGCGTGGATGTTCCCCAATGTCGACCTGACCGTCCACCTCCACCGCCAACCACGAGGCGCCTGGACCGGACTGGACACCACGGTCACCTTCGGCCCCTCCGGACAGGGCCTCACCAGCACGGTCCTGCACGACGTCGACGGCCCCGTCGGACACGCCCAACAGATCCTCACGGTCCGCCCCCTGCCGGGAGCATGACCAGCCTGGAAAGCCACCACATCGACGACCTGGCCGGACGCTCCGGCCCCGGTCGGCTCGGGGCGGGAGTGCGGAGGTGTGCCTGACACGCTGCATCGGAATCTCCGTCTGGACGCTCTGCACGCCTTTGATACGTGTCAGATGGTCGAGCCGGCCCTTCCGGTAGGCGTCGAGGTCGGCTGCGCTGCGCGGTGTTCGTGTCGACCGCCGTCAGCTTCAGGGCGAGAGCCGCGCGTCTGCCCTGCGAATGTGCCGACAGACATGTGTCGCGATGCGATACGCCTATTTGTGGCCGGGCCCGTGCCTGGACAGCCGTCTGATCCGCGCTCTCCTACCTCACAGCTGTAGTGAGCGACACGGTCGAGTGGGGCGGCTGCCCGGTCCCGTGCTGCTGTCACTGACGATGTGGGGCGGCCTCTTCGCTCGGGGTCCGGGGCGCGGTGAGGTCGAGCAGCAGCATGGCGTCGTGGTCGGGGGTGCCCGGCTCGGCGAAGTACACACCCAGGCGTTGACCGGGCGTTCCTTCGAGCTGCATGGCCTGGAAGCCGAGAGTGAGATCACCGACCGTGGGATGGTGGAAAGTCTTGGTCGCGTACTTGCGTCCGGTGACGTCGTAGCGTTCCCACAATCCGGCGAAGTCACGGCTCTTGAGAAGGAGTTCGCCGACCAGGGTCGTCAGGTCGGGGGCGTCGGGGTCGGTCCCGGCGAGCGCGCGCATGCGGGCGACGCAGAGGAGTTCCGCTCATGCGAGCCACCCTGCTGTACACGGCTGGCGACGTACGCGTCGAGGACGTCGCCGACCCGAAGATCCAACGGCCCACCGACGCGATCGTGCGGATCGTGCTGTCCTGCATCTGTGGCAGCGACCTGTGGCCCTACAAGTCGCTGCCGCCTACCGACAACCCGCGCCACATGGGGCACGAGTTCCTCGGCGTGGTCGAGGAGACCGGCTCCGAGGTGCGCGGCCTCAGGCCCGGTGATGTGGTGGTGGCCCCGTTCGTCTGGGCCGACAACACCTGCGTCTACTGCCGCGAGGGCCTGCAGACCTCCTGCCTGCACGGCGGGCAGTGGGGCGTGAACGGCGTCGACGGCGGCCAGGGCCAGGCCGCGCGGGTCCCGTACGCCGACGGGACTCTGGTGAAGCTGCCCGTCGGCGAGGACTCCGAGCTGCTGCCGGACCTGCTGACGCTGTCCGACATTCTGTGCACCGGCTACCACGCGGCCCGCACCGCGGGCGTCGAGCACGGCGACAGCGTCACCGTCGTCGGCGACGGTGCCGTGGGCCTGGCCGCCGTGCTCTCGGCCAAGCTCCTCGGCGCCGACCAGGTCGTCCTCATGGGCCGCCATCAGGCACGTACCGAGCTGGGCCGTGACTTCGGGGCCACCGATGTGGTCAGCGAGCGCGGTGACGAAGGCGTCGCCCGGGTGCGCGAGCTGACCGGTGGCGAGGGCACCCGCAAGGTCCTGGAGTGCGTGGGCCTCAAGGACGCACTCGTGCAGAGCCTCGGGGTCGTACGCGCCGGCGGCACCATCAGCCGTGTCGGCGCCCCGCAGTACCCCGAGGTCCCCTTCGGTTTCGGCGACTTCCTGCGCAATATCACCCTCACCGGCGGCGTCGCCCCGGCCCGCGCCTACATCGAGGAACTGATGCCGCACATCCTTGACGGCTCGATCCGCCCCGGCCGCGTCTTCGACCGCACGATCGGCCTGGAGGACATCGCCGACGGCTACCGGGCGATGAACGACCGCGAAGCGCTGAAAGTCCTCGTCCGTCCCTGAACCCGGCCTCCGGCACCAGCCCCGGCGCCGACCTGTTGATGGACGGCGGTGTCTCCGCCGCGCTGCGCGGCGGAGAGCTGACCGTCCCCTGACCTCACTGCGCAGGGACGGCGGAGAGCTGCTGGTCGGTGGCCCAGGAGGCGAGGGAGGCGAAGGGTTGTGAGCTGCTGTCGGTTTACTGAGTCGAAGTGAGTGGTGGTGAGCAGGAGTGAGTCCTGGCGGTGCATTCGCGGGGGTGGGAACGGGGGTTCTGGGGCCGAATGGGTGACCTTGGTGGCTGCTGCTCGTTGGGTCTGGTGGCAGGTGTCCGGCCGGGGAGGGGGTGATGTGGTGGGTGGTCTACGGAAGTTGGCCGTGTCCTTCGTGATGCCCGGGCCTTGCGGGGTGGCGGTCCGGGATCGTCTCAAGCACCTGACCGTCGAGGACGAGAGGGTGCTGCGTGCTGTCGGTGCGCATCAAGGCGCGCTGGCTTCCGGTGATCTCAAGGCCCGCTGTGCGGACGGTCTGGAGCACGGTGCGGAGACCTGGGCGGCGCGTAAGCGGGAGCTGACCGGGGTGTCGTCGTCGCGGATCGCGGGGGCCATCACGAAGGCCACGCACGATCAGTGGGCGCTCGCACGCCGTGGCCAGGCAGCGCACATCCAGAAGCTGGCGGCCGGAATCAGGACGTTGCGGCACCGCCTGTCCCTCCCGCTCGGGGAGCCCGGAACGAGGCGGGCCGCGGGCGGCTACCGTTCCAAGGGCGAGTGGTTCCGCAAGTCCCGCCGCCTTGCGATGCTGGAAGCGCGGCACACGGCGGCTGTCGCCGACTGGGAGGCCGGACGGGTCCGGGTCGTACGGGGCGGTAAGCGTCTCCTCAACACCCGCCACCACCTCACCGAGGCCCAGCTCACCGAAGACCAATGGCGGCAACGGTGGGAGGCGGGACGCTGGTTCATCGCTGCTGATGGTGAGTCGGGGAAGCGGTTCGGGAACGAGACGATCCGCGTCACCGACACTGGTGAGGTCAGCATCAGGCTGCCTGCCCCGCTCGCGCACCTGGCCAACACCCGGCACGGCCGGTACACCCTCACCGCCACCGTGGCGTTCGCGCACCGGGGCGCGGAGTGGGCCGACCGCATCACCGCGAACCGGGCCGTCGCCTACCGCGTCCACCTCGACACGGGCCGCGGCCGCTGGTACCTCACCGCATCCTGGCAACGCCCCGCCGTGAAGACCATCCCGTTGGAGACCGCCCGCGCCCGGGGCATGGTCGGCGTCGACACCAACGCCGACCACTTCGCCGCCTACCGGCTCGACCGGCACGGCAACCCAGTCGGTGACCCGCGGCGTTTCCCCTATGACCTGTCCGGTTCGGCCGGTCACCGCGACGCACAGATCCGCCACGCCCTGACCCGCCTGATCAACTGGGCGGTGCGGGCCGGGGTCGCCGCGATCGGCATCGAAGACCTCGACTTCACCACCGAGAAGACCCGCGAGAAACACGGCCGCCAGAAGCGGTTCCGGCAGCTCATCTCCGGCATCCCGACCGGCAGGCTCAAGGCCCGGCTCGTGTCCATGGCCGCCGAACACGGCCTGAGCATCGTCGCGGTCGACCCCGCCTACACCAGCCTGTGGGGTGCCCAGCACTGGCAGAAACCGCTGACCACCCCCCACCGAAAGATGTCCCGTCACGATGCCGCGGGCATCGCGATCGGGCGACGCGCCCTCGGACATCGGATCCGGCGTCGGACGGCACCGCCCCCACACGACCGGAGTGATCGTGCGGGGCATCGGACCGTCCAGGCCGGACCAGGTCACCGGGGGCGTGAGGGAACCCGCCCACCCACAACGGACCGGCCCCCTGGAGGACCGTCGCCGAGCGGGAAGCGAACGCGGGAACCCAGCGCATCCAACACCGTTCGGGATGCGCCCAGTACGCAACAGTGGGTCCAAGACTCACTTACGCACACTGGTTAGGAACGGTTCCATGCCGATCTGGGCGAACCCGCCGGCGCATTCCTTCTTGTCGTAGAGGCCGACGTGGCCGGCGCCTTGATCCAGTGAAGTTGCTTGGGGCCGATGGCCCGCCGGTGGACCTCCACGGCCACCCAGGAGGTGACGGCACGTTCGCCGATGAGCGGCTGCGGCGACGCGCGGATGTGGCCGATGCTGCCCGGTGGGCGGCCCTCGTCGCGGCTGCTCCTCGAATCGCACCTCGCAAGTCGCGCCGATGGACGTGGAATCGAACAATGCGCGGCGCCCTACCGTCATCTGTCCCGTCGTGGCGCGCCAGGAGCAGGGCCGCATCGTCGCGCCGGCCGGGTGCATCCTCCAGCAGACGGTCGGCCGGCTGCTCCAGGTCGGTGTCCGTCCAGACCTGTCACACCCAAGGGATGCGTCACACCCTGTCCACTTTCTCAGCCACGCTGCCCGTGTGCTCCTCCCGCAGCCACCGGGAATGGTGCCGCTCCGCCCACGGCCGGCTGACGTATCCGGTGCGCATCCCCAGCCGCGCCCCCGGAACCTCGAACACCTTGCGCATGTGCCCGAGTACGACGAAGGTGATCGCCCAGGCCAGGAGGTCGTGAACGAAGATCGCACTGGTGCGGGAGACGAGGGGCAACAGCCCCGTGAACCACATCAGCTGAGGTACGGCCGCCCGGGACGACGCCGGCCGGGCCCGCCCACACTGTCCGACACTGTCGAGCCATCACGACTTCGCCACCGGTTCAACAGGTGACGATGCCGCCAGGGTGGCCCCGGAGATATCAATAACGAGCCGTCAGGAGCACGACGAACAGGACACCTGACGGCATGGCCCGAGACGCACACACGTGTCAGGCGCAGGCGCCCACCCGCGCCGACCATCGAGCAGGGTGACGCCTGCTAGGCTCTCGGCGACGTAAACCGTGTATCGAGGAGTCGCAGACGTGGTGGGTGAAGACGACATCTCCGGGTGAGACCCGGATCTGACCGGCCACCGGTCGGCGCTCAGGAGCGCCGCTGACGTGGTCCGTTTCGTCGTACCCCTTTTCCTACGTCTGCCCCGGGGCAGAGCTCTCTGCCTGCCCGCAACACGCTCGAGGTCACCTCCATGTCCGATGCCTCCATCGTCTGCTCGAACCTCTCCTTCGCCTGGCCCGACGACACCCCGGTCTTCCACGACCTGTCCTTCACCGTGAACACCGGCCGCATCGGCCTGGTCGCCCCCAACGGCTCCGGCAAGAGCACCCTGCTCAAGCTGATCGCCGGCGAACTCAAGCCCGCCACCGGCTCGGTGTCCGTCGACGGCATGCTCGGCTACCTCCCACAGAGCCTCCCCCTGACCGGAAACCTCACGGTCGCCGAGGTGCTCGGCATCGCCGCGGTGATCCGCGCCCTGGACGCCGTCGAGTCCGGTGACGTCAGTGAGGAGCACTTCACCACCATCGGCGACGACTGGGACATCGAGGAGCGCACCCGCGCCCAGCTCGACCGTCTCGGCCTGGCCGACCTCGCCCTGGACCGCAGCCTGAGCACGCTCAGCGGCGGCCAGGTCGTCTCGCTCGGCCTCGCCGCCCAACTGCTCAAGCGCCCCGACGTGTTGCTCCTCGACGAGCCGACCAACAACCTCGACCTGGAGGCCCGGCACAAGCTCTACGACGTACTGTCGGACTTCACCGGCTGCCTGCTCCTGGTCAGCCACGACCGCGCGCTGCTCGACCGCATGGAGCGTATCGCCGAGCTCGGCAGCGACGAACTGCGCTTCTACGGCGGCAACTTCACCGAGTACGAGGAGGCCGTGCGCGCCGAGCAGGAGGTCGCCGAGAAGAACATCCGTAACGCCGAGCAGGAGCTGAAGCGGGAGAAGCGGGAGATGCAGCAGGCCCGTGAACGCGCCGAGCGCCGCGCGAGCAACGCCGCGCGCAACCTCAAGAACGCCGGCCTGCCGCGTATCTTCGCCGGCAACATGAAGCGCGGCGCGCAGGAGTCCGCGGGCCGGGCCGGCCAGATGCACGCGACCCGGGTCAGCGAGGCCAGGGCCCGGCTCGACGATGCCGGGCGGGCGCTGCGCGAGGAACAGCGCATCTCCCTGGAGCTGCCTGACACGCAGGTGCCCGCCGGGCGCAACCTCTTCCTCGGCGAGGGGATGCAGGTCCACCACGGCGACACGGCCGTGTTCGCCGACGGCGGCGTCGACCTGACCGTCCGGGGGCCCGAGCGCATCGCGCTGACCGGGCCCAACGGGGCCGGCAAGACCACTCTGCTGCGTCTGGTCACGGGCGACCTCGCCCCGGACGGCGGGGAGATCAAGCGCAACGACGGCCGGATCGCCTACCTCTCGCAGCGCCTGGACCTGCTGGATCTGGATCGCACCGTAGCGGAGAACTTCGCCGCGTTCGCCCCCGAGCGGCCCGAGGCGGAGCGGATGAACCTGCTCGCCCGCTTCCTCTTCCGGGGCGCGCGGGCGCACCTGCCGGTCGGGGTGCTCTCCGGCGGGGAACGCCTGCGCGCCACCCTGGCCTGCGTGCTGTGCGCCGAACCGGCCCCCCATCTGCTGCTGCTCGACGAGCCGACCAACAACCTCGACCTGGTCAGCGCGGGCCAGCTGGAGAGCGCGCTCAACTCCTACCAGGGCGCCTTCATGGTGATCAGCCACGACGAGCGGTTCCTCGCCGAGATCGGGGTGAACCGCTGGCTGCGGCTGGCCGACGGAGCGCTCACGGAGACCGGAGCCCCGGCGGTGTGAGCCGCCGACGTGTGAAGTGGCCCGCGTCCGAGGTCCTGCGCCCGGCGGGCCGACCACCTATCACGTTGGACGGATCCCTGTGCCCCAGCCCGCCCTGCTCGCCCACGACCTCGTCCGCAACCTCGACGGTCGACGTGTCCTCGACGGCCTCTCCCTGACCGCCTCCCCCGGCCACCGCATCGGCCTGATCGGGGAGAACGGCGTCGGCAAATCCACCCTGCTGCGGGTGCTGGCCGGCGTGGACGAACCCGACGCGGGAAAGGTCTCCCGCGCTGCCGAACCGGGTTTTCTGCACCAGGAGATGCCCTTCGACACCACCTCGACCATCGCCGTGGTGCTGGACGAGGCGCTGCGCGAGGCCCGCGAGGACCTCGCGGAGCTCGACCGGCTCGGCGAGCAACTCGCCCGCGTTCCCGAGGACGACCCCGGCCACCAGGAACTCCTCGACGCGTACGGCAGGCGCCTTGAGCAGGCCCAGGACCGGGAGTCCTGGGACGCCGACCGCCGCGCGGCCCTGGTGCTGGACGGACTGGGCCTCGGCGCGCTCGGGCACGACCGCACGCTCGGCTCGCTGTCCGGAGGGCAGCGCGGCCGGCTCGCCCTGGCCGCGTTGCTCGTCCGGCGGCCGTCGGCGTTGCTGCTCGACGAGCCGACCAACCACCTCGACGACGGCGCCGCCGCCTTCCTGGAGGCGCAGATCCGCGACCTGCCCGGGGTCGTGGTCGTCGCCAGTCATGACCGGGCGTTCCTCGACGCCGTCTGCACCGACGTGATCGACCTCGACCCGGCGGTGGACGGCCCGGTCCGCTACGGCGGCAACTACAGCGCCTACCTGAGCGAGAAGCGCGCCGAGCGGGAACGCTGGGAACGGCAGTACGCCGAGCAGCAGGAGGAACTGGAGACGCTGCGGCACTCGGCGGGGGTGGCCGCGCATCTGGTCGCACCGGACCGAGAGCGGCGCGACAACGAGAAGATGGGCTACGGCCACCGGGCCGGACGGGTGCAGAACCAGATTTCCCGCCGGGTACGCAACGCCACCCGGCGACTGGAGGAGCTGGAGCGCACCCAGGTCGCCGAACCGCCGCAACCGCTGCGGTTCGCGGTCGGGGAACTGGCCGCGTGTACCGAGGAGGGTCCCCGGCCTCTGGTGTCCCTGCGCGACGTGCGGGTGCCGGGCCGGCTTGCGCTGGAAGGGCTGGAGGTGTCGGCGACCGACCGGCTGCTGGTCACGGGCGGCAACGGGGCAGGCAAGTCGACACTGCTCGCCGTGCTCGCCGGGCACATCCCGGCCGAGGGCGAGGTGCGCAGACGGCGCCGCCTGACAGTGGGGCTGCTCGCCCAGGACACCGTGTTCGACCGGCCCGACCGCACGGTCCGGGACACCTACGAGGTGTCGCTGGGCCAGGAGCGGGCCCAGAAGGTGCCGCTGGGCTCCCTCGGTCTGATGCACGAGGCGGACCTGCACAAACCGGTCGGACAGCTGTCCGTGGGCCAGCGCCGGCGGCTCGCGCTGGCCCTCCTGGTGGCGCATCCACCCCAGCTGCTGCTGCTCGACGAACCCACCAACCACCTCTCCCCCCGCCTGTGCGACGAGCTGGAGGCGGCGCTGGGCACCGGCCCGGGTGCGATCGTGGTCGCGAGCCACGACCGCTGGTTGCGCCGACGGTGGCAGGGCCGCGAACTCCGGCTGGAGCCGGGGCAAGGGCAGCAGGACGACTCGGCGCCGGCCCGCGCCCGGCGCTGACCCGCACCCACGGCGCACAGTGTCGTACGATCGCGCTCACACTCTCTCGGGCGAGCACCATCTGAAACGGTGACGATGCTTGCGTTCCGCCACAGTCACCTGTCAAGGTGGTGATGTGAATCTTGACCATGTCTTCGTATGCGGGCACCCGGCCCTCGATTTCGCGGCCACCCTCCGCGCCCGGCGTTCGACCCGGTTCGAGATGTTCGTGACGCCGGAGCGGCTGAACGCCTGGTATCTGGAGTCCGGACTCGTGGACACGATCACGCCCGGCGAGGAGGACGACGTCCGCGAGGCGACCAGGGTGCGCGAGGCCGTCTACCAGCTCATCACCAATCGCCGTCTCGGTGAGGGGTTCGACCGGGAAGCGCTCGCCGTACTCAACGGCGCCGCGCGCAAGACCCCGGTGACGCCGCAGCTCACCCTGGCGGGCCGGCACACCGAGGCGACCCCCGAGCAGGCCTTGGCCACCGTCGTCCGGCAGGCGGTCGAGCTGCTCAGCGGCCCGGACGTCCCCCTGTTGAAGGAGTGCGGCAACCCCGAGTGCACACGCGTCTACATCGACCGTTCCCGGGGCATGCGGCGGCAGTGGTGCGGCATGGAGTCCTGCGGCAACAAGATCAAGGCTGCCGCCTACCGCGCCCGCAAGAAGACCGGGCCCACCGTGACCCTGCGCTGACCCCCTGACCTGGGCGTCGCACGGTCACGACGGATGCGGGGCTCAGTCGGCCGCGAGGCCCTGAGGCTTTTGCGGAAGCTGTGCATCTACATCCCCGGGCCCCTCCCACCCATCGGACACGAGCGCCACCGCGCGCAGCGTGTTGAGCGCCTTGGCCGCCCGGCTCTGCATGGATTGATCCTCACCTGCCCACGGGAGTGGACGACTTCCCGGCCGCGGAGGTGTGCCGGCGGTCGGTGGTGCCGGCCTCGGAGCACACCGATGCGGTGATGGACGCCTTCGGGCCCGTCGGGTCTGTCGGAGCGCCACATGGCCTTCGGCAGCACCCTCACACTCAGCCTGCCCACCCTGCACGTGCTGCGGTGCGACATCTGCCGCTCCGTGATCCGGGCCGGCTTCTCACGCATCCTGATCGTCAACGGGCACGGCGGGAACATGACCGCCCTCAACGCCCTTACAACCGAACTGACCGCGGAACCGGCGACGCCGATCGCGTTCCGAGTCCGGCGTGGCGGGTGACGCCCGGATGGCGAGGGCGGAGAAGGGGAAGACGCTGCTCTCGGGCTGCGCGGCTGCCCTGGCCGGCATCATCATGCGGGACCCGTGGGCGAAAGAGGGCGACGGGGTATTGACGGCGCGGCAAAGGCGGCGTACGGCCGACCGGTTCGCGCTCTGCCGACGGCTCGGGCCGGTGACATGTGTGCGCCGGGCCTCGGACGCGCGGCCGTGAAGGGCGGTGTCCTTCACCGCCGCGCCGGTGTTCAGGACTCGGCGCGCTTGGGCAGCCGCCAGTTCGGGCGCGGGAAGTGGCAGGTATAGCCGTCCGGGTAGCGCTGGAGGTAGTCCTGGTGATCCGGCTCGGCCTCCCAGAACGCGCCGGCCGGCACCACCTCGGTCACCACCGGCCCCGGCCACAGCCCGGACGCCTCGACGTCGGCGATGGCGTCCTCAGCGATACGCCGCTGCTCGTCGTCGAGGTAGAAGACGGCGGAGCGGTAGCTGAGGCCCACGTCGTTGCCCTGTCGGTTCTTCGTGGTCGGGTCGTGGATCTGGAAGAAGTACTCCAGGATCGTGCGGTAGTCGGTGGCCGTGGGGTCGAAGACGATCTCGATCGACTCCGCGTGCTTTCCGTGGTCGCGGTAAGTGGGGTGGGGCGTGTCGTCGTCGCCGCTGTAGCCCACCCGGGTGCGCACCACCCCGGGAAGCGACCGGATCAGCTCCTGCATGCCCCAGAAGCAGCCGCCCGCCAGCAGCGCCCTCTCCTCGACGTCGCTCATGGTCATCACCCTTCTGTCCGCATCCGTTCGCGCGGGATCCAGCCTCGCATACCGACCGGGAAGCCCCATACTCTTCATCACCGCCTTGGCGGGTAACTGACTGCATGACGAGATTCGTCACCAGTCAAGACGGTGACGAAATCCGGCAAGGCCGAAACACCTGAGAGGGGTTTGTCGTGGTTGTGCGACATCCCGTGAGTTCCCCTGAGCCCCGCTGAGTCCCTGGGCCCGTGGCCAGGTGGTTCTTCCTCCTTCGTGTGCTCTGCTGGCTTGTGACGTAACTTCGGGATTCTTGAAGCGTTCTCATCTCGTCCGACCGATTCGCAGTCGGGTCGAAGGTGAGGAGGCTCGGGTTGGCGGCGCTGACAGTTGTACGGGACCTGCGTGAGCACTGGGCGCCCGCGTCGGCTGGGGAGCTGGAGCGGTTCGAGACCGATGTGCTGTCCGGGTTTGTCCTGGGACGGGCCTCAGCAGGGCTGGCGGACGGCACCATCCGCGGGGACGTCGGTCACCTGGATCAGATCAGGACCTGGTTCGGCCGGCCCTTGTGGGACATGGAGCCCGCTGACGCGGACGTGTACTTCGGGAAGGTGTTGCGGCACTCGCCCAGCGGCACCCGGCCGGGCCGGTCGCAGGCGTTGAGCACGTATTTCATGTTCTTGGAGCTGCGGCACAAGGTCGAAATCCATCGGATGACCGGCCGGGTGGTCGAGTGCCCGATCGACGAGATGAACCGGCCGCGCGGGGCCAGAGACGCCCAGCTGCGGATCCCGCCGAGTGAGCCGGAGATCGGGACGTTGTTCACCGGCTGGGGCGGCGAGCTGGCCACCTGCCGGAAGTTCGCTCCGACCGCCCGGAACTACACCGCCTCGAAGGTGATGTCCCAGGTCGGCCTGCGGGTGAGCGAGGCGTGTGGGCTCGACCTGGACGACATCAAGTGGGACCTGGGCCGCTTCGGCAAGCTCCACGTCCGCCACGGCAAGGGGGCCCGCGGCTCGGGGCCCCGCGAGCGGATGGTTCCGCTGATCAATGGTGCCGACCGGACACTGCGGTGGTTCATCGAGGACGTGTGGGGCCAGTTCGACGACGATCACACTCGCCCGGGTGCCCCGTTGTTTCCCTCCGAGCGCAAGAACACCGACGGCTCCGCCCGCCGGGTCGGCGATGACGCCCTGCGCAACGGGCTCGACAACGCGGTCGCGGCTCATCTGCCGAGCTGGACGGACAGGTTGACACCGCACGTCCTGCGGCATTTCTGCGCGTCCCAACTCTACGGAAACGGCCTGGATTTGCTCGCAATCCAGGAGGTTCTCGGACATTCCTGGATCGCTACGACCATGCGGTATATCCACGTGCAGCAGACCCGGGTCGAGGACGCCTGGGTCGCCGGGATGGAACGGGCCGCGAAGCGGCTGGAAGGACTGGCCCGATGAGGTGGAACCTGCGGCTGACCGCCGCGAACAAGGGTATCTGGAAGGCGTCCGAGCTCCAGCGGAGCCTGGCCGAGCACGGCCTGGTGATCTCGGCCGGCAAGATGTCTGGGCTGTGGTCCGGTCAGCCGGTCTCGCTCAAGCTGGAGGACCTGGACGTCATCTGCGTGGTCCTCGGCTGCGAGATCGGAGACCTGCTGATCCCCGAACCGCAAAAGGTCCGCCGCCCTGGCCAGGCAGAGGAGACGGAACGAACCGCGGTCGGCGCGGGACCCGCCGCGCCGAAGGTGATCCCCAAGCGCCGGGACGGCCGGTCGCTGCCGCCGAAGTGATCCGGTGGCACGGTTCCCGAAGGGCTACGTCAAGCCCACCGACTCCTGCGACAGCTGCCTGGCCTGGGGAAACTTCAGCGGCCGCCTCTGCTCCACCTGCTACATGTTCGGCCGCGGCCACGACGCGGCCGCATGCACTGGCTGCCGGCGCGTCCAGCCGCTGAAGTGGAACTACTGCCGCCTGTGCTGGTGCCAGGCCCGCCTCAGTACGAAGGCCGTCGTCGGCCAGCCCACCGACGAGACGGACGTGCGGGACCGGCTCGCCGCCGTCCGGCATCACCAACTGTTCTTCGTCGGAATGCACTACCGCAGGAGACCGACCCCCGCGGCTCGGACGCGCGGAGGACGGCGGGGAGCCCCGCGCAAGCCGCCTCCTGCACCGGCCTGGCGCCCGGATCCCGGCTGGCGGCAGCTACCGCTGTTCGCACAGATCCCCCGTGACTACAGCCGGCTCGCCCTGGCCGACGCCGACCTGGCCAGCCCGTGGCTGGCCTGGGCAAAGTACCTCGCCCCACCGGCTCGCCGAGACCCGCGGCTGGGGCCGCAACATCCGCTTCGCAGTCAACCGCGCCCTGACCCTCGTCCTCACCGGCTACGTCGAGGGCGACGTCATCCGGCACACGGAGATCTTCGCCCTGCTGCGGGCCCTGGACCTGCCGGTCGGCCACACCGTCACGGTCCTGGACGAGATGGGGATCTTCGAGGACGACAGCGAACCCTCCTTCGAACGCTGGCTCGCCGAGAGGCTGGAAGGTCTCGCACCCGGCATCCGCTCGGAGGCCGAGCGCTGGACCCGCGTCCTGCGCGACGGCGGCCCCCGCAGCCTCCCGCGACGGGAAGGCACGGTCTGGCTCTACCTCAACCGAGTCCGCCCGGCCCTACTGGAATGGTCGAACCTCTACGACCACCTGCGGGAAGTGACCCGCGACGACGTCCTCACCTACATCAGGACACTGCACGGCCACCAGCGCCACGACCAACTCGTCGCCCTGCGCTCACTGTTCACCTGGGCCAAGCGGAACGGGCTGATCTTCCGCAACCCCACCAGCCGGATCAAGGTCGGGCAATACGAGTACGCCGTGCTGCAACCGCTCGTCCCGAGCAGGTCGACCGCTCCGTCGCGGCGGCCACCACCCCGGCGACGCGGCTCATCCTCGCCCTCGCAGCGGTCCACGCCGCCCGGGTCGCCCAGATCGCCACCCTCATGCTCGACGACGTCGACCTCGGCAACCACCGGCTGACCATCACCGGACGTGTTCGACCACTTGACGATCTCACCCGGAAGCTGCTGCTGGACTGGCTGGAGCACCGGCGCCGCCGGTGGCCGAACACCGCGAACCTCCACCTACTGATCAACAACCAGACTGCTACCAAGACCAGCCGCGCCAGCAACCACTGGATCAGCGCCGCGATGCGCGGGCAGGACGCGACACTGGAGCGGCTCCGGGTTGACCGGCAACTCGAAGAGGCCCTGACCCACGGGCCCGATCCACTCCACCTTGCCGAGGTGTTCGGACTCGATGAGAAGACCGCGATGCGTTACGCCGACTCGGCCCGTCAGCTGCTTCTGGCCTCGCCTGGTGAGCCGCCGGCGGAACTGTCAGAGAGGCCGAATAAAGTCCAGTGACGTCCGTATCCAGTAGGAGAGACCGTGGCTCTCGACGCCGTTGAAGCGATCCGCCAGCTTCAAGACCGGAGTTCCGCCAAGCGCCGCTCGGCCGCGAAGCGACTTCGAAAACTGGGCGACTCAGATGCCGGTCCTGCCCTGCTCGAAGCCCTGAAGAATGAGGTGAGGGATTCGCGGACCTGGGAAACCCAGTACCAGATAACGATGGCGCTCGGTACTTGCGGCTCCCCGTCCGACCTTCCCTACCTGCGAGATCTCGTCCTTCAGCGCGACGCTCTCCATGCGGTTCACACTGCCGGGGGCGACGCCATTGTCCGGCTGAGCTACATGGAGCACTCCCACACTGAGGCGATTCGCTGGTGCATGAGTACCGGTAACGAGACTCTTGTGGGTGGAGCGTTGCAGGCCGTGGCCATGCTCCGGCTTGCCCTGGATCAGGAAACCGTGACCGACGTCCTCGACTTCATCGAAACTAGGTCCCCACAGGATGGGATCTACTTCTGGCCCGCTGTTGCCGCGGCCGGCTGGCCGGGGCAGCGAGCGCACGACTTCCTCACCTCATGCGTCTCCAGCCCCCGATCCGATGTCGCCGAAGCCGCCACGAACTCCCTTGCCGGGAACTACGGCACCTACCGACCCTTGTAAGCGGTCCCGCACCCCGGGTTCGTCGTGAACCCGGGCCTCCTCGCCTGAGAATCGGCTGTCGGACCCGTGGGTTCCTACCGAGAACCCTTCAGTTTTCGCGAACTCACGGGGCTCACGGGGGCCGAGTAGGAACGGAACAGAAAACCGGCGTAGCCGTCAAATCTTTTGACGACCTGTGAGGTGGGCTTCCGCTCCTGCGCTCACGAGGCCGCCTCCGTCTCCTGCTCGGCTTGGGCCAAGGCGCGGTACAGCGAGGCGACCGATGGGCTCGTGCCCGCGTTTTTGCCGGTCTTGATGGTGAGCTTCTTCGCGATGTCGGGGACGGGGACGCCCTTGTCCTTCAGCGCCTGGGCGAAGGTGAGCATGTCGTCGTCGATGACCTTGGGTCGTCCGCTGTGGTTGCCCTTCTTCGCGGCGGTGACCTGGCCTTCGAGGGTCTTCTCCCGGATGTAGTTGCGCTCGATCTGCCCGGCGACGGCGAGCACGGCGAAGAACATCGCGCCCATGCCATTGGGGTCGTAGATCCCGGTGAGCGGGCCGGTGAGGAGTTCGAGCTGGATGCCGGCGGCCTGCAGCTCGGTCGACAGCGTCATCAGTTCGGCCGCGTTGCGGGCCAGGCGCTTGAGCTCGAGGACGGTGAAGATGACCGGGGTGTCCGGGGCGGCCTCCTTGAACTCGCGGGCCAGCTTGAGCGCGGCCTCGAGCTCGGGCCGCACCTTGATCCGGGTGCTGATCTGCTCGGAGTAGATCTTGTGGCAGTCGGCCGCGGCGAGGGCTTCGAGCTGGCTCGCCAGTTCCTGCCTCGCGGTCGACGTCCTTGCGTAGCCGATGCGGATGGGCTTGCTGCCGCGTTGGGCGGGCACGGCGGCGGGCGCCGGTCCTTCCTTCCACGGCCGTCCGGGTCCACGGTCGGCGGGCACGGGCACTTCGAGTTCCTCGCGCAGCGCGGCAATGAGAACGAAGCGCGGGGTGTGGTACTTCGAGGCGGTCTTCCCGCCGCGCGTGCGGCACGGGCTCCCGCCGGGCACCTCGCACTTCGGGCAGTCGTTTCGTTCTACCGCAGCTGCGTGTCGGCGTACGGGCTGTAGTGCAGAGGTATGTACGGGCTGATGCGCAGAGCTTGAGACCGTGTCAGCTGACGGCGGTAACGCCGCCTTCGATGGCGGTGAGGCGGTTCTTCAGCCGGTAGCTGGCGCCGTTGATCGCGAGGATCTCGCAGTGGTGGAGGAGGCGGTCAATGATGGCGGTGGCCAGGACGTCGTCGCCGAAGACCTGCCCCCACTCGCTGAAACTTTTGTTCGATGTCAGCAAGGTGGAGCCCTTTTCGTAGCGCTTGGAGAGCATCTGGAAGACGAGGTTCGCCTCGTCACGCTCCAGCGGGAGGTATCCAACCTCGTCGACCACGAGGACGCCTGGCCGCAGGTAGGTGCGGAGTTTGCTGGCCAGGCGGCCGATGGAGTCGGCGGCTTTGAGCTGGCGGACCATGTCGTCGAGGGTGGTGAAGTAGATCGTGTAGCCGGCCCGGCAGGCGGCGACCGCCAGGGCGACCGCGAGGTGTGTTTTCCCTACTCCCGGCGGGCCCAGCAGAGCAACGTTGGCCTTGGCCTCGACGAACGCGAGGGTGGCCAGGTCCTTGACCTTCCTGGGGTCGAGTTCGGGCTGGTAGGAGAAGTCGTACTCCTCGATCGTCTTGTAGTGCGGCAGCCGGGAAAGCCGCAGGGCATGACGGAAGCGGCGCTCTTCATGGACGGCGAGTTCTTCTTCCAGGACGAGGTCGAGGAAGTCGAGGTAGGCCATCTGACTGGCATCGGCCCGGCCGACGTACTCGGCCAGCGACTGGGTCAGGTGAGGCAGGCCGAGCTTGGTGGCGGTGGTGCGGATCCGGGCGGTGACCAGCTCGCTCAACGCATGTCCTTGGGGTCGATGGGGGCGGGGGTGAAGGGGCGAGTGCCGGTGATCTGGTCGTAGAGCGCCAGCGGCCGGGTGCCGACGTGGACTTGTGCGGCCCGGGCCCGGGTCAGCAGGGAGACAAGCCCGCCGGGCTCGGTGTCCGTGCGGGCCGGCCTGGCTGCGGGGGTGCCGGGATCGGTGGTGGTGGCGCGGGTATGTCCGTCGGGCAGGCACTGCCAGTGGGCCTCGTCCACGATGCGGGCGCCGCGGCCGACCGCGCGTGGGTGGACAGCCAGCAGCGTGATGCCCTGCGCGTCGGGCACCGTGGAATGCAGTGCGACCGTGGCCGCCGACGCCCTGACCTCGACCAACTGCCGGTGGCGGACCTTGACGGCGGGCACCGAGTACAAGTTGGCGTCGAAAGCGACCAGGCAGTCCTTGGCCACGTGCCGCAGAAACCGGTCGGCGACAACGTAGGGGCGAGCGGGCACCGGCCGCAGCGCGGCATGATCCCGCCCGGCCCGCACGCCGATCACTTCGCCGTGGGTGCGGTGGGTGCGGGCCCGGCGCTGGGGGACCCAGGCCATGAACGCCCCGTCCAGATCGTCCAGGCCCGAGAAGGCCCGGCCGGCCAGCACATGATCACGGACGATGGTCACCTGACGCTCGACCCGGCCCTTGCCGGTGGGCCGGTAGGCGGCCAGTACGTCGATGTCGAAGTCGTAGTGCCCGGCGAACGCGACGGCCTCCGGATGCAAGGGGACCGCCTCGCCGGGTGCGACATGACGGCGGACCACGGTCTTGGTCCGGTCGTAGACGATCACCCCGGGCACCCCGCCGTAGTGCGCGAACGCCCGGCGGTGGCACTCCCAGAACGCCGCCAGGTTCTGGCTGGTGGTGAAGCAGCAGAACGGATCCCGAGAATAAGACAGGACCATGTGGAAGGAGTAGACCTTCGGGATCCCGACATGGGCCAGGATGCCGCCCTCATCGCCCCAGTCGACCTGGGCCTGGGCGCCGGGCACCACTTCGAAGCGGCGGTGCAGCCGGGCCAGCTCGCGCGGGGTGTATCCGAGCTCCTCCGCAATCCTGGGGCGGGCCTGCTGCACATACATCTTGACGCGCTGGTAGTGGTGCGGGAAGTCATACTGCTCGACGAGACGCTCATGGATCACCGCGGCCTTCAGCAGCACCTCGGCCCGCAGCCAGGCATCGATCACATGCGCCCACGGCTTGATCACCTGGTTGCCCAGATCCGACCGCGGCGCCGGAGCCGGAGGCTCAGGAGGCCCGTCGCTCTCCAGGTACTTCTTGACCGTCCGCCAGTTCAGGCCAGTCTCCCGGGCAATCTCCGAGATGCTCGCACCCGCCTCATGCAGAGCCCGGAAACGCCGCAGTTCCAGCCACCGCTCCGGTTCCAGCAACATCCGGCAGGCCCTCCTCGACGCTTCATACGGTCAGCGCCAGACTCCTCTCAGCACGCCAGACCCCACCCCGACACGCCGGTTTACCTCTGCAGATCAACCCGTACGCACCTCTGCACCAGAGCCCGTACGCCGACACTGCGGCTTGATTGGGCGCCAGATCCACGCTGTCCTGTGACAGCGAACCTTGACCGATTGCCACTGAATCTTGACCGACGCCAGTTTGCGACACTGAAGTTTGATCACCGCAGGTCGGAAGGGGTCGAGCGCGGGCCCCCATCCGGAGCGGGTGTCCTTCGATAGCCGACCGCGACCATTTGCTAAGCGATCTTGACCGACGCTAGTAGCGTGTCGCCGCTTAGTTATGGTGCACCTGACTGGGAGGTTGGTGTCTGGCAGATTCCTTCCCCTTTGCCAGATAGGACTGTTGTCATGGGTTCGCAGAAGAAGCGGCCGGTCAGTTTGACCGCGCAGGATCGTGAGGATCTGGTCCGGGTGACCACGACAGGTGTTCGTGGAGCCTCGATGATCATGCGTGCGCGGGTGCTGCTTGCGCTGGACAGCTCGGTGGGTGAGGTGGACACCAAGGAGGTGATCGCGGCCCGGCTCGGCGTCTCCGGTGAGACGTTGCGGCTGGTCGCCAAGCGTTTCACCGAGACCGGTGGCGATGTGCACGCCACGATTGCTCGGAAGAAGCGCGACCTCCCGCCGGTGCCCTCGCCGGTGACCGGTGAGGTCGAAGCCCGGCTGATCGCGATGGCGTGCTCACAACCACCCCAGGGCTATACCCGGTGGTCGCTGCGGCTGCTGGAGAAGCACGTCGCGCTGGTCGAGGACATCCCCGACCTGGACCACTCCACCATCGGGCGGGTCTTAAAAACGGAACTGCGTCCTCACCTGAGAAAGTGCTGGACCATCCCGCCACGAGCGAACGCGGAGTTCGCGGCCCGGATGGAAGACGTGCTGGCCGTCTATGCCCGGCCCTACGATCCGGCACGTCCCGTGGTGTGCATGGACGAGAAGCCCTACCAACTCCTCGACCATGCCCGCGACCCGCTCCCGGCCCGCCCTGGTCACGACGCCTGCCAGGACAGCGAGTACATCCGCCGCGGCACGTGCTCAATCTTCGTGTGGGCCGAACCCCTGCGCGGATGGCGTCGAGTCCAGGCACTGTCCCAGCGGACCCGGATCGACTGGGCCGGCCAGGTCAAACAGTTACTGAGCGTGGACTACCCCGACGCCAAGGCCGTGGTGCTGGTGATGGACAACCTCAACACCCACGGCATCGCCTCACTGTACGAGGCATTCGAACCAGAAGAGGCCTTCGCCCTGGCCCAACGCCTCGAGATCCACCACACGCCCAAACACGGGTCATGGCTCAACATCGCCGAGATCGAACTCTCCGCGCTGACCCGGCAATGCCTCGACCGCCGGATCAGCAACCTCGACAACCTCAACACCGAACTCTCAGCCTGGCAGAACGCCACCAACACCGACCAACGTCAGGTCGACTGGCAGTTCACCACCCACGACGCACGCATCAAACTGCGCCACCTCTATCCCAAAAATTAGCTGCGACGGTCTACTAGTGCCACGTCAGGCAACGTTTGCCCTGTCCGCTCCCGGCACCTCGGGGCGATGTTCCCCGTCGATATGTCCGCCGTTCGGGGGCACGGCCAGCGCGGGGCAACGCGACCCCGAGCCGTCGTTCCGTCGCGAGGCAGCGGCCAACGCGCCAGGACAAAACACGTCAAGCTGTAACTCGCGTGGGCCGGTATCGCAGGGCTACCGCCCCCGACCGGAACTCATGGCAGTCCACGAGCTCGAGCTGGATGCGCTCGCGCAGACCGGCGAGCAACGTCGGCCCGTGTCCGGCAAGGACCGGCTGAACAAGGAACTCGTACTCGTCGATCAGTCCCAGATCTGCCAACGCCAGGGGGAGCGTCACGCCACCCACCCACAGGCCCTCGCCTGACTCCTGCTTGAGCCGCTGAACCGCTTGCCCCAAGTCGCCTCGCACCAGGTCGGCATTCCAATCGACCCCGCTCAGCGTGCTCGACACGACGTACTTCTTCGCCCGGTCGATGGTCTCGGCGAACGGGATCTGCCACTCACCCATCCAGTCAGGCCACGTGCCCGTCGCCGGCTTCCGCCACGCCGACTCCATCATCTCGTAGGTCACCCGGCCGAATAGCAGGGCACCGGCTCGCTCCATCTCAGCGGTCCAGTAGCGCATCGACTCCTCGTCCGGGGGGAGCCCTGCCTCGTGATGGCAGCAGCCGTCGAGCGTGACGTTGATCGAGTATCGAAGTGGTCTCATCTCGTTGCTCTCCCTTGATGCGCGCAGCGCGTTTTCACCGGACCGTATTCAGACGACTGCCGGCGCCATTTCTCATCGGTGCCGCGTCACCTACCGCCGGCTCAGGGTCAACGACCAGCGTCGCAAACGTTGCCTGACGCGGCACTAGCTAGGTTTCTGCAACCTGATCTTGACAGGTGGTGGGGAAGCAGGTGGCGGTTGTCGCGTTGGCGTACGGCGATGCCGTTGTCTGGGCGCCTCTCCCAGCCGTCGAGTCGCAGTTCGCCGTTGTCGGCGCCTTGGCTTGCCCAGCCGAGCCGCTGGCCAAGTTTCGGCCCGGTGCGCAATCGTGGTGGGGTGACCGATCACGAGCCTCATCCTGCGCCGAATGGCGCTGCCGCACCCGGGCTGTTGAGCGCCCTGGCCTCCTACCGGATGGCGCGGCAAGAGCTGCTGGAGACCATGGGGCTCGGCCAATCGAACCGGGACCCTCTGGCCGAGGTCGCCGAGCATCTAATCTTGGCCCTGTGGGGAGGCCGGCTCGCCGAATCCCGCGTGCAGGCGAACTACGACTTGGTATCGGCCGACGGCGAGTTCGTCCAGGTCAAGTACCTCGCCAACCCTCTCGGCAGTTGGCCGAACGAGCACCCCGTGCGGAGCATCCCCGGCGTTGACTGGTACACGCTCGTCGTCTACGAGGCGTTCGACGTGACCGGCGTCCTGGCGTTCCCGCCCGACCTGGCGGAGATTTGCGCGGCCCTGGGCAAGCGCCACCCCGGCCAGTCGACCACCCTGCAGTTCACCCGGCGGAACTGGTGGACGATCCGGGACGACGCTGAAACCTACCGACAGTTGGGCATGCGCATTTGGCTGCCTCCCTTCCGGTAGTCCGGCCCGTTCATCGTCGAACCTGGTCAACGCGCGGTCATCTCCTGCGCCGCCTGCGGAGCACGCTTCATCCGCTCCACAAGATCGGACACGGACCACCTGCTCGAAGGGCTGCCTCTGGCGCAGCATCCGCTTTGCGACGCCGAACTCGCTCTCTGCGCGAACCCCAACTCCATGGAAGACGAAACACCCTGACCGGGGCGGTCAAGGTTCAGTGGCAATCGGTCAAGGTTCGCTGTCACAGGACACACGCGATCAGTGTGTCAGAAGTGTCTCGCAGAACACCCGAGTTCTGAGAGGACTTCTGCGAATGGCGACCTGCAGAAACGTGATCACCCCGAGGGGTCTCGCAGAACTCGCAGAGATGGTCCATTTGTGAGAATAACCCTGCGTCACGCGGACGTGCCGGGCTGGTTCCTCACTGCCTTGTCCTTGATCCCTCGTTCGTCGCCATGGTGCCGAACACGAAGGACAAGCAAGTGCCTCGCTCTCGCGAAGGTGATTGTGCCGCTGCTGGAACACGGTTGCCCCGAGAGCAGCGGCGGCACGGCATGCCTCCGTCTGCTCTCTGGGGCGGTACGCCCGACCCGGCGTCTACGCAGTCGCCCGACGCGTTGCTGAGCGCGACCCCGCCGGACGTGACACCCCCTCGTTTGCGACTGGTGACGATCCTGCTGGCTTATTCCGTGCCCAGCGGGGCTGACGGCTCGTTGGGCAGGACAGCAGCGGCCGTCTTGGCGTTCCCGGTCGCGGGTGGGGTGTGGAATGTCGATGCAGCCGAGGCCGTGGCCGAAGGTGCCTGAGCTGACCGCGCAGGTGGCGCGGGCGGTGGCGGCACGGGGCCCGTACCCGTTGGCGATGCGGGTCCGTGACGAGCTGGGCGAGTTGTTCGCGGACGCCGAGTTCGCCGAGGCGTTCGAAGCCAGAGGACGGCCAGGCTGGTCACCAGGCCAGCTCGCGCTGGTGACGGTGTTGCAGTTCGCCGAGAATCTCACCGACCGGGCGGCAGTGCATCGGGTGCGGTACGGCATGGACCTGAAATACGCGCTCGGCCTGGAGCTGGATGATCCCGGGTTCGACGCCTCGGTGCTGTCCGAGTTCCGCACGCGGTTGGTCAAGCACGGGATGGAGGAGAAGGTGCTCGACCTGCTGCTGACCGCGCTCAAGGACCGGGGCCTGGTGAAGGCGGGAGGCAGGCAACGCACTGACTCCACCCGCGTGCTGGCGGCAGTACGCGATCTGAACAGGCTGGAGCTGGCCGGGGAGACGCTGCGGGCCGCGCTGGAGGCGCTGGCCTGCGCGGCCCCGGACTGGCTGACCCAGGCGGTGCCCGTTCGGGAATGGGCCGAACGCTACGGCCCGCGGATTCACTCCTGGCATCCGCCGGCTTCCACGAGCAAGCGCGAGGAGATGGCACTGGTCTACGGCCGGGACGGGTTCGCGCTGCTGGAGGCGGTGCACGCCCCTGACGCCCCGGCCTGGCTGCGTGAGCTCCCAGCGGTGCAGGTTTTGCGCACGATATGGGTGCAGAACTACCACCGCGCCGTGACCGAGGCCGGGGCGGAGGTGAAGCGGCGGGAGAGCAAAAACCTCCCGCCCGGCAGACTGCGGCTGGCCTCCCCGTACGACACGGACGCACGCTACGGCCTCAAACAGGGCTCCTGGTGGACCGGCTACAAGATCCACATCAGTGAGTCCTGCGACGAAACTGATGACCAGGACGCGCCCACCGGCCAGGCGACGATCCCTGGAGCCGACGGACCGCCGCCACGCTTGATCACCAGCATCGCGACCACCGACGCCACAGTGACCGACGCGGAAATGACTGAACCGGTCCATCACATGCTCGCCGGCCGTGGTCTTCTGCCCGCCGAGCACTTCCTCGATTCCGGTTATGCCTCCGCCGAGTTGATCGTGGGGATGAAGAAGAACTTCGGGGTCACCCTGGTCACCCCGGTCCTGCTGAACAGCTCACCCCAGGCACGTGCCGGCGCCGGGTTCGACCGCACCGCGTTCACTATCGACTGGGAGAAGCGGCAGGCCACCTGCCCACGCGGGGAAACCAGCACCTGGTGGAGCCCCGCGACCCAGCGCGGGACCAAGGCCATCGTCATCAAATTCGACAAGGAGACATGTCGCCCCTGCCCGGTGCGAGACCAGTGCACCCGCTCGAAGACCGGCGGCCGGACCCTCTCCCTGCAACCCCGCGAGCTGCAAGAAGTCCTCGACCATGCCCGCCTCCAGCAGTCCGACGAGCAGTGGCGAGCCAAGTACGGAACCCGCGCGGGCGTCGAGGGAACCATCCACCAGGCCGTCGCGGTCACCGGGATGAGACGTGCCCGCTACCTCGGCCTCCAGAAGACCCACCTGGAGCACGTCCTCTCCGCCGATGCGCTCAACCTCATCCGCCTCGATGCCTGGTGGAACGGCCACCCGCTCGACCGCACCCGCGTCAGCCACCTTGCCCGCCTCGACCTCTCCCTCGCCGCGTGACCGAATAAGCGAGCAGGATCGGTGACAGCGTTCTTAGAGCTCGCGCAGATTGGCGGGTGGGGCGCCCAGGCAGTGAGGCGAGCACAGGTGTCCCTGATCATGGAGTTGCGACGCTCTGTGATCACTGGGGAGACCTGTGCCCGTTCTTCCAGCATGGCTGACCGACCCGCTGTGGGACCAATTCGCGGCGCTGCTGCCCGAGCGTCCCGCGGTCGATCCGGCCCAGCCGCTGGTGAGCGCCGTAGGGTTAGCGGCCGATCTTGTCGAGCTCGGCGAGATCGTCGTCGGACAGCGGGAGTCCCGCGCCGGCGGCGTTCTCGCGCAGGTGTGCCACCGATGAGGTGCCGGGGATCAGCAGGATGTTCGGCGACCGCTGCAGGAGCCAGGCCAGGGCGACCGACATGGGCGTCGCGTCCAACCGGGTGGCTACGGCCGTGAGTGCCGAGGACTGCAGCGGGCTGAAGCCGCCGAGGGGGAAGAAGGGCACGTAGGCGATGCCCTGCTCTGCGAGCTCGTCGATCAGGTCGTCGTCGTGGCGGTGGGCGAGGTTGTACATGTTCTGCACGCACACGATCGGCGCGATCGAGCGTGCTTCGGCGACCTGTTCCGCCGTCGCGTTGCTCACGCCGAGGTGCCGGATGAGGCCCTGCCGCTGGAGGTCGACGAGCGCCCCGAACGCCTCCGCGAGCAAACCGGGCACGGGGCCCTGGGCGTCGCCGAGCCGGAGGTTGACCACGTCCAGCGTGTCGAGGCCGAGGTTCTCCAGGTTCTCGGTGACGGCCCGGCGCAGCTCTTCAGGCTTGCGTGCCGGGGGCCAGCCTCCCTCCTCGTCGCGAGTCGCCCCGACCTTGGTCACGATGTGCAGCGAGTCGGAGTACGGGTGCAGCGCTTCGCGGATCAGCTGGTTGGTGATGTGTGGCCCGTAGGCGTCGGCGGTGTCGATGTGGGTGATGCCGAGGCCGACGGCCTCGCGGAGAACGGCGAATGCGCCCTCGCGGTCGGCAGGCGGACCCATGACCCAGGGGCCGGCGAGCTGCATGGCGCCGTAGCCGAACCGGGTGACAGTCAGGTCGCCCAGGGTCCAGGTGCCGCCGGGAAGCGAGGCGGAGGGGGTGCCCATGGTGTGCCTTTCGTGTTGAGCCAGGTGATGGTGCCTGACGGCGCCTTGCACCACTATTGGTGCGTAGCTTCTTGTCGGGAAGTAGGCACTTCGAAGTGCGTAAGGCACCCACGGGTGAGAGGAATGATCCATGGCGACGATGACGGCAGCCCAGCAAAGGGCACAGGCCAAGGTGGAGTACGACGCCTTCGTGGCGGCCTGCCCCAGCCGCAAGCTGCTCGACCGGATCTCGGACAAGTGGGTCACGCTGATCCTGGCCGCGCTCGGCAGCGACAGCGCGCATCAGCCCGGCGCCGACTGCGCCGGCGGGCCCCGGGTGATGCGCTACTCGGAGCTGCAGCGCCTGCTGGCCGGCGTCAGCCAGAAGATGCTCACCCAGACGCTGCGCTCCCTGGAGCGCGACGGCCTGGTGTCCCGCACTGTGGTGCCGACCGTGCCGGTCACGGTCTCCTACGAGCTGACCGATCTCGGCCTGTCGCTGTACGAGATGATGCGGGGCCTCAAGGCCTGGGCCGAGACGCACATGGACGATGTGCTTGCCAACCGCGAGACCTACGACACCCGCGTCGCCTGAACCACACCAGGGTTGCTCATCAGCGCCGAACCGTCTGCGCGTAAGAGGCCGGGCAGATGGACGGGGCTCAAGGACGTCGCTTGGGGCGGTCGTCCCAGCGGTGGGTGGTCCAGGCTCGGCGGATCAGGCTACGGACGGTGATGATCGTGTCTGCGAGGTCGAAGAAGGCGTTGGCGACGGTCGCACGACGCTCGTAGCAGCGGGCAAGGCGGTGGAAGGCGTTCTGCCAGGCGTGGGTGCGCTCGACGTGCCACCGATCGCTGGCCTGGATCGGCGCCTTCTCGCCCTTGTGCGCGATGCGGCCGTGCAGGTTGCGGGCAGCGAGTTCGGTGCGGGTCTTGTCCGAGTCGTAGCCGGCGTCCAGGTGCACGGTGATGTCGTCGGGCAGCGGTCCCAGGTGCTCCAGCAAGTCCAGGGTCGGGGCGAGCAGTGGGAAGTCGTGGCGGTTCGCTCCGGCGAGGACCCTGCCGAGCGGGATTCCGTAACCATCGGTCATGCCCGAGCGTTTGAGGCCTTGCTTGCCGCGGTCGACCGGTGAGCGCCCGGCGACCTCGCCGCCGCCGGGGGGCCTTGGTGATGGAGCCGTCGATGGCGATCTGGTCGAGCACGAGTCCGACGATCCGGTCGTAGGACTCCAGCGCGATCTGCTTGAGCCGGGCGAAGACGCCGAGGGAGATCCACTCGTCGCGGCGGTTGCGGATGGTGGTCGCCGAGCAGGTGGTGTCGGCGATCGCCTGGTACGAGCAGCCGAACCGCAGCAGTTGCAGTAGCTTGTCGAACACGATCCGGTCGCCGATGCGGGGCCGGTGACACCCCAACGGGTGGACCGGATCGACCGCGGGACGCTCGGGCAGCAGCGCCGCGAATTGGTCCCACAGCGGGTCGGTCAGCCATGCTGGAAGGACGGGCACAGGTCTCCCCAGTGATCACAGAGCGTCGCAACTCTATGATCACGGAGACCAGTCCCCGCCTCGCTGCCCGGGTGCCCCACCCGCCTATCTGCGCAGGCTCTTAACCTCGTGTTCGGGGTCAGGTGCGGCGGGCGGCCCAGACGGTGCGCTCGGTGCGTACCGTCAGGTCGTCGCGGCGCAGGATGCTGTGTGGGCTGCTGGTGTCGAGGAGCTGGTCGAGCGCGGTGAGGTCCTCGGGAGAGAGCCTTTCGGCGATGACGTTGCGGATGCGCTGCAGGATGCCGAGGGCGTAGAGGCCGATCGCTTCGCTGCGGGAGCCTTCGATGTTCACGGCGATGGTGCGTTCGTCCTCGACGGTGAAGCCGACGGCGGTCAGCATCGGGCCCCAGGCGGCGCCGCGGTGGGGCATGTGTTCGGCTTGGAGGCGGTCGGCCGCGGCGTGGACGCGCTCTTCCAGGCCGGGCCGGTCCTTGGGGGCGTTTTCGGGCAGGAAGCGGGGGTGGCCGGCCAGTTCGACGACGGCGAACAGGCCGCGGGGCGCGAGCGCGTCGTGGACGGTGCGCAGTGCGCGGTCGGGGTGGGCCATGTGGTGCATCGAGGCCGACGCCCATACCAGGTCCGGTGAGCCGAGGTCGGGCCAGGCGGCTTCATCGAGGTCGGCCTGCACGGTGCGCACGCGCTCCTGGACGCCGCGGGTGCACGCCTTTGTGCGCAGGCGCTGAAGGTGTTCGGCGGACGCGTCGACGGCGGTAACGTGCGCATCGGGGAAGCGGTCCAGGAGGGCGAAGGTGCCCGCGCCCGTGCCACAGCCCAGATCCACGATGTGGTGTGGGCCGGTATGTAGTGGCAGCCATGCGGTGATGGAGGCGGTGTGCTCGGCGAGGACCTCGGCGTCCAGGTCGAGGATCTCCGCCTGGCCGGCGGTTCCGTGCTCGTGGTGGTGACCGTGCGAAGCGCCGTGGTGGGGGGTGTGCGTGTGTGCTTGGTTCATGCTCTTCACGCTAAGACGGTTATGCGCCTGCGGCACGAAATCTTCCCGTTTACGCAATACGATGGTCGGGGGTGCTGCCCGACGCGCAAGAGGTCACCGCTGCGGAAGCCGTCGCGCGGCCCGTGCCGTCATTCGGGAGCGCCCTGAGCGTCACCGCCGTCGCGCTGGTGGCCGCGGCGGGCGTCGCGGTCGAAGATGCCCAGGATCTCGCAGGGCCCGCCATCGGCGCCGATGGCGTGCGGCATCATCGTGGGGAACTCGGCGGCCTGGTTGGTCTCGAGGCGGAAGCGGCGGTGGCCGAGCATGAGGATCGCGGTGCCGGACAGGACGACGAGCCATTCGTGCCCCGGGTGGGCACGCATGCGCGCCGGGTTCTCGGGTGGTGGTTCGGTCATGCGCTGGCGCACCACGCTCATCCCGGGGGCGGCCTTGACGGTCCAGCGCATCTGGCCGTGGGTGCTGGCGATCGTCGGGCTGGTGACCACGTCGTCGGTGGCGGTCTCCACGAGCTGATCCAGCGTGGTGTCCAGGGCGCGGGCGAGGGTGACCAGCTGATCCAGTGCGAGGCGGCGCTGGCCGTTCTCGATGCGGCTCAGTGAGGACTGGCTGAGGTGGGCGCGGGTGGCCAGTTCCTCCAGCGACCAGCCCTGCGCCACCCGCAGAGCGCGGATGCGTTTGCGTACGAGGCTGTCCAGCTCTCCACCTTCTTGCGTCATGAGCAACATCTTATGCCGTTGATGCAATGCGGGGTTAGCGTCGTGTGCATGTGGTCCGCAATCTGGGACCCCACGCACGAGGAAAGGGTAGGGGGACATGGCTGTGACGACTTCTCCGTACGCGAGCGACGCACTGCCCGGTGGGACCGTCGACGCGGTGGTGATCGGCGGGGGCGCCGCGGGGCTGAACGGTGCGCTGATGCTCGCCCGCTCCCGCCGCTCGGTCGTCGTGATCGACAGCGGCTCCCCGCGCAACGCGCCGGCCGAGGCCATGCACGGCTTCATCGTCCTGGACGGCACCCCGCCCCGCGAGATCCTTCGGCGGGGCCGGGAGCAGGTGCGCCAGTACGGCGGGCACATCGTCTTCGGCGAGGTGGCCTCGGCCGAGCCCGCCGCCCCGTCGGCTGACGGGGACCTGCGTTTCACCATCACCCTGACCGACGGCCGGAGCGTGACCGCGCGCCGGGTCCTGGTGGCCACCGGCCTGCGGGACGTGCTGCCCGAGGTTCCCGGGCTCGCCGGGCACTGGGGACACGGGGTGGTGCACTGCCCGTACTGCCACGGCTGGGAGGTGCGCGATGAGCCCATCGGCATCCTCGCTACCGGCCCGGCCTCCATCGCCCACGCACTCCTGTTCCGCCAGCTGACCGAGGACCTGATCTACTTCACCCACGGCACTCACCTGGATGAGGACACCCGCGCCCGCTTCGCCGCCCGCAGCATCCGCATCGTCGACACCCTGGTGCGGGAAGTCATCAGCGACGAGGACGGCACCCTCGCCGGGGTGCGCCTGACGGACGGCCAGGTCGTGGCCCGTCGCGTCCTTGCGGTCGCCACGCAGATGCAGGCCCGCATCGAGGGCCTGGACGGTCTGAAGCTGCCGATGGAGGACCTGCCCGACAACATGGGCCGCCGCTTCGCCTCCGGCATGGCCGGCACCACCGAGGTGCCGGGCGTGTGGGTGGCCGGCAACGCCACCGACCTCACCGCCCAGGTCGGCGCCTCCGCAGCGGCCGGCGCCCTGGCCGGCTCCCACATCAACGGCCTGCTGGCCACCGCGGACACCGACGCGGCTCTCGCCGCAGCCCAGGGCGAGACCCCCGCCCCTGACGTCCCGGCACGGCACCGGCCCACCGCTCGACCGCACCCGGCGATGCGCGCGGCGCCCACCCCTTCACTCGGCGACCGGCGCTGCTCCGGCGCTGACTCGACATGCCCATTTTGAGAGGAATCCATGAGTACGAACCAGCCCGTACAGGCCGTGCAAGCCAGCGACGGAGGTGTCCCCGACGCGCGTCAGCTGCGCACGATCCTGATCGCCGTCTCCATCGCCCTGATGGCGGTCATCGCCTCGGTGACCGGGCTGAACGTCGCGCAGACCCACATGGCCGTGGAATTCGGCGCCTCCCAGAGCACGGTCCTGTGGATCATCAACATCTACACCCTTGCCCTGGCCGCGCTGCTGCTGCCGCTCGGCGCCGTCGGCGACCGCCTGGGCCGCAAGCCCATGCTCATCGCCGGACTGGGTGTCTTCGGCATCGCCACCGTTGTCGCGGGCCTGGCCCCGACGGCGGAGGTGATGCTCGCCTCGCGCGTGGCCAGCGGTATCGGCGCCGCGATGATCATGCCGATCACGCTTGCCGTCATCACCTCCACCTTCCCCGAAGAGCAGCGCGGCAAGGCGATCGGCGTGTGGACCGGTGTCGCCGGAGGCGGCGGCATCCTGGGCATGTTCCTCTCCGCGCTCCTCGTCGACGTCGCCGACTGGCGCTGGCTGTTCGTCCTGCCCGCGGTCCTGGTCCTCGTGGCCCTGGCCATGACGGTGAAGTCGGTTCCCAACTCCCGCGAGACCTCGGCCCACCGATTCGACACTGTCGGCGCGCTGGTCTCCACCGTCGCCGTAGTCGGCCTCATCTTCGTCCTGCAGGAAGGCCCCGAACGCGGCTGGACCGCCCCCGAGACACTGGCCAGCCTGACTGCTGGCCTTATCGCCACGGTTGTTCGTGGCCTGGGAGTTGCACCGCCGCGACGCCTCGCTGCTGGACGTGCGGCTGTTCCGGGAGCGCGGTCTGGCCGGCGGCTCGATCACGCTTCTGGTGGTCTTCGGTGTCCAGGCGGGCATCGGCGTGGTCCTCTTCCCGTTCTTCCAGGCCGTACTCGGCTGGTCAGGCCTGCTGTCCACGGTGGCGATGATGCCCATGGCCGTCATGATGATGGCCTCCGGCCTGGCCCCCAGGCTTGCCGCCCGCATCGGCGCTCGCTCGACCATGGTGGTGGGCATTGCGATGGCCGGCGTCGGCATGGCGCTCATGGCCCTGTTCGTCTCCGTCGGCGGCGGCTACCTGTCCATCCTGCCCGGCCTGCTCGCCATGGGCGTCGGCATGGGCCTGTCGATGACCCCGTCCACGGAGGCCATCACCGCCTCCCTGCCGCGCGAGAAGCAGGGTGTCGCCTCCGCCCTCAACGACGTCACCCGCGAGTTCGGCACCGCACTCGGCGTCGCCCTGCTCGGCGCGCTCGTGTCCGCCGGCTACCGCAGCGCCATAGACGACAGGCTGCACGGCATCCCCCAGGGGGCCGCGGACACCGCCCGGGAAGGCGTCGCCAACGCCGTTGAAGCGGCGGGCAACACCGGCCCACACGCACAGGACCTGCTCCACGCAGCCCAGCAGTCCTTCGTCGACGGCTGGCAGCAGGCCATGTGGGTAGGCGCCGCCGTCATGGGCGTCCTGTTCGTCTACATCGCCTTCCGCGGCCCCAAGAACACGCCCTCCGCGATCGCGGACGAGACAGAAGCCGCTGAGGCCGTCGCCGCCTGCTGACCGCACAAGAGCCGGGTGCTCAGCAAGCAGACCGCCCCGCGTACACCGCGTTCGCCAGCCGCACGATCAGCCGACCGGGTCACGGCCCGGCTGATCGTGCGCCGGGTTCGTGACCTGGTCTATCACATGGGGTAATGCTCTGGTCTGGAATCAGGGATCGTCTCACGCACCGTCAGGTCACCTGGCACCGTCGCGCGCGAATCACGCCGACAGGTCAAGGAGCGGGCGGTGCCCACCAACTTTCTGAGCGACGAACAAGTTGTTATCTGTACCTGGCCTGGAGAAGAGCCAAGCTGAGCAGGTCATCTACTTCGCTGACAGTGTCAGCGATGCGGCTCCGGGGAAAGGGGCCAATCCCTGGTCAACCTGGTGGAGCATTGTCAGTGGCAGAGGGCAGACTCGCAACATGAGCACACCCTCATCCACCCAAGCCAGTTCAGCCCAGCGTTCCCACCCCTGGGTGGAGTCGATGGGCGGCCCGCTGATAGTCGTCCCTGTTTCCGCACTGGCCAGATGGGGCGGCTGCACGGAAACGGGGATGGTCATCAGCGACGCGGACACCCCGGACGACTACGACCGCGCTTGCGAGGTGGACGGTCTGGCCGGGGTGATTGCCGTGGGCGAGGACGGTGCGCGGGCACTGATCTTGGCAGACGAGCCCGCTAGCACCTGCTACCTCCCGCGGCACCATGCCTTCCTCCGCTGGCTCGCTGCTGACTCCGAGGCCGATCTGCTCGCTGTGGCCGAGGCCGTCCTCGCCGACCCCGCTGTCGAGTGGGAGGAGTGCGGCACCTGGGAGACGGACGGGCCGGCGGTGCTCATGGACTCCGTCACCGCAGGGACCGAACTGAACGTCGAGTACCCCAATGGCGGTGGGCTGCCCGACCAAGGACCCGTCCCGCTGCCCGGCGGTCGCTGGACGGTTCGCGCCGTTCACGCCGAGGTCGACGAGCGGACCTGGGTTGGCCTGGTCCAACTCCTGCGCGCCGACGCCTGAGACCGAGATAGCCGCAGCGATGGCTGCACTCCCACTGGGTGCCGGGTGGGCGCGGCTCTCCGGTCGGGGCGTCAGCCGATATCAATCTTGAAGGTTGATGTCGTGCCGTCCTCGGCGGTCAGAGTCACGGCTCCGAAGGTGATGATCGGAATCGATGTACTGCCGGTGCCTCGGTAGAAGCCTGTGGCCTTAGTGATCCTGAGGGCGAGTGCAGCGAGCGTGGCGGCCTTGCCCTCGTCGGCGTCGACCTTCGGTTGGGTAAGCGCGAGGTGGCCGTGGTCCTTCGCCCAGTCGCGGACGGTGCGAGCGTCTCGGCTCATCTCGGGGAGGATGCTCTCATTGGCCCATGCCCAGAGCCAGGAGGCCGCTGAGGGGTTGTAGCTGCCGATGATCTGCGCCGGCGCGGTGGCGGTCTTGTCGGGGAAGGTCCAGGTGATGATTCCAGTGCGCTGGTCGAGTCCCCATCGGTCCGCTGAGCCGAGTCCCCAGGACATGTGTGCTTGTGCCAGCTGCTCGATCATGTCTTCGCCCTGCAGGAGCAGGGTGCTCAGTTCAGTTTGATCGGATTCTGCCGCAACACCGTCTGGCCTGCTGTTTCGCTTGAACAATCCCATGCGGCGAAGTCTCTCAGGGAGCTCCTGGGAGGTGCTCATTGGCCAGGGGTTCCCGCTGCTCCACCGCGGTTCCGGACCGGGATGCGGTGACATCCCCTGTCCACCAGTCCGGCTTGTCGGTGGGCGTCCAGGCCATGGTGACCGGCCGTTGGAAGGTGTCCTCGATCCAGCGGTGCATAGCCTCCTGAGCGGACTCGGGGGAACCGCCGGGCGATTCGTTGGGAAGCGCGCCGTCCAGAACACCGCCGGGCTCGGCGAGGTAGACCGCGAAGCGCCACTTGAGTGGGGTCCTGAACAGGACGACCGCGGCGGGTCGGCCCAGTCGGCTGCGCCAGTCCTGCCTGGGCCTAGGCATCAGGTACTTGCCTTCCATTCGTCGAGCTTGATCTTCACCTGGTAGTTGTGGTCGGCATGCCAGATGACTTCGCCGCTGACGCGGGTTCCGATGAGCGGGAGCACGGCATCCCTGGGCATCGCCGTGATCTCGGCCAGGCCGATCGCGTCCGGGGCGTTGTCGATGGTGATGAAGACGCCGAAGGGCTGGCGGCCGATGACCTTGCCGGTCACCGAGGTTCCGACGGGCAGGGCCAGGCAGGTCGCGCACCAGGCTGCCTGGGAGCGAGCTCCGGCCTCGACGCCGTTGTCCGGCCACGAGTATTCGTCCATGCGCCGATCATGACATGCGCCGGTTTCACCTCGGACGCGTTCGTCCAGCGTCCGGGCTGGGAGAGCGTCAGTCGCGTTGGGCCGCGGACTGTGTGGGGATGCGGCGGCGGAGGTCGCGGATCTGCCCGAGTGCGACGGCGAGCTCGTTGCGGAGGCGCTCGTTCTCCTCGTTGAGCTTTCGGTTGGCTCCCCGCAGCGCGCGCACGACGACCTCGTGGGACTTGGTGGTGATGCGCTCCTTGTCGGGCAGGGCGGGTCGGCCCGAGGCGGGCTGTCGGCTGGCGAGGCCCCGCAGTCTGGCCAGCAGGGTTGCCTGGGCGTCGTCGTAGAGGAATGTCCGGGAGACCCCGGCTCGGGAGGCGACCCCGGAGACGGTGACCGGACCGCCATCGTGTTCCAGGCTGTCGAGAACACAATTAACGCGCTCGATGCAGTCCAGGCGGCGTTGTTGGGCGGCCTCGACCAAGTGGTCCGAGTTGTCAGCCCGCATCGGTTGCCCTTTCGGTCGCCTGGTGACCGGTGTCGCCCGCGTCCAGTGTCGGGGCCAGGCCATCGTGGTCCTGGTCAGTGATACGGGCGATGACGTGCTCGACGGCGGTGGCCAGTCGCTCGTTGACGGCGACAGCGCGGGGCCGTTCCGCCGCTTCGGCACCGGCCTGCAGCTCGCGGGTGCGGGCGAGGGTGTCGAGGTGGATCGGCAGGAACTGTCGATCGGTCTGGAAGTCCTCGCAGAAGTAACAGCCGTCGGCGGCAGTCTTGGGGCAGGGGCGCGCGATGTGCCGTCCGCACCAGCCGCCGGCCACCGCGTGAAGACGGCGACCGATCTTCTCGGCAAGCCACTCGACGCCGGACAGGTCGGCGTCGCGGCGGACCTTGACGGCCTCGCCCTT
Source organism: Streptomyces sp. NBC_01320 (assembly GCF_035974375.1). Lineage (NCBI taxonomy): Bacteria > Bacillati > Actinomycetota > Actinomycetes > Kitasatosporales > Streptomycetaceae > Streptomyces > Streptomyces sp. NBC_01320. Next base: position 2,732,157 of record NZ_CP108390.1, read on the forward strand.
GAGGTTGAAACGGACCTCGTACTTCTCCTCGTACTCACGGCGAAGCGTGTCGTCCGCGATGCGCGAGTAGTGCTCCTGCATCGCCCAGGAGGTGTGACCGAGCACCTCGCGGATGGTACGTCCGGACACGCCCGCGTTCGCCATTCTGGTGCCCAGGGTGTGCCGGAATTGGTGCCAGTTGACGATGGCGGCGTCGCCGTGGGAGTCGATGAGCCGGATGCGCTTGAGCCAGGCGTCGAAGCGGGTGTCGACCGTGCCGTAGGGCACGAGGGCCTTCCGGGTTCGGTGCAGACGTCGCAATCCACACCGAACCCGGAAGGCCCTCACCCGTTCAAGATCCCTCAGCCGAGACCTGCATCACCCTTCCACAACCTCCCGGGACAGAACACCTAGTAGACCGTCGCAGCTAATTTTTGGGATAAAGGTGACGCAGTTTGATGCGTGCGTCGTGGGTGGTGAACTGCCAGTCGACCTGACGTTGGTCGGTGTTGGTGGCGTTCTGCCAGGCTGAGAGTTCGGTGTTGAGGTTGTCGAGGTTGCTGATCCGGCGGTCGAGGCATTGCCGGGTCAGCGCGGAGAGTTCGATCTCGGCGATGTTGAGCCATGACCCGTGTTTGGGCGTGTGGTGGATCTCGAGGCGTTGGGCCAGGGCGAAGGCCTCTTCTGGTTCGAATGCCTCGTACAGTGAGGCGATGCCGTGGGTGTTGAGGTTGTCCATCACCAGCACCACGGCCTTGGCGTCGGGGTAGTCCACGCTCAGTAACTGTTTGACCTGGCCGGCCCAGTCGATCCGGGTCCGCTGGGACAGTGCCTGGACTCGACGCCACCCGCGCAGGGGTTCGACCCACACGAAGATTGAGCACGTGCCGCAGCGGATGTACTCGCTGTCCTGGCAGGCGTCGTGACCAGGGCGGGCCGGGAGCGGGTCGCGGGCATGGTCGAGGAGCTGGTAGGGCTTCTCGTCCATGCACACCACCGGACGTGCCGGATCGTAGGGCCGGGCATAGACGGCCAGCACGTCTTCCATCCGGGCCGCGAACTCCGCGTTCGCTCGTGGCGGGATGGTCCAGCACTTTCTCAGATGAGGACGCAGTTCCGTTTTTTTAAGACCCGCCCGATGGTGGAGTGGTCCAGATCGGGGATGTCCTCGACCAGCGCGACGTGCTTCTCCAGCAGCCGCAGCGACCACCGGGCATAGCCCTGGGGTGGCTGTGAGCACGCCATCGCGATCAGCCGGGCTTCGACCTCACCGGTCACCGGCGAGGGCACCGGCGGGAGGTCACGCCTCTTCCGCGCGACCGTGGCGTGCACATCGCCACCGGTCTCGGCGAAACGCTTGGCAACCAGCCGCAACGTCTCACCGGAGACGCCGAGCCGGGCCGCGATCACCTCCTTGGTGTCCACCTCACCCACCGAGATATCCAGCGCAAGCAGCACCCGCGCACGCATGATCATCGAGGCCCCACGAACACCCGTCGTGGTCACCCGGACCAACTCCTCACGATCCTGCGCGGTCAACCTGACCGGCCGCTTCTTCTGCGAACCCATGACAACAGTCCTGTCTGGCAAAGGGGAAGGAATCTGCCAGACACCAACCTCCCAACCAGACATGCCATAACTAAGTAGCGACACGCTACTAGCCCTTCGAGTCCGGCTTCCAGTCCTGGACCAGGAGCCCGAGCAGCACTTCGTCCAGGAACTCGCCCATCACCCAGGCCGAGGAGCGCAGCACGCCCTCGCGCACGAAGCCGTTGCGCTCTGCAGAGCGCAGCATCGCGGCGTTGTCCGACAGCGTCTCGATCTGCAGCCGCTGCAGGCCGCGCACGACGAAACCGTAGTGGCACAGCACCGCGACCACGTCGGTGCCGTAGCCCTTGCCGCGGGCGGACGGCAACAGCCCCAGTCCGATGTGCGCGAACCGGTTGTGGTTGTCGATGCCCCACAGCGTCGCGGTGCCGACGAGCGTCCCGCCGTCCAGCTCCACCACGGAGAACGGGACGTGCCCGTGCTCCTTGTCGTCCACCACGAGTCGCGGATCCTTCGAGCCGGGCGTAATCGGCCGCCACGGCCCGCCTTCGGCCCACGAGGAGTTGACCACGTCGTCGTAGAGCTCGGCCCGCAGGATCGGGACGTCGTCCTCGTGCCGAGCCCTGAGCCCGACCTTGCTGCCTCTTAGCATGCAAGCTTCCTATCCGACCGGGCCGGCCAGCGGCAAACCAATAAAGGATCGCCTCAGTTGGTGTAGAGGCGGTAGCAGATGAGGGCGCCGGCGAGGTCGATCGCGCACCGGGACCAATCGACTTCTCAAGCACATTGCCGTGTCGCTGGACTGCGCCCGGCTGATCGAACCCGGGGCCGAAGTCCCCGCCCGACGGCCGATCCTGACGCCGCGCCTCAGTGACTGCGGTGGGCCCGGTGGACTCAGTGGAGGCAGAGGCAGAACGGATGGCCGGCCGGGTCCGCGTAAATCCGCCAGTTGGCCCCCGAGCGGAGCTGGTCCGTCCGCTCCAGCACGGTCGCGCCGAGGGTGAGCGCCCGCTTCTCCTCCCCGTCGAGGTCGTCCACGTCGAAGTCCAGGTGGAGCTGCTGCGGGCGCTCCTGGCCAGGCCATTCGGGCGCTCGGTAGCCGTCCACCCTCTGGCAGGCCAGCGGCGTCCCGTCGAACCCGTGCACCTCGACCCAGTCGGGATCCTCCGGATCCGCGACCACCCGCCCGCCGAGCAGATCCGCGTAGAACTCCGCGAGCCGTACGGGATCGGCGCAGTCCAGCGCGACCGCCTGCAGCTTTCGAATCACTTCCGACACCCCTCGCTCTACAGCCACTTCCGCGACGCCCCCTACGGGAGAGGTCGTACCCGCCGCGGCGGCGGGCATGCGCGGCGGTACACCGGACCGCCGCCGCGCTTCACCAAAAGGGGAGGCCGCGGCAGGATCCGCCATCCGCTACGCGAACGCCCCCCGCTCATCATCGAACCGGCCCCCGAACAACAACCGCCCTGACCACCCACGTCACGACGAATAGGCCACATTGCACAAACCGACACCCAGGCCCCGAATGCACCGCACCCCCCGCCCGTCAACGACCCCAACTCCCAAAACAGGGCTCCCGAAAACTTCCACCCCCGTAGCACGCAGAGCCGCCCTGTCCACCGAAGTCCAACCCAAAGAAGTTTCAGTTCCGCTGAACTTCGGCCGGTCCATCGACTGGGCTGGGATCGGCAGCAGTGCGAGGCCTATCCGCTGGACCGGAACTGCTCGCCGACGACGATGGGCGAGTGGTGGAAGCGGCGGCCGCCAACCCGTCGCTGCCGCCGGCCGTGATGTCGGACCTGGTGCCTGAGCCGAGCGGGGCATAAACCAGCGCAGCGCGCCAGCCAGCCATGCGGCCCACTCCAGGGCTGGAACGCTGGGCACGGCCTGCCCGGCGGCCGCCCCGGCCGGCGGGAGCGAAGATGCTCCCAGAAACGCTTCAGGGGCCGTTCACAAACGGCCCCTGAAGTACGACATCGCTGTCGGGACGACAGGATTTGAACCTGCGACCCCTTGACCCCCAGTCAAGTGCGCTACCAAGCTGCGCCACGTCCCGTTGCTCGCCTGACCTGGGCTTTCCCCCTGGCCGAACGCGCATGAGAACAATACCGCATTTGAGCCGGTGCTCACGAACCTCTTTCCACGCTTGACCTCAACCATACTTGAGGTTGAATGCTGCACCCATGACGATCAAGGCCGCCGCTCCGGCGCACACATACCGTGACCTGAACCGCCTGATGAGCCTGATGACCGGCGACGAGAAGCATGGGCCCGCCGCCACCTCCACCCTCGACGCCCTCTGGGTTCTGTACGACCAGGTGCTGCGCGTCACCCCCGACACCGTCGAGGCCCCGGACCGGGACCGGTTCCTGCTCTCCAAGGGGCACGGACCGATGGCGTACTACGCCGTCCTCGCCGCGCACGGCTTCCTCGACGAGGAATCGCTGCCCGGATTCGGGGGGTACGAGTCACCGCTGGGGCATCATCCGGACCGCATGCTCGTCCCCGGCGCCGAGATCGGCAGCGGTTCGCTGGGACACGGATTGCCGTTGGCTGTCGGCAGTGTGCTCGGGCTCCGGGCCCAGGGGCTGACCCATCCCCGGGTCTGGGTGCTGATCGGGGACGCCGAGCTGGACGAGGGCAGCAACCACGAGGCGATCGCCTACGCCGGTCCGGCCGGACTCGAGCAGCTGCACACCCTGGTGATCGACAACGCCTCCGCCACCTTCGGGTGGCCCGGCGGCATCGCATCCCGGTTCGAGGCGGCCGGCTGGTCGGCCGAGACCGTGGACGGGCACGACCACGAGGCGCTGTACGCGGCATACACGGCACCGCATCCGGGGCAGCCGCGGGCCGTGGTCGCCCGCGTCTCACCGAAGAACTGACCCCCGCACCACCGCACACCTGCGATACAGCTTTCGAAACGAGGGAGAACCGACTCATGGACACCATGCGTGACCGCTTCATCACCACCGCGTCGCGGCTGCTGGACGACGACCCCAGGCTCGCCGTGGTGCTGGCCGAGATCAGCCGGGACGGCTTCGACCGCGCCGAGCGCGCCCATCCGGACCGGGTGATCAATGTCGGTATCCGGGAGCAGCTGCTGGTCGGCGTGGGGGCCGGAATGGCACTGACCGGGATGCGACCGATCATGCATACATTCGCCCCGTTCCTCGTGGAGCGGCCCTTCGAGCAGGTGAAGCTCGACTTCGGGCATCAGGGCGTGTCCGGGGTGCTGGTCAGCGCCGGAGGCTCCTACGACTGGCCCGCCGGAGGCGTCACCCATATGGCGCCCGGCGATGTCGCGCTGATGGACACCCTCGACGGCTGGACGGTGCAAGTACCGGGCCACCCCGACGAGGCGGAGGCCCTGCTGCGGCAGGCTGCCGCCGGGGAGGACAAGGTCTACCTGCGGCTCTCGCTCCAGCAGAACGAGCGGGCCCGGGCGGTCGGTGTCGGTGTCGGGTTCACGCCGGTGCGGGAGGGGAGCAACGGGGCGGTGATCGCCGTCGGCCCCATGCTCGACAACGTCCTGGCAGCGACCGACGGCCTGGATGTGACGGTGCTGTACGCGACAACCGTGCGCCCCTTCGACGCGGCGGGACTCCGGCGCGCGGTCGGGGGCCGGGAGACGGCGGACGTGGTGATCGTCGAGCCGTACCTGGCGGGCACGTCGACGGGCGCCGCCAACGACGCGCTCGTCGATCTGCCGCACCGGGTGCTGGGGCTCGGGGTGGGGAAGGCGGAGCTTCGCCGGTACGGACAGATGGACGAACATCTCGCCGCACACGGCCTGGATCCGCACGGGCTGCGGCAGCGAATCACCGGCTTCCTGGGCGGCTGACCGGGGCGGGGGCGGCAGCGGCAGCCGATGCGCTTCCGGAGCCGCGCCCAACACGTCCCCCGCCCCTCTCCCCTCTCCGGAAGCTGTCAGGCGGCGCCCTCGCCATCGGCCACGGCCCGGCCCAGCTCCGGATGGGCGTCCTGCAGTTTTCGGGGTGCCGCCTGGCGCCAGGAGTCGGCGAGGATCGCCGTCAGTTCGTCCACGTCGTCCAGTGCGGCAAGCCGCACCCGGAGCCACGCGTAGGTGTCGTCGTGGCCCTCGCGCGTGAAGAACTTCTCCGGTTCGGCGGCGATCAGCTCCACCCGGTCCTCGACCGGGCACTTCACGCCCATCGCCGTGTCGTCGTCGCCGAGCGCGGCGAAGATCTTCCCGGCCACCCGGAATGTGGGCTGCCCCCAGGCCAGTTTCTCGGCTGTGCCGGGCAGAGCAAGCGCGATGGTGCGGACGTCGTCGGCGGTGGTCATCCACGGTCTCCGATCCGGTGAACCAGCCAGGTGCGGTCGGAATCGACCGTAGCGCCCGGCACTGACAATCGCCCGGAGCGCGGGACCCGGCCGCCGCCCCGAGCCGTCCACGGCAGGGCAGCACCCCCTCACAGCAGAGTCACAGAGAGCCCTGCCGACCCATTGACCCCGCGGAAGACGTGAACCTACTCTGAACGGCGTACTTCAGAAAGCGCTTTCTACATCCCGCAGTCGGCATCTACCGCACAGGGAGCGCCCATGAGTCACCATCCGTTCAGCAGACACCCGTCGCGAGGATTACCCTCATCCCTCCTCGCCCTCACCGCACTTCTCGCCCTGGTCCTCGGCCTGTTGGTGGCTTCGCCGCCTCGCGCCCACGCGGCCCCGTTCCGGGTCCTTGTCTACTCCGAGGTCACCAACTTCCGGCACGACTCGATTCCTGCGGGGATCAAAGCGATCAAGAAGCTTGGTACCGAGAACGGCTTCGACGTGGAGGCCACCGACGACTCGGCCGTATTCAATGACTCCGATCTCGCCCGCTTCCAGGCCATCGTCTTCAACAACACCAACTCCACGCCGCAGAGTGGCAACTTGCTGAGTACCGACGAGCGTTCCGCCCTCCAGAAGTACATCCGTGCGGGTGGCGGCTGGGTCGGGCTGCATGCCGCGTCGGCGAGTGAGCGCGACTGGGACTGGTACGAGGGCCTGGTAGGCGCGATCTTCGATCAGCATCCCGCGGTGCAGACCGGCCGGGTCAAGGTACTCGACCATGCGCACCCCTCCACGAAGGGCCTTCCGGACCTCTGGGAGCGTACGGAGGAGTGGTACAACTGGCGTACCAATCCGACCTCCAAGGTGCACACGCTCGCGCAGATCAAGGTGCGCGACGGCATCACCGGTCTGGACGAGGGCGTGGACCATCCGTGGTCCTGGTGCCAGAACTACGACGGCGGCCGCTCCTGGTTCACCGCCGGCGGCCATGCCGCGTCGGCCTTCCAGGAGGAGGGCTTCGTCAAGCATCTGCTGGGCGGCATCGAGTGGGCCGCGGGCGCCAAGTCCGGTGACTGCACGGCGACTCGGGCCGGTTCCTTCCAGCGCACGGCACTGGCCACCAGCGACCTCGCCGACCCGTTCGAGCTGGCGGTCGCCCCGGACCGCCGGGTGTTCTTCGCCCAGCGCACCGGGAAGCTCAAGGTCATCGACCAGCAGACCATGAAGGTCACGACGGCGCTGGACTTCGCTTACACGCCCGAGATGACCAGCCAGTCCGACGGGTTGCTCGGTCTCGCGCTCGATCCGGGCTTCGCCACGAACAACTGGCTGTATCTGCTGCATTCCGACAAGACCGAGAAACGGCTGAACCTCTCCCGCTTCACGGCCACCGGCAACACGGTCGACCCCGCCTCGGAGAAGAGGCTGCTGACCATTCCGACCTGGCGCGGCGAGGGCCGGGCCAACTCCCATATGGCCGGGTCGCTCGCCTTCGACAAGGACGGGAATCTGTACGCGGCGACGGGTGACAACACCGACCCGTTCGCGTCGGACGGTTTCAGCCCGATCGACGAGGGCGAGGGCCGCCGCGCCTGGGACGCCCAGGGCACGGCGGGCAACACGAACGACCTGCGTGGCAAGGTCCTGCGCATCACCCCGAAGGACGACGGCACATACACCGTCCCCGACGGCAATCTCTTCGCGCCCGGCACGGAGAAGACCCGCCCGGAGATCTATGCGATGGGGATGCGCAACCCGTTCCGGATCACCACGGATCCGGTGAGCGGCGCGCTGATGGTCGCCGACTACGGCCCGGACGCCAAGGCCGCGGTCGCCGATCGCGGGCCGGAAGGCACGGTCGAGTACACCAGAATCACCAAGGCGGGGAATTTCGGGTGGCCGTACTGCATCGGCAACAACACCCCTTTCAGCGACTACGACTTCACAATGAGGAAGTCGGGTCCGAAGTTCGACTGCGCGGCGATCGTCAATGATTCGCCGAACAACACCGGGCTGCGGAATCTGCCGCCCGCGCAGCCCGCGACGGTCTGGTACGCCTACTCCGCGTCCGCCGAGTTCCCGGAGCTCGGAACCGGGGGCGGTGGCCCGATGAGCGGTCCGGTCTACAAGTACGACCCCGACAACACGTACCGCACCAAGTTCCCCGAATACTTCGAGGGGAAGTGGATCACCTACGAGCTGACCCGGCAGTGGTTCAAGACGTTCTCCTTCCAGCAGAAGGACCAGACGTTCACCGATCCGCGGTTCGCTCCCGTCAGGGCCGGTGAACTCCAGTCGATCAACGGCATCTTCGCGGACATGAAGTGGAACCAGCCGTTCGATGCCGACTTCGGTCCCGACGGGGCGCTGTACGTCATCGACTTCGGGCTCGGCAGCGGCACCGGCCGCGGCGGCAGTAACGAGGGGGCGGGCATCTATCGGATCGACTACGTCGGTGACGGACGGCTGCCCGACGCGAAGATCACCGCGAGCCGGGACAACGGACCGGCGCCGCTCACCGTTGCCTTCTCCAGTGCCGGTTCCGGGCTGCCGGACGGTCGGCCGGTCACGTACGCCTGGGACTTCGACGGCAACGGCACCACGGACTCGACGGAGTCGAACCCCTCGTACACGTACCGCACCAAGGGGCTCACCACGGCACGGCTGACCGTCACCGGACCGGGTGGTCTGACCGCGCAGGCGGTGCAGGACATCACCGTGGGCAACAGCCGGCCCGAGGTGACGATCAAACAGCCGCCGAACGGGGGGATGTTCAGTTTCGGCGACACCATCCCCTTCACGGTCAAGGCGAAGGACAAGGAGGACGAGCGGAACGGACTGCCGATCGACTGCTCACGGGTGGTCGTTCAGTCGCAGCTCGGCCATGACACGCATCTGCATCCGCTCGACAACTACACCGGATGCACGGGCGAGATCGTCACGGATGCCGGGGACAGCCACGGCCCGGGCCAGAACCTGTACTACGGGATCACCGCCCGGTACGAGGACAAGGGCGCCCCGGACGCCCCGGCGCTCACCGGCTCGACCTCGTTGACGCTGCGCACCGCGTTCCGCGAGGCGGAGCACTTCACGGCGACGGGCGGAGCGCACGACGGTGTGGTGGTCGGCAACAGGACCGACGCCTCCGGCGGGAAACGGCTGACGGAGATCGAGGACGGTGACTGGATCAGCTTCGATCCGGTGCATCTGAAGAACATCGACTCGGTGACGGTCGGCGCGGCCTCCGGCGGGATCGGTGGCACTGTCGAGTTCCGGGCGGGTTCCCCGACGGGGCGGCTGCTCGGGAAGGTGACCGTGCCGAACACCGGGGACTGGGGCAAGGTCGTCTCGCCGACCACGGCCCTGGAGGACCCGGGGAGCAGCGTGAAGCTGTACGCGGTGTTCACCAACCCGGAGTGGTCGAGCGACAAGGCCGACCTGTTCGCCGTGGACTGGCTGCACTTCAACGGGACCGGCGTCGAGAAGAAACCCGGTACGCAGGTCACGGTGAAGGCGGACCCGGCCACAGGCACCTCTCCGCTCACCGTCGCGCTGAGCAGTGCGGTCAGGCCGGTGGCCGGGCGCACGATCACCTCCTACCACTGGGACTTCGGCGACAACGTCAAACCCGCAGGGCCCGAGGGGGCGACAGCGACGCACACCTACGGCCGCAAGGGTGCATACACCGCGCATCTGACGGTCACCGACGACCAGGGCGACACGAGCACCGGTTCCATCCGCATCGACGTGAGCTGAGCAGCGTCGACTGAGAGGAAAGAGACGATATGAACGGCACACGACGTGCGTTTCTCGGTACGGCTCTGGGGGTCGCCGCGGCCGCCGGGGTCGGTACGGCCCCCGCGTCCGCCACGGAATCCGGGCCCTTCCGCCCCATCCCGCCGTCCGCGATCGGCATGCACCTGTACACCATGCGGACCCCTCTGGCGAGGGACTTCCGGGGCACGTTGGAGCGGCTGGCGGAGATCGGGTACGCGACGGTCGGGGTGAGCGGCCGGCACGGCAACAGCGCGGCCGACATCCGGCGGATGCTGGACGAAACACGGCTCAAGGCGGTCCTCGAACATGTCGCGTACGACATCGTGAAGGGCACCGGGCTGCCGCAGGCGCTGGAGGACATCCATACGTTGGGCGGCAAGTGGATCGTCGTACCCAGTCTGCCCGGATCACTGCACAGTCCGGCCGGATACCGCGAGGCGGCCCGGGAGTTCAACCAGGCGGGACTGGCCGCCCGCGAGTCCGGGCTGAAGCTGCTCTACCACAATCACGGCACGGACCATCAGGTGGTGAACGGGGTCAGCCTGTACGACATCCTGCTCGCCGAGACCGATCCGGAACTCGTCGGCTTCGAACTGGATCTGTACTGGGCGGCGAACGGTGGCGCTTCGGCACCGGGCGAGCTGTTCGTCCGCCATCCCCGGCGCTTCCCCGCGCTGCATGTGAAGGACATGGCGCCGAACGGGGACTTCTCCGATGTCGGGTCGGGGGTGCTGGACTTCCCGGCGATGTTCGACACGGCGCGGCGGGGCGGGGTGAAGCAGTGGCTGGTGGAGCACGACTCACCGGCTGACCCGTTCGCCTCGGCGCTCGCCAGCTATACGTATCTGTCGGGCCTGCGGTACTGAGCGGACCAGCGCGCGCAGCGGCCCCGGAGAGCGTTCCGCCTCCCCGGGGCCGCTGCGTGCTCAGTGGGCGGCGAGCAACTGCCCGTACCGGGCGAGGTTCGCGTCCGCGGTGGCCGGGAGAGGGTTCTCGGTGAGGCCGTAGGCCTGCTCGACGGCCGGTTTTCACTGTCACCCGGATCGTCGAGGACATGGGCCTCTCGGGCCCGGCGCTCCGCCGCTGCTTGGCCGGCCGCGACGACCTGCTCAACGCCCTGATCAGGGACGCGTACGACGGTGCTGCGAGGGCCACGGCGGAAGCGGTGGCCCACTCCGCGGCCGCATCGGAAAGCCCCCGTGCGCGCCTGCGCTCCCTGGTGCTGCGAACGGAAAGGTTCACCGGCTCGCGACGCCCGGCACGGCACCTCGCTGCGTTGTCGCCTCGCCCGATTACGTCCGGTACGAGGACGATCCTCCGCCTTGCGATGCACCGCACCGGCCGACACGCTGGACCGGGCCCGAGCGGTGCTCGGGCCGCTCCTGCCGGTCTTCGCCGACGGGTCGGCAGAGCCGGGGGGTGGCCGTGGTGGTGGACCGGATGACGGTGTGGACCGGGGCGGACGCGGGTGTGGCCGGCTCGGCGGCCGCATACGTATCGGCAGCCGCCGGCGACGCCGGGATCGCGAGGCGGGCGCCGGCGGGTGCGGTGCTCGCCCGGGCGCAGCCGCACGGCTCGGCCGGTCGTGAGGCGGCCGGCCGGTTCGCGGGCGTGGGGCACACCGGCGACCCGCCGCCGGCCGCGCAGACCGAGATGCCGGCGGACGCGTTCGCGCCGGTGTGACGCCGGGGGCCGCACGGGGCGCCTTGCCGTGCGGGCCCAGGCGCCCTCGCGTGGTGGCGGGGCGGACCGCCCCGATCAGTCGTGGGCGGACGCCGCGCCGAGCAGATCGCGGATGTGGGCTGCGGCGTCCCGGAATTCCGGGCGGCCCACCGTCTCGCCGTACTCCCGTTCCGCTTCCAGCCCCACCTCGATGATCTCGGTGATGGTGCCGGGCCGTGGGCTCATCACGACCACCCGGTCGGCCAGATAGACCGCCTCCGAGATCGAGTGGGTGACCAGCAGCACGGTGGTGCCGGTCTCCCGCCAGATGCGGTTCAGTTCCATGTTCATCTGCTCACGCGTGAGGGCGTCGAGCGCGCCGAACGGCTCGTCCATCAGCAGCACCGGCGGTTCGTGCAGCAACGCGCGGCAGAGCGCGACCCGTTGCTGCATCCCGCCGGAAAGCTCGTGCGGATACGCGTCCTCGAAGCCGCCGAGCCCGGTCATCCGGATCAGCTCGTCGGCCCGGTCGCGCGCCCTGGCCGCGGGCATCTTCCGGATCTCCGCCTGCAGAAGGATGTTGCGGCGCGCGGAACGCCACTCCAGGAGGGCGGCGCGCTGGAACACGTAACCGATGTCGTGGCGTGGGCCCGTGACCCGTTCGCCGCCGAGCCGGACCTCGCCCGAGGACGGCTTCAGCAGTCCGGCGACCAGCTTCAGCAGCGTCGACTTGCCGCATCCGGACGGTCCGACCAGGGCGACGAACTCGCCCGGCGCCACGTCGAGCGAGACCTCGCTCAGGGCTGTGACATCGCGGTTCTTGCCGCGGAACCGGACCGAAACGTCCGACACGCCGACGGCCGGGGTGACGGCGCGACGGCCGCTGGGACCGAGCGGGTCCCGGGGCTTCGCGTCCTGCTTCGGCATCGTCATCCCTTCAGCGCCGTCTTCGCGTCCCAGTACTCCGCCACGGACTTGGGCTTGCTGACCATTCCGGCCTCGGCGAAGACATCGATGGTCTGCTGCCAGTCCGCCTCGTCGTTGACCCCGGGCGCCTTGCCCTCGGTCGACGCGGTGTGCAGCAGCGTGAGCGTCGTCTTGAACTGCTCCGCCAGCACAGTCTTCGGCGGCAGCTGCTCCGACGCCCCGTCCATGGCCGCGACCGCGGGCTCGGGCGCCTTCTCCGCGGCGGCCCATGCCTCGCTGACCGCCTGCACCATGCGACCCGCCAGCTCGGACCTGGAGGCGAGAAGCTTCTGCCCGGCGAGCAGACCGTTGGAGTAGAAGTTCAGCCCGTTCTCGGAGAAGCGCAGATACGAGACGGGTTTCTTGGCCTTCTCCTGCATGGTCGGGCCCTGGTCGCTGGCGTAGCCGAGCAGTCCGTCGGTCTTCCCGGAGATCACCGCGGCGATCTTGCCCGCCGGGTCGGTGTTCTGGACCTTCACCTCCGACTCGTCGATGTTGTTCTTCTTCAGGAAGATCGGGAACGTCTTGGAGAGCGCGTCACCGGCCGTCCCGGCGATCGTCTTCCCCTTCAGATCGGCGGGCGACCCGATGCCCTTGGCGTCGAAGGACTGCACGGACGCGGGGGTGGTCTGCAGGAAGACGCCGAGGCTCTTGACCTGCACCCCCTGGTCGACCGCGGCCAGTAGCGCCGGGGTGTCGGCCCAGCCGAAGTCGGTCTGCCCGGCCGCGGTCGCCTGCACCGTCTTCTGCGACCCCTGGCCGGCCTGGATCGTCAGGTCGATGCCGTGCTTCTCGAAGATCTTCTGCTGCTTGCCGTAGTAGAACGGCGCGTGTTCGCCGTACGGATACCAGTTGAGCGTCAGCGTGACCTTGTCCAGCTTCTTGCCCGAGTCATTGGTGGAGGTCGACGCGTCGTTCCCGCCGCAGGCCGTGGCCAGCAGGACGAGAGGTACGACACCGATCAGGAGTCTGCGCGCGTGCATGGGCTGGCCCTTCTGGCGACGGGGTCCGTGACAGCAATCAATGGGTGGCGCTCGGTGCAGGACGGTGTGGCGTTCAGTACGAGGTGGTGGCCGGCGCATCGCGGCGGCTTGCGTGCCAGGGGAGCAGGAGCCGCTCGGCGATCTCGACCGCAACGAAGAGGACGACGCCGATCAGGGACATCACCAGCAGCCCGGCGAAGAGCATCGGGGTGTCGAGGTTGCCGTTGGCCTGCAGGATCACATAGCCGAGCCCCTCGTTGGCGCCCACGAACTCGCCGACGACGGCGCCGGTCACAGCCAGGGTGACCGCGACCTTGAGACCGGAGAAGAGATGCGGAAGGGACGCCGGGAAACGGATCTTGAGGAAGGTCTGCCAGGGCTTGGCACCCATCGTCGCCGACAGTTGGAGCATCTCCGGGTCGACCGCTTTGAGTCCCGTGACCATGGAGATGACCACCGGGAAGAAGGCGATCAGAACGGCGATGAGGATCTTCGGCGCGATGCCGAAGCCGAGCCAGACCACGAACAGCGGCGCGATCGCGATCTTCGGTACGACCTGGGCGAACAGCAGAATGGGGTAGAGCGTGCGCTCGACGGTCGAGGAGTACACCATGACCACGGCCGCCAGCACGCCGACGGCCACGGCGATCACGAAACCGAGCAGCGTCTCGTACGTGGTCACCCAGCTGTGCTGCCAGAGATAACTCGTCTTCCCCGTGAGGACATCGAGCGTCGCACCGGGCGACGGCACGAGATACGACTCCACCAGCTCGGCTGCCGAGATCACCCACCAGGCGACGAAGCAGACCAGCAGCAGGGCCACCGGGCGCCAGCTCTGCTCGGCCGCCCGCGCCAGCCGCTCCCCCGCGGACGGCCCATCCCGCCTGGCAACTCCCGCCACTTCGGCGGGACTTGTGGTCAGAGCGCTCTGGCTCACGGTGAACTCCCTGCACTTCGGGGGCCAGTTGTCGAGAGTTGTGCGATCCTGCGATGACGGAGAAGGCGCTTTCAGAAAGCGCTTTCTGGTAAGGTGCCGCCACGTTAATGACTGCCTGCACGCCCGGTCAATAGGTCGTCCTGAAGTTTCGGGACCCTGCCGCCACCGCGCCCTTGGGGGTCGAGTTGAGTGAACGCGTGACCAGCGGACGGAGGACGCCGGACCGTCCGGGAGCGCGCCGCGCCGTCGCGGCCACGGCCCATGTGACCCTCGACGCCGTGGCCCGGGAGGCCGAGGTCTCACCGGCCACCGCTTCACGGGCGCTCAACGGTACGGCCACGGTCAGCGACGAACTGCGAAAACGGGTGCACGCGGCGGCGGATCGGCTCGGCTACATCCCCAACGCACATGCGCAGGCGCTCGCCAGTTCCGCCAACAACCGCACGGTGGGGGTCATCTGTCATGACGTCAGCGACCCGTACTTCGCCGCGATCTCCAGCGGTGTGATGCGGGCGGCTGCGGAACGGGGACTGCTCGTCATGCTGGCCTCCACGTTCCGGGAGCCGGCGCGGGAGATCAGTTACGTCTCCATGCTGCGGGCTCAGCGCGCGCGGGCGATCCTGCTGATCGGCTCGGGCTTCCAGGACCGCGCGTGGGAGCGGGCCATGGATACCGAACTGGAGCCGTATGTCAGGGCCGGCGGGCGGGTTGCGGTCGTCAGCCGACACCGCAGCCTGCGGGTGGACACCGTACAGCCGGAGAACCAGGCGGGGGCGGCTGCACTGGCCCGGGCACTGGTGGGACTGGGCCATCGGAGGTTCGCGGTGCTCAGCGGGCCGCCCGAGCTGACGACGGTCTCCGACCGGTTGGCCGGGTTCCGGGAGGGGCTCGCCGAGGAGGGCATCGGGCTCGACCAGGTGGTGGAGGGGGCGTTCACCCGTGACGGCGGGTACGAGGCGGCGCGGCGGCTGCTGCTCTCCGCGGCGCGGGCGCCGTCCCGGGCCCGGCCCACGTGTGTCTTCGCGGTGACCGATGTGATGGCGGTCGGGGCGTTGGCGGCGCTGCGGGAGGCGGGGTCGCGCGTGCCGGAGGATGTGTCGCTGGCCGGGTTCGACGACATCCCGCTGGTACGGGAGTTGTCGCCGCCGCTCACGACGGTGGCGCTGCCCCTGACATCGATGGGCGAGAACGCGATCGCGCTCGCGCTGCGGGAGGTGGGGGCCGGGAGTCGGGCCAGGGTGGTGCGGGTGGAGGGTGAGGTGGTGTTGCGGGGCAGTACGGGAGTGCCGGGGGGTGGGGTGCGGTGACCGGGGGCGCCCGGGGGCCGCTTTGCCGTCCAGCACCGGACGGGCTTGAACTCCCGCGCGTCGCACTGCGGACAGCGCCGGCCCCGGCCCGTCCGGCGTTCGTGGCCCGGAGCGCCATCAGGAGCGCATCAGGACCACGGAGAACGCGGGCATGAAGGTGCCGGACGGGCCAGGGCCCGTCCGGCGGGGTGGATCACCTGCGGTGAAACCGCAGGCCTACGGGTGGATCAGGACCTGGGACAGAGCCACGCGGCCCGTTCCCGACAGGGCGATCTTCACCGTACGGGTCCTGCTGTCCACGTTCAGGACCGTCGGGCGCAGTGCCTTGCCGCTGACGTGGACCGTGCCGTCGTCCGTGATGACGTCGAAGTCAGCTGTCGTGGTCGACGAGTTGTTCCAGATCTCGATCTGGCGGACATGCTTCGTCGCGCCCAGGTCGACCTGCCACCAGGCACCCGCCTCGGACAGCGTCCGGGTGTCCGTGTTGGTGTCGGCGTCGAGGGCGAGCGCTGCGCCCGCCGTGCCCTCGGTCGAGGACTGGGTTGCGGTGCCCGTGCGTGCCAGGTCGGTGCGGAGCTGTTCGACGGGGCCGCCGTGGGCGCCGGCCCGTGCGGCGACGGTGAGGGCTTCGGCCGGCAGCCGGTCCAGGCCGGTCGAGTTGTCCGTCATGACGGACCCCGTTCCACCGAGCGCGGGCGCCGCGGTGTCGGTCCAGTTGCCGCGGGCGGTGTTCTGGATGCCGTAGTCCGCCCAGTTGGAGACCCACTTGTAGCCGATACGGGTGATGACGTTGTTCTCGACGGTGATGTGCGAGGACTGCTCGTCGAGGTAGATGCCGTTGCCGTCGCGCTCGGTGTTGCCGAAGGCGGAGCGGTTGATGTAGTTGCCGGAGACGACGGTGCCGGGCTGGGCGCCCTGAGTGTAGATCGCACCGCCGTCGTGCTGCTGCTGTGCGACCTCCATGACGTTCGTGATCCGGTTGTTCGTCACCTTGTTGTCGCGCAGCACGGACTTCCGCGACTCGGGCTGGTTCCAGCCCCAGCCGACCGAGATCCCGGAGTACGGCAGGTGGTCGAGGCTGTTGTGGTCGACGGTCAGTTCGGCCTCGTAGCCGGCCCAGATGCCGACCGAGTCGGTGTACTCGACTCCGGAGCGGGTGATCGTGTTGTACGCGATCGTGTTCCGCTCCCCCGCGAGCGTCGGCGAGGGCATCGGCTCGGTGTCTCCCACGTACACCGCGCCCGAGGACAGGTCGGTGAACGTGGAACGGGTCAGGGAGCTGTCCTTGGTGCCTGCTTCGAGCGTCGCGCCCGCCCCGCCGAGGTGGCTGAATCGCGCGTTCTCGATGGAGATGTGCTGTCCGCCGCGGACGGTGACCGCGGCGGACGGCTTGGTGTAGAAGCGGCCCGCATGGTCGACGGGGCCGGTGGCTCCGGTCAGGGTGAGACCGGCCTGCATGCCCGCGTAGCCCTCGTCGGTGCCGGGCCGGCGGTACGCCGCATACGCGAAGCCGATCCCGCTGACGGTGACGTCGTGGGCGCCGTCGACGACGAGCAGCTGTTCGGTGTGCGGAGTGATGGCCTGCGCGCGGCGCATGTCCTCGCCCTTGCGCGGCAGGTAGGTGACGGTGCGGGCCTCCGAGTTCCAGACGAACTCGCCCGGCTGGTCGAGGAGTTCGGGGGCGTTCTCGAAGAAGGCGACGCCGCTGTACCGAGTGGAGTCGACCGTCGTGGTGTCCCAGGCGGGTCCGGTGCGGTTGGTGCCGCTCGCGGAGTTCGTCCAGCAGGGCTGGGCGAAGGTGAGCAGGTCGCCGCTGACGCCCGCGATCCGGCAGTGGTAGTTGCGCCAGCGGACCCGGATGACGGCCTCGGCGTCCGTGGGGCGCTGCCACTCGGCGATGCCGGTGGCCTTCGCACCTGTCATGCCGGTCTTCGTGGCGTCGCAGACGCTCGCCGCGCAGGCCTCGCCGCGGGCGCGGGTGGCACGCTTGCCGTCCACGAAGAGCTGACGCGGGGTGACGCCGGCCGGCACCTCGGCGGTCCAGGTGCCGTCGGTGTTCTGCGTCCATCCGGTGAGGGTGCGGCCGCCGGACAGAATGGGGCGCGCGCCGGGCGCCGCGGTCCAGGTGACGGTGTGTCCGTCCGTGCCGGAGTCGTCGGCGCCCAGTCGCAGGGGGGCGTCGAGGTGGTACGTGCCGCCCTTGAGGAGAACGCGGATGTCGCGGCCGGTCTCGGTGCGCGCCTGGTCGCGGGCGCCTTCCGGGGAACACGGACGGGCGACGGTGCAGGAGGTTCCGCGCCCGTCGGGTGCCGCGTACAGGGTGCGGGCACCGGGTGCGGCCTGGGCGGTCGGGGCGGAGATGAGGGCAGCGAGGGCCGCGGCGGTGATGGCGGCGGCGGTTCCCCGTACGGCGTTCATCGGGCGGTTCATGCGGCGGCCTTCCAGTCGGGGTGTCCGGGCATGGGCGGGTTCACGGCTCCGAAGAGCCAGTCGCGCAGGAACGGGTCGAGGGATGCGTCGCCGGTGATCTTGACGGTGTGGGCGATGAACTCCTCGCTGGTGTAGGTGGAGTCCTTGAACCGCCTGACCCACTCCCGCATGACCTGGTCGAACTTCTGCTGACCGATCCGGAGGCCGAGGGCATACAGGACGAGCGCGCCGCCGTCGTAGATGTTGGTGCCGCCGAGCGCCTTGGGCCGTCCGGGCGGGCCGTCTGCGGCGCGGACCGCGTCGAGCTTCTCGTACGTGGCCTTCATCTTGTCCGCGAAGACCGACCAGCCGCGCTCCTCGCCGTACAGCCCGGCGTAGTACACGGCGGGGCCTTCGTTGAGCCAGGCCTGCTGCCAGTCGTTCGGAGTGACGGAGTCGCCGAACCACTGGTGGGTGAGCTCGTGGACCATGGTGGTCTCGTAGCCCGGCTGGCCGTTGGCGTTGAGCTTGAACCAGTTGGTGGAGAAGAGGGAGAGGGTCTGGTTCTCCAGGGCGTCGGTGTAGCCGTCGTAGATGTGGAGGCCGTAGACGGAGAACGGGTAGCGGCCGAACTTCTCCTCGAGCCAGGCCAGATGGTCGGCGGTACGGGCGACGATCGGGCCGTACTTCTCTTCCTGTCCCTGCGGGACGATGTGCCGCAGCGGCAGTCCGCGGTGGCTGGTGCCGTACAGATAGGTGCCCTTGACGACGGCGATGCCGATGAGTTCGGTCGCCATCCGCTCGCGCAGGGCGAAGTGCCAGACGGTGGAGCCGTCGGCATACGGGGTCCTGTCGAGCAGTTCGCCGTTGGCGGTCGCGACATAGCCCTGCGGCGCGCTGATGTGGAAGGTCCAGGTGGCCTTGTCGGACGGGGTGTCGTTGCAGGGCAGGAACGTGTCGGCGCGGGAGGACTGGGCGGCCGAGGCGAAACCGCCGTCGGTGCCGAACTTCCAGCCGGTGAGGCCGAGTCGGGGTGCCTTGCCGTTGCCGTGGTAGCGGATCTCGACGGTGAACGGCTGACCTTCGTGCAACGCCCGGGCGGGGGTGACGGTGAGCTCCTGGCCGCTCTTTCCGGCCGACAGCGCCCAGGTCGCGGTGCGCCCGGCGACGGTGACGGAATCTATGGTGTGCCCGTCGGTGTCCAGGTTGAACGCGGACAGGTCCTGGGTCGCGCGGGCATTGATCTTCACGACGGCGGTGAAGTCGTACGTCACCGGGGTGAAGTCGAAGGTCAGGTCGTAGTGGACGACCTGGTAGCCGCCGTTGCCGAGGGTCGGGAAGAGCGGGTCGCCGACGCCGTCGGAGCCGGGGACCGGGTCGAAGCCGCGGCTGCGGGCACTGGCGGGCGAGCCGAGGACGGGTACGGCGACCGCTGCCGCGACGGCCGCGCCGCCGAGCCGGAGCGCGGTCCGCCTGCTGGTGGGAGCGCTCATCACTTCTTGCCCTTCTGGAAGGCCTCTTCGAACTCGCCACGGGCCTGCTCGCCGCCCTTGGCGAGGTAGTCCTTGACCAGCTGGTCGTAGGCCGACATCGGCTTGCGGCCGGCGATGATGTCCTTCAGGGCGTCCCCCTTCAGCGTGCCGAGGCTGCCGGAGCCCTTCGAATCCCACGTGGGCGAGGAGTACTGGAGGGTCGGGTCCGGCACCATCATCGGGATCATCTTGGTGAACGCGTCGTGGACGTGACGGACGCCCTGCTCGGAGTCGGCGCTGAAGATCGCGGGGACGGCGGAGGCCGCGAACTTCCAGGGCACGGTGACATCCTGGGTGCCCTGCTTGGTGAGGGCCGGGTTGCCCTTGTCGTCACGGGTGAAGTCGGTGCCCTCGACGCCGTAGTTGATCAGCGTGTACTCCTCGCTGCCGAACGGGGAGGCCGCGAAGTCGGCGAAGGCGAGGACCTGCTTGACCCGGTCCCCGGACGCCTTCTTGATGTGCGTGTTCTGCAGGGCGACGTTGTCCATCCACGTGACGGCGTCCTTGCCGAACGGGACGAACGGGCGCGGGTCGTACGTCGTGTCGATCGCCTTCATCGCGGCGATGTAGCCGACGCCGGGCGCCAGATAGGTGGGCATGCCGTCATAGACGTACGCGCCCTTGCCGTTCTTGAACATGTCCGTGTACTGGGCCTTCTGTGCCCCGGACATCTGGAGGGTGCCGGGGTAGTAGCAGCCCGCCTTGTACAGGTTCCGGGCGGTCTCGACGGCCTGCCGGTACTCGGGCGTTTCCAGGTCCACGGTGAACTTGCCGGTCTTGGCGTCCAGCCGCCAGCCGCCCGGCGCGCCCGCGGACATGGCGAGCATCGTGGTGGCACCCGCGATGATCGCGTACTGGTCCTTCTTGGGCCGGGTGAGCTCCTTGCAGAGCTCGATGAACCGGTCGAGGTCGGTGATCTGGTCCAGGTCCGTGACGCCCGCCTCCGCGAAGAGGTCGTGGCGGTAGAAGCCGGCGCCGCCGGTGCCGGTACGGGCGATCGGCAGACCGTAGAGCTTGCCGCCGAAGATGGCGGCCTGCCAGGCACCCTTCGGGATCGCGGCCAGGTTCGGGTAGTCCTTGATCTTGTCCCCGGCAAGGAAGGGCGTCAGATCGGCACATGTGGCCTGGAGGAAGGCGGCCTTGTTGTCGACGCCACCGGACTCCGGGTACATGAACAGGTCCGGCAGGCTGTCGCTGGCGACCATCGTGGAGAACTTGGTGCCGTAGTCGTCGGCGGGGACGGCGGTGATGTCCACCCGGCCGCCGAGGAGCTTCTCGATCTGCTGCCAGGCGGCGTTCTTGCCGCGTGCGGGCGGCGGCGGGGAGAACGTCTCCATCGTCGCGCTGATCGGCTCGGCCCCCTTCAGCGGGGTGCCTTTCGTGGCCCGCAACGGCTTGGCCGGGTAGCTGAAGAAACCCTGCGGGACACCGGTGGTGGTGCCCTGGAGGTCGGGCTTGAGGCCGATGTTGCGGACCGCGGAGTTCGGGAGCAGCGAGGCGCTCTTGGCCTCCGCCTTGGCGGTCGTGCCACCGTCGCCGCAGGCGGCGAGCAGCGGAGCGGCGGCCAGACCGAGACCGACGCCCGCGCCCAGGCGGAACAGCGATCTGCGGTTGATGGGGGTGGAGCTCGACACCTGGAATCTCCTTGGGAGAGAAGGGAAGGGAAGTGCAGGGGGTGGCGGAGTGGCGGTCAGCCCTTGATGGCGCCGGTGAGCACGCCCTTGGTGAAGTAGCGCTGGAGAAACGGGTAGACGCAGAGGATCGGTACGACAGCGATCACCAGGACCGCCATCTGGACGGCCTGCTGCGGGGCGAGGACCTCGCCGGCCGAGGCGGCGTTCAGGCTCTGGCCCTGGAGGACATAGGTGCGCAGGACCATGGGCAGCGGCCACTTGTCGGAGTCGCCCAGGTACAGGAGCGAGTTGAAGAAGGCGTTCCAGTACGTCACCGCGTAGAAGAGGCTGATCACGGCGAGGACGGCCTTGGAGAGCGGCAGGACGATGCGTACGAGGACGCGGAAGTCGCCGGCTCCGTCGACCTTCGCCGCGTCGTACAGCTCTTCGGGCAGGTTCATGAAGAAGGACCGCAGGACGACCAGGTTGAAGGCGCTGACCAGGGTGGGCATGACGAGCGCCGCGTACGTGTCGTACAGCCCAAGTCCTTTGATCAGGAGGAAGTTGGGGATGATGCCCGCGTTGAAGAGCATGGTGAACAGGGCCGTCATCAGGATGAAGCGGGATCCGGTGACATCGCGGCGGGAGAGGCCGTACGCCATGCCGACGGTGACGAGCAGGCTGGCGAGGGTGCCGAACACCGTGATGCCGAGGCTGACCACGAGCGCCCGGGTGACGACTCCGCCGGTGAATATGGTGCGGTAGGCGTCCAGGGTGGGGTGATCGGGCCACAGGACCAGTCCGGAACTGCGGATGATGTCGGTCTGCGAGGCGAAGCTCGTGCCGATGACGCCGAGCAGCGGATAGGCGACGGCGGCGACCACGACGACAATGGCGAGGCCCTTGGCGGCCTGCCCGATGCGGGTCGGCTTCTCCATCCACGGCGGACGGCCGTCGGACTGCTTCTTGCTACGGGGAGGCTTCTTCGCCGGCGCCGTGGTGGGTACGGACGTGGCGGGCGGCTTCTCAACGGTCAGCACCGCGGTACACCCCTTCGTGGCCGAGGCGGTGGGCGAACTTGTTCGCGCCCAGGACGAGTGCGGTGCCGATGACCGCCTTGACGAGTCCGACGGCGGCGGCGACGCCCCAGTCGTTGTCCTTGATGCCGTGGTAGTAGACGTATGTGTCGAGGACCTCACCGGCGTCCGGGCCGACCGCGTCGCGCTGGAGCAGGATCTGCTCGAAGCCGACGGAGAGGATCTGCCCGAGGTTGAGGATCAGCAGAAGGATCAGGACCGGTGCGATGCCGGGAAGAGTGACGTGCCACAGGCGGCGCCTGGGACCGGCGCCGTCGATCGCCGCGGCCTCGTACTGCCCCTTGTCGATGCCGAGCAGCGCCGCGAGGATGATGATCGTGCCCCAGCCGGCGTCCTTCCAGGCCACCTGAAGGGTCAGCAGCCAGGGGAAGGCGTCGGGGTCGCTCATCATGTCGTAGCGCGGCAGCCCCATGCCCCCGAGGACGTCGGGCAACAGCCCGGCGCCGCCCAGGATCTGCTGGAAGATCGAGACGATGATGACCCAGCCGATGAAGTGCGGCAGGTAGACGACGCTCTGCACGAAGCGCCGGATCCGTTCACTGACGATGCTGTTGAGCAGCAGGGCGAGGGCCACCGGGATCGGGAAGAAGAACACCAGCTGGATGAGGGCGATCTCCAGGGTGTTGAGGGTCGCGGACCAGAAGGCCGGCTCGCCGAACGCGGTGGTGAAGTTGGCGAAGCCCACCCAGGCGCTGTGCATGTAGCCGAGGTACGGCTGGTAGTCCTGGAACGCCACGACATAGCCGAGCAGCGGAACGTAGTGGAAGACGATGAAGTACAGCAGGCCCGGAAGGGTCAGCAGTAGCATCACCCGGTCCCGCTTGATCCGCTGCCAGACGGTCAGCCTGCTCTGCGGGAGAACGGCCCGGGTCGACGAAGACGACGACGTTGCAGTCCTCTGGTGCCGTTTTGACCGCTTTTCCCGAGGCAGCGGGGGTGCTGTTTCAGCCATGGTGCGTCCTGTTCGGCCGGTTGGCGCGTGGTGAGCCTTCTGCGGCCGCAAGTTAGTAAGCGGTTAACCCCAGCGTCAAGAGATCCGGAGAAACGGCTGCGTTGCGCAGAGCCGTCACGGTCGAATCCTGGGGGATGAACCAGCAAAATAACCAAGAAACGGGATAGTTGACCGAGGGTCATGCTTGACGGTCGGGCCTCGGGGTACCTAGCGTGCCGGTCATTCCATAGAACACGCTTACTGTCCGGAGGCAGGGTGCGAACCACCGAAGAGGCACCGGCTCATTCCGCTACCGACGCTGCGGAACTGCCCCCGAGGCGGCCGCGCACGGTCCTGGTCATGAGCCCCGGACTGCTCGACGACGTCTTCCCACCACCCGTACGGACCCGGCTGGAGGAGGCCGCTGATCTCCTCGTTCCGTCCGCGGTCAGAGATTTCGACACACCGGAGGCCGCCGCGGCGCTGGCCTCGGCCGAGGTCCTGCTCACCGGCTGGGGCTGCCCGCCCGTCGACGCGGCCCTGCTGGGCCGGGCCCCACAGCTCCGCGCCGTGATCCACGCGGCGGGCACGGTGAAGACCTTTCTGTCGCAGACGGCGTTCGACCGCGGGATCGTGGTCTCCTCGGCCGCGGCGGCCAACGCCGTGCCGGTCGCCGAGTACACCCTGGCCGCGATCATCATGGGCGCGAAGCGGGTGTTCCCCCTGGCCGGTCTCTTCCGCACCCGCCGGACCCACCGCACCGGCGCCGATCTCGACCGGCAGCACTGGCTCGGTACACACGGACTGACCATCGGTGTCATCGGCGCGTCCCGGATCGGCCGCCGGGTCATCGAACTGCTCGGGATCCTCGATGCCGAGGTACTGCTCTACGACCCGTACGTCGACGCCGACGAGGCCGGACGGCTCGGGGTCACCCCGACCGATCTGGACACCCTGGTGGCGACCAGCGATGTCGTCACCGTGCACGCGCCCGACACCACTGAGACCCGTGGGCTGCTCGACGCGCGCAGGATCGGCCTGATGCGCCCCGGCACCCTGCTCGTCAACACCGCGCGCGGCCCCCTCGTGGACACCGAGGCACTGACCGAGCACCTGGTCAGCGGGCGGCTGGACGCGGTTCTGGACGTCACATTCCCCGAGCCCCTGCCGGACGGTCACCCCCTGTGGGACCTGCCGAACGTCTTCCTCACCCCGCACCTGGCGGGCGCGCAGGGCAATGAGGTGGGGCGGCTCGGGGCACTCGCCGTCGAGGAGCTGGTGCGGTACGCACAGGGCGCGCCGTTCACCCATCCCGTCCACCGGGCCGACCTGGGGAGGATCGCGTGAACCCCACCCGCGCCCAGGCTCTAGGCTCGGCGTCACACAACAGTCACCAGGGGGTGAGCCGGATGCGCCGGCAGAGCACGGCCGCGGACGGACCGCGCAGGGCGACCGTCACGGATGTGGCCAGGCGGGCGGGCGTCTCGACCGCCACGGTCTCGCGCGTCATGAACCGCAACTACCCGGTCGCGGAGGCGACCAGGGAGCGGGTCGAGGCCGCGATGCGCGAGCTCGGCTATGTCGTGAACGCGCACGCCCGCGCCCTTGCCGGTGCCTCCGGCCGCACCGTCGGCATCATCGTCAACGAGCTCATCGACCCGTTCTACGCGTACATCGCCCGGGGTGTGGAGCGGGAGGCCGCGCTCGGCGGGCGGCTCTGCCTGGTGTGCTGCGCCCAGGGCGACCCCCAGCGCGAGCTGGCGTTCGTCGAGCTGATGCACGAGCGCAGGGCCGACGCGGTGATCGTGGTGGGCGGCAGCGTCGCCGACCGCGGCTACACCTCGGAGCTGGCCCGCCGGGCCCGCGAGCTGGACGCCGGCGGATCGAAGCTCGTGCTGTGCGGCAGGCCGCCGCTGGGCGAGCAGGCACCGACGGCCGCGGTCGAGTACGACAACGAGGGCGGCGCCTTCGCCATCACCGACCATCTGCTGATGCAGGGCCACGAACGGATCCTCTACCTGGGCGGCCCGCCGAAGCTCTCCACCACCCGAGACCGGCTCGCCGGGCACCGGCGGGCCCTGGAGCTGCGCGGGGTGACACCGGACCCGGAGCTGGCCCAACCCGGCACCTTCAGCCGGAACTTCGGCTACCGGCGGATGGCGGAACTGCTGCGGGACGGGCCGGACTTCACCGCCGTCTTCGCCGCCAACGACATCGTGGCGGCGGGCGCCGCCCAGGCGCTGGAGGAGGCCGGGGTGCGGGTGCCCGAGGACATCTCCCTGGTGGGGTACGACGACATTCCGGTCGCCCAGGAGCTGCGGCCGCGGCTGACCACCGTTCATGTGCCCCTGGAGGAGATGGGGCGGCAGGCCGTGCGGCTGGCCGTCGGCGGTGGGGACGAGGACGACTGGCGCGAGCCGACCACGGGCGCCCTGCGGCTCGGCACGCACATCGTGGTACGCGATTCCGTCGCGCCCCGGTCCGGTCGGTCCACCCGGATGTGACCGGTTACTGCGCCACTGCCCGTAGTTGACCATAGTAAATAACAGTAACTTCCTGAGCCCTCTTGCGGCTCGATAGCAACCGCTTACATGCTGACGGCGAGCTTCACCCGTTCCGCACGCTTCCGCCCCTCAATTGTTTCTGCAGGGAGAGTTCCGCATGCGTCAGTCCTCTTTCTCCGCCGTCACGCTTCCGGCCGTCGCCTCCGCCCCCGTCGGCCGCCGTTCGGTTTTCGCCGCCGCGGCCGGCGTCGGAGCAGCAGTCGCGCTCGGCGCCACCGCCCCCTCCGCCCGGGCAGCCGGTATCGCTCCCGCGAATACCGCACAGCCCGTCAAGGTGAGCGTGACCGCGCGGCCCGCCGCCGAGGCGGAGCGGCTGCGGCTCGGACAGGCCCTGCGCGGCTCCGAGTTCCAGCCCACCGGCCTGTACGTCCCGGCCGCCACCCCGCTCTCGTTCACCGTCCAGCCGAACGACGGTCTGGTACCCACACTCTGGATCGGTGCGTGGGACTACTACGGCGAGATCACCGAGCCCCGCAGCTACTCGCTGACGGCCGGCGCGAACACCGTGACCGACCCGCACGGCGGCCCCGTCTATCTGACCCTGACGGGGGACGGCGAGCGGGCCGGTGTGGTCTTCCGCTCCGGCGCCGTACCGATGCCGGTCTTCACACTGGGCCGCACCACCGAGGCCGACTACCAGCACCAGCTCGACACGCTGACCAACTCGCCGTACGTCGAACTCCACGCCCCGCACACGATCATGACGCTCACCCGCGACGGCGCGCTCCTGTACCGCGGCGAGGACCATGCGGCGCTGCTCGAACTGGTCGAGACGATCATCGACTCGCACGCCCGGATCAGCGGGCTCGACGGTTCGAAGCCGGTGCACCGGCGCAAGGCGGGGCCGTACCACTTCACCGAGGTCAGCAAGGTGCCGACCGGCGTCGGCGCGTACGCCACGCACGGCTACAACGGCTTCCCCCGTGCCTATCTCGACCGGGCCACCACGGTGGAGGGGCTGCGGACCCGCGGCTGGGGGCTGTACCACGAACTCGGCCATCTGCACCAGCAGATGGCGTACAAGCCGGGCGGTCTGACCGAGGTCACGGTCAACATCTACTCGCTTGCCGCGCAGCGCACCCTGAAGCAGCCGTCCAACCTCCTCACGGTCGATCCGAAGACCGGGCTCACCTATTTCCGGTCCGCACAGCTCAAGTTCGGCACGGCGGGGCTGACGTACGAGAAGTCCTTCGGCGCGTACGAGAAGCTCGTCCCGCTCCGCCAGCTGGAGCTCGCCTTCGGTGACGACTTCTGGCCGCGCATGCACAAGCTGGTGCGCGAGGAGAACCCGCAGTCGGACTACACGGAGACCGACAAGCGCTACCGGGCGCTCGCCACGTATTCCAGCCGGATCTCCGGCTACGACCTCACGGACTTCTTCGTGAACGCCTGGGCGTTCCCGATCGACGCCGTCGGCAAGGCGGAACTGGCCGCGCTGAACCTGCCCAAGCCGCCCGTCGACCCGAGCACGCTCACGGACTGACCGCAGGCGAAAGGAGACACCATGAACCTCAGCAGACGCACCCTGCTCGCCGCGACGGGCGCCACCGCGGCCGTCGCGGCCACCTCCGCCACGACACTCGTCGCCACGGCCGGCGCCGCACAGGCGCAGCCCGTGGCGGCCGGCGACACCGCCGGCACCGTGGGTTTCGACGCGCTCCTCCAGCGCGCCGAAACCCTCCTGACCGGCGGCGCGTTCGACGCGTCCGACCCCGACGTCGTCGCCGCGGTCGCCACTCTGGACACCACGGCGAAGGGGCTCTGGGAGACCCTGGACCGCAGCGCCGGACGGACCGCACTCTGGCCGGATCTCTCCCCGGTCACCGACCCCGGCAACTTCGGCCAGAGCTACACCCGGCTCCGTACGCTCGCGACCGCCTGGGCCACCCCCGGCACCTCACTGGCCGGCAGCGCGGACACGGCGGACGCCCTCGTCGCCGCGCTGCGCTTCACGTACGACACGGCGTACAACCCGGCCAAGCGTGAGACCGGCAACTGGTGGTTCTGGGAGATCGGCGCCCCACGGGCGCTGATGGACTGCTCCGTCCTGCTGCGCGGGCGCCTGCCCGCCACCGATCTGACGGACTATCTGACGGTGGTCGACCGGTTCTGCCCGAACGCGGACCGTCGCACCAACTCCCCCACGCTCGCCGAGACCGGCGCCAACCGCACCGACAAAGCCGTCATCGTCGCGCTGCGCGGACTGCTGGGACAGGACGCCGCCAAGCTGGCATCGGCCCGTGACGCGCTCTCCGACGTGCGCGACTCCGGACGCAACAGCCTGTTCCGGTACACGGGTTCGGGTGACGGCTTCTACGAGGACGGGTCATTCGTCCAGCACGACGTGGTCGCGTACACGGGTACGTACGGCACGGTTCTGCTCGGCGGCGCCGCCTATCTGCTGTCACTGCTCGCCGGCTCCGAGTGGGCGGTCGCCGACCCGCAGGTCTCCGTGATGTACGAGGCAGTCGAGCGGACCTTCTCGCCGGTGGTCTTCGACGGGCTGATGATGGACGCGGTACGCGGCCGGGCGATCTCCCGGGAGCGCGCCGGTGACCACCGGGACGGTGCGGCGACCGTCGCAGCGATCCTGCTCCTGGCGACCGGCGCACCCGCCGCGTACGCCGACCGCTGGCGCGCGCTGGCAAAGGGCTGGCTGACCCGCAACCGCACCACCCCGTTCACGGCTCTCGCCACCCTTCCCCAACTGGCTCTCGCCAAGGCCGTGCTGAATGACCGGAGCATTCCCGCCGGGGCGCGCACGACCGGTCACTTCGTCTTCGCCGACATGGACCGGGTGGTGCACCGGCAGCCTCGCTGGGCCTGCACACTGTCGTTGTCGTCGAAGCGGATCTCAGCCTACGAGGCCGGCAACGGCGAGAATCTGCACGGCTGGTACACCGGCGACGGCATGACCTATCTGTACGACGGCGACGACCTGGGGCAGTTCAACTACGGCTTCTGGCCGACCGTCGACCCGTACCGGCTGCCCGGCACCACGGTCGACACCAGGCAGCGCACCGATCTCGGCACGGGCGCCGGCACATCCACCTACCGTCCGACGAACGCCGTCGCGGGCGGAGCGGTGCTCCACGACCGATACGGTGCTTCGGCGATGGAGCTCATCGGTCCCGCGGGCAGTACCCTGCGGGCCAGAAAATCCTGGTTCCTGCTCGACAACGCGGTGATCGCGCTCGGCGCGGGTATCACGGCGAGCGACGGGCGCACGGTCGAGACGGTCGTCGAGAACCGCAATCTCGGCACGGACGGCACGCAGCGGCTGACGGTCGACGGTGTCCGACAGCCGACGGAGCAGGGCTGGACCAAGGAGTTCGGCCACGCCCGGTGGGCGCATGTCGACGGCGTCGGCGGCTACGTCTTCCCCGACCCCACTGCTCTTCAGGCGCTGCGCGAGGAGCGGACCGGAACCTGGCGGGCGCTCAACACCGGGGCGGACACCGGCGGCAGCACCGATCCGGTCACCCGCCGCTATGTGACACTCTGGGTCGATCACGGTGCCTCCCCCACCGATGCGGGCTACGCCTATGTCCTGCTGCCCGGCGCGTCCGCGGCCGCGACAGCCGTCTGGTCGCACTCGCGTCCGGTCCGGATCGTCGCCAACGACGCCACCGCGCAGGCCGTGGAGGTCCGCAGGCAGGGGCTGACCGCGGTGAACTTCTGGGCAGCGGCCACCGCCGCCGGGATCACCGCATCCGGACCGGCCTCGGTGCTGGTCCAGCGCCGAGACCAGCAACTCGCCGTCGCCGTCGCCGACCCGAGCCGCACGCAGACCACGGTCACGGTGGAACTGCCCTTCCCGGTGAGCAGGGTGGTCACGGCCGACCCGACCGTGTCCGTGACACCCGGCCGTCGCCCCGTCCTCACCGTCACGGTCGGCGGATCGCGCGGTCACACGCACACCGCCACCCTCTCCTGAACAGGCACCTGCGACCGGTCTTCCCCTCCTTCCTCAGGGAGTACGCATGCACGCTTCCCCCGCCTCGTCCCCGTTCAGCCGCCGCAGCGCCCTCGCCGTCCTGGCGGGCGCGGGCGCCGCGACTCTGCTGGGCTCCGGGACCGCCTCGGCCCGCCCGATCGACGCGGACGGCAAGGCCGCCCTCGCCGCGCTCAACCTGCCCACACCGCCCGTAGACCCGTCGACCCTGACGGACTGAGGAGCACCGCCCGCATGACCCCGCCCTTCCTGCACCTCCCCCCGACCGACCGGCTGCTGTCCTCTCGGACCGGCTGGACGCGCGCACACTGGGAGGCCTCGGCCGACCGCATGCTCGACGCGCTCGTCCCGTACGCCACACCGGGCTTCGCGCAGTACCGGTTGCCCGGCCGGGCCAGCTGGTCGGGCGTGGTGTCGGACGGGCTCGAAGGATACGCACGCTCCTTCCTGATGGCGGCCTTCCGCATCGCCGGAGCCCGCGGGGACGTCGATCCGAAACTGATCGAACGCTACGCGCAGGGTCTGGCAACGGGCACGGACCCGGCCTCCACCGAGGCCTGGCCCAGGCTCACCGACTGCTCGCAGCAGATGGTCGAGGCGGCCTCGATCGCCGTCGGTCTGCATGAGACCCGCCCCTGGATCTGGGACAAGCTGGACACCCGGATCCAGGAGCGGGTCGTCGACTGGTTCTCCGGCTTCGTCGGCGGCCGCACCTGGGACAACAACTGGCGGCTCTTCCAGGTGGTGTCCGAGCAGTTCCTCGCCTCGGTGGGCGCCCCCTACAGCCGCTCCGACATCGAGAGCAATCTGGACAGAATCGAGGACTGGTACGTCGGTGACGGCTGGTACACCGACGGGGACGGCCGGAACTTCGACTACTACATCGGCTGGGCCATGCATCTCTATCCGCTGCTCTGGTCGCGGATGGCGGGCCCGGACGACGACGGCGGCAGGACCGAGGTCTACCGCCAACGACTCTCCAGGTTCCTGCAGGACTATCCGCACTTCTTCGGCTCCGACGGTGCGCCGGTCCACCAGGGGCGCTCACTGACGTACCGGTTCGCGGCGCTCGCACCGGTCTGGATGGGGGCGCTGGCCGACTGCACGCCGCTCGCACCCGGACTCACACGCCGGCTCGCGTCAGGCACCCTGCGGCACTTCGTGGAGCGCGGGGTCCCGGACGAGCGGGGGCTGCTGACCCTCGGCTGGTACGACACGTTCCTGCCGAGCACCCAGCCGTACTCCGGTCCCGCTTCCCCGTACTGGGCGAGCAAGGGCTTCCTCGGGCTGCTGCTCCCGGCGGATCACCCGGTGTGGACGGAGCGGGAACTCCCGCTCCCCATCGAGGAGTCCGACCAGTACACCGCGCTGCCCGCAGCGGGATGGCTGCTGCACGCCACACGGCACGACGGCATCGTCCGGCTGATCAACCACGGCAGCGACCACAACCCGCCCGCCGCCACCGACGACACCACGGACGCGGACACGGGCGAGGAGGACCCGCACTACGCGAAGCTCGCCTATTCGACGGCGACCGCGCCCGAGTCCGCGCCGCACGCCGTGGCACGCGCCATCGACGGCCATCTGGCCCTCATCGCCCCGGACGGCACCCCTTCGCGGCGGCGCAGGATCCATCCGCTGCGTTGTGAGGACCGCGTCGCCTCGTCCTGGTACGCGGCCCGGCTACCCCGCGACGACCGCGCGTACCGGATCGAGACCACAAGTGTGCTGCACGGCCCGTGGGAGATCCGGGTGCACCGGGTCGAGGCGCCGGAGGGTGCGGTGGTGCGGGAGGGCGGACATGCGGTCGCCCACGCCGAGCGGCCCTTCTCCTCGTCGGGACCCGGCTGGGCGCTGACGCGTACCGCCGACGGTCTGACCAGTGCCGTGGTCGCCCTGTACGGCTGGGACGCCGCGGCGGGCGGGACGCCCGAGGAGGCAGCGGAAGGGTCCGGCGTCGCGCGGGACGTGCAGTCCAACGCGTACGGGCCGCACTCCGCGATCCCGTATCTCCGGAGCGACCGTCATCCGGGCGGGCGGAGCATCCATGTCTCGCTGGTCGCGCTGTCCCGCGACACCGTCCATCCGCAGGCGCTGCGTGAATCGGTGGCGGTGCGGGCCGATGACGAGTCGGTGGTGCTGACCTTCCTGGACGGCACGACGGTCGAGGTCTGAGCGTGGGTGTCCGGGCGTGGGCGGCGGCTCGCACACGTCCGAGGCGCGGGCGGCACGACGGATCAGAGCGCGATGCTGCCGTTGTCCTCCCGTCGGTGGATGTGGCCGATGAGTTCCTGCGCCAGGGACTTGATCGTGTCGAGACCGGCCCGCCCCCAGGGGCGGGGCACGGTGTCGACGGCGCAGACCGCCCCCAGCGCGATGCCCGTACGGTCGATGAGCGGCGCCCCCAGATAGGAACGGATACCTATGTCGTCGACGACCGGATTGCCGGCGAATCTCGGGTAGTCGCAGACGTCCTCCAGGACGAGCGCCTTCCGTCGTGCGACGACGTGCGGGCAGTAGCCGTGATCGAGGGCCACGTACCGCCCGCCACGGCCGCTGCCCGCGGCCATGGCGCCGAGGTCGGAACCGGTGTGCGTACCGGTCGGCATGTGCAGTCCGGCGAAGAACTGTCGGTTCCCGTCGATGAAGTTGACCATGGAGAAGGGAACATCGGCTATTTCGGCCACCTTGTCCGCGAACGCGTCGAAGCTGTCGAACGATCCACCGGCCCGTTCCCCGAGCCCGAGCGTCCGAAGCCGCTGGGCGCGCACGGGGGCATCGCGGTCGACGGGAGTCAGCAGCAGCCGGTCGCTGGTGCGTCCGTTCACGGGTGGGCTCCCATGGTGGAGAGCGGGGCGGGGTCGGAGGTGGCGTTGATCAGATGCTGGACCAGAGTGACCAGCGCTCCGGTGCCCGAGTTCGCGATCCTGGCGTCACAGGGGATGACCGGCACCTCGGGCGGAAGGTCGAGCGCGGCCCGTACCTCGTCGGGGCCGTAGCGGTAGGCGCCGTCGAACTCGTTGACCGCGACGATGAATCCGATACCGCGCCGCTCGAAGAAGTCGACCGCCGGGAAGCACTCCTCGAGCCGCCGGGTGTCGGCGAGCACGACCGCTCCCAGCGCACCCTGGGAGAGCTCGTCCCACATGAACCAGAAGCGCTCCTGGCCCGGGGTGCCGAACAGATAGAGCACGTGCTGCTCGTCGAGGGTGATGCGGCCGAAGTCCATGGCGACCGTCGTGGCGGTCTTCGACTCGATACCCTCCAGGCTGTCGGTCGCCGCACTGACCTGGGTCAGCAGCTCCTCCGTGCTCAGCGGTGCGATCTCGCTGACGGCGCCCACGAACGTCGTCTTGCCGACACCGAAGCCGCCCGCCACCAGGACCTTGAGCGCGACGGGGAAGCATTCGGGGCCCCCGGGGGCGTCGCCTCCGCCCAAGATGCCGAAGCCGTCAGAGCTGTCGTCGTAAGCCATCGAGCACTGCCTCCAGCAGAGATCGGTCGGTGGGCATGTCATGGAAGGCGGGCGGATGCGCGGTGACTGCACCGCAGTCGACCAGATCGGAGACGAGCACCTTGGTGACGACCGCGGGCAGTCGCAGATGTGCGGCGATCTCGGCCACCGACGTGGGTCCGCCGCACAGCCCGAGCGCCACGGAGTGCTCGGGGCCGAGATGCGTCTGCGGATCGGTGCCGGTGGCCCTCACCAGGGAGAGCAGATCGAGCACGGCGGTCGGACGGGTACGACCGTTGCTCACGGTGTACGGACGGATGAGGCGGCCCGCCGCATCGTCGAGCAACGGCCCGTCGTGCGGGGCCGACACTCTCACAGCCCCGTGGTGCTTGGTGCCCCGGCCGCTTGTCTGGCCGGGGTATGCAGATACGGACGGACGCTCTTGACCAGCATCGTCATCTCGTAGCCGAGCACCGCGGCATCTGCCTCGCGTCCGGCGAGGACAGCGAGACAGGTGCCGGAACCGGCGGTGGAGACGAAGAGCAACGTCGAGTCGAGCTCCACCACCACCTGCCGGACCTCCCCGTTGTCCCCGAAGCGCGCCCCGGCGCTGCGGCCGAGGGAGTACAGACCGGCGGCCAGCGCCGCCATGTGGTCGGCGCTGTCCGCGTCCATGCCGTGGAGGGACTTCACCAGCCCGTCGGCGGAGAGCAGGACCGCGCTGCGCGTGTACGGCACACGCTGTACCAGCCCGCTCAGCAGCCAGTCGAGGTCCGCAACCTGACCGGACGGCGTATCGGTCGTCATCGTGCATCTACTCCTTCAAGGTATTCGTTTCGAGGGGGTCCGGTTCGGGAGGGAGCGGGGAGGCGGTCGCGGTGGTTCCCCGGACGGGCAGCGGTTCGAGGGGCTGCCGGGCCGGCGGTCCGGACGCTTCGGGGGCGCCGTCCGGGGCCTGTGCGGTGTCGGCGTCCCCTTCGCTCCGGGCCTCTGCGAGCTCGATGCCTCGCCGGAATGACGCCATCAGCCCCGGGTCGTGCAGGGGGGGTTCTTCGTCCTCGGCACGGGGGGCGGGGGCTTCGCGCAGCTGCGGGACCAGGTGTTCCTGGTGGGCGCGCCTGGGGAGTTGGGGCCGGCCCATGGTGCCGCGCACGGTTCCGGGCTCCGGTTGGAGGGCCAAAAGCGCGTCGTCCGGGCGCTGGATGCCGGGGCGGGCGTCGGCGGGGGCCGACCGGGTGACACGCTCGGCGCGCAGTGGCAGCGGCGGCCCCTCACCCTGCCTTCGCGGCGGCTGGGGCGTTTGGTGCAGGCGGAGCGGCTGACTGGGCACCTGGGCCTGCCGGTTCTGGGCCGGGCTCAGATTCCGCTGCTGTGCGGTGTCGTCCTGGGCCGGTGGCCGGTGTACGGGCCCGAGTGGCGGGACCGGGACGGCGTCGGCCGTGGTGGGTGCGTCGGGGTCGACGCCGAGCAGGGACTGCGGGAGTACCAGTACGGCCTGGGTGCCGCCGTAGATGTTGCTCTGCAGCCGGACCGCGATGCCGTGCCTGCGGGCCAGCGACGCGACGACGAAGAGCCCGATCCGGCCGTCCTGGAGCAGATGGGCGACGTTGACCTGGTCGGGGTCGGCGAGCAGGGCGTTCATCCGCTTCTGCTCGTTGCCCGGCATGCCGAGCCCCCTGTCCTCGACCTCCAGGGCCAGCCCGGCGGTGACGTGCTGGGCCCGCAGCAGCACCTGGGTGTGCGGGGCGGAGAACACGGTGGCGTTCTCGACGAGTTCGGCCAGCAGATGGATCACATCGGCCACGGCGTGACCGCGCAGGGTGCCGTCGATCGGCGGCACCAGTTTGACCCGCGGATACTGCTCGACCTCGGCGATCGCCGAGCGCAGCACCTCGGTCATGGTGACCGGGTTGCTCCACTGGCGCCGGGAGACGGCTCCGCCGAGTACGGCGAGGTTCTCGGCGTGCCTGCGGATGCGGGTGGCGAGGTGATCGACCTGGAAGAGGCCCTTGAGGAGATCGGGGTCCTCGACCTCGTGCTCCAACTCGTCGAGCAGCTGGATCTCCCGGTGGACGAGGGACTGCAGGCGGCGGGCGAGATTGACGAAGACCTCGACCCGCTGTTCCTCGCCGGAGTGGTTGCTGAGCCGGGCTGCCTGGACGACGGCGGCGACGGCCCCTTCGTGCGACCGGCCCATTTCCTGGGCGAGCAGGTCGAAGGCGTCGCTGCCGGGGGCGACGGGCCGCGGGGGGCGCCGCGCGGACACCGGCCCTCCGTTGCGGAGCTGCTCCACCAGCCGCTGCAGGTCGGCCTGGCCCTGGGCACTGGCACGGCGCAGCGCCAGGCAGCGGCCGAGGACGGTGGTCGTGACCCGGTTGGCACCGAGGAATGCGGCGACCACGGCGGCGACGGCCAGCGCCCCCGATCCGCCCAGCGCGGTCCAGAGCTGGATGGTCGGGCGGGCACCTGTGGAACGGATGGTGAAGATGACGGCTGCGGCACCGCTCAGCACCGCGGCGACGGCCGGGAGCAGGGCGGTACGCAGGATCTGTGGGCGCATACGGGCCTCAGGAGATGGCTGTGCGGCGCGCGGCCTGGCCGCGGCCGAGTGGGAACGGGCACCCGGTCGGCCGTGCCGCGCGCCCTCTCGGCGTTCCGGTCGCGCTTCAGGTGCGCGAAGTTGAGACATCAGCGTCCTCGGTACATGGGGCACCAGGAATCGGCGTTCGTGCGGTGGCACCTACGGTGGTCGGTCAGGCTCGGGTCAACGCTTGGGCATGCTCGAACGATATGAGCCCAGCGTTGATCACCGGCCACACACAGTAGTCGCCAATCGAGCTCCCGCGACGGGCAGTTGTCAAACTTGCCCGCCATCCGTCCCGCTCTGGTATGAGCTCTCGCACAAGAGACCGATAACGCCGCATTGCCACGGGTCGCCCGACAGCCTGACCGCCGGGTGCGACGGACCGACGGACCGACGGACGCACGCGAACGGCCCGGACCGACCGGGTCTGCCGGTCGGTCCGGGCCGTTCGCGTGCGTCAACGCCCGTTGTCCGTTGTCGCCGGGTGCCTGTCAACTGTTGCCCGTTGCCGGATGTCACCCGGCACCGCTCCACGTGGTCGGAGCCACCTCCGGGCGGCCCGCCCCCGCGGCCGGGTCGGCGGTCGCGGCGGCCAGTGGGTGCAGTTCGGTCTGGGCACACTTGCCCTGGCCGAGAACGAACCGGAACCGCATCCCGGTGGTGCCCCGTTCGCAGCCGGCCACCCCAAGTCCCTGGAGCTACGCCATACTGCTCCTGCAGTCACACAGCCACCGGTGCCTCACCGGCGAGACCGATGGCCGTAGTCAAGCGTCGACCGGCAGCGGACGCTCGGAGGATCCGGGGCAGTCCCTCGCCACGGGGCGCCCGCTGCCAGGTGACTGCGGACGTCCGGTGCGACCGCTGTCAGCTCGCGTTGAGCGCCGTGTCGTCGATGACGAACGAGGTCTGGAGCTTGGAGCCCTCGACGCCGGTGAACTTGATGGTCACGGTCTGGCCCGCGTAGCTGCTGAGGTCGAAGCTGCGCAGAGTGTAGCCGCCGGCGGCGTTGAGGTTGGAGTAGGTGGCGAGGGTGCCGAGCACGGTGCCGGAGCTGTTGAGCACCTGGGCCTTGAGGGTGTCGTAGGCGGTGCTGGTGGTGGTCTCGGCGGTGTCGATGTGGAGGTAGAAGCTGAGGGTGGCGGCGCAGCCGGACGGGATGGTGACGGACTGGGAGAGGGTGTCGGTGGTCGTGGAGCCGTAGCCGCCGAGCCAGGCCTTGTAGGAGCCGGTGCGAGCGGCCTCGCTGCTGCTCGTGGTGATGACGCCGCTGCTCGCGGTCCAGGAGGTGTTGCCGGACTCAAAGCCGGGGTTGGCGAGCAGTTGGGCGGCGGTGCAGGTACCCGTGCCGCCGCCGCTGCTGCCGGAGAGCCACTCGGTGGCGTTGAGAGCGAGGGTGGCGTTGGTGGCGCCGGAGTCGTTCCAGCCGTCGTACAGAGTGTTGCCGGACTGGCCGGTGCCGTCATCGATCGGCGAGCTGTCGCCCCAGAAGGCGACGCGGCCGCTGCCGAAGGTACTGGTGGCGAAGAAAGCGCCGGTGTTGCCGGAGTACCCGGTGCGGTAGAGCAGGCCCTTGACGCTGGAGTTGTCGGCCGGCTTGAGGGTGGCGGTCGTACCGCTGGCGATGAGGCTCTTGGTCACCGCGCCGAAGGAGCCGTGCAGCACCGCGTCGGTGCTGTCGGTGATTGCCGCCGGGTGGTCGGAGCTGATGCTGAGCGAGTCGACGGAGAAGCCGAACGGGTCCGTGCTGTCGACGGTGTTGTTGGTCATCAAGTCGTTGATGATCTCGACCGCGTCCTCACCGTCGCTGTTGCGGTCGGCGCCGGTGTGGTCGGAGATCAGGAACAGGCCGCCGCCGTTCTTCACGAAGTTCATGACGGCGGTCTTCTCCGGCGCGGTGAGCAGAACGTTCGGCTCGGGCAGCACGAAGGTGTCGAAGTTCATCAGGTCGGTTGCGCTGGTGGTGCCGTAAGTGATCGAGCTGCCGGACGGCAGCGTCTTCAGGCTGTAGTTGCCGGTCTTCTGCAGGGCCACACCCCAGGAGGAGAGGGCGCCGGTCCAGGAAGTCTCCGAAGTGGGGCTGGAGTTCTGGCCCAGTGGGTCCGGCTGGCTGGTGCTGATGATCCAGTCCGCGTTGCCGGCCGTCTCGGCGTGTGCGTTGTCGAACAGCACGCGGTTGGTGGCGGCTGCGGTGGTGCTGGGGGCGGCGTGAACCGCCTGGACGGCGGTGCCGGCGGCGAGGGCGCCCAGGACGGCTATACCGCTGACGAGCCTGCGACAAGGGGACTTACCAAATCCAAGCATCCGTCATACCTCCGGGAGGGGTTGATCTACGAGGGCGCAGCCGCTGGGTACTGAATTCTTCGCGCGTAGAACAATGACCGGGATGCGACCTGGCAACAGATTATTTAAGCGTACATGACAAATGTGTGCAAGGAAGAGTCCCTGCACTCGATGGGTGACCGACCTGGCAGAAGCTGTGTCCCGAGCGGCAGCGGAGGGGTTGTCGGGCGCCGACCGCGAGGGTGGCCGGGAACTGAGCGGAGCCGTCGGTAGCCCTGCGATGCCGTGGCGGCGGGAAACGGCTTCAAAGTGCTGTGTCAGGCGCCTCCGGACCGCCGAGGATGGTCACATGGCCATCACTTCGCAGGCCCGTTCCTTCGACAAGGCCGCCGCCGACTATGCCGCGAACCGCCCTTCGTATCCGCCCGCCCTGCTCGATGCGGTTGAGGAACTCGGCGGCCTTGCCTTGAAAGGCGCCCGCGTCGCGGACATCGGTGCCGGCACCGGACTGGCGACCGCCCTCCTCCATGCCCGGGGTGCGCGCGTCATCGCGGTGGAACCCGGCCTTGGAATGGCCTCCCAGTTCCGCCTCGGACTGCCCCATGTCCCCCTCGTACTCGGTGACGGCAACAACCTGCCGCTTGCCTCCGAGTCCATCGACATCCTTACCTATGCCCAAGCCTGGCACTGGACCGACCAGCGCAAGTCCGTCCCAGAGGCTCTCCGAGTACTGCGCCCCGGCGGTGCACTCGCCCTCTGGTGGAACGACTCGGACAGCACTGTCCCCTGGATAGCCGACCAGGACTCCCGCCTGCGCCGCCTCTTCAGTGCCGAAGACAACGAACCCGACCCGATGGCCCGATTCCGCGACCTGCCACCCCAACTCAGCATCGTCACCCGACAGATGGTGTGGACCAGGAGCGTCCCGCTCGACACCCATCTCGCGAACCTGGCCAGCTACTCCGACTTCCTTGTTCTCGGCAGGAATGCCACCGGGGCATTCCTGACTGCGGAGCGCGATCTCCTGACCGAGGTCTTCCCGAATGGCACGGTCGAGGAGCGCTACGTAGTCAGCATGGCCGTTGCTGCCCGTTGACACCATGGCGGTCCAGCGAGCGGATCCTCCCAGAGCGACCAAGGACCCGACCTGGTCCATGAGCGATGCCACCGCATCGATGGGCGACGCCGGCCGGGCCTTGGGGCTCCGGCGGGGGACGACGCAGGACGGCCCGCCTGTACATCCGGCGGGCCGTCCACGGTGGGCGTGAGGTCCTACGGCTCGAGCGCCTCGATCAGGACCTCGGAGGCGCCCGCATCAAGCAAGGACTCCCGGACCCGCTCCAAGTCCGCCGTCGCCGCCCGTTCGGCCTCGTCCGCATCCACGCCTGAGCCGTTGTCCCCGACGCTGTCACACAGCAGCTCCCAGGCCGAGGCGATCTCGCCGTCGGGACCGGGCTCCACGTCCTCCGCCTCGTCGGGGAGGACGACCTCGATCTCCCATCGCTCGTTGCCGAGGAACTGCGGGGTGGAGTTGAAGATGCCCAACGCGTCGGCGGTCCGCTGGGCGACAGCGTCCCCGCTCATCCGCCCCAGCACTCTCACAGTGAACTGCACGACTGCCTCACTCCGGGTCCGCCGTAACCGGCGGCCTCATTGTCACTGTCGGCCCTGCTGTCAGCTTCGCAAATGCTTGTTCATCGCGTACCGCGAGGGCGGCCAAGCCATGTGCTCGCTCGCGATCCGCGGCAGCCATGTCCGGAGCGGCACGGGCAGGTTCGGCCCCGCCACCTGCGCGGTGATCACAACACCCCGGACATCGCGCGCTCCGAACGGTCGTTCGGAGCCCGCGGCCATGAGCAGGCAGAATCAGCAACCGGCGGTTCGAGTGCGGATCACCACATGCGACGACCCTCGTGAAGTGGTGTCGGGACGTGAACTGCTCCGGCACCACCATGCGTTCTCGTAGCGGGGCACGCCGATGGCCCTCCATATGCGGTCCTGATCGCGCGGCATGTCACCCAACTTCCGGGCCGGCTTCGCAAGATCCCCCATGCCTGAGATCACCGCTCGCCCGCAAGGTCGACCTCTTGGTGCACCGGTGCGGTATCCGCCCCCTTGAAGCGGCGCCACGGGTGCGCAATGAGCTCGGACACCGCGCGCCACCAGGGGTCCGTGGGGAGCATCCCCGCCGGTTCGAAGGGTTCTCCGGGCCGGGGGAGCGCCACCGCCTGCCCGACCTCCGCGGCGGCATCCTTCGTCCACTCCCCCGGCTCGGCCCACGGGTGCGGGGCCAGATTGAACGTGGCCCAGTGGATCGGCAGCATCGCTCCGAGCGGCTCCCCGCCCTGGAGGTCCAGATGGGCACGCATGCCCTCCGCCGGTGTCATATGGATGTCGGGCCAGTAATCGGAGTAGGCGCCGATCTGGATCATCGTCGCGTCGAACGGGCCGTGCTCGGCGCCGATGTCCTTGAAACCGGGGAAGTAGCCGGTGTCACCGCTGTGGTAGATCCGGTGCTCCGGGCCCGCGACGGCCCAGGACGCCCAGAGGGTGTGCTGCTGGTTGCGCAGGCCGCGCCCGCAGAAGTGCCGGGCGGGGGTCGCAGTCAGGCTGATCCCCGCGATGTGCGTGGTCTCGTTCCAGTCGAGCTCGCGGATCCGGTCGGCGGAAACGCCCCAGCGCTCCAGGTGGGCGCCGACGCCGAGCGGCACGGCGAAGACCGTGTCCGTGCCCGCCAGGGACTGGATCGTCGGCAGGTCGAGGTGGTCGTAATGATCGTGGGAGATGACGACCGCGTCGACCGGGCCGAGCGCGGCCAGCGGCAGCGGAACGGGGTGCAGCCGCTTGGGCCCGGCAAACGCGAAGGGCGAGCATCGCTCGCCCCACACCGGGTCGAAGAGCACCCGGCGGCCGTCGATCTCGGCCAGCACGCTCGAATGACCCATCCAGGTGAGCCGCAGCCCCGTGGCGGGCGGCGCGGCAAGGTCGGCGAGCGTGGTGGCGTGGACGGGTACCGTGCCGGTCGGCGTCCTGCGGGCCCGCTCCTCCTTGCGGAAGAAGACCTTCGCGAACTCCAGCATGGAGCCGGACGGCCTGCTCCGGGCCCCCATGGGGTTCTGGAAGACGCCGTCGGCGAAGTTGGGTGAGCGCCGGATGCGCTCCATGCGGTCGCCGTCGGGGTCGGCGCCGAATGCGGCAGGTCGCAGCGTACGGAGCCGGGTGCGGAGCGGGTGCAGGGAGTCAGCGCCGGTCACAACATCTCCTGAGGGCGTCGGTGTCGTTTCATTATGAGCAGGGGGTGCGACGGTGCGAGTACGGAACGGCCAGGGGAATGAAGGCCGGACCGCGCCGCCTCAGCCACGCGGCTGCCCGTACGCATGCTCCACGTGCAGTCGCAGGACGATCCGCCGGTCGCGGACCATGGCACTGCGGTAGTCGTCCCAGTCGGGGTGCTCGCCCTGCACGTCGCGGTAGAGCGTGATCAGCTCCTCCACGGTCGCGTCGTGCGGATCGACGGCGACCGGCGACAGCTCGGCGGTCCCGTCCGCGACCGTCCAGGCCCAGCGGTCCTTGCTCGTGACGTGGTAGCTCGCCCTGGGATCGCGCCGGAGGTTCCGCGTCTTCGCCCTGCCCTCCGTGATCGAGACGCGGATGATGCGCT
The DNA here is from genome assembly GCF_035974375.1 of Streptomyces sp. NBC_01320. Lineage (NCBI taxonomy): Bacteria > Bacillati > Actinomycetota > Actinomycetes > Kitasatosporales > Streptomycetaceae > Streptomyces > Streptomyces sp. NBC_01320. The sequence continues at coordinate 2,773,698 of NZ_CP108390.1, forward strand.
CCTCGGGATAGTAGAAGTGATTGACATTGGACAGCTGGGGCCGGCCGTCCCGCTTCAGCGTCACGAGCACCCCGCCGTCCTCCTCGGCGATCAGCCGGAGAAGCGCGTCCTGCTCTGCATCGATTCCCGTCATGCCGGAACCAACGTCCGTACCCTTCGCAGGATTCCGCGATCGGCCACTCTCCGATGTCACATCCGGCAGCCCCCGCCCGTCGCATCCGTGACAGCAGCCGCCGCCGGCACCCCAAGGAACCGCGCGGCGGACTCGGAGCCGAACCGAAGGAGACCCGCCATGACCGCCCGTATCTCGCTCGACCCGCCCCGCAGCCTCCTCTTCCGCGCCGTGTCGTGGTACTCGAACCGAACGTTCGGGAAGGTCATCGATCCCGTACGGGCCACCGCCCACCACACCAAGGTGCTGTGGGCCGGGCTCCGCTTCGAGCTGGCCGTGGGCCGGTGGAAGGCGCTGGACCCGCAGCTCAAGGCCCTTGCGGTGATGACGTCCGCGGCGACCGTGGGCTGCAGCTGGTGCATGGACTTCGGCTACTGGGAGAACGTCCGGCACGGGATGGACCCCCGCAAACTGCGCGAGGTGCCGGTGTGGCGGGAGAGCGAGGCGTACACAGCACGGGAGCGTGACGTCATGGAGTATGCGGAGGCGATGAGCCTCACCCCGCCGGAGGTCACGGACGAGCTGGTGGACCGGCTCAGGACCGCGCTCGGCGAGAAGGCCCTGGTGGAGCTGACGACCATGGTCGCCGTGGAGAACATGCGCTCGCGGACGAACTCCGCACTGGGTCTGACCAGCCAGGGCTTCAAGGACGAGTGCGAGGTGCCGCGCCCCGCCGCCCCCTGACGGTCGCACCTCAGCCACTGAACAGCGATTCAGTAAAGATCACATTGACAGGGGCACCCCCGCCTCCCAATACTGACTGGCGATTCAGTAAATCGACCTGTTGGTGGAGGGAGGCAGTGTGTCCGAGCAGCCGAGGCCGACCTCGCTGACCGGCGGCGAAGCCGTGGTTCGCGCACTGGCGAAGCACGGTGTGACGCAGGCGTTCGGGATTCCGGGAACCCACAACCTGGAGATCTACCGGCATCTGGACCCGTACGGAATCGCGCATGTCACTCCGCGCCACGAGCAGGGTGCGGGGTACGCCGCCGATGCGTACGCGCGGGTCACCGGGCGCCCCGGGGTGGCGATCACCACCACCGGTCCGGCGCTGCTGAACATCGCGGCGGCGGTGGGGCAGGCGTACTCGGACAGCGTGCCGATGCTGGTCGTCTCGCCCGGCATGCCACTGCGCCACCCACGCCAGTCGACCGGTCTGCTGCACGAGATGCGCAGCCAGACCGAGGCGCTGCGGGGGGTCTCGGCATTCAGCCACCGGGTGTCGACGGTCGAGGAGATCTTCTCCGCGGTGGCGCGCGCCTTCACGCTGTTCCGCACCGGACGCCCGCGCCCGGCCCACATCGAGGTGCCGCTCGATCTGCTGGAGAAACCGGAACCGGCGGGTCCGGTGCGGCTCGCCCCGCCGGTGACCGCGATCTGCCCGTCCCGGCCCGCACTGCGGGACGCGGCGCGGGTGCTGCGGTCGGCCCGGCAGCCCGCACTGGTCCTCGGCGGCGGCGCCAGGAACGCCGCGGCGCAGTGCCTGACGCTGGCCGAGGAGCTGGGTGCGCCGGTGGTCACCACTGCCAACGGCAAGGGGATCGTCGACGAGACGCACCCTCTGTCGCTCGGGGTGTCACTGCACAGCCCGTCCGTACAGCAGTGGCTGGCCGGGTGCGATGCGGTGCTGGCCGTGGGCACGGAACTGGCCGAGTCCGATCTCTGGTCCGCGCCGCCCGCGCTGCGCGCCACCCTGATCCGGGTGGATGTCGACCCGGATCAGATGTACGCGGGACTGCCCGCGCAACTGCCGCTCGTCGGCGACGCCCGCACCACTCTGGAAGCCCTGCGGCAGGAACTCGCCGAGCCCCACGGCGCACCGGCTTCCGGGGCTCCGGACCGGACGGGTGCCGTACGGGCGCTGCGCGCCGGGCGGGACGCGGAGACCGCTGAGCGCGATGCCCACCGGCTGCCGTATCTGCAGGCCGTACGAACCGTGCTGGACGCGGACGCGATCCTGACCTCGGACAGTGCGCAGTGCTGTTACTACGGCGCGATCCCGCATCTGCCGGTGGGCCCGGCGGGGCGCTATCTCCATCCGACCGGCTTCGGCACGCTCGGCTACGCCCTGCCCGCCGCGATCGGCGCGAAGACCGCGTATCCCGCCCGTCAGGTGGTGGCACTGAGCGGCGACGGCGGGCTGCAGTTCTCCGTGCAGGAGCTCGCCACCGCCGCCCAGCTGCGATTGCCGCTGCCCGTCGTGGTGTTCGACAACGGCGGATACGGCGAGATCCGCGACGAAATGGCGGCGCGCGGCGACACCCCCACGGCGGTCGATCTGCCGTCCGTCGACCTCCCGGCGCTGGCCCGCGCGTACGGCGGCCACGGTGTCCACGCCGATTCACCCGAGGCGCTCACCCGCGCCCTGTCCCTGGCCCTGACCACCCCTGGGCCCACCCTGATCACTGTGACCGAGGAGACCCCCCGATGACGACGCCGACGACGACCCCGTCCCCGACCACCCCGCCGGCTCCGCTGATCTCGCTGACCTGGACGGACCATGTCACCGGACGCCAGGGCCATCTGGTCGTCGACCGGCTGGTGCGCGGTGTGTCCAGCGGCGGGCTGCGGATGCGGGAGGGCTGCACGCTCGACGAGGTGGCCGGACTCGCCCGCGGCATGACGATGAAGGAGGCCCTGCACTTCGACGCCGACGACGCACAGGCCCGCTACATACCGCTCGGCGGGGCCAAGGGCGGCATCGACTGCGACCCGCGCGCCCCGGAGGCGTACGGGGTACTGGTGCGCTATCTGCGGGCCGTGCGCCCGTACATCGAGAACATCTGGACGACGGGTGAGGACCTCGGGCTGACGCAGGACCTCGTCGACCGGGCGGCCGCCGAGGCCGGGCTCATCTCCTCGATCCAGGCCGTCTATCCCCTGCTCGACGACGAGACGGCGGCGCGGCAGCGGCTCGCCGACGCGTTCGCCGTCGAGGTGGACGGCATCGGGCTCGACGAACTGGTCGGCGGCTGCGGGGTCGCCGAGTCGGCGCTCGCCGCGCTGGACCGGGCCGGCGTGGCGTACCCGCAGGCGCGCGTCTGTGTGCAGGGCCTCGGCACGATGGGCGGGGCGACGGCGCGGTTCCTGGCGCGGGCCGGGCTGAAGGTCGTCGCCGTCGCGGACATCAAGGGCACCATCGCCAACCCGGCGGGCCTCGACGTCGAGGCGCTGCTCGCGGCCAGGGACGCGTACGGAACGGTGGACCGCGGTGCGCTGCGGGACGGGGACCGCGAGCTGCCCGCCGACGCCTGGCTGGCCCAGGAGGCGGAGGTGCTCGTCCCGGCAGCGGTGTCGTACGCCATCGACGCCACGAACCAGGCTCTCATCACTGCCCGTTGGGTGATCGAGGCGGCGAACATGCCGGTGCTGCCGGAGGCGGAGGCGCTGCTCGCCGGGCGCGGGATCACCGTGCTGCCCGATGTGGTCGTCAACTCCGGTACGAACGCCTGGTGGTGGTGGACCCTGTTCGGCGACATCGACGCCGACGCCGAGGAGGCGTTCGGGCACACCCGTCGTTCGATGCGCGCCCTGATCGACCGGATGCTGGCCCGCGCCGAGGCCGACGGCTCCACGCCCCGTGCGGCGGCCCACGCGCTCGTCGCCGAACGGCTGCCGGTGATGGCCGAACGGTTCGGCTGGTACCGGTGACACACTGCGGGTCTTCGCCGGTGACTACCGGGACGACTGGATGTCCGCGCCCTTCAACCCGGCGCTCGGCGAACAGGCCGGGGCGGCGCAGATCACCCGGGACGGCGACAAGCTGAATGTGGCGCTCCCTGTGTTCTCGGACGCGGCCGGGCACCGTGCCGAGACGGCGCCGGGGGCGGACACCGGCAGCACGGTCCTGGCGGACGACGGCGGGAAGGTGCTGGCCCGCAACGACGCACCGGGCCGCGCCACGTTCGATCTGCCGCGCAAGGACGACTGGTACCGGCTGACGGTCGACGCCACCCGTACGTCACCGGACCCGGTGACGTGGATGCTCGGCACCCGGATCACCAGCGAGTGGCGGTTCCGCTCCGGTCACGAGAAGTCGGCTGCCGCGGCCCGGCTGCTGGACCTCGACTACCGGCTGCCGCTGACCGGCGAGAACGCGGCCGACGCGGGGAGGCCGCTCGATTACACGGTCGGACTCACGGCGCAGGGCAGTCGGCGGGCGCTTGCCGTCGCTTCGTTGAAGGTCTGGTACGCGACGGACGGCACCGGCTGGAAGCAGGCCGCGGCGGCGCGTACGGCCGACGGCAGGTGGAAGGTGACGGTGCCTGCGATGGGCACCGCCAAGGTCGACCTGCGCACCACCGTCACGGACACCTCAGGTGCCTCGCTGACGGAGACCCTGATCGACGCCTACAACTCCGGCTGCGCCGATATCTGGTGCTGACCTGGGCCGGAGCCTTGAGGTGACAGGTGGTGAGCAGGGGGCGGGGCCGTATGCGGTCCCGCCCCCGACCTGTCCGGGACCGGCGCATTGGTTAGGGTGACGCCGTGGCAAGAGTGCGGTTGAGCGTGGCGGAACGACGTGAGGAGCTGCTCCGCGCTGCCGTCGAACAGATCGAGGTGCGAGGTGTCGCGGCGGTACGGATCGCCGATGTGGCGTCCGTGCTCGGCGTGAGCAACGCCCTGGTGCTTTACCACTTCTCGACGAAGGAGAAGCTGGTCGCAGCCGCCTTCGCGCATGCGGCCGAGGCGGACCTCGCCCATCTGCGCAAGCTCCTGAGCCGTCGCACGAGTGCGGTACGGCGGTTGCGCGCCGCCGTCCGCTGGTACGCACCGACCGGGCAGGCCAAGGGCTGGCGACTGTGGATCGAGGGCTGGGCGGCCTCGCTCCGGGACCCGGCGCTGCGCAATGTGGCCGGCGATCTCGACCAGCAGTGGAAGGCGGAGCTGGCGGAGGTCATCGAAGAGGGCGCCGCCGCGGGTGAGTTCCACTGCGACGACCCGATGTCCGTCGCCTGGCGACTGACCGCCCTGCTGGATGGTCTGGCCGTCCAGATGACGTCGTACGCCGGTCCGCTCTCCCGGGCCACGATGCTGGCGTGGACCGACGAGGCGCTCGCCCGCGAACTGGGCATCGACCGGGCGACGCTGACGGCCTGACCCGGCCGGTCACTCCGCCTCCTTCGCTTCCTTTCCGTCCTGTCGACCGATCAGGTCTGGCGCACAGGCGTGTACGCGTCCCCGTCCAGCCCGAAGGTCCAGGCGACGCCGCCCTTCGCGGTCCTGGTCGAGGGCGGTACCCGCAGCCAGTACGTGCGATGGGTCCCGTCGGGTTCCGGGGTCGAGTTGACCACCTCGACCATCACCACGTCCTCGTCGCCGTCCAGCGCGATCCGCCACAGGATGCCCGTCTCGTCCCGGTGCACCGGCTCGGCGCCCGACTCGGTGAGGTAGCGGTCGTAGCCGTAGAACTCCAGCATCACGCGGCGCAGCTCCGCGTTCTCCTCCTCGCGTATCCGCTCGGGGGTCAGGGCCGTCAGTTCCGCGAGGAACTCGGCGGGAACAGGCATGCCGCGCCAGGCGTACAGCGCGAACCCGTCACGGTACGAGAGGGCAGGGCCGTCCCCGCGGTCGAGCCGGCCCGCCTCGTCACGGTGGAGCGTCTCCGGGCGTTCGCTGATCACCACGGTGCGCTCGTACGGCCACCACCAGCCCGCGTGCCTGGCCACCTCCGCCAGGCCGTCGAGCCGGTTCCCGCGGCCGTCGAACGCGGCGAGCCACGCCGCGTCGTGCTGGCCGAGGACCGCGTCGAGCAGCACCAGGCGTACATCCGACTCGTCCTCGGGGCTCTTGGCGAGGGCCGAGACGACACCGGTCCGTATCCGCTCGGCGAGCGCGGCCGTGGTCTCCCAGAGCTGGGCGCCCGTGGCAGACCAGAGGGAGGACCAGCCGGCCGAACCCAACTCGTCGTACATCCGGCGCCGTTCCTCCGCCCACGGGCAGGTCCGCACCTCGTCGCGCACCGAGCGGCCCGCGTCGACGAGCTTCTCGACCACCTCGACGGCCGCCTTCGGCGAATCGGCCCAGACAATCTGCTCCGGCTCGGCCAGTCCCGCGCTGCGGTAGGCGAGGCGGACCCCGTCCTCGGCCGCTCCCCGGTCCGCCGCACCGGTCGCCGCTGCCACGGCCCGCCATGAGTCCACGTACTGCATCGGTTGTCCCCGTCCCCTGTTCACTCTCTTGGATGTCTGCTGTTCGCCGCCTGTCGGGCGTGTTCGCCGTGCCGCCCGGTACCGGTCCGCTGCGTCGCCCGCCGCCTGCCCGGACCGGCCGGCTCAGTCCGCGACGATGCGGACCGCACCCGGTGCGTACTCCCGCTGGCGCACGACGCGGTACCAGCCCTTCGACAGCGGTATCGCCGCATGCTCCTCGTGCACCACCCGCCCGCCGTCGGGGAGATGGAGCAGCATCGGGCCGAAGGCGCCCGCCTCGCGCATCAGCCGGCCGGGCCCGTGGACTGCATGCGCATGACCGGTGACCTCGCCCAGCGCGAGCACCAGTCGCCCGCGGGCGTCCCGCGGCTCCCCCGGCGCGTCCGCCAGGTGCGCGGGCACCTCGGACTCGTCCAACGCCACGATCAGTACATCGCCCTGCCGGTACACAGACGTCTCCCCTCCAGGGTGGCACCCGCTGTGCCGACCCTGGAGAAAACGCTAAGGGGAGGGTCTGACAATCGGTCACAACCCCTCCCCCGCCCGCCGCATTGTCAGTGGGGCTTGATAAACCTTGCGGACATCAGCCGTCCCCCAGTCTCAGGAGCTCAGGGTCATGTCCGGTGTGGATCATCTGCACGAGTTGCTCGGCCTGCCGGCCGTCGACTTCCGGCACGCGACGAACGAGGCGCCGGCGCAGGCCGCCGATGCCGCGGCCTGGCGTATCGCGGTCGATCCGTACGACGACGAGTCGGAGATGACCTGGGAGCAGGCGTTCCAGGCATTTCTCGCTGCTGTCGACCCGGCGGGCGTGCGGGCCCTGATCATCGGCCAGTGGGGCGAGTCGTACGAGGAGACGTCGTCGTACCCGATCGATCTCGTGATCGCCGCCGCCGACCGGCTGACCTCGCTGGAAGCCGTCTTCGTCGGCGACATGACGGCCGAGGAGAACGAGATCTCCTGGATCGAGCAGACCGACGTCACCGCGCTGCTGAGGGCGTTCCCCGGCCTGCTGGAACTGGGCGTGCGCGGCGGCACGGGCCTGGAGTTCTCCCCGTCGAAGCACGAGCGGCTGCGTTCGCTGACCATCGAGACGGGCGGGCTGCCTGCCGGAGTGATCCGCGGCATTCTGGACAGCGAGCTGCCCGCGCTGGAGCGGCTCGATCTCTGGCTAGGTGTCTCCGAGTACGGCGGCGACGCCGATGTCTCGGACCTGGCCCCGCTGCTCTCCGGCTCGCGCTTCCCCCGCCTGCACCACCTCGGTCTGCGCAACAGCGAAGTGCAGAACGAGATCGCGACGGCCGTCGCGGGCGCCCCGGTCGTCGCCCAGTTGCGCACCCTCGATCTGTCGCACGGGACGCTCGGCGACGAGGGCGCGGCCGCGCTGCTCGAAGGCCAGCCGCTGACCCACCTCGAACGGCTCGATCTGCACCATCACTTCCTCACCGCGCCGATGGAGCGCCGGATCAAGGAGGCGCTGGAACCGCACGGAGTGCAGGTCGATGTGTCCGAACGCAAGGAACCATGGGGCGATCGCGGGGCCGAGGGTCGCTACACCACGGTTTCGGAGTGACGCTCGATGACTGACATCGACCATCCCGAGACGTTCCACGGCCTGCCGGTCCTCACGCTGCCCGGCCCCGGGCTGCCGCACGCCGGTCCGCTTCCGGCGGCGGACACGGTCGCCTGGCGGCTGGAGAGCGCCTGGCAGGGCAGCCTGACATTCGCCACCCTGTGGCAGCACTTCCTCGACACGGTCGACACCACCCAGGTGCGAGCCCTGCTGATCGGTCCGTGGTGGCAGGAGGAGTACGAGCCGTTCGCCCCCGTCGTCGACCTGCTGGCGGGCCACGCGGACCGGTTCCCGTCCCTGCGGGCGCTCTTCCTCGCCGATGTCGTCAGCGAGGAGTGCGAGCTCTCATGGCTGGAGATGGCCGACATCACCCCGGTGCTCGAGGCGTTCGGACAGGTGCGGGAGCTGACGGTGCGCGGCTGCGGCGAGCCGATCGCCGGCAAGCAGACCCTTGATCTGCGGCCGGTGCGGCACGAGGCACTCACCTCGCTGCGGTTCGAGTCCGGCGGGCTTCCGTCGGCCGTCGTGCGGGCGGTCGGGGCGTCGGAGCTGCCCGCGCTGGAGTACCTCGAACTCTGGCTCGGCGTCGCCGAGTACGGCGGGGACGCGACGGTCGAGGACCTTGCGCCGCTGCTCTCCGGTGCCGCGTTCCCGAACCTGCGCCATCTGGGTCTGCAGAACAGTGAGATCCAGGACGAGATCGCGGCCGCGGTGGCGTCCGCCCCGGTTGTCGCCCAGTTGGAGTCGCTCTCCCTGGCGATGGGCACGCTCGGGGACCTCGGAGCCGAGGCGCTGCTCGCTGGCCAGCCGCTCACCCACCTGACCTCGCTGGATCTGCATCACCACTACATCAGTGACCCATGGCTGGACCGTCTCAGGGGACTGCTCGGTGCCGACCGGGTGAACGGTGAACCGGACGAGGTGGAGTACTGGGATCCGGATGAAGACGACGAGCGCTATGTCGCAGTCACCGAGTAGGGCGGGCGGCCCGGCGGTGCGATTCGCCGTCGTGGGAGTTCCCGGCAACCGCCGGGTCACACTCTTCCGGGACGCCGTACGCGCCGCCGGGCTGCCAGCCGCGCGTGTGGTGCCCTGGCTGGACGTCCTGGGCGGCAAGGTCGTTTTCCGGCCGGGCGAGACCGTACGGATGGACTCGCCCGGTGAGGACGCCGAGGTCGAGCGGTTGCTGCGGTCGGTGGACGATCCGACGAGGGTCGAGGGCACCGCCCTCTGGTACACCCGGTTCACCGGAGCGGTGCGGACGGTCGCACGGGCGGCCGACGCGGCCGGAGCGGTCCTGCTCGACGCCCCCGGCGATGTCGCCGTGCTGTTCGACAAGCGGCTGTGCCATGCCGTGCTGGACGGCGCCGGGGTCCCTGTACCGGCTTCGCCGACCTCCGGCGCTGCGGCGCCCGTGGTGCGCGACTGGTCAGATGTGCGCGAGCGGATGGCTCAGCACCGGATGCCACGGGCCTTCGTGAAGCTCGCACACGGCTCGTCCGCCTCGGGGGTGCTGGCCGTGGAGACGGCAGGTCCCGGCCGGGTGCGGGCGACCACGTCGGTGGAGCGCGATACGTCCGGACGACTCTTCAACTCACTGCGGGTGCGCCGCTGTACGACGGAGCGCGAGGTGGCGGCGATCGTCGACGCGCTCGCACCGGACGGGCTGCACATCGAGCGCTGGCTGCCCAAGGCATCACAGCGTGGGCGCTCGGCCGACCTGCGGGTCCTGGTGGTGGCGGGCCGCGCCACCCATGCCGTCGTACGGACCAGCCACTCGCCCATGACCAATCTTCACCTCGGCGGCGAGCGCGGAAGCCTCGACGAGGTCCGCGCGGCCGTCGAGGCGGCGGGCGGCAGCTGGGCCGAGGCCCTGGCCGTGTGCGAGCGCGCCGCTGCCTGCTTCCCGGACACGCTGTGTGTGGCCGTCGATCTGCTGCCCGCGACCGGCTGGCGGCGGTTCGCCGTCGGCGAGGTCAACGCCTTCGGCGACCTGCTGCCACGCCTGACCGGGCTGCCCGGCAGCGGCTTCGAGGGCCTGGACACCTACGCGACGCAGGTCGTCGCCGTACTGAACAAAGCAAGGAACCACCGTGCAAGCGCCACCCCCTGACGCCGGACAGGCCGTCGCCGACATCCGCGACGCGGACGCCGCTCCCTCGGAACACGCCGGGAATCCGGACATGAGCAAGATCGTGGGCAGTCACGATCTGCTGCTCATCACCCTCGACACCCTGCGCTACGACGTGGCGGCGGAGCTGGCCGCCGCCGGACGCATCCCGCATCTGTCCCGCCATCTCCCGGGCGGCATCTGGGAGAAGCGGCATGCCCCGGGCAGCTTCACCTATGCCTCGCACCAGGCGATCTTCGCGGGATTCCTGCCGACACCCGCCGCCCCCGGCCCGCACCCCCGGCTGTTCGCGGCACGCTTCGCCGGCAGTGAGACCACCGCTTCCCGGACCTTCGTCTTCGACACCCCGGACCTGGTGTCCGCTCTCGCCGGGGCCGGCTACCGCACGGTGTGCATCGGAGGCGTCGGCTTCTTCAACCGGCAGGGCCCGCTCGGTTCCGTGCTGCCGGGCATGTTCCAGGAGAGCCACTGGGAACCAGAGTTCGGCGTCGCGTCACCCACCTCCTTCGAGGCCCAGGTGGCACGGGCCGAGCAGGTCGTCGCGGGGGTCCCCGCCGAACAACGGCTGTTCCTCTTCGTCAACGTGTCGGCGCTGCACCAGCCCAACTGGTTCCACCAACCGGGCGCCACCCGCGAGTCGGGTGACTCCCGCGCCACGCACGCCGCAGCCCTGGAGTACGTCGACGCACACATCGGCCGACTCCTTGCCGCCGCGAGCAGCCGGCGACGCTGCTTCGCCATCGTCTGCTCCGACCACGGCACGGCGTACGGGGACGACGGCTACACCGGTCACCGGCTCGGCCACGATTCCGTCTGGACCGTTCCGTACGCACACTTCTTCCTGGAACCGGGAGCCACCGCACGATGACCAGTTCGCACACCGTCCGCCCGTACCAGAGCTACGTCTACGCCTATCCGCACAAGACGGCGTACCGCCCGCTCACCGGCCGGCCCGCGCTGCGCGAGCTGTGGGCCGGAGAGCGCAAGGACGCGCTCTCGCTCTATCTCCACATACCGTTCTGCGAGGTCCGCTGCGGTTTCTGCAACCTCTTCACCCGGATCGGCGCCCCCGACGAGCTGACGACCCGCTATCTCGACGCACTGGACCGGCAGGCCACCGCCGTCCGCGACGCACTGGGTGACGACGAGCCGGTGCGGTTCGCCGCGGCGGCGTTCGGCGGCGGCACCCCCACCTTCCTGACGGCAGCCGAGCTGGAGCGGCTCTGCGACATCGCGGAGAAGCGGGTGGGCGCCGACCTGCAATCCGTGCCGCTGTCGGTCGAGACCTCGCCAACGACCGCAACAGCCGACCGGCTGGCCGTCCTCGCCGACCGCGGGACGACCCGGATCAGCATCGGCGTACAGAGCTTCGTCGACGCCGAGGCACGCGCGGCGGTCCGCCCCCAGCGCCGCGCCGATGTGGAGGCGGCGCTCGGCCGGATCCGCGACGCACGCATCCCGGTCCTCAACATCGACCTGATCTACGGCATCGACGGACAGACCGAGGACAGCTGGCGTTCCTCCCTGGACGCGGCCCTCGCCTGGCAGCCGGAGGAGCTGTACCTCTATCCGCTGTACGTGCGCCCGCTGACAGGCCTGGGCCGGGTCGGCGCCGAAGCCGAAGCAGCGGCGGACGCAGCCTGGGACGAGGAGCGGCTGCGGCTGTACCGGGGGGGCCGGGACCATCTCCTCGCCCACGGCTACGAGCAGGTGTCGATGCGGATGTTCCGTCGCGGCGACGCCCCGCGGCAGGGTCCCGACGACTACGCGTGCCAGACGGACGGCATGATCGGGCTGGGTTGCGGCGCACGCTCGTACACCAGTCGGCTGCACTACTCCTTCGACTACGCGGTGGAGATGCGGGAAGTGCGGGCGATCATCGACGGCTACACCGCCACCGAGGACTTCTCCCGTGCGGAGGTGGGGCGGTATGTAGACGGCGACGAGGCGCGCAGGCGCCACCTTCTGCAGTCGGTCCTCCAGGCCGAGGGGCTGCAGCTGGCGGAATACCGCGAGCGGTTCGGCGCCGCTCCCGGTGACGACTTCCCAGGTGAGCTGGACCGGTTCGAGGCACGCGGCTGGCTGGACGGGTCCGCCGTGGCGTCCGGGCTGCTGCGGCTCTCGCCCGAGGGGCTCGCCCACTCCGACGCGCTGGGTCCCGAACTGTTCTCCCCCGCTGTACGGGCCGCGATGGCCGCGTACGAACTGAAGTGAGTACTCCCATGGATCTGACGATCCTCTATCGGGGCCCCCTGGCGTCGTGCGACTACGACTGCCCGTACTGCCCGTTCGCCAAGCGGCGCGACAGCCCGGAGCAGCTCCGTGCCGACCGCGCCGCGCTGGAGCGGTTCACCGCGTGGGCCGCGGCGCAGACCAGGGACAGGATCTCGGTGCTGTTCACGCCGTGGGGCGAGGGGCTGGTCCGTTCCTGGTACCGCCGCGCCTTGGTGGAACTGGCGCAGCTGCCGCACATCGGCCGGGTCGCGATCCAGACCAATCTCAGCGGTCGTACACGGTGGCTGGCCGAGGCCGGTGGAGCCGGCCGCGACAAGATCGCACTGTGGTGCACGTATCACCCCGGGCAGACACCGTACGACCGTTTCCTGGCCAGGTGCCGGGAGCTGTCCGCTCTGGATGTCCGGTACAGCGTCGGTGTCGTCGGTCTCGAGGACCATTTCGACGAGGCGCGACGGCTCCGTACCGACCTGCCCGACGAGGTCTATCTCTGGGTCAATGCCGCTGAGGGGCAGAGCTACACGGACGAGGAGGCGGACCGCTGGACGGTCCTCGACCCCCTCTTCCCGTACAGCCGACACCCGCACCGCTCGGCCGGCCTGCCGTGCCGGACCGGCGAGTCCGTCATCTCGGTGGACGGTGACGGCACGGTGCGCCGCTGCCACTTCGTCCCGGCCGAGCTGGGCAACCTGTACGACGGCAGCTACCGGAGTGCGCTCGGTCCGCGGGTCTGTCCGCTCGCCGTCTGCGACTGCCACATCGGCTATGTGCATCTGGAGACGCTGCCGCTGTACGACGTCTTCGCGGGCGGCGTCCTGGAGCGCGTACCAGCCCGACGCCCCGGCATACCGACGCCCTCGGGACGCCGGTTCCTGCCCCTGTCCCCCGTCGCCGGACAGGCCTGAAGCCCCCGGGAATCAGAAAGGGAGCGGGCCCGTCCGGCAGACGAGGCCGAAGACGGGTCCTAAAGCGGCAGGAGGTCCGGCCGCTTCGCCTCGACGTGGTCGCCGGAGGACTCGCCACGCAGCCGCCGTCCTATCCACGGCACCAGGTACTCGCGCGCCCAGTGGATGTCGTCGCGCCGGACCTCCAGCGTGCCGCGCTGTGCCTGCGGGGGCCACTCCTGGTCGGGGTCGGCCGGGACTTCGAGGCCGAGGACCTGGGCGGCGCGCAGCGCGACCCGGGTGTGCCCCTCGGGCGACAGGTGGAGCCGGTCGTCGTCCCAGGCTCGCCGGTCCTGCACGGACTTCAGCGACCACAGGTCGAGAACGGGGCAGTCGTAGCGGTCGGCGATGGAGCGCACATGGGCGGTGTACGTGGCGATCTTGCCGCGCAGACGGCGCAGTACGGGAACGCCGCGGGTGTCGAAGCCGGTGGTCACCAGGACGGTGCCGACCGAGTCGGTCAGCTCGGCGACCGCGCGCTCGAAGCGCTCGGCCACGTCGTCCGGGTCGGTGCCGGGCCGGATGATGTCATTGCCGCCCGCGCAGAAGCTCACCAGATCGGGTGCGAGCTCCTTGGCGCGCGGCACCTGCTCCTCGACGATCTGGTCGAGGAGGCGTCCGCGTACGGCGAGATTGGCGTACCGGAAGTTTCCGTGCGCGGAGCCCTCGGAGCTCGTCGCCGCATCGGTGTCCGGGAGCTGGTCCGCGAGAAATACCGCGAAACGGTCCGCCCAGCCGACGAAGGTTCCGTCCGGGCCGGGGTCTCCGACTCCCTCGGTGAAGCTGTCGCCAATCGCTGCGTACGACCCGATGGCGCCATGCCGATTGATGACGCCACGTTGAATGTTTCTCGAATCGTCTGCCACAAGCGCATATCCTGCACCGCCGAATGTGACTTACGCGACCGTAATAAGGGGTTGACGGGTGGTGAGATAGACCACCTGGTCAGGTTTTGGTAAAGGGGGAATAAGTGAAGGGGCGGTGCGCCGCCGCGCACCGCCCCTTCACCGAACCGACCGGATCAGCCGTGGATCAGACGTAGATCAGACGTAGATCCCGTGCGAGGCCAGGTAGGCGATCGGGTCGATGTCCGACCCGTACGCCGGGCCGGTGCGGATCTCGAAGTGGAGGTGCGGGCCGGTGGCGTTGCCGGTCGCGCCGGAGAGACCGACCTGCTGACCCGCGGTCACGGTCTGGCCCGCCGAGACGGAGAGCGAGGACATGTGGCCGTACTGCGAGTAGTGGCCGTCGGCGTGCTTGATGACGACCTGGTTGCCGTACGCGCCACCCCAGCCGGCGGTGACGACGGTGCCGGAGGTGATCGCCTTCACACTGGTGCCGGTGGCGACCGGGAAGTCGATACCCGTGTGGCTGCCGCTGGACCAGTTGGCGCCCGAGGCACGGTAGGCGGTGGTGTGGTTGCCCGGGACCGGGTGCACGTAGCCGGAGTTGGTGCCCTGGTCGGCCGCGGCGGACGTCTTGGCGGACTCCGAAGCCTTGGGCTGGGACGCGGACTTGTCGGCCGAGGAGGTCGACGGAGCCTTCGACGGAGCGGGGGCGGACTGCGTGTCCGCGGTCGCGGCGGAGCCGGCCGGCTTGCCGCCGAGCGTCAGCTTCATGCCCGGGAAGATCAGGCTCGGGTTCTCGCCGACGACCTCGCGGTTGTCCTGGTACAGCTTCTGCCAGCCGCCCTTGACCTGCTGCTCGGCGGCGATCTTCGACAGGTAGTCACCGGCGACGACGGAGTACGTCCGGGTCTCGACCTGCTTCTTCACGACCGGCGCGGCCTCGACGGCGACGTGCGTGGCTGCCGACTGCGCGGTGGGCGCGGCCTGCTCCGCGGCGTGGGCACCGGTGGCGCCGAGCAGCGGAAGGGCGATGACGGCCCCACCGGCGCCGACGGCGGCGACGCCACGGGCGATCGTGCTGGACTTGGTACGGCGATGCTTACCCGATGTGGGCATGAAGAATTTCCTCTCCGGCGCCTACGAGGTGAGCTGTCGGGTTCGGGCTGGAGATGCCCGGTCGCAGTTCGCGACTTCACCCCGAGCCGGCCGGATCTCTCCGGCCGGCGGCTTACCTGGTTCCCCCGCTCCTGCCACACGTGAGTGGGTGCGAATTCCGGGCGGCGGCAGGATTAGGCGGTCCGTCCGGATTGAGGGTGACCGTAGGCGAGCGAGGACGGCGGAAACAAGCCATCGATTACTCAATGGAATCCGCGAAGGGAAATCGGCGCGGAATTCCGGTCACCCTCCGTGGATTATGGATCTTGGCTTTCCGCGCGACGTCCGGAATACCCGTCCGTGGCGCCACCACACACCGTCACGGATATGATCCCGCTCACGAGTAGGGCATCATCTCCCGCAGAAGTAGGCCATGTTCCACTAAATGCCGCGATACGGACATGTCATGGGCGTCCGCCACGTCGGAGCCTCAGCACCTTCGCGTCCAGATCGCCCCGCAGCCCGGTGTGCAGACCCTGATGCAGCAGCACGGCACCGTGGTGGACCGCCCCGGTGTCCAGGTCGGTGTAGGTCGCCGCAGGGTCGAGCCCGCGCAGCCGCAGGGCCGGCGGCCGCTCCCCGTACCGCTGCGCCTCCAGCCACATCAGCACCACGGCCTCGTCGCCGTGCACGTACTGCACGGCGCTGAGCCCACCGCGCGGGGCACGCAGCCGGTACAGCGCGCCGTGCTGCACCGCGGGACGGATCTCCTTGTAGAGATCCACCCAGCTCCGCGCCTCGGCCAGCTCCTCGTCACTCCACTCGGTGAGATCCCCGCCGACCCCGAGCACCCCGGCCATCGCGCTGACGAAGCGGAAGCGCAGCGAACTGGTCCTGCTGTTGAGCTGGACATTCGGACTGTCGGTGACCCAGGCGGCCATCACCCGCGCCGGATGGATCTGCCCGAAGCCCTCCTGGATGGCGAGCCGGTCGAGCGGGTCGGTGTTGTCGGAGGTCCACACCTGGTCGGTACGGGCGAGGATCCCCAGGTCGATCCGGCCGCCGCCGCCCGAGCAGGACTCGAAGGCGACACCGGGATGGGCGGCCCGCAGCCGGTCGATCAGCGCGTAGAGCGCGTGCACATGCGCGATCCAGAGCTTCTGCGGATAGTCCTCGCCCGGCCAGCCCGCATCGGTGAAACAGCGGTTGAAGTCCCATTTCACATAGTCGATCGGGGCGCTGGAGAGCAGCGTGTCGAGCTGCTCCCACAGATGGTTCTGCACATCGGTCCGGGCCAGATTGAGCACCAGCTGATGACGGAATTCGGTCCGGGTCCGCCCGGGGAAGTGCTGCACCCAGTCGGGGTGCGCGCGATACAGATCACTGTCGGCGTTCACCATCTCCGGCTCGACCCAAATGCCGAACTGCATGCCGAGTCCGTGCACTTCGTCGGCGAGCGGCTTCAGCCCGCCGGGGAATCGCTCGGGGTTGGGGGTCCAGTCGCCGAGTCCGGCCCGGTCGCTGGTGCGCTGCCCGAACCACGCGTCGTCCACGACGAACAGCTCGACGCCCATCGCGGCGGCGCGCTCGGCGAGGGCGCGCTGCTGGTCCTCCGCGATGTCGAAGCCGGTCGCCTCCCAGGAGTTGTAGAGCACCGGCCGCAGGCTCCCGGCGTCCGGGACGACATGGGCCAGTTGCCAGGCGTGCCAGGCCCGGCTCGCCCCGCCGAACCCTTCGGCGCTCCACAGACCGGCGAACACCGGTGTGGTGTACGTCTCCCCCGGTGCGAATCGCAGGAGCCCGGAGTCGTCGTATCCGGCGCCTCCGGTGATCTGCACGAGCCCGTCGGGGAGCTGCTGCACCGCGATCCGCCACGAGCCGGACCAGCCGAGCGCGCAGCCGTACACCTCGCCGTCCTCTTCGTTGGCGGCGCCGTCCGCGTCGAGCGCGACCCATGGCAGGAACTGGTGTCCGGTGTGGCCGCGCCTGCTGGAGAGGACCTTCTCGCCGTACGTCAGCTCCGACCGTACGAGCTGTGTCTCAGCCGCCCAGCGGCCGTGGAGCTGGCTCAGCCGCCAGCTGTCGCGGGCGGGCAGCGCCCAGGCCGCCGCGTCGGCGCGCAGCAGCTCCAGCGGCGGACCGTCGGGACCGGTGTGGGTGACGGTGGCCCAGCGCTCGATGACGTCGGAGTCCTCCCGCATGCGGTAGTGCAGGGTGAGCGCGAGCCACTGCACGGAGTCGGCGAACGCGATACGGAGTTCGTCGCCGTCCACGGCGGCCCCGGCGAACACCCATTCGGTGCCACGGACTTCGGGGGTGCGTACGGAGAGAGCGGGCCGGACGAAGCGGGGGCCGCCCTCGACCGGGTACTCCTCGCGGCCGTCCAGCTGCGACTCGAAACCCCGGAAGGGCGGCTCGGGCGCGGCGGCGAGTGCCTCGGCGGCCGCGAGGGAGATCCGTGGCCCCCAGTGCAGATGCAGCAGTCGGTCCCGGTCCGTGAGGTGCAGCGCGTAGCTGCCGCTCGCCCCGGTCAGCAGCCAGGTCCGACCGCGGTCGCCCGTCTCGATCATGTCATCCCCACATTCCCACAGTTCCGCACATCATCGACCGCCGACCGACGGCCGGGCAACGCCCGTGCGAGGGGAATTCCGTGGGGAGTTCAGCAGGAAACGGCCGAGATGATTGCCCGAGGAATCAATGTCGTATCGTCGCAGGAACTGACCTCGCCGGCGAGCCGCGCCGACGCCAGACACTCCAGGAGACACCGTGACGCAGCAGGTGCCGCAGGTCCCGTCGACGGAACCCGAGCTGGCAGGTGTGCGCAACTTCCGCGATGTGGGTGGCCTGCCCACCACCGACGGCCGCCGGGTGCGGTACGGACGGCTCTTCCGCAGCGGTCACCTCGCGCACGCGACCGACGAGGACGCCGCGTTCCTCGGCGGCCTCGGGCTGCACACGATCTTCGACTTCCGCAATGCGGCGGACCACAGGCTCGACGGCCTGGACGTGGACCTGCCGGGCGTACGCAATGTGAACATTCCGCTCTCCGACCCGGCCGACGGCGCCGAATTCTGGCAGATGGTCCGCGACGGCGACATCGAGCAGCTGCGCTCGATCCTTGCCGACGGCAAGGGAGCCGCGCGGATGACTGCCTCGTACAAGTCGATCATCAGGGACCGTACCGCCGAGCACAGCCGGGTGCTGCACGCCCTGGCCGAGGACAGCGTTCCCGCGCTGATGCACTGCGCGGCCGGCAAGGACCGTGCCGGTCTCTCGATCGCGGTTTCGCTGCTGGCGGTCGGCGTCGAGCGCGAGGCCATCGAGGCCGACTACCTGAAGTCCAACGATCCGCACCGCCGGTACAAGGTCCGGCGCACCGACACCTCGGCGACCGGGATGTCGCCCGAGGTGATGGAGCTGCTCAGCCCACTCTTCGACGCCCGCGCCGAGTACCTCGCCCAGGCCTTCAGCACCATCGAGGAGACCTGGGGCAGCACGGACCGCTATCTCGCCGAGGGCCTGAAGCTGACTCCGGAGATCCTGGAGCGGCTGCGCGGACGACTCCTCGACGAGGCGTAGCCGGACCGCGTAGGTCAGCCCTTTCCGGCGACCGCGAAGAGCAGGTAGAGGAAGGCCGCGAAGATGTGTCCCGCGATGAGATAGGCGAACAGCCTGATCACCACGCCGCGCGGAAACTTCCGCTCCTGCGCCTCGTAGTTCTTCCGGGACCTCGGGGTGAGCGGATCGAAGTGCTCTGAATCGGACATGACAGTCCTCTCTGGTGACCGGGCGGGCCGGTCTCAGCGACGGTGGATACCGCTGCCGAGGCACAGCTCGGCGGCGGGGCTCTGCAACAGGGTGTGGACGAAGAGCAGCTCGGATCCGTCTCGGTCCACGGCGGCGATCCGGTGCGGGGTGAGCGAGTCGAAGTGAGCACTGTCGCCCGGGTCGAGATCGTGCACGGTGTCGCCGAGGCTCACCCGCAGCCGCCCGGCAAGGACGTACAACCACTCCTCGCCGGGATGGACCCGCACGAGATCGCCCTGGGTCCCGTACGGGACCCGGACGCGCAGGGCCTGCATGGCCCGGCCGGACCCGCCGGCCTGCCGGTACATCCAGCCGTCGGCCTCGGCCCCCTCAAACCGCCCACCGCGGACGATCGCGTCACGTTCGGGGGCGATCTCGCCGAGCAGCTCGGAGACCGTCGTACCGTAGATCCTGGCAAGCCCGAGGAGCATGGGCAGCGACGGCTGCCTCCGGCCCGTTTCGAGCCGGGACAGATGGGCCGGGGAGAGCCCGGCGTGCTGGGCGGCGGCCTCCAGGGTCAGACCACGGCGGCGGCGCAGATCGCGCAGGCGTGGCGCGACCCCGGGCAGCTCGTCGGCCACCCCTCCATCGGGAGAGTTCATATACCCATTGGGCCAGGATCATGCCTCAGAGGCAAATGTTTTGCCTCTGAGGCAAACCCGCGCTCAGCGGCCGGCGACGGCCTGTTTGACCAGCGTTTTTCCGAAGTCCCACATCAGCCCCCCGCCGCTGTGTGCGTCATCCATCACCGCTGTGAACGCGGTCACGAACCGGTCCACCTCCGGCTCCCCGATGACCAGGGGCGGAATCAGCTTGATCACTTCCAGATGGTCGCCGGAGACCTGGGTGAGGATCCGGTGTTTCTGCAGGAGCGGCACGACGACCATCTGCGCGAAGAGACCCTTGCGGGCCGCCTGCAGCATGGTCCAGCGGCTGCGCAGCTTCAACGAGCTCGGCCGGCCGAACTCGATTCCGATCATCAGCCCGCGGCCACGGATCTCGTGCAGCAGTTCGTAGCGCCCGGTGAGCGCGGCGAGGCGCTCGCGCAGCAGATCACCGGTGCGGCGGGCGTTCGCGACGGTCGCCTCGTCTTCCATCACGGCCAGGACCGCGAGCCCCGCCGCCATCGCCTGGGCATTGGAGCCGAAGCTCGCCGAGTGGACCAGAACCCGGTCCATCGACGAATAGACGCGTCTGAAGATCCAGTCCTTCCCGAGGGTCGCCCCGACCGGCACATAGCCGCCGGAGAGCGCCTTGGCGACACAGACCAGGTCGGGTTCGACGCCTTCCTCGTGCTGGTACGCGTAGAAGTCGCCGGTCCTGCCGAGACCGGTCTGCACCTCGTCGGCGATGAGCAGCGCCTTGTGCCGTTGCAGCAGCTCCTGTGCGGCGCGCAGGTAGCCGGGCGGCGCCTCGTGGACGCCCTTCCCCTGGATCGGCTCGACGACGAGCGCCGCCACATCACCCCGTCTCAGTTCGCGCCGCAGTGCGTCGAGGTCGCCGAGCTCGACGGCGGTGTCGGGGAGCAGCGGTGCGAAGCCGTCCCGGAAGCCCGATTCCCCGTTGACCGAGAGCGAGCCGGCGGTCAGGCCGTGGAAGGCGTGGGTGCAGTAGAGAATGCGGGGTTTCCCGGTGGCGTACCGGGCGAACTTCAGCGCGGTCTCGACGGCTTCCGTACCGCTGTTGCCGAAGAAGACCCGATCCAGATGCGGACTGTGCGTGAGCAGCTTCTCGGCCAGCAGTCCGGGCAGCGGCTGGCAGTCGAAGCGGGTGAGGTCCGCGAGCGAGGCGTCCATGACGTCGTGGAGTGCCTTGCGGACGACCGGGTGGTGGCGGCCCAGACCCATCACCCCGAAGCCGGCGAGCATGTCGAGGTAGTCGTTGCCGTCCGCGTCCCAGAAGTGGGCGCCCTCGGCCCGCTCGTACACCCTGTCGAAGCCGATGGTGTGCAGCATCCGCGGGAGCTGGTGGTTGAGGTATTTCGCGTGCAGCTCGTATCGCTCGGCCCCGCGTTCCGCGAGGAGCTGCGCCAGATCGAAGCCCTTGGGCCCGTCGTCCTTCATTCCCCGCTCTCCTCAATCCCCCGGACCGCTTCCTTGGCGGCCAGCGCGCCACTGATCCGGCCGGCGATCTCGACCGGAGTGAGCCCGATGTCGGCCAGCACCTCCGCACGCTTGCCGTGCGCGAGGAACTGCTCGGGGATACCGAAGGTCCGCAGCGGCACGTCGACACCGGCGTCGCGCAACGCCTGCCCGACCGCCGAACCGACGCCTCCCGCCCGGCTGTTGTCCTCGACGACGGCGACCATCCGGTGGCGTGCGGCAAGCGGGGCGAGCTGCTCGTCGACCGGCTTCACCCAGCGCGGGTCGACGACCGTGCAACGGATGCCGCCGCCCGAGAGCAGGTCGGCGGCCTGCAGGCAGACGGAGGCGAGCACACCGACCGCCACGATGAGGACGTGGGGGTCGTCGGCGCGGTGCAGTACGTCCATGGAACCGACGCGGCCTGTCGCCGGTACCGACTCCCCCACCGATTCCTTGGGGAAACGCAGCACGGTCGGTGCGTCGTCGACGGCAACGGCCTCGCGCAGCTCCTCCCGGAGCCGTTCCGCGTCACGCGGGGCGGCGATCCGCAGCCCGGGCACGACCTGGAGCACGGACATGTCCCACATGCCGTTGTGCGAGGCGCCGTCGGGGCCGGTGACCCCGGCCCGGTCGAGGACGAACGTCACCCCGCACCGGTGCAGGGCGACGTCCATCAGCAGCTGGTCGAAGGCGCGGTTGAGGAAGGTGGCGTAGACGGCGACGACCGGGTGCAGCCCCCCGGTGGCGAGCCCCGCCGCGGAGACCGTCGCGTGCTGCTCGGCGATACCGACGTCCCAGACCCGCTCGGGGAACGCCTCGGCGAACTTCGTCAGCCCGACGGGGTGCAGCATCGCCGCGGTGATGGCGACGACATCCGGCCGCTCGGCGCCGATCGCGGCGATCTCGTCCCCGAACACCGAGGTCCACGACGGACTCACCATCGGCGCGAGCGGTGCGCAGGTCAGCGGGTCCATCGCGCCGACCGTGTGGAACCGGTCGGCCTCGTCGCCCAGTGCGGGCGCGTAGCCGCGGCCCTTCTCGGTGAGGCAGTGCACCAGCACCGGGCCGTGGAAGCGTTTCGCGCGGCTCAGTGCGGATTCGACGGCTGCGATGTCGTGCCCGTCTATCGGCCCGACGTACTTGAGCCCCAGGTCCTCGAACATGCCCTGCGGGGCGAAGGTGTCCTTGAACCCCTTCTTCGCGCCGTGCAGCGACCCGTACAGCGGCTGTCCGACGACCGGGGTGCGCTGCAGGACGTCCTTGCCCCACGTCAGGACACGCTCGTACCCGTCGGTGGTACGGAGGGTGGCCAGGTGGTCCGCGAGCCCGCCGATCGTCGGGGCGTACGAGCGCTCGTTGTCGTTCACCACGATGATGAGCGGCCGGTCCCGCGCCGCCGCGATGTTGTTGAGCGCTTCCCAGGCCATGCCGCCGGTGAGCGCCCCGTCCCCGATGACGGCGACGACGTGGTCGGGGCGACCGAGCACCTCGTTCGCCTTGGCCAGTCCGTCCGCCCAGCCGAGCACGGTCGAGGCGTGCGAGTTCTCGATGATGTCGTGCACGGACTCCTCGCGGGAGGGGTAGCCGGACAGGCCGCCCTTGCCGCGCAGCTTGGAGAAGTCCTGCCGCCCGGTGAGCAGTTTGTGCACGTAGCTCTGGTGCCCGGTGTCCCACAGAATGCGGTCCACCGGTGAGTCGAAGGCCCGGTGCAGGGCGATGGACAGCTCCACCACCCCGAGGTTGGGCCCCAGATGTCCGCCGGTCCTGGCCACCGCCTCGACCAGGAACTTCCTGATGTCCTCGGCGAGTTCGTCGAGTTCCGGTCCGCTCAGCGCCTTCAGGTCGTGCGGTCCCCGGATGGTCTCCAGAATGGTCACGCTCGGGCCCCCTCTCCGGTCCTGTCTCAGCTCACGGTGACGGCGGGGACACCTGACGGTGTCCCGGCGTCGTCCATGTCCTCGGCGATCTTCAGGGCTTCCTCGATGAGCGTCTCGACGATCTTCGACTCGGGAACCGTCTTGATGACCTCGCCCTTGACGAAGATCTGCCCCTTGCCGTTCCCGGACGCCACACCCAGATCCGCCTCACGGGCCTCACCCGGACCATTGACGACACAGCCCATCACGGCAACCCGCAACGGCACCTGCATGCCCTCAAGACCCGCCGACACCTGATCCGCCAGCTTGTACACATCCACCTGCGCCCGACCGCACGACGGACACGACACGATCTCCAGCCGCCGCTGCTTCAGATTCAACGACTCCAGAATCTGCAGCCCGACCTTGACCTCCTCGACCGGCGGCGCCGACAACGACACCCGGATCGTGTCCCCGATCCCCTCACTCAGCAACGCACCGAACGCCACGGCCGACTTGATCGTCCCCTGGAACGCCGGCCCCGCCTCCGTCACCCCCAAGTGCAACGGGTAATCACACCGAGCCGCCAACTGACGGTACGCATTGACCATCACCACCGGATCGTTGTGCTTCACCGAGATCTTGATGTCCCGGAAACCATGCTCCTCGAAGAGCGACGCCTCCCACAACGCCGACTCCACCAATGCCTCAGGAGTCGCCTTCCCGTACTTCTTCAGCAGCCGCGCATCCAGCGAACCCGCATTCACACCGATCCGGATCGGCGTCCCCGCATCACTCGCGGCCCGCGCGATCTCCTTGACCTTGTCGTCGAACTGCTTGATGTTCCCCGGATTCACCCGCACCGCCGCACAGCCCGCATCAATCGCCGCGAACACATACTTCGGCTGAAAGTGAATATCCGCAATCACCGGAATCTGCGACTTCCTGGCAATCGTCGCCAACGCATCCGCATCATCCTGCGTCGGACACGCCACCCGCACGATCTGACAGCCCGACGCCGTCAACTCCGCAATCTGCTGCAACGTCGCACCCACGTCCGACGTACGGGTCGTGGTCATCGACTGCACCGACACCGGCGCATCCCCACCGACCGCCACCGACCCGACCTGGATGCGCCGCGAGGGGCGGCGCATCGCGAGCGGCCGGGCCGGCAGCTCGGGGAGACCCAGTGCGACTGGTTCTCCAGAGGTCATGACGTCACCGGTTCCCGGAGACGGTTTCCCGCGCGGCGCGCAGGGATTCCTTCAGCGACCCCATCGTGGCGAGGACGGCGGTCGGCTCGTAGCCGCAGTGCGCCATGCAGTTGGCACAGCGCGGGTCCTTGCCGCGGCCGTACTTGTCCCAGTCGGTCTCCTCGATGAGTTCCCGGTACGTCGGGACGTACCCGTCGCTCATCAGATAGCACGGTCGCTGCCAGCCGAAGAGCGAGTAGTTGGGGATCGCCCAGGCCGTGCACGGGAAGTCCGCCTTGCCCTCCAGGAAATCCAGGAAGAGCGGCGAGTGGTTCAGCCGCCAGCGGGCCCGGTTGCCGCCCGCGAAGGACTTCTTGAAGAGCTCCCGGGTCTGCTCGACGCCGAGGAAGTGCTCCTGGTCGGGCGCCTTCTCGTACGCGTAGGCGGGCGAGATCATCATCTCGTCGACCTTCAGATCGTCATTGAGATAGTTGAGGACCTCGATGACGGTCTGCGGGGTGTCGGTGTTGAAGAAGGTGGAGTTCGTGGTGACCCGGAAGCCGCGCCGCTTGGCCTCCTTGATCGCCGCCACCGCCTCGTCGAACACGCCTTCCTTGGCGACCGATTCGTCGTGCCGCTCACGCAGGCCGTCGATGTGCACGGCGAAGGCGAAGTACGGCGAGGGGGTGAATTTCTCGATCTTCTTGCGGAGCAGCATCGCGTTGGTGCAGAGGAAGACGTACTTCCTCCGTGCTACCAGTTGCCGCACGATTTCGTCGATCTGCGGGTGCATCAGGGGTTCGCCCCCCGCGATGGACACCATCGGGGCGCCCGATTCCAGCACCGCGCCGACGGCCTGGGCCACCGGCATGCGCTGCTTCAGGACTCCGGCAGGATGCTGGATCTTTCCGCAGCCCTCGCACGCCAGGTTGCAGGCGAACAAAGGCTCCAGCTCGACAATCAGCGGGAACTTGTCCCGCTTGCGGAGCTTTTGTTCAATGAGGTACGTCGCAACCTTGATGGTCTGACGGAGCGGCATGGCCATCTAGCTCACCTCCTGGGGAGCAGCAAAGATCGGTGCCATTCATAGAAAGCCGGTAGGACGGCACGAAGAACACGGAAGGCTGATATTCCACCGCGTAGTGTGCCGATGCGGACGAGCTCGTGCTCCGGAGCGTCCACGACCACCCGTACAGCCGCAACCGGGCGCGGCCCGGTGCGCAGGGCGGTGCGAAGAGTGGCGGCGGACTCCATGTCCACCGCGATCGCCCCGGTGGCCCACAGTTCGGCCCGCTCATGTCCGCGTACGACATGGCCGGAACCGGTCAGCGGACCGATGTGGACGGTGCGGCCGGGCACCGCCCCGGCGAGTGCCTCGGCGAGCAGACCCACGCCGGTACAGGCCGTCGACTCCCCGGCTTCCCGGGTCTCGTCGGCGACCACCAGGTCCCCGGGGTGCATGCCGGGTGCGAGCCCGGCACAGAACCCGGAGGCAATGACCGCGGAGCCGGGCGTCCGGTCCGGGGCGAGCGCGCGTTCCACGGCCGTCTCGGCGGCTTTCGGACCCATGCCCGTACGGAGCACGGTCACCGGGCCCGGGGCGTCGCCGGCCCGTCCCCTGCCGCTGCGCAGGGCCAGTTGCTCGAGACCGAGCGCGCAGGCGATCAGCAGAGGCGTTGCGGGGCCGGGCGGCCCCGGGGTATCGCCCATCAGGCCCCCTCGCCAGTGGCCGTGCGGGCGGCGAACGGGTCACCGTACACGTACCGCCCGAGCGCGGTGAGAGGGAAGACCTGGCGGTAGAGGTGGTAGTTGATGGAGAAGTCCCAGGGGAACCCGGTGCCGGTGAAGTACGGCTCGTCCCAGGACCCGTCGGCCTGCTGATTCTCGGTCAGCCAGGCGATGCCGCGGGCCACCGTCGTGCTGTCCCGCCGGTCGGCGGCGAGAAGGGCGAGGAGGGCCCACGCGGTCTGGGAGGCGGTGGACGAGCCGTGCCCGATCCACTTCTCCTCCCGGTACGAGCGCAGGTCCTCGCCCCAGCCGCCGTCGTCGTTCTGGACGGACTCCAGCCAGCCGACCGCCCGGCGGATCGCCGGATGGGAGGCGGGCAGCCCGGCAGCGATCAGGGCGGGCACCACCGACCCTGTTCCGTAGACGTAGTTGACGCCCCAGCGGCCGAACCAGGCACCGCTCGCCTCCTGTTCGGCGAGCAGCCACTCGATGCCGCGCCGAGCGGCGGGGTGGTCGGACCGCCCCTCCATGGCGAGCATCTCCACCACGTGTCCGGTGACATCGGCGGACGGCGGGTCGATGACCTCTCCGAAGTCGCAGAACGGCAGTCGGTTGGGGAACGGGCTGGTGTTGTCTGCGTCGAATGCGCCCCAGGCGCCGTTGCGGGACTGCATGCCGAGGTTCCAACGCACCCCGCGTTCGATGGCGGCCTCGATACTGGCCGGGTTGGGGTGCCGGACCCGGCGCAGCGCGAGGACCACCTCGGCGGTGTCGTCGATGTCCGGGTAGTTGTCGTTGTGGAACTCGAACGCCCATCCGCCTGGGTCCAGTTGAGGTCGACGCACGGACCAGTCGCCAGGCCTGACGATCTCCTCGCCGAGCATCCAGTCCGCCGCTTTCACGAGCGCGGGATGGTCGGGCCTCACTCCGGCATCGGCGAGCGCGATGGTGGCGAGGCAGGTGTCCCAGACCGGTGACTGGCAGGCCTCGATCATGCGGGCGCCGTCCTCGCGCCAGACTGCGAACCGGTTCAGCGAATCCAGGCCGGCCCGCATCACGGGGTGGTCGAGGTCGTAGCCGAGGAGGTGCAGGGCGATGACGGAGTACACGGCGGGCGGCTGGATGCCGCCCCAGCAGCCGTCGTTCTCCTGGCGTTCGATGATCCAGCGGGCTGCCTCGTTCATGGCGATCCGGCGCAGCCGGCGCGGGGCCACCTTGTGGTAGACGTGCAACGCCTTGTCGAGGCGCTGGAAGACACCGTCCCAGCTGGCTGCCGGGGCGGGGCGCCTGGGCGGGTTCGGGACGAGCGGGTCGGTGTGCAGTTCGTCGAGGGCGAAGGGCGCGGGCCGTACCGGCCGCTTCGCCGAGACGACCGTCAGCGGCACAATGGTCTGCCGGGCCCAGCAACCGAAGTCGTAGATGTTGAGCGGGACCCACTTCGGGAAGAACATCAGCTCCGGTGGGAGCACCGGCAGGTCGTCCCATTTCCACCAGCCGAAGAGGGCCAGCCAGATGCGGGTGAAGACGCGGCTCTCCGCGATGCCGCCCTGTTCCCGGATCCATCCGGAGGCTCGGGCCATGTGCGGCTCGTCCGGCCGGTCTCCGGCCAGCCGCAGTGCGACGTAGGCCTCAATGGTGGCGGAGAGGTCGCCCGGGCCGCCGTAGAAGGTGGCCCAGGTGCCGTCGACGAGCTGCTCGCCGCGGATGAAGAGTCCGGCCGCCTCGACGGTGGCCGGGTCCTGAATGCCGAGGAACTGACGGAGCAGCAGGTCCTCGGCGTCCATCGTGACGTTGGTGGCGAGGTCGCCCTTCCACCAGCCCTGGGCGTCCTGCCTGCCGAGGAGATGCTCCACCGAGCGTTCCGCGGCCCGCCGCGCGGCGGCGAGCACATCGTCCGCGGCGATGGTTGATTCGGTCGTTTCGCTGGCCGAGGCTGCGCGGGGGTTCACAGCCCCGGTGCTTCCGTCGGTCGTCGCTGTCATGGCTTCCCCTTCGTGCAGTTGGTCCTCTGCTGTGCTGGGGTCTCCGTCGGCCGGCGCCCCCTACGGGCACCGGCCGGCGACTGCGAGTCATATGCGAATGGTGATCATCTCTTTCGTACGACGACGAAGTCCGCGAGCGCAGTGAGCTGCGCCCGCACGGATTCCGGCATGTCGACACCGTGCAGCGCCTCAATGGCGACCGCATGCTGCCGACGGGCCTCCTGGGCGGTCCACTCCCGGCCGCCCGCCTCCTCGATGAGCGCCGCCCGGGCGGCGAACTCCTCCTCGGAGAAACTGTCGAAGTCGCTGCTCTTGGCATCCGCGGCGAGCAGTTCACCGAGGCGCTCCGAGGCCGGTCCGCCCGCGGCCAGCGCGGCGACGACCGGCAGGGACTTCTTGCGCTGACGCAGATCGCTCCAGGTCTGCTTGCCGGTGGACTCCGGGTCGCCCCAGATACCGAGCAGATCGTCGACGGCCTGGAAGGCGAGGCCGAGGTGGTAGCCGTATGCCTCCAGGATGTCGGCGGTGCGGTCGTCTGCGCCGCCGAGCACCGCGCCGATGGACACGGCGCAGGCGAGCAGGGCACCCGTCTTGTTGCCCTCCATCTCCAGGCACTCCGCGACGGTGACCCGCTCGCGGTGCTCGTAGGAGATGTCCTGGGCCTGCCCGTCGATGAGCTTGCGGCTGGCAGTGGTCAACCGGCGGGCCGCGCGGCCCGCCTCGACCGTGCCGAGCTCCAGCAGGATCTCGTTGGCCAGCGCGAAGAGCGCATCGCCGACCAGGATCGCCTGGGCGGGGCCGTGCACCTTCCACACCGTGTCGCGGTGACGGCGCTGCTCGTCGCCGTCCATCAGGTCGTCGTGCAGCAGCGAGAAGTTGTGCACGAGTTCGACGGCGACGGCGCCGGGGATGCCTGCCTCGGCGGCGGCGCCCGCCGCCTCGGCGGACAGCAGGGCGAGCGCGGGGCGGACGGCCTTGCCGCCGTCGCCGTCGGCGGGGCGGCCCTGAGCGTCGATCCAGCCGAAGTGGTAGGCGGCGACGGTGTCCATGGGCGGTGCGAGCCGGTCAACGGCGGCCCGGAGCACCGGAGCGGACATGGCCCGTCCGCGCTCCAGAAGCGCGGTGACGTCCGCGGTGTCTGCCACGGTGTCGAAAGCCGGATTCGCCGGGGTCACTGACTCTCCTCTTGTTCCGGTGGTACTGCTCATGCCGCCTCCTGCAGCGGATGTTCATGGGTGCGGCCGAGCGAGGAGAGCGCCGCGCCGGCGGCGTTGAACCCGCTGCGGACAGCGCCCTCCATCGTCGCGGGCCAGCCCGTGGCCGTCCATGCTCCGGCCAGAAGGAGGCCGGGGGTACGAGTGCGGGTCCCGGGGCGCAGCCGGCCGACGCCGGGGGCGGGGGCGAAAGTCGCCGTACGCTCCCGGGTGACGAAGAAGTCCCTGATGCCGGCTCCGCGGGCGGCGGGGAGCAGC
Source organism: Streptomyces sp. NBC_01320 (assembly GCF_035974375.1). Taxonomy (NCBI): domain Bacteria; kingdom Bacillati; phylum Actinomycetota; class Actinomycetes; order Kitasatosporales; family Streptomycetaceae; genus Streptomyces; species Streptomyces sp. NBC_01320. The sequence goes on from NZ_CP108390.1 coordinate 2,802,970, forward strand.
CGCTCCAGTTCGGGCAGGTAGCGACGGCGCAGTTCGGCGACGGGCAGGTCGATCTCGTCGTCGGCCGCGGACTGGGAGATCGCGAGGTACTGCCCGGGCCCGGTGAGTCCGGAGGCGTCCGTACGGTCGAAGACCCACTGGACCGGGGAGCCGAGTGCGGCGAAGAAGGGGCGGCGCAGCACCTTGCGGTCGTAGACGACGTGCACATTGAGGATCGGCGAGGTGCCGATGTCGAGCAGCCTGCCCGGCGCGTCGAGTGCGCCCTCGGGCAGCAGCCCGTGGGTCTCCCGCTGGGGGACGGCGAGGACGACGGTGTCCGCCTCGATCCGTTCGGCGCCCGTGTCGACGTTCCAGCGTCCGTCCTCGGTACGGGAGAGGCTGTCGGCCTTGGTGCGCAGCTCGGTCCGTACGCCTGCGGAGTCGAGCGCCTTGCGGGCCAGCGTGTCGTGGACCTCGCCGAGCGGCACGCTCGCCCAGCCGATGTCGGCGGCGCCGGGCTCGGAAAGAAGTCCGGTCTTGAAGACCTTCGCGGCGAGGGCCAGCGAGGAGTTCGGTGCGGTGGCGTTGAGTGTGGCGACGCCGACCAGGTCCCAGAGGGCCTCGATGGTGCGCGGGGACTGTCCGTGCCGGGCCAGCCAGCTGCCGAAGTCGATGGTGTCGAGCGCCGGGTCGTCCGGGTCGAGGCGGCCGAGTGCCAGCGCGGCACGTCCGACGGACGCCCGTTCGGCGAGCGAGAGGTGCGGATAGCCGGCGAGTCCGGCGGCGAGGTGGAACGGGACGGGAAGCGCATTGCGGCGCAGCCGTCCGAGCCGGGGCCCCGAAGAGCGTCCGACGTCGAGAACGGGCACGTCCAAACGGTTTTGCAGGGGCGCCAGACGGGCGCCGTCGACCCGGTCGAGGAACCAGCGGTAGGCGGTGCAGCAACGCAGATAGACATGCTGCCCGTTGTCGACCGTCAGTTCGCCGCGACGGAAGGAGAAGGCGAGTCCCCCGAGCCGGGGCCGTCCTTCGAGCAGGGTCACGTCAAGCCCGGCGTCGGCAAGGCGGAGGGCCGCGGTGATGCCGGCGAGTCCGCCGCCGATCACGACGGCGCGGGAGGAGCGCAGGGCCTCGTCGGTCATGCGTCCCCCCTCCGTTTCCGCCGGGTCGAACCGGCTGGGCTGGTCATGTCGGTCAGGCACGTCGTTTCAGTCAGGGACGCGTCATCCCGTCGGAGGGTTGCCCGCCGAAGAGACCGGTTGTCCGTGATGCACATGTTGCGTGAGTTGTCCGCGATACGCATCAGACACGCCCCCGGGCCGTCCGGCGGGAAATGTACCGCGCGTCCAGACCCGACAGTCCACGCACCGCGACATACGCCTTCTCGTGGCCCGGCAGCGAGACCCGGCCGCGCAGCACCGCCTCCGGGTCGCGCTCGATCCGGTCGAGCAGCCGCCGGTAGATACCGGCCATGGCGGCGACGCAGGCGCCGCTGCGGCGGTCCAGCATCGGCAGCAGCCGGTAGCCCTCGGCGAAGAGGGCACGGGCGCGCCGGACCTCGAAGTGGACCAGCCCCGCGAAGTCGGAGCCCGGCGGCGGTGTGGCCCGGTGGAAGCCGGCCGAGCAACCGAATTTGGCAAGGTCGTCGGACGGCAGATACGTACGCCCGTTGCCCGCGTCCTCGCGGACGTCGCGGAGGATGTTGGTGAGCTGCAGGGCGAGGCCGAGCGTGTCGGCGTACTCCGCGGCCCGGTCCGCGCCGGGCGCACCCGGTTCCGTCCCGAAGACGCCCAGGCTGAGCCGCCCGATGGCTCCGGCGACACACCGGCAGTAGACCTTGAGGTCGTCCCACGTCTCGTACGTCGCGCCGCGCACGTCCATCAGCACGCCGTCGATCAGCTCGTCGAGCCCACCGAGCGGCAGCGGAAACCGACGTGCGGCGTCGGCGAGCGCGACAGCCACCGGGTCGGTGTCGTCCTCCTCGACCGCGCCGTCCCGGATCCGGTCCAGGAGTGTGCGGGTGCCCTCCAGCCGGGTCCGCTTGGTCTCCCGGTCCAGCTCTCCGTCGCCGATGTCGTCGACCCGGCGGGAGAAGGCGTACAACGCCGACATGGCCTGCCGCTTCTCGGTGGGCAGCAGCCTGATTCCGTACGCGAAGTTACGCGCCTGCTGTCCGGTGACGGCCTCGCAGTAACTGTATGCGGCCTGTACCGGCGCCGACATGTACGTCGTCTGTCCCTCCACGGTCCGGCTCACCCCTCTCTACGCGCTCTTCGCAAGACAACTCCCACCTCGCGCAGCAGGCTGGGCTTGGTGGGCTTGGGCGGTCCGGGCAGTACGTCGAACCCGGCGGCCGCGATCGCGGTGAGGGCGGCGCGCCCCCCTCCCACAAATCCGGCGAGAAGCAGCTTGAGCCTGCCGTGGACGCTACCCACGAGGGGGGTGCCTTCATTCAGCAGGTTCCGGGCGCGTTCTGCTTCGTATGCAACCAGTGCGCGCACCGATGCGCCCCCGGAGGGGGTTGCGAGGTCGGCCTCGGTGACATGGAACCGGGCCATGTCCTCGGCCGGCAGATAGATCCGGTCGCGACCGAGGTCCTCGGTGACGTCCTGGAGGTGCTCGACGATCTGCAGGGCGGTGCAGACGGCGTCGGAGCGGCGGATCCGCTCGGTGCTCGCGGTCCCGGTGATCCCGAGGACCAGCCGGCCGACGGGATTGGCGGAGAGCTCGCAGTAGGCGAGCAGTTCCTCGTACGTCCCGTACCGCCGGACCTTCTGGTCCTGCCGGTTCGCCTCGATGAGCCCGAGAAACGGTTCGGGGGTGAGCGCGCAGCGCCGCACGGTGGGGCGCAGTGCGCGGAGCAGCGGGTGGCGCGGGCCGTCGCCCGCGGGGTCGAACACGCGGTGCAGATCGGCCTCGAAGGCGTCGAGCATCGCCAGCCGGTCATCGGTCTGTGCCGGATCGAGTCCGAGGTGGCGGGCATCGGCGCCACCGGGGGCGAGATCGCCGTCGCCGATGTCGTCGACGAGACGGGCGTATCCGTACACGGCCATCAGATCGTTACGCCACGCGCGCGGCAGAAAGAACGGGGCCACAGGAAAGTTCTCGTCCGCGGCCTTGTCGAGCGTGGCGGGGAAGGCGGCGTCATGGCGCGCCTGCCGGGTACGAGTCACCACGGACCGCCCGGCGGGGGGACGGCATATACACCTCGGAGCTGGAGATTTTCCGTCATTGCCGTCACATCTCCCGTTCTACACTGCTGACCCAAAACATCCCATTCCGGACACGCCGCCCGCTCTCCCGAGTGCGGAGGACCGTCTAGGATCGGTACTCCCAGGCGGTATCGCCCCACTTGCCACGAATCAGCACCGCTACAGCTTACGTTGTACAACGCTCAGCCATACGCCCGGGTGCGGTCCGCACTTCAACAACGCAGCCTTTCCCGCCAACCTTCCCCGTGCGCAAGGAAATTGACGTCATCCGGCGGGAGGAGATCGTCCCTGGCGTGGCGCAGAGCCCGGCGCACGCGCACCGGATGCCCACGATCCGGACATGGCAGCGGCCTCCGCCGGAATGCTCCGGCGGAGGCCGCTTCCGTGAGGGGGACGGCGGAGGGCCTACTTCCCGGTCTCCCGCTCGTACGCCTTGAGGACCTCGTCGGTCGGGCCGTCCATCAGCAGCTCGCCCTTCTCCAGCCAGAGCACCCGGTCGCAGGTGTCCCTGATGGACTTGTTGCTGTGGCTGACCAGGAAGACCGTGCCCGCCTCCTTGCGCAGCTCGCGGATGCGCTTCTCGGAGCGGATCTGGAACTTGCGGTCACCGGTGGCCAGCGCCTCGTCGATCATGAGGACGTCGTGGTTCTTGGCGGCGGCGATGGAGAACCGGAGCCGGGCGGCCATACCGGAGGAGTACGTCCGCATGGGGAGGGTGATGAAGTCGCCCTTCTCATTGATGCCCGAGAAGTCGACGATCCCCTGGTAGCGCTCGCGGATCTCCTCACGCGTCATGCCCATCGCGAGCCCGCCGAGCACCACGTTCCGCTCGCCGGTCAGATCGCTCATCAGCGCCGCGTTCACGCCGAGCAGCGACGGCTGTCCGTCCGTGTACACCTTGCCGTGCTCGGTCGGCAGGAGACCGGCGATGGCCCGCAGCAGGGTCGACTTGCCGGAGCCATTGGTGCCGATGAGGCCGATGGCCTCGCCCCGGTAGGCGGTGAAGGAGACACCGCGGACGGCGTGGACCTTCCGGACTCCGCGCGCCTCGCCCTTGCCGCGGCGCAGTATCCGGCTCAGCGCCGCGGTGGCACTGCCCTTGCCTCCGCCGGCGCCGTTGACCCGGTACACGATGTGCACATCGTCGGCGATGACGGTGGGGATGCGCCCCGAAGTGTTGTCCTCAGCCACGGCCGTACCGTTCCTCTGCCTTCCAGAAGTACACAAAGCCCGCGAGGCCGATGAAGGCCGACCAGGCAAGCCCGACGATCCAGACGTGCGGCGGCAGGTTCTCGGAGCCGTAGCCGTCGATCAGCGCGAAGCGGATCAGGTCCATGTAGATCGCCGCCGGGTTGTACTGCAGCACGCTCGCGATCCACTCCGGCTTGTCCTTGAGCATGACCGGGATGGAGAACATGACACCGGACGCGTACATCCAGGTGCGCATGATGAACGGCATCAGCTGGGCGAGGTCAGGGGTCTTGCTGCCGAGCCGGGCCATGATCAGGGCCAGGCCGGTGTTGAAGACGAACTGCATGACCAGCGCGGGAACGATCAGCAGCCAGGAGAGCGACGGGTAGCTGCCGAAGCCGATCGCCACGACCGCCAGCACGATCATCGAGAACAGCAGCTGCTGGAGCTGCTGCAGCGAGAACGAGATGGGCAGCGACGCGCGGGGGAAGTGCAGGGCTCGGACCAGTCCGAGGTTGCCCGAGATCGCCCGTACGCCCGCGGTCACCGAGCTCTGCGTGAAGGTGAAGACAAAGACGCCCGTCACCAGGAAGGGGATGAAGACCTCCTGGGTCATGCCCTTCCTGGTGCCCAGGATCAGCCCGAAGATCAAGTAGTAGACCAGGGCGTTGAGCAGCGGCGTGGCCACCTGCCACAGCTGGCCGAGCTTGGCCTGGCTGTACTGGGCGGTCAGCTTGGCGCGGGAGAACGCCATGATGAAGTGGCGGCGGCCCCAGAGCTGCTGGACGTACTCGAACAGCCCGGGCCGGGCGCCGCTCACCGTCAGGCCGTACTTGCCTGCCAGTGCGGCGGCACTCAGGCCGTCGTCGGCGGATGGCGGGGTGCTCAGCGCGACCGCACCGTCATGGGTTGTGTCACTCACCAGATGAAACTCTCGTATTCAAGATGCGCAGCCAGTCGCGGTCGCGGTTCAGGCGGACAGGTCCCGTAAGAAAAAAATACGCCTCATGCTCTCAGAGGAGAGCTTCTCAGATCACGGGAGGTCGGCCGAGTCTGGTCAGCCGCCATACCGTGCGCCACTTCATCGGACGGCGCGGTCCGCAGGGCTTGGTCCAGCCTTCCCGGAAGCCGCCGAACCATGCCTTCAGGGCGGGGCCCGAGGGCTTGCGGAGCAGCGTCAGCAGCAGCCAGACGCCGAGATAGACGGGGACCAGGGGCGCGGGCAGGTTGCGGCGCGCCAGCCAGACCCGGTTCCTGGCCACCATGCGGTGGTAGACCGCGTGCCGGGACGGGGCGGTGGTCGGGTGGTTGAGGACCATGTCCGCGCGGTAGTCGATCATCCAGCCGGAGTCCAGTGCCCGCCAGGCGAGATCCGTCTCCTCGTGCGCGTAGAAGAAGTCGCCCGGCAGCCCGCCGACCTCGGAGAGGACCTGGGTACGGACGGCATTGGCGCCGCCCAGGAAGGTCGTCACCCGCGACGAGCGCATCGGGTCGGCGGCGCGCAGCCGTGGCACGTGGCGGCGCTGGGTCACGCCGGTGTCCGGGTCGGCGATCCGGAAGCTGATGATCCCCAGCTTCGGGTCCTGCTCGAACGCCTGCCGGCACAGCTCGGCGGTGTCGGTCAGCGGCAGCAGTCCGTCGTCGTCGAGGAAGAGCAGCGCGTCGACGTCGGCGCCGGACGGGCCGAACGCCTCGATGCCGACGTTGCGGCCGCCGGGGATGCCGAGGTTCTCGGGGAGCTCGACGGTCCGTACACCCGCGGGGACGTCCGGGACCGGGGCGCCGTTGCCGACGACCACCACCTCGATCCGGTCGCCGTCCTGCTTGGCGACCGAATCGAGGAGGGCGCGCAGTTCGTCAGGACGGTTGCCCATCGTGATGATGACCGCGCCGAGCTTCATGGGGGTGCTCACTTCAGCCTGCTCGACGCCAGAACCGACACCAGGTGCAGCAGCGTCTGTACGAGGGCGATACCGGCCAGCACGGCGACGCCGAGCCGGGAGAAGAACAGGTCGCCCCTGACCGCGTCCAGGACCGCCAGGACCAGGATCAGCAGGGATGCCTCGATCCCGAGCACCAGGCGGTGGAACTTCAGCGCCGCGGCGGCCTTGCGGGCCAGTGCCAGACCGGACGAGCGCGGCTCCGACGCCGCCTCCTTGACAGGCGGCAGTCCGCCCTGGTGACGGGCGACGCCGACGAGGTCGGTCTCGGCCTTGATCAGGACAGCACCGAGGGCGGCGAGGGTGCCGAGGAAGGCCCACAGCCAGTCGATCCGCCCGGAGCCCCACAGATGAGCCGCGCGCAGGCCGAAGCCGACCAGCACCGCGGCGTCGCAGAGGTAGGCGCCGACGCGGTCCAGGTAGACGCCGCCGAGCGAGAACTGCTTCTTCCAACGGGCGATCTCGCCGTCGATGCAGTCGAGCAGCAGATAGAGCTGGACCATCACCACCCCGAGGACGGCGCCCGCGATCCCGGGCACCAGCAGGGCCGGGGCGGCGAGGACACCGCAGACCGTCATCAGGTAGGTCAGTTGGTTCGGCGTGATCTTGGTGTTCACCAGGTACCGGTCTATGTGCAGCGAGATCTCCCGCATGTACATGCGCCCGGCCCAGTGTTCACCGCTGCGCCGGTCCTTCACACCTTCCGGGTGAACGACCGGACGGAGTTCAGCTACTGATGGTCTTGGCATAGTCGGCGTACGCGTCCCTGATCTGGTCGGTGGACAGGTTGAGGTGTTCGAGGATCGTGAAGCGTCCCGGACGTGTCTGCGGGGCGTAGTCGACGGCCTGGACGAACTCGTCGGCGGTGAATCCGATGTCTTCGGGCAGGACCGGCAGCCCGTGCCGGCGCAGGGTGGTCACCATGAGCAGCGACTCCTCGCGCGCACCTCGCAGATACATGGCGAAGCAGGCGCCGAGGCCGACCTGCTCGCCGTGGCTGGCAGCGCGCTTGGGGTACAGCAGGTCGAAGGCGTGGTTGATCTCGTGGCAGGCGCCCGAGGCCGGCCGGGAATCCCCGGCGACCGACATGGAGATGCCGGTGAGCACCAGGCCCTCGGCGAGCACCTTCAGGAAGGCGTCGTCGCCGACCCCGCCGGGGTGGCGCAGCACGGCCTCACCCGCCTGCCGGGCCATGGCGGCCGCCAGCCCGTCGATCTCCTCGCCCTTGACGTCGTGGGCGAGCTCCCAGTCGGCCACGCAGGAGATGTTGGAGACCGCGTCGCCGATGCCGGAGCGGACGAAGCGGGCGGGCGCCTCGCGGATGACGTCGAGATCGATGACGACGGCGATCGGGGTGGGGACCCCGTACGAGCCCCGTCCGTTGTCGTTGTCCAGGGTCGCCACGGGCGAGCAGAGACCATCGTGCGAGAGGTTCGTCGCAACCGCGACCATCGGCATGCCGACGCGCGCCGCGGCGTACTTCGCCACGTCGATGATCTTGCCGCCGCCGAGGCCGACCACGGCGTCGTACCGGTTGCCCTTGATCTCGTCGGCGAGCCGCACGGCGGAGTCGATCGTGCCGTCGGCGACCTCATACCAGTGGGCGCCCGGCAGCACCGGGGACAGCCGCTCGCGCAGGACCCGGCCCGAGCCGCCGCTGATCGCGACGGCGAGCTTGCCGGAGGAGGAGATCCGCTGGTCGGCGAGAAGGCCGGCCAGGTCGTCCAGGGCGCCACCGCGGATGTCGACGACGACCGGGGACGGGATGAGTCGGGTCAGTACTGGCACGCGATCTCACGGCCCTTCGCGAGGTCGTCGTGGTTGTCGATCTCGACCCACGTCACTTCGCCGATGGGGGCCACGTCGACGGTGAAGCCGCGGTTGACGAGCTCCTGGTAGCCGTCCTCGTAGTAGAGGTCGGGGTCGCGCTCGAACGTCGCCTTCAGGGCGTCGGCGAGCTCCTCTGCGGCCTCGGGCTCGATCAGGGTGACGCCGATGTACTCGCCGGTCGCCGTGGTCGGGTCCATCAGCTTGGTGATCCGCTGGACGCCCTTGTCGCCGTCGGTGATGACCTTCATCTCCTCGTCGGCGAGGTTCTTCACCGTGTCGAGGGCAAGGATGATCTTCTGCCCGTCGCCGCGGGCGGCGAGGAGCGTCTTCTCCACGGACACCGGGTGCACGGTGTCGCCGTTGGCGAGGATGACGCCCCGCTTCAGGACCTCACGGGCACACCACAGGGAGTAGGCGTTGTTCCACTCCTCGGCCTTGTCGTTGTCGACAAGGGTGAGCGTCAGGCCGTACTTCGCCTCCAGCTCGGCCTTGCGGTCGTACACGGCCTCCTTGCGGTAGCCGACGACGATCGCGGCCTCGGTGAGGCCGATCTCCGCGAAGTTGGCGAGCGTCAGGTCGAGCACGGTCTTCTCGCCGTCGACCGGCACGAGGGCCTTCGGAAGCGTGTCGGTGTAGGGGCGCAGACGCCGTCCTGCACCGGCTGCGAGTACGAGGCCGATCATGCGGGTTCTCCTTCGTCGTGAACGGCAGGTGCTCCGGAGGACACCCAGAAGCGGATGGACTCGGCAAGCACCACCACGGCCACGGCCACCGCGAAAGCGGTGAGTGCCACGGTGAAACCTGAATGCTGAGTGAGTACGGCGGCGAGTACGGCCACCACCAGGGTCCGGCCCTCGTGCCCACCGATCGATCGCACCAGCCACTGGGGCGGCGCGCCAGTGCCCCCGCGAATGCGGTACACCGTGTCGTAGTGATGGTAGGCGACGGCCGAAATCAGTCCGAAAGCCGCAGGAAGGGCTTGGTCGACATCACTGCGGGCGGCCAGAGCGAGGATCGTGCAGTACTCCGCCGCCCGGAATATCGGGGGCACGAGCCAGTCGAGTGCGCCCTTGAGGGGGCGGGCGACGGCGACGCCGGAGCAGACCGCGTAGAACACCGCGGCGACGATCATCTGGCGACTGCCGAACGGCTGCAGCAGAACGGCGCTGATCAGGGCGGCCGCACCAACGAGGGCCACCACCGGGGCGGCCCATCCGCCCCGGATGCGGGGTCCCCTCGCCGCGACGAGGCCGGCCAGCGGCCCGGAGTCCGCGAGGTCGGCGAGCGCCTGGGCGGCCCGGTCGGTGCGCTGTGCCTTACGGGGCAGCGAGCGCAGCAGGCGACCGGCGGTGGTGTAGCAGGCGGCGACGGAGCAGCCGATCAGCAGAGCGTAGAAAACGATCCGCGGGGTAGTCACCGCGGTCAGCACAGCGATCATCGCCCAGCGCTCGCCGATCGGCAGCACTATCATCCGGCGCAGCCAGACCGTCCAGCCGACGCTGTCGAGCTTGTCGGAGAGGGCTGCCGTCGGGCTCGAATTGGCGACCGCGTCGTGGTTGGCCTCGTTGAACGAGAAGTCGACGACATGACGGCAGGTCTGCAGCACCATCGCGCCGAGGGCGAGCGCCCATACGTCGTCGCCGCCCCGGGCCGCGCCGAGGGCGAGGCCCGCGTAGTACGCGTACTCCTTGGCCCGGTCGAACGTGGCGTCCAGCCAGGCGCCCATCGTCGAGTACTGCAGCGAGTAGCGGGCGAGCTGCCCGTCGGTGCAGTCCAGGACGAAGGAGAAGAGCAGCAGCAGTCCCGCGGCGATGTACCCGCCGCGGCTGCCGGTCGCCGCGCAGCCCGCCGCGATCAGCGCGGTGAGCAGGGAGGCGGTGGTGACCTGGTTCGGGGTGAGGCCGCGGCGCGCGCACCAGCGGGCGATGTAGCGCGAGTACGGGCTGATGAAGTAGGTGGTGAAGAAGCCGTCGCGGGCCTTCACGGCGCTGCGCAGGCGTACCGCTTCGTCGTCGACCGCGTCCACAGCGGACTGGGCGGTGACGCGGGCGGCCTGGTCGACGGGGACGGCCGCGACGAGCGAGCCGAGCTCCGGGCGCTGCACGGCGGTGCCCTCGGCCTCCAGCGCGACGGCGAGGCGGCCCGGCACGGTGCGGTCGGTGACGGGCACGGTGTCCGCGCCGCCGGCCCGTCCCAGGGGGACGCCCGCACCGATGGCCGTGGTGGCGCTGCGCAGGGCGCGGACGAGCGCGGGGCGCGCCTCCGGCTGTGCGGTGAGCGCACCGGGGACGGTGGCGGCGGGGAAGCGGGGGTCGGTCAGTCCGAGCCGGAGGGCGTGGACGTGTCCGACGAAGCGGGGATCGACGAGCGCGACGCGGGCGTCGGCGGGAGCCGCGGAAAGCAGCTCGGCGGCCTCGGTGACATCAGCGGCGGTCTGCACGTCGAAGCCCAGCGACCTCAGATCGTCCGCGAGCGACGATCCGGGTACCGGTGCACCGGTGAGGATGGCGGTCGACAGACGAACTCACTCCTTGGTGCTGACAGGGTCGGCGCGCGACAATGCGGCCCGGATACGGGCCGGCGGCACGTCGGCAGAGGCTATCGGATGAACGGAAGCGGGAGTTCACTGCCCGTTTGTGCTCCGTTCGGGGCGGACCGGCATCATGCGGCGCCGCCCGCGATCATCATCGTCGATCCCGGCCCCGGCTCACAAACCGCGGGGGTACCGGGCTCCGCGTCGGCTCACGCACCGCCGCGGCATAGACCTAGGCTGACGGGTATGACATGGCTGATCACAGGCGGAGCGGGATATATCGGGGCACATGTGGTGCGGGCCATGGCGGCTGCCGGGGAGCGGGTGGTCGTGCTCGACGACCTCTCGACCGGTATCCGCGACCGGATCCCGGCCGATGTACCGCTGATCCGCGGCTCGGCCGCCGACCGCGCGCTGCTCGACCGCACGCTCGCCAGGCACGCGGTGACGGGTGTGGTGCATCTCGCAGCGAAGAAACAGGTGGGCGAGTCCGTCGAGAAGCCGCTGCACTACTACCGGGAGAACGTGTCGGGGCTGACCGTCCTGCTGGAGGCCGTGGTCGCGGCGGGTGTGCGGAGCTTCCTCTTCTCCTCCTCGGCCGCCGTGTACGGGGTACCGGACGTGGATCTCATCACCGAGGAGACTCCCTGTGCCCCGATCAATCCGTACGGTGAGACCAAGCTCGCCGGGGAGTGGCTGGTCCGGGCGACCGGGCGGGCGCACTCCCTGTCCACCGGTTGCCTGCGGTACTTCAATGTGGCGGGAGCGGCCGAGCCGGAACTCTCGGACACGGGCGTCTTCAATGTCATTCCGATGTTCTTCGACCGACTGACCCGCGGCGAGGCCCCCCGGATCTTCGGCGACGACTATCCGACGCCGGACGGGACCTGCGTCCGCGACTACATCCACGTCGCCGATCTCGCCGACGCGCATCTCGCGGTGGCCCGCAGACTCGCCGAGCAGGGTGGCCCCGGTGACCTGACCGTGAACATCGGCCGCGGCAAGGGCGTCTCGGTGCACGAGCTCGCCGATCTGGTGGGCGAGGTCACCGGCCACCGGATCGAGCCGGAGACAGGGCCGCGCCGGCCCGGTGACGCGGCCAGGGCCGTCGCCTCCGCCGCCCGGATGTCCGAGGAGCTGGGCTGGACGGCCCGGCGCGGGGTGCGGGACATGGTCGAGTCGGCATGGGAGGGCTGGTGCCTGCGCCACCCCGAGGCAGTCACCTCCTGATCCGCTCCTGAACGCTGCACCGCCCCTGACCTGCCATCGTTTCCGCAGGTCAGGGCACATGACAACGGTGTTCAGTGCCGTGTTGCCCGATACCCCCTACCCGTAGTTCACTGGCCTTCTCGGGCCGATACGGGTCCGGATCCGCAAGACGACCGGAGGCGTCCCCATGGGGGCTGGGCACGATCACGGGCACTCGCACGGCGGGCCGCCGCCCACCGGCACCGCGGCCGCCGCGTACAAGGGACGGCTGCGCATCGCGCTGTGCATCACACTCACCGTGATGGTCGTCGAGATCATCGGTGGTCTGCTCTCCGACTCGCTCGCACTGATCGCCGACGCCGCCCACATGGCGACCGATGCGCTGGGTCTTGGCATGGCGCTGCTGGCGATCCACTTCGCCAACAAGCCGGCCGGGCTCAACCGGACCTTCGGCTACGCCCGGGCCGAGATCCTCGCCGCGCTGGTCAACTGCCTGCTGCTGCTCGGCGTGGGCGGCTATCTGCTCTACGAAGCGGTCGAGCGCTTCATCACGCCCACCGAGACCCGGGGCGGGCTGACGATCGTCTTCGCCCTCGTCGGCCTGGTGGCCAACATGGTCTCCCTGTCGCTGCTGATGCGCGGACAGAAGGACAGCCTCAATGTGCGCGGCGCCTATCTGGAGGTGCTCGCGGACGCGCTCGGCTCAGTCACCGTGCTGGTCTCGGCCGGCATCATCCTGGCCACTGGCTGGCAGGCCGCCGACCCGATCGCCTCGCTGCTGATCGGCCTGATGATCGTCCCCCGTACGGTCAAGCTGCTCCGGGAGACGCTCAATGTGCTGCTGGAGTCGGCCCCCAAGGGCGTCGACATGGGCGAGGTACGGGCCCACATCACCGCCCTGCCCGGGGTGCTGGACGTCCATGACCTGCATGCCTGGACCATCACTTCGGGGATGCCGGTGCTCTCCGCCCATGTGGTGGTGCAACAGGAGCTGCTCGACTCGATGGGGCACGAGAAGCTGCTGCACGAGCTGCAGGGCTGTCTCGGCGACCACTTCGACGTCGAGCACTGCACGTTCCAGCTGGAGCCGAGCGGGCACGCGGAGCACGAGGCCAAGCTCTGTCACTGAACGGCGATTCAGCGCGGTGCCCGAACTGCCGCCCGGGCGCGGGTGTAGGGTCCTGCGCAGAGGCATGCGTGCCTCCCCTTGCCTGAGAGAGGAGCTGAGGTTGATGACCGTCGCGACGGCGCCTGCCCGGCGCAGCATCCGGTCCTTCTTCAGCTCCCGGGTTCCCGGCTAGCGCCCCGACTCAGGCACGCCGAGTCGCCACGTTGGCCGGAACCCTCTCACTCAAGGGTTTCCCACGTTGACCGACAACGATCACACCGCCCGTTACGAGGCGTTCTTCTCCCTGCACCACCACCTGCCCCGGCAGAGCCCAGGCTCCGACGCCACCACCCGGTGGATGCTGGCCCGCACCGGTCTGCTGCCGCGGCGTCCGCGCGTCCTCGATCTGGGCTGCGGTCCCGGCCGTGCCGCGCTGCTGCTCGCCGCCGAAGCCGGCGCCGAGGTGACGGCCGTCGACACCCATCAGCCGTTCCTCGACGAGCTGCGCGCGTCCGCCGAGGCGCGCGGGCTCGGCGACCGGATCCGTACTGTCCACGCCGACATGGGCAGGCTTTCCGGCCCGGGTACCCCGGACTTCGCGGACGCGTCGTTCGATCTGGTCTGGGCCGAGGGGTCCGCGTACATCATCGGCTTCGACACCGCGCTGCGGGACTGGAAGCGGCTGCTCGCCCCGGGCGGCTCCTTGGTGGTCAGCCACTGCGTCTGGACGACGGACGCGCCGTCGGACGAGGCGCGCGCCTTCTGGGACCAGGACGGCCCGATGCTCCCGGTGTCCGCACAGACGGCGCGGGCCGTCGCGGCGGGCTATCACGTCCTCGGGGTGCGGGTGCAGCCCGAGAGCGACTGGGACGAGTACTACGTGCCGCTCGCCGAGAAGGTCGCGGCCGCCGATCCGTCGGCGCCCGGCATGGCGTGGGCGCTCGCGTCCACGCGGGAGGAACTGGTCATGCGCCGCGACCACGGTACGGAGTACGGCTATGCCGCGTACGTCCTGCGCCCCGCCGACCCCCGCTGGACCACCCGGCCGGAGACGGCGGCGGACATCGATGCGGTGCACGCGGTCAATGCGGCAGCCTTTCCGACTCCGGACGAGGCCCGTCTCGTCGACGCGCTGCGCACCGATCCGCAGGCCTGGCTGCCCGGCCTGTCCTACGTGGCACGGGAAACCGGAGGGACCGGGGACATCGCGGCGTACGCCCTGCTGACCCGGTGCCGGGTGGGTGACGCACCGGCGCTCGCACTGGCCCCCGTGGCGACGGCCCCGGACCACCGGCGGCAGGGCGCGGGTCAGGCGGTGGTGCGGGCCGTGCTGGACGCGGCCCGGCTGCGGGGCGAGTCACTCGTCCTGGTGCTCGGGCATCCCGACTACTACCCGCGGTTCGGCTTCGTACCGGCGTCCCGGTTCGGGATCCGGGCGGGCTTCGAGGTGCCGGACGAGGCGATGATGGCTCTGGTCCTCGACGATTCCATGCCCGTGCCGACGGGCACGATCCAGTATCCGGCGGCATTCGGGATCTGACGTGCCGTCCGGTCCCGCCGCATCCACCAGGTGCGGCGGGGCCGGACATGCCAGGACCCGAAGTACGGACAAGCCGCTTTTGTACGGCAGACTTGAGCAGACTCGAGGGTACCGGCGCACCAGGCCGGGGACCATAGCGAAGGATGGGTATGCCGACCACACCAGCCACCGCGGCGAACAGCTCGTCGAACGGCACAGCAGAAGCGATCATGCTCGAACTGGTCGACGAGAACGGCACCACCATCGGCACGGCGGAGAAGCTCGCCGCCCACCAGGCACCTGGTCAACTGCACCGGGCGTTCTCCGTGTTCCTCTTCGACGAGCAGGGCAGACTGCTGCTGCAGCGCCGGGCGCTCGGCAAGTACCACTCCCCCGGTGTCTGGTCGAACACCTGCTGCGGCCACCCGTACCCGGGCGAGGCACCCTTCACCGCCGCCGCCCGGCGTACGTACGAGGAGCTCGGGATCTCGCCCTCGCTGCTGGCCGAGGCGGGCACCGTCCGCTACAACCACCCCGACCCGGCATCGGGCCTGGTGGAGCAGGAGTTCAACCACCTCTTCGTCGGCATGGCGCAGGCGGAGCTGCAGCCGGACCCGGAGGAGATCGGCGAGACGGCGTTCGTGGCCGCCGACGAACTGGCGAAGCGGCATGCCGAGGCACCGTTCTCGGCGTGGTTCATGACGGTGCTCGATGCCGCGCGCCCGGCGATCAGGGAGCTGACCGGCCCGTCCGCGGGCTGGTAGCGGCGAACCGAACGGCGGGCGCGGGACGGGCGGGGGGTCAGAGGAACGGGGTCAGCGGCAGTGCCGCCCAGATGATCTTTCCGCCGCCTGCGGTGTGCTCCACATCGCAGGTGCCACCCGCCTCGTTCGTGATCTCCCGGACCAACAGCAGCCCGCGCCCGCCCGTCTGCGCGTAGTCCGTTTCCAGCGCCGTGGGCCGGTACGGGTGGTTGTCCTCGACGGAGACTCTGACCCATTCGGCACCGACGGCCACCTCGACCGCGAGCTCCGGGGAGAGCAGAGCGGCGTGCTTCACGGCGTTGGTGACCAGCTCGGAGACGATGAGCAGCAGGCCCTGGGTGATGCCCTCGTCCATGGGCACGCCCTGGCGGTTCAGCAGATCGCGTACGGCGTGCCGGGCCTGCGGTACGGAGACGTCGACGGCCGGCGCGGTGAACCGCCAGACTCCCTCGTACGGCACGGGCCTGGCGGGGACACTCCCGCGGCTCTCCATAGTTCCCGCACCCGCTCTCGACTCGACAGTCACTGCACGTCGAAGTACAGAGTGCGGGGAGTAGTCGGCCCGGACCGTGCTACTGAACAGAAATCGACCTCTATCGACAGAATTTTTTCGAATGAGTATGACAGCGTCAGTTCTCGGACTGGTTCTGATCTTCTTCTGAGGGCTTGTCCGGCAGTGCCTCGGTCGCCACGCGGTCCAGGCCCGCCACGACCACAAGGGCACGGAGCTGGAGGGCGCCGAGCAGGACGAGCCCGCCGAAGCTGCGGCTCGGTTTCCCGCCCTGGAGTTCGGGACCGCCCATCTGACAGCTCCTCACTGTGGGTGACTTCGCAACCCCTTCTTGATCACAGGTTCGAACGGTGCGGATAGCATCCGGCGCATGGACCGTACGGAACCGCAGCTGCAGCTCACCGTCGCGGACGGCATCGCCACCGTCGTGATCAGCAACCCGGCCAAGCGCAACGCCATGACGGCCGCCATGTGGCAGGCGCTGCCCGCACTGCTGGAGCGGACGGCCGCCGACCCCGCCGTGCGCGCCCTGGTTCTGACCGGCGCGGGGGGCACCTTCTGTGCGGGCGCGGACATCTCCTCACTGCGGGACCGGGCGAGCGACCCGGCGTACGATCCACAGGCTCTGGCGGTGGCGGCCGAGGAGGCCCTGGCCGCCTTCCCCCGGCCGACGCTCGCCGCGGTGCGCGGCTACTGTGTGGGCGGCGGCAGTCAGCTGGCGGCCGCCTGCGATCTGCGGTTCGCCGAGGAGGGCGCGTCCTTCGGCGTCACCCCGGCCAGGCTCGGGATCGTCTACGCCGCGTCGTCGACCCGGCGGCTGGTCTCGCTGATCGGACCGGCCGCGGCAAAGCATCTGCTGTTCTCCGGCGAATTGATCGGCACGGAACGGGCACTGCGGACCGGACTGGTGGACGAGGTGCTGCCGGCCGGTGAGCTGGACAAGCGGGTGGAGGCGTACGTACGGATCCTGGCATCGCGCTCACAGCTGACACAGGCGGCGGCGAAGGAGTTCGCCACGGGGCGGAAGGACCGGGACGCGTACTGGGTGGAGCAGGCGCGCCGCAGCGGCGACACCGCGGAGGGTGTCGCCGCCTTCCTGGAGCGGCGGGCGCCGCACTTCACCTGGACGACCTGAGCGCCGGCCGGGATCCGCCGGACATCCCGGCAGGGCGTGTCCGCAAAGTCTCGCCCGGCCCGCGGCGGGCCACTCCCTCCGGGCGGCCGACGGTGCTTCGCAGCCGTCCCCGGCGGTACTTTGCGGCCATCCCCTATCGGAGGATGAAGCGGCTCTTGGTGCGGAATTCCTCGACGAGCGCGGCCGGAGCCTTCTCCGGTGACCCCGCGTCGTACGGCGGCTGGGGGTCGTACTCCGTCAGCAGCTGTACGGCTTGGGCGTGCTCGTCGCCGGCGATCCGGCCGAGCAGGGTGAGCCCCATGTCGATGCCGGACGAGACACCGGCGGCCGTCACGTACTTGCCCTCGATGACGACACGTTCGCCGGTCGGCTCGGCTCCGAAGGTCTTGATGAGGTCCAGGGCGAGCCAGTGCGAGGTGGCGCGCCGCCCCTTCAGCAGACCGGCCGCGGCGAGCAGCAGCGAGCCGGTGCAGACGGAGGTCGTCCAGGTGCTGGTCGCATCCGCGACGCGCAGCCAGCCGAGCAGCGTCTCGTTCTCCATCTGGGCGCTCTGGCCGGGGCCGCCGGGGACGATCACCACATCCGGGGCGGGTACGTCGGCGAGGGTCCGATCGGCGACGAGCGCGAGGCTGCCGCTGTCGTTGCGCACGGGACCGGTCCGCTCGGCGACGAAGACGGTCTCGGCGCCGGGGGCGCGGGAGAGGATTTCGTAGGGGCCGACGGCGTCGAGGGCCGTGAAGCGGTCGAAGAGGACGATGGCGATCTGCATGGTGGTCCTTTCAGTTGACACTGGTGGTCGTGCTCGTCACGGGCTGGGGACGGAAGCGGCGCCGGTATTCGGCGGGGGCGGTGCCGAGGGTCTTGATGAAGGCACGGCGCATCGCCTCCGGGGTGCCGTACCCGCAGGTGCGCGCGATCCCGGCGACCCCGTCGGTGGTGTCCTCCAGCAGCCGCCTGGCGTGTTCGATCCGGACACGGTCGACGTACCGGCCGGGGGTCATCCCCGTCTCGGTCTGGAAGGCGCGCGCGAAGTGGCGGGGCGAGAGGCGGGCCCGGGCGGCGAGCGCGTCGACGGAGAGGTCGTCGTCGGGGTGTTCGGTGATCCAGTGCTGGACCTCGCGCAGTGGCTCGCGGCGTGCGCTCTGTGCGGTGAGCTGGGCGCTGAACTGGGCCTGGTTCCCGGGTCTGCGGAGAAAGACCACGAGGTGGCGGGCGACGGTGAGGGCCACCTGCCTGCCGAAGTCCTCCTCGACGAGAGCGAGGGAGAGATCGATGCCCGCGGTGACACCGGCGGAGGTGGCCAGCTTCCCGTCGCGTACGAAGATCGGGTCCGGGTCGACCTCGACATCCGGGTACGCGCGGGCGAGATGCTCGGCGACCACCCAGTGGGTGGTCACCCGGTGCCCGTCCAGGAGGCCGGCGGCGGCGAGGAGCAGCGCTCCCGTACAGACCGAGACCAGCCGTTCGGCGTGCGGGGCTTGGGTGCGCAGCCAGTCGACGAGTGCCGGATCGGGGTGACGGGTGCCCTGGCCGCCGGGGACGAGGAGGGTGTGGGGCGGTTCGGCGTCGCCGAGGCTGCCGTCCGGAACGAGGGTGAGGCCGACGCTCGTGCGGACCGGTGCCCCGTCGAGAGAGGCGGTGCGGAGGTCGTACGTGACGTCCGGGAAGCGGGCAGCGCCGGCGAAGACCTCCATGGGCCCGGTCACGTCGAGACTCTGAACGCCGCCGAAGAGGACGACGAGTACGGATCGCTGCGTCATGTCTGCCATCCTGGGCGGCCGCGAAGATGGCTGCAATGACGAAGAACCCACCTTTCCTGCCATGCCGGTGCCGGTCGAAAATGGGCCGGACCCCGGGGTTACGGGGCGTACCGACCAGTCGGTAACGTGCGGGCATGAGTACTCTGCCGCCGCGCGCCGGACGCCGCTGCCACAACGCCATCAACCCGCTGCACTCGACGGTCTACTTCTCCCCCGACCTCGGCAAGGAGCTCGCAGAGCTCGGCATCCACGACTCGAACGCCGCCTACTTCGCCGCACGCGGAGCGGCGCTCGGCGCCGTCGGACCCGGTACGGTCACCGCCACCTTCTACAACTTCAACCACGAACTCGTCGCCCGGCACCTCCCCGCGGTGTGGTCCGTCGCCTCGCCGCAGGCGGTCCTCGACGCCCGGCTGCGGGCCGTGGACACGACGCTGCGCCGGCTGCTCGGCCCGGAGATCATCGACTCCCCCGAGCTGGCCGAGGCCGCGGGGCTGGCGCTGCGCGCCACCGAGGCGTGCACGCGACACGCCCGGCCGCTCTACGCCGCCCACGCCGATCTGCCGGTGCCGGAGCAGCCGCATCTGGCGTACTGGCACGCCGGGACGCTGCTGCGCGAACACCGCGGTGACGGCCATCTCGCCGCGCTCGTCGCCGCCGGCCTCGACCCGGTCGAGGCCCTGGTCAGCCACACCGCGACCGGAAAGGGGATGTCCCCGCGCTGGGTGCTCGCCACCCGCGGCTGGCGCCGCACGGACTGGGAGGACGCGGCCGAACGGCTGCGCGGGCGCGGACTCCTGGACGGCGAGGGCGAGTTGACGGAGGCGGGCGTCGCGCTGCGGGCGGAGCTGGAGGACACCACGGACCGGATGGACCTGGCACCGTACGAGCATCTGGGAGCGGAGGGCGTGGAACGGCTCACCGAGCTGGCGCGCGGATTCCTCCTCACGGCGGCCTCGGCGGGTGCGTTCCCGGCGGATCTGATCGGCAAGGGCTGAGAGCCTGTCGGTCGACAAACGGGGTGGTCGGGCGACACGGCGCCCGACCACCCGGCACAATGCTGGCGAAGGGACCACGGCGTGCCCTGGCCCCCGGTAAGCACAGCCAGTACGAGAAGGCGAGTCGGTAGAAACCGTGACGACGTCCATCGAAGGCAGGATCGCCGAGGAGCTCGGCGTACGCGAGCGGCAGGTGAAGGCGGCCGTCGAGCTGCTCGACGGCGGGTCGACCGTGCCGTTCATCGCGCGCTACCGCAAGGAAGCGACCGAGATGCTCGACGACGCGCAGCTGCGCACGCTCGAGGAGCGGTTGCGCTATCTGCGGGAGCTGGAGGATCGACGTTCGGCGATCCTCGAGTCCGTACGGGAGCAGGGCAAGCTGGACGAGGCTCTGGAGGCGCAGATCCGGGCGGCCGACACCAAGGCCCGTCTGGAGGACATCTATCTGCCGTTCAAGCCGAAGCGGCGGACGAAGGCGCAGATCGCCCGGGAGGCGGGGCTCGAACCGCTGGCCGAGGGTCTGCTCGGCGACCCGTCGGTCGACCCGCTCGCCGCGGCGGCTGCCTTCGTGGACGCCGACAAGGGCGTCGCGGACGCGGCAGGGGCGCTGGAGGGCGCCCGGGCGATCCTGACCGAGCGTTTCTCGGAGGATGCGGACCTGATCGGCGAGCTGCGTGAGCGCATGTGGTCGCGCGGGCGGCTGGCGGCGAAGGTGCGGGACGGCAAGGAGGAGGCCGGCGCGAAGTTCGCCGACTACTTCGACTTCGCCGAGCCGTTCACCGCGCTGCCCTCGCACCGGGTGCTCGCGATGCTCCGGGGCGAGAAGGAGGACGTGCTCGACCTGGTCCTGGAGCCGGAGGAGCCGTCGGACGAGCCGGGCCCTTCGACGTACGAGAACATGGTCGCCCGGCGCTTCGGCGTGGCCGACCGGGGCCGCCCCGGCGACAAGTGGCTCGGCGACACGGTGCGGTGGGCGTGGCGGACCCGGATCCTCGTCCACCTCGGGATCGATCTGCGGCTGCGACTGAGGACGGCGGCGGAGGACGAGGCGGTACGGGTCTTCGCGTCCAACCTGCGCGACCTGCTGCTCGCCGCGCCGGCCGGCACGCGCGCCACGCTGGGGCTCGACCCCGGTTTCCGTACCGGGGTGAAGGTGGCCGTCGTCGACGCGACCGGCAAGGTCGTCGCGACGGACGTCATCTACCCGCACGTCCCGGCGAACAAGTGGGACGAGTCCGTGGCCAAGCTGGAGCGGCTGGCGAAGGAGCACTCCGTCGACCTGATCGCGATCGGCAACGGCACGGCGTCCCGCGAGACGGACAAGCTCGCCGGTGAACTGTGCGAGAGGCACCCGGAGCTGAAGCTCACCAAGGTGATGGTGTCCGAGGCGGGCGCCTCGGTCTACTCGGCCTCCGCCTTCGCCTCCCAGGAACTCCCCGACATGGACGTGTCGTTGCGCGGCGCGGTGTCGATCGCGCGGCGTCTGCAGGACCCGCTGGCCGAGCTCGTGAAGATCGACCCGAAGTCGATCGGCGTCGGCCAGTACCAGCACGATCTGTCGGAAGTGAAGCTGTCGCGCTCGCTGGACGCGGTCGTCGAGGACTGTGTGAACGGTGTCGGCGTCGACGTCAACACCGCGTCCGCCCCGTTGCTTTCGCGGGTCTCGGGCATCGGCTCCGGCCTCGCCGAGAACATCGTCGCGCACCGGGACGCGAACGGGCCCTTCCGGTCCCGGAAGGCGCTGAAGGATGTGGCGCGGCTGGGCCCGAAGGCGTACGAGCAGTGCGCGGGCTTCCTCCGGATCCGGGGCGACGACCCGCTCGACGCGTCGAGCGTGCACCCGGAGGCGTACCCGGTGGTGCGGCGGATGGCGAAGGCGGTGAGCGGCGAGGTCGCTGCGCTGGTCGGCAACTCGAGCGTGCTGCGGTCGCTGCGCGCCGACGACTTCGTGGACGAGAAATTCGGTCTGCCGACGGTCACGGACATCCTGAAGGAGCTGGAGAAGCCGGGTCGCGACCCGCGGCCCGCGTTCAAGACGGCCACCTTCAAGGAGGGCGTCGAGAAGATCGGCGATCTGGCCGCCGGGATGGTCTTGGAGGGGGTCGTCACGAATGTCGCCGCGTTCGGGGCGTTCGTGGACGTGGGTGTGCACCAGGACGGTCTGGTGCATGTGTCGGCGATGTCGAAGACGTTCGTGAAGGATCCGCGTGATGTCGTGAAGCCGGGCGACATCGTGAAGGTGAAGGTGATGGACGTCGACATCCCGCGGAAGCGGATCTCACTGACGCTGCGGTTGGACGACGAGGCGGCACCGCAGGCTTCCGGCGGCGGCCAGGGCCGGCGCCGTGAGCGCGCCCAGGGCGCACGCCCGCCCCAGCAGCGCACCCCCCGCGAACGCCGAGACGGCGGAGGCGGCGCCCGTCAGGCGGCGGCCCCGGCCCCCACGAACAGTGCGATGGCCGACGCCCTGCGCCGCGCGGGTCTGACCGACGGCGGCAATCCCACGGACCGCCGCGGCAGGCGCTGACGAGGTCCGGTGGCCGGGCGGGTCGGGTGACCAGGCCGGGCGGGTCTCCGGCGTACCCGCCCGGCATTCGCCACAGGCACCGACCGGACCCGGCCGGCTCCGGGCCGGGGGTCGCGCCCGCCAAGCACGCCGACCGGCCGGTGCGCCGTTCTGCGCCGCACTGAGCCGCGCAGCTGCTGTACGAAGGGCGGGCGCTCCAGGCAACACGCTCCTGGGGCGCCCGCCCCTCGTACGGTGGCCGCTACTCCGCGGCCACCCCCGCCGTCTCCCTCCGTTCCACGCTTCCCCCGGCCGCGCGGAGCTTCAGCGACGCGCGGTGGGCCGGGATCAGCAGGGCCACGAGCGCCGCGGCGAGGCAGAGGAGGGTGAGCAGGGCGAAGCCGTGGGTGTAGCCGGACTCGTACGGGAGCCCGGTCGGCTGGAGCCGGCCGGTGACCAGGATGCCGGTGACCGCGGCGCCGATGGAGCCGCCGATGGTGCGGACGTTGGCGTTCATGCCGGTCGCAGCGCCGGTCTGCTCTGCCGGGACGCTGTGCACGATGAGGGTGGCCATGGAGGCGAACGCCAATCCGATGCCGAGGCCGAACACCCCGGCGGCCACGGAGACCTGCCAGACCTGTCCGTGCCAGACGGTGAGCAGTCCGCAGGAGACCGCACCGAGAGCCGCGCCGGTGACGAGCAGGCTCTTCGCGCCGACCACGGGAGCGAGGCGGCCACTGAGCACACCGGAGGCGAACATCGCGACCAGCATGGGCAGCATCAGCAGTCCGGCCCCGGTGACGCTGGAGCCGAATCCGTACCCGGCGGCCGACGGGGTCTGTGCGAAGCCTGGCAGGAATGACCACACCGCGTACATGCCCGCCCCGAAGAGCAGTGCGGTCGCGTTGGTCGTCCACACCGGGTACAGCCGCATGATGCGCAGATCGATCAGCGGGTGTTCGGCCCGCGTCTCGGCGACCAGCCATGCAGCGAACAGCACGACGGCGACGCCGAACAGGCCGAGGACCCGGGCCGAGCCCCAGCCCCACGAGCTTGCCTGGCTCAGCGGCAGCAGCAGCGCCACCAGCCAGCCGGAGAGCAGAATCGCACCGCTCCAGTTGACGCGGCCCTCGGCGCGCCGCGGCGACTCGGGCACGTACCGGAGGGCGATCGCGGCGGTCAGCGCGACCACGATCACCGGAAGCCAGAACAGCCAGCGGTAGTCGAGCGTGGCGACGATGGGCCCGGCGAGGACGATGCCCAAGCCGCCGCCCGCGGCGATGACCGCGGACAGGTTGCTGATGCCGGCGCCGACCCGGGAGGCGTCGAACTCGTCCCGGATGATGCCGAAGGACAGCGGGAAGAGTGCGCCGCCGATGCCCTGCACGACGCGCGCGACGATCAGGATGCCGATGGTGGGCGCGAGCGCGGCGAGCAGACAGCCGACGAGTACCGCGACCAGTGCGGCGACGAGCGTGCGCTTCTTGCCGATCAGGTCGCCGACGCGACCGAGGATCGGGGTGAAGATCGAGGCGGAGAGGAGATAGGCCGTCATCACCCAGGTCACCGTCGCCTGCGAGGTGTGCATGGCGTGCTGGACGGTGGGCAGGGCCGGTGCGATCAGAGACTGGAGGAGGGAGAACACACCCGCACCGGTCGCGAGGACGGCGAAGGTGACCCGGTTCGAGGAACGCGGTCGGGATGGAGCGGACAAAGTCGGCTTCTCTCTCGGGTATATGCGGGCATGCCGGTTCTGCGGGACGGCGGAAACCGGCCGTATGCACTGGTAGGGAGTGGGAGTGCGGGGTGCCCTGGGGGCACGGACGCGGGGCGCGGCCTCGCTGCCGCGTCCGGAAGGGTGGGAGCCGTCGGGCACAGCCGACGCCGGAAGCCGCTCCACTGGTAAAGTGGAGGAGCACCTCCAGATTAGCGGAGGCATACCTCCGGTTCAAGTCAGGGAGACACAAGGTGGCGCACACCCCGGTGAGCGAGATCGTCGAGGCGCGGCGCCCGCGCCGAGCCGACGCGCGGCGCAACTACGACGCGCTGCTGAAGGCCGCCCGTGAGGCCTTCGCCGCCCAGGGCGCCGACGCCTCACTGGAGGACATCGCGCGCCGCGCGGGCGTCGGCATCGGCACGCTGTACCGCAATTTCCCGACCCGCCTCCAGCTCTTCGAGGTCGTCTACGCGGACGAGGTCGATGCCCTGTGCAAGGTCGCCGACGAGGTCGCGGACGAGCCGCCGTGGCAGGCACTGACCGTCTGGCTGCGCCGCTTCGTCGAGTACATGGTCACCAAGCGGGCGATCCGCGAGGCGGTGGACGGCGAGTCCGATGTGTTCGTCTCGTGCCGCACCTCGATGTACGAGGCAGGCGGCCCGCTGTTCACGCGCGCCCAGGAAGCCGGCCAGATCCGGCCCGACATGTCCTTCGACGACCTGATCCGCATGGTCGCGGGCGTCACCGGGGCGTCTTACCCCACGACCGAACAGCGCGACCGCGTCCTGGAGATCGCCCTGGACGGCGTACGCACCCGCTGACCCTCAGCTCTCGGTGACCCTGCCCCCGTCCACCCGCAGCATGCGCGTGGTGCGGACGACGTCGAGCATCCGCCGGTCGTGCGTGACCAGCAGCAACGTCCCGGTGTACGAGTCGAGCGCCGACTCCAGCTGCTCGATCGCGGGCAGGTCGAGGTGGTTCGTCGGCTCGTCCAGGACCAGGAGGTTCACGCCCTTGCCCTGGAGAAGGGCGAGGGCCGCCCGGGTCCGTTCGCCCGGGGAGAGGGTCGTGGCGGGCCGCATCACATGGTCCGCGCGCAGCCCGAACTTGGCGAGCAGCGTGCGGACCTCGGCGGGTTCGGTCTCGGGGACGGCTGCGCAGAACGCCTCCAGCAAGGTCTCCGAGCCGTGGAACAGCTTCCGGGCCTGGTCCACCTCGCCCACCACCACGCCCGAGCCGAGCGTCGCATGGCCCGAGTCCAGCGGCAGGCGGCCGAGCAGCGCCGCGAGGAGAGTGGACTTGCCGGCTCCGTTGGCGCCGGTGATCGCCACCCGGTCCGCCCAGTCGATCTGCAGCGACGCCGGCCCGAACGCGAAGTCGCCGCGCACGCACTGAGCTTCGCGGAGCGTGGCGACGACCGATCCGGAGCGCGGGGCCGTGGCGATCTCCATCCGCAGCTCCCACTCCTTGCGCGGCTCCTCGACGACATCGAGCCGTTCGATCATGCGCTGGGTCTGCCGGGCCTTCGCAGCCTGCTTCTCGCTCGCTTCGCTGCGGAACTTGCGGCCGATCTTGTCGGAGTCGGTGGCCTTGCGGCGGGCGTTCTTGACGCCCTTGTCCATCCAGCTGCGTTGCATCTGGGCGCGACCTTCGAGGGCCGAGCGCTTGTCGGCGTACTCCTCGAACTCCTCGCGGGCGTGCCTGCGGGCCCGGTCGCGCTCCTCGAGATAGGCCGCGTACCCACCGCCGTAGAGGTTGATCTGCTGCTGGGCGAGATCGAGTTCGAGAACCTTGGTGACCGTACGCATCAGGAACTCGCGGTCGTGGCTGATGACGACGGTGCCGGCGCGCAGCCCGGAGACGTACCGCTCCAGTCGCTCCAGACCGTCCAGGTCCAGATCGTTGGTGGGCTCGTCGAGGAGGAAGACGTCGTATCGCGACAGAAGCAGCGAGGCAAGTCCGGCGCGGGCGGCCTGGCCCCCGGAGAGCGCGGTCATCGGCAGGTCGAGGCCGACGGTCAGACCGAGGTCGGCGGCGACCTCCTCGGCGCGCTCGTCGAGGTCGGCGCCACCGAGGGCCAGCCAGCGTTCGAGAGTTTCGGAGTACGCGTCGTCGGCGCCCGGCGCCTCGTCGACCAGGGCCTGCGTCGCGGCGTCCATCGCCTGCTGGGCGTCGGCGACGCCGGTCCGGCGGGCGAGGAACTCCCGCACGGTCTCGTCCGGGCGGCGTTCCGGTTCCTGCGGGAGGTGGCCGACGGTGGCGGTGGGCGGGGAGAGCCGCAGCTCGCCCTCCTCCGGCCGGTCGAGCCCGGCGAGCAGCCGGAGGAGGGAAGATTTTCCGGCTCCGTTGACTCCGACGAGACCGATCACGTCACCGGGTGCGACGACGAGGTCGAGTCCGGCGAAGAGTGTGCGGTCGCCGTGTCCGGCGGCGAGGTCCTTGGCGACGAGAGTGGCAGTCATCAGGGTGTCGATCCTAATCGGCGGACGGCTTCGCTCTCGACGGGTTTCAGAGCAGCCCGGCCAGTTTGTAAAGGGCGAGGGAGCCCGCCACGGCGACGTTCAGGCTCGCGCCTGTGCCGATCATCGGTATCTCCACGCACGTGTCGAGGAGATCCAGGGCCTCGGGCGGGATGCCGTGCTGTTCGTGGCCGAGAACAATCACGGTCGGTTGGCGGGCTGCGGGCAGGTCGGCGAGGCGAATCGCTTCGTCGGCCAGCTCGACGCCGACGATCCGCAGGCCGCGTTCGCGCTGTTTCCGCAACCAGCCGAGGGGGTCGCCGGTCCAGTGGGTGCAGAGAGGTTCACGGAGGGTGTTGCCGCGGGCGAGGGCCTCGGGGACCCAGGGGAAGCGGGGCACGGTGAGGCAGGCGCCGACCGCGTCGCAGGTGCGGGCGAGGGTGCCGAGATTGGCGCCGTGCAGCGGCCAGAGCGGTGCCGCGTAGAGGTGGTCCCAGCAGGAGTGGGCGCGGGGGCGCCGGGTGCGGCGCAGTTCCGCGCGGGTGCGGGTGCGGATCGCGGGGGCGGGCCCGCCCCGGTCGCCGCTCATCGCGGCACGGAGGCGGACCTCCTGGACGACTGGTGGTGCGTTCGAGGCATCGTGTGCGGCGATTGGCGGCTCGCCGGGGCCATCGACTCCGTGCTCAGTGGTGGACCATGGGTGCCACCAGCACGCTCCCGGTGGTGCGTGCCACGACGAAGGATTGTCCCTTGACGGCCCGTGTGTCCAGTGGAATTCGGTGCTGCCCCGGCTCCAGTACGCCGTCGAAGACCTCCTGCACGTGGGTGCGGTGCAGCCGGTCGAGGCGGTACGCGACCAGGCTGACCCGGCAGGCCGAGGTGACGTCGACCTCGGCCGCGCCGTCCGCCGCCGCCGTCAGCCGGACCAGACGGCGCCGGGCAGGTGCGCTGCGGTCCAGGGCGTGCTGGATCTGGGCGACCAGCACCGGGATCACCGGGGCCAGGCCGTCCACGTAGACGACGTCCGCGGCGGCCCGGGTGAACGCGTGACGCACGGCGGCGCGTTCGTCCTCGGTGATCGCCCGGCCGAAGGCCACGGCGCGGTAGCCGCGGAGTTCCTCGGCCGGCACCTGGGCAGCGTCCGCGGTGATGTCGGCGCCGATCCCGATGGCGCGGAGCGCGGCGGCGAGCTTGGCGAGTACGGCGACGCGAGCGCCGATGAGCAGCACGCGCTGCCCGGCGGGCGCGTCCCGGCCCGGTTCCGTGCCGTCCGCCGCCTCGGAGGGGAGAAGTCGTTCCAGTTCCTGCCGGTACTGGTCGCCGTCGAAGCGGAACGGCCCTATCCCGTGGTAGCCACCCTGTTCCAGGTCGACGGTCTCGTACGTCTGCCAGGCGAAGTCGCGCCAGACGATGTCGGTGCCGTCGCGTTCGATGACGGCGGTGACCGCCCCGCATGCGAGGCTCTCGCACTCCGGACACCCGTAGATCACATAGCGTCCGTCGGGCAGCGGGGCGTCCGCTTCGAGGAGCAGGCGCCGCACGTGGGTGGTGAAGATCGCGGGCGGTACGTCGGAGGCGAGCGGGGAGACGGCGTCGAGGTCGGAGAGATGGAACAGCAGCGGACGGCCGTCGATGACGAAGTCCATGAAGTCCCGGTGCACCTGGTAGTCACCACTGGCCAGGACTCCACCGGCTCGCATCGCCGGCGCAAGGCCGAAAGTCGCGTACTCGGCAGACATGTTCCGAGTATTCCCAACGCGGACCCGCTGTGCGCGCTGCAGCGCGGATTCCGTTAGCGTCCGGCCATGAGCGACACACGGGCAGAGGTGACGGGGCGAACGGACGTGCCAGACGTGCCGGACGTGATCGTGGTGGGGGGTGGGATCAGCGGGCTGACCACGGCCCTGGTGCTGGCCGAGCGCGGCCACCGGGTGCGGGTCTGGTCCCGGGAGCCGGCCGCGGCGACGACGTCGGCAGTGGCGGGGGCGTTGTGGTGGCCGTACCGGATCGAGCCCGACGAGCTGGTCGGCGACTGGTCGCTGACCTCGCTCCGGAGATATGAGGAGCTGGCCGGGCGCCCGGACGAGACGGGGGTGCGACTGATCCCCGGTCTGCACGGGGGCGAGCGGCTCGCCGCTCTCGGGTCGTGGACAGGGCAGCTGAAGGACGTGACGGAGGTCGCGGAGGGGCTGCGGGTCCGGCTGCCGCTGATCGACATGCCGGTCCATCTTCGCTGGCTGGAGCGGCAGTTGGCGGTGGTCGGCGGCGCTGTCGAGCGGCGTACGGTCACCTCGTTCGACGAAGCCGCCGCACAGGCGGCGACGGTGGTCAACTGCACCGGTCTCGCGGCGCGCGAGCTGGTCCCCGATGCCGGGGTGCGCCCGGTGCGCGGCCAGCTGGTGCTGGTGGAGAACCCGGGGATCGAGGAGTGGTTCACCGAGGCGGACCCTGTGTCGGACGGGACGACGTACTTCTTCCCGCAGCCCGGGAGGCTGGTTCTCGGCGGCACGGCGGAGGTGGACAACTGGAGCACGGTGCCCGACCCCCGTACCGCCGAGGAGATCGTGGCCCGGTGTGCCCGGATCCGGCCGGAGATCGCGGGGGCGCGGGTCATCGGGCACCGGGTGGGTCTGCGTCCCGCGCGTGACGCCGGTGTGCGGATCGGGGTCGAACCGCTGCCGGGCGGCGGGCGGTTGGTGCACAACTACGGGCACGGGGGTGCGGGGGTGACGGTGGCCCTGGGCTGCGCGCGGGCGGCGGCCGATCTCCTCTCCTGAACCGGGCCGCGGGGCGGAGGGGGCGGGCGGCCGGGCCGATCCGCCGTTACGGCAGATCCTCCCCCGTCCGCCCGTCCCCTGTTCGTCCTGCGACACGAGTGGCACCTTTCACGGAAGCTGGTTTTCGCTCTCCGTAGGCGGTACCACACGCATCACACGGTTCACGTGATCAACAAGCCGTATCGGGTTGACCGTTTGTGAGGTGATATGTCGCCCGCTCGTCCAGGAGGAGCGGGATCAGGTTCCGGGCCGACTGCCGCAACGGTACGTACACTCCGTCACCGTCGGACCGGGAGGTGACGCCGTGCAGGGCGAGTTCGTCCTTGACGTCGGCGAACTGCGCGGCGCTCAGGCGGTAGCCGCACGGCGGGTCCTGGAGGATCTTGACGGGTTCGGCCGGTTCGTTGTCCGCGCCCCCGAGGTAGACGGGACCGCGGTCGGCGTACCCGGCCGCACGGGACGCGGCGGTGGCGGCGCCGATGGGACCGCGTCGTTCGTCGGTGAAGCGGAACAGACCGTCGAGCGCGACGAGTTGCGAGTCGACGCGGCGCCGGCTGTTGAGGGCCGGGTCGGCCTTCTCGGCGTCGGTGAGCGCATCGACGCGGGACTCGATGAGGAGGCCCACCGCGTGCTTGATGCCCGAGGTGTTGCGCAGGATGCGCTCCTGTCCGTCACCCGCCGTCTGCTTGATCGGGTCTCCGGTGACCGGGTCGGTCCAGATCCCGTAGAGACCGCTGCTGTAGCCGGCGTTCTTGGCGGTGGGCCGCACGTACTTTTCCGCCAGGGTCTGCGATTCGTTGTGCACCCGGTCGGTGGCGTTGAGGTTGCGGGGCCAGAGGACGAACAGGTCCTTGTCGTAGTACGGCGGGGTGGCACCGTACTCGTGCAGGTCGTAGATCACCTCGGGCTTCCGGTCGCGGATGACCGCGGCCATGGCGCGCGCCTCGGCGGTCTGCAGGGCGATGTGGTCGCGGTTGATGTCGACGCCGTCGGAGTTGCCCCGGGTGTTCGCGGCGCGCCCGTCGGGGTTGGCGGTGGGCACCACGAGGACATCGGTGTGCGAGAGGAAGGTGCGGGTCGCTTGGTCGTCGGCGTACGCCAGATCGCGAATGGTGGTCAGACACGCCTCGCGGCCGGACGGCTCGTTGCCGTGCTGACTGCAGATCAGCAGGACCGTGGTGGCCGCGTGGTGGTTGCCGATGCGGACGAGCTGGAGCGGGCGGCCCTGTTTCGTCGTGCCGATCCGGTCGACGGAGACCCGGTCGCTGCCCCGGTCGACAGCGACAAGGAAGGACTGCTCCTCGGGCTGGCCGGTCCAGTGGGCCCCGTTGCTGGTTTCGAAGCCGGTACGGGGCGGGGTGGGCGCGGCCTCGGCCGGCGCGGCGGCCAGGGGGACGGCCAGCGCCGTCGCGGCGACGGCGATGGCGAGGTTGCGGCCGAGCGGGATACGGGGTGTCATGAGCGGCTGCCTCCCGGGATACGGAGTGCGGGACGCGGCGGTGCCACGCCTTCGGGACGGGATGCGTGGGGGGTGGCTACCGCGTGCGCGGGGCCCGCGGTGGCGCGTACGAACGCAGCGGCGCCGCCGACGAACGGCAGCTTCGCGGACGTGCGCGCCAGATCGAGGGTGAGCGTGGGGGTGGAGGCCGGCGGGTCGATGAGGTCCCGGTCGGTGCCCGCGACGATCAGGGCGAGGCGGTGTCCGGCCGGCACCACGTGATCGCTCGCGGCCAGATCGACCGTGATCGTGTAGCGCTTGCCCGGGGTGAGCGGGCGGCCCTTGCCTGCGGAGGCGTACGTACCGAGGTCGGCCCAGCCGCGGCTGAAGACGGTCCGGTCGACGGCGGCGGTCCTGGCCGTCGTCTCCTTGAAGCAGGAGCTGTCGCCGGAGGTGCTCGCACCCCAGCAGGTGCGGTCGGCGAGGGTTCTGATGCCTTCGCCGGATGCGCCGTAGTCCCGGATGGTGTCGGGGCCGACATCGACGAGGACGGCCGAGAGATGGGCGGTCGAGGTGGTCGGGGTCGCGGTGACGGTCACCTTCGACGAGCCGGAGAGCCGCAGGTCGTGGGCGAGCGGCGCGGTGAGGAACCCGGCCTTGGCGTCCGTGGACCGGTCCAGGTCGGCGGCCCAGTCCGTCTCGCTCTGCTTCGGGTCGTCGGTGAACGTCTCGGTGGCGCCGGGCCGGGCGGTCCTCCGGGTGAGGGTGCCGACGCCGGGTGCGGTGCCGGGGCCGGGGCGCACGGTGGTGGCGGCGGTGGTGCGTGGCGGCCAGACCTTGTCGGTGGACCATTGGTCGGGGTGGCGTTCGATGTCGGCCATCGGTGCGTGGTCGATGCCGTTGTCGTAACCGAGGAGGTAGTGGTCGAACCAGCGGTGCAACGTGTCGACCCACTCGGCGCGCCGGTAGTCGAACGGGTCGACATGACCGGTCTGGGAGAGCCAGATCTTGCGCTCCACACCTTGGGCGGCAAGGGCGTCCCACCACTGGCCGAGGTGCTTGGTGCGGACGTTGAGGTCCTGCATCCCGTGCACGGCAAAGACGCTGGCCTTCACCTTGCCGGCGTCCTTCACGTAGTCGCGCTCGCTCCAGAGCTTCGTCCAGTCGCCGGTACGGGGCGCCTCGTCGACGAGTTTCTGCTGCACGGCTGCACAGCGCGCCCA
Organism: Streptomyces sp. NBC_01320; assembly: GCF_035974375.1. NCBI lineage: Bacteria > Bacillati > Actinomycetota > Actinomycetes > Kitasatosporales > Streptomycetaceae > Streptomyces > Streptomyces sp. NBC_01320. The sequence continues at coordinate 2,834,779 of NZ_CP108390.1, forward strand.
CGCCTCGGGGCTCTCGACATAGTCGGAGAGCCATTCGGGGCCACCGTCGTAGAGGGGGGCGCCCTGGGCGAAGTAGTAGTCGTACCAGGAGGAGATGGAACCGATCGGGACGATGGTCCGCAGCCCGTCGACTCCGGTCGCCGCCACACCGTTGGCGATGGTGCCGTCGTAGCTCTTGCCGATCATGCCGGTGCGGCCGTTGGACCAGCGTGCCGTGGTGCGTTCGGTGCCGGTGCGGGTGGTGTAGCCGCGGGCCCGGCCGTTCAGCCAGTCGATGACGGCCGTCGCGGACTGGATGTCGGAGCGGCCGCCGACGTCGACGCAGCCGTCGGAGCGATTGGTACCGGCCAGATCCACGGCGACGAAGGCATAGCCGCGCGGCACGAAGTAGTTGTCGTAGTAGAGCGGGAACTGGACGGGGTCGCCGTTGGTGTCGTAGGTCTTCAACTGGCTCTCGTTGCCCCGCCCGCAGCACGAGTAGTACGGGCTGGCGTCCATGATCACGGGTATCTTCCGGCCCTGTTGGGCGGGTTCGCGCGGCCGGACGATGTCGACGGCGACGCGGTCGCTCTTTCCGTTTCCGTCGCCGTCCAGTCCGGTGTCCACCCAGACGGACTCACGGACGGCGTTCCCGTACGAGTAGACGGCTCTGCTCTCCCGCGGGCTCGCGCCCTGTGCACCTGCCGGTGAGAGCAGGACGGTCATCAGGGCGGCCGAGGCCGCCACCACCAGCGATCTGTACGTCAAGCGGGTGCCCCGCGCACGTATCGGCATCTGCGGAAGGTACCCCGGTCAACTCCTGTGCAACAGGGGGCGATCACAGACCGATGTGACGGATAGGCAGTCAAGGTGCCATGTCGGCCGAAGCCGGGTGACGCGACCTTCTTCGCGCTGCTGAAGGTCCGGCCTGCCGAGCATGCCTACGGGAACGCGAAGGTGAGCGACTTCGTGACGTACGCGGAGCGGGTGTCGGGCACGCCGCTCGCCGGTTCCTCGACACCTGGCTGTACCAGCCGTCGCGGCCCAAGGCTTCGGCGCCCAGCGCGGCACGGACCGTGCGGGGCGCCGGGTGGCCCGCCTCCTGGAGAAAGATCGCCGCGACGAACACCGTCCACGACCGGGACTGATCCACAGGGCCACTGTCGGCGCCGTCACCCCCGGGCGGGGTGACGGCGCCGGATAGGCTGGCGGGATTCGTGCTGGTCCGCCAGCCCCGGCCGCTCGCGGCCGGTCCCGTGCGCCCGAGGAGCGTCCCTTGCCCGGTCCGAGCCCCGATTCCGCTCGCGATGTCCGTCCCACGCTGGAGGCCGTGGCGGCTCTCGCCGGGGTCTCCAGGGCGACGGCCTCCCGGGTCGTGAACGGCGGGGCGGGGGTGCGCCAGCCGCTGGTGGACCAGGTCCGCAAGGCGGTCGAGGAGCTCGGCTACATACCGAACCATGCGGCACGAACCCTGGTCACGCGGCGCAACGGCGCGGTCGCCGTGATCATCGACGAGCCGGAGTTCCGGATCTTCTCCGACCCGTTCTTCTCCCGCCAGATCCGCGGAATCAGCCGTGAACTCAACGTGTTCGACGCCCAGTTGGTTCTGCTCCTGGTGGAGGGCAGCGGCGACTTCGACCGGGTCACCCGCTATCTGGCCGGGGGCCATGTGGACGGTGTGCTGGCATTCTCGCTGCACACCGACGACGAACTTCCCGCGATCATCCGCCGGTTCCGGGTCCCCACGGTCTACGGCGGCCGCCCCGGCACGACGGGCGCCGCGTCGGAACACGCCGTCCCCTACGTCGACTGCGACAACCGTGGGGGTGCCATCGAGGCCGTACGCCATCTGGTCTCCCTCGGCCGGCAGCGGATCGCGCACATTGCGGGTCCCCGCGACCAGACGTCGGCGCTCGACCGGATCGACGGCTACCGCGAGGTACTGCCGGACGCCGATCCGTCCCTGGTCGCGGACGGTGACTTCACCACCGAGGGCGGCGCCCGCGCGATGGCCGAGCTGCTGGCGCGCCACCCCGACCTCGACGCAGTGTTCGCGTCCAACGACCTGATGGCGTCCGGCGCCCTGCGGGTGCTGGGCGAGCACGGCCGACGGGTGCCGGAGGATGTGGCGCTGGTGGGCTTCGACGACATGGAGCAGGTCGCCGAGGCAACCGATCCGCCGTTGACGACGGTCCGTCAGGACGTCGAAGGAATGGGGCGGTTGATGGTTCGTCTGTTGATGCAGCGGCTGGACGGCGAGGGAGAGGAGCCCGATTCGGTGATCACGCCGACCGAACTCGTCAAGCGGGCATCCGCCTGAGCAGCACGCCTCTGTGCCAAGCTCTGTTCATGAATGATCTTTCTCGCTCACTTACCGACAGGCTGCAGACGGACCGGCCGCACTCGGCCCGGGTATGGAACTACCTCCTCGGGGGCAAGGACAACTACCCCGTCGACGCCGAGGCCGGCGACATGATCCTGCAGGCGTTTCCCGACTTCGCTCAGATCGCCCGGCTGCAACGGGCGTTCCTCGCCCGCGCGGTGCACTTCCTGACCGCGGAGGCCGGCATACGCCAGTTCCTCGATATCGGCACCGGCCTGCCCACGGCCAACAACACCCACGAGGTGGCTCAGCGGCTGGCGCCTGAGTGCCGGGTGGTGTACGTCGACAACGACCCGCTCGTACTGACCCACGCCCGCGCACTGCTCGCCGACGCCCCCGAGGGCGCGTGTGACTACATCAACGCCGATGTGAGGGACGTCGACACAATCCTCGAACAGGCGGCCAGAACACTGGACTTCAGCCGGCCGATCGGTCTGACGATGCTGGGAATCATGGGGCAGCTGCCCGACGAGGACGGCCCGGGGACCATCGTCGACCGGCTCGTGGCCGCCCTGCCCTCGGGCAGCTACCTGGCGCTGAGCGACGGTACGAACACGAGCGAAACGCTGAACACGGCCATCTCGACGTACAACGCGAACTCGGCCAGCTCGTACCACCTGCGCAGTCCGGAACAGATCGCCGGCTTCTTCCACGGCCTGGACCTGGTCGACCCCGGCGTCGTCAGGACGGCGGCCTGGCGGCCCGATCCCGGCCAGCCGCGGGATGACGCCGCTCAGGGCCACGCGGCCAGCGGTGTCGGGCGCAAACCCTGATCCGAACGCCTTGTTCCAAGGACTGACGGGCGGCGCCGTCCACGCCGCCCGTCCATTCCGGAGGACCTTCAGCGAGAAGCGCCCCGGACCGCTCTGCGGTGCTCCGCCCGCGCCTCGCGGGCGAACCGCAGATAGCGCAGCCGCTCAGGCAGCACGGGCACCACAACCCGGACGACACCGCAGAACCGCCGCAGCTTCCGCTCCTGCGCGTCCGTCCACTCCAGACCGATCGCCTCGCGCGCGTCCGGCGGCATCAGCCCGATGGTGATGAACCTGCGGAACCGGGCCAGCGGCGGGAACAGGACCGGCCACAAGACCTTGAGCAGCAACCTGACCGGCAGCGGACCCCGGTCCGGCGGCGGTACCGGCCGGTCGGTGGCGACCAGCTCCTCGACGACGACGGTCGCCTCGATCTCGTCGGCGAGCATCTTGCGAAAGTACGGCCAGAACTCCTCGATCGACTGCGGCATGTCCCGGTCGTGGATGCCGAGGACCCGGCCGACCTGAAGCCATTCCTGGTACAGGGCCCGTTCCTGCGCCTCGGTGAGGGGGCGAACGAGATAGCGCGTGGCGTGCTGGTACACGGGGAAGCCGGTGGCGTGCACCCACGCGTAGTTCTCCGGTGACAGCGCGTGGTAGCGGTGCCCTCGGCTGTCCGTGCCCTGGATGGTGCGGTGCAGCTTCCGCAGCCTCCGCCCCTCCTCGGCTGCTTCCTCGCCCCCGTACACCCAGAGCTGGAGCGAGCGCAGGGACCGTTCGCCGCGCCCCCACGGGTCCGTACGGAACACCGAGTGCTCGTCGACGCCCGCGCCGACCGCCGGGTGCGCGACCTGGAGGGTGAGGGCCGCGGGGAGCATCAGCAGGGCGCGGACGTCCCCGGCGAGGCTCCACAGCACTCCGCCGGGCGGCGGCGGCTCGGGCTCCCGCTTCCGGTCCCTGCCCAGGGGTGCTTCGCTGCTCATGCGGGGGCTCCCAGCAAGTGACGGACGTGCGGGCCGGTGCCCGGCTGATGTGTATTCCAGTATGCGATCGCGGGCGGGCCGGCGAGCAGCTGGGGTGGCGGGACCATCGAGACCAAGTCCGGTCGGCGGCCGCTGTGTGTGCGGAAGGAGGGTGCCGCCCGTCACCGCCAGCCGGCCGCTCCCAGCACAATGGCCGCGGCCTCGTCGACGCGGTGGTGGGTGGCGTCGACCGTGAAGTCCTGCACCTGGGCCCGGTCGAGGATCGCGTCCAGCTCCCCCGATCTGTCCAGGTGCCACCGCAGCGCCTCGGGCTCGTCCGCGTGGCGCCGGGACAGCCGCTGCCGGACCACCGGCAGCTCGACCCGGAGCCGGCACACGGACAGGCCGACACCCACCGCCTTCTCGCACTGCTTCCGGTCCTCCGCGTCCTCGACGACGCCCGCGAGGACGAACCGGGTGACGCCCGCGTCGAGGTAGTTGCCGACCATGCACCTCAGATTGCGCAGCAGCAGGGCGAAGTTGAAGCGGTCGTCGGCGGGCGCGGGCCAGGTCCGGCAGAGCCAGTCCATGTCGATGGCGGCGTTGGGCACGCCGGCGCCGGTGAGCAGGGCAAATCCGGCGGCGAGTACCGCGGTCTTGCGCCGCACTCGCGCCAGGTGAGGGTCGTCCATCCGGAGTCGTCACCGTCGGCCCGCCACGAGTGCGCCGGAAGGTCACCATGGTCCTCGGCGCTGCGCAGCAGCAGGGCGGGGAGCGTGAGTTGCCCGGGTTCGGCGGGAAGTCGCAGGATCGTGGTCACGGCCGCCTCCTGGCATCATCGGCCGGACCGTGCGGGTCCGTACCGGGGGGTGGGACTGCGCTTCGATGCTGCCGGACACTTTCACAACAGTGGTGAGACAGCAATACTGTTGAACCGGATTGATGCAACGGATGCGGCCGTGCCCACGTACAGCCGTGACCGAGGACAGCAGTGCCCAGCGGTCAGGAGCGAGGAGCAGACATGGCGACCGGGACCGAGGAGCCGACGCTCACCGTCGACGAGCTGGCGGCGCGCGCCGGTGTCACCGTACGCACCGTGCGTTTCTATGGCACGCGGGGGCTCCTGCCGCCCCCGGTGATCGGACCGCGCCGGGTCGGTCACTACGGGCACGAGCACCTCTCGCGGCTGGCGCTGATCGAGGAGCTTCAGCACCAGGGCATGACCCTCGCCGCGATCGAACGCTATCTGGAGCAGCTGCCGCCCGATCTGAGCGCTCACGATCTGGCCATCCACCGGGCGCTGGTGGCGTCCTGGGCGCCGGACTCGGCGGAGCACACGACCCGGGCGGAGCTGGAGCGGCGGGCGGGACGGGCGCTGGCCGAGGGGGACATCGACCGGCTGGCCGCGATGGGCGTTCTGGAGCGTGCGGAGGCGGCGGCCGGGAGCTACCGGGTCGATCCCGGGCTGCTGCGTCTCGGCGTCGAGCTGCTCGACGTCCCGATCGCGCACGAGACGATCCTCGCCGCCCGTACGGTGCTGCTGGAGCACACCCGTTCCGCCGCGCACGAGCTGACGCGGCTGTTCCGGGACGAGGTGTGGAATCCGTACCGGGAGCGGGAGTCGGACCCGGAGCATGTGGCGGCGATGAAGTCGCTGTCGGCCCATATGCAGCCGATGGTGCTGCAGGCGCTGGTGACCGCGTTCCAGCGGTCGCTCAAGGAAGAGCTGCGGGCGGCGTTCACGGCGGAATGAGCCCCGTCGGCGACAGGGGCTCACTGTCGGCGGACGGCCCGTTACACGGCGTCGTCCCACAGTCCGGTGCTGTGGGCGTCGATGAGCGCGCCGATCCGTTCGAGGAAGGCGTCGGCGGGTTGCGGGTCGAGGCGGCGTCCGTCGCGCAGCCGTACGGCGACGTGGTCGTCGACGGCTTCCTTCGCTCCGATCACCGCTTGGTACGGCACCAGGCGGTTCTCCCGGATGCGGGCGCCCAGGGTGCCGCGTTCCGGCCCGGCGATCTCGGCCCGCAGCCCGCGCTCGGTGCAGCGCGCGGCCAGCGCGACGGCGTTCGGCAGTTCCGCCTCGGAGACCGGGAGGATCGCCAGCTGGGTCGGGGCGAGCCAGGCGGGGAAGGCGCCCCCGTGCTGTTCGATGAGGTGGGCGACGGCCCGCTCCACGCTGCCGATGATGCTGCGGTGGATCATGACCGGCCGGTGTTTCGCGCCGTCCGCGCCGATGTAGTGCAGGTCGAACTGCTCGGGCTGGTGAAAGTCGACCTGGACGGTGGACAGGGTGGATTCCCTGCCCGCACCATCGGTGACCTGGACGTCGATCTTCGGGCCGTAGAACGCGGCCTCGCCCTCCGCCGAGTCGTACGGCAGGCCGGAGCGGTCGAGTACCTCGGTGAGCAGGGCGGTGGACCGCTGCCACTTCTCGGGGGCGGCCACGTACTTGCCGCCGGGACCGGGGAGGGAGAGCCGGTAGCGGGCCGGGCGGATACCCAGCGCCTCGTAGGCACTGCGGATCATCTCCAGGGCGGCCCGCGCCTCGTCGGCGACCTGGTCCAGGGTGCAGAAGATGTGCGCGTCGTTCAGCTGGATGGCCCGGACGCGGGTCAGCCCGCCGAGCACTCCGGAGAGTTCGGAGCGGTACATGCCGCCCAGCTCGGCCATGCGCAGCGGGAGCTCGCGGTAGCTGTGCGAGCGGGAGCGGTAGATCACCGCGTGGTGGGGGCAGAGACTCGGCCGCAGGACGACCTGCTCCGATCCGAGATCCATCGGCGGGAACATGTCGTCGCTGTAGTGCGACCAGTGCCCGGAGATCTCGTACAGCTCCCGCTTGCCCAGCACCGGTGAGTACACATGCCGGTAGCCGGCCCGCCGCTCAGCGGTGCGGATGTACTCCTCCAGGGTGTGCCGCACGGTCGCGCCGTCGGGCAGCCAGTACGGAAGTCCCGCACCGATCAGCGGGTCGGTGTCGAACAGGGCCAGTTCGCGGCCGAGCTTGCGGTGGTCGTGCATGGCGGTCTCCTCGCGGTCATCGGGCGAGTGGCCGCAAGCCGAAGCCCCGGGGCACTCGCCCCGGGGCTTCGGACTGAGACATCTGTCAGCGCGCCGGGACACTCTCCGGCGTCGTCGTCATGGCAGCAGCGCGCTTCATGGCACTGACGCTAGCAGGGTGTCCCGCTGTCCACCCGGCATTTTCCGGCCGGAGGGTGCGGATGCCGCAGCCTCCGGCCGTACGTGGCCCGCTGGGCCGCCGGTCAGTCGTGGAAGGTCTCGCCCTTCTCGGCCTTCTCCAGCAGCAGCGCGGGCGGCAGGAACCGGTCGCCGTACTTCTCGGCGAGTTCCCGGGCGCGCGCCACGAAGCCGGGCAGGCCGCCCTCGTACCCGTTGATGTACTGGAGCACGCCTCCGGTCCACGGTGGGAAGCCGATGCCCATGATGGAGCCGATGTTGGCGTCGGCGACGGAGATGAGGACGTTCTCCTCCAGGCAGCGGACGCTGTCCAGGGCCTCGGAGAAGAGCATCCGCTCCTTCATGTCGACGAAGGGGATGTCGGTGCCGGCCTTCGTGAAGTGCTCGCGCAGCCCCGGCCACAGCCGGGTCCGCTTGCCGTCCTCGTCGTACTCGTAGAATCCCGCGCCACCGCTCCGGCCGGTACGTCCGAACTCGTCGACCATCCGGTCGATGACCGCGTCCGCAGGATGCCCGGCCCAGGTGCCGCCCGCCTCCTCGACGGCGCGCTTCGTCTCGTTGCGGATCTTGCGCGGCAGGGTCAGCGTCAGCTCGTCCATCAGCGAGAGGACCTTGGCCGGGTAGCCGGACTGCGCCGCTGCCTGCTCGACCGACGCGGGCTCGACGCCCTCACCGACCATGGCGACGCCCTCGTTGATGAACTGACCGATGACCCGCGAGGTGAAGAAGCCGCGCGAGTCGTTGACGACGATCGGCGTCTTCTGGATCCGGCGGACCAGGTCGAAGGCGCGCGCCAGGGCCTCGTCGCCGGTCTGCTCGCCCTTGATGATCTCGACCAGCGGCATCTTGTCGACGGGCGAGAAGAAGTGCAGGCCGATGAAGTCGGCGGGGCGCGTGACCCCCTTGGCGAGGACCGTGATCGGCAGGGTCGAGGTGTTGGAGCAGAGCAGCGCGTCGGGCTCGATGATGTCCTGGATCTCCTGGAACACCTTGTGCTTGAGCGCGGTGTCCTCGAAGACCGCCTCGATGACGGCGTCGCAGCCCGCCAGATCGGCCGGGTCGCCGGTCGGGGTGATGCGGGCCAGCAGCTCGTCGCGCTTCGCCTCGGTCGTGCGGCCCCGGGAGAGCGCCTTGGCGAGCAGCCTCTCGCTGTATGCCTTGCCCTTGGCGGCCGCCTCGGTGGAGACGTCCTTGAGGACGACCTCGATGCCGGCGCGCGCGCAGGAGTACGCGATTCCCGCGCCCATCATCCCGGCGCCGAGGACGGCGACCTTCGTGACCTGGCGCTCCTCGATGCCCTTGGGGCGGTTGGCGCCGGAGTTGACGGCCTGGAGGTCGAAGAAGAACGCCTGGATCATGTTCTTCGAGATCTGGCCGGTGACGAGCTCGGTGAAGTACCGGGCCTCGATGGTCAGCGCGGTCTCGAAGTCGACCTGGGAGCCCTCGACGGCGGCGGCCAAAATGTTGCGGGGCGCCGGCATGGGGGCGCCCGCGAGCTGCTTCTTCAGGTTGGCCGGGAAGGCGGGCAGGTTGGCCGCGAACTTCGGGTTCGACGGGGTGCCGCCGGGGATCCTGTAGCCCTTGACGTCCCAGGGCTGCTGGGACTCGGGGTTGGCGTCGATGAAGGCGCGGGCCTTGTCGAGCATCTCCTCGGGCGTGGCCGCCACCTCGTGGACGAGACCGTTCTCCAGGGCGCGCTCCGGGGTGTACTGGGTGCCCTGGAGGAGGACCTTCAGCAGCGCGTCGGCGACGCCCATGAGGCGTACGGTGCGGGTGACGCCGCCGCCCGCGGGCAGCAGGCCGAGGGTGACCTCGGGCAGGCCGATGCGGGAGCCGGGCGTGTCGAGGGCGATGCGGTGGTGGGAGGCGAGCGCGATCTCGTAACCACCGCCGAGGGCCGCGCCGTTGATGGCGGCGACGACGGGGATGCCGAGGGTCTCGATGCGGCGCAGTGAGTTCTTGATGGCGGTGCCGACGTCGAAGGCGTCCTGGGCGCGCGAAGGCCCGACCTTGATCATGTCCTTGAGGTCGCCGCCCGCGAAGAAGGTCTTCTTGGCGGAGGTGTAGATGATGCCGCGGATGGAGTCCCTCTCGGCTTCCGCGCGGTCGGCGATGGCCGCGATGGAGTCCTTGAAGGCCTGGTTCATCGTGTTGGCGGACTGGTTGGGGTCGTCGAGTACGAGGGTGACGACGCCGGTCCCGTCCTGTTCCCAGCGGATGGTCGTGCTCTCGGTCATTGCGGTGTTCTCCGTAAGCAAGGGGTGGCCGGGGACGGTCAGAGACGCTCGATGACGGTGGCGACGCCCATGCCGCCGCCGACGCAGAGGGTGGCGAGGCCGTACCGCTTGTCCCGGCGCTCCAGTTCGTCGATGAGCGTGCCGAGGATCATCGCGCCGGTGGCGCCGAGCGGGTGGCCGAGCGCGATGGCGCCGCCGTTGACGTTGATCTTGTCGAGGGAGAGCCCCATGTCCCGGGCGAAGCGGAGCACGACACCGGCGAACGCCTCGTTGATCTCGACGAGGTCGATGTCGTCGATGGTGAGTCCGGCCTTGGCGAGGGCCTTGCGGGTGGCGGGCGCGGGGCCGGTCAGCATGATGGTCGGCTCGGAGCCGGAGACCGCGGCGGAGACGATCCGGGCGCGCGGCGTGAGTCCGTACCGCTCGCCGGTCTCCTTGTTGCCGATGGCGACGAGCGCGGCGCCGTCCACGATGCCGGAGGAGTTGCCCGCGTGGTGGACGTGGTCGATCTTCTCGACCCAGTGGTACTTCTGCAGTGCCACGGCGTCGAAGCCGCCCAGCTCGCCGATGGTGGCGAACGAGGGCTTGAGCGCGGCCAGCGAGTCGGCGGTGGTACCGGGGCGCATGTGCTCGTCGTGGTCGAGGACGACGAGGCCGTTGCGGTCCTTGACCGGGACGACGGAGCGCGCGAACCGGCCGTCCTTCCACGCCTCGGCGGCCCGCTCCTGGGAGAGTGCGGCGAACTCGTCGACGTCGCGGCGCGAGAAGCCCTCGATGGTGGCGATGAGGTCGGCGCCGACGCCCTGCGGGGCGAAGCCGGTCTCGTAGTTGGTCATCGGGTCCATCGCCCAGGCGCCGCCGTCGGAGCCCATCGGCACCCGGGACATCGATTCGACACCGCCCGCGAGGATCAGGTCCTCCCAGCCCGAACGGACCTTCGCGGCAGCCAGGTTGACGGCTTCCAGACCGGAGGCACAGAACCGGTTCTCCTGGACGCCCGCCACCGTGTCCGGGAGCCCGGCGGCGATGGCGGCGATCCGGGCGATGTCGGAGCCCTGGTCGCCGAGCGGGCTGACCACGCCGAGGACGATGTCGTCGATGGCGGCCGGGTCCAGGCCCGGGAAGCGGTTGCGCATTTCGTGGATGAGGCCGACGACGAGGTCGATCGGCTTGGTGCCGTGCAGGGCGCCATTGGCCTTGCCGCGGCCGCGCGGGGTGCGGATCGCGTCGTAGACAAATGCTTCGGTACTCAAGACAGCAGCCTTTCGAGGGTGGTCGGTCGTCGGGGTCAGGCGAGCAGCGAGCGGCCGATGATCTCCTTCATGATCTCGGTCGTGCCGCCGTAGATGGTCTGGATGCGGCCGTCGGTGAACGCCTTGGCGACCCGGTATTCCGTCATGTAGCCGTAGCCGCCGTGGAGCTGGAGGCAGCGGTCGGCGACGCGCTTCTGCAGTTCGGTGGCCCACCACTTGGCCATCGACGCGTGCACGGCGTCGAGCTTCCCGTCCGAGTGGTCGACGATGCACCGGTCGAGGAAGGCCCGGGTGACGGCGCACTCGGTGGCCATCTCGGCAATCTCGAAGCGGATGTGCTGGAGCTTGGAGAGCGGCCGCCCGAAGGCCTCGCGCTCCTTGACGTACTGGGTGGTGATCTCCAGGAGGTACTCGGCGGCGGCGATGCCGGCGACCGCTATGCCCATCCGCTCCTGCGCCAGGTTGGTCATCAGGTGGATGAACGCGCCGTCGCGCTCACCGAGCAGGTTCTCCTTGGGGACGCGGACGTCGTTGAAGAACAGCTCGGCCGTGTCCTGGGACTTCTGGCCGATCTTCTCGAGGTTGCGGCCCCGCTCGAAGCCCTCCGCACCGCGTTCGACGACGATCAGCGAGAGACCCTTCGCGCCGCCCTCCGCGGTGGTCTTCGCGACGACGATCACCAGGTCGGCGAGGATGCCGTTAGAGATGAACGTCTTGGAGCCGTTGAGCAGCCAGTGGTCGCCCTTGTCCTCGGCGGTGGTGCGGATGCCCTGGAGGTCGGAACCGGCGCCGGGTTCGGTCATCGCGATGGCGGTGATGATCTCGCCGCTGCAGAAGCCGGGCAGCCAGCGCCGCTTCTGTTCCTCGGTGGCGAGGCCGGTGAGGTAGGGGCCGATGATGTCGTTGTGCAGGCCGAGCGCGAGCCCGGGGGCGCCGGCCCGGGTGAACTCCTCGGCGAGGACGGCGCTGTAGCGGAAGTCGGTGGTGCCGCCGCCCCCGTACTCCTCGGGGACGGCGAGGCCGAGCAGCCCTTGCCGGCCGGCCGCGAGCCAGGCCTCGCGCGAGACGATGCCGTCCTTCTCCCACTGCTCGTAGTGCGGGAGGACTTCCTTGGTCAGGAAGGTCCGGACGGTCTCGCGGAACGCGTCGTGCTCCTCGGTGAAGATCTGCCGCTGCACTGCGGGCCCCCTAGAGCCAGTTCTTGACGGTGGAGATCAGCCGGGCCGGGGCGGGACCGACCGGGATGACGTTGAGCATGGTGACGCCCGACCCGAGCAGCGCCCGGCCGCCGGAGATCGCGTCGAGTCCGGCGCCGGTCCGGGCGATCAGGACGGGAGTGCGGGAGCAGACGTTGAGGATTGCCGCACCGATCTTCATACGTTCGGTACGCGCGGCCGGATAACCCATGAGGGTGGGCGAGTCGAAGCCGTACGCCTCCGCGACCCAGACGGCGTCGAGTCCTGCGGACTCCAGCGCTGCGACCTGGTCGCAGGCCTCGCGCGGGTCACCGGCGTGGTTCAGCGGCAGGGAGAGTTCCATCAGGCGGTGGCGTCCTTCCGGGACCGGTGGATGCTCGGTACGGCCCAGTCCCGGGCGACGCCCTCGGTGTCCGCGCCGGGCTGCGCGGGTCCGCTGCGTACGGAGACCGGGGTGGCGGAGAAGCGGGGTGCGGGGGCGGGCTGGGTGAGGCCGGCGTGCTCGACGAAGGTGGAGCGGGCGGCGAGGTGCGGGTGGTGCGGGGCCTCGCGGAGCGAGAGGACCGGGGCCACGCAGGCATCCGTGGATTCGAAGACCTCGGTCCACTCCGCGCGTGTCCGGGTCCTGAACCGGTCGGCGACGACCCTGCGCAGCTCATCCCAGCGGGTGAGATCGCTGCGGTCCGGGGCCCGGTCCTCGATGCCGAGGAGCTTGCTGAACTCGTCGTAGAACTGCTGCTCCAGCGGGCCGACCGCCATGTACTGGCCGTCGGAGGTCTCGTACGACCCGTAGAACGGGCAGCCGCCGTCCAGGAGGTTGGAGCCGCGCCGGTCCTGCCAGCCGCCGGCCGCCAGCATCCCGTGGATCATCGTGGCGAGATGGGCGGCGCCGTCGACGATCGCCGCGTCCACGACCTGGCCCGTGCCGCCGGGGGTCCGGGCGTGCTGGAGGGCTGCGAGGACGCCGACGACGAGGTAGAGCGAGCCGCCCGCGTAGTCGCCGACCAGATTGGCGGGGACGGTGGGCGGCTCGCCGGGCTTGCCGATCATGGAGAGGGTGCCGGTGAGGGCGATGTACGCGATGTCGTGCCCTGCCCGTTCGGCGAGCGGTCCGTCCTGGCCCCAGCCGGTCATCCGCCCGTACACGATCCGCGGGTTGCGGGCCAGGCAGGCGTCGGGGCCGACGCCGAGGCGCTCGGCGACGCCCGGCCGGTAGCCCTCGATCAGGATGTCGGCGCGTTCGACCAGATCCAGGACGCGGTCCGGGCCGTCCTCGGCCTTGAGGTCGACGAGTACCGAGCGTTTGTTGCGGTTGGTGAGGTCGTACGCGGGGTCGATGCCGAGCCCCGCGCCGCCGGGCCGGTCGACCCTGACGACGTCGGCGCCGAGGTCGGCCAGCAGCATCGCGGCGAACGGGCCAGGGCCGATACCCGCCAGCTCGACCACGCGCACACCCGCGAGCGGGCCGTGCTCTGTCGTTGCCATCGAACCCCCAGCGGTGTGACACAACTGATGTAACAGCGACGATGCTAAGAATGCTCCGCGCTCCGCACAACCCTTTTGGCCGAGCAAGCGCTTAGTTCCTTCTCGAGGATCCTCCCCCACGAGCGCCGCCCGACTGCACACCGCCACGAACCCCTCCGCTAACCTCTGCCTGCTACATCGGCGCCGGCCCCTGCGGAGGCACTCGTGAACAGGCAGAACGGGGCACAACGCCCCTATGACATAGTCCTCTTCGGCGCCACCGGCTTCGTGGGTGTCCTCACCGCCGAATATCTCGCCGCCCACGCACCCGACGGCTGCCGCTGGGCGCTGGCCGGCCGCAGCCCGGCCAAGCTGCAGAAGCTGCGCGAACGCCTGGCCGCCATCGATCCGCGCTGCGCGGACCTTCCGCTGCTGCACGCCGACGCCGACGACCCCGGTTCACTGCGCGCACTCGCCGAATCCACCCACGTGGTGGCCACCACCGTGGGCCCCTACGTCTGGTACGGCGAGCAGCTGGTCGCCGCCTGCGCGGAGGCAGGAACGGACTACACGGACCTGACCGGCGAGGCGGAGTTCGTCGACCGGATGTTCCTGGAGCACGATGCGCGGGCCCGCGAGACCGGGGCGCGGCTCGTGCACGCCTGCGGCTTCGACTCCGTACCGCACGACCTCGGTGTCTACTTCACCGTCCAGCAACTGCCGCAGGACGTGCCGCTGACCATCGACGGGTTCGTCCGAAGCAACGCCGTCTTCTCCGGCGGCACGTTCGCCTCGGCACTCACCGCCATGGGCCGCGGCCCGCAGATGCTGCGCGCCGCGCAGGAGCGCCGGCTGCACGAACCGCGCCTGGTCGGACGCCGCGCCCGCGCCCGCTTCGGCACCCCGCACTTCAGCGCCGAGACCGGCACCTGGGCACTGCCCCTGCCGACACTGGACCCGCAGGTCATCGAGCGCTCGGCGCGGGCGCTCGCGCGGTACGGCCCAGACTTCCGCTACCGCCACTTCGCCTCGGTGAAGACACTGCCGATGGCCCTGGGCGGCACGGCCGCGATCGGCGCCCTCGTGGGCGCCGCGCAGCTGCCCGCCGCGCGCAGCTGGCTGATGGACCGGTACAAGCCGGGTGAGGGCCCGGACGCGGAGCGCCGGAAGCGGAGCTGGTTCACGGTCCGGTTCGTCGGCGAAGGCGGCGGACGCCGGGTCTTCACGGAGGTCTCCGGCGGCGACCCCGGCTACGACGAGACGGCGAAGATACTCGCCCAGTCCGCGCTCTGCCTCGCCCTGGACGAACTCCCGCCGACATCCGGGCAGGTCACCACGGCCGTCGCGATGGGCGACGCACTGCTGGAGCGGCTGCGCGAGGCCGGGCTGCGCTTCCGGGTCGCGGCGACGCGCTGAGCGGATTCACGCCGGAACGGCCGCATCCGGCAGGCCGTCCCGGCGTCAGAACATCCAGGACACGAGCGTACAGATCATCGAGACGGTCCAGACGACCCCGGCAAGGACCCCGAGAGTCATCCCTATGGCGACGCGCCGCTGGGCGACGTAGACGGTTCCGGCACGTGTGGACGTTCGATGATCGGTCATACGCACCAGCGTGCCGTTCATGATCGGCAAGTGGTATCCGTACACCTACTCAGATACTCGGACGCGGGCGCCGTCGGACGCTCAGACGGTCGCGTCCCGGAGGACCCGCCTGCAGAGTGCGTCGGCCCTGCGGGTGGTCTCCGGCTGGCGGAAGTCCCTGGCCAGCAGGAGTGTGTGCGCGCAGGCATTGTCCACACCGGTCCGGTGGCCGACGGACACGTACACCGGCTTGGTGCCGTCCTGGGTGCGCAGCGCCCTGCCCACCTCCTCGTCCCCGTCGACGAGCGGGGAGAAGTCGCCGCGCCGGGGGCCCGGCTGTTCGTACGTGAAGGTGAACGGGTTCTTGGCGACGCCGATGACCGGGAGTCCGGTGAGGACTCCGAGGTGGCTGGCGAGCCCGAACCGGCGCGGGTGCGCCCTGCCATAGCCGTCGCAGACGACGAGGCCGGGGTCGACCGGGAGGGATTCCAGCGCGGCCAACACGGTCGGTATCTCCCGGAAGGCGAGCAGCCCCGGGATGTACGGGAAGGTCACCCGGCCGGTGGCGGTGGCCTCGGCGACGACATTGAGGGTGGCCGCGTCGAGCACGACCGCAGCCGCAACGACGAGGTCGCGCTCGTCGTCGTAGGCGACGTCCACACCGGTCACCCGTCCGGTGCCGGGCGGCGGTCCCGGCTCGTCCAGCACCACGCGGGCGCGGAGGGTGTCCTGGATGGCGCGGGCTTCGGCTGCGTCGGCCGGGGTGCGGAGCGTCGTCATAGTGCCTTCCAGCTTAGAAGTCCCGTCCGCACCTCCCTCGATGAGGCCTCGGTAGGGTTGCGAGCTGCTGTCGGTTTACTGAGCCGAAGCGAGTGGTGGTGTGCGGGAGTGGGTCCTGGCGGTGTATTCGCGGGGGTGGGAACGGGGGTTCTGGGGCCGAATGGGTGACCTTGGTGGCTGCTGCTCGTTGGGTCGGGTGGCAGGTGTCCGGCCCGGTAGGGGGTGATGTGGTGGGTGGTTTGCGGGAGTTGGCCGTGCCCTTCGTGGTGCCCGGGTCTTGCGGGGTGGCGATCCGGGACCGGCTCAAACACCTAACGCCCCAGGACGAGATGGTGCTGCGCGCGGTCGGCGAGCACCAGGGTGCGCTGGCTTCCGGTGATCTCAAGGCTCGCTGTGCGGATGGTCTGGAGCACGGTGCGGACACGTGGGCGGCGCGTAAGCGGGAGCTGACGGCACTGTCGTCGTCGCGGATCGCGGGTGCGATCACCAAGGCCACGCACGATCAGTGGGCGCTCGCGCGCCGTTGCCAGGCGGCGCACATCCAGAAGCTGGCGGCCGGGATCAGGACGCTGCGGCACCGTCTGTCCCTCCCGATCGGGGAGAAGGGCACGAAGCGGGCCGCGGGCGGTTACCGGTCGAAGGGCGAGTGGTTCCGCAAGTCCCGCCGACTTGCGGCACTGGAGGCGCGGCATGCTGCTGCTGTCGCCGAGTGGCAGGCCGGACGGGTGCGGGTGGTGCGGGGCGGTAAACGTCTCCTCAACACCCGCCACCACCTCACCCAGGCCCAGCTCACCGAGGACCAGTGGCGGGAGCGCTGGGAGGTGGAACGCTGGTTTCTTGCCGCCGACGGTGAGTCGGGGAAGCGGTTCGGGAACGAGACGATCCGTGTCACCCCGGACGGCGAGGTGTCGATCAGGCTGCCTGGCCCGCTCGCGCACCTGGCCAACGCCCGGCACGGCCGGTACGTCCTCACCGCCACCGTGGCGTTCGCGCACCGGGGCGCGGAGTGGGCCGACCGCATCACCGCGAACCGGGCCGTCGCCTACCGCATCCACCTCGATACGGAGCGCGGCCGCTGGTACCTTACCGCGTCCTGGCAACGCCCCGCCGTGAAGACGATCCCGCTGGCCGCCGCCCGCGCCCGGGGCATGATCGGTGTCGACACCAACGCCGACCATTTCGCCGCCTACCACCTGGACCGGCATGGCAATCCGGTCGGTGACCCGCACCGCTTCGGCTACGACCTGTCCGGGTCGGCCGGTCACCGCGACGCGCAGATCCGCCACGCCCTGACCCGGCTGATCAACTGGGCGGTGCGTGCCGGGGTCGCCGCGATCGGCATCGAAGACCTCGACTTCACCACCGAGAAGACCCGCGAGAAGCACGGCCGCAGGAAACGGTTCCGGCAGCTGATCTCCGGCATCCCGACCGCCAAGCTCAAGGCCCGGCTGGTGTCGATGGCCGCCGAACAGGGGCTCGCGATCGTTGCGGTCGCCCCGGCCTACACCTCCATGTGGGGTGCCCAGCACTGGCAGGAACCGCTGGCCACCTCCCACCGCACGATGTCCCGTCACGATGCCGCCGGTATCGCGATCGGACGACGCGCCCTCGGGTACCCGGTCCGGCGTCGGACGGCACCGCCCCCACACGACCGGAGTGATCGTGCGGGGCATCGGACCGTCCAGGCCGGACCAGGTGGCCGGGGGCGTGAGGGAACCCGCCCACCCACAACGGACCACGCCCCTGGAGGCGTGCCGCCGAGCGGGAAGCGAAAGCGGGAACCCAGCGCATCCAACACCGTTCGGGATGCGCGCAGTACGCAACGGTGGGTCCAAGACTCACTCACGCACACTGGTGAGGAACGGTGAGACCCATGTTCGTACTCGAGTTGACCTACACCGCCCCCGTCGAGCGCGTCGACGCGCTCCTGGAGGCGCATGTCGCCTGGCTGGACACGCAGTACGCGGCGGGGGTCTTCATCGCGTCCGGGCGCAAGAACCCGCGCGACGGCGGGGTGATCCTCGCCGTCGGGGACGACCGCACGCAGATCGAGAAGATCACGGCGGCCGACCCGTTCGCGGCCGAGGGCGTGTGCGCGTACCGGATCACGGAGTTCACCGCGACGAAGACGTCGGACGAACTCGCCCCCTACCGGCAGCAGTTGCCGTAGGGCTTCTCGTTTGGATCATGCCGGGCCCGCGGGGCCCGGCACGCACATCTGCCGTGTTGTCGTCAGTCTTCCCCAAGCTCTCGGCTTCGCCCGAGCAGGGGAGACCCCCATTCGCTCCGTGTGGCTCCTTCGTCCGCCTTGCAGCTGCACACGCCACGGCGCCACCAGCCGCTCGCGGCGGGCCGCTCCCTGATCCGGCCTGACCCGAACGAAGGACCGTAGCGGTCCAGCAATCGCCCCACCCTGGCGTGGAATCCGGGTCCTGGACGAGGATCCCGGAGCGGTGCTGCCGGACCTGGTCTTCGCCGGGTGGCCGTGCCGGCGGAGCAGGGTGAGCCCGCCGACGAGCCCGTCGAACCTGCGCCGGGAACCCTCGAGGCTCATCGCGCAGTAGGCCGGATCCTCATTTCCCGTGCCGGCCTGATCCGAACGAAGGACCCGAAGGGCTGTTCCGCCAGGGACTACGGCACAGCCCTTGCACCAGGCCGTCAGTTCATCCGGGCGATCCGCCCCTTCTCCCCCGCCGCCCAGCAACCGCCGTCCTGCGTGCAGTCCACGGTGTCGTACGAACCCGTGTCGACGGTGTGCCAGGTGCGGCCGCCATCCGTCGTCAGGTCCGTCCCGGTCGGTCCGACGGCGAGTGCCGTGGAGCGGCTGTGCGGGACCCAGACGACGCCGGAACGGTAGGCGGTCGGCGGGGTGGTGGAGCGCTGCCAGGTCCGGCCTCCGTCGCCCGTGACAGCCGCGGCGTCCGGAGAGGCCTGGCCGGCGCGGTAGTCGCCGCCGACGGCAATGCCGTGCGTACGGTCGCGGAAGGCGAGACCGAAGACGCCGCGGGCCGGGTCCCCGGCCGGGATCGTCGATTCGGTGGCCGTCCAGGTAAGCCCCCGGTCGGCGGAGTGCAGCACCCGTGCGGTGGCCGCCCCGCCGGTCGCCAGCCAGACGTCCTTCGGTCCCGAGCTGACCAGGCACTGGCCGCTGGCGGCGAAGCCCGCCTCACCCGCCTGGGCGGCCGGCATCCCCGCTGTGGGCAGTACGTTCCAGCTGCGGCCGCCGTCCGCGGTGGACAGGATCCGGTACCTGCCGTCGACGGGATCGCTCATGGCGAGCCCGTGGCGGCTGTCGAAGAAGGTGAGGCAGTCGTAGAAGGCACGGGCATCGGTATTGCGGAAGGACTCGGTCCAGGTCGCTCCACCGTCGTCCGTACGGAACACCCGCGACGCCTCGCCCTCACCGATGGCCAGCGCCACCGCACGCCGCGCGTCGAACGCCTCGATGTCACGGAATTCCAGTGCCGCCTCCGCCGCTCCCGCCGGCGACACGTCGCGCCAGTGACGGCCGCCGTCGGAAGTACGCAGCACCGTGCCCTTCGAGCCCGCGGCCCAGGCGGTGCGGCGGCTGACGGCGGAGAGGCCGCGGAAGCGTGCGTCGCTTCCCGTCTCCGTGAGTGTCCAGCCCGCCCGGTCGCCGGGTCCGTGCCGCTGCCCCGGCGCGGCCTGCGCTGCCGGCGCGACCAGTGCCGCGGTCAGCGCCGCCCCGCACAGTCCCCATGCCATCAGTCGTGTCGTCTTCCCCTTGGGCCTCATGGCGCAGGAAGCTAACCCACGGGCAGTACGCCGTCCAGAGTGCGCTGCCGCCACGCGGGCACGTGCATCGAAGGGGGTGCGGTGCGGTGACGCAGCTCACCCCCTCGCCCGTGCACGGATCAGGAAGTTCCGTCGTCTCTGTCAGTGCCGGGAACCGTTCATCTGGCCGCAAGAGGGAGCAGGTCTTGTCCAGTGTTATCGAGCAGTCCGTGCAGGCCCGCATGGTCGCATCCGCGCCGCGGATGGAGACCCTTCCCGCCACTCTGCAGTACGACCGGAGGGATCCGTTCGCCGTGCGCATGGCCTTCCCTGCCCCGGCAACCCTGGAGGGCACCGAGGTGTCCTGGGAGTTCTCCCGCGAACTGCTGGCGACAGGAATCGAAGGACCGGCCGGGGTCGGGGACGTACGGATCAGGCCGTTCGGCTACGACCGTACGGTCCTGGAGTTCCATGCCGCCGAGGGCATCGCCATGGTGCATGTCCGCACGGCGGAACTGCGTCGCTTCCTCAGGCGCGCCGAGGAGCTGGTCCCGTCGGGGCAGGAGCACCGCTTTCTGGATCTCGACCGGAGTCTGACGGACCTGCTCGGCGGAGCGTGCTGAGCCCGGTCAGTCGGTCTTCACCGCTTTGACCTCCACCAGGTTCCGACCGTCGCAGTACATCACCGCGGCGGAGGTCGCAGCGGGGAAGGCCATGCAGTCCGACGTCCAGCGTCGGCGCACCGCGCCGTCGTAGCCGACCAGCAGTAGTTTCCGCCCGACCTGGAAGAGGCCCTCCACCACTTGCCGGGCCCCCGCCCCCAGCGCCTTGGTCCGCTTCCGGTCGACCAGGGCGGCGTCGAGCGGGCGGTCGGGGCGGCCGGGGGCGCGGATCAGGTCCGGGGAGCCCCTGCCGTCCGCCGCGACCACGTACGCCCCCACGGCGAGCCGCCGGGGGCTGCGCTCCGGGCCGAAGTACGGGTCGAGGACCAGGGCGCCGCCCCGCTCGGGCAGCACCAGGTCGTAGGCGGTGTTCAGAGGCAGGCTGGGGTTCCAGCGGCACCCGGTGTGCGGATCGCGTGCGGCCTGCGGCTGGTCCCAGACGAAGTCGTACCGCCACCCCTTGTGTTCGTCTCCCCGCGGAGCGGCCGCCAGAACCGTCGCCCGGCAACTCCCCCTGGCCGGTGCGGTGACCAGGAAGGTCCGGTAGCTGAACCGGGCGACCCGGTCGACGGTCCCGGCCGGAGGGCGCAGACCGGGGATCCACTCCGGGCGGTGCGTCTCCTCGTCCAGGGTGCCGACCCGGTCCTTGCCGATGACCAACGGCTCGCACAGCCCGGGGGTGGAATCGCGGCCGCCCAGCGCGTCGGCGCCGCACGGGGTCAGTACCCGGTACGCCCCCGGGATCCGGCGGCTCCACTGCCGTGTCCCGCGGTGGACGTCCCAGGCGGTGAACCGGCATCCGGCCCCGGAACAGGTGGCCGCGCCGATCACCGGCCTGGTGGTGCCGGGCAGCGCGATGACCCGGCTGCCGGGCGGCAGGGTGTGCCTCCAGAGGAGGGCGCCGCTGCTGGGGTCGGCAAGGGCGACGGCGGTCGGATCCGTGCGGCCGGTGCGCCCGCCGATCAGCACGATGCCGTACGGGAGAGAGACCGCCGAGTGAGGCCGGCCCGGCAGCCGCGAGGTGATCGCGAACTCGGCGGGAAGGGCTGCCGTCCAGCCCTTGACCGGAGCGCGCACGCCCTTCTCACCCTCCTGCGGGATCCGGGCGAGCTTACGCCCCTGGCCGATGAGCCCCTCCTTGGCCACGAGGAGCGACCAGCTGCCGTCCGGCCCCGGCGGGACGGTCAGCGGAATGCGCCGCTGCTCGGAGGGGACGGACACGCCGTCCCCGAACCTCGGTGGCTGCGGTCCGAAGCAGCCGGTCAGCACCGCACCGGCGCAGAACACCGTGAGCATCCTCAGGGCTCTGCCCGTCCAGCGACCCGTCATTGTGCGGCCCCCGATCCGCCGCACGCACCGGCGCGGCCGGGATCAACATAAATCGATTGCCGGGGCGCGAGGTCCCGTCGTACCGTTTGTGACGTCCTTGTTGTCGTCGGATCGGAGAAGGACGTTGCTCGTCTGAGGTCGTGAGACACCGCGTTGCGCGCCGTGTCCGGACAGTGCATGCCCGTTCAGGTCTGTCATGTCTGTCATGTCTGCGCGCCCGAGTGTGACCTCAGCTCTTCGAGCCGTCCTCCGCAACCGGGGCTCCTCCTTGGCCATGTCCGTGGAACGCCCGTGACCGGTGTCTCACCCGTTGCCCCCTGCCCTTCCTCGCAACCGGGAGATCCGTATGTCTACCCCCCTGACTCATATCGCCTGCTCGTCGCTCTCCTTCGCCTGGCCCGACGGCAGTGCGGTCTTCGACGACTTCCAGCTGGCCGTGGGCCCCGGCAGGACCGGCCTCATCGGCCTCAACGGCTGTGGAAAGTCCACCCTGTTGCGGCTGATCGCGGGTGAACTCACCCCCACCGAGGGCCACATCCGGACCCGGGGCGAGATCGGGTATCTGCCGCAGAATCTGGTCCTGGACACGGCGCTGCGGGTCGATGCTGCCCTGGGCATCGCCGGCACCCGGGCCGCTCTGCACGCCATCGAGGCGGGTGACGTCCGCGAGGAGCAGTTCGCGGCCGTCGGCGACGACTGGGACGTGGAGGAGCGCGCCCGCGCGACGCTCGATCATCTCGGCCTCGGTCACATCGGGCTCGACCGCACGATCGGCGAGATGTCGGGCGGCGAGTGCGTGCTGCTGCGCCTGGCCGCGCTGCTACTGGCCCGCCCCGGGGTGCTGCTGCTCGACGAACCCACCAACAATCTGGATCTGTACGCGCGCAGGCGGCTGTACGAGGCGATCGGCGCATGGGCGGGTGTGCTGATCGTCGTCAGCCATGACCGTGAACTCCTGGAGCGGGTCGACCAGATCGCGGATCTGCGGGACGGATCGGTCACCTGGTACGGCGGGAATCTCTCGGAGTACGAGGAGGCGCTCGCCGTCGAGCAGGAGGCGGCCGAGCGCATGGTGCGGGTAGCGGAGGCCGACGTGCAGCGCCAGAAGCGTGAACTGACCGAGGCACAGGTCAAGTTGGCTCGGCGCAAGCGCTATGGACAGAAGATGTCGGACAACAAGCGCGAGCCGAAGATCGTCATGGGCAACCGCAAGCGGGCCGCCCAGGAGTCGGCCGGCAAGCATCGCCTGATGCACGCCGGAAAACTGGCGGAGGCGAAGGAGCGCCTCGACGACGCCGTCGAGGCGGTGCGGGACGACGACGAGATCAGGGTCGAGCTGCCGCACACCAAGGTGCATCCGGGCCAGGGTGTGCTCGTACTGCGCGATCTGGAACTGGCGTACGGAGCACGGGTGAGCGGCGGGTTCGACCTGCGGGGCCCCGAGCGGATCGCGTTGGTGGGCCGCAACGGCGCGGGCAAGACGACGCTGTTGCGAACCGTTGCCGGTGAGCTGGCACCGGTATCCGGCGAGGCCACACCTCAATTGCCGCTGGGCTTTCTGCCGCAGCGTCTGGATGTGCTCGACGACGGACTGAGCGTGGTGGAGAACGTGGCGCGATTCGCACCGAATGCCACGGGCAACCGGATCAGGGCGAGGCTGGCGCACTTTCTGTTCAAGGGGAGCCGGGCGGACCGGCCCGTGGGGACGCTGTCGGGCGGGGAACGCTTCCGAGCGGCACTGGCGGCGCTGCTGCTGGCCGAACCGGCACCGCAGCTGCTGATGCTGGACGAGCCGACGAACAATCTGGACATGGCGAGCGTGCGTCGGCTGACGGCGGCTCTGGAGTCGTACGAGGGAGCGCTGATCGTGGCGAGCCACGATGTGCCGTTCCTGGAATCGCTCGGCATCACGCGCTGGCTGCTGCTGGACGGCGAACTGCGTGACACCACGGCCGAGGCGGTGGCGACGGAGCTCTGAGCCGTGGGAGATGCGGGGGAAAGGCGGAGGCCGGGGCTACCGGTGGAGTGGGCCCGGCTCCTGCAGTCGCCGGCCGGAGTCAGTGCGGGAGGGAACTCCCGGTCCCCCTGCCCTGCGGGTCGACCGCGGCGGCGAGCAGCCATATGCTCTCGCTGCGGCGCTCGCGACATTCCTCGGACTTCTCGGCCGATCCGTGGGACGGATGCTGTTCGCAGAGGAATCCGCAGGGCATCGAACCGCCGGTGGACGCGGAGCAGCATGTCCCGGTCCGGCGCCGCAATGCCTCGGCTCGACACGGTGCAGCTCGACTCCTCGCACGGCTCGATGCCGCTCGATGCCGATATGTAACTGCGCCGCTACCGGGGATCGTTGGAACGACTGCGGACACTTGCTCCACCGGTCCAGGAATCGCGCCACGTCATCCGAGGCGTGGCCGAGGTGGCCCGCCCGCACCCCACCCCGAAGCCTATGGAGGGAACCACCCGTGCCCAGCAGAAAAGCTCTGGTCCGCCGCCCCGACCCACGTCTCGCCGAGGGTCTCGTCACCCATGTCGAGCGCACCCCCGTCGATGTCCGCCTCGCCGTCGAGCAGTGGGAGCGGTATGTCGCCGTCCTCGGCGAGTACGGATGGGAGACGGTCGAGGTGAAGCCGGCGGGCGGATACCCGGACAGCGTGTTCGTCGAGGACACCGTCGTGATGTTCCGGAACGTGGCTCTCATCGCCCGGTCCGGCGCGGAGTCCCGCCGGGGCGAGACGGCGGCCGTGGAGGCGACACTGGCCGGGCTCGGCTGCTCGGTGAACCGGGTGAGGGAGCCGGGCACGCTGGACGGCGGCGACGTCCTGAAGATCGGCGACACGGTCCTTGTCGGGCGCGGCGGTCGGACGAACGCGGAGGGTGTACGGCAGCTCAGATCCGCGTTCGAGCCGCTGGGCGCCCGTGTCGCAGCCGTGCCGCTGACCAAGGTGCTGCATCTGAAGTCCGCGGTGACGGCGCTGCCGGACGGCACGGTCGTCGGGTATCCACCCCTGGTTGACGAGCCGTCGCTCTTCGGCCGTTTCCTGCCGGTTCCGGAGGAGGCGGGCTCGCACGTGGTGCTGCTCGGTGGCGGGAATCTGCTGATGGCCGCGAGCGCGCCGAAGACCGCGGATTTGTTCGCGGGGTTCGGATATTACCCCGTATCAGTTGATATCAGCGAGTTCGAGAAACTGGAAGGGTGCGTGACCTGCCTCTCCGTACGCCTGCGTGACCTGCAGACATAACAGTACGTAGTCGGATTTCGCGCGGGCGGGGTTGGCGGGGGCCTTACTCCCCCTTTAACCTACGGTCTCGTAACCTACGAAGCCGTAGGTACTTCTCCCGTCCCCAGGAGCCCCCGTGACGATCACCTCTCCCCACCTCGGCAGTTCAAAGGCGTGGACCGACGCCCAACTGCTGTACGCCCTGGAAGAGGTGGTGGAGAAGGAGCTCAACCGCCATCTCAAAGTCGCCAAGGACTGGATGCCCCACGAGTACGTCCCCTTCTCGGACGGCCGGAATTTCCCCGGCATCTTCGAGGACGGTGAGGCGTGGCAGGCCGACCAGTCCAAGGTCACCGACATCGGCAAAATCGCACTGGTCGTGAACCTGCTGACCGAGGACAACCTCCCCAGCTACCACCACGAGATCGCCTCCCTGTTCGGCCGTGACGGCGCCTGGGGCACCTGGGTGCACCGCTGGACCGCGGAGGAGGGCCGGCACGGCATCGTGATGCGCGACTACCTGCTCACCTCGCGCGCCGTCGACCCGGACAAGCTGGAGCAGTTCCGCATGGCGCACATGGCGGAGGGATTCGAGTCCGACAACCGGCACTCGATGCTGCACTCCGTGGCGTACGTCGCCTTCCAGGAACTCGCGACTCGCGTCTCGCACCGCAACACCGGCCACCAGTCGGGCGACCCGGTCTGCGACCGCATGCTGGCCCGGATCGCCACCGACGAGAACCTGCACATGGTCTTCTACCGCAACCTTCTCGGCGCGGCCTTCGAGCTCGCCCCGGACCTGACGATGCAGGCCGTGCGTGACGTCGTGGTCAATTTCCGGATGCCCGGTCACGGCATGCCCGGCTTCGAGCGGGCCGCAGCACAGATGGCGATCGGCGAGATCTACAACATGCGGATCCATCACGACGACGTGATCCAGCCCGTGCTGCGCTACCTGAAGGTCCTGGACATCGACGGGCTCGGCCCGGACGGGCTGAAGGCGCAGGAAGAACTGGGGCTCTTCATGGGTGGGCTGGACAGCGAGGCGGCCAAGTTCGACGAGAAGCTGGCCACGCGCAAGGCGCGGATGGCCGCCCGCGCGAACGCCTGACCCGCCGGCTTCGCGGAGGCCTGGGCCCCAGGCCTCCGCGAAGCGCCTGACCCACAGCCCGCACGGCACCCGACGGCCCACGAGCCCGCTCACTCGTGGGCCGTCGTCCCTGTGTGACGTGGCATCACGCACATCGGGTCCGCGACGCAGACACGGGGCACCTCATCGAGCAGCGCGGCATCCGCGGTGACGAGCGAGCCATGGATCGGGCGAGCCGGTCGAGTGCGGTCACCACAAGGGTGTCATCGGCCCGGCACGCAGCGAGTGCCTCACGAATTCCGTCGACCTGCGGCAAGATTGAGCCGTGCCGACTGAGTCAGACAGGATTGAGCTGAGCGAACACGAACTTCGTGAAATCGCGGGCTACGCGGCTGATTGTGCGAGCAGGGCGCTGTCGATCTTCGAACAGAGTTTCCCTGCTGACACGCGCCCTCGTGACGCCATCGACGCAGCACGCGCTTTCGCTGGGGGCGGCCGGCGCACGGCCGCTCTGCGACAGAGCGGCTGGGCGGCGTTCAGAGCGGCACGAGAAGCCGATTCACCCGCTGCGGTCGACGCGGCACGAGCGGCAAGCCATGCGGCTGGCGCCGCGTTCCTTCATCCCCTGGCAAACGCTCATCAGGTGAAGCACATCCTCGGTGCGGCAGCGCATGCGGCGCGTGCCGAAGAGTTGGCGTCCGGAGAAGACCGGAGTGTCACTGCGGGGACCCTCGAATGGGCGTGTCATCACGCACCACCGTCGGTCACCGCGGTGCTCGGCCGTTTTCCCGCCGCACCTCCCGGAGGCGGGCGCGTGGGAGAGTTCATTCGCGATCTCGACGCCGCTCTCCGCACCTGAGGGCGATCAGATGGCAGAGGCCCGCAGAAGGATCCTCCATGAGACGCCGCCGGCGTGGAGCAGGCGGTCGAAGCGCGCGTGTGAGGTGGTCCAATACAGGACTCTGCGTGGTCCGGTGTTGATGCGGTCGGCGATCGTGGTCAGGTCGTGGGCGGTGAGGGTGCGCAGGTCGGTGCTCTTGGGCAGGTACTGGCGCAGGAGCCGGTGGGTGTTCCCGTCGGTGGCGGGGCAGTGCCGGCTGAGGCCGTCCTCCCAGATGTGGGCTCGCCTTCATCACCTCTGCCACCTCGATCGTCAGCGAACGGCTCCGCGAATTCTCCCGACGCCGCCCGGACGTCCAGGTCAAGCTTCACGACGGCTTCACCGTCGACGTCCTGGCGGCCCTGGAGCGGGGGACAGCCGACGTCGGGATCGTGCGGGATGCTGAGGAGCGAGACGACATCGACCTTTCCCTACTGGCAACGGAACGGTTCGTCGCCATCATCCCCGCAGAGCACCCCGCCGCGGGGGGTGACCATGTAAAAGCAGCGGCGCTGGCCGCTGACCCGCTGATCCTGTTCCCGCGTTCAGCAGGGGCTCACGCGTTCGACGTGAACACGCAGCCGTTGCGGGACGCCGGCATCGACGTCCAGGTCGGGCAGGAGTGTTCGAACTGGCACACCATCATCATGTTCGTGGCCGCCGGCCTCGGCGTCACCATCGCCCCCTACAGCGTCACGTCGCTGCTCCCCGCAGGCGCCCGAAGGCTCGAACTCGACGGGCCTCCTGCAGTGAGCCGAATTTTCGTGGCCACCCGCCGCGGAGACAGCCGTCCCCTCGTACAAGCGTCTCTAGAACTCTGTGTGTGCCTGTGGTTTCCGGGCTTTTCGGGCGCGGCGTGGCCGTGTGCGGTCGCCTGGGCGGGGTCCGATCCTCGGGGTGAGGGGGTGGACTGCGGTGGCGTGCAGGTGGTGGAAGCCGGTCCGCTCGGCGGCGCGGGTGCGTCGTCGACAGGTTCTGCGTGAGAGCCGCGTGCGTCCGGGTGGAGGAAGGTCTTCTTCCGGCCGTACATGGGCGGGTACTCCATGACCTGGCACCGGCCCGGTGGGGGTGGGTGTCTGGGTGTCATGCCCCGCCGGACGCTGGACCATCCCGGTGGGGGTGGTGGCGGGGACCGTACGCGCGTCGGGCATACGGCGGGAAGTCTTCGGGCCCGGGGCCTGCCCTTGGGCGGCGTGCCGGGTGTCTCGGCCACCAGGGCCAGTGGGCCTGCTGGGGGTGGGGTGACCCTTGCCCGGGGTGGTCTTCGGCCCGTCCGGGCGGGGCGGGGCCGTCTCTGCTCGGTGTTGGCGGCGCATGCGGCGGGTGGTCTTCTTCGGGCGGCGGACCGGGGTCACGGTGCCGTCGACGGTGGTGCGGATGGTGCGGGTGTGGGTGGTGGGGTCGGTGGTGGTGTGGGTCTGGGCGAGCAGGCCGCGGGAGACGATCCGGCGGGCGGCGGCATGGTCGCGGTCCATGGACAGCCCGCACCGGGTGCAGTGCGCCCATCTCCAGCCGCGTTCGGCCAGCCGGTCGGGGGCGGGGTGGTGGGTCAGGGCGCCCAGGCAGCCGGGGCACAGCTTGGAGGTCCCGCGGGCCGGGACGGTGACCACCGCGATGCCCGCCTTCGCGGCCAGGTGCCGCATCGCCTCGGCCACCGTGCCGCGCACCTGCCCCGACAGGCGGGCATTGCCACGTCGGTGGCCTCGGGCTTCGAGGGTGGCGAGGTCTTCGAGGTAGATGACGCTCGCGCCGAGCGCTGCCGCCTGGTCGACGGCCCAGCGGGCCGCCGCCCGGGCCAGTGCGTCGTTCAGGTGCCGGATCCGGGCACACACCCGCCCGTGCTCGACCTCCAGCACCCGGGCCCGATCGAGGTGTTCGCCCCAGCGAAGGTGCGGGGAGCCGAGGCCGTCCGCGAGGGCCCGGTGGTGATCGCGCTTGGCGGCGAGGTGCTCGCGGACGCCGCGCAGCCGGTGCAGGGTGGCGCTGACGGTGGTGGCGTCGAAGATCAGGGGCCGCCCGTCGGTGAGAACCCGCCGGGTCTGTCCTTTGCCGGTCAGGCGGCCGAGCGTGCCGGTGAGCAGGGTGCCCACACCCCAGTCGAAGCCGAGTGCCACGGTATGCCCGCTCGCTTTGGTGGCCGGGGCGGGCCGGGAGTGCGGCAGGTCCACCGCGATCCTCCCGGCCCGGGTGGGGCGCAGGGTGGGGGTGTGCAGCACCGAGTCCACCCCGACGGTGCCGGGCAGGCGGATGTCGATCACGTGCCAGGCCCAGTCACGGCCCGAGGCGGGAGCCGCACACAGCGGAAGCTTGAGACGCAAACGGGCGGTGGTCTCGTCCACCCTGGCCAGGGTGACCTGCTGGCGGTCCATCGCGGCAAGCAGCACCAACTCGCCGACCTGCGGCGGTCCCCCAGCACGCACAATCCGGCGGGCCGGTACCCGTGCTCGGCCACGTACGCACGGATCTGGCGGGTGCGGTTGCGGATTTCGGCACCGCTCACACCGGCGGGCAGCAGCTTCCGCAGCGCCGCCCACTCCGCCTCGGTGCGCCGCCTCGGATCGGTGGGCCAGGTGGCCAGGATCGCGGTCACGATGGTGCGCCGGTGCAGGGCCAGACGCAGAGCCCGGGCCGCGTACTCCTCGGCACCGCGGCGCACCCGGTCCGACACATACACCCCGGCCGGGAGTGTGACGGCCTGCGGCCAGTCCAGGCGGCGCATCGCCATCCACCCCTTGGACGGCAGCGCCTCGCCCCGCTCGTCCGCCCCGGCGGCCAGCACGTCCAGGGAGTCCTCGTCCCACCGCGAAGCCACCAGAGCACCGGTCAGCGCCTGACTCAACCGGGCCCAAAACCCCACCCGTTCGAACAGCAAGCCCTGCCCGACCCGCTCACCGCTGCTCTCCAGGACACCACGGAAGGCGGTACAGGTGGCCGTCGCCATCAACCTGGCCACACCCATCCCCCCTTCCTTTTCCGCACGATCCCGGTCAGTCCCCCGAAGCGGCCACCCCCGGCGCTTCGATCGGACTAACGAACGACCCTCACACAAGGACATGGCCTTACCGTGTCCCGTCGAAAGGGGGGTGCCGGTCACGGCGTGATGTCGGTCCGGCCCGGGTCGTTGGGGTGGGACTCGAGCGGGGTGATGTCGAGCGACATCCACGAGCGCAGCGGCAGAGTGCCAAGCACCTTCTCGTGGAGCTCCTTCTCATCGGCGGCACGCCATACGCCGATGCTGCGCAGTTCGCCGACGGGGCGCCACAGTCGCGCCAGGTTGCCGGTGGCGGCCAGTTCCCCGGCTCGGACGGCCTCGGCGGCGCGACGCCGGTCGATCTCGTCCTGGCTGGTGCCCTCGGGAATGGAGGTGGTGATCTCGACCAGGAACTCGCGCATAGTCCTGCTCCGTTCGGTGGGGCGCCCGGCTCGGGCCGGCAACGCCACTGGTGTGGAAGGCGGTGTTGTTCTCGGAAGGTGAGCGGCAGCCGCGTCGGACGGTGGCGGACTCGCCGGGCGCCGCACCGACCGTCCGGTTCGCCCGACCGTGGCCACCGAACGCCTTGCACAGGCTGTCGGGACCCTTGGTGAAGTCCTCCCGGCCT
Organism: Streptomyces sp. NBC_01320; assembly: GCF_035974375.1. Lineage (NCBI taxonomy): Bacteria > Bacillati > Actinomycetota > Actinomycetes > Kitasatosporales > Streptomycetaceae > Streptomyces > Streptomyces sp. NBC_01320. The sequence continues at coordinate 2,865,077 of NZ_CP108390.1, forward strand.
TCGGCACGTACGGGAATGCCCGTGCCGTCGCCGATGATCCCGGTGCCCGGGCCGCCTGGTAGCCGGTGAGGGCCGGGTCGCCGCCCGGCAGCGGGGTGCGGGCGCCACAGACGTCGCGGCCCAGGGCATCACAGGCGGGGCCGTTCGGCAACCGCAGGCCCCCGACCTCGATCAGCGCGGTCGGTCCGCCGACCAGTCGCACCGTGCCCGGCTGCCGGGCGCCGCCGGGAACCGGTGCGGTGACGAGCTGCCGGGTTTCCATGTCCCCATCGTGTGCCTGCCACCAGGGCCGATGCCACGACCGGCTTCCTCCCTGCTGGTAGGCGCCGCCTGCCACCGGACGTAGCATGGCGAGCGTGGAGCTGCGCCAACTGCGGTACTTCGTCGCGGTCGCCGAGGAACTGAACTTCGGCCGGGCCGCCGAGCGGCTCCTGATCGCCGGGCCTTCCCTGTCCCAGCAGATCAAGGCGCTCGAACGCGACCTCGGCGTGAGCCTGTTCGACCGTGACCGCCGCTCGGTGTCCCTCACCCCGGCGGGTGCGGCCCTGCTCCCGCACACACGCGCCCTGCTGGAACGGGCCGACGACCTCCGGCGCCGAGCCGGCCGGCTGTCCGGATCGGAGCCGGTCCGGCTCGGATACGTCAACTGGCTTCCGGCAGACCTGGTCGCCCGCACCTCCGCGGTGGCCCAACTCCACGTCGACGCGTGGATCGCCCCCTCCCACACACAGGCCGCCCTTGTCGCCGACGGCAGCCTGGACCTCGCGGTGTGCCGGGTGCGGACCGAGGACCTGGAGCGGCTCGGCCTCCAAGCCCGGCTCATCGGCGCCGACCGCCTCTACGCCGTTGCCACCGGCGATGACACCAACGACGTGCACACAGGACACCATCGTCCTCCTCGACGACGACGCCACGTCCTGGTGGTCCTGGAACGTCTACGCCGAACAATTGGCCCACGACACCGGGGCCCGCACAGTACACATCTCCGACAGCCGCATCACCGGCCCTGCCTTCTTCGACCACGTCCGCCGCAGTCGCCGCCCGGTCATCAACTCGCCCAAGGGCCAGGCCTCCCCTCTGCCGCCCGACCTGGTCCAACGCCCGGTCGTCACACCGGACGTGTACTGGACCTGGTCCCCGGTCCAGCGCGCCGGCGAGGTCCGCTCCGCGGTACGCGCCGTCGTCGACGTGCTCTGTGACGGCGTCGGCGACCTGGGAATCCACGCCCCGGGCGCCTGACTGCCCGACGGCGACGCACACAGGCAGTAGGCAGCCCTGCTCCCCCGCCGAAGCGGGCCCGGGGTACCGGCCCGACGGCTCCGTCCACCTGGGCCGGGAGGCTGCGTCTGCCGGCTGCGAAGAAGCAGGTGCTGGAATCGACCCTGATGCCAGTTGACTCATTCTCGACCGGTCACCTACATTTAAATAGCCGACCGGTCGGCTAGTAGCAACCACTTCAGTTTCGGAGACGGTCATCATGAGCACTCAGGGTCAAGGCCGCAGTCGTCATCGGCGCCTCGCCACATGGTCGTCGAAGCATACGGAACCCGGCCCGCCGACAGCCGGCACAGGCTTGCTGCATGCGACGGCCGAACCTGCGGCCGGCGTCATGACCGGCCCGACCCAACAGCCCTGAACTCGATTCCACCCGACAGGAGAACCCCGATGAACAGCACGACAGACAGCGAAGCGATCCTGCGCGGTGTCCTCGACCAGTGGAAGTCAGCCGTCGACGGGCACGAACCGCAGCGGGTCGCCTCCCACTTCACCGAGGACGCGATCTTCCAGGGCCTGCACCCCTACAGCGTCGGCCGGCAGGGCGTCGCCGACTACTACGATTCCCAACCCCTCGGGCTGACGGCCGCGTATCGGATTCTCGAAACCCGGCGGCCCGCCAGCGACCTCGTGCTCGGTTACCTGAGCGTCGACTTCTCGTTCACCGACCGTCCCACGCTCGGCGTCAATCTCGGCGTACTGGTCAAGCGCCTGGAGGACGGCTGGTACATCAGTCACTACCAGGTGTCCCGGCTCGATTGATTACTGCCGGTCGGCCGGAGCACCACCGGGCAACGGCGATGCCGGCCTCCGCGACGGTGAGGGCCGGCCTGTCCGGTGGTGCGTCAGTTGATCCCGGTCGTCGCCCTCCGGCGGGGCCGCAGTGCGCGTGCGGTCACCCTTCACCAGTCCGCTTCCCGGTAGTCCTTGAGGAAGACGCCTGAGACGGGCGATCCCGCCTCGCCACGCACGATCGGATCGTAGACGCGGGCGGCGCCGTCCACGATGTCGAGCGGGGTGCGGAAGCCTCCGGCGGCGATCCGCTCCTTCTTCGGCACTGGGTTCTCGTCGGTGATCCAGCCGGTGTCGACGGCGCACATATGGAGCCCCTGAGCGGCGAGTTCGGCGCCGCTGGTGCGGGTCAGCATATTGAGGGCGGCCTTCGCCATGTTGGTGTGCGGGTGGCCACCCGTCTTGTTCCGTACCGCGAACCGGCCCTCCACCGCCGTCACATTGATGACGTAGCGGCGCGGCCGCGGGGAAGCCAGCAGGAGCGGGAGCAGCCGGTCGCAGAGGAACGCGGGGGCCAGGGAGTTGACGAGCTGCGTCTCCAGGACTTCGGCGGGGTCCAGTTCGCCGATCCGCGCGGACCAGGAGTTCACGGGTGCGGTGTCCGGCAGCAGGCCGGCCTCGTCGACGCCGGGAAGCAGCCCCGATCGGTCGACACCGTCCGGCAGTTCGGTCTGCTCGGCGTCGGGGAGCACCAGCGCCAGTGCGCTCGACGCGGAAGGCCCTTCGAGGGCGGTCATGGCCGCGTATCCGGGTGCACGGAGCACACCGGCGGGCAGTGATCCGTACTCCCCCGCCGCCAGCAGCGCGTACGACCCGGGCGGGCGGCGAACGGTCTGGGCGGCGTTGTTGATCAGGATGTCGAGCGGCTCGCCCGTATCCCGCAACTGCTCGCACAGGCCGAGGACCTGGCGCGGGTCACGGAGGTCGACGGCGGCGACGGTGAGCCGGTCGAGCCACTTCGGGCTGTCGTGGACGGCCCGGAAGCGGCGCAGGGTGTCGTGCGGGAAGCGGGTGGTGACGACGAGTTCGGCGCCGTCCCTGAGCATCATGAGCGCCAGCTGGAAGCCGATCTTGACCCTGCCTCCGGTGAGCAGGGCGCGGCGTCCCGAAAGGTCGGTGGAAAGCGCGCGGCGGGACCTGTTCTCCGCCGCGCAGTCCGGGCAGAGCAGGTGATAGAAGGCGTCGACCTGCCGGTACGGGGTCTTGCAGATGTAGCAGCGGCGGGCCCGCGCCAGTGTTCCCGCCGGACCGGCGGAAACCGCGCCGGGGTCCAGCGGGGCGTCCTCGCGCCGGTCGGCCGCGCCGGTCGCCGTCGCCGAGGTCACGGCGGCGTCGGCCTCGGTCCGCCGCTCGCCGCGGATTCTGCGACGTCCCAGCCGGCCGTCGCGGGCGAACGAGGAGGCGACCTGTTCCGCGCGGAGCCGGGCGGGGTCGTCGACGGGCAGTGCCCGGAGTCGGCCGACGAGGCGGTCGAAGGCCGCCAGCTCCTCGTCCGTGATGCCGCTCTCCATAGCTCCGCCCCCTCGTGGTCCCGACCGGATTCGAACCGGCGTCCTCCCGCATGCCATGCGGACGCGACTGCCTCTGCGCTACGGGGCCCCGAGGGGGCGACCTGCCAGGACGGCCGGATTCGAACCGGCGTACCCGCCTTGGCAAGGCGGTGCGCCTGCCTCTGCGCTACGTCCGGGCATTGGGGAGATCTTAACCATCTGTCACCCGTGCGTCGTCACGAATTATTTCGGCCACCCGCTCGGCGATGGCGACGGTGAGCGCGTGGGTGTGGCCGCGGGTGATGCGCGGCATGACCGAGGCATCGACCACCCGCAGTCCCGTCACGCCGCGTACCCGCAGCCGGCCGGACTCCGGATCTCCGGCTTTTGGTCACGCCCTCCCGACTCGACGAGCGCGACCCGGACCGTGGGGTCATCGGAGAGGCGCGCGACCGGCACGCAGCCGGCCGATCCCGCCCCGGCGACGATGTAGTCGCAGTCTCTCGACTCGGCCCCCTGGAGATGCGGACTCAGGACTGCGGAGGGCTGAACTGTAGTACGCGTCCGAGAAGTTCAGGCCCGGTCGCGCTCAACTCTGCGCAGCCGCTCCCGCTCCTTCTCCGAAAGTCCGCCCCAGACGCCGAACCGTTCGTCGTTGTCGAGGGCGTACTCCAGGCATGCCACCCGGCCTTCGCAGGCGTTGCACAGCTGCTTCGCCTCACGTGTGGAGCTGCCGGGGGCAGGGAAGAAGAACTCGGGTCCCGCTTGCGCGCAGAGCGCCGTCTCCTGCCAGGCGAGTGCGGGGTCGGTCACGGTGTTGATCAGCATGGCGCACACAGTGCCCGGTCGCGATAAACGACTGATCAACGCCGCATCAATGCGTGCTCCGTGCGCCCTCCGGTCAGCTTTCCGACGCGTCCGAGCTCGTGATCACGGCGAACTGCGCCCCGTACGGATCGGCGACGTTGGCGAACTTGCCCACGCCTTCCATCTCCATCGGCTCCAGCGTCAGTTTGCCGCCCAGCCGCTCCACGTCCGCGACCGTGGCGTCGCAGTCGTCCACCTCGAAGTACGGCAGCCAGTGCGGCCCCAGGACACCCTGGGTCGCAACGGCGTCGAGAGGTACGAGCCCGCCGAAATCGGCATGCTCGCCGCCGCCCTCGGTGCGGATCAGAGTGTAGGACCCACCGCCGCCGGGGTACGCAACCTGATGGGTCTCCCACCCGAAGACTCTGCCGTAGAACGCGGCGGCAGCGGGCACGTCCGGGGTGTACAGCTCGGCCCAGCAGAGCGAGCGCGGCACGCCCACCACGCCCAGGCCGACGTTCTTCTTCGGCTGCCAGGTCCCGAAGTACGCGCCGCCCCGGTCCGTGAAGCCGCCCATCCGACCGAAGTCGAGGACATCCATCGGCTGGAAGGGCACCGCGCCACCGGCCTGCTCGACCGCCTTGGCGGTGGCATCGACATCGGGGGTCTGGAAGTAGACCGCCCAGGACGACTTCGCCTGCTCCGGGGTGACGGTCATGGCGCCCGCGACCGATTTCCCGTCCAGCATGAACACCCCGTACCCGCCGGTCTCGGGACCGCCGGGAACGAAGTCCCAGCCGAAGAGGCCCTGGTAGAAGGTGGTGGCCCGGTCGAGGTCGGGCGTGCCGAGATCGAGCCAGTTGGGGGATCCGGTGACAAAACCGGTGGTGAGCATGGTGCGCTCCTTCAGCGAGTCCCGCGTGTGCACTGCAGGGGTTTCTCCTGACCATCCGAGTCTTGCACCAGGCACCGACAACCGCAGACTGCGCAACGCGGGAAACCATTGCGCCTCGGCCCGGCCCTCCCGGACGGCGGATTCGTACTGGCGGAGAGCCGCAGCACCATCGACGGGCAGCACGTGCAGGTCTTCGACGCGCTGGGACGGTCGTCCTGGACGTTCCGGATGGGCGACGCCATCGAGCATCGGATCGCCGACGAGGCGGGTGATCTATGGGTGGGCCATTTCGATGAGGGGGTCTGCGGTGATCCACTCAGCCATCCCGGTCTGCGCCGCTGGAGCAGCACCGGCGAGCCGCTCTGGTCGTTCCGCCCCGGCCCCGGGCTCATCGACATGTCGGACTGCGTGGCGCTGAACGTCGACGGCCTGACTGCCTGGGCCTGCCCGTACATGCACTACCCGCTGATCGAGGTGTGCGGCGACGGGACCGTACACGTGCGCCCCACATCGGTGCGCGGTGTGCGCGGTCTCGCGATCTCGCGGTGAAAGGCGAGCGGGTCGTCCTCCTGACCGGCAACGGGACGCTGGAACACGGCCGGTTCACCGAGACGGCTGTCGAGCCGGAAGAGCGAGGGACGCTGCTGGCCCGGCCGGACGGCGGCGTGCCGGACCGGAACGCGGTCGTCTGCCGTGGCTCGCGTATCTATCTGCGGGAGCGCAAGGGCACGGACTGGTCGGTGTTCGACCTCAGCACGCAGTACCGCGGCAATCCGCCCCTCGTACGTATCGCGGTCGGCGGGGTCCTGCTCGGTGATCCGTCAGCGGACGAGGTGTTCGCTCACGGCCGGGAGCGTACGGCACGGCCCCCGCCGACCACGCAGACTGTCCGCCTACCCCCGCCGCACCCCCAGTGCCGGCAGCACGGTCTCCGCCACCCGGTACGCCTCTTCCAGTAGCGGATTGCCGGAGAGGATGAACGTGTCGACGCCGAGCTCCTCGAACTCCTGGAGTCGCTCCACGACCTGTGCCGTGGAGCCGACGACTGCCGTGCCGGGGCCGGGGCGGAACAGGCTCATGCCGGGCCACATGTTGGGGTGCACCTCCAATTCCCGTGCGTGTGCGGGGACCTTCCCGCCGTGCTGGCGGAACTGGCGCTGCCAGCCCACCCCGTCCTCGCCCGCCCGGTCCCCGAGCCGACGGGCGTACGTCGCCTCGCTCGTGACATCGAGCAGCCGGTCGGCCGCCGCCCAGGCCTCGTCCTCCGTGTCACGGACGATGAGATGGAGCCGCAGTCCGATCCTGAGGGTCCGGCCGTAGGCGACGGCGCGTTCCCGGACCCGGTCCAGCTTCTCCTTCAGCAGGTGCGGGGGCTCGCCCCAGGTGAGGAACACATCGACGTGTTCGGCCGCCATCTCGATGCCGGGGGCGGACGAGCCGCCGAACCAGAGCGGGATGTGCGGGTCCTGGACGGGCCTCAGCTCCCGGAAAGAGGCGCCCGCGTTCCTCAGGTCGTAGAACCTGCCCTTGTGGTCGAACACCTCCCCCGATGTCAGCCGCTTCACGATCGACCAGTACTCGGCGCTCAGTTCGTACCGCTCGTCATGCTCGACCTGGAGTCCGTACTCCTGGAGCGCTTTCGTGGAGCCGTTGACGACGTTGAAGCGCAGCCGGCCACCGAACAGCGTGTCGAAGCTGAGCGCCATCTTCGCCAGAAGAGTGGGTGAGATCAGCCCCGGGTGGACGGCGAGGAGCGGCTTGAAGTGGGTGCTGGTGGACGCGGCGAGGGCGCTGCCGAGCGGCCAGACGTCATACAGGTCGGTGGCGAGCAACGCCCCGCTGTAGCCGAGGCGTTCGACCGTACCGGCGAGCTGGGTGAGATAGCCCAGGTCGACCGGGCGGCGCCCTTCGGGCTCCCAGGGGTAGGCGCCTTCTCGCGGAATGATGTACCAGAGGACTTCGGTCGCCATGTCGGTCAGGCCGCCTTCTCGGTGGCTGCGTCCGCCAGCGCGCGGGCGACGGTGACGGGGCGCTCGATGAAGCCAGTGCGGTGGAAGATGTCGGCGGCTTCCTGCTGTTCGGCGATGAACGCGTCGGTGACGGGCTCGATCCGCCACGGCAGGGCGCGCAGCGCGGTCTCCCAGTCGTCGGCGGATCCACCGAGGTCGGCGGCGGCGATCTCGGCTGCTTGGCGGGGATGCGCGGCCGCCCAGTCATCGGCGCGCTGGAGTGCCCGGGTCAGCGCCTCGATGATCTCGGGGCGGCTCTCGGCGAGGTCGCGGCGGGCGAAGAAGACGGACCTGTCGGTGATGATGTCGCCGGTGCGGACGAGGGTGCGGAGTCCACCGGTGCGGCGGGCGGCGGCCAGCTGGGCGCCCTGGGCGACCCATCCGGCGATGGCGCCGGTGCGGAGCAGGTGTTCGCTGTCGTCGTTGCTGCGTACGGCGGTGATGTCGGTGGCGTACGAGAGTCCGGCGTCGTCGAGCGCCTTGGCGATCAGGTGGGTCTGCCAGGAGCCGATCGCGAGGTGGACGGTGGCGCCCTTGAGGTCGGCGACCGTATGGACGGGGCTGTCCTCGGGGACGAGGAGCGCACCGTGCTCGGGGCGCGGGGCGGAGACGGCGGTGTACACGATGTCGTGTCCGGTGGCCTGGGCGGTGACGGGAGGGGTGGAGCCGGTGCCGCCGAAGTCGATGACGCCCTGGGTGAGAAGTTCGCCGGTGCGGACGCCGTTCGTGTACGGGTGGAAGACGACGGTCTCGCCGAGCGGGGCCAGTTCCTCCTGGGCGAGGCCGAGACGGGAGAGGTGGTACAGGTGATAGAGGGACGGGTTGCTGCTGTGCACACCGATGGTGATGGTCATTCAGATCACTCCGACTTCGGTTCGGCCAGGGGTGGGTTCGACGGGGGCGGGTACGGGCTGCGGGGGCGCGGCGACGCCGAGGTCGTCGAGCAGACGTCGGCGCAGTGCGGCGAACGCCGGGTCGCCCGGGTCGCGAGGCCGGTCGACGGTGACGGTCTCGTCGGTGATGAGCCGGCCGTCGCGCAGGACGGCGACGCGGTCGGCGAGGCGTACCGCTTCGTCGACGTCATGGGTGACGAGGAGTACGGCAGGGCGGTGGATGCGGCAGAGCTCCCCCACCAGGTCCTGCATCTTCAGCCGGGTCAGGGCGTCGAGGGCGGCGAACGGCTCGTCGAGCAGGAGGAGTTCGGGTTCGCGGACCAGAGCCCGGGCGAGGGCGACGCGTTGGGCCTCGCCGCCGGACAGGGTGGCGGGCCAGGCGTCCGCGTGCCGCTCGAGGCCGACTTCGGCCAGGGCGCGCAGCCCGTGTGCAAAGTGGCTGCGCGGCAGGGCGACCGTCACATTGGCGAGGACCTTCTTCGACGGGACGAGGCGGGGTTCCTGGAAGACGATGGTGCGGGCCTCCGGGACGAGCACCTCTCCCCCGTCGGCGCCGTCGAGGGCGCCGAGGATGCGCAGCAGTGTGGTCTTGCCGCTGCCGCTCGCCCCGAGCAGGGCGACGAACTCGCCGCGTGTGATGTCGAGTTCGAGGCCGTCGAGCACGGCCCGGTCGCCGAAGACGCGACGCAGGTCCCGTACCCGTACAGCAGGCGTGGTCGGCGTGTCGGTGGTCATCGGGAGGCTCCCTGTGGGGTGCGCCAGGGCATCAGGACCCGTTCCAGCAGGCGTACGACGATGTCTGCGGCCAGTCCGAGGAGCCCGTAGACGAGGATGCATACGGCGAGGATGTCGGTGCGGGCGTAGCTCTGCGCCTGGGACATCAGATAGCCGATGCCTGCGGTGGCGTTGATCTCCTCGGCGGCGATCAGCGCGATGACGCTCAGCGTCATGGAGAGCCGCAGTCCGGCGAGCAGGGACGGCAGGGCGCCGGGCAGGACGACCTCACGGACGATCGCGAGGCGGCCCATTCCGAAGCTGCGCATGGCCTCGATGAGCTTGGGGTCGGTGTTGCGTACGCCACTGGATGTGGACACATACATCGGGAAGGTGGTGGCGACCGCGATGAGCAGGATCTTCGCCGTCTCGTTGATCCCGAACCAGACCATGAAGAGCGGGACGAGGGAGAGGAAGGGGATGGTGCGCAGGGTCTCGAGGGAGGAGTCGAGGAGTTCGTCGCCGAGGCGGGTGAAGCCGGTGGTGATACCGAGGGTCAGGCCGGCGGCCAGGCCGATGAGCAGGCCGATTCCGGAGCGTGTGAGGGAGGTCGTGAGCGCGTCGGGCAACTGCCCGTTTCCCCACAACTCACTTACAGCACGGAGGACTTCGGCGGGCGAGGCGAGCACGTCGGGGGTCAGCAGTCCGGTGGCGGAAGCCACCCACCAGAGCGCCAGGAGCACCACCGGGCCGAATGCGCGGACGGTCACGGCGTAGAAGCGGCTGCGCGCCTTGCGGAGCTGGGGGCGCGGGGTGACAAGACCGTTCGCGGTCGTCTTCGGTGGGGCGCTCATGTCAGCTTCTCGATGTCGAGGAGATGCGCCGCCACATCGACCTCGGTCTTCGTGACCTTCTGCTCGGCGTAGAAGGCGGAGACGGCTTCGAAGCGCTTGATGTCCTCGGGGCCGATCGGTTCGACCGTGGCGCCCTTGCCGATGAACTCGGTCTGTACCTCTTTGGCCTTGCCGGTGACGGCGGTCGGGCCGGCGTCGGTGAAGACGTTGAGGTACGGGGCCGGGTTCTGCTTCTCCTTGACGCTGCCGTCGTGAAGGTACTGGTAGAGCGCCTTCACGATCTCCGGGTGCTGTTCGGCGAAGCCCGTACGGACCGCATTGAGGCTGTAGTTGTCGGAGCCGATCGCCGCGCCGTCGGCGACGAAGTGGGCCTTGCCGCTACCGATCTCGGCGACGGCGTAGGTCGCCCAGACGGACCAGGCATCGACCTTGCCCGCGTTGAAGACAGCAGCGGTCTGGTCGGGCCGCAGATAGACGCGCTTGACCTTGTCGGCAGGGATGTCGGCTTTGGCGAGCGCCTTGAGGAGCAGGTATTCGCCGGTACCGCCCTGATTGACGGCGACCCTCTTGCCGACCAGATCCGCGACGGAGTCGATCCCCGAACCGTTCCTGACGAGAATCCCCTCACCGGCCGCGTCGGGGTCGACCGCAGTGAAGAACTTGAAGCCGGGCCCCTGCGCGAGCGAGGTGATGCCGGAGGTGATGGAGCCGGTGGCAATGTCGAGCTGGTCGGCGTTCATCGCCTGGGCGGCCGGGGCGAAGGGCCCCGCGCTGCCGGTCCACTCCACCTTCGCGCCCACCTCGGCGAGCGCCCTGTCGAGGCTGCCGTCCTTCTTGCCGAGTGCGAGCACACCGGAGTTGCCGGGGTCGGGGATGCGCACGGACACCGCACCCTTGGAGCCGGATCCGGAGCCGGATCCGGTGCTGCCGCTGTCGGCTTCGGAGGTGCCGCAGGCGGTGAGTGCGACGAGGGCGGTGGCCGTGAGGAGCGCGGGGGCGACAGCCGAACGGAGGCGTGGTCGGGGGAAGTTCATGGTGATCGGTTCCTCGGGGCTCAGGGGGCGGAAGGACGGTGGGCGGGTTGCAGCCGGGCCAGGGCTGCGGCGCGGCGCAGCGGTTCGGGTTCGGCCCAGGCCGTGACGTCGACGGGTTCGGGCAGGAACCCGTGTGCGCGGAGTCCTGCCTCCTGCTCGGCGAGCAGGGCGAGGCGCTGGTCGGACAGGTCGGGGTGGAGGGTCAGATGGGTGCCGGGCCGGTAGGCGCCGGCAACTCCGGCGGCGCCCGCCCCGGTCTCGGAGCCGAGGATGCGGGCCACCTCGTCGGGCTGTCCGGTGGCCCAGTCGGCGGCCCTGAGCAGGACGGCGAGGAATCGGTCGACGAGGTCGGGGTGGTCGTCGAGCAGCTGCTGGTGGACGGTGATGGGGCGCGGGGTGCCGTTGTTGATGCGGAACCTGCGGTCGGGCAGCTCATCGAGCTCGACGGCGACCTCGGCACCGGCCCGCCGCGCCGCCTCGACGGCAAGCGCGCCCTTCACGTACACGGCGTCGACGTCGCCGCGGCGCAGCGCGGCCAGCTCGGCGGCCCACTGGCCGTCGTGCTCGTCGGCGGGCACGACGACGAGCGTGGCGTCGTCGAGCGTGTGACCGGCGGAGGCGAGCGCCCCTTCGAAGCCGCGTAGGGCCATGGCCCGCCAGAAGTCGATGGCGATCGAGTGCCGGGGCACGGCGAGACGGAGCCCGCGCAGCGCGTCGGCCCCTCGGATCCCGGAGCCCGGCGCGACCAGCACGGTCTGCCGTTCCTCGATCCAGGTGAGCCCGATCAGGCGGGTCCGCTCCCCCCTCGAGCGGGCCCACAACGCGGGAACGTTGCCGCCTTCCCTGAAGAGGCCGGGCAGGGCGTGGGTGAAGTGGGCGGCGCGGTCGGCGTCGGGTGCGGCGTCCTGGAGGGAGCGCACGGTGATTCCGTCGGGGGTGAACTCGTCGGCCAGCCACTGCCGGTCGGCTGCGATACCGGTGGCGGTGGGCACGGGACAGCGGGTGAACCAGAGGGTGTGAGGCAGGACGGCATGCGTCATGAAGTCTTCCCGGAGGATCGGCGAAGCAAGGGAGGGCGGCGCGGCAGGTCACGTGTCCCGTACGGGCATGGTCACGGTGACGCGGTCCCGGCCCGTACCGGAACAGCACGGCAGGCACGGGGAGGGGCGCCGGATGACGAGGGGGAGAAGATCAGCGACAGGCGGCGCTGGCGACGCGCGCCAGGTCGATGTGACGGCGCAGCGTGAGGGCGAGCGGGGCGGGAGCGGCAGGCGTACGGGTCGCGGTTCGGCGGCCGGCCATGGCACTGCTCCCTTCTGCTCGTCGGTGGTGACGGCAGCAGCCTGACACGGACGCCCGTCCGCTCACAACTCGCTTCCCATGATGTGGGATTGAGTATGAACAGAGTGTTTCACGGCCTCGTTAACACGCCTCTTCCCTCCCGTAGTGTGGCAACTGACCGTCCCACCTTTCCCCACCCCACGAGCAGAGAGTGATCCCGACATGACCGAGGTCGCGGCAGTGCGTGTCCCGGGCGGCGCGCAGGCGGTCCAGCGTGCCCTGGACGTCCTGCACTGTTTCCACGACAACGGGCCCGACCTCAGCGCCTCCGAACTGGCCCGCCGTCTGGAGCTCTCGGTCTCCACGGCGCACCGGCTGGCCCGCACGCTGCTCGGCGCGGGATTCCTGGAGCAGGACGCCCGTACGTCCCGCTACCGGCTCGGCCCGGCCGTGACCGAGCTGGGCCGGCTCTCGTACCACCAGCGCGGTCTGCATCTCGCCGCTCCGGAACTGAGTGATCTGGCCGAGCGCACCGGCGCGACCGCCGATCTGGCGCTGCGCAGCGGTCCCCATGCGGTGATCGTCGCGGGAGGCTCGGTCACGCCCAAGGTGGGGCTGCGCCGCCCGCTGCACTCCACCGCGCTCGGCAAGGTACTGCTGGCCTGGGCGCGGCCGGGTGAGGGCGGGCCGTCCTCGCTCCCTCCGCTGCCCGCCTTCACCGACCGCACGATCGTCGAACCTGCCGCCCTGGAAGCCGAGTTGGCCCGCGTACGGGACGACGCCTACGCGCTCAACGACGGCGAGTCGGCATACGGGGTACGCACGTTGGCCGTCCCGGTGCTGGACGGCGCCGGTCATGCGCGGTTCGCCCTGGCGGTACGGGCGACGCCTGAGGTGATCACGGAGGCGCGCACCGAGTGGTTCCTGGTGCAGGCGCGGTCCTGCGCCAGGGCACTGGAGGTCCTGCTGCTGTCCCCCGCCGAACGCCGTCCGCCCGCGTCCTGACCGCGCACCGGGGTTCTCGCTCCGCCGAGCCCGCACCGTCATCGGCCCATGGCACGATATGTCTCACTCGGGCAGCTGCCGGGCAAGGCGGCAGCGGGGCTGCGCGGACAGAGGAACGTACATGACAGAGGCCGGGGAGACCCGTACCGGGGCGAGGGACACCGGGGCGCCGACGGGGAAGGCGGCCCGGGAGCTGATCGCCGAGGCCGAACGGCTGCTCGACGCGGCGCGTGCCGTGCTGGCCGACCACACCCGCGCGACCGACGCCATACACGCTGCCCTCACCCCGATCCTCGACTCCCTGATCCACCGTGAGCTGGCCGCGATCCCGGTCTCCCGGCTCAAGGACGTCACCGAGGGCCGACTGCGCCTCGGCGCGGTCGAGCAGGCCGGCTACACGACGGTCGGTCAGGTCCATGAGGCCAATCGGTACGAGCTCCGCCAGATCCCCGGCGTCGGTGCGCAGACCGCCGATCAGGCACTCGCCGCCGCGGGCCAGATCGCGCACGCGGTCCGGGACACGGTCGCCGTCCGGATCGACGTGGAGGCGACCGACGAGTCCACGACCGCCCTCGTCATGGCGTTGCACCGGCTGGTCGAGGCGGGTCCGGACGTCCGGCGGGCCGTGGACGCGGCCCGGCGGCTCGTCGGGCAGCTGGAGCCGCTGCTCACCGAGGCCGGACCGGCCCGCGGGCGGTTGCGCATGCTGTTCGCCCGGCGGCAGGCCCGCACGGCGGCGCTCACTGCCGTCGCCTCTGTCCGGACCGTGGTCGCGGACGCGACGGAGCGCGGGCTTCCGCTGCTGTTCGGGCAGGTGTCGGCCGATCTGCTGCGCGCCCCGGAGTCGGACCTCGCGGCGTGGGTCGACTTCGAGCTGCGGTCCGCCGAGTACTACAGCCTGCTCGCCGAGATGTCGGGCACGCACCCCGACCGGGACGCCGCCGAGGGGTTCCTTCCGTCAGGTATCGCCGACCGGGTACGCGGGCTACGGCTCGACGATGCGCATCTGCGGGTCTCCCTGCGGGGCTACCAGTCGTTCGGGGCGCGCTTCGCGCTCGCGCAGAAGCGGGTGATCCTCGGCGACGAGATGGGGCTCGGGAAGACCGTGCAGGCGATCGCCGCGCTCGCGCACCTCTCGGCGCGGGGCGAGACGCACTTCCTGGTGGTCTGCCCGGCGAGCGTGCTGATCAACTGGGTGCGGGAACTCCGGGCCCGGTCCACCCTGCGGGTGCTGCCGGTGCACGGCCCCGAGCGGCAGGCGGCGTTCGCCGATTGGCGCGAGCGCGGCGGGGTCGCCCTCACCACCTTCGACGCCCTGCACACCCTCCCGGCAGCCCGGGACGGCGGGAAGCGGCCCGGCATGCTGGTCGTCGACGAGGCGCACTACGTCAAGAACCCCGCCACCCGCCGCTCGCGCGCGGTCTCCGGCTGGGCGGGACGCACCGAACGGGTGCTGTTCCTGACCGGTACGCCGATGGAGAACCGGGTCGAGGAGTTCCGCAGTCTGGTCCGCCATCTCCAGCCCGAACTCGCCCCGTCGATCAGGACCACCCACGGGGTGGCCGGTTCGCACGCCTTCCGCCGCGCTGTCGCACCCGCCTATCTGCGGCGCAACCAGGAGGATGTGCTGACCGAACTCCCGGCGCTGGTACAGGTCGACGAGTGGGAGGAGTTCAGCGACGCCGATCTCGATGCCTACCGGGAGGCGGTCGCCGCCGGACAGTTCATGCGGATGCGCCGGGCCGCGTACGCCCGCCCGGAGACCTCCGCGAAGCTGAACCGGCTGCGCGAGCTGGTCACGGAGGCCGCCGGCAACGGGCTCAAGGTCGTCGTGTTCTCCTACTTCCGCGAGGTACTCACCACCGTCCGGGAGGCCCTGGACCACGGGGTGTTCGGGCCGGTCTCCGGCAGCGTCCCGGCCGCCCGGCGGCAGGAGCTGATCGACGAGTTCAGCACGGTGGACGGCCACGCGGTCCTGCTGAGCCAGATCCAGGCCGGGGGCGTCGGGCTGAACATGCAGGCCGCGTCGGTCGTCATCCTCTGCGAGCCACAGATCAAGCCGACCATGGAGCACCAGGCCGTGGCCCGCGCCCACCGGATGGGGCAGATACGCACGGTCCAGGTGCACCGGCTGCTCGCGACGGACAGCGTCGACCAGCGAATGCTGGACATCCTGGCCCGCAAGGAGCGACTGTTCGATGCGTACGCGCGGCGCAGCGACGTCGCCGAGACGACGCCGGATGCCGTGGATGTGTCGGACGGAAGCCTGGCCAGGCGCATCGTCGAGGAGGAACAGCTGCGCCTGGCGACGGGGCCGACGAAACCCTGACCGGATTCTTTCGGCCTCGGTCCGTCGGCCTCAGGTCTTGTCGGTCATCGCCTGGTCGTTCATCGGCGTGTCGGCCTTCGTGTCATGCATGGCATGGGGGTCGTATCCAGGGACCGTGCCGTCCGCCTTGGCGACCAGCAGCAGTCCGGCCATACCCATGTCGGAATGGCTCTGCACATGGCAGTGGTACATCCAGGCACCCGCGCCCACGTGTTCGCCCGCGATGACCTGGAAGCCGAAGGAGTCCGCGGGGCCGACGATCTTCGTGTCGATCACGCGGCTGGGGTCGTCGGGCCCGGTGAGCAATCCGGTGCGGTTGTCCGCCCAGCGATGACCGTGGATGTGGAACGTGTGGTAGTAATCGCCGTGCGTGATCATGACCACTTCGAGCCGGTCGCCCACGGTGGCCTCGAAGTTGGGGCTGTCGTGGGCCGCTCTGTTGTTGATCGTCATGTCGTTGAAGACAATCGTGATGGTCTTGTCCGGCAGGATGTCGCCCTTGCGCCGGACGACCACGGGGCCGTACAGCCCCTTGCGGATGCCGCCCGTGCCGTGGTCCGTCCCGACGACATGGTCGTGATAGTGCCAGTAGCCCGCGCTGCCGGGCTGCCACGTGCCGTCCTTCCGGCGGCCCGGCGCGTGGGTGCGCCAGGTGTACGTACGCGTGCCGCCCGGCTCGACGATGCTGTTGTTCATCCGGGTGCCGTCGCTCGCAATGTCGTAGTCGACACCGTGCACGTGCAGGCCGGCTGCCACATCCATCGTGTTCTCGAACTCGATGTGCAGGGTGTCGCCCTCGTTGATCTCGATGAGCGGACCGGGGACCGACGCCTTGCCCTTCTCCAAGCCGTACCCCATCCGCCCGTCCGCCAATTTCTCGGCGTACAGCTCGAGATGACGGATCACGCCTCCCGCCGGAGCGGTCCTCGGCGGGGGCTCCGCCGAATTGGCCTCGATCGATCCGAGCGACAACGATGTCACGCCGGTCACCGCCGCGACCCCGCCCCCCACCAGGAACCGGCGGTTGAAGCTCCTTCGATCCATGTCGAACTCCCCACTGCTAGACGGGTGTTACGGAGACTTTCGGAGACCGTCGGGGCACAGGTGGCTCCCGGGACGGGCCATACCGCAGCCCGGGGATCTTCATTTATTCACACTAAGGACAAGGTTCGCGCCACCGCTGCCATGGCTGTTGGCGAGTCGCGAAAAGAGGTCTGGCGTTATCGGCTGTTGCAGTGACCAAAGAGGGGTTCACAACTGCTGGGCAGGCACATCGTTTTGGCGAACATGAACACGATTGGGTGATCGGTGTGACGATCTGCGGGTATGCCCGGCGAGGTGTGCGTAACGTTCTCCGTGCGATCTGGGACGCCGGGTGTGGTGTCAGCAGTCGGGGCCCCCGTTCTACCGGAGAGATGGTTCGGGGCCTCCCCATCGCCTCCGGCCACACCCACATGGCCAGGTCGTAGGGATTCCGCCCGCCCGGGACGGACCGCATACGGGATATGCGTAGCCGCCCAGAACGCGAAAGCGGAGGACCAGCGCGCCCAAGACCGTTCGGGGCGTGCCGGTGAGACAGGACTCACTCCTGCCCACCGCCCAGGAACGGTGGGTGACCACATGCAGCGCACACCACATCACAGGTCCAGATCGCGACGCACACTCGCGGCGCTCCTCCGGCTACATCGGACTCCAGGTCCACAGCACCACTGATGTGATCTCGTACCGCGACATCCGGATCCAGGAGCTGTAACCGCTCGGGGAAGGTCAAGAGGCCGTGGCCGCATGCTGAGGCATGCGGTCACGGCCTCCGGGGTGCCGGTGGCGCCATACCCAGAACACCGTGCAGGAGACCAGTGACCAGCCGGCGAGCACCAGGTAGGGGAAGATCCGCTGGTGCCCCTGGTAGTAGACGGCGGCGTGCTGAGCGTTGACCGAAGCGCCCGGGGGGAGCCAGCGGCCGATGAAGCCCAGCACCGACGGCAGCAGCGGCCAGGACACCGCACCGCCGGAGGACGGGTTGCCGAGCAGCACCATCAGTCCCCAGGTGGGGATCATCGCCCAGCGCCCCATCAGGGTGTTGAACATGGTGAAGACCATGCCCGTGGTGAACATCGTGAAGGCGAGGATCATCCACGACTGGACGAACGGCAGATCGACGGAGCCGAGCAGCCAGTCCACCACGGCGGCGATCGCGAAACCGCCGAGCAGCGCGTACGCGACGGTGAAACCGATCCGCTCCAACGGGTTCAGCCCCTTGGCGTGCACACTCAGCTGGATGGCGCCGACGAAGCCGATGACGACTGCGGCGAGCGAGATGTAGAAGAGAGCAAGGCCACGGGGGTCACCCCGTTGCAGTGGTTTCACATCGGTGACCTTGACCGGCACATGGGTCGCTTCCGCCACCTTCAGTGCGGACTCTGCGAGCAGCTGGGCGACCGAGGCTCCGGACGCGCTCGCGACATCGAGGGCGACCCCGCCGTTCGCGGACCGCAGGACGGCGAAGACCTTCTGCTCCTCCAGTGCGATGCGGGCCTCGGCTTCGGTGGCGTACTCGCGCAGTACCAGCGAGGTGTCGAGTGCGACCTCCAGCCGGGCGAGGAAGGCCCTGTCGCGCAGCGAGTCGAGGCCGCCGACCACGGCGGCCGGGATGTTGCGCGGGGTCGGATTGGCCATCGCGTACGTGTAGGACCCGGCGAAGAGGCCGGCCGCCGCCGCGATGATGAACAGCAGCACGACGGCGGGCAGATACGGGGATTCCTTGAACGCCCCCCAGCTGTCACCGCGGGTCCGGGGGCGGGCGTGCTCCCCGTGCGGCGTGACGGGCTCCAGGTCGGGCGCGCTCATGCCTCCCCGTCCTCGTCGCGCCGGGCACGGCTCGGCTGGACCCGCTTGGGTTCGCCGGGCATCTTCGGGTACTCCGGCGGATAGGGCATGTCGCCGAGCCCGCGCTCCCGCTCGTCCCGGTCCGCCAGTTCCAGCAGCCGGTCGAGCCGGAAGGCGTGGTCGTCCATGTCCGCGTGCACGTCGCCGACCTCCCTGTACCGCCTCGGCATGGTGCGGATGTCGAAGTCCTGCGGCTCGGCGTCGTCGATCTCGTCCCATCGCAACGGCGCCGAGACCGGGGCGTGCGGGTGGGGTCGTACGGAGTAGGCGGAGGCGATCGTCCGGTCGCGGGCGGTCTGGTTGTAGTCGACGAAGATGCGCTCGCCGCGCTCCTCCTTCCACCACGCGGTGGTCACCCGGTCCGGCATCCGGCGTTCGAGTTCGCGCCCGGCCGCGATCGCCGCGCGACGGACCTCGGTGAAGGTCCAGCGGGGTACGACGGGGACGAAGACGTGGATGCCGCGGCCGCCGGAGGTCTTGGGCCAGCCGCGCAGACCGTGGTCGTCGAGGACGACGCGCAGCTCATGGGCGGCGGTGACCGCGTCGGCGTAGTCCGTGCCGGGCTGCGGGTCGAGGTCGATGCGGAGCTCGTCCGGGTGGTTGGTGTCGGCCTTCCGTACCGGCCAGGGGTGGAAGGTGAGTGTGCCGAGATTGGCCGCCCACAGGACGGCGGCGAGTTCGGTGGGGCAGATCTCGTCGGCGGGCCGGCCGCTGGGGAAGGCGATGCGGGCGGTGGGGATCCAGTCGGGGAGGTTCTTCGGGGCGCGCTTCTGGTAGAAGAAGTCGCCGTCGACACCGTCGACGAAGCGCTGGAGTGTGGTCGGCCGGTCCCGCAGGGCGCGCGTGATCCCGGCGCCCACGGAGAGGAAGTACTCGGCGACGTCCCTCTTCGTGTAGCCCTTCTCCGGGAAGTACACCTTGTCGGGGTTGGACAGCCGTACCGCCCGTCCGTCTGCATCCAGCTCCACCGCCGCGCCCATGGGGCCACGGTAGGCCGGGAGCTTGCATATGCCGCATATCGGGAGCCGTGTCGAGGTTTCCGGGCAAGAATCGGTCCATGGATCTGCCTGTGATGCCGCCCGTGAAGCCGATGCTCGCGAAGTCCGTGTCCCGGATCCCGCCGGGCATGCAGTACGAGGCCAAATGGGACGGCTTCCGGGCGATCGTGCACCGTGACGGCGACGAGGTGGTGATCGGCAGCCGCACCGGCAAGCCGCTCACCCGGTACTTCCCCGAGCTGGTCACGGCGGCCCGGGAGAATCTGCCGCCGCGCTGTGTGATCGACGGCGAGATCGTCGTCGCGTACGACGGGAAACTGGACTTCGACCGGCTCAGCGAACGCATCCATCCGGCCGATTCACGGGTGCGGCTGCTCGCCGAGCAGACGCCGGCCCGCCTGGTCGCCTTCGACATCCTCGCGTTGGGCGACGACTCGCTGCTCTCCACCCGGCAGGCGGACCGTCGAGCCGTCCTGGAAGCGGCGCTGTCCGGTGCCTCGGCCCCCGTCCATCTCGCCCCCGCGACCACCGACCCGGCCGTCGCCCAGGAGTGGTTCGAACGGTACGAGGGTGCCGGGCTCGACGGTGTCGTCGCCAAGCCGCTGGATCTGCCGTACCGCCCGGACGTCCGCGTCATGTACAAGATCAAGCACGAGCGGACCGCCGACTGTGTGGTGGCGGGGTACCGCTACCACAAGAGCGGACCGGTCGTCGGCTCGATGCTCCTCGGCCTGTTCGACTCCGGGGGCGCCCTGCAGCACGTCGGGGTCTGCGCGGCGTTCTCGATGACGCGTCGCGAGGAGCTGGTCGCCGAGCTGGAGCCGTTGCGGACGGAGTTCGCCGACCATCCGTGGGCGGCGTGGGCGGATGCCGCCGCGCACGAGACCGCCCGGCTGCCCGGTACGCCGAGCCGCTGGTCCGGGAAGAAGGACCAGTCATGGGTGGCGCTGCGTCCGGAGCGGGTGTGCGAAGTCGGTTACGACCACATGGAGGGCGACCGGTTCCGGCACACGGCCCAGTTCCGCCGGTGGCGGCCGGACCGCACACCCGGGAGCTGCACCTACGCGCAGCTGGAAGAAGTGGTGCGGTACGACTTGGCCGAGGTGCTGTCAGCCCGCTGATGCCGCGCCCGACGGGGTGGCGCAGGGGTCGTCGCCCGGGCTCGGGTCCGGTGACGGCGAGTCAGTGGCCCCGGCCGTGTCGGTCTGGGCCGGCGACGGGCTGTCCGTCGGGCAGCCGGGGTCCGTCGTGCCGGGATCGGGCTCCGAGGGGGTGGGGTCTGGGTCGGGGCTCGTCGTCGCGGGGGCGGTGGTGGCCGGTCCGCTGTCGGTCGGATCGGGGCTGCCGGGATCGGTCGGGTCGGTGGAGCCGCCCGGGTCCGGCGAACCGGAGTCCGTCGGCGACGGGGCAGGGGAGCCCGAGGACGTGGGGTCCGTCGGACAGGTGGGCTTCGGACCGATGATGATGCCGTCGCTCGGGCTGCCCGGTCCGCCGACCGGATGCGTCGGCTAGTCGGTGACTTCGCACATGGGGATTTAGGTCTCCAGCCAGCGGGGTCTGGTTTCATCGATGCCGAGGAGTTCGAGCAGGTGTGCTTGGACTCCTTGGCTGATGAGGATGGTGGGCGGGTCGGTGGCGGTGCCGGGGCGGAGCATGAGGCTGTCGAGGTGGTAGAGGATCATGCGTCCGGTGGGGCGGACCCTGCGGTTGTCGGGGTAGAGGCCGCTCATAGTCTGCTCGGGGCCCAGGGCCTGGCGTACTTGGCGTTCGATCAGGCAGAACACCAGCAGCGCGAGGCAGATCACGCTGATCAGGGCGGCGATGCGTCGATTGTGTTCCAGGAAGACCGGCGCGACCGCGAGCGGGCCCTTGAAGTCGCTGTAGCGGCGTTCGACTACGCCTTGGCCCTTGTAGCGCCGTAAGGCCTCGGCGGCGTCGGCCTGCTCGGGAGTGAGTCGGGTGACCAGGGCGTACCAGCCGTCGGCGGCGGCCTGCGCGTCCAGGACGTCCTGGTCGAAGTGCCAGGTCAGCGACGGGCGGCCGTCGGTATCGGTGGTGACGGTGGTGCGCAGGCAGCTCGCCACGCGGCGGGTCTTGGTGATCACGCCGATCCGGGCCTCGACCTTGGCGGCGGTGTTGTAGTAGCGGCCGCCGGCGGAACACTGCAGTTTGTCCAGGTCCTCCGCCGCCCTGGCCAGGCGTTTGGCACGGGCGGCCTGCTGGCCTTTGGCGTTGCCGGTGGAGTGGACCAGGATCCGCCGCAAGGTATGTACGGGATCACGCTTGCGGGGCCCGGCCATGACGTGGACGTCTTCCAGAACCCGGTAGGACTCCCGCTGATCGGCGGGGGTATTCCGCTCGCGGTCGCGGTCGTTGACGTAGCCGACCAGCTGAGCGGAGTCCACGTCCAAGGCGGCGTAGACCTCGTCCTTGACCTGGGCGGCCGGGAGCGGGGCGATGAAGTCGACCTTCGCGTCCAGCAGCGCGGTGATGTTCGGGTACGACACGAGCTTGGAGTCCGCGACCAGCAGGAAGTCCTTGCGGTCGGCGATCTTCCGCAGGGCCTTCATCGCGCCGACGACCTGGGCGACCTCGCCCGCGCCGCCGTCGTAGACCCGGTGGAAGAGCGGGATGCCGCCGTCGCGGCTGACGGCCAGCCCGGCCTGGATCTGCTTCAGGTCCACTCGCCGGTCCTTGGGGTGACCGTACCTGACCTGCGGGAAGCCTTCTTCCTGGTCCTCGTAGGCACCGAACAGCGACAGCGAGGTCATGTCCCAGTGAATCTGAGTGACATCGACGCCGAACTCCGTGATGGCCTGCGCGCCGACCGAGCCGGTGATCTCCTCCAGATTCGGCGCGATCGCGTCCAGCGCACGGACGAGCCGATCATCGTTGAGCAGCCCAGGCTCCACGCCGAAGACTTCCTCCACGGCCCACTTCCGTGCCCAGTCCTCCACCCGGACCATCGACGTGGGCGAGGACAGACGGTTGGCGACCAGCACCTCGATGACCTGCCCGTGGGTCAGATGCGCCACGTCCCGCACCGGGCACAGTTCGTCGATGATCCCGGCCACGTCCAGCCGGCGCAGAAACTCGGCAGAGGCAGGCAGAGCGCCCAGACGCCTCTCCACCACAGAGGTCAACTCCACCGCCATGCGGGGACGCTGGACCCGGGAACGACGTGTACGAGATATCGGCACATCCCACTCAACGAACCACACCCGTCCAGGTACCGGCCACATGACCGGATCATCCGATCCGGTCATGTGCGGAGGATGGGGCTAGTTCGGGCCGCCCGCACCGGGGCTCCTGGGGATGGTGCCCTCGGGTTGCCCCACCGGGGCGCGTACGGAGAAGTCGTCGGCCCGGCATCCCTAACGATCGTCGGCACGGCCGTCCGGGTCGTCGGGATCGCCGGACGTCAGCCACTGGTCGGTGACCGGGTGGTCCGGCATGGCCTCCACCATGTCGGTGAGCCGCGCGCAGAGACGCTTGATCTCGTCGTGGGTACGGTTTCGCTCGGTGATGACCGCCGCGAGCAGCAGCGCGGTCAGTGCCGTGGCGCCGTTGAAGGCCTGGAGCGTGACCATATTGGTGAAGAGGTCCCTATGGGCGAAGGGGCCGGCCCCACGACCGGCGGCCAGAATCGCCAGCGTGGAGACTCCGAGCGCACACGACGCGGCGCCGGCGCGTTCGAAGCGGAACGCGGCCCAGATCAGGAACGGGAAGACAAGGAAGAGCAGGGAGGCACTGCTGCTGCCCGTCACCAGGAGCGTGATCGCAAGAGTGCCGAGCAACAGGGCCGCCGCTTCGACCCACCGCCGGAGTGCCACACCCCAAGGCCACCGCGCCTCGCGAAGGACGAGCAGAAACGGTGCGACGACCAGCACACCCATGGCGTCGCCCGTCCACCACACCGACCACGTGGGCCAGAAATCGCCTGTGGACACGGCGCCGGAAAGCACCAGCACGCTGCTGCCCACGGTCGCACTGATGAGCATCCCGCCCAGGGCACCGATGAAGACCAGCGCCAGCGCGTCGCGCAGCCGGTCCAGGTCGTTGTGGAACCCCGCACGCCGCAGCATCAGATAGGAGCACACCGGTGCGAGCGTGTTTCCCACCATGATGACCAGAACGGTGAGAGCCGTCGGCCCGATGGACACGTTCGCCAGAAACGCCCCGATCGCAATGCCCGGCCAGATCCGGAGTCCGAAGACGAGCAGACCGGCCAGGGCAATGCCGGTAGCGGGCCAGAGCGGCGTGACTTGTCCGCGCACCAGTTGTTCGAGAAGGCCCAGCCGGGCGGCACCGTAGTAGGCGGCTGCGACAGCGAGGACCAGAAGAGTCGCGACGCCCTTGCGCCGAAGCTCCGGATTGGTCACCACGGCAGTCATCAGACACCACCTGGAAGGGCTCTACCGGCCAGGACGCGCCGGGAGCCACCTCGGTCGTTGCAGCGCGGAGCATGCATCGCGGGCCATGGCTACCCGGCGCCGGGGAGGCCGGCATATCGAACGACGAGGACGGCGGCATCGTCGCAGTGGCCCGTCAGATCGGCCACCTTCACCACTTCACCTGCCAGGTCGTCGGGATCGCCGTCGTAACCACTGCACACCCGCCGCACCACCTCCTCCAGCCCTTTCTCGATCGGGTAGGTCGGTCCTTCCACCACCCCATCGGTGACCATGACCAACGATCCCGGCTCCTCCAGCCGTCGTCGCGTCACCGGATAGATCTCCCCGGGGAGAATGCCCAGGGGCGGGCCGCCGCTGTCGAGGATGATGCCGGAGTGACCGGCGGACGTGGCCCAGACCATCGGAATGTGGCCTGCCCGGGAGATGGCGAGCGCGCCGCTGAGCGGGTCGAAGGTCAGGAAGCAGCAGGTCGCGAAAAGGCCGCAGCCCATGGAAATGAGCAGATCATTGGCGCGGCTCAGCACCTCGCCCGGATCGGTCGTGGCGCAGGCGAGGGCCCTCAGGCTGGTGCGGGCCTGTCCCATGAAGGCAATGGCTTCCACGTCGTGACCCTGCACGTCACCGATGGCGATCCCGACCGCCCCGTTCGTCATCGGAAAGGCGTCGTACCAGTCGCCCCCGACGTCGAGACCGTCATGCGAAGGGGTGTAGCGGGCCGCGATGGCCAGGCGGGGCAGCTGCGGAAGCTGGGGCGGGAGCAGATGGCGCTGCAATGCCTCGGCCAGTTCCACACGCGCCCGCTGGACCCTGATCCGCTCCAGCGCCTGGTCGACAAGACGCCCGAGGGTGAGCAGGGCTTCCTGTGCGCTGTCGGGATGGGTGGTGCGGTGTCGGCGCATGGCCCCTCCGGGGGCGTTCCTACATGACCCGTGTACCACCTTAGTTCTCTTCGCACCGGAGGGCCGGACTACTGGCCGACGGTGCAGAAAACCTCGACGGATGGGGTCACGGTTGTTGGTGCGACTCGTCCGCGTGGGAATACAGGAGATGCCCCGGTTCATGGTGATCACGTTCCCGGGGCCGGAGAGGAAGCCGTGAACAGGAGGTCCAGGTCTTCGCAAGCTGTTCCGCAGCCGGAGAACGGCGGGATCTCGATCTCTCCCTCCAGTGGTCCGCCGAGAAAGACATTGACGTATTTCGCTCCCCCATTGAGAACCACCTTGAAAGGCGTGGCCGTCCTGCAGTTGCTCCCCACATCCAAAGGAGTGCCATTGATCTTCACATCATAGAGGCGTAGGAATTGCCTGAAGGAGACCCAGGAATACGTCATCCTTTCGACGCCGGAACCGATATCTCCCGTGGAGATGGCGATCGGCCCGTTCTCGAACTTCACTTTCGCGGTCACCGGCTGAAATCCGAAAGTCAAAAAGGTGGATTCGACATCCGGAAGCTTCAAGTTTCCCAGCGAGTCAATGCGGATATAGCAACCACCCTTGGCTCTCGGAGAGCGATTCGCTGTGTGCTTGACCGCCATGAGGCCGATCAGCGCAGGACTGCGACTGGGGTCGTTGATCACCATGACCCCATTCAGCTTTCGCACATTGGCGATCCCGACCGCATAGGCGCAACCGAAGCTTCCACCCGTGGGACATCGGTCTCTCTGATGGGATCGCCCTCCGGCGGCTTCGGTGCGTCGCTCGGGTCCAACTGCCCTTGAGCCGGTTCGACCGGGCACGGATCGGCACCTTCGGCAGGCGTGTCTTTCGGGTCCACCGTGATGCCGTCACCGGATTGCGCGTCCGAGCCGCCGGGCTCCGCCGTGCCGGGCGCCTCGGACGGTTCAGCATCCGGGTCGCGCGACACCGCTGTGGTCGCAAGGTGCCCGTCCTGCTCCTCCGCCGGCTCACACGTCAGTGCTGCGAGGCCCGAGCCGCTCTCCTGACCCCATGTTGTCGCAGAACGCAGCTCGACCGTCAATTCCCCAGCGGTGAAGCTGACATCATCTGGAGCACCCACCGTCACGGACGGGACCTCTCCCGAGTGGACGAGCCGCACCTCGCCATCCGTGGGAAGCGGGGTGCCCGGAGCTCTGAGGTCCGCCCACGACGCTTCGGCCGACCGATCGCCGTGCACCACCTTCACTGTGAGCGTCGCTGTGCTCACCACCGCATCGGTACCCGTCGGGAGCAGCCCATCGAGATCGGTCCGCGACAGCGCCAGGGCGACTGTCGCGGGCCCCGGTTGGACCGGCCGTCGGACTGGAGGTCACCCGCGCGTACCCGGCGTACGCGCGACTGCTCGACGGACCGTACGAACAGGGCATCCGCGTCGGCGTGGAACAGAGCATCTCCGTCTTCGTGGACCAGGTCGCCGAACCGGCCGCCCCCTCCGCACTGCGCGATGAAATGCGCCGCAGGTTCGGCCGGTTCGAGGTGTACGAGGGGCGGAGCGAACTCATCGATACGGGCGTCATCGACGACGCGCCCGTCGTCCTCTGCCAGGACCACCTCATCACCCTGTGGCTCCTCTCCGACCCGGTCCTCCTCGACCAGCTCGCCCGGCGCGAACTCGCGCCCATCGCGGAGATCAGCGCCAACCGGCGCGAGCGGCTGATCGAGACGCTGCGGATCTGGCTCGAAACCCGCGGCACCGCCGCCCAGCTGGGCGAGCTGCTCGACGTACACACGCAGACGGTCCGTTACCGGATGCGCAATCTGGAGACCATCTTCGACGAGCAACTCGTCGACCCCGAGTCGCGGTTCTCGACCGAGGCAGTGCTGCGTGCGATGCAGCTGCGCACCCGCAGCGACGACGCGCCCCTCTGATCGGCGCAGCGCGGATTCCGACCGAGCACGTACCTCACGTGGAGTCAACTTACTTACGGGTAAGGGAAAATAGCCGGTCACTCTCAAACGGTTGCCAGACGGAGACGTTCTCAATGAGAAACCCGGAACTGCGTCCCGTTACATAAGGAGGAGTCGACCGCCCACCCGGCGGCCGCGGAGCACCACCTCCTGGTCAACCATCCGAGAGGGAACCCCCATGACCGCCTCGCACCTCCTCATCCCCGTGCCGATCCCGGACCGGGTCGCCGAACTGATCGGGTCCTGCATCCCGCCGCACATCGTGCAGGCGGAGTTCGACGCCGAGTGCGCCGCACGGGAGGTCCGCAGGTTCCGCGGCCCCCGGCTAGGCATCGAGGACCAGGCCGATCGCGAGCAGGCCTTGTCCGAACTGGCCCGGGCCAACAAGGTCCTGGCCGCCCACCATCCCCGGCTGGCGGTGTGCCCCGGCAGCTCCTGGTGACTGACCCGCATCCCGCCCGCTCCGCGTCTCCCTTGCGAAGGGACGGCACGGCCCTACATTACTCCAAAGTAAGTTTACTTTAGAGTAATGAACTGGCGTGGCCGACAACACCAGCGGCAACCTCGTCGACGCTCTGGCCGGACTCGACTTCTCGGTCGTCTCCCTCGAGGAGTTCGCGCGGATCGTCAAGGGACTGTCCGTCGAGCAGCTCGGTGAAAGGTCATGCACGGCGAACTCCGCGCCCGCATCCTGCGGGAGGTCCTCGGCCGGATGAAACAACAGTTCCGCCCGGAGGCCGCGGGACAGCCCCAGGCGCTCATCCGCTGGAAGATCACCGCGGACGACGGCCGGGGCGACGATGTTTTCGAGACCTCCATCTCCGGCGCCGCATGCCGCGTCAGCGAGGGCCACTCGGAGGCCGAGCCGCGTACGACGCTCGTGATGGGTCCGGCGGAGTTCCTCAAGCTCGCCTCCGGCAACGGC
Organism: Streptomyces sp. NBC_01320; assembly: GCF_035974375.1. Taxonomy (NCBI): domain Bacteria; kingdom Bacillati; phylum Actinomycetota; class Actinomycetes; order Kitasatosporales; family Streptomycetaceae; genus Streptomyces; species Streptomyces sp. NBC_01320. The sequence continues at coordinate 2,892,543 of NZ_CP108390.1, forward strand.
AATCCCATGAACATGTTCATGATGCGCAAGCTGAAGGTGGCCGGTGATGTCGGCCCGGCCTCGTCGGGCGAGGATCTTCACCTCGAAGCACAGCCGCCGCCGGGCACCACACCTCCGCGGACGCGTCCGGAGACCGGCCCGACAGCCGACCGCGCCTGAGCCCCCCGCCCATGCGGACGAGGGGCTCTCTGCGGGCGCGATGCCTGGGGCCTCTCGTTCGGATCCTGTCGGGCTCACGGGGTCCGGCACGCACAACTGCCGTGTTGTCGCCGGTAGACGACGCTCCGCTCCCCGATCCAGCCTCATCCAAACGAAATACCCTAGTCGTGCTTGAGGGAGTCCTTCACACCCTTCACGCTTTCGCCCGCGTGGTGCACGGCACCTTTGACCTGGCCCTTGGCCTGGTCCGTCTTGCCTTCGACCTTCTTGCTTCGGTCGCCGGTCATCTTGCCCATGGCTTCCTTGGCCTTGCCCTTGGCCTTGTCCTTGGCGCTTCCGCTACTCACTACAGCTCCTTGGATCGTACGGATTGTGCCTGCCTAACGTAGGACACATCGACCCATACCGCCTGCCGTGGGATGGGCGACCCCACCGATTCCGCCGCCCCGAACCCGTTGTGGCACCGGCGCCGAACCGTAAGTGCGACCCTGCGCCCGCCCCGGCCACCCATCAGCGCCGATCGAGACGCCGTAGGGGATGGCCGGGTGAGACGCGAAACCCCTACGATCACATGCGACCGACGCACAGGGGGGCGACGTCGGCCACAACCTCGCATGCGTGCCCCCAGGGGAGATTCCATGCGACCAACCACCCTTTCCGCGCTGGCAGTCGTCACGACACTCGCCTCGGCACTGCTGGGTGCCGCGCCCGCCTCCGCCCAGACCGCAGCACCCGGGAAGGACGGCTGGGCGCCCTCCCCCACCCCATCGTTCGACTATCCGGCCGGAGCCCGCTGCGACTTCCCCATCCACACCGAACCGATCGTCGACGAGGTCGTGAAGAAGGTACTGGTCGCCCATCCGGACGAATCCCCCTCGAAGATCGCGTTCAGGGGCGATCTGGTCGTCCGGGTCACCAACACCGACACCGGCGCCTACTACGACGCCGATGCCGGTGGCAGCGCGATCGTCGACATCCACACCGACCACTCGCAGCTCTGGCACGTGGTCGGGCCGGTGCTCGTCGGCGTGGGTGAGAACAACGGCAATCTGCCACGCGGCGAATACCGCATCGAGGCGTCTACACCCTCGCCATCAGCTCCACCGGGTACAGGACGCTGAATATGTTCAACGGGTCCACGGACGACGTCTGTTCGCGCATCGGCTGAGGGTCGCTCCGGTCAACCGGAGGCAGGGCTGAACCGTACCGGCAGCAATTGCGGCCCCCTGGTGAAGACGCCCTGTTCAGCGGGCGTGAATCCGTCCGCGAGCCGCAGGTCGGGCATCGCGTCCAGCAGCTGGTTGACCGCGGTCTCCACCTCCGCCCTGGCCAGCAGCGCCCCGACACAGAAGTGCCGGCCGAGCGCGAACGCCAGATGGTCTGCGGCGGCCGAGAACGCGGTGGTGCTGGTCAGGTCCGTGCGAAAGAGGTCGAACCGGTCGGGTTCGTGGTATCGGGACTCGTCCCGGTTGGCGGAGCCGATCAGACACGTGACGGTGGCGCCGGCCGGGACCGTACCGCCGCTGAGCTCCACCTCCGTCGCCGCCTGACGCATGATCATGTGGACCGGCGGGGTGTAACGCAGCGTCTCGGCGAACGCCCGGTCGATGAGGCTGCGGTCCTCCCGTACCGCCGCGAGCTGCTCCGGATGGGTCAGCAGGTTGGCGAAGACCGAGGCGATGACCTTGTCCGTGGTCTCGCCGCCCGCCGCGAGCAGCAGGCTGCAGAACGCCTTGATGTCCTCGTCGCTCATCCGTACGCCGTCGACCTCGGCGGCACAGAGCGCGGAGAGCAGATCGTCACCGAGCGCGCCCCGGCGCTGCTGGATGACCGGGATCATGTACGCGGCGAACTCCTGGCGGGTCCGCTCGCCTGCCGCAGCGACCTCCGGATCCCCGGCGAGGTTGCCGAGGAAGGCGATGACGGTGGTGTACCAAGCGTGAAAGCGGTCATGGTCCGCGCGATCCAGCCCGAGCATGTCGGCGATGACGAGGACCGGGAAGCGGGTGGCGAACCCTCCGACGAGATCGGCCTCGCCGGTGTGCCGGAAGGTGTCGATGAGTTCGCGCGCGTTGCGTTCGATGACCGGCAGGAACTTCTCCTGGAGGTCGGTGCCGCGGAAGGCGGGGGCGACCAGGGCCCGGCGCACCGCATGCTCACGGCCGCTGAGCTGCAAGATCGTCCGGCCGTGCACCGGTTCGATCTGCCAGTCGTAGTTGTCGGTGGTGAACTCTCCCGCCTTGTCCTTGAAGACCCGCTCGACGTCCTCGTACCGGGAGACGAGGTAACTGTCCGTGGCCTCGTGGTGGATCAGCGGGGCGCTCTCCCTCATGGTCCGGTAGGCCCCGTAGGGGTCGGCGGCGAAGGCGGGCGAGAGAATGTCGGGCAGTGGCGACACGTGCGACTCCTGTGGGGCAGAGGTCATGATGCTCCAACGTGGTGAACGGGCAACGCCATCAAGGTTATTGATCCGCTGTCCGCACCCATACCCCCTGGGAGAACGTCATGCCCGCCGGTCCGCGCCCGTCCGTCCTCTTCGTCACCGACCTCGCGTACCCGGCGCGCGGCCGCCGCTACTGCGACGAGGACATCTTTCTCACCTCGCGGCTGCGCGAGGAATTCGATGTCGCGCTCTGTCATCCGCGCGACGCGGCCGCGCTGCTCGACGGCTTCGACGCCGTCGTTGTCCGCAACAGCGGCCCGGTGCTGCACTACCAGGAGGCGTACGACGCGTTCTGCGCCCGCGCCCGCGAGCGGAAGGTGCCGGTGTACAACCCGCTGACCGGGCGCGGTGACATGGCGGGCAAGCAGTATCTCGTCGATCTGAGCGCCGCGGAGTACCCGGTGATCGCGACCGTGGACCGGGCGGGCGATCTGGGGCTGCTGCCCGGGGCGGCCGAGTATGTGATCAAGCCGAAGCTGGGCGCGGACTCGGTCGGGCTGCGCTTCGTCAGGCCCGACGCGCTCGCGGCCGAGGTGGGCGCCGAGCCGGACGGCAGCGTGCTCGTCCAACCGAGGATCGACTTCCGCTACGAGGTGTCCTTCTTCTTCATCGACCGCGACTTCCAGTACGCGCTCCACGCACCGCACCCCGAGCAGCGCTGGGTACTGGAACCGTACGAGCCGACGACGGCGGATCTGGACTTCGCCCGCAGGTTCGTGGAGTGGAACGACCTCGCGCACGGCATCCAGCGCGTCGACGCGTGCCGGACGGCGGACGGTGACCTGCTGCTCGTCGAGCTGGAAGACCTCAATCCGTATCTCTCGCTGGACCGGGTGACGGACGAGGTGCGGGAGGCGTTCGTGGCCCGGATGAAGACGTCGGTACGGGCCCTGCTGCGCTGACCTGTCCGGTCGTCCCCCCGCATGCGGACCCGGACCGTCTCCGGCGCCCGGCCGGAGCGGGTCGAGGAACGGCTCTGGATTCCCACGGCGCCCAGCCCGACAGCTGGGCGTCATCCGCGCCGATTTCGCGCTGCCCGACCGGCACGGCGCGTCACGTGGGGCTGCCATCCCGGAGCCATCACCTCTCCGACCGTCGCGGCGCGATCGGACAGAAGGCGCCACTCCGGTACCGAGCTGCTCGCGTCATTCCGTGGTCGGGCGGTGCCGGCCGGAGGCCCAGGTGTGACTGGTGGCGACGATGGACGTGACGATGTCGAGTTCGGCTTCGTCTCGAGGCCCGTGGACAAGCACCATGCCCGGAGCGAGCCGGACTCCGGCGAGCGGATGTGCCACGGCCCAGCCGTGCGCGACCGCGTCGGCAGCCAAGTGCACAGGCAGCGCGACATGCAGCGAACCGTCGGGGGCAGGGTGCAGGTGGGCGAACTCCCCGGCATGCGGTACGAGGAACGCGTCGTCGGGCCCGGCCTGCGGTGCCGTGACCATGAATCCACGCGCGCCCGGGACGGAGAGGGCGGACTGACGGCTGTGTACGCCGGGTAGCGCGCTCAGCCGGGCGAACAGCTTCTCCTGCACCTCGACAGGTGCGTTGTCGGTACGTTGCCGCTGAGGAATCGTCGTACTGACGTCGGGACGCGGACCGGCCCGGTCCGGAAGGTCCCCGGACAACGTCTCCCAATGAGCCGGCGCAGGTACCGGCCCTCCCTGCCGGGCGAGGAAGGCTGCCCGCTCGACCAGCCAGCCTGCCAGGGCCGCCAGTGCGTCACGGGCGATTCCATGGCCGACCTGGTCACGCCGGGAGATCGCGGGTGCCCCCGACTCGACGGTCAGGTATCGCCATGTCCGGTCGAGCAGGTCGCGGGGAATGACCTGGTCGTGATCGCCTTGTGCGACGAAGACGGGCACTCCGGCGAGCCGTGCGACATCGGTGGGCACCCCTGCCTCGAACGGCAACGTTCCGTACAGGATCGCCGCACCGGCGAACCGCGCGGGATCATCCAGCAGAAGACCTCCCGCGAAGGCGGCTCCGCCGCTGAAGCCGACGAGAATGACCGGGCGGCCCGGCGGGGCGATGCCGTCGAGCCACAGCCGGAACCAGTCCATGGTGGCCCGCAGCGACTCCGCGACGGGACGGCCGATGCCACGGTTGGCGAACCAGGCGAAGCCGCCGTGTTCAGCGATGGGAGCGCGAACCGCCGCGTAGGAAAGGCCACGGGGCAGAGCGTCCGCCAGCCCGATGATCTCGGTCTCACGCGAGCCGCGGCCGTGCAACAGAACGACGAGTGGCCCCTCCGCGTCTCCTCGGGTCACCACAACAGGTGTGTCGAAACGGCTCACCACGCGCCTCCCGTGTCAGTGCCGTGGGTCGGTGTCGCAGGAGTAGTGCTCACGAATGCTGTCCCTTCAGGCGGTGGGGCCGAGCAGGGCCCGGCCGGTCCGCTGAGGCCGGTTGTTTCCGGCGGTGGGTGAGATGGTGAAAAGGCCCGGCTCGTGCTCACGATCCGTGTCCTGGGCCTCCCGTCCGTGCAGCTCGTGCTCGACGACGAAGCAGAGGACGTTGCTGGAGAGGTGCACAGCGACCAACTGTGGTCAGTTACGGATGAGCAGCACGAGAGCAGCGATCACAGCGGCAAGCACCAGGGCCGCGACGCCGTATCCAAGCCGATGGGCCCGCAGCCCGGGGAGAAAACGGTCGACGGCGAACCTGCCCGGACCGGTGAGGGCCAGCCCGGCCGCACCTGCGGACAGCAGGAGTTCGTACTCGACACCCGTCGGGGCGAAGAAACCGCCGCCCCACTTGACTGCCAGCGCGTTGATCATTGTGCCGAGCACGGCCGCGCCCGCGAGCGGCGTGAGCAGCCCGAACACAAGGCCGAGTCCGCCGAGGACTTCACTGAGTCCGGCAATCAGCGCCATGGTTTCGCCGGAAGGATAGCCACTCATGGTGAAGAACTGACCAAAGCCTTCAAGCCCGCCGCCACCGAACCAGCCGAAGAGTTTCTGCGCGCCGTGGGCGGCCACTGTCAGACCGAGAACCAGGCGCAGAATCAGCAGCCCCACATCGTAGGCGTGCAGAGAGGGGCCCTCCGCCCGAGCGCCGGAGGAGGAGGGGGTGGTGTGCAGGATGGAGGTCATTTTTTACACGTGCCCTTCTACAGGGAGTGGAAGTTGAACTTTCAAGCGTTAGGAGAAGCCTACCTGTTGCGTGAAACTTCAAGCAACTTGTTCGCCGTCACGATGACCTCCCGAACTTCGCCCCTGGGCCCGGCAGGCTGCCGCCGGTACACCCCGGTTGTCCCGCGTTGTCCTCGTCGGCAGCGCGAGGAGCGCAGCATCCACCGGCGTTCGCCGGACCCGGAATCGGGCAGGACGGTCACGGTGACGCCCTACGGCGAGGACAACTGGTGCCGTAATGTGCCCACGGTCACCGGCACCATCGCAAACGTCTCTTCCTCGACGGTCAGGAGCCGGCCGACCCATCGGTCGCGGACCACAGTGCGTCTCCGCGGCCACCGGCGGCCGGTGCGTGGCGCGTGTCGACGACGCGCACATCCATGACGGGGTGCCGGCTGTCACATATGTATTCACGAGACAGTGATGAGGGAGCGTATGAGGGGCGGGATCGGGGACGTCGTCCGTGGGGGCGTGTGCCTGCTGCTGGCCGCCGTGCTGCTGGGGGCGGCCTGGCCGCTCTGGCAGCGGGCGGAACGGCTGCGCGCCGACGACGTGGACTTCGCGAAGGTGGCGGTGATCGAGGACGGGCACCCCACCGACCAGCTGAAGGTGTGTGGGGACCACTATCGCAAGCCGTACTGCATGCAGCGGGAACGCGTCACTGTGCGGGACACCGACTACGAGCTCAAGCGCGCGTCCACGGTGTACACGCTGGAGCTGACCCGGGCGGACAAGCGCGCGATGGAGCTGCGCTACCGCGACCACCGCTCGCACGAGGAGCGGGACTCGGTGTACGGACGGGCACGGACCGGGGAGCCGGTGACTCTGTTGTGGTGGCGCGGATCGGTACGGATGATCCAGGCCGGTGAGGGCGACGACACGGCCACCGTGCGCACCGGCCACTACCCGGGACGGCTCTTCAGCGGGCCCGCCGCCCTGACCTCCGCGCTGTGCGGGATCGGCCTCGGGCCGCTGTGGGCGGCGCTGTGGCTGCTGCTGCGCGGGCGGCGCAATCCGCTGACGATGGCCTGGCAGTGGCTGGCACCGGCGCTCGCGCTGGGGGGCGCGGGCGGTGTCGGCGCGCTGGTGGCGCTGATCGCGCCACGGCCCGAAGCGGTGGTGCGGGGCTTCGCGGTGGCGGCGGTGGCATTGCTGGTACCGACCCTGCTGTGGCTGCGGTGGTGGACGCGGACGCGGCTGCCGCGCAAGTGCGAGGTGGAGCCGGTCGAACCGGTCGAGGTGCACGCGGTGGACGGCGCCGTCGCGGGAACGGGCCCGTGGAAGCTGGACATCAAGGGCCCGCTGTACGTGGGGCCCGGGGTGCTGGGCACGACTCCCGACCCCTGCGCGAAGGTGGCGTTGAAGCCGCTGCCGGGCCCGCTGCGGGTGCTCGCCGTACGGCCGCCGTTCCGCAGTGATCCGCGGGCGGTACGGCGGTACTCGATCACCCCCTACATGGACGAGGAATCGCGATCGAGAAGACCGAAGGGCCGGTACCAGCAGGTGGGGGCAGAGGCGACCCATCCGCTGGTCGCCGTCTGCGAGGTACTGGACGGGCCGGGGCGTGGCTCGCGGGTGCTGATAGGGGCGCCGGAGCAGGACATGCCCGAGGTGCTGGGAGCCATCGCCGCGCACGCGCGGCGATGGCGCTGAGCCAGTACGTCAGCAGCGCCTGTGGCGTGCGATCGTCGCGCACGCGCGAGGATGGCCGACGGCACGCCCGGCCACGTCGATGACGTGGGCGCCGACGACCGCCCGGGGTCCACGGTTCGAGCCAGTCGTGCGATCGCCGGGGCGCGATTCCCGTCGGCCCGAGGCCGGCACCATCATCGCGCGCCGGTGCCGCCCCGAACCGGTGCCGCCCCGTCGCACAATCTGCAGTCACTGCCGACCGGACCGAGCAAATCGCGGACACCCCTGCCGCCGGGCAGGTCGCCCGGTGCCTCGTCCATGGTGACGACCAGGTCGGCGTTGTGGACCAGCAGATCGGCGGTGGTCACGGTTCCCCGTCGGTGTAGTCGTCCAGGATGGACAACGCCGCGGCGGTCGCGGCGATCGGATCGCCGGCGAGTACGGCCTCGAACAGCGCGGTGTGGAACGGGTCGTCGCCCGCGTCGTCCATGCACTGATTGGCCTTGACGGTCTCCCACAGGGCGTCGCTCATGTTCCGGTAGAGGTCACCGAGTAGCCAGTTGTGGGAAGCCTCGGCGATGTACAGGTGGAAGTCGACGTCGGCCCAGGCTGTGGTCCCGGGACACGATGACGATGGCTATCAGACCGACGATGATGAACAGCGGCGCGGCGACGGCACCGAGCCACGACAGGGCGCGGATGCCGAGATAGGTGATCGCGACGAAGGTCGCGCCCGCGAGTACGGCGACGAGTTGTTCGTGCCAGCCGAAGGCCTGGTTGAGGGTCGCTCCGGTGGCACCGGTGTTGAAGGCGAACCAACCCACGACGATCGTGGCCAGGAAGCCGGAGGCAACGACATGACCGACGCGGCCGAAGGTCTTCGTGGCCTGGAGGGCGAAGTTCTCGCCGGTGCTGCCCGCTCGATGGCTGAGCAGACCGACGTACACGAACATGACGAGGTTGGCGACGAGGATGGGGGCCAGCCCGCGCCAGAAACCCAGGACGGCGACGACGACCCCGCCGGGTACGGCGTTGGTGAGGATCATCGGGAATCCGAACCACACGGCCGACACGGTCAGGAGGGACTTACGCCGTTCCTGGGGAACGGGGCTGTGCTCGTACTCCGAGTCGAGCTCTGTGCTCGGGTGCGCGGCATCGGCCGCGACGGGTATACGACTGTCCATGGGCGAGTCTCCGAGGTGGGGCAGGTCCTGTCGTCCCACTCCCGCGGTCGCCGGGAGGGCGGACGGGAGTGGGGCGACATGACCTGGCGCGTGGTCAGATGAGGAAGTCGGCGAGGGCCTTGGCTGCCTTCTCGAAGGCCTCGACGGGCGGGTGTGTGATGCCGGCGCCGATCATGCCGATGCCCGCTTCCTTGTGGGCGATCGCGGTGTTGATGACCGGCAGGATCCCGGTGGCCAGGACCTTGCGTACGTCGATCCCGGTGGGGATGCCCTGGAAGTCGAGCATGGGGATGGTGACGTTGGGGCTCTGTGCCGTGGTGATCTCGCCCATCTGGCGTGTGAAGCCGATGGCCTCCTGCACGGTGCCGCCGACGAGGGCGACGATGGCGGGCGCGGTGGCCATGGCGAAGCCGCCGAAGCCGTAGGTCTCGCTGATCGCGCTGTCGCCGATGTCGAGACCGGAGTCCTCCGGCTTGTATCCGGCGAACATCGGGCCGACGACCTTTTGGGCGGGGCCGGTGAACCACTGGTTTCCGCCCAGGCCACTGACCCGTACGCCGAACTCGACGCCGTTGCGGGCCATCGTGGTGACGATGGTCGAGCCCTCGATGCCATGGGCCGCGTCCATGGCGGCCTTCGCCATGGCCAGCCACGTCGGGCCGGAGAAGTAGTCCGAGCTGGCGATGAAGTCGAAGACTTCCTTCTTCTGCTCGGTGGTGAAGCCGGTCTGCAGCAGGGACGGGGCGAGCGCCTGCAGGAGCAGCAGGGTGCCCGCGATATTGCGGTTGTGGCACTCGTCGCCCATGTGCAGCGCCTGCGAGAGCAGCAGCCGCAGATCGATGGGGCCGCCGATCTCCATGGCTTCCTTGAGCATGGGGCCGAGGACGTCGCGCATCCAGACGAGCCGCTCGATCACCGACTCGTCGTTCGCCCCCATGCGGAGGATCTTCGCCATCTGCTCGGACAGGTTGGTGTACGCCGTGTTGCCGTACGTCTCGTTGTGGACGATGTGCATGTACATCGACGCGGAGGTGACTCCGGCCATCGAACCGACGCAGTCGTGCTCGTGACACGGCGAGAAGGTGATCCCACCGGAGGCGGCGAGTGCGGCGGCATCTTCCAGATCGGCGGCGAGGCCCTCGAAGACGAGCGCACCGGTGACGGCTCCCTTCATCGCTCCGGCCATGCGGTCCCAGGTGATGGGCGGTCCCGCGTGCAGGATCGTCGTCGGGGTCATGCCGGGTACGACGTCGATGGCGCGGCCGAAACCGGTCAGCATGGGCCGCGAGTTGGCGATCCGTTCGACGGCGAGGGCGTTGGCCTCCTCGATCCGCGCGGCAACCTCCGGGATCTCCAGGGCGTCGAGGGCGGCGAGGATCTCGGGCTTGCCTCCACCCGGCGGCGTCCAGTCGAGCGTGGTGACCTTGGCGCCCTGGGCGGCGATGTCCTCGTCGAACATGGCCAGGCCGACGTTGACGACGTCGAGGTCGCTCTCGAAGAGGCTGGTGATGCGGTTGCTCATGCGTGCTTGACCTTCCGGGCTATGGCACGGGCGAACTGGCCCGTCTCGGTGCTGCTGCGGGTGACGGTGACGCCGGCTGCCTGCAGGGCGGCGATCTGGTCGGCCGACGCCGGGGTGTCGAGGTCCGTGCCCAGGACGTAGCCGACGATCTCCAGGTGGCGGCCCGCTTCGGCGGCGATCCCCTTGGCCTGCTCGATGGCCGGCAGGGTGACGCCGACCGGGTCCTCGTGGGCGCCGAAGCCGAGGACGAAGTCCATGACGACGACGGCGACCTCCGGGTCCTTGGCCTCCTCGACCAGGCGGGCCAGCCGCAGGGAGGGGTCGATCATGGGGTGCGGGCGGCCGTTGGTGAAGTCGTCGTCACCGAAGTCGAGGAACGTGTGCCCCGTGCTGGGGCTGTCGGCGGTCAGCCGGCGCTCGGGGTCCTTCTGGATGTTGCTCCATACGTCGTCGCCGCTCTCGAGCATCGCGTACATCGACTCGTCGCACAGCGTGCCGCCGCAGAACAGGCCGCGTACGAAACGCTGTTCCGGCTTGAGGAGAGCGGCGACCTCGTCGATCCGGCGTGTGTCGAGCGGCTCGACGGCCGCGTCCGGGTTCACGCCGAGACGTACCGCCTGCAGGGCGGCGTCCTGGCTGCCGGACGCGAAGTGTCCGCCGGCCGCGACGACCGCTTCCTCGGAGCCTCCGACGAAGTAGACGACGACGGGCTTGCCCGCGGTGGCGATCTCGGCAAGCACCTTTTTCTCGACCGAGGGGGCCGGCGGCTTGGAGACGAGCACGATCACGCTGGTGGCCGGGTCGGCAGCGAACGCCCGGATGCCGTCGATCATCATGATGCCGCCGACCTGCTCGCTCAGGTCGCGACCGCCGGTGCCGATGAGCTGCGAGACACCCGCGCCCAGGGCGTGGATGCGGACGCTGACCTCCTGCGCGCCTGTGCCCGATGCGGCGACCGCGCCGACCGAGCCGGGGCGGACGGCGTTGCCGAAGCACAGGGCGACATTGTTGATGATCGCGGTGCCGCAGTCCGGGCCCATCATCAACAGGCCTTTTTCGTGGGCCAGTTCCTTGAGGGCGACCTCCTCCTCGACCGGGACGTTGTCGCTGAAGAGCAGTACGTGCAGGTCATTCTCAAGGGCCTTGCGGGCCTCACGGCCGGCGTAGGCGCCGTTGACCGCGATCACGGCGAGGTTGGCGGCCGGGTTGTCCTGCGCCGCGGCCGCGATGGTCCGGTGGGTGATGGTCGCCTCGCCCGTGGCGGACGCCTTGCGCTGGAGGAGCTCCTCGACACGCACGAGGACCTCGTCGGCGTCGGCTCCCTCGCGGGCTTCGACCACGACCATGAGGTCGCCGTTGCCCGCGGCTTCGAGTTCGGGTGTGAGCAGGCCGAGGTTGCCCAGCACCCCCTTGTTCATCTCCGTGCCCATGGCCACGAAGGCCTGCTCCACCTCGTCGAGGCTGTTCGCCTTCGTCGAGATGGCCATCAGGGATACAGAGTCGAAGTAGGTGTTCTTCTTGACGACTGCTGTGATGCTCACAGCGAACCTCGCAGTTCTCTCTCCAGGTGAAGCCCGGTCACCAGACCGGACAAGGTGTCGGTGCCGGAGGTGTGGCCGTGGGCCAACGCGCGGCGGACCGGGGCTCGGACGGTTTCGACCGCCTGCACTTCGCTCTGCCCGGGGGTGGCGGCAAGGGAGCACAACACATCAACCAGTTCGGCACGGACGCGTCCTGACAGTGCCTCACGCAGGGTGGTCGTACTCAACAGCGTCGTACGGCCGGGCTGCTCGTCGAGTACGTCGTGGAGTACCCGGGCGAACAAACCGAGCCCGCTGCCGTCGAGCGACGACAGCAGGGCGATGGCGGTGAGGAAGTCGTCGCCGGCCGGGGTGAGTCCGGGGCCGAGGCCCAGGAGGGCGAGGACGGCGTCGCGCATGCCGACGGTGTCCGAGGAGCGTACGGCCCGCACCAGCGCATCGCGTCCGTGTTCCAGCGCCGTGCAGACAGCCACCTCCATCGGCGCAGCACCCGGCGATACGCCGAGCATCCCACCGAGCTCGCCGTCGACGGACACCAGGTGGTGCAGGGCCCGGGCCGGAACTGCAAGCTCCGACGGTGTCAGGGAGTCAAGGCGCGGCAGAATGGGATGCCATTCCGCGGCCCCCCGCACGGAGACCCGAAGGCCACCGAAAGCGCCCTGCAGGACGATGCCGTCCGGGCCGAACTCGACGACCCGACCCGCTTCCACCCCACGGTCGAGCCAGTGCGCGATGTCCACGACAAGGGTCCGGGGGGCGTCCCCACTCCCCCGTGCAGCCAGCGCCATCAGCCCGCCATCCGGCAACAACAGGTTGATCACGCCCCGAAAGACGCTCTCCACACTCCCGCGCCCCCTGAGCATGCGCAGGTGCGCCAGGAGCACAGCATCACCGGAACACGGGCGCAGAACCGCAGTCGCGCTCACCGACACCACCGCCACTCCTGTCCGACCGGACCGCCAGGGCGCGCTGCGTCCTTTAACCTCAACCGCTGGAGACTGGTATACCATTTTGCAGCCGGAAGCGAACTAGTCGGAGGAGGAGTCCATGCGCATCGTCGTGGCTCTCGGAGGCAACGCGTCGGCACGGCGAGGCGAGCCGATGACGGCGGACCATCTGCGCGCGAACGTCAGGGCATCCTGTGAGGCACTCGCCGGACTCGCCGGCGAGCACGAGGTGGTCATCACCCATGGCAACGGCCCGCAGGTGGGCCTGCTCGCCCTGCAGAACCTGGCCTACCAGGACGTCGCTGCGTACCCGCTCGACATATTGGGCGCGGAGACACAGGGCATGATCGGGTACGTCATCCAGCAGGAGCTCTCGAACGCACTGGGTGGCCGGCGCGAGGTCGCGGCGGTCCTCACGACCACCGAGGTCGACGAGTCCGACCCCGCGTTCAGCCACCCCACCAAGCTGATCGGCCCCATGTACTCCGCCCACGACGCCGCCGACGCGGCGGCCGAATACCGGTGGACCATCGCGCGTGACGGCGCCGGCTTCCGCCGCGTCGTCCCCTCGCCCCACCCGTTGCGTATCGTGCAGGCGCCCCTCGTCCGCACCCTCCTGGAGAACGACCGGCTCGTCGTGTGCGTCGGCGGTGGCGGCGTGCCCGTCAAGACCGACAGCAAGGGCCGCCAGACCGGTCTGCAGGCGGTCGTCGACAAGGACCTCGCCAGCGCCGCCCTCGCCGCCGAACTCAAGGCGGACATGCTGGTCATGCTCACGGACGGCGACTACGTCAGCGAGAACTGGGGGACGCCCGAGCAGCGGGACATCCTCACGGCCTCGCCGGAAGCCATCTCCGAGCTGGCCTTCGCCGAAGGATCGATGAAGCCGAAGGTGGATGCCGCGATGCGGGTCGCGAAGGCCGGCGGACGCGCGCTCATCGGCCCGCTGGACCGCCTGGACGACCTCCTGGCGCGAAGGGTCGGCACGGAGATCCGCTCCGATGTCGCCGATGGGATCGTCTTCGTCTGAGAGCCTGTCGGGTGACCTTCGATCGGATAGCGGACGCGGTCTGGTGCGTGCGATTCCAAGGCGGCGGGATGCCCTCGGATGGGGTCTCCCCTGCTCGAACGAAGCTGAGAGCCTGGGGAAGGAGCTACTAGGATATTTCGGCAACGCGGGAAGCGTGCGTGCCAGGGCGTGGCCGCCCGATCAGAGGTCACCCGACAGGCTCTGAGCCGAGGGGGGCGCCTTCGCGTGCGCCAAGGGAATCACCTTGGTGCACGCGAAGGGGGTCACGCGAAGGGGTTCACCTTCATAGGAGCCGCCGCACGAGCGCCCGCGCGTCGCTCAACCGACCGGCTCCGCCTACTCCTTGGAGGACCGCAGATGGGCCGCAGCCGCGCTGCGGCCCATCTCCAAGTGCTTCAGCACGAGCTCCTCGACGCGCGGCACGTCCCGCGCCACGATCGCGTCGTAGAGACTCTCGTGCTCCCTCGCCACACCCAGCAGGTCGTCGTGCCGGCTGAGCAGCCAGCGCATGCGGCTGCGAAGGGTGCGCTCCAGCTCGCTCAGCAGCTCGTTCGCGGCCAGTGACGTCACTGTCTCGTGGAAGTCGGCCGCGGCGCGCCGCGCCTGTACGGCGTCTCCGCACCGCGCCGCCTCCAGCTCGGCATCGAGGTCGGCGCGCAGCTTCTCCAGCCCCGCGCGGGTACGCCGCTGAGCCGCCAGCCGGAACGTCAGCGTCTCCAGCGCGGAACGCACCTCGCCCAGGTCCGAGACGTCGGTGGGGCTGAACTCCCGCACCACCGCCCAGGTCCGCGGCCGGGGCGTCACAAGGCCCTCCGTCACCAGTGCCTTCAGGGCATCGCGGATGGGCAGCCGACTCACACCGAGCTCGGCGGCCAGCTCACGCTCGACGAGCTTGCTGCCGGGCCGACGCACACCATCGAGAATGTCGTCGCGCAACTGACGAGTGACCCGATCCGACTCGGGCTCGAAGCCTTCAGAACCTGCCATGCCGCTCATTCTCTCATCACGTCGAGGAACGTCAGCTTTGGTATACCGCTAGTACACCGCCGACCGCACCCGTCACGTTCAGGCGGGTGTGTAGCCCCGCTCCCGCACCAGGCGGCTCGCGAGCCGGGCGAAGGCCCGAGCCGCCGCACTCTGGTACGCGCTGTCGCGGCGCAGGAGGGTCACTCGACGCGCGGGCAGGGGTGGATCGAGGGCGATCGTCGTGAGGTGCGGATGGTCGTGCGTGATGGCGTCCGGCAGCACTGTGGCCAGCAAGGGGGTGCGCTGCACGATCTCGATGAGGGCCTGAATGGAGTTGGCCTCCACGGCGATGGGCGGGTTGATGCGGTGCTCGGTGAAGTAGCTGTCGATGTGTCCGCGCGTGACGAAGTCATTGCTGAGCAGCGCGAGACGCTGCTCGGCCAACCTGCTGGGCGGCATCGGCTCCCGCCCCGCGGAATCCGCGTCATGGGCCGCGACGACCAGGCTCAAGGTCTCGGTGAACAAGGCGTGTGCGCTGATGCCGGCGGGATGTGGCGCCTCGAACGCGATCCCCAGGTCGATCTCGTCCGCCAACAGGCTTGCCTCGATGCGATCCTGTGTCATCTCCCGCACTTCCAGGGTGATCCCGGGATGGCGGGTGTGCAGCTCCTGCACCAGCGGGCCGATGAGGTAGGCCGTGAACGTCGGTGTCATCGCCAGCCGCAGCCTGCCCCGGGACAGGTCTGCCACGTCGAGTACCGCACGGTCGGCCGCCGCGAGGTCCCGCAGGGCCCGCCGGGCGTAGTGCACATAGGCGTCGCCGGCGTCCGTGAGCCGGACACTGCGGCCGCTGCGGTCGAGCAGCTGGACGCCGACCACTCGCTCCAGCTGCTTGACCTGCTGGGACAGCGTGGGCTGAGAGATGTGCAGCTCCTCGGCGGCGCGGGTGAAGTTGCCGTGCTCGGCTACCGCGATCAGGTAGCGGAGGTGGCGTAGCTCGGGACCCATGGCCCGAACTATAGGTGCGGGGGCGCGCCCCCTCCTGGCCAGGGCTTCTCGTCGACTGCGGCCTTCTCCGCGCCTGCTTCCTGCTCCGTCGATGGACTGATGCCCCGTGCATACGCGATCCACGTCACGCCACGCACCGTACGAGCGACCGCTGACAGTCAACCCTGCACACCCGCCGGACATGCCCATAGATGCCATCTATAGCAGTCATGGATATCAAGTCTTGGACACTATAGGTGCGGTTCATGCATGGTGAATGACGTCGGTCCGCAAGGGCGGTCGGCCACCCGATGGGAGTGAACGAATGCACCATCTCTCAGACGGCATCGCGCATTTTCGCCGTACCGTATTTCCCGCCAAGCAGCAGCTTTTCGCCCGCCTGGCCACACATCACCGGCCCGAGACGCTGTTCATCGGTTGCTCTGACGCCCGGGTGACTCCCGAGCTCATCACGCAGAGCGAACCGGGCGAGCTGTTCGTCATCCGGACCGCGGGCAATCTGGTTCCCGCCTACGCGCCCGGCGCGGACGGTGTCGCAGCAAGCATCGAGTACGCCGTTGCCGTACTCGGTGTGACCGACATCGTCGTCTGCGGTCACTCGGCCTGCGGTGCGATGACCGCCCTGGCCGAGGGGCACGACCTGAGCGCGGCGCCGGTGATCGCGGACTGGCTGCGGCATGCGGACGCGGCCCGCGCCAGGGCTCGGGCGACCGCGGCTCCCGCCGCATCGGCCGAGTCCAGGGTGACCACCCTCGTACGTGCGAATGTGGTCGCCCAGCTGCAGAACCTGCGCACCCACCCCTCGGTGGCCCGCGCGCTCGCCGAACAGCAACTCTCGCTGCATGGCTGGATGTTCGACATCGCGTCCGGGGCGGTCGAGACGCTCGACGACGTCGATCGCGGCTCCGCGGCGGCCTGACCTCCGGCCGTTCCGTTACCGCTCTCCCCCTCACATGCCGCGCCTCCCCCTGGCCGGCACCCGAGAAAGGAATCCCTCATGGTTCACGCCCAGTTCTCCCCCACCGCCCGTGAGGCCGTGTCCGCGGCCGCTGTTGCGGCCAAGACCAGCAAGGACTTGACGTGGCAGGAGATCGCCGACGCGGCCGGTCTGTCCGTGGCCTTTGTGACGGCCGCCGTTCTGGGCCAGCACGCGCTGCCCGAGGACTCCGCCAAGGCGGTCGGCAAGCTCCTCGACCTCGACGAGGACGCGGTGCTGCTCCTGCAGACCATCCCGACCCGTGGCTCCATCCCCGGCGGCATCCCGACCGACCCGACGATCTACCGCTTCTACGAGATGCTCCAGGTCTACGGCACCACCCTCAAGGCCCTGGTCCACGAGCAGTTCGGCGACGGCATCATCAGCGCGATCAACTTCAAGCTCGACGTGAAGAAGGTCGCCGACCCCGAGGGCGGCGAGCGGGCCGTCATCACCCTGGACGGCAAGTACCTGCCGACCAAGCCTTTCTGACCATAGGCCAGTAAAGGCGCACGTCAGGGTTCGAACACCGGCGCACGCCGAAGGCTCGGTGGCGGCGGTGGGCCGCAACACCCCTCCCGGCCCACCGCCTCCCCTTGCTCCCGTGAGGCACCACCCCGAAGCGCCACCCGCCCCGCAGCCGAGAGGCAGTCCCGCGGGACCCCATGAACTTCGCGCAGCGCACCATCGAGCTCGCCCGCCAGAACGTTGAAGAGGACAGACGCCTCCCTTCCTCACCGCCATCGTCAAGGACGCAGAAATCCAGCCGACCGCCGATGCGATACGGGCCGCAGGGCTCCGCCGTCGACGTCCACCGGCTGTGGCAGAGGCACAACGGCGGCAGTCGACGGATCGAGGGCGCACCCACCGCCTGAACGATTTGGTCAACCATTACAGCGCCGATCGCCCCGCCCGCGGGAGGTCCCGCCCTGACGGCCCGGAGGGAGCGCACCCGGCGGGCGAGTCGGGGAACGATGAGCGCCCACGTCCCGCGCATCAACCGATCGGCTGACCCGCGGGTCGTCCCCACGTCCTCTCATCTCCAACCGGTTCAGCGACGGCGGACGCCCACGAGCGGACCGAGCATGGGCTGTACTGCCCCTCGCACCCACGGCCCGGTCACCGAAGCACCCCGCGACCCCAGTTCCAAGGACATCACCCACCACAGCTCCCCCACCCCACCGAAAGAGGAACGCCATGGCCCCTCCGGGCCACACCACTCGCCTGTTCGTCTCCCTCGCCGGCCTGGCCGTACTCGCGACCGCGTGCAGCACGCAGTCCGACGGTGACCCGTCCGCCCGGCAGAAGCCGTCGGCGGGCAGGACCGACTCCGCATCCCCCGAGGACAAGGCCGAGCGCTCGGCCTCCCCCAAGCGTTCGGTCGCCGACCCGACCGCGAGCCGGGACCTGCTCGAAGGCGCACGTTCCGGTGACGCCGACGCCATACGCAGCGCGATCAAGCGGGGCGCGGACCTGGAGACGCGCGACAGCGACCGTCGCACCCCGCTGCTCCTCGCGGCCACCGGCGACCATGTGGAGGCGGCCGAGGTACTCGTCGAGGCGGGCGCGGACCCCGATGCCCTGGACCAGCAGCACGACACGCCCTGGCTGGTGACCGGCGTGACCGGCAGCGCCGCCATGGCACGCACCCTGGCGAAGGCCGACCCCGACTACACCATCGTCAACCGGTACGGCGGTACGTCCCTCATCCCGGCCGGCGAGCACGGTCACGTCGACTACATCCGGGAGGTCACCACGAACCCGGACATCGACGTCGACGTCAACCATGTCAACAACCTCGGCTGGACCGCCCTCCTGGAGGCCGTCATCCTCGGCGACGGCGGCGAGGACCACCAGGAGTCCGTGAAGCTCCTCCTGGACGGGGGCGCGGACAGGTCCATCGCGGACAAGTCCGGCACGACGGCACTCGAGCACGCCGAGGAGCACGGCTACGACGAGATCGCCCGACTGCTGCGCAAGTGACCGCACCGCCTGCCGCAGCATGCGACTACAGATGTGCGTCTTCCACGGCAGCGACCTGTCCGAGGCGTGGAGTGCGGGCCCCGAGGGCGTCCTCTGCGGCGACCTCACGTCCTACCGGCCGCCGTTGTCGTACCGCCCGGGGTTGTCCCGTCATCCCTGACGGGACAACCCCTCAGACCAGCTTTCCGTCGCGGGCGACGACCCGGCCGCCATGGACGACCAGGTCACGGGTGGGCATGTCCACCACGACCTGCGGCAGCCCTTCTCCGCGTACGAGGATGAAGTCGGCCGGCGAGCCGGGCCGCAGGTCGGCCCGGTCCAGGCCCATCACCTCGGCGCCGCCGTACGCGCCCGCCTCGAAGCAGTCCGTCAGCTCCTGGTCCAGGCGCGCGCCGGTCACCCAGCCCAGGATGTGCGCACGGTGCAGCATGTCGGCGTTCCCGAACGGGCTCCACGAGTCGCGCACCCCGTCCGAGCCCAGACCGACCCGTACACCGTGCTCACGGAGCTTGGCGACCGGCAGCACCAGCGACGCACTGGGCGCGACAGTCGTCAGCGAGATGTCGAGATCGGCCAAGTCCTTTGCAATACCTGCCAGTTCACTGTCGGACAGGGACGGCAGGCAGAAAACATGGCTGACGGTGACCCTGCCGCGCAGAGACAGCGCCCGGGTGCGGTCGATGATGCTGCGCAGGACCGGCATGCCCTTGTCGCCGCGGTCATGGAGGTGGATGTCCACCCCGACGCCGTAGCGGTCGGCGAGACCGAAGACCAGATCCAGCTGCTCGTCCATGGCGTTGTCGAAGCCGATCGGGTCGATGCCGCCGATGAAGTCCACGACCCCGCTGCGGACCGCCTCCCTGAGCAGGTCCTCGGTACCCGGTGTGCGGATGACACCGTGCTGCGGGAACGCCACCGTCTGCACGTCCAGGGCATGCTTCAGGCGCTCACGAGCCTCGGCGAGCCCTTCCACGCACGCCAGCCCGTAGGCCGGGGCGACATCCGCGTGCGCACGCATCGCACGGGTGCCTCGAGTCACCGCGTGGGCCATCAGGCCGTACGCCCGCTCCCCCACCGGACGCCTTTGGCTGCGGAACAACTCCGCGTCCTGCTCGGCCAGTTCGGCGATCGAACCGGCTGGTTTGCGCGACACCCACTCACCACCCCATGTCGTCTTGTCCGGGTGAATGTGCGCGTCCACGAAGGACGGCAGGGCGATGCGGCCGTCACCGTCGATCACGTCGGCCCCCGCAGGAGCCGCACCCTCACCGATCCGGCCGTCGACCACGACCAGATCCACGGGCTCGCGCACCCCGAAGGGCCGCACATTACGGAAGACCACGTCCCTCAGCGGTCTTGTCCCGGCGTCGGCGCGAGCCGATGTGGATGCCGTGGACGGGTCGGCCGCTGAGGTACGGAACATCATGTGCGAGAACTCCTTGGGATCGAGTGAGTGCAGCGGGGTCAGAGCGGGAGGCCCTGTCGGACGACGCGGACCGGCGTCTTGAGAAGGGACACATCCTTGTGCGGGTCGCCGGACAGGAGGACGGCATCACCGCTGAATCCGGGGGCCAGCCGGCCCAGGGTCCGCTCCTGGCCGAGGAGTCGGGCAGCGGACGTGGTCGCCGTACGGATGGCGTCCAGCGCGGACAGGCCGGACTCCTTCATCAGCTCCACCTCCCGGCCGATGGGGCGGACTCGGCCGCCGGAGGAGTCGGTGCCTGCCGCCAGCGGTACGCCCATCTCGTGCGCGTCGAGCACGGCACGCTTGAGTACGGGCAGGTAGGTGCGCCCACGCTCGGCCAGGATCGGGTTGTCGGAGTCGGCGAGCCCGGCGATGGCTGTGAGGGTGGGGGTGAAGTACGTACCCCGGCGGCGCATTTCGTCGAGCGTGTGCTCCCCGACGAAGACGCCGTGCTCCAGGGAGCGGATGCCCGCGGCCACGGCGTCGTGGCAGCCCTGGCGGCTGTAGCTGTGGCAGAGGACACCCTTGCCGCCACGGCGTGCGGCGGACACGATCTCGGACAGCTGCTCGTACGAGTACACCTGTGCGAGCGGGTCCTGCTCGGGCAGGCCGGCGCGTTCGTTGACACGGGTCTTGATCACGTCGGCGCCGCGGGAGAGGTTCACCTCGACCACGCGGCGCAGCGCCTCGGTCGACCGCACGCCGTCCTTCAGGCGGGCCAGCGGGGTGAGGTCCGGGTCGGCGAGAATCGTGTCGCCGAGGTCGGGCGTGACGAAGATGCCCGCGGCGCTGAGCCTGGGCGCCGATTCAGGCAGCCGACGGGCCAACTCCCTTACGGCGATGTCCTGGTAGAAGTTGGTGGAGCCACTGCGTGCGCTGGTCGCGCCCTGGCGGACCGCGTCCCGCGCCTCGGCGACGGTGTTGATGTGGATGTGCGCGTCCACCAGACCGGGCAGCACCCAGCGACCCTGTGCGTCGAGGCGCGGCAGGCCGTCCGGCGTGTCCACACGACCGCGGACCCCGACCGTGCGCACCACTCCGCCGCGGATCACGACGACCGCGTCCTCGGTGACCTCGCCGGTCTTCGGATCGAGCAGTGTGCCGCCCTCGATGATCAGGTCCCCGGTGCGCTGGGCGCCCTTCGGGGTGGCACCGAAGGCCTGGGGTGCTGCACCGAGTACGGCGGCGCTGCCGGCCAGGACGGCGGCACCCGCCAGCACTCCGCGACGGGTGACCCGGCTCGAGGGGGGTGGGACTGACTCGACACACATGGCGGACTCCTAGGCGTTGTGTACATGCCTCCCCGGCTCACTTTTTGTATACCAAATGAGTAAGGCAAGGCAAGATCTCGTCCCATCAATCCCGAATCATGCAAGTATGGACATCTTTCCTCAGGGAGATTTTGGTATCCACAAACTGGGATGGGTGGAAGAATGGTCACCGCGTCCCCTGAATGTCGTCGGGTCAAGCGCTTGCATCAGGATCCTTAGAGGAGCTGGCCCGCGCCGGACATCCGGAGGGGAAAGCAAGTCCGGCGATGCGCTGGGGGTGAACGACCCCTTCGAGCGCCGGGAGGTCGGCCGGTCCGGGAGTTGCGGCAGCGCGGCCCGCGGGTGGTCAGGGACCCCGAGACGTACGCGGGGCTCGCGGTGGACGAGGGCGTGCGGCTGGTGCGGGGCGATGTGACGGCTGCGGGGGTCGATCGCCGGTATCGTCCGCGGTCACGACGCGGTGGTGCACGCGGTGAGCCCGTTCTCCGGGCCCGAGCGGGGTTTCGACGGTCTCGATCCGCAGTTCTATGTCAAAGCGGCCGGCGCCCTGCTGCACGGTCTCGCCGAAGCGGGAGTGGTGCGCCTGCTGGTCGTCGGTCCGTTCGCGAACCTGACGGGGCCGACGGACGGCTCGTACTCGACGACCCGGCGGCCTTCCCGACCGCTCGGCGCATCTGCTGTCGTACGCGGACCTCGCGGTGGCGCTGGTGGACGAGGCCGAGAAGCCGACGCTCCACCGCACGCGGGTGTCCGCCTTCAACTGAGCCGTGCACGAGCAGCCGTCAGTCGATGAAGACCGCCGTCGCGTATACCCAGGCGCCCTCGTGGCGGACGAACCGGCTCTTCTCATGGAGCGAGTCCGGTCGGCCGTGGTCCGTGTAGTGGGCGCGGAAAGTGACCGTGCCCGTGGTGTGGAACGCGCTGCCGTCCGTCGTCTCCAGGACCTCCAGGCGCACCCAGCGCATGCCGGGATCGAATTCGAGGACGGGCGGCCGGGTGTCCGGGTGCCAGGTGCGGAGGAGATACGCCGCGTCCCGGACAACGAAGGCGGCGTACCGCGAACGCATCAGCGCCTCGCAGGTCGGCGCGGCGGCGGTCCCTGCGTGAAACCGTCCGCAGCAGTCCGCGTACGTGGTGGGCAGGCCGCACGGGCACGGCGAAGCCGGAGTGATCGCGCTCTCCGGGGCGGTCCGGGTGCTTGCGGCGGAGGGCTGCCGGGGGCGTGTGCTGCGTCGGGACATGCGTCCATTGTGACCTGCGGCGGGACCGGGTCAGTGCGTCAGGGTGAACCTGCGTCGGTACTCGGTGGGAGTGAGCCCGGTACGGCGGCGCAGCTGGGCGCGCAGGTTCGTCGCCGTACCGAGTCCGCTGGCTCGGGCGACCACATCGAGGCGTTCCTCGCCGCGCTCCAGCAGCCGGCAGGCCAGGGTGATCCGCCGCTCGGTCAGCCAGGCGAGCGGCGTCGTCGCCAGCTGGGCGCGGAAGCGGCGGTGCAGGGTGGCGGGGCTGACGGCGGCGCGGGCGGCGAGGCCGGTCACCGTGAGCTCCGTCCCGAGGCGCTCCTCCGCCCAGGCGAGCAGTGGGCCCAGCGAGGTGTCGGGGACCTCGGGCAGCGGGTGCTCGACGAACTGGCGCTGGCCGCCGTCGCGGTGGACCGCGAAGACCAGCCGGCGGCTGACGGCGGCCGCGATCTCCGCGCCGTGATCGCTCCGGATGATGTGGAGGCCCGTGTCGAGGGCGGCGGCGCTGCCCGCCGCAGTGATCACCTGCCCGTCGTCGACGAACAGCACATCGGGGTCGAGTCGAACCTGCGGGAAGCGGGCGGTGAAGGCGTCGGCCCAGCTCCAGTGGGTGGTGGCCCGGCGCCCGTCCAGCACACCGGCGGCGGCGAGCGTGAACGTGCCCGTACAGAAGCTGACCAGTCGGGCGCCCCGGTCGGCGGCGCGTCGGATCGCGTCGAGTACGGCCGGAGCGGGGTCGGTTTCCGGGTCGGGGCGGTTCGGCACGATGACGGTGTCGGCCCGGTCGACGACTTCGAGTCCGGCGACCCCGCCCAGCTGGAAGAAACCGTGGTGCATCCGCACGGTCGGGGTCTCGGCGCAGAGCGCGAAGTCGTACCAGGGCACGGGCAGCTCGGGGCGGCGCAGCCCGAAGAGTTCGGTGGCCACGCCCATCTCGAAGGGGTTCACAACTGCTGGGCAGACACATCGTTTTGGCGAACATGGGCACGATTGGGTGATCGGTGTGACGATCTGCGGGTATGCCCGGCGGGGTGTGCGTAACGTTCTCGGTGCGATCTGGGACGCCGGGTGTGGCGTCAGCAGTCGGGGCCCCCGTGTCACCAGCGAGATGGTTCGGGGCCTCCCCGTCGCCTCTGGCCACACCCATATGGCCAGGTCGTAGGGATTCCGCCCACCTGGAACGGAGCGCATACGGGATATGCGTCCCCGCCCGGGACGCGAAAGCGGAGGACCAGTGCGCCCAAGACCGTTCGGGGCGTGCCAGTGAGCCAGGACTCACTCCTGCCCACTGCCCAGGAACGGTTGGAACCGGCCGAGACGATCATCACGACCCGATGCGAGGATTCTTGCGCCATATGCGATTCTGCGAGGATTCTTGCGCCATATGCGATTCATAGCACTCACCCTTCGTGGGGCCCGGTGCCGAGGATGGGGATCATGAGCGAAGACACGACGAAGGCCGGCCCGGACCCGACCCTGCTGAGCGAGGCCCTCGCGACGTTCGAGACCCTGTGGAGCCCGCGGATCGTGACCCGCGTCAACGACTACGACGTACGGGTCGCGAAGGTCCGGGGTGAGCATGTCTGGCACGTCCATGACGACACCGACGAGTTCTTCCTCGTCCTCGACGGCGCACTGGACATCGCCCTGCGCAAGGACGGCGGCGAGCGCACGGTCACGCTCGACCGCGGCGCGGTGTTCGTCGTCCCGCGCTCCACCTGGCACAAGCCGTTCTCGGCGGACGGCGCCTCGATACTGCTGTTCGAGCCGTCCGGTACGTCGACGGTGGGCGACCGACACGACGACGTACCCGGGCATGTCGACGCGACGACCGGGCACGCCTTGGGCGGCTGAACACGGTTCGAAGCAGTGTGGGTTGACACCCCGTCGGGTTGCGGGCCAGAGTCCCGCCGATGGAGATCACCGAGCTGACAGCCGCCGAGCGCCGTGTCCGGGACGCATTCCCGCGCGGCACAGCCGTCGATTTCCGTACGGGAGTGGCGGCCGAGGACGATCCGGAGGCCGGGGACAGCTGGGGTCCTGAGCGCACGGTACGTGCCGAGGTGCTCAGGGCGCTGCTGGTCGGAGGCCCGCAGGAGGAGGGGCAGGTGCCCGCACTGCGGGTGCTGGGCGCACGGATCACCGGCGCTCTGAACATCCGGTACGTGACCACGGAGTGCGCGGTCGCGCTGTCCGGATGCCGGTTCGAGCACGCGCCGAACCTGTACGGCGCGCGACTGCGGCAGCTGGCGCTGAGCGGTTCGGTGCTGCCGGGACTGACCGCGGCGACCGTCCACATCGACGGCGTGCTGCGGCTCACCGACTGCCGGATCTCCGGCCCGGTCCGGCTCGGCGGTTCGAAGGTCGCCCAGGCCCTGTTCTTCGACCGGACCCGCATCGGAGTGAACGCGGACGGTACGACCGCGCCCAACGGCGAGGCGGTTCTGCAGCTCAATCACGCGGTCGTCGAGGACGACTTGTGGTGGCCCGGTCTCGTCGTGCACGGCGAGACCCGGCTCAGCGGCGCCGCCGTCACCGGGCAGATCCTGCTCGACGACGCCCACCTGTGCAACCCCGGGGCGACCGCACTGCATGCCGAGAATCTCGGTGTCGGCTCCGACCTGCACGGGATGCGGATCCAGGTCCAGGGGCGGGTCGATCTGCGCGGCGCCCGGATACCGGGGCAGCTCAACCTCGCGTACGCCCGGCTGTCCAACCCCGGCGGCGTGGCGCTCCGCGTCAGCAGTAGCACGATCGGCGAACTCTGGCTCAGGGAGGCCGCCCCGATCGACGGCAGGGTGAATCTGCGCCGGGCGAAGGCCGACCTCATCCATGCCACCCCGTCGGTCTGGCCGGAGCAGGTCAGGCTCGACGGGCTGACGTACGCCACGCTCCTCCCCCATCTGCCGGCCGAGCGGCGGCTGCCGCTGCTCGAACGGGAGGAGGAGGGCTATGTGCCGTACGCGTACGAGCAGTTGACGGAGGCGTACCGGCGGATCGGCGACGACGACGCCGCGCGCACGGTGCTCCTCGCCAAGCAGCGCAGACACCGCGCCACCCTGCCCGCGTACGCACGGCTGTGGGGGCATCTCCAGGATGTCACCGTCGGGTACGGCTTCCGGCCGGTGCGGGCCGCGGCCTGGCTCTTCTCGCTGCTGCTGGCCGGGTCACTGGTGTACTCGCTGCATCATCCAAGCCCGCTGAAGGCGGACGAGGCTCCGCCGTTCAGTCCGTTCGTCTACACACTGGACCTGCTTCTGCCGATCGTCGACTTCGGGCAGGAGCGGGCGTTCAATCCGCAGGGCTGGTACCAGTGGCTGTCGTACCTCCTCATCGCGACAGGGTGGCTGCTCGCGACGACGATCGCCGCGGGCATCACCCGGTCGGTCAGCAGGCAGTGAGCATGCCGGGGACAGCCCGGGTCAGGGCTTGCGGGCCACACCCGCGTAGCCGGGGATCGGCTCGTCGCCGGGTACGTCGATGACCTCACCGAGCTCCGGGCGCCAGTCGGCGGAGAGCGAGACGCCCGGCTCCACAAGTTCGAGTCCGTCGAAGAACGCGGTGAGTTCGGCGCGCGAGCGCGGACGCAGCGTCATGCCGCGGGCCTTGTACACGGCCGACGCCTGCGCCGCACCCTCGGGGTTGAAGTCCCCGGTGGTGTGCGAGAGCACCAGGTAGCTGCCCGAGGGAAGCTTCTCCACCAGCCGGTCGACGAGCTCGGCGGCCCCGTCCTCGTCATCGAGGAAGTGCAGCAGGGCCAGCAGGGACAGCGCGATCGGCTTGCTGAAGTCGAGTACCTTGCCCGCCTGTTCGAGTATGGTCTCCGGCTCGCGGGCGTCGACCTGGAGGTACTCGGTGGCGCCCTCGGGGGTGGAGCGCAGCAGGGCCGCCGCGTGCGCGAGGACGATCGGGTCGTTGTCGCAGTAGACGATGCGCGCGTCCGGGGCCGTCTGCTGGGCGATCTGGTGGAGGTTCGGCTCGGTGGGGATGCCGGTGCCGATGTCGAGGAACTGCCGTACGCCCTGGTCGGCGAGCCAGCGCGTGGCGCGGTGCATGAACGCCCGGTTGACCCGGGCCATGTCACGGCCGCGGGCGTCGAGAGCCAGGAGTTGCTGCGCCATCTGTTCGTCGACCGGATAGTTGTCCTTGCCGCCGAGGAACCAGTCGTACATCCGGGCGGGATGCGGCTTGCTGGTGTCGATCTCGATGGGCTGGGGCTCGTGCCCGGTCATAGCGCGCTCCTGGGGTCCGTGGATCGGCGAACTGAGACAGAGTGTGGCAAGGACAGGCGCCGAAGGCGTCAGATTCCAGTGAGGAGGAAGTCCGCCTGGCCGGCCTTGGCTCCCTGGATGAAGGCCGCGATCTCACGGTGGGTGTAGATCAGGGCGGGACCGTCGGGATCCGCGGACTGGCGTACAGCGACTCTGCCGTCGGCCAGCTTCATGGCCTCGACGCAGTTGCCGCCGTTCCCACCGCTCCACGGCTTGTACCAGCCTTCGGAGCCGAGTTCGCGGGCCGGCATGCCGTTGTATATGGGGTCCATCGATCACAGCTCCTTGCGGAATTCCCGGAGGATTTCCTTCGTGCGTTGTGCAGTTGCG
This sequence comes from Streptomyces sp. NBC_01320, assembly GCF_035974375.1. Lineage (NCBI taxonomy): Bacteria > Bacillati > Actinomycetota > Actinomycetes > Kitasatosporales > Streptomycetaceae > Streptomyces > Streptomyces sp. NBC_01320. The sequence goes on from NZ_CP108390.1 coordinate 2,919,646, forward strand.
GCCTGAGCCGCCATGCGGTCCATGACTTCGAGGTAGGAGGCCACCTCGGGGCGCGCGTCGAAGTAGACGGCGCCGGTCAGGTACTCGCTGTACACCATGTCGGGCAGTTCAGGGACGCCGAAGCGGAAGAGGACGAACGGGCCGTAGGTACCCGGGTGGTGGCCGGTCGCGAACTCCGCGATCTGCAGTGTCACATGGGACATCTCGGTGGCGTCCAGCAGGCGGTCTATCTGCGCGCGCATGGCGTCGGCGCTGCCGACGGGACGGCGCAGGACCGTCTCGTCCATCACCACCCACAGCTTCGGGGCATCCGGCCGCGTCAGAAGGGACTGCCGCTCCATCCGCAGCGCCACATGACGCTCGATGTCCTCGGGCCGGGTCTGGCCCACGGCGCCGGTACGCATCACCGATCGGGCGTAGTCCTCGGTCTGCAGGAGTCCGGGGACGAAGTGCGGTTCGTACATGCGCAGGAGGCTCGCCGCGCCCTCCAGGCTGACGTACATGCTGAACCAGTCGGGCAGAACGTCGTGGAACCGCTGCCACCAGCCGGGCTTGTTGGCCTCCTCGGCCAGCTCGACGAAGGAATCGGCCTCCTCGTCGGCGATCCCGTAGGCCTTCAGGAGCAGTTGCACATAGGGGATCTTGAGCGCGACCTCGGCGGTCTCCATCCTGCGTATCGTCGCGGGAGCAACCCGGAGCACCTTGGCAGCCTGGTCACGGTTCAGGCCGACACGCTCCCGCAGATCCTGCAGGCGCTTGCCGAGAACGACCTGACCCACGGTCGGGGCGGACCGCGGTTCGCTCACTTCAGACCTCCCGATGCGCTGTTTGCGAGCAGTGTGCCATGCATATGCCGTCAAAGACACGACCACTCTGAAAATTTCAGAGTGCCCCTTGCCAAGTGTTCACGACAGGGGGAGAGTTGGTGAGTGAACCAGTTCACGCAGTCATGCCCGCCCTCATGCCCTGAGATGCGCGGCGTGACGAAGCCCCCACTGTGAGGAATCGGTCGTGGCACCTGGCAGTGCGCTCATCCCCCGGCTCATCGACCTCAGCCCCGGGACGGAAGCGCTCCGATACTGCTTCGCGCTCCCTGCGCACCCGGAGTCGGTGGCCGGTGCACGGCGGCTGACAAGGACCCGGCTGGACGAGTGGCAGCTGGACACGGAGGCGCACGACGCGGCGATCCTGATCGTGTCGGAACTGGTCACCAACGCGGTGGTGCACACCGTGAGCGCGCGCGTCGTGTGCGAACTGCGCTGTCTCGAGAGACGGCTGCGCATAGCCGTACAGGACCAGGGGCACCAGCCGGGTGGCCCGAAGCTGTGCCGCACCGCCGACGACGAGCACGGACGCGGCCTGCTGCTCGTCGACGCGTTGAGCAGCGCCTGGGGATCCCGTGACGCGGGCGACGGATCGGGCCGCATCGTCTGGGCAGAACTGCCGCACGGCACGGAGCGGACATGTTGAGGAACGCGATGTCCCATCTGCTCGGATCGCGCCTGACCCGCGAGTCCCGGCTGCCCGGCTCAGGGGGTGGCCTCGTGCAGCTGGCGCTGCCTCCCGCGCTGTCGGCGAGCCTGGGCTGCGACGCGGTGGGCGTGCCTGCCGGGTACGGCTTCCGGCTCATGTCCCATCTGCCGCGCACCGGCTGCGTCTTCGCGGATGCCGACCGCTGGTGGTGGATCGTACCGGCGGGCTCGGACCTCGATCTGGACTGGCCGTCGCAGGTCGCGTACGCCAGGGGCGCGTATGTCCCCGCCGTGCGGCCCCGACTGATCCACGCACCCGACAGCCGCACGCCGTACACCCCGCCCATCCCACTCTTCCTGATGGTGTGCCAGGTCACGGGTGTGACGCCGTCCTGGGCGGTGGCCGGTGGTCCGCACGCGGTACCCGCCGGCTGATCGGCCCGTACGGCCGAGGGGGCGGGGGCGTCGTCACCGTCGTCGCGGCCCCTCCGGCCTCCCTTTCGGATCACGCCGGGCTCACGGGGTCCGGCCTGATCCGAAAGAAGGTCCTTCACCGTGCTCAGAGCGGCTTGCTCTGCTGCCGGACTGGGCTGTGCTCATCAATACGGCACGGGGCTCGCTGGTCGACGCGGCGGCGCTGACGCATGAGGTGGCGAGTGGCCGGATCGGAGCCGTGCTCGGCGTGACCGATCCGGAGCCCCTGCCGCTCGGGGATCCGCTGCTCGACCTTCCCGGAGCGTTCCTGACACCGCATCTGGCGGGCTCGCTCGGCAAGGAGCTGGAGCGGCTCGGCTCCGCCGCGGTCGACGAGGTGGAACGGCTGGTCGCGGGGCTGCCGTTCGCCCGCCCCGTCCACCGCGAGGAGCTGGCACGTAGCGCCTGACCTGCGAATTTTCACGTTCTGTGGACCGTCACACTGTGTTGCCGGTGGCGGGATCCAGTGTGGCAGCACTGATCGAGAAGCCCGCCGGAAGCGGGCTGTCCGGATGTGAAGGGGCGGGCCGGTGCGGCGCTGGGAGTACGTCGAGGGGACTGCGTCGAAGTTGGGAGACCGGGGCCGACGGCGGCGTGGCGGTGCAAACCGGGCCGGCAGGCACGACCGCCGGTCCGGCCCCGCCCTGGTTCGGCGGAGCCGGCCGTTGCGTCACCGGGACGCCGTCCCGTCGGGTGCCTTGCTGGGCGCCGGGGCGAAGCCGGTGGGGCGGGTGGTGAAAGTCCCCCGGCCCCGGGTCCGGCTGCGCAACCGGGTCGCGTAGCCGAACAGCTCGGCCAGCGGCACGGTCGCGGTGATCACCGCCGTGCCCGCCCGTGCGACCGAACCCGAGACCCGGCCGCGCCGTGCCGCCAGGTCGCCGAGCACCCCGCCCACGGCGTCGTCGGGCACGGTTACCGTCACCTCGACCACCGGTTCCAGCAGCACCATGACGCCGGCGCGCAGGGCCTCCCGAAGTGCGAGCCGGCCGGCCGTCCGGAACGCCATCTCCGAGGAGTCCTTCGCATGGGTGGCTCCGTCGGTCAGCGTGACCCGCAGCCCGGTCACCGGGTGACCACCGAGAGGCCCCTCGGCAAGAGCATCCCGGCAGCCGGCCTCCACCGCCCGGACGAACTCCTGCGGCACCCTGCCACCGACGACAGTCGACCGGAACACGAAGTCCACCTCACTGCCGATGCCGTTGTCACCGCACGTGTCCTGGGCGGACTCCAACGGCTCCGTGTCGAGAACGACATGGGCGAACTGGCCGGCGCCTCCGTCCTGCTTGACATGCCGGTACACCAGCCCCGACACACCGCTCGCGACGGTCTCCCGGTAGGCCACCCTCGGCCGACCGATGCCGACATCCAGTCCATGGGCGCGGCGGATCTTCTCCACCGCCACCTCCAGATGCAATTCGCCCAGCCCCGACAGGACCGTCTGGCCGGTCTCGCGGTCGGTCCTGACCGCAAGCGAGGGATCCTCCTCGACCAGCCGCGCCAGCGCCGACACCAACCGGTCCGTATCGACGCGTCTTTGCGCCTCGACCGCCACGGAGACCACCGGTTCGGCGACGGTCGGCGGTTCGAGGAGCAGAGGAGCTGCGGGTACACACAGCGTGGCCCCGGCACGGGCCGACTTCAGCCCGACCACCGCGACGATGTCCCCGGCCACCGCCCGGTCCGTCTCCGCATGGTGGTCGGCCTGGACCCGCAGAATCCGGCCGATCCGCTCGGTGCGCCGCGCGCCGACGTCCAGCACCGCTTCTCCCCTCTCGATCGTTCCGGAATACACACGCAGGTACGTCAGCCGCCCCGTGGCGGTCGAATTCACCTTGAAAACCAGCGCCGCGAACGGCGCCGCCGGGTCGGCGGCCCGCTCCTGCGGCTCGCCGCCCCGGGTGCCGCGTACCGCCGGCACGTCCAGCGGCGAGGGCAGATAGGCCACGGCGGCCTCCAGCAGCGGCTCGATCCCGCAGTTGCGGTACGCCGAGCCGCACAAGACCACCACGCCCTCACCGGTACGGGTCAGGTCGCGCAGCGCGGATGCCAGAGTCTGCGCGGAGACCGTCGACTGAGCACAGAACTCCTCCAGAGCGACCGGGTGGAGTTCCGCCACCGCTTCCTCCAGCAGCCGACGACGCCGGTGCGCCTCTTCACGCAGCGTTTCCGGCACCGGGCCGTCCTCGAACGTGTCGCGGGCCCAGACCAGCGACCGCATGCGCAGCAGATCCACCACCCCTGTGAATCCGTCCTCCGCCCCGATCGGCAACTGGACCACCAGCGGGGCCGGATGCAACCGTGCCCGGATCGACTCGACCGCCGTGTCGAGGTCGGCACCGGCCCGGTCCAGCTTGTTGACGAAGGCGATGCGCGGCACCCGGTGGCGATCGGCCTGCCGCCACACCGACTCGCTCTGCGGCTCGACCCCGGCGACAGCGTCGAACACCGCAATCGCGCCGTCCAGCACCCGCAGCGAGCGCTCCACCTCGTCGGAGAAGTCGACGTGGCCCGGGGTGTCGATCAGATTGATCCGGTGGCCGTCCCAGGCACAGCTGACCGCAGCGGCAAAGATGGTGATCCCACGGTCGCGTTCCTGCGAATCGAAGTCGGTGACGGTCGTCCCGTCATGGACCTCGCCACGCTTGTACGTGGACCCGGTGACGTACAGGATCCGTTCGGTGATGGTGGTCTTGCCGGCGTCGACGTGAGCGAGGATGCCGAGGTTACGGACGCCGGTCAGCGGGCTTGTGGGATGAGGGTTCAGGTTGGTGCGCACGGCCCATGGCCTTTCGGGATGATCCGGAGCGGGCAGCGCAATTTCCGGGACGAATGGGCCCGCGGTCAGGCCACGTGGGAACCCCTGATCCGGCGCAACCTCATCGGAATGTTCCCGACCGGTTGACTCGACACCGGGCTGACAGGGGTCAGGTGTTCGTCACGGACATCCGGTTCCGGCCGCGCAGCCGGCACCGGGCGTACGAAGACACCAGGATCACCTCGTACCGTGACCGGGGAACAACAACAGCGGTGCGGTAGCACACGGCCGGGCTCCCCTCACTCGTCACGCGCGCGCTGCGTTGGCGTGGTAGCGCGCGATTTCCGGTCAGTGTAGGGAACCGGGCTCAGGCGGGAAACCGACTTTTTCCGCAAGGAGTTCGACGCTGTGTGCACGCTCGTCGCCGTACGCACCAGGAGGAGTGTGATCCCCGGGTGGGTCCGGCCCGAGCGGTCCGGGCGCGCCACCCGGGCGCGGCACGGCGCGTGTTCAGGGACGCGGCGGACACTCCGGCCGCCCACTGCTCAGCCGTCCGGGTCCGGTAGGCGAACGCCGGCAGTTCCGGAACCAGCACGTCGGCGGCGGCATCGGCCGGGTCGAAGTCGGTGACGATCACCCGGCGCGAGGTGGGGCGAGGCCACCCGATGCGCCTTCGGCGCGACCACGCGCCGCACCACGTCGGGACGCCGAGAGTCCCCCACCGCAACAGCAACTGCCCTGCGAGCGTGGGGCCTGGCCCTCAGGGACGGTTCAGGTAGGCGAGTCCGGGATGGACCTTCGTGTATCCGTCGACCAGTCGGCGGGCGACCGAGACCGAGTCGACGAGGGGGTGCAGTGCGAAGGCCTGGACGGCGGTCGCGCGTGAGCCGCTCGCGGCCGCGTCCAGGACGGCGCGTTCGACGGCCTTGACCGCGGTGACCAGTCCGACGGCGTGGTACGGGAGGGGGTCGACGCTGACGGGACGGGCACCGTTCGCGTCGACGAGGCACGGCACTTCGATGACGGCGTCGGCGTCGAGCACGGAGAGCGTGGAGCGGTTACGGACATTGAGGATGAGCGAGGTCCGTTCGTCACGCGCGACGGCCCGCATGAGTGCGAGGGCGACCTGCTCGTACCCGCCGGACTCCAGATCGCTCTCGTCGCGCTCGCCGACCCCGGCGACCTCCCTGTTCTCCGACATATAGGTGGCCTCGCGCTCGGCGCGGGTCCGGTCCCAGGCCGGGAAGGCGGGAGCGGCCGGGTCCTTCATCCGGGCGTAGAAGCCCTCCTGTTGATCGCGGAGGAAGGCGCCGCGGGTCTGTTCCGCGTCCTGGTAGGCGCGGACGGCTTCCCGGTTGAAGTAGTAGTAGTGCAGGTACTCGTTGGGGATCGCACCGAGTGACTGCAGCCAGTCGGTGCCGAAGAGCTTTCCCTCCTCGAACGAGCCGAGCAGGTGCGGGTCGGCGAGCAGGCGCGGCAGTTCGTCGCGGCCGTCCACGTGCAGCCCGCGTACCCAGCCCAGGTGGTTGAGGCCGGCATAGTCGATCCGGGCCCGCTCGGGGTCGACGCCGAGGGTCCGGGCGATCCGGCGGCCCAGGCCCACCGGCGAGTCGCAGATGCCGATGACCCGGTCGCCGAGGTGACGGGACATCGCCTCCGTGACCAGACCCGCCGGGTTGGTGAAGTTGATGACCCAGGCGTGCGGGGCGAGCCGGGCGATACGCCGGGCGAGGTCGACGGCGACGGGCACGGTGCGCAGTCCGTATGCGATGCCGCCCGCGCCAACCGTCTCCTGCCCGAGCACGCCTTCGCCGAGGGCCACCCTTTCGTCGGCGGCACGTCCTTCGAGACCACCGACCCGGATGGCGGAAAAGATGAAGTCGGCGCCGCGCAGTGCCTCGTCGAGCTCGGTCGTGGCAAGGACGGCGGGTGCGTCCGGCACCCCTTCGGCCTGATCGGCGAGGACGCGGGCAATGGCGGTGAGCCGGTCGGCGTCCGTGTCGTACAGGGTGACGGCGGTGACACGGCCCTCGGCGCGGTCGGCGAGCAGCGCCCCGTACACGAGTGGGACCCGGAATCCGCCGCCGCCCAGAATTGTCAGCTTCACGCTTCCGCATGGTACGGGGGACCTTGTGCCTGCGCCGTGCCCGCCACCACGGCAACACCGCGCAGGCCGGTGGCCCGGAGCCAGGGGCCCCGGGCCACCGGCCCGTATACATGTCGTCCCGCGGACGGCCCGGTCAGGAGCCGCTCCACCACCGTGTCACCGCATGCCACAGCCGCGCCGGTGCGGCGGGCCTGCGCTGCTGCGGGATCCGGTCGGCGGACGCACCATGGGGCGGTGCATCGGTCCGCACCCCGCCTGCCGGGCTCTGCCCGGCCTGCGCGGCCACCCCCGCCGGAAGGGGCGCGGGAGTCGTGTGCGGGACCGGCGACTGCCCCTCCCGGTCCTCGCGCGGCGGTGTGCGCCGCGCCATCGACGGCACCTCGTCGTCGTCCTGCGGCAAGCGCGCCGCGAAGCCGGCCGGCAACTCCAGCAGATGCCGGGACATGATGTTCCCGATCCAGTTCAATTCGCTTTCTTCGACGGCGAGTTCGAGGTCGGGAAGACGCATCAGCAGGGCGTCGACGCCGACATCCGCGATCGCCCGTCCGATGTCCTGCCCGGGGCACTCGTGCGGTCCGCCGCTGAACGCCAGGTGCGCGCGGTTGCCCTCCATGTCGGCGGCCAGATCGGGACGAACCACCGGGTCCGTATTGGCGGGTGCGATGCCGACGATCAGCGCGTCGCCCTCCCTGATCCGCTGCCCGCCCAGCTCCGTGTCGCCGACCGCCCAGCGCCCGAAGACCGCGGTGAACGGCGGCTCGTCCCACAGGGTCTGCTCGACCGCCTCCGGCACCGTCATGTGGCCGCCGCTGAGCCTGGCCCGGAACCTCGGGTCGGTGAGGACCATCCGCAGCACGTTGGCGATCAGGTTGGCGGTCGCCTCGTACGCGGCGATGAGGATCAGCCGCAGATGCTCGGTGACCTCGGTGTCGGTCATGCCCGCGGGATGTTCGACGAGCCAGGTGGCGAAGTCGGCGGCGGGTTCGGTCCGGCGGCGTCGGACGAGCCGGTCCAGTGCGGCGACCACGTACGCGTTGCTCGCGACGGCGGTCGCCGTGCCCCGGGTCATGTCGCGGGCGGCCTGCACCATCCGGTCGTTGCACTCCTCGGGCATGCCGAGAATCTCGCACATCACCATCATCGGCAGCCGCTCGGCGAACTGACCGACCAGGTCGACACGGCCGTCCTGGCAGAACTCGTTGACGAGCCGGTTGCTGTAGCGGTTGATGTGGCGGCGGACTCCGCGGTGGTCGATGCGCGCCATGCTGTCGGTGACCGCGCCGCGCTGCCGCTCGTGGGTGGCGCCGTCGGCGAAGACGCACACCGGCTGCCAGGTGAAGATCGGGGCCAGTGGGTGGTCGGGGGCGACGCTGCCGTCGTGCAGGGCCCGCCAGCGCCGGGAGTCGCGGGAGAACTGCGAGGGGGTGCGGGTCATGTGCAGGTTCTCGCTGTGCCCGAGCACCAGCCAGGCGGGTACGTCTCCGTGCAGCAGGATCGGCGCCACCGTGCCGTGTTCGGCGCGCAGCTTGTCGTACAGCCCTGCCGGGTCTCGCTCGGCCTCGGGGCCGTAGAACCGGCGCAGCCCGCCGGGTCCGACGCCGAGTCCGTGGGCCGGGCACTCGGGGGGCGGAACCGGCTCCATGGCCGCTCCGGGCTCGTGATGGAAAGGGGTTGTCACGATCGCTCCAGGGATCAGGCTTCCAAGGATCAGTGCGAATGATCAGACGGCGTGCGAGCAGGGGGTGGTCAGGCGAGCGGGACGGCCAGGCTGTGCAGATAGCGCATCAGGGTCATCAGCACATCGCGGCTGGAGTCGCGCAGTCTGGCGTCGCAGTCGATCATCGGCACCTCGTCCGGCAGGTCCAGTGCGCTGCGCAACGCCTCGACGGGGTGCTTCGGGGCGTCCGGGAAGGTGTTGATGGCGACGACGAACGGCACACCGCGTTCTTCCAGGCGTCCGATCACGTCGAAACTGACCTCGAGACGCCGGGTGTCGATGAGGACGACGGCGCCGAGGGCGCCCTCGAAGAGACCGTTCCACAGGAACCAGAAGCGTTCCTGGCCCGGCGTGCCGAAGAGGTAGAGGATCAGTTCCTCGCTGATGCTGATCCGGCCGAAGTCCATGGCGACCGTGGTGGCGGTCTTGCTCTCCACCCCGAAGTTGTCGTCCACACCGACCCCGGCCTGGGTCATGGTCTCTTCGGTGGTCAGGGGCCGGATCTCGCTGACGGAACCGACCAGGGTCGTCTTGCCGACCCCGAACCCGCCGACGATGACCACCTTCACGGCGGCCGTGGCCGTGGTCGGAAGGATGTCCTCGGTCCTGGGGCCGGTGATCGTGTCAGAGTTTCTGAAGTCCATGCATCACCGCTTCGAGAAGGGATCTGTCCGGGAGAGTGGCGCGGACGATGGGCGCGCGTGATTCGATCAGTTCGCTCGCGAGGAGTTCGGTGAGGAGCGAGGTCACCACGCTGAACGGCAGGCCGAGGTAGGCCGAGATCTCGGCGACGGATAACGGTGCCTGGCAGAGCCGTAGGATCACGGCCTGCTCGGGCTGGACCGTCGGCGTCGGCTGCTCCTTCGCAACGACCATCGTGACCAGGTCGAGCGCCGCTCGCTCGCCGCCGTCGGGATCGCCGGTGATGACGTACAGCCGCTCCGGGTCGCTCAGCGCCGGATCAGCCTCCCGGCGCTCTCGTCGGGGAGAGCTCATCCGGCCTGCCCGTCATGGCGCGGCGGGCTCGTGAGATGGGCACCGATCCGGACGACCATGTCGCGCATCCGTGCTCCGACGAGTCCCGCGTCCACCGTCTCTCCGGCGAGGACGGCAAGGTACGCACCGGTCCCCGCGGCCATCAAGTAAAAGAATCCGCCGGTGACTTCGATGACGACGAGCCGCATCAGACCGTCGCTGTAAGGGATTTCGGAGGCGACGGCGGCCGCCAGACTCTGCAGTCCGGCACAGGCGGCGGCCAGGCGGTCGGCGACATCGGGGTCGCCGCCGTGCCGGGCGATGCGCAGGCCGTCCGCGGAGAGCACGACGATCTGATGGATGTCCGGAACATCGTCGGCCAGTTCCTTGAGCATCCAGTCCATGTTTCCGCGCTGCTGGATCACTTCAGGTCTCCCTTGTCCCACGCGTCATCGGTGTCTTCGCCGGCCTTCGGCTCCTGCGGCACGCCGTTGACGGCGTTGGTGAAGGCCTCGAGCCAGAGCCCGGGGGGCTGCTCCTTGCCGCTGTCGCTCCCGTTGGCGTGGCCGTTGCGCTGTCCCGCGGGCGGGGCGGCGGGCTGCGCGGGGAGGTTGTGCGAGCCCAGCGGCGCGCGGCCGCGGCTGCGGCGCTGCGGGAGTCCGCCCGCGGTCCACTCGGTCACCACGGGGGCGTCGTCGCCCATGGCCGCCGACTCGGCCACCGGCCGGGATTCGGACGCGACCGGTCCGGTGGCCGGGCGGGCTTCCACCGGGAGAGGCTTGCGGCGCTTGCTGCGCGGCGGGACGACGTGCTTCATGCCCGTCACGTCGATGTCGCTGGTGGGCCTCGACGTGGCGCCGATGCCGTGGGCGATACCCGGGGCGGGACCGGTGGTGATCATGGCGCGGGGCACGATGAGTACAGCGCGGACACCGCCGTACGCGGACTGTCGCAGCGAGACCTGGAGGTCGTACATCCGGGAGAGCCGGCCGACGACGGCCATGCCGAGCCGGGGGGACTCGCCGAGGTCGTTCATGTTGGACCCGGCCTGGGCCCGGGCGAGCATGTTCTCGGCCCGCGCACGGGCCTCCCCGCTGAGGCTGACGCCGCCGTCCTCGATCTCGATGGCGATGCCGGTCTGGACCTCGACCGCGGTGACGTGCACACGGGTCTGCGGCGGCGAGTAGCGAGTGGCGTTGTCGAGAAGTTCGGCGCAGGCGTGGATGAGCGGTTCGACGGCGGTGCCGATGATGGCGACCTTGGCGATCGAGTGCAGGTCGACACGCGGGTATTCGAGGATCCGGGACATGGCACCGCGCAACACGCTGAACAGCGGTACGGGCTTGGGCCATTGACGGCTGGGGCGGGCGCCGCCGAGTACCGCGATGGAGTCGGCGAGCCGGCCGATCAGCGCGGTTCCGTGGTCGATGCGGAGCAGGTCGTCGAAGACATCGGGGTTTCGCCCGTGGTGCTCCTCCATCTCCCGCAGCTCGCTGGCCTGCCGGTGGACGATCGCCTGGACGCGCCGGGCGACGTTGACGAAGGCGCGCTGCGCGGAGTCGCGCATTGCCTCTTCGTTGTCGATGATGTTCAAAACCGTGTGGACGAGGGCGCGTTGGGCTTCGGGAAGGTCGCAGTACACCTCGTCGGCGTCGACGATGTCGCGCAGCACCTCATCGGGCGAATTGCCCACGCGGAGCCGGTGGATCGCGGCCGGCAGGAGCTCCTTGTTGATCCGGATGGCCTCTTCGTCATGGGTGGCGAGGCGGCGTTCCAGGACGGCGAGGCGGTGCTCGTACTCCGCGCGCTGTCTGCGCATCGCGCGGGCACGACGGGCCAGCGCGACGGTGAGCGCGGCAACCACGACGGTGGTGACCGCGCCGCACCAGACGACTGCCCCCCGGGCGACCCCGGACACCAGCGCCGCGGCGGCGGCGGTCGCGCCGGCCGTCAGGAGCACGGGGAGCAACGCGGCTCGGGCAAGGGGGATTTCTCGGTGGATCGGCGGTGATTCAACACGAGCCATCTAGGACCTCTGGCGGTTGATTCGGGAGGTATACGCACTTGTAGGGCACGAGGGAGCAAGCGCTCGAATTCATATCAACTCGACTTCACTGCGCGTGAGCTTAGTCAGATCGAAACAGTGCTTCGGCACATTCACCCAACCCCCTGCGCGAGCGTTCCCGCGGTAATACACTCACGAGTTTTTGCACGCACCGCCTCCGGCCGTGTGCAAGGAGTGACGATCATCGATCGTGTCGCAGCAATAGCGTCGCTCGTACCGATCTGAGGGACGAAGACATCGCCGCCTTCGGCGGTGGAATCACCACGCATCGACAAGGAGGACGGCAAATAGGGAAGTCATCGAGAGTGTCGATTCCCGAGCATTTCATTCCGTCCCGCAGAGAGGGACACAGGTACATGTGATCGATGTGGATCGAAAGGAGCAGATTCATGACCGACGGACGGGTGCAGGGCAAAGTCGCGATAGTGACGGGCGGTGCGGGCGGGATCGGCGCGGAGATCTGCCGGGCCCTCGCCTCACGGGGCGCAACCGTCGTCGCCGCCGACATGGCCCCGCCCGGGAAGTACACCGGCGGTGCGGCCGACTACCGGGAGCTGGACATCACCGACGAGCAGGACATCGCGTACGGCGTGCTCTACCTCGCCTCCGAAGAGGCCCGCTTCGTGACCGGCACCGAACTCGTCGTGGACGGCGGCTGCACGGCGGTCCGAGCCGTCACCCCCGATCATGTCTTCGAGCGCCCACCACGGGACGTACCGCCAGCAGGACCGTCAGCCGAGGGAGTACGGGCACATCATGGGACCGACGCGGGGATACACCATCGAATCGCTGGACACCGGACTCCGGCTGATGCAGCTGTTCCTCACGCATGACACGCTCACCGTGTCCGAGGCCGCCGCGCTGCTCTGCGTCGGCCGGTCCACCGCCCACCGGGTGCTCAGCACTTTGGCAGGACGCGGCTTCGCGATCCGTGACTCCTCCGGCCGCGGTTACTCGGCCGGCCCCGAGCTGGTACGGCTCGGCCGCCCGGCGGGGTTCGGCACCGCTGTCCGCGAACAACTGGGAGCCGTCCTGGACGACGCCGTACGGCGCACCGGCGAGACCGTGCAGAGCGCTGCGCTGATCGGCGACCAGATCATCATCACCGACGGGCGGGAGTCGTCCCACCCCGTACGGGTGATGCTGGAGATGGGGCGCACGCGACCGGCGCACGCCACCTCCGGCGGCAAGCTGCTGCTCTCCGGGATGACGACGGAACAGGTCTGCTCGCTCTATCCGGAGGAGCAACTGCCGGAGGTCAACCCGCACACCCTCACCTCCCGTTCCGCGCTGCTTGCGGAACTCGACGGAATCCGCGAGCGCGGGTATGCGCTCAGCCGCGGGGAGTCGGTGTGGGGCATGCACGCCGTCGCCGTGCCACTGGCCGGCTCCAGCTGGCGCGACCGGCTCGCCCTGATGGCGTCGGCGCCCGCCGACCGCAGCGACGAAGTCGCGCTCGTCCGCCGGGCCGAGGAACTGCGGCAGTCCGCGTCGCTGCTCGGGTCGGCGCCCGGCGGAACCCGTGCCGACCGGCCCTCGCACCACCCCTGACAACCGGTGGCCGTCGCCCACCCGATCGGAGCGGGGTCCGGTGCGTGGTTCAGCGCCCGGCCCCGCCGAGGCGTCCCTCCAGTTGGACCAGCAACTCACTGAGCTGGGAGCTGAGTTCGCCACGGGTCCGTTCGTCGAGACCGGACAGTACCGTGCGTTCGTATGCCAGTTGCCGGGGCAGCAGCTCGTCGACCACGGCGCGCCCCTCGTCGGTGAGACGGACATGCGCGACGCGGCGGTCCCGGGCGTCACTGCGGCGGTCGACCAGGCCGCGCTCCTGGAGGCCCCGGAGGCGTTTGGTGACGGCGGCGCCGGAGGAGAACGTTTCCCTGGCCAGTTCACCGGGGGTGAGTTCACGGTTGGTACGGCGCACCGCGCCGAGCAGGTCGAACTCGGCGCGGCTCAGCCCGGCGGAGCGCAGCGGGGCGTCCTCCGCCTGCTGGAGCAGGGCGGCGCAGCGGTTGATGCGCCCGATGAGTTCCATCGGTCCGGTGTCCAGCTCCGGGTTGACGGCCTGCCACTGCCGTACCACCGAGGCGACGATGTCGTCGGTCACACCGCTCCGTTCTCCTGGGCGGGGACGATCAGCCCCTGCCGTGTTGCTGTCGCCGCGAGCGTACGGTGTCCGGCCTGCTCCGCCGCGAGGACCCGCTCCTCGGGCAGGGCGCGCTGCCACCATTCGCCCGCCGCGGTGTCGCCCGCCTCGCGCAGCTCGACGAGCGATCCCGTCAGCCTGCGGCGGGCGGCGTCGAGCGCGGCGGGTGCGGGTGCCGGGGCGGTCAGGGTCTTTGCGGCGTGGGCGCGGGCCCGGTCGGTGGCGGCAAGGGCCCGCTCCAGGCGCCCGGCGGCCCGGCGGTTGGTGACGGCCATGGCGGCGAGCAGTCCGACGGCGGCGCCGATGACGGTGTCCAGGACCCGGTCGCCGATGAGTTCACCGGCGGGGTGGGTGCCGCCGAACTCGATGACGAGGAGGGCCATCGGGGTCACGGCGATGGAGCCGAGCCAGTAGTTGCGGGTGATCAGTGCCTCGGCGGCGAAGTTGAAGAAGAGGCAGCAGCCGATGAGCGCCAGCGGCCCCGTCCGGGTGACGGGGAGGACTGCGGCGAAGACGAGCACGCCGAGGAGGTTGCCGAGGGTGCGCTGCAGGGCTCGGTTCCAGGAGAGCGTGACGTTGGCCTGGTAGAGGGATGCGGCGGTGACGATCGCCCAGTAGGGGCGGCCGACGCCGAGGGCCATGGAGACGTATCCGGCGAGGGCGCAGCCGATGAGGGTACGGGCCGCGATGGGCAGTAGCGGGGAGCCGGGGGCGAGCGCGCGCAGCAGTGCCCGGCGGGCGTCGCGGCGGCTTCCGGTCCGCCGTGCGGCGCGCTCGGCGTCGATCCCGAAGAGCTCCTCGGCGGTGCCCGGGGCGGGCGGCGGGGTGGGGACGGGTCCGCGGGCCCGGGTCTGCTCCGCCCAGGCACGCAGCCGGTCGGGGTCCGCGGTGCGGGACCCGAGGGCAGCCTCGGCGAGGGCGGCTTCGGCGTGCACGAGGAGCCGTTCCAGCGCCCGGCGTACGGGGGTGGGGCGCCCGGCGGCTAGCAGCGTCTGCCAGCCGGCGTGCACGGCGGCGGCCGCCGCGTGCCGGGTGCGGTGTCCTGGGTCGGTGGCGTACGCGGCGGCGGCGTTCAGCGCGCGGGCCGTGGCGCGGCGCTCGGGGCCCTCCCGGCGGATCAGGGCGGGACCGACGGTGACCAGCCAGGCGACCGCGCCCGCCGCCACGGTGAGCGCGAGGTGCCCGGGCACCTGGCCCAGGTGCTGCGGGGCGAAGAGGGCGGCCGAGGTGACGAACGTGAAGATCACATGCCCGGGAGGCCCGATGCGGGTGGCGTCGCAGAGCGCCTTCTGCCCGGCCGCGAGGAGTGCGCCGACGGCGATCAGTACGGCTGTCGAGTCGGTGAGCGAGGCCGCGACCAGGGAGATCGCAAAGCCGACGAGCATGCCGAGGACGACTGCGGCGACGGTGCGGGCGCGGCGGGCGTACGGGAGGCTGTGGCCGTACAGCGCACAGAGCGAACCGGCCATCGTGTACATGACGAGGTCGAGCCGGTCGAAGGCGAAGAGCGCCAGGTTCGGCACGGCGGAAGCGACCACCACGCTCAGCGCCGGCTTGAACCACGTGTCCGAGGGGCGGGCCAGGCGCAGGGCGGGGGCCAGCGGAAGTCTACGGACGGAGGGCTGCCGGGTTCGCATGGTCGTATCACTCACACAAACATCTTAGCAGGTATTACACTCGTAAAACACTTCTCCCCGACCGCCTGGTCCGTCTCCCGGATGGCCCGGCCCCACGGCCGGTCGTAGGTTGCGGGAAGACCCGCACACGCACGCGTCCCCGAAGAGAAGCAGAGGGAACGGAATGAAGCTCACCGAACCGGTGCCCGGCGGTCCCTGCTGGATCGAGCTGAGCACCCCGGACATCCCGGCGGCCACCTCGTTCTACGCGGCGCTTTTCGGCTGGCGCTGCGAGACCGATCCGCGCAAGGAGGCCGGCGGCTACACGATGGCGCACCTCGGCGCTGCGCGGGTCGCCGCCCTCAGCCCGGTCTACCAGCCGGGCCGGCCGCCCGCCTGGACGGTTTCGTTCGCCACCGAGGACACGGACGCCACGGTGGAGAAGGTGACATCGGCGGGCGGCTCACTGCTGGTCGGCCCGATGGACGTCTTCGACCAGGGGAGATTCGCGGTCGCCGCGGACCCGTCCGGCGCGGTGTTCTCGCTCTGGCAGGGCCGGGCCTTCGCGGGCGCCGAGCTGCTGAACGTTCCGGGCTCGCTCTGCTGGGTCGAACTCGTCACCCGCGAGGCCGATACCGCACTCGCCTTCTACCCGGCCGTCTTCGGCTGGACGGTCACCGCGTCGAAGACCTACCCCCAGTGGGGTGTCGACGGCGCCGACTTCGGCGGCCTGCTGGCGAGCGACGACACGCTCCCGCCCGAGGCGCCGCCGAACTGGCTGCCCTATTTCGCGGTGGCGGACGCCGACGCCGCCGCGGCGACCGCGCTGGGCGCGGGCGGTGAACTGATGATGCCGCCGAGGACCCTCCCGGGCGGCCGGCAGATCGCGGTGGTCCGTGACCCGCAGGGAGCAGTGTTCGGGATCCACCGGGCAGGCGACGAGGACTGATACGGCAATGGTGTTTGTGCTGACAGGTGGCAGCACATTGGTCACGTGACCGTCCTGCGGCAATGCCGCAGGACCCCGGGCAGGACGACAGCATCGAATACCCACTGCAGGAATATTTCCGTGACGTCGTGGACGGGCCTTGGTCGACCGGCCACTTGCCACAGGGCTGGAATTCGACGTTTGGCGTGCGGCAGGACGATCTGCCGTGAGTGCGTCGGGTCGTATGGACGTCGAGCTGTCGCCGGAGGATCCAGCCGTCCTGGACGCGGGATTCGAGGCGGTGTGCGCGCCGATGGAGCCGTTGTTCCACCGGCCGGAGTCGGATCGCATCTCTGCCGCCATCTGCGCGGGCTGCCGGCACCGCCGGAGAACATTTCGCCGATGGGCGGGCGCTGCTGATCGCGGAACCGACCGGTTCGCACCGCGCTCGCCCAGGCGGACCGAGTGACGATCCTGACCTCCGACGTGGAAAACATTTGGATGCTCACCGCGGAGCACTCGCGGGTTCATGGCCGAGAAGACCCGACCGCGCCCCCTCATCGCAGGGCGAGGCGACCGCACGCCGCCAACCGCGCTGGACGGCAACCGCTGGGGCCACGCTCTCGGACGACGGGGTCACTTGCCGGTCACCCGCAGGCTGATCGGCGTTCTGTCACGTGCTCCCTCCAGCACCGTGCGATCCTTCCACGGCAGCCTGACGCCGGTCACGACCGTCGCGTCACCGGGCTCGCCGCGTGCGAGATACAGCGACGGCTACATATCCCTGTTCAAGGCGCCTCAGCCGGGGCTGGGCCAGCACCAGAAGGACAACGGCTACCAGGCGGCTGAACACATACGAAAGGCTGTGGCATCGATGACAAGTGACGAATGGGATGCCGTCAAGCGGAAGTTCCCCTACGGATCCACGGTGCACGGCACCGTGGACGAGGTCGCCCCCTTCGGAATCTTCATTTCGGTGGAGGGTGTGCACCATGGTGATGCTTTCGCGGATGTGGCGGGAATGCACCACGGCGGCGCCGATGGCTCTACGGTGATCTGGCCCGAGGTGGGTGATTCGGTCACCGGAGTCGTAGTCGAGCACACAGAGCACAACCATCAGCTCAAGCTCCACCTGAGATGATCTGACCGGACCTGATCCGATCCGGTCGGGTCCCGGACCGAAACACAGGTGGGTGAGCCCCAAGGGGCTCACCCACCTGCTGCCGGTCCAGAACGTGGGCATCGACGTCGTCGAGCACCCCCGAGGCCGTGCTCATCGTGGACGACACCGGGTTACTGAAGAAAGGAACCCGGTCGGCGGGTGTCCAGCACCCGCACTCGGGCGCCACGGGTCGGACGGAGAACTGCCGGGTCGGTGGAATCTTTCTCGCCTACGCGGCCGTCAGAGGCCGGACGTTCCGGCGCCGAGGGGCTCCTCAGGGTTACGCAGCCCCTCGGCCGCGTCCGAGACCCGGCGCAGCAGATCGAAGAATACGGCCTGCTCCTCGGCCGAGAGCGGGCCGAGGAAGACCTGGTTCATCCTGGCCGCCCGCAGGGAGATCCTGCGGTGGGTGCGCACCCCGTCCTCGGTGAGCTGCAGCAGGGAGCGGCGGCCGTCCTGCGGGTCGCGCACCTTGTCCAGCAGCCCGCGTCGCGAAAGTCTGCTGATGACCTCGGCGATGGTGGAGCGGTCGAGTCCGACCCGCTCCCCCACCGTGCGCTGGTCGAGGCCGGGCTCGGCGATCAGGGCATTGAGCACGGCGAACTGCGGAGAGGTCGTCTCCTCCGAGACCATCGTGTTCCACAGCAGGTAGTGCGCCTGCTGGAGGCGGCGGGCCAGATGCCCGGGGTGCCTGCTCAAGTCGACCGCGGACACGGACACCGTCCTCTCTGCTGATTCTTCTTCCCATTCCTGGATCTCAGTGTACTGAGGGCCTTGACCCGGACACCCAGGCATGGATAGCTTCTGGCGCACCAACGAATACTCAGTGCACTGAGCAATGCGTCAGAGGAGAGGGTGATGAGCCGGTCCTCACCGAGCCGCACTCCGGCGTCACGGCGCAGCGGTGCGGGCCGCAACCGGCCGGCAGCTGCGCACCGCCGACACGGTCGGCGCCACCGCACCGACCGCACCGACCGCACCGACCGCACCCCAGAAGCTCACCGCACCGCACGCCCTCAGGAAGGCCGCGTGCCCCGGGCGTCCGGCGCGTCTGGTTCCCCTCTGATTCCACCCGCCTCCGGAGCCGCGACATGACAAGCAGTGACATGACCGCCTACGCCCTGCCCGGCCGCCCCCTGCCCGACGGGCTGAGTCAGCGGGACATCGACGCCGAGGTCGCCAAGGCCCACGCTGACGCGCCCGCTGGTGCGCACCATCCGCCGCGCGACTACGCCCCGTACCGCAGCAGCCACTACCGCCACCCGCACCGGCCACTCGTCCCGCTGGCCGATCCCGAGGCCGTCGAGCTGTCCGGACCCGCTTTCGGCGTTACGGACGTCACCGCGCTCGACCGCGATCTGACCCGGCAGCACCAGGGCGAGCCGCTCGGTGAACGCATCACCGTCTCCGGCCGGATCCTGGATCGGGAGGGCCGCCCGGTGCGCGGGCAGCTGGTCGAGGTGTGGCAGGCCAACGCCTCGGGGCGGTACGCGCACCAGCTCGACCAGCACCCGGCACCCCTGGACCCCAACTTCACCGGGTTCGGACGCTGCCTCACCGACGACGACGGCGGCTACAGCTTCACCACCGTCAAGCCCGGCGCCTACCCATGGCGCAACCACGACAACGCCTGGCGCCCGGCGCACATCCACTTCTCGCTCTTCGGGACGGCGTTCACCCAGCGCCTGGTCACCCAGATGTACTTCCCGGGCGACCCGATCTTCCCGTATGACCCGATTCTCCAGTCCGTCACCGACCCGGCCGCCCGGGAGCGGCTCGTCGCGGCGTACGACCACGACCGTTCGGTCGCCGAGTGGTCGCTCGGATTCCGCTGGGACATCGTTCTCGACGGACCGTCCGCCACCTGGATCGAGGAAGGCCACCACTGATGCCCCACGCCCCGACCCCGTCCCAGACCGTCGGCCCGTTCTACGGGTACGCGCTGCCGTTCGCCGGTGGCGGCGACATCGCCCCGGCCGGCCATCCGGACACGATCACCGTGCACGGACTCGTGCTCGACGGCAACGGTGACGCCGTTCCCGACGCGCTGATCGAGATCTGGCAGCCCGCCCCCGGCGGCTCGCGCACCGGACGCCCCGGCTCGCTGCGGCACGACCCGGTCACAGGCCGGGTCATCGGCCGCGACGGAGTCGGATTCACCGGCTTCGGCCGCGTCCCGACCGACGCCGACGGCCATTGGGCGGTACGGACCCTGCCGCCGGGCGGTGTCCCGTATCTCTCGGTCGCCGTCTTCGCCCGCGGACTGCTCCACCACCTGTACACCCGCATCTATCTGCGGGCTGCGGACGGCACCGTGCCCGCCGGTGACCCGTTGCTGGAGTCGCTGGACGCGGAA
Organism: Streptomyces sp. NBC_01320; assembly: GCF_035974375.1. NCBI lineage: Bacteria > Bacillati > Actinomycetota > Actinomycetes > Kitasatosporales > Streptomycetaceae > Streptomyces > Streptomyces sp. NBC_01320. The sequence continues at coordinate 2,939,419 of NZ_CP108390.1, forward strand.
CGCCGGGCCACACTGATCGCGACGCCCACCGACCGGTGCACCCACCGGTTCGACATCCATCTGCAGGGCGCCGGCGAAACGGTCTTCCTGGAGTTCACGTGACGTACGAGAGCGATGCCGGTCTGCTCGCCCCCGGGCGGGCCGGCTCCCCCGCCGAGACCAGCACCGGCGATCGCGCCGTCCTGCAGGCGATGCTCGACGCCGAGGCGGCGCTGACCCGCGCCCAGTCCGCATGCGGGCTCGCCCCGGCGGAGGCCGGGCGGGCGGTCACGCAGGCGGCGGACGCCGACCGCTTCGACGTAAGGGATCTGGCGCTCCGGGCGCGCTCCGGCGGCAACCCGGTCATCCCCCTGGTCACCGACCTCGCGGCGGCGGTGCCCGAGGAGGTGCGGCCGTATGTGCACCGGGGTGCGACCAGCCAGGACATCCTGGACACTGCGGCAATGCTCGTCGCCTCACGCACACTGGCCGGGGTGCTCGACGATCTGATGCGGATGGCGGACGAGCTGGCGCGGCACGCCGCCGCGCACCGCAACACACCGATGGCGGGCCGTACGCTCACGCAACACGCCGTGCCGACCACATTCGGGCTCAAGGTCGCCGGGTGGCGTGCCCTGATCCTCGACGCACGGGACCGGCTGGCTTCCGTACGGGATTCCCTCCCCGCCCAACTCGGGGGTGCGGCGGGAACCCTGGCCGCCTTCTCCGCCTTCTCCTTCGGGGAGAAGAGCGTGGACGGACTCGCCCTCGTCGCCGCGTACGCACGCGAGCTCGGACTGGTGGAGCCGGTGTTGCCCTGGCACACCCTGCGCACCCCGGTCGCCGATCTCGCCGGCGCACTCGCCTTCACCGCGGGCGCGCTCGGCAAGACAGCGGCCGATGTGCTCACGCTGTCCCGTACCGAGATCGGCGAGGTCGAGGAGGGTCGGCTCGGGGGTTCGTCCGCCATGCCGCACAAGGCGAATCCCGTGCGCGCCACGCTGATCGCGGCCGCCGCCCGCCGGGCGCCCGGCCTGGCGGCCACGCTGTACGGCTCGCTGGCCGCCGAGGACGAGCGGCCCGCCGGGGCGTGGCACGCCGAGTGGGAGCCGCTGCGCGATCTTCTGCGGCTCGTCGGCGGCGCCGCGCGGGACGGCGCCGAACTCTCGGCGGGGCTGCGGATCGTCCCGTACGCCATGCTGGAGAACCTTCACCTCACCGACGGTCTGATCGTCTCGGAGCGGCTGGCCGCCGCCTTTGCCGAACGCATCGGCCGGGCCCGCGCCAGGGACGTCCTGGCGGGCGCGGCGGACCGGGCCCGGTCCGAGACGACCGACCTCTCCGATGTGCTCTTCGACGTCCTGGACGAGGAGCCGGAGCTCGCCGGTCTCGATCTGGCCGAACTGACCGACCCCGCCCGGTACACCGGATTCGCGGGCCCCCTCACCGACCGTGCACTGGACCGCCGATGACTTCCCCGCCCGACCGCCTTCTGCACCACCGCACGGAGGGTCCGGCCGCCGCTCCCCCACTGCTGCTCGGACCCTCGCTGGGTACGTCGACCGGGCTCTGGGATGCCGTCGCGCCCGACCTCTCCACCGCCCACCGCGTCGTACGGTGGGATCTGCCCGGACACGGCGGATCGGCCGCGGACCTGATCGGACCGGGTGCGACGGTCGCCGATCTTGCCGCGCTGGTGATGGAGTTGGCCGACTCGCTGTCCCTGGACCGGTTCTCGTACGCGGGGGTGTCGCTGGGCGGCGCGGTCGGCCTCTGGCTCGCCGTGCACCACCCGGAGCGCATCGACCGGCTCGCCCTCGTCTGCTCCTCCGCGCACTTCGGCGAGCCCGGGCCGTGGCAGGAGCGGGCGGCGCTGGTCCGGCGGGACGGACTCGCCCCGGTCGCGGCCGGGGCCGCGGCGCGCTGGTTCACACCCGGCTTCACCGCCCCGGAACTGCTCGACGATCTCCGGGCCACCGATCCTTCGTCGTACGCCGCCTGTTGCGACGCGCTCGCCGCGTACGATCTGCGGCTCCGGCTCTCGGAAATCCGGGCGGCGACGCTGGTGATCGCGGGACGCGAGGACCCGGCGACACCCCCCGCACACGCCCGGGAGCTCGCCGACGCTATCCCCGACGCCACGCTCACCGAGCTTGCGGCGACCTCGCATCTGGCGCCCGCCGAGAATCCCGAGGCGGTACGGGTGGCACTGCGCCGCCACTTCGGTGCGAACGGGAACGGCCACAGTGGCATGGCGGTGCGGCGAGAGGTACTCGGCGATGCGCATGTGGACCGGGCACAGGCCGGCACGACCGGATTCACCGCCCGGTTCCAGGATTTCATCACGCGGTACGCCTGGGGCGAGATATGGACCGACCCCACCCTGTCGCGCCGCGAGCGCAGCCTGATCACACTCACGGCGCTCGTCGCGCACGGGCACCACGACGAACTGGCGATGCATGTCCGGGCGGCACTGCGCAACGGTCTGACACCGGAGGAGATCGGCGCGGCGCTGCTGCAGACCGGGGTCTACTGCGGTGTGCCTGCCGCGAATTCGGCGTTCGCGGTGGCCCGCCGGGTCCTGGAGGAGATACAGGAGACCGACGGGCCGGACGCCTCTCTGCCGAACTGACCTCCTCAGACCAGCCGGCCACGCAGGCTGCTGCGCATGACAGGATCCCGTCAGCCGAGGCCGCGGGCGTCCTGCTTCAGGGCCGTGTCCACGGTCAGGGCCGTCGCCACGACGAGGCTGAGCAGCGGTTCGGGCAGCTGGTAGTGGATCTGCAGCACGTAGTTGTCCGCCGTCGTGAACATCGTCTTCGCGAGGCCTTCCCAGGTCTTGGTGATCCGGGCGATCTCGGCGTCGTTGTGGTCGACGATGGCGAAGTTCCAGGCGCGCCAGTTCTCCGCCTTGATGGCACCGATCTGCTGACCGTCCACCATGATGGCGAAGTTGATCTTGCCTATGGCGTTCTGCTGCACGATCTCGCCGACCGGCTGCCCGTCCGGGCGCTGCACGATGACCCGGGACTTGATGAACTTCGCCGGTCGGGTCAGCAGCAGTTGCGGCTGTCCGTACGCGTCACGGATCTCCAGCTTGTGGGTCAGATACTGATCGATGCTGGAGACGAACCGCAGCACCTTGCGCAGCGCGCTCTGGCCGACCTGGATGACCGAGCCGATCGTGTTGCCCTGCTGATCGAAGACGCGGTACTCGTTCGTCACCTCGATCAGCTTGGCCTTCTGGTTCACGACCAGGACCTGCTGATTGAAGAGCGTGACGCCGCCGGGAGCCGAGCCCTGCTGCTGAGGGACGGCCTGCTGGTGGGGCATCTGGACCTGAGCGGGAGCCTGCGCGGGCGCCTGGGGCTGAGCGGGAGCCTGGGGCTGCTGTCCGCCGACCGGGTTCGTGTGCTCGGTCCACTGGGAACCGTCCCAGTAGCGCAGCAACTGGGGCGCGCCGTGCGGATCCGGATACCAGCCCGCAGATACGTTCGAGTGCGTTGTCACCGGGGCACACTATCCCGCCGATCCGACAGGGCAAGCCTCATCCGTCGCATTAATACCATCCCCACACTCGTTGAAACTTCACACACCGCGTACGATGTCGGGGATGACCAGACTCAGTGAACGGACCGACCGACGACGGGACGGCGCCCGCGCGTCGGCCGTTCTCGGCTGGCTGCTCATCCTGCTGGCCATGGTCTCGTGCTGTTCGCTCGCCGAGACGGGCGCGGCCGCACACCACGCCACGGTCCGAACCGCGACCGCGGCCGCGACTCCTGCCCTGACTCCGCCCCCGGCCTCCACCGCGCGGATCGTCGTGGTCGTCGCACCGGACGACCGGGGCGTCAGCAGTTCCTGCCACGGTCTCTCGGAGCACGCGACACCCGTCGTGCTGCCCGCCCAGGCCGCACCTGTCGCACTCCCCGGCTCTGCGGTCACCGCTCCGGCCGGCCGGCTCGCCGGCGCCGCCGGTATCCGCGGCCCCTCCAACGACGCCGTGGGCGCCGTCGACCATCTCCGCCTTCAGGTTCAACGGATCTAGAAGCAGGGCCCCTTCTCCCGCCCTGCCCTCTTTCCGTACATCGTCTTGAACCCGAGGACTCTCCATGGCTTCCGCCAAGAAGCAGAACACCCCTGCCGCCGCGCGCCGCGCCAAGCTGGAGGAGGCCCGCCGCAAGGAGCGGGCCCGCGAGCGCAGGAACCGCATCATCACCATCTCCGCCTCCGTCGCCGTCGTCGCCGCACTCGTCGCGGGCGGCGGCTATCTGATGTCGGCAGCCGACAAGCAGGACCAGGCCGAGGAGAAGGCCAAGTCCTCCCCCGTCCAGGGCGAGCGGAGCTGGGACAAGCTCACCCAGAACCATGTCGAGAAGCCGGTCGACTACCCGATGAACCCGCCTGTCGGCGGCGACCACAACCCGGTCTGGATGAACTGCGACGCCGACGTCTACACCGAGGCGATCCCGAACGAGAACGCCGTCCACTCGCTGGAGCACGGCGCGGTCTGGGTCACGTACAACGACAAGGCGCAGCCCGCCGACATCAAGAAGCTCGCGGACCGCGTCGCCAAGACCCCGTACTCGCTCATGAGTCCCGTGAAGGACCAGGGCGCCCCGCTGATCCTCAGTGCCTGGGGCAAGCAGGTCACGGTGAAGAGCGCGACCGACGCACGCGTGGCGCAGTTCTTCACCAAGTACGTCCAGGGTCCGCAGACACCGGAGCCGGGCGCCGCCTGCACCGGCGGGATCGCCAAGTGACGTCCTCGGTCCGCGCGCCGCGGCCGATGGTGCTGGCGGGTGCTGCGGTACTGCTGCTGGCGCTGGGGCTGGTGGCACTCATGCTCGTGCGGCCGTCCGCGTCGTCCGCCCCCCAGGGTGCGGCCCGGTCGGCCGTGCCCGCGGAGACGTCGGTCGATGTGGGGTTCGCGCGCGACATGTCGATCCACCATCAGCAGGCGGTCGAGATGTCGTTCATCGTCCGTGACCGGACGTCCGACGAGGACGTGCGGCGGCTCGCGTACGACATCATCAACACCCAGGCCAATCAGCGCGGCATGATGCTCGGCTGGCTGGAGATGTGGGGCCGTGCCAAGAGCTCCGGCCGCCCCCCGATGGAGTGGATGGGCCACACCGTCGCCCCCAGGGGCGACGGCTCACTGATGCCTGGCATGGCGACCGACACCGAGCTGGACGCGCTGCGGGCGGCGAAGGGCAAGGACGCCGAGGTGCGGTTCCTCCGGCTGATGACCGTGCACCACCGGGCCGGCGCGGAGATGGCGCAGGCGGCGGCCGACGCGGCGGGCACGGACGAGATCAGGAATCTGGCGGCGGGCATGGTCCTGGGCCAGCAGTCGGAGATCAAGCTGATGGCCGACATGCTGAAGGAGCGCGGCGCCACGGCATGAGCCGGCGGTCCGGGGCGTGGTGGTCCCGCATATGCGTACGCGGCCACCACGCCCCGGTTGCCGCGGTCCGTCGGACGACGACCGGTTGTGGACGCGCCGGGGCAACGTTTCCGTCTGCGAGGCTGGAGTCGAGCGTGCATGCGTCGCTGCGGCGGACGGCATACCGGCGACCCCGCCCGGTCACCGGAGGTCGCCGCCCGCACCTCGAACACGGCGCATTCCGCTGCATGCTGCGGGGGGAACCGGTGCCCGCTCCGGACCGTACTGACGTGCGGAATCGCATAGGCTCAGCAGCGATATGAAGAGCAACCTCACGACGCTGGGGCCCAAGGCCGACAAGGACACCGTGCGACGGAGCAACCTCAGCCTGGTGCTGCGGGCCGTCCGTGACGAGGGCGAGCGCGAGGCGACCAGGGCCGGGGTGGCCGCACGCGTGGGGCTGACCCGTGCCGCCGTGTCCTCGCTGGTCGAGCAGCTGCTCGACAGCGGGTTCCTCACCGAGTCCGGCAAGACGTTCAGCGGACAGGCCGGGCGCCCCGGCACCGCACTCAAGGTGGCGCGCACCGGTCCCGCCGGGCTCGGCGTCGAGGTCAACATCGACTACGTGTCGGTCTGTGTCGTGGACCTGGCGGGCACCGGCCGGGTCCGGCTGACGGAACACCTCGACAACCGGGGCGCTCCGCCCGCCGAGGTGCTGGCGCGGGCGGCCCGGATCGCGGCCCGCACCCTGGATTCGGCGGCCGAACAGGAGCTGTTCCCGGTCGGGGTGGCCCTGGCGCTGCCCGGTCTGGTGTCGGGCGGCGCGGTGCGCCAGGCGCCCAACCTGGGCTGGAATCAGGTCCCGGCGGAGGAACTCTTCGCCGCGTCGCTCGCCGCGCTGCGCCCCGGCAGCCCGGAACTGCCGGTGAGTTCGGAGAACGAGGCCAATCTGGCGGCGCTGGCCGAGCTCTGGTTCGGCGGGCTCGACGAGATCCGCAGCTTTCTGTATCTGACGGGCGAGATCGGCGTCGGTGGCGCCCTGGTCATCGACGGTGAACTGCTGCGCGGTGCGCACGGGTTCGCCGGTGAGATCGGGCATGTGGTGGTGGACGCGGACGGGCCGGAGTGCCGGTGCGGTTCGCGCGGCTGTCTGGAGCAGTACGCGGGACAGGCGGCGCTGCTGCGGGCGGCCGGGATCGAGGAGACCGGCAGCGGCATCGGGGTGGCCGAGCTGGAGCGGCGCACCCGGGCCGGGGACGAGCGGGCCGTGGCCGCCGTGGTGGGGGCGGGCCGGATGCTGGGGCGGGTGCTGTCCGGGGCGGTGAATCTGCTCGACCCGGACGCGGTGGTGCTCGGCGGGATATACCGGGGCCTGATGCCGTGGCTGTCGCCGCCCGTCGACGAGGAGCTGACGGGCCGGGTGGTGTCCGGGCTGTGGTCCCCGCGCGGCGGCCGGCTGCGCGCCTCGTCGGTCGCGGGCGACGCGGCACGGGGTGCGGCAGCGCTGGTGATGCAGGACGTACTGACCGACCCGGTGGCGTACGCGGCGCGGGTGGCGGGCTGAAACGGAAGCCGGGCCGGACCTGCCTGACACAGGTACGACCCGGACTCGCATGCGGAGCCGGGCCGCACCCGCCTGACACAGGTACGACCCGGACTCGCATGCGGAGGCGGGGGCGGACCTGCCTGACACAGGTACGGCCCCGGATCATCCGCCCGTGCTGTCAGCGGACCCCGAGCAGGTGGTCCATCGCCAGCTGGTCCAGCACCTCGAACGCCATGCCGCGCTCGGCCGCCGCGTTCACGTCGAAGTCCTCGAACGCCGAGCGGTCGGCCAGCAGCCCAGCCAAGCCGTCCTCGGCCGTCGGCCGAGCCAGCTCGTCGAGCCGGGACGCGCGCAGTGCCTCCTGGACCGCCGGGTCGGCGCGGAAGGCGGCGGCGCGCTCCTTGAGGATGAGGTAGTTGCGCATGCAGCCCGCGGCCGACGCCCAGACACCGTCGTAGTCCTCGGTCCGCGGCGGCTTGAAGTCGAAGTGGCGCGGGCCCTCGTAACCGGCGGTCTCCAACAGGTCGACGAGCCAGAACGCCTGGCGCAGGTCACCGGCGCCGAAGCGCAGGTCCTGGTCGTACTTGATGCCGGACTGGCCGTTGAGGTCGATGTGGAAGAGCTTGCCCGCCCAGATGGCCTGCGCGATGCCGTGCGGGAAGTTCAGCCCGGCCATCTGCTCGTGGCCGGTCTCCGGGTTGACGCCGACGAGTTCCGGGCGCTCCAGGCGCTCGATGAAGGCGAGAGCGTGGCCGATGGTCGGCAGCAGGATGTCGCCGCGCGGCTCGTTCGGCTTGGGCTCGATGGCGAACTTCAGGTCGTAGCCCTGCTCTACGACGTAGTCACCGAGCAGGTCGAAGGCCTCCTTCATCCGGTCGAGGGCGACCCGGATGTCCTTCGCTCCGCCCGACTCGGCGCCCTCGCGGCCGCCCCACGCCACATAGGTGGTGGCGCCGAGTTCGACGGCGAGGTCGATGTTGCGGAGGGTCTTGCGCAGCGCGTACCGGCGCACGTCCCGGTCGTTGGCGGTGAACCCACCGTCCTTGAAGACGGGGTGGGTGAAGAGGTTCGTCGTCGCCATGGGCACGACGAGCCCGGCCGCGTCCAGCGTCTGCCGGAATCGCTTCACGATGCTCTCGCGCTCGGTGTCCGACGAGCCGAACGGGATCAGGTCGTCGTCGTGGAAGGTCACCCCGTACGCACCCAGCTCGGCGAGGCGCTGCACGGTCTCGACGGGGTCGATCGCCGCGCGGGTCGCGTCGCCGAACGGGTCGCGCCCCTGCCAGCCCACGGTCCACAGGCCGAAGGTGAACTTGTCCCCCGGGGTGGGCTTGAAGCGTTCCGTCATTGTCTGACCACCTTCGGTGCCGTCGGGTCCGCGGCCGGTGGAGGCCGCCGAACCCCTATTTGTTCAGTGTCATGACTAATCATGCACGGCGCCCCATGGAGACGTAAACCCCCCAACACCGGGAATCAAGGACGACCTCTGTTCTAGACGGGCCCGATCACGTAATTTGTTTTCCGTACGATCAAATAGGTCGCACCAGCCACCCGGCCCGCCGTGGCCCCCTGCACCGCGAGAATGAGGTAACCCCATGCCGCCGCGTACCGTCGTCATCGGCGTGGACAGCTCCACTCAGTCCACCAAGGCGGCCTTCGTCGACGCCGCAACCGGCCAACTGCTCGCCGTCGGACGTGCCCCGCATGTCGTCACGGGCGAGGCGGGGGCCCGCGAGACCGACCCCGAGGTGTGGTGGCAGGCGCTGCGCACCGCCGTCGCCGCCGGCCTGAAGGAATCCGGCGTGCCCGCCGCGGCCGTCACCGGCATCGCGGTCGCCGGTCAGCAGCACGGCCTGGTCGTCCTCGACCGTGCGGGCCGCCCGCTGCGCCCGGCCCTGCTGTGGAACGACACCCGCTCCGCCCCGCAGGCCGCCGTCCTCACCGCCGCGCTGGGCGGTGCGGACGCCTGGACCGCCCGCACCGGATCGGTCCCGGTGGCTGCGATGACCGCGTCGAAGTGGCAGTGGCTGCGTGAGAACGAGCCGGAGACCGCCGCCGCGACCGCCGCGATCCGCCTCCCCCACGACTTCCTCACCGAACGGCTGACGGGCGCGGCCGTCACCGACCCCGGCGACGCGTCGGGCACCTGCTGGTACTCCACCGCCAGCGGCACGTACGACCCCGAGCTGCTCGAACTGCTCGGCCTGGATGCCGCGTTGCTGCCCGAGGTGGCCGAGACGGGTGCGTCCCGCGCCGGTTCGCTGACCGATGAGGCAGCACAGACGCTCGGTCTGCCGGCCGGGATCGCCGTGGCGGCGGGCACGGGCGACAACATGAGTGCCGCCGTCGGCCTCGGTCTCGGCGGCGCCGGACTTCTGGACCACCCCGTTCTCAGCCTCGGCACCTCGGGTACGGTCTTCGCCGCCTCCCGGACCCGGCCCGCATCAGCGGCGCTCTCCGGATTCGCCGCGGCCGACGGCACGTACCTCCCGCTGGCCTGCACGCTCAACTGCACGCTCGCCGTGGACAAGGTCGCCGCCCTGCTCGGCCTGGACCGCAACGACGCGGCGCCCGGCGGCGAGGCGGTGCTCCTCCCCTATCTCGACGGCGAGCGGACCCCCGATCTGCCCACCGCCTCCGGTCTGCTCACCGGACTCCGGCACGACACCACCCCGCAGCAACTGCTCGGCGCCGCCTACGAAGGCGCGGTCGTCACCGTGCTGCGCGCCCTGGACGAGCTGCTGCGTGCCTGCGGGCTCGACCCGGCCAACCCCGAGATCGCCGCCCGCCCGCTGCGCCTGATCGGCGGCGGCGCGCAGGGGCGCACCTGGGTGGAGACGGTACGACGGCTGTCCGGGCGGCCCGTGATCGTGCCCGGCAGCGGCGAACTGGTGGCCCTGGGGGCGGCCGCTCTCGCCGCGGCGGCGGCCAGGGGCGAGGACGCCGTCGCGATCGCCACCGGCTGGAACGCCGGCGAGGGATCCGAGGCGGACACCGAACTTCCGCCCATGACACGGGACATGGACACCTGGAACCGGGTCAACTCGGTACTGGAGCGGGCCGCAGGACCGCTGCTCGACGGGGACCGGTAGCCACCCCGCCGCCACATCCTGCAACGACCGCTGACTGACTGTCACTCGCCCCCGCCGGCCCGGGACAACTGCATCCGGGCAGCCCCCGGACCGGTTTGGGGGTGGCATGTGATCTTCACTAGTATCCGGCGATGATCATAAGAAGAAGGCTGACGGTCGGGGTGGGCATCCTGCTCGCCACTCTGACCGCCGGGCTCGGCACGGCCCTCCCCGCCGCCGCCGATGAAACCCCCACCAAAGCCTCCCCCAAGGTCGAGCTGGTGCTCGACGTCAGCGGTTCCATGCGGACCCGTGACATCGACGGCCAGTCCCGCATGACCGCGGCGAAGCAGGCGTTCAACGAGGTCCTGGACGCGGTGCCGGAGCAGGTACAGCTCGGCATCCGGACCCTCGGCGCCGACTACCCGGGCGACGACCGGAAGGTCGGCTGCAAGGACACCAAGCAGCTATACCCGGTCGGCCCGCTCGACCGGGTGGAGGCGAAGACCGCGGTCGCGACGCTGGCCCCCACCGGCTGGACCCCGATCGGGCCCGCCCTGCTGGGCGCCGCGGACGATCTCGAAGGCGGCGACTCCACCCGCCGGATCGTGCTGATCAGCGACGGCGAGGACACCTGCGGCCCGCTCGACCCGTGCGAGGTCGCGCGCGACATCGCCGCCCGCGGCATCCACCTCGTCATCGACACGCTGGGTCTGGTGCCGAACGCCAAGATCCGCGAACAGCTGACCTGCATCGCCGAGGCGACCGGCGGCACCTACACCGCCGTTCAGCACACCGATGAACTCTCCGGCCGCGTCAAGCAGCTGGTGGACCGGGCGGCCGAACCCGTCGTCACCCCCGTGGCCACCGAGGGCGCGGACAGCTGCTCCGCCGCGCCTCAACTCAAGGCGGGTCTCTACACCGACCGCGAGAAGATCGGCGAGCACCGCTGGTACCGGGTGGACGTACTGCCCGGCCAGGAGCTGCGCGCCTCGGTGAGCGTGTCCGCGGACCGCGTTGTCAACAACGACTACGGCGTGCTGCTGCGCGCGGTGACCGTACACGGCCGCGAGATCGTCAGAGGTTCGGAGTCCGGCACCGGACGCACCGACGCGATCTCGTCCGGGCTGCGCTACCCCAAGCCCGAGCAGGACAGCACGGACAGCACGGACAGCACGGACAAGCCGGCCGCGGAGACTGTCTGCCTGCAGCTCAGCAACTCCTTCTCGGCCCCCGCCTCGGTGAAGACCTCACCGGGCATGCCGGTCGAGCTGACCGTCGACGTGGTGGACGCGCCCGACGACGCGGCCGATGCCGCCGCGTTCGGTCTCGGCCGCGGCTGGTGGCTCCTGGGCGTACTCGCCCTGACCGGACTGATCGCGGGTCTGCTCTTCGGCTGGATCTCGCGCTGGCGCATCGCCGTATGGAGGACCAACTGATGGTGCGTACACGACGGGTACTCGCGGGTGCCCTGCTGGCCGGGACGGCCCTGCTGACGTCGGCCGGGTCGGCCGTCGCCGACGACCCGTCGGCGAGCCCGAGCGCCTCCGACGGCAGTACGGGACCCACCGAGGCGGGCACCACCTTCCGTACCGCGACGGTGATCCAGCCGAGCCAGCGCGCCAGCGCAGGGGCATCCACGGGTGACTACCTGTACTGGGTGTTCCCGGCCGACGCGGGACAGCGCGCCACGGTCAAGGCGACGGTCACCCTGCCCGAGGCCACCACCCGGCACGGCGCCTCGACCTGGCAGGTCGATGTGTACGACGGGCTGCGGCGCCGACAGGCCTGCATGTACGGCCACCAGACCAGGAAGGCGGCCGCCGACGCGTCGACCGTCGAACTCTCCTGCGTCCTGCGGACCGTCCGAGCCTGGTCCGAGCCGTGGGCGAACGACCCGCTGCCGGGCAACTATTACGTGCGTCTGACGGTCGTCGACCTGCCGTCGGCCGACCTCGGGCAGCCGGTGCAGACCGCCGTCGAGGTGACGGCGGCCGACCAGGGCGGCGCCCATGACGTCGACGGCAAGCTGAGCGAACCGCTGGCGCCCATCGCCTACTGGGCGATGAAGCAGACGACGGACAACGCCTCGGACGACGGTGACACCCCGCTCCGGGTCCCGCTCAACACCGAGCCGGACGACGGCTGGGCCTCCGGCTGGTGGACGGACCGCTGGATCTGGACCGTGGGCGGCGGCGTACTCGGCGCGCTCGCGGCCGTGTTCGGCTACTCCCTCACCCGCGGCAACGGCCGCCCGTACCGGGTCCCGCCGGGCGCCTGACCCGCCCCGGCCGCGAACCGGCTCTCATGCGCGGCGCCTTCGCCCCACACCGGTGGGGCGGGGGCGCCGCGGCGTATCCCGTGGCGGAGCCGTCCGCTGAACGGGCCCGGACCAAGAGGGGACCGGGAGGATCAGCGATCACGGACGGATCGCCCTCCTTGTCCCGTCACGTGGGCACGGGACAGCACACACGATCCCTCGTCGGCAGTCCCGCCCGGCCGACCACACTCCCGTAACGAGACCCGGATACCCTCGACAACTCACGTACTCCACAGGGCCGATGGGGTTCACCGACCCTGCCGGCACTCCGGAGTCCAGCCATGTCGCCGCGTGCCGGATGCCGGTGCGCCACCAGGGAGCGGAGACCTTTCATGTCCACGGAGACCGGTCCGGCCGCCGATGCCGAGCCACGCGGCCACGTGCCCGTACCGGGCCCGAAGGGGCTGCCGTTGCTCGGGAATCTGCCGCAGTTCGGGAAGAACCCACTGGAGTTCCTCGAGCGGCTGCGCGGGTACGGGGACATGGTGCGATGGCGCTTCGGCCCCCACCCCTGCGTCTTCATAGCCGATCCGGAGTGCATTGGCGAGCTGCTCACCGAGACGGAGCGCACCTTCGACCAGCCGGCGCTGGGCATCGCGTTCCGTACCGTGATGGGCAACGGCGTGGTCGTCGCGCGTGGTCCGGACTGGCGGCGGAAGCGGTCGCTGGTCCAGCCCTCGGTACGGCCGAAGCAGGTGCGGTCGTACGCGGCGACGATGGCGGGCAGCACGGTGGAGCTCGCGGACACCTGGTCCGGTGGTGAACGCATCGACATCAAGCGGGAGATGGCCGCGCTGACGCAGAAGATCGCGGTCCGCACCATCTTCGGGGTGGACACCCCGGCGGACGCCGAGGCGATGGGACGGGCGATGGATGTCGCCCAGCAGGAGATCGGCAAGGAGTTCAGGGGCATCGGCGCCCTGCTCCCCGACTGGGTGCCTACGCCCGGCCGAGCCCGGATCAAGAAGGCCGCCGCGGTCATCGACGCCGAGGTGGGCCGGGTCGTGGCCCGGCACCGGGACGGCGACGGCGAGCGTCCCGATCTGCTGAGCCGGCTGCTGACCGCGGTGGACGAGACCGGCGCGAACCTCACGGACGAGGAGATCCGCGACGAGACCGTCACCCTGTACATCGGCGGGCACGAGACGACCAGCTCCACGCTGGTGTGGGCGTGGTACCTGCTGTCGCGCAATCCGCAGACGCGCGCGGCGCTCACCGAGGAGCTGGACCGTGTCCTCGGCGACCGGGAGCCGGAGTTCGACGACTACGCGCGGCTGACGTACACCCAGGCGGTGGTGAAGGAGACGCTGCGGTTGTACCCGACGATCTGGCTGGTGACCGGAGTCGCGAAGGAGGGGGCGCGGATCGGCGGCGTGGACATGCCGAAGGGAACGAGGGTGTGGAGCAGCCAGTGGGCCACGCACCGCGACGAGCGATGGTTCCCCGAGCCTGAGTCGTTCCGCCCGGAGCGCTGGGACGCCGACAACGGCGACGACATCGCGGAGTACGCCTGGTTCCCGTTCGGCGGCGGCCCCCGGGTCTGCCTCGGCACGCGGTTCGCGATGGTCGAGGCGGTACTGATCCTGGCGGTACTCGCGCGCCGGTTCGAACTGGACGTGGACCCGGGTGACGTCAACCCCGTGCCGACACTGACCCTGCAGCCCGACCGGGACGTGATGGCCACCGTGCGGGCGCGATAACTCGGCGGGGAGCATGTCCGTATGGCGGAACACGCGCGGGCGCGATGTGCCCTCGGCATCCGCCGTACGGCATCCTCGTGCTGAACGAGCAGCGCGGCCCCGGAGCGACGAGTGATCTTGCCGGTTCGGGGCCGTACCCGACGGTGGAGGATGCGGAACCCGATGACTGACAACTCCGACATGGTGGCCTTTGTCCGGGCCCGCCTGGCCGAGGAGGAACAAGTCGCGCGAGCGGCCGGCGGCGCAAGTTGGCGGTGTCCCGCAGAGACGCCGGGCGAGATCCACGACCGGACCGGCGCCATCGCGTTCAGCCTGCGGACGCATGGCTACGACGACCACATCGCCCTGCAGGATCCCGCGCGCACGCTCCGCCGCATCGAGACGAGCAGGGTGCTCCTGGACGAGTACGAGGAGGTCGCCGCCCTGGACGCCGACCGCCCCCACCACGACTTCCCGTCGGGCCGCGCGGTCGGGCTCGGGTTCGTCGTCCGGCAGATGGCGGCGGAGGATGCCGGCCACCCCGACTATCAGGCCAAGTGGCTGCCGCGGTTCACCCGTTGACGAGCCCCTCGCAGGGGACGGTGACCGGTTTGCGAGACCGCGAGCTGTACGCGACCGGCGACGGCGTCCCGTCGGGCCGAGGAGGGCCGACACCATGAGCGGATCGGTCAGGCCGCGCAGCCGCAGGGCCGCGGCGGGTTCGCTGACGTACACGGCTCGCACGCCGCGTACGGCCACGGCTCCGTCCGGGCGCCGCATACGGTTGCGGCTGCATGACGGCTGTCGTCCTCGGCATCGTCGTCCCGGCGGTGGGGGCCACCTTCGGCGGCGCGGCGCTCTGGCGATGGGTGCGTGACACCTTCCCCGGCGGGGCTACGGCCTCGCGGTGACGGTCGGCGCGCTGATACCGACGACGGATCACGAGGTGCACAAAAGGGCGGTCCGCCTCGGGCGGACCGCCCTCCTGCCTCTTGACTACGCCTTGGCGGCTACCGCCGGATCACGCCGCGGGCGAGCCATAGATGGCCATCTCGTAGACCGAGTAGCCCCAGGTCGTCTTCCGCTTAACGCCCTGCATTCGGACATACTGCACCGCACTGCCGGAGTTGATCTTGATCACGTCATTGCCGCAGCTGTCGGGGTGCTGGGTGGCCGCCTCGCTCCAGTTCGTCCCGTCCAGGGAGGTCTGGATCTGGTACTCCGTCGCGCAGGCGCCCTCCCAGGCGAGGGTTACCGCTGCGACCTCGGCGGGGGCGGCGAGCTTCACCTGGACCCACTCGTTGTCGCTGTAGCCGGATGCCCAACGGGTGCCGAGCTGACCGTCGTTGACGTATCGGGCCGAGAGCCGGTCGAGGTTCTGCTCGACGCTTGATGCGCTCGCCGTGCCCTTCAGCGCGAGGTTCTCCGAGCCGCCCGCGGCATCCCACAGCTGAAGCCGGATGTCCGCCTGGATGAGGAAGGAGTCGAGCACCCCGTCGCCGACCTTGGGCTGGACCTTGCCCCAGGTGTTGCGCGCCGGATCGACCCGTACGGCCCGGGCCTGCTTCTGCAGATCCTCGGAGTCGGCGAGCAGCGCCTCGGCCTTCTCCTTGTCACCGGCCTGCCGGGCTGCGAGCGCGTCCAGTGTCTTCACCATCGACATGCCCCACAGCTGGGTGGCGTCCAGCCAGGGCTTGGCGTCGGCGGCGAAGCCCTGCTCCACCGATCCGGCGCGGATGGCGGCCGGGGCGTCCTGGATTTCGTTCGCGTAGGTGCGCAGCGTCTTGACGGAATTGGTGCGGTCGCCCGCGTCCCATGCCTTCCAGAACTCGGCTATCCGGCTGGTGAGTTCGGGTGCCTGGGCCTGCCAGGGGGTGGTGCCGAAGGTCGGGGCCAGGTGTTCCAGGTCGGCGAAGACGAGCAGCGCATCGGTGGCCCGGCGGTCACCGCCCGCGAGGTAGGCCATGGCGCGCGCCCAGCTCGCCTTCGCGTCGTACGCCTTGTCGTTCCAGGTGAAGTCCGCGGTGCCGAAGACGGCGATCTTGCTGGCGTACGGCTGGTTCATCGGGTTGGCGACGATGCCGGAGAGGTGGCTGGACAGGCCGGCCTCGCGCTTGTCGTAGGGGGCGAGCAACAGTCGGCCGCTGGTGTTGCCGTAGTCGTTGACCGGGTAGTTGTCCCAGACGAAGACCTTGCGGCCGAAGAGCTTGGATGCGCCGTCGGCCTGGTCGTTGGTGATCGCCGGAGGTACGACGTCGGTGCCGGTCCACATGACCACGACCGCGGGGTCGAGGGTGCCCCGCATCGTCTGCTTGTAGGTGGTGTCGGTCAGGTCGCCGTACTCGGTCGGCACCATCTGGAGCGGCCGGGCGCCCTCGTGGGTGGCAATGAAGTTCCGCTGGACGTCGTTGAGCAGGTCGACCTGGGCCTTCGCGGCTGCGGTGCGTCCCGGTTGGCCGTACGCCGCCTGGTCGGCCGCGCAGTTCCATCTGGTGTAGCTGATGTCGTCCAGCGGGATGGAGAAGGACCGGGTGCCCAGGTCGTAGAGGGCCTGGAGCTTGGCCTTGAGGGCCTTGCGGTCGTCGGCGTCGGAGTAGCAGATCGAGCCGCCAGGTGAGACGGCGAACGTGAAGCGGACATGGTTCGCGGTGGCCCGGTTCACCAGCTCGCCCAGTTCGGCGAGTTTGTCGGTGGGATAGGCGTCGCGCCACTTGTCGCGGTGGTAGGGGTCGTCCTTGGGCGCGTAGATATAGGTGTTGGCCTTGACGTCGCCGTAGAAGTCCATCTGGTCCAGCCGCTCGGCGTGCGTCCAGGGCTGACCGTAGAAGCCCTCGATCGTGCCGCGCAGCGGCATCGACGGGAAGTCGACGGCCTGCGCGCCGGCGATCTTCCAGCCGTCGTCGCCGCGGACGAAGAGCTGATGGAGCGTCTGCACGGCGTAGAACTGGCCGGTGGCGTCGTGACCACCCAGGACGATCTGCGCGCCCCGCTCACTGGCGTTGACCCGCAGGGTGTATCCCTCGGCGCGGTCCGGGGCGGCCAAGCCGCCGAGCGCCTCGGCAACGTCCGGCCGGGCGGCCGGGCCGATCCGCACGGTGAGCAGGCCGGCGGCGGCCTTGGGGACGTTGCCGGGCGTGACGATGTCGACCCGGTCGGCGCCGTGCTTCCTGAACTCGCGGACGAGCCGGTCACGCGCTGCCGCGTCCGTGGCGTCGTCGGCGACGAGGAGCACACGGCCGGTCACGATGGCATCGCGGCCGGAGCGGGTGAGCGACTGGGGCGTGGGGGAGACGGGCGGCAGCGGTTCGGCAGTGGCGGGCGGGTCCTGCTGCGATGTTGCGGCAAAGGCCACGGGGCCCTGAGCCAGCGCGCCGAAGGCCATGGAACTTGCAAGTGCGAGGCATGCGCTCAGAGCGGTAACGCGTCTTCCCACCAGGACTCCAAGAGGTCTAGACCACTATTCTGCCCGCAAGGATAGTGGTGGGACTCCATTCCCCGTCAAGGGCGCCGACCGTATTCGGGGTGGGCCATTGCCCGTTTCTCGGCTTCGCGCTCGGCAACCACCAACTACCCGACCGCCTCGGCCGGGTTCGCAGCGATCCGAGGTGCCGCGGGCGGGTGGCGGAGGCGGTCGGGAGCCGCGCACACAGGTGCGGACTCGGCTGCCCCTCACCATCACGTTGTCGGCTCAGCCCGGCGAAGCCGTGCCGGTGACCGAGCCATACAGCGGGAACGGACGTCCGCCGGTGGCGAAGTACCCGGACAAGCCGCAATCGGTGAAGCAGCTGGTCACCATGCCGGTCGGAAAGCGGCAGAGCCGGTGCAATGACGTGAGGGCTCCCGGCCCGGCACCGGCCGCAGTGGCTTCAAGCGGATGTATTCGCGGTTCGTGGTCTTATCGAGCACGATTAGATGAAACAGGCCCTGGGTCTGGCCTACTTCGAGGGCCGGACCTGGACCGGCCGGCACCACCACGTCACCAGGCCCTACTAGTCCTCGCCGCCGAAAACACCCCTCGCTCAACCGCTGTCGTCACAACAGCCCTCCTCGTCCACCAAGTCACAGGCTCGTGAGGAGGTCGTCGAGGGGGGCCGGTACCTGTTCGGGGTCGAGAGCCTCGACGAGGAGGCGGCCGTAGCGGATCTTGCGGCCTTTCTTCGTGCCGAGGAAGCGCCGCAACTGCTGCTGCCGGGGGCGACCGTGGTGTGCGGGCTGGTGCAGGAAGGTCTGCCAGGGGCGGAGGTCGCCCTCGGTCCGGACGACCTCCTCGACCCTTGCCGTGCCCAGCGCGCGGATGAGCTCGTCCTCCAGGTCCGCCGCGCACACGAAGATGTCCCGGCGTGGCGCCCGTGCCCGCTGCAGGCCGCGGTCGAAGAAGCGCTGCTCGCGCTCGTCGCAAAGTCCTGCCAGACGCAGGCCGAGGCCGGGCGGCCCGAGGAGGCCGGCGTAGCGGCCGACGCTCATCGCCCCGCCCATCGGCACCACGCACACCCCCTCGGCGGCCAGGTCCCGGCCACGCCGCGCGGCCAGTGCCTCAACGGCCGCGAGGTCACTCAGCCCTTCCAGCAACACCGCCGTCCGCACCCCCAGTCGCACAGCCAGATCACTCGCCGGCCCGCCCGGACCGCCGCTCGCCCAACCACTGACCGCGTCCCGGAACGCCCGCATCTCCGCCATGGAGCGAGTCTGCACCTCCACCGCCGGCACAGCACGGGATTATTCGACGGCCCCGCTCGACATGACCGGCGCCCTCGTCACCTGGGCAACCATCACCCAGAAAATCCGCCCATCACCTGCGGCACCGAGTCCTGCGAACCATTGGACGCCCCGTCACCGAACGTCACTCCCAACAGAGATCAACGCCGTTGACCTTTGAAAAGCAGGTACTCACCGGCAGAAGGTCCATAGCCGTCACAGCGGGCAGCTCGCAACAAGACGGCAGATACTGATCGCTCGCGCGGTGGGCGGGCGTACGCCGCCCTGCGTACCGCCGATCCGGCGGGTACCGAAGGGCATGTGGTCGGCGGCGGTGCAGCGCTCGCCGAAGGCCCGTCGGTAGCCCGGTGCACCGGGCTACCGACGGGCTTCTGCCAAGGGGGTCAGCCCGTCACGGTCACCGTCCCCGTCCCCTCCCGCGTCGCCCCGCTCTCCTCCACGATCACGCGGTACGGCCGGTCCGTTCCGTCGGCCGTGACCCGCAGCGTGTCCGCGTCCCGTGTGACGTGGAACGTCGCCGCCGGGACGCCTGCCAGGTCCGGCACCGTGACCGGTGTACCGGTCGTCGCCGACGCCGGGCCGAACACGCGCAGTGTCAGTCCGTTCAGCCAGTCGCCGTCCGGGCGCTGGTCGTCCGCACCCCACGGGAGCACGGCGCCGGGGCGGACCAGGATCGGCAGGCTGTCGAAGCCGTGTGTCTCGTGGCGCCAGACCGGCCCGGTGACCGTTTCGCCCGTCAGCAAGTGGGTCCAGGTGCCTTCGGGGACGTAGTACTCGACCTGTCCGTCCTCCGTGAAGACCGGGGCCACCAGCAGGTCCGGGCCGAGCATGTACTGGCGGTCGAGCATCCGGGTCGTGGGGTCGCCGGGGAATTCCAGCAACATCGGACGCATCACCGGGATGCCGGTGCGGTGGGCCTCGGCCGCGACCCCGTACAGGTACGGCATGAGGCGGTGCTTGAGGAGGGTGAACTTCCGGGCCACGTCCACGGCCTCGTCGCCGAACGCCCACGGCACCCGGTACGACACATTGCCGTGCAGGCGGCTGTGCGAGGAGAGCAGTCCGAAGGCGAGCCAGCGTTTGAAGACCGCCGGGTCGGGGGTGCCTTCGAAGCCGCCGATGTCGTGGCTCCAGAAGCCGAACCCGGACAGGGACAGGGAGAGGCCGCCGCGGAGCGACTCGGCCATCGCGGTGAACGAGGCGAAGCAGTCGCCGCCCCAGTGGACCGGGAACTGCTGGCCGCCCGCCGTCGCCGAGCGGGCGAAGAGCACCGCTTCGCCGTGCCCGCGCTCCTTCTCCAGGAGTTCGAAGACGGTGCGGTTGTAGATCTGCGCGTAGTAGTTGTGCATTCGCTCGGGGTCGGAACCGTCGTGCCAGACCACATCCGTCGGCACCCGCTCGCCGAAGTCCGTCTTGAAGCAGTCGACGCCCTGGTCCAGGAGGACGCGCAGTTTGGCGTTGTACCACTCCCGGGCGGCCGGATTGGTGAAGTCGACGAGGGCCATGCCGGGCTGCCACAGATCCCACTGCCAGACGTCGCCGTTCGGCCGTCGCACCAGATATCCGTGCTGGGCGCCCTCCGCGAACAGCGCCGACTTCTGGGCGATGTACGGATTGATCCACATGCTGATGCGCAGGCCGCGTTCCTTGAGCCTGGCCAGCATGCCCTCCGGGTCGGGGAAGACATCCGGGTCCCACTGGAAGTCCGACCACTGGTACTCGCGCATCCAGAAGCAGTCGAAGTGGAAGACCGACAGCGGAATGTCGCGCTCGGCCATTCCGTCGACGAACGAGGTGACGGTCTCCTCGTCGTACGAGGTGCAGAACGAAGTGGTCAGCCAGAGGCCGAACGACCAGGCCGGGGGCAGCGCGGGCCGGCCGGTCAGTGCCGTGTAGCGGGCAAGGATGTCCTTCGGGGTCGGGCCGGCGACGACGTAGTACTCCAGCGACTGGTCCTCGACGCTGAACTGCACCTGGCCGACCGACTCCGAGCCGATCTCGAACGACACCTTGCCGGGGTGGTTGACGAAGACGCCGTAGCCTCTCGAGGAGAGGTAGAACGGGATGTTCTTGTACGCCTGCTCGCTGCTGGTGCCGCCGTCCGCCTGCCAGATGTCGACGGTCTGGCCGTTCTTGACGTACGGGGTGAAGCGCTCGCCGAGCCCGTAGACGTTCTCGCCGACGTCCAGGGCGAGTTGGGCGATCATGTGGTGCGCTCCGTCGGGAGTGGTGGCGAAGGCGGTGCCCTTGGCGTCGACGGCGGTGAGGCGGCGGCCCCCGGAGTCGAGGAAGGTCATGCCCCACGGTCCGTCGCCGTCCATGCGCAGGGTCAGCGGGCCGCTGGTCAGTTCGGTGACGGCGCCGTCCCGGCGGGTGCGGGCGGCGGCGGTCGCGGGGTCGAGTCCGGGGAACTCGAATTCCGGCCCGTGGTTGACCTTGCCTGCGTGATGAGTGGTGCGTACGCCGATGATCCCTTCCGCCGGGGAGAAGCAGTCGACGGTGATCAGCGGGGTGTTGAGGGTGTCGCCGCGCTGGGCGACGTGCTTGACCGCCGCGTAGGCGGTGAACCGGTCGGCGGTGACGCGCAGATCGCGGATCTCGGTCGCGTAACAGGCGCGGACGCCCTCACGCATGAGCCAGAAGCCGTCGGTGAACTTCATGAGGACTCCTTGCCGGGGGCAACTGGACGGGAAGATGCGGGGGTTCGGCGGGCGGGCGAGGTCACTCGGTGGCTCCGGTGAAGGTGAGCCCGGCAAGGCGCACGGTGCCGCGCAGAGTGACGCGCACGTCCTGGACACCGGAAGCCGTCAGCGGCACCTCATGGGCGCGGTAGTCGTACGGTCCGTCGGTGGCGGGGATGTCGATGTCCGTGGTGCGGCCGTCGACCGTGATCTCCACGGCACCCGCCCCCGCCGCGGACACGGCGACGACGCCGATTCCGGCCGCGAAGTCGCAGCGACGGTAGAGGAGTTCGTTCCCGGGCGCGGTGGCGGTGACGGCGTCGCCGTCCGTCTTCGTGCGGTCGACGATCTCGGTGGCGAGCTGCTCGTCGTAGTCGGCGGCTTCGAGACCGCGGTGCAGGACGGGGCGCGGGCCGGAGGGTTCGCCGTCGACCGTGACGGTGGCGGTGAGCCTGATGTCCGTGCTGGAGGCGCCGGCCTGGATCTCGTACGTACCGGGTTCGACGGTCCAGCGGCCGTGCGCCACATCCCAGTGGCCGAGCTCGGTCACCGCAACCGTGAAGTCCACGCGCTGCCCGGCGCCCGGCGCGAGGTGCAGGCGGCGGTGTCCGACGAGCTGACGCAGCGGCCGGACGACGGACGGTGCCACGGCCCGTACGTAGAGCTGGGCGACCTCGTCGGCGGCGACGGTGCCCGTGTTGGTGACGGTCAGCGACACCCGCAGCAGGTCGCCGTCGAGTTCCGCCGTCGCACCGGAGTAGGTGAACGCGGCGTACGACAGCCCGTGGCCGAACGGGAAGAGCGGCGTCCCCTCGTAGTACAGGTACGTCTGCCGGGAGGCGATGATGTCGTAGTCCAGCAGGCCGGGCAGTTCGGCGTCGGAGGTGTACCAGGTCTGCGGCAGCCGGCCGGCCGGGGAGACGTCGCCGGACAGGATCCGGGCGAGCGCGGTCCCGGCGGCCTGCCCGCCGTGCGCGGTCCAGAGCAGAGCGGGAAGTGCGGCCGCGGCGTCGGTGAGTGCGTACGGGTAGGCGGAGGTGACCGCCAGGACCGTGCGCGGGTTCACGGCGTGCGCGGCGCGCCACAGGCGCTCCTGCTGGGCGGGCAGGTCGAGGGTGGTGCGGTCCTCGGTCTCGCGGCCGTTGATGTGCGCATCGTTGCCGACGACGACGATCACGGTGTCGGCGGCGGCTGCCGCGCGGGCCACGGTGTCCTCGCCGCGCTCGGTCACCTCGATCTCGAAGACGGTGGCGGCCCCCGCCGCGGTGTCGCCGGAAATTTTCTCGTCCGCGTCGGCAACCTTTACGCCGTCGGCGGCGACAGAGACATACCTACCCGTTCCGATGTGCAGAAGGCGGTGACCTCCGACGTGTCCTTCCACCTCTTCCCGGCGGAATGTCTCCTGGACGATCCAGCCGCCCGGCTCATCCGCGGAGGCGCGTACGTAACCGTCCTCGGCGACCGACAGATAGCGGCCCGCGGGGGCCCGCAGGGTGATCACGCCGTTGCCCCAGTCGACGAGCGCCAGCTCGGACGGGGTGTCGCCGCAGGTCAGCGGGGGCAGGTCGGTGCGGCCGGCCAGGAGTGCCGGGTCGAGAGCGCCCTCCGCGCCCCGGTCGGCGCTGTCGCCGTCGTCGGTCTCGGGGATCTGCAGCCAGCCCGCCGCGCACTTCAGGCGGACCAGGTCGGCGCCCTCCGCGAAGGTGACCCGGTCCGCGCCGAACCGGGCTCGGATCCCGTCGAGCGGGGTGGAGCGGTGGATCAGTGTGCCGCTGTACCAGTCGAGCTTGCAGGCGTCCGCGAGCAGGCCGACGACGGCGACCGTTCCCCTCTCCTCGGGGTCGAGCGGCAGCAGTCCGTCGTTCTTCAGCAGGACGACAGCCTGTTCGGCGGCCTCCTGGGCGAGCGCCCGGTGCTCGGCCGTGTCGAAGGCGGTGGTGTCCGCGTACGGGTCGAGCCCGGGGTCGAACTCCCCGAGCGAGAAGCGCAGCTCCAGGAGCCGGCGGACCGCGGTGTCGATGTCCTGCTCGTCGAGGAGACCCTGCTCCAGCGCACCGCGGATGCGGCCGGTCATGACGGTGGATTCCTGGCCGTGGTCGGTGAAGCTGTCGACCCCGGCCTTCAGCGCGGCGGCCGTGGCCTCTTCGTGGGTGTCGAAGTAGTGCTCGGAGTCGACCAGGTTGGACGGTGCCCCGGCGTCGGAGCAGACCACGAGGGACTGCTCGGTCCAGCTCCGCAGCTGCTGGGACAGGAGCGGCGAGACATGGTTGGGCCGCCCGTTGACCAGGTTGTACGCGGGCATGACCCCGGCCACCGCGCCCGCCTGCACGGCGTCGCGGAACGCCCGGAGGTCGTACTCGTGCAGGACCCGGGGGCGGACCGACGAGGAGGAGATGTCACGGTCGGTCTCGTTGTTGTGCGCGAGCCAGTGCTTGAGGACAGGGGCGGTCCGCCAGTAGTGCGGGTGGTCGCCGCGCAGTCCCCGGGTGTACGCGACGGCGATGGCGGAGGTCAGCGCGGCGTCCTCCGCATATCCCTCCTCGCCGCGCCCCCAGAGGGGGTGGCGCAGCAGATTCACTGTCGGGGCCCAGACGTTGAGGCCGACCCGGTCGTCCTTGGCGCGCTTGGCGCGGACCTCGTTGCCGACGGCCTCGCCGACCCGGCGCACCAGCTCGTCGTTCCAGGTGGCACCCAGTCCGACGGCCTGAGGGAAGACGGTCGCGGGACCCATCCAGGCGACGCCGTGGAGGGCCTCCTGGCCGGTGCGGAAGGCGCCGAGGCCGAGCCGGTCCACCGCGGGCGCGAACTGGTGCAGCATCGCGATCCGCTCGTCGAGGGTGAGCCGCCGAAGCAGATCGTCGATGCGCTGGGCGAAGGGCAGCTGCGGGTCGCGGAAGGGCTGCGGTTGTTCCGTCACGTGCGGGTCCCCTTGGAAAGGTGGGAGGTCTTTCGATGTCCGTGCCAGGAAAGAGGTGGCCGGGCTCCGAGGGATCTGTCCAGACATCGGAAGATCTTTCGAAGCGCTTCGATGCTCCGTTCCCAACCCCACAGGTGTCAAGGCTGCACCTCCGCAAGTTGTCCGCAACCGAGCCCCGTGGCGCCGGGAAACGGTTCGGAAACAGGTCGGAGGAATCTGGAAACCAACTCTTGTGCGGCCGGAGCGCTTCACTTAACCTCACTGCAACATCGAAGCGCTTCGACAAAGTATCGACAGAGTCTCGATGGAGTGCCTGTCACCTTCGATTTCCCCGGATGGTGACATGCTCTGCCACCTTCTTGTTGAACCGCTTCACCTGGGCAGGTTCAGCCGGTTCCGCCGGTCCCCCCGGCCCAGCCAGTAACGCCTCACCTCAGACACAGGAGCCGAACGGCGGTCGCCCGCCGCGTGTCGTCCTGGTGCGCCTCGAAGGGTTGACGCAATGACGCCGAATTCCTCCCCCGCCTCCACCGCTCCGAGCCGGAGAAGCTTCCTCGCCTCCAGCGCCGTCGCCGCGGTCGCCGTGGCTGGCGGGGTACCGTTGCTCGCCGCGTGCGGCGGCGGCTCCGGTTCCGGGAGCAAGGACGGTACGACGACGGGCAAGGCACTCAAGAAGGTCCTGCCGGACTACATCCCGTCGAACCTGGTCCAGCCCGACGTGGCGAGCGTCAACGGTTCGAGCCCCGGCTTCACCAAGCTGCCCGACCCGCTGGTCGCATCGGTGAAGTCCGCGCCGGGCAAGGGTTCCGCGTTCCGGGTCATGACCCCGCTGTGGGGCACCGTCCCGAAGAAGAACAACCCGTACTACACAGCGGTGAACAAGGCGGTCGGCGCGACGCTGAACTTCGACCCGCAGGACGGCAACACGTACCAGGACAAGATCGGCGCCGTGCTCGCCGGTTCGGACATCCCGGACGTCGTGACCATCCCCGGCTGGAACATGCAGGGACAGATCCGCAACGCGATCGTCGCCAAGTTCGCCGACCTGAGCCCGTACCTGGCCGGTGACGCGATCAAGAAGTACCCGAACCTGGCGAACATCCCGACCGGCGCCTGGCAGTACTCCGTCTTCGGCGGTAAGCTCCGCGGTCTGCCCATGCCGTCGCCGGTCCTCGGCAACGCGATCTTCTACCGCAAGGACCTGATCGGCTCCGGCGCCGTCCCGGGCAGCGCCGCCGACCTGCTGGCCTTCGGCAAGGAGTACACGGACGCGAAGAAGAAGGTCTGGGCCTTCGACGACCTGTGGACCTGCATCCAGAAGATCTTCGGGCTGCTGCCCGACGCTCCGCACTACTGGAAGCTGGAGAACGGCAAGCTCGTCCACAAGATCGAGACGCAGGAGTACCGGGAGGCGCTCGCCTTCGCCCGCAAGCTCCACGAGGGCGGATACGTCCACCCCGACGCCGAGGCGGGCAAGGACGCCGACTCCAAGATCCGCTTCACCGGCGGACGCGTCCTGATGTACAACGACGGCACCGGCGGCTGGAAGGGCATGGTCACCGAGCAGGCCACCGCCAACCCGAAGTTCGACATGCAGGCGCTGGACTTCTTCGATCACGACGGCGGAAAGCCGGTCCTGTGGCAGGACGACCCGGCAGGCATCTTCACCTTCATCAGCAAGAAGCTGCCGAAGGCGAAGATCGAGGAGATCCTCGCCGTCGCCGACTTCGCCGCGGCGCCGTACGGCACCAAGGAGTTCATGCTCACCAACTACGGCGTGCAGGACACCCATTACACGATCAAGGACGGGGTGCCGACCTTCACGCCGCAGGGCATCCAGGAGGCCCAGCCCTCCACCTTCATGTTCCTCGCCTCCCCGCCGCACACCATCGCGTTCCCGGACGAGCCGCAGCTGGTCAAGGACTACGCCGGCTGGATGGCCCGACAAGCCCCGAACGTCAAGAAGCCGCTCTTCTTCGGCATGCAGATCGTCGAACCGCAGCGATACGCCTCCCTCTACACGCCCTTCGACGACCTGCAGAAGGACATCCGGCGCGGCCGCAAGAAGGTCAGTGACGTCGACGCAGCGGTGACGACGTGGAAGAACAGCGGCGGCGACAAGCTGCGCGCCTGGTACCAGGACATCCTCGACAAGAACGGCTCCGGCAACTGACCCGTACGGCGGACACGGACCCGTACGTACGTAAGGCAGCGAGACGGCCGCCGGGCGCAGGGACGCCCGGCGGCCAGGGCGGAGAGCACGACATGGGGAGCACACGGTGAAGCCACGGGCCACGGTTGCGACCGAGACGGACCGCGCGGCCGACCGGCCGACGGACCCGATCGGCGACAGCGACAGCGGGGACAGCACCAGCAGGGACAGCAGAACGAGTAACGGCGGCAGGACGAGCAAACGCCCGGCGAAGACCCCACCGGCGGCGGGCGGCATCACTTGGCGCCTGCGCCTGCGCCGGGACCGCACGCTGGTCCTGATGACGCTGCCCGCCATCGCACTGCTGCTGATCTTCAACTACATCCCGCTGCTCGGGAACATCGTGGCCTTCCAGGACTACGACGTGTACGACCTGGGCATCACCGGCAGCCCCTTCGTCGGCTTCGACAACTTCGCCCGGATCTTCGAGGACTACCGCTTCTGGCAAGTCCTCATCAACACACTGGTCATCTTCCTGACCCAGCTGATCCTCTTCTTCCCCATCCCGATCGCCATCGCCCTGCTGCTCAACACGATCATGAGTGCGCGGGTGCGGGCCTGGGTGCAGGCCGTCGTCTATCTGCCGCACTTCTTCTCCTGGGTGCTCGTCGTCACCGTCTTCCAGCAGATGTTCGGCGGGGCCGGCCTGGTCGCGCAGTGGCTGCGGGAACACGGTCATGAGGGCTTCGACCTGATGACCAATGCGAGCTTCTTCAAGTTCCTGGTCACCGCCCAGGCCGTGTGGAAGGACGCCGGGTGGGGCGTGATCGTCTTCCTCGCCGCACTCGCCGCCGTCAACACCGATCTGTACGAGGCGGCGGCCGTCGACGGTGCGGGGCGCTGGCGCCGCATGTGGCATGTCACGCTGCCCGCGCTGCGCCCGGTCATCGCGCTGCTGCTCGTCCTGCGGGTCGGCAGTGCGCTCAATCTCGACTTCGAGCAGATCCTGCTCCAGCGCGACCAGGTCGGACCGGGCGCCTCCGAAATCCTCGACACCTACATCTGGTGGACGGGCATCAAGACCGGCGACTTCGGCTACGCGGCCGCCGCCGGAATCTTCAAGGGACTGTTCAGCGTCGCCATGGTGCTGGGTGCCAACAAGGTCGCCCACATGCTGGGCGAGCAGGGGGTGTACTCCAAGAAATGACGACTCTCCTGGAAACGGACAAGGACAGGAACCGGAGGGAGCAGCCCTCCATGGGGTCCACGGAGTCTCCGCTCCAGCGCGCGCTGCGGATCGAGCCACGCCCCGTGTGGGAGGAGGAGCCCACCAGGACCGGTCTCGCCTTCAAGGGCTTCGGTCTCGTCGCGATCTGCGCGATCGTGCTCGTGCCTCTGTGGGTGGTGATCGTCACCAGCCTCTCCGACACCAAGACGATCAACGACGCGGGTGGTCTGGTCGTCTGGCCCAAGGCCATCACCTTCGTCGCGTACAAGGAACTGCTCAGCGGCGGTGCCGTCACCCGCGCCGCCCTGGTGAGCGTCGGCCTGACCCTCGTCGGCACGGCGTTCAGCATGGTGATCTCGGTGCTGTGCGCGTACGGACTGAGCCGACGGGACTCCTTCGCGCACGGCAAACTGCTGATGACGCTGATGGTGACGATGTTCTTCGGCGCCGGACTCATCCCGACCTATCTACTGGTCACCGGCATCGGCCTGAGCAACAGCTACTGGTCGATGATCCTGCCCAGCGCGATCAGCGTCTTCAACATCCTGGTGCTGCGCGGCTTCTTCATGGACACCGCGCCCGAACTGATCGACGCGGCCCGGATCGACGGCGCCGGCGAGTGGCGGATCCTGCTGCAGATCATCATGCCGCTGTCCCGTGCGGTCATCGCGGTGATTTCGCTCTTCTACGCGGTCGGCTACTGGAGCCAGTGGTTCAACGCGATGCTGTACATCCAGGACAGCGAGAAGTATCCGCTGCAGATGATCCTGCGCCAGCTCGTCCTGCAGCACCAGGTTCCGCCGGGCGCCATGGGCGCGGCGGTCAGCAGCGGTCAGATCAACAGTCTCGCCGTGCAGATGGCGGTCATGGTGCTGGCGCTGATCCCGGTCGCGGTGCTGTCGCCGTTCGTCCAGAAGCACTTCCAGAAGGGCATGCTCACGGGCGCCGTGAAGGGCTGACCCGCAGCACACGCCCTTTTCTCACCGCGCCTCCTCTCTCCCGCTCTCCTTTCCTCCACCGGAAGGTGTTCGCCATGCGCGCTTCGTCCGCGCCCACGCCCCGTCGTCGCACCGTACTGGCGGGAGCAGCTGTCGCGGCTGCGGCCGTTGCCCTGCCGGTCGCGGAACCCGCCGCCGCCCATGCCGCCGGCCAGCGCAGGCCGCAGGGGACTCGGGGCGCCGAGCCCCACCGGTGGCGCACGGCGGCGATCGGTGGCACGGGATTTGTCACCGGACTGCTGTTCCACCCGGCCGTCAAGGGCCTGGCGTACGCCCGTACCGACATCGGTGGGGCGTACCGGTGGGACGACAGGCAGGCCCGCTGGACCGCGCTCACCGACCAGTTGGGCTGGGACGACTGGAATCTGCTGGGTGTCGAGGCCCTGGCCGTCGACCCGGCCCACCCGGACCGGCTGTATCTCGCGCTCGGTGCGTACGCCCAGTCGTGGGCCGGACCCGGTGCGGTACTCCGGTCCGAGGACCGGGGGGAGACCTGGGCGCGGGCGGATCTGACGGTGCGGCTCGGGGCGAACGAGGACGGCCGGGGCGCCGGTGAGCGACTGCTCGTCGACCCGCGCGACAGCGAGCGCCTCTGGCTCGGCACCCGCCACGACGGACTGCTGCACTCCATGGACCGGGGCGCCACCTGGGCGGCCGCCGACTTCCCCGCCACCCCGTCGCCGACCGGCCAGGGAGTCATGTTCCTGGTCGCCGCGGGCCGGTCGGTCTACGCGGGCTGGGGCGACGGCGGCACACCTCTCCACCGTACGAACCCCTCCGGCGGCTGGGAGGCGGTGCCCGGTCAGCCGTCCGGCAGCGCCACGTCGTCGAAGGTTCCGATCCGGGCGGCGTACGACGCCCACACCCGGTCCCTGTACGTCACATACGCCGACGCTCCGGGACCGAACGGCCAGTCCGACGGCTCGGTGCACCGCCTCGACACCCTCACGGGGGCCTGGACGGATATCACTCCGGTCACGCCGAACTCCGGCTCCGGGGACGGCTTCGGGTACGGCGGCGTCGCCGTCGACGCCGGACGCGGCGGCACCGTGGTCGTCACCACCAACAACCGCTGGGCACAGATCGACACGCTGTTCCGGTCCACGGACGGCGGCGCCACCTGGACGTCCCTCAAGGACACGGCGGTCCTCGATGTGTCTCAGACCCCGTATCTGCGCTGGGGCGGGGACGCGGCGAAGTTCGGCTGGTGGATCCAGGCCGTCGCCGTCGATCCGTACGACTCGCGGCACGTCGTGTTCGGCACGGGGGCCACCGTCTTCGGGACCCGCGATCTGGTCCACTGGGCGCCGCAGATCCGCGGCCTGGAGGAGTCCGCGGTGAGATTCCTGATCGCCCCGCCGACGGACGGTGCCCAACTGCTCAGCGGGCTGGGCGACATCGGCGTGATGTACCACGAGTCGCTGGCCGCGTCCCCGTCGCGCGGCATGGCGTCGAACCCGGTCTTCGGCACCGCCACCGGTCTCGCCCTGGCGGCGCTCAAACCGTCGTACGTCGTACGGACGGGCTGGCCGTCCGGCTCCGGGGCGGCCGGCGCGTACTCCACCGACGGGGGCAGCAGCTGGCAGCCGTTCACCGCCCAGCCGGAGATCGCGGCGTCGGCTCCCGGACCGGTCGCGGTCGGCGCCGACGGGGCGACGCTGCTCTGGTCGTTCACCCATTGGGACGGCACTAAGTACCCGGCGCACCGGTCCACGGACAACGGCGCGACGTGGCAGGAGGTCACCAGCTTCCCCAAGGGTGGCGCACCGGTCGCCGATCCGCTCGACCCCCGGCGCTTCTACGTGTACGACACGGACACCGGCGCGGTCTTCCTCTCCACGGACAGCGGTGCGACCTTCACCCGGGGCGCGACCGGACTCCCCTCCAAAGACGTGCAGTTCAAGCTGGCAGCAGCGCCGGACCGCACCGGCGATCTATGGCTGTCGGCCAAGGACAACGGGCTGTTCCGGTCGACGGACGGCGGCGCGACCTTCACCGCGGTCGCCGGCTGCCAGGCCTCGCACGCACTGGGCTTCGGTGCGGCCGCGCCGGTCAGGGGCGGCGCGTCCGGGCGGCGCCCGGTCCACGCCGGCTACCCGGCGATCTTCCAGACCGGGCGCGTCGCCGCCACGTTCGACGGGGTGGCGGTGCTGCGTTCGGACGATGCGGGCACCACCTGGGTCCGGATCAACGACGACAGTCACCAGTGGGGCTGGACCGGCGAAGTGATCACCGGCGACCCCCGCGTCCACGGCCGTGTCTACCTGGGCACCAACGGCCGCGGCATCCAGTACGCAGACCCTGAATGAGGAACGAGAACTCCATGCCGTCCCTGCGCGACGCAGTCCGTGGCCGCATTCTCTTCGGCGGCGACTACAACCCCGAACAGTGGCCCGAGGAGGTGTGGGAGGACGACGTACGGCTGATGAGGGAGGCCGGGGTCAACTCCGTCACCCTCGGGGTTTTCTCCTGGGCGCGGATCGAACCCCGCCCGGGGGTTCGGGAGTTCGGGTGGCTGGACCGCCTGATGGATCTCATGCACGCCCATGGCATCGGTGTCGTGCTGGCCACACCGACCGCGTCCCCACCGCCGTGGATGGGGGTGAAGCATCCGGAGACACTGCCGCGCGCCGAGGACGGCTCGGTCGTCTGGTACGGATCGCGGCAGCACTTCTGCGCGAGTTCGCCCGTCTACCGCCGTTACGCGGCGTCCGTCACCGAGGACCTGGCGGCGCGGTACGCCGACCACCCGGCGCTCACCGTGTGGCACATCAACAACGAGTACTGCACGCACTGCTGGTGCGACGAGACTGCCGCACACTTCCGCTGGTGGCTGCGGAACCGCTACGGCACCGTCGAGGCGCTCAACGAGGCGTGGGGAACGGCGTTCTGGAGTCAGCGCTACGACACCTGGACGGAGATCCTGCCGCCGCGGAAGGCGCAGTACATGAAGAACCCCACGCAGGAGCTGGACTTCAAGCGGTTCACGTCCGACGCCCTGATGGAGTGCTACACGGCCGAGCGGGACATCGTCGCCCGGCACACCCCGCACATCCCTGTGACCACCAACTTCATGCCGCTGTGGTCGGGCCAGGACGCCTGGGCGTGGTCGGCCCAGGAGGACATCGTCTCCGTCGACATCTACCCCGACCCGAAGGACCCGCAGGGCGGTCAGTACAACGCGATGCTCGCCGACATGACGCGCTCGCAGGCCGCCGGGCCGTGGATGCTCATGGAACAGGCTGCGGGAGCGGTGAACTGGCGAGGCGTCAACCATCCCAAGCCGGCCGGTCTGAACCGGCTCTGGTCGCTGCAGTCCGTGGCGCGCGGCGCCGATGCCGTCTGCTACTTCCAGTGGCGGCAGTCCCGGCAGGGCTCGGAGAAGTTCCACTCCGGGATGCTCACGCATGCGGGCGAGCACGGCCGTACCTTCCGGGAGATCAAGCAGCTCGGCGCCGAACTCGCCACGATCGGTGCGGCGGTGAGCGGCACGGACGTGCCCGGCGAGGTGGCGATCCTGCACGACTGGGACTCCTGGTGGGCGAGTGGGCAGGAGGGGCGCCCCTCCGCGCTCCTCGACTACACGGACCTGGTGCAGAGCTGGCACCGCGCCCTGTGGGAGACCGGGACCGCCACCGAATTCGCCCGCCCGGAGGCCGACTTGAGCCGGTTCCGGATGGTGGCCGTGCCGCAGCTCTATCTGCTGTCGGACACCGCGATCGACAACCTCGTCGGCTATGTGCGCGCCGGCGGGACGCTGGTCTGCGGCTTCTTCAGCGGGGTCGTGGACGTGGACGACCGGATCAGACCGGGCGGCATGGACGAGCGGCTGCGCGAGCTGTTCGGCATCCGTACGCTCCACGAGTGGTGGCCGCTCGACGCGGACACGACGGTGAGTGCGACGGCTTCAGGGCAGGTGTCTGGTCGGAGGAGCTGGAAGCGGAGCCGGGTACGGAGATCATCTCCGCGTACCGCGGCGGCGAGCTGGACGGGCTGCCCGCGGTCCTGCGCAGGGACCGCGCGTACTACGTGTCGACGCTGCCCGAACCGGAGGCGCTGCGCGCCCTGCTCGGCCGGGTGGCGGCAGAGGCGGGGGCCGGGCCGGTGCTGGCCGGGCTGCCGGAGGGTGTGGAGGCGGTCCGCCGCGGCGAGCTGCTGTTCCTGCTGCACCACGGGCGGGGCAGTGTCACCGTGCCGGTCCCCGGCCCACACGTGGATCTGCTGACCGGGGCGGACGTCGACGGCCTTGTGGAGCTGGGCCGTTACGGCGTGGCCGTGCTGCGAAGCAGCACACCATGAGCGACGGTACGGAGGCCGGCGCCCGGGAGTGCGACGGTACGTGGGAACCGTGCCCCGCGGCCCGCTGGGAGGACGCCTTCCTGAGCGGAAACGGCCGGCACGGCGCCATGGTGTACGGGGACCCTGATGATGACCGGGTCATCGTCAACCACCACACCCTGGTCCGCCCCAACGGCAGCGAACACGCCCGCCCGCCCCGGCTCGCCGACCGGCTGGAACGCCTCCAGGACGCGCTCCTGGCCGGGGACGTCACGGCGGCCGAGCAGTTCGGGGCGGGCCATCCGTTGCTGTGGGTGCAGCCGTTCCACCCGGCGTTCCAGACCCGGGTACGTCGCGCTCCCGCCCCGGTCTCCGGCTCCATCGGGACAGCCGGCTACCGCCGCGCCGTCGACTTCACCACCGGGGAGATCGGCGCCTCGCAGGAGGACTGGCGGAGCCGTGTCTTCGTCTCGCGGGCCGACGACGTCATCGTCCAGTACATCACCGGGTTCGGGCTCGTCGTGGACCTGACCCTGGACCACGCACTGCCCGGTGCGCCGCCGCGCCTCGCCATCGGCCGCAGTACCGTACTGACTCCCGACGGCGCCCAGTTGGCGCTGCGTGCGGGCTACCCGGACAGCGATCTCGCGTTCACCGGCGTCACCGTGGCCCGGGCGGACGGCGGCACCGTGACGGTGTCGGGCGAGGGCATCCGCGTCGAGGGCGCGCGAAGCCTGCTCCTGCTGACGCGGGTGCGGCGCCACGCGGGGAGCCTGGACCTCGCCGACGAATGGGCGGCGCTGCCGTACGCCGACTAACGCGACGCTGCTCGCCCGGCACCGGCCGCTGCACCGCACCGCCTACGAGCGCGCCACCCTGACCCTCCACGCCGACGCCGGCGAACGCGCCCTGCCGGGGAGCGAGCTGATACGCCGCCCCGACAGTCCCGCGCTCCTGGAGCGCCTCTTCGCGGCGGGCCGCTACCATCTGCTCTCCGCCTCCGGAGCACTCCCGCCCCGGCTGACCGGCCTGTGGACGGGCGACTGGAACACGGCCTGGTCCGGTGCGTTCACCACCAACGCCAATCTCAACCTCCAGATCGCCTCGGCCGCCGCGGCGGGGCTGCCGGAGGTGTCGGAAGCCCATGCCGGTCTGGTCCGCGGCCAGCTGGCCGACTGGCGGGACAACGCCCGCGCGCTCTTCGGCACCCGGGGGATCGTCGCCCCGACCCACACGGACGGCGAGTCCGGCCACAACTACCACTTCCAGCGCGCCTATCCACATCATCTGTGGACGGCGGGTGCGGACTGGCTGTTGCAGCCGCTCCTCGAACACGCCGAGACCACTGGCGCCACGGAACCCTGGCTGACCGACGTACTCACCGAAGTGGCCGAGTTCTACGAGGACTTCCTCACCCGGCACGCCCCGGACGGCACCCTCGCCATCGTCCCCTCGTACTCACCGGAGAACCGCCCGGCCAACGCGAGCTGGGGAACGATCAACGCCACCAGGGACCTCGCGGCGGCCCGCCACGCCCTGACCACCGCGGCCGATTACTCCCCCGGCCACCCGAGCGTCGCACACTGGCGCGCCCTCGCCGACCGTCTCCCCCGGTACCGCGTCAATGAGGACGGGGCGCTCGCCGAATGGGCGTGGCCGGGCCTGCGGGAGACGTACGACCACCGGCATCTCAGCCACCTCTACCCGGTGTGGCCGCTGGGCGCGATCAACCCGTACGACACCCCGGAGCTCGCGGACGCCGCACACCGCGCACTGGAACTGCGCGGTGCGGAGAACGAATCCGCTCACGGCCATCTGCACCACGCGCTGATCGCTGCGCGGTTGCGGGACGGTGCGCGGGTCCTGGACGCGCTGAATGCCGTGCTGGAAGGCGACTTCTTCCACCACTCGCTGATGAGCTCCCACTATCCGTCCCGCGATGTCTACAACGCGGACGCCGCTCATGCACTGCCCGCGGTGGTCATCGAGATGCTCGTCCAGTCCACGTCGGACCGGCTGATGCTGCTGCCCGCGCTTCCCGACACGTACCCGTCCGGCGAACTGCGCGGTGTTCGAACCCGGTTCGGCGCCCGCATGGACCTGTCTTGGACCGACGACGGTCACGCCACGGCCGTCCTGCACCCCACCCGTGACGCCCGGGTTGATGTGCGTACGGGCGAGGGACTCACCCTCACCGATGGCGCGACACCCGACCCCACCGAGACCTCCGCCGGAACTCCCGTGACCCTGCTGGACCTGACGGCCGGCGTGGACCGCGTCCTCACTCTGAGGCCGCGGTAGCGCCTCCCCGACTTCATGACGAACGGGTTCGGTGTCTCGTCCAGCTGACCGCACATGAAGGGAGCCGGCTCCTCACGGGGCCGGCTCGTGCGCGCCGTATCCGCTCCACATCCATCAGGATCACGGCGTCGGCCGGCGAACTCCC
Organism: Streptomyces sp. NBC_01320; assembly: GCF_035974375.1. NCBI lineage: Bacteria > Bacillati > Actinomycetota > Actinomycetes > Kitasatosporales > Streptomycetaceae > Streptomyces > Streptomyces sp. NBC_01320. The sequence continues at coordinate 2,974,819 of NZ_CP108390.1, forward strand.
CGTGATCCGCAGCACGGCTGCCCCTGTCGGCCGAAGTGGACCGCGTCCTCACCGTGGAACGACGGTGGAGCCGCCCCCGGGCCCACCGCGCGGGGACGGCGGAGCGGCCAGCCATCGGGCGGTCTCGACCCAGCTGTCGGGTCGGCCCGCGTCCACCAGCGCCGCGAACCGCTCGGGGCGGGCGAGCAATCGCCGGTCCTGTGGGTGCAGCGCGGTGTGCGCGAGCAGCCAGCCCGCCAGCGCGTGCCGGTCGAAGGGGCCGGGGCCGCACAGCTGTACGGCGTACCTCGCGAGCGCCGCATCGGCTTCACCCGCGACCAGCAACTCGTCGGCTGTCGGCGCGGGACCGGGCCTGGTTTCACGCAGCATGTAGAGTCGGCCGCGGTTGTCCTGCCAGTACCCACCGCTCGAGGGCGGGGTGACCACCGGTGCACCACCCGGCGTCGGGTCGGCACCCGAGCGCAGTGCCTTGATGAGCGTGTCCCGCTCGTCCTCGCCGCAGCGCAGGTTACGCAGGCGCCATTCCACCCGGTGGCTGACCGCCGAGGCTCGCGCCCGGGCTTCGGTCGCCGGCTCCACCTCGTCCCTCAGCCAGCCGTCGACGGTCTCGGACAGCCGAGTGACGAGCCGTCGCCCGGGTACGGTGAGCTGCGCCCGCGTGGCCAGCGTGCGGAGCACCACGCGGGTCTGGAGCCGACGCAGCGCGAAGAGGAACGGCGCCCGTCCGTCCGGGTCGGCGGCGGTGTCACCGATCCGCTCCCGCCAGAATCCGGTGACGCCGACGAAGGCGTACGCACCGTGGAGAAGGCCGGTCAGGTGGCGTGGATCGGCGCGCCACGGCGCGTAGTAGAGCGCGGACCGGTCGTCGTCGAGCAGGGGGAAGAGATGGAGCAGCGCGCCCAGTTTGCTGTGCTGGAACTCATGGACGAGGGTTTCCGCGAGGGCGAGCCCGTCGTGGGGGCGCGCGATCACCATGGAGGCGAAGGCGTCGCCGGTTGAGGCGCTCAGCCCGGCGGGCGGCACCGGGAGGTCATCTCCACCGTCCTTGGCGCGCCAGGGCACAATCCGGCTGATCTCCTCGGGCCGCAGACCGCCGGGGCCCGTGCCGCCCCGGCGCAGAAGGGACACGGCGTCGTCGAACAGGCCCCGCCAGGCGCGGAGTTCTTCGGGGGCGAGACGGCCGGGGGCGATCGGTTCGTCCAGGTCGCGGTACGGATCGAGGTCGTCCAGCTGCACGGCACGCGCTCCGAGCCCGACGGTCAGCCTGTGCACCGGCAGCCAGTGTGCCGATTCCGGCTCGGTGACGGGGCGTACGACGACCTCAGGCCCGGAGGCGCCGCGGAGCGTGAGTGTCCCGCCTGACACCACGGCTCGTACCGCGTGGAAATCCTCGCTCTCCGGGCCCGGCAGCCGGATCATCCCCAGCGCGGGCAGGCTGACGGTCGCGCCCCGGGCGGGCAGGAGCAACGCGGCGTCCGTACCCGCGTGTACGGCCGCCGTCGCGGCCACGGCCGCGATCTGTCCGGCGTCGGCCCACAGCGGCGGACCGGATGCCGTTCCGTGCAGCCTGCGCAGGGTGTGAGCGAGCCAGCTGCCGACCTGCGGGGTCAGCAGCAGTGCCTCGACCGGCTCCGGCGCCTGCGTGGCGGCGGCCTCCAGCGTGGGCCAGACCGCGCCGGCGTCCAGCGGGCCGAGGACGCCGGGATCCGATTCGAACAGATCGAGGAGCTCACGCAACAGCAGGAGACGGCGGGTGCGTTCCCCGCGGACCAGGAATGCGACAGCCTCGCGCGAGCCGCCACCTGCGGCGAGCTCGTCGAACAACCGGCCGGGCATACGGATCGGGGCGTACACATCGCTCCTGTCGTGGACTGATTCTCCTGGCCCTGGTAGCTATTCGGCCCGACCTGGTTCGGGGTTGCCCATGGCGTTGACGCGAGCACGCCGTAGCTCTTCAAGCAGCCGCGGACCCGCAGGTGGGGCAGCAAGGCGCAGCAGATCGGCGACGCGCACGGAGGCCAGATCCATGAGGTCGGACTCGAGGTGATCGGATGTGCCGTCGGCAGGTACCGGCTGGTACAAGGCGCGCTCCCCCTTCGCGAGCGGTGGCACAGGATGCCATCGTTTACTCCATCATGACGATTGAGACCTCTTCCCGAAACCCATGTGATCACGCCAGTTGATCACATTCCCGGTCCGGGTCCGGCAATGAAGTCCCGGACGGCTGCCTTCAGTTCGACAGCCCGGCCGGGTTCGTCGTCGAACAGTGTCACCGCGTCGTACAGCTCCCACAGCTGGTCCGGCTGCGCCCGGATGGTGCGTACGATCCCGATCACATCCGTACGTGGCATCGTGTGCCGCGGCATGCGCGCGACGACGGCGGCCGGCAACTCGTTGACCAGTGCCTGGCGTGCGTCACGGTCGCTCATCAGCGGATACGCCAGCAGGGACTCGATGAGCCGGGCGAGCAGCCGGCCCGGCGAGGTGGCAGCGGGTCCGGGCGCGGCCGGCGGGTCCCACGGGCTGTTCTCGGTCCGTCCCGGCCGGTGCAGGAAGAGGCTGGGTAGCTGATCGGTGTGACCCGCCGCCCTCAGAGCGTTCATCCTTGCCTGTACGGCCTCGAAGAGAGGGTCGGGATCCGGCAGCGGATCAGCGGGGAGCTCGCGAAGAACGATGTCCGAGAACACTCCGAGCCGACGCTCCGGATCGTTGGCCGCCCGTTGTCCCCGGCCGGCCGCGAACATCAGGATCTGCTCGTGCGCCTGGACCCGATGCCCGGCGGGAAGCTGCTCGCCGGGCAGTGAGTGCGGGAAGTTGTGCCGCTCGTCAAAGGTCTGACAGGCGTCGATCATCCACATCTGCCGCCCGAAGCCCGTCACCGCATCGCTTCTGAGTGTGCCGCGGGCGGATTCCACATCGATGTTGCGCCGGTCGGGCACGGTGGCGTCGGCGCAGTAGAGCCGCAGGTGTTCGTCCGTGTCCAGCACGCCGTGACCGCCCCACCACACCCACAGGGCGTCACCGCTGCCGGCAGGGATGTCGGTGACGAAGGCGCGCCTCAGCGTGTCGTGGTCGGCCGGCCGGTACGGGACTCCCGGGTCGGCGCCGGACAGCGGTGCGAGATGGAGCAGGATGTTGGTGTCTGGGACACCGAGGGCCAGCAGCCAGTCACGGAAGCGCAGTGCGTCCCGTACCGGTCCGGGAAGGTTCCAGTCCGGGCCGGCCGCGTACTGCTCGATTCCGATGACCAGGGCGACAACTCGGTCGGGTGCGACAGGTCTCCGGATCATGGCAGGCGCTCCCCGATCGCACGGTAGACGGTCGGATCGGTCCAGTAGGCGCTGTGCGCGACGGGAAAGGGCTGTCGGCTGTCGGTGGCGATGTCCTGGGCCCGGCCGGGGAAGAGTGACTCCGCCGCGTGGCCGAGCAGATCACGGCGGTCGTAGAGATTCAGCCACGGCGGGACATGGGCAGGCAGCGGATCCGGGTGGACCAGCGCGGGCAGCGCGCCCATCTCGTACAGGAAGGGACCCTGCGAACCGACGGTGACCAGCAGCTCGACGCGGGGCAGCGGGCCCGATATCAGGGTGTCGAGGGAGATGATGCCGCCGAGGCTGTGGCCGAGCAGGACCACGGGCGGCTCCTGCCGCATGACGAGATCCCGCAGCCCGTGGCGCATGTCCTCGCCCCTGGCCAGGTACTTGAGGATGTCACCGGCAGCCGGATGGGCGGCGTCGGTGAGGGCACGGCGCCGCCGCACGGCGTATCGGGAGCCGAGGCGTACGAACGGCTTACCGGCCATGCGGAGGAGTGGGCCGCGGCCGGTGCCCGCCGGAGCGGCGCCGAGGCGCCGGGCGACCTCCGCGACGGCGGCGTCCCGGGCGTCCCCGTCACCCTGCACGGGGCTGTCGGCTTCGACAGCGGCGGCGATGACGGTGGCGGTCAGCACGCGGGCCAGCACCCACGCCAACGTCTCCGGGTCCAGGGCCTCGGCAGCGGGCGGGAGCAGGGGATTTCGCGCGAGCCCGGCCGCCGCCTCCGAGAAGCCGGGCCCGAGCAGCTCGGCCCGGGGTTCACCGTGTGCGGCGAGGTCGAGGAGGAGCGCCCTGGGGCGTTCATCCGGAAAAGCCCCGCCAGGCGGTGTGACGCCTGCGCTCACACCGGCCGCGGCCGTCGCCAGTTCCGCCAGGGGGTCCCCGTAGAGCCGGGCCCACTCCTCGGCCTCGTCATCCTGCTCGTCGGGGCCTTCGACGCTCCGGCCGGTCCCGGTGCCGGGTCCCTCCGGGATGCTGACGCCGCCTGCGGCGAGCCTGGCCCCGTACTGCTCACCCCAGCGGTAGGCGACCAGGTGCGCGTCGGGCGCTGTTGTCGCAAGCCCCGAGGCGACCTGTGCCAGCAAGGTGGTGAGATGTGGTTCACGCACACCTGTGCCGTGAGTGAAGACCACTGTGGTCATGTGTCCGCCCCCGTTGCCGTGTTGCCGTCGGCCGGGCCGCTACCTCCCAGAGGTTGCGGTCCGGGCCGAGGGCTTCTTCCTCCGTCGCTCCTACAGATCAGATCGGCAGCGGTGCGATATCGCATTCGATGCGCTGGTGCAGCCTGGCCGATGTGTGCCAGGGGTGGCTTTCCCCGAGTACGCGTGAAAGCCCTTCGACTGCAGTCGAGTTGAGTCGTTCGGCCTCTGCCGACTCTCCCAGGCCGCGCTGAGCCAGTGCGAGATTGGCCGTGCCGACCAGGGTGAGCGGGTGATCGGCTCCCGCGGTGTCGATGAGCCTTGGAAGGATGGCGGCGTCGGCGGCCCTGGCCTTCGCGAAGTCCAGCCGGGCATAGTGATTGTTGGCCCGGCTCATGGACGCGGTGAGCGTACTGACATGGTTTTCGCCCAGATTGCTCTCCAGGAACTGCAACGCCTGGACGTCCAGGGCTTCGGCCTTGTCGATGTCTCCCTGGGCCCGAAGCGTGGCGGCCAGATTCACCCTGGCGAACTGGGTATTCGGGTGGTGGTCACCAAGCATCGTGCGATACGCGGACAGCGTCCGCTCACCCAGTTCTCGGGATCCCACGAGGTCGCCGTTCAGCCGTCGTTCGACCATGGCATGAGTCGCCGCGCCGAGAGCATCGGTGTTGTTCAGACCGTAGCGTGTGGTGAACCGGTCCAGCGTCTGCTCTGCCAGCGCGGCGCCGCCCTCGGTCACACCCGCCCTCCGACGGCACACGGCAAGATTGAGAGCCGCACGAATGGTGGACGCGTTGGTCTCGCCGAAGTGGTTCACATAGGCCTGGTAGTTGGACTCCTGCAGTGCATGCGCGCCGAGGTAGTCGCCCGCCTCGCGGATATCGATGGCCAGCCCGCCCAGCGTGTTGAGGGTGAGTCCGCTCGCCGGTCCGTACAGAAGCTCGCGCTGGCGCGCCGTCTCTTCGTCGATTCCCCTCGCGGTATCGAACCAACCGCCCACCCGGAGCGACACGCAGTAGTCGTGCGCCGCGCTCAGGGTGGCAGGGTCCTCGGGTCCGAACAGGTCACTCGCCCGGGTGAAGGCTTCCTTGTCCAGATCGCAGGCTGCCTGGATTTCACCCTTGTATCGCAGCGCACCCGCCATCTGCCACATGGAGTCGATGAGTTCCTCGTCCGGGATCTGCGCACCACGCGAGATCGCCAGGGCGCGCTCGTTGTGCACGACCGCCTCGTCGGGACGCCCGAGCAGTCGCAGATAAAAGCCGAGGAGCTTGGTGACCCTGATGACGTGCAGGTCCTCGTCCCCGGACTGGGCGCGCCACGCGGACCAGGCCAGTCGGGCCTGTGCCGCACCCGACTCGTGCGCACCCCAGTAGTAGAGGAAGAACACCATGTCGTAGACGAGGTCACGGACCCAGGCGTCGGAGCTCTCCACCGCTCCGGAGGCGATCACATGCGGCAGGATCGCCTGGTAGGCGGGCCATTGGTCCGGTGAGGCGGGGGCGCCGGGCTTGGCCGTCGTGAGCAGCAGGTGGGCCGCCCGCGTCATCCTGGCCTGCTCCTCGGGATCCATCCTGGCCACGATGACGTTCTGCATCAGCCGGTGCATCTGCAGGGTGGCCGTCTTGTGGTCCAGTCTCACCAGGGACAGTTTGCTGAGGTCACGCGTGGCGCGGGCGAGCAGCAGCGGGTCGCGCAGGACGGGGTCCAGCTCGGGGGTGATCTCAATGTTGCGCCCGCCCCTGAAAAGGTTGAGCGGGATGGGTTCCGGCGCCATGCACGCGCAAATTTCCAGGAGTTGGCGTGCCGCTGGGTTGTCCTGCGAGAGACGTCCCAGCGAGATGTCCCAGACCGCTGCGACCGGCAGCGGGTAGTCGGGGGACGGGTCGAGCTCGAGGATCTCGGGTCGGCGCTCCTCCAGCAGGCCGAGGTACTCGTCCACAGGCATACCGGTCGCGGCGTGCCAGGCGCCTGCCTGCTCGACCGCGAGCGGCAGGTCGCCCAGCGCGTCGGCGAGCCGGTCCGCGTCACCGGTGCTCAGGCCGCGGGCACGGCGTTGCAGCAGGGCGACGCTCTCGTCCCGGTCGAAGACGTCGACGCTCAGCGGCGTGGCGACGCGTTCCCACTCGCGGTTGCGCGAGGTGACAATAATCTTGCCGGGGCCGCCGTTGGGGAAGTAGGACCGTACCGCCTCGATGTCTTCGGCGTTGTCGAAGACCAGCAGCCAGTTGTCGAACGGTTTACCGGTGCGGAGCGCCTCGCGCACGGCCGGCACCGCGGCGTTGGCCTGCGGGCCCACCTCCAGGCCCAGGCTGCGGGCCAGATCGGCGAGAGCACCGAGGATCAGATTCTCCTGCTCCGCCGGGATCCACCAGATGACGTTGAACTCGCCGCTGTGGCGGTAGACGTACTCCACGGCGATCTGCGACTTCCCGACACCGCCCATGCCGTGCAGCGCGTGCGGGAGGACAGCCGTGGTCTCGTCTTCCCGCAACTGCCGTTCGACTGCCGCCAGAAGACTTTCCCGACCGGTGAAGTTGGGGTTCTTCGGCGGCACATTACCCATGATCTTCGGCTGGCCGGTGCGGACGAATCGTAGCTCCGGTGCTGTGACTTCCATGTTCTGGCCGGCCCTCCGGGCATCCTGGTCAACTGTTACGGGTGTCGTGGGCGACACAGATCCTCCTGGTGGAACGGCCGGATGCGACCGGAGAGCGGGGGCATTCTCATTCACATCAAATGCCTCTTTATCATCTCTGGTCGCCTCCGCTGCCGAGACCGCGCCGCCGTGCAGCAGCTGGCCGTTCAGACGCGCTGCCCGGCGCCGGTAGGGGGTACCCCCCAGTGCCCGCAGGACGGCCAGTTCGATGCGCAGCCACGCCGGACCGCCCTCGCGGTCCGGCAGCGCCGCCTGCGCCGGGTCCTGCAGGGCCGCCCGGAGCCGGATGCCCTGCGCCCGGCCGGCCCGCGACTCCGCCAGCAGGCCTACGGCTCGGGCGAGTTGGGTGCGGCTGCTCGTTGCCAGCAGCGCTTCGCGTACGCCGTCGGCGAAGTCGGGCCCACCTTCGCCGTCCCGTTGCCAGTCGATGAGGCCGCCCATCATGATCTCGGCCAGATGGTGGGGGCCGGACTCGGGAAAGGCCCGGTCGCGCAGCTCCTCGATGATGTCGAAGCGCATCGGCGCCACGGCCAGCAGCACGGCCAGCTGGCGGGCGAGCGGACTGGCCAACGCGACGAATCTCCGTACCGCGTCCGCCGCCGCGCGGGGGCCGTCGATCCTGGGGGTCCGCAGACCGGGTGCGGACACGCCCTTGGCCATGGCTCCGGCCAGGACCACCGGCAGCGCTCGTCGTGTGCCGCGTTCGCCGGTGACGAGATCGGCCCAGGCCCGGAACGAACCAGGGCGGAGGCTGAGGACGGGTACGGCGACGGATCCGTCACCCGCATCGGGCAGGGCGTGGGCATGCTCGGGTACGCCGTGCGCGGGATGGCACAGGAAGTGCCGGTTGAGGGCGCCGAATCCCGCTGCGTCCAGCCGGGCCCGGAAGGGGTAGACCGAGGATCGGTGGCGCAGATACGGAGGCAGCAGATGGACGAGTGCCGTGGGGCCGGCCGCCGAGAGCCTTCCCAGCAGTTCGTCGGCCCCGCGCTCCGCCCAGCTGGGCGCCAGCCCGTCGGTGACGACGAGGAAGAGCCGTGACCCGCGGCCGTCGAGCAGCTCCGCGGGGTCGGCCTGCCGGTTGCCCGGCCAGCGCAGGACCGGCGCCGCTCCGCCGGGCAGCGAGACATCGGCCGTACGGACGTCCCGGAACGCGCCGCTGCGCACCGCCTCATCGGCCAGCTGGCTCACGGTGCTGCCCCATACGGGCATGGTGGGCGCGCTGTCCACGAGCAGCATCAGATCGAAGGCGCGCTCCTGGACCGGTTCGAGGTAGGGGATCCACAATCCGTCGATCAGGCCGTTCTCGGCGGTGCGTGCCTCGTCGAGACGGTTCAGGTGGCGCGAAGGGACGCGCCGGCCGAGCTCGCGCAGGGCCTTGGCCAGGCGCAGCGGCACCACGCGCCGTGCAGGACGCACCGCCCTCGGGAGCACGGCCTCCGGCAGACTGCCCCGGGCCTCCTCGATCGTGCGCAGCACGAGATCTCGGGCGTCCACGCCTGTCATGCCCCCGGCGGGCACGGCTTCCGGCGACCCCTGTTCCGAAGGAGGAGCCGCGACATCGGGGAGGGTCGGCTCGTCGTCGGATAAGAGCGCCGGGGTGCTGTCCGTCTCCCCGTGGGAGGACCGGCCCGCCCGACGCCATGCCGCCGCCAGCCAGAGACCGTCGCCGAGGTCCCGCCAGCTCGCGTCGCCGTCCGTGTCATGGGTGACGGTGCCACTCGACGTGGCCGTCGAGTCCGGGGCGCGTTCCCGTGGCGAGCCGTTCATCAGCGGCCTTTCGAGAGGTCGCGGAGAAGCATCTCGATGAGTTTACGCCCGTCGCTGTCGGCCCGGAGTCCGTGAGCCGTGGTGAGTTGCACGGCGTTCAGCAGCTGATCGACCGACTGCGTGCCGCCGCCGTCCAGGCGCCGTACGAAGTCGTCCACGAGTGCCTCTATCCCTTCGGGCCGTTGGTGCAGATGGCTGACGACGATGGAGACGAGCTGCTCGCGGCTGGGCGGGCGCATCTCCAGGGGCAGACAGCGTCGACGGAAGGCGGCCGGGAATTCGCGTTCACCGTTGCTCGTGATCACGACGACGGGGAACTCCGCGCACTCGACCCGGCCGGACTCGATGACGGCCCGGCTGTGGGGGTCGTCGGTGAAGACGGATACGTCCGCCGCACCGGCCCGCACCAGTTCCGGGATCTCGTAACTGCCGTTCTCCAGCACATGGAGCAGGTCGTTGGGCAGGTCGATATCGCTCTTGTCGAGCTCGTCGACGAGCAGGACGCGGGGACGTGCGTACGCGAGGAGAGCTGTTCCCAGCGGGCCGAGGGTCAGGAAGTCCCCGAGAGCTGGGGCACTGCCCGGGGCGTCCGCCCCTGCGTTCCCTCCGGCACGCCAGGCCGCGATGGCCTGCGCCCGCCCGATGGCGTCGTACTCGTACAGACCACCGCGCAGAGTCGTGCGGCTCACGATGCTCCAGGGCAGCACTCGGCCGAGCCCCAGTTCCCGCGCGACCAGATAGGCGAGGGTCGACTTGCCGACCCCGGGTGGGCCGGTGACCAGCAACGGGCGGCGCAGCAGGAGCGCGGCGTTGACCGCGTCGATCTCCTCGCCGCGTAATTGGGGGCCCTCCTGCACGATACCGAGGCGGCGCAGCGCGGACTGTGCGTCGTCGGGCGGAGCCTGCTGCAGAGGACTTCCGGAGAACACTCTCCAGGGCGGCGGCGACGGAAGCCCCGGCAGCTCCCCTGCGGGGGCCTGTCCCGTTGCGTGGAACACCCTCCAGGAGGGGGGCGTGACAGGCCGCGATGCCGAGTCCTGCTCGGTCATGCCGTCAACTCCTCACAGTCGACCAAGCGGTTGGGGTCGTCCCAGAAAAACGCAAGATGTCTTCCCACGAACAAGGAGCCGCGACCCATTCCCTCGGCTTCTTTACGTAACTGACTTACTTTCGCCGGTAGTTGCGAAGGGGTGTGGGCGAGCAGCAAGGTCAGCACCTCGCCCGCCAGGTCGGGGCTGTCCGGTCTGCGGTCCCAGGCTGCAAGGCCCACTCCCTCGGTGATTGCGGCGATGAGTGCTTCCAGACCGCGGCCGGGCAGTGCGGGAACATCGAGTATGACCGCGGTCAGACGTGGCTCCGATGCCAGCGTCGCACGCCAGCGGTCGAGTTGCCCGCTCTCCTCGCCGTGCCAGCGGTACGCCTCGGCTACACCGGTCTTTTTGAGCCGACGCCAACGGGCCCGCCACCGCCTCAGCTGCCCGGGGTCACGGGTTCTCATGCGCTCGAGGCTCCGCAGGTGAATATGGTAGCGAAGACCGATCGGCAGCGGGTCACGAGTCCGTGTACCCAGTTCGAGCCGGGCCATGTCGTGATTGAGGAACTGGAACGGTAGTACGAACTCGACCTGCACGGGCGCGTCGTTCTCGGTCTCCGCCACATCCTCCCAGCGCGCCTCACCGCGGCTGATGGCACGCTCTACCGCTGTCGCCAGGGTGTCGGTGGTCGCGCGTTCCACGTCTCCGGCGACCGGCTCCCAGTAGCCCGGCGCCGCATTGACCCAATGCCGTACGTAGATATCGGCCGAACCGTCATCGGCGGGCTCCACCATCACGACGAGACAACGTGGCACTTCGGGGTCGGTCCTCGGCAGAGCCGCGATCGCGCGCCTGCGGTCGTCCAGACCCCTCACGGCCTCCGGGCCGGCCTCCCGGGCCCACCGGTCCGACCACTCCCTGAGCTTCTCGCGGAGTGCCGGTTGCTGCTCGACCGCGAGGATCTCGACGAGGACGAGGGCCGGGGGTAATCCGTCGGCCTGGGTGTTGACCTCGCACAGATAGTCGAAGCGCTGGGAGGGGGACTGCCCGTAGGGAACGTCGACACCCAGCTCGTGGTTGAGGACCGCGTGCAGACGGCCGTCGTCGCTGCCCCGCACCTCGGCAAGCAGCCGCCGAATCTCCTGCACCGCGGCGTCGTCGAATTCCGGTGGCAGTTCCGGCACGGGCCCACCCGACCATCCGCTTCCCGTCAGCCGGGCCAACCGGGCCGAGTCCTCGGGACCGGCGACGACGCTCACGCCGAAGATGAGCGCATCGAGACCTCCATCGCGCTTCAGCACGTCCATGACGAGAGAGAGCATGTCGACCCGCGGATTCTTCCGCAGGTAGGTGACCTCCGCGCCGAGCTGCATCCCGACGAATGACACGAATTGAACGCACTGATCAGGATCGCGCACGCAGTCCAGCGCACATAATTCGTTGACCAGCGCCCCGATCAGATAAGCATCGGCCTCGCCCGGCCTCTGCGGCACGTATGCCACCACCGACCATCCCCCGCCGAGCCGGTACTCCCTCCACAACCGATCGCGAAGTTATCACGTCGAATCTCCAGCAACCAGATTCATTTCCGGGCCCGTTGACCTCCATTTTCGCTACAGCCCCGCTGCGTACCGCGCAACACCGGCGAACCGGCCACCCGAACGGGTCAAACACACCGCACCGATCAATCCGGAGCCGGCCCGGTGCTCGCCCGCACCGTCAACTCCGGTGCCAGAAGCTCGACTTCGTCCGTTCCGCGCCCGCCGAGCTTCGCCACGACCTGCTCGACGGCGCGCCGCCCCATCTCCTGCGCCGGTATGGCGACCGAGGTGAGACGCACCGAGGCCTGGGAGGCCACCTGCTCCGGGCAGATCGCGACCACCGACACGTCCTCGGGCACCGCCCGTCCCTGCTGCCGCAACAGATTGAGCAGAGGCTCGACGGCCGCCTCGTTCTGCACGATGAACCCGCTGGTGCCGGGCCGTTCGTCGAAGATCCGGGCCAGGGTCTGGGCCATCGCCGCGTACCCGCCCTCGCAGGACCGGTGCAGCACCCGCACCCCTGCCTCCTGCGCCTTCGCCCGCACGCCGTCCACCGTCCGCTCGGCGAACCCGGTGTGCCGCTCGTACACCGCCGCCGCCTCGCCGATCACAGCGATCTCACGGTGTCCGAGCCCGGCGAGGTGCTCCACGCAGAGCGCTCCTGTCGCCTCGAAGTCGAGGTCCACACAGGTCAGTCCGTCGGTGTCGGCGGGCAGACCGATCAGCACGGCGGCCCGGTCGGTCTCGCGCAGCAGCGGCAGCCGCTCGTCCTGCAGTTCCACGTCCATCAGGATCATGGCGTCGGCGAGCGAGCTGCCCGCGATCCGCCGCACCGCCGTCGGACCTTCCTCCCCGGTGAGGAGCAGGACGTCGTATCCGTGGGTGCGGGCGGTGGTGGCGACGGCGATGGCGATCTCCATCATCACGGGCACATACATGTCGGTGCGCAGCGGCACCATGAGCGCGATGATGTTGGACCGGCTGCTCGCGAGGGCGCGGGCCCCGGCGTTGGGGTGGTACCCGAGCTCCTGAATACTTCGCTCCACCCGCTCCCGGGTGGACATGGAGATGGACCGCTTCCCACTGAGGACATAGCTCACCGTGCTCGCGGACACTCCGGCGTGCTGGGCGACCTCGGCAAGGGTGACCATTCAGCTCTCCATCACAGGACGACAGTGGATCGAGGGGCACGGACAAGGGATCGACAGCGGATCAAGAGCAGAGGGCGAAGCGCTTCGACTGCACCCATTTCTGGCTGTGACATGCACAGCAGTGTGAGAGTAGCTCCGCTCGCAGAGCGTGTCCAGAGGTGGTGTCGAAGCGCTTCGACACGGCAATACCGGACGGGCGCCGGGGCGGGGCGCCAACCCCCACGATAGGCCGCCCGCGCCCGCGAGCACACGGGTCGGCGCAGCGCGGACACCGTTCCTAACCAGTGCGCATAAGTGAGTCCTGGACCCACCGCTGCGTACTGCGCGCATCCCGAACGGTGTTGGATGCACTGGGTTCCCGCGTTCGCTTCCCGCTCGGCGGCACGCCTCCAGGGGCGTGATCCGTTGTGGGTGGGCGGGTTCCCTCACGCCCCCGGCCACCTGGTCCGGCCTGGACGGTCCGATGCCCCGCACGATCACTCCGGTCGTGCGGGGGCGGTGCCGTCCGTCGCCGGATCGGGTACCCGAGGGCACGTCGTCCGATCGCGATACCGGCGGCATCGTGACGGGACATCGTGCGGTGGGAGGTGGCCAGCGGTTCCTGCCAGTGCTGGGCACCCCACATGGAGGTGTAGGCCGGGTCGACCGCAACGATCGCGAGCCCCTGTTCGGCGGCCATCGACACCAGCCGGGCCTTGAGCTTGGCGGTCGGGATGCCGGAGATCAGCTGCCGGAACCGCTTCTTGCGGCCGTGTTTCTCGCGGGTCTTCTCGGTGGTGAAGTCGAGGTCTTCGATGCCGATCGCGGCGACCCCGGCACGCACCGCCCAGTTGATCAACCCGGTCAGGGCGTGGCGGATCTGGGCGTCGCGGTGAGCGGCCGAACCGGACAGGTCGTAGGGGAAGCGGTGCGGGTCACCGACCGGATTGCCGTGCCGGTCCAGGCGGTAGGCGGCGAAGTGGTCGGCGTTGGTGTCGACGCCGATCACACCCTGGGTGCGGGCGGCGGCGAGCGGGACCGTCTTCACGACGGGGCGTTGCCAGGAAGCGGTGAGGTACCAGCGGCCACGGCCCACGTCGAGGTGGATGCGGTAGGCGACGGCCCGGTTCGCTTCGATACGGTCGGCCCACTCCGCGCCCCGGTGCGCGAACGCCACGGTGGCGGTGAGGGTGTACCGGCCGTGCCGGGCGTTGGCCAGGTGCGCGAGCGGGCCAGGCAGTTTGATCGACACCTCGCCGTCCGGGGTGACACGGATCGTCTCGTTCCCGAACCGCTTCCCCGACTCACCGTCAGCGGCAAGAAACCAGCGCTCCGCCTCCCACCGTTGCCGCCACCGGTCCTCGGTGAGCTGGGCCTGGGTGAGGTGGTGGCGGGTGTTGAGGAGCCGTTTACCGCCCCGCACCACCCGCACCCGTCCGGCCTGCCAGTCACGGACGGCAGCGGCGTGCCGGTCTTCCAGCATCGCGAGGCGACGGGACTTGCGGAACCACTCGCCCTTCGACCGGTAACCGCCCGCCGCGCGCTTGGTGCCCTTCTCCCCGATCGGGAGGGACAGCCGATGCCGAACCATCTTGATACCCGCGTCGAGGACACGGACGTGCGCGGCCTGGCAACGCCGGGCGAGTCCCCACTGATCGTGGGTGGCCCTCGTGATGGCCCCGGCGATCCTGGACGACGACTCCTTCGTCAGCTCCCGCTTACGCGCCGCCCACGCATCGGTGCTGTGATCCAGACCGTCCGCGCAGCGAGTCTTGAGATCACGGGAAGCGAGCGCACCCTGGTGCTCACCGACCGCGCGCAGGACTTTCTCGTCCTGGGGGGTGAGGTGCTTGAGGCGGTCCCGGATCGCCACCCCCGCAGGCCCGGACACCACGAAGGACGCCGCCAACTCCCGCACACCACCCACCACATCACCCCCCTCCCGCAAGGCCGAACACCTGCCACCCAGCCCAACGAGCAACAGCCACCAAGGTCACCCATTCGACCCCAGAACCCCCGTTCCCACCCCCCGCAAACCCACCGACAGGACTCACTCCCGCTCACCACAACTCACTTCAGCTCAGCAAACCGACAGCAGCTCACAACCCCTTTCAGGAGGCCGACGGCGTCCAGCTGCCCAGCCAGTCGGCGATCTCCTGCCCCGTGGCCTGGTCGTCCGTGAGCTGCGGCCGGTCGCTGCTCGCGGATCCGGCACCCGGTCCGGTGTTCCGGTTCCCGGCGAAGCGGTCGTCCTTCCTGTCATGGCCTGAACCGTCCCGTCCGGGTGGGGGGTGGCGCTCAGGCAGTAGTTGCCGCCGGGCTGCGACATGGTTGCCGTGCTTCCGGAAGTCTGCGCGGGTGCTGATTCACGTCGTGCCCGGCGCCGGTCGAATCGCCTGTCGCGCGGAGTGAGCTCCGCGCGCGGACCGGTCGCCCAGAGCGGCACATGGAGGGCGCCGGCCGTCCTGGGGTGAGTACGCCGGTTCCAGAAGGAGAGCCACGCGACCCCGAGGACCTCTCCCCCATCTCCCCGTACCTGACCGGGAACATCGGCTGCCGCGTCATGACCGCCGGTTCGGTCCGGGTTCCGCATGGCATGACGGACCAGTGGTCCCCGGACCCGTCGCCCCGAAAAGCGCTCGGGAAGCCCATCACCCCAGCCTCGCCGACCGGCCGCCGGCAGGGGGAAATACGTACCGCCGCGCCCGGCTGACCGGGCGCGGCGGGTGTGGGCGGTGCGGCGGAGAAGAACGGTCAGAAGGTGAGGCTCCAGCTGTCGAGGTAGCCGGGGTCGACGGTGAAGATGCCGGGGGTGTCGTCCTGGACCCGGAGCTTCCAGGTGCCGTTGGCGGGGACCGCCGACGCGTCGACCGTGTAGGTGGTGTGCAGCTCGCCCTCGCCGGTGTCCCAGTACCAGTTCTTGACCGGGATCTCCGTGCCGTTCTCGCTGACCAGGCTGATCACCTGACCGCCGACCCACGGGTGGTAGAGGTCGATCGTGACCTTGAGGTCACTGGGGGCGTTGCCCTTGCGGCCGCTGACGATGAGCGCTGACTCGATGGACTTCCAGTTGGGGATGTCGAACCGGGCGGGGTTGACGAAGAAGTCACCGCCGGAGGCAAGGACGGTCCACACGAATCGCACCGTGCGCTTGACCGTCGGAGAGTTCTTGATGGTGACGGCCGCCGCGAAGTCGCCGGCCTTCCTCGGAGTGCCGGTGATCAGGCCCGTTTCGGCGTTGATGGAAAGGCCCTGGGGCAGCCCTTCCGCGGAGTACGTGAGGCGGCCCGGCCGGGAGCTCGTCGCCTCGATCCGGCGGCTGGTCGGTTGGCCGACGGCCGACTTCCGCGTGGAGGGGGCGATCACGGCGATGTGGTTCACATAGCGGGCGCCGACGTTGACGGCCGCCCAGGCGTTGCCGACGGCCTCGTAGGCGTCGCTGGTTTGGCCGAACAGGTCGGCGGCGGCCTGGAGGGTGGCGGTCCGGGCGCCCGCGTAGTCGGTGGTGCTCGTCATGTAGAGCGTCAGCGCCCGGTACCAGACGGCGGTCGCGTCGCGCCGGCCGAGACCGACGACCGGCAGGCCGTCGTACGTGGGGCTGTCGTAGGCGATGCCGTTGATGGTCTTCTTCCCGCTGCCCTCGGCGAGCAGGTAGAAGAAGTGGTTGGCCACGCCGGAGCTGAGGTGCGGGTCGAGCTTCCTCGATTCGGGCGTCCAGTAGTCCTGCGAGGTGCCCTTGACGGAGGCGTCCTTGGAAGGCTGGTCCATGTAGCGCAGCGGCTTGCCGGTGCCGCGGACGTCGGCGAGCTCGCCGATCATGTAGTCGGGCACGTCGGAGGGGTTGTCGGCGAAGAACTCCACGGAGGTGCCCATGATGTCGCTGGTGGCCTCGTTCAGGCCGCCGGACTCACCGGAGTAGGTCAGATTCGCGGTGGCGTAGGTGACGCCGTGAGTCATCTCGTGGGCGGCGATGTCGAGTTCGGTGAGCGGCTTGGCGTTGTTCAGGCCGTCGCCGTAGGTCATGCAGAAACAGCCGTCGTTCCAGAAGGCGTTGGCGTATGCGTCACTGTAGTGGACCCGGGAGGCGGCCCCGACACCGTTGTCGGCGATGCCGTTGCGGCCGAACCGGTCGTGGTAGAAGTCCCAGGTCTGCCGCTGGCCGTAGGCGGCGTCCACGGCCGCGGTCTGGCGGTCGGCCGTCGTTCCGTCGCCCCAGACATCGTTGTCGTCGGTGACGAGAGCGCCGTTGCCGCTGACGCCGGTCAGGTCGTACGTCTTGTGGCCGCCGCGCTCGGGGCCGGTCAGCTCGTAGAGGCTGCCGTTGTGCACGGTGCCGATCTCCACCTGGCCGCTGTACTGGCTGTGGCCGGTGCCGGTGCGGATCTGCTCGACACTCTGGAGCTGCTTGCCGGTCGTGGCGTCGGTCACCACGCTCAGACTGCTCGGGGTGCCGTCCTCCTGGACGCCGCTGACGACGGACTGCCAGGCGAGCGTGGGCTTCTCGTCCCCGAGCCAGACGACCAGCTTCGATGAACCGTTCGGGGTCGCGTCCCGGGTCTTCTCGTTCTTCGCGGCGGCCAGGGCGGACTTCCTCGCCGTCGCGGCCGTGACGGCGGCCTCGGTCGTCGGCACCGACACCTTGGCGTCCGAGGCCTTGGTGACGGTACGAGCCGCGCCCTGCTCGTGGACCACCAGGTCGCCGCCGATGACGGGCAGGCCGGCGTAGGTGCGCTCGTAGCGGGTGTGCACGGTGCCGTCGGCGTCCTTGACGACATCCTTGGGTATCAGCTCCTCCCGATCGCCCAGCTTCAGTGAACGGGCCGTGATGGCACGAGCGTCGGTCGCGGCCTCGAGCAGCTTCCTGCGCTGCGTGGGGGACAGCGCGACGGCCCTGGCACCGGGTCGGGGCTCCGCCGATATCTGCCGTGGTGCTTGATCCGTACCGACCGGGGCGGAGACGGTGCCCGAGGCGGGGAGGGCCGAAACGATGAGCGCGGCCACAGCGACGGCCGCAGTTGCCGCGACGCGCCCGTATGTGGAGGTTCCACGAGGGGAGGAATGGGGTTCCTGAGGCGATGTGGCCCTGTTGTTACGGAGGTTGTTCGGCATTGCTGTATCTCCTTCTGTCCGGACGTGTGGTGACGGCCGGCGGGGGTGGGGAACCAGAGGCTGGAAGTGCCTCCGACGTGACGGTGTGCGATGCGACGCGGGTGTGGGTCGTCGCGCTCGCACCGGCAGTGATCGGGACGGAATTTGCCACCGCCCTCTGCGAGGGCAGCGAAAGATGGGGCCGCGGCCGGCTATCGGCTGAAGCGGCTCGCGCTGCCCCAGGACATCGTCGGCGCTGTCGGCCTTCCTGTTGTCGGACAAGGCGGTGTGCGAGCGCTTGGCCATGCGGCGAAGACATGGACCTTTGGGGCGCTGCGGCACCAACTCACTTGTTCCGACGAAAGGTCGGACGATCGAAGTCGGGGGCGGCCACCGGCGGGGGTCCGGCGGTCGCCGTAGGTGGTGCGGCTCAGCCGCAGTTCCCGGCGGGGCGGGACCGTGTCACCAGATCGGTGTCGCTGGTCGTGCCGTCGATCCGGACGACCTTTCGGCCGGTGCCCGCGGAGGCGTACGGAGGACCGGAAGACCGGCGTTGGCGTCGGCATGTGTCCCGGTGATCGTGCCGGGCACCACCTCGGCGACGGGCGTCGCGTCGGGTGCGGCCGCCCGGGCCGGTGTCACCGCCGCAAGCAGGCCGGCGGCGCCGAACACGGCGACGAGCCCGGAGGTCCGCCTCCCGCGCATCGGTGCGGGGTTGAGCTGTGGCATGAATGTCTCCCACGTGCCGACATGTCTCGACTGGGTCCCGAGTGACCGAACAGGGCTTCGACGCACCGTCGCGTCGGCGGCTTGTGATCACCCTGTCCGGCGCGCGATCCGTCGGGCAAGGAGGTCCGGACGGCGGGTTCGCGCAACTGCGCAGATGAGAACAGGAACAGCCAGGACGGAACGGGTGCGCCCAGGCCGTACGGGGATGTAACGAGCGCGTGATCCCTCCGGCCGACACCGCCGCGTACGATCGGCCTCGGCACACCGAAAAGGGGGACAGCTGTGGCGGTGTCATCGGATGTGCCGTGGGCCGGGACCGGTCTGGGCGTCTTGGCCGGCCGGGTACTCGAATGCCTGGTCACGCGGCCGGAGCTGAGCAGCGAGGCGGTCGCCGAAGCGCTCGGGGCCACCCCGGCAGCCGCCGAACGCGCCCTACAGGCACTGGAGAACGAACACCTGGTCATCCGCGTCGGTGACCGGCCCACGCGCTGGAGCGCGGGCCCGCCCCGCTCCACCCTCGGTTCGCTGCTGGCCCAGAGGCGGCAGGAACTGGCGCGGGCGGAGCTGTACATGGAGCGGTTGCACGAGGCATACCGCTCGGCGTCGCACCGTCGGGTCACTTCCGACCTGTTCGAGGTGGTGGAGAGCGCCGAGCAGGTGGGGGTGCGTTACGCGCAGCTGCTCGCGTCCAGTCGGCACGAGGTGCTCCACCTCGCCAAACCTCCGTACGTCACCCGGTCCGCGGTGCTTGACCGCACCTCGGTGCCGACTGACCCCGCAACTGTTTCGGACGCGCGGCCGACCCTCGAGGTGCCGGTGCCCGACGGAGTACGGCTCCGGTCGGTGTACGACACCGACGGGATGACGGACACCGTTTCGCTGCGCACCGCCCTGAGCGGCACAGCCCGGGGCGGGGAACTGCGGCTGCTGGCCGGGCTCCCGATGAAACTGGTGGTGTTCGATGCGACGGTCGGCATCATGCCGCTGCGGCAGGAGGATCCGTCCGCGGGTTCACTCATCGTGCACTCGGCCACGCTTCTCGACGTGCTCACCGCGCTCTTCGAAAGCGTCTGGGAACGGGCGACCCCGGTGTCGCTGGACAACGTCCCCGGTCGGCCGGCGATCACTGCGGCAGAACCGGACGGCCAGCCTCCGGGACGGATGCGCGACATCCTCTCCCTGATGTGCGCAGGTCTGACGGACGACGCGATCGCCCGGGTCCTGGGGCTGAGCCGACGAACGATCCAGAAGCACATCAGCGAGACCGCCGAACTCCTCGGCGCGCGGACCCGCTTCCAGATCGCGCTGCTGGCACGCGAACGAGGCTGGCTCGGGGACGCCTCGGGCGTGCTGGCGACCCCCGCCGAACGAACGGCCGGGTGACCGGCCTGAGGTCCCGGCGTGTTCAGCGCCGAATCGAACACTTCTCCCGTCAATGCATCACACACGCACGCACCCGCCCCGTGGCCCAACCGGCGGACGGTCGGGCCACCCGCCGTACAAGGCGCGCGGCTACAAGCCGTACGCGACGCCCCCACGAGCCTGCCGCGAACCGGGCGCATCGGTGGCGCACAGCGCCCCGCTCTCGAAGCCGACGTTCACCAGCCCCACCGCCGCGTCGCCCTGGTGCTCGATCCGCAGGGCGTGCCAGCGCGGCAGCCAGAACACCCGTCCGCGGTGCTCGGTGAGCAGCTCCCGGAGCACGTGCGGAGCGTGCATCCACACATCGGGCAGCTCCTCGGCGTAGTCGAACGCGGGGCGCAGCCCGACCCACCCGTCGTCACGGACATCGTCCGAGGTCAGCAGGAGTTCCACGGCCTGGCCCGGCTCCTGGCTGCACTTCTTGGCGTGGATCCAGTGCAGATGATGACCGGGGCTGTACCGGGAGCATCCATCGGTACGGAAGAGATCGGGGAGCATGGTGAGGAATCGCCTTCCCGGGATCGTGGACCCCGGACGCTCACACCCCGGTGGTCCGCTGTTCCCCGTACGTCGTGCACGGGGCAGGTCGTCACCCGGAGCACCCGCAGCGGAGCGGGGTGCCGTCCAGCCAGCCGGGGCTGCGCACTGGAACTCATGACCTACGAGAAACCCTAACCCACTGACCGCCATGGTCGACGCATGGTCAGATATCGCTCACCACTGCCGAGTTCTGTGTGGGCCGCCCCCCGTCCCCCCGAGAGGCGGGACGACGGCGGGCGGCCCGCACTATCCCCCGTTCAGCCGTTCAGCAGCACGGGGAAGGACTCCATGTCGTTCTGTGTCATCACCGGCAGCTTGCGGAGCTCCTCGTCCGGCACGGCGAGCCTCAGCCCGGGGAAGCGGCTGAACAGTGCGGGCAGGGCGATCCCCGCCTCGACCCGGGAGAGTGCCGCGCCGGGGCAGATGTGCGGGCCGTGACCGAAGGTCATGTGGCGGATCGGTGTGGGCCGGGTGATGTCGAAGGCGTCGGCGTCCGGGCCGTGCTGTTCGACGTCGCGGCCGATGACCCGGTAGGAGATGACGACGCCCTCCCCCTTGGCGATCACCTGGTCGCCGACCTGGATGTCCTCGGTGGCGAACCGCATCAGCAGGTGGGTGGTGGGGGTGTCCCAGCGCAGCGTCTCCTCGATCACCGTGTCCCACGGAATCTCGCCGTCGAGCACCATATGCAGCTGCTCGGGGTGGGCGAGCAGGGCCCGTACGGCGTTGAGGATCAGCCCGATGGTGGTCTCGTGGCCTGCCGCCACCATGGCCTTGAGGTTGCCGACCACTTCCTCCTCGGTGAGCGGTTCTCCGCCCTCGTCGGCCAGGATGAGCGCACTGGTGAGGTCGTCCGTCGGCTCCGCTGTCTTCTTGCGGACGAGCGCCGCGTAGAAGACGTCCAGCTCGGCGAGCAGGGCAAGCCGCTCCTCGTGCGGGGTGAGCATGGAGAAGAAGGCCTTGTACCTCTTCGTCAGCATGGGGTGTTCGGCTTCGTCCACACCCATCAACATGCCGACCACCCGCATGGGCAGCGGCTGGGCGAACACGGACTTGAGGTCGACGACGCCGTCCTTGCCCTGCTCGGCCAGGGCGTCCAGCAGCTCCTCGGTGAACTTCTCGATGTCCGGGCGGATGGCCTCCAGCCGGCGTGGTGTGATCGCCTGGGAGGTCTTGGTGCGCAGCCGCCGGTGTGCCTCGCCGTCCACGGTGAACATGGACCGCCCCGCATCGATCATGCCGATCAGCGGCCAGTCATGCGTCACGGCACCGCTCTGCCAGAGCCCCCAGGCGTCGAGGTCCTTCACCAGCCTTGGGTCGACGAGTAGTTGACGTGCCTCGGCATGCCGGGTGACGGTCCAGGCAGGGACTCCGAGCAGCTCGATCCTGGCGAGCGGCCCGGCGTCGCGCAGGCGCGCCGTCTCCCCGTCCAGGTCCTGGACCATGGGGTCGATGACCACGGTCCCGCCCCCTGGGGTGGCCTCGTGGGCGGCGGCGTGAGGACAGTTCAAGAGAAGTCTCCTGTCATGCGTACGGGCGTGAACCGGACGGGCAGCGAGGTCATCCCCCGCAGGAAGGCGGACTGCCGCCGGACGAGCGACTTCGCGGGTACCGCGAGGGCGAGGTCGGGCAACCGGTCGAGGAGCACTTCGATGCCGGTCCGGGCGATGGTCTCGGCGATCTCCTGCGCGGGGAACGGGCAGCGGTACTCGCCGTAACTGAAAGCCAGGTGGGCGCTGTTGCCGCTCTGGCCGGACATTCCGTCGGCGGTGATGTGCTGCCGTACGTGCGGGTCGGAGTTGGCCGCCCCGAGGCCGAGGAGCAGCATGTCCCCGGCGCGGATGTCCCGGCCGGCGAGCCGGGTGTCGCGGGCGGCCCAGCGGCCGGCGAGGATCTGGGTCGGGCTCTCCTCCCAGAGAACCTCGTTCATCGCTTCGGCCACGCTGTGCAGGCCGCCGGCCAGGGAGTCGGCGAACTGGTCGTCGGTGAGCATCAGCCGCAGGGAGTTGCTGATCCAGTCGGCCGTGGTCAGATGTCCGGCGGCGGTGATGGCCATCAGGTCGAGGACGTATTCCTCGTCGGTGAACGGCTCGTGGTACGCCAGCATCCTGGAGGTCACGTCGTCTCCGGGCACGGCACGCTTGGCCGCGACCAGCCGCTGCATGTGCTCCCCGAACCGCATGTGTGCACTCTGCGCCTCGGGACCGCCGTCGGCGAGATCCTTCAGCACCTGCGCGATGTCCGCTCCCTCCGCGTCCGGGAAACCGACGAGCCTGGCGAGGACCAGGACGGGCAGTGGCTCGGCGAACTCGGCCACCAGATCGGCCGTGCCCCGCGTGCAGACGGAGTCGACGAGCCGGTCGGCCAACTCCTCGCAGTGACGCCGGATTTCGAACGGGTCCGCACCCTCCAGGGCGGGCCCCACCATGTCGGCGTGACGGCGGTGCTCGGCGCCCGCGGTGAAGTAGATCGACGGCATGGGACGACCGACCATCGGGAGGAGTGGCCAGTCCTCGGGAATGTGCTCCCACTGGTTCCAGAGTCCGACGTCGCGGGGGAACAACTCGCCGTCGCTGGTGACCTGGTGGAGTTCCCGGTATCCGATGACCAGCCAGGCGGGGAAACCGCCGGGCAGCTCGACGCGTACGACAGGCCCGTGGTCACGTCGCATGGTGCGGTAGAGGGCCTGGGGCTCGGTATGGAATTCGGGACCGCTGAGTGGCACGGCGGCCGATCCGTGCCGTACAGGACAGCCGCCGGTGGTGGGCGTCCCGGGGTCGGGTGCGGGCACGGCAGACGAGAGGCGCGTCATCGAACTGACTCCTGTGGCGGCGGCTTCGCGTTGCGGACCCACGATCAACGCGGCACCACTATAGGGAGGTTGAGTGCAGCTTTAGGCGCCAATCGCGACCGTTCTCGACACTTTGGTGATCACAAAAAGCGGACGGCGGGGCCTATTTGATCACAAGAGGCGCGCACTCCCCTGCGTACCGCTTCTTCACCGCAGCCGACCGTCCCACCCCCGGACCGTTGACATGCGCCCGCGTGAGGGTGAATCCTCGCGCGAGAAGTTGCGCGATTTCACGCATGTTCAAGCATTTGCAAACATCCAGTGCTTGGTTCGAAAGGGATGCATCCCGTGCGAAGACTTCAACACCGGTCCCGCTGGACCGCCCTGGCCACGACGGGTCTCGTCGCCGCCCTGGCCGCCGCCCTGCTCGGCGCCCCGGCCGAGTCCGCCCACGCGGCGACCCCCGCGAGCGCCGTGCTCGACGAAATCCACAAGAGCGTCACCTGGCAGAGCCCCGTCTACCCCAAGGGGACGGTCGGCGGCCCCAAGGAGTGTCCGCCCGCCGCCGACGACCCGGACAACAAGGTCTGCGACCGCTTCGACCTCACCGTGTCGACACCCGAGGGCTACTGGGACGACAACCCGGAGGGTGGGGTGCCGATCTCCATAGAGTGGCAGAAGCCCGCCGAGGACTTCGACATGTACATCTACGACTCCGCCGGCAAGCAGGTCGCCTCCAGCGCGGGCACGGCCGACCCCGAGGCCACGGTGATCCCCCGGGCCGAGGGGACGTACCACGTGATCGTCGTGCCGTACGACGTCACCGACAACTCCTTCACCGGCAAGGCGTATCTGCCGGAGACGACCGACTCGGGAAACCTCACCTCCTTCGGCGGGAGCAACGGCAGCTATTCCATCGAGGCCGGAGAACTCAAGGCGAGGGCCGACTTTCTGATCGGCGGTCAACTACGCCTCCAGGCCACGCCCTCCGGCGAGTTCACCGACCCGGCCGGCTCAGCGATCATCCGCAAGCAACCCACTCTGCAGAAGCACACCAGCACCTTCGACAAGGGCGATTACTACGGGATCCGCTCCCCCGACGCCGTGCTCCGCGTCTACAAGAAGCCGCTGCGCTTCGGCCTCTACAAGGCCGACAACCGGACCCGTATCTGGCAGGAGGACAAGCCGCTGCGCTGGTCCACCGGGGGAATGCGGCAGAGCCTGGAGCGCGGCGCCGACGAGCAGTTCTTCGGCGGCGGCGAGCAGAACGGCAGCTTCTCGCACCGCGACAAGACGGTCTACGTCGCCAACAACACCAACTGGAACGAGGGCGGTTACAACAACTCCCAGCCCTTCTACCTCTCCAGTGCCGGCTACGGCGTCTACCGCAACACCTTCGCGCCCGGCGTCTACCACTTCGGCTCCCCGGTCCAGACCGGTCAGCAGGAACGGCGCCTCGACGCGTACTACTTCATCGGGGACGCGAAGGAGGTGATCGGCAAGTACACCGCCCTGGTCGGCAAGCCGTTCATGCCGCCGGTCTACGGCCTCGAACCCGGTGACGCCGACTGCTACCTGCACAACGCCAACCAGGGCGAGCGCCACACCCTGGACGCACTGAAGGTCGCCGACAGCTACACGCAGAACCAGATGCCACTGGGCTGGATGCTCGTCAACGACGGCTACGGCTGCGGTTACGAGAACCTGTCGGAGACCGCCAAAGGCCTCCAGGACCACAACGCCCAGCTGGGCCTGTGGACCCAGAACGGCCTGGACAAGCTCGCCGACCAGGTGAAGGCGGGCCAGCGGGTAGCGAAGCTCGACGTCGCCTGGGTCGGCCAGGGATACGGCATGGCGCTGGACGCCTGCGACAAGGCCAAGTCCGGAATCGAGGAGAACAGCGACGCCCGCGGGTTCGTCTGGCTGCCCGTCTCCTGGGCGGGCGCGCAGCGCTGCGGTGTCCTGTGGAGTGGCGACCAGTCCCTGTCGTGGGACTTCGTCCGCTGGCAGATCCCGACGTACGCCGGCGCTACCATGTCCGGCATCGCCTACAACACCGGTGACGTCGGCAGCATCTACCGCCACGACGCCAAGATGTACGCCCGCGACCTCCAGGCCAAGTCCTTCCTCCCGGCCCTGATGACGATGGACGGCTGGGCGACGGACCTGACGACCAAGAAGAAGATCAACCAGCAGCCGTGGGTGGACGGCGAACCGTACACCTCCATCAACCGCAAGTACCTGCAGCTGCGGGAACGGCTGCTGCCGTACCTCTACACCCTGTCCGCCGAGGCCGCGAAGACCGGCGTGGGCTCGGTCCGTCCGCTGTGGCTGGAGTACCCGGACGACCCCGAGACCCTGGGCGCGAACGCCAAGTACGAGTACCTGGCGGGCTCCGACTTCCTGGTCGCTCCGGTCTACGAGGACTCCGACACCCGTAACGGCATCTATCTGCCCAAGGGCACCTGGACCGACTACTGGACGGGGAAGACGTACGAGGGACCGACCACGGTCAACGGCTACCACGCCCCCCTCGACACCCTGCCCCTGTTCGTCAAGGGCGGCTCCATCGTGCCGATGTGGCCGAAGGGCACGACGTCCTGGCAGACCCGGGACCGGAGCGAGCTGGACTACGACCTGTACCCGCAGGGCACGAGCACGTACACGTTGTACGAGGACGACGGCGTGACCCGGAAGTTCACCGAGGGCGCCTCGGCCACGCAACACGTACGCGTGCAGGCACCCACCGGCGGAAGGGCGAGCACCACCGTCGAGGTCGGTGCGAGCGTGGGACGTTACGAGGGGAAGCCGGCCACCCGGGCGTACCGATTCACCGTGCACGGCGAGGACGCACCGTCGCAGGTGGTCATGAACGGCGACCGCCTCCAGCGACTGAACTCCGCGACGGCGTTCGCCTCGGCCGAGTCCGGTTGGTACACGGACCCCGCGACCGGGATCACGGAGATCAAGACGCGGTCCATCTCCACGGACCACGGCTTCACGGTCGAGCTGCGTAAGTAGACAAGCACGTGGTCAGGGGCTGTCTGCCGACAGCCCCTGACCTGTGCCCGCCCTACGGTTTGCGGGCAACGGCGCCGTAGGGGGACCAGCTGCGTCTCCGCCGGCATTTCGCCAAAGCTGAGTTCGGGATGCCAGTCACCGATCGAGATCACCGTTCTGGGTACCTGAGCTGTCGGATAGGCACCCAGACTTCCGGTAATCGCTAGGCGCTTCGCAGCCAACAGTCGTGCACGACCCGCTCCAGCCTAAGACGTGAACCTTGCCGGTCGAAGACCTGGAAAGCCTGCAAGCAGGCGGCAACCCAAAGCGCCTCCCGCTCTTCCATGCCTTCGAGTTCAATTGCGGTGACCAAGTCCTCGTCGTTGAACCAACCGTCACCGAATTCTTTGATTGCTGTGCGGTATCCCGCCGCGATCAGTGGGTCGACAGTGAGCCCAACAGCGTCCACAAGGTCGGCTGCGTATCCCTTCTGCTTCAGTTCATCAGTGACTCGACGCAATGCCTGGTCCTGGTCATGACACTTGGCCTGCGCCTCCACGACTCTGTCCAACAGCAGGGGCCATCCTCCAGTGGCATCCATCAGCCCGGACAACCGGTCTTCGGTGTCGAACATCTCGCTGCGCATGGACCAGGACTTGAGGCCGCGTCTGTCGTGGCGGCGCAGCACCACCGCAGCAGAAGCGGCGGTGTCCGGATCCAGCAGAAGCTTGCGCCAGAGACCGAGCTGCCCCGTTCCGGCAACCAGGACAACAGCTCTGGTGACACCCGGTCGGTCCGGAAGAATGGTCAAAGCGAGATCCAGCGACTCCATACAGCTTTCCTCGTTTACTGCACGACCGGCGAGATCACTGACGATGAGGCGACGGTCTCCCGGATGTCCGGCCGTCAGTTCTTGCCGGAAGACGCTGAGCCGCCCGATCGTGGGCATCTGCCAGTCCTTCACCCGCCCGGTGACGTCCCGCAGCGTATCGGTGACATTGTCGACACAAGTAGCGAGTGTGCCGAGGACTATGCGGGTCTGGTTGACTCGATCACCCAACAAGTCGTCGACCTGCGTGACCGTCAGCGGGGCCGACCGACCGCCGGAGAGTTCGGGTCGCCCCTCCAGGACCACGGTCTCCTCAAGCGCGCAGTCGGTCTCCGCACGCAACAGCTGAGCCTCGACGTCCTGAGCCGTGCCGATCATCCGCAGGGCGTTGGGACCCCGTAGATGCCAGCCGCGACCATCATGGTTGGGCGCCAGGACTCCGAGCCCGACCATCTCTTGGAGGTAGGCACGAAATCCTTCGCTGTCGAGATGCTCGAAGCCGGCTCGCCACCAACTGGTGCACTCGTCGCGCAGCTCTGCATCACTCAGTCGCATCTCCAGGCCGTGATCGCGGGCGTGCCTGGCCAGCACGTTGGCGATGACGTTGTACCGGTCGTCGAGGGTGAGGGTGTCCTTAAACGCTGCGGTGATGTCCGCACGCAACGAGGGGTCGGACTCCACCGCTTCCAAGTCTGCCGCCTCGATGGCGTAGGGAGGACCGGCGCCCTCGCCTCGAGCCCGCCTCCGCTGCATGACCTCCACCAGCCTGCTGCCGAACATCTGCAGCAGGAAGGGCTGATACGAGCAATATCCGAGTGCCCGGTTTACCAGGTCCACATCTGCGAACTCGAATCCCAGTGCCCTGAGCGGCAGAGCAAGCAGATCTGCAGCGAATTGCGGGGCGAGCGGTCCGACGACAGTCGGCGTCTGCGCGAGGTGGCTGAACGGTCCGTTGCGCGCGAGCCTGGTGAACCGCTGTACGGAGTGCAGCCCAGCGAATACGACCTTCATCCGGCCGGGGGTCTCCTCGCAGAGCCCCTTGAGCCGCCTGGTCTGAGTGCAGTGCGGAGTGTCGGCCTCGAAGAAGCGGTCACACTCATCCATAAGGATCAGCAGCCGTCGGCGGCGGTCCTCGGCCAGCCAGCCATTCACGCCCGAGCGCACCCGCTCGTACGAGTCATTGCCTCGTCCCTTCCGTCGCTGCGGCGGGAGCACCTCCTGTCTGGTCAGTTCCCGATCCAGCACATTCCAGATCGTCTCTGCACCCAGCGCGTTGCCCTTACCGATGTTGTGATGGTCCAGGTTGAGGTACACGGGGTGGTGATGGCCCGGCTGCTGTTCGGCGAACCGCTCGCCGGCGTCGTTGAGCAGGGCCGACTTCCCCAGTCCCCGGCCGCCGAAGATGATCTGCGTCCCGTACGGGTCGATGATGCCCTTACGTTCGGCGTCGCGCCCGTAGAACATCTCCCGGCCGATCCGGCCGCGCTTCTCCTTGATGTACGGATTGACACCGGAGAAGGGCAGCAAGGTCTCGGTCGCCACGCTCACCTGGCGGTTGCCCCTGGCCGCCAGATAGGCGAGGGACGCGTCGTCCACGACCATCAAGGGGGCCCGGTCGGCCGAAGCTGCCGCAAGTTCTGCACGCGCCTCGCGGGTGAGCGTGCCGAAGTAGGCGACCAGCAGGCTCTCCCCGCTGGGCTCCTTGGCCGCTCTACTCAGCAGCAATTGGGCCGAAGGGCTGCCCCAGAGCATCAGAACACGCAGAGTGCCGCCCTGGTCAAGGATTCTGGTGCCGAATGCCGGCGCCCAGGCTCGTCCGTTGATCTGGATTTCGAGCACGTCGGCGAACCGGTACTCATTGCTGCGCGGGAGGTCGTCCAGGGGACGTGCGCGCCGCGCTTCGTAGCCGAGGAGGGACAGGGCGGGCAGGAGATTTACCCGCACATTGATGTTCTGCCGCTCCTTCGGATCGATGGTCGACAACTCTCGCCAGCGGGCAAGAGCGTCGGCAGCTCGTGTGGCCTCCTCCACCGAAAGGTGCGCGTAGTCGAGCACCGGCAGGTGGGGGAGGCGCCCGCGGCTGCGCACGGCCTTGATCAGTTCGGTAGTGATGCCAGTGGGTAGTCCGGCCGGGACTGCCGGGAAGAAGTCCTCAAGATGCGAGTCCTCAGCTTCGATCTCGGGTACGGGCTCACCGAGTTCCAAGAAGTAGACCAGGTCCGCGGCAGTTGCAAGGCCGCCTGTGTCGAGGTGGCGCAGAACCTGCGCCCGTTCCTCATCGATGAGGTCCGGGAGGGCATCGAGCCGTGACCGCAGACGATCGGTCGCCTCTTCACGATACCGGGGCAACAGCTTCGCGACCCGGTCGAGAATCTCTCGTACGACGCCCAGTTCACGTGCCGTTCCGTCCTCCGCGAGGGGGTGGGCGTCCGCCAGCAGTTCCTGGAGCTTTACGTCCTGATCATCGGCAACCGCTCCGTCGGCCTGGGCTCGCCGGAGTTCAGCAGCGAGCTCATCGTGTCGTGCGGAAAGCTCGGACCGGCGACGCACTTCCAAGTCCTGAACTCGCTTACGGGTGCCTGCCGGGAGGCTCTCCGAAGCGGCGCCGGGCAGTGCCCCGCGCTCGAAGAGATCGAGGATGCCGTACGCAGCGTCAAAGCCATCACCTTGCGTCTGGAGGTCCAACGCCTCCGACCAGGTCCGGTCAACTGCCGCGTACAGATCGCGCGCAGAGAGCTTCTCCCCATGCAGGCCCGGAATTTTGAGCAGTTCCGCGTCAATCAGACGTCGCGGCTCCGTCTCCATGCCGGGCAGCGGCGCGGCGCCGTGTTCCAGTTCATCGAAGAGGCCGCAAAGGGACACCTGCGCGGCCCGGGCCGCGGCGGCGAGGATTGGGCTCGGCTGCTTCGCCATCGTCTCGAGGTCCGCAAGCGCTCTGTCGCGCCGGCCGAGAACCGTCTTCCGCAGCGCGGAGATCTCCCGAACGGCCCAGTCGTTGTCGACTGTGCCGCCGCGCCTCAGCACCTCGGTGGTGTCCAGCCACGCCTTCGCACAGTCCACGACGCGCTCGACCACATGCACGAGATCCTGTCTGCCGGAACCTTGCAGGGGGCGTCCGCCAGGGCCACGGAGCTCACGATCCAGCACATCGATCTCCGTATGAATCTCGGAGAGACGACTCAGCCGTCCAACGGTTTCGCGTGCTGCATCGAGGGCCCCAGGATCGCCATTGACTATGGCGAGGAGCAGCCCTCCGAGCATCCCGTCCGCAGCCAGCCAGCGCTTGGCGATGTGGGTGGCCCGGTTGTAGCGCAGACGCTGCGGCTTGAGCAGGGCTCCGCACTGCTCGGTGATGTCACGCAGCCCTGCCTCGGAGTCCGATACATCTGCGAGGACGGTCATCGGAGATGCGATCAGAAGGGCGCTGTTGAGCGCCCGGTCCGCCACCGCGATGGCGACCGGCGCAAGTCCCTCGGACAGCCGCGGAGCCAGTGCCTTCAGCTGGGCACCGGCGGCGTGTTCGCCCGTGATGAGTGCGGCGCGCAGGAGCGCGGGCAACAGGATCAGCTCTGCTCCCTCCACGTCACGCGAACCGAGAGCGTCCCACTCCTGGAGTGCCGCTCCCATTGTCCGGGCACCGCTGGCCGAGCCGGGACGAAGCACGGCTGCGGCGGCGGCCAGGCGCAATGCGGCCGCCTCTCCCTCCGAGCGCTCGACAGCCTGCGAGAGGTGTGCAGCGAGGCCGAAGCGCTCTTCGGAGACAAGCCTGGCAATGGCGCGTTCAGCAGCGGTGTCGGGGTCGGGCACGCGCGTAACGGCGTCGCTGGGTGAGCCCGCTGTGACCGGGGTTGTGTGTCCGTCGGCCCTGCTGCTTCCCATGCCGGCGGTGGCGTGAACCGCGCCTTCGGCAGCGGCCGGATCGACAGGGCTGGCGGCTGCTGCCGGAATGAGGGCCAGGGGATCCGACTCCTCAGCCGCGCTCTTCCGCGGAGCCGGAATCGGGGCAGAAACTGTACGGCTCTCGCGCTCCGCTGATCCCGCCACGGGCTCGGGGAAGGACTGCGGCGCGTGGTCCTTAGCCGGATCGTCCACGGTCGGATCGCTGTCTACCTGTGTCGGGAGCGACAGGTCGTTGTGCATGAGGGCAGCCATGGCGCATTCGGGCAGAGTCTGCCCGATCAGCCTCTGCCTGGTGGCGATCTGTGCCAGGGCGTCACAACGTTCACGCAGCTCGACGATCTCGAACAACGCGCTGAGCGCCTCACCCTGACGACGCTCCGGCTCGTCCCACGCAGGTTGCTCCAACAGGTGCGCTGCCACGGACTGTGCGGCGTCCAAGGCGGACTTCGCGGGACTTGCACCGTCACAGCTGACGGTGAGCAGCCCGGTCAGACGCCCACGGGCTGCCTGCTCCTCGTCGCGCGTGGTCCGATGGGACTCGGCCGATCGGGCCAGATCCTCCAGCCGGCCGGGCACCGGTCCCAGGCCGACTACTGCCAAGGCTTCCTGGACCTGGGTGAAAGCCGGGTCGACAGCGGACAACAACCTCAGATCGCTCTCGTCAGGGGGGTACCCGCCCCCCAGCGTCTCGCCGATGCGATGCGCCGCCGTAAGCGCATCCTGCACGAGAGCTTCCAGCGCCTCGTACGCGCTCCACGGATCCGGGATGATCTGCGGAACGCCACCGGCGCCGTCCGGCGTCGGCACCTCCTGCGATGCGTACTGCGAAGGTGCCTCAGCAACTGATTCAGTCTGTGGATGCGTAGTCGATGGCCGAGCGCCCGGAGACTCCGCTTCGACTGGACCATCGTGCAGGTCCGGCGTGGCCTCGACCACTCGTACGGCGACCTCGCGTACGGCGTCGAGCGCTTCGACGGAGCCTTCGATGCCGAGCCAGTTGTGGTCGGCCATCCACACGAGCAGCCTGGCATCGGCTGCGGATGCGTCGCACCATGCGAAGACGGCGAGACTGACCAGGGTCTCACCCCATCGGGCAATGGGGTCCATGACGGCCTCATCTACGGGTGCCGACTGCGCGAGGGTCATCGTGTCGGCCATCACCCGTACTGTCAGCCCGCGGACGGAGCACACGCAGTCGCGCTCCCTCGCTTCACGCCTCAGCCGGTTGAGTACATCGCGGCACAGTGACTTGCTGGCTCGTCTGGGTGCCGCCAGCCGAATCCCGAGGCCGCGCAGCAGGTCCTGGCGCTGTCTCGACGTGACAGAGTTGAAGGCGAGTTCGATCATGTCGACCGTGACGGCGTTCAGGGTGTCGACGGTTGGCCTGCCCAGCGTGTTCAGCGCAGCGGCCAACTCCCCCAGCAAGACAACCGGCGTGCCGGGCGGAGACAGCGGCGGCTCCGCCTTGACCTTGTACTGATCGTGCATTCGATCTCCGTTCCGGAATGTTCCTGTGGTGACGGCCTGAAGGGCGCGGTGCCCGGTCAGGTGCCCCTGGTGTGTTGGATGACGAAGGTGTATCCGTGTGGCAATTCCCAGCTGCCCGCCTTGCCGAGCCGTCGGCAGTGCTCGCGGAACGCTGCACGCTGGAGATCACTCGGGCAGCTGCCCGGCAGCAGCCGTCGCAGATGCCCCGGGACGTACTGCAGGGCGATGGGCGCCGACTGCCGTGTCTGATCGGCGCCGCCCTGCCGAGGCAGTGGGCGCGGTGCCGGAGCCGGGGTGTACTCGATGAGTGGGATCTCTGTCTCCTCCGGATGTGCCGGATAGCGAGGCCGGCCGTCGGCGCCGCGGCTGCCGATCGCTGATTGCAGCCGTCCGAGGGAGAGAAGTTCGTCCACGGCCTTCAGGAGAGCGTCGATCTGGTCGGCCGCAGGCGTCTGCCCGTACGCAGCTGTAGGCAGGACCGAACGGTCGAGGAGCGCGTGCCCGTCGGGGGTGAGCAGCCCGCATCGGCGCACGGTCCGCATGACCAGCCGACGCGGGTCGAGACCGGCCGCCGAGTTACTCGTCCGGGAACTACCGGGCGGGTCCTCACGGGTGAGGACTGCCGGGTCGTAGCGGTGTTCGATCATCCTGTCGTCGACCACGACGGGCGTCTCGAGCAGCGTGGTGGTGGCGCGGATGACGCGGCCGCCACGCGGCCACTGCAGGTGAAGTTCGAGCCCGGGGAAGAAGTCGATGGGCCAGTCGACATTCAGCAGACGTGCGGTTCCGTCCTCGAGGTCTACAGGGGTGTCCTGGACTGCCTCGGAATCGTCCAGCTCGCCTCCGGGATGGGAGAGTTCCAGGCGCAGCGCGACCTCGGCACCGATGAGGTCGCGCAGCTCGTCAGCCACGAGGGTGCGCAGGGGGAGGTAGCCGTCGATGATGTGGGCAAGCCTCAGTGTCATTCGCCACGCAACCTCGCTGTCGGCGATCCGCAGCAGCTGCCCGGTGCCGAGATCGTGTTCGTCCTCGAGCGGAGCGTCGATCGGTTCGGCAGGAAGTTCCTCGGCCGCTTCCGGTGCGAGATCGTCCTGCGGGACGACAGGTGCTACCTGCGCGGCTGACGGTCTCGTGGTCTCGAGCCAGCCGAGTCCTGTCGGTACGAGTGGGTCGTCGTCATCTGTGTCGCCCGGGTAGTGGGAGCGCCAGATGCCTCCGCCTTCGAAGGCGTCGTCGAGGCTGACCCGGGTGCCGGTCGCGAAGAGTCCGTTCGCGCTCTCCCCGCGAATCACGTCGCCGAGGGCCAGGTTCGCCCGGCACACCGCGGCCGCGTATCCCACCCCTGTGAGCTGATCTCCGGCTCCGGGGAAGTTCCGCAGACTCGGCCCGACTGCGGTGTGGACCGTGTGGGTGGGCATCCCGTAGCGCCGCTTCTTCTCCGGTTTGGCCGCGTGCTGCATGGCAGCGGCGAGCGCACTCATGTCGCCCCCGCCCAGTGGTCCGCTGTCGCGCCAGCGCTCCGCGAGTGCGTCGCAAGTCATCGCGTACGGGCCCCACATGCGGAGTGCGTCGCTCGATACGAGCACCTGTCGGATCACATTGAGCAGCTGCACCAGTGTGCTGTGCAGGCGCCGGTCATCCTGTCCCCCGGCAAGGAGGTTGAGAGAGACCGGCACTACAGGGCTGAGGAGCTGGTCCCTCGCCGTGGTGAGCAGATAGTCGGCGTAGGCACTGGCGTCGTCGGATTCCGCCGCCTGCTTGGACGGGTATACGGAGTCGACCAGCACGTGCCCGTCCCGGTTCATCCAGCGCTGGTGCCCCCGGAGCCGGGTGAGCTGGGCCGGAGTCAGGCTCAGCGCGTCACCGAACGCGTGCGGGTCCGGGACGAGCAGTTCGCGGCGCACGGGGGTGTCGTGCGAACACACCTGGCCGGGGCCCTCAGCGCCCGCAGGAGCACCGGAGACCCACCCCGGAGCGTCGCCTAGCGGGCCGATCGCCGGGTGCCGGCCCTCCTTGTAGACGATCTCGGCAAACAGCGGCTGGGAGCCAGTGGTGATGTGAACCATGGCACCCACGGGAAGGGCCGGTACACGTTCTCCGAGAGTGACGCGGGGGAAGGCATCGAGGTCCAGTGGGCTGGCACCGTATCCCTCGCCTCCGAGCTCGTAGCCGAAGTAGGCCGCGTTGAAAGCCACCGAGGCGTGGATGGGCGCGCGGCGAACGGCGACAAGTGCTTCCAGGTAGCGGCGCAGCGTGGCCAGCTCCGCCGGGGGAACAGTTTCGTACCCCTGTGCCATGGCGGGCGTCAGCAAGGGGTCGTCCGAGTAGGGCCGCCAGACTTGGTCAGGGGCCATGCGGGCGGTAGTCATGCGTTGTCTCCCCTCCGTCGCGCTTCCCGCAGCCGTTGCTGCGGTGCCATCGATTCGGTCGTCGGGCTGCTTCGCCCGGCGTGCCACCGGCCGTCGTCGCCCTCGCTCATCGCGCCCGCCTCGGCAAGGCGGAGCAGGCTCTTCTCGACTTCGGCGTACGAGAGGTCGGCGCGTCCTCCGAAATGACGGCTTTCACGCAGTGGTCTGGGCAACGAAACCTGTTGTCTGCGTTGCGCGTGGTATGACGTTTCGTCACCGCGCAGTGCATGCCACAGGGTGCGCGGGTGAATCCCGTGCGGCATGAGGCGGGTGAGCCGATATGCCTGGTTGTCCAGGCGCTGGGCACGCAGCGCCGTGTCCGCTCCGCCTCCGGTGCGCGGAGCCGTGCTTTCGAAGGCGTGGGCAACGGCGGGCCGGCGCTCATGAGCCGGCCAGTCGGGGCTGGTCCAGCAGGCCGAGCATCGGCAGCGTGCGGTGGTGCAGCAGCCGTCGGGAAGCTCCGGAACACCGAAGTAGTCGGCGAACTTGCGCTGTGCGCAGGCCGTCGTGTCCTCGAAGAAGTCCTTGAGCAGGGCGAATTCGTCGGAGGCGCGGGCGGTGCGCCGCGCGAGCAGAGGCAGGAAGCCGCCGGGCAGGTGCCGTTGGCGGACAGTGAGTCCCGTGACGAGGCGGCGGCTGGGCGCCGCGGAGACGTCGAGGAGCCCCCGGTCGTGCAGGTCTGCCAGGATTTCCCAGGTTCCGGCGGGGCCGTCGGCAAGATCCCGGTAGCCGACGATCCGCTCGACGAGACAGCTGTGGGCTTCGTCGACGCGGAGCCGTCGCAGGTCCGGCATGGCGAGCACCGCCTCGACGACTTCCCGGTCCGGAACGTCGCCCGCGCCGGAGGATTCGACCTGGATCGGTCGGACCAGCTCTCCCGGACTGACCGCGCACAGCGGCGGGTAGTCGCCAAGGTCCGTGACAGTACCGAGGTCCGCGAGGGCGCTGAACGCGCGCATGACCCCGGTGCGATACCGGTCTGTGGTGTGGCTGTTGCGGAGCTCGTCCGCGTCCAGGCGGCCTGCGCCCACATCTTCGGCCATGAGCGTTTCCGCCACTGTGGCAGCGTCCAGGGTGCCCCGTCGGCCGAGCACCTCCTGCCCCATGCGGCGCAGCGTTGTCGCGGGCAGATCCTGGCCCGTCATGAACCGAACGGTGCGCAGTCCTCGGCTCGTCGCCAGTGCGAAGGCCGCGTTCACCGGGCCGTCGCCATCTGTGCCTCGACCGGCAGCGTCCCGCCCGGCGCGGCCGATCTGCTGGTAGAGCGCGGCAAGGTCTGTGGGTGGTGAGACACAGAAGACGGTGCGGACGTCCGGGCGGTTGACACCGAGTCCGAAGGCCGACGTGGCAACGACGACGAGCGGCACGAACCCTTCTTCGCCCTGTTGGGGCGCCTCCCGGAACTCGATCATGACAGCCGCTTTCTCGGCCTCGGTGAGTCGTCCGTGGAACCGCAGGACCCGCGCGCCCGCGTCACCCGCGTACTCCCGCAGATGTGCGTGCAGCGCGTTCACCTCCTTGACCGTGAGGCAGTACAGGATGGAATGCCCGTCGAGGGCGTCCACGACGCGCTCGGCGAGCCCCGCAACACCTCCAGGTCCCGGCTGGTTCAACGAGCGCCGGAAGACTGCCAGTTCGGGTCGGATCGGGTTCTCCCGTACGGTAACGAGCCCTTCCCTCGCGCCGGGGCTCGCGGCCTCGGCACGTTCCTCGTCCGACCCGGCGGCGGGCGGCTCGGGCGTCAGCCCGAACAGGCCCTCGCGCAGGGCGGCATGTACGGAGCGGTTCGCGGTGGCGGTGACGGCGGTGACCGGCAGCCCGTATTCCTCGCGGAGTTCGGCCAGGAACCGTCCCACGCGCCGCATGCTGGGTCTGAAGTCCTCCCACTGGGCCATGGTGTGCGCCTCGTCGACCGCGATGCGGGTCACCCGGCCTTCCGCGACGGCTTGTCTTACGAGTTCACGGAAGCGGCGCTGACACAGGCGTTCCGGGCTGACGTACACCAGCCGGATGCCGTGGTCGTGACGGCCTTGGAGCTGGTCGGCCACCTCGGTCTTCCCGGCGCGGCTGCTGGACTCCCGCAACGGAGAGATCAACGCGCGTACGGCCCCTCCGATGGAACGGTTGAGCTCGAGGGCCTGATCGTGCATGAGCGCGACAAGCGGACTGACAACGAGTGTGGTGCCGGGCAGGACGAGCGCGGGGAGCTGAAAGGTGTAGCTCTTGCCGAAGCCCGTGGGGAGCAGCCCGAGGACATTGCGGCCTTCAGCCGCTGCTCCGATGACGACGCGTTGGGCAGCCTTCAGCTCGACGGGGTCGTCGGAGAGCCGGAGCAGACCGCCGATGAGCGCGGACCTTTCCAGTACCTCGTCGACGAGACGCCCGTCGGCGCGCAGCTTCTCCGTCTCCTGCGGGGTGAGTGCGAGTTCTCGGATGCGCCGGGTCTGCGGCAGCACCGTGTGGCGTTCGAGGGCGTCGTCCGTGCAGAGTTCGGCGGCCCGTTCTTCCGTGACTAGGCGTTCTCCAGCCATGAACTCCCAGATGCGCCGCCAGCCTTCGGCCATCGTCGTGACGTTTCCCCGGCCGGTCTCGCCGGTGACGGGGTCGGGTCGCAGCAGCCCCTCGTCGAGGCTTCCGAGAAAGGCCTTCCGGTAGGCGCGACGCAGGCCGGTGTGCCCGCCGAGCTTTCGGTCGCTGATGATGACGGCACCGCGGTGGCGGTCGGAGCGGATGAGCCGACCCACTGCCTGGCGCAGTTGAATTGCGGCGAGCGGTAGGTAGTAGCCCTCGGTCGCGGCGCCGTCCGGGTCGGGATGGCCGGCTTCCTCGGCGCGTTCCCGTACGGCGGCCCGTCGGGCTTCGACGACCGGCGCGGCAAAGGGGGCGAAGGGCAGCTTGTTGATCCATACCAGCCGGAGCCGGTTCTCGTCGGCGATGTCGACGCCCTGCCAGAGTCCCTTCGTGCCCACCAGGAAGCCGCCGCCCTCCCCCGGGTCGCAGAACTCGGACACGGCGCGTCCGTTGCCCAGCGGCAGGGCTCCGACGACGGGAGCGGTCACGGCCCGGGCGCGCAGCTCCCTCTGCAGTTCATCACCGATGCCGGCGGCTGTGGCGCGGGCGGTCGTCAGCACCATCGCGCCGCCGTCGTGCCCGTTGCCGTCCGGCCGGGCGCGGGTCATCTCCTGCGCGTATCCCGCCAGCTGGTGGGCCACCGTACGCATGGCCCCCTCCTCCTGCTCCGCCCAGGACGGAAAGTCGGTGAAGCAGACCAGCTCTGCCTGACGCGCCAGGTCGAACGGGGAGGGCAGCGCAAGCGTGGGCAGGGTCTCAGCCAGTCCGAGGCGTTCCCGCAGGAAGGTCCACCGTCCCGCCACGCGCAGGGTCGCCGAGACATAGTGGACTCGGTGAAGGAGTCCAGGTAGCGGCGCCACTCCGGGTCTACGGGCAGATCGATGGGGCTGGATGCGGCACGGAACCGGTAGGCACGCAGCCCGGGCTCGGGTTCGGCGAGTTCCTCCAGGTACACCACCCGGGACGGAACGGTGTCCGCCTCCGTCCCTTCAAGGGTGAGGGCGGGATTCAGCAGTGCGTCGATGTCGGCGGTGAGGCGGTCGAGAGCCGTAGTGATGTCGTCGGCGCGGCGGGCAAAGCCGAGCACACGCTCACGTACGAAGACGTCGAGTGCTGGGGCGTGTTCAGCTGCGTATCGGCCGAGCGAAGCGGCGACCGCGCCGGTGGACCGGGAGATCCGGACAAGGAAGCGCTGGATTTCGCTCGCTTCGCGGCTGCCGGACGTACCGGCGTACGGGCTTGCGAGCACGGCCGTACGACTGCCCACGCGGACCCCGACGCCCTTGGCCCGTGCGTCAAAGGCACGGGCCGCGAGCCGGGGCAGCCGCTCGTCGTCGAGCAGGTCGTCCAGCCGGCTCAGGGCACCGGCCGCCTGGTCGCGGGCGCCTCCCTCTCGGGCTCCGGAGACCCACGCCCTGCCTTCGGAGAGCAGATCTTCCACGTCCTGGTAGTCGACAGTGACGGTGAGGGCGGAGGTGGCCGCGTTCTCCAGTTCGTGTGCTTCGTCGATCACTAGCAGGGTGTCCTGGCCCAGGGCACGGACATCGTCGAGGTGACTGAGCGCGAGTGCGTGGTTGGCCAGGACGAGGCGATGACCTGCGATGGCCTCACGCACCGTGTCGGTGTGCGGGGCCAGAGGCGTTTCGGCCCCCTGTCGGTAGTCGCCGTCCCGCTGGGACAGCGTTTCCAGCCACAGCGGCAGGGCGCGCCCCGCGTAGTCGACGAAGAAGGCGGGCAGGTCGACCGGGTCGACGGACCGGGCAATCCAAGACTGGGGTGCTTGGGTGGAGGATCTGAGGCGCAGCAGCACGTAGACGGCGAGTTCCCGGAACCGGGGCTGGTCCACGAAGCGCGTTCGGCTCCGTGCGGCAGCGCTGACGCGGGTGGCCTCGGCAAGCAGTGCCGTGAGCGATGCCAGCGACAGCCGGCCCGTCTGTCCTTTCACCAGGTCGGCGACCTGGAGGATGCCGGGCAGCGCGCGTTCGAGGTCCTTGAGATCGCGGGCCATCTGGCTCTGCAAC
The DNA here is from genome assembly GCF_035974375.1 of Streptomyces sp. NBC_01320. NCBI lineage: Bacteria > Bacillati > Actinomycetota > Actinomycetes > Kitasatosporales > Streptomycetaceae > Streptomyces > Streptomyces sp. NBC_01320. The sequence goes on from NZ_CP108390.1 coordinate 3,014,196, forward strand.
TGTTTGGTGAACGTGGCGATGACAGCGGTGCGTCCGTCCCCTGCGGCGAGCCAGTCCAGGGCGGCGGCCAGCACCGCGTAACTCTTGCCGGTGCCTGTAGGTGCTTCGAGGAGCCCGGAGAGGCCTTGATCGACCCAGCTGTGGAGGGCGGTCGCCATGCGCTGCTGGGCAGGGCGGGGCTCCGCCTTCACTCCGTGGACAACGGCGGCCAGAGCAGCTGGGTCAACTCTTCCGTCGGCGCCGCGCAGCTCATCGGGGACCGTGATGGCAGCCCGTCCCCGGCTCGCGTCTCCTGAGGCCCGCCGGGGTGAGTGGTCTGCCAACTGCGTGCCGAGCAGCCGGGCCACACGCTGCTGATCCCACGCTTCGCCTTCGCGCTCCGGTGCTTCCCTTCCGGCGAGCTCACCCAGCAGCCGCCAGCCCGGCGAATCGGCGCAGACAGCCGCCACCAGTTCCGCCAGGTCCGCATCCCACCCGGCGGTCTCCTCCCCCGCGCGTGCGAGCAACCGAACCAGGAGTTCGACGTCGTCCTGTGCGGAATGTTCTCGCAGGCCGGCCATCGGGACGCCTTCGGCTGCGGCAAGCGTGTGAAGCCTGTGGGAGCTCGCGGCGGGCCACACGGCATGGGCCAGATACAGCGCGTCGACGAGCATCGTCCCGGCGAGCGGGTCGTCGCATCCGGCGCGCGCCGCCGCATCACGCACCAGCGGAAAGTCCAGTCCGCTCCCGTTGTACGCGACGACGAGGTCGGCGCCCGCGACATAGGCCGCGAGCTCCGACCACACGATCTCCGGTTCCACGCCACTGTCGATGACGCGCTGCCGTGCGGCCGCATCTCTGATGTCGTCCTCGTGCCCGGGCAGGCATATATACCTGTCCCAGGAGGGGGCTGCCGCGCTTCATGTCCGGTCGGAACCGAAGCGTTTGGCTGCGGCTTGGTACACCCGTCGTTCCAGGTACGGCTCCGTAGGCACCGTTCGTACGAGACTCTCCAGGTCGATCGCGACAGCTCGCAGACCCGTCCGTCCAGGAGTCGGCTCCTGCTCATCAGGGGCGACACCCACAGGCTCGGTGGGTACGGAGTACCGGCCGTCCGACTCCAGGATCAGCCCGGCTGCGAGCGCCTGAGCAACGAGCTTGGTGAGCCTGGCCTGGGGTAACTGCGGGTACCGTGCGCGAATCGCATCGGGCATCTCCGTCCGACTCAGCCCTCGTGGTGACTCCGCTACCAGTGCCACGATCTTCCTGACCGCTGCCGGCTGCAGCGCTTCCCCACGCAAAACGCTCTCCCCCATGCGTGTGACACCCCACTCACAGACGGTGATAATCCGAGGCTACGCCCAACCCTGCGCAGCGGGACATGCTCTCGGCATAGTCACAGACGACAGCCAAGGGAACCTCGACGCGCATCAAAAGATGCGTGAACTGAGTACACGGAGCGATCGTAGCAGCGGATCGGCCTTCACGACCCCTGAAGGGACAACGAAATCAATCGGATCTGAGAGGTTGACTAAGTTCACAATCGACACCATGATCCGGAGGACCTGCAGGCAGATCCGCCCTGCGGAATCGGGCTCCCCACGCCCGCCGATCCATTACCGTATCCATGCGGACATAAGGACAATCCGCCTGATCGGGCCCGCCACGACGACCACACGGGCCGGCCGACGACGAGGACCGAGGACCGACGTGCAGACCACACCCCTCAGCCCCGAGGACCCTGCGGAACTCGGCGGGTTCGAGCTGCTCGGACGGATCGGTCACGGCGGTATGGGGCAGGTCTTCCTCGGCGAATCGCAGGGCGGCGAGCCGGCCGCGGTGAAAGTGATCAAACCGACGGTGGTGGACTCCGAGTCGCGACTGCGCTTCGCGCAGGAGGTCGAGGTCCTCAAGACCGTATGGGGACCGCGCATAGCGGCCTTCCTCGGCGCGGACCCCGAGGCGGAGCAGCCCTGGCTGGCGACGGAGTACGTGGACGGCCCCGACCTGGGCAAGCACGTGACGATGCACGGCCCCCTGCCGTCCCTCCTGGTCGCCTCGCTCGGTGCGACACTCGCCGAGGCGCTGGCCGCCGTGCACACGCAGGGGCTGCTGCATCGCGACCTCAAGCCCGCGAACATCCTGCTCGGCCCCAACGGCCCCAAGATCATCGACTTCGGGCTGGCCGTCTTCGCCGAGTCGAACGTGTCCCTGACCGCGCCCAACCACGTGGTCGGCACCCCGGTATGTATGGCCCCCGAACAGGCCGCGGGCGTCAAACCGCTCACCGGCGGGGTGGACGTGTACGCGCTCGGCGCCGTGCTCCTGTACGCGGCCACCGAGCACTACCCGTACCAGGCGGCCACCCCCTTCATGGTCTTTCACCTCACGACCGACCCGAACACCCTCCCCGACCTGACCGGTCTGCCCGCCGAACTGACCCCGCTGCTCGAGGCGATGCTCGCCCAGAACCCGTCGGACCGCCCCTCGCTCAGCGAGGTGGTGAGCCAGTGCCGCGCGGTCATCGAGGCCCAGGGAATGAAGGTCGCCCAGGCCCGCCGGAAGCTGACCACGTACACGGCAGCGACCGCACCACAGGACGTCACCGCGGAGCCCGCACCCACCGTGCCGCCGACGCTGCCGTTCGCGGACCTCCGCACGATGACGGCCGAGCCCGCACTGTCCACACCGGAACCGCCGGCGCTGCCAGAAACGGGGGTGGAACCCACCCCCACCACGAAGGAACCGCAGCCCGCGCCCCAGCGCCCCGAACCTCGCCGCCGCGCCCCCGCCCCCCGCACCCTGCGCCACTCGGCCCAGGCCCGCAGGACAGCCGAGCAGCTGCGCAAGGCCTACGCCGCGAAGACCCCGTTCTGACCGACGGCGGCGCGGCATCCACAGGCACCACCGCACCGCAAGCACGGCACCACAGCCATCACCACCATCACCATCCAGGAGGCAGCGGGTGACCGCCGACCAGAGCACCACCGTCACGACGAGCGACAAGGACGCCCAGTACCCACCGGGCGCCCAGATCCTCGTACGCGACGAGGTGTGGCTCGTACGGACCACCACCCGCACCGAGCACGACGGCGCCCGGATCGAGGCAGTGGGCGCCTCGGAGTTCGTTCGCGACCGGGAGGCGGTCTTCTTCACCGAGCTGGACCGGGTCGAGCTGATCGACCCGCGTGACACCAAGCTCGTACGCGACGACTCACCGAACTTCCGCCGCTCCCGCCTCTTCCTGGAAGCGGTGCTCCGCAAAACGGCGCTGCCCCAGTCGGAGCGCGGCCTGGCCCTCGCCGACCAGTTCCTCCTGGACTCGCTCCCCTACCAACAGCGCCCCGCCGAACTCGCACTCTCCGGCCGCAACCTGCGCCCCCGCCTCCTCATCGCGGACGTCGTCGGCCTCGGAAAGACCCTCGAAATCGGTCTGACCCTGGCGGAGTTGATCCGCCGGGGCCGCGGCGAACGCATCCTCGTCGTCACCCCGCAGCATGTGCTGGAGCAGTTCCAGCACGAGCTGTGGACCCGGTTCGCGATTCCGCTGATCCGCCTGGACTCGGTAGGCATCGAGCGCATCCAGCGCGAAATCCCGGCCGGACGGAACCCGTTCACGTACTTCAAGCGGGTGATCGTCTCCATCGACACCCTCAAGAACACCGACCAGTACAAGCACCATCTGGAGCGGATCAACTGGGACGCGGTCGTCATCGACGAGTCCCACAACCTCATCAACAAGGGATCCCTGCGCAACCAGCTCGCCCAGATCCTCGCCCCGCGCACCGACGCCCTGATCCTCGCCTCCGCGACCCCGCACAACGGCAACGCCCGCTCGTTCGCGGAGCTGATCTCCCTCCTCGACCCGGCGGCGATCCGTGACGCCGAGAACTACCGTGCCGAGGACATCGAGCACCTCTTCATCCGACGTACCAAGGTCAGCCCCGAGGTCCGCGACCAGATGAAGGGCCAGTGGGCGGACCGCGGTCCTTCGCAGTCCGTACGCTGCTCCGCCACCCCGGCGGAGGAGAAGATCTTCGAGGAGCTGGCCGAGGTCTGGCTCCCGACGGACGGCCGCAAGTCCGTCAGCGACGTGCCCCTCTTCCCGTACACGCTCCTCAAGTCGTTCCTCTCCTCGCACGCGGCGCTGAAGGCAACCGTCGCGGCACGCATCAAGACCCTGGAGAAGAAGGACGACGTCCAGGGCACAGCGGCCGAGCTGTCGGCCCTGCACCGGCTACGCGAGCTGGCGGCCGGCATGACGGAGGCAGACTCGGCGAAGTTTGCCGCGCTCGTCGAGCAGTTGAGGGAGATCGGTGTCGGCCCGAAGTCGGACGCCCGGGTCGTCGTCTTCTCCGAGCGCGTGCAGACCCTGGAGTGGCTACGCACGGTGGTACCGGCCGCGCTCGGCTTCCGCGCGGGCAAGGCGTCCGAGGCGGCGGCCCGCGTCATGCACGGCGGACTGTCCGACGAGCAGCAGATGCAGTGCGTGGAGGACTTCGGCCTGGCCGACACCCCTGTACGCATGCTGTTCACCGGTGACGTGGCGTCCGAGGGTGTCAACTTGCACCGCCAGTGCCACCAGCTGATCCATTACGACGTCCCCTGGTCGCTGATCCGCATCGAGCAGCGCAACGGCCGTATCGACCGCTACGGGCAGGCGTACCAGCCCCAGTTCCGGGCACTGATCCTCACCACCGAGATCGAGGGCGCGAAGGACGACACACTCGTCGCGGAGCGCCTGCTGGAGCGGGAGGACGAGGCGCACCGGGCACTCGGCACGGCGGAGGCGGTGTCCGGTCTCTACCGCGCAGAGGCCGAGGAGAAGTCGCTCATCCAGGATCTGCTGCGCGGCCGCACGGTCGACGAGTCCCTCGCGGCCCACAACGCGTCCTCCGCCGACGACGACGCGGGCATGGACGACTTCCTGGCGGACTTCTTCGGTTCGGTGGGCGACGAGGCGTCGGCGGATTCGGACGGCAGACACGGAGGCGGGAGCGTGCCGCAGGCGCATGTGCCCCGCCTGTTCACCTCCACCCGCGAGTTCTTCGACGAGGCGCTGCGCGAGGTGTTCCCGGACGCGCAGGACCGTCTGGACCTGTCCATGGATCCGGAGTCGGGTCTGATCTCGTTCCGGCCGCCCGCCGACCTCATCCACCGGATGAAGGCCCTCCCGCTGGATTACGTACGCGAGCAGCGCCTCCGCGAACGCCTCCTGGTCACGCTCAACCGCCGCCTGGCCGAGCACTCTCTCCAGCGCGCCCGAGAGTCGTCGACCTCCAGCTGGCCGGAGATCTCACTGCTCACGGAACTGCACCCGGTGGTGGAGTGGCTGACCGACAAGGTCCTCGTGCGGCTCAACCGCCAGGAGGCCCCGGTCATCACAGCCGGCGTGGACCGGGCGACGTACCTGGTCCAGGGCATCTACTCCAACGCGCTCGGCCGCCCGACCGTCGTCAAGTGGATGGCCGTCACCAGCGACGGCGCCGTCGACGACGACATGGTTTCCCTGCTGCGTCGCGCGGGGGTCGGCCCATCGATGGCCAACCCGATGCAGGCGCACGACACCGGGCGTCTGGGCGAGGCGGTCCCGGACATCCTGTCGGCCGCGGAGGCGTTCCTGGAGGAGCGCCGCGAGGCCTGGGACGAGCCGCTGCGCGGCCCCATCGAGCAGTACAAGCTGCGCCTGGGCAACTGGGAGCAGCGGACGCTCGCGGAGGGCGGCGCGTCCATCGCGGGCGACCACGCCAAGGAGCGGCTCGCCTCGCTGGCCGACTCACTGCTCACCACCGGCCGCCCGATGCTGCGGGTGCTGGCCGTCCTGGCCCCGGCGGCGTCGTGACCCCAGCCGCTCCGGCCTCCGTGTTGCCGCCTACGCCGCCCCTGTGCTTCCCTCTCTCGCCTGCTTCCCGCGAAGGTTCTGACTCATGACGTACGACTCCCTGGTCAACCGCGGTGACTATTTCTCCGCGCACTATCTGGCAGAGGTTCTACCCAAGGACCTCAAGTCCGGGCTGCTCGCCGAGTGGAAGCAGCGCGAGGACGAGGCGGCGGAGGCACTGAAGGCAGCGGCCGAGGCATCGGGCGTCGAGGCGGTTTCCGCCCCCGATGCCCTGCCCGTCACACCCCGTGCGGGGCTCCGCACCCTGCGCCGCCCGTACTTCCGGGCCCGTTCGTACTTCGCCCTCGGGGAGGAGCGCGACGCCACGGAGGCTGAGACGGTGGTGGGTGACGACGACGCCGTCACGTACGCCTCCCCGGAGTGGCGCGAGCGTGTCCGTACCCTCAATGCGGACGTGCTGCGCGCCCTCGGCTTCGACGCCAAGCCGGGCACGGTAACCGTCGAGCGTGCGGAACAGTCGTACGAGGTCCAGGTCGCCCACTCCGAGAAGGGTCTGATCGCCCTGGACTGCGGCTGGTCCGCCGAACCGGATGCCGCCCTGGACCCGAACGGCCCCGGCCGACTGCTGGACCAGCTGGTGCTCGACGGTCAGCATCGGGTGACCACGGGCTCCAAGCTCGCCTCGTTCCTCTTCGCCTGCGAAGACGCCCCCCGCTACGTCCTGCTGCTGGTCGGCGGCGTCGTGGTCCTCGCGGACCGTGCGGCATGGGGCGAGGGCCGGTACCTCGCGGTATCCCTGGACGCGGCCCTAGAACGCAACGACGTCAAGGCCGGCGGCGAACTCGACACCGTGGCGGCCCTGTTCGGCGCCGACTCGCTCCGTACACCGGAGGAAGGGGGCGAGAACCCGCTCGCCGGGCTGGTGGACAAGTCGACGAAGCACGCGGTGGGCGTGTCCAGCGAACTCCGCGACGGCCTGCGCATCAGCGTCGAACTGATCGCCAACGAGGTCCTTGAACGCCTGCGCGAACAGGGCGTCCGCCCTGAGGACGTCAAGGAACTCCCCGAGCTGGGCCGCCAACTGACCCGCGAGTCGCTGCGCTTCCTCTACCGCATCCTCTTCCTCCTGTATGCGGAGGCCCGCCCCGAGCTCGGCATCCTGCCCTCCGACTACCCCGAGTACCAGCAGGGGTACGGCCTGGGCCGCCTCGGCGACCTGGTCGCGGAACAGGACCTGGTGGATGAGAAGTCCCGCCGCGGCTTCTACCTGTACGAGTCGCTGGACCTGCTCTTCCGCAAGGTCCAGGAGGGCTACCGCCCGCGCCGCACGCACGGGGCACCTGCGGCGTCGTCTGACGACAAGGCTTCCGAGGACATCGGCCTGCGCTTCGAGCCGCTGCACTCCAAGCTGTTCGAGCAGGAATCCATCAAGCTGATCGGCGAACGCGCCGTCCGCGACCCCCGCCACGACACGGACGAGGCCGGCGCTTCGGGCGGCGACCGCTTCCTGGACACCCGCCTGCGCAACGCCACCCTGTACCGCGTGCTGCGCCTGCTGATGCTGACGCGCGGCAAGCGCAAGGAGCGCGGCGGCTTCATCTCGTACGCACAGCTCGGCATCAACCAGCTGGGCGCTGTCTACGAGGGCCTGATGTCGTACACCGGCTTCGTCGCGGGCGAGGAGCTGTACGAGGTCGCGAAGAACGGCGACCCGAAGGATGGCTCCTGGCTGGTCCCGTCGTCGCGTGCCGACGAGTACGCGGACTCGGTGTACGTCCGGGAGCGCGACGAGTACACCGGCGAGGAGCGGCGGGTCCGGCACGCGCCGGGCTCGTTCGTGTACCGCCTCTCGGGACGCGACCGCCAGACCTCGGCCTCGTACTACACACCGGAATCCCTGACGAAGGTCACGGTCCAGCTGGCGCTCCAGCATCGCCTGGACCAGGACGACACGGTGACCCCGGCCCGCGAGATGCTCGACTGGAAGATCTGCGAACCGGCCCTGGGCTCGGGCGCGTTCCTCAACGAGGCGATCAACCAGGTGGCGGCGGAGTATCTGCGGCGCAGGCAGGACGAGTTGGGCGTCGCGATCGATACGGAGAAGTACGCGCAGGAGCTCCAGAAGGCGAAGGCGTACATCGCTCTGCACAACTCGTACGGCGTCGACCTCAACGAGACGGCCGTGGAACTGGCCGAGGTGTCGCTGTGGCTGAACACGATGCACCCCGGAATGGAGGCGCCGTGGTTCGGCCTGCACCTGCGGCGGGGAAACTCGCTGATCGGCGGGCGTCGAGAGGTGTATGGCCCCGAGCGCCTGAAGAAGGGCGGCTGGCTGGGGACGACACCGGAGCGCTTCCCGCTGGCGGACGCGGTGGCCGGTGCGGAGCTTCCGGAGGGTGCGGTGCACCACTTCCTGCTGCCGGCGAAGGAGTGGGGCGCGGTCGCGGCCGAGAAGGAGGCCAAGGCGCTGGCCTCGGAGGCGGCGAAGGCACTGGGCGCGTGGCGGAAGGCGATCACGAAGTCCCCGAGTGCGAAGCAGACGGCCCGGCTGCAAGGCCTGGCCCGGCGGGCGGAGTACCTGTGGGGGCTGGTGGTACGCCGCCTGGAGATCTCGGAGCGGGACATCTCGCGCCGGATCGATGTGTGGGGCGCGGAGGAAGGGTGGCTGCGGTCGCCGGAGGTCGCGGTGCAGCGAGACAAGGTGTTGGACGACCTGGAGGCGGTGGACACCCCGTACTGGCGGCTGAAGACGCTCATGGACACGTGGTGCGCGCTGTGGTTCTGGCCGGTGCAGGAGGCTGCGCTGCTGGACGGGTCGGGTGAGCAGTACGCACGGGCGGCCGAGGTCGCGGGCGTGACGGCGGACCACGAGTCGGGCGTGCTCATGTCCTGGGAGACAGATGACCTGTTCGGCGAGACCACGGACTCACGGGAGCTGACCCGGGAGTCGGTGGAGCGGCGACGCAGCACGGGCCGCCGGAAGGAACAGATCCGGGAACAGCGACGGGCGGTCATCCCGCTGGCGGCACTGGAGGACTGGCTGGACTTTGCGGAGTCGCTTCTGGGCACACAGGAGGTCCCGTCGGACTCGCTGGTGGCGTCGTTCGCCACGCTGGACGAGCTGGAGCCGTACGAGGACGCGCTGCCCGAGCTGATGGGCATGGACCGGGCCCACTGGCTTGAGAATCGGTTCCCGTGGGTGGCCGTTGCGGGGGATGTTGCGGCGCGACAGGGGTTCTTCCACTGGGAGCTGGAGTACGCGCAGGTATTTGCGCGGGGTGGATACGACTTGCAGGTGGGGAACCCGCCTTGGGTGCGGCCGCGGTGGCACGAGGACTTGGTTCTCGCGGAGCTAGAACCGTGGTTCGTGCTGGCAGAGAAGCCGAGTGCGGCGGAGTGGCGCCTTCGCAAGCAAGACGTGCTGGACACGCATGCGGACGGCCAGGGTTTCCTTCTGGAAGAGCTGGCCGCCCATGCGGGCGCCGTCGCCGTGCTGGGCAGCCCGGTCGCGTACCCCCTCCTTCTCGGTACCCAGGCCGACCTCTACCGGGCCTTCATGGCTCGTGTATGGCAGAACATCACACCGCACGGCAGCGCGGGCCTGATCCACCCGGACACACACTTCGGCGGCGTACGCGAGGGTGTCATCCGGGCTGCCGCATACCAACATCTCCGGGTCCACGCGCACTTTGTGAATTCAGCAAACTGGGCATTTGAAGACCTTGACCGGGCTCAGCAATTCGGGATGCACATTTACGGCACGTCACAGGACCCTGATTTCCTGCACGTCAGCGAGCTCCGCGGCATCGACGTCCTCCCCGATTCGCTGATCCACGACGGACGGGGGCCAGCGCCCGGCATCAAGCACAACGGCTCGTGGGACATCCGACCGCACCGCAATCGCGTGGTGCACGTGAACACTGCGCTGCTGGCCAGCTGGCAGGCCTTGACGGGCTCAGCGGGTGGAGCGGCACAAACACCTCTGCTATATCCGGTCCTCGTGGGCGAGCAAGGAGCGATCGAGGCCCTGGCGGCCCATCGCAGCAGCCTGGCCGATTACTATCCGATGATCTCAAGGGGATACGACGAAGCCGGCGCCAAGAAGAGCGGGCTGATCTGTTGGGGCAACCAGGCCGTCCCTGAACTCGAAAGTGTCGTCCTCCAAGGGCCCCACTTCGCATCGGCACTTCCCTTTTCGAAGGAGCCGAGGACCCCCTGCCGGAGCAATAGGGACTGGGACTTGCTCGTGCCGACAGCGCTGCCCGAGGCGTGCGTCCCCGTGACCAACTATGTGCGGGCCACCGACAAGGCGACGTACCTCGCGGCCCAGGACTCCTGGCTCGGAAAGCCGTTCACCACGTTCTTCCGGCTGGCCTGGCGAAGGATGATCCCCTTCAACACCAGCCGCAGCCTGCAGGCCGCCCTCATCCCACCCGGCCCGGCCCACGTGAACGCCGTTATCACTGCGGCGCTCAACGACAATCGAGGCACCGCCCTCACCGCTGGCTTCTGGGCAGCGCTTCCAATCGACTATCTTCTGCGCATCACTGGACGTTCCGATCTCCAGGGAGGCGACGCTCCTAGGATGCCCGCCCCCGACCCCACCCACCCCCTCGCTTCCGCCCTCCTCCTGCGCACCCTTCGCCTAAACGCCCTCACCAGCCACTATGCCCCCCTCTGGGCAGAGCTGTTTGACCCCCGCTGGGCAGGCTACGAGAACTGGGCCAACCCTCACTGGCCTCGCCTGAAGCCCCTCGCCGCCGGTCTCAAGCCAATATGGGAATACACCACCCCTCTCCGCGCCGAACACGAGCGCCGCGCCGCCCTCGTAGAGCTCGACGCACTGGTAGCCCTCTGGCTCGGCATCACCGCCGACCAACTCGTCGCGATCTTCAAGTCCCGCTACCCACAGCTGTACGACTACGAGTCGGCAACCTACTTCGACGCCAACGGACGTAAGATCGCAGCCGACTTCAACACCTACGGCCACGGCCAGACCAAGGAGGACTACCTCGCCCTCCTAGACCACCTCGCCTCCCCAACCACCACCCCACCCCCCGCCGGCTACACCGCCCCCTTCTACAAAGCCGACCGCGAGACCGAAATGCGCGCCGCTCACGCCCACTTCCAGGCGCGCCTGGACGCCGAGATCGCCGCAGGCCGCTGGTCCCCGCCCGAACCGGCCCACACCCCCGAATCCACGCCCGTCCCGGAATGACCGCTGCCCCTCCCACCCGATAGGTTCGCGACCATGACCGGCCGTCTGCTCGAACTCCACGTGCAGAACTTCCGCAGTCTCCGTGACGTGACCGTCCCCCTCGGCCCCCTCACCGTGTTGGCGGGGCCGAACGGGGGCGGCAAGTCCAACCTGCTGAAGGTCTTCGACCTGCTCTCGGACATCATCCGGACCGACCTCCAACCCGCCCTGGACGCACGTGGTGGCTTCGACGAGGTCGCGTTCTGGAGCGGCTCGAAGCCGCCCACGTCCATGACGATCCGCCTCAAGGCGACCTGGACGACCCACGCCAGCGTCAACGCGCCCGACGAGTACGAGCTCACCGTCCGCCGCCGGAAACTGCGACACAGCGAGGACGCTTACAGCCTGTCCCGCATCGAGAGGTTCCAGTTCAAGCGGACTCAAGGACGCGGTCGGCGCATCACCGTCTCCGGCGAGGAGGCCAAGGTCGTCGACAAGCGGGCCGGTAAGGAGTCGGACAGCGGAAGCTTCGGCATCCAGCGGCTGAGCAGCGGTCTGTCCACTCTGCCGCGCCTGGCCAGTTCGGACGGCGGCGAAGAGGTGTCCAAGGTGGCTGACCAGCTCTCCTCCTTCAGAGTGTTCGACGTGGACGTGAGCGCTGCCCGCAAGCCCTCCCACCTACGTCGCAAAACGCTCTTCCTCCAAGAACTGTCTTCCGAAGCGGACAACCTGGCCGAGTTCCTGTTCTACCTCAGCCCCAACGACGACACCTGGCAGAATCTCGTAGCCGACGCCCGGACCGTTCTGCCACAGCTCGACGACATCGAGTTCGCAAGAGTCGGCGGCTCCGCCGACCAGGTGACCGTCATCCTCCGCGAACGAGGCCTGCGTCGCCCCACCCCCCTCGCCGACGCCTCCTACGGAACCGTACGTCTGCTCGGCCTCCTCGCCATGCTGTACGACCCGAACCCGCCGGCCCTCACGTGCGTGGAGGAGATCGACCACGGACTCCACCCGCAGGCCCTGGAACTGATCGTGGCACGGCTCCGCGAGGCGTCCGCGCGCAGCCAGTTCCTCGTCGCCACGCACTCCCTCGCTCTCGTGAACCGACTGAAGCCGGAGGAGTTCGTCGTCTGCGACCGCGACGAGGACGGAGCCTCGATCATCCCGGCGCTGACCACGGACGAGGTACACGCAATCATCGAGGAGTCCGGCGACCAGCCGCTCGGAGAACTGTGGTTCTCCGGCGTGCTCGGGGGCGATCTCACCGGCGGTGAACTGTGAGCAGCAAGTCGCCGATCATCCCGCGACAGGGGCGAGGCGTCTTCGTACTCGCGGGCGAGGACGCCAACGACTGCGACATCCTCGCGCCGATCATCCGCCAGGACCACCCGAACCTCGGCAGCGCCAAGCTCGTACGCATCAACGACCCGGTGCGCCTCAAGAAGAAGACCGGCCGCGACCTCGCCACGGCCGTGGGCACGCTCGTCGGCAAGGCCAAGGGAAAGGCGCTCCAGCAGCGCGGCCCACTGGTCGGCCTGGTGGTCCATGAGGACCTGGACGGCTTCACGGATACCCGCTACAACACCATACGCAGGGCCCTGTCCGACGAGCTCGCCCGCCAGAGCCCCTGCGATTCGGCACTCGCGCTTGCGGTCTGGGAGTCCGAGGCGTGGCTACTGCTCTTCCCTGCCGCGTTTCCCCGTGTCCGCCCCCGCTGGAAGTGCCCGCGCAGTTACGCGGCAACGACACCGGGATGCTCAAGGACCCCAAGGAGACGCTGAAGAACAAGCTGGGCGCGCCCTCGTTCCGCGAGAGCGACGGCCCGCTCATCGCGAAAGCCGCGTACGAGCAAGGCCTGATCCCCACCCCCAAGGGCAAGAACCGCTCGTACGACGACTTCGTGGCCGACCTCACCAAGTGGGAGTGACGGGCGGCTGAAGGGCCGTCCAGCCCGCGCTCACACCTCGCAAGCAAACCCGACGAACGCGGCCCAGGCCTCCGGAGCCAAAGCCAGACCGGGACGCGAGATGTCCTTGGAGTCACGGACGTGGATGGTGCTGGGGCAAGTGGCTACCTCGACGCATTTGCTTCCGTCCCCAGCGCTGTAGCTGGACGTACGCCATGCCATTGCAACCTCAACGCATTCCCCGCCGTCTCCAGCGCTGTGGCTGCTTTTGAACCAGGCAAGCTCGTCGGCGCGGCGCCCGGATTCATCCACACTCATGCTTCTCCCAACAACTTCTCAACCAGGGCCATCGATTCCTGCGGAGCTAGGGCCTGCCCGCGAATGGCCCCGTACGCGGCCTCCAACTCTCGGACTCTGCCCCGCTCAGTGTGCAGACGACCGTCACTCTGCACCTCCGTGTAGGCCACTCTCCGCCCATCCCTAGTTTCCATCAAGGTGAATGGCCCTGCGAGCCCGGCATGTTCACCGCGATCCAGTGACATCACCTGGATCTCCACATTCCGGCGTTGTCCGATCAGCAGCGTATGCTCCAGCTGCCCCCGCCACACGTGGTCTCCGCCGATCCGTTTGTGGAGGACGGCCTCCTCGACGACGAAGCTCAGATTCGGGACCGGACGTCGGTTGAAGATCTCTTGCCGTGCCATGCGCGACGCACACCTTTGGTCGACAACTTCCTCATCGAGAAAGGGGCGCCACTGCCTGAACACCGCTCGCGCGTACTCCTCAGTCTGAAGCAGCCCTGGCACAGCCTGATTCGCGTAGATGTGGAGCTCAACCGCGCTTTCCTCCAGCTTGGCCGCATACTGGAAGAACGACGGATACCGTGCCCGCGCCACCTCCTTCTTCATGGCAACAAGCAGCCCACCCGCGCCCAGCACCTCATCCGCCCGGTCGATCATCTCCGGCTTCGGAATCCGCCGCCCCAGCTCCACCGAGGCGATCTGGTCCTCCCCGTACCCGAGCCGCGACCCCAACTCGGCCCGTGTGAGCCTCTCCCGCTCCCGCAGCAGTCTCAACTGCAGACCAAAGCACCGCAGGAAGCTCACGGCCCCGTCGTCCTGCTCCGTCTCCGCCATCGCTCACCCCACCACGTACACCACGCACACTCGGTCCGTCACGGACGTTACGCACAGCAACCACACCCTCGCACCTCAATCCGCACCGCTCCCCCGAACGGGTAAGCCGCCTCGCCCGGGCCCAGTTCACCCGACACCTGTCAGCGGCGTACGGATGCAACAGGCGGCCGTACAGCCCGCCCCCGTACAAGCGTTGCTGCTGGTGAACGGGGTGTCGGTCCCGGCAGCCTCGCTCCCATGACCTCCCCCACCGCCTCGCCCGAGGACGAAGTGACACACCCCCGCGACTTCGTCATGCGCTTCACCTCCACCCCACGCGGCGCCCGCGTCGCCCGGCTCCTGGTCGGCGAACGGCTGGACGCCTGGGGCCACCCCTACAGCTCGCCCATCCACGACACGTTCTCGCTCATCACAGGCGAACTGTGTGCCAACGCCGTGCAGCACGGCCACGTCCCGGGACGAGACTTCCGCGTCCACCTGACGGAGGCGGCCAGGGTCCTCCGTATCGAGGTATCCGACACCCGCACCGAGCGCCGCCCCGACCACGCCGGCCGGCCTACCGCACCGCCCGCAGACTCCGAAACCGGCCGCGGCCTCCTCCTCGTCGAGTACCTCGCCACCCGCTGGGGCGTCACACCACGTGTCGGCGCCCCAGGGAAGGCCGTCTGGGCCGAGTTGTGAACGAAACGGGAGGTGCATAACAGGAACCGTATGCAGATCATATGACTCGTGCTTAGACTGTGGAATCACACCGTCTTCACTCCCTCTTCACGATGTGACTGGCCGTCACCTGCACTGATTGGCCCACAGCTTGAACCGTCGCCTTCTCCATCTGACTGTGGAGAACTTCCGCACCCTCACCCGGGTGGAACTGCCCCTGGGACCGCTCACCGTCATGGTGGGCCCCAACGCGGCAGGCAAGTCGAACGTTCTGCACGTCTTCGAGTTCCTGGCGGACATCAGCCGTTCGGGTATCGATGCGTCTCTCGAGGCCCTTGGCGGGTATCCCGAGGTGTCATACCGGGGTGGCGCGCGATCGCCCGCCTCAATGCGTATCGGCGTCCAAGGAATGTGGACGGAGCACGCCACCGAATCCGAGCCGGACAGCTACAACCTTTCCTTGCTCTATCGGCGGCGGGCCCACGGCGAGCTCGACGAATATGTCCTGTCGCGCAACGAGCGGTTTGTCCAGCACCCTCTTCCGGACGGTCCGGCCGTGATCAAGCTCCAACGGACAGCGGCCTCCGTCAGCGGCCAGGAACCAGCGGATAGGCAGACCGAGCGCCTCACCGTGGGACGGATGGACAGCGCACTGCATGCCAAGCTCGCGCTCCCTTCGAACGCCCCTTCGCTGACTGCCATGCAGACGCTGTCAGAGCATCTGCGGGACATCCGGGTGTTCGACGTGGACGTACGCGCCGCGCGGCGGCCGTCCCCCATCGGATTCCCCGGACTGCTGCTGGCCAATGACGCTTCCAATCTCGCGGACTTCCTCATGGAGCTCCGCGGAGAGGACGACGTCTGGGAAGCCCTGATGGACGACATCAGGACTGTGCTCCCGCACATCGAGGACATCGAGGTGCGTCCCGTCACCGGCCGGGGCGACCGCGTGACTGTTGTTCTCAAGGAACGGGGCTTGCGTGGGACCACCCGGCTGGCCGACGCCTCTTTCGGCACCATCCGGCTGCTCTGCCTCCTCACCCTCTTCCACGACCCGCACCCACCGGTCATGACCTGTATCGAGGAGATCGACCACGGCATCCACCCTCATGCCCTCGAACTCCTCGCCCTGCGCTTGAGAGAGGCCAGCGAGCGCACTCAGTTCCTGGTGACTACGCACTCCCCAGTCTTCGTCGACAGGTTGGAGCCGGAGGAGTTCGTGGTCTGCGAACGTGACGACCTCGGCCGGTCTCGCATCCCGGCCATCAGTACCGAACGCATCCACTCGATTATCGAGGCATCCGAGGGGCTACCCCTGGGCGAATTGTGGTTCTCCGGCTCGGTGGGGGGCTCGGCATGGTGACACGGGGCAGGAAACAGCAGGGAACGGAAAGGTCGATCATCGTCGTGGCGGGCGAAGGTCACTACGACCGGCAGGTTGTGGAGCATCTTCTGCCGGCCCTGCTGCCCGCCCCCTGTCCGAAGGTCGTCCACCTCAAATCGGACGTGACCAGGCTGTCCAAGGCTGACAAGCAGCTCACACCGCGGGTGGACAGGTTGCGGCAGCTGGCAAACGCCATGGCTGCGGGGCAGGAGGCACGCCTGATCGGCGTCGTCATCCATGTTGATTTCGACGCCGTCGCCGACGAGAAGTACCGCGCTGCTAGACATCGAATATCCGGTGAGCTACGACGCGCATTCGGTCCTGCCGTCTCCTCCGCACTGGCCCTCGCGGCGTCGGAGACAGAGGGATGGCTGGCGCTCTTTCCCGACGCGTTCACGCACCACAACAGATCGTGGAAACTCTCCCCAGCCGACTGCCGCCGGGACTGGGGAACGGTCGAGAAGGCCAAGGAAGGTCTCATGAGAGCGCTCAAAAAGCCTCCGTACCGAGAATCCCACGCCCCTGAGATCATGCGCGAAGCAGTGGGACACGGTTTGATCTCCAAGGGTCCTTCTGGAAGGAACTGCTCCTATACCGACTTTGTGGATGAGCTGGAGACTTGGAGATCCTCACATCCTGCAGCCGCCCCAGAATCCATGGCTGGTGGCCGTCGAAACAAGCCGCGCATGCCCAAGAGCTGAAGAGTCGGAGATCTGCCTCTACGGCGGGCGGCCGTAATCCCGTAGCATTCCGAAATGCCAACCCAGCACATACCACCCGTTCATGGAACTCCGTCGGCTAGCGGTGACGAGATCCCAAAAGAAACAACATGGAGAGGCCGCATGGCCGATGAAACGAACTCACAGAACACCAGATCTTCCTATTTGCTCGACGGGCGGCGGGTGACCCTCTCTGATCTCGTTGACGCGGAACTCCTTCTGCCCGGCGAAAAGCTGAGGTTCGACCAACCCCGCAAGGGCAAGATTCACCGTGCTGAGATCACAGACTCTGGCGGCGTCCGGTTTGAAGAATACGAGTACAAGTCACCCTCAAGTGCAGCCGCAGCCGCCGCGGAGATACGGGCTTGCGACGGCTGGCATGCATGGGCGCTCGACTCGACCGGAGAGATGCTCGACAGCCTCCGACAGAAGTTGCTGGATCAGGTCGCTGCCGATCCAGAGGAAGCAGCGGACGAAGCCGCGGAGGCAACAGCGCTCCCACGAGTGCAACGACACGAACGACTGAAGAATGCCCGGGTCAACGCCGAAGCCGGAACACCGAACACACTCTCCGTCCGAAGTCTGATGGATTGGTGGGGCGCCAAGAGCCGGGGCAATATTATAAGTCAGCAGATTGAGGCAGATTTGGCTAATCACGGCCTGGTCACCTCCCCGAGCTTCCGCAAGGTTTCCCTCGATTCCACGGTCGAGATCGTCACATCACAGGAATCCGAGGAACGCGAGAAGGAGTTGCCGACAGACCTGCCTCTCACCGTTTCCAGCGAAGATGATGACGACGCGCTCGAGGTTGGCCTGACGGTGGGCAATGTGGCATCTGCACTTAATGGGGTAACATCGGTATCACCCCATTCAAATTTCGATGAAGCCATCACTCAGATGGTGATAAACGATTTCTCCCAGGTGGCAGTCCTCCAAGGAAAACACAACCTGCGGGGAGCCGTCACCTGGCAATCAATCACTCGGGCACGACACGCCAATCCCTCTGCGACCTTCGCCGACGCCATCATCCCTGCCCAACCCGTCCCGTATGACCGCGAATTGATAGATGTCCTCCCTGAACTGACGGAGCGAGATTTCATTTTTGTCCGCAACGACAAGAACGAAATCGCCGGAATCGTGACAACTGCAGACGTTGTTACCGCCTATGGAGAGTTGGCGGCACCATTCTTTCTCATTGGCGAGCTTGATCAGCGACTCCGTCAGATCATTTCCCGAAATTTTAACATCGAAGATGTCAAGATCATCTGCAACTCGGATGGACGGAAGCCCATCACCTGCTTCGACGATATGGCTTTCGGTGATTACCAATGGGTCCTGCAGGCCGCAGATTCCTGGACGCGTTTGGGTTGGGCGCTGGACAGAAAGGTATTCGCCGCCAGGCTCGATGAAATCCGCTTGATTCGAAATGACATCATGCACTTCAACCCGGACTCACCGGGTTTCGATTCCGTGCAGAAGGTCCGGAACATGATCAAGCTAATCCGGGACTACGGTCACGACGCTGACGCCGAAGTGTGATGGCCAGCAACCACAGTGAGGCATGAAGGGCGAGCGAAGATCGCGTAGCTTCCGGCAGACCCGTCCAGAACCTGGCCACCGCTCGAGCATCACACCGCGCGCCCGTGCCTCCGGAAAGATTGTCTGGGCGGAGCTGTGAAGCGATCTCCTGCGCGAGGGGCCACATCTTCCTTACTCCGCTGCGGAGTTGGCGGTTCATGAGGAATCATGCTGCTCATGGCTCAGCTCGAAGCGCGCGAGGTTCCCCTGCACAAGGTCTTCCGCAGCGACTACGACTTCCGGATCCCGGACTACCAACTCCCCCACGCGCGGGAGACCGATCAGGCGGAACAGTTGCTTGCCGACCTCGAAGAGGCTCTGCTTCGGGGCAACGGGAAGCCATACTTCCTGGGCTCCCTGGTGCTCGTCAAGGACAGCCGCGCAGCCAACTACTACGCTCGACACCAGCCCCAACCGGCGGCTGTAGCCAACGCATAGACCCCAGGGGCGCTGCAAAGTCTCTTGATCTTGTGAGTGCGCCGGTCAGGCGATGCCCAAGAGGTCGAGTGGGCGGGTGAACGGTTCGTAGGAAGCGTGGCGGAGACCGGCGGCGATGTTGCTGTGCCCGGCGTCGCGGAGCGTGTTGATCGCCAAGTTCCGCAGGCTCGCCATGTTGTCGGGCCCGTGGCCGGTCCGAACCTTCGAGGCGTCCTCGCGGAAGGTGGTGTCGCGGACGAAGTGCAGCCGGTTCTCGATGGTCCACTGCGACCTGGCGAGTTGGCCCAGGCGTTGGGGCGAGGCTTGATGCGAGGTCAGGTCGGTGATCGCGTAGACGGTCTGGCGGGTGCACGCGCCGGTCTTGAGGTCGGTGCGGTGGCGCAGGATCCGCACGGCCTGGACGGCGTGGGGGAAGTCGAGTCCGAGGTCGGTGACCGTGAGGACCCTGGTGACGCGGGTCTCCTTGCGTCCGTGGCCCCTCTCGCGGTCGTAGCGGCGTGCGGTGACGTCCTTCCACGGCAGTGACCGCACCTGTCGGTGCAGACCGGGCTGGTTGGCCTTGACCACCAGCAGGTAGTGCGCGTTCTTCTCCTCGACCAGGAAGCGCGCGTGGGCGCGCTGGGTGTGCAGAGCATCGGCCGTGACGGTGACCCCGGTCAGGTCGTAGGGCTCCAGCAGGGCGGCGAAGCAGGTGATCTCGTTGGTCTTGTCGGGCACCCGCAGCTGGGTGACGGTCCGCCCCTGGTCGGTCATCGCGGCCAGGAGATGGGCGGCCGGGCTCTGGTCGTGACGCGACCCGCGGGCGGCCTTGCCGTCCACGGCCACCGACTGTGCGCCTGCGGGATCGGCGCCGGTCAGGTCGGCCAGGCCGCCCGGGCAGACACGGCCGAGGACCCGTCGGATCGTGGCAGCGCTCGGCGGAACGCGCACGCCCAGCGCGCCTACGGTCCGGGCGCCCAACCGGGCCAGCGTGTGCTGCGGGGCGCTGGTGGACCACTGCCCGATCGCCGCGTACGACCGGGCGCCTGCCACCACCGCCGAGGCAGCGACCAGCAGCACCGCCACGAACGGGTGACGCACACCGCGCCGGCGCCGGGGATCAGGCAGCAACCGCAACCGCTCCACCAGCGGAAGCACTGCGACACCCGCCAGGGTGGGCGGCTTGACCAGACAGACGGTGGCAGACTGACGACACATCGAAACTCCGGCGAAGCAGGGCGACTTGGGAAGGTCACCCCGTTCAACCGGAGTTTCGTTGCTTCCGTGACGGGTCACCCTCGACACCCTGCAGCACCATGACCTGCAGACTCACCTGATCATCGGGACTTTGAAACGCCCCTGGCATAGACCCTCCACCGACCCCGGAGCGCTTCACAACGGCTGTATGTGGTCAGCGGTTGTGCCTGGTCTACGCCGGCGAATAGAGCACATGGGCCCGCCCTCAAGGATGAGGGCCCGTTTGCGTCTGTACTCAGCGGCGTAACCGCGCCGAGCTGCTTTCAGCGTATGGACCCTCTTTGGTTTGCAGCCTTGACAGCGATTGCCCGTGCCAAGCGGTATGAGCCGCCTGCACTTGGTACAGGTATTGAATGACGGCGGAATCTCTCATCTAAGTTACTCGCGGAGCCTCCTGTTGTGTATGCTCCGCATATGCAGGTGAGCAGAGCGCTAGAGCAGCACATTGCAGTGTTTGGCGAGAGCGGCAGCGGCAAGACCGTCATGCTCTCCTCCTTCTACGGAGCCACGCAGGAGCCTCGGCACCTACAAAAGAGTCTGTTCCATGTCGTGGCGGACGAGATTGGCCAGGGCACTCGGCTGCATCGAAACTACCTTGGCATGAGAGATTCAGCGCGACTACCCGCGTCCACCCGTTTCTCCGCCACGTCCTACTCTTTCTCAGTCAGGCTGAAGGATGGGTTCGATGCCAAGGCGATAAAGGCCAGACCTTTCGACGCCCTGCGCCTCGTTTGGCACGATTACCCGGGGGAGTGGTTCGAGGAGGACGTGAGCGGGCCAGAGGAGACCCAACGCAGGGTTGACACATTCATGTCTTTGCTGAGCTCTGATGTCGCGCTCTTGCTGGTGGACGGTCAGCGGTTGCTGGACAACGTTGGAGAGGAAGAACGGTACCTGAAGTCGTTGCTGACCAATTTCCGCAACGGACTGCTGTCGCTCAAGGACGATCTATTGCGGGACGGCAAGCCTCTCGTCGAATTTCCGCGTATCTGGATAATGGCGCTGTCAAAGTCCGATCTGCTGCCGAACCTGGACGTGTTCAAGTTCCGGGATCTCCTCATAGAGAAGGCCGGCGATGACATAGTCGAATTGCGCGAGGTGCTCGCTGGGCTAGTGGAGGCCAGCGACGCGTTGTCCGTGGGTGAGGACTTCGTGCTGCTTTCGTCAGCGAAGTTCGACGCAGACAAGATTGAGGTGACCAAGCGCGTTGGTCTAGAGTTGATCTTGCCACTGGCCGCCATGCTCCCATTCGAGCGGCACGTCCGGTGGGCCCAGTTGAAGCAAATCCCTGTGAAAGTGGCCGAGAGTCTGCTGGGCGGCGCCGGAGCTCTGGCCGCTGCGCTGATCGGACGCAAGGTCAAGCTGCCTGGCTCAGTAGGCCTTCTGCGGAACCTTGTCGGCTTCGTTCTCTCGAAGGAAGTCTTGAACGAGGCGGCCAAGCTGGCAGGGGACAAACTCAGGGATATCAACTCCGAAGCGCTGGCCAAACAAGACTACCTAACAGCCACGTTGACCCGCTTCCGGATGGACTTGGACAGGGGCGAAGAGGAGCAGATCCTTCTCAGGAGCTGTAGGTGAGCCTCATCTGGGCCACTCGTGGGCGGACCTGGGGTTTCCGGTTTCTCCGTGACGGGGGATACAAGGATCCGCTCCGGGTCTACGACGACGTCTTCTCGGGTGTCGCGGACGAGCTGGAAGTCTGGCGCCGCGTCGCCGAGAAGGGGGCGCTGCGTTTCCCAGATCCTTTGGGACGGCAAGACAGGGCCGGCAGAATCATCCCACACGATTTCGTCGTCTTCGGGTCCTTGGCCGATAAGGTCGACTCGATTGAGGACGCTCGTCGGCTGATCTGGCCCCAGGTTGCCGACGAATTCGCCCGGGTCTGGGAGCTGCCCCAGCCGCCCTCGGCTAGCAAGTGACTTCAGCGGCATACTCCATCTCGCCAGCACGCTCAGGGCTGCCAATTACTCTCGTGCAACGTGCAAATCCATGCCCACTCCGCCCCCACGCGGGGCACTTAAGTGGCACGCGTCAGCCTGTCAGCGGCGAGGTCAAGTACAGCGGCTAGGTCATTTTGGGGGCAGCTCTCGGGCGAAGAACGCTGCCGCCCGCGGAAGGTCTTCGTTCTCCTGCTCGACGAGGCGATTGCGTTTCTTCAACTCTCGCAGCTCGGCGGCATCGGCCTGTGTGACACAGGGCCGGACGCCGTTCGATCTCGGGGATCATGAGTTTCTTGTTGCCCGCACGGTCGGTCGTACTCGTCTGGGAAATCGGGCCTGGAGAAGCGCCTTCACCCCGGACAAGCGTTGCGCGGAACTGATCGAGATCAGTCGGCGCTTGAGCCGTTCGCCGGTAGCTACCGCCGGCTGCTCTGCACGGTAGCCGGATTGAACGACTTTATGCCACGAGACTTCAGACTCCGGATTACCGGGCATGCCTGCCGTGGCCGCAATAATTCTGTTACCGCTGCGTCACTGCTGGGCATGTTACGCGCAAAGAAAAAGCCCCCGCTTCCCTTGTAAACAAAGGGAAGCAGGGGGGCCGGTGGTAGTCGCGGCCGGTGTGGCGGAGGGCGGCGGCGATGTTGGTCTGGCCGTCCTGGCGGAAGATGCTGTTGGCGAGGTTGCGCAGGGAGGCCATGGCCCGGGGCAGGGTGCCGGTGCGGACCTTGGAGTCGTCCTCGCGGAACATGCGATCCCGCACGTGGTGCAGAAGGTTCTCGATTCCCCAGTGGCCTCTGATCCAGGTGGCGAGCTCGGTACAGATGTTTCTTATGTGTCTCGACAACCACATGATCACCAGCACCGTGCCTGCTCTGCTCTGCGGTGCCCTCTACGCACAACAGACATGACGGCGCGTCACTCATGAGACGGGCGAACCGGACCAATCCCAATCGTGCAGTGCCCTTGAGGGGCCACATCTTCCTTACTCCGCTGCGGAGTTGGCCGTTCATGAGGAATCATGCTGCTCATGGCTCAGCTCGAAGCACGCGAGGTTCCCCTGCACAAGGTCTTCTGCAGCGACTACGACTTTCGAATCCCGGACTACCAGCGCCCCTACGCCTGGGAGACCGAACAGGCGGAACAGCTGCTTGCCGACCTCGAAGAGGCTCTCCTGCGGGGCAACGGGGAGCCGTACTTCCTGGGCTCCCTGGTGCTCGTCAAGGGCCGCGCGGCGGAAGCCGACGTCATCGACGGTCAGCAGCGGCTGACGACTTTGACCATTCTGCTGGCTGTGCTACGCGATCTGGCTCAGCAGCCCGATGTGGTGACCAACCTTGTGGCGATGATTGCCGAACCGGGGAACACCGTCTTGGGGCTGAAAGCCAAGCCCCGGCTTACCCTGCGTCCTCGGGATGCCGACTTTTTCCACCAGCACATTCAGACCCTGGGTTCCATCGAGAAGCTCCTGGAGCTGAATCCGCATAACCTGAAGACTGACGCACAGAGGGCTCTGCAGGCCAATGCAAGGGTCCTGCAAACAGCCCTGACGACCTGGAGTGACGATCAGCGCCTCGCGCTGTGCACGCTGATGGGCGTCCAGACGTTCCTTGTCGCGGTAAGTACTCCTGATCTGGACAGTGCCCACCGGATCTTCAGCGTAATGAATTCCAGGGGCCTTGACCTGTCGCCTGCGGACATCTTCAAGGCCCAGGTCATCGGAGAGATTGACGAGGAAGCTTCGGAGACGTACGCCACGCGGTGGGAGGACGCAGAGGAAACTCTCGGTCGTGACGACTTCTCTGATCTATTCCTCCACATCCGCATGATCTTCTCCGGAGAGCGAGCCCGACAGGAGCTGCTCAAGGAGTTCCAGACACAGGTCCTGGTTCACTACAAGCAGGGACGGGCCAGGGAGTTCGTCGACGAGGTCCTCGTTCCCTACGCCGAGGCGTTCGCGGTGATCCGCGACAAGACGTACTCGGCCGGTGAGGGGTCGGATCAGGTCAACCTGTGGTTCCGTCGCCTCCTCCAACTGGACAACAGTGACTGGTGGCCGGCTGCGTTGTGGGCGCTTCGGCACCATGGAGACGATCCCATGTGGCTGGGTTCGTTCTTCCGGTCGCTGGAGCGCCTCGCGGCGAGCATGTTCATCCGACGCGTCTACACCACTCCCCGTGTGCAGCGTTTCGCTGAACTGCTCAAGGAACTGACGGCAGGC
The DNA here is from genome assembly GCF_035974375.1 of Streptomyces sp. NBC_01320. Classification (NCBI taxonomy): domain Bacteria; kingdom Bacillati; phylum Actinomycetota; class Actinomycetes; order Kitasatosporales; family Streptomycetaceae; genus Streptomyces; species Streptomyces sp. NBC_01320. The sequence goes on from NZ_CP108390.1 coordinate 3,038,435, forward strand.
GGCGGGCTCGAAGCTCCTTCCCTTCAGCTGACCGAAGCGGAACGGGCCGAGACGCTGACTCGCCTTGACGGCGATGTCTATCACGAGACCAAGACGCGTCGATACATCCTGCTGCGGCTCGACGAATTGGTGGCCGAGGAGGATGTCGTGGCGACGTACGACGCTCCGCGCATCACTGTCGAGCACGTGCTTCCCCAGAATCCAAGCATCCCGTCGCAGTGGCGGGCAGACTTCACCGCAGACGAACGTGTTCGGTGGACACACAGGCTCGCCAATCTGGTATTGCTCAGCCGCACAAAGAACTCTCAGGTTCAGAACCTCGACTTCACCGTCAAGAAGGAGCGATACCTCAGGCGGGGTGTGGTCACGTTTCCCCTAACCACGCAGGTACTGGGGCAGGACACGTGGACACCGGAGCACCTGAAGAAGCGGCAGTCCGAGCTCCTCGGCCTGCTCACCACGGAGTGGCGACTGTAAGCGAATGGGCGAGGTATCCGATCGCAACCTTCCCGGCATGGAACGCCTGCGGGATCCGTGTTCCTCACCGTGCGTTCCTTCCAGGCGAACCAGGACGGCATCGTTCAGGGGATGGCCGGATTGATCACGTGATGCAGAGAATGACCAGAGATCGGGTGGCATTGCGTGCGCGATGACGTAGGCCGGCAGCGATGCCGGTGTGCCCGGTGAGACGGAAAGCCCCGAGGGCGAGATGGCGCAGGCCGACCATGCCCCGGGGAGCGGGACCGGTGCACACGCGCGAGGCGTCCTCGGTCCAGGATGTTTCGCGCACATGGTGGATCCTGTTCTCGATTCCCCAGCGTCCGCGGACGCGGAGCGCGATCTCGGATGCGCCGACCCGGCGCACGGTGGCCTTGGACGGGGTCGTGGGACCGGGCGGTTCACGGGCCGGGCCGCCGAGAGTGGCGAGCACGGCGGGTGGTGCGTCAGCGGCCCACTCCGCAATCGCGGCAAACGACTTCGCGCCGGTCAGCGCCGCGCACGCAGCGAGCGCGAGAACGAAGGCGAAGGGGTGACGGCGACCCTCGGCCCGGCGCGGATCGGGTATTGCGGCCAGGCACACGAGCAGGCCCGGGTGCTCCCCGGGAGCAGGAGGCCGGGCAATGGCGAGTTGGCCGAGGCCGACGGGCCTGAGCGATGATGAGCGGGCAGACACGGTCCTCCGCCGTGGTGATCAGAGACTCGACACCTCTTGATCACCCAGAGATCGTGCCTGCCTGCATTCCGCCCCGGACCATGAACTCCGCAACCTCATCGTCTATCTGAACCGGCATCAAGCCAGACTGAACCTCTGAACGATGCCTCCCTTGTTACGCAACCGCATGATCGGTTTCGAACAGAAGAGGAACCCGGAAGCACACAACTGCCCTCTGAGCTGCGGCGACGGGTCAGTTGGAGCCGGTGACCCGGTTTGCGGAGCGGGCTCATGAGTACGGCTGCTCGTCCTGTGTTCCCATAAGCCCGTCGGCGACTTCCCCAGTGGGCCGCCGCCGGTCCAGCGGCCCGGAGACGTAGGCATCCATGCCCGCTGTGGCCAAGGGATAGAGGGGAGCCGTCTGGAGATCGTCGTGCAGGCGCAGCAGTACATGGTCGTCACCCACCAGGCAGTCGGTGGACGGAAGGGTGTGGGACAGCAGGCGGCCGAAAACGTCGCAGGCCGCCCGAACGTCCACCTTGTCGAGGCCGAGCCAGACGTGCAGCGTGCCGTCCTGAACTGTCAGCTCGACGTCGATGCGGGTGCCTGCCGCCTCGGCGGCTTCGCCGCACCACGTCAGGGTCTCGTCCAGCGCGCCGAGGTGGACGGGGAGCGGACGGAAGACCTCCTGACGCATGTCGTCGCGGACCGTGACGCCGGTGGCCGGGGCCTGGTCGCGCCACCAATCCTGTACGACGTCGCGGACCGAGGCGGTCCGGCTGTGGTGGTTACGGCTGATCGCCATCACGTGATCGATCCGGTCAGATCCGCTGAACGACGCCCCGCTGCCAGGCGAACCTGAACGGACGCGGCGGGGCGAGCCGGAAGCAAGAGGAAGTCAGTAAGCGTCAACCGGCCGCCGTCGCAACAAGGGACAGAGCTGACGACACCAGTGAGACGACCCCCGGGGCACCACCGCAGCGATCCGAGAGCTGACGGAGCAGGGACTGCGCGACGACCCGGCCATCGGGCTCGTCGGGCCGCTGTTGCCGAATCGTGGTGAGCAGGGCGCGGACTGCCTCGTAGTCAGGGATGTCCGACCGAGCGCGGGTCAGTGTGGCGTCGAGAGCTGTCAGGATCTGCCCCCACTGAGCCGTGTCGGCCGTCTCGCCGCCCAGGCCCACGTGACTCTGGGACGAGGCGATCGCGCCGGGCTGATTCTGGGCCTGCCCCATGACACCGTTGTTGATGATTCCCGAATTGCCCTGCGGTCCCTGGTTGTCTCGGCCTTGGCCTTGGTCGCTGTTGTTGCCGTTGTTCCTGCGGAACATCAAGTCGTTCCTTCTTTGGATGTTGACCGGTTATCGGTCTTGGACATGGTGGAGCGCTCGGCGCCGGGCTGGTTCTGAACGTCCCCCATGACGCCCGTATTGATGACCCCGCTGTTCTCCAAGACGTACGTCACCTGCTTCATGTACGCGCCGGTGTCGACGTTGTGTTCCGTGAGAAACGCAAGCACCGACTGGAAAACTCGTCGTTGCATCCAGTCGACATAGCGGCGGGCGTCGTCGTACTGGAGCATGTCGTCCATGACGCGGGACGAATAGACCTCCCGCAGGCTGACCGGTCCCTCACCCTTGTCCGCATCGGGACGGCGCGAACGGAACGGTCGGCGGAACCGGTCGAGCAGATCGATGAGGTCGAGCGCGGCGTTGGCGGCCATCCGTCCGTGGACGGCCCAGCCGCCCCGTTCCCCGAGGCGGACAGCCGCTCGCAGGGTGGGATGGATCGGGTTGACCACGTGGGGGCGGACCGTGACCCGCAGGTAGTGATGCTCGTACGCGAAGCTGATGTAGAGGGAGGCGACGAGTTCCCCGTCCCAGGAGACGATGCGGGTACACAGAAACCTTCGGGCCTCCTTGGTCTCCTTGTTGGCGCCGGCTGCCCCTGTGCCGTCCCGGGCGAGCGTCAGCAGCGACTCCCATTGCGCTTGGGTGATGTCGCGCCAACGCTCGGCGGAAACCGCCGCAACATCGAAGACGACGAGATGGTTCTCAGGGTGGAAGGCGCGTTTCGGGTCGAACGGCTTACGGAGATCAGCCCCGACGTAAGTGTGCAGGTCGTCCGGGGTGAAGGGGGCGACGCCGCCCGCGGCGCCGTGGGCGGTGTTGATCAGGTCGTTGACGCTGCGGAACACCTGGCGCACGAGGCGCGCCTCCTCGGACTCCCCCTCCGTGAAGTCCTTCGGTAGTGGCGGCGCCACATCGATGCCGATGGCGGACTCGAACGAGACGGATCCGGCTCCCAGGAAATGATGTCCGGATTCTTCCCGCCCAGGTGTGCGGAGGGCATACGGCACTACCAGGCCGTCCCGCTGTTGTGGCGTCGCACGAAGTCTGCGGCGACGGCGTGGGGACACCCACCAACGGTGGTCGAGCTCGGGACGGTTGTTCCACGGAAAGGCTCGCATCCTCAAATGCGCGATAAGGCGGTCCGCGTAACAGGCAGCCCAGGTGCAGGCCACCAACACGAGCAGCAGGGAGAGCGGTCCGGCTTTCGTTCTGGCTGCGACAGTCACGGTGCCGGCGAGCGCCAGGAGCAGGAGCACTCGGCGTATATGTGTCAGCAGCTCGGCTCCGGCGGCGGTCTGCAGGACGGGGGTGAGGTGGAAGCCCTGTGGCGGGACCGGATGGCCGCGGGCCACACGCCGGCGGACCCAGCGCACATAGTCGTGTCCTAGCGGAACCCGCCCCTGTTCGCTGACGGGGCGCAGTGGAAGAAGCACTTCCCTTATCCGCGCCTGTCGCAGCACGCGCTTCCGGTTGGTCAGGGAGACCCACACGAGGAGAGGCACCACACGTGCGTACGTCCTCGCCAACCGTTGGACGTGTTCGACACGGTCGTCCCGGAAGTACGCGGCAGCACACAGCCAGTGGGTGACGTCGGAGTGGTCCTGACCCAGGTCCGAAGCGTCGACCGGGCCGGGCACTACAGGCAGGGGCATGGGTGGGGTCTTGTCCGACCTCGACGACCTCTGGGGTGGAACAGCCTCCGCCGCTGTTTCCGTGCGCTCGAAATCGGCACCAAGCCCCATTCGCTGCCTCCCCGTTGCAGTGGGTGACAGCGTCGGGGACGGAAGGCGGTTCCGGGAAGGGTTCGGTTTCCGGAAGAATCAGTTTCCGGCCACTGCTGCTCCAACTGTCAGTGACCGGGGATACGGTTGTCTGTGATCGTCGGCTTTCGCCGACGCCGTCCTCCCTGGGACATGTACACGAAAGGCGCCGTCGTGAAGCCCACTCTGGCCGCCGCACAGTTGCGCGGCAGTCTGACCCAGTACCTCACGACGACGTATGCGTTGGCCGACGAGGACACCAGGCTGGCGCTGGAGCGGTTTCTCGGGGACCCGGAGTCGGGGATCTTCCGGGGGCCGTTCCTCCGGATCCGTACGCCCTTTCACACGGCGGACGACGGGTGGCAGTCGGCCCTGGAGTGGGAGCCCGGGTTTCCCCCGTACCGGCATCAGGCAAAGGCGTGGGAGCGGCTGAGCACGCTGCGTGGGGCTGCCGAGCCGACGCTGGTGACGACGGGGACGGGGTCGGGCAAGACCGAGTCGTTCCTGGTGCCCGTACTGGACCACTGCCGCCGCCAGAGGGCGCTGGGGCGCCAGGGTGTCAAGGCCGTGCTGCTGTATCCGATGAACGCGCTGGCGACGGACCAGGCCGGGCGTATCGGTGAGTATCTGGCGCAGCCGGAGCTGGCGCAGGTGACGGCGGGGCTCTACATCGGGGACCGGCCGGACACGGACTTCCGGCGGGTGATGACGCGGCGCGAGGAGATGCGCAGGACGCCGCCGGATGTGCTGATCACCAACTACAAGATGCTGGATCTGCTGCTGCAGCGTGCCGAGGATCGGCCGTTGTGGGAGGGCGCGGATCTCACATACGTGGTGCTCGACGAGTTCCATACGTACGACGGGGCGCAGGGCACGGACGTGGCGATGCTGCTGCGCCGGCTCGGGGCGACGGTCGGTGCCTCGCGGGCGGGGCGGCCGCTCGGTGACATTTGTCCGGTGGCTACGTCGGCGACGCTTGGCGAGGGCACAGGAGGGCTCGGCGGGATCCTGGAGGTGGCCGAGCAGGTCTTCGGGGTGCCGTTCGGGGCGGATTCGATCATCGGTGAGGAGCGGCAGGACGCCGATCAGTTCATCGGCGAGGTGAACTACGACCTGCCCAATCCGCCCACCCCGAAGGAAGTCATCGAGGCGTCCGGAGGGCCGGGCATTGAGTCCCAGCCGGACCGTCTCGATCTGGACGGGTTGGCGTATCTGCTGTTGAACCGGCAGGCGCTGGATCCCTTCAAGCTGGGGCGGATGCTCAAACAGCACGACTTCACGCATGCGGTGCTTGCCCTGTTGAACGGGGAGCCGCTGGACGAGTGGGGGCTGCGCGACCGCATGGCCCGCTTCGGGTATGCGTGGGCGCGTACGGCTCGGGAGAATCCGCGCCTCGCGCTGGAGGCGCTGTCCCGGTTCGTGGCGCTGCTGTCCGCGGCGCGGGACCCGGCGTCAGACGAGCGGCGCCCCAGGCCGCTGCTGCACATCGAGGCGCACCTGTGGGTGCGGCCGGTGAGCCGGGTGTTGCGCGGGGTCGGTGCGGCGCCCGAGTTCCGGTGGTACGAGGACGAGCGCACGGCCGCCAGGAAGGCGGCGCTCGGCGCGGCGCCACAGGAGGAGGGTGAGGGACGGGACAGCGCGGACTGGCCTTCCGGTGACTCCCGCCGGGCCACCCCGCTGCCCGGGTCGGACACCGTCCGCCGCCCCGCTCAGACTCAGCTGCCCGCCGTGTACTGCCGGCACTGCGGGCGCTCGGGGTGGGCGGCGATCTCTCCGGAGTCCGATCCCCAGCAGCTCGTCACGGCTGCGGACAAGATCTGGCGGGCCGGTGTCGGCCGGGACAAGCGGCGCATCCGGTACTTCATCGCGGCCACACCGGCCGAGGCCACCGAGGCGCTCAACGCGCTCACGGGTGCCGCCCCGGCGTCGGGCGCTGTGGACCCGCTGTCCGTGGTCGTTCTCGACGGCGCCGGGGGCACGTACCGGATGCCGGTCGCCGGGGACGCGGAGGAGTTGCAGGACGCCTGGTTCACGCTTGCCGTCCTGGACAAGAAGACGGCGGACGCTGCGGCGAAGGACGACCGCTGTCCTGCATGCGGTATCGACAACGGCATCAGGTTTCTGGGCACGGCGCTGGCCGCGCTCGCCTCGGCAACGGTCACGCAGCTGTTCACCGGCGGGGAGATCGCCCTGCTGCCGGAGGAGCGCAAGACGCTGCTCTTCAACGACTCGACGCAGGACGCGGCCCACCGTGCCGGGTATGTCGCCAACGCGTCGTACAAGTTCTCGCTGCGGTCGCTGCTCGCACACAACCTGGACGAGTCGGGGGCGCCGCTCGCGCTCAACGACCTGATCGGCAATGTGCTGGACTCGGTCGACGATCCGCAGGCCTTGGCCGTCGTCGTACCGCCGGATCTGCATGACGAGGCAGGCGTGGACCGGCTGTTGTCGGGACGGGGCACGGGCGACGCGCGGACCTGGAAGCTGATCGGGGAACGCCTGGCGTTCGCGACCGTGATGGAGTTCGGGCTGCGGTCTCGGATGGGCCGGACGATGGAGCTGACGCGGACGGCCGCCGCCGAGGTCGCGGTGGCGAATCCGGAGCGGGTGGCGGCGCTGGCCCGCGATCTGCATCTGACGCTGCCCGGGCAGCTGGTGGTGAGCCAGGGGCTGCCGACCACGGACAGGTATCTCGCCTTCGTGCGAGGGCTGCTGGAGCGGATACGGACGCGGGGCGGGGTGCGGCACCGCTGGCTGGACACCTGGATCAAGGAAGCCGGGGTCAACCAGTACCTGATCTCCGGGCAGCGGGCAGAGGGCATGCCCGCGTTCCCGGAGGGGTATGTCGCTCCGCCGCGATTCCTGCTGGACAGCACGAAGGAACGCAGCAAGTTCGACACCGTCACCGGCCGCGGCGGCTGGTACCAGGACTGGACGCGGCGCTGCCTGTCACTCGACGCGGCCGGGGCGAGCGAGTATCTGCGCCGGCTGTTCCCGGTTCTGGCGGAGGAGGGGCTGCTGTCGGTGCGGGTCGCGGCCGACCACGCCACGCGTGTGTACGGACTGCAGCCCGGGCACATCGAGGTGCGGCTGCTGGACGACTCGGTGGTGAACAAGGCGTTCGTCAGCTGCGACGCGTGCGGCTGGCAGCAGGTCGTGCCGCCCGAGCGGCGCACCCGCTGGTACGGGCACCCTTGCCCGCGCTACCGGTGCAAGGGCTCCCTGACTCCCCCGCAGTACGGCATGTCGTCGACGGGGTCGGGGTCGGGCGGTTTCGGGGGAAAGCTGGAGCGGGACTACCAGGGCGACTACTACCGGCGGCTCTATCTGACGGGCGGCACCTATCGGGTCGTCACCGCGGAGCACACCGGCATGCTGACCCGGCCGGAGCGCGAACGGGTGGAGCGCACCTTCCGCGAGGGCACGCACTACACCGACCCGAACGTGCTGTCCTGCACGCCCACGCTGGAACTCGGCATCGACATCGGCGACCTGTCCGCCGTCCTGCTCGGCTCGCTGCCGGGCGGGCCGGCGAACTATGTGCAGCGGGCCGGACGTGCCGGGCGCAAGACCGGCAATGCGCTGGTGGTGGCCTTCGGCGGGCGGCGTGCCCGGGACCTGTACTACCTCGATGATCCGCGGGAGATGATCGCCGGGGACATCGTGCCGCCCGGCTGTTATCTGTCGGCGGTGGAGATTCTGCGCCGCCAGTACACGGCGCATCTGCTGGACCTGGCGGCACGTGGCGAGCTGGCGACGGCGGACGGAGAGCGGTTGCAGCCGGTGCCGCGGCTCGCCTCGGCCCTGTTCGGGACGACGGGCTGGTGCCAGGACCTCCAGGATGCGGCCCTCACCGAGGGGGCGCGCCGCGTGGAGGAGTTCCTGGCGCTGTTCCCGGTCGGCAAGGGTGAGGACACGGGGGTGTCCGAGCATGCGGCCGGGGAACTGCGCGCGTACGCGGCCGGCGGCATCGTCCGTACGTTGCAGGAGGCCGAGGCGGACTGGACGGGCCGGCGCGAGGAGCTGCGACGGCGCATCGCGGCGATCGACGTGGCCGTGGACGGTCTGCTCGCCGATGACCGCGAACAGGGCCCGGAGCGCCGCGAGTTGCTGGCCGAGCGTCGCTCGACCGGTGACCTGCTGCGCAACCTGAGCCAGACCAGTGCGCACGGTGTGCTCGTGGAGCTGGGGCTGCTGCCCAACTACAGCCTGGCCGACACGGTGACGACCCTGGAGGGCACGCTGTACTGGAAGGAGGCCGTTGACCCCGCCGAGGACGACCCTGAGTCCGCTCCGACCAACACCTACCGCAGTGAGGTCCGTGACTACGAGCGTTCCCGCAAGCTCGCGCTGACCGAGCTCGCCCCGGGCAACAGCTTCTACGTCAACGGCTACAAGCACGTGGTGCGCGCCCTGGACATCGGCAGCCCGGAGCGTCGTGCCTGGTCGGTGTGGCGGCTCTGCCCCGCCTGCGGCTACGCCCGGACCAAAGACGCCCAGACGGACACGTCGCCGTGTCCGCGCTGCGCTTCGCGGGAAATCGCGGACGCGGGGTGCGTGAGCTACGTACTGGAACCCAAGCGGGTCATGGCGCGCGACAAGCGCGACGACGCGCGGGTGCGGGACGACCGGGACGAGCGCGACCGCAGGCGGTACTCGGTCCTGAAGACCGTCGACATCGATCCGGTGCATCTGGCCCCCGGCTCCTGGCGCCACGACACGGCCGTCTTCGGAGCTGACTTCACCCGGCGCGCGGTGGTACGGACCCTGAATCTGGGCCTCGACCGGCAGGACGGCAGCTCCACGGTGTCGCTGGCCGGTGAGGACGTACGGCTCAACCCGTTCTACGTGTGCACCAGTTGCGGTGGCGCCACGTCCGAGGGCCAGCCGGTCGTCGACCAAGCGCAGCATGCGCTGAGCGAATCACTGAGCAAGTCCACACGTGCCAGCGCCCATCACCAGCTGTGGTGTCCGCGTCGTCGGCAGCGCGGTGCCGGAGAGGAGCAGGGCAAGGGCGAGGACGTGCCGCTGCTGCTCGCCCACGAGCTGGTCACCGAGGCCGTACGGATCCTGTTGCCGGTGTCCGTGGCGCGTGCGAAGGAGCGGCTGGCCTCGTTCACGGCAGCGCTGTTCGCCGGTATCGCTGCACGGTACGGGGGCGACCCGGACCACATCGACATCGCGGCGGCCTCGATGCCGGACAGCGGGGACGGTCTGGGGGCCGAGTACCCGCGGCGCTTCCTCGTCGTCCACGACCGGCTCCCGGGCGGCACGGGCTACCTGCACCGGCTGGCGTCCGCGGACGGGTTCCGTGAGGTGCTGCTGAAGGCGCGCGAGGTGATCGAGAGCTGCGGGTGCCGCGAGAAGGGCCTCGACGGCTGCCACCGCTGCCTGCTGCGGCGCGTACCGCCGGGCGACTACGACAAGGTGAGCCGCCAGGAAGTGCGGCAGATGCTCGACGAGTTGCTGGGCGCCGACGGTGAGCGGTGGAGCACCTCTCCGGTCGCGACGACACAGCACATTCCGATGGAGCAGCAGGCCGAGAGCGACCTCGAGGTCGTCTTCATAGACACACTGCGCACGTGGGCGTCACTGCCCGGCAGCCGTGCGAGCGGTGACGCGTACACCACACCGGCGGGTACGCACGCGCTGGACCTGCGGCTCACCGGTACCGACGGCAAGACGGTCAGCTGGCGGGTCTCCCAGCAGCGGGTGCTCGACGGCACCCGCCCCGATGTCCTGTTCGAGCGCCTGGACGCCCCCGGGCCCCGGGTGGCGCTCTACCTCGACGGCTACGCCTTCCATGCCGGGCAGAAGCACAACCGGATGGCGGACGATGCCGCGAAGCGGACGCGGCTGAGGGCGGACGGTCTACGGGTCTTCCAGGTGACGTACGCGGACGTGAAGGAGTGGCAGCGTCGGGTCCAGGACACCGGGTACGCGGGCGCCGGTCCGGCTTCCCCGGTCTGGCGGCCGTACGGGGACCCGGGGCAGGCCAAGGCCCGTGGCTACTACGCAAGTGTGCGCAAGGGGCTGCCCGGCGAGCTCTCGGAGACCGTGTGGGTCAACCCGGCGGATCTGCTCATCGCCTATCTACGGGATCCGTCCGCCGATCGTTGGCTGTGGCGGGCGGAGGCCGCGGTCGCCGGACTGCTGGGGGCCGGCGCGCGCGGCGGTCCTGTGGACTCGGTCGGGGACGAGGTCGTCCGCGCATTGGGCGGCGCGAATCCGCTGACCGGGTCCGGTGGGCGGGTTCAGGTGTACGCATCCGTGGATGCTTCGGCGTGCAGGCTCGTGTTCGCGGTGGACGGCCGGAACCGCCCTCCGTCGTGGACAGCACTCACCGTCATCGACGACGCTGACAGCGTCTTCACGGACGAGGAGGCGCACAAGCGGCGCTGGCGGGGCTGGCTGTACTGGAGCAATCTGCTGCAGTTCCTGGAGCACGGTGGAGGCGACAGCGTCCAACTGACAACGGGACAGCTGGACGGCTTCGCGCCCGAGACGCTGGGCGTCGCGGGCGGCGCAGGCCTGCTGACCACGATGCGGATCTCTCTGGAAGCGGCGGCCGCCGGGACCGAGGGCGGTCCTGTACGCGTGGTTTCGAGCACAGCGGGGACCTCTGGTGAGGTTCCCGCGGAGAAAGCAGTCGAGTCCGGGGCTGCTGCAGTCCCGGCGGCAGCCGAGGCTGCCACGCCCGGCAGGGATCCGCGCTGGAACCAAATCCTCGAGCACCTCGATCCGGACGAAGCGGGGCTCGCAGACCTCACCCTGCGACTCGCGGCAATGTCCGGCATCCCCGTACCGGCGGACGGTCACGAGCTGGACGACCGGGGCTGGCTGGCCGAGCTGGCCTGGGTGGATGCGCGGATCGGCGTCGTTCTCGCACCTCACCCGGCCCTCGGGGACGATCGCGATCCCGAGGCCGAGGACCGCGACCGGGCCTTCGCCGCCGCCGGCTGGGAGGTACGGCCGGCGACGGCATGGAGCGCCGAGGAAATCGCCGAGCGGCTCGGCGTACAACCATCGGCCGACGGCATATGTCCTGACCAGGAGAACCACCGCACCATGAAGGACGGGGAAGACGAGTCGTGACCAACCAGAGTGTGACCCTGCGCCTGCTCGACAAGGCGGACAGGGAGATCCTCAAGCTCCCCCGCTCGGTCAAGGGAGCGATCTACGACTTCCAGCACAAGTTCAAGAACAACCCCGGCTCCACCGGCCTTCAGCTCAAGCAGCTCAAGGGCCACGAAAAGCTCTGGTCCGCACGCGTCAACGACGAGTACCGGGCGCTGCTACTGCGCCTCGCCGACGACGACTGGCTGATCGTCTCGGTCAAGCACCGCAAGGACGTCTACGAGCACCTCGACCGGCTCGCGTACTCGGTCAACCGCATCACCGGTGGTATCGAGTACGTCGACCTCCAGGTCGTGGAGGAGAGCATGCTGGCGGCGCGCGCCGCCACCGCTCTCCCGGCACCGCCTGTCGTCGACCGCGCCCCCGAGCCCGCCCAGCCCCCTCAGGCCGAGCGGCCGACGGAATCCGCGCCGGCGGCCCCCACACCGGCACCCACGCTGCTGTTCGCAGCCTGGACCGAGCAACAGCTCACGGACCTGGGTGTCGCCGGACCCTTGATCCCCGTCATCCAGGCGCTCACCACCGAGGACCAGCTGCTCGGGCTCGTCGACTACGCGCCGCAGCTGACCGGTGAAGTGCTGCTCGCGCTCTACGACAACAAGTCGTTCGACGACGTACTCGAGCAGGTCACCGCGCCGGTCGCCACGCCCGAGACGGTCGACCCCACCGACTTCCAGGCCGCCGCCGAACGCCCGGCGACCATCGTCACGACAACCGACGAGGCCCTGCGCGAGGCCCTGGAGGGCGAGGACTTCGGCCGCTGGAAGGTCTTCCTGCACCCCACCCAGGCCAAGCTGGTGAACCGCGAGTACAGCGGTCCCGCACGCGTCGGCGGCGGACCGGGCACGGGTAAGACCATCGTGGCCCTGCACCGGGTGAAGCATCTGGTCGAGCAGCTCCCACCCGGACGCGACAAGCCCATTCTGCTCACCACGTTCAACAAGAACCTCGCCGCCGATCTCCGCTCCCGGCTGCTGGCGTTGGGCGGCGAGCCGCTGCTCGCCCGCGTCGAGATCAGCCATGTCGACCAGCTGGCGCTGCGGATCGTGCGCGAGGCCGAGCCCGGCAGCCGTAAGCAGACCATCGACGACAACCAGGCCGTACGCGAGTGGCGGTCGCTGCTCGAAGAGCTCGACGAGTCCGACTGGGACGCCGAGTTCCTGCAGGACGAATGGTCACAGGTGATCCTGGGGCAGGCCGTCGCCTCGCGCACGGAGTACTTCCGGGCCCGCAGGGCGGGGCGCGGGCGCACCCTCAGCCGTACCGAGCGCGCCGACATCTGGCAGCTCGCCGAACGCTTCACCCAGCGCCTCGACCGCCTCGGCCGACAGACCTGGGACCAGGTGTCCGAACGGGCGGCGCGGCTGGAGATGCAGCGCGAGCAGCGCATTCTGGCGATCGACCAACAGCGGGAGGAGGCCGGCGGACTGGACAACATCCATCTCCAGGCCGGCTCGGGCGGATGGCTCCGTTACCGCTACCGGCACGTCGTGGTGGATGAGGCGCAGGACCTGCGGCCCGCGCACTGGAAGATGCTGCGCGCGATGATCGCGCACAGCCGCAACGACCTCTTCCTGGTAGGCGACACCCATCAGCGCATCTACAAGAACCAGGTGACGCTCGGCAGCCTCGGTATCAATATCCGTGGCCGCGCCTCGAAGCTGAGTCTGAGCTACCGCACAACCCGCCAGATCCTCCGCTCCGCGCTCGATGTTCTCAGCCAGGAGAAGTACGACGACCTCGACGGCAGCGAGGAGAACCTGGCCGGGTACCGGTCCGTCCTCAGTGGAGGAGTGCCCGATCTGCACGGCTGCTCTGACTGGGGGGCCGAGCGCGAAGGGATCGCGGCACTGATCGACAGCTGGGGTGACATCCCCCACGAGCAGATCGCGATCTGCGTCCCCACGAACCAGATGGCGAGCGAGACCGCTACGACATTGGCGGAACACGGGATCAGGGCCATGGAGATCGGCCCCGACGGTCCGCGCGGCGACGGTGGCGTCCACATCGGCACGATGTTCCGCTTCAAGGGGCTCGAGTACCAGCGCATGATCGTCGCCGGTGTCAGCGACGGGCTGATCCCCCGGGACGACGTGAATCGGAGGCGCTCCACCGATCCGGTGCGCTACCGGCGCGAGGTGCAGCAGGCCCGCTCGCTGCTCTTCGTCGCCACGACGCGTGCCCGCGACAGCCTGGACATCTTCTGGCACGGGACGCCGAGCCCGTTCCTTGCCCCCCTGGTCGACTCTGCCGCCGTGTGACCTCCGGGGCGACAGCCGTTCATCACGATCAGCTGTCGCCCCGACCGTTCACAGGGGCTGCGGCCCCTGCGGGACGAGGAACGGACGGCGCGGATCTTCCGGAGGGGTACGGCGGATTGCCCGTGTGGGATCCGGGAGCGGGAGGTACGGCGACAAGCTTGCATACACTTCGGCCGCCGAAGCCGGTCGGTCTTCGGGACGCTTGGCCAACAGGGCAAACACCAGATCCTGGAGCGGCCGTTCCACGTCCACACCGTTGTCCGCGATCGGCGGAGGCGCCACGGTGAGGTGCTGAGTGGCGAGGAGAGCCGGTCGGTCGGAGCCGAAGGGTGGGCTTCCGGCCAGCATGTGGTGCAACAGGCAGCCGACCGCGTACAGGTCGCTGCGCGCGTCGAGCGGCCGGTTCCCCGCCAGGAGTTCGGGTGACGCGTACACGATGTTCCCCAGGCTCTCACCGGTCATGGTGAGGCTCGGATCGGTCTCGGAGAGGACCTTTACGAGGCCGAAGTCGAGGATCTTGACGATCCCGTCACGTCGCACCATGACGTTCTCGGGCTTCAGGTCCCGGTGGACCAGACCCGCGGCGTGCGCCGCAGAGAGCCCGGCACACAACTGGGCCGCGACCGCAGCAGCAGTCGGTACATCGAACCGCTCGTCGTCCTGCTGGTCGAACAGATACTCCAGGGTGGTGCCGTCGACGAGCTGCATCACCAGGCAGCAGACGTCGTCCGTCACCGCGGCGTCGTACACCGCGGTGACATTGGGGTGGTCGAGTCGGGCCGCAGCCTTCGCCTCACGCTCGAAACGGGCCAGCGCTCTGCGTCTGCTGTCGGGGAGAGCGAGGAGATCGGCGGCCACGGTCTTGACTGCAACGGGGCGGTCCAGATGCAGGTCCCGGCCGCGCCACACCTGCCCCATGGATCCTTGCCCCAGCAGGTGCTCCAGCCGATGGCGTCCCCGCAGGATCACTCCCGGGCCGACCTTCTCCACTTCCTGTCCTCCACTGTTCCGCGCACGACATGCCTCGACCGGACTCGGCCCGGACGGTGCGGCGTCCGAGGGCGCTTCCCCCGCACAGCCCTGAGTCGATCACATTCACCATTCCCCTTCACCCGAGGCGAACGCACCCCCGTCACCCTGTGAACAAAGTCAATGTCCGTATTAGCCTGCCATGTGATAGGGGACGCCTGCCCCAAGCACTCCGGCAGCCGTGCCGACCAGGTGGTCATCGCCCCACCAGCCCGAACACCGACCGCGGTGATCTCGATGCCATCGGCCCAAGCCGTACCGGTCACCCTCGCGGAGATCGCACGGATCGCGGGAGTGGGACGTGCCGCGGTCAGCAACTGGCGGCGCCGCCATGACATCTTCCCCGAACGGATCGGCGGCACGGACGTCAGTCCACAGTTCTCGCTCGCCGAGGCGGAGGCATGGCTCCGGGCGAACAACAAACTCAGGGACGCCGGTGGTCGGGAGCTGCTGTGGCCACGCTTCGAGGCGCTCGGCAGCCGGGACGAGGCGGGTCTCGCGATTGCCGAGGCGGGACGCCGCATGCGCGGCGGCCGTGCTCGGGCCATGGATCCGCCGCTGTCGCCGGATGCCCAGGAACTCGTCGGGGAAGCCGCCCGGCTCGGGCGCCGGGAAGGGCCGAAGGGAACCTTTGACTTCCTCCTCCAGCGCTGGCTCGACGCTCACGTCCGCCAGATCAGCACCACCCCTCCCCCGTTGGAGCCGCTGTGGTGCTCATGCCGCCCGCAGTGGCCTCGCGCAAGGCCGGCCGACGGATCCGCAGCGCATTGCTGCGCACCGAGAACCCGGCCGCTACGTGTCGTCCACCGACCAGGACGCGCAGCCGGACTTGGCTGATTCCTGGCAGGAATTCACGACTTTGCTCATTGGCCTGCAGCAGACCGGAAAGGTCCTTGCCGACCTCGATGTGACCGGCGAGGGCGGGCGGAACGCCGCAACCACGGTGGGGGATCTGGCGAGGGCTGAGACGCTCACCCTGACCGGTGGTCAGCAGCCTCCCGATGGTGCGTTACAGAAGGAGCCTCCGACGACAGGTGGCGTCCCATTGCTCACCGTGCCGGACCTGCTGATGGGCACCGGCCCCAGCGGCTGGCTTCCCACGGCGGACGCCGCTCTGGTGGCTGAGCCGGGTGACGTAGTCGTGGCCGGGGTGTCCCGCGCGTTCAGCGCCTGGGTGCATCAGGGGCCACCGACCGCCCTGGGTCCCCAGCTGTACGCATTGCGCGCCGTCACGGACATGCTCGACGCCCACTTCCTGGCCGGCTGTCTTCGCGCCCCGTCGAACGGCCGGCAGGCAGGCACCCATGCGTCCAGCTCCTCCCGGGTGGACGTGCGCAGACTCCATGTCCTCCAGCTGCCTCTGGAGCATCAGCGGCAATACAGCGAGGCCTTCCGGACAGTGAAGGAGTTCCACTCACTGCTTTCCCAGCTGGACAGCCTCGGCACAGGACTGGTGAACAACCTCAGCGACCGGCTGGTGACGGGGCGTCTTCCGGCAGGCCACTGAGACGGCTCGGCGGAGTCCCGCTGTTCGCCTCCAGCTCCGCGCACCGCTCGGCCGCATCGAGCTCGACCTCACGGCGGACCTGTTCGACCCAGGCCGCCTGCTCGACGGGCGGTACGGCGGCGAGGGCCTTCGCCTCGTCGAGAACGGTGAGAGAAGCAGAGATCTCACCGAACGCGAGGCGGCATTCGGCGGCGCGCAAGCCAGTACCGCACGCTGGACATGGCCCGGAGGAGCGTCGCCGCGGACCAGTTCGCCTACGAGCCCGTCATAGAGCTCGACCGCACCGCCGCAGTCACCGAGGAGGCGCAGCCCTTCAGCGGCCAGTAGCCAGACGTCTCGGACCAGGGGACGCCTGGACCCCCACTCCTGACGTACCCGCGGGGCAAGTTCCGCCAGGCACCCCAGGGCAGGGCCCGGCTCCGCGTTACCAAGCTCCCTCCGTGCCGTGTCGCAGAGACGCTCAACGTACCTGGCATCGAGCCATTCGTCGTCCCTGCGAGCGGTCGCTGGCACACGCGTGGGACGCTCCTCGACGACTGTACGGAACGGCCGCGTCGGGTCGGGGTCGAGCCGGGGCCTGGGCCTGGGCTCAGGATCGTCGGGCTGCGGCGCCCATGGCTGTAGCGCGGAGCGCACTTCCGCGATCGTCGGGCGTTCCTGCGGATCCTTGGCGAGCATGCGCAGGACCATGGAGTCCAGCTCATCGGGAATCGCGGCCGCGTGCAGACGGGGCGGCAGCAGCTCGTCGTGCAGATGCAGGTGGTTGAGGAGCTGCGTGCTGTCCGCGCCGAAGGGAGCTCGCCCCGGTATAGAGCTTGAAGCAGACGCATCCCAACGCGTACACATCGGTGCAGGTGGTGGGCTCCTTCTCCAGAATCTGCTCGGGCGCCTGCACTGCGGCGTCCTGTGGAGAGGCGACCAGTCCCTGTCCTGGGACTGCGTACGCTGGCACGGCAGACCCGCTGTCCGCCGCGAGGCAACCCGCGATCAATGCCGCTCGCCGTTGTTCGCCGCGGCTGCAGTCCCGCCTGCCGCGGCTCACCCCCTGTCCCTGACGAGGCGGGGAGCCGCGGCTCGAGCAGCGGACCCGTACGGATGTGTCAGGCCTCAGGCTGCACAGCGTTCGGGTGCAGCACTCGGGCGAGGAAGGCCTGTGTCCTGGGGTGCTCCGGCCGGGCCAGTACATCCTCCGGGGCGCCCTCCTCCACCACTCGGCCGTCGTCCATGAAGACCACGCGGTCGGCGACGTCACGGGCGAAGCCCATCTCGTGGGTGACGACCATCATCGTCATGCCTTCGTCGGCCAGGGTGCGCATGACCCCCAGTACATCGCCCACCAGTTCGGGGTCGAGCGCGCTGGTCGGCTCGTCGAAGAGCATCAGCCCGGGTCCCATCGACAGGGCCCGCGCGATGGCCACACGCTGTTGCTGGCCGCCGGAGAGCTGGGAGGGGAAGCTGTCCTCGCGGTCGGCCAGGCCGACTTTGGCGAGGTTCTCCCGGGCGATGCGGCCGGCTTCCTCCCTGCCGCGTCCGAGAACCCGGCGCTGAGCGATCGTCAGATTGTCCAGAACTTTCAGATGAGGAAAGAGGTTGAACTGCTGGAAGACCATGCCGATCCGGCGGCGCATCGCGTCCAGATCGATGTCCGGATCGGTCATGTCGACACCGCCGACGGTGACCGTGCCGCTGGTCGGCTCCTCGAGCAGATTCACACAGCGCAGCAGGGTCGACTTCCCCGACCCCGAGGGGCCGACGACGCATACGACCTCGCCGGGCGCGACCGTGAAGTCGATACCGCGCAGCACTTCGACGTCGCCGAACGACTTGTGCAGCCCTTGGATCTCGATCGCCGCAGTCATGTCCGCCATCCCGTGATCACCTCGCCTGTGCATGACGGGCCTCGAGGCGCCGTACGAGATAGCCGAGCGGGACAGTGACCAGGAGGTAGCACAGGCCCGCAACGAAAATGGGTGTGGTGTTGGCCGTCGTACTGGCCAAGTCGCGCCCGAACTTCGTGAGTTCACGCTGCTGCAGCGTGACGCCCAGGAAGAGCACCAGCGAGGAGTCCTTGAAGAGTAGGACCATTTCGTTGGTGAGCGGCGGCACGATGATCCGGAAGGCCTGAGGAATCACGATCGACCGCATCGCGGTGGCTTGCGACATGCCCAGCGTGCGCGCCGCCTCCAATTGGCCGCGCGGTACGGCCTGGATGCCCGCGCGGATGGTCTCCGCCATGTACGCGGCGGAGACCAGACCGAGGGCGCAGGCGACCTGCCCGTAGGTCTCCCCGGGGAAGACGATCCCAGGGAAGGCCAGCGGGACACCCACCCCGACGAAGATGAAGATCAGCAGGGCGGGCAGGCCGCGGAAGAACTCGATGTACGCCATCGCGAGCCAGCGGTACGGCGCAACGGACGACAGCCGCATCAGGGCCACCACGAGGCCCAGTACGAGTCCGACGCCGAAGCCGGTCAGCGTGTACACCACGGTGTTCAGCAGGGCGACCGTGATGAGCTCGGGGAAGAGCCGCTGGGCGACCGACAGGTCCAGAAACTGCTCCTGGAGCTGCTGCCAGTCGGCCAGCGCACCCACGACCACCACGGCGACCACGAAGACGGCGTACTGCACCCCGCGGGAGATCCGGCGACGGCGGCGCGGCGACATCCGGGGCCGCCCAGCCGTCTCCTCCCGGTCCTTACCGGTGATCAGGGTGGTCACTGGGCGTCGACGCCCTTCGGCATGGGCCCGATCCACTGCTCATACAGCTTCTTGTACGTGCCGTCGGACTTCGCGTCCTTGATGGCCTGGTCGATCGCCGCGAGAAGCTTGGGGTTGCCATCCTTGCGGACCGCGAAGCCGTACTGCTCACCGGTGTCGAGATTGCCCACGATCTCGAACTTGGCCGAATTGGCCGGGTCCTTGAGCCAGTTCTGCACGACCGGGTAGTCCTGCACGATGACATCGACCTGGCCGGTACGCAGTCCGTTGAGCTCGGCATCGGAGCTCTCGAAGGACTGCGGGTCGGCGCCGTGCTCATGGGCGAAGTCCTCGCCGGTGGTGGAGGACTGGGAACCGAGCTTGAGCTTCTGCTTGGTGATGTCCTCGACAGTCGCCGCCTTGACGCCCTTGCGGGCCAACAGGGCCTGGGTGGCGTCGAAATACGGGACGGAGAAGTCCAGATTCTGCTTGCGCTCGTCGGTGATCGTCATGCCGGCGGCGGCCACGTCACAGACACTGGCATTGAGGTCGGCACCGGTCTTGATCGTCTCGAACGACTTGTCCACGACGACCTGCTTCACACCCAGGTCCTCGGCGACCAGATCGATCATCGAGACATCGAAGCCGACCACCTTTCCGTCCTTCTCGGACTGGAAGGGTGCGTACGGCAAGTGCGTACAGGTGGTTATCTGGCCGGACTTGATCAGCTTTGCACCTTTGATGGTCGCACCATCACCGCTGCTGCTACAGGCACTGAGCGGGAGAGCAAGCGCGACGGCCGCGCACATCGCGGCGATCCGGCGGGAGGGCAGGCGGGACGAGCTCATGAGAGTTCCCCTTGTGCACGAAGGACGGACTCGCGGACAGTGGTGAGGACGGACTCGCGGATCGACGCCGAAGCGCGATCAAGGTCCGCACAGAATGTCGGAGCACTGACCGAAAGTCCACCCTGCCGGGGCGGCCCGGGACTTCGTCCCGCTCCGGGGATCAAGGGAGCAGCGAGGCTGCCCGTGTCAGCGAGCAAGGACACTGATCACCCATGCAGGTAGCGGGCCATCGGCCGAGCCAAGTCACTCACCGCGGCAATCAGACCACCCGGCAACTGGTCCAGATCCAGCGCGTGCTGGTGAATGACGATGCCTGCGTGCCGCACATGATGGGCGGCATGCGGGGCGTTGCCCTTCCGTGCATATACACACGGGTGACGGCGGGCAAGCCTGTCGAGCACATGGCTCGCAAAGAACCGAACGCCAAGTCCGGCCGGAACGCCAAACGCCGTCTTCCCAGAGCTGTCCAGTCAGTCCCCCGTCGGCGCCGTGGGCCGCTTCCGGTCATGGGCCTCCAGTGCTGCGCGGGCCCCGTGGACCACCTCGCCGTGACGACCTTGGGCCTGCTCCAGCGCCAGGTCGATCGCCAGCCTCACCTGGGGAGCCTCCCCGTAGGCATACGCAATGCCGGAGGTCTTCTGCCGGTTGCTCACCGTGATCAGCGTCCGGGCCGTGCCCTCATGATGTTCATGGTGGAGCCACTTGCCGTAGGCCCACTCCCGTCGGCCGGCCACACCCGCGAAGAGGACGCGCTTGTCAGTGACGGCGATCTCGCCCACCCACGTGTTCTCCATATGGCTCATGCCCTGTCGAGTGCGGACCTCCACCAGCGACGCGGACGCGATGAGGAACACGCGCTCGTCCCGCTTGCGCGCACCCCAGCGGAAGTCCGCCGCGCTGTACTCCGTACCCCGTAGTCGACGTACGAAGTCGTGGTCGGCCGCGAGCCTGTCCCGGGTTCGCTGCCAGTCGGCCAGTTCGCGCTCGTATGCCTGCTGAGCACTTCGGAGCGCTTCCCGGCGACGGCGCGCATCGGCCTCCTGACGTGCCGCGCGGACACGGGCCGCACGCTGCTCGGCGGCCATCCGTGCGTTCTCCCGCCGGCGGGCCCACCACGCGATGACCGCTCTGCGCCGCCGCCACAGCAGAAGCCCGCCGAGAACCAGGACCAGCACGACGCCGACCGTCCACAGCAGGGCGTTGCGGATCCGTGCGGTGGTCCAGTCGTCCGAGACGTGGAGGGTGAGATCCGTGCGGTTGACGTTGCCGTGGGCGTCGGTAAGCCGGGCGATCAGCCTGTGGTTACCGGGCGTCGCGTGCCAGTGGAAGGTCCGGCGCTCCGCACCCAGGGTGACGGTCCGCTTCTCGCCCGCGCCGGACAGCGCCAGGCGGGCGCCCCGCTCGCCGGTCACGGTGAGGACTACGTCGCCGTACTTGGCACGTTCGGTGTCGTACACAAGCCTCAGTGCTGGTGGAATGGTGTCCACGGTGAAGGTGCCGGAGCTCCCGGTGCCCGCGCGTCCGAAGGCGTCATTCAGGTTCACCAGCACACGGTGGGAACCGTCGTCGACCGAAATGGACACAGCGGCGCGCCCGTCGCCGTCGAGCCGCACGGGCTCGGACTCGCCTTCGGTGGAAACGATGCCTGCCGCACCGGGCGGTCCAGTGACCTCGACCTGCGTCGTTCCTCCGCCGACCGGAGACTGGACGCGCACCTGGGGCCGGAGCTTGTCCAGCGACACGGTGGCGGCGGCCTCTGTACGTGTCTGGTTGCCCACCTCGTCCCGCACCAGGGCAGTGAGTCGGTACGAACCGTTGGGGAGCCAGAGCGAGTCCCGCACCATGCCGTCGTCACCGACCGTGCCGCTGAGCTGTTCCTTGCGGCCCTCGACACTCACTTCGTACCGTGCGCCCGCTTCGGCTTCGAAGGAAACCTGGACCGCACCCGTCACCGCGTTGGCCGCAGTCACGACCGGCTTGCCCGCCTCGGGCCGGCTCGCGTCGACGGTTACGGAGAACTCCTCGCTCGCCTCGCTCGCATTGTCGGCCGAATCGACGGCCACGACGGAGTAGGTGTGGTCACCGTCCTTTGCTTTGAAGGTGACCGTCTGCGCGGAGCCGGTGGCCGTGGCTCTGCTCGCGACCGAGTCCTCGGCGTCCCGCACCTCTATCCGCGATCCCTTCTCGGCGATCACAATGACAGTGACGCGGCCACCGGCCACGGCCTTCGCGTTCTTGGTCCTCGGCCGGTCCGGCGCCTCGATGTCGTCGGCTTCTTCGGCTCCGGAGCCGGAGCCGGAGCCGGAGCTCGGCAGAGAGCTGTAGCCGCAATAGGTGAAGTACCCGAGGTCCCCACAGATGTAGGACCCGGTGTCGGACGGACAGGAGTGCCAGCGGTGGCACCCGTCCCGGTGCGCGGCCGCGGGCGGCGCACCAACCCAGAGAGCGGCCGACGCGATGAGGAGCGCGAGTACGGCATTAAGGGCACGACGAAGGCAGGTACGTATCTGCACGTGGCTGGTCCCCCCAGCTCAGCGACGGCTCAATGCACGCCAGATGCGGGATGGTGTCAGACAATGTGAAGAAATTACAAGTTACCTGTGGAGAAGGTCGGCTGGCTGATCCGGGCATGCCGGCGGCGTTCGATGTGCCACCCACGCCGCAAACGTGAGGCGAAGCGCCAGGACGATCGGGCCTCACGCGGTCTGGATACCTCAGAGTTGTTCCCCCTCAACGGTGAGACCTGGATCGGCGAATGAAACGACCTCGTCGACTCCTGCACCGCTGTGACCCGAACGACGCGCAGCGCGGTTTCGCCCGGCCAAGGGCCTCCAGTCCTCCCTCAACCGCAGCGCACGGCACGCCGCGCGGCGGATGATCCGCGGTGACGAGGGAGGGGACGACACGGCCTGACCGCCTGGGGCCAGACATACGCGTGGGACCTGCTGCGGCGGTGTGCGACAGGTCCCACGAGGTGGCGCAGGACTCAGGCCGACCGGTCGGTGGCCAGTCCGACGAACCCGGCCCACGCGCGGGGGGAGACGGTCAGGACCGGTCCGGCGGCGAGCTTTGAGTCCCGGATGTGTACGGCTCCGGTGGCGTTGGCCACCTCCACGCAGTCGCCCCCCTCGGCGCCGCTGTAGCTGCTCTTGAACCAGGCAAGTTCCGGAGCTGCGACCGAGGTCTCTGCGATGTTCATAGCTCTCCCAGCAACTTCTCGACGAATCCCTGGGTCTCGCGCGGAGTGAGAGCCTGGGACCGGATGATCCCATAGCGCGCGGCGGCGAGACGGACCTCTTCGCGGTCCGTCAGCAGGCTACTTCGCCCTTGGACCTCCATGTACGTGAGCTGCTCGCCACCCTTGCGCGTGATGACGGTGAATGGGCCGTCCACACCCGCGTTGTCCTCACGATCGAGGGGCATGACCTGGATCTCGACATTGCGCTTCTGGCCGATGAGCAACAGTTGTTCGAGCTGCCCTCGCAACACCGACTTCCCGCCAAGTGGCCTACACAGCACGGACTCTTCGAGCACGAAGCTGAGCAGTGGCGCAGGCCAGCGGTTGAAAATTTCCTGCCGCGCAAGACGGGCTGACACTCGCAGCTCAATCGTCTCCTCATCCAGCAACGGGCGCCGCATGGCGAGCAATGCCCGCGTGTATTCCTCCGTCTGCAACAGCCCCTTGACGACGTGCGTGTCATAGGCGCACAGCTCGACCGCCTCCGCCTCCAAGCGCGCCATGTCCCGAAAGAAGGCCGGGTACTGCGCCCGCCCAACCTCCTCCTTCAGCACCTTGAGAACGCCCCCGGCATCCAGTACCTCGTCCGCCCGGTCGATGAACCTCGGCGGCGGGATACGTCTCCCCTGCTCGAAGGACGCGACCGACTGTCCCGCGTAGCCCACTCGCTTCCCGAACTCGGGCCGCTCCAGCCCCGCTCGAATCCGCAGCAGCTTCAACTGCCTTCCGAACACGGCCACCACGCCCGATCCCGGTTCGTCCTCCGGCCGGGTCCCGGCGCCATCCCGTACGGCCTGCTCGCCCGGCTCGCCCTGTTCCATCGGCTCCGAAGAGTCCATCGGCCTCACCACCTCACCGGCCCAACGCCGCGCCCCGAACATCGTCACGCGGCGCGCCTCGTACACACCGCACGCCGTCGCGTACAACCAACACCCGACGGCGCGTCACCACTGGTCACGCTACGCCACCGAGCGTCACCGTGAAGACATGACGAGCAAGCCACCACTCCCCGTGCGCCTCACCCGCACCACCCAACCCCTGTTCCCCTGGCAACACTTCACAATGCGCTTCAGCTCCACCCCACGCGGTGCCCGTCTCGCCCGACGCCTGGCCGGGGAACGCCTCGACGCCTGGGGAGTCCCTTACGGAAGCGACGCACACGACGTGCTGACGCTGATCGTGGCGGAGCTCAGCGCGAACGCCGTACGCCACGGGCGCGTACCCGGCCGCGACTTCCGCCTCCGGCTCTCGGCCGAGGTCGTGACGCTGCGCGTGGAGGTCACCGACTCACGCGGCGAGAGCATCCCGGCCCTGGCCGAACCGTCCAACGACCTGGACGGTCGCCGCGGCCTCCTCCTCGTGTCCGCACTCACCGACCGCTGGGGCTGGTATCCGTGCGTCGACGGGCCCGGCAAGACAGTATGGGCCGTGCTGGACGTGGGCCTGTCGTAGTGGCTCACCCACTCACACGACCGCCCTGCCGGCCCGGAACTCCGCCCCCACCTTCGCCCAGCTCCGTGTCTCGCAGGCCGGCCACAGCTTGAACACCACAGCGCTGGTCGTCGCTCTGCGGGTGCTGGCGGAGGCATGGCCTCGGGCGCGGAACGTGGCAGAGGCGGGCAGGGAACTGGCTGCGCGGCTGGAGCCGCTACTGACCGACGCCGCACCCGCCTCCGGGTGGAAGCAGATGCTGGATGCGGGGCGGGACCAGCGTTGGCGTGCCCGGGTCGCCGTAGCTGAGCTGCGCCTGCTGCCGGACAAGGCCGAACGGGAGAGCATCACGCAGCAGTTCGCGCAGACTTCGGTCGACCTCCTGCGCGGGCCGGACCGCGACCCCGCCGGACTGTCGGCCTGGGTGGACTTCGAGACCCGGTCCGCCGAGTACTACAGCCTTCTTACGGAAGTCACAGACCACAGCCTCTCGTCGGCCGGTTGATCCACAACGTGGGTACGGACCAATGACATCGGCCGATGCACACCCAGGCCAACGGTGGCGGCCCAGTCGTTGCGAGGGTTCGATTCACGTAGCGCTCCGCTCACTCGCCTCGCGCCGATCGCGCTCCACGGCCCGGTGGTACGCCGAGTCCAGCTCCCCCACCCCGCTGCCGGGCCGCCCCACCCGCAGCAGCTCACGCCACCGTTCCTGGCTCCAGTCGGCCGGGGCCGTGGTGCGCACGAAGTCCTCGACCAGGGCGCGGAAGCGCGCGGGATCGCTGTGGAAGGGGAAGTGGCCCGCGCCCTCGAAGATCTCCAGGCGGCTGCCGGGCATCGCCGCGTGCGCGCCGTACGCGTGCCGGACCGGCACCACGCTGTCGCGCGATCCCCACAGCAGCAGCGTGGGCATGCCTTCCGCCAGATAGCAACGGTCGAGCATGGTCACCACCTGGCCCCGCCAGTCGACCACCGACCGCAGGGTGCTGATGAAGGCGCTGCGTGACGTGGCATCGGGGAGGGCGTCCACCACGTTGAGCAGCTCTGCGGCATCCTGCCCCAGGTCGGTGTCGAGCCGTTTGATCAGCCGGCTGAAGAGGCCGACCTGGCTGCGCATGCCGGGGAGTCGCAGCGTGGACAGCATCAGGTCCGCGCCCGGCAGCGACACCGCTCGCAGGACAGGGTTGATCTCGCGCCCCACGCCGCCCGTGCTTACCAGGATCAGGCGGTCAGTGCGCTCGGGGAACTGGTACGCGAACTGCATGGCCACGCCACCGCCAAGCGAGTGACCGACCAGGGTGGCACGCTCGATGTCCAGCACCCCCAGCAGGTCACGCATGCCGTTTGCGTATGCCGCCACCGAGTAGTCGGCCCGCGGCTTGTCGGAGGCCCCGTGGCCCAGGAGGTCGGGAGCAATGACCGTATGGCTGCGGGCCAGGTCGGGGATCAGATTCGCCCAGGTCGCGGAGGAGTCGCCGATGCCGTGGATGAGCAGGATCGCCGGACCGTCCCCGGCGATCCGGTACGCGCGGCGATAGCCGTGCACCACGTGGTGGCGCAGCGGCACGTCCTGCCCTGACACCGAGCGCAGGCGCCCCGCTCGGGGCGGGCGTGGTTCACGTTCTGGGGCGCCGACCACAGGCACGTCTCCCGTCTGCTTCCCCCGCTTCCTCCTCGAGCGTAGAGCCTCCGGCGCACAGGGGATTTCCGGGACGTTTCAGGCAGTGCGCGTCTGCTCGGCGAATCCGAGCGGGAAGAAAGTGGAAGGACTCCCGTCGAATCGGCATGCAACCACGTGCCCGCGAATTCCGTAACACGGACGTAGCAGTCGGGTGAGTCTGCGCACCCTATGATCACCCCCAGCACACCCGCCGCCGGCTTCCCTTCACCTGCCGCGGTTCTGTGCCTCTCCCTCTCCCTGACCGGGCACGGCCCTGCCCTGCCGTGCCCGCGCCCCCTGGAAGGCGGCCTGAATGGTCTCTCCCGTACGCGTCTGGCTCAACCGCACGTACGCGGAGAACGTCTTCTTCATGGATCAGCTGCGGGACAATCCCCAGCGCCGCCCCGTGGAAATCCATGCCACGCACGGCGACCCCGACTCCCCCGTGCTGGCCGCCGCCGACACCGCGGCGCTCGAACCGGAGGGCCTGTCCCCGGCCGCGTACCTCGAATACGCGCTGGCGCAGTGCGCCCGGTACGCCGTCGACGTGTTCGTCCCGGTCCTCCACCAGGCGACCGTCGCCGCCCACCGCGAGGAGTTCGCCGCGCTGGGGACGGCCCTGCTCACACCGACCGCCAAGGCCGTCACCACGTTCCAGGACAAGGCCCGCGCGTACGAGAAGGTGCAGGAGATCGGTGTCGCGGTGCCGCCATGGTGGCGGGTGCGCACCGAAGAACAACTCCTCGCCGCTGTCGACGCGTTGGAGGAGGCAGGCCACAAGGCATGCTTCAAACCGGCTGCGGGAGCGGGCGGTGTCGGCTTCCGCATCATCACGCGGACCCCGTTCTCGTTGCTCCACCTCGGCGGCTTCCCGAGCCCGTACGTCCCTCTCCAGCTGGTAGTCGAAGCCCTGCGCCGCACCGAACGCCGCGTCGACTGGCTCGTCATGCCGCGCCTGGACGAGCCGGAGGTCTCCGTCGACTGCCTCACCGGCCCCGACGGACGGGTCAGAATGGCAGTGGGGCGCACGAAGAACGGACGCCGGCGCGGCTTCACGCTCGACCCTTCATGGACCGGACCGGCCCGCCGCATCGCGGAGACGTTCGGACTGCATCACCTGACGAACATTCAGTTCCGGCTGTACGACGGTGAACCGGTGTTGCTCGACGTCAACACCCGCCCTGCGGGTGGTCTCCACCAGCTCTCCCAGTGCGGGCTGAACGCCCCCTGGGCCGCGGTGCGGCTCGCCCTCGGCGAGGAACCGGGCGACCTCGAACCACGGTTCCTCGGTCCGGACTACGCGGTCGTGGCAGGACCGCGTCCGCTCCAGCCAAGAGCACTGCCGCAGCAGCGGACCGACTCCCCGGTGCTGCAGCCCACAGCCCCGACCACACCCGCTCCCTCGCAGGCGACCTCGCCCACCCCCGCGCCCTCCGAGCAAGGGCGTGCCGAGCCCGCGCTGCCGATCAGCTGAGGGCCTCTTGACCAGTGAAAGGAGGATTGCCGAGGTCTTTGTTTCTGCTCCTGCCGGAGGCACCTGATCGATGGAGAAGCGCATCGGGTCCTACCCGCGTATGCGTGTTGAGCCCCGAACCTTGCGTGACGGTGCGGGAGCGGGCCGACGGTCTCGGCCCGCCCCCGCGAGGTCAGTCGTCGGCCGGAGTGCCCGTCACCTTCACGTGACGGACGCGGCCCGCGTTGTCGAAGGATCCGAAGCCCACCCGGCCCGAGGCGAAGACCGGGTCGGTGGCCGTGATCAGCGGGTTGCTGCTGCCGTCCAGGTAGACGGCGGTCTCACCGGTGTCGGCGCAGTGGGTGAGGCGCACCTTGTGCCATCCGTCGTCCTTGATCGCCGGAGGTGCGCCGAAGCTACCGTTCCACTGGTCGTCGATGCGCAGCCGGTCGGCGTCGTTGACCGTGAACATACCGTTGTGCGGGTAGATGGTGTTGTCGCTCGACAGGTGCGCGTACTGGAATCGGGTGTCGGACTGGTAGTCCCAGATGAGAATGACATCACGGTTGGTGATCTCGACGGGGGTGTCGATCCGTACCTCCGCCTCGACGGTGACGGAGGAGTACCGCGGGCCCGCGGTCAGGACGGCGTACTCGAAGGGGCGGCGCGGTCCCGGGCGGGAGACGCCCGGCTCGGCCAGGATCGTCTCGCGTTCGGTGTACGCCCACTTGGCCGGGGTGACCGGCGCCCAGTTGTCGGGCCCGGTGGTGTGGGTGGTGGGGGTGTTGCCGACCTCGCAGTCGGCGAAGGTGCGGGTCCCGGTCACCTTCCAGACCTTGCCGTTGGCCTTCGAGACGATGTACAGGCCGCCGCTGCGGTCGGAGCCGAAGCGCAGGTCGACACGTTGGTCACCGGCGAGGTCGCGCATGGTGACCGTCTTCCCGGTGGACTTGTCGAAGAGCATCAGCTGCTCGAGCGGCGCGAGGTCGGCGCCCCGCTTCATGTCGCGGGTGTCCGCGGCCAGGATCCGGCCGTCCACGAGGTCGCCGAAGATGTACTTTCCGCGCAGTGCCGGCGCGTCCTTGCCGCGGTAGACGGAGCCTCCGGCGATGGCGCGGCCCACGTCGGACCGGCAGTTCCAGTCGGGTCCCGGGTCGTGGTCGTAGGCGGCGACCGGGTAGGTGTAGCCGTACTGGGCGTCATCGGCGGGGAGAGGGAGGATGCGGGCGCACGGGTCGGTGGTCTTCTTGTCGAAGGCGAAGGGACCCTCGCGCTCGCTCCAGCCGAAGTTGTCCCCGGCCTTGACCTCGTACACCGACTCGATGGCGTGCTCGCCTATGTGACCGAGATACATACGGTGGCTGCCGCCCGCGTCCCAGCTGAAGCGGTGCGGGTCCCGCATGCCTATCGCGTAGATCTCCCCGAGGGCACCGGGCTCACCGACGAACGGGTTGGACGCGGGGATGCCGTACCGGCCGTTGGCGCTGTCACGGCCCGCGGGGTCGATCCGCAGAAGCTTGCCATGCGGGAGCGCCAGGTTCTGCGGCTCGCTGTTGCCGACGCCCTGCCCTCCGTCGCCCACCGCGAGGTAGAGGAGGCCGTAGTCCTCGTCGTGGGGCTTGGCCGTCGGGTTGAAGTCGATCTGCTGAATGCCGTGGACCTGGCCGCTGAAGCCGATACGCAGCACCTCGCGATGGGTCCCGTGGAAAACGTCCGCGGAGGGGTCGTCGGCGGTCCACTCAGTGATGACGCCGTGATAGCTGAGCGTGCCGGCCTGCCGGTAATCGGGGGTCTCGGTGGCCTGCGAGGCGAGCTCGGTGTGGATGGTGTAGAAGCGCCCGTTCGTGCCGAACTCCGGGTGGAACGCGGCGTACCCGAAGCCCTGGCCGAGACCGCGGCCCGAGAAGAAGTGCGGGAATGCCGCCTTGACGTCCAGGTACGGGTGCGGGGTGCCCCCGGAGGTGCGCGTCGCCGCTCCGGGGTCGGTGAGGTACAGGGTGCCGTTGAGGTCGGGGGTCGCCATCCGGCCGGAGCCGTCGGGGAGTTCATTGATCGTGTTGATCCGGGCATGGCGCATCAGGCGCGGGTCCGTCGGCGCCGGAACCGGTTCCGACTTGGGGAACTGCGCGAACTCCTGCAGGACGAGACCCGTCCTGGACTGGACGGGCTTCTGCGGAATGGGGTCGGTCAGGGCGGCTGTCGTGGCCGCGGCGGGCTCATCGGCGTGGGAAGGCGCGGCGAGGCCGCCCAGGACGAGAGCTGCGCCGACGGCCGCGGCCGCCCAGTTCCTTCGGTATGTACGTCGTGACGCCATGCGGGTCCCTTCGGGCTGGCGCGATAAGTAGGAAAAAGGCGATCCAGGGATGCGAAAGGTCAGTGGCCCCGCGTCATGCGCTGGTACTCCGCCGCCACCGCTCCGGCCGGCACCGGGCGGTCCAGGAACAGGAGGTCGTCCATGCGGCAGTCGCAGGCGTTGCTCTCCCGGGTGTTCTGGGGGAAGCTGCCGCCGATCTTGATGCCGCGGGGATCGGTGGGCGAGGCGCGGTGGGGCGCCGGCGTGGTGGCGAGTTCCCAGGGGTCGCCCGGCGTGACGTAGAAGCCGTCCAGGGGCTTCCCGTCGCGGTAGAGGGCGAGTGTGCCGTCGCGGAAGTCGAACGTCGCGGCCAGGTGGACCCATTCACCGCGGGGCAGTAGTTTTTCCCAGGGAACGTCGGCAGCGAAGGTCTGGGAGGCGCCGCTGTCCAGGCGTCTCCCCAGCGCGACCAACTTCAACTCACCGTTGACCTGGATGAGTTCGAGCAGCGCACGCACCGCGTGACCGTCAGAGGTTCCGGACAGTACGCCGGCCAGCCCGATCGCGTTGTAGCGGTCGCTCGGGTTGGCCGTGTTGGAGTTGAGGGCGGGATTGTCGCCCGTCATCTTGAACCAGCCCATGACGGTGGCACCCCGGGCGCTGCGGAAGGCCCCGAGGGACGACATGCCCTCGGCATCCCAGGTCCCGGCCTTCCAGTCGTCGTTGCCCGCGGTGGCCGGGTTCTGCTGGCGCACCTGCAGGGCGGGCGAAGCGCCCGGGTACGCCTCGTCGGCCACACGCATCGCGGAACCGCCGTTGATCAGGCTGAGCGTGGTTCCGGAGCGTCCGATGTCCTGCTCGCGACCGGGGTCGGCGGGGTCGGGGTGCCCGAAGTCGTACGCCGCCACGGCCTGTGCTCGCAGCGGAGTGTGGGTGGTTGACGGGTGGGCCGCCTGAGCCGGAAACGTGGCGGCGGCAAGCGATGCGGTCGCGGCGAGCGCGGCGACGGCGAGTGAGTAGCGTCTGGATCGGGGCGGTGTCATACGGCCTCCCAGCGGCAGCGAAGGGTCAGTCGGCCGGGGGCTCCCGGTCGATAGAAAGCGCTTTCGTCCGCGTGCGGGGACCATGTAACCCCTTCACCGCGCCCCTGACAATGGGCGTGTACTCGCCAATTTTTTTGGCTCGTGCTGCACACCGGGATCGCCCGGGAACACCTGCCGCAGGAACTCGGCTTCGGCTCGGGCATGACGTGCCGGTGCCACCTGACTGAGTGGACCGAGTGCGCCGCGAACAGGCAGGCACCATAAGCGCCGAGCTGAGCGATGCCCCGTAAGCGATCTTGATATGCGATGGTCTTGGGCTGCGGCTGGTGTGATCACGGCGTCGGAGCCGTCTTGGACAGCCCCGTTCACAGGGCTGAGCCCGCGTACCTTCGGCAAGTTGGTGACTCAGTTGCGCCGTGAGGGTGCCGGCGCGCCGGGGCGTCCTGGACCGCTGCCGCCAACGACCGTCGGACGATCCGTATCTGTGGTCCACCACGCTGTTCGACAAGGTGGCCGGGCGGCGCCTTCCTGCTGGCTGTTCGCGCCGCTCATGGTCTCGGCAGGCGTCTTCGGCCCGAGCGTCAACGTCACGGCGGCGTAGGAAGCGGCGTGGACGGCGGCGTGAAATTCCGCCTGTCGATGACGTTCTCTGCGTGTCGCTGGTCCATTTAGTTGCTGTCACATGAGATGACTTCTAACGATTTGTCCCGTACGGGGGCCCGTATTGGAACAGGAGCAATCCGCATGGCATCACAGGCATCGGCCCGTAGACCCCATCCCAGCCTTCGGCGGCTGACCACGGTCGCGCTCGCCCTGGGCACGCTCGGCGCGCTCGTCGCCGCGGCCCCGCCCGGGGCCGGGGACGCGCCCGGGGCCGGGGACGCGCCGCGCAAGGCCCATCACGGCTTCCGGGAGCGCGATCTCGTATCCGACATCCCGGGCCGGGCGGAGAAGACCGATCCGAACCTGGTCAACCCCTGGGGTCTGGCCCGCACACCCGCCGGCGAGATCTTCGTCTCGGACAACGGCTCGGACAAGGCCACGACGTACTCGGGCGCCCGGGACAACAAGCCGGTCAAAATCCACCCTCGGGTCGTGTCGATCCCCGAGGGCGGCGCCCCGACCGGGGTCGTGCGCAACGACACCGACGCCTTCCGCTTCACCGACTCCGAGTCCGGGAAGTCCGGGGTCGCCCGCTTCCTCTTCGCGGGGGAGGACGGTGACATCTTCGCCTTCAACCCGCGCGTGAACCCGACGAACGCCGTCCGGGTCGCGCACGAGGACAGCGATGGCGAGACCGCCGTCTTCAAGGGCCTGACGGTCGTGCCGGGCCAGAAGGAGCACGGGAAGGACAAGGGGCATGGGGAGGACTGCAAGAAGGGCGATAAGCGCCACAAGCCGCGCCTGCTGGTCGCGAACTTCCGTGACGCACGCATCGACAGCTTCGACACGAACTTCAACCTTCTGCCGCCGGACGACCGGTTCCAGGACCCGAACATCGAGAGCGGCTTCGCGCCGTTCGACGTCAAGCTGATCGGCGACAAGGTCTTCGTGACCTACGCCAAGCAGGACGCCGACAAGCACGACGACGTCGCCGGTCCCGGCAACGGCTTCATCGACGTGTTCAGCACGAAGGGACGGCTGCTCAAGCGCTTCGCGAGCCGCGGCGTGCTCAACTCGCCCTGGGGCCTCGAGACGGCGCCCGAAAAGTTCGGGAAGTTCTCCGGCGACCTGCTCGTCGGCAACTTCGGAGATGGCAGGATCAACGCCTTCGACCTGAGGACCGGCCGGTTCGAGGGAACCCTGCGGCACCGCAACGGGAACCCGATCGTGATCCCCGGGCTGTGGGGCCTCCAGCGCGGCACCGACAAGTCGGGCGGCAGGCACAGCGTCTGGTTCGCGGCGGGAATCAACGCCGAGAACAACGGGCTTCTCGGCACTCTGCGCGCCGAGAAGTGATCCGTCGCCGCACCCCGGGTGCTCGCCGGGCGGCTGCACCCGCCGGGCGAGCACCTGCCCGGCCACGGCTGCTCGCCCTCGCCTACCGTGACGCCCTGGCCGGCCGCGTCGTCTCCACGTCACGCCGCCCGCTGCGGGGCGGCGAGGAGGAAACCCGCCGGGAACAGGCCGCGCGCGCCACCGGCTTCACGGGCACCGCCCAGATCCTTGCCCAGGAGTACAAGCATGTCGTCCTCGCCCAAAACCTGCGGAGCCGGAGGAGCACGAAGTCACCGACCGGCGTGGGTGAGGCTTCGTCGCTCGTCAGGTCGAGTCGCGACGCTTTGAAGTGCCCGAGGCAGCGCCGCATCTGCGCGGCGTCATGGCGGTCATGCACGGGTACCAGGACGCGGACGGCGGCCAAGGGGTGGGGCCGGCGGACGCGATGAACGTGGTGCTCGCCGCCGCATTCCAGACCGCTGATCTGTTCACCACCGACCGGCACTTCCGGATGATGCGGCCGCTCACCGCCCACAAGGCGTTCCGGCTCCTGCCCGACGACCTCTGAGGGCGGGCCAACAGCGGGAGGACCTGCTCCGAGAGCACCGGCACAGAGCTCTCCACCGCTCACGTAGCGCTGCGCTCGCTGGCCTCGCGCAGACCCCGCTCCACGGCCCGGTTGTACGCGGAGTCCGGCTCCCCCGCCGTGCCCCGGGCCGCCCCAGCCCCAGCAGCTCACGCCACCGTTCCTGGCTCCAGACCGCCGGGACCTTGGTGCGCACGAACTCCTCGACCAGGGCGCCGAAGCACGCGGGATCGCTGTGGAAGGGGAAGTGGCCCGCGCCATCGAAGATCTCCAGGCGGCTGCCGGGCGCAGTGGGCCGCACCAAGAAGGTCCGCCGGCGCGGATCCACGCTCCGCCCGTCGTGGATCGAGCCGTCCCGGCTGATCGCCCGCACCTTCGGACTTCACTGGCTGACGAACATCCAGTACCGCATGTACGAGGGCGAACCGGTTCCGATGGATGTCAACACCCGTCCCGCAGGCGGACTGCACCGGCTCTCCCGGTGCGGGCTGAACGCGCCATGGGCCGCCGTGCGCCTGGCGCTGGGTGACGATCCCGGCGATCTGACCCCGGACTTCCTGGGAGCGGACTACGCGGTCGTGGCGGGTCCGCGCACACTGCGCCCGGTGGCGCGGCCGCAGCAGCGGACGGACTCCCCCGCCGGGGCCGTCTCGCTCTGATGCCCCCTGCGACATCTCGGCAGGGAGACCGCCAGGGGCTTAACCCCCATGAGACGCGTGGGGGTAAACCCCCAGTGAAGTCGGGGATCAACCCGGTCGCTCGGACGACGCCCGGTCCGTAGGTTCTGGGGTGGAATCGACACACCGTTCCACCCAGCCTACGGAGGCCCCTCGTGACCGCCCCTTCGCGCCCGCGCACGCGCACGCGCACTCTTCATCCGCTCGTCGCGGCCTTCGTGCGGTTCGTCGTGTGTGGTGGCGGTGTCGGGCTGGCGTCCAGCGGGGTGCTCGTGCTGCTCAACGACCGGATCCCGATGGCCGTTGCCAACGCGCTGGTCACCGTCGTCTCCACGGTCATCGCGACCGAGTTGCACGGGCGGGTCTCCTTCCGGAGCGAGCGGAAGGGGTGGGGAGTCCATCTTCAGTCCGGGGTGACGGTCGCCGTGAGCTATGCGTTCACGACAGGGGCGCTGTTCTGCCTGTACGCCGTCCGGTCCGAGCCCTCGGCCCTGGTCGAGCAGACGGTCTATCTGTCGGCGTCCGCTCTGGCGGGGATCGGACGGTTCGCACTGCTGCGGGTTGTCGTCTTCGCCGACCGGACCCCTGCGCGCGACGCCTCGCTCAGCAAGGCTGCGGTGGCCATGGCCGCGTGACGCCGCCTTGCCGGGAGACGTGGGGCGTATCGCTGCGTCAGGGAGACCTCCCCGGTCACCGCGCGCTTGCCGCTACCTCGCCTGCTCCAAGTCCGCGAGGAGATCGTCCAGCACGACCTCCTCCTCCACCCTGACCCCGAGCTCGGTCAACGCCGGGGCCAGGGCGGGGTCCCAGGGGGCCGTGGCCGGTGTGCCTGTCAGTCGAGGGCCGCGGGAGGCAGCGGCCGCCGTACGGTAGTCGACCGCCGTGTAACGCCAGGGCCGCCAAGGGACGTGGCACAGCAGGTTCCTGCCGATACGCAGACCGCCCCAGTCGAAGTCGCCGTGGTACAGCAGGGTGGCGCCGTGCGCGTGGAGGTGGCGCAGGAGGGTGAGGGCGGCGGCCGAGGGCTGGCCCTGGAGGCAGACCAGTGCGGGGCAGTCGGCGCCGTACCTGTCGGCCGCGGCGGAGAGTACGGCCGGGTTTTCACAGATACGGACGATGGGGGTTGTCGGGTCCGGCAGTCCGCGAGTGAGCTGACGCAGCGTCAACACAGTGGGTTCGCCCGCGTCCGCCATCCAGTCCAGGGCGGGTGAGCCGCGCAGGTTCAGGCTGAGGACGGTCGAGGAGACGTCGTCCCTGAGCAGTCCCGCGGACGCCCAGGCCTCGCGCCGCCACTGGGCTCCCGAACCGTCCGGGAAGCCGGTCAACGCGCGGACGCCGGACAGGACCACGGTGGCCAAGGGCGTGCCGTCGTCCAGGGCGTGCGCTTCCCCCAGGACACGAGCCGCGAACGCGGGAAGCGAGGCCGGGGGGTCGGCGGGCAGATCGTGCAGTGCCGCCGCCCCCGCCAAGAGCAGGGTGTGGGCAGCTTCGGGGGTGCGGCACAGGCGGCGCACGAGCCCCTCGGCACGCAACCGGTCCGCCCAGTCAACCAGTTGAGGGGTGGTGGCCAAGAGCGGGGTGAGGGGCTCGTACGCCGCCTCCCAAGCCCGTGCCTCCCGGTCCCGCACCTCGCGGAGTGGGACTACGGGTCCGGTGAGCGCGATCACGGCGGCCGCGAGTCCGTCGGGGCTGATGCCTGAGCGGCGCAGCACCTCGTCCACCGCGTCGAGCCGTACGGTGAGGGACTGACCGACGCGCGGGGCCCGGCCGAAAAGACGATCGGCCGCCGCCCGATGTGCGGCTGCGGGACGGGCGAGGGTGACCGATCCGGTCAAGGGCTCCTCGCGTTCCAGGCGGCGGCGAGCGCGGTCCACCAGCCAGGACAGGTCCGGGGTACCCAGCAGGCGGCCCAGGCGTACGCGGTCGATCCGGTCGGACCCCGGCTTCTCTTCGGTCCGCTCCTCTTGGGCCAGTTCCCGTGCGGTCGGCTCCCCTTCGGTCATGCCCACAAGGACTCCTGTCCGGTGCCGGTTTCGGCCGGCGCCTCTGCGATGCGGACCGGCTCCGCGCCGCGCACCCGGTCCGTACCGTCCCACTCCCACCGGGTCACCAGTACCGCCGCCAGCTCGTCGATCCGCGAAAGCTGGGCGATCGCGATGCCGGGCACCTGCGGGTAGCACGCCCACTCGCGTTCGCTGGTCATCACCACGTCCAGGTCGAAGGCGTGCAGCAGGCCCAGGCATTTGGCGCGCGAGTCGTCGTCGACACCCGCGAACGCCTCGTCCAGGGTGACCAGGCGGGGCGCGTACGGGCTGGCCGCGGTGGCGTAGTGCGAGGACGCCGCCGCGAACAGCGGTACGGAGACCGCGAGGACGCGCTCGCCGCCCGAGGCGGGCCCGGTCGCCGGTACCCAACGGCCGTGCTGATGGCGCTCGATGCCGAACTCGTGCCAGCCGCGGTAGTCCAGCGCCGCGGTCAGATGCTCCAGCCAGCTGCCCGAGCTGTCGCTGGTCTGCTGCTGCGCGATCTGCGCCTGGAGGAACTCGCCCACCGCCGCCCGTTCCCCCGGCGACCAGGCGTCCGCGGACTGCCGCAGACGCTCGCGCGCCTGGGCGAGGCCTGCCGGCGCCTTGCGCGAGGGCCGCCACACCAGGCGGAGTTTCATGCCGGTGGAGGTGGGTCGTTCCTCCAGTTCGTCATTCATGGCCCCGACCTGACGCTCGGCCGCACCGATCAGCTCCTGCAGGGTGCCCGCGACCTCGGTGAGAAGGTGAGTCTCCAGGATCTCGCGTTCATGAGCGGACAGGATGCGCTGGAGTTCGCCGACCTCCATGGCGAGCGCCTCGGCCAGTTCGGGTACGGCCCGCTCCCGGCCCTGGTAGACGATGTCGACGACCATGCCGTCCTCGACCATCCGCGCCGAGGCGGTGTGCCCGTGCCGGGAAAGGGCGTCCTGGAGCTTCTTGTACTCCTCGCTGAGATGGCGCTGCACACGCTCCCAGGCGCCGTCCGAGTCGTCGATGGCGGAGAGTTCGGCCTCGACACTGCGGGCCATGGCGACGGCCGGGGTCGCCGCCCACGGGCCGGCGTCGAGAGGGGGCACCGCCACCTCCGGCAGGGCGACCGCCAACAGCCCCGTGGCGGTGAAGCGCTGGAGCGCGGCGACGGCTTCCTCGCGGGTGGCGACCGCTTCGGTGACGTCCTTCTCCAGCTGGTCGATACGGCCCTCGGCGCGGCTGGCGCGCCGGTCGGCGTGCGTTTGCGCCTCGCGCGCCCGCCGCTGTGCCTGCTCGCACTCGGTCAACGCGCGGGCCGTCTCGGCAAGGCGGCGCTCGAGTTCGGCGACAGCGGTACCGACCGTGGAACGCAGGGTGGTGTGGTGCGCGTCGGCGGCGGCCGCGGTGCGCAGGGCTTCCTCGGCGCGCGCGGCAAGTTCCTCGACGCGGACCGCGGCCTGTTCGGCCTCCGTGCGCTCCTCGGCCAGGGTGCGTGTCGCGTCGGTGCGCTCCCGCAGAGCGGGCCACAGGGCGGCGAGGACGACCGCATAGTCGGCGAGACCTCTTCGTACACCGGCAAGTCCCGCGCGGTCGGCGGGAAGGCCGAGATCGGCGGCCGTTTCGGTGGCCTCCACTGCGGCTTCGGCCGCTCGGCTTGCGGCATCGGCCAGCTGCCTGGCGCGTTCATCACGGCGGATACGGGCCCGGTGGGCATCGTCGTGGGCGGTGGCGGAACGCAGATGGGCGTGGCGCAGCGGGGCGTCGTCGGGTACGGCCGCGAGTTCGGCGTCCAGAGTACGGCGGCTGTGGGCCACCTGCTCATGCTCGGTCGCAGTCCGTGTCAACTCAGCATCCAGTACTTCGAGTTCGCCGCGCAAGATGGTGATCCGCTTTCGGCGCGCCTCTTCGCGGGCCCCCTCACCGACGTACTCGGCACTAGGCTTGGCCCAGCTGCCGGTGAGCGCGCCGACGCGGAAGCGGCCGTCCGCGGCCACCCAGGTGTCGCCGCCTCCGCCGCCGAGCCCGATCGCGGCGAGCAGCCGCCCCACCGCCTCCTCGCCCACCGGCGCGGCCCGTGTGTCACCGTGGTCGACCGCGGGACGCAGTACGTCGGCCAGCGACGCCCCGGCGACGAGCCCTCCCGGCGCGAGCAGCACATCGTGGCCCTGCGGGTCCAGGGCCGCCCCGTCCGGACGTACCCAGGCATCAAGCAGCCCGGAGGCCTCCAACGCCGCCTCGATACCGGCGCGTTCCCCCTCTCCGAGGTGCTCACGGAAGTCGACGAGGCGCCACAGCGGCGCCCCGGGAATCCGTTCCCGCACGCCGGGTGTGCGGGTGTACGGAACCTCGGGCCCACGCTGGCCGCCTGCCTCCAGCTCGCGCAGCTCACTCTCGGCCCGGGCCCGCTTCTCCCCCAGGGCCGTTTGTCGCTGCGCCAGCGCCGCCGCCCGGTCGGCCAGGCCGCCCGCCAGTGACCGGTGCGCCGTATCCGCCTCGGCCCGCGCCGGATAGGGACCGTCCAGATGCGTCACCCAGTCCTGCAGCCGGTCGAGCACCCCGACCGGATCGGGCAGCCTCAACTCGCCGCACCCGGCGAAGTGTTCCCGTACGTGATCCAGCAGCTCCCGGCCCGCGGCCTCGGCGGCTTCCTCAGCTTCGGCCTGCCGTCGTCCGGTGTGGCCGACCTCCGTCTCCGCCTCGTCGACACGCCGCGATGCCGCGAGCCGTTCCGCAGCGGCCGCTTCGGACCGCCCGGCCAGCTCCTCCACGTGCTCGACGGCCCGTCGTCTGCGCGCCACCGACTCCTCGGCTGCCCGACGCAGTTCGGGCTCGGGTGCGCCCTCGGTGCGCAGCTCGCCCTCCAGGCGTGCGGCCGCGGCGGCCTGCTCGCCCTGGGCCACCACGTCGGCCAGCAATTCCTGCGCGGCGGTCAGCCGGTTCCCGGCCACACCGAGGCGGCCGAGCGCCCGGGTGTGCAGCCGCGCGGCCTGGTCGCGGTCCGCATCGGCACGTTCCCGCTCGCCCCGAGTGCGTCCGGCGTCGATCGCTGCCTGTTCCAACTCGCGTGCGCTGCGCATCTCGGGGCCCGCGCGCAGCGCCGTGTCCTGCGCGGTGAGCCGTACGCCGGCCTCTTCGAGCGACGCGATCCGCACCTCGGCCGCCGCCCGGTCTTCCTGGGCGCTCTCCCGCTCGCCCTGCGCCTGGGACAGGTCGCGGTGGAGCTGCTCGTAACGGGCGTGCTCGGTGCGCGGAAGCCGCGCCCTGCGGCGGGCGGCGACCCGCGCGTAGCGCCGGTAGTGGTCGAGGAACGCGGAGGCCGCCCGCTCGGCCTCGGCCGCGGCCCGCAGCTCCTCCTTCTCCTCGTCCAGCGAGCGGAACGCCTCGGCGACGTCCGCGATCACGGCCTGGTCCATCGGCGGCAGCGCCTCGGTCAGTGCCCGCGACAGCGCGGTCTCGTTGGGTCGCTTCGACAGTTGCGGCTGGCGCAGCTGGATGAGCAGGTCGACGAGCGCCGCGTACCGCTGCTCGCCGAGGCCGAACAGCGCCTCGTCGACCGCCCTGCGGTACGCCTTCGCCTGGTCGTACACCATGCCACGCCCGGCGACCGCCTCCGCGAGCCGGTCCCGGGACAGTGCGGTGCCGGTGGCGTCGAGCAGATTCAGCTCCCCGCCGACGCGCTGGTCGGTGACGGTGTACCAATGACGGGCGATGCCGCGCCCGGAGACCGCCTTCAGCCCGCAGGCCAGGGTGCGGAAGTGGGCCTGGCCGCCCTCGTCGAGGCGCCCGAACTCGATCCAGGTGTAGCCCAGCCGCTCGGGGTGCGGGTGTTCCCCGCCGAGCAGCAGGTTCCACTCCATCCGCTTGTGTGGGTCACCGTCCGGCTCGACCCGGCGCGCGGACAGGTCGCCGTCGAGCAGGAAAGGCAGGGTGAGCGCGAGCACCTTGGACTTCCCGGTGCCGTTGTTGCCGCGCAGCAGCAGCCGGCCGTCGCGGAACCAGAACTCCTCCACGTCGTAGTAGAAGAGGTCGACGAGTCCGATGCGCAGCGGCTGCCAGCGCCCGGGGGAAGGGACGGGCAGGGCGGGGAGGTCGGGGAGGGCTCTCAACTGTGCTTCGCCTTTCGGGTCGTGGCTGCTGCTCCTGGATCGCGTACGACTGAATCGCGTACGACGATCTCGCCGACCGCGTACCGGGCGAGCGCGGGGCGAGGTTCCACGCCCCGGGGTGTACGGGTGGCCAGACCCAGGGCCGCGAGCTTGGCCACCGCCTGCTCGACCAGTTCGGGTTCGGCGCCCGGTTGCTTGGCGGTCTTGGACCAGAACCCGCCGTGTTCGGTGGCGAGTTCGCGTACTCGTCGCTGAAGGTCGGCGGTGGCGACGGGGCCGGTCGCGTCCGCGAGGTGCTCGGCGAGCAGCAGGGTGATGTGGCCATGGGTGCCCTGCTCCGGCATCCGTACGTCGGTGAGGTCGTCGTACGGGTCGACCATGGCGATGCCTTCGGCGCGTACCTCGGCGACCAGGCCGGTGAGTTCGGTGATACGGGCCGTGAGGAAACCGCGCTGCCTGGTCAGGTACGACAGCTCGGCGTCGGTGAGTTCGTCGTAGTACAGCACCGGGTCGTCAAGGAGGCGGCGGGTCAACCGGTGGCGGATTGCGCGGAACCTCAGCTCGTCGCTGTCCAGGGCGGTCTCGGCGGTCAGCTGTGCGAGCCGTTCCTCGAATCCGTCGACCCCGTCGGCCTGGACGATCGACGGGCCGACGCGGGTGGCGAGCAGGCCCGCGAGCACGCGTCGTTCGACGTCGTACAGCGCGTCGCCCGCCCCACTGACGTACGCCTCCTCGTCGCCCGCCACCCGCCGCAGGACACCGAGCCCCAGCAGGAGCCGGACCACTGCTGCCAGATCAAGGCGTTCGTCGCGGCGCTCCAGGGTGAAGACGATGCCCGAGGCGGCGAGGTGCGGGTCGGCGGCGTCCAGGACGACCTGTTCGGCGAGGCGGCCGAGCGCTATCTGCGCCTCACCGCGTTCGAGCGCGGCCAGGGCCAGGCAGAGCAGGACGTAGCGGCGGCGGGTGAACGGGGCCGCGGCGCGGGTCGTCTCGCGCGCGGGGTGGGTGGGGTCGGTGAGGGCGCCGGGAGCTTTGCGCAGCCGGGCGGTCCCGGCATCCACCTGGAGGGACCAACCGGCGTTGCGGTCGAACCAGTCGCGCAGCTCGGTGGCGTGCCGCCGTACGAGACGGAACTCGTCGGTGTGCGGGCCGTGGGCGAGCAGCAGGGGTTCCTTGAGCAGGGCGCGCGCGGCCCGCTGGAGGTCTGCGGTGTGCCGGCCTTCAAGGACCTCGGTCAGAGGGGTGCTCATCCCGCTTCCTCCTCTTCTTCTGCTTGTTCTGCTTCTTCCTCCGGCAGGGTGCTCGTCCCGTGCGTCAGATCGACGATCTCCACTCTGTGGTCCGGACCCCGGAAGACCCCGTTCGGGGTGCGTATCTCGGCGAGCGTGCCGTCGTCCAGGGCGGTGAGCCGGATCTCCATGGAGCCGTCGTTGCTGGTCGCGACGGTCCTGGTCATCCCGGGCCGCCAGGTGGCGAGGGCATCGCCGAGCAGTTGCAGGAACAGACCGAAGGCCAGCGGATCGAATTCACCCAGACGGGACAGCCGGGTTTCGCCCACGGTCGCGAGCCGGGCGCGGGCCGCCGTGGTCTCCGCCGCCTGCTTGGCCGCGACCTCGGCGAGCCGCCGACGCGCCTCGGAACGGTCCTCGACCCTGCGGGCCTTGCCGCGCCGCTCGTAACTGCCGGTGCGGCGCAGCTGCGGGCTGATCCGCAGCGGATCCGCCTCGGCCCACGGCGTGGACGCCGACACCGGATGCACTGCGCGCTCGGCAAGGGTGTCGGCTTCGACGGTCAGATGCCGGGCGGGGTAGAGCCCGAACGCGGCGCGCCACAGCCGGTGCCGGGCGCCGTCGTCCGGGGCGTCGGCGAACCACCGTGCGAGCGTACGGAAGTCCGCTGAACGGTCCGATCGACCGACCCGCCGCTCGTTCAACGACCGTACGACAGCCAGTAGTTGCGGGATCGCACCGAGTGCCCGCCCACGCAGCAGCCGGGCCTGCGACTCGCGTCCGTCGCGGGACAGGAACCAGGCGGCGAGTCCCGACCAGCGCCCGGCCCACTGCTCGTACGCCCGTTCCTCTGCGCGCTCGGCCTCGCCGGGGGATGCGTCGAGCGCCTCGCGGGCGGCGGCGGCCCGCAGCGCCGGCTCGACACGGTCCTCCAGTTCCACGATCAGCCGAGCGATCCGGCCGCCGAGGGTGATCAGGTCCTGGATGAACCGTTCCAGATACTGGATGAGCCGGTCTTTGTACGCCAGGAACACCTCGACTTCGACATCGTGCAGGTCGATGGTGCGCTGCAAGGACCCCATGAACACCCGCGCGTTCTCGGCGAGCGCCGTGAACCGGGCGGTCAGTACGGACAGCGCGAGATGCGCCTTGGCCGGATCGGGGTCGTCCTCGGCCGCGATCAGCAGGAGCGCCCGAAGCTGCGTGATGATGTCGTGCAGTGCGACGGCCTGCAGCGCCCCGCGCCGCCCGAGCGCCTCGTCATAGGTGGCCAGGGCCCCCTCGGCGGCCTCTCCGGCCTGGGTGAGCTGGTAGATGAACCGCTTGCGGTAGAAGTCCTCGACCGCGGTGACACGCGCGGTGTCCGGATCGGCCCGCAGATTGCCCCAGCCGGCCAGGCTGTCCAGTGCCTTGACGACGGTCTCGATCTCGGCGGGACGGCTCTCCATCGGTAGCGCCGCGTGCACGTCCTCGGGCCGCAGATGCACGGCGAACCGCTCCTTGGCGGTGAGGAACACCCCCATCACCAGGCGGTACAGCGCGGAGTTCGGTGCGGTGAGGTGCGCGAAGGGGGCGTAGTCGGCCCGCTGCGGACCGCCGTGCTTCGATGTCATCGCCCCGTATCCTCCCCGATGGACAGATTATTCCCCAGCCTGAGCCAAAACCATACAGAGTGTGACGGGTGCCGACCCGGCGCACGCCGGCAGCCCCCGAAGCGACCCGCACGCACGGATCCGGTTCTCCTCCGCCGTGACTGTCCGCGGGTGGATACGGGTTCCGGTCGCAGGTGGCCCTGGCCTGGCTGCCGGCCCAGGACGAGGCCATTGGGCCGCTCGGCCGCCGACCCGGCCCGGTGTCCCGCAGCGGCGTCACCGCCGCCGCTTGCCGCCCTTGCCCTTGCCTCCTCGGCCCGGCCGGCGCCGCTGATGGCCGCGGCCCAGACGCACAGCCTGCTGCCGACGGGCCTGCTCGGCGACCGCCTTCAGGTCCGCCAGGCCCGACCGGTCGGGATGACCGGATACGAGGGCCGCCTCAAGAGCCTCACGGGCGGAGAGTTCCTGGCCTCCCAGGACTTCGAGGAAGCCCTCGGGGCCCGCCGTCTCCAGGAGCTGGAGCAGACTCTCGGCGACCATGAGGAGGCTCTCGGCCTCGGTGAGGTCCTCGGCATCCAGGACCTCCCGGCGTACCAGGACACTCAGGGCGGTGGGTGCGAGGAGCGGGTCGCCGCGCAGGCCGCGCAGCACGGCCTCGCCGTCCGGGTACGCGTCGACGAGTGCGTCCAGCATGGCTTCGGCGCGGGTACGGAACGGGGCCGCGCGCACCGCGTCGGTCAGCTTCTCCAACGCCTCGGCAGGGCTCTCCCGGGCGGCGACCCAGGCAGCGAGTTCGGTGCGGGCGGCGTCCGGGTCGTAGTGCTCGGCGATGACGCCGAGGAGCCCGGCGGCGGGGGCGTCGGCGAGTTCACCGACGAGCGGGGCATCACGCCCCTCGGTGAGCAGCCGACGGCGTACGGAGTCGTGTCCGAGGGCGGTGAGGCGGATCAACTCGACGGGTCCGCCGGTCAGTTCCGCCCGCTGCTCCTTGCTCCGCTCTTCGGCATCCTCGCTCTCCCTCTGTCCACCGGCGACGGCGCCGAAGAGCTCGGCGAGCTCCGGCGGCATCCCGGCGGGCGGCAGCACGGACTCCTCGAGCGGTAGGTCGAGGAAGACCGGGTCGGCCATGCCCTCGTGCCGCTTGATCGCGCCCAGGTCCTCCAGCACATCCAGTGCGGTGCGCAGATCACGGTCCGCATGTCCGAGTTCCATCTTCCAGGCGTAGTGCCCGGTCAGGTCGTACTCGGCGCGGTAGGCCAGGTGCAGCGAATCGCGCAGCCGGGGCCAGGGCATGGCGTGCGGAAGGCTGTAGAGGGTGTTGAGAACATCCGGCACGATGTCCTGGAAGCTGTCGAAGAGCATCGACTCGACGTGTCGGCTGCTGCGGGTACCCAGGAGTGGTCCGCGCAGCTCGGAGAAGGTCTCGAAGGCACGCCGCCACAACGCGAGCGGGTCCTTCAGCAGGGGCTGCGCCTTGGCGACCGCGTAGAGCCGCCCCTTGACCACCCGGACCAGCCGGGCCTTCTTCGCCCACTCGACCGCAAGCCCCAGCCGCGGCAGCTGCGTGGAGGAGCGCACCGAATCCACCGCGTCGCCTGTCC
Organism: Streptomyces sp. NBC_01320; assembly: GCF_035974375.1. Taxonomy (NCBI): domain Bacteria; kingdom Bacillati; phylum Actinomycetota; class Actinomycetes; order Kitasatosporales; family Streptomycetaceae; genus Streptomyces; species Streptomyces sp. NBC_01320. Next base: position 3,083,023 of record NZ_CP108390.1, read on the forward strand.
CCAGCTCGGCGACGAGGGCCCGCGCGTCTGCCATCCGCAGGTGGCCCGTCGCGGTGAGCACGCGCCCCTCAGGGCCCGCCCAGTCGGCGATCCCTCGCAGCCACCGCAACGCACGGGACGTCTCGGCGCGCGCACGCAGCTCCTTCTCCGCGGGCAGCAGGACCGGCAGCTGCGGTTCGGCGCGTGTCACGGCTGCCGGGCCGCGCGTCAGGTGGTTGCGCACCACCTCGTCCAGTACGTCCTGGTCGTACGTCACCTCGCCTCGCTGAGCCCGCTCCACGAAGCCCTGAAGCGCCGCCGGATCGTGGATGTCGACACCCTGCTCGGCTGCGGTGGTCATCCAGAACTTCGCCATTCCCCAGCGGCCGCGGTCAGCCATGGCGGGGGCGTGCCGCGGTGCGAGGGTCTCGATCGCAGCCAGGTTGTCGGCCAGCGAGGCCCCGCGCGGGTCGCTGAGGCCCATCGCATCGAGGTAGCGCAGCAGGGCTGCGAGCGTGCCGGGCACATCCGCCGGCTCCTCGCCGGGCAGCACGGTGATCGTGCGCGGCATCCAGTCCAGCAGATACGCCTCGATGTGCCGGGGCTCCCACAGCCCCAGTCGCCCGTCGGGGGTACCTCGATGGCGATAATCGAGCGCCGTCTCGACGACGAAGGGGTCCACGCTCTCGCCGCGCTCCCCGGCCCACTGACCCATCCGGTGGATCAGCAGCGAACACGCTGCCTCGTATTCTTCGGTCTCCTCGGGCGCGAAGAACATCCGCATCACACCGGCCCTGCCTGTCCTGTCGTACGGTCCACGTCCGACCGCACGGTAGCGGTCCCCGAACCACCAGCGCGAACCGATCCTGTTCTCCACCGCCGTGACCGTCCGGGCACCCACCTCACCCGGAGGGCGTGGCGGCCGGTACGGCAAGAGCCTGCCCACGGGCGGGGGCGGAGAGTGTGCAGTGAGGGAGCGGCTCGGAGAGGGCGAGGTCCGCTGCCCGCCGGGCCGGAGTGGCGATCCGAACTCCTCTACGATCGTCCGGGTGTGCGCCAACGTCATCGTCGCGGAAGACGACCCGAAGCAGGCCGAACTCGTACGCCGCTATCTGGAACGCGAAGGGCACGCGGTCACCGTCGTCGGGGACGGTCTCGCCGCGCTCGACGAGGTGCGGCAGGGGAAGCCCGACCTGCTCGTGCTCGATGTGATGATGCCGGGGGCGGACGGGCTCGACGTGGTACGTGTGCTGCGGGCCGAGCACCGGGAGCTGGCGGTGCTGATGCTGACGGCCCGCACAACCGAGGACGATCTGCTGCTCGGTCTCGACCTGGGCGCGGACGACTACATGACCAAGCCGTACAGCCCGCGCGAACTGATGGCCCGGGTCCGTACGCTCCTGCGCCGCACGAAGCGGTCGGAGAAGGTGGCGCCCTCCACGGACACCGTTGACGAGGTGCTCTCCGTGGGCGCACTCAGGGTCGACCCCGCCCGGCACGAGATATCGGTCGACGGCACGTCCGTGGAATGCACGCCGGGCGAGTTCCGCATCCTCGCCGCGATGGCCGCCGAGCCCGACCGGGTCTTCAGCAGGCAGCGACTCCTGGAGGAGCTGCACGGCTTCGACCGGTACATCAGCGACCGCACGGTCGACGTGCACATCATGAACCTGCGCAAGAAGATCGAGCCCGCCCCGCGGAAGCCGGCCCGGCTGCTCACCGTCTTCGGAGTCGGGTACAAACTGACCGACCCCGCAAGGAGCGCGTCGCGTGCGTAGCCGTGGGCGGGTCGACCGCCGGCGACTGCCGCTCCGCAAGAGTCTGCTCGGGCGGCTGTTGGCCGTATCGGCGCTGGTGGCGGCCTGTTCGGTGGCGGCCACCGCCTGGCTCGCCGTACAGACCACCTCCGGTGCCATCAAGCAGGAGCAGGGCCAGAACCTCACCGCGGATGCCCGGATCTACACCAAGCTGCTCGGTTACGCGGCGGGTCATTCCCAGTGGGACGGTGTCGAGAAGACGGTCCGCGATCTGGCGACGCGGTCGGGCCGCCGGATCGCCCTGACCACCCAGGGCCGGGAGATCATCGCCGACTCCGCGACCGGGGCGTCCCCGCCCGCGCTTCCCACACAGGCGTCGGCCATGGTCGACCCGCTCTCCGTGGACACAGCGCTGGCTGCACAGTCCTCCGGAGCGACCGGCACCGCGGCCGATCGCATCGACCCGCGGGCGGTGGGGCCGTTCCGCCTGCCGCCGGCCGAACGTGCGCAGTTGCGTCGCACCGCCGACCGGGGCGTGGCGTGCCTGAACGACGCCGGGATCGCCTCGGACGTCGTCGAGGAACCGAGCGGGCGCCCCCGCATCCAGATCGTCGGCAACGACCCCGACCGGATCCTTGGCACCAGATGCTCGACCGACGCGCTGGACAGACCCACCGAAACCGAGAAAAAGGCACTCGACGCGCTCAATGAGCTGGCCGACGCCTGCCTGGACCGCCAGGGCCGTGCAGCCGTACACCTGCGCCTGGACCTCTCCTGGGGCCAGGACCCCGAGCCGGAACCGAGCGTCGGCCCGGTCCGTCGGCCTGCCACCGCTACCCCCGTCCCGGTGCCGACCGTCCAGAGCAGCGACAACGACCGGGCGATCGCGTCGTGCGTCGGCACGGCCCGCCGCGAGCAGCTCAGTTCGTACGTCGCCTCGCCCGCACTGTTGTTCATCGGGGACGCGGGCGGCGCCACCGTCCCCGGTTTCGATCTCTCACCGGCGAACACCGCCCGTATCGCCGGTGTCGCGGCCCTGGTCCTCGCCCTCACCGTCGGCGCCTCGGTGCTGGCTGGAGCCCGGCTCGTACGGCCGTTGCAGGCACTCACCGGTGCGGCCCAGCGGATGCGGGACGGCGAGGAGTCGGCGCCCGTACCGGTCACCGCGGACAACGAGATCGGGCGACTGGCCGCCACGTTCAACGACATGACGGCGCATCGTGCACGCCTTGAGGAACAGCGGAAAGTGATGGTCAGCGACGTCGCCCACGAGTTGCGCACCCCGCTGAGCAATATCCGCGGCTGGCTGGAGGCAGCGCAGGACGGCGTGGCGGACCTCGACCCGGCTTTCGTCTCCTCGCTCCTGGAGGAGGCCGTTCAGCTGCAGCACATCGTCGACGACCTTCAGGACCTGGCCGCCGCCGACGCGGGCGCGCTGCGTCTGCACCCGGCGCCGATACGGATCGACGACCTCCTCGGCCAGGTCGCCGCGGCGCACCAGGCCCGCGCCGAGACGGCCGGAGTGACGCTGACGGTAAGCACGGCGGACCCCGGACCCCCACCTCTCCCCCTGACCGCCGACCCGGTTCGGCTGCGGCAGGCCCTCGGCAACCTGGTGTCCAACGCGGTACGCCACACACCTCCGGACGGGCGCGTGACGCTGCGGGCGTGCGGCTCCGAGTCAGGTGACGAGGTGGTCGTGGACGTCGAGGACACCGGCAGCGGCATCTCACCCGAGGACCTCCCGTACGTCTTCGACCGTTTCTGGCGCGCGGAGAAGTCGCGGAGCCGCCGCACCGGCGGCAGCGGACTCGGCCTGGCCATCGTCCGCAAACTCGCCGAGGCGCATGGCGGCGCAGTGAGCGCATCGAGTACGGAGGGAAAGGGCTCGGTCTTCACGTTGCGCCTGCCGACGGGTCCGCATCGCACACCGGCAGGCCGGCCACCGGCGCCGTCGCAGCGTCCGGACGAGGCCGCGCCGGACCATCAGGGCTGATGCGATGACCACAGCGATCTGACAGCTTCTTCATAAGTTCACGCGAGGCTGACGGCATGCCCGGCGCCTGGTGCGAATCGGCATCCAGGCACCACCAAGGCCGGGCTGGAACTGGAGCCACGTATGTCCCACCGTCCCCGTCCGACCCTGCGCATCGCCGTCCTCACCGCCGTCGCGGCGGGCGCAGCACTCCTCCCCTCCACCACGGCCCTCGCATCGGTCCCTTCCGACGCAACGCCCAGCCCTTCGGTGACGTCCACCGAGCGGACCCCGGCGCCCGCTCCGGAAGCCGGGACGAGCAGGCCCGCACGTGGCGAGGGACCGTCGGTGGCGCCCCGAGGCGGCGTGGCCGCGGGCGACAGGCCCAGCCCGGTCCCGGCCGCGCCCTTGAAGCGTGGTTCCGCCGAGCCGCGTGGCGGCGTGGCCGCGGGTGAGCGGCCGATCGGCACGACGAGCAACACCACCGCCGTCGCGGGTTCGGTCGCCGCCGCGGCCCTGCTCGGGGGCGCGGGCACTCTGGTGCTGCGCCGTCGCCGCGCGACCGCGCATCGCAACGGCTGACCCTTGCGGTGGCGCCGCCCCTCATGGGCGGCGCCACCGCCCGTCTCCGCTCCTCCTGTCCCCTGCTCCGGAGCCCGCATGTCCCCTGCGCACCACAGACCTCAGCGATCCGCCGCGCTGACGGCTCTCACCTGCCTCACGCTCGCCCTCCTCACCGGCTGCACATCCCACGCCGCGGAGCCGGCACCCCCTGTCCGCTCCCCCACGCACTCCCCCGCCTCCCCCGCGGCGGAACAGCCCGCGGCTCCCGCCCAGGTGGCGATCCCCTCGATCGGAGTGACCAGTTCCTTGCTGCCGCTCGGCCTCAACGCGGACGGCACCGTCGAGGTCCCACCGGCGGAGAAGGGCATGACGGCGGGCTGGTACACCGGAGGTGCGATTCCGGGCGAGCGCGGAGCAGCCGTCCTGATCGGGCACAACGACACCCGGTTCGGCAGGGCGGTCTTCCACGACCTGAAGAAGATCGGCAAGGGCGCGGACATCGTCGTGCGCGACGAGCAAGGCCAGACAACCCACTTCACCGTCACCGGCACGGAGTCCGTGAGCAAGAAGGCGTTCCCCACGAAGAAGGTGTACGGCAGGACCGACGACCGCGCCCTCCGTCTCATCACCTGCGACGGCGCATTCGACGCCCAGGGCCACCCGGTGGACAACCTCATCGTCTACGCGACCGCCCGCTGACGGCACGCCCGATGAGGCCTCCACCACCTGGGTACGCGATGGAAGGCCTCCCGACACCCGGCGTCAACCCATGAGTAACTCCCGCTGATCGCTTCCTCCCGATAGCGGATCCGAGCCCCGCACGCCCGTCACCCCCGTCGCCCCACTCGAACACCGTCGGTGGACAATCGGATATGGCGAGGCGGAGTGCCGCAAGCCCGGCACTCCGCCTCGTCGATGTACCCAGCGACGATCCGCCCCGAAGGAACCCTCCATGCTCCACGCGCACCAGCCGTTCCGCCTTCTGCCCGGCGGGATCGCCTCATCGGTCCTGCTGCATGTGCCGCACTCGGCTCGCCACATCCCCGAGCAGGTGCGTACCGGAATCGAACTGGACGACAAGGCCCTGGAGCTGGAGCTCGACCACATCACGGACTCCCACACGGCCGAACTGGCCGCCGAAGCCGCTCTGGCTGCTCCCGTCACGCCCTGGCGATTCGTCAACAACCTGTCGCGGCTCGTCATCGATCCCGAACGGTTCCCCGACGAGCGCGAGGAGATGCTGGCGGTCGGCATGGGCGCGGTCTATACGCAGACCACGCATCGCGAGCAGCTCCGCTCACCGGAAGTGGATCCGGAGCCCCTCATCGACCGCTACTTCCACCCCTACGCGGAAGCCATGACCACCGCCGTCGACGAACGACTGGCCGCCACCGGCCGCGCCGTCATCATCGACGTCCACTCCTACCCGACGGCCCCGCTCCCCTACGAACTCCACGGCTCCGGACCGCGCCCACCGATCTGCCTGGGCACGGACGCCTTCCACACCCCGTCGGAACTCCTCGCCCAGGCCGAGAAGGCGTTCGCCGGTTTCGGGGGCACCGGCATCAACAGCCCCTTCGCCGGTACGTACGTACCACTGAAGCACTACGGCACGGACCCGCGCGTCAGCGCCCTGATGATCGAGATCCGTCGCGATGTGTACATGTCCGAGCCAGGTGGACCTGCCGGCCCCGGCCTGACCGCGCTGGCTTCGGCACTGGCCGATCTGGTCGGGGCAGTGTCCGCGGCGAGCGAGCCGGGGGCGCGAGCATGACCCCTCGCTTCGCCACGGCACGATTCCATGTCCGGTCCGGTCCGGACGCACTGTTCACGCGGGTGCGACACATCATGGGGGTGCCTGTATCGCTACGAACCGGCCGGCACGCGCTTGAGCGGCTGGCAGGACGGCACGCGCCGACCGGCCGGCTCGTCGAGTTCGATCCGGATACCTGGGAACTGGTCTCCGCCGACGTGCGGACCGACACCGGCAAGTGGGTCAAGTCCACCTGGAGCGTGGATGTCGACGGTCGGCGGTGGTGGGTGGTCATCGGCCTGGGGAGCACCGTCGTGACCGTGATCGATGTGGCTCCGGAGCGTGTGGGGCTGGGGGACGGGATCATCACGGAGGGGCCACTGTACGAGTTCGTCGCGGGTGTGAACGCGAAACTGATGGGCTGACTGACCGCGATGGGGATACAGCGAGGCCGGTCGCGCGAAGGGGGCCAGGCGACGTCCGCCGACAGGTCGAGGTGCTGCCGTACACCCCCAGTCGCGGGTGCGGCGCCCAAGATCAACCCCTCGACCACTGCCTGGTCCAGGTGGTGCTGTTCGTCGTACTCGACGACATCGTCGATGTCTGTCCCCTGCACGGTCACCACACGCCGGTCCGGGTATCGGTGCCGGGTGGCCTGGAGCGCCGAACCGAGCAGGCTCGGACTCGGTGAGTGAGGCGAGGCCGCCGTGCGCCCTGCCGTCATGATGCCGCGCCCGTCGACCACGAGACTCGGGCAGCGTTCCTACACCGGTGCCCACGACTTTCTGGTGAAGGAACAGTTCCGGAAGGCCTCGGAGACGAGAACGGTCCACCGGCTGGGTGACCCGCAGTGGCTGGGCGAGGCGGTCGCCCGGGTGGCTGTACCGAGCGCCTGGTGGGCCCCGTCGGCGAGCCGGCAGGTCAGGGAGATCACCGAGGACCTCGCAGCCTGACGAGGCCGCGTAGACCTGTGGTGGGATGGTGCCGTGAGCCGCACCGTCGAAGAGACCAACCGCCGCATGCTCCGGGCACGGGATGCGATGGACCGCGCGTACGCGCGGCCGCTGGACGTCCCGGCCCTGGCCCGGATCGCCCATGTGTCCCCGGCACACTTCGCACGTACCTTCCGGGCCACCTTCGGCGAGACGCCGCACCGCTATCTGCAGCGCCGCCGTGTTGAGCGGGCAATGTCCCTGCTGCGGGAGACCGACCGCAGCATCACGGACATCTGTTACGAGGTCGGGTTCGGCAGCACCGGCACTTTCAGCCGCACGTTCCGCGACATCGTCGGCCGGTCACCGAGGACGTATCGCAAGGAGACGGCAGCCGTGAACGTGCCCACGTGCTTCACGAAGGCGTGGACGCGACCGAGCATCTGAGCGCCGGTGCAATCCCTCCACACGGGCCGTCGGCTGAGCAGTTTTGGATAAGTTTTCGCCGGGCCGACCCACTAGCGTGATGCACATGTTCAACGCCATCACGCACTCTCAGATCTACGTCCTCGACCAGGACGAGGCCCTCGACTTCTACGTCGGCAAGCTCGGGCTGGAGGTCAACGCCGACGTCGACATGGGCTTCATGCGCTGGCTCACGGTCAGCATCCCCGGCGATCCGGAACGCCAGATCCTGCTGGAGAAGCCGGGACCTCCAGCGATGTCCGAGGAGACGGCTCAGCAGGTCCGTGAACTGGTGACGAAGGGCGCCATGGGCGGCTCGCTCATCTTCACCACGGACGACTGCCGGAAGACGTATGAGACCCTGCTGGGCCGGGGCGTGGAGTTCACCGATGAGCCCACGGACCGCCCATACGGAATCGACTGCGGCCTCCGCGACCCCTTCGGCAACAGCATCCGCTTCACTCAGCTCCTGGGTTGAGAACCGGAGGGCGTGCGTCGGCCGGGATCACGGCGGTGCATCAACCGATTGAAGCAGTGGCGCGGCCCGGCGATGCGATGCGACCAACTCACCATCGCTCGCCAGGCCGCGTTACACCCGCCGCGATCCTCAGCGGGGTGCACGTGTCGTGGTCGGGCGCGCCGAGCGAGTTCCTGGTGGAGGCCTGGGTGTGTCAGGCCTCATAGGCGGGATGAGCGAAACCGGGGCGCTGCAACGCCAGGGCTGCCAGCGCGGCCGGGGCGCCCTTCGGCCCGCGGATGCCCGGGAAGGCGTTGATGTCGACGACGACGGGCGTCCCTTCGCGGTCCAGCAGGTCGACACCGTAGACGTCCAGGCCGAAGACCTCGCCCATGTGAAGGGCTGTTTCCGTCCAGTCGTGCGGCAGGTCACGGACCAGTGCAGCCGGCAGCGCACTGTCCGGCGGGGCGCCCACCGGTGCGGGGCGCACCCCCGTGAACACCTCTCCCGCGATCACCCACAGCTTGTGGTCCCAGCCGCTGTTCGCGACGAACTCCTGCAGGACGACTGGCTCGTCGGGCCACTTTGCGGCAAGGTTCCGAAGCTCGGCCGGGCCGTCCACGCGGGCGACCAGGTCCGCGCGCCGGCTGTGGCGACTCTTCACCATGAGCGGATAGCCGTTCTCCGGCCGCTCCGCTCCGGGGAGGGCTTCGGACAGCGCGTCCAGGGTCTTGGTCCGGGGCATCGGCAGGCCGGCGTCTTCGGCCACGGCTGCGATCCGGCTCCTGTCCTGGCACAGCTCCGTCGCAGCGGCGGAGTTCACCACCCGGGCACCCTGTGCTTCGAGGAAACGGGCAAGCTCCAGTGCCCGGGCGTTATGGGCCTTGAGCAGGTAGACGTCCGCGAGATCGTCCGGGATCACCAGTTCCGACGGGCATCCGGTCCCGGTGTCCGGGTTCAGAAACGTCACCTGGTGCCCCGCCTCGATCAGTGCGAAAGAGGCGGCGGCAAGCAGCGGATGATCCGGCTTGTCGGTCAGCAGACACACCCTCATATCTGGGCGACTCCCGGTACGGCCGCCAGCATGTCCGCTTCGGGGTGCGGGTGAGGCTGTCCGTAGGGGATCAGCGACTGGGAGGGAATGCGCGGAGCCGGGGCGAGTACGCCCGTCCGCGCGCTGCCACCCGCCCTGGCCAGATCGAGGACGGCGCCGGCCAACCGGGACACGGCGTCCGGGACCTGACGAAAGCTCGGGAAGTCATTGATGTCGACAATGACGGGCCCATCGGGGCCGAGCACCACGTCGATGCCGTACAGGTCGAGGCCGAAGACCGCCCCCACCTTCGCCGCCGCCGCGGCCACCTCGGCGGGCAGGGGGACAGCTCCCTCCTCGACCGGCCCGTCCGGGTGGAGCGGGGAGCGTCGCAAGGTCGCGTGGAACTCGCCCGCGAGACAGTAGACCTTCAGGTCGGAACCGGGGTTGGGCACATACGGCTGTGCGATCAGTTGGCCCTCCCCCGCCTGCTCCGCCTCCGCCAGGCGCCCGGGTTCCGGCACGAACCGCACCCCCCGCCCCGAGCTGCCATCGGCGGGCTTGACCACCAGGGGGAAGAGCTCGTCGGGGACATCCGCGAACAGTGTGGCCCTGGGTGCCGAATAGGTCACCGGAACCGGTAGCCCGTGCTGCCGCGCGATGACCGATGTGAGGACCTTGTCGCGCACCGCACGGATCGACCGCGCGTCGTTCACCGTAGTCAGGCCCACGGCCGCCGCGGCCTCCAGAAGGGTGAGCCCGGGGCCGCCGGACACGGTCTTGAGCACCCAGGCGTCATGGGTCCCCGCCCGCACCTCTTCCGAAATCCGCAGCAGCGAGCCGCCGGGGCGCACCACGTCCACCTGGTGTCCCCACGACGACAGTCGTCGGGCCACGTCAAGTGGCATGCCGTCATGCCGGTACAGCTCTTCGACGAGGAAGCAGAGCTTCATCCCAATACCCCTCGGTGCCCCATGACTGATGAGGGCACAACGATGCCTTGCGGTGCTTTTCCGAACACCGCCAAAAGGGCAACGCTACGTCACGCTCACCCCAAAGCAACGCCGGCCGGGTGTTACTGATGATGCGTTCCCTCATCCAAACAGATCTTCGTAGGGCGCGGCCATGGAGTGGATGGCCTCGCACCGGCCGAGTCCACTATCGGGTCACAGAGTACGGAAGTGCGGAAGTACGGGTCCGTTCCGGGGGCAGACAACATCGTGACGCGCACGGGTCGAACAGCGGGGACGCCCGGGGTCACGAGCGCTCGCGACGAGCTGTACGTATCGTGGTCGGGTCGACCGGGTGAATTCCTGGTGGAGGCCGGTGTGTGAGGCCGCGCGTCGCTGCCCGCGGCAGCCGGAGTCAGAGCTGCGCCTCCCAACGATCCATCAGCTCTCTCGCCAGGGCTTCCCGGCCCGCCGTCAGTACCGGTGAGTCGAAGGTGAACGTCCGGCCGCCCGGTCCGAGGACTCCCCATACTCACCGGAGTTGTTTCCGGAGGCTTCAACGCAGCAAGTCCTCCGGCCTCTGCGGGACGCCCCGCAGATGGCGGTCGGCCGCTTCCATCGCGATCAGGAGTCGATAGCCGTCGTCTGCCACGATCAGTTCGCCGGCAACGGCCTCCCGCATGAGGTCGACCGTGTTCTTGACACAGATGCCTTTGCGGCGGGCGTAGCGGCCCGCTTCTCCGTCGTCCGTTATCCATACGGAGTCCGCCAACTCCCTGCGGTGCTCGATGATGACCAGCGTCTCCGCCTCACCCAGGTGTTGCAGCGGCCGGGACGGTGAGCCGCCGAACACCACGCGGCGTATGCGGTCCACGAGTACGGTTTCGGCCGGGTCGTCGATCTCGATGGGATCGCCGAGCCACCCGTCCTCGCTCACCTGGCGCAGCCGCGGCCAGTACCGGGTCGACTGCTGAGCCTCCGCCGCAACCGCCTGCGTCCAGCGCCCCCGGCCGTCCAGGACCTTTTCCAGCAGGCTCAGGCGGTCGACCGCCGCGAAGTTGCACAGCACAGTGTTGTCGGGGAACCAACAGCGGCGTGTCATGGCTGGAAGACCAGGTCCCCTTCGTCCGCGTCGACTGTGGACGGTGTGCCGTCCCCCGGCTCGGGTTCGAGCGTCGCGCGGATCTCATCGACGTCCAGGCCGGTGTAGGCGGCCAGCGGGCGCAGGGTCGTCTCTCCGGCGAGGTAGGCCTCGTACAGCGACCGGATGGGGCGGTAGGGCAGCCGTGCGGCTTCCGCCCAGGCAGTGCGGGCTGCGAACGCGTCGCTCTGTCCGGTCAGCAAGTGGCAAGCTTCCGTGGCGAGTTCACGCAGTCTGCCTCGTGTCTCCGCATCGATGAGGCCCATCTGGGAAAGCCGGGCGGCGAGTGCGCTCGGCGACACCTTGAAGCGCACGACGAGCGATCTGAGCTCCTCGTCCGTGAGGTCGCGCCCTTTCGCAGCAGCGTTCAGCTCGTCCCTCGGCATCAGCAGGCCGGCGGCGAACACATTGGCGCGGATCTCTGTCAGGTCCTTCTGTCGCCCCGGCGCGAGATGAGTCTCCGTGAGGAGGTCCTGGGCATCCCGGGCCAGGATGTGCCCGAGTTCATGGGCGAGCGTGAAGCGCTGGCGCGTCGGCACCTTCGTCCGGCCGATCATAATCAGCCGGAATCCGTCCGCCTGCCAGGCCGCACCGTCGACCCCCCTGGGCAAGCCGATCTTCGCCACGTCCACGCCGAAGGCACGCTCCACGACGCGGATCAGCTCGGATGTCTCCAGATCGCTGACCGCCGGTGTCCCCGCGGCTGCCAGGGCGTCTTCGGCCAGAGCCACACCCTGGTCGACATGGCGCTTCACCTCGCTCCGGACGGACGGCAGTTCCGGCAGCTCCGGTGACCGGCCGAGAAATTCCAGTACCTCGTGGGCCGTCGTGAACCTTTCGACGAGATCCCCGAGCCTGTCGCGCCCCTGGTCATCGGCTTCCGGGGCGCTTGCGCGGGCCGCGAAGGCAGGACGGAGCGGCTCGCGGCCGGTCAGCAGCCAGTCGACGGTGGTGTTGCCGAACTCGGCGATCCGGGCGAGGTCAAGAGACGTGAATCGTCGGACGCCGCTGAGAGACTTCGACAGTTTGTCGGGGGTCAGTCCTATGGTCTCGGCGAACGCTGCCTGGTGGACCGAGGCCGCGTCCATGACCTTCCGTACACGTTCGCTCACAGTCTCACTCATACGGTCAGCGTACGAGGGCGTTGCGAAAATCGCAACGCGCATCGATTGCGCCCCGGTCCCGGCGCCGCCGATATCGCAGCGCCCCGACCGCATTCGCGAACACCATCGCCTCCGTCAAGGCCTTCACCATCGCCCGCGGCATATCGGGGACGCACGGAGGCGTCCCCGCCCCCCTTGCTTACCGCCCCGTAACCTCTGATGTACCTCAGATTTATTCCTGAGTGATGTAGGGCACTGTCAGAATCACAGGCGACATCCCGCAGTGGATCCTCGCGCTGATCGCCCTTGCCGTCGTGCTCACCGCCAACCTGATCTCGGTGAAGTACTTCGGTGAGATGGAGTTCTGGTTCGCAATCATCAAGGTCTCCGCCCTGGTCGCGTTCATGCTCATCGGGATCTTCCTGGTGGTCACCCAGCACCCGGTGGACGGTCACACGCCCGGCTTCTCCACCATCTCCGACAGCGGCGGCATCTTCCCCACCGGCACGCTCCCGATGCTGATGGTGATCCAGGGTGTCGTGTTCGCGTACGCCTCGGTCGAGCTGTGCGGTGTAGCCGCAGGTGAGACGGGGAACCCCGAGAAGATCATGCCCAAGGCGATCAACTCGATCATGTGGCGCGTCGGCCTCTTCTACGTCGGCTCGGTGGTGCTCCTGGCTCTCCTGCTGCCGTACACCTCGTACTCGGGGGACCAGAGCCCGTTCGTCACCGTCATGGACAAGCTCGGCATCCCGGGCGCGGCCGGTGTGATGAACCTGGTCGCGCTGACCGCGGCGCTCTCCAGCCTGAACTCCGGGCTGTACTCCACCGGCCGCATCCTGCAGTCCATGGCGCTGGCGGGCTCCGCGCCCAGGTTCACCGGCCGGATGAACAAGGGGCAGGTGCCCTACGGCGGCATCCTGCTGACCGCCGGTTTCGGTGTGCTGGGCGTCGTGCTCAATTACGTCATGCCCGGCCAGGCGTTCGAGATCGTTCTCAACTTCGCGTCGATCGGCATCCTCGGCACCTGGGGCATGATCATGCTCTGTTCGCTGCTGTTCTGGCACCGCTCGCAGGACGGCAGGGTCACCCGCCCCTCGTACCGGCTGCCCTGGGCCCCCTACACGCAGATCGTCACGCTGTTCTTCCTCGCCGGTGTCGTCTTCCTGATGTGGTGGGGCGGCGGAGTGGGCCGTACGACCGTGCTGTGTCTGCCGCTGATCGCGGCGGCGCTGGTCGGCGGCTGGTTCGTCGTCCGTGGACAGTTCAATGGCCTTGCGCGGGAGCGCGAGGACACCTGACCTTTCCAGGCACCGGCGAGGCCCGCGCGGAGTCATTTCCGCGCGGGCCGTTCGCGTGGATGGGGAATGCCGATCTCGTCGAAGCGACGCATGAGCGCCGGCTTGCCCCGATGGGCCTCGCGCAGGCGTCCGGCCCGCTCCTCGAATGCGGCGATATCGCCGGTGCGTGCGTGGGCGGCGCGCAGGTCGTCCAGGAGCGCGGAGGCGCGGTCGTAGGCTGTGGGCTTCTTCTGCGCGATGAGTTCCTCGACCCTGCCCCAGGTCTGCTCCGCGTTGCGGGTGAGGTGGTCCAGTTGGTCGGCGCGGGCCGCCTCGGCGGCCTCGACGCGACGGCGCTCGTCCGCTTCCCGCGCTGCGCGTTCCCGCTCAAGGCGCCCGGTGCGCTGCGCGTGAGCGGCATTCAGCAAGTGCGCGGCGCTGCGCCGCGCCTCCGGTGCGGTGTGCTGGTTGTCTCCGGTCGCTTCCCGGTAACGGGCCAACAGCTCTGCTCCGGGACGCGGCTCGCTGCCCATGGCGGCGTTCAGTAGCAGGGCATCCTTCTCTACGGCGGGGAGCTCGGCAATGAACGAGGCGAGCCGTTTCCGGTCCGCCCGGGGCTCGGTCGCGGCTGCGCTCGCCTGCGCGGCTACGCTCAGCAGGTCCGGGTCGACGCGCAGGAACTCGGCCAGTGCCTGCTGCGTGCCGGTGAGCGTGCCAAGACCGGCGGGGACTGGCGGCTCCATCTCGCGCGCGTACTCCTCCTCGTCATCGTCCGCGAGCTCCCAGACGCCAAGACCGGCCAGCCACGCCAGGTACAGCGGCCGCAGGTCGCCCGCGGCGAGCTCGGCCCGGAGCCCGATGAACGCGGACAGCGTCCAGGACGCCATGGCCTCCCAGTCCTCCTCACCTCCGTCATCCGGCTCCGGACAGAAGTCCAGCAGGATGTGCCCTTTGCGGGTATGGACGCTCAGCGACTCGTCCAGCGCGTAGACCGATGCCGTCTTCGCAGGGAGCACGGCGGCGGGTAGACGCAGCAGGAGGCGGCGGCTGCCCCAGTTGGCGAAGTACAGGTGGGCGTCGTAGAACTCCTCGACCAGTTTCGTCGTATCCCCACGAAAGTCGCCCCAGTGGTACTCGTTGACGAACCGGGTCGTCGTGATGTCCGCCCGGGTCGACAGGGCCCGCACCTGCGTCACCTCGGCCTTGCTCAGCGGGCGGTCCACGGCCAGAAACTCGTAGTACTGGTACTCGCTCACGTTCTGGAAGCCTACCGAACGCTGCCGGTGTGCTGGGATGCTGCGCCCGGGTGATGCGCAGACCCTGTGCACGCTGGTGGACTGGCTACGCGGGGACAAACAGCGCGGCCCGTACGCCGGACTCCGTAAACACGTCCACACCGCCTGGGCCGTCCGTGAATGGCTGCCGTAGGGCTGCCACTCATCAAGCACAGCGTCTCTCGAACTCTGTGTGTGCCTGGGGTTTCCGGGCTTTTCGGGCGCGGCGTGGCCGTCTGCGGTTGCCGTCCGGTGGTCCGATCCTCGGGGTGAGGGGGTGGACTGCGGTGGCGTGCAGGTGGTGGAAGCCGGTCCGCTCGGCGGTGGGGCTGGACAACTACACCCAGCCCATCCTCGTCTGCTACTTGGTGAGGTACTTCGTCAAAGGCCTCACCGGCGGAGCCACCCAAGGGTGAGCCCCACCGCCACCGGACGAAGCCCAGGCTTCCTTGATCACGTTGCCAGGACGCGGCCGGCGGCGATGGCTGAGGCGATGGTGCCGCCGGTGACGACGGCCCAGGCGGCGATGATCGGGATGCGGGTGCTCCAGGTGCGCAGCGCGGGCGAGGTCGTGGCTCGGGCGAGGAACGCGTCGCGACCGCGCAGTACCACGAGGCCGACGCCGGTCAGGGTCAGCGCCATGCCGGCACCGAACGCCGCCACCATGGCGATCGCCGCGCCGACCTGGCCGGTCAGCAGTCCGGTGAGGAGGACGAGGAACGCGGACGGGGAGGGGAGCAGGCCGCCGGACGTGCCGAGCAGCAGGATGCCGCGCCAGGTGAGCAGGGACTTGGACGTCGGGATGTGGTGGCTGTGGCCGTGGTCGTGGTCGTGGTCGTGGCCATGATGATCGTGGTCATGCCCGTGATCGTGGTCGTGATGGTGTCCATGGCTGTAGCCGTGCTTGCGGTTGGTCAGGTGGCGCCGGAGCAGGCCGATGCCCACGGCGACCACGACCAGGGCCGCGATCAGCTGAAGCCAGTTCGTCACCGCTGCGACGTCCGGTGCTTGCTGGGCGGCGAGCCACCAGCCCACGGCGAGTACGGCGACCGACACGGTGTGCATGACGGCCACGATGGCGCCGAGCCACACCGCGTCCCGCGCTCGGCCCTGGCCGCCTACGAGGTACCCGGCCGCGAGCGACTTCCCGTGGCCGGGGGCGCAGGCGTGGAAGGCGCCCACGGCTGCCGAGACGAGAAGGGCCAGTGGCAGTACGACGCCGTGGTCCAGCAGTGCCGCAAGGTCTGTGGTCCACACGGTCGTCGGCGCCGTGGATGCGGTGGCGGCGGAGCTGCCGGCTCCGCCGAGGGCGAGGGTAAGGGTGGGGTCGCTTGCTGTGTGCAGGCCGCCGCCGCCCTTCTTTGTCACGGAGATCGTGCGATAGGCCGGGTTGACGTCGGTCAGTGCGGTGATGGTCAGCGCGACCTTGTCCACAGGTTCGGGGCAGGTGTAGTGGATCACGGCGCCCTTGCTCGCGAGCCGTGCAGTGTCCACCGCCCCGAGCCGGCATGCGCGCCCGTCCTGGTGCACGGTGATGTGCGAGCCGAGGTAGGCCGCCTCGTCCCCCTTGGCTGCCTGGTGCAGGACGTCCAGGTCGTTCTGCTGGGCCGACCAGGTGATGTCGACGGTGCGGCCTTCAGCCCTGACCTGGGCGACCGGCGGTGTGCCGAAGGGGTGCGCCTGGGCCGTGCCTGCGGCGCCGAGCAGCGCCAGTGCGGCGGCCAGGCCGAGCAGCACGAGACGGGCGGCGTGGGTGCGGGTGGTGTGGAGGATGTGCACAGCGGTGGTCCCGTCGGGAGTGGAACGCCGCGCGTTGCCTCCCCTGGCGGGGGAGGCAACGCGCGGACGGTGGGTCAGCGGCCGTTGCCGCGCAGGCGGCGGGCGGCCGGTGCACATCACCCTCGGCTTGATGGTCCTTCGGTCTGCCACGAGCCCGACCTGAGGTCCATGTGTGCCGAGGATGATGTGCAGGGATCGCTGGTGGGAACGCGGATCCGGCTCACCGCGGCGGCATGTGGCCCACCGCGCGGGTGAGAACAGACCGGCGGACCGGCGGGTGGCTCAGTCGCAGACCACCCGGGCGTCGGCCCAGTCGGCGTGGTCGGAGCCGTTGCCGTCACCGCCGTCGTTGACCTTCAGTGTCAGGATCCTGACCCCTGTCACGTCGGCATCGACGGTGCGGGCACTGTCGGTGCCGCGGACGACAGGGGTGTCGGCGATTTGCTTGCCGTCGCCGAGCACCTGATACGCCACCGATCCACCCCCGACCTCGTCATCGACACCAACCTCAGCGTGGAAGGTGCGACAGCTGCTGCCGAGCCAGAAGGTGATCTCGCTGTTCGCGTGCACCCCAAGGCCCTTGGCGTACGTCTTCCCGCCGATGGTCAGGGTCTTTCCGTCGCCGGCGCCGTTCTCACCATTGGACTTGTCGCGCTCGACCGGGCCCCACCCGTTGGACTCGCTCAGGAACGGCAGGTCGCTGAGAGATGCAGTTCCGCTCGGGGCGGGGGGCGGCACGAACACCCGGACTTTCTTCTCCACACTCATCGGGTGGTCCAGCGGATCATTGGGGAAACGGAAATGGTAGGTGGCTACGACCGGCAGGTCGTAATACCCGGAGGCAACGTGCTCCGGCGGCGTGACGGCCCACCGGCCCTCGATGGACGAGCCGTCCTGCAAAGACGCCTTCGACACCGTTGCACCGTCGACCTTCCACCCGGAGGGCGGCGTCACGCGAAGCTCCACGTCGCTGACCGGCCCATTCGCCGACAGATTGAACGTGCCGCTCACGTCGATGGCGTGACCCGGCTGCGCATCCGTCGTCTCGGTCGGGGTCACCGTGAGGGACGTCTTCGGCCGCTGGCGGCCGTTCGCAGCCAGAGCGTGGATCGACCCGTCGTCGGTGAGGGCGATCACCCAGTCACCGCTGACGGACAGTGCCGAGGTCACCCCGCCGCCGAGGTTGTACTCGGTCAGCCGCGCGCCGGTGGCGCGGTCCAGGACGACCAGACGCCCGTCCCGGGTGCCCGCGTACACCAGGTCCTTGGTGGCCAGGGCGTGCATCGCAGGGGATCCAGGCCCCTGCTTGTCGGCGCAGCCGCTGGCCACCTTCGCCTTGTCATCCTTGGGGCTCTCCCCGGGCAGGTAGCCGGTCTTGGTCTCCCACAGCGGCTTGGACGGGTCGGCCGCCTTGGTGTCGTAGGCGAGGACGACACCGTCACGGCGCGCGATGTAGGCGATGTCGCCCCAGACAGCGGGGCTGGTCTGCGGAGCCTTGCCGTTCTCGCAGAGCCACGGGTCGTCCCAGGCGGCCTTCCACAGGACCTTACCGGTCTTGAGGTCGTGCCCGCGGGCACCGCTCGCGGTCATCGTCACCAGCTGCGGGTCCCCGCTGGCCGGATCGGTGAGGGCCGGGGAGGACATGCTGTCGATGTTGCCGCCGGTGTCCTGTGCCCACAGCTTCGTGCAGGTCGCCAGATCCATGGCGATCAGATTGTTGCTGGAACCATCGTGCAGGTAGGCGGTGTTGGAGCCGGGCTGGCGGATCGCCGTGCTGTGGAACTGGCCCCAGGAGAACGAGCCGCCGAAACCGCCGGGCAGCATCGCGCCGGTCGCGCCATCACGGCAGCGGATGTTGTACGCGTCCTGGTAGACGGCGACCGAACGGTGGTCCTCGCCCGCAAGCGCGAAGACGCTGACCGGTCCGCCCGCGCGACCGTAGCGGCGCACGGTGTCACCGTGCTGCTCCTCACGGTCGATCGACTGCCACGCGACGTGGCCGTCCTCCGCGTCGAGAGCGTAGATCCGGCCGACGCCGGTGGTCAGGTAGACCTTGCCGTCGTGCAGGGTCGGCGCAGACTCCGCGTCGCCGTCCAGGTAGGTGCGCCAGATCTCGCGGCCGGACTTGAGGTCGTAGGCGAGCATCATGCTGTACGGGGAGTCGAACGCCCGGGAGGAGACGATCACCTTGCCGTCGGCGATCACCGATCCGTTGAGGTTGAACTGCTCACCGGTGTTGGCGGCCCAGCGCAGGTCGAGCTCGCTGCCCGGATTGTCCGCGCTCGCGGAGCGTCCTGCCTCGTCGCGGCCCTGACGGGTCCAGTCCTGGCCGCTCTTGGGCTTGTGCAACTTGCTGTCGGGCACCACCGTGAAGGTGTTGGTGATGGTGTCCCACGCCTTGCCCTTGGTGTCGACGGCGGTCATCTTCGCCGTGTACGTTCCCGGGGCCAGACCCTCGATGCTGTCACTGGCCCGGGTCCAGGAAATCCGGGCGTCCGGACAGGGCTCCGGCTTGCCGCCGGGCGCCGTGTAACAGTTCTCGATGCCCGTACGGCGGTTGGCCACGCCGAACTTCAGGCGGCTGTCCTTTCGCACCGTATGACCGTGGCTGTCGCGGATGGTGAAGGACGCGTTGTCCGGGGTACGGCCGTCGTCCTCTGCGTACAGCTCGACCGGGATCTTGGCGCTGGCGGCGTGGACGCTGCCCTGTGCGGGGCTGACCAGCGCGGCATCGTCATGGACGTTGAACTCCCGGTGCGTACCCGTGACGTAGCCGGTGTCTTCGTTGCGCTTGGTGTCCGGGTCGTCGGTGATCTCCTTGAAGTCAAGGATCTTGTAGTCCGGCTGGGAGCCGTCGATGCCGTACGTGCCCTGGTTGTTGATCTCAACCGAACGGTCCCAGGCGCCACGCCGGTACTCGGCCTGCTGGTTGTGGCCCGCGGCGAACATCCGCACGTCGTACTTCGCCAGCTCGTCGATGGTCGGCTGCATGCCGGCCCCCGGACCCCACTGGGTGAACAGCGACCGGTGCGCGAAGACCAGAACCTGCTTACCCACCGCGTGGCGCTTGAGGTCCTCACGCAGCCACTCCAGCTGCGGCTTCAGACCGCTGGAGTCGTAGTTGTCCTCAAGCACGACGATGTGACGGCCGTTACGGTCGAAGCTGTACCACTCCGGGCCCATGTTGCGGCGGTAGAACTCCATACTGCCGCCATAGCCACTGGAGTTGACATCGCCGCCGAAGTCATGGTTGCCGATCACCGGGTAGAACGGCATGCCGAGTTTGCCGTCGGTCAGGCCCTTGCGCAGGCCGTCGAAATTGCGCTGCCGGCCCGACGGCGGGGTCCCGTCGATGACCGTCATGTCACCGGTGTCGATCGCCATCGACGCGCCGTCCACCTCGGACATCGCATTGACGTGGCCGGTCCACTCCGGGTCGCCGGCCGTCTCGGTGTCGGAGACCATCAACCACTTCTCGGTGGGGTTGGCGGCGTTCTTGTCCTTGACGAGGGCGAAGTCGATGTCGGTGCTCGGACCGCCCTCGGGCACCTTGTGGAAGTACTCCGGGACGTAGTCGTCGCGCAGATGGGGGGTGTAGCCGTTCGGGGAGACGATGCTGATGAGGTCGGTCTCCCGGCGGGTCGGGTCCATCTGCAGGCTGTACGAACCGTCCGCGCCGGTCGACGTCCAGCCGGCGCCGTCCGTGACGTCGACCCCGGCCATCGGAGCCTCGCCCGCGTCGCGCTTGCCGTTGCCGTTGGCGTCCTCGAAGACCGTGCCCGTGACAGTGACTGTGTCCGCGGTCGCCGCTGCCTGCTCGGCGAGCGGCGCCGCCGAGGCCACCTGGGGAGCCAGGAAGGACAGCGTCACCACGCCGACAGCGGCCAGCTTGATCCGCCCGCGGCCGGCGCGCACCCTGGCGACCAGCTGGGCGACCTGGAGTCGCCCGGTGCGGATCTGCCACACCGCGAGCAGCATCGCGGCGGCCAGCACGATGCCGAGTGCCACCGCTGCCCAGGGGAAGGTGGGAAGCGCGTGGGCACCAGATGCGTCGACGACGGGGGTCTGCGCGTTGGCGTTGACCGTGGTGCCGTCGAACTCGGCGACGACCTGGGTCAGCCCGCCCTGCTGCAGCATCGCGCTCAGGTCGAGCTTGTCGACGTGGCAGCTCCACGCGAGCTCGATCACCACACCGCCGGGGACGCCACCGCCGTCCCCGGCGACGCCGGAGCCGGTGGCAGGGCACGCCGCGCTCAGCAGGTGCGACGCCCAGGCACCTGCCTTCTGTGGTGACACCACGTCATGGTGGACGATCAGCCGCCCACTGGTGACGTTTTCCTTGGTCGATATGACGAGTTCGGCGTGCTCCGGTGACACATGCGCCGCAGCGGGCTGTGCACAGAAGCCCAGGATGAAGAAGAGCAACGCAAGGCCTAGACCTGCTGCTCTGCGAAGGAATCTCATAGGCAAGGACGCTAGCTTGACTGGACAACTTACCGATCAGGATGCGGCAACCTTCATCGAACGGTCCGCCGGAATTCACCGAAGGGCGCATGAGGTCTCCCATGGCGGCGCCCCTGCTCCACTGCCGAAGGCCCTGGAGGACACGCGATACTGCCCAGAAACGGGACCGAGCAGGGGCGCGCATCGTGCCGGGCCGGGTCGCTGCACACACGCGGGGCCCGGCGTCGTTCCGACCAGACAAGGACAACGGCCCGCCTGGGCTACCGGCGGACAGTTCGTGGAGGGCCGGCAGGCGGGGTCCGGTGGACGGCGTGAACCCGACGTAGGGGCAGCCGGCCCGGAAGGCCGCGTACCCGTACAGGGAGCTGGGGGCAGCACGGTCCGCCCCGCGTGGAGCGCCCGCTCCAGCCGCGCGAGGGACTCGTGAGCGGGATGCGGTACCGGTGGCGGTTCGGTGGAGGAGACATCGATGACCACGACGGTGTCGAGTGCATGACGTTCCCGGAAGGCTATGAGGTCGGCTGTCAGGCGGTCCGCCGCGTCGGCCTGCGGCCGGTCGTCGTCCGCTCGCACACCTGGAGCGATCTCCCCGTCGACGCTTTCAGTTCGGCGCGCAGGAGTGCGGGCAGCGCCGATGGGAGCACGCCGCCGTGGGCGAGTTCCTCGGCGCGCTTCGACAGCGGCGTGTCGAGCACGTCGTGTCCGCCGAGGACGAGCTGCGACAGCCGTGGCAGGCGGGCGTTCGGGAAGTCGGGCAGCTCGGTGACGCATCCCGCCGGGGAGGCCAGGCCGGACCTCACCGCGGCCGCTCCCGTGATCGCCGTGGTGGCGACCGAGCCGCGGGCGCCGATCAGCCACACCCCCGCCCTCGGTGTGTGAGCGGTCTGGGCTTGGGTTTCGCTCATGACTGTGCCTCGCTTCCTTCCGGCGCGCCGTCCGCGGTGAGACCGCCTCCTGCCCCGAACACGGGCAGGAAGACGTGCTGATGGCCGTAGCCGGCCTCGATGTTCGCCACATCCAGTTCCAAGCACGGTCATTGACGTGGAGTACCAGTTGTTCGCCGACGCCGCACCGTTGAAATCGCTAAGGTCACCGTCAGATGCGTCGGCACAGGGGACCCGGCGCGCGACGTAGACGGGGTGGTTGTGATGGGTGACACGACAGCCGACGGGAGCGGTCGAGGTCTCTTCGACGACTTCGGGGCCTACCGGACCGCGACGACGGCGGACTTCACCGCCGTGCTGACGGACGGCTTGGTCGCCCCCGACGCGAACGTGCTGCTGAACCTCTACCGGTACACGGAACAGGCTCGAACCGACCTTCTCGGTGCACTCGGCGCTCTCGGAGACCGCCTCTGTGTTCCGCACCAGGTCGTCGACGAGTTCTGGCGGAACAGGGAAAGCGTCATCAGCGATGCGCGATCGACAAGCAAGAGCGCCGCCCAGGAGATGAGCGGCCACGCCGGGACGGCGGTGCAGACCCTGCGCACCTGGGCCAACCGAGTGGCCTTGAGCGACGAGGACTTGGCAGATCTCCGCGACCGACTGACGGGTGTCTTCGACGAGGTGCAGAAGAAGATCAACGAGGTCGGTGAAGGTGAATGGCAGAGCATCACCCACGACACGAGCGCCGATCCGGTGATCGCCGGACTGGAGCACGCGCTGGCCGGCCGGGTCGGAACGCCCTTCAGCCCCGAGGAACGCACCAAACTCGGCGAAGTGGGCAAGGAGCGCGTCAGGAAGCGCATTCCGCCCGGTTACATGGATGCCAAGAAGGACGGCGACGGAGCGGTCGGTGACTTCTTCGTGTGGGAACAGCTCCTTCGCGCGGCATCCGAACGCGGGAGTGATGTCCTTTTCGTGACCGCGGACGCTAAGGAAGACTGGTGGCGGAAGGAGCACGGTTACAACCGGGGTCCTCGCCCAGAGCTGACCGCAGAACTCCGGAGGCGAGGCGGGGGCCGACTGTTCCTGCTGTCGCCAAAGCAGTTCCTCGAGGTAGCCGCCCCCATCCTGCAACTTAGTCTGCAAGCCGGCTCCGTCGAAGACATCGAGCGAGTGGAACGCATTGAGGCCGAGCCCTCCCAAGGCGGTTGGACCGCCGCTGCGATCGAGTCGCTCTTCAACGGCCTCTCATACGAGGGTTACGGCAATCGTGTCGACGTCATCCGCTACGCGGCCGAGATGGACGGCCGCATCGAGGCACTGTCCGTGTACGAGATCTGTGATTACGACGACGACCGCAGCCTGAGGGGCTTCACCAGACCCATCAAGCGGATCAGCGGAAATCTGGTGGAGCAGGGGGCCATCCCGGACTCCGCGGTGCCGGTTCTCACCGCCGAGTACGAGAATGGTCCGGGCCGTGCCTCCGGCTTCAAGGTTCACCCTCTCCTCGTTCCATTGATCAACGGCTTGGCGGACGATGACGAGCAGTAGGCTCCAGAGGTCCGCTCGGCAGAGATGCTGTACATGACGAGCCAACGCTCCTCGACGGCCCTCGGGCAGAGGAGCGAGGCGCGCGGCCTAGCGGTTATCCACGACGAGAGGCCGCCTGGACGACGCCCGAGCCGATCGGGGCCCGGCACAACTACAGCCCTTCCATCGTGGACTGCACGCTGCGTGGAAAAGGTCCGCAAGGCGCCCGCCCCGCCGAGGGACAGGAAT
The DNA here is from genome assembly GCF_035974375.1 of Streptomyces sp. NBC_01320. NCBI lineage: Bacteria > Bacillati > Actinomycetota > Actinomycetes > Kitasatosporales > Streptomycetaceae > Streptomyces > Streptomyces sp. NBC_01320. The sequence continues at coordinate 3,106,592 of NZ_CP108390.1, forward strand.
CCCGGGCGGGGCGGGTTCGCGATTTTCGGCCGGCCAGCGATGTCCGGATCATTACGCGGACCAGCGCCGGGGCGTCCTGCAAGTGTACGTCCCCATGCTCGACGAGTCGTGAGTCGCGTCGAGTTGTCCCCGAGAATCAGGTCTCGGGCACGGTCATCAGGCGATGACGACGCTGGTGCCACCGAAATGCGCGACGATCTCGAGCATGCCGCCGAGCGCGGCGACACGACCCTGTGCAGAGTCGAAAGTCGGACCACGACACTCCGGTCCGTCGGGTCAGGCCAACGCCGGCTCCCAACGGTAGCCCTCAGCTGCCTCGCTGTAGGAAACCAACAGCGGTTCCAGTTCTGCACGCACCAGGTCGGCGTCGCCTGGCGGCAGGGTCAGCGATGCCCTCCGCATGCGGACGCTCCATGTGGCCGGATCAGGGAACACGGAAAGCCTCGGCACAAGGTCACGCAGAACCACCCTCCAGGGTCCAAGGCCCTCCTTGACGTCCCCAACGTCGACCTGCACATCCCCGAGGGTGCAACCCGAGAAGAGATCGACCGCGTCGCGCACCACCAGTACGCGACGTCGAAGCGCGTCTACCGGTCCTGGGCCTCGATGACCCGGCGCCTCGACCCGGCACCACACGACCGCCGCAAGCGGCTGTCGCTCAGCGAGGCCAAGAAGATCCGACGGAAGTGGAATACCCACGCCAATCAGGACACCGTGCGCAATCTGGAGGCCATCGCCCAGGATCTGGTTCTCGCTCCGGTGATGGCTTCCTACCGGCGCGGCGACTTCGCTCGGTGGCCTGGCCACATCGCGGTCGACGACACACCGGTTCCCGTCTGGGGCAAAGAGCCGGACTACCACCAGGACCGGGCCTCGCTTGAGATCACCGCCGGGATGTACGTGAAGGGAGGAACGCAGAAGAAGTCGGGGCCCAGCAGCAAAGCTGCGGCCTCCACGAACAGTGGCACCCGGCGCGGCACGACAAACAAGCCACCGCCTCGCAAGACCAAGTCGGGACAGGAGAAGAAGGCCAAGGCGCCGGAGAAGAGAGAGTTCCGCTACGCCATGATGGCCGCATTCCCGGGCCATGGGCATGGCGACCTCGCTGGCGCCTACCCGGCGGTCTGCCTCGGCATGATCCTTCACACCCCGGGCACCGAACCCGGCCCGGCCGCCCTGCGCGCCATCCAGCCGGCCTTCGAACGAGGCCTGGTCAAAGACCTGTTCTGCGCCGACCGGGGCATCACCCAGGCCAAGCCTCACAACCTGCATCTGCAGCTGCTCAAACTCGGCCTCAACGCGGTGAAGCACTACAACGACGACAAGGTCGACCGGCAGGGAGAGTTCCGCGGCATGCAGCTGGTCGGCGGCGAGTTCTACTGCCCGCTGATGCCCACCCCGCTCATCACTGCGGGCGCCACATACATCGACAGCCGCACGGACGAGGACCGCGCCCACGCACTCAACCTGATCCAGTCCCGGAAGGACTACCAGACCAAGATCAAGGAGTACGGGCCCGCAGGGGACCAGCGTCGACAGTGCCCCGCCCTCGGGTCCCACGCCACGGTCACCTGCTACCGCCGGCCCCAGCCACGCCCGTCCACCGTCGTCGACCTCGACGCCCCCACTGTCCGTACCCCGGCAGCCCTGCCCACCATCCCCAGGCCCAAGCGGGACACCCCCGTCTACCCCGACATCTGCAGGGGGAAGAGCATCACCGTCCCAGGCACCGTGCTGGCCAAGTGGCGGCAGAAATACCCCCTGTTCACCCCTCTGTGGCAGGAAGCCTGGTCCGGACTGCGCAGTCAGAACGAGGGCGGCAACGGCAACCTCAAGAAGTCCGCCCTCGACAGCATCGACAATCCCCAGCTCCGCCTGCCGCACGGGCGCGTCGCACAGACCCTGCTCAATGCCGTCATCATCTTCGTGGCGAACCTCAGAGCCATCCGCCGGTTCCTCCGCGACCAGGGCATCCAGCCCCGCAAAGCCAGCACGCAGAGCGCCGCAACCCAACCCGGTGAGCCCTCCGACCCGCCCCAGGCGCGACCGCTTCCGACCGAGCAGGTCGAGCCTCCGCCACGCGAGTGACACACCTCCGCCGCGCTCCGCCCCCTGAAAACCCCACATGCCTGCGCCACGGCTACCAGCCGTCGCACAGGCATGTCCTGTTTCCGCAGGTGAGAGGCGCAGTACCTGGACCGCCACCGCCTCACCCCCTCATCGAGCCGATCACGAGGCTCGAGGCCCCAGAAACGACGAAATACCGGTGAGTCACATGACTCGACCGGTAATTCGTGAACGCTTCGGGACGATCTCGTGAACGTCCCAGGTTGTGTCCGAGGGGGGACTTGAACCCCCACGCCCGATAAAGGGCACTAGCACCTCAAGCTAGCGCGTCTGCCATTCCGCCACCCGGACTAGGTGATCGGCCCCGGTCTCCCGCGGCGACAAAGAAAACAATACCAGGGGTTTGGGGTGCCTCTCACCTGCATATTCGGTGGTCAGTGGGGGTGGCGGGCACACGGAAGCCGTTGGCCTGGCCGTGTGTAGGATCTGTCGTCGTTCGCGCACGTGCGGTACGTCCGGCGGATCGCCGGACGGCGTCCGGCTGCCGCGAAGACGGTCGGGCTAGCTTCGCCTGCATGAGTGATCGCGGCTATCGGCGGCCCCGTGCGCTGTCCCCCTTGCGGGAGCATCTGCGCGATACGTTCTGGTTCGCTCCGACGGTGGGCCTGGTGTGCGCCTTCGCGGTGTGGTGGGGCGTCTCGACGCTGGATACGGAGATCGTTGCGCGACTCCAGGGCGAGCGGGCGTACGGCGAGGTCAGTGATCTGATCAAGTTCGCCGACGACGCCAGGACCATCGTCACCACCGTCAGCTCGGCGATGATGACGTTCATCGGTGTCGTCTTCAGCATCTCGCTGGTGGCCGTGCAGATGGCGAGCGGTCAGCTCACCCCGCGGGTGGTGCGGATCTTCTCCCGGAGCCGGATCAGCAAGCTCACTCTGACGGTGTTCCTGGCGACCTTCTCGTTCTCGTTGCTGGTTCTGACCTCGTACGAGAGTGAGACCGATCCGAAGCGGGTCACGTCCGTGCCGCTCGTGCAGAGCACGCTGACGTTGGCCATGGTCGGCCTGAGTCTGTTCCTGTTCATCGCGTATGTGAGCGCCACGCTGCGGCTCATGCAGGTGGGGCCTGTGGTCGATCGCCTCACCCGTGAATCCCTGCGGATGCTCCGGCGGATGCCTGGTGGGGAGCGGGACGGGGTGCCGCTTGCGGAGGAGAGTGCGCGCGTCCTGTACGAGGGGCGGGCGGGGGTGCTGCGGGATGTGCATGTGGCGCGGGTGGTGCGGGCTGCTCAGCGGCAGATGGTGGTCCTGCGGCTGATCCCGCGGATCGGGGACTACGTGGTGCCGGGGACGCCGGTGCTGGCCGTTCATGGTGAAGGCGCCCCGTCCCGGCGGGCCTTGCGATACGCGCTCTCGGTCGGGGTCGAGCGCACGCTGCACCAGGACCTGGCGTTCGGGCCGCGTCAGCTGTCGGACATCGCGCTGCGGGCGCTGCCCCCAGCCGTGAACGATCCGACTACCGCCGTGCAGTGTCTGGACCGGATCGTGCAGTTCCTGGCGGCGGTGGTGCGTCTGCCGCTCGGGCCGGTGCATCACCGGGACCGGGCGGGGGCGGTGCGCCTCGTGCAGGAAGGGCCGGAGTGGTCCGATCTGGTGGATCTTGCTTTCGAGGAGATCCGGTGGTGCGCGACGAATCCGGTGGTGCGCGACGAGGAGTCCGCAGGTGTCACGGCGGATGCTGGCCGGGATCGATGACCTGCTGGTGTTGGCGCCGGAGGATCGGAAAGGCGCGCTGGTCAGGCACCGTACGCTCCTGGTGAGGGCAGTGGAGCGCACGGTGCCTGACGTCACCGAGCGGGAGTTCGCGCTCGTCCCTGATCGTCAGGGGATCGGGTGAGGCACGGGGTGTTCCTGGTGGTTGGTTCCCGGTGGCTACGGCATCAGGTGGTAGTCCGGGAAGTTGCCCGGGAGCCGCTCTCCGGGCGGGCCGTCCGTCACCGCTCTGACCAGCAGTTCGCCACCCACGAAGGCGCCCCGCCAGGAGGCACCGAACCCGCCGAAGAGTTCCTCGCGGTCGCCGCGGGAGCGGGGTGTGCCGTGGCCGGTCTTGAATGCCCGGATCTGAGGGGCGAGGCGGGCGTACGTTGCCGGGTCGTCGGTCGACAAGGTGGCGACCAGAGCGCCGTTCGACGCGTTCATGGCTGCCAGGAGTTCCGCCTCCGTATCGACGAGGACGATCGTGTCGACCGGGCCGAACGGTTCCGCGTGATGGAGCGGCGACGACGGGGGCGGGTTGAGGAGGGTGACCGGGTGGAGGTACGCGCTGGTGTCCTGCCCCGGGAGGAAGTGCGCGTCGGCCGTCGATCCCCGGTGGAGCGGGACCGCGCCCCGGTCGATGGCCTCCGCGACCTGATCGGCCAGCTCCTTGGCCTTGGCTGCGTTGATCAGCGGGCCGAAGTCGAGAGTGGGGAGCGGGTCGGTGGGGCTTGCGACTGCCAGGGGGTGGCCCGTGCGGAGGGAGCGGACGGCGGGGAGGTAGGCCGACAGGAACGCGTCGAACGCGCTGCGCTGGACCACGAAGCGGGGGTACGCGGTGCAGCGCTGCTTACCGTAGTCGAAGAGCTTCGGGATGACGGCGGTCAGGGAGGGCCAGTCCGTGAAGTTCCAGATGCCCCAGGTGTTTAGGCCCTCCTGCTCGAGGATGTGCCGTTTGCCGAGGTCGGCGACTTCGGTGGCGATGCGGGCCCCGGTGTCCCGGCCGCCGACGAAGGAAACGCAGCCGATCTCGGCCGAGCGGACGAGGGGCGCGGAGAGTTCGCTGCCGCTGCCGCTGACGAGGGTGAGCGGGATGCCCTCGCGGGCGGCGAGTGCGCAGGCCAGGGTGAGGCAGGCGACGCCGCCGTCGGTGGGGGACTTGGCGATGACCGCGTTGCCGGCCAGGGCCTGGACGAGCATCGCGTGGACCAGCACGGACATGGGGTAGTTCCAGCTGGCGATGTTGGAGACCGGGCCCGGCAGCGGGGTGCGGTCGGCGAGGAGCCGGTCGATGTGGTCGACGTACCAGCGGACTCCGTCGATCGCGCGGTCCACGTCCGCCTGGGCGAGGCGCCAGGGTTTGCCGATCTCCCAGACGAGGAGGAGGGCGAGGAGTTCCCGGTGTTCGGTGAGCGCGTCGAGGGTGGCTGATACGCGGGCGCGGCGTTCCGGGAGCGGGATGTGGCGCCAGGCGCGGTGCTGATCGAGGGAGGCCCGGACCGCCTGTTGGGCGGTGGGGGCGTCCAGACGGGGCGGGCCGGCGATGGGAGTGCCGTCCACGGGGCTGGTGGCAGGGAGGGGGTGGCCGTCCTGCTGCCAGGAGGCGGCCCAGAGGTTGAGGACCCGGTCGCCCCGGAAGGCCTCGGGGGCGGTGGTGAGGCAGCGCTGCCAGGCATCGGCCCAGGCGGTGCCCGGTTTGAGGGTGAGGGGTTGGGCGGGCGTGTTGTCGGGCGTGTGGGTGGGTGCCATGAAGGTCTCCGCTCTCGGTGCACAGTCGGGGCGGGAGGTGGGATGGCTCGCTGGTGCCGGACGGTAGTGAGTGGGGGTGGGGGTGGGGGTGGGGGTGGGGGTGGGGGTGACGTTTACTCAGGGGTGAGGGACGTCACGGTCACGTGGTGAGAGGTGAGGGGTCGGGCGGACTGGGCGGGGGTCCGGGTGCGGGGGTGGTGGGGCGCCTGCGGCGGGGCTTTTCCCTACCCGCCCCTTCCCGAAACCGGGGCTCCGCCCCGGACCCGGCTGTCCTCAAGCGCCGGACGGGCTGGTTCTCGGGGCTCCCCACCGGACCCCGGTCCTCAAGCGCCGGACGGGCTGGATGTGCCGGACGGACTGGGCTTTCCGGACGGGACGGATGTGCCCGAAGGGCTGGATGTGCCCGAGAGGTTGGACTGTTCCCCCAGCTTCTCCCGCACCAACCGCGCCGTCTCCGTCGGTGTCGCACCCACCGCGACCCCCGCCGCCTCCAGTGCCTTCTGCTTCGCCTCCGCCGTGCCCGACGAGCCCGAGACGATCGCACCCGCGTGGCCCATCGTCTTGCCCTCGGGGGCCGTGAAGCCCGCGATGTAGCCGACCACCGGCTTGGTGATGTGCTGTGCGATGTGTGCCGCCGCTCGTTCCTCCGCGTCGCCACCGATCTCTCCGATGAGGACGATCAGCTCGGTGTCCGGGTCGTTCTCGAACGCGGTCAGACAGTCGATGTGCGTCGTGCCGATGACGGGGTCGCCGCCGATGCCCACCGCCGATGTGAAGCCGATGTCGCGCAGTTCGTGCATCAGCTGGTACGTGAGCGTCCCGGACTTCGAGACGAGGCCGATCCGGCCCGGTCCGGGGGCGATGTCGGCCGGGATGATGCCCGCGTCGGACTGGCCGGGGGTGATCACACCGGGACAGTTGGGGCCGATGATGCGGGTGCCACGGGTGCGGGCGTGGGCGTGGAAGGCGACGGCGTCGTGGACCGGGATGCCTTCGGTGATGACCACCGCCAGAGCGATCCCCGCGTCGACCGCTTCGATGACGGCCGCCTTGGCGAACGGTGGCGGTACGAAGACCACGGTGACGTCCGCTCCCGTGGCGTCCATTCCTTCGCGTACGGAGCCGAAGACGGGGATCCCGGCACCGTCGATGTCCACGCTCCGGCCTGCCTTGCGCGGGTTGACACCGCCTACGATCCGGGTGCCCGCCGCCAGCATCCTGCGGGTGTGCTTCATGCCCTCGGCACCGGTCATGCCCTGGACGAGGACCTTGCTCTCCTTGGTGAGATAGATGGCCATGTCACGTCTCCTTAGGCTGCGGCGGCCAGTTGGGCCGCTCGGCGCGCGGCGCCGTCCATCGTGGTGGACTGCTCGACCAGGGGGTGCGCGTGTGCGTCGAGGATCGCGCGGCCGCGGGCGGCGTTGTTGCCGTCGAGGCGGACGACGAGCGGTTTGGTCAGGCGTACGGACTGCAGCGCCTGGACGATGCCGTCGGCGACCGCGTCGCAGGAGGTGATGCCTCCGAAGACGTTGACGAAGACCGACTTCACTGCCGGGTCGGAGAGGATGACGGAGAGGCCGTCGGCCATGACGGCTGCCGAGGCGCCGCCACCGATGTCGAGGAAGTTGGCCGGGCGGGCTCCGCAGCCGGCGACGACGTCGAGGGTGGACATGACGAGTCCGGCGCCGTTGCCGATGATGCCGACCTCGCCGTCGAGTTTGACGTAGTTCAGGCCCTTGGCCGCGGCGGCCGACTCCAGTGGGCTGCCGTGGGGGTCATCGGATTCCGCACCCCAACGGGACTGGCGGAAGCGGGCGTTGTCGTCGAGGGTCACCTTGCCGTCGAGTGCGAGAATCCGTCCGTCCGTCGTCCGGACCAGCGGGTTGACCTCGACCAGCAGGGCATCCTCCCTCGTGAGGACCTGCCAGAGGCGGTGGAGTACGGGGGCGGCATCGGGTGGCAGGGCTGCCGCTGCCGCGATCTCCGCGGCCTTCTTCTCAGTGACTCCTTCCACCGGGTCGACGGGGATGCGGGCCACTGCCTCCGGCCGGGTCGCGGCAACCTCCTCGATCTCCATGCCGCCCTCCGCCGAGGCGATGGCGAGAAAGGTGCCGTTCGTTCGGTCGAGTACGTAGCTGACGTAGAACTCCTTCTCGATGTCGACGGGCTGGGCGAGCATCACCGTACGTACCCGGTGGCCCTTGATGTCCATGCCGAGGATCTGGCGGGTGGTCAGTTCGGCCGCTGCCGGGTCGGCGGCGAGCTTCACTCCGCCTGCCTTGCCGCGGCCGCCGGTCTTGACCTGGGCCTTGACGACGACGCGACCGCCGAGCCGGCCCGCTGCCGCCTTCGCCTCGGCCGCGCTGTCGATGACCTCGGCCTGCGGTACCGCTATGCCGTGTTCTGCGAAGAGTTGTCGTGCCTGGTGCTCGTACAGATCCATAGCCACTCCCGATCGTGCCGATTGTGAAAGTGCCGCACGCCCCCTGGACACCACCCACCGGATGCGGGATAACAAGCTTCATACAGTATTCGTCGACTGTATGCAATGTACCGTACCGCAGCAGAGGAGCCGTTGGCATGACCAAAGCTCTTGAGGGCGTGCGCGTCCTCGACATGACGCACGTACAGTCCGGCCCCTCCGCCACCCAACTGCTCGCCTGGCTCGGCGCGGACGTGGTGAAGCTCGAAGCGCCGAGCGGCGACATCACCCGAAAACAGCTGCGCGATCTGCCGGATGTCGACTCCCTCTACTTCACGATGCTCAACTGCAACAAGCGGAGCATCACGCTCAACACCAAGAGCGAGCGCGGCAAGGAGATCCTCACCGAACTGATCCGCCGCAGCGATGTGATGGTGGAGAACTTCGGCCCGGGCGCCGTAGACCGGATGGGGTTCACCTGGGAGCGGATCCAGGAGATCAATCCGCGGATCGTGTACGCCTCCATCAAGGGCTTCGGCGAGGGTCCGTACACCAACTTCAAGGCGTACGAGGTGGTCGCCCAGGCCATGGGCGGCTCGATGTCCACCACCGGCTTCGAGGACGGTCCGCCGCTCGCCACCGGTGCGCAGATCGGCGACTCCGGAACCGGCATCCACGCGGTCGCGGGCATTCTGGCCGCGCTGTTCCAGCGCGAGAACACCGGGCGGGGACAGCGCGTCAACGTCGCCATGCAGCATGCGGTGCTCAACCTCTGCCGGGTGAAGCTCCGTGACCAACAGCGGCTGACGCACGGGCCATTGGCCGAATACCCGAACGAGGACTTCGGCGACGAGGTGCCGCGCAGCGGCAATGCGAGCGGCGGTGGGCAGCCCGGATGGGCGGTGAAGTGCGCGCCCGGTGGGCCCAACGACTATGTGTACGTCATTGTGCAGCCGGTCGGCTGGCAGCCGCTCGCCTCGCTCATCGGACGGCCGGAGCTGGTGGACGACCCCGAGTGGGCGACGCCCGAGGCCCGGCTGCCCAAGCTCGACAAGATGTTCCAACTCATCGAGGAGTGGTCCTCGACGCTCCCCAAGTGGGAAGTGCTGGAACGGCTGAACGCACACAACATCCCGTGCGGGCCGATTCTCTCCACCCAGGAGATCATCGAGGACGAGTCCCTGGTCGCCAACGAGATGGTCGTCCAGGTGGAGCACCCGGAGCGCGGCACGTTCACCACCGTCGGCTCCCCGCTGAAGCTCTCCGACTCCCCGGTGGATGTGGTCACGTCGCCGCTGCTCGGTGAGCACAACGAAGAGGTGTACGTCGGTGAGCTGGGCCTCGGCGACGAGGAGCTGCGGCTGCTGAAGACGAACGGAGTCATCTGAGCATGGTCGAATCACAGGACCGGGAGACCGTACGGGCGTTGCTCGACTCGGTACGGGCCGCCGGACGCAATGCGCTCACCGCTCCCGAGGGCAAGATCGTCGCCGATGCGTACGGGATCGCCGTGCCGGGCGAGGAGTCGGCGCAGGACGTCGAGGAGGCGGTGGCCGTCGCGGACCGGCTCGGCGGACCGGTCGTACTGAAGATCGTCTCCCCCGATGTGCTGCACAAGACGGATGCGGGTGGTGTCGTCGTCGGGGTGGAGGGCGCCTCGGCGGTCCGGGCCGCGTTCTGCCGGATCATCGAGAACGTGCGGGCGTACGCGCCGGACGCGCGGATCGACGGTGTCCAGGTGCAGCAGCTGGTGCCACCCGGCCAGGAGGTCATCGTCGGCGCGGTCACCGACCCGACGTTCGGGAAGGTCGTCGCCTTCGGGCTCGGTGGCGTGCTGGTGGAGGTGCTGAAGGACATCACCTTCCGTCTCGCTCCGGTCAGTGCGGACGAGGCGCAGTCGATGCTCGACTCGATCGGCGCCGCGGAGATCCTGCGCGGGGTGCGGGGTGCGCCGCCGGTGGACCGGTGGGCACTGGCCGAACAGATCCGGCGGGTCTCCCAACTGGTCACGGATTTCCCGGAGATCGCGGAGGTCGACCTCAATCCGGTCATCGCCGCTCCGGAAGGTGCGGTCGCGGCGGACATCCGGATCCTGCTGTCGACGGAGGTGGTGGCGCCGCGGCGTACGTACCCGCGTGAAGAGATCCTCGCGTCGATGCGCCGGCTGATGGAGCCGCGCTCGGTCGCCGTGATCGGCGCCTCCAACGAGCAGGGCAAGATCGGCAATTCGGTGATGCGCAACCTCGTCGACGGCGGATTCTCCGGGGAGATCCATCCGGTGAACCCCCGGGCCGATGACATTCTGGGCCGCAAGGCGTACAAGAGTGTCACCGACGTTCCCGGTGAGGTGGATGTGGCGGTCTTCGCGATCCCCGCCACGTTCGTGGCATCGGCGCTGGAAGAGGTGGGGCGCAAGGGGATTCCCAATGCGGTGCTCATCCCTTCCGGATTCGCCGAGACCGGTGAACAGGCTTTGCAGGACGAGATCGTGGCGATCGGCGAGCGGTACGGCGTACGTCTGCTCGGGCCGAACATCTACGGCTACTACTCGACGTGGCAGGACCTCTGCGCCACCTTCTGCACCCCGTACGACGTGAAGGGCGGGGTGGCGCTGACGTCGCAGTCCGGCGGTATCGGCATGGCCATCCTCGGCTTCGCCCGTTCCACGAAGACCGGTGTGTCGGCGATCGTCGGGCTCGGCAACAAGTCAGACATCGACGAGGACGACCTGCTGACCTGGTTCGGCGAGGACCCCAACACCGACTGCATCGCGATGCACTTGGAGGATCTCAAGGACGGGCGCGCGTTCGTCGAGGCGGCGCGGGCGACCGTACCGAAGAAGCCGATCGTGGTACTGAAGGCCGGCCGTACCAGCGCCGGTGCGAAGGCGGCGGGATCGCACACCGGTGCGCTGGCGGGCGACGACGCCGTGTACGACGACATCCTGCGCCAGGCGGGGGTGATCAGGGCCCCGGGGCTGAACGACATGCTGGAGTACGCGCGGGCGCTGCCCGTGCTGCCGACGCCGAAGGGCGACAACGTCGTCATCATCACGGGCGCCGGCGGTTCGGGTGTGCTGCTGTCGGACGCGATCGTCGACAACGGGCTCTCCTTCATGGAGATTCCGCCGGATCTGGACGCGGCGTTCAAGGCGTTCATTCCGCCGTTCGGTGCGGCGGGCAACCCGATCGACATCACGGGCGGTGAGCCGCCGTCGACGTACGAGGCAACGATCAGGCTCGGTCTGGAGGATCCGCGGATCCACTCGCTGGTCCTCGGCTACTGGCACACGATCGTCACTCCCCCGATGGTCTTCGCGGAGCTGACGGCCCGGGTGGTCGCAGAATTCCGCGAGCGCGGGATCGAGAAGCCCGTGGTGGCGTCATTGGCAGGCGACACCGAGGTGGAGGAGGCGTGCCAGTACCTCTTCGAGCACGGCGTCGTCGCGTACCCGTACACGACGGAGAAGCCGGTGGCCGTACTGGGCGCCAAGTACCGATGGGCCCGTGCGGCAGGGCTGTTGGACGGTGATCGATGACCTGAGAGCGACGGCTCGAACCACGGGGTCTGCGGCGAACCGCTCGGCCGCAGACCCCGGGCGACGCGAAGTGGGAACGGACAGGGGGCGCCGGCCAGACTTCTTCCACGCAAGGGGTTCGATCGATCATGACAACGACTGACATCTCCATATCCGTCCCCTTCAGGGAGGTGACGGACCGCAACGGCCGTGTGTACCGGCTCGGCGAGACCGACCGGGACATCATGCGGCGGCCACGCTGGACCATGGTGCTCTTCCCGTGGATCGGCATGTTGGGCATCAGCTCGTCGGAGTACGCGTTCACCTCCGCCGAGGAGACGCTGCACGACGCGCACTTGTGGGCCAGCGGCCACATCTTCTGGCTGATGGGGGTCTGGATCTTCTTCCAGGCAGCCGTGGCCTTCCCTGCCGGGCAGCTCCGTGAGAGCGGGAGGCTGCCGGCCAGGAGCGCGATGCTGCTGGGAGCGCTGGGCACCCTGCTCGGCTACCTCTCGCTGGCGTACGCGCCTCATGTCATCGTCGCCTACTTCGGCTTCGGCATGTTCAGCGGTATCGGCGCCGGACTCGTCTACGCGACCTGCGTGAACATGGTCGGCAAGTGGTACCCGGAGCGCAAGGGCGGCAAAACCGGCATGGTCAACGGCGGTTTCGCCTATGGCTCGGTGCCGTTCGTGTTCCTCTTCACCTCGTACATGGATCTCTCCAACTACCAGGGTGTGCTGGTCTCCGTCGGGGTCATCTGCTGTGCGGCCGTCGCGGTCGCCGGCTGGTTCTTCAAGGACCCGCCGAAGAACTGGTGGCCGCCGCACGTCGACCCGCTGAAGGTCTCGGACGACCCGCGGATCGTGCGTTCGCTGGCCAAGAACCCGCCGGCGGTCAAGCAGTACACCCCGCGTGAGGCGGCCCGGACCCCGGTGCTGTGGATGATGTGGTTCTGCCTGCTCTGCACGGCGGGCATCAACATCTTCGGTATCGCCATGCAGGTGCCGTTCGGCAAGGAAATGGGGTTCGCCGGCGGCATCGTGGCCACGGCCATGTCACTCAAGGCGATCGTGAACGGGACCGGCCGCGGTGTCATCGGCTGGATCTCCGACCGGTACGGACGCCGCAACACGCTGATCATCGTCTGTGTGGTGCTGGGATCCGCGCAGTTCGGGGTCTTCTTCTCCGGGGACATCGGCTCGATGCCGTTCTTCCTGTTCTGCTCGATGGTCTCCGGCTTCGGTGGCGGCGCCATCTTCCCGCTGTTCGCGGCGATGACCGCGGACTACTTCGGTGAGAACAACAACGCCTCCAACTACGGAATGGTCTACAGCTCCAAGCTGATCTCCGGCCTGGTCGGCTCCGGGGTCGGCGCCCTCGTGGTCGGTGCCTGGGGCTACGGCGGCGCCTTCGCCCTGGCAGGCAGCATCGGTCTCGCCTCCGCGGTGCTCGCCTGCTTCCTCAAGGCGCCGGGCCGGCCGAGCGCCAAGCGCATCGAACCCAATCCGCATCCGATCAGCCGGGAGATCTCCTGATATGACAGCGGAACCATACGCAACGGAGACCGCGCCGGCCACCACGGCGGGCGCGGGCTTCCGCGAAATCACGGACGCTCGAGGCCGCGTCTACCGCATCGGAGAGCGCGAGGTTCGCTTCAGCCCGGGTGGCGAAGACGCGTCCGCGGACGCACTCCGTCTTGACCCGTGGCTTCAGGCCGCGCCGCCGTGTGCTGGCCAGGCTGTGTCGTCGGCGGCCAGCCATGGCTCGTTCGCGGCGGCGGTGGGGGTTCTCCCGGTGAACGCGCGAATGTCGTGGTGGAGGTGGGGCTGGTCGGCATAGCCACAGTCCGCTGCCACCTGCGCGGGGGTGTGTCCGCGGACCAGGCGGTGGATGGCCTGATCGAAGCGAACGAGCATGGCGGCGCGTTTGGGTGTCAGGCCGATCTGCGAGCCAAAGCGTGACCACATGCGCTGGCGGCTCCACCCGGTCCGGGCTGCGAGGTCGCTCACGCGGGTTCGGCCATGGCTGGCGACGATCTGGCGCCAGGCCCAGGCCACCTCGGGATCGACCGTCCTGCCTGCATGGAGCCGGGTCAACAGTTCTGTGTCGATCAGCGCGAAGCGCTCCGGCCAGGTTCGCGCATGGTGAAGCCGCTCCCGCAGGCGCGGTGTATCGCGGCCCCACAGGTCGTCGAGTGTGACGACGCTCCCGCGCAACTCCGCGAGCGGGAGCCCGAGCACGGGGGACGCGGTGAGCGGAGACAGGCGTATCTGCACACACTCGATGCCCTCGGCGCGCACCTGGAACGCGCTGAAGGCGAGCCCGGCGGCCAGGCTCGCCGACCGCATTCGGCCAGCGGCGCCGTGGATACTGAACGGGCGGTCACCGAACTCGACGGCCACGGTGACGGCTGGGTGGGGGATGGCTCGCAGTTCGATTGGGCTGTCGCCGTGAATACGGAATCCGGCCATGTCGACACCAGGCAACGCGGTTGCCCGCGACTGCCGCACGATCTCCCAGGCCGCAGTGGCGTCTGTCTTCCGGTGAACTGGTCGCACGCCTTCACTGTACGAGCGGCTCGGCGGCGGGATCAACCATGCGCGAGGCGCGGACATTTCTCCAAGACGCGTCGCACCGGCGGTCGGCAGTGTGGTGGCGCCACGGACCGAGCGACGGAGGAGCCATGGACGAGACGACCACCCCGCAAGACCAACGCACCCACAGCCGCGCAGACGCGGCGCCGCGCGCCCCGCGCCGATGGCGGGCGAGGAGTCGACGGCGGCGGATCACGCTGCTGGCCGTCGGCGTGCTGGCCGTCCTCCTCGCGTTGAACACGGCGTCAGTGCTCACGGAGACAGCCGAAGCCTCCGGCGAGCAGATCGTGCGCCTTCCCGGCGGGGACATCCACGTCGTGCAGGACGGGCCGCCCGGCGCGCCCACGGTGGTGCTCCTGCACGGCCTGGGCGGCTCGACGGCATGGTGGGATCCAGTGCTGCCGGCATTGCGGGACCTGCATGCGGTGCGGGTGGACCTGCTCGGGCACGGCGGATCAGCCAAACCGGCCGATGGCTACGGCATCGCGGAGCAGGCACGCCGGGTCGGGGCCGTACTCGATCAGCTCGGGGTGCGCCGCGCGACCGTCGTCGGGCATTCGACCGGCGGCGCCGTCGCCACGTCGCTGGCCGAACAGCGCCGCGACCTGGTGGCGGCGATCGCGCTGATCGACACCGGCCCGCGGTTGGACGCGTTCCGCGGCGACAGCTTCGCCGGCCGCCTGCTGACCACGCCGGTGGTAGGGGAACTGCTCTGGCGGCTGCGCACCGAAGGCACGATCCGTGACGCGCTGAGCACCGCGTTCACCCGTGAGGTGCGGATCCCCGACCAGATGATCACCGATATCCGGGGCATGACCTACCACAGCCTCACCGCGACCGACGAGGCGTCCACCGCGTACCTGAAGGAACAGCCCATCCCCGACCGGCTCGCCGGCCTCGGCCTGCCGACCCTGGTGATCTTCGGCTCCCAGGACCGGCGATGGCAGCCGTCCTCCGCCCAGGACTACCGCCGAGTCCCCCACGCCCGGATCGAGATCCTCGACGGTGTCGGCCACACACCCATGTTCGAGGACCCCGACACCACCGGAGCCCTCCTGCACAGCTTCTCCCTCGAAACCGCGCCACGCTGACCCGGCATCACCGCTCATCTACCCCAGCCGCCGTACTGGTCAGTCCGCCGCGCGAGCGTCCCAGCTGGGCTGCCTTCAGACGGGCCCGGCGCCTGCGCCGGATCCGCCGCCGCTCCTCCCGGTCCGGATCAGGCTCACCCTCCACAGCTACGACCTGTGGCTTTTGTTCTTTCCGGCGACCCCCTTTGCTTCCCCGGCCGCCTCTTCCAGAGAGGCGAGGACCTCCTCACTGACCCGCATTCCCGCCGCGTCGTGATGAGCGCGGGCCACCGTGGAGTCCACGCTGACCAGGGACAGGTTCACCTGGCCGCGCCGGGCAGCCTCGGTGATCATGCCGTCCATCAGCGCCTGGAAGACGCCTGCGTCACGCCACTGGACGAAGCGGTTGTAGACGGTCTGCCATGCGCCGAACTCCGCCGGCATCTCCCGCCACTGACTGCCCGAGCGGAACCGCCAGATCACGCCCTCGAACTGCTCCCGCAGATGCTCCGGGCACGGGTCGAACCTGCCTACCGGCAGAAACGGCCCGATCAACTCCCACTCGTCGTCCGGTAGTTCCGTACGCGCCATACCCAGCTTCTACCAGCCCGCGGGCAGTCACCGGAAGGGGCGTCCCACACCTTGATCACGACTCAAGACAGGCCCTAGTGCCGGAGGGGCACTGGATCCGCTGCCGTCCGAGCAACGGCCCTCCCGGCGCGGTGCGGGGAGGGCCGTCGTGCGGTTGCTCGCCAGTGCCGTGACCGGCACGGTTTGCCCCATGAGGAGCGTCGCCCGGTGCCTGCGATCGCAAGGTGGTCACGGCGGCCGCCTCGGGGCTTGCCGACGGCCGTCAGGAACCTCTTGTGGTCGAAGGAGGCGGGTGTGCCGTCCGGGCGCTTGCTGAAACGGAACTGGCCGACGTGGGCCCAGTGGGTGTCCACCTCCAGGAAGAACAGGTCGGGGTCGGTTTCGGCGAGCAGGACGTCGTAGAGGCGGGCGTTTGCACTGTTCCCCGATCGTCAGGAATTCGGGGTGAGGCGCGGCCCGCCCCTCCGATGCCGCCGATGGTTCTACTTGCGCAGCGCCGCCAAGTTGTCGTAACCGATCCGCGCATGGTTCAGGGACTGCGCGGGGACGGTCGAGCTCGGTGCGTTGTCCTGCTCGACCATCGGGTTGTGGTAATTCTTCGCCCCGACGCGACGGAAGAACGTCCGGTAGTCGATGACCCCGGTACCGAAGGGGACCATGTCGTAGCCATTGCCACTGTTGGTGTTGACGACGCCGTCCTTGGCGTGGAACAGCGGGTAGCGCTTGGTGTTGCCGCGGACCAGCGCCGCCGGGTCGAAGATGTTCTCCTGCTGCGATCCGTCGTGCGCCGTGTAGGTGTGGAACTTGTACTGGGCGACGTGCGCCCAGAAGATGTCCATCTCCAGCCATACGGACTTCGGGTCCGTGACCTGAAGGAAGTACTCGAGCTTGCGGGTGCCGGAGCTGCGCGTGGGGCGGCCCTGTGCGTCCAGCGGACCGCCGTCGAGCAGGAAGCCGTAGGCCGCGTCGTGGTTGTGGGTGTACAGCTTGAGGCCCGCACCCTGAGCGATCTGTCCCAACGTGTTCCACTTGTCGGCGGCCACGTCCCAGTCGGCACGGTAGGCACTGCCGGTGGGGTCGCCACCGGTGCCCATGTGTTCCATGCCGAGGATGTTCGCTATCTCGAGGTGAAGCTTGAACCGGTCCAGGTCGCTCTGGTTCAGCGGCCAGGACGACGGGATGAAGCCGTGGTTGCCCTGGGCGCGCAGACCGTACTCGTCCAGCCACGAGCGCAGCAGCTTCGCGCCTTCCACCGATTCGAGGTTGCTTCCACCGGGTGCGTTGGCGTGCTGGCCGTACCCGGCGAACTCGACCTGCTTGTAGCCGTAGCGGGCCAGCTCCCCGAAGACCTCACGGAAGCCCGAGGGAAGGGTGGTGGTGAGCGGATCCCGGCCCGTGGCGTCGCGCACGGTGTACAGGATGATTCCTCGCCTGTCCGCCGGGACCAGAGACAGGCCGACGCCCTGCCCCTGGTCGGGGGCGGGCTGGGCGAGGGCCGGCGACGCGCCGAAGGCGGGCGCGGCGATGGCCGCTGCCGCAGCGGCCGTGCAGGTGCTCAGAAAGCGGCGGCGGCTGACGCCGAGGCTGCGGCGCAGGGCGCCGTCCGTTCCGGATTCGTCGTTGTACGCGGTCACGGTCTCTCTCTTTCTCGAAGATGCTCGAAACGCTGTGCGCGGACCGGTCATGCGAGGCCGGCAAGCGTGAGGAGCAAGGACTTCACCTCGGTGGCCCGGACGGGGCCGGTGAACGCGTGGGGGGTGGAGCACAGGATGAGCGGACCTTCTTCGTCGCTCATGGGAAGGCGGCCGTGGCTACCGCGAATGGGTGACGGGTCCAGCGGCACGACTGCCATGCGGTAGCGCATGCCGAGCTTCTTGCGGGCCACGGCGGTGGCCGCCTTGACCCGGACGTACGGGTCCTGGGGGTCCAGGAAGAGTTCGACCGGGTCGTAACCGGGTTTGCGATGGATCTCGACGAGCTGCGCGAAGTCGGGGGCGCGCGCGTCGTCGAGCCAGTAGTAGTACGTGAACCAGGCATCCGGGTCGGCGACGGCGACGAGCTCGCCGGAGCGCGGGTGGTCGAGGCCGTGGGCTTTCTTGCCCTCGTCGTCGAGGAGCTGTTCGATGCCCTGGACGTCCTGGAGAGCTTCACGGGTCGCATCGAGATCCTCGGGACGGCGTACGTAGATGTGGGCGAGTTGGTGGTCGGCGACGGCGAAGGCACGGGAGGCCATCGGGTCCAGGTACTCCATGCCGTCCTGGGTGTGGACCTCCAGCAGGCCGGCGCGGCGCAGTGCCCGGTTGATGTCGACCGGGCGATCGACACGGGTGATGCCGTACTCGGAGAGCGCGACGACGGTGCGCCCCTCGCGGCGGGCGTCGTCGAGCAGCGGGGCCATGGCCCGGTCGAGCTCGGCCGCCGCCCGGTACGCGCGGGGGTCGTCGGGCCCGTAGCGCTGCAGGTCGTAGTCGAGGTGCGGCAGATAGCACAGGGCCAGGTCGGGGTGGCGGGTGTCCAGGATGTGCCGGGTCGCGTCGATGATCCACTGCGAGGATACGAGGTCGGCGCCGGGTCCCCAGAAGTGGAAGAGGGGGAAGGTGCCGAGCTTTTCGGTGAGTTCGTCGTGGAGGGCGGGCGGCCGGGTGTAGCAGTCGGGCTCCTTGCGGCCGTCGGCATAGTAGACGGGGCGCGGGGTCACGGTGATGTCGGTGTCGGCGCCCATCGCGTACCACCAGCAGATGTTGGCGACGGTGTAGCCGGGGTGAACGCGGCGGGCGGCGTCCCAGAGCTTGTCCCCGGCGACGAGGCCGTTGTGCTGGCGCCAGAGGAGGACGTCGCCGAGCTCGCGGAAGTACCAACCGTTGGCGACGATGCCGTGTTCGGCGGGGGTGGTGCCGGTGAGGAAGGTGGACTGGGCGGCGCAGGTGACGGCGGGAAGCACGGTGCCGAGGGGGGCGTGGGTGCCGGACTGTGCCAACGCCTTGAGGTGCGGCATGTGGTCGAGAAGCTGTGGAGTGAGGCCGACGACATCGAGGACGAGGAGGGGGGTGGGCGTGGTGGCCTGCTCGGCTGGGGTCACGGGAGCTCCTTGAGGCCGAGGTCGACCAGGAGGTCGCGGGCGAGAGTGAGTTCGGCGGCGATGCCGTCGGCGAGCTGGGGCCGGCTGCGGGGGCGCAGCTCGGCGGGGAGCGCCTGCCAGGTGTACGTCTCGACCTCCAGGTGACGGGTCATCGGCCGGGCTCCGCCGACCAGTCGGGTCAGCGTGGACTGGAGCACCGAGAGGGTTGAGGTGAGGGGTGGCGCGGGGGGTGCGTGCAGCGGGACGTGGAAGTGGGCGCGCCACGGGGTGCCGTCGGGCAGTGCCTGGCCGGTGACCGCCTCGTCGAGGTCGTCGGTGCCGCGCAGTCCGTGCGTAGTCAGGGTGCGGGTCTGATGGAGGAAGCGGGGTTCGGCGAAGTTCGCAAGCGCGGTGCGCACTTCGGGGAGGTGCGGGTGTTCGGCGTGGAGTGCGGCGGAGAGCTGGCACTTGGCGACCTGGACGCCGGCTGCGGCGAGTGCGTCGAGGGCGGTGTCCGGGTCCTCGAAGGAGGTGGCGAGATGGCAGGTGTCGATGCAGATGCCGATGCGGTCGTGTCCGACTGCGGTGAGCGGTGCGATGGCGTCGGCGGTCGTCTCGACCGTGCAGCCCGGTTCGGGTTCGAGACCGATCCGGATGGACTTGCCGGTCAGCTCGGCGAGGACGTCGAGCCGTTCGGCAAGGGTGCTGAGGGCGGTGTGCGCGGTGCGGGCGGCTTCCGGGTCGCCGGTGTACGGGGTGCGCCAGGCGATCGGGAGGGTGGAGATGGTGCCTTCCGTGACGTCGTCCGGGAGCAGGGTGGCGAGCAGCCGGGCGAGATCGGTCGTGTGGGCGAGGCGATCGGCGTCCGTCCAGTCCGGCTTGTACACCCGGTACTTGACCTCTTCGGCGCCGAACCCTTCGTACGGGAAGCCGTTCAGGGTGACGACTTCGAGGCCGCGGTGGTCGAGTTCGGCGCGCAGGGAGCGCAGTTGGGCGGGGTCGTTGATCAGGGTGTTCGCGGCATCCTTGGCGAGCCAGAGGCCGATGCCGAGGCGGTCGCGGCCGAGGCGTCTGCGGACGGGTTCGCAGTGGTCGCGCAGTTGGGCGCGGACACCGTCCAGGGTTTCGGCGGGGTGGACGTTGGTGCAGTAGGCGAGGTGGACGGTGGATCCGTCGGGGTGGCGGAAGCGCATCGGGTCACTCCCCGCCACGGAGGATGGAGTTCCCCTCGTGGAGTGGATCGGGGGTGGCGAGGTCGAGTTGCAGGCGGCCACTCTGGCCGTAGAAGGCGACGGGGTTGCGCCAGAGCACCTGGTCGACGTCGTCGTCGCTGAACCCGGCGGCGAGCATGGCGTCGCCGACCTTCCGGGTCTTGAGGGGGTCGCTCCTGCCCCAGTCGGCGGCCGAGTTGACCAGGATCTTCTCGGTGCCGTGGGCCCTGAGGATCGCGATCATGCGGTCCTCGTCCATCTTGGTGTCGGGGTAGATGGAGAAGCCGGCCCAGCAGCCGCTGTCCATGGCGTCCTTCACCGTCGTCTCGTTGAGGTGATCGAGCAGGACCCGCTCCGGGGGGAGGTGGGACTCGCGGATCACGTCGACGGTGCGGTGCAGACCGGCGAGCTTGTCACGGTGCGGAGTGTGGACGAGGGCGGGCAGCCCGTGGTCGGCGGCGAGCTGCAGCTGGGCGGCGAGGGCGGTGTCCTCGGCGGGGGTCATGGAGTCGTAGCCGATCTCGCCGACGGCGACGACGGAGTCCTTGACGAGATACCGGGGCAGGGCGTCCAGGACGGGGGTGCAGCGGGGGTCGTTCGCCTCTTTGGGGTTGAGGGCGAGCGTGCAGTGGTGGGCGATGCCGTACTGGGCGGCGCGGAAGGGTTCCCAGCCGAGCAGGGCGTCGAAGTAGTCGAAGAAGCTGGCGGGCGAGGTGCGGGGCTGGCCGAGCCAGAAGGAGGGTTCGACAAGGGCGCGGACACCCGCGTCGTACATCGCCTGGTAGTCGTCCGTGGTGCGGGAGGTCATATGGATGTGGGGGTCGAAGATGCGCATCAGAAACCCTCCGTGGGGGCGGCAGGTGCGGGGGCCGTGAGGCTGAGGACGTGACGCAGGTCGCCGGGGACTGCGCGGCCGGCGGCGGTGCGTTCGGCTGCGAAGTCGCCCAGCATGCGGGCGAGTTCCGCGTCGCCCCGAGCGCGGTGGGCCAGCTTGTCGACGGCCTCGACGGGGACGCCGGTGAAGAGGCACTTGAGGACGGCGTGGCGCCAGTGGTGCGTGTCGAGATGGGCGGCGGCGTACGGACCGACGGCGGCGGCGACCAGCCGGGTGTCGTTGGTGCGCAGGGCGTCCTCGACGAGGTGGAGTGCGGTGGGGCCGAGCTCCAGCCGATGGAGCGTGAGGAGGACGGCGCGCCGCTCGGCGGCGGTGCCCTGTTCGTAGAGCCTGGTCACGGCGGGGAGGGCGGCGCGGGCTTTGAGGAGCAGCAGGGCGCGTACGGAATCGGCGTGCTCCAGTCCGCAGTGCCGGCCTGCGGCGGCGAACCGCAGCTCCCACGGGGGTACGGCGTACGGGCCTGCGGGTGTGGTGTCCTCGTGGTCGGCGGCGTGCGCGGCCTCGGCGAGGGCCTCGTCGAGCCAGGCGCGTGCGGCGCCGCCGAGCTGGGTGTCGAGTTGCCCACGGGTCAGCAGCGGGGGCGTCTGCGGCGAGGCCGGCGGGGTCATCGGCATGACGTCGCTCCCTTCGGGAGTCTCGACGGGATGCGGGAGCGGAGGAAGTCGATGGAGCTGCGGGCGAGTTCGGGGCCGGCGTGGGAGTGGCGGGGCAGTTCGACCACGGTGAGGCCGCCGTATCCGGTGTCGCCGAGCGTGTCGAGCGCTTCGAGGACGGGCGGGAAGTCGATCTCGCCGTCGCCGAACGGCAGATGCTCATGGATGCCCCGGCGCATGTCCTCGATCTGGACGTGGCGCAGCCAGGGTGCGGCGTCCCGGACGCAGTCCGCGGGTGACGAGGGCTCCAGGCACTG
Source organism: Streptomyces sp. NBC_01320 (assembly GCF_035974375.1). Lineage (NCBI taxonomy): Bacteria > Bacillati > Actinomycetota > Actinomycetes > Kitasatosporales > Streptomycetaceae > Streptomyces > Streptomyces sp. NBC_01320. Next base: position 3,128,436 of record NZ_CP108390.1, read on the forward strand.
ACAGTGGCCGATGTCGAGGGTGAGCCCGAGTGGTTCGGGGTCGCCGCTGAGGAGGCGCAGGTGGTGGAAGTCGGAAAGATTGGCGAGGAGATGCCCGGGTTCGGGCTCGATGGCGAGCGGGACGCCGGTGCGGTCTGCGGCCACGAGCACCGGGGCCAGGGCATCGGTCAGCCGCCGCCAGGCCGTGTCGGGCGTGGTGTGGGGTGGGGTGATGCCGCTGAAGCAGTGCACGGCGTGGGCGCCCAGGTCGGAGGCGACTTCGACGGCCCGGACCAGGAGCCGGGTGCGGGCGGCGCGGGCCTCCGGGTCCGGGTCGAGGAGGGACGGGCCGTGCTTGCGGCGCGGGTCCAGCACATAGCGGGCACCGGTCTCGACGGTGACACCCAGCCCGAGCTGTTCGAGTCTCTGCGCCACGCGGCGGGTGCGGGCGGCGAGGTCCGGGGCGAGCGGGTCGAGGTGCATGTGGTCGAGGGTGAGGCCGACGCCGTCGTACCCGAGGCCCGCGAGGAGCGCGAGGGCGTCGTCGAGGCGGAGGTCGGTGAGCCCGTTGGTGCCGTAGCCGAGGCGGATGGTCATGTGGGGCTCACCTTCCGGGCGAGTGTGCGGGCGAGAGGGACGAGCCCCATGACGGCGAGCCCGGTGCCGGCCGCCCCGGCACGGGCGGCGAGCGCGGCCTGGAGCGGGATCATCGCCCGGATGCCGCTGCCCACGGCGCGCTGGGTCAGCGGCGGGGACGGGTTGAGGGTCGCGTGGAGGAGCGGCTCGGCGGCGGTCCGGAGGTAGGCGCCGGTGAGTGCGGTGAGGAGGATGCGGGTCGAGGCGGGGGCGGCCGCGGATGCGGATGCTCCGCGTTCGGGGCGCTGGCTGCCGCCCGACGCGCCTCTTCCCGGGACGGGGGTCACGTCCCCGGACCCCCGCTGCTCGCGTGCGGCGGTTGCACCGAGCGCGATGACCGCCGCGAGCGCGGAGAGGGGCGCGACGGCGGAACCGCCCTGCGTCTCGTGGCGCGAGACGGCGGTGACGGCGTAGGTGTGCGCCCCGAGCAGGGCGGCGGAGGGGAGTGCGGCCCTCAGCGGGAAGGCTGCTTGCCGGGACGGCTCTCCTTGGCGCGGCTGCGCATCCCCGCCTGCTTGTGCCAGGGCGCGGCCGCCCCTGCCGACGAGCCGGGCGATCGGTCCGCGGCGCCGCTTCCCCGCGGATACCGGGATGGGCGCGGGTGCCCGGACGAGGCCTGTCGCCGGGCCGGGCGCGGCGACCGTGCGCATGCCGGAGTGCTCCGGCTCCGCACCTGCCCCCCATGTCGCGGTGGCGCCCAGCAGCAGGTCCAGGGCGCGCGCCGCGGCCATCGCGGCCGGCCCCGCCTGGGTGTGTTTCAGGTGGAGGTCGTAGGCCCAGACCGTTGCGGCCAGGCCGGTGGCCACCGTCAGGGCCGGGCGGCCGGCGCGGGCTGCGAGGGCCAGGCCCGCGGCCGTCAGCGCGCCTGCTGCCGTGAGCGCCGCGGCCGGGGTGATCCGGCCCGAGGGGATCGGGCGGTGCGGACGGTCGACGGCGTCCTCGTCACGGTCGGCCCAGTCGTTGAGGGCCATGCCCGCCTCGTACAGGCAGAGGGAGGCGCCGACGGCCAGCGCGGTGCCACGGCCGGGACGCCGTCCGATGGCCGCCGCCCCGGCAAGTGCGTCCCCGGGGACGGTGAACAGCGCCGAGATCCGCAGCAGCTCGGCCCAGGCCCGTACGGTAGCTGTCACTTCTCCCCCCGCAGCCGTTCGGCGAAGGCCAGCAGCGCGATGTACTGATCGGACAGTGCGGCGGGACCGCCGTCGGGGTCCTTGAAGTAGAAGCCGAGTTCGGGCCGCGGGCCGGTCAGGCCCACTTCCTGGGCGCGGGCGAGCAGCCGAGCCAGGTCGAGGACCAGGGGGGCGGCCAGCGCCGAGTCGCAGCCCTGCCAGGTCGTCTGGAGGACCATGCGGGCGCCGAGGAATCCGTCGAACGCGATGTGGTCCCAGGCCGTCTTCCAGTCACCGAGCGCGGGCACGTCGTCGATGTGCACCTCCCCCTCGGGCGCGGTGCCGAGCGTGTCGGCGAGGACACGCTCCTTGCCCGCGTTCTTGGCCGCTGCCGCGCCGGGGTCGGCCAGTGCCGCTCCGTCCCCGCCGCCCAGCAGGTTCGTGCCGGACCAGGCCCGTACGGGCAGGGCGCGTTGCACGAACATCGGGGCGAGTACGGAGCGGAGCAGCGTCTGGCCCGTCTTGCCGTCGCGGCCTGCGTGAGGAAGTCCGCAGTCCGCGACGGCGTCCTGGAGCGCGGGAGCGCGCAGTCCGGTGGAGGGGGTGAAGTTGATGTAGGGGCACCCGGCCCGGAGCGCGGCCGCGGCGTAGAGCGAGCTGGCGGGCAGCCGGTTCTCGCCGGGTTCCGGGACGGGCTCCGTCGACGCGACGTTGACGACGACCGTGCGGGTCAGGTTGCCCCGGCGGGCGAAGTCGGTGAGGTCCGCGGCGAACGCGGCGATGAGTTCCTCGTCGGTGCGGGTATCACCGGGCAGCGGGCCACCCGGGCGTATCTCGGCGTCGGCCGCCGCGAGTTCGGTCCGTACGGCGGAGGGCAGTCCGTGCGGGAGCACTCCCCCGGCGGCCAGTGCCTCCGCCCGTTTGGGGAGCGGACAGCCGACGGTGTCGTGTCCGCCGAAGACCAGGGAGGTCAGCGCCGGCAGCCCGCTGTCGGCGAACGGCGCGGTCTCGGTGACCATGCCTGCCGCCGGGTGGAGCCCCGCCGCGACGGCCGCGCAGCCCGCCATGGCGGTGGTGGCGACGGAGCCGCGTGCTCCGATGAACCAGACTCCGGTACGAACGGCGTGTGATGACACGGGCTGCCTCCCTGACTGGGCATCCTGGCTGGGCGGTGCAAATAGAGCGGCGCTGATCGAATCGAGGCGGACAAGGGTGGGGGTGACGGCGGGCGGGGTAGGGCCTTTGCCCCGCCCGCCGTCGGACTGCGGCTGTCGCGCCTAGGCGGCGGGCAGCTCCTTCAACTCGATGTTCCGGAAGGACACATGGTCGTCGGCTCCGTGGTTCTGGAGGCCGATGTAGCCGTTCTTCAGGCTGCGGACGGGATCGGTGTTGGTGAAGTCGTTGATCTTGACTCCGTTGAGGAAGACCTGGAGCCGTTCGCCCTGGACCTTGATCTCGTAGCTGTTCCACTGGCCGGGCGGCCGCAGGACCTCGTCACGGGCCTTGATGTTCGCCGCCTTGAAGGTGTAGATGGAGCCCGTGGTGCGGTCGGGCGCATCGGTGGCGTCGATCTGGACCTCGTAGCCGTTGTTCACCGCGGACCACGGGTCGTCGGACTCCGGGAAGCCGACGAAGACACCGGAGTTGTCGTCACCCGCCAGCTTCCAGTCGAGCTTCAGGGAGTACGACCCGAGCTCCTTGGCCTGGTAGGTGAGGAGACCCATGCCGCCCTCGGAGCGGAGTTCACCGTCGACGACGTTGAACTTCCCGGGGCCGGCCTGCTTCCAGCCTTCGAGCGTCTTGCCATTGAAGATCGGCCGGTAGCCGGTGTCCGGCTTGCAGTCGGCCTTCACCTGTCCGGCCGCGTAGCGGACGCCGCCGAGGAGGAGCTGGCGGAAGGCCGGTTCGGCGTACGACTCCTTGGTGTGGCCGAGGCCGGTGTAGAAGGAGCGGCCGCCCTGGTAGGCCTGGCACCAGGTGATCGGGTGATCGCCCTTCATGGTGCCGCCGGTGTAGGTCGTCTCGTCAAGGGTGGCGAGGACCTTGACCTTGTCGCGCGGGTTGGTGCGGTAGTTGTACAGCTCGTCGGTCCGGTTCCAGGCGTCGTCGAGGTGGGCGGTCGCCGGGTTCTTGTGGTCCTCGACGCGGACGGTGACGGGCTGGATCGCGGGGTGCCCGGCGAAGTACGCACCGACGAGTCCGCCGTAGAACGACCAGTCGTACTCGGTGTCCGCGGCGGCGTGCACGCCCATGTAGCCGCCGCCGGTGGCGATGTAGTTCTCGAACGCCTTCTGCTGGTCGGCGTTGAGGACGTCACCGGTCGTGGAGAGGAAGACGACGGCGTCGTAGCGGGCCAGGTTGCTGGTGGTGAACTGGCCTGCTTCCTCGGTGGAGTCGACGGTGATGTTGCTCGTCGCGCCGAGTTCCTTCAGTGCCGCGATGCCCTGGGGAATCGCGTCGTGGCGGAAGCCGGCCGTCTTCGAGAAGACCAGGACGCGCTTGGCGGTCCGGTCGGGGGCGCTGTTGGAGAGCTCGAAGTCGTCGACGTCGTAGAGCGCCCCGTCGCCGCCCTTGAAGACCAGGAAGAGCTCGGTGGCCTTCCCCGGGACGCCGCGCAGCGGTACGTCGATGTCCTGGAAGTTCTCCCAGCCACCGGTCACCGGCACCGGTGCGGAGCCGAGGATCTTGCCGGTCGCGGAGCCGGACCGTACTTCGAGGAAGCCTCCCGCGCCGCCGGACGAGATCCGGGCGGTGAGCTTGGTGGAGTCACCGAGGATGTACGGCTTGAAGGCGATCCAGTCGCCGTTGTTGATGTCACCGACCGTCTTGCCGCCGTGCGCGGCCGCCTTGTCGTACGTCCGGATGCCGGACGACTCGGTGAAGTGCTCGGCCTGGCGGTGGCGGGGCTGAAGCTGCGACTGGTCGTGGCCGGAGAGCGCGGCCTGGCCGCCGCCCCCGCCATCGGTGTACGAGGCGTCGATGACTCCGAAGATGTTGGCGTTCGGGTCGTGTCCGCCGTCGATCTGGGTGCTGATGGTGCCGGTGCAGCCGTTGGCCGTGGTGATCGGGTGGCCGTGGCTGTCATGGCCGAGTACGAAGCGGACCTCGACCTTCGAGCAGTCGATCGTGCCGTCCTCGGGGTCGGTGACGGTCACCTTGAACGGGATCTTGTCCCCGAAGCTGAACAGCTGGCCGTCACCCGGGAGTTCCAGCTTCACCGTGGGTGCCGTGTTGCCGACGGTCACATGGACGCTCGCCGATCCGGTGCGTCCGGTGGGGTCCTTGGCGGTGACGGTCGCGGTGTAGGTGCCGTTCTTCTTGTACGTGTACGTGGGGTTCGCGGCGGTCGACGTGCCGCCGTCACCGAAGTCCCAGGCGTAGGTGAGTGTGTCGCCGTCGGAGTCCGTGGTGCCGGCCGAGGAGAACTGCACCTTCAGCGGGGTGGTGCCGGACGTCTTGTCGGAGGCGGCTTCGGCGACCGGTGAGTGACCGCCGGTGGCGTTCTCGATGCGGTAGAGCGCGGAGTTCTCGTCGCCGCCGAACCAGGAGAGACCGTAGTCCAGGACGTACAGCGCCCCGTCCGGGCCGAAGGCCATGTCCATCACCTGGGTCCCGGTCCACGGGATGTTGTTGATGGACTGGACCGTGCCGTCGCCGTCCTGCTCGATGCGCTTGATCCAGCGCCGGCCGAACTCACCGGCGAAGAAGTCCCCGTCGTACGCCTCGGGGAACTTCACGGGCGAGTCGAGGTTGGCGTCGTAATGGTAGACGGGGCCGCCCATCGGCGACTCGGAGCCGGTGCCGAACTCGGGCACGGATCCGCCGTCGTACGGGATCCAGGCGGGCTGCGCCGGGGGCAGGTCGACCAGGCCGGTGTTGTGCGGCGAGGTGTTCTTCGGTGCGGCGCAGTCGAAGGTCGCGCCGGACGTCTTCGTCGCGAAGTCGTAGTCGACGAAGGGGTCGTTCTTCCCGGTGCAGAACGGCCAGCCGAAGTTGCCCGCCTTGGTCACCCGGGCGAACTCGACCTGTCCGCCCGGTCCCCGCTTCGGGTCGGCCGCGCCCGCGTCGGGACCGTAGTCACCGACGTACGCAATGCCGGTGGCCTTGTCGACGCTGAAGCGGAACGGGTTGCGGAAGCCCATCGCGTAGATCTCGGGCCGGGTCTTGTCCGTGCCCGGGGCGAAGAGGTTGCCCTCGGGGATGGTGTACGAACCGTCGTCGGCGACCTTGATCCGGAGGAGCTTGCCGCGCAGGTCGTTGGTGTTGCCCGAGGTACGCCGGGCGTCGAACGCCGGGTTGCGGTCGGGGCGTTCGTCGATCGGCGTGTAGCCGTCGGAGGCGAAGGGGTTGGAGTCGTCACCGGTCGACAGATACAGGTTGCCCTGCGCGTCGAAGTCGATGTCGCCGCCGACGTGGCAGCAGATGCCGCGCGACGTCTTGACGTCGAGGACCTTCTTCTCGCTGCTCAGGTCTAGGGTGCCGTCCTGGTTGAGGACGAAGCGGGAGAGCCGGTTGACACCGTCGAACTTGGCGAAGTCGGCGGCGGTGCCGGTCTCCGGGGCGTCGCCGGCCGGGGTGTCCAGCGGCGGCGCGTAGTAGAGGTAGATCGCCCGGTTCTTGTCGAAGTCCGGGTCGATACCGACGCCCTGGAGGCCTTCCTCGTCGTGCGAGTAGACGGGGATGACGCCCGAGACCCTGGTGTTGCCGGCGCTGTCGGTGATCCGCAGCTCGCCGTTGCGCGAGGTGTGCAGGACGCTGCGGTCGGGGAGCACGGCCAGGGACATGGGTTCGCCGGTCTCGGCGGCGCCCTTGGCGAGGGTGACCTGCTGGAAGTCCTCGGTCGCCGCCGCGTCGGACGCGGCCGGCGAGGTCGGGCCCGATGCGGCTGCACCGGGCGGGGCGCCCAGGGCGAGGGTGGCCGCGGTGAGCAGACCGCCGGTGAGCAGGGCGAGGGATGTACGGAATCGGGGCCGGGTTCTGGTTCTGTGCACGAGTGTCCTCCGGAGAGTGCCGGTTGTACGGGCGAGTGCTGCCGTGCCGTTCCGCGCGGGGACTGCCGCGCAGGTCACCGAAGGCCTGGTGGGGCTCCGGTGACGCGAGTCATGTCGTGTACACCAAGGGGACGGTAGACGGGTTCGTCCCGGGTGGAAAGCCCTTGAGCAGGAGTTGAGTTGCACTTTTTCCTACATCAGGACAAAGGGGGTTTGGGGCAGCCTGGACCGTCCCGACGGCGCATGTGCCACCGGGCTGCGCAGACCTGTCCCCTACCCGCCCCGCCCCGCCGGGGCTCCGCCCCGGCCCCCGGTACCCACCCGGCGGACGTGCTGAAAGAGCGCGAGTGAGGAGCGGAGATCCAGGGGCGGAGCCCCCGCGAGGAACCGTCAGTCGCCGCCTCCGAATGCCGCGTCGAACGACGCGGCCGGCGGGTCGAAGTCGTACCGCTTCAGCGTGGCAAGCGCTTCCGGTGCGCCCGCCAGCCGGTCCATCCCGGCGTCCTCCCACTCCACCGAGATCGGGCCTGCGTAGTCGATCGAGCGGAGCATCCGGAACACGTCCTCCCATGGCACGTCACCGTGCCCGGCGGAGACGAAGTCCCAGCCGCGCCGCGGATCGCCCCAGGGAAGGTGCGAGCCGAGACGGCCGTTGCGCCCGTCGAGACGCTTGCGGGCCTCCTTGCAGTCCACGTGGTAGATCCGGTCCCGGAAGTCGTAGAGGAAGCCGACCGGATCGAGGTCCTGCCAGACGAAATGGCTCGGGTCGAAGTTCAGCCCGAACGCGGCCCGGTGGCCGACGGCCTCCAGGGCACGGTGCGTGGTCCAGTAGTCGTACGCGATCTCGCTGGGGTGCACCTCGTGGGCGAACCGCACGCCCTCCGCGTCGAACACGTCGAGGATCGGGTTCCAGCGCTCGGCGAAGTCCTCGTAACCGCGCTCGATCATCCGCGGCGGCACCGGCGGGAACATCGCCACCAGGTGCCAGATCGACGAGCCGGTGAAGCCGATGACGGTACGGACCCCGAAGGCGGCGGCCGCGCGGGCGGTGTTCTTGATCTCCTCGGCGGCCCGCTGCCGGACCCCTTCGGGCTCGCCGTCGCCCCAGATCCGGGCCGGCAGGATGCCCTGGTGACGTTCGTCGATGGGGTTGTCGCAGACCGCCTGGCCGACGAGGTGGTTGGAGATCGCCCAGCACTTCAGACCGTACTTGTCGAGCAGCTGCCGCCGCCCGTCGAGATAGCCGGGGTCGGCAAGAGCCTTGTCGACCTCGAAGTGATCGCCCCAGCAGGCGAGTTCGAGCCCGTCGTAACCGAAGTCCCGGGCGAGCCGGCAGACCTCCTCCAGCGGCAGGTCGGCCCACTGACCGGTGAAGAGCGTGAAGGGACGGGGCATGCGCGGAACCTCCTAGGACTGCACGGGGGTGTGTACGGAGCTCTTCTCGGCGCTTTCCTCCACCGCCGCGAGTACCCGCTGCACCTGAAGTCCGTCGGCGAACGACGGCACGGGGTCCGCCCCTTCGGCGATCGTCAGAACCAGGTCGCGGGCCTGGTGGATGAAGGTGTGCTCGTAGCCGAGTGCGTGGCCCGGCGGCCACCACGCCTCCAGGTACGGGTGCTCGGGCTCGGTGACGAGGATGCGGCGGAACCCGGCGGTGGTGCCCGGTTCGGTGTGGTCGTGGAAGGACAGTTCGTTGAGGCGTTCCAGATCGAAGGCGAGCGAGCCCCGCTCGCCATTGATCTCCAGCCGCAGCGCGTTCTTGCGGCCCGCCGCCATCCGGGTCGCCTCGAACGAGGCCAGCGCTCCGGAGGCGAGCCTGCCGGTGAACACGGCGGCGTCGTCGACGGTGACCGCCCCGCGTGCCCCGCTGTCCGCGGTGCCCGAGAGCCCGGCCGACGCTCCGGCGAGCAGCGGTCGTTCCCGTACGAAGGTCTCGGCGACCGCCGACACCCCCACCAGGAGCTCCCCCGCCAGATACTGGGCGAGGTCGACGATGTGCGCCCCGAGGTCGCCGAGCGCACCCGATCCCGCGTGCTCGCGCTTGAGCCGCCAGGTGAGCGGCGACTCGGGGTCGACCAGCCAGTCCTGGAGGTAGGTGGCCCGCACGTGCCGCAGGACGCCGAGCCTCCCGTCGGCGATCAGCGTCCGTGCGTACGCGATCGCGGGCACCTTACGGTAGTTGAAGCCGACCATCGCCACCTGGCCGCGGGCCCTGGCCCGTTCCGCGGCCTCCGCCATGGCCTCCGCCTCGGCGACCGTGTTGGCGAGCGGCTTCTCGCACAGCACGTGTTTGCCGGCCTCCAGGGCGGCGATGGCGATCTCCGCATGGCTGTCGCCGGGCGTGCAGATGTCGACGAGCTGGACGTCGTCCCGGGCGATCAGGGCGCGCCAGTCGGTCTCCGCCGCCGCCCAGCCGTGCCGTTCGGCGGCGGCGGAGACCGCCGTGAGGTCGCGTCCGCAGATCGCGGCGAGAGCCGGCTGCATCGGCAGGTCGAAGACGTGTCCGGCGGTGCGCCACCCCTGTGAGTGGGCGGCGCCCATGAACGCGTATCCGACCATGCCGACTCCGAGCGTCGCCTTCGGCACGGTCGTCGGCGGCGCTGCGGCCTCCTGCTCCGTCTCTTCCCTACGGGCCATACGGGCTTCCTCCTCGTCGGTCGTTCGGTGGGCGCACGGCAGGAGGGTCAGCACCCTCCTGGACGGCGGATCAGCTGAAGCCCGTAGGCAGGTACTGGTCGATGTTGTCCTTGGTGACGACCGCCGAGTAGAGGGTGAGGCTGGTCGGGATCTCCAGTTCGGAGAGCCCGCCGATGCCCTTGCCCTGCCCCAGGGCACGCGCCAGGTCGATGGCGGACGCGGCCATCGTCGGCGGGTAGAGAACCGTGGCCTTCAGGACGCTGTTGTCGGCCTTGATGGCGTCCATCGCGGACTTCGCGCCCGCGCCTCCGACCATCAGGAACTCGTCCCGGCCGGCCTGCTGAATGGCGCGCAGCGCGCCGACTCCCTGGTCGTCGTCGTGGTTCCACAGGGCGTCGAACTTCTTCTGTGCCTGCAGGAGTTGAGCCATCTTCGCCTGGCCCGACTCGACGGTGAAATCGGCGGCCTGACGGGCGACCAGCTTGATGTTGGAGTAATTCTTGAGGGCGTCCGCGAAGCCCTGGCTGCGCTGCTTGGTGAGCTCCAGGTTGTCGATGCCCGCGAGCTCGACCACCTTGGCGTTCGGCTTGTCCTTGAGCTGTTCGCCGATGTAGGTGCCGGCATTGAGTCCCATGCCGTAGTTGTCGCCGCCGACCCAGCAGCGGTAGGCCTGCGGTGAGGCGAAGATGCGGTCCAGGTTGATGACGGGGATGCCCGCCTTCATCGCCTCCAGACCGACCTGGGTGAGCGCCTTGCCGTCGGCGGGGAGAATGACGAGGACGTCGACCTTCTTGTTGATGAGGGTCTTGACCTGGCCGATCTGGGTGGCGGTGTCGTTGGAGCCCTCGGTGATCTGCAGGGTCACCTCGGAGTACTTCTCCGCCCGCGACTTGGCGTTCTCGTTGATGGCGTTGAGCCATCCGTGGTCGGCCTGGGGTCCGGCGAAGCCGATGGTGACGGGCTTCCCGGGCTTGTCGTCCGTGGCCGGCTGATTGCTCTGCGCGGTCTGAGACTTCTTCGGCTCATTGCTGGTGCAGGCAGTGAGGAGAGCGCCCGCGGAGACGGCCGCGGTGCCGAAGAGCAGTCCTCTGCGGCTGGTTTCTGGCATGGCTGTGGAACCCTTCATCCGGTGCGTGGGTGGCATGCGGAACTGCGGGTGAGATGGGGTGGGGTGAAGTGGGGAGAGCCCGGAGGCCGGGGTGTCAGGCGGATCAGGGTCGGACAGTTCGCGGACCCGGCCGTGATCCGCTGGACACCCTTAGGTCTCCCCGTGGGCCGAGGTGCGGCGCTGAACCAGGACGGCGGCAACGATGATCGCGCCCTTGGCGATCTCCTGGACATCGCTCTGCAGATTGTTGAGAGCGAAGATATTGGTGATGGTGGTGAAGACGAGGACACCGAGGACGGAGCCGACGATTGTGCCGCGTCCGCCGCTGAGCAGGGTGCCGCCGATGATCGCTGCGGCGATGGCGTCGAGCTCGTACAGGTTGCCGTTGGTGTTCTGTCCCGAGCCGGACAGGATGATCAGCATGAAGGCGGCGATGCCGCAGCAGAGACCGGAGAGCAGATACAGGTAGAGCCGCTGCCGCCGTACGTCGATCCCGGCAAGGCGGGCCGCTTCCGCGTTGCCGCCGACCGCGACCGTGCGGCGTCCGAACGTCGTCCGGTTCAGCACCAGCCAGCCGATGACGGTGACCGCGGCGAAGACCATGACCAGCGGCGGGATGCCGAGGACGTACGAGTCGGGCAGACCCAGGTCGAGGACCGACTGGACGGTGACGATCTGTGTCTTGCCGTCGGTGATCTGCAGGGCGAGGCCGCGGGCCGAGGCGAGCATGGCCAGCGTCGCGATGAACGGCACCATCCTCCCGTACGCGATCAGCAGCCCGTTGACGAGTCCGGCACCGAGGCCGACGAGCACGGCGGTGAAGAGGATCCCCGCGAAGCCGTACTCCTGGGTGGCGAGCGTGGTCGCCCAGACCGAGGCGAGCGCCACCATCGCGCCGACCGAGAGATCGATTCCGCCGCTGGTGATGACGAACGTCATGCCGACGGTGACGACGCCGATGACGGACGACTGGGTCAGGATCAGCTGCAGGTTCCCGGTGTCCAGGAAGGCGTCGGGCTCGGTGAACCCGCCGACGGCGATCAGTACGGCGAGGACGCCGAGCAGCGACAGATTGCGAACGTCCGCGCGCACCCCGAGGGCGCGCAGTCCGCCGCCCTTCGAGGGCGGCAACGCGGTGGGGGCGGGCGGGGCCGCCTTGTCCGGCCCACCGTGCTGCGCCGAGGAGACGGGCTGAGTCATGACGTCGGGCTTCCTTCCATCACGAGGTCGAGTACGCGGTGCTCGTCGAGCTCCCGGGCGTCCGCCGTATGCACGACTCGGCCCTCGCGGAGCACCAGCACCCGGTCGGCGAGGCCCAGCACTTCGGGCACTTCGCTGGAGACCAGCAGAACGGCGAGGCCTTCGTCGGCCAGCCGGCGGATCACGGCGTAGAGCTCGGCGCGGGCGCCGACGTCGACACCGCGGGTCGGTTCGTCGAGCAGTAGCACCCGGCAGCCGCGCAGCAGCCAGCGGGCCAGGACGGCCTTCTGCTGGTTGCCGCCGGAGAGGGTGCGGACGGGGGTGTCCGGGTTGTCCGGGCGCAGCGAGAGTTCGCGGGTGGCAGCGCGGGCCGCCCGGCGCTCGGCTCCGCGGTCGAGCCAACCGGCCCGGGAAAAACGGGACATGGAGGAGACGGAGACATTACGGGTGACGGATTCGAGCATCAGCAGGGCCTGCGCCTTGCGTTCCTCGGGGGCGAGTCCGATGCCCGCGGCGACGGCGGCGCGGACGCTGCCTGGGCGCAGCGGCCGCCCGCCGACGAGGACCCGGCCCGCGCTCGGCCTGCGGGCTCCGTAGATGGTCTCCAGGATCTCGGAGCGCCCGGATCCGACGAGTCCGGCGAGCCCGACGATCTCGCCGGGCCGCAGTTCCAGGTCGACGGGGGCGAACTCGTCTGCCCTCGCAAGCCCTTCGACGGTGAGCACGGGGTCCTGCCGGACGTCCTTTGCGGGAGCCTCGGGGCGCTGCGGGAAGACGTACTCGACATTGCGGCCGGTCATCATCGCAACGATGTCGCGCGTAGGGGTGGACTCGGCGGGCAGCCCGACGGCGACGGCCCGCCCGTCCTTGAGCACGGTCACCCGGTCGCCGATGCGGCGGATCTCCTCCAGGCGGTGGGAGATGTAGACGACGGCGACCCCCTCGGCGGTGAGCCCGGCGACGATACGGAAGAGGTTGGCGACCTCGTCGGGGTCGAGGGCGGCGGACGGCTCGTCCATGACGATGAGCCGCACGTCGTGGGAGAGCGCCCGCGCCATGGAGACGATCTGCTGCTGGGCTGCGGAGAGCGCGCCGACGGGGCGGGCGGGATCGATCTCGGGGTGGCCGAGGCGCTTCAGCAGTGCGGCGGCGGCCGCGCGTCCTTCGCGGGTGCGGACGACGAAGCGGGCGGTGGTGGGTTCGTGGCCGAGGAAGATGTTCTCGGCGACCGAGAGGCCCTCGACCAGGTCGAGTTCCTGGTAGATGGTGGCGATGCCCAGACGCATGGCGGCGATCGGCGACTTGAGCGAGACGGGTGCGCCGCGCCAGGTGATCTCGCCGCCGTCGGGCTGGTGGGCCCCGGCAAGCACCTTGATGAGGGTGGACTTACCGGCGCCGTTCTGCCCGAGCAGACAGTGGACTTCGCCGGCCTGGACCTCCAGGTCCACGCCGTCGAGGGCGCGCACACCGGGGAACGACTTGGTGATGCCGGACATGGTGAGCAGGGGTGGTTCTGGTGCCATGACAAATCCCCTCGGCGGGTGCGGGCCGGTGAGCGGGCAGGGCGGTGCTGTTCCGGGGGGTATCCCCCGGACCCCGGCCGGATGAGGCGGGAGTGGTTCGGTGGTGCGTACCGGTCGAGGATCAGGCCGGTGAGAACAGGTGGTCGCTGATGAGCCGGGCGGCGCCGATCACTCCGGCGGCCGGCCCCAACTCGCCCAGCACGATGGGGAGATTGCCGGTGGCCAGCGGCAGGGACTGCCGGTAGACCTGGGTACGGACGCTGGCGAGGAGCGTGTGGCCGAGGCCGGTCACACCGCCGCCGATCACCACCAGTCCTGGGTTGAAGAAGCTGACGAGTCCGGCGATGACCTGGCCGACCCGGTTGCCGCCCTCGCGGATCAGGTCGAGCGAGGTGGCGTCACCGGCGGCCGCGGCGGCGGCCACATCGACTGCGGTGAGTTTCCCGGCCGCCTCCAGCCGGGCGGCGAGTTCCTGCGACTGTCCCGCGCGCGCCGCGTCCTCGGCGTCGCGGGCGAGCGCGGCGCCGCTGAAGTGGGCTTCCAGGCAGCCCCGGTTGCCGCAGGCGCAGGCGCGGCCGTCGGGTTCGACCTGGATGTGGCCGATGTCGCCGGCGCTGCCCGTCGTACCGCGGTAGACGTCGCCGCCGACGACGATGCCGCAGCCGATACCGGTACCGATCTTGACGCAGAGGAAGTCGCCCACGGAGCGTGCGACGCCCGCGTGCTGTTCCCCCATCGCCATCAGGTTCACGTCGTTGTCGACCATGACGGGGCAGCCCAGTTCCTGGCTGAGCGCCTCGCGGACCGGGAAGCCGTCCCAGCCGGGCATGATCGGAGGTGCGACCGGTACGCCTTCGGGGAAGCGGACCGGTCCGGGTACGCCGATACCCGCGCCGTCGAAGCCTTCGGCGAGCCCGGAGGACCGGAGCTTGGCCGCCATGGACAGCACCTGTTCGAAGATCGCGACAGGTCCTTCGCGTACGTCCATGGGGTGGTTGAGGTGGCCCAGAACCTCCAACTCCGCGTTGGTGACGGCCACATCGATCGATGTGGCACCGATGTCGACGCCGAGGAAGCGCAGTGCGGGAGCGAGCCGGATGTTGTGCGAGCGACGCCCGCCGCGCGAGGCGGCGAGTCCGTCGGCCACGACGAGTCCGGTCTCCAGCAGCCGGTCCACCTCGACGGCGAGCTTGGAGCGGGAGAGATCGACCTGATCCCCCAGCTGTGCCCGGGAGTTGGGCCCGCCGTCGCGCAACAGCCGGAGCAGTCGCGCCTGATGCGCATTCGCGGGTCGTGCCGTCATACGTCTCACGCGCCCCTCCCCGCCACATCGGCTTGTCCGTCGGGCTTTCGAAGGGAACGTAGCAGTGGTTGCCGGTACTGGGAAGAAGTTGCGCAGGAATCTGCTACAACTTTCTCCACACTGAGGACAAAGCCGTGCGGTCGAGTCGTGGGTCTGCCGTCGGTGCGGAGGTATTTCGAGGCCCCCGCCGTGGCCGGGCGGGCAATCAGGAGTGCCGGTACGGACCGTCCAGGGCCGCCCATTGCAACAGCATGATGGTCTTGGCGTCGACGATGGCGCCGGTGCGGACCATCGCGAGCGCCTCCGCGAAGGGAAGTTCCACCGTCGCGATGTCCTCGCCCTCGGCCGCGATCCCGTACCCGTCGGCGGCGGAGGCCTGCGGACGGTAGGGGGCAGCGAAGAAGTGCAGGCGTTCGGTGACCGAGCCGGGGCTCATGTACACCTCGAAGACGCGCTCGGGGGTGCCGATGATGTGTCCGGTCTCCTCGATTGCTTCCCTGCGGATGGCTTCCTCGGGGCTGTCGCCGTCGAGGAGCCCGGCGGCGGTCTCGATCAGCATGCCGTCGGGGTGCCCGTTGACGTAGGCGGGCAGACGGAACTGGCGAGTCAGCAGAACAGTGCGGCAATCGGTGTTGTAGAGCAGGATCGTGGCGCCGTCACCCCGGTCGTAGGTCTCCCGCTGCTCCCGGCTCCAATGGCCGTCGCTGTGCCGGTAGTCGAAGGTCGTCCGGCGCAGGACGTACCAGTCGCAGGACAGCACTTCCACGCCTTCGATTCGCACCCGCGGGTTGCCGGTCAGGTCGCGGCCTTGCTGGTCCAGGCCCGTACGGCCGCGACGGTCGGGGGTGTCCAGGCCGGCCGTCACCGGGCGGACGGGACGTCGTCGATACGGGTGTAGATGTCCAGCCCCTGATCCCGGGCCCTCGCGACCATCCGGTCCGCGCCGTCCGAGGGACCGCCGATGCGCAGCACCGCGTCGCAGCGCGCCAGCAGCAGTTCGGCGATGGGGTGGAAGATCTCCTGGAATGCCGCGTCGCCCGGACCGGTGCTTCCCGCGGTCTCCAGCAGGGGAAGGGCCAGAGCCTCGCCGGTGACAGGCAGGTGGCCGGAGCGAAAGAGCACCAGTGCGGCCTGGTTCATCGCCCGCACATGGGCGTCGAGCTTGACCGGATCGTCCCCGGTGCCCGATCGGTAGGGGCCGGCGACCAGGATCATCAGCGGTCGTGGGACAGCGGTCATGATGCGCTCCTCATGGCGGACGGGGTTCAGGCCAGGGCCGTGCTGACGCCCGCATCGCGCAGGGCCGTCAGGGTCAGCGGGCCATTGGGGTGCGTGGCGGCATCCTGGGCCGCGGGGTCGGTGACGAAGGCGTCCACCGCCCCCAGCGCGGCGACCTGGCTGAACGCGCGCACCCCGAGTTTGGTCGCGTCCGCCACGGCGATCGTGCGCGCTGCCTGCGCAAGGGCGGCCTGTTTGACGGCCGCGTCGTCCAGCGAGAACTCCGACCACCCGTACTCGGCGTGCACACCGCCGATGGACAGCACAAAGCAGTCGAAGGCCAGGGCCTCAAGTGTGCGCAGGGCAAGCGGGCCGACCAGCGACTGCTCCCCGGAACGGGACCGGCCGCCGACGACCAGCAGCTCGATGCCGGGCCGGTCCGCCAGGCAGACCGCCGCCTGCAGACTGAGCACCGCGACCGTCAACGGGGCGCGTTCGACCAGATGCTTCGCGACGTGCACGGTGCTGGTGCCCGCGTCCAGCAGCACGCGAGATCCCGGCTCGATCATCGCGGCCACGGCCGCACCGAGACGGTCCTTCGTCGCGGCCTGCCACGGCTCACGGGCCGCGAAGCCCGCTCCGTCCTCACGCGAACGTGTGGCGACAGCGCCGCCGTGCACCCGGCGCACCAGCCCCTGTCGCTCCAGCGCGTCCAGGTCCCTGCGAACGGTCATTTCGGAGACCCCCAGGCGATGGGAGAGCTCCGACACGGAAGCCCGGTCGGAGGCCTGCACCAGTCGCAGGGTCAGGTCCAGACGATTGGCGACACCCATGACTCATTTCTAACACATCGATGTTCGTTTGAACATCGATGTGTGTGAATATCGGACAGGACCTGCCCTTCGACGTGCAGGAGAAGGGCACCGGCGGGTGGCAGGAGCAGCGCCCGGTCATGCCCGTCGGGGACGTGCCGGAGCACATGTACTGCGATTTCAGTAGCGGGATTGTCGGCAGGCGCACGACGACGGGACGGGCCGTGCCCGGAGAACCTGGGGAGGTATCCGAGACTCAGATGTGGAGACCCCTGCCCGTGGCTGCTTTTCTCTATCGACTGGGCCGTCTGGCCTTCCGGCGGCGCTGGTACGTCGCCCTGCTGTGGGCGGCGGTGCTGGGCGCTGTCGGCTTCAGCGCCGTCACAGCTCCCGCCGCCCCCGACGGGGGGTCCTCCATGCCGGGCATCGAGTCCCAGAAGGCATTCGATCTGATGGAGCAGCGCTTCCCCGGGTCGATGGCCGACGGGGCGAGCGCCCGGGTCGTCTTCGTCGCTCCCGACGGGCAGAAGGTCACCGCGGCCGGGAACCGGTCGGCCATCGAGAAGACCGTGGTCGAGGCCGCCGACGGGGCTCAGGTCGCCGGTGCGGTGAGCCCCTTCCAGGCGCACTCGGTGAGCAAGGACGCCTCCACGGCGTACGCGACAGTCACCTACAAGGTGAAGGCCGACGACCTCACCGACGCGAGCAAGCAGAAGCTGGAGGACGCCCTGCAGGAGGCCCGGGACGCGGGCTTGACCGTCGAGGTCGGCGGAACCGCGCTGGCGACGCAGCCGGCGGCGGGCGGAGGGGCCGAGGGGATTGGCATCGCCATCGCCGCCGTGGTGTTGCTGATGACCTTCGGTTCACTGGCCGCCGCCGGGCTGCCGTTGCTGACCGCGATCATCGGCGTCGGTGTCAGCATGGCGTCGATTCTCGCCCTGGGCAGTGCCCTGGGCCTGTCCGCGACGACCGGCACCCTGGCCACGATGCTCGGCCTCGCATGCGGCATCGACTACGCCGTGTTCCTCGTCTCCCGCTACCGCGAGGAGCGGGCCAAGGGACACGTACCCCAGGAGGCGGCGGGTCTGGCGGCCGGCACCGCCGGGTCGGCGGTCGTCTTCGCCGGGCTCACCGTCGTCATCGCGCTGGCCGGGCTCTCGGTGGTCGGTATCCCGATGCTGACCACGATGGGCCTCGCCGCCGCAGGGGCAGTCGTCATCTCCGTCGTCATCGCGCTGACGCTGGTCCCGGCCCTGCTCGGCTTCTGGCCGCGTACGGTGCTGTCGCGCTCCGTCCGGAAGCGCGGGAGGAGCACGGAAGGCGGCGAGCACAACGGAGGCAGCCGCTGGGCCCGGTTCGTCCTGCGCCGCCCCGTCCCCGTACTCCTCGCCTCGGTCGCGGGTCTGGGGGCACTCGCGCTGCCGGTGATGGATCTGCAGCTGGGCATGCCCGGAGACGAGGCCAAACCCACCTCGACCACCGAGCGCCGCGCCTACGACGCGCTCGCCGACGGCTTCGGTCCCGGCTTCAACGGGCCCCTGACCATCGTCGTGGACGCCAAGGGTGCCGACGACCCGAAGGCTGCGGTGACGACGATCGAGCAGAAGATCGGCGCCACCGAAGGAGTCGTCTCCGTCTCACCGGCACGGTTCAACCCCGCCGGTGACACCGCGGTATTCTCCGCCGTCCCGGCCGCCGGGCCGAGCACCGAGAAGACCAAGGACCTCGTCCACACCATCCGCACCGAACGCCCCGCGGTCACGTCCGCCACCGGAGTGACCTTCGAGGTCACCGGGACCACAGCGATGAACATCGACGTCGCCCAGAAGGTCCAGGACGCGCTGATCCCCTACCTCGCGGTCGTGGTGGGTCTGGCCGTCCTGCTCCTGATGGTGGTCTTCCGCTCCGTCCTCGTACCGATCAAGGCGGCCCTCGGCTTCCTCCTGTCGGTGCTGGCCGCTCTCGGCTCGGTCGTCGCGGTCTTCCAGTGGGGCTGGGGCGCCGGCCTCCTCGGCGTCGAGCAGACCGGCCCGATCATGAGCCTGATGCCGATCTTCCTGGTGGGCATCGTCTTCGGTCTCGCCATGGACTACGAAGTCTTCCTGGTCGCCCGCATGCGGGAGGCGTACGTCCACGGAGACCGGCCCGGCCAGGCGGTCGTCACCGGTTTCCGGTACAGCGCCCGCGTCGTGGTGGCGGCCGCGCTCATCATGATGGCTGTCTTCTCGGGATTCATCGGCGCCGGCGAATCCATGATCAAGACGATCGGGTTCGGTCTGGCCACGGCCGTCCTGTTCGACGCGTTCGTCGTCCGCATGGCGTTCGTCCCCGCCGTGCTCGCCCTGCTCGGCAAGGCGGCGTGGTGGCTGCCCCGCCCGCTGGACAAGCTGCTGCCCCGCGTCGACGTCGAAGGTGAGGCTCTGAGCCGACGGTCCGCCGCCGCCCCGGCGCAGGCCGAGGCGGCCGACCGGGAGTCGGTCCGCATCTGACCGCCGCACCCCCCGCAGGGCCGCCCGTGGTAGGCACGGGCGGCCCTCGTTGGCTGCTCGGCGCCCGCGTCGCCCACCATGGATCTACCGGACCGGAGAAATTCGATGATGCCCAACTGGCAGCGATACGCGCATGACCATCCCCGCGGCGTCGACGCGGCTGTGGCCCTGCTGCTGTTCGTCGTCTCCGTCCCGGGAAGCGTGATCAGCGGCATGGAGCCCGCCGTCCGGGCCGAGTGGTGGATCACCGTGCTGTTCTCGGCCGTCGGCTGCGCGGCCCTGCTGTGGAACCGCAGCCACCCCCGCACCGTCGTCGCGGTGACCGCGGCCTGCGCCGTGGCCACGGGCGTGCCGGGATTCCTGCTCACCCCCCTGCTGCTGGGACCGGTCATGGTGGCGCTCTACCGGCTGGCCGTCGGCGCCGACCGGACGACCACCCGCGCCTACACGCTCACCGTCGCCGCGCTGCTGACGGCGACGACGCTGCTCGCCACCCGTGGTGACCAGCCGCTCATCCTCAGGACGATCAACCCCACCGCCTGGATTCTGCTGTCGGCAGTGCTCGGCAGCGCCGTCCAGCTGCGCCGCGCCTATCTGGAGGTCGTACAGGCCCGTGCCGCACACGCCGAGCGCATGCGCATCGCCCGCGAACTGCACGATGCCGTCGCCCACCACTTGACGCTGGCCCATGCCCAGGCCGGTACGGCCGCGCACCTGGCGCGCATCCACCCCGAGCAGGCGCAGACGATCCTTGCCGACCTGGTCGGCACCACCTCATCGGCGCTGCGAGAACTCAAGGCCACCGTCGGCCTCCTGCGCCAGGCGGACGACACCGACGCGCTGGCACCGGCCCCCGGCCTCGCGCAGCTCGCCACTCTCACCGACTCGTTCGCATCCGCCGGGCTCATCGTCACCGTCACCACCGAGGGAGAGGAACAGCGGCTCTCACCGGCAGTGGACCTGACGGCGTTCCGGATCGTGCAGGAAGCACTCACCAACGTCACCAAACACGCCACCGCACACGCGGCGCACGTACAGCTCGACTACACCCGCGACAGGCTGACCGTCACGATCACCGACGACGGAGAGGCCACAGCCCGAACCACTGCGGCCCGGAGCGGCGGATTCGGTCTCATCGGCATGCGTGAACGCGCCCATTCCGTCGGCGGTCACCTGCACGCCGGCCACCGGTCCGAAGGTGGCTTCCACGTCACCGCCCAACTGCCACTGCACCCCCGGAACCCGGAAGAGGGCTTCATCCCATGACGATCCGCGTCCTGCTCGCCGACGACCAAGCTCTCCTCCGGGCGACCTTCCGCATGCTGATCGACTCCTGTGACGACATGGACGTGGTCGCCGAAGCCGCCGACGGCAGGGAAGCGGTCGAGCTCACCCGCACCCACCGTCCCGACCTCGTCCTCATGGACATCCGTATGCCCGGTATCGACGGCCTGGCCGCGACCACCGCGCTCTGCGCCGATCCGGACCTGTCCGGCACCCGCGTCCTCATCCTCACCACGTTCGAGACCGACGAGTACGTCGCCCGGGCACTGCGCGCCGGCGCGAGCGGCTTTCTCGGCAAGGATGTGGACGCGGACGGACTCCTCGCCGGCATCCGCACCGTGACCTCCGGCGACTCCCTGCTCTCCCCGTCGGCCACGCGCTCCCTCATCGCCCGCTTCCTCGCCACACCCGAACCCGGCAGCCACCTGGTGCCGCCCGAACGCCTCGCCGTTCTCACTGCCCGCGAGCGCGAGGTCATGGCCCTGGCCGCCGAGGGGAAGTCCAACGCCGAGATCGCCGGCATGCTCGTCCTCAGCCCGCTGACCGTGCGCACCCACGTCCAGCGCGCCATGGCCAAGCTCCACGCGCGGGACCGCGCCCAACTGGTCGTCATCGCCTACCAGTCCGGCCTCGTACAGCCCACACCGCCGCCACCGCACTGAACGCCGACGGGCCGTCCACTGTCATTCCTCCCGCGCGCTTCGGCGCAGAATGGATCAAGACGCCACCGGCGCAACCAGCCTCGCGGAGAAGCCTGCGGACCGCAGTGGCCACACCGAAGCGTCGGCGGGGTTGTGCCGTGCTGGTCGACCGGGGCAGCGGCGATACGCGCGACCTCGCGGCGCCTGTACTCCGCGGTGATCGCCGGCGCCATCCGGGTAAGGACCAGCGGGCGAGCCGGGGCGGGACCAGGGGTCCACGGGCAGGGCGGCGATCCGGTGCGGAACGCAGAGGAGAGCCGGGGCTCGGAGCCCCGACCCTTCCTGGACGACCCGTTACGACTTCGACCCGTTACGACCGCGATCCGTCCGAACCTTGACGACCCGTTCGAACGGTCCGGCTTGTCCGGCCGCGCGCTAACCCTCTTCGCGCCGGTGGTACGTCTTGCGCGTGTGCTCCGTGTGCGCCCGCATGATCTCGGTGGCCCGTTGCTCGTCCCGCGAGGAGATCGCCGCGATGAGCGAGCGGTGTTCGATCCAGGACTGGGTACCGCGCTGGCGGGCCACCGGTGTGTAGTACCAGCGGACCCGGCGGTCGACCTGTCCGGCGAGCTCGGCGAGCACCACATTGCCCGCCAGCTCCATGACCTTGGCGTGGAAGGCGGCATTGGTGGCGACGGCGAGATCCACATCGTCGTCGGCCACGGCCTGCTCACCCTTGGCACAGAGCTCCTCGAGGGCGGCAATGCCGGCCGTGCCGGAGTTGGCCGCGGCCAGCCGGGCGGCCTCGGCCTCCAGCAGCGTGCGGACCGAGAGCAGCTGGTCCGCCTCCTCCTCGGTGGGTTCATGGACGAACGCACCCTGAGCGGGACGCAGATCGACCCAGCCCTCGGTGTTCAGCCGCTGCAATGCCTCGCGCACCGGCTGCCGGGACACACCGAGGTGCCCCGCCAGCTCACTCTCGACCAGATGCTGGCCTGGGCGGAGCGCACGCGTGGTGATCAGTTCGAGCAGCGCCTCATAGACGCGCTCGCGCAGCGGACCGGGCCGTTCCAGCTTCGGCACGGCTCCTTGTGGCAGTCCTGTGGACAACATCGCGGTCCCCCTCCGGGCGACGAGCAATCGCTTATCGTCTACAGTCTACCGAGCACAATGGGGGTCAGGGGCAGCGGATCACCTGACCCGCGTACGAGAGGTTCCCGCCGAACCCGAAAAGCAGCGCCGGAGCGCCGCTGTCGACCTCGCCGCGTTCCACCAGTTTCGACAGGGCCATGGGGATCGAAGCGGCGGACGTATTGCCGGAATCCACGACATCCCGGGCGATGATCGCGTTGACCGCACCGATCTTCCTGGCGACCGGTTCGATGATCCGCAGATTGGCCTGATGCAGGACCACCGCGGCGAGATCCTCGGGGGCGACGCCTGCCTTTTCGCACACTTTGCGCGCGATGGGCGGCAACTGGGTGGTGGCCCATCGGTAGACGGACTGCCCCTCCTGGGCGAATCGCGGCGGAGTCCCCTCGATCCGGACCGCGCGACCCATCTCCGGCACCGAACCCCAGAGCACGGGGCCGATTCCGGGCGCGGCGTCCGCATCGCCCTGCGGGTCCGCGACCACGACCGCGGCGCCCGCACCGTCGCCGAGCAGGACGCAGGTGGAGCGGTCGGTCCAGTCGGCGATGTCGGCCATCTTGTCGGCGCCGATCACCAGCGCACGGGTCGCGGCGCCCGCCCGGATCGCATGGTCGGCGGTGGCGAGGGCGTGGGTAAAGCCGGAGCAGACCACGTTGATGTCCATGACGGCGGGCGAAGCCATGCCGAGGCGGGCGGCCACGCGCGCGGACATGCTGGGCGAACGGTCGATCGCGGTGGAGGTCGCGACGAGGACCAGATCGATGTCGGCGGGGTCGAGACCGGCCGTGGCGAGCGCCTTGGCCGCCGCGTGCGCGGCCATCTCGTCCACCGGCTCGTCAGGGCCTCCCACATGGCGGGTCTTGATCCCGACGCGACTGGTGATCCACTCGTCGCTGGTGTCGACCATGGCCGCCAGGTCGTCATTGGTGAGCACCTTGGCGGGCTGATAGTGGCCGAGCGCCACGACACGTGAGCCGGTCATGTAGAGGTTCCCCTCGCTACGTATGGCAGGAACTATCCAGTCTTGGTGGCTACCGTCCGGTACGGGGGCACGTGATCCCACAGGATTAGCGGCCGAGGCTTGGAGGCTTGACGACACCCTTGACCTCTCCGAACGCACACTGTAGACAATATTCTGTCGACTTGGCATCGTCTCCTGTTCCCTCGCTCGGTCCCTTACCGGACGGAGAGCCCCGTGAAAGTCGCAGTTGTCGGCGCCGGTGCGATCGGCGCCCATGTCGGGGCCGCGCTCCACCGCGCCGGCGCCGAGGTCCATCTCATCGCCCGCGGGCCGCACCTGGCCGCGATGCGGCATGACATCGCGCTGCTCATAGAAGTTGAGCGGCCGTGCGGGACGCATCGATCTACGGTCTGGGCAGACCGCGTGGAACGCCGTGGAATCCGCCGTCGACCGTCTGGGGGTCACGCATGACCGCTGTTCCCTTGCAGCTGCCGCGCCGGCTGATCGAGTTCGCCCTCGACGGTCAGGAGACCCGGGTCCCGGAGGGATCGACGATCCTGGACGCCTGCCGGGCCGCGGGCAAGGACATCCCCGACGCTGTGCCAGGGCGACACACTCACGTCGACGCGTGCGGCGAACACTGGCAGAACACGTTCGCGGTCGCGGGCCGTGGCTTCGACGCCCGGATCTCCACCGAGCACGACGCGCCGCTCACCGACTCGGCGTGTGTCTACTGCGGCAACTGCATCGAGGTGTGCCCCACCGGGGCGCTCTCCTTCAGGACCGAATTCGACATGCGGGCGGCCGGGACCTGGGACGAGCCGGCCCGGACGGAAACCACCACCGTCTGCGCCCACTGCGGTGTCGGCTGCAACGTCACACTCCATGTGCAGGACAATGAGATCGTCAAGGTCACCTCTCCGCACGACAACCCGGTGACCCACGGCAACCTCTGCATCAAGGGCCGCTTCGGCTTCCAACACGTACAGAATCGGGTTTAACCGCCATGGGACGGGTCACCGAGCGCCGCCGCACCATCCGCATCCGGGACGGGGCGGTCTCCGCACGCCCCGACACCCTCGTCGCCGAGGAGCCCCTGGAGATCCGGCTGAACGGCAGACCGCTCGCCATCACGATGCGCACGCCTGGCGACGACTTCGCGCTGGCGGCGGGCTTCCTGGTCAGCGAGGGCGTGATCGGTGACGGCTCCGAGGTGCAGTCGATCGTGTACTGCGCGGGGGCGACGGCGGACGGCGTGAACACGTACAACGTGGTGGATGTGAAGCTCGCGCCCGGCGTGCAGGTCCCCGACAT
Source organism: Streptomyces sp. NBC_01320 (assembly GCF_035974375.1). Classification (NCBI taxonomy): domain Bacteria; kingdom Bacillati; phylum Actinomycetota; class Actinomycetes; order Kitasatosporales; family Streptomycetaceae; genus Streptomyces; species Streptomyces sp. NBC_01320. The sequence goes on from NZ_CP108390.1 coordinate 3,152,793, forward strand.
CACACTCGAACGCAACGTCTACACGACCTCGTCCTGCGGGCTGTGCGGCAAGGCGAGCCTCGACGCCGTCCGCACCACCACCCGGCACCCGATCGCCGACACTCCCCCGGTCCGGGTCGAGCCCGCGCTGCTCTCGAGCCTCCCCGACCGGCTCCGCGAGTCACAGCGGGTCTTCGACCGGACCGGGGGCCTGCATGCGGCGGCGCTGTTCTCCGAGACCGGGGAACTGCTCGACATCCGGGAGGACGTCGGTCGGCACAACGCGGTCGACAAGCTTGTCGGCCGGGCCCTGACCGACAACCGGCTGCCGCTGTCCCGGGCGATTCTGCTGGTGTCGGGGCGGGCCTCGTTCGAACTGGCGCAGAAGGCGGTGATGGCCGGGATCCCGATGCTCGCCGCAGTCTCGGCGCCGTCGTCGCTGGCCGTGGATCTGGCGACGGAGACCGGACTGACCCTGGTCGGATTTCTGCGGGGTCCGTCCATGAACGTGTACGCGGGTGAGCACCGCATCGCCCTGGAGGCGACGGTCGGCCAGGGCTGAGGTGCCCGGCCCGTGACACGGGTCAGGGGTCCGGCCGGCGGGGAGCGCCCCCTGCGCCGGCCGGTCCCGCCCCCGCGGCGTCCGCCATCGGCGCCTTCGGGTTGGGGCGAGCGCGTCAGCCCACCGGGACGCGTATCTGCGCCACCGGACCACTCGCCGCAGTCACCGGGCCCTCCCTGAGTTCGTCCTGCGGATCCCGCGAGCGCCGCTTCGCGATCACCGCGCACACCATCAGCTGCATCTGGTGGAAGAGCATCAGGGGCAGCACGGCGAGGCTCGCGTGCGCCCCGAAGAGCACGCTGGCCATCGGGAGCCCGGACGCCAGGCTCTTCTTCGAACCGGCGAACTGGATGGCGATCCGGTCTCCTCGGTCGAAGCCGAGCCGCTTCGCCCCGAACCAGGTCAGCGCGAGCATCAGCGCGAGCAGCACCGCTTCGGCTGCGAGCAGCGCACCGAGCCTCGCCGGAGTGACCTGGTGCCAGATACCGGCGACCATTCCCTCGCTGAACGCCGTATGGACGACCAGCAGGATCGAGCCGCGGTCGACATAGCCGAGGACCTTCTTGTGGCGGGTGAGGAAGCCGCCGATCCAGCGGCGCAGCAGCTGGCCGGCGATGAACGGGAGCAGCAGCTGGAGCCCGATCTTCAGCAGCGCGTCGGCCGAGAATCCGCCGCCGCTGTTGCCGAGCAGTGCTGCGGCGAGCAGCGGGGTGAGGAAGATCCCGGCGATCGAGGAGAAGGAGCCCGCGCAGATCGCCGCCGGCACGTTGCCGCGGGCGATCGAGGTGAAGGCGATCGACGACTGGATGGTCGACGGGACGAGGCAGAGGAAGAGGAAGCCGCTGTAGAGCTGCGGGGTCAGGACGTACGGAACCAGCCCCTTGCCCGCCAGTCCCAGCAGCGGGAACGCGACGAAGGTGCAGATCAGGACAGTGAGGTGGAGCCGCCAGTGCCTGAGGCCGTCGAGCGCCTCGGCGGTCGAGAGGCGGGCGCCGTACAGGAAGAAGAGGAGGGCGACCGCTCCGGTCGACGCACCGCCGGCGACGTCCGCGGCGGTCCCCGATGCGGGCAGCAGCGCCGCGAGCACGACCGTGCCGATCAGCGCCAGGATGTACGGGTCGATCGGCAGCCAGGACGGCAGCTTGAAGGTGCGGCGGCTCATGTGCTCCACGTGTCTCTCGTTCAGGTCGTGCCCTCTCCATCCTTACTCTTGATCACCGCGATCGGGAATCCGGTATACCGCTCTCACTGTCATCATGATTCGCGATAGCGTGGGCGCTATGTACGATCCCGCACAGCTCCGTACCTTTCTTGCCGTCGCCCAGACGCTGAGCTTCACCCAGGCCGCGCGCCGGCTGGGCGTGCGGCAGTCCACGGTAAGTCAGCATGTGCGGCGGCTGGAGGACGCGACGGGGCGCCAGTTGTTCACCCGGGACACGCACCGGGTCGATCTCACCGTGGACGGTGAGGCGATGCTCGGCTTCGCGCGGACGATCCTGCGGGCCCACGAGCGGGCCGCGGCGTTCTTCACCGGAACGCGGCTGCGCGGGCGGCTGCGGTTCGGAGCGTCCGAGGACTTCGTACAGACCCGGCTGCCGGAGATGCTGGAGTCGTTCCGCCGCGACCATCCGGAGGTCGAGCTGGAGCTGACGGTCGAGCTGTCCGGGACGCTGCACCGGCAGCTGGCGGCGGGACGGCTCGATCTCGTCCTCGCCAAGCGGCGGACCGGTGACACGCACGGCGAACTGGTCTGGCAGGACGCACTGACCTGGATCGGGGCACCGCACCTGCGGATCGACCCGGACCGCCCGGTGCCGCTGATCCTTTTCCCGCCGCCGGGCCTCACCCGGGCCCGCGCTCTGGAGGTGCTGGAGGAGCACGGCCGGTCCTGGCGGGTCGCCTGCACGAGTACGAGCCTCAGCGGACTCGTCGCGGCGGCCCACGCCGGTCTGGGCGTCATGGCGCACACCCGCGGACTCATTCCGCCGGGGCTGACTCCCGTACCGGCCAGGGCGGGGCTGCCGGAACTCGGCGACGTGGATTTCGTCCTGCTGCACGGCCGCCGCCGCGACGCGGCGCAGGAGGCGGCGGACGCGCTCGCGGCGGCGATCCTGGCGGGCGGCGACCGGCTGATCCGTGGCATCGGCGGGATCGACGCGATCAGCGGCCGCGACGGCGCATGACCGCACGCGTGCGCGGGGAGGATGGGCAGCAGGTACCGAACACCCCCCTGACCGTCACGACAGGAGTGGCCGAGGCGTACAGATTCGGTGGAGATTCCGGCGCGAGCTACTTACTCCACCGTCAGAAGCACGCCCGAGCCTTGCCCATCTGGCCGGATATCTGTGGCTGACCTGTGCAGATGGCACACTTTCCGGTCGTTCCGGGCCCTCCCACCGCACCACCCGGTGGGGTAGCGTCACGGCGCTGTGCCGAGCGCCACAAGGAGCAGGTCATTGCGCGAGTTCACTGTCCCCCCCATGGCGATCGCGCCCCAGGTAGGCGGGGTGGCCGATGCCGTCTTCGACTATGCCGAGGAGGATCCGCACCGGGTCGCGCTGGGCCGCAAGGACGCGGAAGGACGCTGGCGTGATGTCACCGCGGCGACGTTCCGCGACGAGGTGCTCGCGCTCGCCAAGGGGCTGATCGCCCACGGTGTCCGGTTCGGCGACCGGGTCGCCCTGATGGCACGTACCCGTTATGAGTGGACGCTCTTCGACTTCGCGCTGTGGACGGTCGGCGCCCAGTCCGTGCCGGTCTATCCGACGTCCTCCGCCGAGCAGGTCTTCTGGATGCTGCACGACGCCGAGGTGTCCGCGATCATGGTCGAGCACGAGGACCATGCGATGACGATCGCCTCGGTGATCGACCGGCTGCCCCAGCTCAAGCGGCTCTGGCAGCTGGACTCGGACGCGGTGACCGAGCTGGTCGAGGCGGGCGTGCACGTCGAGGACGAGGTGGTGCACCGGCACCGGCGGGCGGTGACGCCCGATTCGGTGGCGACCGTCATCTACACGTCCGGCACCACGGGCCGCCCCAAGGGCTGTGTGATCACGCACGCCAACTTCATGTTCGAGACGGACACGATGGCGTCGCGCTGGGAGTCGGTCTTCCACTCCAAGCCGGGCGACGAGGCCGCGACGCTCCTCTTCCTGCCGCTGGCGCACGTCTTCGGCCGGATGGTCGAGGTCGCGGCGGTCCGCGGCCGGGTGAAGCTGGGCCATCAGCCGGAGCTGTCGGCGAAGGCGCTCATGCCGGACCTGGTGTCGTTCCGGCCGACATTCATCCTCGCGGTTCCGTACATCTTCGAGAAGGTCTTCAACGGCGCCCGGCGCAAGGCCGAGGCGGAGGGCAGGGTCGGGCCGTTCGACAAGGCCGTCGAGGTCGCGGTGAAGTACGCCGAGGCGATGGAGCATCGGGCGTTCCGGACCGGACCCGGCCCTTCCGCGGGGCTTCGGATGCAGCACCAGTTCTTCGACAAGGTCGTGTACAAGAAGGTCCGCGACGCGATGGGCGGCCGGGTCCGGCACGCCATGTCGGGCGGTTCGGGGATGGAACGGCGGCTCGGTCTGTTCTTCGAGGGCGCGGGCGTCACGGTGTACGAGGGGTACGGACTGACCGAGTCCACTGCGGCGGCCACCGCCAATCCGCCCGAGCGCACCCGGTACGGCACGGTCGGGCAGCCGATCCCCGGCACCACCGTGCACATCGCCGACGACGGCGAGATATGGGTGTACGGCGCCAATGTCTTCGGCGGCTATCTGGGCAACCCGAAGGCCACCGCCGCGGTGCTGCACGACGGCTGGCTGGCCACCGGCGACCTGGGTGCGCTCGACGAGGACGGCTATCTGACGATCACCGGGCGGAAGAAGGAGATCCTGGTGACGTCGGGCGGCAAGAGTGTGTCGCCAGCCGGTCTGGAGGAGCGGGTGCGCGCGCATCCGCTGGTGGCGCAGTGCATCGTGGTCGGCAACGACCGGCCGTACATCGCGGCGCTGGTGACCGTGGACCAGGAGTCCGTGGACCACTGGCTCACCATGCAGGGGCGGCCGCCGATGAACGCGGCGGACCTGGTGCGGGACCCGGATCTGGAGATGGAGGTCAGGCGGGCGGTGGTGGCCGCCAACACGGCGGTGTCGCAGGCCGAGTCGATCCGTACCTTCCGGATCCTTGCGCATCAGTTCACCGAGGAGCACGGTCTGCTGACCCCGTCGCTGAAGCTGAAGCGGAAGGCGATCGAGACGGCGTACGCGGTCGAGGTGGACGCGCTGTACCGCTGAGAGAGGGCCGTGCCGCCCCGCCGGAGGTGAACTCGCCCCGGCAGGAAGGCGCATGGACAGAGCCCGCCGCGTGATCGAGATGCGGAACAGCTTGTCCGCACCGCCCGGTTCGCAGCCGGGCGGTGCCGGCGTCCCGGCAATCCTTTCCGGCATGAAGCCCTCGTGCGCCCGGCGCCGGCGGCGGCCCTTGGGCCGGTCGCCCTTGGCCTTTGCCTGGGAGCAGTGCTCGGCGCCGTGAAACCGGCATCGACCACCAGTGCGACGCAGGTCGCGGTCAGCAGTCCTGTGAACCGGTGGTGCTCCGATGTCTTCGCGCGATCGAGCGCCGTCCGTACCAGCCTTCCTGAGGTGGTGGTTCAGGGGTGAGTGGGGTGTGGCTGCAGTTCAGTGAGGCGTTCCCGAGTTACTCCATGACGGGTCCCGGTCAATACCTCGGACCGATGCGGTCGGAGCACTGTCGAACCCAGCTCGTGTCGGCCCCGCGCGGGACAGGCGAAGGGGTACGGAACGGCCGGTCGGCAGGGAATGCATGGCGCCTCCTGATCGTTGACCATGCGAATACCAACCGACGACGTAAAGGATCGACCGCTCGTGAGCCAGGTCCCCTCCCTCACCCTCAACAACGGCGTCGAGATGCCGCAGCTCGGTTTCGGTGTCTGGCAGGTGCCGGACGACGAGGCCACGAAGGCAGTCGCGACGGCCATCGAGTCCGGGTACCGGAGCATCGACACCGCCGCGATCTACGGGAACGAGGAGGGCACCGGCAAGGCCGTCGCCGCCTCCGGTGTCCCCCGCGAGGAGCTCTTCGTCACCACCAAGCTGTGGAACGGCGACCAGGGCTACGAGTCGACGATGCGCGCCTTCGACGCCTCGCTGGACAAGCTCGGTCTCGACTATGTCGACCTGTACCTGATCCACTGGCCGGTGCCCGCCAAGGACGCGTACATCGACACGTACAAGGCGTTCGAGAAGATCTACGCCGACGGCCGCGCGAAGGCCATCGGTGTCTCCAACTTCCTGCCGGAGCACCTGGAGCGCCTGCTCGGCGAGACCTCCGTGGTTCCGGTGATCAACCAGATCGAGCTGCACCCGCAGCTCCAGCAGGCCGAGTCGCGCGCCTTCCACGCGCAGCACGGCATCGCCACCGAGGCGTGGTCCCCGCTGGGCCAGGGCAAGGGCCTCCTGGAGGTCCCGACGGTCGTCGCGATCGCCCAGAAGCACGGTCGCACGCCCGCGCAGGCGGTGCTCCGCTGGCACCTCCAGACGGGCAACGTGGTGATCCCGAAGTCCGTGACGCCGTCGCGGATCGCCGAGAACATCGATGTGTTCGGCTTCGAGCTGGACGCCGACGACCTGGCCGCGTTCGCCGCGCTGGACGAGGGCAAGCGCCTCGGCCCGAACCCGGGCGAGTTCAACCTGGGCGCCTGAGCCCAGCCGCTGAAGACCGAATCACGCACAGACCGCCGTCCGGCTCCCCGCCGGGCGGCGGTCTGCTGCGGGTGAACCCGGAGGAGACACCGTCATGAGCGCGGACACCGCACCCGTCGTCGCACCGGGTCTGTACCGGCTGCGCAATGTGGGCAGCGGACTGTTGCTGGAGGTGTACGGCTCCGCCAGGGGCAGCGGCGCCAAGGTGCAGCAGGGCGCGGAGAAGAAGGAGGGGGCGAGCGGCCAGCACTGGCAGCTCGCCCCCGTGCACGACGGCGCCGCGCTGTACCACCTGACCAATGCGCACAGCGGCAAGCGACTGGACGTCGCCAATGCCTCCACGGAGAACGGCGCCAACATCCAGCAGTGGAAGGCCAACAACTACGGCGCCCAGGAGTGGCTCATCGAACAGCATCTGGATGCGCCGGGCACCGTGACGCTGGTCAGTTTCATCAGCGGACTCGTCCTGGAAGTGGCCGACGGCTCCACGGCGGACGGCGCCGATGTCCAGCAGTGGGAGGACACCGACTCCGCCGGCCAGTGGTGGCAGTTGGAGCCGGTGCCGGGCTCCTCTTAGGCGCGTCGCCCCAGGTGGACCGTGCGCGCCGTCAGCAGGAAGAGGTCGGGGCGCTGGTGCAGTCCGGCCGGGTCCTCGGGGTCGAGCAACCGGTCGAGTGTGGCGAGGTCGTCCGCGGTGAGCTCCTCGGCGAGCGCCTCGCGACGGCGGGCGAATTCGGCGATGACATGGCCGCGCGCCTGGCCGGAGAGGGGCGCGGGCAGGTCGAGCAGGAAGCTGCGAGTGCCCTGCGGGGCCAGCCCCACCGCGGTGAACAGGGCGCTCCAGTCCTCCACCTCCTGCTTGGCGTCCGGGAGCGCCGCGCGCATCGCCTCGAACCACTCCGCTTGGATCGCGTCGAGCCTGGCCTCCAGGCCGGGCCGGCCGATGCCGATGTCGCGCGGAAGCTGACGGGTCGGCAGCCCGCCCTCGACGAGGGCGATGGTCCCGCCGGGGCGCAGCAGTCCGGCGAAGCCGGCAAGGACGGCGCGCTGGTCTCCCATGTGATGCAGTGCGTTGCCCGCCCAGATCAGGTCCGCCTCTCCCAACTTCGCCAACTGGTCGGGGAGTTCAGCGTGCAGGGTATGGACGCGGTCGCCGAGTCCGAGGCGTTCGGCGCGGGCCCGGGTGCGCTCCAGGAGCGCCGGGGTGCCGTCCACGGCGACGACCTCGGCCTCGGGGAACTCCTCGGCGAGCAGGCAGGAGATCACGCCGGGTCCGCTGCCGATGTCGAGGACCCTGCGTACCTGCGGGGCGGTGGGCAGTCCGGCGATCCAGTGGGCCGCCGCCGTGTACTGGGGACTGCTGAGCTCGCCGTTCTGCTCCAGCAGTGGGCCCATGACGTCCCAGTCCAAGTCGGTGGTGTCGTGGCGGTGGCCGAGCCCGGTACGGTCGTGCCGGCCGTGGGCGCTGTCGTGGTGAGGGCCGTGATCGGCGTGCTTCGTCATACGGACAAGCCTCGCCGGGCCTCAGGCAGGTGGCGAACTTTGTTGCCGGTTCGGCAAGCCGCAGCCGCTCCGGTACTCCTGGGAACTGACGCCGCGGCCGCGCTTGAAGGCGGTGCTGAAGGCGAACGAACCGCTGTAGCCGACCTTCCGGGCCACCACCTCCTCGGTGGGTCCGTCTCCCGCAGCAGACCGGCGGCGACGATCAGGCGCCAGCCGGTCAGGTACGCCATCGGCGGCTCCCCGACCGGTTCAGGTCATGTCGACGCAGACGGCGACCGCGGTGGACAGGGCTCCGGAGGTGGCGGCCATCCGGATGATGCCCGGGGCGACGTAGTCGATGTAGTACGACCCCCGATCCCGCCGGACGTCAGCCCCTGCGCCGGAACGCCAGCAGCCGGTACTCCGGCTCGGGACGCGGCCGGTCCGGCTCGGGCAGCGCCAGCAGCGCCGCCGCAAGATCGTCGGCCGCCGCCCCCGGCAGCTCCAGACGCGAGACGAAGTGGCCCGCACGCACCTCACGCGCCGCACGCTGCGGAGTCCGCCCCTGTCCGTGTCCGAGGAATCGGTTCTCCCCCACCACATCGAGCCCGGCCTCCGCCCCGTACGCGACGACCAGTTCCTCGGGGTCGGACGGGCTCGGGCGCAGGTACGGGGCGAACAGCTCATCGATGTCGCTGCCCACGTCGTGCGCGGCGTCCTTGTCGACCGTGGTGACGAACACGCCGCCGGGCCGCAGCACCCGTCCCGCCTCCGACACCACCGCCCGCACGTCACCCGCGCCCCGCAGCAGATGCAGCAGCCAGACGGTGCCCACGGCGTCGACCGCGGCGGCGGGCAGCGGCAGCCGCCGCGCGTCGGCCAGCGCCACCGCGCCGATCCGCTGCCGCGCGAACCGCGCCATGCCGTACGAGGCGTCGGTGCCCAGCACCCGCAGTGCGGGCCGGGCCAGCGCCATCCGCTCGGTGACCAGCCCCGTACCGCAGCCGATGTCCAGGAGTGTGCGGGCGGACTCCGGGACCAGGCCGAGCAGCGCCCGGGCCGCCGCCTCCGCCCGGGGCACGCCGCCGCGCGTCGCGTCGTATGCAGCTGCCTCGGCGTCGTAATCCAACATAAGGGCGACTGTAGAACAACCGCCCGGTATCGCTGGGCAGAAAGCAATGTCGGCCCAGCCGCGGGAGACCGGTGCGCGGCAGCCCTGCGCGCGGATCGCCTCGACGCTCACCCCGGGCGTTGCCCTTCGGGACGCGCACGCTGCCGAAGCCCACGTGCACCGGTGGTGTGCCGGCGTCCGGGAACGCCACCGACTCGGCCAGGAGCGGGCGTTCGTCCGGCCGACGTCAGGAGCTCGTGAGGATGACGAGTTGCTGGGTCGCTCGGGTCATCGCGACATAGCGGTCGACAGCTCCTTCGATGCCCTTGCCGAACGCCTCCGGGTCGATGAGGACGACCAGGTCGAACTCGAGCCCCTTCGACAGCTCCGGTGTCAGCGACCGGACGCGGGACGTCGTCCGGAATGTGGGATCGCCGATGACGCAGGCGATCCCCTCGGCATGTGCGGCGAGCCAGGTGTCGAGGATCGAGCTCAGATCCGAAGCAGATCCGTGTACGACGGGGACATCGCTGCTACGGACGGAGGTCGGCACGTTGGCGTCCGGGAGCACGGCCCGGATGACCGGCTCGGCTTCCGCCATGACTTCTTCCGGCGTCCGGTAGTTGATGCTCAGGGAGGCCAGGTTGATCCGGTCGAGCCCGATCCGCTCGAGCCGTTCCTGCCACGACTCCGTGAACCCGTGCCTGGCCTGGGCACGATCGCCGACGATGGTGAAGCTCCGGGAGGGGCACCGGAGCAGCAGCATCTGCCACTCCGCGTCGGTCAGTTCCTGAGCCTCGTCCACCACGATGTGCGCGAACGGGCCGGCGAGCAGGTCCGGTTCGGTGCCGGGCTGTGCGGTCGCGTCGACCAGGGTGTCCTGGAGGTCCTGTCCGCGCAGCATCGTCATCACACCTTCTCCGTCGTCATCGGCCTCGAGCAAGGCGTCGACGACCTTGGCCATGTGCTCGCGTTCGGCGGCGACAGAGGCGCTATGCCGACGCTTACGTCGCGCAGCCTCCGGGTCGCCGAGCCGCTGCCGTGCTGCGTCCAGAAGCGGCAGGTCGGACACCGTCCAGGCCTGGGCGTCCCCGCGCTGCAGCTGCTGAACCTCATCGGGGCCGAGCCAGGGAGCGCACTTCCGCAGGTAGGCGGGTACCGACCACAGGTCTCCGACGAGATCAGCCGCTTCGAGCAGCGGCCACGCGCGGTCGAAGGTCGTGAGCAGCTCCCTGTTCTGCAGCAGCGGCTTGCGGAGCAGCTCAGCCGGGGCGTCGCCGTCGTGCTTGTCCACCAGGATCGTGAGCAGCTCCTCCCAGATCTGGTCGCGCGCCTCGTTGTGCGGAGTACCGGGTGTTGCTTCGAACGCCACGGCCCAATCCTCGGCGCTCAGCCGGATGTCGGACCAGTGGGTCGTGACGGTCATCCCCGTGGTGGGCGGCTCCTCGTAGAACCTGACGGCCGTCTCGATCGCCTTCACCAGGTTCGCGGACGACTTCAGCAGGGCCACATTCGGGTCGGCCTCGATCGCTGCTACGGCCCCCTCGGCAACGAGGTCCCGCAGGGTGCAGGTCTGCACGCCCTCCTCTCCGAGGCTGGGGAGGACGTCGGCGACGTAGCCCAGGTAGGGCTGGTGCGGACCGACGAACAGCACGCCGCCCCGGCGGTGCCCGAGGCGAGGGTCGGAGTGGAGGAGGTAGGCGGAGCGGTGCAGAGCGACGACGGTCTTCCCCGTACCCGGACCGCCGTCGACGACGAGAGCGCCGCGGGATCCCGCGCGGATGATGGTGTCCTGGTCGGCCTGGATGGTGCCGAGCACGTCTCGCATCCGTGCGGACCGGTTGCTGCCCAGGCTGGCGATGAAAGCGGACTGGTCGTCCAGCGCGGCGTGCCCGACAAGACCGTCCGGGGTGAACACCTCGTCCCAGTAGTCGCTGATCCGACTGCGGGTCCAGCGAAACCTGCGGCGGCTTGCCAGACCCATCGGGTTGGCGTGGGTGGCTCCGAAGAAGGGCTCAGCCGCGGGGGAGCGCCAGTCGAGCAGCAGCCGACGACCTGCGCTGTCCGTAAGGCCAAGTCGTCCGACGTACACGGGCTCGAGGTTGTCTGCACCGACCATGTGTCCGAGGCACAGGTCCAGACCGAAGCGACGCAGTGCGCGCAGGCGAGCGGTCAGCCGGTGGATCTCCATGTCCCGGTCCATCGCCTGCCGGCCTGCGCCGCCGGGCGCCTTGCGCTCGGCATCGAGGCGGCCGGACAGGTCGGCGATCGACTGCTCGAGGCACTCCGCAATGGCCGCGAAGTGCTGCTCGTCGTCGGCGACCAGCGCCGGGTCGGCCTTGGGGGAAAGGTGGCCGGGAAGGTCAAACGCGCTGGTGGTCAGGGGGTTCACAGCGTCAGCTCCGATCTGTGGTCGATGGCAACCGTTGCGCACGGCAAGGTGTCTGGACCGGCGTGGGGAACCTGGTGGCCATGACGAGCAACGCTCCGCCTGGACGTGGGCCCCGTGGCCGTTGTCGGTTCAGGTCGCCGGGGTGCAGGTTCTCGGGTTCTGGGTTCTGGCTCGACGATCCCGTGCGGTTCACGCGGACACGGGCGGCCTTTCTTGGCTGACCGTGTCGAGCTGCGGCGGCGCGCACACCCGCGCCTCCGCTCCGAGTGCCCGCAACCGCACCGCGAGTCCTACCAGCGGTTCGACGTCCCCGCGCGAACCGTACGTCGCCGACAACACTCGCACTTCGTGGATCTCCCATTTCCGCAGGTTCTGGCCTCGGCCGACGATTCTGCGGCATGACCCGGGTCTTGCCGCAAGGCCCCCGGTGCGCTATACGTTGAGAGTGGAAAGGAGTGGGTGCTCCCCTTTCCCTTCATCGTCCGCTGTGGACGGACAAGCTCTTCGCGAAGCGGCGGCGTGCCGCGTACGGCGGCAGCGTCGGCTCAGGAGGATCTCCCGTGCGCCGCACGCCGTCTGTGAGGCGCGAGCAGAGTTCGACTCCGGGTACCTGACTCGGGCCATGAGGTCGGTTACGCGCGTCGTTAGTTGATCAAGAATGAGATGCCACCGGTGGCGCCCCGGCCACCGGCAGCCTCCCCCAACTCCCGTCCCCGAGTCCGTCGAAGGAGATCGGTCATGCCCAGGCGCATCAACCGGGTCCTCGGGGTGGCACCGCTTCATCCGGCGCGGCGCCCCGACGAGCGCGGCGCCACCACGCGGCGCGGCGCCCCCGTTCCGTCACGCCGCGCCGTGCCCCGCGGCGATCGCCTCCACGCGCGCGGCAAGTTCCAGGTCGTTCTCGGTGACCGCGCCGCCCGCATCGTGCGTGTTCACCGACAGGGAGACGGTGTTGTAGCCGAGCGTCAGATCGGAGTGGTGGTTCAGCTCCTCCTGGATCTGCGCGACATGGATGGTGAGTCCGGCGGCGGCGAAGTGCGAGCGGAACCGGTATCTGCGGGTGATCCGGTCTCCCTCCAGCGCCCATCCGGGCAGCTCGCGCAGCCGGTCCTCGATCTCTTTCTGTGACAGCGGTTCGGCGGGCATGGTGCGGCTCCTCACAAGGTCGGGTGCGATGGGCGGTGCCGGTGACGTTACGGTCTCCGTATGACAACTGTCGCGCTTGACACGGGTGTAGGGCCACTGCTGCGCAGTTGGCGGGAGCAGCGTCGGTTGAGCCAGCTGGAGCTGGCGCTGCGCGCGGACTCCTCGGCACGCCACATCTCCTTCATCGAGACGGGCCGTTCCCGCCCCAGCGAGGAGATGATCCTCCGGCTGGCCGAGCATCTCGATGTGCCGGTCAGGGAACGCAATGCCCTGCTGGTGGTGGCCGGTTACGCACCCCGTTACGCGGAGACCGCGCTCGACGATCCCGCGATGGGCGCGCTGCGCGAGGGCATGGAGCAGCTGTTGCGGGGGTACGACCCGTATCCGGCGCTCGTCGTCGACGGGACGTATACCGTGGTGGCCGCCAATCGGGGTATCGCCCTGCTGCTGGAGGGGGTGGCCGGGCACCTGCTCGCACCTCCGCTCAATGCCATGCGGCTCACCCTCCACCCGGAGGGTCTGGCTCCGCGCATCCGTAATCTGCGGGAGTGGCGGGCCGACCTGCTGGCGCAGATGGAACGTCAGATCGCGCTGGCCCGTTCGGCGGAGTTGCGTGAGCTGTACGAGGAGGTCGCCGCCTATCCCGTACCGGAGAGCGCCGACGGGCAGGACGAGCCGGCGGGACCGCCGTCGGCACTGCCGTTCGCGCTGCCGATGGTGGTCGAGCACGACGGGCGGGTGCTCTCGTTCGTCTCCTCCATCGCGACGTTCAATACGCCGATGGATGTGACGGTGGCCGAATTGGCGATCGAGACGTTTCTGCCTGCCGATCAGGAGACCGCCACGTATTTGAGGTCGCTCGGGTCCTGACGGTCCGGCGTACGGTGCGTCACTTCTCTGCGAGGGGGCGGGTCCACGGTGCGTCGGTGCGCGCCAGGGCGGTGGCCGCGGCACTCGCCGCGGCCAGGATCGCGACCGCGAGCAGCAGCGGCAGCGTCGGGTGTCCGTGCAGGACCGCGGCGGCTCCGGCCACGGCGCCGAGCAGCATCGCGCAGGCCGAGATCACCCGGCGCCCGGCCTTGTTGCCGGCGCCTCCGGTGAGGTGGCTGTCGGCGGCGATGCCGGTGATGGTGAGGGTCAGTACGGTGGTGGTGAGGTCGGGGACGGCGAGCGCGCGGGCGGCGGAGTTCTGCACGCCGAGGCCGAGCGCGAGCAGGACGATGAGGGTGAAGCGGACCCCGCCGGCGTACGGGCTGCCTGACACCTGGGTGACGATCACGGCGGCCGCGACGAACGCCGTCTCGGCGAGGAGTGCGTACTGCAGGTTCCTGCCCCGGTGGGTGCGGGTGCGGTGCACGACCAGGCCGCCGAGCAGCGCCCCGGCGGCGAACGCGGCGAGCGCCACGAGCGACGCGGCGAGCGAGAAGCCAGGGGCCCCGGCGAAGGCAAACCCGGAGAAGACCACATTGCCGGTCATGTTCGCGACGAAGACCCGGCCGAGTTGCAGATAGCTGACGGCGTCCACCAGCCCGGTGACGACCGTCAGGGCGAGCATCAGCGGCGGCAGCGGCCCGTGCCGGTCCGTCACGTCCGGTACGAGGGTGGCCCATGCCTCACGCAGCATGACGGGCATGGGCACGCTCCAATCACCGGGACGGAATCAGGATTGTGCCGCGACCGGGGTGCGGAACACAGGACCGCCGCGACGTGTGCCGCCCCCGCCGCGGTGGGCGGGGGCGGCACACACTGCGGGAGCGCGAAGCCGTTACACGCGCGCCCCGTTGTCGAGCGGATCCCTGCGTTTCGCCCCTGCGCCGGAGGTGCGCCGGGGCGCCCGCTTGCGGGCGGGCGGCGGGGCCTTGCTGCTCTTCTCCAGGACGAGTGCGACCGGTACGGCGGTCAGGACCGAGGAGTACGTGCCGACGCAGATGCCGATGAGCAGGGCGAGCGCGAAGTCCGCGAGGGAGTCACCACCCAGCACGGCGAGGGCGGCCAGGATGAAGAGGGCGCCCATGCCGGTGTTGACGGTTCTGGGAACGGTCTGCAGGACGGCGCGGTTGGCGACGGTCGCCACGGGTACGCGGCGCGCCTTCGCCCACAGTTCGCGGACCCGGTCGAAGACCACCACCGAGTCGTTGACGGAGTAGCCGATGACGGTGAGGAGTGCGGCCAGGAAGATGCCGTCGACGGTGCGGCCGAGCCAGGCGAACGCGCCGACCAGAACGATGACGTCGTGGACGAGCGCGGCAACCGATGCCAGGGCGAACGTCCAGCGGAACCGGACCGCCAGATAGGCGAGTTGCACGAGGACGGCGATGGCGAGCGCGATCAGCGCGTTGCGCCGCAGTTCGTCGCCGAGGCTGGGGCCGATGAGTTCGTCGCGGACCTTGGTGGTGTGGCCGCCCTCCTCGGCAAGGGCGGCACGCAGGGCGTGCTCCTCGTCGTTGCTGAGGTCTCCCGTACGTACGGAGAGGTCGCCCGCGCCCGCCGTGGTGACCTCGGCGTCGCCGAAGCCCGCGCCGGCCAGGGCGGTGCGGGCGGTCTCGACGTCGACGGGCCTGCTGGTGGAGTACTCGACGAGCCGGCCGCCGGTGAACTCCACGCCCAGGTTGACACCCCGTACGACGATGCCGAGGACCGCGACCGCGATCAGAGCCGTGGAGATCAGCAGCCAGCGGCGGGAGGACCGGAACAGCTGCGGATCACGGCGGGTCAGCCAGGTCCGTACACGGCCGGGGCGGGCGATGCCGTTGACACCCCGGTAGTCGCTGACGAACCGCGAATGGGACGCGATCTCGGTGAGGGCACGAGCGATGACGAGCGCCGAGAACATCGACGCGAGAACGCCGATGGCGAGCGTGACTCCGAATCCCTTGACCGGTCCCGAGCCGAGGAAGAAGAGCAGACCGGCCGCGATCAGGGTGGTCACGTTGGAGTCGGCGACCGCGCTCCAGGCGTTACGGAATCCGGCGGTCATCGCGGAGCGCAGGGAGCGGCCGGGACGTTCCGCGTACTCCTCCCTGGCGCGTTCGAAGACCAGCACGTTCGCGTCGACCGCCATCCCGATGGCGAGGACGAATCCGGCCAGTCCGGGGAGGGTGAGAGTGACGCCGAGAGCGACCAGTGCGGCGTAGGAGATGACTCCGTACGCGGCCAGGGCCACCGCGGCGAGGGCGCCGAAGAGCCGGTAGACGAACGTGATGAAGAGGGCGGTGGCGGCGGCACCGATGAGGGCGGCTTGGGCGCTGGCGTCGATGGCGTCGGCGCCGAGCGTCGGACCGACGGTCCGCTGTTCGACGATCTCGACGGGAAGGGGCAGCGCGCCACCCTTGATGAGCAGCGCGAGATTGCGGGCCTCGTCGGCGTCGAAGGAGCCGGTGATCTGTGTGGAGCCGGACGGAAGGCCGACGTTGCAGCCGACGGACGGGGCGACCTGGGGCGAGGAGATCACCTGGTCGTCGAGGACGATCGCGACCCGCCGCCGTTCGTCCTGAACGGGATGACAGGCGGCTTCGCCGGTCAGCCGGGTCCAGTCCCGGCCCGCGCCCTTGTGGAAGTCGAGGGCAACGGTCCAGCCGGCGCCCTGCTGGGCGTCGAAGGAGGCCCCGGCGTCCTTGACGCCCGCGCCGGTGAGCCGGGCCGGGCCGAGGGCGAGAGGGCGCCCCTCCTCGTCGGGCAGCGTCAGCCCGGTGGCCTTTCCCTTCTCCTGTTCCGTGCCGGGGCCCTGGACGGCGTGGAAGCTGAGCTGGGCGGTCTTGCCGATGACTTCGGCGGCCTTGCGCGGGTCCTGGACGTCGGGCAGCTCGACGATGATCCGGTCCTCTCCGGACCGGGTCAGGGTCGGTTCGGCGACGCCGAGCGAGTCGATGCGCTGGCGGAGCACCTCGAGGGTTCGGTCGGTGCTCTCCCGGTCCGCCTTCGTGGTGGCGGAGTCCTTGGCCTGGAGCACCAATCTGGTGCCGCCCTGAAGATCGAGGCCGAGTCTGGGTGACATGGTCAGCGTGATGAGCACGGAAACGAGCAGCACGGCCGCAGCCAGAACCGCTCGCACCGTGGTGGCGCGAGTCATGGAAATCCTCCGAGAGGGACGCCTGCCGCACTCACCTCGGCGAGAACGCGGCGTCAGGTCTGTCGAGCAGAACGGTGGCCGGGGGAACGGTCCGTCCTCGGAGGGCCGCGTACGCCGGGAAGCGCCACGCGGGGGCGGTCGGATGCGAGGGAGGGGGCATCCGGGGCCCGTTGCCGGGCCGGAAGCGGTACGGGGATGCCGGGCGCCCCCGGCAGCAGGGCGCCGCCGGGGCCGGGCGGCGGGAGCTGGTGCTGGATGCGGATGTGGTCGGTGGCGACCCAGGGGCGGGGAACGGCCGGGAGAACGGTGCGGTCGTGACCGGTCGCCGTTGCCGTGCGGTTCCGCCGCGTGTCGTGCGGGTGGCCGGGGCGGGCGGTCCGGTCGGTGTGCTGGGCGGGCGGCGGAACGACGGGCGTGTGGGCGGCGGCGGGCGACGGACCGGACAGGGAGCGTGGCGGCGTTACGGCTCCGGCGGCCGCGACGGCCGCGGAGGCGCCGCCGACGACGGTGAGCACGACGAGGAGGAACACGGCCAGGGCCTGACGGGCCGCTGTCGCACGCCTGCGGCGCGCCGTACGCTGTGCCGGGCTGTCCGGTCGCCCTCTCGCGGGTGTGTTCCCCGGGGGCGGCCCCGGGAAGAGGGTCACCTCGCCGGGCCGGGCAGGGCCGGCGCCGCGGCGGCGTGCCGGAGCGCGGAGCTGAGGATCAGCCCCGCGCCGCGGACCACCGTGGTGGCCGGGTCGTCGGCGAGCCGCACCGGAACCCCGAGGCGGACCGCGATCCGGTTGGTGATGTCGGGGCGCAGGGCACCGCCTCCGGCGAGCAACGGGCCCTTGCGCAGGGCTCCGAGGACCGCGCCGTGCCGGTCCTGCTGCCACATCTCCATGATCATGTCCAGTGCGGTGCGGACGACGGTGGTGGGCGGCTCGGCGGGTCCGAGGTCGCTGAGTCCGGTCTCGGCCTGGCGGGCGTCCCGGACCATTCCGTCGACCAGGAGGGTGACTTCGGTCAGCTCGGCGCCGATGTCGACGACGAGCAGCGGGCCGCCGTCCTGCGGTCCGGCGTATGCGGCGGCGGCTCTGGCACTGTTCAGCACGATGACACTCGTCGGCCCGAGTGCGGCGAGGAGCTCCCGCGCCTCGGCGCGGTGTTCGGGCCCGGCGAGGACCGGGTGGCTGAGGACGATCAGGGTCTCGCTGCGGTCGGCGCCCAGTGCCGTGTCGGCGATGCGGCTGAGCATCCGGCCGCAGGACTCGGGATCGACGATGCGCCCGCGCCGGACCGGACGGCCGTGACCGCGCCCACCGTCGGGATCGTCGGAGGATTCGGCGTCGGTGACGATGCCGAGGCCGGGGATCCAGGCACGGGTGCGGGAACTGCCGAGGTCAAGGGCGAGTCCGCGGGTGACACCTCGGTATCCGTTGCGGACGGACCGGCCGTGTCGCCGTCCGTCGTGCGGAGAATGCATCGTCCCTCATCCCCCGGCCTGCCGCAGCAGCCGTTCACACACTCGTCGGCTCGCTGATAGCGAGGCATGACCGAGCCCTCACTATGCAATAAGAAGGCAAAGAAAGCCACTCTCAGGCAAAATCCAAGGGCTCGGCTCGCCCACCGGCCCACCCTCGCAGACGGGCGCCCGCGGGTCCGCCCCTCACACCTCCGACGGCAGGAACTCGGCGATCAGTTCCGCGAACTCGTCCGGCGCGGCGATCCGCACGCCGAGGTCCTCCGCCTTGGTGCGCTTGGACCCGGCCTTCTCGCCGGCGACGAGCAGCGTGGTGCGCTTTGAGACGCTGGACGAGGACTTCCCGCCGGCCCGCTCGATCAGCTCGTTCATCTGGTTCCGGGAGAGCTTCTCCAGCGCTCCGGTCATGGCCCCGGTGACGACCACGGTCATTCCGTCCAGCGGCCGTTCGGCAGCCGTCTCGCCCTCCGCGACGGCTGCAGCCGCGTCCGTGCCCTCCTCGCCCGGCTCCGGCGGCGGCGTCGCGCCGGGCTCCACCATGGTGACCCGGGCGGCGACCAGCTTCTCGATCAGCGGGGCGAGCTCGACCAGCTCCGCGACCACCCCGGCGGCCTTCTCCTTGCCGATGCCGTCGACCTGCTGGAGAGTGTCGACGTCGGCGGCGCGGATCCGGTCCATGCTGGCGAAGTAGCGGGCGATCCGCCGCGACATGGAGCGCCCCGTGCCCCGTACGCCCAGGGCGCAGAAGACCCGGGAGAGAGGGCGGGTACGCGCCGTCTCGATGGCGGCCAGGAGGTTGTCGGTGCTCGTCTCGCCCATCCGCTCCAGGCCGAGCAGCTGCTCGCGTTCGAGCGTGAAGAGATCGGCGAAGTCGGAGACCAGGCCGGCGTCGACGAGCTGGACGACTCGGGTCGCGCCGAGGCCCTCGATGTCGAGCTGGTCGCGGCCCGCCGCATACGATATGGAGGCGACGAGGCGGCAGTCGCGCCCCCGGACACAGCGCCAGCGCTGCTCGCTCGTGTCGATCTCGGAACCGCACTGCGGACATGTCTCGGGGAAGACGATGGGCTGCTCGTCGCCGGTCCGCAGATGGGCGACCGGGGCCTCGATGCGGGGGATGATGTCGCCGGCCTTGTAGACCATCACCCGGTCGCCCAGGCGCAGATCTCGGCGGGTGATGTCGGCGGGGTTGTGCAGCGTGGCGTAACCGACTGTCGATCCGTCGATCTCGACGGGTTCCAGCACGGCACGCGGGGCGATGATGCCGGTCCTGCCGACGTTCCACTCGACGCCGAGGAGCCGGGTGACCTTCTCGACGGCCGGGAGCTTGTACGCGATGGCCCAGCGCGGCGCCCGGGTGCCCGAACCGGCCTCGCGCTGGTCGGCCGCGAGATCGGCCTTGATCACGATGCCGTCGATACCGAACGGCAACGAGGCGCGCAGCGCAGCGATTTCCTCGACCCGGGACTGCACCTGCTCGACCGTGGTGACGGTGCGCGGCGCGACGTCCGTATCGGCCGCGGTGTGCACGCCGAGCCCGGCGACGTACCCGAGGACTTCGCTGTGCGGGAGTTCGGCCAGCGTGCCGGTGAGCTCGCCGGACTCGGGCAGCGGCAGGGCGCCGTACGCGAAGAACGTCATCTCGACCGTGTAGGGGCGGTCCTTGGCGCGGAGGGTGCCCGCCGCGCCGTTCCTCGGGTTGGCGAAGGGGTCGCCGCCGTGCTCGGTGCGGACCGTGTTGGCCTGTTCGAACTGCTCGTTCGTCATCAGGATCTCGCCGCGGACCTCGATCGTCACCGGCTCGCCGAGCTGCTCCGGGAGTCCGACGACGGTGCCGACCGCATGCGACACGTCCTCGCCCGCCGTGCCGTCGCCCCGGGTGATCAGGCGCTCCAGGCGGCCCGACCGGTAGCGGGCGGCGACCGCGAGGCCGTCGAGCTTGGGCTCCACGCTCCACGCGGCGACCGCTCTGCCGATCCGGCGCTCCAGGGAGGCCGTCCAGGTGGCGAACTGTTCGGCGGAGAAGACGTTGTCCAGGGAGAGCATCGGCACCGTGTGCGGTACGTCCCCGCCCGCGGCGCCGCCGGCCACCTTGCCGGTCGGCGAGGCGGCCAGCACGTCCTGCGGGTGCTCCTCCTCATATGCGGCGATCCCGCGCACCAGCCGGTCGTACGCGTCGTCGTCGAGCGTGCTCTCGCCCCCGGCGTAGTACGCGGCGGCGGCCGCCGACGCTTCTTCGACCGCGGTGGCGTAGGAGGCGGCATCGGCGAGCACAACAGCTGAGTTCGTCATGGACACCATCCTGCCGTCCACCACTGACAATGCTCCTCAGCCGGCTGCCGCCGCCGTCCCGTCCGCCCCGCCGGAATCATCGGCATCGTCCGAAGTCAGCGGTACCTGCGGTCCGGAACACTCCCGCAGCCAGCGCCGCAGCACCTCGTGCACCTGCTCGGCCCCCACCAGCTCACCGTCCGCACCCGGTCCCGCCGATGTGCGGGAGGCCATCGGCTCCGACATGGTGCGCGGGTGGAGCAGGAACGGCCGGGACTGCTCACCTCCCAGCCCGCCGTGGGAGCCGATCTGTTCCTCGAAGGCGTGCACACAGCCCGTGGTGGGGTCGTACATCGAGTTGACCATGACATCGGCGACATGCGGGAAGGTGTCGGTGCGCCGCACCGCGTCCGCCGCGCCCGGGCCGAACGGTTCCAGCAGGCCTTCCCCGTCCGCCAGTTCCGACACCGGTGTCTGTGCGCCGCCACGCCCCAGTACCACCGATCCGTGCAGCTCGCTGCGGACCAGCAGGAAGCCGATGCCGGGGTGATTGGCAAGGGTGCTCAGCAGCGCGGGATGGCGGCGGTCGAGCTGTTCGCGGGTCGCGCGCCCGTCGATGTCGGGGAAGGAGATCAGGCCGAGATTGCCGGAGGCGAGAACGACCGGGTCGGACGGGGCCGCGGCGGTGTCCGTCCCGCCTTCCTCGACGGGCCGGTGCAGGGCGGTCCGTACCGCGTCCCGGGCCTCCGAGCCGCTCTTCGTACGCTGCGCCCGCCGGGGCACGGGCAGCCCGCAGCCCGCCCGCACCAGGTCCTTGAGCGTCAGCCCGTACGCCCCGGCGAAGGTCTCCCCAGGGCTCTGTCCGTGGTCGGAGAGCAGCACGATCCGGTAGCGGCGCGGGGTGTGTTCGGCGACCTTGACGATCAGGGCGAGCGAACGGTCCAGGCGCGCGAGGACCTTCTCCGCGTCCCGGCTGTGTGGCCCGGAGTGATGCGCGACTTCGTCGTACGCGACGAGGTCGGCGTAGACGGCGGTGCGTCCGGCGAACATGTCCCCCATGACCGCCGCGACCACCACGTCACGCTCGACGACGGTCGCGAAGGCACGGATGAAGGGGTAGAGCCCGCCGCGCTTGATCCGGGGCGCGTCCTTCCGGATCCGCGCCCGGGTCGACTGGCTGATTTCCCGGCCGACCTCGGCAACGAACGACAGGGCGGTACGGACGGCGTTGGCCGGGTCGGAGAAGTACGCGAAGTAACCGGCCCGGGAGCGGCGCCCCTTGCCACGCCGGGCAGCCATCGACAGGACGAGGGCGAGCTGGTCCGCGCCGCCGCTGAACAGGTTTCCGCGGCTGGCGCCGTCGAGGGTGAGCAGCCCGCCGTCGTGGGTGCGGACGATGGCGCGGCGCTGCAGTTCGAGGGCGCTCGCGGGTCTGCTGGACACCACGACGTCGCCGGTCTCCTTCTCGTACCAGCGGAAGGCGGGGATGTCGAAATTGCTGCCGTGCAGGATGCCCAGCTGGCTGGCGCCGGTCTGACTGGACCAGTCGGTGCGCCACGGAGTGAGCCGGTGGCCCGACCCATCGGCGAGCCAGTGCGCGACGGTGGGCATCAGACCGCCCGCGGCGGCCCGCGCGAGGACGTCGTGGCCGACGCCGTCGAGCTGGATGAAGACCGTGCCGGGCGGTCCGCTGCGGCCGCCGTCCGCGCCGCTGCGGCGGCGGCGCCGGTCGGCGAGGCGGGAGAGCCTGCGGCGGTAGGCGTTGTCGTCGCGGACGGCGAGCGCGGTGGAGGTCGCGGAGGCGACGGCGGACATCACGGCGGCGACGACGACCGCGGTCTCCGGGTTGGCGGCGCCGCGCCCGTCCGGTATGAGCCGCAGGGCGACGAGCAGCAGCGAGCCGTTGAGGAAGAAGACCAGCATCCCGAGGACGAGGGCGGGCACGATGAGCAGCGCCCGCACGAGGACCGGCCAGACCAGCGCGGAGAGCAGACCGAACGCGCCGGCGCCCCAGGCAGCGGTGAACGCGATCTTGGTGACGCTGTCGCCGTTGTCCGACTGGAGCTGGAAGTCGGGCAGAATCCCGGCGAGCACCAGCATGGTGAGGGTCGAGACGGCCCACACCACGATCACCCGCATCAGGGCGCTGCCGGCCGTACGCCATCGCCCGTCACCCACGCCGTTCCCACCTCACACGTCCGGGCCCTGCCGTTCCGGACCCGGCCCCAGCCTTTCACAGCAGGTTCGCACGGCACGGAGCCCGGGGAGTGCGACGGTCAGCAGCCGTCGTATCCGGCGGTCGGCATGGAGAGCCTGCGGTGCACGCTCGCCTTCGTGCGGGAGCTGTACGACGGCTCGTCGAGACCGGCGAACTCCAGGCGTACGCCTCGCCGCTCGCACTCTGCGGCGAACTCCGGCACCGAGGTGAGTGCCCGCGCGAGCACCCGGTCGTTGGGCGCCACGAAGAGTTGGACGTCGCCGTCGTCGACATCCGCCCACAGGGCGTGGTGGTCGGAGCGCATCCCGTAGAACCGCAGCTGCCGCGTGACGACATAGCCCTTGTCGGCGGCCCAGCGGGCGCACATGGCGTGCTGGCTGCGCGTGTCCACGAGGAACGGGTCGCTGTCGAGCTCCTCCAACGGCGTGAGACTGGCGATGGCCGCCACCCGTACGTCCTCCATGGGCGTTCCCCCCGTGCTCGGCGTACGGGCGACCCTACCTCTCCGACTCCCGCACAAAAAGGCGTATGTCAGGACGGAAGAACTACATGCCGGCACACACATGCGCCCCGGCGCCGGGGCGGGACCCGGGGCGGGGCGCATGGAGGGGCAGGTGTCCAAGCGAGGTCATGACGTGCTTGATGCGCGTGTAGTCCTCGAAACCGTACGCCGAGAGGTCCTTGCCGTAGCCCGACTGCTTGTAGCCGCCGTGCGGCATCTCGGCGACGAGCGCCATGTGCGTGTTGATCCAGACGCAGCCGAAGTCGAGGTTCTTGGACATCCGCATCGCCCGTGCGTGGTCCTTGGTCCAGACGGAGGAGGCGAGGGCGTAGTCGACGCCGTTCGCATACTCCACCGCCTGGGCCTCGTCCGTGAACGACTGGACGGTCATGACGGGTCCGAAGACCTCGTTCTGGACGATCTCGTCGTCCTGCCGCAGACCGGAGACGACGGTCGGGGCGTAGAAGTAGCCCTTGTCGCCGACCCGGTTGCCGCCCGCCTCGACCCTGGCGTGGGCGGGGAGGCGGTCGATGAAGCCGCTGACCTGGGCGAGCTGCCCCGCGTTGTTGAGCGGGCCGTAGAGCACGTCCTCGTCGTCCGGCTGCCCGGTCCTGGTGTCGGCCGCGGCCTTGGCGAGGGCGGCGACGAACGCGTCGTGGACGGACTCCTGGACCAGGACGCGGGTCGCGGCGGTGCAGTCCTGGCCGGCGTTGAAGAAGCCGCCGACGATCAGGTCCTCGACCGCCTTCTCCAGGTCGGCGTCCTCGAAGACGACGGCCGGGGCCTTGCCACCGAGCTCCAGGTGGACGCGCTTGACGTCCTTGGCGGCGCTCTGCGCGACCTGGATGCCGGCCCGGACCGAACCGGTGATGGACGCCATCGCCGGGGTGGGGTGCTCGACCATCGTCCGGCCGGTCTCACGGTCGCCGCAGATCACGTTGAAGATGCCGCGGGGCAGCTCCAGCTCCTGCAGAACGCCGCCGATGATCTCGGCGATGAGCACGGTGGAGGCCGGGGTGGTGTCCGAGGGCTTGAGGACCACGGCGTTGCCCGCGGCGAGCGCGGGCGCGAACTTCCAGACCGCCATGAGGAGCGGGTAGTTCCAGGGTGCTACCTGGGCGCAGACACCGACCGGCTCGCGGCGGATGATCGAGGTCATCCCCTCCATGTACTCGCCGGCCGAGCGGCCTTCGAGCATCCGCGCCGCACCCGCGAAGAAGCGGACCTGGTCGATGGCGGGGGCCAGTTCCTCGCTGCGGGTGAGGTGGAGCGGCTTGCCGGTGTCCCGGCTCTCCGCGGCGACGAGTTCGTCAGCGCGCGCCTCCATCGCGTCGGCGATCTTCAGCAGGGCCAGCTGGCGCACGGAGGGGGTGGCGTCGCGCCAGACGGGGAACGCGGCAGCGGCGGCAGCCATCGCCGCGTCGACGTCCGCGGCGCCGGAGAGCGGGGAGGTGGCGTAGACCTCGCCGGTGCTGGGGTTCACGACATCGAGCGTGCGGCCGTCCGAGGCGTCCGCGAAGGCGCCGTCGATGTAATTGCGGAACGTGATGCTCATGGAACCGGTCTTTCTCATGGTCGGGCGGCGGTACGGGTGGTGCTCGTGGTCACCCGGTGGTGCGGGCGAACGTTCGGCGCGGCGGTGCCGTCAGCCAGTGGTGCGGGCGGACAGGTGCTCGTGGACGGCGGGCCAGCTGCCGTCCTCGGCGCGGGCGAAGATGATCGTCTCCCGCTCGTGGACGGTCTCCTCGCCGGCCCGGGTGGCGATCCTGGTCTCGACGTCGTGGCTGAAGACGGCGGTGGAGCCGAGGTGCTGGATCAGCTGTCCGGTGGAGGTGCAGGCCAGGATCCGGAAGTCGTCCTCGGCCACCCACTGCTGCCACAGCGCTCGGTACTCGGCCGTGGAGGCGAGCCGCTGCGGGGTGGAGTGGAAGACGAAGGTGGCGTCCGGGGCGAAGGCACCGAAGTAGTCGTCGAGGCGTCCCTCGGCGAAGGCGGCGACGAGCGCGTCGGCGGCGGCCCGGATCTCCTGGGCGGGGGTGTTCTCGGTCGTGCTCATGGGTGGCTCCTGGTGACGGGCGGGGCGAGCGCTCAGTGAGCGGCGGCGGGTTCGGCGACGAGGGGCTCCTCCGTACTGCCGGTGATCGGCGGGACCTCGGTGTCCGACGCCCGGACGATTCGGGGTCCGTCCGGCCCGTACACCCCGCGTGGCTCCGGGAACACGGTGAGCAGGGTGAGGTAGAGCACGGCCGCCAGGGTGAGGCCGACCGGCAGGGAGATGTCCGCGCCGTTCGCGAGGTTGCCGAGCGGGCCGACGAACTGGCCGGGCAGGTTGGTGAAGAGGAGCGCCACGACGGCCGAGATGACCCAGGTGGACATGCCGCGCCAGTTCCAGCCGTGGTTGAACCAGTAGCGTCCACCGGTCTGACGGCGGTTGAAGACCTGGAGGGCGTCCGCGTCGTACCAGCCGCGCCGGGTGAAGTAGCCGAGGGCCATGACGATCATCCACGGGGCCGTGCACGTGATGATCAGGGTGGCGAAGGTGGAGATGGACTGCGCGAGGTTGAGCGCGAACCGGCCGACGAAGATGAAGGCGATCGACAGGGCCCCGATGAAGAACGTCGACTGGACCCGGCTGAAGCGCGTGAACACGCTGGAGACGTCGAGCCCGGTGCCGTACAGCGCGGTCGTGCCGGTGGAGAGGCCACCGATCAGGGCGATCAGGCAGAGCGGCAGGAAGTACCAGCCGGGCGAGATGGCGAGCAGTCCGCCGACGTAGTTGGGGGCGGCCGGGTCGACGTACTTCGCGGCCTTGGCGGCGATGATCGAAGCGGTGGCCAGGCCGAAGAGGAACGGCAGCAGGGTGGCGACCTGGGCGAGGAACGCGGCGCCCATGACCCGGCGGCGCGGCGTAGCGGTCGGGATGTAGCGCGACCAGTCGCCGAGGAAGGCGCCGAACGAGACCGGGTTGGACAGGACGATCAGCGCGGAGCCGATGAAGGCCGGCCAGAAGAGCGGGTCCGCGGTCGAGGCGAAGGCTCCCGCGTACCCCGGGTCGAAGTCTCCGGCGAAGGCGAAGGCGCCGAGAACGAAGAGCGCCGAGGCCGCGATGACCGCGATCTTGTTGACCAGCAGCATGAACCGGAAGCCGTAGACACAGACGACGAGCACCAGCCCGGCGAAGATCGCGTAGGCGACGCCGTAGCTCACGTCGGACTCGGGGAGACCGGCGAGCCGGTGGGCTCCGCCGACGAGTGCGTCACCCGAGGACCACACGGAGATCGAGAAGAACGCGACCGCGGTGAGCAGCGAGAGGAAGGAGCCGACGATCCTGCCGTGCACGCCCAGGTGGGCGGAGGAGGAGACGGCGTTGTTGGTGCCGTTCGTCGGGCCGAACAGCGCCATCGGGGCGAGCAGCAGGGCGCCGACGAGCAGCCCCAGCACGGTCGCCGCCAGTCCCTGCCAGAAGGAGAGCCCGAACAGGATCGGGAACGCACCGAGCACACAGGTGGCGAAGGTGTTGGCACCGCCGAAGGCGAGCCGGAAGAGGTCGAGGGGACGGGCGGTGCGATCCGCTTCGGGTATCCGCTCGACCCCGTTGGTCTCGACTTCGGTGATCGAGGAAGTCACGGGCGCTCCACCTACTGTTCATGCGCGGGGACTGGCCCCTCAGTTTGTGGTCCCGAACCGTGCGCGGCAATTGTGAAAGTCACAAAGGGATAGGCTGTTGTCTGTGGCCAGCGACAAACTCACCGTTGAGGATCTTCTCTCCTACCCCGCGCTCCAGCTCACGGTGAAGGCGGGCAGCAGCGGTCTGGGCCGCTCGGTCTCCTGGGCGCACGCGAGCGAACTGGCCGATCCGACACCCTGGTTGCTCGGCGCCGAGGTCATCATGACGACGGGCCTGGCGGTCCCCAGGACCGCCGCCGGGCAGCGCGCGTATCTGGAGCGGCTGGACGACGCCGGAGTCTCCGCGCTGGCCCTCTCGGCGCAGCTGCACATGCCCCCGCTGCACGACGCGTTCTTCCGGGCGGCCGAGGAGCGGGGCTTCCCGGTCCTCGAGGTCCCGCTCGCCGTCCCCTTCATCGCGGTGGCCCAGGAGGTCGCCGCATCGGTCCAGGAGGATGCCCGGCACCGGCTCGGCGCCCAGCTGCAGGTCTTCGGTTCGCTGCGCTGGCTGGTGGCCGAGGACCTCGACACACCCACGCTGCTGCGCCGCCTCGAACGCCTCTCGGGATACGACGTGTACCTCTGCACGCCGCAGGGGCGCCCCCTCCTGCCGGGCGTACCGGCGCCCGATCCGGGCGTCCTGCCCGACTCGGTCGACGCCCCTCCGACCATCCCCGGCGGATTCGTGCTGCCCGTGCCGGCGCCCGGCGGTCCGGCCGGGTTCCTTGTCGCGTACGAACGGGAGGGCGCCCAGCCCGCCGGACTCGCCGTCGTCCAGCACATCGCCACGGTGGCTGCGCTGCGGGTCGCGATGGTGCGCAACGAGCGCGAGACGTTGCGCCGCGAGGGCGCGGAGACCCTTGCCGAGCTGCTGCAGGAGGTCCTCGACCCGGAAGCGGCACGGCGCAGGCTCGCCCGGCATGCGATCGAGGGCGACACCGTGCTGCTCGTGGTCCGGCAGACCACGGACGAGGCGCTGCTGCGCTGCCTCCAGGACCATCCGCACCTGCTGCTCACCCGGGGCGAGGACCGCTATGTCCTCGGGGCGCCGCAGCTGGCCGTGGAGATCGGCGGGCTGCCGGGCGTGGCGGCCGGGATGAGTCGCCCGTTCCTGCCGGGCGCTGCGCTGCGGGTCGCGCAGCGCGAGGCGCTCTGGGCGGTCTCGAAGGCCGTCGAGTCGGGCCGCCCGGTGATCCGTTACGGGGACGATTCCATGGGCCGCTGGCTGCCCGACGACCCGGCGGTCCTGACCGCGCTGGTCGAGCACGTCCTCGGTGAGGTGCTGCGCTACGACGAGGCGCACGATTCGCAGCTGCTGGTCTCCGCCCGCACCTGGATGGAGCGCGACCGCCGCACGGATGCGGCGGCGGCCGCGCTCCACATCCATCCGAACACCCTGACGTACCGGCTGCGGCGATTCGGTGCGCTGGCCGACCGCGATCTGGCGTCGACGGGGGCGCTGGCGGAGGTCTGGCTGGCGATCCAGGCAGCGGGGGCGCTGGGGCTGACGGACTGAGAGCCTGTCGGGTGACCTTCGATCGGATAGCGGACGCGGTCTGGTGCGTGCGATTCCAAGGCGGCGGGATGTCCTCGTAGCGGAGCTACTAGGACATTTCGGCAACGCGGGAAGCGTGCGTGCCAGGGCGTGGCCGCCCGATCAGAGGTCACCCGACAGGCTCTGAGGACTCCTCTTCGGGCCGGCGGCCGGACGCATCCGCCCACACCCGCTCCGGCACTACGCTCAAGGGACCGGAACAGAGAGCCACGGCGGACGGGAGACAGACGGTGCCGGTGGAAGTCACCTGGTGGGGTCATGCCACCTGCACCATCGAGGACTCCGGAGTCCGCGTCCTGACCGACCCCCTCTTCGTACGCCGCTTCGCGCATCTGCGTCGTCGCCGGGGTGCGCTTCCGGGCCCCGAGGCCACCGTCGCGGACGTCGTCCTCGTCTCCCATCTGCACTCCGACCACCTGCATCTGCCGTCGCTGGCCCGTCTCGCCCCCGGCACCCGGCTGATCGTGCCGGTGGGCGCCGTCCGTTCCGTACCGGGACTGCGGATGCTGCGCCGCGTACGCGGGCTGCGGATCACCGAGGTGGCGGCGGGGGACGAGGTACGCGTGGGTGAGGTTCTGGTACGGGCCGTCCCGGCGCAGCACGACGGCCGGCGGCTCCCGGTGGGCCCGCACCGTTCCCCCGCGCTGGGCTATGTCGTCGAGGGCGAGGCCCGTACGTACTTCGCCGGCGACACCGGGCTGTTCGACGACATGGCGGAGGCCGTCGGCCCGGTGGATGTGGCGCTGCTGCCGGTCGGCGGCTGGGGCCCGTATCTCGGCCACAGTCATCTGGACGCGGGCCGGGCC
Organism: Streptomyces sp. NBC_01320; assembly: GCF_035974375.1. Taxonomy (NCBI): domain Bacteria; kingdom Bacillati; phylum Actinomycetota; class Actinomycetes; order Kitasatosporales; family Streptomycetaceae; genus Streptomyces; species Streptomyces sp. NBC_01320. The sequence continues at coordinate 3,181,725 of NZ_CP108390.1, forward strand.
GCGCAGGCGCTGGCCCGGCTGGCGCCGCGCTCGGCCGTGCCGGTGCACTACGGCACGTACTGGCCGATCGGGATGGACGGGGTCCGGCCGCACGAGTTCCACTCACCGGGTGACGAGTTCGTCCGGCAGGCGGCGCTGCTGGCGCCGGACGTGGCGGTGCACCGGCTGACCCACGGCGAGCATGTGCGGCCGGAGGCCGCCAGGTGATCCTGCAGGTCGTGGGGCAGCTGCCCCCTGAGTCGACGCAGCAGGCCGTCGGCTATCCGTCCCTGTTCCTGCTGGTGGCACTGGGTGCACTGGTGCCGGTGGTGCCGACGGGGGCGCTGGTGAGTTCGGCGGCCGTGGTGGCGTTCCACCAGACGGACCCGTTCGCGCTGCTCGTGGTGTTCGGGGTGGCGGCGTCGGCGGCGTTCCTCGGGGACATCTGTCTGTACTGGCTGGGGCAGCGCGGGGTGCGGTCGAAGAACGGCTCGAAGTGGCTGCGGGCGATCAGCGACCGGGCGGCGCCGGAGCGGCTTGCGCAGGCGCAGCAGAAGCTGGACGAGCACGGCGCGGTGGTGCTGGTGCTGTCGCGGCTGGTGCCGGCCGGGCGGATTCCGGTGATGCTGGCGTGTCTGCTGGGGCGCATGCCGATGCGGAGGTTCGCGCGCGCTGACATACCGGCCTGTCTGGCGTGGGCGGCGACGTATCAGCTGATCGGCATTCTGGGCGGTTCGCTGTTCCCGGAGCCGTGGCAGGGTGTGGTCGCGGCGGTCGGTCTGACGCTGCTGATCAGCGGTACTCCCGCGGTGTGGCGCAGGATACGGGCCCGGTTCAGCCACTGATGCCCCGGGGCGCCCGGGGAGTGTGCGGGGTGCGGAGTGCCTGCGGGGCATGGGTCCCGTCCAGCAGCCGGGAGCCACCGATCGGCAGGTCCCACAGGCGTTCGCGTGGATGTCCGGCGCGCTGCCAGGCGCTACGGAGCCGGGTGAGCGGTTCGAGAACGGGCTCGGCGGAGAGCAGGAACGTCGCCCAATGCATCGGCGCCATCGCGCGGGCGCCGAGATCCTCGTACGCCTGCACGGCCTCTTCGGGGTCGGTGTGCACGTCGCCGAGCCACCAGCGCGGTTCGTACGCCCCGATCGGCAGCAGGGCCAGATCGATCCCGGGGTGGCGGCGGCCGATCTCCGTGAACCAGTGCCCGTAGCCGCTGTCCCCTGCGAAGTAGACCCGCGGCCCGTCGCCGCCGCCGATGGCCTTGACGACCCAGCCGCCCCACAGGGAGCGGCAGGTGTCGGTGAGGGTCCGCTTGGACCAGTGGTGGGAGGGCACGAAGTCGAAACGGACACCGCGCAGCACCGCCGACTCCCACCAGTCGAGCTCGGTGACGCAGGAGAAGCCGCGGCGACGGCACCACTGACCGAGCCCGGCGGGGACGAACAGCGGCGTGTCGCGCGGCAGCCTGCGCAGGGTGGGGGCGTCGAGATGGTCGTAGTGGTTGTGGCTGATGACGACCGCGTCGACGGGCGGCAGGTCCTCCCAGCGGACACCGACGGGCGTGATCCTGGCGGGTGTGCCGAGGATGCGGCGGGACCAGACGGGGTCGGTGAGGATGGTCAGCCCGCCGGTGCGGATGATCCAGCTGGCATGCCCGGCCCAGGTGACGGAGGTCGTGCCCGCGTCGGTGGCGGGCAGCGGTTCGGGGGCGTACGGCAGTCGATGGATGCCGCGCAGCCCCTCCGCGTTGGGCCGCATGGCACGCTCGCGGGCCAGTCTGGGCATGCCCCTGACACCCGGGAGCGGGGCGGTGAGCCGGTCTGCGAAGCCGGCGGGCCAGACCCGCACCTCACCGAGGGGGCGCGGCGGGACGATCACGCCGAGAGGGGCCGAATGCGCGGCCCCGGCACCGGAGCGCTCGGTCTGTTCCGTCATCGAAGGACTCCCGTCCCGGAAAGCGTCGTCGGTACGTCAGTGCTCACGTATGCCGGCACGTCGTCGGCACGTCGGCGCGTACGTCATCGGAGTTCGGTTCTTCACCGGAGTTCGTCGAGGGCTGTTCCGAAAATGCTCAGCGCTCGGGCGACATGCGGCAATTTCAGGGGCTCCACCGCAGTGAGGGACTCCATCTGCTGCTCGGGGGTTGATCCGAGCAACGGTCCGGTGCCCAGCCGCACCCGCAGCGCGCCCAGTTCGTCCCCGAAGCGGTGGCCGCCGGGAGTGGGCGCGCCGAGGCGTTCGGTGAGGTACTCCTCCAGTTCCAGGGAGTCCGTGACGCCGCGAGTGGCCAGCCGGGCCCGGAGCGGCCCCAGGTCGGCGTAGAGATGACGGCCCGCCTGCGGGGGCCGGGCCAGCGCGCCCGAGGCGAGCACCGCCCGGTGGGCCGCAGCGGCGACCTGCGCCTGCAGGGCGGCGGCCCGGCGGACCCGGGCCGTGACGGCCTCCGGTTCGGTCAGCGCGTGGGCGGCCGCTACGGCGACCGGGCCCGCGACGTGGGCGCCGAGAGCGGTGAGGATGTCGAGGGTCCGGGCGTGCCGCACCGCCGCCCGTTCGGTGTCCGGGAATCTGGCGACCGCGACCGGCCAGGCGGACGGGGTCAGCGCCCCGGCCAGATCGCAGACGACCGTGACGTCGTCGGGGCACATCTCGGCGGGGCTGAGCAGGACCGTGTCGTGGGGGCGGTGGAGGGTGTCGCGCCAGGTCTCGTCGCTCACGATGTGCATCCCCTCGGCGACGGCTGCCTCGCACGCCTCGCGGACGAGTTCCGGTGGGGCGACGGTGGCGGTCGGGTCGTCGACGACGGAGATCAGCAGCAGCCGGGGCCGGCCGCCTTCGGCACGCACCCTTCGTACGGTCTCCAGCAGTGCGTACGGGTCGGGCACGCCGCCGCACTCGGCCGGGGTCGGCACATGGTAGGCAGGCCTGCCCAGCAGCCGGGCCTGCGGGATCCAGGTGGCGGGACAGGGGCGCGGCGTGAGGACATCACCTCCGTGCGCGGCGATCAGGGCGAGCAGCAGCGGCGAGGCGCCGGGGGCGGCGGCGATGTACTCAGGTCCGCCGCGCAGCCCGCGCCGGGCCCAGTAGGCGGCGGCCGCCTCACGCAGGGGTTCGCCGCCACCGGTCGGTTCGGGCTCGCTGCGCCCGGCTGCCGCGGCGAGCACACCGGCCAGCTCGGGCAGCACGGGCAGCCCCGGATCAGGGGCGGGCGGCCCGTAGCGTACGGGTCCCCGATCCTCCCGAGGGGTCCACGGGGCACGCCCGGCATCCCCGGCCGGCCCGGCCCGCTCGGTCCGCTCCCGCGCCATCCCGGGTCTCCTTCGCTGCCGCTCCGTCACCTGTCCGGCTCCGGCTCGCCCTGCCTTGTACCGTCTCGCTCCCAGGGCCCTTTATACGGAGGTTTGAGCGAGACCGCCCGCCCGGCAGAGGCGCCCGTGCGTCGCCCGGGGTCGCGGCCGGACTGTCCGAGCAGGGGTTCGGCCTCGGCGGGGAACCGAACCCGGACCCTGCGGCCCCATTGACACTCGCCCCGCAGCGTCATTACGGTCACGCCAGGATTTCGAACGCATGACGAAATATCGAACAAGTCGAGGGGCAACTCCCGTGCGCATCACCGGAATCAGCACACATGTCGTCGGCACGCCCTGGCGCAATCTCACCTACGTCCAGGTCCATACCGACGAGGGTCTCACCGGCGTCGGCGAGACCAGGATGCTCGGCCGTACCGATGCACTCGTCGGCTATCTGCGCGAGGCGGAGGCCAACCACATCGCCGGCTCCGACCCCTTCGCCGTGGAGGACCTCGTACGCCGGATGAAGTACGGCGACTACGGGCGGGCCGGGGAGATCGTGATGTCCGGCATCGCGGTCGTCGAGATGGCCTGCTGGGACATCAAGGGAAAGGCGCTCGGCGTCCCCGTCTGGCAGCTGCTCGGCGGAAAGGTCACCGACCGGGTCAAGGCGTACGCGAACGGCTGGTACACCACCGAGCGCACCCCGGAGGCGTACCACAAGGCGGCTCGGGCAGTCGTCGAGCGCGGCTACCGCGCCCTGAAGATCGACCCGTTCGGGACCGGTCATTTCGAACTGGGGCAGCAGGAGACCCGGTACGCGGTGTCGCTGATCGAGGCCGTACGGGATGCCATCGGCCCGGACGCCGAACTGATGCTGGAGATGCACGGGCGGTTCAGCCCGTCCACCGCCGTGCGGATCGCACACGAGATGGCGCCGTTCCGGCCGGCCTGGCTGGAGGAGCCGGTGCCGCCCGAGAACCTCAAGGCGCTCAGCAAGGTGGCCGACAAGGTCGACCTGCCGATCGCGACCGGTGAACGCATCCACGACCGGATCGAGTTCCGCGAGCTGTTCGAGTCACAGGCGGCCGACATCATCCAGCCGGACCTCGGCCACATCGGCGGCATCCTGGAGACGCGCAAGCTCGCCGCGACCGCCGAGACCCACTACACACTCATCGCACCGCACAATGTGGGTGGCTCGGTACTGACCGCGGCCAGCCTCCAACTGGCTGGCTGTACACCCAACTTCAAGATCCTTGAACACTTCAATGACTTCGCGGACGCCGACATCAAGAAGGTCGTCAAGGGCGCCCCGCAGGTCGACCCCGAAACCGGCTGCTTCGAGCTCTCCCATGCTCCGGGTCTCGGAGTTGAGCTCGATGTGGACGCCGCAGCCGAATTCCCCCAGCAGCAGGCCCGGTTCGACCTGTGGGCGGACGGCTGGGAGAAGAGGCAGCCCAAGTGAGCTCCTCCCACTCGCGGGCGATCACGGTCGAACGCCCCGGCGAGCACACCCTGACCACCGGCCCCCTTCCGGAGCCCGGCCCCGGTGAGATCCGGGTACAGGTCGCCGCGGCCGGGATCTGCATGAGCGACCGCGAGGTGTACGACGGCCATCGCAACCCGGGCTATGTCCGCTACCCGGTGGTGCCCGGCCATGAGTGGTCGGGCGTGGTCGACGCCCTGGGCGCGGGCGTCGATCCGGCGCTGCTCGGACGGCGGACGGTCGCCGAGGGCTTCCGGTCCTGCGGCAGTTGCGAGCGGTGCCGGAGCGGCGAGACCTCGCTCTGCACATCGGGGTACGACGAGACGGGCTTCACCCGGCCCGGGGCATTCGCCGACCATGTCGTGGTCCCCGCACGGCTGTTGCACCCCCTGTCCGACGACGCGGATCTGCGCGCCGCCGCCCTGCTGGAACCGGCCGCGGTGGTGGCGGCGGCAGTGCGAGCCGGGGCCCCTGAGCCGGGCGAGCGGGTCGCCGTGGTGGGCGCCGGGACGCTCGGGCTGCTCGCCGTGCAGCTGCTGTCCGCACTGTCCCCCGGCGAGCTGACAGTGATCGACCCACGGAGCGAACGGGCAGGACAGGCACGGTCGTTCGGGGCAGGTGAGGCCCGCGCCCCCGAGGAGGCCACGGAGGTGCACGGCCGCTACGACCTGGTCGTGGAGACGGCCGGCGCGCCGCCCACCGCCGCCGACGCGTGCCTGCTGGCGCGGCGCGGCGGCCGGGTGGTGCTCACCGGCATGTTCGCGCCGGGAGCCGTCGGTATCGATCCGGTTCATCTGTCGCTGAGCCAGCTCACCGTGCGCAGCGTGTTCGGCGCGTCGTCGGCGGCCTGGTCGTATGCGGTACGGGCGTTCACCGCCGGACTGCTGGATCCGGCGGCGCTGATCACGCACGAGTTCCCCCTGGACCGGTTCGCGGAAGCCGTGGCTCTGGTCGGGGGCGGAGATCCCGGGACGGGAAAGGTGCTTCTTCGCCCGTAATTCCCCTTTCAGCTACCGGCAGTTGGCGCGCGCCCCGGAACTCGAACCACGTCCGACATATCGAACATGAAGGGTCACTCATGACCTCATCCGACTCGTCCGTCCGTCGCCCCGGCGAACCCGCGCTCACCGCGCTCGGGATGGATGCGCCCGCCGCCGACCCGGCCGACACCTCTTCGTACGCCTTCCCCGACGGGGGCACCTGGCGGACCGAGATCCCGTCCGTCGAGGGGCCCGAGGCGCTCGCCGTCGTCCTGAAGGAGTCCTCGCGGCTCGATGTGCCGGTCCACCGGATCAGCCAGGGCAGCGGCATCTGGATGCTGAGCGACGCCGAGATCACCGAGATGGTGGAGGGCTGCGCGGAACGCGACATCGAACTCTGCCTCTTCACCGGGCCGCGCGGCAGCTGGGACACCGGCGCCTCCACGCGTACCGACTCGGGCGGAGCGGGGCTGCGCGCCCGCGGTCATGACGCACTGGCCGGATGTGTCGAAGACGCCCTGCGGGCATCGGAGTTGGGCGTCAAGTGCCTGCTCGTCGCGGACGAAGGGGTGCTCTGGACGCTGCACAGACTACGGGTACGGGGCGTGCTGCCCGCCGATACGACCTTCAAGGTGTCGGCGCTCATCGGCCCGGTGAACCCCGCCTCGTACGCGGTCCACGAACAGCTCGGCGCCGACTCGATCAATATCCCGTCAGATCTGACACTTGCTCATCTCACCGAGATCCGGCGGGTGTCGGGCGCTCCGATGGACCTGTACATCGAGGCGCCGGACGACCTGGGCGGCTATGTGCGGATGTACGAGGCGGCGGAGCTGATCCGTCGCGGCGCGCCGATCTATCTCAAGTTCGGCCTGTCCAGGGCGCCCGGCATCTATCCGTACGGTGCACAGCTGCGCGACGCCGCCCTGAACACGGCCCGCGAGCGGGTGCGCCGGGGCCGGCTGGCCCTCGATCTGCTGGCCCGGCACGGCGCCGGCGGGAACATGTCCCCGCTCGGCTCCCGGCTGCCGGGAGCGCTGCGCCGTTTCGCGGGTTAGTGCCGTGCCCGGCAATGTGTGTCCCATGAGGAGCGTCGTCCGGTGCGTGCGACGCAACGCGGCCTGAAGTCCTCGGATGGGGTCTCCCCTCTCGAACGGAGTGGAGAGCTTGGCGAAGGAGGCACCAGGGCTCTTGGCCGACGCGGAAGGGGGTCCCCCCTGGCCCTCAAGGCCTTGGAGGAGGGCATGCCGGGCGGTGCGACGGGGCAAAGCCTGCCGGGAGGGGCACTGGTAGCCCGAGACGGGGGCGATTCCTTCGGGGATCGCCCCCGTCCGCTTCAGCCCGCGAAGGCAGTCCCGGGCATTCCCTGTCCCGCATCCGGCAGCACCAGCAGCGAACCGGACAGCGGATGCGGGGAGCCGATTCCCGTCCGGGCTGTGGAGATGTACAGGTCGCGCAGGTCAGCACCGCCGAACGCGCAGGCGGTCGGGCGCCGTACCGGCAGTTCGACGGTCCGGTCCAGTGCGCCGTCCGCCGTGTAGCGGCGCAGGGCGGCGCCGTCCCAGAGGGCGACCCAGACGCCTCCCTCGGCATCGACCGTCAGCCCGTCCGGGAAACCCGATCCTCCCTCGACGGTGGCGAACGTCCGCCGGTTCACGGCGTGTTCACCGTCGAAGTCGAAGACGTCGATGCGGCCCGTCGGGGTGTCGATGTAGTACATGAGCCGCCCGTCGGGGCTCCATCCGGTGCCGTTGCTGCACGCCACCACAGGCAGCACCGGAGTGACCGTGCCGTCGGGCGAGACGCGGGTGAGGCTGCCGCCGGTCTCCGCCTCGTTGTAGCGCATGGTGCCCGCCCACAGCGCGCCGTCGGGCGCGACACCGGCGTCGTTGCCTCGCCGTCCGGGCTGGGGGTCGTGGACCAGCCAGCGGAAGGAACCGTCGGGGTCGTACAGGCCGATGCCGTCGCGCAGATTGACCACAAGACCGCCGCCGGCCCGCGGCTTCGCCGCTCCGACGTGCTGTTCGGTGGCCATGACCGTACGGCGGCCACTCACCGGGTCGTAGGTGTGGACGCGGGCCGAGAGGATGTCGACCCAGATCAGCCGCCCGGTGGCCGGATCCCAGGTAGGGCCCTCACCGAGCTCGGCGTGCTCCCGCACCGCCACCTCGGGGCGCGGGCCGCGCATCACTTCCCCCTCGCGTGGTGCCCGAGCCGACCGGAGAGGGCATCGGCGCCGTCGGCCGCGAGGACCGCCAACTCCTCCTCGCGCTGCTCGGTCCAGCGGATCATCGGCACGGAGATGGACAGCGCGGCGACGACCCGGCCCGACCGGTCCCGCACCGGAGCCGCCACACAGCTCACATCAGGGTTGGACTCACGGTGTTCCACCGCGATGCCCCGCTCCCGGACGGCTGCGAGGACGGTCCGCAGCTCGGCGGGGTCCGTGATGCTGTCGGGAGTCATTCCGGTCAGTTCGCGGCCGTCGAGCCGGGCGTCGAGCTCCCGGTCGGGCAGCGCGGCGAGCAGCATCTTGCCGACGGAGGTGCAGTGGGCGGGCAGCCTGCGTCCGGCCGCGGAAACCATCCGGACCGCATGGGTGGAGTCCACCTTCGCGATATAGATGACGTCGGCGTCCTCCAGGATCGCCACATGGACCGTCTCGCCGCACGTCTCGGCGACCTCCCGGGCCACCTGCTGCCCCTCGGCGGCGAGGTCGAGCTGCTCGGCGTACCGGCTGCCGAGCTGGTAGGTACGGACGCCGAGGCGGTAACGGCCGGGCTGCTCCGGGACCGCCACCAGGTAGGAGCGGGCGGCGAGGGTGGTGAGCAGTTCGTGGACGGTGGTGCGCGGCAGCTGGAGCCTGCGGGTGACCTCGGGCGCGGAGAGTGTTCCGTCCCCGTGGAGGAAGAGTTCGAGTACGTCCAGGGCCCGCGTCACCGCAGGGACGAGTCGCCCCATGGTCGTGCACCCACCTCTCATGTTCGACACTCCGACCAGTGACCGGAATCGCGAACACAGGCTAATCGCAGCGCACTTGCCACGGCAATGCCGCCGACCCGGTCCGATACCCTGCCGGCGTGCCGATGTGACCCGTTTACCGCGTTTTTGTCAGACCCGCCGCCCCAGGAGTGCGAGCAGCTGAGTCTGCGGGTCGGCGTCCTTCTCGGTCCTGACGGCCGGGGCGAACAGACCGGTCTGCGAAAGCCCCTTCGCATACGGTGCGACCTCGCGCCGCGTGAAGGCGACCAGATCCTCGGGCAGCCCCTCGTCCGCACCGATCGCCCGGGCCAGGTCCCAGGAGTGCACCACCGCATCGCTCACCATCTGCGCACAGTACGCGTCGGCGGCGGTGTCCCCGTACGACAGGTTCACGGTCCGACCGAACGCCCCCGGTGCCGCGAACGCCTCGCGCGCCCCTGCCGCCGCACGGTCCCAGACGGCAACGGGGTCGTCGCCCAGCACATCACCGTCGTAGGCGTCACCGACCTCGGCGACCGTAAGCCCTTCCGTGACCAGCGGCGGAACCCACAGCTGCTCGGACGTGAGATGGGCGACCAGATCGCGGACGGACCACTCGGTGCACGGCGTCGGCGCGGACCACTGGTCGTCGCGCACGGCGTGCACCCGGTCGGTGAAGAGCTGGAGCGCCTCGGCGTGGCGGTCGAGCAGGTCGCGGTCGGAAGAGGAGTGAGATGCCATGGGACCACTGTCTCCGTCCGGAGAGCCGCGCGCGAGCGTGCCTGCTGCTTCGACCCTGCCGAAAGGGGTATCCGCACTGCCATGTCGTCACCGAGCAGCGCATCCTCCGCCCCCTCCCCCACCGGACTCCGCATCTGGCTGCACCGGCGCGATCTCGCCGTCTTCCGGAGCGTGGCCGGCCGGCACTGGCCGGGCGCCGGCCCCGTACTGCCACGGCTCAGCCGCAGCGCCGATCACGGGCTGCTGTGGTTCGGCGCCGCGGCGGGCATGGCGGCCCTCGGCAGCAGCGCCCGGGCCCGGCGCGCCGCGCTCCGCGGGGTGGCCTCGCTGGCCGTGGCCTCGGCCGCGATCAACACCGTGGGGAAAGGCGTGGTGCGCCGGGAGCGGCCGGCACTGGACGCCGTTCCGGTGATACGTCGGCTCACCCGCCAGCCGTTCACCACCTCCTTCCCGTCCGGGCATGCCGCGTCGGCGGCGGCTTTCGCGACGGGCGTCGCCCTCGAATCGAAGGGCTGGGGCGCGGCGGTCGCCCCGCTCGCACTGGCCGTCGCCGCCTCCCGCGTCTATACGGGAGTCCACTATCCGAGTGATGTGCTGGCCGGTGCCGCGCTCGGCATAGGAGCCGCGTTCGCGCTGCGCGGTGTCGTACCGACGCGTGGACAGCTGCCCGCGCCGGGCAGACCGCCCGCCCACGCGCCGGCCCTGCCGGGCGGCCGGGGCCTGGTGGTCGTCGCCAATCAGGAGTCCGGCTCGGCGACGGCCACGGCCTCGCTGGTACGGGACGCGCTGCCGCTCGCCGAGGTGGTGGAGTGCGCGCCCGGCGAGCTCTCCGACGAGCTGGAAAAGGCAGCCGGACAGGGCCGTGCGCTCGGGATCTGCGGGGGCGACGGCACGGTCAACAGCGCCGCTTCGGTCGCCGCCGCGCACGGTGTGCCGCTCGCGGTGTTCCCCGGCGGGACCCTCAACCACTTCGCCTACGACCTGGGCATCGAGACGGTGGACGACGTGTGCACCGCACTGGTCGCGGGTGATGCGGTACGGGTGGACCTGGGCCGCTTCCGGCCGGGCCCGGACGGGCCGGGCAGCGCACCCGGCTACTTCCTCAACGCTTTCAGTCTGGGCACCTATCCGGAGCTGGTACGGACCCGCGAGCGCTGGGCGCCACGCATCGGCGGCTGGCCTGCAGGCGTTGTGGCGGCGCTCCACGTGTTGCGCGGCGAACGCCCGCTGGAGGCCGAACTTCAGGGCAAGCGGCGCCCGTTGTGGCTGCTGTTCGTGGGAAACGGCCTGTTCCGGCGGGTGGGCCCGGCGCCGGGCCGGCGCCACAATCTCGCGGACGGACTGCTGGACGTCCGGGTGGTGCACGGCGGTCGCACACCCGGCCTCCGTCTCCTCGCGGCTGCGGTCGCGGGCCCCTTGACCCGCTCCCCCGTTCATGCGGCGGTACGACTTCGAAAGGTCCGGATCGCCGGCCTGACCCCGGGAACGCCTTATGCATACGACGGCGAAGTGGCGCACAGTCAAAGGGAGTTGGTGATCGACAAGCTGCCTGAGGCGCTGACCGTCTACTGCCCGATGCCTCGGTGAGCCCGTGATGAGTCCAGATATCAAGACGCCCATCTCACCATACGACATCTCGGCGTACGGTTGGCGCATCGCTCAGCGCTTCGCATCACGCTCCGAGAGAGGACGCACAGCCATGCCGAAGGAGACCGCCGTCTACACCCACGGCCACCACGAATCGGTGCTGCGCTCGCACCGCTGGCGCACTGCCGCCAACTCCGCGGCCTATCTGATCGGCGAACTCCGGCCCGGCATGGCGGTGCTGGACGTCGGCTGCGGCCCCGGCACCATCACCGCGGACCTGGCGGCACTGGTGGCCCCCGGCAGGGTGACCGCCGTCGACACCGCCGCCGAGATCCTGGACCAGGCCGCCGAGGTCGCCGCCGAACGCGGCCTGGACAACGTCGAGTTCACCACCGCCGATGTGCACGCCCTGGATTTCCCCGACGAGTCCTTCGATGTCGTGCACGCCCACCAGGTGCTGCAGCACGTGGGCGACCCGGTACAGGCACTGCGCGAGATGCGGCGGGTCTGCCGTCCCGGCGGCGTCGTCGCGGCCCGCGACAGCGACTACGCGGCGATGACCTGGTATCCCGAATCTCCCGTCATGGACGCGTGGCAGGAGCTGTACGGGCGGGTGGCCCGCGCCAACGGCGGCGAGCCGGACGCGGGCCGGCGATTGCTCTCCTGGGCCCGGCAGGCCGGCTTCACCGACATCACCCCGTCCGCCGCCACCTGGTGTTACGCCACACCGGAGAACCGCGCCTGGTGGAGCGGCCTGTGGGCGGACCGCACGGTCGGCTCGGTGTACGCGAAGCTGGCCGTGGACGGCGGCCACGCGACCACCGAGCAGCTGACCGACATCGCGGCGGCCTGGCGTGCCTGGGGCGAGCAGGGCGACGCATGGTTCATGGTCCCGCACGGCGAGGTGCTCTGCCGCGCCTGACACCGCCGAGGACCGGCGGGTGGAATCGATCACATGGGTCCGACCCGCCAACTACCCTGTTTCACATGGAAATTCTGGCAACCACGCTGCGTATCTGCGTCGATGACCTGGAGGCCGCGGTGGCCTTCTACGAGGACCTCACGGCCAGTTCGGCGCTGCGCTTCGAGCGCGGCGGGGTCTCGGTCGCCGCGATCAGCTGCTTTCTGCTGATGAGCGGCCCGGAGTCGGAGCTCGAGATCCTGTGCAAGGTGACGGCGACGATCGCGGTGAAGAACGTCGACGACGCCCACGAGTCCCTCGTCCGGGTCGGCGCCCGGATCGTCGCGGGCCCGTTGCCGACTCCGGTCGGCCGGAATCTGATCGCCGTCCATCCGGACGGCTCGGTCTTCGAGTACGTCGACCGGAACCTGCCCGTCTGACCCGGCAGGTTCCGGTCACGGCGCCCCCTACTGCGACTCCGCGCCCACGTGCGTCAGCACCTCGTCCGCCAGTTCGCGCGTGGGCCGCTCACCGTCCAGAAGCACCGTCCCGGCCCGCAGCGTGTCGACCGCGGCCACGCACTGCGCGATCTGCGCCTTGCCCCACCGCCGGGCGGCCTCGTCGCGTACGGGGTCGTCCGGGGCGACGACCCGGGCATCGAGCCGTTGCTCCAGGACATCGGCGGGCACCTCGAGGAAGAAGTGATGGACCGTCACTCCAGCTGCTTCCAGGGCTCCGAAGATCTCTTCCGCGTAGTGCGGATGGACGACGGTCATCGGGGCCAGCACGGGCCGCCCGTACTCCTCGACCAGCCCGATGGCCATCGAGGCAACCTGCCTTCGCCACAGCGGCAGATGCTGGAAGTTGCCCTTCGGTACCTCCACGATGTCCCGCAGGACGAAACCGATCTGCTCGGGATCGTAGACGAGGGCCTCGGGCCACCGCCGGTGCAGCTCGGCCACCAGTGTGGTCTTGCCGCTGCCGAACGCCCCGTTCACCCAGACGATCACGCGCCGCTTCCCTCCTCGGCGTTCCCGGGTCAACTCTTCGGGTGCATCCGGTAGTTGTACACATCGGGCAGTGGATCGTCGGTGAGCGCGGACCATACCTCGTCCAGGATCTCCGCCCCCTCCCGCAGGTCCGCGACCTCGAAGCCCTCGTCGAAGACGGCACGGCCGGCAGCGCGATCTCCCTCGGCCAGCAGAAGTCGGGCCTCCAGCAGGCGGAACCGGCCGCGCTGCTGGATCGCCGGGCTCAGCCCGGTCCAGACCGTCCGGGCGTCCTCGGTCCGCCCGGCCGACAGCAGCGCCTCGATCGCCTCGCTGCCGAGAGCGATGGTGGCTGCCGTCCAGCCATCGCCGTCGTCCCGGCGCTCCGCGCACAGGTCATCGAACGCCTCGCTGTAGAGGTCGGCGACCCGGTCGCGCTGGCCGCCCTCCTGGGCGGCGACGGCCAGGCAGCGCAGCAGCGGCCAGCGGGACGGAGCGAGGGCGAGACCGCGTTCCCAGCTGCGGACCGCCTGGGCACGGTCGCCTGCGTGCCACTGGGCGATGCCGAGGTGGTACTCGGTGAGGGGTTCGGCGGCCGCCGTCTCCAGCATGTCGCGCCAGTGCGCGGAGACCAGCGACGGTCCGGGCGGCGCCACGCGGCGCGGTTCGGGGAAGCCGCCCCGGTCGAGCAGGTACAGCCAGGGCGCCTGCTGTTCGCCCAGGGTGGACTCGGCGAACGGCGTGCCGGGGAGCTTGTATCCGGCACGCCGGACTTCGAGGGCGCCCCAGCCGGAACCGGTGGCGAGGGACTCGCCCGGCTCAGTGTCGGCGTACGGGCGCCAGGCCGCGTACGCGGCATCGACGTCGGCCCGCGGCAGCGCCTCGGCCAGCCGTTGTTCGGTCTCGGCGCGGGCCGCGGTCCAGTCGTCGCCGTGCACGACCCCGGGGTCCGCGGACAGCGGACCGTAGGACTCCAGCCAGCTGAACTCGGCGCCGGGTTCGAGCGGGATGTGCTCCAGCTGGGTGCGGGCCAGTCCGGCCTGGATCTCCGCGTAGCCGACGGTGCCGGGTTCGGTGAGCCACTGCTGCCAGCGGCGTCCGCCGGGCCCGTTGCCCCAGACGAAGAGCTTGCGGCCCCGCAGCAGGTCGGTGGAGGTCTGCACGAGGCCCCGGCCCTCGGCGTCGAGGGAGGCGATCCAGCGGCGGGCGCCGTCGGGCACTTCGTAGAAGTAGTCGGCGGGGAAGTCGCTGAGCAGCGGGTACGTACGGTCGACGGAACCGGTCTCCGGGACGGGGACCCGGGTCAGTGTCCGTTCATAACCGAAGTGCCAGGCCTCGTCCGCAGGGGCCAGGACCCGGGTGCGTTCGCCTTCCGGGACGGCGATGTTGGACCACCAGTAGACGGGCGCGGTGTGCTCGTGCGGGTTGCGTATCCGTACGCCGACATGGAGGAAGTCGGAGTCCGCCGGCAGCCACAGGTCCACCTGGAACGGGAGGTCGCGCAACCGCTCCCACTCCCAGAGCCGGACCATCTCACCGCCGTCGGGGGCAGGGACCCGGGCGGCATGCACCGGGGCGCAGGACAGCGTGGTGTGACCCGTGGCGCCGATGTTCCACTCGATGCCGCCGGAGAACCATGCGCCGTTGAGCGCGAAGTCGGCGGGCTGCAGGACAGGGTTGGTGTAGAGCAGTTCGCGGCCGGTCGGCTTGTGGTGGAGGGAGTGGATCCGGCCACCGAGCCCCGGCAGGACGGTGGCCCGCAGCCGGTCGTTCTCGATGATGATCGCGTCCAGGCCGGTGGGCGTCCGCTCGCGCCCGTACCCGTCGAGGATGCGCACCGGCAGGACGGTGCCCAGCGGCTCGTAGCCGATCTGCCGTGCCATGTCACGCGGCAGTCCTGCCCGGGCCCGGTCGTCGACGACATGCATCTCGTCGAGCGGCCGCAGCGCCGGCAGCGGGTTCTCCGGGCCCAGCGGTGCGGCGGGCAGAGTCAGTACGGCACGTCGTACGGTCGTGGCCAAGGCAACCTCGCTCCCTCGCGCGGGCCGCCGCAGGTCCGGGCGCCCCCCCGATGACCATGGAACACGCTGGAAGCCGCCCCGACCAGGGGCGCAGCCGTCAGACTTCGGCAAAAGCCGCCACCAACAGGTCGGCGAGCAGCGCTCCGTCGGGGTCGAGATCGGGGGCGTACACCGTGACGTTGAGGCCTACGCAGCGCGGCGAGCGGACGAGGACGCGCAGCAGCGGGCCGAGCTCCTCGGGAAGCAGTCCGCCGTCGTCGGGGCTGTCGACGGCGGGCATCACGGCCGGTCGAGCACATCGGCATCGAGGTGCACCCAGAAGCCGTCCAGGGTCTGGTGTTCCAGGCTCCGTACGGTGGCGGCGGCCAGGTCGGCCGCATCCCGTGCAGCCCAGGATTGGACGGGGCGTCGACGACGACAATATCCCGCATGCCGCTCGTCCTCGCCGTCGTAACCTTGATCCTCAACGACTTGTGCAATGAAGGCGGCAGGACACGATGAGCACCCAGCACACCTACCGAGTGATCGTGCGCGGCACCTTTGACGGCCTCACCGACGAGGCACGAGCCCGACTGCTTGCCGAGGTCGAGCAGCATGGCCTGGCGGCGATGCAGTTCACCGAGGAGGGTTCACTCACCTACGACGCGGTGCTCAAGCACTTCAGCTTCCGGTACGTGGTCGTCTCGGACGCCGAGGACGGCGAGGAGATGGCGTCGGCGATCGCCGAGGACCGGGCGGAGACGGCCCTGAAGGAGTACGGCTACGGCTTCCGCGAACTGCGCTCCACCGCCACGGACATGGACACCATGAAGATCAATTACAAGGGGCGGCGCGCGGCGGGCCCGTCGTGACGCCGCGGCGAGAGCCGCATAGGCGGAATGAGGCCGCCACAGATCGGGCAGGGGCGTGCCCAGGACGGTCTCGGCCGAATTCCCGACGAGGGGCGCCGCCGCTCGGGCGGCGCCCCTCCGGGTTCAGCCCACGGGCAGGGTCAGAGCAGCGGTGTGGAGCTTGCCGCCGGTCTGGAACTGCAGGAACAGCCGCCAGTTGCCCGAGGTGGGCAGTTCGGCGTGGAAAGCCAGGTCGGGGCCACCGTGCTCACCGTTCGCCTCGGTGGTCGGGTGAAGGTGGGCGAATGCGGCGTCACCCTCGTGGAAGGCGGTCAGGTGGGCGTAGGTGTCCAGGTAGGGCTGCAGATCGGTGACCGGCTCGCCGTCCTTGGACACGGTGACGGTCAGCGGGTGCGCCATGCCGGCCATCGGCTCGCCCTTGACGGTGACGGTGTAGCCGTCGACCTCCGCGCTGCCGGCCCCTGCGGGCAGCGGGGTCTTCGTGGGTGTCCCGGGGACGGTGACGGTGCGGCTCAGGACGAAGTCCTTGCCCTTCCCGGTGCCGGTGTCCGGGGTGAAGGAGGCGAACATGCGCCAGGAGCCGGGGGCGAGGGAGGTGAGGTCGGCGGTCCAGGTGCCGTCGGGGGCCATGACCGGGTGGATGTGCTGGAAGCCGGTCAGGTCCGAGCGGATGGCGTAGAAGTGCATGCGCTCGGTCTGGTCGACGGCGAAGTCGGTGACCGGCTTGCCGTCCGGGCCGTTGACCGTGAACCGGTACGCGGCCTGCTTGCCGGAAGGCAGGGTCGCGTCGTGGGGGGTGAGGCGGTAGCCGTCCTTGTTGTCGGACAGGCCGTTGTCGGCGGCCATGTGGTCCATGCCGGGCATGTCACTCATCGAAGGCGACGCGCTGTGCGAAGAGGAAGCCGAGGCCTTCGCGCCGTGGTCCATGCCGGGCATGGACGAGGAGTCGTTGGAGGAGCCGCACGCGGCCAGGGTCAGCGCGAGGGCCGCTGCGGTGCCGGCCGCCGCGACAGCGCGGCGACGCGGGGCGAAACGGGAAGAGGCGAACATGAGAGAGGGTCTTTCCGGGTGGGCGCACCACGCCGGTGGCGCGCGGGAAGGGCAGGACACGGGGCCGTTCCGGTCAGTGACCGGGTTCGGCGCAGCGCCTGTCACGTCCGCGCGACGCACACCTGGATGAGGAGATCTCGCCCGCCGGCCGGCGGTCCGCGCCGGCGTGTCCAGCCGGTGGCCGCCCGCAAACCCGCCGGGAACCATGCAACCGGCAGCGCCCCGGCGGCGTACAGGCCGGCCGCCGGCAGCGGGTTCCGCTCGTGTGCGGGGGTGGAGACGCATTGCACCCCGTGCATCGCCGAACCGTCACCGGCCCGGGCGGCCTGAGCGCTCTGTGCGGTGGTCGGCGGCGCCGTTGAGGTCATCGTCGAAGCGGCGTGGCCGTCGTGCATGGGCACGGTGACGGAGGGCATCGCACCGTGGCAGCCCTCGGCGGCGGTGGCCGGCGCGCCGTGCATGAGAAACAGACCGAGCAGGACGGCACAGACCGCGATGAGCCGGGCGCTGTCCCGCTCGCTCGGTTGTCCGATGCTCACTGTGCCGCTCCCTTCCTCCGCGTTGCTGCGCGCCCGTAGCCGCCGACCCGCACGACAATACCCCGCCCGGGTACCCAGCGCCCTTCAGCCCGTCGGATGCGGGCGATGAGTGCGCGCCGTTCGCCGCCGACCGGCCCGCCCCACGTGATGGCGAGGTCAGACGGCGGTGTGGTGGGCGAGGGCGGCGTGGGGGTCGCCGTGGTCGGCGGTGTGGTCGGTGTGCACAGTGGCGCCGGTCAGGCGGGGCACGGCATGGATGAGGGCGTGCTCGGCCGCGACGGCCAGGGCGTGCGCCTGGACCACGGTGAGCCGCGGGTCGACGACGATGTCGGCCTCGGCGCGCAGCGCGTGGCCGATCCACCGCATGCGGACCTGCCCGATGTCGCGGACTCCGTCCACGACGCGCAGGGCGGTTTCGGCGAGGTCGACCAGGGCGGGGTCGACGGAGTCCATCAACCGCCGGTAGACCTCACGGGCGGCGTCCTTCAGCACCATGAGGATCGCGACGGTGATGAGCAGCCCGACGATCGGGTCGGCGGCCCGCCATCCGAGTGCCGCGCCGCCGGCACCGAGGAGAACGGCGAGCGAGGTGAAGCCGTCCGTGCGGGCGTGCAGTCCGTCGGCGACGAGGGCGGCGGAGCCGATCGCGCGGCCGGTGCGGATGCGATAGCGGGCCACCCATTCGTTGCCGACGAAGCCGACCACCGCGGCGGCTGCGACCGCCCACAGGTGGGTGATGTCGCGTGGGCTGAGGAGACGGTCGACCGTCTCGTACGCAGCAAGGGCACAGGAGGCGGAGATGGTGAGCACGATGGCGACGCCGGCCAGGTCCTCGGCGCGTCCGTAGCCGTAGGTGTAGCGGCGGTTCGCCGCACGGCGGCCCAGGACGAACGCGATGCCCAGAGGGATGGCGGTCAGTGCGTCGGCGGCGTTGTGGATGGTGTCGCCCAGCAGCGCGACCGACCCCGACAGCACGACGACGGCCGCCTGGATCACCGTGGTCGCCCCCAGGATGCCCAGGGACAGCCACAGGGTGCGCATCCCCTCTCTGGAGGTCTCCATCGCCGAGTCGACCTTGTCCAAGGCCTCGTGACTGTGCGGCGTGACCACGTGGGAGACCTGGTGTCGCACCCGCGACCAGCGCGAGCCGTCGCGCTCGTGACTCTGCGGATACCGGTGGTCGTGCGCGTCCTCGTGACCGTGGTCATGCCCGTGCCCGGCACCCGGCTCGTCAGGACCATGGTGGTGGTGCTGGCTCACAGCGCGCTCGCTTTCGTCAGGCGGCGGGGTGGACGGAGATCCCACCTGCCTATTATGTGCACATGAATGCACGCATGCATCTATCACCTGCGCAGGGTTCGCAGCCGCGAGAGGTGGGCACTGAGCACTTCCTGGTCGCGGCCGAGGTCCTGGGCCTGCTGGCGGACCGCACCCGCCTGGCACTGCTGCATGTCCTGGCAGCGAATGAGGCCGACGTCACCTCGCTGGCGGAGGCCGTGGGGGCGGCCCGGCCGGCGGTCAGCCAGCATCTCGCCCGACTGCGCATGTCCGGGCTGGTGACGACCCGTAAGGAGGGCCGCCGGGTGATCTACACGCTGCCCGACGGGCATCTGCGACGCGTGGTGGCCGAAGCCCTGGAACTGGCCGACCACCGGCTGACCGGGCGCGCGCCCCACGCGTGAGGTGCACGCCCGGCCTGGGGCTCAGAGCCTGTCGGGTGACCTCTGATCGGGCGGCCACGCCCTGGCACGCACGCTTCCCGCGTTGCCGAAATATCCTAGTAGCTCCTTCCCCAGGCTCTCAGCTTCGTTCGAGCAGGGGAGACCCCATCCGAGGACATCCCGCCGCCTTGGAATCGCACGCACCAGACCGCGTCCGCTATCCGATCGAAGGTCACCCGACAGGCCCTCAGGCCACCGCCGGCGCCGGGACACCGGCGGCAGGGTCGAGGTGGCCCGTGCGGCGCAGTGCGGTCAGGGCCGTAGCGCAGCCGCCGCCCACGGCGGCCAGCACGGCCCAGGGCAGCCACGGTGCGCCCAGGCGGGCGGCGAGGTCGAACAGGGCTCCCACCCCCAGGTTCCCGGCGGCCACCGCGATCCCGGAGACGGTGCTGTACGCGCCGTAGTACGTGGCGACCAGCCGCTCGCCGGACAGCCGGACCAGGGTGTCCATCTCGAACGGGTACAGCAGCGCCGAGCCGGCGGCCAGCAGGCCTGCGCACAGCACCAGGCCGGTCATCCCTTCCCCGGCCGACAGCCCGTCGGCCCGCTGGTAGGGGCCTGGCAGCAGAGGCAGGAAGGCTGCGCCCATCAGGACGAGGCCGATCGCGATGGCTCGGGGGGCATCGAGGCGTTTTCCGGCCCAGGCGGTGAGTCGCAGTTGTCCGGCGACAGCGGTGAGGGCGGAGACCGCGAAAATCACGCCCATGGCCGTGCCGCTGTCCTCACCGAGAAGGGTGCGGGCCTGCAGGGGCAGGGCCAGGTAGGTCTGGAAGGCCAGGAGGTACGAGCCGGCCATCGCGGCGGAGAACAGGACGAAGGGCCGGTTCGTCACGATGGTCCGCCAGTCCGCGGCGATCCCGCGCAGCCCGCCCGCGCGCTCGGTGTCGGCGGCCGGGTGGCACGGGGGCAGGGCGCGGGCCTGTACGACGGCGAGGAGTGCGAAGACCGCGGCCGCGACCGTACACACGACGCGGAAGTCCCAGGAGAGCAGGGCAAGGCCCACCAGGGGGCCGAGCAGGATGCCGGCCTGGTAGAAGACGTTGAAGGCGGCGAATGCCTCCACTCGGCGCTCGCCCGCTCCGGCGGCGAGGTAGGCGCGGACGGCAGGGTTGAACAGGGCCCCGGCGAGCCCGGTGGCGGCGGACGCGATGACAAGCGCCGGGAGGGTGTCGGCGAGGGCCAGCAGGGCGAACGCGCCGGTGCGCAGGCCGCAGCCGGTCAGGATGAGGGCTTTGTAGCCGATCCGGTCGGCGAGGGTGCCGCCGAGCCAGAACATCCCCTGCTGGGAGAGGTTTCGCACGCCGAGCACCAGGCCGACCGCCCAGGCGGCCAGGCCAAGGCCGTGGGCGAGATGGTCGGCGAGGTAGGGCATCAGCATGTAGAAGCCGACATTGATACCGAACTGGTTGAACATCAGTAGCTGGAGACCGGGGTCGAAGGAGCGCACGCGCGCGCACAGTTGCTTCACCGCACACCCACCACAGTGCGAACGCCCGCGGGGGCGGGGCGATCCAGCGGGTCGGTCACGCGGGCGCAGCGCGTCCAGCGCCGCACGGTGTGTTCGGCCGGGTCGTCGATGGTGTCGGGTTCCTCGGGCGGAAGGTGGCCGAGCAACTGGTGCTCCTGGCACCAGGCGTCGTTGTAGATGGTGTCCAAGTAGCGGTGGGGGCCGTCGGGGAAGATCGCAGCGATGCGGGTGCCGGAGGGACAGGTGCGGGCCGCCCATCCGGCGACCCGGGCGACCGCGCCGACACTCCAGCCGCCCATGGCGTAGTGGTGGCGGGCGAGTTGGCGGCAGGCCCAGACCGCTTCGGCGGGAGCGACCCAGTGGACTTCGGTGAAGGCACCGTAGTCGACGTTGCCCGGATGGATGCTGGAGCCCAGGCCGCGCATCAGGCGCGGGGCGGCCGGCTGACCGAAAATCGTCGAGCCGGTCGCGTCGACCCCGATCAGCACCAGATCGGGGAAGCTCTCGCGCAGCACGGTGGTGATGCCGGCCGAGTGCCCGCCCGTGCCGACCGAGGCGACGAGTACGTCGAGACGGCCGAGCTGGGCGATGAGTTCGGCGGCCAGGGGCGCGTACGCGGCGACGTTGTCGGGATTGTGGTACTGGTCCGGGCACCACGCTCCCGGGTTCGCGTCCAGCAGTTCGGCGACCTGTTCGCGGCGGGCCTGCTGCCAGCCACCGGCCGGATGCGGGGCGGCCACCTGCTGCACTTCGGCGCCCAGCGTGGCGAGAAGGCGCAGCATCGCCGGCTCCATGCCGGGGTCGGTGACAACGGTGACCGGATGGTTGTGGGTCAGACCGGCCAGGGCCAGGCCGAGCGCGAGGGTGCCGCTGGAGGACTCAATGATCGGGGCTCCGGGCCGGAGAGCGCCACGGCGACGGGCTTCCCGGACCATGTGCAGGCCGGGCCGGTCCTTGATGCCTCCGGGGTTGGCTCCCTCCAGTTTGGCGAAGAAGCCCCGTCGGGCAGGCGCGAAAGGCTCGCCCACCCACAGGACCGGGGTGTTGCCCACCAACTGGTGGGCGCCGCGGGCGACCGGCGGCGCGGGGGCGAGTGAGTTCGCGCAGAAGTTTTCGAGCAGGGGGACATGCATGGTCGGCAACGCTCCTTGGTGCACACCGGATCAGGCCGGGTGTGCGAGGCAGACGGGTCACGGGCGCGCGAGCACACCTCCGATCCCGCGTCCGAGCGGGCACGGGGGGAGAAGGCGTGCGGGCGCGGCCTACCGCCGCAGGACGCAGAGCCGGGCCAGAGTCGCCCGGCCGCCGCCGGTATCGCCCCTCAGGGGTTCCGCGCCCACCAGGTCGGACGGGTCAGGCACCGCGCGGGGCGTGTAGGTGAGAGGCGCCGTGTCACCGGGATCGGTGATGGCGTGGACCGCCGGGGAGCGAAGACGGTCCACGGCGTGGTCGACCACGTCCGTGTGGCCGCCACCGTGGTCGGGCGCTCGGTCCACGCTGTACTCCGCTGCGGCGTGCGAACAGTCGTCGCCGGCCGCGTGCACGGACAGAGTGGCGAACCCGGGCCCGTGCAGTGCGCCCACCAGATGACAGGCGACCAGCAGGAGCAGGGCGAACAGCAACGCTGCCCGCACCGGGCGCCTCACCGCCCCGCTGCTCATCCCCTGGACCACATGCCCAAAGTAGTCGATCACTCACACATAGTCACTTATCGACTTTGGCAACACCCTGTTCCCCTCCTTCGACGGGCGAGGCCCCGGCACCTCGGGACTGCTCGGAGCGGTGCTCGCTCCCGCCGGGCAGGGGGCGTGTCCCCACACGGGCTTCGCGACAGGCACCGTCACAGGGTTGACCGCCCCGGCCCGGCGACGGCCACCGCGAACCCGAGGTGATCAAAAGCGTCTACGGCTTCCACAGCACCGTTATCTCAGCGGCGATCGGACTGTGGCTGTGTTCCTGACCTCGATTCAGTGCGTGGGCTTGGTCAGGAGCAGGGTGTTGAGGGTGGCGTAGTCGAACCCGCCCTCCAGACTGTTCGTCGTGCCCTGGGTCAGCAGTTCGCGGGCGGCTCGTCGGGCCAGCCCGTATGCCGCCTCGGCAATGGCGGATCCCGCGCTGATGCGGGCTGCTCCCGCCGCGGCGAGCTCGGACGCGGGCAACGCACCGGGGCCTGCCAGGACATTCACCGGCAGGGGCGCGGATTCCACGAGCGTCCTGACCGTCTGCGCGCCCAGCGAGCCGAGGACGAAGATGCCGTCCGCGCCTGCCGCCGCGTAGGCGCGGGCGCGGGCGAGCGTCTCGTCCAGCCATGCCGTGCGGTCATGGGGCGGCAGTCGGTGCGTATCGATGCGGGCGTTGATGAACAGCAGGACGCCTGCCTCGTCCGCGGCGCTGCGGGCGGCTGCGATCCGTTCGGCCTGTTCAGGGACGGGACGCAGGGTGTCCTCCAGGTTGATGCCGACGGCTCCGGCCGCCAGCACCCCTCGCACAGTCTCGGCGACGCCGGCCGGGTCGGCCGCGTAACCCCGCTCGATGTCGGCGGTGACCGGCACGTCGACGGCGGCCGTGATCCGGGCGATTGCGCCCAGTGCCTGGTCGCGGCTCAGCCGGTCGCCGTCACCGTGGCCCAGTGACCATGCAACTCCGGCGCTGGTGGTGGCGATCGCGGGAGCACCCGCGTCCGCCACCACACGGGCGGACGCGGCATCCCACGCGTTGGGCAGGACCACTGGCCTGCCCGGTACGTGCAGCGAGCGGAACAACTGTGCTTTGTTGTGAAGTATCTCCATGGGCGGCATTGCATCACGGACGCCAAATGAGCGAGTCCGGCCCGAACCGGCCCGCATGGATGAGGTGGGCAAGCGTCCTTGAGGCAGCCTCTGTCCGCGTCGGGCCCGCAGATGTGACAGACGTCGGCGACGCCGGCCCGGGCCATCGCTCGAAGGGAGGGCCTGGGTCGTGCGGCCACGGAACCACTCCTTCGGGTACGGGCGCCCGGCAACGGCCGCACAACCGGATTCACCCGAGGTGGCACTGCCTTCGGCCGATGCACCAAACGCACGTGTACCACCCGTGAACGGCACCGAAGTGATCTTCTTCGGAAATCCGGGCACATCTTGCGTACAACCCTTGTGCCCCATGCGCTGTCAAACACGGCGCCGGACAAGGAACGGGCCCTTTCCGGATACCCCCCGTGCCCCCGAGCAAGCCCGGCCCTTCGTGAGCCAAGGAGCCGCTCATGCGCAAGCACCGCTCGGCCGCCGTTGCCGCGGCATCGTTTCTCCTCGTGACGGGGGCGGCCATCGCCGCCGCCCCGTCCGCGTACGCCGGGACCCCCGGCGGCACCCACGCCAACGACCGCAACACCGACTTCAACGGCGACGGCTACGACGACGTGCTCGTCGGCGCTCCCGGTGCTGCCGTCGGCGGGCACAAGGGCGCGGGCATGGTCACCGTGCAGTACGGCGGACCCAAGGGCATGGGCACCTCCAACGTCAGGGCCTTCAGCCAGAACACCTCGGGTGTGGCCGGCGCCGCCGAGGCCGGCGACGGCTTCGGCAAGACGCTCGCCACCGGCGACCTCGACGGCGACGGCTACGACGACGCGGTCGTCGGTATCCCCGGCGAGGACATCGGCACCGTCTCCAACGCGGGCGGCGTCGTCGTCCTGTGGGGCACGCCGAAGGGGCTCGTCGGGTCGGTGAGCAACTGGCTGCAGGCCGACGAGCCCACCGCGGGCGGCAAGTTCGGCGCCTCGCTCGCCGCGGCGCGGTTCTCCGACATCACCCCGGGCGACCTGCTGGCGGTCATGGACTCGGTCGGACTGACCACGTATCAGTTCGAGCCGGCCACCGAGCCCAGCGCGAAGAGTGCCGGCCCGCAGATGCGGCAGCCCGTACAGAAGTCGCGTACGACGCTCTCCGCGCCGTCGAAGAAGGTGCGCACCGGGTCGGCCGCCTCCGAGGCGCCGGGCATCCGGCCCGCGTCGATGACGACCGGCGACTACGACAACAACGGCTACGCCGACCTGGTCGTCTCCGGAACCAGCGTCGGCGACGAGCCGGGGCACGGCTGGTCGTACATCCTCCCCGGCACCGCCTCCAACGACGAGCCGCTGCCGGTCACCGCGGTACGCGGCGGCCCGGTCGTCGCCTCCGGCGACATCAACGGCGACGGATACGACGACCTGGCCACCGGTGAGCCGCACAGCCCGGACGACGGCGGTGAGAGCATGACCGGCGGCCTGGTCGGCGTCTACTACGGCAGCGCGGCCGGCCCCGCGGGCCAGGAGGGCCCGGGCACCCCGCCCGTCTGGTGGACCCAGAACTCGCCCGGCGTACCGGGATCGAACGAGCGGGGCGACGGCTTCGGCACCGACCTCTCCATCGGCGACACGAACAAAGACGGATTCGCGGACCTGGCGATCGGCATCTCCGGCGAGGACGTCGGCAACGTCGCGGACGCGGGCGCCTTCACGGTGCTGCGCGGCTCGCCCCGGGGGCTGACCGCCACCGGCGCGCTGTCGGTGACACAGGGCACCGCGAAGGTCCCGGGCACCGTGGAGAAGGGCGACAAGTTCGGCGGCCAGGTCTCCTTCACCGACCCCAACGACGACGGCCGCTTCGGTCTGCTCGTCTCGGCGCCCGGCGAGAACACGAACGACGGCTACGTCTGGGTCTTCTCCGCGAGCACCGGCGGCGTGACGACCTCCGGTTCGTGGAACTACGGGGCGAGCGCCTTCGGCGGTCCCTCACTCGACGCTCTGTACGGGGCGGCGATCGACGACTGATACGACGTGGGGCGGGCGCTCGTCCCGCCCATGCCCGATTCACTGGTGCCCCGGCAGCCGCAGGGCACCAGTGCTTTCACGGCAGTCCGTACAGCCTCGGACCCATGGATGCGTTCCTGCCGCTCCTCGCGGTCGTCGGCGGCCTCGCCGCAGTCATGGGCTTCTTCACCTGGCCGGCATCCCACGTCCGTCGCCGCGGTACCGCAGGCGCAGCGATCACCGCGGCCCTGGCCTCCTACGACGAGGCGTTCCGGGTGACTGCTCACGAGGCGCACCACGCGATCCGGGCGCAGGCCGAACGCAAGGCGCCGATCCTGTCGCCCGGCGATCACTGGCGGCGGAGCCCCGACGAAGGAAGCCGGCCCGGCGCGGGGAACCGCCGGCCGCGTCGGGCGCGCCCGCACCGAAGACTGCGGGGTCTCGGCCGCCCGAATCGCCGCCGCTGATCGTCAGCGTGTCGGAACTCTATGAGCTGACGCGGCACACCTGGCAGGATCCGGTCCGTGACGAGCGGTGGGACGGCCGAGCTGTTGCTGAGCGGCATCGTGCTGATCGGCGCCTCGGTGCAATGGCTCACGGGAATGGGGTTCGCGCTCATAGCCGTGCCCGCCCTGGTGCTGGTGCTGGGCCCGGCCGAGGGCGTGGTGCTCGCGAACTGCGCGGCCGGTGCGATCAGCCTGGTCGGGCTCGCGGGCGGCTGGCGGCAGGTGCGCCCGGCCTCGATGGTGCCCCTGGTCGTGGCGGCGGCGTGCACGGTGCCGGCCGGGAGCTGGGTGGCGGCCCGGTTGCCGGAGCCGGTGTTGCTGGCCGGCATGGGGGCGTTGGTGAGCGGGGCCGTGCTGCTGGTGATGCGGGGCGTCCGGGTGCCCGCCTTGCGCGGGCCCGGAGGGGCGGTGGCTGCGGGTGCCGTGGGCGGGTTCATGAACTCATCGGCGGGCGTCGGCGGCCCGGCGGTCTCCTTGTATGCCGTGAATGCGGGTTGGACAGTGCGGGAATTCGTGCCGAACGCCCAGTTCTACGGGGTGGTGGTGAACGCGTTCTCCGTCGCCGCCAATGGCGTTCCGCAGCTCAGCGCTCCCCTCTGGCTCCTGATCACTGTCGGCCTGGCGGCGGGCGCCCTGATCGGGAAGGCGCTCACTGAGCGGGTTCCGGAGAAGCGGGCCCGACTGCTCGTCCTGCTGCTCGCACTCGGCGGTGGGATCACCACGCTGGCCAAGGGAGTGTGGGCGCTCTGACGGTCGGGCCACTACCCGGATCCGCCCACGGATGATCTTCACGGACCGCCGCCCGGTCGGCAGGGCCCTGTCGAACAGGCGGCCGTCACGGGATATCTTGATATCAAGCAATGTTGCAGACGTGGAGCGGAGCACCCGGTGACTGACTCGACCATCATCTATACGCACACCGACGAGGCCCCGGCCCTGGCGACGTATTCGTTCTTGCCTGTGATCGAGGCGTACGCCTCGACGGCCGGGGTCACCGTGGAGAACCGCGACATCTCCCTGGCGGGGCGGATCATTGCCGTCTTCCCGGAGCACCTCGACGAGAACCAGCGCATCGATGACGCTCTCGCCGAGCTCGGTGAGCTGGCCAAGACGCCCAGCGCGAACATCATCAAGCTGCCGAACGTCTCGGCGTCGATCCCGCAGATGAAGGCGGCCATCGCCGAACTGCAGCAGCAGGGCTACGCGCTGCCGGACTACCCGGACGACCCGCGGACGGACGAGGAGAAGGACGTCCGCGCGCGCTACGACAAGATCAAGGGCAGCGCGGTCAACCCGGTCCTGCGCGAGGGCAACTCCGACCGCCGTGCCCCCGCGTCGGTGAAGAACTACGCCAAGACGCACCCGCACCGCATGGGCGCCTGGACGGCCGACTCGAAGACGAACGTCGCGACGATGAACGCCGACGACTTCCGCTCCACCGAGAAGTCCGCCGTCATTGCGGAGCCCGGCTCCCTGCGGATCGAGCTCGCCGGTGACGACGGCACCACCACCGTCCTGCGCGAGTCGGTACCCGTGCTCTCGGGCGAGGTCGTCGACGCGTCCGTGATGCGGGCGGCCGCCCTGCGCGAGTTCCTCGATGCGCAGATCGCCCGTGCCAAGGCCGAGGGTGTGCTCTTCTCCGTACACCTGAAGGCCACGATGATGAAGGTCTCCGACCCGATCGTCTTCGGTCACGTGGTGCGCGCCTTCTTCCCGAAGACGTTCGCGAAGTACGGCCAGGCGCTGACCGCCGCCGGTCTGTCGCCGAACGACGGCCTCGGCACGATCCTGAACGGCCTGGACGGCGTGCCCCACCTGGGCGCCGAGATCAAGGCGTCCTTCGAGGCCGAGCTCGCCGAGGGTCCCGCCCTGGCGATGGTCGACTCCGACCGCGGCATCACCAACCTGCACGTGCCGAGCGATGTCATCGTCGACGCGTCCATGCCCGCCATGATTCGCACCTCCGGCCACATGTGGGGCCCGGACGGCAAGGAGGCCGACACCCTGGCCGTCCTGCCGGACAGCAGCTATTCGGGCGTCTACCAGGCCGTCATCGACGACTGCCGGGCGCACGGCGCGTTCGACCCGTCGACGATGGGCTCGGTGCCGAACGTCGGTCTGATGGCGCAGAAGGCCGAGGAGTACGGCAGCCACGACAAGACCTTCGAGATCGCCGCCCCGGGCACGGTCCGCGTCGTCGACGGTTCGGGCAACGTGGTGCTGGAGCAGACGGTCGCCGCGGGTGACATCTTCCGCATGTGCCAGACCAAGGACCTGCCGATCCAGGACTGGGTCAAGCTCGCCGTCACCCGCGCCCGCGCGACCGGCAACCCGGCCGTGTTCTGGCTGGACGAGGGCCGCGCGCACGACGCGACCCTCATCGCCAAGGTCAGGACGTACCTCGCCGACCACGACACCGAGGGCCTGCAGATCAAGATCCTGTCGCCGGTCGAGGCGACCGCGTTCTCGCTGGAGCGCATCCGCCGGGGCGAGGACACGATCTCGGTCACGGGCAACGTGCTGCGTGACTACCTGACCGACCTGTTCCCGATCCTGGAGCTCGGCACGAGCGCCAAGATGCTCTCGGTCGTCCCGCTGATGAACGGCGGCGGCCTGTTCGAGACCGGCGCCGGTGGCTCCGCTCCCAAGCACGTCCAGCAGCTGGTCAAGGAGAACTACCTGCGCTGGGACAGCCTGGGCGAGTTCCTCGCGCTCGCGGTCAGCTTCGAGCACCTGGCGCAGACGACGGGCAACGCGCGCGCCCAGGTGCTCGCCGACACCCTCGACCGCGCCACCGGCACCTTCCTCAACGAGGACAAGTCGCCGAGCCGCAAGCTGGGCGGCATCGACAACCGCGGCAGCCACTTCTACCTGGCCATGTACTGGGCCCAGGAGCTGGCGAAGCAGACCGCCGACGCGCAGCTCGCGGAGGCGTTCGCCGGTCTCGCCAAGACGCTGACCGAGCAGGAGCAGACGATCGTCAACGAGCTCATCGCGGTGCAGGGCTCGCCGGTCGACATCGGCGGCTACTACCGTCCGGACGCCGCCAAGGCGTCGTCCGTCATGCGCCCGTCGGCGACGTTCAACGAGGCCATCGCCTCCCTGGGCTAGTGCCGTGACCGGCAATGTCTGCCCGACGGGGCAAAACTTGCCGGGAGGGGCACTGGCCCCTGGCAGTCCCCGGTCCCCGCGAAGCCCGCGGTGACCGTTCCGCCCCGGCCGCACATGCGGCCGGGGCGGTCCCGTCTGCGGAGGGCTCGGGCGCAACCGTGATCCCCGTGCGCGCCGCCGGTGCGCTCGCGGACGAGGCGGACAGGGTCTCCACGGCAACCCGGCTGCCCTGCCGTTGTCGCCGGTCCAGCTGGACTTCTTCCATCCGCCGGCCTTCATGCCCCCTCCGGACATCCGGTACGTCCACCGGGCCCAGTAGGCGTGCCCCTTCTTGCCCGACACCTTGTGGGCGGTGATCAGCGGCACCCGGTGGGGCGACGCCTCGGTGTACGGGATGACGACGCGGGAGTCCGTGCTCCGGGTACATCGGTGAGTCTCCACGGAGCCGGCCTTGCTGTTGGCATCCGCGAGCGTCGGGGCCGGCACCAGTCGTACGACACCGACTGTCATACAGAAGGCCCGCATCCTCGGCCGCCGATGCGGGCCCTCCCGGGTGTGACCGGTGTGGGTCTCACAGGTCCCGCCGGTGGACGGCGATCGTTGCGATCACCACCGAGACGAGAGGCCAGGCCGCGAAGGTGATCCACGCTCCGCCGAGCGTCGCCGGGTAGTGCGAGACGAAGACGTTCGTCATGTCGACCTGGGCCAGGCGTCGCCAGGCGGTGAGCGGCATGGCGTGCAAGACGTCCGCCGACCAGCGGTGGGTTTCGTTGAAGAACGAGGGGAGGAAGAAGAGCACCAGCACCGTGCCGACCACGGTGGCCGCGCTGTGCCGGATCAGGACGCCCATGCCCATGCCGATGAGGGCGCAGACCGGGGCGAACAGGGCGGCGGCCGCGATGAACCGCAGGGCGCCGGGGTGGGTGATCGAAAGACCGATGTGCCGTCCGGACAGGATCGCCTGGCCGATGCCGAACGACGTCCCGGCGACGAGGATGCCGTAGCCGAACATGACCGCCGTCAGCACGCACGCCTTGGCTGCCAGCACCGCGCGGCGGTCGGGGACGGCCGCGACAGTGGTGCGGATCATCCCGGTGGCGTACTCGCTGACGATCACGATGGCGCCGACACTGCTCGCGACGAGCATCAGGATGTCGGCGGCGATCATGGTGAACGAGGCGTTCAGCGCTGTCTGCACGTACATGGACGCGGTGTCGCCGGCGGCGAAGTGGTCGTAGGTGTATTTCGCGGAATTGAGGTTGGCGCCGATGATGGCCAGGGCGCTGAGGCCGAGCACCCAGGGAGTGGAGCGCAGTGACCAGAGCTTGATCCACTCGGCGGCGAACAGATCACGGAACCGGCCACGGAGCTCGGCGGCGGTCCGGGGTGCGTCCGGGGCAAGGGTCAGGGTGGTCATCGGTGCTCTCCTGCGAGGTATTCGACGCTGTCGGCGGTGAGTTCCATGAACGCCTCCTCCAGGGAAGCGGTGCGGGGGGTCAACTCCTGCAGCAGGAGCCGATGTTCGAGGGCGAGTTCGCCGATCCGAGCCGCGTCGGTACCGGTCACGGTGAGCGTGCCGTCGTCGCCGGGGTGTACGACGGCGCCCGCGGCGGTCAACACGCCGGTCAGCGTGGCGGGTTCGGACGTACGGACGGTGACGCTCACCCGAGTGGCACGGGCGGCGAACTCCGCCACGCTCTCCGCGGCGATCAGCTTGCCGCGACCGATGACGATCAACTGGTCCGCGGTGTTCTCCATCTCGCTCATCAGGTGGCTGGAGACGAACACCGTCCGGCCCTCGGCCGCGAGGCGGCGGAAAATGCCTCGCACCCACAGCACGCCCTCCGGGTCCAGCCCGTTGAGCGGCTCGTCGAACAGCATCACCGGCGGATCGCCGAGCAGCGCGGTCGCGATGCCGAGCCGCTGCTTCATACCGAGCGAGTACCCACCGATCCGCCGGCCGGCCGCGCCGACCAGCCCGACCTCGTGCATCACCTCCTCCACCCGGCTGCGCGGGATGGCGTTGCTGCGGGCCAGAGCGCGCAGGTGGGCGCGGCCGCTGCGGCCGCCGTGGACATCGCTCGCGTCGAGCAGCGCGCCGACGTGGCGCAGGCCGCGCGAGCGGTCCCGCAACGGGCGGCCGTCGACCGTGGTGGTGCCGCTGGTGGGGTCGTTGAGCCCCAGAACCATGCGCAGGGTGGTGCTCTTGCCGGCGCCGTTCGGGCCGAGGAACCCGGTGACATGGCCCGGGCGGACGGTGAAGGTGAGGTTGTCGACCGCAGTGGTGCGGCCGTAACGCTTCGTCAGTTCGTTGACTTCGATCACGTGGCCAACGGTGCCGCGGCGGGGCCCGGCGGGGCATCGGACCAGAACTGACACTCGGTCGCGGCGTGCGTCACCCCTGGTTGTACACCCCTGGTCCGATGCCCGAAGGCGAGCGCCTGGTTACGATCACCGCATGTCCGTGAAGCCGCCACTGCTGAAGCGCGTGTCACCGGGCGCGTGGACGGCCCTGGCCTGGTGCGTTTCGGTGGCGTACCCCTCCGTCGTGCTCGGCGCACGACCTGACCACCCGCCGGTCACCTCCTCCGACACGGGCCTGATCCCGCAGCACCGGGACTGGGCGACCATCACGCTCGCCACGCTCGTCGCGTTCACCGCCGCCGCTCTGCTGCGCCGTCGGCCGCTGGTGGCGACCGGTCTGCTGATCGCCGCCACTGTCGCGGAGACGGAAGCGTGGCGCTCGAACGTGCAGCTCCCGCCGACCGCTCTGCCGGCGGTCGCTGTCGCCCTCTGCCTGGTCACGGCCACCTGCCCGCGCCGGACATCGCGCGCCGCCGCAGCCATGGTGGTCGGCGTTCTGTTCGGCCATCTGGCCATGCTGTCCGAGATGGGCGGCGGCCTGTTTCTCACCGGCACCACCATCGGCGCCTCGGACAGTGGCCTCCTGGTGGTCCTCATCGCCTGGCTGGTGGGCCGCTCGATGCGTCAGTCCCGGGAGCACGCCGAGACGTTGGGCGCTCGGACAGCCGCGCAGGCGGTCACCGCAGAACGGCTGCGGATTGCGCGCGAGATGCACGACACGGTGGCGCACAGCATCGGCATCGTCGCCCTGCAGGCCGGTGCGGCGCGGCGGGTCATCGACAGCCGGCCGGACCGGGCGCGCGACGCGTTGGCCGAGATCGAGGCCGCCGGGCGGGAGACGCTGGCAGGGCTGCGCCGCATGCTCGGCGCCCTGCGCCAGGCCGATCAGGAAGCAGGCGCGGAGGTGACCGCGCTGCACCAGATGTCAGGCCTGGCCGACCTCGACCGGTTGACCGCCGCGACGACAGCCGCCGGTGTGCGGGTCGATGTCCGGTGGCACGGCGAGCGGCCCCCGCTTCTGCCGGAGATCGACCTGGCGGCCTTCCGCATCATCCAGGAGTCGGTCACCAACGTGTTGCGTCACGCCGGCGCCCGCTCCTGCCAGGTGTCCATCGACTGTCGGAATGCGGACGAGGTGGCCATCGAGATCACCGACCGGGGTCGCGGCCACAGCAGCATCCCGGGCAGCGGTTACGGCCTCGCGGGACTGCGCGAGCGGGTCGCCCTGCTGCACGGGGAGTTCCACGCCGCACCCCGGGCCGACGGCGGCTTCCAGGTGTCGGCCCGGCTGCCCGTGGCGGGAGGAGCATGATGACCGTCCGCGTCGTGCTGGCCGACGACCAACCGCTGGTCCGGGCCGCCCTGGAGATGGTCATCTCCGAAACGCCCGACGTCGAGGTCGTCGGGGAGGCCGGAACCGGCGCCGAGGCGGTCCGTCTGGCCGAGGAGCTGGACCCCGACGTGGTGGTGATGGACATCCGCATGCCGGGCATGGACGGCATCGAGGCCACCCGCCTGGTCACCGCGGGCTCGGGAGATGCGCGTGTCGTGGTGCTCACCACCTTCGACGACGACGATTACGTCTACGCCGCACTGCGCGCGGGTGCGTCCGGTTTCCTCGTCAAGGACATGGCGCTGGACGACATCCTCGCCGCGATCCGGGTGGTCGGCGCCGGGGACGCCTTGATCGCGCCGAGCGTCACCCGTCGGCTGATCGCCGAGTTCGCCGGACGGCGCGAGCCCGCCCCCGCCCCCGCGGCGCGGCAGATCGGCGGCATCACCGACCGGGAACGGGAGATCCTCACCCTCGTCGGGCGCGGCCTGTCCAACACCGAGATCGCCGCCGAGCTGGTCATCAGCGTGGCCACCGTCAAGACGTACGTGACGCGGCTGCTCTCCAAGCTCGACGCCCGCGACCGCGTGCAGCTCGTCATCCTCGCGTACGAGACGGGCCTGGTGACGCTGCCCCGCTGAGCAGCGCACGCATCGTCGTGCTCACCCGGGCCGCCGCGTCCTCCTGCTGCGCCCAGTCCTGCCACGCCGGCGCACAGTCCTCCTCGAAGGCGACCTCGCCAAGATCGGCGACCTTGACGGTGATCCCCATGGTGGCCGTGTCGTCCTGTGCGGGGGGCGTTCACCGCTCTCATCGGAAGGCGTTCGACCGCCCGGGTACTGATGATCGGGATCGCCGGGATGTGAAGTCGCTCAGGGGTGCATGCGCGCGCCCTTGAGGACCTTGTCCACCGCGTTGCGCGGCCCGTAGACGGCCATCCCCACCAGATCGAGCTGGTCCTTTCCCACAGCCCGTACCGCCGCCCGGTTGTCCCGGTCGTTGCCCGTGCTGAACAGATCCGAGGTGAACACGGCCCTCGGCAGCGAGCGCGACAGCGCACGGCCGTGCGCAGTGGTCAGCATCTCCTTCGTTCCTTCGAAGACCAGCACGGGCTGGCGGAACATCGGCAGGTACGCGGTGTCGTCGGCGTCCGTGTACGGCTCGCCGATCACCTCGGGTGACGCCGTGCCGAGCCCGCTGAGCAGGAAGGCGGTCACATTCAGCCGCTGCCAGGACTCAAGATCCTCCCGCAACAGGACAGCGATCTTGGTGTCGAAGCGGACAGGCACGTTCTCATTCCCCGCACCTGTCTCGACCCCGGTTCCGGCCTCGGTCTCCTCGTCAGTTCTCATGCTTCGAGACTCCAGGGTCCGCGCCCTCTCCGTCTTGTACGTTCTTTGCGTGACACCCCGGCAGGAGATCTCCGCTTGGCGCCCCCCAGTCGCGGGCGTCGTGGAGGTTTTCCACGCACACTTCACCGAGCACGCGTACCCCATGCACGTCCACGATGCCTGGACGTTGCTGATCGTCGATGACGGCGCGGTCCGCTACGATCTGGACCGCTACGAGCGCGGCACCCCGAGCGACACCGTGAGTCTGCTCCCGCCGCAGATCCCGCACAACGGCTCACCGGCCACCCCGCACGGCTTTCGCAAGCGCGTGCTCTACCTCGACACGACACAACTGGACGAGAGCCTCATCGGGCCCGCGGTGGACGGCCCGGACCTCGCCGATCCCGTGCTGCGCAAACGCGTCGGACAGCTTCATACCACTCTCGCGAACCGGGGGGACGAGTTCGAGGCGGAGAGCCGTCTGGCCTTCATCGGCGAGCGACTGCGCACGCACCTGCGCCCCAGGCCGGCCCTCGGTAGCGCGGGGCCCGACCGCGACATCGCCCGGAGCCTGCGCGACCTCCTCGACGAGCGCCTGCTTGAAGGCATCACGCTGGAAGAGGCCGCGCGCCTGGTACACGCCCACCCCACGCATCTCGTGCGAGCCTTCAGCGGCGCCTTCGGCATCGCCCCTCACCAGTACGTGATGTCCCGTCGCGTCGACCTGGCCCGCCGTCTGCTGCTCGACGGACAGCCGGCGGGCGAGGTAGCGACCGCCGTCGGCTTCTACGACCAGTCCCACCTCACGCGGCACTTCAAGCGGGTCGTGGGCATCACCCCGGGCCGGTACGCCCGAACCGGGACCATCCGCTGATGATGGACCGCCCGCGCATGCCGCCACACCACCCATGCCCCCATGAAGACGGCCCCCTCGTTCGAGAGGACCGTCCAATCCACCTTTCCCGAAGTTGGCTCAGTAACCGCCGTAGCCGCCGTAGCCGCCATAGACGCCAGGTGCGGTCACCAGGACGATGGCTACGGGGCCGTAGCCATAGCCGTTGTCGTAGCCGTACCCGTAGCCGTTGTCGTACCCGTAGCCGTTGTCGTAGCCGTACCCGTAGCAGTTGTTCCACCAACCGCACCAGTCGTAGGAATTGCTGGCCACGGAGGTCTCGTGGGCAGGAGCCGCCGTGGCCGTACCCGCCGCCCCGACAGCGGCGCCACCAGCCAGCATCACACTGGCGGCTACTACAGCGAGAGAACGCTTGATATGAGGTGCTCGCATGAGTCTTTACCTTTCCTTCCACCACTGAAGATCGAAGGTGGACGGGCACAGCGCACGCGGAACATGCGGCGCGGTTCGCAGAGGTCACAGCTCCAAGCGGGAGCACGTCTCGCCGGATGATCGGCTCCCACCCTTCGGGAACCTTGCGGCCCAGGGGCGCGCCCCGGTTGCGACTCTCACAACCATCACGTTAGTAGCACCTGCCCCGTCCAGCATCTTGAACAGAGATCTCCTCGAACCCGCAGGTCAGCAGCCGACGGCCAAGCCCGAGCCCGTGACGTCCGACCTGGCGCCCTCTCTCTTCGACGGTGACACCCCAAGGCCCACACCACCCGCATGGAGCAATGGCAGAGAAATAGCGAGGCAATCTCGTTGCGAGCTGCAGAAGAGCCGCGCAGTCTGACGCAGCGGACCCGCCAGGCCGCTACGAGCAACTCTCCCAGGACAAGGTCAGGGGCCGATAGATTCCAGACCATGAGCGTGGAGACCGAGGTCGTTCACGAGGCGACCGACGAAGTGGTGGAGGCGTTTGCTCGTCTCCTTCCGCAGCTGTCGTCCAAGGCAAAGCCCCTGAGCCATGAAGCAGTGGGGAGATTGACGGCTGCCAGTACCAACACGTTGCTGGTGGCCCGTGTCGAGGGGGTGATCGTCGGGACGTTGACGCTGGTGATGTCCCCCTTGCCATCCGGTCTGCGGGCTCACATCGAGGACGTGGTGGTCGATGCCGCCTCACGTGGTCACGGGGTCGGCAGAGTCCTGATCGACAAGGCCCTCGGCCTGGCCTCGGACGCGGGAGCTCGAACCGTCGACCTCACATCGCGGCCTTCGCGAGAGGCTGCGAACCTCTTGTACGAGCGGGCAGGTTTCCAGCGGAGAGAGTCGACTGTCTATCGAGTCACCCTGGACTGAAGCGCGGTGCGACTCACTGGCTTCAACATCCCTGACCCGTGTGTCACCGTTTTCCGATGCAGTGACCCCGTCCGCGAGACCGGTCCACGCCCAAGGCACACGCGCCGGCCCCGCCGCCGGCTGACGCTGTCGGCGGCATCGGCCGCCGACGGCGCCCCCTCGTCCCCGGCTTGGTCAGCTCGGCACTTCAGTACTGTCCGGACGACCTCGGTTCATGAAGGTCGGCCGCCGAACTGCCAGTTGTGGACCTCGATGTCGGCATACCGGTCCGGGGTCAGGACGGCACGTGCCGTGTCCGGGTCCGGCGCCCGGACCAGCGCCGCCGTACCGAGCCAGGTGGTGCCGTCGTCGGACAGCAGTGGCCCGTACGCGATCAACTCGTCCCGGTCGGGCGGCACGACGAGGTCGACGGTCTGCCCCATGCCGAGGCCGAGCACCAGGTACCGGTTGCCACCGGTGCGGCCACCGGGGAAATCCCACATGGTGCGCCCCAGCATGTTGCGCCATCGGCGCAGCAGCACGTCCCGGTACACGCCGGCCTGGTAGCCGGGCTCGTCGAAGGCGAACGCGCGGGCGGCGGCGGGATCCGGCAAGTCGACGATGTGCACGCTGCCGGTGGGCGCGTCACCGTCGCTGGTGAGGGTCGGGCCGCGGGCGATCATCTCTTTCTCGTACCGGTCCATGTAGGACCAGTGCCGTTCCAGCAGATCGTTGCGCAGCGCCACGGAGTCGGGCCGATCGCGGTGGTAGCAGAAGAACTCCATGCCCCCAGTCTGAACGAGCACCCATTCACACGAACATCGAATTAAGCAGCGCCACTTGTCGTCCGGTGGCAGCTTCCTTGTCGACGGGCCGACTCGCCATCCGCGTCAGGAGGTGAAGACGGGCAGGTACTGCTCATGCCGTGGATGTCGAAGGTGCCGCCGTACGCGGCGAGCCCGCGTGAGCACCCCGCCCACGTCGGAGAGGGGTACAGGTCAGGGGTGGTGGGGCGTTGACGGGTGCTCAGAAGTGTTGACCACCCGCGCGGTTGCTCTTATCGTTCTTCGATAGCATCGA
This sequence comes from Streptomyces sp. NBC_01320, assembly GCF_035974375.1. Classification (NCBI taxonomy): domain Bacteria; kingdom Bacillati; phylum Actinomycetota; class Actinomycetes; order Kitasatosporales; family Streptomycetaceae; genus Streptomyces; species Streptomyces sp. NBC_01320. Next base: position 3,218,952 of record NZ_CP108390.1, read on the forward strand.
TATTCGATATAGGGGGCGGTTGCTGATGTCCGCTGAGGTACAGAGCTCCAAGGGGTCCGGGCTGCCGGACGGGCCGCCGTCACATGGCGACCGGGCCGAGGCCAGGCTGCTGGAGCCGGTCGCCACTGTGATCCGGGGCGTCTACCGACTTTTTCTCGTGGGCCTCGTCGTCGGCGCCGTGGGACCCCTGGTCGGCACCAAGCTGGGCCTGATGTGGGGCGGTCCGAACGTGTGTGTCGATTCCCGCTCGCAATTCAGCACGGACGGGTTCACCGGCAGGTTCCGGCCCCATGCGGGGGTCGAGGTCATGGCCCGCCCGTCCTACTGCACTGATCACGCCGACGGTGCCCAGCGGCTGTTCGACTTCCTCGGCGGCTTCCCCTCGTTGCTGCTTGTCCTTGGCATCCTGTTCCTGCTCAACCGCTTGATACACGGCGCGTCCCGCGAGGGTGTCTTCACCACACGGACCGCCAAGCAGCTACGGGTCGTAGGATGGTGGCTGCTGCTCGGCTGCCTGGTCGCAGAAGTGGTGGAAGCCGGCGCGCACGCGGCTCTCCTGGCGACCCTGGCCCAGGACTACACCTTCGATGCGGACAGCTGGCTGGGAGCCTGGCAGCCGCCCTACGCACTCGTCTTCACCGCTCTGGGCATCCTCACGTTCGCCCGTATCATGCGCGCCGGGGTGGCCATGCGGGAAGATCTGGAAGGGACGGTGTGATGGCGTCGGACGACCACGACAGCCACGCGATCGAGGTCCATCTCGACCGTATGCTCAGCGAGCGCGGCATGACCCTTGCGGAGCTCGCGTCCCGGGTCGGGGTGACCAACGTGAACCTGTCCATCCTGAAGAACGGCCGGGCCCGCGCGATCCGCTTCACCACGCTGACCCGCATCTGCGAGGTCCTCGACTGCCAGCCGGGCGACCTGCTCACGTACCGGAGCACCGAACACGAGCGCGGGCGCCCGCCGACAGCCCTGTGAGGCGGGCCGGGCCGACGCCGTGGTCTCGTAGAAGTCCAACAGCAGCCCCCGCCATGATCCGCCGGCCCGGGTGACGGGCGTACGCGCACCCCCGAAGCCCCGCGAACCGGCCCAGCCACAGCGCTTCCTCCATCTGTTCCGTGCCGAGCAGCGTCTCCCGATCCTCTCGATACGGCCCCGTCCCGGCCCCCGGATACGGTGCGACAGCCGGTGAGCTGCGAGTATGTCAAGGCGCGGCCACCTCGGGACAGCTCCGCCGTCCGAGCAGCCGACCGATTCGGAGCAGCACATGCCCGCACCACTCACCGTCGCCGTCGCCCAGCCCGTCTGTGAGCATCTCGACGTTGCCGCGAACGCCGCAGCCCATGCCGAGGCGATCGGGGACGCGAGGGCTCGGCTGGTCGTCTTCCCGGAGCTGTCACTGACGGGCTACGACCTCGCTGCCCCGGCCGTCTCGCCCGACGACGCCCGCCTCCGGCCGATCGTCTCCGCGTGCCGCACCACCGGAGCGACGGCCCTGGTCGGGGCACCGGTACGCGAGACGGACGGGCGTGAGTACATCGCCGTGCTGGCCGTCACGGGAGAGGGCGCGCGGGTCGTCTACCGGAAGATGTGGCTGCACGGCGAGGAGTTCGACCGCTTCGCTCCGGGCGAGAAGCCGAAGGTCCTGGTGATCGACGGCGTGCGGCTCGGCCTTGCGGTGTGTTACGACGCGGCCGTCCCGGAGCACGCCGCCGAGACCGCCGCGCTGGGCATCGACGCGTATGTGGCCGGCACGCTCTACGGCGCGGGTCCCGAGTCGGCGACCCGGCGCGACGGGCACATGAGGGAGCGGGCGCTCGCTCACGGGGTGTGGGTGGTGCTGGCCACCTCGGCGGGGGCCAGCGGTACGTATCCGGAGACGTCCGGCGGTTCCGGTGTCTGGGGTCCTGACGGAGCCGTGGTCGTGCAGGCCGGTTCGGAGCCCGGCGCCGTGGTGTCCGCGGCGCTCGGGGGAAGCGTGCCTGCCTGAGGCGCGTCCGGCGGATCAGGACGGGACACCCCCGGGGCCCTTCTTCCGGATCAAGGACCTGGGGCGAGCATCTCCGACGTGATCGCCCACCGTTCGTGGTCCCGCCACGCCCCGTCGATGAAAAGGAAGTCCGGCGAGAAGCCTTCGAGGCGGAAGCCGGCCCGGCGCACGAGGGCGATCGAGCCCGTGTTGCCGGGTTGGATGTTCGCTTCCAGGCGGTGCAGGGCGAGCGGGCCGAAGGCGTACCGCAGGACCAGGTCGAGGCCCTCGCTCATCAGACCGCGCCCGGCCGCATGGGCGAACGCTCCGTATCCCAGCGCGCCGCAGCGGAAGGCGCCGCCGACGATGTTGTTGATGTTGATGAAGCCTGCGATGGGGCCGCTTCCGGCCGCGGTCCCGTTCCCGTCGTCGACAGCCGTGCGTTCGCAGACGAGGAAGCCCGCCTTTGCGGGGTCCTCGATCAGCCGGCCCGCGTAAGCGACGTACGCACGCGGGTCGTCGGGCGGGAACAGCCACGGTTGGTGCAGGCCGCCGCTCTCCTTGGCCCGGCTGGTGAACTCCTCGGCGTCCGCGGGGGTGAAGGGGCGGATCCCCACGCGCGGGCCCTCGGCCAGGTAGACGTTGTCAGACATCCGGACAGCGTAGACAGCGCGTCGGGCTCACTTGGGACGGCGGCGGAACAGATAGCCGCCGCACGCCATGCCGGCCGCGAACATCGCGAGCAGCACCACGTACAGGGGCAGCGTCACCAGCGGGATCACCAGACGGATGGTGACCTCGCCGGTGTTCTCGGCGATGAAGACGATCGACAGTACCGCGATGACGAGGACAATGATGCGGGACGGTGAGAACGGTCCGACGCCGCCCTTGCCGCCGCTCGATACGTCCTTCGGGCTCATGGCTGGGCCCCTTCCCTGGTCCTGATGCGCCACCGCCCCCGACTCCAGGATGCCCCCATCCCGCTCCCGGGGGGCGGTGGCGTGCGGCCGTACAGGTGACGGTCCGCTCCGGATCGGTTCACCCGTCCTGCGACCACCGGCAGCTCCAGAACACCGTTGTCCTGCGGGCTGCTGACGACGGTGACCGGCTTGATGCCGCTATTGCCGAAGTACGCGCTGTCGCCGGCCGCGATCACGAATTCGAGCCGGTGCCCCGCCTCGTACCGGTGCACGATGCCCGGCAGCTGTACGGTGAACGGCCGGGTGACGTCGGGCACCCGCACCGGTGAGACCAGCCGGTTCACCAGCGTTCTGGAGCCGTCGGGCGCCCCGTCGTACACCTTGGCGAACAGCACCGGTTTGTCTGCGGCGTCCCCGCTGTTCTGCACGCCCTCCGTCCGCGGCGAGACGACCTTCAGCGTGGCCTTCGGTGCGCCGACGACATCGACGGCGGAGGTCAGCGGGGCGCTGGTCCAGCCGAGATGGATGCCCTTGGGGTCGTAGGGTTTCGGATCGGGCAGTGTCAACGCTCGCGACAGCGTTTCCTGAAGGACATTCAGCTTCTTCGCAGCCGGATTTCGTTCAGATCAGCGCGGGCACCTCGACGGTGAGCGTGCCGGGGCCGCCGTCCTCCGGCGCGTCCAGCACCGCGGGCACGCCGAGCGGAATCGTCAGCGCCGTCGGGCCGTGGCCGAAGCCCAGCTCCTCGACAACGGGCACGCCCAGCCCACCGAGCCGGTCGGCCAGGACCGCACGCACCTCCTCGTACGGTTCGCAGCCCTGCCAGGAACCGCAGGCGACCCCGGACACCCCGGACAGCGCCCCGGCCCTCAGGAGTTGGGTGAAGATGCGGTCGAGGCGGTACGGATCCTCCGTCGTGTCCTCGATCATCAGCAGTCCGCCCCGGGCGGACGTCCGGGCGGACGGAGTGCCGATATCGGCGGCGAGCAGGCTCACACAGCCACCGTACGTGATGCCACGGGCCCGGCCGGGCGCCAGCACCCCGGCCGTACGAAGGCCGAGGGTCCGCACCGACTCCGGCTCGAACAGGGTGGCCCGCAGCGACTCCTGGGTGTCCGGGTCCTTGAGGAAGGTCTCCGCGGCGACCATCGGGCCGTGCAGCGTCGCGAGCCCCATGCGCTGGGCGAACGCCTCATGGAGCACGGTGATGTCGCTGTAGCCGACGAACACCTTGGGCCCGGCCGCGCGCATCGCCGCCCAGTCGACCAGGTCGACCATGCGGTGCGCCCCGTACCCGCCGCGGGCGCACAGCACCGCATCGAACGACGGGTCGCACCACGCCTGCTCGAGGTCGCGGGCGCGCGCCTCGTCCGTACCGGCGAGATAGCCCAACTCCGGGTGGAGATCACGGACATGGGGCATCTCGACAGGCTCCAGGCCCCAGCCGCTCAGCACGTCCAGGCCCGCCTCCAGGCGGTCGTCCGGCACCGGACCGCTGGGCGACACGACGGCGACCCTGGCACCCGGTCGCAGACGGGCGGCGCGGGTCAGTGGAGTCAGCGTCACTTCTTCAGCTCCAGTTGTGGTACGTCGGGGCGGTCGATGCCGAAGGTCTGGGCGTAGAGGGAGAGTTCGGCCTCCAGCGCGGCGACCATGGTGTCGGCACGCCGGAATCCATGGCTCTCCCCCTCGAACGTGAGATACGCGTGCGGGATGCCGCGCCCTTCGATGGCGGTCAGGAACCGCTCGCACTGGACCGGTGGGCAGATCACGTCGTCCAGCCCCTGGAGCAGCAGGAACGGGGTGGTCAGCCGGTCGGTGCGGTTGATCGGCGACCGCGCGCGGTAGCGGTCCGGGACCTCGGCGAGCGGGCCGATCAGGGTCTCCAGGTACTGCGACTCGAAGTCATGGGTCTCGTCGGTTCCCCAGCCGGTCAGGTCGAGGATGGGGTAGATGACAGTGCCGCAGGCGTACACGTCGGTGCTGGTCAGCGAGGCGGCGGCGGTCCAGCCGCCGGCGCTGCCGCCGCGGATGGCGAGCCGGTCCGGGTCGGCCGTTCCCTCGGCTGCCAGCGCCCGGGCGACGGCGGCGCAGTCCTCCACGTCGACGATGCCCCACTGTTCACGCAGCCGGTTGCGGTAGGCCCTGCCGTAACCGGTGGAGCCGCCGTAATTGACCTCGGCGACGCCGATGCCGCGCGAGGTGAAGTAGGCGATCTCCAGGTCGAGGACGAGCGCGGCATGCCCGGTGGGACCACCGTGCGCCCACACCACAAAGGGCGGCAACTCGCCTCCCGAGCCTCCCCGTTCGGGGTTGCGCGGCGGGTAGATGTGGGCGTGGACGTCGCGGCCGTCGGGCCCGGTGAAGGTGCGCTGCTGAGGTTCGGGGTAATAGGCGGGATCGACATCGTCGCGGTGCTGCGCGCCGATGATCCGGGTGCGGCCCGTCGCGGTGTCCAGCTCCACCACCTCGTACGCACTCTGCGGGCCCGCGGCGACGCCGACGACCCGGCTGCCGTGAACGGCGAGTGTCTCGGCCCACTCGGTCCAGGGACCGGCGGTGTCGGCGAGTTCGCCGGTCTCCGGGTCGAGGATGCCGAGGGTGGTGGTGCCCTTGCCGTGGATGGTGGCGATCAGTCCGTTCTCCAGCGGACGGAACCAGCTGAGCCCGATCTTCCAGAGCGGCCCGGCGAACTCCTGCTCCCGTGTGCAGAGCGCCACCGTGCCCCGGTGCGGATCGGCGCGGTACAGGTTCCACCAGCCGCTGCGGTCGCTCGCGAAGAGGAGTTGTCCGTCGGTGGTCCATTCGATCTGCGGCACCGATTCCCCGGGTCCGCCGCCGAAGCTCCAGGCGCTGCGGAACGTACCGTCGTCGGCGACGTCGGCGAGCATCACCTCGGTGCCGTCCCACGGCATCCGCGGATGGTCCCAGGCGATCCACGCCACACGCCGCCCGTCGGGCGACAACTTCGGCCCGGTCACGAAGCGGTGCCGGTCGTCGGAGAGTTCGCGTACCGCGCCGCGGTCGTCGGCCGCCGATCCGTCCAGCGGTACGGCGGCGATCACCCGGCGCACCTCGGTGGGCGCCTCGCCGGTGAACTCCTCCAGGACGCACCACACTTCGCCCCGCTCTCCCCGATCGAGGTGCAGCTGCGGGTCGACCCAGCGCAGTCCGCCACCGACGGCGGAGACCGGGGTGAGCGGCCATGGTTCGTCGGGCCCGTCGGGCGCGTACGCGTACAGCCGCTGGTCGGTGAAGTTCACGAAGACGATCAGCGGTCCGGCGTCGGCACGCCCGGCCCCGGCCCAGGGCAGTCCGCCGTACTCGATGACGCGGCTGCGGACGTTCCACGGAACGGGCAGCACGGATTCGGTGGTCCCGTCCGCCCGGCGGCGGACCAGGGCGCGGCGGCCCGCTTCGGCCGGGCGCGGCTCCGTCCACCACACCTCGTCGCCGACCGCGCCGACGTACTCCGGGCGGCCGTCGTGCGAGGCGGCCAGCCGTGCGTCGATCGGCGACGGCCATGTTCCGTAGGCCTCTGTGGTCACCATGTTCAATCCCCCCGTGCGGGTCAGGCCGTGCGCAGATAGTGGTCGAGTACGCGGACGCCGAAGTGCAGTGCCTCGACGGGCACGCGTTCGTCGACGCCGTGGAAGAGCGCCTGGTAGTCGAAGCCGACCGGGAGCTTCAGCGGTGAGAAGCCGTAGCCGGTGATGCCGAGCCGGGAGAACTGCTTGGCGTCCGTGCCGCCCGACATGCAGTACGGCACGACGTGGCCGTCCGGGTCGAAGCGTTCGACGGCGGCGCGCAGCTTCGCGTACGTCGGTGAGTCGACCGGCGCCTGCAGAGCGACCTCGCGGTGGTGGAACTCCCAGTCGACGTCCGGTCCGGTCAGCCGGTCCAGGGTGGCGTGGAACTCGTCCTCGCCACCGGGCACCGTCCGGCCGTCGATGTAGGCGAGGGCATGGCCGGGGATCACATTCACCTTGTACCCGGCTTCGAGCATCGTCGGGTTGGAACTGTTCCTGACGGTCGGCTCGACCAGGGCCGCGGCCGGTCCGAGCTTTCCGAGCAGTTCGTCCACGTCGAACCCGGGGGCGTCGACATCGACGCGGATGCCGTGCAGGGCGGCGATCTCGGTGAGGGCGGCGCGTACGGTCGGGGTGAGCCGCACCGGCCATTCGTGCGTGCCGATCCGGGCGACGGCCGCGGCGAGTGCGGTGACCGCGTTCGCCCTGTTGACCTTGGAGCCGTGCCCGGCCTTGCCGTGGGCGGTGAGCTTCAGCCATCCGGTGCCGCGCTCGCCCGCGGCGATGGGGTAGAGCGGCATCCCCGGTCCGGCGTGAAAGGTGAAGGCGCCGGATTCGCTGATGCCCTCCGTGCACCCTTCGAAGAGTTCGGGGTGCCGGTCGGCGAGGAAGCCGGAGCCGTCCTCCGCGCTGGCCTCCTCGTCGGCGGTGTACGCGATCACGATGTCCCGGCGGGGCCGGACACCGGCCCGGGCCCAGGCACGGACGACGGCGAGGACCATCGCGTCCATGTTCTTCATGTCGATGGCGCCGCGGCCCCAGACGACGCCGTCGCGGACCTCCCCGGAGAAGGGGTGCACGGTCCAGTCGTCGGCCTCGGCGGGCACGACGTCGAGATGCCCGTGGACGAGGAGCGCGTCGGCGGACGGGTCGGTGCCCTCGATCCTCGCGACCACGTTGGTGCGGCCCGGGGTGCGTTCGAGCAGCTGGGGTTCCAGTCCGGCCGCGGCCAGCCGTTCGGCGACGTACTCGGCGGCCGGGCGCTCCCGGCAGTCGCCGCCGCCCCGGTTGGTCGTGTCGATCCGGATCAGTTCGGACGTGAACGTCACGGATTCGTCGAGGGCCAGGTCGTCGACGGATTCCTGGGGGGTGGTCGCCTCAGCCATACTGTTCCTCCACGGCGGACGACACGATCGTCGTCACCGCCTTGAACGTGCGAATACCTTCGTACATCGTCGCGCCGGTGTAGGCGACGCGCCGCTCACCACTGGTCGCCACGCCGGGAACGACGGTGGCCGCCGCGGCCAGATGCTCGGCATCGAACTCCAGCTCCACCGTGAACGGGCCGCCCTGCACCGGCTCGAGTCGTCCGGCGAGCGAGGTGGCCTCCTTGGCGGCCGCGCGGATATCGGCCGCGGTACGTGCGGGGGTCCGGCACACCGCGGCGTATCGCGACACATAGTCCTTCACCGCGACCTTGCGGGCGGCGGGGGCGTATCCTTCGGCGTCCACGCAGGTCAGGTCGTCGCCGGTGACGAGGACGACGGGCACGCCGTACTCCGCGGCGACATGCGCGTTGAGCAGCCCCTCGCTGGCGCGGACCCCGTTCAGCCAGACGCCGGTGATGGAGTTGGCCAGGTATGTGTGGGCGAGCACGCCCTCCGTACCGGCTCCCGTGTGGTAGCCGACGAAGGCGATCGCGTCGACGTCACCGTGCTGGATGCCCTCCACCATGCTGAGGGGCTTGTGCCTCCCGGTGAGCATCTGGACCCGCTCGTCGAGCCGCTCCAGCAGCAGGTTGCGCATGGACCAGTGGGCCTCGTTGATCAGCACCTCGTCGGCGCCTCCGTCGTAGAAGCCGAGGGCCGCCGCGTTCACATCGGAGGTGAACATCGATCGGCAGCGCTCCCACTGCGGCGTCCCGGGCAGCACATCGGCCGGCCAGGTCACGCCCGTGGCGCCTTCCATGTCCGCACTGATGAGGATCTTCACGGTGTATCGGTCCTCTCGCAGGTCAGCAGGCATGCGTGCCGGCCGTGACAGCGGTTGCCGGCCTCGGCCCCGGAGGAACGCCCGACAGGCTCCCGAAGCGGCCGTTCGCGAAGGGAGATCTTCATGCGGCAACACCGTACGCGGCGGCGGAGTCCCAGGCCAGAGGTGTTGTCAGCTCCAGAGGTCCAGTCCAGTGTGGGGTCAGTCGGACGGCCGGTCGGCGAGGGGGAGCCCGATGCCGGGCCTCCATCAGCCCGGATCCCGTGCCCGAGCCGCAACCGGCATGCCGTGGCCCGTCCGTGGGCGACACGAGGGTTGTGAGCTGCTGTCGGTTTGCTGAGTCGAAGTGAGTGGTGGTGAGCAGGAGTGAGTCCTGGCGGTGCATTCGCGGGGGTGGGAACGGGGGTTCCGGGGCCGAATGGGTGACCTTGGTGGCTGCTGCTCGTTGGGTCCGGTGGCAGGTGTCCGGCCGGGGAGGGGGTGATGTGGTGGGTGGTCTACGGAAGTTGGCCGTGTCCTTCGTGATGCCCGGGCCTTGCGGGGTGGCGGTCCGGGATCGTCTGGGGCACCTGACCGTCGAGGACGAGAGGGTGCTGCGTGCTGTCGGTGCGCATCAAGGCGCGCTGGCTTCCGGTGATCTCAAGGCCCGCTGTGCGGATGGTCTGGAGCACGGTGCGGAGACCTGGGCGGCGCGTAAGCGGGAGCTGACCGGGGTGTCGTCGTCGCGGATCGCGGGGGCGATCACGAAGGCCACGCACGGTCAGTGGGCGCTCGCGCGCCGTTGCCAGGCAGCGCACATCCAGAAGCTGGCGGCCGGGATCAGGACGTTGCGGCACCGCCTGTCCCTCCCGCTCGGGGAGCCCGGAACGAGGCGGGCCGCGGGCGGCTACCGTTCCAAGGGCGAGTGGTTCCGCAAGTCCCGCCGCCTTGCGATGCTGGAAGCGCGGCACACGGCGGCTGTCGCCGACTGGGAGGCCGGGCGGGTCCGGGTCGTACGGGGCGGTAAGCGTCTCCTCAACACCCGCCACCACCTCACCGAGGCCCAGCTCACCGAAGACCAATGGCGGCAACGGTGGGAGGCGGGACGCTGGTTCATCGCTGCTGATGGTGAGTCGGGGAAGCGGTTCGGGAACGAGACGATCCGCGTCACCGACACTGGTGAGGTCAGCATCAGGCTGCCTGCCCCGCTCGCGCACCTGGCCAACACCCGGCACGGCCGGTACACCCTCAGTGCCCGCATCGCGTTCGCGCACCGGGGCGCGGAGTGGGCCGACCGCATCGAAGCGAACCGGGCCGTCGCCTACCGCGTCCACCTCGACGTGGACCGTGGCCGCTGGTACCTCACCGCATCCTGGCAACGCACCGCCGTGAAGACCATCCCGTTGGAGACCGCCCGCGCCCGGGGCATGGTCGGCGTCGACACCAACGCCGACCACTTCGCCGCCTACCTTCTCGACCGGCACGGCAACCCGGTCGGTGACCCGCGGCGTTTCCCCTATGACCTGTCCGGTTCGGCCGGTCACCGCGACGCCCAGATCCGCCACGCCCTGACCCGGTTGATCAACTGGGCGGTGCGTATCGGTGTCGCCGCGATCGGCATCGAAGACCTCGACTTCACCACCGAGAAGACCCGGGAAAAACACGGCCGCCGCAAAAGGTTCCGGCAGCTCATCTCCGGCATCCCGACCGCCAAGCTCAAGGCCCGGCTCGTGTCCATGGCCGCCGAACACGGCCTGAGCATCGTCGCGGTCGACCCCGCCTACACCAGCCTGTGGGGTGCCCAGCACTGGCAGAAACCGCTGGCCACCCCCCACCGAAAGATGTCCCGTCACGATGCCGCGGGCATCGCGATCGGTCGACGCGCCCTTGGACATCCGATCCGGCGTCGGACGGCACCGCCCCCACACGACCGGAGTGATCGTGCGGGGCATCGGACCGTCCAGGCCGGACCAGGTCACCGGGGGCGTGAGGGAACCCGCCCACCCACAACGGACCGGCCCCCTGGAGGGCCAGCGCCGAGTGGGAAGCGAAAGCGGGAACCCAGTGCATCCAACACCGTTCGGGATGCGCCCAGTACGCAACAGTGGGTCCGAGACTCACTTTACGCACACTGGTTACGGCGTGGTGTACGACAGCGGTTTCGGCTGGTCGGGAACGTGAGGAGAGCCGTACGGGTTGGGATGGTTGTGAAGCGATCCTTGGCCCGTACGGCTCTCTCGCATCGTATCTGCACGGGCATCTCGAGGCGTCGACTCGGGGCGCTCATCGCCGAGTTGGCCAGCCCGTGGATGGCGCGGGAAGAGTCCCGGCTGGGCGAACGCCGAGGCCATGAGCGTCTGCGCGCCGAAGGTGGCGGACCCAGCCATCAACTGGTCTTCACCGACCGGGTGATCGCGACCCTGGTGATCCTGCGGTTCCAGCTTCCGCACGCCGCCCTCGCCGTCTTCTACGGCGTGGACCGCTCCACCGTCACGCGGGCCGTCCATGAGATCCGTCCGCTCCTGGCGGCGCGGGGCTTCGCGGTCCCCGGCGAGGCGGGACTGCGTCTGCACACGCTGGCCGATGTCTTCGCCTACGCCACCGCGAAGGGTGTTGAGCTGCGCCTGGACGGCACCGAGGTTCGGGTCCGGCGTCCGAAGGCGCGCCGCCCCGGCCGGCGTGCGTTCGTGTCCGGCAAGATGCGGCAGAACACCAAGAAGGCCACCGTCATCACCGACGGACAGGGCCGCACTCTGTGGACCGGCGCGGTCCGGCCGGGCCGTATGCATGATCAGACGGCGGTCAAGACCGAGGGGATCGAGGCCCTCTTCGAGCAGTACCCGCAGGTCAAGGCCAAGGTGGATGCCGGATACCGGGGCCTGGCCAAACGGTTTCCCGGCCAGGTCCAGGCGCCGCCGAAGAAGCCCGCCAAGGACGCGTCGGCCGCGGAGGTGACCGTCTGGGAGGAGGCCCGCAAGAAGCAATCCTCGGAGCGGATATGCGTCGAGCACGCCAACGCCGAGCACAAGCAGTGGAGGCCCCTCCAGCGGTACCTCGGCCGCCGTGAGTACTACACCGAGACCCATCTGGCCATCGCCGGCCTCGTCTCCGACCGCACCGCAGAGCGGTAATCACCCATCAGCCAACCCGCCAGGCCAACACGCCCCAACCTCAGTCGCGCACGACACCGTTAGGAGCGGTCCCTCGGGTCACACCGTGGTGATGAGCCCGCCGTCGATGACGAAGTCGGATCCGGTGACGTTGCCCGTACTCTCGCTCGCCAACAGCACGACCAGGTCCGCGACTTCGTCCGGGCGGGTGAACCGGCCCGTCACCGGCTGGGCCGCGGCCCTGGGCGACGTCCTCCGGTGCGGCGCCCGACGAGGCTGCGACCGTGGCCGCCACGCCGACCCTGCCCATGCCCAGCCAGAGATCGGTTTTCGACCGGCCCGGGGCTGACCGTGTTGACCCGTACCATTCCTGGGCAGTGGGCAGGAGCGAGTCCTGTCGTGCCAGGACGCCCCGAACATTCTTGGGCGCACTGGTCCTCCGCTTTCGCGTCCTGAGCGGCGACGCATATCCCGTATGCGGTCCGTCCCAGGCGGGCGGAATCCCTACGACCTGGCCATGTGGGTGTGGCCAGAGGCGACGGGGAGGCCCCGAACCATCTCTCCGGCAGAACGGGGGCCCCGACCGCTGACACCACACCCGGCGTCCCAGATCGCACCGAGAACGTTACGCACACCTCGCCGTACATACCCACAGATCGTCACACCGATCACCCCCTCGTGATCATGTTCGCCAAAACGATGTGCCTGCCCAGCAGTTGTGAACCCCTTGGGGACCGACCTCCTTGGAAAGGGCCTTGCAGAAGTTGGTCAGGGCCGCCTTGTCCGCGCCGTATTCGATGATCTACGGATCTGGCAGCGAGGCGTTGACCGAACCGACGGTCACAGTCGGCTTGGCGCCGTCGGCGGTGTCGGCGACCGCGGGCCCGGCGGCTGCGGCGACGGCGCGCGCCGTCGCGGTGAGCGCCGCGATCGCGGGACCGCGGCGCGGACGTATCCGCCGTGAATGCGGGGCAGGAACCCGGGAGACACTCACGCGGGTTCTCTCCTCGGGGAGGGGAAACGACGCACTCAGCGTTTCCGGGCCCGGCCGGTAGCGCGCGGCCCAGGGTGCAGTGGTGTGACATCGGTCGGCCGTCCGGGTGAAGACGGCTCACGACCGCATGCCGACCGGCGGATCGGGTCACCTGTCACGGCCTCGTCCCACGGCTCCGTTCCACGGGGAAGGGGCCGGCCGCTCGACAAAGTCCCCGTCGTCCCCCACCGTGTGCTCCTGCACCGCCGCACCGAGCGGCACCGCCCGCACGGACAGGGGACGCGCGGCCGAGTGGTTCCCGGGCCGCTCCCCCCGTGGTTCCGTCGATGCGCTCGCGAGGGAAGGGCGTCAGTGGTCGGCGTCCGTCGTCGGCGCCCCGTGCGACGGGGCACCGACGACGGACGCCGGGTCCGGACGAGGAACCTCAGGAGGTCTTCAACAGCTCCTCGATCCTGGTGAGTTCCTCGTCGCCGAACTCCAGGTTGCGTACCGCCTCGACACTGTTCTCCAGCTGAGCGACGCTGCTCGCCCCGACCACGGCGGAGGTCACACGCCCGCCTCGCAGCACCCAGGCCAGCGCCATCTGCGCCAGGGTCTGCCCGCGCTCGGAGGCGACCAGGTCGAGCGCGCGCAGTCGGGCGACCAGCTCGGGGGTCACCGACTCGGGCGTCAGGAAGGGACTGCTGCCCGCCGCACGGGAGCCCGCCGGGATCCCCTTCAGGTAGCGGTCGGAGAGAATGCCCTGCTCCAGCGGCGAATACGCGATGGAACCGACGCCCAGGTCGTCCAGCGTCGTGAGCAGTCCGTCCTCGACCCAGCGGTCCAGCATCGAGTAGCGCGGCTGGTGGATCAGCAGGGGGGTGCCGAGCTCCTTGAGGATGCGGGCCGCCTCCCGGGTCTGCTCCGGGGAATAGTTGGAGAGACCGACGTAGAGCGCCTTGCCCTGGCGTACCGCCGAGTCCAGCGCCCCCATCGTCTCTTCGAGCGGCGTGTCCGGGTCGGGCCGGTGGGAGTAGAAGATGTCGACGTAGTCGAGTCCGAGCCGGGTGAGGCTCTGGTCGAGCGACCCGAGCAGGTACTTGCGGGAGCCCCACTCCCCGTACGGCCCGTCCCACATCAGGTAACCCGCCTTGGTGGAGACCACGATCTCGTCCCGCAGCCGGGCGAAGTCCGTCCTCAGGGCGCGTCCCATGGCGGTCTCGGCGGCGCCGGGCGGCGGGCCGTAGTTGTTGGCGAGGTCGAAGTGGGTGATGCCGAGGTCGAACGCCCTGCGCAGGATCTGTCCCTGGGTCTCCGTGGTCCGGTCGCTCCCGAAGTTGTGCCAGAGGCCGAGCGAGAGAGCGGGGAGCCGCAGACCGCTGCGTCCGGTGCGCCGGTACGGCATGGCCTGGTAGCGGTCGGGCGACGGCATGTACATGCAGGGCTCCACGGGGAGGGGAAGGCGGGTACGCGGGGAAACGCGCGGTCCTCAGGCTCCCCGACATCGATCCAGCAGTCCAACAGGAGATTCAGGTTGGATTCATCGTCTAGGTTTCTCAATCATGGAATTGCGCCAGCTCGAACATTTCATCGCCGTCGCCGAGGAACAGCACTTCACCCGTGCCGCCGAGCGCGTCGCCGTGTCCCAGTCCGGGCTGTCCGCCTCCATCCGCTCCCTGGAACAGGAGTTGAAGACGCCGCTGTTCAGCCGGACCACGCGCACGGTGCGGCTGACCGAGGCGGGGCGCGCCCTGCTGGTGGAGGCGGAGCGCACGCTGGCGGGCGCACGGGCGGCGCGGGACGCCGTCGATGCGGTACGCGGACTGCTGCGCGGCACACTGACGGTCGGGGTCGAACAGTGCGTGGCCGGTGTCCGGGTGCCGCAGCTGCTCGCGGCCTTCCACCGGACGCACCCGCAGATGGAGATCCGGCTCCGCCAGGAGGGCACGACGAGTCTGGTGAACGGGGTGGCGGGCGGCCGGCTCGATGTCGCGTTCGCGGCGGCCGTCAGTGCCGCGGAGTGGCGGGGCGAGCTGATCCCGCTCGCCCGGGAGCGCATGGTCGTCCTGTGCGCTCCCGGTCACCGGTTCGCGCAGGCGGCGGGCGGCGTCGCGTGGGACGAGCTGACGGGTGAGTCCTTCATCGACTTCCATCCGGACTGGGGTCCCCGCCGCGCCGCGGACGAGGCGTTCGCCACGGCGCGGGTGCGCCGCACGGTGGGGCTGGAGGTGACCGACGTACACAGCCTGCTGGAGCTGGTGCACGAAGGGCTGGGGATCGCGGTGGTACCGCACCACTTCTCGCGTAAGCCGGAGGCCCTGGGGCTGGTCGCGGTGGAGCTGGACGGTCCTGAGCAGCCGTACTACGAGAGTGTCGTGGTGCTTCCGGCCGCCGGGGCGATGAGCCCGGGCGCCCGGGCGCTGATGACCTTGGTGCGCGGTGACGTACCGAGTGACGCCGGGCGCTGACGGCGGTCATCCCCCCAGCGCGCTCGCGAACGCTCCCGGCTTCTGCTGGACTCCGCTGCAGGTGTCGCTCGCCGTCGACGTGTCCTCGTCGGTGCACTCCTGGTCGCGGAAGGTGGCCCACATGGAGAGCGCGCCGACGCCGGTCCGCCGGGCGAAAGCGCGCAGGGATGCGGCGTCGGCGAGGGTGAACGTCTCCCCTGCCACGTCGTTGACACCGAGCATCACCGTGATGTGCAGCGACTGCCAGGCCTCGGTGTCCGACAGCCCGAGTACATCGGTGAGCTGGTCATGGGTGGCTTCGGCGGCCTGTCGCGCGTAGTCGCTCATGTCACCGTCGTGGGACGTGCTGTAGTTCATGGCCATGATGTTCACCGCGGAGATGTCGACCTTCTGCTCGGCGGCGTCGCTCAGGAGGCCCGTACCGGTGGACTCCAGGCCGTCCGGCATCACGGGCAGGGTGTACGTGACATCGAGGTGCCGCCGCTTCTGCAGGAGGCGGAGCGCCTTGTCGCGGAGGGTGATCGACGCCCGATCGGTGAGTGCGTCGCCCTCGATGTCGAAGTCGGCCTTGGTGGCACCGACGGCGTCGAGCACCTGGGCGTAGGCGTCGGCCAGCTCCTCCGCGCTGTGACACGCGAGCGCCAACTCGGTCCCCGCGGCCCCGCCGAACGAGACCCGGACGTCCGCGCCGGTCGACGTCAGCCGGGCGACGCGTGAGGTCACCGACGCACTGGTGGCCTTGGCGGTGCCGCCCCAGAGCGGAGTGCAGGTGTCGTCGCCGGCGACGACGAAGGCGAGGTTGTACGTGTCGGGGGAGCCGACGGAGTCGGTATCGGCCGCGGTCGTGGCGCTGACGTACGGGGTGTAGGCGGTGGTGACTGCAGAGGCCGCGGGGCCGCCGGGGCGGGGGGACGAGGTACCGCCCGGGTTCGCCGCCGACCCCGTCGTACAGGCCGAACAGGCGAGCCCGAGCGCGACGAGTCCGGCGACGGCGGCGGTCGCCCGCTTCGCACGGCGCGCCGCGCCGCCCGGAGAGCGCTTCGGTGACATGCGCATAGAGTTTGCACCTGCTCTCGTGAGAGATTGTCCCGACACAGCAACGATGAAAAGCGGGAACACCGAAAACCTCTCATACATCGCCAGGCGCCCGAACGCGGCGCATATCACCCCGCACGCACGGCAGCATCTCCGGAAACCGCTCATCCACCAAGCGCCGCACGGGTCATGACGTCGCGTCGGCGCGACGGAAGATGCCGGGCGCGCGGTCGTGTTCTCAGTTCACTCACAGACTTCCCGCGTTGTCACAGCATTCGGCAAGGAACGCCTCAGACTTCGCACATCGCAGTTCGTCAGCATGCGCTCATGCATGTCGATACCGCCATCGAGAAAGATCCGCCCCGCGGCGGCCGCCGTAAACACGCCGGTACGCCGAGGTCCCGGGCCGCGGCCGGGACCGGGACCGAAGCCCACGAAGGCCCCGTCTTCGTGGACAGTTCCGGGCGCCGCGCCCGCCTGTTCCGGCGCGCCGCCATCGCACTGGGCGTCGCCTGTGTCGGCTACGTGGCCGTGCTGGGCCTCGCCTTCATGGGCGGCATCTCCATGTCGCCCTCGGAGCTGATCCCGTTCGACGGCGCACCCTCCGCCCAGGGCGGTCCCGGCGGAAACACGCCTCCGGGAGGTGCGGGCGCACCACCGAGCGGTCCGCCGGCCGGCGGACCCCCCACGGCTTCACCGTCCGTGTCGGCCTCCGTCACCGTCCCGGCCTCCGCCGCGTCCGTGTCGGTCACCACCGGAACCGGCTGATGGAGACGGACCGGGCACACGGCCCGACCTCCGACCGGCGGCTTGACCAGCAGCCGGACCGCGGAAGTCTCCCCACCGCGGCGCCTTCCCCCGTACCGCCGAAGCGACGGCATGCCACGCCGAGCCGGATCGAACGTGTCCGCCGCCAGGCCGTCCCCAAGCCGCGCGTGGTCATCGCTCTTCTGCTCCTGCTCGGCCTCGTCTCCGTGATGCTGCTCGACGGCTATCTGCGGGCCGAGGTCGGAAACGACCAGCGTGTCCGCTCCGACGCGAGCGCGAGCAAGGTGCCGGACAGCGTCCTCGACGGCGGGCCCTTCCTCAGCTTCGAGGGCGGCACTGCGCGGACCCGGTCCGTGCCGGACAAGACGATCGTGCTCACCTTCGACGACGGCCCGGACCCCGAGTGGACCCAGAAAGTGCTCGACATCCTGGACGACAACGAGGTACCCGGCACGTTCTTCCTGGTCGGCTCGATGATCTCGCGGTATCCGGACGTGGTGCGCCGGATGGTCGACGACGGCAACGAGGTGGGCATCCACACCTTCACCCACGTCGATCTGTCGTACCAGAGCGCGGCCCGCGTCAAGCGGGAGATCGCGCAGACACAGCTCGCTCTGGCGGGCGCCGCGGGCATCACGACGACCCTCTTCCGCGCCCCGTACTCATCGACGAACGACGCGATCGACAACTACAGCTGGCCCGTCTACAAGAAGCTCGGCGCGATGGGCTACACCAGCGTCTTCATCGACACGGACAGCGAGGACTGGCAGCAGCCGGGCGTATCCAAGATCATCAAGTGGGCCACCCCGAAGAGCGGGAAGGGCGCTTCGGTGCTCTTTCACGACGCGGGCGGCAACCGCGAGCAGACCCTCGAAGCGCTGCCGCAGTACATCAAGAAGATGAAGGCGAAGGGCTACACCTTCACCACGGTCAGCGGCGCCCAGCAACAGGCACAGGGGCAACAGGCACAAGGGCAGCAGGGCGCACAGGCCGGCGCGCCGGTCCCGGGGAGCAGTGCGGCCGGCTCACCGCAGAACAACCCCGAGCAGGCCGCGCACCGCACAGCCGACACGTCCACCCTCTGGGAGGGCCGCGCCCTGCTCGGCGCGGTCGCCGTCGCGGAGTGGACCGTGCCCGGTCTTGCCGTGGTGCTGGCGATCGTGGGCGTCGCCGTGCTGGGCAGGTTCGCGACGATGCTCGTCCTCGCACGGCGCCACTACCGGCAGCGCAACAGACGCCGGTTCGTCTGGGGCCCCGAAATCACCGAACCGGTCAGTGTGATCGTGCCCGCGTACAACGAGAAGGAATGCATCGCCAACACCCTGGGCTCCCTTGCCGCCAGCACCCATCCCATCGAGATCGTGGTCGTCGACGACGGCTCGACCGACGGCACGGCGGAGATCGCCGAGTCCCTGGGGCTGCCGAACGTGCGGGTGATCCGCCAGGCGAACGCGGGCAAGTCCGCGGCGCTCAACAACGGTGTGCGGCATGCGCGTCACGACATCGTGGTCATGATGGACGGCGACACCGTCTTCGAACCCGAAACCGTTCAGCGGCTCGTGCAACCGTTCGGTGACCCGGAGGTCGGGGCGGTCGCGGGCAATGCCAAGGTCGGCAACCGCAACACCGTGATCGGCGCCTGGCAGCACATCGAGTACGTGATGGGCTTCAACCTCGACCGCCGGATGTACGACCTGCTGCGCTGCATGCCGACCATCCCGGGCGCGATCGGGGCGTTCCGCCGCGAAGCCGTGTTGAGGGCCGGCGGGATGAGCGAGGACACGCTCGCCGAGGACACCGACATCACCATCGCCCTGCACCGCGCGGGATGGCGGGTCGTCTACGCGGAACACGCGCGCGCCTGGACCGAGGCGCCCGCATCGCTGGGGCAGCT
Source organism: Streptomyces sp. NBC_01320 (assembly GCF_035974375.1). Classification (NCBI taxonomy): domain Bacteria; kingdom Bacillati; phylum Actinomycetota; class Actinomycetes; order Kitasatosporales; family Streptomycetaceae; genus Streptomyces; species Streptomyces sp. NBC_01320. The sequence continues at coordinate 3,237,812 of NZ_CP108390.1, forward strand.
GTGGCGGCAGCGCTACCGCTGGAGTTACGGCACGATGCAGGCGCTCTGGAAGCACCGGAAGTCGGTGACGGACCGGGGGCCGTCGGGCCGGTTCGGCCGGGTCGGCATGCCGCTGGTCGTCCTCTTCCAGATCGTCACCCCCGTCTTCGCGCCGCTCATCGACGTGTTCACGGTCTACGCGATGATCTTTGTGGACTTCAAGGGGTCCCTGCTCGCCTGGCTGGCGGTGCTCCTCGTCCAACTGGTCTGCGCGGCCTACGCCTTCCGCCTCGACCGCGAGCGGTACCGGTATCTCCTCATGCTGCCTCTGCAACAGGTCGCCTACCGGCAGCTGATGTATCTGGTGCTGATCCACTCGTGCGTGACCGCGGCGACAGGCGGCCGGCTGCGCTGGCAGAAGCTGAAGCGCACCGGTGAGGTCGGCACACCGGCCTCCGGCACGGGGGTGCGCTGATGGCGGGCGCACACCGCAAGGGCGCACTGCGGACCGGGATCCCGATGCAACGGCCGGCCGAGCATTCGGGGGAGGGTACGGAACCCGGGACCCCGGCCGGGGAAACCGCCCCGTCCTCTCCCGCACCGCTCCCCGGCCGAAGTGCGGGCCGCGACCGATGGTTCGACGCACTGCGGGCCTTCGCACTGGTCCGTGTCATCACCTACCACACCTTCGAGTGGCCCTGGCTGGGGCTGGTCTTCCCCTCCATGGGCGTGATGTTCGCACTCGCCGGCTCGCTCATGGCGCGTTCGCTGGAGCGGCCCGCGGCGCACGTCCTCCGCGGGCGGCTGCGCAGACTGCTGATCCCGCTCTGGGCGTTCGCGCTGGTCCTCGGTACGGCGATGCTGCTGCACGGCTGGCTGCCCGGCCCGGATGTCCTGTACTGGGTGCTGCCGGTCGGCGATCCGCCGGGCAACGCGTGGGGCGAGCAGGCCTGGGCGGTGCTCTGGTACCTGCGGACGTATCTGTGGTTCGTGCTGATGTCGCCGGTGCTGCTGCGCATCTTCCGGTCCGCCCCGCTGCCCGTGCTCGCGCTGTCGCTCGTGCCCGTCGTGGTCCTGGAGACCGTGGGCGGCGTGCCGGACGGGCGGCTGGGCAGTGCGCTCAGCGATCTGTCGGTCTTCCTGTTCTGCTGGCTGCTCGGCTTCGCCCACCGTGACGGCGTCCTCGACCGGATGCGCCCCGCCGTCGTCGTCCCCGTGGCCTCGGCCCTGCTGGCGGCGGGCGCCTGGTGGGCCTTCCACCACCGGGTCGACGGTTCCTACGATCTCGACGACATCCCGCTCGCCCAGGCGCTGTGGTCCGCCGGGTTCGTCCTGCTGCTGCTCCGCTTCCGTCCCGACTTCGCCGGGCTCGCCCGCCATCGGGTGGCCGACCGGATCGTGAAGGTCTTCAACGCCCGTGCCGTGACGATCTATCTGTGGCACGAGGTCGCCCTGATGACGAGCGTGCCGCTGATCGATCTGATGTGGAACGTGCCTGCCTTCGAACGGGATCTGCCGTTGGACAGCATGTGGTTCCAGTTCGGGGTCGCCTGGGTGCTGATCGCGGCGGCCGTGGCCCTCTTCGGCTGGGTCGAGGACATCGCGGCGAAACGGGGGCCGCGCCTACTGCCTTGACACGGCCCCCGCCGCACCGTGCGTGACCGCCGCCGGCCCTACCGGTCGGCGGAGAGGACGAACCAGCGGGCTGGCAGGTCGATGCGGGTACCGTCCGGCAGGTGCTCGGTCTGGGCGAGCGCCGTGTCGCCGGTCGCGAGCGTCGTCAGCCCCGCCGCCCGCAACAGCTCCGGCACCTCCTCCTCCGTGGCGCCGGCCGGCCGGAGCCCGTGTTCGAAGACCCGTCGCAGCTTCTCGGGCGGACCGCCCGGTGCCTGGGCCGCCTGCTGCAGCACCGCCTTGGACGCCGGGGTCAGCTCCGCGACGAAGGCCCGCCCCCGCGCCCCCAGGAGCGTCGCGACGGCTGCCGCGACGGCGGGACGTGCCTCCGGCTCGCTCTGGTGGATCACCGCCCGCATATAGACATTGGTGTCGCCGATCCGTTCCCGCAGGGCCTGTACCGCTTCCCCGTCGACCAGGTTGAGCTGCTCGAACTCGGCGATGCCCACGGAGTCCGCGCGGCATGCATGCCCGATCGCCGCCCGCGAGAGGTCCACGCCGATGGCGCGGGTGAACCGGGTGGCGAGGTAGCGGGTCTGGGTGCCGTTGCCGCACCCGAGGTCGACGACAGGCAGCGAGGTGTCGGCGTACGGGAGCAGCAGCTCACTGTGGGGTACCGAGTTGAGGGACGGGTCGGAGTCCCAGATCGCCTCGCCGGGTGCGCCGGAGGTCGACGACCAGTAGCCTTCCCACGCTTCGCGGTAGCCCTGTGACACGTCCATACGTACTCCCAAAGTCCGGTGCACCCGCAGCGATTCGCTGGGCAACGGCCTACCGTCCCGGCAGCGTCCGGGGCAAGAGAGAGGGCGTCATCCGCCGTTCGGCGCACCTACTTTCACCTGGTGTTCGACCGGGAGCGGGGAAATCGGACAAGCGGCTGCTCGAACCACACGGTCTTGCCATGTGCCGTGGTGCTCGTGCCCCACTCCCGGGCGAGGTTGCTCACCACCAGCAGCCCGCGTCCCGACTCGTCGTGGGCGGAGGCGCTGAGGAGGGTGGCGGGGGCCGTTTCGTCGTCGCTGACCTCACAGAGCAGGGCGCCGGTCCGGACCAGACGCAGCCCGATGTGGCGGATGCGCCCGTGGTTCACGGCGTTGGTGACCAGCTCGCTGACCATCAGCACCGCCGACTCCACCGCGTCCGGCAGATCCCAGTCGAGGAGCTTGCCGCGCACCAGGCTCCGGGCTCGTGCCACTTCCCGCGCGTCCAGGGCGAGTTGCCATTCGGCGACATCGTCGTCCGGGATGCCGTTCAGCCGGGCCATCAACAGCGCCACGTCGTCCTTGCGGCCGCCCTTCGGGTTCAGGGCGCGGATGATCGTGTCGCAGGCGTCGTCCATCGAGGCGGCGGGGTGTGCGGCGGAGGCGCAGAGCGTGGCGAGTCCGGCGCCGATGTCCTGGCCGCGCACCTCGACCAGCCCGTCGGTGCAGAGCACCAGGCGGTCGCCGGGCCGTACCCGTATGGTCGCGGTCTCGAAGGCGACACCGCCGACACCGATCGGCGCCCCCGTCGGCAGGTCGAGGAGCTCGGCCCGGCCGTCCTCGGCGCGCACCAGCACGGGCGGGATGTGCCCGGCGTTGGCGATCTGGAGCTCGGAGCGGATCGGGTCGTAGACGGCGTAGAGGCAGGTTGCGAGATATTGCTCGCCGAGGCGCTGCGCCAGGTCGTCGAGGTTGCGCAACAGCTGGGCGGGTGGCATCTCCATGGTCGCCATCGTCAGCACGGCGGTGCGCAACTGGCCCATCATCGCAGCCGAGTTGAGACCGTGTCCCATGACGTCCCCGACGACCAGCGCGGTCCGGGAGCCGGGCAGCTTCACCGAGTCGAACCAGTCGCCGCCGATCCTGCCGAGCCGGGTGCCGGGCAGGTAGCGGGTGGCGATGTCGCAGCCGGCCATGCGGGGCTCGACCTGGGGCAGCATGCTGTCCTGGAGGGTGTCGGCCACATTCTCCTGGTACGTGTACATGCGGGCGTTGTCGAGGACGAGCCCGGCACGGGCGGCGAGTTCGGCGCCGGTGGTGCGGTCCATGTCGTCGAAGGGCTCACGGCCGGGGCGGCGCATCAGGACCATGAAGCCGAGCACCACGTCGCGCGCCTTGAGCGGGACGATCAGCAGGGATCGGTGGGTGATCAGCGGCCGCAGGTCGCGCTTCTCGAACTCGCCCGAGATCCGGTTGCTCATCTCCTCGCTGACGTACGGGATGAGGACGGGTTCGCCGGTGACCATGCACTGGAAGAACGGCGTGTGCTGCGGGAAGGCGATGGACTCACCGACCGGGACGGTGTCGTCCCAGCGGCCGGGTTCGTCGTTGTGCTCGACCCATACCCGGTGCCAGACGGTCGTGACGTCGGGCGGCCCATCGGGGAAGCCCTCACCGGCGAGGACCGCGGCGCGCAGATGCGTACCCGCGAAGTCGGTGAAGCGGGGGACGGCGGCGCTGGTGACCTCGCGGATGGTGCGTTCCAGATCGAGGGAGGTGCCGATGCGCCCGCTCACCTCGTTGAGGAACTCCAGCCGTTCGCGGACGGCGGCGTACTCCAGGTCGAGTTCGGGGTGGGGCACGGCGCGCGGTGCCGGAGCCCCGTCGGCCGCGGTCTCCGGATCATCGGGCCGGCTGCGGAAGCTGCGGCGCGGTACGCCCCAGTCGGGGGTGACCGGGACCCGCGCATGGTGGCTGAACTCCAGGACCGGATAGCCGAGTTCGAGTACCTGGGAGACGATCCGGGTCGCTTCGTGGGCGCCCATTTTCGGCAGGATCTCGGGGAGGCGGCCGGCCAGGTCCCGGTAGCCGGGGAAGTCGGTGTGGAGCGCGAAGCCGGGGGCGATCGTCTCGCTTTCCGGGTCGCCGCCCTCGTCACCGCTGTGCAGGGGCACGGCGTCCGCGGCGAGGACGAGGAGCCGCTCGGCACCGGGGCCGACCAGCGGGTAGGCCCACCACAGGATGTCGATCCGGCCGCGCTCCGGTTGGTCGACCCTGGCCCGCCCGGCTGCCGGGTAGGTGACGGTGCCGCTCAGCGAACCGTCGAGCTCCGGGCCGAAGTCACCGTACGTACCGCCGGACTGCCCGGGCTCCGACTCCTGCGGTAACGCCCCGGAGACCGGGAGGAGTTCACCGGCCGGGCAGCCGATGGCATCCTCCCTGACCACGCCGAAGAGCCGTCGGGCCCCGGTCGACCAGTGCGACACGAGGCCGTCCATGTCGACGACCACCACGGCGAGCGGAACCCGCCCCGCGACTGCTTCACGCGGTTGTGGTGCCCTGTGCGGCGGCACATCCAGGTCCATGGGTGGAAGGCTCCTTCCCCACCGCAAGGTTCTGCGGCGTGTGACTCCACGGTACGTCCCGGCGTCCGGCGCCCGCCGGTCATCGGCGGAATCGCCCCCGGAGGTGGTGCGCCCGCGCACCACCTCGCACCACCGCGCACAACGCGGCGCCGGGACGCGGCGTCAGTCCTCGTGACCGAGTTGCAGGTCACGCTCGGTGCGCCCGCCGCCCGCGACCTGGAGGACAGTGGCCACCGGCGGGTACCCCGCCGCGATGACGGTGTACTCGCCGGTCGACAGGTCCACGAAGCGGAACGCCCCGTCGGGCCCGGTCGTCAGGGTGTCGACGACATTGCCCGCCGCGTCGAGGAGCGTGACCCGGGCGTCCTCGACAGGCCGTCCGCCGCTCGCCCGTACGACGCCGCGCAGCACCGCGCCCCCGGCCAGCTCGATGTCCTGCCGGGTCTCCCTGGCCGCTTGCACGCTGACCGGCAACGCGGCGGGCCGGAAGGCGGGCGCGCTGGCGGCAAGGGTGTACTCTCCGGCCACCAACTCCGAGATCACATAACCGCCTTCACGGCCGCTGCGGGTGGACGCGACCACCTCGCCGCGCACATCGGTGAGCGTGACAGCGGCATCCCGCACCGGGATCCCGTCGGCCGTGACGACAGTCCCGGCCAGCCGGCCCGCACCGCCGAGCACCACGTCGAGCTCGACGGGCCGCTCCCCGACGGTGACGCTGACGGCCTGCGGCTGGTGTCCTCCGGCCGCCGCGATGAGGACGTACGAACCGGAGCCGGGCACGCTCAGCGCGTACCGCCCGTCGTCGCCGCTCGCACCGCGGCCGACCTGCTTCCCCTGGATGTCGATCAGGGTGAGGGCGGCACGGGGGACCTTCGTACCGTCGGGGTGCTGGACGCAGCCGCACACCGGGACGCCCGACAGGTAGACGGGCGGTGGAGGGGCGTGGGTGGTGCGGGCGGCGGGGATGGGGGTGGCGGACTCGGCGGCTGCGGATTCGGGGCTGTGGTGGGACACCAGCGGTTTCTCCTTGAGGAAGAAGGCGATGACGAGGCCGAGTGCGAGCACCGGCACGAGGTAGAGGAAGATCCGCGGCATCGCGTCGGCGTACGCCTGGATGTAGCTGTCGCGAAGGGCCGGCTCCATGGCGTGGACCAGCTGCGGGGTGATCGACTCGGGGTCGGGGAGGTCGGCGCCGGACGGGAGGCGGACCGCGAGGGCGTCGGCGAGACGGCCCGCGAAGAGCGTCCCGAAGACGGCGGCGCCGACGCTGCCGCCGATCTGCCGGAAGTAGTTGTTCGCACTGGTGGCGGTGCCGAGGTCGGCGGGTGGTACGGAGTTCTGCACGGCAAGGACGAGCACCGGCATGATCAGGCCGATCCCGATGCCGAGGACGGCCTGCGCGATGCTGTATTCGACGCGTGGGGTGTCGGTTTCGAGACGGGAGAGAAGCCACATGCCGACGATCGAGATCGCGCTGCCGAGGATCGGGTAGACGCGGTAGCGGCCGGTACGGGAGATCAGTTGGCCGGAGACGACGGACGCGCCGACGATGCCGCCCATCATCGGGAGCATCAGCAGCCCGGATTCGGTGGCGGTGGCGCCGTCGACCATCTGCAGGAACGTCGGCAGATAGCTGGCGGCGCCGAACAGGGCGACGCCGACGACCGCGCCGACGAGCGCGGTCACGTTGAAGATCGAGTCGCGGAACAGCCTCAGCGGGATCACCGGTTCGGGCGCGCGGCGCTCGACGACCAGAAAGAGGAGAGCCGTTCCGACGGCCCCGACGGCCAGCCCGAGGATGGTGCGCGAGCCCCAGGCGTACTCCGTACCGCCCCAACTGGTCAGCAGCACCACGCAGGTGGAGGCGGCGGCCAGCAGCAGCGCGCCGAGCACATCGAGCCGGGGCCGGACGGCGGGTTTGGGGAGTTTCAGTACGACGGTGATGACGGCCAGCGTGACCAGTCCGAACGGGACGTTGATGTAGAAGCACCAGCGCCAGGACGCGTGGTCGGTGAAGAAGCCGCCGAGCAGCGGTCCGGCGACGGACGCGAGACCGAAGGCGGCGCCGATCAGCCCCATGAAACGGCCGCGCTCGCGGGGCGGTACGACGTCCGCGATGATCGCCTGGACCCCGATCATGAGCCCGCCGCCGCCGACGCCCTGGACTGCACGGAAGGCGATCAGCTCGTCCATGGTCCGGGACCAGCCGGCCAGCGCGGAGCCGACGACGAAGACGACGATGGCGAACTGGAAGACGCTCTTGCGGCCGAAGAGATCGCCGAGCTTTCCGTAGATCGGCAGCCCGATGGTGGAGGCGAGGAGATAAGCGGTGACGGCCCAGGACATCTTCTCCAGGCCGTGCAGCTCACCGACGATCTTCGGCAGGGCGGTGGCGACGATCATCTGGTCGAGCGCCGCGAGCAGCAGGGTGAGCATCAGTCCGAGGAAGACCAGCCGGATCCGGCGGGGGCTGATCTCCGCGGCGTCGGGACCCGGTGGTGGCGAGGGCGCGGGCACCGCACCGGGCAGGGCGGCGGTCTGCACACCGTGCGGATCCGCGGTCGTCGCCTCGGCCTCGTCCTCCGCACCGTCCGGCTCGTCCTTCACCAGAGTGATTCCACCCGCCACGTGCCGCTCCCCTCGTCGCATCTGCGCCGCCCATTTCTCGCATTGCGCGACAAGGGAGGGCAAACGCGACGGGGGGCGCCGACGGCGCACTCGGGGGACTTATTCCCCGGTGGGAGCCACTACGGCGCACAACCGACCGGCCGGAAAAACCACCCGAATCGGTGAGGCCGGTCAGCGCTGCACGAGGCTACTTCTCGACCTCGGTCGCGAGGTTCTGCAGCAGCTCGTCGTAGATGCGTCCAAGCCCCTTGGGCGCAAAGGTCTTCTCGAAGAATCCACCGATGCCGCCGGCGCCGTTCCAGACGGTCGAGACGACGGCCTTGGACCGGCCCTCACCGGCCGGGGTGACGGTCCACGTGGTGACCATCGACGAGTTGCGGTCCTTCTCGACGAGCTGCCCGTCGGCCGGCTCGGTCACGTCGAGCAGGCAGTCGCGGACCCGCTTGCTGGTGGCCTGGAGCTTCCAGTGGACGAGGGTGCCCTCGCCGTCACCGCCCTCGCGGACCTCGTACTCGCTGAAGTGGCCGGGCAGGACCTTGCCCCGGACCTCCTGATAGTCGGCCAGCGCGTCGAACACGGTCTCCGCGTCCGCCGCGATGATCCGCTCTGTCGTGGCCTCGACCTGCGCCATGGCTGTTCCTCCAGCACTCGGTTGTTCGGGGGTGTGCTGAGCCAATCACCTCCGGCACGCCGCTCAAAATCCGGGCCGGGACGAAGGGGAGAAAACGATCAAGGGAACAAGTGTTCTATTCTCTCTCCAGTGCTACCGAGGAGGCGTCCATGCGCTGGGACAATCTGGTCGAGAACACCCGCGAGGCCGGTACGGGCACGCTCTTCGCCGCGGACGCGGTGACCACGCGCACCTTCGACACCCCTGAATTCCGGGGGATCACCTTCCACGAGATCCGGGCCCGCTCGATCGTGAACCGGGTGCCGGGCGCGTCGCGGATGCCGTTCGAATGGACCGTGAACCCGTACCGGGGCTGCACGCACGCCTGCGTCTACTGCTTCGCCCGCAAGACCCACAGCTACCTGGACCTCGACACCGGGCTCGGTTTCGACTCCCAGATCGTTGTCAAGATCAACGCCCCGGAGCTCCTGCGCCGCGAGCTCGCCTCCAGCCGCTGGCACGGCGCGCACATCGCGATGGGCACCAATGTCGACTGCTACCAGCGCGCGGAGGGCCGCTATCGGCTGATGCCCGGCATCATCGCGACCCTGCGTGATCACGCGAACCCGTTCTCGATCCTGACCAAGGGCACGCTGATGCTGCGCGATCTGGAGCTGCTCAAGCAGGCCGCGGAGGTCACCGAGGTCGGCATCTCCGTCTCGGTCGGCTTCGTCGATCCGGAGCTGTGGCGCACGGTGGAGCCCGGCACCCCGTCCCCCGAGCGCCGGCTGGACGTCGTGCGCACCCTGAGCGAGAACGGCATCGACTGCGGTGTGCTGATGGCACCCGTCATCCCCTTCCTCGGTGACCAGCCGGACCAGCTGCGGGCCACGGTCCGCGCGATCGCCGACGCCGGGGCGAGCTCGGTGACCCCGCTCGTCCTCCATCTGCGGCCCGGCGCCCGGGAGTGGTTCATGCAGTGGGTCGCGCAGCACCATCCCCAGCTGGTGCCGCGGTACCAGCAGATCTACGCGGACGGGGCGTACGCGCCCACCTGGTACCAGCGCACGATCACACGCCGGGTCCACGAGCTGGCGGCCGAGTTCGGCATCGGACCGGCGCGCCGCGGCGAGGCACGCCGGATCTCCGTCCGGCAGGAACGGCTCGACCGGCAGTCGCCTCCGGACGGTCCCGGGTCCACCCAGCTGACCCTTCTCTGATCCTCCGTCACCACCTCGGCAAACGGGTCAACTCTCACCCGATCATGTCCTTCCGTGTCCGAATGTGGGGAGCATGCGGCGGGGGCTGTGCCACACGCAGCCGCATTCCCTCCACCACGGGAGGCCATATGACGAATCGTTCAGGAATTCTGATCGCCGTCGGCGCGACGGTCGCCGGTCTGGTGACCGCCGTGCCGTCCCCGGCGGCCGCCGCCGGCGTCGCACCGCATGCCGCGCAACTCCGCTGGACCGGCTGCGGCACCAAGGTGTATCCGAATCTGCAGTGCTCAAAGGTCAGTACGCCGCTCAATCATGACGACCCGTCGGGCCGACGGATCACTCTCGCCCTGTCCCGGATCCCGCACACCGCGAAGAACTCGCAGGGCCCGCTGTTCGTCAACCCCGGGGGTCCCGGCGGCAGCGGGCTGACCATGGCCGGGTTCGTGGCGTCCTCGCTCCCGAAGGACGTCGCCGCGCAGTACGACGTGATCGGGTTCGACCCGCGCGGGGTCGGGAAGAGCTCCCCGGCGCTGGACTGCGTACCCAAGTACTTCAAGCCGCCGCGGCCCGACTCGGTGCCGCGGACCCTCGCCGACGAGCGGGCCCGCCGCGACCGGGCGCGCAACTTCGCCGCGGAGTGCGGCAGGAAGTACCCCGACCTGCTGCCGTACATGGACACGGTCAGCGCCGCCAAGGACCTCGATGTGATCCGGCAGGCCACCGGCGCCCCGAAGATCAACTACTTCGGGTACTCGTACGGTACGTACCTGGGCGCGGTGTACGCGAAGCTGTTCCCGCAGCGGGTGCGGCGGCTGGTGCTCGACTCGAACGTCGACCCGGACGGGGTCTGGTACGAGGACAACATCGGCCAGAACTACGCGTTCGACGCCCGCCAGAAGGCGTTCGTCGCATGGGTGGCGAAGCACGACGAGACCTACCGGCTCGGCAAGGACCCGGCGAGGGTCGAGGCGGCCTGGTACCGGATGCGCGACGCGGTGCGGAAACAGCCCGCGGGCAAGAAGGTCGGCCCGAGCGAGCTGGAGGAGACGTTCCTGCCGGGCGGCTACTACAACGGGTACTGGCCCTATCTGGCCGACACGTTCGCCGCGTACGTGAACCACAAGGACCAGGACGCGCTCGTCGCCGCGTACGACCGGCTCGGTGCCGTCGACGCGAAGGGCGACAACGGCTACTCCGTCTACCTGGCCGTGCAGTGCCGCGACTCCCGGTGGCCGCTGAGCTGGAACACCTGGCGCAACGACAGCTGGAAGGTGCACGCCAAAGCACCCTTCTACGCCTGGAGCAACACCTGGTACAACGCACCGTGCGCCTCCTGGCCGGTGGAGCCGCTGAATCCGGTGCGGGTCTCGAACCACGCGCTCCCGCCGGTGCTGCTCTTCCAGGCCACGGAGGACGCGGCCACACCGTACGCGGGCGGGGTCACCCTGCACCGGCGGCTCCGCGGCTCCAGCCTGGTCGTCGAGCAGGGCGGCGGCAACCACGGTGTCACGCTGAGCGGCAACGCATGCCTGGACAAGTACCTGACGGACTATCTCGCCAAGGGCACCGTCCCGCGCGGCGACGGCAGCCTCACGGACGCGGATGCGGTCTGCCCGACGTCGCCCGACCCGAAGCCGCTGACCGCCGAGGCGGCGAAGGTGAAGTCGGCGAAGCGCGCGGACAGCAGCGGCAGCACCTTGCACGGGCTGCTCGGCTTCCACGGCTGACGGGAGGGGACTGCGCGCCCCGTGACCCGATCGCACGCCCTCGGGGGCGTACGCCACCATGGTCCGCATGACGACACGGCCCACCTCCGCGTACGCCCCCGACCTGTCCGTCCGGTTCCATGACCGTCGACGACTGCGAGGCCGTCGCCACGGTCCGGGTGCGCGGCTGGCAGGCCGCGTACGCCGGGTTGATCCCGCAGGCGTATCTGGACGCGATGGACATCGCCGAGGACGCGCAGCGGCGGCGCGGTTTCTTCGCCGAGCGCAACACAGTCGTCAATGTGGTGGCCGAGCGGCCGGGCCGGGGTGTGATCGGCTGGGCCTGTTACGGCCCGTACCGCGCGGACGGCAGGCGGCTCGCCCGCGCCGAGCTGTACGCCGTCTACGTGCTGCCCGAGCACCTCGGGACCGGGGTGGGCCGCGCCCTGATGACTGAGATCCTGGCTCGCTGCGCCGCGGACGGGTTCCCCGATCTGGCGCTCTGGGTCCTCAAGGAGAACGCGCCGGCCCGCCGCTTCTACGAGCGTGCGGGCTTCGCGCCGGACGGCATCGAGGAACCCTTCCGGGTCGGCGGCGTTCTCGTGCCCGAGGTGCGCTACGTACGGCCCCTCAGCCCTTCGGCAGCCGGCTGATCGCCTCCTCGGCGGCGCCGCCGAGCCTCGGGTGAGGCAGCGCCGCCTCCAGGACCGGGCGGGCCTGCGCGTCGCCGAGCTGCCCCAGACCCTCCACACAGGCCAGCGCGACCCTCCAGTGCGGCTCGTCCGGCCCCAGCAGCCGCTCCAGGGTACTGATCAGCGCCGGGACGGACTCGGGGGCCCGCAGGGCAGTGAGCAGGCGGACCGGGTGCAGGGCGTACGCGGTGCGCAGGGTGTTCGTCGCGAGCGCGGCGGCGGCACGCGGGGTGCGGGGGTCGCCCAGGCGCACCAGGGCGTGGGCCGCGGAGACACAACGCTCCGGGTCGCGGTGGTTGAGCAGCAGAACCAGTGCTTCGAAGGCCCGTCGGTCCCCGCCGCAGCCGAGCCGGAACGCGGCGATCTCACGCGCCCAGAGCGGGCGCTCCCGTTCGACGAGGACCCGGGCCAGTTCCTCGTCGTCGTCGGTGGCGAGCAGCCTGCGGTAGGCCGCCGACTCCCCCGCCTCGTCCGCCAGCCGGTCGGTCAGGGACCGGAACTCCTCGTCCATGACCCTGAGGGTATCGGCGACCACGGTCAGTGTGAGCCGGCGCACAGCGACTCGGGGCTGGCGCGCTCGTTACTCGCCGGTTAATCTCATGTGAGCGGGACACACTCCCCGCCGACTCCAGTGGCCTGGTGACGCAGCCACTGGGAGTGCTTGTCGGTTCGGCAGCTTTGTGAGACGCGACTCCGGGACAGAGTCCGTCACTCCCTTTCCCGTCCGGGCGTGCCTCCCGCACCTCCGGCCAGGAACACCTCGACACGCAATTCCCGCACGCCATGCGCTGGTTGGACCCTTTCGGTCCCAGCTGATCCGTGCGCGCCGTGCGCCCACTCAGTCGTCACTCATTCTCTGGAGTCCCGTGATGGACACCCCTCTCTCCACCATCGCCGTCGTCGGTCTCGGCACCATGGGCATCGGCATCGCCGAGGTCCTGGCCCGGGCCGGCCGCGAGGTCATCGGTATCGATGTCAGCGACGCGGCTGCCCGCCAGGCCGTCGCCGCCCTGGAGGCCTCCACCGCCCGCGCCGTGGAGAAGGAGCGGATCACCGAGGGGGAGCGCCTGGACGTGCTCGCCCGGTTCCGTACCTTCTCCGACCTGCAGGCCGTGGCGGACGCGCAGCTCGTCATCGAGGTCGTTCCCGAGTCGTACGAGATCAAGCAGCAGCTCTTCCGTGAGCTCGACTCGATCGTCTCCCCCACCGCGATCCTGGCGACCGGCACGAACGCCCTGTCGGTGACCCGGCTCGCGGCCGAATCGCAGCACCCCGAGCGCGTGCTGGGCCTGCACTTCTTCAACCCGGCGCCCGCGATGAAGCTGGTCGAGGTGGTCTCCTCGGTGCTGACCGCGCCGACGGCCGTCGAGGCGGTCACGGAGCTCGCCCGCGAACTCGGCAAGGAACCGGTTGCGGTGGGCGACCGGCCGGGCTTCGTCGCCGACGGGCTCCTCTTCGGCTACCTCAACCAGGCCGCCGCGATGTACGAGGCGAACTACGCCTCCCGTGAGGACATCGACGCGGCCATGAAGCTGGGCTGCGGCCTGCCGATGGGCCCCCTCGCGCTGCTCGACCTGATCGGCGTCGACACCGCCCGTACCGTCCTGGAGGCGATGTACTCCGCGTCGCACGACCGGCTGCACGCCCCCGCTCCGATCCTCAAGCAGCTCAGCGAGGCCGGTCTGACCGGCCGCAAGGCGGGCCGTGGCTTCTACACGTACGTGGCGCCGGGCAGCCAGACCGTGGTGCCGGACGCGCAGACCCCGCTGGAGAGTGCAGGAGCGGAGGCCGGGCGCACGGTCCGGTCGGTGGGCGTCGCGGGCTCCGGGACGATGGCCTCGGGCATGGCGGAGGTCTTCGCGAAGGCCGGTTACGACGTGGTGCTCGCCGCGCGCAGCCAGGAGAAGGCGGACACCGCGAAGGGGAGGATCGCCAAGTCGCTGGAGCGTTCGGTCACCAAGGGGCGGCTGACGGCGCAGGCGCGGGACGAGACCCTGGGCCGGATCACCGCTGCCGGTTCGCTGGACTCGTTCGCCGATGTCGACCTCGCGGTCGAGGCGGTCGCCGAGGATCTCGCGGTCAAGCAGCAGCTGTTCGGCACGCTGGACAAGATCTGCAAGCCGGGCGCGGTGCTCGCCACCACCACCTCGTCGCTGCCGGTCGTGGCGTGCGCGCGGGCGACCTCGCGTCCGCAGGACGTCATCGGGATGCACTTCTTCAACCCGGCGCCCGCGATGAAGCTCGTCGAGGTGGTCCGTACGGTGCTGACCTCGGACGACGTCCACGCAACCGTCCGTGAGGTGTGCCGGAAGATCCGCAAGCACCCGGTGGACTGCGGGGACCGGGCCGGGTTCATCGTGAACGCGCTGCTGTTCCCGTACCTCAACAACGCGATCAAGATGGTCGAGGAGCACTACGCGACCCTCGACGACATCGACGCCGCGATGAAGCTGGGCGGCGGCTACCCGATGGGCCCGTTCGAGCTCCTGGACGTCGTCGGGCTCGATGTCTCGCTCGCCATCGAGAAGGTGCTGCACGGCGAGTTCCGCGACCCGGGCCTGGCCCCGGCGCCGCTGCTGGAACACCTGGTGGCCGCCGGCTGCCTCGGCCGCAAGACGGGGCGCGGCTTCCGCGAATATGCCCGGCGCTGAGGACCGGCAGGTGTCCGAACGGCGGACCGGTGCCCCGGCCGGGCGTGAGCGCCCGGCCGGGGCACCACCGGCGGCTCCCGGGCCGGGAGCCGGATGGGGAGGGCTGCTCGATCCGCCCGCGCAGCCCGCGACGCGGGACGTACGGCCGGGCGGTCCGCCCCCTCAGGCGCGCTCTCCTGCGCCGATGCAGTACGTTCACACCATGTCCCAGTCCGCCAGGTCCCCCCGTGTCTCCGCCGCGCCCGACGCCCCGGAGAGTGCCGCAGGAACGCGCGCCGCCGCCCAGCGGCTCAAAATGCGACGCGAACTGGCCGCCGCGGCGATGGAGCTCTTCGCCACGAAGGGGTACGAGGCCACGACGGTCGACGAGATCGCGGGCGCCGCGGGAGTCGCCCGGCGGACCTTTTTCCGGCACTTCCGCTCCAAGGAAGAGGCGATCTTCCCCGACCACGACGACACCCTCGTCCGGGCCGAGGCCGTCCTCAATGCCGCCCCCGCGCACGAGCACCCGCTCGACACCGTCTGCCGCGGCATCAAAGAAGTCATGAAGATGTACGCGGCCAAGCCCGCCGTCTCGGTGGCCCGCTACAAGCTGACCCGTGAGGTCCCCACGCTGCGGGAGGCCGAGATCGCCTCGGTGGCCCGTTACGAGCGGCTGTTCACGCGCTATCTGCTGGGCCACTTCGACGAGCGCGATCACCATGTCGGCAACGACGACCCGCTGCTGGCGGAGGTCGCGGCGTCGGCCGTCGTCACCGCGCACAACCATGTGCTGCGTCGCTGGCTGAGGGCGGGCGGCCAGGGCGATGTGGAGGCACAGCTCGACCGCGCCTTCGCGATCGTCCGGGACACGTTCGGGACGGGCATCGGGGCCGGGCGCATCGCCGGGGCCGAACCGACGCCGGCGCCCGCCGCTTCGGTGAGCACCGAGGGCGAGGTGCTCGTCGCGGTGGCGCGGACGGACGCATCGCTCGACGAAGTGATGCGCACGATCCAGCAGGCGCTCAAGGACCGCTGAGCGGGGGCCTGTCGGCCGGCCGTTCCACCGTCGCCGGACGGGCTCGCCGCCGAGCTCGTCCGGCGTTCGCGCGTCCGGGCGGGGAAACCCGGTTGCCGCGCCCGTACCGCTGTGCTCCGGTGGGCGGATGACTCACGATCGCGACATCCTGCTGACTCTCTTCGACCGCGAGTTGCGCGAGCACGCCCGCCCCGACGGGCCCGGCGTCCGCGTCGAGCGCACCGCCGATGTCGTGCGGCAGGCCGGGGCGGCCGACGACTGGAACGGTGTCGTCTGGTCGTCCCCCGGTCTGGACGCCCTACGGGCGGATGCGGCGATCGCCGAGCAGGTGGAGCACTTCACCGCGCTCGGCCACGAAACATTCGAATGGAAGCTGTACGCGCACGACCGGCCGGCCGACCTGGGGCAGCGGCTGGTGCGCGCCGGCTTCGTCGCGGAGCCGCCGGAGACCCTCCTGATCGCCCCCGTCGCGGACCTCCCGACGGCCGTGGAGCTCCCCGAGGGGATCACGCTGCGCACGGTGACGGACGCGGCCGGTGTGGAGCTGATGGCCGCGGCCCACGAGCGGGCGTTCGGCTCCGACGGGTCGCGGCTGCGGCACCAGGTGCTGGCGCGGCTGGCCGCGACCCCCGACAGCTTCGTCGGGGTGCTGGCCATGGTGGGCGACGAGCCGGTGAGCTCGGCCCGGATGGAGCTGTACCGGGGCACCGGCTTTGCGGGGCTCTGGGGCGGCGGGACCGTGGAGCCGTGGCGCGGGAGGGGCATCTACCGGGCGCTGGTCGCGTACCGCGCCCGGATCGCCGCCGAGCGTGGCTTCCGGTATCTGCAGGTCGACGCGACCGACCTGAGCAGACCGATCCTCCAGCGGCTCGGTTTCCGGGTCCTGACCATCACCACGCCCTATGTGTACCGGCGCCCGGCCTGACCGGACCCAGCGGGACAGAACGGCGCGAAACAGCCCCGTCGTTGCTCATACGTGCCCGGCGGATGACAACTGAGAGAAATCGTTGGCACCGAGTGCCTTGCCAGGTGTCACGGAGTGCCATACGTTGAAGTTGTCCGGGCGGCCGGCGTGCAGAGACCTCACGTACGCCGGCTGTCCCCGCAAGCCATGTGCCTGCGCGCCCGGGCGCCTGCGTCACAGGCAAACCCTTCTGCTCCACCAGAGCAAGCCGAAGCTTTACTCAGCCGAACCGACGGCAGCACCTCCACACCGCACCGCACCCCCCGTTGGCAGGGACCCTCAAGCGTCCCTCGACGCATTCCCCAAGTTCTCGGCTCCGCTCGAGCAGGGGAGACCCCATCCCGGAGGCACACCGTGAAGGAAATCCTGGACGCGATCCAATCGCAGGACAGCACCGCCGCAGATTTCGCGGCCCTGTCCATCCCTGAGTCGTACCGCGCGGTGACCGTGCACAAGGACGAGACGGAGATGTTCGCCGGGCTCGCCACGCGCGACAAGGACCCCCGCAAGTCGCTGCACCTCGACGAGGTGCCGGTCCCGGAGCTCGGGCCCGGTGAGGCGCTGGTCGCCGTCATGGCCAGCTCGGTGAACTACAACTCCGTCTGGACCTCGATCTTCGAGCCGCTCTCCACCTTCGGGTTCCTGGAGCGCTACGGAAAGCTCAGCGAGCTCACCAAGCGCCACGACCTGCCGTACCACGTCATCGGCTCCGACCTGGCGGGCGTCGTCCTGCGCACCGGCCCCGGCGTCAACGCCTGGCACCCGGGCGACGAGGTCGTCGCGCACTGCCTCTCGGTCGAACTGGAGTCCTCGGACGGCCACAACGACACGATGCTCGACCCCGAGCAGCGGATCTGGGGCTTCGAGACCAACTTCGGCGGCCTCGCCGAGATCGCACTCGTCAAGTCCAACCAGCTGATGCCGAAGCCGCAGCACCTCAGCTGGGAGGAGGCCGCGGCTCCGGGCCTGGTCAACTCCACCGCGTACCGCCAGCTCGTCTCGCGCAACGGCGCCGGCATGAAGCAGGGCGACAACGTGCTGATCTGGGGCGCCAGCGGCGGACTCGGTTCATACGCCACGCAGTTCGCGCTGGCCGGTGGCGCCAACCCGATCTGTGTCGTCTCCAGCGAGCAGAAGGCGGACATCTGCCGGAAGATGGGCGCAGAGGCGATCATCGACCGCAACGCCGAGGGCTACAGGTTCTGGAAGGACGAGCACAACCAGGACCCTCGCGAGTGGAAGCGGTTCGGCAAGCGGATCCGTGAGCTGACCGGCGGCGAGGACGTCGACATCGTCTTCGAGCACCCGGGCCGCGAGACGTTCGGCGCCTCGGTGTACGTGACCCGCAAGGGCGGCACGATCGTCACCTGCGCCTCGACCTCGGGCTACAACCACGAGTACGACAACCGCTACCTGTGGATGTCGCTGAAGAAGATCGTGGGCTCGCACTTCGCCAACTACCGCGAGGCGTGGGAGGCCAACCGGCTGATCGCCAAGGGCAAGATCCACCCGACGCTGTCGAAGGTCTACTCCCTGGAGGAGACCGGCCAGGCCGCGTACGACGTGCACCGCAACCTGCACCAGGGCAAGGTCGGCGTTCTCGCGCTGGCCCCGCGCGAGGGTCTGGGTGTGCGCAACGAGGAGCTGCGCGAGCAGCACATCGACGCCATCAACCGCTTCAGGAATGTCTGACATGACGGGCCGCCGGAAGGACCGCCCGTGGCTCATGCGGACGTACGCTGGTCACTCGACCGCCGAGGCGTCCAACGAGCTCTACCGGCGCAACCTCGCCAAGGGCCAGACGGGTCTGTCGGTCGCCTTCGACCTGCCGACACAGACGGGTTACGACCCCGACCACATCCTCGCCCGCGGCGAGGTCGGCCGGGTCGGCGTGCCCGTCTCGCACCTCGGTGACATGCGGCGGCTGTTCCAGGACATCCCACTGGAACAGATGAACACCTCGATGACGATCAACGCCACCGCGATGTGGCTGCTGGCGCTCTATCAGGTGGTCGCCGAGGAGCAGGGCGCCGACGCCACGAAGCTCCAGGGCACCACGCAGAACGACATCGTCAAGGAGTACCTCTCGCGCGGGACGCATGTCTTCCCGCCCGGTCCCTCGCTGCGGCTGACCACCGACATGATCACGTACACGGTCAACCGCATCCCGAAGTGGAACCCGATCAACATCTGCAGCTACCACCTGCAGGAGGCGGGGGCCACTCCGGTCCAGGAGATCGCGTACGCCATGTCGACGGCCATTGCGGTCCTGGACGCCGTGCGCGACTCGGGCCAGGTGCCGGAGGAGAAGTTCGGCGATGTGGTCGCCCGCATCTCCTTCTTCGTGAACGCCGGCGTCCGCTTCATCGAGGAGATGTGCAAGATGCGCGCCTTCGGCCGCATCTGGGACCAGGTCACCCGCGAGCGGTACGGCATCGCCGACGCCAAGCAGCGCCGCTTCCGCTACGGCGTCCAGGTCAACTCCCTCGGACTGACCGAGGCGCAGCCGGAGAACAACGTCCAGCGCATCGTCCTGGAGATGCTGGCCGTGACCCTCTCCAAGGACGCCCGCGCCCGGGCCGTGCAGTTGCCCGCCTGGAACGAGGCTCTGGGGCTCCCCCGGCCCTGGGACCAGCAGTGGTCGCTGCGCATCCAGCAGGTCCTCGCGCACGAGAGCGATCTGCTGGAGTACGAGGACATCTTCGCCGGATCGCATGTGATCGAGGCCAAGGTCGACTCCCTGGTCACCGAGTCCCTCGCGGAGATCGACCGGATCCAGCAGATGGGCGGCGCGATGGCGGCCGTCGAGTCCGGCTATCTGAAGTCGGAGCTGGTCTCCTCGCACGCGCAGCGGCGGGCCCGGATCGAGGGCGGCGAGGAGAAGATCGTCGGCGTCAACATCTACGAGACGACCGAGCCGAACCCGCTCACGGCGGACCTCGACGGCGCGATCATGACGGTCGACCCCGCCAATGAGGCAAGGGTGGTCTCGGCACTCCACGAGTGGCGCGACAACCGTGACGAGGCGCGCGCCTCCGAGGCCCTCGCGGCACTGAAGAAGGCCGCGGCCGGCACCGAGAACATGATGGAGGCGACCGTGGAATGCGCCCGCGCGGGTGTCACCACCGGCGAGTGGTCCTGGGCGCTGCGCGACGTGTTCGGCGAGTTCCGTGCCCCGACGGGCGTCTCGTCCGCCCCGGTCGCCGTCACCGCGGAGGCCGGCACGCCGCTCGCTCTCGTACGGGACAAGGTCGCGCGCACCGCCGAGGACCTCGGCGCCGGACGGCTGCGGCTGCTGGTCGGCAAACCGGGCCTGGACGGGCACTCCAACGGCGCCGAGCAGATCGCCGTACGGGCCCGTGACGCCGGGTTCGAGGTCGTCTACCAGGGGATCAGGCTGACCCCCGAACAGATCGTCTCGGCGGCGCTCGCCGAGGACGTGCACTGTGTCGGTCTGTCGATCCTGTCCGGCTCGCACGCCGCGCTCGTACCGGACGTACTGAACCGGCTGCGCGAGGCCGGCGCGAACGACATCCCGGTGATCGCGGGCGGGATCATTCCGCCCGCCGACGCCGCCGTGCTGATCGAGGCGGGTGTCGCCGCCGTTTTCACCCCGAAGGACTTCGGTATCACGGAGATCATCGGCCGTATCGTCGACGAGATCCGGAAAGCGAACAAGCTCGACCCTCTGGAGGTCCCCGCATGACCCAGCCTGCCCACCCGTCTCCCGCCACCACCCTTCCGGGGAGCGGCTCCGCCGCGCACCTCCCGAACCGTCTGCGTCCGCGTCGCTCCTGCCTGGCTGTGCCGGGCTCGAACCCGCGGTTCCTGGAGAAGGCCCAGGGACTCCCGGCCGACCAGGTCTTCCTGGACCTCGAGGACGCCTGCGCCCCGCTCGCCAAGGAGGGCGCCCGGCACCACATCGTCGACGCGCTGAACAACGGCGACTGGACGGGCAAGACCCGGGTCGTCCGCGTGAACGACTGGACGACGCACTGGACCTACCGTGATGTGATCACGGTCGTCGAGGGCGCCGGCCAGAACCTCGACTGCATCATGCTGCCGAAGGTGCAGGACGCCCAGCAGGTCGTCGCGCTCGACCTCCTGCTGACCCAGATCGAGAAGACGATGGGCTTCGAGGTCGGGAAGATCGGCATCGAGGCGCAGATCGAGAACGCCAAGGGCCTGGTGAACATCGACGACATCGCCGCCGCGTCGCCGCGCCTGGAGACGCTGATCTTCGGCCCGGCCGACTTCATGGCGTCGATCAACATGAAGACCCTGGTCGTCGGTCAGCAGCCGCCCGGCTACGGCGCGGACGCGTACCACTACATCCTGATGCGCATTCTGATGGCGGCCCGTACGCACGACCTCCAGGCGATCGACGGCCCCTTCCTGCAGATCCGTGACGTGGACGCGTACCGCGAGGTCGCAGGCCGTGCGGCGGCGCTGGGCTTCGACGGCAAGTGGGTGCTGCACCCCGGTCAGGTCGACGCGGCCAACGAGGTGTTCTCGCCCTCGCAGGAGGACTACGACCACGCCGAGCTGATCCTCGACGCATACGAGTGGTGCACCTCGGAAAAGGGCGGCAAGAAGGGTTCGGCGATGCTCGGCGACGAGATGATCGACGAGGCCAGCCGGAAGATGGCGCTCGTCATCGCGGGCAAGGGCCGCGCGGCCGGTATGCAGCGCACCTCCAAGTTCGAAGCGCCGGAGGCCTGATCATGCAGTTCGGACGTACCTATGAGGAGTTCGAGGTCGGTGCGGTGTACAAGCACTGGCCCGGAAAGACGGTCACCGAGTACGACGATCACCTTTTCTGCCTGCTGACCATGAATCATCACCCGCTGCACATGGACAGCAACTACGCGGAGAAGACGACCGATTTCGGCAAGAACGTTGTAGTGGGCAACTACATCTACTCGTTGCTGCTCGGCATGTCCGTCCCCGACGTCTCAGGAAAGGCGATCGCCAACCTGGAGGTCGAGTCGCTGAAGCATGTCGCGCCGACCTTCCACGGCGACACGATCTACGGCGAGACGACCGTCCTCGACAAGACTCCGTCAAAGTCCAAGAGTGACCGCGGAATCGTCCACGTGGAGACCAAGGGGTACAAGCAGGACGGGACGCTCGTCTGCGTGTTCCGGCGCAAGGTGATGGTCCCCACCGAGACGTACATCAAGGAGCGGGGCGGCGAGCAGCCCGGCCGCCCGGAGCTGAACCAGCCTTCGCAGAAGAACGTGGAGAAGTAGCCATGACGCGACTCGCCCAGACCGCCGGCCTGAACGACATCCAGCAGGAAATCCTCTCCACGGTCCGGGATTTCGTCGACAAGGAGATCATTCCTGTCGCGACCCAGCTGGAGCACCGCGACGAGTACCCGACGGAGATTGTCGAGGGGCTCAAGGAACTGGGCCTGTTCGGGCTGATGATTCCCGAGGAGTACGGGGGTCTGGGTGAGTCGCTTCTCACATACGCGCTCTGCGTGGAGGAAATCGCACGCGGCTGGATGAGCGTGTCGGGAATCATCAACACGCACTTCATCGTGGCGTACATGCTCAAGCAGCACGGCACCCAGGAGCAGAAGGACACGTTCCTGCCCCGAATGGCGCTGGGCGAGGTCCGGGGCGCGTTCTCGATGTCCGAGCCGGCACTGGGCTCCGACGTCTCCGCGATCACCTCCAAGGGCGTCAGGGACGGCGACGAGTACGTCCTGAACGGCCAGAAGATGTGGCTGACGAACGGCGGCACGTCCTCGCTCGTCGCCGTATTGTGCCGGAGTGACGAAGGCCACCCCGAGGGCACGGCCCCGCACAAGTCGATGACGACTTTCCTGGTGGAGAAGGAGCCGGGCTTCGGCGAGGTCCGGCCGGGGCTCACCATCCCCGGAAAGATCGACAAGATGGGTTACAAGGGCGTCGACACGACCGAACTCATCATGGACGGACTGCGCATTCCGGCCAATCGTGTACTCGGTGGCACCACCGGCCGCGGGTTTTACCAAATGATGGACGGCGTCGAAGTCGGCCGGGTGAATGTGGCTGCGCGTGGTTGCGGTGTCGCGCAGCGTGCATTCGAACTGGGTGTCTCCTACGCTCAGCAGCGCCATACCTTCGGAAAGCCGATCGCGCAGCACCAGGCCATCCAGTTCAAGCTGGCCGAAATGGCCACCAAGGTCGAAGCCGCCCATGCAATGATGGTCAATGCAGCACGCAAAAAGGACTCCGGGGAGCGAAATGACCTGGAGGCAGGGATGGCGAAGTACCTCGCCTCCGAGTACTGCAAGGAAGTCGTCGAGGACGCCTTCCGCATCCACGGCGGCTACGGCTTCTCCAAGGAGTACGAGATCGAGCGCCTCTACCGGGAGGCCCCGATGCTGCTGATCGGTGAAGGTACCGCCGAAATCCAGAAAATGATCATTGGGCGCCGACTCCTCGAGGAGTACCGGTTCCAGGGCTGATTGTCCCCTTCGAGGCGATTTGGCCGCGAAGAAGATCACACCCTGTCATCCTCTGCCGGTGCCTTCCAGCCGTCCGACTCGGCTGCTGGCTTGCCCAGTTGCGGCTCGCAACCGATAACATCGCCGGAAAAGCCGCCGTCCCCCGTTGCCAGCGCGGCCTCATCCGCTACGAAGGTCATCCATGCCCGACAGCCAAACCTCTGCACCACGCGGCGGGGTCCGCCTTGCGCGCGGAGCTTCGCCGTGGCTCCTCCCGACCGTCGCCACCGCGGCCCTCAGCCTCGCCCGGGCCCGCAAGTCCGGACGCTGGGCCGCCGTGGCCGTGCCCACCACCGCCCTCGCGGCGGGCATGCTGTGGTTCTTCCGCGACCCCGAGCGCGAGATCACCCAGGGCCGGGTCATCTCTCCGGCCGACGGCGTGGTGCAGAGCATCATGCCGTGGAAGGACGGACGCACCCGCGTCGCGATCTTCATGAGCCCGCTGAATGTCCACGTCAACCGCGCGCCCCTGGCCGGCACGGTGACATCGGTCGAGCACATCCCCGGTGGGTTCGTCCCGGCGTTCAACAAGGAGAGCGAGAACAACGAGCGCGTTGTCTGGCACTTCGACACCGAGCTCGGCGACATCGAGATGGTGCAGATCGCGGGTGCGGTTGCCCGTCGCATCGTCCCGTACCTCCCGCAGGGCACAAAGGTGGAGCAGGGCGAGCGCATCGGCCTGATCCGCTTCGGCTCCCGGGTCGACATCTACCTTCCGGAAGGTATCGATGTCGCGGTCGAGGTCGGCCAGGCCACCACCGCGGGGGTGACTCGAATTGACCGTGATTGATCCCGACACACAGGCCGGCTGGGTGCCGGAGAGCGAGTGCGAGGACGACGCCGAGGACATGCCGCTCTCTATGCGGCTGTCGATAGCGGACACCCTTACTCTCGGTAACGCCACGTGCGGTTTCATGGCGGTGTACTTCACCACCACGGGAATCCTCATCCCGCACCTCACGGGCAGCGACGAGAGCGGCATGGCCCGGCACTCCGCGGCCACCGCCGTGATCCTGATGCTCCTCGCCGCGGTCTTCGACCTCTTCGACGGGCTGGTGGCGCGCAAGCTCCGCTCCTCGCCGATGGGCGCGGAGCTGGACAACCTCTCGGACCTGATCAGCTTCGGCCTGGCCCCGGCGTACTTCGTGCTGGTGTACGGCATGGTCGCGGACGACGCGTACCAGCGGGTGTCGGCGCTCGCGGCGATCGTCGTCCTGCTGGCCGTGGTGCTGAGACTGGCCAGATTCTCGTGCGTGACCATGAAGGACGGCATGTTCCAGGGCATGCCGAGCCCCTTCGGAGCGCTCACGGTCGTCTCGATCGTGCTCCTGGAGCTGCCCTTCGTGCCGACGCTGCTCGCGATCATCGGGGTGGCGTGGCTGATGGTCAGCCGGGTCGAGTACCCGAAGCCGCGGGGAGTCCTCGCGGTGGCGATGCTCAGCTGGATCGTGGCCGCGATGGGCCTGCTCGCCGCATGGGCGTTCGACGCACCCGGCGGTCACCTGCTCCTGCAGACCGGCTGCGCCCTGCAGGTGGTCCTGGGAGCGGTCATCCCGCTCTTCGCGACGGCGCGGCGGGTGAACACCTTCCGCGA
This sequence comes from Streptomyces sp. NBC_01320, assembly GCF_035974375.1. Taxonomy (NCBI): domain Bacteria; kingdom Bacillati; phylum Actinomycetota; class Actinomycetes; order Kitasatosporales; family Streptomycetaceae; genus Streptomyces; species Streptomyces sp. NBC_01320. Next base: position 3,262,336 of record NZ_CP108390.1, read on the forward strand.
CAACCGGCGCGAGGCCCGGGCGGCTCAGCTGCCCTAGGGCTGCGCGGCGGAGCCGCACAGAACGTACGACGAGGGCCCGGGTGCTCCCCAGCACCCGGGCCCTCTCGCATGTCCGCTCGGGCACCCGCTACGCGCGCCGCGCGCGGACCCAGCGGGCGGCGAGCAGGACGGCGATGTCGTCGGGGCGGTCGGGCTCCCGTCTCGCCTCCCTGATCACCAGGTCCGCCATGCCGACGAGGGACGGCGCATCGGCTGCCTCGATGATGCCGCGCAACCGCTCGACTCCGTCGTCGATGTCGGCCCCCGCCTGCTCGACCAGTCCGTCGGTGTAGAGCGCCAGGATCGCGCCCGGGAGCAGCCGCAGGCTGCTGACGGGATAGGTGGCGTCGGGGGTGACGCCGAGCACCACCCCGCCGGGGATCTCCAGGACCTCGGTCGTGCCGTCGGGGTGGCGGAGCAGGGGCTGCGGGTGCCCGGCCCGGACGAACTGCGTCCGACCGGTGGCGGGGTCGAGGACGATGTAGCAGCAGCTGGCGATCTGGCCCGGGTCGAGGTCGATGAGCAGCCGGTTGGTGCCGCTCATCACTTCCTGCGGGTCGTGCCCGCTGAGCGCGAAGGCGCGTACGGCGCTGCGGAGTTGGCCCATCGTCGCCGCGGCGGCGACGCCGTGCCCCTGGACGTCCCCGATCACCAGCGCCAGCCCCCGTTCGGTCTCGATGACGTCGTACCAGTCGCCGCCGATGTCCATGCCCTGGGTGCCGGGGAGGTACCGCCCCGCGGTGTCGACCTGGTCGAGTACGGGCAGGCGGTGCGGCAGCAGGGCGTTCTGCAGGCCGCGGGCCACGGCGGACTCGGTGTCGTACCGCTGGGCTCGTTTGAGGGCCTGGGCGATGAGTCCGGCGAGCGCGGTGAGAACCGTGCGTTCCTCGGGGCTGAAGCCGCGCGGCTGGTCGAAGCCGAGGATGCAGGAGCCGACGGGCCGCCCGGAGGCGATGAGCGGCAGGAAGGCGCGGGCGCCGACGTTCGCTTCCCAGGGTATGCCGGGGTAGGCGGAGGCCAGGCGCTGCATGGATTCGAAGAAGATGGGGCGGCCGGAGGTGAGCGTCTCGACGCCGGGCAGATGGGCGTCGAGCGCGACGCCGTCGAAGCGCTTCAGGAAGCCGTGCGGGAAGCCGGTCTCCCAGGCCAGGTAGAGGTGGCGCTCGCGCAGCAGGTAGATCGCCAGCTGCCTGCCGCCGAACGCGGGGAGCAGTTCCTGGGTGACCACGGCGGACACCTGGCGGGCGGTGACGGCCTCCGTCAGCGCGATCGCGAGGGCGACGGGACGGTACACCCCGGCCGAGCCCTCCAGCGGGGAACCCAGGGCCTCGCCCGGTCCAGCGGCGTCCGGCGGGAAGGAGGGCTCTTCCGTGGCGGAGAGTGCGGCGGTCACGCCGTCGTGGCCCGGGTACAGGGACACCGCCAGCCAGTCCCGCTCGGTGCGGCGCGCGAGGAAGTGCACGGGTTCGTGGGACAGCAGTGCGGCCCGGTGGTGGTCCTCGTAGGCGGGATACCCGAACCACGGCAGGGCCTCCCACAGGAGGCTTCCGACCAGCTCGGCCCGCTGCCGGCCGAGCAGTTCCTCCGCCAGCTGGTTGACGTAGGTGATCCGTCCGAGCCGGTCGAGCGAGAATATGCCGCGCGGGAGCCGGTCGGCGGCCTCGGCGATGACCGGTCCGGCCCCGAGGTCCACCAGGAATCCGGTCAGCGTCCCGGCCGCGCCGCTGCGCGGTGGCTGGGCCCAGCGGCTGGAGAGTTCCAGGAGGTTGGTCCGGCCGTCGGGGCCGCGCAACCGCATCCTGCGTACGAGCGGTCCGCCCGCGACCGCCGCCTGGCGGGCGAGGGTCCACAGTCCATACACGTCCTCCGGTGCCATCAGTGCCATCAGGGCGTCGATGGTGCCCGGGAACCGCGCGGGCTCGGTGCCGAGGATCCCGCACAGCTCCGCGTCGGCGTCGACGGCACCGGTTTCGAGGTCCCAGTCGAAGTGCCCGATCCGTACCGGCGGCATGGTGACGGAGGGTAGCTGCACGGGGACCGGCTCGCCGTCCCATATGACCTTGGTGCCCCCGGCCGCCAGTCCGGCGAGTTCCGCGCCGAGCCGCTGGGCGACGTCGCGGAGCGCGCGCCGGTCGGCGTGCGAGACGGGTTTGCCGGGGGTGGCCGGGCGCAGCACCACGAGGACGCCGAACTTCTCCCGGCAGCCGAAAACGGGCACGTACAGCGAACCGAACGGGAACGGCATGCCTGCCATCAGCTGCGGGAACCGGCGCATGCCCTCCTCGACGTCGGCGAGGTGGACGGGCTTCCCCGAGCGGTACACCTCGGCCACGGGGAAGGGCCGGTTCACATGCATGCGCCACCAGGGGCGGAACAGCTGGGTCGGCAGCCCCGCGAGCACGGAGAGGCGCAGCAGCTCGGGGTAACCGGAGCGCAGATATATGCCGCCGGCATACCCATCGGCGGACTCGATCGCGCTCACTGCGGCCTGCGCGAGCACCAGGGACAATTCGCCCGGCACCCCGCCGCCGCTCGCCCTCCCCGGCACCGCCACGTTCTCGGGCGGAGGGTACGGGGGCAGGCCGTACGAGGTCACACAGCCAGGATGCGCCCCGGCCGGCCTGCGGCGCACCTCAGTGCCCCGGGCGCGAAGGATACGCAGGCGGCGCCCGCCGCGTCCGTTGTCGACTGCTCGGCGATGCTGTGGTCGCGGGTGCGGACCAGGGTGCCGTCCACAATCAGCACCCGGGGTGAGGCCGCCGCGGGCGGCCCGCCCGCGGCGGCCTCACCCCGCCCGATCTGCTCGACTCACCTCAGCTCGGCACGGGCTCTGCTCACGACAGGAAGTCGCGCGCGATCCCCTCCGCCACCCGCTCCAGCAGTGGTCCCGCCTGCGCCATGCACACGGCGGGGTCCGGCTCCAGGTCCGTGAGCGCGTACGCGCGCCGGATACCCGCATGCCCCAGCGCCTCCGGGGGCAGCGCGAGGCGGCCGCAGACCGCCACCACCTCCAGGCCCGCCGCGCGGGCCGCGGCCGCGACGCCCGCCGGAGCCTTGCCGTGCAGGGTCTGCTCGTCGAGGGAGCCCTCCCCCGTGATCACCAGCGTGGCGCGGGCCAGCGCCGGGGCGAAGCCGAGGACGTCGAGCATGACCTCGATGCCGGGGCGGAACCGGGCTCCGAGAGCGACGAGCGCCCCGTACCCGATGCCGCCTGCCGCACCCGCCCCGGGCAGTTTCGCGTGGTCCGGGTCCAGGACGGACGCGTAGTGGGTGAGTGCCGCGTCGAGGGTCGCGATGTCGTCCTCGGTCGCGCCCTTCTGCCGCCCATAAACCTCCGGGGCGCCCTTGGGGCCGGTCAGCGGGTTGTCCACGTCGCTGGCGAGGATCAGGTCCACGTCGGCCAGCCGCGGGTCGAGGCCGGTCAGATCCGCCTCGGCCAGCGCCGCAAGGCCACCGCCCCCGGGGCCGACGGGCTTGCCGTCCGCATCGAGGAAGCGGGCGCCGAGTGCGGCGAGCATGCCCGCGCCGCCGTCCGTGGTGGCACTGCCGCCGACCCCGAACACAATGGTCCGGGCGCCCGCGTCCAGCGCCGCGGCCAGCAGCTCGCCGGAGCCGTACGTCGTGGCCGTCAGGGGGGCGAACACGCCCGCCGGAAGGTGCTGGAGGCCGGAGGCCTCGGCCATCTCCACCACCGCGGTCGTGCCCCGCAGGGCGTACGCCGCGGTCACGGTCTCCCCGCGCGGCCCGGTCACCCGCGCCTCGCGTCGCTCGAATCCGGCGGCCACCGCCGCCGCCACCGTGCCGTCGCCGCCGTCCGCCACGGGCAGGGTCTCGACCTGCACCTGGGGTACGACGCGCCGCAGCCCGGCCGTCACCCGCTCCGCGACCTGTACCGCCGTGAGCGAGCCCTTGAACTTGTCCGCCGCGACGAGCACGCGGGCGGTCTCCATCACTGCTCCGTCCGTCACCTTGCATCCCTTGCTTTCGAACAGGCAGTCGCGCCGCCCCGACCCTATCCGGAGCACCGGCCCTCTGCCCATGGGTGTCCGGGCCCTGGACCCGCGGAACGGCGGACGCGCCGGCCCCCATTACGCTGCGCACGTGACCACCACTGACTACGCCACGTACATCGCGGGACTGCCCAAGGTGCTGGCCGCCGCGGCAACTGTCTTCCGGGACGGTGCAGGACGAGTGCTGCTCGTCGAGCCGAACTACCGGGACGGCTGGGCCCTGCCCGGTGGCACGATCGAGTCCGACGAGGGCGAGACCCCGCGGCAGGCCGCGCGCCGCGAGACGGTCGAGGAGATCGGGCTCGATCTGGAGCCAGGACGGCTGCTCGCGATCGACTGGGCGCGCAGCCCCGAGCGGCCCCCGATCGCCGCCTACCTGTACGACGGCGGGGTCCTGGACGAGGCGCGCTTGACGGCGATCCGGCTGCAGGAGGAGGAGCTCCTCTCCTGGAAGCTGGTGGAACGCGGCGCACTCGACCGGTATCTGCCCGCTTCCCTCGGACACCGGGTCCGGGCGGCGCTGGAGGTGCTCGACTCCGGGGCGGGCGCCGTGGAGTTGGAGGACGGCAGGCCCGTCGCCGCTTGACTTTCTGACTCACGGTCAGTCATCCCCAGCAGCATGTGCCTCTGCATTCCGTTGTTCCGACAGGGAGTCACGCCCTTGGGGCAGTTGTCGGCGCCGCCGGAAGCGCGGTCGCAAAGCCGACCCCGGCCTCGCATGCGGCTTCCGCCGCTGCCGCTCGCGGTGGACGGCGGCGCCTGGAAGTCCGGTCATGCCCAGGCCACGTGACGGGGCGGCGTTCGGTCCCGGGTCCGGCGACCGGCGCGGCAAGCGGGGTGCGCAGCGGGTGACCGAGGCGTACGGCGTGCACGGCTTGACGTCCACCTCGCGCAGCGCTTCGTCGCGCGCGGCAACCCGTGCCTCGGTGCGGTGGCTGCGTGCGATGCAGTCGCGCACAACGAGTTCGACGGCGTCCTGCGGGCTGCCGACACCCGCGATCACCATGACTCCCACGCGAGTTCCGCGTCGAGACCGACGGTGACGTCGGTCATGGGCGAACCCTGGATGAAACTGCTAAAATTGGTTGATTCCGCCCACATCGTGGGGTTGCTGGGTCCTGCCGCATCACGTCCGGCAGCGGCACTGGGCCGCAGAACACAACGGCTGTGATGAGTGCATGAGGACCTCCCGAGCGGTTGACAACGCGTCGAACGGCACGCGCCCGAGTGGAGTGCGTCCCAGAGCCTCGCGCCCCGCACGCGGCACGGCTTTGCTGGCACCCGTCGTAGCCCTCTTGATCACGGGCGGTACCCTTCCCCCCGGCTCGACCGCCATGGCGCTTGCGGACCCGACGACCACGCCCGCTGCGACAACCGCCCCTTCCCCCGTTCCGTCAGCCCTGAAGCCGATCGATCCGGCCGCCTTCCAGGCCGCCGTGGACCGCGCGGCGAAAACGCTCATGGTGCCCGGCGCGCTGGTCCTGCTCCGCACCCCGCAGGGGACCTTCCAAGCGTTCGTCGGCACGACGGAGCTGGGCACGGCCAAACCTCCGGATACGGGCGACCACTTCCGGATCGCCTCCAACACCAAGACCATGACAGCAGCGCTGATCACGCTCCTCGCCCAGGACGGCAAGCTCCGGTTGAGCGATCCGGTGTCCGCCTACGTCGCGGGGGTGCCCAACGGCGGGAACATCACCATCGCCGAGCTGCTGAAGATGCGCAGCGGGCTCTACGACTACACCAGTGCACCCGAATTCGCGGCAGCTCTGGACGCCGACCCGGGGAAGGCCTGGACCCCACAGGAGGTCCTGGCCATCGCGTTCCGCCACCCGCCGAACTTCGCGCCCGACGCGTCCTACGAGTACAGCAACACCAACTACGCCCTGCTGGGCCTCGTCGCAGAAAGGGCCGGCGGCCATCCCTTGGCCCAGCAGATGCGGGACCGGCTGTTCGTCCCGCTCGGAATGGAGGGGACATCACTGCCGGACGCCCACGACCGGTCCCTCCCCGAGCCCTACGCACACGGCTACATGTACGGCGGATCGGCCTACGCGCTGACCGACAAGCCCTACCCCGCCGAGATGCGCGAAGCGGCACGCAAAGGGAAGCTCCAGCCCATCGACTACACCCACCAGAACCCCTCCTACGCCACCGCCGCCGGAGGAGTCATCTCCACCGCGGAGGACCTGTCCACATGGATCCGGTCACTGGTGACGGGCAAGGTCCTGAACGCCGCATCCCAACAGCGATGGCTCCACAGCCCGCAGGCCGAGGACCCGGCCGCGCCCGACGGCCAGGAGTACGGCTACGGCATCTCCTACCAGCGCTTCGGCCCGAACGCCGCGATGTACTACCACGGCGGTGAACTCCCGGGCTTCAACTCCTTCTTGGGCCACGACCCGGACAACGACGTCACGCTCGTGATCTGGACGAACCTGACCCTGTCGCCCGACGGCCGGACCACGGCCAACGCCCTGCTGCCCACCGTCCTCAACCAGGTCTACACCGGGCTCACCCTCCCCACCGCCCACTAGGGCTTCGTTACGTCCCCGGGCAGGCCGCGGGTCCGGTGGTTTCCTGTCGGTATGAAGGCGGAGGAACTTGCCGCGCGTCGTGGCGGTTGAAGGGATGACGTCGTCGGCCCGACCTGTGGACACGGTCCGTCCCGGCCCGCCGGGCGGTGACGTCGTGCGTCCGCAGGTGTGGGTGGTGGACCACACCGGGTTTCCCAGGGACGGATCCTCCTCGCCCGGGGCCGCAAGGAAGTACTCCAGCCTGACACCGGCCGATATCACCTCGCGGGCGGCGGGCGCCGCTGCGTACGCTCGCCGTATGACTCTCGTCGCGATCCTCAGCGGCGCCGGGATCTCCACGGATTCCGGCATCCCCGACTACCGCGGGCCGAACGGGCTCTGGCGGAAGGACCCGGAGGCCGAGAAGCTCGTCACGTACGACTTCTACATGGCCGATCCGGAGATCCGCCGCCGTTCCTGGCAGATGCGCCGCACCAGCGCGACCTGGCGCGCCGAGCCGAACGCCGCCCACCGTGCCGTGGCGGACCTGGAGCGGTCCGGGGTCCCCGTGCGGGTGATCACTCAGAACGTCGACGGGCTGCACCAGATGGCCGGTCTCTCCGCCCGCAAGGTCCTCGAACTGCATGGCACCGCACGTCAGGTGGTCTGCACCCGCTGCCACGCCCGCTCGCCGATGGCGGCGGCGCTGACCCGGGTGGAGGCGGGTGAGGCGGACCCGGCGTGCACGGTCTGCGGCGGCATCCTGAAGTCGGCGACCGTCATGTTCGGTGAGCGGCTCGATCCGGTGGTGCTGGGCGAGGCGATGTCGATCGCGAAGGCGTGCGAGGTGTTCATCGCGGTCGGAACGACGCTGCAGGTGCAGCCCGCCGCGTCGCTGGCCGGGATCGCGGTGGAGCACGGGGCGCGGCTGATCGTGGTGAACGCCGAGCCGACGCCGTACGACGCTCTGGCGCAGGAAACGATCCGCGAGCCCATCGGGACCGCGCTGCCGTCGCTGCTCGCGCGGCTGTCCGCCGAGGCGGGCACGGGGACGGACGGCTGAGCTGCCACCGACGGCGGCCCTGTCCGGGGGAGCGATCACGCCCGGTTGGCCTTCCGGCATGGATGACGCTCCGAGGCGCCCCCCGAGCCTGCTCGCCATGCCCTCGTACCTGGCGACCCATGTCGCCAGGACCGGTCACTCATGCTGGTCGACGCGCTCGCCGAACACGAGCTGAGACTGCCGCACTTCGCGGTGTCGACCAGGCTCTGCGACTTCCAGCATGCGGACACCCCTCCACCTTGCGACGGGCCGACCGCCGCCACGGCAGCGCCGGCCGTTGGCCCCCCGGCTTCGAGACGTCGGTCCGGTGCCAGTCGGCGTCCGCCGTGTGGGTCGCCTGGGCGGTGATCTGCTCTCCTGAAGCCGCAACCTCAGCCTGGGCATTCGTCCTCGCCCCCGTCCCCCATCGGCTGGGCGTACCGGGGGTTGGCCCCACCTGGAGCCGGGCGGGTAGCAGGATCGCCCCGGGTGGTCGCGGCCGGAAATGCTGGGCCCGGAACATACCGCTGGTTTCCCAACGATTCCACAGGAGTTGGCTCGTGCGTGAGCAGGCATGGCAGAGGTTTCGTCCTTCCAGGCGGCAGCAGGGCCGTCGGCGCAGAGCCGTGCCGGCCGCGACCGCGGTGGCCGTCGGCGTCATGACGATGGGTGTCCTGGCGCCGCCCGCCGCGTCCGCCGCCGCCAGACCGGACACCGTCCAGCAGGGCCTGAACGCGCTGGTGCACACCGACGGCTTGCCCGCCGCGCTGGCGAGCGTCAAGGACCGTGAGGGGCGCACCCGTACGTACACCGCAGGGGTCGGCGACCTGGCCACCGGCGCGAAGGTGCCCAAGGACGGTCAGGTGCGGATCGGCAGCACCACCAAGACGTTCACCGCGGTGGTCGTGCTGCAACTGGTCGGTGAAGGGAAGATCGGCCTCGACGACACGGTCGACACCTATCTGCCGGGCCTCGTCCGCGGGGAGGAGATCGACGGACGCCACATCACCGTCCGTCAGCTCCTCCAGCACACCAGCGGACTTCCCGACTACGAAAGCCTCATCGACGACGACATCCTTCAGCACAGGTACTTCGACCCCCACGACCTTCTGGATATCGCTTTCCAGCACAAGGCCGACTTCGCCCCCGGGACGAATTGGGGGTACAGCAACACGAACTACGTGGTGGCCGGCCTGATCATCCAGAAGGTCACCGGCCGGCCCCTCGCCGAGGAGGTGGACCAGCGCGTCGTCAAACGCATCGGGCTGCGCCACACCTACTTCCCCGCCCCCGGGGACATGACCATCCGAGAAACCCACCCCAAGGGCTACCACAGGGATTCAGCAGGCGCGCCTCTGCGCGACGTCACGGAAATGGACCCCTCCGCGGGCTGGGCGGCAGGCCAGATGATCTCCACCGACTCCGACCTCAACCGGTTCTTCACGGCGCTCCTGGCCGGCCGCCTCCTCCCGGCGGCCCAACTCGCCCAGATGCGCACCACCGTACCCATCGCAGACACCGGGGCGGGCTACGGACTGGGGCTCATGAGCAGGCCGCTGTCGTGCGGCGGTGTCTACTGGGGCCACGGCGGTGACATCCTGGGATACGAGACCCGGGGCGGAGTCACCGACGACGGCCGCGCCGCCAACGTCGCAGTGACCAGCATCCCTACGGGCGGGGCAGCCACGAAGCATCTTGAGAGTGTCGTGGACACGGCCCTGTGCCGCTGAACCGCCCCTCCTGAGGCGTGTCCGACGGTTCATGTGGCTGGGCCGGGCACGGCGTCGTTCCGGCCGTTGCCCAGAAGGTCTTCTGCCGATGATCCGGGAGACACCTGCGGGCGCCGGCCGCGTGCTGTTGTGCCCGGCACACCGTCTACGCACGCCGTGCTCCAGCCCAGGCGGACTTCCGCGTCGACATCGGCTTGCACCGCCCGCAGCAACCGCTCCCAGGTGCCGTCTGCCGACCACCGGCGGTGCCGGGAGTGGACCGTCTGCCACTTCCCGAATCTTCTCGGCAGATCCTTCCACGGGATACCGGCCCGCAGGCGAAAGCGAATCCCGTTGAGCCCCACAACCAACGGAACGACTCGCATGGAGAGCGTTCACGGACTCATCGGACAGAGCCCCTACGGCTGATCCAGTTCCTGCGCGATGCGGCGCGAGGGCCGGAACGTGTAGAGGTCGAGAACGTCGGGGGCGTCCGCGAGGCCGGGGCCGCCCTCCTCGACCCAGGTGACGATGTCGGCGACGGCGTCCGGGTCGTTGACCAGGCCGAGCCAGACCGGGCGGCCGCCCGCCCACCTGCCCTCGGCCGACGGCTGCACGACGATCACATTGGCCTGCTCGCACGCGTCCAGACATTCGACGGCGCGTACCGTGGCGATCTCACCGAGTGACCGGCGCAGCGTGGCGAGCTGTCCGGCATGGTCCACGTCCGGGATCTTCGGCGTACCGCAGCAGCAGCCGCGGCAGACGCTCACGGTGGGGCGGGGCGCACCCCGGGCGGGCGCGGCGGCCTTGCGCGTGCGGCGGCTCATACGGGAACGCTCCAGGTGATGGCACGGATGATCACCGTGGGACTCTATCCAGTGCCCCTCCCGGCAAGCTTTGCCCGGTCGCACCGCCCGGCACGCCCGCTCGCCGCGTTGACCAACGCCGCCTTGGGATCGCACGCACCGGACAACGCTCCTTGGAGGAGCTCACATTGCCGCTAACGACTCTGAGACTCTCCGCAATCGAACACCTGCGCCCCCCTTACGCCGACCGAATGAACCGGTGAGGTAAGGTGGGTGGCTGCGAAGGGGAGTAGCCCCGCAAACCGGTCGTCGACACACTGGAGCCCCCGGGTTCCCGGTGGCCGGGCTCGTAGAGCATTACGGGCGGGCGAGACCTTCGGTCAGGTATGACGCGCCCGCACCCTGTGGGCGCTGCAGTCATGCCGGGCCGAGTGGTCCTCCGAAAGCCCGAGTGGCGCTTCGCGGAAAGGCCCGGGCCCGGCTCTCACAGAAAGCCACCCGGAATGCATCTCGACCCCCTGGCGATCGTCACCGCCTTCGGGCTGATCTTCCTCGCGGAGCTCCCCGACAAGACCATGTTCGCCTCGCTGGCCATGGGCACGCGCATGCGGCCGCTCTACGTCTGGTTCGGCACCTCATCCGCATTCCTCGTGCACGTCGCGATCGCCGTCGGCGCCGGCGGTCTGATCGGGCTGCTGCCCGACTGGATCGTCAAGCTCGTCTCGGCGGCCCTCTTCGCGTTCGGCGCGTTCATGCTGCTGCGCGCCGGGGGTGACGACGGCGACGAGGAGAGCGAGACGAGGACCGTGACCGGCTTCTGGCCGGTCTACTCGACCGCGTTCATGGCGGTGTTCATCAGCGAATGGGGTGACCTCACCCAGATCACCACGGCCAACCTGGCCGCCAGCAACGGCACCTGGTCCACGGCCATCGGATCCGCGGCCGCTCTGATGTCCGTCTCGGCACTGGCTCTGATCGCCGGACGCTTCATCGCCAAGCGGGTGCCGCTCAAGACGGTGCAGCGCATCGGTGGCCTGTGCATGCTGGGGCTGGCGATCTGGTCGGTCGTCGAGATCTTCACGGCCTGAGCCGGTTCCGTAACGCAGCCACCACGAAGCCCGACGGCCGCCCCGTGCGTCCGCCGGGCTTCGCCGTGTCCGGTCACGGCACCAGGTGTATTGCCCCGGCGTGTTTGAGATGTGGGCTCGGTGCGGGTTGGTGCTGGTCACGATCCGATCGCTGCTGTGTGTCGGATCGCTCCTCAGCTGCTCCGCCAGGGACGGAGCTTCTCGGGGTTTCGCACCGCCCAGATATGCCTGATCCGGTCGCCCGCGATCTCGAACGCGAACACGGTCGCGATGTTGCCGTCCTGCTGCGCTACCAAGCCGGGCAGGCCGTTGACCGTGCACTCCAGGAACGTCGTGCGGTCGCCTGACACACGGGCGATCTCGGCGTAGGCACGTGCGATCTGCTCACCGCCCACGATCGGGTGCAGGTGGGTGACGGCCAGCCCTCCGCCGTCAGCGGTCGCGGTGGCGTCGGGGTCGAGCAGGCTGATCAGGGCGTCGATGTCCTTGGCCTCCCATGCCGTTTTGAACTGCCTGACGATGCCGGCCTGCCCGGCTCTCGGGCCCGCCGGGGTCTGCGCAGTGCGGATGCGACGGCGGGCGGACGAGGCCAGTTGGCGGCACGCCGCCGGAGTGCGGCCGACGATCTCGGCGACGTCGCCGAAGGGGTCAGGAACTGCTCTCGACTAAGTGTCCATGAGTGTCCTTCAGGTGTCAGGAGTGTCGTATGATCTGGTGTATGAACCTGACGGAATGGGCACGCGCACAGGGGGTCGCCCCGCGTACCGCGTACCGCTGGTTCCGTGAGGGCACGCTGCCGGTCCCTGCGGAGCGAGTGGGGCCGCGCACGATCCTGGTGAACATCGACGCGAACACCTCACCGTCCGTGACCGGTGGCGTGGGCCTGTACGCCCGCGTCTCCTCCCATGACCAGAAGGCCGACCTGGAGCGGCAGACCGCACGCTTGTCGGCATGGGCCGCGAAGGCCGGGCATAAGGTCGTGCGCGTCGAATCCGAGATCGCTTCGGGCATGAACGGCGCCCGCGCCAAGGCCCGTCGCCTGCTGGCCGACCCGGCGGTGACCACCGTAGTGGTGGAGCACAAAGACCGGTTGGGCCGTATGAACGTCGAACTCGTTGAGGCCGCTCTGGCTGCAACCGGCCGTCGACTCGTTGTGCTGGATGACGGCGAGGTCGAAGACGACCTGGTGCGCGACATGGTGGAGGTTCTGACCTCGTTCTGTGCCCGCCTGTACGGCCGCCGCAGTGCGAAGAACCGTGCCAGGAAGGCACTGGAAGCGGCGGCTGCCGATGGCTGACAAGAAGAAGCAGCTCCGTACCATCGACTTGCCGTTCGTTGCTGTCGGCCCGTCCGGTGTGGCGTTACGCGACCGCCTCAAGCACCTCACACCAAAGGACGAGAAGGTGTTGCGTCTGGTCGGCGAGCACCAGGGCCGCCTGGCCTGTCTCGATCTCAAGGCCCGTTGCGAAGCCGGGCACAAGCACGACAACGACGCGTGGGCGTCCCGCAAGCGTGACCTGACCGAGCAGTCGTCGTCGCGTATCGCGGGTGCGATCACGAAGGCCACGCATGACCAGTACGGCCTGGCCCGACGCTGCCTGCTCGCCCATGTCCAGAACCTTGAGGCCGGTATCCGCACGCTGCGACACCGCCTGTCCCTCCCGATCGGGGAGAAAGGCAGCAAGCGGGGGCCGGGCGGGTACCGGTCCAAGGGCGAGTGGTTCCACAAGTCCCGCCGCCTGGCCACCCTGGAACACCGCCTCGACGTGGCCCGCGACGACTGGAAGACCGGACATGTCCGTGTCGTTCGCGGCGGCCGGCGGCTGCTCAAGAACCGGCACAACCTTCAGGCCGCGCAGCTCACCGAGCGCGAGTGGCGTGAGCGTTGGGAGGCTGAGCGCTGGTTCCTCGCCGCAGACGGCGAGTCCGGAAAACGCTTCGGGAACGAGACGATCCGCGTCACTCCTGACGGCGAAGTGTCGATCAAGATGCCCGCCCCGCTCGCCCACCTGGCCAACAGTAAGCATGGCCGGTACGTTCTTGCCTCCAAGGTCGCGTTCGCGCACCGTGGGGACGAGTGGCGCGACCGCACCGAGGCCAACCGTGCCGTCGCCTACCGCATCCACTACCACGTTGAGCGGGGCCGCTGGTATCTCACCGCTTCGTGGACCAGGCCCGCCGTGCAGACGATGCCGCCGGCCACCGCCCGCGCCAAGGGCATGGTCGGCGTCGACACGAACGCCGACCACTTCGCCGCCTACCGGCTCGACCGGCACGGCAACCCGGTCGGCGACCCGCGCCGCTTCCACTACGACCTGTCCGGCACCGCCGACCACCGCGACGCCCAGATCCGGCACGCCCTCACCCGCCTCCTGCACTGGACCAAGCAGACCGGCGCGCAGGCGATCGGCATCGAAAACCTGGACTTCGCCGCCGAGAAGACCCGCGAGAAGCACGGCCGCAAGAAGCGGTTCCGGCAACTCATCTCCGGTATGCCCACCGGCAACCTCAGGGCCCGCATCGTCTCCATGGCCGCCGAACACGGCATCGCGATCGTCGCCGTCGACCCGGCATACACCTCGATGCGGGGCGACCAGCACTGGCGCAAGCCCCTGATCAGCAAGACTCGCAGCATGACTCGCCATGACGCCGCCTCGGTGGCCATTGGCAGACGCGCCCTCGGGCACCCGATCCGGCGACGGACGGCACCGCCCCAGCATCACCAGAGTGATGGTGCTGGGCATCGGACCCTCCAGGCCGATCATGGTGACCGAGGGCGTGAGGAAACCCGCCGCCCCGTCGCGGAGCGTGCACACGATGCGCGTCACCGGACAGGGACAACGAGAACGCGGGGGACCAGCGCATCCAAAACCGTTCGGGATGCGCGCAGTTCCGGGACGTGGGTACAAGGCTCACTCCTGGACACTGTTTAGGAACGGTAGCGGAAGACGTCGTGCAGGACGAACGCGACGCGCTCGGCCGGGGTCATCGAATCGAGGACGACCAGGAAGGCCATCGTCACTGACTCGTCGAGGGTGACCCGATCGGCCGGGTCGATCCCGCCGACGCCGGAGCGTCCGGTGATCCACTCCGTGGGCTCGGGCAGCGGTTCCGGGATCCAGACACCCACGTACGTCTCCCGCCTGGCCCGCGCCGAGCCGAGCAGGTTCAGGCAGATGCGGCTGGCGACCGTCACCAGCCAGGCGCCGGGCGACTCGATGGCCTGCTGCTCCCGTGCGGACATGGCGTACCAGCGGGCGTAGGTCTCCTGCACGACGTCCTCGGCGTCGGCAAGGGACCCGAGGAGTCGATAGCCGAGGTTGATCAGTTGGCGCCGCTCGCTCATGATCGCGCTGAGGCCCGGATCGCTCTGATCGTCGCCGGGCTCGGCTCTGGTGGTCATGGTCTGGCCGTCTCCCCCGCTCGCTTCTGTGCCTGTACCCGTTACGACAAGACAGCACACCGGACTGTGAGGCCGGGGCGCCGCCTCACATTCCGAAGGGCTGCGTTGTCGTTCCGGTGAGGACGACAACAAGACGGAGAGGTGACTGACGATGAACGACTTCCAGGCCATCGCGGACCGCGTCGAGATCGAGGCACTGCGTGGCGAGTTCACCGACGCGGCGATGATGCGCGACCGACCCCGCCTGGCGTCGCTGTTCACGCCGAACGGTGCCCTGCGCATGCCCAACATCCCCGCCGAGCAGGTCGGCCAAGAGGAGATCCGTGCCGGGGGCGAGCGGCTGCAGAGCCAGTGGGACTTCTTCGTACAGACCACACACCCCGGCACAATCCTGCTCGACGGCGACACCGCGACCGGCCGCGCCTACATCCAAGAACTCGCGCGCACCCTCGACGGACGCCTGGGTCTGAACTACGCCGTGTACCACGACCGCTACCAGCGCACCGCGGAGGGCTGGAAGTTCGCCGAGCGGGTGTACGAGGTCAGGTACCTCGACACCTCCCCGCTGGCGGGCACGGCGCCCCACGCGGAGCAGGGCTCTGGGACCAACCCGGCAGACGCCACGGCCACCCCGGCTCCGGCCGCATCCTTCGCCGACCCGGCATCGGTCGAACGACTGGAGCGGGTAGCCGCCGCGCTGCGTGCCAACGGCTTCGCCGCCGAGATCCTCGACGACGCCGCGGCCGCGCGCGCCCGCATCAAGGACCTGGTCCCCGAGGGGGCCGGCGTGCTCACCGGAGCCAGCGAGACCCTCCGACTGTCCGGCATCGACGAGGACATCAACGTCGGCGGCCGGTACGACGCCATCAGGCCGCGCGTCCTGGCCATCGACCGTGCCACCGGCGCCGACGAGATCCGAAGGCTGGTCGCCGGCCCCGAATTCGTCGTCAACAGCGTCGCCGCGGTCACCGAGACCGGCTCGCTCGTTCTTGCCTCGGGCAGCGGCAGCCAACTCCCTGCCAACGCGGGCGGCGCCGCCCACGCGGTCTGGATCGTCGGCGCGCAGAAGGTGGTACCTGACCTGAGCACAGCGCTGCGTCGCGTCGAGGAGCACGCCCTCCCGCTGGAGAACGCCCGCGCCCAGGCGGTGTACGGGATGCCCAGCGCCGTCAACCGCCTGCTCATCCTCAACGCGGAACCCCGCCCAGGGCGCGGCACCGTGCTGCTTCTCCGAGAGGCCATCGGTTACTGACCCGGCCCAGGGTCCGTTTGACTCACGGGCTCAGAGCCAGTCATTGATGGCGGCGATCTGGACGGTGGCTTGGTAGCGGACTGCGAGCTTGTCGTACCGGGCCGCCACGGCCCTGTGCCGCTTGAGGCGGTTGATTCCGCATCTTCGTCGACGACATGCCTACTGGAGACCTCGTTCATCCGATCGCTGCGACACACCGCAGCGATCGGATCGTGACCAGCACCAACCCGCACCGAGCCCACATCTCAGACACGCCCTAGAAGAGCGCCGGCGTGTCGCCCTCCGTGCCGTTCTCGAAGGCCAGCAGCCGCTGTTTGCGGTCGAGTCCGCCGCCGTAGCCGGTGAGGCCGCCCGACGCTCCGATGACCCGGTGGCAGGGGACGATGATCCCGACGGGGTTCTTACCGTTGGCGAGGCCCACAGCTCGTGAGGCACCCGGCTTGCCCAGGTTTTCGGCGAGTTCGCCGTACGAGCGCGTCTCGCCGTACGGGATCGCCTGGAGCTGTTCCCAGACGCTGCGCTGGAACGGGGTGCCGTCCAGGTGCAGGGGCAGGTCGAACTCCCGCAGCTCGCCCGCGAAGTAGGCGTCCAGCTGGCGGATCGTCTCCGTGAAGGGGTGCGGGTCGAGGTCACCGAAGGTTTCCTCAGGCGGGCGGTGCCGCTGCCCGGTCATATAGAGGCCCGAGAGGACGCCGTCGGTGGCGACAAGCGCCAATGGACCGTACGGGCTGTCGACGACCGTGTGCTGCCGGGTCGCGGTGCGTGTCGCATTCATGAGTGAACTACCTTACAGGGGAAGGTGGTTGATGGGGTGATCGTCGACGGTCCACAGATACTGGACCGCGTACGCCCGCCAGGGACGCCAGGCCGCCGCGCGTGCGGTCAGCGCCGCGGGGGTCGACGGGAGGCCGAGTTCCTCCGCCGCCCGCCGGATACCGAGGTCGGTGGGGAGGAAGGCGTCCGGGTCGCCGAGCGCCCGCATCGCGATGACCTCGACGGTCCAGGGGCCGAAGCCGGGCAGGCTGATCAGTGCGGCCCGGGTCCTCTCCCACTCGGTGTCGGTGCCGAGTTGCAGCGAGCCCTCGGCGAGCGCGCCGACGAGGGTCGTGAGGGTGGTGCGACGGCTGCGCGGCAGCGCGAGCTGCTCGGGGTCGAGCCCGGCGAGCGCTTCCGGGGTCGGGAAGAGGTGGGTGAGACCGCCCTCGGGGTCGTCGACGGGGACGCCGTGGGCGGTGACCAGGCGGGCCGCGTGGGTGCGGGCGGCGGCGGTCGAGACCTGCTGGCCGAGCACCGCCCGTACGGCGAACTCCGCCCCGTCGACGGTACGCGGCACCCGCCGCCCCGGCGCCTTGTCGACCAGCGGGGCGAGCAGCGGATCGGCCCGCAGTTGGTCGTCGACGGCCACCGGGTCGGCGTCCAGGTCGAGCAGCCAGCGGCAGCGGCTGATGGCGAGGGTGAGATCGCGCGGGTCGGTGAGCGAGAGCCGGCACGCGATGTGGTCGGGGCGCGGGGTGAGGGCGACGATGCCGTGCCCGTACGGGAGGGTGAGCGTCCGGCGGTAGGCGCCGTCGCGCCACTCCTCGACGCCAGGGACCGCGGTCGCGGCGAGATGACCGAAGAGGTTGGAGGGATTGAGCGGGGCCCGGTACGGCAGCCGAAGCGTTATCACTCCCGGCGTCGCCGGCGGTTTCGCGGACCGCGCGGCCCGGGTGCGCAGCTCGCTGGGCGCGAGCGCGAAAACCTCACGGACGGTGTCGTTGAACGCACGGATGGACGAGAACCCGGCCGCGAACGCCACGTCGGCCATGGGGAGTTCGGGCGTCTCGATGAGCAGCCGGGCGGTCTGGGCGCGCTGGGCGCGGGCCAGGGCGAGCGGACCGGCGCCCAGCTCGGCGAGCAGCTGCCGCTCGATCTGCCGGGCGGAGTAGCCGAGCCGCGCGGCCAGCCCCGGCACACCCTCGCGGTCGACGACCCCGTCCCCGATGAGCCGCATCGCACGGGCGACGGAGTCGGCGCGGGCGTTCCACTCCGGGGAGCCGGGGCTGGTGTCCGGCCGGCACCGCTTGCACGCCCGGAAGCCGGCCTGCTGGCAGGCGGCGGCACTGGGGTAGAAGGTCATGTTCTCGACCTTGGGCGGCACGACGGGGCAGCTCGGACGGCAGTAGATCCGGGTGGTCAGGACCGCCGTGAAGAACCAGCCGTCGAAGCGGGCGTCCTTGGACTGGACGGCCCGTACGCAGCGCTCGGTGTCGGTGTACATGGCTCAAGCATGAGCCACCCGGCGCACGCCCGGCTGGCGGAAATCCGACATCAGCCTTGTGCTGCCAGGGCCTCTTCGAATTCCCACGTCGCGACACAAAAGAGATGGGACGGTGACCGCCTGTCGAGCAGAACGATCAAAACAGCGATCAATGGGCATTAAGAGCGCGCTTCTGGCTCTCCCCGGGCACCCCACCCTAGCGTTCCGGTCGCCATCGCAGGACGGGCGGCCGGGAACAGAACGTTGCTTCCTGGTTGTCCTTCGGAGCCACATCCGGGAGACCATCGATGAAACGTACGGTTCGCACAGCAGTCGCACTGGCCGTCACCGTCGCACTCGCGGCGGTCGGAACGGTCACCAGCGCCGCCGGCACCGACAACAGCGCCGACGACCTGACGTCCTGGGCCATCGCACCGCAGAAGAAGGTGTCTCCGCAAACCCCCGAACAGGACGAATACAACAAGGCGCACGGCCGCCCCCTTCCCGCTCCGGAGCTCCTCCAGCCGGCACTCGACACCGCCCTGGGGCAGTACCGGCCCCGGCCGAAGAACTCGCTGCGCGGTGACTACGAGTGCGGCGCCTCGGACGTGCTGGCTGATCTCTCGCAAAAGTGGATCAAGGAATTCGAGAAGAAGTACCCCAAGGTCCACATCACCGTGAACCCGCCCTATGCCGGAAGCCTCGGTGCCCTGGAGCTGATCAAGGGCAAGCTGGACTGCGTCTTCGTCTCGCGCGAACTGAAGCCGACCGACATCCAGGGCTTCCACGACGCCTTCGGCTACGACCCGCTCAGCATCCCCATATCCGGCGGGAGCTACCGGCACTTCGGCTTCCTGGATTCCGTCGGATTCATGGTCAACAAGAAGAACCCGGTGGACAAGCTCTCGCTCGACCAGCTCGATGCCGCGCTGTCCACCACCCGCCATCGTGGCGGCAAGGCGGCCACCACCTGGGGCGATCTGGGCGCGACCGGCGACTGGGCCGACAAGCCGGTGCATATCGTCGGCCTCCAGCCGTGGAACGGATTCGAGGAGTTCGTCCGCCAGCGGGTGCTCGACCACAACGGCAGGCGCGGCGAGTGGCGCTCCGGCGCAGCCGACGGTACGACCCCCGCCGATCCCGCGGTGCACTGGGAGAAGACCGTCTTCAACCTGTCCAAGGCCGTCGCCGACGATCCGTATGCCATCGGATACACGGGTATGGCCTACGTCGACTCGGCCGTCAAGGTCATCTCGCTCGGCGAGCACGTGGGCGACCCGGCCTACGCCCCCACATACGAGAACGTCGCCTCGGCCGCGTACCCCCTGAGCCGTGTCACCTACCTCAATGTCAACAAGCGGCCGGGGAAGCAGTTGGACCCCGTCATGGAAGAACTCATCCGGTTCATCCTCAGCAAGCAGGGCCAGCAGGTGGTTTCCGGACAGCAGATCTTCCTGCCGCTGCGCTCCGGTCAGACGCGCGACAGTCTCGACACCCTCGTCACCGCACCCTGACGCACACCTCGCCCCCGGCCCAGGTCCGGGCAATGGTGAACGTCCGGACCGGTGGGGAGCGACTCGCCGCGCCTGGCGCCGACCGCGGTCGGCGATCCGGCCGAAGTGAGCGCGCGTGAGGCGTAAGAGGAGCTCGCAGAATGGGAGTCCGATCAGCGAGCGTGCGTGCCGGACGCCGCGAGCCGGGCACCCACTGTGCGAGCTCCTCTGAGAGCAATCTCGTGTGACCGGAACGGCCATCGCGGGCGGCCGTTCCGTCCGTACCCCCCGCCGGAGTGCGCGACCAGTGCCGGGGCAGGCTTGCGCCGGGCATGAAGAAAGCCTCCCCGGCGGATCGGAATCCGCACCGAGAAGGCTCGCGTGTGGCACGCATTTCAGCAAGTCAGCTAGTGGGCGCGCTGGTTCTTCTCCAGCGATTCGCCCGGCTCGACACCCGCTCACCAGGCGACCACAGCCGACTCCAGCTCATCGCAACACTGGAAGCCGCCGCACACACCGCCGAGACTCACCGGGCCCCGCCCCACCTCACCAACTGGATCCGCCGCCTCGCCGCCGTACTGCGCCGTCCCTGCGCGCGGGCCGCGCCCGTCAGCCCTGCGCGGCCAGGACCTCTTCGAACTCCGCATACGCATGCGCGTCGAACAGTACGAACCGCACCTCCTCGACGGGTAGAGCGGCCTCCTCCCGAACGGTACGGACGGCGATACGCGCCCCGTCGTCCAGGGGCCAGCCGTAGATACCGGTCGAGATGGCGGGGAAGGCGACGGTCCGCGCACCCAGCTCGGCGGCCACCCGCAGTGATTCCCGGTAGCAGGAGGCCAGCAGCGCGGAGCGGTCCTCGGTGCTGCTCCACACCGGCCCGACCGTATGGATCACCCACTGGGCGTCGAGCTTCCCGGCTGTGGTCGCTACCGCCTGACCGGTCCGCAGCCCTTTTCCGTACTGCGAGGCGCGCAACTCGCGGCAGGCAGCGAGGATCTCCGGGCCGCCGCGCCGGTGGATCGCGCCGTCGACTCCGCCGCCGCCCAGCAGGGAGGAGTTCGCGGCATTGACGATGGCGTCGACGGACTGCTGGGTGATGTCGCCGCGGACCAGGGTGATGGTGACGGCCGAGGGTGTGCGCATGCGGCCATCATGCCGTTCCCTGGGCGGCTCCGCGGGATGGTCCGCCGCGCCGCGTTCACCGCTCGGACCTGCCGGACGCCCGGTGCGCTGCGGTGGCGGGTCGCCCCCACGCGTTCTCCAGCCCCTGTACGCCTCGCGAACGACGCATGGTCCCCCCGGGATTCACCATGGAGAACAAGGGAGGACCGGACAAACGGTCGCATGGGAAGGGGGGTGGCGGCGCGTCACAGTCAACTCATCCTGTCGGCCCGCCCTCAGGAGGCGCGCAGCCTCCGCCAGACCGCCTTCGCCGCATGGTGACCGGACATGCCGTGCACCCCGGGCCCGGGAGGCGTGGCCGACGAGCACAGGAACACCGCCGGGTGCGCCGTCGCATACGGCACGCGGGCGAGCTTGGGCCGGATCACCGTCTGCAGACCGGCGAACGCGCCGCACGCGATGTCACCGCCGACGTAATTGGCGTTGCGCGCGGCGAGTTGCGGCGGGCCCGCGACGGCGCGGGCGAGCACCAGATCGCGGAAGCCGGGGGCGAACCGCTCCAGCTGCCTCTCGATGACCTCCGTGGCATCGCCCTCCCAGCCCGCCGGGACATGTCCGTACACCCAGAAGACATGACGGCCCTCGGGTGCGCGGGACGGGTCGACCAGGCTGGGCTGTGCGGTGATCAGGAACGGCACGCTCGGGTCGCGGCCCGCTACGGCCGCCCTCATCGCGCTGTCGATCTCGCCCGCCGTGGGCCCGATATGGACCGTGCCGGCCCGACGGGCCTCCTTCGCGGTCCAGGGGACGGGGCCCGACAGCGCATAGTCGATCTTGAAGCAGGAGGCGCCGTACCGGTAGCCGCGGTAGGCCTGGCCCAGTCCGGCGATCCGCGCGAGGGCGGTCGGCGAGGTGTCGAAGACATAGGCGCGGGCGGGCGGGAGCTCGTCGAGGCGTTTGACCTCCATGCCGGTACGGATCGTGCCGCCCAGTTCACGCACGTACGAGGCGAGGGCGTCGGAGATGGCCTGTGAGCCGCCGCGCGGCACCGGCCAGCCGTTCTCGTGGGCCGCGACGGCGAAGAGCAGCGCGATGCCGCCGGTCGCAAGGCCGCTGGTGGGGGCTATGGCGTGGGCGGCGAGTCCGGCGAACAGGCCGCGCGCCTTCGCGCCCCGGAACCTGCGGGCGAGAAGTGTGGCGGGCTGGATCGCGTCCAGCCCGAACCGCACCCAGCGGTACGGGTCGCGCGGCAGCCCGATCCACGGGGTACGCAGGAAGTCCTCCGCGAGCGTGTCCCAGTGCCCGAGGTACGGGGCGAGCAGCCTGCGGTATGCCCCCGCGTCCTGCGGTCCGAGCGACATGGCGCTCTCCCCCACCGAACCGGTGAGCACGGCGGCCGAGCCGTCCGGGAAGGGGTGAGCGAGCGACAGCTCGGGCTGGAGCCACTCCAGGCCGTGCCGGGCGAGCGGCATCCCGGCGAACGCGGGCGAGCCGATGCCGAGCGGGTGAACGGCGGAACACGGGTCGTGACGGAAGCCGGGGAGTGTGAGCTCCTCGGTACGGGCACCGCCCCCGACCGCCTCCTGCGCCTCGAACACCTCAACGGAGAAGCCCCGGCGGGCCAGTTCGGCTGCGGCGGTCAGTCCGTTGGGGCCCGCCCCCACGACGACGGCATCGAGCATCGATGGCACCTTCGGACTCCTTCGTCAGCCGATGGCAAGAAACTCCAGGATATTCCGCTGCGCCGACAGCCGGACCGCGGGTACCGTCCGGGCCGATGAATACGGAATCGGCAGCAGAACGAGTGCGCGCATCGATGGTCGCCGACATGGCGGCCCGGCTGGCCGCGGTGCCCGGCGTCCGGGCCGTCGCCCTCGGCGGCAGCCGTGCCCGCTCCACGCATCGCCCGGACTCCGACTGGGATCTGGGCGTCTACTACCGCGGGACACTCGACCTGGTCGCCCTCACCGCACTCGCCTCTCAGGCGCAGGGCTCCCGGGTGGAGGTGGCCGGCCCGGGCGGCTGGGGTCCCTGGGTCAACGGCGGCGCCTGGCTGCGGGTGGACGGCACGGCGGTGGACTGGATCCTGCGCGATCTGGACCGGGTCGAGAGCGTCTGGTCCGACTGCCGCGAGGGCCGCTTCGAGGTGGGCGTCCAGCCCGGCCATCCACTGGGTTTCTGGTCGCCCTGTTATCCGGGCGAGGTCGCCCTGGGTCGCGTACTGGCCGACCCCTACGGCGAATTGACGGAACTTCAGCAGCAGACGCGCGACTATCCGGAGCCCCTGCGCAGGGCGCTCTGCGACGCCGCGTGGGAGGCGGACTTCTCCGTCGCGGCGGCACGCAAGTCGGCGTCCTCCGGGGACACGCTCCATGTCGCGCTCTGCCTGTCGCGGGCGTTCGGCATTCTGGCGCAGACTCTCCACGCCCACCACCGCACCTGGTGTCTGAACGAGAAGGGGGCACTGGCTGCGGCCGCGCTGCTGCCGGAGACTCCGACGGGCTTCACCGAGCGGGTCGGTGGGGCGCTGCGCGGCCTGGACACGGCCGCGGTGGAGACGGCTGCGTCCGTGGTGCGCGACGTGCGGGCGGTGGTCGGGTGAAAAGGGTCTCTGCAGGGCACCGGGCCCGGTTTAGGATCCCGGCATGATCGCCGAACTTCAGTGCGTGGTACTCGACTGCCCCGATCCCGTACGCCTGGCCGAGTTCTACCGGTCGGTCCTCGGCGGCCGGGTCAACGAGCCGGACCGGCGGTGGTCGCTCGACGAGAACTGGGCGACGCTGCACACCGACGCCGGTCTCGTCCTGGCGTTCCAGCGGGTGGCGGACCACCGGCCGCCGCAGTGGCCGGACCCCGCGCGGCCCCAGCAGTTCCATCTGGACTTCGGTGTGCCGGATCTGGACGCGGCGCAGACGGAGGTCGTCGCGGCGGGCGCGACCGTGCTCGACGACGGGAGCACGAGCGGGACCGGGGCGGCGGACGCGGAGCGGGCGGAGCGGCCGTGGCGTATCTATGCCGATCCGGCCGGGCACCCGTTCTGCCTGGTGCTGCACCGGGTGGCGTAGCCGCTGCCGCTCAGTCGTTCCGGATGGCGGTGACGCAGCGTGCGAGCAGGTCGCGCAGGGCGTCGCGTTCCTCCGGGGTGAACGCGTCGGCAAGCCGGCGTTCGATCCGTACTGCCTGCTCGTCGGCGAGTTGCAGCGCTTCCCGGCCCGCTTCGGTGAGCCGGGTCTCCAGCATCTTCTGATGCCACCGGTGTGCCGATCGGGCCACCAGACCCCGTTCTTCGAGGTGTTTCAGTACCGCTGCCATCGCCTGCGGGGTGACCAGACAGGCGCGCGCCAGCGCGGCCCCCGATATACCGGGGTTGTCGGCGAGGGCGAACAGCGCCGCGTACTGCGCGACCGTGAGGTCCGCCCCTTTGAGCGCGGCACTCTTGGCCGTCATGAGGGCCTGCTCTGCGCGCTTGATGTCCGCGCCGAGGCGTTCGTCGGCGGTCATTCCCATGCCGGTGAGCGTACAGCCACGGACTTCTGTCAAACATGGAAGATGTATCAAGGTCTTGATATAACTCAGCCCATGGATATCTCTTTGCCGGACTCAGCGCTCGGCGGCACGATCCTTGTCACCGGTGCCACTCAGGGGCTCGGTCGCCATCTCGTCCTCGATCTCGCCGTCCGGGGAGCCGCCGCGACCCTGTTGCTGCATGGGCGGGACGGCGGGCGGCTGGACGACGTCGCCGCGGAAGTACGGTCGGCGGCGCCGGGCACGGAGGTACGGACCCAGCTCGCCGATCTTGCCGATCTCGATCAGGTCCGGGCCATGGCCGCCCGGATCCTCGACACCGAACCCCGGCTCGACGTCCTGGTCAACAACGCGGCAGTCGGCGGCGGGGCCACCCCGGACCGGCGCGAGGTGAGCCGGCAGGGGTACGAGCTGCGGTTCGCGGTGAACCATGTGGCGCCGTATCTGCTGACCCGTGAGCTGCTGCCTCTGCTGACCGCGTCCGCACCCGCGCGGGTGGTCAATGTGGCCTCGATGGGGCAGGCGCCTGTCGACTTCGATGACGTCATGGTGGAGCGTGACTACGAGGGGCTCGACGCGTACTGCCGCAGCAAGCTCGCGATGATCATGTCGACCTTCGACCTGGCGGCCGAGGGTGCGGGCACCGGTGTCACCGTCAACGCCCTGCACCCGGCGCACCTGATGGACACCCGGGCGGTGCGTGAGTACGGGTTCACGCCCGCCGTCCCGGTCGACGAGGGCGTACGGCCCGTCGTGCGGCTGATCACCGATCCTGCTCTGGCCACCGTCACCGGGCGGTACTTCGACCGGTTCACGGACACCAGGGCCCATGAGCAGGCGTACGACCCGGCGGCCCGGGCCCGGCTCGCCGCGGTGACCCGCGCGCTCATCGCCTGACCTGGACCGTCGGGACGGTCAGCCCGCGGCACGCAGCGCCACCAGGATGCGTTCGGCCGTCGCCTTGTCGCGGGCGGCCGTGAAGGGCAGGTCGTTGCCCCCGGCGATACGGAACGGGGCACCCGAGAGCGTGGCCTGGGCCCCGCCCGCCTCGGTGACCAGGAGCAGGCCCGCCGCGTGGTCCCAGGCGTACTCCCAGTTGAAGGCGACCGCGTCCTGGTCGCCGCGGGCGACGGCCAGGTATTCGAGGCCCGCGGAGCCGCACGGACGGGCGTGGATGCCTTCGACGAACAGGCCGAGCAGCGCCCGCTTCTGGGCGTCGGTGGTGTAGTCGGGGTGCGACATCGCGACTTCGAGTGCGGCGCCGGGCACGGGCGATCCGGAGCGTATCGGCACACCGTTCAGCACGGCTCCCCGGCCGCGTACCGCGATCGCCATCTCGTTCAGTGCCGCGGCGTACGTCCAGGAGGCAAGGAGCTCGCCGCGGTGGGCGAGGGCGACGAGGGTGCAGAAGCCGGGCTCGCCGCGGACGAACTGGCGGGTCCCGTCGACCGGATCGAC
The DNA here is from genome assembly GCF_035974375.1 of Streptomyces sp. NBC_01320. NCBI lineage: Bacteria > Bacillati > Actinomycetota > Actinomycetes > Kitasatosporales > Streptomycetaceae > Streptomyces > Streptomyces sp. NBC_01320. The sequence goes on from NZ_CP108390.1 coordinate 3,288,044, forward strand.
GATCCAGACCGGTGCGTCGCCGTCCAGGGCGTCGTACACCTTCGGATCGGCGTGGACCGCCTCCTCGCCGACGACCACCGAACCGGGAAGCAGTCGTGTCAGCGACGCGGTGAGGTGTTCCTCGGCAAGGCGGTCGGCGGTGGTGACGAGATCGTGCGGGCCGCTCTTCTCGACAATCTCGTGTGCGGCGAGCTGCCGGTAGCGCGGCATGATCTCGGCGGCGGCCGCTGCGCGGACCGCCTCCTCGACCTCGGTCAGGTCCCCGGCAAGGAAGTCATCGATCATGGCTCCAGCTAAGCACGGTCCTCCCGGTCCCTGACGACCTGGTCATGACGTGAAGGTGGCCGGTCAGCGGCCTACGGCGTACCCCTGCATGCCGCGCGGGTTGGCGGCGGCGGAGAGCACTCCGGTCTCCGGGTCGCGGGCGACGGCGCACAGCCGCCCTTCCGACCACGGGTCGCCCACGGTGACGTCATGGCCTCGGCGGCGGAGCTCCTCGACGACCTCCGGGTCCATGCGCTCCTCGACGGTGACGCTGCCGGGCCGCATGCCGCGCGGGAAGAACGAGCCGGGGAAGCTGTCGTTGTGCCAGTTCGGGGCGTCGATGGCGCCCTGCAGGTCGAGTCCGCCGCGTGCCTCGGCCCGCAGGGCGACGGCGAGGAAGAAGTGCAGCTGCCACTGGTCCTGCTGATCGCCGCCGGGCGTGCCGAACGCCATCACCGGGACGCCGTCGCGCAGGGCGAGGGACGGGGTGAGGGTGGTGCGGGGGCGGCGGCCGGGGGTGAGGGAGTTCGGCAGGCCCTCGTCGAGCCACGCCATCTGGAGACGGGTGCCGAGCGGGAAGCCGAGTTCCGGCACAACCGGGTTGGACTGCAGCCAGCCGCCGCTGGGCGTGGCGGAGACCATGTTGCCCCAGCGGTCGACGACGTCGATGTGGCAGGTGTCGCCCCGGGTCGCGCCGTCCGCTGCGACGCTTGGCTCACCGGCAGCGGCGCCGCACTTGGCGACGGTCGGCTCGCCGACGCCCGCAGCCGGGATACCCAAGGCGTCGAAGCCCGCCTCGCCCGCGGCGACGGCGTGCGCGTGGCCGCTGAGGACGGGGGTGCGGCCCCCGGGGCTGCCGGGGCGCAGCTCGTACGATGCCTCGTCGGTGATGAGCGCGCGCCGCTCGGCGTTGTACGGCTCCGAGAGCAGGGTGTCGAGGGGGATCTCGGCGGCGTCGCCGTACCAGGCCTCGCGGTCGGCCATGGCGAGCTTGCAGCCCTCGATGAGCAGGTGCACATACTCCGCGGAGCCGTACCGCGGAAGCTCGGCGGGGAGCAGGGCGAGCTGCTGCAGGAAGGCGGGGCCCTGGCTCCAGCCGCCGGCCTTGGCGAGCGTCCAGCCGTTCCAGTCGTACGTGGCGGGCGCCTCGTACGACGCGGACCAGCCGGCCAGGTCGGCGGCGGTCAGGGTGCCGGTGTGGCGGGCGCCGCTGGTGTCCATGGTGGGCCGGGCGGCCTGGCGGACCAGGGCCTCGGCTATGAAGCCCGCGCTCCAGATCTTCCGCGCGGCATCGATCTGGGCGGTGCGGTCGTCGCCGCCGGTCTCCTCGGCCTCGGCGATCAGGCAGCGCCAGGTCGCAGCCAGTACGGGGTTGCGGAACAGCTCTCCCGGCTTCGGGGACTTGCCGCCGGGGAGATAGACGTCGGCGGACGACTGCCACTCGGTCTCGAAGAGCTCGCGGACGGTCTCGACGGTCCGACCGATCCGCTCGACGGGTGCGTGACCGTCCTCGGCATATCCGATCGCGTACCGCAGCACCTCGGCGACCGACTTGGTGCCGTGGTCGCGCAGCAGCAGCATCCAGGCGTCGAACGCGCCGGGGACCGCGGCGGCGAGCGGTCCGGTACCGGGGACGAGGTCGAGACCGAGGCAGCGGTAGTGGGCGACGGTGGCGCCCGCCGGGGCCGGGCCCTGACCGCAGAGCACCTGCACCTCGCCGTCCTTGGGCGCCAGGATCATCGGCACTTCACCGGCCGGGCCGTTGAGGTGCGGTTCGACGACGTGCAGGACGAATCCGGCGGCGACGACCGCGTCATAGGCGTTGCCGCCGTCCTCCAGAACGGCCATCGCGGACTGCGAGGCCAGCCAGTGGGTGGAGGACACCATGCCGAAGGTGCCCTGGAGGGTAGGACGGGTCGTGAACATACGGCCTCTCACCTCGCTGTTCCGGGCCTCGGCCAGTCCACTTGGCGCTCAGGACCGGTCCTGGGGAGAATCCGGGGAGTCCGGGCAAGAACCCTCTTCCGTGCGCTCCCCCGGCAGGCTATCAATCGCCCTGCGCCCCTTCTTCTCCGCCTCCGGCATGAAAATGATCACTGGAGAGCCGGTTGATCGGGAAACCGTCATGTCCGGTTCGGCGGGAGGCTGCGCGGAACAGGACCTGCTCCGGCAGGCACCTCGCCGCGCGGCCGACCCAACCGCATGGCTCCACCGGTTCGAGCGGCTCCGGATCCGCTACGGGAGTCGCTCCGACCTTCATCGCGGCCTGTTCCAACTCGCCTGCAGCATCATCTGCTTGAGACGACTCCGAACCTCATCATGAAACGATCAGTCAGTAGGGCACCGTGTCACACAAGGTCTCCGCCCAGGCAGAGGCGCCGTACTTGTTGGCCGCGCGCACCGTGACGCAGATCTCGTCACCGGAGTACGGACCCTTGATCGTGTAGCTGGTGCTGCCGGTTGAGTAGGTGGCATCGACGTTCTTCTTGGTGAAGTTGCTGCCCTTGTTGGTGTAGTGGATGTCGTACCTGGTCGCTCGGGAGATCGCCGACCAGCTCACCTTGATCGGCATGTCGCACGCGCCAACACAGGAGTTGGTGTACGCGGCCTTGTAGCTCTTCATGGCGGGCGGCCGCGAGCCGGAGGACGAGCCGCCGGAGGCGGACGAATCGCCGCCGTCCGAGCCCGAAGAGCCAGACGACCCCGTAGAGCCGGACCCGCCGCTGGTTCCGGTGCCGCCGCTGTCGGAGCTGCTGGTGACATCGGATGAACTGTCGCCGCTCACCTGGGCGTTCGGCTCACCCGGCCTCTTCTCCGCGCCCTGCCCCTTCTCGCCGTCCTCACCCTTGCCGTCGCCCCTGCCCTTCCCTTTTTCCCCCTTGGAAGGTGAACTGCTGGGCGCACTCGGCGAGTTGCTACCACCAGGAGTGGCACTCGCGCTGCTGCCCGGTGACTGGGCATGCGCTCCTTCCCCGCCGCCGCCCCCGAAGGGCTGGAGCAGGACGACCGTGCCGCCGCCGACGGTGATGACGGCAACGATGGGCAGAACGATGAGCCTGTGGCGCCGGCGGGGCCGCCGTTCGTGCTCCCGCCGTCGCGTCGTGGTGTCGTTGTCCGCCGGGACGACTTCGGGAGGCCCGCCCTTCGGCCGCAGCCCGACAGTCGCCAGGTCCACGGGCTCCTCCCGCAGCGGCGCCGCCTCGGCGTCGAGCAGCCGTGCGGACTGCTGCGCGAGGTGCGCGACGACGCCGGCAGGCAGCCAGGCACCGCGCGCGGCGCGGGGACGCGGCCGCTCCGGGTCCTCCAACAGCTCGTCGACGTCCGGCCGTTGATCGATGCCTTTCGTGAGGCACCGGGCGATGAGCGCCCGCAGCGCGGCGTCCTCGACACGCGTCAGGTCGGGCTCACCCTCCACGATCTGGAACATCACCGCGTGCTGATTGCTTGCCCCCTGCCCGAACGGCAGCTGTCCCGTCGCCGCATACGTCAGCACGCACCCGAGGGTGAACACGTCGCTCTTGACCCCCGCGCGCTGCCCGCGCACCTGCTCCGGCGACATGAACCCGGGTGAGCCGATGGCCATCCCCGTACTGGTCAACATGGACTCGACGGACGTCTCGAGCGCCCGCGCGATCCCGAAGTCGATGACCTTCGTGCCGTCCACGGTGAGCATCACGTTGGACGGCTTCAGGTCGCGGTGCACGATCCCGGCGCCGTGAATATCCTTGAGTGCCTTCAGTAACCCGTCGGCGAGGAAGTGCAGGGACGCGGCCGGCAACGGCCCATACAGCCGGACGACTTGCTCAAGCGAGAGCCCGGGAACGTACCCCGTGGCGACCCACGGCGGTTCGTCGCCCGGACCCGCGTCGAGCACCGGCGCCGTGTACCGCTCACCGACCCTCCGCGCCGCCTCGATCTCCCGCCGGAACCGCGCCCTGAACTGCTCGTCGGACACGTGCTCTTCGTGCACCACCTTCACGGCTACGGTCCGCCCGCTGTCCGACCGCGCGAGGAACACCCGCCCCATGCCACCGGCGCCGAGCCGCCCGAGCAGCAGATACGGCCCGATGCGCGCGGGATCGCCCACCGCGAGCGGCTTGATGCCCCCGTCGACGCTGTCGTCCCGCCCGTCGCGTCCGTCCCCGTTCGTACCGCTCATGATGGTGTGACTCTCCCGCTCTTCCCGCCTGGTCAACGGCGTAACTCGGTGAGAATAGACGCTGTTGATGTACCTGGTGAAGTTGAGGGACGCGTTGTACGAGCGGGGCGGTTCCTACGAGTTGGTGCGTGATAACCGGTGAGGTGTTGACGCTGGTGGGTGGCATGATCCGTATGTAGCTGTCATGGTCAATCGGGCGGTTCTCGCGCATCGTCGGCCCGCCTCCGGCATGAAGTGACCGTCCCCACCACGTCCTCCCCGGCTCCAAGGACATCGAGGCTCTCGCGGGTCCGAAGTCACGAACCGTGGCGCCGCAGCAGGCGGCGGGCCCTCGGTGCGGCGGGCGAGCATGTCGTGCGCTCGACCGCCGTGCGAGGACCCGCTTCACCCAGGCCACGGGCCGCCGGGAATCACGGCACGAGCGCCACCAAGTGTCCGCTGCCGCTGAGCGACGTCAGGTCGATGTCGGCCAGGCAGCGGACCTGTACGTAGTTGAGCGTCAGTGTCCCTTCCACATGCACACTGCCGGTGCCCTTCGCGAAGTCGGCGCCGCCGAGGTCGGTGGCCGCCTCGTCGACGCGTACCCCGAGGTCCGTGGTCCCGCCGGAATCGGGGAATTTGACGAAGACGTACCCCATCTCGGTGAGGCGTCGCTGAAACTCCTCCAGGGAGGGCGACGGGCCGCCGACGACGACTTTCTGCCCCTCCTTGGAGAGACGCTCGACGAGTTCGTCCATGAATGACTCCTCCATGACTGCTACGGGCTTTTTGACGAGCGCGGTGATCCAGCCGGCTAGCCGGCCGTCTCCTCCATCTGCCGACGCAGACTCCTGGGGCGCATGTCGACCCAGACTTCCTTCACGTAGGCAAGGCACTCCTCCTTCGAGCCGACCTTCTCCGTCTCCCTCCATCCGGAGGGAACGTCGAGGTACGTCGGCCACAGGGAGTACTGGTCCTCGTCGTTGACGAGCACCTTCATGTGGGTTTCTTCCATTGCTCTTCCGTCTCTGCTGTCGGGAACGGTTCGTCGCACGGCGGCGCTGTCTAGGCGAAGAGCCAGGGCGCCTCCTGCCGGCGGCGCAACTCGTAGGCGAGAATCTCGTCCTTGTGGGAGAGGGACCATCCGACGTTGTCGAGGCCCTCCATCATCGAGTTCTTCTTGAAGGGGTCGATCTCGAAGCGGAAGACCTGGCCGTCGGCGGTCGTCACGGTCTGGGCCGGGAGGTCGACGTGCAGGGTCGGCGATGTGGCGCTCGCCAGGGCAGTGCAGATCGCATCGACCTCCGACGGTTCCAGGGCGACCGGGAGGATGCTGCTGTTGAAGCAGTTGTTGTGGAAGATGTCCGCGAAGCTCGGGGCGATGATGCAGCGGAATCCGTACTCCCGCAGCGACCAGGGCGCGTGCTCGCGGGAGGAGCCGCAGCCGAAGTTCTCGCCCGCGATCAGGATGCCGGCGTCCTCGTGACCGGGCTGGTTGAGGACGAACTCCGGGTCGGGCGTGCGGCCGTCCTCGAGGTAACGCCAGTTCGCGAACAGGTGGTCGGCGAAGCCGGTACGACGGATCGACTTCAGGAAGCGGGCGGGGACGATGTCGTCCGTGTTGACGTTGGACCGCATGAGCGGCACCGCGGTGCCCTCATACGTGATGAATTTCTCCACGGAGATCCTTTCTCTGCGTGTCTGTCCAGTGCCGCGACCGGCAAGGGGCATTAGAGGTCACGGACATCGGCGAAGCGGCCGGTGATTGCGGCGGCAGCCGCCGTCACCGGGCTGACCAGGTGGGTGCGGCCGCCGCGGCCCTGGCGTCCCTCGAAGTTGCGGTTGCTGGTCGAGGCGCAGCGCTCTCCGGCGGAGAGACGGTCCCCGTTCATGGCGATGCACATGCTGCATCCGGCCTCCCGCCACTCGAAGCCCGCCTCGCGGAAGATCTCCGCCAGACCCTCGTCCTCGGCCTGGCGGCGCACGCTCATCGAGCCGGGGACGACGATGGCGCGCGTGCCGGCCGCGACCCGCCGGCCGACGACGTACTGGGCCGCCAGGCGTAGGTCCTCCAGCCGCGAGTTGGTGCACGAGCCGATGAAGACGGTGTCGACCGCGATGTCCTGGACGCGCTGACCGGGTTCCAGGCCCATGTACTCCAGGGCGCGTTCCATTCCCGCCCGGGTCACCGGGTCGCTCTCGGCGGCCGGGTCGGGCACGGTTCCGGTGACATCGACGACCATGCCGGGGTCCGTTCCCCAGGTGACCTGCGGGACCAGGTCGCCGACGTCCAGGTGGTGTTCCGCATCGAAGCGGGCGCCCGGGTCGCCGGCGAGCTGCTTCCACTGCTCCGCTGCACGCTCGAAGAGTTCCCCGGAGGGTGCGAAGCGGCGTCCGCGGACGTACTCGACGGTCACGTCGTCGGGTGCGACCATGCCGGCCCGCGCGCCCGCTTCGATCGCCATGTTGCAGAGCGTCATGCGGCCCTCGACCGTCAGGGACCGGACCGCGGAGCCGCTGAACTCGATGACGTGGTTGGTGCCGGCGTCCGTGCCGAGTCGGCGGATCACGAACAGGGCGATGTCCTTGGCTGTCACGCCGGGGGCCGGCGTCCCGTCGATGCTGATGTTCATCGTGCGGGGCTTCTGCTGCAGCAGGCACTGGGTGGCCAGGACGTGCTCCACCTCGCTGGTGCCGATGCCCACCGCGAAGATACCGAGGGCGCCGTGCGTGGAGGTGTGGGAGTCCCCGCACACCACCGTCATGCCGGGCAGCGAGAGGCCCAGCTCCGGGCCGACGACGTGCACGATCCCCTGGTCGGCGTCGTTCATGCCGAGGAGCCTGACGCCGAACTCGCGGGCGTTGTCCTCCATCGTCTCGATGCACATGACGCTCTGGCTGTCGACCACGTCGATCAGGCGGCGGCCCGGCATGGTGGGGACGTTGTGGTCGATCACCGCGACCACGCTGTCCGGGCGGTGCACCGGAAGGTCGCGCTCCCGCAGCCCGGCGAATGCCTGCGGTGAAGTCGCCTCGTGCGTGAGATGCCGGTCGATGTACACCATCGGTATCTCTCCGGGCTCGTCACGCACCACGTGCGCGTCCCAGATCTTCTCGAACATCGTCTGTGGCATCGTGCGGTTCTCTCCTCAGGGGTGCATGTCGTCAGGGGTGCATGTCGTCTCGGGAAGAAGGGACGCTCAGGCTCCGTGCGGCGCGTGCAGGTCCGCGAAGCCCTCTTCGAGCTCCTCAGGGGTCAGCTCGCGGCCCAGCTCGTTGGCGCGGGCCAGCAGGCCATCGACCATCTCCGGGGAGAGCTCCCGGGGATCGCGCCCGCTCAGCATGCAGGCGAGCTTCACCGAGCTCGCGCCGCTCCATGGGCTGACGGCCACGGAGGGGACCCCGCCGACGGCGGCCGGGTCGACCGCGGAGTACACGGTGCGGGACATCTCCCGCAGCGCGCCCTCCAGCTCCGCGTTCCCCGCCTCCCTGGCTCGGTCGGCCAGGTGGTGGGCCTTGAGGATCGCGGCCGTGTGGATGCCCGAGGAGGTGTGGCTGTAGCGCTTCCCGAGCACTCCGTGCTCCGGCGGGGCGACGCCGACCATCTCCTGGTAGAACGTGATCAGCCGGAGCAACTGCGACATGTCCCACGAGACGGGCAGGCCGGCCTCCTCCTCGATGGCGGCGAAATTCAGCACGACCTCCTCCAGCGAGGCGTTGCCGGAGCGCTCGCCGACACCGCGCGACACCACGTGGATGCGACTGGCGCCTGCCGCGACCGCCGCCATCGCGTTGCCCAGGGCGTTCCCGGTGTCGCGGTGGCCGTGCCAGTCCACCTGCATCTCGGGTACGCCCAGAGCGTCGAGCTGTTCGCGGACGAAGCGCACCAGTCGGTAGGTGCCGAGCGGGCGGATCACGCCGATGGTGTCGGCCATGGCGACGATGTACGCGCCGCTCTCGACCTGGACGCGGGTGATGGCGCGCAGGTCCTCGGGAGAGGTCTGCGTGGTGTGCTCGGTGCCCGCGACGACGGGGATGCCCATCTCCACGGTCTTCTTGATGAAGGTCTCCAGCCCGTTCAGGATGAACCCCAGGTCCCAGCCCTGGACGAGACGGCGGGAGGGGGCGCTGCCCATGAAGACGACGGACTCGAGGCGCGGGTGGATCTCCCTGCACTCGACGGTCCACCGCAGGGACTCTTCCGTGCACATGGAGAGCACGGAGGGCACGATGGAGGGAAGTTCGTCCCGCATGCGCGCGAGCAGTTGCTTCATCGTCGCGCTGAGTCTGTTGGACTCGCCCGGGTAGATGCCGACCGTGGCGTACGTGATGCCGAAGTCGCCGAGCAGATGCAGGTACCGCATCATGTCGTCAACCGTCGGGTAGCCAGGTATGCCCTGAAGGCCGTCGCGCAGACACTCCGAGAAGATCTGCGTCCTGGCGACCTGAGCGGCGAGCGGCTCGCCGGGGATGCGCGTGGGGAGGGTCGAGAGCGGGCTCTCGTCGCTGTTCCAGTTGAAGTTGACCGGGACGTCGAGGCTGTTGATGTCAGTCTTCGCGGATCTCGTTTCCTTGTGCATGGTCTCTCGCTTTCCTTCTCGGGGATTCGACTGCCTCGCCGGCGCGTTACCGTCAGTCCGGCACGACCGGAAGAATGCCGACGGAGAAACGGATGTAGTCGTCTGAATAACCGAAGGTGGAGCCGGGAATTCCGGCGATCCCGGTCTTCTCCAGGACGGAGAAGGAATCCTCACCGGCCCTGAGCCGACTCCAGTTGTAGATGGTGGCGTCGTCGTCGACAAAGACACGTTCGAAAACACGGTGTTCTTCGTCGAACCGCTGCAACTGGGCGCGCAGCCGGGTGCGGCGCAGCCGGTAGAGGCCGCGGATCATTTCGATGATCTGTGGATTCTGGCGGAAGAGCGCGTGATAGGCCATGAAGCGGAGCTGCCATTCTCCTGGCAGACAGCTCACGCTGTTCATCCAGCTCGACCGCATCGCGACGGAGAATTTCGGATCGCCGAAAACGGCCCAGCCGAACCTGTCCCCGGTGAGGGTGTACGTCTTGGAGAAGCTGTTCACGTAGATCATCTGGTCGGCCACGTCGGCCGCCGAGGCGAGGCTGAGCATGCGGGCCTCGTCGTCTGCGGGCCGGCCGGTGCCGATGTAAGCCAGGTCGGCGAGAACGTGGACGCGGCGCCCTCGCTGCGCGAAGCGCCGTACAACCGCCATGACGGCCGAGAGCTCATCGGGCGTGTACGCGAAGGTCGTCGGGTTGTTCGTCACCGTCAGGTAGACGACCTCGACGTCCGGGTTGTCGTCGAGGTGCCGTGCGAGGAGCTCTTCGGTCAGCTTGAAGCCGTCCTCGGCCCGGGTGTGCACCCGGTGCAGCCGGAACCCGTAGGCCACGGCCTGCAGTTCGGGCATGTTGAAGCCGGGAGCCGCGAAGAGGACCGCTCCGGGCGTCCGGGAGCGGAGACGGGCGAAGTGGGCGAGGCCGCGGAGGATCTTGTCGATGCAGTCCGTCGCGCCCAGGCCGAGAGCCACGTTCTCCGCGGAGACCGTCACCCCCCATGCGCGCATGTCCTCCGCCAGCAGGCCGCGCAGCACCGGGTTGCCCACGCCCTGGATGTCGTAGATCCGCGGGTCGTAGCCGGAGGCGAGGAGCTGCCGCTCCGCGTCCATCATCTGTTCCCTCAGCCACACGTAGCCCTTGCCCGAGGCGGTGTACCCGTTGATGTCCTCCCCGGGCAGCGCGATGCCGAGTTCGTCCCCCAGCATCCGGTAGTCGCCGGGGCCCCCCTCGTCCCCCTCGCACTCGGTGATGCGCCGGACGTTGACATCACCGATCGTCCGGTTGACGATCTCCAGCCGGGTGGCGACCGGGTCGAACCTCCGCTCCGCGCACTCCCGTTCCAGGTCGTCGACGAGGCGGGCCATGACCCGGATGGGCGGTTCCGCGGTGTCCGCCTGCCGGGCCCGGTGGCGCCGCACCATCTCGGCGCGGGCCCGGCGGACGAGCAGGCGCTGCTCCGCGAGGCCTTCGGAGACCTCCGGGGAGGAACTCTGTGACGTCATGCGCGGACGACCTCCAGTTGTCGTTGCGTCCCACAAGGGCATGAGGAACGGGCGGGAGTTCAGGACTGCCGGAGCCGGTCCACGATGCGCCGGCCCATCTCCCGGGTCCCGACGACCGCGCGCACCCCTTCGCCGATGTCCTCCGTCCGGCACCCCTCGCGGATGACGTGCTCGACGGCCTCCTCGACAGCCGCGGCCTCCCGCTCCAGGCCGAGGGAGTGACGCAGGAGGAGGGCGGCGGAGAGGATCGCGCCGACGGGATTGGCCCGGTCCTGGCCGGCCAGGTCCGGGGCCGAGCCATGGACGGGTTCGTAGAGGCCGAACATGCCGGACTCGGTGCGCCGGGCGCCGAGGCTGGCCGATGGCAGCATCCCGATGGAGCCCGTCAGCATGGACGCCTCGTCGGTGAGAATGTCGCCGAACAGGTTCTCGGTGACGATGACATCAAAGTCCGCGGGCGTCCTGATCAGCCGCATGGCGCAGGTGTCGACCAGCATGTGCTCGAAGGTCACCGTGGGATGGTCGGCCGCCACCCGCTCGACGACCTCCCGCCACAGGACCGAGGAACTGAGCACATTCGCCTTGTCGACCGAGGTGACCTTCCGCTCGCGGCCGGCGGCGATCCCGAACGCGGCTCGCACCACGCGTTCGATCTCCTCCTCGGTGTACAGGAGGGTGTCGACGGCCTCGGTTCCCCGGGCCGTACGGCGGATCTCGCTGGGCTTGCCGGGTACCGACTCCAGGCGCCCGTAGTAGAGGCCGGCCGACAGTTCCCGTACGAAGAGCATGTCGGTGCCCTTGAGGTGTTCGGGTTTCAGCGAGGACGCGGCGTAGAGGGACTCGAAGGGGCGCACCGGCCGGAGGTTGGCAAAGAACCCGAACTCCTTGCGGAGGCGGAAGAGCGCCTGCTCGGGCCGGGGGCCGCCGCTACGGGTCTGCCCGGCCGGGAGGCTGCCGACCGCTCCGAACAGAAGGGCGTCGCTGTGGGCGCAGGTCTCGAAGGTGTCGTCCGAGATGGCCGTCCCCTCGGCCTCGATGGCGTCGAGGCCGACGCGGCGCTCGTGGACCGTGAAGGTGTGGCCGTACTTCTCCTCCACGGTGCCCAGCACCGCACGGGCCTGGGCGGTGACCTCAGGCCCGACGCCGTCCCCCGGAAGCACCGTGATCGTGGCATTGCTCATCGGACTCACCTTTCTCGAGCGGTTGCGGTTCTCGTGCGCTGGGCGGAATTCCGCGGTCTCACCGTCCTGGGGCGGGTGAGTCCTTCGGCCGGGGGTGGAACGAGAGCAGGCGTTCGACGATGGTGCCGCGCCAGCAGATCATGTCGTGACCGCCCATGTATTCGCTGTAGTCCACCGCGTAGCCCTTCTCCACAAGGACGTCGCGCATGTTCTGGTGGGTCGTCATCGGGTCGTAGTCGACAATGGCCCGCTCCAGGCTCCCGATGTCCATGGAGAATCGAATGGGAAGTCGGGGGCTTTTCTCGAACTGCCGTGTGAGCCACTCCTCCTCCCGGCTGGGCACGTCTTTCCCCGGCCACCAGAACGACCCCGACTGGGAGATCACGTTGCCGAATCTCCCGGGCGTCCTGAATGCCGCGTACGTCGCCGCCAGGCCGCCGAAGCAGGAGCCGCCGACAACAGTGCGCGCCGGGTCGGAGGTGATGTGGTAATTCCGGTGGACCCACGGCATGAGCTCCCGGTTCAGGAATTCGCTGAACGGCTCGTGGCAGGGCAGTTCGCGGGCGCGGACGTCCTGGTCCTCGTTGGTGTGCATGACCAGGACGTACGGGGGGATGCCGCCGGCGTACAGCAGGTTGTCCAGCACGGTCGTGATGGCGGCGAAGTTGTAGTACGACCACCCGTCGAAGAGGACGAAGACGTTGTACGCGTCACCGTCGGTGGTGTAACCGGGCGGCACGTGGACGGTGACGTGCTGCCGGGTCTCCAGGATCTCGCTGTCCATGGTGTGCATGCGACTGGTTCCCTTGGGCACCCCGCGGCGCGGGATGTTCCACGGCTGTTTCGGGGCCCCGGGAAGTTCGAGCACCGACACCTTGAACTCGTTCGGATTGCCCATGAGCGTGTAGTCACGGGGGTTCAGGGGATCGGGCCGGTACTCCGGGAGACGCTGCAGCACCTCCGCGTAGGAGGTGAACGGCACCATCGCGTCGTTGACCGAGAACAGGTAGGTGGTCCGCAGTCGGGAGGGCAGGAAGTAGGACCGGTACCAGAGGTCGGTGCCCGGCAGGTGGTCCATCCGGAACTCACTGAAGTCACCGCTCGGCGCGCTGCAGAAGAGCACCACGACGTTCTCGGTGTCGCCGGGGTCCCGCCACAGAAAGGTGACCAGGGTCCGGGAGTCGTCGGGCCCGACCTGTTCCATCAGCGGGGTGCCGGACTCCTCGACCTCCTTCCAGAACACGTCGAGGGCCTGACGGTCGCCCGCGTCGAGGGCCGCCGCCACTCGGGCGATCCGGGGACTGATCAGGGTGGTCTCCGCAGCGAACACTGTCTTTTCTCCTTCGCGGGCGTGCGGGACGGGGGGACAGCGACGAGGGTTGCGCCGGAGCTGTCAGAGCAGGTCGAACAGCTCCGCCGCGTCCAGTTCGCCGTCGTCGCCCTCCTCGACGCTCTGGTCGATGACCTGTGCGAGTGCCGCGACGGTCCGGTTCTTGAAGACCGTGGTGAGCATGAGCGGAATGCCCCACTTCTCCTGGACCTCGGTCGCCATGGAGGCCACGAGGAGCGAGTGGCCGCCGAGGGCGAAGAAGTCGTCGTGGATTCCCACGCGGTCCAGTTCGAGGAGGCGGGCCCAGAGCTGCGCCAGGGCCTCTTCGGTCCCGGTCCGCGGATCGACGTGGCTCTCGCCCGCCCGCGCCTGCTGCACGACGTCCGACAGCGCCGGCAGCGCCTTCCGGTCGACCTTGCCGTTGGCGGTGAGCGGGAACTCGTCCAGCTGCACGAAGTAGGCGGGCACCATGTACTCCGGGAGCCGTTCGAGGAGATGCGCCCTCAGCTCGTCCTGAGGCGCCTCCCGGCCGTCCTTCACCGTGAGGAAGGCGGTCAGCCGCTTGTCGGCGGACGTCACCTCGTGCACCACGACCAGGCAGGACCGGACGGCCGGGTGGTCTGCCAGGACGGCCTCGATCTCCTCGATCTCGATGCGGTAGCCGCGGATCTTGATCTGGTGGTCCTTGCGCCCCGCGTACTCGATGACGCCGTCCGGCCGGTACCGGGCCAGGTCGCCGGTCGCGTAGAGGCGTCCGGGGCCGAAGGGATCGGCGACGAACCGTTCGGCGGTCAGGTCGGGACGCCCCAGATAGCCGCGCGCCAGCTGGACGCCACCGATGTGAAGCTCCCCGATGACACCGTCCGGCACCGGCTCCATCGCTTCGTTCAGGATGTACAACCGCGTGTTGGCCACCGGACGGCCGATCGGGACAGTGGTCGCCCCCGCGGTGTTCCGGCACTCCCAGAAGCTGACGTCGACCGACGCCTCGGTGGGCCCGTAGAGGTTGTGCAGCCGGGTGTCCGGCAGGGCCCGGTGGAACTGCTCCTGAACCTCGGGGGGCAGGGCCTCCCCGCTGCACATCACGTGGCGTACACCCCGGCACTGCCGGGGCACGGTCTGCTGCTGCAGGAATGCCTGCAGCATCGAGGGCACGAAGTGGAGGATCCCGATCCCCTGCTGCTCGACCAGCTCGGTCAGGTAGGCGGGGTCGCGGTGCCCCTCGGGGCGGGCGAGGTGCAGGTGCGCGCCGGTGATCAGAGGCCAGAAGAACTCCCAGACCGACACGTCGAAGCTGTACGGGGTCTTCTGCAGGACGCGGTCGTACTCCCGCAGGCCGTAGGCATCCTGCATCCAGAGCAGACGGTTGCAGATGCCACGGTGCGACAGCATCGCGCCCTTGGGCCGGCCCGTGGAGCCGGAGGTGTAGATCACGTAGGCCAGGTTGTCCGGGCTCACGGCCACGTCCAGGGGATCGGGGCTCGCCGCCGACCAGGACGTGTCGCTCCCGCCGAGTTCGACCAGCCGGACTCCTCGCTCGGCCAGGAAGCCCACGCGGTCCGCGGTCCCGGGCTCCACCAGCGCCAGTTGCACCCCGGCGTCCTCGGCCATGTAGGCCAGCCGTTCGGCCGGGTGGTCCGGATCCAGCGGCACATAGGCGCCGCCGGCCTTCAGGACGGCGAGCAGACCGGTCACCAGGTCGAGGGAGCGGTGCATGCAGACGCCGACGCGCGACTCCGGACCCACGCCGAGGTCGCGCAGCGTCCGCGCCAGCCGGTTGGCACGCCGGTCCAGCGCGGCATAACTCACCTGCTGGTCCTCGTAGGACAGCGCGATGCGGTCGGGCGACCGGCGGACCTGCTCCGCGAAGAGCTCGTGGAGGCACACGGGCCGCAGGGCGTCGACGTCCCGCGTGGCGTTCCGTGCCTCCACGATCCGCGCCCGCGCCGTCTCCGGAAGCAGCGGGATGCGCCGGACGGGCGTCCGCGGTCGGGCCAGAGCCGCCTCGAGGAGGATCCGCAAGTGCTCGCCCATGCCGGCCACGGTGTCGCGTTCGAAGAGGCTGGTGCTGTACTCGAAGGTGTACTGCAGCTCGCCGTCGCGCTGCTGGATGCTGAGCCCCAGGTCGAACTTGGCGACGCCGATGCCGTCCTCCGTCACGTCGTGGATCCAGGCGGGCTGTTCCTGCGTCCCGGGCAGGTCCTCGAAGAGCTTGTCCAGGCCGGTGAACATCACCTGGAACACGGGGCTGTAGCTGAGGCTGCGCTCGGGCTTCAGCTCCTCGACGATGCGGTCGAACGGCACCTCCTGACGGCTCTGCGCCTCCAGGAGCTTCCAGCGGACCTGCGCCAGCACGTCCGAGAAGTCCGGGTCGCCCTCGAGGTCGACGCAGAGCGCCACCGTGTTGACGAGGAACCCGATGAGCGGCTCGGTCTCGACGCGGCCGCGGTTGGCGACCGGGATGCCGATCACCACCTTGTCCTGTCCGCTGTAGTGCGAGAGCAGGACGGCGAAGGCGCTCAGCAGCACCACGAAATGCGTCGTCCGGTTCTCGCCGCTCACCCTCGCGAGCTGCTCGACGAGCTCCGGCGGAAGGGAGCGGCTCAGGTTGGCGCCCCGGAAGTCCTGCACCGCCGGCCGGGGGTGGTCGGTCGGCAGCGACATCAGCGCGGGCGCGTCGGCCAGCTGCTCCTTCCAGTACCGCAGGTGCGGCCGCAGCCGTTCCTCCTCGAGCCACTGCTGCTGCCACACCGCGTAGTCGGCGTACTGGAGGGCCGGCGGGGCCGGCATCGGCGGACCGTCCGGCCCCAGAGCGTCGTAGATCCGCAGCAGTTCCTCGTTGAGGATGCCGACCGAGTAGCCGTCGAAGATCGCGTGGTGGGCGCTGAAGGCCAGGAGCGCCTCGTCGTCGGACAGGCGGACGAGCAGGGTGCGGAACAGGGGTCCATCGGCCAGGTCGAAGGTCTGCGTCCACAGGTCGCGGGTGACGGCCTTCACCGACTCGGGGCGCCGCTCAGCCGGCTGTGCGGACAGATCGGCCTCGGTGAGGACCACGGTCCCGGTCTCCGCGATGTCCTGCCACACCCGCCCCTGCCCCTCCCGGAACGTGGTCCGCAGGATCTCGTGGCGGGCGATCAGCTCCTCGAGTGCGCGCCGGAGTCTGGCCGGGTCCACCGCGACGGGGCGGTGGAGGAGCCAGCCCACGGTGTACAGGGAGCTGTCCGGGTGCAGGCGATCCATGTACCAGAGCCGCTGCTGGTCGAAGGTCGCGGAGATGGGCTCGTCGCGCGGCACCGGTACCAGGGGGACGGCGGCGTACGGCTCCCGCGCCTCCAGCAGGGTGTCCAGTTCGGCCGCGACCTGTGAGAGGGCCGGCTGCTCGAACAGGACCCGGACCGGGAGGTCGACGCCGAAGGTCCGGCGGACGCGGGCGGCAACCTTCACGGCGAGCAGCGAGTGTCCGCCCAGATCGAAGAAGTCGTCGAAGGCGCCGACGGGGCGGTGTCCCAGCACCTCCTCCCAGATCTCGGCCAACTTCGCCTCGGTGGGAGTCCGCGGGAGCGCGCTCGTCGGGAGCGTGGCCGCCGGGCCGTCCTCGGGCAGCGGGAGCGCCCGGCGGTTCAGCTTGCCGTTGCTGTTGAGAGGGAGCTCGTCGAGGAACACGAAGGCGGACGGCACCATGTAGGCGGGCAGCTGCTCCCTCAGGTGGGCCCGCAGCGTCTCCTGCGCCTCGGCGGCGTGCCGGAAGTCCTGGTCGAGCACCGCGTAGCCGACCAGACGCCTGCCCGGACCGTCCGGCTGGGCGAGCACGGCGCAGTGGTCCACCAGCGGGTGCTGCTCGAGCACCGTCTCGATCTCTCCCAGCTCGATCCGGAAGCCCCGGATCTTCACCTGGTTGTCGATGCGCTCGACGAACTCGATGCTGCCGTCGGGCAGGTACCTGACGAGGTCCCCGCTCCGGTAGAGGCGGCCGCCCGGCTCCTCGCCGAACGGGTCCGCGACGAAGTACTCGGCGGTGAGATCGGGGCGGTTCATGTAGCCCCGGGTCACGCCGGCGCCGCCGATGCAGAGTTCGCCGGGCACTCCGGCCGGGACGGGCTGCATGTACGGGTCGAGCACGTAGAGCCGCACGTTGGTGATCGGCCGGCCCATGTGGACGACGTCCAGGTGCTCGTCGGTGCGGCCCCCGGTGGCGAAGACGGTGGTCTCGGTCGGCCCGTAGACGTTGAAGAAGGTACGTCCGGGCGCCCACGTCCGGATGAGGTCCGCCGAGTACGCCTCGCCGCCGACGACCAGGGTGCGCAAGTGGGGCAGCGGGTCGTCGGTAGGCAGGGTGGCGAGCGCGCCCGGTGTGAAGTTCAGGCTCTCGATGGCCCGCTCGGCCAGGACCTTCTGGAGGTCGGTGCCGATCATCCGTACACCCGCGGCGGGGATGTGGAGCGTGCCGCCGGTCACCAGCGGCAGGAGGATCTCCCAGACGGAGAAGTCGAAGCTGGTGGACGCGACCTGCAGGACGTTCTGACGCCTGTCGAAGCACGGGTGGCGGCGGATCCACGGCACGATGTGCTGGACGCACCGGTGGGCGACCATCACGCCCTTCGGCCGTCCGGTCGACCCCGAGGTGTAGATGATGTAGGCGAGGTTCTCCGGAGTCACCGCGGTCGCGGGGGCCGTCGCCGGCCCGGAGGCGACAGCGGACCAGCCGGTGTCCAGGCAGAGGGTCTCCAGTCCTTCACCCGGCAGCCTGGACAGCAGGGAGGACTGGGTGAGCATCAGGCGCAGGCGCGCGTCCTCGACGACGTACTCCATGCGGTCGAGCGGGTACCTGGGGTCGATGGGGACGTAGGCCCCGCCTGCCTTGAGGATGCCCAGCAGGCCGATGATGCCTTCCAGGGAGCGCTCGAGACACAGTCCGACCAGGACGTCGGGCCCCACTCCGCGGTCCCGCAGCCAGTGGGCCAGCTGGTTGGCGCGGCGGTCGAGCTCGGCGTAGGTGAGCTGCCCGTCCTCGTGGACCACGGCGACCGAGTCCGGGGTGGCCCGCACCTGCGCCTCGACCAGTTCGTGCAGGAGCACGGGTTCGACGGCCGTGGTGGTCCCGGTGCTCCACTCGCCCAGCGCCCGGGCGCGCTCCGCGTCGGTGAGCAGGGTCAACCGGGCGAGGCTCTGCTGCGGCTCCGTCACCAGCGCGTGGCAGATCTGCCGCAGGTGCCCGATCATCGCCTCGACGGTCCGCCCGTCGAAGCGGCGCGTGTCGTGGAGGATGCTGACGCCTATCCGCTCGCCCACGGTGATCGCGGTGTTGATCGGGTAGTGGGTCTGCTCCTGCGAGCCGAGTGCCTCGAAGCGCAGGGCGTCGTCACGGCTCTCGCCCTCCGGGTAGTTCTCGAAGACGAAGAGGCTCTCGAAGAGGGGGACGCCGGCGGGGAGCCCGCTCCACCGCTGGACCTCGCTCAGCGGGCTGTACTCGTACTGCCGCATCCGCAGGTTCTGTTCCTGCAGGTCCTGGAGCCAGCCGAGCGCGGTGCTCTGCCCGGGCAGCCTCACGCGCAGGGGGAGCGTGTTGATGAAGAGTCCGGACATGCGCTCGACGCCCTCCACGTCGGCCGGGCGCCCGGAGACCACCGTTCCGAAGACGACGTCGTCCGTGCGGGCGTAGCGGCCGAGCAGGAGCGCCCAGCAACCCTGCAGAACGGTGTTGAGGGTGAGACGGCACCGCTGTGCGAAGTCCTGCAACGCCGTGGTCTCCTCCTCGTCGAGGAAGCCGTCGGTCCAGGCGTACGGAGCCGGCTCCCCCGGTCCGCCGTCCGGCGCATCCAGCGGCTTCCCCGTGTTCGGGGAGGTGGCCTCCTCGATGCCCTGCAGGGTCTCGCGCCAGTACTCCTCGGCCTCGCGCAGGTCCTGCCGCTGGAGCCAGGACACGTAGTCCCGGTAGGGGCGCGCGGGTGCCGGGTCCAGTCGGCGGCCCCGGCTGAGGGCGCCGTACCACTCGGCGGCCTCCTTGAGGATCAGACTCATGCTCCAGCCGTCGAGGATGGCGTGGTGGGCGCTCCAGACCAGCTCGTACCGCTGGTCGGCCGTGCGGACGAGGAGCATCCGCCACTGCGGGGCGTCGTGGGGGTCGAAACCCTGGGCGCGGTCCTCCCGCAGGTGGCTCTCCAGGCGGTCCTGCTGACCGGTGGGGCTCTCGGACCGCCAGTCCCGGGTCTCGAGGGGGACCGGGAGGTCGGCCCAGACCAGCTGGAGGGCTTCGTTCTCCGCCGTGGTCCGGAAGCCGGTCCGCAGGATCGGATGCCGTCGCATGACCTCGGCCCAGCTCTGCCGGAAGACCTCCACATCCAGTTCCTGATCGATCCGCAGCACGTTCTGCACGTGGTAGAAGCCCTCGCCGCTCGCGTACTGACTCTGGAACCACATGCCCTGCTGGGTGGGTGTCTGCGGGTAGCAGTCGTCGAGCGGACGCGCGGACCGGCTGTTCTGCCAGGCGGGCAGCGCGCGCAGTTCGCCGACGAGGCCGTCGATCTGTTGCTGCGTCAGGCCGCTCAGCGGAAAATCGGAGGGACTGTAGCCCACCGTGCCGGGCCGGGCCGCCTCGCCGACGAGCGCCCTCAGGGCGTCCAGCGTGCTCTCGGCGACCCGCCGGATCGTCTCCTCCTCATGAGCCGCCCCACTGTAGGTCCAATCCATACGGAGCTCGCCGTCCTGCACACTGCTCACGACGTCGATGAGATGAACGCGGTCGTTGGCGGGATCCACGTCGGGGCCGGCCAGGCCCGTGAAGGCGGCGAAGTTCCCGGCGAAGGACCCGTCGAACTGGCCGAGGTAGTTGAAGCTGATCTGCGCGGGTGCGGTCCCGGTCAGACCGGTCGCGACCGGCCCATGAGCAAGGAGACCGTAACCGATCCCCTGCCGAGGACGGACACGCAAAAGCTCCTTGATCCGCTTGAGCCCCTCCCCCAGACCCCCGGCCGAAGGAACCGGCAACCGCAACGGGGAAATCGTGGTGAACCAACCCGTCGTCCGGGACACATCAAGATCATCAAAAAGATCCTCACGACCGTGCCCCTCGACATCCACCCGCACATGACCATCACCGGTCCACGCACCGACCGCAGCAGCCACACCCGTCAACAACACATCATTGACCCGCGAGTTGAACACCGCCGGCACATCCCGCAACAGCGCCCGCGTCTCCCCCGCACCCAACACCGCCCGCAACACCCGACTGCCACCGACCGTGTTCCCCCCGGCCCCCCGACCGTCCAACGGCAGCTCACCGACCGCCCCCGCCTGCTCACTCCAATACGAAACCTCCCCCACCGTCGACGCACTCAGCGCCTCCTGACGCAAACGGCCCGCCCACTGCTGCCACGAACTCGACTTCGCCGGCAAAACCGGCTCCCGCCCCTGCCGCACCAGCCCAACCAAAACCTGCAGATCCTCCAGAAGAATCCGCCACGACACCACATCAACCACCAGATGGTGCGCCACCAACAACAACCGGTCCGCCCGCCCCGGCACACCCGTGAACAACACCGCACGGAACAACGGCCCATCCGACAGACTCAGCCCCGCCTGCACCCGCCCCGCAAACTCCAGCAGCCGCCCCTCCCACTCACCCGACGGACAAGACGACAGATCGTGCACCTGCCACGGCACCACCTCCGGCAACCCGGCAACCTCAGCCCGCCACCCGCCCCCCTCCCGCACAAAACGAGTCCGCAGACCGTCATGCTGCTCCAGCAGACACCCCACCACCCGCTCCCACTGCCCCGACGACAGACCCGCGTCCACCTCCGCCAACACCGACTGATTCACATGCTGCGCAGCCACGAACTCCTGCTCGAAGAACCACCGCTGAATAGGCGTCAGCTCCACACCACCCGTCACCAGACCCTGATCGGCCCGCACCACCGCAGCATCCTGCCGCTCCACAACCAAAGCCAGCTCAGCAATCGTCTGAAACTCGAACAACTGCTTCACCGTGAAGAACAACCCGCACTGCTTCGCCCGGAAAATCACCTGCAGACTCAGAATCGAGTCCCCACCCAGCGAAAAGAAATCATCGTGCACCCCCACCGGCCGACCCGTGCCCAGCACCGACTCCCAGATCCCCGCCAGCCGCTCCTCCACCTCCGACCGCGGCGCCACGAACTCCCGCCCGTCCACCGCAAAATCCATCCACGGCAACGCAGCCAACGCCCCACGATCCACCTTGCCGTTCGGACTCAACGGCAGAACCTCCAACGGAACAAACACCCCAGGCACCATGTGACCCGGCAACCGCTCACCCAGAAACGACCTCAACTCCCCCGAATCCACCGGCCCATCCGAGACGACATACGCCACCAACCGCCTCGACGCCGCCTCCCCCTGCACCAACACCGCCGCACCACGCACCACCGGATGCCCCGCCAGCGCAACCTCGATCTCACCCAACTCAATACGAAAACCACGAACCTTCACCTGGTCATCGACCCGGCCCAGGAACTCGACGTTCCCGTCGGGCAGGAAGCGCGCGCGGTCGCCGGTCCGGTAGAGCCGGCTGCCCGCCTCCTCGTCGAACGGGTTCGCGATGAACGCCTCGGCGGTCAGCTCGGGCCGCCCCAGATAGCCGCGCGCCAGACCCGCCCCACCGATGTACAGCTCACCGGCGACGCCCACCGGCTGGAGCTGGAGACGGGAGTCGAGAACGTACAGCCGCGCGCCGTCGATGGGACGGCCGATGTGGACACGTTCCAGTTCGGGCCCGAATCGGGCCACGCTCACCGCGATGGTGGCCTCCGACGGACCGTAACCGTTGAAGAACGAACGGCCGGGAGACCATGTGCGGACGAGATCGAGAGGACACGCCTCACCGCCGACGGAGACACAGCGCAGGAAGGGCAGCGATTCCTCGGGAAGCGTGGCGAGCGCCGCCGGTGTCAGGTTGATGTTCTCGACGGCCTGCTCGACGAGAAGATCGGCGAGATCGGAACCGATCATCTTCAGCCCGGCGGGCGGCAGCACCAGTGTGCCGCCCGACAGCAGCGCCGCCGTGAACTCCCACACCGAGATGTCGAAGCTCAGCGATGTTCCCTGCAGTACCCTCTGCGGTGTGTCCAGGCCATAGTTCTCGTGCTGCCACCGGGTGATGCCGCGGATGCCACGGTGGGTGATCTGCACGCCCTTCGGGCGTCCCGTGGAACCGGACGTGTAGATCACGTACGCCAGGTCGTCACAGGTCACGCCCGTCTCCAGGGGCGTGTCGGGCCACCGGTCCAGCTCCGGCCAGACATCCTCGACGCTCAGAACCAGGGCATCGGACTCGGGCAGCACCCCGGCCGCCGACCGCTCGGCCAGCACCACCCGCAGCCCCGCGTCCTCGACCATGTACGCCAGACGCTCCCGCGGATACGCCGGATCCAGCGGCACATACGCCCCGCCCGCCTTCAGGACCGCCAGCAGACCGACCACCATCTCCACCGAACGCGGCACACACAGACCGACCAGACTCCCCCGCCCGACACCACGATCCCGCAGCAGACGCGCAAGCCGGTTCGACCACCGGTCCAGACCTGCGTAACTGAGCTGGTAGTCACCGAAGGCCACGGCGATGCGGTCGGGACACCGGCGGACCTGAGCCGCGAACAGCTCGTGAAAGGGCGCCGGACGCGCGGACTGCTGCTTGAT
Organism: Streptomyces sp. NBC_01320; assembly: GCF_035974375.1. Taxonomy (NCBI): domain Bacteria; kingdom Bacillati; phylum Actinomycetota; class Actinomycetes; order Kitasatosporales; family Streptomycetaceae; genus Streptomyces; species Streptomyces sp. NBC_01320. Next base: position 3,310,707 of record NZ_CP108390.1, read on the forward strand.
CTGCTGAAGCCTCAGACGCAGCATCGCCTGCTGCTCCGCAGTCAGGTTCTCCAGCCGAGGAAGAAGTTCACTCATGATCGTCACTCGTCTCGATAGCCGGTGAAGCACTCGGAGTCCGGGCCTGGAAATCGTTCGGCGACATTCCCTGAACCTCGGCGACGAGTTGCTCAAGGAGTTCGCGCTCTTCCGCGTTCCTGATCCCCGCCGCGTAGGCCGACAGGTCGAAGTCGGTGTCGGCCGCCGTCTGCTCGGTCGTGGAGTTGCCCTGGCGGAGGATCTGCTGCCGCTCCTCCTCCGTGAGGACGGTGATCCCGCTCAGCCTCACCTCCGGCTCCCGGGCGATCTGGGAGCAGACGCTGCGGAGATGGCCGAGCATCCGCTCGATCGCCTCCCGCTCGAAGCGCCCGGTGTCGTACTGCACGGTGACCCGGAGCCGGTCCTGCGAAACGGTCGCCACCAGGCCGATGGCATAGTCGATCCGTTCCTCGGAGCGGGTGAGTTCGATGCGCAGGGCTGCGGAGTCGTCCTTCGCCTCCGGGTAGTTCTCGAAGACGAAGAGGGTCTCGAAGAGGGGGACGCCGGCGGGGAGCCCGCTCCAGCGCTGGACCTTCCCCAGCGGGCTGTACTCGTACTGCCGCATCCGCAGGTTCTGTTCCTGCAGGTCCTGGAGCCAGCCGAGCGCGGTGCTCTGCCCCGGCAGCCCCACCCGGACGGGGAGCGTGTTGATGAAGAGACCGACGGTGCCTTCGACGCCCTCCACGTCGGCCGGGCGCCCGGAGACCACCGTTCCGAAGACCACGTCGTCGGCGCCGGTGTAGCGGCCGAGCAGGAGCGCCCAGCAACCCTGGAGGACGGTGTTGAGGGTCAGCCGGTTGGCCTTGGCCAGCGCGTGCAGCCGGCGGGTGTCCTCGGCGTCGAAGAGCACGTCGAGTTCCTCCGGGCCGCTCGCGCCGGACGGCGTCGTCCCCGTGGCCGCGTGCCGCTCGATGCTCAGCGTGGTGGCCTCCTCGACGCCGTGCAAGGTCTCACGCCAGTACTCCTCGGCCTCACGCAGGTCCTGCCGCTGGAGCCAGGACACGTAGTCCCGGTAAGGGCGCGCGGGTGCCGGGTCCAGTCGGCGGCCCCGGCTGAGGGCGCCGTACCACTCGGCCACGTCGTTCAGGATCAGGCCGAGGCTCCAGCCGTCGAGGATGGCGTGGTGGGCGCTCCAGACCAGCTCGTACCGCTGGTCGGCCGTGCGGACGAGGAGCATCCGCCACTGCGGGGCGTCGTGGGGGTCGAAACCCTGGGCGCGGTCCTCCCGCAGGTGGCTCTCCAGGCGGTCCTGCTGACCGGTGGGGCTCTCGGACCGCCAGTCCCGGGTCTCGAGGGGGACCGGGAGGTCGGCCCAGACCAGCTGGAGGGCTTCGTTCTCCGCCGTGGTCCGGAAGCCGGTCCGCAGGATCGGATGCCGTCGCATGACCTCGGCCCAGCTCTGCCGGAAGACCTCCACATCCAGTTCCTGATCGATGTGATGGATCATCTGAACGTGGTAGACGCCTTCACCCCGGGCGTACTGGCTCTGGAACCACAGTCCCTGCTGGACGGGCGTCTGGGGATAGCAGTCCTCGAGTGGACGGGAAAGGCCGCTCCCCCGCCACTCGGGCAGCGCGCGCAGTTCGCCGACGAGGCCGTCGATCTGTTGCTGCGTCAGGCCGCTCAGCGGAAGATCGGAGGGGCTGTAGCCCACCGTGCCGGGCCGGGCCGCCTCGCCGACGAGCGCCCTCAGGGCGTCCAGCGTGTGCTCGGCGACCCGCCGGATCGTCTCCTCCTCATGAGCCGCCCCACTGTAGGTCCACTCCATACGGAGCTCGCCGTCCTGCACACTGCTCACGACGTCGATCAGGTACGGGCGCCGGTTGGCAGGGTCCCAGTCGGGACCGGCCAGGCCGGAGGACGTGGCGAAGCCGCTTGCGAAAGTCCCGTCGAACTGGCCGAGGTAGTTGAAGCTGATCTGCGCGGGTGCGGTCCCGGTCAGACCGGTCGCGACCGGCCCATGAGCAAGGAGACCGTAACCGATCCCCTGCCGAGGACGGACACGCAAAAGCTCCTTGATCCGCTTGAGCCCCTCCCCCAGACCCCCGGCCGAAGGAACCGGCAACCGCAACGGGGAAATCGTGGTGAACCAACCCGTCGTCCGGGACACATCAAGATCATCAAAAAGATCCTCACGACCGTGCCCCTCGACATCCACCCGCACATGACCATCACCGGTCCACGCACCGACCGCAGCAGCCACACCCGTCAACAACACATCATTGACCCGCGAGCTGAACACCGCCGGCACATCCCGCAACAGCGCCCGCGTCTCCCCCGCACCCAACACCGCCCGCAACACCCGACTGCCACCGACCGTGTTCCCCCCGGCCCCCCGACCGTCCAACGGCAGCTCACCGACCGCCCCCGCCTGCTCACTCCAATACGAAACCTCCCCCACCGTCGACGCACTCAGCGCCTCCTGACGCAAACGGCCCGCCCACTGCTGCCACGAACTCGACTTCGCCGGCAAAACCGGCTCCCGCCCCTGCCGCACCAGCCCAACCAAAACCTGCAGATCCTCCAGAAGAATCCGCCACGACACCACATCAACCACCAGATGGTGCGCCACCAACAACAACCGGTCCGCCCGCCCCGGCACACCCGTGAACAACACAGCACGGAACAACGGCCCATCCGACAGACTCAGCCCCGCCTGCACCCGCCCCGCAAACTCCAGCAGCCGCCCCTCCCACTCACCCGACGGACAAGACGACAGATCGTGCACCTGCCACGGCACCACCTCCGGCAACCCGGCAACCTCAGCCCGCCACCCGCCCCCCTCCCGCACAAAACGAGTCCGCAGACCGTCATGCTGCTCCAGCAGACACCCCACCACCCGCTCCCACTGCCCCGACGACAGACCCGCGTCCACCTCCGCCAACACCGACTGATTCACATGCTGCGCAGCCACGAACTCCTGCTCGAAGAACCACCGCTGAACAGGCGTCAGCTCCACACCACCCGTCACCAGACCCTGATCGGCCCGCACCACCGCAGCATCCTGCCGCTCCACAACCAAAGCCAGCTCAGCAATCGTCTGAAACTCGAACAACTGCTTCACCGTGAAGAACAACCCGCACTGCTTCGCCCGGAAAATCACCTGCAGACTCAGAATCGAGTCCCCACCCAGCGAAAAGAAATCATCGTGCACCCCCACCGGCCGCCCCGTGCCCAGCACCGACTCCCAGATCCCCGCCAGCCGCTCCTCCACCTCCGACCGCGGCGCCACGAACTCCCGCCCGTCCACCGCAAAATCCATCCACGGCAACGCAGCCAACGCCCCACGATCCACCTTGCCGTTCGGACTCAACGGCAGAACCTCCAACGGAACAAACACCCCAGGCACCATGTGACCCGGCAACCGCTCACCCAGAAACGACCTCAACTCCCCCGAATCCACCGGCCCATCCGAGACGACATACGCCACCAACCGCCTCGACGCCGCCTCCCCCTGCACCAACACCGCCGCACCACGCACCACCGGATGCCCCGCCAGCGCAACCTCGATCTCACCCAACTCAATACGAAAACCACGAACCTTCACCTGGTCATCGACCCGCCCGAGTACCTGGATGTCGCCATCGCGGAGACGGCGCACCAGGTCACCGGTCCTGTAGAGCCGGCCTCCCGAGCCGAACGGATCGGCGACGAACGCCTCGGCGGTCAGCTCCGGCCGCCCCAGATAGCCGCGCGCCAGGCCCACCCCACCGATGCACAGCTCACCGGCGACGCCCACCGGGACCGGCTGCAGGGAGTCGTCCAGCACGAACACCCGGGTGTTGTCGAACGGCCGGCCGATCGGCAGTTCGGCAGGCACCTGGTCATGCGGCTCCATCCGGAAGCAGGTGGCGAAGGTCGTCGTCTCCGTGGGCCCGTAGACGTCCACCACCACCAGCTCGGGACAGGCTGCGCGTACCCGCCGCACCGCGTCCGCCGCGACCGGTTCGCCGCCGGTCCACACCTCGCGCAGACCGGCCAGGCAGCCGGGGTCGTCCTGAGCGAACAGATGGAACAGCACCGTCGTCATGAACACCGCGGTGATCCCGTGGGCCGCCACCAGCTCACGCAGCGACTCCGAGGTCACGGCCGCCCCCTGCGGGGCGGCCACCGCCCGGCCGCCGGAGAGCAGCGGGGTCCACAGCTCGTAGGTCGACGCGTCGAACGCCTGCGGTGAGTGCATGAGCACGCACTCGTGCCCCCGTACGAACCGGCTGTCCAGCGCCAGCGCCGTCACATCGGCATGGGTCACGGCCACGCCCTTCGGGCGGCCGGTCGAACCGGACGTGTACATCACGTACGCCAGGTCGTCACAGGTCACGCCCGTCTCCAGGGGCGTGTCGGGCCACCGGTCCAGCTCCGGCCAGACATCCTCGACGCTCAGAACCAGGGCATCGGACTCGGGCAGCACCCCGGCCGCCGACCGCTCGGCCAGCACCACCCGCAGCCCCGCGTCCTCGACCATGTACGCCAGACGCTCCCGCGGATACGCCGGATCCAGCGGCACATACGCCCCGCCCGCCTTCAGGACCGCCAGCAGACCGACCACCATCTCCACCGAACGCGGCACACACAGACCGACCAGACTCCCCCGCCCGACACCACGATCCCGCAGCAGACGCGCAAGCCGGTTCGACCACCGGTCCAGGTCGGCGTAGCACAGCTCCGTGTCACCGAACGTGACGGCGACCCGGTCGGGACACCGGCGCGCCTGCTCCTCGAACAGCGTCTGCAGCGAAGCCGGCCGGAGAGCACGCTCGTTGCTGGGCCCGGTCCCCTGCTCGACGATCTGCCCGAGCTCCTCGTCATCGACCATCGGGAGGCGCCGCACCCGCTGCCCGGGGTCGGCCAGCGCGGCCCGCAGGAGCACCTCGAAGTGGTCGGCCATGCGCGCGACCGTCCGTTCCTGGAACAGGTCGGTGCTGTACTCGAATCCGACGTGCATGCCCTCGGGATCGGCCTGGATCATCAGGGTGAGGTCGAAGCGGGCGACGCCGACACTCATTCCCTCGGCCATCAGGTCGTGCATCCACCGTTTCGGCTGCACCAAGGCCGAGTCGTGGTCCAGGAACGGCAGGCTCTCGTCGGCGAACATCACCTGGAATACCGGGTTGTAAGCGAGGCTGCGCGTCGGCCGGAGTGCCTCGACGAGCCGCTCGAACGGCACCTCCTGATGGGCCTGGGCGTCGAAGAGCTGCCTGCGGACCTGGAGCAGGACGCATCCGAAGCTCGGGTCGTCGCGCAGGTCCACCCGGACGGCGGCCGTGTTGACCAGGAACCCGATCATGGACTCCAGCTCGACGCGGTTCCGGTCCGCGATCGGCACGCCGATGACGACGTCGTCCTGACCGCTGTACCGGGCCAGCAGGAGCGCGTAGGCGCTGAGCATGGTGATGTAGTTCGTCACCTGGTGCTCACGGCTCACCTCGACGACCTGCCGGGTCAGCTCGGGTGACAGCTGCCGGCGCAGGAAGTCGCCCGTGAAGCTCTGCGCGTCCGGACGCGGGAAGTCGGTCGGTAGGGTGAGCAGTTCCGGAGCGCCGGAGAGCTGCTCCTTCCAGTAGTCGAGCTGGAAGGCGAGCCTGTCCTCCTCCTCCAGCCGGCTCTGCTGCCACACGGCGTAGTCGGCGTACTGCACCTGAGGAGCGGGCAGCGGGGAGGGCTCGCCCTCGGCGAGGGCACGGCAGATCTGGAGGAACTCCTGGCCGAAGAGACCGATCGAATAGCCGTCGAACACGGTGTGATGGGCGCTGAACGCGAGGACCTGCTCCGCCTCCGGCAGCCTGACGAGCCGGGCCCGCAGCAAGGGGCCTTCGACGAGGTCGAAGGGCTGGTCCCACCACCGGCGGATCTCGTCCCGCGCCCGCTGCTCGGCCTGCTCGCCGGGAAGCCCTGAGAGATCGGCCTCTTCCAGCTCGACCTGCCACGTGTCCGCGACGATCTGCCAGACCTGGCCGTCCTTCTCCGTGAGGGTGGTGCGCAGGGTCTCGTGACGGCGGATCATCTCGTCCAGGGCGTCCCGGAGCACCGGTGTCCCGAGGGAAGCCGGAAGGGGGACGAGCCAGTTGACGGTGTAGGAGGTGGTTCCGGGGCTCAGCCGGTCGATGAACCAGAGCCGCTGCTGGTCGGATCCGGCCGGCAGCGGGCCGCCTCGGGGGGTGGGGACGAGGGGACGCGGCGGCGAGGGCTGCCGCTCCTCCTGCCGGCGCCGCAACTCGCGTGCGACCTCGGCGATCGTCGGCAGGTCGAAGAAGAGGCGGACCGGCACCTCCAGCGAGAACACCTGCCGGATCCGGGCCACCAGTTGCACGGCGAGGAGCGAGTGCCCGCCCAGATCGAAGAAGTCGTCGAGGACGCCGATCGGCGAACGGGACAGGATCTGCTCCCAGATCGGGACGAGCAGTGCCTCGGTGGTGTTCCGGGCGGGCACAGAGCTCGGTCCGGCGGTGGGCGCCGGCGGGAGCAGCAGCGCACGGCGGTCGAGCTTGCCGCTGGGGGTGACGGGCAGGGCGTCGAGGGCGACGAGGCCGGACGGCACCATGTAGCCGGGGAGTCGCTCGGCCAGGTGGGCGTGGAGCCGGGGCATCACCAGGTGCTCGATCTCCGCTTTGAGCGGCTGGTTGGCGTAGTCCGACCAGCCGCTCGTTTCCCGCCCGGGCTCGGACGGGACGACGAACTCCTCCTCGTCCGGGGCCTGTTCCGCTCCGGCGCGGGTCAACAGAACGGAGTAGTCGCCGTCCGCGCCGTGGCGGCTCCAGTCGACGACCGCCCGGTAGCCGGCCTGCTCGGCGAGTTCCCTGACGTCCTCCGGGTCGATGCCTCGCAGCGGCCGGTCCTGTCCGCGCCACGCCTCGGCGGTCTCGGGTCCGGTTCCGCTCTTCAGCCAGCGGAGCGTCCGTGTCGCTTCCTCGACGCGGGCGTTCGGGACGTTGCGCAGCCGGAGCCGGTCGGGCCGGTCGCCGGCCAGCGTCTCGCGCAGCTTCGCGGGGGTGAGACGTTCCGCCGTCCAGTCGAGCTCGGGGACGCCGGCCGGCGCCGTCCGGCCGGCCCGGTCGCGGGCGGAGCCCACATGGAGCACTGCCTGGTAGCGGAACATCGACATCTCGTTGAGGCTGCGGCCGCCCTTGGGCCGGATCTCGACGCGAGAGACGCGGCCGGTGGCGGCGGCCCACTCGCGGAAGAACGCCGGGTCGAGGGTCAGTTCCTCCTCCAGCTGCACACGGCGCTGGACGCGCTGCCAGAGCTGCTGACGGGTCAGGGACTCGGGCGCGTGGTGCAACTCGACGTCGGCGTGGAATGCCTCGAGCAGCGGCAGGCTCCGGACGTCTCCGACGATGATCCGGCCACCGTCGACGACCCGGGACAGCGCTTGGTCAAGGACACGGAGCAGGTAGTGGACGTCGGGGAAGTACTGGACGACCGAGTTGACGACGACCGTGTGGACCGGTTCGAGCTCCAGGTCGTCCAGGGCGTCGGCCTCCCGCCGGTGCAGGACGACGGTCTCCCGGAGCTCCGGCCGGGAGCCGAGACGCCCGCGCACGGCGTCCAGGGCGGACGAGGAGAAGTCGGTTCCGTAGTAGCGGCGGCATCCTGCGGCGAGCGGGAAGAGCAGCAGGCCGGTCCCGCAGCCGATCTCCAGGATCGTGCAGGGACCGTAGCCGTGGATCAGCGCGACCGTGTCGTCCTGCCAGGCCAGCATCTCCTCCCGGGGGATGGGGCCGCCGGTGTAGCTGCTGTTCCAGCCCGAGAAGTCGTTTCCGTCCTCCGACTCCTTCGCCGCGTCCGGGTCGAACGCGTCGTACACCTCGCGCCAGCGGTCGATGCGCCGGCCCACCAGCGAGTCCTCGTCCTCCTGGACGGCGGAACGGGCGCGCTGCGGGTGGAGGACGACGTACGACACCAGGGAACGGTCGCCGGACGCGTCCTCCCGGACGACGGTCGCCGCGTCCTGGACGACGGGGTGCTCGCCCAGCGTGCTGTCGATCTCACCGAGTTCGATGCGGTAGCCCCGGATCTTGACCTGGGAGTCGGTGCGCCCGAGGAACTCCAGGTTCCCGTCCTCCCGCCACCGTGCCATGTCACCGGTCTGGTAGATGCGTTCACCGGGCGTGGCGCCGAAAGGCGACGGAATGTATTTGCCGGCCGTCAGCTGCGGCTCGTCCGCATATCCGGAGCTGAGACAGATGCCGCCGATGTAGAGGTCGCCCGGCACGTCCACCGGACAGGGGCGCAGGCTCTCGTCCAGGACGTAATAGCGTGCGTTCTGGATGGGCTTTCCGTACGGAATGCTCGACCAGGCGGGGTCCACCACGTCGACGGGGAAGAAGTTCGACCAGACGGTCGCCTCGGTCGCCCCGCCGAGGCCGACGACCCTGACCTCCGGGAAGGCCGCCTTCATCAGGTCCGGCGAGTGGACCGGTATCCAGTCCCCGCTCATGAAGATCAGGCGCAGGGACCGGGAGACGATCTCGTTCGCGCCCTCGCCGTCGGTGGGCAGGAAGGGCGCGAGCTGCATCAGGGCGGCGGGCGCCGAGTCCCAGAAGGTGATGGGCTCGTCGGCGAGGTGGCCCAGCAGGTTCGCCGGCTCCTGGATGTCCTCGCCCGTGGCCACCCGGATCGACCCACCGGCGGCGAGCACGCCGAAGACGTCGTAGACGGACAGGTCGAAGGTGAGTGAGGTGATGAAGAGGATGCGGTCGTCCGGGCCCACGGAGAAAGTGGTGTTGACCCATTCGATCAGGTTCACCGCCGGGAAGTGCGCGACCGCGACGCCCTTGGGCGTTCCGGTGGAGCCGGAGGTGAAGATGACGTAGGCGATGTCCTGCGCAGTGCTCTGCGGCGGAAGGTTTTCGCGGGGCAGTGCCGTGAGTCCGGCCGACGGGTGAACGGTGTACGGGCAGTGGGCGGGCACGGGCAGTTCATCGTCCGCCGGGTCCATGCACACGATGTGCGCGAGGTCCGGCAACGGGTCGGCGGACATGACGCGCGGCACCAGGGCGCGCTGGGTCAGGACGCAGGTGACCTTCAGCGAGTCGATGATCCAGTGCCACCGCTTGACGGGAGCATTGACGTCGAGGGGGACGTACGTGGCGCCGGCCTTGAGGATCCCCAGCAGGGCGGGAATCATCTCCGCGGAGCGCTCCATCAGGATCACGACCTGGTCGCCGCGTCCGATCCCGAGGCCTCTCAGCCGGTGCGCCACCTGGTTGGCCCGCTCGTTGACCTCGCGATAGGTCCAGCGCTCGTCCCGGAAGAGCAGGGCCAGGGCCTCGGGGGCCTCCGCCGCCCGCCTCTCGAACAGCTGGTGAATGCAGACGTCCTGCGCGTACGGCGTGTCCGTGTCGTTCCACTCATGGACGAGCCGGGAGTACTCGGCCGGGGTGAGGAGGGCCAGCTCCCCGAGGCGGGCGTGCGGCTTGCGCACCAGCTCGGCGAGGATCTGCCGGAGGTGTCCCGCCGCGCGTTCGACGGTCCGCGGCGCGAAGCGCCCGGTGTCGTAGTGGACGGTGAGCGTGAGGCGCTCCCCGAGGGTCGCCACGATGCTCAGCGGGTAGGCCGCGTGGCTCTCCTCCCGGACCATCCGGAAGGAGCCGGTCCCGGTTCCTGTCTCCTGGTCCTCGACCATCAGGACGCTGTCGAAGAGCGATTCGCCCGAGCCGACCCCGCTCCACTGCTGGACCAGCCGCAGGGGGCTGTACTCGTGCTCCAGGATCTCCGCGTACTTCCGCTGCAGGCCCTGCATCCATTCCGCCCAGCCTGCCGGGGCCGGAACCTCGACCCGCAGGGGAAGCGTGTTGATGAGCAGCCCGACCATGTCCTCGACACCCGGCAGGTCGGCGGACCGGCCGGGGGTGGTGACGCCCATGACCACCTCGTCGGCGCCCCGGTAACGGCTCAGGAGGAAGGCCCAGGCGCCCCGTACGATCGTGGGGAGCGTCAGGTCCCACCGCGTTCCGGCGGTGCGCAGGGCAGCCGTCTCCCGTTCGTCCAGGACCAGCGACACCTGTTCGTACACGGCGGGCGGCGCCTCCGCGGCGGCGTCCTCGCCTGCGGGGGGCCTGAGTTGGAAGGGAAGCGGGCTGACGGGCGACACCGACCGCAGCTCGTCACGCCAGAAAGCCTCGGACCGGCCGGCGTCCTGGCGTCCCCACCACTCCACGTACTCCTGGAACGGCACCACCGGCGGTTCGTCCAGGGGCTGCCGGGAGGTCAGCGCCTCGTACACCTGCTCCACTTCGCGGAGAATCCTCGTCTGGCTCCGCGAGTCCATCAGGAGGTAGTGGAGGCTCCACAGAACCCGGTACCGCGCGCCCGCCAGGTGGGCGACATGGAGCCGCCACAACGGGGCCTCGTCCAGTGAGAAGCCCTGCTCGCGGTCCTGCCGCAGCCGCGCCGTCAGCCGGTCGGACCGCTGTTCCTCGTCCAGGGAACGCCAGTCCTCGTGGACAAGGGGAACGTCCACGCTCTCACGGACCGTCTGCACCGGTTCGCCACCCGGACGATCACGGAAGCCGGTTCTCAGCGCCGCGTGCCGCTCCGTGACCCGCGCCCAGCTCAGACGGAACGCGTCGACGTCGAGATCCTGAGCGACCTCGAACTCGACCTGCGTGTGGTACAGGCCGGTCCCTTCCCCGTGGCGTGCCTGGAAGAGGATGCCCTGCTGCGTGGGTGACAACGGGTAGGAAATCTCCGCCCGCCGATCTCCGGAGAGGGCAGAGAAATGTTCGGCTGGGTCGCGAAAAGTACTCAAGGCCGCAATCCTCTGAAGTCATGAGCGATGATGCGCACTTTCGCTCCGGCCGAGCGGGAATACGGTCACCATGGACCGCCCCGAAGCCGTGCGGGCACGCTGGATCGGTCGATCTTTACGGACCCGGAAGAGGCCCGTGAATATCTCGTCAGTGACGTGCAGAAGAACCAGGGAATTCCGGTGCCGATCGGTGGGTGAAAGGCGCCCCGGCGGCGGCGCCGACCACGGGGCCGACCGTGCGAGTGCCTGGGCTCCTCGGTCCCCCAGGGGCCGCTTCGGCGACAAAACGCAGGTCACACATACCGGACCAGGTCAGGATGCCGGGACGGCCCAGAGGGCGTGTGTGCACGGTTCCGAGTCTGGCCCGTCTTCCCATTTTCAAGTCCCCCGGACGCGAACAGTGCGTGTACGACTCACAACGAATGGGACCTCGCATGTGCGGCCCCTCGGTGGGGCTGCGCTCATCCGAACCTTCAACATCGATCGGTATGCTCATGCAGCCCACAGCGCCTGTCAACCGACCGGATGCGCGCCGCCACCTCATGATCGAAATCGCATTCCTGGTCCGGCCGGCGATTCACGGAGCTGCTTGTCGCAGGTCAGTGGGGATACCGGCGCCGAAATACTCCCGGGGCCGTCACCCTTTGGTCCGGTGGACGGTCGGGGACTGGGGACGCAGGACTAGGAAATCGACCATTCTTTGGAAGAGTACGAAGCGGACACGCGCCCGGCGGCTAGGTTCGACACATGTCACGGACCGGCACTGCTCTTCTCCTCCTGAACGCCGCCTTGATCCTCTTGGCTCTGACGGCCGTCCACCGGTACCTGTTCCGGCGCCTCGTCAAAGACGTCTCCCACGAGGGCTCCCCGTGGCGGCGTGCCGGCACGGGGCTGGTGTGGCTGCTCTCGGCGACCACAGCGGTCCTGCTGTTCGCCGGGCCCGCCGAGCCGCCGTTCGAGATCGCACGGGTCCTCACCCCCGCGGGTGAGGTCTGGCTGCCATTGCTGATGTACCTCACCCTCGCGCTGCTCCTGGGCGAACTCGTCCGCCTCCTGCTCCGCCGGGGCTTCGCCCGGCGGGCCGCCACACCGTCACCGGACGGACCCGACGCCCCTGGCGGGAAGGACCCCTCCCGGCGGCTCTTTTTCGCGCGCACCGTCGCGATCGGTGCCGCTGCCTTCGCCACGGCAGGCGTCGCCGCCGGGGCAGGCGGAGACTCGGGCGCACAACGTCCGGGGGCGCGGGGTGTCGAGCTCTCGCTGCCCTTCACCGGGCTGTGGCGTGCCAGGAACAGCCCGGCTCGGCGGATTCCGAGTCATGGGACCGAGTTGTTCGGCAGCAGTCACGCCATTGACTTCATCGGCGTGGACGACCGCCATCGCACGGCCGGCCACCGCAGCTGGCGGACCTTCTTCGCCACCGAACCGCCCGAGCTCTTCCACAGTTTCGGCCGGCCGGTCCTGGCTCCCGCCGCCGGCACCGTGATCGCGGCCCACGACGGCGAGCCCGACCACGAGGCACGCCGGTCGCAGCTCGCCCTGGTGCCGTACATGCTGGGCCAGGCCGCACGGGTACGCCGAGGCGCGAACGCCATCGCAGGGAACCATCTGATCATTTCGCTGTCGGAGCGCGGCCCCTACGTCGCGCTGGTGCACCTCAAGTCCGGCTCCGTCCAGGTGTCCGCCGGGCAGCGGGTGGTGGCCGGCCAGCACCTCGCGGACTGCGGCAACTCCGGCAACTCGACCCAGCCCCATGTGCATATGCAGGTCATGGACAGCTCCGACCTCTCGGTCGCCCGAGGCATGCCGATGCTGTTCCGGCGCTTCCGTGAATGGCCCGGCGGCCCAGGTGGGGATTCCCGGGTCAGGGAGTTGGCTGTGCCGGACGAAGAGGCGGTCGTGGAAGCGCTTCCCGCCCCGGCCCGGGACTGACCGGTCCCGCTCGTCCGTCGGCCGGCCCCGGTTGCCAGGCGCGATGCGCGGTGCGCGGTGTGCCGGGAGGGAAGCGCCGGTCGCAGTGGATCTTCTGCTGCTGCCGGACCGGGCCGACAGCCGGGTGCCCTCCCTGTTCGCCGGTGGTGTAGAAGGCCACCATGAAGATCCTGTGGGTCACGACGTGACCGGGGTGCGGGTGGCCGCCGTTCCGGCGGTCGTCCCGCACGGGCTGAACGCGCGCGGATGTCCGCCCGAGGGGAGTGTCGCCCTGGAGCCCCGGGCTGAGGACGGATCCGCCGGGCGACGCTCCTGGCTCAAGTGGGCCCGGCCAGGAGCGTCGCTGTCCGCGGTCGCGGCTCAGAGCCTGTCGGGTGACCTCTGATCGGGCGGCCACGCCCTGGCACGCACGCTTCCCGATCGAAGGTCACCCGACAGGCTCTCAGGGCCGCCGGGCGGTCATCCGGTAGGTGATGAGGAACCCGATGAGGGACCACACCGCCAGGACCGCGAAGGGGAGCGCTGCGACGCCCTCCGGTGGCCTGTTGAGTGTGTCCCGGACCGCCTCGGCCATGTACTGGAACGGGAGCACCCTGTGCACGGACTCGAACCAGTCGGGCAGCCGGGACGCCGGGAAGGTGATCGGCGAGAACATCAGCGCCACGAACACGACCAGCTGGGACATCATGCGGGCGGCCGCGGGCGCCAGTCCGTATCCGATCCCGTAGCCCAGACCGATGGCGGTGAACGCGGTCAGGAGGACGGCGGGAAGGACCAGCGGGCTGATGTGGAGGGTGAGGTCGAACCGCAGACCGGCGACCACAAGGGCGGCCACCATGCCGGGCAGCGCGGTGAGCAGGGCAACCGTGGCGTCCGACGCGATGAGGGCACTTCGGGGAACGGGCAGCGACCGGTTGAAGTCGAAGATGCCCTCCTGCTTCGAGGAGGCGACTTCCTGCGGGCCGATCACCATGCCGACGGTGATGAGTCCCAGCACCGGGGCGCCCGTCGCGAGGTAGAGGGCCGTGGCGTCGTCCATCTCGGGTACGAGATAGGCGAATCCGACGATGATGCCGACCGCCAGGAAGGTCTGGATGATGAGATTGAGAGGAAGAGTCGCCCGGCTGCGCAGCGCGGTCCATCCCAGCAGCAGTCCGTAACTACGCAGCCAGTGACTCACCGTGCTCTCCCTTCTCCGCGTCAGGTGCGGTCTCGCCGCCGGCGAGTTGCAGATACACGTCCTCCAGGCCGACCGGCACCAGGGCGAACTCGTCGACGACCCCCGCTGCGCGGAGTTGCTGGCCCCAGGCGAGCGCCGCCGACGCCGCTTGGGAGTCGAGGGGAATCGCCAGCCGCCGGACGGCGCGCAGCGGCGGGCCGGCGGCGGGGATGTGGCCGGGGAGAGGCGGGATGCCGTCGGCGCTCGGCGCCGTCAGTTCCAGTCTGAACTCACCGACCGTCCGGGAGCGGAGCTGTGCGGCCGTGCCCTCGGCCAGCACTTTGCCGGAACCCATCACGACGATCCGGTCCACGCTCCGCTCCGCCTCGGCCACGTTGTGGGTGACGAGGAGAACGGCACTGCCCCGGTCGGCCAGTTCGCGGATCTGCTCCCACAGCAGCCTCCGGCGGACCGGGTCCACGTCGTTGGTGGGTTCGTCGAGCATCACGACACGTCCGGGCGACGACGCGGCCATGCCGAACGCCGTCAGCCTCCGGACGCCTCCGGAGAGCCGTTCCCCTGTCGTGTCGGCCCATGCTCCGAGGTCCAGCGCACCGATCAGCTCGTCGGTCCGCGCACGGCTGTCGTGCTTGTTCATCCCGCGGATGCGAGCCATGGTCCTGATGGCCTGCCGAGGCGTCACGCCGGCCAGCGGCGCGTGGGCCTGAGGCATCACCGCAACCATCCGGCGGACTCTGGCGGGCTCCGCGACCGGGTCGCACCCGTCGACCCGGATGGTACCGGACGTCGGTACCGCGAGCCCGGCCACCTGGTCGATCAGAGTGGTCTTGCCGGCTCCGTTGTGCCCGAGGAGGCCGACGACCTCCCCTGCCTCGACCTGCAGGCTGACGCCGTCGTTGGCGCGCGTACCGCCCCGGTAGCACTTCACGAGGTCTTCGATGATCAACAAATCTTCCACCATTTGAATCGAGACGAGATGCGGGATTTCCCGGATCGCCGACGGTGTCCTCCTCGCTCGGCACGCGCCGGAACGGCCGACGAGGAGGCTTCCCGTGACACCGGCGTCAATACGCCAGCTGCAGGAGCTTGTTGGGCGTGGAGCCGGTCGGCACTCCGGTGAGCGCCCCCACCACTGCAGCACGGTCCAGGGCCCTGCCCACCGCGGCCGGGGTGGCCTTGGGGTGTCCGCCGAGATACAGCGCGGCCGCGCCGGAGGCATGCGCCGCGGAGACCGAGGTACCGGAGTCAGTGAACGTCCCCCCGCCGGGCCAGGTGGAGGTGATGTCCACGCCCGGGGCATAAAGGTCCAGCCCCGCGCCGTAGTTGCTGAACGAGGCGACCCGGTCGGCGCAGTCCGAGGATCCCACGGTGATGGCCTCGGCCACCCGTGCCGGGGAGGAGTTGGAGACGTCGTCGAAGCTGGCGCCCGCCGACATCGCGTACGTGACACCGGCGGCTATCGAGTTGCGCACTGCTTCGTCGAGCACCTCGCTGGCGGGGGCGCCGATGATGAAATTGGCCACCGAGGGCCCCTTGGCGTGCTCGGTGACCCAGTCGATGCCGGCCACCACCCCGGCGAGGGTGCCGCCGCCCTGGGCGTCGAGCACCTTCACCGAGATCAGCGTGGCCTTCTTGGCCACTCCGTGTTCGGTGCCCCCGATGATTCCGGCCATGTAGGTGCCGTTGCCGTGCTCGTCCCTGCCGTCCCCGCCGAAGGCGTCGAAACCGGGCCGGGCGCGCGGGCGGAGATCGGGATGGCTGTAGTCGATGCCGGTGTCGATCACATAGACATCCACGCCGTTCGCCGCACGCGGCGGGTAGGCGTAGGAACCGTCGAGCGGAAGCGAGCGCTGGTCGATCCGGTCGAGCCCGCAGGACGACGGGGCCGACTGCGTCAACCTCGGCCGGGCAGGCCGCCCCACCAGGGTGTTCTGCTCCACCCGCTTCACCGCCGGGTCGGTCGCCAGTCGCCCGGCCTGCTCTGCGCTCCCCTCGACCAGCAGCCCGTGCAGCGCGCTGTCGTATCTCTCCCGCACCCGCAGACCGTATTCCGCGACGACGTCCTGGCGCGCCCCCTCTTCGAGCAGCACCAGATAACTGCCGTTCACGGCATTTTCACTTCCGGCATACACGACGGTGCCCGCGTCCTTGGCGTATCCCGGGGCGACCACGGTTCCCATGCACAGAAGAACACCCGCAGCGACAACGGTGACGCACTTTGCGCGGCGACCGGGCGACCAGGCTGATGTCACTTTTTCTCCTCGCACTGAACGTCTCTTTCCGTTTGCACGACAGCGCCGACACCGCCCCGGTGCAGGCAGGCGGAACCAGCCCCCCGCGACCTGATGCCGGTGAGCGGCTGCCCCCACGGTCCCAGTGATGTCGGCTATTCGGCTGCCTCATCGCTCAAGCGCTATAAGAATTGCCAGTTTTTCGGGAGCGGCGTGACGACGGGACAGCCCCTACGGGACAGCCCTCAGGTGAATCCCTGGTTGTCGCGCGGCGCGTGCGGCGGCTAGCCCGGCAAGCAGCTCGTCGGCCCCGCGCACTCAGGCAAAACCTCGGCACCCGACCGGTGTTCCGGGTGGCTGGAGCAACGGATGGTCGGTTTCAGTCCGGTCGGCCCCGACCGGGCGTGCCGGACGAGGAGCGCACGGTGGGCCCGGTGCCGGCCCGGGGCAGACGGAGCCCCACGCACAACCCGTGCGGTTCGGCCGCGGCGAACGTCAACTGTCCTCCGATGACCGCCGCCATCTCGCGGGCGATGCTCAAACCGAGTCCGGTGCCCGGCTCTTCCCGAGTCGTGGCGCTCCGCCAGAACCGTTCGCCGATGCGGTCGAAGTCGTCCGGGTCGAGGCCGGGACCCTCGTCGACGACTTCGACGGTCGTCATGGGCCCGTCGTCCCGGAGACGTACCGTAATCCGCCCTCCCTCCGGACTGAACTTGATGGCGTTGTCCAGCAAGGTGTCCAGAATCGAGCCCGCGAGGGTCACGTCGACGCAGAGGACGGCCGACGACCCGGCCGCGACCACGAGCCGGAGCGAACGGGTTTCGGCCTGCGGCCGCCATGCCGCGACCCGGTCGGTGACCAGGTCCATTGCGGCCATCGGACCCGTCCGTACCGGGAGCGTGGTCCGGGAGGAGGCCAACTCCAGGAGCCGGCCGAGTATGACGTCCAGCCGGTTCATCTCCTCGCGGATCAGCTCCGCCTCCTCGCGCCCCTTTCCCTCCACGCTCAGGGAGAGCATCTCCATGCGAAGGCTCAACACGGTCAGTGGGTTGCGCAGTTGGTGGGAGACGTCCACCACGATCGCGGCCTGTTTCTCCATACAGGTGCGCACCGAGTCGGCCATGTCGTTGAACGCGTCGGCCAGCCGCCGCACTTCCACCGGGGCCCGGGTGTGCACCGACACCCTGCCGGACAGGTCGCCGTCGCCGATCCTGCGGGCCGCCCGCACCAGCTCGCACAGCTGACGCCGCTGCTGGGTCCACCGGAGCCCCACCAGGAGGGCCACGACCAGGGAGCCCAGGTAGGCCAGGTAGGCCAGGTAGGCCAGGGCGACCGGTCCCGGACCGCAATCGGCCTCGGGGGACGTCACGACGGCGGACGAACGGGCCGAGTACAACAGGACACAGCAGACGGACGCCTTTATCTGACGGATCGCCATCGCTTACGCGGCTCCGGGAATCGACAGCCGATGGCCCCCTCCCTCGACGGCCTCCAGCAGATACGGCACGCCGAGCCGTTCACGCAGCGACGAGATGTGGTGCTGCAGCGAGGCCTCCAGCCTCGCCCGCTGGGTCCGCAGGATCTCGTCGACGAGCTGGTCGGCGGACAGCGTCTCGCCGGGCCGCCGAGCCAGCGCGACGAGGATCCCGAACTCCTCCTCCGGCATATCGGTCGGGGCGCCGTCGACCAGCACGACCCCCTCCCGCACATCGATACGCACGGGCCCGGCCAGGAGCAGATCCCCGGGCGGATCGTCGGCGACCGCACCCCCGGACGGGCGGTGACGGCGCATCACCGCGCGTAAACGGGCCAGTACTTCCGCCAGGTTGTAGGGCTTGACGAGGTAGTCGTCCGCACCGAGGTCGAGTCCTCGCACGCACGAGGCGTGGTCCCCACGGGCGGTCGTCACCAGGATCGGAATGGAGCTCGCCGCCCGCATCCTGCTGCACAGAGTGAAGCCGTCGCAGTCCGGAAGGCCCAGGTCGAGCAGGACTGCATCGGGACGCGCCCGCTCCAGCAGCTCCATCGCCGCCTTGCCGGTGGTCGCGCACACCGCACCCACGCCTTGTTGGGCCAACGCCGCCCGGAGGGCTGCCGACACCCGCTCGTTGTCCTCGACCACCAGTAGTTCCACTTTGCCCCCGTAGCGCTCAGAGCCCTGACGCCGGTGCGGCGGTCCGCTCGGACATCCACCCACGCCGTCGGCGCCACAGTGGCGGCTCTCCACACATCAGGCTTCACCCTAACGAGCGTTGTGGATCAACGTCTACGGCCGCCGGGCCTCCGTGCGGGTCTCGCCACCCGCCCGGTCCGCTCCCTGGGGGTCGGAGCGGATGGAGCCGGGGCGAAGCCTGGGCGGCCAGCAGCCCATGCTGAACATGCCCATCGAGTACGCCTTGGCCGCCAGCGCCGTGCGATTGGGCACGTCGAACTGTCGCAGGAGGGCGCCGACGTGGTACTCGATGCCCTGCCGGCTGAGGAACAGTTTGGCCGCGAGGCGCACGGTCGGATCCCCCGCCGCCACGCCTTCCAGGACCTTCGCACTGAGGGGAGTCAGCTTCCCCTGCGGCCGCACGCGCGCATGGTGGTCGCCGGCCGTCTCCCCCGGCGTGAACTGCGCCATGATCGCCTCCACCCGTCCCGAGTCGTCCTCCACCGGGAAGGCGGTGAGTTCACCGGAGACCGCGGTGTGGTCGAAGCAGGTGTCGATGGAGAGATCGCCGAGGCACGCCTTGCGTCCCTGGACCAGTCGGCCGAACTGGCGCAGCACGTACTGCCGCACGCTCGGGTGCAGGAATTCCGCGAAATCACGCCCGCGCATCTCCTCGGGGCGCATTCCGCACTGGGCGCTCAAGGCGCTGTTGACCGACCGCACCCGGAGGGCCGAATCCAGAACCGCGAGACCGATGCCGGAGCGCTCGAACAGCGAAAGGAACACATCGCGGTATTGCTCGCCCGGAGTATCGGCGTTCAACAAGGAGGGATCGATGTCGCGCAATTCCTCGACGGGGCCCAGCAAGTCATTCTGCATAAGAGATTTCCCCTCGATCTCTTGCCGAAGCTCGCTCTTCGTACCACTCTCCGCCTCGGCCATGTACGACAAACCGTCCTCGCATTCCTCATTCCCTGTATTCCGGCCGACGCCGAGCAGACTAATGAGGCCGAACCACGGCGTGCAATGGGGACACTGGCACGCCGCCCAACACTGTGGTCGTCGCCGCACAGTTCGGAGCGACCACGGCGTCCCGCACCGGCCGGTACGGAGAGGACAGCCGTACACCACGCGTCGGAGTGCGGGTTCACCACAGTTCACCGGGAAGGCCGGGACGAGTCCGGAACGCACCGTCCTCGCACCTGAGGACCCCGACGGGCGACTCCGGATACCAGGGGGTAGCCCGCTTGGTGCACCGATCGGCCACCGAAGCGGGGGCGTCGAGTCCGGGCCCGGCGGCGTGGCGGCCGGGCGGGATGCGCGGTGCGGCACGGATGCGGCGAGCGGGTCCGGAACCGGCGAGCGGGGGCCGCCCGTTTGCCCTGCACGGCCGGCCCCGGGGCGCGGTTGCGCGGGCCCGCCCGCCCGAGAGCCTGTCGGGTGACCTTCGATCGGATAGCGGAGGCGGTCTGGCGCGTGCGATTCCAAGGCGGCGGGATGTCCTCGGATGGGGTCTCCCCTGCTCGAGCGAAGCTGAGAGCTCGGGGAAGGAGCTACTAGAACATTTCGGCAACGCGGGAAGCGTGCGTGCCAGGGCGTGGCCGCCCGATCAGAGGTCACCCGACAGGCTCCAAGCCGGTAAGGGAACGCCGGTGGTTCGGCGGGCGGTCAGAGTCGCTCGGAAAGCATTCCCGAGGACAAGGCGGCTCTTCCCGCCATCCGCCGCACCACCGGAAGCAGCCTGGTCCGCCCCTCCACGCCCAGTCGCTGGTAGAGCCTGGTCAGGGTTTTCTCCACGGCACGCCGAGTGACGCCGAGCGCCGCCGCGACCTCCTGATTTGTGTGTCCGAGAGCTACGAGGGCGGCGACCCGGCGCTCGGTGTCGCTGAGGGCGCCGCCGCCGGGCGGCAGGGCGCGGTTCGGATCACCGCGGAGGGTCCCGGCCCAGCACCGCAGGGCCGACTCGCCCGCCGCGTCGACGATCCGGTCGGCCTCGGCGAGGAGCTCGGCGGAGCCGGGCCGCCCGGCGGCGCGCAACCGGTTCCCGTACGCCGTCAACGCCCGGCCCAGCTCCAGTGTGTTGGAGCCTTCCCTGAGCACGGAGACCGACTCGGCCAGGAGGGACAGGGCATACCGGCCGCCCACGACGGTGCCCCACATGCGCAGAACCCGGCCGAGGTCGTACGGGGAGCCGGAGGCCCGGGCCGCCTCGCAGGCGCGGGCAAGGAGCCGGAGCGCGTCCTGCGGCCGGTCGACGCGGAGCAACGGGGACACGCACCACAGGTCCACCGGGAACAGCGTCCGGTTGCACCAGCCCGCCGCCTCTGCTTGGTGCGCCGCCTCAAGCAGGTCGGAGAGCAGGGCGGGCAGTTCGGGTTCCGGGGCCGACTGGGCGCGCATCGCTCGACGGGCCAGTCCGGTCAGCGGTATGACGGCCTCCTGTCGTTCGCGCAGCAGGGACCGCAGCCGCTCGGCCAGCCGCGGGTCGCGCGTCTCGACCGCCACGGACGTCAGCCCGACGACGGCCGACCAGTCGTCGTCCTCCAGCGGGCCGGGGGCCGCCGCGCAGGCGTCCGACGCGTCCACCCAGGCGTCCGCGAGCCGGCCGGCGTGCAGGGCGGCCAGTGCCCGCCAGCCCAGCAGCCGGGTCTGCAGCCGCCCGTCGCCGCGCCCTCGTGCCGCTTCGAGTGCCATGTCCAGCCAGCCGCGCACGGGTTCGTCCGCCCCGGACGCCGTGCCGGAGGCGATCATCAGGGCCGGCGCGGCATGGACGGAGGCGGCGGAGGCCGGCTCGTGGTCGAGCATCCAGCGCACCAGGGCAGCCGCCTCGGCTGCGGGCAGCCGTCCGCCGAGGATTCCCGCGTAGACCAGGACCGACACGAGTTCGCGCTGCGCGGCGGTACCGGGACCGGGCCCCGGGGTCAGTGCGCGCAGCCGCTCGACCGCGGCAGCCGGGGCGCCCGGGGCGCCGAGCCGGTGCAGTCGCTTACGGGCCTCCAGCCGCAGCCCGAGGTCCGCCGCTTCCGGGCCCGCCATGACCGGTTCTCCGACGGATTCCAGTAGCTGGGCCGTCTGCGGCGCGGTGAGGAACAGTGTGAGCGGCACGTTCGCCACGACCGCGGCGCGCTCTCGGTCCGAGGACAGCAACTGGTTCGCCTGGACGGCGTGGCGGAGCATGGCGGGGGCGCCGGTGTCCTGCTCCGCCTCGGACAGGGCCGCCAGGAACGCGCCGCGCTCCGGACTGTCGGGCGGGAACTCCCGCAGGGCGCGGCGAAGGCAGTGGATCGCGAGGGCCGCGTCCCCGCGGCGCAGCAGGTCGTCAGCGGCCTCACGCAGCACTCGGGCGGTCCCGGTCCACTCGCCGGGTCCGACCTCCAGGAGGTGGGGGACGATCCGATCGGGCGGAGACCCGGCCTCGTGGAGCAACTCGGCGGCGCGGCTGTGCATCTCGCCGCGGTCGGCGAGGGTCAGGCGGTCCTCGGCGATCTCTCGTACGCAGTCCCATAGAACGGGCGGCGTCCAGCGCTCCACGTTCCAGCCGAGGCGGAGCAGGGCGCGCGCGGCGGCGGCTTCCTCGGCCGGGCCCAGGTCCGAGAGGCGGGCGAGGACACGCGTCTCGGCGGGGCCGCCCAGGATCGCGGCGCAGTAGGCCAGCCGCCGTACGGGCTCCGGCTGGCTGCTCAGGACTGCGGCCACCCGCAGCCTCAGGTCCCAGGGCGCCGGCCGGGTGCGGGCGATGTCGAGGAGCTGCTCGGGGGCGACTTCGTGCACGGTCTCCACACGGTCGAGCAGCGAGACGACGAGTGCCGGGTTCCCACCCGTCGCGCGCGTCCAGGCCGAGAGCTGCGCGCCGGTGAGCACGCCGAGTTCTGCGAGCAGGGCGTGTACTTCCTCCGGACCGAGCGTGGCCGTCCTGATCACTGGATCCGCGGCTGCCAACAAGCCCTGCACCAGCGGCAGTTCGACGCACGGCTCACCCTCGCGCACCGTCACCACTGTGAGCAGCGGGACGGGACACGGGTCGGCGAACCATCGTGTGAGCCGGGCCAGCGATGCCTTGTCGGCCCACTGCAGGTCGTCGACGAGATACGCCGGGAAGCCGGCGCCGGATGCGGGCCCGGCCTGAGGGAGAGGCCCTACCGGGACGCAGGGGGAGTCGTGTCCCGGACGGCCGCCGCAAGCCCGCCGGACGGTGAACCCCTCCTCCGCCGCAAGGTCGGCGATGGCGTCCAGGAAGGCAGAACGGCCCGTGCCGGGCGGGCCGGTGACCGCCACGAGCACGGCGGCCCCGCCCCGCACTCGGCTCATCGCCGCCCGGATGGAGGCGAACCCGTGCGTCCGGCCGACGAGGGGCACAGGTGTCTCCGTTCACCGAGGCGACTGAACGACGCCGTCATTGCCGAGATCCTTCACCGAGGCATCCTCAGTGGGCGGTTGGGCCCGGCAAACCCTCGGCGCGCTCTTCACGATCTCGACACGAGGCCATCTTCACACGACACAGAATTGTCATATGGTAAGCACGTGAGGAGCCGATTGGATCACCCGCGTCCCCCCGCCCCACCTCCGGCTTTTCCACCCACGTCCTTACCTGCCGGCACCGCCTTCGACCGGTCCCCGCCCACGCACCGCCCGTCCTGCCGGATCCCCGTCGGCCGCTCCGGCGCCCGCTGCGTGGTGATGTTCGGGTCCGTCGACAGCTGGCCCGTGGACGCGATCGTGCGTCACATCGGCGACGTGTGCGGGCGGGAGCCGACCGTGCGACGCGTCGACTGCCGTCTCGACGAGGCCGGTGCCGAGCACGCCGTACTTCGGCGGCTGCTCGGCCTGCGCGGCGGTGAGCCGTTACCCCCGCACAGGACACGGCACGCGGCCCTTAAGCTGGTCGAGAAGTCGCCGGCCCAGGCTCCGCTGGTGCTCGCCGTCGGCGACGCCCAGTGGTGCGACGAGGGCACGCTCCGTTGGATCGACCGGCTGATGCGCGGCCCGGCCCAGGAGCCGCTGACCGTTCTGCTGAGCCTGGCGCCCGGCGTCCCGGCGCCCGCCGCGCCGGCGTTCCACGAACTGATGACGCGCGACGGCTGCTCGGTCACCGATGGATCAGACCTCTGGCCGGCCGGTGCCGCCCCGCCGTCCAGGGACACCGAGGGCCTCGGCCGGCGCGAATCCCGGCTGCTCCGGGTCGCCCGGTCGGCTGTGCTGCTGCGCAGCACCGACCCCCACCTCGTCGGCCCCCTCGCCGGACTTCCCCTCCAGGTGACCGGCCGACTCCTGGAAGCGGCCCGGGATCTCGGGCTTCTCCCGAGGCGGATGCCCGCGCGGTGCGTGCCACCACAGTTCGACGCACTGATGGCCGCGCTGCCCGACGCCGAGGGCGAGCAACTGCGCGCTCAGGCCGCCGAGATCCTCAACGACGCCGCACGGCCGGCCGGACAGGTGGCCGAGCTGCTGCTGGGGCTCCGCGCGCTGGACCGCCCCTGGATGAGAGCCCTGCTCAAGGAGGCGGCCGCCACTGCGCGCCGGGACCGCCCGGCGACCGCCGCGACCTATCTGCACAAACTCCACGAGTCCGCCCCCGACGACCTCGCCGTCCGCACGGAGCTGGCCGACGTGCTGACCGATATCGACCCTGCGGCCGCCCTGGAACATCTCGACGGCGTGCTGTCCCGCACCGACGACCCGCCGACCCGGGCGCTCGCCGCCGGGCAGCGCCGGCTCACCGCGCTCATGACGCATCGCACGCCCGACACGCCCGAAGGGCTCGGCGAGCTGCTGCGCGAGCTGCGGGAGTACGCGTCGCCTCTCTCCTGCGGCGGCCCGACGGATGACCTGGCGCTCGCCACCCGCGCTCTGCGCACCGCGCTGACCGGCGCCGACCCGGCCGCCGCGGTCGCCGACGCCCATCAGGTCCTGCGAACCGACCGGCCGCGCGCCGCGTGGGCGAGGGTTGCCGCCGCCCAGGTCCTCGCCCTGGCCGGCGACACCACGACCGCGCTCGGCCACCTGGACCGGACCGTCACGGACAGCCGGCGCCGCGAGGAGGCATGGGCCCAGTGCCACGCCGGGTCGGTCCGGGCGCTGCTGCTGCTGGAGTCGGGCCGGGCGGACGACGCGGTCGAATCCGCGCTGGCCGCCGGCCGCCTCGCCGAAGGGCAGGAGCGGACATGGCGCACCAGACTGGCGCCGATCAGCCTCGCCCTGACGCTGGTGGCCCGGGGCGATCTCGACCAGTCCGAGTCGGTCCTGCGTCGGCTCGACGACCACGGCTTCGACGGCTCCGTCCGGGAACACCACCTCCACCTGACGGCCAGGGCCCTCGTCGAGCGCGGCCGGGGCCGGACCGAGCAGGCCCTGCGGCTGATGGAGCAGTGCGGGGCGGGTCTCACCGCCGCCGGCATCAAGAACCCCCTGTTCACGACCTGGTGGCTGCACAGCACTGAACTGCTCATGGCCCTGGGACGGACGGGCGACGCAGCGGAACGGGCCGAACTCGGCCGGCACCTCGCCGAACGGTGGCCGACGCCCCGCAGCACCGGGCTGAGTCTGCTGGCCCGGGGCATGGTGGCCACGGGCGCCGACCGGGTGGAACTGCTCGCCGAGAGCGTACGGGTGCTGCAGGACAGCTCCGACCACCATTCCCGCGCGCTCGCAGAGATGCGTCTCGGCACGACGCTGTTGCGGCTCGGTGACGAGAAGGCCGCGCGCGGGCGGCTGCACGCGGCCAGGGCGACGGCCGTGCGGTGCGGCCTGGCCGCCGTGGCCGGTCAGGCACGGGTCGCGCTCGCGGCGGCGGGTGGCCGGCCCGCGTCGGTGGCACTCAGCAAGGCCGAGCGGCCCGTCGCGGAGATGGCCGCTGCCGGTGCGACCAACCGGACCATCGCCGACACCCTCTGCCTGACCGTGCGCACCATCGAGTACCACCTGACCAGTGTGTACCGAAAGCTCGGCGTCACCGGTCGCGCCGGCCTCGCGCACGGGCTCGCGCAGCCGGGTGCGCACGGATCAACACGTCTGCCGGGCGAAGAACGTTGAGCCCGCCGCCCCTTCCCTGCCCGGCAGACGCGTCCGGGAGGCTCCTTGAGCGGTCGCCCCACCTGGCGCTGCTCGAGCAGGCCGTGCGCCAGGTCGCGGAGGGCGGCGCGGCGACCGTCGTCGTGCACGGACGGCCGGGCACCGGGCGCACCGCCGTGCTCGCCGAGGCGGCTTCGCTCGCCCGGGGGGCCGGACTGCACGTCGTCACCCCACCCGCCCGCCGTACCGGCCCGCGACGGCTCCGCGACATCGCGTCGCACCTGTCGGCGCAGACGGCGTACGGCCCGGCCGGCACACCGCTGGCGGTCCTCGTCGACGACGCCGAGGACGTGATCCGTCAGGAGCACGACGCCGGCTGCGCGGGACGACGGCCCCTGCTGCGGGTGACGGCCGGCACGGACCCGGCGGTCCTCGGCGCGGACGGCCCACCCGGATACGAGGTGGCCCTGCGCCCGCTGAGCGCCGACGCCGTGCGGGTGCTGCTCGTCGAAGCGTACGGCGAAGAGGGCGGCGGTCCGCTCGTGCCGGCCGCGACGGCCGCGACGGGCGGCAGTCCGGCGGTCCTGTGCGCCGCTCTCCGGTGGTGGCCGGCGCCGGCGCCCGGTCCGGACGAATTCGTCGCGCTCGCCGACCAGGTGGGCAGGCGTCACGTGCGCCGCACTCTGGCCCGTGTGTCCGGGCGGACGGTCGCGCTGGTCGAGGCGAGCGCGGTGGCGGACGGCGACCTCCCCTTCGACCGGGTCTGCGAATTGGCTGGGATCCTTCCTCCGTGGCGCGAGCGGGCCCGTGCGGAGCTGGCCGGCACCGGGCTGCTCGACCAGGTCGGTCACCCGCGGCTGTACGACCCGCTGGTGGCCGACCGGGTGCTGGGCCTCATGGACGACGGCCGGCGCCGCGATCTGTATGAGCGCGCCGTGCGGATCGGGCGCGGGGATGGGATCCCCGAGCCGGTCCTCGGCCGGCTCGTGGCGCATTCCCGGACGGCCGAGCCGTGGGCGCCCCCTGCCCTGTACGCGGCGGGCGTGCACGCCCGGCGGTCCGGGGACGAAGCCGACGCGGTCGCCTTCCTCGAACAAGCACTGGACCGCGGGGCGTCGGGTGAGCTGCGCGCGAAGGTGCTGCTGGCGCTGTCGACGGCGCGACTGTCCCTGCGGCCCGAGGCGGCCGACCGCGGCTTCAGGCGTGTGCTGACGGAGACGTCCGGCCCGGACGGCGCCGCAGTCCGACTGCTCGCCGCCGACCTGCTGCTCCTGCGCGGCGGCGGAAGCAGCGTGGCAGCAGCCCTCGACTCGGCCGCGGCACGGAGAACGACATCCGCGGCGGAGCAGCGAACCCTGCTCGGCCTGCGGGAACTTGCTCTGGAGAGGGGCCCGGCCGAAGCGTCGGCTGTCCCTGACCACGGGGACGAGGCATCGCGGCCCGCGCTCGACGCGGCCGAGGCCGCGGCCGCCGCCTGGCGGCACTGTCTCGCGGGGCGGGAGATCGACACGGCCCGGCGGCTCGCCATCGCCGCGCTGGAGCGGGCAGAGGCCGGGCTGTTCGCTCCCAGGCTGGTCGCGGCGAGGGTGCTCGCCGTCACCGAGGACGTGGCGCTCGCACGGGTCGGGCTGCGGCGGATCGAGGCCGAGGCCCGGCGGCAGGCGGTGGGCCCCGCGATCGGGCAGGCTCTGCTGGGCCTGGCCGAACTCGCCCTGCGGACCGACGATCCGGACGAGGCCGGGGCCCGGCTGGCCGAGGCGCTGGCAGAGGTGCCCCGCACACACTGGCATCCCCGGAGTCTGCCGCGGCTGGCAGCGACGGAGGCACTCGTGGCCCTGGGCGACGGGCGACCGGACCTCGCCGAGTCCGCGCTGGTGGGAGCCCTGCCGGACCGGCACGAACACGGCGTCAGCGAGGGCCAGTTGCTGTTCGCCGGGGGCCTCCTCGGTCTGCACACCGGTCGCGCCGCCGAGGCGGCGTCGCACCTGCGCGAGTGCGGCCGCATCCTGCTGGCCCTCGGCTGCCCGAACCCCGCCGTCGTGCCGTGGCGTTCTCATCTCGCCATGGCGCTGGCATCCGCGGACCCGTCGGCCGCGGCGCGCCTGGCGGCCGAGAGCCTGGCGGAGGCCCGGGCCTGGAGCGCACCGGGCATGGTCGGTTCGGTCCACCTCTGGACCGGTCTCACCCTCACCGGCCTGCCGGCACTCGCCCATCTGCGATCCGCTGTGCGGGTGCTCGCCGGTTCGCCGGCCCGGAGACGGTATGTGCGCGCGACGGCGGAGACGTCCGCCGCCCTGCTCGACGACGGTCGGCCTGCGGAGGGACGGCGTCTGCTGGACGAGGCCGTCGCGGCGGAGCGTGCCGACGGGGGGCGGCCGGTCCCTCGTGTCCAGGAGGTCGTCGCCATGTTCGCCGCGCTGCCCAAGCTGAGCAGGGCCCAGCTGAGCCCGGCTCAGCTGCGGGTCGCGCTGCTCGCCGCCGAAGGGCGGTCGAACAAGGCGATCGCCGAGAAGCTGTCGGTCAGCCTGCGCACGGTCGAGCTCCATCTGACGAGCAGCTACCGGACGCTGGGCATCGCCGGCCGCTCCGATCTGACCGAGATGCTGGGGCACGCGGCGTCCGGACGGCGCTGACTCGATCTTCAACCTGTGCGGCGGGGCCCCGCATGCGTGGCGCCCCGCCCCTCACGTGCGCAGCGACTCGCCCGTCCCCACCAGCCCCTCGCGCAGGGCGACCGCGACGGCCTGGGTGCGGTTGGGACAGTTCAGCTTGGACAGTACGACCGCCACGCTGCGCTTGGCGACGTGCTCGGACACCCCCAGCGCCTGTCCGATCTGCTTGTTGCTCAACCCGTCGACGAGCAGTTCCAGCACCTGCCTCTCGCGCTCGGTGAGCAGCCCGATCGACGGCTCCGTGCGCGGCCGCGCCTCTTGGCCGCTGAACCGCGACGACGGCACCCACGTGGCCGGCTCAAGCATCAGCCGCTCGCCGTCGGCGAGCCTGCGCAGGGCGTCGTCCAGCCCCTCGGTGGTGAGGGCGTCCTGGTCCAGCACGCCGTCGCAGGGCAGGGCTTGGCCGGACGCGACTCGCTGCACTTCGGCGCCGGGCAGGATCAGCACCACACGGATCCCGTTCCTGCGGACCACCGCGGCCAGTTCGGCCGCCCAGGCGTCCTCACCGGTCCCGAAGGCGTTCACGCACCACACCACGA
This sequence comes from Streptomyces sp. NBC_01320, assembly GCF_035974375.1. Classification (NCBI taxonomy): domain Bacteria; kingdom Bacillati; phylum Actinomycetota; class Actinomycetes; order Kitasatosporales; family Streptomycetaceae; genus Streptomyces; species Streptomyces sp. NBC_01320. The sequence goes on from NZ_CP108390.1 coordinate 3,339,246, forward strand.
GCACGTCGCAGGAGAGGACGAGCGTCTGGATGGCGTCCACCGGGGCCGCCGCTGTGAACTCCTCGGGTTCGTAGACGGAGTACTGGTCCACATGGGCGGCCTCCGCCAGCATAGCGGCCAGCCCTCCACGAGCCACCTCCCCCCGTGCGACGACCGCGACCTTGACCGACCCCGACGTGTTCATGTGCCGCTCCCGTCCACCCAACCGACTGCCCGGTGTCTTTCGGCCAACCGGAATCTGTTCTTCGCACACAGTGGCGATTATTGCTCGGCGGAGCACGCTGTCCATCAGGCTGTTCTGTTGCAATAGTCCGACAGTCGCATCACCTTCGCAATGCGCGTAGAGCTTCCTGATCAATACGGCCACGAGCACATGACAGGACATCAGCGACTCAATGCGCTTTCGGTGTACACCTGGGGCGTGTTAAATCCCGTGGCCCCCATCGGAGTTGCTTCCTCCCGCACCGGAGTTGCTTCCTCCCGCCCCGCCTTGGGCCGATGCAGGTCCTGGATGTCGATGGGGGTTCGTTCCGGCCGAAACCGATGCCTCTGTGATGCCGGTGAACTCGCAGGCCGGCGTGGTGCTGGGGACCGCCCACAGGAACCATGGAGTGTTGCTGCGAGCACGTGCGTCAGCATTCCTGATTCACCCTGATCCTCGCGGAACGGCATACCGACGGGGAGGGAGCGGGAGCGTGAACGTACTGCACGACGGACGTCTCGGACGCGGCCTGGCCGACCGAGCTCCGCGCCCACGACCTGGTCCCGTCCCTCGTTCGCGCCCGACCGCCCGCTGCGGGGCCTGACTCGCGCCCGCACGACCGCCACCCGGGAACGCTCCCGGATCGTCCAGCGCCTGGAGAACCTGCGGGAGCACACCGGGATCAAACGTCTCCGCGGTCGCCTCCGACAGCTGCCCCGGCCACCACGAGTCCGCCGACCGCGTCAAGAACACCCGGAGAGCTCGACCGCACCGGGAAGGGCGGACGGGGCCGGCCGGCCTGCGGCGCACTCACGCGAAAGCTCACGGCTTTCCACCGCAGTCCGGCCGTTCCCTCAGCGGCTGAGCGACGACGCGTCAGCCGCACGCATCAGTTGCGCCCGAGCCGCAGCGTGATCAGCTCGAACGGGCGCAGCGTCAGCTGTACACCGTCGCCCGCCCGCTCCGGTACCGTCGCCCCGGCCAGCGGGCGCTCCAGCAGGTCGGTCACCGCGAGGTCACCGAGCTCGAATCCCGCACCGAGCCGGACCCTGGCGCGGCCACCCGTCGACTCGTAGAGCCGGACGACCACATCGCCGCTCGCGTCGTCGGCCAGCTTCACCGCGCTGACGACGACCGCGTCGTTGTCGACGGTCACCAGGGGCGCCACCGCGTGGTCGCCGGCCACCCGGCGCTCCGGCAGGTTGATCCGGAAGCCCTCGCAGACCGCGTCGCCGATCGTCGCGCCGGGCACGAGCGCGTGGCGGAAGCGGTGCACGCCCTGGTCGGTCTCGGGGTCGGGGAAACGCGGGGCACGCAGCAGGGACACCCGGACGGTGGTGGTCGTCCCGGAGGTCGAGTCGCGGACGGTACGGGTCACGTCGTGGCCGTACGTCGAGTCGTTGACGAGCGCGACGCCCCAGCCCGGCTCCTCCAGGTGGACGAAGCGGTGGTTGCACGCCTCGAACTTGGCTGCCTCCCAGCTGGTGTTGGTGTGGGTGGCCCGGTAGAAGTGGCCGAACTGCGTCTCGGATGCGTACCGCTCTGCGTGGATGTCCAGCGGGAACGCGGCCTTGAGGAACTTCTCCGTCTCCTGCCAGTCGACCTCGGTGTCGATGTCGAGCCGCTTGACGCCCGGGGCCAGTGTCAAAAGCTGGGTGACCTTCGAGTCGCCGAAGCTGCGGACGATGCGTACGCCGACCGATCCGTCCTCCACGACCGGGGTGAGGTCGTCCAGGTCCGTCAGGTCGGTGACGGTGTTGCGGTAGAACGCGTCGACGTCCCACGCGTCCCACATGTTCGGGAAGTCGGGGTGGATCTGCAGCAGGTTGGCCGCCCTGCCGGGCGCCACGGTCTCGCGCTCGGCGCCGATGTCGTACGCGGACACCACCAGGCCGCGACCGTCGATCTCGACCTGCAGCAGGCCGTTGTCGAGTACGTAACCGCCGGCTTCCCGCGGTGCGAGCCGTCCGCCGCTGCCTGCGGTGACGGTTGCGGCGCCACCGGCCGGGACGCCGCCGCGCGGGTGCGGTGCGGAGTTGAAGAGGAGCGTCCCTCCCGCCGCGGTGTCGCCGGCCAGGGCCCGCTGCGCCGCGTCCACGATGGCGTTCAGTTCCTCGGCGACGGCCGCGTAGGTCCTCTCGGCCTCGCGGTGGACCCAGGCGATCGAGGAGCCGGGCAGGATGTCGTGGAACTGGTGCAGCAGCACTGTCTTCCAGATCCGGTCCAACTCCTCGTACGGATAAGGGAAACCGGTCCTCACAGCGGCGGTGGCGGCCCACATCTCGGCCTCGCGCAGCAGATGCTCGCTGCGGCGGTTGCCCTGCTTGGTCCTCGCCTGGCTGGTGAGGGTCGCACGGTGCAGCTCCAGGTAGAGTTCGCCGACCCACACGGGCGCGTTCGGGTACTCCGCCTCCGCCTTGGTGAAGAAGTCGGTGGGGGTCTCCCACGTCACGGTCGCCGACCCTTCGAGGCTGCGCATCCTGGCCGCCTTGGCGATCATCTCGCGGGTGGTGCCGCCGCCGCCGTCCCCCCAGCCGGACGGCGCGAGGGAGTGCTGGGCGACGCCCTTGTCCTTGAAGTTCTTCGCCGCGTGGGCGATCTCGCTGCCCTTCATCGAGCAGTTGTAGGTGTCGACGGGCGGGAAGTGGGTGAAGATCCGGGTGCCGTCGATGCCCTCCCACTGGAAGGTGTGGTGGGGGAACTTGTTGGTCTGGCTCCACGAGATCTTCTGCGTGAGGAGCCACTTGGAGCCCGCCGCTCTGATGATCTGCGGCAGGCCCGCCGCGAATCCGAACGTGTCGGGCAGCCACGCCTCGTCGTTCTCGATGCCGAACTCGTCGAGGAAGAACCGTTTTCCGTGCACGAACTGACGGGCCATCGCCTCGGAGCCCGGCATGTTCGTGTCGGATTCGACCCACATGCCGCCTGACGGCACGAATCGCCCGTCCGCCACGGCCTTCTTGACCTTGGCGTAGACCTCGGGGCGGTGTTCCTTGATCCAGGCGAACTGCTGGGCCTGCGACATCGCGAAGACGAAGTCCGGCTCGTCCTCCAGGAGAGCGGTCATGTTGGACGTCGTACGGGCGACCTTGCGGACCGTCTCGCGCAGCGGCCACAGCCAGGCGGAGTCGATGTGTGCGTGGCCGACGGCGCTGATGCGGTGTGCGGACGGCTCGGCGGGGGTCGCGAGGACCTCGGCGAGCTCGGCGCGGGCGGCGAGCGCGGTGCCGTTCACGTCCTGCAGATCGACCGCGTCGAGGGCGCGGCCGATCGCCCGCAGAAGGTCCCAGCGGCGGGCGCCGTCGACGGGAAGTTCCTGCATCAACTCGTCCAGCACCTCCAGATCCTGGACGAGGTTCCACACGTTCTCGTCGAAGACGGCGAGATCCATCCGGGCGAGGGTGTACTGCGGTTCGCTGCCCGCGGTCTCCTTGTCGCCGAGCCGCGTCGGCAGGAACGGGTGGTAGTCGAGGATGACCGGGTTGGAGGCGGCCTCGATGTGCAGCAGCACCTCCTCGCCACCTGCGACAGGGGCTCCGACGCGCACCCACTGATTGCGCGGGTTGAGGCCCTTCACCGGGGTGCCGTCGGGCCGGTAGACAAGGCCCTCGCACTGGAAGCCGGGCATGTTCTCGTCGAAGCCGAGGTCGAGGAGCGCCTCGACCGTGCGGCCCGCCCACGCCTGCGGGACGGTCCCGGCGACCCGGAACCAGCTGGTGCCCCAGGGTGCGCCCCACCGGTCGCCGACCGCGATCGGCACGGTCGGGCCGGCGAGGCCCTCGGCAACCGGTACGGGCTCGCCCGGCAGGGTCCGGACGGCGACGTCCAGTGGTACGGACTCCGGGTATACGGCCGGCCGGATGCGCTCGTCGAGGACGCGCTTGAGGCGGGCTTCGACCAGGCTGCGGTCGTCATGCATGAGGGTGGCTCCGTCGTGAGGTGGGGGCGGGTGGGGCGGATGCCGGGTGCGCGGGGTGCACCGGGCGGGGTCAGCGGACCTGGTCCGGGGTGAGGACGTCGGTGATGCCGCGCGCGGCCAGGTGCTCCGTGTTCCCGGCCTGGCTCGCGAGGACGGCCGTGGGCCGGACCCCGTCCGCGGTCAGCCGGGCGAACGCCCCGAAGAACGCGCCACCGGGGGCGCACGTCGAGCGACGGGGTGCGGTCTCGTCGTCGCCGGTGTCGACCACCAGGGCCGTGGTGCGGGGAGTCGGCCGGACGGCTGCCCCCCGCCGCTCCTCGACCATCCGGGCGATGGCTTCCCCGGCCGGTTTCACCTGTCGGTCGTTGGTCAACAGGCCCAGCCCGTATTCAAGTTCGGGGAAGTCGGCCAGAGAGCGGGACACGTCGTGGGAGCACCACCAGGTGACACCCCACACGTCCTCGCAGTCCAGCACGTTCGCGACGGTCGCCTCGGTGAACGCGGCGGCGTGCTCCGCGGGGATGAGCGGGGAGGGGGCGCCGACCTCCTGCAGCCAGACCGGCCGGTGCGGGTCGACGGCCCATGCCTTGGACAGTTCGATCAGGTAGGCGGCGTGGTGCTCGGTGGCGGTACCGGTGCGGCCGTGCCGTTGGGCGGTGCCGTTGAAGACCCAGGAGTGCACGGCGGTGACGGCGCCGATCCGGGCTGCGTGGGCGGGGGTGAACGCGTGGTCGTCCTGGTACCAGGCGGCGTCGTACTCGGCATGCAGATGCAGCTTGCCGGGCGCACCCTCCTCGCAGGCGTCGAGCAGGGTGCGCAGCCAACTTCCTGCCTCTGTCGGGGTGATGGGGTCGGGGTCGGGGTGCGGAGGGCCTGAGAACTGGTTGATCTCGTTGCCCAGCGTCATCCCGATGAAATTGGGGCGGTCGGCGAGGGCGGCGGCGAGCGTGCGCAGGTAGGCGGCCTGGCCGGCCACCACGTCCGGATCGGTGAAGATGTTCCGCCGGTGCCAGGTCTGCGTCCACGCGGGCAGGAAGTCGAAGCTCGACAGGTGGCCCTGCAGTCCGTCCACGTTGACGTCGAGGCCGCGCTCGGCTGCGGCGTCGACGAGCTGGACGAGTTGTTCGACGGCGCGCGGCCGGATCAGGGTGCGGTTGGGCTGGAAGAGCGGCCAGAGCGGGAAGACCCGGACGTGGTCGAGGCCGAGTACGGCGATCGAGTCCAGGTCGGCGCGGACCGCGTCGAGGTCGAAGTCCAGCCAGTGGTGGAACCAGCCCTGGCTGGGCGTGTAGTTGACGCCGAAGCGCAGCGGGGAGTGAGGCATACGGTACGGGTGTCCTGGTTCTTTGGTGCGGGGTGGCGGCTCGGGGTCAGCCCTTGACGGCGCCTTCGCCGACGCCCCGGAAGAAGAAGCGCTGCAGGCAGGCGAAGAGCACGATGAGCGGGAGCACGGCAATGATCGTGCCCGCGGCGACGAGCCGTTCGTCATTGGCGAAGGTGCCGTGCAGATAGTTCAGTCCGATGGTCAGGGTGAAGTTCCCCGGGTCGCTGAGCACGATCAGCGGCCACAGGAAGTCGTCCCAGGCCCCCATGAAGGCGAAGATCGCGACGACCGCGAGGGTGCCTCTGACCGAGGGCAGGGCGATCCAGAGGAACCGCTGCCAGACATTGGCGCCGTCGACGAACGCCGCCTCCTCCACTTCGTGCGGGAGGTTGAGGAAGGCGTTGCGCATCAGCAGGACGTTCATCGCGGCGACGGAGCCCGGAAGCAGTACACCGATCAGGGTGTTGTTCAGGCTGAGCTCACGCATGGTGGTGAACTGGGCGATGATGATGCCCTCGACGGGCACGAGCATGGCGAGGATGAACGCCAGCGTCGCGGCCCTGCGCCCCCGGTACCGCATCCTGGCCAGCGCGTAGCCGGCCAGTGCGGAACCGACACAGTTGGTCACCACATTGGCGGTGGCCACCTTGAGGGAGTTCAGCGCGTAGTCCCAGACCGGGATGGTGTCGGCGACCCGTGTGTAGTTGTCCAGCGTCGGACGGCCGGGCAGGAAGCTCGGCGGCGAGCTGAAGATGTCCTCGCCGGGCCCCTTGAGCGAGGTCGAGAGCTGCCAGAGGAACGGTCCGACGGTCAGCGCGAGTACGGCGAGCAGCATGACGTAGCGGAGCAGGATCTGCCAGGCCGGGATGCGGCGCCCCTCGGCGTCGGTGATGGTCAGGATGCTCACGCGTCCTCCTTGCGGTCGGCGCGGAGCACCAGGAGCATCAGGGCGACCGTCACGACGAAGATGACGACGGAGATGGCCGAGGCATAGCCGACCCGCCCGGTCAGTCCGGTGCCCACGCGCTGGACGAGCATCACCAGGGTGGTGTCCTCGCCGGCCGGGCCGCCGGAGGGTCCGGCCATCAGGTAGACCTCGGAGAACACCTTGAAGGCGGCGACCGAGGCCAGTGCCCCGACGAGGACCATGGTGGAGCGGACGGCGGGGACGGTCACGGTGAAGAACCGGCGTACGGCTCCGGCACCGTCCACGGACGCCGCTTCGTGCAGTTCCCTGGGGACATTGGCCAGCGCGGCCAGATAGATGATCATGTAGTAGCCGAGGCCCTTCCAGACCGTGACCGTCATCGCGCTGAACAGCAGCAGCCACTGGTCGCTGAGGAAGCCGACCTTGCCGATCCCCACGGCCTCCAGCACCGCGTTGATCAGCCCCCGGTCGTCCAGCATCCACACCCAGATCAGACCGACGACGACGATGGAGGCGACGACGGGGGTGTAGAACGCGGAGCGGAAGAAGGCTATGCCGGGGATGTGCCGCTGGACGAGCATCGCCAGCAGCAGCGGCAGGATGACGAGGGCCGGGACGACGCCGAGGACGTACAGCGTGCTGTTCCGCAGCCCGGTCCAGAACATGTCGTCATGGATCAGCTCCCGGAAGTTCGCCAGGCCGACGAACTTCCCGGGCATCAGCGTCCGGCGGTCCGTGAAGGCGTTGACCAGCGTGCTGAAGAACGGGAACAGGCTGAAGATACCGACGACGAGCAGTCCGGGTGCCGCGAACAGCCAGGGACTGAAGGGCAGATGACGACTGATCCGGTGGCCGGACCGGCCGGGGCCTGAGCGTGTGCGCCGGGCCGCCGGTACCGCTGCGACGGTGTCCCCGCGCGGCGGTGAATCGGCGGGCGATGGCACGACGGGGGTCTTCACGAGGGACTCAGCTCTGCTGCAGGAGCCGGTCACAGGCCTTGACAGCGTTGTCAAGAGCTTCCTTGGGGCTCTGCTTCCCCTGCAGGGCCTTCGCGATCTGATTCCGCAGCTCGGTCTTCATCTGGTCACTGAAGAGGACGGGCGTGTAATTGACCGCTGTCTTGAGGGACTTGGCGGCGGCTACCCGGACACGCGTCACGTCGGTGCCGTCCTCCTCGGTGAAGTACGGGTCGTCGAGGGATCCTGCGGTGCTCGGGAAGATGGCGACCTGCTTCGCGAACTCCATCTGGCGGGTCGCGTCGGTCACATAATGCGCGAAGGCCACAGCCGCGGGCTTCTGCTTCGTCTGTGCGTTCACCATCACGCCCATGACGTACATGTTGGCCTTGCCGGTGCTGCTGATCTGGTCGGTGATCCCGATGTTCCTGTAGAGACTCGGCGCCTGCTTCTTGAAGTTCTCCAGATCCAGCGCGCTACCGGGATTCATCGCCACGGAGCCGGTGAGGAACTTGTGGCCGGACGACTCGGGGGTCGCGGTCAGGGCCTGCGGATCGAGCGCCTTGGCGTCGTACAACTCCTTGTAGCGTGTGAGCAGTTCGATGCCCTTGGCGTCATTGAAGGCGAAGCCGGTACCGTCCTTGTTCATCAGCTGTCCGCCGTACCGGCCGAAGTCCTCGATGGTGGGGACGTTCGCCAGCGTGGCGACCTTGCCCTTGCTCTGCTCGGCCAGCTTCAGACCGGAGTCGAAGAGTTCGTCGTAGGTGGTCGGCGGCTTCTCCGGGTCGAGTCCGGCCTCCCTGAAGAGGCTCTTGTTGTAGAACAGCGGACCGGTGTTGAGGTACCAGGGGAAGGCGTACGTACCCTCCATGCCCGGTATCCGGTGGCTCTGCCAGGCACCGGGGAGGTACTCCTTGCGGTACTTCGACGCCGCCTTGTCGAGGTCCAGCGCGATCCCCGCCTTGGCCAGCGGTGCGACCAGGTCGGGCGAGACATTGACGACGTCCGGCAGGGTGCCGCCGGCCGCGTCTGCGCTGATCTTGTCCGCGTAGCCCTCGGCGGGCCGGTCGACCCACTTGACCTCGGCGCCCGGGTACTTCTTCTCGAAGTCCGCGATCAGCCCGGTGAAGTATGGCTTGAAGTTGGCCTGAAGGTTCCAGGTCTGGAAGGTGATCCTGCCCTGGACCTTGCCTTCGACCTTGCCGGATCCGTCGGACGAGTCCCCGGTCCCACCTCCACAGGCACTCAGCGGGAGGACGGCGGCGACAACGGCGGCAGCGGCGACTGCCCTGCGGGAGATACGCACGATGAACGGCTCCTTTGCTCGGACCAGGCGTGCGGACGGGACGCGCCGGATCCGTGCTGGACTCACCGGCTGCGTACGCCCAGCAGACCTTCCAATGCACGCGGCGCAAAGTCAATACATTCGCTTGAAATTACACCAGCTTTCGCCATACATGCAGGTCAGAGCGGTGTTTACAGGTACTGACGATGTTTGACTAATGCGCTTTAGGCGCATGGAACTCAAGCGCTTTAGTCACGGGGCGGACTTCGTTCGACCAGTGCCGTCGGAAGGCTTAGGATGCCCCGGGGAGGAGCGAGCACCGCGCCCCTCGAGGACCATGCGGAACGCAGGGAGAGGGCAGACCGGGTGACACCGAAGGGGCCGCCGGGCGGGGAGACTCCGCCGACCCGGCGCACACCTGCGCGACGGCCGACCATGAAGGACATCGCTCAGCGCGCCGGAGTGTCGGAGAGCGCCGTGTCCTTCGCTCTCAACGACCGCCCCGGCGTCTCGGAAATCACCCGGGACCGCATCCGGCGCGTCGCCGAACAGCTGGGCTGGCGGCCGAGCACCGCCGCCCGGGCACTGTCGGGCGAGGGATCGGCCACCGTGGGCCTCGTGGTGGCCCGCCCCGCGGCGAGTCTGGGTGTGGACTCGTTCTTCCTGCAGCTGATCTCGGGCATTCAGGAGGTGCTGGCCGAGCGCCAACTCGGCCTGCTCTTCCAGGTGGTGGAGGACGTGACCGCCGAGTGCGCCGTCTACCGGCGGTGGTGGGCGGAGCACCGGGTCGACGGGGTGCTGGTCGTCGACCCGCGGACGGACGACCCGCGTGCCGAACTGCTGGACGAGCTCGGGCTGCCCGGAGTCGTCATCGGGGCGCTCCCCGGCCGCGACACCGGTCCGCACCCGGGCCTCTCCCAGGTGCGCGCGGACGATGCGGGTGCCATGGCTGCGCTCGTGGGCCGGCTGCACGAGCTGGGGCACCGGCGCATCGTGCACATCGCGGGCCTGCCCACGCTCGCCCATACCGACCGGCGCATCCGCTCACTGCGCATCGAGGCGGACCGGCGCGGGCTGGCCGAGGCCCACTCGGTGACCACGGACTACTCCGATACGGAGGGGGCGGCCGTCACCCGCCGGGTGCTGGAACAGTCCGTCCCGCCGACCGCGATCATCTACGACAACGATGTGATGGCCGCGGCAGGGACCGCCGTCATCGCGGGGCTCGGCATCTCGGTCCCCCGCGACGTGTCGGTCGTGTCGTGGGAGGACTCAGCGCTGTGCAGGCTGACGGCCCCGTGGCTGACCGCGCTGTCCCGGGACACGATCGCGTTCGGGCGCATCGCCGCACGGGAGCTGACCGCGCTGCTGGACGGTGGCGCGGCCCGCACCGTACAGGTACCGCTGCCCGGGTTGATCGAACGCGGAAGTACGGCCCCGGCGCACGGCGGTTGACGGGGCCACACCCCGTCCGGCAGCACTCTTCCCGGCATTCGGCAACGGTCGTTGCGCCGTGGCAGACTGCGGTCATGACTGAAGCCGTGAAGGGCCCCGCCAGCTACTTTCCGTCGATCGAGAAGACGTACGGCCGGCCGATCCCGGAGTGGAAGGACCTCATTCGGTCCTCGCCCCTGACCAAACACATGGAGCTGGTCTCCTGGCTCAAGGCCGAGCACGGCCTCGGCCACGCCAACGCCCTCGTCGCGCACACCCTCGCGGAGGACAAGGGCAAGTAGCGGCCCCGTGATCGCCGGGTCGCCTCGGTGATCACGGCTATCATGGCCAGGGCGAGTTGCACCGAGTGAACCCAGTCGTCGGTGGCGTTGTCGCTGGTCGGCACCAGTTCGTGGGCGGTGCGGCATCCTGCTCTCCGAGGGCAGTCGACGGTCCCGCCCGTACCGCTCCGTCGTACGTACCGCCATCGCTGGTGACCGTGCCCTTTTACGTCCCGGTGGGCCGGTAAGTACCCCAGTTGTCAACGATGTAGTACTCCCCGAGTGGGTTTGCGGTCCCCCCGTGGAGAGCCAGATGTGCATTTCCGGAAGGGTTGAAGCTGCCCGAGTAGTTCCAACTCCTGCGTCGCCCCCTCCCACCGGAAACTCGGCCCCTTGTGCGAGCCGTTGTAAGACCTCCACAGAACCAGTGCCAGAGCTCGTTCTCGCGTGCGCACTCGGCTGGTGGCGCGCCCACAGCACCTCAACTGAAGGGCGGGTGCTTGTCGGTGAACTCCCGCTCGATCCACTCCTGCCGCTCCTCGATGGACCGACGGCACGGCTCCGGTGCTGTGTTCCGCAGCCTGCTCAGCAGCGCCCGAACGCGGGACAGCACCATCGGCGAGTTGGAGGCCGCCCAGAGCATGTCGTCGATCCCGACACGGATGAACTCGTCCCAGGACGGCAGGCACAGCACCACACGCACAGAGCCATCGCCCCCGGCGATCGACCGGGCGTCAAGGTCCGCCGAGGTGAGGTAGCGCAGCAGGTCTTCCGTGGCATCGAGAACCTGCACAGCGGTCGCCGGGTCGTTGATCGCCGAGGAGAGCGCACGCAAACCGATGTCGGACAGCAGCCGGAAGGCAAGCATCGGATCCTGGTGGAACGTGCGCTCGACCCCCGCGACCACCGACCGCAGCACCTGGTCGCCGGGGATCCGCCCGCCGCGCACCTCCGCCACGATGTCGCCTGTGTAAAGCGTGGCCCCGACCGGCACCCTCAGCACGATGACCGCATCGGCCGACGCAGCCACCCGCACCAGCCTCAGCAGGTCCACCTGCCCGACGACGACGGCACCGTGCGGCCACACGACACTCGACGTCACCTCGGGCAGGCGCCGGGGCCCGTCCCCCTCCTCTGCCGCCCGGGGTGCAGTGCCCGCAGGCGGATAGAAGGTGCGCAGCACCTTGCGTCCCCGGTCGCGTACATCGGTGAGGACGTGGGCGAGCTGGATGGACCGAAGGGCACCGAGCTGCAGCCGCCGAACCAGCACCAGAGCCGCAGCCGACAGGACCAGGGTCGCGGTGGGAACGGTCACCGACACGGTCGGCTGGGAACCGATGGCCAGAATCGCGGTGACTGCGAAGACCAGCAGTCCGACCACGAAGGCGAAGACGCGCCACACCGCCGGGTCGGACCGGAACAGGGCCAGCCGATGACTGAAGTTCCCGGCCGCCCACTGCACCACCAGGAACAGCAGCGAGAAGATCAGCGTGGTGACGCTCAACACCCCCAGACCGACCACCTTCAGCACGTCCACCGCCCGGTCGGAGGCCACCTGGTAGCCGCCGTCGATCCTCGGCAGGGCCCTCCCCAGTGCGAGCCCCGCCGCCGCGGCCACCGCTTGGGCGCTCCCTGCACGCAACGCGCGCCGTGGACGTACGACACGCTCGGCCGACTGATCCGAACCGAACGATGCCGGCGGAGGGACGTCCACGGTGGTCTCCGATCGAGGGCATGGCCGCAAGGAAATGACACGCTCGGACCACGGACGGCGCCTGGCAAGACACCATGCCGCCATACGGCCGAACGGACCTGCCACGCCCGTCTTCGGCACTGCCACCGGCTCAAGGATCGGGATGCTCATCCGGTTGAGCGTGCGTCGGTTCAGGCGAACGGCTGCGGTGCGGTTGCTCCGACCTCCCGGACGGCGGAGCCTGGTCGGTACGCCCTCGCAGAGCCGGCTCGGCTGCTGCTGGGGAAGGAGCCGATGGTCGCGGGCCGCGATCGCGGCGGCCGGCAGCGCCGGCCGTGACCGGAGAGAGGGGCTGGCCGGCGATGGCGGACACGTGGGCCAAGCGCATCGCGACGTTCATCGAGCCGCTGCGCGTGAAGCCGGGGTCGACGGTGGACCTGGCCAAGGACTTCGATCCCCGCTACAAAGGGCACCTGAAGAAGCGGCAGGGCGTCGAACTGCTGCGTACCGGCGTGTCGCTGCTGGCCGAGTACCAGATGCGGCTGGCCGCCCAGGACACGTACGGGGTGCTGCTCTGTCTCCAGGCGCTCGACGCCGGAGGCAAGGACGGGACGATCCGCCACGTCATGAGCGGGGTGAACCCGCAGGGCGTGAAGGTCAGCAGCTTCAAGGTTCCCTCGGCCCAGGAACTCGACCATGACTACCTGTGGCGCTACGCCCGCCGGCTGCCCGCGCGCGGAGACATCGCGATCTTCAACCGCTCCCACTACGAGGAGGTCCTCGTCGTACGGGTGCACCCCGAGGTTCTCGACCGGCAGAGGCTGCCGCAGCGCGTCCGGGGAACGGAGATCTGGGACCGCCGCTACCGGGAGATCAACAACTGGGAGCGCTACCTCACCGACAACGGGTTCAAGGTGGTGAAGATCTTCCTGAACCTCTCCAAGGAGGAGCAGCGCACCCGCTTCCTCAAGCGGATCGACCTGCCCGAGAAGAACTGGAAATTCTCCGCGGCCGACGTCCGGGAGCGCCGCCGGTGGGACGACTACCAGCTCGCGTTCTCCGAGATGCTGTCGGCCACGAGTACGAAGTGGGCGCCCTGGTACGTCGTACCGGCGGACCGGAAGTGGTTCGCGCGCATCTGCGCGGCCTCGGTGCTCGCCCACACGCTGATGGACATCGATCCCCAGTACCCCACGGTCGGGGACGAGGCCCGGAAGGACCTGCTCAGCGCCCGGCGGGAGTTGGAGAAGGAGGCCCCCCGGGGAGCCCAGGCCGACCCGTACACGAACCGGCGCCGGGCGAAGAGAGCGAAGCGCACCTAGTACTGCAACCGCATGTGGCGTGACGGGTCGTCGTTTTGGTCGTTGGGCTGACTGTGTGATGAATCGCTGACGGTCGCGCAGATCGAGGACTGGTCCGATGGGATAGCCGGGCTTCATGCCCGGTTTGCGGGACGTTTTGGCCGGTCGGAGCCACGTGAGCGGGCGTTGGACTACCTGTCCACGTTGCTCGCGCCGCTGGAAAGGAAGAATGGGTGGACGCTGGCTGAGCAGGCCGGCCAGCGTCGCCCGGACGGTTTCCAGCGGCTGCTGAACTTCGCCGACTGGCACGAGCACGCGGTCCGCGACGATGTGCGCGACTTCATCGTCGAGACGATCGGCAGCAAGGACGCGGTACTGATCGGGGACGACACCGGCTTCCTGAAGAAGGGCGTCAAGTCGGCCGGGGTCCAGAGGCAGTACTCCGGAACGGCCGGGCGCACGGAGAACTGCCAGATCGGCACGTTTTTGGCCTACGCCTCCGCCGCAGGCCGGGCCTTGATCGACCGCGAGCTGTATATCCCTGTCTCCTGGACGGATGACAGGGAACGGTGCCGGGCGGCCGGGATCGGTGACGAGGTGCCCTTCGCCACGAAGATCGAGCACTTCAAGTGGATGCTGCAACGCGCGATCGACGCACGCGTCCCTTTCGCCTGGGTCACCGCGGATGAGGCATACGGCCAGGTCAAACACATGCGGGCCTGGCTGGAGGAACGACACGTCGCCTACGTCCTGGCCACCAAGGTCAACGACACCGTGCCCACCACCGGCGGCACGGACGCCGAGGTCCGCGACCTGGTCACCGCCGTGCCCCGGCAGGCATGGAAACGGATCTCCGCTGGTGCGGGCGCGCACGGCCAGCGGTTCTACGACTGGGCCCGGATCGCAATCCGCCCGGCATGGGAGGACGGCTTCGGGCACTGGGTCCTGGCCCGCCGCAGCATCAGCGACCCCACCGAGATCGCCTACTACGTCTGCTACGGCCCCGTCACCTCCCGGCTGAAAGACCTGGTCAGGACCGCTGGCGCACGTTGGCAGGTGGAGGAATGCTTCCAGATCGCCAAGGGCGAATGCGGCCTGGACCACTACCAGGTCCGTCTCTACCGGGCCTGGTACCGGCACATCACCCTGGCAATGGCCGCCCTCGCCTACCTGACCGCCATCCGCGCCGCAGAAGCCGCAAAAGGGGCAGCGGAAACGACGAGCAAGACCTCATACCCCTCAGCGTCCCGGAGATCCGCCGACTGATCGGGCACGTCGTCATCACGCCCCACTGCCATTCCAACGAGCACCGTCTGCACTGGTCACACTTCCGACGCCGCAGCCAAGCCCGAGCCCGCCGCTGCCACTACCAACGCCGAGGCCATGACCCCCACATGCGGTTGCAGTACTAGGGCACTGTCCTGTCGGCCCTCGTGGATCGGCCCGGGGCGTCCGGTGCGGTGCATCGCACGGTGGAGGAACGTCCTCGTACGGGACGCACGTGGACGGCTCCGACAGCCCGGCGAGGTGCCGCGCCAGGCGTTCCGGGCCACGAAGACCGCCGGGACAGGGCCTGGGACGGACCGGCGGGCCGGAGCAGACCGGAGCAGACCGGCCAAGGATCGGAGGCATGACGATGACGGTGCAGCAACACCCGGCGGGGCAGCGTCCGCCGCCCCCGGCAGACTGGTACGCGCGTTCTCCGCAGGACGTCGCATCGGCGCTCGGTGTGGCCCCGGCCGTCGGGCTCTCCGCAGTGCGGGTGGCGGAGCTGCTGGCCGCGAAAGGCCCGAACGCGCTGCCCGAGGAGCAACCGCGCCCGGCCTGGCGGCGATTCCTGGGCGAGTACCGCAGCTACATGCAAATCATTCTC
The DNA here is from genome assembly GCF_035974375.1 of Streptomyces sp. NBC_01320. Taxonomy (NCBI): domain Bacteria; kingdom Bacillati; phylum Actinomycetota; class Actinomycetes; order Kitasatosporales; family Streptomycetaceae; genus Streptomyces; species Streptomyces sp. NBC_01320. Next base: position 3,354,442 of record NZ_CP108390.1, read on the forward strand.
GTGGCCGCCGCGCTGGTCTCGTTCCTGATCAAGCAGTGGAGCACCGCGATCCTGCTCGTCCTGCTCACGCTGCTGAACGCGGTCGTCGGCCTGCGCCAGCAGGGCAAGGCCGAGAGCGCGATGAACGCGCTGAAGTCGATGATGAAGGCGACGGCCAGAGTGCGCCGCGACGGCACCGAGTCCGAGATCCCGGCCGAACAGCTCGTCGCGGGAGACATCGTGCTCATCGCCGCCGGTGACCAGGTGCCCGCCGACGGACGCATCATCGAGGCCAACGCCCTGCAGATCGACGAGTCGGCGCTCACCGGCGAGAGCGTCCCCGCCGCCAAGGACGCCGGCACACTGCCGCACGGGGAGAGCCGGCCGGGGCCCGGCGACCAGACCAACATGGCCTTCATGAACACCCCGGTCACGCACGGCAGCGGTGTTCTGGTCATCACCGGAACGGGCGAGGACACCGAGCTCGGCAAGATCTCCGGAATGCTGTCGGCCACTGCCAAGGAGGAGTCGCCGCTCACCAAGGAACTCAACGCCCTGACGCTGTGGATCGCGACGGCAGCCGGTCTGACCATGGTCGTGATGTTCGCCCTGGGCCGCGCTCGCGGCCAGGCATGGGACACGCTGTTCGTCAGCGCCGTCTCCCTGGCCATCGCGGCCATCCCCGAGGCGCTGCCCACGGTGACCCAGGTGATCCTCTCCGTCGGCAGCCTCAACCTGGCGAAGCGCAACGCCATCGTGAAGGAGCTGCCCGCGGTCGAGACCCTCGGCTTCACCTCGGCGATCAACTCCGACAAGACCGGCACCCTGACGATGAACCAGATGACTGCCGTCGAGGTGGTGAGCCCCACCGACCGGTACACCGTCTCGGGCATCGGCTACGGACTCGAGGGGAAGATCCACCACGCCGCGGGCTCCTCGGCGGGCATCGAGGACGCGATCCTCCCGTACGTCGTCGCCAGCGACGCGAACCTGGTGGACGGCACGGTCGTGGGCGACCCCACCGAGGGAGCACTGCTCGTCCTCGGCCACAAGGCCGGGCTGGACATCGAAGCGACTCGGGAACGGCTGCCCCGTCTCGCCACTCTCCCGTTCGACCCGGACTACAAGCTGATGGCCACCTTTCACAGGGCCGTCGATGCCTCGGGGCGGCCCGTTGTGCGTTGCTTCGTCAAAGGTGCGGCGCCGGCCGTCATGTCCCGGGCCGGCACCGCGCTGGCGGCGGGCGCCGCCGTCCCGTGGGACGCGGAGCTGAGCCGGCGCGCCCGCGAGCAGACCGAGCGGATGGGTAGCGAGGGACGACGTGTCATGGCCGCGGCCACCCGTGACCTGGACCCGGCGGACTTCGATCCGGACGGCGATCTCCTCGCCTTCGTCACCGATCTCCGGATGACCAGCCTCGTCGGCATGATCGATCCGCCCCGCGACGAGTCCCGTGCCGCCGTGGCCAGCGCCCAGGCCGCCCACATCCGGGTCCGCATGGTCACCGGGGACGACGTCACCACCGGCGCCGCCATCGCCGGGCAGCTCGGGATCCCCGGAGAGGCCATCCTGGGCGCGGACTTCGCCGCGCTGCCGGAACACGAACAACTCGCCCGCATCGACGACATCGGCGTCGTCGGCCGTGTCGCGCCGGAGCACAAGGTCCTGCTCGCCGACACCCTCAAGAAGAAGGGCGACGTCGTGGCGATGACCGGTGACGGTGTCAACGACGCGCCCGCCATCAAGGCCGCCGACATCGGCATCGCCATGGGCACGGGCACGGACGTGGCCAAGAACGCCGGCCGGATGATCCTCTCCGACGACAACTTCGCCACGATCGTCCACGCCGTGGAGGAGGGCAGAAAGCTCTACGACAACCTCACCAAGTACATCCGCTTCGTCCTCCTGCTGCTGGTCACCTTCGTACTGACCTTCCTCGGCGCCGCCTTCTTCAACATCGCCGCCGGTGAACCGTTCACCCCACCCCAGGTCCTCTGGGTCCACTTCATCGTCAACGCCCCCTTCGGCTTCGCCCTCGGCTTCGACCAGGTGAGCCCCGGGCTCATGCGGCGCACGCCGCGCCCGCGCGGGGAGTCGGTGCTGACCAAGGCCGTGCTGGTCACCATCGGCCTCGGCGGGCTGGCCATCACCGTCCTCCTGCTCGCCCTCATCAAAGTGGGCGAGAGCCACTTCGACAGCGTCCGGATCGGCAACTCGATGGCGTTCACCGCCTTCGCCCTCTGCTTGATCGTCGCCGCGTTCGAATGCCGCAGCGAAACCGGCTCGGTGTTCACGACCGCGACCTTCGACAGCAAGCAGATGAACTGGGCCGCATTCTCCGAGTTCGTCCTCGCAGTGCTGGTCACCCAGATGGACGGCTTCCGCCGCATCCTCGGCACCACCGAGATCGACCTCCGGCAGTTCGGCTGGGCACTGCTGGCCGCCCTCGTGCTCCTGCTCCTGTGGGAGCTGGGCAAGCTCCTGGCGCGCAGAGCCCGGGCCGTCGCCTAGCGCCGCCTCCGGTTACTGCTGGACGTCCGTTTTCTCCAGCAATCCGGCTCCACGGGAGCCGGTGAACACCACCACGTTCGACGTCGGCGATCACACATGGGCCTCCGTCGGGAGGCTGGGCCCGGCAGAGGGAAGGCTTCGCCAAGTGAGGCACGGTCGTGCGGCCTCGGCGCCGCATGGATCTCAGCCGACGCTGTTCTCGGTGACGGTGGGGGCGGGGAGTTCGCCGGTGCAGGTGGCGCGACCGTAGGTACCTGAGGCGGTAGCGCTCTGGACGTGCCTGCCGCGGATGGCGAGGGCGCAGAGGGCCTGACCTCCCTTGCCGTCGAGGGTGATGTTGACGCTGGGTGCCTTGCCGAGCGGAACCCGGACAGACTTCTTCCAGGGGAGCTTGGCGGTCTTCTCGACGGTTGCGTCGCCGGACTCGCTGCGGGCGAGGTAGGAGATCTCGACGGTGCCGGTGCCGGTGACCTCGTAGGTGACTTCGGCGGTGGGGACGGCGCGCGGTTTCGGCTCGTCCTCGGTGTTGAAGACGCCGTACAGGACGAGCCCGACGCAGGCGGCGACGACCGCGGCGGCGGCGACGAAGCCGCGGCGGTCCGTGCCCTTCGGGGTCGCCTGGTGCGACTCCGGGGGCACCGGGCTTTCGGTCGGTTGCGACGTATCCGTCGTTTCGGGCGTGGCCATGGAGCTCCGGCTTTCGTTCGGCGTGCGTTCCCGTCAGCGAACGCACTCGGTGCAGAACTGTGGGTTATACACGAGGTGATGCGGCCCGGTCGAGCGAGGAGAAATATCGGGCAAATGGCCAACGAGTCGCGCCAATTGCCCGAAATATGAGCCGACTTGACGGGCCATCCAAATCCCGGATAAATATCGCGCCGCCAAGATCGAACCCTCGGTTCGTTTGCGGTATTCCTGCGCGCACATCGCGTCGCAGAGAGCGAAAGGCGCACCTGTGAAAGTCCCCCGCAGGAGATATCTCTCCTGTCTCATCGTCTCGGCAGTAGCGGGAACCCTGCTACCGCAGGTGGCGTATGCAGCCCCCGCCTCATCGTCCGACGACGACGGCAAGGGTGTCGTCGACACCGTCAAGGCCTGGTTCGACGACGGCGACGACGACAGTAAGCCGCCCACCGGCGGGAAGCTGGCAATACCCAGCCGGCAGAAACTGCCGAAGGGCAAGAATCTGCCGAAGGCCACCCGGGTCGAGGAGTTGACGGGTAAGCGCACTTCGCAGGCCCGTTTCTGGCAGCTGTCGGACGGCCGGGTGGAGGCCGAGTTGTCGGCCGTGCCGGTCGACTACAGGTCCGGCACGTCCTGGAAGCCGATCGACACCGGGCTGAAGCCCACGAAGGTCAAGGGCTTCGAATTCGCCAACACCAGCAACAGGGGACGGAGTTGGTTCGGTTCGGATGCCGGGAAGCTGCTGCGCTTCAAGTCCCCCGACGGCCGTTCGGTCACGATGGGCCTCGACGGCGCGAAGGGCGACCTGAAGCCGCAGGCCAAGGGCGAGAGCGTCACGTACAAGGACGCGGTTTCCGGGGCCGACCTGGAGTACAAGGTCGGCCGTGGTCAGGTGAAGGAGAACATCGTTCTGGACCGGGCCCCGGCGGGCCCGGTCTCGTACGCCTTCACCCTCGACACCGACGGGCTGACCCCGAAGGCCCGCAAGGACGGCTCGGTCGCCCTGTACGGTGAGCTGCCGAACACTCCGGTGATGGTGATCCCGGCGCCGTACATGACGGATGCCAAGAAGGATCCGCTCTCGCCGACCGGTGGCACGTACTCCACTCGCGTCAGCCAGAAACTGGTCCGTGACGGCAGGCAGTGGAAGCTGACGGTCACCCCGGACGTCCAGTGGCTTGCTGCCAAGGACCGTCAGTACCCGGTGGTGATCGATCCGACGATCACCATCGCGCCGGACGCGGCGGCCTCGCAGGACGCCATGGTCCTGTCCGACCAGCCCGCGGTGAACTTCAACAACACCTGGAAGCTGGCCGCGGGCAAGACCGACACGGGCATTGCCCGGTCGCTGGTCAAGTTCCCGCTGACCGAGATCCCTTCAGGCACGAAGATCGACTATGCGCGCCTGAACATGTACTTCGACCAGGCGCACACCACCAATGCCAACGATGTCACCATCGAGGCGCACCGGGCGACCGGCGCCTGGGACGAGACGACGGCGACGTGGAACAACACCAGCGCGCTGGTCGGCGAGCTGTCGGGCACCACTGTGCAGATCGACGATGGTGACACCGGCACGGCCGCGGTCGGCGAGTGGCCCAAGGGCACCACGACCGGTGGCGCCGCGACCAACGACGACTTCGCGTACAACAAGAACACCGCCACCGGTGAGACCTACACCTGGCAGCCGCAGGTCGCCGAGACAGCCTCGTACCGCGTGGAGGCGCACTACCCGGCGGCTTCGGACGCGGCCACCGCGGCCCCGTACACCGTCACCCACCGGGACGGCACCAACAACTACACGCTCAACCAGACCGGCACGGGCGGCACCTGGAAGGCGCTGGACACCACCCAGCTGTACTTCGCCAAGGGCAACACCGGCAAGATCGTCCTCGGTGACACGGGCAGCTCCACGACCCGTACCCTCGCCGACTCCATCCGGCTGGTGAACCCGGCCTCGATCGTGAAGGACAAGGGCGAGTACAACCAGTGGCACGACTTCGCGGTCACCGACACCGTCCAGAAGTGGGTGTCGGGCACCGCGACGAACTACGGCTTCGTCCTGCAGGCCAAGGACGACACGCTGGCCGCGACGCCGACCGGCGGTCCGCGCTACGAGGCCGGTGACGGCGCGTACGGCGGTGAGACCTCGACCATCCCGAAGCTCACGGTGACGTACGGCAAGGTGGGCACCTCGCTCAACTCGCCGACCGTGGTGCACTCCACGGGCCCCGAGCTGTCCTGGCCGAAGTACACCAACACCACCGGTGACCCGAACCTGGACCCGGTCGAGTACCAGCTGCACCGCTCCACGCAGCAGGTCTTCACCCCGTCGGCGGCGACCCTGATCGCGCCGATCGACAAGGCCGCGACCACGTACACGGACACCACCGCGGTGCCGACCCCCGACTCCTCCTCATCGGAGATCGGCAAGTCGTACTACTACCAGGTCGCGGTGAAGACGAAGGACGGCCAGCTCCTCGGCTCGCCGACCCGCGTGGTCGGCATCCCCAAGGCCGGCCGCACCATGAAGATCATCCAGGGCAGCCAGGGCGGCGTCACCGACACCACCCTCTCCTCGCAGCAGCCGACCACGAACCAGGACACCATCCAGTCCTTCGCCGTCGGCCAGAAGTGGCTGAGTGTCGGCAACAACTCGACGACCTACGGCAAGACCCGCGCCGTCCTCAAGTTCCCCGCCACGTCCATCCCCTCCACCGCTACGGTGCTGGAGAACAAGATGTACATGTGGGGCGCCGAAACGACCACCGGTACCGACGGTGCGATCTACGAACTCCACGGTCTGACCAAGGACTTCGACGAGACCACGGCCACCTGGAACAACCTCAATGCCACCACCGCGTGGACCGCGGCGGGCGGCGACATGTCCGCCACCGTCTCGGACACCGTCGGCACGGTCAGCGAGGTCGGCCGCCACTGGTGGGACGCGACGAGCCTGATGCAGTCGTGGGTGAAGACCCCGACGGCGAACAAGGGCGTCGCGGTCAAGCTGAAGGACGAGACGACCACCGGCCCCCAGGAGCGCACCCTGTTCCTGAACGCCGAGGCCGCCGACCCGCAGCTGCGCCCGTACATGCAGGTCATCTACGTCGACTCGACGACCGAGGACACCTACTACGCGCCGCAGACGCCGGCACGGATGACACCGAACTCCACGTACACGGTGGACTTCACGGTCACCAACACCACGGCCGCGGCCTGGGCGGCGGGTGAGCGTGAGCTCTCCTACACCTGGAAGCTGCCCGACGGCACGGACATGACGACCGGCGGCAACCAGCTCAAGACCGCCATTCCGGCGCTGCTGCCGGGCAAGTCCGCCACCATCCAGGCCAAGGTCAACACGCCGATCAACTCGGACAACGGGTCCAAGCGCACGGACTACGTGCTCGGCTGGGACGTCCGGAAGATTGCGGACGGATCCTGGCTGTCGGCCGGCACCGGCGGCATTCCGACGCTGAAGCAGAGCGTGGCGGTGGAGGACCCGACCTCGAACGATCTGGGTCTGGAGAAGTTCTACTCCTACAACGGCAAGAACACCGGCGCCGGCTCGACACTGATGAACAATCTGTCCTCGGGCAACAGCGTCTGGTCCTATGACGCGTTCTCCAACCCGGGCCGGGGCCTGAGCACCTTCGCGCGCTTCGCGTACAACTCGCTCGACACCTCGGACACAGTGCTGGGTGCGGGCTGGTCGGGTCAGGCCGCCGGCCCGATCCGGATGGGTGCGCCGCTGGACTTCCACCCCAACCCCAACCCGACCGAGATCAAGCTCCCGGACGGCGACGGCACCACGCACATCTTCACCAAGCAGGGCGACGGCACCTGGAAGGCCCCGGCAGGCGTGCACTTCAAGCTGGCCCCGAAGGCCGGTCTTGACTGCACCCCGCTCAAGGACCCGATCCCGGACGCCTGGACCATGACCCGTCCGGAGGGCACTCGCTTCCTGTTCGGTTGCGACGGCTATCTGACCTCGACGATCGACAAGAACGGCAACACGCAGTCGTTCACGTACGAAGAACGCAAGTCCAACAACAAGCCGACCAAGTTCCTCAAGTACGTTACCGACCCGGCGGGCCGGCGGACGCTGACCGTCGACTACTTCGACAAGAGTGAGAACAACAACCCGAAGATCATCGACCATGTGCAGTCGATGACCGACATCTCGGGCCGCACGCTCACGTTCGAGTACTCGGACAAGGGTCTGCTGACCAAGCTGACCGACGGCGCGAACTCCTCCCAGCCGAAGGTTTTCGTCTTCGAGTACGACGCCACACAGGGCAACAAGAACGTCAAACTGGTCAAGGTCACCGACCCGCGCGGCAACGCCACGACCATGGCGTACAACGAGCCCAAGGCCGGCGACGACCCGAAGTACCACTGGTGGACCAAGACGATCACCGACCGTCTGAACGGCGCGACCGGCTTCACCTACGCCGCCGACGCCACCAACAGCAAGTTCACCGACGCCAAGGTCACCGACGCCGAGACGCACACCACCACCTATGTGGCGGACGACTTCGGCCGGCCGGTCCAGACGACCAACGCCAAGTCCCAGACCACCCGGATGAGCTGGGACGCGGACAACAACGTCACCTATCTCGAAGAGGCCAACGGCGCCAAGACCGCGTACTGCTACGACCAGAAGACCGGCTACCCGCTGTGGCAGCGCGACGCGGAGCGCAACAAGGTCGGGGTTCCGCCCCAGTCGGACTGCGCGCCGGGCACCTACCCGGCCGACAGCCAGAAGTTCGAGTACCAGACCCGGCTCGACGGCTACTCGGCCGACCTGTTCACCAAGACCTCCCCGGAGGGCCGCAAGTGGCAGTTCGGCTATGACAGCTACGGCAACCTGAAGTCGGTCACCGACCCCAAGGGTGTCGCCACCACCGGCACAGCGGGTGACTACACCACCTCGTACGAGTACGACTCCTACGGTCAGCAGACCAAGGCGACCGACGCCAACGGCAACCCGACGGCCAACAGCAACTTCGGTCCGACCGGCTACCCGGCGACGATCACGGATGCGCTGGGCAAGTCCTCGGCCTTCGTCTACGACGAGCGCGGCCAGGTCACCCAGGTGACCGACGCTCTGGGGAAGAAGACCACGCAGACGTACGACATCTTCGGCCGTCCGCTGGTCAGCACCGTGCCGAAGGACCAGGCCGCGGGTGTTCTGATCACCACGCCGGCTCCTGTCTATGACGCCAACGACAACGTCACCGTGTCGACGGCGCCCAACGGCGCGATCTCCACGGCGGTGTACGACCCCGCCGACCAGGTCAAGGAGGCCACGGCCCCGAAGGACAGCTCCACGTCGAGTGAGCGGAAGACGACCTACGGGTACGACAAGGCCGGTCATCTCCTCACCACGACGGAGCCCAACGGCTCGCTGACCACGTCGGTCGCGAGCGACTATGTGACCACCAACAACTACGACGAGATCTACCAGCTCGCGTCGGTGGTCAACGCCGACGGCGACAAGATCTCGTACGCGTACGACAACGTCGGCAACCTGATCAAGGTGGTGGACCCGAAGAAGACCGCCACCGCGGACCCCGACGACTACACCACCAAGACCGACTTCGACCTGAACCACCGGGCCACCGCGTCCACGGACGCGGCGGGCAAGACCAGCAAGCGTTCCTATGACAAGGACTCACTGGTCGTCTCCTCGACGGACGCGGAGAACAACACCACGCTCATCACCTATGACGAGCGGGGCAAGCAGACCGAGGTCAAGGTTCCTTACTCGGGCACCACGACGCGGTCGACGAAATTCGAGTACGACCAGGCCGGCAACACCACCAAGGTGATCAGCCCGCGCGGTGCCGGCACGGCAGCCACGGACGACTTCGTCTCGGAGACCACGTATGACGTGCTGAACCGTCCGAAGCGCCAGGTCCAGCCGTACGACCCGGTGGACTCCCGCTACAACAAGAAGGTCTGGACGGAGACGTACTACGACGAGGTGGGACGGGTCTCCAAGTCCTCCCTGCCGCCGTCGGAGGGCCAGACGGTCCGCAACGACACCGACTACACCTACTTCGACAACGGCTGGGCGAAGTCGGCCACGGACCCGTGGGACATCAGGGCCACGTACGACTACAACGATCTGGGCAGGCAGACCGCCCGCACGCTGACGTCGGCCGGGGGGTCCTCGGACCGCACCATGAGCTGGTCGTACTACCCGGACGGCAAGCTGAAGTCGAAGTCGGACGACGGCGTTCCGGTCGGTAGGTCGGTGGTCCTGGTGGACAACTCCGACACCCAGAACACATCCTCGACCGGCACCTGGTCGGCGGGCGACGTTACCGGGCAGCAGGGCTACGACCACCGCACGCATGCGGCCGGTGCGGGCACCGACGCCTTCGCGTGGACGCTGAACGTCCCCAAGGACGGCACGTACACCGCGTATGTGAAGTACCCGAAGGTGATCGGCGCCGCCACGACGGCCAAGTACACCCTCACGCACGGGACGACGACCGAGCCTTCGGTGACGAAGGACCAGAACGCCGCCACCAGCACCTGGGTGTCGCTCGGCTCCTACAGCCTCAAGCAGGGCGAGGACGCCAAGCTGAAGCTGGACCAGAACAGCGGCGGTGTGGCGGTCGCGGACGGCGTCAAGCTGGTCCGGGACACCACCGGCGAGACGGACAACGAGAAGAAGTCCTTCGCCTACGCCTACGACGCCAACGGCAACCTGACCTCGATCGACGACACCTCATCCGGCACGAAGATCGACGCGTACACGATCGCCTACACGGGCCTCAACCAGGTCCTGAAGGTCACCGAGGCACTGGCCGGCCAGGAGAAGAAGGCCACGTCGTACGCGTACGACGCCAATGGCCAGGCGGACACCGTCACGCACCCCGACCAGTATTCCAAGTACACCTACGACCTGCGCGAACTGGTCGAGACGGTGTCGGTCGGCAAGTCGGCCACGGACGCCTCACCGAAGGTCACCTCCTACACGTACACCGACCGCGGTCAGAAGCTGAAGGAGACCAAGGCCAACAGCAACACCGTCGACTACGCCTACTACCTCAACGGCCTGCCGAAGACCGAGACCGAGAAGAAGTCGAACGGGACTCTGGTCAGCGACCACACCTACGCCTTCGACGCCAACGGCAACAAGGCGCAGGACGTCGCGAAGAAGATGAACGCCGACGACCACTCGGCGTACCTCACCACGACCACCGACTACAGCTACGACCCGGCCGACCGGCTGGCGAAGTCGGTGAAGACGGGTACCGGAGCAGGCACCGAGACGTACGTCCACGACGACAACGCGAACGTCGTCTCGCAGACGGTCAACGGCACGACGAGCTCGTACACCTACGACCGCAACCGGCTGCTCTCCTCGGTCACATCGGGCACGACGTTCTCGTACAACTACGACCCGTTCGGCCGTCAGGAGTCCGTCTCCGGCGGCGGCAAGGTCATCGAGCGGAGTGTGTACGACGGCTTCGACCATGTCGTCGACGCTCAGAAGATGGACGACACGGGCGCGTTGAAGTCCACGAAGTACACGTTCGACCCGCTGGACCGCACCGCATCGAAGACCGCGGACGGCAAGACCACCGACTTCACCTACCTCGGCCTGTCGGGCGAGGTCCTGAACGAAGAGGTCGCGGGCAAGCTCACCACGTCCTACCAGTACAGCCCGTGGGGAGAGCGCCTGTCGCAGGTCAAGCACAACACGGACGGTACGACGGAGGACGGCTACTACGGCTACAACGGCCATTCCGACGTCGAGACCCTGACCACGAAGGACGGAGACACCAAGGCTACGTACGGCTACACCGCCTACGGATCCGACGACAAGGACGAGTTCACCGGCATCGACAAGCCGGATGCGGCCGACCCCACGAAGGAGGCTTACAACGCCTATCGCTTCAACGCGAAGCGCTGGGACGCAGCCTCGGGCACGTACGACATGGGTTTCCGCGACTACAACCCGGGCCTCAACCGCTTCACCACCCGGGACATGTACAACGGCGCTCTGTCGGACATGGAGCTCGGTTCCGATCCGTACACCAGCAACAGGTATGCGTTCAGCGGTGGCAACCCCACCAGCTTCATCGAGCTGGACGGGCACGCGCCGTGCGTCGACGGAATCAAGGACGTCTGTGGCATGCCGGCAGGTAGCTCCTGCTTCATATGCCTCACCAACCCGAACCCGGGCAAGACGGCGCCGCGTGCGCGAAAGCCCGTCGTGGCGAACAAGGATCTCGACGGAGCGCTGAATCAGCTCTACGCGAGGGACTTCGTCAAGGACGGCGACCTCATGGGTGACGGAAAGACCACCACGGCGCTGCTGGACGAATACAACTCGGGCAAGCCGGTGGGTGAATTCCACGTCAAGAAGGCATCCAATGCCATGGCGGGCCTGGCGAAGATCCTGGAGAACGACCGGAGGGGTCGGGCCGGGGACAAGAAGCTGAAGAATGCAATTCTGTCCGAAGCGGACCTGGAAATCGCTCAGCGCGAGTCAAAGGAGCTCTGGAGTGCTCTCAATTCCAACGATGTGACCGGGGCAGTTACCCGACACGTCCAAGGAAATGCAGAGATCCTCAAGGAGATCAACACCAACAGGGAGTCGATTCTTGGCACGAAGGCCCTGGAAGATCTCACCGGTCAGAAGTTCGCCGATCTTCATCCGCTGGCAAAGCAGGCGCCGGTGGGAGACGCCCCGAGATTGCGCGGTGGCTTCAAGGCGTTCGGTGTGGTCGGCGGAGTGCTGAGTGTGGCGCAGGCGCCCAGCTACATCGAGCAATACGGTGTGGTCGACGGCCTGACCGAGATGTTCGTGGATTCCATCGATCCATTTGGTTTCCACCACATGTTCGATCCGCCGCCGCCTGTCACGGCCTAGTCGCATAGCGAAAATTGGGCGGGAGCCTGTCCGGCGCAGCCGGGCGGACTCCCGCCCTTCGACACGTTAATGACCGTCGCGGTGAATGCTATTATCTGCCACGACTTCCCCTTCTCGACAGGTGGTTACATGCAAGCCATCCGGCTGGACTCCGTCGTTTCTGCTTACATGCAGCAGGTTCCGCGATCCCGTGACGTGCTCGACGAAATCAGAACGAGTGACCCCGAACTCGTTGATGAATGGGAAGCGGGACGAATTCCCGACTTGCTGGAGTTTCTACTGACGGCCTTCAGCAGGCCGATCCTCCTACCTCTGTTGCGGAGCGGAGAGCCCTCTTTTGGTGATATCGATGCCTGCTTCGGCTACATTGAGGGGCTGTCATCGAACGAAAGCGATCATTTTCGAGAGTCGATGCTCTTCGGTGTCTTCGAACAATTCCTGGAGGGGCGGGATATTGTATTGCGCGCCTATCGGTACAGTCTTCCGGTGACTCGATCCAGGATCGTAGGAATGCTGAGCGCCTACCCTGAAACATACAATGAAATTCGCCCCGACCTGGAGGCGCTCGACGGATGAGGCAGGTCGGCTTCACGGTCGGGCGGGTGCGTACGGTCGCGCCCACACTCCACGTGATGCGTCATGGACGACACGTCCGTACCGCGAGCCCCGCCTGATCGGAAGGGCAGCGGCTTCTCCGCTGACCAATCACGTTGACCAGCTCGGGCGAGACAGAGATCGTAAACGCATGACGGACAGCACGTGGCTCAACCGCCGCAATCACCAGCTCATTCCCGGCAAGGAGGTCTTTCGGAGCGAGCGCAGGTTCCACCTCTTGGCCTACTCGAATAGCCACGGCCGTCTCCTGATGCGGAGCATCGGCCAGCCCGACACTCCTGGCGAACCCGAGACAACGATTGACCTGCTGTTCAAGCCCGCCATCGTAGTGAAGATCCGTGATGACTATCGCGGCTTGGCGATCAGGTGTGCGACCGCGGCCGAGAGTGCGCAGGTCAAAGCCGACTACACCAGCGTTTCCTTTGGCGAAGAGGATCACGTCTTCGTTCTGGAGAGCCAGGGCGAGTCCGACTACGTGGTCGCCATGGCCGTCGGCTGGACGGAGGGGATACTCGATCTCACGCGCCAAAGCTTCTTCAACGATTTCCACCCCGCCTCGGCGATCTGGCCCTACCAACCTCTCGACGGGCCCGACGCCGGCCTCAACATTGCCTCGGCTCAGGAACTCATCGACGCACTGTTGGCTGAAGAGAACGCCACGATACGTCGGGAGCTTCACCGCTACGTCTACGTTGTCATGATGCGGGTCATCCGCTCCGACGGGCCCGACGTCAAGGGAGCGGGCGTCTTCCTGACCAGAGCCGAAGCGGAAGAGGCTCAAGCCGTGATCACTGCGAAGTCAGTCGAATGCTGGATCGCGGAGCTCCCGATCGCAGTCTGATCAGGAACCACTCACCGTCCAACTGCGCCACAGGGCCTCCTGCTCGCTCTGGCTTCAACAACCGTGAGCTACCAGGAGGCCCTCTCTTCATGCGCGCCCGGCCGCCAACTCACCTGATCCAGGACCCTGTTCGATCAAGAGCGACCGCCTGATCGGAAGGACAACGGCTTCTAAAGCACGCCCATACGGGCACCTGAACCGAACCAGACCTCGGAAGACTGGACACGAACGCCCCGGGTTGGCCGGGGCGCTCGACTGACGGGCCGCCGCTACGCCCCTTGCGGGTGGAGCAGTCGGGCCAGCAGGTCATCCAGGACGACCATGCCGGTGAGGTTGCCGGTGTCGTCGCGGACGACGGCGAGTGACGCCCGGCGCTGACGCAGCTGCTCGATGGCGTGACCGACGGTGTCCTGTTCGGTCAGCTCTGGTACGGGGCGGGCCAGTTCGCGGGCCGTGACCAACCGTCCTCGGGTACGGGCGATGAGTGCATCGCGCGCGTGCACAGACCCGATGACGAGGGCGCCGTCGCGGACCAGCAGTCGGTTGCGGTCATGCTTGGACGCCGTGGCGAGGATGGCGTCCACGTCGGCTTCCGCGGGCACCGAGGTGATCTGCGCGGCAGGCACCTGAAGGTCACCGACCGGGTTGTGCGGCTCGGTGAGCGAGCTTGTGAGCAGGTCCGAATCGGCCTCGCTGATCAGGCCGAGCCGTTCGGACTCCTCGACCAGCTGGGTGAGCTGTTCGCGATTGTGGACCGAGGCCAGCTCGTCACGCGGGGTGACCTTGCAGAGCCGGACCAGGCTGTTGCTCATCCTGTTCAGCAGCCAGATGAGCGGGCGTACGGCCTTCACCAGCGCCCGGAAGGATGGGGCGAGCAGCATCGCCGAGCGCTCGGGGTGGGCGATGGCCCATGACTTCGGGGCCATCTCGCCCACCACCATGTGCAGGAACACCACGACGACCATGGCGACGGCGAATGAGATGCCATAGCTGAGGCCGCTGGGCAGGTCCAGCGTGTGCAGCAGCGGGTCGAGTTCGTGCGAGATGGCGGGCTTGGACACCGAGCCCAGGCCCAGGGTGCACACGGTGATGCCGAGCTGGGCGCCGGCGAGCATCAGGGACAGCTCGCGCATCCCGGCGAGCGCGGCCTTGGCGCCGCGCTGTCCTTCGGCTGCGGCCTGCTCCATCCGGTGCCGTTTGGCGGCCACCAGGGCGAACTCGGCGGCCACGAAGAAACCACTGCCGATGAGCAGCAGCACGGTGACGAAGAGTGCCATCGGGAAACTCACGCCTGCTCCTTCTCACGCGACGCGCTGGTAAGGGCTTGCACTTCCAGGCGGACCCGCTCGGGGACATGCCGGTCGAGCGTGCGCACGTCGATCACCACTCGTCTTCCGTCGGGCAGCTCAACGGTGAGGCAGTCTCCGATGGCGGGGAAACGGCCCAGCCGGTCGACGATCAGGCCGGCCACGGTGTCGTAGTCGTCCTCCTCGGGCAGCTCAATTCCGGTGGCCTCGGCAACCTCGTCGAGACGGCGCCCGGCGTCCACCAGCCAGCCCTCGCGGTCCGCGACGGCGAGTTCGGTGACGGTGTCGGACTCGTCGGCGATGTCCCCGACCAACTCCTCGGCGACGTCCTCATAGGTGACGATGCCTGCCACGCCGCCGTGCTCGTCCAGGACCACGGCGAACTCATCACCCTGTTCCCGCATCTGTCCGACCGCGTCCGGAAGGGGCAGGGTGTCGGGCAGCAGCAGAGGCTGCCGGGCGAGGGCACCGGCGGTCGTATCCGTCAGGCGGTCAGCGGGAAGTCGCGTCAGCTCACGCACGCCCAGCACGCCCGTGATGTCGTCGGGATGGTCACCGAGGACCGGATAGGTCGAGTGGCCGTGCTGGGCGATGAGGTCGACCACCTCGGCTGCGGACGCGTCTTTGCGGACGAAGACGGCGTCCGCGCGCGGCACCATCACCTTGTTCAGCGTCCGCTCGGAGAACTCCAGCGCGTGGTCCAGGAGTACAGCAGTGCCCCTGGGCAGCTCGCCCTGCTTGTGCGACTCACCGATCAGATGCCCCAGCTCCTCCAGGGTCGCGCCATGGTGCAGCTCCTCAACCGGCTCGATACCCACCTTGCGCACCAGCCGGTTCGCCGCGCCGTCGAAGATCCTCACGACGGGCCCGACGACCTTCAGGTACGCGAGGGTGGAGGTGGCCAGCGCCTTCGCCAACCGTTCAGGCACGGCAATCGCGAGGTTCTTCGGGGCCAGCTCTCCGAGCACCATCTGCACGACCGTGGCCAGCACGAAGGCGAGCGCCACAGAGATGCCGACAACCGCGCCGTCGGGGATACCGATACCGGACAGCGCGGGATTGAGTAGCGCGGAGACGGACGGCTCGGCGATGAACCCGACCACGAGACCGGTTACCGTGATACCGAGCTGGGCGCCGGACAGCATGAAGGACAGTCGTTCCAGCACTTGCAGGGCGCGGGCGGCCCGACGATCCCCTGCCTCGGCCTCGCGCGCAAGGGCGAGACGGTCAGCGGAGACGTAGGCGAACTCCTGGGCGACGAAGTAGCCGGTGCCGGCGGTCAGGACGAAGACGGCCAGCAGGCCGAGTGCGGCACTCATCGAACACCACCACACCGCGTGCCGTCATCGGGAAACTGGCGGGATGGTCGGGGACTGTGCCCCGAAGGGTCCGTCAATCTGGCGGACAACGTCGGTACTCCTCTGATAGCAGTGGAACTGGAGAAACGATTCCGGCAATGTCCGTGGTTCCCGAGGTCACGGCGGAGTGCCGGTCCGGGCCCACCCATCAGCGTGCAGCCGGGCCCTGACCGTCGGCCAGGCGGGTCCTGCCGGAAGGCCCACTCTGTCCTCGGCTCCATCGTGCACCGGAAGATCCGCAGTCCCGGCGGGGTGCGCAGCTCCAGCCCAGCCCCACCGACGTCGCCGTCAGGCCCGGCGCCTCGTTGCTCGGCGGCGCGTTGCCGGCCTTGGGCAGGGAAACTCCCACAAATCATCCTCCCGGCCCTGGGCTGTCTGCACGGTTGCTGAGTCTCAACACGGAGCCTACCGACACAGTCCCCATGCTTGCGCAACATCTAAAGTATCGGTGCCGGGATTGCCCCGGCGGCGACCGGTCGTATGCCCGCGAAGGCGAGAGGTGTCGAATGTTCTCCGATGTGGGTCCCCTGGAACTGGTGACACTGGGGGTTCTCGCCGTCCTCCTATTCGGGCCGGACAGACTGCCTGAGGTCATCCAGAACGTGACGGCGTTCATCCGGAAGTTCCGCGAGTTCTCCGAGAACGCGAAGCAGGAGATCCGCTCCGAACTGGGCCCGGAGTTCGATGACTTCGATTTCGAAGACCTGCATCCGAAGACATTCGTACGCAAGCACGTACTCGACGGCGACGACCTCGGGCTCGCTGAGATCCGCAACGCTTTCGACGCGAGGGAGGAACTGGCAGGGGTCGCCGGCGCGGTCCGCTCGGCGGGAGAGGCCCCTCCGGAACGTGCGGCCGCACCGGCGCGGGTGAACCTCGCGAAGGGGGCCGTAGCGGAATCAGCGGCCCGAGCACCGTTCGACTACCCCGACGCCACGTGATGCCGCGCTCCGCCGAGAGCTCACACGCGGCACGTACCGCCGTGACCCAACTCACTTCACTTCAAAGATTGCGCAATGCTTAAACTATCGCCATGGACACAGGAAACCCGGCGGGGTGGGAAGCGGCGGTACTTTTCGGGGGACCCGCGGACGGGCTGCGGATGCGGGTCACTGACCGGCCACCGACGATCCAGGTGACCTGCCCCTGCGAACTGGAGGACCCGCCGAACGGTGTGCGCGCGGAGGCGCTGCACATCTACCGTCGCGACTTCCGAGTGGAGAGTGAGCCGCTGCGGTACGGCTTCGACGGGGCCAGCCCCTGATGGGCGCGCGTCACGCACGGCTCAGCGGGCAGTGTCGCCCTCCGTGGCAGGACGGGCAGACGCGGCATCTCCCGGTGCCGCCCGGATGATGTGCGGCGCTTCCTGCGCCGAGGCGTCATCGGCAGGGGCCGCAAAGGTCTCCGCGGCGCCGTCCTGCTTCATGGCCTTGGCCTCACTCTTGAGGATGCGCATCGACTTGCCCAGGGACCGGGCGGCCTCCGGCAGTTTCTTCGAGCCGAACAGCACGATGACCACGATCGCGACGATCAGCAGGTGCCAGGGTTCCAGCCCATTGCGGAGCATCCCGCCCACCCCATTCTCTTCATCGGACAGAGGTGGGTACCGAACGCACCACACCAGCCGTCATGCTTGCTACATTGCGCAACTGTACAACTTTTCAGTGGGTTCAGACGTCCCCTTCGTATGAGGCAGACGGATGAGGGCGTACGCATGACAACCAGCCACCCGGCGGCTCCACCGCGGCGCAGGCGCACGGCGCATGCGCCGCAGCACGGCGGACATCACAACGTCGGCACAGGGCGGCGCCGTAGACGCAGTCGTCTGCGGATCACCCTCGTCATGGCGCTGTCCATACTCGTGCTCGGCACAGCCGGGCTCGGCTGGATCTTCCTCAAGCTGAACGGCAACATCGACACCTTCAGCGCGGATGGCATCTCCGGCGACCGTCCCAAAGCCGCGAAGGGCGAGAACGTCCTCGTCATCGGATCGGACGCGCGCACCGGCGGCAACAGCGCACTGGGCGGCGGCGACAAGGGCGACATCGGCCGCTCCGACACCGCCTTCCTGCTGCACGTCCACGCCGACCGCCAGCACGCCGTCGCCGTATCCATTCCGCGCGACACTCTGGTCACCATCCCGCCCTGCAAGCTGCCGGACGACTCCTGGACCAAGACGCGGACCAACACCATGTTCAATGCGGCCTACTCCGTGGGGCAGACAGCCAACGGCAGTCCCGCCTGCACCCAGAACACTGTCGAGAAACTCACCGGGCTGCGCGTGGACCACACAGTGGTCGTCGACTTCAAGGGCTTCGCCGCGCTGACGGACGTGGTCGGCGGTGTGAAGGTGTGCCTGCCACAGGACATCCATCAGAAGGACCTCAACCCCAACCGCAGCACCCGGGGAAGACTCCTCTTCAGCAAGGGGGAACAGACCGTCTCCGGCCAGAAGGCTCTGGACTACGTACGCATCCGGCACGGCATCGGCGACGGCTCCGACATAGGCCGTATCAAGCGCCAGCAGGCGTTCGTGGCCAGCCTGATCACGAAGGTGAAGAGCGACGGCCTCACTCCCACCAAGCTGCTGCCGCTCGCCGACGCCGCCACCAAGTCGATGACGGTCGACCCCGGTCTCGGCTCGGCCGACAAACTGATCTCCTTCGCGATGTCCCTGAAGGACATCGACCTGCACAACACGAAGTTCGTCACCATCCCCTGGCGATACGAGGGTGCACGCGTCGCGATCGTCCAGCCGGACACCGACGAACTCTGGGCCGCGTTGAAGGCCGACCGGACCATCGACGGCAGGGACGTCAGTGGCAGGAAGAGCGCGGCGACGGCCTCCGCCCCGCCGAGCGCCGACAAGCCCCCCTCCGGGGACGGCGTCGACGTCGCCGTCTACAACGGCACCACCACCAGAGGACTTGCCGCACGTGCCGCAGCCGCCCTGGCCGACCACGACTTCGCCGTCACCGGTACGGCGAACGCGAGCACCCAGGACCACGCTGACACCTTGATCGAGTACGGGCCGGGGCAGAAGACCCAGGCCCAGAGCGTCGCCAGGCTTCCCGGGCGCCCAATTGCAGTCGGCGTCCAGCACGGGCATCAGTGTGACCCTGGGCAGGTCCTACGCGGCCGAGCGCCCCGCGGCTGAGGCAACCGGGGTTCCCACCACCGTGGCCGACGACGCTCGCTCGGCCGATGACGACCTGTGCTCCAACCTGTCGTACGGGTAGGGGCGCCCGGCACGATCCGGACCGTGATCGCTTTCCGCAGGCCGTTCAGGGTGATGGTGTCCCCGGATCTGGGCATCGTGACCGAGTCCGGGCCGTCATCGTCGCCTACGAAACGGGGCTGGTCAGCATCGGCGAACACGAGACCACCCGGCGGTCCACCGAGCAGACGTAGACCTGGACCGGGGCGGGGCATCACATACTACTTGCTGACGGCGAAGCGCATCAGGGCGTGCTCGTTGCCTTGCTTGATCTTCCCCGTCGTATTGATCACTTCGAGCTTCCAGCTGTCGCCCACGCGCATGGCCTTGGCCACGGCACAACCGTTGTCCTGGGTGAGCAGGCTCGGCCAGATGTCGGCGACCTGCTGGGAGGTGCCCCCGGTCGCGTCGTACACCTTGAAGCTGATGTTGCGTGCCTTCTGGAAGGAACTGCCTTTCTTGTAGGCGGCGGCGACGAACACGATCGACGTGATGTGGGACGGGATCCGCGCGAACTCGACGGTCACCGTTTCGTCGTCCCCGTCCCCGTGCCCGGTCTGGTTGTCGCCGCTGTGCACCAGTGAGCCGTTGCCCATCGGGTCGAGGGAGTCGAGGCCGGCCAGGCGCACCGGGTCTCCGCCTTGCATCGCGATAGCAATCAGGTCGAGGTCGGTACCGGACTTGCGACGGAGTATCCCCATCACCCCGCCGCTGCTGCCAGCAGTGGGGTCCCAGGACACTCCGATGGACAGATGAGTCACTCCGTCCAGATCCGCCGGGCCGTCTTCCTTCTTGAGCGTAATCATGTGTGGATCATCCCTTTTGACGACGGGGCTGCGACACCTAGAGTGTGCCTGGGGGCTTCGGAGTTCTTCACACCGGTCCCCATGGCACAGGGGTTACCCTCCCGGCAGTGCAACATACGTTTGGCCGACTCTGGTCCCGTCGACGATCGTCAACGGGGCCTACGGGCGATGGCTGTCCCTGCCTTGGACCAGTTGGCATGGAGCCTGTCGAGGTAGGACTGGGCCTGGCTGCCGGGCAGCCACCGGCCCCGAGATTCCGCCATTGCCTCTCCTCCTTCACCCTTCAGTTCCTCGTCCTGAACGTAGCGGACGGGCGTGTCTTCGTGGCAGCGCGTTGATAGACGGCACCTTGCCCGAGGAGCTGCTCAGGATCGCTCGTAGCGTGCCCTGACCACCTTCAGCGCGGTTGCGTAGAGCGCGAGAACGGCAGCGAGCAACGGGTAATAGAGACCCGGCAGCGGTGCCATACCGAGCAGAGGCGCGAGCGGGGACAGCGGCAGAAGAAGTCCGGTAGCGGCGAGCACGGCCGCAGCCCGGCCGACCGGTCCCGACGTCCGGCCTTCGGCGCCGCGCCGGCCGAGGCGCAGAAGCAGCATCACCAGAGCCTGGGTGAGCAGGTTCTCGGTGAACCAGCCGGAGTGGAAAACCGCCTCGTCGCCTCCCGTCCCCGACCCGTGCAGGACCAGCGCGAGCGCGCCGAAAGTAGCCAGGTCAGCGACTGCGTTGAGCACGCCGAAGCCGGTGATGAAGCGCAGGAAGTCCCGCGGGCGTAGAACCGTGGGCCGCCGCAGCGCATTCCGTACGGGACGGTCATAGGCGTAGGCGAGCTGAGCGGCGTCGAAGCACAGGTTCTGCACCAGGACCTGCGCGGGGAGCATCGGCAGGAAGGGCAGGAGGAGGCCCGCGGCAAGCATCGCGACGACGTTGCCGAGGTTGGAGGAGAGCGTAGTACGCAGATACGTGGCGATGTTGCCGCTGGAGTACCGGCCTGCGGTGATGGCGTGGTCGATCGCGGTGAGGTCCTTGTCGGCCAGCACCACGTCCGCGCTTTCCCGGGTCACGTCCGCGGCGTCGCGCGGGCAGATGCCTACGTCGGCGGCGTGCAGCGCGGGCACATCGTTGATGCCGTCGCCGAGGAATCCGGTGGTGTGTCCGCCGGCGCGCAAGGCGGTGGTGATGCGGGCCTTGTGCTGCGGTGTGCAGCGGGCGAAGACGGTGGTACGGCGGGCGAGTTCGGTGAGTTCGGTGTCGGTGAGAGCGTCGATGTCGTCGGCGGTCCGTACGTCTCCGGGGGCGAGGCCCAAGTCGCGGCAGGCACGGGCCGCCGTACCGGGGTGGTCACCGGTGAGGACCTTGACGGTGACACCTTGGTCGGCGAATGCCTTGAGGGCATCGGCCGCAGTCGGTACGAGCGCGTCCCGCAGGGTGACGAAGCCCCGGAAGGTCAAGCCGCGTTCGTCCGCCGGGGTGTAGTCGCGGGTGCGGGCGGGTCGTTCGGCGGTGGCGACCGCCAGCACTCGCAGACCGCTGTCCGCCTGCTCGGCCGCGAGCGCGAGCAGACGCTCGCGCTCCCGGCCCTCCAGCACGCAGCGTTCCAGTACGGATTCGACCGCGCCCTTGACCACCAGGGTGTGGATGCCGAGGCACCCGGGGGTGCGTACGACGGCGGTCGTCAGTCGACGTACCGAGTCGAAGGGGAGGGCTGCTGTGCCGTCGTAGCGTTCCGCCGCGTCCACGTCGGCCGCCTCCAAGATCGCCTCGTCGAAGGCGTCCGGCGCGGGCAGGTCGGCGAGCTGAAGGGTCCACCAGGCGTTCACGGAGGCCCAGTGCAACACCTCGGACGTGTCCTTGCCCTCGGCGTCGAGAGCACGTTGCACAACCGGCCGGTCCAGGGTGAGTGTGCCGGTCTTGTCCAGACACAGCACATCGACGGCGCCGAGATCGTGCAGCGCGGGCAGCCGCTTCACGATCACCCCGTGAGAGCGGGCGAGAAGTGATGCGCCGCGGGCCAGGCAGGTGGTGACGATGACCGGCAGCATCTCCGGGGTCAGACCGACCGCCACCGCGACGGCGAACGGCAGGGTTTCCAGGCCCCGGTCGAACAGCGCCGCGTTGGCCATCAGCACGAGCGGCGGAGTGAGCAGCATGAACCGGATGAGGATCCAGGAGATGCCGTGCACGGACCGGTCGAAGGCGCTCGCCTCGCGGTGCCCGCGCTCCTCGTACCTGTCGGCCAGAGCGGTGCGCGCCCCGGTCGCCACGACGACTGCGGTGCCGCTTCCGGCGGCGACGCTGCTGCCCTGGAAGCACATCTGCGGCTGCTCGAAGATCCCGCCCGCGACCGGGGGCGGCGCGTCGACGGGGTACTTGGCGACCGGTGCCGACTCCCCGGTCAGCGCCGCCTGGTAGAGACTCAGCCCGCCGGCCCGCAGGAGCCGTACATCGGCCGGGACCAAGTCGCCCGGGCCGAGGCGGATCACATCTCCCGGCACCAGCTGGTCGACCGGGATCTCCCGGGCCACGGACGGTGCGTCCTCGTCGGCGCGCCGAAGCACGGTCGCCGTGGTCGCGACCAACGCCCGCAGCGTCGTCATCGCCCCCGCCGCCCGATGCTCACCGGACGAACGCAGCACGCAACTGACCACGACTAGCACCATGATCACGCCCGCGGTTCCCCAGGAGGCCACAAGCGCCGAAACCAGGGCAAGACACAGCAGCACGGCAGTAAACGGATCCCGCAGACTGCGCAGAAAACGCCCGAGCCAGGAACCCGGCCGCCGGTCGGGCAGGATGTTCTCGCCGAACCGGCTCAGACGCTCCTCAGCCTGCACTTCCATCAGCCCGCGCGGCCCGCTGTCCAGCCGCCGCAGCACCTCAAGCACGGTCGGCGCCGCCCGTTCGCGTACGACGTCGCCACCGACGGGGCCGTTACCCGGCGCCGACGCGACTGCGGGCCCGGACATCTCCGAGCCCGTTCCCGCAGTCGCGGAGTTCTCAGGCACCGGTTTCGCGCAGTCGGCCCGCCGGCGCCGACGCTCCTTCGGCACGTGCGGTCAACTGGCCGACCATCAGCCGGACCACGGTCACGATATCGGGATCGTCGACGTAGTAGACCTGGCGTCGGCCATCCCGGCGGGAGCGTACGAGACCGGCAAGTCTCAGTTTCGTCAGGTGCTGGCTGACCGAGGGCAGAGCCCCGCCCACCCGGACCGCGAGGTGGGTGACATCGCTCTCACTCTGCGCCAGCGCCCACATGATGTGCAGCCGCGCCGAAGAGGCCAGCAACCCGAACGCAGCGGCTGCCTCGTCCAGCACCCCGGCCGGCGGATCCTCGGAGCCACCAACGTCTGCCGCCACAACCCGCTCCCGTCCCGTCCTGGTCACCGTCCCGTGCCTTGGTCCAGTCTAGGTGTCCGACACCCGGCGTCCGTGCCCGTCCAGATCATCCAGCCAATGCCCGCGCATCCACCCGGCCATCCGACGAGGTGACCGGGCGGGCAGCGACAGGATCGGCCGGTCAGTCCTCGTAGTAGTTGTTCACGACCACTTCCGGCTCATCGTCGCTGAGCGCCTCGTTGAGCAGCGCACCTCCGACCAGACCGGCCGCACCGGCGCCAATGAGCGCACCCGTGCCGAATCTGCGGCCACCTTGCTGGTCTTGGTGGTCCGCGTGCTGGGACGGATAGCCCTGCTGCGGGTAACCCTGCGGCTGCTGCGGAAAGCCGGGCTGGGGATATCCGGGCTGGGGCGGGGTGTAGTACGGCGGAGGGGTGGTTTGCACCCGTTGGGCACAGCCGCCGCATACCTGGATCTGCCGAGGCACACCCCACTGCGGAGACCACGTCACGGGCGTCATGCCGGGACCATGGCCGGGATCGAAGAAGCAGGTCATGGGAGAACTCCCTGTCGGTTGTGGTGGTTCGGCGGCCATCGGTAGCTGCGGCACGATAACGGTCGGTGTCGGTACCGAAGGCGTGGTCGGTGCGAACGCATTGATACCTTCGCCGTCCGCCGAGGCCGGCGCCGCAGTTGTGGACTCCGGCCCCGGCGTCTCACGCAGGACGTCGACGCCGTAGTCGGTGGCGATGCCCGCGAGCCCGGAGACATAGCCCTGCCCTACCGCGCGGAACTTCCACTCCGCACCATGCCGGTACAACTCGCCGAAGACCATCGCGGTTTCCGTCGACAGGCTTCCGGCCACCAGGTCGTAGCGCGCAAGCTCGACCCCGCCCTCCTGGTCGGCCACGCGAATGTGGGCGCCGCGCACCTGCCCGAAGCTCTGGCCACGGGCCGCACCCTCGTAGATGGACACCGGAAAGACGATCTTCGCGACGTCGGCCGGAACCCTGGCGAGGTCGACATGGACCTGTTCGTCGTCCCCTCCAGCGCCGGTGCTTCCGCTTCCGGAATGCCGGACCGAGCCGTCCGGACTGCTCGGGTTGTTGAAGAAGACGAAGTGCTGGTCGGACAGAACCTTCCCTGCCTGGTCGCACAGCAACGCACTGGCGTCCAGATCGCAGCCGGCTACCACCCGCCATCCCAGCCCGACCGTCACGGCAGTCAGGCCAGGGGCCTGACTGCTCAATGAGACGTTGCCGCCCTTGGTCAGGGGCACACCCATGAACTTCCTCCGCAGTTGCTCCGGCGATCCGCGCTCGTCATGCTCAACGCGGCCCCGAGACGTTGAGTTCGACAGTTGCGCAATATTTTAAGTGAGTGTTCCCTTGCTGATCCCACACCCGGAGAACACGCAACCGCTGGTGCCTGACCTGCGTCCTCGGGGTATCTGTAGTTTGCGCAACCGAGCAACACACGACGGCCGGTCGAGCGGGAGACGATTCCGAACACGGCCCGGTAAGGAGACAACGACATGGGCATTATCAGCTGGATCATCCTCGGGCTCCTCGCGGGTGCGATCGCCAAAATCCTGCTTCCCGGCCGCGATCCGGGCGGCTTCATCGGTACGACGGTCATCGGCATCGCCGGCGCCTTCGTGGGCGGCTGGATCTCCGCCCAGTTCCTGGACCGCCCGGTGGAGAAGCAGTTCTTCGACCTGACCACCTGGGGCGCGGCTATCGGCGGCTCCCTCGTCCTGCTCATCGGATACCGCCTCCTGTTCGGCAACTCCCGGGACTGACCAGCTACTACTTCCCAGCTCCCGCCGGCCCGGCTACAGGTGTGCACGGATGGGGCCAGCAGGTCTTCGAACGTCCGGCCGGCGGCGAGCTCACCGATGGTCCGCTGCTGCCAGGAGCCGCTGTTCCGGCGGAACTCGGCGTCCTCGAAGAACGATCGAGAGCCGGTTCACTCAAGCCCTCGCCGCCGGCTCCTTCGCCGTGTACGTGATCCACGTACCGATCGTGGCCGCCCTGCAGTTCGCCCTCGCCAACCGTGGGCTGCCGGCGCTCAGCACCTTCGCGGCCTCCACGGTGTCCGGAGTACTGATCGGCTTCGCGGCCGCCGATGCGCTGCGATGCACACCGGGCTTCCGCCGGGTTCTGCGAACCCGGCGCCACGACTACAGCGGCGTCGCCGCTTCGAGTACGACGAACAGCGCGAAGGCCGCGTTCAGCGAGGACAGGGTGGACACTGCCGTTCCCGCCGCGGCAATGAACGCCGCGATCCCCGTAGAGGTGCGAGCCGGTGGCCAGCCCCGCTCCGGCGGGACTGGACCCAGCAGTGCGGCCACCCGCCGAGGGACAGGCCCGGCCGCGGCGAAGGCGGCGACGGCAGGAGCAGTGGCACGGTGCGAAATGAGGGCCGCTTTACCGACCGCGCGTGCCGTGAGCCGCCGGTCTCCGGTGTCGACAGCGGCCTCCTCGTCCGCCCAGCGCTCCGTGCTGTAGGCGATGGCCGCGCGCAGTGGTCGCAGGAGCGGGTTGGCGCAGCCAGCCAACTGTGCGGCGAGCAACAGGCGGTGGTGTCGACCAGTCAGATGGGCCCGCTCGTGCGCGAGGAGTGCACGCTGCTCAGCCGTCGTCAGGCAGGCGAGCATGGCAGAACTAACCATGATCCTGCCCGGTGAGCCGGGTAACGCGTAGGCATACGGCACGCTGTCGGGCAGAACGGCCACTTCGGACGTCGTAGGCAGCTCCGCAAGTGCCCTGTGCGCACGGGAACGGAAACGGAAGTGGCGCCGCACCGTGGACGCGCAGGCCGTGGCTACGAGCGCGAGAGCGACGATCGACGTCTTCCCGGCGATCCTGTCGTGCGGAACAGCCTCCCGGACCTCGTCGTCCGACCAGCCGTCGGGCAGCGGGTTGCCCGGCAGTTGGGCGGTACCGACCACGACCAGAAGGCCGAGACAGAGGGTGCTGCATGAGGCAAGAATCACAGCAATGCCAGTCAGGAGGCGGGCGGCGCTTCGCGGGTGCAGGTGCTGCTCGGCCAGGCGAGCGATGGGCAGCGCCGTCAGAGGCAGAACGAGGGGCAGATAGACGAAGACGCCCATCGGTTCAACTCTCCGATTCATCCGTAGGCGGGTCGCAAGGTTCTGGACCGGTCTCGTTGAGCAGCGACCGCAGCAGGTCCTCGTCGTCCGGCGACAGGGCAGAGACGAAGCTGGACAGCACCGCATCCCGGTCGTCACGCTGATCGAGGAGCCGCCGCATACGGAAAGCGGTAAGCCCTGCACCGCTCGCCGTCGACTGCCACAGAACCGGGCGCCCCGAACCGGTGCGCGCGACCGCCTGCTTGTCGAGCAACCGCGTCAGGATCGTGATGACCGTGCTGTACGACAAACCGCCGTCGAGGCGCTCCTGCACCCAAGCCGCGGTGACGGGCTCGGTGGCCTCGCCCAGCACGGACAGCACCTGCGCTTCGAGCTCGCCCTGTCCGCGCCGGCGGGCGCGCGGCTCCCGCGCGCGGCCGTCTCCCTCTGCGCCCACGACGCGGCCCCTTTCGTACCGTTGCCCGATACCGGTCGTACGACTGCCGGGCGCCGGGGCATACTACCCAGCCCCTCGGGCACCTCACGCGATCGGTGAGTCCCCGGCTTGCGCCCCTCACATCAACTCTACAGTGCTGTAGATTTCGACTGTTGTCACTCGGTGCCTGCACAGTCACGTGCGGGCACACCGATGCGTAGTAGAGGGAGAAGTCCATGGGTGTGAGCCTCGCCAAGGGCGGAAATGTCTCGCTGACCAAGGAGGCACCCGGGCTGACCGCAGTCCTCGTCGGTCTGGGCTGGGATGTCCGTACGACCACCGGAACGGACTACGACCTGGACGCCAGCGCATTGCTGTGCGACGCGGCCGGGAAGGTGAAGTCCAATGAGCACTTCGTCTTCTACAACAACCTGAAGAGCCCGGACGGTTCGGTCGAGCACACCGGCGACAACCTCACCGGGGAGGGCGAAGGAGACGACGAGATCGTCAAGGTCGACCTGTCCGCTGTACCGGCCGACATCGCCAAGATCGTGTTCCCGGTCTCCATCCACGATGCCGAGGGGCGGGGCCAGAGCTTCGGGCAGGTCCGCAACGCGTACATCCGCGTGGTCAACCAGGCAGGTGGAGCCGAGATCGCCCGCTACGACCTCAGCGAGGACGCCTCCACGGAGACGGCCATGGTCTTCGGGGAGCTGTACCGCAATGGAGCCGAGTGGAAGTTCCGTGCTGTCGGGCAGGGTTATGCCTCCGGCCTCAGCGGCATCGTCGCGGACTTCGGAGTCATCCTCTGACCGGGCTCGGCCCGTCCCTCCCCAGCCCCCAGCACCGCACCTTGCCGAGAGTGGAGCCATGACCGTCAACCTGTCCAAGGGCCAGCAGATCAGCCTCACCAAGTCCGGCGGCGGCGAACTCACCGTCGTACGCATGGGGCTGGGCTGGAAGTCCGCCCCCCGTAAGGGCTTCCTTGCCCGGCTGACTGCCCGCGAGATCGACCTCGACGCCTCGGCCGTCCTCTTCGCCGGCAGGACTCCGCAAGACGTCGTCTTCTTCCAGCACCTGACCAGCGACGACGGGTCGGTCCGGCACACCGGCGACAACCGGGTCGGCGGCGCGGGCCAGGGCGGCGACGACGAATCGATCGTCGTCGACCTGTCGCGCGTACCGGCCCACGTGGACCAGATCGTCTTCACCGTGAACTCCTTCACCGGCCAGACATTCGAAGAGGTCGACAACGCCTTCTGCCGCTTGGTCGACGAGACCACCGGTCAGGAATTGGCCCGCTACACACTGACCGGCGGCGGGCGCCACACCGCTCAGATCATGGCCAAGGTGCAACGGTCGGGTACGGGATGGCAGATGGCCGCCATCGGCGCCCCGGCCGACGGGCGCACCTTCCAGGATCTGCTGCCGGCCGTCGCCACACACCTCTAGAACCACCCCACCTGCCGGACAGAACAACCACACCTGGAGCACCCGCATGGCACTGTGGGACCGCATCAAGGAATCGGCCTCAACGATGCAATCCCAGCTCGACGCCAAGAAGAACGACCTCAAGAGCGGCGCCTTCCGCGACGCGAGCATGGCCATGTGCGCCCTCGTCGCCGCAGCCGACGGCTCCATCGACCCCACCGAGCGGCAGCGGGTCGCCGCCCTGATCACAGGCAACGACGTCCTGCAGAACTTTCCCGCCGACGATCTGCAACGCCGGTTCAACGAGTACTGCCAAAAGCTGACTTCCGACTTCGACTTCGGAAAGGTCAGCATCCTGCAGACCATCGGCAAGGTCAGCAAAAAACCCACCGAGGCCCGTGCTGTCGTTCAGATCGGCATCGTCATCGGCGGCGCCGACGGCCACTTCGACCAGTCCGAACGTGCCGTGGTCCGCGAAGCCTGCTTCGCGGTGGGCATCTCGCCGACTGAGTTCGACCTGTAGGTTCTCAGCGGCGTGGGCGTGCCGTCCGCACACGGCACGCCCACCCCTTGCCCGCCGGACCAAGGGGATTCATGGCGAAGTCCGTACTCAACGGGGATGGCGTGAACAGGACGTACGGACCGCAGGACGAGGACAGACCCGCGCGTCCTGCGCTGCGCCTACTCCGTGAAAGGGTCCCCCACCAGGTCGCCCCACTCGAATACGAGCGCACCTCTCTCCGGGTCAGCCCTGACCACGATGCCCGGGTCCGGTGCGTCGAGCTGCTCGCGGAGCCATCCCGTCATGCACACCGCGGCGACCTCGAGCTTGTAGTCGGCCAGGGGGTCAGGAACTGCTCTCGACTAAGTGTCCATGAGTGTCCTTCAGGTGTCAGGAGTGTCGTATGATCTGGTGTATGAACCTGACGGAATGGGCGCGCGCGCAGGGGGTCGCCCCGCGTACTGCGTACCGCTGGTTCCGTGAGGGCACGCTGCCGGTCCCTGCGGAGCGAGTGGGGCCGCGCACGATCCTGGTGAACATCGATGCGAACACCTCACCGTCCGTGACCGGTGGCGTGGGCCTGTACGCCCGTGTCTCCTGCCATGACCAGAAGGCCGATCTGGAGCGGCAGACCGCACGCTTGTCGGCATGGGCCGCGAAGGCCGGGCATAAGGTCGTGCGCGTCGAATCCGAGATCGCTTCGGGCATGAACGGCGCCCGCGCCAAGGCCCGTCGCCTGCTGGCCGACCCTGCGGTGACCACGGTAGTGGTGGAGCGCAAAGACCGGTTGGGCCGTATGAACGTCGAACTCGTTGAGGCCGCTCTGGCTGCAACCGGCCGTCGACTCGTTGTGCTGGATGACGGCGAGGTCGAAGACGACCTGGTGCGCGACATGGTGGAGGTTCTGACCTCGTTCTGTGCTCGCCTGTACGGCCGCCGCAGTGCGAAGAACCGTGCCAGGAAGGCACTGGAAGCGGCGGCTGCCGATGGCTGACAAGAAGAAGCAGCTCCGTACCATCGACTTGCCGTTCGTTGCTGTCGGCCCGTCCGGTGTGGCGTTACGCGACCGCCTCAAGCACCTCACACCAAAGGACGAGAAGGTGTTGCGTCTGGTCGGCGAGCACCAGGGCCGCCTGGCCTGTCTCGATCTCAAGGCCCGTTGCGAAGCCGGGCACAAGCACGACAACGACGCGTGGGCGTCCCGCAAGCGTGACCTGACCGAGCAGTCGTCGTCGCGTATCGCGGGTGCGATCACGAAGGCCACGCATGACCAGTACGGCCTGGCCCGACGCTGCCTGCTCGCCCATGTCCAGAACCTTGAGGCCGGTATCCGCACGCTGCGACACCGCCTGTCCCTCCCGATCGGGGAGAAAGGCAGCAAGCGGGGGCCGGGCGGGTACCGGTCCAAGGGCGAGTGGTTCCACAAGTCCCGCCGCCTGGCCACCCTGGAACACCGCCTCGACGTGGCCCGCGACGACTGGAAGACCGGACATGTCCGTGTCGTTCGCGGCGGCCGGCGGCTGCTCAAGAACCGGCACAACCTTCAGGCCGCGCAGCTCACCGAGCGCGAGTGGCGTGAGCGTTGGGAGGCTGAGCGCTGGTTCCTCGCCGCAGACGGCGAGTCCGGAAAACGCTTCGGGAACGAGACGATCTCGACTTTCGACGTTTCCGTTGATCGTCGTTGGGGTCGCTCGGGTGGGTGATGGGGGCCTGATCTGGCGGTGCGGGGCGGGACAGCAGAGAAGCATCGGCGGTGCTTGCGTCGCCTGCTGAGAGGGACCCGCCGATGCTTCCGGACACGACCGTACCCGCTTCGCTGCTGGCGGTGCTGACGTTCCTGCGGGGCTGTTTCACCACACCGACCTTCACCACCTTCGCCGCGCTGGTCACGGGCTTGATCGCGCAGACCGGCCGGGGCACGGTGACCGGCATGGTGACGGGCGCGGGATTGACGCGCGCCTGGTCCCACGACCGTGCCCACGCCTTCTTCTCCCGCGCGAGCTGGAACCCCGACCTGCTGGGCATCTCCCTCTCCCATCTGGTTGTGCGCCAACTCCTGCCAGCAGATGGGGTGTTGACAGTGGCGGTGGACGACACGCTGTTCAAGCGGCGCGGGAAGAAAGTCTTCGGCGCGGCCTGGCAGCACGACGGCGCGGCCCGGGGTCCGAAGCCGGTCGGGCGCGGGACCTGCTTCGTGGTGGTCGGCATCGTGGTCCAACTGCCGTTCCTGGCAAGGCCGGTGTGCCTGCCGGTGATGGCCCGGCTGTGGCGCCCGAAGCAGGAGCAGTCCAAGGTCGGCCTCGCCGCGTCCATGATCCGCCTGCTGGCCGCCTGCCACCACGGGCGGCGCATCCACGTCGTCGCGGACGCCGCCTACCACGGCAAGGCGCTCCGCGACCTGCCCGCGACCTGCACGTTCACCACCCGCCTGCCCGCGAGCGCGGTGCTGTACGACCTGGCCCCGCCGCCCACCGGGCGCCGCGGCCGACCCGCCCTCAAGGGCGAACGCCTTGGCACACCCAAGGACCTGGCCACCACCGCCGCCTTCACCAGGACCGAGGTCAAGCGGTATCAGCGGACCGACACCGTGCACCTGGCCGAGACCACCTGCCTGTGGTACGGCTCCTTCCACACCCGCACCGTCCGCGTGATCCTCCTGCGCGACGACACCACCGACACCGGCTACGACCTGGCGCTGGTCACCACCGACCTCACCACCCGCGCGGCCGGCCTGATCGCCCGCTACGCGTCACGCTGGTCGATCGAGGTCACCTTCGCCGAGGCCCGCGACCTGCTCGGCGTCGGTCAGGCCCAAAACCGCACCCGCTCGGCCGTCGAGCGCACCGTCCCGTTCGGTCTGTACTGCTACACGATCACCGTGGCCTGGTACGCGCTGCACGGCCACCACCCCCGCGACGTCGTCGAGCGCCGCGAGCGGGCCCCGTGGTACACCACCAAGGCCGAGCCGGCCCTGTCCGACATGGCCGCCAAGCTCCGCCGGGTGATCATCGCCGCCCGATTTACGCCCACCCGCCCAGGCCGGCCCACGGATGAGGAAATCCGCGCCGTCCAACAGGCGTGGGCCGCAGCCGGCGCAGCCTGATCACCCAAACCTGTCAGAACATCGAAAGTCGAGAGACGATCCGCGTCACTCCTGACGGCGAAGTGTCGATCAAGATGCCCGCCCCGCTCGCCCACCTGGCCAACAGTAAGCATGGCCGGTACGTTCTTGCCTCCAAGGTCGCGTTCGCGCACCGTGGGGACGAGTGGCGCGACCGCACCGAGGCCAACCGTGCCGTCGCCTACCGCATCCACTACCACGTTGAGCGGGGCCGCTGGTACCTGACCGCTTCGTGGACCAGGCCCGCCGTGCAGACGATGCCGCCGGCCACCGCCCGCGCCAAGGGCATGGTCGGCGTCGACACGAACGCCGACCACTTCGCCGCCTACCGGCTCGACCGGCACGGCAACCCGGTCGGCGACCCGCGCCGCTTCCACTACGACCTGTCCGGCACCGCCGACCACCGCGACGCCCAGATCCGGCACGCCCTCACCCGCCTCCTGCACTGGACCAAGCAGACCGGCGCGCAGGCGATCGGCATCGAAAACCTGGACTTCGCCGCCGAGAAGACCCGCGAGAAGCACGGCCGCAAGAAGCGGTTCCGGCAACTCATCTCCGGTATGCCCACCGGCAACCTCAAGGCCCGCATCGTCTCCATGGCCGCCGAACACGGCATCGCCATCGTCGCCGTCGACCCGGCATACACCTCGATGTGGGGCGACCAGCACTGGCGCAAGCCCCTGATCAGCAAGACTCGCAGCATGACTCGCCATGACGCCGCCTCGGTGGCCATTGGCAGACGCGCCCTCGGGCACCCGATCCGGCGACGGACGGCACCGCCCCAGCATCACCAGAGTGATGGTGCTGGGCATCGGACCCTCCAGGCCGATCATGGTGACCGAGGGCGTGAGGAAACCCGCCGCCCCGTCGCGGAGCGTGCACACGATGCGCGTCGCCGGACAGGGACAACGAGAACGCGGGGGACCAGCGACTCTGCTGCGCAATTCCGTGCGGGGGTGAGGGTGGGCGCGCGATGATCGTTCGTGTGGTCGTTGTCCTGTCGTGCGGCCGTGGGGGTGGTGTGGATGTCGATGCGGCCGAAGGGGCTGCCGGAAGTCCCGGAGCAGACCGTCATGGTGGCGCGGGCGGCGTTCCCGCGGGGGAGCCTGGCGATGCGGGTGCGAGACCGGCTCGCGGAGGTCTTCGCGGACGAGCCGTTCGCGTCGGCGTTCGGGGTGCGTGGGGCTCCGGGTCTGTCTCCGGGGGTGTTGTGCCTGGTCACGGTGTTGCAGTTCGCCGAGGATCTGACCGATCGGCAGGCCGCGGCGATGGCGGTGCGGGCGATCGACTGGAAGTACGCGCTCGGGGCGGAGCTGACGGACACCGGCTTCGATGCCAGCGTGCTGAGCAGGTTCCGTTCCCGCCTGGCCGACAACGGCATGGAACAGGTGATCTTCGATCGTCTCCTTGAGTACTGCCAGGAGGAGGGGCTGGTCGCGGCCGGGGGCAAGCAGCGGACCGATTCCACCCATGTGATCAGTGCGGTGCGGGACTTGAACCGCCTCGAGCTGGCCGGGGAGAGTGTGCGGGCGGCGTTGGAGGCCCTGGCTGTCGCGGCGCCGTCGTGGCTGGCCGGACAGGTCGATGTCGCCGAGTTCGCTCACCGGTACGGGCCGCGGGTGGACGGCTGGCGCATGCCCGCCTCGCAGACGAAACGCGACCGGCTCGCGCAGGTCTTCGGCCAGGACGCGCTGGCGTTGTGCCGGGCGGCCTGGTCACCCGGCACACCCCCATGGATCCGTGAGATCGAGTCCGTACAGATCCTGCGGCAGATCCTCGTCCAGACCTACTGCCTGAGCACCGACACCAGGGGACGGGAGGTGATCAAGAAGCGGGCCGCCGACGACGAGGGTGTCCCGCCCGGTCATCGCCGCCTCGCCTCCCCCTACGACGCGGACGCACGCTGGGCGGCCAAGGGCGAGGATCTGTTCTGGATGGGCTACAAGGTCCACCTCACCGAGACCTGCGACACTCCCACCGAAGCCGAAGCCGAAGCCGGTGTCCGGGCGGCACCGAATCTGATCACGGACGTGTGCACCACCGATGCCACCGTGCCCGATGTGAAAGCGACCGCCGCGGTCCAACAGCGCCTGGCCGAGCACGGCATCAGGCCCGCCGAGCACTACCTCGACTCCGGCTATCCATCCGCCGACCTCATCGCCGCCGCGCTGAAACAGGGCACCCGTATGGTCACCCCGGTCCTGCTGGACCACTCGCACCAGGCCAAGGCCGCTACCGGCTTCGACAAGAGCGCCTTCACCATCAACTGGAAGGCCCGCCAGGTCCGCTGCCCCGCCGGCCAGAGCAGCGCGCACTGGAACCCCGTGAAACAGCACGGAACGGACGCGATCGTCATCACCTTCGGCGTCCGCACCTGCCGCCCCTGCCCCTTCCGGGACCAGTGCACCAGCTCCGCGAAAGGCCGCCGCATGCTCACCCTGCGCCCCAGAGAGCCAGAAGAAGCCCTCGCCCAGGCCCGCGCCGAGCAGAAGACCGAGAGCTGGAAGGCCAAGTACGCCCTGCGAGCGGGCGTGGAAGGCACTATCAATCAAGCCCTCGACATCACCGGCATACGCCGGGCCCGCTACCGCGGACTGCCGAAAGTTCGCCTCCAACACGCCTTCTCCGCCACCGCGCTCAACGTGATCAGACTCGACGCCCACTGGACCGGACACGACCAGCATCACACCCGCAGCAGCCGCCTCGAACGCCTCGCCTACCGACTCGCAGCCTGACCCAGGAATTGCGCAGCAGAGTCACCAGCGCATCCAAAACCGTTCGGGATGCGCGCAGTTCCGGGACGTGGGTACAAGGCTCACTCCTGGACACTGTTTAGGAACGGTAAACGAGATTGTGCACCTGAATCTGGACGCCACCGGGGTACGCCTCACTCAGCTGCCGTTGCATCAGCGAAGCACCGAAGGCAAGCCAGGCGAAATCCTTCCAGTAGATTCCGGTCGGCGGCAGCGTGAGCCAGATGCCGCCGTACACCGTCGTGCTGTGCTCGGGCCGAGCATCGACCGCCCGGAGCTCGGCCTCCAAATCGGCCGCCAGGCATCCCAGACCATTCCCCCGCATACGGAACGCGAACCTACTTTTCACAGCGCCTCCAACGACGGCCGGTCCAGCGTTACTACGACAGTGCTCAGGGATGGGCGACCGACGGATTCACTGCGTCGAACACCATGACCCCGGCCTCGGGATCAAGGAAGAACGTCCCTTCGAACGCTCCCCCCGTCACCTGGGAGGTGAATCCCCCACTCACCTCCCAGGCCACCCCCTTGGGCACCTTGGAGGAGATCCCCTCCAGTGTGGCCGGGGCCTCGTCGGCCGGTACCCAGTCGTGTTCCTGCTGGAGCCGTTCGGCATCGGCCTTCGCTAGCTGCGCCACGCCCGAGACACGGAAGTCCGTGGGGCCCGCCATCTCCGACGGCCTCCCGAACTCCTTCGTGACCCATTCGACGGCGGTGATGTCGCCGAACTCCGGGAACCGCTCGAGAACCGGACCCTTGTCCCGCTCGATCGTCTGCTCCGCCTCCGCCGTCTCCGGCGAGCGGGCCGAGGACCCCGCGGGGCTCCGGACACTCGCCGTGTCGGCCACACCGCTGCCGCAGCCGGTGATCAGTGCCATTGCCGCGATCAGCATGACTCCCCTGCGCGTCCGACGGACGTCACCGCGGGCCATGGGTCACCACCGTGCTGCTTCCCACGTCTCCCCTTTTCCATGTGACGACTCGGGGAAGTGATCCGCTCACCATGAACGGTTTCGCCCAGCCGAGCGTAGCGAAACGGCCGTTCTCGTTGTCCGACGCACCCGATGCCTTGTCCTTCATGTCCTTGTTGAAGTCGTAGCGGTCCATGGCGCGTACCGTGATCGTCATCGTGAATTTGTCGCCCTGTGACGTGACTTCGGCGCTGCCCCAGATCTTGTGATCACCCAGGGTCTTGTCCCAGTTCTGGGTCTTCGTGTACAGGCCGGCGCCCGTCATGCTCCGCGCCCCGCCGGTCATATCGAAGGTGGACTTCCTGGTCTTCCCGCTGAGATTTCCGCGGCGTTCTGTGCCCGGGCGATCTCGCCGTCCACGAAGGCCACTGGGCGAGCCCTCCGTACTCCAGCAGGGGATGAAGATCGCGATATCCGGTGAGACCGCCCACGCCCGGGCGGAGCTGGTGGGGCGGGCGGTTGCCGCCGGGTTGAACATGATGACGTCCGTCAGCTACCAGCGCGCTGGTCACCAACGAGCCGGCGTCCGATTCGACGAAGGCCCGGCGCGCGCTCGCCGAAGGCGTGCCAGTCATCGATGAGCACACCTTCCTGCGTCTGCTGGCCGACGTACGGGCCGGAACAGCTCATGAGGCGACGGTCGCCCCGGTGAAGGAGCCGGAAACGGCACAAGTCCGGTCCGTGGAGCCGGTGTCCACCACGACCTCTACCGCACCCACCCCGAAGGCACCCGCCCTCCCCACGCTCTCTCCCGGCGCATCCGTCCCCGCCCCGCGCCAACCGGAGAACTCGGTCAGCACCTCGGACAAGCCGCTGACGGGACGCCGGGTACTGGTTCTTGGCGGTGTCCATGCCGATGCCGCGGCAGCTCGTACGCGCGTCGTCGAGCTGGGCGGATCCGCAGCAGTCAATCTTTCCGCCAGCGTCACCGACGTCGTGCTCCTGCCGGGCGGCGAGAACGACCGACGCATCCACCGCATCACCGCCCTTGCGAGATCGACGTCGTCGCCTTCATCCTCGACGAGGACGAACAGGTCGCCTTCGACGAGGACTTCATCTTCTACGAAGCCCCGCAGAGCCCCGCCGGCACCGTGCGGCTCCTCACCGGCGGCCCAGCCGAACAGACCATCGCCGCCGACCTGGCATCCCTGCCGCCCGCGACCCGCAAGGTCGTCGTCGCCGCGACCCTCGACGGCGCCGCCACCTTCGGGACGGTCGGCGCAATCCAGATCGGCGCTGCCCCTGACAGCAGCGGGGCACCACTCGCCCGGGCGACCCTGGACGCCGCAACGACCGAACGCACCATGCTGCTCGCGGAGATCTACCGCAGGGGTCCGATCTGGCGTCTGCGCGCTGTCGGCCAGGGCTACGACCATGGGCTCGATGCCCTGGCGCGCGGATACGGGGTTCACATCGCCGACTGAACGACGGTGATGAAGGCCTGCACGTCCCCTGGGTCAGGCACGGCGACGCGGTGCGGGTGGGGGCCGAGGTGCCGAACCGGCAGGCTTGAGTTCAGTCCGGCGGGCAGTTACTGGAGCCTTCCTTTTGGTGTGACCCCGGTCAACAGGTTCATCACAGTGAATGTGCGGATTAAACCGCATGGCAGCTGGGTTATGTCTGGTTGAGTGGATTCGTAGAAGCCCGTCGGGCGACTTTGGAGGCATGGCTGTGCACGGTGAGTACAAGGTCCCCGGCGGCAAGCTCGTCGTGGTGGACCTGGACGTCGAAGGCGGCGCGCTGCGCAACGTACGGGTCGCCGGCGATTTCTTCCTCGAGCCCGACGAGGCCATCCTCGCGATCGACGCGGCCCTGGAGGGCGCCCCGGCCAACACCGACACCGCAGGGCTCGCCGCCCGCATCGACGCGGCACTGCCCGCCTCCACCGTGATGCTGGGCCTGACCTCGGAAGGCGTCGCCGTCGCCGTACGCCGAGCCCTCGCGCAGGCCACCGAGTGGAGCGACTACAACTGGCAGCTCATCCACGAAGCCCCCCAGTCCCCCGCACTCCATATGGCACTCGACGAGGTCATCACCACCGAGGTCGCCGCAGGGCGCCGCCCGCCGACGCTACGAGTGTGGGAGTGGGACTCTCCCGCCGTGATCATCGGCAGCTTCCAGTCGCTGCGCAACGAAGTCGACCCGACCGGTGTCGAACGCCACGGTGTCACCGTGGTCCGTCGCATCTCGGGAGGCGGGGCTATGTTTGCGGAGCCGAGCAGCACCATCACCTACTCGCTTTCTGTGCCCCAGTCCCTCGTCTCCGGCCTCTCCTTTGCCGACAGCTACGCCTACCTGGACGACTGGGTCCTCGAAGCTCTCGGCGACATGGGCATCAAGGCCTGGTACCAGCCGCTCAACGACATCGCGACCGACATCGGGAAGATCGCCGGAGCGGCCCAGAAGCGCATCGTGGGCCCCGGCGGAGGCCCCGGCGCCGTGCTGCATCACGTCACGATGTCCTACGACATCGACGCCGACAAGATGCTCGATGTCCTGCGCATCGGCAAGGAAAAGATGTCCGACAAGGGCACCAGAAGCGCCAAGAAGCGCGTCGACCCCCTCCGCCGGCAGACCGGCCTGCCACGCGAGGCCGTCATCGACAACATGATCGACTCCTTCCGCAAGCGCCACGGCCTCACCCAGGGCACAGTGACCCCTGAGGAGCTGGCACGGGCAGAGGGTCTCGTACGCACCAAGTTCGGCACACCCGAGTGGACGGCACGGGTGCCGTAGCAGCTGCTGACTTGCTCGGAGACTTGGCTGCTCCAGCCAAGTACTCGCAGGTCAGAGCTTCTTGCCGCCACCGGAGAAGCGTCGTAGTGTCTTGGCGGTCCGACCTTGGTGTGGCCGTCCTGGCGGTGGACGCCGATGGCGAGGTCGCTCGGTGCTCATACGGACTAGACACCCACATGATCACTAGCGGCTATGCCTGTTCTGTGTCCAGGGTCGGCGCCGACAGAAGTCGACGAGCCGTCACATCCGGTGCTCGGTAGGCGAACCGCCCACCTCGGCACTTCTCAATGACCCTGGATGCCCGAGGCATCGCTCAGCGTGCTCAGGTCCCGGGCCAGAACAGGCGGAGTGCTCCACCTGGTCTTGCCGCTGTCGTCGAGCACAAGCCCATCCCGTTCCAGGCGGACCCGGATGTCCTCGCGCCATGCATCGGGCGTTGGCGAAGACTCATGCCTCCACTGATACGTCTCCTCGTCGCACTTGCGGAGGAAGTCCTCGAAAACGAGAAGCGCCCGACGCACGTGGGCCCGACAATGGCAATTACACAGGGATAGTGAAGTTCCATAGCGAAAGGGACAACGGGTAGAGCATGCTCGACCCAACACTGATGTTTGGCTAGATCACGCCCGCGCCAGCTGCACCACCTCCGTGGCGCTAGACCCGAAACCCCTGATCAGCCGGGCCTCAGCTACTGCGCAGGTTCTGCCCTCACGTGCAACGGCCGGAGAGTTGCTGTGGCAGATATGCCTCCGTGGAACCCGGAATACGGGCCTTCCAGCGGCCCACAGGATCACTGAGTCTGCTCGCATGTGCATTCGATGCGATACTCTCAGTGCGTCGGGATCACCTAA
The DNA here is from genome assembly GCF_035974375.1 of Streptomyces sp. NBC_01320. Lineage (NCBI taxonomy): Bacteria > Bacillati > Actinomycetota > Actinomycetes > Kitasatosporales > Streptomycetaceae > Streptomyces > Streptomyces sp. NBC_01320. The sequence goes on from NZ_CP108390.1 coordinate 3,393,887, forward strand.
CTGTCACTTTAATACTCCAGCCGTAGATCGTTATGCGCCCTGGTCTTGGGATTGTCTGTCTGCTGCTGGCGGAAACTCGGATGATCTGAACGCACCATCCGGTTAGGGTCGGACGGTGCCCAAGCTGAAGCGGCTGCATGCTGGCCATGCCCCGGCGGTCCTGGCCTTCGAGCTGGCGAACCGCGCCTACTTCGCTGCCTCGGTCCCCGACCGCGGCGACGACTTCTTCGACAAGTTCACCGACCGGTACAGCGCCCTGCTGGCCGAGCAGGAGGCCGGCATCTGCGCCTTCTACTTGCTCGTTGCCGAGGACGGCTCGGTTCTGGGCCGGTTCAACCTGTACGACCTCGAGAACGGCACTGCTGAGCTCGGTTACCGGGTCGCGCAGCACGTCGCCGGCCGCGGCGTGGCGACGGCGACCGTCCGGGAGCTGTGCCGGCTCGCGGTGGCGAGGCACGGGCTGCGCACCCTGCGGGCGGGCACCTCCCGCGAGAATGTCGCGTCCCAGAGGGTGCTGATCAAGGCCGGGTTTGTCCTGGTTTGCCCGGCCGGCCCGGCCGACCTCGGTGGTAAGTCAGGCCCCTGGTATCAGCGCGACTTGGTACTGCAGCGGTAGACCGTGATCTTGCTGGTGGACCGGCTGCGGGAAGGCTGCGGCCACCGCTGATCATCGGTGTGTGAAGACAAACGATCGTGCGGTGGCCGCAGGTCAAAGCGTAGACCCTGCCCGCTGGCAGGAGGCGTTCGAGGTCTTGATGGGCCGGATAGCGGGCCGGTTCGCGGGGGTGGAGCCCCGGCGCCGGGTGAGGGGCTTGGTGCTGGGGCTGCTGTCGGACCTGCCGCGCAAGAACTGCTGGTCGATCGCCCAGTGGGCCGGGGAGGCGAGTCCGGAGGGCATGCAGCACCTGCTCGGCCGGGCCAGGTGGGATGCCGACCGCGTGCGTGATGACGTGCGTGAGTATGTGCTTGAGCATCTGGGCGACGAGGATGCGGTGCTGGTGGTCGACGGGACCGGGGACGTGAAGAAGGGCACGCACACCGTCGGGGTCCAGCGCCAGTACACCGGTACCGCCGGGAGGATCGAAAACGCGCAGGTCGCCGTCTACCTCGTCTACGCAGGCCGCCACGGGCACGCGGCGGTGGACCGGGAGCTGTACATTCCGCGCTCGTGGACGTGCGACCCGGACCGCTGCCGAGCCGCGGGCCTGGCCGAGGACACCGCCTTCGCTACCAAACCGGAGCTGGCCGCCAGCATGATCGGCCGGTTCCTGGACGCCGGGCACCGCGTGAGCTGGGTCGCGGGGGACGAGGTCTACGGCGGCAACCCGAAGCTGCGGTCCGCGCTGGAAGAGCGCCAGGTGGGCTACGTGCTCGCCGTCGCCTGCTCGGCCAACGTGACCACCAGCGCCGGGAAGCTCCGTGCGGACGCCCTGGCCGCGAGGGTACCGAAGCGGGCCTGGCAGAAGCGGTCGGCCGGGCACGGCGCCAAGGGCCACCGCGTCTACGACTGGGCCATCATCGACCTGGCCGAGCCCCGGCCCGGCAGTCACCAGTTGCTGATCCGCCGCAACCGCACCACCGGTGAACTCGCCTACTACCGCTGCTACTCGCCCGCTCCGGCACCCGGATCAGGCTGCCCTCAGCTTCAACCCTGCTGCTGCGACAGCGGGTTGGTGCAGGTCTTCCACCTCCACTCGAACCAACAGCGCCTCACGGCGCAAACAGAAGTTGGACCAGAACCCAAACTCATCAACACCAGAAAAGGTCAGTTGGACGCCTCGGGTGCCGGCGCGGGCAGGGGCGCCGAGCAGGTCGCCCGGCCGAACCCACCGCTGGCCGTGGCGCTCTGCACGTGCCGCCCGCGCACGGCGACCGCGCAGCGGGCCTGACCGCCCTGCTCGCGCAGAGTGATGCTGATGACAGGGTTCTGACCGAGAGGCACCTCAACCGTCTTCTTCCAGGGCAGTCGGGCGCCGGAGACGGTCTCCGCCGTGCCCTGCTCGCTCGCCCCCTGGTAGCTGAGGTCGGCGGTCCCCTCGCCGGTCACCTCGTACGTCACCGGCGCGGTGGGGATCTTAGGCTCGGCCTTGCCCTCGTCGCCGCCGCGCACCATACCGAACAGCACGAAGCCGAGACAGAGCACGAGGAAGCCGACGGCCGCGATCAGCACGGGGCGGTCGGAGTGGGTCTTGTGGCCGCCGTCCTCGGTGTCGACCGGGGGAGTCCCGCCGTGTCCGTCGCTTCCGGCCCCGGCGTCAGCCGTCTCGGTCGTTTCGGGAGCGTCCGCGTCCGCCCCCGCGTGCTCGACGGTCGACGTGGAGGGCCCCGCCTCGCGCGTCTCGCTGCTCATCCAAACTCCCCTCGGCCGCAGGCCCGGACGGGCCCCGCCCGATCCAAAAGGCGTGGGGAGGCCCCTGTCAAGGGATCCTGGTCCCCGGTCAGGATTGGCCTGATGTCAACGCATCACGTGCGGGAAGATCCTGTGAAGAAGAAGGAAAACAGCAGCTCAAATGCCAACAGCCATGGCTTTTAGGTGAGTTGTGTAGATGGTCTATGCAGTTGACGTGGACGGGGTGTCCTTTGTTAGAGGTCTTGGCTGCCAACTGCCGTCCGGCAGATGGTCCTTGGTTCCTTCGAAGGGAAACCGATGCACAGACCACGGGCCGTAAGGCTCTTGGCCTCGAGTGCGGCGCTGGCGGTCCTCGCGACCGTCGCACCGATGACACCGGCATTCGCGGCACCACCCGACACGGGACGACTCGCCGACAGCCTCCGCGGTCTCTTCGCCGACGGGGACACCGAACCTGCTGATCCGCCAGAGCTCCCCGACACCGATGTCCCGGCCAACGACAAGCTCGCCAAGGCAAAGAACGCGCCGAAGGCCAAGCGCGTCAAAGAGCTGACGGACCAGCGGACGCCCTACTCCCGTCACTGGCGCATGTCGGACGGGCGGGTCCAGTCCGAGGTCTCGGCCACGCCCACCTCGTACGAGAAGGGCAAGGGCGAGGACGCCGAGTGGAAGGCGATCGACACCGCGGTCACCGACACCGACCGCAAGGGCTTCGAGAAGGCGAACACCACCAACCTCGCCCGCACCTACTTCGGTTCACGCCCCGGTGAGCTGGTCCGCTTCGAGCTCGACAAGGGCCACTGGGTCGCCATCGGCCTGAAGAACGCCGGTGCCGCGAAGCTGACCCCGGCAGTCGACGGCAACAAGGTCACCTACAAGAACGCCCTGGGCCAGGGGACCGATCTCTCCTACACCGTCGGCAACGGCAGCGTGAAGGAGGACATCGTCCTCAACGAGCGTCCGAAGGGCACGCCTTCCTTCGAGTTCACGCTCACCACGGGCGGCCTGACCCCGAAGCCGGAGAAGAACGGGACCATCTCGCTGTACGGCGAGAACTCCCCCGTCGGCGTCCCCGCCTTGGTGATCCCCGCGCCGTTCATGACGGACGCGAAGAAGGACGCCGCCTCGGCGTACGGCACCACCGGCACCGACGCCGTCCGCCAGGTCCTGTCCGGCAAGGACGGGTCGTACGGCATCAGCCTGAAGCCGGACGCCAGGTGGCTGGCGGCGCCGGAGCGCCAGTACCCGGTGACGGTCGACCCGACGGTGACGATCGCGCCGACACCGTCGCAGGCCGCGAACGTGATGATCTCCTCGGACGACCCGGGCGCCAACTACGCGGACCTCTGGCGTCTTTCGGTCGGCAACACCAGCACCGGCAGCTCGCGTGCGCTGCTGCGGTTCGGCCTGTCCGGCATACCCGCCGACACCCGGCTGGATTCGGCCGAACTAAAGCTGTACTACGACCAGACCCACACCAACGGCGCCACCGAGGTCCAGTTGGAGGCCCACCGGGCCACCACTCCCTGGACCGAGACGGGCGCCACCTGGAACAACGCCAAGGGCATCACCGGTGAGCTGTCCGGCACCTCGGTCCTCGTCGACGACGGGGACCCCGGCACCACCGCCGCCCAGGGCGCCTGGCCCGCGTCCACCAACACCGCGTACACCCAGTACGCGATCGGCCAGGGCTACCGCTACAACAAGGACGCCACGCCCGGTGACACATACACCTGGCGGCCGAGCCTGCCCGAGGACGGCGACTACCAGGTCGACGTGCACTACGTCCCGGCCTTCGACCGCGCCAGCAACGCGCCCTACACGGTGACGTACGCCGGCGGCAGCAAGACGTACGAGGTCAACCAGCAGGCCGGCACCGAGGGCGTGTGGAAACCGCTCGGCAAGCACCCGTTCAAGGCCGGCACCACCGGGCAGGTCGTCCTCGGGGACGGGCCCGCCTCGACGACGACGGCCGTCCAGGCGGACGCGGTGCGCTTCACCAAGGGCGGTGTGGTCACCAAGCAGCCGCAGGAGGTCAACACCTGGCACTCCTTCCCGGTGACCAGGACTGTCCAGCAGTGGCTCGACGGAACCTACGAGAACCACGGCTTCGTGGTGAAGGCCGCCGACGAGTCCGCGAGCGCCCCCAAGGGCGGCCCGCGGTACGAGGCCGCCGAGTACGGCTACAAGGGCGAGGCCGCCAACTACCCGAAGCTGGTACTCACCTGGGGCAACCAGGGCGTCGACGTCAACCCGCCGAAAGTCATCCACTCCACCGGTGCCGAGCTGAGCTGGCCCGAGTACACCGACCCGTCGACCTCGCCGAGCGACGACATCGTCGAGTACCAGGTCCACCGCAGCGTCTTCCAGCACTTCACGCCGTCCTCGCAGACCCTGGTCTCCCCCGTCGCCAAGGACACGCGCGCGTACACGGACACCTCGGCCCGGCCCACCCCGGCCGACTCCGCCGAGGAGTTCGGCGACGCGTACTACTACATGGTCGCGGTGAAGACCGCCAACGGGCAGATCCTCCCGTCCGCCACGGAGCTGGTGCGTCTGCCCAAGGCCGGCCGCACCACGGTGGTGCTGCAGTCCGGGCAGAGCGACACCACGCTCTCCTCGGCGGAGCCGTCCACCGGTCACGACACGCTCACCGACGCGGGTGTCGCCCACCCGTGGCTGTCGGTGGGCAACAACTCGGCCACGTACGGCAACACCCGTGCCCTGCTGAAGTTCCCCACCGTCAGCGAGATCCCGGGCAACGCCCGGGTCCTCGAGGCGAAGCTGGACATGTGGGGCTTCCAGACCACGACAGACTCGAACGGCGCGATCTACGAAGCCCACGGTCTCACCCGTGACTTCGACGAGGCGACCGCGTCCTGGACGGAGGCGAACCCCACCACGTCGTGGACCACGGCCGGCGGTGACATGGACGCCGCCGTCTCCGACACCGTCGGCACGGTCACCAACGACCCGGCACGGCAGTCGTGGTACCTCACCTCGCTGGCACAGGGCTGGATCTCGGACCCGTCCAGCAATCACGGCGTCGCGGTCAAGCTGAGGGACGAGTCGACGGCCGGCCCACGAGAGCGGACGCTGTTCCTCTCCTCCGAGGCCGAGGAGGCGCAGCTGCGCCCGCAGCTGGTCGTCACCTATCTGACGAAGTCGACGGAGACGACGTACCACGCCCCGTACACGCCGTCCCGGATGACCCCGGGCGACGAGTACACCGTCGACGTCACCCTCACCAACACCACCACCAGCACCTGGATGGCGGGCAACTACGCGCTCTCCTACACCTGGTCGCTCCCGGACGGCACCGACGCCACCACCGGCGGCAACCAGCTGCAGACGGCGCTGCCCGCCGAGGTCCTGCCCGGCGACTCGGTCACCGTCCCGGCCAAGCTGAAGGCCCCGATCAACTCGGACTCCGGCAACAAGCGCCTGGACTACGTGCTGAAGTGGGACCTGAAGAACACCACGACCGGCATCTGGCTGTCCGACAGCGAGGGCATTGCCCCGCTGGCGCAGAACGTCCGCACCGAGGACCCGACCTCCAACCAGCTCGGTCTGGAGAAGTTCTACTCCTACGCGGGCAAGAACACCGGTGCGGGCTCGTCGCTGATGACCAACCTGTACGCGGGCAACAGCGTCTGGCAGTACAACGCGTTCTCCAACCCGGGCCGCGGGATCACCACCTTCGCCCGGTTCGCGTACAACTCCCAGGACACCTCCGACACGGTCCTCGGCCACGGCTGGTCGGCTCAGGCCGCGATGCCGCTGCGCCTGGGCGCCGCGCTGGACTTCCACCCCAACCCCGACCCGACCCAGGTCACCCTCCCCGACGGTGACGGCACCGCGCACATCTTCCGCAAGCAGGACGACGGCAGTTGGCGGGCCCCGGCGGGCGTGCACTATCTGCTGCGGCAGGGCAGCGGCGTGGACTGCACCCCGAACAAGGACGGCGACCCGAAGGCCTGGTCGCTGACCCGCCCGGACCGCACCCAGTTCTTCTTCGACTGCGACGGCTACCTGACGTCGATCGTCGACAAGAACGGCAACACGCAGACGTACACCTACGCCGAGCGCAAGTCGAACAACAAGCCGGTCAAGTTCCTCACCTACATCGAGGACCCGGCCGCGCGTCAGTCGCTCACGGTCGACTACTACACGAAGGCCGACACCAACAGCCCGAAGATCATCGACCACGTCAAGTCGATGACCGACATCTCGGGCCGGAAGGTCACCTTCGAGTACTCCGACCAGGGCCTGCTCACCACCCTCACCGACGGTGCGGGCAGCGCGCAGCCCAAGGTGTTCCGCTTCACGTACGACATGGAGCAGGGCAACAAGAACGCCAAGCTGGTCAAGGTCACCGACCCGCGCGGCAACTCCACCTCGCTGGACTACTACTACCCGAGCGAGGGCGAGGACCCGAAGTTCCACTGGAACACGCAGACGCTGACGGACCGCCTGGGCGGGACCACCGGCTATGTGTACACCGATCCGGACGGCACGGCGGGCTCGGTCGTCAACACCAAGGTGACGGACGCCGAGAACCACGACACGCAGTACGTGCTCGACGGGTACGGCCGCGCCACCCAGATGACCAACGCCAAGTCCGAGACCACCAAGACGGCCTGGGACACCGACAACAATGTGACGCGCCTGGAGGAGGCCAACGGCGCGGTCACCACGTGGAAGTACGACACCAGCACCGGCTATCCGCTGGAAATGAAGGACGCCGAGGCCAACAAGAACGGCACCGCGGCGCAGACCCTCACATACTCCTACGGGCTCGACGGCCATATCGCGGACCTCTTCGAGAAGAAGTCCCCGGAGGGCCGCACCTACCGGTTCGGCTATGACACCAGGGGCAACCTGACCTCGGTCACCGACCCCAAGGGCGTCGCATCCGCCACCGAGGGCGACTACACCTCTCGCACGGAGTACGACGCGCTGGGCCAGGTCATCAAGGAGACCGACGCCAACGGGCACGCCACACAGTACGGCGAGTTCGAGCCGGTCGGCTACCCGAAGACCATCACGGACGCGGCCGGCAACCCCTCGCACTTCGTCTACGACGTGCGAGGCAACGTCACCAAGGTGACCAACGCCCAGGGCGCCGAGGTCACCCAGGCCTATGACGCGTTCGGCAGACCGCTGGAGAAGCGCGAGCCCAAGGACCAGAAGGCAGGCGAGTTCATCGTCACGCCGGAGCCGGTCTATGACGCCAACGACAACATCACCAAGGCCTTCGCCCCCAACGGGACCGAGACCACGGCGGTGTTCGACAAGGCGGACCAGCGGATCGAGTCGGTCAAGCCGTCCGACGAGCCCGGCGGTCCGGTGCGCAAGTCCACCTCCGTCTACGACAAGGTCGGCAACCTCGTCTCCGGTACCGGCGCACAGGGCAACCTGACGGCGACCGAGGGCGACTACACCGCCACCACCAAGTTCGACGCGATCTACCAGCCGATCGAGATGGTGGACGCCGAGGGCAACAAGGCGACGGTGGAGTACGACAACGTCGGCAACGTCGTCAAGGTCGTGGACGCGCGCAAGAACGCCACCGCGAACGCCGACGACTACACCACGCGCTACGAATACGACCTGAACCACCGGGTCAAGCGCACGGTCGACGCCCTGGAGTGGGCCACCTCGGTCCGCTACGACAAGGACGGCCTCCAGATCGCGCAGACCGACGCGGAGGGCAACGAGTCGCTCGCGGCGTACGACGAACGCGGCGCGCTCGTGGAGTCCAAGGTGCCGGTCAAGGAGGACACCTCCGGCAACATCACCTACCGCACGACCAAGTACGCGTACGACCAGGTCGGCAACCGTACGAAGACCACCACCCCGCGCGGTGTCGCCACCGGTGACGACGACGCGGACTTCATGTCGGAGACGGTCTACGACGAGCTGAACCGGGTCAAGGAGGAGCGCTCGCCCTACGACAAGGACGAAGCGGTCTACTCCTCACCGGACTCGGTGTTCTACGAGTACGACTCCGTCGGCAACCTGAAGTCGGTCTCGGCTCCCCCGTCGGATGGCCAGACGGTCCGCAACGTCACCGAGTACACGTACTTGGACAACGGCTGGACACGTACGGCCAAGGACCCGTGGGACATCACCACGGCCTACGAGTACAACAATCTCGGCCAGCAGACGAAGAACACGCTGACCTCGGCGGGCGGCTCCCAGCAGCGCACCATGACCTGGGACTACTACCCGTCGGGCAACAAGAAGGCCCGCTCGGACGACGGTGTGCCGGTCGGCAACCAGGTCGTCCTGGTGGACAGCTCGGACTTCAACAACACCGCGACCCAGGGCAACTGGTCGCGGACGCAGGCCGAGCAGCAGTACGGCTACGACACGTACTCGCACCCCGCGGGTACCGGCACCTCGTCGCTGTCCTGGCAGTTGAACATCCCGCAGAACGGCACCTACGAGGTGTTCGTCCGCTACCCGAAGCTGACGGGTGCCGCCTCGGACGCCAAGTTCAAGGTCGACCACGACGGCGGCAGCACCACCAAGACCGTCGACCAGACCGCGAACACCGGCGCGTGGGTCTCACTCGGGTCCTACGCGTTCGTGGAGGACGGTCCGCAGAAGGTCACGCTGACCGACGCCGCCAATGGCACGGTGCTCGCGGACGCGGTGAAGCTGGTCCGCTCGAACTCCGGTGAAACGGACAACGAGAAGAAGGACTTCACCTACAGCTACAACGCGAACGGCAACATGACCGAGGTCCGTGACCTCTCGCCGGGCGCGAAGATCGACACGTACAAGATCTCGTACGACGGCCTCAACCACATCACCAAGGTGGAGGAGTCCGCGGGCGGCACGGTGAAGAACACCACCTCGCTGACCTACGACGAAAACGGCAACCCCGTCACGTCCACGCACGATCTGACCTGGACGAAGATCGAGTACGACGAGCGCGACATGGTCAAGAAGGTGACCAACGCCGATTCGCCCACCGCGGGCGATCAGCAGATCACCACGATGACCTACACTGGGCGCGGCCAGCTCCTGAAGCAGACCAAGCCCAACGGCAACACGCTCGATATGCGCTACTACCCCGACGGGTCGGTGGAGCAGTCGCTCGAGAAGACCTCGGGCGACACCGTGGTGGCGCAGCACGACCTGGAGTACTCGCCCAACGGGCACCGCTCCAAGGACGTCCTGAAGCTGATGAACGCCGATGACAACTCGGCCTACATCAACAACACGTACACCTTCGACTACGACCCGCAGGACCGCATCACCAAGGTCACCAAGAGCGGCGACGACGCGTCCACCGAGTCCTACCGCTACGACCGCAACAGCAACATCGTCGAGCAGACGGTGGAAGACGTCACCACGACCCAGCGCTACGACCGCAACCGCCTGTTGTCGGCGAGTTCGGGCGGGGTCACGTCCACCTACAACTACGACCCGCTGGGCCGGCTCGACACCGTCAGCACCGGCGGTCAGACCGTCGAGAAGCACTACTACGACGGCTTCGACCGTGAGGCGAAGGTCCGGCAGGGCGTGGGCGCCACCGCGGTGACCACCTCGTACGTCTACGACCCGTTCGACCGGACGGTCTCCCAGACCACCTCGGGCGACCAGGGCAAGACCACAGCGTTCACCTACCTCGCCATGGACAAGACGCTCCTGCGCGAGACGGTCGACGGCAAGGCGGACAAGGACTACCAGTACATAGCCGGTGGTCAGCGCGCCACGCAGATCAAGCACAAGGACGACGGCAGCAAGGAGGTCTCGCAGTACGTCACGAGTCCGCGCGGCGACGTCGAGGCGATCACGAAGAAGGACGGCAAGACCCGTTCCACGTACGGCTACACGGCCTACGGTTCGGACGACTCGTCCCAGATGACCGGTGCGGACAAGCCGGGCAGCGGCACCGAGGGCAAGAGCGACTACAACTCGTTCCGCTTCAACTCCTCGCGCTGGGACGGTGCCTCGGGCACGTACGACATGGGCTTCCGCAACTACGACCCGGGGCTGAACCGCTTCCTCACCCGGGACTCGTACAGCGGCGCCCTGGCCGACATGTCCCTGGCCACCGACCCGTTCACCGGCAACCGGTACGCGTTCGCCGGCGGCAACCCGATCAGCTTCCTCGAGCTCGACGGGCACCTGTTCGGTCTGTCGCTCTCGGACATCGGCCATGCCACGCTCGACGTGGTCGGCCTGGTCCCCGTCGTCGGTGAGGTCGCCGACGTCGCCAACGGCATCTGGTACGCGGCCGAGGGCAACTATGTCGACGCCGAACTGTCGTTGACCTCGGCGATCCCGCTCGCGGGGTACGCGGCCACCGCCGTCAAGGCCGGCCGCTACGTCGAGAAGGGTGTCGAGGCGGTGGACTCCGCCAACGACGTGCGCAAGGCGGTGGACAACGCCGGTGACGCGGCGAACGCCGCGAGCGACGTCCGCAAGGCGGACGGCGTGGACGCCCCGACGACGAAGTCGCCGGACAGTCCGCAGGCACCCGCCTGCAAGGTGAACAGCTTCCTGCCGGGCACCCAGGTCGTCCTCGCGGACGGCACCACCCGGGCCATCGAGAAGCTGGAGGTCGGCGACCTGGTCGTGGCCACCGACCCGGAGACCGGGGACACCCGGGCCCGGGAGGTCACCGAGACGCGTGATCACGAGGGCACCAAGGACCTCGTCACCCTGACCGTCGACTCCGGCGGCAAGGGCAAGTCGCTCAAGCTGACCTCGACGGCCGCGCACCTGTACTGGCTGCCGGACTTCGGCAAGTGGGTCCCGGCCAAGGACCTCAAGTCCGGTATGTGGCTGCAGACCTCGGCCGGTACCTGGGTCCAGATCAGTGCGGTCGACACCGCCCACCGCTCGGCCAGGGTCTACAACCTGTCGGTCGAGGGCGTCCACACGTACTACGTGGGGTCGGGTACCGCCGCGGTCCTGGTCCACAACTGTGGCTACAAGGACGAGGCGGTCAGGGCGCAACAGAGCGCCCAGGAACTCGCCGGTCAGCTCCACTTCTTCAAGGAGTCCATGGTGACCGTCGCGGTCATCGGGGTCCGGAAGAAGGGCACCAAGGACATCATCGAGAAGGTGGGCATGAGCTCCGGTCAGAAGGGCGACCTTCTGGACCTCTTCGACGGCCAGTCGTTCGTGCCCGGCAACCTGGTGCCCGGACGTGTGACCAAGAAGGGCAATCCCGCCTACGAGCACGCCGAGGAATCGGTGTTCAGGTGGCTCGAGGAGAACCCGGACTACGAGGTGCTGTACGGCGGCGCGTCGAAGAACGTGTGCTCCGACATCTGCGCACCACTCGTCGAGCAGAGCAAGATGAAGCTCGACGGTGAGGTGTTCGGCGGAGCGTCCGACAAGACCGACTTCAGGACGTTCTGGCGCTTGAGGCGCTAGGAGACACCGGCGCCACCTCCAGTGGCGCCGCCAGACACGCAAGCAGGACGCCCGGCCGGGGAGCTTCCCCGGCCGGGCGTTCGCGTCGCGGGACGCGCTCAGCTCGCGTCGGCCAGACTCCACAGGTGCACGGCCGTGCGGTCCTCGGCGAGGGTGGCCCACAGGCCGGGGCCGGCCGGCAATGGGCTGCCCGAGACCGGCAGGGAGTAGACGATCCGCCCGCGCAGGGCGAGTGTGCCCGGGTCCACGAGCCAGTGACGGGGCTCGGCGGTGTGCCCATCGGTGCTGACGACGGCGCCGTCCTCGTAGGGGTAGGCGCCCTCGTAATCCCAGCGCGCCATGTCCTCACCCGGCGCGGGTGGCACGACATCCCTGGCGTTGAGGCGTCCGGCCTCCTGCGCGCCGGGGGACTCGTGCAGATACAGCGCCCACTGGCCGGGATCCGTGCACAGGAAGTGCCCACCGGACGGACTGACGTCCTGCAGCAGTACCCCTTCGATGCGTTCGAAGCCCAGGTCGGTACCGTCCCAATGCCCCCACAGGGAAGGGGAGTCCTCATGCCCCTCACCGACGGTCAGTCCCATGTACGAGCCGTCGGGATGCGGGAAGTGGGCGGACGCCGAACCCACGGTCGAGGTCCTGGTCCGGCCGAGCACCGACCCGTCGGCCGCGTCGAGGACCAGCCACTCCTCGTGCGGCCAGTCCTGTGCGTGCCGCACATGGGCCCACACCAGCTTGCCGTCCGGGCTGAACGCGGCGGAACCGCGGCCTGCGCGCCGATGCCGCGGGTCGTCCGCGTACTCCTCGAACGAGGCATGGGCCGCCGTGCACTTGGCGGCGGACCAGCACCCGTGCGGGAGCTCCCAGTGGACCTTGCCTGTCCGGTCCACGGCCCGTACGGCGTGCACGCCGCTGAACACGGCGAGGTCGCCCGTGGGAGAGACGGTGACATCGCCGAAGGGCCGAGGCCAGGGGGCGGGGAAGCGGAACTCGGCGCCGTGCTCCTGCCCTGTCGGGCCGAGCCCGACCACGGCGAGCTCGTCGTCCCCGCGCTGGACGAGCAGCCTGTGGCCGGGCCCGTACTGGATGCGCGGAGCGTCGGCGTCCGCGGCGCCGAGGGGGGTGGGGACCGCGGCAACGAGGCGGGCCGTGTGTGCCACAGCGGCCGCGTCTATGGGATCGGTGGACATGGACGGCATACTTCCACACCCGAGTGGCAGGTAGCGTGCCGCCGCGGGGAGAGCCGCGGGATCCGGACCGAGGCGAACGTCGACGTGAATGCGCAGGCGCACGTCGCCACGGAGCCGCCCACGCTCGACGTGTCGTCCTTGGACCACGTTCTCGAGGCCGGCCTCGAAGTGCCGTCGGGCCGTGCAGCAGCAGAACCTGGCGCGGGCTGTGGAGACGGGTATCGCAGCGGACGAGTCCGAGGAGACGATGGAACGGATCCGGATCGACGTCTGGCCGGCGGAGTTCGCGCCGGTGCAGGTCCTGAAGCAGTGGAGTGCGTGGACCTTGGCATACATACCTCAGTGGCTGAACTCCTCCTCGTGAGAGGAGGACGGCGTCTTCGACCTGGACGCGGACGCTGTCGCGGCAGAGTCCGGCCGGCCCGCTCCCGTGCGCCGAGCGCGAGAGGTGGCCGACGAATCGACCACGATGCTCGGGCTGACAGCGGAGGGCGTCGGCATCGCCGTCCGGCGTGCTCTGGCCCACGCGACCGAGTGGAGCGACTACGACTGGCAACTGGTGCACACGGAGCCACAGGCACCAGCCCTGCACATGGCACTGGACGAGGTGATCACCGCCGAGGTGGCCGCTGAGCGGCGACCCCCGACTCTACGGGTATGGGAGTGGGCCTCACCTGCTGTGGTGATCGGCAGCTTCCAGTCCCTGCGGAACGAGGTGGACCCCGAAGGGGCCGCGAAGCACGGGATGACCGTGGTTCGCCGCATTTCCGGTGGTGGGGCCATGTTCGTGGAACCGGGCAACACCATCACGTACTCGCTCTCCGTCCCCGACTCCCTGGTCTCCGGCCTCTCCTTCGCCGACAGTTACGCCTATCTGGACGACTGGGTGCTCGAGGCGCTCGGCGACATGGGCATCAAGGCCTGGTACCAGCCGCTCAACGACATCGCCACGGACGCCGGGAAGATCGCGGGCGCGGCGCAGAAGCGAGTGGTCGGCGGAGAGGGCGCCGTGCTGCACCACGTGACCATGTCGTACGACATCGACGCCGACAAGATGCTCGACGTGCTCCGGATCGGCAAGGAGAAACTCTCCGACAAGGGCACCAGGAGCGCCAAGAAGCGCGTCGACCCGCTGCGGCGGCAGACCGGTCTGACGCGCGAAGCCGTCATCGAGCGGATGATCGACTCCTTCCGGACCCGGCACGGCCTCACCCGGGGGAACGTGACGGACGAGGAGATGGCGCGGGCCGAGGAGCTCGTGGCGACGAAGTTCGGGACCGAGGAGTGGACCGCACGCGTCCCGTAGGGCTCCGCCCCGCCGCTCCGGACCCCCCGATAGGTCGATGCTATCGGGGGCATTCGCCAATCGCGCATTGTGACAGCCCTTCTCCTGCGCCAGCCTGACCTGGTCCGGCACTGCTGCCGGTGGGTCCAAATGAAGGGGAGGGCATGTCACAGCACCTTCGGCTCAACTTCATCGACGGACAGTGGGTCCCCGCGGAGTCGGGGCAGGTCCGGGAGAACGTCAATCCTGCCGATTTCGCCGATGTGATCGGTGAGTTCACCGAATCCGGCGGTGTCGACGTCGACCAGGCGGTCGACGCGGCCGCCGCCGCACTTCCGTCCTGGCGCGGCCGTGGCCCGATCGAACGGGCCGCGTATCTGACCGCGGCCGGCCGCATCCTCGGCGAGCGGGCCGCGGAGGTCGCCGCCGTGATCACCCGCGAACAGGGCAAGCTGCTGAGCGAGGCGCGCGGCGAAGTGAACCGGGCGCGGGCCGTGCTGGAATTCACCGCCGGTCAGGCGCGACTGCTCGGTGGGGTGACTGCCCCCGCGGAGGAGGAGCGCACCTTTGCTTACACCTTCAGGAAGCCCATCGGGGTCGTGGGGCTGGTGTCGCCGTGGAACTTCCCCCTCGCGATCCCGATGTGGAAGGTGGCACCCGCGCTGCTGTCCGGCTGCACGGCGGTGCTCAAGCCGTCCCCGCTCACCCCGCTGACCTCGGCGCTCCTGGTGGATATATTCCAGCAGGCGGGGCTCCCCGGCGGGGTGCTGAATCTGGTCCAGGGCGATGTGGCGGCGGGCGAGGCACTGGTCGCCAACCCTGCTGTCGCGGGCATCAGTTTCACCGGATCGCTGCCGGTCGGCACCGCCATCCACGCCGGTGGTGCGCATCGGCTGCTCCGCACCCAGCTCGAACTCGGCGGCAAGAACGCGCTGATCGTGTGCGACGACGCCGATCTCGCCAAGGCCGTGGACGCCGTGGTGCACGGAGCCTTCGGTCAGGCGGGGCAGCGCTGCTCGGCGACGAGCCGGGTGGTGGTCGACGTACAGGTACGGGAGGAGTTCCTCGACCGGCTCGTCGGGCAGGTCGCGGGGCTGCGGGTGGGGCCCGGGGACGATCCCGCGTCCCGGATCTGCCCGGTGGTCAACACCGCACGCACGGAAGCGGCGTTGGCAGCCGTCGCCGGCGCGCAGCGCGACGGTGGCAAGGTGCTGTGCGGAGGCGGGCGGGAACGGCGTGACGACCTGCCCGAGGGCTGCTACGTGCAGCCGACCGTCATCCGTGATGTGCCGTGGGACAGCGAGCTGGCCCAGGAGGAGGTGTTCGGACCAGTGCTGGCCGTCGTCGACGCTGACGGGTTCGACGAGGCCATGACGATAGCCAACTCAGTGAAGTACGGGATGTCGGGGACCATCTTCACCGCGTCCCAGTCGCGGGCGTTCGAGGCGATCGACCGGTTCGAGGCGGGGATGCTCCATGTGAACCGTCCCGGTGTCGGGGCCTACGCCCATCTGCCGCATGTCGGTTCGAAGGCCTCCCAGTACGGGCCGCCGGAGTGCTCCCCCGAAGTGTGGGACTTCTACACCGAGTGGCACTCGGCCTGCATCGCCTACTGAGCGTCTCTAGAACTCTGTGTGTGCCTGTGGTTTCCGGGCTTTTCGGGCGCGGCGTGGCCGTGTGCGGTCGCCTGGGCGGGGTCCGATCCTCGGGGTGAGGGGGTGGACTGCGGTGGCGTGCAGGTGGTGGAAGCCGGTCCGCTCGGCGGCGCGGGTGCGTCGTCGACAGGTTCTGCGTGAGAGCCGCCTGCGTCCGGGTGGAGGAAGGTCTTCCTCAGGCCGTACATGGGCGGGTACTCCATGACCTGACACCGGCCCGGTGGGGGTGGGTGTCGTGGTGTCATGCCCCGCCGGACGCTGGACCATCCCGGTGGGGGTGGTGGCGGGGACCGTACGCGCGTCGGGCATACGGCGGGAAGTCTTCGGGCCCGGGGCCTGCCCTCGGGCGGCGTGCCGGGTGTCTCGGCCACCAGGGCCAGTGGGCCTGCTGGGGGTGGGGTGACCCTTGCCCGGGGTGGTCTTCGGCCCGTGCGGGCGGGGCGGGGCCGTCTGTGCTTGGTGTTGGCGGCGCATGCGGCGGGTGGTCTTCTTCGGGCGGCGGACCGGGGTCACGGTGCCGTCGACGGTGGTGCGGATGGTGCGGGTGTGGGTGGTGGGGTCGGTGGTGGTGTGGGTCTGGGCGAGCAGGCCGCGGGAGACGATCCGGCGGGCGGCGGCATGGTCGCGGTCCATGGACAGCCCGCACCGGGTGCAGTGCGCCCATCTCCAGCCGCGTTCGGCCAGCCGGTCGGGGGCAGGGTGGTGGGTCAGGGCGCCCAGGCAGCCGGGGCACAGCCTGGAGGTCCCGCGGGCCGGGACGGTGACCACCGCGATGCCCGCCTTCGCGGCCAGGTACCGCATCGCCTCGGCCACCGTGCCGCGCACCTGCCCCGACAGGCGGGCATTGCCACGTCGGTGGCCTCGGGCCTCCAGGGTGGCGAGGTCTTCGAGGTAGATGACGCTCGCGCCGAGCGCTGCCGCCTGGTCGACGGCCCAGCGGGCCGCCGCCCGGGCCAGTGCGTCGTTCAGGTGCCGGATCCGGGCACACACCCGCCCGTGCTCGACCTCCAGCACCCGGGCCCGATCGAGGTGTTCGCCCCAGCGAAGGTGCGGGGAGCCGAGGCCGTCCGCGAGGGCCCGCTGGTGATCGCGCTTGGCGGCGAGGTGCTCGCGGACGCCGCGCAGCCGGTGCAGGGTGGCGCTGACGGTGGTGGCGTCGAAGATCAGGGGCCGCCCGTCGGTGAGAACCCGCCGGGTCTGTCCTTTGCCGGTCAGGCGGCCGAGCGTGCCGGTGAGCAGGGTGCCCACACCCCAGTCGAAGCCGAGTGCCACGGTATGCCCGCTCGCTTTGGTGGCCGGGGCGGGCCGGGAGTGCGGCAGGTCCACCGCGATCCTCCCGGCCCGGGTGGGGCGCAGGGTGGGGGTGTGCAGCACCGAGTCCACCCCGACGGTGCCGGGCAGGCGGATGTCGATCACGTGCCAGGCCCAGTCACGGCCCGAGGCGGGAGCCGCACACAGCGGAAGCTTGAGACGCAAACGGGCGGTGGTCTCGTCCACCCTGGCCAGGGTGACCTGCTGGCGGTCCATCGCGGCAAGCAGCACCAACTCGCCGACCTGCGGCGGCCCCTCCAGCACGCACAATCCGGCGGGCCGGTACCCGTGCTCGGCCACGTACGCACGGATCTGGCGGGTGCGGTTGCGGATTTCGGCACCGCTCACACCGGCGGGCAGCAGCTTCCGCAGCGCCGCCCACTCCGCCTCGGTGCGCCGCCTCGGATCGGTGGGCCAGGTGGCCAGGATCGCGGTCACGATGGTGCGCCGGTGCAGGGCCAGACGCAGAGCCCGGGCCGCGTACTCCTCGGCACCGCGGCGCACCCGGTCCGACACATACACCCCGGCCGGGAGTGTGACGGCCTGCGGCCAGTCCAGGCGGCGCATCGCCATCCACCCCTTGGACGGCAGCGCCTCGCCCCGCTCGTCCGCCCCGGCGGCCAGCACGTCCAGCGAGTCCTCGTCCCACCGCGAAGCCACCAGAGCACCGGTCAGCTCCTGACTCAACCGGGCCCAAAACCCCACCCGTTCGAACAGCAAGCCCTGCCCGACCCGCTCACCGCTGCTCTCCAGGACACCACGGAAGGCGGTACAGGTGGCCGTCGCCATCAACTTGGCCACACCCATCCCCCCTTCCTTTTCCGCACGATCCCGGTCAGTCCCCCGAAGCGGCCACCCCCGGCGCTTTGATCGGACTAACGAACGACCCTCACACAAGGACACGGCCTTACCGTGTCCCGTCGATCCGCCCGAGCCCTCCGCACCCCGGGGCACCGCAATGCACGGGGAAACCAAGATCGTCGACGTCCCACGACGCAGAGAAGGAGGAACCCCCCTCACAACAACAGCGGAAACCGTTACCAGGAAGGAGGAAACGGGTGGGAGAGTCCGAGGAACCGTCCCAATAACGCGAAGCAGCATCAACCAGCCTGCTTAAGCCAAACCCCCAACAGTTGAAGACCCTCCGCACGGCCCGGAACATGCCGATGCCCCTCATCTGCCGGGCAGATGAGGGGCATCGACGTGACGTCACGTGCTGATGACGTCCTCCGCCAGTCCGAACGAGAGCGTCATCCCCGCCCCGCCGACCCCGTTGACCACGGTGACGCCCGGTTCCGGCTCGACGACCAGTTCGGTCCGGCCGTCCCGCAGCGACGGGTAGTAGCCCACCCAGCGCTCGGTGATCCGCGGGTCGGGCAGCACGGCGAACGTATCGAGGTAGTCGAGGACCGCCTGGTTGATCGCCTCGTCCTCGAACGGGTCGAGGGTCTTGGCGTACGCGTGGCTGTCACCGATCGTCAGACGGCCGTCGGCCGTCTGGGAGAGCAGCACATGAATGCCGTTCTCCCGGTGGAAGGGCAGTTCGAGTCCCATCCGCTCGGCGAGCCGGGCCTTGGACGTGCAGTCGTCGAACGCCGCGTAGTGCAGCAGGGTCAGCCCGCCGCAGAGCATCGGGCCGAGCTCCCAGCCTTCCGGCTGGGGGCCCGTCCGCATCATCTGGAGCTTGCAGCGCACCAGGCCGCTCTCGGCGAAGACGTCGGGGTACAGGGTCTCGAAGTCGTTGCCGCTGCAGACGTAGGCCCGGTCGACCGACCAGTCGCCGTCGGTCGTCTCCACGGTCGGCAGATTGATGCCCCGGACCGTCGCCCCGAACCTGATGTCGACGCCGTACTCGGCAACCAGATGCGAGGCGAGTGCCGGGATGGCCCGGCGCGGGTCGACGTTGAGCTCGGTCGGGCTCCACATCGCGGCGAGGAGCCCGCCGACGCGGGTCGTGCCGGAGCGCTCCAGCGTCTCCCGCGGCGTGATCATCCTGACGCCCCGTTCCCGGGCGGGCGGCGTGGTCGCGACAAACTCTTCGAGCACGTCCACCTCGTCGGGGTGGTGGGCCAGGTGCAGTGATCCGGTCTCGGCGGCCCACAGGCCGGTCTTGGCGGCGGTCTCCAGCCAGATCTCACGGCTGCGCAGCGCCCGCTCGTACGTCGCGCCGCGCTGCTGGCCGATGGACCAGATCATGCCGAAGTTCCGGATGGAGGCGCCCACGGCGTAGTCGTCGCGCTCGAACAGGACGACTCGGTCGCCGCGGCGGGCGGCGGCCAGCGCGTGTGCGAGGCCGACGATTCCGCCGCCGACGACAGCGGTGTCGGCTCGGTTCACAGTCATGGTGATCCCCTTCTCAAGGCGTACGGGATGAGGGTGCGCGGTCCGGTGGCGTACGGGGTTCGGCGGCGTACCGGCCGACGGCGTACGGCCCGTGGCGTGCTCACGCGGTGCGCGGAAGCCGGTTCCAGTGGGGCAGCATCAACAGCCCGGCGAGCAGCGCGGCCCCGGCGAAGCCGGTGAACAGGACGCCGCCGGAGAGGAATCCCGGCAGCAGCCCGCCGAGGATCGCACCGATCGAACCGCAGCCGTTGACCAGTCCGGCGGCCGTCCCCGCGCCCTTGGCGCTGCCGAAGTCGACCGCTGCGACGCACGAGATCATGGCGTCGGCCGCATAAACGGAGAGACCGATCACCGCAAGCACCGCGATCATCACCTCGGCGCTGCCGGCGGCGGTGAGCGGCATGAACAGAGCGAGGGCGGCAGTCAGTACACCGAGCGCGATGACGCAGGCGGGTGCCCGCCGGGACTGGAAGAACCGGTCGGAGACCCAGCCGACGAGAATCGGGGCGAGGATGCCCGCGACGCCGAAGGCGACGGGGATGAGGGTGGCGCCGACCTTGTCGATCTCGGGCAGCCGACGGCTGACGATCACCGGTCCCCAGAGCAGGATGGCGTACCGCGCGGGCTTGAGCAGGAAGTACGAGAGTCCGAGTGTGAGCACCATGCGGTCGCGCAGCGTCTCCCGGTAGAGGGCGAGACCGGTGAGAGAGGGCTCGGTCGGGACGGGTTCGGGCGTGGTGCCGGATTCGGGGTCCGTCTCCTCGGTGGGCTCGACCAGACCGACGTCCTGCGGGGCGTTGCGCTGGAAGAGCACGAAGAGCAGCAGGACCGCGGCGAGTGTGGCCGCGCCGGCCAGGAACGCCGCGTGCCAGCTGTCGAAGACCGAGTACGCGACCCAGCCGAGGAACGGCGGTGCGGCCAGGCCCCCGAACGCGTAGTTGGTGGACCACAGCCCCAGGATCCGGCCGCGTTCGGCCACGGTGAAGAAGTTGCCCATGTTCTTGCAGAGCGGCGCCCACCCGGCCGACTGCGACAGTCCCTGCAGGACCATCGCACCGCCGAACACCAGGAGTGCGCTGCTCACGCCCATGATGCAGGCGGCGGCGACGGCCCCGATCATGCCGCCGATGACGACGACGCGGGGGCCGAACCGGTCGGCCCACATGCCCCACAGGAACTGCCCGGCCGCGTAGGCCGCGAGGTAGACGGCGTCGATGACGCCCAGCGCACGCTCGGTGAGCACGGTGTTGACGGCGGGATCGTCGAGGATGCCGAGTTTCGCGACGGAGAATGCCTGCCGTACGAAGTAGAAGCCTGCGTAGGCGATCCAGGTGATCGCGAAGATCTGCCGGCGCCAGCGGGCGGCGCGTGCGCTCCGCAGGAGCGGCGAGATCCGGTCCAGTGCGTCGCGGGTGGTGACGGGTGATCCTTGGTTCTGTGGTACGAGGTCGGCCATGGCGGGGTCCTGTCCTCGATGTGCGTGGTTGGGGAGATGAGCGGTTCGGTGGGGCGGTCCGCAGGCATGAGAAGGGCATGGCACGGCCCCGGCGCGTGCCTCGGCAGCGCGCCGGGGCCGGGTCCTTGGGGGTGGTACGGCGGTACGGTCAGGAGGTGAGCGGCCGTCCGGCTGCCAGGGCGTTGCCGACCCAGTAGGCGTCGAAGTTGCGCAGCCGGTGTCCGTCGGGGAGCGGACCGGTCGGCGCGTTCACGAGGAACGGCACGCGTTGTTCGGTGAGACCGCCGTGTGAGCGCAGCGGCTCCTTGAAGCCGGAGATGTCGTGCCGGGCGGGCGTGGTGCCGAGCGCCGTGTTGCGGGTGGCGATGACGACGAGGTCGCCGATGCGGTCGCCGGGGAGTTCGAAGCGCTCGCAGGCCTCCTCGCGGGTGAGGACGGTGTCCACGCCCTCCAGGGCGGCGAGTTCGGCGAGCAGACCGGCCCGGTCCGTGCCGTCCGGCAGGTGCACGGTGGCGTACGAGCCGAGCGCCCCGTGGTGGACGGTGTACGGGTCGGTGATGGGCAGGATGACGCGGGCGGCTCCCGCGCCGAGCCGGGTGTCGAGCAGGTCCTGGAGGAAGACGACCTGGGCCGCGCCGTCGGCGTCGCTCTTGGCGTTCATGCCGTGATCGGCGGTGATGACGAGGACCGCTCCGAGTGCGTCGATCCGCTCGAAGTAGCTGTCGAGCATGGCGTAGAAGTCGTTGGCGACGAGTGATCCCGGCGCATGCTTGTGCTGGATGTAGTCCGTCAGGGAGAGGTACATCAGGTCGGGGCGGTCCTTGGCCAGTATGTCGGTGCCCGCGGCCATGACGAGCTCGCTGAGCTCGGCGCTGTACACCGAGGGCAGTTCCATGCCGACGCGTTCGAGGACCTTGCTGATCCCGTGGGACTCGTCGGTCACCTGGTCGGCCTTCTCGGCGGAGAAGCAGATGCCGTCGGTGAGGTCGCGGCCGAGCAGCCGGCGCAGCTTGTCCTTGGCGGTGATGACCGCGACCTTGGCACCTGCCTGCGAGAACGCGGCGAACAGGGTCGGCACCCGGAGCAGCTCCGGGGCATTCATCATGATCTCGGTGCCGGACGTCGTGTCGTAGAAGTAGTTGCCGCAGATGCCGTGCACGGCGGGCGGCGCACCCGTGGCGATGGAGATGTTGTTGGGATTGGTGAAGGACGGCATGGTGCAGTCGGCCCGCAGATCGCTGCCCCGTGCCAGCATCCGCTCGAGGAAGGGCATCCTGCCGTCCGCGATCGCCCGCTCGTGGTAGGCGTCCTCACTGCCGTCGATGCAGACCACGACGACGGGCCGCCGGGGCCACGCGTAGCCGCGCCCGTTGACCTCGAACTGCTCGGCAACAGATTCCTTCATGTACGGATCCACCCCTGAGGTCGAAGTACCGAGGCGGTGGTTGCCGCCTCACAGCTCATGGGTAGCACCCGGCGCGGGGCGGGCAGAACCACCGGGATCGCTATAGCCGTCATAGCCGCATCCGCCCTGCCGCACCCCCTCCCCACCAGGCCGGATCGGGGCTAGGCTCCGCGCCGACGATCAACTTAGGGAGGCGTGTGGAACTCAACCTCCACCGGTTGTGGATCTTTATGCAGGTGGTCGAGCACCAGGGATTCTCGGCGGCCGCGCACAAGCTGTACATGAGTCAGCCGTCGGTCTCCAATCAGGTGCGCCGGTTCGAACAGTCCTTGCGCGTCACGCTGATCGACCGGTCGGGGGCCAGGATCAGGCCGACGGCCGAGGGCGAGGTGCTCGCCGAGTACGGCCGACGGGTCTTCCTCCTCGCCGACGAGGCGGTCGCCGCCGTGCAGCAGGTGAGTGGACTGACGTCCGGGCGGCTGCTGGTGGGCGGCACGACGACGGTCGGCACGTACCTGCTGCCGCCGCTGCTCGCCCGGTTCCAGGAGCGGCATCCGGGCATCGAGTGCGACATTTTCGTCGGCAACAACGAGGCTGTGCTGGAGCGGTTGTTGTCGGGTGCCATCGGGATCGCGGTGGTGGCGGGAGCGCCGACGGCCGCGCAGCTGGTGCCGGAGACCGTTCTCGACGAGCGGCTGGTGCTGATCGCCGCGCCCGGCCATCCACTGGCGGACGCGGGCGAGGTCCGGCCGCAGGACCTGTCGGAGTCGCGGTTCCTGCTGCGGGAGCCCGGATCCCAGACCCGGGAGCTGCAGGAACAGGTCCTGGCGGAATGGGAGTTGACGGAGGTTCCGCACGGAGACATCTGGGGTCCCGAGGCCGTCAAGCAGTGCGTGGCGGCGGGGCTCGGGGTGTCGCTGATCTCGGAACACGCCGTGGTGGACGATGTGCGCGCCGGATCGCTCGCCGTCCTTCCGGTGACTCCGCAGCCCCGGTCCCGTCCCGTCAGTCTGGTGCGACGGCGCGACCGGGTGCTGTCCCCGGCGGAGCGTGCGTTCATGGGACTGCTCCGTGAGATCGGCCGCTGGCCGCAGGAGCTTCCGGGCCGATGATTCCGTCGGGGGCCCCGGAACGTCTCAGGGGAGGGGGTCCCGCGGCGCGACGAGACCCGACTCGTAGGCGAAGACGACGAGTTGGGCCCGGTCCCGGGCGCCCAGCTTCGTCATCGCCCGGCTGACATGGGTCTTTGCGGTGAACGGGCTGATCACCATGTGCGCGGCGATCTCCTCGTTGGTCAGCCCACGTGCGGCCAGCGCGCTCACCTCGCGCTCGCGGCGGGTCAGGGTCTCGAAGCCGGGGGCCGTGGTCCGGTCGGGCGGCCGGGAGACGAACTCGCCGATCAGGCGGCGGGTGATGGCGGGCGACAGCAGCGCGTCGCCACGGGCCGCGACGCGGATGGCCTGGAGGAGTTCGGCGGGCTCGGTGTCCTTGAGAAGGAACCCGGCGGCCCCGGCGCGCAGCGCGTCGAAGACGTACTCGTCGAGCCCGTAGTTGGTGAGGATGACGACGTGGACGCCGGCCAGCAGCGGGTCGGCGGCGATCTCGCGGGTGGCCTCGATGCCGCCCATCACGGGCATCTGTACGTCGACGAGGGCGACGTCCGGGGCGTGGTGCCGGGCGAGTTCCACTCCCTGACGGCCGTCGGCTGCCTCGCCGATCACTTCGATGCCGTCCTCGGCGTCCAGCAGGGCGCGGAATCCGGCGCGCATCAGGGCCTGGTCGTCGACGATCAGCACCCGGATCGCTTCCTGGTGTGTCATACCGGGTTTCCCCTTGTCCGCAGGGGCAGTTCGGCGCGTACGGAGAAGCCGCCGGCCGGGCGTGGTGCGGCGGCGAGGGTGCCACCGAGGGCCCTGACACGCTCGCCCATGCCGGTGAGGCCGGTGCCCGCGGTGACGGCATCGCCGGGGGCGCAGGGACCCTGATCGTCGACGCTCACGGTCAACACGTGCTCCCCGTAGATGATTTCGACGGTCGTCCGGGCGCGGTCGGCGTGCCGGGCCACATTGGTGAGTGCTTCCTGCACGATGCGGTAGGCGGCCCGGTCGACGTCCGACGGCAGGGTGCGTTCGACTCCGGTGACGGTGACGGACAGTGCGATGCCCGCGGTACGGGCCCGCTCTGCCAGCTCGTCGATACGGTCCAGCCCCGTGCCCGGCTCCACCACATCGGTGCGCAGTACCTCCAGGGTCGCGCGCAGCTCCCGCATCGCTTCGCCGCTCGCCTCCTGGATCGCGAGCAGCGCGGGCTCCACCTCACTGCCCCGCTTGCGGGCCAGGTGAACGGCAACTCCCGCCTGAAGCTTGACGATCGAGATGGAGTGGGTCAGCGAGTCGTGCAGCTCCCGGGCGATCCGCAGCCGCTCCTCCCCGGCCCGGCGCAGCGCCGTCTCGTCACGGCTGCGTTCGGCGTCGAGCGCCCGCTGCTCGGTCTGGCGGAGATAGGCCTGCCAGTTCTTGTCGATGAGTCCGGTGACGCCGGCGCAGAGGAACCAGCCGAGCAGCAGCACGGTCCGCTCGACGGTGTCCTGCGCGCTGGGTGCGGCGACGATCAGGACCATGAAGTACCCGGCGAGAAAGAGGGCGCCCGCGGCGATGCCCCACACACGGTGTCCGCTGCGCGCCGCCGCATGCACGGCGGCCAGCACGGGGAACGCCGCCCAGGTTCCGGGGTGCGCGTGCACGACGTACCCCAGCATGGAGACGGTGGTGACGGCGAGCACGGCGCGCGGCGCCTGCCGGTGGCCGGTGAGAGCCAGGCTACCGACTGCGACAAGCAACAGGTCGAGGGTGTCCGGCCCCGAGGCGGCGTAGGCCGCGGCGAGAACCGCCGCGCCGATCGCGACGGCCAGTCCAGTGTCCAGCAGGTGAGTCCGCCGGCCGATGTCCCCCTGCATGCGCCGCACCCTAACTCCCGTGCAGCGGCGTGGTCATCATCCTGCGGGACGGACTCCGCACTACTCCCGGGGCAGTAGTCAGGGCCACCGCCGGTCGGCCGGGACCATCCTCAACTGCCTTCGACCGTACGACGACCGGGCACCGTCCGACGGGTGAGCATCGTCACCATGACCGGACCCTTTCGCTACACCTCACCCGAACCACCGACGTCGGCGACCGGAGTGGTCGCCGATGTCTACGCACAGCTGGCCACCGACTTCGGTATCGACCGCGCCGCGACCTTTGTCGTCCTGTCCGCCGCGCCGCCGCTGCTGACCGGCACCTGGGCCGTCATGCGGGAGTCCCTGCTGGCCGGGCAGGCGTCGCGCACCGGAAAGGAGGTGGTGGCGGCCGGGGTGTCGCTCGCCAACCGGTGCCCGTTCTGCGTCACCGCGCACACCGTGCTCCTGCATGCCACCGGCGACCACACCCTGGCCGAGAGAATCGCCCGCGGCGAGCAGCCCGAGGACTCCCGACACCGTCAACTGCTGGCGTGGGGCAAGGACATGAGCACGCCGCAGCCGTTCCCGTCCGGGGAGGCACCGGAGTACATCGGGACGGCGCTCGCCTTCCACTTCATCAACCGGATCGTGTCGTCCCTGCTGACCGAGGAGATGCTGCCCGGGGGCGCCGAGAAGTACCGCCTGGTACGGAGCGTGGCGGGCCGGTCGCTGGCCCGTACGGTCCGCCGCGAACTGGTTCCCGGCGAGAGCCTGGCCCTGCTGGAGACCGAGGGGGCGGCGCCCACGTGGGCGGCGGACACGCCGATCGGCACCGCGTTCGGCGCGCTGCGCGCGGCGGCGCACCTGGGTGCGGGGCTGCTCAGCGACGAGGACGCGGAGCTGGTACGGGCGTCGGTGGCGGCCTGGGACGGCGTCGCACCGCTTCCCCTGCACGGCGGGGAACTACCGGCCCGGGCGGAGCGGCCGGGCGCACGGCTTGCGCTGCTCGCGGCGCGCGCCCCGTACCGGATCACGGACGAGGACGTGGCGGCCTGGCTGGCGCCGCCGTTCACCGATCACTGCCTGGTTCATCTGATCGCGTTCGGCGCGATCTGCGCCGTCGAGCGCATCGAGGCCACCCTGATCACAAGGACCGAGGAGCACGCATGACTGCCACCGACGCGTGGAACGGACCGATCGGCCGGCACTGGGCCGACCATCCCGACCGCTACGACGCCATGCTGGCCCGCTTCGACGAGCCGCTGTTCGACGCCGCGGCGATAGGCGCGGACGACCGGGTCGTCGACATCGGCTGCGGCAGCGGGCCCTCGACCCGGATCGCCGCCCGGCGCGCCCCGCGGGGCCGGGTCACCGGCGTCGATGTCTCCGTGCCGCTAATCGAACGCGCCAGGGCTCTCACCGACCCCCAGGAATTCCCCTCCGTCTCCTACGAGTTGGGGGATGCACAGGTCCATCCGTTCGAGCCGGGCGGCTATGACGTGGCGATCAGCCGGGGCGGCGTGATGTTCTTCGCCGACCACATCGCGGCGTTCACCAATATCGCGCGCGCCCTGCGCCCCGGCGGCCGGCTGGCGTTCATCTGCCCGCAGCCCCCGCTGCCGGACAGTGCGGAGCGCGAGGCGCTCGGGCTGCTGGCTTCCCTGCTGGGACAGGAGCACCCGGTGGAGAACGCGGTGGCGGTGGCCATGGCCTCGCTCTCGGACCCGGAGCGCGTCCGGAAGGTGCTGGGCGCGGTGGGCTTCGAGGAGATCGGCATCGCCCCCGTGACGGCCACGACCTGCTGGGGACGGGACGCTGCGGACGCGGTGGACTTCTTCGTCTCCCGTACGCCGGGTCTCACCGTCTCCGACGCCACCCGGGCCTCGATGACGGACAGCCTGCTGCCGTACGAGACGGCGGAGGGTGTGCTGCTGCGGGCGGGGGTGTGGGTGGTCGACGCCCGCCGCCCGCTCTGACCGGTGGCGCGTCAGGAGCCCGTGGGGGCAGGCGGCCGGTGCTCGTACCAGCGCTGATCGGCCTCCAGCTGTGCGGCGAGGGAGATCAGCAGCTCCTCGCTGCGGGAGGGACCGAGCAGCTGGGCGCCGACGGGGAGCCCGTCGGCGGTGAACCCGGCCGGGACATTGATGCCGGGCCAGCCCAGCACGTTCCACGGCCAGGCGTACGGGCACGCCTCGGTGATCGCCACATCGGTGCGCCAGGCGCTCAGGCCGTCGAATGTGCCGATCCGGGGTGGGGGCGCGGCGGTGGTCGGGGTGAGCAGTACGTCGAACCGGGCTCCCACCCGGGGTGTGTGGAAGAGCGCACCGATCCTGCGCTGCTGGCGCACCTCCCGGGCCCGGGCCGCCCGCACCACCCTGCCCCCGAGCCGGGTGCCGGTGCGCAGGGCGCTGCGGGTGCGCGGGTCGAGGAGGGCGGGTTCGGGGTGGAGCGCGGCAAGTTCGGCGATCCCGGCCGTGGCACGGGGGACGAAGCCCAGACCGATCAGCCCGTAACGGGGCCTGGCCTCCTCGACCTGATGGCCGAGCCGGGCGAGCGCCTCGGCGAGTGCGGTGACGGCCCGTCGTACGTCGGGGTGGGGGGCGGTACCGGTGAGGGTGAGCGGGGGCCGCCAGGCGAGGGCGATCCGCAGCCGGCCGGGGTGGCGGCCCGCGGCGGCGGAGGCCGCGACGGGCGGGGGCCGGTGCGGGTCGCCGGGGTGCGGCCCTGCGACCGCGTCGAGCAGCAGGGCGGCATCGGCGACGGTGCGGGCCAGCGGTCCGTTGACGGTGAGGCCCTGGAAGGCGTCGTGGTGCGGGTGGACGGAGATCCGGCCGCGCTGCGGTTTGATGCCGACGAGATGGGTCCAGGCAGCGGGGATACGGATGGACCCGGCGCCGTCCGAGCCGAGCGCGGCGGGCACCAGCCCGGCGGCCACGGCCGCGGCCGAACCGCCGGACGAGCCGCCGGGGGTGTGGCCGGTGTTCCAGGGGTTGCGGGTGGCGCCGAAGGCGGCTCCTTCGGTGAAGGGCCACTGCCCGAGCTCGCAGGAGTTGGTCTTCCCGACGATCACGGCCCCCGCGGCGCGCAGGCGGCGGACGACCTCGCTGTCGGCGGTGGCCGCGGGCAGGTCGCCGCGGCAGCCGAAGTAGGTGGGCATTCCGGCGACATCGGTGTCGTCCTTGACGGCGACCGGCACCCCGAGCAGGGGCAGCCGCTCCCCCGCGGCGAGGCGCCGGTCTGCTTCGGCGGCCTCGGCGAGTGCTTCGGTGGCACGAAGGTGCCGGAAGGCGTTGAGGGTGTTCTGGCTCGCTTCGATGCGTTCGAGGGCGGCGGACACCTGCTGGGTCGAGGTGGTCCGGCCGTCGGCCAGCTCGCGTGCGCTGTCCGCCAGTCCGGTCGACTCCGTGAACTCTGCTGAGGACATGGGCTGTACGCCTCCCGGATTTCGGCGCGTGCCCGCGCCTTCCGAATCTGTCCGCCCAAGCGAACTTACTGGAGGGTAACGAGTAGCGGCCGGTCCACTCAACCGTTCCGCATGGAGTGTCAGTACCGCTTGCTGGTTTCTCCGGCTGGAGTGGACAGAACCGAACGGCTGGGGTGGGGGCCCGTGGAATCAGAGTTCGCGGGAGAGTGCGAGACGCGAGTGCACGCCTGGAACACCGGGCGGCACGGATGGGGCTGAAGCTCACCCTCATCGTCCTGGACCGCGGCGCCATGCCCGACCAGCCCATGCTGACCGAGACCGGGCGCGGCACCCTCACCGAGCGGCGGGCCGCCGCCCTGCTCCGTTCGGCCGAACTTCGGGCGGCGGGCTTCCCCGTCATACGGGTGAAAATCGAGGCCTCCCCCTGGAACGCGGACACACCGCAGACGGCGGACGAGGCTGCCTCGCTGTCCCCCGCCTGTAACTTCGAACACCACATCAAGCTGCTGCTGCCGGGGGAGCCGGAGGTGGCCACGGCGCGGGCCGTGGCCGAGCGGCACAGCGCGCACCTCTCGCGCAACGCCCGCCGTGCCGCGCGGCGTGGGCGCCACGAGCGGTTCGTCACCCAGCGCTGCCGCACGGTGCGGGACTGGCGGGTGGACCGGTCGGCGTTCCACGCCGACCACCGGTGGGTGGACGGCGACGCGGACGGGCTGCGGGAGCGGCTGGCGACGGCGCTCGCAGTCCTGTTGGAACGGACAGCCGCGCGGTGACGGACCCGGTCGGCCGAGGACGGTCGACACCACCACCGTGCTCACTCACTCCGCCTCCGGCGGACAGCCCTCAGGGCTGGACGCTGATCTCGCCGATCCCGGTGCCGATGCCCGCGCAGTGTGCGGTGGACTGGCCGGACTGGCCCGGGTTGAGGGTGACGTGTTCACCGTCCACGTCCGGCGACCAGCCGCAGACCAGGTGCACCCAGAAGGTCTGCGCCGTGGTGCCGTTGTTCCGGCACAGCGCGTATCCCGTGTAGTCGTCGATCTCGTGCTTTCCCGTGTCGCAGGAGAGGCCGGGTGGCGTCGCCATGGGTGTCACGGCGGTGGCGGCCGTCGCGGGTGCCGCGAGCGCCGCGGCCATTCCTGCGACAACGGCGACCCGCAGCACGGCCCCGGACGGACTCCCCATGCACAGCTTCATCGTTCGCATTTCCTCTTCCTGGTGACGGACTCGGTGCCCCGACACCGTCCCCCACCGTCCGTGACAGAAAACTGGGCTGGACCTCACCCTGTGTACGCGGGTGCGCGGCCGTTCCGGCCCGGGCGGACGCCCACATGGTCGGGCGCCGACACCGGACCGGGCCGGCATCTCCTTCCGTGAGAGGCGACGTGACCGGTCATCGCTCCGGCACGCGGACGTCGGCCCGGGCGACGGTGATCGTGCTCGGTCTCACGAGCGGCGGCGTCGTCGGCGGCCGAGACGCTCGACATCAGCGCGCTGCTGAGCCTTTCCCAGCAGCCGCTGTGACCCCGGACCGGCCACTGAGCAGCACGTACAGCAGCAGCGAGGAGGCCAGGCCGACCGCCCAGCCGTAGTCCGCGAGCGGTTTCAGGAACGGGATCAGGCCGTCGGCCGGGAACGGGCCCTTTCCGGGGGCGGAATGGGAACCGCCGATGGCCAGGACGCCGCCGACAGCGAAGGCACCGACGGCGCGCCAGTTCCAGCCGTCCGTGTACCAGTAGCGGCCGCCGGGGCTATAGAGATCGGCGAGGTCGAGTACGGTGCGTCGGACGATCCAGTAGTCGGCGATCAGGATGCCGGCCACCGTACCGAGCAGACCGCCGACCAGACCGAGCCAGGTGAAGATGTACAGCTCCGGGGTCTCGGTGAGCTTCCACGGCATGATCAGCACACCGACGACACCCGTGATCAGCGCGCCCGTACGGAAGTTGATGAGCTTGGGTGCGAGATTGGCCAGGTCGTACGCGGGTGACACCACATTCGCCGCGATGTTCACGGAGATCGTCGCGATCAGCACGGTCACCAGGGCGTAGAGCAGTCCGAAGACGTTGTCGGTCCTGGCGACGAGCTCGACCGGATCCCAGATCGCCTTTCCATAGACGGCCTGCGAGCCGGAGGTGACCAGGACCGAGAGGAGCGCGAAGAGCGTCATCGTGGTCGGCAGGCCCAGCGTCTGACCCCAGATCTGGGCGCGCTGACCGGCGCCGAAGCGGGTGAAGTCGGGGATGTTCAGGGAGAGCGTGGCCCAGAAGGCGATCATGCCCATCAGGGACGGGAAGAAGACCGGCCAGAAGTCCGCGCCCCAGCCGAGCTTCGAGGGCTGGTCGAGCAGCGGCCCGAAGCCGCCGGCCTTGACGGCGACCCAGACCAGCAGCACCAGGGCGCCGACGATGACGAACGGCGCCGCCCAGTTCTCGAACCGCCGCAGAGTGTCCATCCCCCGGTAGATGATGGCGAGTTCGACCGCCCAGAAGAGGGCGAAGCAGAGCCAGAGCGTCCAGGGCTGCCCGCCGATCTCGGAGGCGTTCGCCCAGCCACCGAAGATCTTCCCGAGCAGGGTGAAGATGCCGACGCCGCCGATCCAGGTCTGGATGCCGAACCAGGCGCAGGCGACCGCGGCCCGGATCAGCGCGGGCAGGTTGGCGCCGCGCAGACCGAAGGAGGCGCGGGCCAGCACGGGGAACGGGATGCCGTACTTGGGTCCGGCGTGGCCGGTCAGCAGCATCGGGCCGAGCACGATCAGGTTGGCCAGCGCGATGGTGAAGACGGCCTGCTTCCAGTCCATGCCGAGGGCGACGAGACCGGAGGCGAGCAGCCACGACGGGATGTTGTGGGCCATCCCGACCCAGAGGGCGGCGAAGTTGTAGGTGGTCCAGTTGCGCCGCTCCAGGGGAACGGGCAACAGGTCCTCGTTGATGAAGCGGTTGTCGGCGGGGACGGCCCCGGGGGCGAGTTCCACCCGGTCCGGCGGCGCGGATATGCGGTCCTGCGGTGGGATCGGTGGAGTGGGTGGGACGGTGGACGTCATGGCGGCTGGACCCTTCGCTCGGGAGCGGTGCCGTGCGGGCTGGGGAGAGGGGCGCGTACAGCCGTGGGGGGAGGCGCGGGTCAGGCGGACAGGGCGGGGATGATCTCGGAGCCGTACGCGTCGATCGTCGCTTCGCGCGCATCGTGCATGTTGTAGACGGCGAACTGGTCGACGCCCAGGTCGCGCAGCGCCCGGAGTTTCTCGATGTGTGCCTCGGCGGGGCCGAGGAGGCAGAACCGGTCGACGATCTCGTCGGGGACGAAGGCGGTGTCCGGATTTCCGGCGCGTCCGTGGTGGCTGTAGTCGTATCCGGCACGCCCCGCGATGTACTCGGTCAGTGCCTCGGGTACGAGGCCGGAGTGTTCGCCGTACCGGGACACCAGGTCGGCGACGTGGTTGCCGACCATGCCGCCGAACCAGCGGCACTGCTCGCGGGCATGGTCGAGGTCGTCGCCCACGTAGGCGGGGGCGGCGACGCAGATGGTCACGGAGTCCGGGTCGCGGCCCCCCTCCGCCGCCGCGTCCCGTACGGCCTTGATCATCCACTCGGTGAGGAACGGGTCGGCGAGCTGCAGGATGAATCCGTCGGCCTTCTGTCCGGCGAGGGCGAGCGCCTTCGGGCCGTACGCGGCCATCCAGACAGGCAGTCTGCCGCCCTTGACCCACGGGATCTGGACCGGCTGCCCGTCGACGGTCGCCTCCCGGCCCTCGGCGAGATCGCGGATGACGTCGATGGCCTCGCCGAGGCGGGCCAGGGTGTTGGGCTTGCGTCCGGCGACGCGCATCGCGGAGTCGCCGCGGCCGATGCCGCAGACGGTGCGGTTGCCGTACATGTCGTTGAGGGTGGCGAAGGTGGAGGCGGTGACCTCCCAGGTGCGGGTGCCCGGGTTGGTGACCATGGGGCCGACGATGAGGCGTTCGGTGTGTTCGAGGATCCGGCTGTAGATGACGAACGGTTCCTGCCAGAGCACCGCCGAGTCGAAGGTCCAGCCGTAGCGGAAACCGTTGCGTTCGGCGCGCCGCATCAGGCCCACGACGGCCGAGGCGGGCGGGTCGGTCTGGAGGACGAGTCCGAAGTCCATGGCAGGTGCTCCTAGTCCAGGTACTGGCTGGTGGCGCGCGGGATGTACATGCCGTGGCCGGCGCGCCCGGTGAACGTCCCCCGGTCGATGACGACTTCGCCGCGCGAGAGGACGGTCTCGACCTGTCCGGTGATCCGCTTTCCCTCGTACGCCGAGTAGTCGACGTTCATGTGGTGCGTCTCGGCGGAGAGGGTCTGCTCGGCGTGCGGGTCGTAGATGACGACATCGGCGTCGGCGCCCGGGGCGATGGTGCCCTTCTTCGGGTAGAGGCCGAACATCCGGGCCGGGGAGGCGCAGGCGATCTCGATCCAGCGCCGGCGGGAGATGTGGCCGTCCACGACCGCCTGATGGAGGAGGTCCATCCGGTTCTCCACGCCGGGCATGCCGTTCGGGATCTTCGAGAAGTCGCCGCGGCCCATCTCCTTCTGGCCGGAGAAGCAGAACGGGCAGTGGTCGGTGGAGACGACCTGGAGCTCGTTGTTCCGCAGGCCGCGCCAGAGCGCCTCCTGGTGTTCCTTCGGTCGCAGCGGGGTGGAGCAGACGTACTTCGCGCCCTCGAAGTCCGGCTCGGCGAGGTTGTCGGTGGAGAGGAAGAGGTACTGCGGGCAGGTCTCGCCGAAGACCGGAAGTCCCTTGTGGCGGGCGGCTGCCAGCTCGGCGACGGCCTCGTCGGCGGAGACGTGCACGACGTACAGCGGGGATCCGGCGACCCGGGCGAGCTGGATGGCACGGTGGGTGGCCTCGGCCTCCAGCGCCACCTTGCGGACGTCGCCGTGGTAGCGCGGGTCGGTGCGGCCCGCGGCCAGCGCCTGTTCGACGAGGACATCGATCGCGATGCCGTTCTCGGCGTGCATCATGATCAGCCCGCCGTTCCCTGCGGCCCGTTGCATGGCGCGCAGGATCTGGCCGTCGTCGCTGTAGAAGACACCGGGGTACGCCATGAACAGCTTGAAGGAGGTGACTCCCTCCGAGACGAGGAGGTCCATCTCCTTGAGCGAGGACTCGTTCACATCGGAGAGGATCATGTGGAAGGCGTAGTCGATGGCGCAGTTGCCGTCGGCCTTCGCGTACCAGGCGTCGAGTCCTTCGCGGACCGCGCGCCCCACGGTCTGGATGGCGAAGTCGACGATCGTGGTGGTGCCGCCCCAGGCGG
Source organism: Streptomyces sp. NBC_01320 (assembly GCF_035974375.1). NCBI lineage: Bacteria > Bacillati > Actinomycetota > Actinomycetes > Kitasatosporales > Streptomycetaceae > Streptomyces > Streptomyces sp. NBC_01320. The sequence goes on from NZ_CP108390.1 coordinate 3,427,927, forward strand.
CCGCCCGGGTGCCGGTCTCGAAGGTGTCGGCGGCGTAGGTGCCGCCGAACGGCATCTCCATGTGCGTGTGCGCGTCGACACCGCCCGGGATGACGTACTTGCCGGAGGCGTCGATGGTCCGGTCGGCGGTCCAGCTCGTGGCCGCGTCGGTGCCGTGCGCGGCGAGCGCGGCGATGCGGCCGCCCTCGATGAGTACGTCGGCGTGGATTTCGTCGGACGCGGTGACGACGAGGCCGCCGTGGATGACGGTGCGGCTCATGTACCCCTCCTCACTGTGGCGGAATGGGTCTACGCACGTAGATATGGTGCGTGATGAAGAACGTAGAAGTGGGTTACCCACTGTGGCAATACCGCTGCGGCTAACCGCTGAAGACGTTTACGTTTCCGGGCACGGCGTACACCGTCGGCCCAAAGCCGACGCCGCGTCTCGTCGTATACCGCCGGGCGGACTTGCCCCGGCTCTCCTGGCGGTCGTTCGGCCGCTCTGTGGACGGTCGGGCGACGCCGGAAGACCGGTCTCGACAGCTCCGGCCGGAACCGACCGGCACCTGAACACGGGCGGCCCCTCGGGAACCACACCCTCCGCAGCCCTTGAACTGTCCATCGACGGGGGTGACGCAAGGAACGAAGTCCGAGGAAGGCCATGAGACCCATGAACGTCACGAACCGCGGGAAGGCCCCCGTACTCTCGCACTCTGGACTGCCATCAGCACTTCCGCCCTGCTTGAGCCGACGCAGGGTCAGCCGCGGCGCTTTCGAACGCGTACGGCAGGATGGGCGATCGCGTCGGACCCCAGCCCGCACATCCGTGTCTCCCGGCGCGAACCGCACACCCGAGAATCGAACAGGTAAAACGGTGACGAAGCACCCCGTCCGGCGCCCGGAAACGGCGGCGGTTCCCCCCATCAGTCGTGTTCCCCGGACAGCGGGGGCGCAGCGGTGAACCGGGCTCTCACTCTCCACGACTTGATCGTCGCCGGTACAGCGGTGGCTGCCGGCATCGCGGCGGGCCTCCTGCTGCGCGTGACCCTGCGATGGCTGGGAGAACGAGCCAGCAGGACGCGTTGGCGCGGTGACGACGTCATCGTCGACGCCTTGCGGACGCTGGTCCCCTGGGCGGCGACAGCCGCCGGCGCGGCTGCGGCAGCCACGGCGCTTCCGCTGACCGCCAGGGTCGGGCACCACGTCACCATGACGCTGACCGCTTTGCTCATCCTGTCCGCGACGCTCACGGCGGCCCGGGTGATCACCGGTCTGGTGCGGTCCGTGGCGCAGTCCAGGTCGGGGGTGGCCGGATCGGCCACGATCTTCGTCAACATCACGCGCGTCGTGGTGCTGGCGATGGGCTTCCTCGTCATGCTCGAGACGCTGGGCGTCTCCATCGCGCCTCTGCTCACCGCGCTGGGCGTGGGCGGTCTGGCGGTCGCTCTGGCGTTGCAGGACACGCTGGCCAATCTGTTCGCGGGCGTGCACATCCTCGCTTCGAAGACGGTGCAGCCAGGCGACTACATCCGGCTCAGCAGCGGCGAGGAGGGCTATGTCGTCGACATCAACTGGCGGAACACCGTGGTGCGTCAGCTGTCGAACAACCTCGTGATCATCCCGAACGCACAGCTCGCCGGCACCAACATGATCAACTTCAGCCGGCCGGAACAGCGACTTTCGATCATGGTCCAAGTGGGTGTCGGCTACGACAGCGACCTCGAACACGTCGAGCGCGTCACGACCGAAATCGTCGAGAACGTGATGACCGACACCACCGGCGCCGTCCCCGACCACGAACCGGCCGTCCGGTTTCACACGTTCGGGGACTCCAGGATCAACTTCACGGTCATTCTGGGGGTCGGCGAGTTCAGCGACCAGTACCGGATCAAGCACGAGTTCATCAAGCGCCTGCACGAGCGATTCCGGGCCGAGGGCATCACGGTCCCCGCTCCGACGCGCACCGTGACTGTGCAGCCGGGAGCGGCGCCGGTCGCGATCCCTCACCAGCGCGAGGCGACGGAGTCGTTGTCGTAGCCGTGGTCGCGTCGCAGCCATGCGGCTGATCACGACTTCCCGGTCACACCGGTCCGGTCGCGCCGGCGGGCCGTCACACCGGCGACTTTCGGGCGAGCTTCGCACAGTACGGTCACCCCGCCGGGCAGTCCTTCGCGGTGTACGGCCACGCGTGGCGGCTGCGTCCGGATGTCCGCCGGGCGGGCCGCGGTACGGACCGTTCCGCTCCGCGTTGCACAACGCCGGCCGTCCGTGAACACCGCGCCGCACCCCCGACTGCTCAACCTCCGGCCAACAGCGCCTGAAACCCGATGAGTTCGCGTCGGATCACTCGGCGCGGCACCGTCGCCCCGCGGACGATAACAACCGAGTCAAAAATAACGTAATGGTTACGGGTCTGGTCCAAATGTTGGGTACGGTTCACGCGCTCGTCCCGTTTCGGGCGTGAGGCGATCACCACGGACGGCGAGTCTGTGGCGCGTCATCGAACACCCGTTGTCCGGTTTCCCCGCTTTCGATCCCGGAGGATCACGTGCCCATATCGCGCTCCGCGCGTACCGTGCTGGCCGCCGCCACCGTCGCCGCCGCCGCCCTTCCGCTGTCCGTCGCCCCGGTCGCCCACGCCGACGAGTCCCGGGCCGCCGCCGCGGCCCCGTACGCCGGTCTGCCGTCCGGCAGCAAGCAGGCGAAGACCCTCGTCATCGGCATCGACGGCGCCACGTTCGACGCCTTCGCCCGCGCGGACGTACCGCACCTCGAGCAGCTGATGTCCGAGGGGCTGACCGCGCGCAGCAACCTGTACGCGAACCCGATGGCCCCGACCGTCTCCGGCGCCGGCTGGTCGTCCATCGCCACGGGTGTCTGGCCCGACAAGCACAACGTGAAGGACAACAACTTCACCGCCCCGAACTACGGCCAGTACCCGGACTACGCGACCCGGTTGGAGGCCGCCGACCCGACCACGTCCACCCTGGTCGTCGGCACCTGGAGCCCGGTCCCGCAGATCATCTTCGGCTCGACGACGGATCTGCGGATCGCCGGCGGCAACGACGAGGGCACCACCGCGAAGGCCGCGGACTATCTCGCCCATGGCAATCCCGACTCCACCTTCGTCCACCTCGACGAGGTCGACGGCGCCGGGCACGCCTCCGGCAGCGCGAGCGACGCCTACCTCAAGGCGCTCAACACCGTGGACGGACAGGTCGGACGGCTGCTCGACGCCGTCGCCTCCCGGCCGACGTACGCCACGGAGAACTGGCTCGTCGTCATCACCGCCGACCACGGCCACACCCCGACCGGTGGCCACGGCGGCAACACCCCGCTGGAGCGCGGCACCTTCGTGATCGCCCGCGGCCGGGGCATCGAGCCCGGTTCGGTACGCGACGACGTCAAGATCACCGACATCGCGCCGACCGTTCTGCACCACGAGGGCGTCGCCATCGATCCCTCCTGGAACCTCGACGGCACCGCGCTCTCCGCCCTGAAGCCGGACGCCTTCGACACGCTGCGCGACACGCTCCGCACCCCCGTCGACGAGACGAAACTCCCCGCCGGCACCAAGGGGTGGACGAACACGGCCCCCGACGGCTGGACCATCGACAACTCGAAGATGCCGTCCGGTGGCGTCACCGAGTGGCGCGGCTGGTCCTTCGCCACCGACGAGTTCTGGACCAACGCCGAGCGCGGCCAGGGCCGCGAGACGAACGTCCGCGCCCGCAATGTGTTCGCCGTCGCCGACTCCGACGAGTGGGACGACAAGGCGCACGACGCAGGACAGTTCGACTCCACGCTCGTCAGCCCCGCCTTCCCGTTGAACGGTGCGGCCACGGCGAACGTCTCGTACGCCACGAACTACCTCGTCGACGGCCCGCAGACCGGTGACGTCTACGTCTCGTACGACGGTGGCGCGCCGCAGCTCGTGAAGTCGTACCGGGCGAACACCAACACGGTCGAGCACCTGCAGCTGAACATTCCGGCGGGCGCACAGTCGGCGAAGCTGAGCTTCCGCTACACGGGTACGAACAGTGCCTTCTGGACCGTCGACCAGGTTGCGTTCGGCCAGCCCAACCCGCCGTCGCAGCTCGCCGTCGCCTCCCTGAAGGCCGACACCGAGCTGCTCGGCCGGCCGGGCTCCGACGCCGCGTGGAAGGTCACCGCGGACGGCGCGGTCAAGACCGCACAGGGCGCTCCGGTGCGGGGTGCGAAGGTCGTCGCCGAACTGCGGTACGGCAACCAGGTGCAGAAGCTGACCGGCACGACGAAGATGGACGGCTCCGTCCGCTTCGGGGCGACCGTGCAGCAGGGCAACGCCGAGGCCACCCTCACCGTCACCGACGTGCGCTACCAGCACCTCGCGTACTACGGCGAACTCGACGCGGTCCGCAGCCTGGCCCTCACCCGCCCCACCGGCCACCGGGGCTGACCGACCGGCCGGGCCCCGGAGCCACCCACCGGGGCCCGGCCCCGTCGCGCACACGCCGGACAGCGGCCCCGGCCGCGCCGCTCCCGCGCCGGGTTACCGTGGCAGTTCCCGCCGGCGCGGCCCTCCACAGGCCGCCGGGGCACACAGCACAGCGGCCCCCCGCGCCACTGTGCGCTGCGCACAGGTCCCCGCCCCCGGGCCTGTCTACTGTGCCGCCATCCCCACCCGCTGAGGGGTGAGTCGGTCAGTACGAAAGCCTGGAGGACAGCCGGTGAGCGCGACAACTGCACGTTCCGGTGCAACCGGAGAACCCCTGGAGACAGGTCCGGACAAGGCCGGGGCCGCCGGGCTCCGCCCCGTCGGCGCCTACTTCGAGGCCATGCCGTTCGGCCGCGCCCATCTCCTGGCGGCGCTGGCCCTCTTCATGGCCTTCGTCATCGAGTCGTGGGAGCAACTCGCCCTCGTCTACGTCTCCGGTGATCTCGGGGACGCGTTCTCCATCGACGCGGGCCGGATCGGCTGGGTGCTCTCCGCCGTCGCTCTCGGCATGATCCCGGGTGCGCTGGCCCGGTGTCGGACCGGATCGGCCGGCGCGCGGTATGTCTGTGGAGCCTGTCCGCGTACGGAGCCATCGCCCTGGCCAGCGCCTTCTCGCCGAACTTCACGGTGCTGCTGGTCACCCGGGTGCTGTCGGGGCTGGCGCTCGCCGGAATCTACACGGTCACCTTCCCGTACTTCCTGGAGCTGCTGCCGTCCCGGACGCGTGGCCGGGCCGCGGTCTATCTGTCGATCGGCTGGCCGATCGGTGTCCTGGCCGCGGTCGGTGTGACGCAGCTGCTGGCCGGCCTGGGCTGGCATGTGGTGGCCATCGCCTCGGCCCTTGCCGGGCTCTGGGTGTTCGCGATCCGCGCCTGGGTGCCGGAGTCCCCGTACTGGCTGGCCGGGCAGAACCGGCACGACGACGCGGCTGCCGTGCTACGCAGGCTGGGTGCCGATGTCCCCGCCAGCACCCGCTTCGAGGTCGTCGCCCCCGAGCGGGCCGGGCGTCCGGTGGAGCTGCTGCGCGGCAGGCTGCTGCGGATCACGCTGCAGATGCTCGTCGTGAACTTCACCTTCAACTGGGGATACTGGGGTCTGCAGACCTGGCTGCCGACGCTGCTCCAGGACAAGGGCCTGAGCATGTCGGCGAGCCTGGGCTTCGTCGCCCTCAGCGCCCTGTTCATGATCCCCGGCTATGTGTCCGCGTCCCTGCTGACCGGGCGCTTCGGCCGCAAGAAGGTTTTTCTGCCGTACGTCGCACTCGCCGCGGTCAGTGGAATCTTCTTCGCCTACTCCGGCTCGATGACCGAGCTGTACATCGCGAACTTCGCGCTCTCCTTCTTCAGCCTCGGCGCCTGGGGCGTATGGAACACCTGGAACGGTGAGTTCTTCCCGACCGCTCTGCGCGGTACGGGGTACTCCTGGGCCACCGCGGCCCAGCTGGTCGCGACTTCCCTCGCCCCTTCGGTGGTCGGCTTCCTCCTGGCGCAGGCGACCGGCTTCTCGACGACGGTCCTGTTCATCACCTCCTTCCTGGTGGTGGCGCTGCTCTTCGCCGCTCCGCTGCCGGAGACCGAGGGCCAGGACCTGGAGTAGCGGGTCGTGACGGCCGCGACGCATTCCGCCCGCTCGGCCGTCTCCCCCACCGGTCGGCGGCCGGTTCCCACGGCGCGCGCCCCAGGGCCTGATGGCAGGATGATGCAGGTGAGACTCGGTGTGGACGTGGGGCGTACGACGACGGTGGCCGTTCTCGTCGGCCCCGGCGGCACGACATCGGCACACGCCGTGGTCGACTCGTCGGCCTCCCTCAACCGTTCGCTGCGCGATGTCCTGGACGCGCTGGGTCCCCGCATGAACGTCCCGTACGAGCGCGTCGAGGTCGTCTGTCTCACGACCGACCTCGACCGCGCGCCCTACGACCCGTCGCCCGTCGCCGTGCTGCGCATCTCACCTCCCAGCCATCCCGCGCTCGGCCCGTCCCCGCATCCGGGCGGGCTGACCCGCGTCGTCACGGGCGGGTCCTCGCTCACCGGCCGGACGCTGGCGCCGCTGGACCGGGCCGGGGTCGCGGCGTTCGCCCGGGACGCGGCGGCTGCCTCGATCACCTCGTTCGCACTCTGCGCGGCCGGTTCGCCCGCCCGCCCGGAACCGGAGCTGGCCGCGGCCTCCGTGATCGCCCACCACCTGCCCGGTGCGCACATCACCCTCTCGCACGAGATCGGCTCCCCCGGTCTGCGCGAGCGCGAGAACGCCGCCGCCGCCAACGCCGCGCTCGGCCGCTGGGCCGAGCACCTCACCACCACCGCCGAACGAGCACTGCGCGCCCATGGCATCACCGCCCCGCTGTTCTTCGCCCGGGACGACGCCGGTCTCGTCTCCGCCGAGTACGTACGCCGCTACCCGGTGATCGCCACGGTCTCCGCCACGGCCTGCGCGCTGCGCGGCGCCGCACTGCGGGCGGGCGCCGAGCGGGCGGTCGTGGTGGACGCCGCCGGTTCCGCGGTCCGCTGCTCAGCCGTCACGGACGGCGAACTGGAGGCCGGGGACGCGGGCCCGGGGCCCGGCGGGCTCTGGATGGATGTGGGCAGGCCGCGCCTGAACACCCTGCCGTTCGGCGGCGAGGATCTGCCCACCGACGCACGGCCCCGGGTCGACGCGCTGGTGGCCGGAGTGCTGGAGCGCGCGCCGGGCAGCACGGTGCTGTACGCAGGCGGCGCGGCGCCGCACTTCGGTGGTGACCGTGAGGCGATCTCGGCGGCGGCGTACGGCGCGGCGCGCGCGGACACCCGGGTGGAGCTGGAGCAGGTGGTGGTCGCGCCGGGCCGGGCGGAACTGGACCGGCTCATCGGGCTGGCCCGCGACCAGGCGCTGGCCCGGGTCGTGTCGGCGGGTGCGGCGCCGGGCGGGGCCCGGGTGGCACGAGCGGTCCACACGCCCGTCTCGTATCTGCCGGGCGGGGTCCACCGCATCAGGGTCCGGGCCGTGGGCCCACCCGCAGGAGCCACGCCATGAGCGGGGCCCCGCCCCGGGTGGACGCAGCCGTGCTGGAACAGCTGGCGACCGGGTCGCTGGTGCTGGCGGCGGGCGCGGCGGAGTCGGCGTTCCGGGTGGCGCTCGACTGGGCACGGGCGTCGGTGGCCGCGCACGGGCCGGTGCGGCTGCTGGCCCCCGACGAGCTGAACGGCCTGCGTCTGTGTGTGACGGTCACGCTGGTCGGCTCATCGGCGGCGCTCGCCGAGCAGTTGCCGACCGGTGCGGAGACGGTACGGGCCGTTCGTGCCCTGGAACGGCTGCTGGGCGCCCGGGCGGACGCGGTCGTCGCGCTGAACACGGCTGGGGAGAACGCCCTGCTGTCGGTGGCCGCCGCGGCGGACTGCGGGCTTCCGCTGGTCGACGGCGACGGCTGCGGACGAGTGCTTCCGCTGCTGGAGCAGTCGACGTTCACGCTGGCCGGGGTGGCCGCGGCGCCGCTCGCGCTGGCGACCCCGTCGGGCGATGTGGTCGTGGTGGAGTCCGCCGGCGGGCGGGTGGAGGATCTGGTGCGGCCGCTGGTTCCGGCGGCGGGCGGCTGGGCGGTGGCCGTCTGCTATGCCATGTCGGGCGGGGTCCTGGCGGGTTCCGTGGTGCCGGGCACGGTCAGCAGGGCGATCCGCGCGGGCACGGCGACGCCCCGCGATCTGTTCGCGCCCTGGTCGCTGCGGCGGCTGTGCCGGGGCCGGATCACGGCGGTGGAGCACCCGGCGGACGAGCACGGCTACGGGGCGCCGGAACCGTACGAGCAGGTCGGCGGCCCGGACACCCACCCGTGGCCCGCACTGCCGTCGCGCCCGACGAGTGTGCTGGTCGCCGAGACGGAGGGGCTCGGCCGTCACTTCCGTCTGGAGGCGCACAACGAGGTGCTGCTGGCGCTGGCGGACGGGGCGCCCGTCGCCGCCGCGCCCGACCAGATCCTGATCCTGTCGGCCTCCGCAGACCGGCGCGTGCTGGATGTGGAACGGGCGGTGCCGGGTGTGGAGGTCGAAGTGGTGGTCATCCCCGCCGCGCCGGCCTGGCGCACACCCGAGGGCCGACGGCTGGCCCGGGCCGGCGCGGTCGGTCCGCAGGACACACAGGAGGACTCGTGGTGAACAGGCCGACCGGCCGCCCGGTCCGCGAGGGCGCGCTCACCGTCGCCGAACTCGTCCAGCAGGGGCGGCTCGCCGGGGTCCGGATGTCCGGGGAGAGCGGCCGGCGCACCGAGGTGCGGTCGGTGCGCATCGTGGACCGTACGGCGGCCCTCGACACCCTCGAACCGCACACGGCGGTCGTGCTGACAGGCAGGGTGGCTGCCGCGGGCTGGACCGTGGAGATGGCGCTGCGCAAGGCATGGGAGCACGCCGCGGCCTGTGTCGTGGTCACCGAGTCGGCGGGGCGGCCGGGTTCGGTGGGGGCGCTCGCCGACCGGCTCGGGGTACCCCTGCTGGTGATCGACGACGACCCGCTGGACGCTGCGGTCCGTATCGCATCGGCGGTCGCCCGCCCGGACGCCGGACGGACCGCGCTGGTGGCCCAGGCCGCCCGGGCGCTCGCCGACGCCGGACCGCACGCCGGACGGGTGCTCTCCGCTCTGCACGCGGTACTGCCGTCCACGGCGGTGGCGCTGACCGGGACGGCCGGTGAGGTGCTGGCGGGCCGACGGGCCGCGCTCTCGGTGGAGGGCGGGGCGCTCACGGTCCGGGTGGAGGTCCCGGACGGCGACGGCGGCTCGCTGGGCACCCTGGTTGCCCGGTCGGGCTCGCGGGTCGCGGGGTGGGAGGAGACGGTGCGGGACGTGCTCGGGCTCGCGGTCGCGCCGCTCACCGCGTGGTGCGCGCTGCGCCGTCTGGACGACGAACGTACCGGCCACCGCGCGGAGTTGTTGCTTCGCCGACTGCTGAAGGCTGATGCCCGAGCCTTGGGCGACGACGGGCCCGGGGCGGGGCCGGGTGAGGAGGAGCGTGCCGAGGCGGCCGCGCTGGGCTGGCCCGCCCGTGGCCCGCTCGTCGCGTACGCGCTGCGCCCGGTCGCGGGCCGGGAGGGCCTCGACCCCGGCCCTGCGCTGCGCGCGGTCTGGGCGACGGTCGGACCGGGAGGGCCGCTGGTCGCATACGAGGGTTGCTGGGTGGCCTGGCAGTCGGTGACCCGGGCGGAAGGAGCGGACCCGCTCGACGACGCGACCCGGCAGCTGACCGACGCCCTCGCGGCCCTGGCCGCCTATGTGCCGGTCGCGGGCGGGGTGGCGGGAACGGCGGAATCACTGCCGTCCCTCGGTCCGGTCCTCGCCGACGCGTGCGCGGCGGCCGGTGTCGCGGCCGCGGGTGATCCGGGGAGCGTGGTGCGCGGAGACCGGATGGGCGCGGCCCAACTCCTGTCCGCCGTACCGACGGAGTTGCTGCGCGGACCGGCGGAGGTCGTGCTCGCCCCGCTCCTCGCGGCGGACCGGGACGGCACCTTGCTCCGTACGCTGGCGATCGTCCTCGACGCGGGCGCCGCGCCGACGGCGGCGGCCGAGGTGCTCGGGGTGCACCGCAACACGGTGGCGGCCCGGCTGGAGCGTATTCGCTCACTGGGTTTCGATCCTGACGATGCGTCACAACGGCTGGCGCTTCATCTGGCCTGCCGGGTGCTGCTGCCCGGGGACGGTGACGGTGACGGTGAACGCTGAGCGGCTCACCGTCGCTGTGTCCACGGGAGTTACCGGCTGCGGCGCGGAATGTCCCGCGTCGGCCGCTCCCGGTTCTCGGCCGGCTCGCCGTCGGTCGCACGCCGCGTCTCCGCGTCCGCGAGCACTGCCGCGGCAACCGGAGGCCGAGTGAGCAGGGCGACGCGGCGCAGATGGGCCGGCGGGGGCCCCGGTGCGACCGGCCCCGGTGCGGGGCCGGTCCGCTGGTCAGGCTCCGTAGACGGCCGCCGCATGCGCCGCGGTCAGCAGGCCCTGCCGCACGTCCTCGGCCACCGCCTCGGCCGCCCGCTCCCCCGCCGGGCCGAACCCGCCGCCACCCCCGCTCTCGCAGCGCAGCACATCGCCCTCGCGCACGGTCAGCGCATTGATCTTCAGCAGTGAACGCTCGCCGTCACGCCCCGGGTTGAGTGTCACCCGCGGGGCAGCACCCGCCGTGCCGCCGAAGACGCCCCAGGCCGGGGTGACCGAGCGTTCCCACCACAGGGAGAGTTGCTGGTCGGAGGCGAACCGGTACTGGCGCACCACGCCGTTGCCTCCGCGCGTGCGGCCCGCACCGGCGGAGTCGGGGCGTATCGCGTACTCCTCGACGCGCACCGGGAAGAGGGTCTCCAGCACCTCGACCGGCATGTCGCGCAGCGAGCCGTTCACGTTGTTGATCAGGCAGGACTCGCCGTCGGACGTCTCCCAGGCGCCCCAGCCGCCGACCGTCGCCTCCTGGGAGACGAAGAGCTTTCCGCTGCGCGGGTCGGTGCCGGTGAACTGGACGATCATCGAGTCGCCGTAGCTTGCCGCGGCGGCGCGGTCCGGGACGGCCGGGGCCAGTGCCTCGACGACCAGGTCGATGACCAGACCGAGGTGCGAGTAGTAGTACTGGCAGGCGGCCGGTTCAACGGCGGCGAGCATGGTGCCGGGCCGGGTACGCACGTCGAGCGGCTTGAACGAGCCGCCGTTCAGCGGGACTTCACCGCTCACGAGCAGCTTGTAGCCGACCCGGCAGGCTGCGACGGTCTGCGCGGCACCGCAGTTGACGGGTCCGGTTGCCTGGTCGGCGCAGTCGGTGACGTCCATCGTCATGCGGTCGCCGTCGATGGTGACACGGACGGTGACATGCAGGGGTGTGCCGAGGTCGATGCCGTCGTTGTCGAGATGCCCCGTGGCTTCGTACACACCGTCGGGGATCGCGGAGATCTCCTGGCGCTCCAGTCGCTCGGTCTGGGCGAAGATCGTGTCACGGGCGGCGAGCACGGTCTCCAGGCCCCACCGTCCCACGATCTCCGCGAGCCGTCGTGCACCGGTGCGCGCGCAGGCCACCTGGGCACGCATGTCGCCGAGGGTGGGGTACGGGAAGCGGACCTGACGCGAAATCAGGTCGTGCACCAGCTCGCAGGGTTCGCCGTTCTCGTAGATCTTCAACGGGCCCATGCGCAGGCCCTCCTGATGGATCGTCGTGGAGTCCATGGAGCCGCCGGGGTCCTTGGATCCCATGTCGATCCAGTGCGCGCGGGAGGCGGCGAAGCCGACGAGTTCGCCGTCGACGAAGATCGGGGCGTAGACGGTGACGTCGTTGAGGTGCGTACCGCCGATGTACGAGTCGTTGAGCACCCAGACGTCGCCGGGCCGCCAGATCCCGGCGCCGTACATCTGCTCCGTGGCCCGGGTGCACTCCTCCAGGTTGCCCAGGAAGATCGGCAGGCCGGAGGACTGGCCGAGGACATGGTGGTCGCGGTCCAGGAGCGCGACGGCGCAGTCCTTGGCCTCGTAGATGGTCGGGGTGTAGGAGGAGCGGATCAGCGTGGTGTTCATGTCCTCCGCGGCCTGGAGCAGCGCGCAGCGGATGATCTCCGTGGTGACGGGATCGACGGCGACCGGGGTGACCCGGTCGACGGCGACCTGGGACGTACTGGTCATGCGACGCCTCCGAGCTTGATGACGAGGAATCCGTTGTCGTCCACGCTGACCGTGGCGTCCGGCGGGACGACGGTGGTGGAGGTGGCCTCGACGATGACGGCGGGGCCGGGGATGTGCTGCCCGGGGGCGAGGTGCTCGCGGCGCAGCACCGGGGTGTCGTGCGCGGCGCCGCCGAAGACGACCGGCTTGACCGGGGCTTCGGGGGCTTCGCCGGCTGCTGCCGCGTACGGGACGGCGGCGAGTTCGGGGAGTCCGCCGAGCGCGGTGGTACGCAAAGTGACGAACTCGACGGGCGCCTCGGGGGTCGCATGGCCGTAACGGCGTTCGTGAAGCCGGGCGAAGCGTTCGGCGACCGAGGTGAGGAAGCCTCCGGCGGCCGGTTCGGCGGGGCCGGAGAGCGGCACGGTCAGGGTGTAGTCCTGGCCTTCGTACCGCATGTCGACGGCATGCTCGATACGGTGCCGGGCCGCCGGTACGCCCTGCTCGGCGAGGGCTTCGAAGCCTTCGGCCTGCAGTCCGGCGAGGGCGTCCGCCATGGCCGCGCCGTCGAGGTCGGCACCCGGGATGAAGAACTGGAGCGTGAGGTCGCGGCGGACCTCGGTTCCGAGCATGCCCCATGCGGAGAACGCGCCGGGAAAGCGCGGGACGACGACCTCCTCGATGCCGAGTTCGCGGGCGATCTCCACCGCGTGCATGGGTCCGGCGCCGCCGAAGGCGAGAAGCACGAACTCGCGTGGTTCCAGGCCGTGCTCGACGGTGAGGGTACGGATCGCCTGGGCCATCTTGGCGTTGGCGACGTCGCAGATGCCGCCGGCCAGCTCGATGGGATCGAGACCGAGCGTGTCGGCGAGTTCCGCGACGGCGCGGTGGGCCGCTCCGGTGTCCAGGGTCATGTGCCCGCCGGCGAACCAGTCGGGGTCGACGCGGCCGAGGACGGTGTTGGCATCGGTGACGGTGGCCTGGGTGCCGCCACGCCCGTAACAGGCGGGGCCGGGCACCGCGCCCGCCGATTCGGGGCCGACGCGCAGTCCACCCGCCTCGGCGTAGGCGAGGGAACCACCGCCCGCACCGATGGTGTGCAGGTCGACGAGCGGCATGAGGACGGGGAAGCCGTCGGCTGCGCCCTCGTTGGAAACATTGGGCCGCCCGCCGAGGACGAGCGACACATCGAACGAGGTGCCGCCCATGTCGACGCAGATCGCGTTCGGCCGCCCCAGCAGCGCGGACGCCGCGACCCCGCCCATGGTGCCGCCGACCGGTCCGGACAGCAGGGTCTGGAGCGGGTGGCGGCGGGCGAAGGAGGCGTTGACGACGCCGCCGGAGGACTGCATGACCTGGACGGGAACGGTCAGCCCGTGTGCGGCGAAGCGGTCCTCGATCCGGCCGAGGTAACGGCGTACGACCGGACCTGTGTACGCCTCCAGTACGGCGGACGAGGTGCGTTCGTACTCGCGCCATTCGCGCGCCACCCGGTGGGAGAGCACGATCATCACGTTGTCGCCGAGCTCCTCGGCGAGGATCTCGCCGGCCCGCACCTCATGGGCCGGGTTGACGTAGGAGAAGAGCAGCGCGACGGCGACGGCGTCGAAGCCCTCGTCGCGGGCGCGGCGGGCCGCGGCCCGCACGGCGTCCTCGTCGAGCGGGACCAGCTCGGTGCCGCGTGAGTCGAATCGGCCGCCCGCCTCGGCGGTGGCGTACCGGTCCACGAGCGGCACGGGCTTGCGGTAGTGCAGGTCGAACATGCGGTCCCGGTTGCCGCGAGCGATCTGGTAGACGTCGCGCAGCCCGGCCGAGGCGAGCAGCAGGACGCGGGCGCCCTTCCGCTCCAGCAGGGCGTTGAGGCCCTGGGTGGTGCCGTGGACGAAGAAGGAGATGTCGGCGGGGTCGTCGACCGCCCGGCCCAGCGAGGAGAAGACGCCCTCGGCGAGGTCTCCCGGCGTGGTGGGGGTCTTCGCCGCGTCGAAGGTGCCGCGCGTCTCGTCGTACGCGACGACATCGGTGAATGTGCCGCCGATGTCCATGGCCACCCGGTAAGTCATGCCGCCTCCCGGCTTTCTCAAGGGAATGGCGTGACGTTATCGACGAGGTGCGGCGGCCGGCTGTGCGCTGCGCACGGCACACGAAGCCCGCCTGTGCGCAGCGCCGGGTTCCTGCTGAATCAGCCGGCTGGGCCCGGCTGTCGCACGTCCTCGTGGAGGTGGACGATCCGCCAGCTTTCCCCGGCCCGGTGCAGGATCACGGTGTTCCGGATGAGTTCGGGGCGGTTCGGGCCACCGTCCGCGGCGGGTTCGAAGTGGACGCGCAGCCAGAAGCGCAGGACGGCGATGTCTCCGAAGACGTCGACGGTGCGGTCGTACGCGGTGAGGCCGGTCTCCACCGGTCCCGCACCGGCTGCCGGGCGGGCGTCACGGACCCGGTCGAGGTCGGGCTTGCCGAGCAGGAGCGGGTCGGCGGCGGAGTCCCAGACGGTCGCCTCGGGGTCGAGTGCCCGGTCGATCCTCGTCCGGTCGCCGGCCTCGTACGCCTCGTACATTCCGGTGAGGACGGCCCAGACGGCGTCGGCGTCGGTCGCCGATGCACCGGGCCTGGCGGTGGACGGGAGGGGGCGGGTGTTCTCGGGCATGGCGGTGCTCCTGAGCGGACACGGGGGCGGTGGCGGCACGTGGGCGTGATGGCGACACGAGGGTGTCATGGCGACGCTGCGGTGCGGGTGGCGGTCACGCTACACAGCCGCGCACCGGCCGCCACCCACACCCCCGTCGCTCATTCGCCGCTTCTCATCGGCCGCTTCTCATGCGCCGCTGCTCATTCCACCGATCGAAGAGCCTCCGCCAGGATCTCCGCGCCCTCCTCCGCCTCGGCGATGGACAGCGACAGCGGCGGGGCGATCCGGAGCACGCTGGTGTTGTGCCCGCCCCCCTTGCCGATGAGCAGCCCGCCCTCGCGTGCCGCTTCGAGCACAGCGGTCGCCGCCTCCGGGTTGGCCTCGTCGGTGCCGGGCTTCACCAGCTCGACGCCGATCATCAGGCCCCGGCCGCGCACCTCCCGCACGCACTCCGAGCCCGCGACGATCGCCCGCAGCCGCTCGATGAGCAGTCCGCCGACGCGTCGCGCGTTGCGCTGGAGGTCGTGCTCCAGGAGGTACGACAGGTTGGCCAGGCCCGCCGCCATGGTGACCGGCGAGCCGCCGAACGTCGAAATGGAGTTGGCGTCCAGGCAGTTCATGACGTCGGCGCGGGCCACGACGCCGCCGATCGACATGCCGTTGCCGATGCCCTTGGCGAAGGTGAGGATGTCCGGCGGGCCGTTCCGGTCGTGCGCCTGCCAGCCCCAGAAGTGTTCGCCGGTACGGCCCCAGCCGGTCTGCACCTCGTCGGAGATCCACAGGATGCCGTGCCGGCTCAGCACTTCGCGGAACGCCGCGAACAGGCCGTCGGGCGGGGAGGTGAACCCGCCGACACCCTGGATGGGTTCGGCGATCAGCGCGGCGGCGTCACGGGTGTGCCCGAGCATGTCCTCCAGGTCGGCCACGCACGCCTTGATGAACTGTGCGTCGCTGAGTTCCGCGTACGGGCCCCGGGTCCGGACCCCGCCGTGGATGTACAGCGTCTGCAGCGGGGACAGACTCGTCGGCGACCAGGCCTTGTTGCCGGTGATGGCGACGGCCGAGAACGACCTGCCGTGGTAGCTGTTGCGCATCGCGAGGATCTGGTTGGACCTGCGGTACGTGGTGGCGAGAAGCAGCGCCGTGTCGTTGGCCTCGGTGCCCGAGGTGGTGAAGAAGACCCGGGCGTCGGGGATGCCGGAGAGCGTGGCGATGCGCTCGGCGAGTTCGACCATCGGCCGGTTGAGGTACAGCGTCGAGGTGTGGATGATCCGCCCGGCCTGCTCGGTGACCGCCTTCGTCACTTCGGGCAGCGCGTGAGCGGTCATCGTGGTGAGGATGCCGCCGAAGAAGTCGAGGTAGCGCTTGCCGTCCGCGTCCCAGACATAGCGGCCCTCACCGTGGGTGATCTCCAGCGGATGCCGGTAGTAGAGCGCGAGCCATTCGGGGCTGACGGCGAGGTGGCGGTGGTGGAGACTGCTCACGGCTCCACCAGTCCCTCGTACGCGTCGGGGCGGCGGTCCCGGTAGAACGCCCACTGCTGGCGCACTTCCTCGATGAGGCCGAAGTCGAGGTCGCGGACGAGGAGTTCCTCCTCCTTGTCGCTGGCCACCTCCCCGACGAACTGGCCGCGCGGGTCGACGAAGTAGCTGGTGCCGTAGAAGTCGTTGTCGCCGTACTCCTCCTGGCCGACGCGGTTGATCGCGGCGACGAAGTACTCATTGGCCACGGCGGACGCCGGCTGTTCCAGCTGCCAGAGGTAACTGGAGAGGCCGCGCGAGGTCGCGGACGGGTTGTACACCAACTGGGCTCCGTTGAGCCCGAGTTGGCGCCAACCCTCGGGGAAGTGGCGGTCGTAGCAGATATATACGCCGACCTTGCCGACGGCGGTGTCGAAGACCGGCCAGCCGACGTTCCCGGGCTTGAAGTAGTACTTCTCCCAGAACCCCTTGACCTGCGGGATGTGGTGCTTGCGGTACTTGCCGAGGTACGAGCCGTCGGCGTCGATCACCGCGGCGGTGTTGAAGTAGAAGCCGGACTGCTCGATCTCGAAGACGGGCACGACGATCACCATGCCGGTCTCGCGGGCGAGCTCCTGCATCCGCCGGACGGTCGGCCCGTCCGGGACGGCCTCGGCCCAGCGGTAGTGCTCGGGCTCCTGCACCTGGCAGAAGTAGGGGGCGTTGAACACCTCCTGGAAGCCGATGATCTTCGCCCCCTGCCGGGCGGCCTCGCGAGCATGTTCCTCATGCTTGGCGATCATGGATTCGGTGTCGCCGGTCCAGGTCGCCTGGACGAGTGCGGCGCGTACGACGTGGGACATGAGCTGCTCCTTCGACGCGGCGTCAGAGAGCCTCTACGTGTTTTCTACGCACGTAGATTCGGTGCACAGGAGGAGAACGTAAGCCCCGCCACACGGTGGGGCAAGACCATCGCCGTGAACCGGCCGAGTCGATCATGTTTCGCACCCGTGCGGTTCACACTCTCTCTTCCTTCCCCAGGGGAGAGCAGATGCCACGCCGACAGACCCCGTCCGGCACGGAAGCAGGTACGGGTGATCGGCTCGTGGACCGTGCTCCACACCGTGACCCCGGCGCCCGCCGCAGCAACGTTCAAGGCCGGCGCCCTGCCGACCCTCGCCGCCGCCCGGTCTCCGCCGGCGCCTCCTCGACGCGCCGCAGGCCATCGCCGGGCTGGTGATCGTGTGAGGCTTCCGCGGGTCAGCCGAGAGTGCCCGCGACCCGCAGTGCGTGCACCAGGTCCCACTCCCGATCCGGGGACACCGCACGTGCGGCGGCGAGCAGTTGCGGTACGAGCTGACGGGGATCGCCCTCCACGATCCGGGCCGCGTCCTCCGGGGTGTGCACGCGGACAAAGGCGCCCATCAGCGCCTGCGCCTCCGGTTCGAGACCCGCCCGGTCCAGGGCCAGCACCGCGTCGGCGATCTCCGCCGCGGGCCGAGCCACCCCTTGGCGCAGCAGCTGCCCGCAGTCGTCGGTGCGCCCCGCCGCGGCCAGCGCGCCCGCCGCGGCGGCCAGTTCGACGGGAGGAAGCGAGGCGACCTCCCAGAGCAGAGTTGCCCAGTCGGCCGCCAGCCCCGACCGGTGCAGCTCGTCGGCGAGCAACGGCAGCCGGTCCGCGGGCCAGCCCGCCGCCTCGCAGAGGACGACATGGGCCTCGCCGCCGCGGCCCTCGGTACGCAGCCGGACAAGCGTCTGGACGGCCTCTGCGGCGGCGCGGCGCGCGGCCTGGTCGGGGGCGGCCCGGGGCGACTTACGGGCGCGGGCGTCGACGTCCTCCCCGGTCGGTGCGCCGCCGAAGCGCGCGCCGCGCGGCCCGGCGGCGGTAACCGGCGGGACGGGCAGGACAGGTGCGGTCATGGGGGCGTCGAGGCCGTTGTCGTCGTCCACGTCAAGTCCGGCGAAGCGGGCGCCTCGCGGCTTCTTACGTTTGCGGGCGGGCGGCGGAGCGGGGGCAGGCGACGAAAGCTGCTGCTCCTGGGCAGCGGGGGCGGGATCGGGGGCGCTGCGGGGTCCGGGCACACGGGGCGACTCGGGCCGCTCCGCCGCCCCTCGCGAGTCCTCCGCCCGGAACCAGCCCTGCGGCACCGTCACGGCCGCCAGCCGATTTCGCAGCTCCGTGCAGCGGGCAGAGGCGCGCGCGTGGTCGTCCTGGGCCCACGCAAGCGCCTGTTCGTCCGGCGCCGGTGTGCCGTGCGGCCCGGCCGCGCGCAACTGCCGGGCCGCGTAAGCCTGCTCCTTGAGCATCAGCTCCAGCCGGTCGACGAGTGCCTGTCGTCCGCCCGGCCGCCGGTCGTGGGCGGCGGCCGATGCGGAGTACAGGGCGGCGGCGCGTACCGACTCACGTTCCGCGAACCCCTTGCCACGTTCTGTGGCCAGGTCCTGGAGCAGCGACTCCACCACGTCCCACGGCGGGATCTCCGTCCCGTCGAGGCAGGTCCGCATGCCCTCGGGGTCGCGCCGGAAGAACACCCCGTACCAACCGCGCCCGGGGTCGAGCAGAGCCGTGAGGCTCCGCAGATACGTCGCGAACTCGGTCACTTCCGCAGCACGTTGATGTTCCGTCATCGTCGCCCTCACCCACCGTCGACTGGAGCGTTCCAGTCCGCAGGCATTCGACCGCAGGCGTGTTACGGGACGGCTACGTCCGCTTTTCCACTGGGGTGCGGTCGGCGCACGGCCGCAAGCGCGCACGCCCCCGCAGCCGCCGTTCAGAAGGTGACGGCGATCCCGGTGTGCGGCCGCTTCCCGAGGCGTACGACCATGGCCGGCCAGTCGACCAGCCAGAACTTCCAGGTGTACTTGCGGGCCAGCACGCCGCGTACGACACGCGTCCCCGCCTCGTCGAGCAGCCGCGCCGTGCCCTCGGCGCTCGGCGCACCGTCGGCGATCCGGCCGCGCACGTCGCAGACGGTCACCGTGACCCGGCTGTTGTTCCGGATCCTTTTGACCTTCCACGAGTCGCTCCGGGTCCAGATGAACAGCTCCTCACCGCCGGCCGCCGCCCACACGGGCGTGGCGACGGGCGTGCCGTCCTTCCGGTACGTGGTCAGGCTGACGTACTCGCTGCGGTCGAAGTCCTGGAGTGTCTGAGGAGTCACGGGCGTGACCCTACGCGTCCTGTCAACGGGGCGCGTATGCCTCGTGCGCGCTCACCAGCTCCGGAAGATGCTCGCGGGTCCACGCGCAGGCCGTGTCGAGCGGGCCGAGCGGGGGGAGCGGGCCGGCGCCGTCAGTTCGCACTCGACCCGCGACTGCCGCTCGTCGCGGACGGTGCGGGTGAGAAAGCCGTCCCGCTCCATGGCCCGCGGCATCCCGGGTGACGAGCTTCGGGTGACCCGGCGCAGCGGCACCCCTAGGAGACCGCGCCGGGGGTACGGGTGAGGGACGCGCCGGATTGCCCGAAGCCGTACCGGGTCTTCTCGCAGGGCCACGTCGCCGCGTTCGAGACCCTGGCCGTGGCGGGCGAGGAGCCGGACCGGGTGATGATGACGCCACCGATGAACCTGGACCGGGCCACCACCGCATTCAGCCGACGGTCGCCGACCGGGCAGCCCCACGCGGATCCGCGCCGCCCCGGGCCGCCAGCCGCTACCCGGCCAGTGGGACGGCCGTGTCAGGTTCCTCGGCGCAGCGGATCAGCAGATCGTCCAAGGAGAGGCCGAGTGCGCCGGCCAGTGCCGCCACGGTGAAGAACGTGGGCGTCGGGGCGCGACCGGTCTCGATCTTACGCAGTGTCTCGGCGGAGACTCCGGCGCTCGCGGCGATCTCGACCATGCTGCGCGCGCCTCGCGCCTCGCGGAGCAAGCTGCCGAGCCGTTCGCCGCGAAGGCGCTCTTCCGGGGTGAGAGGCGTTCGTACCATGCCGCCATTCTAGCGCCGGCGGTATTCTCATACCGCCGTTATTCTCATACCGCTTCGATCGGTATAATAATTGGCGTGGTGCAGCTCAAGACGGATACATCCATAGAGGCGATGCGCGAGGCCGGGCGGGTCGTGGCCCAGCTCCTGACAGCCGTACGGAAAGCAGCGACGGTCGGTGTGTCGCTGCGCGAACTCGACGAGGTGGCACGCGGCGTACTGCGCGACGCGGGCGCCGGGTCGCCGTTCCTGAACTACCGGCCGCACTTCGCACCCACCCCCTTCCCCGCGGTGATCTGCACGTCCGTCAACGACGCGATCGTGCACGGCATCCCGACCGACCGGCGGCTGCGCGACGGCGATCTGGTGAGCATCGACGCGGGCGCGACGCTCGACGGCTGGGTCGGCGACTCGGCCGTCAGCTTCACCGTCGGCCGCGCCCGGCCCGCGGACACCCGACTGATCGACACGGCGTTCGCCGCACTGGACGCGGGGATCGCGGCGGCGGTCGTCGGCAACCGGATCGGGGACATCGCACACGCGATCGGAACGGTCTGCCGGACCGCTGGATACGGCATTCCGGACGGGTTCGGCGGCCACGGCGTGGGCCGCTCCATGCACGAGGACCCGGCCGTCCCCAATGAGGGACGACCGGGCCGCGGCATGCCATTGCGGCACGGAATGGTGCTGGCGATCGAGCCGATGCTGATCGGCAGCGGGCACGACGCGTTCCATCCGGACCGGGACGGCTGGACGCTGCGCACCTCCGACGGAAGCCGGGCGGCGCACGCCGAGCACACAGTGGCGATCACGGACGCGGGGCCCCGCGTCCTCACCGCCCTCTGAACAACCCGGACCCATGACTCCGTCACGGCCACGGGGCCGGCCCATGGCCGCCTACCGGCCACGAACCAGCCCCGTGGTCCGCTTCATTGACACATGATCACATTCAGTTGCTCGGCGTCACGACCATCGCGGATCCGCCGCCTCGCCGCACCTTCTCCGCCGCCGCGAGCCACCGCCCGTCCGGCAGGCGCTGCACACCGGTGGCCGCCCCGATCTCCGGGTTCAGCTTGAAGGCATGGCCGAGCGACTCCAGCTCCGCCCGCAGCGGACTGTTCCACAGCGCGGGTTCGAGCTCGGTCGTCGGCGAGTTGCGCTGACTGGCGCGTGGCGCCGCGATCGCATCGACGAGCGGAAGACCGCGGTCGACCGTGCCGATGAGCGACTGCAGCACCGTGGTGATGATCGTCGCGCCGCCCGGCGAGCCCAGGGCCAGTACCGGCTGCCCGTGCTTCAGCACGATCGTCGGCGAGATCGACGACCGCGGCCGCTTGCCCGGGCCCGGCAGGTTCGGGTCGTGCACCGCCGGGTTGGCGGGCGCGAACGAGAAGTCCGTCAGCTCGTTGTTGAGCAGATAGCCACGCCCCGGAACCGTGATGGCACTGCCACCGGTCTGCTCGATGGTCAGGGTGTACGCGACGACGTTCCCCCACTTGTCGGCGGCCGTCAGATGCGTGGTGTTCTCCCCCTCGTAGGTCGTCGGAGCAGCCGTTCCACGGTTCGCACAGTCGGCCGGATGGCGCGGGTCGCCGGGGGCGAGGGGGCTGGTCAGCACCGCGTCGTCCTTGATCAGGCACTCCCTCGAGTCGGCGAACCGCTGACTCAGCAGTCCGCGCGTCGGCACGTCCTCGAACGCCGGGTCGCCGACCCACCGCCCGCGGTCCGCGAACGCGATCCGGCTCGCCTCGATGTAGCGATGCAGATACTGGGCCTCGCTCGCCGGCGAAAGGTCGGTGTTCTCAAGGATGTTCAGCGCCTCACCCACGCTCGTACCCCCGGACGAGGACGGCGCCATGCCATACACGTCGAGCCCCCGGTAGCCGACCTTCGTCGGGGCCTGCCGCAGGGCACGGTAGGAGCGCAGGTCCTTCGCCGTGAGATCACCGGGGCGCACGACCCGGCTCGCCTTCGGGTCGACGGGCGGCTTGCGGACGGTCCGGACGACGTCGTCGGCCAGATCGCCGCGGTACAGCTCGTCGATGCCGTCGCGACCCACCTTCTCGTACGTACGCGCAAGGTCGGGGTTCTTGAAGACGGAGCCGACCACGGGCAGTTGCCCGCCCGGCAGGAAGAGCTTCGCGGTGTCCGGGAAGTCGGCGAACCGGGCCTGGTTGCCCTCGGTCTGCGAACGGAATGTGGAGTCGACGACGAAGCCGTCCCTGGCGAGTCGCTCGGCCGGCTTCAGCAGCCCGCTCAATGGCTTGCTGCCCCAGGCATCGAGCGCGGTGGCCCAGGTGGCCGGGGTGCCGGGCGTGCCGACGCCCAGACCACTGGTGACCGCGTCCGCGAAAGCGAGGGGCTTGCCGTCCTCCAGGAAGAGGGAGGAGTCCGCGCTTCGCGGCGCGGTCTCGCGGCCGTCGATGGTCTCCACCGTGTGCTTTTTGGCGTTGTAGTAGACGAAGTAGCCGCCCCCGCCCAGGCCCGCCGAGTAGGGCTCCGTCACGCCGAGCGCGGCCGCGGTCGCCACGGCGGCGTCCACGGCGTTGCCGCCGTTGCGGAGCACCTCGATCCCGGCAGCCGTGGCGTCCGCGTCGACGCTGGCCACGGCGCCGCCGTAGCCCACGGCGACGGGCGACTTGGGGGGCGGCGATATCGACGATGCGGACGAGGGCGGTGCGGCCGCCCCGACCGAGACGATGGCGGCGAGAACACCCAAGAACGACACATTCCGCGCGACTGAACGTCGCATGCGCACCTCCAGTGAAGGATCGTCCGCGCAGGGTAACTCCGCCTCCTACGTCTCGTCAGGACCGCAGTGAACGTGGATCCGAATCACCGATACCATGCCCGCCCATGACTGACGACGTACGCAACCTCGTGCTCGGCGTGATAGCCGCCGGCATCAGCGCCGCCCTCGGCTGGATCGCCCGAACCTACCTCTGGCGCCGCAAGCTCCGCCGCAAGCAGGCCTTCTTCGGGCTGCCCGGGAACTCCGAGTGCCTGCTGGTCGTCAACCGCGACGCGGGCGGCGACGGCGCCGTCCACCGCCACGACGTCTTCGCCCTGCTCGAACTCTCCGCGCTGATCAAGGACTGCTCGGCGCACGCGCAGATCCTTTCGCACGACGTCACCCAGCAGGGCTTCGGCGAGCGCACCGAGTTCTGCGTCGGCGGTCCGGTCTCCAACCGCCGGATGGCCGCCCATCTGCATTCGCTGCTGCCGGGCGTGAAGGTGAACACGGATCCGGAGCCGGGTCCGGACCGCGGCGCCTTCCAGATCGGCTCGGAGCGCTACCGGATGGAGAAGGGCGTCGCCGAGTACGTGGTGCTCGCTCGACTGACGGCCGGTCAGGACGTTCGTCCGGTCTTCCTGTTCTGCGGACAACAGGCGATCACCAATCAGGCCGCCTCACGCTACCTGGCCCGCAATTACGAGAAGCTGTCGCGCAAGCACGGCACCAGTACGTTCTGCCTGCTTCTGAAGGTGGTCAACTCGCAGGCGTACGGGCCCGATGTGGTGGAACTGGTCGCGGACGTGACACAGGCGGCGCAGACACCCGTACCCGCGCCGCGTACCTCGCACCGCGCGGCAAGCTGATCGGCCGCGACGTCGGCCCGACCGGGCCGGTCCACACCGATGCGGCCCGCACCGGGGCGGATGCGAGCACCGACACCAGGTGGAACCCGCCGTCGAAGGTCACCGGACCACCGCGCCGGGACAACGCCCTGATCAGCGTGATCGGCTTCGAGCGCCCGGACGGCACTCCGGCACCGGCCGGGTCGCACCCGGCCGGACGATCTCGTCCCGAGTCCACCCGGGGACGGTCAGACGGTGCAGTGGGCGGGCCCGACGGAGCCATCGGTGCCGGACAGCGTCACCGCCGCACCCGGATCGGGCACGCCGGAGTGGACTGCCGTGCAGATCAGCTGCTGCTGGGCGAGTCCGGAAAGTCCGGTGACAGGGCCGTCCAGCCGGACCAGCACCCCGCTCCGATTCACGGCCATGCTCAACCCGGCATGGCTCTGGGGGAGTTCCGTGGCCAGTCCGGCATCCCGCTCCGTTCTGGAGGGGCCCGCGAAGAGCAGGACGAGCGCCTTGCCCGACGAGCCCTTCAGATCCCCCGTACCCGAGGACGCGGTCTCCGTCGGTATGTCGATCTGCCGTACGACGGGCAGCAGCGTCCCCGGGGAGGACGAGGAGACGAAGTACAGCAGTGTGCCCTCCCGGCTCCCCGTCGCCACGTCCACGGTCGCCGGATCGCCGACCTCGACCACGTCCGAGGCCCGGATGCCGCACCCGGTCGCCGGCAGCGCGAACGCCATCAGCGCGACCAGGGCGCGCAGCCGCCTCACACCCCCTCCCGTGGCAGCTCGACGGTGAACACCGCGCCGCCGGAGGGGACGTTGGCGGCGTGGACCGTGCCACCGTGCAGCCGTACGTTCTCCTGCGTGATCGCCAGACCGAGTCCGCTGCCCGCCGACCGGGTTCGTGCCGCGTCGGCCTTGTAGAACCGGTCGAAGATGTGCGGCAGCACGGCTGCGTCGATCCCGGGACCGCTGTCCGCGACCTCCGTCACCAGACGGTCCCTCCCGTCCCGCCGCTCGGTCCACAGCCGTACGGAGACGGGCTCGGCGCCGTGCCGCAGCGCGTTGCCGACCAGGTTGGCGACGATCACATCGAAACGGCGCGGATCGAGCACCGCCCTTACGCCTTCCGGGAGTTCGGTGGCAACCCGGTCCTCCCACCGTCTGCTCTGCAAGGTCTTGCGGATCGTCTCGGCGACATCGACCTCGTCGGGATGAAGGTCCGCGGCCTTCGCGTCGAAGCGGGAGATCTCCATCAGGTCCTCGACCAGTGTGGCCAACTTCCCGGTCTCCGCGCTGATCAGCCGCACGGCTGCCGCAGTGTCGGCGTTCAGGTGCGCGGCGTCCTCGTCCAGGACCTCGGTGACGGCGAGCATCCCGGCGAGCGGGGTGCGCATCTCGTGCGAGACGTCGGAGGCGAAGCGTCTGGCCCGTTCCTCCGCCTGCCGGAGCTCCTCCACGGACTGCTGGAGCTTGGTGGACGACTCATTGAACGTCCAGGCCAGATCGGCGAGTTCGTCCGAGCCCTTCACCTCGATGCGGGTGTCGAGCTCGCCTCGACCGATACCGGCGGCGGCCCGCCGCAGATCACGCACCGGGCGCAGCACACTGCGGGCGGCGAGCAGTGCGGGCACCAGCGCGATGAGGAGGGCGGGCAGGGCTCCGTCGCGGGCCGCGGTGACCATGGCGCTGACATTGGCCTCCTCCGGGAGGAGCGGCATCACGGCGTAGAGGACGAGCCCGGTGGGCTGACGCCCCTCGCCCCGGTCGAACATCACGGGCATCCCGATCGTCAACCAGGGTTTTCCGTCCTTGACGACCCGCTGGAACGAGGCGTGCGCGGTGTTCCGGGCCGCATCGCGCAGTTCGGGTGTGATCACGTTGGAGACGGACCGGTCCGAGGACGAGACCTTCAGGTCCGCGTATTCGGCGAAGACGATCCAGGTGTGCGGCTTGCCCTCGCGGGCGAGTGTCTGACACATCGTCCGGAGCCTGGTCGCGTCGACCGGCAGGGACACCGCCTGTGCGGTGATCCGGTCCCGGAACTGGGCGACCGCCGTGTCCTGCGCCTGTTGAAGGATCGCGGACCGGGCCTCGCGGTAGGTCAGGGTCGCGGTGGTGACCGCGCTGATCGCCGCGACCAGCAGAAAGGCGGATATGAGGCGGATGCGCAGGCCGAACCGGGCGGCGAGAAGCCTCATTCGAGCGGCCCGAATCGGTAGCCGAAGCCACGGACGGTCTGGATGTAGCGGGGGCTGCCCGCCACGTCCTCGATCTTCTGCCGCAGCCGCCGCACACAGGCGTCGACGAGCCTCGCGTCGCCGTGGTAGCTGTGCTCCCACACGTATTCGAGGAGTTGCTGCCTGCTGAAGACCTGCTCGGGCGAGGCCGACAGGTACAGCAGCAGCTTCAGTTCGGAGGGGGCGAGCAGGAGGCGCTCCCCCGCCTTGGCGACGGAGAGCCCGGCGCGGTCCACGGCGAGTTCGCCGTGGAACTCGATGCCGCTGCGCCCGACCGGCTCGGCGAGCCGTCGCAGCACGGCCCGGATCCTGGCCTCGATCACCTCGGTACGGGCGGGTTTGACGATGTAGTCGTCGGCCCCGGCCTCCAGCCCGACGACCACGTCGAAGTCGTCGCCGCGTGCCGTGAGCATGATGATCGGCAGCTGGCTGGACTCCCTTATGCGACGGCAGACCTGGACGCCGTTCATGCCGGGCAGCATCAGATCCAGCAGGACGAGATCGGGCCGGAACTCCGCCAGCGCACCGAGTCCCGCCTCCCCGCTCTCCACGGCCCGGAGTTCATGCCCGCGCCGACGCAGCCCGAGCTCGACCCCTTCCCGTACGGAGGGGTCGTCCTCGATCAGAAGCACACGCGGCATGGCACCAGTATCCCCACGATCGTGATCGAACCTGTCCGGCACATCAAGCCCCTCCGGCTATGGGGAACGGGACGGCAGCCGGACGCGAACGCCACGCTCTCACCGTCCCCCGACCCCCCGGATCCGCGCACGCCCCGCACTCAACATCACGCTGACCTCGCTCAACCGCAGCGGCCGGGCCAACAGCCCCACCACCCCCAGCAGCACTGCCGTACCCGCCCCCACGGCCGCGAAGTCCCCGAACCCGTCGCACGCGCGGGCCACCCCGTACGCCAGCGCCCCCGCCGGCACACACGCCACCACCAGCCGTGCATGCGCCCACAGTCCGGCCGAGCGCCACAGCACCGACCCTGCTCCCCCGGCGCCTTGAGACACCCTGCGATGCAGCACATACCCCGTGACCGCGAACCCCGCGAAGAGTGCCACCGAGTACGCCCCCGCCATCCCCGTCACCGCCCACCGCGCAGGCAGCATCAGATAGGCGAGCGCCGACAGCCCGGCATTGAGCGCGGCGATCACCAGGTTCAGGAAGAACGGCGTACGGGTGTCGCTCATCGCGTAGAACCCACGGGACAGCACGTACTGCCCGGAGTACGCGATGAGCCCCGGCGCGAACGCCATCATCATCCCCGCCATCACCGCGATGTCGGCGTCGCCGGTACGGCCGTATCCGAACACGGCCCCCATCACCCACGGCGCCAGCGCGAAGAACGCACCCGCCGCGGGCACCACGACCGCGGCCGTGGTCCGCAGCGCGTACGAGACATCGCGGCGCACCCCCGCGAGGTCGCCGTCGGCCGCCGCCCGGCTCATCCGCGGCATCAGCGCCGTGACGAGCGAGACGGTCACGATGCCCTGCGGCACCACCCACAGCTGAAAGGCGTAGCTGTACGCGGTGTAGCCCGCGCCGCCCACCACCCCTTGCTCGACGGCGTGCTGTCCGGTGATGGTGGAGAGCCGGGTCACCACCCAGTAGGCGCCCTGGTTCGCCAGGACCAGCATGACGAGCCAGCCGGCCGACCGCAGCGGACGGGTCAGACCGCTCCCCCGCCAGTCGAACCGGGGTCGCCAGCGGAACTTCGCGGCCCGCAGCGCGGGCACCAGGGCCACCGTCTGCACGACAATTCCGGCGGTCGTCCCCCAGCCCAGCAGCCGTGCATGGGTGGCGGTCAACTCCCCGCCGGAACCTGCCACGACCGTCAGATAGAGCCCGAACACCGCGATGATGACCACGTTGTTGAGGACTGGGGTCCACATCATCGCGCCGAACCGGTTCCGGGAATTGAGTACTTGGCCGAGGAGGGTGAAGAGCCCGTAGAAGAGGATCTGCGGCAGGCAGTAGCGGGCCAGCGCGATCGTGAGCTCCGCCTGCTCCCCGGAGTAGTCCGTGTAGGTGCCGACGATCAGCGGGGCGCCGACGACCGCGAGCGAGGTGAGGGCGACGAGGCCGACGGTGCAGACGGTGAGCAGCCGGTCGGTGTACGCGGCGCCGCCGTCGCTGTGTTCCCTGGCGGCCCGCACCAGCTCCGGGACGAACACGGCATTGAGGGCCCCGCCGATCAGGAGCATGTAGAGGATGTTGGGGACGGTGTTGGCGACCGTGTATCCGTCGGCCGTGAGTCCGGTACCGAGGGCGGCGACGACGACCGCCGAGCGTATGAACCCGGTCGCCCGCGAGACGATCGAGCCCGCGGCCATGACGGCGCCACTGCGCAGCACCGATCCCGGCTTCTGCTGTCCCCCCGGCCCCTCCTGCGCGACCGCCCCGGTCGTCTGTGCGGCGGTCACCGGCGGGCCAGGTACGCCTGGAACGCCCTGTACAGCGTGTTGTTGGCGGCTCCGCCCACCGATGTCTCCCACTCCCCGAGGGTCTCGACGACCTGCCCGCCTGTGCCGAGCTTCCAGCGCAGCAGTCCGAAGGAGCGGTCGCCGGGGTCAAGGGTGGAGGGTACCCCGCGCATGTCGTACAGCTCGGCGCCGAGGGCGTGCGCATCGAGCAACATCCGCCACTGGAGGGCGTTGCTGGGGCGGACCTCGCGCCGGTGGTCGGCGGACGCGCCCGTCTGGTACCAGACCTGCCGCCCGGCGCTGATCATGGTGTGCGCGGCGAGGATCTCGCCCTCGTGGACGGCGAGATAGAGCTGCATCCGGCCGGGCTGTTCGGCGTTGAGCACGGCGTACTGCCGCTGGTAGTACGCGAGGGAGCGGCCGAGGCGGAAGCCGTCGCGCTCCTCGGTGATCCGCAGCAGCCGGTGGAACTCGGGCAGTTCCGCCGCGCCGCCGACGACGATCCGGACACCGGACTTCTCGGCCTTGCGGACGTTGCGGCGCCACTCCTGGTTGAGTCCCGCCCACAGCTCGTCAGGGGTGCGTCCGGCGAGCGGCACCTGGAAGACGTAGCGCGGCTGCGCGTCGGCGTCGTTGCCCGCGTCGCCGTCCCCGCCGCACCGACGCCAGCCGCGCGCCCGGAGTCGGTCGGCGACCGCGGTGCCGAGCGGGTCCGCCTCCGTCGCCAGTACGTCGCGGATCTTCCGGCCGGGCCCGGTGGCCGCCTTGAGCCGGGCGGCGTCCCAGCGGCGGTACGCCGGTGACGGCCCCATCCGTACGGCGAAGGCACCTGCCTTCCGCAGATACGCCGTCAACGGCCGCAGCCAGCGGTCGATCTCCGGATCGGCCCAGTCGGCCACCGGCCCTTCCGGTAGATAGGCAAAGAATTTACGGGTGCCCGGGAATTGCCGGTAGAGGACCAGGGCACTGCCGGCCAATTCACCGTCGTCGCCGTGCCATCCGACCATTTCCGACGTCCATCGGTCCTTCACGCCGGCCCAGGACGGATACTGCAGAAAGCTCGCCCCGGGCCGCGCGGTCACACCCGCCCGGTGCTCGGCGGCGGTGAGGCTGCGTATACGCATCCCCTGTTCACCTCTGCGGTCACCGGTCGCGAGCAGCGCTGACATGTCCGTGGCCCTCCCCTGGTCCCGCCCCTCCGCTCGGCTCGGCGGGGCTGCACAGGATGCTCACAGCGGTCCATGACGGGGTCGAGCGGCGCATGTGACCGGACGATGACCGTTGCGCTCCATTCCTTGTCACACAACGGAATCCATGGCCTTTCGGGGATTTGAGGAACCTAATGTCTGGTGAATGCCTCTCCACCGGTGAGAAGCACAGCCCTGGAGGTTTTTCGTTGTTCTCTGCACGCCGGCACATACGCCGTACCGCGCCCTCGGCCCGCCCGGCCCGGCTCACCCTGATAACCGGAACGGCGGTGCTCGGTGCCGCCCTGACCGCCTGCTCCGGCGCTGCCGCATCGGACGCCGGTTCCGGATCCGGTCACGCCGCCGGGACTTCTCAGGCTCCGGACACCAGGATCTCGGTGAACCTCCAGGGCTCCGGGGCCACCGCGGGCAAGCCGGTGAAGGTGACGCTGGCCGACGGAAAGCTCAAGACGGTGAAGGTGACCGCCGCCGAGGGCGACGCGCTCACCGGCCGGATATCCGGCGACGGCCGCAGCTGGACCTCGGACCGGGTCGCCGCACCCGGCACCGAGTACAGCGTCGAGGCGACGGACACCAGGGGTGGCACGGACCGTGCCGGCTTCTCGACAGCCGAGGCCGACAAGGTCAACAAGCTGACGCTCGCCCCCGGCAAGAACACCACGGTCGGTATCGCCCAGCCGCTGTCGATCGTCTTCGACAACCCGGTGAAGGACAAGGCGGCGGTCGAGAAGGCACTCAAGGTGTCCACGTCGAACAACACCGAGGGCTCCTGGGGCTGGCTGCAGGACTACTCCGGCAAGGACCGCGTCGACTGGCGGCCCAAGAACTACTGGAAGTCCGGTACTCGCGTCACGCTCGACGCCGAACTGGACGGCATCAACTCCGGAACGGCCGGCGGCTGGTTCGTGCGCGACTACCGGACGACCTTCACCATCGGCCGCAACCAGGTGGTCAAGGTCGACCTCGACCGTCACCGGCTTGCGCTGCACCGGGACGGGAAGACGGTCATCGACGTGCCGATGTCGGCGGGCACCCCGGGAGGCGAGAAGGCGTCCTGGCGGGGCACCGCCGTACTGATGGCGAAGGAGGGCACGATCAACATGCGCTCCGAGACGGTCGGTCTGGGCGATGCGTACGACAAGATGGTCGACTCGTCGATGCGGCTGACCTGGTCGGGGATGTACGCCCATGCAGCGCCGTGGAACGCCGCGTACTTCGGGGTCGCCAACCACAGTTCCGGCTGCGTGGGAATGAGCAATGCGAACGCCGCCGAACTGTTCGAGAAGGCGCAGGTCGGCGACCCGTTCGAGATCACCGGCGCGGACGCCAAGGGGACGGTCGCGGTGGGCAACGGCTACGGGGCGTGGAATGTGTCCTGGGCCGACTGGCAGGCGAAGAGCGCACTCAGCTGACGCGTTGCCCTGCTCCCGGCCCCCGGCCGCTACTGACATCGCGTCCAACAATCGTTACCCTCACGCAACTCACCGGGGAGTTACCAACGGTAAGCGACTGGAGTTACCGTCGGGTCACTTTGCACTGACACGCGTGAGGAGTGACCCGTGGGACGTCCGTACCCGGCTCTGCGCACCACCGCTGCCCTCGGAACCGCCGCCGTCCTGATCGCCGGAGCCGCCCTCGGCGCGGCCCCGGCGGCCGTCGCCGACACCCCCGCCGCGCCCGTGGCGGATTCCGCCCCGAGCCTGACGTTCCATGACATCCCCGGCTCCGGCGGAATCACGCTCAAGGGCAATGTCTTCACACCCGCCGGCGCGAAGACCGGCGAGAAGCACCCGCTCATCGTGCTGCCCACCAGCTGGTCGATGCCGCAGATCGAGTACCTGGCGCAGGCACAGCAGCTCGCCGACTCCGGCTATGTGGTGGTCAGTTACACCTCGCGCGGCTTCTGGCTCTCCGGCGGGAGGATCGAGGTCGCCGGTCCGCCGGACATCGCCGATGTCTCCGCCGTGATCGACTGGGCGCTCGACCGGACGCCGGCCGACCCGCAGCGGATCGGCATGGGCGGCGTCTCGTACGGCGCGGGCATCAGCCTGTTGGCAGCCGGACACGACAAGCGGATCAAGGCTGTCGTCGCGCTGAGCGGCTGGGCCGATCTCATCGACTCCATCTACAGCGGCCGCACCCAGCACCTCCAGGCAGCCGCGCTGCTCGGTGGCGCCGGCCTGCTCACCGGCCGCCCGAGCGACGAGCTCAACCAGACCCTGACCGACTTCCTCGGCTCCAACCTGGCCAAGGAACAAGACATGATCGCCTGGGGGAAGAAGCGCTCCCCCGCCACACATCTGGACGAGATCAACGCCAACGGCGCCGCCGTGATGATGGGCAACGCCTGGGGCGACACGATCTTCCCGCCCAACCAGTACGCCGCGTTCTTCGAGAAACTCAGCGGCCCCAAGCGCCTGGAGTTCCGCCCGGGTGACCACGCCACCGCGGAGGCCACCGGGCTGCTCGGTCTGCCCAACGACATCTGGACCGACGCACACCGATGGTTCGACCGCTACCTCAAGGGCGAGCGCAACGGCATCGACCAGGAGCAGCCGGTTCAGCTCAAGTCCCGTACGGACAGCGGTTACGAGGGCTACCCGGACTGGAAGTCGGTCGGCGCCGCCAAGGAGCGGCTCGCGCTCGGCGGTACGGAGAAGGTCTACGCGAACGTCGACTCGGGCGCCAATGGCGGCATCACCCTGCTGTCGAACGCCCTCGACCAGTTCGTGAAGCTGCCGCCGGTCGTCTCGATCCCGCTGCTGCCGCGCACGTTCGCAAGCGTCTGGCAGTCCGAGAGGTACGGCTCCGCGCGGCACATCCGGGGCACCGCGAGGCTTCACACCACGGTCACCAGCAACAAGGAGAGCGGCACCCTCGTCGCGTATCTCTACGACGTGGGGCCGCTCGGCCTCGGCAAGCTGGTGAGCAACGCCCCCCATACCTTCCACGGACAGTCTCCGGGCCGCCCGTTCGCCGTCGACCTGGAGCTGTTCTCCACCGCGTACGACGTCCCGGCCGGTCATCGTCTGGCCCTGGTGATCGACACCGTCGACCCCCTGTACATCGAGCACAACCCTTCCGGCGCACAGCTGACCTTCTCCTCGCCGGGCGCGGACCCCTCGTACCTGTCCGTCCCGTTGCGCGAGAAGTGATCACCGGCTGCTGCCGGGCGGGTACCGCTCCTCCGGACGGCCGTACGGCCGGTCCCGGGCTACTTCACTCCCGGCAGCAGCGTTCCCGGTTCGGCCGGTGCGACTTCCACGGCCTCCGTCTTCGGACTGCGCCGCTCCCGCTTGGCCACCCAGGTGGCGAACCACGAGAGCAGCATGCACATCCCGATGTAGATCGGCGAGATCACCATCACCACGGGGATGAAGGGAAGGTCGTAGTCGAGGTTGGACGCGATGAGTTTGCCCGCGTGGAGGAACTCCTCGTACGTGATCAGATAGCCGAGCGAGGTGTCCTTCAGGGCCACCACCAACTGGCTGATGATGGTGGGCAGCATGGCGCGGACCGCCTGGGGGGCCAGCACGAAGGTCATGACCTGCGTCTTGCGCATCCCCAGTGCGTACGCGGCCTCGCGCTGGCCGCGCTCCACCGAGTTGATGCCGGTACGGAACACCTCGGCGAGCACCGAGCCGTTGTAGAGGGTCAGTCCGGCGACCAGCGCGGGCAGCGGCTGCACCTTCAGCGCCACGAAGATGAAGAAGATCATCACCAGGACGGGCATGGCCCGGAAGAACTCCACGACGAGCGTGGCCAGCCAGCGCACCGCCCGGTGTTCGGAGAGCCGGCCGACGGCCAGGACCGCCCCGAGGGCCAGTGAGAGCACCGCCGCGTAGGCGAAAGCCTTGAGTGTGTTGCCGAGTCCGCGCAGCAGGAGTTCCTGGATGCCCTTGTACTCGAAGGGGGTCCACTTGGCGCTGGTGAACTGCTGGGTCTCGACGAGCAGATAGATGATCCAGCCGACCAGGGCAATGATCACGGCCGTCGAGACGATTCCGTACGCGAAGTGGCGTTTACGGGTCCGCGGACCCGGGATGTCGTAGAGCGCGGAGGCGGCCGCCGTCCGGGTCATCGGGCCACTCCGTAGCGCTTCTCCAGCACGTTGAAGAGCGCGCTGATGGACAACGTGATGATGAGGTAGCCGACGGCGATCCAGACGAAGGTCCAGATGATGCTGTAGCCCAGCTCGTTGAGGGTCTTGTAGGTGCCGAGCAGTTCGGTGACGCTGAACGCCCCCGCGATCGCCGAGTTCTTGGCGAGGGCGATGAGCGTCGAACCGACCGGCGGGATCACCGAGCGGAACGCCTGCGGCAGCACCACGTTGCCCAGCGTCTGCCCGAAGGTCATTCCGAGACTGCGGGCCGCCTCGCCCTGCCCCTGCGGCACGGTGTTGATGCCGGAGCGGAGCACCTCGCAGATGAACGCGGAGGTGTAGCAGCCGAGGGCGAGGATCGCGAAGACCTTGAACGGCAGGACCAGGCCGAAACGCGGCAGACCGAGCAGGACGGCGAAGAAGAGCAGGGTCAGCGGGGTGTTGCGCAGCACCGTCACCCAGACCGTGCCGAACACCCGCAGCGAGCCGACGGGCGCCACTCGGAACGAGGCCATGACGAAGCCGAGGACCAGCGCCAGGATCGAGGCGTAGACGGTGAGTTCGAGAGTGCCGAGGAAGCCTTTGCCGTAGAGCGAGAAGTTCTCTGTGAGTACGTCCATGGACGTGGCCCGTCCTCTCAGGTCGCCGGGTAGCGGTCGATGGGCGGCGGAGTCGGCGCGGGCACCCCGGACAGGCCGAGCGTGGCCTCGAACGCCTTCTTCCAGTTGCCGTTCTTCTCGTTGGCCTCAAGGGCGTCGTTGAGTGCGAACCGGAGCGCGTTGTCGCTGCGCTGGACGCCGATGCCGTACGGCTCCTCGGAGAACGGCTTGCCGACCACCTTCAGCTCCTTGGGCGCCTTGGCCGCGAAGCCCAGCAGGATGGCGTCGTCGGTGGTGACGGCGTCGACCTGGTACGTGAGCAGGTTGTCGACGCAGATCGAGTACGTGTCGTACGCGACCAGGATCGCCTTCGGGTAGTCGGCCGCGATGCGCTGGTACGGGGTCGAGCCCGCGGCCGAACAGACGGTCCTGCCGGCCAGGTCCTGCGGGCCGTTGATGTCGTGCTCGTCGGTGCGCACGAGCAGGGACTGACCTGCCATGAAATACGGCCCGGCGAACCCGACGAGCTTCTTGCGCATGTCGTTGATGGTGTAGGTGCCGACGTAGTAGTCGATCTGCCCGTTCTGCAGCGCGGTCTCGCGGTTGGCGGAGGCGATCGTCTTGAAGTGGATCGTCTTCGGGTCGAAGCCGAGCGAGGCCGACATCATCCGGGCGATCTCGATGTCGAATCCGGAGTAGATGCCCGTGGCCGGGTCCTTCTCGCCCAGATAGGGCTGGTCCTCCTTGGCCCCGACCCGGAGGTATCCGCGCTTCCTGGCCTTCGTCCAGGTCTTCGATTCGGGCAGCCGGAACGCGGTGTCGACCTTGTAGACCGGCAGCTGGCCGGGCTTGGGCCCCTTCACCGGAGGGCTGCCCTCCTTCCCGCAGCCGGCGGCGATGACGGCCAGTAGGAGGCCCGAGCAGGCGGCCAGAAGTCTTCTCGTACGCAACAGTGAGCCTCCCGTCAGTGCTTGAGGATCTTGGACAGGAAGTCCTTGGCCCGGTCGGTCTCAGGGGCGGTGAAGAACGCCTCCGGGGTGCGGTCCTCGACGATGCGGCCGTCGGCCATGAAGACCACACGGTTGGCAGCGGACCGGGCGAACCCCATCTCGTGGGTGACGACGACCATGGTCATGCCGTCCCGGGCCAGCTGCTGCATGACCTCCAGCACCTCGTTGATCATTTCCGGGTCGAGCGCCGAGGTCGGCTCGTCGAAGAGGAGGGCCTTGGGGTCCATGGCGAGGGCGCGGGCGATGGCCACCCGCTGCTGCTGACCGCCGGAGAGCTGGGCGGGATACTTGTCCGCCTGGGAGGCAAGCCCGACCCGCTCCAGCAGCTCCCGGGACCGCAGGTCGCACTGGTCCTTCTTGCGCTTGCGGACCTTGAGCTGAGCGAGCGAGACATTGGCCAGCACGGTCTTGTGTGCGAAGAGATTGAAGGACTGGAAGACCATCCCGACTTCGGCCCGCAGCTCCGCGAGTCCCTTGCCCTCCTCCGGGAGGGGCCTGCCGTCGATGGCGATGTAGCCCGACTCGATCGTCTCGAGCCTGTTGATGGTCCGGCAGAGCGTCGATTTGCCGGAGCCGGAGGGGCCGATGACCACCACCACCTCTCCGCGGCCGACGGTGAGATTGATGTCCCGCAGTACGTGCAACTTTCCGTAGTACTTATTGACGTCCCGCAGCTCGATCAACGGATCGACGGCCATACGCTGCCCTACCCACTTATCGCTGTGTCGAGGTCAGCGCAAACTATCCATCCCAGCAAGGGACTTCGTACCCGACACGCACAAATGGGGTATAAGGCGTTTTATTAGGTTTCGGCGTTTCGCCTACCCTTCGGCTGACTCCGCGTACACCTGCGAGAGCTCAGGGATGCCGGCCATCGCCCAGTCGAGCCCTGCCTCGACGACATCGATCTCCCGCCCGGAGGCGAGCCGCACCACCGGCTGCCCGCTGGGCCAGATGTGCCAGACGGCACCGGGGACGTTCCGTACCAGGACCGTGCCGAGGTACAGCCCGGCGTCGTTACCCAGCCAGGGCAACTCCTCGGGGTCGTCCCGCCAGCGGGGCGGCAGTTGGTCGAGCGCCGTCAACGAGGCCGGAGTGTCGTCGAGTTCGAGCCCTCGCTGCCCCGCTCGGACACGCAGCAGCTCACACTCCGCGAGCAGCTCGGCCACGCCGTCCGGGTCGGCCTCGACGGCGGCCGCGAGGCCCGCCCCGCGCCTACCGTCGTGACGCTTACGCCAGTTGTCCAAGAAGGGGATGTTCATGCCACTCAGGGTCGCATCCCAGCCCGGTTACGCACCACAGGGCGCGCGGTCTGTCGTTCGAGTGCTGAACCAGGTGCGCACGCCCACCCGTGCGCCGCCGCGCGCGCCGCCCGCAACCGCCGGGCAGGCCGTCACACCCGCCCGACCCGGCCGACGGACGGCCAGGACGCGGTACCGGAGCGCCGGTGTGCGCCGCGTCCAGCCAGTACTCGATCGCGTACCGGGCGGGCGTGGCCGCCACCGGATCGACGCGTCCGAGCAGTACGCCGTCCAGCCGCACTCCGCACCGCACGGAACCGTCCCCGGGAACGTCGGCCAGGTGCCGCCCCACTCACGCACGGTCGGCAGCCGGCTCCTCCTCGTGCGCGCCGGCCGAGGCCGGACGCACGCGGTTCCGGTCCAGCAGCGCGACCTGCTCCGCCGTGTCGGCGCGAGTCTGCTCCCGCAGCGTCAGGCCCGTCGGACGAGTCCTCAGCACATGCGCACCCACGAGCTCGTCCGTCATGACCGCGCAGCCCACCCAGGTACGTGTGCAGGCCATTTCCTGTGAAAGGGGTGGAGGCGGAGTGATCCCGACTGGTACGTTCGCGATCATGTCCAGCCCCGAGGCGAACAAAAACTAGCCACCGGTCCCGCCGGTGGCTGACCCGCTGTCGAGTCGATCCCGCACGGCCGATCAGGCCGGAGGATCGCTTCTGCCCGGCTGCCGCCGCAGGACCACCGCAGTGTGGGCTGCACCTCCCCGTATGCGCTCGTGCCCTGATTTCCGGCCACGACGCTGCCCGCGTTGTCGCGTCACGTCCATGAACAGGCCTGACGCTCTTACGCGTTGCCGCTCGACCCGTCGGGCGGGCGCGGCCCACACCCCCTGCCTGGTCCTTCCATCAGTCTGCCCATGGGGTTTCTTCATGCCATTCGCTGTCTACGCGCTCGGGCTCGCCGTCTTCGCCCAGGGCACCTCCGAGTTCATGTTGTCCGGTCTGGTCTCGGACATCGCCGACGACCTGCACGTATCCATCCCGGCCGCCGGCCTGCTGACGTCGGCGTTCGCGGTCGGGATGGTCGTCGGCGCACCCGCGATGGCGCTCCTCAGCCGGAACTGGCCCCCGCGTCGCGCGCTGCTGTTCTTCCTCTCCGTCTTCACCGCCGTCCATGTCATGGGCGCGGTCACACCCGGCTACGGCCTGCTGCTGGCGACACGGATCGTCGGAGCGCTGGCCAACGCGGGTTTCTGGGCCGTGGCGCTGGTGACCGCGGTCTCCGTGGCCGGACCCGGCGCCCGGGCACGCGCCACGTCGGTGGTGGTCGGCGGTGTCACCGTCGCCTGTGTCGCGGGGGTGCCCGCCGGTGCGGTTCTGGGCGGGCACTGGGGGTGGCGCGCTGCGTTCTGGGCCGTGGCCCTCGTCTCCGTACCGGCTCTTGCGGTGATCGCCAGGACGATCCCCGGCGAACGGGCCGAGTCCCACGCGGTGGGCGGGCGTGCCGAACTGCGGTCCCTGACCGAGCCGCGGCTCGCTCTCACCCTGCTGACGAGCGCACTCGTGCAGGGCGCGACCTTCTGCGCGTTCTCCTATCTGGAGCCGCTGGTCACCCGGGTCACGGGGGTCGGCGCCGGGTGGGTGCCTGCCGTGCTCGCGCTGTTCGGGGTCGGCTCGTTCCTGGGTGTCACCGTCGCGGGCCGGATCGTCGATGCGCGGCCGGTCGCCGTCACCAGCGCCGGGCTGGTGGCACTCACCGCCGGCTGGGCCGGGCTGGCACTGACCGCGGGGAGCCCGGTCGCGGTCGTCGCGCTCGTCCTGGTCCAGGGCATGCTCGCGTTCGGCACCGGAACAGCGCTGATCTCGCGGGTGCTCCAGTCGGCGCCCGGTGCGCCGACGCTGGCCGGCTCGTTCTCCACGGCCGCCTTCAACGTGGGCGGCGCGCTGGGGCCCTGGCTCGGCGGCATCACGATCGGTGCGGGGTTCGGCTTCCGGTCGCCGCTGTGGGTGAGTGCGCTGCTGATGGTCCTGGCGCTCGGCGCGACCGCGGCGTCGACCGCATATGACGCCCCGCCCGGCGCTGAACGGGCGGGGCGGTCGGAGCCTTCGCAAGCAGCCAGCAAGCGGGACAATGACAGGGATCACCGTATCGGCGACCACTGACATTGATACTCGTAAGTGGGTTCCGGTGGTCGTGGCTCCACCACTGACTGACGCCCTGCTGGGCTGTCCTCCGGTTGTTCTGTCCGGCTGCCGGGACCCGTTCTTCATGGCTCCGGCCAGGTGGAACATGACCTGATAGGAGCTTGGTCAGAAGCCCCCTCAATGTCCTGTCTGCCCCACCCGGCCGGGCGCCACCTCCGGCTAGGAAGGCACCTTCAGCATGACAGCAGCGGGCATGACGGACACAGCGCACGAGACCGTGTACGGAGGAGTCGACTCCCACAAGGACACGATCCACGTGGCGGTCGTCACCGACCACGGTGGCCACGTCACCGACGCCGAGTTCCCGACCACGACCGCCGGCTTCGCCGCGGCGATCGCGTTCCTCAACGCACACGGCACCGTGACCGCCGTCGGAGTGGAGGGAACCTCCTCCTACGGCCTCGGATTCACCCGTGCCGCCCGCCACGCGGGCCTGGCAGTGGTGGAGGTCAACCGGCCCGACAAGGCCGAACGCCGCCGGATCGGCAAGTCCGATCCGATCGACGCCTACGCGGCCGCCCGCGCCGCCCTGTCCGGACGGGCGGCAGCCGCGCCGAAGGATGACACCGTCAGCGGCATACGCGCCCTCCACAACGCAGCCCGGTCCGCGATCAAGGCCCGCACCGCCACCCTGAACCAGATCGGCCACATCCTCATCACCGCCCCGGACGGCATCCGCGCCAAGTACCGTGCCCTGCACGGCAAGACGCAGATCAACGCCCTCGCCCGCCTGCGTCCCACCGGCGACCAGCTGCATGTCGCCGTCCTGACCGCACTGAAGAGCCTCGCCCAGCGCGTCCAGGCCCTCACCACCGAGCACGACGCACTCACCGCGGCACTGGACGCCGCCGTCACCGAGCAGAATCCGGGCCTGCGCGCCGCCTACGGCGTCGGCCCCGACACCGCCGCCCAGCTCCTTGTCACAGCCGGCGGAAACCCTGAACGCCTGCGCACCGAGGCATCCTTCGCAGCCCTGTGCGGCGCCGCCCCCGTACCCGCCTCCAGCGGCAAAACCAACCGCCACCGTCTCTCCCGGGGCGGCGACCGCGCCGCCAACGCCGCTCTCTACCGGATAGCCCTCGTACGGATGGCCAGCGATGGCCGCACCCGCGACTACGTGACCAGGCAGACCGAAGCCGGACGGACCAAGAAAGAGATCATCCGACTCCTCAAACGCGCGATCGCCCGGGAAGTCTTCCGCTGCCTCACCACAGCGGTGGCCGTCCCCGCCATCGCCGACCTGCGACCCGCGCGCCAGGCCAAGAAAATCACCCTCACCGCCGCCGCCCACCACTTCAACGTCTGGCCCGCAGTCATCTCCTGCATCGAACGCGGCACCCGCCGTGACGACACCCTCGCCAACGCCTACCGCGACTGGCTAACCGCCGCTTGACAGCCAATAGGAGCATCAATCGGCCCGGGCCGATCTGAGATGCTTGCCCTCGCACGTGGGCGAACAGGGGGAAGCGCATGGCCGAGGACCGCGACGGCATGGTCGTCTACTGGCGGCCCGGCTGCCCGTACTGCATGAAACTCCGCCTGCGGCTCCGGTTCACCCGCCTCAGGTACACCGAGGTGAACATCTGGCGGGATCCCGAGGCGGCGGCGTTCGTCCGCTCGGTCGCCGACGGGAACGAAACCGTTCCGACGGTGTCCGTGGCCGGGCACGCGATGGTCAACCCGTCCAAGCGGCAGGTGCTCGACGCGGTCCGGGCCCACGCGCCGCAGCTGGAGGCGTCGTAGGTCCGGACCGGCCGGACGGGACAATCAGGGACTGGGTGTCGGCGGCTCGTCGACACCCACCTTCATGCCGCCGCCCTGTTCGTCCTCCAGCTGTTTGACGGCGTCCCGGGTCGCGTCGCCGATATGGGCATTGAAGATGTCCTCGACAAAGCCCGCCACGACCTCGGGGGCGACGCCCTTGCACTCCGTCGGAACGATTCCGTCGGCCGTGTTCTCCACGAAC
Organism: Streptomyces sp. NBC_01320; assembly: GCF_035974375.1. Lineage (NCBI taxonomy): Bacteria > Bacillati > Actinomycetota > Actinomycetes > Kitasatosporales > Streptomycetaceae > Streptomyces > Streptomyces sp. NBC_01320. The sequence goes on from NZ_CP108390.1 coordinate 3,468,567, forward strand.
CGCTTCTCCATGACGGCCCTGCACGCCTTCGGATCGGCCTTGGCGGGCGCGTCGCCGCCACATCCGGTGAGCACGAGGAGCAGGGCGGCGGCGCCGGTGGCGGCAAGAGCTCGGGTACGGGTCTGCACGGTCCCCCCGGGACGTTGCCGATCAAGGCGCCATTGTGCGCCAGGAGCAGCGCGACGTCACCGGCCGGCGGTCACAGATCCAGATCGACGACCACCGGCGCATGGTCGGACGCGCCCTTGCCCTTGCGCTCCTCGCGGTCCACATAGCTGTCCTTGACCGCCGCCGTGAAGGGGGCGTTGCCGTAGACCAGGTCGATCCGCATGCCCTTGTTCTTCGGGAAGCGCAGCTCGCGGTAGTCCCAGAAGGTGTACGGGCGGTCGTACTTGAGCGGGCGCGGCATCACGTCCGAGAGGCCCTCCTCGCGGAGGGTGGCGAGGGCGGCGCGCTCGGCGGGGGTGACATGCGTGGCGCCCTCGAACAGGGCGGGGTCCCAGACGTCCTCGTCGGTCGGCGCCACGTTGAAGTCGCCGAGGACCGCGAACGGCTGGGAACCCGCGGCGTCGGGGCCGACCGCCTTCTGCAGGGCCTCGAACCAGCGCAGCTTGTACGCGTAGTGCTCGTGGGCGATCTCACGCCCGTTCGGCACGTACACCGACCAGAGACGGACCGGGCCGCAGGTCGCCGAGATCGCCCGGGGCTCCTGCACGCCCTCGTAATCGGGGCCGCCGGGCAGCCCCATGAGGACATCGGCCAGGCCCACCCGGGAGACCAGCGCGACCCCGTTCCACCGGCCCGTGGCGTTGACCGCGGACTCGTAGCCGAGCTCGCGCAGCTCGTCCGCCGGGAACTGCTCGGCCGCGCACTTGGTCTCCTGGATGCACAGCACGTCCGTGCCGGTGCTCTCCAGCCAGGCCAGCAGCCGGGGGAGGCGGGCGGTGATCGAATTGACGTTCCACGTGGCGATGCGCATGTACGTAAACCTAGCGGCTCCCACTGACAGTCGCCGGACCGGCGCCGGTCACAGGTCGGTCGAGTCACCCGGGGTCAGCCGGCCGTGGTCGGTGCCGCCGAGGCTGCCGATCTGCCGGTCGTAGATCGGGCGGGCGAGATCGGTGAGCAGCGCGTCGTGGATGTCGATGGCGCGCCGCGGCTTGACCTCGCGTACGTAGTCGATGACCTCGGAGATCTTGTTCCATGGGGCCATCACCGGAAGCATCAGGGTGTCGACGGGGTGGTCGGGCACGGTGAGCGCGTCGCCCGGATGGAAGAGCGAACCGTCCACCAGGAAGCCGATGTTGGTGATCCGCGGGATGTCGGGGTGGATCACCGCGTGCAGTTCGCCGTGCACCTGTACGTCGAAGCCGGCCGCGGAGAACGTGTCCCCGTGTCCGACGGTGTGGACGCGCCCGGGGAACGCCGCGGAGAGCTGGTCGGCGACGCTGCGCAGGGTCCAGATCTGTGCGGCCGGGTTGGCCTCCAGACCGGCCCGCAGCCGGTTCTCGTCGAAGTGGTCGGGGTGCTCGTGCGTCACCAGCAGCGCGTCGGCGCCGAGTGCCGCGTCCTCCTCCGAGAAGCCGCCCGGGTCGATGACAAGGGTCCGCCCGTCCTTCTCCAGGCGGATGCAGGAGTGCGTCTTCTTCGTCAGGGTCAGGTGCACGGGGTTCGCAGCAGTCATGGTCCCCATCCTGCTACGGGCGGGGCCTCGTTTCTTCCTGAATCACGGTCTGGGCGATCGTGAACGCGGCGCCCGCGGCCGGTATGCCGCAGTAGACGGCGGTCTGCAGCAGCACCTCCTTGATCTCTGTGGGCGTCAGCCCGTTGCGCAGGGCGGCCCTGATATGCGCGGCCAGGCTCTCCAGATGGCCGGAGGTAACCAGCGCAGTGAGCGTGATGCAGCTGCGGGTGCGGCGGTCCAGGACCTCACGGGTCCAGGTCTCTCCCCAGGCGTAGCGCGTGACGAGCTCCTGGAACTCGCCGGTGAACTCGTCGGAGGCGGCCATGACCCGGTCGACATGGGCGTCGCCGAGCACCTCGCGGCGTACCCTCATGCCCGGTTCGTACGGGTCGGCGCGGCCGCTGGTCGCGGCCTCCGGCTGATCCGTCGCGGGGGCGATCTCCGCGATGGGCAGCACGGGGGCGGAGAGCGCGGGGCCGGTGCCCGGGACGGGGATGGCGGCGAGGGTGTCCTGCCAGCTCGTCGAGAAGTGGGTGACGAGCAGGTCGGTGACGGCTGCGGGCTGCTCGACCGGGGCGAGGTGCGAGGCCCCGGGGACGAGGGCGAGCCGGGCGTCCGGGATGCCCGCGACCAGGGTCCGGGCCTCGGCGGGCCCGGTGACCCGGTCCTCGGCGCCGACCAGCACGAGGGTCGGGACGCCGATGCGGCTGAGCTCGGTACGGATGTCGAAGGAGGCGAGCGCTTCGCAGGCGGCGATGTAACAGCCGGGGTCGGTGGTGCGGACCATCTGGACGGCCCACTCGACGATCGCGGCCTGGGCGGCGGCGAAGCCGGGGGTGAACCAGCGTTCCGGCGCGCTGCGGGCCATGGGCTCCAGGCCGTTGGTGCGGACGACCACCCCGCGCTGCCGGAACTCGTCGGCGCTGCCGAACCGGGGCGAGGCGGCGACCAGGGCCAGCGAGGCGACCCGGTGCGGATGGCGCAGCGCGAGGTCGGCACCGATCGCGCCGCCGATGGAGCAGCCCGCGTAACCGAAGCGCTGGACGCCGAGACCGTCGAGGGTGGCCAGCAGCCGGTCGGAGAGTTCACCGACGGAGGTGGCCGGGTGGGCGGGGGCGCCGCCGTGGCCCGGCAGGTCGAAGCGGAAGATCCGCCAGTGCTGGGAGAGCTCCGGTATCTGCCGGTCCCACATGTGCCAGGTGGTGCCGAGCGAGGGGCCGATGACGAGGACGGGGGCGTCCTGCGGCCCGTCGAACCGGTACTGCAGGGTGTGCACCGGCTGCGCGTGGGAGGCCTGCCGGGGCGGGGCGGGCTGCGTCGGTGGCGCGGGCTGCACGGGTGGCGCCTGTCGGCCCGGCGGCACCGGCTCCAGGTGCGCGGCCTGGAACGGGGTGTGCTCGGGCTGCACGTGCGACGGCGGCGCCGATGTGGTCTGCGGTCCGTGGAACGGATCCACCGGCTGGAGATGCAGCCCGGGCTGCGTGCCTTGCACGGCAGCGTACGGATCCACGGGCTGCAGACCCGGGAACGGCTCCACCGTCTGCGGCCCCTGGAACGGCTGCGCCGGTGGTGCGGACTGCGGCCCCGGGAAGGACTGCGCGGACTGCGGGGTCTTCGTCTCACTCACATCGCTCACTCGCTCCAGGTTAGTGAGCGCCCTGTCGGCTTCTGGTCAGGGGGTGGCCGCAGACACGACATATACGACAGGGGATGCCGGATCGGTCATGTCGACACTGATGTTCTGGGTGGGACGCGGGTCCTTGTTGGTGTGCGTGGTGCCCGCCCAGTCGGCGCCGGGGCCGAAGTACCAGCCGGCGATCTTGGTGTCGCGGGCCCCGATGGTGACCTCGCCCTCCTGCAGGGCGGCGCGACCGCTGCCGAGACGGCTCAGGAACCGGTCGAGCCCGGCGGACGACGTGCGGAACTGCACGTACATCCGGCTGGCCTTCCAGTTGTTGGTCTCGTAGTACTGGACCTCCAGTGCGTTGCCGGGGATCGGCAGCTCGAAGATCCTGCGCTGCATCCGGGACGGCCAGCCCTCGCGCATCCCCTGCGCGGCGGCCTCGGCCTCCTTGTCCTGACCGGAGCGACGGCTCTGCCCTGCGGAGATCAGCAGATAGCCGGCCGGGACGCCGATCAGCAGCACGATGATGGTCGCCGTGATCAGGCGCCGGCGGATCGTCCGGCGCCGGTCCTGCGGGGGCCTGCCGCCACCCTCGCCGGGCGGCGAGGACTGGCGCGGCACAACGGGGTGCTCGGCTGTGGTCATGTTCTGGGAATCCCTAGGAGGTGCGGGTGTTGCGCGTGGAGCGGATGGTGTTCGCGGCCTGGTCGTAGATCTGCGCATACCGCTCGTACCGCTCGACGCGACGGCGGTTGGTGCGGCGGAACCTCCGCGCGACCAGCCGGGCCAGGTCGGCGGCGCCGACCATACCTGCCTCCGGGCCGAGCTGCGCCTTCGCGATCCGGGCCTCGGGCCGGTAGCCGCGGCCGGTGAGGTGGCGTTTGAAGGCGTCCCTGGCGGGGCCGATCAGCAGATCGTCCGCGGCGCTCACACCGCCGCCGATGACGAAGCAGGAGGGGTCGAGCGCGGCGGCCAGATTGGCGATGCCTACGCCGAGCCACTGGCCGATGTCCTGGAGGAGCTCGATGCACATCGCATCGCCCTCCCGGGCCAGTTCGGTGATGAGCGGCCCGGTGATCTCGGGGATGTTCCCCTTGACGCGCTCGATGATGCCGTGGGCGACCGGGGAGTCCGCGGCGGCCAGCTCCCGGGCCTCGCGGACCAGGGCGTTGCCGGAGCTGTACTGCTCCCAGCAGCCGCGGTTCCCACAGGGACAGCGGTGCCCGCCGGGCACCACCTGCATGTGGCCGAACTCACCGGCGACGCCGTACTTGCCGCGCTTGACCTGACCGTCCTCCAGGATCGCGCCGCCGATGCCGGTGCCGAGCGTGATCATGACCAGATGGTCCTCGCCGCGGCCGGCGCCGAAGCGCCACTCCGCCCAGGCGGCGGTGTTCGCGTCGTTGTCGACCATGACGGGGACGACGAGGCGCGAGGCCAGGGCGTCCCTGAGGGGTTCGTCGCGCCAGGCGAGGTGCGGAGCGAAGAGCACCTTGGAGCGGTCCGCGTCGACCCAGCCCGCCGCGCCGATGCCGACGGCGTGCACGTCGTGCCGGTCGGAGAGATCGAGGACCAGCTCGACGATGGTGTCCTCGACGACCTTGGGGCTCTTGGACTTGTCGGGCGTCTCGGTGCGCAGCTGCTCCAGGATGTTGCCGTCGGCGTCGACGACGCCCGCCATCACCTTCGTACCCCCGATGTCGATGCCGACGGTGGGCACCCGGGGCGCGGTGAGGTGCGAGCGCCGCTCACGGGTGCCGACGGTCCGCAGGACGGTGGCGCGGGCGGAGCCGCGGTGTGCGAAGTCGCGGTACGTGCTCATCGTCCCTGCGGGGTCTGGGGGGCCGGGTGGTGATGCTCCCGGCGACGGACGGCGCCCGTCGGGCTCGATTCTGCCACTGCCGGGGCGCCGGGGCGGGCGGCCGGGCCCCGCGGCGCCTTCGCCCCAGGGGTGTCGGGCGGATCAGGGTCGAGCCCGGCCATGATCCGCCGGACATTCCTAAGGCGTGTCGTCGGTGTCCGGGCGCCCCGGTGACGTGGCCCGCTGGAGCTCGTGGCTGAGCTCCTCGAGCTCGCTGCCGCCCGCCATCTGGCGGGTCAGCTCGTCGAGCGTGATGCCGTCCTTGGCGTGGCTGCCGGACATGGCACCCCTCTTGAGCAGCACGAACCGGTCTCCGACCAGATACGCGTGGTGCGGGTTGTGCGTGATGAGAACCACGCCGAGTCCGGCGTCCCGGGCGGCCGCGACGTACTTGAGCACGACCCCGGACTGCTTGACGCCGAGCGCCGCGGTGGGCTCGTCCAGGACGAGCACCTTGGCACCGAAGTAGACGGCGCGCGCGATGGCGACGCACTGGCGCTCACCGCCGGACAGGGTGCCGATCGGCTGGTCGACGTCGCGCAGGTCGATGCCCATGCGCAGCAGTTCGGAGCGGGTGGTCTCGCGCATCTTCCGGACGTCGAGCGCCTTGAACGGGCCGACACCCGTCGTCGGCTCGGAGCCGAGGAAGAAGTTCCGCCAGACGGGCATCAGCGGGACGACGGCCAGGTCCTGGTAGACGGTGGCGATGCCCCGGTCGAGGGCGTCTCGCGGATTGGCGAGCGTGGTCTCCTCACCGTCGATGAGGAACGTGCCGGCGTCGTGCCGGTGCAGGCCCGCGATGATCTTGATGAGGGTGGACTTGCCCGCGCCGTTGTCGCCCAGTACGCAGGAGATCTCGCCCGCGTGGACCACCAGCGAGACGTCCTGGAGCGCCTTGATGTTGCCGTAGAACTTGCTGACGTGGTCCAGCTCGATCAGCGCCCGGGGGGCCGGGGTCGTCATGTCGTCGCCTCCGCGCGCTTGCGTACCCATGCGTTGAGCAGGGTGGCCAGGAGCAGCATGGCTCCGAGGAAGAACTTGAACCAGTCCGGGTTCCACTCCGCGTACACGATGCCCTTGCTGGTCATGCCGAAGATGAACGCGCCGACCGCCGAGCCGATGGCGGAGCCGTAACCTCCGGTGATCAGGCAGCCGCCGATGACGGCCGCGATGATGTACGTCAGCTCGTTGCCGACGCCCTCACCGGACTGCACCACGTCGTACGAGAACAGCAGATGCTGCCCGGAGACCCAGGCGGCGAAGGCGACCCCGAGGTACAGCCCGACCTTGGTACGGATCACCGGGACGCCGACCGCGCGGGCCGCGTCGGCCTCGCCGCCGACCGCGAAGATCCAGTTCCCGAAGCGGGTACGGAGCAGGATCCCGGTGGCGATCGCCACGAGCACCGCCCACCACAGGATGGTCACCTTGAACTCGACCCCGCCGACGGTCCACTCCGAGGCGAAGACCTTGCGGGCCGAGTCGAAGCCCTCCATGTCGCCGATGGACTTCGTCGACACGGTGCCGCTGATCAGCTTGGTGAAGCCGAGGTTGAGACCGGTCAGCATCAGGAACGTGCCGAGCGTGATGATGAAGCTCGGAAGTTTGGTACGGGTCAGCATGAGCCCGTTGAACGCACCGATGGCCAGGGTCACCAGCAGCGACACGAAGACGCCGACCCAGACGTTGGCCGTCATCTGGTAGCTGAACATCGACGAGACCAGCGCGGAGCTGGTGACCAGCACACCGGCGGAGAGGTCGAACTCGCCGCCGATCATCAGCAGGGCAACCGGCGCCGCCATGATCCCGATGGTGGACGCCGCGTACAGCACCGTGCCGAAGCTGGACGCGCGCAGGAAGCTGTCGGCGACGATCGAGAAGAAGAGGAAGACGGCCGCGGCGCCGACGACCGATCCGAGTTCGGGACGGCCCAGGAGCCTGCGCAGCGGTGAGGTGCGCAGCAGCCGCTCGTCGGCCCCGGAGGGCGCGGGTGGTTGCTCCGTCGTGGTCATCGGGTCCCCCGCTTCGTGTACTCCGCCAGCTGGGCGGCGTCCTTCGAGGTGATGATCTGCGGGCCGGTGAGGACGGGGCGGCCGCCGCCGAGCACATTGCGGTTGTAGCGGTAGAGCCAGAGCAGGTCGACGGCCTCGTACCCCTGGAGGTACGGCTGCTGGTCCACGGCGAAGCCCAGGGTCTTGTCCTGGAGCGCGGTGGCGACCTTGGCGTTCAGGTCGAAGGTGTCGATCTCGGCCTTGGAGCCCGCGGTCCGCTTCGCCTTCACAGCGGCGTCGGCGAACGGCGCGCCGAGGGTGACGACCGCGTCGATGCTCTTGTCCGCCTGGAGCTTCGCCTCGATGGACGCCTGGACGTCGGGCATGTTGGTGCCCTCGACGTACAAGTTCTGCATCTGCCCGTCGAAGGTCTTCTTCGCTCCGGCGCAGCGCTGCTCGTGCCCGATGTTGCCCTGCTCGTGCAGGATGCACAGGGCCTTCTTGCGGCCGCGCGCGTTGAGCTCGTCGCCGACGGCCTCGCCCGCGACGGACTCGTCCTGGCCGATGTGGGTGAGCGCGCCGAACGCCTTGGACTCCGCGGAGCCCGAGTTCACGGTGATCACCGGGATCCCGGCCCGGGTCGCCTTGGCGACGACGTCCTTCAACGCGTCGGGCTTGGCGAGCGTGACGATCAGCCCGTCGACCTTCTGGTCGATGGCGGCCTGGACGAGCTGGGCCTGCTGCTGCGCCTCGTCGTTGTGCGAGTACAGGAACTTGATGTTGTCCTTGACGGCCGCCTGCTTCGCACCGTTCTGGACGATGTCCCAGAAGGTGTCGCCGTCGCCCGAGTGCGTGACCATGGCGAAGGTCCAGCGGGGTGTGTTCACCGCGGACCGGCCCTCGGCGGCGGCCCGGGCCGCGCGCTCCTCCGCCCGCTTGCCACCGGTGCTGCTGCATCCCACGAGGGAGGCCCCGAGCACCGCCGCAAGCACGGCGCCCATCGCACGTACCCCTGTCCGAACCCTTGCCACGACGTGGTGCCCTTCTTGTGCTGCTCGCTGTGCTGCTTGGTGCCGACCGGCGGTGTTCCCACCCGGTCCGGCTGGCCAAGTATCCCCGAGTCCGACTCGGCGCCGCCCGGCAGGGGCGGGCCGTGGGTGTCGGCACGAAGTGGGCACGGCGGTCCGCACGCGGGTCACCGGGTACCGCGCGCGGTGTATTTCTCCAGCTGCGGCACATCGGTGGCGGTGACGATCGCCGGGCCGGTGAGCACGGGCTTTCCGCCGCCGATGACGTTGCCGTTGGTCCTGTCGAGCCACAGTTCGTCGACGGCGAGATAGCCCTGGAGGTAGGGCTGCTGGTCGACGGCGAAGCCGACCTCGGAGGCCTTCAGCCGTTTGACGACCTCGGCGTTGAGATCGAACGTGTCGACCTCGGCCTTGGAGCCGGAGCCCTCCTTGGCCTTGACGGAGGCGGCGGCGAACGGAGCGCCGAGGGTGACGATCGCGTCGATGCCGTGGTCGGCCTGGAGCTTCGCCTCGATGGAGGACGTGGAGGCGGGCATGTTGGTGCCTTCGATGCTGAGGTTCTCGACGCTTCCCTTGAAGGTCTTCTTCACCCCGGCGCAGCGCTCCTCCAGCGACACATTGCCCTGCTCGTGGATGACGCAGACGGCCTTCTTGCGGCCCCGCTTGTTGAGCTCCTCACCGACGGCCTCGCCGGCGACCTTCTCGTCCTGCCCGATATGGCCGATCGCGCCGACACCCTTCGAGAACTGCGCGCCCGAGTTGATGGTGACGACGGGGATGCCCGCCTTCACGGCCTTGGCGACGGCGTCCGCCACGGCTTCCGGTTTGGCGAGGGTGACGACGATCCCGTCGACCTTCTGGTCGATGGCGGCCTGGACGAGCTGGGCCTGCTCCTTGCCCTCCTTGTTCGCGGAGTAGAGGAACTCGACGTTGTCCTTGGCCGCCGCCTGCTTCGCACCGCTCTGGACGATGTCCCAGAAGGTGTCGCCCTCCCCCGAGTGCGTGATCATCGCGATCTTCATGCGGGGTGTGGAAACGCCCTTGACTCCCTCCCCGCTGCGGCTGCCGGACCCGTCCTCGGAGCTCTTGCCGCCGGAGCTGCTGCATCCGGCGACGACGGTGACGGCGAGGCTGATGGCGCAGATGGCGATCAGGGGTGCTGCCTTGCGAGGAGTACGCATGGTGGGTCCGCCTTGTCTCCCGGCCGCCCGAGTGCGGCTTGGGGAGTTGTAGCGAGGAGCGGGGACCCCGTCAACGGGCCGATATGCGGGCGTCAGCGGACAAGCAGCTGGAAATCGAAGGCGTAGCGCGATGCCCGGTAGATGTGCGAGCCGAATTCGACCGCCCGCCCGGTGTCGTCGTACGTGGTGCGTTCCATGGTCAGCAGCGGCGCGCCCTCGGGCTCGGCGAGCTGTGCCGCCTCCTCGGCCGTGGCGAGGCGGGCGCCGACGGTCTGGCGGGCGCTGTGCAGGGTGACCCCGGCGGCCCGCAGCATCCGGTAGAGGCCGGTGGCCTCCAGTCGTTCGGTGGACAGGTCGACGAGGCCGGCCGGCAGGTGGTTGCGGAGCAGGGCCATCGGTTCGCCGTGCGCGGACCGCAGCCGTTCGACGAGGTGGACCTCGGTGCCTTCCGGGACGCCGAGGGCGGCGGCGGTCGCGGCGGGGGCGGGCTCGACCGTGTTGCGCAGGACGCGGGTGGTGGGGCGCTGCCCGGCCGCCTCCAGGTCGTCGTACAGGCTGCTCAGTTCGAGCGGACGCCGGACCTGGCTGTGGACGACCTGGGTGCCCACCCCGCGGCGACGGACCATCAGTCCCTTGTCGACGAGTGACTGGATGGCCTGGCGGACGGTGGGGCGGGACAGGCCGAGCCGGGCCGCGAGCTCGATCTCGTTGCCGAGGAGGCTGCCGGGGGCGAGCCGGCCCTTCTCGATGGCCGCCTCCAACTGCTGGGACAGCTGGTAGTAGAGCGGGACCGGGCTGCTGCGGTCCACGCCGAGTTCGAGGGCGGCGGGGTCGGCGGTGGGTTTGGACACGGCAGGAGCGTAGCTGTCACGTCCGGACGGCCGGTAGTCAGGTCGTCCTGTTGTCCGGACAATCAGGGTGTCCTCGCCTCATCGCGTCGCTCCGCGCGTGAGGCCGTCGTACCTGAGCGACACCGCCGCGCGCCACCGACCGGCCGGGCCCGTACGTCCACCGCATGGAGAACGACGTGGTGCGCCGCCTCTACGACGAGCCGGCCGTGCGCGCGGGGGCACGGCGCCCGGGGACCGTCGACCATCTCCGCCGGCCTATGAGCAGGACACCGCCTGGTGTGGCTGGTCAGCGGGCGTCCGCAGGAGCTGCGGGTGAAGCCGGCCGTCGAGGCGGGGCGCCGCCTCACGGCGCTCGACGGTGAACCGGTGGACAATGTGACACTCGAGCCGTACGGGGTGTCGGTGCTGCGTCTGGAGGCGTCGAACACACCCTGGTTTGTCAGGACATATAGTTGACAGCGCAGCTGGTGGGCGGCACGTTGGGTCCATGCGTATCGGACTCATCGGCACCGGCCGGATCGGTTCCTTCCATGCGGGCACGCTGGCCCGCCACCCCGAGGTGGACACCCTGGTGGTGACGGACACCGACGGGGTGCGGGCGGCCGGGGTCGCGGACCGTATCGGCCGCGCGACAGCCGTCGGGTCCGCGGCCGAGGTGCTGGCCGCCGGGGTGGATGCCGTCGTGATCGCCTCGGCCACCTCGGCACATGCGGAGCTGATCGCTCTGGCCGCGCGGGCGGGTCTGCCGGCGTTCTGCGAGAAGCCCATCGCACTGGATCTGGCGGGGACGCTGGGCGCCCTGCATGAGGTCGAGCGGGCCGGGAGCGTGCTCCAACTGGGCTTCATGCGCCGCTTCGACGCCGGGTACGGTGCGGCGCGCACCGCCGTGCGGAGCGGGGTGCTGGGCAGGCTCCACACCGTACGGGCCATGACGTCCGATCCTGCGCCGCCGCCCGCCGCGTATCTGCCGAACTCCGGCGGCCTGTTCCGGGATTGTCTGGTCCATGACTTCGACATCCTGCGGTGGGTGACGGGCCGTGAGGTGGTGGAGGTGTACGCCACCGGTTCGGATGCCGGTCCCGCGATGTTCCGGGCGGCGGGCGATGTCGACACGGCGACGGCGCTGCTGACCCTGGACGACTCCACACTGGCGACGGCGACGGCGACCCGGTGCAACGGCGCCGGGTACGACGTACGGATGGAGCTGGCGGGCGAGCTCGACCAGGTCGCGGTCGGCCTGGACGACCGTACGCCGCTGACGTCGGTGGAACCCCAGGGCCCCACCGCCCCGGCCAAGCCGTGGCCGGGGTTCCTGGAGCGGTTCGCCGCGGCGTACGAGGCGGAACTCGACGCGTTCGTACAGGTGGTGCGGGGCGAGGCGACCAACCCGTGCGACGGCCAGGAGGCTCTGCACGCGCTGCGGATCGCGGAGGCGTGCGAGCTGTCCCGGCGCGAGCACCGGCCGGTGGCGGTGGCGGAGATCCGCACCGGCTGACGGTGCGGGCCCCGCTACCAGGCGACCGGCAGCCGCTCGGGGCCCGGATCAGCATGGCCCGTACGCCAGGTCCTTCGGTCCGGTTCCGCCGGCATCCGGTCGAGCAGTTCGTCGGTCATCTCCTGGATCCGTGGAGCGAGTTGCTCCATACGGCGCGAGGTGGACTCGCGGGTCACCGGCTTGGGCAGCCGGGTGTGCACGGGCGCGTCCGAGCTGAGCATGGACGTCCCGGCGGAGACCCTGCTGACGCCCGGAGCGGGTGAGGCGTTGTCCCACTGCTTGGACAGCCGCTGGTCGGCGAGCGCGGTGCGGCCTTCTTCGTATCCGACGACGAGCCAGGCGTCGGTGCCTTCCGGCATCCGGATCCGGTGGACGGGTCCGCGCTCCCGGAGCGTGGCGTAGACGGGGTGGGGGTCGCGGGTGAACGTCTCACCGAGCGCGGCGAGATCGACGACATCCGCGGATTCGGTCGCTTCGGTCGCTCGACCGGTCAAGGAGGGTCCCTTCACTGCGTCCGGGCGGAGAGCACGGTTCCCTGGGCGACCGCGCACAGGGCTTCCGCGCCGTCGTTCGCCGCGGCGAACAGATCGCAGCGGACCACCGCCTGGCGACGGCCGGTGTGGACGACGGTGGCGCGGGCGATCAGGGTGCGACCGGTGGCCGGACGGATGTACTGGATCGAGAAGCCACCGGTCAGTACGGCCGGCCCGAGGGTCGTTCCGGCGGCGAAGGTGATCGAGTTGTCGGCGGCGTACGACAGCACGCCGCCGTGCACAAAGCCGTTCTGCTGCTGGAGTTCCTGCCGGATGTCCACTTCGAGGGTGGCGGCGCCGTCCCCGAAGGCGGTGATCCGTGCCCCGACGAGCCCGCTGAACGGCTGGCTGTCGAGGACCTTCTGCGCCATCTGCATGTCAAGTCCGCTCATGACACGCCTTCTTACCTCACCAGCGCACCGGCAGCTGCCGGACCCCTCGGATCAGCATCCCGGGCAGCCAGTCCAGCTCCGCACCGGCCGGGTCGAGTGCGAGATCCGGGCACCGTTCCAGCAGCGTACGGATCGCGATCCGGCCCTCCATCCGGGCCAGCGGCGCCCCCATGCAGAAGTGCATGCCGTGGCCGAAGGCCAGGTGGCCCTGGGCGTCACGGCGGATGTCGAAGTGGTCCGGGTCCGGGTAGCGAGCGGGGTCGCGGTCGCCACCGGCCAGGGCGACCAGGACCGCCTCGCCCGCCGGAATGGTCCGGTTGCCGATCTCGACCGGCTCCCGGGCGAAGCGGAAGGTGGCGGTCTCCACCGGTCCGTCGTACCGGAGCATCTCCTCGACTGCTCCGTCGATGAGACCGGGGTCGGCACGGAGTGTGGCGAGTTGTCCGGGGTGGGCGAGCAGGGCCCGTACGCCGTTGGAGATCAGATTGACGGTGGTCTCGTGTCCGGCGACGAGCAGCAGGAAGGCCATGCCGACGAGTTCGTCGGGCGACAGTCCGTCACCCTCCTCGTCCCGCACCCTGATCAGCGCGCTCATCAGGTCGTCGCCGGGCGCGCACCGCTTGTCCTCGATGAGTTCCACGAGATAGGCCCCCATCGCGCGGACCGCTTCGCCTCCCGTGTCCGGGGACGTCGGGGCGACGATGCCGTTCGACAGCAGGCGGAACCGGTCGCGGTCCAGGTCCGGTACGCCGATCAGCTCGCAGATGACGGTCATCGGCAGCGGGAAGGCGAGCGTGTCGACGAGGTCGCCGCGCCCCGCGGGCACCATCGCGTCGAGCAGTTCGTCGGTGATCTGCTGGACCCGCGGCCGCAGCGACTCGATCCTTCGGGCGGTGAACTCGCGGGCGACGAGCTTGCGCAGCCGGGTGTGGTGCGGCGCGTCCATCTCCAGCATGTTGGCGTTGATCGGATCGCCGTCACCGATCCAGAGGTCCGAGGTCCGCCAGTCCTTGCTGAGCCGTTGGTCCGCGAGGGCGGCGCGGCCCTCCTCGTACCCGACGATCAGCCAGATCCGCTCTGCGTCATCGGTGCGGATGGTGTGCACCGGGCCCTCGGAGCGCAGCTTCGCGTACGTCGGATAGGGGTTCGCGGTGAAGCCATGGACCCCGCGAAGATCGATGTCGACTGCGGACACGGTTCAGCCCCTCCCGGCCGGTTCGGTTCGATCGCCTCGGATCGAACCGTCTCAGCGTACGTCGCCCGCGCCGTCGTCCTCCTCGTCGAGCAGCCCCGCATCGTGCACCAACAGCGCGATCTGGACACGGTTGTTGAAGTCGAACTTCGCAAGAATGCGTGACACGTGTGTTTTCACGGTGGCCACGCTGAGATAGAGGCTCGCGGCGATTTCCGCGTTGGAACGGCCGCGTCCGACGGCGACCGCGACCTCGCGCTCCCGCTCGGCGAGACCGGCGATCCTCCGGCGTGCCCGCTGGGCCCGGCCCGCGCGGTCGTCGGCGCCGGTCCCCGCTCCGATGCCCGCGGCCCGGTCCATCAGCTGCCGGGTGACGGCGGGCGACAGCACGGGGTCACCCGCCGCGACCCGGCGCACCGAGTCGACGATCTGCGCGGGCGGCGTATCTTTCAGGACAAATCCTGCGGCCCCGGCGCGGATGGCCCGCAGCACCTGCTCATCGGCGTGGAAGGTGGTCAGGACGACGACTTCCGGTGCGTCGGGGCGGCTGCGCAGCGCCTCGGTCGCGGCCAGTCCGTCCACGGTCGGCATTCTGATGTCCATCAGCACCACGTCGGGGCGGAGCCGGTCGACGAGGTCCGCGACCTCGGAGCCGTCCGCTCCCTCCCCCACGATTGCGATGCCGTCCGCGCCGCCGAGCATGAACGTCAGCCCGGCCCGCACGAGCGGATCGTCGTCGACGATGAGCAGCCGCACGGGCTGTGCCGGAGGATCCAGGGGAGTGGTCATGAGGTCCACGGTAGCCAGGCCCGGATCCCGAATCCGCCGTCGGGTTCGGGCCCGTGGCCGAGGCGGCCCCCGGCGAGGGTGGCGCGCTCGGTCAGACCGATGAGGCCCTGGCCGGAGCCGGGGACCCGCTCGAACGGTTCGACGGGCGCCGGGTTGCGCACCTCGATGGTGAGACCGTCGCCCGGACCCCCGGTGACGGTGACGGTGACCTCGGCTCCGGGGGCGTGTTTACGGGCGTTCGTCAGGCCTTCCTGCGCGATGCGGTAGACGGTGCGGCCGGTGGCGGCGGGGGCGGCGGCCGGGTCGGCGACGCGGTTGTCGAGGGTGACCTTCATACCGGCGCGACGGGACTCGGCGATCAGCGTGTCGAGGGTGGCAAGGGTGGGCTGCGGCCGGTTGCCCTCCCCGTTGTCGCCGGGGCTGCGGAGGACACCGATGATCTCGCGGAGGTCCTGGAGCGCCTCGTGCGCGCTGTCCCGGATCACCCCGGCGGCCCGGCCGACCTCGGCGGGGGGCGCGTCGGGGCGGAATTCGAGGGCGCCCGCGTGGACGCTGAGGAGGGTGAGGCGGTGGGCGAGGACGTCATGCATCTCGCGGGCGATGGCCTCGCGGGCCAGCCGCTGCGCCTGCTCGGCGCGGAGGTCGGCCTCGGTCTCGGCCCGGTGGGCGCGCTCGCGCAGGGTGATGACGAGCTGGCGCCGGGACCGCACGACCATGCCCCAGCTCAGCACCAGCAGGACCAGCAGCACACCGATGATCGTGGAGGCGACGAACGAGGTGTCCGGGTCGGGGCGCAGATACGGCTGTACGGGTGCGACGGCCAGGGCCAGCGCACCGACGGCGGCCACCGGTTTGAACGGCCGGTGCACCGCCACGCTGAACAGCGCGACGAGCATGGCCCCGGCAGCGACCGGTTCGACGGTGGCGAGCAGCGTCAGGGCCACGGCCAGTCCGACCGGCCACCGGCGCCGCGTCCACAGCGCGCAGCAGGCCGCGGCGCCGATCAGCGAGTCGATGAGGACGACACCGTCGGGGGTGGTGCGGTCGGCGTCGATCGCGGCGGCCGCGAGCAGGCCGATGCCGGCCGCACAGAGGAAGGCCGTGATGTCGACAGCCCAGTCCCGTACCGTGCGGCGCGCCCGGCGACCGTGGTCGCCGGGCAGCTCGGGTTCGGCCATGGCCGAGGGCAGCAGCCAGCGGTACTCCGTACGCGTCATATCGACAAAACTACTCAAGTGACGCGCTCGTACCGGCCGTGCGGGAGCGGGATGCCACCAAAGTTGCCGGATCGGATACTTTCGGCGCCGTGCCGCAGACCGCCGGCCGACGCCGCGGCCGGAACGGGCCCGCGAGGCTCTCCCCATGAAGAAACTCTGCGAGTCGGTCGGCTTCATCGTGTTCGTCCAGGGCGTCGCCGGGCTGCTGCACGAATGGACGGGCTGGTTCCGGCTCTGGGCGGTGGTGCGGCGGCTGGAGTTCCTCAGCGGCTACCCGGTCTTCGTCAACATCGTGCTGGTGGTGGCGGGCGCCTCGGTGATGGTTGCGGCGGACCGGCTCCAGGAGTGACGGCCTCTCCCGCCACTGGGAATGGATCAGCGAGCGGCGTCGTGCGGCTTCGACGGCAAGGCGGAGGACGCAGTCGCCGCGGAGCGTCGGTGACTGACGACAACGCCGCAGGTGGAGTCGCGGGGCATCGGAGCCCACTCGCTGTCGTGGGGGAGGCCGTGACCGGCCGGCTCACGGAGCAGCGGCGGCGCGACGCCCCCAGCCCGTCCCGGCGAGGACGAGCACCGCGCCCACCACGCCCAGGACCCCGAGCCGTTCTCCTCCGATGGCGATGCCCGCGGCGGCGGCCCACAGCGGTTCCGTACCGAGCAGCAGGCTGACCCGGGACGGCGAGGTGCGGCGTACCGACCACATCTGCACGAAGAACGCGAAGAGCGTGCAGAAGACGGAGAGGAAGAGCAGCCCGCCCCACTCCCGGACTCCGAACTCCGAGGCCACCGCCCACGGCGACGCCCCGGTACCGGGCACGCCAGCGAGCACGGCGAAGACGGCGACGGCGCTGCCGAGCTGCACGGTGGTGAGCGACAGCGAGTCGGCGTCCTGGACGGACTTGATGCGGGCCATCAGCAGCACGTGGAGGGTACGGGCGAGTGCGGCCACCAGCATCAGCAGATCGCCCACCGAGGGACTGGTGAAACCGCCGCCCTGGGTCAGCAGCACCACACCGGCGACGGACAGCGCGGCGGCGGCGAGGAAGGCCCTGGGCGGCCGGACCCGGGTCACCGCGGCCTCGGCGAGCGGTGTGAAGATCATGGTGAGGCTGATGATGAGGCCGGCGTTGGTCGCCGAGGTGTGCACGACGCCGTACGTCTCCACAAGGAAGATCCCGCTGAGGACCAGCCCCAGCAGCCCCGCGCCGCGCCACTGAGCCGCGCTGAGCGCCCGCAGCCTGCGCCACCCCGTGGCGGCCAGCACGGGCAGCACGATGACGAATCGCAGGACGAGGACCGCGATGACGGTCTGCGTGGTCGTGATGCCCTTGGCGGCGAGATAGCTGGCGCCCCAGACGACCGCGACGAGCAGCACGGGCAGATCGGTCAGCCAGGCCCGGCGTGGTGGCGCGAGGGCGGGCAGGGCGATCGAGGACACCTGGTTTCTCCTGGCACTCGTGGTTCTCGTGATGCTCCACAGCGGGAACCATGAGACCGCACCGGCTCACCCGCGGAACGATCACGGTACCGGGAGGTCCGCGGCACCAGGAACGCCTGTCTCACCGCTCGGGCGTGGCCGGCGCTCCTGCACGAACGGTCCCGCGAACCCGGGTGCAGGGGCGACGCGCACTTGGCCACATGGCGGACGGGTGGGTCCATCGGCGGGCGCGGTGAAGGGCAAGCGGGGCGGCGACGCGTTCCGTCTCCCGCCCTGCCCGGCGAGCGCGGCGCCAGGACCGTCGTCCGCATCCCGACGAGGCGCGGAAGGCCGCCCGACCGGGCGGGCGCGGTTCAGAGCCTGTCGTCGACCGAGCCGAACCGAGCCCGGCCGACGGGCCGGTAGGTGTGGATCGCGATGCCTTTGGGGGTGGTGCGGGCGCCGGCCGGCGCGAACGCGGTGGGCAGCCCGCCCTCCGGGAAGAGCCGACGGCCGCGGCCGAGCACAACGGGGTAGGTCAGCAGGTTGTACTCGTCGATCAGGTCGTGCGCCATCAGGGACTGGGCGAGCGTGCCGCTGCCGTGGATCTGCAGCTCGCCGCCCACGGTGCGCGCCTTGATCCGGGCGACCTCCTCGGCGACATCGGCGGAGACGACGGTGGTGTTCTCCCAGTCGGCCTTCTCCAGCGTGGTCGACACGACGAACTTGGGATACGGGTTCAGCCGGCCGGCGATCGGGTCGTCCGGGTCGGTGACCCCGGGCCAGTACGCGGCGAAGATGTCGTACGTACGACGGCCCAGCAGGAACGCCGCCGACCGGTCGAACACCTCGGTCATGAACTGCTCCATGCCCTCGTCCATGAACGGCACGAGCCAGCCGCCGTACTCGAATCCGCCGCTCGGGTCCTCGTCGGGGCGACCAGGCGCCTGCATGACGCCGTCGAGGGAAAGAAACGCGGTGAGTGTCAGTTTCGCCATGGTCCTTCTCCTTCTGAGCCGTCCGGCTCCTTCCCGGGCCGTCCGGGCTGTCGTGCACTGCTGTCTCTTCCGACCCCGCTTTCGCCCGGAACTCATCGGTCCACCCGGCGGAGCTTCCGCCGCGTAGGCGTCCGTTTCCCGCCGGTCACCGCGCAGCGAACGGACTTTCCTTGTCCCTGTCGAAACAGCAGCCCCGACCGGCAAGGAGCCCACCATGACCAGCACCGACACCAGGACCGCACTCGTCACCGGCGGCAGCCGCGGCATCGGCGCCGCGACCGCGCTGCGGCTCGCCCAGGACGGCGCCGATGTGGCGCTGACGTATGTACAGGACGAGGACGGCGCCCGTGAGATCGTCCAGAAGATCGAGGCGTACGGCCGCCGCGCGCTCGCCCTGCGCGCCGACTCGGCCGACCCCGAGGCGGTCCCGGCGGCCGTGCACGAGGCCGCGGACACGTTCGGCCGGCTCGACATTCTCGTCAACAACGCGGGCATCGGCGTCCTCGGCCCCATCGGCTCACTCACCCCGGCCGATGTGGACCGGGTGTTGGCCGTCAATGTCCGGGCGGTGTTCCTCGCCTGCCGGGCGGCGGCCACCCGGATGGAGCGCGGCGGTCGCATCATCTCCGTCGGAACGGCCCTGAGCAGGCGCGCGGGCGGTCCGGGCGGCACGCTCTACGCCATGAGCAAGTCGGCGCTCGCCGGTCTCACCAAGCCGCTCGCCCATGAGCTCGGCCCGCGCTCCATCACGGTGAACCTGGTCCAGCCCGGCCCGATCGACACGGACCTGAACCCGGCCGACGGCCCGTACGCCGCCGGACAGCGCGCCGACACCGCCCTGGACCGCTTCGGTACGACGGCTGAAGTGGCCTCCCTGATCTCCTACTTGGCCGGTGACGAAGCGGCGTACATCACCGGTACGGAGGTGGTGGTGGACGGCGGCCACGCGGCCTGACCCGTACTCCGCCCGGCCGCGCCCTCCCAGTCCCGTGCCCCTGCCCGTCCTACCCTGGTCAGGATGGTTTCGAACGACAAGGGAGATCATGACCGAGACCCCGGTTCACCCTCTCATCGACGGCCGCACCCTCCCCGCCGTCGGGCTCGGCACCTGGCCGATGAAGGACGACGCGGCGGAGGACGCCGTGGCCGGAGCGCTGGACCTCGGATACCGGCTCATCGACACCGCACTCAATTACCGCAACGAAACCGGCACCGGACGCGGGATCGCCCGCAGCGGTGTGGCGCGCGAGGACATCGTCGTCACCACCAAGGTTCCGGGCAGGCATCAGGGTTACGAGCAGACCCTGGCGTCGTTCGAGGAGTCCCGCCGCAATCTCGGGCTCGACTACGTGGACCTGTATCTCATCCACTGGCCACTGCCCCGGGTCGATCTGTACGTCGACACCTGGAAGGCGATGATCCAGCTCCGCGAGGACGGGCTGGTGCACTCGATCGGCGTCTCCAACTTCACCGCGTCCCAGCTCGACCGGCTGGAACGGGAGACCGGAGTGCTGCCCGCCGTGAACCAGATCGAGATGCATCCGCGCTTCCCGCAGGAGGAGCTGCGGGCCGTGCACGCAGCCAAGGGCATCGTGACCGAGAGCTGGAGTCCGCTGGGCCGCGGCCGCGATCTCCTGGCGGACCCCGAGCTCGTCGCCGTCGCCGCGGCACACGGGGTGACCCCCGGTCAGGCCGCGCTGCGCTGGCACACCCAGCTGGGGGCGGTCCCGATCCCGAAGTCCTCCGATCCGGGGCGGCAGCGCCAGAATCTGGAGATCTTCGGCTTCGAACTGACGGCGGACGAACTGGCCAGGATCTCCGCCGGACCGCGGCGACGGTACGGCGGAGACCCGGATGTCCACGAGGAGTTCTGAACCGTCAGGACTCACGGATCACTGGCGGCTGGGTTTACTGACGGCTGGGCGTGAGCTCCGCCATCCGGGACCAACCGTCGCCCGGGACCTCGACATTGATGATCTCCGGGGACACGGCGACGAGGTCCGCCATCAGGTCCATCGCCGCCGCGAAGTGCTCGGACTTCACATGCGCCTCTCCGGCCTCGGGGGACGCGAAGGCCTCCAGGAGCACGAACTGGTCCGGGTTCTCGACGCTGTACGACCACTCGAAGAACACGTTGCCCGGCTCCTGACGGGTGGCAAGAGTGAAGGGCTCGACGGCGGGCAGCCAGTTGTCGCGCTCTTCGCTGTGGACGGTGAACTTGACGGCGATGAAGATCATGACGACTCCTGCTCGGGATGTGCGACGCACCCAGGGTCCCATAAGCCCTGGATACGGACGCATCGGGCGCACCCGAGGGGGTGGCGGGAGCCGCCGCGCACGAAGGAGTGACAGGCGCCGCCACCCGCGAGGCGGTGGCGCCACCCGTCCTCGTCAGCCGCCCAGTTCCCGGTGGCGGGCGGCCAGTCGTGCGGCCCCCTCCTCCGTCAGCGAGCCGAACAGCCTCAGCCGTGAGATACCGCCGTCCGGGAAGATGTCGAGCCGGACGTGCGTGGCGCGCACGGCCTCCGGGAGGACGAAGCGATGGTTCGTGTCGGGCTGCAGCCGGGTCCGCGGCAGGACTTCCGCCCAGTCGCCGCTCGTCCCGTCCCGCACCGAAAGGCTCGCCCAGCCCGCCGAGTTGCCCTTGAGGCAGGCGGTGTCGATCTCGACGGCCCGGATCTCCGCCTGCCCGGCCAGCCGGTAGCGGATCCAGTCGTTGCCCTTGTCGCGGCGGCGTCGGGTCTCCCAGCCGTCATCCATCGTGCGGGAGCGACCGGGCTGGATGGTGTTGGTGGCCGGGGAGTAGAAGCGGTCGGAGGCGTCCTCGACCTGGCCGCCGTTCTCCAGCGCGGCGAGATCGAAGGTGGCGAGGGCGGCCAGCCAGGCGGGGTCGGGGGCGACCTCTCCGTAGACCCGGAGGCGGGCGATCCCGCCGTCGGGGTGCTGGTTGACCCGCAGATGGGTGATGCGCCGGTCGGCGTCGACCGCGAAGCCGTTGGCCGCGTGGCCGCCGACGGCCGTACGGGGTATGAGGGTTGTCCACTCCACGTCCGGTGCGAGGAGTTCCTCGGGGGACGGGGAGCCGGGCACGGAGGCCGCTTCGACGGAGACGGCCTGCGGGTGGTTGCCCCGGAAGTGGGCGGTGTCGACGACGATGCCGCGTACGACGCCGGGCGCGCCGAGCCGTACCAGCGCCCAGTCGTGGTCCTCGTCCGAGGGGTGCGGCTGCGCGGCACTGACGCCGCGGCGGCGACGGGTCTCCCAGCCGTCCATGATCTTGCCCTTGTGCCCGAAGTGCTCCGGGTCGAACTCCGCGGGCCCCGGCTTCAGCAGGTTCTCACGCTCGGCGAAGAACTCGTCGTTGGCTGCGATCACACCCGCGCCGAGCCGCCGGTCGGCGAGATCGACGAGGTGGGTGAAGGGGAAGTCGGCGGTGCGGTAGTCGGCATACGGGTCGCCGCCTGAGTACGGGTCGGCGGCACCGGTGAAGTGCGCTGTCGCCGTCATGGTCAGTGGTTCCTTTCGAGGAGGCGGCCGGTGGGCTCGGCGAGGACGCCGTCGGCTGCGATCCGCCGCCCGCGCAGCCAGGTCGACTTCACGACACCGTGCAGGTTCTTACCGGCGTAGGCGGTGACCTGGTTGCGGTGGAAGAGCTCGGCGGGGTCGACGGTGAAGGCCTCGTCGGGGGCGAGGACCGCGAAGTCGGCGTCGCGCCCGGCCTCGATGGCGCCCTTGCGGGTCAGTCCGGCCAGCTCGGCGGGGGCGGCGGACATCCAGCGGACCACGTCGTCGAGCGAGTGGCCGCGCCGGCGCGCCTCGGTCCAGATGGCGGGCAGTCCGAGCTGGAGGGAGGAGATGCCGCCCCAGGCGGAGGCGAAGTCCGGCGTCTTGAGGTCCGTGGTGCAGGGCGAGTGGTCCGAGACGATGCAGTCGATCGTGCCGTCGGCGAGCCCGGCCCAGAGCGCATCCTGGTTGGCGGCTTCCCGGATCGGAGGGCAGCACTTGAACTCCGTCGCCCCGTCAGGGACTTCCTCCGCGGTGAGGGTGAGGAAGTGCGGGCAGGACTCGACGGTGACGCGTATGCCCTCCCGCTTGGCGGCGGCGATCAGCGGCAGCGCGTCGCTGGACGACAGGTGCAGGACGTGGATGCGGGCGTTCAGCCGCCTGGCGTGCGCGATGAGGCTCTCGATGGCGGTGTTCTCGGCGTCGCGCGGCCGGGAGGCGAGGAAGTCGGCGTAGGCGGGTCCGCTGCGCTGCGGCGCGGCCGCCAGGTGGTGCGGGTCCTCGGCGTGCACGATCAGCAGCCCGTCGAAGCCGGCGATCTCGGCCAGGGAGCGGGCCAGCTGCTCCTGGTCGAGCTCCGGGAACTCCTCGACCCCGGAGGGCGACAGGAAGCACTTGAAGCCGAAGACCCCGGCCTCGTACAGCGGCCGCAGGTCCTTCACGTTGGACGGGATCGCGCCACCCCAGAAGCCGGTGTCGATGTGCGCCTTGGTGGCTGCCACCTGCTGTTTGGTACGCAGATGGCCGACGGTGGTGGTCGGCGGGAGCGAGTTGAGGGGCATGTCGAGCAGGGTGGTGATCCCACCCGCTGCGGCGGCGCGGGTGGCGGTCCAGAAACCTTCCCACTCGGTGCGGCCGGGGTCGTTCACGTGGACATGGGTGTCGACGAGGCCGGGCAGCAGGACGTCATCGCCGAAGTCCTGGAGCCGGGCACCGGTCGGCACCTCGGTGTCGTACGGCAGAACGGCGTCGATCGCACCGCCTGCGACGGCCACCGCCGCGGGGCGCGTCCCCTCGGGGGTGACGACGCGCGTCGAGCGCAGTACCAGGTTCACGTCCGCACCGGACACCCGTGCTCCTCACTTCCGCATGGTCGGCGGCTCACGGCCACCGAAGAAATTCAACGAACTGTTGAAGGAGTCTTCACTCGGGATTCGAGCCCGTCAAGACCCCACCTTCCTCGCCGGACAGCAAGCGGACCACTCGCACATCCGACTGGAGATTTCCACAAAGTAAAAGACCAATTTCGAAGGGCGGAACGTAGCATGGGCCAGGTGCGGCATCGCGGAACGGTCCGGCTGATCCCGGACACCCGGACAAACAGGCCCTGACCGGCCAGGACGCCGCACCGGGAGCAGTGGGCCGATCGGGAACCTCCCGGTAGGCTGCTGCCTTGCCCTTCCGCCTCGAAAGGACCGTTGACGTGCCGCCGTCCCACGCCAGCACATCCGACTCCAAACCCGCCGGTTCCAGCGGCGGTGTGCAGTCACTTGAGCGCGCCTTCGATCTGCTGGAACGGATGGCCGACGCCGGGGGCGAGGTCGGGCTCAGCGAACTCTCCGCGAGCAGCGGACTTCCGTTGCCCACCATTCACCGGCTGATGCGCACCCTGGTCGTCTGCGGCTATGTACGCCAGCAGTCCAACCGGCGCTATGCCCTCGGCCCGCGCCTGATCCGGCTCGGCGAGTCCGCGTCCCGGCTGCTCGGGACCTGGGCCCGTCCGTATCTCGCGCGGCTCGTCGAGGAGACCGGCGAGACCGCGAACATGGCGCTGCTCGACGGCGACGAGATCGTGTACGTCGCCCAGGTGCCGTCGAAGCACTCGATGCGGATGTTCACCGAGGTCGGCCGCAGGGTGCTCCCCCACTCCACCGGGGTGGGCAAGGCGCTGCTCGCGCACACTCCGCCGGAGGAGGTACGGGCGCTGCTGGCCCGCACCGGAATGCCGGCCGCCACCGAGAAGACGATCACCACCCCGGACGGTTTCCTGGACGCACTCGACCAGGTCCGCCGGGCGGGCTACGCGGTCGACGACAACGAGCAGGAGATAGGGGTCCGCTGCCTGGCGGTCTCCGTACCAAACTCCCCCACCTCGGCCGCGATCTCGATCTCGGGCCCGGCGGGACGGGTGACGGAGGCGGCGACGGAACGGATCGTGCCGATCCTGCAGCAGGTCGCGAAGGAACTGTCCGACGCGCTGGCCAGCAGCGGTCCGACCGGCTGAGACCATACGGACGCAGCGGTGCCCGCCGGGCAGGGACCCGGCGGGCACCGACATGTTCGGGTCAGCTGAGCACCGCTGCCGTCAGCCGCCCGTCCTGCATCACCACCGTCCGGTCCGTCCGTTCCAGATGCGTCCGGTCGTGGGTGACCAGCACGGTCGCCGTCGACCGTTCCCGGGTCAGCGCGATCAGCAGCTCCAGTACCGCCGCGCCGCGCTCATGGTCGAGAGCGCTCGTCGGCTCGTCGACCAGGAGTACCGCCGGATCGTTCATCAGCGCCCGCGCGATATTGATCCGCTGGCGCTGACCGCCCGAGAGCTGGTGCGGCCTGCGGCCCGCCTTGTCGGCCAGACCGACCGCGTCGAGGAGCTCCAGCGCCCGCCCGCGGGCGCCGCGCGTGGTGCCGCCCGACAGATGGGTCATCACCTGAAGCTGTTCGACGGCGGTCAGCGACGGCAGCAGGTTCGGCTGCTGGAAGACGATGCCGATGTGTTCGCGGCGCAGCGCCGCCTTCTCCGCGCGTCCGAGTCCCGCCGTCTCCCGGCCTGCGACCACGACCCGCCCCTCGTCCGGCGTGACCAGCGTCGCGGCCACCGCGAGGAGGCTGGACTTGCCGGAGCCGGACGGTCCGACGACCGCGGTGAGCGAGCCCTCGGGGACGTCGAGCGAGACCCGGTCGAGTGCGGTGAGCCGGCCGTCGCCGTCGGGGTAGGTGAGGGTGACATCGGCGAGGGTGAGGGTCATCGGGCACTCCCGAGTGCGGTGAGCGGGTCGACGGCGGTGATCCGCCGGATGGACAGTGCCGCCCCGAGGGCACCGAGGGCGATCATGACGGCCGACGGAACGAGGACGGTCGCCGCGTCGAGGACGAACGGCACGGCCCCGCCGCTGACCACCGCGCCGATGCCCGAGGCGAGCGCGGCACCCAGTCCCGTACCGATCGCCAGCATCACGACCGCCTGCCCGAGCGCGTCGCGCAGGAGGTACGGGGTGGAGGCGCCGAGCGCCTTGAGGACGGCGACGTCGCCGCTGCGCTGGATCGTCCAGACGGTGAAGAAGGCCCCGATCACCAGGGCCGAGATGGCGAAGAGGAAGCCGCGCATCAGCTGGAGCGAGCCGTTCTCGGCCTGGTAGGAGCCGATGGCGGTGAGCGAGTCGTCGAGGGAGAGCGTGCTGGTGCCGGCGGCCGTGTCACCGGCGGCCAGGTCGGCGCCGCCGGTGGTGGTCAGGGCGATCACCGTGGCGTGCGGCGCGCCGCCCGTCCCGCTGTCCGCGAAGCGCTGCCAGTCGTCGAGCGAGGTCCACACGACCGGCGTATGGCTGTACGAGGCATCTCCCGCGACCGCCGCCACACGCACCTCGACGCGGCCGAGTCGCACCCGGTCGCCGACGGCCGCGCCGAGCTCGTCGGCCGCCTGCTCCGAGAGCACGACCCTCCCCGGGGCGACGCGCGCTCCGCCGGCCGTCGGGGCAAGGCCCGAGTCCTGCTCGACACCGAACGCCGACACGGCAGCCGTCCCCTTCCCTCCAACGGCGGCGGCGTTGAGCGTACGGATGCCGAGGGGCTGCGCGGCATCGACACCGGGCTGCTCAGCCCAGCTCCGCCACGCACTCTCCCCGACGGTCGAGTTGGTGAAGGACACCGACTGGCCGTCGGGCGGAGCGGCGAACGCGAGGTGATCGGCGTTCAGCCCCGTGACGGCCGAGGTGTTCTCCCTGGCCAGACCGGCCGTAAGACCGGACAACAAGCCCACGAGCAGCGTGATCAGCACCACGACCGTGCCCATGAGCGCGAACCGGCCCCTGGCGAACCGGAGATCTCTCCATGCGACGAACATGGCTCCAGCCTCGGTCGACCGGTCCGCAAAAACATCGCACGCCGGTCGGGCCTGACATCAACCTTTCGATTGACCGGCCGCGGACGGCGCGCGTCTACGCTGGAACGCATCATGGATTCGCGTTCGCACACCCCGGTCGCCGCCGCACTGCGGCTGTGTCTGCACGCACTGCTGCTGGGACTGCTGGCGCTCGCCGCGGTGCCGGCCGTGAGCGACGGCGCATCGAGCGCGACCGCCGTGGTCGCGCTCGCCTGCGTCATGGCCGCTGTCTACGCGGCGGGCGCGCTCGCCCCCGCCGTGCAGCCGCAGAACAGGGCGGCCGCCCTGTGGCTGTCGCTCCTCGGGGCGCTCTGGTTCGCGCTTCTCGTCCTCTCGCCGGACGCCCTGTGGCTGGCCTTCCCGCTGTACTTCCTGCAGCTGCATCTGCTGCCGATGCGCTGGGGTCTGCCCGCCGTCGTCGTCACCGCGGCGGCTGCCATCACCGGCTTTGTGCTGCACGGCGGGCAGATCACGCCCGGCGCGTTCATCGGGCCGCTGCTCGGTGCGGCGGTCGCGATCGCCACGGTCCTCGGGTACGACGCGTTGTTCCGGGAGAGCGAGCGGCGCCGCAAGCTGATCGAGGAGCTGGTCTCGACCCGGGCGGAGCTGGCCGTCGCCGAGCGCACGGCGGGAACGCTCGCCGAACGCGAGCGGCTGGCCCGCGAGATCCACGACACGCTCGCGCAGGGCCTGTCCAGCATTCAGCTGCTGCTGCGCGCCGCCGAACGCACCCTCCCGCCGGACGCCCCCGCCACGGCGCATGTGCGCCGGGCGCGCGAAGCCGCGCAGGAAAATCTTGCCGAGGCCCGCCGCTTCGTACGCGCCCTCTCCCCGCCCGATCTGGAGAACGGTTCGCTCGCGGGCGCCCTCGAACGCCTCTGCGCGCGCACCACCGGACCGGATCTGGCGGTGCAGTTCGCGGTCAGCGGGACGCCGGTGGAGCTGCCGACTCCGTACGAGGTGGCGCTGCTCCGCACCGCCCAGTCGGCGCTGGCCAACACGGTGCAGCACGCCGCAGCCCGGCGCGCGGAGATCACGCTCAGCTTCATGGACACCTCGGTGTCGCTGGACGTCGTGGACGACGGCCGGGGCTTCTCGCCGGGCGCACCCACGGTCTCGAGGGACGCGGAGACCAGCGGTTTCGGTCTCCCCGCCATGCGGGCCCGGGCCGGTTCGCTCTGCGGCACGCTGAGTATCGAATCGGCCCCCGGCCAGGGCACCGCCCTGGCGCTCACCCTCCCCCTCCCACTGCCAGGCCACGAAGAGAGGTCCGCCGCATGAGCACCACCCCCATCCGCCTGCTGCTCGCCGACGACCATCCGGTGGTGCGTGCGGGGCTGCGGGCCGTCCTCGACACCGAGCCGGACTTCCGCGTGGTCGCCGAGGCCGACACCGCCGAGCGGGCCGTGGCGCTCGCGGCGACGGGCGAGTTCGACGTCGTGCTGATGGACCTCCAGTTCGGGACGGGCCTGCACGGCTCGGAGGCCACCGCGGCGATCACCGCGGCGCCCGACGCGCCCCGGGTCCTGATCCTCACCACCTACGACACGGACGCCGACATCCTGGCGGCCGTCGAGGCGGGCGCGAGCGGCTACCTCCTCAAGGACGCCCCGCCCGAGGAGCTTGCGGCAGCGGTGCGCACGGCGGCGGCCGGCCGCTCGGCGCTCGCCCCGGCCGTCGCGCACCGGCTGATGGACCGCATGCGGACGCCCGCGGAGGCCCTGACCAAGCGCGAGCTCGAGGTGCTGCAACTGGTCGGTGAGGGACTGTCGAACCTGCAGATCAGCAAGGCGCTGTTCCTCAGCCAGGCGACGGTGAAATCGCACCTGGTCCACATCTACGCCAAATTGGGCGTCGACTCCCGCACGTCGGCGGTGGCTGCGGCAACGGCGCGGCGCCTCATTCGCCGCTGACCCCCGCCGCACCCCCTCCCGTACTCAGCTGCGCGGCGGCTCGCCGAAGAGATCCACGGCGACCCGCACGTCCCTGAGCGCGGATGCCAGTGCGCTGACCGAGCCGATCGCCCCCGCGATCAGCAGCAGTGAGCGGCGCAGCCGCGGAATCTCGGGCACACCGGTGACCGCCATCGCGTCCAAGGCCGCCAGTTCGTCCTCGGCGATCCCCCGGTCGGGGAACTCGGCGGGATGCCCCGCCAGCTCACGGCGGAGCCGCGAGACGGCCGTACGCAACTCCGTCACCCTCGGGTCCTCGTCACTGCTGGTCACCCGCGTCTGCCCCACGCTTCGCAACAAAGCACTCCCCCTCGCACATCTTTGTGCCGGTGTTTCGACCCTGCCCCGGACCGTGGTCAAGTGTCCGGGGATGCGGGCAAGTTAACGCCATGAAAGGTGCCGTGCGCCACTCCGGAGACTGAAATCGGGGTGACCACGAGGGGACGCGGGCCACGGTCGGGTCGGGTAGGACTTCATGGGCGTGGTGAGGTATTCAGGGCCTCATGGCTCATTCATCTCACCCCGTCGTCGCAGGTCTGCTGCTCGCCGCAGGCGGTGGCCGGCGGCTCGGCGGCCGGCCGAAGGCGTTGCTGGAACACCGCGGACGGCCGCTCGTCGAGCACGCCGTACGCATTCTGCGGGAGGGCGGCTGCGACCCCGTCCATGTGGTGCTCGGCGCCGCGGCGGACGAGGTGCGGGCGCGGGCGGACCTCTCGGGATGCGCGGTGACCGTCAACCCGCATTGGCCGGAAGGCATGGGTTCCTCACTGCGGGCAGGGCTCGGCGCGCTCTCCGGTACGAAGGCGGACGCGGCGCTCGTCCTCCTGGTCGACCAGCCGGGCATCGGTGCGCAGGCGGTGGCGCGGGTCCGGTCGGCGTACCGCTCCCGGGTGACGCTGGCGGCAGCCTCGTACGACGGGGAGCGCGGCCATCCGGTGCTGTTCGGTGCCGACCGGTGGACGGACATCGCGGCGGGTGCCGTGGGCGACCAGGGGGCGCGTGCGTACCTGCGGGCGCACCGCGATGCGATCACCCTCGTCGAGTGTTCCGATGTGGCGGAGGCCTACGACATCGACACCGCGGAGGACCTGAGGCACCTCGACTGAACGTGCTGTGAGCGCGTTGGCACGCTGCGCCAGCCCCACCCCACTTGTGTCGACCCGGAGAATCTCGACATCAACAAACCATTGAACTTCCACCATGAGGAAACTACTATCCACTGGTCAGAAGCGTTCTGTACCCCAGACGGCGCCCACGGCCGTATCCCGGAGCCCTGGCACGCCGTGCCATAGAGGCGACCCGGCGGCCACGAAGGCGCCGCCCGCACCGCCCGCTGAAGGAGTGACAGCTCATGTCCGCACCAGCGCCGTCCCCGCTGGCCATCGTCGATGCCGAGCCCCTGCCCCGGCAGGATGAGGTCCTGACCGACGCGGCCCTCGCGTTCGTGGCCGAGCTGCACCGGCAGTTCACGCCCCGCCGTGATGAGCTGCTCGCCCGCCGCGGCGAGCGCCGCGCCGAGATCGCCCGCACTTCCACGCTGGACTTCCTGCCCGAAACGGCAGCGATCCGCGCGGACGACTCCTGGAAGGTCGCCCCGGCCCCGGCCGCGCTGAACGACCGCCGGGTGGAGATCACCGGTCCGACCGACCGCAAGATGACCATCAACGCCCTGAACTCGGGCGCCAAGGTCTGGCTCGCCGACTTCGAGGACGCGTCCGCCCCCACGTGGGAGAACGTCATCCTCGGCCAGCTCAACCTGATCGACGCCTACGAGCGCCGCATCGACTTCACGGACCCCGGGTCCGGCAAGTCGTACGCACTGAGGCCCGCCGACGAGCTCGCCACGGTCGTCACCCGCCCCCGCGGCTGGCACCTGAACGAGCGTCACCTCCAGCTCGACGGCACCCCGGTGCCGGGCGCGCTGGTCGACTTCGGCCTCTACTTCTTCCACAACGCCCAGCGCCTCATCGACCTCGGCAAGGGCCCCTACTTCTACCTCCCGAAAACGGAGTCGCACCTGGAGGCCCGCCTCTGGAACGACATCTTCGTCTTCGCCCAGGACTACGTCGGGATCCCGCAGGGCACGGTCCGCGCGACCGTCCTGATCGAGACGATCACCGCCGCTTACGAGATGGAGGAGATCCTCTACGAACTCCGCGACCACGCCTCCGGGCTGAACGCGGGCCGCTGGGACTACCTCTTCTCCATCGTCAAGAACTTCCGTGACGGCGGCTCGAAGTTCGTCCTGCCGGACCGCAACGCGGTGACGATGACCGCCCCGTTCATGCGCGCGTACACCGAGCTCCTCGTCCGCACCTGTCACAAGCGTGGTGCGCACGCGATCGGCGGCATGGCGGCATTCATCCCGTCCCGGCGCGACGCCGAGGTCAACAAGGTCGCCTTCGAGAAGGTCAAGGCCGACAAGGACCGCGAGGCGAACGACGGCTTCGACGGCTCCTGGGTCGCCCACCCGGACCTCGTCCCGATCGCGATGGCCTCCTTCGATGCGGTTCTCGGCGAGAAGCCGAACCAGAAGGACCGCCTGCGCGAGGACGTCTCCGTGGCGCCGGGCGACCTGATCGCCATCGACACCCTGGACGCCAGGCCCACGTACGACGGCCTGCTGGGCGCCGTCGCCGTCGGCATCCGCTACATCGAGGCGTGGCTGCGCGGCATGGGCGCCGTCGCCATCTTCAACCTGATGGAGGACGCCGCCACGGCGGAGATCTCCCGCTCGCAGATCTGGCAGTGGATCAACGCGGACGTGGTCTTCGAGAACGGCGAGCACGCCACGGCGGACC
Source organism: Streptomyces sp. NBC_01320 (assembly GCF_035974375.1). Taxonomy (NCBI): domain Bacteria; kingdom Bacillati; phylum Actinomycetota; class Actinomycetes; order Kitasatosporales; family Streptomycetaceae; genus Streptomyces; species Streptomyces sp. NBC_01320. The sequence goes on from NZ_CP108390.1 coordinate 3,499,455, forward strand.
TGGCCCGCAAGGTCGCCGCCGAGGAACTCGCCGCGATCCGCGAGGAGATCGGCCAGGAGGCATTCACCTCCGGCAAGTGGCAGCAGGCCCACGACCTGCTTCTCCAGGTGTCGCTGGACCCGGACTACGCGGACTTCCTGACACTGCCGGCGTACGAGCAGCTGGTCTGAGCCGCTCCGACTTCGTCGGGCTTTCCGCCCCCGGTACCGCACAGCACCGGGGGCGGAGCGCTGCGCGGTGTGCTGGCCAGGAACGGGATCCCGTACGGGGCACGGTCGACCGTGCCCGCGTCGGCGAAGGACCGGATGAAGTCGGCCTGCGTGGGGATGTCGAACAGCTCGGACATCGTGGCGGAACGCTGCCTGACCTCCGTGGAGGGCGCGCTCCGCGGGGTTTGCGAGCTGCTGTCGGTCTGAGCCGAAGTGAGTGGTGGTGTGCGGGAGTGGGTCCTGGCGGTGGCAGGCATCCCGACTGGCAAGCTCAAGGCCCGACTCGTGTCCATGGCCGCCGAACAGGGCCTCGCGATCATCGCGGTCGACCCCGCCTACACCTCCCAGTGGGGTGCCCAGCACTGGCAGAAACCGCTGGCCACCCCACGCCGAACGATGTCCCGTCACGATGCCGCCGGTATCGCGATCGGTCGACGCGCTCTCGGGTACCCGGTCCGGGATGGGGTATCCCCTGCTCGAACGTAGTTGAGAGCTTGAGGAAGGACGGCACCGCCCCCACACGACCGGAGTGATCGTGCGGGGCATCGGACCGTCCAGGCCGGATCAGGTGACCGGGGGCGCGAGGGAACCCGCCCACCCACCACGGACCGGCCCCCTGGAGGACTGTCGCCGAACGGGAAGCGAAAGCGGGAACCCAGCGCATCCACAAACGTTCGGGATGCTTCCAGTACGCAACAGTGGGTTCAGGACTCACGCACACTGGTTAGGAACGGTGTGGTCCGTGGGGCATTTTCCCACCGTGCAGCCGAGGAGACATCAGATGCGTGGAGGCCGGGTCGTCGTCGTGGGCGGCAGCGTCGCCGGATGCGCCGCCGCACTGGCCGCGCACCGGGGCGGCGCCGACGAGATCGTGGTCCTGGAGCGCGCGCCGGGCCGGTTGGCGGAGCGGGGCGTCGGGCTGGCCGTGCACGACGACCGGTACGAGGAACTTCGGTCGGCCGGGTATCTGGACGCGGGGATGCCCTGGATCCAGCTGAACCGTCGGCGCTGGTACGTACGCGGCGAGGGCGGCGCACCCCTCGGACAGCTGATCGGCGAGATGCCCTTCCCGTTCCGTACGTACAACTGGGGTCCGCTCTGGCGGGAACTGCGGACCCGGGTTCCTGGCGAGGTCGACTTCCGTACCGGCACCACCGTCGGCGCGGTGCGACACGCCCCGGACGGGGTTGCGTTACGCATCACGGGCGTCGACGGCAGCGACCGTACCGAGGTGTTCGATTTCGCCATCGGTGCGGACGGCTACCGCTCCCTCGTCCGCACCGAGGTCTGCGCCGGGCTCGCCTCCGCGGCTCGCCCCGAGTACGCCGGCTATCTCGCCTGGCGCGGCGCCTTCCCCGTCTCCAGGATGTCCGCCGCCGACCGGCGGCTGTGGGACGTCGAGAAGTGTGCGTACGTCGTCTTCCCGGGCGGCCACGTGATCGTCTACCGCATCCCGGACGCCACCGGCGGCCAGCGGGTGAACTGGGTGCTCTACACCGCTCCTCCCCCGGATCTCGAACTGTCGTTGGAGACTCCGACGAGCCTGCCGCCCGGCACGCTCACCGACGCCTTGCACTCCCATCTCGCCCATATCGCCGCCGAGTTGCTGCCACCGTACTGGGGCGGCCTGGTCGGTCTGACCGCGCCGGACGAGCTGTTCGTCCAGCCGCTGTACGACTTCACGGCGCCGCGCTACGCCACCGGCCGGCTCCTGCTGACCGGCGACGCGGCGACCGTGGCCCGCCCGCACACCGGTGCCGGTGCCGTCAAGGCGCTCCAGGACGCGACGGCCCTCGAGTCGGCGCTCCGGTCCGCGCCCTGCTGGGCCGAGGCACTCCGTGCATACGACTCCGAGCGCACCGCGGCCGGCCGGGCCATGGTGGAGCTGGGGCGGCGACTGGGGCATGCCTTGGTGGAGGCCGCACCGGACTGGGGCTCGATGGACCCACCGGCGCTGGAAGCCTGGTGGCAATGGGCCGCCGTGGGCGGCGGGTTCGGTGGCCGTGCCCTGAAGACGTGACTCCCGAATGGGAGGTTTCCCGGATCGATGGCCCGTTCGGTGCGGCTTCCCGCTCGCCGTGTCTGTCCGCGTGAACTCTTGTCAGCCGCCGAGGACGATGGTGCGCCGGGCGGAGAAGTCACCCCACTTCCCGTCCGGGAGCTTGGCGCGGATCTTCATCGAGTACCGCGTGCCGCGCGGGTCGCCGACGGTCAGCCGGTAGCTCGCCCGGCCCGCGGGCGGCTTGCCACCCCACACGATCGTGGTGGTCAGCCGGCCGTCGATGAAGAGCTGGTATGCGGGGATCTCGCCGCCGGTGTCCGGCTGCTTCCAGTCGAGGTCGATCACGTACTCCTTGCCCTGCACACGACTGTCGGTCCGCAGTTCGGTGGGGGCGGTATTCGCCGGGGCGCCCGGGGCGGACGGGGTGGTGAGGTCGAAGTCGTTGCTGTCCGGCGAGGACGTGTCGGCGGCGTCGCGGGCCCGGACGGTGAAGGTGTAGACGGTCCCGGGGCGCAGCCCTGTGAGGTGGGCCGTGGTCTGCGTGCCGGGCACGCTGTGGATACGGGAGTCCTCCTGGTAGATGTCGTACGAGGTGACACCCACGTCATCCGTCGAACCTCCCCATGACAGGGTGGCCGAGCGTCCCCCGTCGGCCTTGCCGCGCAGCTCGACCGGGCGGGTCGGCGGCCCGTGGTCGGCAGGCGTGGGGGCGGGGGTGGTGACGGCGACGGCCCTGCTCGCAGCGGAGAGGTTTCCGGCGGCGTCGCGGGCCCGGACGGTGAAGGTGTAGGCCGTCGAGGGGGTCAGTCCGTCGACGTCGGTCATCTGCCGGGTCGCCGCGACGGACCTGACCTGCTTGCCCTTGCGGTAGATCTCGTAGCCGGTGATCGCCTTGTTGTCGGAGGACCGGTCCCACATGACGTGGACGGAGGTGGCGCTGCTCGCTTGCGCCGTCACCCCACCGGGCGCGGTCGGTCTCTGCGTGTCGGCGGCATCGGCGGTCCCGCCGCACGCGGTGAGCGTGGCGAGGAGCAGGGCGGCGGAGGCGGCCAACGCGGCGTGTGCGTGGGGGCGTTGCACGGTCTTGCCTTCCATCCGGCAGCAATGGTCTGGACCTATATGACACTGCTGGCGGGTCCACGACAAGAGGATGGGGCAGTACGTTCCGCATGCGACCGGTGCGGGCGTGGACTCCCCGCGCGAGGACCGATGAGTTCCGGGCGCCGGAGCGGTCTGAAGAGTATGGATACCGAAACCAAAACGATGCCCACGGCCGATCTGGGACCTGCCGCACGCCAGATCGCCGCGCTGCTCGACGGCATCGAGGAGAAACAGCTGACCGACCCCACCCCCTGCCCCGACTATGCGGTACGGGAGCTGCTCGCCCATCTGGTCGGGCTGAGCACGGCCTTCCGCGACGCGGCGCGGAAGGATCTCGGGCCGACGACCGACAGCTCGCCGGCCGCCGCACTGCCGGTCCTCGGCGACGACTGGCGCGAGGCACTGCCGCCCCTGCTGGACGAACTGGTGACAGCCTGGCGCGACCCTGCCGCCCGGCAGGGTATGACCAGGGCGGGCGGTGTGGATCTGCCGGGCGAGGTGGCCGCGATGGTCGCACTGAACGAGCTGGTCGTCCACGGCTGGGACCTGGCCCGCTCCACCGGGCAGGCGTACGAGGCGGACGAGGCGAGCCTGCGGGTGTCGCTGGCCATGCTGACGCCCCGCGACGACATCCCGCGGCCCGACATCTTCGGACCGCCGGTCCCCGTACCGTCCGACGCGCCCCTCGTCGACCAGGCGATCGCCATGAGCGGCCGGCGCCCGGACTGGCAGCCCGGGGACTGACGTCTGCGCGGGACGGCCGCCGCCGGAGAGGCGTGGCCGCGCCCGCCCCACGCCCGGCCGATACGGCGGGCCGCACCGGAGGTCCGGTGCGGCCCGCCGGTCCCGCGGTCGCGGACGTTCGTGGCTCTGCGAGGCGTCCGGCGTACCGGGTCTCGGGTGGAGGCGGACGGCACTGCGGACACATCGATCGGTGGCGTGCTCGCGCTGCGCCACATGGAACTCCCGTCGAAGGCTATCCGTGCGGTGGCCCGGCTGTCAGGGGCCCGGCTGTCAGGGGCCCGGCTGTCAGGGCTCGGCGCAGAGGCAGCACGGGTCGACGAAACCGCGCACCCACTCGCGGGGTCTCCTTCGCTCCGGATGACGGCGAGCTCGCGGGGATTCGGTGACCGGACGGCAGATGACATCGTCCCGTCCACAGATCTCGGCGTTGCCCGCGGCGCGCAGGCGATCCGGCACGCGTGGTCAGTGCGGTCGCAGCGTACGCACCGCCTCGCGCGCCCGGTCGCGCAGTCGTTCGTCGGCCGGGGCGATGCCTGACTCCAGTCCTGACGCCGTCACCCGCAGGTCCCTTTCAGCGAGGGCGGTGAGCCGGTTCAGGTGGTCGTCGGTGAGGGCGGTCGGACCGAGGGCAACCAGGGCTTCGATGGCGGTGACGGGTTCGGCGTCCGCCTCTGCGGCGTCCAGGAGCAGGCCGGCCATCCGAGGGGCGTCGAGGGACTCGGGTGCGATCGCGTGCAGGGCAAGTACCGCGGCGGGGGTCTGTTGCCGGTCCGCCAGCAGGCCCTCCAGCGCGGGGACCAGCGGGCGGGCCGCCTCTCCGATGAGGGCCGCCGCTCCCGCGGCGCGAATGAACGTCCAGCGCATCCAGGCCGGTTCGACCTCCGCGAGCACCCCGGCGAGCACCGGCACCACATCCTCGGCGTCCCCCGTGATCCGCCACAGGGCGGTGGCGATCTCGACATCGCCGTCCAGCTGCGGGATGGTGCGGTTCGGCCCGGGGACGGTGAGCGCGGACCGCAGAGCGGGCACCAGATCGGCTGCCTCCGGGCCCAGTTCACCGGCGATGCTCGCAGCCTCCCGTGCGTCGTAGCCACCCTCGGCGAGCCGTGCGGCCGTCGCTGCCAGCAGGGGGCCGGTGTCGCCGGTCAGCTCGTGCACCGCCCCGGCCGCCGCGAGCCTGCCCGCCTTCGGTCCGGAGCGGGCCGCGGTGGTCAGGAGTTCCGCCGCCTTCGCGCGGTGTTCCGGCGGGCAGACTGCCACCAGCGCCCTGGGGACGACCTTCGGGAACCGCGCCAGCGCCGACCGCAGTTCAGGCAGGGCCGAGGATGCCCGGCTGCCCCAGGCGGTGAGCAGGGCAGTGAGCCAGAACGGCTCATTGCCTTCGAGATCGTCCGCGACGAGGCGGACACGGATCGCGTCCAGCAGGTCGGGGTCGTACGGGAACGAGAGGGCGGCTCCCCCTCGGACCGGGAAGCCGCATACGGCACCGAGCGCGCGCGGGCGCTGCCCCAGGTCGCGCGCAAGGAGCGGCGCGGCCTGCGCGGAGGCCACGGCGACAAGCGCTTCGAGGGCCCGGTCCGCCGGATCGCCCTGCCCTGCTGCGAGTTGGGCCAGGACCGGGGCGGCCGCCGCTCCATGGACACCCAGCTTCCGGAGGAGCGAGTACGCCGCGGGCACGGCAGCCGGGTCGGCCGTCAGGGCACACAGGGGCGCGGCCAACCGTTCGGGCGCGCTGCGCGAGAGCTGACAGGCGGTCTCGGCCGCCCACAGCGCCTCGGCGCGGGCGTCGGGGTCGGAGCTGCGCAGTGCCGCGTCGAGCAGGGCGTAGGCCGCTTCGCGGTCCTCGGGGGTGTCACGGAGCAGCAGGGAATCGACGACATACTGCAGCGGTTCGTTGCGCTCCTGGTCGAGGCGACTCCGGACCAGCCCGTCGGCCGGGAGGAGCATCAGCATCGCCTCGTGGTGGGCGGGGCCCCAGGGCCGGCCCGCGTCGACGCCGGCCAGCAGGGCCGCGATCCTCACCTCGCCCGGCTCGCCCGCACCCATGGCTTCGGTCGCCTCGGCAACGCTGCCTGCCGGGTCCAGATGGGCGATGGCGCCGAGAAGTTCGGCCCGGACAAGGGGGTCCGTCTCTTCCGTCCAGCGCCTCCGGAGCACCGGCAGCACCTGACCGGATGCCCCCGTCATGGCCCCGGTCCACGCGGCGGCCTGCCGCAACCCGGGATTCTCGTCGGCGATCCAGCCCAGGATCAACGGCAGTTGGGCGACGACGGCTGCCCGGCAGGTGGCTTCATCCGTCTCCCCCTGGTCCTCTCCGCCCTCCGCGATCCCGCCGAGCAGCACCAGCAGATCCTCCGTGCGGTGCCCGGCCTCCGCGAGCCGCGCCAGATACGGCACCGCGTGGGCCGTCGCCTCGTACACCGACCCCTGGTGCAGGATGCTGCCGTACAGCTCGGAGAGCGCCTCGGACGCCGCGTCCTCGTCGTCCCCGGCGAGCACCCGCAGGCAGTCGGGCACATCGGCGGCGCTTCCGTACGCATGCTGCAGCTCGGCCCACGGCTGGGCGTCGACCTCGGCGAAGAACAGTGCAAGCTCCATGCGGACGATCTTGGCACCCGGCACTGACAATGCCGTCGGCCGGGCCGCTCCCCATGCCGACCGGTGCGGTTTCGCCGGCTCCGATCTTCCGGTCGCCCGATCGGATGACATGCATGACAGCCCGCTACATCGTGCACGATCTTTCTTCGCCGTACCGGGAGGCGCTCATGCGGCCTGTCCCCCCGTTCAGCCGGCTCCCGGGGGGCACCCCCGCTCCGGGGTTCAGCCGGCTGCCGGGGTTTCAGCTGGTGAAGAACTCGGTGATCTGCTGGGCGACCTGGTCGGCGTGGGCCTCGTGGACCCGGTGGCCGCCGCCGAGCGTGATCAGCCGGCAGTCCGGGATCAGGGAGGCCATGTCGGCCAGCCGGCCCTGCGGCATGGTGCTCTCCGGGCCGCCGGCGATCATCAGCGTCGGCGCGACGATCTCGCCGAGGCCCTCCGCCCACTGCGGGTCGGGGTCGGCGACCTGGGCCCGGATGGGCGCGACGACATTCCAGTCGTAGTCGACCGGCCCTTCGGGCTGCGCGGCGGGCCTCGGCTCGCTGGGGAACGGCGGCGGGGTCTCCACCAGCACCAGGCGCTCCACCCGGTCCGCGTGCTCCTGGGCGAGCAGATGGGCGACGACGCCGCCCATGGAGTGGCCGACGAGACCGACGCGGTCGAGCTCGCACTCGTCGAGGAAGCCGAGGACGTCGTCCCTCATCAGCGCGAAGGAGTACTCGTCGGGCCAGTCGCTCTCCCCGTGCCCGCGCAGGTCGAGGGCGTACACCCGCCATTCCTCGCCGAGCAGGCTCCCGACCGCTTCCCAGCTCGCGGCGGAACCGCCGAGGCCGTGCAGCAGGACAACGGGCGAGCCGAACGGGTCGCCCCAGGTCCGGTACGCCAGCCGGACGTCGCCGACATCCACAACAGACTGATCTTCCATACCCCTGACGCTACAGGCGAACGGACCAAGATCCCTCTCCGTGCCTGGCAGGCTGGAGAAGTGAAGGTCATTCCGCGTTCCCGGCTCACCCCCGCCACGGCTCCGTTCATCGCTCTGGTCACGGTGGCCACCCTGCTGGCGGGCTGTTCCGGGCGCTCGCCCGGGCGCGTTTCCGGCAATGGCTCCCCGGCGGCCGGGCTGGACGATCCGGCGAAGAAGGAGATCGCCATGCAGCTGGTCTCCAGCGCGGAGAACTCCACGCTCGACTGGCAGGCGCAGTACAAGTACATCGAGGACATCGGTGACGGCCGCGGCTACACCGCGGGCATCATCGGCTTCTGCTCCGGCACCGGCGACATGCTGAGGGTCGTCGAGCGGTACGCGTCGGCGCGCCCCGGCAATCCGCTGGAACGGTTCCTGCCCGCTCTGCGCGCGGTGAAGGGCAGCGACTCGCACGACGGCCTCGGGCGCCCGTTCACCGACGCGTGGGTGGAGGCGGCCGCCGACCCCGCGTTCCGATCGGCGCAGGACGCCGAACGGGACAGCTCGTACTTCGATCCGGCGGTCGAACAGGGAAAGAACGACGGTCTCGGCGCCCTGGGCCAGTTCATCTACTACGACGCCTATGTGATGCACGGAGCCGCCGACTCGGACGGCACGGTCGGCTTCCGTACGATGCGCCGCGAGGCTCTCGACGCCGCCGAACCGCCGTCCCGGGGCGGCGACGAGGTGACATATCTGAACGCCTTCCTCGATGCCCGGGTCACCGCGATCCGCAAGGAACCCTCACACTCCGACACCAGTCGCGTCGAGACGGCGCAGCGGGTCTTCGTACGCGAGGGCAGACTCCAGCTGGAAACACCGTTGGAGTGGAAGGTGTACGGCGACAGCTACCGTATCGACGGACCCTGAACCCGCGATCGGCGGTCTGCACGGTCGACGAAATCGGGGTCAATATCTCAACTGCCGTGCCCACCAGGGACATTGGGCCGTGGGCGGCCTGCAGGGTGGCCCCACGGGCGTATGGATCCACGTGGCCTGCCCCGACTGCTGACAGCCATCGGCCAGAGGGTGTCCGCCCCTGATCCGCAGGCCGCTCCGTACGGTCCCGCACCGCGCGTCCGGCACGTGGTGCGGGGCTTTTCCGTAGCCGGAGCCGGACTCAACTCGCTTGCGCCGAACGAGTGCACGACTCTCACTCCACCACGACTCCCACTCCGCTCTGGTAGGAAAGCTTCCTAGCGGATCCGGAACGACGAACTCCCTTTGGAGGAATGGTGCCCGCTTCCCATAAGCACGCCGCACGTCATAAGCGCGCCGCACGTCGCAACACTCACCCCGGACGGCTCACGCTGGTCGCATTCGGGGTGACCCTCACGGCGGCACCCGCCACCGCCCACGCCGGCGCCCCCACGCACCCAGCCGTGCGCCACGAGGTCTCCGCCACCCGGAAGGCGGCTGCCGCCACCGGGCTGGACAATCCGGCGAAGAAGGAGATCGCCATGCAGCTGGTCTCCAGCGCGGAGAACTCCACACTCGACTGGCAGGCACAGTACAAGTACATCGAGGACATCGGCGACGGCCGCGGCTACACCGCGGGCATCATCGGCTTCTGCTCCGGCACCGGTGACATGCTCGACCTCGTCGAGCTGTACACCCGGCGCAAGCCGGGCAACGTCCTCGCGAAGTATCTGCCCGCTCTGCGGGAGGTGAACGGCACCGACTCGCACGACGGCCTCGACCCGGACTTCGCCGAGGACTGGGCGACCGCCGCGTCGGACCCGGCCTTCAAGCAGGCGCAGAACGACGAACGGGACCGGGTGTACTTCAACCCGGCGGTCGATCGGGGGAAGGCCGACGGCATCGGCACGCTCGGCCAGTTCGAGTACTACGACGCCATCGTCACGCACGGCGACGGCAGCGACAGCGACAGCGACAGCGACAGCACGAGCTTCAGCTCCATCCGCAAGCGCGCGCTCGCCAGGGCGAAGCCGCCGTCGCAGGGCGGCAACGAGGTGACCTACCTCAACGCCTTCCTGGACGCGCGGGTCTGGGCGCTCCAGCAGGAGGGGGACCACTCGGACACCAGCCGGGTGGACACCGCCCAGCGGGTCTTCCTGAGGAAGGGAAATCTGAACCTGGATCCGCCGCCGGAGTGGAAGGTGTACGGCGACAGCTACCACATCGGCTGATTCCCGCCCGGACCTGCCCGGAATACGCCTGTGGCGCGTACGGCTGGTGCCGTGCGCGCCACAGCGCCGTACCGGACACACTCAGTGCGCGCCCACCGGAGCCGTTGCCGCGACGGAGGGCTCCTCCTCGTTCCCCTCCTCCGGCTTCCTGCCCAGGTGGTTGAAGGCCAGGTTGAGGACGATCGCCACGACGCACCCGGTGGAGATCCCCGAGTCCAGCACGACGAGGAGGTCCTTCGGGAACGCGTGGTAGAACTCCGGCGCGGCGATCGGGATCAGGCCGATACCGACGGCGGCCGCGACGATGAGCGCGTTCTCCCCCTTCTCCAGGGCGGCGGTGGCCAGCGTCTGGATGCCGCTCGCGGCGACCGAGCCGAAGAGCACGATGCCCGCACCGCCGAGCACCGGCAGTGGGACGAGCGCGATGACGGACGCGGCCACGGGGACCAGACCGAGCACGATCAGGATGACGCCACCCGCGGCGACGACGAACCGGCTGCGCACCTTGGTCATCGCGACCAGGCCGATGTTCTGCGCGAAGGCGCTGCACATGAAGCCGTTGAAGAGCGGGCTGACGGCGCTGCCGAGGGTGTCGGCGCGCAGACCGCCCTCGATGGTCCGCTCGTCCGCCGGCCGGCCGACGATCTTGCCGAGGGCCAGCATGTCGGCGGTGGACTCGGTCATGCAGACGAGCATCACGATGCACATCGAGACGATGGCGGCCATCTCGAACTGCGGTGCCCCGAAGTGGAACGGGGTCGGGAAGCCGATCAGGTCGGCATCCCTGATCGCGCCGAAGTCGGTGATGCCGACCGGGATCGCGATCAGGGTGCCGGCGACCAGACCGAGCAGGATCGCGATCTGCTGCAGGAAGCCGCGCAGCAGTTTGCGCAGGGCGAGGACGATGACCAGGGTGACGGCGGCCATGGAGATATTGGTCGTCGACCCGTAGCCGTCGGCCGTCGCGTTGCCGCCCTGGGACCAGTTGAAGGCGACCGGCAGCAACGAGACGCCGATCAGGGTGATGACGGTCCCGGTGACGACGGGCGGGAAGAAGCGCACCAGCTTGCAGAAGTAGGGGGCGAGTACGAAGCCGAGGAGACTGGCGACGAGGATCGCACCGAAGATGACGGCGATGCCGTCGTGCCCGCGATCCTTGCCGATCGCGATCATCGGCGTCACCCCGGCGAACGAGACGCCGTTGACGAACGGCAGCCGGGCGCCGATGCGCCAGAAGCCGAGGGTCTGGAGGAGGGTGGCGATGCCCGCGGTGAAGAGGCTCGCCCCCATCAGGAAGGCGGTCTCCTTGGCCGTGAGTCCCACGGCGGGTCCCACGATCATGGGCGGGGCCACGACTCCCGCGTACATCGCGGCCACATGCTGCAGTCCGCTGGTGAACATCTTCAGTGGGGGGAGGGTCTGGTCGACCGGATGCTTGCCGCCGGAGATCTGCGGGTCGTCCGGTACGGGCTGCTGGTCGGGAACTGCGACTGCTTCGTTGCGAAACCTGGGCTGTGCTGCCACGGCGGTTCCTCCGGTCGGGTGCACGTCAAGGCGACGTGGGTGTCAGGGAGGTGGTGCAGGTGGTGCAGGTCGTGCAGCTGGTGCGGCAGCTTGGGTCACCGGGCCGGCGAACGCGCACTTCTGAGTGCGTGTTCGCCGACCCGGCTGCCGTGGACCCCGCTCGGGTCCACAGCGGCCGGCCGAGGGCCGTCCCCCTCCGGCCGGCCGTTCCGGGGGGAGGTGCCCCAGAGCCGTCAGGCCCCGGCGGCGATCTGCGCGAGACGGCGAGCCTCGTCGCGGGTGGCGCGGGCGATGGCGTCCTCGTCCACCGTGGTCAGGTGGTTGCCCTCGACGACCGTCTTCCCGTCGACGAGGGAGAGGGTGACGGGGGCGGCGGCGCCGAAGACGAGCGCGGTGACCGGGTCGGCGATGGAGGCGTGCGCGAGCGTGTCCAGCTTCCAGAGCACCAGGTCGGCGAGCTTGCCGACCTCCAGTGAGCCGATCTGGTCCGCGCGGCCGAGGACCTGGGCGCCACCGTACGTTCCCAGACGCAGGGCCTGACGGGCATTCAGTGCCTTCTCGCGGTGGGCGCCGAGGCGGTTGATGAGGAGGGCGTTGCGCAGCTCGGTGTGGAGTTCACCGGACTCGTTGGAGGCGGTGCCGTCGACACCGAGCCCGACGGGGACACCCGCGGCCAGCATGTCGGGGACCCTGGCGATGCCTGCCGCCAGGCGGGCGTTGGAGGACGGGCAGTGCGCGACGCCGGTGCCGGTGCGGGCGAACGCCGCGATGTCGGAGTCGTTCATATGGACGCAGTGGGCCATCCATACGTCGTCGCCGAGCCAGCCCGTCGACTCGAAGTAGTCGGTCGGGCCCATCCCGAACAGCTCGTGGCAGAACTTCTCCTCCTCCACGGTCTCCGAGCCGTGGGTGTGCATCCGGACCCCGCGGCGGCGGGCCAGCTCGGCTCCCTGGCGGAGCAGTTCGGTGGAGATGGAGAAGGGCGAGCAGGGTGCGACGGCGATCTGCGTCATGGAGTCGAAGGAGCCGTCGTGGTGAGCGTCGATGGTCGCCTCGGTGCCGGCGAGCGCACCGTCGAGCGTCTCGACGGCGAAGTCCGGCGGCAGCCCGCCGTCCTTCCGGCTGCGGTCCATGGAGCCGCGGGCGAGGGTGAACCGTACGCCCATGTCGCGGGCGGCTCCGATGATGGCGCCGGACAGGTCGCCGGAGCCCTGCGGGTAGACGTAGTGGTGGTCCATGGCGGTGGTGACACCGCCGCGGGCCATCATCGCGAGCGAGCCCTGCGCCGCGGCGCGGACCATCGGCTCGTCGATGCACGCCCAGGTCGGGTAGAGGGTGACCAGCCAGTCGAAGAGGTTGTGGTCGGTGGCCAGGCCCCGGGTGATCCACTGGTAGAAGTGGTGGTGGGTGTTGATCAGGCCGGGGGTGACGAGGTGCCCGGCGCCGTCGATGCGTCGCACGACGTTCTCCAGCCCCTCGGGGGCCCGGCCGGCGCCTACGTACTCGATGCGGTTGCCCGCGACGACGACATGGCCCGAGGCGTACTCGGTGTCGTCGGCGTCGACGGTCGCGATCGAACAGTTCTCGATGACGATGCGTTCCACACGATCAGGGGCTGCCATGGCGCTTCCTTCTTCTCTCTGTGATGAGGTGGGCACGGCAGGACCCTAGGAGGATTTGAGTGCCACAGCCGTGCGGCTGTGGGTGCCGAGATGGTGGAAGAACAGGTTGAGCAGGACCGCGACGAGCGCTCCCGCACTGATCCCGGAGCCCAGCACGGTCTGCGCCCAGGACGGAAATCCGGCGTAGAAGGCGGGCGCGGCGAGCGGGATGACGCCCGCGCCGAGCGCCACGGCGACCAGAATGATGTTGGAGCTGTCGTCGAGTCCGGCCTCGGAGAGCGTACGGATGCCGCTGACGGCGATCGAGCCGAACAGGACGATTCCGGCGCCACCGAGCACGGGCATCGGGACGAGGGAGACGACCGCGCCGAGGACGGGGAAGGCGCCCAGGACGATCAGTGCTCCGCCCGCCGCGGCGACGACGTAGCGGCTTCGTACCTTCGTCAGCGACACCACGCCGACGTTCTGCGCGAACGCGCTCGTCGGGAAGCCGCCGAAGACCGGGCCGAGCAGGGTGGCGATGCCGTCGGTGCGCAGGCCGCGGGTGATGGTCCGCCCGTCGGTGCGCCGGTCGCAGATCTCGCCGAGCGCCAGCATGCCGGCCGAGGACTCCGTCATCAGGACCAGCATGACGATGCAGAGGGACAGGATCGCGGCGGGCTTGAACTCGGGTGCACCGAAGGCGAAGGGTGCGGGCAGGGCTGCGAGCGGTGCGGACCTCAGCGCGGAGAAGTCGGCCAGCCCGAACGGGATCGCGGCGAGCGTTCCGATCAACAGGCCGAAGAGCAGGGCGACTTGTTTGACGAAACCGCGCCCGAATCGCTGGATCAGCAGGATGACGGCAAGGGTGAAGGCGGCCAGCGCCAAGTACTTCATGGCGCCGAAGTCGGCGGCTTCCTTGTCACCGCCCTGCGCCCAGGAGACCGGGACCGGCATCAGGGTGACGCCGATGAGGGTGATGACGACGCCGGTGACGAGCGGCGGGAAGAAGCGGAGCAGCCGCCCGAAGAACGGTCCGACGGCCAGACAGAAGGCTCCGGCGACGAGCACCGCCCCGTAGATCGCCGGGAGTTGGTGGCCGGGGGCGCTGGTCTCGGCGATGGCGAGCATCGGGGCGATGCCGGCGGAGGACGCGGCGTTGACGAACGGCAGCCGGTTTCCCGCGACGCCGCCGATGCCGAGCGTCTGCAGGAGGGTGGCGAGTCCGGCGATCAGCAGACTGGCCGCGATCAGCCGGGTCATTCCGGCCGGGTCCAGGCCGGCGGCCTGGCCGATGATGAGCGGAGGGGTGACGACGCCCGCATACATGGCGGCGATGTGCTGGAGCGCGGCGGGGACGAGCCGCGAGGGGGAAAGCCTTTCGTCCACCGGATGGACGGAGTTCTCCGGTGGTGCGGTACAGGGGCCGTCTGCTGCCGGGCCCGTTGCAGGCTGTGCCATGGGGTTTCCCTCCGGGTCGGCCGGTCCCCGCCCGTCGGCGGGCGGGGACCGGCTCAGGGCCGCGTCAGAGGTTGGTCATGTCGACCGGGATCTGCGGCTCGATACCGTCCCGCAGCACGGTGGCCTCGATGAGTCCGTACGGGCGGTCGGCCGCAAAGTAGACAGCGCCGTCAGCGGTCTCGTTCTTGAGACCGAAGGGCTCCAGGTCCACCAGGAAGTGGTGGTTGTTCGGCAGGGAGAAGCGGATCTCGTCGATCTCGCTGCGGCTGTTGATCACCCTCGACCCCATCTGGTACAGGGTCTGCTGCAGCGAGAGGGAGTACGTCTCGGCGAAGGCCTGCAGGATGTGCTTCTTGGCCTGCTCGTACGACTTCTCCCAGTTGGGCATCCGGTCGTCGTCGCTGGTCCAGTTGTAGCGCCAGGCGGCAGCGACGTCGGTGCACAGGATGCGGTCGTACGCCTCCTTGAGCGTCGTGTACTTGTCCTTGACGTAACCCCAGAACTCCGAGTTGGTGGTGTTCATGACCGTGAGGTCCTTGAGTCCCGAGATGACCTGCCAGTTCTCACCGTCGTAGGTGATCTGGGTGGTGCGCAGCTCCTGGCCCTTGCGGGCGAAGGAGTGGTTGACCTCGTCCGAGCCAATGAACTTGGAGTTGTTGTCCGAGGTGGCGATGCGCTCCCAGGAATACTCCTGGATACGGATGCGCGCCCGATGGATCGGCTCCTGCGACGTCACGAAGTGGCGGGCGAGGTGGATGCCGAACTGCTCGGCGGACTCGATGCCGTACTCCTTGGCGAACGCGTACACCGTGTTCTTGGTGGTGTCGGTCGGCAGGACGTTGGCGTTGGAGCCGGAGTAGTGGACGTCGTCCATGTCGCCGGAGAGGGCGACCGAGACGTTCAGGTCCTTGATGTGGTGGGTTTCGCCATCCCGCGTGATCTTGACGACGCGGTTCTCTGCTTTGCCGTACTGGTTCTGGCCGAGAATCGTGGGCATGTCTGCTAGCTCCCTCGGTATACGGAGTAGCCGAACGGGTTGAGCAGCAGCGGTACGTGATAGTGCTCGCCCGGTACGACGGCGAAGGTGATCGCCACTTCCGGGAAGAACGCACCGCTGTCCCTTACGCGGGGGGCGTCCTGCTGCGCCTCGGCTTGCTTGTTGAAGAAGTACGCCTCGGTCTCGAAGTCGAGACGTACATGGGTGGTGCCCTCCGGCAGCGCCGGCAGGTCCCTGCATCGCCCGTCCGCGTCGGTCGCGGAGCCGCCGAGCGTCACCCACGGCGCGTCGCTGCCACTGCGGGCGGCGAGCGTGACGGCGACGGCTGCGGCAGGGCGGCCGATGCTGGTGTCCAGGATGTGCGTGGACACCGATGCGGTGGTGTCGGTGCTCAAGACCGTCACTCTCCTTCGGTTACGAGGCGGGTCAGCCGGATGCGGTTGATCTTGCCCAGCTCGGTGCGCACGATCTCGCGCTCCTGCTCGGGCGAGTTCCCGATCCGGGACTTCACCGCGTCGCGCATCTGCTCTCCGGTGGCACCGGTGGCGCAGATCAGGAAGACATGTCCGAACCGCTCCTGGTAGGCCAGGTTCAGTTCGAGCATCTCGGCCTTGAGCTCCTCGGTGGCGTCGGCCATCCCCCGCTGTTCGCGTGAGGAGGTCGGGTCCCCGGGGGCCGGGCGGCCGATCGGGGGGTGACCGGCCATCGCGTCGGCCAGATCTTCGCGGGTCAGCTCGGCCATGGCGGCATCACTGGTGGCGAGAAGGGCTTCTGCGGTGGCGTAGGGGCGCCGGGAGAGGATCGCTCTTCCCCATGCCGCACTGGCACACACCTCGTGCAACGCGGTGGTGGCCTCGTCGTCCGCCAGAGTATTGAACCGGGCGAGGCCCGGTGTGGAGCTCAGAGTCACGGGAGCCTCCGTGGCTTTTTTCGCTGTGCGTTGGTCGGGCTGCGGATAGCTAACGCTCTCCACAACACCACGTCAACACTTTGTTGAAATTCCGCGAACGTCAAAGGCCGTCGCCCGACGATCCGGGCGACGGCCTTCCGCATACTTCCGCGGCCTTCGCTCAACTACTCACCTTTGGCGGCATTTTCCCGATTCAGATAGTTGTAGACGGTGAAGCGGCTGACCCCCAGCGCCCCCGCCACCGTCTCCACGCCATGCCGCACCGAGAAGGCACCCCGTGCCTCCAGGGTCCGTACGACCGACTGTTTGGTCCTACGGTCCAGCTCGGCCAGTGGCATGCCGTGCCGCCGCTCCATGGCGGCCAGGATGTGGTCGAGCGAGTCCGAGAGCTGCGGCAGCCGCACGGCTATGACGTCCTCGCCCTCCCAGGCCAGCACCACGTCGTCGGTCAGGGCGTCCTCGGGCCCGACCAGCTCGGCGCCCATCGCGTCGACGAGCGGCTTGACCGCGGTGACGAGGGGGTGGTCCGCGGGTTCGGTCACTTCGAGTCCTCCCCGATGACGTTGACCTGGAGCGATACCCGGGTGGCACCGGACTCCAGGGCCTTGCGCAGCAGGGAGTCCACCGCGGTGAGCACCGCGTCGGCGCCACCCTCCGCCGTATTGCCGAAGGGGCCGACATCCACGGCGTCCAGCTCGGCCGTCTGGATCACCTCGCGGGCCACCACCGCGTGGGCGGGCGCCTCGTCGAGATCGAATGGCTCGGTGGTGAACTCCACTCTCAAGCGCACTGTGCCTCCATCATGTGCTCGCCGCACCCGGGGGCCCGCGGCTCGGCCCCGACCCTAACGGACCACTGGGGATTCTCGTTCGGACCAGCCGCGCCGGGACCCGAGCGGCAGCACGCAGACGGCCGCCGGAGCGGCGAACGGGGTACCGGTGCGGCGCAGCCCGCCGTCGGCCCGGTCGACCGCGAAGACCGTCACCGTCCCGGACCTCTGGCTGGCGGCGAAGAGCGGCCCCTGTCCGACGAGAAGGCGATGCGCCGGAGGAAGTCGCCGCCCACCGGCACCGTGTCGATCAGCCGCAGCGCTGTCCCGTCGCCCTCGACGGCGTAGCGGGTCAGGCTGTTGTGCCCGCGGTTGGCGAGGTAGCCGAAACGGCCATCGCCGGCGGCCAGGAACTGGGCGGGACAGCTGGTGCCCGGGCCCGTTCCGGTGACCTTCGGGGTCCCCGGGGTGAGGGTGCCGGTCGCGGCGTCGTCACCGCAGACGACGACGGCGTTGTCGACCTCGCAGGCGAGATGGGCGAAACGGCCGCCGGGGTGGAAG
Organism: Streptomyces sp. NBC_01320; assembly: GCF_035974375.1. NCBI lineage: Bacteria > Bacillati > Actinomycetota > Actinomycetes > Kitasatosporales > Streptomycetaceae > Streptomyces > Streptomyces sp. NBC_01320. The sequence goes on from NZ_CP108390.1 coordinate 3,517,049, forward strand.
GTCGGGTGGCGCGCTCCTGCACCCGGGCGCAGGAGCGCGTACAAGACCTGGTGGAGCGCGCCCCGGCGCAGATCGAGCCGGTAGGTGTGCACGGTGTCGTTGCCCAGGTCGACGGCGAGGACATGACCGCCGTCGGGGGCGGTGACGATCCGATGGCGTGAGGTCCGTCCCGGCCGGGGCCGTGTGGGCGACCAGGGCAGTGCGCTCCCCCCAGCGAGTCGTCGGCGGCCCCCCTCCGGCGGTCGAGGTGCAAGTCCCCAGGAGGAGCGCCGGCCCGAATTCCGGTCACCCCCTTGACAGCCCATCCACCCCCCGGGCAATCTTCCGTTAAGCAGAAACTAACTTCCGCAATACGGAAGGAGCGCCTGACCCTCATGGCCTCTCTCGATTCGCAGAAGACCTGGCCGGACCAGCGCTTCGATGTGAACCTTTCGATCCTCTTCACGGAACTCCCGCTCCTGGAGCGCCCTGCTGCCGCCGCCGCGGCGGGCTTCACGGCGGTCGAGCTGTGGTGGCCCTGGATCGAGACCCCCACCCCGCCGCAGAGCGAACTCGACGCCCTCAAGAAGGCGCTCGACGACGCGGGCACGCAGCTGGTGGGGCTGAACTTCTACGCCGGACAGCTGCCCGGACCCGACCGCGGCGCGCTCTCCGTGCCCGGCCCGGAGTCGGACCGCTTCCGCGCCAATATCGAGGTGGCGGCCGGCTTCGCCGCCTCGGTCGGCTGCAAGGCGCTCAACGCGCTCTACGGCAATCGCGTCGACGGCGTGGACCCGGCCGTGCAGGACGAGCTCGCTCTCGAGAACCTGGTCCTGGCCGCCCGCGCGGCGGACCGGATCGGGGCGGTCCTGCTGATCGAGACCTTGAACGAGCCGGAGTCGCCGCGCTACCCGCTGGTGAGCGCACCGGCCGGAATCGAGGTCGTCGACAAGGTCAACGCCGCGACGGGGCTCGGCAATGCGAAGTTCCTGCTGGACCTTTACCACCTGTCGATGAACGGCGAGGACCTGAGCCAGGTCATCTCCGCGTACGCCGACCGGACCGGTCACGTCCAGATCGCCGACAACCCGGGGCGCGGCGCGCCCGGCACCGGCTCCCTGCCACTGGAGCAGCTCCTCGACGAGCTGACGAAGGCCGGTTACGACGGCTGGGTCGGCCTGGAGTACAAGCCCGGCGACCAGCCGAGCGCCGAGTCCTTCGCATGGCTCCCGGCCGAGGCCCGAGCGGCCCGCTGAGGCCGTCGGGCTCCCCCTCGTACACACGTTTTCAGGAAGGCACCCTCTCATGAGCAACAACCTCCCCAAGGTTGCGTGGATCGGACTCGGCATCATGGGCTCCCCCATGTCCGAGAACCTGATCAAGGCCGGTTACGACGTCACCGGATACACCCTGGAGCAGGACAAGATCGACCGGCTGGCCGCCGCCGGCGGGCACGGCGCGGGTTCGATCGCCGAGGCGGTCCGGGACGCCGATGTCGTCATCACGATGGTGCCCGCGTCCCCGCACGTCGAGGCCATCGCGTACGGCCCCGAGGGCATCCTGGCGAACGCCAAGTCGGGCGCCCTGCTGATCGACATGTCCTCGATCACCCCGCAGACCTCCGTGGACCTCGCGAAGAACGCGAAGGAGAAGGGCATCCGGGTCCTGGACGCCCCGGTCTCCGGTGGCGAGGCCGGCGCGATCGAAGCCGTGCTGTCGATCATGGTCGGCGGCGAGCAGGCCGACTTCGACACCGCACAGCCGATCCTGCGGGCTCTCGGCAAGACGATCGTGCTCTGCGGCCCGCACGGCTCCGGCCAGACGGTAAAGGCCGCCAACCAGCTGATCGTCGCGGTCAACATCCAGGCCTGCGCCGAAGCCGTCGTCTTCCTGGAGAAGTCCGGGGTCGACCTCGCGGCGGCGCTCGACGTGCTGAACGGCGGACTGGCCGGCTCGACCGTGCTGACCCGCAAGAAGGACAACTTCCTGGGGCGCGACTTCGCGCCGGGCTTCCGGATCGATCTGCACCACAAGGACATGGGCATCGTCACGGACGCCGCCCGTAATGTCGGTGCCGCGCTCCCCGTCGGCGCCGTCGTCGCCCAGCTCGTCGCCTCGCTCCGCGCGCAGGGCGACGGCGGCCTGGACCACTCGGCCCTGCTGCTCGCGGTCGAGCGCCTCTCGGGTCGGCCCGTCCAGGCCTGACCGACCGCCCCGCAGACTTCCGGATGGTGTCGGCGCTGACACCTGTCCTGTCGCGCCCAGGCGTCGGCACCATCCGGAACACCTCACCCCCAATTTCAACAAACTGTTGACGTCTGGTTCGGAGCGTACCTACGCTCCTGGAGCCCCCAGGGCGTCGCAGTTCAGCAGCTCCCGTACGGAAGGTCGCCCCGACACCATGACGCAGCGTGTGCTTACGACCGAGTCAGGCGCCCCGGTCGCCGACAACCAGAACTCCGCCACCGCCGGCGTCGGTGGCCCGATCCTCCTCCAGGACCAGCACCTTCTGGAGAAGCTGGCGCACTTCAACCGGGAGCGCATCCCGGAGCGCGTGGTCCACGCCCGCGGTTCCGGCGCGTACGGCTACTTCGAGGTGACCGACGACGTCACCGGCTTCACCCGGGCCGACTTCCTCTCCGCCGTCGGCAAGCGCACCGAGACGTTCATCCGGTTCTCGACGGTCGCCGACTCGCTCGGCGGCGCCGACGCCGTACGCGACCCGCGCGGCTTCGCCCTCAAGTTCTACACGGACGAGGGCAATTACGACCTGGTCGGCAACAACACCCCGGTCTTCTTCATCAAGGACCCGATCAAGTTCCCCGACTTCATCCACTCGCAGAAGCGTGACCCGTTCACCGGCCGTCAGGAGCCGGACAACGTCTGGGACTTCTGGGCCCACGCCCCCGAGGCGACGCACCAGGTGACCTGGCTGATGGGCGACCGGGGCATTCCTGCCTCGTACCGCCACATGAACGGCTACGGCTCGCACACGTACCAGTGGACGAACGCCGCGGGCGACGCCTTCTTCGTCAAGTACCACTTCAAGACGAACCAGGGCGTGCGCTCCCTCTCCAGCGAGCAGGCCGCCGAGCTCGCAGGCAAGGACAGCACCTCGCACCAGACGGACCTGCTGCAGGCCATCGAGCGGGGCGTGAACCCGTCCTGGACCCTGTACGTGCAGGTCATGCCGGCCGCCGAGGCCGCCGACTACCGCTTCAACCCGTTCGACCTCACCAAGGTGTGGCCGCACAGCGACTACCCGCTGCAGCGCGTGGGCCGGCTGGTCCTGGACCGCAACCCGGACAATGTGTTCGCCGAGGTCGAGCAGGCCGCGTTCTCCCCGAACAACTTCGTGCCCGGCATCGGCCCCTCCCCGGACAAGATGCTCCAGGGCCGCCTGTTCGCCTACGCCGACGCGCACCGCTACCGGCTGGGCGTCAACCACACCCACCTCCCGGTGAATGCGCCGCGGACGGCTGTCGTCGACAACTACGGCCGTGACGGTCTGCACGCCACCCGCAACGGTGCGCGCCACGACAAGAACTACGAGCCCAACTCGTATGCGGGCCCCGCCCAGACCGACGCGGCGCTTTCCGCTCCGGTGGCGATCCACGGCTGGACCGGCACCCACGCGGCGCCCGCCCACACCAAGGACGACGACTTCTTCCAGGCGGGCGAGCTCTACCGGCTGATGTCCGAGGACGAGAAGAGCCGCCTGGTCGCCAACATCGCCGGAGGCCTCTCCCAGGTCACCCGCGACGACGTGATCGAGAAGAACCTCGCCCACTTCCACGCCGCCGACGCCGACTACGGCAAGCGCGTCGAGGAAGCGGTCCGCGCCCTGCGCGAGGACTAGCGCGCCCCTGGAACACCAAGACCGCGCAAGAGATGTGACGGGAGGTCATCTCTCCTGCGCTGTCCGTCCGGCCGGCCCTGAGGGGTGTCCGGCGGGACGGGCGTGACCGAGGACCGCGGCGGCGTGCGAGCCAGTGCGGTGGTGAAGGCAGCCGGGTCCGCTCTCGACCTGAGAGAGAGCGGACCCGGCCGCCCATCGCCCGCCGCCGCGGTCCCGGCGCAACCACCGGCCTCCCAGTGCCTGCAGAACTCCGCCCGGCGGCGCGAACGAAACGGTCGCGCCGGCCTCGCGCCGTCGGGCGGTCACCACGCCGGGCGGGGGTACGGCGATCCCGTGCCTCCGCCCTTTCGCCTGCACGTCAGTAGCCGGCCGGTCGCACCAGGCCCGTCTCGTACGCGAAGACCGCCGCCTGCGTCCGGTCGCGCAGCCCCAGCTTGGCCAGTATCCGGCTCACATGGGTCTTCGCGGTCTGCTCCGCCACCACCAGCAACTGGGCTATCTCCGCGTTCGACAGACCCTGTGCGATCAGGGACAGCACCTCGGTCTCGCGTTCCGTCAGATCACCGATACGGTCCTTCAGCGGGGCCCGGGGGGCGGCGGTCACCCGGGAGAACTCCACGATCAGCCGCTTGGTGATGTTCGGGGCGAGCAGCGCGTCACCGGCCGCCACCACCCTGACCGCACGGGCCAGTTCCTCGACCGATGCGTCCTTGAGGAGAAAGCCGGACGCGCCGGCGCGCAACGCCTCGTACACGTACTCGTCGAGATCGAAGGTGGTCAGGATGAGCACCTTGACCCGGGCATCGGGCGGTGAGGTGATGCGGCGGGTCGCCTCGATACCGCCGAGCACCGGCATCCTCACATCCATGAGGACGACGTCCGGGGCGAGTTCGGCGACCTTGGCGACGGCGTCGAGGCCGTCCACCGCCTGACCGACGACCTCGATGCCGGGCTCGGCGTTGAGCAGCACCGTGAAACCCTGACGAACCATCATCTGGTCGTCGGCGATGAGTACGCGAATGGTCGTCACGGGGTTTCCTCGGCAGGTTCGGCGGCCAGGGCAGGGGCGCTCACCGGCAGGATAGCCGTGACCTCGTAGCCGCCGTCCGGGGTTGCCCCGGCCGCGAGTTCGCCGCCCAGCATGGCAGCGCGTTCGCCCATCCCCAGCAGTCCGTGTCCCATGGACTGCGAGCGCGCGGGCGCCGCGTCGGGCGCGGTATTGGTGACGCGGACCGTCAGCCCGGTCGTCCCGTAGGCCGTCTCCACCCGCACCCGCGCGCCGGGGGCGTGCCTCATCGCGTTGCTGAGCGCCTCCTGGATGATCCGGAAGGCCGACAGCCCGACACCGGGCGGCAGCGGGCGCGCACCGGTGGTGGCGGTGGTGACCGTGAGCCCGGCGGCGCGCACATTGGCGACCAGTTCGTCGAGCCGGTCGAGGGTGGGCTGCGGGGTGTGCCTCACCCCTTGTGACAAGGCGTCCTCGGAGCGGAGCACGCCGAGCACATGGCGCAGCTCGGTGAGCGCCTCGACGGCATTCTGCCGGATGCCCGCGAGGTTCTCCCGGAGCTCGTCGGACGGGTTCTCGACCAGGTGCGGGGCGACCTGCGCCTGGATGGAGATCACCGACATGTGGTGGGCGACCACGTCGTGCAGCTCGCGGGCGATCCGGTTGCGCTCCTCCAGGAGGGTACGCCGGGCCCGCTCACCGGCGGTGAGCTCTTCCTGGACGACGAGTTGGGTGCGGGCCACCCGCAGACCGCGCAGCGAGGCGCCGAACACCACGGCGGCGATCAGGACCGGAGTGGAGCGGTAGATGACGTAGTGGTGCGGCGTGGTGGTGAAGACGGTGCAGGACAGTCCGGCGAGGAGAGTGATCACCAGCGCCCCGGCCGCGCGGCGGGGCGGGACCCGCAGCGCCAGCAGGAAGAGCGCCCCGCACTGGAGCGCGAGCCCTGGAACGCTCCATGGGAACAACTGGTCACGGCTCATATCGGGCTCGGAGAGCCACGCGGTGACGACCATGAGGACGGTCGACGCCCACCAGGCCGATACCGGGCGGAACATCACGGCGACGAGCGCCGCCCCCTGGGCGAAGCCCAGCACGCCGTACTTGGGGATGCCGCCGCCGTCCCCCGGACTCATCTCGTTCACGTAAAACACGGTGAGGAAGGTCGCGCAGATGACCAGCAGCATCCCGAACACCGGCCGCCAGACAGGCCATCCGGGCTGGCCCATGTCCGGCAGCGGGTCGGCGGGCGCCGTCAGATCCTCGAACAGGACGCGAGGCGCCCTCCGCAGGGCGGCCTTCACCCGCTCCTTGTCCCCCACCGGTTTCCACGTCATCCGGACCACCCTATGGACTGTCCCGTCACCCCTGACGGGCACACGACAACAGCTACGGCGCCTCGCCGAGTCGTCAAAACGTCCGAATACATCCCGTATGCGGACGACTCTCCGCCATGCGATGCACCGCATCCGACGCCGCGAGCTGATCGGACTCCCATTTTGTGAGCTCCTCTCTTAAAGTGCCCGGCGCATCATCGAGGTCCTGGTGGGACGGTTCTCGAGGACGATCCGGCCCTTCTCGCGTCGGGGGCGACCCTCCTCGTACTTACGGAACGCCGCCCAGCAGACCAGCAGCGCCACGGCGAACACCGGCAGCCACGCCAGACGGGCGAACACCCAGCCCGAATCCCTGGGCACAGTGTGCAGTCCGGGCAGCGCCTCTCCCGCGAGCAGGCCGACGGCGGTGACCGCCATCATCGCGGTCTGGTGCCAGAGGAATATCGTCATCGCGGAGAGGTTGACCAGCGCCACCGCCGCCCAGGCCGCGGGGCGGCGCAGGACCCGCCGCAGCGGACCGAGCACCAGCCGGGCCGCACCGCACTGGGCGAGACCGAAGGCGACGGCCGCGAGGGTGGGCGGGTCGAGGTTGGAGATCCTGCTGCCCGGCACCCCGACCATGGACGCGGGGTAGCCGGCCCACAGGACGAGTCCGGCGGTGGCGAGGGACCCGACGAGCAGCAGCGCCCATCCGGTCGCCCGGCTCTGCAGGCCGCCGCGGGCCCAGGTCGCACCCAGGCAGTAGGGGACCAGCCAGCCGGCCGCCACATTGATCCAGCCGAGCCAGGCGGGTCCGCCCAGCCCGAACCGGATCAGGTCGACATGGAGCACCACAGCGAGCGGCCAGAGCGGATGGAGCCTGGAGACCAGTGGAGTGACCGCGGTCAGCGCCGCGAAGACGAGCAGGAACCAGAGCGGCGACAGCACCAGCTTGAGCAGTGCGTGCACGGTCTCCGTGCCCACCCCGGAGGCGAGCAGTGTGCCCGCGATCACGGTCCACACCACCAGCACGGCGGCGACCGGCCGGAACAGCCGGAGCGTCCGGGCGCCGAGCCACTGCCCGTACGTGGTGCCGCGGGCGCGGGCGGAGGCGTAGCTCTTCGTGGCCACCTGTCCGCCGACGAGGAAGAAGACCGCGAGGGTCTGGAACAGCCAGGAGACCGGGATCAGTTCGGGCATGTGCTGGAGGGGGCTGGCGGCGCGCACCGTGCCGGTGTCGGCGATCAGGGCGGTGACCAGCCAGTGGCCGAGCACCACGCCCAGGATGGCGAGGGCGCGCAGGGCGTCGACGGCCCGGTCGCGGTCGGGCGGGGTGGCTGCATCGATCCGCCGGACGAGTTCACGCATGACGGCCCTCCTCGGCAGGGGTCCGACCGGAGGCGATCCGGGCGAGGTTCTTCAGGGATAAGGAGCCGGGCTTCAGGTAGTCGCTGTGGCCGCCATCGCCCGCCGCGAAGTGCCGGGCACCGAACTCGGGCGAGACCGGATCGGCCCCGAACCCGAAGGTGACGAACGGAAGTCGGAGCTGTGCGTGCGGTACGTGGGCAACCCAGTCACTGCCGCCCCGGCCGGCCCAGACGGTGGCCGGGGTGTGCAGCGCTGCGACGTTGTGCGTGCCGGTACCGGGACTGCCGTACAGGACGATGTCCGAGACCTTCAGACCGGACGCGGCCTCGGCGCAGACGACGGAGCCGTAGGAGTGACAGAGCAGCGTGATCCGGGCGGACGGCTTGGACCTCTTCAACTCGTCTAGGAATGCGCGCAGTTCGGGGGCGGCATGCTCGGCCAGGCCGGGGGTCGCCGATTCCGGGCTCACCGTGGCCGGCGTTGCGTACCCGAGCCAGCCGATGACCGCCGATCCGTCGCCGAGCTCCCGCTGGAGCGCGACACCGCCGGCCCGCAACCGCCAGTACTTGTCGAGACCGATGCCCGCACCCGGGACCAGCACCGCGATCCGGTGTGCCGTGGACAGATCACCGAAGACCTCGACGCTGCGTCCGCCGTCGCGGCCGTCGAAGGAGAGGAAGTGGCGTTCCGGGTCGGCCAGTTCGCGCAGTGCGGCGGCCCGCTTCCGGTCGCCGTGGCCGGTGGACATCCGTTCGGCCGCCTGGATGGAGCCTCGGTTGACGGCATATCGCGCGGCCAGGGCTGCGGGGGTCGCGCGCAGCGGGTCGAGGGCGGCGGGGGCGGGCGCCGGGACGGCGGAGGGGCGTGCCGCACCCGAGACGGGCAGGGCGACCGCGGCGATGACGAGGGCGGCGAGGAGGGTACGGGCGCCGCGCGGGCGGCTCGTGAAGAGGCGGCGCGTACGCGGGCGGCTCCTGGGCTGGCGGGGCGCCATAGGTGGGTGGTCCTTCCGTACCGGATGTCCGTCGTGCTTCCGGTACAGAAGCTAGGGAGCAGACCGCGTGGTCGGCGTCCACCCGTGGAGGGCACCTTCCGCGTAGCTCTCAAGTACTACGGGTAGGGGCGTCGGCCGGGTTCGCCCCGGCCAGGACGGGCAGTGGGGGCGGATCACCGGGTTCCGGTGATCCGCCCCCACCTGGGAGACGTACCGAGGAGTGGTGCGTCAGCTCGCCACGAACGGGCGGATCGCCGTCGGGGCGTGGCCCGGCTCGGTGGCGATGTCCTCCCACTCGTTCACGGCGTCGATCCCGGCGCCGCTCATCGAGATGTTGGTGATGCGCTCCAGGATCGCCTCGACGACCACCGGGACGCGGAACTCGGCGGCCAGTTTCTTGGCCTGCTCGAACGCGGGCAGAAGCTTGTCCGGCTCGGTGACCCGGATCGCCTTGCAACCCAGCCCCTCGACGACCTTGACATGGTCGACGCCGTAGACACCCAGCTCCGGAGAGTTGATGTTCTCGAACTCCAGGTTGACCTGGAAGTTGATGTCCAGGTTGCGCTGTGCCTGGCGGATCAGTCCCAGGTAGGAATTGTTCACCAGGACATGGACGTACGGGATGTTGTGCTGCGCGCCGACCGCCAGTTCCTCCAGCATGAACTGGAAGTCGTAGTCCCCGGAGAGCGCGACGACCTGGCCCTCGGGGTCGGCGGTGGCGACACCCAGCGCGGCGGGGATGGTCCAGCCGAGCGGGCCGGCCTGGCCGCAGTTGATCCAGTGGCGCGGCCGGTAGACGTGCAGCATCTGCGCGCCGGCGATCTGGGAGAGGCCGATCGTGGTGACGTAGCGGGTCTCCGGTCCGAAGGCCCGGTTCATCTCCTCGTACACCCGCTGCGGCTTCAGCGGCACTTGGTCGAAGTGGGTGCGGCGCTGCAGCTTCGCCCTGCGCTCCTGAGTGGAGGCGGCCCAGGCGCTGCGGTCCGGCAGCCTGCCCGCGGCCTTGAGCTCCTTGGCCACCTCGACGAAGAGTTCCAGCGCGGCCCTGGCGTCCGAGGCGATACCGAGGTCCGGCGGGAAGATCTTGCCGAGCTGGGTGGGCTCGATGTCGACGTGGACGAACTTCCGGCCCTTGGTGTAGACGGCCAGGTCGCCGGTGTGGCGGTTGGCCCAGCGGTTGCCTATGCCGAGGACGAAGTCCGACTCCAGGAAGTTCGCGTTGCCGTAGCGGTGCGAGGTCTGGAGGCCGACCATCCCGGCGTTGAGCTCGTGGTCGTCGGCGAGGATGCCCCAGCCCATCAGCGTCGGGATGACCGGGGTACCGGTCAGCTCGGCGAACTCGACGAGGAGTTCGGAGGCGTCGGCGTTGATGATGCCGCCACCGGCGACGATCACCGGGCGCTCGGCGGCGAGCAGGAAATCGATCGCCTTCTCGATCTGGGCGCGGGACGCGGCCGGCTTGTAGACGGGCAGCGGCTGGTACGTCTCCGGGTCGAACTCGATCTCGGTCAGCTGGACGTCGATGGGCAGGTCGATGAGGACCGGACCCGGGCGGCCCGAGCGCATCAGGTGGAAGGCCTGCTGGAAGACGCCGGGCACCTGCGCCGCCTCCAGGACGGTCGTCGCGGCCTTGGTCACCGGCTTGGCGATCGACGCGATGTCGACGGCCTGGAAGTCCTCCTTGTGGAGCTTGGCCACCGGCGCCTGGCCGGTGATGCAGAGAATCGGGATGGAGTCGGCGATCGCCGAGTAGAGCCCGGTGATCATGTCCGTACCGGCGGGTCCCGACGTACCGATGCAGACGCCGATGTTGCCGGCCCTGCTCCGGGTGTAGCCCTCGGCCATGTGGGACGCGCCCTCGACATGGCGGGCCAGGGTGTGGTCGATGCCACCACCGGCCTTGAGCGCTGCGTAGAAGGGGTTGATCGCCGCTCCCGGCACGCCGAACGCGTGGGTGACGCCTTCCAGCTTGAGGATCTCAACTGCCGCTCGGGCAGCGGTCATTCGAGGCATTTGAGTACTCCTGCTCGGACCTGGTGGAGTCGGGCTCTGTCGCGCCACCTGAGAGCACCAATTCCGCATTACGGAACTTCACTTCTGCTATACGGAAGCAATCTAGGCGGCCCTTGGTCGACCGTCAAGAGAGGGAGCCGGGCCCGCTGCCACGCGGTGCCGGAACAGCCGCGAATCCTCCAAGTCGCTCCCCCACGCCCCACTCGTGGTGGAGCATGGGGGGCACGGGGCACGGGGCACGGTCGGACGGTGACGGCCATGGAGCGATGCGCCCGAAGACAGGCACCGGGGGCGGCAGCCGTGCCGGAGGGAGGCCATGGTGGAGTCCGTGCCGGTACGCTGCCCGGCCTGCCACCGCGAGCACGCGTACCTCACACCGGTCTACCCGTGCCCGTGCGGGTCCCCCACCGCCGCCCCGATGCTGCGCGGCGCCGTGCCCGAGCCGATCACGCACCGCACCTGGAACGACGACTGGGTGACCGTGCGCTGCCGCGCCTGCGGACGCCATGACCAGTGGCCGCAGCCGGAGCTGTGCTGCCCGTGCGGGACGGTGCTGCGGATCCCGGTCAAACCGGTCACGGCGGCCGGCGCCGACCCTGCGGACGGGGTCCGGCCGTCTCACATCCCGCTGCCGCGCACGGCGCCTGCCCCCCGCCCGCCGTTCCGGCCGATGCCGATCCGCACCGGCCGCGACGCGGTCACGGCCGCCGCTATGTATCTGCGGTGGCTGGGCTACGGCGACGTCGTCATGCCGACGGAGCGGCCCTCGTCCCGGATCGATCTGCGCGCCGCCGGACTGATCGCCCAGGTCGACTCGACCACCCGGCCGAGCACGCGGCGCGACGTCGAATGTCTCTGGCTGAACGCCCTCAACACATCGGTGACCGGCGTCTTCTTCTCGCTGGCGGGGTATGCGCAGGACGCCGCGGCGCGCGCCGACGGGCTCGGTGTCCCGCTCTTCGTGATGGACCTCACCGGGACCCCGCAGCCGGTGAACGGTCCGGCGGACGAGCTGCTCTCCACGGGGGCCTGAGGGCGTCCGCACAATATCGCCGTCCGCCCGAAGAGGCCGCTGGACGAGCGGGTACGCAACGCGATCGCCGCCGAGGCTCGGGGAAATCCCCGGCGTTGCTCGAGCAACTGCTTCTCAAGACCCACAGCTGTCAACAACCCTCGTGCTCAAGGCAGCTGGAGCACGCCGCTGCGGACACGGCGGCCGGGTCAAAGCTGCACGACGACCAGGGCGGTGTCGTCGGTGACGCCGCCGAGCGGGAGCAGGTCGGCCAGCAGGGCGTCCGCGAGGGTTTCGGGGTCGGCTGTCCGGTGGTCGGCCAGGGAGCGGGCGAGCCGTGCGAGACCGGTGTCGATGTCTTCGCGGCGGCGCTCGATCAGGCCGTCGGTGTACAGCGCGAGGACGCACCCCTCGGTGAAGGACGCGGTGGCCTGGGGCCGGGGGGCCGGTTCGGGGCGGGCTCCGAGCGGGGGGTCGGTGGCCTGGTCCAGGAACTCGACGGTTCCGTCCCCGTGCAGGAGGGCCGGCGGAGGGTGGCCCGCGCTGCTGTAGGTGATGGTGTGGGTGTTCCAGTCGATGAACGTGCTGGCCACGGTGGTGTTCTCGGCGCCGTCGACCGAGCGGGCGTACAGCCCGAGGACTTCCAGGGCACGGGCGGGGCTTTCGGTGACACGGGAGGCGGCGCTGAGCGCGCTGCGCAGTTGCCCCATGACCTGAGCCGCAGACAGGCCGTGGCCGACGACGTCGCCGACAGCGACCGTGATGCGGTCGCCGGGCAGTTCGACCAGGTCGTACCAGTCACCGCACACGTCCAGCGCGTCGACGGCGGGCCGGTAGCGTGCGGCCGCCGGGTGGCGCCCGACCGGGCGGAGAGCGGGCAGCATCGCCTCCTGCAGACTCAGCGCGACCACGCGGGCGCGGATGAGCTCGGTGACATCCTCCACGCGGTGCATCAGCAACGCCACCCGCCCGTCCGAGCCGAAGACGGGAATGTTGATCATGGTCAAGTAGCGCTCGCTCGGCGCCCAGGGCCGGTCGGGATCCTCCATGTCGTAGCGCTGCACCTCCATGGTGTCGCGCTCACCGGTTTCCGTAACCCGCCGTAGTGACGCCTCGATGTTGCGCGCCACGGCCGCGCCGGGGTCGTTCGGGCTGTGGGCAAAATCGTCGCGCATGTCGCAACCGATGACTTGGCTGCGACTGCGGCCCAGCACGCGCAAGAACTCTTCGTTGACGTCCACGTAGACCAGCTGCGGGGTCAGCAGCGCCACCGCACCGGGCAGGGCCTGGAACACCGCTGCGTAATCGATCTCCGGTTCCGTCACGTCTGCCCCGCCTCGACGCCGCCGCTGGTGTGTCTTTTCACGATAGGCACGGCAAGCCGAGGCAGTGGTACTCCCCTTCCCGTGGAGCTGGGCAGGTCACACAGTTGGCCCCCGGCGGCCGCCGGCGAGAACTGGGAGAGCCGGATCGGCAGCCCGGCAGGCACGTCACCGAGGTAGCCGGTACGCGGTCGCCCGTGGTGCCCCGTCGACCGCCCGACGGATCGATCCGTGCGACCAGCGGCGTGCCGTGCCAGATCCTCGCGCTGTGGGTCGTCCGCTGTCCACGACCGGACGTGGCTGGGCCCCCGAAGGAGAACCCAGCCACACGGTGTCAACGCCTGCTCCACGGACCCCCGCGAGGACTCAGAGGTCGTTGGGTTCCCAGACGGGCAGCCAGACGTCGTTGCTCGCACCTTGGGCGGTGCAGTCGTACTGGACGAGGGGGCGTCCGGCGCCTACTCCCCCCGCGACGTTGAGGCACTTGTCGCTGGACTTGACGACGATCTGGTAGCCGATGCCCTCGGGTTCGAGCCTCCACAGTGCGTTGTCGGAGTTGCTGCAGGTGTACTGGATGACCGGGGTGCCGTTGGCGCTGCCGCCTCCGCTGACGTTGAGGCACTTGCCGCTGCTGACGGACTTGAACCGGTAGTAGCCGCCCGCGACCGCATTCGCTTCCCAGCGCTCGTTGACCGCAGCGGACCACGGGTACTGGATGATCGGGACGCCGTTGCCCTGGGCCGCTCCCCGTACGTTGGCGACCTGGCCCGGAGCGGCGGCCAGTCTCAGGGTCAGCTGCTTGGCGACGACGGACCGTCGGGCTGCCCCCGCGGGGTCGCTGGCGACGGCCGGGCTGAATGAGCCCGACACCAGCGCGGCACTGATCGCGACGGCCCCCAGGCCCACAGCCCACCGCTTGCAAGATTTCACGTTCATTTCTCCGATCCCGCTGCCGCACACGTCGACCCCAATGTCGCCATGCGCAATCAGCTCGCTACAGAAGGTAGCGAATCGGTTGCATGCGCCACAGATGACATTGGGGTCGCGCGGGAATCGACAAACGCCTCCACACGCCCCCTCGGTACCAGCAGCATCACCCTTGGCGGGCGTTTGTCGTGCTTGACCGTCCGCCAGGGAGCCCTACGCGGTCCGGCCCCCGTCCACGAGGTACCGGGCCGCGCGAGAGCGAGCCCAATCCCCGGCCCCGGCTCCACCACGAGGCCCCGGCCTTCCGGATGTCGTGATCCTGACGTCTGCTGCCCGCTTCCCCGGTGCGCCGTGCGCGGCAGGCGTGGCGTGTGCCGGACCGCGCGGACACCGAGAGCGCGGGACAAGGCTTGAACGGGCGCCCCCGTACGCGCGGTTCACAGGACCGGTCAGGCGCACGCAAGCTGCACGCCCCCGCCCACAGGGACCGCGGCACCCCTACCTCCAGCCCCTGGCGGCTGGGCCGGGGGGGGTCCAGGAAGCGCCGGAAGGGAGAACCGGCCACAGGGCCGGGACGCTACCGGGCCACCACCCGTACCCCGATCCTCACGCTGACGCACCACACCCGCACCCCGGGACCACGCCCGGCCGGCCCCGGAACCGCGGGCCGGCAATCCGGGGCCCCTGCCCCCGCACCGGCCGCCGACCCCATACTGACGGCATGCGCATCCGTCCCGCACGCCGCTCCGATCTCCCGCTGCTCCAGGACATCGAACGCGCCGCCGGCGAACCGTTCCGCACCCTCGGCATGTCCGCCGTCTCGGACGACGACCCGCCACCCCTCGGCCTCCTGGACGACTACCGCAGGGCCGGCCGCGCCTGGGTGGCCATCGCATCCGACGACCTCCCCGTCGGCTATCTGATCGCCGACGAGGTCGACGACGCGGCCCATGTCGAGCAGGTCTCGGTCCATCCGTCCGCCGCCCGGCGCGGCGTGGGCCGCGCGCTCATCGACCACCTGGCCGACTGGGCGGGCGACCGGCGGCTCGTCGCCCTCACCCTGACGACGTTCTCCCATGTCCCGTGGAACGCGCCGTACTACACGCGCCTCGGCTTCCGTACGCTCGCGGAGTCCGAACTCACCGACGGGCTGCGGAAGATCAGGGCGGAGGAGGCGGAACACGGCCTGGACCGCTGGCCCAGGGTCTGCATGCGACGCGAACTCTGACCCGGCGTCAAACCCTCTGACCCCGGAGCGGAACAGGTCGGCGACAGCGAGTGCAATCGGTCACGTTCGCGCCTGGGGCCACAATTGTTCGGGCTGTGTCAGTGGGCGGCCGTAAGATAGCGCGCATGGTCTTAATTCCACGGCACTCCCCCTCTTCCGACCCGCTGCGCGCCGCACAGCCGACACACCCGTCCGCCGTCGAGGCGAACGAGGCGATCCGTGCGCTGGTGGACGCGCGAGCCGGGCAGGACTGGTCGTCCGTGGAGTCCGCGGCGTACGAGGTACTGCTCATCGAGTGGGCGGCGGCGACCCGCGGCGCTGCCGGCGACATCATCGAAGCCGCCTGACCGCGCCCCGGGCACCGCCTCCCGCCTCCCGCCTCACCGACTATCCGTAGCTCTCCCGCAGTTCGATCTTCCGGACCTTCCCGCTGACCGTCATCGGGAAGGCCTCCAGGATCTGCAGCCTCCGCGGGATCTTGTAGTGCGCAAGCTGCTCGCGGCAGTACTCCGTGACCTCGTCCAGGCTCGGCGGGTCCGCCGGGTCCCTGGGGATGACACAGGCCAGGATCTCCTCGCCGTACGTGGCGTCCGGCACGCCCACCACCTGCACGTCCGCGACCTTCGGGTGGCCGTAGAGGAATTCCTCGATCTCCCGCGGATACACGTTCTCGCCACCGCGGATGATCATGTCCTTGATCCGGCCGACTATCTGTACGTAGCCGTCCTCGCGCATCACCGCGAGGTCGCCGGTGTGCATCCAGCGCCCCGCGTCGATCACCTCGGCGGTCCGCTCGGGCTGCTCCCAGTAGCCGAGCATCACGCTGTAGCCACGGGTGCAGAGCTCGCCCGCCTCCCCGCGTTCCACGGTCACGCCGGTGGCCGGGTCGACGACCTTCACCTCGATGTGCGGCATGACGCGGCCGACCGTGCCGGTGCGGCGCTCCAGGTCGTCGTCGCGGCGGGTCTGGGTGGAGACCGGAGAGGTCTCCGTCATGCCGTAACAGATGGACACCTCGTCCATGTGCATCTCGGCGACGACCCGCTTCATGACCTCGACCGGGCAGGGCGATCCGGCCATGATCCCGGTGCGCAGCGAGGAGAGATCGTACGCGGCGAAGTCGGGGAGGTTGAGCTCGGCGATGAACATGGTGGGAACGCCGTAGAGGGAGGTGCAGCGCTCCTGCTGGACGGCGGCGAGGACGGCGGCGGGCTCGAAGGCGGGAGCCGGGATCACGATGCAGGCGCCGTGCGAAGTGATGCCGAGGTTGCCCATCACCATGCCGAAGCAGTGGTAGAAGGGGACGGGCAGGCAGACCCGGTCCTGCTCGGTGTAGGCGACCAACTCCCCGACGAAGTAGCCGTTGTTGAGGATGTTGTGGTGGGAGAGAGTGGCTCCCTTGGGGAAGCCGGTCGTGCCCGAGGTGTACTGGATGTTGATCGGGTCGTCGCAGGACAACTCGGCTTCCCGTGCGGCCAGTTGCTCGGCCGTGACCGATCCGGCCGCTGCCGTCAGCTCGTCCCAGGACGGATCGCCGATGTAGTGCACGGACCGCAGGGCGGGGCACTCCGTCCGGACCTGGCCGACGAGGGCGCGGTAGTCGCTGGTGCGGTGGGCGAGCGACGAGATCAGGATCGAGATCCCTGCCTGGCCGAGCACGTACTGGACCTCGTGCGCCCGGTAGGCCGGGTTGATGTTGACCATGATCGCGCCGATGCGGGCGGTGGCGTACTGGACGAGCACCCACTCGGGGCAGTTGATCGCCCAGATTCCGACGCGGTCGCCCCTGGCCACCCCGGAGCCCATCAGCCCGCGCGCCAGCTCGTCGACCGCCGCGCCGAATTCGGTGTACGTCCAGCGCCGCCCCGAGACGACGTCGACCAGCGCCTCACGCTCCGGGTACGCCTCGATCGCACGGTCGAGATTGCGCCCGATCGTGTCGCCGAGCAGAGCGGTGGTGCCGGTGCCGTGGGCGTAGGACAGCCCGGTCCGTCCGGTCATCGCAGATCCCCCTCGTCGTATTCGGTGCCGGTGCCCTGGGCCGTGCGCTCGCGCAGCTCGATCCGGCGGATCTTCCCGGAGACGGTCTTCGGCAGCTCGGCGAACTCCAGCCGGCGAATCCGCTTGTACGGGGCGAGGACCGCCCGTGAGTGCGCGAACAGCACCTTCGCCGTGTCCGGGCCGGGCTCCCAGCCCTCCGCCAGGACGACATACGCCTTCGGGACGGCGAGCCGGACCGGGTCCGGAGCGGGCACGACCGCGGCCTCGGCGACCGCCTCGTGCTCCAGCAGCGCGCTCTCCAGCTCGAACGGCGAGATCTTGTAGTCGGACGCCTTGAACACATCGTCGGCGCGGCCGACATAGGTGATGTAGCCGTCCTCGTCGCGGGAGCCGATGTCGCCGGTGCGGTAGTAGCCGCCGGCCATCGCCTCGGCGGTACGGTCCGGGTCACCGTGGTAGCCGGTCATCAGGCCGACCGGGCGGTACGACAGGTCGAGGGAGATCTCGCCCTCGGTCGCACCGGGCTCACCGGTGACCGGGTCGAGGAGCTCGACCTTGAAGCCGGGACTGGGCCGTCCCATCGAACCGGCCTTCAGTACCTGGCCGGGGGTATTGGCGACCTGGACGGCGGTCTCGGTCTGGCCGAAGCCGTCCCGGATCGTGACGCCCCACTCGCGCCGGACCGTCTCGATGACCTCGGGGTTCAGTGGCTCTCCGGCGGCGACGACCTCGCGCGGCGGGGTGTTCAGCTGGGAGAGGTCGGCCTGGATCAGCATCCGCCAGACGGTGGGCGGGGCACAGAAGCTGGTGACGCCCGAGCGGTCCATTTCGGCCATCAGGCGGCCCGCGTCGAACCGGGTGTAGTTGAAGATGAAGACGGTGGCCTCGGCGCTCCACGGCGCGAAGAGGTTCGACCAGGCGTGCTTGGCCCAGCCCGGTGACGAGATGTTGAGGTGGACGTCCCCGGGCTTGAGACCGATCCAGTACATCGTCGACAAGTGACCCACGGGGTACGAGACATGGGTGTGCTCGACCAGCTTGGGGCTGGCGGTCGTGCCGGAGGTGAAGTACAGCATCAGCGGCTCGTCGGCGTCGGTCTCCCGGTCCGTCTCGAAGCTCTCCGGCTGCTCGTCGGCGCCGGTGTACGGGAGCCAGCCCGGTACGTCCTCGCCGACGGCGATCCGGGTGTAGTCGCCGGGCACCTCGTCGAACTTGACGGCGTCCGCGTCCCGCACGATCACATGCCGGACCCGGCCGCGCTCCACCCGGTCGCGCAGGTCGACGGGGCCGAGGAGCGGGGTGGCGGGGATGACGACGGCGCGCAGCTTCATCGCGGCGAGGGCCGTCTCCCACAGTTCGACCTGGTTGCCGAGCATGACGAGGATCCGGTCGCCTGCGCGTACCCCTTGGGCGCGGAGCCAGTTCGCGGCCCGGTTGGAGCGGGCGGACATCGCAGCGAAGGACACCTCGGTGCGGCGGCCGTCCTCCTCCACGATGTGCAGGGCGGTGCGGTCGTTGTTCTCCGCGATGACGTCGAACCAGTCCAGCGCCCAGTTGAAACGGTCGGCCCGGGGCCAGCGGAAGCCCTCGTACGCCGTCGCATAGTCCTCGCGATGCTGCAGCAGAAAGTCCCGGGCGGCCCGGAACGTTTCCGTCGCGCTGGTTGCCGACATGTGCCCTCCTTATTGCGGACCGGACCGGTCCCTTAACATCATGTAAACGGTGGCCCAGGTCTCACCACCCCCGAACGGGGGTGACGCGGGCGGGGCAGAGAGGCGACAGCGTGCCGGAGCCGGTCGATGCGGTCGAGATGCAAGCGGCCCTACTGCGGTTGCGCCGGGCGAGCGGGCTGCCCGTGGCGTTCGGCGGATTGTTGTCGGATGCGCGTCACGCCCGGATCGCGGAGCTGAACGGGGCGCAGACCACGGCGCTGCGCGGCCTTGTCATCACTGCGGGCAGCGGACTCGGCGGCAAGTCGATCGCCCTGTGCCGGCCGTGCGCGGTGACCGACTACCCGTCGTCGCGGCACATCAGCCACGAGTACGACACCGCGGTCGCCGCGGAGGGGCTGCGCTCGGTGGTCGCGGTGCCCGTCGTCGTACGCCGCAAGGTGCGAGGCGTGCTGTACGGGGCGCTGCGTGAGCCCCTCACCCTCGGGGACCGAACGTTCGACGCGGCCGTCGCAGCGGCCCGCGACGTGGAACAGGCGCTCGCCGTGCGCGACGAGGTGCAGCAGCTCCTGGCCGTCACCCGGGACCAGGTGACGGACCCGCGGGCGGCGCCGGGTGCGTGGGAGGACGTCCGCGAGGCGCACCGCGAGCTGCGCGCGCTGGTCCCGAAGGTGGCCGACCCGGCGCTTCGCGAGGAACTCCTCTCGGTGTGCGGGCTGCTGGCCTCGGCGTCCGGGACATCGGTGCCGGGCGCCCGCGGGGTGCAGCTGGCGCCGCGCGAGATCGATGTCCTCGCCTGTGTGGCCGCGGGCGCGACGAACGCGGTGGCGGCCGACCGGCTCGGGCTGCGGCCGGAGACGGTGAAGGGGTATCTGCGCGCGGCGATGCGGAAGCTGGGGGCGCACACCCGGCTGGAAGCGGTCGTGGCGGCGCGCCGGGCGGGGCTCCTGCCGTAGGCGCGCGCCTGACGTCCGCCGGGGTCTCTGCCGTACGGTCGGGGACCAGGGGGTGACGGACATGGTGTCCACGCATCAATATCTTGTCTTCGCGGCGATGTCCCTGCTGGTGATCGTGATCCCGGGGCCGAGCGTCCTCTTCGTGATCGGCCGGGCCCTGGCCCACGGCCGCCGCGTCGCGCTGGCCACGGTGCTGGGCAATGTCGCCGGTTCGTACGTCCTGGTGGTGGCGGTCGCGCTGGGCATCGGTTCGCTGGTCGAACGCTCGGTGGTGGTCTTCATGACCGTGAAGCTGGCGGGTGCGGCGTATCTGGTCCTCCTGGGGGTGCAGGCGTTCCGGCACCGCAAGGAGCTGAGGCCGGGGGCTGTCGAGGTGTCGCCGGAGCGGCCCGCGCGCGGTGATCTGCGGACGGTGATGGACGGTGTGGTCGTCGGCGTCACCAACCCCAAGGGCATCGCCTTCTTCGCCGCGGTACTCCCCCAGTTCGTGGACCCGTCGACCGGTCATCTCCCGGCGCAGATGCTGCTGTTGGGGCTGGTGCCGATCGCGATCGGGCTGGTGACGGACACCCTCTGGGGGCTCGGCGCGTCGGCGGCCCGGAGCTGGTTCGCCCGGTCGGACAGGCGGCTGTCGATGATCGGCGGGGCGGGTGGCTTCGCGATGATCGGTCTGGGCGTGACGGTGGCGGCAACGGGCCGCGCCGACTGAGCCCCGCTCCCGGTCAGTCCCCGAAGTCGACGAAGGGGGCGAACCGGATGTCGTGCGCGGCCGGGTCCGCGGGCCCCATCGTGGCGAGCATCCGCAGCCCCTCTCCCGTGACGGCTTCGCGCTCCGCCGGGCTCAGCCTGCCCAGCGCCTGCACGGTGACGGTCCCCTGGCCGCCGGGCTTCTGCCCGGGCGCGCCGTACCGCCAGATCGCCGCGAGGAGGCCGTCGACGAGCACGGCTCCGTATGCCTGGTTGCCGTTCCCGTTGCGCCCTTTGAACCGCGGCGGGATGACGCGCGTACGGTCCGCATGGCCGAGCAGGACGTTGTCGAACTCCGGCAGGAAGCGCGGTGGGGCGGGGGTGTCCGGGTCGGGACGCGGGGCGTCCGGCAGGTCGAAGAGTTCCACGCCGTGCTCGTCGCGGAAGGTGATCAGCCGCGGCCGAAGCCGTTCGAAGACCTCCTGCAGCCGGGTCAGTCCGGCCCACGTCTGCATGTCCTTCACGGAGGCGGGTCCGAAGGCGCCGAGGTAACGCAGCACGGTCGCGTCGGGTGCGGGTGTCGGCTCCGACGGCCGGCCGAGCCAGTGCTCGGCGGTGGTCAGCGCGACCTGTCCGCTCCGGCCCCAGAGCCCGCGCGGGGTGACCTGGACCAAGGGCAGAGTGCAGCGGGCGGCCACGGTCAGGGCTTGCGGGTCGGCGCCCGGCCACTGCGCGAGGAGTGCCTCGCGCAGTTCCTTCGGGGTACGCGGGCGCTCCTCGACGAGCTCTCTGCCGATCGCCGCGAGCCGGTCCAGGTCCACCCCGCCGAGTCCCTTCCGGAACATCTTCAGCTCCCGGCTGCGGGCCGGCTGGACCAGCGGACGCAGGGTCAGTGCGTCGTCGGCGGTGTGGGTGTGGATGGTGGATCGGAGGGTGACGATGCGGACCACCTCGCGGGACCCCATCAGCGCGGAGAGCTCGGCCGGGTCAAAGCCTTCGAGCCGGGCGAAGAGCTGGTAGTACGGCGGCTTGGTGTTCTGCGCCTGGAGCCCGACGAGATGCCTGACGGCTTCCATCGCGGACATCGGGCTCCGGCGCAGGAGCAGTTGGCGCTCCAGGGTGGCCCGGCCCAGTGCGCGGGGCGTGAGCAGCGGGGACTGGGCGGATCCGGCTCGTGCGGCAGGGTTCGTCTTCGCGGCCATGAACGGCACGGTACGCGGACACGCGGACAACTTCCGTCCGCAATACATTCTCTCTCTCCTTCCCTCGGCCGCCGCACCGCAGGGCGGCAGGACCCCGGATTACGCGTGGGCCGCCCGCATCATGGACGGGTGATCAGCGTCCTGTTCGCCATCCTGACCGCACTCAGCAACGGCGCCGCGTCCGTGCTGCAACGCCGTGCCGCCCTCGCCGTACCCGACACGCAGACGATGCACCTCTCGCTGATCGGTCATCTGCTGCGCCAGAAGGTGTGGCTGGCCGGGATCGGGCTGGTGATCGTCGCCGCCGTCTGCCAGGCCGTCGCGCTGGCCACCGGCCCGATCTCGGTGGTCCAGCCGATCTTCGTCATCGAACTCCCGGCGACGCTGCTGCTGGCCGGGTTCGTGATGCGGGTCCGGGTACCGCACGGAGTCTGGTACGGCGTGGCTGCCGTGACCGTGGGGCTGGCCCTCGGCATGGCCTCCGCCGCTCCGGGCGGCGGCAGCACGTCGGTGCACGGCGCGGTCTGGGTCCCGGCGCTGATCGTGACGGGGATCTTCGAGGCCGCGCTGATCACGGGCGCGATGAGCACCCGCGGAAACCCCCGGGCGGCGCTGCTCGGGCTCGCCGCCGCATGCGGGTACTCGCTCACCGCCGCACTGATGAAGGACGCCATGGGGCGGCTCGATGACGGCGGGGTGACCGCGCTCATGACGTCCTGGCAGCTGTACGCCACCGCCGCCGCCGGAGTGGGTGCGCTGTTCCTGCTGCAGAACGCACTCCAGGCGGGCACCCTGGTCGCCGTCCAACCGATGCTGACACTGGGCGACGCTCTGATCAGCATCCTGTACGGGGTGACGCTGTTCGGCGAGGAACTGCGCACGGGCTGGTGGCTGCTGCCGGAGCTGGTCGCCCTGCTTCTCATCGCGCTGGGCTGCATCGAACTGGCGCGTTCGCCGCTGGCCTCAGGGCACGCCGCACCGCCGCGGCGCAGCACCCGCGTGACGTGACGCCCCGTACCGGGCCCTGGGGTCGGGCGTCCGGGTCCCATCGCGGGCCGACGAGGTCGAAGTCTGGGTGGCCGGCGAACAGCGCGACGGCGATCGGCCGCAGAGATGGCGGACGGCGCACGCGGTGGCGGCGTGACCCTGCTCCGACTCACCTGTTCGGCCCAGAGCCCGCTGAGTCCGGCACGACGGAGAGAGTGCGGGTTCCGGACGGCCCCGGATGACGCCCATCCGGCCTCGTCCGCCCATAGGTGTCCGTGCGGTCGATCAGCGCATGGCGGCGACATTGACATCGGGTCGCCATGACGGCTCCTCGCATACGGCCGCCTGCCCCTGCGACGCCCGCCCGACACGCGGAACCGGCCCGGGGAAGGATTCCCGGGGGCCGGTTCCCGCCGAGTCGCTTCAGGCGGTCTGCCCGGATCCCGAGCCCGTCACGGCCGCCGCCTTGATCCCCTCGGTGATCTCGTCCATCACCGAGAGCGCGGGCGCCTTGGGGCTGGCGTCGAAGCCGGACCGTACGACAACCAGCATGTCCGCGGAGCGAGGGGAGGCAAAGGCCAGCGACTGGACGTAGCCGTCGTCTCCCTTCTTCGTGACCACCTTCCAGCGCACCAGATAGCCCTTCCGGCCCGCGACGGTGACCGCCTCGGACTTGAGCTGCTCGTGCGAGGTGATGGCGCCGTAGGCCTTGCCGCCGTAAGACGACGTGGCGTTGACGGAGATGTCCGCCTTCGCCGCCGCCTCCGCCGTCTTCGCCGTGATCTTCAGTGCCTGGGCCGGGGCGACGAACGCCCCTCCGCGCTCGCACTTCTGCGAGGCGTCCGCCGGGCACGTGTACGACCCCGTGCTCACCGAGGCACCGATCAGGGCCGACTGACCGGTCCAGCCGTCGGGCACCGGCAGGCTGATGCCACTGCTCGCGTCCGTGGCATACCCCTCCTCGGACGGCGGTTGCTGCTGGTCGGGCGCCGGACTCCGGCCACCGGGACCACCGGAACCGCCCTGGCCGTTCTGTCCCCCGGGGGCACTGGGCGCCGGCGACACGGCACCACGGGAGGTGTTCTCGGAGCTGTGGGATCCATCAGTCAGCAGGATGGCGCCACCCGCGATCGCGGCCAGCACCACCACGCCTGCGGTGACGCCGACACCGATCCGGATCCGACGGCGCCGGACGGCCGCGGGCGGCGTCCGGAGCTGATCCGTCCACTGACTTCCGTCCCACCAGCGTTCCTGGACAGGGCCTGTTCCTGTATACCCGGGGTCCGTATGCCAGCCGGGAGGGCTCATCTCGGTCACGACGCCCACCGTAGAGGCGCTCCGTGAAAATCCCATGAAACCGTGCGAGGAACCCGCTCAGGGCCGCCGACAGTGCGCGGACCACCGAATCGGGGCGTAATGGGCTAGGACCTCTCTTTCGGACCAGGCGCGCCATCGGGAGTGCGGGCAGGACCCGGCGAGCCGGGCACGCTCCGAAATGAGGCCCCAGAAGCCCGGACCACGACCGGACCGGGCCGTGCGATGGGAGAGCCATGCCGTACATCACCGTTGGCGAGGAGAACTCCGCCGGCATCCATGTGTACTACGAGGACCACGGGACGGGGCAGCCCGTCGTCCTGATCCACGGGTTCCCGCTGAGCGGCGCATCCTGGGAGAAGCAGCTCCCGGTCCTGCTGCGCGCCGGGTACCGGGTGATCACGTACGACCGGCGCGGCTTCGGCCGCTCCTCGCAGCCCACCACGGGGTACGACTACGACACTCTCGCCACGGATCTCAACGCCGTCATGGAGAAGCTCGACCTGCAGAACACCATCCTGGTCGGGTTCTCCATGGGCACCGGCGAGGTCGTCCGTTATCTGGGCAATTACGGATCCGCGCGGGTCGACCGGGCGGCACTGATCGCCCCGATCCCGCCGTTCCTCCTGAAGACCGGGGACAACCCCGAGGGGGTCGACCAGAGCGTCTTCGACAGCATCATGAGCGCCATCGCCTCGGACCGTCCCGCATATCTGACGACCTTCCTCCACGACTTCAACAACGTCGACAAGCTCGGTGGCACCCGGATCAGTGAGCAGGCGCTGCAGCTCCAGTGGACGGTGGCCGCCGGTGCGTCGGCCCACTCCACGCTGGCCTGCGTGCCGGCCTGGCTGACGGACTTCCGCGACGACCTGCCCAAGATCGACGTGGAGACGCTGATCGTCCAGGGCGACGCGGACCGCATCCTGCCCATCGACTCCTGCGGGCGGCGACTGCCCGGCCTGATCAAGAACAGCCGTCTCGTCGAGATCCCGGGCGGCCCGCACAACATCGGATGGACGCACGCCGAGGAACTCAACGCGATTCTCATGGGGTTCCTGGGCCGGACGGCGTCCTGAGCGCCGCACGCCGCCGGGGCATCCGGTCATGACCCGGGAGGTAATCGACGCTTCTTCGCACGTCGGACATCGTGTTCCTCACAAGCCGTACAGGAGCCCGGCCGCAGGGCCGGGACCGTGACCGGAAGGACAGCACGATGACCGCATACAAGGACGCCGTTCAGCGCTACTTCACCGCCTGGAACGCGGCCACCCCCGAGGAACTGGCGAAGGCCGTCGCCGCCGCCTTCACCGAAGGAGCCACGTACACCGACCCGCTGGCCTCCGTGCGGGGCCACGACGAGCTGGTGGCCGTGATCAGCGGTGCCCATCAGCAGTTCCCCGGCTTCGAGTTCAAGCTGACCGGCGCCCCCGAAGGACACCACGACATCGTCCGCTTCAGCTGGGACCTGGTCTCCACCGCCGACGGCTCGACGCCCGCCGCCGGGTCCGACGTCGTCACCCTCGACGACGACGGGCGCATCACCTCGGTCAGCGGCTTCCTGGACCGGGTCCCCGGAGCGTGACCGGCGCTACGCGGGCGTGGTCGAACGGCGACGCAGCGAGGGGTCGGTGAGCGCGGCCGGGTGGTACCCGGCGTCCCGCGCGGAGAGGTTGCGGCCGCGCTCCGCCACCGGCTGGAGGTGGCTCGGTCTGAGCCCGGCGACCATCTCGTGGGCGCCGACCGCTCGGACCGCCGCCTCCACCTCGGTGTCGGTGGTGTCCGGGTGTCCGTATGCGCTCGCATCGTGGACGGTTCCGCTGAACACATGTGCTTCCCGCGGCACCACGTCCGGTCCGCGGCGGAGGCCGCGTCGTTACGGAGGTCGTACCGCACACCGGGGCATAGCCGGCCGGAGCGTCGGAGCCGGGTGAAGCTCGCTCCGAGCCGGACGGCGCCGATGGCGAGCAACGGGTCGGTGCGGTGGCGCAGGCAGTGGCCCACCCAGCTGCCGCGCCCAGCCGGACAGTGACTGCTGGGTGGCGGCGCCCGGCGGACGGTCCGTCACCGGGCCTCCGCCAGGTCGATGCCGATGTGCCCCTCGCTCCGGTCGACGGTCCCGAAGAGCCGGTTGGCGGGGCGCGGCAGCCCGTAGTGACCGCGGAGCGTGCTTGCCGTGTACTCGGTACGGAACAGGCCCCGTTCCTGGAGGATCGGCACCACCCGGTCCACGAAGACCTCGAGGCCGGAGGGGAGAACAGCGGGCATGATGTTGAAGCCGTCCGCCGCGCCACTGTCGTACCAGTGCTCGATGGTGTCGGCGACCTGTTCGGCCGTTCCGGCGAAGGTGCGGTGTCCGCGCCCGCCGCCGAGCCGCCCGATCAGCTGTCGAACGGTCAGCTTCTCGCGCCTGGCGAGCTCCACGATGAGGGTGTAGCGGCTCTTCGCCCCCTCGATCTCGTCCTCGGTGGGGATGTCCTCGGGCAGTTCCGCGTCGAGGTCGAGGTCGTCCGGGGCGATCCTCAACCGCTGGGCGAGCTGGCGCTTCGCGTACTCGGGGACGATGAGCGCCTCCAGCTCGGCGTCCAGGGCCAGGGCCTCGGCCTCGGTGTCACCGATGACGGGCACGATGCCGGGCAGGATCTTGATGCCGCCCGGGTTGCGGCCGATGGCTTCGGCGCGCTGCTTGACGTCCTTGTAGAAGGCGATGCCCTCCTCCAGGGTCTGCTGGGCGGTGAACACGGCCTCCGCGTAGCGAGCCGCGAAGTCCTTGCCGTCCTCGCTGGATCCGGCCTGCACGAGCAGCGGGTATCCCTGCGGGGGGCGTTGGACGTTGAGCGGCCCGTCGACCCGGAAGAACTCCCCGGTGTGGTCGATCCGGCGGACCCGCTCGGCCACGGCGTGCACGCCGCGTTCCTTGTCGGCGATCACGGCGTCGTCCGCCCAGCTGTCCCAGAGCTTGGTGGACACCTCCACGAACTCGCCGGCCCGGCGGTAGCGGTCGCGGTGCAGCGGGGTGTCGTCGAGGCCGAAGTTACGGGCTGCGTCGGCGCCCGCCGTGGTGACGATGTTCCAGCCGGCCCGACCACCCGAGACGTGGTCCAGTGAGGCGAACCTGCGGGCCAGGTTGTACGGCTCGTTGTAACTGGTCGAGGCAGTGGCGATGAGGCCGATGTGCTCGGTGGCCCCGGCGAGCGCGGTCAGCAGGACGGTGGGTTCCAGCTTGGCGGCGGGCCGCCGCCCCGGATCGCCCATCAGGACGGGGCTGTCGGCGAGGAACAGCGAGTCGAGTCGGCCGCGTTCGGCGATCCGGGCGAGGTTCTTGTAGTGCTCGACGTCCGCGTTCGCCTCGGCCGGGCTCTCCGGGAGGCGCCAGGAGGCCTCGTGGTGGCCGGTGGACATCAGGAAGGCGTTGAGGTGGAGCGGCTTGCGGTCAGGCGTGCGGGACATGGGTTTCCTTCTCCTCGTACGGGGTGTGGGGCTGCGTCACGCCGAGCGCGGTGAGCAGTGTGTCGCGGTACTCCTGGAACCGGGGGTCGCGCCGGGACCGTGGGCCCGGCAGGTCGACCGCGAGGTCGACGGAGATCAGGCCGTCCTCCAGGACCAGCACCCGGTCGGCGAGCTCGACGGCTTCGTCGACGTCATGGGTGACCAGCAGCACGGCGGGGCGGTGACGCTCGTACAGCTCGCGGAGCAGTCCGTGCATCCTGATCCGGGTCAGGGCGTCCAGTGCGCCGAACGGTTCGTCGGCCAGCAGGAGTTCGGGTTCACGGACGAGGGCGCGGGCCAGGGCGGCCCGTTGCTGTTCGCCGCCGGACAGTTCATGGGGCCAGGACCGGTCGCGGCCCTCCAGACCGACCTCGGCGAGTGCGATCAGTCCGCGTTCGTGCGCCTGGGGTCCGCGCAGACCGAGGACGACGTTGTCGAGTACGCGGAGCCAAGGCAGCAGCCGGGAGTCCTGGAAGGAGAGGGAGACCCGGTCGGGGACGGTGAGTTCGCCGGAGCCCTCGACGGTGTGGTCGAGGCGGGCGACGGCTCGCAGGAGGGTGGACTTGCCGGAGCCACTGCGGCCGAGGAGAGCGGTGAACTCACCCTGAGCCAGGGTCAGATCGAGTTCCTTGAGTACGTTCCGGTCGCCGAATCGGCGTACCAGCTTCCGGGTCCGAACCGCCGCCGGCCGTACCGCGGTGGCCGTGCCGGTGCCGGTTGCGGCCTCTTCGTGGGTGCCGGTCAGCCCGCCAGTGTGCGTCGCCACGACAGGACCCTCCTCTCGACTGCGCGTACCACCGCGTCCGAGGCGAAGCCGAAAAGCCCGTAGGCCACCAGCCCCACGATGATCACGTCGGACTGGGCGTACTGCTGGGCCTGGAACATCATGTAGCCGATGCCGCTGGTGGCATTGATCTGCTCGACGACGATCAGGCCGAGCCAGGACGCGGTGACGCCGAGCCGCAGTCCGACGAAGAAGCCGGGCAGCGAGCCGGGGACGACGACCTTGCGGACGAACTGCGGGCGGCTCAGGTCGAGTCCCTCGGCGAGCTCGACATACCTGTTGTCGATGCCGGTCAGCGAGGAGTACGTGTTGATGTACATGTTCACCGCGACGCCGAGCGCGATCACGGTGACCTTCATCTGCTCGCCGATGCCGAGCCAGAGGATCAGCAGCGGGAGCATCGCCAGGGACGGGATGGCGCGCTTGATCTGCAGCGGCCCGTCCAGAAGGTACTCGCCGGTGCGGCTCAGTCCGGCGGCCACGGCCAGGATCACCCCGGCGGCCACCCCGAAGAAGAGGCCAAGACCTGCCCGCTGGAGCGAGATCAGCACATTGTCCTGGAGGCGGCCGCTCTGGATCAGGTCCGTGGCGGTGGACAGCACGGCGCCGGGTCCGGACAGGATCCGGGGATCGAGGTAGCCGACGGCAGAGGCTCCCCACCACACGGCGACCACCAGCACCGGGCCGATCAGCCGGCCGAAGGGGAGGGAGCAGCCGGGGCCGAGCCGCCTGCGGGTGGTGCGGGCGGGGGCGGCGGCCGCCCCGGCCGCGGGGACCGGGGCACCCCTGCGCGGCCGAGCCGGGGCCTCCGGTGCGGCGGTCCCGGACGGCGGATGGTCCGCTGTGCGCGCCTGCGACAGCAGCTCGGTCATGACGGCTCCCGGTACCGGGCCGGTACGGCCTTCGCCGCCAGCCCCTCGAAGCGGCGGTCGAACAGCTCGGCGACGTCCTGCTTCGGCACGAAGCCGCCCTCGGCCATCAGATCGGCGGTCTCCTGCTCCCACTCGATCGCCTTGTCCCAGCTCACCGGGAACTGCGGTTGGTGGAGGGAGGCGACGATGCGCCTGCCGTCCTCCTTGGTGACGCCCTGGTCCTTGACGTAGTAGGTGTCGATCCACTGGTCGCTGTTCTCCCACGCCCACACCAGGCCGCGGGACCACAGAGGGATGAACGTGCGGACGGCTGCCGCCTTCGCCTCGTCGTTCAGCACCTCGTCCGGTGCCCACAGGACGGTGAGCAGGTCCACCACATCGGTGGTCACACCGCGGGCGCCGTCCTTGCCGTACTGGCTGAGGTACTTGGTCAGCGTCGGTTCGCCCAGCGGGGCCACATCGACCTGCTTGGACTGCAGGGCGGTCAGGAACTGGGTACTGGGCAGCGCGACCAGCTCGACATCGCTGTTGCGCAGGCCCGCCTTCTTCAGCGCCCGCAGAACGACCACGCCCTGTGCCTGCCCCTGGGAGAAGCCGATCTTCTTGCCGCGGAAGTCCGCCACCGTCCTGATGTCGGAGCCGGGGGCGGTCGCGAAGACGTAGGAGGGGTGGTTCCGTACCTGCACCGCGACAATCTTCGCTCCGACACCGATGGAGCGGGCCTGGATCGGCGGAATTCCGGCATTGACCGCCAAGTCGATGGAGTGCGCCCGGAATCCTTGGATGATGTCGGGCCCCGCGTTCAGATTGGGCCACTGCGAGACGGTGAATGCCAGATCCTTCCGCAATCCGGCGGGACCCAGTTGAAGGCGCGTGGTACGCACCGCTATCGACAGTTTGGTGCCGGGTGGTGGTGCGCCCGAGGGCAGCTTTCCGGCCGCCTCCGCACTGGCGACCTCCTTTGCCTGCGGAGAGCAGGCGGCGAGGCCCAGAATCGCCCCGCCGGTGAGGGCGAGGAACGACCGGCGGCCGACCGCATTGCGTATGTCATGGCGTGACATGGTGAATTTCCGATCAGTGGTCATGAGGGGGTGTCGGTGTTCGTCGTCGGTCGTCGGCGGTTTCGGAGCGAGTGGTAGGCGCCGTCGTGGAACAGGAGCGGGCTGCGCCCCTCGTCGAGCCAGGAGTCCACGACCCGTGCGATGACGATCCGGTGGTCGCCGGCCGGAACGATCCGCTCGGTCTCCAGCCGCAGCCAGCCGGCCACCCCGTCGAGCACGGGTTCGCCCTCCGGTAGCCGACGCCATTGGGTGGGTGCGGCGAACCGGTCGATGCCGCTGGTGGCGAACGTCGTTGCCAGCGCCTGCTGTTCGGCGCCGAGGAAGTTGACGACGGCGCCCGCGGACCGCTCGACGTGGGGCCAGGACGAGGTGCTGGTCCCGATACCGAAGGAGACCAGCGGCGGGTCGAGCGACAGCGAGGTGAGCGAGGTGGCGGTGAATCCGACGGGGCCGCGACCGGCGTCGGCGGTGACGACGACCACGCCGGCCGGAAAGCGACGGAAGGCCTGTTTGAATCGGTCAGGGGCAATTCCCGCGGCGGTACTCGCAGGGTATGAGGGCACAGTGACAGTCAACGTCTCTCCCGAGATTGCAGGGCGGAACGAAATGACGGCAGGAGGAATCCGTCGGACACGAGATATGCAGGCCGAATCGAGGCGGCGCACACCGGTGCGCGACCGATCGGACAATGAAGCGAGTGGTTATCGGCTACCCGGACAGGGGCGACAACGGAATCGCCGGGCAGCAATACGCACCGGCGTGGCCGCGCGGCGATAGCGCGCCGCTGGGGGCGCGTACCGAGAATTCCGCTGCTGGCTGGTCATGAATCCATCATTGCGTCCGCGCTCCGGCCCGGTCAACAATGCAACTTCCTGAATTAAGTCGGGTGTCCGGGGCCTGTTACGACACCGCGGGCAGTGCGGACCACGGGCCGAGCGGGTCCCCGTACAGTGCCCCCAGCGCCACCGCGCCACCTGCGGTGGCCAGGACGGAGCCGGTGAAGCTGGACGGCACCACCGCGCGCTCCGGGTCGTCGCAGACCCAGGAGCGTTCGGCCACTTCGGCGCGGAGATCGGCCAGGCACTCCGGAATCCGGCCCACCCCCGGTTCGACCACGACGAGCACCTCGGGGTCGACCATGTCGAGGAGCAGGGCCGCGGCCCGGCCCACCAGCCGGGCCCGGCGCCGGAACAGCGTCACCGCCCGCGGTTCCCCGGCGAGCGCCTGGTCGAGCAGTTCGGGGAACGAGCCGACCGGCAGGCCCTGTTCGGCCGCGCGTCGTACCATCGCCCGCTCCGACACCTCGGACTGGAGACAGCCGGACCGCCCGCACACGCAGGGTTCCCCACCGTCGGATCCCCCTGCCCCGAGCGGCAGATGGGCGACGCTGCCCGCTCCGGAGCGCGGCCCGCGGTGCATGCCGCCCTCGGTGGCGAAGGCGGCGTCCACGACCGCACCGATGAACAGCAGGACGGTGCTGGTCCGGGTGGACGCCTCGCCGAACAGCTGCTCCGCCCGCGCCAACGCCCGGGAGTGGCTGTCGACATGAACGGGCAGCCCGGTCGCGGCGGAGAGGATGTCCCGTACCGGCACCTCACGCCAGCCGAGCAGCGGATGCTCCACGATCACCCCGGCGACGGGGTCGACCCGGTGCCCGGTGGCGACACCCAGAGCGAGAACGGTCCGCCCCGCCGCCCTGGCGGACACCAGCCGGGGAAGGCGTGCGGCGAGGTCGTCGAGCATCCGGCGCGGGTCCAGGGTCCGGTGCGGCTGCCGGTCCTCGGCGACGACTCTGCCCCGCAGGTCCATCAGGGAGAGGGTGGAGTGGGCAACGGCGATGTGCGCCCCGGCCACCAGGTACCGGCCGGTGTCGATCTCGACGGGGATATGGGGCCGGCCGAGCCCCCGGGGGCCGGAGGTCTCCGCGCTCTCCCTGACCAGTCCGCGGGCCAGCAACTGGCCGACGTGGCCCGTGACGGAGGCGGGCGACAGACCGGTGAGCCGGGCCACGGTGGACCTGGCGACCGGGCCGTGGTCGAGGATCGCGCCCAGTACGGACCCGGTGCCGGAGACGCGGCGGGCGGGTGCGGAGCGCGGCATGTCGGAGCGGAGAAGGGGGGTGGGGCGGCGGGCGGGCGCAGACAGACTCTTCACGTGTCTTCCAGGTCCTCGATGGCAGGTGACGCGATGCGTGCACTCCTCGAAGGAGGGCGTGACAGACCTCTGCTGACGGTTGGTCAGCGTTGGTCTACGTCTCCCGTGGAGAGAGAAACGCCCTGCGAAGATCCGTGGGCCGGCCCCGGGGCGTCCATCCACCCCTGCGGCCGCTCGCGCGGGCGCCGTGCTCTCAGGCCCGATGACACGCGGCGGAGCACACACGCTTGAGGTCGACATGACCTCGCGTCGTCAGGTGTGCGGATCGCTGCATGTGGCGCAACGTAGCCGGAATGACGTAACCCGGTCAAACCGTTGCCCGCATCATGGACACCCTTGAAGGAGGGTGTTGCCCGCGTGTTGCAGCCGTATGACAGGCCCCTTCAGCGCGTGAACGGCGCGGATTTCCGGTGCGCGCGGTAGTCGGGAAGTTCGATGTTCGTGACCTTCCTTCCTTCTTCCAGCATCCAGTTGAGGACGAACGCACGGCTGAGCATCCAGTTGCGCAGGCGCAGCGCGAACGCGGAGCCGGGGGCGAGGAAGGGGCCGGTCCGGTCACCGCTCTTCTGGCAGCCCTGCGCGTAGGTGCGCAGCAGGCTCTCGTAGCGGGCGAAGGCGGTGGCGTGGTCGCCGTGATGGGCGGCCAGTTCCCCCGCGAGCACATACGCGGCGACGATCGCGGTCCCGGTGCCCATGCCGCCGATGGTGGCTCCACAGGCGGCGTCACCGAGGAGGGCGATGCGGCCCCGGGACCAGGTGTCCAGGTCGGCGCGGCTGATGGAGTCGAAGTACAGGTCGTCGGCGTCCTCCAGGGTGGCGAGCAGCCGGGGCACGTCCCAGCCGATTCCGGCGAACGCCTCCGCGATGAGGGCCTTCTGCGCCTGCTGGTCGTGCCGGTCGTGGTCCAGCCGGTCGGCGGCGAAGACGAAGAAGGCGCGAGCGGTGTCGGGGTTGCGGTTGTCGGTGCCGGCGGAGGCGAGACGCCCCGGGGTGTTGCAGCCGATGGAGCCCTCGCCGAAGCCGAAGCCGGCGTAGTTGGGCAGGCTCCAGGTGGCGGCGTAGTGGCCGAGGTGGCGCACGTACGCGTCCTCGGGGCCGAAGGCGAGGCGCCTGACGTTGGAGTGCAGCCCGTCGGCACCGATGACGAGGTCGAAGGTGCGGGTCGCGCCGCCGCGGAAGGTGACACGCACGCCGTCCTCGTCCTCGTGCAGCGCGGCGATCGATTCCCCGAAGAGGTACCGGGCGCGGGGCAGGCTGTGCTCGTACAGGACGCGGGCGAGGTCGCCGCGCAGGACCTCGATGTCTCCGCCCGCGAAGTCTGCGGGCAGTTCGAGCCGGAGCCTGCCGGCCTCGTCGACGAAGCGCATGGGGCTGCCGCCGGTCCGCAGCCGCCGGAGCTCGTCGAGGATGCCCATGCGCTCCAGGACGGTCAGATGGGTCGCGCCGCGGAAGTCGACGGCCTGTCCGCCCTCACGGAGGGCCGGGGCGATCTCGACGACGGTGACGTCGAAACCGTACTCACCGAGCCAATGGGCGAGCGCGGGGCCCGCGATGCTCGCACCGGAGATCAGAACCTTCTGGGACATGACAGGTGCTCCTGTGTCGGGGGACGTTGATCCACGGAAATTGCGTCCTAAGGACGCTATTTTTTGTTGTGTACGATAGACACAGTTTCTGGTCCTGGCAAGGAGACAGCGGTGACGGACGACCCGACAAACCTGGTGCGCCTGCTCTGGGGACCCGGACCACAGCCCCGGCGCGGACCCAAGCCCGCACTCACCCTGGACGGCATCGCCCGTACCGGCACCGGGATCGCGGACGCGGAAGGCCTCGGAGCCGTGTCCATGCAGCGGGTCGCGGAGCAGCTCGGCAAGACGAAGATGTCGCTCTACCGATACCTGCCCGGCAAGGCGGAACTGATCGCCGTCATGGTGGAAACGGCGCTGGATGACGCACCGGAGGGCGGGGAGGGTGACTGGCGGGCGCGCCTGACGGCTTGGTCGTACGGCCTGGTCGAGATGCTCCGCCGTCACCCCTGGCTACTGGAGGCGACGGTCGGCCCGCGCCTGATGGGCCCGAAGGAACTCGGCTGGATGGAGCGGGCCCTCTCCGCGCTGGACGGCACCGGGCTCACGGGCGCGGAGCGCATGGACGCGGTGGTGCTGCTCACCAGCCATGTTCGGGGCATCGCGCTCCAGAGCCGGGCGGCCGCCCCTTCCAGCGCACCGGAGGCCCAGCTCCTGGCCGCGCTCGGCACGGTGCTGCTGGACCACGGCGCGGACTACCCGCACCTGGCCGCGGCGACGGCCTCCTCGGTCGGCTCCGGAACCCAAGGACAGGACCAGGCTCTGGAGTTCGGTCTTGACCGCATCCTGGACGGCCTGGAGGTCCTGATCGCCGAGCGCACCGGGAGCTGATCCACCCGAGCGCCCGCAGCGACAGGACTACTGCAGGGTCGTGACGGGCGGATGACCGTACGAGACGGTGCACCGGTAGACCTGGAGTGTGTACCCACGGCCGACGGTCACCATCGTGGGGCAGTCCCAGTCGGGATACGGCAGCCGGCCCGTGTCGTCCCTGTCCTCGACAGGACGCCAGCCCGTGCTCTCGCCGTCCCATTCGCTGCTGTCGACGGTGAGGAGGGGTGCGACCGGGGCGCCGCAGTCGCAGCGGACCTCCATCGGGCCGCAGAAGGTCCAGGGGGCGGACCAGCCGCCGACCTTCCAGCCCGGGGCGACCGACAGATCGCCCCGGTAGCTCAGCCCCTGCCCCTCACCCTGTTGCTGCTCCTTCTCCCACGCGTATATGCGCTCGGTCAGCGCATGGTCCAGCTCATGGGCCGCCGGATACTCGACGACCCGCTCGGGGTGCAGGACGCACGGGGCAGGTACGTAGTCGTCGAGGCCGACGAAGTCCGGCGCGGGCGGGTGGGCGAGGACGTCCCGCACGCTGCCGGACTGCCGCCACCTCAGGTGCACGGCCGACGGCGAGTCCTCGATCTCCGTGAACGGGCACCACAGCACCTGCAGCATGTCCGTGCCGTCGGGACAGGGCAGGTCGGAAACATCCCGGGCGTAGAGTTGCGCCAGCGCGATGAGCGGCAGGGGCTCCGCCGGGAGCAGCGCCGGGTCGTGTCCGGCGTGGATCCGGTCCACCACCGTCTGCTCGTCAGGGGTGAGCAGATTCGTCCGCGGCGGCCTGGGCCGCTGCCACGCCTGCGTGAGGATGCGGCGGAGTGTGCGCACGTCCTCCAACGTCGTGAGCCGGTGCGGGTGATGGTCGTCGGCGCAGACCGGCCAGGCCTCGTCGGCCGGCCACAGCAACGGCCCGCCCACCGAGCTCTCGTGCACCGTGGGATCGCCCGGGGACGGATGAAGCCGGGTGGCCGTCCGTGCCATGCCCGCCAGCGCCGGAAAGACCGAGGCCACATCCCAAGGGCGCGGCGGCGTCGTACGTGTCATGCTTCCCCTCCTCCTCGACAGCCCGCATCCAAGCACGCCGCACCGACAGCCGGTCCGGAGGACCCGACCTACTGATCCGGGTCGGAGACGAACCTGCCGCCCTCCAGCAGCGTCTTGAGCGTCGAGAGGATCATGATCCAGCCGTCGCTGACGCCTTCCAGCATCCTGCTGTCCGGGCTGTCGAATCCGTCGTGGGTGATGGTGAGCTTGATGCCCATCTCAGGCTCCTCGGCGGGCTCGATGTCGAAGGTGACCTTCGACCGCTCCTGGACAGCCTTCTCCCATTCCTCGTCCGAGGCGAAGCCGAACATCACGCGGTGCATGGGCTGCAGGGTGTGCCAGGTGTACGAGAGCCGCTTGCCGGGTTCCGCCTCCAGGACCCGCTGGCCGACCTCCTCGAACTCGCCGTCCGGGTCCATCTTCCAGCGGACCGGCGCGCCGACCTCCCAGGTCGACTCGGGGCCGTAACCCCCCATGTAGATCTTGATGAACTCGGGGTCGATCAGCGCCTGGTAGAGCTTCTCGGCGGTGGTCTAGATGTAGGTGACGTAAACGAACTCGGGCTTGCCCATGACCGGTTGTCCTTCCAGAGCTTCCTTGAGACGGCAGAGCGCGGTCATCCGGCCGCGTTCGTACCGGCCGATCCAGCGGTCGGCCACTTCCTGGATGGGCACCGGGTTGAGGTAATGGAGCTTCTCCCGGCCCCTGCGGGAGGTGGAGACCAACACGGCGGACTCCAGGACCGCCAGATGCTTGCTCACGGCCTGCCGGCTCATGGCCAGCCCTTCGCTCAGCTCGCGCAGTGTCTGCCCGCCGCGCGCGTTGAGCCGGTCGAGGAGCTGTCGACGACTGGGGTCGGCGAGCGCCTTGAATATCGCATCCATCGCCGCCACCCCTCCCACCGCCTCTCTGTCGTCCCGGTCCCACCTCACCATAGGCAACCTTTTGGTTGCCTGCTGAGCAGCGACCCGGCCGGGCCTCCGGCCTGCACAACCTCTGGAACGCCGGCGAGTGCGCTTCAACTACCGCGACCCCGGACCGTACACCGGCCGGCACTTCGCGTTCGGCACCGTCCTCGGCCACTTCAGGGTCAGTGAACTCGCGGTCCGGCCGTAGTCCGAGCGCGAACCCGGGGGTCGTCGGAGCGTTTTCCGGAATTAACCTCTGATGTCTTGTCACAGCCAGGTCTACGCGCATAGCTTGTGGCCCCTCATCACACTTTGAGGGGCAGCTCACCGTGCACATATCCAAACCCCGTTCCATCCTGTTGGCCGGCGCGGTCGCCGTGACCCTCTCGGCGACCGCGCTGCCTGCCGCATTCGCGGCCCCGTCCTCGACCGCCGTGATCTCCGAGGTGTACGGGGGCGGGGGCAACTCGGGTGCGACGCTCACTCGCGACTTCGTCGAACTGGCCAATGCCGGCTCGGCCGCGTACGACCTCTCGGGCTTCAGCGTCCAGTACCTGCCCGGCACGCCGTCGGCAGGTTCGCTCTGGCAGGTCTCCGCGCTGACCGGGTCCGTCGCGCCCGGCGGCCGCTACCTGGTCGCCCAGGCCGCGGGCACCGGCGGCACCGTCGCCCTGCCCACCCCGGACGCGACCGGCACCGTGGCGATGGCCGCGGCCAGCGGCACCGTCGCCCTCGTCTCCGGAACCACCCCGCTGACCTGCAAGACCGCGGCCGACTGCGCCGCCGACACCCGCATCGTGGACCTCGTCGGCTACGGCTCCGCGGTCGTGCGGGAGGGCAGTGGCCCGGCTGCGGGCGCCTCCGCCACCGCCTCCGTGGCGCGCGGTACGTCGCTCGCCGACACCGACAACAATGCCGCCGACCTGACCGCGGGCGCCCCGACACCGGTCAACGCGGCCGGTGAGACGTCCGGCGGAACGAGCCCGGGCGACCCCGGCAACCCGACCGAGCCCGGCACCGTGCGGGTGCACGACATCCAGGGCACCACCCGCGTCTCGCCGCTGAACGGCCAGTCGGTGACCGGCGTCCCCGGCATCGTCACCGGCGTGCGGACCAGCGGTTCGCGCGGCTTCTGGATCCAGGACGCCACGCCGGACGCGGACCCCCGGACCAGCGAAGGTGTCTTCGTCTTCACCGGCTCCACCGCACCGTCCGTCGCCGTGGGCGACTCCGTGCTGGTCAGCGGCAAGGTGGACGAGTACTACCCGTCGACCACCACCCAGTCGATCACCGAGATCACCGCCCCCAGGGTCACGGTCCTGTCGTCGGGCAACGCGCTGCCCGCGCCGGTCGTGCTCGACGCGGCGTCCGTGCCGAACACATATGCCCCCTCGGCAAGCGGCGGTTCGGTCGACGCGCTGGCCCTCGACCCGACGACGTACGCGCTCGACCTGTACGAGTCGCTCGAAGGTACCCGTGTGCAGATCGCCGACGCCCGGGTCACGGGTGCGACGACCGCGTACGACGAGGTCTGGGTGACGGTCAAGCCGAACGAGAACCCGACGCAGCGCGGCGGCACGCTCTACTCCTCGTACACCGACCAGAACACCGGTCGCATCAAGGTGATGTCGCTGGACACCACCCGCCCCTTCCCCGTCGCGAACGTCGGCGACGAGCTGTCCGGCACCACCACCGGCGTCATGGACTACGCCTCCTTCGGCGGCTACAACCTCCAGGCGACCGAGCTGGGCACGCTCACCGACCACCACCTGAAGCGCGAGGTCACCCGGAAGCAGAAGGACAAGGAGCTCGCGGTCGCCACGTACAACGTGGAGAACCTGGACGCGAACGACGAGCAGGCCAAGTTCGACACCCTCGCCGCGGGCGTCGCGGTCAACCTCTCCTCCCCCGACATCGTGTCGCTGGAGGAGATCCAGGACGACAACGGTGCGGTGAACGACGGCACGGTCGGCTCCGAGGCGACGCTCAAGCGGTTCACCGACGCGATCGTCAAGGCGGGCGGCCCGAAGTACGCATGGCGCTACATCGCCCCCGAGAACAACAAGGACGGCGGCGAGCCCGGCGGCAACATCCGTAACGTCTTCCTCTACAACCCCGAGCGCGTCGACTTCGTGGACCGCGCGGGCGGCGATGCGACCACCCCCGTGACCGTGGTGAAGACGAAGAACAGCGTCACTCTCTCGGCATCGCCCGGCCGCATCGCTCCGGCCAGCGACGCGTGGGCGGACAGCCGCAAGCCCCTGGTCGGCGAGTTCCGCTTCCACGGGAAGACGGTGTTCGTCATCGGCAACCACTT
Source organism: Streptomyces sp. NBC_01320 (assembly GCF_035974375.1). Taxonomy (NCBI): domain Bacteria; kingdom Bacillati; phylum Actinomycetota; class Actinomycetes; order Kitasatosporales; family Streptomycetaceae; genus Streptomyces; species Streptomyces sp. NBC_01320. Next base: position 3,555,936 of record NZ_CP108390.1, read on the forward strand.
CGCCTCCAAGGGTGGCGACCAGCCCCTGCACGGTCGCTACCAGGAGCCGAAGCGCAGCTCGGAGACGAAGCGCGTCAAGCAGGCGGCGGAGGTCAACACCTTCGTCAAGTCGCTGCTGACGGCGGACAAGTCGGCGCGGGTCATCACCCTCGGGGACCTCAACGACTTCGCGTTCTCGCCGACGATGGACGCACTGACCGACGGCAAGGTGCTCAAGCCGCTGATCACCACGCTGCCGGTGGGTGAGCAGTACAGCTATGTGTACGAGGGCAACTCGCAGACGCTGGACCACATCCTGACCAGCCCCGGCGTGCTCCGCTTCGACTACGACGTGGTGCACATCAACGCGGAGTTCGCCGACCAGGCGAGCGACCACGACCCGCAGATCGTGCGCGTGGACGTGAACGCACAGAACTGATCCCGTACAGCCCGAGGGGGGTCGCCCGGTCGACGGGCGGCCCCCCTCTGTTCGACCGGTCGTATCGCTATCGTCCCCGCCCATGAGCGCCGGACCGATACGCCCGAGCAGCACCGCGCACACCGTGCTGCATCCCGTCACCCCTGCCCGGATCAGCGGCGGCTTCTGGGCCGCCCGTCGCCGTACCAACGCGGAGGTGAGCATCCCGCAGGGGCCCCGCAGGCTCGAAGAGGCCGGAAACCTGGGGAACCTGCGCGCGGCGGCGACCGGGGACGGCGACTTCACCGGGGACTTCCCGTTCCAGGACTCCGACGTCCACAAGTGGCTGGAGGCGGCGTCCTGGCAACTGGCCGACCCCGACGCGACGGGAGACGGCCGGCTCGCCTCCGATGTGGACCGGCTGACCGCGCTGCTCGGCGCGGCCCAGGACCCGGACGGCTATCTGCAGACGTACTACCAGGTCGCCCGCCCCGGGCTGCGGTGGCAGGAGCTGGACTGGGGCCATGAGCTCTACTGCGCCGGGCACCTCATCCAGGCGGCCGTGGCCCACCACCGTTCCACGGGCGGACGCGAACTCCTCGCCGTTGCGGAGAGGTTCGCCGCCCACATCGACTCCGTATTCGGTACGGACCGGCGCGTCGACGGCGTCTGCGGGCACCCGGGGATCGAGACCGCGCTCGTCGAACTCCACCGGGAGACCGGTGAACGACGCTGGCTGGACCTCGCCGCGTACTTCGTGGAGCGGCGCGGGCACGGACTCCTCGGCGACGGCGAGAAGAGCTTCCCCGGGGCCGCCTACTGGCAGGACCACACCCCTGTACGCGAGGCCGAGACCGTCACCGGGCACGCGGTCCGCCAGCTCTACCTCCTGGCGGGTGCCACCGATCTCGCCGCGGAGACCGGCGACCGCAGCCTGCGGGACGCGTCCGTGCGGCTGTGGGACGCCATGGTCGCGACGAAGACGTACCTCACGGGCGGGCTCGGCGCCCGGCACGAGCTGGAGTCGTTCGGCGATCCGTACGAACTGCCGCCGCACCGCGCGTACGCCGAAACATGCGCCGCCATCGCATCCATCCAGTGGAGCTGGCGGCTGGCGCTGCTCACCGGCGAGGCCCGCTACTCGGATCTGATCGAGCGCACGCTCTTCAACGGATTCCTCGCCGGGGCGGGGCTCGACGGAGACAGCTGGCTGTATGTCAACCCGCTCCAGGTCCGGGAGGGGTACGAGGGCCACCGCGACGACCAGTCCGCTCGCCGCACCCCTTGGTTCCGGTGCGCCTGCTGCCCGCCGAACGTGATGCGACTGCTGGCCTCGCTCCCGCACTACGTCGCGAGCACCGGCGCCGACCGGGAGGGCGTACAGCTGCACCAGTACGCGACGGGGACGTACGGGCCCGTGTCGGTGCGGACCGACTACCCGTGGGACGGGCGCATCGCCGTGACCGCCGTCCGGCCCGGCACCTGGACGCTCTCCCTGCGCATCCCCGCCTGGTGTTCCGGCGCCACGCTGGACGGTGCGCCCGTCGCTGCCGAGGCGGGCTGGCTGCGGGTGCGCCGCGACTGGCAGCGGGGCGAGACCGTCGTGCTCGATCTGCCGATGGAACCGCGACTGACCCACCCCGACCCGCGCGTCGACGCGGTGCGCGGCTGCGTCGCGATCGAGCGCGGGCCCGTCGTGTACTGCCTGGAGTCCGCCGACCAGACCCGGCGCCTGGACACGGTGGCCCTCGACCGGGAGACCCCGCTCAGGGCCGGGCACCGCCCCGAACTGCTGGGCGGCGTCACAGTGGTGACGGCTGGTGAGCTGACCGCGGTGCCGTACGCGGTATGGGCGAACCGGGGGGCCGGAGCCATGCGCGTATGGATCCCGACGGCCTAGCCGGCCTGCTCCCGGCTCGCCGCGGGTATCGGTGCGTCTACGGTGTGGGCCTGTACCGGAAGCTCGGACGGGATCACCGGCCCCGCCGACGTGCGCGAGCGGCGGGAGCTGTTCGGCCTGCCGCACCGCTGGATGTCGCTGGGGCCAGGATGGTGGTCGTCGGGTGTTTCTCCGCCAAGCGGAAGGATTTCACCCCGCTCGTGGACGCGGCCGCTGCCGAGCTGACGGCGCGGGGTGCGCGGGTGGTGGCGCAGTCCGTGCGGCGCCGAGGCTTCTCTGCCGGCGGCGCGAAGAAGATGCGCCTGCCGTACTGCTCCCGGACCCTCATGAGCTACGGACAGGTCCGCGACGTTGCCGCGACCCGCGAGGAGACCCGGCCCGACGCGGTGGTCTTCCTCACGCCTTTGACGGAACGCCAACGCCGGGTCCTGGCGGGGACCTTCGCACGCCCTGCGATCAGCCTGACGGATGTCCGCGGCCGATCCGATGACCCGGGGCGGATCAGGTGATCGCCGCACCGTGTTCGGCCCGTTGCCGGGGCTGCAGTACGGCGAGGACCGGGGCGGTGCGGGGGAGGTGGTCGGTGCAGAAGCGGGCCACGAGATCCGCCGCGTCGTCGGGGCGTTCCAGGACGGCCCAGTGGTCGGACTCACCGATGGTGAGGAACCGGCCGGCTTCCATGGTGGCGCCGAACTCCCTCTGCTGCGAGGGCGTACTCACCGTGCCGTGCTCGCCGGCGAAGACCGGCTCGGCTCGGGCCGTGTGGGCCGAGGTCGGTGGCGACGCTGCCGGCGGCGCCGTTGACGACGGTGAGATCCCCCGGTTCCGCACGGACGGGAGCCGGACGGCCCCGGCCAACGGGCCTCCCCCTGCGGGAGCTTCGCCCGTACACTCCGCGATCATGACCATCGAAACGGTTCAGACCGTCGAGTCCGCGACCGACGGACCCGCCCTCTTCGCAACGATGTCCACCATGCGCGCCATGCGACGCCTCAAGCCGGATCCCGTGCCGGAGGAGACGCTGGAGCAGCTCGTACAGGCGGCCGTCTGGGGTCCCAGCGGCGGCAACATGCAGTGTTACGAGTACGTGGTGGTGACGGACAGGAAGGTGATGGCCCGTCTGACGCCCTTGTGGAAGCGGTGTGTGGACGCCTATCTGGCGACCACCGGGAAATACGCGCCGAAGGGCATGGACGACGCCGCGTACGGCCGGATGGTCGCCGCGATCGAGTACCAGCGTGACCACTTCGCCGACACGCCCGCGCTGATCGTCCCCTGTTACCGGTTCCCGGAGCCGCGGATCGAGGAGGAGGGACTGGTGGCCTACGCGCAGGCGCTCGGTCCGGCGGGGACCGAGCACATGATGAACACGCAGACGCGGTTCCAGGCGCTCGCCGAGGGTTCCTGCGTCTACCCGGGCGTGCAGAACATCCTGTTGGCCGCGCGAGGGCTGGGGCTCGCGGCGAACATCACCATCTGGCATCTGATGCTGGAGCAGGAGTGGAAGGAAGCCCTCGGCATCCCGGAGGACATGCAGACCTTCGCCGCGATTCCGGTGGGGTGGCCGCAGGGCAACTTCGGGCCGGTGCGGCGGCGCCCGGTGGCCGACGTCATCCACCGCGACCGCTGGTAGGAACCGGGAACGATCGACCCCGCGCCCGCCGGGACGGGCCCGGCCGACAGCGGCGGCGGCCTTCCGGCGGACGACGGCGCGGTGCGCACACGCCCTAGGATTGCCGGGTGAGCGACAACCCGGTTCCCGACAAGACCTCCTCCCGCACCACCGGGTCCCAGACTCTGGCCCGGGGTCTGACCACGCTCGGGCTGGTGGCCGGGACGCCGCACGGACTCGCGGTGCAGGACGTGGCGGACCGCCTGGGCGTGCAGCGCACCATCGCGTACCGCATCCTGACCACCCTGGCGGAGTTCCGACTGATGTTCCGGGGCGCGGACGGCCGCTACCGGGCGGGGTCCGGCACCGCCGCGCTGGCGCGTGGCTATGCGGCCGGGATCCGGGAGGCGTCGCTGCCCGTGCTGCGGCGGACCGCCGACGAACTGAGGGCCACGGTCGCGCTGATCGCCGCGGAGGGTGACGACGCGGTGGCGGTGGCGGTGGCGGAGCCGCAGTCGGTGGACTACCACCTCTCCTACCGGGTCGGCAGCCGCAACCCGATCGGGGTCTGCGCGGCCGGTCTGGCGCTGGCCTCGTTCCGGGCGCCGTCGCCGGACGATTCGGCCGAGCTCGCCGAGGTGCGCGAGCGCGGGTACGCCATGACGTTCGGCCGGGTGGAGCCGGGTGCCTTCGGGGTGGCCGTGCCGCTGCGTTCGGCCGATCCGGCGATGCAGCTGTGCGTCAACCTGATCACCACCCGGGAAGAGGTGGCGCGCGCCTCGGTCACCGGCATGCTGGCCGCCGCCGAGGAGCTCTCCCGTAGCGTCTGACCCAAGGGCTGTCCCGTCGTCCCTGGCGGGCGCACGAAGGAGCTACGGCACCTCGCTGCGTTGCCGGAACGCCCGAATACGCCCCGTATCTCGACGCCGCGCGACGGCAGTCACGCGATGCGCCACCGAGACGATCGGCTTCCTGATGCTGTCGCACCGGGTGACGCCGGAGGTGCCGGCCCGGCAGGCGCGGATCATGGCGGACGCGGGATGCCAGTGCGTGTACGTCGTCGACTGGGCTGGTGCTCTGCTTCCGAACCAGGGCCGGGACCGGGTGGCGGCGCTGGTCGCCGAGCTCGGTACGGACGCCCGGGTCGGCATCCACGCCCACCAGAACCTGGCCCTGGGTGCGGCGAACTCCCTGGCGGCGTACGAGGCGGGGGCCCGACAGATCGACGGCACCCTGTGCGCGCTGGGCGCGGGCGCGGGCAATTCGCCGACCGAGATCCTGGTGCCGGTGCCGGCGCAGATGGGCGTATCCACCAGGGTGGACACCCAGAAGGTGCTGGCCGCCGAGAAGGTCGCCCGGCCGTTCATCCCGCGGCTGTCGTACACCGACCGGGCGGCGATCACGCAGGGGTACGCCGGGGTGTACTCCAGCTTCCTGCTGCATGCGGAACGGGCCGGCGAGCGGTACGGCGTCCCGGCGCACGAGATCCTGTGAAGGGTGGGCGAGGCAGGGTATGTCGGCGGTCAGGAAGACCTGATCATCGATGTCGCGCTGCAGCTCGTCGCGGAGCGAGCGCGAGGCGCGGCACATATCTGACGCCAAGTCAGGCTGCTCGGCGACCGGTTGCACGGTCGCCGGGCGGCTTGCTGCTCACCGGTCAACCGCGTTGGAGTGAAAGGGAGTTCGACACGCAGGTAAATGATTTTCATGCCCTGGACGCATGGATAGCCTGAGCCCGCTTCGCGGCCCTCGACCCACCCCACTCGGGTCCGGGGGCCGTTCGTTCTCCCCCACACAGCAGGAGCAGGTATGCCCAGACGCGCCGCAGCCCACACGAGGGGCCGCGCATCCGTGCTGGCGGCCCTCACCGCCACCGCGCTCGCCGCGACCGGCACGCCGGTCTTCGCCGCACCCCCTCCGGTCTCCGCCCGCCACTCCATGAACCAGGCGTTCGCGCAGGCGGCACGGGAGTTCGACGTACCGCGCGATCTGCTCGCCGCCGTCGGCTACAGCGAGACGCACCTCGACGGCCACGCCGGGCGCCCCAGCCAGGCGAACGGGTACGGCGTGATGCACCTCGTCAGCAACCCCGGGAACCACACGCTGGAAACGGCGGCCGCACTCACCGGCACGCCGCTGTCGAAGCTCCGTCGGGACACCGCGGCCAACATCCTCGGCGGCGCGGCCGTGCTGCGCGCGTACGCGGACCGCATCGGCCTCGACGGCGACGAGCGCGATGACATCGACGCCTGGTACCCGGCCGTGGCGCGGTACAGCGGCACGACGGGCCGCGCCGCCGCCCTCTATGCCGACGCCGTCTACACGTTCCTCAAGAACGGGATCGTCACCACCGTCCCCGGCGGCGAGCGGGTCTCGGTGACCGCCCGCCCGGTGGCCCCGGAGAAGGGCACCTTCTCCGACAGCGGGGTACGCACCCAGAGCCCCGACTACCCGTCGGCACTGTGGGTCCCGGCCGACCCGAACAACTTCACCAAGGGCCGGTCGGCGCCGATCAGCAAGGTGATCATCCATGTCACGCAGGGCTCGTACTCGGGCTCGATCAACTGGTTCCAGGACCCCACGGCCGAGGTGAGCGCCCATTACGTGATCCGATCCTCCGACGGGCAGATCACCCAGATGGTCCGCAACAGCGACACCGCGTACCACGCCCGGGGCTCGAACGCCTCGGCGCTCGGCATCGAGCACGAGGGGTTCATCGACGACCCTTCCTGGTTCACGGACACGATGTACCGCTCCTCGGCCGCCCTCACCAGCGCCCTGTGCGACAGGTACGGCATCCCGAAGGACCGGGCGCACATCATCGGCCACAGCGAGGCAGCGGGCAACGACCACACCGACCCGGGCCCGTACTGGGACTGGGCCCGCTACATGCGCTACGTCGGGGGCGACGACAGCGGCGGCAGCAGCAGCAGTGACGGGCTGAGTTTCGCCTCGTACGCCACCCAGCAGAGCGGATCGACGGGCGCCCAGGTCACGGCGGTGCAGAAGTTGCTGACCGCGCAGGGCTTCGACGCAGGCGCAGTGGACGGAAGCTTCGGCCCGGGCACACTGGCCGCGGTCAAGAAGTTCCAGACGGCCCGCGGACTGCGCGCCGACGGCGTCGTCGGCGCGAGGACCTGGACGGCGCTGCTGTCGGCCGGGACCGTGCCGACGCTGAAGCAGGGGGGCACGGGCGCGGCCGTGAAGCGGCTCCAGCGCTCGCTGACCGCGGCGCTCGGCACGACCGTGGACGCCGACGGGAGCTTCGGCCCGGACACGGTGACGGCGGTACGCACCTATCAGAGCGGCCACGGGCTGACGGTCGACGGGATCGTCGGCAGCGGCACCTGGGCGGCGCTGCAGGCAGGACGCTGACCAGGCAGAACGGCAGCAGACGCCGGTACGGGCGGTGCGGCGCGGAATCCGCGCCGCACCGCCCGTCCGCATCTGCTGCTGCAGGCGAGCCTTCCGCCGCACCCGAAATGGCACCGTCCGCGTCCTGACTCCCGGCCCGTGCGCCCCGCCTGCCACGTGCCGCCGGGGTCACCGGCCCGCCCGGTCGCGGAGCAGGAACAGCCTGACGCCGCCCGGCACGCGCTCTACGCAGCGCCGGACTCGTCATCCGGAGCATCGAACCACGGCTTGTTCGCGGCCCAGTGCGCCACCCATCCCGCGAATCCCGGTTCACCGGTGGTGAAGCCGAACTCGGCACCGAACGGCAGGGCCCCCTCACCGGTGATGTGCCAGATGTGACCGCGGTGACTCCTCCACCCCGTGAACGGGGTGGCTTCTCGCTATGCCGGTTGGGCTTCGCGACGGACCAGCCCGGCCCGTAGGACGTTGAGAGCACCGACGGTGTCCGCGTGCGCGCTGTGGCCGCACGAGACGCAGTGGAACGTCTCCTGTGTGGGCCGGTTCTCCTTGGTGGTATGCCCGCATTCGGGGCATCGCCGGGAGGTGTTGCGAGGGTCCACGGCCATCACTTCCCGCCCGGCACTCTCAGCCTTTGCGTTCAGGATCGCGAGGAACACCCCCCATCCGGCATCCGATATCGAGCGGTTCAGCCCGGCCTTGGCCGCGGCCCCGTTGGGCAGGAAGCTGCCCGGCTTGTCGGGGTCGGGCTTCGGTTCGGGGGCCTTGCTCATGTTGCGGATCTTGAGGTCTTCGTGCGCGATGAGGTCGTGTTCGCGTACGAGGTCGAGCGCGGTCTTGTGGGCGTGGTCGAGCCGTTGGCGGCGCACCTTGCGGTGCAGGGTAGCGACCTTCTCCACGGTCTTGCGGCGGCGCTTGCTTCCGCGCTTGCACCTGCTCAGTGCCTGCTGAGCTGCTTCGAGCTTCGCTGCGGCCTTTCGCCCGTGACGCGGGTTGGGCACGAACTCGCCGTTCGAGCTGAGCGAGGAAGTTGGCAATGCCCAGGTCGATGCCGACCACGCTGCCGGTCGCGGGCAGCGGCTCGGGCCGGGGCCGCTCAGCGGTCAGGATCACATACCAGCGCTTGCCCTCACGCTTGACCGAGACCGTCTTGACATGGCCGACCACCGGCCGGTGCTGGTGCACCTTGACGTGCCCGACACCTTGCAGGCGCACCCGCGTGACCGGGTCGTGCGCGGTGGCATCCCAACGGCAGCCGTCTCCGTCCCTGGGGAACTCCACCGTGTCGAACCGGCCAAGTCCACGAAAACGCGGATAGCCCGGCTTCTCACCGGCCTTGACACGGCGGAAGAACGCCGCGAACGCCTTGTCCAGACGCCGCAGCGTCGCCTGCTGGCTGGAGAACGACCAACGGCCCTGACGCTCCGGGTCGCATGCCCGGATCTCCTTGAGCTGCACCGACTGCTGCCCGTATCGGACCGTCGTCTTCGAGGCGTGCCGGTAGGCGTCACGACGCTCTTGCAACGCGCCGTTGTAGAGCGAGCAGTGATCGCGCAGCATCTCACCGAGCGCTTGTTCCTGCCGGGCGGTGGGCCGCAGGAGGAACGTGTACGCACGGATCATTCAGCCCACCCCCTCCGACTCGAATCGACCTTAACCGTAACATTGGTTCATGTCACCACGTTGGGAACCAAACCCCGACGTACGGCGCGGCTGTCACGTCGTCCACCACCTCCACACGCAATTGGTGTTCGTCACCAGGTACCGGCGGACCGTCTTCAACGACGAGATACTGACACGCTGCGAAGAGAGGAGTTCACCGGCCACGTCAACCAGGCCATCATGCACGGCCGCTTCTGGTCCGGCTCCTACTTCGCGGGGTCATGCGCCGGCGCACCCCTCCACGTGGTCAAGGACTACATCGAGAACCAGAAGCGGCCCGACTGAGCACGGCTCCGCGGGCGAGGCACTCCGGAGCGAAACCGCGGCGCTCCGCGCCGCAGGGTTCAGGACCGGATTCCCTCCCCGCCTGAAGGCGGGGATTCCCTCCGAAGAAGAGGGATGGGGTCCGGTGACAACGAGGTGCCAGTCCATGCCGCAGCCATCGGTGCCCAGGACGATCGAGCCATGACCGAAGACCTGGTCGAGGAGCGGTTCGAGCTCCTCCTCCGGGCGGTCGTCCTCCTCCCACACCCATGCCTCCGTCAACGGGAACGGCTCGGCCAGGCACCGCTCGCCGTCGGCCTCCCTGCCGTCGTCCGGCTGCTCGGCCAGCGGCATCAGGCCGTAGTCCGGCGGCCCCGTGTACGAGCCGTCGGAGATCTCCGCGACGAAGGTGCGGTACGGCTCCGGCAGGACGATGCCGTGCTCCGCCTCGAAGGCATGCACCCGGTCCCAGCCGAGAGGGGCGTCGGCCTCGAAGGCTGCGCGGAGTGCCGCCAGTTCAGCGGGGTGGGCAAGATCGGTGTTCATGTACCCATAGGTACCAGCGGACACTGACAACGCCCTGCCGACCGTGTTGACTGCTCCCGGCACCGGACGCCGTCGAGGAGGACCGTGGTGAAAGTCGGAGCGGCACGATCCGCCGCGACCCGATGGGTCGCCGAGCACGCCCGCCCCGAACCCGGCTTCCGCGGTGCGTACTTCAGCGGATCCACCGTCGGACTGCCGGACGACGCCGAGCTGTCACCGTCCTCCGATGTCGACATCGTCGTCGTCCTCGCCGGGGACGAACCGCCGGTCAAACCCGGCAAGCTCCGCTCCCGGGGCGCCCTGCTGGAGATCACCTACGTGGCGTGGGCGGATCTCGCCTCGGCGGACGAGGTCCTCGCCTCGTACCATCTGGCGGGCAGCTTCCGTCATGACACGGTCATCGCCGACCCCACCGGCCGGCTGCGTGCCCTGCACGCAGCCGTCTCACCACGGTTCGCCGAACGGCCATGGGTCCGCCGCCGGTGCGAGGACGCCCTCCACCGCATCGAGTCCCGGCTCGCCGCGTTCGACACCTCCGCGCCGTTCCACGAGCAGGTGACCGGCTGGCTGTTCCCCACCGGGGTGACCACCCACGTCCTGCTGGTCGCCGCACTGCGCAATCCCACCGTGCGGCTGCGCTACCTCGCCGCCCGCGAGGTACTGACCGAGTACGGGCATCCGTCGCTCTACCCGGAACTCCTGGAACTCCTGGGCTGCGCACAGCTCTCCGCCCCCACTGTCCGGCAGCACCTGTCCGAACTGACCCGTACCTTCGATGCCACGGCCGCGGTCGCGAGGACGCCGTTCTTCTTCAGCAGCGACCTCACCGTGCAGGCGCGGCCGATCGCCGTCGACGGAAGCCGGCTGCTCGTCGACCGGGGCGACCACCGTGAAGCGGTCTTCTGGATCATCGCAACCTTCGCCCGCTGCCACACCGTCCTGGCCGCGGACGCGCCCGGGCTGCACGCCGCGCGCATGCCGGCCTTCCGCGCCGCCGTCGCCGATCTCGGCATCACGTCCACCGACGACCTCCTGCGCCGCGGCGCGGAGGTCGGCCGGTTCCTGCCCCGGCTGCGACGGACCGCCGGGGAGATCCTGGAGAGTGCGTCAGGTGGTCGGTCCGCCTGACGCCCGCCGCGCCGTCTGAGCATGGTGGTCCAGGATCCGCGCCAACAGGCTTGTCAGTTGGGCGCGTTCGGCCGGGGAGAGCGGTGCGAGCAGCTGGTCCTGCACGCCCGCCAGCAGCTTGTCGAGCCGCTGCGCGTGGCGGCGGCCCTGCGTGGTGATCGTGATGACGTTGCGCCGCCGGTCGGCGGGGTCCGGTGCGCGATCGACATGGCCGCGTTCGGCGAGTTCATTGATGACGGCGACCAGGTCGCTGCGGTAGATGCCGGTGCGCCGGCTCAGCGTGGCCTGGCTGGCCGGACCTGATTCCTGCAGGGCGACGAGTACGGCGTAGTGCCATTTCCGCGCGTCCGCACCGGCCAGCCCCTCGCCGACCAGACGGTCGGCCTGCGCCGCGGTCAGCCCCAGCAGCCGGCTCGGCAGGCCTCGCAGTCCGGCCGCTGTCGCCCGGTCGCCGCTGCCGTCCGTCATGTCGTCGGCGCCCGTGTCCGCCTTCTTGCTCATGACCCGATCATACCTGTTGCGTTAGTGACCCTAACGATGTAGCTTCATGAGCGCCGTAAACGTTAGTATCATAAACGTTAGCCTCACCAACGAAATGTGAAGGTGGCCGACCGTGCCGACCCTGAATGTCCTCGACTCGACGGTGCACTACGAAGAGACAGGCAATCCGACCGGAATCCCCTTCGTCTTCCTCCACGGCAACCCGGCCTCCTCCCATCTCTGGCGCAATATCCTGCCCCGGATCGGCGCGCCCGCCCGGCTGCTCGCCCCCGACCTCATCGGCATGGGCCGCTCGGGCAAGCCCGACATCCCGTACGGATTCGCCGATCACGCCCGGTATCTCGACGCCTGGTTCGACGCCCTCGGGCTCGACCGCGCCGTACTGGTCGGCATCGACTGGGGAGGCGCGCTCGCCTTCGACCGGGCGGCCCGTCACCCGGGCCGGACCCGCGGACTCGCGTTCATGGAGACGATCGTGCGGCCGATGTCCTGGGCCGAGTTCCCGGCCGCAGCGCGGTCCCGCTTCGAGGCGTTCCGTACGCCCGGGGTCGGCGAGTCACTGGTGCTCGAACAGAACGTCTTCATCGAGCAGGCCTTCGGCCGAACCGTGCTGACCGCACTGAGCGACGAGGACCTGGCGGTGTACCGCGCGCCGTACCCGACCCCCGGGAGCCGACGCCCGCTGCTGGAGTGGTCGCGGGCGATGCCGCTCGACGGCGCGCCGTCCGATGTGGTCGCCCGCATCAAGGAGTACGACGACTGGCTGGCACGGAGCACCGACGTACCGAAGCTGCTGCTGACCTTCGACACCTCACCGACGCTGATGATCGGGGAGGAGATGGCGGCGTGGTGCGCGGCGAACATCGCGAGCCTGGAGACCGTGCACTGCGGTCCGGCCGGTCACCTGGCACCGGAGGACCAGCCGGAGGCGATCGCCATGGCACTCACCGCGTGGGCGGAGCGGAACGGGTTCGGTGCGAACGCCGGGTGAGCCGGCGCGACGGCCGTGGGGCCGCCGGGCGTCGGCCGAGCCATGTGCCGCTCGCCGGCCTCCTGCTAGATTTGCGCGCATGTTCCTCCTCTGTGCGTAGGACCCCGCACTGACCGCGCCCGTCACGCCGGGCGCGGCGCTCCGGTGTCCCGTTAAGCACACAGCGCGACAGGTCCGCGCTGCCTTCCCGAGGAACGATCCTCATGCCTTCGCCTTCGCCCACGCCCTCTCGCGCTCCCTCGTACGCAACGGTCCTGCGCACCCGTCATGCCTCCCGCACCTTCGGTGCCGCGCTGCTGGGACGACTGTCGTACGGGATGGTCTCCCTCTCCCTGATGCTGGCGGTCAAGGGCTCCACCGGTTCGTACTCCGTGGCAGGCGCCGTCATGGCCCTGTTCGGGGCGACGAGCGTCGTCCTCTCCCCCGCCCGTGCCGCGCTGATCGACCGGTACGGGCCACGGCACGCACTGCCGCCCATGGCCATCGCGTATGCGCTGCTCCTCTCCATCCTGGCCCACGTCACCTGGCGGCCCGGTGCGTCGGGGTTCTTGCTGGGGGCGTTGGCCGTGATCGCCGGCGCCTGCGCACCACCGCTGGGGCCCGTGATGCGGACCCTGTGGAGCAGCCTCATGCCCGACCGGGAGCTGCTCCAGCGCGCCTACAGCCTGGACGGCGTGGCCGAGGAACTCCTCTTCGTCACCGGGCCGTTGCTGGTGGGTCTGCTGGTGAAGTTCACCGAACCCGCGGCCGGCGTGGCGGTCAGTGCCGCGCTGGTGCTGGTCGGAGCGTCGGCCCTGGTGGCCTCTCCTGCCGTACACGGTACGGTCGTCCGCGCTCCGGCGACGAAGCCACTGCCTGCGGCACCGTCCGGCAAACGACTGCCCGGCCTGGCCGGGTTGCGGCACGCGGTGGCGGTGGCGGCCGGGGTGGGGCTGTGCCTGGGGGCGCTGGATCTGCTGGCTGTGGCCTTCACCGACCGGCAGGACCAGGATGCGGCCGCCGCCTGGGTGCTGGCGGCGCTCTCCGCGGGGAGCGCGGTCGGCGGTCTGGCCTACGGCGCCGTCTCGTGGCGCGCGTCGAGTCGGCTGCGACTGGCGGCACTTGCCGTCGCCCTGGGGCTGTCCCTGCTCGCGGCCGGGCTGTCGCCGAACCTGTACGTGCTGGTCGGCACGGTCGCCGTCGCCGGACTGTTCGTCGCCCCGGCCCTGACCACGGCGTATCTGATCGCGGACGAGTCCGTCGGCGCGGGCAGCCGTACGCAGGCCGGCGCATGGGTCAACACCGCCGTCAATGCCGGGTCCTCGGGCGGAACAGCCGTGGTCGGTCTGGTGTTGGGGCATCTGCCGCTCGCGGCGTGTTTTGCCCTGGCCGCGGCCCCGGTGCTGCTCTGCGCGGCGTTCACGGTCGATGGGACGGGCGAATTGGTCCGGAGGTGGCGGGACGCGTTGCTGGGCCGGGTGGTTGGCGGTCGCCGGTGTGATCGTGCTGACGGCGTGCAGTGGGTCGGCGGGCGGCGGCGCGGCAGGTACCTCCGGTAGCCCCGTCGGACCTGTCGACAGGTGGGCCGGCGAGCAGGGGCCCAGGACGGTGGTGGCCCTGGTGCTGCGGCCGCGTATGGACGACTGGCGGCGGACGATTGTGCACAGCTCCGCGCCCGTTCTCGTGCCGGCTTCGGGGTGGCGGGTCGACGCGGACGGTACCGGCCAAGCGTCGCCGTGGTGCGCCGGGGTGTGGGCGGGTGCGGCCACAGTCACCGTGCTGGCGAAGGCGCCGGACGTGGCGGGCGCGGCATGGGCGGCCTTCACGTTGAGGATCAGCGTGGTGCCGTACCCGAAGGAGGGGTGACCCCGGAGTCCGAAGCCGGATCCGGGTTCCCCCCTCCTGATGGTGTGTGGCTCAGCTGAGGTTGCGTATGCCGATGGTGTAGATGCCACGGCCGTGGGTGGCCGCGTAGAGGGTCTTGCCGTTCGGGCTGAGCCTCAGCTGAAGCACGGCGACCGCCGGGAGGGAGCCGACGCGCTGCCACGTCGTACGGCCCGGCGCCCGGTAGACGACACCGAGGTCCGTGCCGACGGCAAGGCCACCGCCCGGTGTGACGACCGCGGAGTCCGCCGGCACATCGGGGAGGTTCGCCGAGATGTCCCTCCAGGTGGTGCCGCCGTCGGTGGACTCGAAGACATGGCCGACGCCGGCGCCGGGCCCTTCGGTCCACTGCCGGGAGAAGCCGTTGACGGTGAGGTAGACGTGGTCAGCGTTCTTGGGGTCGATGGCGAAACTGCTGAGGTAGCGGTTGGGCACCGTGCCGGCCGTGCCCTTGGCCGGGAGGACGATGTCCTGCCAGCCGGTGCCGTCCGCGTTGCCGACGGCGATGCCGCGGGTGAAGCCCTGGTTATTGCAGGGGCCGCACCAGGCCGCGTACACCTTGCCACCCGAGGCGGCAACGGCGGTGGCGGTGTGGCCGGCACCGAGATCGTGGACACTGGTCCACTCGTCGCCGCTGCGGATGGCGTAGCCGTGGGTCTGCACCCACACGTGCCGGCCACCCGCGATCCAGGTCGAGCTGTTCTTCGCGTCCGCGGCGAGCGGGGCGATGAAGCGGGCCTCCCCGGTGGCGTTGTCGGCCGGGGCGACGGAGTACGAGGTGATCTTGCTGGAATCGTTGACCCAGGAGCCGTCGTTGACCGTGCAGTTCTGCGTCACCTGGATCGCGAGGTAGACGTACTCCTCAGCGATGTTGCAGCCGTTGGCCGGGTCGGTGAGGGTGTCGCCGCCGTCACCGCCGAAGTTGGATCCCATCACCGTGTCGTTGCTGCGCAGGACCGACTGGCCGTTGTCCTGCAGGCCGCCAGTCACGGAGACGCCGCCATGGGCCAGGTCCTTGCCGATGCCGACCGAGAAGTACTGGAGGGTGTCGATGGTCCCGTCGTTGAGCGAGATCCAGTCGGTGGCGTGGCCCTCGGCGTCCTGTTTGCCGTTGACGGGCCGCTTGTAGGCGCCGCCGTCGTTGCCCACGTACACAAAGCTCTTGCCGTGGTAGCTGCCGATCGCGACGCCGTGCTGGTCGGAGTGGGTGGTCTGGTTGCAGTCACCCGTCTGCTTGGTGGGGTCGATGCTCCAGCAGGAGAAGCCGAAGTTCCAGTACGGGCCGACGGTCGACCAGCTACTGCCGCCGTCCTTCGTCTCGTAGACCTCCTCCAGGCCCGTGTACACATGCTCGGCGTCGGCCGGATCGACGGTCAGGAACTGGTTGTACCAGGCCTGGACCCCGGGCATGTAGCCGCTCGAAGTCAGCGCCGAGCCGTCGGCGGCGAGACCCCTGTAGTCGGCGATCTTCGTCCAGGGACCGGTAGGAGAACCGGACTTGGATACGTAGATACCCTCCAGGCCGCTGTCCGGGTTGGTGTTCAGCTGCTCCGGCGACTGGTCGATCGCGTAGTAGCGCGAGCCGTCGGCGGAGCGGGCGAAGGTGACGTTGCCGACGTTGTCCGCGTCGGACGGCAGATCGCCCAGACCGCTGGTGATCCGCGTCCAGGTGCCGTTCACCTTGGTGTAGAAGCCGTTGTAGTCGTCACCGCTGCGCCAGCCGACCGCCAGGACCACCTTCGAGGGGTCCTTGGGGTCGATCGCGATGTCGTTGGCGATGTTCTTGTACGCGGCGGCGGGGTCACCCGCCAGCGAACCACCCGGCAGATAGTCGGGGTTGGGTGCGAACTCCAGCTTCCAAGCGCCGCCGAGCTTCTTCGTGGAGTGGCTCCACACACCCCTGCTGGTCGCCGCCCACACCTTGCCGCCGCCGAAGCGCAGCTCGTGGACGGTGGTGCTCTCCAACTCGTCGCCGCCGACCCGGCTGCGGGAGAAGAAGGTGCCGTGGTGCGGGTTCGACAGGACGTAGACGCCGCTGCCGAGGTAGGCGTCCGCGTTGGTGCTCGCCTCGCCGGTGCCCAGCCACAGCCGGCCCCCGCCGTCCAGCGCGAGCGCCCCGGTGGACTGCGCCGGCAGCTTGTCGCTGATCGGCTTCCAGTGCCCGCCGCCGCTCCGGGACCGCCATACCCCGCCGCCCGCGCTGCCCGCGTAGACGTAACCGTGGTCGTCGGCGGCCATCGCCGCCAGGCGGCCGGTCACATAGCCCGAACCACCACTGGAGTTGGAGTCGTAGTCGCGGTAGCGCGAGTCGTCGGAGTTGTACGGCAGATCGGTGACGTTGCGCCAACTGCCACCGGTACTCGACAGGTTGTTCAGGCTGCTCCAGGCGGCGCCGTACGCGCCCGGCGCGACGACGCCGGGTGAGGTCCGGGCCTCGGCGTACTGGTCGGCGCCCTCGGCGATCTCGTCGGCCTCATTGCCGCCATCGGCGTCCTCCGCCTTCACCTTGGAGGTGATTCCACCCACCGACTGCGCGCGCCCGGCGGCGAGTTGCGCGAGTGCACGGGCCCCGAAGGGGCTGCTGTCCCCGCCGGACGCGGCGCCTGCGGGTATCGCGACGAGTGCGGCGGATGCGGTGATGGCGCAGATCGTGAGCCATCGTCTTTTACGTGTTGGTGCTGACACCAGGGCCTCCCAAACGGGCGTTGATACAGCCGTCGCAGGAGACCCGATCACGAGCGGGACGAGACGTCCGGCGCTTGGAAAGTCTTTGACCAGAACCTGCCACTACGCGCGTCAGAGGCCGACTGGCTCATCGCACCGTCACCATCTGAGAGCCTGTCGGGTGACCTTCGATCGGATAGCGGACGCGGTCTGGTGCGTGCGATTCCAAGGCGGCGGGATGTCCTCGGACGGTGTCTCCCCTGCTCGAGCGAAGCTGAGAGCTCGGGGAAGGAGCTACTAGGACATTTCGGCAACGCGGGAAGCGTGCGTGCCAGGGCGTGGCCGCCCGATCAGAGGTCACCCGACAGGCTCTGAGCCGGCACCGGGGTGTGCGAGAGGTGTGCGGCTCGGTCGAAGGAGCGGCGCTGGATGCGTCGATCCCCTCGGCAATGTCCTCGATCGGGTATCCGGCGTCCTGGAGCACGCGCACGGTGGTCTCCAGAGAGCACGCCCGCGTTGTAGTCCTGGACGACGTCAGCGGGGGTGGCGGTGCGGTCGATGGGGGCGTATGGGCCCCACATGGGCATGGCGGGCAGGGACTCGCCGGCGGGCCACACCTGCCCGGCCCGGTGGAGGCGCTGGACCATGCGCAGCAGCAGCACGTACGCGTGGTCGCGGGCCGGCCGCATGGAGCACACGAGCGCGTCGAGGGGGCCGAGGGCCATCCTCACGGTCGGCGGCGGCCGCCGGTGAGGTCCCCCGCCCGGAGACACGCTTCGAGTTCGTCCGCCGGATAGGGCACCGTCTTGCTCCCGCCCATCATGCGCTGACGGAACCCACGCAGTAGGAGGGCCGTCGGCGCGTGCCGGGTGAGGAGGTCTGACAGGGGGCCGGTGGTGTCCCTGGGCCGGATGCCCTCGGCCCAGTCGCGGACGAAATCGGTGTCGTCCTGAGTCCCGCGGAGTCGTTCCGCGAGGTGGTACCAGACCATCTGGGCGGCCACCTGCGCCCGGTCGTAGCTCCGGTGCCGATCGAGGAAGCCCACTTCCTGCGGCGCGAGTTCGAAGCGGTCACTGAGGGCCAGACCGAAGTCGGCGAAGTACAGCTGCCGACCGTCCGTCAGGATGTTGCCGAAGTGGGCGTCGAAGTGGACAAGACCGCGGGCCCGCATGAAATCCGCGGTGTCCGCGAGTTCCGCGTCCACGCGGAGGGACTCGGCGGGGTCGTCCTGGTCGACCAGCCAGGTGCCGAGGGTCTGCGGGACGTACTCCAGAAACAGGACTATTCCGGCCGTGGAGTCGCGGATGGCCTCCAGTCGGTTGCGTACGGCCGGTGAGCCGTCCCAGTGGTCGACCGCGTCCTCCAGTCCACCGAAGTCGTCGAACGCATGAGATCCGGCTGGAGATTTGGACAACACCCGCCAGTGGTACATCAGCGGGAAGGCGGGACTATCGCCGCCGAGCACCCAGTTGGTGGTCATGGTGTGCACGGCGAGTTCGCGCCACGCCCCGAACCCGGACGATCCCAGGCCGTACTGATAGAAGGTCGGCAGCCCGAAGAGGTTCGCCGTGGACCGGACGTTCTCCGGCCGCAACTCCAACGCGGTCAACGGGACCCGCTTGACGAACGTCTTCACCCCGTCGACGTCCAGCACGGCCGTGGTGCCCCCGATTCCCGTGCCGGTCGGGACCGCCCCGGCGACCAGCCGGTCGAGCCGTTCGTCGCTGAGGAGGGAGAGGCGCGTCGATACGGTGGTGTAAGAGGCCAGCCGGGTCGACAGGTCCCGGAGGACGGATGTTTCGGACACGGGCTGCGCGGCTTCTCGGAACGTCACCTGGCCCATCCAACCCCATGGTCCCGACGGCACCTGACTGCCGGCTGCCGCCAGTACGACGGGCACACCGGCCCCCTGCCGGTGAGGTGCCCGAAGGCATGGGAAGAGATGGCTCCACACCCCTGTCGGGGAGTGCGGAGCCACCTCGTGGAAGCCCTGCCGAGCAGTCTCAGGAGGTGCTGTCAGCAGGTCGGGCCGGGCAGCAGGTCACTTCAGACCGAACGCCCGGATGATCTCCTGGTCGATGCCGAGCCCGTTCCCGTCCTCGGCGTGCGCCTTGAGGGAGACGAAGCCCCCGGCCTTCTTGGGCGTCTTGAACGTCGCGGTCCAGTTGCCCTCGGAGGTCCTGCGCAGCTCCGTCGCACTCCACGTCCTGCCGTCGTCGTAACTGACCGACAGCGACGCCTTCTTGGCCTTCACCGCGCCGTCGAGCCACTCCTGCGTGCCGGAGGAGAGACCGACCTCGGTCAACTTGCCGGCCTCGACGTCACCGGCGAGGTCGGTGTCGACCTTGTAGTCCAGCTGAAGCAGCGGGAGGTCGGCCTGCCAGGGACCGTTCTGGTCCATCTGGCCCGAGACGAAGTTCCACTCGGTGTGCGTGCGGGTGGATGTCTTCCACACGTCGCCGTCGCGGGTGGAGTCGAGGACGAAGCGGTACGGCAGCTTCTCCGGCGACACGTCCCAGGCGAATCCGGCCCGGCCTGCGACCTTCTTGATCAATGTGTCGCCCTGGTAGAAGCCGGTGGTGGTGGTGTCGTACTCGTCCTCGGGCATGGCGCCCGAGTGGCCCGCACCCGAGTCCGTCCACGGGGTGAAGTTGAACTGTATGTCGTTGTAGACGGAACGGAACGGACCCCAGTAGCCGGTGCCCAGACGCGGGCGGCTGATCGGCGCGAACCACTGGGCGGGGTAGGTGCGACCCGCCGTGTAGTCCATGTCGCCGCTGCGCATCTCGTGCGCGAAGCCGGTCTCCGTGGCGTTGAAGACCGAGTGGTCCTCGTACCAGAAGGAGGCGCCCGGAAGCGGGGTGACCCACTCGTCGCGGGTGCCGGGGAACTTCTCGTACTCCGTGAAGCCGATGCCGAAACCGTAGTCCGGAATGTCGTAGCGGTAGCCCCCGCCGAGCACGGCCTTGTGGCCGTAGAAGGTGTTCTCCACCTTCGCCAGCTGGGAGGTCGTCGGGGCGAACGCGAGCGAGCGGTCCGGGACGGTGCCGTTGTGGCGGTCGACCAGGTCGTACAGGTACCGGGCGAACCTGCGCTGGGTCATGGTGAGCTTCTCGCCCCGCGTGGCCGCCTTGATCAGGGACTCGCCGGCCAGCTGCTGGACCGAGGCGACCGGGATGGTGGTCGTGGTGCCGTACTCGGTGTACCACTCCATCGCCACACCGCGACCCTCGTTGACGACGAAGAGCGCCTTGGCGCCCGCGGCAAGCGCGTGGGTGAGCCGCTCGGCCGCGGAGACCGCTTCGCTGCGGCGGACCACGACGGCCTTGCCCTTGACGTCCAGGCCCCGGTAGTCGGCCTCGGCACCGTTGCCCGCGAAGACACCGGTCAGGTCCTGGCTGCTGTCCTCGGCCACGGGCGAACCGCCCTGCACGACGACCGGCACATCACGGCCGTCGACCGACAGGTCGACCTGCTTCTCGCCCTGACGCCAGCGGGTCAGGAAACTGAAGCTGCCCTGGGTGACCTTCTTGGTGGGGCTTGCCCACAGCTGGTCGTACGTCAGCGGGATCTGGTACGCGTCGCGCTGGACGATGCCGTTCGGTGCGGTGCGTGCCATGTCGTACCGCAGCTGCCGGGTCTCGGTCTCCTTCGGCGTCTTCACGCTGACCTTGTGGGCCTTGGAGGCGTCGAGAGTGATCGTGGTCGGCTTGTCGAGGATCGTCTCGGGGGCCGCGAGGAAGGCGATGGCCTTCGAGTCGGCGCGGTCACCGGCGATGTCGGCGGCCGACCAGGCGGTGTAGTTGCCCGGGGGCAGCCGCAGCGTGGTGTCACCGGACACCGCGACGACGTTCAGGTTCTCGTCACCCAGCAGGCCGAGGACGACGTAGCCGTCCATCGGCTCGCCCGCGCGGTCACGGAGCTTGAGCGTGAGGTCGTAGAGCTCCTGCTCCTTGTTCAGGGCGAAGCCGGTGTGGGCGACGGTCGTACCCGCCGCGTCCTTGGCGATGACCTGACCGGAGAACGTGGTGTTGCTCGGAACCTTCGCCGGGTCCAGCGAGAGGACGGCGTCGGCGGTGGAACCGGCCGGGACGGTCAGTTCGGACGTGGAGAGCGTGTACGCGGCCGAGTCCGTGTCGGTGGCCAGCTTCAGCGTGACGTCCTCGGTACCGGTGTTGCGGTACGTGATCTTCCGCTCGGCGACCGGGTCGGAGGCGCTGTGCGGCCAGTCGTACGAGGCGACCGGGACGGAACCGGTGGCCTCGATCGTCGTGTCGATCGCCGCCTTCACGTCGAGCCGGCCGGTGCCCTGCTCGTACGGGGTGTAGTCGGGCAGCCGCTTCGACGAGGTCATCAGCGCGTCCTTGATGCGCTGACCGGACCAGTCGGGGTGACGCTGCTTCAGGATCGCCGCGGCCCCCGCGACGTGCGGGGTCGCCATCGAGGTACCGGACATCTGCTGGTACATGCCGCTGATGCCGGGGACCGCCTGCGAGGCGGCGGCGTTGATGTTCACTCCGGGGGCGGACAGATCGGGCTTCAGCCCGTACGACCGGGTCAGCGGACCCATGGAGGAGAAAGCCGCGCGAGCGTCCTGCTTGTCGACGGCGGCGACGGTGAGCGCCTTGTCGGCAGAGCCGGGCGAACCGATGGTGCCCGCACCGTACGCGTTGCCGGCGGCGATCACGAACAGCGGACCGCCGTCCGCCGAGAGGGTGTCGACCGCTTGCGACATCGGATCGGTGCCGTCGTCCGGGATGCTGGAGCCGAGGCTCATGGAGACGACGTCGGCGCCTTCGGCCTTCGCCCACTCCATGGCGGCGATGATCCCGGAGTCCTCACCGGAGCCCTCGTTGCCGAGAACCTTGCCGATGATCAGGTCCGCACCCGGGGCCACCCCCTTGTTGACGCCGTCCGACGCGGCGCCGGAGCCCGCGATGGTGGAGGCGACGTGGGTGCCGTGGCCATTCTTGTCGAGGACTTCCTGGCCGGGCACGAAGCTCTTGGACTCGAGGATGCGGTCCTTGACGTCCGGGTGGGTCGGGTCGATGCCGGTGTCGAGTACGGCGACCTTGGTGCCCTTGCCGTCGTACCCCTCGGCCCAGGCCTGTGGGGCGTTCACCTGCGGAACCGAGTCCTTCAGCGAGGCCTCGACACGGCCGTCGAGCCACAGCTTGGCAATGCCGTTGTCCAGCGACCGGGCGGTGGGCGTACGCGCGATGTCGTTCCAGAAGGAGCGAGTGGTGTCCTTGTCGGCCTTCAGCGCCACACCGTGGATGCTGTCGAGCCGGCGGACCGTCTCGGCACCGCGGGGCGTGGCGGGCAGCGAACGGGCCTTGCTCGCCGGGTAGGTGGCGATCAGCGGGATGCCGCCGGTCTTCTTGTCGTCGTAGCCCATCGTGGCGAGGGTCGAGACACTGAACAGCCGGCGGTCCAGCTTCCCGGCGGCGATGAGCGCGTTCGCCTCGTCGGGCAGCACGTAGATGTCGTCGCCGGCCTGCTGTACATGCACACCGCCGACCGCTCCGTCGGGTCGGTCCACGGTGACGGTGTCCTGCTTGCCGACGCCATCGGTGTAGTGGACGACATCACCGGTGACCAGGGTGATGTCGTACTGGTGGACGGGGGTCCGGGAGTGGCCGGCGGGCTCGGGTGCGGCCTGGGCTGCCGATGCGGAACCTGCCGCGGGCAGCAGGGCGCCACTCACGAGAGCGACCGAGGTCGCTATGAGCAAGGCCCTGCGTCCCGCACGCGCGGGTCTCGCCCGGCCGGAAGCGGAGGAGGCTGTGAATGTCATGGGGTTGATCTACCGGCACATTCGCACCCACGTCTGCGTCTATTTCTGGCGGGATGCCGCCGTGGCGGCATCCCGCCCTTCCAGGAATTCCGGTGGAGATCCCCAACTAACCACTGTTTTCCGCACTTTGACCCGGCCAGGCGTCCGGCGGACCGTGCTCACATGCCGGCTTCGCGCCACGTTCCGGTGAGCCCGCACTCCCGGCCTTCGGATTCCCCGAGGTGGGGCTCGATCGCCGCCCGCGTCGCCGCGATGTCGTTCCCTCGGAACGAACTCGCGAAAAGGCCGCGGAACTCGTGGACGACGAGCAGCAGATGCGCGCTTTCCCCAGCGGACGGAGCCGGGTTCCGCCGCGGGGTCCACGAGACGGTGCCGTGTCCCGAAGGGTGAGGTCGGCGCCGGCGCGCGGCGTCAGCATTTGCCGCTGCGTCGGGGGCAGAGTGACCAGGCCCTGGGCGGCGTCCCGTGCGAGCGACCGGTGTTCTTCGCAGTGTTCGGCGGGCGGTTGCCGTTCCCGGGGCATGCCGTCGAGGGCGAGTACCGCCCGAACGCACCGGGTGCCCGGTGGTTGCGCACGGGTCGGTCCACGGTCCGGGGACTCGGCTCCGCTCCATCGGTCCATTTCCAGCTTCTTTTCTCGCTCCTGTGACGGAGCGGGGGCCGCAAACGTTCGGGCGGCGGGTCAGGCCACCGAGGAGATGCGGCCCGCCGCCGGCCGCCCGCCCTCGTGGTGGATCGGGGTGTGTGCGCCGGTGAGCGGTACGCCGCTGCCGCCGCGCCGGTCGGCGACGATCTCGGCGGCGATGGAGAGCGCGGTCTCCTCGGGGGTGCGTGCTCCGAGGTCGAGGCCGATCGGCGAGTGCAGCCGGGCCAGTTCGAGTTCGGTGACGCCGACCGCGCGCAGCCGGTCGTTGCGTTCCAGATGGGTGCGGCGCGAACCCATCGCTCCGATGTACGCGACCGGGAGCTTCAACGCCATTTCCAGCAGCGGAACATCGAACTTGGCGTCATGGGTGAGCACGCAGAGCACGGTGCGCGCGTCGACGGCCGTCGCCGCGAGGTAGCGGTGCGGCCAGTCGACGACGATCTCGTCGGCGTCGGGGAAGCGGGCCGCTGTGGCGAAGACGGGGCGGGCGTCGCACACGGTGACGTGGTAGCCGAGGAATGTGCCGGCCCTGACCAGGGCGGCGGCGAAGTCGATGGCCCCGAAGACGATCATCCTGGGCGGCGGGACGCTCGATTCGACGAGCAGGGCGAGGGGACGGCCGCAGCGTGAGCCCTCCGCGCCGATGGTCACGGGGCCGGTGCGGCCCGCGTCCAGCATGGCGCGGGCCTCGGCCGCGGCGGTGCGGTCCAGCTCCGGATGTCCGCCGAGCCCACCCTCGTACGAACCGTCGGGGTGGACGAGTTGGGGGCGGCCGAGGAGTTCGGCGGGGCCGTCTGTGATCCGTACCACCGCCGCCGCCCGCCCTGCCGCCGCGGCGGCGAGCGCGGCGGCGAACACCGGGCGTGCGGGATCGTCCGCACGGACCGGTGTCACCAGGATGTCGATGATGCCACCGCAGGTCAGACCGACCGCGAAGGCGTCCTCGTCGCTGTATCCGAACTGCTCCCGTACGGTGATGCCGTCATCGAGGGCCTGTTGGCACAACTCGTACACCGCACCCTCCACACACCCGCCGGAGACCGAACCGATCGCGTTGCCGTCGCGGTCGACGGCGAGGGCGGCTCCCGGCTGTCGGGGCGCGCTCCCGCCGACCGCCACGACCGTGGCGACGGCGAACTCGCGTCCCTGCCCGACCCACCGGTGAAGCTCTTCGGCGATGTCCAGCATGGCGTGTCTCCTTTGGCGAGGTGTGGAGGGGCGGGGGGTCAGTTGACGCCCAGCCAGTTCTCGATCGGGTGCAGGGCGAAGTAGATGACGAAGATCACCGTGAGCCCCCACATGAAGCCGCCGATCTCCCGGGCCCTGCCCTGGGCCGCCTTGATGGCCACGTAGGAGATGACACCGGCTGCGACACCGGTGGTGATGGTGTAGGTGAAGGGCATCAGGACCACGGTCAGGAAGACCGGGATCGCGACGGCGCGATCGCTCCAGTCCACATGACGGGCGTTCTGCATCATCATCGCTCCGATGACGACCAGGGCGGCGGAAGCCACCTCGGCGGGCACGATCGCGGTGAGCGGGGTGAAGAAGAGACAGGCCGCGAAGAAGAGTCCGGTGACGACGGAGGCTAGGCCGGTGCGGGCACCTTCGCCGACGCCGGTCGCCGACTCGACGAACACGGTCTGACCGGAGCCTCCGGCGACGCCGCCGATCGCACCGCCTGCGCCGTCGATGAACAGCGCCTTGGACAGGCCGGGCATCCGGCCCTTGTCGTCGGCGAGCCCGGCCTCCGTGCCGACGCCGATGATGGTGGCCATCGCGTCGAAGAAGCCGGCCAGCACGAGGGTGAAGACGATGAAGCCGACAGTCATCGCGCCGACGTCGCCCCAGCCGCCGAAATCGACGTTTCCGAAGAGCGAGAAGTCCGGCGAGGAGACCGCGCTGCCCTTGAGCTCCGGCGCACCGCTGTACCAGGCCTTGGAGTCGATGTCGCCGACCGTGTTGATGACCATGGCGATCAGGGTGCCGACGACGATGCCGATGAGGATCGCGCCGGGGATGTTGCGCGCCTGCAGCATGAAGATCAGCAGCAGGGTCACGCAGAAGATCAGCACCGGCCAGCCGGCCAGTTCACCGGTCAGGCCGAGGGAGACGGGACCGCCGCCGGGAGCCGGGTTCTCGTGCACGAATCCGGCCTTGACGAGGCCGATCAGGGCGATGAACAGGCCGATGCCCATCGTGATGCCGTGCTTCAGCGCGAGCGGGATCGCATTCATGATCAGCTCACGCAGACCGGTGACCACCAGGAGGCAGATCACCAGGCCGTACATCACGCACATGCCCATGGCCTGCGGCCAGGTCATTTCGGGCGCGACCTGCGACGAGAGAACGCCGGAGACACTGAGCCCGGCCGCGAGCGCGAGGGGCACCTTGCCGACGAAGCCCATCAGCAGGGTGGTCGCGGCCGCGGCGAGCGCCGTGGCGGTGATCAGTCCCGGCCGACTGAGCAGATGTCCTTCGACGTCCTTGCCGCCGAGGATGAGCGGGTTGAGCAGGAGGATGTACGCCATGGCCATGAAGGTCGTGACGCCGCCGCGCACTTCGCGCGCGACCGTGGATCCACGCTCGGATATGTGAAAGTACCGGTCGAGCCAGGATCTGCCGGCGGGGATGCGCGAGCCGGGGCCCGCCTCCTCCGCGGTGGTCCTGGGCTCCACTGACTGCTGGGTCATGATGCCTGACTCCCAAGGTTCACAGGGGCACCCGCGATGGAGACTCGTGATGCGGGATTTGGGATGACTGCTTGGCTGCACGACCCGGGGGACGGCCCGAGACGAACTGTTGATGCAAGTGGATGTGCGGGTACTGCGGGTGTTTCCGGCCGAGCGGTACCGCGGATGCGGTACCGCGGATGCGGTACCGCTCGGTGGGGTCGCGGACCGCGAGCGGTGCGGTACGCGAGGTCTCCGGGTGGCGCGGGCGGCGGACGTGTGACGTACCTGGGAGGCACGCACCGCCCGGAGAGTTCCGCGGGAGCTGTCGGTCAGGTACCGGTGAGGTGCTCGGGGCGCACCGGCGTCCTGTTCAGCTCCAGACCCGTCGCGTTCCGGATCGCCGCGAGGACGGCCGGGGTCGACGACAGGGTCGGGGCCTCGCCGATGCCACGGAGCCCGTACGGGGCGTGGTCGTCGGCGAGTTCGAGCACATCGACGGGGATGGTCGGCGTGTCGAGGATGGTGGGGATCAGGTAGTCCGTGAAGGACGGGTTGCGCACCTTCGCGGTCTTCGGGTCGACGATGATCTCCTCCATGACGGCGACACCCAGTCCCTGGGTGGTGCCGCCCTGGATCTGTCCTTCGACGGACAGCGGGTTGAGGGCCTTGCCGACGTCCTGGGCGCAGGCCAGTTCGATGACCTTGACCAGGCCGAGTTCGGTGTCGACCTCGACGACCGCGCGGTGCGCGGCGAAGGAGTACTGGACGTGGCCGTTGCCCTGGCCGGTGCGCAGGTCGAACGCCTCGGTGGGCCGGTGGCGCCACTCCAGCTCGATGTCGACCGCCTCGTCCTCCAGTACGTCGGCCAGATCGGCCAGCACCTCGCCGCCGTCGGTGACGACCTTGCCGTCCTCGAGGAGCAGCTCGGCGGTGGCCCAGGCGGGGTGGTACGTACCGAACTTGCGGCGGCCGATCTCCAGGACCTTCTCGCGGACGGCCTCGCAGGAGTGCTTCACGGCGCCACCGGTGACGTATGTCTGCCGGGAGGCCGAGGTGGATCCGGCCGAGCCGACCTGGGTGTCGGCCGGGTGGATGGTGACCTGGGCGACGCCGAGTTCGGTGCGGGCGATCTGGGCGTGGACGGTGACGCCGCCCTGCCCGACCTCCGCCATCGCGGTGTGCACGGTGACGACCGGTTCGCCGCCGACGATCTCCATGCGGACCCGGGCGGTCGAGTAGTCGTCGAAGCCCTCGGAGAAGCCGACGTTCTTGAGGCCGACCGCGTAGCCGATGCCGCGTACGACGCCTTCGCCGTGGGTGGTGTTGGACAGACCTCCGGGCAGGGCCCGCACGTCGGCCTCCTCGCCGGCGACCTCCCACTGGCGCTCGGGCGGCAGCGGCCGGGCCTTGACCCGGCGCAGCAGCTCGGCGACCGGGGCCGGTGAGTCGACGACCTGCCCGGTCGGCAGGAGGGTGCCCTGCTCCATGGCGTTGAGCTGCCTGAACTCGACGGGATCCATACCCAGTTCGGCGGCGAGCTTGTCCATCTGCGCCTCGTACGCGAAGCACGCCTGGACCGCGCCGAAGCCGCGCATGGCGCCGCACGGTGGGTTGTTGGTGTAGAGCGCGATCGCTTCGATGTCGACGTCGTCGATGACGTACGGGCCGACGGAGAGCGAGGAGGCGTTGCCGACGACGGCCGGGGAGGCGGAGGCGTAGGCGCCGCCGTCCAGCACGATGCGGCACTTCATGTGGGTGAGTTTGCCGTCGCGGGTCGCACCGTGCTCGTACCAGAGCTTCGCGGGGTGGCGGTGGACGTGTCCGAAGAAGGACTCGAACCGGTTGTAGACGATCTTGACCGGCTTGCCGGTACGGAGCGCCAGCAGGCAGGCGTGGATCTGCATCGACAGGTCCTCGCGGCCGCCGAAGGCGCCGCCGACGCCGGAGAGCGTCATGCGGACCTTGTCCTCGGGCAGGCCGAGGACGGGGGCGATCTGGCGGAGGTCGGAGTGCAGCCACTGCGTGGCGACGTACAGATCGACACCGCCGTCCTCGGCGGGGACCGCCAGGCCGGACTCGGGGCCGAGGAAGGCCTGGTCCTGCATGCCGAAGACGTACTCGCCCCTGACGATCACATCGGCACGGGCCGCGGCGGCGTCCGCGTCACCGCGCACGATGGGCTGGCGGTGGACGATGTTCGGGTGCGGGACGTGCCCGGCGTGGTGGTCGCTCCGGCCCTCGTGGACGAGGATCGCGTCGGGTGCGGTGGCGGAGGCCTCGTCGGTGATGACGGGCAGCTCGCGGTAATCGATCCTGATCTTCGCGGCGGCGCGGCGGGCCGTCTCCGGGTGGTCGGCGGCGACGAGCGCCACCGGTTCGCCGTGGTGACGGACCTTGCCGTGGGCGAGAACGGGAGTGTCCTGGATCTCCAGGCCGTAGTTCTTCACCGAGGTCGGCAGGTCGTCGTAGGTGAGCACGGCATGGACGCCGGAGGTGGCGAGCGCCTCGGAGGTGTCGATCGAGACGATCTCGGCGTGCGCGACCGTGGAGCGCAGCGTGTGGCCCCAGAGCATGTCCTCGTGCCACATGTCCGAGGAGTACGCGAACTCGCCGGTGACCTTCAGGATGCCGTCGGGGCGGAGCGTGGACTCGCCGATGCCGCCCCTGGTGCGGGTGCCCTGGTGAATGTTGGTGGGGGAGCCGGTAACGCCCATCGTCAGACCGTTTCTTCCGCGCGGGCGGCCGCGAGGCGGACCGCGTCGAGGATCTTCTCGTAGCCGGTGCAGCGGCAGAGGTTGCCGGAGAGCGCCTCGCGGATGTCCGCGTCGGACGGCTCCGGGTTGCGCTCCAGCAGCTCATCGGCGGCGACCAGCAGGCCGGGGGTGCAGAAGCCGCACTGGACGGCGCCCGCGTCGATGAACGCCTGCTGGATCGGGGAGAGTTCACCGGTGTCCCGGGGCTGCTCTTCGGTCGGCCTGGCCTCCCACCGGCGGGCCCGGTCGAGCGTGGTCCCGCAGGTGCCGGAGACGCAGCCGCTGCCGGGGTGCGCCTCGGAGCGGTGGGCGGCGAAGTCGGCGAGGCCCTCCACGGTGACGACCTCGCGGCCCTCCACCTGACCTGCGGCGACCAGACAGGAACAGACCGGGACGCCGTCCAGGCGGACCGTGCAGGAGCCGCATTCGCCCTGCTCGCAGGCGTTCTTGGAGCCGGGCAGGCCCATCCGCTCACGCAGCACGTAGAGGAGGGACTCGCCCTCCCAGACGTCGTCGGCCTCCTGCTGACGGCCGTTGACCGTGAAATTGACGCGCATGATCAGGCAGCTCCTTCGGTGCTGCGGCCGTTGCCGCGGTACGACTCCCAGGTCCAGCCGAGGGTGCGGCGGGCCATGATTCCCACCGCGTGCCTGCGGTAGCTCGCGGTGCCGCGCACATCGTCGATCGGGTTGCAGGCGCCGGCGGCGAGCGTGGCGAACTGCGCGGCGATGGACGGTGTGATGATCGTGCGGCTGTCCCAGAACCCGCCCTCTTCGAGCGCGGCGTTCAGAAATTCCTCGGCCGCCTTCGCCCGGACGGGTGTCGGGGCGGCGGAACCGATGCCGGTACGGACCGTGCGGGTCTCCGGGTGCAGGGCCAGGCCGAAGGCGCACACGGCGATGACCATCGCGTTGCGGGTGCCGACCTTGGAGTACTGCTGCGGCCCGTCGGCCTTCTTGATGTGCACGGCCCGGATCAGCTCGTCCGGTTCGAGGGCGTTGCGCTTGACACCGGTGTAGAAGGCGTCGATCGGGATCATCCGGGTTCCGCGTACGGACTCGGCCTCGACCTCGGCGCCCGCGGCGAGCAGGGCCGGGTGGGCGTCCCCGGCGGGCGACGCGGTACCCAGGTTGCCGCCGACGCCGCCGCGGTTGCGGATCTGCGGGGATGCGACGGTGTGCGAGGCGAGCGCCAGACCGGGCAGCTCGGCCCGCAGGTGCTCCATGATGTGGCTGTACGGCACGGAGGCGCCGAGCCGCACGTTCTCCTGGCCCACCTCCCACTCGGACAGCTCACCGATGCGGTTCAGGTCCAGGAGGTACTCGGGCCGCCGATGGTCGAAGTTGATCTCGACCATCACATCGGTGCCGCCTGCAATGGGCACAGCCGTCGGATGCTCGGCCTTGGCGGCGAGCGCCTCCTCCCAGCTGGCGGGGCGAAGGAAGTCCATGAGTGGCTCTCTTCTTCTCATTCGGGTCGTTCGCCGGGGCTGGGGACGGCCGGCCCTCGATTGGCTTGTTCATGTGCTGTTAACGCGGTGTGTGGCCCAGTA
This sequence comes from Streptomyces sp. NBC_01320, assembly GCF_035974375.1. Taxonomy (NCBI): domain Bacteria; kingdom Bacillati; phylum Actinomycetota; class Actinomycetes; order Kitasatosporales; family Streptomycetaceae; genus Streptomyces; species Streptomyces sp. NBC_01320. The sequence continues at coordinate 3,586,259 of NZ_CP108390.1, forward strand.
CACAACCGGGACTCCACACGGTGCAGTCACCGAAACCATGAAGGAGTTGGCTGGTCGCCGTCCTCGTCTTGTAGATTCGAACGAATGGCGGGGATCAGTAACCTCACCGCAATACCCAGTTTTCACCCGCACCAACGAAAGAGATCGGCGGCAACGAGATGCGGCTGCGCGCACTGCTGGAAACCGATGCGCTGGGCCTGCGGCTGCTCGGTGGCGAGGACGAGCTCGACCGGTCCGTCCGCGGCGTCATGACCACCGACCTGCGGGACCCGAGCCGCTACCTGGCCGGCGGGGAGCTGGTCCTGACGGGCCTGGCGTGGCGCCGGGACGCGGCGGACTCGGAGCCGTTCGTGCGGATCCTGGCGGGCGCCGGGGTCGCCGGACTCGCGGCCGGCGAGGCGGAGCTCGGCACCATCCCCGACGATCTGATCGAGGCGTGCGCGCGGCACCGGCTGCCCCTCTTCGCCGTCCATGAGACCGTCGCGTTCGCAACGATCACCGAGCATGTGGTGCGCCAGGTGTCGGGCGAGCGGGCGGGCGACCTGGCGGCGGTCGTGGACCGGCACCGCAGGCTGATGACCTCGGGTCCGGCCGGCGGCGGCCCGGAGGTGGTCCTCGATCTGCTCGGCTCGGACCTGGACCTGCACGCCTGGGTGCTCTCCCCCACCGGCCGGCAGATCGCGGGCGCCGGTGCGCCGCTGCCCGGCCCGGTCGGCGCGGTGCTGGCCGGCCGGCATCTGGCCGCCACTCGCACCGGCCGCCGGGGCCCGCACCGGGCCACGGTCGACGGAGCCACTTATTCGCTGTTCCCGATCCGGAACACCGGCAAGGGCGCCGCCTCCGCGTCCCGCGATGTCCGCGAGTCGGTCCTCTCCGACTGGCTGCTCGCGGTGGAGGCCGACGCGAGCGACTGGCCGGCTGCCCGGCTGGATCTGCTCCAGGGCGTCACCCAGCTGATCGCGGTCGAACGGGACCGGCGCGACGCGGCCCGCACGGTACGCCGCAGGCTCGCCCAGGAGGTCCTGGAGCTGGTCCAGACTGGTGCCGCGCCCACCGAGATCGCGGCCAGGCTGCGGGTCGCCGCCCCGGTCCTGCTGCCCGGTCTCGGCACTGCCCCGCACTGGCAGGTCGTCGTCGCCCGGGTCGACTGGGACGTGGAGGGCACGCCGGGCTCCACGGGCGGCGCGGGCACAGCCGCCATCGCGGGCGGCCCGGCCGCCCAGGCGCTGCTGGAGGAGATCCTGGTCGACCCGGCGGTCACCGGCCCCGACTCCGCCGACCGGATCGCGGTCGCGCACACGGGCGACGAGGCGATCGCTCTCGTACCGCTGCCCGCCGTCGCCGCGCCGGTGCCGGAGCTCGGGGACGCCGAGACCCCGGACGCCGGGGACGCCGCGGCCGGCGCCAAGGACGACCCGGCGCTGCACGCCGACGCACTGCTCGCCGCCGTCCGCGAACCGCTCTCCGCAGGCCTCGCCGACGACGGCCGTCTGACACTGGGTGTCAGCGCCGCCGTGCACTCCCACGAGGGGCTGCGCGGCGCCCTGGAGGAGGCCCGGCACGCCCGCCGGGTGGCGGCGGCCCGTCCGGGCCGGGTCTGCGCGGCCGGCCACCACGAGTTGGCCTCGCACGTCCTGCTGCTGCCGTTCGTCCCGGACGATGTGCGCCGCGCGTTCACCGCACGGCTGCTCGACCCACTGCGCGACTACGACCGGCGCCACCGGGCCGAACTGATCCCGACCCTGGAAGCGTTCCTGGACTGCGACGGTTCCTGGACCCGCTGCGCGGCCCGGCTGCATCTGCACGTCAACACCTTGCGCTACCGGGTCGGGCGAATCGAGCAGTTGACGGGGCGTGACCTTTCGCGCCTCGAGGACAAGCTCGATTTCTTCCTCGCCCTGCGTATGAGCTGACTCCACGCGTCTACCACAGCCCTCCCCACGACCGGCCGATTGTGAATTCATTCACCTGACCCCTTGGCCCGGCGTGCCATTCCGTGCTGAGATGCCGCCAGACTCAGTTCCTGTCTTCGAACCCGGGTCGGGCCCCGGTTCGAGGACAGGTCCTCAACAGCTCAATGGCGCGCTCGGGGAGGGCAATGTGGCGCATACCGCCATGTCTGGTTCCGGAACGACAGCAGATGACGATCCGCCGCTCCAGACAGCGGTATGGCGGCTGCGGTCACGCGCCTGCTGGGCGGACGCCGCCGCTCTGCTCGAACGCGACGCCACGACCGATCCGGCCGCGGCACTTCAGCGGACGGCTCTGCTGACCGAACGCTGTCTGTACACCGGCGACGGCTGGACCGACGCCGAGGACGCCCTGCGCACCGCCGAGGCCCTCGCCCAGGACGACGCCGAGCGCGGCGCCGCCGCCTGCGAACGCGGCCATCTGGCATACGCGTCGACCCTTCTCGGGGTACGGGACCGGGCCGACGAGGCCCGGGTCGCGCTGAGCCGGTCCGCCGCTCTCCTCTCCCCCGCGGCCCCGGGCCGCCCGCTGCTCGACTTCCGCCGCGGCCTGATCGCGCAGAACATCGCCGACTCGCCGCAGGCCGCACGTGCCGCGTACCGCAGGGCGCACGCCGGCGCGACGGCCCAGGGCGACGAGCTGCTGCTCTCCTCGACCTGGCGTCACCTGGCGCTGCTGTCGCTGCGCGAGGGCGAACTGGCCGAGGCCCGGCACGGGTTCGCCGAGTCGCTGCGGATAAGGGAGGAGTTGGGCTATCTGGTCGGCACGGCCCCCGCGCTCATCGCTCTGGCGGACACCGAACCGGAACCGGAGGCGGCGGCGCGGCTGCGCGCCGAGGCGGGGCGTCTCTTCCGCCTCCTGGGCGGCGTACCGACCTGGCTGGCCCCGCACCTGGAGCCGCCGACCCCCGGAACGGCCGAGGCGAACTGACGGCCTCCCCCACTCCCTGCCGCGGGGGAGGCCGTGAGCACGGGGCCGCCGCGGAGGACCGTCAGGTACGGTCCTCGACCGGATCACCGGGCTGCCATCCCGCGTCGCTCCACTCGGGGGTCGGCGTCGGACGCGGCGGCGCGGGCGGCGGGTTCGTGCCACGGTTCGGGTTCTGCGGCGCCGCGGCGGCGGGCTTTCCGTCCTGCCCGCTGCTGTCGCGCCGGGGCGGTGTCACCGGCGACTTCGGCGGTGCGGGCCTCCTCGTCGGCGGCACGGAGACCGCGACCGGAGCGGAAGCCGAAGGTGCGGTGCGCGTCGGCGAAGGCCCGGCGGGCGCAGAAGGTGTGCGGTCGGGGCTCGCGCTCGCCGACGGCGTCGCGGCAGTCGGCGTCCCGGAAGGCTTCCTGGTGGACGTCCCGGACTCGGAGTCGTACGAACAGCCCGCCGTTGCCGGCACCAGTCCCAGTACCGTCACCACCAGCCAGGACACCGCCCACGGCCCCCGGTTCCGTACCATCCAGCCCCCTCAAGAACGATCATGTGATGAGAGGCACAGGGTAGCCACAGCGGTCCCTGGGGGTGACGGCAGCCCCGACCGTGCTGTCAGCGGTCCGCGCCCGCGAAGTGTTCGCGTACGAGCGACTGCACGACGGCGAGATCCTGGGCGATCAGCGCGTCGAGCAGCGCGGTGTGCTCCGCGGCGTCGGCGAGCAGATCGGCGCGGCGCGTGGCCGGGTTGTTCTCCAGGGGCCACTGGGAGCGCCGGTGCAGATCGTCGGCAACCCTCACGAGCTGCTCGTTGCCGGCGAGCGTGAGGACCGCACGGTGGAAGGCGCGGTCGGAGTCGGCGTAGCTCGCCCGGTCCCCGACCGCGGCGGCCGCGACGGTGGCCTCGGCCAGCGGGCGCAGGGCGGCCCAGTGGGCCTGCTCCACGGTGCGGGCCAGCCGCAGCATGACGGGCACCTCGATCAGGGCGCGCACCTCGGCCAGCTCGGCGAGCTCCTGCGGGCCGCGCTCGGCAACCCGGAAGCCGCGGTTCGGCACGACCTCGACGGCGCCCTCGATGGCCAGCTGCTGCATCGCCTCGCGGACCGGCGTCGCCGACACGCCGAAGCGGGCGCCGAGCACCGGGGCGGAGTAGACCTGCCCGGGCAGCAGCTCGCCGTCGACGAGAGCGGCGCGCAGGGCGTCCAGGATCTGGCCGCGCACGGAGTGTCGTTGCACCACGACGCGGGGTGCGGGCGGCTCGCTGTGGGTGTGCTCGCCACGCACCGGCTCCGCACCGGCCGGCTCGGCACACGGCTGATTGCCGCGCGCCTGTTCCGGCATCCGGGCGGGCGGTACCGAAGGCGGCGTGGTCGCGGACGAGGACGCGGCGGACGTGTACGGCGCCCGCGCCTGCTCACGCGCTCTGCCCTGCTCCACCCGGACCTCCTCGGCCTGCCATGGGCCGGCTCGCGTGCGCCATGCCCGTTGTGCACCATAAGCGGACGAGGCCGCAGTTCAAACACCGATCAGTTCGGGTAAGGTAAGGCTTACCTGCAAACGATCGCGATTCGGTGGTCCCTGCATGACCCTCCCCACCCTGCTCCCCGGCGCCTCGCTGTCCGCCGTGGCGGACGCGTACGCCCGCCTCACCGAGGTCTTCCCCGGGCTGCGTGCCGAGGCCCTCGGGGACGGCGAGGCGACCCCTTCCGGCGCCGGCTGGGTGGGTGCGGACGAGCTCGCGGCCGGCGGCGCGGCCCTGGACACGTTTCTCGCCTGGGACAACGCGCAGGTGCTGCGGGACTACGGACAGCAGGCCCGCCCCGACGTGGTCGCCAGCTTCGGACTGCACCGCTACGCCTGGCCCGCCTGCCTGTTGGTGACCGTGCCGTGGTTCCTGCACCGCAGGGTGCCGCGGATCCCCGTCGAGGACGTCGCGTTCCAGCGGGCCCTGGGTCATCTGACCGTACGCGTGAGGGAGTTCGCGTGCCTGCCGGACGACCCGGCGGCCGCACTTCCGGGTGCCCGGGTGGTGGCGGACGAGGCCGCTCTGCGGGCCGAGGTGCTTGCGGCGGTGGCCGAACACCTCGGCCCGGTGCTCGACGGCTTCGGGCCCCGGATGCGCCGCGGCAGGAGGGCGCTGTGGGGCATGGCGACGGACGAGATCGTCGAAGGCCTCTGGTACATCGCCCATCTGCTCGGTGAGGATCGGCGGGCAATGGCCGAGCTGGAGGCGCTCCTGCCCGGCGCCACGAAGCCGTACGTCGGCGCGGCGGGCTTCCGTGAACTGACCGGACCGAACGGCGAGTCGCTGCCGACGCGCGACCGCGCCAGTTGCTGCCTCTTCTACACGCTGCGGCCCGAGGACACCTGCGTCACCTGTCCGCGTACGTGCGACACCGACCGGGTGCGGAAACTGACGCCCACCCCCTGACTCGCACCGTCGCACGAGTGACGCAATTCGAACGCAACTCGCTTGCCGGGTACGGAAGTTCGACAAGAGTGAGCCTATCCGTATACGCCGCCGCCCCAATGGCGTTCTCTTGCCCCGAAACCCCCTGGGTCCGTTGGGAATTCCGCCACCATGGCGCCCGAAACTCCTAACGCGACGCAAGGGACCGCGCATGAGACTGACCGACATATCGCTGAACTGGCTCCTGCCGAGCGCTGTGCTGCTCGTGGGGGTCACGGCGGCGGTGGCGATGGTCGCGCGCGGGAAGCGCGCCGCCGACTCGTCCGCGGCCGACGACAGCTGGGAACGCAGTGAGGAACGCCGCAGGCGCAAGGAGGCGCTCTACGCCACCGCCTCGTACGTACTGCTGTTCTGCTGCGCGGCGGTCGCCGCCGCGCTCTCCTTTCACGGGCTGGTCGGCTTCGGCCGGCAGAACCTCGGTCTCGCCGGCGGCTGGGAGTACCTCGTCCCGTTCGGCCTCGACGGGGCCGCGATGTTCTGTTCCGTGCTCGCGGTGCGCGAGGCCAGTCACGGTGACGCGGCGCTCGGCTCGCGTCTGCTGGTGTGGGCCTTCGCCGGCGCGGCGGCCTGGTTCAACTGGGTGCACGCGCCGCGCGGCATCGACCACGCGGGCGCCCCTCAGTTCTTCGCGGGGATGTCGCTTTCGGCGGCGGTGCTCTTCGACCGGGCGTTGAAGCAGACCCGTCGTGCGGCCCTGCGCGAACAGGGCCTGGTACCCCGCCCGTTGCCGCAGATCCGGATCGTACGGTGGCTGCGCGCACCCCGGGAGACCTTCGGCGCCTGGTCGTTGATGCTCCTCGAAGGCGTACGCACGCTGGACGAGGCGGTCGACGAGGTGCGCGAGGACCGGCGGGAGAAGGAGCAGAACCGTCTCCGCAGGAAGGACCAGGAGAAGCTGGACCGGGCCCACATCAAGGCGCTGAACCGGCAGAACCGCGCCTGGAGTCGGGTGGCCCGGGGCGGCACCCAGGTCGACGTCCAGTCCATCGCCCCGGCCACGGGCTCCTCGCAGTCCGTCGTGGAGCCTGCCATAGCGGAGCCGGGACAGCTGCCTCTGCGCCCCCGACCATCCCTGCAAGCCGTGAACGGCACGAGCTCGAAGGTCGCCTCGGACCGGAGCACGAGTGACCCGAGGACCGTCGATCTCACCGCCGAGGACGACACCCAGACTCTGCCCCGGCTCGACTCGCTGGAGCAGAAACTCAAGGATCTGGAGCAGCAGTTCGGCTGAGTGCCCCGGGTGGTTGTACGGACGGACGTCCGCGCAACCACCCGTTCGGACGAGGTCACGACGCGGTCGCTCAGAGCCTGTCGGGTGACCTTCGATCGGATAGCGGACGCGGTCTGGTGCGTGCGATTCCAAGGCGGCGGGATGTCCTCGGATGGGGTCTCCCCTGCTCGAGCGAAGCCGAGAGCCTGGGGAAGGAGCTACCAGGACATTTCGGGCTCTCCTGCCGTATGTGTGGGTGCTGTGACCTGCGGTGATACATGAAACACGCCGCTTCCTGCAAGGCTTGAGGTGTCTAGTCACAAGCTTGATCTTGCAAGGAAACGGCGTGTCTACCTTCAGCATATGGAAGCGGACCCTGACGGTCGAAAACGCCGTGGTCGAGGGTGTCCGCTGGGACGGGTCCGAACAGTGTGTGATCGTGTCGGTACGGTCCGACGCGCGACGTCGGCAGCGATGCGGGATCTGTCGCAGACCCGCGGTCCGGTACGACGCCGGGCGGGGCCGGCGCCGCTGGCGGGATCTGGACCACGGGGTGGTGAAGGTGTTCCTGGAGGCCGACGCGCCCCGGGTGGATTGCCGGGTGCACGGGCCGACGGTGACATCGATGCCCTGGGCGAGGCACGGTGCGGGACACACCCGAGGCTTCGACCAGCAGACGGCCTGGATGGCTGCCGAATGTTCCAAGTCCGCGACGGCCGCGCTGATGCGGACCTCGTGGCGGACGGTCGGGGCCATCGTCGAGCGGCACGTCACCGACCGCGACCGTGATCGTGACCGGCTGTCCGGTCTGCGCCGGATCGGGATCGACGAGATCTCTTACCGCAAGGGTCAGAAGTACATGACCGTGGTGGTCGACCACGACACCGCGAAGGTGGTGTGGATGGCCGACGGTCACGGCAAGGACGTCCTGCACCGCTTCTTCGACACCCTGGGAGAGCAACGCGCCCCGCGGCTCACTCACATCAGCGCCGACGGTGCGAGCTGGATCGCCGACGTCCTCGCCGAACGCGTCCCCGGCGCCGTGCGTGTCATGGACCCCTTTCACATCGTCGCCTGGGCCACCGACGCCCTGGACACCGAGCGCCGGGCCTCCTGGAACCGCGCCCGCCGCGAAGCCGACGACCGCGAACGGGCCCGGGCGTTGAAGGACTCCCGCTTCGCGCTGTGGAAGAACGAGGCCGACCTCACCGACCGGCAGATCGCCAAACTCGCCTGGATCCAAGCCACCGACCCCCGCCTGCACCGCGCCTGGCGCCTCAAGGAGGCCCTGCGGATGGTGTTCACCCTGGCCAAGACCCGTCCCACCGCGGCCCTCACGGCACTGGACCGATGGATCGGCTGGGCCCGACGCTGCCGCATCGATGCCTTCGTTGGTCTCCAACGCCGAATCGTCCGGCACTACGACGCCATCCGGGCCGCGTTGATCACGGGGATGAGTAACGGGCTGATCGAATCCACGAACACCAAGACCCGCCTGATCATCCGCCGCGGCTTCGGCTTCCACTCCGCCGACGCCATCATCGCCCTCGTCATGCTCACCCTCGCAGGAGACAAACCCACCCTCCCCGGCCGTCAACTCGCAACCCGATGACCCACACATACGGCAGGAGAGCCACATTTCGGCAACGCGGGAAGCGTGCGCGCCAGGGCGTGGCCGCCCGATCAGAGGTCACCCGACAGGCTCTCAGGCGCGCCCTTCACCTTCCAGCTCGAACCAGACCACCTTGCCCAGCGCGTGCGCCGTCACCCCCCATGCGTCCGCGAGAGCATGCACCAGGACCAATCCCCTGCCGTGCGTACCGTCGTCGGCGTTCGGTACGTACGACATGGGCAGTCCGGTGACGAAGTCCCGGACTTCGACGCGTAACGTCGCCGGCGTCACGTTCACGGTGACGACCGCTCCGTGATCCGTGTGGACCAGCGCGTTGGTCACCAGTTCGCTGAGGAGGAGTTCCGCCACTTCGGCGGAGTCCTCCCGCCATCGATATCGCAGGAACTCCCTTAGCGCACACCTCACTTCGGCCACGGCCGACAGGTCGGTGCGAGCCAGTCTGCGGCGCAGCTGAACATCGTGCTGACGCTCCATCGTCTCCCCCGCGTGCACAGTCGATCGCCCCCTTCTCGTCGAAACTTCCTCCCGGGATGCATGCCCCGCACAGGGGCTGTCACGCTTGTCGACTCATCAATATGTGCACAGGGGGGCGGGCGCACCCCGGATTCGCGGACACTCGGCTGTCACATTCACGCCGGTCCGGTTAACTTCCAAAAAATTCACACGTGTTGGCGTTGACGTGACCATGTCTACGCGCGTCATCATGGTGGACATGCGAATCCCCCCACGGATCACCATGCTCGGCGGCGCCGCCGCCCTCCTGTCCGTCCTCTTCGTCGGCGGCCCGGTCACGGCGTCCGCCACCGCCGCGGCCGCGTCGGTCGGCAGCATCTGCTACTCGGACCTGCCGTCCCAGGCGCACGACACCCTCGATCTGATCGAGGCGGGCGGCCCCTTCCCGTACTCGCAGGACGGGGTCGTGTTCCAGAACCGTGAAGGCGTGCTGCCCAGCCGGAACACCGGCTATTACCACGAGTACACGGTCATCACCCCGGGCTCCCCGACCCGTGGCGCGCGGCGGATCGTGACGGGCAAGGCGTCCCAGGAGGACTACTACACCGCCGACCACTACGCGACGTTCGATCTCGTCGACCACGGCTGCTGAGTCCCGGCGACCCGCACACGTAAGTCCGCTCCACCCCTCCGGTCCGATCCGCGCCGTAGCCCCCCACCTGCGGCGCGGATCTCCGGACCACCGAGGAGTTACCCTGCGCGCATGACCGTGACCTATGTGATCGAGGGCTCCGAAGTCACCGGCCTGGAGCGGTTCTGGCAGGTGATCGGCGAAGCGGTGAACGGGCCCGGCGGCTACTTCGGCCGCAACCTCGACGCCTTCGCGGACTGTCTGAGCGGCGGCATGGGAACGCCGGACGACGGTGACTTCGTCATCGACTGGCGCAATCACGCGCTCTCCGCCCGGGCCCTGGGCCACGAGGAGACCGCACGCCGGCTGCGACAGCAGATCGGCCGCGCGCACCCCACCAACAGGCCTGCCCTTCAGCGGGCCCTCGACGAGGCACTGGCCGGCCGCGGTCCCACCCTCTTCGACCAGCTGGTGCAGATCGTCGAGGAACGGACCACGCCGGGCACCCTGCGGCTCAACTGACCTTCGGCGGCCTCCCTGGTGACGATCACGCAGCCGTGCTCACCTGCGCCCCCCTTCCCGACACGGCTGCCCGCGCCGCCGGGTCCGGACCGGCCCTTGTCCGCCCCGCCGCCCGCGGCGGATGGGCAGGCACGGGGCGAACCCGTACCGCCCTCGGGTCAATACGCCGCTCGCCCCGCCGCTCGACACGTACAGACGCTCGGCACGTACGAGGGTTCCGGCAGCCGGGACAGCCCGCATCCGGACCCGGACCTGAACAGCACCGACCGGCTGTGGCGCTTCCACGCGCCGGGTGTCACCCGGTGGTAGACCTGCCTGCGGTGGGCACCGGAGCTCGGTCCCTCCGGTGCCCACCGCGGTATGTCGTCGCCCGTCAGGGGTGCCCCTCGTGTCACCGGGGAAGTGGTGCCATGAACGCCCCGCGACCGCCGACCCCGAGGAGCCGTGATGCACGACGACCGCACGCTGGTGGAGGGCCGCCTGGAGCGCGCCCTCCAGCAATTCATCCGCCCCGCCCAGTACGCGGACCGGTCCCCGCTCACCCTCACCGTGTGGCACGCGCCAGGCGAACCGGTGCCGGTGACGGAGGCGCTGAAGGGGACGTACGAGCCGTTCGGGACCGGCACGGAGTGGGGCAGGCCCTGGTCGACCAGCTGGTTCCGGCTTGAGGGCACGGTGCCGGAGGCGTGGGCGGGGCGCCATGTCGAGGTGGTCGTCGACCCCGGTTTCTCCGGTCAGGGGCCGGGCTTCCAGGCGGAGGGGATGCTCTACGACACGGAGGGTGTACCGCTCAAGGGCATCCACCCCCGCAATCGCCATCTGACGGTCGCGACCGCGGCGTCGGGCGGTGAGCCGGTCTCCTTGCTGCTGGAGGCGGCGGCCAACCCGGCCGTGCTGGAGCACGGCTTCACGCCGACCCCGCTCGGGGACGTCCTCACGGCGGGCGACCAGCCCCTGTACCGGTTCGCCTCCGCGGATCTCGCCGTGCTGGACGAGGAGGTCTGGCATCTCGTCCTGGACATCGAGGTGTTGTCCGAACTGATGCACGAACTTCCCGCCGACCGGTCGCGGCGGCACGAGATCCTGCGGGCGCTGGAGCGGATGCTCGACGTACTGGATCTGCATGATGTGGCGGGCACGGCGTCCGGAGCCCGGGCCGAGCTCGCCGAGGCACTCGCCCGCCCGGCGTCGGCGAGCGCGCACCGGATCTCGGCCGCCGGCCATGCACACATCGACTCGGCGTGGCTGTGGCCGCTGCGCGAGACGGTACGGAAGGCCTCGCGCACGTTCGCCAATGTCACCGCGCTCGCCCAGGACTATCCGGAGCTGGTCTTCGCCTGCTCGCAGGCCCAGCAGTACGCCTGGGTGCGTGACCATCAGCCGCACATCTGGGAGCGGATCAAGCGGGCGGTGGCGGACGGACAGTGGGCGCCGGTCGGTTCGATGTGGGTGGAGTCCGATGCCAATATGCCGGGCGGTGAGGCGCTGGCGCGGCAGATCGTGCACGGAAAGCGCTTCTTCGAGCAGGAGCTGGGGGTGGAGACGGAGGAGATCTGGCTGCCGGACTCCTTCGGCTACACGGCGGCATTCCCCCAACTCGCGAAACTGGCTGGGGTGAAGTGGTTCCTGACGCAGAAGCTGTCCTGGAACCAGACCAACAAGATGCCGCACCACACCTTCTGGTGGGAGGGCATCGACGGGACCAGGGTCTTCACCCATTTCCCGCCGGTCGACACGTACAACGCACACTTCCACGCCCGCGAACTCGCCCATGCGGAGAGGAACTTCGCCGACAAGGGGCGGGCGACCCGCTCGCTGGTGCCGTTCGGCTGGGGAGACGGCGGCGGCGGTCCGACCCGCGAGATGCTGGAGAAGGCGCGCCGGCTCCGCGACCTGGAGGGTTCTCCGCGCGTCACGATCGAGAAGCCGTCGGCGTTCTTCGCGGCGGCGGAGGAGGAGTACGCCGAGCAGGCCCCGGTCTGGTCCGGGGAGCTGTATCTGGAGCTGCACCGGGCGACGTACACCACCCAGGCCAAGACCAAGCAGGGCAACCGCCGCAGTGAACACCTGCTGCGGGAGGCCGAGTTGTGGGCGACGACGGCAGCGCTTCGGGCGCCCGGGTACGCCTATCCGTACGAGACGCTGGACCGGGTGTGGAAGACGGTCCTGCTGCATCAGTTCCATGACATCCTGCCCGGCTCATCGATCGCCTGGGTGCACCGCGAGGCCCGCGACACCTACGAACAGGTGCGGGCGGAGCTGGCCGACCTGGTCGCCGATGCGGTGACCGCGCTCGGCGCCGCGGAAGGGTTGGTGGCGCTCAACTCCTCCCCGTACGACCGACGTCAGGTGCTGGAGCTGGACGCGGAGGCGAGCGCGGTACTGCCGTCCGGCGCCCATGTCCAGCAGCTGGCCGACTGGCGCACGGCGGTGCTCGCCGAGGCGCCGGGACTGGGCGCAGGACTGCTCGACGGGTCGGCGGTGCCCGAACGCGAGGTCACGGCGGGCCGCACGTCGGACGACGGATTCGTCCTCGACAACGGGCTTCTGCGCTTCACCGTCGACCGCGACGGCCTGATCGCCTCCGTCCGCGACCTCGGTGCACGGCGTGAGGTCATCGCCCCCGGTCACCGGGCCAACCTCCTTCAGCTGCACCCGGACCACCCCAACCACTGGGACGCCTGGGACATCGACCGGCACTACCGGCGGTCCCACACCGATCTGACCGATGCCGACTCGGTCGAGCTGGTCGAGGAGGGACCGCTGCGGGCAGCCGTGCGCGTGGTTCGCTCGTTCGGGACGTCGCGAATCGTGCAGGAGATCCGGCTGTCGGCGGACAGCAGGCAGATCGACATCGACACCGAGGTGGACTGGCAGGAGTCGGAGAAGGTCCTCAAGGCCGCGTTCCCGCTCGATGTGCATGCCGAGCGGTCCACGTCCGAGATCCAGTTCGGGCACGTCCACCGCGCAACACACGACAACACCGGCTGGGACGCGGCGCGTTTCGAGATCTGTGCGCACCGCTGGCTGCGGGTCGCCGAGCCGGGATACGGGATCGCGATGCTCAACGACTCCACCTACGGGCACGACGTGACCCGGACCCCGCACGGGTCGGGGCTCGCCACGACCGTACGGCTGACGCTGCTGCGCGCCCCGCACAGCCCGGATCCGGAGACCGACCTCGGCACGCATCGGTTCCGGTACGCGCTGGCGCCCGGGGCGGAGGTCTCGGACGCGGTGCGCGAGGGGCTCGCGCTCAATCTTCCGCTGCGCGCGGCGGTGGCCCCGGCCGTGCCGTCGCTGGTCACCACCGGGCATCCGGCGGTGACCGTGGAGTCGGTGAAGCTCGCGGAGGACCACAGCGGCGATGTGGTCGTCCGGCTGTACGAGTCGGCGGGCGGCCGGGCGGAGACCACGCTCCGGGTCGGATTCCCTGTCGTGCGGGCGCAGATCACCGACCTGCTGGAACGGCCCCTGCATGAGGCGACGACCGATGAGCACGGTCTCGTACTGGCGCTGCGGCCGTTCCAGATCCTGACGGTACGCATGACCCCGGCCTGAGCGACCGCCCCGCCCCGGACCAGCTCAGAGCCTGTCGGGTGACCTTCGATCGGATAGCGGACGCGTTCTGGTGCGTGCGATTCCAAGGCGCTGGAAGGTCCTCGGATGGAGTCTCCCCTGCTCGAACGAAGCTGAGAGCTCGGGGAAGGAGCTACCAGGATATTTCGGCAACGCGGGAAGCGTGCGTGCCGGGGCGTGGCCGCCCGATCAGAGGTCACTCGACAGGCTCTCAGGGGCGGGGCACGTTACGCAGGTTGGAGCGGGCCATCTGAAGCATCCGGCCCACGCCGCCGTCCAGCACGATCTTGCTCGCGGAGAGCGCGAAGCCGGTCACCATCTCCGCGCTGATCTTCGGCGGGATGGAGAGCGCGTTGGGGTCGGTGACAACATCGACCAGGGCCGGTCCCTTGTGCTTGAAGGCGTCCTTGAGGGCGCCTTCGAGCTGCTTGGGCTTCTCCACCCGTACGCCGTACGCCCCGGCCGCCCGGGCGATCGCCGCGAAGTCCGGGTTCTTGTTGGTCGTACCGAACGACGGCAGCCCGGCCACGAGCATCTCCAACTCGACCATGGAGAGCGAGGAGTTGTTGAACAGGACCACCTTCACCGGAAGGTTGTACTGGACGAGGGTGAGGAAGTCGCCCATCAGCATGGTGAATCCGCCGTCGCCGGACATCGACACGACCTGTCGGCTCCGGTCGACGAACTGGGCGCCGATCGCCTGCGGCAGCGCGTTGGCCATCGAGCCGTGGCTGAACGAACCGATCACCCGGCGCCTGCCGTTGGGGGTGAGATAGCGGGCCGCCCACACATTGCACATGCCGGTGTCGACGGTGAACACCGCGTCGTCGTCCGCGAGATCGTCGAGCACCGAGGCGACGTACTCCGGGTGGATCGGGATGTGCTTCTCGACCTTGCGGGTGTACGCCTTGACCACTCCCTCCAGCGCGTCGGCGTGCTTCTTGAGCATCCGGTCGAGGAACTTGCGGTCGGTCTTGGCCTTCACCTGGGGCGTGAGACAGCGCAGCGTCTCACGGACATCGCCCCAGATCGCCAGATCCAGCTTGGAGCGGCGGCCCAGGTTCTCGGGGCGCACATCGACCTGGACGATCTTCACATCGGTGGGCAGGAAGGCGTTGTACGGGAAGTCGGTGCCGAGCAGGATCAGCAGATCGCACTCGTTGGTCGCCTCGTACGCGGCACCGTAGCCGAGCAGTCCGCTCATGCCGACGTCGTACGGGTTGTCGTACTGGATCCACTCCTTGCCGCGCAGCGCATGACCGACGGGGGCCTTCACCCGCTCGGCGAACTCCATGACCTCGGCATGGGCACCCGCCGTGCCGCTGCCGCAGAACAGCGTCACCCTCTTCGCCTCGTCGACCATCCGGCGGAGCTTCTCGATCTCCTCGTCACCGGGTCGGACCGTCGGCCGCGCGGTGACCAGGGCGTGCTCGATCGACTTCTCCGGCGCCGGCTGTGAGGCGATGTCGCCCGGCATCGAGACGACGCTGACCCCGCCCCGCCCGATCGCGTGCTGGACAGCGCTCTGGAGCAGCCTGGGCATCTGCTGCGGGTTGGAGATCATCTCGTTGTAGTGGCTGCACTCCTGGAAGAGCAGCTCCGGATGGGTCTCCTGGAAGTAACCAAGACCGATCTCGCTCGAAGGGATGTGCGAGGCAAGGGCGAGGACCGGGGCCATCGAGCGGTGGGCGTCGTAGAGGCCGTTGATGAGGTGCAGATTGCCGGGGCCGCAGGAACCCGCGCAGGCGGCCAGGGTCCCGGTGATCTGGGCCTCGGCGCCGGCGGCGAAGGCGGCGGTCTCCTCGTGTCTGACCTGGATCCACTCGATGGCCGCGTTGCGGCGAATGGCGTCGACGACCGGGTTGAGGCTGTCGCCGACGACGCCGTACAGGCGCTTGACGCCCGCCCGGACGAGAATGTCGACGAACTGCTCCGACACGTTCTGCTTGGCCATGGGTGCGTATCCTCTCCGCGCTAGGAGTCCATCAACCCATGGCACGCGCGGTTACGCCTCCCAGACGCCGACACTCGTACGGTCGTCGGCGTACCCCTTCACCCTGAGCTGTGTGTCCGCGAGGAAAGCCGCCAGGCCGGGCGGCTCCTGGGGCGTCCAGCGGTCGGCGAGTTCCTCGGCGAGGGCGGGTTCGCCGCGCAGCGGCTCGGCGAAACCGGTACTGCACAGGAGCAGCGTGTCCCCCGGGCGGCCCACCGAGGCCCGGAACCGGAACGGCTGCGCGGGTGGCGGTGGCGGGCTCTCGACGTACGGGGACGCGGGCGTCGCGATGCCCAGGTCCATGGTCAGCCGGTCGCCGTCGGGCTCGCTCCCGGGGGGCGCGGACCCGAAGCCGACGACGGCCTGCCCGGTCATGGCCCCGGTCTCCAGGACGTCCGGTTCGAGATCCTGCCAGACGCCGTCCCGCAGCCGGAAGAGTCCCCCGCCGCCCACCCCGAAGAAGACCCGGGTCCGGCAGGCGGGATCGGCCGACAGCAGCAGACACCGCAGCCCCGCGGTGTACTCCTCCGGTTCGAGCCCCAACTCGACGGCGCGGGCGCGGAGCTTGCCGTAGCTGCGGTCGGTGAGGCGGTGCAGGCCTGACTTGAGGTCGCCGCGGCGACCCGCTCTTATGTCCTCGGAGAGCCGGGGGTGGCTGCGGCCGACGGCTCCGCCGATCCAGCGGCAGGCGTCTGCGGCCGCGAGATGCGCACTCTCGGTGGCACGGGCGCCACTGGCGACCGCGACGAGCACGAGGGCGTTCTCGGCGGCGCCGAACCGCACGGTGAGCAGGGCGTCGCGTCGGGGCTCTCCCCTGAACCGGGCGGAGTCGCCGCGCACAGAGGCGGCGCGCAGGGTGTATGTCCCGTAGCGGGCGCCGTCGAGCACGGTGTCGGCGACGAGTCCGTCCAGTTCCTGGGGGACGGTGGCGGGGAGGGCGGTCGGTTCGGCGTCGTAGGTGGGCGGGCGGTCGCCTACGTACGAGAGGCCCGGGCGCGCCGCGGGGGCGGGAGGGGGTTCGGGAGCGGTCCCGGGGGTCGGTGCGGCCGGGAGCACGGTGGTCGGTCCCGCCTCGGGCGCCGCCGGCTTCGAGGCGACCGGCCGTCTCGGGAGCGGCGGAACGGAGGCTGTGGCCGGCGCTTCGACAACGGACGGCGGTGTGGCGAATGTCCTCGGCCTCGAGGGGCCGGCCGGCGGTTCCCACGGCGCACGCGCCTGCACGGATTGCACGGGCGGCGGAGGTGGAGGTTCCGGTGCCGACGGACGCCGAGGCGGAGGCGGAGGTGCAGGTGGCGGCGGAGGCGGCACGGGGGGACCGTCGGCGGGCGCCGCAAGGGGCGGTTCCGGGAAGGCGATGCCCGCGCCGGGCCCCGCCGGATCCACCGCCCCCGACGCCGAGTCGAATCGGTCGTCGAGACTGTCGGCCGCGTCGCTCGCCCCGGCGTCCGCGGCGGTTTCGTCGTACAGCTTGCGCCACCAGTCGTCCTCGTGGGCGGCGGGCCTCTCCCCCTGCTGACTCATGCCCTTATTGTCCACCGCACGGGCCGTACGAAAACGGGTCATCAGGAAAAAAGAGGTCCGCCGGGCGACCCCACCCCCCACGGGAAGGACGCCCGGCGGACCGGTCATGGTGTGGCCGAGGTCAGCGCACCGCGTACGCGTCGACGACGGTCTGGACGACGGAGTTTCCGTTGGCGTCCGTCAGTTCCGTCTTCAGCGTGACCGGCTTGCCGGCCGCACCCGCGTGGTTCACGGTCGCGGTCCAACGCCCGTCCTGCTGCGCGGTGGTGGCCTCGGTCCAGGTCGTGCCACCGTCGTACGAGTACGACACCTTGGCCGCGGTCAGCTTGCCGGGCGTGTAGCCGGCGTGGCCCGTGGCACTCAGGCCGATCTTCTGGCCGTCCTGCGCCGCCAGGGTCTTCATGCCGTCCGTGGCCAGGTCGTATCCGGGGAACAGCAGCGGAATCCCCTGAGAGTACGCGTTCTCGTCCCGCTTCGAACGGAACTTCCAGGTGGTCTCGGTCTGGGTGGACCGCTTCCACACGGCAGCGGGCGAACCGAACTTGGCGGTCTGCATGGTGAGTTCGTACGCCGCGTCCTCGGCCGGGACGGTGAACACCCCGGACGGCCAACCGGACTCGCCGAGCACCTTGCCACCGCTGGTGAGCCTCATGTTGCCCACATCGCCGAAGGAGCCCTGGATACCGGCGTGTTCACTGTCGGCCCAGAAGCCCGGGGCGACGCCGATCAGGTTGTCCTGACGCTCGGCGGCGAGCACTTCCTTGCCCTGGGCGTCGCGCGGAGTGGACGGACCGACGATCCCCCGGTACCAGTTCTCCGTGCGCTTCGAGCCGGCCGTGTAGGTGTGCGCCGGGTCGACCATGGACTCGCCCCAGGGGAAGCTGGAGGAGACGTAGCGCTCCCAGGCGGTGTCGCCCGCCGAGTAGTACTCGGTGCGCTTGCCCGGGACGGCGACGGTGTCGAACGATGCGGAGTAACGCCCGCCGTACGGCCGGCCGAAGACCATCGAATCGACGTATTCCGCCGCGACACCCATCGCCTCGTACGTGGCGGTGGACCTGCCGAGTTCGCTGTCACGGACCTTGTACGTGCGGTCCGAGGTGACCGGGCCGGTCTCGGGGAAGCTCAGGTTGTAGACGAACGGGCTGGCGGCAGTGCCCTTCCAGCTCAGCTTCACGGGGCCGGCGGCCAGGGCGGCGTTCAGGTCGGCGGCCTCACTCGCTTCGATGGCGAGGGAGGGCAGCGGCGCCGAACCATAGCCCACGGACGGCTGCCAGAGGCCCGCGGACGGCCGGTGCACGATGATCGCCTTTGCCCCGGCGGCCTTGGCGTTCCGCGCCGGGGTGATCACGGATCCGCCGTCGGCGACCTTCACCAGAGCGATCTTGCCCGTGACATCGGCGGCCTTCAGCTCGTCGGGGGTGCCGGTGCCCGCATCGACGAGCGCGGCCTCGCCGGAACCGTCGAGGTTGACGGAGCCGGTGCTCGCGAGCACCGGGTGCAGTTCGGCGCCGCCGACGACCGAGAGCTTCTCGATCTGCGGTGCGTACGCACGCCAGGCGCTGTCGAACTCGAAGTCACCGTCGCTCGCCCTGCCCTGGATGTCGACCAGGTAGTTCTTGACGATGCGGCTGCCGGTGATGGAGCCCGAGTGCAGCCAGACGTCGTCCCAGCTGCGGCCGAAGGCGAGGGTCGTGGAACGGTTCTCGGACGCGCGGTCCTCGGTCCTCACCTGGATCCGATGCGCATTGCGGGCGTCGAGCACCAGGGTGGTGTCCTTGGTGACGTTCAGCTGCGGGCGTGCCAGGTAGCCGACGGACTCGACGAGCCGGCCGGTGGCGTCCTTCGGGTCCGGCGACATGACGAAGCTGGAGACGAAGTAGGCGCCGGGGCGCACCTGGTACACCTGATCGGCCGAGCCGTCGTTGAAGCGGCGCTCACCCGTGGCGGTGTCGGTGCCGATGACGTCCAGCGAGGAGGAGCCCGCGGCAGGCTTGCCGGTGCGGTCGACCAGCTTCACCCGCAGGGTGACGGTCTCCGCGCCGACGTACAGCGAGAACGGGGTGGAAACCTTGACGCCGTCGGCGCCGGTGGCCAGCACACGCCCGGTCACATCACCGTACTGGGCGGCCTTCAGCTGCGCGGTCGGGTCGATCTGCAGCGGGACCTTGACGGTGGCTCCGGCCGGGACGGTGACACTGCTCACGTCGAGCTTCGCGACGGAGGAGCGGACGGCCGAGCCGTCGTTGCCGGTGACGCCCTGGACCTTCAGCGACAGCTTCACCGGCTCGGTGCCGGAGTTGGTGTACGGGACGTCGACCGTGGTGCGGTCGGACTTGCCCTGAGGCCAGTTGAACGTGCCTCCCTGGACGGCGGGGGCACCGACGACGGTGGTGTCGATGGCGGCCTTGACATCGAGGCGTCCGCCGCCGGTCTCCCGCACGTCACCCGGGATGTCGCTCTTCGCGGACGACACGAGGGCCGCCTTGATCTGCTGTGCGGTCCAGTCCGGGTGACGCTGCTTCACGATGGCTGCGGCGCCCGCGACATGCGGGGTGGCCATCGATGTGCCGGACATCGTCCGGTACGCGGAGACACCCCGGCCGCCGGCCGCCGCCGCCGAGATGGCGACGCCGGGAGCGGCGATCTCGGGCTTGAGGGTGTGCGAGCCGATCACGGGTCCACGGCTGGAGAACTGGGCCGTGGAGTCGTCGCGGTCGACGGCGCCGACGGTCAGCACGCTCGGGGCGCAGCCCGGGGAGGAGACGGTGTTCAGCGTCGGGCCGGAGTTGCCCGCCGCGATGACGAACAAGGTGTTCTTGCTCTGGGCGAGTTCTTCGGCGGCGACGCTCATCGGGTCGGTGCAGTCGGTCGGCGTCGGGCTCCCGAGGCTCATGGAGACGACATCGGCCTTCTGGTCGACGGCCCACTGCATGCCGGCGATGATCCAGGACTCGGCACCGGAGCCGCTGTCGTTGAGGACCTTGCCGGCGAGCAGGTCGGCACCGGGTGCGACGCCCTTCTTCTTGCCGTCGCTGGCCGCGCCGGTGCCGCCCACGGTGGAGATGGTGTGGGTGCCGTGGCCCTGCCGGTCGTCGGTGGTGTCGGAGTCGGTGAAGTTCTCCGAGGCGGCGATCCGGCCCTTGAGGTCGGGGTGTTCGGCGTCGACACCGGTGTCCAGGACGGCGACCTTGGTGCCCTTGCCGTCGTATCCGGCGGCCCAGGCGAGGTCGGCGCCGATCTGCTTCGTCGACTGGTCGAGGGTGGCCTGGACCTTGCGGTCGAGCCAGAGCTTCTTCAGACCGGAGGCCGAGCGCGAGCGGTTGTTGGTGACGTCCGACCAGAAGTCGGCGGCCTTCGCCTTGTCCGCCTTGAGCGCGACGCCGTCGATGGCGTCGAGGGAGAGCCCGCGCTTCGCGCCGCGCGGGGTGACGGGCGCGGAACGGGCCAGGTTTTGGCCGTAGACCGCGATCAACGGCACCGACGTGGTGCTCGCGTCGTCGTAGCCCTGGCGGATCAGTCCGGTGACGTTGAAGAGTTCCTCGTCGACCGTGCCCGCGGCGAGCGCCTCGGCCGCGGTGTCCGGGTAGACGTACAGGTCCTTGCCGGACTGCCGGGTCTGTACGAGGGGTACGGTGCCGTCCTCGCGGGGCAGTGCGGTGGCCGACGGGGCCCCCGAACGGTCTGTGCTCACCAGGACCTTGTCGCCGGTGACAAGGGTGACGGTGACCGGTTTGCCGCCCTTCGCGGCAGCGTCGGCACCGGCTGCCGCGCTGCCGGTCAGCGGTCTCTTCGATGTGGAATCCGTCGGTGGCGCTGCCACGGACGGCGCGACCACGGTGACGGCCAGGACCGCGGCGGTCGCCGCCCCCAGTGCCGTACGCGATATCGGGCGCATCGCTCTCCCCAGATGAATCCGGAACAGGACAACACAAGCTGCCTGATTCCGGAGGCTATTGGTGCTGCGGTGGGCGCCACATTGGCATGACGACGGGCGATGCAGGGATGATGTACACGGCGGGTTTACGCCGTGGCCGCTTTCCGCCACGACCGGCCGGCCGAAGAGGGCGGAACGATGCGGAATTGACGCGTCCGGGGAGGGGTCCAAGGGTGCTGGGAGCCATAGGTCTCGACGGGAGACAGGAGTCCGCCTATCGCGCGCTCGTCGCGGTGGGCGCAGCGGAGGTCTCCGACCTCGCACACCGGCTGGGACTTCCGGAGTCGGAGACCGAGCGGGCGCTTCGCCGACTGGAGCAACAGGGCCTCGCCGCCCAGTCGTCCGCTCGCACCGGGCGGTGGGTGGCGGCGCCGCCGGGGGTCGCCCTGGGCGCGCTGCTGACCCAGCAGCGCCACGAACTGGAACAGGCGGAACTGGCGGCGGCGCTGCTCGCCGAGGAGTACCGGTCGGATGCGGCCGAGCCGGCCGTGCACGATCTGGTCGAGGTGGTCACGGGAGCGAGCGCGGTGGCGCACCGCTTCCACCAGTTGCAGCTGGGTGCGACCAGCGAGGTGTGCGCCCTCGTCACCGGGAAGCCGATTGCCGTCAGCGGTATGGACAACGAGTCCGAGGAGCAGGCAGCGACCCGTGGGGTGTCCTTCCGGGTGGTGGTCGAGCGGGAGGTGCTCGCACTGCCGTCCGGAATCCTGGAACTGTCGGCGGCCCTGAGCCGGGACGAACAGTGCCGGGTCGTCGACCGGGTGCCGACCAAGCTGGTCGTCGCCGACGCCTCGCTGGCGATGGTGCCGCTGACCGGCCGGGGTGCCGAGCCCGCGGCACTGGTCGTCCACGCCTCCGGGCTGCTGGAGTCGCTGATGGGCCTCTTCGAGGCGGTGTGGCGCGAGGCCATGCCGTTGCGGCTGGGCGAGAACGGCTGGGCTCACGAGGACCCCGTCGGCCCCGATCCGACCGATCTGGAGATTCTGTCGCTGCTGCTGGCCGGCCTGACGGACGCGAGCGTGGCGAAACAACTGGAGCTGGGACTGCGGACCGTACAGCGGCGGGTGAAGGGCCTGATGGAGCTGACCGGGGTGTCGACACGGCTGCAGCTGGGCTGGCACGCGTACGAACGGGGCTGGGTGGCCCGCACGCCGCCGGCCTGAGCGAGACCGGTCCGCCACGGCTTCGGGACTGCCCCATCACCCCTCTGAGCTGCGTCGACGGCGCCCGCCCGCCCCTTGTTGACGGGCGCGACCGGCCGGACTCCGGCAGGCTGGTGAGATGGGTGTGTGGCAGCTCATCGCTGTTGGCCTGGTCATTCTGCTCGGCCTGGTCGGCGTGCTCGTGCCCGGGGTGCCCGGCCAGGCGATCGTCTGGGCCGCCGTGCTGTGGTGGGCGCTCACCGACATGACCCCGACCGCCTGGGCCGTACTGATCGGCGCCACCGTACTCCTGCTGCTCAACCAGGCACTGAAACCGCTGCTGCGCCCGCGCCGCCCGCGCGAGGCCGGGGCGCCGCGCAGGACGCTGATGCTGGGCGGGATCGCCGGGATCGTGGGCTTCTTCCTGGTGCCGGTGGTGGGCGGGATCCTGGGATACGTCGGGGCGATCTACGGCGCGGAGCGCCTGCGGCTCGGCAGCGGCGGCGCGGCGCGGACCTCGCTCCGTTCGGTGATGCGGGCCACCGGCTACTCCGTACTCGTCGAGCTGTTCGCGTGTCTGCTGGTCACGGGGGCGTGGCTGGGAGCGGTGCTCCGGGGCTGACCGCCCGACCCCTTTCCCATGACCACCAGCGTGGATTCCGTCCAGGTAGACGGAAACACATCGGATCTCTCTCGGGCTATTGACGCCCAGGCACCCCTTGCTTACCTTCCGTGAAGGAATAGCTCGGATGAATTGATGCGCCTGTGTACGAGTCGACAGGAGACGCCTTGCCCACTGCACCGGATCCTTCCCGCACGCCCGGGACCGCCCCCTCGTCACCGTCCCCCTCCCGAAGAACTGTTCTCGCCACCGGTACCGTCCTCGGCGGCGCGCTGATGGTGGGCGGCGCAGCCGTCCCCGCCCAGGCGTCCGCACCGGCCACCACCCCGTCCGCGGCGCCCGCCGTCCCCGTCGTGCACTCCCCCGACGACAGCTGGCGCACCGTCCTCGACGACGCCGACCTCCTCTGGCAGAAACTGCCCAAGACCTGGTACGAGGGTCCGTACCTGGGCAACGGCCGCCTCGGCTCCGGCATCTACGCCGAACCCGGCGCCACGACCACGGCCGTCCGCTTCAACGTCCAGCACTCCGAGGTCCAGGACCACCGCCCCGAGTTCGGCTCGCTCTTCGGCCTCGCCCGCCTGCCGATCGGCCACTTCACCCTGGAACCGACGGGCACCATCACCGGCATCGAGTGGTGGATGCGGCTGCGCACCGCCGAACTCGAAGGCACGATCACCACATCCGCGGGCACCCTGAAGCTGCGCGCCTTCGTCCACTCCTCCAGCGATGTGCTCGCCGTCGAGGTCACCCCGAGCGAGGGCGAGACGGGCTTCCGCTGGGTCTTCCACCCGGCCGACGCCATCAGCCCGCGCGCTGCCTTCAAGCCGCTCCCGGACGGATACGCCGGCAACCCGCCCGCCGTGATCGAGGAGCACGGCGAAACGACCGCCGCCGTCCAGCCGCTGCTGGCGGGCGGTCAGCACGTCACCGCCTGGCGGGAGCGCACCAGGGGCGACAGTCGCACGCTGTACGTCACCGTCGCGCACTCCCACCCGAGGACGACGGCCCGCGACCGTGCGCTGCGTACCGTCACCACCGCTTCCGTGCTCCCGTACGGTCTGCTCACCACGCCCCACCGCGCCTGGTGGGACCGGTTCTACCGGAAGAGCTTCCTGTCCCTGCCGGACTCCCGGCTGCAGCGCTTCTACTGGATCCAGCTGTACAAGACCGCCTCGGCGGCCCGCAAGGACGCGCCGGTGATGGCCACGTCGGGTCCCTGGCTGGAGCCCACCCCGTGGCCGAACACTTGGTGGAACCTCAATGTCCAGCTGGAGTACTGGCTGATCCACGGCTCCAACCATCTGGAGCTGGACGCCGTCACCCGCGCGCTGAGCGAGTTCCGGGACCAGCTCTCCCGCGAGGTCGCCGCCCCCTACCGGGCGGACTCGGCCGGCATTCCGCGTACCACCGACCCGCAGCTCGTCAACGGCGCGTCCGTGACCGACGGCGGCTACGGAGTCGGCATCCCCGGCCAGGACCCGCCCACCCCCGAGGTCGGCAACCTGACCTGGGCGCTGCACAACGTGTGGCTCTCCTACCGCCACACGATGGACGAGTCGATCCTGCGCGACACGCTGTTCCCGTTGCTGCGCAAGGCCGTCAACTACTACCTGCACTTCCTGACGCCCGGTGCGGACGCCAGGCTGCATCTCCCGGCGACGTTCTCGCCCGAGTACGGCGTCAACGCACCGGACTGCAACTACGACCTGATGCTGCTGCGCTGGGGCTGCCGCACTCTGCTGGACTCGGCGAAGCAGCTCGGCGTCGACGACCCACTGACCGCGCGCTGGCAGGAGGTACTGGCCAAGCTCGCTCCGTACCCGGTCGACGCCAACGGGTTCATGATCGGCGCCGGTGTCCCGTTCGCGAAGTCGCACCGCCACTACTCGCACATGCTCGCCGTCTACCCGCTGTACGAGCTGACGGGGGCGACAGCCGACGAGCGCGCCCTGATCGAGAAGTCCCTCGCCCACTGGGTCGGCTTCGAGGGCGCCCTGCAGGGCTACACCTTCACCGGCGCCGCCTCGATGTCGGCCCTCCTCGGCAAGGGCGAGGACGCGCTGAAGTACCTCGGTCAGCTGATGAGCCGGTTCATCCAGGCGAACACCATGTACAAGGAGTCGGGCCCGGTCATCGAGACCCCGCTCTCCGCGGCCCAGTCGCTGCACGACATGGTGTGCCAGTCCTGGGGCGGCACGATCAGGGTCTTCCCCGCGCTGCCCGCCGCCTGGCGGGAGCTGACCGTCCATGACTTCCGCACCCAGGGCGCGTTCCTGCTGAGCGCGGTACGGGAGGAGGGCCGCACCCGCTGGGTCCGGCTGACCAGCGAGGCCGGCGCCCCCTGCGTCGTACGCCATGGCATCGAGGGCCCGATCGAGATCCGGGACCACCACGGACGGCCGCTGCGGTACGAGGAGGTGGCGGACGGCACGGTCCGGATCGAGCTCCGCAAGGGCGACTCGGCGCTCATCACGGCCGAGGGTGACCGCCCGGACCTGACGATCCGCCCGGTCACCGCGAACGCCACCGCGCCGCGCTGGGGCCTGCCGGTCTGAGTCCGGCCCCGGCCCTGAATGAGGGACGGCTCGGACCGGCTGCAGTCAGCCGGGCCGAGCCGTCGTCGTTCCTGCTACTCGTTGCGTGCCGTTTCGGGTCCCGTGATGCGTCTGAGCAGCGGTCGCGCAGGCCCCCGGCCACGCTCACCGCCAGGCTGCAGCCGGCGATGGGGAAACTGACCAGGACGACCACGTTGGCCAGTTGCCGGTATCCGGCGAGCTGTGCGCCACTTTGGGCATGGTCCTCGCGGACGGTCCAAGGGATGTCGCGGTCGGAATACGTGTTCGCGAGGATGGTGCGCGCACGCTCGATCGCCGACGTCGACCCGTCGGTGGCCACCACGATCTCCTGGACCGGGAGGCGCGCGAGGCGCTGGGCGGAGATGTCGGCGGCGGGCCATGCTGTGGGCCGGTGCTGCCAGTGGTACGTGCCGAAGCTGCCGTAGTTCTGGGTGACCGACGCCGCTTGGGCTCCGGGGGCGCATGCGCTGTGGGCCGGCATTTTCGCGAGCTCCGTGCACGAGGCCGGCGCGATCGCGAGAAGAGGCCTGAGGGCTGTCCTGTTCGGATCAGGCCGATCCGGCATGATCCGAAGACGGTCCCCGAAGCTCCAGGTGGCGCACGGCGTACGAACGCCAGGGCCGCCACCGCTCCCCCTCGGGGCGCCCGTCCGGATCCACATCGGGGTCACCGAGCGCCCGCATCCTGATCAGCGCCGCGGCCGCCGGGCCGATCCCCGGCAGCCGCAGCAGCGCACGCTCGGCCTCCTCGCGGTCCGCCCCGGCGTCGAGCTGTACGTCCCCGTCCGCCAGCGCGGCCGCCAGCGCCCGCAGCGCTGGAGCCTCCGCCTCTCCCGCCAGCGCTCCCGGCTCAGGGAAAACATGCGTGAGCCCTCCGCAAGGCACGTCCAGAACCTTCCCGTACATCTCCACGAGCCGCTCCGCCGTGTCCCGGCCCACCAGCGTCCGTACGGCGAACTCCTCCGGGTCCGCCGCCCCCGGCGACCGCACCCCCGGGCGGGCGACGACGCTCGGTGCGAGCAGCGGGTCGGCGCCGAGTCGCTCGTCGACGGCGTACGGATCGGCGTCCAGGTCGAAGAGGCGCCGCAGCCGCTGCACCGCCGTCGTCAGGTCGCGCAGATCGGTCAGGTGGATCCGGGCGTCCAGCCACGCCCCCGCGGACCGCTCGTCGACGGCGACGATGCCCGTCCCGTACGGCAGCCGCAGCGTGCGACGGTAGGTACGGGCGCCGCGCTCGCCGCTGATCTCCTCGATCCGGGCGACCGTCTCACCGGCCAGCAGATCGAAGACCTCACGGGCGGCGTACGGCCCGCGGTGGGCGAGCCGGAGCGGGACCCCGGTCGTGCGCGCCTCCTGTACCGCCGCGCCCAGCCCGGTCCCGGCCTCGGCCCGCAGTGCGCTCGGCGTACGGGCGTAGATCTGCCGGATCGTGTCGTTGAACTGGCGCACGCTGGCGAAGCCCGAGGCGAACACGATCTCGGTGACGGGCAGCCCGGTCGTCTGGAGCAGCACCCGTGCGGTGTGTGCGCGCTGGGCACGGGCCAGGGCGACGGGTCCGGCGCCCAGCTCGGCGTTGAGCTGCCGTTGCACCTGGCGCGAGCTGTAGCCGAGCCGCTGGGCGAGACCGGGAACGCCCTCACGGTCGACCACGCCGTCGCCGATCATCCGCATGGCGCGGCCGACGACGTCGGCGCGTACGTCCCATTCCGCGGACCCCGGGACGGCGTCCGGGCGGCATCGCCTGCAGGCCCGGAAGCCGTGGCCCTGAGCGGCGGCCGCGGTCGGGTAGAAGCGGACGTTCTTCCGCTTGGGGGTGACGGCGGGGCAGCTCGGCCGGCAGTAGATGCCGGTGGTCTCGACGGCGAAGAAGAACTCCCCGTCGAAACGCGCGTCGCGGCTGCTCACCGCCTCGTACCTGGTCTGTTCGTCCATCACACCGTCCAGTGTGCGCCACCCCCCAATGGCGCACTCGCGGTTTTCGGACGTGGACCCGCCCCCCCCGTGAGCTACCGCAGCCGGCCCCGCTTGGCGTCCATGGCCGCCCGGCCCTCGGCCCCCTTGCGCTTCCAGTCGCGGCGGATCTCGGACCGTACCCGGGCATCGGTCTTGGCGACGATGCGCTGGTTCTCGCGAAGCAGCTTGCGGTAGCTGTCCAGGCGCCGCTCGGGCAGCGCGCCGTCCTCGATGGCGGCGAGTACTGCGCAGCCGGGCTCGGACTCATGGTTGCAGTCGTGGAAGCGGCACTCCCGGGCCAGTTCCTCCACGTCCGAGAACACCTGCCCGACACCGGTCTCCGCGTCCCAGAGGCCGACCCCGCGCAGCCCAGGGGTGTCGATCAGGACGCCCCCGGAAGGCAGGACCAGCAGGTTGCGGGTCGTGGTGGTGTGCCGGCCCTTGCCGTCGACGTCACGGGCTGCCTGCACAGCCATCACGTCTTCGCCGAGCAGGGCGTTGGCAAGCGTGGACTTACCCGCGCCGGACACCCCGAGCAGCACACTCGTACCGCCGGAGACGATGGCGCCGAGCACGTCGAGCCCCTCCCCGGTGGCGGAGCTGACGGGCAGCACCTGCACACCGGGGGCGACGGTCCCGATGTCCTGGACGAGGTACGCCAGCGTGGCGGCGTCCGGCACCAGGTCCGCCTTGGTCAGCACCACCAGCGGCTGAGCGGCGCCGTCCTGAGCGGACGCCCCGTCCCGCAGCAGTGCGTCACCGCTGGAGCTGGACATGGCGAGCGCCAGAAAGCGTTCCACCCGCCCCAGGTCGAGCTCCACGGCGAGCGAGACGCAGATGGCGATGTGGTCGACGTTGGTGGCGAGGACCTGCCCCTCGGACCGCTTCGACGACGTCGAGCGCACGAAGGCGGTACGCCGCGGCAGCAGCGTCCGTACGAACTGCGGATCACCGTCGGGGTCGACGGCGACCCAGTCACCCGTGCAGACGATCCGCATCGGGTCGCGCGGCACCACGAACGCGGTGTCGGCGCGCACGGTGCCGTCGGGGGTGACGACATCGCACTGACCGCGGTCCACCCGCACCACCCGTCCGGGCAGGAGCCCCTGTTCGGCGTGGGGAGCGAACTCGGCGGCCCAGTCGTCGTCCCAGCCGTACGGTGCCAGCGGATGCGACGCGGAGGGGCCGACGAAGGAGGAAAGCGGGGAAAGCGAGGAGAAAGACAAGGGAAACCCTTCAAAGGGTGGCCCCGGCGACGCGCACACGGGCGCGCAGAAGTTACGGAGAAGGTCAGCCGGCGACCACGGGAGTGAGAACGATGCTCTTCGGGTTGTGGGCAGCGCCCACCGCGGCGACAGTCATCAATGTCCTCACCTCCTGGTCCAAGCACGGGGCCGACACCGGCGGTTCATGTCCGCCGTCCGGAACGCTGCACACGATAGCCCGGGACCGCACGACGGCGTCAACACATTTTGATCCAGCCGTCCGGGGGATGCGCGCGGAGGGCTCGCGGCCGGCCCGGTCCGGCACTCATGTCGGAGATATCTGCAGATCTCCCTCGATCAGGTGATACGCATGCACAATGACCGGTCAGCGGCCGTTAGGGTGCCGACCATGACCTCACCCCGGACCGCCATCGGCACGTTCACACCAGCCCAGTTGGGCACTCTCTCCCTGATCGGGTGGAGTGGCGAACACCCCGAGGGCGGACATGATGTCGCCTTCCTGCTCGTCTACTCGCTGGGCGACGGGTCGGACGGCCCGGCCGCCGTTGAGGCCGCCCTGCGTGTGGCCCTGGAGCGCAGCGGACTGCCGGTCGGCGCCGGTCTCGTACGCGCCGCCGAGACACCGGGTCTCCCGGTCAAGCTCCTTGTCCAGGCCGGCCAGGCGGTGCTGACGCTTCCTCACTTCACCGCGCAGTACCCCGTACCACCGCAGTGGCTGGCCGCGGCCCACGAGCAGGGCGAGGCCTACGCGATGTTCGCCACCCGTCCGTGGCCGGAAGCGGTGCCCGGCCGTCCCGTGAGCGAGGAACTGCTGCGTTCCTTCGCCGCCGACGAGGAGGTCATCATGACCTCCGCCCACTGCGTCCTGCCGGTGCGTTCCCTGGGCTGACCCGTACGCCCGGGTACGCCCGATGCCCACCACCCCCCGTGGAGTGGTGGGCATCGGCGCGTGCGGTCCCATGCGGACACGGGAGTGCGGGCGGTCCGGGGCTCGGCCCCTGCCGCCCGCACATCACGAGGCGTCAGCTGTTGAGGGAACCGTTGCCCGACAGCACCGGGATGTCGTCCGCGATGTGCGACAGCGCCTCGTCACCCTTGGCCTGCGTGGAGTTCTCGGCGCACTGCTGATTCTGCGGCGAGTGCAGGACGTTGACGTCCTGGACCGCGACGGGCACCAGCACGCCGACGAGCGAACCCACGTTGGCCTTGGCCGGCAGACCGACGCACGCTTTGTTCAGCGAGCCCTGGACGAGCTGTGCCTGCGGACTGTGGTCGCCCTGGGTGACGCTGTTGCCGAACGCCTGTTGACCATTGTTGCCGTTGACCGACGTGGTGCCGTGGTCGTTGCCGATCGCCATCGCCGCGGGGGCCGCGGCGGCCGACAGACCGACCAGGGACACGGCCACTGCTGCGCCGGCCATCATCTTCTTCATCAAGCTTCACCTTTCAGAGCGTTCCGTTGTGGAACGTACTGATCAACCGGTTACGGAGGCGCCGGTTCCGCAGCACCACTCAAATGGGTTCCATCCGGCGTGAGTTCGACGCTTCGAGGTCATTCACCGAGGTCCTCGCAGGAGGTGCGAGCAGCGGGCACGAGTCCGTCCGCGCTGGGCGGACCGGGCTCGGGACGCGATGCCCGGTCCCGGTCACGCCTGGCCGCCTGCCATTCGGCGAGCAGGCGGTCGTAGATCGGGGTGTCGTCCTCCGTGTGCCGGTGCCGACCCCACGGGCGTTGGCTGTCGTACTGGTCCATGGGACGCCTGTACCCGGTTCGATGGGTGACGGCCGCCGCAACTGCGGCAACCGGCCCAGTACACCCCTCCAACGAGGGGTTCGGGCGGCCGCCCGGCGACAGGACGAAGGGCCAGTGCGTCCGGGCCGCCGGGAATCGGCTGCCGCGTGGACGGACTGGCCCCACGGATATTGCGAGTTCTGTGTCACGCGCTGCGGAAAGGCGGACTCGGCGCCCCCTGCGAAGCGTCCGGGGAATCGTCGAGGGCCCGGCGAGAGCGTCCGGAACGGTACGGCTCAGCCGTTGGTGGTGCCGTTGCCGGACAGGACCGGGATGTCGTCCAGGATGTGCGACAGTGCCTCGTCGCCCTTGGCCTGCGTGGAGTTCTCCGTGCACTGCTGGTTCTGCGGCGAGGACAGGACGTTGACGTCCTGGACCGCGACCGGGACGCCGCCGACGAGCGAACCGACGTTGGCCTTGGCGGGCAGGGCGAGGCAGGGCTTGTTGAGCGAGCCCTGGAGGAGCGCGAACTGCGGGCTCCAGTCACCAGCGGTGGCGGAATTGCCGAACGACTGCGCGGTACCGTTGCCGTTGTAGGACGTGGTGCCGATGTCGTTGCCGATGGCCATCGCCTGCGGGGCGATCGCGGCGGAGACGCCGACGACCGAAGCGGCAACGGCTGCCGAAGCCATAATCTTCTTGATCACGAAATAGCCCTTCTGGAATCTCTGTTGCCCGCCTGTCCGGAGCGCTCTGATCAACTCTCAGCGGCGGGATCAGTTGTGGCAATTCACCCGAACGGTGCTACCGCCATGCAGTTTCACGGATATGCACGGCATCGACAGCGGGGAAATGCGAATGCTGCCCGTGGGCGGGGGAACTTCCGCCTTGCGACGGATCAGCCGCCGAGGGGCACGCCACCGAGGAGCGGCGCAGCGTCCTGGGCCGCACCGGACGCCTGACCGGTGACCTTGGTGACGGCGCCCTTCTGCTGCACCGAGTCGGTGGCGCCGCTGACGGTGTCGACGATCGGCTCGACACCCTGCGGCGCCGCCTCCAGCACCTGGTTGACGCCGCCGTCGAGGCTGAAAACGGGGGCCGTGGCGGTGGTGACGGCGAAGGCGGGAGCAGCCGTTCCGAGAGCAACCACGGAACCGGCAACGAACGCAGCTGTCTTCGCGTACTTCACTTTTCGTGTTCCCTTCTGCGGCGGCATCTGTTTCGGTCGCGTCC
Organism: Streptomyces sp. NBC_01320; assembly: GCF_035974375.1. Classification (NCBI taxonomy): domain Bacteria; kingdom Bacillati; phylum Actinomycetota; class Actinomycetes; order Kitasatosporales; family Streptomycetaceae; genus Streptomyces; species Streptomyces sp. NBC_01320. Next base: position 3,617,583 of record NZ_CP108390.1, read on the forward strand.
CCGCGCCGCACAAGCCTTCTTTACCTGTGACCTCTGCCGCTTTCGCCCTGGGTAACGATCCGGTTCCGGCCGGGCAACTGCGCGGTCTCCTTTTTCTGTCGGACCACTCGATCGATTGCATGACTAATCACCGGAACGAGTGCTGTCGGGGTTCCGGGGCCGGAATCAGTGGTGCACTGTCAGGTGCTCCGTTCTGCGCAGCTGTCCGGGTGTCAGCCTCCAGCCGCCGGCGCTCCGCGCCCCGGGCCGGTGGAATGTCTCCGGTCGTTCCGCCGCACCCGGGCAGTGCCGCGTACCTCCGGAACGGAGAACGCAGAAAAGAGGAACGCCCCGGATCGCAGGAGATGCGATCCGGGGCGAACCGGCAATGAGCACCGGGGCTCGGCCGACAGCGGTCAGCTGTTGGCGCAAGCGTTGCCGAAGGCCGGGTTGAGCAGGCCGATCACGCTCAGGGTGTTGCCGCAGGCGTTGACCGGAACGTGAATCGGAACCTGGATGACGTTGCCGGAAAGGAGGCCCGGGGAGTTGAGAGCGTAACCATCGGCACCGGAGTCGGCGAAGGCGGGCGTAGCGGCACCGATCGCCATCAGCGTTCCGGCGGCGATAGCGGCAACCTTGGTGTACTTCACTTTCATCCCTTTCTTTGACGGAGTCCGGAGCGGTCACGACTTTCGTGCCGCACGAGCGCAGTCCTGATCGCTCGTAACTCCGCCACTGTAATTCGTAACGATGTAAGACCGTGCGCGAAACTCTTCAAGGAGAGAATTCGCGGAAATCCGCCCGAATGATGCAATACCCCGATCGCCCGGCGCCACCGCCGGAATCATCCGGCATCTCCGATGCGCCGAGGGAGCGACGGGCAGCAGCAGGCCCGGGCCGCGCGGGGGGAGGAACGCCGGCGGCCCGGGCCAGTTCGGTGCGGCTGGATCAGCTGTTCGAAGCGCCGTTGCCGGAGAGCACCGGGATGTTGTCCAGGATGTGCGACAGGGGCTCGTCACCCTTGGCCTGGGTGGAGTTCTCGGTGCACTGCTGGTTCTGCGGCGAGGACAGGACGTTGACGTCCTGGACCGCGATCGGGACGACACCGAGGAGCGAACCGGCGTTGACCTTGGCCGGAAGGCCGACACAAGGCTTGTTCAGGCTGCCCTGGACCAGACCGAACTGCGGGCTCCAGTCACCACGGGTCTCGGAGTTGCCGAAGGACTGCGAGGTGCCGTTGCCGTTGACCGACGTGGTGCCGGTGTCGTTGCCGATGGCCATCGCCTGCGGAGCGAGCGTTGCCGAGATACCGACAATGGAGGCGGCGACGGCACCCGTAGCCAGAACCTTCTTGATCACGATTAACCCTTCTCGTACTTGACGCCCCGTGTCGGAGCGCCCTGCCCAACTCGGCGCAGGACGTTTGGTTCTCTTTATTCACCCGAATGCCGGGACGTCACGGACGCCCGTACGAAGGCGCGTCAGGAAATCCACATTTCCGCCTGAACGAGGGGCTGACGAACATGCATGCGTCATCCGTCCGGGTGGTCACGCAATTCCCGTGGACTTTCGAGTTTCCTTCACCAATTCCCCATCGTTACGACTGTCGACAAGCGCACTTTCGGAGCGCGTCCGGCACAGATTCACCGATTCCGCCGCGACGCGACCACTGCTTGTCGAACACGGACATGGAGAACCGTCGGGGTGCAGCCCCTGACGGTTACTGCCACCGCCTAGTGAGAGAAATGCGGGCATTCCGCCCGCGTACGATGTCCTAAGAAAGGGCAACCAATGCGTAAAGCCTTGAGTAAAAGCATGATCGTCATGGCGGCGGCGTCAGGAATCCTGACCGCGGCGGGCGGCTACGCGTTCGCGGATGCCTCGGCCGACGGGGCGTCCGCCAATTCGCCGGGGGTCGGCTCCGGCAATGCCGTGCAGGTGCCGGTGCACGTTCCCGTCAACCTCTGCGGCAACACGGTCAATGTGGTCGGGCTGCTGAACCCGGCCTTCGGTAATGAGTGCGAGAACACCGACAGTGGTCGGGGCGACGGCGGGACCCGGGGCGCGAGCGCCGAGGGTTCCGCCAGCGACTCCCCCGGAGTGCTGTCGGGGAACCTGATCCAGGCTCCTGTCGACATCCCGGTCAATGCCTGCGGCAACTCCGTCGATGTCGTCGGTGCGCTGAACCCCACGTCCGGCAACGGGTGCGCCAACGGGCACCGGCCGTCAACGACCGTGCCGCCCACCACCGTTCCCCCCACCACGGTGCCGCCGGTCACCGTTCCCCCCGTCACGGTGCCGCCGGTCACCGTTCCCCCCGTCACAGTGCCGCCGGTCACCGTTCCCCCCGTCACAGTGCCGCCGGTCACCGTTCCCCCCGTCACAGTGCCGCCGGTCACCGTTCCCCCCGTCACAGTGCCGCCCGTCACCGTTCCCCCCGTCACGGTGCCCCCCACCCCCACCGTGCCGCCCACCACCACCGTTCCCCCGACCACCACGGTGCCCGTCACCGATACGACAGTGCCGCGCACCCCGAACTTCCCCGACTCGCAGCTGGCCCACACCGGGGCCGCCGACCTCGGCCTGGCGGCCGGAGCGAGCGTCGCCCTGCTGCTCGGCGGCACGGTGCTGATGCGTCGCGCCCGCGCCGGGCAGAGGTGACGTAACAGCTGGATCGCGGACAGGTCCGGTAGGACGGCTTCGGCTGTCCTGCCGGACCTGTTTCCGTAGGGACGGCCCGTCAGAGGTGGGCCAGCCCGGCGCGGTCCAGGCACGCGGCGATCCTCGCGGTCTCCGCGGCGTCCAGGCGGCGCATCGGCGGGCTCATCACATTGGTGGTGATGACGCCGCGCAGCATCAGCGCCGTCTTGAACGCACCGAGGCCGGCGGCGGTGGCGGAGGCCGTGCCGGGGCGGGCCGCGCGAATGATGTCGAACAGGTCGACAAGGCGGTCCTGTTCGGCTTTGGCGGTGGCCCAGTCACCCCGTACCGCGGCCTCGTGAAGACGTACGTACCCGTGCGGGTCGACATTGCCCAGCCCGGGAACGGAGCCGTCGGCGCCGGCGAGCATCATCGCGTCGACAACCAGCTCATGGCCGGTGAGCACGGAGAACCCGGGTAGTTCGCGAGCGCCGAGGGCGAGCCGGCGGAACGAGCCGTCGTCACCGCTGGAGTCCTTCACTCCGGCCAGCACACCGTCCGCGGCAAGCTCCAGCAGGAGTTCCGGACCGAGCTTGCTGTGGACGCAGACCGGCACGTCGTACGCGAGGACCGGCAGGTCGAGGGCGGCGGCGACGTCACGGAAGTGCCGGTCGATCTCGGTGTCATGGGTGCGGGTGTAGAACGGCGCGGTGACGACGACCGCCTCGGCTCCGAGCGCCGCGGCGACGCGGGCCCGCTCGATGGCGCGGTTGGTTGTGGTCTCGATCGCACCGACGAGGACCGGGACCTGTCCGGCGGCCGCGGCCGTGATGACCTTGATGACCTCGTCCTGCTGCCCGGGCGTCAGATAGGCCGTCTCGCCCGAGCTGCCGAGGGCGAACAGTCCGCTGACCCCGCCGTCCAGCAGATGGCCGACGACCCGCTCCAGGGAGGGCCGGTCGATCTCGCCGTCCGCGGTGAGCGGGGTGACGACGGGCGGGATCACTCCGGTGCGGCGGAGGGTTCGGGCGGTCATGCGGTGCTCCTTGTGGACGGTACGGGAGCCGGTGCCCCGGTGGGGGACGCGGGGGTCTGGGGATGGACGCAGTGCCAGCGGTGTTCGCCGCTGCCGGGGGTCATGGCGGGAAAGACCGTGGCGCACGCGTCGTCCGCCTTCCAGCAGCGGGTGCGGAACGGGCAGCCGGACGGCGGGTTGGTGGCCGAGGGCACGGGGCCGGTCAGCACGATCCGTTCGGTGGTCTCCAGCAGGCTGGGTGTCGCGGAGAGCAGTGCCTCGGTGTACGGGTGCGCGGGGGCGCCCGCTACATCCGCCGCGCGCCCCTCCTCGACGATGCGGCCGAGGTAGAGGACAGCGATGCGGTCGGCGAGGTAGCGCACGGTCTGGATGTCGTGCGAGATGAACACCATGCCGAGGCCCAGGCGTTCACGCAGGTCGACGAGGAGGTTGAGGACCTGGGCGCGGACGGAGACGTCGAGGGCGGAGGTCGGCTCGTCCGCGACGATCAGCTCCGGTTCGAGGGCGAGCGCGCGGGCGATGGCGACACGTTGACGCTGGCCGCCGGAGAGCTGTCCGGGCAGGGCGGCAAGGGTGTGGCCGGGCAGCCCGACCAGGTCGAGCAGCTCCTCGACGCGTGCCTCGCGCTCCTCGCGCGAACCGCGCCGGTGCACGTCGAGGGGGTCGCGCAGGATCTGACGGACCGTGAGCCGCGGATTGAGGGCGGTGGACGGGTCCTGGAAGACGACGCCGACGGCGGAGCCGAATTCATCGCGGCGCCGGTCGGCGGACATCTCCCACAGGTCACTGCCGTGGAAGTGGACCTGGCCCTCGGTGGGCTTCTGCAGTCCGGTCAGCACCCGGGCGAGGGTGGACTTGCCGCAGCCGGACTCGCCGACCAGGCCGACTATCTCACCGCGCCCCACCTCCAGGGTGGCGTCGGTGAGGGCATGCACCGCGTCGCGGCGGAACATCCCGCCGCTGCGGGCCTTGTGGCGTACGTGGACGCCGTCGAGCCTGATCACAGGGCGCTCCCTTCCAGCAGTACGGCCTGCGCCGGGTGGTGGCAGGCGAAGCCGTGGTCGTTCGTGGTGCCACGCCGCGTGAGACCGGGGGTGGTGGTGCGGCACAGCTCGGTGGCTGCGGCGCAGCGCGAGGCGAAGCGGCAGCCCTCGCCGAAGCCCTGCGGAGCGGGGACGATGCCACGGATCTGGTGCAGCCGGCCGGCGCCCGCTTCCAGGGAGACGACCGAGCCCAGGAGGCCACGGCTGTAGTGGTGGGTGGGATCGGTGAGCACGGAGCGGGTGGCGCCGATCTCGGCGAGGCGGCCCGCGTACATCACGGCGACACGGTGCGCGAGGTCACCGACGAGCGCGAGGTCGTGCGAGACGAGGACCATGGCGAAGCCGAGCTCGTCGCGGAGCCGGACGAGGAGTTCGACGACCTGGGCCTGGACGGTGACGTCGAGGGCGGTGGTCGGCTCGTCCGCGATGAGCAGACGCGGACTGCGGGACAGGGCCATGGCGATCAGGACACGCTGGCGCTGGCCGCCGGAGAGCTCGTGCGGGTAGCTGCGCAGGGTGCGTTCGGGGGCGAGGCCGACCAGTTCGAGGAGTTCGGCGGGGGTCTTCGTGCCGCCGCGCGAGGTGAGCTGCTTCAGCTGGGTGCCGACGAGTACGGACGGGTTGAGGGAGGAGAGCGCGTCCTGGTAGACCATCGCGATCTCGGGGCCCATCAGGGCGCGGCGTTCCTTCGGCGGGAGTTTCAGCAGGTCCCGGCCGCGGTACAGGATCTCGCCGCTGACCTCGGCGTTGCGGGCGAGGAGCCCCATCACGGCGAGGCTGGTGATGGACTTGCCGCAGCCGGATTCACCGACCAGGCCGAGGGTCTCCCCCTCGTGGACGGTGAAGTCGAGTCGGTCGACGACGGGGATGGCGCCGTAGCGGTCGGGGAAGCGGATCGCGAGGTCGCGTACGACGAGGAGTTCGGCGGCGTCCTCACGTACCGCAGTGATGGTCGGCTCGGTGGCGTCGACGCGGTTCGCGAGCTTGGTGAGGGCGGCGTCGATGTCCACGGTGGATGCGGCCTCGACGGGGTCGGGGGCCGTGGCCGTGGTGGGGTCGGTGGCGGCGCGGGTGCTCTTCGGCGCGGCGGAGGCGTCGGTGAGCCCCTCGGAGAGGATGTTGAGCGCGAGGACGGTGATCAGCAGCGCGAGGCCGGGGAAGAAGGTGGCCCACCAGCCGCCGGCCAGGAGAATCTGCCGGCCGTAGGCGAGGACGCTGCCCCAGCTGGGGTCGGGGTCCTGCACTCCGGCGCCGATGAAGGAGAGGCTCGCCTCGAAGATGATCGCCTCGGCGACCATGACGGTGGCGAACACCATGACGGGGGCCATGCAGTTGACGGCGACATGGCGGAGCACGATGTAGCCGCGGCGGGCGCCGATGACCTTCTCGGCGGCGACGTAGTCCTCGCCGTACTGGGACAGCACATTGGCGCGGACCACGCGGGCCAGCGACGGGGTGTAGACGAACGCGATGGTGAAGATGATCACCGGGATGCTGGTGCCGAAGACCGCCACGAGGACGGCGGCCAGTGCGATCGGCGGGAACGACATCACGACGTCGAGGGTGCGCATGACGGACTCGTCGCCGAGCCTGCGGGAGGTCGCGGCGAGCGAACCGAGGACGGCGCCGGCGGCCAGGGCGACGGCGGTCGCACCGAGTCCGATGATCAGTGAGTAGCGGGAGCCGTGCACGACCCGGGCGAAGACGTCGCGGCCGGCCCGGTCGGTTCCGAACCAGTGGGCGCCGCTGGGCGCTTGCACCGGGGTCCCGGTGGTCAGCGGGTCCTGGGTGACCAGCGGGGCGAGGACGGCACCGAGGATGACGACGAGCAGCACGCCGAGCGCGATGCGGGAGGTGACCGGAAGGGCGCGGAACGCGATGCCCGGTCGGGACAGTCTGTTGGCCAGTCGGCCCGTGGCGAACATGTCACACCGTCCTGATGCGCGGATTGACCAGCAGATAGAGCAGGTCGACGATGACGTTGACCACCAGGAACGCGATGGCGATGGTCAGTACGGTGCCCTGGACCAGGGCGACATCGCCGCCGGTGACACCTTCGAGGATGAGCTTGCCCATGCCCGGCAGGTCGAAGATCGCTTCGATGACGACGGCGCCGCTGAGCAGGTAGCCGACCTTGATGCCGAGCACGGTCAGCGGGGTGACGAGCGCGTTGCGCAGCACCGAGCGGACGACCAGGAGTGGCGGAAGTCCGTTGCCGCGGGCGGTACGGACGTAGTCACGGTCGAGTTCGGCGACCATCGACGTCCGCACGAGACGGGCGAGCGAGGCGGACACCGGGAGGGCGAGCGAGATCGCGGGCAGCGCCATGGTGGTGAGCCAGCCGCTGAAGGAGTCGGTGGGGTTGGTGTATCCGCCGGTCGGGAAGACCGGCGTGTTCAGTGCGAACTGCTGGATGAGCAGCACCCCGAGCCAGAAGGACGGGATGGCGACCCCGGCCATGGACAGCACCCGGAACAGCTGGTCGGGCCAGCGGTCCCGGTACATCGCGCCGGTCACACCGAACAGGGCGGCAAGGACGACGGCGAGGATCAGCCCGAGGAACGTCAGCTGCACGGTGAGCGGGAAGGCGGCGGTGATCCGGTCGAAGACGGGCTGGCTCGGCGGGACGGTCATGCCGAGGTCGAAGTGGAGCAGCTGTCCGAGGAAGTGGAAGTACCGCACGGGCAGCGGGTCGTCCAGCCCGTTGGCCTCGGCGAAGGCCGCACGGGCCTCAGGGGTGGCGCTCTCCCCGAGCGCGTTGAAGGCCGGGTCGACCGGCGAGAACTGCAGCACCACGAAGACGAGCAGCGCGATGCCGAGGATCATCACCGGCATCATCGCGACGCGGCGCAGCGCGAGCCGGAGAAAAGCAACCATCGTCGGGTTCCTTGTGGTTGGTCGGCCGGGTCCGGTCCACCTGGCTGGGGTGGACCGGACCGGGTGATCGGGTGCGGTGGTTCGGCACCGGGTGATCAGGCGTGGGGGTTCCGTCGCCGGATGTCCGTCGGACGGATGCACGGCGGCGGAAGACGGGCGCGGCGTGTCCCCCGCCGGCCCGGTCGGGCGTCGCGCGGTCAGGCGCGGCTGACGTCCAGGAACGACAGACCCGTGGTGGGCAGCGGCTTGAAGCCGGGCAGGGCCTTCTCGTTCCAGGCGGTGGGCAGCTTCCGGTGCAGGATCGGGTAGAGCGCGGCCTCGTCGGCGACGAGGTCGGTGACCTGGCCCCACAGCTCCTTGCGCTTCGTCTCGTCGACTGCCTGGGCGGCCTTGTCGAGGAGCTGCTTGACCTGCTTGTACGCGGCGGACTTGCCCCAGCCGTACCGGCTCTCCGGCCAGAAGCCGTAGTAGAACCAGCGCAGCAGCAGATCGGCGTCGTTGCCGAAGACGGACGGGTCGCCGGGGGCGACGAGGACGTCGAAGCCGCCCTTGTCGATCTTGGCGTACTGGGCGGGCGACTGCGCGATGTCGAGCGTGACCCCGACGCCCGCCGCCTCCCAGCTCTCCTTCAGCAGAGGAGCGATGTCCTTGACCCAGCCGGTGTCGGTCGTGAGCACCGTGAAGGACAGGTCCTTGACGCCCGCGTCGGCGAGCAGTTTCTTCGCCCTGGCCACGTCGTGCGTGTAGACGGTCGCGGCCTTGTGGTAGTCGGGGTGGGTGGCCGGGACATAGCCCGTGGCCGCCGCGGCGTTGCCGACCATCGCGGTGGAGATGATCTTCTCGGTGTCCAGGGCGTAGTGCAGCGCCTGGCGCACCCGCTTGTCGGCGAACCGCTTGTCGGCGGTGTTGAACATCAGGAAGAGCAGCCCGAAGGACTGCACCGACTCGGTCTTCGTGGAGCCGGAGAGCCGCTTCACGTCGATGTACGGGACGTCCTCGATGGCCTGGATCCGGCCGGACTCCATGGCGCTGACGCGCGCCGACTGGTCCGACATCAGGCGCCAGATCATCTTCTTGGCCTTGGCCGGGTGCGGGCCGTTGTACTTGTCGTAGGCCTCGAAGGCGATCTTGTCCTCGCGGGTGGCCGAGACGAACGCGTACGGCCCGGAGCCGACCGGCTTGGCGTCGAACGCCTTGGGGTCGGGCTCGACGATCTTCCTCGGGACGATCCGGGCCACGGCGATACGGGACGGGAAGAGCGCGAAGGCGTACTTGAGCTTGAACTCGACCGTGCTCGGGTCGACGGCCTCGACCGTGTCGATGAACGGCACGAACTGCGCCATGAGTGAGGCGTTCTTCGGGTCCAGGATGCGTTCGAAGCTGAACACCACGTCGTCGGCGGTGACCGGCGATCCGTCGTGGAAGGTGGCGCCCTTGCGGAGCGTGGCCCGGTAGGTCGTGGCGTTGATCTTCTTCGGCATCTCGGTGGCGAGCGCGGGGCGGGCCACGAGCGTTGCCGGGTCGAGATCCACAAGGCCTTCGAAGATGTGCATGTTGGCGGCGTACGGAGTCGCGCCCGAGGTGATCATCGGGTCGAAGCCGGTCGACAGGGGGTACGAGAGACCGGCCTCGATGAGGCCGCTGCCGCCGCCCTTGCCCGACGAACCGTCGGTGGTCGAAGTCGGTCCGCCGCATGCGGAAAGGCTCGCCGTGATGGCTGCTGCCGCACCGACAGCAGTGGTGTAACGCAGGAAGGTGCGGCGCTCGACACCGGCTGATCTCAGCTCGGGCACGGGTCCTCCAGGGACGTCGGGGGTGGGACGGAAGGGCGGGAAAGAACGAGGGCGGAAGCAGGATCACGAGGATCGCGAAGCCCGAAGCATAAGACGTCAGATGTCTGATGCCTTGATAGCGTGGGAACGTAGCTTGACAATGGAGAGGGGTCAAGAGGTGGGGAGTTCACATATGTCCGGTACGAGGCCCGGCCGGCAGCTGCTCCGGCAGGAAGTCGTCGAGGGCATCAAGCGCTACATCCTCGAAGAGCGACTCCGCCCCGGGGACCCGCTGCCCACCGAGCCGGCCCTGTGCGAGGCGCTCGGCGCCAGCCGTTCCAGCGTCCGCGAGGCCGTCAAGATCCTCAATGCGCTGGACATCGTCGAGGTCCGCCACGGGCACGGCACGTACGTCGGCCGGCTGAGCCTGTCCGCCCTGGTGGAGAGCCTGACCTTCCGCGGGCTGCTCTCCCCCGACGACGACTTCCAGGTGATGGCCGACCTCGTCGACGTACGCGAGCTCTTCGAACGTGGGATGGCCGACCGGATCGTCTCGCTGCTGACACCGGAGCAGCTCGACTCGTTGGAAGGCCTGGTGGCCACCATGCGCGCGACCGGGGCACAGGAGGGGAACGGCTTCGTGGAAGCCGACCGGGCGTTCCACGCACTGCTGGTGGCACCGCTCGGCAACCAGCTGATCGGCCAGCTGTCGATGGCCTTCTGGGACGTGTACGCGATCGTCGCGCCGCATCTCGACGGATTCACGCATGCCGACGAGACGGCGACGATCGCCGCCCACCAGAACATCGTGGACGCCGCGCGGGCCGGTGACATCGACGGGTTCACGAAGGCGCTGGGCGAGCACTACGCGCCGGTCAGGCGGCGGATCTCGGAAGCCCGCGCCCGCGACGCGGCAGCCGTGGACTGACCGGGGCGCCGACGCCCACCGGGGAACGGAGCCAGGCCCTGCCGCTCGAAGGGCCTGGCCCGGCGGACCCTTGACGAGTGCCGCGACGGTGCCTAGGGTCCGTGTGCCAACAGGACATCAGACGTCTTCTGTCTGGCTCTGATCCTGGCGCGCAGTACGCCACACCCCCACACCACCCCGCGAGGGCTCCTCCATGCCATGGACGGGTCTCTCGCTCGCGGACTGCGCGGTGCCCTCCCTGTTCGCGGGGCGAACGGCCGAATGGGCCGCCCGCCCCCCACCGAGAAGAGGAATCGTTCATGCAGCGCAGAGTCTCCGTCGCCCTGCTGTCCGCCGCCCTGATGGTGCTGACCACCACCGGGACCGCGCACGGCGCGGCGGCCCCCGCCGCAGGCGAACTGACCTCCCAGGACCTGACCGTCGCGGGAGTGGGTTCCCCCTACTACCGCATCCCCGCCCTCACCACCTCGGTCAGGGGCACCCTGCTCGCCGCCTACGACGCCCGCCCCACCCTCGGCGACCTGCCGAGCCATATCGGCATCGTGCTGCGTCGCAGCACCGACGGCGGCGTCACCTGGCAGGCACAGCAGGTGGTCCGCAAGGAGGCGGCGCCCAACGGCTACGGCGACCCGAGCCTGCTCACCGACCGGACGACCGGCCGAATCTTCCTCTTCTACGCGGGTTCGGTGAACCAGGGCTTCTTCGGCTCCGGCACGGGCAATGACGAGACCGACCCGAACATCCTCCAGGCCGACTACAGCTACTCGGACGACGACGGTGTGACGTGGACCCACCGCCGTATCACCAAGCAGATCAAGAACCCTGCCTGGGCAGGCATGTTCGCGGCTTCCGGCGAGGGAATCCAGCTGCGGCACGGCACCTACCGGGGCCGGCTGATCCAGCAGTACGCGATCCGCAACAACGGCGCCAACTACGCGGTCAGTGCGTACAGCGACGACCACGGCGAGACCTGGAACATGGGCAACCCCGTCGGTCCGGGCGGCGACGAGAACAAGACCGTCGAACTGTCCGACGGCACGGTCATGCTCAACAACCGGTCCAGGCCCTACCGCACGATCGCCTACTCCACCGACGGCGGCGTCAACTACACCCCGTTCACCCAGGACACCAACCTGGTCGACCCGGCGAACAACGCGTCCGTCATCCGCTACAACCCCGGAGCCCCGGCGTCGAACCCGCAGTCGTCCTGGCTGCTGTTCAGCAACACCGAGGACGCTTCGGCGCGGCGCAACCTCACGGTGAAGATGTCCTGCGACAACGGGAAGACCTGGCCGATCAGGAAGGTCGTCGATCCGGGCGCCGCCGCCTACTCGACGCTGACGCGGCTGCCGGACGGCCGGGTGGGGCTGCTGTACGAGCGCGCCGACTACCAGCACATCACGTACGCGTCGTTCGATCTGAAGTGGCTGGCCGGCACCTGCGCGGACATCACCCTCACTCCGCCCGCGGTCCTGACGGCAGGCACCAGCGCGGAGGTGACGGTCCGGGTCGTCAACAGGATGAACGGACGGCGCGGCCAGGGCACGCTCGACCTGACCGTGCCCGGCGGCTGGACGGCGCAGCAGGTGACGGTGCCCGCCCTCAGGCCGGGCCAGGGAGCCGACGTCAAGGTGCCGGTCACGGTCGCGGCGGGCGCCTCAGGGAGCGCCACTCTGACAGCCACCTACCGGACGGACGGGAAGCGGGCTTCGGGAAGCCGGACGGTGACGGTCACGCCCGCCGGATAGGCGGCGGCGCCCGCGTACGCACTGCCCCGTCCCCGGGCAGCACGTACGCGGGCGCTCCTTCAGCGGCCGCCGGCCACCGGCGCCCGCGCCGCACCGGTCAGCTCCGCCATGTCGACGATCCGGTCGGCTGCCTCCGCCACCACCGGATCGTGGGTCGCGACGACGGTGACGCACCGGTCCCGGCGGGTGCGGTCGGCGAGGAGAGCGGCCAGTTCGCCCGCCTGTGAGCGGTCGACGGCCGCGGTCGGTTCGTCGACCAGCAGCAGCTTCGGCGCGAGGAACAGTGCGCGGGCCAGGGCGACGCGCTGGCGTTCGCCGCCGGAGAGTTCTTCCGGGCGGTGGCGCAGGCGGTGGCCGAGGCCGACCTCGGTCAGCGCTTCCTCGGCGCGGGCACGGTACGCGCGAGGGCGCCTGCCGCTGATGTACACGGCGGCCAGGAGCTGTTCGACAGCGGGCAGCCCGGAGAGCAGATTGCCGCTCTGGAACATGTAGCCGATCCGTTCGCGGCGGATCGCCGCACGCTGTGCGTCGGTGCGGGTCGCCAGGTCCTCGCCGTCCAGCAGGACCTGGCCGGCGGTGGGCCGCAGCAGGGCGCCCGCGACGGCGAGCAGGGTGGACTTGCCTGATCCGGACGGGCCGACGAGCGCGGTCGTACAGCCGGGCTCGAAGGTGACGTCGAGGCCGTCGAGGACGGTGGTCCGGGCATCGGCGCGACCGAATTCGACGGTGACGCCGGTCAGTTCGAGGCTCATCGGTTGGCTCCCAGCATGGTCAGTGGGTCGGCGGTGGTGACCCGGCGCAGGGTCAGGGCGGTGCCCGCGAGGCCGACGGCGGCGACGGTGCACATGGTGACGGCGAGCGTGGCGGCGGGCAGACTGAACGGCACCTGCTCACCGACCAGCAGCCCGACGGCTGCGGCGAGGACGGCGCCCGCCGCCGTGCCGAGGACGACGACCAGCGCGGCCTGGAGCACGGTGTGGGCGAGCAGCCGCCTGCGGGAGGCGCCGAGGGCGCGGAGCAGGGCCAGTTCGGGCCGGCGCTGCACGGTCCACACCGCGAAGAACGCGCCGACGACAAGCGGGGCGATCAGGTAGAGGAAGACCTGGATCGAGTTCATCGTGACGCGCTCGCCGGTGTAGCCGGGGGCCGCCTCGTACGCCTTCTCCTTGGTGAGCGTCGTGGTGGAGAGCCGCTGGTCGAGGGCGGTGAACGAGCCGCCACCGGAGTCGCGTACGGCCAGGGCGCTGAACTGGTCGGGGATCGTGGCGGTGGCGGAGGCCGGGGCGCCCGGGGTGCTGAAGCGGATGCGCTGCCAGGTGGTCAACGGGACGTAGGCGGCCGGAACATGCCCGTAACTGGAACGGTCGGTGAGGCCGGTGACGTGCAGCCGGATGCCGAGCCGGTCGATGACGAGGGTGTCCCCGACCCGTACCCCCTCGTCGGCGAGCTTGGCGGAGATCACGATGCTGTCGGCGGCGGTGCGGTCGAGGCCCCGGCCCGCGGTGACGGACGGGGCGAGGAAGGAGCCGGGTTCGACGCCGAAGGCGGCGAGGTCGACCTCGGCGCCGCGGTCCGTCGTGCCGCGGGTGATGGAGACGCCCAGGGGGGTCGTGTCGACGTCGGCTTCCTGGTGCCAGGCGGCCGCCGCCCGGTCGTCGAGGAGGCTACGGGCGAATTGGTCGGACCGGGCGTCGGAGGAGAACACCAGGTGCGAGGCCGGGAGGCGGCGCAGGGCCGAAACGGTGTCGTCGCCGAGGCCGGTGGTGAAGCCGGAGACGATGCCGACGAGTGCGGCGACGAGCACCACGACGGAACCCATGAGCAGAAAGCGGCCACGGGCTGCGCGCAGCTCCAGCAGTGCGAGGAACACGGCGGTTCCCTTCGAGGATCGATGTAAGGGACGGTGCGTCGCCAAGATAGACGATGGCGACGCACCGTCGCCAAGTGGGTCCCCTGACGGCCGGTCGGCCTTCCAGTGCCCCTCCCGGCAAGCCGTGCCCCGTCGCACCGCCCGGCACGCCCTCCCCCAAGTCCTTGAGGGCCAGGGGCAAACATGGCCGGTCACGGCACTAAACTGGGCCGGTGCCCAAGATCAGCGCCGCCACGGTCGCCGAGCACCACGCCCAGCAGCGGCTGGCCCTGGTGCGGGCGGCACGTGCACTGCTGGAGGGCGGCGACGCGGAGGCGGTGACCTTCACGGCGGTCGCCAAGGCCACGGGCCTGGCCCGCAACAGCGTCTACAAGTACTTCCCCGGCCGCCCCGAACTGCTCGCCGCGGTCGTCGAGGACGCGATGCCGCGCTGGACCTCCGCCATCAGGGCGGGCATGTCGGCCGCCGCCACGCCGGAGCAGAAGATCGCCGCGTATGTGACGTCGCAACTGGAGCTGGTACGCAGCGGCGAGCACCGGATCGCCCAGGCTCTGGCCGGGGTCCGGGATGCGGCCGTGGTGAGGGAGAGCGCGGCGCAGGCGCACCGGGAGCTGCTCACTCCGCTGACAGGTGCGCTGGCGGAGCTGGGGGATGACGACCCGCGGCGTACGGCGGTGCTGCTCCAGGGGATCGTCAACGCCGCCACGACGGCGATCGAGGCGGGGGACGACGCGGTGGCGGTGACGGGGCGGGCCGTGCGGATGGCGGTTGCCGCCGTGATGGGGAGCACCGCCTCGGCGTGAGGTGTGCCCGGTGACGGGGTTGCGCGGCCTTCGGCTCGGCTCCGCCTCCCATCGCCGGACCGGCCCGATTGCACCCTGCCGAGCGCGATGTGCCCGGCAGGCTTCATTTCGCCCCGCCGGGCGCACGCGCCCGGAGTGCTTGATTCTGCCCGTCGGACGCGATGCGCCCGGTGGACTCGACTCCGGTCAGCGTTGGAGGCGCGTGCGGATGCCGTCGAAATGTGTGCGCATCGCCCGCACCGCTCGTTCCCCGTCGGCCGCCGCGACGGCCGCGACGATCTCGCGGTGCTGGGCGCAGGTGACCCCGGGGTCCTGGTGGCCGTCGTCGAGATCCTCGCGCACCCGGTCCATGGCCGCCCAGAACGCGTCCAACACCTCGCTCAGCAGGTGATTGTCGAGCGAGGAGTACAGCGCGAGGTGGAACGCGCGATCGGTGGAGCGCGCGACACGTCCGGTGCGCGCCTCGGCCTCCATCTTCGCCACGAGCCCGTGCAGCACGGCCAGATCCTCTTCCGGCATGCCGGCCGTGACGGCTCCGACCAGCCCCGACTCCAGCGCCTCCCGCACCTTCATCAGCTCGGTGAGCCCGGGCTCCCCCCGGCGGTGCCGGACGGCCGCGCGGAAGGCGAGCGCCTCGACGAACGGCGAGAGGGAGAGCGAGCCGACGAACGTGCCGAAGCCGCGGCGGATCTCCACGACGTTGACGGCCTGGAGCGCCTTCAGGGCCTCGCGCACGGAGACACGTCCGACCCCGAACATCTCCATCAGCTCGGCCTCGGTGGGCAGCGCGTCGCCGGGGCCGAGTCTGCGTTCCAGGATCAGCTCCTTGACCTGGCGTTCTATGTCCTGAGCCATGGTGGGCCGCGCCACAACGTCCTCCTGAGGTGCTGTTGCCCCTTGACCGGTCACAGGAGCATCTGTTTAAGGTGAGGTCAGACATAGGACATCTTACGTCTCACGTCTCGATCTGCGCAGCCGCCACAGGCCGCGATCGGTGTACCGACAAGCTGGAGCCTTCACCATGTCTCTGACCGCACCGCTGCACGGCGTCGTCCCGCCGGTCTGCACCCCGCTCGACTCCCACGGGGAGGTCGACACCGCCTCTCTGGCCGAGCTGGTCGAGCACCTCATCGGCGGGGGCGTGCACGGACTCTTCGCGCTCGGTTCCACCAGTGAGGTCGCCTACCTCACCGACGAGCAGCGCGCCACGACGCTGGAGACCGTCGTCCGTGTGACCGACGGCCGCGTCCCGGTACTGGCGGGTGTCATCGACACCACCACCGCACGCGTCGCCGAGCACGCCAGGACCGCCGCCGGCCTCGGTGCGGACGCACTGGTCGCGACTGCGCCGTTCTACACCCGCACCCACGGCAAGGAGATCGCCCAGCACTTCCGCCGGCTGCGGGCGGCCGTCGATCTGCCACTGTTCGCCTACGACATCCCGGTCGCCGTCCACAGCAAGCTTTCCTCCGCGCTGGTGCGCGAACTCGCCGAGGACGGCACGCTGGCCGGCCTCAAGGACAGCAGTGGCGACGAGGGCGGGCTGCGCCGGCTGATCGTGGAGCTCGGCGGGCGCGAGGGCCGCAGGGAGGGACCGGCTCCGGAATTCAGCATCCTCACCGGTTCCGAACTCACCGTGGACGCGGCGCTGCTGGCCGGCGCCGACGGTGTCGTGCCGGGCATCGGCAATGTCGACCCGGCCGGGTACGTCCGGCTGTACGACGCCGCGCGGGCCGGAGACTGGGCGCTCGCCGCGAGGGAGCAGGAGCGGCTCGTCGCGCTGTTCGCCATGGTCGATGTCGGCCCGGAGGCGGACATGGGCCGCAGCTCGTCGGCGCTCGGGGCGTTCAAGGCCGCGCTGCAGCTGCTCGGGATCATCGCGTGCGGCGACACCGCGTTCCCGCAGATCCAGCTGAGCGACGAGTCGGTCGCCCTGGTGGCGCAGCGGCTGCGCGCCGCAGGCCTGCCCGCGGTCCGATGAGCCAGAGCCCGCCGTCCTCGACCACCGGTGCCCCGGTGATCGGGCTCGACCTCGGTGGTACGAAGATCGCCGCCGCGCTCTTCGGCGCGGACGGTACCGTCCTGGCGCGGCACACCCGGCCAACCCCGGCCCGGGACGGCGCCCCGGCCGTGCTCGACGCGCTCGCGGCGGCGGCCACCGAGGTCGACCCGGCGCGGCTCGCCACCGCGCTCGGCATCGCCGCCGCCGGAGTCGTCGATCCCCGTACCGGCAGGGTCACCAGCGCCACCGACTCGCTCCGCGGCTGGGCGGGCACCGCGCTCGGTGCCGGGCTCGCGGACCGTACCGGACTGCCGGTGGCCTGCGACAACGACGTACGCGCCACAGCTGGGCCGGAGCTCACCGCGCTGGTCGCGGAGGTTTCGGCCCATGCGTCATTGCTGTTCGCGGCAATCGGTACCGGTGTGGGCGGCGCGGTCGCCGTCGACGGGCGGATGCTGCACGGCGCCTCGGGCATCGCCGGACATCTCGGCCATCTGCCGAGCCCCGAGGCAGCGGGGCTGCCCTGCACCTGCGGTGCCACCGGCCACCTCGAGGTCATCGCCTCGGGCCCCGGCATCACCGCCCACTACGAACGGCTCACCGGCACCTCGGTGGACCGGCTCGAAACCGTTGCCGAGCGGGCCGCGCGGGGCGATGCGGACGCCGTCCACGCCATCACCACCGGCGCGGCCGCCACCGGCCAGGTGCTCGGCGGGCTCGCCAATGCTCTCGGCCCCGACCGGGTCGTCATCGGCGGCGGAGTCCCCCGGATCGGCTCGCTGTACGGCGATGCGCTCGCCGCGGCGTTCGCCGCCGAGCTGATGCCGCCGCTGCGGGGACTCGCACCCGTCGCGCCGCTGTTCGGCCACGACGCCGCGGTGCTCGGGGCCGCCGCCCTGACCACCACCCTCCCTCTCCACCACCCAGGAGTTCTCCGATGACCGCGCAGGAACTGGCCGCCTCCCTCCAGGGCAAGCTGATCGTGTCCTGTCAAGCACCTCCCGGTGACCCGATGCGAGAGACCGGCACCCTCGTCCGGCTCGCGCAGTCCGCCGCCGCCGGTGGCGCCGCCGCGATCCGGGCCAATGAACCGGAGGTCGTAGCCGCGATCGCCGCGGCCGTCGACCTGCCGGTCATCGGGCTCTGGAAGGACGGCGGCATCGGCGTCTACATCACCCCGACCGTCCGGCACGCCCTGGCGATCGCCGCGGCGGGCGCCGTCGTCGTCGCCGCCGACGCCACCGACCGGCCGCGCCCCGACGGGTCGGCCTTCGCCGACCTGGTCACCGCGGTCCACGAGGCCGGTGCGCTGGTCATGGCCGATGTGTCGACGCTCGCCGAGGGCCTCGCCGCAGCCGCCCAGGGCGCGGACTTCGTCTCGACGACGCTGTCGGGCTATGTGCCCGGGACGCCGAAGCAGACCGGTCCCGATCTCGACCTGGTGGCGGCGCTGTCCGCCGCGATCGACGTCCCGGTGGTCGCCGAAGGCCGTATCAACACCCCCGAAGAGGCCGCCGAGGCCCTGGGCCGCGGTGCCCACAGCATCGTCGTCGGCACCGCCATCACCGCTCCCACCGCCCTGACCACGCGTTTCGTGGCGGGCATAGCCCGGCCCTGAACCAGCCCCCACCACGCGGGCGGTCACTCGAGGGCGAGTGCCGTGCCGCATCCTGGAGACACCGTGCAGACCACCACACCCCCCACGCTCCCCTGGTACCGCGAGGTGAGCCCCACCCAGTGGAAGTCATTCCTCGCCGCCTGGATCGGGTACGTCCTCGACGGCTTCGACTTCGTGCTGATCACTCTCGTCCTCACCGAGATCAGTGACGACTTCGGTCTGAGCACGGTGCAGGCGGCCAGTCTGATCTCCGGTGCGTTCATCACCCGCTGGCTGGGCGGTGCGGTACTCGGCGCCATCGGAGACCGGTTCGGGCGCAAGCTCTCCATGATCCTGTCGATCCTGCTGTACTCGCTCGGCACCTTCGCCTGCGGGTTCGCCTGGAACTACCACAGCCTGTTCGCCGCCCGGCTCGCCATCGGCATGGGCATGGCCGGTGAGTACAGCGCCAGTTCCACGTACGTCATGGAGAGCTGGCCGGCGAAGCTGCGCAGCCGGGCCAGCGGCTTCCTGATCTCCGGCTTCTCGGTCGGCTCGGTGCTCGCCGCACAGGTCTACAACTGGGTCGTGCCGTCGCTCGGCTGGCGCTGGATGTTCTACCTGGGCCTGATCCCGATCGCGATCGCGCTGTGGATGCGCCGGGCGCTCCCGGAGGCCGAGGAGTGGGCGGAGTCCGTCGCGGACAAGGGCGCCAAACCCAATCCGTTCCGGCCGCTGTTCGTCACCCGCGCCCGGGCCACCGTCAACACGATGCTCGTCGTCCTCGCCACCGTCTCCCTCTTCATGATCTTCACCCCGGCCGGTACGGGGATGGTGCCGGTGCTGTCGGTGCTCGCCGGCCTGACGCTCGCCGCGTTCGCCGTGCAGCTGGGCGGGAAGCGCAGCTGGCTGCTGTATCTGTCGATGATCGTGACGCTGTTCTTCGCGTTCCTGTACTCGTGGCCGATCCAGGCGCTGCTGCCCACGTATCTGAAGACGGAGCTGGGCTACACCCCCGACCAGGTCACCGATGTCCTCTACTTCGCGGGCTTCGGCACGATGGTCGGCTGCTGGACGGCGGGCTTCCTGGGCGACCGGATCGGCGCGAAGAAGGCGTACGCCCTGACGCTGCTGGCATCGCTCGCCTTCGTCTATCCGGTCTTCGCCGTGCACAACAATCTGCTGCTGCTCGGCGTCCTGCTCTTCCTGCTGCAGGCGACGAGTTTCGGTATCTCGGGGCTGCTGCCGCGCTACATCGGCGGCCACTTCCCGACCCGGAGCCGGGGCGCGGCGCTCGGCTTCACGTACAACGTGGGAGCGCTGGGCGGCGCCGTCGCACCGGTGCTCGGGGCGCATCTCGCGTCCGGCATGGACCTGGGCCAGGCACTGGCCGTGCTGACGTTCGCGGGCACGGTGATCGTGGTGCTGCTGGTCGGGTTCGACGTACCGGCACGGCTGAACCGGCTCACGGACCCGGATGCGGAGTGGGACCATCTGGCGGTGCCGCTGGAGACGGAGCGGGTGGCCTGAGGCCGTGGCCGCGACCCCTGTCGACCGGGCTCGGACGGAGCCCGGCCGGCGGGGGTCACGGCCGCGGACAGGCGGGGGCGCGACTACGGATAGAAGTGCGTCAACGACTCCGCCACGCACGCCGGCTTCTGCGACCCTTCGAGCTCGAAGGTGAAGGCCCGGGTCATCTGTACGCCGCCGCGCGCGACCTCCTTCACCTCGGCGACCGCGGCATGCAGCCGGACCCGGCTGCCGACCGGCACGGGAGCCGGGTAACGGACCCGGTTGACGCCATAGTTGAGGGCGCGGCCCACACCCTCGACCCGGAGCAGTTCACCGAACATCGGGATGCCCCAGCTCAGCACCATGTATCCGTGGGCGATGGTGCGTCCGTACGGGCCGGACGCGGCGCGTTCGACGTCGGTGTGGATCCACTGGTGATCCCCGGAGACGTGCGCGTACGCGTCGATCAGCTCCTGGGTGATCTCCTTCCAGCCGGAGTGCCCGAGGTCGCGCCCGCTCAGCGAGAGGATGTCCGGGATGCCGTTCACGGTCAGCGGCATGGCGGCCGGCCTCCTTATCTCTTCTCGCAGGGTGGGGGTCAGGCGGTGACGGTGGCGGCGCGCGGGACGGAGACCGGCCCCGTTGCCTGCTCGTCGTGGTTGGGGCGCTTGAGCAGGAGCAGCATGCAGCCCAGGGTCAGCGCCACCTGGAAGATCGCGTAGACGATGACGGCGGTGATCGAGCCGGTGCGGTTCAGCAGGTACTGGCCGATGATCGGGGTCGTACCGCCGAGCAGCGTTCCGCAGAGCTGGTAGCAGAGGGAGATGCCGGTGTAGCGGAGGTGGGCCGGGAACCGGCTGGCCAGCATGCCGGCCAGGGCCGCGTAGTAGAGGCAGTGCGGGATGGTGGCGACGGCCACGCCGACCATCGCGAGACCGTAGTTCTCGGTGCGGATCAGCAGGAACATCAGCGGCATCAGGATCAGTTCGGGCAGCAGCATCACCGTCACCGCGCGGGACCAGCTCTTCATCCGGGTGGCGATGAGCGCACCGAAGGGCTGCACGATGATCTGGGTGATGTTGGCGACGAGGATGATCGTCAGGAACGAGCTGCGGTCGAAGCCGAGCGACGAGGTGGCCCAGGACAGGGCGAACGTCGACTTGAAGTACGTCGCCGACAGACCGATGGTGCAGGCGCCGATGCCGAGGACGATCAGCATGGGGTGGGAGCGCAGGACCTCGGTCAGCGGAACCTTGACGACCTCCTTCTTCTCGATGAGCTTCGCCATCGCTGGGGACTCGGCGACCTTCAGCCGGACGAAGAGTCCGACGATGACGAGGGCGGCGGAGAAGAGGAACGGCACACGCCAGCCCCAGGAGACGAACGCCGAGTCGGGCAGCTGGCTGATGGCGAGGAAGCTCAGGGTGGAGAGCGTGTTGCCGACGGGCGAGCCCTGTTGGGCGAAAGCCCCGTACAGCACGGACTTGCCCTTGGGGGCGTGCTCGGAGGCGATCAGGACGGAGCCGCCCCACTCGCCGCCGAGGCCGATGCCCTGCACCATACGGATGCAGATCAGCAGGATCGGGGCGGCGACGCCGATGGAGGCGTAGCTCGGCAGCAGACCGATCGCGGTGGTCGAGATGCCCATCATCAGCAAGGTGATGACCAGGGTCTTCTTACGGCCGAGGCGGTCGCCGTAGTGGCCGAAAATGATGCCGCCGAGGGGGCGGGCGAGGAAGCCGACCCAGAAGGTCGCGAAGGCGACCAGCGTTCCGATCGGCCCGTCCAGTTCGGGGAAGAACACCTTGTCGAAGACGAGCGCTGCCGCGGTCCCGTAGATGTAGAAGTCGAACCACTCGATGGTCGAACCGATGAAGGCACCGAATCCGGCCCGGTTGGCGGCTCTGGTTCGCTCTCGCGCGGTGGCGGTGGACGCACTCATGGTGGCTCCCGTGAACGTCATTGATCAAGCGGATGGCAGGGGGAAGGGAAGGGGCGTCGCCCGAGACGCCCGTTGCCGCGTGGGGAAGTGGGGGACGGCGGCGTGGGTGATGGCGGTTACGGTGCCAGCCGGGACCCAGAGCGGTCCAATACCGAATTGCCGGGGCAGTGAGACGCTGTGCGTCTCACTGCCGATCGGCTGCCGTGCGTGCGCGTCAGGCCGCGATGCGTTCGAAGACGGCGGCGAGGCCCTGTCCGCCGCCGATGCACATGGTCTCCAGGCCGTACCGGGCCTCGCGTCGGTGCAGCTCGCGGGTCAGTGTGGCGAGGATACGGGCGCCGGTGGCACCGACGGGGTGTCCCAGGGAGACTCCGGAGCCGTTGACGTTGATCCGCTGCTCGTGGTCGATGTCGCCGAGTCCCAGTTCACGCGTGCAGGCGAGCACTTGGGCGGCGAAGGCCTCATTCAGCTCGATCAGGTCGAGGTCGGCCAGGGTGAGTCCGGCGCGGGCCAGGGCCGCACGGGTCGCCGGGACGGGCCCGATGCCCATCGTCGCGGCCGGGACTCCGGCTCGCGCGAAGGAGACCAGCCGCACCAGCGGGTTCAGCCCGAGGCGTTCAGCGGTCGCCGCACTCGTCACCAGACAGGCGGCGGCCGCGTCGTTCTGACCGCTGGCGTTCCCCGCGGTGACGGTGGCGTCCGGGTCGGACTTCAGCATGATCGGCCGCAGCGCGGCGAGCTGTTCGGCGGTGGTGTCGGGGCGCGGGTGCTCGTCCGCGGTGACGGTCGTCTCACCCTTGCGGGTGCGCACGGTGACCGGGACGGTCTCCGCGTCGTACCGCCCCTCCGCCGCGGCGCGGGCGGCGCGCCGCTGCGAGCGCAGGGCGAGGGCGTCCTGGTCGGCGCGGCTGATGCCGTACTCCCGCCGCAGGTTCTCCGCGGTCTCGATCATCCCGCCGGGGACCGGGTGGTTGACGCCTCCCGCGGTGACCCGGCCGCGGGCCAGCGAGTCGTGGAGCTGCAGCCCGGGGCCCTTGATGCCCCAGCGGCCGTCGTGCGTGTAGTACGGGGCGGCGCTCATCACGTCGACGCCGCCCGCGATCACGACCTCGCTGAAGCCGGCCCGGATCTGCATCGCCGCGTCGAGCACGGCCTGCAGTCCGGAGCCACAGCGGCGGTCGATCTGCGCACCGGTCACGGATTCCGGGAGCCCGGCGTCGAGGGCGGCGACCCGGCCTATGGCGGGGGCTTCGGAGGACGGGTAGGCGTGGCCCAGGATGACCTCGCCGACGGCGGCCGGGTCGACGCCGGTGCGGGCGACGATCTCGGCGATGACGCGTGCCGCGAGTGCGGCCGGGGTCTGCTGGGCGAATGCCCCGCCGAAGCGGCCGATGGGCGTGCGCAGCGGTTCACAGATGACGATGTCGAGCTGCTGTTCGGGCACGGCGGGACCTTCCGGTGGCGAGGGGTGTGTGCGCCGACCCTCGCACTTCGCGACTGAGTCGGTCCAATATCCACTTCGCCCTGGTTCGAGACGTTGCGCGTCTCAATCGGCTGCGACCCGGTGCACGGGTGTGGGCAGGGCGTCCTCCGCCACCGCGAGCACCGCCCGCAGAGCGGCGGACGGGTTGTCGGCCCGCCAGGCCAGCGCCGCCTGGAGCCGGATGGGCGGCCCGGCAAGGGGCCGGTAGACGAGCCCGTTCTGCTGGATGTGCTGGACGGAGGTGACCGTGAGCGTCACACCGACGCCCGCGGCGACGAGCGCCAGGATGGTGTACGAGTCGGGGGCCTCCTGCACCACACGCGGGTTGAACCCGGCCGCCTCGCAGGCCCCGACCATCGCGTCCCGCACGGTGGAGCCGGTGTTGGCGGGGAAGGAGACGAAGGGCTCCGCGGCGAGGACCCCGATGGGGACGCTGTCCAGCTGGGCGAGCCGGTGGTCGGAGGGCAGCGCGCACACCAGCTCCTCCTCGTCGATCACCCGGTACGCCACACCGGGCTGGGTCACCGGCAGCCGGATGAACCCCAGGTCGAGCGATCCGTCGGCGACCCTGTCGAGGGCGACGTTGGCGTACGTCTGCCCCTTCATGACCAGTTCGAGTGCGGGGTGGGCGGCGCGCACGGCCCTCGTGAGGAGCGGCAGCGTCTCGTGACTGGAGGCGCCCGCGAAGCCGATGCTGACCCGTCCGTACTCGCCGCGCCCGGCGGCCTTCGCGGCCCGTACCGCGGTGTCGAGGTCGTCGAGGACGGTCCGCACCGGCTGGAGGAAGGACTCCCCCGCACTGGTGAGCCGCACCGACCGGGTGTTGCGCTCGAAGAGCTGGACACCCAGCTCCTTCTCCAGCTGGCGGATCTGCTGGCTCAGCGGCGGCTGGGCCATCTGCAGCCGCTTGGCGGCCCGGCCGAAGTGCAGCTCCTCGGCCACGGCGACAAAGGCGGACAGATGACGCAGCTCCATACCCGGCCCTCCGCTCACCGGCCTCCGGACCGGATTCATTAATCGATCGTCTCGATGCGACCTTAATTTGGTATTGGACAGCAATCAATAGCCGCTGACACGGTGGGACGACGCGCACGCACCGGCAGAGGAGCACCGTGGCCACGACGGACCGCAGGGACAAAACGATGTCGATGAAGGCGGCGATCGCCGCCTTCGTCCACGACGGCGGCACCGTCTGCCTCGAAGGCTTCACCCACCTGATCCCGACCGCCGCGGGCCACGAGATCATCCGCCAGGGCCGCCGGGACCTCACCATCGTCCGGATGACCGCGGACATCGTGGTGGACCAGATGATCGCCGCGGGCTGCGTCTCACGACTGGTCTCGTCCTTCGTGGGCAACTCCTCCGCCGGTTCGCTCGGTGAACTGCGGCGGCGTATCGAGACCGGCGACCCGGCACCACTCGCCTTCGAGGAGTACAGCCACTACGGGATGATCTGCCGTTATCTCGCGGGTTCCCAACGGCTGCCGTTCTATCCGCTGCGCAGCTACGGCGGCAGCGATCTGCCGTCCGTCAACAGCGGTCTCCGGAAGGTCACTTCGCCCTACCCGGGGCCGGACGGCGAGGCCGAGCAGATCTATGTCGTCCCGCCCGTCAACCCGGATGTGACGATCATCCACGCGCAGCGCGCCGACCGGAGCGGCAACACCCAGATGTGGGGCCTGACCGGCATCCAGGCCGAAGCGGTGTACGCGGCGGACAAGGCGATCGTCGTCGTGGAGGAGATCGTCGACGACGAGGTGATCCGCTCGGACCCGAACCGCACGCTCGTCCCCGCCCATGCGGTCGACGCGGTCGTCGCCTGCCCGCGCGGCGCCCACCCGTCCTTCGCGCAGGGTTACTACGACCGCGACAACGCCTTCTACCGGGCCTGGTCGCACATCAGCAAGGATCCGGGACGGCTCCAGGAGTGGCTGGACGAGTGGGTGCGCGGCACCGCCGACCATGCCGAGTACGTCGACAAGCTCGGCGAGGAGTTCTGGGCGGGGCTGGCGGTCGGCGAGGCGCTCAGCCGGCCGGTGAACTACGGACGCCGGCTGTGAGTACGGAAACGGGACACGAGAAGGAACGGGTCATGACCAGCACCGCACCGGACACCATCACCTCGTCGGAGCTGCTCTCCGTCGTCGCCTCCCGCGAACTGGCCGCGCGCCGCACCGTGTTCGCCGGGATCGGCCTGCCGACGCTCGCCACCGAACTCGCGCATCTGACGGTGGCCCCGGAGATCGAGGTCGTCTACGAGTCGGGAGTCTGCGGCGCCCACCCCTCGCACCTGCCGGAGACCATCGCCGACGCGGTCCTGATCACGGGCGCCGAAGCGGTTCTGTCGATGCCCGCCCTGTTCGGCTGTGTGCTGCAGGGTGGCCACATCGACGTGGGGTTCCTCGGGGCCGCGCAGATCGACCGGTGGGGCAGTCTCAACACCTCGGTGATCGGCGACTGGGACAGTCCGTCGGTCCGGCTGCCCGGCTCGGGCGGCGGTGTCGAGGTGATGGCCAACTCCCGTGAGGTCTTCGTGGTGATGCGCCGCCACAATCCGCGTTCCTTCACCGAAACGCTCGACTTCTGCACCACCCCGGGGCCCGACCGCGCGCTGACCGAAGGCATCAGGCCGCTGGGCGCCGGTGTCACCCGGGTCATCACCGAACTGGGCATCCTGGCCCGCGCGGGCGTCGGCGAGGAGCTGCGGCTGGTCGCCGTCCACCCGGGCGTCACCGTCGAGCAGGTACGGGCGGCCACCGGCTGGGATCTCGAGGTCGCCGACACGGTGGCGACCGTGCCGCCGCCGACCGCGGCCGAACTTCGGCTGCTGCGCGAGGACATCGACCCCGAGCGCGTCTATCTTCGTTGAGTTCCGGGCAGGCCTCAGCCGTCCCGCCCACCGACAGCACCGCCGAGAGGACCCCAACCGCCATGCGTATCAGGATCGTCGGCGCCGGAGCCATGGGCCGCGGTATCGCCCAGTGGGCTGCGAGCGCCGGACACACCGTCGAGCTGTGCGATGTACGCCCGGAGGCGGTGACGGCCGCCGTCGACTTCGTGCGGTCCATGCTCGACCGCGCCGTGGAGAAGGGCAGGCTCTCCGCCGAGGAGTCCGCCGCCACAGCGGAGCGGCTGGTGCCGCTGGACGACCCGTGGGCGGACGGACCGGACTGCGAGCTGGTCATCGAGGCGGTACGGGAGGACCTCGCCACCAAGGCGGAGGTCTTCGGCCTGCTGGAACGGGCGCTGCCCGCCTCGACGGTCTTCGCCACCAACACCTCCTCGCTGTCGGTCACCCGGATCGCGGCGGAGCTGAAGGACCCGACGCGCCTGGCCGGGCTGCACTTCTTCAACCCGGTGCCGCTGATGAAGATCGTCGAGATCGTGCCGGGCGCGGCCACCCGCCCGGAGATCCCGCCGCTGCTCACCGCGCTCGTCGAGGGCTGCGGCCACCGTGCGGTGACGGTCGCCGACACGCCCGGCTTCCTGGTGAACCACGCGGGTCGCGGCCTGGTGACAGAGGCGCTCGCACTGTTGGAGGAGTCGGTCGCCGACCCGGCGGGCATCGACCGGATCGCGCGGGACGTGCTCGGCCTGCGGATGGGTCCGTTCGAGCTGATGGACCTCACCGGTCTGGATGTGACGGCCGCCGTCATCGACTCGATCTGGCAGGGCTTCCGGTACGCGGACCGGCTCCGCCCGTCCTACCTCACCCCGAACCGGGTGGTTGCGGGGCTGCACGGCCGCAAGACCGGGCGCGGCTGGTTCGCGTACGGCCCCGACGCACCGGCCCCGGTTCCGGAGCCGCCGGTCACGGGGGATGCGGACCGCCCGGTGTACGTGGTCGGGGGCGCGGCGGAGCCGGACGCGACCGCACTGCGGCGGACGCTGACCGCGACGGGCGCCGTCGTCGAGAGCGGTGCGGAGCCGTCCGCCGATGCGCTGGTGCTGGTCCCGGTCTGGGGTACGACGGTGGCCGCCGCGGTCGCCGCGCACGGACTGCCCGCCGGACGCACGTTCGGCGTGGACCCGCTGGCCGCGGTCGGGAAGCGCCGGGTACTGGCCGTGACCCCGGCGGCGGACCCGGCTGCCGCACAAGATGCCCGCGCGGTGCTGGCGCGGCCGGCGGAGGACGGCGGCGAGCCGTACGCGGTGTCGGTGGTACGGGACACGGCGGGTTCGGTCGCGCAGCGGCTGCTGGCCTCGATCGTCTCCGTCGCCGCGTCGATCGCCGAGCGTTCCCTCGCCACCCCGGCGGACATCGATCTCGCCGTCACCACCGGTCTCGGCTATCCGGTCGGGCCGCTGGCCTGGGGGGACCGGATCGGCGCGGACCGGATGCTACGGCTGCACCGGTCGCTGCACACGACGACCGGCGACCCGCGTCACCGCCCGACCCGCTGGGTCGCCGAACGCGCCCAGCTCGGCATGGCGCTGGCGGACCCGGGCACGGCGCCCGCTGACTGCCTGGGCCACGAGACGCGTGAGGAGGTGTCCGGCGGATCAGGGCCGGACATCCCATAGGCGAGCGGCCGTGCTGGACGGTGCGACGGGGGGAGGGGCACCAGTGGCCCGAGCCGACTCCTTGGACACGGAGGTCTCCCGGTCGTGGAGGACGCCAGCCCCCTCATCCGACCGTCCGGAGCGCCGCCGGTTCAACCGGTTTTCCAGCCTCAGCCCGCGAGCTGTATCAGCCCCAGCAGTGCCGCCGCGATCAGCGAGCCGAGCCCGAGAACCGCTGAGCCCGGCCGGCGCGGGACGATCTCGTCCGCCTCCGGCTCGGAAGGGTTCAGGCTGCGTGCCCGGTCGGCCCACTGCTGCGGCGCACGCACCGGGACGACGACCCGCCACGGCTGCGTCGGGTCGTACTCGACGACCACCGACCGGCGGATACGGGCGTCCTGGAGGTCCAGCGGGTGCCGGACCTTCACCCGGAACGCCGCGCGCTCCTCGGGGACGACGGTGATGTCGGACTCGAACGCCGTCTCCGGCAACGTCGGATCGAGTGCCGACCGTCCCGACTTCCTGTGGACCGCCCGCACCCCGTGCACCACCGCGGGCGCGAACGCGCGCGGTCCGCCCGAGCGCAGGTCGGCCGCGACACCCGGCACCTGCACCCGGTTGATCAGGTCGACGACGACCAGGATCAGAAGGCAGGCGCCCCCGAGGGCGGCCAGGCAGCCGATCCCGGTGACGGTATACGCAGCCGGGCGAGGGCATGACCGATTCGTACAAGACCCGTGGTGCGTGTCCGTTCTACGTTCGGACCATGACTCCACGACTCGACGCGATCGGCATCACGACCGCGGATCTGACCGCATCGCTCGCCTTCTACCGCCGGCTCGGGCTCGACATCCCGGCTGAGGCGGATTCCGCACCCCATGTCGAAGTGACCCTGCCGGGCGGGCAGCGCCTCATGTGGGACACCGAGGACGTCATCCGCTCCTACGACCCCGAGTGGTCCGGTGCGCGGGGCGGCGACCGGGTCGGGCTCGCGTTCCGCTGCGACGGTCCCGCGGAGGTGGACGCGGTGTACGACGATCTGACCGGCGCCGGGTACCGGGGTCATCTGAAGCCGTGGGACGCCGTGTGGGGGCAGCGTTACGCGGTGGTCCTCGACCCGGACGGCTGCGCGGTGTCGCTGTTCGCCAACGCCTCGCAGTAGGCGGTCAGGGTCGTACCGGCCAGTTCGCGCATCTCCCGCGCAAGATGCGCCTGGTCGGTGCAGCCCGCCGCGAGCGCCGCCTCGGCGTACGGCGTTCCGGACCGTACGAGAGCGAGCGAGCGCTGCAGCCGCAGGACCCGGGCCAGGGTCTTGGGCCCGTAGCCGAAGGCCGCCAGGGAACGGCGGTGCAGTTGGCGGGCGCCGAGACCGGCCCTGTGCGCGGTGTCGGCGACGGACCGGCCCCGCGCCAGCTGCACGGCGACGGACCGCATCAGCGGGTCCGCCGGCCCGGTCTCGGCCGCCCGCCGCAGCGCCACGGACTCCAGGGCCGCGGCAGGGTCGGCGGCATCGGCGATGTGCTCGGCGAGTACCCGCACCTGGTCGGCGGGCCACAGATCGGCGAGCTCGACCCGCTGGTCACGCAGTTCGTCCGCCGGTACACCGAGGAGCGCCGGGGCGGTGCCTGGGGCGAACCGGATGCCGGTGAACCGTCCGCCGGTCGCCCCGGCGGGCTCGTACGCGTGGGTGTCGGGCCCGGCGACAAGCAGTCGACCGTCGACCCAGAGCAGGTCCATGCAGCCGTCGGGCAGTACCGGTCGGACAGGCCCCTCGGGCACCTGCCGGGTCCAGACGACCGCCCCGCCGAACCGGGACTCCCGCTCCTCGTACGTTTCGCCCATGGCTCCACGCTAAGGGCTGTCCCCGCCGGTGCCGTGACGGCCATGTTTGCCCGATGAGGAGCGTCGTCCGGTGCGTGCGATCGCAAGGCGGCCGGAAGCCCTTGGACGGGGTCTCCTGCTCGAACGGAGGGGAGAGCTTGGGGAAGGAGCTACCAGGGCTTTTGGCCGACGCGGAAGGGGGTCCCCCTGGCCCTCAAGGCCTTGGGGGAGTGCGTGCCGGACGGTGCGACGGGGCAGAGCGTGCCGGGAGGGGCACTAGGAACGGGACTCCCGGGACCCCTTCGTCCCCTGCCCCGCCTCCTTGGCCGGGTCCTTGGCGATGTCCTTCTCGCCCCTCGGCTGCAGCAGCCGGGACTTCACATCGTCCGGCGGCAGGAACCGCGACCACCGCTCCGGGAACTCGGACGGCATATAGGGACTGTCACCGTCCTCGTCGCAATCCGCCTGCGTCCGCGCCACCAACTCCGCGGCCTGGGCGGCCCGCGCCCGGTCGTTGGCCGCACGTGCCGCCGCCGTCGCCACCGACGGCCACACCCGGTCGATGGCGGCGTTGACCGCCGCCCCCACCAGTACCGCGAAGGCGGAGATGCCGATCCACAGCAGCACGGCGATGGGCGCGGCCAGCGACCCGTAGATCGTCGGCCCCTCGACCGTACTGGTCAGATAGATCCGCAGCAGGAAGCTGCCGACCACCCACATGGCGAGCGCCACGAGCGCGCCCGGTACGTCCTCCATCCAGGGCGACCGGACCGGCACGGACACGTGGTAGAGCGTCGTCAGGAACGCGATCGACAGCACGATCACCAGCGGCCAGTACAGGACGCTGATGACTTCCGTGCCCCACGGGATGAACTCCACGACCCGGTCGGGGCCCACCACCAGCAGCGGCAGTACGACCGCGCCGAGCAGCAGCGCGACGATGTACAGCAGGAAGGAGAGCAGCCGCGTCTTGACGATGCCGCGCTGGCCGTCGAGGCCGTACATCACGGTGATCGTGTCGATGAAGACGTTCACTGCGCGGGACCCGGACCAGAGCGCGATCGCGAAACCGATGGAGATGACATCGGGCCGGGCACCGGTCGTGACGTCCGCCAGGAGCGGTTTCGCGAAGTCGTTGACGCCCCGCTGGGACAGGACCGTCTGCGCGGCATTGAGGATGTTGCTCTCGATGGACGCGACCGTGGTGGTGTTCGTCCACTCATCGACGTAACCGAGCAGTCCGATAAGTCCGAGCAGCAGCGGCGGCAGGGACAGCAGGGTGAAGAACGCCGCCTCGGCCGCGAGTCCCAGAATGCGGTACTCCATGCACGAGTTGATGGTGTCCTTGAGCAACTGCCAGACCATCTGCCGCTTGGATACGTTGCGGTAGAGGACTCGGGCCCGGTGGAGCCGACCCGGTGGCCGCTCGGGTGTTTCATTTGCTGCCTGCACATCCTTACCGTAGCGGCATGGCAGCCACCACCCACACCGTGTCCAATCAGGTCCCGCCGCTGGTCGGCTACGACGTCTTCGCAGCCGACCGCGCACTCACCGAGGCCGTGGAGCGGCATCTCGCGCCCGAGCTGCTCGACGGCGCATGGAACGAGCTCACCGAGCTGGGCCGGTCCGCGGGGTCGGCACAGGCCCGGGAGTGGGGTGCGCTGGCAAACGAGTATCCGCCGAAACTACGCACTCACGACCGTTACGGGCATCGCATCGACGAAGTGGAGTTCCATCCCGCCTATCACCGGCTGCTGGGGCACGCGGTCGGCGCGCGGCTGACCGATGCCTGGGGCCGGCCGGGGGGCCATGTGCGTCGCGCGGCCGGCTTCCTGGTGTGGACGCAGGCCGAGGCCGGGCACGGCTGCCCGCTGTCGATGACGCATGCGGCGGTGCCCGCGCTGCGGACCGATCCGGTGCTGGCCGCCGAGTGGGAGCCGCGGCTGACGTCGTCGGTGTACGAGCGGGAGCTCCGACCCGCCGCGCAGAAGGCCGGTGTGCTCTTCGGGATGGGCATGACGGAGAAGCAGGGCGGCACCGATGTGCGGTCCAACACGACGCGGGCCGAGCCGCTGTCCGCCGACGGCGAGTATCTGCTCACCGGGCACAAGTGGTTCTGTTCGGCGCCGATGTCCGACGGCTTCCTGGTACTGGCGCAGGCACCCGGCGGGCTGACGTGCTTCCTGCTGCCTCGGGTGCTGCCCGACGGCACCCGCAACGTGTTCGCGATCCAGCGCCTCAAGGACAAGCTGGGCAACCGGTCCAACGCGTCGAGCGAGGTCGAGTTCGACGGGACGTGGGCACGCCGGGTCGGCGAGGAGGGACGTGGGGTCCGCACCATCATCGAGATGGTGGCGGCGACCCGGCTGGACTGCGTGACCGGTTCGGCGGCGCTGATGCGGCAGGCGGTGGCACAGGCGGTCCACCACTGCACGTACCGCAGCGCGTTCGGCGGGGTGCTGATCGAGAAGCCGCTGATGCGGAACGTACTGGCCGATCTGGCGCTGGAGTCCGAGGCGGCGACGGTACTGGCACTGCGGCTGGCCGCCGCGTACGACGCCGGTACGGAGGCGGAGGCCGCATTCCTGCGGATCGCGGTGCCCACGGCGAAGTACTGGGTGACGAAGCGGTGCACACCCATGGTGGGCGAGGCGCTGGAGTGTCTGGGCGGCAACGGTTACGTCGAGGAGTCCGGGATGCCGCGGCTGCTGCGCGAGGCGCCGCTCAACTCGATCTGGGAGGGCTCCGGCAACGTACAGGCCCTGGACGTCCTGCGGGCGCTGCAGCGTGAACCGCAGGCGCTGAACGCGTTCCTCCAGGAGGTCGGCAGGGCGCGTGGTGCCGATCACCGGCTGGACGCGGCGATCAAGGGCATGCTGACCGAGCTCGCCGATCTGAACGGGATCGAGGCGCGGGCCCGTCGGCTCGTCGAACGGATGGCGCTGGTACTGCAGGGTTCGCTACTGGTCCGCTGGGCGCCGCCGGAGGTCGCCGA
Organism: Streptomyces sp. NBC_01320; assembly: GCF_035974375.1. Lineage (NCBI taxonomy): Bacteria > Bacillati > Actinomycetota > Actinomycetes > Kitasatosporales > Streptomycetaceae > Streptomyces > Streptomyces sp. NBC_01320. The sequence continues at coordinate 3,650,134 of NZ_CP108390.1, forward strand.
CGCGTTCTGCGCGTCGCGGCTGGGCGGGGACTGGGGCGCGGCGTTCGGGACGCTGCCGCACAGTCTGGACCTGGCGTCGATCGTGGAGCGAGCGCGGCCCGTCGCGCACTGATCCGCCCGGAACAGCGACGGAGGGTGATGCTGCGCCGACACGGCACCACCCTCCATGCTGTGCACACCGAGCAACAGGGCACAGGCTCCGCCGTGCGGTGTTACGCCACTCTCGTACGCACCTGTGGGTCCCCGCCAGAGTTGCAAAGGGTTGCAACCAATGTGTGGAGTGCGCAGTATCGGGAACCCCACAACGGCAGGATGGGACCCGTGGGCCGCCGACACGGTCTCGTATCTGGGGGGATTTCGACAGTGGAGACACATGCTGCCGAGCTGACACGGCTGGCGGCCATGGACTCGGACCGGGCCACGCGCCTTCTCCACAGGGCCCGGGAGGCGAGGCTGGCGGGCGACCGGATGCCGGTCGCGCCGCGGGCCGAGATCGGTGCCTCGTGGGAGCGGGTGCTGCGCAGTGGCATCGATCCGGAGCAGTCCACGGAGAGCGTGCTGCTGGATCTGGACGAGATCGAGCACCGACGCCGGAGTTCGGCGCTGGGTGAGGTGATGCCGCTGCTCAGCGAAGGGCTGGTCTCCATCGCCGACGCCGCGCAGCAGATCATGGTCGTCACCGATGTCGAGGGCCGGGTGCTGTGGCGGGAGGGCAATCCGGGGGTGCTGCGCCGGGCCGACGGCATCTGCCTGGCGGAGGGTGCCGCCTGGTCCGAGGCCGTCACGGGCACGAATGCGATCGGCACGGCACTCGCCGGGCGCGCCCCCGTGCAGGTCCACTCGTCCGAACACTTCGTCCGCAGCCTGCACACCTGGACGTGCGCGGCAGCCCCGGTCCGTGACCCGCGGGACGGCCGGATGATGGGCATCGTCGACATCAGCGGGCCCGCGTCCACCTTCCATCCGACGACGCTGGCCCTGGTCGGTTCGGTGGCCCGGCTCGCCGGGAGCGAGATCCGGACCCGGCACCTGATCGCGATCGACCGGCTGCGGTCGGTGGCCGCGCCGCTGCTCGCCCGGCTGGGCGGCCGGGCGATGGCGGTGGACGCGCAGGGCTGGCTTGCGGCGGTCATCGGGATGCCGCCGGTGGACCGGCTGCCGCTGCCGAAGTCGCTCCAGCCGGGCCGGGTGTGGCTGCCGTCGCTCGGCATGTGCCGGGTGGAGCCGCTGCTCAGCGGCTGGCTCGTGCAGGTGGCGGACGGCCCGTCGGACGGTCCGCCGCGCCGGGTGGTACTCGACCTGAGTCGGCCGCGCGGTCTCGTGGTCAATGTGGTGAGCCCGGTCGGCACCTGGACCCAGCGGCTCTCACCGCGCCATGCCGAGCTGCTGTACGCGCTGGCGCTGCACCGCGAGGGGCGGACGGCGTCCGAGCTGGCGGAGGACATCTTCGGCGATGCGACCCGGACCGTGACGGTCCGGGCCGAGATCTCGCGGATGCGGCGCCATCTGGCCGAGGTGCTGGCGCACCGCCCGTACCGTTTCGGCGAGGGCGTCGAGGTGGAGGTGATCCACCCGGAGCATCCGGGCGATCTGCTGCCGCGTTCGACGGCTCCGGTGGTGGTCGGGGCCCGTACGACGGAGTGACCGGAGAGCCGGAATGCTCCAGTCCACACCGGGGGGCAGGCTTTGGCCAAAGCTGCACGGCATGGTTCCCTGACAGCCATGAGCAACACGGAACCCACAGCTGCCGCCACCGAGGTGACCGTCTGGTCCCTGGAACAGACCTCCCCCGACGACCTGCGGCCCGCCGCAGCCCCCGAGGGCGACATCCGGATCGTACGGTCGGCGGTGCCGCTGCCCGAGTTCAGCCGGTTCCTGTACACGGCGGTCGGAGGCGACATCCAGTGGACCGACCGACTCTCGATGACGTACGCGCAGTGGCAGGAGGCGCTGGACCGGCCCGGCGCGGAGACCTGGGTGGCGTATGAGAACGGGACCCCGGCCGGGTACATCGAACTGGACCCGCAGGACGACGGCGTCGTCGAGATCATGTACTTCGGACTGATCCCGGCGTTCCGCGGCCGCCGGATCGGCGGCCATCTGCTCGCCTACGGGGCCGCGCGCGCCTGGGACCTGGCGGAGCGCTGGCCGGAGCGGACGCCGACGAAGCGGGTGTGGCTGCACACCTGCTCCAAGGACGGCCCGCACGCGATGGACAACTACCTCCGGCGCGGGTTCCGGCTCTTCGACACGAAGGTGGAGCTGGAGCCGGACGTGGCCACGCCGGGGCCGTGGCCGGGCGCGCAGCGGTAGGAGTCGGGCCGGCGTCGTGCGCGCCGCGGGGCCGTCCCGGGACCGTGACCACCTGTTGCGCCCCGCCGCGCCGGATCGCCGCGCGTTTGCCGGGTGCGTGCGGTTGCCCGGAGGCGGCGATCCGACCGGACCCCGTACGGACACACCGGGAGCTAGCGGCTCATTCGGATCGGAACGCCTCGGCCCCGGCGTGACCGGCAACACATCGTCTCACTTTTCGGGACAGTCTCGTCCACATCATGGATAGTGGTGGACTGCTCCGAGATGCGCGTGACACGCTTCCGTCATGTCTGGAACTGGGATTGCCTTGGTGAGTCGACGCCACGTCGACCTCGGCCGCATGTCCAGCGCCATCTGTCCGGCGAGCTGAGAGTCCCAGCACCCGCCGCGTTCCCCCTTTCTCTGCAACTCCTGCGCACCGCCGCGCCTCAGCGCGAGTGTGCAGTTCAGAGCCGCCCTCCCGCAGTCCCGAAGGACGTACTGTCATGGCCGCCACCCCGGAACAGCCTGCGACCACCACGCCCCGCCGCAAGGCCGGACGCCACCGTGGCGAGGGTCAGTGGGCCGTGGGACACCACACTCCGCTCAACGGCAATGAGCAGTTCAAGAAGGACGACGACGGTCTCAATGTGCGGACACGCATTGAGACGATCTACTCCAAGCGCGGATTCGACTCGATCGACCCCAACGATCTTCGTGGGCGCATGCGCTGGTGGGGTCTCTACACCCAGCGCAAGCCCGGGATCGACGGCGGCAAGACCGCGATCCTGGAGCCCGAGGAGCTGGACGACAAGTACTTCATGCTGCGGGTCCGGATCGACGGCGGCCGGCTGACCACCGCGCAGCTGCGCGTCATCGGCGAGATCTCGCAGGAGTACGCACGCGGCACCGCGGACATCACCGACCGGCAGAACATCCAGCTGCACTGGATCCGCATCGAGGACGTTCCGGCGATCTGGGAGAAGCTGGAGGCCGTCGGGCTCTCCACCACCGAGGCGTGCGGCGACTGCCCGCGTGTGATCATCGGTTCGCCGGTGGCGGGGATCGCCGCCGACGAGATCATCGACGGCACGCCCGCGGTCGACGAGATCCACGACCGCTACATCGGCAACAAGGAATTCTCCAACCTGCCGCGCAAGTTCAAGACCGCGATCTCCGGCTCACCGGTGCAGGACGTGGTCCACGAGATCAACGACATCGCGTTCGTCGGCGTGGTCCACCCGGAGCACGGTCCGGGCTTCGACGTCTGGGTCGGTGGCGGGCTCTCCACCAACCCGCGGCTCGCCGAACGGCTGGGCGCCTGGGTGCCGTTGGACGAGGTCCCGGACGTCTGGGCCGGTGTGGTGGGGATCTTCCGTGACTACGGCTACCGGCGGCTGCGTACCCGCGCCCGTCTGAAGTTCCTGATGGCCGACTGGGGACCGGCGAAGTTCCGCCGGGTACTGGAGGACGAGTACCTGAAGCGCCCGCTGATCGACGGGCCCGCCCCCGAGCAGCCGAGCAGTCGCTGGCGCGACCACGTGGGTGTCCACCAGCAGCAGGACGGACGTTTCTACGTCGGGTTCGCGCCCCGGGTCGGCCGGGTGGACGGCTCCACGCTGGCCAAGATCGCCGACCTGGCGGCCGCGCACGGCTCGGACCGGCTGCGCACCACCGTCGAGCAGAAGATGCTCATCCTCGACGTCGAGCAGGACCAGGTGGACTCCCTGGTCGCGGGACTCGAGGCGCTCGACTTCCAGGTGAAGCCCTCGCCCTTCCGGCGCGGCACGATGGCCTGCACCGGCATCGAGTTCTGCAAGCTGGCGATCGTCGAGACGAAGGCACGCGGTGCCTCGCTGATCGACGAACTGGAGCGCCGCATGCCGGAGTTCGACGAGCCGCTCACCATCAACATCAACGGCTGCCCCAATGCCTGCGCCCGCATCCAGACCGCGGACATCGGCCTCAAGGGCCAGCTCGTCCTGGACGCCGACGGCAACCAGGTCGAGGGTTACCAGGTGCACCTCGGTGGCGCACTGGGCCTGGAGGCCGGCTTCGGCCGCAAGGTCCGTGGCCTGAAGGTCACTTCCGCCGAGCTGCCCGACTACGTCGAGCGGTTGCTGGGCCGGTTCCAGGCGGAGCGCGAGGACGGCGAGCGGTTCGCGACCTGGGCGGCGCGAGCCGGTGCGGAGTCGCTGTCATGAGCGAACGCGCCGCACCGTTCCACTGCCCGTACTGCGGGGACGAGGACCTTCGTCCGCACGAGACCGGGCACGGAGCCTGGGAATGTGCTTCCTGCAACCGCGCGTTCCAGCTCAAGTTCTTGGGTCTGCTGACTCGGGGACTGCTGCGCAACGACGTTGAAGGGGAGGGGAAATGACGGGCACTCAGCAGACAGATGACCTCAGGGCCCTAGCCGAGCGGGCGGGCCGCGAGCTGGCGGAAGCCTCCCCGCTGGAGATCCTGCAGTGGGCCGCGGACACCTTCGGAAAGCGGTTCTGCGTCACCTCCTCGATGGAGGACGCGGTCGTGGCGCATCTCGCCTCCCGCGCCTTCCCGGGCGTCGATGTGGTCTTCCTCGACACCGGGTACCACTTCGAGGAGACGATCGGGACCCGCGACGCGGTGGACGCCGTGATGGACGTCAACGTCATCACACTGACGCCGCGTCAGAGCGTGGCCGAGCAGGACGCGGAGTACGGGGCGAAGCTGCACGACCGCGACCCCGACCTGTGCTGCAAGCTGCGGAAGGTCAAGCCCCTTGAGGAGGGCCTGACTTCGTATGCGGCCTGGGCCACCGGACTGCGCCGCGACGAGTCCCCGACCCGGGCGAACACCCCGGTGGTCGGCTGGGACGAGAAGCGGCAGAAGGTCAAGATCTCGCCGATCGCCCGCTGGACGCAGGACGACGTGGACGCATACGTCGCGGAGCACGGAGTCCTCACCAACCCGCTGCTCATGGACGGGTACGCCTCCGTGGGCTGCGCGCCGTGCACCCGCCGGGTGCTGGAGGGCGAGGACGTGCGGGCCGGCCGCTGGGCCGGACGGGGCAAGACCGAGTGCGGGCTGCACGACTGATGACGACTGATCAGGAGACTTCGATGAGCGTGACGGAGACGGGAGCCACCATCTGGCTGACCGGTCTGCCGAGCGCCGGCAAGACCACCATCGCGTACGAACTGGCCGGGCGGCTGCGCGGCGAGGGCCACCGGGTGGAGGTGCTCGACGGTGACGAGATCCGGGAGTTCCTCTCCGCGGGTCTGGGCTTCTCCCGCGAGGACCGGCACACCAACGTCCAGCGGATCGGCTTCGTCGCCGAACTGCTGGCGGCCAACGGCGTGAAGGTGCTGGTCCCGGTCATCGCCCCGTACGCGGACAGCCGGGACGCGGTACGCAAGCGTCACCAGGCCGAGGGCACCGCGTACCTGGAGGTGCATGTCGCGACTCCGGTCGAGGTGTGCTCCGTACGCGATGTGAAGGGCCTCTACGCCAAGCAGGCGGCAGGCGAGATCAGCGGCCTCACCGGGGTCGACGACCCGTACGAGGCGCCCGAGTCGCCGGACCTGCGGATCGAGTCGCACCAGCAGACCGTGCAGGAGTCCGCGGCGGAGCTGTACGCGCTGCTGAGCGAGAGGGGTGCAGCGTGACGACCGTCGCGACTGTGTCGGAAGGCACGGACAATCCGTACGCACTCAGCCATCTGGACTCCCTGGAGTCCGAGGCGGTGCACATCTTCCGTGAGGTGGCGGGAGAGTTCGAGCGGCCGGTGATCCTGTTCTCCGGCGGCAAGGACTCGATCCTGATGCTGCACCTGGCGCTCAAGGCGTTCGCGCCGGCACCGGTGCCGTTCACGCTGCTGCACGTCGACACCGGGCACAACTTCCCCGAGGTCCTCGACTACCGCGACCGCACGGTCGCCGAGCACGGGCTGCGGCTGCATGTCGCCTCCGTACAGGAGTACATCGACGCCGGGAAACTCCGCGAGCGCCCCGACGGCACCCGCAACCCACTGCAGACCGTGCCGCTGACCGAGGCGATCCAGGAGCACCGCTTCGACGCCGTGTTCGGCGGCGGCCGCCGCGACGAGGAGAAGGCGCGCGCCAAGGAGCGGGTCTTCTCGCTGCGCGACGAGTTCTCCCAGTGGGACCCGCGCCGTCAGCGCCCCGAGCTGTGGCAGCTGTACAACGGCCGGCACGCCCCCGGCGAGCACGTCCGGGTCTTCCCGATCTCCAACTGGACCGAGCTCGACGTCTGGCAGTACATCGAGCGTGAGGGCATCGAGCTTCCGGAGATCTACTTCGCCCACGAGCGGGAGGTCTTCAACCGCTCCGGGATGTGGCTGACCGCCGGTGACTGGGGCGGCCCCAAGGAGGGCGAGCGGGTCGAGACCCGGCAGGTGCGCTACCGCACCGTCGGCGACATGTCCTGCACCGGCGCGGTCGACTCGGACGCCACGACGCTCGCCGCCGTGATCACCGAGATCGCCGCCTCCCGGCTCACCGAGCGGGGTGCGACGCGCGCCGACGACAAGATGTCCGAGGCCGCGATGGAAGACCGTAAGCGCGAGGGGTACTTCTAGGATGACCGCACTCACCCAGCACGCAGAGCAGTTGTCGACCACGACCCTGCTGCGGTTCGCCACCGCGGGGTCCGTCGACGACGGCAAGTCCACCCTCGTCGGACGCCTTCTGCACGACTCCAAGTCGGTCCTCACCGACCAGCTGGAGGCCGTCGAGCACGCCTCGCGCAGCCGGGGCCAGGAGGTGCCGGACCTGGCGCTGCTGACCGACGGACTGCGGGCCGAGCGCGAGCAGGGCATCACCATCGATGTCGCCTACCGCTACTTCGCCACGCCGCGCCGCCGTTTCATCCTGGCCGACACCCCGGGCCATGTGCAGTACACCCGGAACATGGTGACGGGGGCCTCGACGGCCGAGCTGGCCGTCGTCCTGGTGGACGCCCGCAACGGTGTCGTCGAGCAGACCCGCCGGCACGCCGCCGTCGCCGCGCTGCTGCGGGTGCCGCACGTGGTCCTGGCCGTCAACAAGATGGACCTGGTCGACTACGCGGAGCCCGTATTCGCCGCCATCGCCGAGGAGTTCACCGCGTACGCCGCCTCGCTCGGCGTCCCGGGCTGGGGGTCTGGGGGGGACCCCCAGGAAAACTGGTGTACCGCGGTCCCGATCTCCGCGCTCGCCGGAGACAACGTCGTGGAGCCGTCCGCACACATGGACTGGTACGGCGGCCCCACGGTCCTCGAACATCTGGAGACGGTGCCGGTCAGCCACGACCTCACCGGCTGCCACGCACGCTTCCCCGTCCAGTACGTGATCCGGCCGCAGACCGCCGAGCACCCCGACTACCGGGGCTACGCGGGCCAGATCGCCGCCGGCGCGTTCCGCGTGGGCGAGGCCGTCACGGTCCTGCCTTCGGGCCGCACGTCGACGATCGCCGGGATCGACGCGCTCGGCGAGAGCGTGGACATCGCCTGGGCGCCCCAGTCGGTGACCATCCGGCTCGCCGACGACATCGACGTCTCGCGCGGTGACCTCATCGCACCGGCCGACGACGCGCCGGCCGTCACCCAGGACGTCGAGGCGACCGTCTGCCACGTCGCGGACCAGCCGCTCGTGGTCGGCCAGCGGGTGCTGCTCAAGCACACCACCCGCACGGTCAAGGCGATCGTCAAGGACATCCCGTCACGGCTGACGCTGGACGACCTCTCGCAGCACCCGGCGCCCGGCCGGCTCGTCGCCAACGACATCGGCCGGGTCGTCGTCCGTACCGCGGAGCCGCTCGCGCTGGACGCGTACGCGGACTCCCGGCGCACCGGCTCGTTCCTGCTGATCGACCCGGCGGACGGCACCACGCTGACGGCCGGCATGGCGGGCGCCTCGTTCGCCGCCGAGGCCGAGGCCGACGCCGCCGACGACGACGCCGAATGGGACTTCTGATGGTTGTCGACATCTACGCGACGTTCGCGAAGGAGGGCGGCCGCATCGGCAGCGGCGCCCTCGGCAGCGGCCAGGGCGGGGTGGCGCGATGTGCGCGATGACGTACGCGCACTGCCTGCGCGCCCGCTCGCACCAACCGCACCGCCTGTACCGCCAGTTCAGACGAAGACATGCCGACTTCCCGGCCGCGTCCCCATAACCGATCGAGGGACGTGAGCACCGGGCCAACGAGAGGAAAGCCTCCCGTGCCTGCCACCCGTACCACTCTGCGCCGCAGCCTCGCCGCTGCCGCCGCTCTGCCGCTGCTCGCCGCCGCGCTCACCGCCTGCGGCTACGGCTCCGAGGCGAAGAACGACGACGCCAAGAAGGCGAACGTCTCCGCCGAGGGCAAGAAGCTCTCCGCGGACACCGTGAAGATCGGCTACTTCCCGAACCTCACGCACGCCACCGCCCTGGTCGGCATCCAGGAAGGCATCATCGCCAAGGAGCTCGGGGGCACGACGGTCAAGCCGTCGACGTTCAACGCGGGCCCGTCCGAGATCGAGGCGCTCAACGCCGGTTCGATCGACATCGGCTTCATCGGCCCCTCCCCTTCCATCAACGGCTTCACCAAGTCCAAGGGCAAGAGCCTGCGGATCATCGGCGGTGCGGCGTCCGGCGGTGTGAAGCTGGTCGTCAACCCGAAGAAGATCAAGAGCCTGGACGACCTCAAGGGCAAGAAGATCGCCACCCCGCAGCTCGGCAACACCCAGGACGTGGCGTTCCTCAACTGGATCTCCGAGAAGGGCTGGAAGGTCGACGCCCAGAGCGGCAAGGGCGACGTCTCCGTGGTCCGCACGGACAACAAGGTGACCCCGGACGCCTACAAGTCCGGTTCCATCGACGGCGCCTGGGTTCCTGAGCCGACCGCATCCAAGCTGGTCGCCCAGGGCGCGAAGGTGCTCCTCGACGAGTCGACGCTCTGGCCGGACAAGAAGTTCGTGATCACGAACATCATCGTGTCGCAGAAGTTCCTCACGGAGCACCCGGACGTCGTCGAGGCGGTACTGCGCGGTTCGGTCAACACCAACGCGTGGATCAACGCCAACCCGGACGAGGCGAAGGCGTCCGCCAACACGGCGCTCAAGGAGTTGTCCGGCAAGGAGCTGCCGGCCGAGGTCCTCGACCCGGCGTGGAAGTCGATCCAGTTCACCGATGACCCGCTGGCCGCCACGCTCGACACGGAGGCCAAGCACGCGGTGAAGGCGGGCCTGCTGGAGCAGACGGACCTGACGGGCATCTACGACCTGAAGCCGCTGAACAAGATCCTCAAGGCCGCGGGCAAGCCCGAGGTCGCCGACGCCGGTCTCGGCGTCAAGTAAGCCACCCGACCGTTCCAGGATCTCCCAGGAGGTGACGACCATGGCGACCACCACGCTCACCAAGGCCGAGGACCGTACGGCGGTCGGGCACGCCGCCCGTATCGACCACGTCTCGAAGTCCTTCGGCGGACCGGAGGGACAGCAGCTCGTCCTGGACGACATCACACTCGATGTCGCCCCCGGCGAGTTCGTCACCCTCCTGGGAGCTTCCGGCTGCGGTAAATCAACACTGCTCAACCTGGTGGCGGGTCTCGACCGCCCGACCGCGGGGTCCATCGAGACTCCCGGCGGGCGGCCGGCCCTGATGTTCCAGGAGCACGCCCTCTTCCCGTGGCTGACCGCGGGCAAGAACATCGAACTCGCGCTGAGGCTGCGCGGCGTACCCAAGTCCGACCGCCGCCAGGAGGCGGAGCGGCTGCTCGAACTCGTGCGGCTCGGCGGGGCGTACGGGAAGCGGGTGCACGAACTCTCGGGCGGCATGCGGCAGCGGGTGGCGATGGCCCGCGCGCTCGCCCAGGACAGTCAACTGCTGCTGATGGACGAGCCGTTCGCCGCTCTCGACGCCATCACCCGGGATGTACTGCACGACGAGCTGACCCGGATCTGGCGCGAGACGAACGTCTCGGTCCTCTTCGTCACGCACAACGTGCGGGAGGCGGTCCGGCTCGCCCAGCGGGTCGTCCTGCTGTCGTCCCGGCCGGGCCGGATCGCCCGGGAGTGGACGGTCGACATCGACCAGCCGCGCCGCATCGAGGACACCGCGGTGGCGGAGCTGTCCGTCGAGATCACCGAACAACTGCGTGGGGAGATCCGCCGACATGGCCAGCACTGACACCACCGCCGAGGACGGCACCGCCGCGTCCGGCTCCGTCAAGGACGCCGCCCAGGACCTGGCCGGGCTGGAGGCGGGGCTCGACGCGCTCGACGCGGTGCGGGTGAGCCGGACCCCGGTGCGCCAGGTGCTGGTGCAGAAGGTCCTGCCACCGGTCGTGGCCGTCGCGCTGGTGCTCATCGTCTGGCAGGTCCTCATCTGGGCGAAGGTCACCGACGACTACAAGTTGCCGTCGCCGTCGCAGGTCTGGGACGAGGTGACCAACGCCTGGGCGCAGGGCACCCTGCTCGACTACATCTGGACGAGTGTCTCGCGCGGCCTGCTCGGCTTCCTGCTGGCGCTCGTCATCGGTACCCCGCTCGGGCTGCTGGTGGCGCGCGTGAAGGTGGTGCGCGCGGCAATCGGCCCGGTGCTGTCCGGTCTCCAGTCGCTGCCGTCGGTGGCGTGGGTGCCGCCCGCGGTGATCTGGCTGGGGCTCGACGACAAGATGATGTACGCGGTGATCCTGCTGGGCGCCGTCCCGTCGATCGCCAACGGTCTCGTCGCCGGTGTCGACCAGATCCCGCCGCTGCACCTGCGGGCCGGGCAGACGCTGGGCGCCACCGGGCTGCGCGGCACTTGGCACATCGTGCTGCCCGCCTCGCTGCCCGGCTATCTGGCGGGTCTGAAGCAGGGCTGGGCGTTCTCCTGGCGCTCGCTGATGGCTGCCGAGATCATCGCCTCGTCACCCGATCTGGGCGTGGGTCTGGGGCAGTTGCTGGAGCAGGGCCGCGAGACCAGCAGCATGTCGATGGTGTTCCTCGCCATCTTCCTGATCCTGATCGTCGGCATCGCCATCGACCTGCTGATCTTCAGCCCGCTGGAACGGTGGGTGCTGCGCAGCCGCGGCCTCCTCGTCAGTCGCTGATCCATGAAACCGATCCAGGAACCGAGAACCGTCATGGCCTCCCCCGTTCTTCTCGTCATCGCCCACGGCAGCCGCGATCCGCGGCACGCGGCGACCGTGCACGCGCTCACCGCGCGGGTCCGGGCGATGCGTCCCGGACTGCGCGTGGAGACCGGCTTCCTGGAATTCAACGCCCCGTCCGTGCCACGGGTGCTGGAGCGGCTGGCCGCGGAGGGTGCCGGCGAGGTGGTGGCCCTTCCGCTACTGCTGACCCGGGCCTTCCACGCCAAGACCGACATCCCCGGTGTACTGCACGAGGCACAGACCCGCCTGCCACGGCTGCGGATCCGGCAGGCGGAGGTGCTCGGCCCTTCGCCGCTGCTGAACTCCGCCCTGGAACGGCGGCTGTACGAAGCCGGGGTCTCCCCCGGCGACCGAGGCTCGACCGGGCTCGTCCTGGCCTCGGCGGGCTCCACAGACCCGGAGGCGATCGCAGTGATCGCTGAAATCGCGCGGGAGCTGCGGCACACCGGTTGGTGCGCCGTGCGGCCTGCGTTCGCCTCCGCTGCATCTCCCACGGGGTTCCCCCGCACCGAGGACGCGGTACGGGCCCTGCGGGCCTCCGGCATCGATCGTGTCGCCGTGGCCCCGTACGTCGTCGCGCCCGGCCGCCTCCCCGACCGTATCGCCGCGGGCGCCCGGGAGGCGGGGGCGGATGTACTGGCCGACGTGCTCGGTCCTTCGCGGGAGTTGGCGCGGCTGCTGCTGCGCCGCTACGACGAGGCGTGTGTGGAGCGCGTGACGGCGCTCACGGCCTGACAGCGGTGCGGGCCACGCGTCCGGCCGACTCCGGCCGGGCGCGGCACGGGATGCGCGGCGCCCGGCCGTTTCGGTCCACCCGGCCTTGGTCGTCGCCTGGACCGTGACCGCCGGTCCCGCGCCCGCCGCGGTGGGCGGCAGCGACGGTGACCGTGTACGAGGTGCCGGGGGTCAGCCCGCCGATCACGCGGATCAGCCGACGTCGAGGCTGCCGGTGCGGGTGCGCTTGAGCTCGAAGAAGTCCGGGTATCCGGCCAGCACCCGGAAGCTGTCGAAGAGCCTGCCCGCCTCCTCGCCGCGCGGTGCTGCGCGCAGCACCGGGCCGAACCACACCGTGCCGTCGACATGGATCGTCGGCGTGCCGACATAGCCGTCCGCCTCCGGGTCCTTGCCCGCGTCATGGCTGCGCCGCAGTGCTTCGTCGTAGGTCTCCGCGTGCGCGGCAGCGGCGAGCTCGGCGGGCAGGCCGAGCTCGGCGAGGGATTCGACGATCACCTCGTCGAAGTCCTCGTTCTTCTGCTGGTGGATGCGGGTACCGAAGGCGGTGTAGAGGTCCCGGAGCACGCCGTCTCCGTGCTCGGTCGCCGCGGCGACCGCGACCCGCACCGGACCGATCGACTTGTCGACCAGTTCCCGGTACCAGTCGGGCAGTTCATTGCCGGTGTTGTGGAGATGGAGGCTCATGACGTGGAAGCGGAGCTCGATGTCGCGCTGCTGCTCCACCTCCAGCATCCAGCGGGAGGTGATCCAGGCGAACGGGCAGGCGGGGTCGAAGTAGAAGTCGACGACGGCCCGGTCGGTACCGTGATTCCGATGAGTGGTCATGGCCCGAGCGTAGCCAACCATTGGCGTACGACCACGGGCCAATCATCACCCCTTCCAGTGGGCCACTTTCAGGCCGCGGTCCACTGCGGATCGCGTCCGCTGCGGGCCAGTGCGCGCGCGAGGACGGGCGCCGATCCGGGCACGTCGACCTCGTCGGCGAAGCCGCCGTACTGCCGGTAGAGCTCGGCGGACCCGTCGATGACGCCGAGGACGTACGCGGCCGCCCCGTCGGAGAGTTCGAGTTCCTGACCGGTCGCGCGGGCCACGTCCCAGCTGTGCAGAGCCGTCTCCTCGATGAGCATCGCGGCGATCTCGGCCGCGGGGGAGGACGCATGACCCAGGTCGATCTCGCCCTCCCAGACGGCCGGGTCCGACCAGGCGGCGACGGCCCGGTCCAGCTGCGCCGCGTACTGCTCGGCCCAGTCGGCGTCGGCGGTGAAGTCACGGGTCTTGAGCTCATCAGGGAGGGGCGTGCGCCGGGCGCGGTGCTCCAAGCCGTGCGAGGTGTAGAGCACCCAGTGGTTGATCAGTTCCCGCAGATCCCAGTCACCGCAGGGAGTGCTGGGCGCGGTCAGCTGTCCGGCGCTGATGCCACGGGCGATACGGGCCGCCTCGGCGGCGCATTCGGTCATATGGGCGTGCTCGGTCTTCATGCGACGGAAGGTACGGCCGGCCGCTGTCGCCCGTATTGAAGAAATGCGACAGCGGCCCGCGTCGGCCGTCCGGCTCGCTCAGGACGTGGCGTCGACCAGTGTGGTGAGTTCGGCCACGGACATCGATCCGGGCTCCCGCCGCTCACGCGCGAACGTGTTCGCCGTGCGCTGCAGTATGTCGTTGACCGGTGTGGGCACCCCGTGCAAGCGCCCGAGCAGCGCGATCTCGCCATTGAGGTAGTCCGCCTCGATCGTGCCCGTACCGCGGCTGAGGCTCTGCCAGGACGAACCGCCGTCGCGCGGAGAGCCGTCGAACGGTTCGAAGCGGATCCGGCCGCCCCGCGCCTTCGCCTGTTCCTCCTGGCCGACCGCGTCGATACCGGCGGCCGCCAGGACCGCCTTCCCCTCGGCGAGCGCGCGCTTGAACAGGGCGACGGCGTCGTCCCCGGTGAGCAGTCCGGTGACCGCCTCGATCGCGTTGGCGAGATTGGACAGGAGCTTGCCGTACTTCCAGCGCATCACGTCCGGCACGACCGGGGCGAGCAGCATCGACTTCTCCAGGTCGGCGGCGATCCGCTCGGCCGTCCCGTCCGTGCCGGCGGGGTAGCGCCCGAGGTGCAGGATGCCGGTCAGCGGGGTTCCGGCCGCGGACACCTCCCCGGGCCGGACGAAGGTGGCCGGCAGCCAGACGCACATCCCGTACACGTGCTGGAATCGCCGCAGCGCGAGGCGTTCGCTCTCCACGCCGTTCTGTGCGCAGACCAGGGGCAGTTGCTCACCGGCGGTACCGCCGCCCGCCACCGGCCGGGCGCTCCAGGCGTCGAGCGCGGCGGTGCTGTCCTGCGTCTTCACTGCGAGTACGAGGACGTCGTCGAGGGTCAGGTCGACGGCTTCGGGCCGGTCGACGACGGGGAGGCGGTGGGTGCGGGGGCCGTCCGGCGTGGTGAGCCGGAGGCCGCCCTCGCGCAATGCCTCGTACTGCACGCCCCGCGACACGAGGACGACGTCGTGGCCGGCCTCTGCCAGACGTCCCCCGATGGCTCCTCCGACGGCACCCGCTCCCACGATGATGTAGCGCATTCCTGCTCCCGTTCGGTGCGGCCGTACGTCACATGGTGGCGGTCAGATCCTATGCGGGGGCCCGGGAGTTCGTTCAGGGCGCCCGGTACCGGAACGTCTCACGCCCTGTGCCCACGCACACGGCGCCACAGACGTTCTCCATCCCGCACGCGGACCACGATCCCTGCCCGAGGCGGGCAGCAGCGGGCGCCACGGACGAAGAGCCCGTCGGCCCGGTCCGGACAGTCCCGTGAACCGGCCTGCCCAGCAGGTGGTACGTGGTCGCCAGGGGCAGCCCGGCCGCTCCCGCGAGCAGTTCGGCCGAGGCGCCGTCCGGGGTCTGAGCCACGGACTCCATCAGCTGCAGGGCCTCATGCCTCCCGCTCGGTGCCGCGGGACGGGCATCGCGCGGCAGTGTACTAATCTCCCCGTTGTGTCCGATGCTTCGCGTGCTTTTGATGATTCGTTCCTGCTCGGGGGCGAGCTGCCTGTGCGGCGGCTCGGTTTCGGCACGGCCCAGCTGACAGGCCCGGGTTACTGGGGGCCTCGCGGCACCCGGCAGGATGCCGTCGCGGTGCTTCGGCAGGCGGTGGAGCACGGCGTGACCCTGATCGACACCGCCGACAACTACGGCCCGGAGCTGGCCGAGGAACTCGTCGCCGAAGCACTCCACCCGTACCGCGACGGTCCGGTGATCGCCACCAAGGGCGGCGTGGTGCGGACCAGCGACAGCGCCTGGCACATCGCGGGGCGCCCCGAACAGCTGCGGGCGATGTGCGAGGCCAGTCTGCGGCGGCTCCGGACCGAACGGATCGACCTCTATCAGCTGCACCGGCTGGATCCGGACGTGCCCCTCGCCGAGCAGCTCGGGGCTCTGGATGCGCTGAGGCAGGAGGGTAAGATCCGTTTCATCGGCCTGGACACCCTCACCGCCGGCCAGCTGCAGGAGGCCCTCTCCCTGACCAGGATCGCCTCGGTGCAGAACCGCTTCAATCTTCTCGACCGTTCGTCGGACGCGGTGCTGAGACTCTGCGAGACCCATGGCCTCGCCTTTCTGCCCTGGTTCCCGCTGGCGAACGGCGCCCTGACCGGTAAGTCCGCCGCGGCGCTCGCCGGTATCGCCGAACGGCATGGTGCCACCCGCGGGCAGATCGCCCTCGCCTGGCTGCTGCACCGCTCGCCCGTACTGTGCCCGACCCCGGGCACGGGTTCGCCCGTCCATCTGGCGGAGAACCTCGGGGCTGCGGCTGTCCGGCTGTCCACCGAGGACATGAGCCGCCTGGAGGCGCTCGCCCCCGCATGAAGGAGTACCCGCCGGTGACCATCACCTCCGCGTCCGTCCCTGTCTCTCCCGCCGCGCCGACGCCGGTGATCCGGGCCCATGACTTGCGGCTCGTCCGGGAAGGCGACGTCCTGCTCGACTCGGTCTCGCTGACCGTGCGCAGCGGTGAGCACTGGGCCCTGCTCGGCGCCAACGGCGCCGGGAAAAGCACGCTGCTCGGGCTGCTCGGCGCGGTCACCCACCCCACCGACGGGTCGGTGGAGATCCTGGGACGGACGATCGGACGGGTCGACCTGCGGGAGCTGCGGACCCTGCTGGGGCACGTCAACCCCCGCCATCCGTTGCGCTCACCGCTGTCGGTGCGCGAGGTGGTGCTGACCGGTCTGACCAACTCGGTCGAGCCGGTGCCACGTTGGTCCGCGAGCGCCGAACAGGAGGCGCAGGCCGACCGGTTGCTGAAGATGCTGGGCATGGAGGCGAAGACCGGTTCGCGCTGGCCGTCGCTCTCGCAGGGCGAGCGGGGCCGTACGCTCATCGCCCGCGCGCTGATGCCGCAGCCCCGGCTGCTGCTCCTCGACGAGCCGGCCACCGGGTTGGATCTCGCCGCCCGCGAACAGCTGCTGGACGCCCTGGACGCCTTGCGCGAGGAACATCCGGAGCTGGCGACGGTCCTGGTCACGCACCATCTGGAGGAACTGCCCGCCTCGACCACGCATGCGATGCTGCTGCGGGCGGGACGCTCTGTGGCCTCCGGTCCGGCCGACGAGGTGCTCACCACCGGCCGGGTCAGCGACTGCTTCGGACATCCGGTGCGGATCGCCCGCACGGACGGCAGGTGGACGGCGCGTGCGCAGCGTGTCACCCGTGGCTGAGGACGGTCACGCGCTTTCGTACGCCCTCACTCGCCGTCGGAGGGTCCGGCGACGAAGGGGGTCGCCTGGTGGAAGTAGAGCAGCCAGCTCCGGCCGGTCAGCCGCCACAGCGAACTGCGGTGCGATCGGAGCCCCTTGGACTCGGTCTCGAAGGTCAGATGGACGAGTCCGTCGGCCAGCTCGACCCCGTGTATCCGGGACGCGGTGAGCGGTCCGGGCCGAGGTGCGTCGTCGGCGATCAGCAAGGCGGTGATCGTGTCACGGTTCCAGCAGCGGCCGATGGCGTCGATCTCGCGGTACTCCGGGTGCAGTACCTGGGCGAGGAGTTCGGTGGAGGCGCGGACCAGCGGGTCGAGGAGGCTGAGCTCGCCCTCGATGGCCGCGGCGACACCCGGTGACGGCTCAGGCATGTGTCACGTCCACGAGCTTGGCGACGGGGTTGTGGTCATCGGCACACCATAGGACGGTCTGTCCGAGCGACGCGGCCGCCGCGCCCCGTGGGGGAGAGCACGGCGGCCGCCGATTCGGTGGTGCCTGCTACTCAACGACCTTCAGCAGCTTGTTCGGCGTGCCCTCCGTCGCGTCGGAGATCGCGTCGGGGGTGGCGCCGTCGGTGAGCGCCGTGGCGACCTCCGCCGGGGTGGCATCCGGGTGTCCGGCGAGATAGACGGCGGCGGCACCGACGACGTGCGGGGTCGCCATGGACGTACCGGAGATGGTGTTCGTCCCGTCGTCGCTGTCGTTCCAGGACGAGGTGATGTCCGAGCCCGGGGCGTAGATGTCCACGACCGAGCCGTAGTTGGAGAACGACGACTGCTCGTCGTCCACCGTGGACGAGGCGACCGTGATGGCCTCCGGGACGCGGGCCGGGGAGCCCTCGCCCGCGTCGGCGGACTCGTTTCCGGCGGCCACCGCGAAGGTGACTCCGGAGGCGATGGCCTTCTGGACCGCTGCGTCGAGAGCCGGGTCGGCGCTGCCGCCGAGGCTCATGTTGGCGACGGACGGGCCCTCGTGGTGCGCGGTGACCCAGTCGATGCCGGCGACGACCTGCTCGGTGGTGCCCGAGCCGGAGTCGTCGAGGACGCGGACGGCAACGATCTTCGCCTTCTTCGCGACGCCGTACGTCGCACCGGCGATGGTGCCGGCCACGTGGGTGCCGTGGCCGTTGCCGTCGTCGGCGCTGTCGTCGTTGTCCACGGCGTCGAAGCCCGAGGTGGCCCGGCCCTCGAACTCCTTGTGCGTGATCCGGACACCGGTATCGATGACGTACGCCGTGACACCCTCACCCGCACTGTCCGGGTAGGTGTACGCGTTGTCGCCCGCGGTCTCGGTCTGATCGATCCGATCGAGACCCCAGGACGGCGGGTTGTCCTGGGTGGCGTCGATGTGGAACTTCTTGTTCTGGACGACCTTGGACACGGCCGGGTCGGCCGCGAGCCGCTTGGCCTCCGTCCGCGAAAGTCCGCTGGCGGAGAAGCCGTTGATGGCGGAGCTGTAGTTGCGCTTCAGCTTGCCGCCGTACTCCTTGGCGAGTTTCGCCTTGTCGGCCTTCTGGTCCAGCATCACGATGTAGCTGCCCTGGACGGCGGTTGCCGCGTCGGCGCCGTAGACCGTCCCCATCCTCGGGGCGGGCGTGGCTCCGGCGAAGGACGTGCCGAACAGGGTGACTCCGGCGGCTGCAGCCACGGCGGTGATCGCCAGGGTGAGCTTGGTCCGGCGTGCGCGCTTGTGTATGGCCATGAAGAGGGGTCTCCTCGTCATTCTTTGTGGGGGGATTGGCCCTCGGCCGGAAGATCTCCGGGGGCTGGCTCGACCCTCACCCATTGACGCGCACAGATCAACCCCTTCACGCAGCTGTGACTTACTCAACAACCTTTCGTAATAGGGAACCGGCCGGCCGTGTTCAAGTCGGTCACCCAACCTGCCAACGACCTTTACGAACAGGGTCCTTGCGCCATCCCCGGACGGGAATGAAGCGGCAGAGCACGGTGGCGAAACGCCACAGCGAGCAGGCACGCCCGCATGGTGGTGGTGTGGCCGCCCGCGCTCCCTCCGTATGAGCTCGGCGTCCACCCGCTCGGCGACCTCCGCCGCGTGCCGGACGACAGGGTTGGGCGAGAGGGAGACCGCGGGCACACTCAGCGGTGGGCGAGGACGCGGGCCGGGCCCATCGAGGCCGACCGAGAGCCTGCTTGGAGTGCCCGGCAGTAGGCTTCGCGGCGTCGCCCGGCTGGGGCACGCACCTCGCGGCGTTGTCGTCAATCACCAACGCTCCGCGATGGCTGAAGTACTGGGCGAGATGCTGAACAACCCGGTGGAGCCCTGAACGAGATGCCGGAGCACGGGGAGACACCCGACAGCCTTTACGTGTAAGGGCCTTGGACCGCCCCTCTCAGGGATCCACCTGGCCCGCAAGGTGGAGAACGGGCCCCGCAGGTTCACCGGGGAGCATGAGGAGACGACTCGATTCCGCCCATAACTTCGGAGCAGCGACGGTGGCAGGGAGCCGACGTCGGTCACGAGGGGGCAGGTCCGTCATGGGAGCAGTGGATTCGGCGCGCACGGGGGCGCCACGGGTACGCGGCATCGCCGCCCGGGCCGGCGGCTGGAGCGCACGGCACCGATGGGCGGCGGTGACCGTATGGGTGCTGTTCGTCGTTCTCGCGATGGGACTCGGCTCGGCGGCCGGCCGCGTCGACGTGAAGGAGAGCGATCAGCTGTCCGGCGAGGTGGGCCGGGCCGTGCAGATCACCGAGGACGCCGGGCTGAAGGATCCGGCGGGCGAGACGGTGCTCATCCAGGCCGACAGCCCCTCGGTGAAGGCCACTTCACCGGAGTTCCGCTCGGCCGTCGACGCCGTGATGCAGGCGGTCCAGTCCACCGGTGAAGTGACCGCCGTGACCTCCCCGTACGTGATGAAGACCATCTCGGCCGACGGTCGCAGCGCGCTCGTGCAGTTCGAGATGCGGGGGGATCCCGAAACGGCGAGCGCGCGCGTCGAACCGGTGCTGAAGGCCGTCGACAAGGTCCAGGGCGAGCACGACGGTCTCGTGATCGAGGAGATCGGCAGCGCCAGCATGGGCAAGACCTTCGATGACGCCTTTGGCGACGACTTCCAGCGGGCCGAACTGTCCGCCGTGCCGGTCGCCCTGGGCATTCTGCTGATCGCATTCGGGGCCCTCGTCGCCGCACTGCTGCCGGTGGCTCTGGCCATCACGGCGATCATCGCGACGATGGGGCTGATGGGCGTGGTCAGCCATCTCCAGCCGATGAGCGAGACGGCGAACTCGGTGATGCTGCTGGTCGGTCTGGCCGTCGGTGTCGACTACTGCCTCTTCTATCTGCGGCGCGAGCGCGAGGAACGGGCCAAGGGGCGCGACGCCCGGACCGCCCTGATGATCGCTGCGGCAACCAGCGGGCGCGCGATCATCGTCTCCGGTGTGACGGTCTGTGTCGCGATGGCGGGCATGCTCTTCACCGGTCTCGCCGAGTTCGAGGCGATGGGGCTCGCCTCGCTCATGGTCGTCGCGGTCGCGATGGTCGGCTCGGTGACGGTCCTTCCCGCCCTGCTCTCGCTGCTCGGCGAGCGGGTCGAGAAGGGGCGGGTGCCGTTCCTCAACCGCCTCAAGCGGTCCGCCGGCACCCAGCGGAAGTCGACCGCTCACCACAACCGCCCACACCCGTCGGCCGAGCAACCGGGCGATGCGAGCGGCGAGAGCCGGGTATGGCGTGCGGTTCTCGACTCGGTGCTGCGCCGCCCCTGGACGGCGCTGGTGATCGCGGCGGGCGTGCTCACCGCGATTGCGCTGCCCGCCGTCGGCATGCACACCCAGAACCTCACCCTGGACCAGGAGTTCGGCAGCTCGCTCCCGATCGTGCGGACGTACGAGCGGCTCAACGCGGCATTCCCCGGCGGCGCCGACCCGGCCCGGGTCGTGGTGAAGGCCGACGACATCAACGCCGCTCCGGTACGTCAGGCGCTCGCCGACTTCCGCGAGCAGGCCGTCGCGTCGGGCGCCTCCAAGGGCCCGGTCGACATGGTGACACACGACGCGGAGAACATCGCGGTCATCGACGTACCACTGGTCGGCGGATCCGATCAGAGCAGGGCCGTCAAGAGCCTGGATCTGCTCCGCGACCAGGTGCGCCCGGACACGCTCGGCAAGGTCGACGGCGTCGAGGCGCCGATCACCGGTCAGGTCGCGGGGTCGAAGGACTTCAACGACCAGATCGTCGGTGCGGTGGTGCCGGTATTCGCCTTCGTCGTCGTCTTCGCCTTCCTATTGATGCTGCTCTGCTTCCGTTCACTGACGATCGCGGTGACGTCCATCGTGCTCAACCTGCTGTCGGTGGGCGCCGCGTACGGCATCCTGACCGCCGTCTTCCAGCACGGCTGGGGCGCCTCTCTGGTCGGTGCGGAAGGGGTGGGGGCCATCATCTCCTGGCTGCCGCTCTTCCTGTTCGTGATCCTCTTCGGGCTCTCGATGGACTACCACGTGTTCGTGGTGTCCCGGATCCGGGAAGCCCGGCTGCAGGGTCGTTCGACCAGGGACGCGATCGCCCATGGCGTGGTGACAACGGCAGGCGTGGTGACCAGTGCGGCGGTCATCATGGTCGCGGTGTTCGCGATCTTCGGCACGCTGTCGATGCAGTCCATGAAGCAGATGGGCGTGGGCCTGGCCGCTGCGGTGCTGATCGACGCGACGATCATTCGCGGGGTGTTGCTGCCGGCCGTCATGGTGCTGCTCGACGAACGCAACTGGTACCTGCCGCGGTGGTTGAGGTGGCTGCCGGACCTGACACACGACGAGTCGGCCGTCGCGGACGGGGTGCGCGGCGACCGGGCCCATGGTGCGGTTCCCTCCCATGCCGTTGAGGCCACGGGGGAGACCCAGGACAGCACGCTCACCGGGCAGTCCCGATAATCCCTGCTCAGGCGGGCAGTTCGGCTTCGATGAGGCCGGCTGCCCGCTGCGTGCCGCCCTCCCCCGCCATCCGTTCCCGTACCGCCGCCGCCTTCGCCGCCACCGCCGGGTCCCCGGTCAGAGCGAGCACAGCGGTGCGCAGCGCCTCCGGCGTCACCTCATCCCTCGGCAGATGACGGGCGACGCCCAGCGCCTGCAGCATGTCGGCGTTGCCGAACTGATCGACCGCCTGCGGGACGGCGACCATCGGGGTGCCGGTGGCGAGCCCCTCCTGACTGCCGCCCGCACCCGCGTGGGTGATGAAGGCATCCGCCTGCTTGAGCACGGAGAGCTGCTGCACCCAGGAGCGCACCTCCACATTCGCGGGTACGTCCCCGAGTTCGGCGAGGTCGACGAACGCACCGATCTGGAGCACGACATGCCAGCCGGGCAGGTCACCGAACGCCTCGATGCAGTCGCGGTAGAAGCTGGGCTGCTGGGTGAAGGCCGAGCCGAGCGACACCAGCAGCACCTTCTCGGCATCCGCGGGCCGCTGCCACTCCCCCTGGTCGGCGCGGTCGCCCAGGCAGGCACCGACGAAGGTGTGGACCTCGCGGTCCACCCTGTCCGCGTTCGGCTGGAGCACCTCGGGGATCAGGACGACCGAGCGGCGCGGTCGGCCGACGAACGGGTCGGGATGCTGGTCGATGCCGTTCTCCGCAAGCCAGTCCGCAAACCGCTTGCGGTACGCCCGCCCGCGTTCACTGCGCATCAGTTCGGCGGTCATCGGCTCGCCGACCTCCTCCTCGTATCCGTCCCAGGCGACCAGGTTGGGCGAGAGGGAGACCGCGGGCACGCCCCAGCGGTGGGCGAGGACGCGCGCCGGGTAGGAGGTGATGTCGTGCAGGACGAGGTCCGGCTCGTCCCCCTCGAAGGCCTTGATGAGCTGGGGCAGCGCCTGGACGGCGTCGTCGAGGAACGGCTCCAGGTGGTCGATCGGCTCGGTGCCCCAGTCCTCCGGTGCGGTGGGCAGGACCGAGGTGTAGAGCACCGGTTCGGCTCCGGTGGCGGCGACCTTCTCGGCGAAGGACGGCGGGATGGCATAACTGACGCGGTGCCCACGGCCGACGAGTTCCCGGATGACTTCGAGGCTCGGGTTCACGTGTCCGTGGGCGGCGATGGAGAACATGGCGATGTGGGCACGCCGGATATCCGTCATACCCACACCATAGACGAGACGAGACGTCTCGTGCAGCCAGGATTCCTTTTCCTGTCAGCGCTGATAGCGCGCCAGGACCCGGTTCCCGTCGTCGACCAGGCGTTTCTTCAGTTCGTCCCGTCCGATCGCCCCGCTGTAGTACTCCTGGAGTGCGGGCGTGGCGACCTTGTCCTTCCACTCGGGGTAGCCGCGCACCGACTGGGCGGGCGCCGGACGCAGCCCCTTCGCGAGTGCGGCGCCGGTCGCCCAGCCGTTCTCGGCCGTGTGCAGAGCCGGATCCGCGAGCGCCGCCGTGCCGGTCGGGAGCATCCAGTCCCCCTGCGCCAGGCGCACCATGTTCTCCGGGCGCAGCAGGAAGTCGATGAACTCCACGGCCGCCTTCTTGTGCGGGCTGGCCTCGGCGACGGAAAGGGTCTGCGGGCTCACACCCTGGGCGAGCCCGTCGCTGCCCGCGGGGGCGGGCAGCACGGTCCACTCGAAGCCCTTCGGGGCCTGCTCGACGACCTGCTGACGGTACGAGAAGCCCAGCGGAACCATCGCGTACCTGCCGCCGAACAGCCCCGGGAGGGTGTCGGAGCCTCCCATGCCGAGCGTGGCGCGGGCGGCGCTGTGGTCGGTGTTGACCTGGTCGCGGATGGTGCCGGGCATGACCTCGTCGCCCTCGTCGAGACGGATGGTCACCTTGCCGTCGGCGCCGCGGTGGAAGAGCCGGCCGCCGCTGGAGACTCCGAGGTTGAGGGTGACGGAGACCGGTTCCCGGAGCGGCCAGGCGACTCCGTACGCCGCCTTCCCTTCCCCCTTGCCTGTCAGTTCCTTGGTGACCTGCCGGAATTCGTCCCAGCTCCAGGGCTTTTCGGGACTCGGGATCCGGACCCCGGAGGCCTTGAGGATCTTGGTGTTGGCGATCAGGACCCGGGGTTCCTGGAGGAACGGCACCCCATAGACACCGTCGCCGAACGTTGCGGCCTGCCAGCTCTGCCGCGGGATGTCGGCGGCCAGCCGGCTGGGGAGCAGTGTGCGCAGGTCGGCGAGATAGCCGCCGTACGCGAAGTCGGCGAGGTCGTCGGAGGCGTCATGGATGACATCCGGTGCCTCGTCGCCCTCGAAGGAGGTGAGCAACTGGTCGTGCACGCTGTCCCAGCTGCCCTGGACGTACTCGACCTGGATGTCCGGATGGGCCCGGTTCCACTCCTCGACCAGCTGCTTGTTGGCGTCGACGGACTCCTTCTGCCAGGCCAGCGACTGGAAGCGGAGCTTGATCTTCCCGCTGTTGTCCGTTCCGCCGCCGGCACCGCTGCAGCCGGTGAGGAGCAGAGCGAGTGCGGTGGCCGCGGCGGCTGCGGTACGCACGAGTGCCCGCATCAGCTCTTCACCGCCCCGGCGAGCATGCCCCCGGTGATCCGGCGCTGGATGATCGCGAAGAGGACCAGGGAGGGCAGGGTGGCGAGAAACGCGGCGGCGGCGAGCGGCCCGAGCTCGGCCGCGCCCTCCGCGCCGAGGAAGTGGGTGAGTACGACCGGCAAGGTCTGCTTCTCCGGTGTCTTGAGCAGGACGAGCGCGAAGAAGAACTCGTTCCATGCGGTGATGAACGCGAAGAGTGCGGTGGCGACGACGCCGGGGGCCAGCAGCGGGACGGTGACCGAGACGAGTGTCCGCAGTCTTCCGGCGCCGTCGACCGAGGCGGCCTCCTCGAGTTCGGGCGGTACGGCGCGGACGTACCCGACCAGCATCCACAGCGCGAACGGCAGCGCCCAGACGACGTACACCGCGATCAGCCCCCAGAGGGTGTTGATCAGATGCAGATTCTTGAGGATCAGGAAGAGCGGAATGATCAGCAGGACGAAGGGGAACGCCTGGCTGACGACGACCCAGCCGGTGGCGGCCGCCGTGAGCCCGGTGCGCCGCCGGGCCATCACATAGGCCATGGGTGTGGCGACGACGACGGCGATCAGGGCGGCGGAGACCGCGGCGACCAGCGAGTTGGCGGCGGCCTGCAGCAGGGGCTGCTCGTCGAAGGCCTGCCGGAAGTTGTCCAGGGTCGGATGCTCCGGGATCCAGGTGGGGTGCAGGGAACCCAGTTCGCGCGCCGGCTTGAAGGCGGTGGAGATCAGCCAGAGAAACGGGAACGCCAGGAAGACGAGGTAGCCCAGGAGCGCGACGTACTGTCCCGCGCGGGCGGATCTGCTGGTCCGGAGACTCACTGGTCATCCCCTCCCCTGAGCCGGCCCGCGAGGTGGACGGCGAGGACCACGGAGATCACCGCGACCATCACACAGCCCATCGCCGCGGCATAGCCGAACTGGCCGTAGCGGAAGGCTTCCTCGTACGCGAAGAGCATCGGCAGCCGGGTCCGGCCACCGGGACCGCCGTTGGTCAGGACGTAGACCAGGGCGAAGGAATTGAAGTTCCAGATGAAACTGAGCGCGGTGATCGAGAGCGCGACCGGCCTGAGGGCCGGCCAGGTGACGGTACGGAACCGGCGCCAGGCACCCGCACCGTCCAGGGCGGCCGCCTCGTGGAGTTCGTGCGGGGTGTTCTGGAGCCCGGCCAGAAGCGCGACGGTGGTCTGCGGCATGCCCGCCCAGACGCCGACGACGATCACGGCGGGCAGCGCGGTGGCGAGCCCGGTCAGCCAGTCCCGGCCGTCACCGAGCCCGAGATCGCGGATGGTCTCGTTGAGGACGCCGGCGTCCGGGTTGTAGACCAGCCGCCACATGATGCCGACGACCACTTCGGGCATGGCCCACGGAATGATCGCGAGGGCTCGCGCCAGCCAGCGCATCCGCAGGTTCTGGTTGAGCAGGAGGGCGAGGCCGAGGGCCAGGACGAACTGCGGGACGGTGACGCCGACCGCCCAGACGAGGCCGATCCGGAACGAGTCCCAGAAGAGGGTGTCGTGGAGCAGGTCCTGGAAGTTGAGCCCGCCGACCCACTGGGTGGAACGGGTACGGCCGGACTGGGCGTCGGTGAACGCCAGCACGATGCCGTAGAGCAGCGGGCCGACGCTGAGGATCAGGATCGGGATCAGGGCAGGCAGCACAAGGAACCACGTACCGGAGTGGCGGTTGATCCGCGGGGCTGTTCCACCGTGCCTGGACTCCGGGCTCCCGGGCGGGCCATGCCGCCCGGACCGTACCGTTGCATTCGCCAACGTCATGAATTCGACCCCCTTGCGTCATTGGATCGGTTTCACCCGGATCTGGCCGCTCAGGTGGCCCCCGCCATGGTGCTGACGGGTCGTCGGTTCGTCAAGGTCGCCTGCACAGATGCGAAAATTGGATCCATGAACGAAATGCGTGCGCGCGAGGTGCTGACCGCTGCCGGACTGTCCGACGGCGCGGAGCTGCTCGCGCTGGGTGAGAACGCGGTGTTCGCCGTCGGAGGCCTGGTGGTCAAGGTCGGCCGGAACGCCGTACAGAACCCGGAACTGCTGGCCCGGGCCGAACGCGAGGTGGCCGTCGCGGAGTGGCTGGCAGGATCGTCGGTCCCCGCGGTGCGGGCGGCTGAGCCGAAGGCGCGGCTGGTCGAGGGGCACCCGGTGACGGTCTGGTACCGGCTCCCCGACGCGGTACGTGCTGCCCAGCCGCGGGATCTGGCGCAGCTGCTCACCCTGGTCCACGCACTGCCCGCCCCGGAGGGCTTCACGCTGCCGCGGCGTGAGCTGCTCGGCGGGGTGGAGCGGTGGCTGCGGCTCGCGGGCGACGCGATCGATCCGGCCGACGCACAGTATCTGCGCGAACGGCGGGACGGATTCGCGACGGCGGCTGCGGCACTGGTACCGCATCTGGTGCCCGGGCCGATCCACGGAGACGCACTGCCGCGCAATGTCCATGTCGGTCCGGACGGGCCTGTGCTGGTGGACCTGGAGACGTTCTCCACGGATCTGCGCGAGCACGATCTGGTGGTACTGGCGCTGTCCCGGGACCGGTACGGGCTGGCGGCGGAGGCGTACGACGGGTTCACGGACGCCTACGGGTGGGACGTCCGTGAGTGGGACGGGTGTGCGGTGTTGCGGGGGGCCCGGGAAACGGCGAGTTGCGCGTGGGTCGCGCAGCATGCGCCGGGGAATCCGGCGGCGCTGGCGGAGTTCCGACGCAGGGTCGCGTCCTTGCGCGACGAAGCCCCCGAGGTGCGGTGGTATCCGTTCTAGAGACGTTTGACGGTGCGGGTTACATCGAGTCGTGACGGCTGCCGCGGGCCGCGCTGCGCCGGAAGTACGAGGTATCCCGATGGCGGTGGACCGACCGGCAAAGGGAGGGCGGCGTCGCGGGGCCCGGCACGCGCATCTGCGGCGTTGTCGTCAGTCAACAACTCCCCCATAGCCCTGAAGTGGCATGGGAGGAGCCCCCTTCGCGTTGCCTCCCTCCTCCGCCTTGCAGCTGCACGCAGCAGACCCCGCTCCTTCTCCCGCCCTCCCTTTGCCGGTCGGTGCGGGCGCGCGCTCGCCCTGGCCCCGGGCATGCGCTCAGGTGGTGACCTGGGCCGGTTCGCGTACGGGCCAGTGGGGGTCGATCACCGCGTCCGCGGTGCCCTTGCGGCGCAGGAAGGATTGGAACTCGGCTGCCCAGTCCGCATACCACGTGATCTGACGCTCGTGGAGTTCGCTCGCTGACAGCGCGGCGACCGAGCCGTGGCGTGCGGCTATCGCGTACGCCACCCGGACCGCCGCCAGCGCGTCCGCGCCCGCGTCATGCGCACCGCCGTGCACCACCCCGTATTCGACGCAGACCGCCTCCAGCGTCCGCTTGCCCTTGCGGTAGCGGTCGACCGCCCGGTCGATCGTGTACGGGTCGACGACCGGACCGATCCCGGCACCGCCGAGCCGGTCGCTCAGGGACGGCAGCCCGTGCCGGCGCAACTCCGCCGTCAGCAGCGTCAGATCGAAGGCGGCGTTGTAGGCGACGACCGGCACCCCCTGGCGCCAGTAGCCCGTGAGCGTCTCGGCGATCTCGTCCGCCACCTCGCGCACCGGCCGGCCCTCCGCCGCCGCCCGCTCGCTGCTGATGCCATGGATCGCGGAGGCCTGTGCGGGAATCCGGATCCCCGGATCCGCCAGCCAGGTGCGCTGCCGCACCGGCTCCCCGTCCCTGCCTCCGACGCCGACGACCGCGGCCGTCACGATCCGGGCCTCCAGAGGCTCCGTGCCCGTCGTCTCCAGGTCGAAGCCGACCAGCGCCTCCCGGTGCCAGCTCATCCCGTACCTCCTTCGTGGTGCTCTCCCCCAGGTGATGACCACCCTGCCATGCACCACTGACAACGCGTAGGGCAGGCGGGGCGAGGGGCTCAGGAGACGGGCCGGGAGTCCGTCCACACGGACTCGAACTCCTCGCGGTACGTCTCGAAGAGCCCGTGCTCGTTGTCCTGACCCGCCCGGACCACCGCCCGGCCCCCGCCTCGCAGCACCAGCACAGGCGCCTCCATGCCGCGTGCGCGCCGCAGATAGGGCTGGACGACGCCCACCGCGTCCGCCCCGTCACCGTCCACCAGATAGGCCGTGAAGCGCGGCGTCTCGTCGAAGACGTGGATCTCGAACGCGCCCGGATCACGGAGTTTGGAACGGACCCGGCGCATGTGGAGGATGTTCATCTCCACCGACCGGCTCAGCTCGCCCTTCTTGAGCCCGAGTTCCCGCTCACGCCGCTTGACCGCGCTGCTCGCCGGGTTGATGAACAGCAGCCGGATCCGGCAGCCCGATTCGGCGAGCCGGACCAGCCGGCGGCCGGAGAAGTTCTGCACCAGCAGATTGAGGCCTATGCCGATCGCGTCGAGGCGGCGCGAACCGCCGAAAAGGTCCTCGGCGGGCAGCTGGCGCTGCAGCCGGACCCGGTCGGAGTGGACGGAGACCACATCCGCGTACCGGTCGCCGACCAGTTCCTCGACGGCGTCGACAGGCAGCCGGTCCGCGGACGGCACCGCGGCGCCGCTGCCCAGGATCTCCAGGAGACGCGCCGAGGCGCGCTCGGCCTGGGCGAGGACCGCCTCGTTCAGCGCACGGTTGCGGGAGACGACATTGCGGGCGACCTCCAGTTCGTCGAGCGCCAGCTCGACATCGCGCCGGTCGTCGAAGTACGGCTCGAAGCACGGCCAGTGCTGGATCATCAGCTCCCGCAGCTGCGGGAGCGTGAGGAAGCTGAGCACGTTGTCGTCGGCAGGGTCGAGCAGATAGCCCTTGCGGCGGGAGACCTCGCGCACGGCGACCGCGCGCTGCACCCATTCCTGTCCGGCGGGCCCCGCGGCGGCCACCACCCAGTCCTCGCCGTGCACCGGCTCGTAGATCGGCCGCAGTACCGCGGCGACCACGGACCGCAGCCGCTGTTCCACGAGATTCAGCCAAATATAGGCGCGCCCGGCCCGCTGGGCCCGGGTCCGGACCTCGCTCCAGGCGTCCGCGCCCCAGCTCAGTTCGGCGCCGATCTCCATGGGCTGCGCAAGCGATACCGCCCCGGGCGGGGCGTCGACGGATTCCCCCTCGTGACCTGGGTCACCTGGGGGCAGCTCGAACCCTCCCGAGCTCACCCGCGCACCGCCTTCCGCTCCCCCACCAACGATCAAGGAAGGGTACTCCGGGAGCGGGAGCCGGTGCAGCAGGATGGACAGGCTCCTTTCTCAACTCCCCCAGGTGTCAGGCGCGTTCCCTGCGGCAAGATCTGCCGTAGTGAGCTGATTCATAGCGATTGAGCACCCCGTCAGGGGCCGCATTCCGGACGTGTGACCCGGACAGGTTCTCGGATTCCGGTTCCGGGCGACACGGAGAGGCCCGATGTTGACCGGTCCGGCCGACGTGGCCGACGGGACCGTGCGACGTCCTAGGTGCGGGGCACTCTTTCGGGGAAGATCTGGCCGGGTCGGTCCCAAGTGCCCCCAGCACCCGGATAAGAAGTGAAAGAGTCATATCTATGCAGGTCTGGCCGGGACAGGCGTATCCCCTCGGCGCCACGTACGACGGCGTCGGCACCAACTTCGCGGTCTTCTCCGAGGCCGCCAACCGAATCGAGTTGTGCCTGCTGCACGACGACGGTTCCGAGACGGCGGTGGAGCTGAGGGAGACCGATGCTTTCGTCCGCCATGCCTATCTGCCCGGGGTGATGCCCGGTCAGCGGTACGGATTCCGGGTGCACGGGCCGTACGAGCCGCAGCGCGGAGCCCGCTGCAACTCGGCGAAACTGCTCCTCGACCCGTACGCGCGGGCGGTCTCCGGGCAGATCCGGTGGGGCGAGGCGGTGTACGGCTATCCGTTCGGCCGGCCCGACGCGCGCAACGATCTGGACTCGGCGCCGCACACCATGAGCTCGGTGGTGGTCAACCCGTACTTCGACTGGGGCGACGACCGGCGCCCCCGTACGGACTACCACCGCACGGTGATCTACGAGGCCCATGTGAAGGGGCTGACGATGCTCCATCCGGGGCTGCCGAAGGAACTGCGCGGTACGTACGCGGCGCTGGCGCATCCGGAGGTCATCGCGCATCTGACGGAGCTCGGGGTCACGGCGATCGAGCTGATGCCGGTGCACCAGTTCGTCCAGGACCACCGGCTGGTGGACGCGGGGCTCGCCAACTACTGGGGCTACAACACCATCGGTTTCTTCGCCCCGCACAACGCGTACGCCTCCCGCGGCGACCGCGGAGAGCAGGTGAGCGAGTTCAAGCAGGCCGTACGGGCCCTGCACCAGGCGGGCGTCGAGGTCATCCTCGACGTGGTCTACAACCACACCGCGGAGGGCAACCACCTGGGACCGACACTCTCGTTCCGGGGGCTCGACAACGCCTCGTACTACCGCCTCGCGGATGATCAGCAGTACTACATGGACACCACGGGGACCGGGAACTCGCTGCTGATGAGGTCCCCGCACGTGCTGCAGCTGATCATGGACTCGCTGCGGTACTGGGTGACCGAGATGCATGTGGACGGCTTCCGCTTCGATCTCGCGGCCACCCTGGCCCGGCAGTTCCACGAGGTGGACCGGCTGTCGTCCTTCTTCGACCTGGTGCAGCAGGACCCGGTGGTCAGCCAGGTGAAACTGATCGCCGAGCCGTGGGACGTGGGCGAGGGCGGCTATCAGGTGGGCAACTTCCCGCCCCTGTGGACCGAGTGGAACGGCAAGTACCGGGACACGGTCCGGGACCTGTGGCGGGGCGAACCGCGGACCCTCGCCGAGTTCGCGGGGCGCCTGACGGGATCCTCGGACCTGTACCAGGACGACGGCCGACGCCCACTCGCCTCGATCAACTTCGCCACCTGCCACGACGGCTTCACGCTGCACGACCTGGTCTCGTACAACGACAAGCACAACGACGCGAACGGCGAGGACAACCAGGACGGCGAGAGCCACAACCGGTCGTGGAACTGCGGCGCGGAGGGCGAGACGGACCAGCCGGAGGTGCTGGAGCTGCGCGAGCGGCAGATGCGGAACTTCGTCGCCACGCTGATGCTGTCCCAGGGGGTGCCGATGCTGAGTCACGGCGACGAGTTCGCGCGGACGCAGCGGGGCAACAACAACGCGTACTGCCAGGACAGCGAGCTTTCGTGGGTGCACTGGCCGAAGCCTCGCAAAGCCGCTACGGAGGACGACGAGGGGGACGACCGGGAGACCCGCAGCAGCCTGCTGGAATTCACCCGGGCGATGGTCTGGCTCCGCCGCGACCACCCGGTCTTCCGGCGCCGCCGGTTCTTCCACGGGCGGCCGGTGGAGGGCACGCACGACGAGCTGACGGACATCGCCTGGTTCACGCCCGAGGGCAGTGAGATGACACAGCGGGACTGGCAGGCGGCGCATGCCAAGGCACTGACGGTCTTCCTGAACGGACACGCCATCTCGGAGCCGGGACCGCGGGGCGAGCGGATCTCCGACGACTCGTTCCTGCTGATGTTCAACGCGAGCGCCGACACACTGGAATTCGCCGTACCGGTGAACCATGGGCGGCAGTGGTCGGTGGTGGTCGACACCGCCCGCCCGGAGGGGGTGCAACCGGGAGCGGGTCCGAAGGTGTCCGCGGGCGACCGGGTGAAGCTGGTGGGGCGGAGCATGGCGGTGCTGCAGCGGCCGGCGTAGTCCTCGGGGCAGCACGCCCAGGCAGACGACCCCTCGTCCGGATGGATCGGCCGGATGCCGTGTCACAGTCGGCTCCAGGCTGGGTACGTACGTTCGCATGACGCCCACCGCCACGTACCGGCTGCAGCTCCAGCCGGACTTCCCGTTCTCGGCCGCCGGACACGCGGTGCCGTATCTCGCCGCGCTCGGCGTCTCCCATCTGCACCTGTCGCCGGTCCTCGAAGCCGTGCCCGGCTCCAGACACGGCTACGACGTGGTCGACCACAGCCGTGTCCGGGCCGAGCTCGGTGGTGAGGAGGGGCTGCGGCAACTGGCGGCCACGGCGCGGGAGCACGGACTCGGGCTGGTGCTGGACATCGTGCCGAACCACATGGCCGCCCTCCCGCGCCACAACCGGGCCCTGTGGGAGGTCCTCCGCGAGGGCCCGGAATCGCCGTACGCCCGCTGGTTCGACATCGACTGGGCGGCGGGCGACGGGCGGGTGCTGCTGCCGGTGCTCGCCCGGCGGATCGGCGACGAGATGGAACGGTTCCAGGTGGACGGGGAGGTGCTGCGCCACGGCGAGCAGGAGTTCCCGCTCCGGGCCGGCACCGCCGGTCTTCCGCTGCCGAAGCTGCTGGACGCCCAGCACTACCGGCTCGGCTGGTGGCGCCTGGCCCGTACCGAGCAGAACTACCGGCGGTTCTTCACCATCTCGGACCTCATCGGAGTCCGGGTGGAGGACCCCGAGGTGTTCGCGGCCACCCACGGCAAGATCCTCGAACTGGTCCGGGACGGTGTCGTCGACGGACTGCGCATCGACCATCCCGACGGGCTCGCCGACCCCGCCGGCTATCTGGAGCGGCTCGATGAGGCGACCGGCGGGCGGTGGACGGTCGTGGAGAAGATCCTCACCGGTACCGAGCCGCTCCCCGCGGGCTGGGCCGTCGCGGGGACGACGGGGTACGACGCGCTGCACCGGATCGACGGGCTGTTCACCGATCCGACGGGCGCCACCGAGCTGCTCGGCCGGTACCGGGAGTTCGCCGGCCCGGCCGGGGACCGCGGCGGCTACTGGTCGACGACGGTCCGCCGGGCCGCGTACCGGGTGGTGACGCATGAACTGGCCGCGGAGACCGCGCTGCTGACCCGTCTCGCCGTACGCATCTGCGCCGAGGACCCCGCACTGCGCGACCGCGCCCCGTGGGCGCTGCGCACCGCCATCGACGAACTGCTCGTCCGGGTCCCGGTCTACCGCCCGTACGTCACGGCGGGTGGGCCCTGCAGCGAGGCGGCGGAGGCGGCACTGCCGGACGCGGCCGTACGGGACGCCAGGGCGTTGTTCTCCGTGCCCGAGGAGGCAACGGCCGTCGATGTGGTGCGGGACCTGGCGCTGGGGCGGCTCGGTGACGGGCCGGACCGGGCGGCATTCTGCGCCCGGTTCGCGCAGACCGCGTCGGCGCTGCGGGCCAAGTCGGTCGAGGACACGGCCTTCTACCGGTACGTGCCGCTGATCTCGGCGACCGAGGTGGGCGGTGATCCCGGGTGCCCGGCGGTGGCTCCGGAGGAGTTCCACGCCTTCTGCACCCGGCTGGCGCGCGACTGGCCCGCCACCGGCACCGCGCTGACCACGCACGACACCAAGCGCAGCGCGGATGTGCGGGCCCGGATCACGGTCCTGTCGGAGTGTCCGCAGCAGTGGTCGGAGCTGCTGACGGAGCTGGCGCGGACAGCTCCGACGGCGGTCGCGCCCGATCCGCAGCTGGCATGGCAGGCCTGGCAGACGGCGTTCGGCTGCGCGGGGCTGCCCGCCGATGAGCTGGCGGGCCGTCTGGAGCCCGCGCTGTTGAAAGCCGTACGGGAAGCGGGTCTGTTCACCAGCTGGACGGAGCCCGATCCGGTGTACGAGCGGGCGGTGTCGGACTTCGTCGCGGCCGGTCCCGCCGCCGGCACCGGGCCGGCACGGGAGGCGTTGCAGCGGTTTGCGGCCTCCCTGGAACCCTTCACCCGGGCCAACGCGCTCGGCGCGGCCCTGGTGCAGCTGACCATGCCAGGGGTACCGGACCTGTACCAGGGGACGGAGCAGGAGTACGTGGCACTGGTCGACCCGGACAACCGGCAGCCGTTCCGCCGCCCGCCCGAGAAGGATCCCGTCAGCGAGAAGGCTGCGCTCACGGTGGCGGCACTGCGGATGCGGCGGAATCGGCCGGAGCTCTTCGGCGAGTCGGGGACGTACACCCCGCTGACCGCGCAGGGCCCGGCGGCCGCGCACTGTCTGGCCTTCTGCCGCTCCGGCGAGGTCGTCACGGCGGTGACCCGGCTGTCGCTGCGGCTGGCCGGAGCGGGCGGCTGGCACGGGACGACGCTGGCGCTGCCGGGCGACGGTCTGTGGACGGATCTGCTCACGCCGGGACGGGAGTTCCCGGGCGGTCCCGTAGCGGTGGCCGAGTTGTTCGCCGAACGACCGGTGGCACTGCTCCGCGCCTGATCGTCGAACCCGGGTGCGGAGCAGTCCCGGGGCCGAGGCCCGAATGGCTCTCAGCCGGGTCGTACGAGGAGGGTCCGCGGGCCGCGGGTGAGCAGTCCGGTACTGGACGGACGGAATCCGTCCGCCCAGCGGAGCCGGGGCATGGCGTCGAGCAGGGCACGCACCCCCTCTTCGGCCTCCAGCCGCCCGAGCAGGACGGCCGGACAGGACTCCGGTCCCCCGGTGGACCGGTCCTGGTCGGTCCGGAAGGGGTCGAAGAGATCGGGGGCGGCGTACCGCTCGGGGTCGCGGCCCGCCGCGCCGATCAGACAGGCGACGGGCACCCCGGCGGGGAGCGTGCCGCCGCTGACCCGCACCTCGGCGACGGTGCGGCGCAGCACGACCTGCACGGGCGGGTCGCGGCGCAGCGACTCGCTCCAGGCGCGGTGGGCGAGGGCGGGTTCGATGCGCAGGGCGGCCAGGAGGTCGGGTTCGTCCAGCAGATTGGCGAGGAAGGAGGCGAGCGCCGTCTCACGGAGGCCGGTCCGGCTGGTGCAGGGGGTGATGGGGTGACCGGGCGGCTGCGCCGGGTCAGGTGAGGCACCGGGGGCGGCGGCGCCCACGGGCAGCCAGCGGCAGAACTCCTCGACCAGATCGGCCTGTTGCCGTCCCGCGATGCGGCGCGCAAGGACGTAGGCGGTCCGTTCGACCCGCTCGGAGAGGTGGCGGGGCGCGGCCGCCGCCGACCGCGCGACGTCCTGCGGCCGGGGCATGCAGAGCCTGCTGCCGTGGCAGAGCCCGCGCGGCGCGGGGCCACCGCGGGGCGCGCCGTCGTGCGGGAAGCCAGTGAACCGTGGGTCCGTGAGGGCGGTCGACACGTCGGCGTGCCTGCTGAGCAGCCAGGCGCCGAGGGGGGCGTCGTAGCTGAGCGGGTACTCCTCGCGCAGCACGCGGTAGAGCCGGTACGGATCGTGCGCGGCGCCGGGCGCGAGCAGGCTGGGGCCGGTGCCGGGCCGGGCGGTCCTGTCGGTCCGGCCGGGACGCGCGGTCCGGGCGACGCGGCGACCGCGGTCCGGCGCGGAGATGGGCGGGGGTATGCCGTCGGGCGCGTCGGCCTGCATCCTTGCCCCCCGGGTTCGGTGCGCCGCTGTGTGGCGCGGATGAACCAAGGGGACCACCGCGCAGAGCTCAGCGCAGCGGAGACACGGCCGTTCGGGTGAGGGTGCCCGTCGCACGCAGCAGCTCCGCGAACGCCGCCGCGGCCCCTGACAGGCTCTCAGGCCGGACGCCCGGGAAGCCCCGGCGCCCCGGGCGGCTTGAGTGCGGGCGCGGACAGCCGGAAGGTGATCCGGCCGAAGCTCACCTGGTCCCCGTCGCGCACCGACACCGCACCGGTCACCCGCTGCCCGTTCACACACGTGCCGTTGGTCGAGCCGAGGTCGCGCAGGATCCAGCGGCCGCCCTGCACGGTGAGTTCGGCATGCTTGCGCGAGACGGTCTCATGGGTGAGCCGCAGCCCGTTCGCCGGATCGCGTCCGATGAACACGGGGTACGGGCTCGGGGCGGGCAGCAGCAGTTTCGGCAGCCGCTCGGCCTGCCAGGCCCTGCGCAGCCGGGCCGGGAACCCGGACACCTCGCCGACCACCCGGAACAGCCCCTGCGTCCAGCGCCCTTCGCTCCGCAGGTCGGCGGTGAGTGCCGCCAGCTCCTCCGGGCGGCGGGCGGCCAGGGCCAGTTCCATGCGCCGTACGAACGTGTCGTGGGAGAGCCTGCCCTGCGCGGCGCCTTCTCTGAGCACACCGAGAACACGGTCGCGCTGAGCATCGGACACCCGCGCGGGATACGTGTGGAACTCGAAGGACGACGTCACACGGTCAATTGTCGGGGCGACCGCCCCGGAGTGTCCAGAACAACGCCGCTTGCCGCCCGCCTGACCAGCACGGAACCGACCGGCCGAATATTCGCGGTGGTGTCCGGGGAACGTTGCTACTGTCTGCCGCCGCGTGCCGTGCGGTGCCCACCGCACGGCGGGACGCGCCCCAAGGAGACTCTGTGACCGCTGTACCCCCGGCCCTGACTGTCCGTCCGCTCACCGGGCCGGACGAACTGGGCCTCTTCTGCCGCCTGTCGTACGTCCTCGACCACGAACTGGCCGACGACCTCGCGACGGGCCGCCGCCGCCCCGAGTGGATGTGGGTGGCGCTGCGCGGAAACCGCGTGGTCTCCCGCGTCGCCTGGTGGAGCCAGGGCGGCGACACACCCCTCGCGCTCGACTTCTTCGACCTCGACGACACACTGCCCGAGCCCGAGCGCACCGAGACGGGTCAGCGGCTGCTGCGGGCGGCAGCCGCGGCCGTCCTTCCCGCCGGTGTCCCGCGTCCCGAGTACGGCCGTTTCGTACCGCCGGACTGGCGCGAGGACCCGGTGGTCCGCGATCTCGTCGAGGCACGGATCCGGGTGATGGAGCGCACCGGCGCGCGGATGCTCGTCGAGCGGCTGCGCCTGGAGTGGCGGGCCGGCACTCCGGTGCCCGCCGACAGCGGCCGGCTGCGGTTCCGCCCGGTGACCGGGCGCGAGGATCTCCTCGCGCTGATGGCTCCGGTGATGGAGGGCACGCTCGACGCGCACGGCCAGGACGACCTGGCGTCCGGGCTGTCCGCCCGCGAGGCGGCGGAGAAGCATTACGACGAGGAACTCGGCGCGTACAGCACCCCACGCGAGTGGTGGCGCATCGCCGAACTCCCGGGCGGCGAGCCGGTCGGGTTCGTGATCCCGGCCCGCAACAGCTACAACCCGATCATCGCGTACATCGGCGTGCTGCCCGCGCAGCGCGGTCACGGCTACATCGACGACCTGCTCACCGAGGGCACCCGGGTGCTCGCCGCGCAGGACGGGGTGGAGCGGATCCGGGCGGCGACGGACCTCGGCAATGTGCCGATGGCGAAGTCGTTCGCGCGCCTGGGGTACGTCAATTTCGAGCGCGCGTTCAACATGGTCTGGGACTGACGACCTGATCCACTCTCTGTCGTGCACCAGGTCGTAATCCGGTGGACGGGCCACCGCAGGGCCGGTTACGGTGGCCACCCGCCCGAAGACCGAGGAAGGAGGCGAGAACAGTGCGTACGTGTGCCACTTCATTCCCGCGCTCCCGTCCCGTTCGCCGGGCGGTTTCGGTTTCGGTCTGACCGGGAGCGCATCACTTCTTCCGGAGGACTCTTCCATGACCGATCTGGTCATCCGCGCGCTCACCGAGAGCGACGCACAGCTTTTCCGCACCCTGCGCGACCCCGGTCTCGTCGGCCGCGCCGCCTTCGGGCACAGCTATGCCACCGTGCGCGAGGGCGGTGAGTACCGCCCCGAGTGGACCTGGATCGCCGAACGCGACGGTGTCGTGGTGGCCAGGGCCGCCTGGTGGTCGGGGCCCGCGGACACCGCACCCGTGACGCTCAACTGGTTCGACTTCGCCGACGGCGAGGACGAGGCGGGCACCGAACTTCTGCGGCAGTCACCGCTGTACGCCGAGTACGAGCTGATCCTGCCCGCCGGCTGGCGGGACCGGCCCGACGTCGCGGCCGCCGCCGAGGCCAGGATCGCCGCCGCCCGCGCGGCCGGGATGAAGCCGCTGGTCGAGCGGTACCGGTACCAGTGGACGCCGGAGTGCGGGCTGCCCGAGCGGCCCGGCCGGCTCACCTTCCGGCCGGAGCCGGACGACGCGGTGATCCTCGACGTGCTACGCCGGGTCCACTCCGTCACGCTGGACGCACACGCCCGCCGGGCCATCGAGGGACCCGGCGGACTGGAGCAGGCGGCGCAGGAGGAGCTCGACTTCTTCCACTGGTGCCCCTCGCCGCGCTCCTGGTGGCAGCTCGCGTACACGCCCGAGGGCGAGGTGGCCGGACTCCATGTGCCCGCCCGCAACCCGGGCGGTCCGTGCATCGGCTTCATCGGGGTCGTACCCGAGCAGCGGGGCCACGGCTACGGGTACGACCTGCTCGTCGAGTGCACGCACTTCCTGGCCGCCGAGGGCGCCGAGTTCATCGCGGGCGCCACCGATCAGGGCAATGCGCCGATGGCGGCCGCGTTCGCCCGGGCCGGCCATCCGGTCACCCAGGAACGCATCCATCTGGTGTGAGGTTCGGGGTGAGCTCCGCCAGCCAGTCCAGGCGGAGCTGCTGCTCGGCGGGGATGGTCGCATCCTCGCCGCGCGGCCCCACATTGAGCAGCAGGTTGCCGCCCGCGGCCGCGGTCTCCGTGACCAGTGAGGTCAGCGCGGGACGGCTGAGGAAGGCGTCGGGTGAGGAGTTCCGGTTGTAGCCGAAGCTGTGGTCGATGCCCCGGGTGATCTCGTACGGGTCCGGGCCGGTGTAGCGGGCGAACTCCGGGGTGCGGAAGTCGTAGTACGGGGGCTTGCGCGGCACGAACCCCTCGCCCTGTGCGATCGTGCGGCGC
Organism: Streptomyces sp. NBC_01320; assembly: GCF_035974375.1. Taxonomy (NCBI): domain Bacteria; kingdom Bacillati; phylum Actinomycetota; class Actinomycetes; order Kitasatosporales; family Streptomycetaceae; genus Streptomyces; species Streptomyces sp. NBC_01320. The sequence continues at coordinate 3,689,037 of NZ_CP108390.1, forward strand.
TCCCACCGGTCGTACAGGGCCTTGGCGCCCGGCAGGGCGAGGGCGCGCCACATCGGCGCGTAGGGGAACAGCCGGTCGTTGACGACGCCGTGCGGGACGGTGAAGCGGAAGTACTCGATGAGTCGCTGGACGTCGGTGCGCGAGCCGGGCCAGGCGATGTCGTTCCACAGGATGTCGGGCCGGTAACGGCGTATCAGTTCGCGCATCTGCGCGTCGGCGTACGCGGGGTAGTCGCCGCGCGGCACGGCGGAGACGGTGTCCGCGCCGGTTCCGATGGGCCGGTCGTCGAAGGTCCAGTCGAGCCCGCCGGAGTAGTAGACGCCGAACCGCAGCCCTTCGGCCCGGACCGCTTCGGCGAACTCGCCGACCACGTCGCGGGTGGTGTGCCAGCCGGTGCGGTGCGGGTTGTGGACCTCGGAGGGCCAGAGGCAGAACCCGTCGTGGTGCTTGGTGACGAGGACGGCGTAGCGGGCGCCGGCAGCACGGAAACTGCGGGCCCAGGCCGCCGGGTCCCAGCCGTCCAGGCCGTCGTTGAAGTCGTTGCCGAAGGCGGCGTACGGCCGGGTGCCGTAGGTCGCCCGGTGGTGGGCGGAGACGGGGCTGCCGGGGAAGCGGAGCGCGTTCTCGTACCACTCGGCGTACGAGGTCCAGCCGAGCGGCGTCCGGCGGCCGGCGAGGGGCAGCTCGTCGGCGGGAACGTACGGCGGGGCCCAGCCCGGTACGGACGCGGGTGTCCAGTGCACAAAGATCCCCAGCTGGGCCTGGGACCACCATGAAGCAACCATGGCGCGAAGTATTGATCATTGAGGGGGCCGTTCGTAAGATCCGGGCACCCCCGGGCCTGATCCGAAGGAAAGGCTCTGCGGGTTATCACCGAGCTGATGGCGAGCGGCCGATGACCGTGGACGACACCCGCACGGAACCGCGGACCCGGGTGGGCGGCGGCTGGATCAGTGGTCTGGTGCTGGCCAACCTGGGTCTGTACATGGCCTTCCTCACCCCGATCCAGGTTCTGCTCGCCGAGCAGATCGACGATCTGACCCCGTCCGGCAAGGAGGTCGCGCTCGGCTGGGCGACCGGCGTCGGGGCGCTGGTCGCCGTGGTCGCCAACCCGCTCGCGGGTGCGCTGTCCGACCGGACGGGCGGGCGGTTCGGCCGCCGCCGCCCGTGGATCGTGGGTGGTGCGCTGGTCGGCGCGGCCGGTCTGGTGGTCACGGCGGCGCAGACGACGGTCGTCGGGGTGGCACTCGGCTGGTGTCTGGCGCAGCTGGGGCTGAACGCGATGCTGGCGGGCACGAACGCGGTGGTACCGGACCAGGTGCCGGTGCGGCAGCGGGCGGCGGTGTCGGGGTACATCGGGATACCGCAGACGCTGGGGCTGGTTCTCGGGGTGCTCCTGGTGTCGGTGGTGGTGACCGGGATCGGCGCCGGATACCTGCTGCTGGCGGGGCTGGTGGTGCTGTGCGCGCTTCCGTTCGTCCTGCTGACCCGGGATCCGGGTCCGGCGGGAGCGCCGATGGCCGCGGTACGGCTGAAGGACTTCCTCGTGAGTCCGCGGCTGCATCCGGACTTCGGCTGGGCGTGGCTGACCCGGTTCCTGGTCCAGCTGGGCAATGCGATCGGCACGCTCTATCTGCTGTATTTCCTGAAGGACGCGGTGCACTACCCGGACCCGGACCTGGGTGTGCTGTACCTGACGCTGCTGTACACCGGCGGTGTGGTGGTGACGGCGGTGGCGGGCGGGATCGTCTCGGACCGGCTGGGCAAGCGGAAGATGATGGTCAGTGCGTGTTCGATGGTGATGGCGGCCGGGTCGCTGCTGCTGACGTTCTGGCACACCTGGCCGGTGGCGATGGGCGCGGCCGTGCTGCTCGGGCTGGGCTACGGAATCTATGTGGCGGTCGACCAGGCTCTGATCACCCAGGTCCTGCCGGCGGCCGAGGACCGGGCGAAGGACCTGGGGGTCATCAACATCGCCAACTCCGCGCCCCAGGTGCTCGGTCCGGCGCTGGCCGCACCGATCGTGGCGTACGCGGGGGGCTATGCGGGGCTGTATCTGGCGTCCACCGCGGTCACGGCACTGGGCGGAGTGCTGGTGTGGCGGATCCGGTCGGTCGGCTGATCCGGTCAGTCGGCTGAGAGCCTGTCGGGTGACCTTCGATCGGATGGCGGACGCGGTCTGGTGCGTGCGATTCCAAGGCTCTGGAAGGTCCTCGGATGGGGTCTCCCCTGCTCGAACGAAGCTGAGAGCTCGGGGGAGGAGCTACCAGGATATTTCGGCAACGCGGGAAGCGTGCGTGCCAGGGCGTGGCCGCCCGATCAGAGGTCACCCGACAGGCTCTGAGTCCGCGGTGCCGGCCGCCTTCTGGCTGCGGATGACGTCGCGGTACCAGGCGTACGACTGCTTGGGCGTCCGGCGCAGCGTCTCGTAGTCGATGTGGACGAGCCCGAAGCGCTTGCCGGCCCCCTCGATCCACTCGATGTTGTCGGTCAGCGACCAGGTGAAGTACCCCCGGACGTCGACTCCTTGGTCGATCGCGGTGTGCAGCGCGCCCAGGTGGCCTTCGAGGAAGGCGATCCGGCGGGTGTCGGTGTCGGCCTCGTCGACGGCGCAGCCGTTCTCGGTGATGTAGAGCGGTGGAAGCCGGTCGCCATAGCGGTCACGCAGCTGCACAAGGGTCTCGCGCAGTCCGTCGGGGACGACGGGCCAGCCGAAGTCGGTCGTCTCGTACCCCTCGATCTCCCTTATTCCGAAGGGAAGTTCGGCAGGCATCTCAAATCCGGAGAAGGTGTCGAGGGCCTCCGCCCTGGGGGCGCCGACGAGGGTGGGATTATAATAGTTGACCCCGTACCAGTCGAGCGGCGTGGAGATCGTCCGGAGGTCGTCCTCGACGGATCCCGGCATCATCGCCGCGACGTTCTCGTCGGGGTAGCGCCCGGCGACGATCGGATCGGCGAACATCCAGTTGGTGATGGTGTCGTACAACTCGGCGCCGAGACGGTCCTCTTCGGATTCGCCCGCGGTCCAGACGGGAGTGTGCGAGACGGCGATGCCGATGTTGGTGGCACCCGCGGCCCGGAGCGCGCGGACGCCGAGCCCGTGGGCGAGGAGCTGGTGGTGGGCGGCGGGCAGGGCGTCGAAGAGGAGCGTGCGGCCGGGGGCGTGCTCGCCGAGTGCGTAGCCGAGCATGGTGACTTCGGCGGGTTCGTTGATGGTGATCCACATGGGTACGCGGTCGGCGAGCCGTTCGGCGACGATGCCCGCGTACTCGGCGAAACGGTAGGCGGTGTCCCGGTTGAGCCAGCCGCCCGCCTCGTCGAGCGGCAGCGGGGTATCCCAGTGGTAAAGGGTGGGGGCCGGGGCGATGCCGTTTGCGCAGAGCTCGTCGACGAGCCGGTCGTAGAAGTCGAGCCCGGCCGGGTTGACGGGTCCGCTTCCGCCCGGCACCACGCGCGGCCAGCTGACGGAGAAGCGGAAGGCGTCGGCGCCGAGGCCGGCCAGCAGGGCGACGTCCTCGCGGTAGTGCTCGTGGAAGCCGGTGCCGCGGGTGGTGTCGGCGCCGTCCTTGATCCGTCCCGGCTGGGCGGCGAATGCGTCCCAGCCCGAGGGGCCCTTGCCGTCGGTGTCGACTGCTCCTTCGGTCTGGAAGGCGGAGGCGGAGGCTCCCCAGAGGAATCCCGGCGGGAACGTCGGCACGGTCATCTCGGCCTCCAGCAGCCGTACGAATGAGCAGAACCTGGCAGGGCAATGATCAGAACCAGACCTTAATCGCCAGTAACGGGCTCGATCCAGTGTCGTGGGCCGGTGATCCCTACTTCTGCCGACCATGGGGCCGGAACGAGGAGACGAGGAGCGACGCATGCTGTTCGAGGTATGGGCACCGGAGGCGGATTCGGTCGGTCTGCGGCTGGCGGGTGAGCTGCGGGCGATGGAGCGCGACCCGGCACGGATGGGCTGGTGGACGACCGAGGCGGAGGCCGCGGACGGGGACCGGTACGGCTTCGTCCTCGACGACGGCCCCGTGCTGCCCGATCCGCGCTCACGCCGCCAGCCGGACGGCCCGGACGGCGAGAGCGCCGTCGTCGACCAGAAGGCGTACGCCTGGCGCACCGAGTGGGCGGGCAGGGGGCTCCCGGGCGCTGTCCTGTACGAGCTGCACGTCGGCACATACACCGGGGAGGGCACCTTCGACGCCGCCGCGGCGCGGCTGCCGCACCTCGCCGAGCTGGGCGTCACCCATGTGTCACTGATGCCCGTCTGCCCGTTCCCCGGCACGCACGGGTGGGGTTACGAAGGGGTGTCGCTGTGGGCCGTGCACGAACCGTACGGCGGCCCCGAGGGGCTTAAGCGCTTTGTCGACACGGCGCACGGGCTCGGTCTTGCGGTGGTCCTCGACGTGGTCCACAACCACCTGGGACCGTCCGGCAACTACCTGCCCGCCTTCGGCCCGTACTTCACCGAGACCCACCACACGCCGTGGGGCGCCGCGGTCAACCTCGACGCCGCGGGATCGGACGAGGTCCGCGCGTATCTGCTGGGCAGCGCGCTCGGCTGGCTGCGCGACTACCGGCTCGACGGACTGCGGCTCGACGCGGTCCACGCCCTCGCCGACAACCGGGCGCTGACCTTCCTGGAGGAACTGTCCGCGGCGGTCGACGCGCTCGCCGCGGAGCTCGGCCGTCCGCTGCCGCTGATCGCCGAGTCGGACCGCTGCGACCCGCGTACGACAACGCCGCGCCCGGCGGGCGGCATCGGGCTGCACGCCCAGTGGAACGACGACTTCCACCACGCCCTGCACACGGCGCTGACCGGCGAGTCCCAGGGCTACTACGCCGATTTCGCCGCCGCTCCGCTGACCGCCCTCGCCAAGACCGTGACGAGCGCCTTCTTCCACAACGGCACATATTCCAGCTTCCGCGGCCGCGCCCACGGCCGCCCCGTCGACATCGCCCGCACCGCGGCCACCCGCTTCGTCGGCTATGCGCAGACCCATGACCAGATCGGCAACCGGGCACTCGGCGACCGGCTCTCCGCCTCCCTCTCCCCCGGGCTGCTGGCCTGCGCGGCGGCGCTCGTGCTGACCGGCCCGTTCACCCCGATGCTGTTCATGGGCGAGGAGTGGGGCGCCCGAACCCCCTGGCAGTTCTTCACCGACCACACCGACCCGGCGCTCGCGGAAGCGGTACGCAGCGGCAGGCGTCGGGAGTTCGCGGCGCACGGCTGGGCGGCGGACGACATCCCGGACCCGCAGGACCCGGCCACCCGTGACCGTTCCTGTCTGGACTGGACCGAACCGGAACGTGAGCCGCACGCCCGCATCCAGGCCTGGTACCGCGAACTGATCGCACTGCGCCGCGCCATGCCCGACCTGTCCGACCCGGATCTGGCATCGGTGAAGACGGCCTTCGACGAGCAGGCGCGCTGGCTGGCCTATCGCAGGGGCGATCTGCGGATCGCGGTCAACCTCGACGAGAAGCTGGCCACGATCCCGCTCGGCGTCGGACGGAACCGGAACAGCGGGGGCAGGGTGCTGGCCGCCTGGGAGCCGGTGGAGACGCCGGGCGCGGACGGGCTGCTGCATCTGCCGCCCGAGTCGTGCGTGGTGCTCGCCGACGACTGAGAGCCTGTCGGGCCGCGGAAGCGGGTGGCACCCTCATCTGCACCGTCGGAGGGTGCCCGACCGCTGCCGTACGACGTACGGCACCGCTTCCGCGACCGGGAGGCGGGAGCCGGGAGCCCCGACCTGAGGGGACTTCCTCTTCACAGCTCATGGGAAGCTCTTCACATGATTCTCAGGCCCGTCTCCCGTGCCGTCGCACTGACCGCGATCGTCACTCTTGGCTCGCTCTCTCTGTCCGCCTGTGGCAGCGGCAAGTCCGGAGGCGGCGGTCAGACGAATTACGTAACGAGCACGGACGGCATCTCAACGGTTGCCAATGGAGCGCGGAAGCCTGTCGGCCTGATCAAGGGCGAGACCCTTCAAGGCAAGCAGCTCGACGTCGCCGACTTCCAAGGCAAGGTCGTCGTGATCAATGCCTGGGGTTCGTGGTCAGGGGCATTGCGTGATTGGGATTGGTCCGGTTCGCCGGTCTCGTGAGTGACGTGGCGTCATGTCCGTTGTGGGGCAAGGGGCCCGGGAGAGCAGAGCAGGCACGGTGCTGGTGATCATGTGGTTGTCGAGACCCATGAGAACCGAGCGAGACCGTGCCTGCCCGAACATCATCGCCCATCCCTTCCGCACTGGAGCAACTGGGCTCCCCGACTGATCCCCTCACCTCAAGCGATGTCGCTGACCTGCGGCGATTCCTGATCCTGGTTACCGATCCCCGCGATGCGCGAGGACTGCGATATCCGGCCCTCGCGTTGCTGTGCGCAGCCGTCTCGGCGGTGCTGACCGGCGCTCGCTCGCTCATCGCGATCAGCGAGTGGATCACGGATGCCCCGCAACATGTGCTGGGCGTCCTCGGCTTCGCTGCCGATCCACTTACCGGTCTGCGGCCGGTGCCGCACGCCGCAACCGTGCGCCGCCTGCTGCAGCGTGTGGACGGTGACGCGCTGGACGCGGCGATCAGCGCGTATCTGCAGGCCAGAACGCCGCCCCCGGTCGAGCCGGAGGCGGAGAAACGGCCGGTGCGACGGGTGATCGCGGTCGACGGCAAGGTGGTCCGCGGATCGCGAACCGCAACGGCCGCGGCGATCCAGCTGCTGGCGGCGATGGACCACCACGGCGTGGTCCTGGCCCAGCGGCAGGTCGCTTCCAAGAGCAACGAGATCCCCTCCTTCGCGCCGTTGCTGGACGGTCTCGAGCTGGAGAACACGGTGGTGACCGCCGACGCCCTGCACACCCAGCACGACCACGGGGCCTATCTGACCAGTCGCGGCGCGCACTACGTGGCCGTCGTGAAGAAGAACCATCCGGGCCTGTACGCCCAGGTCAGGAAGCTGCCCTGGCGGGACATCCCGCTCGGGCACCGCGCTCGCGACCACGCCCACCACCGCGACGAGATCCGCCGGCTCAAGGTCGCCGCGTTCAGCCACCTCGACTACCCCGGCGCCCGCCAGGCGATCCAAGTCGTACGGTGGCGACGCGACTTGAGCACCAGGAAGCTGACCATCGAGCGCGTCTACCTGATCACCAGCCTGAGCGTCTTCGACGCCACCTGCACCGAGCTCGCCACCTGGATCAGAGGCCACTGGGGTATCGAGAACCTCCTGCACCACGTGCGGGACCGCACGTTCCGCGAGGACGACTCCAAGGTCCGCACCGGCACCCTGCCCCGCGCCATGGCCTCCCTGCGCAACCTCGCCATCAGCGTCTTCCGCCAGGACGGCCAGACCAACATCGCCGCCGCCCTCCGCCACACCGGCCGCGACTACCACCGGCCCCTACGAGCCCTCGGTCTCACGTGACGAACCCAGACAGATCTCGATCATGCAATGACCCTGGGTTCGTGGTGCCCACCCTGCCGGGCCGAAGCCCCATACTTCAACAAGGTCGCCAAGGAAATGAAGACCAAGGGTGTCGAATTCGTTGGCATCAACGCCCGCGACGGCAACAAGAGTCTATCCAAGGCCTTTGAAGACGACTTCGATATGGCATACCCGAGCCTGTACGATCCGGTTGGAAAACTGCTCCTGTCAGGATTCCCCAAGGGCACGCTGAACCCTCAGTCCCTTCCATTCACTGTCATTCTGGACCGAAATGGAAAGATAGCAGCCAGGGCACTCAGTTCAATCGACGACAACAAACTGCATAAGATGATTGACCCCCTGATCAAGGAGAACTAAACCAACCGACCCCTCGATCGCAATCCCCCACTCGAATCGATCGACCCCACGTCGGCATCGCGACCCTGAACCGCCTCGCGAACCACTTTCAGGCATACACGGGCGAGTCCGGCGTAGGAGGCGAGGTGGGCGGCGGCGGGGAAGTTGGTGCCGTCGCCGACGGTGGTCAGCAGGACTGCGGCGGCCCTGACGCCGACGAACGGCCCGCAGTCTGGGCTCGCTGTCGGGCAGCGGCTTGTCGAAAACCTTCTTGCCGGCTGAGGTGAGGCCGTGATGGGCGGTCTTGCCAACGTCCAGGCCGAGGAAGACGTCCACGTCATCGGTGTCGAACATCGCACCCTTCCCAAAGGGAGTTGGCGGTGCCGGCCTCGGCAGTGGTGTCGTACGCGCGCATCCACGTTATGCAGACGTGTCGCCCGCGAACTGCCCGGCATTGCGCCGGACCGGACGGTGGCCGGACCTCTCATCAGCGTCTCCGAGTCCCGGGCCCGGGAACACCCCCAGGTCATGCCTTCGACAGGGGACAACCGTCATGCCGGGCCCGGAGGCCGGCGGTCCCGTTGCAGGACCGCGAAAAGACATGACAGGGCTGAACGCTCCTCCCGGTCCGGCTATTCGACGATCGCCAGCTCGCGCGCGGTGGTGTTGAGCCGACGCCCGCCGTCCTCCGTGACGGTCACGATGTCCTCGATACGGACGCCGAACCGGCCCGGCAGATAGATGCCGGGCTCCACGGAGAAGCACATCCCGGGCACCAGCGGCTGCTCCTCGCCCTCGATCATGTACGGGGGCTCATGGGTGGTGACGCCGATGCCGTGGCCGGTCCGGTGGATGAAGCGCTCGCCGTAGCCGAACTCGGTGATGACGGCGCGGGCCGCCCGGTCGATCTCCTGGCAGGCGACGCCGGGCCGGACCGCGCGGCAGCCGGCCTCCTGCGCCTCCCGCACGATGTCGTGCACCCGCTGCTCCTCGGCGCCGGGTTCGCCGACATGGACCGTGCGCGAGGTGTCGGAGCCGTAGCCGTGCTTGAGGCCGCCGAAGTCCAGCACCACCATGTCGCCGCGCTCGATGGTGCGGTCGCCCGCCTCGTGGTGCGGGTTGGCGCCGTTGGGCCCGGAGCCGACGACGGTGAAGTCGACCTGCGAGTGCCCGAACTGCTTGAGCAGCGCGGCGAGATCGGCGGCGACGTCGGTCTCCTTGCGGCCGGAGAAGCGGACCTTCAGGATCTCCTCGTACGTGGCGTCGGCTGCGGCCCCTGCTGCCGCGAGCCGCTCCAGCTCGGCGGCGTCCTTAACCGCCCGCAGCATCGGCAGGGCCTCGGTGAGGGAGACGTACGAGGTGCCGGGGAGGAAATTCTGCAGCCCGAGCAGGTGCATCGCCCAGGCGTTGTCGCTGATCCCGAACCGGCCGGCCGCGTCGAGCAGCGGGGCGGTCACGGCGTACGGGTCCTTGCCGTCGGTCCAGTCGCGCAGGGTCAGAGCTGGGGAGCCGACGGCCTCCTCGGCGTCCGGTGCCTCCAGAGTGGGGACGACGAGCACCGGGTCCTGGCCCGCCTTGAGGACGAGGAGGGTGAGGCGTTCGGTGTTCACGGGGTGGTAGCCGGTGAGGTGGACGAGGTCCGGGCCCGGTGCGACGAGAACACCCGCGAGCCCCGCCTCGGCGGCGGACTCGGCTGCCCGCTCCATCCTCGCCCGGTAGTCGTCGGCGGTGAACGGCACGGGCTGTTCGGGGCTGGACATGCGAAACCTCCTGGCGATGCGACACGGCACACAGCATCCTGCCCGGCAGCGGCAGTCGGCGCGAGTGGGGGGTCAGGGCGTCGGGCGCAGCCGTACGACGAGGTCGGCGCGGTCCCGGCCACGGTCGACGAGCCGGGCATTGGTTTCGTCGGACCCGGCCACCCAGCGCTCCGCGTACGGCCGGGGCTTGCCGAACCGCACATGGCGGTCGACGAGCCTGCGCACCCGTACGTCCGGGTCGAGGTCCAGGAACCAGACCTCGTCGAGCAGCCCGCGCACCGGTGCCCAGGGGCCGTCGTCATGGAGCAGGTAATTGCCTTCGGTGACGACGAGCGGGATGCGCGGTGGTACGGGAACGGCCCCGGCGATCGGCTCCTCCAGGGCGCGGTCGAAGGCGGGAGCGTAGACGGGCCCCTCCTCCCCGGGCGTGCGCAGGCGTCTGAGCAGGGCGGCGTACCCCGCGGCGTCGAACGTGTCGGGGGCGCCCTTGCGGTCGGCCCGGCCCAGCCTGTCCAGCTCGGCCCGGGCCAGGTGGAAGCCGTCCATCGGGACGAGGACGGCGAGCCCGGCCAGCGCCTCGACGAGCTGGGCGGCAAGGGTGGACTTCCCGGCTCCGGGCGGCCCCGCGATGCCGAGTATGCGGCGATGGCCGGGGGTGGCGAGCCGGCGGGCGCGGGCCGACAGTTCGCCGACGTCACTCAGGTGCATGCGGGGCATTGTCCCGGCAGGGGAGGACACTCGGTAGTGTTACGTATAACTCTGCCGTATGACCCAGCTCCGCACCCCCGAGGAACCGCCATGTCCCACATCGCCCTGGTCACTCTGGTCGTCCGCGACTACGACGAGGCCCTCTCCTTCTACACGGACGCCCTCGGCTTCGAACTCGTCGAGGACACCGACCGCGGGGACGGATCCCGCTGGGTCGTCGTCCGCCCGCGCGGCGCCGCGGCGGGTACGGGGCTGCTGCTGGCCCGCGCCAAGGGCGAGGGCCAGCAGGCCTCCGTAGGCGCGCAGACCGGCGGCCGGGTCGGCTTCTTCCTGCACACGGAGGACTTCGCGGCCGACCACGCACGGATGCTGGCGGCCGGAGTGCGCTTCCTGGAGGAGCCGCGCCACGAACCGTACGGCCCGGTCGCGGTCTTCGAGGACCTGTACGGCAACCGCTGGGACCTGCTCCAGCCCGCGTGAACCTCGGGTTTCCCGCCTCGCGGGAGCGTTGATGCTCCTATTGGCTGTCAAGCGGCGGTTAGCCAGTCGCGGTAGGCGTTGGCGAGGGTGTCGTCACGGCGGGTGCCGCGTTCGATGCAGGAGATGACTGCGGGCCAGACGTTGAAGTGGTGGGCGGCGGCGGTGAGGGTGATTTTCTTGGCCTGGCGCGCGGGTCGCAGGTCGGCGATGGCGGGGACGGCCACCGCTGTGGTGAGGCAGCGGAAGACTTCCCGGGCGATCGCGCGTTTGAGGAGTCGGATGATCTCTTTCTTGGTCCGTCCGGCTTCGGTCTGCCTGGTCACGTAGTCGCGGGTGCGGCCATCGCTGGCCATCCGTACGAGGGCTATCCGGTAGAGAGCGGCGTTGGCGGCGCGGTCGCCGCCCCGGGAGAGACGGTGGCGGTTGGTTTTGCCGCTGGAGGCGGGTACGGGGGCGGCGCCGCACAGGGCTGCGAAGGATGCCTCGGTGCGCAGGCGTTCAGGGTTTCCGCCGGCTGTGACAAGGAGCTGGGCGGCGGTGTCGGGGCCGACGCCGTAGGCGGCGCGCAGGCCCGGATTCTGCTCGGTGACGGCGGCGTCCAGTGCCGCGGTGAGTGCGTCGTGCTCGGTGGTGAGGGCCTGGACGCGCTGGGCGAGGCTCTTCAGTGCGGTCAGGACGGCGACATGCAGCTGGTCGCCGGTGGGACGCAGGCGGGCGAGGGCGTTGATCTGCGTCTTGCCGTGCAGGGCACGGTACTTGGCGCGGATGCCGTCCGGGGCGGTGATGAGGATGTGGCCGATCTGGTTCAGGGTGGCGGTGCGGGCCTTGATCGCGGACCGGGCTGCGTTGTGGAGGGCGCGTATGCCGCTGACGGTGTCATCCTTCGGCGCGGCTGCCGCCCGTCCGGACAGGGCGGCGCGGGCGGCCGCGTAGGCGTCGATCGGATCGGACTTGCCGATCCGGCGGCGTTCGGCCTTGTCGGGCCGGTTGACCTCCACCACTGCCAGGCCCGCGTGGCGGGCGGCACGGGTGAATCCGAGGCCGTAGGAGGAGGTTCCCTCCACTCCGACGGCGGTCACGGTGCCGTGTGCGTTGAGGAACGCGATCGCCGCGGCGAAGCCGGCGGTCGTGGTCGGGAACTCGGCGTCGGTGACGTGGCCACCGTGGTCGGTGACGACCGCCACGTGGATCGTGTCCTTGTGGGAGTCGACTCCTCCGTACACGGTCTCGTGCGCTGTGTCCGTCATGCCCGCTGCTGTCATGCTGAAGGTGCCTTCCTAGCCGGAGGTGGCGCCCGGCCGGGTGGGGCAGACAGGACATTGAGGGGGCTTCTGACCAAGCTCCTATCAGGTCATGTTCCACCTGGCCGGAGCCATGAAGAACGGGTCCCGGCAGCCGGACAGAACAACCGGAGGACAGCCCAGCAGGGCGTCAGTCAGTGGTGGAGCCACGACCACCGGAACCCACTTACGAGTATCAATGTCAGTGGTCGCTGTTACGTTCGGTGACATGACTGAGGGCGGCGAGCTCGCCCACCAGCAGACGTCTTGCCTGCTTCCAGTACTCGGTCTCCTGGATCTTCCAGAAGGTGTCGGACTTCAGTCATCGGTGTGCAGCCCGGCCCGTGTCCACGGCGTCGGCGCGGAGCGTGTCTTGGTGGCGACGCCGATGCCGCCGCAGGAGAGCCGGCGCAGGCCGCCTTCCGCACATTCCACGTGGTTGAGACATCAACGAGAAGCTGAAGTCCGTGAGAATGCCGGCAGGAGTGCGAGTGCGAACAGGGCCACCGTAACCAGCCACGCAGTCATGCTGTCCGAGGGGTAGAGGGCAATGGCCCACCAGGTGTGGGTGGTGTAGCCATCGGGGTTGTAGGCGCGGCCGAGGATGAGGTTGATGATGAGGAACATCAGCCCTGCTCCCGCTGCCGTGGCTTCGTTGGCGAGGCGGCGTGTGAGGAGTGCGAGGGCGAGGAGGAGAGTGACGTTGCGGGCGATGTCCATCCCCACCACCGGTCCGGCCGCGTGCGCGAGGGCCGCAGTGAGAATGATGGCGCCCTGATCGAACCGGTGGACGGGTAGGACCGCTGTGGTCTCAGCGTCATGTAGCTGCCGTTCCAGGCAGTACATGACGGCGATGACGATCAGGACAGGGGTGAAGTAGGCGAGTTGGGCGCTGCCCATGCCGCTGGCCAGGCTCGGGACAGGGACCTCGCTCGCCCCCACCGTCCAGCACACCACGACGAGCAGAGCGAGCGCCGCAGGAGCGGCCCACCAATGGCGCACAGTGATCGCATAGCGGTTCATGAGAGGGCCTTGTTGCAGTGCTTTTGGCTCGCGACTGTCTTGGTGAACCAGTCGGCCTGCTCTTCGGCGGGAAGCCGGCGGATCTTTTGGAGTGCCGCCCATTCCGTAGGGGGCAACGCTGCCTGTACACCCTTTTCGTCCAATCCGACCACCAGGGCAGCCCAGGCGGCGGCGGGAGATCCCGGCTGTCGGCAGTCGTCCACACCGGCGAGCGCGGCTGTCCCGGTTACTGCCGATTCCGCCAGGTCTGCAGCATATTGGGCGGGATCCTGGCCATTGCCGCGCGGCGGCAGCGCCCAGTTCAACGGCCACGTGCCCGGCTTGAGCGGAACCTTCGCGGAGGTGACGCGCAGCTCTTCCGGGACAGTTATTTCAGCATCCTTCAGCCGTTTGACCGGAGCCAGGGCGTCTCGCCGCAGCTGTTGGGCGTAAGGCTCGTACTCCGGTGGTACACATACCCTCGGCGCTTGACCGGTGCAGGCCATGGCGACGCTCCGGGGGCTTGTGGGGTTCTGATATCCCCAGTCGATCACCAAAGCGCGGCCGACGGTGAAGGTGACCGCCGCCACGGCGAAGGCGACAGCCACCGCCCAGGCGCGTCGGCGCATCCGGGCCAGAACCCAGAACGCGAGGGCCAGGCCAGTAACAACACCCCACGGCACTAGATAGACAGCCGGGGTGAGCACATCGGTGACGGTCGACTGCCCGTCGATGAAGCCGCCCAGGTGACGCATCCAGGGGTTGGACGTCGCGTGCGGCATGGACAGCCACGCCCAGCAGCCGATTCCGGCAGCGGGTGCCGCGATACTCCTGGGCATGATGAGTCCGAGGGACCAGCCGATGATCAGCCAACCGAGCGAAAGCACGATCAGATGCGCTACAGCGAGCCACCCGGCCCCGCCGGGCAACACGCCCACCGCCTGGTAGGCCATCACGAGCGCCCCGGCGGCGAGGACGAGCAGCAGAAACAGGACCGGGGTAACAGCCCGCAAGAGCTGCCTTACCGCGCTGCGTTGGCCGGTGGTGCTCAAAGCGCCCAGCAGGCGGTGGCGGCCCGCCTCCCACGCGGCAGCTGCGGCCACTGCCGGGGCGATGACCGCGATGGCGTGGGCGGCCAGTTCACCGGACTCGACCCCGTACCTCGATGGTGCGGTGAAGGTGGCGTCGTCGATGTACAGACCTGCGTACAGCACGATGGGAAGCACCAGCCACGGTGCGGCCGAGGCACGGAGATTTGCCCAGGTAATCATTCGGCCGCCTCCAGGAGCGACGCGTAGGCGCTCTCCAGGCGTCGACCTGGCGCACAGTCCGGGGCAGCGTGGCCAGCGAAATCCTTGACCGTACCCCTGAACCTCGGTTTCCCCGATTCAAGGACCACAACCTCGTCGAACGCCTCGTCGAGGTCACCGATGTCGTGAGTGGAGACGATCACATGGACCGTGCCACGCAGCGAAATCAGCAAGTCGAGGAACCGACGCCGCTGATGCGGGTCGAGCCCGACGGTTGGCTCGTCAAGAAGAAGCAGTTCGGCATCATGGACGAGCGCCTGTGCAAGGGCGATCCGCTGCCGCTGGCCACCGGACAGTGTCTTGATTTTGCTGTTGATCTTTTCGGTGAGACCGACGCGTTCGATCGCCTCGGTCGCGGCGTGCCAGGCGTCACGCTCCCGCATGCCCTTGAGCCAGCCCACATAGGCCACGTGCTCTCTGCACGTCATCCCGGGGAGGAACCCGGGATGTTGCGGCAGCCAGGAAACCTTGCTTCGGTAGGCCCGCATGTGTGCGCGGTTGGCCGGATCAAGTTCCCCGTACCGGATGCGTCCCGAATGCGAAATCGAGGCGCTGGCGCCGAGGGAGAGCAGGGTGCTCTTGCCCGCGCCATTGGGGCCGAGAAGGACGGTGTGGCCGGGCGAGAACGCCAGGTCCAGCCGGTCGAGGACCGGACGTGACCTGCGGCCGTAACGGAAGGTGCAGGACTGGTAGTGCAGGGGCATAGGGGATCCCTCGGGGCAGAAAAGGGGCCTTCCCTCGGGGGGTGCGCCCGCGCAGCGCGGGCGCACCCCCCGAGGGAAGGGGAAGGCGCTTAGTACGTTGTGGTCAGCGACTTGACACGGACGTGCACGCCCACAAGGGCGTCTTAACAGCGAAGTAGTAGTCGCCGGAGCCGTGATCGCTCCACGTGCCGGAAGAAGTTGACGTACTGCCGGCGAAGCAGTTGGTGAACGAAGCTCTCGTGCAGTACGGGTCCGGCCCGAGAGTGTCCTTACGGAGGAGGCCGCTGACGCTCTTGTTGCTGTAATCATCCGAGCAGCCGGTGAACTTGATGTTGGTGTCACCGCCATTGTCGGCCCAGCGACGGGACTCGAAGCTCGGACCAGCGCCCGTCAGAGAGCTGGACCAGCTCGACGCCTGGTCGGGCGCGGCGATAACGCCGAGCACCGCGACGGCACCGAGCACAACGGTGTCTATGCGACGGCTGGGCTCACGCAGGGCAGTCAGATGTGCAGATCTCATGCGCCTTCCTTGGAGTTGGCGTAACGAGATGATCGAGAAGGTATAGATCCGGGAAACCATTGATCAATAGCGGCGCTGCTTTCGGTCAATCGTTGGCTATTTCCGTACCATGATCGTTAGCGGGACAGGATGCGCCGTCAATCCGGAGCAAATCATTCCGCATTCCGTTGAGCGCGGCCCCACCCCCCTGACGCGGCACTCTGTGGGGGTTTGCCCGAACCACAGGTAGACAAGTCGCCGCAGGACCAAGCGGGTTCACTCCACCCGAGCGACCTCCCCCAGTCGGGCCCAAGCGGCGCCTTGATCCACCTGTGGAGGGCGGTCATGTATGTGCAGCGGGCGGCGGTGGCCGCGGCCTGGAGCTGGTCGGCCTCGACGCACAGTTCCGCGAGCTCCGGGGCGTGGACGTCCAGGCGTTCGCGGAGCCGGTCCGGACGCGTCGGGCCGGGCGGCCGGGCAGGGTGATCAGCGGTTCGCCCGGCCCTCCAGGTAAGCGAGTACGGCGAGTACCCGCCGGTGCACCGTGCCGTCGTCCGGTTCCAGACCGAGCTTGGCGAAGATCGAGCCGATGTGCTTGCTCACCGCTCTCTCCGTGACGACCAGTTCGGCGGCGATGGTGCCGTTCGCCTTGCCCTGGGCCATCAGTTCCAGCACCTCGCGTTCGCGCGGGGTGAGGCTCTGCAGCGGTTCGGCGGACGACCTGCGGGTCAGCAGCTGGGTCACGACCTCCGGGTCGAGGGCCGTGCCGCCTGCCGCCACCCGGTCGAGGGCCTCCAGGAACTGGTCGACCCGGCCCACCCGGTCTTTGAGGAGGTAGCCGATGCCCTGGGCGCCCTGGGCAAGCAGCTCGGCGGCGTAGGTCTCCTCGACGTACTGGGACAGGACGAGGATCGGCAGCTCGGGCAGCTCCGCGCGGGCTGCGACGGCGGCGCGCAGGCCCTCGTCCCGGAACGTCGGCGGCAGCCGTACGTCGAGGACTGCGGCGTCCGGCCGGTGCTTCAGCAGGGCGGGAAGGATCTCGGGCCCGGTGGCCGCGTCGGCCACCACCTCGTGGCCCGAACCGGTGAGCAGCAGGATCAGGCCCTCCCGCAGCAAGGCGTTGTCCTCGGCGATCACGATCCGCACGGCAGCTCCACTTCGATGTCCGTCGGCCCTCCGGCGGGGCTGCTGATGCGGGTCGTGCCGTCCAGTGCGGCGACCCGCCGCCTGATCCCCAGCAGGCCGCTGCCGGCGCGTTCGTCCGCGCCGCCGTGTCCATCGTCCCCGACGACCACGCGCAAGGTGTCGGGGCCCCTGCCGATCCGGACGGTGGCTGCCGTCGCGCCACTGTGCTTGCTGATGTTGGTGAGCGCCTCGGCGACCACGAAATACGCGGCCGCCTCGATGGCGGCCGGGAGCCGCCGCCCGTCCTCGACACCGTCGAGGTCCGCAGTGACGGGGACGGCGACATCGGCGGCCAGAGCCCGTACCGCACCCGCCAGTCCACGGTCCGTCAGCACGGGCGGATGGATGCCGCGGACCACGTGCCGCAGCTCCGCGAGGGCTGCCTCCGCGCCGTCATGCGCCTCGTCGAGGCGGAGCCGGGCGGCGGCGGGGTCACGGTCGAGGAGCTGCTTGGCGAGCCCGATGCGCATCGACAGGGCGACGATCCTGGCCTGGGCTCCGTCGTGCAGATCCCTTTCGATGCGGCGCAGTTCGGCGCCGTGCGCCTCTACGGCACCGGCCCGGCTCTCCGTCAGCTGCGCGATCCGGTCGGCGAGTTCGGCGGAGTGCGACGAGGTCAGCAGCGAACGGGACCAGCTCGCCGACAGGTCCGCCAGCACGGGGTGCCAGCGCAGTACCCAGCCCTGCCGCTCGGGAAGCGGTGTGCCGTACTCGTCGGCGGTGCGCCGGTCCAGGGCGTGGACGACGGTCAGTGCGGCCCCGTCCACGAGGAGACCGATCGGCCACAGGATCAGGGTGAGATAGGCGAGTACGTTGCCCATGAGCGCCTGGACCGGCAGCCAGAGCGCGTCGCGCCAGGTCGCGGGGTCGGTGAGGACCCGTCGGACCCGCTCGGACAGTTCCCCGCCGTCCAGCGGAAGATACTGCGCCGGGCGGAACGGCACCCCGAGCCGCACAGCGGACCGGCGGCGTTCGAAGTCCGCGAAGCGCCGCAGCAGTTTGGCGGCCTCCGGCAGGGCGGGCAGCCCGATGATCACGGCGGCGAACATCAGGACGGCGACCACCAGGAACGCGCACACATAGGCGAGCAGTGCCACCGGAACGCCGATGAACAGATAGCGCGAGGCATCCCACGAACGCCGGATGGCGACCGTCAGCGGGGCGGGATCGGTGCTCATGACAGGTCACGTTACGGGGGCCCGCCCGGCTGCGGAGTGGGGCCCGTACCCGGCTCATGGTGGAGCTGGCTGCACCCCCGTTCCGGGAGCCCGCACTCTCCCCCGCAGCCCTGTTCGCTCCTAGCGTTTATGCAGGTCAGGCAGTATGTAAGCGGCAGCGGAGGTAACCAACGGTGGACACGGTCACGGCAATGCGGGCGACCGCGCTGAGCCTGGAGTCGGTGAGCCGGCGCTACGGGCGGCGCGGCGGCGCTCGGGAGACGGTGGCGCTCGACGCGGTCAGCTGCGCGGTCCCGGCCGGAAGCTTCACCGCGGTGGTCGGCCCTTCCGGGTCCGGCAAGAGCACGTTCCTGCAGTGCGCGGCGGGGCTGGACCGTCCGACCTCGGGAACCGTACGGATCGGTGGCACCGACCTGGGGTCGCTGAGCGAGGCGGCACCGACCCGGCTCCGCCGGGACCGGGTGGGCTTCGTCTTCCAGTCGCACGCACTGAACCTGGTGCCGTCGCTGTCCATCGAGGAGAACGTCGTGCTGCCGCTGGTGCTCGCGGGAGCGGATCCGGCCGATGCCGGGGTGCTGGCCCGTGGGCAGGATCTGCTGGCCCGCGTGGGTCTTGCGGGCCGCGGGGCGGAGAGCCCGACCACGCTCTCGGGCGGCCAGCAGCAGCGGGTCGCGGTGGCCCGCGCGCTGGTGACGGAACCCGCGGTGATCTTCGCGGACGAGCCGACGGCGTCCCTGGACCCGGAGTCGGCGGCGCTGGTCCTCGGTCTGCTGCGGGACGCCGTCCGGATCGACGGCCGTACGGTCGTCATGGTCACCCATGATCCGGTGGCGGCGAGCTGGGCGGACACCGTACTGACGATGGACGGCGGGCGGCTGCGATGAGCACGAGGATCCGGAAGGCGGAGACCGTGCGGGCACGGTCCGGGGGGCGGCGCGCGTCGGCGTTCCTGGCCAGGCGCTCGCTGACGGCGCACCGGCGGGCGTGGGCCGCGGTGTTCGCGGCGACGGCGGCCACGGCGGCGCTGATCGGCGCGTTCGCGCTGGTGCTCGGCTCGCTGCTGCTGGCGCAGCCGCCGGTGGAGCGGTACGCGGGCGCGGACGCGGTGGTGGCGGGCGACCAGAAGGTGTCGTACACGGCGAAGCCGTGGGGCAGTGAGCCGAGGACGACGACGGCATATCTGTCGGAACGGGCCCGGCTGGACCGGGCCGTGGTGGCGAAGGCCGCGGCGGCCGACGGGGTCGCGACGGCGGTCGCGGACGACTCGGTGCCGCTGACGCTGGGCGGTGGCGCCGGTGCGGTCGGCCGTTCCTGGCCGTCGGCGGTGCTCACTCCGTACGAGCTGACCTCCGGCCGGGCGCCGCGGAGTGCGGACGAGGTGGTCGTCGACCGGGCGCTGGCGCCCGCCGGGGCCGAGGTCGGCTCGACCGTGAAACTCCAGGCGGAAGGCGCCGCGCGCCCGTACACCGTCAGCGGTGTCGCGGAGGCGGGCAACCGGGGCGAGGGCGCCCCGGCCGTCTTCTTCACCGAAGCGCGGCTGACCGCGTTGGCCGGGCACCCCGGCACGGTCGACGCGGTCGGGATCGTCGCGCGGGACGGCGTCTCCTCGGACGCGCTGCGGGACTCGTTGGGCGACGCGTTGCCCGACCGTACGGACAACGGGCGCGGCATCCGGGTCCTCACCGGCTCCGCACGCGGGGAGGCCGAGCACCTGGACGCGCTGGGCGGCCGCGGTGATCTGCTGGCGCTGCTCGGCTCGATCGCGGGCACGGTCCTCATGGTGGCGCTTCTCGTTCTTTCCACGACCGTCTCCCAGGCGGTCCACCAGCGTTCCGGTGAGCTGGCGCTGCTGCGGGCGGTCGGCGCGACGCCTCGGCAGCTGAGGTCGGCGGTCGGCCGGGAGGTGAGCCGGGTGGCCGGTGCGGCGGTGGTGCTGGGCGGGGCCGGGGCCGTGCCGCTGGGACTGCTGATGCGGTCGCTGGTGACGACGGATCCGCTGCCGCTGCCCGCGCCGCTGTGGCTGCCGCTCGCGGCAGCCGTGGCCGCCGCGGTGTTCGTCGCCGGGGCCGCACGTCCGGTCTCGCTGCTCGCCGCCCGGTCGATCACCGGGATGCGGCCCGCCGCCGCGCTGAGTGCGGCGCGCGCCCCCGAGCCGGGTGAGCCGGGCCGGCTGCGGACCGGTGCGGGAATGCTGCTGGTCGTGGGCGGAGTCGGTTCTGCGGTCGCGGCAATGGCGCAGGGCGGTCAGGCGGCCGCGGTGGCCGCGTCGGGTGCGGCGACGTCGCTGGTCATCGCGGTGGCGCTGCTCGGGCCGTGGATTGCGCGGGCGGCGACGCGGGTGCTGGGTGCGCCGTTGCGGCGTGCGGGCGGTGTCTCCGGGTTCCTGGCGGCGAAGTCGGCCGCCGCCCACAACCGGCGCCTCGGCGCGGCGATCACACCGATCGTGCTGGTGGTCGCGTTCGTCTGCGTCCAGCTGACGGCGGGGGCGACGCTGGAACGGGCCGCCGATCGGCAGGCGGAGGCCGCGCTGCGGGCGGACCTGGTGGTGACGGCTCCGGCGGGGCTGCCCGCGGACGCGGCGGCCGCGGTGCGCAGGGCGCCAGGGGTGGCGGCTGCGACGGGTGTGCTGCGGTCGTCGGTCCTGCTCGCGCACCGCGAGATGGGCGATCCGAAGCTGGACCGCTACCCGGTGCTGGGTGTGACGGCGGGCGAGCTGTCCGGCACGGTCGCTCCGGGCCTCGCATCGGGTGACCTGGCCGCCCTGACGGGGCGCTCCACCGTCGCGGTCGGCAGGGACCGGGCGGACGAGCTCGGCGTCGGCATCGGCGACCGGGTGCGGCTGCGGCTCGGTGACGGTACGGAGACGGGGCTGCGAGTGGTCGCGGTGTACGAACGGGCCATGGGGCTCGGCGAGTTCATGCTGCCGCGCGAGGCGCTGACCGGGCATGTGTTGGCGGCGCGCGATGCCCGCATCCTGGTCCGCTCGGAGGCCGGGTCGGCTGCGGCCTCGGTACGCCGCGCGGTGGCCCCGTACGCCGGTGCGCAGGTCCGGGCCGCGACGGCGGACGACGTACGGATCGCGCCGTCGTCCTCGGAGAAGGACGAGGCGCTGATCGTCATCGGGGTCGGGGTGATCGGCGGGTTCGCGCTGCTGGCGGTCGTGAGCACGCTGACCCTGATCACGGTGGGCCGCCGACGGGAGTTCCGCCTGCTGCGGCTGGTGGGGGCGGGGCGCAGCCAGGTGACGCGGATGCTGTTCCTGGAGACGGGGCTGGTGGCCGTGGCGGGCCTGACGATCGGCACGGCGGTGGCGGCTGTCCCCCTGACGGCGTTCGCGGTGTCGGCGGCGGGGACGGTGCCGTACCTGGAGCCGGTGCGGTACGGCGTGCTCGCGGGCGCGGTGCTGATGGCCGCGATGGCGGGCGTGATGATCCCGGGGGCGTCCGGTGGCCGCGTCAGGAGGCGGTGAGGGTGCGGTGGGCGGCCGGGGGCCGCTGTGAGCTCCTCTCAAGCGCCGGACGGGCTGAAGGATGTCTACAGCACCCGCCCCGCCGCCGCCCGCAACGCGTCGAGCACCGGACGGATCAGGGGATGCCCCTCCGCCCCCTGCCGTACCGCGGCGAACACCCGCCGGGTCGGTGCGCTGCCCTCCACCGGGCGTACCACCACCCCCGCGAGTTCCATCCCCCGCAGCGCCGACCTCGGCACCAGTGCCACCCCGGCCCCCGCTCCCGCGAGTGCCACCACCGCGCGGAAGTCGTCCGAGGAGTGCTCCAGTCTCGGCTGGAAGCCGGCGAATTCGCAGGAGAGCACGACCACGTCGTGGCACGGGTTGCCGGGGTACGGGCCGATCCACGGGTCCTTCTCGAGGTCCGCGATGGCCACCTGGTCCTGGCCGGCCAGCCGGTGCCCCACCGGCAGCACGGCGTCGAACGGCTCCGAGTACAGCGGCACCCGGGTCAGCCGCCGGTCGTCCTCGCCGGGCGCGCCACGGTATTCGACGGCGACGGCCACATCGACCTGCCGGTCGAGCACCATCGGCACGCTCGCGTCGCCCTCCGCGTCCTGCACCCGGACCCGGATGCCGGGCGCGGTCAGCGTCAGTTCGGCGATGGCGGGGGCGAGCACGAGCCCGATGCCGGTGGCGAACGCGGCGACCGTGACCGTACCGGCGTCTCCCGCCCCGTACGCGGCAAGCTCCGCCTCGGCCCGCTCCAGCTGGGCCAGCACCGCATTGGTGTGGGTCAGCAGGATCTCGCCGGCCGAGGTGAGCCGTACGCCGCGGGCGCTGCGGTCGACCAGCCGGTGGCCGGTCTCCTGTTCCAGGGCGGCGAGCTGCTGGGAGACGGCGGACGGCGTCAGATAGAGCGCGGCGGCTGCCGCAGTCACGGTGCGGTGGTCGGCCACCGCACGGAGAATACGCAGCCGCCGTGCATCGATCATGTGATCCATTGTCCCAGGCCCCGAGGGGTGTAAGGGACCTGGGACCGCCCCGCTCGTGGAGCTACTCGCCGAGCGCGGCCCGCGCGTCGACGAACGCGTCCACCGCACGGTTCACGTCGTCCGTGGAGTGCGCGGCCGACAGCTGCACGCGGATGCGCGCCGTGTTTTGGGGGACGACCGGGTACGAGAACCCGATCACGTACACACCGCGCTCCAGGAGCAGCTCCGCCATCCGGCCTGCCTTCGCCGCGTCCCCGATCATCACGGGGGCGATGGCGTGGTCGCCGGGCAGGATGTCGAAGCCTTCCTCGGTCATCCGGTTGCGGAAGAGCGCGGTGTTGGCGTTGAGTCGCTCGCGCAGGTCACCGGCGGACTCCAGCAGGTCGATGACCTTGAGCGAGGCCGCCGCGATGACCGGGGCGAGGGAGTTGGAGAAGAGGTACGGACGGGACCGCTGGCGCAGCAGTGCGACGATCTCGGCGCGGGCCGCGACGTAGCCGCCGGAGGCGCCGCCGAGCGCCTTGCCGAGCGTGCCGGTGATGATGTCGACGCGGTCCATGACGTCGTGCAGTTCGGGCGTGCCGCGGCCGCCGGGGCCCACGAAGCCGACGGCGTGCGAGTCGTCGACCATGACCATGGCGTCGTACCGGTCGGCCAGGTCGCAGATCTCGCGGAGCGGGGCGACGTACCCGTCCATGGAGAACACGCCGTCGGTGACGACGAGCCGCCGCCGCGCCCCGGACGCCTCCTTGAGCTGCTGCTCCAGGTCGTCCATGTCGCGGTTGGCGTAGCGGAACCGCTTGGCCTTGGAGAGGCGGATGCCGTCGATGATGGAGGCGTGGTTGAGGGCGTCGGAGATGACCGCGTCCTCCGGGCCGAGGACGGTCTCGAACACGCCGCCGTTGGCGTCGAAGCAGGAGGAGTAGAGGATCGTGTCCTCCTGGCCGAGGAACGACGAGAGCCGCTGCTCCAGCTCCTTGTGGACCTCCTGCGTGCCGCAGATGAAGCGGACCGAGGCCATCCCGTAGCCCCAGCGGTCCAGCGCCTCGTGGGCGGCGGTGATCACCTCGGGGTGGTCGGCGAGGCCCAGGTAGTTGTTGGCGCAGAAGTTGAGCACCTCACCGGGGCGGCCACCGGCGGTGACGGCGACGGTCGCGGACTGCGGGGTACCGATCACGCGCTCGGGCTTGTGGAGTCCTGCGGCCTTGATCTCATCGAGGGTCGTGCGCATGTCGTCGCGTACGGAGTCGAACATGAGGGGTGTCTCCTGGTGTGTACGGGCCGGTACGAGGTCGGTCAGACGGTCCAGTTGAGGATGACCTTGCCGCCGCGCCCGCTCGCCGCGTCATCGAAGGCCGCCTCGAAGTCGCGGTAGCCGTACCGTCCGGTGACGACGGGGGCGAGGTCGAGGCCGCCCTCCAGCAGGACGGACATGGCGTACCAGGTCTCGTACATCTCGCGGCCGTAGATGCCCTTGATCGTGATCATCGAGGTGACGACGCGGGACCAGTCGACGGCGAACTCCTCGGACGGCAGTCCGAGCATGGCGATCCGTCCGCCGTGCGTCATGTTCGCGATCATGTCGCGCATGGCCTCGGGGCGGCCGGACATCTCCAGGCCGATGTCGAAGCCCTCGCGCAGGCCGAGGTGGCGCTGGCCGTCGGCGATGGTCTCCTCGGCGACGTTGAGGGCGAGGCTGACGCCGACCTTCCGGGCGAGTTCGAGCCGGGCCTCGCTGACGTCGGTGATGACGACGTTGCGGGCGCCCGCGTGGTTGGCGACGGCGGCGGCCATGATGCCGATCGGGCCGGCGCCGGTGATCAGGACGTCCTCGCCGACCAGCGGGAAGGACAGCGCGGTGTGCACGGCGTTGCCGAACGGGTCGAAGATCGCGGCGATGTCGAGGTCGACGGGGACCCGGTGCACCCACACGTTGGAGGCGGGCAGCGCGACGTACTCGGCGAACGCCCCGTCCCGGCCGACGCCGAGCCCGAGGGTGGAGCGGCAGAGGTGGCGGCGTCCGGCCAGACAGTTGCGGCACTTTCCGCAGACCAGGTGGCCTTCGCCGCTGACCAGGGCGCCCACGGTGATGTCGACGACGTCGGCACCGATCGCGGCGACCTCGCCGACGAACTCGTGGCCGAGGACGAGCGGCGTCTTCACGGCCTGCTGAGCCCAGCCGTCGTAGTTGCGGATGTGCAGGTCGGTTCCGCAGATGCCGGTGCGGAGGACCTTGATCAGCACGTCCGAGGGGCCGATCTCCGGCTCGGGAACGTCCATCAGCCAGAGTCCGGGCTCGGCCTTCTGCTTCACGAGTGCCTTCACGGCTGCGGCTCCCTGTACATGGTGCGAGGTGAACGCCCCGGGCCGGGGGCAGCCTCGAAGGGAGCCTGCGGCCCGGGGAAGATGAGAGGGACGGCATGGGGGCAGCACGCACGGTGATCGGCTGCCGCGCACCATCCTCCGCCGTCACGGAGAAATCTGCCGTACCCCGCGCCCCAGGTCCATCGAGGTTTTCTTAAGCGCAGCCGCAGCTCCGCTTCATGCCCGCCCCTGCGGAAGGGGTCGGCCGCCCTTCGGTACGGGCGGCCGACCCCTTGGAACCGCGGGTGCGATCAGTCGCCGATCTCCTGCGGCGGGGGTCCCGGCCCGGCACCTCATCGGGTGCGAGGATCCGGCCGTCCCCCGGGTACGGCTTGGTCCATCCGGTGGACGCATACCAGGTGACCCGGTTCAGCTGCGCCGGGTTCACCTGGTCCTCACGCGGGTGCGAGCCGCCCCTGCTCTTCGCCTGAATCGTGCTCCACGCCTCCCACTGCCCGCGATCTCCCACAGATGCGCGGGCACCTGCGGCCGCTGCGCTTCAGAGCTTGCGCAGGAACGTCCGGATGGCGGAGGCAAGCTGCTGAGGCTGGTCCTCGGGGATGAGTGTGTAACTGTCGGCGATCTCGACGAGCTCGCCCTTGGGCAGCAGCTCGGCGAGCCTGCGTCCGTGCTCGGGCGGCATGACCTTGTCCTCGGCCGCCCAGACGACGAGCGCGGGCCGGTCGAAGTCACGCAACTTCTCGGCCCACCGCAGAAGTTCCGCCTTGGGCGGCACTCCGAGCACATACCTGCGCAGATCGCGCCGGATCTCCGCCGATGTCCACAGCGGCCGGAACCACGCGTCCATCACACCGTCCGGCACGGGTCGCTTGCTCATCCGTCCCCAGGTCATCGGCAGCCGCCGCATCGGCTTCAGCTTGAGCAGAGTGAACGCGAGATTCAGTCCGCCCGGCACCTTGGCGGAGGCGTACAGATTGGAGCCGGGCAGACCGGGCGGGAAGTTGTCGAACGCCTCGCAGGAGGTGATGACGAGCTTCCCGATCCGCTGATCCCGCCCGTCGGCGACGAGGGCCTGAGCCCCGCCCCAGTCGTTCATGACGAGGGTGACATCGGTGAGATCGAGCGCATCGAGGAACTCCGCGACCAGCCGGGCCACGCCGAGGACCGACAGGTCGGCATCCGGCTTCATGGGTCGGCGGTGGCCGCCGAGCGGCAGGGTCGGAACCACACACCGGTAGTCGGGGCGCAGATCGGCGACAACGTGCCGCCACAGCGAACCGTCCATGGCGACGCCATGCAGCAGGACGACGACGGGGCCGTCACCACCGGTGTCCTGGTACGCCACCGGCCCTGCGGAGAGCTGGACTTCTGAGGCCGGCGGCGGGGCTGCGTGAGAGTTTTCGGTCACGGGGCGTGCACTCTCCTCGGTTGCCTACGGGCAGGGGCGGCGCGCAGTCGACCCTACGCCGGTGGGACCGGTCAGTGCGGTAGGTCCAGCTCGGCACGGACCGTTTTCCCCAGCGGTACGCGGTCCAGCACCGCCCACCGGTCGGCCAGCGCCTCCACCAGGATCAGCCCGTGCCCGCTGCCGGAACCGGGCGGCGGCGCCACCAACTCCCCCGGCCCCGGCGGGCGCCGCTCGCCCCGGGCGTCGGTGACCTCGATCCGCAGGACGCCGAGCGTGCGCCGGTCGCCCGGAGCGTGGACGAGCCTCAACTCGAAGTCACGGCCCGGCACCCGGCCGTGCGTCACCGCGTTCGCCGCCAGCTCGGCGACGATCAGCGCGGTCGTCTCGGACGCGTCACCGCCGTACGGGATGCCCCACTCGTCCAGTTGGTGCAGAGCCAGCTGCCGGGCGAGCCGGGCACCTCGGGGCGTGGAACTGAATCGCTGCACGAACACACGCACGGTGAACGGCGCTTGCGGGGACGCGAGTGCTTCCATGCGCCCACCCTGACGGCCGGGAGGACGGTCCCACCAGGTCAGAAACTCGTACGCTGAGTCGGCGTACGAGTACAGAGTGTGGACAGTACGCGTAACAGCCCGTGACCATGGGCGCGTTGCAAACCGGTACGGGCGGGCACGGGAGGTGGCCGGAACATGGCGGACGGCGCGGGTGGCACGAGCGGCACGACGGGCGCGGACGGGGAGCCGGAGCCCTCGGACACTCTGAAGGCGTTCGGCGAGGTGGTCAAGGTCTTCCGTAAACGGGCACGGCTCACGCAGGAGGAGTTCGCCCCGAGGGTGCGGTACTCGGTGCCGACGGTCGCCTCGATCGAACAGGGGCGCCGGTTCCCACCGCCCGCGTTCGTCGAACGGGCGGAGGAGGTGCTGGAAGCGTTCGGGGTGATCAAGGCGGCGGCAAAACACTTGTCACGGCGGCGGGGGCTGGCGAAGTGGTTCCACCATTGGGCGCAGCTTGAGGCGGACGCAGCCACTCTGTACACGTACGAATGCCGGTTGATTCCCGGCCTGCTGCAGACCGAGGCATACGCAAGAGCGCTGTTCAGGGACCAGCTTCCGCCGTTGGGTGACGAACAGATCGAGGCTCGGATGACTGCCCGCGCCGAACGGCAGGCTCTGCTGACGGAACGCCCCAACACCGCGTACAGCTTCATCCTCGAAGAGCACCTGTTCCGACGACACACCGGCGGAGTCGAGGTCACCCGGGAACTCATCGACCACATCGAAGGACTGGCCCGGCGGCGCAATATCGAGTTGCAGATCATGCCGCAGGTGCAGGAGCACCACGCCGGTCTGCACGGCCCCATCCGACTGTTGGAGACCCCTGACCACAAGTGGTTCGCCTACTCCGAGGGGCAGGAGAGCGGTCACCTCCACTCCGACCCTGCCGTCGTCAGCACGCTCCAGATGCGATATGCCAGGATGCGTTCACAGGCTCTCTCCCTGAAGGAGTCCACGAGTCTGTTGGAGCGGACACGAGGAGCGGTATGAGTACCACAGACCTGGCCTGGTTCAAGAGCAGTTACAGCAGCGGATCCGGAGACGACTGCGTAGAGGTCGCCACCTGCCCCAACGCCGTCCACGTCCGGGATTCCAAGGTCGAAGAAGGCCCCCGGCTCACCCTCTCCCCCGCCGCCTGGACCGGCTTCGTCGCGTACGCCGTCCAGCGCTGATCACGTACCGGAGTTGAGGGCGCTCGTCGGGCCGACGCGAGGGAAGCCGCTGGACTGAACACCTCCGCGGAAGTTACTGAGATCACGTTTCGGCAGGGTGCCTGCGGCACCGCCGCACCTTGATAGCGTCGCTCCCACGATTGCGGACCGCTCCCGCCGGGGTCGTCGCCGTGCCCGTACAGCCGGTCTCTGACGACGGCCGACGAGGGCGGGGTGTGCTGGCGCACGGGGACGTACGCGGCAAGGACGAAGAGGGCCGGCCCATGAGCCTCGCGCAGTTGCACTACACCTCTGCCTCTGCGGGTGACGACGGAGTCGGCGCACGGTTCACCGCGGTCGGTGGCGGCATACCCACGCCGGTGCTGACCGAGGCGGAGCAATTGCTCGGTTACGAGCCTCCGGCCGGGGCTCCGTATCATCCGACGAACGTCGAACTCCGGTCCTTTCCCGAGACGTTCAGCTTCAGTGAGCTGTCCGACGGCAGCCATCTGCTGAGCCGCACCGTGGCGCTCGGAGGTTCCGGAGCCGGTCGCTTCCACGCGCATGCGGTGCACCTTCCGGCCGGCACGCGCCTGCCCGGCGACGCGCTCCCGATCACGGCGTGGCGATCGCCGGGCTGGGCTTCGACCACACCGGACAGCGGTACACCGGACCGCATATCCGCCCTGCCCGCGTCCGCCGCCTTCGGGCAGGAGGCACTCAACGACTTCGCGGTCTCCCGCAGCCCCTGGCTCGCGACGGTCTTCGCCGATCTGCGCCGCGTGAGCGAGAAACCGTCGTCGGCGCAGCTCGTCCTCGTGGAGCGGCAGAGCGCGGACGTGGCCCGGTGGATCGCGCTGGCCGGAGCCGTACTCCCGCCGGAGCACGCCCAGCGGCTGACGTTCACCACGTACACCCGCCGCCCGACGCACTCACCGCACCAGGTCATCGGCGTACTCCCGGACGACGCACACGAGCTGACCGACCCGGGCTATCGCGTGCACACGTGCGCCGGCCACGCTCCGGACGGTCCGGTGGACGACGCCTGGGCGGAGACCGTCGCCCGGGTCTGGCGCAGCCGCGCACCGGAACTGTTCCGGGCAGCTGCCGCGCTGCCGGGTGAACCCTTCGCCGCAGGACCACTCGCCTTCACCGCTCTGCACGCGGGCATCACGCTCGGTCCCAACGGACGGTCCGCAGCGGCTGATTGGGCCGCCCAGCGACCGTACGCGCTGGACGAACAGCAGATGCACCGGCTGACCACCGCGCTCACGGCACCGGCCGACGACCGCAGCGCCGCCGAGTCGGCGTCCGTGGCCCGGCTGCTGGCAGCGCTCGAAGGACGTGCCCCTGCCACCACCACGGCACCGATCGCCGCACTGCTGGTGACGGAGGCGGTACGGCGCAGCGACGCCGCGCTCGCGCTCCCGCCGCGCTCGGCGTTCGCCGACCCCGCCGCGGTGAAGCAACTGGCCGACGTGCTCGGCCCGGACCTGCTCGCCGAGCTGACCTCGGAAGCGACGGAATCCACGGGTGGAGCGACCATCGGACGCCACGTGCAGTTGCTCCGGATCGCCCGGCTGCTCGACATGGATCTCACGGACCAGCTCCCCTCCGTCGCACGGCACATGGCACGGACCTTGCTCGCAGCTCCGGCGCCGCCCGGCGCCCCCGCACTGCTCGACCTCCTGGACGAACAGTTCGACGTCCGCACGGCGCTCCTCGGCGAACTCGATCAACTCGCCCTGGGCGCGCCCTCCGCCGCCGAGCAGCTCCTCACTCGCGTTGCCCTCCCCTTCACCGGCGCACAGGCACTGCCGCATCTGCGGATGTGCGCCGAGGCGCCCCGCGCGAAGGAGCAGGGCTCCGACCGCATCATGTCGCTGCACACGGTGCTGCGCGCCGCCGGATTCTCGCCCTTTGCGGAGCCGCTGGTCCTGCGCACCGCCGTCGGGCTGATCTGGGGCGACGCCACCCCGACGGCGGGCGAGGCACGGCTCCTGCTCGGCGAGTCCGGCTCGGACTCGCACCGGACGGCCGGTACGTGGTCCCAGCTCGTCGACGCGGCACTCCACGCCCCCTGCGACGACGAGGAGGCGGCGGAACTCGCCCACGATCTGCTGCGCTGCTTCCCTCAGGAGATCGGCACACGGGTCCGCGGTGCACTGCAACTACTGGAGTTCGCCCGCGACGTCAGGTCCGGTGAGTCGGCGCCCGGCTGGCCCGACCGTGCAAGGGCTCTGCGCGCCCGCGCCGAACCGGTGGAGCCCACTGTGCTGGAGCACGCCTACGGCGCCCTTGCCCAGAGCCTGCTCGCGCAGGACCGGCCCGACGCGGAGCTGTACGCATTCGTTCACAGCGACGACGCGGACCTGATCGCGGCCTACGGCCGGGCAGCCCGCCACGGCGACATCCTGGCCCGGCTGCGCTCCGACCCGGCATACGTGGCCGACTGTTTCACTGTCTGGAGCGCCCACCCGCACGCGGGCCGGGCCTGGAACGAGACTCGGGCCGCGCTGCTGGAGGAGGTACTGCGTCCGGTGGTGCGAGGGCTCTCCGGCAGCGAGGTGACGGCGGTGGAGAAGGCTGCCGAGTATGCGGGGAGCAGCCGCACGGCGGAGGCGTTCCGGGCCTGGAACAGGCCGGGCACATTCGGCAGACGGCTGGGAAACCGGCTGACCGCGCGGGTGCGGCGGTCCTAGGGTGCATATCGGGTTGTGATCTTGGCTCGCGGGGCATGGCACGCACGCTCGCATGCCCCACGCCCCGCTCCCTGATCCAGATCACAACCCCAGCCAGGCCCTAACCGTCCATACCGTTCACTTTGGGGCTCGCCGTCCGTTTCGAGGCGGTGGGCCCCACCTTTGCCTTCGATGTCAGCCGAATCTGTCCTGGTCGGGCACCTTCACGTAACCTCACGGCCTGTGAAGATCGCACGGATGATACGGGGCCGCTCGCGGGAAGAGGCCGCCTTGGAGCGCCTCCATCAGCTATGGCGGGAAGGCAAGTACGAGGAGGTCGAGGCCGGGGCCAGAGCACTCGAGGCGGAATCGGGGCGTTTGCGCAGGCGAGGTCGAAAGCTCGCTGTGGCGTGGCGCGCCAAGGCCCTGGCCACGGCGGCCTCCTGTGCCCACGGGCGCGGGGCGCAGGTGCTGGCCGAGCTGGAATCTCTCACGGCAGAGCTGAATGAGATGGCTGGGCCCGGGCGGGCGCTGCTGCTGATGATCCGGAGCAACCACATGCTGGTCCTCAACAGCGAGGGGCGCTACGGAGAGGCGGAGGCTGAGGGGCTGGACATACTGCGCGACCTGACTCGCCTCAAGCATCTGGCACCGGTGTGGGACATCGAGTTGTGCGTGTTGGACAACCTGGTCGACGCCTTGTGCGGGCAAGCCCGCTACGAGGAGGCCGAGGCCATCGCCCGGGGGAATCTGCCCCGAGCCGAAGGGAGCACGGTCGCTGCTCTGCACTGCGGCCTGGTGCACAGCCTGAATGGTCAGGGGCGGTACGACGAAGCGCTCACCGAGGCGCTCCGGTTCGCCCCATGTTGGGATCGGAGCCAGAGCGGGAGCCTCCGTATAGGCACGGCCGTCGCCCTGCATGGTCTGGGGCGCCGAAGCGAGGCAGAAGCGGCAGTCCGTGAGGCGCTGACCGATTGCGAGCGGTTTCTGCATCCGGACCACCCCCGTTTTCGGGAAGCCCGCATGCTGCTGGCCCGCATCACAGCCGGCGGCCCACCGGCGCCGACAGCCGAAGAGGCGCGCAGCTGATCTGGACCAGGCCGCCAAGCGCAAGAACAAGGGCGCCGCAGGAGGCCGGCCCGTCAGCCACGACGCTGACCTCTACAAGGAGCGGAACACTGTCAGCTCCAGGCCCAGGCCGACGCGAAGGACTTGATCACCTGGGACATCAACGTCGACTCCACCGTCTGCCGGGCCCACCAGCACGCCGCCGGGGCACGCAAAAGGGGGACCTGCAGAAAGAACCGCCCGGCGGCATCGCCACCGAACCGGACGACCACGGCCTCGGACGCTCACGAGGCAGACTGACCACCAAGCTGCACCTCGCAGTCGAGCAGGGACAGAAACCCATGCCCATCGTGATCACGGCCGGGCAGCGTGGCGACTCCCCGCAGTTCGAGCCCGTCCTGAAGGCGATCCGTGTGCCCCGCATCGGGCCGGGAAGGCCCGGTCCGCTACGAGGCGACCGTTCGCATCGCGGCCATCAACGAGTGGCCGTGACCAGCTGTCATACGAAACCGGCCAGGATGGATGGCGTGTGAGCGTCAGGAATTCATCGCGGCTCGGTCGGACTCGCTGCGAAGAACGCAGAACTCGTTGCCTTCGGGGTCGGCAAGGACTGCCCAGCCAGAGCCATCGGGATTCCGGTGATCGGTGACAAAGGTGGCGCCGAGGCCCAGCAGCCGTTCCACCTCCTGCTCACGCGAGGTCTCAGGGCGCAAACACAGATGGATCCGGTTTTTGATCTTCTTGGACTCGGGCACCTGGTTGAAGTGCAGCACTGGGCCCTCCGCCAGCAGCACCTGAGTCTCGTGGTCACCCGGTTTGCCCTCCGGATGCAGTGGACGGCCAGTCACCCTGCTCCAGAACCGGGCCAGCTCGTAGGCATTCTCACAGTCAATCGCCACGTTCTGCACTACCGAAACCATGCGCGCGAGCCTTCCTGATTTCCACTCCGGACGCCACCGAGTTGCGCTCATCCTTCGCACACACAGCTCAGGCACATGGCGGCACCTTCGATACACGCCCTGGGGTGCGTATCCAGTTGGGATCAATCTGTGGATTCGCCCTCGTGCCGGGGTCGTGATCCTGTAGATCATCTTGTATGACGCGAGTGCAACTGTCGGATGCGGGGTGGGAGTTCTTCGAGCCCTGCCTGCCGATCGGCGAGTACGGCCCGTACCCCGAGCGGCTGCGGCAGCAGTTCGAGGGCGTGATCCGGCGATTCAAGACGGGCGGGCAGTGGCGGGAGATGCCACAGGAGTCCGACGCCTGGTCGACCGTGCACAACCCCTTCCGGCAGTGGCGGGACGCAGGAGCGTTCGAGGCTCTGCTGGAGGGCCTGGTCACAAAGGCTGCGAAGCGGGGCGGGGTACACCTGTCCGTGGTCAGCGTCGACTCCACCACCGCGCGCGCTCACCCACGACGCCGCCGGCATGCACCTGGGCGAGGATGTCCTCACCGCCTTGGAGAAGGCCGCCGCCGAGGAGGATCGCCTGATCAACAAGCTCAAGGCCCGGCGAGGCATCGCCACCGATACGACAAGGCCCCAGACAGCTACCTCGACGGCCTGCACCTGCGCGCCTCGTTGATCTGGATCAAAGACCTCATCCTGGCCGCCCCTTGATCACAAC
Source organism: Streptomyces sp. NBC_01320 (assembly GCF_035974375.1). NCBI lineage: Bacteria > Bacillati > Actinomycetota > Actinomycetes > Kitasatosporales > Streptomycetaceae > Streptomyces > Streptomyces sp. NBC_01320. The sequence goes on from NZ_CP108390.1 coordinate 3,722,169, forward strand.
ACCATCCGCGCTCCAGGAGTAGCGCGTACGGCCGGTTGCCCGTTTTGGGGTCGTGCCGGGGCGACCCGGGACAATCATCGGCGCACAGGAAGCATCCCAGCCCCCGACAGCACCATCGCGCGGTGATACTCAACGGTTATCAGGCGTTCGAGACCACTGGCACGCCCGGCCGCCAACCGAAGTCACACATCGAGTCGCTGGCTCGCCATCCAGGAGAACGGCATCCCACAACGGAGCGCCCAGCGACATCATTCCCCACAGAAACGGAGAAATCGTGTTCACCGCCTACGTCACGGTCACCATCCTCGGCGCGGTCTTCAACGGTGCCGCCGCCGTCACCTACCTGATCGGCCACGAATACCCCAAGACCCAGGCGGACATGAAGGGCGTGCCCCGGAAGTGGGTACCGGTGCTGGGCATGCTGCTGGCAGCGGGCACCGTGGGGCTGCTGGCCGGGCTCGCCGTGCCGCTCCTGGGAACCCTCGCCGCCTCCGGCCTCGTGCTGTACTTCATCGGCGCAATCATCGCCCACCTGCGGGTGGGCTCCCGCAACATCATAGGCGGGATCGTGTTCCTCGCCACCGCGGCGGCCGCCTTGGCTCTGGGCCTGGTCTACCACGGCCCCTGGTAAGCCGCGGGGCCCAGAAGTTCCGCGCCCGTCACCACGGCGGCCGTCACCGTCCTCCCTGCCCCGCTGAGCCTCCAGATCACGCCCTCGAACTGTTGTCGGAGCCGAGCGGGGTAGGGCCGCACTCGCCGATCGGCACGTACGGCTCGACGAACTCCCGGTCCGCGTCTATCAGTTGCACTCTCGTCACGCAAAATGATGCACCGGATCATTCCCCGCCGCGAAGGAAAATCCCGCAGATTGATCACAACCCGGTGCGCGCCCAGGGGACTGTTGGCCACCCGACTGCGGTGGTGGAGCACCCGCCGTCCGGCCTGGCACAGCCGATCGTGAAGGACCCGGGCCAATTCGGTTGGCAGCAGCGCGCCCATGTCGTGAACTTGAGCCCATGACAAACACAACTCAGGTGCGAGGTACAGCCATTGTCACCGGCGCAGCACGCGGCATCGGTGCCGCGGTGGCCCGGCAGCTGGCCCGCGACGGCCTGGCGGTCGGTGTGATCGACCTGGACGAGGCGGACTGCGCGGGCACCGTTCAGGCCATCAAGGACGACGGCGGGGCCGCGACGGCGGTCGCCGCCGACGTCGCGGACGAAGTGGCGGTGACCGCCGCCGTCGCCCGGGTCGCCACAGAGCTGGGCCCCCCGACGGTGCTGGTCAACAACGCCGGCGTCGGTCCCCGTGCCGACCTCGTGGAGATGACCACGGAGCAGTGGGACGCTGTCCTGGGGGTCAATCTGCGCGGCCCGTTCCTCGTCACCCGGGCCGTCGCCCCCCATATGATCGCGGCCGGCTGGGGGCGGATCGTCACCATGTCGAGCATCTCCGCGGTCGGCGACGCCGCCCGTGTCGACTACGGCAGCGCGAAGGCAGGTCTGCTCGGCTTCACCAAGTCACTCGCCCTGCAGCTCGGCCGGCACGGGATCACCGCCAACGCGATCGCCCCGGGCTTCGTGGTGAGCGACATGACCAGGACCTCGGCCCGTCGGCTGGGCCTCGGCTTCGAGGAGTTCCAGCGCAACGCGGCGCAGTCCATTCCGGTCGGCAGAGTGGGTCAGCCGGAGGACATCGCCCATACGGCGTCCTACCTCGTGAGCCCCGGCGCAGGGTTCGTCTCCGGCCAGGTCATCTATGTGGCGGGCGGGCCGGTGGACTGAGCTTGTTCTTTAACCTCCGGTGTTCTGTGACGTCGAACCTGGACCGTGCCATCGAAGTTGAGACCGGCTGAGAGCCTGTCGGGTGACCTTCGATCGGATAGCGGACGCGGTCTGGTGCGTGCGATTCCAAGGCGGCGGAATGTCCTCGGATGGGGTCTCCCCTGCTCGAACGAAGCTGAGAGCTTGGGGAAGGAGCTACGAGGATATTTCGGCAACGCGGGAAGCGTGCGTGCCAGGGCGTGGCCGCCCGATCAGAGGTCACCCGACAGGCTCTGAGATGTTGTCGGGGTGTTCATGCTTCCATGCGCAGCCAAGTGCTGCCTGCGCGGAGCCAGAGGGAACCGTCGCGGCCTTGGCCGCAGCGCAGGACGACTCGACCGGGCACCCGCAGCCGACGGCGGCTGGTTGCTACCCAGGTGGTGCCGTTGAGCTCGGCACGTATGAGTTCAACGGACCGCTTGTTGTGGTCTCGGCGGGTGAGTACTGCCCTGTTGCCGCGGACCGCGAATCCGTCCGGGGCGGGGACGGGGCTGCGGTAGCTGGCGACGTCGCCGGTGGACGGAGTGATCCGTGTCAGGAAGGTGCCGCCTCTGCTGCTGCCGGAGTACCAGACGAGCCATACCTGTTCGTTCTCGGTCGCGGCGGTGCAGCCTTCCAGTGGGTGGTCGGGCAGCCGACCCTTGGGAGCCCAGGAGGTCTGGCCCTGGGTGTCCCAGCCCGCGAGGCCCGCTCCTGACTCGGGGTGGCCGCCGTAGATGCCCTCGTCGCCGTAAGCCGTCCAGATGCCTCCGTGGACGTCGGTGGCCAGGGCGGGAATGTCATCACCGACGCAGAACTCGGCCTCAGGTGTACCTGTTGGGGAGAACACCACAGCGTTGGGCGCCCAGGGGCCCTCGGTCTCGTTCCGGAACGTACGGCCGCTCACCAGCAGGAATCGGGAATCCGGGAGCAGGGCCAAGTGACTGGGCCGAATCCGAATGTCCTTCACAAGGGTGCGCCGTTCCTCCTGCGCTGTGATGGTGATCAATTCACCGGTGAACGGGATGTCCGGCCTCTGCCCGATCCACCCCTTGGGGTAGCGGTTGCGATCAAGGTAGCGCCGGTGGACCAACAGGACCGCAAGCTGCCCGTCGGGCCCGACGCTCCACCAGAGGGCTCGGTACCCCCGCACGGCGTCGGCAACAGGAAGCCGCCACACGTGGTGTATCGCGGTATCGGAACGAGCAGTCATGGGGCGGAGATTCATTGACAGTCGCCTCTAGGACTCCGGGAGCTGAGCGGCCCGAAGATCGCTACCTTACCGACCCTCGCCCAGGCCAACTCCGGTGGCAATCTGTCCAGCGGCCGTGTCACAGCACACCGGTATCGAAATGCACCTCGAACTATGCCTCTCACCTGGGCATTCTCTGGACGCTGAGGCGGCCTTTGCCTGATCATGTGCTCCGGTCAAGGTGCACTGATCAAGACGAAGGCCATGAGGGTGAGTTTGCTGCCTGAAGTTGTCCCGGGGGAAGCGTTCGCGGAAGCTGGCCCCGGCAGGCCGTCGTCCCGGAGTTCCGGCGGTGTGGCGGGCGGGCCGTGCGGCCCGCCCGCCCGTCCGATGAACCGTCAGGCGAGGGTGACCTCGACCGGGAGCTTCTTGATGCCGTTGACGAAGTTGGAGCGGACGCGTGGCACGTCACCCGCCAGACGGATGCCGGCGAGGCGCGGGATGAGCTCCTCGAACATGATGCGGATCTCGGTGCGGGCGAGGAGGTTGCCCAGGCACAGGTGGGGGCTGCCCTTGCCGAAGGTGACGTGGTCGTTGTCGGCGCGGGTGACGTCGAAGTCGTAGGGGTTGCCGAAGACCTTCTCGTCGCGATTGCCGGAGGCGTACCACATGACGACCTTGTCGCCCTCCTTGACCTGCTTGCCACCGAGTTCGACGTCGCGGGTCGCGGTGCGACGGAAGTGGTAGACGGGCGACGCCCAGCGCAGGAACTCCTCGACCGCGTTCGGGATCAGAGAGGGATCGGCCTGGAGCCTGGCCAGTTGCTCGGGGTGCTGGATCAGCGCGAGCATGGAGTGCGAGATGGTGTGCCGGGTGGTCTCGTTGCCGGCCACCACCAGCAGCAGGAAGTAGTTGTCGAAGTCCTGCGCGGACAGCGGGATGCCGTCGCGTGGGGTCTCGTTGACGATTTTGGAGACCAGGTCGGTGCCGGTGCCGCCGCGGCGTCGGCGGGCAAGTTCGCGGCCGTACTCGAAGACCTCGATGGACGCGGGCGAGCGGAAGGGCAGGTCGCGGTACTTCTCGCTCTCCGCGCTGTGCAGGAGGACATCGGCGTAGTCGGGGTCGGTGTTGCCGATGATCCGGTTACCCCAGTCGATGAGCTGCTGGTTGTCCTCCGGCGGTACGTCCAGGAGGCGGGCCAGGACGTTGATGGGGAAGTCCGCGGAGACGTCGGCGACGAAGTCGAAGGTGCCCTTGGCCAGGGCTGTGTCAAGAGTCTTGGCCGTCAGGCCCCGCAGGAAATCGGTGTACTGATTGATGACACCCTGGCCGAACTGGCGCTGCAGGAGGCTGCGCATCGCGCGGTGGCGGACGCCGTCCAGTTCCAGGATCGAGGCGCGCTTCTTGATCTGGTCGTCGTCGACTTCCTCGAGGTTGACGAACTTCGTCGAGGTGAAGGTCTCGGCGTCGCGGTCGACCGTGGCGATGTCCTCGTGCCGGGTGACGGCCCAGAAGCCGGAGTTGGGGGCCTCCTCGGGCTGCCAGTGCACGGGGTCCTCGTGGCGCAGGGTGTGGAACATGCGCCACGGGGTGACGCCGTCCAGGAAGTTGTCGTTGTCGGCGAGGTCGACCTCGTCGAGGGGCATGGGGTCGAAGGGGTTCGGCATGCGGTGCTCCTGTGGGCGGTGCGGATCGATCAGAGGTGGTAGGAGTACTCGGTGAACTCCCAGTCGGTGACATGGCGGTTGAAGCGGTCGAGCTCGTCACGCTTGTAGGCGAGGAAGGATTCGGTGAAGTCCTTGCCGAGGATCTCGATCAGGGCCTCGTCGGCCTCCAGTGCGTCGAGCGCGGCGGGCAGGCTCATCGGCAGCATCTGGGACTTCCGCGGGTCGTAGCCGTAGCCCTCCAGCGGGGCCGGCGGCTCCTGGCCTTCCCGTACGCCGAGCAGTACGGCGGCGGAGAGGGCGGCGATCGCCAGATACGGATTGGCACTGGCGTCGCCGAGCCGCACCTCCAGACGGGCGCCGGAACCGCGCTCGGGCGGGATGCGGACCATGGCACTGCGGTTGTCCAGGCCCCAGTCGATCAGCCAGGGAGCGAGGGTGCCCGGTCCGAACCGTTTGTACGAGTTCACGGTCGGGTTCAGCAGCGCGGCCAGGGCCGGGGCGTGAGCCAGGATGCCGGCGATGGCATGGCGCCCGGTGTCCGACAGCCCGAAGGCTCCGGACGGGTCGTCGAAGACATTGCGGCCCTGGGCATCCTCGCCCGAGAAGTGCAGATGGAAGCCCGAGCCGCCCGCGTCGTTGAACGGCTTGGCCATGAAGGTCGCGAGCTTCCCCTCCTTACGGGCCAGCTCCTTGACCGCCGACTTGAAGAGGAAGGCGCGGTCGGCGGCATCCATGGCCTCGGAGTGCGTCAGGTTGATCTCGAACTGCCCGGCGTCGAACTCGTGGTTCCCCGTGACGACACCGATTCCGAGGTCACGCAACTGCCGCAGTGTGCGCAGCAGATGGTTGTCGGCGTCGGCACGCAGCCCGGCGGTGTAGATGACACCCGTGGCGGCCTGCGCGTAGCGGCGCCAGCCACTCGGCGTTCCCGGGGCCCCGTCGAGCAGGAAGTACTCCAGCTCGGGGCCGACGACGGGGCGCAGTCCGGCCTGTGCGCATCGGGCCAGGACAGCGCGCAGCAGGTCGCGCGGTGACTCGGGGCTGGGCGCGCCGGTGGCGGGGTCGGTGGTGTCGCCGAGGCACCAGGCGACGCCGGGCTCCCACGGGAGGACGTGGACCGCGTCCAGGTCGGGTCGTACGGCGATGTCCGGCAGCCCGGCATCCAGTCCGCCCGGCACGGGGACGACGTCGCCCTGAGGACTGGTGTGGTACACGGCACGACAGAAGGCCAGTCCGTGTTCACAGGCCGAGGGCAGGTGGTCCAGGAGGACGTCGCGGGCACGGTCGGTGCCGATGAGGTCGGGGTAGGTCACCCGGACCACGTCGATGCCGTCGGCGGCGAGCCGATCCATGTGCCGGCGGACTTCTGGGGTGTCTTGAGCGCTCACCGATGTCTCCTCGGCGGATGTGAACGGGCGTGATGGCCGACGGCCCGATGTCCTGCCGGTCCGGTGACGGCCTGGCGGGGGCGCTGAGCCGGGGACCAGAAGCGGGGGCGGCGCCCGAGCTTGTCGTTTGGCGTCGAACGGTATGGACTGCCGCCGCCTTCCCGCAAGAGCCTGGACCAAAGAATTTATCCATCCGGATAGGTGTTGACCAGGGTCCGACTCGTCCCTATCTTGTTTGAAGCCAAACGAGTAGGGGGCTCTTCGGGCCCCTTTGGCCGAGGGCCCGGCCGCGGGCCGGGCCCTCCTCCCCCGCCATCTGCGCCCCGATGCCCCTCACATCCAGGAGGACCGGCCATGAAGGTCGTCGTCGACATGAACAAATGCCAGGACCACGGCCAGTGCGTCTTCTCGGCCCCCGACGTCTTCCAGCTCGACGACAACGGGCGCCTGGCCTACGTCTGTGACCCGGACGACGCGCTGCGCGACGAGGTCGAGGAAGCCGCGGACGTCTGTCCGCTGCAGGCCATCCGGATCGAGGACTGACATGACCACGGAACGCATCGTCGTGGTCGGCGCCTCAATGGCCGGCCTGCGCGCGGCCGAGCAGCTGCGCGCAGCCGGCTGGACCGGAACGATCACGGTCATCGGGGACGAGCCCCACATGCCGTACAACCGGCCCCCGCTCTCCAAGGAGGTGCTCGCCGGCAAGGCGCCCTTCGAGTCCCTCGCCTTCACCCCGCGGGCGAGCACCGCCGACGTGGAGTGGCGGCTCGGCACCTCCGTCACCGCCGCCCGCCTCGCCGAGCGCGTCGTCGTCCTGGACGACGGCACGGAACTGGCCTTCGACGGCCTGGTCGTGGCCACCGGTATGCGGCCACGACGGCTGCGCTGCGACGGCCCCTGCGGACCTGACAGCGGCCGCCATACGGTACGCACGCTCGCCGACGCCCAGGGGCTGCGGGACGAGCTGACCCGGCCCGGCGTACGCGTGGTCGTGGTCGGCGCCGGTTTCATCGGCTGCGAGGTCGCCGCGACCGCCGTCGGCCTCGGCGTCACCGAGGTGACCGTCGTCGACCCCGAACCGCTGCCGATGCTGCGCCCACTGGGGGAACTACTGGCGCGCGCGCTGCACAAGCGGCACGAGGAGCGCGGGGTGCGCTTCGCACTCGGCACCGGCGTCTTGGGCTTCGAGGGCGAGGACCGGGTCACCGGAGTCGTCCTGAGCGACGGGACGGTCCTTGCGGCCGACGTCGTCGTGGAGTCCGTCGGCTCGGTCGCCAACACCGAGTGGCTCGACGGCAACGGCCTGGACCTGAGCGACGGTGTGCTGACGGACGAGCAGCTGCGCGTCGGCGATCTCCCGTACGTCGTCGCGGTCGGCGATGTCGCCCGCTTCCCCAACGCCCGCTACGACGACGTCCCCCGCCGCGTCGAGCACTGGTCGATCCCCGGCGACACCGCCAAGCATGCCGCGAAGAGCCTCGTCGCCCATCTCACCGGGGCCGACGCCGAGGCGGAGCCCTTCGCGCCGCTTCCCACCTTCTGGAGCGACCAGCACGAGTTCAGGCTGCAGTCCTTCGGCGCCCCGCTGCTCGGCATCGGCGATGTCCGGGTGCTCGACGGCGACCCGGACGGCGACGTCCTGGTCGGCTACCACGCCGACGGCCGCCTGGTCGGCGTCGTCGCCCTCGGCGGCCATGCCGCCACCACCGGCGCCGCTCGCTACCGCGCCCAGCTGCTCAAGCAGCCTGCCCTCACCTCGTAAGGAACATCTGTCATGGCCAGTGTCCGTGGTTACTTCCATCCCAAGACGGCGACCGGCGACTCGTCGCTGATCCCCTCGCCGCCCTGGCGCTACTCCGGCGACCTGCTCACCGTCGAGTACCGCACCGATCCCGCCCGCGTGCGCGAACTGCTCCCAGAACCCCTGGAGTTGGCGGAAGAGGACCCGGGTGCCGTCGCGCTGATCTGGGCCGACTGGCAGTCCTGCTCGACCAGCGGGCAGGAGCTGCTCGACCCGGTGCTCTCCCAGTACAAGGAGGCCTTCGCGGTCGTCCGCTGCTCCTACAAGGGACGGACATACTCCCGCTGCGTGTACATCTGGGTCGACAAGGACTTCGCGATAGCCCGCGGACTGCACCAGGGCTACCCGAAGAAGCTCGGCTCCATCCACCAGACGCGCCCCCACCCGTACGGGCCTGCCCCGCGGATCGAGGCGGGCGCCCGCTTCGGCGCCACGCTCGCCGCGGCCGACCGGCGGCTCGCCCAGGCCGTGGTCACCCTGCGCGAGCCGTCCGGGACCAATGGCTTCGTCAACGGCCATCCGATGGCCCACCACCGCTGGCTGCCCTCCGTCGAGAAGGGCAAGGGGCTCGCGCTCGACGAGCTGATCGAGACCGGCGCGGCGTCCTTCGAGGCCGGGCAGCCCTGGACCGGCGACGCCGATCTCGAACTGTTCGAGGCCCCCACCGAGGAGCTGGCCCGCCTGGAGATCCGGGAACCGATCGCCGCCTACTACCGCCAGGTCGGCGTCGTCTGGGACGGCGGCACGCTGCTGGAGTCCGGCACCTCGGAAGCCGAATAACCCCTCTACGCCCCAGACCACTTGGAGACCGGACATGACCGAACACACCCTCGCCGTGGCCGGGGTCACCGTCGACACCCGGCACTGGATCGGCGGCGAGCGCATCGCCTCCGCCGAGACCTTCACCGATGTCTCGCCCATCGACGGCAGCGCCCTCGGCGAGATCTCCCGGGGCACCGCGACGGAAGCCGCAGCCGCTGTCGCCGCCGCGAAGGCCGCCTTCCCCGGCTGGGCCGCCACCGCGCGCGCCGAGCGGGCCCGCATCCTGCACGCCATTGCCGACGGTGTCGACAAGCGCATCGAGGACCTGGCGATCGTCGAGACCCACGACAACGCGGCTCTGCTGCGCTCGCACCGCCGCGGCGTGATGCCGCGCGTGGCGCACAACTTCCGCTTCTTCGCCGACTGGCTGCTGAAGCTGGAGCACGAGGAATTCGAGACACGCGGCCACACCAACCGCGTCAGCTGGGACCCGGCCGGCCCCTGCGTGCTGATCACCCCGTGGAACGCCCCACTGATGCTGGCCACCTGGAAGATCGCCCCCGCGCTCGCCGCCGGGAACACGGTCATCCTCAAGCCCGCCGAGTGGACCCCGCTCACGGCATCGCTCCTCGCGGACATCGCCGCCGAGGCGGGCCTGCCGGCCGGTGTGCTCAACGTCGTGCAGGGCTACGGCGCCGAGGCGGGCAACGCGCTCGTCTCCCATCCCGATGTACGCCGGATCAGCTTCACCGGTTCCGTACCGACCGCGAAGGCCATCGGCGCCGCGTCCGCCGCGAACCTCGTGCCCACCAGTTTCGAACTCGGCGGCAAGTCACCCCTGTTGGTCTTCGCCGACGCCGACCTCGACCTCGCCGTCGACCTCGCCGTGGAGCAGTACGACAACGCCGGACAGGTCTGCCTGGCCGCGACCCGCATCCTCGTCGAGGAGTCGGTCGCCGACGAGTTCACCAAGCGGTTCGCGCAGAAGGCCGCCACCCTCGAGCAGGGCGACCCACGCGACGAGGCCACCGACCTCGGCCCCAACATCCACCCCCGCCAACTGGAGAAGATCGACGGCTTCGTGCAGCGGGCGCTGGCGGCCGGCGCACGCGCGGCCATCGGCGGCGCACCCCACACAGACCTCGGCGGCCTCTACTACCGACCGACCCTGCTCACCCACGTCGCCCAGGACAGCGAGGTCGTCCAGGAGGAGGTCTTCGGCCCGGTCCTGACCCTCCAGACCTTCGCAACCGAGCAGGAGGCGGTCGCGCTGGCCAACGACACCCGCTTCGGTCTCGCCGCGACCCTTGCCACCGGCGATCACGAGCGCGCCGAGCGCGTCACCGCGCAGCTCGTCGCGGGCACGGTCTGGGTCAACTGCTTCTTCGTACGGGATCTGCAGGCGCCGTTCGGCGGCTCCCGCCAGTCCGGAGTCGGCCGCGAGGGCGGCACCTGGAGCTTCGACTTCTACTGCGACCTCAAGAACACCGTCACCGCACCGAAGGGATGGCGGAACCATGGGTGAGATCGTCGGGGCGGGCCTGCTCGCCCATGTCCCCACCATCGTGCTGCCGGAGGCCGACCGGCTCGACCTCAACGAGGGCAAGGAGATCACCCTCGTCACCGGGCTGCAGCAGCTGCGCCGCGAAGTCTTCGAGCGCGACACCTACGACACGGTCGTCGTCCTCGACTCGCACTGGGCCACCACGGTCGAGTTCGTCGTCACCGCCCAGCAGCGCCGCGCCGGGCTCTTCACCTCCGAGGAACTGCCGCGCGGCATGTGCCGGATGCCGTACGACTTCCCCGGCGACCCCGAACTCGCCCGGAACATCGAGAAGTTCGCCGACCAGCACGGCACCTGGATCACCGCGATCGACGACGCCTACCTGCCGATCTACTACGCCACCATCAACCTCTGGAAGTTCCTCGGCGAGGGCCTTCCCGACAAGAAGTGGGTGACCATCGGGGTCTGCCAGACCGGCGACATGGAAGACCACCTGCGGCTGGGCCGGGCACTGGCCGACGGCATCGCGGCCACGCCCGGCCGCCGGGTGCTCCTCATCGCCTCCGGCGCGCTCTCCCATACCTTCTGGCCGCTGCGCGAACTGCGCGACCACGAGGCGAGCGACCCCGCCCACGTCTTCACCGCCGAGGCCCGCGAGGCCGACCACGAGCGCATCGCCTGGTTCAAGGAGGGCCGCCACGACAAGGTCCTCGACACCATGAACGAGTTCTGGAAGTACAAGCCCGAGGCGAAGTTCTTCCACTACCTGATGATGGCCGGCGCGCTCGGTGAGGGCGCGTGCACGGCCGAGGGCCGCCAGTACGGCGAGTACGAGAACTCCATCGGCACCGGCCAGGTTCACCTCTGGTTCGACCGCCCCGCCGACGGCTGGACCGGCACCGGCCTGCCCGTGTCTCCCTCCCCGCGCACCCCGCACAGCCGCTCCTAGAAAGGCCCGCCATGCCCGAGTACCGCCGCATCCTCCTCGACGGAGCCGCCGTCGAGACCCTCCGTGACGGAGACGAGCTCGTCGCCGGCGACGGCCGCCGCGTCAAGATCGACGACGCCCAGCACCTGCCGCCGGTCGTGCCGTCGAAGGTGGTCGCCGTCCATCTCAACCACCGAAGCCGCGTCGACGAGTTCCGGATCGACCTCACCCCGACCCCGACCTACTTCCACAAGCCGACCTCCGCCCTCAACTCCCACAAGGGCGCCGTCGTCCGCCCCGAGGGCTGCAAATGGCTCAACTACGAGGGCGAGGTCGCCATCGTCATCGGCAGGACGGCGCGCAACATCTCCCCGGCCGAGGCGGGCGACTACATCGCGGGCTACACCGTCGCCAACGACTACGGCCTGCACGATTTCCGCGACACCGACGCCGGCTCCATGCTCCGCGTCAAGGGCTCCGACACCCTCTGCCCCCTCGGACCGGGTCTCGTCACCGACTGGGACTTCCACGGCAAGTATCTGCGCACCTACGTCAACGGTGAGGTCGTCCAGGACGGCTCGACCGACGAGATGGAGTGGGACATGCACTACCTCGTCGCCGACATCGCCCGCACGATCACCCTCCACCCCGGCGACGTCCTGCTGTCCGGCACCCCGGCCAACTCCCGCCCCGTACAGCCCGGCGACGTCGTCGAGGTCGAAGTCGAGGGCCTCGGCCGGCTCACCAACCACATCGTCGCCGGCCCCACCCCCATCCGCACCGACGTCGGCGCCCAGCCCACCGAGTCCGAGGAAGTGCTGTCCACCGCGCTCGGCGGCGACTGGGAGTTCCGCGGCGTCCGCCCGCCCAAGCGCTGAGAGCACCGCATGACGCGTGTACACCCACCCACAACCGGCGGGTAGGGTCCCTGACATGACCGGATCCGCCGAGACCACCGAAGACGAGGGCGAAGGCAAGCGGGCCAAACCCCGCAAGCGGGTGAACTACGGCGCGGGCCGCGAAGCCCTGCTCGGCGCCGCCGTGCGGGTGGTGGCCCGCGGTGGTCTGCGCAAACTCACCTACCGCGCGGTCGCGGAGGAGGCCGGGGTCACCCACGGCCTGGTCGTCCACCACTTCGGCTCGCGTGACGCCCTCATCGAGGAGGCGCTGACCCACGCCGTACGCACCAGTCTGAGCTCCAGCGCGCTGGAGCCCGGCACCGGCAAGGTGACGGACTTCTCGACCGGGCTGTCGGAGATGGTCACCGCTGATCCGGACATCCAGGTGTTCCAGTACGAGTTGCTCCTCGAATCCCGCCGCAGGCCCGAGCTGCTGCCACCGCTGCGTGCGCTGTACGACGAGTACTTCGAGGCCACCCAGCGCGAGCTCACCCGCATCCTGCCGGGTGATGCGAACCCGGCGCTGATGCGGTTGGTCTTCGCCGCTCTGGACGGCCTCGTCCTGCACCAGCTCGTGTTCGACGAGCCGACGGTCACCGACGCCGCCCTGGAGGAGCTGAGGGCTCTCCTGCGGCTGCTCGACACCGACGGGGGCGCCGCGAGGGACGTCTGATCCCCACCGGCACCTCGCGAGGCCCTGGACGCTCGGCGTCCAGGGCCTCGTTCGATTCCGCACCGCAGCCGTCGCCGTACGCGAGGAGGCGTGCACCGCACGTGAGGAGCGGTGTGTTTCAGGGGCTCGCTCGCCCCGCCTCGCCGATGCCGCTTCGTTTTCGGCGCCGTCAGAAGCCGGCAGTGCGGCGGGAATCCACTTCAACCCCTTGCCAAACGGATAGTTCCCGCCCAGGATGAGGCAACTCGTTTGGCCTGAAACAAACCACCCTCTCCTCATTCCCCGGCAGGTGATCCGAGTGGACAGTCAAACGGTCGCAAGGCAACAGACCGTGCAGGACGCGCCCACCGCAGGCAAGCTCAAGCCCAACGCCCTCGGCGTCCTGGGCATCCTCTTCTTCGTCCTCTCCGCGCAGGCCCCGCTGACCGGAATCGCCGGAGCCGCCCCCATCTCCGTCGGCCTCGGCAACGGAGCGGGCGTACCCGCCGCGTACGTCGCCGCCGGTCTGGTGATCCTGCTGTTCTCGGTCGGCTTCGTCGCCATGGGCCGCCATGTCGTGGACACGGGCGCCTTCTACACGTACATCGGCAAGGGTCTGGGCCGGACCACCGGATCCGGCAGCGCGGGCGTGGCCCTGTTCGCCTACTGCACCATCCAGGCCGCCATGTACGGGCTGTACGGGGAGCTGGTGAGCGGTCTGGTCTCGCACTACGCGGGCCTGGACACGCCGTGGTGGGTCTGGACGTTGGCCACGATGGTGGTCGTCCAGGCGCTCGGCGCCGCCGGCATCGAGATGGGCGCCAAGGTCCTCGCGGTCTTCGTCCTGGCGGAGTTCAGCATCCTGCTCGTCTTCGCGCTGGTCACCCTGTTCAAGGGCGGCGGCCCCGAAGGGCTCGGCTTCACCCAGAGCTTCTCTCCGAAGGCTGCCCTGCAGGGGGCTCCCGGAGTGGCGATGATGTTCGCCGTGGCATCGATGTTCGGCTTCGAGGCCACCGCGATCTACGGCGAGGAGGCGCGCGAACCGCGCAAGACCGTCCCCCGGGCCACCTACCTGTCGGTCGCCGTCGTCACCGGCTTCTTCGCCTTCACCTCCTGGATGCTCATCTCCTCCTACGGTGCTTCGCACGCCACCGCAGCCGCCGGAAAGGCACTGGAGAGCGGCGACGCCACGGCGTTCGTCTTCAATCCCGTCGCCGACCAGTTCGGTGGATGGGCTTACGACGTACTGCCGATCCTGCTCGCAACCTCGCTCTTCGCGGGCATCCTCGCCTTCCACAACTCGGCCAACCGCTACCTGTTCTCGCTCAGCCGTGAGGGGCTGCTGCCCCGCAAGCTGTGTGCGCTCAACCAGCGCCGTTCCCCCTGGGCGGCCGGCACCGTACAGACCGCGATCGCGCTGGTGCTGGTCGCCCCGTTCGCGCTGCTGGGCAAGGACCCCGTGCTGACGCTCTTCTCCTGGTTCAGCGGAGTGGCCGTCCTCGGGATCATGCTCCTGTATTTCCTGACCTCGGTTTCGGTGATCGTCTTCTTCCGACGCGAGCGCCTCGACACCCGCCCCTGGAACACCCTGATCGCCCCGGCCCTCGGCGCGCTCGGCATCGCGGGCGCCATCTGGCTGATCCTCGCCAACTTCACGACGCTCATCGGCGGTGACCCCGGCACGGCCACCTGGCTCGCGCTCAGCGTCCCGGCGGTCCTGGTCCTGGGCGCCGTGGCGGCACGGGGGGTGCGCGGCAAGGCGGCCGTGACCGCCTGATCCGCCCTCCCCCGCGGCGCGCCCCCGGCGAACGGCCCCGGGCGCGCGCCGCGGGGGTTGTGAACTGCTGTCGGTACAGCGCCGGTGCTGCCCCATCCCGCAGGACGCGCATCAGCACGCCCACATCAGTCGGCGGCGTGGGCCACCTGGTCCAGGAAGCCATCGACGAGGCAGCGGGCATTGGCACGGGCGACGGATTCCATGGCGCGGCTGCGTACGAGCAGTTCGTCCGGGTCGACTTCGTGCCGTACGCACTGCTCCGCGCCGCCGAGGTCGATCCACCCCCGCACCATGGCCGGGGTGACCTCGGGGTGGAACTGCACGCCCAGCGTTCGCCCCGCCCGGAAGGCCTGCGTGCACACGGTGTTGCGGGCCAGCGCCACGGCGCCGGGCGGCAGGACGCAGCGGTCGTAGTGCCACTGGAACCACGGCCCCGGCGGCACCAGGCCGGGAACCTCGGTCTCGACCTCCGTCCATCCGATCTCGGGCCGCGGGGAGGCTTCCACCGAGCCACCGAGGGCGGTGGCGAGCGCCTGGGCGCCGAAGCAGACACCGAGGACCGGGATGCCGAGGTGGTGGGCCTTGCGCAGCAGCGCGAGCTCACCGTCGATCCAGCTGCCGACGGCCGAGTCGTCGTAGACCGACCAGGGGGCGCCGAGGGACACGATCAGGTCCCAGCCATCGACGTCGGGGAAGTCGAACTCCGCATTCGGCGCGTGATGGCGGGACTCGGGCACGACCGTCACGGTGGTGAGTTCGTATCCGTGCTCGACGAGGCGGTCCCCGACCCGCCCGGGCTCGGTCACATGGTCGTGCTTGATGACGAGTGCTCGCACGATGGGCGCTCCGTTCCTCTGTCCATGGACCCGCCGGATCACCCCGACCGGTCAATCGTATGGATCCAAATGATACGTGGAACCCGCCTCCCGGGAACCCTTGCGAGGGGCCGCGCTCGGCCATATCGTTTGAACCCAAATGTATTGGATGGGACCTGGAGGCCACCCATGCTGGATGTCACCCATGAGGAGTGGCTGCGCCGAGCCGAGGAGCTGGAACTGTCCGGGGTCCACCACATCGACGGCGCCGACGAACCCGGTGGCGGTGGGAGCTACACCGTCGTCTCTCCACGCAACGGCCAGGTGCTGACCCAGGTCGCCGACGGAGGCCACGCGGAGGTGGACGCGGCCGTGGCCGCCGCCCGCCGGGCCTTCGACTCCGGCCCCTGGCCGCGCATGGCGCCCGCCGACCGCGGCCGGGCGCTGCTGCGGATCGCCGATCTGCTGGAGGAGCAGCGCGACCGGCTCGCGCTCACCATCAGTCTGGAGATGGGCAAGCCCATCACGGACGCGTATGCCATCGAGCTGCGCGCCGCGATCAACACCTTCCGCTGGTACGGACAACTGGCCGACAAGGTGACCGACGAGTCCCCCCACACCGCCCCGGACGCGCTCGCGCTCGTCACCCGGGAGCCGGCGGGCGTCGTCGGCGCGGTGGTGCCGTGGAACTTCCCCCTGACGCTCGCCTCCTGGAAGGTCGCGCCCGCACTCGCGGCCGGCTGCACCGTCGTACTGAAGCCCTCCGAGAACTCCCCGCTGTCCGCCCTGCTGTTGGGCCGCCTCGCAACCGAGGCCGGACTGCCGCCGGGTGTCCTGAACGTCGTCACCGGCGACGGCCCCACCGCTGGGCGGGCGATCGGCCTGCACCCCGACGTGGACGTCCTGGCCTTCACGGGGTCGACCGCCGTGGGACGGCACTTCCTGCGCTACGCCGCCGACTCCAATCTCAAGCGTGTCTGGCTGGAGTTGGGCGGCAAGTCGCCCAACATCATCCTCCCGGACGCCCCCGACCTGGAGAAGGCAGCGGCCACCGCCGCCTGGGGCATCTTCTTCAACCAGGGCGAGATGTGCACGGCACCCTCGCGACTGCTCGTCCACTCCTCCGTCGCCGAACGCGTCACCGAGGCCATCGTGGAGCGCGCGCGGAAACTGCGCGTCGGTGACCCCCTCGACCCCGCCACCGAGATGGGCGCGCTGGTCGGCGAGGGACACCTGGAGCGCGTACGGGACCACATCGGGACCGGCCTCCACGAGGGCGCCCGGCTGCGGACCGGCGGCGACCGCACACTGGCCGAGTCCGGGGGCAGCTTCCTGCGGCCCACCGTCTTCGACCGGGTGGACCCCGGCATGCGGCTGGCCCGGGAGGAGATCTTCGGCCCGGTGCTGTCCGTCCTCACCTTCGAGGACCTCGACGAGGCCGTCGCGCTCGCCAACGCCACCGAGTACGGTCTCGCGGCCGGGCTGTGGACGTCCGACCTGTCCACCGCGCACCGGGTCTCCCGCGCCCTGAAGGCCGGGACGGTCTGGGTCAACTGCTACGAGGAGGGCGAACTGACCGTGCCCTTCGGCGGGATGAAGCAGTCCGGCAACGGCCGCGACAAGTCCGCGCACGCCCTGGAGAAGTACACCGAACTCAAGACCACCTGGATCCAGCTGTGAGACCGCTCATCGCCATTCCGGCCCGTTTCTCCGCGTCCACCTCCGCCCTGCGGTACGCCGCCGAGGTCAACGCCCGGGCGCTCGTCGACGCGGTGTGGCGGGCGGGCGGCGAACCCGCAACCATCCACCCGCACGCGCCCGGCGGCACCGCCGACCCCGCCGAGGTGGCCGCCCGGCTCACCCGCTTCGACGGCATCCTGCTCCCCGGCGGCGGCGACCTCGCCCCGCACCGCTACAGCGATGGCGAGGCCCACGACAGCGTCTACGACGTGGACGACGAACAGGACGGCTTCGACCTGGAAGTCGCCCGCCAAGCCCTGGACGCGGGCCTGCCGACGCTCGCGGTCTGCCGCGGCCTGCAGGTCGTCAACGTCGCCCTGGGTGGCACCCTGGAGCAGGACATGGGCGGCCCGCAGCGCGAGCACCGCCACGTCGTGCACCCGGTGGCAATCCAGCGCGGCTCGCTCCTGGGGCAGGCCACCGGGGCCGAGAAGGTGGAGGCGTCCTGCTACCACCACCAGCGGGTGGACCGTACCGGTGTCGGCCTCACGGTCGCCGCCCGCGCCGTCGACGGGACCGTGGAAGCCCTCGAACTCCCGGGCCTGCACGGCTGGTTCGCCGCCGTGCAGTGGCACCCCGAGGACACCGCCCACCAGGACCCGGCCCAGCAGGGGCTCTTCGACGCCCTCGTCCGCGCCGCCCGCGGCCGCCGCTGACATCACCGTGAGGCCTCCCCGCGGACCCGGCTTCAGCCTTGGTTCACGAGCCCTGGTTCACGAGCCCTGGTTCACGCCTTGGGGCGGCGTCCGCTGCGGCGCGGCGCGGGTTCCGCGCCGTCCAGCAGGGCGAGGCGACGCTCCTCGCCCTGCTCCTCGACCTGGAGCACGACCCGCCGCAGCCCGTCCGCGACGCTGCGGCACTCCTCGTCGCTGAGCTGCTCGGTGACAAATGCCTCCTCTTCGTTGAACTGGGGAAACACGCGTTGCATGAGCTCCTCGCCCTCGTCCGTGAGGCTGAGCAGCACCAGCCTCCCATCGGTGGGATGCCCGGACCGCCGCACCAGCCCCCGCGCCTCCAGAGTGCGCGAAACCCCGGTGAGGGTCCCCTTGGAGATGCCCGCCTCCTCCGCCACGTGCCGCGTCTCGGACTCGCCCCAGATCCACACCACCCACAGCACGACGAACGCCGTCCAGGTCAGCTCGGAGCCGCGCAGCACCGAGTTCTCCAGGTGCTGCCGGACCGCGGAGGCCGCGCGGTAGATATTGGCCACCACGGCCATCTGCTCGTGCCGGACCGGAATGCCGCCCAGCTTCGCGCCTGCCAGCTTCTCGGCTTCGGTGATGGATCGTTGGCCGGGCACAAGCACACTCCTTCGACGCCATTGCGACGCGTTGGATCGACGATATCGTTCGGGATCAAATTGTACGGAGTTCCGGGCGACGGGGCATGAGAGCCTGCCCGGTACATCTTGTGTCCGGCGGTCCGGACACCTGCGGCATCGGCTTGCGATCAAGCCGCCGCAGGCAGCGCCACCACGGTCGATCGGTGGGATGCCGCAAGGGCAGCAGGATCGGCCGTGAGGCGCTCACCCCCGAACCGTCCCCGTCCTGAGCGTCCGCTCCTGGCCGGGCGGCTGGCACGGACCGCCCGGGGCGCCGGGTACCGTGGAGCCCTGCCGATCTCGTGGACCTCCTTGCGGGCTGCGTGACCCCCGTAGGAACAGATGAGGAACCGATGACGACGAACCGCGGACGCAAAGACGTCATCCGCGACCGGATGGCCGCCACCGGCGAGTCGTACAACGTCGCCGCCCGCAATCTGAAGGCGATGAAGGACATGGGCGCCACCCGTGACGCCGTCCTCACGCAGCGCTGGCGCCCGGCGGACTCGCTCGACGTGCCGTGCCCCTGCGGCGGGACCTGCGAGCCCGGCGAGACGTGCGCCCGCTGCCATGCCCGGCACCGGCACGTGGCGCGCTACCCCGGCAGCGTCACGGATGTGGAGACCTGGGCCGACCGGTACGACTGCATGGGGTGCTCGTCCTCGTACACGCTGACCGTCGTCCTGCGCGGCCGCCCCTGGGGTGTCGCCGAGACGGTGGTCCAGGGCGGGGCGGCCGAGCCGGTGGTCAGGGCACGGGTGTTTCCCGGCGTCGCCCACCCGCTGCTGCGCCCCGAGAACACCGAGGACGACTGACCGGCGGCGGGCAGACCTGCTCCCGCAGCCGTACCCCGCCTGTTCGGAGGGGGTCAGCCCTCGTCCGGTACCAGGCGCGGCGAGATCGAGTCGATGCGGTACCGCTGGTCGGTCGGGGTCCGTGGGACGGGGTGAACGCGGCTCGCCGACTTCCAGCGAGCCTGACGAAAGCCAAAAAGAATTCGGACGGCGATGTCGAGAACCCGTGACTGGCTCCGTCCCCGCGGTGAACGCGACCACAATGGGTCGCACCAGCACCGAGGAGAAACACGATGGCCAAGTACTTGCTGCTCAAGCACTACCGAGGCGCCCCGACTGCGGTCAACGACGTGCCCATGGACCGGTGGACACCGGAGGAGATCTCGGCGCACGTGCAGTACATGAACGACTTCGCGGCCCGGCTCGAGAAGACGGGCGAGTTCGTCGACAGTCAGGCGCTCGCCCCCGAGGGGACGTTCGTCCGGTACGACGGTGAGGGGCGCCCGCCGGTCACCGACGGACCGTTCGCCGAGACCAAGGACGTCATCGCCGGCTGGATGGTGATCGACGTCGACAGCTACGAGCGCGCCGTCGAACTGGCCGGGGAGCTGTCGGCCGCCCCCGGTGCGGGCGGCAAGCCGATCCACGAGTGGCTCGAAGTGCGCCCGTTCCTGGCCTGCCCGCCCACCATCACTGAGTGACCTCCCCGATGAACGAGGCCCTGCTCCGGAGCCTCACGCCGAGCGTGCTCGGGATCCTCGTCCGCCGCGGAGCCGACTTCGCGGCGGCCGAGGACGCCGTGCAGGACGCGCTGGTCGAGGCGGTCCGCGTCTGGCCGGCCGACCCTCCGCGGGATCCGAAGGGCTGGCTGGTCACCGTGGCCTGGCGCCGGTTCCTCGACGCGACCCGGGCGGACGCCGCCCGCCGCCGGCGTGAGGACCTCGTCGACGAGGAGCCGGCGCCCGGGCCCGCGCCCGCGATGGACGACACGCTCCAGCTCTATTTCCTGTGCGCCCACCCGTCACTGACGCCGTCGTCCGCGGTCGCGCTCACACTGCGCGCCGTCGGCGGGCTGACCACCCGCCAGATCGCCCAGGCCTACCTGGTGCCCGAGGCGACCATGGCGCAGCGCATCAGCCGTGCCAAGCGCACCGTCTCCGGCGTGCGGTTCGACCAGCCCGGCAACGTCGCCACCGTGCTGCGCGTCCTCTACCTGGTCTTCAACGAGGGCTACTCCGGCGACATCGACCTCGCCGCCGAGTCCATCCGGCTCACCCGGCAGCTCGCGGCCGCGATCGACCACCCCGAGGTGGCGGGGCTGCTCGCCCTCATGCTGCTCCACCACGCCCGGCGCGCCACCCGGACCGCGCCCGACGGCAGCCTGGTGCCGCTCGCCGAGCAGGACCGCGGCCGGTGGGACACCGACTCGATCGCCGAGGGCGTCGAGATCCTGCAGGCGGCCCTCGCCCGCGACCGGCTGGGCGAGTTCCAGGCCCAGGCCGCCATCGCGGCACTCCACGCCGACGCGCCCACCGCCGAGGAGACCGACTGGGTGCAGATCGTCGAGTGGTACGACGAACTCGCGCGCCTGACCGACGGCCCGGTCGTCCGGCTCAACCGCGCAGTGGCCGTCGGCGAGGCCGACGGACCGCGCGCCGGGCTGGCGGCGCTCGCGGCGCTGAACGACTCACTGCCCCGCCACGCCGCGGTGGCGGCGTACCTCCACGAGCGCGGCGGCGACCTGGCGCTGGCGGCACGGCTGTACGCCGAGGCGGCCCACAAGGCACCCAACCTCGCCGAGCGCGATTACCTGACGCGCCAGGCCGCCCGGCTCAACGCCCGCCGGTGTCGCTGACGGGTCGCGCTCGGATCTTCCCGCGGCCCCGTGGCCGGAGCGGTCGCCACCCAGTGAGTAGGAAGGTCGAGACCAGGCCCTGTCCGGCCGATCTTCGTGGGCCCGCGGCGTCCGGCACGGCACCTCGCCGCGTTGTCTTCAGTCGCCCAAGTACGCCCAGTACGAGGACGATCCTCCGCCTTGCGATGCACCGCACCGGACGCCGCAGTCTGATCCACGAAGATCGACCGGACAGGACTCGGGCCTGCGGGTCCCCTAGCCCTCGTCCGGTGCCAGGCGCAGCGAGATCGAGTTGATGCAGTACCGCTGGTCGGTCGGCGTGGGGTAGCCCTCGCCCTCGAAGACATGGCCCAGGTGCGAGCCGCAGCGGGCGCAGCGGACCTCGGTGCGGACCATGCCGTGGCTGCGGTCCTGGATCAGTTCGACCGCGTCGGAGTCCTTCGGGTCGTAGAAGGACGGCCACCCGCACCTCTGTCACCCCATGAGTCACAAGAGCCTTCTACAGTCACACTCACACCGGAACGATGTGCACGTCCGTCGGCGCCAGGACCTCCAGGTATGCCCGCATGTCGTCCGGGTCACTGGTGAAAATGACCGCACTGCCGTGCCGGGCCGCAGCAAGCACCACCCATGCATCCACGGCGTCCGGTCGCTTCTTCGGCGGCAGCACCGCCTGCCCCAAGGCGGTACCGATACGCCGCCAGTCGGCCAGATCCGGACCGGTCGCGCAGGCCAGACACTCCGGGCGGCCCGCTTTCGTCTCGCGCATCGGCGGTTCGGACGTACGGGCCTGCGGTACGACACAGTCCTTGAGCACCCCGGACAGGGAGTGCACCAGCGCCGGACGCGGCCGCCACACCTGCGCGAGAACCGGCCCGAGGACCAGCGCCCGGTGCGGGGCGGTCCGCAGCCCTTCGTGGAGCGCCACCGCCTTCGCCTTGCGGTCAGCGAGCGCGATGAGCATGCCGGAGTCGTAGACCGGCACCCGAGCGCTCACGCGGCGTGCCCAGGACGGCGCCCCTGGCGGTCCCGGCCATGAACCAGACCGAGGGCCTCCTCGATCTCCCTGCGCTCCTGCTCCGTCAGCTCCACCGGCTCCGCAGCAGACTCGCCGGTCATTTCACCAGCCTCCCTCTCCGCCCCGGCGATCAGCGCGTCCACCCCGGCGAACTGCTCCTCTATGGCATCACTCTCAGCCATCTGCCACGTCGCGGCATGTACCAGATAGGCCGAGACATCCAAACCGGCCCGCTCCGCGTGCTGCCTGATCCGCTCGGCCTGCTCCTGCTCAAGACTGATACTGATCCGCATCTTCGCCATACCGTTATCGTATGACGCGTATTACGGGGGTTCAACTCACGTTCGGAGCCAGCCGTGGCCCTACCTCTCCAGCGGTGGAGGGCCCGAAGCGGCCGGAGTGATCCAGCTCCGATGGATTCCGTCTCGAAGCCGCCTTCAGCTGGCACAATGCATCGAACGTGCGCGGGAGTTGACGGGGCGGGATGTGCAATGCGGCATCAGGCGTTGGTGGTCGGGGTCGAAGGACCGGCCGTGGACCCCGCCGAGGATTCGCCCCCGCCGTGGCAACCGCTCCACTTTGCGGACTCGCACACGCGACGGGTGCGCGAGACGCTGGAGAAGCAGTACGGCTACGTTCTCTTGGAGCCCGAACACGACCCCGTGTCCACTGCCGCCGCGTTGGAGGATGCGCTCACGCACGCGGTCAGGAGCAAGGCCGACTTCACCGTCATCCATCTCCTTGCACATGGGGAGCCCATGTGCAACGGCTACGACATACAGGCAGTAGGCGGAGACGGCCATCTCACCGAGCCGCTCACCCGCTGGGTCAACATGGCGGAGGCCCGGGCAGCGGACGGCACGGGCGTTCCGGCCGTTCTTCTCATCCTCGACCTGTGCCACTCCGGGGCGGTGGTGACCGAGCACCTGCGGTCGCTGGTCCGGCCGGAACGCCGTCGCGTCTGGGTGATCGCCGCCTGCCACTCTGACCAGAGCGCCTACGACGGCCGTCTGAGTGTCGCCGTCAACGAAGTACTCAGCGGATTCGCCTCCGGAGCTCTGAAGCTCGACGCGTCGATGCCGTACATCCCGATCGGTAGGTTCTGCCGCGAGGTAGCCCGCCATGTGGAGTCCCGGAGCACGGCCGGGCACGAGCAAACCGTCGAACGGCCACTGGCCCCGGTCGGTGCGGATCTCCCCCACCTGAAGTTCTTCCCCAATCCTGGATACGAGCCGGCCCGCACACACCGGATCGCCGGCGTGGATCCTGCCGTGTACAGGCTTCTCGATGAAGTGGCCGACGCCCGCCACTTCGTGATCCGGGCCCATGGCGCCGACAGCGCCTTCGGTGACCTCGGAGCCCCGTCCTTCACGGGCCGGAGCGATGAACTGCGGGAACTGGCAGGGTGGCTCGAAGGCCGGGGACCCTCGTTGCGCGTCGTCACCGGCGTACCCGGAGTCGGCAAGTCCGCTCTGATGGGTACCTTCGTGTGCGCCGCACATCCTGTACTTCACGAGGTCACCGAGCAGTTGTGGCAACCCTCAGGGGGCGACATACCCGAAGCCACCGACGGTCTCGCGATCGTGCACGCACGGCGACGCACCGTACAGGAGATTCGTGACTCGCTCGCCGCCCAGTGGAGACTCGACGCCCCCGACCCTGCCACGACATGGACGACGGACCAGCTCATCACCGCGCTGCGGGCCGAGCCCGAACCGCCTTGCCTCGTCATGGACGCAGTGGATGAAGCCGAGTATCCGGCCGATCTCGTGAGCACCGTGCTGCTGCCGCTGGCCTCCGGACTGCGAACGGACCGGAGGCCGCTGTGCAGGATGCTCGTCGCGACACGTCCGGAGGCGGCACCGCGGCCACTCATCGAAACGGCGCGTGCGCAGGGTGGGCTGACAGACCTGGACAGGGTGCCGCCCTCACGGCTCCGCAAGGACCTGGTCCAGTTCGTACGACGTGTGCTGCGTCCACTGGTGCCCGGAACAGCTCCATGGTGTTCGCTCCCGACTGCCGAGGGTCTGGGCAACGCGCTGGCCGACACCTTGTTGAGAGGGGCACGCGAGTGGGGCGAGTTCCTCGTCGCCGGGCTCTACCTGCGGATCCTCCAGGAACAGGGGACACCACCTGGGACGACGGCTCAAGCCGCAGAACTGGGCGGTGCCGTACCCCATAGCCTCGACGCGGTTCTCGACCTTCACCTACGCCGGGATCCCCGGCCCGGCCTTCACGAGTTGCTGGCCGCACTGGCCTGGGCCGAGGGCGCGGGGATGCCCGAGGACCTCCTGACCCACGTGGCGAACCCCGGACCAGAACTGTCCGCAGAAGATCGGGCGACCACCGATGAACTGCTGCGGGCCGCGCGCTTCTACATCCGCCGCAACGTCGACGGCGAAGGCACACCGCTCTACCGGCTCTTCCACCAAGGTCTTGCCGACCGCCTCCGCGAACGCCCCGTCCTGGACGCGTCCACCGTCTGGGAGCGCCTCCTCGCAACCGTGGGCACGAGCAGCTCCGGCCGGCGTCGGTGGGAAAGCGCGGAGCCGTACCTGCTGCAGCACGCCGCCCGCCACAGCGCGCTCGCCGGCAAGCTCGGCGAACTCCTCGAAGACGGCGACTACCTAGTCCACGCGGCGCCTGCACCACTGGCAGAGGAGCTGTACCACGGTGAACACGGCCCGCACGGAGCCGTCTATCTGACCTCGTACGGCGCCCACCACGACAGTCCGCCCGAGCAGCGCCGCGACATCCTCGCCGTCGACGCGGCCCGGCACCAGCAGTGGCGCCTGGCCGCCGACCTCGCACGGGATGCAGGACGTCACATTCTCTGGACCGCTGGGCGGTCGCTCCACTCCGGCCTCCTGACGACACTGACCGGTCACCGCGGCAAGATCTGGGACCTGAAGACCCTTGAGATGAACGGGCGGCCCCACGCGCTTACCGCCGGACAGGACGGCACAGCCCGATTGTGGGACCTCGACTCGGCGGCGACGACGCTCGAACTGGATCACCGAGGCTCTCCGGTGGGCGGTGTGGTCGCCGGGGCGGTCGACGACAGCACGCAGCTCGCCGTGACCGGCTGCGACAGCGGCGAACTGCGGGGGTGGGACCTGTCCACGGGCCAACTCCTCTGGACGGCCCAAGCACATCGCGGGCCGATCTGGTCCATGGCGGGCCTGCAGTACGAGGGGATACCTGCAGTGGCCAGCGCGGGAGAGGACCGGACGATCCGCTACTGGGAAATCGCTACCGGAGAACCGCTGGCCACCACCGAGTTGACGGCCGTCAATGGCCGTGTATGGCAATTGTCCCGCGTACCGGTCGACGGTAAGGGCGACTGTGTCGTTGCCTGCTACGACGACTGGGTCAAGGTCCTGAGCATTGACGGCGAAGAGGTCGATCTACCGCACAACAACCCTGCACGGATGTCGTGCTATCGCTATCTCGACCTGGGAGAGGGCCCCGAACCAGTGGCAGGAGATCGGGACGGAATCATTTGGGTCGGTACCGACGAGGGCCTTGAGCTCCTCAACGAGGACCACCCTCATGCCGACGCCGTAACCGATCTCGCTGCCGTGCCACTGGCCGACGCCACGTACATCCTCAGTGCGAGCGCAGACGGTGTCGCCCGGCTGAACCCGACTTTTGGTAACGGCCGCCGACGGCAGGTCGCCAGCCACACCACGGCGATCACCCGGATCGCCGTGGTGTGCGGGCCCGATCGAACTCGCATCCTCACCGCAGGCAATGGTGGGACTGTCCGTGTCACAGACGCCTCCAGGCGGGAGGTGCCGCAACGCTACTCCGGTCACACCCACGCCATCAACGCGCTGGCCGCCCTTCCCGACGGCCGTTTGATCTCGTGCAGCAAGGACGGAACGATGGTCTTGTGGTTGGCAGACGGTGGTATCGAACGGCGGGTCGCCCTCTGGCACCAGGCGGACTACCCGATGCCCGACGCAGCCACCGGAATCGCGCTCGTAGAAACCGGCGAACACCCGCGCGTCCTCGCCTCGTGCATATACAACGGGGTCACCCTGTGGGACACGAACACGACGGATGAGGACCTTGAGGAAGGTCTTGGCGTTGGAGACGCGTCCGCAATCACGACCACCGAAGTACGTGGAACCAGCTACGTCATCCACGCAACCGGCCGCGGCGAGGTCTTGATGTCGAACGCCGCCCATGTGAACCGGGCGACCCCGTCACCGGACGTCGACTCCAGTGACCCTGCCTGGGCAGAAGGCGCTGAACGAACCCTGCTGTCACCCTCCGAACCGGTATTGCCGGAAGGCGACATCTCTGACCCGTCATGGGCGCGAGAGGTGGAACGCGTCGTGCACGCCTCGGCCATGGCTGAGCGATGCCTGTGCCTGGCTGCCACCCCCACCCACGTCCTCGCTGGGTACGGCTCCGGCAAAGTCCGGTCCGCACACCTCCTGGGTGCACCGCGACCACAACTCCTCACCCGGCACCCCACCGCCGTCCACACCGTCGCCGCCCTGGACATCGACGGGCTGACCTACGTCGCCAGCGGTGACGCCCAAGGTGAGGTACGCGTAACCACTCTCGATGCCACACGGACGTTCACGCTGAACGGCCACACCCGAGCGGTCTTCACCTCGGCACCGGTTCTCCTCGACGGCCGCCCTCACCTCTTCACCGGCGGGCTCGACCGCTCCCTACGTCTGTGGGACCTGAGAAGCGGCAGCCAGGTCGACGTCTTCTGGTTCCCCGACACCGTGTTCGCCATCGTCGTCGCTCCTGACGGCGCCCTGTACATAGGGGTCGGTCCCGACATCGTCCACCTTGCACCGGACGGCCGACGCCTCCCGTACCCGGAGCCAACCTCTGACCGAAGGACGACCCTCCGATGACTGCCATGGTCGCCGTACACGGCGTGGGCCACTTCCTCTCCGCCGTTCCGCCGGGAGAGATCATCACCGCGCGCTCGGCAGTCTGGGCCAAGGACCTCGCAGTCGGCCTCGGCACTACCGCTGAGCACCTCCCCGTCACCTACTCCTACTACGCCCACCATCTCCACCAGGGCAGGCCCGTCGCACAGGGTGCCGACAACCTCGAAGCTCTGGTGCGCGAGCATCCGGACCTGGCCGAAGGCATTACTCACTGGGCCAAATCACTGGACGAATCCCTGGACTTGAAGCTGCCGCCACCCGCAACGGCTCAAGGTCGGCTGGCCGTTCCACTCCGGCAACTCGTCGCCATGATCTCCGAGAGTCTGAGTCTCGACGGCCGCCTGACCCGCGCGTTCATCGCCACCTTCTTCCGCGACGTGGTGCGCTATCTCGATGACGCCGATGCCCGCGCCGCAGCCCGCGAAGAGGTGGCGAGCACCATCACCTCCACGGGGGCCCGCGTGGTGATCGCCCATTCCCTCGGGAGCGTCGTCGCCTACGAGGCCCTCCACGCCCACCCGGAGATCGAGATCGACCTGTTCCTGACACTCGGCTCCCCGCTGGCCCTGCGTCACGGAGTCTTCGACCGGCTGTCACCGGCCCCGGCAGACGGCACCGGGCAACGCCCGCCCGGTGTACGCCGATGGGTCAACCTGAGCGACCACGGAGACATCGTCGCGATCCCCCGTCCGTTCAAGCAACGCTTCCCGTCGGTGGATCTCGATCTGACGGACAGCATCGCCCCGTTCGACTTCCACCGTGCAGCTCCCTATCTGAGGTCCGCTGCGGTGGCTGCGACGTTGGCGCCGTTTCTTCCCGCCCCCTGACACACGGCTTGATGAAACGCGAAGATGCCCGCACAGGGCCCCCTGTGCGGGCATCGGCCGGACCATCGTCAGTCGACCACGGTCACTGCCCGCCCGGCGTCAGCCGCAGCGAGATCGAGTTGATGCAGTAGCGCTGGTCCGTCGGGGTCGGGTAGCCCTCGCCTTCGAAGAGATGCCCCAGGTGGGAGCCGCACTTCGCGCAGCGGACCTCGGTGCGGACCATGCCGTGTGAATGGTCGGACACAAGTTCCACCGCGTCTGAGTTGCGTGCATCAAAGAAGGACGGCCAGCCGCAGTGCGACTCGAACTTCGTGTCCGAGCGGAACAGTTCGGCGCCACAGGCCCGGCAGGAGTAGACGCCGGCCGTCCTGGTGTCGGTGTACTCACCGACGAAGGCCGGTTCGGTGCCGGCCTGGCGCAGGACCGCGTACTCGGCGGGCGTCAGCTCCGCGCGCCATTCCTCGTCCGGCTTCTCGATGTCGTACGACACGGTCGCTCCCTCAGCTCGACAGGTGGTCCAGGATCTGCGGGCCGAGGTCTGTGACGTCGCCCGCCCCCATGGTGAGAACCAGGTCCCCGGGCTTCGCCATTCCCGCGATGACCTCCGGGACCGCCGCCTTGTCGTGGACTGCGGTGACATCGGCGCCGGCCGTCTTCGCCGCGTCGATGATCAGGGCGCTGGTGATGCCCGGGATCGGGTCCTCGCGGGCCGGGTAGATGTCCAGGACCACGGAGGCGTCGGCGAGGGCGAGGGCCTGGCCCATCTCCGTACCGAGCTCCTGGGTGCGGGAGAAGAGGTGGGGCTGGAAGACGACCAGGAGGCGCGAGTCGGCGGCGGCGCCGCGCATCGCTTCGAGGTCGGCGGTCATCTCGGTGGGGTGGTGTGCGTACGAGTCGATGACCTGGACTCCCGCCGCCTCGCCCTTGAGCTGGAGGCGGCGCTTGACGCCGGTGTACGTGCCGAGGGCGGAGGCCAGGTTGTGGGCCGGGATGCCCAGCGCGACACCGGCGACGAGAGCGGCGACCGCGTTGAGGGCGTAGTGGCGGCCGGGGACGGACACCGTGAAGGTGAGGTACTTGCCGTTCAGGACGACCGTGACTTCGCTGGTCAGACCGCGCGGGGTGACCTTGTGGACCCGTACGTCGGCTGTCTCGGACTCGCCGTACGTGACGATGTTGAGCGACGCCAGGTCGCGGACCCGCCGCGTCAGCTCGACCGCGCCGGACTGGTCGGCGGAGACGACCAGGGTGCCGCCGGGAACGACCTTTCCGACGAACGTCTCGAAGGAGTCGTAGATCTCTTCCATCGAGGCGTAATTCGCGTGGTGGTCCAGCTCGGCGTTGAGGACGATCGCGACCTCGGGGTCGTACTTCTGGAAGCTGCGGTCGCTCTCGTCGGCCTCGGCGACGAAGATGTCGCCCTCACCGTGCCTGGCGTTCGTGCCGGGGCCCGCGAGGTCGCCCCCGATGGCGTACGACGGGTCGAGGCCCAGCTCGGACAGGGCGACGGCCAGCATCGACGTGGTGGTCGTCTTGCCGTGGGTGCCCGCGACGGCGATCGCACGCAGGCCCTGCATCAGCGAGGCGAGCGCGTCGGAGCGGTGCACGACGGGGATCGACAGCTCTGCGGCGCGCCGCAGCTCCGGGTTGTCGGCGCGGATGGCGCTGGAGACGACCACGCAGGACGCGTCGTCCGCCAGATGGGCGGCGGCGTGCCCGATGTGGACGGTCGCACCCAGCGCCCGCAGTGCCTCGGCCGTGCCGGACTCCTTGGCGTCGCTGCCCGCGACCTTCGCGCCGCGCCGGGCGAGGATCTGTGCGATGCCCGACATTCCGGCGCCGCCGATGCCGATGAAGTGCGGCCGTTCCATGGCGGCAGGAATACCGGGTGCCATGCGTGTGTCTCCCCAGAAGTCGTTGTGAGTGGCCCCCAGCCTATTCGCTGTGCGCGAAGAGCTTGAGCACCGGTACGCCGACCTTGTGCCGGGCCCGGGAGGCCCAGTCGCGGTGGAAGAACTCCTCCACGTAGTGCGGGGCGGTCAGCACGATGACCTCGTCCGCCCCCGCCTCGTCGACGACGGACTTCAGCTTGTCCAGCGGGTGGTCCTCGACCACCTGTCCGACGGCCTCCGAGCCTGCCTGGCGCAGGGCGGCGAGAGATACCTCGAGTGCCAGTTCGGCGGGTTGCCTGGCGTCCTTGCCCTCCGGCTCCTCGAGCTCGCGGGCGGCTTCCTTCAGCTCGCCGATCGCCACGTCGTCGATGGCGCGCAGCAGTACGTCGGCCTGGTCTCCGCGTGGCTGCATCAGTACGACGAACGAGGTCTCTTCCTCCCCGTGCAGGGTGGTGACGAACTCGACGTCCTCGGAAGTGAGGGGCTTCTCGATCATCAAAACGCTGGTGAACACCTCGGGCGCCCTTCTGCTTCATCGACCCTCGACGGCCGCTGCTGAAACCATCCTTCCCCGTACTCGCACGGGGTCTGCGTGAGTCATTGTGCCCACCGGAAGCTAACCGGAACGGGAAATTCCGCCGATTGTCAGATCCGACGGTACCGAGTGAAGAGGAACCCGGCCTCTTCCAGCATCGAAGCGAGGGTGAATCGTTCCGGCACCGCCACCGAGGGGCCACCCGTGATCCGCTGGGCGTCGCCGGCGGTCAGCATGGGCGAGAGGGTGAGACAGAGCTCGTCCAGCACCCCGGCGGCCACGAACTGACCGAGCAGCCGGGGCCCGCCCTCCGCCAGCTGCCGCCTCAGCCCGCGGTCCGCGAGCTCCCGCACGACCCTGGCGGGGTCCACCCGGGAGCCCTCCCCCGCGATCACCACCTCGGCCCCCGCGCTCCGGGCCGCCTCGATCCGGTCCGGCGGCGCACCGGCCCCGGTGACCACGAGGGTCGGGACGAGCGGTGAGACGAAGAGCGGCAGCGAGAAATCCAGGTCCAGGCTCCCGCTGACGACGGCGATCGCCGGAGCGGGTCCCTGCCCGGCCGCCGCCCGCCGCGCGGCGAAGGCGTCCCGGGCCCTGGCGGGCCGGTACCCCTCCATCCGTACGGTCTCCGCACCCACCACGACCACATCGGCCAGCCCGCGCAGCGTGCCGAAGATGCGCATGTCCGTGTCGGACGAGATCGGCTGCGAGCGTCCGTCGTGCTGCGCGGCGCCGTCGAGTGTGGAGACCATGTTGGCGCGCAGCCAGGGGCCGTCACCTGCCGGGTACGCATAGGCGTCGGCGAGCTCGTCCAGACTCCACTCCCCTCCTTCGGCAGCCGGTGTCGGGTCGGTCACAGGGAAGAGGCGTCGCATCCGTGCAGTCTCGCACGGCGCTTAAGCTTGAGAGCTGTGTCGTCATCCACCGCCGTGCCGGGGCAGAGCCCCATAGCCGAAACGGCCCCGCTGTCCCTGTGCGCCCTTGAGCCGCACGTCCCCGCCGACCGCCTGGTCGCCGAGATGGTGCCGCCGCCGCGCTTCGACACGGTGCGCTTCGACACGTACGTCCCCGATCCCGACCAGCCCAGCCAGACCGACGCGGTGAAGGTTCTCGACGAGTTCGCGCACGGGCTCGGCGGGGCGCACGCGACGGGTGCGGGCAAGAAGGGGAGCGCGCGAAGCGGATCCTCTGAGGGGTGGTGGCGGTTCGGCAGGAAGGCGGCACCGGCCTCCGGGCCGCGCGGTGTCTATCTCGACGGCGGGTACGGCGTCGGCAAAACGCATCTCCTCGCCTCGCTCTGGCACGCCACACCCGCCGCTCCCTCGCTGAAGGCGTTCGGTACCTTCGTCGAGCTGACCAACCTGGTGGGCGCGCTGGGCTTCCAGCAGACCGTGCAGACGCTCAGCGGGCACCGGCTCCTGTGCATCGACGAGTTCGAGCTCGACGACCCGGGTGACACCGTTCTGGTGTCGTCGCTGCTCAGCAGGCTGGTCGAGGCGGGGGTCGCGCTCGCCGCCACCTCCAACACACTGCCCGGCAAGCTCGGCGAGGGGCGCTTCGCCGCGGCCGACTTCCTGCGGGAGATCCAGGGGCTGTCCTCGCACTTCCGGCCGCTGCGGATCGACGGCGAGGACTACCGGCACCGCGGGCTGCCCGAGGCACCGGCGCCGTACTCCGACGAGCAGGTCACGAGGGCCGCGTACGCCACCGAGGGCGCCAGCCTGGACGACTTCCCGTCGCTGCTCGACCATCTGGCGCGTGTCCATCCGAGCCGGTACGGCGCGCTGACGGACGGCATCCGGGCGGTCTGCCTCACCGACGTGCAGCCGGTGCCGGACCAGTCGACGGCGCTGCGGCTCGTCGTGCTCGCCGACCGGTTGTACGACCGGGAGGTCCCGGTGCTCGCGTCGGGGCTCCCGTTCGACCGGCTGTTCAGCGACGAGATGCTGAACGGGGGGTACCGGAAGAAGTACTTCCGGGCGATCTCCCGCCTGACGGCGCTGGCGCGCGACGCAAAGGGACTGGTGGCGCAGTAGGTTCGGGTGCGGTAACTCCACCCATCCGAAGGGATCCAGCATGGCAACCACGCGTCAGGCACACACGGTCTGGGAAGGCAACCTGATCGAGGGCAAGGGCGTTGTCACCTTCGACTCCTCCGGCATCGGGGACTACGCGGTGTCGTGGCCGTCGCGCGCGGAGAAGGCGAACGGCAAGACCAGCCCGGAGGAGCTCATCGCGGCGGCGCACTCCAGCTGCTTCTCGATGGCCTTGTCCAACGGTCTGACCACGGCCGGCAACGCGCCGACCCGGCTGAACACCCAGGCCGAGGTCACTTTCCAGCCCGGCACCGGCATCACCGGCATCCACCTCACCGTGCAGGGCGAGGTGCCCGGTCTCGACGAGGCGGGCTTCATCAAGGCCGCCGAGGACGCCAAGGCGAACTGCCCGGTCAGCCAGGCCCTCACGGGCACGACGATCACGCTGACCGCGTCGCTCGTCTGACCGCACGGGCGGCCCCGCGGGTGATCCCACGGGCCCCCGCGGGCCCGTGACGCGCACGAGGCTCAGTGACCCGCATGGTTCCCGCGCGACGAAACGCGTGGTACACACATGCGGGTCACTTCTCCTGTCCGCCAGCAGGGAGTTGCCTCATGTCATCAACTGCGTCTCGACGACTCGCAACACGACGCCAGGTCCTGGCAGGCAGCGGTGCGACCGCTGTCTCGATCGCCTTCGCCGGGGCCTTCTCCGAACTCTTCGCGGGCACCGCGGCCGCCCGTGGCCACAGCGGCTACGGTCCGCTGGTCCCCGACCCCGACGGTCTGCTCGATCTGCCGCAGGGGTTCCGCTACCGCGTCCTGTCCCGGGAGGGCGACCAGCTCCGCTCCGGCGAGGGCCGGGTCCCCAGCAACCACGACGGCATGGCGGCGTTCACCGGCCACCGAGGCCGCGTCCATCTCGTCCGCAACCACGAGAACCGGGTCACCGCGAAGATCCCGGTCCCGACCGTCGACGGCCTCACCTACGACCCGATGGGCAAGGGCGGCTGCACGGCGCTGGAGCTCGACAGCCGGGGCGCGGTCCTCGGTGAACGCGTGGCCATCGCCGGCACGGCGGTGAACTGCGCGGGCGGCCGAACCCCGTGGAACACCTGGCTGGCCTGCGAGGAGACCGAGGACCGGGCCGGCACCAACGGCTACGCCAAGGACCACGGCTTCATCTTCGAAGTGGACGGCGCCGACCCGCGCCGCACCGGAGCCGTGCCGCTCACCGCGATGGGCCGCTTCCAGCACGAGGCGATCGCGATCAATCCGAACAACGGGATCGTGTACGAGACGGAGGACGCGTTCGACAAGCCGTTCGGGCTCTTCTACCGCTTCCTTCCGGAGAAACCGCTCGGCGGCACCGGCTCGCTACGGGCCGGCGGCGAACTGCAGGCGATGCGGGTGCCCGGTGTCCCCGACCTCTCGGTCATCCAGGAGACCGGTGCGAGCTTCGACCGGATCGAGTGGGTTCCCGTACCGGATCCGCAGGCCGCCGGAACGCCGATCCGGTTCCAGGACTTCGGCCCGAAGGGCATCACGCACGCCCAGAAGCTGGAGGGCTGCTACTGGGGCGGCTCGTCGGTCTACTTCGTCTCCAGCTTCGCGCAGAGCGCGGCGGGCTCGGCTGCCGACCACTTCGGGCAGGTGTGGCGGTACGAGCCGAAGCGGCGCCGCCTCACGCTGGTGGTCGTCTTCGGTCCGGGTACGGACGTGCAGTTGCCCGGTGAGTCCCCCGACAACATCTGTCTGACGTCCGACGGCGGGCTGATGGTGTGCGAGGACGGCAACGGCGCCCAGCATGTGTTCGGCGTGACGCGGCACGGCGAGGTGTACGCGATGGCGCGCGGCCGGCAGAACATCGGGACGGCGGAGAATCCGGAGTGGGGCGAGTTCGCCGGGGTCACGTTCGCGCCGGACGGCGCGACGATGTTCGTGAACTGCTACACACCGGGGACGACATTCGCGGTGACGGGTCCTTGGCGCTGAGAGCCTGTCGGGTGACCTTCGATCGGATAGCGGACGCGGTCTGGTGCGTGCGATTCCAAGGCGGCGGGATGTCCTCGGATGGGGTCTCCCCTGCTCGAACGAAGCCGAGAGCCTGGGGAAGGAGCTACTAGGACATTTCGGCAACGCGGGAAGCGTGCGTGCCAGGGCGTGGCCGCCCGATCAGAGGTCACCCGACAGGCTCTGAGGCGCTGAGCGGTACGGGGGCGGTGCGGTCCGCCGCCCCCGTACCGGAGCGGGCGTCGGCCGCTGCCGGTCGGTGAAGGCCCCGTCCGCGGCGCGCAGGCGCGGCCGCGCGGCGGCTGCTCGGCCTCGCGCGGATTTCCTGCTCGACGGCCGCGCGCGACTCGACGGGCCGGGCAATTCCGGGGACGGATTCGATCCGGAGGAGCGCCGCACCGGGCTCATCCCGGGACGATCGACTACTTTCCATAAGTGACCAACTCTGTACGAAAATTGACCGCAGTGGCCACTTTGAGTGTCACTCTGAGCACTGTTCTGATCGGCTGCGGTGCTGACACCTTGTCAAAGAGCGCGGGTTCACACGTCACCCACGCCCCCCGGCAGGCACAGTCCGCCACCCCGCCGCCGTCACCGTCCGTGAAGCCCACGCCCGCGGAGAACCAGCCACCCACGATGGCACCGGACCGGGCCGGGCTGACACCGGTCTTCAAACGCGCGCGGAACACCACGGACAAGGTCGTGGCGCTCACCTTCGACGCCGACATGACAGCCGACGAGGGTCCGCGCGCAGCCGCGGGCGAGCACTTCGACAACCCGGAGCTGATCGCGCTGCTGCGCCGCCTGAAGGTGCCCGCAACCGTGTTCATGACGGGGCGGTGGGCGGACGAGTACCCGACGCAGGCCCGGTCCATCGGCACCGACCCCCTCTTCGAGATCGCCAACCACTCCTACAGCCACTACGCCTTCACCTCGCCCTGCTACGGACTTCCGGTCCTGGGCAAGGCCGATATGCGCGCCGACGTGGAGCGGGCCTTCAGGGCGATCCGGAAAACGGGCGCGCTCCATGTGGTGCCGTACTTCCGCTTCCCCGGCGGCTGCTACGACGATGCGGCGCTGCGCACGCTGGCGTCCGAGAAAGTGACGGCGGTGCAGTGGGACGTGGTCAGCGGCGACGCGTTCGCGACGAACGCGAACGCGGTGGCCGAGCAGGTGCTGGCCGGAGTGAAGCCGGGGTCCCTGGTCGTCATGCACTGCACGCGCAGCGCCGCCCCCGTCACGGCCGAGGCCGTGGGCCAGGTGGTACCGGAACTGCGCAGGCGCGGGTACCGCTTCGTGAAGGTCTCCGAGCTGATGGGGAGCCGACCGGACGCCGGCCGGACGCCGCACACCCCCTGACGACAGCAGCTAGCCGGAGCAGGCCGTGCGCTGTGCCTCCTGCCATTCGCAGACCGGGCAGAGCGTGATGCCCTTGACCGACTCCGGGTACTCGGTCGGCTTCCGGCACAGCACGCATTCGGCGTACGGGGGACCGGAATCCGCCGGCACGGGCCTCGTGTCGGGCGTCTCGCAGTACGGCTCGTCCAGGCGCTCGTCCATGCCTGGGAGCCTACTCATCCGCGCAGCGAAGTGAGCCTGCAGACGACCGCCGCCACCGCGCAGGCCGCCGCGGCGGCGCAGATCAGGGGCAGGACGGGGATGTGTACCGCTCCGGTCAGCGAACCGGTGACCAGTCCCGTGACCGCGTACTTCGCGGGCGATCCGGTGGTCACCAGGGACAGCAGGGCGGCGAGCGCGGTGGTCGCGACCGACCAGCCGCGACGGTGCACCACCGGGCGGGTGCACAGGGCGCCGACCGCCGCTCCCAGCAGCGCGCAGCAGGCGGCGGCGAGCAGCCCGGCGAGTGCGGCGGGCAGCAGCGGGACGCGGACGGTGTGGTCGGCGTTGGCCGGATCGCTGATCAGCAGCACGATCGCGGTGGCCGCCGTGCCCAGTAGTCCGGCAGAGCCCACTGCGGTGAGCAGCGATGCCAGATGGACCCGCGGCTGCCCCGCCACCGCGGCGGCGACGGTCCGGGCGGCGGGTGGTTCCTGGGTGGCACAGAGCTGGACGAGCCAGGCGGTGACGGGCAGGAGCGCGGCGGCGGCGTAACCGAGCGAGTCGAGCACGGGCTGCCCCGACTGGACTCCGACGGCGAGGAAGACGGCGTACAGGAGAACGGGGGCGAGCCAGCGCTGGGAGCGGAGCAACAGGGCGGCCTGGTAGCGGATCAGGGCGGTCATCGTGTCTGCCGGGCCTCTGACGGTTCGGTCCGGGGCGCCGGTTCGGGTGCCGCTGCCGCCGACAGGTGTGTGATGTGCCAGGACGGGCGGGCTGTGAGCAGAGCGCGCAGGAGTGCGTCGGAGTGCACGGCCGCGACCGTGAGCCGGACGGTTCCGTCGGTCCGGGGCTCCTGCACCGGTGCGCCGGGCAGCCCCGGGGGAAGGGCGGCCCCGAACGCGCCTTGGACCTCGATGCGTACCCGCGGCCCGGCCGTCCCGTCCCCGGTCTCCGCCGCCGTCACAGGGACGAGCCGGTGCCCCTCGATCCGGTGGGTGACGTCGACCGCCCCGGCCAGCCGGCGCGGATCGTGGTCGACGAAGACGACGGTGGCCCCGGCCGTGACCCGTTCCGCGACCGCGCGGTCCAGTTCGCCGCGGGCCGCCGTGTCCAGGCCGGTCCAGGCCTCGTCCAGGACCAGGAGCTCCGGTTCGGCGAGCAGCGCCTGGGCGACGGCGACCTTCTGGCTGGTGCCCTTGGAGAGTTCGGACAGGGGGGTACGGGCGTGGCCGGCGGCCCCGAAGCGCGCCAGCCACTCCTGCGCCCGCCCGGTCGCCTCCGGGGTCCGCAGACCGTGGATCCGCCCGAGGTGGACGAGGTAACCGGCGGCGGTGAAGGGCAGCGCCGCCGGGAAGCGCTCGGGGACATACGCCGTGCGCGGCCGTCGGCCGGTGATGCGGCCCTCCGTCGGGGCGTCGATCCCGGAGATCAGCCTCAACAGCGTCGACTTTCCCGTGCCGTTGGCGCCCTCGATCCGGACCAGGGTGTGTGCGGGCAGGTCGAGGTCGACCCCGCGCAGCACCCATGGTCCGCCGAGGCCGTACCGTCGGCCCACTCCTGTCAGGTTCAGTTGGCCGACGCCTTCTCGGGCTTGAGCTCGCTGGGCCGGACGATCACGAACCCCTCGCCCTGCAGCATCAGTTGGACCGCCTCGCCGGAGCCGCCGCGGATCATCGAGCCGATGCTCTGCGAGCGGTGCAGCGAGGTGCTGAGCTGGGCGCTCCAGCCGACGACCGCGTCGGTGTCGACGTACACCGGCTGCTGCGCCGTGACGGGGATCACGATCGGGTGACCCTCGCAGATCAGGCCGAGCTTGCCGTAACCGCTGAAAACACTGTTGAAGAGCCCGCCGCCGGCTATCCCGGCGCCCTTCACGGTCTTGATCTCGTACGCGAGGGTGGGGTCGAAACAGAGGACGTTGCGGCCGTTGACGGTGAGGACGTCGCCCTGCTCCATGTCCACGATGAAGCAGTTGGCGGCCTCGT
The DNA here is from genome assembly GCF_035974375.1 of Streptomyces sp. NBC_01320. Lineage (NCBI taxonomy): Bacteria > Bacillati > Actinomycetota > Actinomycetes > Kitasatosporales > Streptomycetaceae > Streptomyces > Streptomyces sp. NBC_01320. Next base: position 3,759,857 of record NZ_CP108390.1, read on the forward strand.
GCGCGAACCACGCCTCGCCCTGCCCCCGGACCGCCATCAGCGGCAGCCCCTCGCCGGTGACGGCGCGCTTCAGCATGCCGCCGAGGCCCTGGCCCTTGCGCTCGAACTGGAGATTGCCCCGGAAGGCGATCATCGATCCCTGGCGGGCGTGCATCTCGCCGTTGACGGCGTACTTGATGGACTTGGCGTTCTGCAGGGTCATTCCAGGGGCGGTTGCTGGCTGGACCATGTTCTCGCTGGAAAAGAGATCGCTCTTCATGCGGTGCATCCTCACCCGGACCGTTTCATTCCGCCAAGGAGCCGGGGCCGGGCGACTGGCAGACTGGGACGAGTGAGCAGCAACGACACCTTCGCACCCCAGTCCCCGTCCGGCGCCCCGGCTCCCTCGGATTCCCCGTTCCACTCCGAGCCGACCAGCCGCGACGAGGCACCGCAGTACGTGCTTCCGCTGGTGGTGCACATCGAGAAGACCGACCCCCCGGCCCGCACCGACGCGCTGCACACCGCCGCCCGCGCCGTCCTCGTCATGCTCTCCGACGAGCGGTCGGTCGGCGAGGGCGAGTGGGCGCAGGTGATGCGCGACTGGCAGGACGCCCGGATCCGCAAGGTGGTGCGGCGGGCGCGCGGCGCGGAGTGGCGCAAGGCGTCCGCGCTGCCCGGCATCACGGTCACGGGTGAGAGCGCCGAGGTGCGGGTGTTCCCGCCGGTTCCGCTGGACGGCTGGCCGAAGGAGTTGGCGAAGCTCCAGGTGTCGGGGACGGACCTGGACGACCCCGAGCCGCCCGCCGCACCCGACTCGTCCGGCCCGGTGCTCTGGCTGAACCCGGAGCTCGACATGTCCGCGGGCAAGGAGATGGCACAGGCCGGGCACGGTGCGCAGCTCGCCTGGTGGGAGCTGTCGGATACGGAGCGCAAGGTGTGGCGGGAGGCGGGCTTCCCGCTCTCCGTCGCCACCCCGGACACCACCCGCTGGGCGGAACTCACCGTGAGCGGACTGCCGGTGGTGCGTGACGCCGGGTTCACGGAGATCGCCCCGGGATCCTGCACGGTGGTCGCCGACCATCCGGCACTGCGCCGCTGAACACTTCGGTGCGCCGATACGTATCTCCCGATACTGCCGTCACCGGCACTACTGACCAGTATCTTGAACGACCAGTCAGTCGCCGGTCGTTGGAACCGGACGGTTGATTCGACGCCGTCACGCCTCGGTCCGGGAGAAACCTTGTTGCGACGCATCAACGGAACTGCCCTCATCATCGCGGCACTTGTCGCCACGCTCGGCGCGCTCGCCTACCCCGTCTGGTCCTACGCCGACCGTTCCGGCACCGGTCAGGCCAACCTCAACGCGTCGTCCGTCGCAACGCAGTGGGGACCGCTCTCCGCGACCGACCGGGACTTCCTCGTGAAGGTGCGCCTGGCCGGCCTGTGGGAACTGCCCGCCGGGCAGCAGGCCATCCAGCGCGCGCCGAGCGAGGCGGTCAAGGCCGCCGGGGATCATCTGGTGGTCGGGCACACGGATCTGGACCGCCGGGCCCGGGACGTGGCCGCCAAGCTCGGGGTGGAACTGCCGAACCAGCCGAACGAGCAGCAGCAGGGATGGCTGCGCGAGCTGACAGCGGCGAGCGGCGAGGACTACGAGCGGAAGTTCGCCAATCTGCTGCGGGCCGCGCACGGCAGGGTCTTCGCGCTGATCGCCCAGGTCCGGAACACCACCCGCAATTCGCTGATCCGTCAGCTGGCGACCGACGCCAACCAGACCGTGCTCGACCACATCACCATGCTGGAGGGCACCGGCTTCGTCGACTTCGACGCGATCGCCCGCGAAGCGGCGGGCGCGGCGACGGCCAGCCCGACCGGGCCGCCCCCGCCGTCCGGGGGCGGGGTGCTGCCGCTGCCGGTGCCCGCGGAGCCGACCGGGGACCAGTCCTTCACCTCGCGTCCGTCCACGATGCCGATGCCCTGAGCGGGACCGCACCGGTCCACGCAACGGTCCCCCTGGCCGGAACCTCAAATCCTGCTCTGAACGTCCCCCTCTTCGGATTGCGCGCTGCCCGTCGGGGCCATCACCCCTGCAGGTAGTGGAGGAGGGGGACACCATGGAACTGGGAATCGGCATCGGCTGGCGGCCGGAGATCGCGGATGCGGTGGAGGCACTGCCGGGGATCGGCTGGGTGGAAGCGGTCGCGGAGAACCTCTGCACCGACCATCTGCCCGACTCCCTGGTACGGCTCCGCGCCCGCGGCGTGACCGTCGTCCCGCACGGCGTCTCGCTGGGGCTCGGCGGGGCCGACCGCCCCGACCCCGGCCGGCTCGCGGACCTTGCCGCGCGGGCCACGCTGCTGGGCACACCCCTGGTCACGGAGCACATCGCCTTCGTACGGGCCGGGGGAACACGTACCGCGTCGCCGGGGCTCGAAGCGGGCCACCTGCTGCCCGTGCCGCGGACCTGGGACGCGCTGGACGTCCTGTGCGAGAACGTCCGGATCGCGCAGGACTCGCTGCCGGTGCCCCTGGCGCTGGAGAACATCGCGGCGCTGATCGCCTGGCCGGGCGAGGAGCTGACCGAGGGCCAGTTCCTGGCCGAGCTGGTCGCACGCACCGGGGTCCGGCTACTGATCGACGTGGCCAACCTGCACACCAACCACGTCAACCGCGGCGAGGATCCCGCGAGAGCGCTCGACGAGCTGCCGGTGGAGGCGATCGCGTACGTGCATGTGGCGGGCGGCATCGAGAAGGACGGCGTCTGGCACGACACGCACGCCCACCCGGTGACCCGGCCCGTCCTCGACGTGCTCGCCGAACTCCGCTCGCGGGTCGACCCGCCGGGCGTACTGCTGGAGCGCGACGCCGACTTCCCGCCCACGCAGGAGCTGGCGGGCGAACTGACGGCCATCCGCGCCACGCTGGACGCGGCGGGGAAGAAGGGGCCCGGACAGGGGCAGGGAGCCGGAACGTCCGGAGACGGTGTCGCCCGGATCGGGACCGCCGGGCACCTCACCGCTTCTTCCCCCGGGCCCGCGACCGATGCCGCCCGCGACCGCGCCGCCGTCGCCCAGACCGCGCTGCTCTCCGCCCTCGTCGCCGGTACCCCCGCCCCCGAGGGCTTCGACCCCCGCCGCCTCGGTGTCCAGAGCCGCGCGCTGGCCGCCAAGCGGGCCGATGTCGTCGCCAAGGTAGCGCCCGAGCTGCCCGAAATCCTCGGGGACGGCTTCCGGCGCGCCTTTCTCGCGTACGCCAGGACCCGCCCCATGGCCGCCGGATACCGGCGCGACGCATTGGACTTCGCCGAGCAGTTGCTGATCGCCGGGCGCCCCACCGACGACGCCGCCCGGCGCCGGCTGACCACCTGGTGGCAGGACCGCGCGGCCTCCAGGCCGCCCCGCCGCACGACCCGGCTGGTACGGGCCGCCCGCGCCGCGCTCGTCGGGAGGTGACCGGAATGAACATCGTCGCCCTGCTGGTGACGCTGGCCGTCGCGGTCTCCTCGACCCTCCTGATCGTGGGGATCTCGAAGGCCCGGCGCGGCCCCGGTGGCCCCGCCCACGACCTCTACGAAGTGGCATTCCTGAACGGTGGGCCCGGCAGGGTCGTGGACACCGCACTCGCCGCCATGCAGACGGACGGACGTCTGGCGGTCGGCGGTCCCGGCATCGTCTCCGTCCAACGGCCGACCGCCCACGACCCGGTGGAGCGAGCCGTTCTCCAGGAACACGCCGCCGCCCCCAGCGGTGCGCTGCACACCCTGCGGGATGCGGTGATGCGGCACCCGGCGGTGCAGGAGATCGGTGACGGACTCGCGGCCCGCGGACTGCTGGCCGCACCGGAGGCCACCGTGAAGTGGCGCCGCTGGGGCCTGTTCCAGGGGCTGGGCTGCCTGCTGGCCATCCCGGCCTCCTTGGCGGTGACGGTGTCACAGTTCATGGCGGAGTCCGACGAGCTCGACTTCTCCCTTCCCTTCATCGTCAAGGTGTTGCCCGCCCTGTTCGTCGGCATTCCGATCGGGCTGATCTGCGCGGGCGTCGCCCGCGCCCGGATCACCAGGGCGGGACGGCACGCCGCCGAGCAGTACCGCGCCGCCCATGCCTACACCGCCGAACCCGCCCACCTCGTGGCGAATCTGGGGCTGCGCGCACTGCCCGATCCCGTACTGCGGGCGCAGTTGGCGGCGGCCGCACGGATGCGGACGGCCGGCAGGATGCGGCCGATGTCGCCCTCTCACTCCTCCTCCGGCAGCAACGACCACTTCGTCGCGACGGTGTGGTGCGCCGGTTCGGGCGGTTCCGGCTCCGGCTGCGGGAGCTCCAGCGGTACGCCGGGCGGGGGCAGCGGGTGCGGTGGCAGTTCCGGATCCAGTTGCGGCGGGTCGGGCGGCTCCGGCTGTTCCAGCAGCAGTTGTTCAAGCAGCAGTGGATCCAGCTGCGGGGGGTCGAGCTGCAGCAGCAGCTCCTGACGCCGGCACCTCGCACGCGGGTCCGAATTCCGAATACTGAACAGGCCATGGCGCTCCCCCGCCCGCCTCGCATAGAACTCGGACATGCTCTGGGTTCTGTTGCTGCTGGTCGCATCGGGTGCGGCGGCTCTCTCCTGCCTCCGGCTCTGCCTCGCCGCCGCAGCCGTCGACCGGGCCCGGGACCCCGGTGATGTCGAACTGACCTTGTACGAGACGGCGTTCCTGGCCGGTGGCCCGCACCGGGTCGCCGATCTCGCGCTCGTCACCATGCATCTGCGCAGGCGCCTGTTCCTCGCCCACACCGGGTGGGCGACGGTCGTCGACCCGGAGGGCCGGGACGAGGTCGAACGGACGGTGATCCGTGCCATCGGGCCGGCGGGGCAGTCGCTGATCCCTCCGATACGTGCGGCCACCGCCGCAGCCGATGCCGTGCGCGCCCTCGCCGACCGGCTCGTCGCCGCGGGTCTGGCCCTGCCCGGCGGCGAACGGACGGACCTCGCATCGGCGGTACGCATGGTGCGCGGCGCGGCGCTGCTGGAGGTCGCGATGGCCGGTGCGGCGCTGCTGCTGCCCGGTCAGGAGCAAGGCCACGGCGGTCCGTTGACGACCGAGTGGGTCTGGTTCGGACTGCCGCTCGTCATGACGCTCGGCTGCCTGGTCATCGCCCGGTTGGAGATCCATCCGTGGGACTCCTGGGCCTCTCCCACGGGACAGCGGCTGCTGGACTCGTACGCCGCCCCGGCGGGCGGCGCGGACCGTGACGTGCTGGCGGCGGTCGCCGTACGAGGGGTCGGCGCCGTCGACGATCCGGCTCTGCGGGCCGCGCTCACGGGCGACGGCCGCACAGCACACCGGGACCCTCACCTCTGACGCGAACACCCCGGCCGGTGAGGTGGCCGGCCGGGGCCGCGAACAGCACCTCGCGCTCGATGTCCGCCGGTGCCTCCCCCGGTCACTCGGCGATTTCCCAGATGTGGCCGCCGGGGTCGCGGAAGCTGGCGGTCCGTATGCCCCAGGGCCGGTCCATCGGTCCGTTGAGCAGCGTCACACCACGCGTGGCCAACTCCTTGCACATCGCGTCCACGTCGTCCACGGTGAGGGTGAGCTGGAGTCGGGATCCGGTGTCGGCAGCCGCGACGCGCGCGGGCTCGATCAGCTCGTGCGCGGCAGGGGCCCTCAGCAGGTTGATGAGGGTGTTCGCGAAGCCGAATACGGCCGAGTCGTCGTCCTCGTAGGTCACCGGCAGCCCGAAGACCTCCCGGTAGAAACGCTTCGTCGTGTCCAGGTCCTCGACGAACAGGGTGATCGCGCTGATGCCCCCGGGCCACGCTGTATCGCTCTTCTTCTCGGTCACAGTCACCGAGGATCTCCGAATGGGCGATGCCGTGTACAGGGGGCGGTCCCGAAGTCTTCCCGCGAGGACCTGCGGCGGCGCCGGTCACACGGCAGCTCGGCTTCGTCCGGACCGGGGCGGCCGGGGGGACAGAAACGGTGACCGGACCGAACCGGACACGCCGCGGTTCGGCGCACAGGTGATCCATGGCTCATCTCGTCTTCGGCAGCAAGGATCCGGCCGACGCGTACGAGCGGGCACAGCGACGGTGCGCCCGGTCGGCGACGATGAACGGGCGCACCGGCCGTCGGCTACGAGGTACGGGGCGAAGCCGTTCCTGGCCGGTGAACGCTCGTGCGGCGGGGCGGCACGGACCGTCGTGCCCCCGCGGGAACATGCGAACGGCCCACACGGAGGCAGGCCGGGGACCTGCGGGGAAGGGCGGTGCGCTTCCCCGCAGGTCTCGGGAACGCCGCAGGCCGAAGCCCTCGGCGAACCCGAAGCCGAACCCGGTGTCGCTGGAGCGGCAGGCAGCGCACAGCCGTGCGCCGGCGCCCGCCGTCTGATCTTCCGGGTTGGGGTGGTCGGAGCCCGCTCGCTACGCGAGCCCGGCCACCAGGTCTGCGACGGACCTCCTGCGGCCCGTGTAGAAGGGGACCTCCTCGCGGACGTGCATCCGCGCCTCGGAGGCCCGCAGATGACGCATGAGGTCGACGATGCGGTGCAGCTCGTCGGCCTCGAAGGCGAGGATCCACTCGTAGTCGCCGAGCGAGAACGAGGCCACGGTGTTGGCGCGGACGTCCGGGTAGCCGCGGGCCATCTTGCCGTGGTCCGCGAGCATGCGGCGGCGGTCCTCGTCGGGCAGCAGGTACCAGTCGTAGCTGCGCACGAAGGGGTACACGCTGATGTAGTTGCGCGGCGTCTCGTCGGCGAGGAACGCCGGGATGTGCGACTTGTTGAACTCGGCGGGGCGGTGCAGCGCCATGTTCGACCAGACCGGCTCCAGCGCCAGGCCCAGCCTGGTGCGCCGGAAGAGGTTGTACGCCTCCTGCAGCTCGTCCGCCGTCTCCGCGTGCCACCAGATCATGACATCGGCGTCGGCACGCAGGCCGGACAGGTCGTAGGTGCCACGGACGGTGATGTCCTTGGCCGCGAGCTGGTCGAACAGCTCCTGGACCTCGTCGGCGTAACCGGCACGGTCGGCGGGCAGCACATCGCGCAGCTTGAAGACGGACCACAGCGTGTAGCGGATGACCTCGTTGAGGTCCTTGGCCTTCTTACCGGCGTTCGGAATCTTCTCAGACGCACTCATACGGCTATTGTCCCGCCTCGCTCCGTGTGCCCTGAACCAGGGTCCCAGTGGCAATGATCTCTCCCGCGGTCCCGCCCGCGATGTCCGCGACGATCTCGTCCGCGGCCCGGTGGGCGCCGGCGATGCAGGCGGGGATGCCGACCCCGTCGTACACCGCTCCGCAGACTCGCAGGCCCGGCAGCTTGGCGACCTCGTCGCGGATCCGGGCGACCCGGGTCAGATGGCCGACGGGATACTGGGGCAGGCCGCCGATCCACCGGGTGACCTCGGTGTCCACCGGCTTCGCGGCGAGTCCGGTGGCGTCGGCGAGGTCACGGAGCGAGACGTCGACGAGTTCGGTGTCCTCGCGGTGGAGATGGTCCTCCTCGCCGTACCGGCCGACCGAGGTGCGCAGGATGAACAGGTCGGGGGCGGCGTCGGCGACCCACTGCCACTTGTGGGTGGAGAAGGTGGAGGCCTTGATCGTACGGCCGTCGACGGGCGGTACCAGGAAGCCGGAGCGCCCGTCGAGGGCGCCCATGGCCGCCACGTCGGAGCGCCGGAACGCCAGGGTGACCAGCGCCATCGACGCGTACTCGACGCCCGCGAGCTCGGCGGATGCGGTCGGGGACTCGGCGGCCAGCAGCGTCGACGCGGACCAGGCGGGGGCTGCGAGGACGATGCCGTCGGCGGCGATCACCCGGGTGTCGGTGCGGACGTCCCAGCCGTCGGCGGTACGGGTCAGGCCCAGGACGGGCGTGGCGGTGAGGATCTCGCCGCCTCCGGCGCGCACGGCGTCGGCAACCGCTTCCGGCAGGGTGCCGATGCCGCCGTCGATGCCCTGGAAGACCGGGCCGGTCTGCTGCCGGGCTGCGGCCTGCCGCTGGATGCGCTGCACGCCGTCGAGCAGCGAGCCGCCCTCCTGGACCACCTCGAAGAGCTGCGGCACGGCGGCGCGCATCGAGATCCGGTAGGCGTCGCCCGCGTAGACGCCGCCGAGCAGGGGCTCCACGAGCCGGTCGACGACCTCGCGGCCCAGCCGGTCGGCGACATACGCGCCGACCGCGACATCGTCGCCGACCGCGGTCGGCGTGAGGTCCCGTTCCTGCGCGATGCGGGCGAGACCCTCCGGGGAGATCACCCCACTGAGTACTGCGGGGTCGCCCGGGACACCCATCACATGCCCCTTGGGCATCGGCCGCAGATCGCCCCGCGTCCAGACCGACGCGGTGGCGGTGGCGGGCGGCTGAAGCCGGTCGCCGAGCCCGACGGCGCGCGCCAGGTCGACCGCCTCGGGTCGTCTGGCCAGCATCGACTCCGCACCCAGATCGACCCGGGTGCCGGCGATCTCACCGGTCATGAGCTTGCCGCCCAGCCGGTCGGTCGCCTCCAGGAGCGTGACCCTCAGTCCTGCGCCGATGAGCCGGTGGGCGGCTGCGAGTCCGGCGATGCCGCCGCCGATGACGACGACATGACCCGTACCTGTGTCCACGCGGTGTGTTGAACGCTGCATGCCTCCACTCTCTCAAACCTCTTCCGAGTCCTGACCGTGACCGCTTCGAAACCGGTAAAGGGCAACCCGCACCCCCGTCTCGCACGTCGAACCGACACCATCAACCACCCGCCCAGGGGGAGCAGTTATGCAGAGAGCGCGTCATTCGAGCCGTTCGTCCACCCGTCGTCCGCGCGCGGTGCTCGCCGCCGGGATGCTTGCCGCGCTGCTCGTGCTGAGCGGCTGCGGCGGCGCCGACGACAGCTCTGACAGCAAGAGCATGGCGGACTCCGCGGACAACAAGGCGGCAGCTCCTGCGGAGCGCGCCGACTCCGCCGGCGGGAAGTCGGACCGGGGTGCCACCGACGGCAGCCCGGCTCGGTCGACCGGGTCCCCCGCGCTGACCACCACCCATGTCATCCGGAAGGCCTCGCTCTCCGTGGAGGTGAAGAGCGTGCCGAAGGCCGCCGCGGCGGCCCGTTCGGTCGCGGAGGATGCGGGCGGGCTCGTGGCGAACGAGTCCACCGACCGGATCGACGACCTGCGCGAGACGTCGCACCTGGTGCTGCGGGTGCCGCAGGCCGAGTACGACGCCGTGCTGCGGAAGCTGGCGGGCGGCGGGAAGCTGCTGTCCCGTACGTCGGAGGCCAAGGACGTCACCGATCAGGTCGTCGACGTGGAGAGCCGGATCGCCACCCAGCGGGCGAGCGTCGCCCGGGTCCGGAAACTGATGGACCGGGCCGAGAAGATTGCCGATGTGGTCGCCCTGGAAGGGGAACTGAGCAATCGCCAGGCAGAGCTGGAGTCGCTGCTCGCCCGGCAGGAGTCGCTCAAGGACCGCACCACCCTGGCGACGATCACCCTCGACCTCTCCGAGCCGGAGTCGGCGGCTCAGGGCGCGGACGACGACGATCCGGGGTTCGTGGACGCGCTCGGCGGCGGCTGGCACGCGTTCGTGACCATGGTGAAGTGGATCGCGATGGCGGTGGGTGCGGCGGCGCCGTTCCTGGCGGCCGCGGCCGCGCTGCTGCTGCTCTGGCGGCTGGTGCGCACCCGACTCCCCCGGCGGGCCACGCCCCGGGCGGCCGAGCACGCCCCCGTACCTCCGGAGACTCCGTCCGCTCCCTGAGGGCCGTAGCGTGGACCCTTCGGACTCGACGCTCGAAGGGACCCGGCATGGCAGCGGAGCGACTGGTGGTCATCGGTGGGGACGCGGCGGGCATGTCCGCCGCGTCCCAGGCCCGCAGGCTCAAGGGGCCGGACGAGATGGGCATCGTCGCCTTCGAGCGCGGCCACTTCACCTCGTACTCCGCCTGCGGCATCCCCTACTGGGTCGGCGGGGACGTCGAGCAGCGGGACGACCTCATCGCCCGTACGCCCGAGGAGCACCGGGCCCGCGCCATCGATCTGCGGATGCGCACCGAGGTGACGGAGATCGATGTCGCCGGGCAGCGGGTGCGCGCGCTGGACCGGGAGACCGGCGAGACGTACTGGGCCGACTTCGACAAGCTGGTGATCGCGACCGGTGCCCGGCCGGTGCGCCCCGCGCTGCCCGGCATGGACGCGGCCGGGGTGCACGGGGTGCAGACCCTGGACGACGGCCAGGCGCTGCTGGACTCCCTGGACCGGGCGCCCGGCCGGCGCGCGGTCGTGGTGGGCGCCGGTTACATCGGCGTCGAGATGGCGGAGGCGCTGCTGAAGCACGGCTTCGAGGTGACGGTCCTCAACCGCGGGGAGCAGCCGATGGCGACGCTCGACCCCGACATGGGGCGCCTGGTCCATGACGCGATGGACGGTCTGGGCATCACGACCGTGAACCGGGCCCGGGTCAGCAAGATCATCACTGGTGCCGACGGCCGGGTCACCGCGGTCGCCACGGAGGAGGGGACCTACCCGGCGGACGTGGTGGTGCTCGGCATCGGCGTCGAACCGGAGACGACGCTGGCCCGCGCGGCCGGCCTCCCGGTCGGCCCGCACGGTGGTCTGCTCACCGATCTTTCGATGCGGGTCGTCGGGCACGACAACATCTGGGCGGGCGGTGACTGCGTCGAGGTTCTCGACCTGGTGGCGGGCCGCACCCGGCATATCGCGCTGGGCACCCACGCCAACAAGCACGGCCAGATCATCGGCTCCAATGCGGGCGGCGGGTACGGGACATTCCCGGGCGTGGTCGGGACGGCGGTCAGCAGGGTCTGCGACCTGGAGATCGCCCGGACGGGGCTGCGGGAGAAGGACGCCCGCGCGGCGGGGCTGCGGTTCGTCACGGCGACGATCGAGTCGACGGGGCGGGCGGGCTACTACCCGGGCGCTCAGCCGATGACGGTGAAGATGCTCGCGGAGTACCGCACGGGCCGGCTGCTCGGCGTACAGATCGTGGGCCGGGACGGAGCGGCGAAGCGCGTCGACATCGCGGCGGTCGCACTCACCGCGGGGATGACGGTGGAGCAGATGACGGCGCTCGACCTGGGATACGCCCCGCCGTTCTCGCCGGTGTGGGACCCGGTCCTGGTGGCGGCACGCAAGACGGTCCAGGCCGTGCGCGCGGCGGGTGTGTAGGGCACTCTCCGCCATCGGGCGGACGGACGATCCCCCACGGTCACCGATTGCGACGCAACGGACACGTTGAGTTGAATCGATCGCGTGATCCGAAACTCTGCACGCGCGTTCCGCGCCGCCTCACTCGTCATCGCCCCGCTCGTCGGGCCCGACCGTGAACGGCACGTCGACGGCGGGGCCGGTGCCGACTTCTGCCGGGTGAACTCCGGTAACCCGCCCATCAACTGCCCGTAGCGCCCCCGTATGCACTGCTCGCCGTGGCACCCGAGGGTTTCACGGCGAGCAGCGTGCGTTTCGGTGACCGGTTCAGCGGGCCGTCTGCGTGTGGACGTACTCGACGAGCCGGGTCAGTGCGTCCGGGTCGGTCGTCGGCATCACGCCGTGCCCCAGGTTGAAGATGTGACCCTCCAGACCGGCGGCCGCGTCCAGCACCTCGCGTGCCTTCGCCTCCACCGTCGCCGTCGGCGCGAACAGCACCGCCGGGTCGAGGTTGCCCTGGAGCGCCTTGCCCGGTCCGACCCGGCGCGCACCCTCGTCCATCGGGACCCGCCAGTCGACGCCGACGACATCCGCGCCCGCCTCGCCCATCAGCCCGAGCAGTTCACCGGTACCGACACCGAAGTGAATGCGCGGGACACCGTACGAGGCAACCGCGTCGAAGACCTTCGCGGAGGCCGGCATCACGGAGCGGCGGTAGTCGGCGGGCGCGAGCGCGCCGACCCAGGAGTCGAAGAGCTGCACGGCCGAGGCGCCCGCCTCGATCTGCACCTTCAGGAACGCACCGGTGATCTCGGCCAGCCGGTCGAGCAGCTCGGCCCAGAGCTCCGGCTCGCCGTACATCATCGCCTTGGTGCGCTCGTGGCTGCGGGACGGGCCGCCCTCCACGAGGTAGCTCGCGAGAGTGAACGGCGCACCGGCGAACCCGATGAGCGGCGTCGACCCGAGTTCCGCGGTGAGCATCCCGATGGCCTCGGTGACGTAGTGGACGTCCTCCGGCGTGAGGTCACGCAGCCGGGCCAGGTCGGCCCGGGTACGGATCGGGTCCGCGATGACCGGACCGATGCCGGGCTTGATGTCGAGGTCGATCCCGATGGCCTTGAGGGGGACGACGATGTCGCTGAAGTAGATCGCCGCGTCGACCTTGTGGCGGCGTACGGGCTGCAGCGTGATCTCGGTGACCAGCTCCGGCATCATGCAGGAGTCGAGCATCGCGATGCCCTCGCGCACCTTCAGGTACTCGGGCAGTGAGCGCCCCGCCTGACGCATGAACCAGACCGGCGTGTGCGGCACGGGCTCGCGGCGGCATGCCTTCAGAAACGCCGACTCATGGGTGGCGGAGGTCTTCGTCTGCTGGCCCGAGGGGCTGTGGTTGGCGCTCACGCACAGAATCTTCGCATGAAGCGGTAAGGAGCCGAGTCCCGCAGGGTGTCCCTCCCTGCACGAGGCTCCGGTTCCGCCTACTCTTCCCCGCATGGCTCCGGCTCAGGGACAATTTTCCGAACATTCCGACAGCGCTGACGGCAAGGACAGTGCGGAGGGCAGTTCCGTCCCGCCCGCGTTCCGGTCGGCGGTGGAAGCGTTGCGCTCCGCGCGGCTCCGCCCCGAGCTGGAAGTGGAGCCGACCCGGCCGCCCCAGCGCCTCGCTCCGCACGCATACGCCGTGGAGGCGGCGGTCGTCGACGGCGAGGACGATCTCGCCGACGGCCGCCTCGTGCTGCTGCACGATCCGGCCGGGCATGACGCCTGGCAGGGCACATACCGGCTGGTGACGCTGGTACGCGCCGAGCTGGAGCCGGAGATGGCGTCCGACCCGCTGCTGCCGGAGGTGTGCTGGTCCTGGCTGACCGGCGCGCTGGAGGCGCGGGGCCTGTTGTACGGGGAGGCGGGCGGCACGGTCACCCGCGCCGGTTCCCATTACTTCGGGGCGCTGGCCGAGCGGCGCCCGGCGACCCAGATCGAGATCCGTGCGTCCTGGACGCCGCGCGAGGGGCGTGGCGGGGTGCCGGACACGGCGGCGCACCTGGCGGCGTGGGGAGATCTGCTGTGCCAGATCGCCGGTCTGCCGCCGTCGGGACCGGCCGACGCGGCAGTGGTGACACTGCCCCAGCGGCGCGGGCCGCAGGCGCCGTAGCGGGGGTTGCGCGGGCGGGCTCCACGGGCCGGCCCCGGCGGCCCGGCCCCGGCGGCGCGGGCCGGATGCGCGGGCCGGATGCGCCATGTGGGTGCGTAGGCCGGATGCGCCGTGTGGGTGATCAGGGCGGACGCGGAGGCGGATCCGGCGTACGCCGGTTCCGTGTCGCACGGATTCCGTTGTGCCGATTTCCTTCTCGCCGGTCCGGCACCGGATCCAGGACGCAGGTTCGGCCCGTCGGCCGCCGGAAGGGGGTCCAGCACGCCGGTTCGGCACCCCGGCTTCCCACGCCGGCGAGGCCCATCGCTCCGCAGCCGGATCCCGCACGCCCCGTCCCGCCGCCGTATCCGCACCCCCGGTCCCGTACGCCCGGTCGCGCCGCCGTACCCCCGGACACCCCGTCCCGCCTGCAGCGTCCCGCCGCCGGTGCCGTAGCCCGGATCCCGCACACTCGTCCCGGCGGCCGGAGCATTCCGCACAGGGCCGTGACGCGCGTCCCGGCAGCCGGGCCCTGTCCGTGACGCTGCGTCACAGCCTTCGCACAGCTACCGGCATTCTTTTCGTACAATCGATCGCCCGTCCGATTTGCCCGAATTGTTACGCATGAAATCGTGATCTTCCTCTAAAGGAGGACGGGTCTGCTGCCGAAGAGGTCAATGACCCTTCAAGCACGGTTCGCCCCGGCTTCATCCCCGAGCCGGGCCGTCCCGCCACTCCCCAGGAGGCCTGGTGTCCGTTCTCCTAGAGCAGCCCGCAAGCCTGGTCGCCTACCGCCCGAACAAGCCGACGGCCATGGTCGTCGTGGCCGACCCCCGCGTCCGTTCCACCGTCACCCGCCACCTGTGGGCCCTCGGAGTACGTGACGTCATCGAGGCGTCGTCCATCGCGGAGGCCCGTCCCCGCGTCGGCAACCCGCGCGACATCTGTGTTGCCGACGTCCATCTGCCCGACGGTTCCGGGCTGACCCTGTTGTCCGAAACCCGAGCCGCAGGCTGGCCGAACGGCCTCGCCCTCTCGGCCGCCGATGACATCGGCGCCGTACGCAACGCCCTCGCGGGCGGCGTGAAGGGCTATGTCGTCACCGGCACGCGCACCAATATCGGCCACCCGACCCGACCCGGCGTCGCCCCCATCGGCGCCAATGCCGCCCGTATGCACCGCCGGCCCCCCGGCACCCCGAGCCACCCGGGCGGCTACCGCGAACTGTCCGGCCGCGAGGTGGAGGTGCTCCGGCTGGTTGCCGAGGGCCAGTCCAACAAGGCCATCGGCGTCTCCATGGGGCTCTCCGCCCTGACGGTCAAGAGCCACCTCGCCCGCATCGCCCGCAAGCTCGGCACCGGTGACCGCGCCGGAATGGTCGCCGTGGCCCTGCGCACGGGCATCATCCACTGACCCCCGCACGCCGGCCGGCGTGTACCGAGATACGGACCCGGCTGGTTTACATTCATCGGCGCCCGTCGACGGAACGTTCCGTCGACGGGCGCCGTACATACACAGATACCCTTGACACGTGACCGACGCCCAAGAGACCGCAGCAGACACTTCACTGCGAACCACCGGGGGCGCTCCCCCGGACGACGTCGCCCCGGCGCCGATCCCCTTGCTCGAACCTCGCGAGGGCATTCCCCCGGTGGTGGCCTCCGACGACGCCCTCGCCCGGGTGGTCGCGGCCTTCGCCGCGGGCACCGGCCCCGTCGCCGTCGATGCCGAGCGCGCCTCCGGCTACCGCTACGGCCAGCGCGCCTATCTCGTGCAGCTGCGCCGTGAGGGTGCGGGCAGCGCGCTGATCGACCCGGTCGGGTGCCCCGACCTGTCGTCGCTCGGCGAGGCACTGCACGGCAGTGAGTGGATCCTGCACGCCGCCACCCAGGACCTGCCCTGTCTGCGCGAAATAGGGATGACCCCCACCGGGCTCTTCGATACGGAGCTCGCCGGGCGGCTTGCCGGATTCCCGCGGGTCGGCCTCGGCGCGATGGTCGAGAGCGTGCTCGGCTACGCGCTGGAGAAGGGGCACTCCGCCGTCGACTGGTCCACCCGCCCGTTGCCCGACCCCTGGCTCCGCTATGCCGCGCTCGATGTCGAGCTGCTGATCGATCTGCGTAACGCCCTGGAGGGGGAGCTCGACCGTCAGGGCAAGCTGGAGTGGGCGCAGGAGGAGTTCAACGCGATCGCCGCGGCGCCCCCCGCTCCCCCGCGCAAGGACCCGTGGCGCCGCACGTCCGGTATGCACAAGGTCCGCCGTCGCCGCCAGATGGCGGTCGTACGGGAGCTGTGGAACGCCCGCGACCAGGTCGCGCAGCGCCGCGACATCTCGCCCGGCAAGGTGCTCGGCGACGCGGCGATCGTCGAAGCGGCCCTCTCGCTGCCGGCCAATGTCCAGGCCCTGACCGCCCTGCCCGGCTTCGGTCACCGGATGGGACGGCGTCAGCTGGAGCAGTGGCAGGCGGCCGTCGACCGGGCCAAGGCGCTGCCCGAAGCCGAGCTCCCTCAGCCGGGCCAGCCTCTCGCGGGCCCGCCGCCGCCGCGTTCCTGGGCGGACAAGGACCCGGCAGCCGCCGCCCGGCTGTCGGCGGCCCGGGCCGCGGTGTCGGAGCTCGCCGAGCGGCTGCACATGCCGCAGGAGAACCTCATCACGCCGGATACAGTGCGCCGCGTCTGCTGGGAGCCGCCGAAGAGTCCGACACCGGGCGCGGTCGAGGACGTGCTCACCTCGTACGGGGCGCGGCGCTGGCAGGTCGAACAGGTGGCGCCGCTGCTGGTCCGCGCGCTGGCCGAGGCCGCCTGAGCGGTTTTCCTAGGTCGAATTCGGGCCAGGTTGAGCGGCCCGCGGCCGCGCCGTCTCGTCCATCGCCGGGCGGGCTCATCGCGAGCCCGCCCGGCGATCGGTATTTCCGGCCTGCGCGGCCTGCGCGGCGTGTCCGGCCTGCCCGGCGCGTCCGGCGCGTCCGGCGCGTCCGGCGCGTCCGGCGCGTCCGGCAATGGAGGGTGCAACGGCCGCGCGCCCGCCCCGCCCGCATGTGACCTTCGCCGCTCCCGCCGTGGGGGGTGGGCAGTCTGGTTACTCACAAGTAGCATGAGGGGGTGCGGCGCGCCTCTGGGGCGTGCTCCGCAGCAGTGCCATCCCGCACCCTGGAGGAGAGCCATCGTGCCTCGTACCATCCGGGACGTCGTCTTCGTCGACGGCGTCCGCACCCCGTTCGGCAAGGCGGGCCCGAAGGGCATCTACCACGAGACCCGCGCCGACGATCTCGTCGTGAAGGCCATCCGGGAGCTGCTGCGCCGCAACCCGGACCTGGACCCCGCCCGTATCGACGAGGTCGCCATCGCCGCGACCACGCAGATCGGCGACCAGGGCCTGACGCTGGGCCGGACCGCCGGAATCCTGGCCGGTCTGCCGCAGTCGGTGCCCGGCTACTCCATCGACCGCATGTGTGCGGGCGCCCTGACCGCCGTCACGTCGACGGCCGGTTCGATCGCCTTCGGCGCGTACGACGTCGTCGTCGCCGGGGGTGTCGAGCACATGGGCCGCCACCCGATGGGCGAGGGCGTGGACCCGAACCCGCGCTTCGTATCGGAGAAGCTGGTCGACGAGTCCGCCCTCTTCATGGGCATGACCGCGGAGAACCTGCACGACCGGTACCCGCAGATCACCAAGTTCCGCGCCGACGAGTACGCGGTCCGCTCCCAGGAGAAGGCCGCCAAGGCGTACGCCAACGGCAAGATCCAGCAGGACCTGGTGCCGGTCTCCGTGCGCCGCACCAACGCCGAGGCCGGCGAGACGGGCTGGGGCCTGGTCACCGCCGACGAGCCGATGCGTCCGGGCACCACGCTGGAGTCCCTGGCCGGTCTGAAGACGCCGTTCCGTGCGCACGGCCGCGTCACCGCGGGTAACGCCGCCGGTCTCAACGACGGCGCCACCGCCTCGCTGCTCGCCGCCGAGGACGTCGCCCGCGAGCTCGGTCTCCCGGTCAAGATGCGCCTCGTCTCGTACGCCTTCGCGGGTGTCGAGCCGGAGGTCATGGGCTACGGCCCGATCCCGTCGACCGAGAAGGCCCTCGCCAAGGCCGGTCTGTCGATCGGTGACATCGGTCTCTTCGAGATCAACGAGGCGTTCGCCGTCCAGGTGCTCGCCTTCCTCGACCACTACGGCATCGCCGACGACGACGCGCGCGTCAACCAGTACGGCGGCGCCATCGCCTACGGCCACCCGCTGGCCTCCTCGGGTGTGCGTCTGATGACGCAGCTGGCCCGCCAGTTCGAGGAGCAGCGAGAAGTCCGCTACGGCCTGACCACCATGTGCGTCGGCTTCGGCATGGGCGCGACGGTCATCTGGGAGAACCCGAACTTCGACGGAGGCAACAAGTGAGTTCCACCACTGAGCTTCTGAAGGGCGCAGCCGAGCTGTTCCCGGGTGAGGTCGTCACGCAGGCGCACGTACGCCACCTCGACCTCCCGGCGGGTGCGGGCAGGTTCGCCCTCATCACGCTGGACAACGGCCTGGACCACACCAAGCCGACGACCTTCGGACCGCAGTCGCTGGCGAACCTGAACGCCGCCGTCGACCAGGTCGAGAAGGAAGCCGCCGAGGGTGCGATCACCGGTATCGGTATCACCGGCAAGCCGTTCATCTTCGCGGTCGGCGCCGACCTCAAGGGCGTCGAGCTGCTGAAGAAGCACGACGACGCGCTCGCCATCGGCAAGGGCGGCCACGACGTCTTCCGTCGCCTCTCCGGCCTCGCGGTCCCGACGTTCGCGTACTACAACGGCGCGGCGATGGGCGGCGGTGTCGAGGTCGGTCTGCACTGCTCGTACCGCACCGTCTCCAAGGCGCTGCCGGCGTTCTCGCTGCCCGAGGTCTTCCTCGGTCTGGTCCCGGGCTGGGGCGGCTGCGCCCTGCTGCCGAACCTGATCGGTGCCGACCGCGCTGTCTCGGTGATCATCGAGAACTCGCTGAACCAGAACCGTCAGCTGGGGGGCAAGCAGGTCTTCGAGCTCGGGATCGCCGACGCCCTCTTCGAGGGTGCGGACTTCCTGGAGCAGTCGCTGATCTGGACCGCGAACGTGCTGAACGGCACGGTCACGGTGGAGCGCCCCGAGATCGACCGCGGTGACGCCTGGGACCAGGCCGTCGCCCGTGGCAAGGCCATCGCCGACTCCAAGGTGCACGGCGCCGCTCCGGCCGCGTACCGCGCGCTGGAGATCATCGCCGCGGCGAAGGACGGCGACCTGAGCGCCGGCTTCGACGCCGAGGACCAGGCCCTCGCGGACCTGATCATGGGCGGCGAGCTGCGCTCCGGGATCTACGCCTTCAACCTGGTCCAGAAGCGTGCCAAGCGCCCGGCCGGTGCCCCGGACAAGTCCCTGGCCCGCCCGGTCACCAAGGTCGGCGTCGTCGGCGCCGGTCTGATGGCCTCGCAGCTGGCGCTGCTCTTCCTGCGCCGCCTGGAGGTGCCGGTCGTCCTGACCGACATCGACCAGGAGCGCGTCGACAAGGGTGTGGGCTATGTCCACGCCGAGATCGAGAAGCTGCTCGGCAAGGGCCGGATCAACCAGGACAAGGCCAACCGCCTCAAGGCCCTGGTCACCGGTGTGCTGGACAAGGCCGAGGGCTTCTCCGACGCCGACTTCATCATCGAGGCCGTCTTCGAGGAGATCGGCGTCAAGCAGCAGGTGTTCGCGGAGGTCGAGGCGGTCGCCCCGGCGCACGCGATCCTCGCCACCAACACCTCGTCCCTCTCGGTCACCGAGATGGCCTCGAAGCTGCAGCACCCGGAGCGGGTCGTCGGCTTCCACTTCTTCAACCCGGTCGCGATCCTCCCGCTGCTGGAGATCGTCCGCGGCGAGCAGACCGACGACGCCTCGCTGGCCACGGCGTTCGGTGTGGCACGGAAGCTGAAGAAGACCGCGGTACTGGTGAAGGACGCCCCGGCGTTCGTCGTCAACCGCATCCTCACCCGCTTCATGGGCGAGATCCAGAACGTCATCGACGAGGGCACCCCGGTCGATGTCGCCGAGAGGGCCATCGAGCCCCTCGGTCTGCCGATGTCCCCGCTGGTGCTCCTGGAGCTGGTCGGCCCGGCCATCGGTCTGCATGTCTCCGAGACCCTGAACCGCGCCTTCCCGGAGCGTTTCACCGTCTCCGAGAACCTCGCGGCGGTCGTCAAGGCCGGCAAGCGCGGCTTCTACGTGTACGAGTCGGGCCGGCCGGAGCTGGACCCGGAGGTCGCCGCGCTCCTCAAGCAGGGCGATGTCGTCCTGTCCGAGGAGCAGGTCCGCGACCGCGTCCTGGACGCGGTGGCGCAGGAGATCGGTCTGATGCTGGACGAGGGCGTCGTCGCCGAGGCCCAGGACATCGACCTCTGCCTGATCACCGGTGCGGGCTGGCCCTTCCACCTGGGCGGCATCACGCCGTACCTGGACCGTGAGGGCGTCTCGGAGCGGGTGAACGGCAAGAAGTTCCTGGCGCAGGGTGTGGCGAGCGTTCCCGCGTAGTACCTGGTCGACAACGGCAGCGGGCCGTACGGAGAGACCTCCGTACGGCCCGTTCGTCGTGTCGCGCGACGCTCAGCGACCCTTCCGGGGAATGACCGCGATGGCATTCGAGACCTTCCGCTGGCGGCGGTCGTCGGTCCGGCCGGGGTCCGACGGGCTGTTGCGGACCCGGTCCCTGACCACCATCGTGCTCGAACCCCCGCCGTCGAGGTTCAATGCGTCAACCGCGCCGAGAGAGCGCAGGCAGTCCGCCGCCTCGGGCAGAGTCACGCCCTCGCTGACGCCCGGCCTGCGCCCGTCGAACACGACGAGGAGCAGGGTGCCGTCCGCGCGGACTCCGGCGACGGTGCGGGGCGAACGGGTGCGCACCGCTCCCTCGGAGACTCCGTTCATCGCGGCATTGATCCAGATCCGGCCGGATCGGACCAGCGCCGGGCCCGCCCCGAAGACCGAGGCCCGGTTCACGTCGACCCGCACTCCGTGCGCGTCGGTCAGGACGGACGACACGGTGAGAGTCCGGCCCGGCCGTGCGTGCGCACGCAGCCAGTCGGCCCCCGAACCGATGCCCACCAGCGTCCGGCCGCCGTCAGGCACCACGCCCCCTGCGGGGCTGCGTACGCCGGTCACCGTGGATCGGGCGTCGAGGACGGCCTCGACGCTTCCCGTCCCCGCGTGCGGGGTCGCTGTGCCCCACTGCGCGGGGAAGTCGACGATCTCGTCGGAGTCCTCGCAGATCCGCCCCGGGAGCGGGTCCGTGGTCAGCGCGCCGGTGCCGGCAAGCCGGTCGCCGCCCACTCCCCCGCAGCCGACTATCCGGCCCGGTACCCGGTCGGTGCCGTCCACGACGGCGCGTGAGCCGTCGGAGGAGGTGACGTGGGTGGCGGAGCGCAGCTCGGTGATGCGGGGGCGTTCTCCGGGGCCCGGAAGGATCAGCGCGGTACGGCCGCCCGCCGCCTCGCTCAGCAGCGTGCCGCGGGACATGTAGAGGCCGAGCGGATCGCCCTTGTAGCGGACGGAGTCCGAGTCGAAGAAGGTGCCGTTGACAGCCGCGACCGCGCCCGCTCGGCGTGCCAGCTCGCGGACGGTGTCGGTGGTCGCGACCGAGGCGCCGTGCACGCCCTCGACGTCCACGGCTGCGTCCTGGGCCACCGTCAGCACGCTCGTCCGTACCGGACTGCCGTCGTCCAGCGTCCGGACCGACTGGGTGAACGAGACGCCGTCGGGCAGAGGTTGGGCGGAAGGGTCTATGGCGGACGGGGACGAGGCATGCGTGGGTACATCGCCGTCCCGGCCACTGCTCCCCGTGTCGGAGGCCGACCGGGCACTGCACCCGGCCAGCAGTGGCGCAAGGGCCAGTGCCGCAACTCGTACGGACCAACGTCCGTTCACGAAGCCCCCTGTTCCGGGCACCGAGCGGGGTCGGGGCCGTGCATGTGTGCCTGGATTCACCTTTAGAAATCCGCCATATGACGGTGCAGATGCTATCAACCGGCAGATCGCCCGAGCAGTGCGGCCACCCTGAATTCGGGGTCGACTGGCACAGTGGTGGACGGATACACTCAAACGCACTTCCGCGGGAAGCGTGTCCGGAATCACAGCAGAGCAGGCAAGGGTATCTCGATGACTGCACCAATCCCTCCTCTCGTGCCGAATCGTGCGGCGATCGACCCTCGGAGTGTAGTGACCTCCACAGACGCTTCGGGTCCGTTCCCCGTGGAGTACCGCTTTCGCCCGGCAGAGGGTGACGCACGCCACCTGATCGTCATCTTCTCGGGCTTCGCAGCACCCAACGGCTATCACTTCGCCGGAAAATCACTGAACGATCTGCGCGCCAACATCCTCTGGATCCGTGACGAGTTCGACGGGCACTACAGCTACTACCTCTGCCGGGACATGGATTTCGGTATCGAGGGGGCAGTCGCCGGGCTGATCGAGAGAACGATGTCGGGGCTCGGCCTGACGCGTGAGCAGGTCAGCCTGCTGGGTGTGTCGAAGGGCGGAAGTGCGGCCCTCTATTTCGGTTTGAAGTACGGATACCGGAACATTGTCACGGTCGTACCTCAGTTCCTCATCGGCGACTATGTGCGCGACCGGGCGGAAACGGGCCGGTACATGCTCGGCGAAATGATGCCGCAGCAGAACGTCGACTCGCTGAACAGTGCTATCCCCAGCCTGCTCAATGCGTACGGCGGGCAGGGACACAACATCTACCTGTTCACCTCCGAAGCCGACGAACAGTACGAGAAGGAGATCAATCCGCATCTCCAACTGTTCTGGGGGTGCGCCAACTTCAACTTCATTCGTACGAACTCCTCGATGGTGCGCCAGCACGGCGAGGTGTCCGGATACAACCTGCCGCTCGTCACCGGCGTCCTGGCCTCCCTCACCGAGGGCGCTGAGCCCCGGCTGGGCTTTGTGGAGAACGGAAATTCGCAGGTCAACGAGGTGGAGCGGAGCATCTACCTGACGGAGCTGCGCCAGTCCGACCAACTGATCGCGGTGCTCAACAAACAGGACATCCGCGGCGCCGGACTGCTTCTTTCCGGGCATGCGTTCATCCCGGGGGAAGCTCCTTACTCGCAAGGTTTCCTGACGAAGACCCTGGTCGCGGAAGGGGCCGGTGGCCGCCATTGGGAGTTCCCCTTGGCATCCACCGAGGCCAAGCATCTGTACAGCCTGTACTTCGACCGCTTCGCCTGCGACTATCCCAATGGTGGATTCGAGCCGGAGAGCCCCTCAGGAATTCTGGTGAATGAGCTCCCGGCCGGGGCATACGACCTTTCGGTACGAGTGGCCAGCCCTGCCGAAGGAATAGACCGGCGTACCGCGCTGGCCGCGCGCCGTCCCTTCGACCTGCGGCGGCCTTTCGGCGGGACCGAGATATCGCTCATCGGTGATACGAAGAAGGTGCGACTGCTGCGGCGTCCCATCCTCGGACAGTACTCGCAGGAGACGGCTTTCTCGCTGGAGAACACCTGGCTCAAGGAGCGCACGTTCCATGTCGAGGGGACTTTCTTCATCCATGGCATCGAAGCGGCGGAGCACGGCCACGCGAACTACTACCTGGTACTGCGTGGCGACCGGACCATCTATTCGTTCCGACTCGGCATGTCACGCAAGCCGGCAGCGATCCGCGGACACATCCGGCGCGGCGATTTCAGCAACTATGACTTCGCCTATTTCGCCACGTCAGGCTACAAGGGAATTGCACTGAAGAACGCGGTACCGGGTGATTACGAGGTGCATATATCGATGAGCACCGGAGGTTCCCTGTTCTCCGCACCGGCCGGGACCGTGACGCTGAACTGAACAGGGAAACCCGAACGGTCCACATTCACGGCTGAACGGCTATCGCTCCGGGCGAGGCTCCGAAGCCTCCGATATGCACCGTCACTTCCGACCACACCCGGTGCCCCCGGTCGTCCTCGTAACACAATTCGAATCGGTCGTACCCCAGGTGCTCCGGGTCGGCCTCATAAGTGACACTCCCGTCGGCTCCGCAGGTGAGCAGGCCGTGCCCGGCGATGCCGACGCCGATGAACCGCAGGCCGGCTACCGGACTGTGGCCGGCAGGCAGCATCGCACGGCCGCCCTGTCGCAGCACCATGCTCTGTCCTCGCAGCACGTGGCGTCGCACCCGGAACCCGAGGTCCGAGACCGCAGTCGAGGGGATGAGCTTGTCGCCCTGGGCCGTCATCAGACCAATGATCACCCGTGGCAGCAGCACCGCTCCTTCGATGGCGTCGTCATGGATACGGACCAGGCAGTTCACCGTGCGCGGGTCCGTGCCGCTCGCGTAGGTGGCGTACCGCCCGTTCGTCAGATGACTCATGCCCTGGTGGCGGACCATCTTCGCGTGGTCGCCCAGCATGTCGTCGAGCAGATAGCCGTAGGTGCGGTAGGCGCCGCCGACTGGCGTGACGGACAGGGCGAGGCCGAACTCCTGGCCGGGCGTGACCGGCAGGGCCGGGTCGATATCGGCGAACAGTTCGAGCGTCCCGCCCACCTGTGGCATCTGGGGGTGCGTCACCCAAGCACGGACAAGTGGATACCAGTCGTTCACAACAAGGCCTCACTCATCTCCGCGGATGCGGCGCGACCGCCCACCCGAGACTTGGTCAACTTCTCGAAGACTTCGTCGTCGAGAAACTCCACGGCCGCCTCAGGGACCTTCGCTTCGAGGTTCCTGAAGTGGTTCGAGGTCAGTACCCCCTGGGCGCACATCTCCCCCGCCACGAACCGGGCGCATTCCACGGCTCCATGGCCGCGGAGATGGGTGTTGTCTGCGATGCCCTCGAGGAAGTTGGGGTCCTCGCCCGGCTCCATGTACAGGAACAGTTGCTTGGTCCCTTCCGCCCCCGCCTGACGCCACCAGTTGACGCTCCACTCGTTGAGGTCGATGAGCGGTACGGACAGGCCCGCGGCAAGTTCACGCATGGCCGTCGGGTAGAGCCCGAGCGGACGTCGCATGTTCCCGTGATCGTCGAAGACCCGGCGTTCGTGACTGGTCACCAGCACCGGATGCGCCCCCCGTGCCCGCGCGCCCAGCACGTACTTACGCAGGTACCACTGGTAGTCGCCGAACGGCTCCGTGAAGCGGCCGTCGCCGGGCTTCATATCGATCAGACCGAACGAGACCAGCAGCAGATCGCCCGGGGCGATGTTCTCCAGGATCCAGTCGAGCCGGCCGCGCTCCACGAAGCTGCGCGAACTCGCTCCGGCTCGGGCCGCGTTCACCACCTCGGCGTTCTGGATGAAGATCTGGAGCACCTGGCCCCAGCCGGTCATCGGTGCCATGCTCCGCGGACGGCTGGTCACGCTGGAGTCGCCAGCCAGGAAGACCCTCAGATGCCGCACGTCGTCACGCCCTTTCACGCTGGTTCTCTTCGGGCCGCCCCATGACGAGCGGGGTGGACATCCGGCCTGGATCGCCACCCGCGGCGGCGTCCATCGAATCGATCACGTCGAAGGCCCGCTCGCAGTTGTTCGTGTCGCGCAGGACGAAGAACTCCTCCGCGCGGCGGCGGAATTCGGGCTCGACCTCGAAGTCGCGGGTGATGGAGGCGATGATCTCGTCGACCGCCTGGTCGACGCGTCCGCACGCCGGGCCGAAGCCGTCGCGAGCGAGGTCGAAGTAGCCGCGCTTGTAGTGCTTGCTGTAGAACGCCTCGTCGTCGAAGTTGGTGTAGACGATCGGCTTGCCCATGTACGCGACGTCGAAGAACACCGACGAGTAGTCGGTCACGAGCATCGAGCACTCCCGCATGGCCAGCTGGACGTCCCGTCCGGTCGAGGAGACCGTGATGGACGGGTGGTCGATCCGGAAGTGTTTCAGGTACGGCCTGATCTCGTAGTGCGGCATGAACTCCAGCTCCACGTTGTAGTACTGGAGCGCCTTCAGCAGCCGCTTGTCGCGCAGCAGTGCAGAGAAGAACCGGTAGTACTCGGAGGCCGCGAAGGGGATCTCCGGCTTGGCCGCCTTGTTGTAGGAGGGGGCCACGATGTCGCGTCGCCAGGTGGGCATGACCAGGATCTTGCGCGGACCGTGCACCGGCTTGAGCGCGTCGTAGCGCGGAAGGCCGGTGGCGGCCACCCGGTCGTAGCCGTAGCCGCAGTGCTCCGCGTAGTAGGCGCGCTCGCTGCGGCCGGTGGTGAGGACCATGTCGACGTTGGTGACCTGGGCATGGATGGAGCCGACGACATCGTTGTAGACGACGCCATGCTGCAAGAACACCCGCTTGTAGCGCAGCAGATCGCCGTAACCGCGCAGGAAGGCCCGCTTGGACAGGCCGGGGAAACCAAGGTACGCCTCCAGGTCGTAGGCGTTGATGAGCCGAGTGGCGTGGAGCAGGTAGGCGCGGTACTTCCAGGAGAGCCGGTCGATGACCTGGCCCAGGTGGTCGATCTTCTCGCGGTCCGCAGCGTCTCCGTTGATCGCGTAGTACACCTTGCGCCTGGGCTCGTTCTCCCTGATCCACTTGAACAGGTGGTACGAGTTGTCCTGCGCGGTGTCCTCGCGCTCACCGATGATCCAGATATCCTTGCCGTGCAGCTTCGGATACGTCAGCCAGTACAGCAGCCGGGTGCGCCAGCCGGAACGGCCGGGCAGCGAGTTCCGCAGCTCCTCACGGAAGCGGCCCAGCGCGTACCGCGCCTTGCGCAGCGGGCCGGTGACCCGGCGCAGGATCACCGTCTCGTTGCTGCCGACGGTCATCCGCACCCGGGCACGGCCCGAACGCTGCACGCCCTTGAAGCGGTGCAGCATCTGACGGGCCTCGACCGGCATGTCGTGCCGGCGCTCGCCGTCGTGGACACGCATCCGCAGGGTCAGATCGCGGTTGGAGAGGCGGGTCAGGTCTCCCGGGCGGGCGACGGCGCGCCAGCCCGCGTACCAGTCCTGTTCCTTGCGTGCCCTCCAGCGGTCGCGCCGGTAGACCTGCTCGACGGTGAGGGGTGCCTCTTCGACACCGTCGCTCAGCACGAGTTCGATGCGGTTGCTGAACGGTCGGCTGATGTCGACGCCCGAGAAGACCAGCAGGCCCTCGAACCTGAGGTGTTCGCCGTCGACGACAAAGGTCTCCAGGACGGCCTTCTGGCGGTCGACTCGCAGCAGGGTGGTCTCGGTGCGGTCCTCCTCCAGGCGCCGGTGCATGCCCGCGTCGTCGATGAGCAGCTCGGGGCGGTAGGCCGGTTTGGCGTACGGGTCGCAGAACAGCTCGTAGTTGCCGGTCCGCACGGCGTGGTGCTGAAGCTGTGCCATGGGAGCGGTCGCATACTGGAGGACCAGGTCGTCGGGAATCTGCTCATAGATCTCGACGAGGACAGGGAAGATCCCGGCGATCTCCGCACGGCTCATGATCCGGTGGATGTTGCGCAGATGCGGCTGCATCGTACGGACCACGAATCGCATCGCGAGACGGGCGGCCCGCACGTTCAGGCGTTCCGTCATCCGGACGATGTGGCGGCAGAGCCGGATCAGTTCCTGGGTCTTCACCGGGTCGTTCCAGGCCAGGTCGAACATCGAGTCCCGGCGCTGGGGGTCGCGTTCGAAGGAGGTGGCCGTCGGTGCGGTGGTCACGATACGGGCGTGCAGCAGCGCCGGTACGGTGAGCCAGGCACCCTCGAAGCCGGGGCCGTAACCGCTGCGCAGCCCGTGCCGGCGCAGCAGCGAGGTCTTGAACAGCTTGCCGCCCAGTTCGGTGGAGAAGATCACGTATGGGATGTCGTCGAGCCGTTCCGCCTGGGGGGCGTCCTTCTCGAAGTACCGTTTCCACGGTTCGTCGCCGAACCTGCGCGCGCCGGGGAAGTTGTCCTGGTCCCCGACCACCACATCGGCCTTGACCCGGCGGGCGGCGGCGACCAGCCGGCCAATGCTGTTCTCGCCCAGGATGTCCTGGGCACGGGCGAAGGCCACATACGGCGCCTTCACGTACCGCAGACCGTTGTCGAAGCTGGAGCGAGCTCCCAGGGCGATCTGGCTGATCACTTCGGTATTGGCGTGGAACGCAGCGAAGTCGGCGAGCTGCGCGGCGGTCGCGTCGGTGGACCCGTCATCGACGAGGATCACCTGCGTCGTCGCGAACTCGCGCTGGGCAAGAAGCGAGCTGAGGAACTCGTAGAGGTTGTACTCGTCGTTGTGGCAGTGCACGACGAGGGCGGCCGCGTATTTGTCTGACCTGCGGTTCACGACCCCTACGGCCGGCTTGTCCTGCCACCAGAGCCAGGGAGTGCCGCGCGGTCGGTCGGTCGCCTGCTGCTCGGCCGTCTCGGGACGCAGGGCGAGATTGCCACTGACCGTTTCGTAGATCTCGTACGTCGCTCCGTCGCCGCGGTAGCGCTCCCGCTCGATGTCGAGTCCGGTCACGCAGACCGTGGTGGTGGCCCGCTCCCCGCCGTGCCGGATCTGCACGAAGAGGTTCCAGTTGCCGGCCCGGCCCGCCTTGCCGAGGGTCGCGTCCAGGTCGACGGTGGTGTGGTAGTGGATGAAGTCGTCGTCGACGTCTATCCCGGTGACGTCGAAGGTGTGGTCGGCCTTCGTGCTGCGGCGGCGCAGTACGGCGGTGAGTTCCAGTCTGTCCTTGGGGCCGACCCGGCCGAACTGGTTACGGATGTAGCCGCTGACGTGGAGCGTGCCGTCGTGTATCTCCGCCCGGGTGGCCTGGTTGAACAGCCGGGAGTCGGAAAGGCTGTTGCCGCTCAGATCGAGGTCGGTGACATCGAGGAAGCGCTCCGCGTGCGGCCGGCCCAGCAGCGCCGCCGACCAATAGACCTTGCCGTTTCGTTCCACCAGGTCGGAGCTGAGCA
The DNA here is from genome assembly GCF_035974375.1 of Streptomyces sp. NBC_01320. Taxonomy (NCBI): domain Bacteria; kingdom Bacillati; phylum Actinomycetota; class Actinomycetes; order Kitasatosporales; family Streptomycetaceae; genus Streptomyces; species Streptomyces sp. NBC_01320. The sequence goes on from NZ_CP108390.1 coordinate 3,787,906, forward strand.
CGCTGCGTCGCTGGGTGTAGTCCGAGACGGTGAGCGCCAGGTCGACGCGACCGTGGAGCAGGCTGAAGGCGCGGACCCGCTCCAGCGGTCCGCACAGGTCGTAGACGCCAGGCGGAAGAGTGCGTAGATACGGCGCGACGAGGTCCGCGAAGCCCTTCCGAAACGTTTCGTCACCCGCGCGCAGTTCCGGGGTGTACAGCCGCAGATCGTGCGAGAGGAACTTCGCCGCCTTGTGCGCCAGCAGGTCCTCGGCACCGTTGTGGATAAGGAAGGCGTCGGCGTACTGGTGCACCAGCACCCGGTCGCGGATGCTGCGCAGCTCGCCGCGGCGGTTGGTGATGGAGGGAGCGTCGGTCTCCCGTTCCCAGATCCACCGGTACACGGGGGTGGCCATCAGGGTGACGGACCGCGCGCAGTACCAGGCAACCGTGGAGAAGTAGGTGTCCTCGAAGAAGACCTCTTCGGGAAACCGGATGCCGTTGTCCAGGAGGAAGTCGACCCGGTAGAGCTTGGCCGCGGCGATCGGGTCCTCGAAGAGCTCGGGCATGACGCGCAGCCCGCCCTCGACGGTGCGATCGGTGCCGTACAGCTGCGGCTGCCAGATCGTGATCTCGTCCTTGGCGAGGTTCACGCGCAGGGCACGGCCCGCGGTGATGTCGGCGCCTGTGGCGAGCGCCGACTCCAGGAGTGACTCGCAGGCCTTGTGCGGCAGTTCGTCGTCTGCGTCAAGGAACATCAGGTAGTGGCCGGTGGCCACCGCGATGCCGTTGTTGCGTGGGGCGCCGACGCCACCGCTGTTGTGTGTGCGTTCGACGATACGGACCCGGGGGTCGCGCGCGGCGTACTCCTGGGCGACGCCGAGCGTGCCGTCCGTGGAGGCGTCATCCACGACGATCACCTCGACCCGCGGATGGGTCTGGCGCAACGCCGACTCCAGAGCGCGGCCCAGGGTGGCACTTGCGTTGAACGCCCCGATGACGATGGAGACCTGGTATTGCGGGGAGGCGACCGGAGTGTTCATCGCAGGGGCCCTTCGACCTCCGCCCAGTGCACATCAGCATGTGGCCGGGGCGGGTGGATATGGGGGGCCGACGGTCCTGCGGAGATGCTGTCGCTCGGGCTCCCGTAGAGATAACCGGCGTCGAAGTGGGGTTCCGGGTAAGGCTGGAAGCCCGGGTCCTCGTACGGCTCGGGGGCCGGGAAGCGCTGCTCCACGGGTATCGCGCCGACGCCACGGTCAGGGGCGGCCGCCTGGTCGAGGTCTGCGGCGCGGCGGTGCCGGCCGGCACGCAGATGGTTCGCGACGGTGCCCCCCGGGGTGGCGGCGGGGGCGAGCTCCTCCATGACCCGGGTGAAGTCACGGGTGGAGAGCCAGAACTTGTACATGATCACGAGTTCGAAGAGGCCGAGAAGGATCGCGGAGGCTGCGGTGGTCCAGAGGATCTGCCCGATGAGCGGCCCGACGATGAAGATGAACATCTGGAACTCGATGCCGCTGATGAGGTGCGGCCGCACGCGGCTGCGCAACAGTGCCTGGCGCAGCCGGGTGTACCAGGGGAAGCGGTCGCGGAACTGGGCGTGCAGGTCGACGACGCCGTCGGCCTGCTGCTTGAGGATCTCGGCCTCGACCCCGGGGTTCTCGCGGAGCAGGTCCTCCATGAAGACGACCTTCGGCTCCTGAGGAGCCACCGTCTGCGCCTGCTCGGCCTCCAGCCGGGCCGCCTCCTTGACCTTCTCGATCTTCGTACGCATCGACATGCGCATCTTGTAGATCTGGAGGGCGTCGACGTACCGGAGCATGTCGAGGAAGACCACGACGAGCGCGGCGATCAGGTACCAGGCGCTCTCGGTACGCAGGTACTGACCACCCATCAGGGCGAGCGCGCAGAACAGCACTCGGATGCGGTCGAAGACGTAGTCCAGCCATCCGCCGAAGACGGTGCCGTTGCCCTTGAGACGGGCCAGCTTCCCATCGATGCAGTCCAGGATGAAGCTGACGTGATAGAGGGCCGCGCCGATGATCAGGGACTGCGTGTCGCCACGGAGGAAGAAGCCCGCCGAACCGAGGCCGACGAAGAGAGCGCCCCAGGTCACCCCGTTGGGAGTGATGAATCCGAACCGTGCGATCCGGATCAGTACCCGGGTTGCGACCGGGTCGACCAGAATCACCGTCCACCAGGCGTCACGCTTCTTGCAGGTGAGCTTCTGGACAGCGCGCAAGGACAGCTTGGCCATAACCCCTCAGTCACGAGAACGACAGCGACTAGGCCCCCGTCCATCCGTTCGTAGTCCAGGGGGCCCAAGTGTTCATGTGACTCCCCCGGATCCTTCACATGAAAGATTCGCAGACTTTATCAAAAACTGAACAGGTTTAGACCGGCGGGTGTGACAGAAAATGATCACAACTGACAAGCGAATCTCACGCTGTGTGCCAGCGACCGAAGTCGAAGCCGCTCGAAAGTGACTCTCGGTGAGAAATGGCCAGCTGTGCACCAGCTGTGAACGTCGCCAAAGTAACCAAGCCGGTACGATCCCGGACAGCCGCAGGCACCAGGACCGACTCCCCACCGAGCTCGTTCCACCACACACCCGCGTCCGCCCGGCCCTCGGCATGCGCCCCGACGGCGCAGGCGCCACCGGAACCGGACCGGATGAGCAGGGAGTACGCCCAGCCGTCCACCTCGACGCCGCGAGCGCCGGTGACCGGTCCGCCACCGTCGGCGCCGCCGAGCGGCACCGGGGCAGTCGCGCCCGGCCACCAGAGACACGGTTCGTTCGTCCGAAGGTCGCGGAAGACAAGCGTCCCCGGTTCGGGTCCGGCCGCCATCGATCCCGGACGGGGCGAGAACGGCACGGCCCGGTCCTCGGCCCAGGTGCCATCGGGTCCCGTGCGGTACCAACGCACCACCGCCGCGGAGTCCCGTGCCCGCGCAAAGAGTTCGACCTCACCCTGTCCGGTGGTGACGGTGACGAGCTCGTCCGCGACACGGACGCCCCGCAGGTGCTGCCAAGGGGTCCAGGCGCCGTCTGCCCCCTGCTGCCGGTAGCTGACGCCGTGCCCGAAGTTACGCGCGAAGACGACGAGGCCGCCGGTGGCATCGAACGCGGCCGCCGGAAACCCGATCGCGCGGCTCCTGTACCGGTTGCCCGGATTCGGGCTGCCCAGTGAGTGCCAGGGGGTGAGGGGACGTCCGGTGCCGTATTGGGTGGCCCGCACGATCGCGATGTCGTCGCCACCGTCCTTGAGCGGGGTCCTGCGCAGCGCGAAGAGATGCGGGAATCCGTGGAGATCCCGGACCACCCGGAGGCCGGGCATCAGCCTTGGGCCCGGAAGGAGCTCCGGCCCCTGCCAGGCGGCGCCGCCCGGTTCGGACTGGGTCCACCGCACCACGCCGGCCGCCGAGGGCAGGAAGGCGGAGAGCCTGCCGTCGAATCCCTCGGTGAGCCAGTGCGTCGTCTGCGGGTAGCGCAGCCCCGATGCCGCGCCGAGTTGCTCATCCGCATCAGCACGATGACAGGTGACGTGGACCGGGGTTCCCGATTCCAACTGGTGGTCCCGGACTGCGGAGAGAGCGGTCAGCGCAGCGGCGGCATGCTCGGGATCCACGTCGTACACGGGGACGTCGCGTTCGGCGTCGTACCCGATGTGGACCGGATCGGGATCCTGCAGACGCACCCGATGCGGGCGGAGCGCACGCAGCTCCCGCAGCAGCCCGGCCGTACTGCCGCTCTCCTGCGCACCGACGGTCCTCGGGGCTCCCCCGACCTGGCAGCCGCGGCGTCCCGCTTCCTTGAGCGCCCGGTCCAGGGTGGCGCGCCCTTCCCTGTCGTCCTCCGCCAGGCACAGGACGCTGATCTCGGCACCGGCTGTCTCGGCCGCGACCAGCGCCACGGCCTCCCGGTGGCGCGAGACGACGATCGTCACCCTCTCCGTACCCGAGGCGCTCACATCGGCCTCCAGTCGCTGAGGGCCAGCCCCTGACCGTCCTGCTGCCGTGCGACGGCCAGACGGCCGTCGGAGCCGACAGCAGCAACGACCGCCCTGCCGTAACCGTCCACAGCCAGTGCGGGATCTCCGGCACAGCGCATCCCGGTGCCCGTCCACCACACGCCGCCCTGCTCGCCCTCGGTCGGACAGACGCCGAGGTTGACCGTCCCGTCGACGCCGCGGAGCGCGAGCACCGTGCAGTCGTAGCCGTCCACCGTCGTCCTGAGCGCGGCGATGCGCCCGTCTCCCGGATTGCCGCCCAGCGGTACGGGCCAGTTGCCTGCCCGGAAGGCGACGACACCGGTACCCCGCGCGTCCGTCAAGTAGTACGTCAGCCGGCCCGGGGCCGTCTCCAGTGCGGTCGCCGATCCCGGCAGGGGAATCGCGCCCACGTCGTAGCCGCGTACCAGGGCGCCGCCCGGCTCGGTCTGCTGGAGATGGAGTGCTGCGGTTCGGGTGGGGACGAGCACCTCCACCAGGCCGGACGAGGTTGCCGCGGGTGCCGGTGCGTCGGTGCCGCCGGCCGCCTGGAGCTGGCTCCACGGCTGCCACTGGCCCCGCTTGTCCTCGCGGCGCAGGGCAACTCCTCCGGGTCCCGTCGGGACACAGACGTACAGCGCGCCGTCACTGGTGACGGCGCCGGCCGGAACCCCGACCTCCACCGCCTGGGCGATCTCCTTGAACGGATTGCCCAGCGAGCGCCACTGCGTCAGCGGGCGGCCCGTCTGGTACTGCGTGGCGTACATGATGTCCACGTTCGACCAGCCGTCGGCCCGCGGGCGGACCCGGCGCCCCAGCAGATGGGCGTACCGGTTCTGCCCCTGCACCACCGTGAGCTCGGTGATGCCCTTCGCGGGAAGGACGTCGGGTCCGTCCCACCGTCGGCCACCGGGAGCGGTCTCCGTCCACCTCAGCACCGCACCTTCGGTGTGCACATAGGCGGTCAGTCTGCCGTCGTGTCCGGTCAGCAGCCACGGGCCGCCGTGAACGTCGGCGAGCGTTGCTGCGTCCGCGGTCGCCGACTCGTTCCGCTGCTTGGATTCGCGTAGGGGGGCGCTGCGCATCGCTGTTCGTCACCCTCCCTGGAAGCAGGCCCGTGCGATGCACGGGCTCCGGATCGAGACATCATAAACAAGCGGAGAATCGTTTAAGCGGGAGCAGCCGCCTGGTTCGGGCGCCCGGCGGCGGGGTGCCTGAGGCACCAGCCCTCCCATGCGGACGTGACCATCTGGCGGGCGTCGTGCCGGGCGGACCAGCCCAGTTCGGCACGGATCCGGTCGGCGGACGCGACCACCCTGGCCGGGTCGCCCGCCCTGCGCGGCGCCGAGACCGGAGCCGCCTTCGCCCCGTACCCCGTCACCTCACCGATCAGCTCGATCATCTCGCGCACCGAGACGCCCTCGCCACGGCCGATGTTGACCGTCAGGTCCGTGCCCGGCTCCCGGTCGAGGAGGGCACGGGCCGCGGCGAGATGTGCCGAGGCGATGTCGTCGACATGGATGAAGTCGCGTACGCAGGTGCCGTCAGCGGTGTCGTAGTCGTCGCCGAAGACGACCGGGATCGCGCCCTGCGTCAGCTTCTCGAAGACCATGGGCACCAGGTTGAACACGCCCGTGTCGGCGAGCAGCGGTGTGGCCGCGCCGGCGACGTTGAAGTACCGCATCGAGGCGGTGGCGATGCCGTGCGCCTTCCCCGCGGCGCGCACCATCCACTCACCGGTCAGCTTGGTCTCGCCGTAGGGGTTGATCGGGTCACATGGAGTGTCCTCCGTCACAAGCCGCACATCGGGCATGCCGTAGACGGCCGCCGAGGACGAGAACAGGAAGGCACGCACGCCGCTGTCGGCGACCGCCTCCAGCAGCGTCTGCAGACCTTGCACGTTCTCCCGGTAGTAGTACAGGGGGCGTTCGATGGACTCGGCGACCTGCTTCTTCGCCGCGAGGTGGACCACGCCGTGCACCGACAGGTCCGTCAGGCTTCGCCGCAGTTGAGCTGCGTCGAGTGTCGATCCCTGCACGAACGGCACGTCCGCGGGAACCCGCGACCGGTCGCCCGTCGAGAGGTCGTCGTACACGGCGACCGACTCACCGGCCTCCCGCATGGCGCGCACCACATGCGCACCGATGAAGCCGGCCCCTCCCGTGATCAACCAAGTCATGAGCGAATAGTAGTTCGAGGTGCTCACGTCATGATGGCGGGCATCGAGACATACATTCGCACGATTCTCTGTTCTATAGTGCTCGGTCAGTCATGCATTCACGGACCGGTCATGCCCCCCACCCGAGTCCCACGCACTTCACCGCCCACCCCGGGCAATGAGATTGAGGACTCGACCACGATGAGCCACGACGCCATGACACCGGGCCCGCTCGACAGTCGTCCGCCCTCTCACGACGGCGGACGGAAGCGGAGGGGAGCGCCGCGCAAGCGCCGCCGCGGCCTGAAGATCACCCTCAGTATCGTACTGGTGCTGCTCCTCGCCGCCGGTGGCACCATCTGGTGGCTGTACAGCAAGCTGGACGGCAACATCAAGGGCGTCGACATCAACAAGGCACTGGGCGACGACCGGCCCGAAAAGCTGCCCACCAGCGGGCAGAACCTGCTGGTCCTCGGCTCCGACTCGCGGGCCGGTGCCGAGAACAAGGAGCTGGGCGGCGGCGGCAGCGTCAGCGGTGCGCGGTCCGACACCGCGATGGTGGTGCACATTCCCGAGGGCCGCACCAGGGCCGTCGCCGTGTCCATACCGCGCGACACCCTCGTCACCCGGCCCGAGTGCACGAAGGCCGACGGCTCGGTCGTACCGTCGGCGAACCGCGTGATGTTCAACTCCGTCTACTCGCAGGTCGGTCCGGCCTGCGTGGTCAAGACCGTCGAAAAGATGTCCAAGGTGCGGATCGACCACTACCTGGAGATCAACTTCGCCGGGTTCAAGGATCTGGTCGACGCGATAGGCGGCGTCACCGTCGATGTTCCGCAGGACATCCACGACAAGTCGTCCGGCCTCGACCTCACCGCGGGCCCGCACAAGCTCGATGGCACCCAGTCCCTCGCGTACGTCCGCACCCGGCACGGCATCGGCGACGGCAGCGACCTGGGCCGGATCGGGCTCCAGCAGCAGTTCCTCCTCGCGCTGCTGGGCGAGGTCAAGTCGCAGGATCTGCTGAGCAGTCCGACGAACACGTACAAGATCGCCAACTCGGCGACCAAGTCGCTGACGACCGACGACGGTCTCGCCTCGCTGACGTCGCTCTCGAAGTTCGCCCGCTCCATGCAGGGCGTCGATCCTGCCTCGATGGAGACGATCATGCTCCCGGTGGCATACGACAAGGTGGATCCGAACCGGGTCGTGGCGGTGCAGCCGCAGGCCAACACGTTGTGGAAGGCGATCCGCGAGGACGCCACGATCCCGGAGTCCGCGAAGAAGTCCCCCGCCACCGGCGGATGACGGACAGCGCCGTGGTCGGTGCATGACACCCTTCGGGGATGTTGAGCGAACCGACCCTGGTGATCGTCGACGCGGCCAATGTGGTCGGGTCGGTACCGGACGGATGGTGGCGGGACCGGCGCGGCGCGGCCGAGAGGCTGCGGGATGCGCTGGTCCCGTTCGCCGCGGACGGCCTGGACGGCTTCCCCGGTCCCGTCGAGTTGGTCCTGGTCGTCGAGGGCGCGGCCCGGGGCGTCGAATCGCGTCCCGGGGTCGGGGTGGAAGCGGCGCCCGGAAGCGGTGACGACCGGATCGTCGAACTGGTCGCCGATGCCGTGTCCCGTCCGGCAGCCCGCACCTGTGTCGTCGTCACCGCCGACCGGGAGCTGCGGCTGCGGGTGGAGGCGTACGGGGCGCGGTGCGTGGGCCCCCGTACGGTGCGGCCGGTGCCGCCGTCGCGTGCCGAATGATCCACGTGAACTATGGCCGGCTGACGGGCTGGTTGATCCGGCTGTGACTGCGTCCGTACGTGAAGTAGATGATCACGCCGATGGCCATCCAGATGGCGAACCGGAGCCACGTCTCGGCCGGCAGATTGAGCATCAGCCACACCGACGCGGCCACCGAGAGGATCGGGAGCACCGGCACCCACGGGGTGCGGAACGCGCGGTGCAGATCGGGGCGGGTACGGCGCAGCACCACGACTCCCAGGGCGACGACGACGAACGCGAAGAGCGTGCCGATGTTCACCAGTGTCGCCAGCTCGTTGATGCTGGTGAAGCCCGCGACGATCGCGATGATCACGCCGAGCAGGATGGTCGGGCGGTACGGGGTGCCGAACTTCGGGTGCGTCTTGGAGAAGAACCGCGGAAGCAGCCCGTCGCGGCTCATCGCGAAGAACACCCGGGTCTGACCCAGCAGCAGGATCATGCACACCGTCGTCAGGCCGACGGCCGCGCCGAAGCTGATGAACCCCGCGTAGACAGGATGGCCGAGGGCCTTGAAGGCATCGGCCAGGGGGGCGCTCACCGACAGTTCGGTGTAGTGCTCCATGCCGGTGACCACCAGCGATACGGCGACGTAGAGCACCGTGCAGATGAAAAGCGAAGCGAGGATGCCGCGTGGCATGTCTCGCTGCGGGAGCTTGGTCTCCTCGGCGGCCGTCGCGACGACGTCGAAGCCGATAAAGGCGAAGAAGACGACGGAGGCTGCGGTGAAGATGCCCATGACGCCGAAGTTCGTGGGCGCGTAACCGAAGATCAGCTGGATCAGCGGCGCGGTCAGTCCGGAGCCGGCCGGCTGCGGCTGCGCCGGCGGGATGAAGGGCGAGTAGTTGGCGGCCTTGATGAAGAAGAGCCCCGCGATGATCACGATCATGACAACGGCCAGCTTGATGGCGACCACGACCGTCGTGACCCGGGCGGAGAGCTTCATGCCGAGCACCAGGATGACGGTCAGGACGACCACCAGGACGAAGGCCAGAACATCGAAGCCGAATCCTGGTGCCGCATCCGGCCCGGAGAGCACGTCGGGCATGTGCCAGCCGACGTTGTCCATCAGCGAGCGGACGTAGCCGGACCATCCGACCGCCACCACCGCCGTGCCCAGGGCGAACTCCAGCACCAGGTCCCAGCCGATGATCCAGGCGACCAGCTCGCCGAGCGAGGCGTACGAGAAGGTGTAGGCGGACCCCGCGACCGGCACGGTGGAGGCGAACTCGGCGTAACAGAGCGCGGCCAGGGCGCAGACGATGCCCGCGGCCACGAAGGCGAGGGACGTGGCGGGTCCCGCGGTCTCCTTCGCCACCTTGCCGGTGAGGACGAAGATGCCGGTGCCGATGATGACACCCACCCCGAAGACCGTGAGGTCCAGGGCGGAGAGTGACTTCTTGAGCCCGTGCTCCGGTTCCTCGGTATCGAGGATGGACTGCTCGACCGTCTTGGTCCGGAACAGTCCGCCCTTCCTGGGTGGTGTGTCCTGCTGGGCAGTCACCGGCGTACCTCCACGCACTCGTCGTGTACGCCATGATTGGGACCTTATCGGTCGCGGGAGGCTCCGCACCGGGCGATTTCACGCAGATGGGCCGGTCGAACCACCCGTACAGGGTGGCCGACCGGCCCATCTGCCGTATCGCTCGCCGGTCGCGGGGACCGTGCTCGAACGGGTCAGTCGCGCGCGGGTTCGATCACGGAGCGGCTGTCGGCGCCGCTGTCGAAGCGGCCGTCCAGCTTGGCGACGAGCCCGGTCACCTGACGGGCGATGTCCGGCGCGGTCAGCCCGATCTCGGCCATGACCTCCTTGCGGGAGGCGTGGTCGAGGAAGCGCGGCGGGATACCGAAGTCGCGCAGCGGTACGTCGACTCCGGCGTCGCGCAGCGCCTGGGCGACGGCGGAGCCGACACCGCCGGCCCGGCTGTTGTCCTCGACGGTGACGACGACGCGGTGCTGCTCGGCGAGCGGCGCCATGGCCTCGTCGACGGGCTTGACCCAGCGCGGGTCGACGACCGTCGTCGTGATGCCCTGGGCGTCCAGCAGATCGGCGATCTCCAGGCACATCGGGGCGAGCGCGCCGACCGAGATCAGGACGACGTCCGGGCGGGCCGTGTCGGCCCTGCGGAGCACGTCCATGCCACCGACCTTGCCGACGGCCTTGACGGACGGGCCGACGGCACCCTTGGAGAAGCGGACCACGGTCGGGGCGTCGTCGACCTCGACGGCCTCGCGCAGCTGGGCGCGGACCTGGTCGGCGTCGCGCGGAGCCGCGATCCGCAGGCCCGGCACGCACTGCAGGATCGACATGTCCCACATGCCGTTGTGCGAGGCACCGTCGGTGCCGGTGATACCCGCCCGGTCCAGGACGAACGTGACGCCGCACTTGTGCAGCGCAACATCCATCAGGACCTGGTCGAAGGCCCGGTTGAGGAACGTGGCGTACACCGCGAAGACGGGGTGCAGTCCGCCGGTGGCGAGGCCCGCCGCGGAGACCGCGCCGTGCTGCTCGGCAATGCCGACGTCGTAGATCCGGTCCGGGAATTCCTTCTCGAATTTGGTGAGGCCGACCGGCTGGAGCATGGCCGCGGTGATCGCGACGATGTCCTTGCGCTCCTTGCCGAGCTTGACCATCTCCTCGCCGAAGACGGACGTCCAGTCGAGGCCGGAGGTGGCGATGGGGAGGCCGGTGTCGGGGTGGATCTTGCCGACGGCGTGGAAGCGGTCGGCCTCGTCGAGGAGGGCGGGGGTGTAGCCGCGGCCCTTCTCGGTGAGGCAGTGCACGATGACCGGGCCGCCGAAGCGCTTGGCCCGCTGCAGCGCGGACTCCAGGGCTTCGATGTCGTGACCGTCGATCGGGCCGACGTACTTCAGACCGAGGTCCTCGAACATGCCCTGCGGGGCGATGAAGTCCTTCAGCCCCTTCTTGGCGCCGTGCAGCGTCTCGTACAGCGGCTTCCCGACGACGGGGGTGCGCTCCAGGATGTCCTTGCCGCGGGCCAGGAAGCGCTCGTAGCCGTCCGTGGTGCGCAGGGTGGCGAGGTGGTTGGCGAGGCCGCCGATGGTCGGGGCGTAGGAGCGCTCGTTGTCGTTGACGACGATGACGAGCGGGCGGTCCTTGGCGGCGGCGATGTTGTTCAGCGCCTCCCAGGCCATACCGCCGGTGAGAGCGCCGTCACCGATGACCGCGACGACATGGTCGTCCTTCTTCAGTACCTCGTTGGCCTTGGCGAGTCCGTCGGCCCAGCCGAGGACGGTGGAGGCGTGCGAGTTCTCGATGATGTCGTGCTCGGACTCGGCGCGCGAGGGGTAACCGGACAGGCCTCCCTTGCTCTTGAGCTTCGTGAAGTCCTGGCGACCGGTGAGCAGTTTGTGCACATAGCTCTGGTGGCCGGTGTCGAAGAGCACCTTGTCCTTCGGCGAATCGAAGACCCGGTGCAGGGCGATGGTCAGCTCGACCACACCCAGGTTGGGGCCGAGGTGGCCACCGGTCTTGGAAACGGCGTCGACGAGGAAGGTCCGGATCTCTTCGGCGAGCTGGTCCAGCTGCTCGGGAGTGAGCCGGTCCAGGTCACGCGGTCCACCGATGCGGGTCAGCAGAGCCACCCGTGCCTCCTTGCGTTTGAGCTGGTCGAGCGTACCGATCCGCTGAGTCTAATGTTCCGTCCGGGGCCCCGGTCATCGGGCGGTGTTTTCAGGTGCGGATCGGTGCGTGCGTACATACGTACACGCAGGTGCCCGGCACCACGAAGGGTGCCGGGCACAGGCGCGGGTTCCGCGGTCAGGCGCGGCCCGCGGTCTTCTGGGTCTTGCGCGAGACCGAGTCGATGATCACGGCGATGAGGAGTACTCCACCAGTGATCATGTACTGGATCGCGTTCGACGACAGGTTCATCTGGTTGAGGCCCTGGACGATCGACTGGATGACCAGGATGCCCAGCAGCGCGGACCAGACCTTGCCGCGTCCGCCGAACAGGGACGTACCGCCGATGACGGCTGCGGCGATGCACATCATGAGCTGGTTGCCGCCACCGAGCGAACGGTCGGCGCCGCCGGTCGCGGAGGCCAGGAAGAGACCGCCGACCGCACCGAGCGTGCCGGAGATCATGAACACCGAGATGCGGATCCAGGACACGTTGATACCGGCACGACGCGCTGCCTCGATGCCACCGCCGACCGCGAAGATCTGACGGCCGTAGGTGGTGCGGCGCAGAACGAAGTCGGTGATGACCAGGATCGCGAGGAAGATCACCAGGGAGAGCGGGAGGCCCTGCTCCTGGTTGAACGCGTACGCAGCGAGGAGGCACAGGACGGCGATCAGCACGGTGCGCAGGATGATCTCGCTCTGCGGGCGGTGCGGCAGCTCTGCGGCCTTGCGGCGGCTCGAGTCGCGCAGCTGCGCGAGGTAGAAGGCGACGATCACGACCACGGCGAGACCGTAGGCGGCGGCGACGTCGGCGAAGTAGTAGCTGGTCAGGTCGCGGACGAAGCTGCCGAGCGGGGTGGTGATGGTGGACTTGTCGCCCATCACCCAGGTCTGCAGACCGGCCCAGCCCAGGAAGCCTGCCAGCGTCACGACGAACGCGGGCACGCCGATCTTGGCGAAGACGATGCCGTGGAAGGCGCCGATGACCGTGCCGGACAGGATGCCGACCACGATGGCGAGGGAGTCGGGCATGTCCGTGCCGAGCACGGCCCACACCGAACCCGCGAGACCCGCGACGGAACCGACCGCGAGGTCGATCTCGCCGAGCAGCAGTACGAAGACGATGCCCACGGCCATGATGCCGGGGCCCGCCGCGTACAGCGTGATCTGGTCGAGGTTGTACGAGGTGAGGAAGTTGCCGGTCTCGACCTGGAAGACGATCCCGATGACGATCAGGCCCACCACGACAGGCAGCGAGCCGATCTCGCCCGAGCGCACCTTGCGCTTGAACTCGGTCCAGTAGCCCTTGAAGCCCTGCTCACGGATGAGCAGGCGGGGGTCGACGACCTTGACTGCGCCGGCCGCTGCTACGGGAGCCTCGGTGGCCTTTGCCTGGGCCGGGACCTCGGCCGAAGTCTTGCTGATCTTGCTCACTTGGATGCCTCCGCGCTGCGGGACTTGCGACGGGTCACGGCGTTGTCCGTGGCGCCCGTGATCGCGGCGATGATTTCTTCGTGGCTGGTCGTCGCCACAGGGAAGATGCCGTTGTTGTGGCCGAGTCGCAGCACGGCGACCTTGTCGGCGACAGCCTTCACATCGGCCATGTTGTGGCTGATGAGGATGACGCCGAGGTTCTGCTCGCGCAGCCGCTCCACCAGGTCGAGGACCTGTGCGGTCTGCTCGACGCCGAGGGCCGCGGTGGGCTCGTCCAGGATCACGATCTTGGGGTTGCCGACCAGGGCACGGGCGATAGCCACGACCTGGCGCTGGCCGCCGGAGAGCGCGGCAACCGGGATACGGACGCTGGGGATACGGATGGAGAGCGTGGACAGGAGGTCCTGTGCCCGCTTCTCCATGGCGACCTCGTCGAGGACGCCACCCTTCTTGATCTCGCGACCGAGGAAGAGGTTGGCGACGACATCCAGGTTGTCGCAGAGCGCAAGGTCCTGGTAGACGGTGGCGACGCCGAGGTTCTGGGCGTCGTGCGGACGGTTGATGTCCACCTTCGCGCCCTCCCACTCGATGACGCCCTCATCGATGGGGTGCACGCCGGCGATCGTCTTGACCAGCGTGGACTTTCCTGCACCGTTGTCGCCGACCAGGGCGACCACTTCTCCGGCGTGGACTTCGAGATCGACACCGGAGAGGACCTGGACCGCTCCGAATCGCTTGAAGACTCCACGCAACGCCAGCACGGGCGTCTGTGACACGTGAACCATCTCCTTCGCCGCCTGACCGGCGGGGATGTGCCGCCTGACCGGCGGAGACGCCGCGCCACGAGGGGCGGCGTCGATGTACTGGAAGTACTGGGGGAAGAATGTCCGGCCCCGGCCGGCAGCGGGGTGTGGGCCGGCCGGGGCCGGACAGTCATGGGGCGGGCGGACTCCGCCGTGCGGCGCGGATCAAACCCGTACGCGCCAGGGCCTGTTGGCCCTGGCGCGAGGAGGGACTACTTGATGCCCAGTGCGGTGCACTTGGCGGCGATGTCCTTGACGCAGATCGCGGAGGCCTGGTAGATGCCGTCCTTGACCACGGTGGACTCGATGTTGTCCTTGTTCACCACGGTCGGCTCGAGCAGCGTGGAGGGAACGCCGTCCGTCTTGCCCGAGGCGCCGATGTCCTTGCCCTGGAGCAGGTTGACAGCGAACTGGGCGGCCGTCGGGGCGAGCTGCTTCGGCGACTTGTAGATCGTGAAGGTCTGCGTACCGGCGATGATCCGCTGGATACCGGGGAGCTCGGCGTCCTGGCCACCCACCGGGATGTCCTTGATGCCGGCGTTGCTCAGGGACGTGATGATGCCGCCCGCCATGCCGTCGTTGGCGGAGTAGACCGCGTTGATCTTGCCCTTGCCGACCGAGGAGATCGCGGCGGTCATCTTCTCGCCGGCGATCTTCGGGTCCCACTCGCCGGACGCCTCGTAGGCAATCTTGATCTTGCCGTCGAGGGCCTCGTGAGCACCCTTCTTGAACAGGCCGGCGTTCGGGTCCTTCTCGTCACCGTTGATCATGACGAGGTTGGAGCCGGCCGCCTTGGAGCCGAGGGCGTCGAGGACGGCCTGGCCCTGGAGCTTGCCGATCTTCTCGTTGTCGTGGCTGACGTAGGCGTCGGCACCGACGATGGCGCGGTCGTACGCGACGACCTTGACGCCCTTCTTGTGTGCGTCGGCAACCCACGCGGCGGACTTCTCGGCGTCGACCGAGGAGATCGCGATGACCTTGATGCCGTCGGCTATCTGCTGCTCGAACTGCTGCTTCTGCTGGCCGACATCACCGGCCGCGTTGTTGTAGACAACCTCGCAGTCCGCGCAGTCCTTCTTGACCGCTTCGATGAACAGCGGCTTGTCCAGCGTCTCGTAGCGAGCGGTCTTGTTCTCCGGGAGCAGCAGACCGATCTTGGTCTTGCTGCCCGAGTCCGCCGAGCCCTTCTTGTCGTCGCCCGCCTTGCCACAGGCTGCGAGGGAGACGGCCATCGAAACTGCGGCCGTGCCTATGACGATGCGTCGCGTCATTGCGTTCATTGCGGGTGTGCCTCCCTGACGAGGCCGCAGCGTTGCGGCCGAGGTGGCTGGAAGTCAACTCGGCCGCGACGTCAGCGTCAAGGAGTAAATTCTTAACGAGATGACAACGGTGCCATTCGTTATCTAAGTGAAGGCAGGTGTGGCCGCCGGCAGAGTGCTCTCCAAAAGGGTCGAATCCCCCATTTCACTCAGTACGAGAGCCAGCGCACCGAGCACCTCCGCCCGGCCGCCGAGGGCCCCCGGAAGGACCGAGAGCTGCCGGGCGGCGCTGGGGATGGCGTAGCGCGACACCGAGTCGCGGATCGGCCCGAGCACCAGCTCCCCCGCCTCGGCGAGGGAGCCGCCGAGGACCACCCGGCTGGGGTTGAGCAGGTTGCACAGGTTGGCGACGCCGCTGCCGATGTGCCGCCCGACGTCGCCGATCACCCGGCGGCAGCCCGGATCGCCCTCCCGGGCCAGCTGGACCACCCGCTCCATCGTGAGATCGGGCCCGTGGCTGGGCTGGAGCAGGGGCAGGACGTACCGCGCGGCCGTGAAGGTCTCCAGGCATCCGCGGTTGCCGCAGCGGCAGACAGGACCCGATTCGTCGAGCGTGATGTGGCCGATCTCGCCGGCCGTGCCGCCCGGCCCCCGGTAGATGTTCCCGTCGATCACCAGACCGGCGCCGACACCGCTTGCGACCTTGATGTACGCGAGGTCCTTGACCCCCCGGCCGCTCCCCCAGACCAGCTCTCCCAGCGCCCCGAGGTTGGCGTCGTTGTCGACGTACACCGGCACGCCGAGCCGTGCCGCGAGTTCCTCGCTCGGGTTGATGCCCGTCCAGCCCGGCAGGATCGACGTGGAGCCCAGCGTGCCGGACTCCACATCGATCGGACCGGGAACGCCGAGGCCCACTCCGATCACCTTGTCCGGGCCGATCCCGGTCGTCTCGATCAGCCTCTTGACCAGCTGTTCCGCCCGGCCGAAGCCCTCCGCCGATGAGGCGTCCACGTCCAGCGGCTCGGACTCCTCGGCGAGCACCTGGTGGGCAAGGTTGCCGACCGCCACCCGCAGATGCGTATGTCCGAAGTCGACGCCGATCACGATGCCCGCGTCACCGCTCAGGGAGACGCTGCGGGCCCGGCGGCCGCCCGCCGAGGTGGGGGTCACCTCGACCGTGCCGCCGTCCTTCAGTTCGCGAACGATATTGGAGACCGTGGCCGCGGAGAGGCCGGTGCTTCTGGCGATCTCCGCCTGGGTGAGCGAACCCGCCATACGTACGGCACGCACGACCCGCTCAAGGTTGGCGCGATGCAGAGATGTCTGCGACCCCGGAGTCTCCATCGACTCTCTCACTCCTACCGTTTTCTCTAACATGTGAACTCTAAGCTGAGCGTTTTGGGGCACTCCCCGTCAAGACCTTGAGCAGTCCGAGCCTCGGATGAGCGGACAGACCCCGCTGGGCGGACACGAAGAACGGACGAACCGCCCGTCGGCACAGGGCCGACGGACGGTTCGTCCGTCCATGCGGTGTTCGGCGGGCCGCTACTTCACGGCTCCCGCGGTCAGGCCCGCGACGACCTGACGCTGGAAGATGATGTAGGCCGCGAGGACCGGCAGCATCGCCATCACCAGACCGGCGAAGAGGCCGGACCAGTCACCCTTGTATCCCTGACTGGTGGCCAGTTCGACCAGGCCCTGGGAGAGCACCCGGTGATCCGGTTCGGTGTTCAGCACCGTCGGCAGCATGTACTGGTTCCACTGCCCCAGGAAGTTGAAGATACCGACGCTGATCAGGCCGGGCTTCGCCATCGGCAGCATGACCTGGAAGAACGTCCGGGTGTGCGACGCCCCGTCGAGCATCGCCGCTTCCGCCACCGAGGTCGGCAGCGTCCGGAAGAACGAGGTGAGGAAGAAGACGGTGAAGGGCAGCGAATACGCGATGTAGACCAGGATCAGTCCGTGCACCGTGTTCAGCAGTCCCATGTTGTTCATCACGAAGAACAGCGGGACCAGCGCCAGGATGATCGGGAAGCTCATCCCGCCGATGAAGAGGAAGTACAGGAAGCGGTTCCCCGGGAAGTCGAACCGCGCCAGTACGTACGCCGCCATGGAACCGAGCAGCAGCGTGCCGATGAGCGAGCCGCCGACCACGACGATCGTGTTGAAGAAGTAATCGCTCATGTGCGCCTGGCTCCAGGCGCGCGACCAGTTCTCGAAGTGCAGCTTGTCGGGCAGCGCCCACGGCGTCGACAGGATCGAGTCGTCCGTCTTGAAGGACGCCATCACCGCCCAGAGCAGCGGCAGGACGACCAGGATCGCCCAGATGATCAGCACACCGTGCGAGAAGACGTTGAGGACGGAGCCCTCGCTGCTCTTCTCCTTCTTGCCGCCGGGCACGGTCACCGTCGACACGGGCACGCGGTCCGCCGCAGGCGCGGGAGGGGTGTCAGTGGTCTTCATCAGAACTCCAGCCGCTCGCGCCGGCCCAGTCGCATCACGATGGCCGCGAAGGCCATGGTGACGATGAGCAGTCCGACACCGATCGTTGTTGCGTATCCTGCCTGGCCGTCACGGAAGGCCGTCTGGTACACGTACAGCGGCAGGACCGTGGTCGAGTAGTCGGGACCACCGGGACCCACGGTCATGACCTGTACGGCCGTGAACGCCTCCACGCCGAGCGCCAGAATTCCCATGTAGACCCAGCCCGACTGCACCGTGTCCCAGAGCAGCGGCAGGGTGATCCGGAAGAACGTCGTGATGCGGTTGGCGCCGTCGAGGAGCGCCGCCTCGTAGAAGTCCTTCGGAATGGACGCCATTCCGGCGGAGAACAGGACGACGAAGAATCCGACCGTCGACCAGATCAGCACCGACATGACGCAGATGAGCGCGAGGCTCGGATCGCCCAGCCAGTCCGGCTGGATGGAGCCGAGACCGATGCCCTTCAGGGTCGAATTCAGCATCCCGTCACTGGGGTTGAACGCGAACTGGAAGAGCAGGGCGACGATCACGATCGAGAGCACCTGCGGGAAGAAATAGGCGATCTTGTAGAAGCCCGAGCCCCGCACGCCGGCGACCGTGGCGTTCTTCCGCCGCCGGCCGCCGACATTGAGCATGAAGGCGAAGAAAAGCGCGAGGCCCAGCGTCACCAGCGGCAGCAGCAGCACAAGCAACACGCTGTGCTGCAAGGACTTCCAGAAAATGTCGTCCTTCAGCATCCTGGTGTAGTTGTCGAAGCCGACCATCTTGAAGTCCGGGCTCAGACCGGTCCAGTCCGTGAAGGAATAGTAGATGGACTGGATGAACGGCCAAATGACGAAGACCGCGTACAACGCCAGTGGGGCTGCCAAGAACCCCACAATGAACCGGTACTTGCCGTGCTGCATCGTTTACCGACCCCGATCTTTCCGCGGGTGCCGCCGCTGGTGACGGTTGCTCACTGGTGCTTGTAGTGCTTGATGGACTGGTCCTTGGCCGCCGCGTCCGCGAAGGCCTGGATCTTCTTGATGGCCTCGGCCGGGGTCGCGCGGCCCGCCATCATCTCGCCGATGCCGGCGACGCCGATCTGCTCCTTCTGGAGCTTCACGTACCAGTCCTGCAGGCGCGGGTTCACCACGTTGTCGCCGGCCTTCTTCAGCGCGTCGACACCGGCCTGCATGGCCGTGGACAGGGTCAGACCGTCGGTGCCACCGTTGAAGGCGCTGAGGGACTTGACCTGCTTGGTGAAGTTCTTCGAGGACTCCTCGGAGAGCATGATGCGCAGCTGCTCCATGCCGCCCTCGGGGTTCTTCGCCTTGGCCGGGACGACGAAGGGCTCACCGCCGGAGGCCCAGATGGTGCCGAACGGCATCTTGTCGGACGCGTCCAGGCTGGACGGCGCCGAGACCATCATCTTGAAGTCCTTGGGCGTGGTGGGCGCCGCCTCGTTCTCCACCCACGAACCGTTCGGGATGAAGAGCGCCTTGCCCTTGGTCCACGCGGTCTGCGACTGGATGTGGGTCATGCCCGGGGTGCCCTTGAGGATGTACCCCTTCTTGTACAGCTCGTAGTACGCCTCGAACGCCGCCTTGACCGCGGGGTCCTTCCAGGCGTTCGGCTCCAGGTTGTCGATCTTGTCGAGAACCTCCCGGCCACCGATCTTGGCGATGAACGGGTAGAGCGAGAACGGCAGGTAGTAGGGGTACTTACCGGCGTACGTCCAGCCGGCGATGCCCTTCTTCTTCGCCTTCTCGCAGAGGGCGAGCATGTCGTCCCAGTTCTCGGGGTACTGCGCGTCGAGGTTGTCCAGCGCGGTCTGCGAGTACCAGACACCGTAGACCGTGTACGCGTAGTACATGATCCAGACCGGGTCGCCGTCGAACTGGCCCATCTCCAGGACACCGGGGCGCAGCGTGTCGCGGACCTTCTTGCTCGGGTCGTCGATGGACGGGGCGTCCATCAGCGGCGTCAGGTCGAGCAGCTGCTTCTTGCCGACGAGGACACCCATGTCCATCTGCTCGGCGCCCGAGTTGTCGATCAGGTCCGGCGGGGTACCACCGTTGAAGCGCGGCTGCAGCTGCGACTGGATCTTCTGGGTCGCGGTGTGCTTGACCTTCGGGGCCTTCGGGAAGGCCGCGTTGTACTTCTTCTCCGCGTCGATCGCGTACTGCTGACCGAAACCGCCATCGAAGATGACGACGTCGAGGGCAGCGGTCTCATTGACGCCGAGCGGGTTCTTGGCGCTCGTCTTGCCCTTCTTGACCGAGTCGTCGGTGCCGCTGTCGCTACTCGCACACGCCGACAGGAAGCTCATTGTCGGAACGGTGATCAGACCGAGTGCGGCAGACCGCTTGATCACGTCGCGACGGCCAAGGCCCTCATTCGTGTGGCCGGAGGTGGATCCCATGCTCAAGTCCTCGCCTTCTCCAGGACTCAGGCGGTGTGTACCGGTCGCCCGTCGAAATTCGCCTCAGGCGAAGGGCCCCGCCACCGCGGTCAGTTGCGCTTGGGTCATGCTGATTTTGCAGGCTAGCCGGATGCAGTGGGGGATTCGGGAGATCGAGCGGCGGATGCACCTCGTGGCATCCCCTCGACCGTTCCCCCGGCCCCCCTTGTCAGCCCGCACGGAAAACGGCGGGGCAGACGCCGACAGGTATAGTCCACTTGCGGCCAACTGAGCAAGATCGAATGCAGCTTTGAGCGGCAGTCTTTCCCGAGTTGAGACCTCGCGGATACATGGGCCCCGTGCGCCCTCGTCCGGGTGTAACGATTTCCGCAATACGGTCGATTCGCCCGGCCGTTCGTGCCCAACACCCTTGACACATCCCGCCACTTGGCTCCCTACTGGATCCTGCGCATCACCCTGACAACGTTGTCCAACGCGCACTTCCTCGGGAGGAATGGCTCGGCATGCAGCCCCGACACGGTTCTCGCAAGAGACAAAGCCGCACAGCCGCACTCATTGCGGCTTCACTGGTCCTGGTCGTGACCGCCCCGACGGCGGCCGCCGCCCAGTCGGCACATTCCCTCGAAAGGGGTGAAAGGCCCACAGCAGACCAGACGTTCACCTCCTCGTTCGAGGCAGACGAAAAGCAGCCGGACTGGCGCAATACCGTGGAGGAGGGGCTTGACGGGACGAAGCGGTCGTCGGGCATCGATGGCGGCTTCTCATCCGGAATACCGGGCAATGTCACCGATAAGGTCACAGATGTCCGCGCCAGTGCCGATTACACCGGCGGCGGTGAGGTGAAGGAGAACCTCGTCGACGGGGAGTCCAGCACCAAGTGGCTGGCCTTCGAGCCCACCGCCTGGCTGGAGTTCGATCTCGCCGAACCGGTCAAGGTCGTGACCTACGCACTCACCTCGGCCAATGACGCCGCCGAGCGCGACCCGAAGAACTGGACACTCCAGGGCTCCGCCGACGGCAAGACGTGGAAGGACCTCGACTCCCGGACCGACCAGTCCTTCAGCGAGCGCTTCCAGACGAAGTCGTACGACATCACGGCCGACACGGCCTACCAGCACTTCCGCCTGGACATCACGAAGAACAACGGCGCCTCCAACATCACCCAGCTCGCCGACGTCCAGTTCTCCGACGGCAACACCAGCACGCCGGCGCCCGACGAGATGCGCAGCCAGATCGACCGCGGCCCGTCGGGCTCCCCGACGGCCAAGGCCGGCGCGGGCTTCACGGGCAAGAAGGCTCTGCGCTACGCGGGCACGCACAAGGCGGACGGACGGGCGTACTCGTACAACAAGATCTTCGACGTCGACACGGCCGTCACCCGGGACACCGAGCTCTCCTACCTCGTCTTCCCGCAGATGGGCGAGACGGACCTCTCGTACCCGGCCACGCATGTGGCGGTCGACCTCGCGTTCACCGACGGCACGTACCTGAGCGATCTGGGTGCCACCGACAGCCACGGCGGTCCGCTGACCCCGCAGGGCCAGGCCGACGCCAAGCGGCTGTACGTCAACCAGTGGAACAAGGTCGCCTCGCGCATCGGCACGGTCGCGGCCGGGAAGACCGTCGACCGGATCCTGGTGGCGTACGACTCCCCCAAGGGCCCGGCGAAGTTCCAGGGCTGGATCGACGACATCAAGCTCGCCCCGAAGGCCCCGGAGAAGCGCCGGGCTCACCTGTCCGACTACGCGTCGACGGTACGGGGCACCAACTCCAGCGGCGGCTTCTCGCGTGGAAACAACTTCCCCGCCACCGCCGTCCCGAACGGCTTCAACTTCTGGACGCCGGTCACCAACGCCGCTTCGACGAGCTGGCTGTACGACTACCAGCGCGCCAACAACGACGACAACCTGCCCACTCTCCAGGCGTTCAGCGCGAGCCATGAGCCGAGCCCGTGGATGGGCGACCGGCAGACGTTCCAGCTGATGCCGTCGGTGGCCAAGGACACCCCGAACGCCTCCCGCACGGCGCGCGCGTTGCCGTTCAAGCACGAGAACGAGACGGCGAAGCCGCACTACTACGGAGTGACGTTCGAGAACGGCCTCAAGGCCGAGATGACGCCGACCGACCACGCGGCGCGGATGCGGTTCACGTATCCCGGTGACGACGCGTCCGTCGTCTTCGACAACATCTCCAACGACGGCGGACTCACTCTCGACCCGGGGACCAGCTCCTTCACCGGCTTCTCCGACGTGAAGAGCGGCCTCTCCACCGGCGCCACCCGGCTCTTCGTCTACGGCGTCTTCGACGCCCCGGTCACGGCGAGCGGCAAGCTCAAGGGCGGCGGCGGTGACGACGTGACGGGCTACCTCCGCTTCGACGCCGGCAAGGACCGTACGGTCAACCTCCGTCTGGCCACCTCGCTGATCAGCATCGACCAGGCGAAGCAGAACCTCGCCGCCGAGATCCCCGCGTCCCGCTCCTTCGGCAGCGTCGAGGACCGGGCGCAGCAGGCCTGGGACGACATCCTGGGAAGGGTGGAGGTCGAGGGCGCGAACGCCGACCAGTTGACGACGCTCTACTCCAGCATGTACCGCCTGTACCTCTACCCGAACTCGGGCTTCGAGCAGGTCGACGGCAAGGACCGGTACGCCAGCCCGTTCTCGCCGCAGATCGGCTCCGACACGCCCACCCACACGGGTGCGAAGATCGTCGACGGCAAGGTGTACGTCAACAACGGCTTCTGGGACACGTACCGGACGACGTGGCCCGCGTACTCCTTCCTCACGCCGAAGAAGGCCGGCGAGATGGTCGACGGCTTCGTCCAGCAGTACAAGGACGGCGGCTGGATCTCCCGCTGGTCCTCCCCCGGCTATGCCGACCTGATGACCGGCACCTCGTCGGACGTCGCGTTCGCGGACGCGTACGTCAAGGGCGTGAAGTTCGACGGTGAGGCGGCGTACGAGGCGGCCCTGAAGAACGCCACCGTGGTCCCGCCGATGTCGGGTGTCGGCCGGAAGGGGATGGCGACGTCCCCGTTCGCGGGTTACGCGAACACGTCGACGCACGAGGGTCTGTCCTGGTCGCTGGAGGGCTACCTCAACGACTACGGCCTCGCGCAGATGGGCCAGGCGCTCTACAAGAAGACGAAGAAGGAGCGGTACAAGGAGGAGTCCGAGTACTTCCTGAACCGGGCCCGCAATTATGTCGAGCTGTTCGACTCCAAGGCGGGCTTCTTCCAGGGCAAGGACGCCAAGGGTGACTGGCGCGTCGCCTCCGACAGGTACGACCCGCGGATCTGGGGCTACGACTACACGGAGACGAACGGCTGGGGCTACGCGTTCACAGCCCCGCAGGACAGCCGCGGTCTGGCCAACCTGTACGGCGGCCGCGACGGCCTGGCGAAGAAGCTCGACACGTACTTCTCCACGCCGGAGACGGCCGGTCCCGAATTCGTCGGCTCGTACGGCGGTGTCATCCACGAGATGACGGAGGCCCGTGACGTACGGATGGGCATGTACGGCCACAGCAACCAGGTCGCGCACCACGTCACGTACATGTACGACGCGGCGTCGCAGCCCTGGAAGACCCAGGAGAAGGTCCGCGAGGTCCTCGGCCGCCTCTACACGGGCAGTGAGATAGGGCAGGGCTACCACGGCGACGAGGACAACGGCGAGCAGTCGGCCTGGTACCTCTTCTCCTCGCTCGGCTTCTACCCCCTGGTGATGGGCAGTGGCGAGTACGCCATCGGCTCGCCGCTCTTCACGAAGACCACCGTCCACCTGGAGAACGGCCACGACCTCGTGATCAAGGCCCCGAAGAACAGCGCGAAGAACATCTACGTGCAGGGCCTGAAGGTCAACGGCAAGAAGTGGACGTCCACGTCGCTGCCGCACGAGGTGCTCGCCAAGGGCGGCGTCCTGGAGTTCGACATGGGCGCCAAGCCGTCGGCGTGGGGCACGGGCAAGAACGCGGCCCCGACGTCGATCACCCAGGACGACAAGGTGCCGTCGCCGAAGAAGGACGTCCTGAAGGGCGAAGGCGCGCTGTTCGACAACACGTCGGCCACGACGGCGACGGTGACCGGCGCGGTGGAGCTCCCGGTCGGGTCGGCGACGAAGGCGGTCCAGTACACGCTGACCTCGGGCGCCGCGGCGAAGGCGCCGACGGGCTGGGTCCTGCAGGGCTCGACGGACGGCACGACGTGGAAGGACCTCGACAAGCGGTCCGGGCAGTCGTTCGCGTGGGACAAGCAGACCCGGGTGTTCTCGGTGGGCACGGCGGGAACGTACGCGCACTACCGCCTGGTGCCGGACGGTGAGGGGACGCTGGCGGAGGTGGAGCTGATCTCCTGACCTCTCCACTCCTGTGAACGGCCGGTACCTCGGTTGAGGTACCGGCCGTTCGTTCATCCCACCGTGCAGACGAACTCGGTCGTCGGATCGGGCTCGCCGCCCGAGGAGACGTATCCGAAGGTCGAGGACTCACCCGGATCGAGCGATCCGTTCCAGTCCGCGTTGTGGACCATCACGTCCTGTCCCTGGACGGTCGTTGCACCGTTCCAGAGACTGTCAACGCGCCGGCCGTCCGGCTGCGTCCAGCCGACCATCCAGCCGAGCATCGGCACATCGCCGGTGTCGGTGACGGTCACCTCCGACCGGTAGCCGCCGCGCGCAGACTGATCCGCCACCGGAACCGTCGCTCCGGCAGCGGATCCCCCAGGAAGACGGATCCCGAAGAGGTACGAGGACGGCATCCTCGGCCCGGCCATGGCGCTCCGGCTCAGGACGACACGGCCGCAGCCGATGTCCCCTTGAGCTCGATCTCGACGAAGGCCAGCCAGGCACTGCCGGTATTGACGACATCGTGCTCACCACCGGCCGGGCGGGCGTACGACTCACCGGCCCGCAGCTGCGACTCGGTCACCGACCCGTCGGGCGCGAAGGCACTGATGACACCGTCGACGACCGGCACGACCACATAGTCGTACGCATGGACATGGTGGCCGGTACGCGTCCCGGGCTCGAAGTCCCAGCGGGTGACCCGCACCCGGTCGTCCTCGTACTGCACGCTCGGGCGCGCGGTTGCCGTCATCTACCTGCTCCTCGCCGTTGGTTCATACTCGTTCTCCGGGCCGCGAAAGCCCACGTCACAGGCTTGATCGCTGTGTCGTACCAGCCGAATATACGTGCCGCCACGAGCGCCGAACCGGCGCGCCGGGATCCGACAGGAGGGTCTGTTCAGGGGGCCCGCCCCTCTCCTACGCTGCCGCGATGAGCTGGATAACGGTCGTCAGCACGGTCGCAGGCGCGGTCATCGCCCTCAGCTCGGCGCTGGTCATCGAACGTCGCCGGGATCTGCGGGAGACCAGGCGGGAGTGGCGGACGAGCCGACGGGACCTGTACAGCGCCTACTTGTCCGCTCTGGCCAAGGCGCGCAGTGAGCTCTGGTCGATCGCGCGGGACAGGTCCCGGTCCGCGGAGGAGCGCTCCCGGTCCGCCCGCGCCTGCTTCACGGACTGCTACGAACTGCGCTATCAGTTCGAGGTCTTCGCGCCACGAGCAGTCGTCGAACCTGCGCTTCGGTACTTCCGACGGGTCCGTGACCTGCGCGACGCGGTCGCCGACGGTCTCCTCCACGGAATGCCGGAGTACGAGCACCATGCCGCCCAGGTGCTGGAGGCGCTGACCCGGGTGCGGGACGCGATGCGTGCCGACATGGGGACGGACGCGATGGACTGAAGGGCGTGGACGTGCTCAGGCCTGCTCGGGCGACTCCGGGACGGCGGCGTGGAAGAGACTCTCGGGCAGGGCCAGGTTCAGGGCGGTGATGACGGGCTGCCCATGCTCGGTGCCGAGCCGCGAGACGGCCCCCGTGACGAGCTGGAACATGGCACCCCCGGCTGGAGCCAGCCTCAGATAGCGGGCGGTGAGCACGCGCAGGAAGTGGGAGTGCGCAACGAGAACGATGTCCGCGTCCCCCACCTGTTCGGCGGCCGAACGGACCTCGGTGAGCACGCGGTCGGCGCGCTTGCCCACCTCAGCCGGCGTCTCCCCGGGGTGCGCCTCGGGGCCGGGGGTGACGCCATCGGTCCACAGGTTCCACGAGGGCCGGCTCCGGTGGATCTCGACGGTGGTCACACCCTCGTAGCCGCCGTAGTCCCACTCGCGCAGGTCAGGTGTGACACGGGGCGAGTCAAGGCCGGCGAGCTCGGCGGTGCGCCGGGCGCGCAGGGCCGGGCTGACCAGGGTGAGCCCGATCTTCCGGTCGGCGATCAGCGGCACGAGAGCACGGGCCTGACGCTCGCCGAGGTCGGTCAGGGGCAGATCGGTGTGGCTCGTGTGCCGACCGTTCCGGGACCACTCGGTCTCGCCGTGCCGGATAAGGATCAACTCGCCCATGGGTGCCATCCGCTCTCTGTACTGTCCGCGCCGCGTGTTTCGAAGGTTGCAAACCCGCTGATCCACGATCGCATTCCGGGCCGTCCACGATGGGGTGGCCGGCACGTCGTTTCCGAGTCCGGCGACCTGGTGTCCGGCTACATTCCGCCACATGCCGCAACCCAAGGAACTGGACCCGTACACCAATCCGCGAGCCTTCTACGGCTGCGAGTTACGCCGCCTGCGCGAAGCCGCCGGGCTGTCCCAGGAGCAACTGGGCGAGCAGGTGTTCTGCTCGGGCTCCTACATCGGGCAGTTCGAGTCGGCGAATCGGCGGCCGCAGATCGACATGTCCCGCGTCTTCGACCAGCTTTTCGGTAGCGGGGAGCATCTGGAACGGTTGTGCCGGCTGGCGCGCAAGTCCAAGGTGGCAAGCTACTTCGCCGATGCTGCGGAGCTCCAGGAGCGTGCCAGGTCGATCGAGGAGTATTCGTCCTTGGTGGTGCCGGGACTTCTGCAGACCGAGGCGTACGCACGGGCTCTGACTCAGGCCGCTCAGCCGTTCACCACGCCGTCCGTCATCGAGGGGCACGTCAGGACCCGAATGGACCGGGCACAGCTGCTCGATTCCCCAACGGCTCCCATCCTGTGGGTCATTGTCCACGAGGCCGCTCTTCGCGTACTGGTGGGCGGAGGCGCCGTCATGGCTGAACAACTCACGCACCTCGCTGAGCAGAACCGGTCACGCACGCGCATCGTCGCTCAGGTGCTTCCGTTCTCCGCCGGGGCGCCCCCGTTCCTGGATACCTCGGTCACACTGATGCACTTCACCGATGCTCCACCTGCCGTGTACACCGAAGGCGCCTACGGCGGCCAACTCATCGAGGAATCAGCGGTGGTGGACCAGTTCCGTTCCGCATACGATCTGGCCAGGGCTGCCGCGCTGTCGCCGGAGGCATCCCTGGCCCTGATCGAATCGGCGGCGAAGGACTATACGACCGATGACTACCGCAGCTGATCTGACCACGGCAACCTGGCGTAAGTCCTCCTACAGCAATGGGGACGGCGGCAACTGCGTGGAGGTGGCCGACGACGCTCCGGACCTCGTCCCCGTGCGCGACAGCAAGATCACGAACAGCCCGGTGCTCGTCTTCCGCGCGGCCGGCTGGATGTCCTTCATCAAGGGCGTCAAGAGCCGTGCGTTCTGAAGCAGTTCAGTAGGCACATCTGAGGTTCGGCCGGTCGCCACACGGTCGTCTCCGTGATCGCGCGGGCCACCACCCGGATCCGTACGCCACCGGCCACCGGTCGTCTGCCGGCCGATCCGCGCCACCACCCGCGGCGCGAGCACCCGCAGCACGCCGGAGCCGCCGCCGGGGCGCTCACCACGGCGCAGCAGGTGGGCGGGGCGCTCGAGGCCGGCGTCGTCGGCATCGTCTACTACGGCAGCCTCGCCGCCGGTGTGCCGACCGCCTTCCGGCACGGGCTGATCTACCTGGTCCTGGTGGCCCTGGCGCTCGCCGGTCTCGTACAGCTGCCGCCCCGGACCGCCGCGAGGACGAAGGCCGCACCCCTCGGACGGGAAGGAGCCCACGCATGAACCGCGGGCACCGCCCGCTTCGCGCCGTCGCGCACGGGGCACGGCCGTACGGAGCCGGCGGCGCGGCTCGCCGAGGCCCATGAGCGGTGGTGGACCGAGCCGGGGGTGCACATCTTCCGGTCGGTGCCGCGCGGTGATCACATCGCTGAAACCTCACCGTCGTCCGATCGACAAATCACCCTGTTACGGTCGCTCGTATGCGGCCGCCGTTGCCCGCCCCGACAGCCCCGGATCTGTGTCCGGCCGGTGTACGAGGAGGTCAGCCGTGCGTGTCCCGGCTCGTAGAGGTGTCAGGTCCGGCCGACGGCCCGCACCCGCCTGGCTCACCCACGTCGTGAGCCGGCGTGCGGCCCCTGTCCCGCGGACCGCGATGGTGCGCGGCGCGCTCGGCGCGGGGCCGCTGCTCGGTGCCGGTATCGCCACGGGACATCCGGGGCCGGGAGTCCTCGCGGCACTCGGGGCGATGCTCGCCGGGGTCAACGACCGCCCGGGGACCCGGCGCAAGGGGATGGTGGGCATCGGGTTGCCCGCCGTGGCCGGATCGCTCGGGCTGCTCGTCGGGGCCCTGGTTGCCGACGGTGCCGGGCGCTGGGCCGCGGTGCCCGTGCTCTTCCTGGTCGGGTGGGTCTCCGGTGCGCTGAGCGCGGTGGGTGCGCTGTGGTCGGCGGCGGCCCTCCAGATGCTGGTCACCACCACGATCGGCATGGGGATGCCGATGCCGGGGCCTGCCTGGTTCAAGGCCCTCTGCTTCCTCTCCGGCGCGATCTGGCTGCTGCTGTTGCGGCTGGTCCTGCGGGCTCCCGGGCACGGCGGGCCCGCACGGTCGAGCGGCGAGCACGAGGCGGTCGCCGCCGTCTTCGACGCCCTGGCGGACGCGCTCCACGCGCTCGGCGGACCGCATGCTGCCGCTGCGCGTCGCAGGCTGGTCGCCGCGCAGCAGCAGGCGGACGAGGCGCTGCGTCTGATGCGGCTGCTGCCCTGGCCCGGCCGGGGCGGCGCCGCGGGCCATCCACTCGCCGAACGTTTCGGCGCGGCGGTCGCGCTGTGCGAAGCGAGCATCGCGCTGCTGTGGGAGGGGCGGGCCGTCCCCTGCGAGGTCGCCGACGGACCCCGTCGGCTGGCCGCCGCCGTGCGGACCGGCGGTCCTGCGGGGCTGTTGCCGAGCCCGGTGTCGGACTCGGTCGAGCGGGCGGCGTTCGATTGTGCGCTGCTGGAGGCCGCCGTCGTCTTCGACCGTACGCTGCACGGCGCTGCCGCCCCGGGTACGCGGAACACCGCCGCGCCGTCCCGGTCCTGGCGGAGCATGCTCTCGCCGGCGGGGCGGGCTCGGCGCTCCGGCCACGGTGGCGCTGGTCGTCGTGGGCGCCGCGCTGGTCCCGTTCTCCGTCCGGCACTTCGGTCTGCAGACCGCCGTGATCACGGTGCTGGTGCTCTCCTTCGTCCGCACGGCAGGTGACACGGAGGCCGCGCCCGCCCGGCTGCTGGAGACCTCGCTGGCCTGCGCCATCGTGCTGCTCGTCGGGCACCTTCCCCGGCTGGCCGATCCCAGAGTGCGGGTGGGGCACCGATACGCGGTCACCCTGCGCTGCACGGAGCGGTATCTGCACCATGTGCTGGCCGGACCGGGAGGGGCGCACGCCCCGCGCAGGTCGGGCGCAGAGGGTCTGGCCCTGCGGAACGCCGCGTACCGCGCGCTCGCCGAGGCACGGGCGGCGGCCGAGACGGCGGCGGCCGAACTGCCGGGCCCGTACGGCAGGAAGAAGCGCGACTGGGCGGCCGTGACGGCCTCCGCCGAACTCATCGTCGACGCGGCGACCGTGTGTGCGCTGCGGGTCGAGCACGGCGTGCCCCGGCCGTCGCCCGCCGAGGTGGAGCAGGTGACGCGTGCGCTGTCGGCGACGGCCGACGCGCTGGAGGACGGTCATGGCACGGCGCGACCCGCGCCGGGTGCGGGGCCGCGCAACTGCCGCTCGCTGCGGGACGTCATGACGCAGCTGCACGGCATTCACACGCTCACCACCGCCGCGTGACACCGAAGGGCCGCACCCCGTCACCGGGATGCGGCCCTTCCTGCTGCTGCCGGACCCTACTTGCGGATCAGGCTGCGGAGCACGTACTGCATGATGCCGCCGTTGCGGTAGTAGTCCGCCTCACCGGGGGTGTCGATGCGGACGACCGCGTCGAACTCCACACCGGTGTCGGTGGAGACCTTCACCGTGCGCGGCGTGGTGCCGTTGTTCAGCTCGGTCACGCCGGTGAAGGAGAAGGTCTCCTCGCCGGTGAGGCCGAGGGCCTCGGCGGCCGCGCCCTCCGGGAACTGGAGCGGGAGGACGCCCATGCCGATGAGGTTCGAGCGGTGGATGCGCTCGTACGACTCGGCGATGACGGCCTTGACGCCGAGGAGCGCGGTGCCCTTGGCGGCCCAGTCGCGGGACGAGCCGGAGCCGTACTCCTTGCCCGCCAGGATGACCAGCGGGGTGCCGGCGGCCTGGTAGTTCTGCGAGGCGTCGTAGATGAACGACACCGGCGCATCTGCCTGGGTGAAGTCGCGGGTGTAGCCACCCTCGGTGCCCGGGGCGATCTGGTTGCGCAGGCGGATGTTCGCGAACGTGCCGCGAATCATGACCTCGTGGTTACCGCGGCGCGAGCCGTACGAGTTGAAGTCGCGGCGCTCGACGCCGTGCTCCGTCAGGTACGTGCCGGCCGGGGTGTCGGCCTTGATCGCACCGGCCGGGGAGATGTGGTCGGTGGTGACCGAGTCGCCCAGCTTCGCCAGCACGCGGGCGCCGGTGATGTCGGAGACCGGGGTGGTCTCCATCGTCATGCCCTCGAAGTAAGGGGGCTTGCGCACGTAGGTGGACTGCGGGTCCCACTCGAAGGTGTTGCCGGTCGGGATCGGTAGCGCCTGCCACTGGGCGTCGCCCGCGAAGACGTCCTTGTAGGACTTGTTGAACATGTCCTCGCCGATGGAGTTGGCGACGACGTCGTTGACCTCGGCCTCGGTGGGCCAGATGTCCGCGAGGTAGACCGGCTTGCCGTCCTGGTCGATGCCCAGGGCGTCCTTGGTGATGTCGACCTTCATCGAACCGGCGATGGCGTACGCGACGACCAGCGGCGGGGACGCCAGGTAGTTCATCTTGACGTCGGGGTTGATCCGGCCCTCGAAGTTACGGTTGCCGGAGAGCACCGAGGTCACGGCCAGATCGTGCTCGTTGACCGCCTTGGAGACCTCCTCCGGCAGCGGGCCGGAGTTGCCGATGCAGGTGGTGCAGCCGTAGCCGACGAGGTTGAAGCCGACCTTGTCGAGGTACGGGGTCAGGCCCGCCTTGTCGAAGTAGTCGGTGACGACCTTGGAGCCCGGGGCGAGGGTGGTCTTGACCCACGGCTTGCGGGTCAGGCCCTTCTCGACCGCCTTCTTGGCCACGAGCGCCGCGGCGACCATGACGTACGGGTTCGAGGTGTTGGTGCAGGACGTGATCGCGGCGACGGTGACGGCGCCGTGGTCGATCTCGTACGTCGTTCCGTCGGGGGCCGTGACCGTGGTCGGACGCGACGGCACACCGTTGGAGGAGGCCGGCGAGTCGGAGGCCGGGAAGGACTCCTTGCCGGACTCCTCGTCCTCGGAGACGTAGTTGCGGACGTCCTGCGCGAACTGCTGCGAGGCGTTGGCGAGGACGATGCGGTCCTGCGGGCGCTTCGGGCCGGCGATGGAGGGGACGACCGTGGCGAGGTCGAGCTCCAGCTTCTCGGAGAAGTCCGGCTCCGCGGCCGGGTCGAGCCAGAGGCCCTGCTCCTTGGCGTACGCCTCGACGAGCGCGACCTGCTGCTCGTCACGGCCGGTCAGGCGCAGGTACTTCAGCGTCTCGTCGTCGATCGGGAAGATCGCGGCGGTGGAGCCGAACTCCGGCGACATGTTGCCGATGGTGGCGCGGTTCGCGAGGGAGGTGGCGGCGACGCCCTCACCGTAGAACTCGACGAACTTGCCGACGACGCCGTGCTTGCGGAGCATCTCGGTGATGGTCAGCACGAGGTCGGTGGCGGTGGTGCCGGGCTTCAGCTCGCCGGTCAGCTTGAAGCCGACGACGCGCGGGATGAGCATGGAGACCGGCTGGCCGAGCATCGCGGCCTCGGCCTCGATGCCGCCGACGCCCCAGCCCAGCACACCGAGGCCGTTGACCATGGTGGTGTGCGAGTCGGTGCCGACGAGGGTGTCGGGGTACGCCTGGCCACCCCGGACCATGACCGTACGGGCCAGGTGCTCGATGTTGACCTGGTGGACGATGCCGGTGCCCGGGGGGACGACCTTGAACTCGTCGAAGGCGGTCTGGCCCCAGCGCAGGAACTGGTAGCGCTCCTTGTTGCGGCCGTACTCCAGCTCGACGTTCTGCGCGAACGCGTCGTTGGTGCCGAACTTGTCCGCGATGACGGAGTGGTCGATGACCAGCTCGGCCGGCGCGAGGGGGTTGATCTTCGCCGGGTCGCCGCCGAGCTCCTTCACGGCCTCACGCATGGTGGCGAGGTCCACGACACACGGAACACCGGTGAAGTCCTGCATGATCACGCGGGCCGGCGTGAACTGGATCTCCTGGCTGGGCTGGGCCTGGGAGTCCCAGCCACCCAGCGCCCGGATGTGGTCGGCGGTGATGTTCGCGCCGTCCTCGGTGCGGAGCAGGTTCTCCAGCAGCACTTTCAGGCTGTAAGGGAGGCGCGCGGAGCCCTCGACCTTGTCCAGCTTGAAGATCTCGTACGACTCGTCGCCCACGCGCAGCGTGCTGCGGGCGTCGAAGCTGTTCGCCGACACGACAGTCTCCTTCATCAATGTGCGCGTACCACCGCGCCGCGCCTCATTACGGCGGGCGCCGCGTGGTGCCGCCTACGGCTCCTCGACCATCCGCTAAGGTAAGGCTTAGTTAGGTAACCCTTACCGTTCGGTGGCTACGGTGCACCTTCGGCAGATATCTCGATGTCGAGATAACTCTAGTACATCACCGCTGAACGGTCATGCCCGGCTGCCCGTACGATGCCGCCCGACCCGGCTCCCGGCCGCACTCAGGAGTCCTCGGCCAGGACCTCGTCGCGTGGCACGGCGCCCCTC
The DNA here is from genome assembly GCF_035974375.1 of Streptomyces sp. NBC_01320. Classification (NCBI taxonomy): domain Bacteria; kingdom Bacillati; phylum Actinomycetota; class Actinomycetes; order Kitasatosporales; family Streptomycetaceae; genus Streptomyces; species Streptomyces sp. NBC_01320. Next base: position 3,820,905 of record NZ_CP108390.1, read on the forward strand.
CGCTCCTTCACACGGGCATGGGCCACGAGGCCGAAGAGGAGCGCGAGGAGCGCGAGCGACGAGCCCATCGTCCCGAGGTCGAGACCCCCCTTGGCGACAGGCTTGGTGAGGAAATCGCCGACAGTGGCCCCGAGCGGGCGCGTGAGCACGAACGCGATCCAGAACAGCAGGACGTTCGGCACGACAGGCACCCGCATGAGCGCGAGAAGCACCGTGAGCAGCCCGGTCACGAGAAGCGCGCCACCCGCATAGCCGAGTCCGGAGCTGTCGGACAGGAAATCACCCATGGAAGTGCCGAGCGTGTTCGAGACGAGAATCGCCGACCAGAAGAGAGCCTCGCCGCGGAAAGTGACGATGTCGCGGATGGAGAACGTCAGCCCGGTGAATTTCCAGATGACGAAGACGGCAATCAGGAGCGAGATCAGGATCGCGGCTCCTGTGGGGTACCCCAGCCCCAGGCCTTGCGGCCCCCAGCCCAGCGACGTGGTCCCGCCGGAAAGGTATGTGGCGCTGGCGTCACGGTTCATGAAGTCGGACATCGTGGTGCCGGCCATGCTGGTGGACAGGATGACGGTCCAGTAGAAGAAGGGGTTGTAGTGGGTGGACCTCAGCTGCACGACCAGCGTGACAACGAAGACCAGGAACAGCGCGACCGTGGTGAGGAAGTAGCCGAGTCCGAGGGTCTGGGCGAACAGGTCGCCGGCCGTCTCGCCGAGCGTCGTCGCGGCGATCTTCATGATCCAGAAGGCCAGGGTGACCTCCGGCAGTTTCTTCATCACAGAGTGATCGATGCCGGCGTTCACGTCGGTAAGCAATTCAGACTTTTCCAATGTCAATCACTCCTGGTCGGCCGATCGGCGCCTCGCTCTCCCGGAGTGAGCACCTTCCACGTCGCGGATGAGTGGACCTCACAGTGTTGCGGGCGCAAGGCATCCCATTACTCGGTGGCGCTGCGTGTCCGCAGATATTTATTACTTCTTTGAATACGGAGACGAGCGTGCCGCCTTCGGCTCATTCGAGGACGCGGTGGCGGTCTTTGTTTTCGGCGCCATGGAAGCCGATCGTTCCCGCCCGGCACATGACCCGGGCGCCGGGCCGCGGCGCCGACGCCCGCGGGGCGGGAAGCAGGACGCCGGACAGACTGCGCCCGACCGCTGTCGCACCAGGGCGCCACGACGCAGTCGCGCGCCACAGCGTCGGCGATCCCGCTGCCGCGGCGGACGAGATGGCGGACACGGACGCTCGCCCCGCCGGGGCGCACCGACTCGGCGAGACCCGCCGCGCCACGGCAGGATCGCGCTGTCCGCGGTGTGACACCCGCACGGATGCGCGGCGCGCTCCGGTGCCACCCGCACGGACGCACCCCGCGTGCCGGACCGCCGCACCGGGTGGACGATGGGAACGGCCGGCAGGTACCGGAATCGGAGACGGGGCCGGCGTGGCCACCGTCATCGCCCACCTCCCCCACCATCCCCCACCCTTCCCCTCCTCACCTGCTCTCACCACACCCGTCACCCGAATGCCACACCCCCATCCGATCTTCATCTCATATCTGAGATAACCTGGCGCCATGTCAGACGACTACCTCGTACGCATCGGCAAGCTCATACGTGACGCGCGTCAGCACCGGGGCTGGACTCAGAGTCAGCTCGCGGAGGCGCTCGCCACCAGCCAGAGCGCCGTGAACCGCATCGAGCGCGGCAATCAGAACATCAGCCTTGAGATGATTGCCCGTATCGGTGAAGCACTCGACAGTGAGATCGTGTCGCTCGGCTACGCCGGGCCGATGCATCTGCGGGTCGTCGGCGGGCGTCGGCTCTCCGGCTCGATCGATGTCAAAACCAGCAAGAACGCCTGCGTGGCACTGCTCTGCGGCTCGCTGCTCAACAAGGGCCGTACGGTGCTGCGCCGGGTCGCCCGGATCGAAGAGGTCTACCGTCTCCTCGAAGTGCTGAACTCCATCGGTGTGCGCACCCGATGGATCAACGACGGCACCGATCTGGAGATCGTCCCGCCGGCCCGGCTCGACATGGCCGCCATCGACGCGGACGCCGCCCGGCGGACCCGGTCCATCATCATGTTCCTCGGCCCGTTGCTGCATCGCATGGACCAGTTCAAGCTGCCGTACGCGGGCGGCTGCGACCTCGGCACCCGGACCGTCGAGCCGCACATGATCGCGCTGCGCCGGTTCGGCCTGGAGATAGCCGCGACCGAGGGTCTCTACCACGCCCGGATAGACCACTCGGTGACCCCGGACAGGCCCATCGTGCTGACCGAGCGCGGCGACACGGTGACGGAGAACGCGCTGCTGGCCGCCGCCCGCCACGACGGCACGACCGTCATCCGCAACGCCTCGTCCAACTACATGGTCCAGGACCTGTGCTTCTTCCTGGAGGCGCTGGGCGTACGGGTCGACGGCGTCGGTACGACGACGCTGACCGTGCACGGTGTCCCGCACATAGATGTGGATGTCGACTACTCCCCCTCCGAGGACCCGGTCGAGGCGATGAGCCTGCTCGCCGCCGCCGTGGTGACGGAGTCCGAGCTGACGATCCGCCGGGTACCGATCGAGTTCCTGGAGATCGAGCTCGCGGTGCTGGAGGAGATGGGCGTCGACTGCGACCGCACGACGGAGTACCCGGCGGACAACGGCCGTACCCGGCTGGTCGATCTGACGGTCCGGCCCTCCAAGCTGGAGGCCCCGATCGACAAGATCCACCCGATGCCGTTCCCCGGTCTCAACATCGACAACGTGCCGTTCTTCGCGGCTATCGCCGCCTCGGCGCAGGGCAAGACGCTCATCCACGACTGGGTCTACGACAACCGCGCGATCTACCTGACGGACCTCAACCGCCTGGGCGGCCGGCTCCAGCTCCTGGACCCGCACCGGGTCCTGGTCGAGGGCCCCACCCGGTGGCGCGCGGCCGAGATGATGTGCCCGCCGGCGCTGCGGCCCGCCGTGGTCGTACTGCTCGCGATGATGGCGGCCGAGGGGACCTCCGTACTGCGCAATGTGTATGTGATCAACCGCGGTTACGAGGAGCTGGCGGAACGGCTCAACTCGGTGGGCGCGCAGATCGAGATCTTCCGCGACATTTGATTCAGCCGCAGGTCAGGATGCCTTTCCTTCCTCCTGGGCCGCCTGTGGGCCGTCGTCGGTGTCTCCGCCCTCGCGGAAAACGCTGTCGACGGCCTGCCTCGCTCGCGCCTGGCTGTTCGGCATGAGGTGGGTGTAGGTCCGCAGGGTGAAGCCCGGATCGCCGTGGCCAAGGTACTCCGACAGAGCCTTGACGTTCTCCCCCGCGTCCAGCAGTACGGAAGCGTAGAAGTGCCGTAGCGCGTGCATCCCGTGCTCGCGCGACTCCGCGAACCGCTGCCCCGGCTTGCGCGCCGGGATGACACCGGCGGCAACCAGCGCCGGCTTCCAGACGCGCATGTTGAAGTAGTTCCGGTTCACCGGCTTCCGCTCCCGCGAGTAAAAGAGCAGCGGCGCCGTGACCGGCGGCCCGTGCGGCGCCTTCCACGGCAACGTGACCGTGAGCGGCGGTCGCTGAGTGATGTGCTCCGCGACAGCGAACGCCACGGAGTCCGGCAGCGGAACATCGCGGAGCTTTCCGCCCTTGGGCGGAGCGAACACCAGCTGCGCCTCGACCAACTTCACCTGCCGCACGACGTGCACCACTCCTGCAAGGAAGTCGACTTCGTCGACCGCCAGCCCGAGAATCTCGCCCTGTCGCGGACCACACCCAGCGCCAATGTCCACCACCTTGCGATAGGGCGCCGACAGCGCTTCGCGCACCACGAAAACACGCTCCTGCGGCCACGGCTTGAGCTTCCTCGCGTCCGCCCGAGGTGGCCGAACCGAATGCGCACGGCAAGGATTCTGGGGGTCGGCTGGGAGCGTCTGAGGGTTTCACGTCGGAGCACGACCTGCGAGCATGTACGTCCTCGGTCTCCGACAGGAGACTGACCGTGGAGGAGGCCCATGAAGCGGCGGCTTGCCCAGCTCGGTGTCATCTTTCTGGGCATCGAGGCGTGGGTGGCCCTTCGCGACACGACCTCAGTTGCTTCGTTGGTGATCGGCTGCGTGGCCGTCGCAATACTGGCTTGTTGCTTCGCTCTCCGTGTCTGGAGAGAGATCCAGGCCATCAAGGACGACAACAGGCAGGCCCGGGACCGGCGGGAAGCGCGCAGGTGCGAGCAACAGTAGGTGATTCGCTGACCGGCCTGCGACGATCGTGTCAAGCTCACACTCCACAGTTGACATCAACGTCTGACACCAACAGGCGTGGACAGCAGCGGTCAGCGGCGGACCTGGATAGACCACCAGCCCGGGGGCTTCTGCCAGTTGGCCGGCGTTGACAGACCCCCGTGATCGACCTGATAAAGATGAGCACCAACCGCAAAGCCTGCGTGCCGTCGTGCCCCACCCGTGCCCGATAGCCCGGCAACCCACGGTGACTCGCGCAGACGATGGAGAGTCCACCGACCTCACGTGATTGCAGCCCACGGACCGGTGGTCTCGTCTTTTGGAATCCAGAGCAGTGGTTGCCCCGTGCGGCAGCGCTCATCCACTCCCTCTTCCCAGGGGAACCGGCCTGCTTTGTCCGGCCAGAACAGCTGCGTGATGGGCAGTGGCGGGGTTTGGTAGAAGTCGATGCCCGCACCGAAGAAGTCGTGGTACCAGCTGGGATGGACGGGTCGGACGGCCACGTCGTAGCCGTTGAGTACGTCTCCCCGGCGCTGGTCGGGTTGGAGAGGGTCGCCATCCCGTATCGCTGCCCCAGCAGCGTTCGCCACGCGCATCGCAGTCTGCGATGGCAGGCCGAACACGCTTACCTCGGGACTACGGAGTGTGTGCCAAAGACCGATGGAGTAGCCCCAATCGCCGGGGGCATCACCGCCGGCCACGCCCATGACGTGCCAGCCGAAGTCCGCAACGTTCTTGGCTACGCGGCTGTCGCGTTCCTCCGACACGGGGCCGCCCCACTCTGTCGGAGCGCAGAGGAGGCAGAAACAAAGGGCGTCGCTCATCCGAGGAGAGTAGACCGGCTCTTCGCGGGGTCGTCTTCCAGGGCAGGCGTACAGCAGCTGAGTACAGCAACCCCCGCAGCCGACCCCTACCCGCAGCGTGCCTCCAAGGCCATGAGGAGTCCGGAATGGCTGTCGCTGGCCGATCCACATAGAGCTACGGATCAGAAGGTGGCCGTGCCCCTCCCATGTCCGATAAGACCGGGAACTCACGGGGGATCGCGGTCACCACCAGGCGCCGCGCATGACGAAGGCCCCTGACCGATGTTGCTGGTCCGGGGGCCTTCAACGTGCGCGGTGGGTGTGGGGTTTGAACCCACGGTGACTCGCCCCACGACGGATTTCAAGATTGCGGACAGCTGGGGCTCCACGCCGGGTCTTCGCCCTCCTCTCTCAGTTCTAAGCTGACCAACAGGGTTTGGAGGTACGGAGGGGGAACCGTGTCAACGTCATTCGCGATAATGCTTCTGCCGCTGATTGTGATCGTCGGTGGGCTCTGCCTCACAGGCATCGTTCTTGGCATCCATGCCCTGCTACTTGGGCGCCTGGCGGGATGGGTCCGACAACCCAGACTTTGGGGGGCGGTGCGGTGCTCGTCGCCTGTCTCGGGTTCGGCAGCGCGACCCTGTTCGTGATCGGGCTCGGGTTGGTCGCCCTGGGCCACACCGTTAAGCCCGCGCCCTGATCGCGCCCACGTCCGTGCCACACGCATGCCAGGTTGGGCGGGGAACCACGGGGAATCACGGGCGACCACGCATCGACGTAGAGCCCACTGCAGCTGCTCCGCCGCAGGTCAGCGACCAATTATCCCTAGATCACCCGAGCTTCCCAAGCTCAGAGTGTGGGCTACCTGCCAGCGCCCTGCGACGCCGGGCCCAGAACGTGATCGACTTGGACTGGCCAGTCGTGGGCCATGTGTGGGCCAGGCGAGACGCCCGGGGTGCTGCCTCGGGCGTAAGCGCAGGTCAGTGCATCGTCAGTTACTCCCGCTGCCCGGTCTTGAAACCCGTTCCCGTCGTGCACAGCCTCCTCGCACGACCTTAAGACAGGGGCCTCTTGCTTAGGCGCTAGCTGAGCTTCGCCGCGTGGAGGCGGCGTGCTGTAGCTGCGAGGAGGTGTCGGAGCTTTTCCCTGTTCTCGCCGTAGGTCTTGAGAGCGTGGCAGTTCGGGCACAGAGCGATCATGTTCCATGGGGCGTCGGGCCCGCCCTTGGCCAGGTCTTTGACGTGGTCGACCTGCAGGATTGGCAGGCCGACGCTAGCTCCCAGGGCGAGCCCCTCGACCCCGGTTTCCAAGCGGAACTGGGGTCTTCTCGCGCCCACTGCTAGACGCTAGTGCGCAGCTCAACCCCATGATTCGCTACTAGCAAGGGCAATCCTGCGCCTTGCACGCTCTAACTAGCCCTGCTGCTGTTGCTGCCAGCCGCCCTGCTGCTGTTGCTGCCCATCGAAGAAGCACGGCAGGCCGCCCTGCTGTTGCTGCTGGCCGCCCTGCTGCTGTTGCTGCCCATCGAAGAAGCACGGCAGGCCGCCCTGCTGCTGTTGCTGCTGACCCGGGAAACGCGGTTGGTCGATGGTCGTGGGCGCTGCCTTCGCGGGGGCCGATGCCGCCACAGCGGCTGGGGGTGAGGCGCTGGCCGTTTCCGCGGCGAAACCTGCTGGGAACGCCAGAGAAGCGATGAGGAGTGGGCTGAGCCGGACGAGGTACCGCTTGCCACGCATGACTTTCTCCCTTCGACTACCGGAGCGAAAGACAGGCGCTCGTTCACAAACGGTGTTTCAGCACCTCGTAGGGCCGAACGCCGCTCCCAGCAGGAGCTTCACACTCGGCAGAGCGCGCATCAAAAAACCGGCCGTCCTAGGAGTGGAGGTCTCCAATAACAACCATCCACAATAGTCGCCGTGAGGAAGATCGGCTACCGGCAATCTTCGTGACAATCATCGGGGAAGCCGACGAAAAACGGGCTCTCGCCGTGGATCGAAACTACTGACGGCAGAGCGATAGGCGGATGATGCGCACCTGGGAGAAATCGGGGAGAAGATCTTCTCCCCGCATCTTCCGCCCGCAGTGCCACACCAACTCATGCCAACGCGTTGACCTGGGCCGATGTGTGGCATGCCAGGTGCAGTTCTCGCTCGGACCTTATTCGGGGCGAAGGGGGCGTGGGTTCAAATCCCGCGGCGTTCCCGGGGCCCCTTCCCCCAGGTGTGCCCCAGGAGCATCTAGTGGCTCGGCTCGGATGGTTAACCCGAATTGATCCGCCATCCGTTGCCCGCCAGGCTGCCTCCAAGGGTCGATCTTGGAGATCGTCGTGGGGCGTCGTCCGGGCCGCGAACAAGCTTCGCCGTCGGCGCACTGATCCCGCCCACCGCCTAAGACCCGCCTTCGAAGAAGCCGGACTTCAGGTCCCCGATGATGACGTCGAGTGGATGCCCACTCACGGTGAGCGGTCCACTCCAGGGCGCGGTGAGTGCGAAGAGCAACGCCAGGCTCAGCCCGACCACACTCGCAACGCCCAGAACGAGCAGTGACGTTCGCAGGCTGCTGCGGAAGGTGAGTGCGCCGGCGTTCACGATCAAGGCCAGTCCGCCGACCACAAGCGTGACAACGTAGAGCGCGGGTACGTCGCGCGAGGCAGCCGCAACGCGTGCGCGACGACTATTGGTGACGCTGTCCAGGGAAACCAGCAGCTCCGTGCTCGCCGGGGTTCCCAGCTCAGGCCGGGCCGCCTCGGCACGCACGCTCCGCTCCAGCCGTGCGATCGCGTGAGCGGTGGCCGGGTCGTCACCGGACGCCGCTGCCGCGCCCTCCCATTCCCTGACACGCGTGGCCTGCAGGTAGTCCAGCAGTGCCGAATGGATCGGCTCCGACTGGACTCGCGGACTTGTCGCCGACCACGCCAGGCGGGAGGCTGCGGCCGCCTCGTCGCTCACCAACTGCTCTGCTGCGCGCAGGTAGCTGGCCTCGCTGGCCAGCGAGAGTGCCGCAAAGATCGCGAAGGCGGCGCCGAGTGTAGGCATCAGGGGCATGGCAATCTGGGGCACCCGATCCTGTTCCCCGACCGGTACGAGCGCCCGGACGCCGACCCGCGCCACGGCCGCGACCAGTAGGGCAAGGAAGAGCCAGCCAACAACCAATACCACCGTCGGCAGCGAGGCCAACCAGTTCACCACATCACCTACAGCGCGTTCCCGCGAGCGTCACACGGCGGCGCCCCACGACCTGGACCTTCAACGAACGCTCCATGATCACAGGTCGAAGACCTCCGATGCCCGCGACGCACGGCACCGGCACCTCGCTTCGTTGGCCAATCAGCCGAGTACGGCCCAGTGCGACGCTGTTCGGCCGCCTTGCGATGCACCGCACCGGACGCCTTTTGTTATCCGCCCAAGGTTGCGAGACGCGCTGTTAGCCCGGCCTCTGCCGCCTGTCGAATGCGTGCCGAAGGCCGGTCGACGAGACGCCAAGCACGGGAAGAGGAGCAGGTCAGCAGGGGTATGACACCCAACCCACCAAGCGCCTTCTAAGCGCTTGGCCTCATCGATCAGCAAGTTGTGGTGACTGCAGTGTCTGACGGCAACGTCAGCGCACTCGATCGCTCCTGAGCGGCTCTTGGGCCACTCACCGTGCTGTGTCATCGGTTTGGCGCCCAGGCGGGCCGTTCAGTTGGTAGAACTCCTAAAGCGGGTGTCGAGCAGCCCTGGCCGTCACGTGCTGGATGGACTCCATGATCGCGGCCCAGGGCAGCTGTCGAACCGCCGGCCCTTCGCGGGGTACATAGAGCGGCCAGACGTCAGGACCGTGGATGAGCTCTACGTCCGCCTTCCGTAGGGCCGCGACATGCCCGTCCCACGCTGGGTGCCGTACGTGTGCTTCGTTGACCCGCGGGAACACCACGACGGGAACGTCGATCGTGCCGAGCGCCTCGCTCACTTGCGTCAGTGCTTGGTTGTCGGCGATGCCCATCGCGAGCTTGGCAACGAAGTTCGCGCTTGCGGGGGCGACGACGTAGCAGTTGGCGACCGGGTGTGGGCGAGCCTCGGTCGGTAGGCGAGGCGTATCCCGGACTGGCAGGCCAGTTACGGCTTCCAGCCGGTCCAGTTCACCGTTCGCCCGCAGCCATTGGCCGGCATTCGGGGTCAGGGTCACGGCTACCTGCCAGCCGAGGGCGATCGCCGGCTCGACCAGGCCGGTGCGTAGTTGCTCGACTCCATCGGCTGCCGTGCCCACGACTCCCAGCACTCCGCGACTGCCTGCACTCACGGTTCCACCACCCCGCATCGGTCCGTCCCCTCGGCCAGCAGTACAGCAGAGAAGTACCGCAACCACAGCGACTATCAGCAACCGCTGTTGGCCCCGAGAGCCCACGTGGAGAGGTCGGTAGCCCTTAGTGACCGTCGTGCCGATAGTTCGGCCTGCCCGCGGCATGGCTCCTCGCCTACGCGCTGAACCTCGAAGCCGTAGGCATCTGGCTCGGCCTGCTCACCGGCCTCGCCACCACCGCCATCCTGCTCCTGCGCCGCTACTCCGCCTCCCTCACCGCACGAGCCGACGACCGGACATCCGTCGCCGCAGCCTGAATCGGACCGACACCTACCTCATGGCAAAGGACACAGGGAGGACCGAAGCGAGTGGCCGAACACCCGCAGGGCGAGTGGGGCCACCACGACGCGTGGGCGCGCTCCTTCGTGGCGGCCCTCGTCGCACCCCGCGAGACTCGACCACACCCTCGTCTCGATCTTCACCGGATGGCCGTGCTCTCCGAGGAGAACGCCCTGTGGCGGGCCGACGCCATCCCCCACGACCTGTGCCATGTGGGACGGGTGGCCGCTGTGGCCCGGAACCGCTTGCCGGACGCGCGCCGGCTTCTGCCGCCGACGACCGCCTGGCGTCGGCGGTCTCCCGATGGCTGTCACTCTTCGAGGCGCCCATGGATCGCAACGGGGAAGGCAGCAGCTCTGCGACGTTGCGCACCCGGTGTGCCGGTCGCTCTCCCGGGCACCCGAAGTAGCAACGGGCACACGAAGCGAATGCGCCCCCGGGGCTCTCTGGGACTTTGCGCCGGGACCAGGCTGTTCCCGGTGACGTCGACGGCTTCGCTCTGAACGTGTTCCTTGGTCGGTTCGGCCGGTCCCCCTGGGACAGCTGTGGAAGGTCCTGGACTTCCCCGGCGGCGACCTCACGTCCATGACATCCACTCGACTTCGGATGCAGCCATGGATGAGGTCAGGTCAGGCTTGGCAAGAAGCCGCCGCGGGTGGTGCCCGAGCCCAACAGGCGGGCCCAATCGAGCACTTCGGGCAGCCGGTCCAGGGAAAGGACGATCACACCGCCGACTTGCTCGGCATCCGCGCACCAGTCGGCCATGTCACCCGGCCCGGAGCTTCCTTCAGTCCCGTCGAACACGGGCGCGGCAAGGGCGGGAACGACGAGTCCGTGCTCCCCGGGTCCGTCCACGACACACAGGGTGAGCTTGGGAACGATGGTCCATCCCTCGCACCGGGGCACCACCCCGTCGGGTGCGGTCAAGAATGGCAGGACGTCGTGGATGGGCGCGTCAGCAAGCAGGAGCACGGGGGTGGCACCCCGAACGAACAACGTTTTCTCAGGGCTCAGAAGCATCGGAACACTCTCGCAGGTCATGGGGCTGTCGCCTGCCCCGACCCCTCGCGTACCGGCTTGGCGCCCGGAGGACCGTCCGGTTGGCACCAAGTCGGCGGCAGAATGCGTCAGCCGGCCGGCGCCGGGGGCTTCGCCGTGCTCCGGCGGATCACCAGTCTGGTCGGAACCAACGTCGTGCCCCGCTCCTCCGCGTCCGATCCGATCTGCCGCAGTGCGCCCTCGACACAGCGTCTGCCCACCTCGGCGAAGTCCTGATGCACCGTCGTCAACGGTGGTACGAACGAGCCGGAGTCCGGAATGTCGTCGAACCCGACGACGCTGACCTGGTCGGGTACGGTCCGTCCGGACTCGTGCAGCGCCCGCAACACCCCCAGCGCCATCTGGTCGTTGGCCGCGAAGATCGCCGTGCAGTGCGGCTCCTGGGCGAGACGGAGTCCGGCCCGGTAGCCCGACTCCGCCGACCAGTCACCGCGCAGCGGTGCCGGTACGTCCCGGCCGGCCTCCTGAAGCGTGGCCCGCCACGCGTCGGTCCGGCGCTGCGCGGCGAACGACTCCTCGGGGCCCGCCAGATGCCAGACCGTTTCATGGCCGAGGTCGAGCAGATGCCGCACCGCATCCCGGGCGCCGCCGGCCTGATCGGTGTCGACGACGCTGTAGCGGTCCCCGGCGTCCGAGTCCGCCACCACCACTCCGACGTTGGGCGGCAGTGACACGGTGGCCGCGTCGAGCAGATGAACCTCCATGATCACGATGATGGCGTCCACCGCCAGCTCGCCGAGGCGCGTGAAGGCTCCGCGGACCTCGTCCTGGGTGGGGATCGCCACGGGGAGAAGGGTGGTGGCGTAGCCGTGCTGGGCCGCCGAGGTCGCGATGGCTTCGAGGGTACGCACGTTGCCTGTGGTGGAGAGCGAGAACGTGATGATGCCGATGGTGCGGAACTCGCCCCGTTTCAGGGCGCGGGCGGCGCTGTTCGGCCGGTAGCCGAGCTCCTTCATCGCGGCGAGGACCTGCCGCCGCGTGGTGTCGACGACGCCGGGGTGCCCGTTGGAGACCCGGGAGACGGTCTGCGAGGACACACCGGCCCGCCGGGCGACGTCGGCCATGGACACCCGCCGCCGCCGTGCCCCGTCGGCCGGGCCCGACGCCGCCGCCCGGTCGCCCGTGCCTGCGCTGCCGATCATCTGGTCCACCCGTGGCCTCACGTTTCGTCTTCGGCGGGTCAAGTGACATCGACGTAAATCTTGACGCCCTCCGAGAGGAGTGTAAGCATCTCACCGCACGATGTTTACGTAAACATCTCACATCGCCCCCGCCTCTCGCCCTGGCACATCTGCGCTCATTTCCGCCTGATTCCAGGCCCCCGGTACGACCAGCGAGGAAACCGCATGACGACGCTGTCACCGCCTGCCACGGCGGGCCGCCCAGCCCCGCCGCCCCGGGGGCTCCACCGCAGGCGAGCATGGGTCGGCTGGGGTTTCGTCGGACCGTTCGTCGCGGTCTTCGCCCTGGTGTTCCTGGCGCCGATCGCGTACTCGGTCTACCTGAGCCTCTTCCGCGCCCAGCTCGTCGGCGGCACCTCGTTCGTCGGCCTGGACAACTACAGCCGCGCGATGCAGGACCCGCAGTTCTGGTCGGCCCTCGGCCGGGTGAGCCTCTTCCTGCTGATTCAGGTGCCGGTCATGCTGGGACTCGCGCTGCTCGTCGCCCTGGCCGTGGACAGCGGCCGGCTGCACGGCAGGAACTTCTTCCGTGTCGCGATCTTCCTCCCGTACGCCGTGCCCGCCGTGGTCGCCTCCCTGATGTGGGCGTTCATGTACGGCACGCGCTTCGGGCTGGTCGGCAACATCAATGACACGTTCGGTGTCTCGCTGCCCGACCCGCTCTCCCCCGGTCTGATCCTCGCCTCCATCGGCAACATCGTGACCTGGGAATTCATGGGCTACAACATGCTGATCTTCTACGCCGCGCTGCGGGTGATCCCGCATTCGCTGTACGAGGCCGCGGAGATCGACGGCGCCGGACAGCTCCGGATCATCACCGCGATCAAGCTTCCCGCCATCCGTGGCGCCCTGGTCGTCGCCACCATTTTCTCGATCATCGGCAGCTTCCAGCTGTTCAACGAGCCGAGCATCCTGCAGAACCTGGCGCCCAACGCGATCACCACGTACTTCACGCCCAACTTCTACACCTACTCGCTGGCCTTCTCCGGCCAGCAGCACAACTACGCGGCCACGGTGGCGATTCTCATGGGCATCTTCACCATGATCATCGCCTACGCCGTGCAACTGCGCGGCATGCGAAAGGAAGCGTGACGATGGGAGCCTCCGCACCGACCGCCGCCCCTCCGTCGGAGGGCCTCCGCCCGCGCCGGGCCTCGGCGTTGCGCACGCCGCACGCGAAGTCCACGGACAGTCGGCCCCGGCGCAGCCTCCTGCTCACCGTGCTCACCGGCCTGATGCTGGTCTACGCACTGGTGCCGCTCATCTGGCTCGCCATCAATGCCACCAAGACCCAGCAGGGACTGCTCCATTCGTTCGGCCTGTGGTTCGACGACGATTTCGCGCTGTGGAGCAATATCGGCGACACCTTGACGTACGACGACGGCGTCTTCGTCCGGTGGCTGCTGAACACACTGCTCTACGTGGTGGCGGGCGCGGGCGGAGCGACGTTCCTCGCCGTGCTCGGCGGCTACGCACTCGCCAAGTTCGACTTCCCGGGCAAGCGTGCGATCTTCGCCGTGGTCATCGGTGCGGTGGCGGTCCCCGGCACTGCGCTGGCCGTCCCGACATTCCTGATGTTCAGTCAGATGGGGCTGACCAATACGCCCTGGGCCGTGATCATCCCCTCGCTGATCTCCCCGTTCGGCCTCTATCTCATGTGGGTCTTCGCCGCCGACGCGATCCCCGTGGAGCTGCTGGAGGCTGCGCGCATCGACGGTGCGAGCGAGCTGCGCACCTTCTTCACCGTGAGCCTCCCCCTGCTCGCCCCGGGCATCGTCACGGTGCTGCTGTTCACCATGGTCGCCACCTGGAACAACTACTTCCTGCCGCTGATCATGATCAAGGATCCGGACTGGTACCCGCTCACGCTGGGCCTGAGCTCCTGGAACGACCAGGCGTCCACCGCGGGCGGTGAACCCGTCTTCAACCTCGTGATCACCGGATCGCTCCTCACCATCGTCCCGCTGATCGCCGCATTCCTGCTTCTCCAGCGGCACTGGCAGTCGGGACTGGCCGCCGGAAGCGTCAAGGAGTGAACCGCACCACCGACTTCCCTCTCGTTCCCGGCTGTTCACCGACAACGAAGTGAGACAACACAGATGATCAAGAAAGCACGCCGTACCGCGAGAGCCGCTGGAGTGGCCTGCGTGCTCACGCTCGCACTCGGTCTGACGGCCTGCGGTTCCTCCGACTCCGGCACCGACGGCGCGGGCGACCCGCAGGCAGCGCTCGAAAAGGGCGGCACGATCACGGTCTGGGCGTGGGAGCCCACCCTGAAGCAGGTGGCCAAGGACTTCGAGGCCGAGCACCCCAAGGTCAAGGTCAAGCTGGTCAACGCGGGTACCGGCGACGACCAGTACAAAGCGCTCCAGAACGCGATCTCGGCCGGCTCCGGCGTGCCCGACGTCGCCCAGATCGAGTACTACGCGCTGGGTCAGTTCTCGCTGGCCAAGTCCCTCACCGACCTGTCCGGTCGCGGCGCGGGCAAGCTGGCGAACAGCTACTCGCCCGGCCCGTGGAACGCGGTCGAGGACGGCGGCAAGGTCTACGCGCTGCCGATGGACTCCGGCCCGATGGCGCTCTTCTACAACAAGGAGGTCTTCGACAAGCACCACATCAAGGTGCCGGCCACATGGGACGAGTACGTCGAAGCGGCCCGGAAGCTGCACAAGGCCGATCCGCACGCCTACATCGCCAACGACACCGGCGACGCCGGTTTCACCACCAGCCTGATCTGGCAGGCCGGCGGACGCCCCTACGGTGTCAAGGGCACGGACGTGTCCATCGACTTCTCCGACGCGGGGACCACCACCTACACCAAGACCTGGCAGAAGCTCCTCGACGACGATCTGCTGGCACCGGTCAGCAGCTGGAGCGACGAGTGGTACAAGGGCCTGTCGGACGGCACCATCGCCACCCTTGCCACCGGCGCCTGGATGCCGGCCAACCTGGTGTCTGGTGCGCCCGACGCCGCCGGGTCCTGGCGGGCCGCTCCGCTGCCCCAGTGGAAGGCTGGTGACCCGGCGAGCGCCGAGAACGGCGGCAGCTCGCTGGCCATTCCCGAGAAGAGCGGCAAGAAGGACCTCGCGTACGCCTTCCTTGAGTACGCCGACGCGGGTGCCGGTGTGAAGTCCCGCATCAAGAACGGCGCGTTCCCGGCCACCACGGCCGACCTCAAGTCCAAGGAGTTCCTGGACGCCGAGTTCGACTACTTCGGCGGGCAGCAGGCCAACAAGGTCTTCGCCGATTCGGCGGCCAATGTCGCGGACGACTGGTCGTACCTGCCGTTCCAGGCGTACACGAACTCCATCTTCAACGACAAGGTGGGCAAGGCGTATTCCTCGGGCACCCGGCTGGCCGACGGGCTCACCCAGTGGCAGGACGCCTCCCGCGCATACGGCACCGAACAGGGCTTCAACGTCGGCAAGTGACGTCGGCCGCACCGGCGGCGGGTGGCGGCCGAGCTGCCACCCGCCGCCCGCCCCCCATCCTCACAAGGAGCACGATGACCCCCGCCCCCTCGCCCCGCTGGCTGCGCTGGCCGGCCGGCACCCCCACACAGCGGTTCGCGTACGGCGCCGACTACAACCCGGAACAGTGGCCGCGCGAGGTGTGGCACGAAGACATCCGGCTGATGCGCGACGCGGGTGTCAACATCGTGTCGCTGGCCATCTTCTCCTGGGCCCGCATCCAACCGGGCCCGGACGTATGGGACTTCGAGTGGCTCGACGAGATCATGGACCTGCTGCACACGGGCGGCATAGCCGTTGACCTGGCCACCGCGACCGCTTCTCCACCGCCGTGGCTGACCACGCTGCACCCGGAGATCCTGCCGGTCAGCGAGGTCGGCGAGACCGTCTGGCCAGGTGCCCGCCAGCACTGGCGGCCCACGTCGCCGGTGTTCCGGGAGTACGCGCTGAAGATGGCCGCCGCCATGGCCGAGCGCTACGCCGGCCATCCCGCACTGGCGGCCTGGCACATCTCCAACGAACTTGGCTGCCACAACATCTACGACTACTCCGACGACGCGGCCCGCGCCTTCAGGACCTGGCTGACCGCGCGGTACGGCACCCTCGATGCGCTCAACTTCGCCTGGGGTACGTCGTTCTGGTCCCAGCGCTACTCCGACTGGGACCAGATACTGCCGCCCCGGCTGGCCGCCTCGCACCCCAACCCGACCCAGCAGATCGACTTCAAACGGTTCTCCTCCGACGCCCTCAAGGACTATCTGCGGGCCGAACGCGACCTGCTGTCCCGGATCACCCCGGACGTGCCGGTGACCACCAACTTCATGGTGATGGGCGAAACCAAGGGCATGCACTACGCCGACTGGGCCGCCGAGGTGGACTTCGTCTCCAACGACCACTACCTCCACCCGGGGCCGCAGGGCCTGGACGAACTGTCCTTCTCCGCCAACCTCACCGGCAACATCGCGGGCGGACACCCGTGGTTCCTGATGGAGCACTCCACCAGCGCCGTCAACTGGCAGGACGTCAACACCGCCAAGCGGGACGGTGCACTGGCCCGCGACTCGCTGCTCCATGTGGCCCACGGAGCGGACGCGGTCTGCTTCTTCCAGTGGCGCCAGTCGGCAGCGGGCGCCGAGAAGTACCACTCGGCCATGGTTCCGCACGCCGGGGCCGACAGCGACGTGTTCCGTGCCGCGGCCGGCCTCGGCAGCCTGCTGGGCGAACTGCGCGAGGTCGTCGGGTCGTCGCGGCTGCCCGCCCGCGCCGCGATCCTCTTCGACTGGGAGTCGTGGTGGGGCGCCGAGCTGGACTCCCACCCGACTTCCCGGCTGCGCTACCGGCAGGAGGCACTCGACTGGTACTCGGCGTTCCTCGGCCTCGGGGTGCGGGCCGACGTCATCCACCGGGGCGCCGCGCTCGACGGTTACGATCTGGTGGTCGCACCGACCCTCTACATGGTGCCGCGCACCCTCGCCAAGGAGCTGACGAGCTACGTCGAGGGCGGTGGTCACCTGGTGACCACCTACTTCTCGGGTGTCGTCGACGAGAACGACCACGTCTGGCTGGGGGGTTACCCGGGCGCGCTGCGCGAGCTGCTCGGCATCAGGATCGAGGAGTTCGCGCCGCTGCCCAACGGACAGAGCGTCGCGCTCGACAACGGCTGTGCCGGAACGCTGTGGACCGACCGGATCACCGTCACCGACCCGGCCGTCGAGGTGCTGTCCTCCTACCGCACGGGTGACCTGGCCGGCCGGCCCGCCCTCACCCGGCGCCGCGTGGGCCGGGGCTCGGCCACCCATGTGTCCACCCGGCTGGGCGTGGAGGGCCTTCCGGACGTCCTGTCGCATCTGCTCGGGGAAGCGGATGTGTCCAGCGAACTGCCGGAAGCGGTACGGGGCCGGGTCGAGCTGGTGGTCCGCGGCTCCGGCACCGCCGCGTACTGGTTCCTGGTCAACCGCACGGACGAGCCGGTGGAACTGAACGCGCTGTCAGGCGAGTTGCTCGCCGGAACGGCCGGCGGCCCTGCCCCTGGGCCGGTGGCGCGAGTCGTTCTGGAACCCCGCGGCGTGGTCGTCGTACGCAAACCCGGCAGCGCCCCTGTCGCGGAGAGGGAACTCCCGTGACCCGCCACGGATAACGAGCCCGGAGAACGCGGGAGCCGCACCGCCCGGACCCTGTGCAACGCCGCACCGTGGGAGTCGACATGGCCGACCGCACAGCACGACAACGCAGCCCGGCCGGATCGAAGGCCGCCGATACACCGGTCTTCAGCGGCGTCGCCGTGGTGGCGTCCTGCGTGGGCTTCGTCCTCATCGGTGCGCTCCAGGCCCTTTACGGGCCCGCCATCCCGGCGTTGCGCGAGAGATTCGACCTCACCCCGTCGGCTGCCGGGCTCGCCCTGAGCGCACACTTCGTGGGTGGAGTGACCGGCGCCCTGCTGTTCGGGTCTTTGAACGGGCGGATCGGCAACCGCCGGACCCTCGGCGGCTCGTATCTGCTGATGGCCATCGGCGCCGCGGGTTTCGCGATGGCGCCGGACTGGCCGGTGGCGCTCGCCATGGCGCTGCTGGCCGGTCTCGGCTTCGGTGGGGTCGACTACGGGCTCAACCAGCTCTTCGCGACCGGCTTCGGCCGCCGCTCCACCGCCATGCTGAACATCCTCAACGCCCATTTCGGTGTGGGTGCCGTCCTCGGCCCCGCGGTGATCGGCGCGGTGGGATCCGAGCGCTACGCGGCCGTCTTCCTCGGCTTCGCGCTCGTCGCACTGCCGCTGCTGCTGTGCCTGGGTGGTGTGCGGGACACCGGCGCACCGGAGACGGATGGCCACGCACCACCGGTGTCCACCGGTGCCCGGATCCGCAACCGCAGCCTGGGCACCGTACTCGCCGCCTTTGTGGTGTTGTACGTCCTTCATGTCGGCATCGAGGCGGGCGTCGGCGGCTGGGAGCCCACCCATCTGGAGACGGTCGGCTTCGGCGCGGGGGCCGCGGCCACCGCCACGTCCGTCTACTGGCTGATGATGACGGCCGGCCGATTCCTGGTGGCACCGCTCGCACTGCGCTTCTCCGCACCTTCCCTCATCGCTGTGTCCTGCGCAGGCATGACGGTCTGCCTGTTGCTGTCCTGGACACCGGAGTTCGCCCCGTACGCATACGCGGGCGTCGGCCTGTTCATCGCCCCGATCTTCCCGACCGGTCTGCCCTGGCTGAACAGGGCGGCGCCGCAGGCCCGTCGAGCCGGGGCACTGGTGATCGCCGCCTCGATGGCGGGCGGTGTCGCCGCGGGCCCGGTGCTCGGCATGACCATCGAATGGTCGGGGATCCGCACGGTGCCGCTGCTGCTCGGCGCCGCCTCCGCGCTCTGCCTGCTGGCGACTCTCTGGCTGGCCCGCGTCACTCGGCAGTAGTCCGCGAAGGAAGCGGCCGGGGGCGGAGCCTCGACGCCGCGACGGGTTTCAGCATCCGCCATTCGGGTGAAGGTGCGTGGGCTCTGCGTGTACGGAGACCGGGCCGCACGCCTCCCCGTATCAGATAGCGGCAATGACCACGGTTCGAGAAGCACGATGACGGCCCCCGGCCCGGCGCGGGAGGCGGCCCCCGGTGCCTCACGGACAGGCCTTCCGGAGCAGTCGAGCGAACGGGTACGGACAGCACCCGGCAGGACGGCGAACGCCCGTCCCGTACCGGCGTGGAGGACGCTCTGGCCGGCTGCGCTCTGTCTCCTGCCACTCGGTCTGCTCGGGGCGGCGGCGTGGTACGGGCGGTGGGTCCGGCCCGGGGCGGACGAGTGGTGCTTTCTGCCGGTCGTGCGGGACGAGGGGCTCCCCGGGATGGTCGGGAAGTTCTATCTGGGGGACAACGGGCGGATCGCGAACGCCGTTCTGGTCTGGGCGTACGGGACGTTCGGCGTCGCGGGGCACCAGTGGTTCGGGCTGGTCAGCGGTGTGGTCACGCTGGGGATCCTGTGGGCGGTGACCGTATCGGCGCTGCGCCGGGGCGGTGTGACGGCGCCACGCGGAGTCCCCTTGCTCGTGGCGTCGATGGTGACGGCCGTCTTTCTGTTCGCGACGCCCAACACGTACAAGACGTTCTACTGGCCCGCGTCGTCCGTCTCGCACACCATGGCGCCGGTTCTGGCCTGTGCCGCGGCTGTTCCGCTGCTCCGGGCCCGGTCGCGCAGGGGGAGGCGCTGCGCGCTGGTCGCCGTTTTCGTGACGGGTCTGTGCATGGGGACGCTGTCGGAGGAGGCGTCCGTCGTCGTGCTCGTCGTCCTGTCGGCCGTTCTGCTGATCCTCGCCGGGCGGCGCCGTGCCGGTGTGCGGTGGTGGTGCCTGGCGGGCATGGCGGGGACCGTGACCGGAACGCTCGTGCTCTACACGTCGCCGGGCGCGAGGATCCGGCGGGAGCGATTCGACACGGACGGACTGTCCTTCCTCGCGCCCGACTCGCTTCTCGGGTCCCTGCGCGGCTTCGGGCACATCCTGGGAACGCTCCTCACCACGTGGGCCTATCTGGGGGCGGTCGCGGCGGGGGTCCTGCTGGGGCTGCTCATCAGGGGGCCCGGTGGGCGGCGCGTGGTCCTGCCGAGGCGCTGGCCGCTGCTGTCCTGCGCCGGTGTCCTCGCGTTCCTGGTCTCCGGCTATCTCTGCACGGTCGTCGCGTATCCCGCATTCGGCGCGAGCGTGATGACCTCCTCGCGGATCTGGAACGACTTCCTGCTGCTGTACGTCGCGGAGCTCGTCGGGGCCGGCGCGCTGGTGGGACTCGCCCTGGGTCTGCGCGTGCGGCGCACCGGTGCGGTGCAGGCGGCCGGTGCGGCGGTGTGTGCCGTCGTGTGCCTCGCGCTCGCCGTCCCGCTGGGTCAGCTCGAACGCGACATGCACGCCCGGGCGGTGAAGTGGGACCGCCAGGACCGTTGGATGCGCGCGCGTGCGGCGGAGGGCGACCGGGTTCTCCCGTACATGCCGCTGTCGGTCGGCGGCATGGTGGAACCGTTCCGTCAGCACGGGCGGAAGGTCTGGCCGGCCACATGCGTCGCCGACTACTACCACCTGGATCGGATCACCTACTCGCTGCGGCTCCCCTGACCGGGCCGGACGCCTTCGTGATCGCGATCAGGACGGCGTCGTCGCCCAGGTGCCCGCCGGCGTGCCGCAGCAGGTCGGTCCGGAGATGCTCGACGAGGGCGTCGGGGCCGGTGCCCTTCCAGGTGGCGAGCCGGTCGGCGAGCGGGTAGAAGACGCCGCTGCGGTCGCGTGCCTCGATGACGCCGTCGGTGTAGAGCAGCAGCAGATCGCCGGGGCGGAAGCCGAAGGTCTCGACCTCGTACTCGTTCGCCGACACGATGCCGAACCCCAGCGGGAGCGCGGGCTCCCTGACCTCCAGCGTCTGCACCCGGCCGTCGCGGAGCAGCAGCGGAGGGGGATGCCCGCAGTTCACCAGCCGGACGCAGTGGTCGTCCTCGTTGACGTCCAGGACCAGCGCGGTCACGAACGATTCGTCGTACTCCGGGTCCGTCTCGGCGAGCTGGGCCATGTTCCAGTACGAGGCGTTGGCGATGTGCGCCACGGCTCCGGGCAGCGAAAGGTTCTCGTACGCCGCCCCGCGGAACGCCCCCACCACCACCGCGGCGTCGTCGACGGCGGGCAGGCCGCTGCCGCGGACGTCGCCGACCACCAGGCGGGTGCCGCCCGGGGCGGGCACCGCGGCGTACAGGTCACCGCCGATCTGGGCCTCCTCCTCCGCCGCGATGTACACGGACGCGATGCTCAATGGGCCGATCCGGTGGGGCAGCGGGTGCAGCAGGACCTGTTGTGCGATGACGGCCACCGAACGCACCCGGTCCAGTTGCTGCTCGTGGCGGTCGAGGGCATGGCGGAAGACCACCAGGAAGATGGAGATCACGATGACGGCGGCGATCTGGGCCTCGTGGTTCGGTGTCCCGACGCCGCCCTGCAGAGCCGCTATGAGGACCTGGGCCGCCACGGCCAGTGCTCCGACGACGGCCGTCAGGCCGGGACCGGCGAAGGAGGCGGTGACCGCGGGCGCGGCGACGAGGAACGGGCCGAGGTGGATGGACTCCGGGCTGTTGAGGTCGATCAGCGCGATGGTCGCGATGGTGGCGATCGGCACGGCGAGCAGTCCCTGGCTCAGCCGCCGGGACGGGGTGAGGCGGTTGTCTCTGTGCCGCACGCGCATGTCTACTGCTTACACCCCTGTCGACCCGTCCGCGCCCCGTGGACGTCAGGGGATCCTCAAGTGCGTCACCCGCACGGACCGCGTGCGCTCGCCGGCCCCGGGCGCCCGGTCCACGATCGGGGTCCGTGTACCGAGAGGAGAAAACCGATCGTGGACGCATGGAACTCGCAGAACAGCTACGGGCAGCCGCAGCAGCGGACCGGATACCTCCGCCCGAAACCACCCCGGCTCCGTGTCGACGCGGCGCGGCTGTGGGCGGGCGGCGCCATGACCGCCGTCATCGCCGCGCTCACCGCCGTCGTCGGGGTGTTCCTCGTCCGCGGGGTCCTGGACGTGCCCCTCTTCGCGCCGAAGAGCGCCGGAGCGCTGGGCGACGCCTCGACGGGGCTGCTGGCCGCCGGGGCCGCGCTGGCGGCGCTGGCGGGGACGGCGTTGCTGCATCTGCTGATCGTCGCGACGTCGCAGCCGGGTCCGTACTTCGTCTGCATCGTCGTCCTCGCCACTGCCGTCATGGTGCTGCTGCCCTTCACCACATCGGTCCCCGTGAACGCCAAGATCGGCTCGGCGGCCGTCTGTCTCGCCGTCGGGACCGCGATCGGTTTTCTGCTGTCCGCCGCCGGCCGCAGCTCGGTACGACGCTCCCCCTACTGACGGCCGGGTCCGGGGCGTTCGGGGCGCACGGTCTCGGCGCGGGCCCGCGTCCGTACGAGGTGCCACTCCCGCCGACCGGGACCCGCCGGAGCTGTCATTTCTCCTCGGTCAGCTGGGCGTCGAGTTCGTCGAAGAGCAGCTCGCCGTGGTCGATCTGGCCGGTCCGGTACGCGGAGCGCGCCACCAGGTGCGCGGCGACCGGTCCGGTCATCATCTGGAAGAACCCGATCAGTGCGAGCGTGGCGAGGTCCATGCCGCTGCGCAGTCGCAGCGCGACCCCGGCGAGGACCAGCAGCATGCCGAGGCTCTGCGGCTTCGTCGCGGCGTGGCTGCGCGACAGGACGTCCGGCAGCCGCAGCATGCCGATCACTCCGAGCAGACAGACGGCGGCGCCGATGAGAACCAGGACCGCGCCGACCGTGTCGGCGATCTGGAGCCAGAGATTCACTTGCCTCCTTCATTGCGCTGTCACGTCTTCTTCGGCCGGTCGCGTACGGCGATGAAGCGGGCGATGCCCACCGATCCGGTGAACCCGAGGAAGGCGAGCACCAGCATGATCGGGAAGTAGAAGGGGTCGCGGGCGAAGGCGGACTTGGCGCCGAGCCCCGCGATGATGAGGGCGGCGCAGACATCCAGCGAGATCGCGCGGTCCAGCATCGAGGGGCCGCGCCAGACACGGGTGAGGAGCCCCACTCCGGCGATGACGATCAGCACGACGGCGGCGGTGAGGAGCGCCCGGTCGACGGTCTCGGGGACGCTCATGAGGTCATTCCCGCGGCAGGGGGCTGCGGCGCCGGCGGGGGTGGCTCGGCAACGCGGGCGATCTCGTCGCGGGTGCCGAATGCCCGTACGGTCAGCTCCTCCAGCCGCCAGACCGAGCGCCGGGCCGCATCGAGCGCGGCGGGCCGGTCGGCGTCGAGGACGTGCAGGAAGACGGTGGCCGTGGCGCGGCGCACCTCGACGACCGATCCACCGGGCACGTTCGACACGGCGACGGCGGTCGCCGCGAGCATCAGGTCGGAGCGGCAGCGCAGCGGTACGGCGATGACGGCGGCCCGGTGCGGATGGTCGACGAAGATCTGCCGGGTGACCTTCACGCCCGAGGTGTACATGTCGTAGAGCAGATAGCCGACGAGCAACACGATGCCCCAGGGGTGCAGCCGGAGCCCCAGGTCGACGCGGGGCAGCGGGAAGGCCAGGCAGACGGCCACCGCGACGAGCACGCCCGTCAGCACATTGGCCCAGTTCAGGCTGGACCAGAGCAGTACCCAGATGGCGGTGAGCCAGACGATCAGCGGGAGGTCGAGCACCCGGCGACGGCTGCCGAATTCGCAGCTGAGCGGCGGCAGTTCCGCGTTCCGGTAGGGCAGGGTGATCCAGCGTTTCACCGGCCGAGCACCGCCTCGGTGTAGGGAGTGCGAGCGAGGAGTTCGGCGGCCGCGCGATCGGTGTACGAGGTCAGTGGTCCGGCGAGCACGGTGAAGGCGAGGCCGAGGGCGACGGCCGCCGCGGTGGCAGCGGTCATCAGCCGCGGCAGTTTCGTCGTGGTGGTGACGGCATGGCCGTGGAGGGTGGCGGCCACCGCGCGGCCGGCGGGCTGGTGCCGGGGGAAGACCGGTTCGTCGCCGGTGCCGGGGATGCGGTCCGGGCCCTCGTCGGCGTCCTCGTCGTTGTCGCTCTCGTCGTCGGACTCCAGGACCGTGCCGTCCGCCGCCTGGCCGGGTGGCGCGGCCCGCCAGAACGCCAGGTTCCAGACCTTGGCCATCACGTACAGGGTCAGGAGGCTGGTCACCGCGGAGCCGATGACGAGGACCCAGGCCCAGACACTCCCGTCGGCGACACCGGCCCGCATCAGTCCGAGTTTGCCGATGAAGCCGGAGAGCGGCGGGATCCCGGCGAGGTTCATGGCGGGCACGAAGAAGAGGGCGGCGAGCAGCGGGGCGGCCTTGGCGAGTCCGCCGATCCGGGTGAGTTCGGTGGTGCCGCCGCGGCGCTCGATCAGTCCGGCGACGAGGAACAGCGTCGTCTGGACGGTGATGTGGTGGGCGACGTAGACGATCGCGCCGCCGTACGCGTCGCGGGAGGCGAGACCGATCCCGAAGACCATGTAACCGATGTGGCTGATGAGGGTGAAGGAGAGCAGACGCTTGAGGTCGGTCTGGGCGACGGCTCCCAGGATGCCGATCACCATCGAGGCGAGTGCGGCGGCCATCAGCAGGTCGCCGAGCCGGTTACCGGGGAAGAGCAGGGTCTCCGTTCGCAGCATGCAGTAGATGCCGACCTTGGTGAGCAGGCCGGCGAAGACGGCGGTGACGGGGGCGGGTGCGGTCGGGTACGAGTCGGGTAGCCACGCGGCGAGCGGGAACACGGCGGCCTTGATGGCGAAGACGGTCAGCAGCATGGCCTGGATCAGCGTCTGTACGCCGAGCGGGAGTCCGCCCAGCCGCCCGGCCAGCTGGGCGAAGTTGGCGGTGCCGGTGGCCGCGTACGTCATGGCGATGGCCGTGAGGAACAGCATCGACGAGAAGAGCGAGATGATCACGTACGTGGAACCGGCCCGGACGCGGGGGCCGGTGCCGCCGAGAGTGAGCAGGACGAAGCTGGCCACCAGCATGATCTCGAAGCCGACGTACAGGTTGACGAGGTCTCCGGCGAGGAACGTGCAGGAGACCCCGGCGACGAGGATCAGATACGCGGGGTGGAAGACCGCCACGGGTGTCTCTTCGTCGCGGTCGGCCATGCCCTGGCCGATGGAGTAGACCAGAACGCAGAGGGTGATGGCCGAGGAGACGGTCAGCATCAGTCCGGACAGCCGGTCGGCGACCAGTGTGATGCCGAGCGGCGGGGCGAAGTCGCCGAGATGGACGCTGAGCGGGCCCCGGGTGTCGGCGGAGATCATCAGGGCGACGGCGAGCGCGAGCACGGCGGTGAGCACGGCGACGCTGACGAAGCGCTGGAACTGTTTGAGCCGGGTGCCGAAGGCGAGACTCAGGCCGGTGGCGCAGAGCGGCAGCAGCACCGGCAGTGGGACGAGTGCGTTCACCCGGTGTCTCCTCGGTCGGTGTCCGTTCCGGTGTTCCGTTTCGTGGCGTAGTCCTCGGGGTCCGCGCCCAGCACGTCGTGCCAGAGGTCTCCGGTGGCGTCGCGGCCGCGGGCCTGGAGGGCGCGGTCGGCGCGCAGCCGGGCCCGGAGACGCCTCCGCTCCTCCCGGTAGCGGGCGCGTTCCTCCGGTGTGCGCTCGGACAGGGACCGGTACTGCTCGCGCAGTTCGTCCCGCTCCCCCAACACCTCGGCGCGCAGCGCGATGCGCCGGTCCTCCAGGTCGTCGTGGACCTCGTCGGTACCGGTCAGCTGATGGCTGCGGTAGGCCATCGCGAGAAGGAATGCCGTGGTGGCGAGGGTGATGACGATCGCGGTGAGGGCGATGGCCTGAGGCAGCGGGTCGGTGACCTGGCGGAGCGGCACGCCGTACAGGAGGGGTTCCCGCCCCGCCCTTCCGGTGGCGGAGATGACGAGCAGGTTGATCCCGTTGCCCGCGATCACCGCGCCGAGCAGGATCCGGGTGAGGGGGCGGGTGAGCATGAGGATGCCGCCGACGGCGCAGAGCACGGCGGCCGTGGCGAGGAGCGAGGCGCTGACCGTCACCGGACGGCACCTCCCGCCTCGGGCTCCGGTCCCGTTCCCGCCGCGGCGGCCGCCTTCTCCGCGGCGGCCCGCTCGATCTGCCGGTCGATCTTGGCGCCGAGTGCGCGCACGATGTCCAGCACCACGCCCAGGACCAGCAGGTAGACGCCGAAGTCGAAGAGTACGGGCGTGGCCAGGTGGTACGCGCCGATCACAGGAAGTCTGCCGTAGTAGGTCCACGCGTGCAGGACCGTGCCCTCGGCGAGGCCGAGCAGCGCCACGCCGGTGGAGACGAACAGTCCGAGGCCGGTGAAGAGTCCGGGCTGCAGCGGTGCGGCTTCGGCGAGTTCGAAGCGGCCGCCCGCCAAGTAGCGGGTGATCAGGGCGAGTCCGGCGACGAGTCCGGCGACGAACCCGCCGCCCGGCATGTTCTCGGCGCAGAACAGCAGATAGACGGAGAGCACCAGGATCGGGTGGAACAGCAGTCGGGCCACGACCTCGAAGACGACGGACCGGTGTTCGGGGGCGAGCGTGGCCCCCGCCGCGAGCCAGGACCGCTCCGGCGCCCCTTCGTCGCCCCGCAGCACCCCGGTCAGTCCCGGCGCCGTCAGCGACCAGGCCGTACGCCTGGGTACGTCCTCGCGCAGCCCGGATCCGTCCGCGCGGCGGTGCAGATAGAGCAGGCTCGTCACGCCGATCGCCGCGGCGGCGAGCACGGCGGACTCCCCCATCGTGTCCCAGGCCCGCAGGTCGACCAGGATGGTGGCGACGACGTCCTTGAGCCCGTGGTGCGCGGTCTCCTCGACCATGGCCGCCCCGGCGGGGTCTGCGGTGCGTGCGGCTGCCGCGACCCACACCACCACGCCGAGGGTCGCCGCCGCGGCCAGCGCCACCGGGATGCGTACGGCGCGCCGCCACGTACTGACCGCCTCCTCGAAGTGCACCGGCATCCGCCGCAGCACCAGCACGAACACGATCATCGACACGGTCTCGACGCAGAACTGGGTGAGCGCCAGGTCCGGGCCGCCCTGGACGACGAAGAGCAACGCGGTCCCGTACCCCGTCAGTCCCGCCAGCACCACGGCCTTCATGCGGCGGCTGACGGTGAGACAGAGCAGCGCGGACGCACAGGTCAGCGCCGCCACCGCCCCTTGCAGCGGTACGTCCCAGACGCGCGGCGCCGAAGCACCGCGCCAGGGCCGGTCCACCCCGAGCACGGCGAGCTGCCCGGCGAGCATCACGAGCAGCGTGGTGGCGAGGTAGACGGAGAGCGAGCCGCGCTGGACGAAGCCGGTGACGTCGAGCGAGATCCGTTCCAGGCCGAGCAGCAGACGTCCGAAGACCCGGTCGGCGGTCGGCCATGCGATCCGCCGGGAGAGCCGGGTCACCGTGGTCCGCCCCGCGAAGAGCACCACACCGCCCGCCACGGCGACGGCCGAGAGCAGCAGGGCCGTACCGAATCCGTGCCAGAGCGCGAGGTGGTACGGATGCGCGGGTGCGGGGAACGTGTCCGCGTACGCACTGAGCAGCCGGTACGTCCAGCCGACGCCCGGTCCGAGCACCAGACCGCAGAGGGCCAGCAGGCCGGGCGGCCCGAGGAACGCCCAGCCGACCCGGTGCACCGGAGTGGAGTCGACCCCGGGCTTGCGGGCGAACGCGCCCCAGACGAACCGCAGGGTGTACGCGACCGTCAGCGCGGATCCCGCGACGGTGACGCCGAGCGCCCAGCGGTCCGCGCTGTCGCCGCTCAGCAGCGCGTCGAACGCGGCCTCCTTCGCGGCGAAGCCGAGCATCGGGGGCAGCGCGGCCATGGACGCGGCGGCGAGCACGGCGACCGCGCACACGTGCGGCAGTGTCCTGCCCACGCCGGAGAGTCTGCGCAGGTCACGGGTGCCCGCCGCATGGTCGACGATGCCGGTGACGAGGAACAGCGGGGCCTTGAACAGGGCGTGCCCCAGGATCATGACGGCCGCGGAGAGCGCCGCGTCCCGGTTGCCGACCCCGGCGAGCACGGTCAGGAAGCCGAGCTGGCTGACGGTGCCGTAGGCGAGGACGAGTTTGAGATCGTTCAGTCGCAGCGCCCGCCAGCCGCCGAGCAGCATGGTCGCGCAGCCGAGCACCATGACGACGGGCCGCCAGACGGGGACGTCGGCGAAGCCGGGGGCCAGCCGGGCCACCAGGTAGACGCCGGCCTTGACCATGGCCGCGGCGTGCAGATAGGCGCTGACGGGGGTGGGAGCGGCCATGGCGTTCGGCAGCCAGAGGCTGAACGGCCAGATCGCCGACTTCGACAGCGCCCCGCACAGGATCAGCGCCACGGCCACCTGGACGGCGAGGCTCGTGCCCGGCGGGTCGGCGACGATCGTGGAGATCCGGTAGGTGCCCGCCGCCTGACCGAGGATCAGGAAGCCCACAAGCATGGCGAGACCGCCGAGCGTGGTCACAGTGAGGGCCTGGAGCGCGGACCGGCGGCTGTGCTTGAGCTCGCTGCTGTGCCCGATCAGCAGGAAGGAGAAGAGCGTGGTCAGTTCCCAGAACACATAGAGGGAGATCAGGTCGTCGGCGAGGACCAGGGCGAGCGAAGGCGAGCAGGTTCCCGGCGAACGCGGGGAGCTGCGGGGTGTCGTCGGAGAAGTACGAGGCGCAGTACAGCAGGACGAGCGCGCCGACCCCGGCCGCGAGGAGCACCATGAGTTCGCCGAGCGCGTCCAGGCGCAGGTCGACGGAGACGTCGTACGCCGGCATCCACGGCCACGACGAGGTGACGGACCCGCCGGACGCGGCGGTGTTCCACTGTGTGGCCGCCCACACCGTTGCGGCGGCGGGCGGCAGCGCGAGAACGACGAAGGCGCGGCTGCCCAGTCGCCGCACCAGCGGGCGCGCGCACGCGGCGAGAACGAAGTGGCAGACGATGAGCGTGGTCACAGGGTCCCGGAGGGCGTCCGGGGCCGCTGCGCGACATGACGGGCGAAGGGCACCAATTACAGATATATCCCCGGTCGCACTTCACCCGTACGGCGCGCCGCGCCGACCGCCCCCGCTCGGTTCACTTGGGCTCGCAGGAGGAGCGCCGGCTCAAAGCCTGTCGCGAAGGCGCCACCGACACGCTGGAACGGCAGCGCGAGCTGACCGACAAGGCGATCGACTCCTTCCAGTCGCTCTCCGATGTGGTCACCGACGACGCCCCGGCGGAGGTCAGGGACGGGGTCGCCCAGGTCCGCCAGGCGATCACCCAACTGCCCGCCCAACGCTCCCTGGTGGACAAGGGCGACAATGCAGCAGAAGGCCGTGTACACCTACTGCACGGATCTGATCACGGTCGATCTGGGGCTCTTCAGCGCGCTCAGCCACGTGGCACCTGATGGCGCTGCCCGTCGCAGTCGGTTGACCGGTCCGTTCCTTTCACCCTTCTCGCACTGGAGAGAACTGAGATGACATCACCCCTGCGCGTCCTGATTCACGGCGGCGGCATCGGCGGACTCACCCTCGCCACCGCCCTCGCCCGGCGCGGTCACACCGTCGAGGTGGCCGAGCTCCGCGACGAGTTGGAGGCCCTCGGTGTCGGCATCATCCAGCCGTCCAACGCCCTGCACGTCATGCGGGGGATCGGGGTGCTCGACGACTGCCTGAAGGCGGGGTTCGAGTGGGAGATCCTGACCATCTCCGACCCGGCCGGGGGGACGGTCGCCCGGATACCGCAGCCCCGGATGGGTGATGCCCCGTCCAACAACGGCATCCCGCGTCCCGCGCTGGCCCAGGTGCTCGGCGCCGCCGCCACGGCGGCCGGGGCGACGATCCGCTTCGGTACGACGATCACGGAGCTGTCCGACGACGGCTCCGGTGTGGACGTCACGCTCTCCGACGGCTCCACCGGCCGCTGGGACCTGGTGGTCGGCTTCGACGGGATCGGCTCGCCGCTGCGGACGCGGCTGTACGGCGACCGCTACACCCCCGAGTACACCGGATTCGCCAACTGGCGTGTGACGGTGCCCCGTCAGCCGCATGTGCAGGGTGTGGTGATGGGCGCGGCGGGCAAGGACGCCAAGGCGCTGCTCACCCCGATCACGGACGAACTGATGTATTTGGGAGCGGTGTTCGCCGAGGCGGAGGACTTCCGGCCGGATCCGGAGCGCGCGCACGAGCAGCTCACGGAGCGGCTCTCCGCTTTCTCCGGGCCGGTCGCCGAGGCGCTCGCCACGGTCACCGACCCGGCCTCCGTGGTGTATTCGCGGATCTCCCAGGTGACGGTCGAGGAGCCGTGGCACGTCGGCCGGGTGGTCCTGGCCGGTGACGCCGCGCACGCCAGCACCCCGCACATCGCACAGGGTGCGGCGATGGCTGTCGAGGACGCGGCCGTGCTCGCCGAGTCCCTGGACGGCGAGGTCGATGTGCCCGCCGCCCTCGCCACCTGGGAGGCGCGCCGCCGGCCCCGGGCCATGTGGGTGCAGTCCATGTCGCGTGCCGTGCTCAAGCAGGAGATGGGCGCCGCGACGACACCCGAGGAGGACGAGCTGCTGAAGGTCGGCATCCCGGGTGCGGCACATGTGCTGGTGCAGCCGTACTGATGCGCTTGCCGTGCGGGCGTGGCGCCACGTCACGCCCGCACGGTGTGTTCACGGCAGTACGGCGATGCCGTCGAGCTCGACGAGTGCCTGTTCGTCCCAGAGCCTCGCCGCCCCGATGACTGCCATCGCCGGGTAGTCGCGGCCGGCCAGCCGTTTCCAGATCCGCCCGAGATCGGGGGCGTGGGCGCGGTAGTCGGCGACATCCGTGGCGTAGACGGTCACCCGCGCCAGGTCGGCCGGGGAGCCCCCCGCCGCACGCAGCGCGGTGAGCAGATTGGTCAGGGCCGTCGAGAACTGCTCGGGCAGCGTGGCGCCGATGACCTTGCCGTCCCGGTCGAGGGCGGTCTGCCCGGCCAGGAGGACCAGGCGGCTGCCGGTGGCCGTGACGGCGTGCGAGAAGCCCGTGGGCGGGGACAGTTCGGCGGGGTTGATCCGGTGGATCGGGCTCATACGGCAGGCTCCTGATTCACGGTCGGCGTCCGGTGCGAATCCGGCGTCCGATGCGCGGCCCCCATCGCTGTCTCCGTCGCCGCCGCGTACAGCTCCTTGGCGATGATCGTGCGCTGGACCTCGCTGGCGCCCTCGTAGATCCGCGGGGCACGCACCTCCCGGTAGAGGTGTTCGAGCAGATGGCCGCGGCGCAGCGCGCGGGCGCCGTGCAGCTGGACCGCCGTGTCGACGACGTACTGCGCCGCCTCAGTGGCGTACAGCTTCGCCATCGCCGCCCGGCCCGGTACGCCGGGCTCCCCCGCGTCGTACGCCGCCGCGGCCGCGTAGACGAGAAGCCGGGCGGCCTCCGTGCGGGTGGCCATTTCGGCGACCTGGTGGGAAACGGCCTGCAGCTCCTTCAGCGGACCACCGAACGCCGTGCGTTGCGCGGTGTGGGCGAGGGTCGCGTCGAGGGCGGCGCGGGCCATGCCGACGGCGAACGCGCCGACGCTGGGACGGAACAGATTGAGGGAGTTCATGGCGACCCCGAAGCCGCGGTCGGGTTCGCCGAGCACATCGTCGGGCGTGACCGGCACGCCGTCGAGGGCGAGGGCGCCGATCGGGTGCGGGGAGAGCATGTCAAGGGCGGTGCCGGTCAGTCCCGGGCGGTCGGCAGGGACGAGGAACGCGGTGACGCCGCGGGCTCCGGCGCCTGGTGTCGTACGGGCGAAGACGGTGTAGAAGTCGGCCTCGGGGGCGTTGGAGATCCAGCGCTTCTCACCGGTCAGCCGCCAGCCGTCCGGGGCGCGCTCGGCCGCCAGGGCGAGCGCCGCGGCGTCGGAGCCGGCGCCGGACTCGCTCAGTGCGAAGGCGGCGACCGCACGCCCGGCCCGCACCTCGGGAAGCCAGCGCGCCCGGTGGGCCGGGGTACCCGCCTGGACCAACGGGTATGTGCCGAGTCCCTGGAGGGCCAGCGCGGTCTCGGCCTCCGTGCAGCCGCGGGCGAGGGACTCGCGCAGCAGGCAGAGGTCGAGGGCGCCGGAGGAGAAAAGGCGGTCGAGCAGGCCGAGTTCACCGAGGGCGGCGATCAGCGGGCGGTTGACGTGCCCCGGTTCGCCCTTCTCGGCGAGGGGGCGCAGCTCCTGTTCGGCCAGGGCGCGCAGCTCTTCGCACCAGGCGGTCTGTGCCGGATCGAGTGAGAATGCCGTCATACCGGCGCCTCTCCTGTCCCCTATCGCGAACTGTTGACTACCGTCATTCAAACGATACGCTCCAAGGGCGACAAGGGGGCGATCCGTTATGGACCCGAAGACCTCAGCGCACCTCGACACCTTTGCCCGGGAACATCTGCCACCACCGGACCAGTGGCCGGAACTGGTCTTCGACCTCCCCGAGCTGAACTATCCGGACCGGCTGAACTGCGCCGCCGAGCTCCTCGACGGCACGGTCGCCCGCTTCGGCCCCGACCGCCCCGCCTTCCATACGCCCCAGGGCGCAACCTGGAGCTACCGGGACCTCCAGGACCGGGTCGACCGGATCGCCCATGTCCTGACCTCCGATCTGGGGATCGTCCCCGGCAACCGGGTTCTGCTCCGCGGCCCCACCACGCCCCACCTCGCCGCCTGCTGGCTGGCCGTGCTGAAGGCGGGCGCGATCGCGGTGACCGTACTGGCCCAGCAGCGGGCCCAGGAGCTCGCCACCATCTGTTCGATGGCCCAGGTCGGTCATGCGCTGTGCGACATCCGCTCGGTCGATGACCTGGTGAAGGCCGGGGTACCGGGGCTGCGGATCACGGTGTACGGAGGTGACGGCCCCGACGATCTGCTGCACCTGGCCGAGGGGCGGCCGGGACCCTACCGCGCTGTGGACACGGCCGCGGACGATGTCGCGCTGATCGCGTTCACCTCGGGCACCACCGGACGTCCCAAGGGCTGCATGCACTTCCACCGCGATGTGCTGGCCATCGCCGACACCTTCTCCCGCCACGTCCTGCAGCCCTGTCCCGACGACGTGTTCGCGGGTAGTCCGCCGCTCGGCTTCACCTTCGGGCTCGGCGGTCTGGTGGTCTTCCCGCTGCGGGCCGGGGGGTCGGCTCTGCTGCTGGAACAGGCCGGTCCGCGGCAGCTGCTGCCCTCGCTGGCCGCCCACCGCGTCTCGGTCCTGTTCACCCGCACCGACCGCCTACCGCGTGATGCTCGACCACCTCGACAAGCACGATCTCGCCGCGCTGCGGCGCTGTGTGTCGGCGGGCGAGAACCTGCCCGTGGCGACCTGGCAGTCCTGGTACGAGCGCACCGGCCTGCGCATCATCAACGGCATAGGCGCCACCGAACTGCTGCACATCTTCATCTCCGCCGCCGACGACGTGATCCGCCCCGGCACCACCGGGATTCCCGTGCCCGGCTGGGAGGCGCGCGTGCTGGACCGGGACGGCCGCGCGGTGCCCGACGGGGAGCCGGGGCTGCTCGCCGTCCGCGGCCCGGTCGGCTGCCGCTATCTCGCCGACACCCGCCAGTCGGAGTACGTACAGCACGGCTGGAACCTCACCGGCGACACGTACACGCGTGACAGCGACGGCTACTTCCACTACGTCGCGCGAGCCGACGACATGATCATCTCCTCCGGGTACAACATCGCGGGTCCCGAGGTCGAGGACGCCCTGCTGCGCCATCCCGAGGTCGCCGAGGTGGCGGTGGTCGGGCATCCGGACGAGCTGCGCGGGCAGATCGTGGTGGCGTACGTGGTGCTGCGCGAGGGCGGCGGAGCGTCGACCGACGAGCTGCGCACACACATGAAAAGTGAACTCGCCCCCCACAAATGCCCGCGCGTCATCGAATTCGTGCCGGCGCTCCCCCGGACCGCCACCGGCAAACTGCAGCGGTTCCGGCTGCGGAGCGACGGGGACCGGACCGGCGGACGGGACCTAGAGTGATCACGTGGCCGAGCAGCACACCCCCAGATCCCTGATCGTCACCCTCTACGGCGCGTACGGTCGCGCCCCCGGCAATGCACCGCTGCCGGTGGCCGAACTGATCCGGCTGCTGTCCGTCCTCGGTGTCGACGCCCCGTCCGTACGCTCCTCCGTCTCCCGGCTGAAGCGGCGCGGGCTGCTCGTCCCCGCGCGTACCGTGAGCGGTGCGGCCGGGTACGCGCTGTCGTCCGACGCCCGCCAGCTGCTGGACGACGGTGACCGGCGGATCTATGCGCACCCGTCGCCGCCGCTCCAGGACGGCTGGGTGCTCGCCGTCTTCTCCGTACCGGAAGCGGAACGGCACAAGCGGCACCTGCTGCGCTCGCGGCTGGCGCGGCTCGGCTTCGGCACGGCGGCGCCGGGGGTGTGGATCGCACCCGCCGCGCTGTACGACGAGACTCGGCACACGCTGCAGCGGCTGGAACTCGCCCCGTATGTGGACCTGTTCCGCGGGGAACACCTCGGCTTCGCCGCGACGCGGGAGTCCGTGGCGCGCTGGTGGGACCTCGACGCGATCGCCCGGCTCCACGTGGACTTCCTGGAGCAGCACGAACCGGTGCTGCGGGCCTGGGAGTCACGCACCGGCGCCCCTGATCCCGAGACGGCCTACCGCGACTATCTGGCGGCCCTGGACTCGTGGCGGCAGCTGCCGTACGCCGATCCCGGCCTGCCGGAGGAGCTGTTGCCGAAGGAGTGGCCCGGGGGCCGGTCGGCGGAGGTGTTCGAGCTGCTGCACGCCCGGTTGCGGGACGCGGGGGCGCAGTTCGTACGGGGCGGGCCGGGCGGCTCGTAAAACGTGTGCACGGCAAGGACCCAACCGGCCATCATGGACCATGACCTGGACCTTCACTGACGATGCCGATGTGTTCCTGAAGGCGGCCGGTGCGTGGCTGGCCGGTCGGCCCGCCGAGAACACCCTGGTGCTGACCATCGCCGCGACGCTGCGCAGCAGCGGCGCTCAGGCGTACGGCGACGGCGCCCCGGTGCTGGGCTGGTGGCGCGGGCCGGACGGTGAGGTGGCGGGAACCCTGGTGCAGACCCCGCCGCACCCACCCCTGCTCGGCGTCGTTGCCCCGGAGGCTGTCGGTCCGCTGACCACCGCGTTCCCGCTGACCACTGTCAACGCGGACCGGGCCACGGCCGATGCGCTGGCCGCCGAGTGGCCCGGCCACCGGGTCGACAAGGAGCAACGACTTTACCGACTCGGCGAGTTGATCCCACCCTCACCCGCACCGCCGGGCGGCCCCAGGTCCGCGACGACCGCCGACCGGGCCCTCCTGGTTGCCTGGCATCGTGCGTTCGCCGCAGACGTCGGCCAGCCGAACGCGCGCGCCGAGCGAATGGTGGACGAGCGTACGGCGGCCGGCAGGCTGACGCTCTGGGAGATCGGCGGGGTCCCGGTGTCGATGGCCGGTGTCTCCTTGCAGGTCGCGGGTTCGGTACGGGTGGCGCCCGTGTACACACCGCCGGAGCACCGGGGCCGCGGGTATGCGGCGGCGGTGACGGCCGAGGTCAGCCGGGCGGCGCGGGAGGCGGGCTCGAACGAGGTGGTGCTGTTCACGGATCTCGCCAATCCGACGAGCAACGGCGTGTATCAGCGGATCGGGTTCCGGCCCGTGTCGGACCGGCTGCTGATCAGTGCGCGGGACGCCGGCGCGGAGGAGGGACGACCGAGTCCGGTGAGGTCCGCGGGCCGGTCCGACTGATCGCCGCGAATGTGGTGCGCTTCCGGCGGTTCGGGGAGGGCGGTCAGGAACTGCGGCCCGGCACCAAGTCGTTCCGGAACGGTTCGAAGGTGTACGTGATCGGTGGCTACGCCGGCATGGGGTACGAGGGAGTGACGGTCATCGGTCGGGGTCGGGGTCGGCATACCGGCGCCTGCATCACGATCGATATGGCCACCCGCGATCTGCACTCCTTCCGGCCGCCCCCGGTCCGCGGCCCCGCGGTTCTCCGCCGGTACGACGAGGCCCCGAGCGGGTGGTACGGGGACGAGACCCGAGAGGTGTCGGAGGCGATGGCCACCGTGCCGGCGGACGTGGTAAGCGCCGAGAGAACCGGGCACTGGCGCGGCTCCCCGCATCCGGATCCGTGCCGGCGCCACGAGTGTCTGACGCTCACCCCAGGGTGAGCCGCGGCTTCGGTGCGTCCGTGCGACCTGTCGGGGGTGTGCGGCTGCCCGCGCGGTACGGGAGCGGCCAGGGTGCGCCCGGTCCGGCGTAACCCTGTTCGGCCGCCGCGTGCAGGGTCCAGTGCGGGTCGTAGAGGTGCGGGCGGGCCAGGGCGCAGAGGTCGGCGCGGCCCGCCAGCAGCAGGGAGTTGACGTCGTCCCAGGATGAGATCGCGCCGACCGCGATGACGGGCACGACCAGGGTGTTGCGGATCCGGTCGGCGTACGGGGTCTGGTACGAGCGGCCGTACTCGGGGCGTTCGTCGGGGACGACCTGGCCGGTGGAGACGTCGATGGCGTCGGCACCGTGCGCGACGAACGCGCGGGCGATCTCGACGGCGTCCTCGGCCGTCGTGCCGCCGTCTGCCCAGTCGGTGGCGGAGATCCGGACGGTCATGGGCCGGTCGTCGGGCCACTCGGCGCGGACCGCGTCGAAGACTTCGAGGGGGAAGCGAAGTCGGTTCGACAGCGGTCCACCGTAGCTGTCGGTGCGTCGGTTGGTGAGCGGCGAGAGGAAGCCGGAGAGCAGGTAGCCGTGCGCGCAGTGGAGTTCGAGCAGGTCGAAGTCGCAGGTGACGGCGTGCCGGGCGGCCGCGGCGAACTGGGCGCGGATGACCTTGAGTCCGGCCCGGTCCAGCGCGTGCGGGACCTGGTTGACTCCTTCCGCGTACGGGATCGGGGAGGCGGCGGACAGGGGCCAGTTGCCCGCGTCGAGCGGCTGGTCGATGCCGTCCCACATCAGCTTGGTGGAGCCCTTGCGGCCGGAGTGGCCGAGCTGGATGCCGATCGCCGTGCCGGGCGCCGAGGTGTGGACGAAGTCGGTGATCCGGGTCCAGGCCGCCGCCTGTGCGGGGGTGTAGAGGCCGGCGCAGCCGGGGGTGATGCGGCCCTCGGCGCTGACGCACACCATCTCGGTCATGACGAGCCCGGCGCCGCCGAGCGCGCGGGCGCCCAGGTGGACGAGGTGGAAGTCGCCGGGAACGCCGTCGACCGCCGAGTACATGTCCATCGGCGAGACGACGACACGGTTGCGGAGTTCGAGACCGCGCAGCCGCAACGGGGTGAACATCGGCGGGGTGCCCGGGGCGCAGCCGAACTCCTCCTCGACGGCCGCGGTGAATCCGGCGTCGCGCAGCCGCAGGTTGTCGTGGGTGACGCGCCGGCTACGGGTGAGGAGGTTGAAGGCGAACTGGCGGGGCGCCTGGTCGACGTACGTACCGAGCTCCTCGAACCAGCGCAGGCTGGCCGCGGCGGCGCGCTGGGTCGATTCGACGACGGGGCGGCGCTCGGCCTCGTACGCGAAGAGGGCGGCGGGCAGGTCGGGCTGTTCCTCGATGCAGGCGGCCAGCGCGAGGGCGTCCTCGACGGCGAGTTTCGTGCCGGAGCCGATGGAGAAGTGTGCGGTGTGGGCGGCGTCGCCGATGAGGACGGTGTTGGCGTGCGACCAGCGGGCGTTGACGACGGTACGGAAGGTGAGCCAGGAGGAGTTGTTGGAACGCAGCGGGCGGCCGCCGAGGACATCGGCGAAGATCTTGGCGCAGCGTTCCGTCGAGGCTTCGGCGTCCATCGTGTCGAGCCCGGCCGCGCGCCAGACCTCCTCGCGCATCTCGACGATGACGGTGGAGGCACCGGCCGAGAAGGGGTAGGCATGCAGCTGCATCACGCCGTGTTCGGTCTCGGCGATCTCGAAGCGGAAGGCGTCGAGGGCGAAGTCGGCGGCGAGCCAGATGTAGCGGTTGCGGTGGGCGGTGAGGGTGGGCCGAAAGGTGTCGGCGTACGCCTCGCGGGTGGCGCTGTGCACCCCGTCGGCGGCAATCACCAGATCGTGCGTCGCGGCGAGTTCGGCGACGGGCGGGGCCTCTTCGCGAAAGCGGAGCCGTACCCCCAGCGACTGGCAGCGCTCATGAAGGATCTCCAGGAGCCGTCGGCGGCCCAGCGCCGCGAAGCCGTGGCCGCCGGATGTCTGGGTCCGGCCGCGGTGGACGATGTCGATGTCGTCCCAGCGCACGAACTCGGCCTGGAGCGCCCGGTACACCACGGGGTCGGCGTGCTCGATGCCGCCGAGCGTCTCGTCGGAGAGGACGACGCCGAAGCCGAACGTGTCGTCCGGGGCGTTGCGCTCCCAGACGGTGATGGAGCGCTCCGGGTCCAGGCGCTTGAGGAGCGCCGCGGCGTAGAGTCCGCCGGGACCGCCGCCGATGACGGCGATCCGCCTCATGCCGTACCGCATCGCGTTACCTGCCCTGCCATTTCGGCGGCCGCTTCTCCGTGAACGCGGCGTGGAACTCGGCGTAGTCGTCGCCGTGCATCAGCAGCGCCTGGGTGGCGGCGTCCATCTCGACGGCGGCGGCGAGCGGCATGTCGAGTTCGGCGGTGAGCAGCGCCTTGGTCTGGGCCAGGGCGAGGGCGGGTCCTTCGGCGAGGCGGTGTGCGAGCGCCGCGGCGCGTGTGTCGGCCTGCCCCTCCTCGGTCAGCTCACTGATCAGCCCGATCCGTTCCGCCTCGGGGGCGCGGACCTGCTCGCCGAGCATCAGCAGCCGGGTGGCATGGCCGAGACCGACGACGCGCGGCAGCAGATACGCAGCTCCCATGTCGCCGCCGGAGAGTCCGACCCGGGTGAAGAGGAAGGCGAACCGGGCGGACGGGTCGGCGACACGGAAGTCGGCGGCCAGCGCGAGGACGGCGCCGGCGCCTGCGGCGACCCCATGGACGGCTGCGATGACGGGGAAGGGGCACTCACGCAGCGCCCGTACGACCTGTCCGGTCATGCGGTTGAAGTCGAGCAGCTGCGCGGTGTCCATCGCCAGGGTGGCGCCGATGATCTCGTCGACGTCGCCGCCGGAGCAGAAGCCGCGCCCCTCGCCGGCCAGCACGAGGGCGCGCACCGAGCGTTCGCGCGACAGCTCGGCAAGGAGATCGCGCAGATCGGCATAGGCGCCGAAGGTGAGCGCATTGAGTTTCTCGGGGCGGGCCAGGGTGACGGTGGCGACGCCGTCGTCCGTCGTCAGCCGCAGATGGCGCCAGTGCTCCGTGCGCGGCGCGGAGCTGGGAAACGGGCTCATGGAGGGTGGTCCCCTTCAGCCGTCGGGCTGCTACCTGCCCTCGAATTTATCACCTATCCGTGACTCCCGTCACGAGCACGCAATAGGACGACGGTGAGGGCGAAGTGGCGAAGGTCCCATTCGTACCGGTCGCCCGCCCCTTGTCTGCGTCGTTGCACTTCGTATGGTTGAAACCGAGAAGTCTTGAGCTCCAGAAAGTCGTGCCCTCCGGAACGGAATCCTGCTGTGCCCCCCGATGCACCGATCCCCGCCTCCTGGCGTATCGCACTGCCGCACTCGACGGCGGCAGTGCCGATCGCCCGCGCCCTGATCCGTACGGCGCTGACGGACATCGGCGCCTCGGCCGACTCCCTCGACACCGCGGAGCTCCTCACCGCCGAACTGGTCGCCAACGCCGTGGAGCACACCGCCGGCGACGATCCGATCGAGCTGGTGGTGGAGATTCTGGAGACCGGCTGGCAGGTGGAGGTCCACGACCGCGACCCGGCTCCGCCGGGCGATCTCTCCCGGCCCGGTCCGGGCAGCGAACCGGACCCCTGGCAGGAGCACGGCCGGGGCCTGCTGCTCATCCGCACCCTCAGTTCGTCCTGCGGCCATCGCACGACGGAACACGGCAAGGCGGTCTGGTTCACCCTGCCGTCGCATCAGCCCCAGCACTAGCGCCGTGACCGGCGGGCGCTCTCAGGCCCGGTCCGCACCGGCCAGCCGGGACCGGCGTCGCCCGTAGCAGGCGTACACCGCCGCGCCGACCAGCAGGAAGACCGCGAACTGCACCCAGGTCGCCCAGCCCGTCCCGTACATCAGATAGAGGCAGAAGCCGACGCCCAGGATCGGGCTGACCGGGTAGAGCGGCACCCGGAAGGAACGCTTCAGCCCGGGGTGGCTGCGGCGCAGCGCGATCACCGCGACATTGACCGCCACCATGGTGGCGAGCGTGCCGATGGTGGTCAGGTTCACCACCGCGTCGAGGGAGGCGAAGGCCGCCGGAACGGCAAAGACGACGGCCACGATCCAGGTGTTGGCGACGGGCGTCGCGGTCCGCGGCGAGACGCGTTCGAAGACCCGCGGGACCAGGCCGTCGCGGGACATCGACATCAGGATGCGGGTCTGCCCGTACATCACCGCGAGCACGACGGACGCGATGGCGACGACCGCACCGAAGGCGATGATGCCGCCG
This sequence comes from Streptomyces sp. NBC_01320, assembly GCF_035974375.1. Classification (NCBI taxonomy): domain Bacteria; kingdom Bacillati; phylum Actinomycetota; class Actinomycetes; order Kitasatosporales; family Streptomycetaceae; genus Streptomyces; species Streptomyces sp. NBC_01320. Next base: position 3,861,094 of record NZ_CP108390.1, read on the forward strand.
CCGACGGTCGAGTCGGTGACCTGGTCGACGATCAGCGAGAGCGCGGCCGGCTTGTTCGAGACGGCGTCCGGGCCCAGTGCCCCGATGGCGGTGAGGGCGACCGTGCAGTAGAGCAGGGTGGCGACGCCGATGCAGATCATGATCGCGATCGGGATGTTCCGGCGGGGGTTCTTGACCTCTTCGCCGGCGGTCGTGATGGCGTCGAAGCCGATGTACGAGAAGAACGCCAGCGAGGCGCCGGAGGTGATCCCGGCCACGCCGTGGGTGGCGAACGGTGAGAGGTGTCCTGCCTCGAACGCGGTGAACGCGATGGCGCAGAAGGCGATCAGAATGCCGATCTTGAGGACGGCCATCGCGGCCGTGGCGCCCGCGCTCTCCCGGACGCCGCGCACCAGGAGGGTGGCGGCCATCATGATCACCACGACGGCGGGGAGGTTGATCACGCCGCCGTCGCCGGGCCCGGCGGACAGGGCGGCGGGCAGGTGCCAGCCGACGATGCTGTTCAGCAGCTCGTTGACGTACTGGCTCCAGCCGACCGCGACGGCGGAGACCGACACGCCGTACTCCAGCAGCAGGCACCAGCCGACGAGGAACGCGGTGCGTTCGCCGAGGGTGGCGTAGGCGAAGGAGTAGGAGCTGCCGGAGACCGGGATCGCGCCGCCCAGCTCGGCGAAGGAGAACGCGGTGAAGATGCAGGTGATCGCGGCGAGGACGAAGGAGACGACGACGGCGGGACCGGCCTCGGCGACGCTGTCGGAGAGGCCGACGAAGATGCCGGTTCCGACGATGGCGCCGATGCCGAAGCACACGAGCTGGAAGAGCCCCATGGTGCGCTTGAGGCCGTGCCCCTCCAGGTCGGCGCCGGATTCGGCGACCAGCTGGGTGGGGCTCTTGATGCGCAGTCCCGGCCGGGGCGACAGGCTCTGCGGGCGGAACGGACTCACGGGGATGATCTCTTCTCTGGTGGAGCATGTGGGGGGCGTGCGCGCGGAGCGGGTGAGGGGGCTCCGGTCGGCTCCGTGGGGGGAACGCGTCAGACACAACGATGGGGTTCGAGCCCGCGAGCTCGAACCCCACCAAGTGCAACCATAGTAACCAATTGCCTGCATGTTCACCCAATCGGGCGCATTTTCATGCAGAACTCGGGCGGCGACCCGTCAGCCGGCGGCCAGGGTCGCCACCAGGACGGCCTTGATCGTGTGCATCCGGTTCTCGGCCTCGTCGAAGACGATCGAGTGCGCGGACTCGAAGACCTCGTCGGTGACTTCCAGCTCGGTCAGCCCGTGGGCGGCATGGATCTCGCGGGCGACCTTGGTGCCGAGGTCGTGGTAGGCCGGGAGGCAGTGCAGGAACTTCACATCCGCGTTCCCGGTGGCGTTCAGGACGTCCGTGGTGACGGCGTACGGCGCGAGCGCGGTGATGCGCTCGGCCCAGACCTCCTTGGGCTCGCCCATGGAGACCCACACATCGGTGGCGACGAAGTCGGCGCCGCGGACGCCCTCGGCGACATCCTCGGTGAGGGTGACGGTCGCACCGCTGGCCTCGGCGAGCTTGCGGGCCTGCGCGACGATCCCCTCGGCCGGCCAGTAGGACTTCGGGGCGACGATCCGGACGTCCATGCCCAGCAGCGCACCGGTGACCAGGTACGAGTTGCCCATGTTGAAGCGGGCGTCGCCGAGGTAGGCGAAGACGATCCGCTCCAGCGGCTTGTCGCTGTGCTCGGTCATCGTGAGGACATCGGCGAGCATCTGGGTCGGGTGCCAGTCGTCGGTGAGCCCGTTGAAGACGGGGACCCCGCCGTACGCCGCGAGCTCCTCGACGGCCGCCTGGCTGTCACCGCGGTACTCGATGCCGTCGAACATCCGGCCGAGCACGCGGGCGGTGTCCTTCACCGACTCCTTGTGGCCCATCTGCGAACCCGAGGGGTCGAGGTACGTGGTCGAGGCCCCCTGGTCGGCGGCGGCGACCTCGAAGGCGCAACGCGTGCGGGTCGAGGTCTTCTCGAAGATCAGCGCGATGTTCTTGCCGCGCAGCCGCTGCACCTCCGTACCCGACTTCTTGGCCGCCTTGAGCTCGGCGGCCAGGTCGATCAGGCCGCGGAACTCCTCGGCCGTGAAGTCCAGCTCCTTGAGGAAGTGGCGGCCTGCGAGGTCTATGGCCATGGTGGCTGCTCCTGGGTCGGGCGAGGGTCGCGCGTACAGTTCTCTGGAAGTCTATACGAGAGTGCGCATTGCTATACAGACCCCGCGCGGCTGTGCCGCCTTCCGTACTCCCGCGCGGTCCCGTGTTCCCCCGTTCGGTCGCACGCTCCCCCGTGCTCAGCACTAGACCGCATCGCGGACCACGGGGCAGCTCATGCAGCGAGGACCGCCCCTGCCCCGGCCGAGTTCGCTGCCGCGGATCTCTATGACCTCGATGCCCTGCTTGCGCAGATACGTGTTGGTGGTGGCGTTGCGCTCGTACGCGACGACGACGCCCGGCTCGACGGCCAGCACATTGCAGCCGTCGTCCCACTGCTCGCGCTCGGCCGCGTGCACGTCCTGGGTGGCCGTGAGGACCCGGATCGAGTCCAGCCCCAGAGCCGCCGCGATGGCCCGGTGCATGTGCTCGGGCGGATGGTCGGTGACCTTGAGCTCCCGCGGTCCGCTGCCGGGCTCGATGGTGTACGAGCGGAGCATGCCCAGCCCCGCGTACTGGGTGAACGTATCGCCGTCGACCATCGTCATCACCGTGTCGAGATGCATGAACGCCCGTCTCTTGGGCATGTCGAGCGCCACGATCGTCCGGGCGGAACCTGCGTCGAAGAGTCCGCGGGCCAGCATCTCCACCGCCTGCGGGGTGGTGCGCTCGCTCATCCCGATCAGGACGGCGCCCTGCCCGATGACCAGGACGTCGCCGCCCTCGATGGTGGACGGATAGTCGTCCTGCCCCTCGGACCAGTGGTGGAAGGCTCCCGCCTCGGAGCCGGTGAAGAGGGGGTGATGGCGGTAGATCGCCTCGAAGTGGACGGTCTCGCGCTGCCGGGCCGGCCAGCGCATCGCGTTGATGGACACGCCGTCGTATATCCAGGCGGAGGTGTCCCGGGTGAAGAGGTGGTTGGGCAGCGGACCGAGCAGGAAGTCGTCCAGGTCCATGACGTGGAAGCGGACGGATGTCGGCTCGCTGTGCCGTTCCAGGAACTCCCGCTTCGTCATCCCGCCGACCAGCGCCTCGGCCAGCTCGGCGGTGGGCAGCTCCTCGAAGGCGGCCCGCAGGTGTTCGGTGGCGAGCGGGCCGTACTCCTTCTCGTCGAAGACCCGGTCGAGGACGAGCCGCTTGGCCACCGGGATGTCCAGGGACTCACGCAGCAGATCGCCGAAGAGGTGCACCTCCACCCCGCGGTCGCGCAGGACGTCCGCGAAACCGTCGTGCTCCTGCCGGGCGCGGCGCACCCACAGCACGTCATCGAAGAGGAGCGCGTCCTTGTTGCTGGGGGTGAGCCGCTTCAGTTCCAGATCGGGGCGGTGCAGGATGACGCGGCGCAGCCGCCCGGCCTCGGAGTCGACATGGAATCCCATGCCTCCATCCTCACCGCGCGGAGCGCCGTTCACCCGGCGAATCGCCACCGAACTCGCCACCGGATGCGATGCCGGGTCCGGCATCGCATCCCGGCGCGTTCCGGCTGCGGTCAGAGCCTCGGGTCGACGGGCTCCGACTCCAGGGCGAGCACCGCGAACACCGCCTCGTGGACCCGCCACAGCGGCTCGCCCTCGGCCAGCCGGTCCAGGGCCTCGAGACCGAGCGCGTACTCACGGAGCGCCAGCGACCGCTTGTGGCCCAGGAACCTGGAGCGCAGCCGCTCCAGATTTTCCGGACGCGTGTACTCGGGGCCGTAGATGATCCGGAGGTACTCCCTGCCGCGCACCTTGATGCCCGGCTGGACCAGCCGGCCCTTCTCGTCCCGCACGAGCGCGGCAAGGGGTTTGACGACCATGCCTTCGCCGCCGCGGCCGGTCGTCTCCAGCCACCAGTCGATGCCGGCGCGGACCGATGCCTCGTCACCCGTTTCGACGACGAGCCGCCGGGTGACCTGGAGCAGGCCGGTGGGGTCGTGCTCCACCAGCCGGTCGAGCCAGGCAAGCTGCTCGTCGTGCGGTACGGCGGCCAGCGAGCGACCCCGCACGGCGAGGATCTGGAACGGGGCGATCCGCACCCCGTCGAGGCCCTCGGTGGACCAGCAGTAGCGACGGTAGGCGTCGGTGAACGCCGCCGCGTCGGCCGTCCGGTCCTGCTGACGGGCGGCCAGGTCGGCGACGTCGACACCACGGGCCGCCGCTGCCGCCAGAGCCGCGTCGACCTCGGGGAGTACGGCACCGGACGCGGCGCCGACCGCCGCGTACTGGGAGCGCAGCAGCCCGCCCGCCTTGAGGGACCAGGGCATCAGCTCGGCGTCGAGCAGCACCCAGTCGGTGTCCCACTCCTCCCACAGTCCTGCGGCGGCGACGGCCGTGCGCAGTCTGCCGAGGATCACCTCGGTCAGGGCGGCGTCGTCGAGGAACGGCCGTCCGGTGCGGGTGTGCAGCGCCCCGGTCGGGCCCTCGACCCCGAACCGCTCGCGGGCCGCGTCCGCGTCACGGCAGACCAGGGCCACCGCCCGCGAGCCCATGTGCTTCTCCTCGCACACGACCTGGGCGACCCCGTCGGCCCGGTACTGCGCGAAGGCCTCGGCGGGGTGCTCCAGGAAGCCCTCCTCGTGGGAGGTCGCGGTGGGCGCCATCGTCGGCGGGAGGTAGCCGAGCAGCCGCGGGTCGACGGCGAACCGGCTCATCACTTCGAGCGCCGCCGCGGCGTTCTCCTCGCGCACCGAGATGCGGCCCATGTGCCGGGTCTCCACGATCCGTCGGCCCTGCACATCGGCCAGGTCGAGCGGACGGCCCTCGCGGCCCCCGGGGGCCTCGGTGACGAGCGGTTTCGCGGGCTCGTACCAGACCTTCTCGGCCGGTACGTCGACGAGTTCGCGCTCCGGCCAGCGCAGCGCGGTCATCTTCCCGCCGAAGACCGCGCCCGTGTCCAGGCAGAGGGTGTTGTTGACCCAGGATGTGCTGGGCACGGGGGTGTGGCCGTAGACCACGGCGGCGCGGCCGCGGTAGTCCTCCGCCCACGGGTAGCGCACCGGCAGGCCGAACTCGTCGGTCTCGCCGGTGGTGTCCCCGTACAGCGCGTGCGAGCGGACCCGTCCGGAAGTGCGCCCGTGGTACTTCTCGGGCAGCCCGGCGTGGCAGACGACCAGCTTCCCTTCGTCCAGCACGTAGTGACTGACGAGCCCGTCGATGAACTCCCGTACCTGTTCGCGAAAGGCCGGATCCCTGGCGTCCTCGCGGTCCAGCTGCTCGATGGTCTCGGCGAGCCCATGGGTGTGCTGGACCTTTCGGCCCTTGAGGTAGCGGCCGAGTTTGTTCTCGTGGTTCCCCGGCACGCACAGGGCGTCGCCCGCCGCCACCATGGACATGACGCGGCGCAGCACGCCGGGGCTGTCGGGGCCGCGGTCGACGAGGTCGCCGACGAAGACCGCCGTGCGCCCTTCGGGGTGCGCGCCGTCGATGTAACCGAGCTTGCCGAGCAGGGTCTCCAGCTCGGAGCTGCAGCCGTGGATGTCACCGATGATGTCGAAAGGCCCGGTGAGATGACGCAGGTCGTTGTAACGGCGCTCCAGCACCACGTCGGCGTGGTCGACCTCCTCCTCGGTTCGCAGGATGTGCACCTTGCGGAAACCCTCGCGCTCCAGGCCGCGCAGCGAGCGGCGCAGCTCGCGGCGGTGGCGCTGGACGACGTGGCGGGGCATGCCGGCGCGGTCGGGGCGGGTGGCGTTGCGCGCCTGGCAGACCTCTTCGGGCAGGTCGAGGACGATCGCGATGGGCAGCACGTCGTGGGTCCGGGCCAGCTGCACCAGCTGCCTGCGGCTCTCGGCCTGGACGTTGGTGGCGTCGACGACGGTCAGCCGTCCCGCGGCGAGCCGCTTGCCCGCGATGTAGTGCAGGACGTCGAAGGCGTCACCGCTCGCGCTCTGGTCGTTCTCGTCGTCTGCGACGAGCCCTCGGCAGAAGTCCGAGGAGATGATCTCGGTGGGCTTGAAGTGCCTGCGCGCGAACGTGGACTTGCCGGAACCGCTGGCCCCGATGAGCACGACGAGGGAGAGGTCGGTCACCGGCAGCGTGCGGTGCGCGTCGGTGCTCTTCTCGGTGTCGTTTTCGGTCATGCTGCCTTCGCCTCCTTCTTCTTCGTGTCGTCCTCGGCGGTCTTCGTGAACACGGCCATCTGTGTGGGCGGCCCCACCTCGGGGTCGTCGGGTCCCACCGGCACGAAGCCGACTCCGTACCCGTGCCGCTGCGCCACTTCCTGCGCCCAGCCCCGGAACTCGGCCCTGGTCCATTCGAAGCGGTGGTCGCCGTGGCGCACGTGCCCGGCGGGGAGGCTCTCCCAGCGGACGTTGTACTCCACGTTCGGCGTCGTCACGAGCACCGTCTGCGGCCGGGCCGAGCCGAACACCGCGTACTCCAGCGCGGGCAGCCTCGGCAGGTCGAGGTGCTCGATGACCTCGCTGAGCACGGCCGCGTCATACCCGCCCAGCCGCTTGTCGGTGTACGTGAGCGAGCCCTGCCTCAGCGTGACGCGGCCGGCCTGCCGCTCGCCCATCCGGTCCAGCTTCAGCCGGCGCGAGGCGATGGTCAGGGCGCGCATCGAGACGTCGACGCCGACGATCTCCGTGAAGCGCACGTCCTTCAGCAGTGTCTGCACCAACTGGCCCTGTCCGCAGCCCAGGTCAAGCACCCGGGTCGCCCCGGCGGTCCGCAGCGCCTCCACGATCGCTGCCCGCCGCTGCTCGGCGAGCGGCACCGGCTTCTCCTCGGTGTCCGTCGTCTCGTCCACGGCGTTGTCGACGGACTCCACCGCCAGGTCGTCCAGCTCGGCGAGCCGTACCAGTTCGAGCCGTTCCATCGCCTGCCGGGTCAGCCCCCAGCGCCGGGAGAGATAGCGGCTGGTGATCAGCTTGTGCTCCGGGTGGTCGGCCAGCCAGCCGTCACCGGCCCGCAGCAGCTTGTCCACCTCGTCGGGCGCGACCCAGTAGTGCTTGGCGTCGTCGAGCACCGGCAGCAGGATGTACAGCTGCCGCAGCGCGTCCGCGAGCCGCAACTCGCCCTCCAGCACCAGTCGTACGTACCGCGAGTCGCCCCACTCCGGGAACTGCTCGTCCAGCGGTACGGCCACCGCGTCCACGCTCGTCCAGCCGAGCGGACCGAAAAGCTTCGTCACGAGCTCCGCGCCACCGCGCGCCGGGAGCGCGGGCACCTCGATCCTGAGCGGCAGGGGCGTCGCCGCACGCTCGGGCAGGGCCCGGCACACGCCGTTCAGAGCGGACTTGAACACGGTGCTCATCGCGACGGAGAGCAGTGAGGACGCCGCGTACGGCCGGTCGTTGACGTACTGCGCGAGCGCCGCGTCGGGAGCGCCGCCGCGGCCCTTGCCCTTGCCCCGGCGCACGAGCGCCACGGGATCCACCTGCAGCAGCAGGGCGGCCGTGCAGCGCTCGGCGGATGCCTCGGGATAGAAGACATGCGCGGTGCCGTGGGAGGTGGAGAACGTCTGCGCCTTCTCGGGATGCTTGTGCAGCAGGAAGCCGAGGTCGGTCGCGGGGCGCTCAGGGGTGCCGGTCGTACTGATGGTCAGGAACACACGTCCGAGTATGGTCTGGATCACTGCCCCCGACCAGGCATTTTCGTGGTTCCTAAGGTTCTGTCGCCCCTCCCGTCCCACGGTCCGTGCCACGCGCCGACCCGCTCCCTGCCCCCCGACCGTCCGTCCCGCCGCAATCAGCCCGGCCAGTTCCGCGATCGGTCCGGGACCGACCCGGCAGCAACCGCCGACCAGCCGCGCACCGGCCTCCTGCCAGCCCCGCACGCGGCGAGGGTCGAACGTGGCACCACCGGTCCATCCCCGGCCCTCGGCGTCCCACTGCTCCCCGCTGTTCGGGTAGACGACGACCGGTTTCCCGGTCATCTCGGCCGCCGTCACCACCGCCCGGTCCGCGTCCGCCGGATCGCAGCAGTTCACCCCCACGGCCACCACCCGGTCGTGCCCGGCGGCAAGCCCGAACGCCGTCTCCAGCGGCTGCCCCGCCCGGGTCCGGTCGCCCGCCACGCTGTACGAGAGCCAGACCGACAGCCCGTAGTCGTCGACCACCCGCAGCAGCGCCTCGGCCTCATCGGTGTCCGGCACCGTCTCCAGCGCCAGCACATCGGGGCCGGCGGCGGCAAGCGCCTCGATCCGGGGCCGGTGGAAGCGCTCCAGCTCCCGGACCGAGAGGCCGTACCGCCCGCGGTACTCGCTGCCGTCCGCGAGCATCGCCCCGTACGGACCGACGGAGCCGGCGACCCAGACCTCCCGGTCCGCCGCCGCACCGGCCCGCCGGGCCAGCTCCACGCTGGAGGCGAAGAGCTCCGTCGCCCGGTCCGGGCCGATCCCCCGCCGTGCGAACCCCTCGTACGTCGCCTGGTAGCCGGAGGTGATGAGCACCTGCGCACCCGCCAGCACATACGCCCGGTGCGCGGCCTCGATCTGCCGTGGCTCGTCGACCAGCAAGCGGGCCGACCACAGTTCGTCGGACAGGTCGCAGCCCTGCGCCTCCAGTTGGTTGGAGAGACCGCCGTCGAGGAGGACGATTCCTTCGGCGAGCGCGGCGGCCAGCGGGCGGGCGGGTTGCACAGCTGCTCACTTCCCTCCGGTCGACCACCTGCACGGGTGCGTGCGTGGGTCGCGGCCACACGGTCCTCGTCGGCCGGGAACCGCAGGAGGCCCGGATACCACGACAGCCGGACGCGATCGCGATCAGGGCGTTCCGCGTGTCGGTGACGAGGAGCGCGCAGGTGTCTGTATGACCCACGCTAGCGGTCCTCCTCCGGGTAGCGAGGTGATCGCGGAGAAACGGCCTGAGTACGCCTGAGGACCGTGCCCTCCGCACGCCGTGATGCGTGTGCGACAGCGGTTCGAGGCGAGTCCGTGACTACCCCACGGGCATGATGGATGCATGGATCTTCGTGTCTTCACAGAACCACAGCAAGGGGCGACCTACGAGACGCTGCTCCGCGTCGCCAAGGCAGCCGAGGAACTCAACTACGGAGCCTTCTTCCGCTCGGATCACTATCTGCACATGGGAGCCGTGGACGGCCTCCCAGGACCTACTGACGCCTGGATCACGCTTGCCGGTCTCGCGCGCGAGACGACGCGGATCCGCCTCGGGACCCTCATGACCGCCGGCACCTTCCGCCTCCCCGGTGTCCTCGCGATCCAGGTTGCGCAGGTCGACCAGATGTCCGGCGGACGGGTGGAGCTGGGTCTCGGCTCCGGCTGGTACGCGGAAGAACATGCGGCCTACGGCATCCCGTTCCCCAAGGAGAAGTTCGGACGCCTGGAGGAGCAGCTCGCGGTCGTCACCGGGCTGTGGAACACCCCCGTCGGTGAGCGATTCGACTTCGACGGGACGTACTACCAGCTTTCGGACTCCCCCGCGCTGCCCAAGCCGGCCCAGGCCAGGGTGCCGGTCCTGATCGGCGGTCACGGAGCCAGGAGGACACCCGCTCTTGCCGCTCAGTACGCCGACGAGTTCAACATTCCGTTTGCGTCCCTTGCCGACACGGAGCAGCAATTCAAGCGCGTGCGTGCGGCGGCTGAAGCCTGCGGGCGCAGGGCGGACGACCTCGTCTACTCCAACGCCCTCGTCGCCTGTGTCGGCAAGACCGACGCGGAGGTGAAGCGCCGGGCGGAAGCCATCGGCCGCGACGTCGACGAGCTGAAGGCCAACGGTCTTGCCGGGTCTCCCGCGGAGGTCGTCGAGCGCATCTCGGCGTTCCGGGCCGTCGGCTCACAGCGGATGTACCTGCAGATGCTGGACCTTGACGACTTGGACCACTTGGAATTGATCGCGTCCGACGTGATGCCGCAACTCTCGTAGCGAGCCACAGTGGTAAGCCGTGGGGGCCTGTCGACCGACCCGGCCGGCCGACGCGGTCGTTGCCTCAACCTGCAGATGAGTGCGCCGGTCGACCTGTGACGGGTGTATTCGGCCGCGGGGGCAGTCCGCTGTTCGCGCTGCCCCCGCCCCGGAATCCGGCGGCCCGTCCGCGGCCACCCCGACCCGTCAACTCACTCCCGGGGGAAGGGCGATGCTGCCGCCGAACACTCCGCGGTTCTCCTCACTCACGTCCTGGGTGTACGTGATGTTCTGCCCGCCGTTCGGAATCAGGAAGGCGAACCGGAACGCGTGGGCTGCCACCTTCCCCGTCCTGGCATCCAGCGTCAGCGTCTCGGTCAGCCGGGACAGGGTGACCTGAGATTTGTCCACCGCCACGCCGGCCCCTCGGAGCTGGTCGAGGACGGGCTCCGCCTCCCGTACCGCGGACTTCACATAGGCACGGTCCTGCACCTCGGGCACCTTGCGCGGCGAGGCCACCCGCACCTGGAGCCGCACCTTGCCGTGGCTGTCCGCCTTGGTGAGGGTGACGCCCCCCTGCTTCAGGTAGGTCCGGAACGTCTGGACGGCGGCGACGGGATCCTCGACCTTGTTCGCGATCACCGGATCAGAGAGGGCCCCGTGCTTCCAGGTGCCTGCGTCGCCCTCCTTCACGTACCCCTTACCGCCGACTACGAAGACCTCTTCGGGCTTGCGCTGCCCTTTACTGCTGATGATGACCCCATGCGACTGGAGCGCCTCGGGATCACTGGTGCGCCGCACGGTGGCCGTATAGGACGCATTGCTGGGCTGCTGCCCTTGCAGGGTGAGCCCTTCCTTCCCGCGCACGGCGAAGGTCCATCCGTGCTGCGCCGCCATGGCCTTCTCGGCGAGGTCGAGAAAGTCGCCGGGGGTCTCGGGCGATACGGGCGCCTTCTCCGATGCAGCCGCGGATGCGGATGCCGCTGCCGACTTCACCGCGGCCGGCTGCGCATCCTCCCCGCCCACGGCGGAGCAGCCAACGGCCGCAAAACAAAGGGGCGCAACCACCCCGACAAGCCCGACCCGCCTCTTCATCTACGTGCCCCTCTGCTGGCCCCCCGCCTGACGTGGGGGAACGAGGCGCGGACTATATAGCAAGGCGCGCCACTCGGTCGCGGCAGCGGACAATCCGCCCATTCAGTCAGATGGGCCGCCACGAGGACCACCGGGCGGGAAAGGGCGTCAGGCGTGCATACCGCGCCGGGGGTCCCCGCGGCCACATGCCAGAGCGCCATCGACGACCAGAGCCGTCCGGCTCACGGGTGGGCGCAGCATGTGTCGCGCCCACCTGTGGTGTTGTGGCGTTCGAAGGTCGGCACGCCCTGTCATGAGGGAACGCGGAGCAGGTCCAGCCCCAGCCTCATTCTCGCGCCGTCACGTCACGCCTGGCCCGCCGCCGAGCCCGCCGGTCCGCGCACCACACCGTACGCACCCTCCCGCTCCCGCTGCCGGTCCTGCTCCCGGTCCTGCTCGACGAGGAGCCGGAGCATGCCGTGCACCCGGTCCAGCGCCTCGTCGGCCGCATCGATCGCCTCGATGCACTGCCAGTAGAGGCTCTCCTCGCCGGTGTCACAGGCCACCGCGACGAGAGCCATCCCCATCTCCCCCAGCAGCGCGCCGAGGCCGGTCAGGGCCGCCCGGGGATCGGCAACCCCGGCAAGCTGCGAGGCCCGCGCCGTGCCGGTCCGCACCACCGGATGGTCCGGCGCCCCGCCGCCGCTTCCCCCGATCTCGCCGAGCCCCCGTGCCTCACCCCGCAGCGCCTTCGGCCCGTGGGCCGCCAGGTGCTCGCCGATCGCCTGGGCCAGCGCCTGGACCTGCCAGGCCTCCGCCATGATGGACGGCGCGCCCCGGCTCTGCGCCAGAGCCCGCCGACTTACCTCTATGAGCCGCTCCGCTTCCATACGTCGCCCCCGTCCGAACGAAAACCCGCTCACCTCATCCATTACCCACAGTGAAGGGAGCGGTACCGAAAGGCCAGGGGATTTCGGAAATCTGTGGACACGAAATCGACTGTGGAGAAGTCGATCACTCCGAAGAGTGACGATCTTGAGGTTCTGGAGGCTTCGGAACCGGGAAGCGCGCTTCGTTCCTGTCGATCTTCTCCGCCAGCGCCGCCAGCGCATCTATGCCCAGCACCTCGCAGAACTGCAGCAGATACGCGAGCACATCCGCGACCTCGTCCGCCACCCGATGCGCCGTCTCGGGCACCTCCATCACCTGCGCGGACTGCTCCGGCGTGAGCCACTGGAAGATCTCTACCAGTTCGGACGCCTCGACGCTGAGCGCCGCCGCCAGGTTCTTCGGGGTGTGGTACTGCTCCCAGTCACGGGCGGCCGCGAACGCGGCGAGCCGTCGCTGCAGTGTCTGTACATCGAGTCCGTTCACGGTCCCAGGTCTACCACCGTCGCACCGGCGGTCCCACGGGCCCGTGCGGCGGCCGCCTCGGCGACCGTCCCCACCAGCCTGAGGTGCCCGGTCGAGCCGACCGACGCGGCCAGGGCCAGCAGTTCCGCCACCTGCCGTCCGTCCAGGTCCCGGTCCAGCCCGTCGACCAGGACGGTGAGCGTCTGCATGGCCGACGGCACCTCCGCCGCGGCGTCCATGGCCAGCACCCCGGGGCCGGTGAGCAGGACCAGGGCCAGCGCCAGATACCTCAACTCGCTGTCACCGAGCCGCCCGACCGGGGTGAGGTGACCGCCATCGCGCTCCACCACGGCGCGCAGCAACCCGTCCGGGACCCGCTCGACACCCAGCCCCCTCACCGTCCCCGCGCATCCGGCAGCGGCCGCCGCAACCAGCCGGGCATGCCGCTGTGCGCACTGGGTGTGTGTCCGTTCCAGTACCGCCGCGAGGTTGTCGCAGTCCCGGCGCAACCGGTCCTCCCCGCCGGGCACCGGCGCCCGCATCCGCTGCGGCTGCGGTTCGCAGACGAAGACGGAGCGCAGGGCCACGACCATCTGTTCGGCGGCGGCGAGGACCCGTAACTGTCCCTCGGTCGTGCCCGCGACCCGCAGCGGCAGCAGCGCCGTGCCGAGCAGGTCGTCCGGCAGTGGCGCCCGGGTCACCGGGACGGTGCCGGCCGTGTGCCAGGCCGCCTGGACGGTCGAGCCCCTGGGGTCGCGCAGCGCGGTGGTCAGCAGCGCCTCGTCGCCGCCCGTCAGCCGTTCGCCGACGATCCGGAGGGTGGGCTCGGCCTGCACGGCGAGGTCGAGCCGGACCGGTCCCGCCGGGCCGGTCGTCGTGCAGCCGATCCGGAAGCCGCGGCGGCCCTGGGCGTCGGGACCGGCCCGTTCGGGTACGTACGCCGCCGGATCCGGGAACACCTCGTCGAGCGGGTCGCCCGCACCCAGCCGGGCCAGCGCCTCGTACGCCCGCAGCGCGCTGGACTTCCCACTGCCACCTGCCCCCGCGAACAGCGTGAGCGGGCCCACCGGGAGGACGGTGCCACGGTGCGCGGCGAAGGCGGAGAGCCGCAGTTCGGTGACGACGGGGCCGGCGGAACGGACCGCACCGTTTCGGGGAGGTTCGGTTCGGACAGCCTCGGTTCGGACTTCTCGGGCGGCTGATGCCTCTGGGGTCGCCCACGGGTTTTCCGGGCAGCGTGCAGTCATGAGCGGACCGTACGCACGCCGTCGACCGGTGAACCGTTCCGCCCGCGCGACCTTCCTACGATCGGGGGACGCCCGCGGCCGCGACCCCTTCGACCTCCATGCCGGCCGGCGACAGAAGAAACACGTTCCGGTCGACGCGGTGCATTCCGCTGCCGAGCCCGAAGACCACACCGCTGGTGAAGTCCAGGATCCGCTTGGCCACATCGGTCTCGGCACTGGTCAGATCGAGCAGGACCGGGATCTGTGCGACCAGATACTCGGCCACCTCGCGCGCGTCCGCGAAGACCTGCACCCGCAGCACGACCATGCGGCGCTGTTCGACGGTCTCGTGGTCGTCGGGGACCGCGCGGTGGTCGACCCGTGACGGCCATTCGTTGCGGCTGCGCAGCGGTACGACCTGGGCCAGTCCCTCCCACTGCTCGTCCGTGACGTCATACCTGTCGTACCTGCTCACCGGACCACCCCGTCTGTGCTTCGGTCGGCGTTGCGCCGGCTGCGCTCGCTGTTCATCGGGCAATTCTCGCGCCCCTCACCCGTTCGGCGTACCACCGACACGGGTCATCGGCTGATCGACACCTCCGACGGGGCCGAGAGCGCCGTGTCGCCGGTCACGTCGAGCGGGGTGAAACGGACCGGGAGATGCACCAGCGCGCGGTGGAACGGACCTGGCCGCCACATCAGTTCACTCGCCGCAACAGCCAGTTCCGCATCGCACAGCTGGCTGGTCAGCTGCTCGATCGCGGTCATCGCGATGAGCAGTGCCGGCTGCTTCGCGGGGCACCGGTGCGGCCCCGCCGACCAGGACAGATGGGCGCTGCCTCCGGAGCGCACGCCGGGGTCCGAAGGGGCGGGCGGGGACTGGGTGTTGGCCCCGGCGAAGGAGACCAGGAGCAGCTGCCCGGCGCGCAGCCGGACGCCGTGGAACTCGGTGTCGTGGCGGGGGTAGTGGGCGGCGAAATTGGCCAGCGGCGGGTCCTGCCACAGGACTTCGTTGATCGCCTCGTGGGCCGTCATCGCTCCGCCGTGCAGCGAGCCGGCGTAGCGCGCGTCGGTGAGCATGTGCAGCAGCGCGTTACCGATCAGGTTGGTCGTCGGGTCGTGGCCCGCGCTCATGACCAGAGTGATCTGACGCACAGTCTCGTCGTTGTCGAGGCCGGCCGGGTGGCCGAGGAAGTACGAGGTGAGGTCGCGGCCGGGGCGGGCACGCCGTTCGGCGACCAGCTCGGTGACGACGGTGACGAGGTCGGCGTACGCGGCCGCGGAGTCCTCGGCGGAGTTGAACATGCCGCCGATGCCGTCGACGATCCGTTCGCTGTCCTCGGGCGGTACGCCGAACCAGGTGGTGAAGACGTGCAGCGGAAGCCGTCGGGCGTACTGGGCGACGAGGTCGCCGCTGCCGGTGGCCGCGAACTCCCGGATGAGCTGCCGGGCGACCCGGGCGACCTCGGCCCGCAGGACGTGCGGTTCGATCAGGGCCAGGCTGTCGTTGATCGTGTCGCGGTAGCGGGCATGCACGTCGCCGTCGCTGAAGAGTGCGGTGGGCCGGTAGCCGAGCATCGGCAGGACCGGTGAGTCGGCGGGGACGGTGGCCTGCCAGGCGCGGGGGTCCTTGGTGAAGGTGTGGGTGTCGCGAAGCAGGTCGACGGCCGCCTGGTAGTCGGTGACCAGAAGGGCGTCGATGCCCGGGGCGATCCGGACGGGGGCGAGCGGGCCGTGTGCGCGCAGCTGCCGGTAGTGGCTGTGCGGGTCGGCGGCGAAGTCGGGGCCGTACAGCGCGAGCGGCTGCGGCGGCTGTACGGAGCGGGCCGGGCGCGCGGAGTGGGCGGGGGACGTCATGACAGGTCCTGAGGCTGGGGCAGGCGGGTCAGCACGTGCTCGGCGAGGGCGATAAGGGCGTCGATGCTGCCGCGGCGTTCGCGGGCGTCGCACTGGAGCAACGGGGTGTCGGGGTGGAGGTCGAGGTGCTTGCGCAGGACCTCGTCGGTGTGGGCGGGGGCGTCGGGGAAGCGGTTGACGGCGACGGCGTACGGCAGTCCTTGCTCCTCGACCATGTCCATGACGGCGAACGAGTCGCCGAGCCGGCGGGTGTCGACCAGGACGAGGGCGCCGAGGGCACCGCGGGCGATGTCCTCCCAGAGCGGGAGGAACCGTTCCTGTCCAGGGGTGCCGAACATGTAGAGCACCAGGTCGTCCTGGACGGTCAGCCGGCCGAAGTCGACAGCGACCGTGGTGGTCGTCTTGTCCGGCAGCCCGGCGGTGTCGTCCAGCCGGGTACTGGACTGGGTCATCGCCTCTTCGGTGTGGAGCGTGGGTATCTCCGACAGCGTACGGATCAGGGTTGTCTTGCCCACGCCGAAGGGACCCGTGACCACGAGCTTCATCAGGGTCTGGGCGGCAGGCGGCAGATAGCCGATGCCGGTCCGGTCAGTGGAGGGAGCGGAGTCCAACGAGCAGCCTCTCGACGAGCGACCGGTCGGTCCCCCCGGCACTGGGGATCGGCGGTCGGGTGTGCAGGTGTCCGGAGGCCGCGAGGTCCGTGGCCAGGAAGACGGTGGCGCTGACCGGGAGGTCCAGGTGGGCCGCGCATTCGACGACGGTGAGCGCGCCCGGTTCCAGCAGCTCGCACAGCCTGCGCTGTTCCGAGCCGGTGTCCGGCGGCAGGGCCGTGTCGGTGCGTACGAGCACGGCGAGCCGGTCGAGTGCGGGTCCGGTGGGCCGGGTCCGGCCACCGGTGACCAGATAGGCGGGGATCAGGCGGCGTTCTGGGCCGGGGCTCATGGCCGGGCGGCGGTGTCCGGTTGGCGGGCGGGTGCGTTCATCGCCCGGGTCAGCGCGTTGACCTGCACCTGCATCTGGTACGCGATGTCGCCCAGCCTGGCCCCGGGTTCGGCGAACAGGGCGAGCGTGGTGTTCTTCCCTGCCGGTACGACGATGGCGAAGCCCTGGTCGGACTCGACCACCGTCTGGGCCAGCTGCGGGGTCTCGACATCGGTGAACGCGGTGGTGAAGGCGCGGGCCGCGGCGTGCAGGGTGGCGGTCATGGCGGCGACCCGCTCGCCGGACGCCCGGTCCAGGCCGGGCGAGGCTCCTTCGACGAGCCCGTCGCCGGTGGCGACCACGGCGTGCTGCACTCCGGGCAGTTCCAGCAGAGGGGTCAGCACCCATGCGAGGTCACCGGTGGTGGGGGTAGGGGTGCTGCTCACGTCTCGTCGTCTCCTTCGTCGTTCCTGGCGTTCCGGGCGTTCGGGTCTTCGTCGTGCTCCGATGCCGGTGGGGCGGCCGGGGCGGGGGCGCTTCGGCCGCTGAGGGTGCCCTGCTGGAGCGCCGCCCAGGACGCCTCGGCCTGTTCGGGGGTACGGGGCGCCGGCGGGCCGGCCGGGGGTACCGGCGCCGCGGGCGTGGACCGTACCCCTGCCGGGCGGGGCGCTCGGCGGCGCCGGCTGGGCAGCTCGGTGCGTACCTCGACGACTGGCTCCGGCTCGGCCGCAGCGGGGGCCGAGGGCTCGGCGGTGGCCGGCGCCGCAGTGTGCGCGTGCACCGGTTTCGGGGCGAGGACGGAAAGGCTGGGGTCGTCCTGCAGCACCGTCAGGAGGTGGGCGGGCACTCTCAGAATCGTCCGCATCCCGCCGAAGGGTGACGCCTCGATGTGGCAGCTGAAGCCGTACTGCACGACCAGCCGGCCGACGACGGCGAAGCCGGTCTGCGGCGGATCGCCCAGCTCGGTCAGGAGGACTTCGGACGGGCCCGCCAGCAGGGCTCGGGCTCGTTCCAGCGCGTCGTCGTCCATGCCGATGCCCGCGTCGTCGATCACCAGGAAGGCGCCGCGGCCGCCACTCTGCTGGACCGTCACCTGGACGTCGGTGTCGGGGTGCGAGTAGGCGGTGGCGTTGGCCAGCAGCTCCGCGAGGGCGATCGCGAGCGGTTCGGCGGCGCGGGCGACGACGGCGAGCCACTCGTCGCGCAGATGGTTGGCGACCTTGATCCGTTCGTAGCCCGCGACCCGGGACTGGGCGCCGAGCACGATCTCGACGAGCGGCGAGTTCTGCCGGGCCAGCCCCGGCCAGGCGTCGCAGAGCACCGCGGTGGCCTGGGTACGGCGCAGCGCCAGTTCGTTACGGAAGTCCAGCTGCAGGATCCGCGGGTCGTCGTACTCGTGCTGGAGTTCGTGCAGCAGCTGCTGGGACTGGTTGAGCAGCGACTGGATCTTGGCGGAGGTGCCGCGCATCGCCGCGCGTGCGGCCGCGTCGACGCGCTGCCGCTCCTCGACGACCGCCGCGCGTGCGGCCTGCACCGCCTCGGTCAGGAGAGTCGCGGATCCGCCGTCGATCTCGGCCGCCTCCCGCAGCCCGGGGACCGGCGCGCTGGGGTGGGAGAGGGCGAGTGCGGCGGCGGGTATCCGCTTCCGGGCAAGCTGCCGGATCTCGTCGGTGAGGGCGACGGTACGGGCATCGGCCGCCTTCGCCTGGCGTTCGGCCAGCTCGGCGCGGGCCCACGCCACATGGGCGTCCCGGGCCGCGTTCTGGGAGCGGACCACGGCCACCACGGCGGTGACGACGGCTGTCAGCGCGACGATCCATGCCATGCCGTCACCGTATTTCTGTGGTCGGGTCGGCCTCCCCGCCCGGGCGGCGGGAGATCCGGGTGTCACCCCTCGTGGTCTGCCGCCCCACGGGACTGCTCCACTTCTTGAGCGACGACGGCGACATCGGTCATCACCTGGAGCACGCCGGGCAGTTCCGAGCCGTCGAGCTGCCGGTACTCGCTGCCGATCGTCACCACAAGGCGTTCGGGCAGGCCGAGTTCGGGGTGGCGCCCCTCGGCGATCACCCGGCGGGCCGCCTCCAGTGCGGGCACCCCGGCCGCGTGGAGGGCGTGGGCGCGCTCCCTTACGTGTTCGAGGTAGCCGATGTGCGCGCGCACGCCGGCCGGGTCGAGGACCGGACCGTGGCCCGGGACGATGGTCTCGGCGCCGGTGGCCAGCACCTGTTCGCAGGCGGCGATCACGTGGGAGAGGGGGCCCGCCCAGTGCACCGGGTGGTCGCCCGGCTGCTCCGGCGTGGAGGCGAAGATGACGTCGCCGCTGAACACGGTCTGCTGCGAGGGCAGGTGCACGATCAGGTCGCCCGCGGTGTGGGCGGGTGGCAGAGACGTCACCTGGACGGGGTACTCCCCCAGGGTCAGTTCGAGTTCGCCGGTGAAGTACGTGGTCGGCTGCACGGGTTCGGTCCGTGACCAGTCGAACGGGCCGAAGTGGCGCTTGAGGTACTCACCGAGCGCGGTGGCCGGATCGCTTCCCTGGACGAGGGCGTGCTGCTGCTTCGGGGTGGGTTCGTAGTGAATGTGCTCCCGGGCCTCGCGGGTCGCGATGATCTCCGCGTCCGGGAGTACGCCCGCGCCCCAGAAGTGGTCCCCGTTGGCGTGGGTGACGATCACCCGGTCGATGGCGGCGCCGTCGGGCAGCCGCTTCGTGGACTCCGCCAGGAACTGGCCGGCGAGCACGGGGTCGTACGGGGTGTCGATCCAGATCGCGCCACGCGTTGACGTCAGGAGGCCGCAGTTCGCGAGGCCCCAGCCCCGTTTCGGCGGGAGCCATGCGTACAGGTCCCGGCCCAGCTCGACGAAGTCTCCGCCCGTGATCGACATGGACGCGATTATGCCGACCGCGATCCGGCAACGCGTTCGAACTCGGCCACCGAGGTTTCCGTTTGGCGCGAAGTCGCCCTTCGCTCGCACCGGTCGCGGTGCGGCGGTGACGGTACGGGACCGGACCCCCTCACCCCCGTACGACATCTTCCGGATGTTCGGTCTCATTTCACCCGACGGTGTCACGCTTCGCGGCCATGACCGATCGAGCGGCCGCCAAACAGGAAGGGGCCGATTACCCACCGAGCATGGCTGAAAACAGACGCAGAGAGACCTCCGGCGACGGTGCCTGACAGCACTGTCGCCGGAGGTCCCCACGGCTTCCGGCCGGGTGTTCCTAGTAGCGTGTCGCCGCTTAGTTATGGTGCACCTGACTGGGAGGTTGGTGTCTGGCAGATTCCTTCCCCTTTGCCAGATAGGACTGTTGTCATGGGTTCGCAGAAGAAGCGGCCGGTCAGTTTGACCGCGCAGGATCGTGAGGATCTGGTCCGGGTGACCACGACAGGTGTTCGTGGAGCCTCGATGATCATGCGTGCGCGGGTGCTGCTTGCGCTGGACAGCTCGGTGGGTGAGGTGGACACCAAGGAGGTGATCGCGGCCCGGCTCGGCGTCTCCGGTGAGACGTTGCGGCTGGTCGCCAAGCGTTTCACCGAGACCGGTGGCGATGTGCACGCCACGATTGCTCGGAAGAAGCGCGACCTCCCGCCGGTGCCCTCGCCGGTGACCGGTGAGGTCGAAGCCCGGCTGATCGCGATGGCGTGCTCACAACCACCCCAGGGCTATACCCGGTGGTCGCTGCGGCTGCTGGAGAAGCACGTCGCGCTGGTCGAGGACATCCCCGACCTGGACCACTCCACCATCGGGCGGGTCTTAAAAAAACGGAACTGCGTCCTCACCTGAGAAAGTGCTGGACCATCCCGCCACGAGCGAACGCGGAGTTCGCGGCCCGGATGGAAGACGTGCTGGCCGTCTATGCCCGGCCCTACGATCCGGCACGTCCCGTGGTGTGCATGGACGAGAAGCCCTACCAACTCCTCGACCATGCCCGCGACCCGCTCCCGGCCCGCCCTGGTCACGACGCCTGCCAGGACAGCGAGTACATCCGCCGCGGCACGTGCTCAATCTTCGTGTGGGCCGAACCCCTGCGCGGATGGCGTCGAGTCCAGGCACTGTCCCAGCGGACCCGGATCGACTGGGCCGGCCAGGTCAAACAGTTACTGAGCGTGGACTACCCCGACGCCAAGGCCGTGGTGCTGGTGATGGACAACCTCAACACCCACGGCATCGCCTCACTGTACGAGGCATTCGAACCAGAAGAGGCCTTCGCCCTGGCCCAACGCCTCGAGATCCACCACACGCCCAAACACGGGTCATGGCTCAACATCGCCGAGATCGAACTCTCCGCGCTGACCCGGCAATGCCTCGACCGCCGGATCAGCAACCTCGACAACCTCAACACCGAACTCTCAGCCTGGCAGAACGCCACCAACACCGACCAACGTCAGGTCGACTGGCAGTTCACCACCCACGACGCACGCATCAAACTGCGCCACCTCTATCCCAAAAATTAGCTGCGACGGTCTACTAGTGCCGTGACCGGCCATGCTTGCTGGTCACAGCACTAGCGGACCTGACCGCGTTCGAAGTACGCGATCAGCTCGGGGTCGAGGGCCGGCACGTCGTACGGTGCACCGCCCTCACGCAGCGAGCGGGTCGCGAGGACCCCGGCGGCGACGCTCATCCGGGCGGCGACCGGAGAGGTGTCGGTGACACCGCCGTCGCGGACGAACCGGCAGAACTCCTCCATGATCCGGGTGTCACCGCCGCCGTGCGAGCCATCGGCCTCCGGCACCCGGTAGGTGATGTCGGCCTCGGCACGGTATCCGCTGGGTCCGGTGTTCCAGACCTTGACCTCGTCACCGGGGCTGTCGCCGAAGTTCTCCAGCCGGCCCTCGGTGCCGATGACGGTGTAGTTCCGCCAGTAGTCCGGGGTGAAGTGGCACTGCTGGTAGGCGGCCACGACGCCGTTGTCGAGCTGCATGTTCATCACCGAGACGTCCTCGACGTCCACGATGTGATGCAGGTCCTTGCGAGCCGTCGGCGGCCAGTCGAACTCCCGCAGCCAGTTGTCCGGGCGCGGGGTGTCCGCCTCGCGGCGCGGCAGGTCGCCGTAGACGAGGAGGTCGCCGAGGGCGTTGACGCGGCGGGTGTAGCCGCCGACCAGCCAGTGCAGCACGTCGATGTCGTGTGCGGCCTTCTGGAGCAGCAGTCCGGTGGTGCGGGTCCGGTCGGCGTGCCAGTCCTTGAAGTAGTAGTCACCGCCGTAGCCGACGAAGTGCCGCACCCACACGGCCTTCGGTTCGCCGATGTCACCGCGGGCGATGATGTCGCGCATCAGCCGCACGACGCCCATGTGGCGCATGTTGTGACCGACGTACAGCCGGGTCCCCGTCTCGTACGCGGCGCGCAGGACGTTGTCGCAGCTCTCCACGGTGATACCGAGCGGCTTCTCGACGAAGACCGCCTTGCCGGCCCGCAGGGCATCGATGGCGATGACCTCGTGGGTGTCGTCCGGGGTGGCGATGATGATCGCGTCGAGGTCGTCCCGGTCGAGGAGCAGTTTGTAGTCCTCGACCGCGACATCGGTGCCGAAGCGCTCGGCCTCGCGCTGCCGCACCTCGGGGTCGAGGTCGCAGACGGCGGTGATCGCCGAACCCTGTCCGGGGTGGTGGGCGGACATCGCGATGGAGCGGCGGAGGCCGAGCCCGATGACGCCGAGTCGCAGGTCTGACACGGGGGTCCCTTCTGTCTGTACGGGTGGTGCGGGCGGAGACTACTTACCGGCGATCGATGCCTCGTACTCGGCACGCATCTGGTCGCCGCCGCCGGAACGCCACTTGCGCAGCTCCTCCTTGTAGGCGGAGATCGGCTTGCGGCCCGCGATGATGTCCTTCTGGCAGTCGCTCATGGCCGTGGTGAGCGAGGCGGACTTGCGGGTGTAGGTGTCGGAGAAGTGACCGCTCGTCGGGTTCGACTGGTTGATCTTGAGCAGTTCCTGCTGCCAGGCGTGGATCCGACCGGCTGTCTCCGCGTTGCCCGGGAGGTACACGTACTCAGGTCCGTTGGCCAGGAAGGCCAGCGGCATGGCGGTGGTGACCGCCTCGGCGTTGCCCTTCGCGGTGAGCTTGACGTCGCCGTCGGAAGTGCGGGTGAAGTGCTTGCCCTCGATGCCGTTGTCGAGGAAGAGACGCTCCTCGGTGCCGAACGGGGCGGCGAGGTAGTCGAGGACTCCCAGCAGCATCTTGACCCGCTTGTCGTCAGCCTTCTTGGAGATGGCGGTGTAGCCGACCGAGCCGTAGCCCATGCTGTACTTCGGCTTCGCGCCGGCCTTGGCGGCGAACGGCACGATGATGCCGAAGGGGAAGTCATACGTCTTGGTGTCCACCAGGAAGCTGGGGAAGGACTGCACGTAGGCGCCGAGCGAGCCCTGCGCCATCTTCTCCATGGTGGTGGAGAGGTTGGGGTCGGGCCAGAAGAGACCGGCCTTGGCCACCTTGACCCCGAACGCCAGGGCCTCCTGGTACTCCTCGGTCTCGTACATGTGGGTGAGCTTGCCGCCCTCCAGCCGCCAGCTTGCGGGCGCACCGAACCACTGTCCGAACATGCCGACGTGGTTCACGTACGCTGGCTCGAGGACGTACTTGTTGCGCTTGGCGTCGAGCAGTTCCTTGCCCTTGGCGAGGAAGTCCTCGGCGCTGGTGAACTCGGCGCCGCCGACCGGCTTCCAGAAGTCCCGGTTGACGACGTAGACCTGTCCCATGGAGCCGTAGGCCACGGTGACGCCGCGGATCTTGCCGTTGATGACGGCGGTCTTCCACGCGGTGGTGGGCAGGTTGGCCAGGTTCGGATACTTCTTGACCGCATCCCCGGACAGGTGCGGCGTGAGGTCGTGGAACTTGGCGTCCAGCAGTTCGGGAACGTGCTGGAGGCCCTGGTTCGGCGGGAACCACACGAGGTCGGGGATGTCACCGCTGGCGATCATGGCGTTGAACTTGGTGAGGTAGGCGTCGACGCCCTGGTCGACGACTATCGTCATGTCGAACTGCGCGCCGAGCCGCTTGTTCAGCTCCTGCCAGTAGGCGTTCTTGGCCTGCGGCGGGGCGGGCGTCGTGAAGGTCTCGGTCAGCGCCGTGATGCGGCTGCCGTCGCCGGGGGCCTTGGCCACCGACTTGGTGAGCTTCTTCGGGTAGCGCAGGTACGTGGCGTCCAGTCCGGCCGCATTGCCCGCGAGGTCAGCGGGGGCGGTCTGCGCGGCGACGTATGTCGGGAGTTTCAGCTTGGCGGACGCCTTGGCGCCACCCTTGCTGACGGTGGCGCCGCTGCCGCACGCGGTCAGGGAGGACAGGCCTGCCACGGTCAGACCGGCGATCCCCGCCGCGCCCATGAAACCGCGCCTGGACAAGTTGGTGGACATGGTGCTCCTTGAAGTATGTGACGTGCGGGGGGAGAGGGGGCTGCGACGGGCGGATCAGCCCTTGATCGCCCCGGTGAGGACGCCCTTGACGAAGAACTTCTGCAGGAAGGGATAGACGCAGAAGATGGGCACGATCGCGATGATCAGTACAGCCATCTGCAGCGAGGTCGCGGGCGGAATCGCATGCACGCCCATGGCCTGTGCGTTGATGCTCTGACCGTTCAGGACGTACGAGCGCAGGATCACCTGGATGGGGAACTTGCCCGAGTCGTTGAGGTAGAGCACCGCGTTGAAGAAGCTGTTCCAGTAGCCGACCGCGTAGAAGAGGCCGACCACGGCGAGGACCGCCTTGGAGAGCGGGAGGACGATCCGGAAGAGGACGGTCACCTCGCCCGCGCCGTCGATCCGCGCGGCGTCGTACAGCTCCTCGGGAATGCTCTGGAAGAAGGAGCGGACGACCACGATGTTGAACGCGTTGAGAAGTACGGGAAGGATCAGCGAGGCGTAGGTGTCGAGCAGTTGGAACTGCTGGACCGCCAGGTACGTCGGGATGATGCCGGGGGCGAAGAGGAAGGTGCCCAGTACCAGCAGCAGGATCGGCTTGCCGAGGACCGTGCCGGGGCGCGAGGTGCCGTACGCGATGAGCACCGTGCACGCCAGGCTGAGCGCGGTACCGATCAGCGTGATGAAGATGGAGACCACGGCGGCCTGCGTGACGACCCCGCCGGAGAGGATGACCCGGTACGCCTCCAGCGTCGGGTGCTTCGGCAGCAGGACGTAGCCGCCGTTGGCGTTGAGTTCCTCGCGGCCGGCCAGGCTGGTGCCGATGGCCAGGACGAACGGGTAGAGCACGATCACGGTCAGGACGACAAGGGCCGCTGCCTTCGCTCCCTGCCCGTACCAGTGCGGACGCTCCATCCACGGCGGACGGCCGGACGAGGCGCGGCCGCGGGCGGTGGCGCGCGGGCCGGACCCGGCGGTGCGCAGCCGGCTCGCAAAGGTCTGCTGACTCATCGGTACACTCCCTGCTCACCGAAGCGGTGCGCCAGCTTGTTGGCGGCGAGGATGAGGGCGAATCCGATGACGCCCTTCATCAGGCCGGCGGCCGTACTCATCCCCCAGTCACCGTCGATGACCCCGTGGTAATAGACATAGGTGTCCATGACCTCGGCGGCGTCCTTCCCGACGGCGTCGCGCTGCAGGATGATCTGCTCGAATCCCACCGAGAGGATGTCGCCGAGCCGCAGGATCAGGAGCATGAGGATCACCGGCCGGATACCCGGCAGGGTGATGTGCCAGATCCTGCGGAGCCAGCCGGCGCCGTCCATGGCGGCGGACTCGTACTGGCCCATGTCGATCGAGGCGATCGACGCCAGGAAAATGATCGTCCCCCAGCCGCAGTCCTTCCAGATGGCCTGGGCGGTGATCAGCAGCTTGAAGGTACCGGGGTCCGTCATCACATTGCCGATGTTGACCCCGTGCTCCATCAGGAGCGTGGTAACCGAACCCGCACCGCCGAGCACCTGCTTGAACATCGCGACGACGACCACCCACGACAGGAAGTGCGGGAGGTAGACGATCGTCTGGATGAAGCGCTTGATCTTCTCGCTGATCAGCGAGTTGAGCAGGAGCGCCAGCGCGATCGGGGCCGGGAAGTAGAGGAGCAGCTGGATCGCGGTGATCTGCAGCGTGTTGGAGACCGCGCTCCAGAACTCCGGCTCGGAAAGCAGCGCCGTGAAGTTGGCCAGACCGACGAACGGGCTCTGCTTGAAGCCCAGGAACGGCTGGTAGTCCTGGAAGGCGATGACGTTGCCCGCGAGCGGCAGATAGAAGAAGAGCACGAAGTACAGGACGCCCGGCAGGCAGAACAGCAGGAGCGCCTTGTCCCGCTTCAGTCGGTACCGCAGCGGCTGCCGTATTCGGCCTTTGGCTCGCTTCTTCCCGGCGGGTGAGTCCGCGTCATCGGGGTCACGGGGCTGCGGCACCGGCGACCGCACGGATGAGACCGGCGCATCTGCCATCGTCACAGGCACCTCCAGGGCTGATGGAGCAAGGGGGAGTGTCCCGCGATCACGGCTGCGGCACACACCGGTGACGGTGCGGCCGCTGCTCCCTCGCGGCGACAGCCACATAGTTCACGACAGTGCGCCTCGATGGCAAGAGTTGTTCATTTCACACAGGTAACGAACATCTATAGACATCGAAAAGTACTAGAGAAGGCCCGATACAACCCCATTGGGGTGCGGAGCGGGGCACGGCGAGGATGCGAAACGGGCGCGTAAGCACCTCGATGAGATCGCCGAACCCCTTGCCAGCGGGTTCATCACGGGTCCAGGATGCGACCTCGTGCTCGAACTTGCACTGACGAGCACAGCTCCCAACATTCTCAAGCAGAGGCGGCTAAGCCCGTATGAGCTCTCGCACGCCCAAGTCCGGCTTCGGCCGGCTCAGCCGCATCGCCGGAAGTGCCGTCGCGGCACTGGCACTTGCAGCCGGTATCGGAATGTCCACGGCGGCCACGGCGGACGCCAATGAGGACGGCTGGGGGGACACCCCCGGCACATACACGCACTACACCTTCCCCGCCGGGACCCCGGACCTGTCGTCCGTGACGTGGAGTACCACGGTCACCGCCGACCCCGGCTTCACCTCGCACACCTTCTGGTCGCATCAGTTCGGCTTCAACCAGGGGAACGGCGGCTACATCGGCATGCAGGACAACGGGGGCGAGGACCAACTGTTCCTCTTCTCCGTCTGGGACGTGAACCAGGCCAAGCCCGGCAGCAAGGGCAGCTGGTGCCAGGACTTCGGCGGTGAGGGCACCGGTTACAGCTGCCGGATGAACGTGCCGTGGAAGGCCGGTCACACCTACACGTTCAACGTGGCCTCGGAGGGCGGCGGCTGGTTCGGCGCCACCGTCGAGGACACCACCGCCCACACCTCGTTCAAGCTGGGCAGCATCCTGACTCCGGCGACCGGGATCAAGACGGCCGGCATGGTCGACTGGGTCGAGTACTACGAGTGGAGCATGACCCGCTCCACCTGTGTGCAACAGCCCTACAGCGCGGCGGCCTTCGGTCTTCCCAAGGCCACGAGCCTGAACAACACCCAGGTCACCGGCACGGCCACCCGGCCCGAGAACAACGGCGACTGCGCCAATGTCACCAGCACGATCGGTCCCGACGGCGGCGAGCAGGTGCTGGGCATCGGCAACTCCACCCGGGACGCGGTGACCGACCGGGCGGGCAACTGCCTGGACGTGGAAGGCGTGGACCACGCCCAGCTCGAATGGGCCGAGGACGCCGATCTGGCCGCCGACGAGAACCGGGCCGCGGTCGTCGAGACGTGCCACCGGCGCACCGATCAGGGCTGGGTGCACGGCGCCGATCGGACGCTGCGCCTGGTGAACAACTTCTGCCTGACCGCCGCGCCCGAGGCGGCGGGGAACGACAAGAAGGTCCCGGTCACGATCACGACCTGTGCGGGCGCTCCCGGACCGCTGACGACCTGGACGTACGGCGCACAGGGCTCGATCGTGAACGACGCGACCGGCCAGTGCCTGTACGCCCCGGGCGGCAACGAGACCGGGCACCGTGTGGAACTGCGCGACTGCACCGGCAGGGCCGACCAGCAGTGGACCGCGCCCCGCGCCTGATCCCGCGGGACGGCGTCACCGCCGGACGGGCCGGCGTCACCTTCACACAGCGATGACCGTGACGCCGGCCTCGGTGAAACGGGCCTTCGCGTCGTCAGTGATGCCGGTGTCGGTGACCAGGAAGTCGACCTGGCTGAGATCGCAGACCCGGGCGAAGGCACGCTTGCCGATCTTCGAGGAGTCGGCGGCCACGACCACCCGCTGTGCCTGCTCGGCGAGCAGCCGGTTGATGCTGGCCTCGCCCTCGTGGTGGACGTACGCCCCGCGCTCGGTGTCGATCGCGTTGACGCCCAGCACGGCGACATCCAGCGTTATCTCGCCGAGCACGCCACTGGCCAGCGGCCCCGTGAGCTCGTACGACTGCGGCCGGGCCACTCCGCCGGTCACCACGATCTTGATCTGCGGCCGTATCACCAGCTCGTTGGCGATGTTGAGGGCATTGGTCACCACCGTCAGGGTCGGCTGCCCACCGGCCCCGGGGCCGGTGTCACCGACGAGGTCGGAACGCACGGCCAGCGAGCGGGCGACCTCGGTGATCGTGGTGCCCCCGGTCAGTCCCACCACCTCGCCCACCGCCACGAGTTCGGACACGGCGCGGCCGATGGCCTGCTTCTCCGGGGCGTTGCGTCCCGTCTTGTAGCGCAACGCCAATTCGTACGAGACTCCGTGCGCGACGGCGCCGCCGCGGGTTCGGGTGAGCAACTGCTGCTCGGCGAGCTGGTCCAGGTCACGACGGATGGTCGCGGCCGAGACGTCCAGCGTCGTCGCGGCGTCCTCGACCTCCACCCGGCCGTGTTTGCCGACCAGCTCAAGCAGCGCGTCCCACCGAGCATCCCTGGACAAGTGAACTCTCCTTACGGGCCCGGGATTCGAACGCCCATCCCCTTGGGCAATGTCACCGGACATGCGCAAGGGTCGCACAAGGCGCCGATCAGTCAAGCCCTATGCAAGCAGAATGCTTGATAATGATCGCAGAACGTGTATAACGTGCGTGAACGAGCATCCCAACACCCATACGGAGTGCAAAAGTGTCGTTTGTCGAGATTGAGACTGCCAGCCAGCCGGAGTGCTGGCGTCGCGCCGCGGACCTGGCACAGAACCAGTCGGCCGCCCTGCCCGCCACGGGCGAGCGCATCGCCGTCGTCGGCTGCGGCACCTCGTTCTACATGGCTCAGGCGTACGCCGCACTCCGCGAGGAATCCGGACAGGGCGAGTCCGACGCGTTCGCCGCATCGGAGTTCCCCTTCGGCCGCAGCTACGACCGGGTCGTGGCGCTCACCCGCTCGGGCACGACGACCGAGGTGCTGGAGCTGCTCGACCGCCTCCGTGGCGTCACCCGCACCGTCGCGATCACGGCCGACCCGAACACCCCGGTGATGACGTCCGCCGACGATGTCGTCGTCCTCGACTTCGCCGACGAGCAGTCCGTGGTGCAGACCCGGTTCGCCACCACGCTGCTCACGCTGCTCCGCGCCCACCTCGGCCTGCACACCGACGCCGTGGTCCGTGACGCGGAGACCGCACTGGCCGAGCCGCTGCCCGAAGGGCTGCTGGAGTGCACCCAGTTCACCTTCCTCGGCCGGGGCTGGACGGTCGGTCTCGCCAACGAGGCCGCGCTCAAGATGAAGGAGGCGTCGCTCTCCTGGACCGAGTCCTACCCGGCGATGGAGTACCGCCACGGTCCGATCAGCATCGCCACCACCGGCACCGCCACCTGGGTGTTCGGTCCCGCCCCCGAGGGCCTTGAGGAGCAGGTCACGTCGACCGGCGCCCGCTGGGTGGCGAGCGGCCTGGACCCGCTGGCCGAGCTGGTCCGCGTACAGCGTCTGGCGATCGCCCGCGCCGAGGCGGCCGGCATCGACCCGGACAGCCCCCGTCACCTGACCCGCTCGGTGGTTCTCACCGACGCCTGACCGGCGGATGCGCGTCATCGAACGCGCGCTCACCGTTCCGCACGACGGTGTGCGCGGGGGCGCGTGCGAGGGGTTCCTCGCCGCGCCCGCACGGGGCGGCGATACCGGTGTCCTCGTCCTTGCCGGGTCCAGTGGACGGATCGAGGACGAGCGATGCCGGATCCTGGCGCGGGAGGGCCTGACCGCCCTGTCGGTCCGCTGGTTCGGCGGCGCCGGGCAGCCGCCCGGGATCTGCGAGGTCCCGCTGGAGACGTTCGTGTCCGCGACCGAGCTGCTCCGGTCGCGCGGGGCGCGGCGCATCGGGGTGCTGGGCACCTCCAAGGGCGCGGAGGCTGCGCTGCATCTCTCGGTGCTGCACCCCGGGACCGATGCCGTGGTGGCACTCTCCCCCACGTCGCTGACCTGGGCCAATGTCGGACCCGGGCGGGACGGTCGGACTCACCCGTACCGGTCGTCCTGGACCTGGAGGGGCAAGCCGCTGCCCTTCGTCCCCTATGACGACAGCTGGACGCAGACCGAACCGGACGGCACTCCGGTCGCCGTCCTCGGCTGGTACGAACGCAGTCGGCAAACCTTCGCCGACCGTGTCGACGCGGCCACGATCCCGGTGGAACGGTCCGCCGCCGACCTGCTGATCGTCGCGGGTGGCGACGATGCGATGTGGCCGTCCCTGAGCTCCGCCCAGGAGCTGGCCGCCCGGCGTCGCACGGCCGGACGGCCGGTACGGGTGGTCACTCACGCCGATGCCGGACACCGCCCGCGCTTTCCCGGCGAAGGCCCTGCACCGGTGTCCGACCGATTCCTGTACGGCGGTTCGCCCGCCGCCGACGCGGCACTCGGCGCGGCCGCCTGGCCGTACGTACTCGATGTGCTGCACGGGGTTGCGAGCTGCTGTCGGTTTACTGAGCCGAAGTGAGTGGTGGCGTGCGGGAGTGAGTCCTGCTGGTGGGTTGGTGGGGGTGGGAACGGGAGTTCTGGGATCCGATCTGCTCGCCGATGCGCTGGTCCCGCATCCGGCAGACGAGGAGCATGAACTCATCGAGCCGATGGCCCGGTTCGGCGCCGGCCGGTAGGGACGCATCGCGGGTGAGGGGCCGGCCGTGGAGGTCGGTCCCTCACCCGTGTTGCAGCGCTCGGGGCATGTTGCCCGTGACGACGGGGCGGCCCAGATCCGCGTCTCGGTGACGTCGCACCGGATCCGGGGGCAATCCGCCCCGTCGGCCGGGTACGCCGCCCCGGGCCGCGCCGGGGTTGATCCGGTCGCGCCTCCGGCCGGCCCTTCGCCACCGCCCCGGGCTACTCCTCGAAGTAGGCGTCGAGCACCACGTCGAGTTCTTCCGCCCACGCCTTGAGACTGCTTCTGGCGGCCGCCTCGACCTCGGCGTTGAACCAGCGGCGGGACGACACATGGACGGTGACGGTGAACCGGCGCCCGAACCGGGGGACCTTCACCTCGACCGCACCGACCTCGTCCCAGTGGAACTCGGCCTCCTGGTCGTCCAGCCGGAACCGGATGCCGTCACGGTCCGCGGTGATCGAACCCCGCCGGTCGCTGACCTCGAATACGGGCCCGTTCTCGCCCTTCTCGTCCTTCTCGTGTTCCTCCTGCTCCCCGTCCTTTGCGTCCTCCGAGCCTGAATCGGCGGCGGAGCCCTCGGGGGCACCCTCCGCAAGGGCGTCGTCAGGGACGGCACCCTCGGGCGCCGGCTCCTCGGTCTTCTCCTGGTCCGCCTCGGGCGTCCCGACGGCGAGGGGGGCCGTGAGACCAGGTATGTACGCCGGGTCTGTCCCTGCGGCGTACGCGGGCTGAGTGTTCGGATCTATGCGCTGCTCCACGGCGGGCAGTATGGCCGACGAACCTGTACGAGACCAGTAAGGGCCGGACGGGCCGTGAAGTCACCCGAGAACGTACCGAGTTGGCGGAGCAGGAACCGGCGTCCGCAGGACCTCCGCGGCGCCCGCGGCCAGGAGCCCCGGGTGATCGATACGATCGACGCCCCGGGAGGGGCATGCCCTTGCGCCTGTTCCGCAACCTGCAGTCCGGCGGCCGGGATGGCGATCACCTTCCGCCCAGGGGGCCTTCGGAGCCCTGCCGTACCTCCCGACCGTCCCCTTCCGCAGCGTTCACGACTTCACCGCCCTCCAGACGTGTCCGCCTTCCTGGTGCCGTCGCTGTCGATCGCCGCGGGTACGCAGATCGGCGAGCGGATCACCACCCGCCCGCGCCCCGGACCGAGCTGCTCACGGGGCTGCCCGTCGGCGCCGCCGGAACCTCGGGCGCTCGCCCTCGGGATCTCCACCGACGTCGGGTGCGGTGCGGTCGCCGGTCGCACTCACGCTGATCGCCTCCGGCATCGGACAGGGCATTGCGTGGACGGGCATCCGGGTCGCCGCCACTGTCGACGCCAAGGAGCAGGGCAACGCCTCCACCATGGCCCGCGCCGCGCCGGCGGATCGGCGGCGCGGTCTGCCTCGCCGTCCCGATCGCCGTCGCGGGCTCCGGCATCGAGGGGCCGCGCGGCGACGGGCTGCGCACCGCCATGGCCGACGGCGCCGGGACCGCCGTGTACAGCGTTACCGCAAGCATCCTGCGCCAGACGCTCCGGCCGCCCTGGTCCCGCCCGCCCTGCCGTTCGTGCCGTGCCGCGAGCCGGTGGCCACAGGCAGCCCTGCGGAGCTCCCCCATGGGCCGGTCGGCCGGCACCCGCACCCGCACCCACACCCGGGCCCGAACGGGGAAGGCGTCTGCGGCCGCCGACCGGGGAGCTCCCGGCCGGCGGCCGCGGACGTGCCCGCACATGCCCGTTCGCACCCACTTCTTGCCCGAGTCTGTTTACATCGCCGCCTCATGGCCGTAACCTGACGGCGAAACCACACAGTCGGGCATGGATCGGAATCAAAACAACATGTACGCACCGGAGCGGCAGCAGGAAATCCTCCGCCTCGCCCGCGAGAGCGGCCGGGTCGACGTGGTGTCCCTGGCCGAGGAGTTCCAGGTCACCGCCGAGACCGTGCGGCGTGACCTCAAGGCCCTCGACCGGGCCGGGCTGCTGCGGCGCGTCCACGGCGGTGCGATCCCGGCCGGGCGACTCGACTTCGAGCCCGATCTGGCCGAACGCGATGCGGTGGCCATCGACGAGAAGGAACGCATCGCGGCCGCCGCGCTCGGCGAACTCCCCGTCGACGGCAGCGTGATCATCGACGCGGGCAGCACGGCCGCCCGGCTGGCCGCGGTCATCCCGCTGGACGCCCACCTCACCGTGGTCACCCACGCGCTGCCGGTCGCCGTCCGGCTCGCCGACCACCCGGGCATCGCGCTGCACCTGGTCGGCGGCCGGGTCCGGCACCGTACCCGCGCGGCCGTCGACGCCTGGGCGCTGAACGCCTATCGCGAGGTCAACGCGGACGTCGTCTTCCTCGCCACCAACGGCTTCTCCCCGAACGGCGGTCTCACCACGCCGGACCTGGCCGAGGCCGCCGTCAAGCGCGCCATGATCTCCGCCGCCCGGCGGGTCGTGCTGCTCGCCGACTCCGCCAAGTTCGGCCAGGAGCACTTCGCGCGCTTCGGTGATCTCGCCCAGGTCGATCTGCTCATCACCGACACCGGGCTCGGTCCCGACGACGCCCTCGCCATCGAGAGCCAGGGCACGGAAGTAGTACGTACATGATCCTCACCGTCACCCCCAACCCGAGCCTGGACCGTACGTACGAGCTGCCCGGGCTCACCCGCGGCACCGTATTGCGGGCCACGACGGACCGTGTCGACCCCGGCGGCAAGGGCATCAACGTCTCGCGCGCGGTCGCCGCGGCCGGCCACCGTACGGTCGCCGTCGCACCGCTCGGCGGGCCGGAGGGCGCACTGCTCACCCGGCTGCTCGGCGAGCACGGCATCGAGGCGGCCGGAGTCCCGATCGTCGCCAGCACTCGTATCAACGTCACGCTCGTCGAGCCCGACGGGACACTCACCAAGGTCAACGCCGTCGGTCCGCAGCTCACCGGCGCCGAGGCGGAGGCCCTGCTGGAAGCGGTACGGATCCGGTCGGCGGGCACGGACTGGATCGCCTGCTGCGGCAGTCTGCCGCGCGGGCTGCCCCCGCAGTGGTACGCCGAGCTGGTCGCCCGGAGCCACCGCGCCGGGGTCCGCATCGCCCTCGACACCTCCGGAGCCGCGCTGACCGCGGCCCTGCGGGAGCGGCCCGATGTGATCAAGCCGAACGCGGAGGAGCTCGCCGAAGCGGTCGGCCGCCCGCTGGCCACGGTGGGCGACGCCGTGAAGGCGGCCGAGGAGCTGCGTGAGCGCGGTGCCCGAGCCGTGCTCGCCAGCCTGGGGGCCGACGGACAGCTGCTGGTCGACGGCACGGGCACCTACTTCGGCACCGCCCGGGTGGAGTCGGTCCGCAGCAACGTCGGAGCGGGTGACGCCTCCCTCGCGGGCTTCCTCGCCGCGGGCGGAAGCGGCCCGGCCGCGCTCGCCGCGGCGGTCGCCCATGGGGCAGCGGCCGTACAGCTCCCCGGCAGCGTCATGCCGACCCCCGCCGATCTCGACCTGTCGGCTGTCACCACGACCCCCGACATCCCCCTGGACCGCCCCCTGAAGGAGCCGGCGCCGTGACCGCCGCGCCTCCGCGAACGACCCCGCACCGCCCCACGTCCCCCCGCACCGCCCACAGGACGGTCCCCGAGCAAGGAGCCCCGCGATGAGTGAACTGATCACCGCGGCACTGGTCGATCTCGATCTTCCCGCCGAGACGAAGAACGACGCCGCCAGGTCGCTCGCCGAGCGGATGGTCGCGGCCGGCCGCGTCACCGACCTCGACGGCTTCCTCGCAGACGTCGCCGCCCGTGAGGCACAGATGCCGACCGGTCTGGACGGCGGCATCGGCATCCCGCACTGCCGCAGCGAGCATGTCTCCGTGCCGACCCTCGCGTTCGGCCGCAGCGAGCGTGGCATCGACTTCGGCGCTGCGGACGGCCTCGCCGATCTGATCTTCCTGATCGCGGCTCCGGCCGGGGCGGACGACGACCACCTCAGCATCCTCTCCGGCCTGGCACGACGGCTGATGGACCCGGAGTTCACAGGCGCACTGCGCGCGGAGCGCGATGCGGGTGCGGCCGCTGCCCTGATCCGCGGCGAAGAGGCCGCGGCAGACGAGTCGGCGCCGGACGCTGCGGCGACCGAGGAGCCCGTAGCGACCGCAGGAACCGCCCCGGCCGCCCCCGCCGCCGAACCCTTCCGGATCGTCGCCGTCACCTCATGTCCGACCGGCATCGCCCACACCTACATGGCTGCGCAGTCCCTGGAGGCCGCCGCCCGCGCCGAAGGCGTGGAACTCACCGTCGAGACGCAGGGCTCGGCCGGCTTCGAGCGGCTGGACCCCGCGGTCATCGCCGCCGCCGACGCGGTCATCTGGTCCCACGACGTCGAGGTGCGCGAAAAGGCGCGCTTCGACGGCAAACCTCTCGTCGACACCGGGGTCAAGGCGGGGATCAACCGGCCGGCCGAGCTGATCGCCGAAGCCCGGCAGAAGGCAGCGCGCGGCGAGATCAGCACTGTCTCGGACGGCACCGGCCCGCAGGACGACGGCACTCCGTCCGGCGGCGACCACGCGCACTTCGGGATCCGGCTGCGGACCTACCTGATGTCCGGCGTCAGTTACATGGTGCCGTTCGTCGCCGCCGGTGGCCTTCTCATCGCGCTGTCGTTCGCCATCGGCGGCTACGAGATCGCCAACGCCAAGTCCGTCGCCGACCACTTCGTCTGGGGCGAGACCGCCAGCTGGGCCGCTCTGCTCAACCAGATCGGCACCGCGGCATTCGCCTTCCTCGTGCCGGTGCTGGCCGGATACATCGCGTACGGCATGGCGGACCGGCCCGCGCTCGTCCCCGGTTTCGTCGGCGGTGCCATCGCCCTCACCATCAACGCGGGCTTCCTCGGCGGTCTCGCCGCGGGTCTGCTGGCCGGTGCGGTGGTAATGGCGATCCAACGGGTGAAGGTCCATCCCACGCTGCGCGGCATCATGCCGGTGCTGGTGATCCCCCTGGTCGCCTCGACCGTCGTCGGCTTCCTGATGTTCATCGTCGTCGGCAAGCCGATTGCCTCGCTCCAACGGGCTCTGACCGACGGCCTCAACGGGCTCTCCGGATCGAACGCGATCATCCTGGGCGTCGTTCTCGGCCTGATGATGTGCTTCGACATGGGCGGTCCGCTCAACAAGGTCGCGTACGCCTTCGCGGTCGGCGGCCTGGCCGACCCGACGCCCGGCAGCCTCAAGGTGATGGCTGCGGTCATGGCGGCCGGCATGGTGCCGCCGCTGGCCATGGCCCTCGCGACGACCGTGCGCGGCAGCCTGTTCAGCAGGACCGAGCGGGAGAACGGCCGGGCGGCCTGGGTACTGGGCGCGTCCTTCATCAGCGAGGGCGCGATCCCGTTCGCGGCGGCCGACCCTCTGCGGGTGATCCCGTCGGCCATGGTCGGCGGCGCGGTCACCGGTGGACTGTCGATGGCCTTCGGCTGCACACTCCGCGCCCCGCACGGTGGCATCTTCGTGGTGCCGCTCATCGGCAGCCCGTTCCTCTACCTGCTGGCCATCGCCGTCGGTACGGCGGTCGCGACCACCCTGGTCGTCCTCCTCAAGGGGATGCGCAGGACCGCGCCGACGCCCGCCCCGGCGGCCGGCGAACCCCGGATATCCGTCGCCGCCTGACGGACTCCGCCTCCCACCACCACACGGAAGAGAGATCACCATGCACCAGCGCACCGTCGCCGTCGGCTCCCGCAGCGGACTGCACGCCCGTCCGGCCTCCCTGTTCGTCCAGGCAGCCACCCGGCAACCGGTCAGGGTGACCATCGGCCGGGACGGCCAGAGCCCGGTCGACGCCCGGAGCCTGCTCTCGGTTCTCGCCCTCGGGGCCCAGCACGGCGACTCGATGGTGCTGGCCGCGGACGGCGAGGGTGCGGAAGCCGCGATCGAGGAACTGGCCACACTCCTCGCCCGCGACCTCGACGCGACGCCGTAAAGCCGCAACGCCGCCGGACGGCGCGGCGGCACCTCGTCATTCAGCCCGAAGAGCGATCTCGAACCAGGTGGTCTTGCCACGCCCCGCGGGCGAGCTTCCCCAGTCGCCGGCGAGCGCGTCGACGATCAGCAGTCCGCGCCCGGACTCGGCCTCCTGATTGGTCTCCTCCTCCGCGACGATCGCCGTGGGGACGGGCGGATGCGGGTCACTGTCGCGGACCTCGACGCGGATACGGTCCGGGTACTCCCGCAGCCTCAGGTCCACTTCGCTGTCGGCGTGGATCAGTGCGTTGGTGACCACCTCGGTCGTCACCAGTTCCAGGGTTTCCTGCAGCTGCGCCCTGTCCCACTGACGCAGCAGGTCCCGCAGGAACACTCTGACCTGGGCGACTCCCTGCAGGTGGTGTCGCTGTACCGACATCCGCGCCGTCCGCCGGTGTCCCTGGGACTGCGCTCCCTCGTACCGCACCAGCAGCAGAGCCGCGTCGTCGGCGAGCACCCGCCATTCGCGGCGGTCCGCGACAATGCGGTCGGCGAGTACCTCCAGGTTGTCTCCGCTGTGGTCGGCGAGCACCCGGCCGAGCTTCGCCATCGCCGCGTCCGATCCGAGGAGCCGCGCGTCCAGCAGGCCGTCGGTGAACAGTGCCAGTACCGAGCCCGGCTCCAGCTGCACATCGCTCTGCTCGTACCGCGCCAGTGGGTCGACGCCCAGCGGAGGTCCGACGGGCAGCGGTCCGGTGATGCTCCGCCCTCCCACGCCGACGAGGAGCGGACTCGGGTGGCCCGCGGTCGCCGTGGCGGCGGTCCCGGTCTGCAGATCGAGCCAGACGCAGCAGCAGGTGGCGTACAGATCCGTGTCCAGCCCGGACAGGAGCCGGTTGCTCCGTTCGAGCACGGTGGCC
The DNA here is from genome assembly GCF_035974375.1 of Streptomyces sp. NBC_01320. Taxonomy (NCBI): domain Bacteria; kingdom Bacillati; phylum Actinomycetota; class Actinomycetes; order Kitasatosporales; family Streptomycetaceae; genus Streptomyces; species Streptomyces sp. NBC_01320. The sequence continues at coordinate 3,898,335 of NZ_CP108390.1, forward strand.
GGGTCGTGCCCCTCGGTGGCGTACGCCCGGACGCCGCTGCGCAGCTGCCCCATGACCGCCACCGCCTCCAGGCTGTGGCCCTCCACGTCACCGATGACCAGGCCGATTCCGCCGCCGGGCAGCGGGACGATGTCGTACCAGTCGCCGCCCACCTCCGCCCCCTCGGTCGCCGGGAGATAGCGGGCCGTGGCGACCACCTCGGTCAGATGCGGGAGGCTGCGGGGCAGCAGACTGCGCTGCAGGGTCTGGGTGAGCGCGTGCTCGATCTCGTACGAGCGGGCCCGCTCCAGGGACTGGCCCACCTGCTCCAGCATGATCGCCAGGACGGCGAGTTCCTCGGGCGCGATGGGGCGCGCGGGTTCCGGGAATTCCAGGACGCAGCAGCCCATGGCCCGACCGTTGGAGACGAGGGGGAGGTAGGCGCGGGCCTGGACCTCCGGGTCGGGATCGCCATCCGGATAGGCGTCCCGCAGTGCCTCGGCGGACCGGAACGACCGGATCTCGAGCGAGCGGATCGTGTCCGTCTCCGGGGTGTGGCGGGAGAGCAGCGTCCCCTCCACCCGGTGAACCGCCTCGCGTGAGAACCCCGAGGCGCCGATCACATGCAGCCGCCCCTGCTGGGCGAGGCACAGCATCACCGCCCGGCCGCCGAAGGGCCGCACCACTTGGGATTCGGCGGCGGCGAGTACGTCCCGGATGTGCACCGCGGCCGTGAGTTCGGCGGCGAGCCGTTGCAGCTGGTAGAGGAACATACTGCTGGTCGGCACGGGGACGGTCGGCGACTCCGCTCCCCCACTCCTCTCCGTGGGGGCGTTGCCGTGCGGCAGCGCGGAGATGAAAAGCGGGAGGTCCGGCGCCTTCATCGACACGCCCTGCTGTGCGAGGTCCTGCAGCTCGACAGCCAGGTCCTCCGCGACAACCCGGAGGTAGTCCAGCGTCTCGTCGGCGACCGGCCTCGGCGGCACCCACCGCATGGTCACGGCACCGAACCGGTGCCGGTCGGTCCGTACCGGCGCGGAGGCGACCATCATCGGGTAGGGGTTGGTGAGGAAGAGCGCGGGAACCCGACGGGTAAGCTCCCGCAGCTCCGAGTTCTCGAACAGCACCACCCTCCCCGACTGATGCGCTCGCGCCGCGGAGAAGTTGCTGTCGTCCGCCGCAATGCCCGAGGGCACCGTGAAACTCATGGTGGTGTCGACCATCATCGCGGCCACCAGCGCCCGGTCGTCCTCCGTCAGCAGATAGGCGGTGCAGGTGCTGAAGTCGACATGGCGATTCAGGCGGCGCAGGGCCGCGGCGATGGCGCGATCACGGGACGTCGTCGGGCGCCCGGCCGGCCCGTCGGGGCGTGCCGCGGAGGATGGGGAGTCCATGAGATCCACCCCGGTGCGTCGGCGACAGGTGGGGGCTGCCCGGCTGCTCGGCGATACGCGCCGTAGCCATTTCAGTATGGACGCAATCCCCGAGGTACGCGCCCGCGCGACGCCATTCGGTGTCCCCACCGATGCGTGGACGGCCGGGCGGACAGGTCGCGGTCTCCGCATCGACTCCGGGATCCTCCCGCATTTCCGTCGCGCCGCCCGGCAGGCCGGAAGCGGGCCGGACGGGCCCTTGAATCCCGTATCAAGAGGAGCTCCCTGGCAGGGGCGACCACCGATGAATAACGACCTGGTGCGCGCTGGAGAGTGGATGAACGAGCGGCGTCATGCGGCTTCGAATCCAAGGCGAAGGAGGAGGCGGATGGGGCCTCCCCTGCTCGAACGCAGCTGAGAGCTCGGGGAAGGAGCGTCGTCGACCGACGACAACGCCGGAGGCAAAGTCGCATGACGCCGGGAGCCCGCTCGCTGTCGTGCACCAGGTCGTAAGGGCTCGCAGAGAATCAACATGCTGGTTTGATCTCTGATGGGGGTCGGCTGCCGTACTTGCCGAGGTGGGCGGCCACGTCTGCCGGGGTGCGGAACCTGGCGGTTGAAGGCGGGATCGCGTGGTCGCGCTCGGCCAGGAGGGGCCGTACTTCCTGGACTGCCCGCGTGAGGGTGCTCCCGGTGACGCCGAAGAGCTGGGCGAGCAGGTCGTGGGTACCAATCTTGCGAAGGCTGAGCACGGTGGCCAGGATGCGGTCTTCGTCGGAGAGCTTGTCCTTGGCGCCCGCACCGCGTGCTCGTTGGCGCTCACCGCCCCGGCGTTCGCGGCGAGTCTGCTCTCGTCGTCGTGCCAGTGCTGGGATCAACGCGCTGACCAGAACGTCCAGTTGTGGATCGGTCATGCCGGTCAGCTCCGGGTCACGGAGCGAGCCGGCGGCAACGTCATTCGGGAGCTCGGGCGACCGCGCTTCGGTCTCCATGCCCGCGCCCTGGCGTGGGGGCGGGCAGGCATCGCCATGGAGCGTGTAGTTCCAGTCGCCGTGGAAGCGGTGCCGGCTCATCGCCAGCGCGTCGACCTGGGCATCGCTGACCTTCACGCCGGTGTCGTAGCTGTCGGTGTCGAGGCGGGCCTCGACCGTCAGTCCGGTGCGGGTGGTGGTCGCCGCGATCGTCTCCACGATGACGTCATGGCTGCTCAGGGGCCTGCCGCGCCAGTTCATGGAGATGTGGGAGAACAGCCGGTGCTCGATCCGATTCCACTTCGATGTGCCCGGCGGTAGGTGACAGACTGTGATGTCCATGCCGGTCTCGGCGGCCAGGGCAGCGAGTTCACTCTTCCAGGCGCGGGTGCGGTAGCCGTTGGAACCGCCCGCGTCGGCGGTAATCAGCAGCCGTGTGGCGTGCGGGTAATCGTGTCGGCCGCGGGCCTGCCACCAGCGGCGGATGGATTCCACCGCGAACGCGGCGGTGTCGTGGTCGGTGCCGACGCTGACCCAGCCGGTGTTCGCCGCGATGTCGTAGATCCCGTACGGGATCGCCTTGCCGGGCCCCTCCCGGTCCAGGAAGTCATGCGTCTTGACCTTGACCGGCTCGCCCCCCGGTTGCCACTCCCGCCCGGCGTTCTTGTACTGGCCGACCAGTTCCTTCTTCTTGCTGTCCACGCTGATCACCGGATCTCCGGAGCTGATGTGGTCCTTGGCCCGGTCGTTGATGTAGCGGAACTGGGCGTCCCGGTCCGGGTGCTGCTTGCCCTCGACGGTCTTGGAGTTGGCCTGCAGACTGAAGCCCGCCTCCCGCAGCAGGTCACCGACCGTGTCGGCACTGACCTTGTGTCCCTGAAGCGTCAGCTCGCCGGCCAGGTTCCGGGTCGACTTGGTCGTCCACCGCAGCGGCGACATCGGGTCCCCGCGCATGTCCGGCTCGACCAGGGCGAGAAGTGCGGGACGCAGTCCCGCGTCCAGGTCGGCGGCCTTCTTCCGTCCGCCGCCGGGCCGGCGGACCCGCCCCAGGGGCCCTTCGCCAGCCTCCAGCTCATAGACGCCCTTGCGGACCGTCGCCTCGCTGACCCCGGCTGCCCGGGCGACGGCCCGGATCCCGCCGTGTCCCAGGAGCCGGGCCTCGGCTCCCATCAGCAGACGCTGTTGCCGCTCGTCCAGATGCGGGAACAACACCCCGAACTTCGCACTCAGTTGATCTCGAATCTCCTGCGTTATGCCCATACCACATCAACGAGCCGCATCGCCGGAAGCAACACGTTGATTCTCTGCGAGCCCTAAGGTTGCGCTTGCACATCCCACCGAAGAATCCGGCCATGGGAAACGAACCGTGCACACATCCGTCCTTGCTGCCGCGTGGGACGTTCACCCGTACCGAGCAGCCGACAGCGGAGGAGCAGGCACGATGTCAGGGACCGGCCGGGCAGCCGCGGCCGACGAGGCAGCGGGAACCCCCGCGCGCGGCGTACCGGAGCGGCCTGACCGCCCGGTGGGCCAGGACGCCCCTCTCGTGATCGGCGAACGGGTGAAGCGGCTCCGCAAGGAGCGTGAGCTGACCCAGCGCCGGCTGGCCGAGCCCTCCTACACGGCCGCGTACATCTCCACCCTGGAGGCCGGAAAGGTCCGGCCCTCCGAGGCGGCGCTGCGCCACCTCGCCGAGCGGCTCGACGTCTCGTACGAGGAGCTCGCCACCGGGCGCCCCAGCCATCTCGCCACCGCGCTCCGGCTTCGCCTGGCCGACGCGCAGCGGATCCTGGCCACCGGAGACGCGGCCGATGCGGCCGTGGAGTACGAGCGGCTGCTCGCCCGGGCCGAGGAGTACGGCCTGCGGACCGAACAGGCCACTGCCCTCACCGGCCTGGGTGAATGCGCCCTGGAGACGGGTGAACTCGCCGATGCGCGTGCCCACTTCGGGGCCGCCGAGCAGCAACTCGCCGACGCACCCCTGCCCGAGCGGGCCCGAGCGGTACGCGGCCGGGCGGTCGCCCACTTCCTCGCAGGCGAACTTCGCTACTCCTGCTACCTGCTGGAAAGCGCCCTCGACGAACTGAACACCTCGGGCCTGCAGGACCCCGGCGCCCTGCTCCAGCTCTACACCGCCTCCATCGCGCCCTACATGGACCTGGGAGCGCACGCCCGCGCCGCGCAGGCCGCCGATCTGGCTCTGGCGCTGGCTCCGCAGGTCTCCGATCCCGCGCTGGTCGCCTCCATGCACCGCTCGGTGGCCCGCACCCTCATCGCGGAGGGCCGGGCAGCAGCCGCCGATGCCGCGCTCGCCAAGGCGGCCGAGCTCTACCAGCAACTGCAGATGCGCACCGAACTCGCCCACTGCCACTGGATGCGCGGCTACGTCCACGCCCAGCACGACGACCTGGAGAAGGCGGAAAGCGAACTGCGCACCGCGCACTCCATGCTGATCTCCAAGCGCGCCGCCCTCTACACCTCCCAGGTCGAGGTGGAGCTCGCCGATGTACTTCGCCGCCGCGGCAAGGCCGACGAGGCCGCGGCCCTGTTGCGCGACCTGCTCGGCGGTCTCCACCCCGACCGCGGCGCGGTCCACGCGGGCGGAGCCCATCGACTGCTCGGCCTGATCGCCGAGGAATCCGGTGACGCCGAGGCCGCCGAGGAGCACTATGTCACCGCGCTCTCCCTGCTCGAACGTGCCGGAGCGGCGGGCGACCTCGCCGACATCTGCCGGCTCCTGGGCGACCTGCTGCGCAGCGAGGGCCGCACCGAAGCAGCCATGGACGCCTACCGCACCGGTCTCGGTCACCGCTCCAGTCCGGGCACCACCACCCTCGGCCCGGCACCAGCCCGCCCGCCGGAGACACCCTGGGACTGACGGTCCCGCCCGTGGCCCCGTTTCGCACCCTCCGACTCCGCGACACGGGCGAGGAGTTCGTCACGGCCGATCGGGTCGGTTCGCGTCGACTCCACCGTGCAGGCGTGGGCTCCGGCCACCGCACCGTAGAGGCCGCACCGCTGCGGCGGTTCGCCGCCCAGCCACCCGAGGAGGAAGCCGGACACAAAGGCGTCACCGGCGCCGTTGGAGTCCACCACCGGCCCCGGGGGCGTGACGGCCGGAATCCGGGTCATCTCGCCGTCGGCCAGCAGATGGGCGCCCTCGGCTCCGGCCGTGGCAACGACCACCTGGGCACGTCCCCGCTCGGCGACCCGTCGCATGGTCCGCTCCGGGTCGGCCAGGGCGACGGCGGAGACGAAGACGAGGTCCGCCTCGTGGGCGAACGGCTCGTGGTAGGGGTTGACGCCGTCCCAGTTGTGCAGGTCGGTCGAGATCGTCACTCCGGCCTCCCGCAGCACGGGAAGAGCGAAGGCGCACGGGTAGGTGATCGAGACATGGGCATGACGGCTCGCCGTGGCCAGGGACCGGACCGTCGCCGCGGGCAGCCTGTCCCCCTCCTGCGACCGGCTGTCGTCGTACAGGGACAACCGTCGCCCGTCGGGGCCGACGAGATTGACGGCGCGCTTGGTACCGCCGGGCAGCGGAACCTCGGTGAGTGCGATGCCACGGTCGCGGTGCAGCGCCCGGATCAGGTCACCTGCGTGGTCGTCGCCGATCATGTCGAGGTGATGCGCGCGCAGGCCCAGGGCGCTCACCCCCAACGCGACGAAGTCCCCGGTCTGCCCCGCCCGCGTCTCGATCCCCGGGCGGATCATGTAGCTGTCGGCGTACGGGAGGGGCAGCTCCGGCACGTACACGATCGTGTCGACGCCCGCGCCTCCCAGGACGAGGACATCGGTCTCGGCGCTCATGGGTGTTCCTCTCCGGCCGACCGGCAACTGTGGCTGTCGGCAGGCGAGTCAAGCAGGGCAGCCACCACGACCGCAAGGCGTTGCAGAATCTTTCCGCAAACATTTGCTCCTCGCCTGCGGACCCGGCCGGCAGGGTGATCCCGCCGGAGGCGGCACCCATCCCCGTGACCACCCCGGCGGGGACGGACAGTCCTTCGGCAGCGGGACCACCCCGCGGCGGCCGGGTCACCAGTCCGTCCCGGGCCCGGTGCGGGATGCCGCGTGCGGCCGTCTCCCCGTCGCTTCCGTCCGACAGGCTCTCAGGCGCGGACCAGTGGCGTGTCGACCAGGTGCTCGGCCAGGAACCATGCCTGGAGCTCGCCGGTGCGGATCACCTGGGAGACGAGCAGGTCGTTGGAGCCGTCGTCCCCCAGCTCGGCCGTCCTTGCAGCGGCGGCGTGGGCGTCGATGAGAATGGCCTCATGGGCCTCGAGGAGCCGTGACAGCATGGCCGGCACCTGCTCCACGCCGTCCGGAGGACGCGGGATCGACGTGATCTCCGCTACGTGCCTGGGGTCGCCCAACGCGACGCCGCCCAGGGACTGGACGCGTTCGGCGATGGTGTCGACGAGTTCGAGCTGTTCCCCCGCGTGCTTGTCCAGGACCAGGTGCAGTTGGTAGAAGGTCGCGCCGCGCATCAGCCAGTGATGCTTCTTGTAGAGGCCGTAGAGGATCTGGGTATCCGCCAAAACCTTGTTCAGGCGCTGGCAGGAGTACATCCGCGCCTCGTAGGACAGGCCGATCGGGAACTGCTTGACGGTGCCGAATTCCTGGATCACCTCGCCCTTCTGATGCAGCCACGGCTGGCTGCTGCTCAAGGGCTTGGAACTGCTGGTCATGGTCCGCCTCCTGCGATGCCGTGCTGCGTGTACCCGAGTGACGCTAGGTGCCCTGCCGCAGGGCGCATTGACCGGTAGCGCACGTGGTGACACCTGCCGGCGCACTGTGTCCGCCGCATGTGCGAGGCGTTCGCTCTCGGGCAGGACCCCGTGCACTGGCAGGCATGGGCGGTTGCCCTGCCGCTCTAGCCTCGGCCGGGCAACCCACGCCCGTTGAGCCGGGAGCGAGGAGAGACATGAGTACGAGCGAGCAGGTGGATGTGGTGGTCGTCGGGCTGGGGCCGGGCGGCGAGTACGTCGCGGGCACGCTGGCCGAGGCCGGACTCGACGTGGTCGGGGTCGAGGCGGAACTCGTCGGCGGCGAGTGTCCGTACTGGGCGTGCGTGCCCAGCAAGATGATGATCCGGGCCGGGAATCTGCTCGCCGAGGCGGGCCGCATCCCTGCTCTCGCCGGTGAGGTGGTCGTGACTCCGGACTGGGGCCGCGTCGCCGGGCGTATTCGCAACGAGGCGACCGATGGCTGGAACGACCAGGTCGCGGTCGACCGGCTCGCGGCCAAGGGCGGTCGGCTCGTCCGGGGAGCAGGTCGCCTCACAGGGCCGCGCCAGGTGGCGGTCGGCGACCGTACCTTCGAGGCCCGGCGCGGTGTCGTGCTGGCCACCGGCACGAAGCCCCGGATCCCTCCGGTGCCAGGCCTCGAGGGAGCGCCGTACTGGACCAACCGGGATGCCGTGGCGGCCAAGGAGCTGCCGGAGTCGATGGTCGTGCTCGGCGGAGGCGCCATCGGCGTCGAAATCGCGCAGGTCTTCGCCCGCTTCACGTGTGTGGTCACGGTGATCGAGGGGCAGGAACGGCTGCTGTCACAGGAGGAGCCGGAGGCTGGGGAGCTGGCGGCGCAGGCTCTGCGGGCGAACGGGGTCACCGTCCTGACAGGCGCTCGGGTGCGGCAGGTCGGCCATGACGGCACGGCGTTCACCATCCGGTTGGAAGGGGGCGGGGAGCCGCTGCGTGCCGAAAGACTGCTGGTCGCCGCCGGGCGTCACGCCGACCTTGCTCCGCTGGCGGTCGACTCGGTGGGGCTCGATCCGACCGCGGGAGTCGTGCACACGGACGGGCAGATGCGGGCCGCGGACGGGCTGTGGGCGGTTGGTGACATCACCGGCCGGGGTGCCTTCACCCACGTGTCGATGTACCAGGCCGAGATCGCGGTTCGGGACATACTCCGCCGGCCCGGTCCCGATGCCGACTACCGGGCGCTGCCCCGTGTCACCTTCACCGACCCGGAGATCGGCGCCGTGGGACTGACGGAGAGTCAGGCACGGGAGCAGGGGCTGCGGGTGCGCACCGGCGTGCTGCCCCTTTCCTCCTCCACGCGGGGGTGGATCCACGGGCCGGGCAATGAGGGGTTCATCAAGCTCGTCGAGGACACCGACCGGGGGGTACTGGTCGGCGCGACGTCGGCGGGGCCGGCGGGAGGAGAGGTGCTCTACGGGCTGAACGTGGCCGTCCACGCCGAAATACCCGTCGACCGCCTCCAGCACATGATGTACACGTATCCCACCTTCCACCGGACGGTGGAGGCCGCGCTCGGAGCCCTCCGCTGAACCGCCCACCGATCGCCCACACCGACCCGGCACCCAGGCGATGGCGCACCATGCCGGGCCGCGACCCCGGCGAGCCGCACAGGTCCGCCACCCCGCTGGAACTCCTCTTCGACCTGTGCTTCGTCATCGCGGTGGCGCAGGCGTCCGGGAGTCTGCACGAGGCGCTGAACGATGGGGAGTACGCCACCGGAGTCCTGCGCTTCGCGCTGATCTTCTTCACCATCTGGTGGGCGTGGATGAACTTCACCTGGTTCGCATCCGCCTACGACCCGGACGACCTCCCGTACCGGCTGACGGTGTTGGTCCAGATCACCGGGTCGCTCGTGCTCGCCGCCGGTGTTCCCAGCGCGTTCGAGGAGGGTGATCTGCGGGTCATCACGGCCGGATACGTCGTGCTGCGCACGGCGCTGGCCGCCCTGTGGCTGCGTGCCGCGTGGTCCGACCCCGCTCGGCGGCCGACCACTCTGCGCTTCGCCGTTGGGGTGACGATGTGCCAGATCGGGTGGGTCGGACTGCTCGGTCTCCCGGCCTCGGCGCGGCTGCCGGGCATGGTCGTGATGATCGTCGCCGAGGTCTCCGTCCCGGTGTGGGCGCAGTCCGCCGGGATGACCCCATGGCATCCGCGCCACATTGCCGAGCGCTATGAACTCTTCACCCTGATCGTCCTCGGGGAGTCAGTCGCGGCGGCCACCGTCGCCGTCCGGGGCGCCTTCGACCGGCACCAAGGCACCGGTTCGCTGTACGCGGTGGCGGCCGGTGGCCTGTTCATGGCCTACGCCATGTGGTGGCTGTACTTCGCCAGACCCGCGCACACCCTGCTCGCTACGACGCACCGGGCCCACCGCAGGAGATTCATCTGGGCCTACGGCCACTACCTGATCTTCGCTTCGGCGACCGCCGAGGGAGCCGGCCTGGCCGCGTACGCCGATCACGTCACGCGTTCGACGGACGCCTCGCCGTTGGCCGCCGGCGCGGCGGTCACCGTCCCCGCGGCCGTCTTCCTGATCACCGTCTGGGCCGTCCACCTGCGACCCCACCAAAGAACCGCGGCCGAGTGGATTCCGTATCCCGTCGCCGCGGTCGGCATCCTGGTGGCCGCTTGCTCCCCGGCCCCTGCCCTCGCCGCCGGCGCGCTACTGGCAGTCCTGGTCGTGGTGGTCACGGTGCCGCGCCGGTGAAGAAGCCCGCAGCGGGATCTCACGCTGCGCCAAGACCGAAGGCCGTGCGGCCGAACTCCCCGTCCGGAGAGTTCGGCCGCACGGCCGTATACGCCACCTGTCGCCTCGTCAGCTCGTCGCGCGTACCGCATCGCGGATCAGTTCGGCGACCTCCTCGGGCCGGGACACGGCCACGGCGTGGGAGGCGCCCTCGATCTCGACGATCGTCGCCCCGGCCCGCTTCGCGCCGAAGCGCTCGACCTCGGGGTTGATCGCCTGGTCCGCGCCGGCGACGAGAGCCCAGGAGGGCTTGGTCTTCCACGCGGCGGCCGAGGCGGTCTCCGTGAACGCCGAGGCGGCCAGAGGACGTTGCGTCACCGCCAGAACCTTGGTGACGGCGGCCGGGACGTCGGCGGCAAAGATGTCCCCGAACGCCTCGGCCTTGATGGTGACCTCGACCGCAGGCTCAGCGCCCTCCACGGGGTATGTCATCTCCTTCAGGTTGCTGACGAGCGGCGAGAGCGGGAAGCGGCCCTGCAACTCGCCGAGGCTCTCGCCCTCTTCGGTGACATAGGCCGCGATGTAGACCAGCCCGACGACGTTCTCCACGGTGCCTGCCACAGAGATGAGCGCACCGCCGTAGGAGTGGCCGACAAGCACTACCGGACCCTCGATCTGAGCAGCCACGGAAGCGATGTACGCGGCGTCGGACACCAGGCCGCGCAGCGGGTTCGGCGGCGCGACCACGGGAATGCCGTGGTTCTGAAGCTCCGCGATGACCCCGGTCCAGCTGGCGGCGTCCGCGAAGGCTCCGTGCACGAGAACGGCTGTGGGGGTCGGGTTTGTGGTCATGCTCGGGTTGTTCTCCTTGTTGTCGGGTGGTTCTCGGAAATGAGCATGGAGCGCGGTGTCAGCCGGCGTGGAGCGCGGTGCGCAGGGCGCTGATGGCCAACGTGATGGCGGCCTGGGCGGCGTGGGTCTCGCGCAGGGCGTTGAGCATGACGAAGTCGTGGATGATGCCCTGGAAGCGGACGGCGGTGACGGGGACGCCGGCCTCGCGGAGCTTGTTGGCGTAGGCCTCGCCCTCGTCGCGCAGTACGTCGGCCTCGCCGGTGATGACCAGGGCCGGCGGCAGCCCGGTGAGCTGCTCGGTGGTGGCCCGCAGCGGGGAGGCGGTGATCTGGGCGCGTTCGGCCTCGTCGGTGGTGTACTGGTCCCAGAACCACTGCATGCCGTCGCGGCGCAGGAAGTAGCCCGTGGCGAACTGGTGGTAGGAGCCGGTGTCGAAGTTCGCGTCGGTGACCGGGTAGAAGAGAACCTGCTGGACCAGCGGTACGTCGCCGCGCTCCTTGGCCATCAGCGTCAGTGCGGCGGTCATGTTGCCGCCGACGGAGTCGCCGGCAACGGCCAGCCGGGTGCCGTCGAGGCCCTTGGACGTACCCTGCTGGACGACCCATCGGGCGACCGCGTAGTTCTGCTCGATGGCGACCGGGTAGCGGACCTCCGGGGAGAGGTCGTACTCGGGGAAGACCACGGCGGCGCTGGCGCCGACGGCGAGTTCGCGCACCAGGCGGTCGTGGGTGTGCGCGTTGCCGAACACCCAGCCGGCGCCGTGGATGTAGAGGATCACCGGCAGGGACCCCTCCACGCCGGCGGGCCTGACGATGCGCGCGCGGACACTGCCCGTCGGACCGCCCGGGACAGTGATCCACTCCTCGTCGGTCTGCGGCTTGTCGATCTCGCCGGACTGCACCTCGTCGACCGCCTTGCGCCCCTCGGCGGGCGGCAGGTCGAAGAGGTAGGGCGGATTGGCGGTCGCCTCGGCGAACGCGGCTGCCGCCGGCTCCAGCACCGGCTGGACCGGCTCCACGACGTCGGACATGTGAGTCTCCTGAGTTTCATGTGATGCGCCGGTCTCTCCGGCGAGGCGAATCCGGGCCGGACATATAGATCTGCGGGGCCGTCCCTGACCACGCTAAAACCCTGAGGGCGGCGGAGATTGACCACCAACGCACCGGAGCCGGCCTCGAAGTGCACGTCTTGCCGGTCGGTCCAAGGGCTGTCCCGAAGTCCCTGGTGGATCAGCGCGCGGCGTCGGATGGGGTGCATCGCAGGGCGGAGGGGCGTCCTCATACTGGGTGTATTCGGGTGTTCCGGCAACGCGGCGAGGTGCCGCAGCTGTCGTCGTGCGCCCGCCAGGGATTACGGAACAGACCTGGGCGAGGCAGTGCACTCCCGGAACGCCTCCAGTGCACTGCCGGGACACACAGGCGCTTCGGCTCGAAATAGCCTGCCGGCAGAGCAGTTGCGGGCTGCCGGGGTTCGGGCTTGCGCATGGAGCGGAAAGCCCACCGGGGATTCGGCCTGATGGCGCGTGGGCGCAGTGATTTGGCGTGCCCCGGCTCTCTCGCGCCCGTCGCTGCCGCCGAGGTCGGACGTCGATGTAGACGGAAATCGACGTTGTTTCATCCCGCAGGAGGTTGTCGAAGGTGTCCACGATGCCGGTCGGTGGGCTGGTTCCCAGCGCCACCGACAACGCCGCGGACCTCGTGGTTCGCAACGCGAAGATTCACACCGGAGACCCGGTCCGGCCGCAGGCCGAGGCGATCGCCGTCCGGGACGGCGTCATCACGGTCGTCGGCGACGACAGGGACGTGGCTCCCCATGTCGGCCCGGCCACGAGAGTGGTCGACGCCCTCGGCCGCCGGGTGGTCCCCGGCCTCAACGACTCCCACCTGCACGTCATCCGGGGCGGGCTCAACTACGTGCTGGAGCTGCGCTGGGACGGCGTCCCCACGCTGCGACAGGGTCTGGCGATGCTGCGTGAGCAGGCGGCCCGCACGCCCAAGGGCCAGTGGGTGCGGGTGGTGGGGGGTTGGTCGGCCGAGCAGTTCGCCGAACGGCGGCTGCCGACCGTCGCCGAGCTGAACGCCGCCGCGCCGGACACCCCGGTGTTCGTTCTGCACCTGTACCAGTCGGCGGTGCTCAACCGGGCGGCGCTCAAGGCCTCCGGATACACCAGGGACACCCCGGACCCGAAGGGTGGCCAGATCGTACGGGGCCGGGACGGCGAGCCCACGGGCATGTTGCTGGCCGCCCCGAGTGCCCTGATCCTCTACTCGACTCTGGCCAAGGCCCCGGTGCTGGATGGTGAGGACAAGAAGACCTCCACCCGCCATTTCCTGCGGGAACTGAACAGGTTCGGGCTCACGTCGGCAATCGACGCGGCGGGGGGATTCCAGAATTTCCCCGACAACTACAGCACGGTCGTCGAACTGGCCAGGGCCGGTCAACTGTCGCTGCGCATCGCCTATCATCTTTTCCCGCAGACCGCCGGACAGGAAATCGACGACCTCGCCCGCTGGATCGAAATGGCCCGCCCCGAGGACGGGGACGAATGGCTGCGCCTCAACGGTGCGGGTGAGAATCTCACTTGGGCGGCAGCGGATTTCGAGAACTTCGCCCAGCCGCGCCCGGAACTCGCCCCCGGCTATGAGGCAGAGTTCGAGAAGGCCGTACGCCTGCTCATGGAGAACGGCTGGGGATTCCGGCTGCACGCCACCTACGACGACACCATCCGACGCGATCTCGCGATATTCGAGAAACTTGCCGCGGACGGACTCTTCCCGGCCGGAAACCGGTGGCTGTTCGACCACGCGGAGACCGTCTCCGCGGACAGCCTCGATCGCATCGCCGCCCTCGGCGGCGCCATGTCCGTGCAGAACCGGCTGTCCTTCCAGGGTGAGGCGTTCGTTCGCCGCTACGGCACCGGCGCCGCCGCGGACGCCCCTCCGATCCGGGCCATGCTGGAGCGCGGCCTGACCGTCGGCGCCGGCACCGACGCCACCCGGGTCTCCACGTACAACCCGTGGGTCGCACTGCACTGGCTGGTCACCGGTCGCACCGTCGGCGACCTGGTCGTGCGCCCGCCGCACAACCGCGTGGACCGGCGGACGGCGCTGTCGATGTTCACCGAAGCCGGTGCCGCGCTGACCGGCGAGGAGGGCGTCAAGGGCGTCCTGCGCCCGGGCTGTCTCGGCGACCTCGCGGTCCTGTCCGAGGACTACTTCGCCGTGCCCGAGCCGGACATCGCGCACATCGAATCCCTGCTGACGGTCGTCGGCGGCCGGATCGTCTACGCCGCCGCCGAGTACGAGGGCCTCGACGAAGAGCTGCCGCCGGTCAGCCCCGAGTGGAGCCCGGTCGCGCACTTCGGCGGCTACCGGGCCACGCCGCGTATCGGCCCGTCGGGCGCCCGCCAGGCCGAGTTGCTCGGCCAGGCCGTCGCGGAGTCCGAGCAGCACCGGCAGTGGCGCGCCCGTCGAGGCCTGGCCCCGGATACCGAGAGCACGGTCTTCGACCCCTGCTTCTCGCTCTGATCTCCCGGGAGAGGCCCGCTCACGAGCCGCCCCTCCCGGGACACCACCCCCCACCTCGCGCCGTCCTGCGGACGGTTGTTCTCAGCAGCGGACGTCTGTCCGCGATCACATTTCTCATGGAAAGGCTCTCTCATGGTCGACATCTCCGAGGTCACCGCGGTCCCCAGCCCCGACCTGCTGACCCCCGACAACTGCGCGGTGCTGTTCGTGGACCACCAGCCGCAGATGTTCTTCGCCGCCGCCAGCGGCGACCGCACCGCGATCATCAACTCGACCGTGGGCCTGGCGAAGGCCGCCAAGGTCTTCGGCGTCCCCGTCGTGCTGAGCACCGTGGCCGCCGAGTCGTTCTCGGGCCCGATCCTGCCGCAGCTCGCGGCGGTCTTCCCGGACCAGAAGATCATCGACCGCACCTCGATGAACGCCTGGGAGGACGTCCCCTTCGTCGAAGCCGTCAAGGCGACCGGTCGTAAGAAGATCGTCATCGCCGGCCTGTGGACCGAGGTCTGCGTCGTGCTTCCCACGCTGTCCGCCCTCTCCCAGGGCTACGAGGTCTACGTCGTCACGGACGCGTCCGGTGGTGTCAGCCCGCAGGCGCACGAGCACGCCATCCAGCGCATGGTCCAGGGCGGCGCGATTCCGGTGACCTGGGTGCAGGTGCTGCTGGAGCTCCAGCGCGACTGGGCGCGGACGGAGACGTACGTCCCCGTCACGGAGGTCGTGAAGGAGCACGCCGGTGCCTACGGCCTCGGGGTCGTCTACGCGCAGGCCGTCATCGGCGCTCACGCTGCCGGCTGACCTCATCACCCGGGCATCGACGGAACGTCAGGAGCGGGCAGGAACGCAATGGACACCGGACTGTTGGTCCTCCGGCTGGTGGTGGGTCTCCTCATCGCCGGACACGGAGTGCAGAAGATCAGTTTCCGGCTGGGCGGCAACGGCTTGGCGGGCGGAACCGAGGAGTTCCGCCACGACGGCTTCCGAGGCGGCCGGCTCACCGCGCTCGCCGCGGGCGGCAGCCAGATCGGTGCCGGCCTGTTCCTGGCAGCCGGTCTGCTCACACCTGCGGCGGCGATGGCCGCCATGGGGGTGATGACGGTCGCCGGCACCGTCAAACGGCACAACGGGCTCTGGGTCCAGAACGACGGCTACGAGTACCCGATGGTCCTCGTCGTCGCCTCCGTGGTCCTGGCGCTCACCGGTCCAGGCCGCTGGTCGGCCGACCACGCCCTCGGGCTGGCCCCCTGGCCCCTGTGGGTCCCGGTCGTGGCCATCGTGGCCGGTCCGGTGAGCGGACTGCTCACCCGTGTGGTACTGCATCGTCCCGCGGTCAAGGAAGGAACAACTCGGTATGCGCAAGCTGCTGACTGACGTGGCCGGCACGCTGGCTCCGCCCACGGGGGACCGGCACGGCCCGTTGCCGCCGCTCATGCTGATGATGACGGTGGTGACCGGCCTGGTCGACGCCGTCAGCTATCTGGGGCTCGGGCACGTCTTCGTCGCCAACATGACCGGGAACGTGGTGTTCCTGGGATTCGCCCTCGCGGGTGCCGAGGGCCTGTCCGCGCTCGCCTCCATCGTCTCATTGGCCTCCTTCCTCGTCGGCGCGCTGGCGGGAGGGCGATTCGGCACCCGGTTCGCGGCACACCGCGGGCGGCTGCTGACCTCGGCCACCGCACTGCAGGCGGCGCTCGTGGCTGCGGCCGTCGTCGCGACGGTGGTCTCGCACGGCAAGGTGACCACCGCGGTCGAGTACACCCTGATCGTGCTTCTCGGCCTCGCCATGGGGCTGCAGAACGCGGTCGCCCGGCGCCTCGGCGTCCCCGACATGACCACGACCGTCCTGACCCTCACCCTGACGGGACTGGCCGCGGACTCCGCCTCTGCCGGGCCGGTTCCCCGGCCCGGTCGGCGGATCCTGTCCGTCCTCGCCATGTTCCTCGGCGCCCTCGCCGGTGCCGTGCTCCTGCGGCACGCCGGACTCGCCCCCACCCTGGGCCTGGTGCTGGTGCTGCTCACGGCGACTTCCGTGGCCGGGCATCGCCTCTCGGCCTCGAACGCCGCCTGGACCAGGCCGCAGTCGTGAAGGGGCGCGGGCCCCGCACCCGGATCGTGGTCCGGGGCCCGCTCTCGTTTCCGGTCGTACACCTCAGAGCCTGTCGGGTGACCTTCGATCAGATGGCTGACGCGGTCTGGTGCGTACGATTCCAAGGCGGTGGAAGGTCCTCGGATGGGGTCTCCCCTGCTCGAACGAAGCTGAGAGCTTAGGGAAAGAGCTACCAGGACATTTCGGCAACGCGGGAAGCGTGCGAGTCAGGGCGGGCCGCCCGATCAGAGGTCACCCGGCAGGCTCTCGGACCGAACGGTCCCGGTCGGCCGTTCGCCGCTGCCGCGTGCCGGCGCTCGCGCGCCACTGGGTCGGGGACACCCCGTAGGCCTGGCGGAAGGCGCGGCTGAAGTGGGCCGGGCTGATGAAACCCCAACGGGCGGCCATAGCCGAGATCGTCAGGTCGGCCGCGCCGGGACGGGCCAGTTCGGCCCTGCACGCCTCGAGTCGCCGTTGGCGTACCCAGCCGCTGACCGTGGTGCCCTGCGCGTGGAAAAGCTTGTGCAGGTAGCGCAGGGAGATGTGGTGCTCGTCGGCGAGCATCCGGGGAGACAGCTCGGGCTCGCCGAGGCGCGACTCGACCGAGGCCTTGATCCGGTCCAGCACCGTGACCGGCCCCGCCTCGGCCGCGGGCCGCCCGTCCGTGTCCACCAGGCCTTCGGCCAGGGTGGAGAGCAGACCCGTAACGGTGCGCGCGAGTCGCTCGCGTACCTGGGGCGAGGCGGATCCGATCTCCCCCACCAGCCCGGACAGGAGCGGCAGAATCAGTTCTGACGGTCTGTCGGCCGTGTCGCCGACCGCCCTCGCGGTGACCCGGCGCATCTCCGCCTCGTCCAGCCTCAGCATCGCGCGGGGAACCATCAGGACACGGGCCCGGTGCGGCTCCGGCAGGACAAGGGTGAACGGTCGGCTCGCGTCGTAGAAGGCCAGGACTCCCGGGTGCAGCTGCGCGGCGCGGCCGTCCTGGGACAGCAACGCCGAACCCTCCAGCTGGACGCGGGCGAACATGTACGCGCGGCCGTCCGCCGCCGTGCCCTCCGGGGTCCGAAGGACCTTCACGGGGTCCGACTCCTCGGTGGCGACCTGAAGCGATCCCAGCCGGTCCGCCCTGAGGGACCCCTTCCAGGACCGCGGGTCTTCCCGGACGACCAGGTCCAGATCGACGTAGGTCCGCGAAAGGGCCCGCTTCCAGGCCGGAACCCTGTCCGCGGGCCCGACGGTCTCCGTGGACAGGTCCATCGGCGGCGCACCGTCCGTCAGCGGCGTTCGGACCGGCATGTCACTCGTCCCCCTCGACGGAGCGTCGGCCCTGCTCGTGTCGCAGCCACTCGGTCGGCGACGTCCCGTACTCCCGGCGAAAGGCCCGTCCGAAATGGGACGTGCTGGTGAATCCCCAGCGGCGGGCGACGCTTCCCACGCCGGCGCCCTGCGAGGCGGTGGCCGTCAGCTCCCGGCGGCACTCCTGCATGCGCAGCTCACGGATCCGACGGCTGACGGTCGTACCCTCCCCCTCGAACAGCCGGTGCAGATACCGCACCGAGATGTGATGGGCCCGTGCGACGGCCTCGGGGGTGAGGTCCGGTTCCGCCAGATGCCAGCGGATGAACCGGTGGATGCGCAGCAGCAGGACGCGGTCGGCGCCGGGCAGGCTCGTCGGCTCCGCGCCGAGTTGCTGCGCCGCCGCCGCGGCCAGCAGGTCCACCGCGCTGCCGGCCAGTTGCTCGGCGGCGGACCGGGAGTACGACTCGGACGTGTCCGCCAGGCGCGACATGAACGGCGAGAGCAGGGCCGCCAGCCCGGTCTCCGGGCGCATGGACCTCGCCGTGATCTGCCTGAGGTCCGCCTCCGCCAGGCCCAGGAGGTTTCGCGGCACGGCGAAGATCTTCAACTGGAACCGTTGGGGAAACCGTGTACGGAAGGGGCGAATGGTCTCGAAGAACGCGACATCGCCCGGTCGCAGCTCCGTGGCGCGGTCATCCTGCTCGACCTGGGCGAGGCCCCGGGTGAGTACGGCGACGAACACCTCGTGGCCGTCGCCGCGGGCGATGAAGCGCGGGGCCCGGTGGACCACTCCGGGATCGCACTCGACCGTGCTGATCTGAAGGTCGCCGAGGTGGTCCGTACGCATGGTGGCGGCGTACGTTCCCCCTTCCGCGGAGATGTCCATCCCCACGAGCTGCGCGAGGACGGCGTCGTGCCAGAAGTCCATACTCTCGCTGAGGGGCACGGTGCTCGTGCACAGCACCCGACGCGGGCGTCGCCGCGTGGCGGAGTCATGGACGTGGACACCGTCTCCCGCGAAGGAACCGAAACTCGTTGGCATACAGGCCAGCGTGCCTTCGCCCAGGTGGCGGACGCATCAGTCGGCCGACTGGTCCGGCCCCACCTACTCCGTCCTGGCCGGGCACAGCGGGCAGCCGCCCTCACCTCAGGTGGCTGCGAAGGAAGGATCCTCCCAGCAGCACGGCCGCCCGCGTGGGCGGGCTGTCGCGCAACGCGGTCAGCGACACGAAGTCGTGGACCGTGCCCAGGAATCGGGCTGAGGTCACCTCGACGCCGGCCCGACGCAGCCGGTCCGCGTACCGCTCTCCCTCGTCCCGTGTCACGTCGGCCTCCGCCGTGATCACCAGCGCCGGTGGCAGCCCGGCGAGCTCCGCGACGCTCGCACGCACGGGGGACGCGGCCGGCTCGTCCCGCTGCCCGGGATCGTCGGCGTACTGCTGCCAGTACGAGCGCAGCGCCTCCCGGGTGAGCAGATAGCCCGTCGCGAACTGCCGCTGGGAGGGGCTGTCGCAGCGGGAGTCGGTGAGCGGGTAGTACAGCAGTTGGGCGCGCACCCTCGGGCCGCCACGCGACTTCGCCATCAGCGTGAGCGCCGTGGCCACGGTGGCGCCGGCGCAGTCTCCGCCGACCGCCAGCCGGTCGGCGTCGAGCCCGAGTGCGCCGGCCTGCCGGACCACCCAGGTCATCAGCGCGTAGCACTCCTCGAGGGCCACGGGGTAGCGGACCTCGGGAGTACGGCTGTACTCGGGGACGACAGCGGCCACGCCCGCGCCCCGCACGAGCTCGCTGACGAGCCGTGCGTGGGTCTGTGCGTCTCCCAGCATCCACCGGCCCCCGTGGGCGTAGAGCACCGTGGGAAGAGGGCCGGTGAGGTCCAACGGCCTGAAGATCCAGAAGCCGACCAGGCCGGAGGGCCCCACGGGCGCCACGTGGAAGGTGGCGTCCACCTCGAAGTCGTCGACCAGGTGGATCTGAGATTCCCGCAACGCCTGTCGGCCGTCGACCGGTCCCAGCTCGTGCAGGAAGGGGGGTGCCGTGGACGCGTCGACGAGCCGCTGCACCAGCGGATCGAGGGTCACGGCCGACGGGGGCCTTCCGCCCGCTTGCCCCTCGGGGTCCGACTGCATCCGGTTCGCCTCTCGCGCGGCCCCTCGGGGTTCTGGTTCGTTGCCCGTCACCTGTCGTGCAGGAGGTCCCGCAGTTGGTGGCGGCTGCTGATGCCGAGCTTCGGATAGACGTTGTAGAGGTGCGAGCCCACGGTACGCGGCGAAAGGAAGAGCCGTTCGCCGATCTCGCGGTTCGACAGTCCGCTCGCAGCCAGCCGGGCGATCTGCTGTTGCTGGGCCGTCAGTTCGGCCAGGCGATCGGCCGACGCGGGAGCCTGGGCCACCCCGGTCGCGCGCAGCTCGCCGCGAGCCGACGCGGCTAGGTGCCGGGCGTCGAGCCGGGCCGCGACCTCCAGCGCCGCGGTCAGCTGCACTCGGGCCTCCAGGGGCCTTCTGCGCCTGCGCAGCCAGATCGCGTAGTGCAGACGGGCCCGGGCCCGCTCCAGGGGCCACTTCTCCGCCTCCGGATTGACCAGGGCCAGCCGGAAGTGGTGCTCGGGGTCGGCATCCTCGTTCACGAGGGCCGCCGCATGATGCATCAGGAGCGTCATCCGCGTCGTCGGTCGCGCACCCTGGCGTTCCCGTACGTCCCCGAGGATGCGCGCCGCCTCCTGCTGCCGGCCGATGCGCTGGGCGGCGGCAGCCAGTTCGCTGATGGAGCGCGGTGACAGGAAGGGATCAAGGGGTGAGCCGTCCTCCCCGAACAACGCCCGCAAGTGCCGGAAGGCCCGGTCGCCGTCCCCGAGGACGATCGCGGTCAGACCGCAGGCCCGCAGCATCCTGGCGTGTGTGGACCGGTTCTCGTCCAGACTGACGGAGCGCCAGTGGGGCCCGGTGAACGGGATGTCCGGCATCGTCTCGCCGCGAAGCGCGCGGAGGGTCACCTCCAGGGCTTCGAGGTCCATGTCGACACGGGTCAACCGGTGGACGGCGGCGGCTGACCGGCCCTCCTCGATCACCGCCTCGGCCTCGGCCCACCGCCCGATGCTCACGAGGGTGTCCACCTGGGCCGCGAGCGTCCATGCGCGCGGCCCCAGCGTTCCCCGCGTGCCACGGAGGGCTCCTGCCTGCCGGTACTTCTCCGCGCACAGCTCCGACTCGTCGACGTGGTGGGCGACCGAGGCGGTCGCCAGCAGACGGGTCAGCCGGCGCGCACCGTCGAGGGGTTCGGAGAGAGGGGCGGTCAACCTTCGCAGCGCGTCGCTGCCGTCCCGCAGGGCAGGATCGATTCCCACCGAAACGGCGGCCTCCAGGGAAGCGAGGACCTCGGGCCCGGAGAGCTCGTGGAAGAACCCGTCCTGCTGTGCGCACCGGTCCTTCTCGGCCTGAGCTGCCCGGACCGCGTGGTCGAGCAGTCGTGGCAACCGCAGCCGATGCTCGGGCAGCCCGGACTGGCGGGAGATCCCCGCGGCGACCGCGGCCAGTGCGAAGGAGGTCGTTGCACGGCTCGGCGGCGTGCGCTGCCACACGTCGAGCAGGAGGTCGAAGGCCTCCCGCTGGAACGAGAGCAGTGACAGCGCTCCACTCATGGCGCAGGCTGCGATGCACAGCAGTTCCGGGTCGCGGTTCACCCGGGTGAATCGTTCGTACAGGTCGCGCACCCATTCCGGGTCCCCGACGTCGCTCGCGGCGGCCAGCGCTCCGGCCAGAGGCCGAGCCCGGTCGTGGACACCGGCGCTGAAGCGCGCGGCTTGTTCCAGTGCCTTCGCCGAGGCGAAGCAGTCTCCGGTCTGCGCGGCCTGGGTGGCGGCTTCCTCCAGGGCCGTGGCCACCGCTTCCTCCGGGCCGATGGCTGCTGCGGCCAGGTGCCAGGCCCGACGCGCGGGGACCTGGCCTCGTGCGGCGGCGAGATCCCGGTGGACCTGCTGCCGCTGCTTCGCGGCGTACCGGTGGAATGCCGCGGTGCGGATCAGCGGGTTGCGGAACGCGAGACGGCCGTCGGCGATGGTGATCAGGTCGGCTTCCTCCGCCCGGACCCACACGGTGAGGTCGTGGGCGCCCAATGCGGCCATGACGGTGACGAGTTCGTCCTCCTGTAAAGAGGCCGCGGCGTACAGCAGGGCGCGCTGTGTTTCCTCGGGGAGCTCGCCCAGTCGTGCGGCGAACATCTGCTGGATCCGCGCGGTCTGCCGCGGGTCCGCGCCGGCCGTTGCCGGCCCACTTGCGCCGTACGCCGCCCGGCTCAGCTCGACGACCGCCAGCGGGTTCCCCTCCGCCTGCCGGAGCAGGTCCAGCCTGGCCCTTCCCGCGGGTGCGCCTGGCTGCGCATCCAGAAGCAGGGCCGACGCCCGGTCCGACAGCGGGCCGAGCGACAGGACGGGAAGATCCGCGGGGACCCCGGCCGGGGGAGCCTCGCCGCGTGCGGTGAACAGCACGGTCACGGCCTGGTTCATCAGGCGTCGCGTCACAAAGAAGAGAACATGCAGGGACGCGCGATCGCAGTCCTGCAGATCGTCCACGGTCAGCAGGACCGGGCGTGCCTGCGCGAGGTGCCCCAGGAGTGTCAGGACCGCGGCGCCCAGTGCCTTGATCTCCGGCAGTCCGGCCTCCGGGGCCGGCCCGAAAGCGGAGCGAAGCGCCCGCCGTTGGTGCTCCGGCAGAGCGTCGAGCGCGCCGAGCACCGGCAGGAGCAGCTGATGCAGGGTGGAGAACGCCTGCGGCTCCTCGGAGCCCCAGCCCTGCGCCGACAGGACCCGGGTGCGGCGTCGTTCGGCTGTCTCCGCGGCAACCCGGAGCAGCCGGGACTTGCCGGATCCGGCCTCGCCGAGCAGGAGAAGAGCCTGGGGGAGGCCATCACGTACGTCGAGGGACCGCAGGATCCGGTCGACCTCCGCCTCCCGGCCGATCACCACTGCGGCAATCGACTCGGGGCCGCCGGGGTCGATTCCTTCACCGGCGGCTGCCGCGCCCTTCACGTCGGATTCCGTCATCGCACTCCGATCCCCCGAACCATGGACGCGATCGCCACGGCCTACCGATTTCGCTGGACGACAGGTCGGCAGCTCTCACGTCCCACGCCCATGAATGGATGCTGTCAGGGCGCAGGCAGGGACGCTTCTGTCATGTGACCAGTCATGCCGAAATCGGTCCTGGCAGGATGTCTTCAGAGCGATGAGCAGGCATTTCGCTTCCGCACCGGTTCGGCAGGCGGATGATTGGACGGCAAGGAAAAGCATGGACTTCGGCACCGACCCGGCACGCACGCGGGAGGTCCTGGGCAGGGATCGTGAACTGGCGCGGATCGCGCAACTGATCGACGCCGAGGACGACCACGGCCCGAAGGTGCTCGTACTGACCGGCGAGCCGGGAGCGGGCAAGAGCGCCCTGGTGGAATGGGCGGCCTCGCACGCCGTGGCCGGCGGCCGGCGCGTGCTCCGGGTACGCGGCAGCGAAGGCGAGAAGGACCTCGGTTTCGCGGGGGTGCACCAACTGCTGCGCCCGGTACTCCCCGGCGTCGACCGGCTTCCCCCGCGGCAGCGCGATGCCCTGCTCCGCGCATTCGGTACGGACGACACCGACGACTCACAGGTGCCGGACCCGCTGTTGATCAGGGTCGGCGTGCTGACGCTGCTCTCGGACGCGGCGACGGAACGACCGTTGCTGATCGCCGTCGACGACGCACAGTGGCTGGACGTCGGCTCGCTGGACGTACTCGCGTTCATCGCCCGGCGCCTCGAAGGCGAACGCATCACCCTGCTGCTCGCCGCACGGGATGAAGCGGTGCCGGCGCGCTTCGACCGCGACTTCCCGCATCTGGCCGCAGGCCCCCTGGACCGAGCCGCCGCGGGGCTCCTCCTGGACGCGCAGCCGCATCCACCGCGGGATCGCGTCCGGTCCCGGATTCTCCGGCAGGCGGCCGGGAACCCACTGGCCCTCATCGAGCTCACGCGAGCCTTCGCCGAGGACCTGGGCAGCCGCGGAGTCGGCTCGATCGACTCGCTCCCCCTCACCGCCCAACTGGAGCACCTGTTCGCCGCCGGCCTGCCCACCCTGCCGGACGACACACGCCGGGTCCTGCTCCTGGCGGCGGCAGCCGGCAGCACCCAGCTCTCGGACGTTCTCCACGCCGTGCCCGGCCTGGACGGGCCGGAGGTGTGGAGGCCCGCCGAGCAGGCGGGGCTGGTGCGCGTCGAGGGCGGTCACGTGCGTCTGCGTCATCCGCTGGTTCGCTCCGCGATCTACCAGGCCGCTTCGTTCGCCGGGCGCCGCGAGGCCCACCTGGCGCTCGCCGCCGCGCTCGCACAGGAACCCGATCGCCGTGCCTGGCATCTCGCCGCAGCCGCGCTCGGCCCGGACGAACAGGTCGCCGGCGCTCTCGCGGAGAGCGCGGAACGCTCCCGTCGTCGCGGCGGATACGCGGCCGCGGCCACAGCGCTGGAACGCGCCGCGGAACTCACGTCGGAGCCGGATCAGCGTGCCAGGCGCCTGCTCGCCGCTGCCGCGTCGGCCATGTACGCCGGGTATCCGCAGTGGGTCGGTGAGATCGCGGCCCGAGTGGACACCCTGACGGACGACGCCCAGCTCCTCGGCGAGGCGTCCCTGCGCGGCGGGTGGTCCCTGGCCGTGACGCTCCGGCACGACGACTCCCTGGCCTTTCTGCTGCCCGTGGCCGAGTCCATGGCCGCACAGGCGCCTGCCCTGGCTCTGGACGCGCTGGAAACGGCATCGACCCCGGCGTACAACTCCGGCGCCCCGTTCTACCGGACCGAAATCCAGCGGATCGGCGGCCTCATCACGCCGCCGTCGAACAGGGTCGACAGCCTCTGGCCACAGGTGGTCAGCCACCCGTTCACGGACCGGGAGGAGGCTCTGAAAAGCCTGACCCATGCAGTGACCACACTGCAGGACGGTTCCCTGTCCGACTTCATCATGCTCGGCGCCACAGCCTGGATCCTGGACGAGACCGACCAGGCCGTACGCCTGCTCGGCCAGGCCCTGGACCATCTGCGACGGGCTGCGACGGCCGGCACCAACTGCACCGTCGCGCAGGCCCTCGCCCTCGCACTGTTCGAGAGCGGAGCCTGGACCGCGGCCCGATCCGCCGCCGACGACGCCTTCTGGATGGCGACAGAGGCAGGCGCGGACAACGTCACCACGGGATCATCGATCCTGCGGGCCACGCTGCACGCCGCCCGCGGGGACCACGAGGCCGCGCGTGCTCAGGCCGGCGATGCCGTCCGCGGCATCGACCTGCTCGATTCCCGCAGCCTGTATGTGCGTCACTGCCACGCGCTCGGCATGGCAGCCCTTGCGGAGGGCGACCACAAGGCGGCGTACGAGCACTTCCGGCGCGTGTTCACCCAGGACTTCCACCCCGCACCCGTGCACTACCACGCTTCCCTGTACCACCTCGCCGATCTTGCCGCCGCAGCCGTCCGCGCCGGCCAGGCGGACGACGCCCGCTCCGTGCTCCGGGCCGCAGAGAAGACCCTGGGGGCGTCCCGCTCCGCCCGCCTGGACGCGATCGTGCATCGTGCCTCGGCCCTGCTGAGCGATTCGGAGGACGCGGAGCCCCATTTCCGTGCGGCGCTCGCCGACCCGGCCTGCCTCCGATGGCCTTTCGAGCACGCCCTCGCGCAGCTGGACTTCGGCGAGTGGCTGCGGCGGCGCCGACGGGCAGCGGAGGCACGCCCCGTTCTCGGCACCGCCCTCGGGATCTTCGAACGGCTCGACGCACGCCCCTGGATCGAGCGCACCACGGCCGAACTCCGCGCGACGGGCGTGGCCGTGGCGGATTCCGCGGCGCCCGAAGCGGTGGCCGACCTGACGCCGCAGGAGCTCCAGATCGCCCAACTGGCCGCGGAGGGC
This sequence comes from Streptomyces sp. NBC_01320, assembly GCF_035974375.1. Taxonomy (NCBI): domain Bacteria; kingdom Bacillati; phylum Actinomycetota; class Actinomycetes; order Kitasatosporales; family Streptomycetaceae; genus Streptomyces; species Streptomyces sp. NBC_01320. The sequence continues at coordinate 3,923,787 of NZ_CP108390.1, forward strand.
CTGACCAACCGGGACATCGGCGCCCGGCTCTATCTGTCTCCGCGTACCATCGGCTTTCATCTGCACAAGATCTTTCCCAAGCTCGGCATCACGGGCCGCACCCAACTGCGCGATGTCCTCGGTCCGGCGCACCTGCCGGATCACTGAGAGGGGATTCCCCGCACGGGATGCTTGCTCAGGATGGAGACCCGGTTGAAGGCGTTGATGGTGATGGCCACCCAGATCACCGCGGAGATCTCCTCCTCGGTGAAGACCTGGCGGGCCGCGGCGTAGGCCCTCTCCTGCTCGACGGCGTTCGCGGGTTCGGTGGTCGCCTCCGCAAGGGCGAGTGCCGCGCGTTCCCGGACCGTGAACAGTTCGGCGTCGCGCCAGGCTGCCAGCACGCCCAAGCGCTGCGTCGTCTCGCCGGCGCGCAGCGCGGCCCCGGTGTGCACGCTGAGGCAGTACGCGCAGCCGTTGATCTGCGACACGCGGAGATTGATCAGCTCCACCAGGCTGCGGTCGATTCCCGCCTCGGCGGCGGCCGCGCGGACCGCGTCGGCCGTCCCGACGAGTGCGCGATAGGCCTTGGGGCTCTGCTTGTCGATGTAGACCCGTCGGCTTGCCAGGTCTGCTGTCGTGTCACTCAATGTGGACTCCTCCGAGGCCGCTTCCGGCCCTCGCTCCTCTGCCGTGCGTGTGCGGGGACATGGACTTAGTATCAGGCATAATAGTTGAATGTGAAATCATTCTCGGATGAGAGGGGCGTACGGTGAGTGATGTCGAAGTGGATCCGGTCGAACGGCGCCGGGGGGCGACAGGCCACGGTGAGCCTGCCGTGCAGCACGTCGATGTGCTGTCCGCGCGGGACGTCCCGTTGGGCGGGCCGCGCGCGATGACGGTACGGCGCACGCTGCCGCAGCGGGCGCGGACGCTGATCGGGGCCTGGTGCTTCGTCGACCACTACGGCCCCGACGACGTCGCCGACACGGGTGGCATGGACGTGGCTCCTCATCCACACACCGGTCTGCAGACCGTGAGCTGGCTGTTCAGCGGAGAGATCGAGCACCGCGACAGCCTCGGCAGCCACGCGCTCGTCCGGCCCGGAGAGCTCAACCTCATGACCAGCGGGTACGGCATCAGCCACTCGGAGGTCTCCACCACCCGCACCACCGCGCTGCACGGCGTCCAGTTGTGGGTGGCCCTGCCCGAAGAACACCGGCACACCGGACGTGACTTCCAGCACTACGTCCCGCGACGGGTCCGGGTGGACGGAGCCGACATCAGGGTGTTCCTGGGGTCGCTGGCGGGTGACACCTCTCCGGTGCCGACCTTCACGCCCTTGCTCGGCGCCGAACTCGTTCTCGACCCGCGCTCGACGACCGGCCTCCGCGTGGATCCCGGCTTCGAGCACGGGCTGCTCGTCGACGAAGGGGACGTCCGCGTCGACGGAACACTTCTGCACCCGGCCGAGTTGGGATACATCGGCACCGGAGGCGACTCCCTGACTCTGACGAACGAGACGGATTGCCGGGCCCGCGTGGTGCTGTTGGGCGGCACACCGTTCCAGGAACAGATCGTCATGTGGTGGAACTTCATCGGTCGCAGCCACGAGGACATCGTCGAAGCGCGGGCAGCGTGGGAGAACGCCTCCGATCGCTTCGGAAGTGTCGACGGTTACGACGGCGGCCGCCTTGCCGCGCCGGGCCTTCCGAACGCCCGGATCGCACCACGCAAGAATCCTGCACACTGAGTGACGTACGACACCGAAAGGCCCGTCATGACCCAGCATGCATCCGAGCCGACCGTTCAGAGAGTCGACGCCAGGCACCGCTACGAGGTTCTGGTCGACGGCAAACGCGCGGGCCTCACCGCCTACCGCGACCGCGACGGACAGCGCGTCTTCTTTCACACCGAGATCGACGACGCCTTCGCAGGTCAGGGCCTGGCCTCCATCCTCGTGGAGCAGGCCCTGACCGACGTACGCGCCTCCGGAAAGCGCATCGTGCCGGTCTGCCCCTACGTGGCCAAGTTCCTCAAGAAGCACGACGAGTTCGCGGACATCACCGACCCGGTGACGCCCGAGGTCCTGGAGTGGCTGGAGACCGCCCTGAAGCGGTGACCGCCCCGGAGCCGGCCCGTGCGGGCGCCACTTCGATCGGGCACGTCCGGTTCCCGCTGCCCATCGGGACGGCGTGACGGATCCTCGGGCCGGCAGACCGCCGGTGTGCCCGTCCTCGGCGAGCATCCGCCACGCCCGCCCGGGAGTCCGCGGCGACGGCGGCCCGGATCGAAGGGTGCGGGCGGGTCGGGAGCGGGCACCGCCGTTGGCCGAGAAGGGTCGTTCCACTCGCCGCCACAGGCCGCGAAATCGAAACGATAATCCGTGAACACCACCCCCTTCTAGCGTCCCCCACAACAGCCGTCGCGTTTCCGCGCGCGGCTCGGAACGGGGGAAACACATGAAGTTCAGCATCCTCGGCCCGGTGGAGGCGTCCGTCGACGGTGCCGACATCCCGCTCGACGGCACCAAACAACGCACCACCCTCGCCGCCCTGTTGTTGGCTCGCGGGCATATGGTCACCGACGACCGGCTCAGCACCCTCCTGTGGGGCTGGGAGCCACCCGCGACCATGAGCGCGCAGATCTACACGTACATCTCCCGGCTGCGCAAGCGGCTCGGTCCCGGGATCCGGCTGGAACGACGCGGTCCCGGCTACTGGCTGGACATCGGCCCCGCCGGTTTCGACTGGGCGGAGTTCGAGCGGCTGGCCGGCATCGGGACCCGGGCGCTGAGCGGCGGACGGTTCGAGCAGGCCGCCCGGGATCTGCGGGACGCGCTGAGTCTGTGGAGCGCGCCGGCCCTCTCCAACACCACCGACTTCCTCGGCGAGATCGAGCTGCCCCGGCTGGAGGAGGCCTACATGGCCGCCCTGGAGAGCCGCATCGAGGCCGACCTCGCCATGGGCTCGCACGCCGCGCTGATCGCGGAGCTGACGCCGCTGGTGGCCCGCCATCCGCTGCGGGAACGGCTGCGCGCCCAGCTGATGACCGCCCTCTACCGCAGCGAACGGCAGGCGGAGGCGCTCGCCGTCTACCGCGCCGGACGGCACACGCTGCGCGAGGAACTCGGGATCGACCCCGGGCAGGCGCTGCGTACGGTGCATGACGCGATCCTCACCGGGGACCTGGGCGGGCCCGCCGCGGGAGCCGCCGTCCTGTCGTCGTCCTCCCACAGCTGGAACGGACTCGTGCCCGCGATGCTGCCGTCGGACACCACCGACTTCCACGGCCGCGAGAAACAGCTCGCCGAAGTGACCGCCCTGCTCCGCCCGCACGCGGCGCACCCGCACCGGGCCGTGATCACCGGCATGTCGGGCATCGGGAAGTCGGCGCTCGCCGTGCATGCCGCCCAGCTGAGCCGTGAGCACTTCCCCGACGGACAGCTCTACGTCGACCTGCGCGACGCCCGGGGGCGGGCCAAGGACCCGCATGAGGTGCTGGGCTGGTTCCTGCACGCGCTCGGCACTCCCGAGGGAGATCTGCCGGTCTCGCTGGACGAGCGCAGCCAGCTGTACCGGAGCCGGCTGGCGGGGCGCCGTGTGCTCGTCGTCCTCGACAACACGGAGGACGACCGGCAGACCCGACCCCTGCTGCCGGGCGGGCAGCTGTGCCGGACCATCATCACCGGGCGCAGTCCGCTGAGCGGCCTGGAGGGCATCCGCCTGGTCCACCTCGGGCTGCCGGACCCGGACGAGGCGACCGGGTTGCTCGCCCGGCTCGTCGGCGCCGTCCGGGTGGCGGCGGAGCCGGAGGCGGCGGCCCGGCTGGTCGAGCTCTGCGACCGGCTTCCGCTCGCGCTGCGCATCGCCGCGACCCGGCTGACGGCCAACCCCCATTGGCGGCTCTCCCGGCTGGTGGCCAGACTCGCACCCGAAGAGCACCGGCTGAGCGAGCTGCGGCTCGGCGGCCACGATCTGCGGGCCTCCCTGCGGCTCGGGCACGCCGCGCTCGACGTCGAATCACGCCGGGCTTTCCGGGAGTTGGCACGAGGCTGTGCGGCCGGGCTCAGCGCGCGGGAGGCCGCCGAGGTGCTGGGGGTGTGCGAGGAGCGGGCCGAATGGGTTCTCGAGGCGCTGGCCGACGCCCGGCTGATCGAGGTCAGCGGGGTCTGCACCGACGAGCGACTGCACTACCGCTTCCTGTCGCTGGTCCGGCTGTTCGCCCAGGAGCAGCCCGCATCGGAGCCCGCCGCCTCCTAGGACTTTTCGTCGAACCGCCGTCTGCCGCGCATACGCGTGTGCGGTGCGGACACTTCGCCGACGCCCCTGTGGCAGCAGGGGCGTCGGTGACGCGTCAGGACCAGCCGTGCAGGCGCAGGATCAGCCGCTTGACCTCGGTGGCGTGGTAGCGCTGTTGAGCCACTGCGGGCTCCGAGCACAGCAGCATCGGGGCATCCCGGTCGTCGTCGGGAAGCCGGCCGTGGCTCCCCCGTACACAGTGCGGATCGATCGGCACGACGGTCATCGGGGCCCGCATGCCGGCCTTCTTGCGCAGCAGCGTCAGCGCCGCCTTGGCCTTGATCATCGGATCGGCCGGGTCGAAGAACAGCTCGGCCGGGTCGTAGCCGGGCTTGCGGTGGATCTCGACGCCCCGGGCGAAGTCGGGGGCGCGGTCGTCGTCCAGCCAGTAGTAGTACGTGAACCAGGCGTCCGGTTCCGCGACCGTCACGAGCTCGCCCGCGTTCGGGTGGTCGATGCCGAAGTCGGCCTGCTGGATGCGGTCGAGGACCGTGTCGACACCCGCGGTGGCCTTGAGCGTGTCCCGTACCCGCGGCAGGTCGGAGGGGTCGGCGACATACACATGGGCGACCTGGTGGTCGGCGACGGCGAAGGCCCGGGAGGTGTGTGGGTCGAGATACTCCATGCCGCGCTGCACATAGACGGAGAGCAGCCCTTCGCGGCGCAGCACCCGGTTGATGTCGACGGGTCGGCGCACCGGGGCGATCCCGTACTCGCTCAGCGCGATCACGGTGGTGCCGCGGTCCCGCAGGTCGTCCAGGAGCGGTGCGAGCGCGGCGTCCGCCTCGCGGGCCGCACGGACGGCCTGCGGGCTGTCGGGGCCGTAGCGCTGGAGGTCGTAGTCGAGGTGCGGGACATAGATGAAGGTCAAGTCGGGGCTGCGGCGGTCCAGGACGTAGCGGGACGCCTGCGCGATCCAGCTGGTCGAGGCGATGCCGGCAGTCGGGCCCCAGTAGTTGAAGAGGGGGAAGTCACCCTGCAGTGCGGCTAGTTCGTCGCGCAGGCCCGCCGGGACGGTGTAGCAGTCGGGCTGCTTGCGGCCGTCGTAGTGGTAGACGGGGCGCGGGGTGAGGACGGTGTCGACCTCGGCGCCCATCGCCCACCACCAGCAGAGGTACGCGGTGGTGTGGTCCGGGTTCCTCTCCCGGGCGGCGTGCCACACCTTTTCGCCGTGGACGAGGGCGTTGTGCTGACGCCACATGAGCACCTCGCCCTGGTCACGGTGGTACCAGCCGTTGGCCACCGCGCCGTGGTCGTTGGGCAGGCTGCCGGTGGTCAGGGATGCCTGGACGGTTGCGGTGACGGCCGGGAAGACCGTGTCCAGCGCGGCGGCGAAGCCCTGTTCGCCGATGGCCCGGAGATGGGGCATGTGCGGCAGCAGCCGCGGGGTGAGGCCGACCGTGCACAGCACGGCGACCTTTCTGCGTCGGTCGGTCATGAGTGGTGCTCCTCAGCACTCGTGAGGCCGAGTGCGTTCAACTCGGCTTTTGTCCATGCCAGTTCGGCGGCGATCCCGTCGACCAGGCCATCGGGTCCGGCGGGGCGCCGGCCTTCCGGCAGCACGGTCCAGGTGTAGGTCTCCACCTCGACATGGCCGGTGAGCGCCCGCTCCCCCGCGAACAGCGTGCGGAGGGTGGTGCGGAGCTCGGGCCGGGTGCTGCTGAGCGGCGGCGCCGGCTCGGTGTGCAGGGGGACGTGGTAGTGGACCCGCCAGGGCCGGTGGCCGGGCAGTCCGCCGTCCTCGGCGAGAGCCTCGTCGAGGTCGTCGCGACCCAGCACGGAGCCGTCGGGCGCCTGCTCCCTGGTCTGGTGCAGGAAGCGGGGTTCGACGAACTCGGCCAGGGCGGACCGGACTGCGGGGTCGTGAGGCCGGTCGGCGCACAGGGCGGCGGACGCCTGGAGCTTGACCACCGGGACCTCGTGGACGGCCAGGGCGCGGAGGGCTTCGTCGGGGTCCTCGTGGGCCACGGCGAGGTGGCAGGCGTCGAGGCACACCCCGATCCGCTCGGGATCCGTGGCGGCGAGGACGGCGGCCGTGTGCCGCACGGTCTCGGTCACACAGCCGGGTTCGGGTTCGACGGCGACCCGGATGACGCGGCCGGTGTCGGCCTCGATCTGCTTCAGCCCTGCGGCCAGCAGGTCGAGTTGGCGCAGGGCGGCGTCATGGCGTTCCGTCGGCCAGGGGGTGCGCCAGGCGAAGGGGAGCGTGGAGACGCTGCCGTGGGTGGCGGTGTCGGGGAGCAGGGCGGCGAGGATACGGGCCAGGCGCAGGGTGTGGTCGAGTCTGCGCGGGTCGGACCAGTCGGGGGTGTACACGGCATGCTTGACGACCGGATCGTGGAAGCCGCGGTACGGGAAACCGTTGAAGGTGACCGTCTCCAGGCCGCGGGCAACCAGGTCGGCGCCGAGGCGGGCGAGGGCGGCCGGGTCGGTGTCAAGTGCGGCGGCGGTGGTGTCGGACAGCCAGAGGCCCAGTCCGAGGGTGGCGGCGCCGAGGCGTTCCCGTACCGGAAGGGCGTACAGGTCGAACTGTGCGGTGATACCCGCCAGATCCTCCGCCGGGTGCACATTGGTGCAGTAGGCGAGATGGACGTCGGTCCCGTCGCGATGGCACAGTCTCATGGTCCCGGTGTCCTCAGCTGCCGCCCCGGGCAACGGAGTTGCCCGCGTACAGGCCCGCCGCCGGGGACGTCGGGTTCGCCGGGGTACCGCCGCTCTCCGCGGACCCACCGGCGTCGACGTCGAGCCGGCCGCTCTGTGCGTAGAAGACGGTCGGGTTCTGCCACAGGACACGGTCCACGTCCGCCTCGTCGAAACCGGCGGCGAGCATCGCCTCGCCGGTGGCGCGCGTGAGCAGCGGATCGCTGTGTCCCCAGTCCGCCGCGGAGTTCACCAGCATCCGTTCGGTGCCGTACCGCTGGAGGATCTCGACCATGCGGGAGGGGGTCATCTTGGTGTCGGGGTAGATGGAGAAGCCCATCCAGCACCCGGTTTCGACAACGTGACCGACGGTCAGTTCGTTGAGGTGGTCCAGCACGACGAAGCCCGGGTCGATGCCGGATTCCGCCACGACGGCCAGCGACCGGGCGGTGCCGCCCGCCTTGTCGCGGTGCGGGGTGTGCACGAGTGCGGGCAGCCGGTGCTCGACGGCGAGGGCGAGCTGCGCGGCGAAGGCGTGCTCCTCGGCGGGGGTGACGGTGTCGAAGCCGATCTCACCGACGGCGACGACGCCGTCCTTGGCGAGGAAGCGCGGCAGCAGGTCGAGCACGGGGGTGCAGCGGGGGTCGTTGGCCTCCTTCGGGTTGAGGCCTATGGTGCAGTGGTGCCTGATCCCGTACTGGGCGGCGCGGTAGGGCTCCCAGCCGAGGAGTCCGTCGAAGTAGTCGCTAAAGCTCGCCGGCGAGGTACGGGGCTGGCCGAGCCAGAACGCGGGTTCGACCAAGACGCGGACACCCGCGTCGTACATCGCCCGGTAGTCGTCGGTGGTCCGTGAGGTCATATGGATGTGCGGGTCGAAAATCCGCATGTGCGGGCTCCTGCGAGTAGGTGGTGGCTATCGGTCGCGGCCGCGGTCCGGGACGAGAAGGACGAGATCGGCCGGCACGGGGCGGCCCGCGGCGCGGCGCTCGTCGGCGAACGCCTGCGCCATCCGGGCGAGTTCGACGTCCTTGCGCTCGTGGAGCCCGGCGACGACGGACAGCGGTATCTCGGTGAACAGGCACTTGAGTACGGCGTGGCGCCAGCGGTGCTGATCGAGATGTGCGCGGGCGTACGGGCCGAGTGCGGCGATGATCAGCCGGGTGTCGTTGCTGCGCAGGGCGTCGTCGGTGAGGGAGGCCGCGGCGCCGCCGAGCGGCAGATAGGGCAGGGACAGCAATACCCCGCGCCTCTCGGCGGCATCGCCCTGCGCATACCGGGCGGCGGTCTCGGTGGCGGTGCGGTCGGGGGCGACGGCGAGCAGCAGTGCGGCACGCACGGCGTCCTCGACGGCCCAGCCCGCGCGGTCGGGCAGCGCCCGGTCCGGCAGCGGGAGCCGCCCGTAGACGCGGCCGGCCGAGGGGAACCGGGTGTCCAGCGCGGCCGGGTCGGCGGCGACGGCCGCGGTGTCCCGCGCGAGCCGCTCCCGGCGGTCCGGGTCGAGGGCGGCGTCCAGCGCACCGAGCAGAGCCCGGACGGTGCGCCGGTCATGGACGGCTCCGGTGGGTGTGGTGGTGTCCGAGAGCGTCATGGGCGTACCGCGCCCTTCATGAGTCGGGGTTCGGGGGTGGGGGTGGACACGAGCTCCGGCGGGCGTACGGTCCTCGCGGCGGCCGCCGCCTCCCGCAGGAACGCGATGCTGCGGCGCGCCTGAAGGGTCGCTGCGTGGCTGTGCCGGGGCAGTTCCACCGACACCAGGCCGCGGTAGCCCGCATCGGCGAGTGCGGCCAGAACCGGCGGGAAGTCGATCTCGCCGTCCCCGAAGGGAAGGTGCTCGTGCACCGCGCGCCGCATGTCCTCGATCTGGACATGGGCGAGCCGGTCGGCCGAACGGTGCACGCACTCCACGACGGGGTGCGGTTCCAGGCAGCGGCAGTGCCCGATGTCGAGGGTGAGCCGGAACCGGTCGTGCCCGCCCAGCAGGTCCACCAGCCGGTGGTAGTCCTGCAACGTGGCGACCAGCATGCCCGGTTCGGGTTCGAAAGCCAGGTCGACTCCCGCGCGTCCGGCGTGCTCCAGCACGGTGGCGCACCCTTGGGCGAGCCGCTTCCACGCCTCGTCGGCCGGTACGGCCGGGACGTCATCGGGGGCGGCGCCGCTCCACAGGTGGACGGTGGTGGCGCCGAGACCGGCCGCGATCTCGGTCGCCCTGCGCAGCAGATCGACGCGGTGGGCGCGGCCCTCGGTGGAGACCAGGGTCGGCTGGTGCTTGCGCATCGGGTCGAGCAGGTACCGGGCGCCGGTCTCGACGACCACGTCGAGACCGGTACCGTCGAGCACCTTCCTGACCCGGGCGGTCCGCGCGGCGACGTCCGGTGCGTACGGGTCGAGGTGGTGGTGGTCGAGGGTCAACGAGACCCCGTCGTAGCCGAGGTCCGCGAGGACTCGCAGGGCGTCGCCGATCCGGTGGTCGCCGAAGCCGTTGGTTCCGTACGCGAAGCGCAGCGCGGTCCTCGTCATGTCGGCGACACCTTCCGGGCCAGTCGTCGGGCGAGCGGCAGTGCCGCGGCCACCGGCAGGGCCACGGCCGTGGAGCCGGCCGCCGCGGTCAGCGCGGCCTGGAGCGGCATCATGGCGTGGATCCCGGCGCCCACGGCCCGGCGTACGCTCGCGGCGGTCGGGGTGCGGGCGGCGCTGTACTGGGCGAGTCCGCAGGTACTGAGGTAGGCGGCGGCCAGGGTGCGGCTGACCGCCCGGTGTGCCGGCGCGGCCCGGTTGCCGTACGCCACGGCCGCCGCCGTGACCGCCCCGCTCGCGGCGAGCGTCGCGGCGGGAACGGCCCTGCTCGCACCGCTGACTTCGCGCCGGCTGAGCACGGTGACGGCGAACGTGTGCGCGGCCACTGTGAGGGCCGCCGGGAGCGCGGCCCGGGTCCGTCCGCTGCCCGCGCCGCCGAGCAGCACGTCGAGCCCCCGGGCGGTCGCCATCGCGGCGGGCCCGGCCGGGGTGGACTTCAGGGCGAGGTCGTATGCCCAGACGACCCCGGCGAGCGATACGGCGGTGGGCAGTGCGGCGCGTCCCCCGCCGAGCGCGGCGAGTCCGATCCCGGCGGCGGTGAGACCGGTGGCGAGGGCAAGGGCCTGTCCGGGCGAGACCTCTCCGGAAGGGATCGGGCGCTCGGGGCGTTCCACGGCGTCGAGGCCGCGGTCGGCGTAGTCGTTGAGCGCCATACCCGCCCAGTAGAGGCAGACGGAGGAGGCGGCAAGCCCCACTGTCCGGGGCCCGCGCCGCACTCCCGCGGCCGCGGCCCCCGCCAGCACATCGCCGGGGACGGTGAGCGCGGCGGGAGCCCGTACCAGCCGGGCGACGGCTCCCGCGGAGGGCAGGCGCCGCCTCGCGTACCCGCTCACACCCGCACCGCTGCGGCGGCCCGTGCCCAGTCCACCAGGGCCGTGAACTGTTCCTCCAGGCCGTGGACCGTGGAGCCCACCGGGTCCTTGAAGAAGAAGCCGAGGGCGGGCACGGGCCCGCTCTCTCCCGCGCGGTGGGCCAGAGCCATGAACCGGGCCAGGTCGAGGACGAGCGGCGCCGCGAGCGCCGAGTCGCAGCCCTCCCAGGTGAACTGCATCGTCATCCGCACGTCGAGGAACCCGTCGAACACGATGTGGTCCCAGGCCGTCTTCCAGTCGCCGAGCGCGGCGATGTGGTGGATGTGCACCCCGCCCTCGACCGGGTGGCCGAGCCCTTCGTCGAGCACGCGCCGCTTGGACTCGACCTTGCTGCGGGCGCGGGAGGGTTCGGCGAGTGCCGCTCCGTCGCCGCCGCCGAGCAGATTGGTGCCGGACCAGGAGCGCACGGCGAGGGCCCGTCGCGCGAACATCGGCATCAGGACGGACTTGACGAGGGTCTCCCCGGTCTTGCCGTCGCTGCCCGCATACGGCAGCCCGGCAGCGACGGCGTACTCGTGGAGTGCCGGCAGCCGCGCCCCCGCCGAGGGGGTGAAGTCGACATACGCGCAGCCGGACTTCAGTGCGGCGTAGGCGTACACCGCGCTGTAGGGCAGGGGTGACTCCCCCGCCGCGAGCGCCGCGTCCAGTGCCTCCGTCGAGGCGCAGGCCGGGTCGGGTTCCGCGAGGGGTTCGGTCGTGGCGACGTTGACGACCACGACACGGTCGAGTCCGGCGCGGCGCCGGAAGGAGTCGATGTCCGCCGCGAGCGTCTCGATCAGCAGGTCCTGCCGCCCGGCGGCAGCACCACCGCCGACCGGCCGGATCTCGGCGTCGGCCTCGGCGAGGTCCGCCGCCAGCGGGCCGAGGAGCGCGTACGGCAGGACTCCCGCGTCCGCCAGCTGCTCGGCCCGCTTGACCAGCGGGGTCTCGTCGATGTCGTGACCGCCGAAGACCAGTCGGCCGAGGTCGGGCAGGCCGAGCTCCGCGAAGGGGGGCAGGGCGGCGACACAGCCGGTCTGCCGGGCCAGTCCGGCCCGGATCGCCACGGCTCCGACGACCGCGGTCGTCGCCACCGAACCGCGGGCGCCGATGAGCCAGACTCCGGTCCTCTCCTCAGGTGGTGCGGTCGGTTCCGTCTGTGCCGTTCGCATGATTCTGCCTCTCGGAGCGCGGTCGGGTGGGTCAGCTGACGCCCTGCGGGTACGGGAAGGTCTCGAAGGCGGTGTCGCACTCGCCGGGGCTGCGGCTGAGCCACTTCGCGGTCAGTCGGCGGAGCACCTTGGCGTCGAGCGGCGGGTAGATGACGTCGGGCTTCGGCTTGACGATCGACTGGATCTCCCAGGACAGCCCGATCAGCGGGTCGATCACGGCCCAGCGGCGGGAGTCGATGCCGAGGAGCTGCATGGCGCGCAGGTAGCAGTGCCAGGCGTGGAAGCCGACCGGCGGGTTGCCGTTCATGGTGTGGCTGCGCTGGCCCTCGGACAGCCGCGGGTCGTAGAGGACGCCCTGCCCGAAGTCGGCGAACGCCTTGGTGAGGCTGGCCAGGTCGGTGTGCGGGTAGTAGCGGTCGATGACGCTCCACTGGGCGTCGGAGAGGACGGTCAGCGCTTCCTTGAGGGGGGTGACGAGCGTGCGGAAGCCGCTGGGGTAGGTGCCCGCGCTGCGGTGGGCGAGGTACGCCTGGATGATGGCGACCTCGGGGTCCTCGCCGAGCACCTCGCCGAGCTTCTCGTTGGCGGCGATGACCTCGGGCGTCCGGTGGTACCAGAGTTCCTGGTCGAACACGTACCAGAACTCGTTGGATCGGGGGTCCCCGTTCATGCCCGGGACGTTCGGGATCTCCGGGATTCCCGTGTACTTCCGCCGGACGGGGGCGGCGGACGCGGTGGTGGCCGTTCCCACGGTGGCGAGGCCGGCCACCAGGAGGGCCCCGGCGGAGGTACGGAGGGCCTGACGGCGGTCGATGGGCGGAGTCATGGGAAATTCCCTTTCGCCGGGAGGAGGTTGATGGTCCAGAAACTAGGAAGAGGCGCTATACCGGGCCTATACCGCCGAGATGTCCTCGCCCGGTGCCGGGTCGGGGCGCCGAAGTGCCGGAGTGACCAGCGCTGTTGCGGCGAGGAGCACCATGCAGCCCGCGATCCCGGCGAGAGTGCCGGTCACTCCGAGCCCGTCGAGCAGGAAGCCGCTGCCCAGCGCGCCGAGCGCGCCGGCGCCGGAGGCGATCAGGGTGAGGACGCTGCTGACGCGCCCCTGCATCTCGTCGGGGGTGACGGACACCTGGTAGACGCCGCCCACCACATTGACGAGTCCGCCCGCGTACGCCATGACGGCGAGGAGGGCACCGATCACCACCGGTGCGCGCACCACGATCAGCAGGGGAACGACGGCGGCCCAGACGGTGATGCTCCCGATGACCACGGTGCGCAGGGGCGCCCGCCGGGTCCACCACGTCGCGCCGAGTGCGCCGAGCGTCCCGCCGATCCCGCCGACAGCGGTGATCGTTCCCAGGAGCGCGGCCGAGCCTCCGCCGTCGCGCACGATGAGGATCACCGCGAGGCTGATGCCCTGGAAGAGCAGATTGGTCGCGGCGATCAGCCCGACCAGGGTGGTGAGGAACCGACGCCGCCAGGTCCAGGTGAACCCTTCGGCGACTTCGACGGCGAGCCGGCGACGCGGTGCGGTGTCGCGCGGGCCCTGGAACGGCTTTCTGATCAGCAGGAGCGAGATCAGCGACAGCAGATGGGCCGTGGCCGCGAAGAGGAAGGGTGACCAGCGCGCCACGGTGTACAGCGCCCCGCCGACGGGCTGCCCCAGCAGTCCGGCGGCCCGCCAGCGCGCCTCGTTCTGGGTGAGGGCGACGGGCAGTTGTCCGAGCGGTACGAGGTGGCGCACCGCGGCCCGTTCGGCGAGCTGGTGGAAGACGGCCAGGCTGCCGCTGACGAAGGAGGCGGCCACCAGATGGCCGAGGTCGATCCGGCCGGTGGCCACCGCGACGGCGACCGACGCGGTGGCCAGCAGGGAGCCCAGATCGCAGAGGATCATCAGCCGCCTGCGGTCCCAGCGGTCCACGAGCGCCCCCGCGGGCAGCTGCACCAGCAGATTGGGCAGGAGCGCGGCGAAGCCGACCAGTCCGGCGTCACTCGCCGATCCGGTGTACCAGAGGACCAGGAAGGGGTACGCGACATAGCAGGCGCGGGCGCCGAGCAGTGTGGCCCCGACGCCGCCCCACAGGAGGACGAAGTCGCGGTTGCGGCGCAGGGGCTGGACGGGGGCGGAGTCGGCCGTCCCGGTGTCCTGCTCACCCGGCGGCGCCGTCATCCGGCCGTGGCCACGGCCCTGGCTCCCGCGCCGCCCTCCACCGTGAGACCGGTCGCCGGGCTGCCGACGGGGCCGGTGCGGCACCATTCGAGGACGGCCATGGCACTGTGCATCTTGTTCTCGGCCTGCTGGAAGGCGATCGACGCCGGTCCGTCGAGGATCTCGGCGGTGACCTCCTCGCCCCGGTGCGCGGGCAGGTCATGGAGGAACACCGCGTCCGGACTCCCCTTCCACAGCGTGGAGTTCACCTGGAAGGGCGCGAAGACTTCCCGCCAGTCGGGGTCGGGCTTGCTGGTCCCCGTGGTCTGCCACCGGGTGGTGTAGATGGCGTCGAAATCCTCGGGGAGCGCCTCCATGTCGTGCCGCTCCACGACGGTGGATCCGGTGCGTTCCGCGGTGGCGAGGGCGCGGGCGAGGGTCGCGGCGGCGAGTCCGTACCCGGGCGGGGTGCGCAGCTCCAGGGTGATGTTCCTGAACCTCGGCAGGGCGAGCGCCAGGGCCGCCGCGGAGTTGTTCCCCTCGCCGACGTACAGCACGCGCAGTCCCTCGATCCGCCCGAACCGGCCGAGGAGCGTGGTCAGATCGGTCAGCGCCTGGGTGGGGTGCTCGTCGGCGCTCATCGCGTTGACGACGGACATTCCGCCCTGCGACGCCCAGCTGCGCATCTCGGCGGGGTCGGCGGCGGTGCGGGCAACCAGCAGGTCGAGCATGCCGGCGAGGACGCGCCCGGTGTCCTCGGTGGTCTCGCCGGTGTTGGTCTGGAGATCGTTGGGGCCGTACGAGACGATCTGCGCGCCCAGGCGCAGGGCGCCGCTGGAGAACGCGGTACGGGTACGGGTCGAGGTCTTGGCGAAGTAGATGCCGGCCACGAGCCCGGCCAGCGGGCGGTCCCCGGTGGCGCGGCCCGCGGAGAAGTCCGCGCCCCGGGCGACGATTGACGTCAGGTCCTCATCGGTCAGATCGTCGATGGAGATGAGATGGCGTACGTCGGGCATAGGGTGATCCCTTCTGTCGGTTGTGGCAGGTCCGGGTGAACGGGCGGCCCTGAGGGCCTCGGTCACCACTGGCCGCCGAAGGACGAGGAGTCGCTCCGGTGGGATTCGATGGCCGCGCGGCCGACCTCGCGGCCTGAGTCGCCGTTGGTGAGCACGATCAGCCCGTCGCCGTCCTTGATGCGGGTGAGGCTCATCGCCCAGTAGCCCTCGAACTCGCCGAAGGCGCCGTACTCGATGTCGTCGCCTGTGGCGTCGACGACGGTGGACAGTCCGTACAGGGCGTCCTGATGTGGCGTCAGCATCTGCTGGGCGAGTGGCTGGGTGAGGAGGTCGGCGCCCTGCCCGAGGTGGGCGCGGCGGATCTCGGCGGCGGCCCGGGCGAGATCGCCGGCTGTGGTCCACAGGCCGCCGCCGGCGACCGAGGGGTGGATCGGCAGCCCGGGCGGCACGGGCTGCCCGGACGCGTCGTGACCGAGGGCCACGGGGCGGCGGGAGCGCGCGTGATGGGCCCAGTCGTAGGCGCTGCGGACCATGCCGAGCGGTTGAAGGACCAGGGTGCGCATCAGTTCGGGGAAGGGGGCGCCGGTGACCTCGGTCATCAGCTGTTCCAGGATCAGGTAGTTGAGCCGGTTCTTGCGGAACACACTCCCCGGCGTGTGCTCGAAGCGGACGGCGGGGGTACGGGCAGGCGGCCGGCCGTGCAGCGCGTCCAGGACGCCGGGCACGGCGTCGCCGGGGAGATAGGGGTCGTGGGCCGGTTCCAGGGCGAGCCCGGACACATTCGCCAACAGGTGACGTACCGTCACAACGCCGCCCTGATGGCCCTCTTCGCCAAAGGAGGGCGCGCGCCAGCCGGTGAGACAGCTGTTGATGTCGGCGTCCAGGTCGATGACACCCTGGGCGGCCAGCGTCAGTGCGCCGAGTGCGGTGATGTGCTTGCTCACCGACGCCACCTTGAACGGGGTGTCGGGGGTGATCCGGTCCGTGGAACCGGCGCCCACCACCCCGTACGCCTCCAGCGCGACCAGCTCGCCGTCCCGGAGCACCGCGAGGCTGGCCCCCGGTACTCCGTGCAGCTCCATGGCCTCCGCGACAGCCCCCTTCGGGGCGGGCCGGATGCGGGGAGCGGATGTGGCCAGTGACGCGGCGAGCTGTTCGATCGTCCCGGCCCGGTAGAGGGCGCGGAGCGTGACGGGCAGCCCGGCCTCGCGGACCTCGGCCATCACCCGGAGCACACTGATGGAGTCGCCGCCCAGGTCGAAGAAGCTGTCGCGGATGCCGACCTTCTCCACATCGAGCACCCGGGACCAGATCTCGGTGAGCTGCCGCTCGACGTCGGTGCGCGGCGCCACGAATGCGCGGTCCGACCAGCCGGAGGAGCGGTCGGGGGCGGGCAGTGCGGCGTGGTCGAGCTTGCCGTTGACGGTGAGCGGGATCCGGGCCATCGGCACGAACGACGACGGGACCATGTAGGCGGGCAGCCGCTCCGAGCAGTGCGCGGCCAATTCGGCGGCGGTCGGGGCGTCCGCCCCGACCGGGACCACGTAGCCGACCAGGCGGCGGTCGCCCCGCTCCGACTGCCGGGCCACCACGACGGCCTCGCGGACCCGCGGGTGCTCGGTCAGCGCCGTCTGGATCTCGCCGGGCTCTATGCGATAGCCGCGGATCTTCAGCTGCTCGTCGGCGCGGCCCAGGAACTCCAGTTCCCCGTCCTGCCGTACGCGCGCCAGGTCACCGGTCCGGTACATCCGCGCGCCGGACGGACCGTACGGGTCGGGCAGGAAGCGTTCGGCGGTCAGCGCCGGGCGGTTCGCGTAGCCGCGGGCGAGACCCGCGCCGCTCACATACAGCTCGCCCGGAACCCCGACGGGGGCGAGCCGCCCCTCGCCGTCCAGGACGTAGACCCGGGTGTCGTCCACGGCCCGCCCGAGCGGCACGGCGCCGCCGGCCGCGACATCGTCGGCCGTGACCCGGCGGAAGGTGACGTGGACGGTCGTCTCGGTGGGTCCGTACGCCTGGATCGGCACGGTACGTTCCAGCCCCTGATGGGCCAGCCATTCAGCGAGGTCGGACACGTCGAGGCCGTCCCCGCCGAAGACCACGGTGCGCAGGGCGAGGGCGTCCAGGCGCGCCTTGTCGCCGCCCGCCGCGGCGATCAGCGCGCGGAAGGCCACCGGTGACAGCGAGAGCGTCGTCACCTGCTGCTCGGCGAGCAGGGTGAGCAGTGCCTCGGGGTCACGGGCGACCGCCGGTGGCACCACGGACACCCGGCCGCCGTGCAGCAGCGCGCCCCAGATCTCCCAGACGGAGACATCGAAGGCGTACGAGTGCAGCAGCGCCCAGACCTGCGAGGAGTCCAGGTCGATGCGGTCGGCCGTGGCCGCGTAGAGCCGCAGCAGATTGCGGTGGGTGAGGGTGACGCCCTTGGGCCGCCCCGAACTGCCCGAGGTGTAGATGACGTACAGGGCGTTGTCGGGTCCGGCGAGCGGCTCCGGGTCGGTGGTCGGCAGGCCGGCCAGGGTGTCGGCGTCCGTGTCGATGAGGACGAGTCCGCGCGCCCCTGCCGCCGCCTCGGTGTGTGCACTGCGGGTCACGACGAGGGGCCCGCCCGCGTCGCTCAGCATGTAGGCGAGGCGGCCCGTCGGCTGGGTCGGATCGAGGGGCAGATAGGCGGCGCCGGACTTCATGACGCCGAGCAGGGCGGGCAACAGGTCGATGTCCGGCTCCAGGAGCACACCGACGACGGACTCGGGGCCCGCGCCGAGGGCGCGCAACTGGTGGGCGAGCCGGTTGGCCCGGGTGTTCACCTCGGCGTAGCTGAGCCGCTCGTCACCGTGCGAGACGGCGATCGCTTCGGGGGTACGGGCTGCCCATGACTCGAAGACCTCGTGTACACAGCCGTCGCCCGCGGCGAGCGTGAGCGGTGCGCCGTTCCAGGTGTCGAGCAGCAACTCCCGCTCGCCCGGTGGCAGACAGGTCGCCCGTGCGTCTCCGTCCGAGTCGGCGACCATCGCCTCCAGCACGGCCCGGTACATCCCCGCCAGCCGGTCGGCGTGGTGCCGGGAGAGTGCGTGGGTGTGGGTGCGCAGGGTGAAGTAGCCGGGGGTGGTGGGCACTCCGAGCGCGAATTCGGTGGAGTCGTCGCCCTCACCGGCGTCGGTGTCGACGAGGTCGGTGTCCATCTGGTCGAAGTCCTGGAAGGTGAACAGCACATCGATGAGCCGTTGTCCGTCTCCCGCTTCGCGCTGGATGGCGGGCATCGGGTAGCGCCGGTACTGCCATTGCTCGACCTCGCGGTCGAAGGTCTGCCGCACCAGTTCACGCCAGGTGGCGGCGGTGCGCTCGAAGGGGAAGGGCAGGCTGTTGAGCTGCATGCCGTAGACCCGGTCGGCGCCTTCGAGTTCGGGCCGGGCGCTGTAGACGAGTCCGGTGAAGAAGGTGGGCTCGTCGGTGAGCATGCTCATCACCTTGAGATGGGCGGCGTGCAGCACGCTCTTCAGTGAGACGCCGGCCTCGGCGGCCAGTGCGCGCAGCCCCGGCTCCAGGTCCCGGTGCGGGACATGGATCTGGTAGTCCGCGCGCGGCGCGGTGGTGTCCGCCCAGGCGGCGGGAAAGGTGAACTTGGGGTGGCGGGCCACGAGGTCGTGCCAGTAGGCGCGGTCGTCGGCGGACTGGAGGGCGCGCTGTTCGGCGGCGATGAAGTCGGCGTACCGGACGGCGGGGGGCTCGACGGACACGGGCCGGTTTCCGTCCCGCAGGGTGCGGTAGGTGTCCAGGATCTCCATCACGAGGGAGTGGAAGGTCCAGCCCTCGGTGATGGCGTGGCACTGGGTGAAGGTGAGCCGCCAGCTCCGGTCGGTCTCGAGCAGGGCGCCGATGCGCATGAGGGGTGCGCGGGTGGTGTCGAAGACGGCGGCGCGCTCGCTCGCGGTGTACGCCTCCAGCTCCGCCTGCTGCCGTTCGGCGTCCAGCTTCCGCAGATCCCGCACCTCGACAGGGACATCGGCCCGCTCGTGGACGAGCTGCATCGGCACGGAGTAGCCGGAGACGGCGAAGGAGGTACGCAGCATCTCGTGCCGGCTCGTGACCAGCGCCGCCGCGTCACGCAGAGCGTCGGCGTCGAACGGCTGCTCGTCGCGGATCCGGAACAGCGTGATGTTGTGATAGCTGTGCTGCTCCTCGTCGGCCAGCATCTCCACCAGCATCCCGAGCTGCACCTGCGACATCGGATACGCATCCGACACCCCGACAGGCACCCGCTCCCGGTCCGCGGCCGACAACAGCGCGAACCGCTCCACCGGCCGCTCCCGCTCCACCACCCCACGACCACCCACCGACGCCGCCAGCTCGGCAACCGTACGGAACTCGAACACATCCCGCACCGACACATCCACCCCCGCCGACCGCAGCGCACCCACCAGCACCACCGCACGGATCGAGTGGCCGCCGAGCTCGAAGAAGTTGTCGTGGACACCGATCCGGTCGGCTTCCAGGACCTGCGACCAGGCGGTCGCCAGCAGCTCTTCGAGAGGGTTGCGGGGTGCGACGTACGCCCGCTCGCCATGGCCGAACGAGGCTTCGTCGGGTGCGGGCAGGGCCCGCCGGTCGACCTTGCCGTTGCGGTTGAGCGGCAGGGCGTCCAGCGCGAGGAACGCGGTGGGCGTCATATAGGCGGGCAGCCGTGCGCCGCAGTGGGCGGCCAGTTCCGCCGTGGCCGGGGCCCGGCCGTCGGCCGGCACGTAGTGGGCAACGAGCCGCGGATCACCGGTCGCCGAACGGTGGGCGACGACGACGCACTCCTGGACGGCCGGGTGTTCGGCCAGGACGACCTGGATCTCGCCGAGCTCCACACGGTAGCCGCGGATCTTCACCTGCTCGTCGATCCGACCGAGGAACTCGACGACGCCGCCCTCGGTCATCCGGGTCAGATCGCCCGTGCGGTAGAGCCGGGCGCCGGGCGGTCCGAACGGGTCGGGTACGAAGCGCTCGGCGGTGAGGCCCGGCTGGGCCGCGTACCCGCGCGCCACTCCCGCACCCCCCACATAGAGCTCTCCCGGCACGCCGACGGGGACGGGGCACAGCGTGGAGTCGAGGACGTAGAGGGTCGCGCCGGGGAGGGCGCTGCCGATCGGCACGGTCTCGGCGCCGCCCGGGCGCTCCACGTCGACGGGGAAGACGGTGCTGCCGACGGAGGCCTCGGTGGGCCCGTACTCGTTGATGAGCCGGCCGGGGCCGAGGAGGCGCAGCCAGTGGTCGGCGCTGCGCCCCGGGAAGGCCTCGCCCGCCACGACGACGACCGAGGCGAGTTCCTTGGCCCGGGTGTCGTCGAGCCGGTGCGCGATGATCTCCAGATGGCCGGGGG
Source organism: Streptomyces sp. NBC_01320 (assembly GCF_035974375.1). Classification (NCBI taxonomy): domain Bacteria; kingdom Bacillati; phylum Actinomycetota; class Actinomycetes; order Kitasatosporales; family Streptomycetaceae; genus Streptomyces; species Streptomyces sp. NBC_01320. The sequence continues at coordinate 3,943,831 of NZ_CP108390.1, forward strand.
TCAGCTTGAGGAAGCTGAAGGGGCCGGCTTCGTGCAGCAGCGGGCCGAGGTCCTCGACCGGGAAGTCCTGCGCCAGGATGTGCACCCGGCGGCCGGTGACCAGGGGCGCCCAGAGGTTGGGCACGACCAGGTCGAAGGCGACGGAGGAGAAGAGGGCGGCGCCTCCGGTGCCGCGTGCCGCCAGCGTGTCGGCGGCCCAGCCGATGTGGTTCGAAAGGCCCCGGTGGGTGATCTGCACGCCCTTCGGGACGCCGGTGGAGCCCGAGGTGTAGATGACGTAGGCCAGCCGGTCGAGGTCTGCGGAGACCTCCGGCCGGGTGGCGGGGCGACGGTCGATGGAGGCCGACGCCTCCGGCCGGTCCAGGACGACCTGGTGACCCTCGAAGGCGTCGGCGAGCCGGTCGCTGTGGGCCGTCGCGGTCACCAGGAGCCGGGCGCCCGCGGCGCCCAGCATCCTGGCGGTACGGGCCGCGGGCTGGCCCGGGTCCAGCGGCAGATAGGCGGCGCCCGCCTTCCATGCGGCGAGCAGGGAGACGATCAGCTCCGGACCGCGGTCGAGGAGGACTCCGATCACGGACTCAGGGCCGGCTCCGAGCGCGCGCAGCTCATGGGCGAGCCGGTTGGCCCTGGCGTCGGTCTCGGCGTAGGTCAGCCGGTCCTCGCCGTAGGTGACGGCAGTCTCGTCGGGGGTGCGGACCGCCCAGGACTCGAAGAGCTCGGGGACCGTCGCGGAGACGGTCACCGGGGGGGCGGTGGCACTCCACTCCTCGACGAGCAGCTCCCGCTCGCCCTCGGGGAGGAAGGTCGCGCGTGCGTCCCCGTCGGTGTCCGCGACCATCGCTTCGAGCACCGCCCGGTACATCCCGGCGAGGCGGTCGGCATGCTTCCGCGTCATGACGTGGGTGTGCGACATCAGCACCACATGGCCGCCCACCGCCAGGGTGGCGAGGGCGAATTCGGTGAGTGAGTCGTCGATGCTCGCGCCGAAGTCGACGAGTTCGGTGTCCACCTGGTGGAAGTCCAGGTAGCTGAAGCGGACATCGAGCAACCGGGCGCCGTCGCCCTTCTCGCGCTGGATGGCGGGCATCGGGAACCGCCGGTGCGGCCAGAGCTCGACCTCGCGGTCGAAGGTGCGGCGCACCAGGTCGCGCCAGGTGGTGACGGCGGTGCGGTCGTAGCCGAACGGCAGGCTGTTGAGGTACATGCCGTAGACCCGGTCGGCGCCTTCCGCCTCGGGCCGGGCGTTGCAGACCAGGCCGGTGAAGAAGGCGGGCTCGTCGGTGAGCATGCTCATCACCTTGAGATGGGCGGCGTGCAGCACGCTCTTCAACGAGACACCGACCTCGGCGGCCAGCGCGCGCAGACCGGTGTCGAGGTCCTGGTAGGGAATGCGCACCCGGTAGTTTTCCCGCGGTTTGTCCTGGTCACCCGCCCAGGCGGCCGGGAGGGAGAACGTCGCATGGCGGTCGACGACGTCGTGCCAGTAGGCACGGTCCTCCACGGAGGCCAGCGAGCGCTGCTCGGCGGCGATGAAGTCGGCGTACCGGACGGCGGGCTGTTCGACGGGCGCGGGCAGATCGCCGTCGCGCAGGGTGCGGTAGGCCGCCAGCACCTCCATGAGCAGGGAGTGGAAGCTCCAGCCCTCCAGGATGGAGTGGCATTCGGTGAGCCCGAACCACCAGCTGCCGTCGTCGATCACATGGGCCGAGATCCGGATCATGGGGGCCTGCGTGGTGTCGAAGACGGCGGCGCGCTCGCTCGCGGTGTACGCCTCCAGCTCCGCCTGCTGCCGTTCGGCGTCCAGCTTCCGCAGATCCCGCACCTCGACGGGGACATCGGCCCGCTCGTGGACGAGCTGCATCGGCACGGAGTAGCCGGAGACGGCGAAGGAGGTACGCAGCATCTCGTGCCGGCTCGTGACCAGCGCCGCCGCGTCACGCAGAGCGTCGGCGTCGAACGGCTGCTCGTCGCGGATCCGGAACAGCGTGATGTTGTGATAGCTGTGCTGCTCCTCGTCGGCCAGCATCTCCACCAGCATCCCGAGCTGCACCTGCGACATCGGATACGCATCCGACACCCCGACAGGCACCCGCTCCCGGTCCGCGGCCGACAACAGCGCGAACCGCTCCACCGGCCGCTCCCGCTCCACCACCCCACGACCACCCACCGACGCCGCCAGCTCGGCAACCGTACGGAACTCGAACACATCCCGCACCGACACATCCACACCCGCCGACCGCAGCGCACCCACCAGCACCACCGCACGGATCGAGTCCCCGCCGAGCTCGAAGAAGTTGTCGTGGACACCGATCCGGTCGCCGTCGAGGACCTGCGACCAGGCCGTGGCGATCTGCTCCTCGAGAGGGTTGCGGGGTGCGAGGTACTGCCCGCCGGTGTGGAGACTGTGCTGCTCGGGTGCGGGCAGGGCGCGCCGGTCCAGCTTGCCGTTCGCGGTCAGCGGCAGGGCGTCCAGCACGACGAACGCTGCGGGGACCATGTAGGAGGGCAGGCGGTCCCCCAGGGCGGCCCTGAGTGCGCCGCCGTCGGGGGCGCGTCCGGCCTCCGGTACGACGTACGCGATCAGCCGTCGGCCCACGGCGTCGTCGTCGCGCACCACCACGGCGGCGTCGCGGACGCCGGGCTGGGCGGCCAGGGCGGCCTGGATCTCCCCGAGTTCGATGCGGTAGCCGCGGATCTTCACCTGGTCGTCGATACGGCCCAGGAAGTCCAGGGTGCCGTCCGGGTTGCGCCGGGCGAGGTCGCCGCTGCGGTAGAGACGCGCGCCGGGCGGACCGAACGGGTCGGGGACGAAACGCTCGGCGGTGAGCGCGGGGCGGCCGAGATAGCCCCGGGTGACGCCGGGACCTCCGACGTGGATCTCGCCCGGCACTCCGGCCGGCGTAACCTGCCCGTGGCGGTCCAGGAGGTAGATGGTCAGATCCTCCAGCGGGCGCCCGACCGGGTTGCCGCCCGCCGTCAGGTCGTGCTCGGTGATGCGGTGGTACGTCGAGTGGACCGTGGTCTCGGTGATGCCGTACATGTTCAGCAGCTGCGGTCGGTCGAGACCCAGCCGCTCCACCCACGGAGCCAGCTCGGCGAACTCCAGCCGCTCCCCCGCGAACACCACTGCCCTCAGGGCCAGTTGATCGATCCGTGGGTCGCCCGACCCCGCCGCGCCGACGAGCGACCGGAAGGCCGAAGGCGTCTGGTTGAGCACCGTGACCCGGTGCCGGACCAGCAGATCGAGGAAGTCGTCCGGCGACCGGGCGACATCGAACGGCACCACCACCAGCCGCCCACCGTGCGCCAGCGCACCCCACAGCTCCCACACCGACACATCGAAGGCATAGGAGTGGAACAGCGGCCACACATCGTCGGTGCGGAAGCCGTAGTGCCGGTCCCCGACGGCGAGCAGGCGCCACACCTGGGTGTGGCTCACGCACACGCCCTTCGGGCGCCCGGTGGAGCCCGAGGTGTAGATGACGTAGGCCAGCGCGTCCGGGCCTGCCGCGCTGGGGGCGGGGTTCGCCTCGGACGCGGCCGCGATCGCGACCGCGTCGCGGTCGAGGACGACGATCCGCCCCGCGTACACGCTCGCAAGCCGCTCGGCGTACTCCGAGGTGGTGACGACGACCGGCGCCCCGGTGTCGCCGAGGACGAACCCCCACCGGTCGACCGGGTGCGAGGGGTCCAACGGAACGTAGGCAGCGCCGGACTTCAGCACGCCGAGCAGGGCGGGGACGAGGTGGCTGCCGCGTCCGAGGCAGACGCCGACCAGATCCTCGGTGCCCACGCCGAGCGCCTTGAGGTGGTGGGCGAGCCGGTTGGCGCGGGCGTTGAGTTCCCCGTACGACAGTGCCTCGTCATCGGCGACGACGGCGACCGCGGCGGGGTTCTCGGCCGCCCGGTCCTGGAAGACCTCGTGCATAGGCCGCGCGTCACCGGCCGGCCGCACCGCGGGCGGCGCCACGACGGCGCTCTCCCGCTCGCCGTGGAGCGGCAGCCGGGTGACGGGGCTGTCCGGGGAGGCGACCAGGCCGTCGAGCAGGCGCAGGAAGGATGCGGCGAAGCCGTCCATCCACGGCTGGTCGAAAAGCGCGGTGGCGTACTCCAGCTGGCCGCGCAGGCTGCCGCCCGCTGTCTCCTCGATCTGCAGCGCGAGGTCGAACTTCGCGGTGAGCCAGGGGAGTTCGACGACCGAGGTGGCGACTCCGGGCAGGTCCAGCGCGCCGTCCGCCGCCTCGTGCAGGGTGAAGGCGATCTGGAACAGCGGGGTGCGGGAGGTGTCACGGGCCGGCGCCAGCTCGTCGACCAGGCGCGCGAAGGGCACCTCCTGGTGGTCGAAGGCGCCGAGTACCGTGCTCCGCGCGGCGGCGATCAGCTCGGTGAACGTCGGCTCGCCCTGCCAGGTTCCGTGCATCACCAGGGAGTTGATCCCGTAGCCGATGACGTTCTGGAGTTCGGGGCGGGTGCGCTCGGAGACGACGGTGCCGACCGCGACGTCGTCGCGTCCGGTGTAGCGGGACAGCAGTGCCTGGAACGCGGCGAGCAGCGTCGTGTAGAGGGTGACGCCGTGCTCCTTGGACAGGCCGCGCAGCCCGGCGGCCAGGGGTTCCGGCAGCTCCAGCGGTACGGCAGCGCCCCGCCAGTCCCGCACCGGCGGCCTGGGCCGGACAGTGGGGAGCTCGGCCGGTGTGCTGTCGGCGAGGAGACCGCGCCAGTAGCCGAGGCGGCGGTCGAGCTCGGGACCGGCGATACGGCTCCGCTGCCACGCGGCGAAGTCGGCGTACTGCACGGGAAGTGCGGTCAGTGGGGACGGGCGGCCGGCGGCGAACGCGCCGTAGAGCGCGCCCAGTTCACGCTCGAACACCTGGATGGACCAGGCATCGCACGCGATGTGGTGGAACACCACGGCCAGCAGGTGATCGTCCTCCGCGAGCCGGATCAGCCGGGCGCGGACCGGCCACTGGCCCGCCAGATCGAAGGGCGCGGCGGCGGCTTCGGCGGCCAGGTCGGCGGCCTTCTGCTCGCGTGCGGCCGCGGGCAGCGCGCCGAGGTCCGTGACCGGGAGGTCCGGGGTGCCCGGCGGGTCGACGACCTGGACGGGTTCGCCGTTCTCCAGGCGGTAGCGGGTGCGCAGGATCTCGTGCCGGGCGACGATCTCGGTGTACGCGGCATGGAGGGCGCCGAGGTCGAGCGGTCCGCGCAGGCGGCGCAGGACCGGCACCAGGTACTCGGGGCTCTCCGGGTCGAGGCTGCTCAGGAACCAGAGCTGCTGCTGCCCGAAGGAGAGCGGCAGGGCGCCTTCGCGGTCGGCGCGCGGAATACCCGCGCGGGAAGCCGAGCGGCGCCCGGCGAGCCGCTGCCGCAGCAATTCCTCGCGGGCCGCCTCCACGGCGGTGGCGGACTTCTCGGTCTCTCCGGCGCTCATATCTCTCGTTCCTCCGCCAGCATCGGGTCCGTCAGCAGTGCGGCGTCGTCGAGCCGCGCGATGTCCGCTCTGAGCTGTGTCTCAACCTCGGCGGCCAGCTGGGCCACCGAGGGCATGTCGAAGACCTTGCGCACCGGCAGGTCGATGTCGAACTGCTCCTGGACCGCGGCCACCAGCCGCAGCGCGAGCAGGGAATTCCCGCCGAGCTCGAAGAAGTTGTCGTGGACCCCGATCCGCTCGGTGTGCAGGATCTGGGCCCAGATGTCGGTGACGGCCTCTTCGGCCTGGCTGCGGGGGTGCACATAGTCCCCGCCCGTGTGGAGGCTCTGCTGCTCCGGTGCGGGCAGGGCCCGCCGGTCCAGCTTGCCGTTCGCGGTCAGCGGCAGGGCGTCCAGCACGACAAACGCCGCGGGCACCATGTACGGCGGCAGGCGGTCGGCCAGGGCCGCCCGCAGCTCGCCGCCGTCGGCGGAGGCGTCGGGCGCCATGACCACGTAGGCGACAAGGCGGCGGTCGCCCGGCCGGTCCTCCCGTACCACGACCGCCGCGTCGCGGACGGCCGGCCGATCGGCCAGGGCGGCCTGGATCTCGCCGAGTTCGATGCGATAGCCGCGGATCTTCACCTGGTCGTCGATACGGCCCAGGAAGTCCAGGGTGCCGTCCGGATTGCGCCGGGCGAGGTCGCCGCTGCGGTAGAAGCGCGCGCCGGGCGGACCGAACGGATCAGGCAGAAAACGCTCCGCGGTGAGTCCCGGCCGCCCCAGGTAGCCACGGGCGACGCCGGGTCCGCCGACATGGATCTCGCCGGTGACGCCGACGGGCACGGTCTGTCCGTGGCGGTCGAGCAGATGGATCCGCAGATCGGCGAGCGGGCGCCCGACTGGGTTGCCACCGGCTGTCAGGTCGTCCTCGGCGATGCGGTGGTACGTCGAGTGGACCGTGGTCTCGGTGATGCCGTACATGTTCAGCAGCTGCGGTCGGTCGAGACCCAGCCGCTCCACCCACGGAGCCAGCTCGGCGAACTCCAGCCGCTCCCCGGCGAACACCACTGCCCTCAGGGCCAGTTGATCGATCCGCGGGTCGCCCGACCCCGCGGCGCCGACGAGCGACCGGAAGGCCGAAGGCGTCTGGTTGAGCACCGTGACCCGGTGCCGGACCAGCAGATCGAGGAAGTCGTCCGGCGACCGGGCGACATCGAACGGCACCACCACCAGCCGCCCACCGTGCGCCAGCGCACCCCACAGCTCCCACACCGACACATCGAAGGCATAGGAGTGGAACAGCGGCCACACATCGTCCGCGCCGAACGCGTAGTGCCTGCGGGCGATGGCGTGCAGCCGCCACACCTGGGTGTGGCTCACGCACACGCCCTTCGGGCGCCCGGTGGAGCCCGAGGTGTAGATGACGTACGCCGTCGAGTCCGGGCCGGCCGGCAGCGGCGCCGGGTTCGACGGCTCCGCGTCCGCCTCACCCCGTTCCTGCGGCGCGTCCTCGTCGAGGACGATCAGGGTCCCGGAGTGGATCCGCCCCAGCCGCTCGGCGAACTCCGAGGTGGTGACCACGAGAGAGGCCGCCGTGTCACCGAGGATGAACTCCCAGCGATCCAGGGGATGCGCCGGGTCCAGCGGAACGTACGCGGCGCCCGACTTCAGGACGCCGAGCAGGGCGGGCACCAGCTCGGGGCCGCGCTCCAGGCACACGCCGACCAGGGCCTCGGGTCCGGCGCCCAGCGCCCTCAGGCGGTGGGCCAGCCGGTTCGCCCGCGCGTTCAGCTCGCCGTACGTCAGCTCGGTGTCACCCGCGACGACGGCCACCGCACCGGGGGTCGCCGCGGCCTGCTCCTCGAAGACCTCGTGCATCGTCCTGGCCTGCCCGGCGTCGTCCACGGCGGCAGGTGCGACGAGGGCCTGCTCGGCGGCGCCGAGCAGCGGAGCCTGCGAGATACGTCCGGACGGGGCGCTCGCCAGGGCGTCGAGAAGCCGTACGAAGCCGGCCGCGAGATTCTCCACCCAGCCCCGCTCGAAGAGCGCCGTGGCGTACTCGATCTGGCAGCGCGCCCCGCCGCCCGGCTCCAGGTGGACGAAGAGCGTGAGGTCCGTCTTGGCGGTCCGCCAGCTGTCACCGAGGAGAGCCAGGTCGCTGTCGCTGAGCGCGGATCCGGTCTGGCCTTCGTCGAGCAGGTCGAAGGCGGCCTGGTAGAGCGGGGTGCGTGAGCGGTCACGGTCGCCGAAGGCGTCCACGAGGCGTTCGAAGGGGAGGTCCTGGTGGGCGAAGGCGGTCAGGACCGTGTCCCGTATCCGCTCCAGCGCCGCCGTGAACGTCGGGTCGCCGCCGAGATCGCAGCGGATCACGAGGTTGTTGAGGAAGCAGCCCGCGACCCCGGCGCTCTCGGGCCTGGTGCGGCCCGAGACCGGTGTGCCGACCGCGATGTCCTCGCTGCCCGTGTACCGGGAGAGCAGGGCGGAGAAGGCGGTGAGCAGGGTCATGAAGGGGGTGGCCCCGTGGTGCTGGCCGAGGGCGAGTGCCTGCTTGGTCACGCCGTGCGGGACATGGAAGCCGACCACCGAGCCGCTGATGTCGCGTTCGGCGGGCCGGGGGTGGGCCGTGGGGAGATCGAGGGGGGCGAGTCCGTCGAGGGCCTCGCGCCAGTGGGCGAGCTGTCGCGCGCTCTCCTCGTCGCCGGACTGCTCCCGCTGCCTGACGGCGAAATCCACGTACTGCAGGGGAAGTTCCGGAAGGTGCTCCGCCTCGGGCGTCAGGCAGAGCGCGCGGAGGTCATTCTCCAGCAGAACCGACGACCAACCGTCCGAGGCGATGTGATGGATGGTCAGGACAAGCAGGGCCTCTTCTCCGGGAGTGCGGATCAGCCGGGCCCGCCAGACCGGGCCCTGCTCCAGGTCGAAGCCCTGGGCCAGCTGCGCCGTCAGGTGCGGGGCCGGGCCCTCGGGGCCCGCGTCCAACACCTGGAAGTCCACCGCGCTGCGGGCGTCGGCCAGTTGGCGGGGTTCGCCGTGCTCGGTGACGTACCGCGTACGGAGGATCTCGTGCCGGTCCGCCAGGGCGCGCAGCGCCGTACGGACGGCCTCCGCGGTGGTGCCGGCGGGCAGGCGCAGCAGGACGGGAGTGACCCATTCGGCGCTCGCCGGGTTCATCCGGTCCAGGAACCAGATGCGTTCCTGCGCAAAGGACAGCGGGAGCGGCGCGTCCCGGCCGGCCGCCGTGACCGTGGCCGCGTCGTCGGTCGGGGCGCCGCGTTCGAGCAGCTGGGCCTGTTCCGCGACGGTGGTGGCGGTGAAGAGGTCGCGGAGTTCGATGCGGCGGCCGGTGGCGGCGGTGAGACGGCCGAGCAGCCGGGTCATGTGGAGCGAGGTGCCGCCGAGGCGGAAGAAGTCGTCGTGTGCGCCGACGGTTTCCGTGCCGGTGCCGAGCAGTTCGGCCCAGACGCGGGCGACGAGCCGCTCGTCGTCGGTGCGGGGCCCGACCGCCGCCGGCCCGTCGTCGACCGTACTGGGGTCGGGCAGGGCGCTTCGGTCGACCTTTCCGCTGGCGTTGAGCGGGAAGGCGTCGACCGTCACGTAGACGGAGGGGATGAGGGCCTCGGTGAGGCTGCCCCGGAGGAAGGCCCGGAGTTCGGCGGCGGGCACGGGTTCGGCACGGGGGACGACGTGCGCGGCCAGTCGCGCGGTGCCGTCGGGGGCCTTGAACGGGGTGACGACCGCACCGCTGAGACCGGGGTGCGCGGCGAGCGCCGCTTCGGCCTCGCCGGGTTCGACACGGGTGCCGTTGATCTTGACCTGGTGGTCCACCCTGCCGACGTACTCCAGCACTCCGTCCGAGCGCCAGCGGGCCCGGTCGCCCGTGCGGTACAGCCGTTCGCCCGCCGCGCCGTAGGGGTCGGGGACGAAGCTCGCGGCGGTCGCCCTCGGGCGCCCCAGGTAGCCGCGGGCCACTCCGGGGCCCCCCGCGTACAGTTCGCCCGGCACTCCGACGGGCACCGGTGTCCCGGCCGTGTCGAGCACCAGGACGCGCATGGAGTCGATGGGGCGGCCGATGGGTACGGGGCCCTGCTCCCTGTCCGGGTGGACGGGGTGGGCGGTGACGTCGATGGAGCACTCGGTGGGGCCGTAGGTGTTCCAGATTCCGGCGCGGATGCGGTCGGGCAGCCGTCGGCAGAGGTCCGCGTGCAGGGGCTCTCCCGCGCAGAACAGCAGCCGCAGTTCCGTGCAGTGGGCCCAGCCGTCCTCGTCGGCGAGCAGCCGCAGCACGGAGGGCACCACCTGGAGGACGGTGATGCGCTGTTCGGCCACCGCCCGCAGCAGTAGCGCGGGGTCGCGTTCGGCGCCCTCGGGGGCCATGACGACGGTGCCGCCCGCCGTCAGCGGGGCGAAGATCTCCCAGCCCGCGGCGTCGAAGCTCATCGTGGTCTTCTGGAGGATCCGGTCGTCCGGGCCGATGCCGTGTCTGCGGACGGTCCAGCCGACGCGGTTCGCGATGCCCGCATGGTCGACGAGGACGCCCTTGGGGCGGCCGGTGGATCCCGAGGTGTAGATGACATACGCGGCTGCCGCCGGGGACACGGGCCCCGGCAGGGCGGTCGCGGGCTGCGCGGCGATGCGGTCCCGCTCCTCGTCCAGGCACAGGGCGGCGACGGGCAGGTCGCGGAGGGCGCCCCGGGCGGTGGGCCCGTCGGTGATGACGACACGCGCCGCCGTGTCGCCCAGGACCCATTCCAGGCGGGCGCGCGGATGCCCGGGATCCAGTGGTACGTACGCCGCGCCGGCCTTCCAGACGGCGAGGAGCGCCACCACGAGGCCGACGCCGCGGGGCAGGCAGACGGCGACGAGGTCCTCGGGGCCGATACCGCGGTCGCGCAGGGCATGTGCGAGACGGTTGGACCTCCGGTCGAGCTCGGCGTAACCGAGCCGGTCCCGACCGGAGAGCACGGCGAGGGCGTCGGGGGTCCTGGCCGCCTGCAGTTCGAATCGCGCGGGCAACAGCTCCGTACCGGAACGGTCGGTCTCTGACGTCCGCGGCCACATCTGGGATTCCACCCCTGCTCCTCTTCACCTCTGGGCCGGCGCAGCGGGCGAGGGGCCGCCGCATACCTGCCGCGACCCCTCGCCGTCGCTCCCGCTCCTGCTGCCTGCGTGCGCCGGTGTCAGACGGCGCTGTGCTGCTCTTCCATGCGCCGGCGCAGGCTCAGCGGGCGCATGTCGGTCCAGACCTCCTCGATCCGGGCGAGGCACTCGGCACGGGTGCCGCGGGTCCCCTCCCGGTGCCAGCCGGCGGGGAGTTCCCGGTCGGCGAGCCAGATCGAGTACTGGAGTTCGTCGTTGTGGACGACGAGGTAGGTCCGGTCGTCGCTCTGCTCTTCGGCCATCGGTGGCCTCCTTCTCGTCTGCGGAATCGGGGTCAGCGACCCGAGGCCTCGGGTACCGCTGCGGGTGCGGCTTCTGCTGCCGTGAGGAAGTCGTCGACGGCGACGCCGAGCTGCTGCTTCTGCGCCTCCTCGTACACCAGCTGGGCGACGGCGAGGTCGAGCACACCGAGGCCGAACGGCGAGACGATGACGGTGCGTTCGGGGTCGCGGCGGAACGACGTGGCGCCGCCGACCAGTTCCCCGATGGACGCGTCGATGAAGTCGCGGTTCCCGGAGAGCTGTTGGGCCAGATCCGGGGAGGTCCGCTCGCGGCAGACATGGTCGGCGTCGTCGACGACGTTCTGCGCGTCGAGGAGCGTCTGTGGACGGATGTCCCGCAGCGAGACGTTGAGGACCGTCGAGCCCGGGCGGAAGGCGTCGACCGGCAGATACGGTTCTGCGGAGGTGGTGGCCAGCGAGACGAGCGAGTGCGCGGCCAGCGCCTGCGCCTGCTCGCGGGCCACGGTCACGGTGATGCCCGGGGCCTTCTCCTCGGCCGTGCGGACGAAGGCGGCGGCCCGTACCGGGTCCTGGTCGTACACGGTCGCCTCGGTCAGCGAGGGCAGACGGGTCCTGAGGAAGTGCAGGATCTCCGCGTTGATGACCCCACAGCCGATGAGCGTGACGCCGGTGGTGCCCGCGCCATCGTCGGGCAGCAGCAGTCCGACTGCGAGCGCCGCGCCGGCCGCGGTGCGCTTCGCCGAGATCAGCGAGGCCTCGATCACCGCCTGCGGGTGCCCGTTGAGCAGCGAGCTGAGCACGATCACCGCGCTCGCGCGGTCGACGCCCGTCCGAATGTTCCCGGGAAAGGACGCGATCCATTTCATTCCGGCGGAAGGGCTGTCGCCACCGATGAATGCGGGCAGTCCGATGATGCGGTTGGCCGGCGCATCGGGAAATCGGAGAAAGGTGGAGTGCGGGAGTGAGGTGCGCCCCTCGTCATGGAGCCGGTACGCGTTCGCCACCAGGTCGATCAGTTCGGCGGAGCGGCTTTCGAGAATGCCGCTCACCTCGCTCTTGCGGACAATCAGCATTCCTGTGCCACCTGGCCTTCCTTGTCCTTCCAGAGATGGGTGACGTCACCGAAGTTCTCGCGTACCCAGTTGTCGGAGTAGATCGTGTCGAGATAGCGGTCGCCGCCGTCGGGGAAGATCAGCACACAGGTGGCGCCGTCCTCGATGGACGGGCTGAGCTTCTCCAGCGCGGCGACGGTCGCCCCGGAGGAGCCGCCGGCCAGGATCGATTCGCGCCGGGACAGTCGTCGGCAACCGGTCACGCACTCCAGGTCCGTGATGTGGACGATCTCGTCCGGTGTGCTGGTGTCCAGCAGGGCGGGACGTACGGAAGCGCCGTGGCCCGGGATCAGCCGGCGCTCGGTGGTGGTCGGCGGACCGAACAGCACACTGCCGACCGCGTCGACCGCGACGACCTTGGTGCCGAGGCCGTGCTCGCGGATGTACTCCCCGCAGCCTCGCAGCGTCCCGGTGGTGCTCGCCGCGCAGAACAGGTAGTCGACCCGGCCGTCGAGCGCCTGCGCGATCTCGCGCATCGTCGAGCGGTGGGCACGGGGGTTGAGCGGGTTGGCGTACTGGTTGGGCCAGAAGGAGTGCGGCAGCGCGGCCACGAGTTCCCGTACCCGGCGCAGCCGCATCGGCAGGAACTCGCCGGTGACCGGGTCGGCCTCGGTGACCACCTCGACCTCGGCGTGCAGCGCCTTCAGCACGGCGAGGTTCTGGTCGGTGGTCTTGGCGTCCACGACACAGACGAAGCGGAGGCCGAAGTAGCCGCAGACCTGGGCCAGCCCGATGGCCAGATTCCCGGAGCTGGACTCGACCACGACCGAACGGCCGGGCTGGAGCCCGCCGTTGCGGATCTCCTCCAGGAGCATGCTGATCGCCGAGCGGTCCTTGATGCTGCCGCCCGGGTTGAACCGCTCCATTTTGGCGAATACCCTGCCGCCGAATCCGGGGACGAGCCTTTCCAGTTCCACCAGCGGCGTATTACCTATCGTCGAGAGTATTCCCTTGAGACGTTCTTCTGCCACGATTTACCCTTCGCCACCGCGGATCGTCCGGCATACAAATGATGAAGGCGTGCCCTATAGCCGCTCTATACAGTCCCTGACCCCATGGCCAGCAGCTCCGCGAGGTCGGCGCGGTCCACCAGCGCGATGGCTTCTATTTCCGCTCCGGGATCGTCCGTGGCACGGTCGAGCAGCCGCGCGTAACGCTGGGCGAACCGCTCGACGGTGCCGGCGTCGAAGAGGTCGGTGTCATAGCTGAAGACCGCGTCGAGCGTGTCTCCGCTCTGCTCGATCCGCAGCATGAGGTCGAACTGCCCCTCCTGCTGCGGGACTCCGATCCGGGCGACGGTCAGCCCTTCGTACGGCCGGGCGTCCCCTTCGCCGTCGGCGCGTACGGGGCCGAGCCGCGGCTCCGTGCGGTCCGTGGCGATCAGGGTGACGGCGGTACGGAACGGCGGCGTGCGCCGGGCCGGCGCGGCGGCCAGCAGGGCGCCCGGATGTCCGGCGTGCGCCAGGCCCTGGACGAGCTGCCGCTGGGCGGCCAGGACCGCGTCGCGCATGCGGTCGCCGGGCCGGAAACTCCCGCGTACCGGGACGGTGTTGACGAAGTACCCCACCGCGGCCTCGGTCCGGCGGCCCGCTCCGAGCGCGCCGCGGGTGGACATCGGGCAGCCGACCAGGGCGTCCGGCTGTCCCGAATGGCGGTAGAGCGTGGCCTGGAAGACGCCGAGGAGGAAGGCGAACGGTGTGACGTCCAGTGAGCGTGCGGCCTTCGTCAGCCGCTCGACCGTGCCCGCGGGCAACGGGAGTTCATGGGTGGCCCCGCGGAACCCCTGGGTGGCGGGGCGCGGCCGGTCGGTCGGCAGCTCGGCGGGGAGTGCGCCGACGCGCACCTGGCGCCAGTACGTCGCTCCCCGGGCGCCCCGGGCCGAGGAGAGGAGCCGTCGTTCGGCCGCCACCTGCTCGGCATGGATGTCCGGGCCGGCGCCCGCCGATACGGGGTCCGGGGCGGAGCCGTCGGCGAACTCCCGGTGCAGGGTGAGGAGCTCGCGCAGGATCAGGTGGTGCGAGGCGTAGTCGCTGACGATGTGGTGGGTGGCAATGACCAGCATCGCGTCCTGCGCGTCCCGCCGCAGCAGCGTGACACGGAACGGCGGCTCCACGTCGATCCGGAAGGCCGCCTGAGCGCACTCCCGGGCCAGCGCGTGCAGGTGCGCGTCCGTGGCGTCCGGCAGCTCCCGGACGATGAGGACGTCCTGGCCCGGGCTGTCGAGCACGGTGCGGTAGGGCTCCCCGCCCGCACCCTCGCCGTCCCCTTCCGCGAATACCGAACGCAGCAGGGGATGCCTGGCCGCGACGGTGCGAACGGCCGCGGAGAGCGCGTCGCCGTCCAGCGGCCCCCGCAGCCGTACCGGCAGCACGATGGTGTAGGCGGCGCTCTCGGGCGCCAGCCGGTGGGCCAGCCACAGCGCCTGCTGGCTCGCCGAGAGGGGCAGGGTCCGATCGGTCGGTGGCATGCTGCGGCTCCCGGTGGGTAGGGCGGCCGCCGCGCCGGTCGGACCGGAGAACGCGAAGGGCCGGAAGGCTGAGCGGAACTGCCCGCCGGAGTCGTCCGGCTGAACAGGCCCCCACCTTCCGGCCCTTGGCTATATCCGGGCTATACGCCACCGCCTCGGCTGCCCGCGGGTACCGCGGCCGGTGTGGGCTGTTCGCCCGCCGCGGGCGGTGCGGTGTCCGTGCCGACGGGGCGGCCCGGCCACCAGAAGGTACGGCCGACGTCCAGGGCCAGGGCCGGGACGAGGACGGACCGCACGAGGAAGGTGTCGATCAGGACACCGATGGCCACGACGATGCCGATCTCGATGAACGCCACCTGCGGGGCCGTGGTGAGAGCGGCGAACGTCGCCGCCAGCACCGCGCCGGCGCTGGTGATGACGCCGCCGGTGGAGGTGAGTCCGCTCAGTACGCCGGCACGGTGGCCGCGGTGACCGACCTCTTCGCGGATCCGGTGGATGAGGAAGATGTTGTAGTCGACGCCGAGTGCCACCAGGAACAGGAAGCCGATCAGCATGACCTGGATGTCCACCGCCGGGAATCCCAGGACGTGCTGGAACAGCTGCCAGCTGATGCCGAGGGCGGCGAAGTAGGACAGCACCACGGTCGCCATCAGCAGCAGGGGCGCGACCAGGGCCCGGAGCAGGACGACCAGGATGAGGAAGACCACCGCGAGCACCAGTGGGATCACCACCTTGCGGTCGTGGGCCTGCGCCTCGGTCTTCTCCTGTGCCATCGCGGTGGGGCCGCCGACCTGGGCGTCGGCGCCGGGGACGGCGTGCACGGCGGTGCGGATGCGGTCGACCGTACGGGCCGCCGCCGCGCTGTCCGGGCTGTCCTTCAGTACGGCCCGGGTGCTGGCGAGAGTGCCGTCCGTGGACCTCTCGGGTGCGGCGACCTCGGCAACCCCGTCGATGCCCTTCAGCGCGGCGGCGACCGCGGGTGCGGCCCCGGCCTTGCTGATCACCTCGGCGGGCCTGCTCTGGCCGGCCGGGTAGTGGTCGGCGAGGAGTTCCTGGCCGGCGATCGAGCCGGGCTTGCCGACGATGAGGTGCTCGTCGTCGAGACCGGTCTTCAGGCCGAGCGAGCCGAGGGCCAGCACGGTGAGGACCAGGGCGGAGCCGATCCACACCAGGCGCGGACGGCGGGAGATCCTGCCGCCGACACGGTCCCACAGGCGGTGGTTGGCGTTCTTCACGGCCACTCCGGCGCGCGGCACATTGGGCCAGAAAACCCAACGTCCGAGGATCACCAGGACGGCCGGGAAGAGCGTGGTCATCGCGGCGAGACCGCAGATGATGGCGATGGCCCCGGCAGGGCCGAGCGTGTAGTTGAAGCCGACGTCCGCCTGCGTCAGGCAGAGCAGCCCGATGCTGACGGTCGCCGCGGACGCGGCGATCGCGGGGACGGCCCTGCGGACCGCGGTCTGCATGGCCTCGTGCCGGTCCTCGTGGACCCGCAGTTCCTCGCGGTAGCGGGCCAGCAGCAGCATCGCGTAGTCGGTGCCGACACCGAACAGCAGTGCCGTCACGACGATCTCGTTGCCCCCGCCGACGGTGAGCCCGAAGCCCTTGGCGAGGAGGTACGAGACGGCCTGCGTGGTGAGGAACGCGACGCCGACGGTGAGCAGGGGCAGCAACCACAGGATGGCGCTGCGATACGTGATCAGGAGCAGGGCGGCGACGACGAGGACCGTGATGAGGGTCAGCGCGCGGCCGGTCGACTCCCGGGCGTCGGCGGCGTCCAGCGAGTTGCCCGCCGGGCCGGTGAGTTTGGCTTCGAGGCCGTCCGGCCGGTCGGCGGTGGCCCGGTCCCGTACCTTCTCCGCGTTGTCCGCGAGTGCGGTGCTGTCCTCCTTGTCGAGAGGCACGAACGCGGTCAGCGCCTTGCCGTCGTCGGACGGCCTGGCCGGCCCGACCTCGCCGGCCGCGAAGCTCGCGAACTCCTTGATGTCGGAGGCCACCTTGGCCTTGTCCTCGGCGGTCAGCCCGCTGTCCCGTACGTAGACGACGATGCCGAGGGAGAGCTTGCCGTCGGCGAACCGGTCGGCGAGCCCGGCGACATCGGTGGACTCGGCCCCTCGGGGGAGCTCGATGGTCAGCTCGTCCTTCTCGATCTCCGAGAGCTGTCCGGCGAGGGGCACGGACGCGACGACGATGATCAGCCAGGTGATGAGCGTCAGCCACTTGCCCTTCCTTCCTCCCGGTAATTTCAGGAGCCGGTCGGCCCAGCGGTGCGGTCGTGACATGGGGACTCCTCGTCCAGGGTGTGGGATGTGCGGGGCACGGGCGCGTGGTGCGTAGGGGAGCGGTTCAGGCGGCGGGCTGTTCGGCGAGCGCCGCCTCCGCGTCGTGACGTTGGATCCAGGAGGTGTCGGCGACGAGCGCCTTCATCTCCTGGCCGGACTGTTTGCGGGCCTGCAGACCGGCCGGGCCGCCGCCCAGGCGCTGCGAGCCGCTGTCGCGGCTGCCCAGCTGGACCTGTGTGGTGTGGGCCAGGCGGACCGTCTCGTACCGCCGCAGTGCCGCGGCGATGTCCTGCGGACTCAGGGTCTCCCCCGCATCGGCGAGACAGGCCGCCAGGACGACGGCGTCCTCGATGGCCTGGCTGGCGCCCTGGCCGTGATGCGGAAGCATCGGGTGGGCCGCGTCACCGAGGAGCGTGGTGCGCGCGGTGCTCCAGCGGGTCAGCGGCTCGCGGTCGCACAGCGTCCAGTGGCCGGCCTTGTCCGCGACGTCGACCAGCTCCTGCACGGTGGGGTCCCAGCCCTGGAACGCCTTGGCGACCAGGTCCAGTTCGGCCGGCCTGCTCCAGGACTCGCGCCGCTGCTCCTCGTCGTTCTCGGGGATCACGGCGACGAAGGACAGCTGCTGCCCCGCGCTCACCGGGGCGGTGAGCATGCGACCGCCGGGACCGGCCCACACGTACATGTCCTGGGCGTTGAGCCGGGGCAGCCGGTCCATGGGGACGAGCCCGCGCACCGCGCAGGTCCCGGTCGGCACCAGGAGGTCCTGTCCGCCCGAAACCGCAGCGCGCATGAGGGAGTTGACGCCGTCGGCGCCGATCGCGAGATCCGCCCGTGCGGTGGATCCGTCGGCGAAGTGGAGTTCCACGCCGTCGAGGTCCTCGGCGTAACCGGTGCACCGGCTGTCCAGGCGCAGGGAGTCCGCCGGGAGCCGGGCGGCGAGCAGTGCGTGCAGATCGGAGCGGTGCACGGTGTAGTGCGGGCCGCCGAACTCGGTCTCCCAGGCGTCACCCATCGGGCGTCGGGTGAGGACCTCTCCGTCGCTCCATCGCCGGACTTCGAGCGCCTCGGGGCGTACGGCCATCTGGTGAAGGGCGTCCGCGAGGCCGAAACGGTGGAGGATCCGACTGCCGTTGGGGGCCAGATGGAGTCCGACACCCACCTCACGGAGTTCGGGGGCCTGTTCGTGGACAGTCACCCGGAATCCTCGGCGGGTCAGGGCCAGCGCGGCGGTCAGTCCGCCGATACCGGCGCCGACGATCGCGATCCTGGGGGCGATGTGCCGTGTCATCGAATCTCTCTGCTCTCTCAGGTACGACCGTTGGTGTCCGCGGTGGCCAGCTGGGCCCGGACGTGGCTGACAAGGGCGTCGACCGTGGGGTGCTCCCACACCAGGGCCGCGTCGAGCTCCAGACCGAAGCGGTCCTCCAGATCGCCGCAGAGGGCGACGGCGTAGACGGAGTCGAGGCCCATCGAGATCAGTGAGGCGTCGGGCGGGATGACCGCCGGTGGCCTTTCGAGGTAGTCGGCGACGAGTTCGATGAGCCAGTCACGTGTCGCTTCGGCGTCGAAGTCCGCGGCGTTCACGTCGGCTTCGAAGTCCACCGTGTTCGGGTCGGTCGTCATGCCTGCCTCTCGGTGGCGTACAGCGGGGTGAGCTGGTCGGACAGGTACAGCTCCCGCATCAGGGAGCGCTGGATCTTTCCGCTGGTGGTGCGGCGGACCTGGCCGGGCCTGACCAGCACGACGTGCGGGGCCTTCACGCCGAGGCTGCGGCCCATGGTGTCCTTGACGTGCGCCGCGAGACCGCTGAGCCGGCCGGGGTCGGTCTGCCCGGCCCGTATCTCCTGGACGACGACGATCTCCTCGCCCTGACCCGCCGGGCCCGGGACGGAGAAGGCGCTGCCGGTCCTGCCCTCGAAGGCCGGGTCGAGTGCGCCGACCTCGCGTTCGATGTCGTGCGGGTAGAGGTTGCGGCCCCGGACGATGAGCATTTCCTTGATCCGGCCGGTGATGAAGAGTTCCCCGTCGAGGAGCGCGCCGAGGTCCCCGGTCCGCAGGAATCCGCCGTCGTCGTCGGTGGTGGTGGCGCAAAAGAGGCGTTCGGTGGCCTCGGGGCGCTGCCAGTAGCCCTGGGTGATGGAGGGGCCCCGCACCCACACCTCGCCGATGTAGCCGTCGGTGAGCTCGTCCAGCGAGCCGGGGTCCACGATCCGTACGTCCATGCCGGCGACCTGCCCGGACCCGGCCAGGGTCACGGAGTCCTCCTCCCCGACCGGCACCATGCGGTGCTTCTCCAGGGCGGCCGGGTCGACCTGGCGCAGCACGGGTGCGCGGCCGGTCGGGGTTCCGGAGACCAGGAGGGTGGTCTCCGCCAGTCCGTAGGCGGGAGCGAAGGATTCGTAGCGGAATCCGGCGGGAGCGAAGCGGCGGGCGAAGCGCTCCATGGTGGCGGCGTCGACGGGCTCGGCGCCGTTGGCCGCGCACACCCAGCGGGAGAGGTCGAGTCCGGCGATCTGCTCGTCGGTCAGCCGCCGGACGCACAGGTCGTAGGCGAAGTTGGGGGCACAGCTGATCTGGACGTCGTACCGGTCGATCAACTGGAGCCACATGGAGGGCCGCTTGAGGAAGGAGGTGGCGGTCATCAGGACCGTGGTGGTGCCGAGGTAGAGCGGGGAGAGCACGGTCAGGATCAGGCCCATGTCGTGGAACATCGGGACCCAGCCGCAGAAGCGCATGTCCGCGTCCCAACCGAGCGCGTCGGTGAGTTCCCCGATGTTGTGCGCGATGTTGGCGTGGCTGACGATCACTCCGCGCGGATCACTTGTCGATCCGGAGGTGTATTGCAGGAATGCCACGTCGTCGGGACCGACGCCCGGGTCGGTCCAGTTCTCGGCCGGGGCGAGGTCGCCCTCGTCCGTCACGGCGTATTCCACTGCGGGAGTTCCGGGCAGGTCCAGCCAGGCCTGGACGTCGGGCAGGCTGACGCTGTCGGTCAGCACCACGGACGCCGCGCAGTCGACGGCGATCCGGGCGGTCCGCTCGGCCTGGTGGGCGTGGCCGCCCGGCACCGGGACGACGACCGGGGCGAGCCCCGCGTACAGACAGGCGACGAAGGACTTCACCAGGTCGAGGCCCTGCGGGTGCAGCAGCAGGACGCGGTCGCCGGGGCGGCAACGGGACTGGAGCCAGGCCGCGGTGGAGCGGGCGGCACGGTCCAGGCCGGCGTAGTCCAGCCGCTCGGGCGCGTGGTCCTGGGCAGCCCCGCGGAAGAACAGCACGGCGTCCCGGTCGGGAAGCTCGTCGGCGTGGCGCCGCAGCCTGCCGACCATTCCTTCGAATTCTGGCGATCCGGCTCGCATGATTCTGACACTCCCTGTCGGACCGACCGGCCCATTCATTTGGTTTCTCTGATTTCTCTGATTTCCCCGAATGAGGTCATGACTCATCGGGCGCAGCATGCCCGCGCGGGCTATACGGCGCCTATACAGCGAGAGCTGTCAGGAATTCAGATAGGCGAGGACGGCGAGAACGCGGCGATTGTCGTCGTCGGACGGTACGAGGTCGAGTTTCGTGAAGACATTCGATGTGTGCTTGGTGACGACCTTCTCGCTGACACCGAGCCGCCCGGCGATGGCGGCGTTGGAGCGGCCCTCCGCCACCAGTCCGAGAACTTCGCGTTCGCGTGCGGTGAGCCGGCCCAGGGGGGCGTCGGAGGCGTTGCCCGCCAGGAGCTTCGCCACCACATCGGGGTCCATCGCGCTGCCGCCCGCGGCCACCCGGCGTACGCAGTCGATGAACTGGCGGCTGTCGAAGACGCGGTCCTTGAGCAGATAGCCGACCCCGCCCGAACCGTCCGCCAGCAGCTCACGGGCGTAGAGCTGTTCCACGTACTGCGAGAGCACGAGCACCGGGAGGCCCGGGATCCGGCTGCGCGCCTCGATGGCGGCGCGCAGCCCCTCGTCGGTGAAGGTGGGCGGGAGCCGTACGTCGACGAGCGCGATGTCCGGCCGGTGTTCGATCAGGGCGTCCAGGAGGGCGGGTCCGGTGTCCACGGCGGCGGCGATCTCGAATCCATGGGCGGTCAGGAGGCGCACGAGCCCTTCCCTCAGGAGGAAGAGGTCTTCGGCGAGAACAATGCGCACGGGATCTCCATCGTCGCCATCGTCGGTCCGCCCTGAGGGCTGTTCACGGCAAGTATGCCGTCGAATGCGGCAATGCGACTCTCAATTCCGCGCAGCCCCGTTCCCGCGGATGCCGCGGCGCCACCCACCCCGTCGTCGGTCATGCTGATGCGCAGGGCGTCCCGGTCGTGCCTGATGTCGATCCATACCCTTCCGGCCTTCGCATGTTTCGCCACATTCGTGAGCAGTTCACTGACGGCGAAGTACGCGGCGGACTCGACGGGGGCGTCCAGCCGGCCGGGCAGGTCGACCACCACATCGACAGGGAGCGGACTGTCCAGCGCCAGGGCCCGCACGGCGTCTCCCAGACCCCGGTCGGAGAGGACCGGTGGATGGATTCCCCGTACGAGGTCGCGGAGTTCGCTCAGCGCCTTGGAGGACGAGTCCCTGGTCTCCATCAACAGGGCGCGCGCCGCCTCGGGGTTGGAGTCCAGGAGCTGTTCGACGGCATCGAGGTTCATGCCCATCGCGACGAGTCTGGCCTGCGCCCCGTCGTGGAGGTCACGCTCGATCCTGCGGAGCTCCGCCGCCTGGCTGTCGACGACGGCGCCCCGGGTGCGGGTCAAATGACCTACGCGTGCGGCGAGTTCGGCGCTCTGGCGGGGACCGAGGAGGGTGCGGGTGAAGCGGCCGTGGGCCGTGACCAGCTTGGGTCCTGCCCACAGTCCCAGCCCGATGAACATCATGCCGACGAGGGGCATCAGCCAGGTGCGCAGACCGGACTCGCCGTGCACATGGATCAGTCCTGCGTAGTGGTCGTCGTATCCGGCGGACACGAGGTCGTCCCAGACGAACGGGAAGACCAGGCCCTCCAGTCCGTAGACGAGCAGCGCCGCCGGCATGAGGGCGAGGACGGTGCCGACGACGGGGTCGGCGATCGTCCACAGCATGTCCCGCCAGGTGGCGGGGTCGGAGAGGAGTTGCCTGCAGCGTCGCCACCGGCCGAAGAAGCCGGGCTCCCCCGGCGGCAGTTCACGGTACGGCTCCGCGATCCTGACTCCCGACCAGACGTGGGCCAGCCTCCGGGACCGGTTCGCCAGCTTCCTCACGGCGGCCACGACCAGCGGCAGGAGCAGGACGCCCACGCCGAGGCCGAGATAGACCAGGGAGATCACCATCAGGACGAACAGGGCGAGCTGAGGCACCTTCTGTGCCGCCAGGGCCAGCCCCCGCAGTGGCGGCTGCCAGAGCTTGGGCGGTGCGGGTGTCGTCATCCGGGCCTCCTCGGTTCGGAACCTCTTGGTCCCTGCAGGCATCAGTCTGTCCTGCGACCGCTCCGGGATCATTGGGCCTGTCCCCCCTTTTCCAGGGGGGACCTAGGTCCCCCCTGGATGAATGCCTGGTCAAAGGCCCAGCGCGAGGACCGGGCCGGGGGTGAGCCAGGGTTCAGCGAGGGACGGCTTCGATGAGCGCGGCCCTGGCTCCCCGGTGGATGTCGGCGGTGTCGAAACCGCCCCGGTCCAGCAGGGCACGCCACTCCGACTCGGTACGCTCCCGACCGCCGAGCAGCACCAGCATGTGGAGGTCGAGCAGCGCGGCCGGATGCCGGGACCCGTCGTCGGGCACGACCTGTTCCAGGATGAGGAGCCGGCCCTGTCCGCCCATGGCCCGGCGGCAGGACTCCAGGATCCGTATCGCGCTCTCGTCGTCCCAGTCGTGCAGGATCTGGGCCAGGACATAGACGTCGCCGCCTGCGGGTACCTCGTCGAAGAAGCTGCCGCCGACGCAGTCCGCGCGGCCGTCGAGTCCGGCGTCGGCCAGGGCCTGCCGTGCCTCGTCGAGGACGTGCGGGAGGTCGAAGACGACGCCCTTCAGCCGGTCGTTGCCGTGCAGCAGGTCGGTGAGCAGGGTGCCGTTGCCGCCGCCGACGTCGACGACGCTGCCGACCGCGCTCCAGTCCCATTCCAGGAGCGGCAGGAGGCGCAGGGTCACCAGACCCGCCTGTCCCTCGTTGAAGGTGCGGGCGGCCTCGGGATGGGCGGCGAGCCACTCGAAGTACGGACTGCCGTAGACCTCGTCGAAGCCGGGCCGTCCGGTGCGCAGCGCGTGGGTCGCGGCTCCCCAGGCCTCGTACGCCTCGCCGGCCATCAGGCTGGAGAGATGGGAGAGGGAGCCGGGGGTGTCGGTACGGAGGAGGGCGCCCATGGGTGTCAGCCCGAAGGTGCCGGGCTGCTCCTCGTTCAGGATGCCCTCGGCCGCGAGGACGCGGAGGAACCGGTGCAGGGCGTCGGGGTCGGCGCCGGTCCCGGCGGCGAGTTCGGCGATGCGCTGCGGGCGGTCACCGAGCAGGTCGGGTATGCCGAGTTCGCAGACGGCGTGGATGGCCCGGGAGACGATGTACCCCATGATCTTCTGGCGCAGCTCATGGTTGTGGCGCTGTGCGTCGTCCATCAGTTGACTCCTTCTTCGGACGTGGTGTCCTCGGGGGCATCGGTTCCGGATTCGTCGCGCAGGCGCGGGAAGAGCGGTACCTGCGCGGCGGTCTTCAGATAGGAGGCACCGCTCGTGCCACCCGTGCCGGGCACGTCGCCGATGATTTTCAGCGTGAGCCCCCAGTGGTTGCGCTTCATCGCCCCCCACGCCTTGTCCAGCCGCTCCATGGCCTCGGCCACCTGTGCCGCGCGGTCGGCCGGCAGACTCGCGGCGCGCGAGGCGAACGTGGCGTCCAAGCCGGGCCCTTCGACGACCACGGCCGGGATCCTCTTGCCCGTCGGCATCGGCTGCCCGGGCACGCAGAAGGCCTCCACCTGCCGGTACCAGCGTGACTGGATGGCGCTCCTGCCGTCCGTGTAGGCGCGGATGATGGCGAACGAGTCGATCGGCATACCGGTCAGGACGCGGTACAGGATGGGCGTGGCCTCGATCCGGGCGGCCCCGTCGGCGAGCAGTTCGAGGACGGCCGGCACGTTGCCGAGTTCCAGCGCCGCTGCCGCCGCCTCGACGTCGCGGGCGACCTGCTGGTAGATGCCCTCGAAGATCTGGATGCTGCGGATGAACATCAGCTCGTCGTGCAGCCGGGTGGTGGGGATCAGCGTGAGCTCCACAGCCTTCCGGTAGAGCACGGGGAAGCTTTCGGCCGTCGACTGGGCGGCCTTGCTCGCGACGGCGGCCAGGGTGTCGGCGGCGCTCTGTCCGGTCAGCGCCGTACGCAGCTGCGCCAGGTCCTCCGACTCGGCCGCCGCGCGCGGAAGATAGTCCGCGATCCGGGTGAGCGTGCGGGCGGCGGCCCGCGTACGGGCATAGGCGCGTACGTCGTCGGGCGCGGTCGCCAGCGCCTCCGCCTCGATCGCCACGAGGTCGGCGACGGCCACCGCGGTGAAGCCGTCGATGGCCTCGGCCCGGCGTCCGGGACCGGCCTGCTCGACGAGCGAGTCGAAGACAGCGGTCCCGATGTACGAGTCGTAGTCGCCGTCCGTCCGGTCGTACGTCATCGGAAGCCAGTCCGCGAGCAGCCGCTCCTCCCCGTACGCCGGGGCGCTCACGGTGAGCTTCTCACCGACGGTACGCAGCTCGGCGAGCAGGTCGTCGTCGGCGTGATTGCGCCCTACGGCCCGGTAGTGGGCGAGCACTTCGGCGTACGGAAACGCCTGCGTCGGGGCCTTCGACCACCGTGCGAGTGCATGGCGAGCGGCCTCCGCCGAGCGTTCGGCCGGCCTGGCCCGCTCGACGGCCAGGCTCACCCCGCCGACGCCGCTGTGTCCCGGCCAGACGGTCTTCCCGGGGGCTGCCTGACCACCGCTGCGATCTTCTGTTGTGGATCCCACGGATTACCCCATATTCCCTGGATGCGGACGGGCCGCCCGCAGCTGCTCATCAGTCGGGTCTCGGGGCGAAGCATTCCGGGCGTGGCTATATTTCTTCGATATGCAGGGGGTGACGGCCTGCGGCTCGAGGATTTCACTATGATTCGGCGCCGGAGGGGATTTCTTATGGGCATTACCGCGGAAAGAAGTGATGGGCTCTGGTTCCGGCGGCTGCGGGGCACGGCCGAACCGGCCCTGCGGCTGGCGTGTTTCCCGCACGCCGGGGGCACCGCGAGCATGTTCCGGGGCTGGCGGCGGCTGCTGCCACCGGACGTCGAACTGCTCGCCGCCCGCTACCCGGGCCGGCAGGACCGGATCGCCGAACCGGTCATCGAGTCGATGGACGAACTCGCGGAGCGGATCACCGGCGCGCTGCTCGGCCTCCTCGACCGTCCGCTCGCACTCTTCGGGCACAGCATGGGATCCGCGGTGGCGTACGCCGTCGCGGCCAAGCTGTCGGCGGAGCACGGGGTGAATCCCGCGCTCCTCGTCGTCTCGGGCCGGCCGGCGCCACACCGCGTGGAACCGACGACCGTGCACCATGACGGGGACGAGGCGATCATCGAGTCGCTCCGGCGGCTGGGCAGTACGCAACTGGACGTCTTCGACGACCCGGACCTCAGGGAGCTGCTGATGCCGGCCCTGAGAGCGGACTACCGGGTCCTGGAGACGGGCAGGCCACACCACCCGGTGGCACTCGACACCCCGATCGTGGCCTGCGCGGGCATCAGCGATCCGCGATGCGGCCTCGACGGACTCAGATCCTGGGCGGAACTCACCACGTCGTCGTTCACCCATCGCGTTTTCCCTGGCGATCATTTCTATCTGGAACCGTACGAGGCGGACCTCGTCGACTATTTTTCCAAGCATTTGAGGGCGGTTCGAAATTGAACTGATATCGCTTCAAAAATAGGAGCGCCTAGCGTTACTCCTGTCGCACCCGCAAAGCCTGACGAGGAGTTGGAAATGCTCGCCACAAAGACGGTTCCCGCCACCATCGGAGCCCTGTGCACCGCCGCGCTCCTGCTGGCCGGCATGGCAGCCGCCGTGACCACGGGCCCGGCCACACCGGACGGCTTCCGGATCGCCGCCGAGCAGCCGTGGAGCGCCCCCGGCGAGGGAGGCGGCGCCACGACGCAGGACGAGCAGCCCTGGTCGTAACCGCTCGCACAAGCCCGCCGGCCCGGCCCGCGCCCCCGTCGCGGACCGGGCCGGCGTTCGTCCGCACGCGGGCAGGCGGGTCCACACCCGCCTGCACGGGCAGCACGGGCACACAGGGCACACGGGCTCACATGCCGGGTTCCCCGTCCCGCGCCCACCCCCTCAGTTGTCGAGCAGCCGGGCGAGTTCGGCGACCGGTACGGGGCTGCCGGGGCCCGCGGCCCGTGCCGCGTCGCCGAGGCGGCCGACGCGGCGCTGCCAGGCGTCGGCGCCGAGATCCGTGAAGACCGCCCGCGCCCGGCCGAGCATCCCCGCGCCCTCCCCGTCCCCCCGCGCGACGAGGATGACGCCGAGATCCACCCTGATCCTGGCCTGAAGGAATCGGTCGGCCAGGTCCTCGGCCACGCGCAGCGCGTCCTGAAGACAGCTCTGCGCGTCGTCGAGCAGCTCCTGCCTCCACAGCGCCTCCCCGAGCCCCCGCAGCGCGAACACTTCGCCGACGGTGTCGCCTTCGACGCGGGACAGCCCCAGTGCGGTCCGGCAGTGCTCCGCCGCCCTGGCGGGTTCGCCGTTACGCATCTGGGCCTCGGCCAGCCGGTAGGTGTTCTGCGCCTCGCCCCTGAGGAATCCGGCCGCACGGCTCATCGAGACGGCCTCGGCGCTCAGGATGATGCCCTCACTCACCCGCCCGGACTCCAGTTCGATCTGCGCCATCAGGCCGAGGACGTAGCTCTCGGACATCAGATCACCGACCTTCCTGAAGCCGCGCAGCGCCTCCTCGGCATGGCGCAGGGCCGGCCCCAACTCGCCCCGGAACCGCCCGCACAGAGCCAGATTTCGTCGTACGAGCGCGAGCCCGTGCTCCTCGCCCTGTTCGTCGAAGAGCTGCTGGGCGGGGTTCAGCCAGGCCTCCGCCGCCGCGTACCTGTTCTGGTAGATCTCCAGGGAGCCGAGGGACTGGAGCATCGCCGCCTCACCGATGCGGTCGCCGGTGCGGCGGGCGGCCTCCAGGGCGTGGCTGGCGCAGGTGCGCCAGTCCTCCAGGTAGTTGTGGGTGGAGAACAGGGTGCTGCTGCTCATCGTCAGGTCCCAGGCCTGCGCGGAGCGGTCGGTGCGCGCCGCCTGCTCGACGACCGCGACGACCGCGGCGCGCTCGGACTCGAACCAGGCCATCGGGTCGGCAAGCAGGTCGTCGACCATCTCCCCGGGCAGGGACAGGCGCGGCGCGGGCCCGTGGATGATCGTGTAGTCACCGCCGTGCGCCCGCCGGTGTGCGGCATCGGCAAGAGAAAGCCAGGTGCCGAAGGCCCGGTCGAGGGCGGCGTCGCGTTCCTGCTCGGTCTCCTCGGCCTGCGCGCACTCCCAGCCGAACAGCCGCAGCAGATCCTGGAAGCGGTAGCGGATGGCACCGTCCGTGTCCCCGGTAACAACCTCCAGCAGCTGGGCGTCGACGAGTTGCTCGATGAGTGTCTCGGCGGTCGCCGGATCGGTGTCGAGGACGGCGGCGCCCACCCAGGAGGTGAAGTCGGGTACGGCGAGCAGGCCGAGGCGCCGGTACATCCGGGCGGCGGCCGGCGGCAGCGCCCGGTAGCTGAGCCGGAATCCGGCGCGTACCCCCTGGTCGCCCTGGCTGAGTTCGTCCAGCCGCAGCCGCTGGTCGGAGAGCCGGTTGACGAGGGTCCGCACGGACCAGTGCGGCTTGGCGGCCAGCCGGGCACCCGCGATGCGCAGGGCGAGCGGCAGCCGGTCGCAGAGCTGACTGAGGAGTTCGGCGCCTGCCGGGTCGGCGACGATCCGCTCCTCGCCCGCGACCTTCCGGAGCAGCCGGATGGCCTCGTCCTGGTTCATGACGTTGAGCCCGATGCGGCGTACGGCGTAGTCGCCGGTCAGCCCGTCGAGCGCGTCCCGCCCGGTGATCAGCACACAGCATCGGCCGTTTCCCGGCATCAGCAGACGGACCTGCTGATACGAGGCGGCGTTGTCGAGCACGATCAGGACCCGTCTGCTGCCCAGGACGCTGCGGTACAGGGCGGCGCGTTCGTTCGGGTCGGTCGGGACCTGCGGGCCGGGCACCCCGAGCGCCCGCAGAAAGCGGTCGAGGACGGCGCTGGCCGCCGTGGGGTCGTCATGCTCGTCGTACCCCCGCAGATCCGCGAAGAGCTGGCCGTCGGGGAACTGCTCGGCGACCTGGTGGGCCCAGTGCACGGCGAGTGCCGTCTTGCCCACCCCGCTCACCCCGGAGATGGCACCCACGGCGAGGGGCGCGTGGCCCCGCCGCTCGTCGAGCAGCCCGTCGAGCAGGGCGAGCTGAGCCGCCCGCCCGGTGAAGGCCGCTCCCCCGGCGGGAAGCTGCGCGGGTAAGGAGACGGTCGGCGCGGCGATATGGCGCACGGTCAGTTCCGGTGCGTCCCGCAGTACTTGGTCGTGCAGCTCCTGGAGTGCGGGGCCCGGCTCGATCCCCAGCTCCTCGACGAGCAGCTGGCGTGCCTCGCGGAACACTTCGAGCGCTTCGGCCCTGCGCCCCGACCGGTAGTGGGCGAGGATCAGATGGGCACGCGCCTGTTCGCGCAGCGGGTGCTCCTTGACCAGCCCGGCGAGCTCCCCGATGAGCGAGCGGTGCTGGCCCAGTTGCAGACGTAGCCCGGCCAGCTCCTCGTACGCGTCGAGGCGGAGCTCATCGAGCGTCGCCGCACCCTCCTCGGCACCGTTGATGCCGTCGAGCGCGGGCCCGCGCCACAGGTTCAACGCACTCTCCAGCACGGCCCCGGCCTCCGCGGCCTGCCCACGCCGGATCAACTCCCGCCCCCGCCGCACCTCTTCCTCGAACTCCAGCGAATCGACGACATGGTCGCCGGTCGCCAGGATGTAGCCGGGATGTGCCGTGACGATGAGATCGTCCACATTCGCCTCGGACTCGAACGTCTTGCGCAGCCCCGAGACACAGATCGCGATCTGGTTCCTCGACGTCGACGGTGGACTCCCCTGCCAGACCGCCCTGATGAGGCTGTCCACCGAGACGACGCGGTCGGGCGACAGCAAGAGCATGGCCAGTACGGTCCGCTGCCGTGCTCCCCCCACCGAGATTGTGCGTTCGCCTGCGTTGACGACCAGTTGCCCCAGAATTCTGAACACCAACTGCTGCGACAAAAAACTCCCCCGTCCCCCGTCCCCACGGATCAGTCTGACTGCAGACAATCAGACTGGCCACAAAAAAAGACCAAAAAGATCACAGCATCGTCGCGACCATGGAGGTTGCGCGGGCAATCATGTCAACCGGGAAGGGGCCTGGCGATGCGAGAAGGGAACGGATCCGGACAGTTTTCATCAACCCGGGAGTAACTTCATCCGGCAGGCAACACCACGGCAAAGAGACCGAAATCCGGAGCCGAAGATTCCGTTACGGCCGTACGCATTTCCGGCCGCCGGACGTTTTCCGGGCGCCGGTCAGCTCCCGCACCGCGCTCGCCGCACCCGCGGCAAGCACCGCGCCGACCGGGCGCACATCGCGTGTCCAGCCCGGATCAATAGACGTCGCGGGCGTAGCACTTGTCGGTGGCGAGCTGCTTGACGTACACCGCGGCCGCGTCGGGATCGAGGCCGGCCTGTGCGACGGCGATGTCGCGCAGTGCGTTGTCGACGTCCTTGGCCATGCGGGCGGCATCAGCCACGTCTCCGGCCTTCCTCCACGGCGGCACAGAACACGCCCTGCTGGTCCGACCAACGGGATACGGGGCAGACCGCCACTCCTGCCTGCTGTCACATGCCGCCACGCAGCCGAGTCATAGGTGGACGGGCAGGTGGCGGGGTCCGCGGAGCATGGCGTTCTGCCGGTAGGGGGGCGGGTCCTGGACCAGGCTTGCCGTGCTCAGGTGGGGGATCAACGCGCCGAGCGCGGCCTCGGCCTCGAGGCGGGCGAGGGGTGCGCCGTAGCACAGGTGGATGCCGCTGCCGAAGCCGAAGTGCTGGTTGTCCAGCCGGGTGGGATCGAACCGGTCGGGCTCGTGGAACCGCCTCGGGTCGCGGTTGCCCGAGGCCAGCGCCAGTACGACGGACGTGCCCTCGGGGATCGTGGTGCCGGCGACGTCGATGTCGGCGTGGGGGATCCTCTCGCGCATGTGGACCGGGGGTTCGTAGCGCAGTAGTTCCTCCACCGCCCGCGGCAGCAGGCCGGGTTCGCGACGCAGGTGGTCAAGCTGCTCGGGTTGGCGCAGCAGTGTGAGGACTCCGTTGGTGATCAGATTGACCGTGGTCTCGTGCCCCGCGATGAACAACAGCACGGTGGTTTCAGCGAGTTCCTCCTGGCTGAGCCGAAGGGCCGGATCCGGCTCGTTGACGAAGGCGGAGAGCATGTCGTCGGTGGGCCGGTCGCGGCGCTGTTCAGCGAGGTCGACCAGGTACAGCCCCATCTCCTGCCGGGCCCGGCGGCCCGTCTGGTCCCGTTCCGTGGTGTCTTCCTCGGGCCCGATGTCGGCGGTCGCGACGATGGAGTCGGTCCATGCCTGGAACAGTGACTCGTCCTCGCGCGGGACGCCGAGCAGTCGGCAGATGACTGTGATCGGCAGAGGGTAGGCGAAGTCGTCGACGATGTCGATCTGCTTGCGGTCCCGGAGTTCCTCGATCAGTTCCCCGGTGATACGGGTGATCTCGCCGCGCATGGCGTCGACCCGGCCGGGGCTGTGCGGTGGGCCGAACGGGCGCATGGCCAGGGTGCGCAGCCTGTGGTGCTCGGGGTCGTCGAGCCGGAGGAACGGCGGCTTCACCGTCTCACCGGACGGGTACGGGGACGGAGCGGTGCGGATGCGTGGATCGGCACTGATCCGAGGGTCGTGGAGCAGAGCGGCGATCTCGTGGTAGGTGCCGATCAGATAGCTGCCGTCCGCCTGCCGCACCACGGGACCGGCCTCGCGGAGTTCCGCGTACAGCGGGTAGGGGTTGGGGCGGTTCTCGTAGTCGGAGATCCGTGCCAGCAAGGTCTCGGAGTCCATCGTGGCTCCTCGTGGTTGGGCGGGACGTGGGTCAGCGGGTGGGCTGTACCACCGTCAGTCGGCGATCGGGCAGGTGACCGGTGAGCGCCACGGTGGGGCCGTGGGACAGCCCGCTCGGGTCCGGCACGTCGGACGGAATCGTGATGTCGGCCGCGATCGCACGGTCCGCCGAGCCGGGCGGGGGCGGGAACGGAGCGGCTGTCTCGATCAGGTGCTTGTAGTAGTCGAGCGACTTGGCCATGTCGACGGTGACGGCGGCGGTGACCCGTCCTTGGAAGCCGTAGACCACGGCCAGGCGGCGCGCCTCCAGAGAGCCTTGGGCGATGACCACGTGGTCGGAGTAGGTGGGCACGCCCACCGACTTGATGTTGAGCCCGAACTGGGTCGACCAGAACGTCGGGACGGCGAGGTGCGGGCGCCGCAAGGGCCCTGGACTGACCATGTTGTGGGCCGCCACCTCGGCCTGTGCGACCGCGTTGCCCCAGTGTTCCAGGGAGAGCATCTGGTACCCGAACAGAGGGTGCGGGAACCGGGAGACGTCGCCGGCCACGAAGACGTCGTCGGTGACGATCCCGTACATGTTGAAGGCCCGGCAGCCGGCGTCGCAGGCGACCCCGCGCGGCCCCGCTGCCAGCCCGGACTCCGCCAGCCACTCGACGTTGCGGACCGCCCCCAACGCCACGACACACACATCCGCGTCGACACGGCTCCCGTCGGACAGATCCGCACCGGTGAACCGGCCGTTCCCGTCCCCGCGCAGGGTGGTGACCGTCACCCCGCAGCGCAGGTCCACGCCGTGGTTGCGATGCATGACGGCCGCAAGTTTCGACAGGGTGCCGCCGAGCGCGCCCACCAGGGGTGCGGGGCCGCGTTCCGCGACCGTGACCTCGATACCCCGCTCCCTGCAGGCCGAGGCGATCTCCGAACCGGTGAAGCCGGCGCCGATCACCAGCACCCGCCCCGGCCCGGCGGCCAACCGCTCGGCCAGGCCGCCGGCCTCGTCACTGGTGCGCAGGGTGAACACCCCGTCCAAGGAAGCCTCCTCCGGGTTGGGCCAGGGGCGCGCCCGGGTTCCGGTGGCGATGAGCAGCCGGTCGAACGGAAGCGACTCGCCGTCGGCCAGCAGCACCCGCTTCTCCAAAGGGTCCAGGCCGGTGGCGGCTACTCCGAGCCGCCATTCGGCGTCCGGGTCCCGGCGCATCGGCAGCGCCGTGGTGTCCGCCGACGCCTTGCCGAGCAGTACCTGCTTGGACAGTGGTGGGCGGTCGTACGGCGGATGGGGCTCATCCCCCACCACGGTGAGTGAGCCGGTGAACCCCTCCTCACGCAGCGTCTCTGCGGCCCTCAACCCGGCCAGCGACGCGCCGACGATGACGATTCGGCCGTCCCGCAGATCACCGGGCACGGGCGCTCACCCCCTCGCCGGCGAGGATGGCCTGGACCGGGCAGGCCGCCGCGGCCTGGCGCACGCGCTCGACCTGGTCGTCCGGGACGGTCGTGGCGTACAGCAACCCCTCTTCACCGTGCAGCTCGAACACCTCCGGCGCGAGGAAGACGCACTGCGCATAGCCCTGGCAGCGCGTGAGGTCCACAACGATCTGCATGGCTGGTCACTCCCTGAGTCGTACCGGCGTCCCCTTTCCCTTTCTACGCCGGTATCGCACCGGACGCTCTTCACGACCGGACCGCCTGCGCGGAAGCGGTCCGCACCACCGCCGCCGAGGGCGCCGCCACGTGGACGACGGTGCTGTCCGACCTCGATCGAGTCGATCAACGCCCGGCTGTTCGTGGCTGTGGAGACCGGCGAGCGCGTGGACGTGCTGCCCGGCCGCATGGCGCACGGGCTCATGGCCTGGCTGCGCGGTCATCCCGTACGGAGATCGTCTGCCCGCAGGTCGAGGAACTGCTCGACCCGTTGGACCAGTGGCGTGACGTGGGCGACCCTCATCGATGAGGGCGCGTTGCTGAGGAGCTGTTCGGGTGGTCCGCCGATGAGGCCGTCGGCCAGTCCGTGACCGCGCTCATGCGTGATGTCGCCGCCGACGACGAATGGCGGCAGGAAGGGTCCTCGGAGACGGCCGGGGCGCCGCATCCACTCCGTCTCGTACCTCCGCTCGGAGGCGCGTCCCGTGCTTCCCGCCCACTCGGTCAGACCGCGTCTGACACCCGGCCCCAGAACCAGTACAGACTGACGATCACGATGGGCGCGGCCATCGCGGGCAGGGCCCAGCGGTGTGCGGGAGTCCGGCGAAGGAGGAGCAGCAGCGGGAACACCACGGCGATGATGCCCAGTTGCACCGCCTCGATGCCGGCGTTGAAGCTCAGCAGCGACAGCAGCAGTTCCCAGGACGGGTTCTCGTCGATGCCGAGCGCGCCGGCGAAGCCCAGACCGTGGACGAGGCCGAACAGGAGCACGGCCGGCAGCCGCCAGCGCCCGGCCCCCTCACGGTCGCCCAGGGCGACGCCGGCCAGCGCCACGACGGCGATGGAGGCGGCGATGACGGGCTCCACGACCGATCCCGGCACGTTCACGACGCCCGTGGCCGCCAGGAGGAACGTGACGCTGTGCGCGGCCGTGAAGGCGGTCGCCGCGAGCACGATGTCGCGCAGGCCGCGGGCGCCGATGAGCAGCGACAACAGGAAGAGGATGTGGTCCAGGCCGAACAGCAGGTGCTCGGTGCCGAGCAGGAAGAACTCCACGATCTGGTGCGACTCGTGGTGTCCGCCGGTCTCCAGGGTCGGTCCGGCGGCGGACAGGACCTGGGAGCCCCTCTGCCCGTCGATGTCGTAGTGGACGATCGTCTCGGTGCTGTGGACGAAGCTCTCGGTGTCGGGGAACAGGGCGCTGGAGATCGTGTAGGTGCCGTCTGCGCCGCCCGCGCAGGCGTAGGCCAGGGTCAGGACGGCGAACGGCCGGTTGCCACGGGTGCGGATGTCCGCGTCGCCGGCACGGCGGGGTGTGCAGACCTTGCCGTCGTGGGTGACGGCGAAGCGTCCCGTGACGTACTCGGTCACCGCGCCGGCATGGGTGTGGAGCTGGTGCAGCTGCTCTGCGCGGTCCTTCGCCTCGTACGCCTCGGCGTAGAGCCAGGCCGACTTCATGAGCAGGTCGTACTCGAGGTCCAGGGTCGCCTCGACACGGGCTCCGGTGCCCTCCACCTCGACGTACGCGGTTGACGTCACGTCGTGGGCGGCGGCGGGGGACGGATGGGCGAGGCCGGCGGCGAGCGCGGCCACCAGGGCCGCGACGGTGGTGAGGAGCGCGGCGGACAGCCGGCGCGGCGGGAGCCGGGGCAGCCAGGAGGAGGGCAGGAGCGTTGGCAGGGGCGTTGGCGTGGGCAAGGGGGCGGGACACATGGAGGTCTCGGTTCTCGTTGTCGAGGGGGCGAACGGCCGCGAGCCCGTCGTCCCGGACCGGTCGGGTCCGGGACGACGGGCGTGGGTGCCGGACAGGCGCTACCGGCGGGTCAACCGGTCACCGCCGGTCGGTGGGCGACGTGAACCAGGGGTACGCGGGCGTGTCCGCGCCCCAGACGCCGGGCCGGCCGTGGGCGTCCTTGGTCACGAACGCACTCGGCTCGGACGCGGTCACGCCGCCGCCAGTGGAGCGCGCCGTGACGAACCACGCGTGGGTCGTGCCGGGCTTGAGTCCCTTCCAGGTCACCGAGGCGATCTCACCCGAGTCGACCTTGGTCTTCCCGATGACGCTCACGGGGTCGTAGAGCGCCAGCGAGTCGGTCTTGAAGGTCGTCTTGCGGCTGCTGAGGTCGATCGGCAGCACCATGTTGTCCTCGGTGCCGTCGTAGCGGTGGTTCGTGTCGTACTCGGTGGCGCCGAACTCGTCGAGCAGCGGCGAGTAGGTGTCCACGGTCAGCTCGGAGCGGTCGACGTCGAACTGGAGCATCCGGAAGAAGCTCGCGCCGAACTGGAGCTTGTCGTCGGGCTTGTAGCCGCCGATCTCGGTGAGCCCGAGCCGATCCGCGGACACCGTGTAGAACTGGTAGTCCGCGAGCAGCTCGACGACGTCGTGTGCGACCTCGCCGACCTTGGGCTTCACGTTGGTGCCGACGCCGTGCTCGTGACCGGCGAGGATCAGGAACACGTTCGGGTTGTCCTGGACCACCTTCTTGTACAGCATCGAGCCGTCGGGCGCGGAGAACGGGGCGCCGCGTCCGTTCGGGCTGCTGCTCGGCGCGAGGTAGTCGTGCGAGAGCAGGATGCCGTTGCGGTCGGGGAAGCGTTCGAAGACCGAGTCGGCCCATTCGGCCTCCTCGCGCGTCACACCGTAGGAGAGGCCGACCACGACGAAGTCGAGGCCGCCGGCGGAGAACAGGTCGTAGTGGTTCTGGTTGTCGCCCTCACGCCACGGGCCGCCGTACTCGGCGTGCTTCCAGCCCTTGGAGAGCGCCTGGTAGCGCTCCGGCCCGTAGTACTGGTTGTAGATCGCGTCCGGACCGTTCTCGGTGCCCGACTGGTTGTCGTGGTTGCCCGCGATCACACCGTTGGGCACACCCGCGTCGTCCAGGATCTTCTGCTGCTTCGAGGACAGCTCCAGCTCGCCGGTGACCTGGCGCTGCATGGCCTCGTCGGCGGGCTTGCGGATGTTGTTCTCGATGATGTCGCCGGTGTGGGCGACGTACGCGATCTTGCGCTTGTCCTTGTTGTCGGCGATCCAGCGCGACACGTCGCCGTACGCCTTCTCCCAGACCGCGCGCTCCTCGGGCGTCTCCTGCTCCACCGCCCCCTCGGAGAGGTACTGCGTGTCGGTGTAGTGGACGATCGAGAAGTCGTACGAATCGGGGTCGGCGAACCGGTTCGGGTCACCGGCGTCGATGTCGTCGGCGAACGGATCCTCGCCGGTCACCATGGTGTGGACCTGCTGCCGGTCGACGTACTTCCGGTCGACGACGGCGGTCAGGACGGTGTCGCCCTCGGCGACGCCGCGGGCGCTCGTCAGGACGTCCCACTTCGACGTCGCGGTGTTCCACACACGCAGCGCGGCGAGCCGCTCGGGGTCGATGACACCCTCCCAGCGCAGCACCGGCGCGTCGACGTGGCCCTTCACCTGGACGTCGAACCGCTGGAACGTGACGTCCTCGGCGGCCGGCGCCTCGAGCGTCCTGCCGTCGGCGGGGGCGAGGCCGTCGGCCTTCACCTTCTTCTCGCCCTTGACCTCGAGCGTGGTGGGAACGGACGCGGCCGTGCCCTGGTACACCTGGTTCGGAGTGAGGATCTCGGCCTCGGAGAATGTGGCGCTCACCTCGCCGCCGTCGGGCTCGGCCACCCTCGCCGACAGCTTGACGCTGCTGCCCGCGTCGTTCGTGCCGGACTTCGGGGTGAGGTCGACGGGGCCGTCCGGGATGCCGGCGGAGGTGAACTTCACCTTGCGGGTGCCGCTGTTGCCGATGCCGTCGGTGCCGGACACCGTCAGGGTGTGCTCGCCGGCGGACAGGCCCGGCCCCACCGGGGCACCGAGCTGGACCGGCTTGCCGTCCAGCTTGACGTCCGGGCCGTTCACCACGCCGGAGAGGTCCTCGAGCCGGACATCGAGGACGACCGAGGCGGTGATCTTCTGACCGACGGCGGGAACGCTGGTGGCCACCCGCGGCGCGGAGTTGTCGGTGACCAGGACCCGGGTCGCGGTCCTGCCGGTCTTCGACGTCGCGGCCAGGGTGTGCTTGCCGTCGTCGAGCTTCGTGGTGTCGAGGTCTGCGCGCAGACCCTGGGCCGGGCCCTCGACGAAGAACTCGAGGTCGATCTCGGTCAGCGGGTTGACGTTGTCGCCGCAGTTGCCGTCACCGAGGCTGTACGAGCCCTTGAGCATCCGGCCGGCGGCGGTGCCGTTCGCCGGGGTGAGGGTGATGCCGGAGACGGCGAAGTCGTCGTGGTTGTCGCCGCACGACGTCGGATAGGTGCCGGCGACGAAGTCGATCGTGTTCCAGCCGGGGACGAGCCACTCGTTCGGGAAGGCCAGGTCGACGTGCCGACTGACGAAGTCGCCGTCGAGCACGTGCTTCTGACCGTTCACCAGAATGTGGTTCTGGTAGCGGGCCTCGATCGAGTTGCTGCCCACGGTGAAGCCGAGGGTCGCGTTGCCGGAGCCGAGGGTGTCGGAGACGTGCACGGCCGGGGCGTCGATCGCGTAGTGCAGTTCCACCTCGCGCAGACGGGTGTCGCTGTTGCCGCACGTGCCGTCGCCCATGGCGTAGGAGTCCGCGATGTCGCGGCCGGTGACGGTGCCGCCGTCGAAAGCGAGTGCGAGACGCGAGATGTCGAAGTCGTCGCGGTTGTTGCCGCAGCTCTCCTTGTACGGGCTGGTGACCACCGTGACGGTGTTGTCACCGGGCACCAGGAATCGCGCCGGAATCGCGATGTCGACCCGCTGGCTCACCCAGGTGCCGCCCATGTCGATGCGCTTGCCATTGACGAGCAGGTAGTTGTCGTACCGGTCGTCGATCGAGTCCGACCCGACGTCGAAGGAGAAGGTCGCCGCGCCGTTGCCGAGGTGCGCATCGGTGACGGGCGCGTCGCCGTCCACGGTCAGCGACTCGGCGGCGCCTTCGGCGCCCGCCGGGAAGTTCGTGAACGCCGACTGCCGTCCGGCCACCAGCGTGCCGTCCTTGGGCAGCAGCCCGGGGGCGCCCGCCGGGGCGTTGTTCACCGTCACGGTGTTCTTGACGGTCCTGTCCGCGGCGGTCGTCGCGGTGAGCGCGTGCACGCCGTTGGCAAGCTTCGTGGTGTCCAGGTCGGCTGTGAGGCCGGTGGTGCCCTGCGGGTCGCCCATGACGAAGAAGCTGAGTGCGGCCTTCGTCAGCAGCGAGGTGTTGGAACCGCAACTGCCGTCGCCGAAGGAGTACGTGTACTCGTTCTCCTCACCGTCCGCGACCTCGCCGAGCAGGTCCAGGCCGATGTCGGAGAGCACGAAATCGTCGTAGTTGGTACCGCACGAGCTGTCGACCGTGCCGGCGAAGAACTCGATCCTGTTCTCGCCCTTGACGAGGTGCTGGTTCGGGATCTCGATCGTGCCCCGCTCGTTGACGAGGTCGCCGATGTCTGCCCGGTACTCGCCGTTGACCAGCACGTAGTTGTGGTAGCGGGCCTCGGTCGAGTTCGACCCGACATCGAAACTGAGCCGGGACACCCCGACCGTCCGCTCGCCGTCGATGGCCTTCCCGTCGACCGCGAGCCGCGTCACGGAGTCACCGGCCAGCGTCGGCGTGGCCGCGACCTTCTGCGTGCCTTCCAGATATGCACCGTCGCCGGGGGTGAGGGTCGGCAGGCGCGTGGCCTCCGCCGTCCCGCTCTGCCCTGGTGTGCGCTGCTCCGAACCGGTTTCGGCGTATGCCGCCGTCAGGTTGCCGCCCACGAGGAGCAGCGCGGTGAGAGCCGCCCCCGCGAGCCGTCGTCCACCTGATCTGCCGGCCGGCCGTACTCGCCGCTCCGTGGGCCGCATCAGCAGCCGTCCTTCCTGTTCGCCACAAGATGAAGGGCACGCCGTGACGATGTACGACATGCCCGTGGCGAATCCTGGCCAGCGCAGGTGAATGGAGTTACATCACCCGTAAACAACCAGTGGAAGGATTGTCGGTGGCCTGGGTTCTGAGTCGCTTTCAGTGTCAGTGCCAGACCCATGGAGGGTCACCGCAGCCGAGATCACGAAGAGCTGCCGCGACGGACGCGAACGACTCAGCCCTTTCTGTGACGGACTGCCAAGCGGGATCTGCCGCACTTTCGGTGGCGCCTGTCCGGGAGGTCGTGCCAAAGGGATCCGATGGCTCCGGTGCGGGAAACGGGTTCGACGTCGGCCGTCCAGGAGGCGAGATCGCTGCCGCGGCGCTCGGCCATGAGCTGGGCGAAGGCTCGCACGGGCCGGGCCGGTACGGTCGCCCCGGCGCGGACCCCGTGCATCCGAGCTCACGCGTGGGATCGGACTGCCCCCGTCACGGACCTGACCGTGGACAACAGGCCGACATCCCGCGTTCGCCTTCTGTTTCGCGGGTGCTGGTTCGGCGATCCGGGGAGAGACCTAGGTTCGGCCGAATGAGAGCGGTGGAGAGCGCGGTCCGGGAATGGACGCGACGGGGCATGTGGGGTTCCGTGCTGCTCTCGGCGGGTGCGTGGGGCGCCGGCGCGTTGCCACAAGGCGTGCGGGACGGGGTGTGGGGAGCACCGGGCCTGCTCGTCACAGCGGTGGGTGCGACGGCAGCGTATGCCGGACTCGGGCTGCTGGTGTGGGCCTGGTGGCAGTTGGGCACGCTCCTGCGGGCCGGTGCCGTGATGAGCCGGAGGCAGCAGTGGAGCACGCTGGGATGCTGGGCGTTGCCTCTGCTGCCCGCGCCGTTGCTGTTCAGCGCTGACGTCTACAGCTACATGGCCCAGGGTGCGCTGGCCCTGCGTGGCTGGAACGTCTACGAGGTCGGCCCGACGGTACTGGGCGGCCCGCTCGCCGCCAATGTGCCGGAGGTGTGGCGGAACGCACCGGCCCCTTACGGGCCGGTGTCCGTGCTGACGAGCCAAGCCGTGGTATCGGTGACCGGAGAGCATCATGTGGTCGCCGCGGTCGTGGGGCTTCGGCTGGTGGCGCTCGCCGGGCTGGCCCTGCTGGCGTGGTCGGTACAGCGGCTGGCGGTACGGACGGGTGCCGGCGGTGGAGGGGCCTGGTGGGCGGCGCCGCTCAATCCGTTGATGTTGGCGCATGTGGTGGGCGGGGCGCACAACGAGGCACTGATGGTCGGCCTGATGATGGCCGGTTTCGTGGCCTTCCGCTCCGGGCGATGGGGTCTGGGCGCGGCGGTGCTGATGGCGGCCGCGCTGGTGAAGGCCCCGGCTGCGGTGGCATTGGGGTGTGCCGCGATGGTGGCGGTGGCCGCGCAGTCAGGGTGGCGGCGGCGCTGCGGTCGTGCTCTGGGGATCGCCCTGGTGGCCGGCGGGACGCTGTGGCTGATTGTGACCCTGTGCGGGCAGGGGTGGGGGTGGCTGCGGACCATGCGTACGCCGACCGAGGTGTACACGCTCCTGTCGGTGAGCACGGACGTGGGCAGAGTGCTGGAGTGGATCGCGGCCGCGGTGGGATGGAACGCTGCGCCGGGGGCGGTGACCGCGGCACGTACGGTCGGGACGCTGGCGGGGCTGGGCGCGGTGGTGTTCTGCCTATGGCGTGCTCCTCGCTATGGGGCGGAACGCGCTGCGGCAATGGGGCTGCTGGCCCTGGTGATGTGCGCCCCCACGGTGCAGGTGTGGTACCTGCTGTGGGGCGGGGTGCCGCTTGCTGTGGTGGCGTGGCGCACTCTGGCGGATGCCCGGGTGAAGGGGGTGGTGGTCGCTCTGCTCCTGCTGGTGCTGCCCGCGGGCCGGGGGCCCACCTGGACCTATGCGGTCGCCGCCGTCATCGGGGGGTCGTTGACCATGGCGGTGCTGGCATGGACGGCTCAGCGGAGTCGGGAGCAGGCAGCCCTCGCCATGACCGGAGCCGCCGAGACAGGCCGGCTCCCGGCGCCTTCACCCTGATGGTGGCGTGAACGCGGCACCCCTGCCGGCAGAGGTCCTCCGGCCGGGGCTTCCCGGGCATTCGCCCGCGATCGAACGACGTTGGAGGGCACAACCATGACAACCGCCGTGGACGACAACGCCGTTCCGCCACGCGGCCGGAAACCGCAGGACCCACAGCTTCGGTGGCCACCACTGCCGGCGATGCGGACCGCGCTGGCCCGCCGAGCGACCTGGGTGCTGGCCGCGAGTTCCCTGGTGATGCTGCTGCTGGTCTGGATCCCCGCCTGCACCCGTTCCGGCATGGTGGACCTGCGGGTCTACCGCACCGGTTCCACCCATCTGCTCTCCGGCGACCTGTACGCCTTCCGGCTCCACCTGCCCGGCCCCGACATCTTCCCTCTGCCCTTCACCTACCCCCCGTTCGCCGCTGCCCTCTTCCTTCCCCTGTCCGCGCTCCCGTTCCCTCCGGCGGCGGCCGCCTGGACCGCGGCCTCGCTCCTGGCCCTGGTCGCCTTCGTTCACGGCAGCCTGCGCCTGGCCGCCCCGGACACACCACCCGAGCAGCACCGGCAGCGGGTACTGCTGTGGAGCGCCGCCCTGATGTGGACCGAACCGGTCACCACCACACTCGCCTTCGGGCAGATCAATCTGCTGCTCGCGGCCCTGATCGTCCTCGCTGTCCAGCAGCGCGCGGCAGTCGCGGCGGGATTCGGTGTCGGAATCGCCGCCGCGATCAAGCTGACCCCGGCGGTCACCGGTCTCTACTTCCTCCTCCGCAGGCGCTGGACAGCTGCCGCGTGGTCGGCCGTGGCGTTCTTCGCCGCGGCGGCGACCGGATGGTGGCTGGCGCCAGGGCCCTCCCGCGACTTCTGGCTCCATGCGGTGGGCGATGCCTCTCGCGTCGGCCCCGTCGGGTCCGGACTCAACCAGTCGTTGCGCGGGGCGCTTTCGCGCTCACTCGGCCACGATGTGGGCATGTCCGCCCCATGGTGGACGGCCACCGCCCTGGTGGGCGTGCTGGCACTCCTCGCCGGAGTGCGCAGCGCACAGCGGTCCGACCGGCTCGGCTGCCTCCTCGCGGTGCAGGTCTTCGGCCTCCTGGCCAGCCCCATCTCGTGGTCCCACCACTGGGTCTGGGCCCTCCCCGCCCTGTTCTGGCTCCTCCACCACCCGCACCGCACCCGTTGGCGCGCAGCCGCTCAGGCCGCCTGGGCGACTACGCTGCCCTGCCATCTCGCTTTCTGGCTGGTACAACTCCATCCCCGGATCGCCTCGTTCGACTACTCATGGCCCCTCGCTGTGCTCGGCTGGGCCTACCCCGTGTGCGCCCTGCTCACCCTCGTGGCTCTGGCCGCCGCAGCCACTCCTTCCCCGGCTCCCCTGCACGCCGGGGAAGCCGGCAGTCCGCTGTCAGGGCAGTACACCTAGCGCCCCTCCCGGCAAGCTTTGCCTCGTCGCACCGCCCGGCACGCCCTCCCCGTTACCGTTTTCGTGGCCCCGCAATGGGGTGCCTGGCCCCCGGGTCCGGTATGGCTGTGTGCCCCCTGTCGAAGTCGATGACCTGGGGGGTGTTGCCGCCGGGCTTCGGGGCACCGCTTGACCGCTGATGAGGGGCCTGACGACCGCCTGGTCCGGCGCAATGCCGGACCGCTTTGCGGGTGGGGATGTCTGCGTAACGTGGTTGCCGGCGTGTGGTGCCGCAGGGACGGCTGGGAGTTGAGGCGACGAGAGGCGAGGGGCACGCGCACATGGTCGACACGACCGCGACAGATCTCTTCCTCGGTCTGGACCTGGGCAAGGAGTTCCACCACGCCCACGGCCGGACCGCGGACGGCAGAACCGTGCACGACAAACGGCTGCCCAACACCGAGCCGAAGCTGCTGGAGCTGTTCACCAAACTGGTGGCGAAGTTCGGCACCGTACTGGTGATCGTGGACCAGGTCGCCAACATCGGCGCGCTGCCGTTGACGGCAGCCCGCGCGGCGGGCTGCCGGGTCGCCTACCTGCCCGGGTTGTCGATGCGGCGGGCAGCCGACCTTCACCCGGGCGAGGCCAAGACCGATGCCCGCGACGCGTTCGTGATCGCGGAGACCGCCCGGTCCATGCCGCACACCCTGCGCGCGGTGGACCGCGACGACGAGGTGCTGGCCGAGCTGACGATGCTCACCGGCTACGACAACGACCTGGCCGGCGAGGTCAACCGCACCACCAACCGGCTGCGCGGTCTGCTCTCCCAGATTCATCCTTCCCTCGAGCGAGTGCTCGGCCCGCGCCTGGCCTACCCCTACGTCCTGGCCCTCCTGGCCAGGCACGGCTCGCCGGCCAGGCTGAAGAAGCTCGGCCGCACGCGGTGCGAGGCTCTGCTGAAGGCACACGGCTCGCGCAAGGCCCACCACCTCACCACCGAGATCTACGACGCGCTTGCCGAGCAGACCCTGGTTGTTCCCGGCACCGAGGCGTCCGCGCTGATCGTGCCGGGCCTGGCCGCCCAGCTCGCCGCCGCCCATACCCAGCGTCAGGCCACCGAGCAGGAGATCGCCGTCCTGCTGGAGGCCCTCCCTCTTTTCCATCTCCTGACGTCGCTGCCCGGTCTGGGCGTCAGGACCACGGCCGCGGTGATCGTCGCGATCGGTGACGGCACCGGCTTCCCCACCGCCGGACACCTCGCCTCCTATGCCGGACTCGCCCCCGCCACGAAGTCCTCGGGCACCTCCATCCGCGGTGAGCACGCACCCCACCGCGGCAACCGGCTCCTCAAACGTGCCTTGTTCCAGGCCGCGTTCGCCGCGATCGGCTGCAAGAGCGACCCGTCCTCCCGGATCTACTACGACCGCCAGCGCGCACGCGGCAAGACCCACACCCAGGCGGTCCTCCGCCTGGCCCGGCAACGCGTGAACGTCATCCACGCGATGATCCGCACCGGCGCCCTCTACGAACCACGCACTCCGAGTGACGTCGACCTCGCAGCCTGACACCCCATCCGTCTGCCCTTCAGCCCTCCTCACGTCCGCACGCCGGCACGGCCACCCCCGTCCTGCCGGCCACCGAGCTGCCCACCAGGCACCCGATCCGCCGGGAACATCCCGCTTCGCGGGACGTTCCCGAAAACCAGGACCAACCCCTACGAACCAGCCCCGCCAGGCTTGACGAAACAGATAGGGGCACCCCCCAGGCCTTGAGGGCCAGGGGGACCCCCTTCCGCGTCGGCCAAAAGCCCTGGTGGCGCCTTGCCCAAGCTC
The DNA here is from genome assembly GCF_035974375.1 of Streptomyces sp. NBC_01320. Taxonomy (NCBI): domain Bacteria; kingdom Bacillati; phylum Actinomycetota; class Actinomycetes; order Kitasatosporales; family Streptomycetaceae; genus Streptomyces; species Streptomyces sp. NBC_01320. The sequence continues at coordinate 3,987,364 of NZ_CP108390.1, forward strand.
TCCATTCCGTTCGAGCAGGGCAGACCCCGTCCGAGGACGTCCGGCCGCCTTGCGATCGCACGCACCGGACGACACTCCTCACGGGGCAAACACGGCCGGTCACGTCACTGGCGCACCAGACAGGGGCGCTTGGCGTCGAACGTCCAGCCGGGCACGAGGTACTTCATGCCGGCGGCGTCGTCCCGCGCCCCCAGCGCCTCTTTCCGGTAAAGCTCGTGGGCCGCGAGGAGGCGGTCCATGTCGAGTTCGATGCCCAGGCCGGGGGCGTCGGGGACGGCGATCTCGCCGTCGACGATCCGTGGCGGGGTGACGGTGAGCCGCTCCAGGCCCTCCTGCCAGATCCAGTGCGTATCCAGGGCGTTGTACTCGCCCGGGGCCGCGGCGCCGCAGTGCGTGATCATGGCGAGCGAGATGTCGAAGTGGTTGTTGGAGTGACAGCCCCAGGTCAGGCCCATCGCGTTGCACAGCTGCGCCACGCGCACCGAGCCCTGCATCGTCCAGAAGTGCGGGTCGGCCAGCGGGATGGAGACCGATTGCAGGGCCAGGGCGTGGGCCAGCTGTCGCCAGTCGGTGGCAATCATGTTGGTCGCCGTCGGGAGGCCCGTGGCGCGGCGGAACTCGGCGAGGATCTCGCGTCCGGAGTAGCCACCCTCCGCCCCGCAGGGATCCTCGGCGTAGGCGAGCGTGCCCACCAGCGGCGAACACAGCTCGACCGCCTCGCGCAGCGACCACGCACCGTTCGGGTCCAGGGTGATCCGCGCCCCGGGGAAGCGGTCCTTGAGCGCGCGTACGGCCTTGACCTCCTCTGCGCCCGCCAGAACTCCGCCCTTGAGCTTGAAGTCCCGGAAGCCGTACAGGTCGTAGGCCGCCTCGGCCTGACGGACGATCGCCTCGGGCGTGAGGGCCTCCTCGTGCCGGAGGCGGTACCAGTCGACGTCCGAGTCGGGCTCGCGAACGTAGTCCAGGTCGGTGCGGTCGGGGTCGCCGACGTAGAAGAGATAGCCCAGCACCCGTACGGAGTCCCGCTGCCGGCCGTCGCCGAGCAGGGCCGCGACCGGCACGTCGAGGTGCTGGCCGAGCAGGTCGAGCAGCGCCGATTCGACTGCCGTGACGGCGTGCACGGTGGTCCGCAGGTCGAAGGTCTGGGCGCCTCGTCCGCCCGAGTCGCGGTCCGCGAAGCGGTTCCCGATCTCGCGCAGGACGCGTTTGTAGTCGCCCACCTTCGCACCGACGACCAGAGTCTCGGCGTCCCGCAGCGTCTGGGTGATCTTCTCGCCGCCGGGCACCTCCCCCAGTCCCGTACGGCCGTCGGAATCCCTGAGGACGACGACGTTGCGGGTGAAGTAGGGGCCGTGGGCGCCGGAGAGGTTCAGCTCCATGCAGTCGCGGCCGGCGACGGGGTAGACGGCAAAGTGGGTGATGGTCGGCTGGCTCATGCTTGTCGGGTCCTTGGGTAGAAGGGCGAGCGGGGACTGTGATCAGGGGTTTCAGAGGTTGAGGAAGTCGAGGGCCCACTCGCCCGCCAGGACGCCGCCCAGGCCCAGGACCGCAAGCACCGTCGTATAGCTGGTACGGACCTTGATCGCCTCGACGACCGAGAGGTTGAAGTACTCCTTGAACAACCAGAATCCCGGGTCGTTGACGTGGGAGAAGGCGATCGACCCGCACGAGACGGCGAGCACCATCATCTCGGGGTGGGCCCCGCTGCCGGCCAGGAGCGGCAGCACCACGCCGGAGGCCGTGACGACGGCGACCGTCGCCGAACCGAGCGCGACGCGGAGGATGACCGCGATGAGCCACGCCAGGATGATCGGCGAGATCGACCAGCTCTCCGTGGCGTCCTTGATGTAGTCGGAGATCCCGCCTTCGACGAGGACGTTCTTGAAGGCGCCGCCCGCGCCGATCACCAGGAGGATCATCGCCATCGCCTGGGCCGCCGAGGAGCAGGAGGCGCTGACGTCCGCCAGGCTGCGGCCGATCCGCGGTCCGAACGCCCAGACCGCCAGGAGGAAGGTCAGAAGGAGCGTGATCGGCGCCGAGCCGATGAAGGCAACCACGTGCAGGAACGAGTTCTCGCCGGACGTGACCATGTCGGTCACGGCCGCGCCGGCGATCAGCACCACCGGGAAGAGGGCCACGAACAGCGACCAGCCCATGCCGGGCATCTCCTCGTCGGTGAACTCGCGCTCACTGACCAGGCCCTTGGGTATGGAGGGGTTCATCGCCTTGACGAACGGCAGGCGCGGCCACACGAGCGCGACGAGCGCACCGGCCGGTACGGCGATGAAGAGGCCGTAGAAGAGGGTGTGGCCGACAGAGGCGTGGAAGGTCGCGGCCACGGCGGTGGGGCCGGGGTGCGGCGGCAGGAAGCTGTGCATCGTGGACAGAGCGATCGACATCGGCAGGCCCACCCACAGCAGGTTCGCCCCGGTGACCCTGACCAGCGTGAACGCGATGGGCACGATGATGATGAACGCGACCTCGTAGAACATGGTCACGCCGATGAGCATGGACGTGACCACCATGGCCACCTGGACCCAGCGGGGGCCGAAGGCGTCGAGGAGCTTGCCGGCTATGCGCTGTGCGGCGCCGGAGTCCCCCATGACGCGGCCGACCATGGCGCCGAGCCCGATGGTGAGCATCGTGTCGCCGACCTGACCCCCGATGCCCTCCGAGAGGACGTCCGGGATGTCGACCACCGGAATCCCCCGGACCAGCGCGACGCCGACCGCGACGAGCAGGAGCGCGGCGAAGCCGTTGAGTTTCAGTCGGGTCATGAGAAGCAGCAGAACCAGAACGCTGATCCCGACTACAAGGAGTGGCATGTCAGTTCCCCTTTGAACTGTCGAACTGTCGAACCGCTGACCTGCTGGTGACTCCTCGTCGGAGCCGGTGGCAATGGCGGTGGGTGAAGAGGGTGCGGCAGGTGACGGGGCCGCGTCAGGCGGCGCGTCGGCGCACGGCTCCGACCAGGTTCAGCCCGTCGTCGAGGAGCTTCTCCAAGTCGGCGAGGTCAGCCGGGCCGGGGTCGGTGAGCGGGGCGCGTACGGGGCCGACCGGCAGGCCTCGCAGTCGGGCCGCGGCCTTGACCAGAGACACGGCGTAACCCGGTGCCCGGTCGCGCAGCTCGACCAGCGGGACGTAGAAGTCGCGCAGCAGTTTGTTCACCTCCTCGTCGTCGCCGCGCCGCAGGGCGGTGAAGCAGGCGTCGGCGATCTCCGGCGCGAACGCGTGGACGGCCGACGAGTAGGCCGGGACGCCGACGGTGGCGTACGCGCGGGCCTGCATCTCGGCGGTGGCGGCGCCGTTGAAGAAGAGGAAGCCGTCGGGTGCGGCGAGGGTGAGGCGCTGGAGCCGATCGAGGTCGCTGTGCCCGTCCTTCAGGCCGATGACCGTGGGGATCTCGGCGATCCGGCGCACGCTCGCGGCGGTGAAGACGACCCGGCCGCGCTGGTATGCGATGAGCGGCAGCCGGGTACCGGCCGCGATCCGGCGCAGCTGCTCGATCAGACCGTCCTGCGGGGCTCCGACCAGGTAGTGCGGCAGCACCAGCAGGGCATCGGCGCCGGCCTCCTCCGCGATGCGGGCGAACCGCAATGCCTGTGCCCAGCCGTAGCCGATCCCCGCCACCACGGGCAGCCGGCCGTCGGCGACCTCGACCGTGGCCTCGACAACCGCACGGTACTCGTCCTCGTCCAGCGCGCTGAACTCCCCGGTTCCGCAAGCCGGGAACACCGCGCCAGGTGCGGTGAACAGCTGGGCCGTCAGATACGCCCTGTACGACTCCAGGTCGAGGCTGCCGTCGTCCCGGAAGCTCGTGAGAGGGAAAGACAGCACTCCGCCCGCCATGCCCTCGCGCAGCCGATGAGCGACGCCTTCGATCTCCGCACTGAACCGTTCCATGAATCCCATCCCCATATGCAGATGACGTACATGTATGGGGACGGAGGTTAGGTGGGTGACCAGGGTGCGGTCAATGGGTGCGCCAACGCGGATTTAGAATGAGGCCATGCCGGAAAGCAGCGGGGTCCGTGGGGTGAAGTCGGCGGCCCGGACCGTCGCACTGCTCGAACTGCTCGCCGCGCGGGGCGACCGGCCCGCGCGCCTGGACGAACTCGCCAAGGAACTGGACGTCCCGCGCAGCAGCATGTACCAACTGCTGCAGACCCTCGTCGACTGCGGCTGGGTGCGCTCCGACACGACCGGCTCCCTCTACGGCATCGGTATCCGCGCCCTGCACACGGGCACGAGCTACCTGGACAGCGACCCACACGTGCGCACGGCCCGCCCCTATCTCGACGAGGCTTCGGACGCGCTGGGCGAGACGATTCATCTGGCCCGGCTCGACGGACCCAACGTCATCTACCTCGCCACGCGCGAGTCCCACGAGTACCTGCGCACCATCAGCCGGGTCGGCCGCCGAATCCCGGCCCACGCCGGAGCCCTCGGCAAGGCTCTGCTCGCCGAGCGCCCCGACGACCAGCTCCCGCTCCCTGAAGGCCCTTTGGCAGCCCTCACGGAGAACACCCACACCGAACGCGCCACGCTGCTCGCCGACCTCGCCGAAGTACGGAAGCGCGGCTACTCCGTCGAATACGAGGAGACGGTGCCCGGCATCGCGGGCTTCGGCTTCGCCCTGAGGTACGACACGCCGGCCACCGACGCCATCAGCTGCTCGGTGCCGGTGGCGCGACTCGGCGAGGAGCACAGGGCCCGGATCGTCGCGGTCATGCGGGAGATACGGACGAAGATCGAGAGTGTCCTCACACCCGCTTCAGGCGCTCCCGACTGGCGCTGACCCCCGCGGCGCTCCTCGTCCAAGCGGACCGCTTCTTCCAAGGGGCCGGAATGCAGGGGTAGTTCGCCGACCACTTCGAACCCGCCTTCGGGGCGTGACACTTCCCCGAGGCGGCCGCCGACGCACGCGGCGCTCGCACATGCCGTCGAGCCCGAAGCCGCTGACCGGGATGGCAGGGAGGCAGCCGTGCCACCTCCGGCGCCTCCCCGGTGCAAAGCTGATCACTTTGCAGGTCGGGCGAACGCACTGTGCGCGTTGGGGCATCGACCCCTACGGCTGAGTTTCGCCGGCGACGGACGGCTACCGTCCGCCGGGTGCCGGCGACGGACCGGGACCGGGTGGCGGCCTGCTGTCCCTGCGCGATCCGCCCACCGCCGAGACCGACGAGGAGGGAGGGAGGGATGAGCCCCCAGGTGTGTTCAGCCGGCGGCGGCATCGCGTATATCGCTGTGCGCCTCACCGTAGGACGCGGCACGGAAGGCGCTGATCATCCTCTCCCGGAAGATCGGTGTCCTGCGGGCCACCTGTACCTCGGCGCCCGGTCACTCGTGAGACGGCGGCCGTGCACATGGAGCGCCGGAATCTCGCAGGTTCTTCGTCTACTGGCGGTACAGGCCATACGCGGGCCCGTGCCCGACTGAGCTCTTTTCTTGAATTTCAGAGCATGATGAGCAGACGCGTCTTCGGCTTGAGCTTTCTATTCACCGAACGACTCTGCACGTACACCTCCAACTTGGGATTGTTCCCCGCCTTCACGGAGACGGTCCCCTGGATACCCGTACCGAACAGAAGGCTGCGCGCCGCGGCGCCCGTATAGGCGCGATCGGTGTCCTTCTCGACCACGATGACTTCCTTGTTCGGCTGAACCTGAGCCCTGGCGCCCAGCTGGTAGTAACACGAACCGCGCTCGTACGTCACGCCCGGATGCGAATCGACGAAGGGGCGAATCTCGACCTCCTTGTCGACTTTCAGGAGCCGATACTTGTCGGCCGGAATCGGTTCGAGGTTCGCCCGCACCTCGTCAACCGATATGTCCTGGCCAACGGCGAACAGGTTCTTCGTGCCGCGCACGCCCTGCTCGCGGCCCCGGAGGAAGCTGGTGGCGGCAGCGCGCACAGTGCCGATCGCCTCCTCGACACCCTCCTGGGAATCCGCATCCCAGATGGCGATGTTTCCGGCCGGGAAACCGTAATTCTGGGCGGTGCGCTTCGCCAGGGAGTTCGGAACGAGGATCGCGGACGTCCAGTGGCCCGGAAGCCCGCCCATCTTTGCCGTGATCTTGTCGAGCCAGGGGCCGAGGATGGTCATATCGCCGTCGTGCCGCCTGTCGCCCCCCGAGGCGTTCTCCTCGCCGTCCGTCACCACGATCTGGAGGAAGCTGTGCTCGCCGTATTTCTCCCAGATATGGCCCAGGTCGTCCAGGGACTTCAGAGAAGCCTCGATGAGGGCTGTAGCGCCATTGTTGACTTTGTACAGACCCCGCATGGACGGCAGATGCTTCACGTCCATGTCCCAGACCAGGTTCTCCACCTTGTGGTCGAAGGAGTAGAGGCTGATCCGGGTCTCATGGCCGAGACTGTCCGACTCAGCCTTCAGACCCGCTACGAACTCATCCACGACGCGGATGAGCTGCCCCTGGTGCTGATGCATGGAACCCGAACAGTCCACTACCAGCGCGACGTGATTCACCTTGTGCTGGATCTTGTTGGCGGACACGTTTCTGCTCCTTTGCCGAGGCTCCCCGAGTGATGCTTGAACCCTATGGGGAGGCACTGACAAAGGCGTTTGACGCACAATCACCTGGCGACCGTGCGAGACACCCAGGAGACGATCAGGCGCGCGTGGCGGCACGGCGGAGGTGGTGTTCCAGTACCTGGCGGCACGCGAACCGTTCACCGACCGCGCACTGCGTGCTGAACTCCTCAGGCGGCTCAACGACCTCGATGGCGTCGACATCCCGGAGGGCAACTGGAGCTGCGCCCCGACTTTCGTCTGTCACTGCGGGAGAAGGACCACGACCGCAAACTGCTCGCCGAGACCTTGGCATGGTTCCGAGACCACTGGGAAGACCGGGACACAGCCTGAGCACGCGGGCGCCGGGCCCATGGGCCGGACGCCCTCCGCTCACGCGTCGAAGAGTGCGCCCTGGCGGTCCTCGCCCCGCCAGGGCGCCCGGGGGCGGACAAGGCCACGCGCCTCGGTGGCGCCCGCCTCAACCGCTGCGCCGGTCTCCTTCGTGACTGCGCGCAGAGCCCTACCGTGTCGCGTCCGTTGCCGTGGATGTCGTGAACGGCAGCACGAGCCGGGAGGGGTGTGCGGCGTCGCGGTAGATCTTGTGGGTGACCGGGCGGCCCACCGGCAGGTGGAAGGCGTCCGGCGGCAGCAGGGCGTTGTGCTCGTCGGCCAGCGGCTCGGTGTTGGAGAGCTCCACAACCAGCTTGTGGTCCGGCAGGAACGTCGCCCCGAACGGGTACACGCGCAGCACGTACTCCTCGATCTTCCCCGGCTCGACCGGCACCGCCCGGGTGTGCGGGTGGTGGGGGTCGCCCTCCGTGGTGCGCTTCTCGTCGAGCTCGCGGTGCGAGGCCTTGAGGTAGGCGGTCGTGATGAGCTGACGCCTGCCGCCCGGGGCCTCGTCCCACATGCGCAGGATGAAGTTCGTGTCGGGCTGGTCGATCTCCACGAAGAGGTGCGCCGCTCCCTGACCGATCATCTCGGTGGGCTCGGTGAACGGAGCGGTACTCCAGCTGAGGGTCTCCACCTTGTCGGTCACCGTCAGCGGCGCCTGGTAGAAGCCGTCGGGGGCGGCGTGCTCGGCGCCCATGAGCTCAGGCTCGAAGGACAGCTTGCGGCGCGGGCGGAAGTAGAGCGACTTGTGCTCCACGCCCTTCGGCGGCCACTGCGCGCCGGTGACGGTCTCGCGCGAGCCCTCGACGTGGACGGTGACGGCGGGCTCGTCCATGATCCCGTTGTCGATGCCCTTGAGCCAGTACTCGTACCAGCGGAACATCTTGTCGTGCTCCTCGATGAAGGGGCGCGACTGCATCGGCGGGTAGGGGCCGATGTCGAGCTTCTTCGGGCCCTTCAGCGCCTTGTACACCTCGATGGTGCCGTCCATCGTCCAGCCGCGGCCCTGGTCGATCTGGAGCCAGACGGGGATGTCGATGTTGGGCGCGAGCGTGATCGGGTTGCGCTCCTCGTACCAGTCGCCGTCGACCTCGTTCATCACGATGTCGAACCAGGCCTCGTGGTTCTTCGGGTAGTTCAGCACGTGGACCAGGTTGGGCCAGGCGGCCACGTCCGGGTCCTGCAGCCGCTTGGCGACCTTCTCCTTGATCTCCTCGGGGGAGAAGGTCTCGAGCATGCGGGACTTGACGCCGTCGGTGAAGGCCCAGCCGGAGTCGCCACCGCGGCCCTCACGGGCGGCACGCGGCATGAACCACATGACGCCGCCGTGGTAGGTGGTCTCGTAGAAGTCGTAGTGGCCGCCGCTGACGAAGATCGCCTTGAGGCTCGGCGGACGCTCGGCCGCCGCCAGCACCTGCATCGAGCCGAAGTAGGAGATGCCGATCATGCCGACGTTCCCGTCGCACCACGGCTGCTGTGCGACCCACTCGATGAAGTCGTACGCGTCCTGGCCGAGCGAGACGCCACCGGCGTTGTAGTTGCCGATGTGCTCGCCCTCGGAGGCGCCGGAGCCGCGCAGGTCACCGATGACGTGAACGTAGTCCTCCTGGACGACGCGCGCGATGTCACCGGCCTCGATGCATCCGTCCCACATCGGGCTGGGGCGCCGCTGCGGCGGCGTGGTGAGCGCGAGAGCCTGCAGTTCCTTGCCGTACGGGCTGAGCGCCACGAGCGCCGGACGCGGCTTGTCGTCGACGCCGCTGTAGGTGTCGGCCGCCAGCATGACACCGTCGCGCATCGGCACTCGGAGATCCTTGCGGACGGCGATCTCCTGCCGGCCCGCCTGAATCGTCTGGAAGTCGGTCATGAGTGCGAAACTCCTGTACTACGAGTTCTGGTTGTGCTGCGTGCGGTAGCCGTGCATCGACGTGAAGAACGGCGACGGCTCGAGCGTGGGGTCGCCGGTGTAGCCGAGCTCCTCGGCGGTACGGGCGAACGGGGAGTACGGCGAGTCCGTCTCCTTCAGGCCGGCTTCCAGGCAGCCGCAGGCGGCCGCGGCGACGCGGCCCTCGACGGCGAGACTCTGGTCGATGGCCTCCTGGGCCTGCGTGGCGTCGAGCTCGACGCCGTACGGCGTGCCGTCGGCGCGGCGGTAGGGGTGTCCGAGGTACAGGTACTGCGGACGGATCTCGTCGCGCAGGTACTCCAGACCGGCGCGGTAGGCGACCGGGTCCGTGTAGCCGGGGAAGCCGTTGGCGGCCCCGTGGACCTGTACGGAGTCGCCGACGAACACGGAGCGCTGCCCGTCGACGACGTAGGCGACCGATCCGGGCGTGTGGCCCGGTATCGAGTGCACCGAGACGGTGACGTCGCCGCCGAGGGAGAGGGTCTCGCCGCCCTTGACGAGCAGGGTTGGCTCCATCTCGCCGGAGATGACGGCGTTCGCGGCGGCCGTCACCTTCGCCTCTCCCTCCGGGTCGCCCAGGTACCGGCCCCGTCCCGCGAGGTACTCCTCCACGTGGGCCCGCCGCGAACGGAGCATCGGCGCGTCGGCCTCGTGGATCACCACCTGCGCCCGCCGTCCGGTGAGCTCCCACAGGGCGTACGCCCCGCCGACGTGGTCGATGTGACCGTGGGTCAGCAGAATCCAGCGCACGTCCTCGATACGGCGCCCGATCGCCTCGAGGGCGGGAGCCATCCCTTCGGCGGGCGAGGAGCCGATCCCGGTGTCGACGACGGCCGGCTCGGGTGCGTCGATGAAGAAGCTGTAGAGACCGAACCGGCCCCACGGCGAGACCAGGGGATGGACGGTGGCTGCGTGCGTCATGGTCCTCTTTCTGAACTCGTACCCGGTCGGCCCGGTCAGCGCCGGCCGAGGAAGTCGCGCGTCTCCTCGAAGACCTTGTGGTACTCCGGGATCCAGGGGAAGTGCTGGACGAATCCATGGCCCGCACCCTCGTACCGGCTCACCGTCGCCTCCACGCCGGCCTCCCGCAACCGCCGGCCGTAGAGCTCGCCCTCGTCGCGCATCGGGTCGTACTCCCCGGTGACGACGAGGGCCGGCGGCAGCCCGCTGAGGTCCGCCCGCTTGATCGGCGAGACGAGGGGGTCCGCGGGGTCGGCGCCGCTGTCGATGTAGAAGGCGTTGAAGGGTTTCAGCCCTGCCGTCTCCAGGCCGAAGCCCACGGCGTTCTCCCGCAGCGAGGCATAGCGGTCGATGTCGAAGTCGAGGTCGAGCGAGGGGTAGTAGAGGACCTGGTGCGTGATCCGGTCGAAGCCGTCGTCGTGCGCCCTGGCCGCGACCGCCGCGACGAAGGTGCCACCGGAACTGTCGCCGGCGAGGGCGAGGGTCGTGCCGTCCCAGGCCAGGCTCCCGCCCTCCTCGGCGACCCAGCGCACGACCGCGTAGCAGTCGTCGAGACCGGCGGGGAAGGCAGCCTCGGGCGCCAGGCGGTAGCCGACGGAGACGACCTTGAGCCCGGTCTCCTTCGCCAGCGAGCGCGCGACGTGGTCGTGCGTGTCCAGGCTGCCGAGGAAGAAGGCACCGCCGTGGAAGTAGACCAGCACGCCGTAGCCATCGGCCTCGACCGGCGTGTAGATCCGTACTGGTACCTCGCCCGACGCCGCCCGCGCGGTCACGTCCTCGACCGCGTGGAGCGGCAGGCGCTCCTCGAGGGGAGCGACGTGCGCCTCGTCCGCGGCGCGCATGGAGACCGGGTCGAGGGGACCTTCGGGCAGGGCGGGCAGGCCGGCGAGAACCTTGGCGATCTCAGGATGCAGCGGCATGACGTCGCTCCTGCGGGGCAGCGGCTGCGGGCTTCTGACCGGGGAAGACGTCATCGATCTCTTCCTCGGTCCATCCCTGACGCGAGATGCGCTGCAGCTCGTCGGTCACCGGCTTGCGGGTGGCCTGGTACAGGGCCAGCGCCTCCTTCAGGGAGTCCGCCTGCCGCAGGGCGTCGGCGAGCGCTCCGGCGTCCTCGATGGCCGAGTTCGCGCCCTGGCCCTGGTGGTGCAGCATCGAGTGGGCCGCGTCGCCCACGAGGACGACGGAGTCCGAGTGCCACGTGTCGACCGGGTCGATGTCGTAGACCGCGCGGATGCTCACGGTGTCCATGTCGAGGTCGCGGGTGATGTTCACGAGACGCTCATCGAAGCCTTCCACCGTGGCCAGGAGGTCGTCCTTGGTGACCTGCGGTGCCCAGGTGCTGTCCGGGCACAGGGCGGTGATGTCGAACGACACCTGGCCCCGGTGGCGCAGCGGCAGCAGGTAGATCTTCGTGCCCCGGCCGATGTACATCCGGAGGTTGTCGTCGACGACCATCCCGTGGGCGTCGTCGGCGGGGATCACCGTGCGGTAGGCGTGCTCACCCGAGAACACCGGGCCCTTGTCGCTGAACAGCTGCCGGCGCACCACCGACTTGATGCCGTCGGCACCGACGACCAGGTCGGCCTCGACGGTCTTGCCGCCGGCGAAGGTGAGGGTGGAGCTGTCGCCGTTGTCCTGGACCGACTCCAGCTTGTGGCCGAGGTGGACCATGCCCGCGGGAAGCACACCGAGGAGGGCGTCGATGAAGTCACCGCGGTGGATCAAGTGGGTGTGGGTCTGCTCGCCGGCGGCCGGCCACGCCTCTTTCATGATCGGCTCAGCGGTGGCCGTGAGGATCTCGAAGTACTCGCTGGGCGAGCTCACCTTCGCGATCGCGTCGAAGATTCCCCACTCGCGGAAGCGGTTGATGGTGGCCGGACGCAGACCGATGCCGGCACCGACCTCCCGGATCTGGTTCGCCTGCTCGTAGACGTCGACATCGGCGCCGAGCAAGCTCAGGGCCTTGGCTGCCGCCGCGCCGCCGTACCCCGCGCCGACGATGGCGACTTTCAGGTTGTTCAGGTCTGAGGGCTGCATGGTGGTTCTCTCTACTTCTGGATGGTCAGGAAGTCGGCCGGGTTGTCGACGAAGATCGTCTTGATCGAGGCCTCGTCGAGGCCGGCGGCGCGGAGGTCCGGGATGAGGTCCTCGAAGATGTAGTTGACGGTGTGTCCCTTCACGCCCGGCCAGCCCAGCGGGCTGCAGTTGGCGTCGGCGGAGGCGAGGACCTGCTTCAGTCGGCCTTCACCGATGAAGCGGAGGAAGTGGTCGAGGCGCTCCTTGCGGGGGCGGGCCCAGAACGGGGGGTCCGGCAGGTCGGTCTCGTAGCCGAAGGTGTCGAAGCCGATGCGACCGCCCTGCTCCGCGATCCAGACGTCACGCGTCTTGTCGGCGTTCACGCCGTCGTCGACGTGCCCGAACAGGACGCGGTCCAGGGGGAGACCCTCTTCGTTGAAGATCGCGATCGCGTTCTCGGCGTCGATCGCGAGGTGGGTCAGGATCGGGACGCCCGTGGTGAGCGAGGCGCGGGCCGCGGCGCGGTAGATGCGCTTGTCCAGGTCCGTCATACGGCCGCCGCGGCTCACCCCGACCTTGATGACACCGGCGAGGCTGCCGGTGCTGCCGATGCCGACGGTGATCTCGTGGACGAACTGCCGGGTCAGGTAGTCCACACCGGCCCGGGCGAAGTGCGGCAGTGCGGTGTCGCCGCCGACGAAGCCGGTGCAGGCGACGATGTGGACGCCGGTCTTCGCCGACAGCGACTTGTAGTAGTCGACGTCACGGCCGTTGCAGATCCCGGTCGCGTCGACGAAGGTGCCGCCGCCGTGCTCGTGGAACGTGCGCAGCTTCGGGACGGTTTCCTCATACCGCTGCTCGGGGGCCTTCCACCACTTCGTGTCCAGCTCGGAGCCGGGCATGCCGTAGCCGATGTGCTCGTGGACGGCCACGAGACCCAGCTCCTCGGTCGGGACCGGCCCCAGGACGGTATTTACTCGCGACACAGAACTCACCTTCGAGAAAAGGGACTTGATGGGTGTTCGCGTCGGCGCGCTCAGCGCACCGACAGCAGGTCGCGCGGGTTCTCCACGAGAATCCGCTCCACGTCCTCGTCGCTGAGACCCTGCGCCTTCAGGAGTGGGACGAAGGTGGTCAGGACGTAGCTGTACGGCAGGTCGTTGCCGGCGTGGCCCTTCGCCACCCCGGTCGCGTTGCTCGAGAGCAGGATCCGGTTGCCGAAGCCGGCCTGCACGAGGCCGGCGACCAGGGCGGCGCGCTCGGCATCGGTGATGTGGGCCTCGTCCTCCACGCCGACGTGGTCGAGTGCGACACAGGCGCCGCGGCGGGCGATCTCGAGGGGCGCGCCGGCGGCGACGGCGTCCTTGCGGTCGAGTCCGCCGACGACGACGCGGTCGGCCGGCAGCTTCTCCTCCAGGACGATGCCGAGGTCGTGGACGGCATCGCTCCCGTAGCGGATGGAGACCGCGACGCCGGTGCTCAGGGCGGTCCGGGCCGCACCGCGGAAAAGGCTCTCGTCGGTCGCGGTCATGCCCTCGAGGGTCGCGGTGGTGGCCACCAGGCCGGCGGCGCCGCGTCGCTCCACGCGCGGGACCACCATGCCCTCGGTGATCTCCTCGGTGAAGAGATCGGCGAACTTCCCGGCCGGCCATGGCGTCGGCGGGTTGGTCTGCGGCGTGAGGAAGTAGCCGCCGAGCAGCTCCTCCGGGCCCTGGCCCGTCGAGGCGACGATGTGCACGCCGGTCGTGCGGGAGAGGGTCTCGTACAGCCGGACGTCCCGGCCGTGGAACATGCCGGTGCTGTCGACGATCGTGCCGCCGCCATGGGCGCGGAAGTCCTTCAGCTTCGCGGCGAGCGCCTCGAAGACCTCGGCGCGGTCGATGGTGACGTCGAAGGCGTACTCCGCACCCGGAACCACTGACAGCAGCGCCTCGTGGACCGAGACGACGCCCAGTTCGTCAGCAGGCACTGGGCCCAGGACGGTGTTCACGGTGTTGCTCTTGCCGCTCATGCCTGCCTCACGTGTCCTCCGGGGTGGGGTGCACTGCACCCCATGGCGTGTAGCCACGGTACTCATTCGGTTTACACGACGTCAATGAAATGAACACCGAGAAAAAACAATACACGCAGGGTAGGACGGACAAATAGCACACATGAATGCCATGCATGTAACAGCATGTAAAACATTCACTTGCTGAATGTAATGGCGGCCACTTCACTGGCGGGCATGACCAACCCACCCACCTCCGACATCGACCTCTTCGCCGACGAGGTCGTGCTCGACCCGTACCCCGTGTACGCCGAACTGCGGGAAGAGGGCCCCGTCGTCCACCTCCGGCGGAACGACGTGTACGCGCTGACTCGGTACGACGTCATACGCGGCGCACTCGCGGACTGGGAGTCGTACTCCTCGACCTCGATCGCGTTCAACCTGATGGCCAACGAGGCCCTCACCGGCACCTCGCTCGCGTCCGACCCGCCGGTGCACACCCGGCTGCGCGCAACGCTCACCGAGAACCTCTCGCCGCGCGCGCTGCGCGGTCTGAAGGGGCGGATCGAGGCCAAGGCGGACGCACTCGTCGCCGAGCTCGTCGGCAAGGGCTCCTTCGAGGCGATCGACGCCCTCGCCCGTGCCTTTCCCCTGGAGGTCGTCGCTGACCTGATCGGCTTCAGGGGCCACGTGCGGGAGAACATGCTGCGCTGGGGTCAGGCCGCCATGCAGGTCCTCGGCCCGATGAACCAGCGCACGGCCGAGAACTTCCCGATCGCCGGCGAGCTCTACGGATGGTGCTCCGAGGTCACGGCGGACGACCTGGAGGAAGGGTCCGTGGGCCGCGGCATCTTCGACGCCGAGGCACGTGGCGCCGTCCCTCCGAACACGGCCGGCCACATCATCCACCAGTACCTGGGCGCCGGCGTCGACACCACCGTGGCGGCGATCGGCAACGTCGTCGCCCTCTTCGGCTCGCACCCCGACCAACTCGACCTGGTCCGCAGTGATCCGTCGCTGGTGCCGGGAGCGTTCAACGAGGTGCTGCGCTTCTGGGCTCCCGTCCACGCCTGGGGCCGGCGCGCCGTCAAGGACGTCGAGATCGACGGGGCCGTCATCCCCGCGGGTGCGCAGATCGCGATCCTGTTCGGCGCAGGCAACCGCGACCCCCGGCACTATGAGAACGCGGACACCTTCCTCGTCGAGCGCGGTCCGGTCGACCACCTCTCGTTCGGCTACGGCCCGCACGGCTGCGCGGGCCAAGGACTCGCCCGCCTGGAGGCCCACGCCGTGATCGAAGCGCTCTCCCGGCGCGTCAAGCGCCTCGTCGTCGGACCCGAGGTCCGTGTCCCCAGCAACATCACCCGGAGCATCGAAGAGCTCCCCGTCCTGGAGGTGATCCCCGCATGAAGATCGTTCTCGACCGCCCCCGATGCGAGGGCCACGGCCTGTGCGAGGAGGCCGCCCCGCAGCTCATGCATCTCGACGACGAGGGCGAGCTGGTGCTCGACCGCGAGGAGGTCGACGGAGCCGACGCCGCCCTGGCGAAGGCCGCGGCCCGCGTGTGTCCGGTCGCGGCGCTGAGGGTCGCATGAGCGGCGGCACGCTGAACCGCGTGGTCGTCGTCGGCAACGGGATCGCCGGGCTCACCGCGGCCGACACGCTCCGTGAGGCCGGCTTCGACGGCGAGCTGACCATCGTCGGTGACGAACCGCACCCGGCGTACAGCCGCCCCGCCCTGTCGAAGGCACTTCTGCTCGACGGCGACGACATGTCGTCGCACGAGCTTCCGCCGGCCGGGCACGGGGCGACGGAGCTGCTGGGTGTGCGTGCGACCGGGCTCGACCCCGAGCGCCGGTTCGTCACCCTCGACGACGGCTCGGCGCTGCCGTACGACCGCCTCGTCCTCGCCACCGGCTCCCGCGCGCGACGGCTGTCCGAGCTGCCCGAGGAGTTCACCCTGCGCGGGCTCGACGACGCCCTCCGGCTGCGGGACCGGCTGGCGGACCGGCCGTCGGTCGTCGTGGTGGGCGGAGGCGCGCTCGGCATGGAGGTCGCCTCCGGATGCCTGGCCGCAGGCTGCCGGGTCACCCTGGTCTCCCAAGGGGTTCCCCTGATCGCCCAGCTCGGTCCGTACCTCGCCGACGTGTTCGTCCAGGCCGCGCTGGACCTGGGGCTCACCCTCGTCGAGACCGGTTCGGCGCGGCTCGAACAGCGCGCGGGGGAGGCCCGAGTGGTGCTCGACGACGGCGCCGTCCTCGAGGCGGACATCCTCCTGACCGCCGTCGGCGACGTGCCCAACACGGAGTGGCTCGCGGACACGGGGCTCACGGCGAAGGGCGTCGTCCCGGTCGACTCGCGAGGACTGGTCCGCCCCGACGTCGCCGCCGTGGGTGACCTCGCGGCCTTCCCCACTCCGCACGGGCTGCGCCGCGTCCCTCTCTGGAGCAGCGCGATCGAGCAGGCGAAGGTCGCCGCGAGGGCACTCGTACACGGCGACGACGCACCGCCGCTGCGGTTCCAGACGTACTTCTGGACCGAGCAGTTCGGGCTGAGCCTGAAGGTGGTGGGCGATCTGCCGCTGGACGGGGAACCGACGTACGTCGACGGCGGGCCTGGTGGCGGACCGGCGTTGATGCGCTGGTCGCACGGCGACGGCACCGGTGTGGCCGCGGCGCTCAACCACCGGATCCCCATCCCCCGGCTGCGTCGTACTGCCCGGGCGGCCGCGTAGGGTTTGTTGCATGGGCGACCAGGGAGAGGGCACCGCGGGCTCGGGGCTGGACCGACTGGCGTCGGTCAACCTCAACCTGCTGGTGCCCCTCCTCGCGCTCCTCGAGGAACGTTCGGTGACCAAGGCGGCGGAACGGGTCGGTCTGTCCCAGCCGGCGATGAGTCACGCCCTCACGAGGATGCGGCGGCTGCTGGGCGACGACCTCGTCGTCCGTCAGGGTCCGGGAGTCACGCTGACCCCGCGGGCACTGGAGCTGATCGCGCCGCTGCGCAGCGCCCTGCAGCAGACCGCGCAGATCGTGAACTTCCCCGTCTTCGACCCCGCCAAGGACCAGCGCGTTGTCACCGTCGCCATGACGAACAGCACGGCCTTCGTCGTCGGCCCCCGGCTGATGCGGCTCGTCGCCGAGGGCGCTCCGCATGTCACGTTGCGGGTGCGTACGATCACGGTGCCGAACGAGGCCACCTTCACCGACAGGGGAGTCGACGTCGCGCTGATCTCCGAGGGACACTTCTCGCCCTACCCGCGCGAGCGCCTGTACAACGACCGCTGTGTGGTGGTGGCCTCGCCGGACGCACCGCCGGAAGCGAGCGCGCTCGACCTCCTGACCACCCAGCCACACATCGTCGTGGACACCGATCGGCGCGTCTTCCCGTATCCGGTGCTGGAGGAGCAGGGGATCCCCTATCGCGTCGGCCTGTGGATCTCCGACTTCCTGCTGGTGCCGTTCCTGGTCGCACGCGCGGAGGGCGTCGCCCTCCTGCGCCACCAGGTCGCCGCCACCATGCGGACGCTTGCCGATCTGCGGATCGAGGAGTTCCCGTTCCCGCTTCCCGGGCTGGGGATCGACATGGTCTGGAACCCCCGACTGTCCGATCACCACTTCATCGAGTGGCTCCGGGCGCTGCTGTTCGACG
Source organism: Streptomyces sp. NBC_01320 (assembly GCF_035974375.1). NCBI lineage: Bacteria > Bacillati > Actinomycetota > Actinomycetes > Kitasatosporales > Streptomycetaceae > Streptomyces > Streptomyces sp. NBC_01320. The sequence goes on from NZ_CP108390.1 coordinate 4,004,815, forward strand.
CGGCGCCGAAACAGGACTGACGCCCACCGCCCGGACCGTGTCGGTCAGGTCAGCAGAGCCATGTCAGGTCAGCAGATCCACCCAGCTGGCACTGAGCTCGCCCAGCATCTGCTCATGGGTGATCTTCCAGTCGGCGCGGTGCCAGTTCTGGGCGACGAAGTCGAGCTGTGCCATCGCGAGAACGCCCCGGAAGTGACGCTGATGAGGCTCGAATCGCCCGGCCGCCGTCAGCCCGTCCTCGATGTCGCTGATGGCCTCCTCCAGCCATCGCTCGACCAGGTCGGCCAGCTCCGGCTCGATCACCGCGGCATCGCGGCCGATGCGGATGATCGGCCGGATGGCCGGCCAGTTGTCGGCGGTTCGCCGCAGCCACGCCTTGATCGCTTCCGGTGTTCCGTCGACGACGGTGGCGACGAGGTCCTGCGCCGTCGAGCCGTGCTCGTGGGAACGGACGCGCTGCAGCGCCTCGTTGAGCTGCTCGTCGATAAGTGCCTTCATCAGGTCGCTGCGGGAGGGGAAGTACGCGTAGAACGTGACGCGTGTGGTGCCCGCCGCGGTCGCGATGTCGTCGACCGTGGTGGCGGAATACCCCTTCGTCTTGAACAGCTCAAGCCCTGACTCCAGCAGCAGACGGCGCGTCATCTGCTTCTGCGCCTCACGAAGGTTCGCCATGACCGGATCCTAACGCGCCACTGCACGGCGAGCGTACATACCGGCTCCACGCTATACGTAGCGTAATGATCTTTAACATGTCGTAAACCCAACCTGCTCAGATTAGCAGGTCGACGGAGAGCCGTTCCCGCAACTCCGTGACCGTGGTGCCGTACGTCTCCAGGACGCGGACACCGTCCGGGCCGGTGGCGAAGACGCCGTGGTCGGTGTAGACGCGGCCGACGCAGGCGGTACCGGTGAGCGGGTACGTGCACGCGGGGACGAGCTTGGGGGCGCCGTCCCGGGTGAACAGCTTCATCATCACCAGCACCTGCCGCGCTCCGACGGCGAGATCCATCGCGCCGCCCACGGCGGGGATGGCGTCGGGGTCGCCGGTGTGCCAGTTGGCCAGGTCACCGGCTTGCGAGACCTGGAACGCGCCGAGGACGCACACGTCGAGGTGGCCGCCACGCATCATCGCGAAGGAGTCGGCGTGGTGGAAGTACGCCGCCCCGGGCAGCTCGGTGACCGGTACCTTTCCGGCGTTCGTGAGGTCGGGGTCCACCTCGTCGCCGGTCGCGGCCGGCCCCATGCCGAGCATGCCGTTCTCCGTGTGCAGCACGATCCCCGCGTCCGCCGACAGGTGCTCGGCGACCCTGGTCGGCTGCCCGATGCCGAGGTTGACGTAGGAACCGGGCGGGATGTCACGGGCGATGCGGGCCGCGAGCTCGTCGGTGCTCAGCGGGCCCCGGTCCGTGTGCTCCACGGGCTGTGTGGTCGTTGGCGTCATCAGCGGGCTCCTTGCACGGTGAGCCGGCGGGCCTCGGCCCGCACGAGGCGGTCGACGTAGATGCCCGGGGTGATCACGTTCTCCGGATCGATCTCACCGGCGGGCACCACGTCGGTGACCTGGGCGACGACCGTCGTGGCCGCCGTGGCCATGACGGGGCCGAAGTTCCGGGCGGTCTTGCGGTAGACGAGGTTGCCCATGGTGTCCGCACGGTGCGCCGAGATCAGGGCCACGTCCCCCTTGATCGGGTACTCCAGGACGTGAGCACGTCCGTCGATCTCCCGGATCTCCTTGCCCTCCGCCAATGGGGTGCCGACGCCGACGGGGCAGTAGAAGGCCCCGATGCCCGCCCCGGCGGCCCGCATCCGTTCGGCGAGGGTGCCCTGCGGCACCACCTCCAGCTCCACCCGCCCGGCCCGGTACAGCTCGTCGAACACATGGGAGTCGCTCTGCCGGGGGAAGGAGCAGACGACCTTGCGCACCCGGCCCGCCTTGAGGAGTGCGGCCAGGCCCACGTCCCCGTTGCCGGCGTTGTTGGACACGACGGTCAGGTCACCGGCGCCCTGCCGGATCAGCGCGTCGATGAGGTCGAACGGCATGCCCGCCAGACCGAATCCGCCCACCAGCACCGTCGCACCGTCCTCGACGCCCGCCACGGCCTCGTCGGCCGTCGCCGCGATGGTCACGCCCATCAGCCGCTCACCTCGTCGGTGACGTTCTCCAGGACCACGGCGAGGGCCTGGCCCACGCCGATGCAGATGGCCGCGACGCCCCAGCGTTCGCGCCGCTCGCGCAGCACCTTCGCCAGGGTGCCCAGCAGCCGGCCGCCCGAGGCGCCCAGCGGATGGCCGAGGGCGATGGCGCCACCCCGGGTGTTGACGATCTCCGGGTCGATGCCCCAGGCGTCCACGCAGGCGAGCGACTGCACCGCGAACGCCTCGTTCAGCTCCACCGCGCCCACGTCGCTCCAGCGGATACCGGCCCGGCGCAGCGCCTGCTCGGCGGCCTCCACGGGGGCGTAACCGAACATCTGCGGCTCGACGGCGTGCGCTCCCCGGCCGGCGATCCGGGCGAGGGGCCGCAGCCCGATCCGGTCGGCCGCAGCCTCGGTGCCCAGCAGCACGGCCGACGCCCCGTCGCTGAGCGGGGAGGCGTTACCGGCTGTGATCGTCCCGTCCGGGCGGAACGACGGCTTCAGAGCCGCCAGTTTCCCGAGGTCGGTGTCGGGGCGGATGCCCTCGTCGCGAGCGAGCCCCGCCGTGGGGAGGACCAAGCCGTCGTAGAAACCGTCGTCCCAGGCCCGGGCCGCGAGCCGGTGGGAGCGCACGGCGAACGCGTCCTGGCGCTCCCGGGAGATCGAGAACTTCTCCTGGAGCAGTTCGTTGCACTCCCCCAGCGAAACCGTCCACTCCTTCGGCATCGCAGGGTTGACCAGCCGCCAGCCCAGGGTCGTGGAGACGGCCGTGACATGGCCGGCGGGGAAGGCGCGGTCCGGCTTGGGCAGCACCCAGGGCGCGCGGGTCATGGACTCCACGCCGCCGGCGACCACGATGTCCGCGTCGCCGGACTCCAGGGTGCGCGAGGCGATGATCGCCGCGTCCAGGCTGGAGCCGCACAGTCGGTTCACGGTGGTGGCGGGCACACTCACCGGCAGCCCGGCCAGCAGCACCGCCATCCGGCCGACGTTGCGGTTGTCCTCGCCGGCACCGTTCGCGTTGCCCCACACCACGTCGCCGATCGCGGCGTGATCCAGGTCCGGTGTCCTGGCCAGTAGGCCGGTCAGCGCGGTGGCGGCGAGATCGTCGGGGCGTACGCCGGCCAGGGCGCCGTTGAACCGGCCGAAGGGGGTGCGGGCGGCCGCGTAGAGATAGGCGTCGCTCACTGGGAGTGTCCTCCCACCAGGGCGGGTGACTCAGGCTCGTCGACACGGGCCGAGGACAGCGGGATCGGCGTGAACATGGGGGGCTCCTCGTCCGGGGTCAGCGCGGTCGGGCCGTACAGCCAGTCCACGAAGGCGTAGTCGTAGGTGTCGCGGGCACGCAGCAGCACATTGCGCTGCTCGCGGGCGACACCGTCGAGGTGCCACAGCTCGCCCCACTTGCGGGACGTGGTCAGCACGCGGCGGCAGTGCTCCGGGCGGACGGCCTCGTAGGCGGCGAGCGCGGCACTCCAGTCGATCGTGCCGTCCTCGGCGCGGTTGCGGGCGGCGTGCTCGCCCAGCACCCAGCCGTCCTCGATGGCCATGATCGCGCCCTGCGCGATGTACTGCAGCGGCGGGTGCGCGGAGTCGCCGAGCAGCGCGATCCGGCCGTGGACCCAGTTCATGACCGGCTCGCGGTCGAACATCCGCCACCACTTTTCCCGCCACATGAACGGCAGGCCGTCCTGGACGAAGCCACAGGTCTCGGCGAAGGCGTTGTCGAGCTCGTCCGGGGTGCCCCAGTCCTCCTGGCCGGCGAGGGCCTTGGGGGACTCGAAGACGGCGACCTGGTTGAGGAGTTCGCCGCCGCGCAGGCCGTAGTGGACGAAGTGGCAGCGCGGGCCGACGTGGACCACGACCTCGCTGAGGTCGATGCCATGGACACGGGGTGTCTCGGCGGGCACGGTGCCCCGGTAGGCGACGTACGCGGAGGAGACGGGCTGGTCGTCGACGAGGAGCTTGCGTGCGACGGAGTGCAGACCGTCGGCGGCGATGACCAGGCCGGCCTCGTGGACCTCGCCGGAGGCGAGGGTGACGCGGGCGCCCCCGTCGGCGTTCTCGTACGAGGTGACCCGGGAGTCGGTGACCAGCTCGACGCCGGCCCGCTCACAGGCGCGCAGCAGCAGGCCGTGCAGGTCGCTGCGGTGGATCACCATGTACGGGTAGCCGTACCGCTTCTCCAGGTCGCGCAGGTCCAGGCGGGTCAGTTCGCCGCCGTCGACCGCGTCGCGCATGACCATGGAGTCCGGAACGACGCCGAGGCTCTTGGCCTCCTCCAGGAGACCGTAGTCGTCGAGGATGCGGGTGCAGTTGGGGGCGAGCTGGATGCCGGCGCCGACCTCGCCGAAGGCGGGGGCGCTCTCCAGCAGACGCACGTTCAGGCCCTGGCGGGTCAGCGAGAACGCCGCGCCCAGGCCGCCGATGCCGCCGCCGACGACGATCACATCAGGGTTCGTCATGGAACTTCCTCAACTCTCAGAGCCACGGGCCGAGCTCGGGAGCGTCGGCAAGCGTGTGGGGCCGCCCGGCCAGCCAGGCGGCGACCTCGGGGAGAGGGCCGTCGGGCAGCTCGGTGAGCCCGCGTTTGGTGCTGATCTCGTCGACCAGGGCGGACAGGAAGCCCGCCGGGACGTCGGCGAAGGTGACGCCGGTGCCGAAGTCGACCGCGTGGACGCAGGTCTCCCGGGACCGCATCCAGGGCAACTCGGTGGCGGGGACGGTACGGCCCTGAGCGGTGACGACCTTGTTCTGCCACTGCTCGTCGGTCAGTTCGTCCAGGTCCGTGCCGAGCCGACGGGCCGAGTCGGCCAGCCAGGCGCGCAGTTCGCCGGCGGAGAGGGCCGGGCCCTTGGCGATGCCGGCGGCACGCTCCTCGGGGGAGGCGTACATCGGCGTCTCCTCGCCGGTTGCCGCCCAGTGCACGAGGTTGCACAGGGCGTCGGCGTTGGCGGCGACGTGCGCGGCCAGGTGCTTGCGGGTCCAGCCCGGCAGCAGACTGTCGGCGGCGAAGCCGGCCTCGTCGAGATCCTCGACCGCGGCCAGTACCAGCTCGGTGCCGGTACGGGCCCACTCGCGCGCGTCGGCGAACGTCCGCGGGGCGTCGGTCATGTGGCGACCACCTTGTTGATGCAGGCGCCCAGGCCCGCGATCTCGGTGACCACGGTCTGGCCCGGGAGCAGGAAGACCTTGGGGTCGCGGGCGTTGCCCACGCCGGCCGGGGTGCCGGTGGCGATGATGTCGCCCGGGCGCAGGGTGATGACGGTGGAGATGTACTGCACCAGGAAGACCGGGTCGAACAGCAGCGTGCCGGTGTCGTCCTGCTGCATGACCTGCCCGTCGACGACGGTCTTGACCTCGAGCGCGGGGCGGACGCCGCCGACCTCGTCGGGGGTGACGACGTAGGGGCCGACCGGGGTGGAGGCCTCCCAGATCTTGCCCTGGGTCCACTCGATGGTGCGGAACTGCCAGTCGCGCACCGAGATGTCGTTCATGACGGTGAATCCGGCGATGGCGTCGGCGGCCTGCTGCTCGTCGGCGCGGCGCACCTGCTTGCCGATCACGACGGCCAGTTCGACCTCCCAGTCGAGCGCGTCGGTCTCGGCCGGCTTGGCGATGTCGTCGCCCGCGCCGATCAGGGTCTCGGCGAACTTCGGGAAGAGTGTCGGGTAGTTCGGCAGCTCCCGGCCCATCTCCTTGATGTGGTTGGTGTAGTTGTGGCCGACGCAGACGACCTTGGAGGGGTTCGGAACGACCGGCGCGAAGTCCGCGCCCTCGACCGGGTAGGTGGTGCCGGAGGCGGCGGCCCTGGCCTGCCAGTCGGCCTCGGCGAACAGCTCACCGAGGTCGGCGTACCCGAGGTCGACGAGGACCTCGCCGTCGAGGCGGACCGCCCGGGTGCCGTCGGTGGTGCGGATGGTGGCGAGCTTCATGGTCAGGCGTCCTTCTGGGTTCGGTCGAGCTTGAGCGCCTCGAAGACGGGCGCGTCGGAGAAGCGGAACAGGTCGAGGCCGCCCTCGTCGGAGTCGGTGGCACCGGATTCGGACTTGGCGGAGAACGGCTGCCAGGACGGGACGACGAACAGGTCGCCGCGGGTCACCGTCCAGGACGTGTCGCCGACGGTCACCACTCCGGAGCCGTCGAAGACCTGGTAGACCGACGAGCCGGTCTCGCGGACCGGCGCGGTCTCGGCGCCGCGGGCGATGCGGTGGAACTCGGCGCGGATGGTCGGCAGGACGTCGGAGCCGTCGTGCGGGTTGGAGTAGCGCACCGCGGCGTGGCCGGGCTCGACGGTGCCGCCGAAGCCCTCCCTCTCCAGCAGGAGCTGGTCCTTCAGGGCGGCGTTGGTGTACTCCCACTTGTAGGACAGCAGCGGGCTGCCCGGTGTGGCCGGGACGGCCGACAGCGGGCGCAGGCCCGGGTGGCCCCACAGGCGCTCGGAGCGCGACCGCTCCGGGGTGATCCGCTCGGCGTCGCTGATCTCGTCGCGGCCGAACTCGAAGAACTGCGCCTCGGTGACGTACTGGAAGGGGATGTCCAGGCCGTCGACCCAGGCCATCGGCTCGGAGGTGGCGTTGTGGTGGGCGTGCCAGTTCCAGCCCGCCTGCGGGAGGAAGTCACCGCGGTTCATCGGCACCGGGTCGCCGCCGACGACCGTCCACACGCCCGAGCCCTCGACGACGAAGCGGAACGCGTGCTGGGTGTGCCGGTGCTCCGGGGCGTCCTCGCCCGGCATGAGGTACTGGATGGCCGCCCACAGCGTCGGCGTGGCGAAGGGCCTGCCGCCGAGGGAGGGGTTGGCCAGCGCGATGGCCCGGCGCTCACCGCCGCGGCCGACCGGGACCAGGTTGCCGGCCCGGTCCGCCAGCTCCCGCAGCCGCTCCCACCGCCACAGGTGCGGCACGGCGCGCGAGCGCGGATGGGCCGGCATCAGGTCGCCGATCTCGGTCCACAGGGGGACGAGCAGTTCCTGCTCGAAGCCCCGGTACAGCTCTTCGAGCGCCGGGGTGACCTTGGGCTGCCCCTCCGCGGAAACGGCCTGGAGCCGGACGGGGGAACCCGTAGCGATGTCTTGGGCGATGGAGGACTGAGTCACAGGCCCAGCGTGCACCGTGTCTTCCAGGAGAACATGAAGATTCTGGAGAGCAGAATCCGAAGGGACGTGCCATGGACAAACCGCTCAAGACACCGCCGCCGTACCCCATCGCCAGCGTGGACCACGCGCTGCGAGCAGCGACCATCCTGCAGATGGAGGGCGGCGCGACCGTGTCGCAGATCGCCGAGCGGCTGGGCGTCGCCAGGTCGACAGCCCACCGGGTCCTGGCGATGCTCGTCTACCGGGACTTCGCCGTGCAGGACGAGGGCCGCATCTACCGTGCGGGGCCGGTGCTGGAACTCGCCGCGCACTCGCAGTCCCTCGTGTCGCGGCTGCGCGCGGCGGCTCTGCCCCATCTGCACCGGGTCGTCGATCTTCTGGACGAGACCACGAACCTGATCGTGCGCACCGGGGACACGGCCCGGTTCATCGCCAGCGTCGAGTGCCGGCAGGCGCTGCGGGTCGGCTCCCGGGAGGGCATGGTGTTCCCGGCCCACCGCACCACGGCGGGACTGCTCCTGCTCGCCGACCTCACCGACGAGGAACTGGAGGAGGTCTACGCCCCCGAGCGTTACCGCGACCGCCCCGCCGATCGGCCGGATCTCGCCCGGCTGCGGACGGAGCTCAGGCGTCTGCGCCGCAACGGGTTCGCCGTCAACAAGGAGCGATCCGAACGCGGTCTCGTCGCCGTCGGCGTGCCGGTGCGCGACCGGGACGGCACCGCGCTGGCCGGCCTGTCGGTGTCGATGCCCAGCGTGCGCTACGACCCGCACCGTCTCCAGCCCCTGGTGGCCGCTCTGGACGCCACGGCGCACTCCCTGGAGAAAGACCTGGCCGAGCAGCGCTGAGCCGCCCCGGTCGCGCGACAGTGTGATCGCTAGCCTTGCAACAAGATCGCTCACCTGAGATAGCGCACACATCATTGACGTGACGTAAAGCGAATGTCATTCTCCACGACATCGCGCCCGACTCGCGTCGTGCCCCTCTCCCCCACCGCGCACGCAGAGCCGAGCCCTTCCACGCTCTCAGGGCTCCCGCTTCCGGGACGCCCACCTTTCCCAGCCAGGGAGAACAGCAATGACGCTCAACAACGGGACGACGACGTCCCCGGGCCCAACCGCGGGGGCCGCCCGGACACCGGGCTACGCGGGAACACTGGCTGCCGCCTGCTGCGCGGTCTTCGTGGCCCAGGTCGCGAACGCACTGCCGGCCTCGCTCCTCGGACTCTTCCAGCAGGACCTGAACACGCACGGTTCCCAGCTGACCTGGATCACGGCCGCGTTCATGATCGCCGTGGTCTGCTTCGAGTTCACCTTCGGTGTGCTCGGCGACCTCTTCGGACGACGAAGGCTGATCGCGGCCGGCACGGGCATGGTCGCCGTGGGCAGTGTCGTGGCCGCGCTCGCGCCCACCGTCCAGGTTCTGTGGATCGGCGCCGCCCTGAACGGACTGGGCGCCGGCGCCATGTTCCCCGGCTCGCTCACCGCGATCACCGCCGTCACCCGCACCATGCGGGAACGGGCGCACGCGGTGGCAGTCTGGAGCGGCTTCCTGTCCGCCGGCGCCGCCGTCTCACCTCTGCTCGGCGGCATGTTCGCCAAGGTCGGATCGTGGCGCGGTTCCTTCTGGGTGCTCGTCGGACTCGCTCTGGTCAGCATGGTGCTCACCCTGGTGCTGGTCACGGAGTCGAAGTCGCCCGAGGGCCGCAAGCTCGACGTACCCGGTCAGATCACCTTCGCCCTCGGTCTCGTCCTGGTGCTGTACGGCGCCGTCGAGGGGCCCGAGTCGGGCTGGACCACCCTTCCCGTCATCCTCGCCTTCGCCCTCGGCGCATGCTTCCTCGCCGGGTTCGTCGTGGTGGAGCTGGGGGCCGAATCCCCGATCTTCGACCTGAGGCTGTTCCGCAACCGGGCCTTCACGGTGTCGTCCCTCGTCGCCGTCATCGGCATGCTCGCCTTCCTCGGCGCCTGCTTCGCGATGAGCATGTGGATGGGTCCGGTGCAGCATCAGGACCCGATCCGCGTCGCCATCCTCTTCCTGCTCCTCCAGGGGCCTGCCTTCCTGCTCATCCCGGTCGTCTCGCGGCTCCTCCACCGGGTCGCCGCGTCCTGGCTGCTGACCTCGGGATTCGTCCTGATGGCGATCGGCTGCCTGCTGTTCACCCGGCTGGACGTCACCGACCCGGGACTCGGCGCGTTCGTCGCGCCCGCCCTGCTGGTCGGCATCGGTTTCGCCCTGACCGTCAGCTCGGTGACGGCCGTGGCCCTGAACAGCGTGCCCCTGAACCTGGCCGGCATGGCCAGCGCCACCACCAACATGCTGCGCGACCTCGGCTTCGCGCTCGGCCCTGTCGTCGTCGGCGCGGTCGCCCTCAGCAACGCGGGGTCGGCGTTCGCAGCCAACGTGTCCGGCGCGGACCTGCCGGCCGGTCAGGTGGCAGCGGCACGCGGGATCGCCGAGGCCGGAGGGCCCATCGCCGTGAACAGCCTGCCGCCCGGCGCCCCGGGATCCGCAGCGCACGGTCTGGCCCTGGACGCCCTGGGCAGCGGCTTCAGCACCGCGTTCCTGGTGTGCGGCGTGGCGGCCGCCGTCGCCGCGGTGCTGACCTCCGTCGGCATGATCGGGGTCCACACCCAACGTTCCACCGAGAACGAGGAGTCCGCACCCCTGCCGCACGGACGCGACGGCAGACCGGAGTCGGCCCTCACCACGTAAGCGGAGCGGCCGCAGGGCTCCCCGAGCGGAGCTGCGCACGCGAAAGGGCACCGGCCACGACGGCCGGTGCCCTCCGCGCTCACACGGTGGTACCCCCCGCCACCAGGACAGGAGATACCACCGTGTTCATTTTCAGGGAAGGAATTCGAAGAACGGGCGGTCAGGCGCGAAGTTGCGCGAACACAACGTCACGTCTCGACCCCTGAGATAAGCCAGCAACCACTCGCTGAACGTCATCTCGTAGAGAGTCCATGCCGGACTGTCCATCTCCTGAACCAGGACGCGCCAAGGCGACGAGGGTTCATCAGGAACGCGGAGGAAAATCATTTCCCCCGTCGTGGCCGTCGCCACCGGCATCAACTCACCGGGGCCCGCCCCTACCGGACTGGGCAGGAACTCGGCCATGTCCTCCTCGCGCCAGAACTCGAGGTCCAGCCTGATGTCCTTTCCCAGGTTGTGCAGGAGATGACCGGCGGGGTGCTTCAGATACAACTGCCCGTTGATCGAGATCGAACCGTAGGCATCCACGATCTCGTGGAAGTCCGCAGGGAATTCGATGCCGAGTTCCTGCTCCAGTTCGATCCACGGTGCCGGATCCGACCAGTTGAACCGGGGTTCACCCAACAGGGCTTGTATCTCCGCAAGCGTTGCCACCACTAGGCCCCTTCTAGCACGTCGAACCGATGCCGGTCTGGGAGTTGATCGCAGTACACGAGAAAGTGTCCACGATATCTCCCTGGGGTCCGTATGCGGTCATTCCCACCTGAACGAGTGTAGGAACAGCCGAATGCGGGTCACCGTAGATGGGAACGACCGACATGAACAGTTTATTGTCGCCCGTCAAGTGCTTCCAGCCGAAGGATTCAACCTTGCTGGCCATCCTCGCATTCGCCCTGCCGTGCAGAGCGACCAGGTTTCGGACGTCCTGGCCAGTGCCCTTGCCCCAATAACCTATCAGGTGGCCGGCCTGCGGGTTCCCGCCTCCTGCCGCGATTTCTCCCATTCCGTCCGGCTGGACGGACGGTTCGCATTCGGGGCACTTGGGCAGACCGCCCGCCCCGGTGCGCGACCTGCGGTCGGCCTTGGTGAGGAACGCATAGGCGCCGGTCGCCCTGCAGCCCTTGTTCCCCTGGTGGTCCGTGTACTCCTCAAGGCCGCCGTAGACCCGTCCTCCGTCGATCAGAGGCATCGTGTCGCACGTGGGGTTGTTGGTGTCGGTGGTCCGCGGCGCGGGCCTGGGCTGGGGGCCCGGCGACGGCTGGGGGGTGGGACCCGGACGCGGTTCGTCGGACGAATCGCTGGAGCCGGCCTCGTCCGCGGACGGCATCAGCATGCTGCCCAGGGCCGTCCCCGCGTCCGCGAGGTTCTGCTGACCCTGCGGTGTTGCCGCGTACAGCGCCGCGCCGAGTGCTGCCGCCGCCCAGTAGATGGCCGGGATCGCGAAGACGAAGTGGCCGTCCAACTCGACGAGGCTGGTGGGGTTTCCGCCGGAGAAGGCGTAGCGGTTGCTGGTGTACGGGTCCGCGCCCAGGCTCATGTCGGCGAGGGCGCCGTTGTACATGTCCCGGGTGGTGAAGCGGTTGAGCCCCGGGTTGTAGTCGCGGAAGCCCATGTCGTACGTGCCGGACTGGGCGTCCCAGCGCTTGGCGTTGTACCGGTAGGGGTTGTACTCCTCCTTGTCCGGCTGACCGGCCTCGGGCTTGTCGATGCCGGTGAACTCGGCGGCGTCGTTGTTGCCGTAGGCGGTGTAGCCGTAGGTGGCCTTGGTGTCGCCGTTCTTGTCCGTCAGGGTCTCGACGTCGGTGTGGCTGTTGTAGCCGTAGTAGCCGTCCTCGGTCGTCCCGTCGGTGTTGTGCTTGGTCTGCGAGAGCCGCTCGCCCCACGGGCTGTACTGGAACGACTTGGTCAGCGCGCCGGCGACCTTCTCGTCGAGGACCTCGCCGGACAGGCCCAGGTACTCGAAGTCGGTGGTCTTGCCGTCCGCCGTCTTCGACGCGGTGCGGTCCAGCGGGTCGAAGGTGTACGTCGTCGACTTCATCGCGCCGCCGGCGTCCATCTTCTGGGACTCCACGACGTGGTCGAAGCCGTCGTACACGCTCCGCTCGATGACCTTGCCGCCGGAGGTGACCGACTGCTGACGGCCGAAGGGGTCGTAGGCGTATCCGGCGCTGACGCCTGACGTCGTCGCGGTCAGCAGCCTGTTCCGGTCGTACTGGAACGTGGTGGTCGCGCCCTTGACGGTCTGACTGACGACGTTGGCGTTGTCGTCGTGGAGGTACGTCTCCGTACCGGCGCCGTTGCCCGTCTTGACCGACTTGGTGAGCCGGTCGGCCGGGTCGTAGGTGAGGTCGGTCGTGGAGTCGAGGTACGCCGCGCGATTGTCGGCGTTCATCTTCTTCGCGACGTCCTGCGACTTGTTGCCATTGGCGTCGTAGGCGTAGGTGTGGGAGGCGACCAGCGTGGTGCCGTCCGCCTTCTTCTCCGTCGTCGACTTCAGCGCGGCGTCGAGGTAGTAGGTGTAGTCGACGGTGTTGCCGTTGTCCTTGGTCTCCTTCAGCTTCTGGCCGCGGTCCGTGTAGGTGTACGCGGTGACCTTGGGGTCGCTGTCCGTCGCGGACTTGCCGACGGACACCGTCTTGACCTTCTCCCGCAGGTCGTAGGTGTACTTGGAGAACTGGCTGGGGTGGGTGACCGTCTCCGACTGTCCGTTGGCGTCGTACGTGTACGACGTCGCCTTCTTCTCGACGCCGGACAGCGACTCCGTCACCTTCTGGACCTGGTTGAGGCCGGTGTAGGCGATGGCGTAGGCGTCGGCCTTCGTCCCGGACGACGTGTCGTCGATCGACGTCAGGTTGCCGTTGACGTCGTAGGCGTAGTTGAAGGTCCGCTTCTCGTTGTCGGTCTCCGCGGAGTTGTCACGGACCAGCTTGATCCCGTCCGCGACCACGACGCCGGCGCTGTTCTGCTCCAGCTTCAGCTTGGTGTCCTCGCCCTGCTTGAGGGCGTAGTCGCCGAGGCTGACCCAGGTGCCGGTAGCGGCGTTCTGGTCCTTGGTGACCACCGGTTCGGTGGTCGTGCCGTGGACAAGGGTGTACTTCGCGGTCGTGGCGGCTCCGGTCACCTTCGGGTACTTCACGTACGCGGTGTACGTGCCGTCCTTGGGGATGTCGAGCGACCATGTGAAGGCGTCCGTGCCCGTGCCGGCCGCGTGGGTGCGGTGGTCGTAGCCCTGCTGCCCGGTGATGTCCCCGGTGGCCCAGGTACCCGTGGAGGAGGTGTGCTGGGTGTCGGAGTTGTCCACCAGGACCACCGACTTGCCCACCGGAACACCGTCGTCGGAACGGGACTTGACCTTGCCGTCGGGATAGAACGACCACGTCATCGTGCGGTTGGAGGAGCCGCCCGCCGACGTCAGCGTCCTGGCCGTCTGCTGGCCCAGGGGGTTGTAGTCGTAGGTGGTGGCGATGTCCCACGGGTCCGTGGAGCTCTTCGTCCAGCCGTTGTCGAAGTAGTCGAACGTCGCGGTGTTGCGGACCGTCTGCCCCTCCGAGGGCGGCATCGAGGTCTTCGCGACCCGGCCCACGGCGTCGTACTCGGTCTCGGTGTAGACGTTGGGGTCGTTGTGGCGGGTGTCCGCCGGGTCGTACGGCTGGTACTGGCGCTTGGGCCGGTTCAGCGCGTCGTACTCGGTGCGGGCGGTGAACGCCGTGGTCGTCCCCGCCTCGACGGCACGCGGGGTGATCACCTTGGTGGTGTTGCCGACCTGGTCGTACTCGTACCGGGTCGTGCGGTAGACGATCGGCGAGGTGCCGCTGCGCGGCACCTTGATCTCGGTCTGCTTGCCGCGCTCGTCGTAGCTGACGAGCGTGGTGTTGTTCTCGGCGTCCGTCGTGGAGACGACCAGGTTGTCCTTGTCGTAGGCCTTCTTGGTGGTCTTGCCGGCGGCGTCCGTGACCTTGGTGACCCGGTGGTTCAGGTCGAAGGCGGACAGGTTGGTGTAGTCGGCCGTGTCGGCCGTGGCGTTCTTCTTCGGGTCGACGACCTTGGTGGTGTTGCCGACATCGTCGTACTCGTAGCTGACCTTGTCCCCGTTCGCGTTGACGACGGAGGTGAGCTGATAGATCTCGTTGTAGGAGTTGGTCGTGACGAAGTCCGTCGCGTCCGCCGTGGTGAGCGTGCCCTTCGGCTCGGTCGTCGTCCTTAGGTTGCCGACCTTGTCGTAGGTGTACGTCGTCTTCCGCTCGTCCGACGTCGTGGTGTACTTCGGCTCGGTCGCCGAGGTCATCTGGTCGGCCGCGTCGTACACCGCGGTGGACACCGCGCCGTTGGGCGCCGTCGACGTGGTGACGTTGTCGTTGGCGTCGTACACGGGAGCCGGAGCGGTGATCACGTCACCTGCGGCCTGGTCCTTGGGTTCGGTCTTGACCAGCGGGCGACCGTAGACGTCGTACGTCTGCGTGGTCTTCTTGCCCAGCGCGTCGGTGACCTCGGTGACCTGGCCGCGCTCGTCGTAGACGAACGTCGACGACTTGTTCAACGCGTCCGTCATCGTCCTCGGGAAGCCCGTGGGCCCGAAGTCGCTGTTCGTGTCCGCGTTGCCGTTGGCGTCGGTCGCCTTGGTCAGCTGGCCGTAGGAGTCGTACTCGTACGAGGTGGTGTAGTCACCCGCCGTCGTGGTGGCGACGCCCTTGGGGTCGGTGACCGTCTTCAGGTTGCCGAAGGTGTCGTAGCCGAACTGCCACTTCCGGCCCTCCGGTGAGGTCTTGGTGAAGAGATCGGCCGAGTAGCCGTCGGCACGGGTCTGGTACGCGTACCGCGTGGAGTTCGCCGGGTAGGTGCCCGGGGCGCACTCGCTCTGGGTCGGCACGCCCGCCTTGTTGTTCTCCGCGTCGCGCTTCCAGAGCGGGTAGCCCGTCTTCTGGTCGTAGCAGTACGCGGTCTTGGCGCCGTTGCTCTCCTCCGTGTACGTGACGTTGTTGTCCGCGTCCCACGACAGCTTCATCGCTTGCGACTTGGCGTTCGTCGACTGGACTGCGCGGCCGAAGTCGTCGGTCACGTAGTCGGAGGCACGCGACTCGGCGTCGGTGACCTTGGTGTCGGTGAACTTGGCGTTGCCGGCGTCCACCGCGTACGCGAAGCCCGTGGTGCCCTGCAGACGGTCGGTGACCGTCTTCGTCCACCAGTGGTACTTCGGGTCGTCCCCGGTCTGCGGGAAGTTGTACGCCAGCGATGTGGCGTTGCCGCGCGGGTCGGTGGCCTTGACGAGCTTGACGTTCTTGTTGCCCTGGGTGGCGTCGTACTCGAAGCCGAAGACCTTCGGCTGGGAGGACCCGGCGCCGTCGGTGATCTTGGTGAGCAGGCCCTTGTCGGAGTACTCGAAGGTGACCTTGCGGCCCGAGATGTCGGTCATCGACTTGATGTGGTCGATGATCTTCGGGTTGTTGCTGTCGGCCTTGGAGTAGTAGTCGGCCGTCAGCGACTGCCGGCCGGTCGGGTCGGTGATGTACTTGAGGAACTTCGTCGGCTTGTTGTTCGACTTCCGTTCCTCGTAGGTGTACGTCTGAGTGTTGCCGTTCTTCTCGACGATCGACGTCATGTAGCCGTCGCAGCCGAACACGAACCGGGTCCCGTCGGGACGGGTCATCGTCCAGGCGTCGGGGATCGGGTCCTTGAGCGGGGTGCAGTCCAGACCGGGCTTGGCGGCCAGCTTGTAGTGGACGCCCGCCGGCGCCTTCCAGGAGCCGTCGGGCTGCTCGCGGAAGACGTGGGTGGTGCCGTCGCCGTCCGGGAGCCTGATCTCGGTCGGGTCCGGCTTGGGGTGGAACTCCAGCGGCGCGCCGAGCCGGATGGGTCCGGCGGCCTGGAAGGACCAACCGGGGCCGGAGACCGTGTCGGAGGTGTCGAGGCTGTTGTACGCGAACCGGGCGAACGTGGTGACACCGCGGCCGGGGTTGGTGAAGGCGTTGTACTGCCAAACACTGTTGCCGGACGCCAGGTTGTTCATGATGGTCGAGCCGGCACCGGTGTTCTTGCCCGTGTAGACGTAGAACTTCTCCATGCCGAGCTGGTTGGAGGTCGGGTCCTCCACCGCCACGTTCTGCTTCAGGCCCGGGATGCCCGCGGTGCCCGAGGTCCAGGTGCCGGTCGTCTTGTTGTAGACGTCCCAGGTCAGGACGTAGTCGGTGCGCTTGTTGCCGTTGTCCGAGTTGATCGGCGTCTTCACCTGCGCCTGCAGGCTGACGGAGCCACCGGGCGCGACGTTGGACGGCAGCGCCGTCTGGACCTGGTTCCCGCCGTTGGTGACGTCCGTGCCGTCCGGCAGGGCCCACTTGTAGGTGAGGACCTGGTCGGCGGCGTTCCACGTCGACGCGGTGGTGTTGGTGAGGGTGAAGTCGACCGTGTAGTCGGTGTTCGGGGTCATCCGCGCCGGGGTCTGGGGCGCGTAGTACGTCGACTCGGTGGTGGAGTCGATGTACGTGACCACGATCCTGGGCTGGAGCCTCGGCTCGGTGCCCTCGGAGGACAGGAACAGGGTCCGCTCCTGTGAGGCCGCCTCGTCGGCCATCTTGAGAACCACGCCCTGCTGGGAGGCCGGGGTGGTCACCCAGGACTGGGCGAGCGAGGTGACGTTCCAGTCGTGCCGGGCCGGGTCGTTGGTCTTCGCCCCGGTGTCGCCCGCCACGGCGCCGAAGTCACCGCCCGGGGTGGTCCAGTTGGTGCTCGCGTTGGCCTTGACCCAGGTCGCGGTGGCCTCGTCGAAGTCCCGCGTCAGCGGGCGCAGCTCGTAGATCGCGCCGGTGGTGTCCTGGGCGGTCTGCGTGCTCCACAGTCGTACGTTCGCGTCCAGGACCCGGGCCGTGGCGGGGATGCCGAGGGCCGGGAACTTCAGCAGGGCGCGGGTGTCGCCGTAGGTCGCGGAGTTGTTGCCGACCGACAGCCAGTTCTTCGGGCCGCCGTCGTCGATCGTGTCGTGCGTGAGCGTCGTGCGGGCCGAGGACAGGGTGGTGTCCTGAGTCGCGGTCAGCACCTTCGTTGTGCGCCCCGCTTTCGGCAGCCGTACCAGCTGCGTCGGAGCACCGACGACCTGCCCGTCCTTCGTCTTGACCGCAACCATGTAGTAGTACGCGCGGCCGAACGGATCGGCGTCGTCCGCCTTCGTCGGCACGCCCGTGGTGTCCGTGAACGACGTCACCGTGGACGCGACGGGCGAGACGAGCGTGGCGGCGGAAGGGGTGAAGGTCTGGTTGATGGAGCGGTGGACCTGGTACTCGACGATGTCGTCGCCGGTGTTGATCGGGTCCCGGTCCTGGTACGCGGACCAGCTCAGCTCCGCGCCCGTGTCGTGAATCGTGGTCGGAGCCGCGAGGTCCACGCCCTGCCGGCCGAAGGTCAGTACCAGCTTGGGATAGTTGGCGGTCTCGCCGCCGTACCCGAACTCGCTGCCCTCGTACCGCGGACCGCCCTTCGGGCCGTTGGCGCTCTCGTCGCCGGCCTTGATGACGAAGCCGTTGTTGGCGTTCGTGCCGTCGATCCAGGACTGGACGGTCTTGGTCACCGGGAAGGTGTGCCAGGTGTTCAGCTCACCGGGCGCCTTGGTTACCACGCCGCCCTTGGTGAAGCGGACCGCGTCCGCGATCACCGAGGTCGTCGTCGACGCCGGGCCGTCACCGAGGACGACCTTGCCCAGGGTGCCCGCCTTGAACGGGTGGGACCCCAGCGTCTTCCACACGCCCGCCGCGCCGGCCTGCTGGTCGACCGTGTACGCCTTGCTGCCGCCGTCGTACGTGACGGTGTACGGCGCGCTCGTGGCGCGGTCCGAGGCCGGGACGTAGTGCGTCTCGACCTGATAGGTGCCGTCCTCCGGGAGGCTCGGCTGCCAGGTGTACGTGTCGCCCGCGACCGAGTCCTTGTTGTACAGGTAGTCCTGGTTGACCGCGTACTGCGTGTACGCGGTGTTCCCCGACGCCGGCCAGGCGCCGACGGCGGCCGTCCGCCCGGCGTCGCCGTCGTCCACCACGACCGCCGTGCCCGAGAGCTCGCCGGTGATCGTGTTGGCGCTGTTCCAGGTGGCCTGCTCCTCGGTCCACGCCTGCGTGGCGCGGTGCGCCTCCAGCTGGACCTCGGTGTCACCCGTGGTGTGCGTCTGGTCGTAGTACAGCTTCAGATCGGCCGCGTCCAGCTTGGTGCCGGCCGGGACGCCCGTCAGCGGGAACCGCAGCAGAGCGCGGGAGGCGCCGGTGCTGGTGTTGCCGACCGACAGCCGCCAGTTGTCGTTGTAATTCGTCCCCGGGCCGTCCGAGGAGATCATCACGTCCTGCGCCGTCGTCGGCGTCGGCGCGATCGAGATCGTGGGATCGACCATGACCGGGTACTGGCGCTCCGGCGCGGCCAGCCACTTCGCATCCGGCGTGACCGTCAGCTTCCAGCCCTTGCCGGCCCTGGTCAGCTTCTGGGTGACCTGCTTGCTGTACGCGAACCCGTACGGCGACCGGGCGTCCTTCTTCGCGTCTGTCATGAACGCGGCCGGGATCACCAGGACCGGATTCGCGGCCTCGCCATAGAAGGAGACCGAGCCGTCCTTGCCCGCCTTCGGCGTCAGCCCGCCCGCATCCAACGTGAACGTGAACGACACCGGACGGTCCGGCCGCTCGGCCAGGACGATGTTCTCCTTCACCCGGCCCGGACCGACCTGGTACGAAAGATCCGCACCACGGACCGCGTCCTTGTACGTGACCGTGTCGCCCTTGGCGACCGGTGCGAGCCTGCCCGCACCCTCGAGACCCAGGGTCACCGCATGCCCGTCACCGGACTCGAAGCGGAGCAGCCTGTCGGCGTCCGACCCGAACCAACTACTGGCAGTATTCGTCGTGTTGGCGAAGGCGAAGCCCTTGATGTCGGCCGGGGTGACCGTCGGGTCGATGTCCTTCCACGACTTCCCCGCCCGATACCCGGTCGGCACCGCCGACACCTCGGCCTGCACCCGGCCGTCGGACAGCTTCCAGTACCGGGCGTTCGCCGTGCGACTGCCCGTCAGTTCCGCAATGCGCTTCGCCTTGCCGGCCGGCTTGCCCTTCGGCAACTTCTCCCGGCTCGGCAACACCGGAGTCCCACCGGTCTGCGGCGACTCGGGCCTGTCCGACTCACCCTCGTCTTCCGAGAACCAGCCCGCGAAGGTATCGACAATACCCTCGCCACTGTCACTGGAAACCGGTGCCGCATAAGCGACTTGTGGAAGCATGGTCCCGGCGACCGCCGAAACCACAAGGCAGGCTATCGCCCGCCCATATCTCACTCTCACGCCATTCCCCTCTTCGGCACCCGTCCCGCACCAGGCGAAAAGGGCGCACCGACGCGCCGGCGCGGACACTCCGTCGCCGGTCGCGGTAGACCTGACCTCGACCGGAGCACCTCAAGGCATGCCAAACCAGGCCACCTTCCGCATACGGGAAAGTGACCTCGCAGAGGTGTGCCGATCACGGCGGGGGGATTCTCAATGCGGAGTTGATGCCTCGTCAACCGATAAGGCATTCAGGGCATTTCGCTGACCGGATCGATGTCGATTGAGGTCGCCTTGCCCGACTTCTCCGCCGCCTGGCATCCGTCGAATCCGATGGTGTATAAGCCCAGGCGAATTCACCTCGACAGAAAGCGCGGCCATGCCGAAGAACCGGCCAGACCGGACGAGTCCGAAACTCCGGACACCACAAGGGTTTCCGAGACCCCGGGCGACCGCCGTATCGACCGCGGCGGCGTCGCCGTCGCCGCTGTGACCTACGAGGCACTCGGCAATGGCTCGGCCGACATCTCCTCCCGCGGGGCCGACAGCGACACGGCGGACGCCGTCGCGAACGCCGACTTGCCGTGGAGGAAGACCGTGAGCGTTCCGCTCGGCGCCTCCCCGATCGTCAACGTCACTCTCGGCGAAAAGGGCGGCACGGCACCACCCCCGAAGCGTCCGCAGCCGCCGAAGGAGCTCAGCGACCCCGCGCCTCTTCGACCCCACCATGGGGCTGATCACGCGATCAGTCGACTGACATCCCGCCAGAACAAGCGTCATTGGAGCGTCACGAGCGTCGCTTCAGCGTCAAGATATCGCCCGTAACGCCCACAGCGGAGATAACGCACACTCCCTGAACCAGCAGGTCAGACGCCCTTTACGGCCGGCTCCAGGATCGCGACGCACTCCACATGATGCGTCATCGGGAACTCGTCACCCCGAGAGAGTTCGATAAAATCGCAGGTCAGAGCAGGTTTATCGGCTCCCCGAGCAATCATCGGGCGCGTGGAGCGTCAGATGAGCGTCACGCGGAGCAGTGGTAACGCTTGCTGCGGGAGGCGTGACACCCCGCTGCCCCGGGTGCAGGGTCGGGGATCCGAAGCACTCGCACGGGAGCCGACGCGTCGAGCGGGTCGACCGCCCGGGACCTGCCGAGCCGACTCGCGTCACCGCCGCCGCTGGTCGGCGCGCAGCTCGAAGTCGCCGTAGCTGTTGTCGACCGGGTTGACCGTGACCCCGGGGGCGACGATCTCGTCGATGGCGTCGAGCACGTCGGCCGACAGCGTGACATCGGCGGCGGGCAGGAACGCCTCCAACTGTTCCATGGTGCGGGGCCCGATGATCGCCGAGGTGACGCCGGGATGGTTGATGACGAAGGCGACGGCGAGCTCGATGAGTGAGAGGCCGGCCTTCTCCGCCAGGACGGCGAGTTGTTCGACGGCGTCGAGCTTGCGCTGGTTGGCGGGGGTGCTCGTGTCGAAGCGGGCCTGGGGGCGGGCCGCAGAGGCGGGCCCCCCGGTGGCGTGCTTGCGGTAGCGGCCGGAGAGCCAGCCTCCGGAGAGCGGACTGTAGGTGAGAGTGCCCATGCCATGGCGGCGCACGGTGGGAAGCACGTCCTCCTCGATGCCGCGGACCAGGATCGAGTACGGCGGCTGCTCGGTCACGAACCGCTCCAGGTTCCGCTCGCGCGAGACCCACTGGGCCTCGACGATCTGGGAGCCGGAGTAGGACGAGGATCCGATGTAACGGATTTTGCCCTGGTGGACGAGGTCGGACAGCGCACCGAGGGTTTCCGAGACGTCTGTGTCGGGGCTGGGACGATGGACCTGGTAGAGGTCGATGTGGTCGGTGCCGAGCCGCCGCAGGGAGTTCTCGACCTCGCGGATGATCCAACGCCGCGAGCCGCCACGCTGGTTGGGGTCGTCCTGGTCCATCGGCATGAAGAACTTGGTCGCCAGGAACACGTCCTCGCGGCAGTCCTTCAGGGCCTTGCCGACGATCTCCTCCGAGACGCCGGCGGAGTACACGTCCGCGGTGTCGACGAAGTTGATGCCCGCGTCGAGGGCGCGGTGGATGATCCGGATCGAGTCCGCCTCGTCCTCGTTGCCCCAGGGGCCGAACATCATCGCGCCCAGGCAGAGCGGGCTGACCTGGACGCCGATGCGGCCGAGCGGTCGGTACTGCATGAAGTGGTTCTCCTCGATCGTGTGGTGGTCAGTCGTTCAAGGTGGGGACCACGGTGCCGGAACTCGCCCAGCCGGCGAGCAGGCCCAGGGCCTCCCGCTCCCGCGAGTCCGGTTCGGGGGTGTAGAAGTTGAGGCGCAGGCCGGGGTCGGCCGGGAGGTCCATCGCCTCGTAGGGCAGCGCGAGATCGCCGACCATCGGGTGGTGGAGGTGCTTGACGCCGGAGCGGTGGAACTTCACGTCGTAGCGGGCCCACCGGCGTGCGAAGTCGTCGCTCTTGGTCGTCAGCTCTCCGATCAGGTCGGTGAGCGCCTTGTCGTGGGGCGCCCGGCCCGTCTCGGTGCGCAGGAAGGCGACCGCGTCGTTGGCTCCTTTTTCCCAGTCGATCCAGAATTCCTGGCTGGCCGGGTCGAGGAACATGAACCGGGCGCTGTTGACCGGGCCGCGCCGGGCGAACAGCGGTGACTCGAAGACGGGCGCGTACAGCGCCCTCCCCAGGGTGTTGGCGGCCAGGATGTCGAAGCGCGCGTTGCGCACGTAGGCCGGCACGTCGGTCATCGAGTCGAGCAGCCGCAGGATCGTGGGCCGCACCCGGGACGCTGTCACCGTGGGGCGTCGGCCCGACGGCGTCGCCGCGCGGGCGAGGTCGTAGAGGTGGGTGCGTTCGGCCTCGTCGAGCTGGAGCGCGTGTGCGAGGGAGTCGAGCACCGAGTCGGAGGCGCCGGTGAGATTCCCCCGCTCGAGCCGGATGTAGTAGTCCACGCTCATGCCCGCGAGCAGGGCGACCTCCTCGCGGCGAAGGCCGGCGACACGACGGTTCCCGCCGTAGACCGGCAGCCCTGCCTGCTCCGGGGTGATCCGGGCCCGCCGGGTACTCGGGAACTCGCGGACCTCGGCGGCCAGAGTCTTCCTGTCACCGTCAGCCATGCTCAGGCCCCGGAGCTTTTGCGGTGGCGGCGAGGGCGTACATGCGGTGGCTCCTTCTGATCGTCGTGATTCCTGTGCCGGTCTCCTCACGGTAGGTCCGTCGGCGAGTGCCTGCGAGGTACTGCCATTACCTGGAAGAGCAGTGACTCCCACCTGCGCGCCGAGGCGCGGTTCTCTGGAAAAGGCCGAGGTCCCGGCCGACCACGACCGGGCCCGAACCAGAGAGCGACCTGAAGGAGCACCGTGCGCACAGCGTCTTTGTCCGGAACCGGCGAGGTCCACGCCGGGCGTACAGCCGCCTCGGGCCCTCGAGGAGCCACCGGAGCGCCAGGTGATCTGACGGTCACCGCACCGCGCCCGGCGGCGCAGCCGCACAGGGCTCCGGTCCACGCGACACTGATCCTTGCGATCATCTGCGTCAGCTATTTCATGGTCATCCTGGACAACTCGATCGTGTTCACCGGGCTGCCGCAGATCCGGTCCGACATGGGTTTCTCCGAGACAGGGCTGTCCTGGATCACCAACGCCTACGTCCTGGTCTTCGGCGGGTTGCTGCTCCTGGGCGCCCGGGCCGGTGACCTGTTCGGACACCGCAGGGTGTTCCTCTTTTCCTTGATCGTCTTCTCGCTGACCTCGCTCCTGGTCGGAGCCGCGCAAAGCCAGTGGTGGCTGATCGGCGCACGGGCGCTGCAAGGCGTCGGGGCCGCGGTTCTGGCTCCCTCCGCGCTGTCGCTGCTCACGCGCAGCTTCCCCGAAGGCCCGGCCCGGAACCGGGCGATGGCCGCCTACAGCGCCGTCGCCGGTCTCGGCGCCGCTCTCGGCCTGGTCGTCGGAGGGCTGGTCGCGGATCTGATCTCGTGGCGGGCCGGGTTCTTCCTGAACGTGCCGGTCGGCATCGTGATGATGGTGCTGGCGGTGCGGTTCCTGCCCGAGACCGACCGCGGACGGGGCCGCTTCGATGTTCCCGGCGCGCTGCTGGCGACGCTGGGCTCGACCGTTCTGGTCCTTGGCATCGTCGATGCGTCCGACCTCGGCTGGGCCGTCCCGGCCACGCTGATTCCGCTAGTGGTGGGCGCGGTGATGCTGGGCCTGTTCGTCCGGGTGGAGCGGCGGGCCCCGCAGCCGATCGTGCCGCTGCGACTGTTCGCGAGCCGAGAGCGCAGCGGCGCCTACGTCACCCGGATGCTCTACATGGGCGCGATGATGGGGTTTTTCTTCTTCACCGCGCAGTTCGTGCAGAGCGTCTATCACTGGACGCCGCTGCAGGCAGGTCTCGCCTTCCTGCCGATGACGCTGGTCAACTTCGTCCTCGCGGTCCAGGTGCCGCGGCTGCTGGAGCGCCACAAGGCCCGTACCGACCTCGGTCGCGACTTCGGCGCCACCGACGTCATCGCCGAACGCGGCGACGAGGGCATCGCCAAGGTCCGCGACCTCACCGGCGGCCACGGCACCCGCGCCGTCCTGGAGGCTGTCGGCCACATGCCGGCCTACGAGATGGCCCTCGGCGCCGTCCGCCCCGGCGGCGTCATCAGCCGCGTCGGTGTCCCCCAGTACGAGGACGCCCCCGTCGGCTTCGACAGCCTCTTCGGCCCGAACGTCACCCTCACCGGCGGCCCGGCCCCCGTCCGCGCCTACATCGAGCAACTGCTGCCCGCCGTCCTGGAGGGCACCGTCGACCCCGGCCGCGTCTTCGACCGCGCCCTCACCCTGGAGCAAACCTCCGACGGCTACCGCGCCATGGACCAGCGCGAAGCCCTCAAGGTCCTCCTCACCCCGTGACACCCGGAGCAGTGCGGCGACGACAGCGCAATCGCCTGTGCACGGGCGCGCATCCACTCCTGAAATGCCTTCACCGTGTCCGGGTCCAAAAGCCCTACGGGCACGCAGTGCAGCAGCCGTGGCCGGTAGGGCCATGTGCTCCCGAGCGCCCGCGCTGCCCGCGAACGGTCGCGAGGACACAGGATATCCACTGCGGGCGACGGCGGGGCCGTGTCTGCCCAAAAGGACGGTAGCCGCCACAACCGGGTTTGAGCTGGCACGCGGACAGCGCCATGATGGGGCCGTTCGAGTGTCCCCGGAGCGGTGGGAGCGGCAGATGTGGCGAGACGGGAAGACAGCCCCGTCCGATCTCCAGTTGAAGATCGTGCTGCACAGTACGAAACCGCCCCTGTGGCGGCGCCTTGTGCTGCCGTCCGACACGTCACTCGGGACGCTGCACGACGCCATCCAGGTCGCCTTCGGATGGCACGGTGGCCATCTGCACCTCTTCACCGACGAGTTCGGCCGGGGGTACGGCGACACGGCGCGACTCACCGACATCGATCTCGGCTTCGGCCGCGGGGTCGGCGACGAGGACGCCACCGCGCTCGGCGACGTGCTGGCCGAGGAGGGAGCACGGCTGCGCTACGTCTACGACTTCGGCGACGACTGGGAGCACGGGATCACGCTGGAGAAGACACTGCCCCGCCCGGACGGCGCGGAGCGGGCGGTGCGCTGCGTCGGCGGGCGTCGTGCCGATGTACCGGCCGAGGACATCGGCGGCGTCTGGGGGCTGGCCGAGGTGCTGGAGTTCCTCGACACCCCGGATGGGGCCGGGGATGGCCCGTACGGTGAGCTCGTCGCCGAACTGCGGGCGGCCGGTTACGATCCGGCGGCCTTCGACCGGGACGGGATCACCGCGCGGCTGGCCCGGTTGACGCCGGACACGGTGTCCGGCAGAGCGAAGCCGTCGGCCGGTGATCGGGCCGGGCGCGGCGGTGTCCGTCAGCTGACCGCCGAGGACGTGGCGTTGTGTACCTGCGGGCAGTGCGGGGTGGGCGATCCGGTCGATGCCGGAGTCGACGGACCGGCCGAGGATGTGCCTGTGCTGCGCCCGGTGACCCTGGCACCGCAGGAGGACCTTGCCGCTGCCGTGCGGGGTGTTCCGCTCTTCGACGCGGCGCTGCGGCTCGCCGCCTGGTGCCGCGAGGGACGGCAGGTCACCGCCGGCCGGGTGCTGCGGCCCGCGCTCGCCCGTGAGGCTGTCGAGGAGCTCCAGCTGTGGAAGCTGGCCGGCGACGAGTCGCCGTATGCCGATGCCGTCGCGCGGGCTCGTGCGTTGAAATCGCTGCGCAGCGCCAAGGACGTTTCCGTACTCGATGATCCGTGGTGGCTCGCCGTGGATGGCGGGTTGATCACGATCAGCGGGGGCCGCGCATGGGGTGGCGTGGCAACCGACTTCACCGGTGAGGACCTTCCGGAGTTCTGGGCCGCCACTATGGGCGATCTGCTGGAGGAGATCGGTGAGACGGGGATGCTGGACGGGTGGCACGGTGAGCTGGGCGAGCTGACGGCCGAGATCGCCGACTCACTGGTCGGCCTGCTGTACGACGCCCCGGACGACGCCTGGGTGGATGTCGACGACCTGCGTGCGAAGGCCCGCGAGGTGGGCGAGAACGGGCCGGAGTTCGATCTCTTCCAGGCGCTGTTCGCGGCGTCCTTCCACGAGCTCGGGGAAGGGCTCGCCCTGCTGGGTGCGGTGGAGTACGAGCCCGGTGACGGCGGCGATTCGGCCGAGGAGACTCTGCGCACACTCCTGAACTCCATGTTCGGACAGGAGCTGGGCGGCGGTTCAGGAACCTCGACGGCGGCGTCGGATCGGTCGTGGGACGACAAGCGCGGGCACCGCATGCGGCTCACCCCGCTCGGCCGCTACGGGCTCCGCGCCTATCTGATGGAGTGCGGTGTGCCCGCGCCCCTGCTCGGTGAGTACGCCGAAGCCGACGCCGGCGCTCTGCTCCAGGGGCTCCTGGGCTACTCCCCCGAGGAGATGCGCCGGGAGGTCGAAGGGTGGCTGGCACACCGTACGGCGGCGGATGCCGCGGTAGGGCTGCTCGACGCATGCGCGGGAGACGGTTCCGAGGCAGCGGCGAAGCGTGCCGTGGCCCAACTGGTGCTGGCCGACCTCGACGACCCCCGGGCACGGCGCGTGCTGCGCAAGGCGGCGGACTCCGACGTCGAGGGGTGCCGCCAGGTGGCCACCGCGACCCTGGGCGCACACCCTGGGGCAGACGCACACATGGACCCGGCGCGGGCGGAGGAGGCCGGATTGTGGCTGCTCATCGACGGACTGTCGATCCTCGCCGGTGCTCAGGAGAACGAGGAGCTGACCCAGGGCTTCCTGGAGAACTGGAACACGGCGCCGGAGGCGCTCGAACAGCGGGTGGACGAGCTGTGGCGAGTGGAGCACCCAGCCACCCCCCTGGTGCTCGCCGAACTGGGTGAGGGCCTGCGCGGCGTCGACAAGCGGCTGGCCAAACGCATGCGTACCGCGGCGATCAAGGCCCACTCCCGCAGGTGACAACAGGGTCGGAACCTGCTGGTGGACGAAGGCGCGGTGAAGACCGCCTGGACGACGGTGAGGCGAAAGAGAGTGGCACGAGTCCTCGTACGGGAACAGGGCACAGGAACGAGGGGCGTGCCGCGATGGGCCACACCGGAGTCGGCTGCCTGGGCGCGGAGTCGGCTCGACGACGGCTGGGCGGCGGTGTTCCTGCCCGGCGAGCCCGCCCGCCTCGGCCGATTGCTGCTCTGGCAGCCCGCAGGGGCAGCCACTGCCGAGAGCATGGCACCCGCGGTCGTCGAGCCTGAGGCGGCGGAGCTCGTGCTGCCGCACGGCCGCTCGGTCAGACGGCGCAAGGTGGAGGGCTACGCACTGCCCGTCGCCCTCGCTGTTGCCGCGCTGTCCGGGGCACAGCCGCCGCACCCGTCCGCCGCCGCCTGGCAATCCGCCGCCCGCTTGGCGCTGCGACTGCTCGCCGACGGCCGCCTCCACCCGGCCCTCACCGACGCCGGCTACGACACCTGGAGGGCGGGCCCCTTCACCGCCGCCCAGCGGCAGACACTGGACGCCCTCGCCGCCGCGTTCCCGCCACACGCCCACTGCCTACCCGAGCCCGGGCCCGCGCCGCTGCGGATCGCCGAACCGGCCGCGCTGGTACGCCAGTTCTGCGACGCGGTCGCCGACGAACTGGTCCGTGCTCCCGCCGCTCCGCTCGCCATGGGAGCCCTGCCGTACGCCTGGCGAGAGACGCGTGCGGTGCCCGCGCTGCGCGAGTGGGCCGAGGAGACGGCCGCCGCGTTCACCGCCGACGTCAGGGTCTCGTTGCGGGTCGACGTACCCGAGGGGCGGCGTCGGCAGTTCCGGGCCGTCCTGCAGTTGCACACCGCGGCGGATCCGGCGCTCGTCGTGGAGGCCGCACGACTGTGGAGCGAGCCGATCGAGACCGAGCGCCTGCTCGGCCCGCGCTCCGAGACCGAGACGCTGCTCGCACTGCGCCGTGGCGCCCGCGTCTGGCCGCCGCTCGACCGGCTGCTGAAAGACGCCGCTCCGGACCAGCTGCGGCTGACCGACGACGAAGCCTTCGACCTGCTGGGCGACGCGACCGACACGTTGCGCGCCGCCGGTATCGACGTGCACTGGCCGCGCGAGCTGGTCAAGGCACTCACCGCGACCGCGGAGATCGGGCAGCGCACCGCGCCCGGCTCCAGCGCGGGCGGCATGCTCGACGCCGACACCCTCCTCGACTTCCGCTGGCAGCTCTCGCTCGGCGGGGAACCGCTCACCGAGGCCGAGATGGACGCCCTCGCCGAGGCACGCCGCCCCCTCGTCCGGCTGCGCGACCAGTGGGTGGTCGCGGACCCGAAGCTGGTGGCCCGCGCCAGGCGCCGCCGGATGGAACCGCTCACCCCCATGGAGGCGCTCGGCGCCGCGCTGACCGGCGAGGTGGAACGGGACGGGGAAACTTTTCGCTGTGCGGCGGTCGGGGCGCTCGGCGACCTCGTCGCCCGCATCCGCGACCCCGAATCCCGCACCCCCGCCGCCCAGCCCGCCGCTCTGAAGGCCACGCTGCGCGACTACCAGAAGCGGGGCCTGGCCTGGCTGGCCGAAATGTGCGAGCTCGGTCTCGGCGGCTGTCTCGCCGACGACATGGGCCTGGGCAAGACCGTCACCCTGCTCGCTCTGCACCTGCACCGCCAGACCGACCCCGCGACCGCGGGGCCCACGCTCGTCGTCTGCCCCACCTCGCTGCTGGGCAACTGGCAGCGCGAGGCGGCCCGGTTCGCGCCGGCCACGCCGGTGCGCCGGTACCACGGGGGCGACCGCCACCTCGCGGACCTCGCCGACGACGAGATCGTCCTGGTCACTTACGGCGTCCTGCGCCGCGACCGGGAGACCCTCGCCGAGAACGCCTGGTCGCTGATCGCCGCCGACGAGGCCCAGCACGTCAAGAACCCCTACGCCGTCACTGCCCGCGAGCTCCGTGCCCTGCCCGCCCGCGCCCGCGTCGCGCTCACCGGCACCCCCGTGGAGAACAACCTCTCCGAACTCTGGGCACTCCTCGACTGGACCACCCCCGGACTCCTCGGCCCACTCAACGCCTTCCGTGAGCGCCACGCCCGTGCGATCGAGTCGGGCGAGGACCCGCAGGCCGCCGAACGGCTGTCCCGTCTCGTCCGCCCGTTCCTGCTGCGCCGAAGGAAGTCCGATCCGGGCATCGCGCCCGAACTGCCCGCCAAGACCGAGACCGACCGCGTCGTCCCACTGACTGCCGAGCAGGCAAGCCTGTACGAGGCGGTGGTCCGCGAAACCATGGCGAAAATCGCCGAATCCGAGGGCATCGCCCGCCGCGGCCTGATCCTGAAGCTCCTCACCGCGCTGAAGCAGATCTGCAACCACCCCGCCCAGTACCTGCGCCAGTCCACACCGCTGCACAGCCGCTCCGGCAAACTCGACCTCCTCGACGAGCTGGTCGACACCATCACCGCCGAAGGCGAGTCGGCGCTGGTCTTCACCCAGTACAAGCAGATGGCGACCCTGCTGGAGAGGCACCTCGCGGAACGAGGCGTCCCCACCCTCTTCCTGCACGGCGGCACCCCCGTCACCGCGCGCGAGGAGATGGTGGACCGCTTCCAGCGCGGCGAGGTGCCTGTGTTCCTGCTCTCCCTGAAAGCCGCGGGCACCGGCCTCAACCTCACCCGCGCCACCCATGTCGTGCACTACGACCGCTGGTGGAACCCGGCCGTCGAGGACCAGGCCACCGACCGCGCCTACCGCATCGGGCAGGACAGACCCGTACAGGTCCACAAACTCCTCGCGGAGGGGACCGTGGAGGACAAGGTGGCGAAGCTGCTCGAATCCAAGCGTGCGCTCGCCGACGCCGTGGTCGGATCCGGTGAGGGCGCTCTGACCGAACTGTCCGACGACGATCTCGCCGAACTGGTCGCCCTGGGGAGGCAGTCATGAGCCCCTCGGTCCCCGGCCCGCGCCGCGCGCCCACCCGCGGCAGGCGTGCCTTCGCCGCGACCTGGTGGGGCCAGGCATGGGTAACGGCCCTTGAGGACTCCACCCTGGACTCGGGGCGCCTGTCCCGCGGACGCACCTACGCCCGCCAGGGCATGGTCGGGCCCGTCACCATCGCCCCCGGCCAGGTCAAAGCCGCCGTCCAGGGCAGCAGGCCCCGTCCCTACCGCTCCGCCGTCCACCTGCCCGTCCTCACCGACGCCCAGTGGGACACCCTCCTCGACACCATCGCGGCCCGGGCCGGGCATCTCGCCGCACTCCTCGACGGCGAGATGCCCGCCGAACTCGTCGACGACGCCCGCCACGCCGGCGTACCCCTGCTCCCGCAGCCCACCGAACTCGACCCCGAATGTTCCTGCCCCGACTGGGGCTACCCCTGCAAACACGCCGCCGCGCTCTGCTACGCCATCGCCGCGACCATCGACGCCGACCCCTTCATGGTGTTCGCCCTGCGCGGCCGCGGACGGGAGGAAGTCCTCGCCCAGCTGCGCGCCCGCCGTACGGCCGCCCAGGCGACCTCCACCCCACCGTCCCCAGCCGGCGTACCGGCCGCGGGCACCTACGCAGCCTGGGCCGCACTGGCCGAACACTCTCCGCCCCTTCCCGAACTCCCCGAACCGGCGCCCCACACCGCCGCGCTGCCCGCCGCCCCGCCACCCGGCACCGGTCTGTCCACCGCGGACCTCGAACGCCTCATGGCGGACACCGCCACACGCGCCGCACAGGTACTCAAGGGTGACACCACCAGCCTGCATCTGTCCCAGCACGAGGACGCGACACGGATCGCCGCGAGCAACTGCGGCCCCGAGTGGTTCCACCACCTCATCGAGAACACCGGTGCCAAACCGACCGCGTTCGTCCGCCTCACCCGCGCCTGGCGGTATGGCGGCCCAACCGGCATCACCGTCGCCGAACAGCCCCACACCCCCGACCCGACGGCGATGACAGCCGCCCGCACCGCCCTGACCGAGGCCCTCGCCGAAATGACCACCACCCCGGTCGCCCTCAGGACCTGGCGCAACCGCCTCACGCTCACCGACCACCGCATCCAGCTGCGCCTGGGCCCTGACACTCGCTGGCACCCCTACCTCCAGCATGACGACGGCGACTGGTGGCCGGCGGCGCCGGCCGATCCGGACCCCGTCACGGCGCTCACCTCCGTCTGGCAGCAGACCGAGAGGTGACACGTAGGAGAGACCCGTGAACCAACCGCCTCAGCCCACAGGTTCACGATTCCCGATTTCCGTCACCCGGTACCGTCCGCCAAGGGGCTGTGTCCGCTTCGCCTGTAGTGGCTGATGCGGGCCCGGGCCTGCGGTGCGCGATGATACGGACGGTGTCCATGGCGGGGTGCGGACGGCCGTGCATGTCGTACGCGTAGCGCACCCAGGCGGTACGCCGACCGGTGAAGTCCAGCCGGAACTCGAACCAGCAGTCGTGCGGCTCCCCCGCCCGAACTCGAAGCGCACGGCGTCGTCGATGCCGGTGGGCGTCTCGTTGTAGATCCACACCGAGAAGGAGTCGACGGCTCCCTGCCATGCCCGGTCGTCGAGCGGCTTCGGCTCGTACGGGTCGTGGGCCCGGGCGAGCTCGGCGTCGACGGTGATCACGGAGCGCCGCCTGTTCGTAGAGCCACCTGCTAGACGCCGCCCATGCCTCCGAGTGCCACGCCCGCACGTACCGAGAAAGGGCTTGACCTGGGCAAGACCCCCCATGAAACTGCCCAGCAATCAGCGCAAACGCCTTTGCAGTTCCAAACGTTGAGGCGCTTGTCCCGCAGAGCAACGGGGTCAGCCCGTCCGCGTGTCCGGCGTGCCCTGGTGGTATCGCTGCTGCCAGCGATCGCCCTCCCGCATCCAAATGGAGCTGCGGTGCACCACGCCGAGGGCATCCTCGGTGCGGAACCGGATGTGTGCGACGCCCGGGGCGAGCTCCACGACCCGGTCGAAGGTCACGCCCTGCACCTGGTCCGGGATGGTGTTGAGGACGCGGATCACCTCCTCGCGCTCCCAATACTTTCCGGTGCGCCCGATCTCGTAGAAGTCATGGTGGATCAGCTGCTCGAGCCGGCCGACGTCATTGCGCACCTCGGCACTGAGGAGCGAAGACTCGAGGCGGATGACCTCCTCGCGGAGATCCACCGTGGCCGACGCGCCGTCCGTCGCGGATCCCGATTCGCGATGCGGACCGCACGACCGTGGGTGCACGGTCTCCGCGGAGTGACCCGTCGCGGTCGGCCCGGACTGAATTGTGCGGAAAAGGTGTTCGGCGGTCTCGCCCAGTGTGTGGGGGTTCAGGTCCGCCTGTTTCAGGGTTGGGATCGGGTCTGCCACTCCCGTGCCGTACGGGGCGTCCGTGCCCAGGAGGAGATGGGGCTCGCTGAAGGTTTCTTTGAGGTAGCGGAGGGCGGGGGCGGTGTGGACCACCGTGTCGCACCAGACCCGGTCCAGGTAGGCGCTCGGGGGGCGGTGAGCGCGGGTGCGGAGGTCGGCGCGGTAGTGCCAGTTGTTGTCCAGGCGGGGCAGGAGCTGGGCTAGGACACCTCCGCCGTGGGCCAGGACAAGTCGCAGGCGTGGATGGCAGTCCAGGGTGCCGGAGGCGGCAAGGCGAGCGTAGGCGAGGGCCGTGTCCAGGGGGGCGCCGACCGAGTTGTGCATGAACAGGTCCGGGTCGCGCAGGGGACCGCAGTAGGACGGGTGCAGGGACAGCGGGACGTCCAGGTTCTCGCACGCCGCGAACAGCGGGGCGAGGCCCGCGCGGTCGAGAGGGCGGCCCGCGACCGGGCCCGTGGTGATCTGCGCGCCCGCGAGACCGAGGCGGGTGACCGCCCGCTCCAGTTCGGCCGCCGCGTCCTCGGGGCGGCCCACGGGCAAGGTCGCGAGGCCGGTCAGCCGGCCGGCCGCCGCCGCGCTGCCCACGTGTGCGGCGAGCGCGTCGTTCGCCGCGCGGGCGTACTGCGTCGCTTCCGGTCCCGTACCGAGGGCGTACGCGTGCGGGGTCAGGGAGACCACGGCGCGGTCCACGCCCTGCCGGTCCATGCGGGCGAGTGCGGCGGCCGGGTCGGTCAGTTCCGGGTAGTGGGCGGGCAGGCGTTCGCCGGTGGGTGAGAGCAGGTGGCCGTCCTCCGTGGTGCGCAGGCCCGCCGCGAGCGCCGGCGGCCAGTCGCCGGCGAGCACCCGCGAGGGCAGCATGTGGGCGTGGACGTCGACGACGGTCATCTGGCCCCCTTCGACGGGACGCGGCGCGTCCACCCCGTGGCCTCGCCCTCGGCCAGGCGGCGCAGCACCTCCGCGCTGGTCTTGATGCCGTTCCTGAACCACTCCAGGGAGAAGTGCTCCTTCGAGGAGTGCTCCTGGAGGTCGGGCTGGCCGTACGGGACGAGAAGGCAGGGCAGTCCGGCGTGCTCGACGAACGCGCCGAAGACGCCTCCTCCGCCGATCGACGGGATCACCGCCGCCTCCCGGCCCCACACGGCGCCGAGCGCGGCGCGGGCCGTGGTGACGAGCGGGTGGGTGTCGGGGATCGAGGAGGGCGGGCAGTCCGCAAGGACGCTGAAGGTGATGTCGTCCCAGCCGCGGCGGTCCAGGTGACGGCGGATCAGTCCGGCGATGCGCGCCGGGCTCTGGCCGGGCATGAGGGCGATGTCGACCTTGGCAGTCGCCCGGGTCGGCACCGCCATCTTCAGGCCCTCGCCGATGTACCCGGCCTCGATGCCGCAGACGCAGATGCGCGGCGAGAAGAACATCGCGTCCACCGGGTCGGGCGTGGTGTAGGCGCGGACGCCCAGGTCCTCGGCCGGGGGGAGGAAGGTGTCGGGGAGGGCTGCCGCCGCGGCCCGTACCGACTCCGCCACCGGTTCGATGTCGTCGTGGAAGCCGTCGACGAGGATGCGTCCGTCCGCGTCGGTCAGGGACGCGAGCGCCCGGGTGAGTCGGTCCGCCGGGTTCGGCAGGATGCCGCCGTAGCTCGCCGAGTGCCACTCCTGGGGGCTGCCCTCGGAGCTGAACTCCAGGTAGAGCGCGCCCCGTACGCCGAGGAACAGCGCCGGCTGCCACAGGCCCAGCGTGGAGGCGTCGGAGGTGTAGAGGGCGTCGGCGGTGAACCGTTCCGGGTGCTCGGCGATGAAGCGGCGGGTGTTCAGGGAGCCCGTCTCGTCCTCGCCGTCGAGCATCAGGTCGAGCCGCAACGGCGGCGGGGCGCCGGTGACGTCGGTCCAGGCGGCGAGAGCGCACAGATGGGCGAGGAGCTGGCCCTTGCTGTCGCCCACTCCCCTGCCCCACAGCGCCCCGTCGTGGACGGTGGGCTCGAACGGCGGGAACGGCCAGTCGGCGGGGTCGCCGGCGGGCACGACGTCGTAGTGGCCGTAGACCAGCAGGTGCGGGGCGTCCTCGGCGGCGTGTTCGCCGAGGGTCGCCCAGACGATGGGGCTGCCGCCGGTCTCCAGGATCTCGGAGTCGACACCGAACCGCTTGAGGATGCCGGTGAGGAGCGCCGCGCACTCGCGTACGCCCTCACCGGTGACGCTGACGCTGGGCTGTGCGGCGAGTTCGACGAGCCAGGACAGGAATTCGTCGGCGCGTTCGTCGATCCTCGCCCACAGCGCGTCGCGCAGCGCGGTCCCGGTCGGCACCGGGCCCGCTGCGTCGGTGGTGTGCTCAGAAGCCGTCACGGTTGATGTCCTTGTAGAGCAGGTAGGCGGCGGTGCCGGGGCCCGTCGGGTAGAAGTACTGGGGGCAGTACGGGGCCATGTAGATGAAGTCCTCGGTCTCGACCTCCATGATGTCGCCGTCGAGGTGGTACAGCCCGGAGCCCTTCAACATCCACAGGCCGTGCTCCTCGTCATGGACCTCGACCTTCGGGAAGACGGCGCCCGGCTCGAAGGACAGCACGCTCATCGAGAAGTCGTAGGGCGCGTCCACGGGCAGCAGTTCGGCGCGGCTGATCCCGGCGACAGAGCCGGGCCGGTACTCGGTGTCGCCGAGCTTGCCGCTGACCGGCTCCGGGGCGGGCACGCCGGGCCAGGGCTGGTGCTCCTGCTTGATCCACAGCAGCCGGGCCGGGGTCGCGGTGTCATTGCGCAGCTCGAAGCCGGTCCCGGTGGGCAGGAACGTGAACCCCTGCTCGGCGAGGTCGTGCTTGGCGCCGCCGGCCACGACGTGCGCCGAGCCGTCGAGGCCGAGCAGGAAGTGCTCGTGCTCGGCACCTGTCACGGCTGAGGTGCCGCCGCCCGGCTCGACCTCCAGCAGGTACCAGCCGAACCGGGCGCGGTGCAGCCGCGGCGTTGCCAGCTTCTTCACGATCACTCCGTCGAAGCCGGGCAGCCGACTCGGGAACTGGTTCGCGGGGGTGAGCAAGTGGTACGCGTCGGTGCGGCGCCCCCGGGAGACGGACACCGTGGTCGGCGGAGCGTAGGGACGGTCGGGGGCGGTGGTCATGTGACTTCTCTCCTGGCTGTGGTGGGCTGGGGTGTGTGCGGTCAGGTGGTCTGGAGGACCGGGGCTGCGGGCCGCGGCTCCTCCGCGTGCGGGACGCTGGGCGTGCGGGCGAGGAAGCGGCCGCCGCCCGCGAGGCCCGGTACGGGGCGCCCGTCGCGTACGGCGATCCGTCCGCCGGCGAGGACAGCGCGGGGCGCGCCGATGACCTCGATGCCCTCGTACGGCAGGTGGTCGACGGCCGAGTGGTGGTCGGCAACCGTGAGGGGGCGGCGGCGCTCCGGGTCGAAGACGAGCAGATCGGCGTCGGCGCCGGGGGCGATCAGGCCCTTGCGGGGCAGCAGTCCGAACATGCGGGCGGGGGACGTGGACACGGCGTCGGCCCAGCAGCGCGGGGTGATGCGGCCGGTGCGGACCCCGAAGTGGTGGAGCAGCATGATGCGCTGCTCGATGCCGGGCAGGCCGTTGAGGATGCAGTCGAACCGCGGCTCCGTGATCTTCTGGTCGGCGATCCGGAACGCGCAGTGGTCGCTGGAGACCATGGCGAGGGTGCCGTCGGCGAGTGCCTGCCACAGCGCGTCCTGGTCGGCGGCCCGGCGCAGCGGCGGTGAGCACACGGCCTGCGCCGCAGTGGCGAGGTCGCCCTCCAGGGCGTGCTCGTCCAGGACGAGGTAGTGCGGGCAGGTCTCGCCGTGCACGTCCCAGCCAGCCGCGCGGGCCCTGCGGATCGGATCGAGCGCGGTGGAGCCGGAGACGTGGACGATGTAGACGCGAGCCCCGGCGACCCGGGCCAGGTGCGCGATCCGGTTGACGGCCTCGGCCTCCAGCAGGTCGGGGCGGGTGTGCGAGTGGTGGTGCGGTGCGGTCTCACCACGGTCGATCGCCTGCGCGGTGAGCAGGTCGATCGCGTCGCCGTTCTCCGCGTGCACCAGCACGGTGATGCCGAGCGGGGCCACGCACTGCAGGATCCGCAGCAGCCCGCGGTCGTCCGTCATCCGGCGGCCCCGGTAGGCCATGTACACCTTGATGCTGGTGACGCCCTCGGCGACCAGGCGGGGCAGCTCGGCGAGTTCGTCCTCGCCGGGCTGGACGAGCACCAGGTGGACACCGACGTCCGCCGCGGGCCGCTGGGCGAGCATCCGGGCCCGCCAGGCGTGCAGCGCGGCGAGCGGTGACTCTCCGGGCTCCGGGTAGCAGAAGTCGACGATCGACGTGGTGCCCCCGGCGAGCGCGGCGACGGTGCCCTGGTGGAAGTCGTCGCAGGTGCGGTGGCCGCGGATCAGGGTGTCCAGGTGGGTGTGCGGGTCGATGCCGCCGGGAAGCACCCAGCAGCCGCCAGCGTCGATCGTCTCGTCCGCGGCGGCGGGGCGCAGCACTCCCGGGCTCGCCACTGCCCTGATGAGCCCGTTCTCGACGAGGACGTCCGCCGGTTCGGTGGTGTCGGGGCCGATGACGGTACCGCCGGTGACCAGCACCCGGCCGGCGACCGGGGGCGTCGGTGCACCGGACGGGGCGGGGTGCGGGGCCGGCCCATGGGTGGACTCAGGCACCGAGGTTCACCCAGACCGTCTTCGGCAGCGTGTACTGCTCCATGGCGTGCAGGGACTTGTCGCGGCCGGTTCCGGACTGCCGGAAGCCGCCGAAGGGGACGGTCACGTCGGAGTGGTTGTAGCAGTTCACCCACACCGTGCCGGCGCGCAGTGCGCGGGAGATACGGTGCGCGGTGGTGACGTCACGGGTCCAGACGGCTGCGGCGAGCCCGTACTGGGAGTCGTTGGCGATCCGTACGGCGTCGTCGGCGTCCTTCGCGGTGATCAGGGACAGCACGGGGCCGAAGATCTCCTCCTGGGCGACGCGCATGTCGTTGGTGACGTCCGCGAGGACCGTGGGCTCCATGTAGCAGCCACTGGAGTCCGGGCGGCCGCGTTCGCCGCCGGTGGCGACGAACGCGCCTTCTTCACGGCCGATGCCGACGTAGCCGAGGACGCGGGAGAGCTGGGTCTCGTCGACGAGCGCACCCATCCTCACCGCCGGGTCGAGGGGGTCGCCGGGCCGCCAGGCGCCCGCGGCCTCGATGAGCCGCTCGGTGAACTCCTCGCGCACGGACTCCTGCACGATGACGCGGGAGCCGGCGCTGCACATCTCGCCCTGGTTGACGAACGCGCCGAGCGCGGCGCCCTCGGCCGCGGCGGCGAGGTCGGGGGCGTCCTCCAGGACGATGTTGGGGGACTTGCCGCCGCACTCCAGCGACACGCTCTTCATATTCGACCGGGCCGCGTACTCCAGGAAGAACTTGCCGACCTGGGTGGAGCCGGTGAAGGCGACCTTGTCGACGTCTGGGTGCAGACCGAGGGCGCGGCCCACGGACTCGCCGAGGCCGGTGACGACGTTGAACACACCCTCGGGGACGCCCGCCTCCGCGGCCAGCGCGGCGAGCGCGAGGACGACGTGCGGGGCCTGCTCCGCGGGCTTCACGACGAGGGAGTTGCCGGTGGCGAGGGCGGGGGCGATCTTCCACATCGGCATGCCGATCGGGAAGTTCCACGGCACGACGGCGGCGACGACGCCGAGGGGTTCGCGGGTGACGAGGGCGAGCGCGCTGTCCGCGGTCGGCGCGACCTCGCCGTAGACCTTGTCGATGGCCTCCGCGAACCAGCGCAGCACGTCGGCGGCGTGGTCGGCCTCACCGAGCGTGGAGCCGATCGGCTTGCCGCTGTCGAGGGTCATGACCAGCGCGAGGTGCTCGCGGTCGCGGCGGATCAGCTCGGCGAACCGCAGCAGCACCGCGCGGCGGGCGATCGGCGCCATCCGCGACCAGACGCCGGACTCGAAGGCGCGGCGGGCGGCAGCGACGGCCCGGTCGACGTCCTCCGGGCCCATGGCGGGAGTGGAGGCGACGGTGCGGCCGTCGACGGGCGAGACGGTGTCGAGGCGTTCGCCGGAGGCGGCATCGGTGTGGGCGCCGTCGATGAACGCGCGCTTCTCCCAGCGCAGCTGCTCGGCCTGCTGGTGCCATTCCTGGGCGGTGACGGTCATGGGGTGCTCCTCTTGAGAAGGTTCGTCGGGGTGGTGCGGGGATGCGGAGGGGCCTGCTCAGTCGCGGCGCAGCCAGATCTCCGGCTGGCGCTCGGACGCCGGCTCTCCGGTGGCGATGTCGGCCCACAGGGCCTCGGCCGCCGCTTTGTCGTGGCGCAGGTCGACGAGGACGCGGCCGTCCTTCATCACGAGCCGGGGGCGGCCGAGGGCGCGCAGATCGGCCAGCGGGTCGCCGTCGACGACGAGGACGTCGGCGCGGTGACCGGGCTCCAGACTGCCGAGGCTGTCCTGCTCGCCGAGTGCGGTGGCGCTGCCGAGCGTCGCGGCCCGCAGCGCGTCCGCGGTGCTGAGTCCGACCGCCGTCAGTGCCTCCAGCTCGCAGATCAGGACGTCGCGGGCGGGGATCCAGTGGATCGGGTCGCTGCCCGCGGCGATGGTGACGCCTGCCTCGACGGCGTGGCGCACCGACTGCTCGTGGACGGCGCCGATCCGCTCCTCGTACACGGCCGCCTGGTCCTCGGTGATCGTCTTGCCGACGGTCAGATGGGTCTCGGTGCGGAACGCCCACAGGGTGGGGACGTAGACGGTGCCCTGCGCGGCCATCCGGGCGGCGAGGGGCGCGTCGATGGTGAGGCCGTGGTCGATGACGTCGACGCCGGCGGCGACGGCGCCGCGGGCGGCGTCGATGCCCTCACAGTGGCAGCCGACGCGGGCGCCGAGGAGATGGGCCTCGCTGACGGCGGTCGCGATCTCCTCGTCGTTGAGGTACCGCAGGCACAGCGTCCAGTCGGAGTCGGCGGTGGTGTGGCTGAGGACGAGCTTGATGAAGTCGGCGCCCGCCAGCCGCTCCAGCCGCACGGCGCGGCGTACGGCGTCGGGGCCGTCGGCGAAGACGTTGCGCCAGTCGACGGGGGCGCCGCTGCCGACGACGTTCGGGCCGGCGGTGAAGGCACGGGGGCCCAGCACCCGGCCCGTGGCGAGCTCGGCGCGCAGCGCGTGGATGCCGCGGTGCTTGCAGCCGGGGTCGCGGACTGTGGTGATGCCGGACTCGATGAACCGGCGGGCGGTGATGACGCCGTCGACGACGCTGCGCGTGATGAGGCCGGCGTCCGCCTCGACGCCGGACCGGCTCATCAGATGGGCGTGCGCGTCGATGAGGCCGGGCAGGATGTGCCCTCCGTCGGTGTCGACGATCTCGGCGTCCGTCTCGTGCGGTACGGCGTCACGGCCGACGACCTCGGTGACGCGCCCGTCCTCGACGACGACGGCGGCGCCCTCGCGCCAGGTGCCGTGGCGCACATCGAGGACGGGACCGCCGTGGACGAGGGTGGTGGTGCTCATCGGATCGACTCCTGGGGTGTGTGGTGGGCGAGCAGAGCGCCGGTGAGGGCGAGCGCGGCGGGCAGTCCGGCGACCACCGGGACGCCGAGTTCGGCTTCGAGGGCCGGGGCGAGGGCGCCGACGACAGAGCCGATCAGGACGAGGCTGTCGGCGGCGTCCCGGTCCCGAGCGGTGCGCCCGGCCCGCACGTACTGGTCGAGCAGCGCCTCCGGGTCGCGTACGGCAGCGGCGGTGTCGGTCACCATCGGCACGATCGATGCGAGCCGCGCGTCGAGCCCGTACCGGTGCACGAGGCCCCGCACCAGCGGCACGGAGCGCGGTGAGAACACCGGTACGGCGAACCGGCCGCCGTACAGGCAGGCCTGGAGCATGGCGGCCTCGGCGAGGCCCGGGTCGTGGCCGCAGGCGATGACCACCGCGTCCCGCCCAGCGGCGAGCCGAGGGGCTTCCTGGACGGTCAGCGCGGCGGCGAGCGCGATGTCGTCGCCGGTGTCGACGCCCTCCGGACCGCCCGGCACCGACCGTACGTCGACGTCGATGCCGGGACCTGCCCAGAGCTCGGCGTCGGACCGGATACGGCGGGTGGCCGGGGCGGAGCTGTTGGGGTTGAGGACGAGGACGGAGGGGCGGGCCTCGTGGGCCGGCGCGGGTCGCGCGCTGACCGTCACGGCTGCCGAACCCGCGCGCCCGGAGCCCCGGTACGCGGTCACGGCGCCGCCCCCGTCGCCGCGGGCGTCGTCGCGCCCAGACACGCCGCCGAGATCTCGTCCGCGGCCGGGCAGTCGAGTTCGCCGACGACGGTGCCGCGGGACATCACGAGCACGCGGTCGCAGATCTGGGCCAGCTCCTCGTGGTCGGAGCCGACGACGAGGACGCCGAGGCCCGCCTCGGTGAGCGCGGTGACGGTGTCGAGCAGGGCGCGGCGGGCGCCCACGTCGACTCCCTGCGTCGGCTCGTGCAGCACCAGGCAGCGCAGCCCGGGCCGCTGGAGCCACTTCGCGAGGAGCACCTTCTGCTGGTTGCCGCCGCTCAGGGTGCCGAGCGGACGGTCGGGTTCGGTGCGGGGCCGTACGTCGTAGCGCTCCATCGCGCCCTGGACGGTGCGGCGTTCGGCGGTCCGGTCGACGAAGCCGCGGCGGGTGTGGCGGCGCAGGCTGACCAGGGTGAGGTTCTCGCGGATGCCGAAGCTCTGCACGCCGCTGTGCTGTTTGCGGTCGGCGGGCAGGACGGCGAGTCCCGCGGCGAGTGCGGTCGAGGGGCGCCAGGCCCGCAGGGTGCGCTCGCCGACGGTGAGGGTGCCCGCGGTGCGACCGGAGCCGAGGAGCAGCGTGGGCAGGGCGTCGTGCCCGGCGCCCGCCCGCCCGGTGACCCCGACGATCTCGCCCGCGCGGACGGTCAGGTCGATGGGGCTGCCAGTGCGGCCGCGCAGTCCCTCGGCGCGCAGGACGGGCGCGCCGGGTTCGGTGCGCGCGGTCCGGGCGGCGGCCGCCTGGGGCGCGGATCCGATGATGGCGGCGGCGAGTTCACCGGGGCCGGAGACCTCGTCAACGTCGTGCTCGGACACCAGTCGCCCGTCCCGCAGCACGACCACGCGGTCCGCGATCATGCCGACCTCTTCGAGGCGGTGGGTGCAGAAGGCGACGGCGGTACCGCGGGCGGTGACCCGGCGGATCGCGTCGAACAGGCTGGTGCGCTCGCGTTCGGTGAGGTTGGCCGTCGGCTCGTCGAGGACCAGCAGCTTGGAGTGGCGTCGGCCGCGCGCGTACAGGGCACGGGCAATGGCGAGGACCGCCCGCTCGCCCTGCGGCAGCCGGTGCACGGGGGCCGCGGGGTCGATGTCCATGCCGAGGCCGTCCAGCAACTCCTTGACCTGCCGAGCCTGTTCCCGCCAGCGCACGAGTCCGGCGCGCGAGGTGACGAGGGCGCCGACGCACACGTTCTCGGCGACGCTGAGGGTCTGGGCGAGGGCCAGGTCCTGGTGGACGAAGGCGAAGCCCAGGTCGGCGGACGAGGTCGGGGTGAGCGGCAGCCGGTGCTCGGTGCCGTCGACGATGAGACGACCGCCGGCGTCGGGGGCGTGGAAGCCCGAGAGGATCTTGAACAGGGTGGACTTGCCGGCGCCGTTCTCGCCGAGGACGGCGGTGGTGCGACCGGCCGGGAAGTCGAGGGAGACCGAGTGCAGGACGCGGGTCGGGCCGAAGGTCTTGCTGATGTTCTCCAGCCGGATGCCGTCGTGCTCCGTCCGGGCCTCGCCGTCCTCGGGCCGTGCGTTGCCCTGTTCCGTGTAGGTGCCGGGCGCGGTCATCGCGTCTTCCACAGGGCGGTGAAGCCACCGCGGTAGTCGGCGCCGTCGAACAGGGCGTCCTCGTCGGCGAGGTCCTTGCCCTTCAGGTTGTCCTTGACGAACAGCTTCAGCGGGACGACGGTCGTGTCCGCCTTCTGCCCGGCGATCGCGCGCAGGCTGCGGTCCATCATCGCCCAGCCCAGCCAGGAGTTGTTGTTGCCGATGTCGGCGCTCTGGACGCGCCCGTCGCGGACGAACTCCAGGTTGGCGGTGACCGCGTTGATGCTGGAGGTCTGCACCTCGGGCCGGTTCGCAGCCTCGATCGCAGGCACCGTGAACTGGGCAATGCCGTCGATCGCCGGGAACACCCAGTTCAGCTTGCGGTTACGCATCAGCGTCGAGGAGGTGACCCGTTCGGCGCCCTGCTTGAAGTCGGCCTGGTTGAGGTCGTCGACGGAGAGGCTGCAGCCACTGCGGCAGAACTCCTTGAACCCGTCCTGGAGGCCCTTCTTCAGCGCCGTGAACGTCGCAACCGAGGGCAGGTGCTGGTACGAGGCGTGCACCGGGCCGTCGGTCGCGGTGACCGCGTGGGCGGCGAGGATCCGGCCGGAGTCGTAGAAGTCGACGCTGACGGCACCGGCGGCGCCCTCCTCCAGCGGCGCGTTGGCGTCCACGTTGAACGCGGAGATCACCGGTACCTTGGCCTGCTGCGCGGCGCGGACGGCGCCGCTGACCTCGCTGAGGTTGATGCCGAAGGCGACCACGGCGGCGGCGTCGGTCGCGAGCGCCTGCTCGACACCCTTGCCCGCGGTGCTGGTGGAGCCCTTGGAGTCGAAGACGCGGACCTTCACTCCGGCCTGGCGGCCGGCCTCCGTCATCCCGTTCAGGACGGCGCGCACGTACGGGATGCTGTTGTCGAGGGTGACCACATAGATCGTCTTGCCGCGGGCCGCGCTGATGTCGAAGGCGTCGCCGGGCTTGCTGAATACGGTGCGGCCGGAGGCCTTGTCGACCAGGGCCTGCGCGCTCCCCCGGGCGGCGGCGACGGTCTTGCTGTCAGCGGCCTTCTCGGTGGTGCCCTGGGCAGCGCCGCACGCGGAGAGCGGCACGATCAGCGCGACGGCGAGGAGTGCGGCACCGGCGGCTCTGTTCCGGGGGAGGCTGTTGATTCGCACGGGGGGTTCCTTTCGGCGTTCGGGTGGAGTCGTGGGCGTGCGCTTCGCCTGCGCACGGGCGGTGCGGGGCCGTTCCGGCCGGGGAGTGCCAGGGGGCGTACGTGGCCGTTCCATCCAGTGAGGGACATACCGGGGATGGCGTGCGCGCTGCCTCAGACGCGGGTGCGGCGGCGGGCGACGACGTGGGAGCGCAACGCCCACAGCCTCGATTTGTCGGACTTGATCGTCCGCACCCGCGCACTGCATCCCCGTGAGGCCGCCCGCACCCTCATCGCGGCGGTCGTTGAGGCCAACGACGGTCACCTGCAGGACGACGCAACCGTCATATGCCTGGACTGGGGCGGCGTCGGTCGCTCCCAGCGGGACGCCGACACCGGCGCAGACCTCGCCGACGCGTCCGCCCCGTCACGGACGGGGCGGACCGCTCCTGGGCGATGACTCAAAATCTGCTCCGATACCCCGCTTCGGCCGGCCCTGGGCGGGCGAATCGGGGTGCTCTGCCCCAGGTGACCGCGTCACCGGGGCAGGCGCCTGCGGCGGCCCAGGCGCAGGCCGAGGAGGACGAAGTCTGCGAGCAAAACCACCACACCGATGACCAACAGGTAGAGCAGGCACTTCGCCACCACTCCGATGATGCCGAGCACGACGGCCACAACGACCAGCAGGAGGAAGAGAGCCATCCGTGTCACCTCCATGGTGGGGGAAGTCGGTGGGGGCATCAGCGGCGGGCGAGGCGACGTTCGCCGCCCGCACCCGTTCGGTAGGCGAGCTCGTAGTGCGCGAAGACCGTCTTCTCGTCCTCCGCGTGCAGTTCGCCGTCCGTGCCGATCGAGGGCGCTTCCTTGACCTGCTTCTTGTCGTAGGCGACCTTCAGATAACCGGGACCGACCGTCGCGTCGCCCAGGGGGACGAAGACCAGCCGGTGCCGGGTCGGCAGACCGACCTTGACCGTCGCGAACGCGGGCTGGTCCGTGGCCGTGTCGACGTAGAGCGCCTCCAGGACGCCGATCTTGTGCCGCTCGTGGTCGACCACGTCGTGGCCTCGCCATTCCCTGATGTCTTCCGCCTCGAACACGGGACCCCCCTCTGTCGCAGGTCAGCTGAAGTCCGCTGTCTCGTCTTTCTCTCGTTCCTCCCTCCGTACCTGCCTACGGGGCGTCACACGCTGGAGAGCAGCCAACTTGCAGGCCGGAGCGGCGGACGGAGTTCGCGCGCGGC
This sequence comes from Streptomyces sp. NBC_01320, assembly GCF_035974375.1. Taxonomy (NCBI): domain Bacteria; kingdom Bacillati; phylum Actinomycetota; class Actinomycetes; order Kitasatosporales; family Streptomycetaceae; genus Streptomyces; species Streptomyces sp. NBC_01320. The sequence continues at coordinate 4,048,979 of NZ_CP108390.1, forward strand.
GCGATGTCTAGGCGGCCGCCGGGCCCGTCGCGGCCCAGCGCGTGGCAACGTGGGTGACGAGCGACGCGAGCCGGAACGCTGTCGCGGTCAGTAGGTGGCCAGGGAGATGGCGGTGTAGTGCGCGGTGAAGGCTGCCACGGTCAGCGCGTGGAAGACCTCGTGGAAGCCGAACCAGCGGGGTGAGGGGTCGGGTCGCTGGAGGGCGTAGACGACCGCGCCCGCGCTGTAGAGGAGACCGCCGGCCACGATCAGGGTGAGTACGGCTGCTCCGCCGGTGTGCAGGAAGTCGGGCAGGTAGCGCACCGGTGCCCACCCCAGGGCCAGGTAGCACGGGGTGTACAGCCAGCGCGGGGCTCCGACCCACAGGACCCGGAACGCGATGCCGGCCAACGCGCCTGCCCACACGATCCACAGCAGCACGGACCGCTGTTCCGGCGGGAGGAGGAGCACGGCCAGGGGGGTGCAGGTGCCGGCGATGATCAGGAAGATGTTGGCGTGGTCGAGACGTCGCAGAAGAGCTTCGCCGAGCGGCCCCCAGGTGCCGCGGTGGTAGATGGCGCTCGTTGCGAACAGCAGCCAGGCGGTGACCGAGTACACGGCGCAGGCCCGGACCGCCTGGGGAGTACGGGCCAGGCAGATGAGCACGATGCCTGCGATCAGTGCGGTGGGGACCATTCCGGCATGCAGCCAGCCACGCAACCTCGGCTTGATCGGTTCGGCCAGGTCGGCCGCCCGCTCCACCAGAGCGGCAACCGAGTAAGCGTTCCCCCCTGCATCGTCACCTTGTGATCCGCAGGGCAGCCCGTCTTCACGGCATTCTCCCAGCGCTGAGGCGACGTGAATGTATTCGGCTTCAGCAGCGTCGCGAGACACAGCCTCTCGTCCTCCCTCGGACTCCTGGGCATCACCGGCAATCATGCGGTCATGCTAGGAGACCTCACCCGGACAGCATTCTGGGAGGTCGGTCTCGAACCCCAGGCCCACATCGCCGGGCATGGGCTGCTTCGCCGCCGTGTGAACCCCAGCCCCCCGTTGATCCTGCCGCCAATTGAGTCTGCCGAAGCCGAGTAGATCGGCTGGTCATGGGAACGATCAGGGCTCCCGAACGGCTCCCGAACGGGCATCTCCGCTCGCCTACGCACAAGGATCGCCGATGCTTCCTGAGGTCCGCCCCCACGTATCCAGCACCCTCGCAGACCAGTTGGAACACCAATTGGGCCTGGCTCCGCATCTCGAAGCCAGCCACCTCAAGGTGGAGGGCGTCGCCGGCATCGCAGTCGTCGCAGCTGCCCACTCCGACGGCTATGCGGCCACCGGCCATCTTCTCGGCCTGCTGGCCGCGCTACCTGCCCCCATCACGGCAGGAGAACGGTTCTGGTCGGACCTGTGGAGGTCCTCGGGCACCGCGTACCTGCTACCCGTCAACATCAAGGCTCTGGTGCTGCGTTCCCTGGCAGGAGAGGGAACCGCCCTGGCCCGACAGATCCTCTCGGCTGTCGATGAGATGACCCCGCCCCAGCGCATCGCAGCCGGGGAGGTGATCGGTCAAGCCCTTGTCGAGTCCGACCATTTTCCCGACCTCAAGACACAGGTCATCGGAGAACTGTGGCTCCGAGATCTCGAGCTCACCGCCTGGCGCGTCCTGCATGCGGACCGCAGATGGGACGATCCGGCTGGACGGAAAGCTTTCGTCGACGCCTGGACGAGCGTCTGAACGTCTGCTCCTCCAAGCTGCACGACAGCCGTGCAGGGCATGCGGCGCCCGAGCCCGACGACGCTTGAAGCGACTGAGGTCAGGAAGTTCCGGGCCGAGGTCGCACCGGCCCCGCGCCTCAACCGATCAGGGCCGCACAGCAATGGCTGCGCGGCCCTGATCCTGTGCACGCCCGGCGCGAGAGCAGGCGCCTTCGTCCGGGTGAGCGGCACGGCCCACACGGGCGGCGGTCACCGGACGCGTGTGCGTGACCCCTCGTGCAAGGTTGAGAGGTCAGGCCGGGTTGATGTTCTCGGCCTGCGGGCCCTTCTGGCCCTGGGTGACGTCGAACGTCACGGCCTGGCCCTCCTGGAGCTCACGGAAGCCCGAGGAGTTGATCGCGGAGTAGTGCGCGAAGACATCCGGGCCGCCGCCGTCCTGCGCGATGAAACCGAAGCCCTTCTCCGCGTTGAACCACTTCACAGTTCCCGTTGCCATGTCTTATGCCTTCCAGTCGATGAACGCCTCCCACTCCATGTGGAAGGCAGAGGTGATCGCCCTGGTTCCTGCGGCACAGCACAGCAAAGCGCCCACACCAAAGGCGTGGGCAAGGGAGAATTCCGAACCACGACAGCTGACGCAGACGCTACACGCCCACACACCGCGTCACCATAGGAAACGATCACGCCTCACACCGAGATCGTGCGTGCGGTGCCCGCCGACGCTGACGGGCACGCTCATCTCATGCAGCTGCCGTTGGGTTTGGTGATTCGGCGGTGCGGCGGTGTTCGGCGTTGATGCGCTGGGCTTCTTCGAGCTGGTCTTCGAGGATGACGATGCGGCAGGCCGCCTCGATGGGGGTGCCCTGGTCGACGAGCTCCCGGGCGCGCGCGGCGATCCGCAGCTGGTAGCGAGAGTAGCGGCGGTGGCCGCCCGCGGATCGGAGCGGGGTGATGAGACGGGCTTCGCCGATGGCGCGGAGGAAGCTCTGGGTGGTGCCGAGCATTTCGGCGGCCCGGCCCATGGTGTAGGCGGGGTAGTCGTCGTCGTCGAGACGGCCGTACGAGTCGTCTGCTGTCATTGCACCTCTCTGTGGAACGTGTGGAGGGGCCCTGGTGCCGTACTGGCACCAGGGCCCCGAAGGAACTGCTACACCATCTGCCGACCCTGATACTGCGCCGGCTTTCTGTTTCCGCAGACCCGACCGAGATGCTGTCGGGGTTGCGGGGATCGCGGTTGCTTGACCGGAGACCACCTCACTATCGATGTCCTGCGGTACCCGGGTCCAAGACTTCCGCCCGGGCGATCCTGATGGTGCCTGGCTCCTCCGTTCTTCCCTCTGGGATCAATCACTTACCAAGCGGGGTACTGCGTACTGCTGGTGATGCGAACTACCCAGTGGCCTGCGATAGCGCCACTCTTCGGCAGCCAGCCCCGTCGCCCGTCCTGCATCTGCTTTGGCTTAGAACCCCACTGCCGAACCTCCCGGTGCGCGCGTCCGCAGCCGACGCCTTCACCGAGGAACCAATGACAACCACGCTGCTGGTACTAGGAACTGCACTTACACAACTGCTACTGCACTACTGCTCACGGCGGCCCCTGATCACTGCGGGCCACCCGGTCCGGCCGTCAGCCCCGTCACCAACAGCCCTGGCTTCGGACCTCCGCCACCGCACCGTCCTGCGCACTGCAACTGCGTGTACTACTGCCCGCCAGTTCGTCTCTGCCGGGCCTTGCTGATCTCGGCTACGAGAGAAACCATAGCCACACCACCACCCAATGTCTACTCCAGCGGGCATAGATTTCCGCGCACTCGAAGATGAGGTAATCCGCGTCGACCGGTCTATGGATGGTTCAAGCGGCTCCGAAGCTCAGTCCGGCCCCCGGAGTGACCCACAGCCGCGCAGCACGTCGGGCTGAGCGTGACGTCGCCGACTGCGCCGCGGCTACCGTCGGCGGGCACCGGCCAACACTGGGCAGTGACTGACACACCGACCGGGGACGGACGTTTCCGGCCGTATCACCCCACGGGTCTGCCGTTGACGGGCGTGGCACAAGGACCTGCGCCGCCCTCGACGATCCCGGCCCGATGATCGAGCAGCTCGTGGAAGCGTGCGTGCAGGCGCCGCGATCCGCAGCCTGGCGCTCCTGCTGCCGCGTCAGTGCCTTGTCGAGGATCTGTTTACTCGTCCCGCGGTCACTCTCGTGCTCGCCCGGCCGGTGGCATCGCCGTGGATGGGCCGCCTGCTCGAATCGGCGCGAGCCCACGACTCGGGCAGGCCGTGGGCCGGCATCGTGACACGGGCGCACGTCAGCGTGCGGCCACGCGTCGACTGTGGTCCTCAGTCCCCTTCGGCAAGCACTGTGGCTCTGCCGGGTTGGCGGGTGGAGGGGCGGGGCACAAGGGTCGGGTAAGCGAAGGCCGGGCATGGACGATCCACAGACCAGGGTGACCCTGATGAACATGATGACCGTCAATGCCACAACCGCCCGTTCCACGGGAGCCGTTGCCGACGCGCGTGACGCGGCTCGGGCCTTCCTCGAAGGCTTGCGGCAGCCGGCCGTGGCCCCTGACGCCGCGGACACCGTGGTCCTGGTCGTGTCCGAGCTCGTCACCAACGCCCTGCGCCACGGCGGGGGCACCTGCACATTGGAGCGGGGGCACCTGCACATTGGAACTGACTGCGCACCCCGACACCATCGAGGTGGCCGTCCACGACCCCAGCCGGCATGCGCCGCGCATGCGCACCCCTGACCTGAACGGCGGCACCGGGGGCTTCGGCTGGCCCATGGTCAACCGACTCGCCCGCGCCACCGCGGTCACCCGCCGGGCCTCCGGCGGCAAAACCGTGAGCGCGCATCTTGCCTGGTAGCGCCACCGGTCAAGCAGCCGGATGGCCGGTGAATATAATCTGCCTCATGTCGAAGCCTGACGAGCTGCTCATTGACGTCGCTGCCCTGGTGGAGTCCGGGCAGAGCAATCAGATGTCCCTGACCGTAGTCACCGGTGGTGCTGTCATCACCGGTCGGCTGGCTCCCGAAGCCGTGTGGAGGCTGAGGGTGTCGGAGGTGCTGACGGACTCCGACCGCCTGGGAGAGTTCTCCTCCATCTTCGACGCCCCCACGAAGAAGGACGGGCCGCCCACGCATCTGCACTTCCATGTCGCCCGGATCCTGCAGGGCACGGTGGGCATCCCGGAGACGGGCGGGATGTACCGGGTCGCGATCGAGGACGTCAGCGCCTGGACCGTGGGCGACTTCAGCTATTCCGACCACTGAGCAACCAGTGCGGCGGGAACCCGTCGCACGCAGTGTGGGCCCGACCGGCGCGCCGGTCGGGCCCACTGCCGTTCAGGTGTCGACTCGTGCCTGTTCCGTCGGTCAGACGGATACGGGAGTGCCGAGCATCGCGGAAGCTCGCTGGAGCGAGCTGAGGATGCGCACGGGTGCGGCCTCGGGGAGGGTGCGGCAGGTGAAGCCGAGCTGAGTCATGGCCCGGAGGACCTCGGCGGCGCTGAAGTCACGGCGGTCCTGGCGGGTGACGACCTGGCCGACCTGCTTGACGGGGTAGCGGCGGCGGCCGATGGTCACGGATTCGCCGGTGCCCGGTTCGGGCTTGATGCCCTTCATCGATTCCAGCACGCCGCTCTTGGTGAGCTCGAAGGGGAAGCGGGCGATGACGCAGCGCATGTGGCCTCACAGGGAGAAGGGGGAAAACGGTCCGACCAGGGTGAGGCGCTTCAGCGAGAGAGGGCGAGGATGCCCAGGGCGCTGCCTTGCTCCTCGACCACCGGCAGGGCACCGAGCCGGAGGCAGTGCATCGCGTGCTCGGCTTCGGCCGCAGTGGTCACGGGTGAGGTGAACGCGCCGTGGTCGCCGAGGATGTCGCGCAGGCGGACACGGTCCGTGTAAGCGGAGCTGTCACAAACGGCAGCCAGTTCGGTCTGGGTGACCAGGCCGGTGCACTGGCCGTCCTGGTCGCAGACGACCAGTCGACCCGTGCGGGCGGCGGCCATGACGGACAGCGCCACCTCGACGCTCATGTCGTCACAGACCTGCGGTCCGGCCGCGTCCATGGTGTCGGCCACCGTCCTGTGCACGGGAGTGGCGCCCGCCGGGCGGGCTTGCATCTGAACCAGCGTCAAAATGTGCCTCCTGCAGAAGTGGGTCAGTTCCCTGATCATGAACGTTCTAGGCCGCCGCGTCGAAGGAGGACTGCCGTACGGTCACGCGCCGGGCGGCCGAAGCGTGGCTGCGTCGGCCTCGGGAGGCCGCGCTGCGGCTGCGCGGACGCCGCTCGGCCACCGGCGCGGTGATCGTCACGGGAATGCCGGAGGGGGGCTGGGCCCCGGTAATACGGCTGAGTGCCTCTTCCCCGGAGCGGACCTGGGTGGTCTGGGGCACGATGCCGGCGGCTGCCATGAGGCGGGTCATGTCGCGGCGCTGGTTGGGGGTGACCAGGGTGACGACGCTGCCGGACTCGCCGGCCCGCGCGGTGCGGCCGCCGCGGTGCAGGTAGTCCTTGTGGTCGGTCGGCGGGTCGACGTTGACGACGAGGTCGAGGTTGTCGACGTGGATACCGCGAGCCGCGACGTTCGTCGCGACGAGCACGGTGACGTGCCCGGTCTTGAACTGGGACAGGGTCCGGGTCCGCTGCGGCTGCGACTTCCCGCCGTGCAGCGCGGCGGCCCGCACCCCGCTGTTCAGCAGGTCCTGCGTCAGCCGGTCGACGGCGTGCTTGGTGTCCAGGAACATGATCACCCGGCCTTCGCGCGCCGCGATCTCCGTCGTCGTCCGGTGCTTGTCGGCGCCGTGGACGTGCAGGACGTGGTGCTCCATCGTGGTGACCGCGCCTGCGGACGGGTCGACGGAGTGGACCACCGGGTCGGTGAGGTAGCGGCGGACCAGGAGGTCGACGTTGCGGTCGAGGGTGGCGGAGAACAACATGCGCTGGCCCTCGGGGCGGACCTGGTCCAGGAGTGCGGTGACCTGGGGCATGAAGCCCATGTCGGCCATCTGGTCGGCCTCGTCGAGGACGGTGATCGCGACCTGGTTCAGCCGGCAGTCACCCCGGTCGATGAGGTCCTTCAGGCGGCCCGGCGTCGCGACGACGACTTCGGCGCCACCGCGCAGTGCGTTGACCTGCCTGCCGATCGGCATTCCGCCGACGACGGTGGCCAGGCGCAGCCTCACCGAGCGGGCGTAGGGGGTGAGGGCGTCGGTCACCTGTTGTGCCAGCTCACGCGTCGGTACGAGGATCAGGGCCAGCGGCTGGCAGGGCTCGGCGCGCTGTCCGGCGGTGCGGGCCAGCAGGGCCAGGCCGAAGGCGAGGGTCTTGCCTGAGCCGGTGCGCCCGCGACCGAGGACGTCGCGGCCCGCGAGGGTGTTGGGCAGGGTCGCGCCCTGGATCGGGAACGGGATGCGCATGCCTTGTGCGGTGAGCGAGGCCAGCAGCCGCTCGGGCATGTCGAGGTCGGCGAACGCCTCGACGGCGGGCAGCGCTGGAGTGATCGTCTCGGGCAAGGCGAACTCGCCCTGGGCCGCCGCGGGCCGCCGACCCTGGCCGCCCATGCGGCTCGGCCCTCCGGAACGGCGCGGGGCGGGCGAGCCGAAGCGGCTGCCCCGGGGCGAACCGGCGCCGGAGCCAACAGCGGGACCGCCGGTCCGGCTGCGGGTGCGGGAGGAGCGGTTGTTCGTACGTGAGGGGTTCATTCAGAACCTTCCTTGATACGGCACGTATCAAGGAATTCTCGCAGCAGAGGAACAGCGCGGGGAATCACAAGAACGGGCCGAACGAAATGCGAAAGCAGATCTGGCCTGCGGTGACTCCGGCGCAAATGCAGGCAATGAAACGGGTAACGTCATGCGGACGTTAAATCCCGGACGGCTACGGGCGCATCTTTAAAGAGGCCCGCGTTCTTGGAAAAAGGTCCGTAGGCGTCGTTGCGGCACAGGGGAAGCCCCAGGGAATGACCGTAGGTGGGGCCCGGCCCGCACCCCGAGGGATGCGGGCCCCAGCTACGGAGTGCGCGTCAGCGTCAGGCGGGAACGATGTTCTCGGCCGTCGGGCCCTTCTGGCCCGGCGCGATGTCGAAGGTGACCTTCTGACCTTCGAGCAGCTCACGGAAGCCCTCAGCCGCGATGTTCGAGAAGTGGGCGAACACGTCAGCGCCGCCACCGTCCTGCTCGATGAAGCCGAAACCCTTGGCCGCGTTGAACCACTTCACTGTGCCAGACGCCATGTCATATCTCCTTGTGGGGCAGTACGCCGAGACCCGCAATCCACGGATACCGGGTCGCCGCGATGATGCCCCGCCCGGAAAATGACCGGAAATACAAAACGCTTCCCGCGGCCGAAAAGCCCGGCGGAAGCGTTGAAGTTTTTGGGAACCACGACTGCAACTAGGAGCGACAGTAGCATGCGGTAGTGACCTGTGTACGGTTAATAATTCCGCTCTGTTCGTTGCAGCAAACACACTGTCCGCGCGGCGCATAAAACTCTCGTCTCGCGGTCATAGATATTGGCCCACCCAAAATGCAGCTTTCCAGAAAGGGCGGTCGCTGTTTACGGCTCGGAAGGCACAATTATTGCGGGTGGCACCGCCCTGCAACATCACCCCCATCAGCCCGTACGCCGGTCCCGACGCAGATCAGCGCCGCGCAGCGCTCTCACCAGTGCCCCAGATCCCACCACCGTCGACTGAGACTGAAGGGGGCGATGTCTCGGCCCGGGGCCTCTTCTGGCCCTGGGTGACGTCGAACGTCACGGCCTGGCCTTCCTGGAACTCACGTAAGCCCGCGGGCTGATCGCCCTACGGTGGGCGAACACGTCCGAGCCGCCGCTGTCCGGGCGATGAAGCCGCAGCCCCTCTGCGCGTTAAACCACTTCACAGTTCCCGCGGCCCTTGCCTCACGCCCTCCTGTCGATGAATGCGTCCTACGACATGCGGCAGACGAAGGCGGCCACCCTGGCCCCTCCGCCACAGCAGAACGCCCACGACGAAGGTGTGAGCGAAGGGAACTTCCTGTCAAGGCAGTTGGCACAGAAGCCACGCGTCCGCACGGCCTGTCACAACATGACGCGCCACACTCCCGACAGGCGTGTGCGGTACCGGCGGACACGCACCACCTCAGCCCTCGGTCGTCGGGTTCTCAGATTCGGCGGCGTGGCGGTATTTGGCGTTGATGCGCTGGGCTTCTTCGAGCTGGTCTTCCAGGATCACGATGCGACAGGCGGCCTCGATGGGGGTGCCCTGGTCGACGAGCTCCCGGGCGCGGGCAGCGATGCGCAGCTGGTAACGGGAGTAGCGGCGATGGCCGCCCGCGGAACGCAGCGGGGTGATGAGGCGGGCTTCACCGATGGCGCGGAGGAAGCTCTGGGTGGTGCCGAGCATTTCGGCGGCCCGGCCCATGGTGTAGGCGGGGTAGTCGTCGTCGTCGAGACGGCCGAACGAGTCGTCTGCTGTCATTTGCACCTCTCTGTCGAACGCGTGGAGGGGCCCGGATGCCGTATGGCACCCGGGCCCCGAAGGAATTGCTACACCATCTGCCGACCCTGATACTGCGCCGGCCTTCTGTGTCCGCTGACCCGACCTGGAAGTTGTCGGGAGTGCGGGGATCGCGGTTGCTTGACCGGAGACCACCTCACTATCGATGTCCTGCGGTACCCGGGCTCAAGACTTCCACCCGGGCGATCCTGATGGCGCTCGACTCCTCCGTTTCTTCCCTCTGGGATCAATCACTTACCTACCGCTGGTACTGCTCTCCTGCGTACTGCTCTGTGGCCTGTGACAGCGCCACTCTTCGGCAGCCAGCCCCGTCGCCCGTCCTGCGTCTGCTCTGGCTTAGAACCCCACTGCCGAACCTCCCGGTGCGCGCGTCCGCAGCCGACGCCTTCACCGAGGTGCTGCTCACTGACTTCACTGCCGGGTACTGCGAACTGCGCTTACGGGTACTGCTACTGCGTGAACTGGTACTGCTCACGGCGGCCCCTGATCACTGCGGGCCACCCGGTCCGATCGTCAGTCCCGTCGCCATCCTGCAACAACCCTGGCTTCGAAACTCCACCACCGCACCGTCCTGCAAACTGCAACTGCGTGTACTACTGCCCGCCAGTTCGTCTCTGCCGGGCCTTGCTGATCTCGGCTACGAGAGAAACCATAGCCACACCACCACCCAATGTCTACTCCAGCCGACATAGATTTTCGTGCGCTAGTCAGAGAGATAGTCGACCTCGACCACTGATGGGGCACGCGGCGGCCCCGCTCCAGCCGGGACACCCACAACGCCCTGCACCACGGCGGCGGCACCTGCACCCTGGACCTGACCGCGCACCCGGACAGCATCGAGGTGTCCGTGACCGCAGCCCGCAGGCCCCGCGCATGCGCACCCCCGACCTGAACGGCGGCACTGGAGGCTTCGGTTGGCCCATGATCAACCGCCTCGCCCGCGCTACCGGTGACCCGCCGGACGGCCGGCGGCAAGACCGTAAGCGCCCCTCTCGCCGTGTAGCACCAAGGCGCCGCTGCCCACCCGCGACGGGTGACCTCCCCAAGACTTGGCTGCTGCCCCGATGTAGCCCAAGGCCGGAATCAGCGAACCCGCGCCCGGGGCGCCTCCCGACCGCCTGTCTGTCTGGGCGGGACAGTGAGGCCCTGTCGGTCTTGCGGGCATGATCGAAGAGGATGAGGGTGTGCGTCCCGTCGCCCCAGGTGTCCAGGAATGGAACGCCTCGCCCCGCAGACCTCAGCGCTGCGGCTGGGAAGCGACCTACGACGCAGAACTGACCGCCCTCATGATCTGCGCGCACATCTGCGCCTACGGTCATGTCGGGCGGAACGGTCCAGGTGACGCGCCGCAGGCAGACACTCGACCTGTCGGACCTGGTCGTCCGCACCCCCTCGTTGCATCCCTGCGGGCCGCCCGCACCCTCATCACGGCGGTCGTCGACGCCAACCACGGTCGCCTGGAGGACGACGCGACCGTCATGTGCCTGGACTGGCACGGTGTCGGCCACTGGCGGCGGGACGCCGACACCGGCGCAGACCTCGCCGACGCCTCCGCCCCGTCACGGACGGGGCGGCCACTCCTGGGCGATGACTCGAGAGCTGCTTCGGCACCCCGCTTCGGATCGGCCCTTGGCCGGGGCGGCGAAGCGGGGTGCTCTGCCCCTGGTCACCGCATCACCGGGACACGCGCCTGCCGCGGCGGCCCGGGCGCAGGCCGAGAAGGCGAAGTCGGCGAGTGCCTGAGGAGATCAGCGCCGGGGCACGAGCGGCAGAGGCCGCCGCCGCACGCGTGCGTGCCGGAGCGGGCCGGTGCGACGAGATGTGTGCTGGGGCAAGCCGTTGCAGCGCCAAGCCCAACTGCGCACCACCGGACGCACGAACCCGCTTGGGCCTCGCACCGGCTCCGCCCACGACGTGGCGTGGTCAGCGCCTGAAACTGTCCTTCGACCTCTCCTTGATGTCCCGGGCCTTGCCCCGGGCCTCCAGTGCGGCCCCCTTGGCTGCGGTGGTCTCGTTGCCCACCGCGTGGGCCACCTTCCTCACGGCCTTCCCGACAACCTGCTCGGCCTTGGCCTTGGCCTTCTCTCCGGCACTCATGTCGGTCCTTTCATAGGCACTCACTCACCCGCCTGCCCCTGGCCCCGGAGCGGAAACAACGGGTACCGCAGCACCGCCTCCTCCGACGGCCGTGCTCTCCCGCAGCTCGCCGCAGCGATGCCCACACACTTCATTGTGTTCCCGGCAGAAGTGTGTCGTGGCGCTCGATTTTCGGTTTCTAGGGCGCAGGTGCCTTGATTTCCCTGTTTCGGTCGGGTCGGCTGAGCTGGGTTGGCTGTGGAAGTTCGTGGCCGTATGGCAGGTGGGAATGGCTGCAGCCCGGCACTCAAGTCGTGCGCTCCGGGTTCCTCGGGTCGTGGGTTGGCAGAGGCAGCGCCGCTGGTCAGGTGGCCGGCCTCGGCAGGGCGGAGACGGCCCTCCTCCGCGGGTGCGAGGACCAGACCGTCGCGGCACATGCCCGCGCGCACCTCCGAGCCGGCCGCACCGGCCTCGTCGACGTCGGCGTCACGCCGCGTCACGCCGACATCTGCACTGAGCACCTGTCCGTCCACGTCAACGCGCCCCGCCCCCCGCATGCTGATATTCGACGCGGTCGACTTCGCCGCCCCTCAGCCAGGCCGGCGCGCGGTGGTCTCCTGCCACACCCACCAACAACGCCTGCAACTCCTGCGGGAGGCCGGCGTTTCAGAGTTGCCGCGCCCACACAATCATCGCCTACACCCATCAGCGCCCAAATACGCCGCTGACCCGGAGCACCGGGCTCATCCATCGACAAAAGACACCAGCGTGAGAGCGAACCGCTCAGATGGATCGCCGTCGACGGACGACATGGATGGGACAACCCGGCGAGGCGTCTTCCAGCAGGCGAGGGAGAGAGGGAACTATGCCGACGTCGCCCGGTTAGGTACAGGTACGACCTGACGCACCGCCACAGACTGCCTCAGCTTCAGGCGCTACCCGCACTCCTGGAGCATCGGCCGCACCGATGCTGGAGCGTCACTTGAGCGTCAAGAATGCTCGCCGATGCCCGGCTGTCACCGACGCCGTTCTTGCTTTGCGGTGAACTCGCAGGTCAGACCGCCTCCGCAGCTACGCCGACCGCTCAACCCGTTGCTTGTCCGGAAACAGGTCGGGCAGGCCGACAACATACGAAGAACCGCAGGTCAGAGGCTCTTCTGAGCCGGCTCAAGAATCGCCACACACTCCACGTGCGAGGTCATGGGGAACAGGTCGAACGCCCGCAGCGTCCGCACCTTGTAGCCACCCTCCCGGAAGTACGCCAGGTCGCGGGCCAGTGCCGCCGGGTCGCAGGCGACGTACGCGATGCGGCGGGCGCCGAGGCCGGTCAGGTGCTTCACCGTCTGCTTGCCCGCGCCCGCGCGCGGCGGGTCGAGGACGATCAGGTCGCACTCGGTGATGCCGGTGCGGGGCAGGATCTGCTCGACCTTGCCGTGCTCGATGCGGACCCGGTCGAGGTCCTGGAGGTTGTGGCGGGCGTCCTCGACGGCGCGCTTGCCGGACTCGATGCCGAGCACCGCGCCCTTCTCGCCGATGCGCTGACCGATGGCGCCGGCGAACAGGCCGACGCCGCAGTAGAGGTCGAGGGCCATGTCGTTCTTGCGGGGCAGCAGGCCCTGCATGACCGCGCGGACGAGGGTGTTGGCGGCCTGCGGGTGGACCTGCCAGAAACCGCCGGAGCCGACGCGGTACGTGCGGTCGTCGGCGCGTTCGCGGACGAAGCCGCGGCCGTGGACCCGGTGGATGCCGCCGTCGCGTTCGTCGACGCGCAGGACCGAGACCGGCTTGTCGAGCTCGACGAGCGGCAGCCGGGCGCCGGGCTTCGGGGTGAGGATGACCTGGCGGTCGTTGGAGCCGGTGGCGGTGATGGCTTCCACCGAGGCCATGCCGGTCCAGTCGCGCTTCTCGATGCCTAGTTCGGAGACTCCGGGCGCCGCGATCATGCAGTGCTCGATCGGCTCGACGTCGTGCGAGCGGTGCTTGCGCAGGCCGGCCCGGCCGTTCTCGTCGATGGCGTACTGGACGCGGGTGCGCCACGCGGGCACCTCGCCCTTGGGGAGCTTGTCGCCCTCGGCCGGCATGACGGTGCCGTCCCAGCCCGCCTCCTCGGGGGTGAGGCCGGCGAGGCGCTGGAGCTGTTCGGCGATGACCTCGCCCTTGAGCCGCCGCTGGGCGCCCGGCTTGGCGTGCTGCCAGTCGCAGCCGCCGCACTTGCCGGGGCCGGCGTACGGGCAGGGGGCCTCGACGCGGTCCTTGGACGGTTCGATGATCGTGACGGCGTCGGCCCGCAGGAAGCGGGAGTCCTTCGCGCCGTCGGTGACCCGTGCGACGACCTTCTCGCCGGGGAGGGTGTGCCGCACGAAGAGGACCTGGCCCTCCGAGGTACGGGCGATGCAGTGGCCGCCGTGGGCGACGGGGCCCACCTCGACCTCGTACTCCGTGCCGATCAGTGAGTCCCCGGTCTGCGAGTCCTCGGCCGGCGACGAGGTGGTTTCGTTCTGCATGAGGGGGTGGCTCCAGAGATCAAAGGAAAAACGGCCGGACAACAACCCACAAGTCTACGTGGGTGGTGTCCGGCCGTTTACCAAACGGCGGGCACGAAGAGTCAGCCCTTGCTGGTCTCCTTGGTCCTTCGTTCCACCGGGCCCCGGCGCACCGAACCCGGAGCGTTCCAGTCCGCGCGCTTCCTGGCGCGCTTCTTCGCGGCCTCGGAGGATTCCAGCTGGTACGGGACGGACGTCACCATGACACCGGGGGTGAAGAGCAGCCGCCCCTTGAGGCGCAGGGCGCTCTGGTTGTGCAGCACATGCTCGTACCAGTGACCGACCACGTACTCCGGGATGTAGACGCTGACCACATCGCGCGGGCTCTCCCTGCGGAGGCTCTTCACGTAGTCGATGACCGGGCGGGTCACCTCGCGGTACGGGGAGTCGAGGATCTTCAGCGGAATGTTGATGCCGCGGCGCTCCCAGTCCTCCTTGAGCGCCTTCGTCTCGGCCGGGTCGACGCTGATGGAGAGCGCCTCCAGATGGTCGGAGCGGATCAGCTTGGCGTACGCGAGCGCGCGCAGCGTGGGCCGGTGCAGCTTGGAGACCAGGACGATGGAGTGGACCCGGGAGGGCTTCATGCTGTCGTCGGACGGGGCCTCGTCGGCGGAGATCTCCTCGGCGACGCGGTCGTAGTGCCTGCGGATCGCGGTCATCGTCCCGTAGAAGATCACCATGCCGAGCAGCGCCACCCAGGCGCCGTGGGTGAACTTCGTGGCGAGGACGACGACGAGTACCAGGCCGGTGAAGAAGGCGCCGAAGGTGTTGATCGCCCGGGAGCGGATCATGTGGCGGCGCTTGGCCGGGTCCTTCTCGGTCCTCAGATGGCGGTTCCAGTGCCGCACCATGCCGGTCTGGCTGAGGGTGAAGGAGACGAACACACCGACGATGTAGAGCTGGATCAGCCGGGTGGAGTCGGCTCCATAGATCCAGGTGAGCAGGATGGCCGCGCCGGCCAGCAGCACGATGCCGTTGGAGAAGGCGAGCCGGTCGCCGCGGGTGTGGAGCTGGCGCGGCAGGTAGCGGTCCTGGGCGAGGATCGAGCCGAGGAGCGGGAAGCCGTTGTACGCGGTGTTGGCGGCCAGGAAGAGCACGAGGGCGGTGGCCCCGGCGAGGATGATGAAGAAGAACGATCCGTCGCCGAAGACGGCCGCCGCCACCTGGGAGATCACCGGGTCCTGGACGAAGCTCGAACCGACGGCGACGCCGTTGTGGATCAGGTCCGTCGCCGGGTTCTCCGCCATCTTCACATCGGTGGCCATGGCCAGGGCGATGATGCCGCAGAACATGGTGACGGCCAGCAGCCCCATCATGGCGAGGGTGGTCGCGGCGTTCTTGCTCTTCGGCTTGCGGAAAGCGGGGACGCCGTTGCTGATCGCCTCGACACCGGTCAGCGCCGCACAGCCGGAGGAGAACGCCCGCAGCAGCAGGAAGACGAGGGCGAAGCCGGCCAGGCCCTGATGCTCGGGCCTGATCTCGTAGTCCGAGGTCGGGGCGTGCATGGTCTCGCCGAGGACAAGACCGCGGAACGCACCCCAGGCGATCATGACGAAGACGCCCGCCACGAAGAGATAGGTGGGGATGGCGAAGAGCTTGCCGGACTCCTTGACGCCCCGCAGGTTCATCAGCGTCAGCAGCACGATGGCCCCGATCGCGCAGAGCGTCTTGTGCTCGACGACGAACGGGATCGCGGAGCCGAGGTTCTCCACACCGGAGGCGATCGACACGGCGACGGTCAGGACGTAGTCCACCAGCAGGGCGCTGGCGACGGTCAGACCCGCCTTGGGGCCGAGGTTGGTGGTGGCGACCTCGTAGTCGCCGCCACCGCTCGGGTAGGCGTGCACGTTCTGCCGGTACGAGGCGACGACCGTGAACATCAGGACCACGACAGCGGCCGCGATCCACGGGCTGAAGCGGTACGCCGACACGCCCGCGATGGACAGCACCAGGAGAACTTCTCCTGGCGCGTACGCCACCGAGGACAGCGGGTCGGATGCGAAGACGGGGAGGGCGATGCGCTTGGGAAGGAGCGTTTCCCCCAGCTTGTCGCTGCGCAGCGCCCGGCCGATCAGGATCCGTTTGGGCACGTCGGTCAGTTTGGACACGCAGAGGATCGTAAGCGTTCCGTATGGAGGCCGCCGACGCACCACCCCCGTGGCCCTGCAATCTCCTGCGCATAGCCGAGAACGCCACGGAATCCTTAACGGAATCCTTGCACTCACCGCCTACGAGAACAGCGCACTGTAACCGTTCAGTGCCGGTTGGCCACCGAGATGGGCGTAGAGGACGGTGGCGTTCCGGTCGATCTCGCCGCGCGCCACGAGGTCGACGGTGGCGGCCATCGACTTTCCCTCGTAGACGGGGTCGGTGATCATGCCCTCGGTGCGGGCGGCCAGCCGCATGGCGTCGAGGGTGGTGTCGTCGGGGATGCCGTACGTCCCCGCGTGGTAGCGCTCGTCCAGTTCGATGTCGTCGACGGTGATCTCCCGCCGCACGCCGATGAGCGGCGCGGTGGCGGCGGCGATTCTGGCGATCTGGTCGCGGGTACGGGTGGGCTCGGCGGAGGCATCGACGCCCAGGACGCGGCGGGGGCGGCCTCCCGCCTCCTCGATGGCGGCGAAGCCCGCCACCATGCCGGCCTGGGTGGAACCGGTCACCGAGCAGACGACGACGGTGTCGAAGAAGACGCCGAGCTCGCGTTCCTGCTCGGCCACCTCGTACGCCCAGCCCGCGAAGCCGAGTCCGCCGAGCGGATGGTCGGAGGCGCCGGCCGGGATGGCGTACGGACGTCCCCCGCCCTCCTCGACCTGGCGCAGTGCCTCCTCCCAGCTCTCCTTGACGCCGATGCCGAACCCGGCGCGCACCAGCCGGACATCGGCGCCCGCGAGGCGGCTGATCAGGATGTTGCCGACCTTGTCGTAGACGGCGTCGGGCCACTCCACCCAGCTCTCCTGGATGAGTACGCACTTCAGGCCCGCCCGGGCCGCGACCGCCGCCACCTGACGGGTGTGGTTGGACTGCACGCCGCCGATCGAGACGAGCGTGTCGCAGCCCTTCGCCAGGGCGTCGGCCACGAGGTATTCGAGCTTGCGGGTCTTGTTGCCGCCGTACGCGATGCCGGAGTTGCAGTCCTCGCGTTTGGCCCAGACCGCCGCGCCGCCGAGGTGAGCAGTGAGGCGGTCGAGGCGGTGCACGGGCGAGGGGCCGAAGAGGAGCGGATAGCGGGCGTACGAGGAGAGGGAGGCGGAGGAGGCGGAGGTGGTCATGGGGCTCCTGACGTCATGGGGTGGCGGGTTCGGCGAGCTTCTGCGGTTCCGGTGGTTCCTGTGGTCAGCCGGTCAGGGCGCGTCGGCCGATGTCTCGTCGGCGGGTTCGTCGTCAGCGGGTTCATCAGCCAGTTCTTCGAGGACACGCCAGATCTCCGCGGTGATCCGGGCGGCGGCATCCGCATCGCGCGCCGCGCACGCCTCGATCAGCCGGTCGTGCAGTCCGGCCGAGCCGTGCGCAGCGCTCTCCGTGCCGAACTGCCGCCATTCCAGGCGCCGGATCAGCGGCGTGTAACGCTCGACGGTGGCGGCGACGGCGCGATTGCCGCAGGCGGTGACCAGGACGTCGTGCAGCTCGTCGTCGGCGCGCAGCGCGCCCGCGACGTCACCGCCCCGAGTCGCGGCCCGGAAGCGGTCGTTCGCCGCGCGCATCGCGGTGATGTCCGCGTCGGTGAGCAGGGGTACGGCGGTGCGGGCGGCCAGTTCCTGCATGGCGCGTACGACGGCGGCGGCGTCGCGTACGTCGCGCGGGACGAGCTGTGTCACCCGCGTATAGCTCTGCGGTTTGCTCTCGACGAGACCTTCGCCGGTGAGCCGGGACAGGGCGTCGCGGACCGGGGCACGGGAGAGTCCGAGCCGTTCGGCGAGGTCGGCGTCGCGCACGGACGCGCCGGGTGGGATTTCGCCACGGACGATGGCGTCGCGGATGGCCCCGTACGCGGTGTCCCGCAGCAGAGTCCGTTGGACGGGCCGGAGAGTCTCCATGAACTGACATGTTAGATGTCTGTGAGCTCTCGACTCAAGGGTCCGGACCCCGGGCCCGATGTCATGTGCTGTGCACAACGGCCGGCGCCCGGCGACGGGCGTCGGCCCCCGGCGTTCCGCTTTGCCGCCCCTTTGCAGGTACTGCCGCGGTGAAAGCACACTCGAATGAGGCGACGCGTCCATGGCCGCATAAGCTCATCCCGGGCAACGCCGAAAATCGTTGCCCCGTTGTTTGCCCGGCAAGCTGAGGAAAGAGTGTGAGCAGGGTGTTTTCGCAGGTCAGCCGGACGACCAGGACTGCGAGGTAGGCGCAAGGTGCACATCGTCATCATGGGCTGCGGGCGAGTAGGAGCCGCTCTCGCGCAGACCCTGGAACAGCAGGGGCACACAGTCGCCGTGATCGACCAGGACCCCACGGCGTTCCGGCGCCTCGGGTCCGGATTCGGCGGACGGCGGGTCACCGGCGTCGGTTTCGACCAGGACACCCTCCGTGAGGCGGGGATCGAGGAAGCCGGTGCGTTCGCCGCGGTGAGCAGCGGCGACAACTCGAACATCATCGCCGCCCGGGTGGCCCGCGAGATGTTCGGCATCGAGAACGTCGCGGCGCGGATCTACGACCCGCGGCGTGCCGAGGTCTACCAGCGGCTCGGCATCCCCACGGTCGCCACCGTGCGCTGGACCGCGGACCAGATGCTGCGGCGGCTGCTGCCGTCGGGTGCCGAGCCCCTGTGGCGCGACCCGAGCGGTGGTGTTCAGCTCGCCGAGGTGCACACCACGCCGTCGTGGATCGGGCACAAGATCAGCACGCTGCAGGAGGAGACGGGCGTCCGCGTGGCGTTCCTCACCCGACTGGGCGAAGCCATACTGCCGTCGTCGCAGACGGTGCTGCAGGAGGGCGATCTCGTCCACGTGATGATGCGTACGGACGAGATCGCGAAGGTCGAGGCGGCCTTCGCCGAGGGTCCTGAGGAGGGCGGTCACTGATGCGTGTCGCGATTGCCGGGGCCGGCGCGGTGGGCCGTTCCATCGCCGGCGAGCTGCTGGAGAACGGCCACGAGGTGCTGCTCGTGGACAAGGCGCCGACCGCCATCTCGGTGGAGCGGGTGCCGATGGCCGAGTGGCTGCTCGCGGACGCCTGCGAGATCACCTCGCTGGACGAGGCGGCGCTCCAACGGTGCAATGTCGTGATCGCCGCGACCGGCGACGACAAGGTGAACCTGGTCGTCTCGCTGCTCGCCAAGACGGAGTACGGCGTGCCGCGAGTCGTCGCCCGGGTCAACAACCCGAAGAACGAGTGGTTGTTCAACGAGTCGTGGGGCGTCGATGTCGCGGTCTCCACGCCGCGTCTGATGTCCGCGCTGGTCGAGGAAGCGGTGAGCGTCGGCGATCTGGTCCGGCTGCTGCGCTTCAGCCACGGCGACGCCAACCTGGTCGAGCTGACGCTGCCCCCGGAGTCGGCACTCGCCGGTACCCAGGTCGGCGATGTGGCGTGGCCGGAGGATACCTCGCTGGTCACCATCATCCGCGGTACGCGGGTGCTGACGCCGAGCTCCGAGGAGACGTTGGAGGCCGGTGACGAGCTGCTGTTCGTGGCCGCCCAGGCGCGCGAGGAGCAGCTGGAGGACCTCCTCTCGGTGCGCCGCGAGATCAGCGGCGGCTGACGACAGCCGTCCCGTATTCCTGTACACCGAAGGGGCCCGGAACCGTTACGCACGGTTCCGGGCCCCTTCGGCTGTCGCGGGCCGGTCAGACCTCGTGTTGACGGACGGCCGCGGCGGCTTCCGCCTTGCGGGCCTTCTCGGCCTCCTCCTCCGCCTCCATCTCGGCGAAGACGTCGATCGGCGGCGGCGCCTTTGCGAGGAAGACCCAGGTCAGATACACCGCGAGCAGGAACGGCGGGATCTTCAGGGCGACCAGGACCCAGCCGAGCTGCGCGGTGTCGGCCCACCAGTAGAGCGGGAAGAGGATCGCGCACTTCGCGAGCAGGATCAGTCCCCAGGCCCAGCTGGCCTTGGCGTACGCCTTCTTGCGGCCGGGGTTCCTGGTACGCCAGGAGAGGTTCTCCTTGAAGACCGGGCCCAGTATCAGGCCGATCAGCGGCACCCCTGCGAGAGTCGTGACGAGGTACGCGAGGGCCAGGCCCAGCGTGTAGAGCATCCCGGGCAGGTAGAAGTCCTTGGCGTTGCCCGTCATCATCGCGAAGACCACGCCGAAGGCGACGCCGAAGACCCCGCTGAAGGCGTGCTTGACGGTGTCCTTGCGGATCAGCCGTACGGCGACGAGGACCAGGGACACGACCAGCGCCGCGATGGCCGATACGTGCAGGTTCTTGTCGATGGTGAAGATCGTGACGAAGAGCAGCCCGGGAAGGACTGTCTCCACCATCCCCCGGATGCCGCCGAACGCCTCGAAGAGGGCGGCTTCGGTGACCGCCTTGGCGTCGGCCTCCTGCTGGGCGGTCGGGTTGGTGCGGTCCGTGTCGGACGTCGGCTTGTCGAGAGACGTCACCGGCTACTCCTTGCCGAGCGGTCGGAGTTCGTATTTGGGGTTGAACAGCACCCGGCGCCCGTGACTCATGGCGATCCGGCCCGAGGCGATGAGCTTGCGGCCCGGCTCGATGCCCACGATGGAGCGCCGGCCCAGCCAGACCACGTCGAGCGGTGCGGTGCCGTCGAAGAGCTCCGCCTCCAGGGCGGGCACTCCGGCGCGCGGCCGCAGGGTGACGGTCCGCAACGTACCAGTCACCTTGACGATCTGGCGGTCGGTGCAGTCGGAGATCCGCGTGCAACCCGATGCCTGCGAGTCCTCCTGCAGCTCCTCCGACTCCAGGTCCTGCTGGGAGCTGGACAGCCGGTCGAGCATCCGGCGGAAGCGGCCGGACGGCCTCTCCGCCTTATCGGGACGTGGAACAGCACTCATACCCGAAGGGTACCGGGCCACGGCGGTCCGGGCGGATGCCCGTTCTCTCACTCGAACGGGCTATCCGGTACGGCCCGTTCTTGACGTCCGTCCGGTACGCGCGGGGGCGCCGACCACCGTCGATCCGGTGCGCTCGGGCATCAGCCGCGTTCGAAGCGGTAGCCCATGCCCGGCTCGGTGACGAAGTGCCGGGGGTGCGAGGGATCCGCCTCCAGCTTGCGTCGGAGCTGCGCCATGTAGACCCGCAGATAGTTGGTCTCGGTGCCGTAGGAGGGCCCCCACACCTCCTGCAGCAGCTGCTTCTGGCTGACCAGCCGGCCGCTGTTGCGGACCAGGACCTCCAGCAGATGCCACTCGGTCGGGGTGAGCCGCACGTCGCGTCCCTCGCGGTGGACCTTCTTCGCCGCCAGGTCGACGGTGAACCCCTCGGTCTCGACCATCACGACGTCGTCGGCGCCGTCCTGGCCGACCGGCTCGGCCCGCCGTACCGAGGCGCGCAGCCGGGCCAGCAGCTCGTCCATGCCGAACGGCTTGGTGACGTAGTCGTCGGCCCCGGCGTCCAGTGCCTCGACCTTCTCGTCGGAGGTGTGGCGGGCGGAGAGCACCAGGATCGGCACCCGGGTCCAGCCGCGCAGCCCTTTGATCACCTCGACGCCGTCCATGTCCGGCAGCCCGAGGTCGAGGACGACGACGTCGGGGTGGCGGGCGGCGGCGAGCTGCAGGGCGGTCGCACCGTCGGGCGCGGCGTCCACCTCGTACTTGCGCGCCTTCAGGTTGATCACGAGGGCGCGTACGATCTGCGGCTCGTCGTCGACCACAAGCACCCGGGTCATCGCGGACCTGCCTTTCTGCTGTACGGAACTGCTGACTGAGGCGGTACGAACATCATGAGGCGACCCGCGCCGGCAGGTCGGGGCCGACCGGAACGTATCCCGACACCGCCTTGAGCGTCAGGACCATGGTCATGCCACCGCCGGGGGTGTCCTCGGCTCCGAGGGTGCCGCCCATGGACTCCACGAAGCCGCGGGCGACGGCCAGACCGAGGCCGACCCCGGCGCCGCGCGGGGCGTCGCCGTAACGCTGGAACGGCTCGAAGATCCGCTCCTTGCCCTCGTCGGGGACGCCGGGCCCGCGGTCGGCCACCCGTAGCTCGACCCGGGAGCCCAGCGCGCTGGCGGCCACCGTGACGCGTTCCCCGTCGGGGCTGTACTTGACGGCGTTCTCGACGATGTTGGCGACGGCCCGCTCCAGAAGTCCCGGGTCGACGGCGACCATCGGCAGCGACTCCGGGATGTCCAGGTCGACGCTGTCCTCCGGTACGCCTCCGAGCGCCATCGGGACCACCTCGTCGAGGTCGATCTCGCGGATCAGCGGGGTGACGGTGCCGGTCTGCAGCCGGGACATGTCGAGGAGATTGCCGACCAGGTGGTCGAGGCGGTCGGCGCCGGCCTCGATGCCTTCCAGGAGCTCCGCCCGGTCCTCGTCGGACCAGGCGACGTCGTCGGAGCGCAGTGAGCTGACGGCGGCCTTGATGGCGGCCAGCGGGGTCCGCAGGTCATGGCTGACGGCGGCCAGCAGCGCGGTCCGTATCCGGTTGCCCTCGGCGAGCCGGCGGGCCTCCTCCGCCTCCCCGATCAGTCGCTGCCGGTCGAGTACGACGGCGGCCTGAGCGGCGAACGCGCCGAGCACGCGACGGTCCTCGGCGGGCAGTACCCGGCCGGACAGCGCGAGCGCCATGTGGTCACCCACGGGCATGTCCACATCGGCGTCCTCGGGACGGGCGACCGGCCCGGGGCCGACGCTGCCCGCACAGGTCCACGGGTCGACGTCGCTCGTCCGCTCCAGCAGCGCCACGGACTCCATCGCGAAGGTCTCGCGGACCCGCTCCAGCAGGGCGTCCAGCGTCGTCTCACCGCGCAGGACGCTGCCCGCGAGGAACGAGAGGATCTCGGACTCGGCGCGCAGCCGGGCCGCCTGATGGGTACGGCGGGCCGCCAGATCGACGACGGAGGCCACCGCCACCGCGACCGCGAAGAAGATCACGATGGCGACGAAGTTCCTCGGATCCTGAACCGTCAGGGTGTGGGTCGGTGGGGTGAACCAGTAGTTCAGCAGCAGGGAGCCGACGGCCGCCGAGGCGAGGGCGGGCAGCAGCCCGCCGATCAGGGCTGCGGCAACGGTCATGAAGAGGAAGAGCAGGACGTCGTTGGCGAGCCCCGGGCCGTCCTTCAGGCCGGTGAGCAGCACCGTGAGGAGGGCGGGGCCGCCGACCCCGACCAGCCAGCCCCAGATGATCCGGGCCCGGCCCAGCCGGGCGCCGCGGGCGATCGGCAGTCCGCGGCCCTTGGCGACCTCTTCGTGCGTGACGATGTGGACATCGAGGTCGGGGCCGGACTCGCGGGCGACGGTGGCTCCGACGCCGGGTCCGTAGATGTACTGCCAGGCCTTGCGGCGGCTGGAGCCGAGCACGATCTGGGTGGCGTTGACACCCCGGGCGAATTCGAGGAGCGCCGAGGGTATGTCGTCGCCGATGACGTGGTGGAACGTACCGCCGAGGTCCTCGACGAGGGTGCGCTGGACGGTGAGTTCCTTGGGCGACGCGGAGGTCAGTCCGTCGCTGCGGGCGATGTAGACGGCGAGGATCTCGCTGCCGGAGCCCTTGGCGGCCATGCGGGATGCGCGGCGGATCAGCGTACGGCCCTCGGGGCCGCCGGTGAGTCCGACGACGATGCGTTCACGGGCCTGCCAGGTGGAGCGGATGTTGTGTTCGCCGCGGTACGCCTGGAGGTATTCGTCGACCCGGTCGGCGACCCAGAGGAGGGCGAGCTCGCGCAGGGCGGTGAGGTTGCCCGGGCGGAAGTAGTTGGACAGGGACGCGTCGATCCGGTCCGGCTTGTAGATGTTGCCGTGGGCCATCCGGCGGCGCAGCGCCTGCGGCGACATGTCGACCAGTTCGAGCTGGTCGGCGCGGCGGACGACCTCGTCGGGGACGGTCTCGCGCTGCCGTACGCCCGTTATCGACTCGACGACGTCTCCGAGCGACTCCAGGTGCTGGATGTTGACGGTGGAGATGACGTCGATGCCGGCCTGGAGGAGTTCCTCGACGTCCTGCCAGCGCTTGGCGTTGCGCGAGCCCGGCACATTGGTGTGGGCCAGTTCGTCCACCAGGGCGACGGCCGGGGCGCGTTCCAGGACCGCGTCGACGTCCATCTCGGCGAAGACGGCGGACCGGTACTCGATCTCGCGGCGCCGGATCTGTTCCAGGCCGTGCAGCATGACCTCGGTGCGCGGCCGATCGTGGTGCTCCACGAACGCCACGACGCAGTCGGTGCCGCGCTCCACCCTGCGATGGGCCTCGGAGAGCATCGCGTACGTCTTGCCGACGCCCGGTGCCGCACCCAGGTAGATCCGAAGCTTGCCGCGTGCCATGGCCCCATTGTCTTTCAGAACGGCTGCGGCCGGTGCGGCAGCCGAACTCGAAGCTACCTCGAAGATTTACGACAAATGAGACAGAGAATCGGGCAGAAGACCGAATTGACAGAATTCTGATGCGTCGAACCGGGCCGATTGCCCATATTTCGAAAATGAGCGACAAAAAGGTGCCCGGGGCGAACCCGGGCACCCCTCTCCCCCGCCCCTACGCGTACTCGACGATATGCCCGTCGCTGAGCTCCATCACCCGGTCCGCCAGCCCCAGCAGCTGCGCATCGTGCGTCGCCACCAGCGCGGTCACCCCCTCGCTCCGTACCACCGCGCGCAACAGCTCCATCACGGCGAGCCCCGTCTCCGCGTCGAGCTGCCCCGTCGGTTCGTCCGCGATCAGCAGTGCGGGCCGGTTGGCGAGCGCGCGGGCGATGGCGACGCGCTGCTGCTGGCCGCCCGAGAGCTCGCCGGGCCGCTGCGCACTGTGGTCGCCGAGCCCGACCAGGGAGAGCAGCAGCGCCACTCGGTCCTCCCGCTCGCGCGGATCCGCCTTGCGCAGTCGCATCGGTACGCCGACGTTCTCCGCGGCGGTCAGGATCGGGATCAGGCCGAACGACTGGAAGATGAAGCCGATCCGGTCCCGGCGCAGCTCCAGCAGCCCGTTCTCGCCGAGCTCGGAGAGGTCCGTGCCGTCGACGGTGATCCGGCCGCGGTCGGGGCTGTCGAGGCCGCCGACCAGGTTCAGCAGGGTTGTCTTGCCGGAGCCCGAACGCCCCTTGAGTGCGACGAGCTCGCCACGCGGCACGTCGAAGGAGACCCCGCGCAGCGCGTGGACGGCGCCCGCGCCGGTTCCGTACGAGCGGTGCAGGTCCTCGACGCGGACCATCGGCCCGCGGGCCGATTCCTCGGCGACGGCCGTGCCGCCCTGCCCGCCGGTGCTCTTTACGTCGGTGCTGTCGGTCATGCGCTCCCCCATGCGTGGTCGGTCCCCGTCGGCCGCCAGTATGTCCATGAGGCAGACTGCCGGGCAATGGCCGAGGCCCCCCGCGTGGGTGAGGCGCCGGGCCGCCGTGACCCTGCAGCAGGACCACGGCGGCCCGTCACATCCGCCGGCGAAGGGATCAGCCTCCGTTCACCAGCTCCTTGAGCGCGATGTTGAGCTGAAGGACGTTGACCCGCGGCTCGCCCACGAAGCCGAGGATCCGGCCGTCGGTGTGCTGCTTCACGAGCTTCTCGACCTGGTCGACGCCGAGGTGGTTCCGCTCGGCGACGCGGCGCACCTGGAGCTGTGCGTACGCCGGGGAGATGTCCGGGTCGAGGCCGGACCCGGAGGAGGTCACGGCGTCGGCCGGCACGTCCGAGGGGCTGACCGGGTGCCCGGGCACGGAGTTGTCCTTGACGACGGCGGCCTTGGCGTCCGTGACCCAGTCGATCAGGTCCTTGTTGTCGCCGGACCGGTTCGTCGCCCCGGACAGGATCAGCTTGTACTGGGTGTTGACGCTGTTGGTGCCGAGCCCGTTGGACGGGCGCGGCTGGAACCACCTGAGGTCCGGGGCCGGGGTCTCCTGGCCCTTCTTCAGCGGCAGGTCGTAGCGCTGGCCGATCAGTTCGGAGCCGACGACCTTGCCGTTCGCCGTGATCTCGGAGCCGTTCGCCCTGCCCGGGAAGAGGCCCTGGGCGACGCCGGTGACGGCGAGCGGGTAGATCACGCCGCAGACGATCGTGAGGACGAGCAGGGCGCGCAGCCCGGCCCAGAGCAGCCGAACGGTGTTTCCCGCGGAGTTGTTCATGGAGGTCATGGCGCGATCAGCCGATTCCGGGAATGAGGGAGAGGATCAGGTCGATGATCTTGATGCCGATGAACGGGGCGACCAGGCCGCCGAGTCCGTAGATCCCGAGGTTCCGCCGGAGCATCGAGTCGGCACTGCTCGGCCGGTAGCGCACGCCCTTCAGGGCGAGCGGCACCAGAGCAATGATGATCAGCGCGTTGAAGACGACGGCCGACAGGATCGCGGACTCCGGCGAGGACAGCTGCATGATGTTCAGCTTGTCCAGGCCCGGGTAGACCACCGCGAACATCGCCGGGATGATCGCGAAGTACTTCGCGACGTCGTTGGCGATCGAGAAGGTGGTCAGAGCACCGCGGGTGATCAGCAACTGCTTGCCGATCTCGACGATCTCGATGAGCTTGGTCGGGTTGGAGTCGAGGTCCACCATGTTCCCGGCCTCCTTGGCGGCCGAGGTACCGGTGTTCATGGCCACGCCGACATCGGCCTGGGCGAGCGCCGGGGCGTCGTTCGTGCCGTCACCGGTCATGGCGACGAGCTTGCCGCCGGCCTGCTCACGCTTGATGAGGGCCATCTTGTCCTCGGGCGTGGCCTCGGCGAGGAAGTCGTCGACCCCCGCCTCCTCGGCGATCGCCTTCGCGGTCAACGGGTTGTCGCCGGTGATCATCACCGTACGGATACCCATCCGGCGCAGCTCGTCGAACCGTTCCCGCATGCCTTCCTTGACGACGTCCTTGAGGTGGATGACGCCGAGGATCCGGGCACCCCGCTCGTCGTCGACGGCGACCAGCAGCGGTGTACCGCCCGCCTGGGAGATCCGGTCGGTGAGCGTGCGGGCGTCCGGCGAGACGGTGCCGCCCCGCTGCTCGACCCAGGCGACGACCGAGCCGGTCGCACCCTTGCGGATCCTGCGCCCCTCGACGTCCACACCGGACATCCGGGTCTGTGCGGTGAAGCCGACCCACTCGGCCCCGACGAGCTGACCCTGGTGGCGCTCGCGCAGCCCGTACGTCTCCTTCGCCAGGACGACGACGGAGCGGCCCTCGGGTGTCTCGTCGGCCAGGGAGGAGAGCTGGGCGGCGTCCGCCAGTTCGGCCTCCGTCACCCCCGTGACCGGGACGAACTCCGCGGCCTGCCGGTTGCCGAGCGTGATGGTTCCGGTCTTGTCGAGCAGCAGGGTCGACACGTCGCCGGCGGCCTCGACGGCGCGTCCGGACATGGCGAGGACATTGCGCTGGACGAGGCGGTCCATGCCGGCGATGCCGATCGCGGAGAGCAGCGCGCCGATGGTGGTCGGGATGAGGCAGACCAGCAGGGCGGTCAGCACGATCATCGACTGCCGCTGTCCGGCGTAGATCGCGAACGGCTGCAGGGTGACGACGGCCAGCAGGAAGACGATGGTGAGGGACGCGAGCAGGATGTTGAGCGCGATCTCGTTGGGCGTCTTCTGCCGGGCGGCGCCCTCGACCAGGTTGATCATCCGGTCGATGAAGGTCTCACCGGGCTTGGTGGTGATCTTGATGACGATGCGGTCGGAGAGCACCTTCGTACCACCGGTGACGGCCGAGCGGTCGCCGCCCGACTCCCGGATGACCGGTGCCGACTCCCCCGTGATGGCGGACTCGTCGACGCTGGCGACGCCCTCGACGACGTCACCGTCGCCGGGGACGATGTCACCGGCCTCGCAGACCACCAGGTCACCGATGCGCAGATCGGTGCCGGGTACGCGCTCCTCGTTCTTCCCGACGAGCCGGCGCGCGACCGTGTGGGTCTTGGCCTTGCGCAGCGTGTCGGCCTGCGCCTTGCCACGGCCCTCGGCGACCGCCTCCGCCAGGTTGGCGAAGATAGTGGTGAGCCAGAGCCACGCGGCGATCGCCCAGCCGAACCAGTCGGTCGGGTCCAGGGCGGCGAGGACGGTGGTGAGCACCGAACCGGCCAGGACCACGAACATCACCGGCGACTTGACCATCACCCGCGGATCGAGCTTGCGGACCGCGTCGGGGAAGGACTTGAGCAGCTGCTTGGGGTCGAACAGCCCCGCGCCGACGCGTCCTTCGGTCCGGTGACCGGTGGCCGCGTCCTGGTGCGGTGCCAGGTCCTTGGTGACAGTGGACATCGCGTCCTCATGCATCGATTCGTCGTGTTGCGTACGTGTGGTGGTCATGACGCCAGCCCCTCGGCCAGCGGCCCCAACGCCAGGGCCGGGAAGTAGGTCAGCCCGGCGACGATCATGATCGTGCCGACCAGCAGTCCGCTGAAGAGCGGCTTGTGGGTGCCGAGTGTGCCGACGGTCGCCGGTACGGGCCGCTGCTCGGCGAGCGAGCCGGCCAGAGCCAGGACGAAGACCATGGGCAGGAACCGGCCCAGCAGCATCGCGAGCCCGATCGTGGTGTTGAACCACTGGGTGTCCGCGTTGAGCCCGGCGAATGCCGAACCGTTGTTGTTGGCGCCGGAGGTGTAGGCGTACAGGATCTCGGAGAAGCCGTGCGCACCGGAGTTGGTCATCGAATGGACCGGGGTGGGCAGGGCCATCGCCGCCGCGGTGAAGCAGAGCACCAGTGCCGGGGTGATGAGGATGTAGCAGGCCGCGAGCTTGATCTCGCGGGTGCCGATCTTCTTGCCGAGGTACTCGGGGGTGCGGCCGACCATCAGGCCCGCGATGAACACCGCGATGATCGCCATGATCAGCATGCCGTAGAGGCCGGAGCCGGTACCACCGGGGGCGATCTCGCCGAGCTGCATGCCCAGCATGGCGATGCCTCCGCCGAGGCCGGTGAACGAGGAGTGGAAGGAGTTCACCGCTCCGGTCGAGGTCAGCGTGGTGGCCACGGCGAAGATCGACGATCCGCCGACCCCGAAGCGGGTCTCCTTGCCCTCCATCGCCCCGCCCGCGATGTCGAACGCGGGTCCGTGATGGGCGAACTCGGTCCACATCATCAGCGCCGTGAAGCCGAGCCAGATGATGCCCATCGCCGCGAGAATCGCGTAGCCCTGCTTCAGCGAGCCGACCATCCGCCCGAAGGTGCGGGTCAGCGAGAACGGGATGACCAGGATCAGGAAGATCTCAAGGAGGTTCGAGAACCCGTTGGGGTTCTCGAAGGGGTGCGCCGAATTGGCGTTGAAGTAACCGCCGCCGTTGGTGCCCAGCTCCTTGATGGCCTCCTGCGAGGCGACCGCACCGCCGTTCCACTGCTGCGAGCCGCCCATGAACTGCCCGACCCCGTGGATGCCGGAGAAGTTCTGGATGGCCCCGCACGCCACGAGCACGAGCGCGGCGATCACGGCGATCGGCAGCAGGATCCGTATCGTGCCGCGCACCAGGTCGGACCAGAAGTTGCCGAGCTCACCGGTGCGGGAGCGGGCGAAGCCCCGGACGAGCGCCACCGCGACGGCGATGCCGACGGAGGCCGAGACGAAGTTCTGCACCGCGAGGCCGCCGGTCTGGACGACATGGCCCATGGCCTGCTCGCCGTAGTACGACTGCCAGTTGGTGTTCGCCACGAAGGAGGCCGCCGTGTTGAACGCCTGATCGGGGTCGATCGAGGAGAAGCCGAGCGAGCCGGGCAGGCTGCCCTGGAGCCGCTGCAGCAGGTACAGGAAGAGGACGCTCACCGCGGAGAACGCGAGGACGCCGCGGAGATAGGCGGGCCAGCGCATCTCCGTGTCGGGGTTGGCGCCGATAGCCCTGTAT
Source organism: Streptomyces sp. NBC_01320 (assembly GCF_035974375.1). NCBI lineage: Bacteria > Bacillati > Actinomycetota > Actinomycetes > Kitasatosporales > Streptomycetaceae > Streptomyces > Streptomyces sp. NBC_01320. The sequence continues at coordinate 4,078,653 of NZ_CP108390.1, forward strand.
ATCCACTTCTCGACCCGGAGGTGCTTCTTCGAGGAGTAGACGCCGGCCATGTAGTCGCCGAGCGGACGGTACGCCAGACCCAGCGCCACGACGAGCGCGAGCAGCTGGAGCACACCAGCGAGGACGGGGCTCATATCGGGCTCAGAACCTCTCCGGGTACAGAAGGGCGAGGACGAGATAGCCCAGCAGGGCGACGGCCACGATCAGACCGACGATGTTCTCGGCAGTCACAGCTTCGCCACCCCCTTGGCGACAAGAGCCACCAGCGCGAAGACCGCGATCGTGGTGACGACGAAGGCCAGATCGGCCACCGTGTGCTCCTAGATGAGGTTCGGATTCTCGGACCCCTTGAGCAAACCCCCGTCCGAAGCCCCCGTGACCTGCGTTGATGGCTTCCTTACGGGGAAGGTCGCGCCCTTGACGGCGCCCATACGTGCCGCATACGCGCCCCATACACGCGCCGGTGAGCGCGCTCCGTCGCACACTCCGTCGCGCGCTCCTCAGGCGCGCTCCTCAGGCATGCAAAAGCCGGTGGGCCGCACCTCCCTCGAAGGGAAGTACGGCCCACCGGCCGAAGCTGTCACACGCCCCGGGAGGCGGTTCAGCGCACCTCGGTGATCTCGGGCCCGCGCTGGAGCTGGCCCATGCCACCGGAGAACTTCGAGCTCTCCTGGTCCTCCTGCTGCACGCCCTCGGGCACCATCTGGGCGTCATTGGGGAGCTTGAGGACGATCGGGTCGCGCGGGGCCATCGGGCCCTCGCCACGGACGACCACAGTGTCCCGGAAGATCGTCTCCAGCAGCCCGGCGGCCTGCGGCTGCACGGCGCCCTGGCCGGAGATCACTCCGCGCAGGAACCAGCGCGGCCCGTCGACGCCGACGAAGCGCACTAGCTGCACGCCGTTCGTCCCGTCCGGGAGCTGCACGGGGACCTGTGCCCGCAGCTCCCAGCCCAGCGGGCCCTCGACCTCGTCGATGATCCCGCCCTGCTGGGTGATACCGGCAGCGATCTCCTCGCGGACCTCGCCCCAGATGCCCTCCTTCTTGGGGGCGGCGAAGGCCTGCAGCTGGATCGCGCTGTCACGCAGCACGACGGTGGCGGCCACGATCGCGTCACCGGCGACCTCGACGCGCAGCTCCATGCCGTCGACCCCGGGCACGAAGATGCCGCCCAGGTCGACCCGGCCCTCGCCGGGCTGGGAGACCTCGTCGATGTCCCACGGCCCGTCCGGCCGCGGCGCCGGCGGGAGGTTCACCCGGCCCGCTCCGCTCTCGGCGGCGTCGGTGTCGTCGAGCTCGTCGACGACCTGCTCGGCCTCGCGCGCTTCGTCCGCCACGTCCTCGGCGGAACCACTCTTCTTGCGACGTCCGAACACGTCACTGTCCTTCCCGGTCGGGTACGACCGAAGCGTAGCTGTTCCCGCCCTGGGTGATCCCGCCCCTGACGCCGTCAACATCACCCGTGGCATGCCCTCCGGTGGAACCGAAGCCGCCCTCGCCCCGCGCCGAGCCGGGCAGTTCCGACACCTCGTGGAAGCGCACCTTCTCGACCTGCTGGACGACCAGTTGGGCAATCCGGTCGAACCTCTCGAACCGCACGCTCTTGCGCGGGTCGAGATTGATGACGATGACCTTGATCTCTCCACGGTACCCGGCATCAACCGTCCCCGGGGCATTGACAAGGGCGACTCCGCAGCGGGCCGCGAGGCCGGACCGCGGATGCACGAACGCGGCGTACCCGTCGGGCAACGCGATCGACACGCCGGTGGGCAGCATCGCGCGTTCGCCCGGGGCGAGCTCGACGGCCTCGGTGGTCACCAGATCGACCCCGGCGTCGCCCGGGTGCCCGTACGCCGGAATCGGCACCTCCGGATCGACCCGGCGAAGCAGTACGTCGACGGGGCGGCGCATCAGGGGTTCACCTCGAAGGCACGGGCTCGCCTGACCTGGTCCGGGTCGGCCATCGCCGCCTGGATCTCGGCGGGGCGGCCGTTCTCGATGAAGTGGTCGACCTTGACCTCGATGAAGAGGGCCTCCGCGCGGACCGCGACGGGCCCGTCCGGGCCGCCGATCCGGCCGGTCGCCCGGGAGAAGATCTTCCGGCCGTGCACGGCGGTGACCTCGGCGTCCAGGTGCAGCACGGTGTCGACCGGCACGGGCCGCACGAAGTCGGTCTCCAGCCGCCCGGTCACCGCGATCACCCGCAGCAGCCAGTTCAGCGAGCCCAGCGTCTCGTCCAGTGCCGTCGCCAGGACGCCGCCGTGCGCAAGGCCCGGGGCTCCCTGGTGGGCGGCCTTCACCGTGAACTCGGCGGTGACGCTGACACCCTCGCCGGCCCGCGCCTGGAGGTGCAGCCCGTGCGGCTGTCCTTCTCCGCAGCCGAAACAGTGTTCGTAGTGCGCGCCGAGGAGCTCGCCGGGGACCGGGGCGTCGGGATGCCGAACCGGTTTCACCGCGTCGGCCGGTGGCTGAAGAGCCGCAGATGTTCCACTCACAGGCGCAGACCTTACCCGCGCGGGCAGCCGCGGGTCGCGCCGTGCCAAGCTTGGGTTCATGCAGCCTTCCACCCCGCCTTTCGACGAACGCCTGACCGCACCCCGTTCATGGTGGTTCCTCGCCTTCCTGTTGGGGGTCGCCTGCGCCCTGATGCTGCTGCCGCTGGGCACCCTGCCACTGCTGGCCGGCCTGGTCGGCGGCACCGCGCTGGCCTCGCTCACGGTCAGCTCGTACGGCTCCGCCCGGATCCGGGTGGTGGCGGGCGCCCTGGTCGCTGGTGACGCCCGGATCCCGGTGACGGCACTCGGCGAGGCGGAGGCGCTGGAGGGCGAGGAGGCGCGCGCGTGGCGCACGTACAAGGCGGACACCCGCGCCTTCATGCTGCAGCGCAGCTACATCCAGACGGCGGTGCGGGTGGAGGTCACGGACCCGGAGGACCCGACTCCGTACGTCTATCTGTCGACTCGCGAGCCGCAGGCCTTGGTGGCGGCGCTCACGGCGGTGCGGGCCGCATAGCGGTTCCGCGCCTCTGCGGGGCCGCCGGGACAGCCCTCAGTCCTCGATCTCCTTCGGGAGGTCCTTGTGCAGCTTCCGCGGCCGCTCCAGGGGCGGCAGCTCCGGGAGCCGGTCCCATGGGACCTGAGTCTTGCGCAGGTCTTTCCTGACCCGTTCGGCAAGCTTCTTCGTGTCGCGCCGGTTCATCGTCGCGCCGACGGCGGCGCCGACCATGAAGGGGATCAGGTTCGGCAGATTGCGCATCATGCGCTTCACGATCTGCTGGCGCAGCTCCCGCTTCATCCGGCCGCCGAGCGCCGTATCGATCGTCGTCGGATGGGTGACGTCGATGCCGCGCTCCTCCGTCCACGACGTGAGGTACGCGGTGCTGCGCTGGGTGAGGCCGCCCGGCGGGCGCAGGCCGTAGACCTCGTGCAGTTCGGCCACGAGCTTCATCTCGATCGCGGCCACGCCGGTGATCTCCGCGGCCAGCTCGGTGAACATGGCGGGCGGTACGGGCATCATGGCCGCCGCACCGATACCGGCGCCGACGGTGGCGGTGCCCTTGCACGCGCCTGCGACGAGCTTGTCGGCGAGTTCCTCGGGGCCGAGGCCCGGGAACTGCCTGCGCAGGGTGGCGAGGTCGCGTACGGGGACGCGGGGAGCGGCCTCGACGATCCGGTCGGCGATATGACCGATCGCCGTCCTGGCGCTCTCCCCGCCCTTGCGTACGCCCCGTTTGACTGATTGCAGACGGCCTGCCCCGGTCACGGGCTCCGTCCTGCCGGTCTGCTCGGCCCCGTCGGCCGCACCGGCTGCTGGTACTGCCCGTCCTGTCTCCGCAGCGATTGCGGCTTCCACTGCTTCGAGCGAGGCCGAACGGCCTCGCTCGTCGTCAGATGCGCCCGCGGAGGGTGGCAGGGCGGACCGCTCGGCAAAGGGTGCTACGCCTTCTGCCGGGCCTGTACCGCCCTGATTCGCCTCCGACGGCTTGCGTCGCAAGCGCCGCTTCCGGAACGGTGTGTCGCCTGCCACGTCCGACCGGACCTAGTCGCAGTCGCGGCAGATCGGCTGGCCGTTCTTCTCGCGGGCCAGCTGGCTGCGGTGGTGCACGAGGAAACAACTCATGCAGGTGAACTCGTCGGCCTGCTTGGGCAGGACCCTGACGGCGAGTTCCTCATTGGACAGGTCCGCTCCGGGGAGCTCCAGTCCTTCTGCCGCGTCGAACTCGTCGACGTCGACGGCGGACGCCGTCTTGTCGCTCCGACGGGCCTTGAGTTCCTCAAGGCTGTCCTGGTCGACGTCGTCATCGGTCTTGCGTGGGGTGTCGTAATCCGTTGCCATGTGTCGCTCTCCCCCTCTGGGTGTCTGCGGTGTCTCAGCGCACGTAACGCGTGAGAGGCCGGACTTGTGCCCGACCCGAGGCGGAGATTTTGCCTCACATCAAGGTCTGTTACTCAATCGACACCCGAGCGGACCTCTCCGGAGTGGTCGGCTTGGGTGGCGATGGGGACCGTACACGGTCCGAATGCTGCGCTTCACGGGCGCCACCCCGTGTACTTCCCGTGATATCGGCCCCCGAAAACCCCGACTTTTGCGGGATTTTGGGTGGGAGGCCTGGTCACGGAGCGTGGAACGCCCGAAATTCGCTCCTGTGATCGATCACACACGGATCCTGCGGGCACGGGTCCCGAAAATTCCGCTCAAAGCGAACGAAGTAATCCCTGTGCGTGTCGCTCGACTCAGCCTCTCAGACCGGCAGGGTGACGCGCATCACGAGACCACCACCCTCACGGGGTTCCGCGATGATACGGCCGCCGTGAGCACGCGCCACGGACCGCGCGATCGACAGGCCGAGCCCGACCCCCTTGTCGCTGCCCGTTCGCTCCGTACGGAGCCGCCTGAAGGGCTCGAAGAGGTTGTCGATCTCGTACGCAGGCACCACGGGACCGGTGTTCGAGACCACCAGCAGCGCCTGGCCGGGCTGCAGCTCGGTGGTGACCTCCACCCAGCCCTCCTCCCGGACGTTGTAGCGCACGGCGTTCTGTACGAGGTTAAGCGCGATCCGCTCCAGCAGGACACCGTTGCCCTGGACGACGGCGGGCACGATCTCCTCACGGATCTCCACGCCCTTCTGCTCGGCCTCGGCCCGGGTCTGGTCGAGCGCGCGCGTGGCGACCTCCGCGAGGTCGACCGGTTTGCGCTCGATGATCTGGTTGTCGCTGCGGGCGAGCAGCAACAGCCCCTCGACCAGCTGCTCGCTGCGCTCGTTGGTGGCCAGCAGGGTCTTGCCGAGCTGCTGGAGCTCCGGCGGAGCCTCCGGGTCGGAGAGATGGACCTCCAGCAGCGTGCGGTTGATCGCGAGCGGGGTACGCAGCTCGTGCGAGGCGTTCCCGACGAACCGCTGCTGCGCGGTGAAGGCCCGCTCCAGCCGGTCGAGCATGTCGTCGAAGGTGTCGGCGAGCTCCTTGAGCTCGTCGTCGGGACCGTCCAGCTCGATCCGCCGGGACAGGTCCGTCCCGGCCACCCGGCGGGCGGTGCGGGTGATGCGGCCCAGCGGCGAGAGCACCCGGCCCGCCATGGCGTAGCCGAAGGCGAAGGCGATGACGCTCAGACCGACAAGGGCCAGCAGCGAACGGTTCAGGAGGGTGTCGAGCGCCTGCTGGCGCTGATGGTTGACACACGTGTTCATGGCCGCGTTGACGGCAGCCGGTGACGACCCCTCTCCCGAGAGGTTGCACAGATCGCTGGAGACCTGGCCGCTGACGACCTTGAACGGCAGCTCACTGCCCACGTGCAGGGCCTGGGCGGCCAGCATGTAGATGATCGAGAGCAGCAGGATGCCGGCGATCAGGAACATCCCGCCGTACAGAAGCGTGAGTCGTATCCGGATGGTCGGGCGCAGCCAGGGGTACGGGGGCTCCAGCTGTTTGGGGTCCCAAGTGGGTTTCGGGGGCGCTGTCGGCGGCGCCGGAACGGCGGACACCGGGCCTCAGATCCGATAACCGGAGCCGGGTACGGTGACGATGACCGGTGGCTCCCCGAGTTTGCGGCGCAGGGTCATGACCGTCACCCGCACCACATTGGTGAACGGGTCGGTGTTCTCGTCCCACGCCTTCTCCAGCAGCTGCTCCGCGGAGACGACCGCGCCCTCGCTGCGCATCAGGACCTCCAGCACCGCGAACTCCTTCGGCGCGAGCTGGATCTCCTGCGCGTCGCGGAAGACCTCGCGGCGATTGGGGTCCAGCTTGATGCCGGCGCGCTCCAGGACGGGCGGCAGCGCGACCGTCGTGCGGCGCCCCAGGGCCCGCACCCGCGCGGTCAGCTCGCTGAAGGCGAACGGCTTGGGGAGGTAGTCGTCGGCGCCGAGCTCCAGGCCCTCCACCCGGTCGCTGACGTCCCCGGAGGCGGTGAGCATGAGCACCCGGGTCGGCATGCCGAGCTCGACGATCCGGCGGCAGACGTCGTCGCCGTGCACCAGGGGGAGGTCCCGGTCCAGCACCACGACGTCGTAGTCGTTGACCTCGATGCGCTCCAGGGCCGCCGCGCCGTCGTACACGACGTCGACCGCCATGGCCTCCCGGCGCAGTCCGGTGGCCACCGCATCGGCGAGCAGCTGCTCGTCCTCCACGACGAGTACACGCACGGCGCTGTCCTTCCTTAGAAACTTCAGAACGTCCGAATGAGCCCACGGACCGTGATCGGACCGGCTCAGAAGCACTGTCTGTGCGGCACCATCCTGCCCGCAACGCGTATAAACCGGCGGTAAGGCGGCGCGGTGCGACCTGCGGCTTCCGGGAATTCACCGGATTTCCGGGCCAGTTGAGGTTTCTCTGAGCCAGGGCCTGGGGAAGACGAATTCACACCCGCGATCACGCCATGCATGTGGCGCGCCACGGCCGCTCCGTCCCCGGAGAGTGCGTGATCACCCGCCCTACCGCCCCTGGCGGAGGGAAACCCGGGCACACCCCCGTGCCACCGACCCACGATGAGGGGGCGCACCATGGACGCTTTCACCGCAGGTCTGCTGCAGAGAATCAAGACCACCGAGTCCGACCTCACCAGGGCTCGCGAGACGGGCGACGACTTCCTCGCGGATGTCGAGCAGGGAGAGCTGGACGACCTGCACCGCCTCGCCGCCGAGCACGGTGTCGAAGTCGGCGTCACGGCCGTCTGAGCAGTCGGCAGAGGGCCCCCGGCGTCATGGAGACGCCGGGGGCCCTGTGCTGTCCGTGAACGCCCGCCACAGCGCGCACCAGGCGCTTTGCGGGCGGGTGCGTCAGTCGTGCCAGGCGCCCAGGTCCTCCAGGAGGGCCTGCAGGGGCTCGAAGACACCCGGTGACGCGGCGACCGTCAGGTCGCCGTCGGCAGGCAGTCCGGGCCGGCCGCCGGTGCGGGCGCCGGCCTCCCGGGCGATCAGGTCACCTGCGGCGAGGTCCCAGGGGTGGAGCCCGCGCTCGTAGTAGCCGTCCAGCCGGCCCGCGGCGACATCGCAGAGATCGACGGCGGCGGAGCCGCTGCGCCGGATGTCGCGGAGCTTCGGGATCAGCTGCTGAGCGACGTCCGCCTGGTGCGTACGGACGGCGGTGACGTAGTTGAAGCCGGTCGAGACCAGCGCCTGGTCGAGCGGCGGTGCGGGCCGGGTGCGCAGCGCGGCGCCGTCGCCGTACGCACCGCCCTTTGCGTACGCACCGCCACCGAGGACCGCGTGGTACGTCTCACAGCGCATCGGGGCCTCCACCACCCCCACGACACGCTCGCCGTCCCGTTCCGCTGCGACGGAGACGGCCCAGGTCGGCAGCCCGTAGAGGTAGTTCACCGTGCCGTCGAGCGGATCGATGACCCAGCGGATGCCGCTGCTGCCCGCGGAGCTGGCACCCTCCTCGCCGAGGAAGCCGTCCTGGGGGCGGCGCTCGGCGAGGAAGCCGGTGATCAGCTTCTCGGCGGCGATGTCCATCTCGGTGACGACGTCGATGGGGCTGGACTTGGTCGCGGCCACCCCGAGATCGGCGGGGCGGCCGTCGCGGAGCAGCGCACCGGCGCGCCGGGCGGCCTCCAGGGCGAGACCGAGCAGTTCGGACAGGACGGGGTCGGCCACAGAGGGCACAGGAGTCACAGGGGTCACAGAGGTACAACGCTCCTAGGCGTAGGGACTGTCGGCGCCCGCCGCGGCGGGCTTGAGGGCACGGGCCGGGCAGCAGCCAACGGGGCAGAGATCGTGGCTCGGGCCGAGCGCCCCCAACGCGCACCGCTCCACCGTGCGTCCCCGCTCGGTGGCGGCGCGCTCCAGGACCAGCTCGCGCACGGCTGCGGCGAACCGAGGATCCGCACCGACCGTCGCGGACCGCCGCACCGGCAGACCGAGCTCGGCGGCCTTCGCGGTGGCCTCGGTGTCGAGGTCGTACAGGACCTCCATGTGGTCCGAGACGAAGCCGATGGGGGCCATCACCACAGCGGGCACGCCCGCCCCGTGGAGCGCCTCCAGGTGGTCGCAGATGTCGGGCTCCAGCCAGGGGATGTGCGGGGCTCCGCTGCGCGACTGGTAGACGAGCTGCCAGGGGTACGTGACTCCGGTCTCCTCGCGCACCGCGTCGACGATCATCCGAGCGACGTCGAGATGCTCGGCGACATACGCGCCGCCGTCGCCGTGCGCCTCCTCGGGGCCGGAGGCGTCGGCGGCGGAGACGGGGATGGAGTGTGTGGTGAAGGCGAGGTGCGCCCCGACCCTGGCCCCTTCCGGAAGCTCGGCCAGGGACGCGAGGACACCGTCCACCATGGGCCGGACGAAGCCCGGATGGTTGAAGTAGTGCCGGAGCTTGTCCACGCGTGGCACCGGCAGCCCCTCGGCCTCCAGCACGGCCAGCGACTCGGCGAGGTTCTCGCGGTACTGGCGGCAGCCGGAGTACGAGGCGTAGGCGCTGGTGGCGAGGACGGCGATGCGGCGGTGTCCGTCGGCAACCATCTCGCGCAGAGTGTCGGTGAGGTACGGCGCCCAGTTGCGGTTGCCCCAGTACACCGGCAGATCGAGTCCGTGGTCCGCGAAGTCCTTGCGCAGGGCGTCCAGCAGGGCCCTGTTCTGGGCATTGATCGGGCTGACGCCGCCGAACAGGAAGTAGTGCTTGCCGACCTCCTTCAGCCGCTCCTCGGGGATGCCGCGGCCACGGGTCACGTTCGCCAGGAACGGGACCACGTCGTCCGGGCCCTCGGGTCCACCGAAGGAGAGCAGCAACAGGGCGTCGTAGGGAGCGGGAGCGCGCAGATCGGACATGGCAACGATCCTGCCACCCGCCTGCGACAGCGCTCCAACCGACATCCACCGGCGTGCCCGTGACCCGGCATCCGCCCCGGTGCCGGTCGCCGTTCGCCGCCCGTAAGCTGTGTCGGCCACCTTCACGCATGACACACATCCCTGACCCCCCGTGCGACCTCGCTGTACCGGAGCCCTCCTTGCCCAGTCCCTACCGCGCGATCTTCGCCGCCCCCGGCACCAAGGGGTTCTCGGCGGCCGGATTCCTCGGCCGGATGCCTCTGTCCATGATGGGCATCGGTGTGGTGACCATGGTGTCCCAGATCACCGGCCGTTACGGTCTCGCGGGCGCGCTCTCCGCGACGCTGGCGATGTCGGCGGCGGTGCTGGGACCGCAGGTCTCCCGGCTGGTCGACCGGCACGGGCAGCGCCGCATCCTGCGCCCCGTCACCCTCGTCGCGCTGGCGGCGGTGGCCGGGCTGCTGATCTGCGCGCAGCAGCGCCTGGCGGACTGGACCCTCTTCGTGTTCGCCGCCGGGGCCGGCTGCGTGCCCAGTGTGGGGTCGATGATCCGGGCCCGCTGGGCGGAGATCTACCGGGGCTCGCCGCAGCAGTTGCACACGGCGTACTCGTGGGAGTCGATCGTCGACGAGGTGTGCTTCATCTTCGGGCCGATCATCTCGATCGGCCTGTCCACTGCCTGGTTCCCGGAGGCGGGTCCACTGCTGGCCGCCGGGTTCCTGCTGGTCGGCGTCGTCTGGCTGACCGCCCAGCGCGCCACCGAGCCGGTCCCGCATCCGCGCGAGCAGCACACCGACGGCTCGGCGCTGCGCTCCCCCGGTCTCCAGGTTCTCGTCGGCACCTTCGTGGCGACCGGCGCGATCTTCGGTGCGGTCGATGTGGTGACGGTGGCCTTCGCCGAGGACCAGGGGCACAAGGCCGCAGCGAGCCTGGTGCTGGCCGTGTACGCGCTGGGGTCCTGCCTCGCCGGAGCCGTCTTCGGACTGCTCCGTCCCAAGGGGAGGGCGTCCACCAGGTGGCTGGTGGGGGTGTGCGCCATGGCCGTGAGTATGATCCCCCTCCAACTGGCCGGGAGCCTGCCGTTCCTGGCCGTGGCGCTCTTTGTCGCGGGTCTCGCCATCGCACCGACGATGGTCACCACCATGGCCCTCGTCGAGCAGCACGTACCGCGCACCAAGCTGACCGAGGGCATGACCTGGACCAGTACCGGGCTCGCGGTCGGCGTGGCGCTCGGCTCCTCGGCCGCCGGCTGGGTCGTCGACGCGTCCGGGGCGAAGGCGGGGTACGCGGTGCCCACCGTGGCGGGAGCGCTCGCGGCCGCGGTGGCGTTCCTGGGGTATCGCCGGCTTGCCAAGCCGGTTCCTACGGGAAGGCGCGGGGAAGATGAGCGACACCTACGCACGGACGACGACGAGCGCGTGGCGTAACTGGGCGGGGAATGTAACCGCGCGTCCGGCACGGACCGTCTCCCCCGCCTCCGTGGACGAGCTCGCCGAGGCGCTGCGCCGGGCGTCCGAGGACGGCCTGAAGGTGAAGCCGGTCGGCACCGGCCACTCCTTCACCGCGACCGCCGCCACCGACGGCCTGTTGATCCGCCCCGATCTGCTCACCGGCATCCGCGAGATCGACCGCACGGCGATGACGGTGACCGTCGAGGCCGGCACCCCACTGAAGCGGCTCAACGTCGCGCTCGCCCGGGAGGGCCTGTCGCTCACCAACATGGGCGACATCATGGAGCAGACCGTCGCCGGGGCCACCTCGACCGGCACCCACGGCACCGGCCGCGACTCGGCATCCATATCCGCCCAGATCCGCGCCCTCGAACTGGTCACGGCGGACGGCACGGTGCTGACCTGCTCCGAGAAGGAGAACGCCGACATCTTCGCCGTCGCCCGGATCGGGCTCGGCGCACTCGGTGTCATCACGGCGATCACCTTCGCCGTGGAGCCGGTCTTTCTGCTGACGGCCCGCGAGGAGCCGATGACCTTCGACAAGGTCACGGCCGACTTCGACGAACTGGTCGCCGAGAACGAGCACTTCGAGTTCTACTGGTTCCCGCACACCGGCAACTGCAACACCAAGCGCAACAACCGCAGCGCGGGCCCCGCCGCTCCGCCCGGGAGGGTCAGCGGCTGGATCGAGGACGAGCTTCTCTCCAACGGGATCTTCCAGGTGGCCTGTTCGCTCGGCCGGGCGGTTCCCGCCACCATCCCGTCGATCGCCCAGCTCTCCAGCCGTGCCCTGTCGGCCCGTACGTACACCGACATCCCGTACAAGGTCTTCACCAGCCCGCGCCGGGTCCGCTTCGTCGAGATGGAGTACGCCCTGCCGCGCGAGGCCGCGACGGAGGCGCTGCGCGAGGTCAGGGCGATGGTCGACCGCTCACCGTTGCGGATCAGCTTCCCGGTGGAGGTCCGCACGGCCCCCACGGACGACATCGCGCTCTCCACGGCCTCGGGCCGGGAGAGCGCGTACATCGCCGTCCATCTGTACAAGGGCACGCCCTACCAGGCGTACTTCACCGCGGTCGAGCGGATCATGACCGCGCACGGCGGCCGCCCGCACTGGGGCAAGGTCAACACCCGCGATGCGGAGTACCTGGCCGGGGTGTACCCGCGGTTCGGCGAGTTCACCGCCGTGCGCGACCGGCTGGACCCGGACCGGCTCTTCGCCAACGACTATCTGCGCCGGGTCCTGGGCGACTGACCGGCACGGCGGCCGGTCACCGGCCGGTGCCCGTGCCGGTCGTGGCCGGTGCCTGCTGCCCCGGGGCGATGCCCGCACCGGTGGGGTCCGGGGCGACGCTGCTGGAGTCGCCGGACGCCGCCGGAGTGGGCGTGGGAGCCGGGGCCGTCGGACCGCCGCCCGAGTTCGACGGTGTGGGCGTGGGCGTCGGCTCGGCTGTGGACCGGTCGCCCTGGCCGGTGCCGGGGCTCGGGCTCTGCCCGCCCTGCGAGTCCGCGCCCGGCGTCCCGCCGCTCTCCTGACCGGGCGTCCGCCCCTGCTCCGGGCCGGTGCTGACGGGCGGTGCCGGTTCGGCGGGCCCCGATCCCCGCTCCCCGCCGCGTACGACGGATCCCACGGTCGTTCCCTGGCCACCGCTCAGATCGCCGCCGGAGACGAGCTCGTACGTGGTGATCCCGGCCATCGACACGGCGAAGACCGCTGCGGCCCCGACGGCCGACCGCTTCCACCCGCGGATGCGGGTGCCATGGGTGGTCGACGCGGAGAACTCCTCGTCCGGGGCCGCGCCGTGCGGCGCCGCCCGCCGGGCGCCGTCCCCGGCGCGTGACTCGAACAGCTGGGTCCTGTCCGTGCCGAGAGACGTGAGCAGCTGGGTCCTGTCCGTGCCGAGGGGCTTCAGCAGCTGGGTCTCGTGATCGGCGAGCGGCTTCAGCAGCTGCGTACGGTCAGGGTCGGCCGCCACCGTGCGCAGCACCGCCGTTGCGTCCGCGGATCCGTCGGGCGACCGCTGACCAGCCCATGTCTCGCGCTCCGCCACGTCGCGTGCCGCGCGTACCTCCTGCGGATCCGGCGCGCCGTACGCGTCCCGCATCTCACGCGTCCCGCGGGTCTCCCGGCCCGTGAACTTCGCCTGGACCGTGACCTCACGGATCTGCTCGCCCGTGCGACGGAAGAAGTGCTGGAAAACCGAGCCGCCGCAGGTGGCGACGATGCTCATCACTCCGGCGCCGAGAATCGTTCCGTACACGCCCAGTTGCGAGGCCGCCACTGCCGCCGCGACCGCTGCCACTGCACTGCCGGCAACCTGCGGCAGGCTCAGATCGATACGCCTTTCTCTGGGTTCTGTGTCACTTTCCGGCTTCTGCACCATTTCCAGCCCTTGATTGACATCTCTCCCACCATGCAACAGGAAGGGACAATTGGGCGAAGTGAATAGTTCCACTTCAGGTGATTCTGTGAAGCAGGACACGCATCATGGGCATTTCGCGGCCAGTTGGGTAGGTGGACTCCCGCATCCGCCGAGAAGTTCGGCGGCGCGCCGGTCCACCCACGTGGCCCGAATGGAGTACTGTGGCGAGCCCTGGGGCCGGACTCCCACGTGGGGTCCGGGACCTTCGGGGCGGGGCCGAAGGCGGCACTCGATCCGGCGGCGCCACGGCATCGCACGAGGGCCAGCTACGCCGGGTGACATTTGGTCACTCAGCGTTGCGCAAAGGTCACCGTGTCATACCGGCGATCCAGGGCTCACGCCCGACACGCCGGGCAACACGCCAATGTTGTGGCAGGCTGCACCCGGGCAGGCCACACTCGACTAGCGGAAGCAGCGACGCACGTGACGTCGGCAGGCACCACCCGGGAGGTCCCCATGCCCGAACTGCGTGTCGTGGCCGTCTCCAACGACGGCACACGACTGGTGCTCAAGGCTGCGGACAGCACGGAGTACACGCTTCCGATCGACGAGCGGCTGCGCGCCGCTGTGCGCAACGACCGCGCGCGGCTCGGCCAGATCGAGATCGAGGTGGAGAGCCACCTCCGCCCCCGCGACATCCAGGCCCGGATACGAGCCGGTGCCTCCGCGGAGGAGGTCGCTCAGTTCGCCGGGATTCCGGTCGACCGTGTCCGTCGCTTCGAGGGCCCCGTCCTCGCGGAGCGCGCCTTCATGGCCGAGCGGGCCCGGAAGACTCCCGTGCGCCGTCCCGGCGAGAACACCGGCCCCCAGCTCGGCGAGGCGGTGCAGGAACGTCTCCTGCTGCGCGGCGCCGACAAGGAAACCGTCCAGTGGGACTCCTGGCGTCGTGACGACGGCACCTGGGAAGTCCTGCTGGTGTACCGGGTCGCGGGCGAGCCGCACTCGGCGAGCTGGACGTACGACGCGCCGCGACGGCTGGTCCAGGCCGTGGACGACGAGGCACGTTCCCTGATCGGCGAGACCGACGATGTCGCCGCGCCCGAGCCGAGCTTCCCGTTCGTGCCTCGGATCGCCCGGCTGCCGCGCGACCGGCCGCTGGACCGTGCGCTCGACCGTCAGATGGAACGGCCTACTCCGCCACCTCCACCCGAGCCGGAGGAGCACATCGTCGGAGTCTCGGCCGGTGAGCGTGACTCACTGACCAGCCTGCTGGAGGCCGTACCGAGCTTCCGTGGCGACATGGTGGTGCCGGAGCGGCCCGAGCCGCCGACGACCGAGCCCGCCGCGCAGGAGCCGGAGGCCGACGAGCCGCCGGCTGCGGCAGCCTCCGCGGGCGCCGGTTCCGCTTATGCGGATGTGCTGATGCCGCGCGCGGTGGCCGGTCACCGCGACCGGTTGACCGGGACGACGGACCGCCAGGCGGAGGCGGACGGTGTCCGTCCGGGCCGCCGGGCCGCGGTGCCGAGCTGGGACGAGATCGTCTTCGGCACCCGCCGCAAGAAGCAGGACTGACCCGGGTGACCGTGGCATGACGAGGGCCCGTACGCCGCTGCGTACGGGCCCTCGTGCGGTCTGCTTCCGGAACCGATCGCGGCAGTTCCGGATAGCGGCGCTACTGCGGGTCGGGACCCGTGGCCACCGGCCGGGACTCGTCGGCGGACCACTCGGACCAGGAGCCCGCATACAGCGCGGCGGGGATTCCCGCGACAGCCAGGGCCAGCACCTCGTGCGCGCCGGAGACCCCGGAGCCGCAGTAGACGCCGACTTCCGGCGCCCCGTCGGTGCCGAGTTCCCTGAAGCGGGCGGCCAGCGCCTCCGCGGGCAGGAACCGCCCGTCACCACTGGTGTTCTCGGACGTCGGGGCCGAGACCGCTCCGGGGATGTGGCCGCCGACCCGGTCGATCGGCTCCACGTCGCCGCGGTAGCGCTCCGCGGCCCGCGCGTCGAGCAGCAGTCCGGAGCGGGCCAGGGCCGCCGCGCCTTCCGCGTCCAGCAGGGGCAGCGCACCCGGTTCGGGCCTGAAGTCGCCCTCGGCCGGGGTGGGCGACTCGGTGGAGAGCTCACCGTCCCAGGTGGCGAGACCGCCGTCCAGCACGCGGACGTCCGGGTGGCCCGTCCAGCGCAGCAGCCACCAGGCGCGTGCCGCGGCCCAGCCCTGACCGCCGTCGTACAAAACGACCGGAGTGTCGCGGGACACCCCGGCGCGGCGCATCGCGGCGCCGAATTCCTCGGGGTCGGGCAGCGGATGACGGCCGCCACTGCCTGGCGGACCGGCGAGTTCCGCGTCCAGATCGACAAAGACCGCACCGGGGATGTGCCCGGCCTCGTAGTCGGGTCGGCCGTGCGGTCCACCGAGCTGCCAACGCACGTCCAGGAGCACCGGCGGACGTGGCCCCGCCGACTCGCTCGCACATTCGAATGCGGAGATGATGGGCTTCATGGGTGCCATCCTCGCGCAACAGCCTGCTCACCTGTAACAACACTGAAACGGACGTACCGCATCAAAACGGACTCCCTCTGTCGAGATCCGGGAACATGCGGCGCGGCCGGGGCGCATCGCGCGCCGGGTGGTGCAAGCATCTGCACGGGGCGCACACATCCCGCACCGCCGGTCGGCGCGTCGGCCCCGTTCCCCCGTACGGCCACCACGATGGTCCGAGGAGAGAGTGACGATGACCGAGGCTGCCGTTCGGCGCACACCCGGAACACCTTGCTGGGTGAGTCTGATCGTGCACGGCCTGTCCACGACCCAGAAGTTCTACGCCGAACTGTTCGGCTGGGAGTTCGGGCCCGGCCCACAGCAGCTGGGCCCGTACGTGCGGGCGCTGATCGACGGGAAGGAGGTCGCGGGTATCGGGCAGCTGCCACCGGAACGGCACCTGCCGGTCGCCTGGACGACCTATCTGGCCACCGACGACGCCGACGTCACGGCGGAGACGATCCGGTCCTGCGGCGGCACCGTCGCCGTGGGACCGCTGGACGCCGGCGAGGCCGGACGGCTTGCCATCGCCTCCGACCCCAGCGGTGCGGTCTTCGGGATCTGGCAGGCCGCCGCGCACCTCGGTACGGCGCTGGCGCGGGTCCCCGGCACCCCGGTCTGGAACGAGCTGGTGACCCGCGAGACCTCGACGGTCGCCAAGTTCTACCAGGCGGTCTTCGGCTACGACGTCGAGGCGGTGGTCTCGGCCGACTTCGACTACCAGACCCTGCACCTGAACGGCCGCCCGGTGGCCTCGCTGCACGGCGTCGGCCGCGCCCTGCCGCGCGACCGGGGCCCGCACTGGATGACGTACTTCGAGGTCGTCGACACCGACGAGGCAGCCGCGCGGGTGGTGGACCTCGGGGGGCACGTACTGCAGCCCCCGAGGGACGGGTCGAGCGGGCGCGTCGCGACGGTCGCGGACCCGGAGGGCGCCGCCTTCACGATCGTACGGTCAGAGGATCGGTGATCCCTCACGCCCTGGGCGGCCGCGCCCGCCGCGCCGCCTGAGCGACCGGATGTGGCCGATCTGCAGCGCCAGCGTGCTCTTTCTCTTTCTTGACCATCCACCATCTGAGCGAGGATCCCAGGGTCACACGACCTCTTGCTGCAGGTCGACCCGGCGCACCCCGCGCTGAGCGACAAAGCGCCGGCCTGGGCAGAACAGCCGACTGAGCGTCACGATCGCCGAGTCCGAGCGACACCTGGCTGCCGCACTCACGCGACGCGGCTTCACCACGGCCACTGAGGGTCCATCGCCTGCCTCGCCCGCGCGCTGAATGACCTGCCGGACATCCCCACCTTCCCCTCCTGCTACTCGATCCTCGCTCAGCGTATCCAGCCCACCGCCGGTCAGCTCCCACCCCGCGCGTGCGCCAGCGGCAGCCGCACAACGAGACGGGCACCGCCGAGCCCGCCCTCCGCAGGTGGCGGATCCTCCTCGGCGCATACGGCGCCCCCGTGGGCGGTGACGACCTTGCCGACAATGGCAAGGCCGAGGCCTGAGCCGCCCGCCTCACGGGAACGGGCCTCGTCCAGGCGGGTGAAGCGCTCGAAGACATGGGCGCGGTAGGCGGCCGGGATGCCTGAGCCGTCGTCGCTGACCGTGAGCTCGACGAGGCCAAGGCGTACGCCGAGCGCCACCTGCACCTGGTCGACGGCGTGACGGCGGGCGTTGTCGAGAAGGTTGCGGACGACGCGGCGCAAGGCCTCCGGGTCCCCCCGCACCCGCCCGGCCGAGACCCGGCGGGCATCGATGCGGGTGGAGGTCAGGCGTCGCTGGCGCCGCACCTCGGCGAGGACGACCTCGTCGAGGTCGACCACGGTGTCCGGCCGTTGCGACGCGGGATCCTCGCTGCGGGCCAGGGCCAGAAGGTCCTCGACGAGATCGTTCAGGCGTAGGGCGTCCTCAAGCAGGCTCGCGGCGGCGAGAGGGTCACGCCGCGGGTCGGGATAGGCGGCCATGACCTCCAACTGGGCGCGGATCGCGGTGAGCGGGCTGCGCAACTCGTGGGCGGCGTCGGCGACGAAGCGTCGTTGCGCGGCGGACGCCTCGTCGAGCCGGGCGAGCATGTCGTTGAGCGTGACGGCCAGTGCGTGGACCTCATCCTGGGAGGCCGGCAGGTCCAGGCGGCGGTGCAGGTCGGTAGCCCCGATGTCGATGACCTGGCGGCGCAGCGTCTCCACCGGGCGCAGAGTACGTCCGGCCGTGCGCGAGACCGTCCACGCGACCAGCGCGGTCAGCGCCGGAGCACCGATCGCGAGGCCGGTGGCCAGGCTGGAGAGGGCGGACTCGGCCTGGCGGAGGGACACCGCCGCCACAATGGTGGCCGGACGCCCCTCGACACGGACCTGCTGGCCCACGACCCGGAAGTCGCCCCCATCGCCGATGTACAGGCCGGGCAGTGTGGCGGCGTGGCCCGCGGTGACCTCCGCCGGCAGCGGGTGCGGGAAACCGCTGGGCATGCCGGGGCGGATGTCGTCGTCGGAACTGGCCAGCACCCGTCCTGCGGAGTCCATGACCTCCACCACGTCCGCGTCACCGCCGTTGGAGGGGATGCGCACCGGCAGTGGGTGGTACTGGACGAGGGACGCGACATCGGCGACGCGTTGTCCTGCAGTACCGTCCAGGTTGCTCCACATGGAGTGCCTCAGGCCGAACAGCAGGCCGAGACTGGCCACGATCATCGCCGCGGCCACGATCGAGGTGGCCCACAGGGTCACCCGCTTCCGCAGGGTGAGCGTGCCGGAATGCCGCGGCCACCGGCCCGCCAAGGCACCGAGGAGCAGGCGTCGCACGGCTCAGCCGCCCTTGCCGTCCAGACGGTATCCGACGCCGCGCACGGTCTCGATGGCCGAGCGGCGGTACGGGGTGTCGATCTTGCGCCGAAGGTAGCCGACGTAGACCTCGACGATGTTCGGGTCACCGTCGAAACACGCGTCCCAGACCTGGGTGAGCAGTTCGTGCTTGCTCACCACGGTTTCGGGGTGCTGCAGGAGGAACTCCAGCAGGCCGAACTCGCGCGGTGTGAGAGCCAGGACGTCCGCGCCGCGGCCGCAGCGGTGGGAACCGGGGTCCAGCCAGAGGTCCCCGGCGCTCAGCACGGCCGGGCGTTGCGGGGAACTGCGGCGCAACAGTGCGCGGATGCGGGCCAACAGCACGACGAAGGAGAAGGGCTTGGTGAGGTAGTCGTCGGCGCCGAGATCGAGTGCGTCCGCCTCGTCGTACTCGCCGTCCTTGGCGGTCAGGACCAGCACCGGTGTGGTCACGTCGTCGACTCGCAGCGCGCGGCAGACATCGTAGCCGTTGCGTCCCGGGAGCATCAGGTCGAGGACGATCACCGCGTAGTCGTTGTGGCGGGCCAAGACCAGGCCCTTTTCGCCGTCATCCGCGATGTCCACGCCGAAGCCTTCGGCGCGCAGACCTCGTTCGACCGCGGCGGCGATATGCCGTTCGTCCTCAACCACCAGGACCCGCACGCCCGTCTCCTCGTGCACCTATCGGGTTCGGCCGACAGGCCGATCCCCGTCTACGAGTCTAGATCGACTCGCGTCGGCGAATCGTCGGCTCTCAGCGTGCTCTCAGCGGCTCTCAGGCTCCACACAGCAGGCTTCCCGCACTGTAGGGAGTCCTGTGATCTCGTGCGACGCGGAGTCCACGAGATGCGCCCACCCACTCGACGAGAGGCGTCCTGTTGGCTCCGACTCCCACACTCCAGCGAGCGCGGTCGTCCGTTCCCGCTGCCGACGCCGCGCCCGCCCCCGGCCCTGCCGAGACCCGTCGGCCTCGACCGGCACTCGCCGGACGCTGGGCACTGATCGTCGTCGGCGCGTACGCCGCCGGCCTCGTAGCCTCCTTTCTTGGCGTTCCGGCGCCCTACCTGCTGTCCTCGTTGCTGGTCGGCGCCGCACTGGCGGTGTCCGGCGTGGTGCGCGACCGGTTGCCCGGACCGGCCAACCGTGCCTCCCAGGCACTGGTGGGCACTCTCATGGGCAGCTACCTCACGTGGTCGGCGCTGCGGTCGGCGGCGCCCGTCGCACTACCGCTGACGGCCGTCACCGGGGCCACGATCGCGCTCAGTGTCGCGGTCGCCTGGTTCATGGCACGCCGGGGACGGATCAGCCGCCCCAGCGCAGTCCTCGGCACCATGCCCGGCGGCTCGGCGGCGATCGTCACCTGCGCCGATGAACTCAAGGCCGATGTACGTCTCGTCGCGTTCAGCCAGTACCTGCGGGTGGGACTCGTCGCGACCACCGCCCCACTGGCCGCCCACTGGATGACCTCCGCCTCACCGGCGGGCGCTTCGGGCCCGTCCGCCGCCGGGAATGGAGCACCCGGCGGCCTCCTCCACCTGGTCGCGGGGGCTCAGCAGGGGACAGGCATACTCACCCTCGCTGCCATCTGTGTCGCGGGCGCCGCAGTCGGCCGCCGGCTGCGGCTGCCCACGCCTGCGCTGATCGGTCCCATGCTCGTGGCCCTGGCCGCCACCCTCAGCGGTGTCCTGCCCGGCTTCGCCCCGACCGGGGTCCTGCAGAACCTCGTCTTCGCGTTGGTCGGTCTGGACGTCGGGGTGCGCTTCACTCGCGAGACCCTGATACGCGTACGGCGTCTACTGCCATCCGTCGTGACGGCGACGGCAGCCGTCTGCCTCGGATGCGCGGGGCTGGCCTGGCTCTTCTCTCGGACGACCGGTACCCCCTTCATCGACGCCTACCTCGCGACCACCCCGGGAGGGATCAACGCAGTCCTCGCCACAGCCGTCTCCTCCCACGCCGACGTCGCGGTCGTCTCGACCGTACAGAGCCTGCGCCTCCTCGCCGTCGTTCTCATCACCCCGCTGATCGTCCGCCGACTGACGCCAGTCTTCACACCTCCAGGGCCAAGCACGGGCCTGAGCACGGTGCGGCGAGGGATGACGGGCACCGGGTGCGCCCCGAAGGCGGGGGCGGGTCTCGTCCTTGCGGGCAGGATCGCACCGGCCACTGAATACCGGCGAGTCGGCGCTGTCCGCTCCTTGTCGTCCACGCTCAGCTTCCAGCGCAACTTCGTGGCGACCCAGACAGGGGCGTAGGTGCGGCGACCCTGTCCGAGCGTTCCAGCGCCCTGCAGAGAAGGGTGCAGGGCTTTGGCTGCGATCTGGCCGTCGATCGCGCGGCACTAGCTGTCGTCGTTCCGGATCGGGTCGATGCTGCCCGCGTCGACGAACGCAACGATCTCGATCGCCTTTGCAGTCGGTAGCGGCATCTCATCGAGCTCCTCGTCGGTGACGGGCACAGTCTCGTCCCGGTGAGTTCGTAGCCCTTGCCGATCTCCTCCTGCGGCACGACCTCGCCGTCGATCTCACAGACCTCGGTCCGGACCCGGCCCATGTCCTCCAGATGGACATCTCGGGTGCGGTGACGCCTTCTTTCGCCCGAGTACGGCGGCTGCGGACTCATTCAATGACGCGGTCGAGGACCCGGGAAGGAAGACGAGATCGCAGGCGATCACGTCAGGGCGAAACAGGTCAGACCCAGGAAGAGCGCGATCGACACGTAGAAGTCGATGGACATGGCGGTGGACCAGCCAGGCTCAGCTCGAACTCCGCCACGCGCATCACGTAGAACAGGGCGCAGCCGGTCGCTTCCGGACCGCGCCGTCCTGCCACTCCTCGCCCATGGCCTTGTAAAGGCCGGAGACGACGTGGACAAGTCAGATCTGATTCGCGGCCATGAGGTCGCCGAGGTTGTGGAACGGCACGGAAAGCGCCTGCAGACACCCGGGTATCCGTTCAGCCAGGCGTTCCGGTGGGCAAGGCGAAAACTCCGGTGGGCAAGGCGAACCGGTTGCAGCAGCGGGTGAGGAGCAAGACAGTTACACGGGAATGACCGGCAGGACATCGGGCGACAGCGCACCGGCACGGGCTGCTGCGCTGGTCATGCGGCGGCGGTGGTGGCGTCGACAGAGGACCTCGTAGCCGATCTCCTCGGCCGGCCGGTCGACGTCGCCGACGACGACCTGCTCACCCTCGACGACCATCTCGCCTCCCACCGTGCGGGCGTTGTGGGTCGCGCGGGCGCCGCACCAGCACATGGCCTCGACCTGGAGCGTCTCTATCCTGTCCGCCAGCTCGATCAGCCGCTGTGAGCCCGGGAAGAGTTTGGTGCGGAAATCCG
This sequence comes from Streptomyces sp. NBC_01320, assembly GCF_035974375.1. Lineage (NCBI taxonomy): Bacteria > Bacillati > Actinomycetota > Actinomycetes > Kitasatosporales > Streptomycetaceae > Streptomyces > Streptomyces sp. NBC_01320. The sequence goes on from NZ_CP108390.1 coordinate 4,100,420, forward strand.
TGGTGATGCCGAAGGCGAACACGTCCAGGCCCAGTTCGTCCACGACCCTCGCCAGCTGGTCGATCTGCTCGGGAGCGAGGAACTGCGCCTCGTCCACGATGACGTAGTCGACCTTGTCGCCCTTCGACATCTGACCCACCAGGTGGCCGTACAGATCCATGCCCCGGGCAGCCTCGACCGCCTCCGTCACCAGGCCGAGTCGCGAGGAGAGCTTCCCCTCGCCCGCGCGGTCGTCCCGAGTGAAGATCACGCCTTGCAGGCCTCTGGCCGACCGGTTGTGGCCGATCTGCAGCGCCAGCGTGCTCTTTCCGCAGTCCATCGTTCCGGAGAAGAACACAAGCTCGGGCATGAGGGGGTGAACACCTTTCGGTTCAGCAGGGGGCAGAAAAGCGGGAAAACGGGCTACGAGCGTACTTCGAGGAGCGGGACGAGCTGCTCGACGGGGGTCATCGAGCCGTGCATGCCCACCATCGCCGATTCGTGCGGCTCCTGGACGGACGCGGTGACCACCACGTCGTCGCGGGCGGCCGCGACCACGTCGCCGATCCTGCCGTACACCCGCTCGTCGACCTTCGGACCGAACCAGCCGGCCGCGATCGCCTCGTCCCTGCTCGCCACCCAGAACTGCTCGCCGAGCACTTCCTGCCAGACAGTCAGCACATCGGCCTCGGCGCCGGGGACGGCGTACACATGGCGGGCCCGGCCCTCGCCGCCGAGCAGGGCGACGCCCGCGCGCAGCTCCCAGTCCCCGTCGAAGTCGATCCGGGACTGTTCGTCGAACGGGATGTCGATCATGCCGTGGTCGGCGGTGATGTACAGCGCCGAGCGGGGCGGGAGCTGCTCGGCGAGGCGCTGCACGAGACCGTCGACGTACATCAGCTGGCCGCGCCAGGCGTCGGAGTCGACGCCGAACCGATGCCCCTTGCCGTCGACCTCGCTGTAGTAGGTGTAGACGAGTGACCGGTCACCGGCGGCGAGCCGGTCCGCGGCCAGGTCCATCCGCTCCTCGCCGGAGAGCCTGCCGTGGAACGTGCCGCCGCTCAACGCGACCTCGGTGAGCGGGGTGTGCTGGAAGGTCGGGGCGGAGACCTGCGCGGTCGCCACACCGGCCTCGTCGGCGAGCCGGAAGACGGTGGGGTACGGCTGCCAGACCGCCGGCGAGGTCCAGGGCTTCCAGCGGAGCTGGTTCATCAGCTCGCCGGTCTCCGGATTGCGGGCGGTGTAGCCGGGAAGACCGTGTGCGCCGGGCGGCAGCCCCGTACCGACCGAGGCGAGCGAGGTCGCGGTGGTGGCCGGGAAGCCCGCCGTGAGGGGACGGCCCGTGCCCCCGCGAGATGTGGGGAGCAGGGAGTGCAGATACGGCGCCTCGTCCGGATGGGCCTTGATCTGCTCCCAGCCGAGTCCGTCGATCAGGAAGACGCAGTTCCGGTCCGCGGGGGTGAGCTCCGGGATCGCCGCCGTGAAGCCGGGCACACCCTGTCCGGCGACGAGCGTCGGCAGCAGATCGGCAAGCGAACCGCTGCCGTACGCGGGGACGGGGGCGGTGTCGAGAGGGAGCAGAACGGGGTCCTGCCAGGCCGGCTGGGCCATCAGCGGCCGTTGGCCGCGGTCGCGGCCGTCGCCTCGGAGAGGGACTGGGCGAAGGCAAGGGTCTGCCGCACCGTGTCCGGGCCGTCACCGGCCTCGCTGACGCGCAGGCTCAGGTCGTCGGCGGTGGAGCTGCCGGTGTAGCCGTGGTCCGCCTCGCAGTTGGGGTCGCCGCAGGCGGCGGGCTCCAGGTCGATGCGGGAGACCGCGCCCCAGCCGATGGTCAGGACGACCTCGCGGGGCAGTGTGCCCGGGACATACTTCTCCGGGTCGGCCACGACGCGGCTGACCACCACCGACGAGATCCGGTCCAGCTTGACGGACTCGGTGGAGGTGGTGGCGTACGGCGACGGGGAACTGGTGTCCGCGTTCTGCTCGTCGGTGTGGCTGACGATGAAACGGTTGTCCGTCAGGACCAGGACCGTGACGTGCCTGCGCACCTCGTTGGAGTCGAAGGTCGTCTCCTGGTGCACCAGGTACGAAGCGACCGGCTCACCGCCGACGGCGGCCTCCACCGCCTCGGCCACAAGGGCCGGGTAGTAGCCGCTGCGCTCGATCGCCGCGCGCAGCCCCTGGGTCGTCGTACCGGTCTTCGCCATACGCACCATCCTACGGGGGGTGGATGACTGCCGGGGACGCTGTGGACAGGGCTGCGGCGGATCGTCCGTGGATTCAGTAGTTGGGCAGGCGACGAGGGCCGAGGTCGGTACGGGCCGGTGGCGGCGACAGCCGGACGGCAGCGCCGAGGACGGTCAGTCCCTGCGTGGCGACCACGACCGGTTCCAGTGCGACGGAGGCCACCTCGGGGTGGTCGTCGACCAGCCGGGACACCCTCAGCAGCAGTTCCTCGAGCGCCGCGGTGTCGACGGGCGCCGCGCCCCGCCAGCCGAAGAGGACCGGGGCCGCCCGGATGGACCGGATCAGTTCGGCGGCGTCGCGGTCGGTGGCCGGCACGAGGCGGTGGGCGGTGTCCCCGAGGAGTTCGGAGGGGGCTCCCGCGAGACCGAAGGAGAGGACGGCGCCCGCCGCCGGGTCGATCGTGGCCCGTACGACGGTGTCCACGCCGCGCGGTGCCATGGACTGGACGACCGGCTGCAGCTCGGCGGGCTTGCCGAGCAGGTCGGTCAGCTCGCCGTACGCCCGGCGCAGCGCGGTCTCGTTGGCGAGGTCGAGCCGGACGCCACCGAGGTCGGCGCGGTGGCGCAGATGAGGTGCGGTGGTCTTGAGCACCACCGGATAGCCGAGCCGGGCAGCCGCGGCGACGGCGGCGTCCGGGTCGGGGGCGGGGAGCGTCGGCCGTACGGAGATGCCGTAGCGGCCCAGGAGTTCGCGGGCCTCCTCGTGGCTGAGCTGACGGCCCCGGGGATCGGGGTCGGGCCCGAGGAGTGCGTCGATACGGTCGGCGGCGCCGGCCTCGTCGATGGTGTCGTCGAGGAACTCGGGCACCTTGCCGGGCACAGCGGCCTGCCGCCGCCACTGCGCATACTTCACCGCCTCGGCGAGGGCACGGACGGCACGCTCGGCGGCGGGGTAGGCGGGGATGCGGCCGATGGAGGGAGCAGACGGCGTGGGGACACCGGAGCCGGGGGCATGGGGCTGAGCCGGGGGATTCGGCGGAGCTGAAGCAGCCGGGGCGCCGGTGATGCCCGGCGCGGCTGAAGCGCCTGTGGTACTCGTGACGCTCGGGGTGCCGTTGCCGTCCGCCGCGGCGGAAGCACCCGGGGCAGCCGTCGCGGCCACCCGCGGCGCCGCGACCGTGCTGCTGGCGGCGGCGAGCGCCTCCGCCAGGCCGCCGATCTCCACGTGGACCACGGCCACCGGCTTGGCCGGCCCCGTGGCCGCCGCCGTGCGCAGCGCGGCGGCCAGTACCTCGCCATCACCCTTTTCCGCCTGGCCGTTCTCCCCGACCCACGGGATCGCCGTCACGATCACCGCGTCGCAACTCCGGTCGGCGAGTGCCTCCGCCAGCGCGTCCCGGAAGTCCTGCGGGGTGGCCGCGGTGGTGAGGTCGAGGGGCGGGCGCGGGCGCAGCCCCTCGGCCAGGCAGGCGTCGTACGTGAGGAGGCCCAGGGACTCGGAGTTGCCGAGGATCGCGACCCGGGGACCCGCCGGGAGCGGCTGGTCGGCGAGGAGCAGACCCGCGTCGACCATCTCCGTCACCGTGTCGACGCGGATCACGCCCGCCTGCCGCATGAGCGCGGAGACCGTCGCGTCCGGGATCCGGCTGATCGGCACCGCATGACCGGGCGGGGTGCTGCCGCTGTGCCGGGCCCCCTTCACCACGACGACCGGCTTCACCGCTGCGGTGCGCCGCGCGAGGCGGGTGAACTTCCGCGGGTTGCCGAGGGATTCGAGGTAGAGCAGGGTGACGTCGGTGTTCGGGTCCTCGTACCAGTACTGAAGGAAGTCGTTGCCCGAGATGTCGGCGCGGTTGCCCGCGGAGATGAACGTCGACAGGCCCGCGCCGCGCCGGTGGAGCCCGGAGAGCAGGGCGATGCCGATCGCGCCCGACTGCGTGAACAGACCGATGCGCCCCGGGGCGGGCGGCTCGGGGGCGAGGGAGGCGTTCAGCCGTACGCCGTCCGCGTTGTTGATGATCCCGAAAGCGTTCGGGCCGATGATGCGCATGCCGTACGAGCGGGCCTGGCGGACCAGTTCGCGCTGCCTTTCCCTGCCTTCGGCACCCCATTCGGCATATCCGGCAGAGAGGACGACGAGGCCCTGGACACCGTGTTCGCCGCAGTCGGCGACGGCCTCCGGGACCCGGTCCGCGGGCACGGCGACGACCGCGAGGTCCACCGGTTCGCCGATCTCGCCGATGGAGCGGTGTGCGGGGACGCCGTCGATCGTTCCCTGGTCGGCGTCGAACGAGCTGTTCACGGCGTACGTACGGCCGGTGAAGCCCGCACCGAGGAGGTTGCGCAGAACCGTGCGGCCGACCCCGCCGGGGGTACGGCCGGTGCCGATGACGGCGACGGACCCGGGTGTGATCAGCCGCTGCACCGACCGCGCCTCCGCCCGCTGCTCGCGGGCGCGCTGGACGGCGAGGGACTCGGCGGTCGGTTCGAGGTCGAGGGTGAGATGGACGGCCCCGTCCTCGAAGCTGCGCTGCTGGGTGTACCCGGCGTCGCGGAACACCTTGATCATCTTGTTGTTGGCGGGCAGCACCTCGGCCGCGAAGCGCCGGATGCCGCGCTCACGCGCCACTGCGGCGATGTGTTCGAGGAGCGCCGATGCCACGCCGCGGCCCTGGTGCGCGTCCTGGACGAGAAAGGCGACCTCGGCCTCGTCGGCGGGGGCGGAGGCCGGCCGGCCGGTAGCGTCGATCCGGTCGTAGCGGACGGTGGCGATGAACTCGCCGCCGACCGTGACGGCGAGCCCCACCCGGTCGACGTAGTCGTGATGGGTGAAGCGGTGGACGTCCTTGGCGGACAGACGGGGGTAGGGAGCGAAGAACCGGTAGTACTTCGACTCGTCGGAGACCTGCTCGTAGAAGCTGACCAGGCGCTCGGCATCGTCCGTGGTGATGGGCCTGATGCGGGCCGTACCGCCGTCGCGGAGCACCACATCCGCTTCCCAGTGGTCGGGGTACGCGTGGTGCGGACTCTGCTCCGGCATGGGCTGCATGGGCAAAGCCTACGGCGCGGCCAGCGGTCGCGTAGGGCCCGGAGCCGGGGCAGTCTGAGAGCTCCGATCGGCCGTGTGGCACGGGCTGGGGCCGGGTTGCGGGTCGGCGGGAGCACAGCGCACTGCGTGAGAGACTGGTCTAGACAACCATTGATTCGTGAAGGGCAGAACCATGGCTGAGCGCCGCGTCAATGTCGGTTGGGCCGAGGGCCTGCACGCCCGCCCCGCTTCCATCTTCGTCCGTGCCGCCACGGCTTCCGGCGTCCCCGTGACGATCGCCAAGTCCGACGGCACCCCGGTGAACGCCGCCTCCATGCTCGCGGTGCTCGGTCTCGGCGCGCACGGCGGCGAGGAGATCGTGCTCGCCTCCGATGCGGACGACGCGGAAGCCGCGCTCGACCGTCTGGCGAAGCTGGTCACCGAGGGGCTCGAGGAGCTCCCGGAGACCGTCTGATTCCAGGGTTCCGATCAGGGGAAGCCTTTCCGGCCGATTCCTGTCGGGTCTATTTCTGTGGCGGAGCCGCGGCACCCCCAACCGGGGCCGCGGCTCCCTCGTTTTCGGATACCGACAATACATTCGGAGCGAATTCGGGCAGCCTAAAGAAAGCCCCGCGCATTTACTTCCCTTTGTATACGGCGCATGTGTTAATGCCGACCGCTCGCGGTGTTTACGGCATGTTGCGAAGTCCTCACCCGGCCGCCGGAGCGGGGTGCGCGGGCGTCGCGACCCGGGGCACCGCCCGCGCGGCGCAGCCGGTGCACGGCGGTGGCCCGCTCGGCGTGCTGGGCGGCCAGCGCCCTGGCCCGTTCCGCGTCCCCACGCGCCACGGCGTCCACGATGGCTCCGTGCTCGGCCCAGGAATCGGCGGGGCGGGCCGGCTGCTCGACCGCGTACATCCAGGCGATCTTGTGCCGTAGCTGGGTGAGCAGCGCGATGAGCCCGGGGCTGGCGGACGCCTGGGCGAGCGTCTCGTGGAACCAGCCGCCCAGCGAGCGCAGATCCTCCCCCTCGCCCCGTCGTGCTCTCTCCTGACCCAGCCTGACCAGGCCGCGGAGCACCTTGAGGTGCGCCTCGGTGCGGCGTTGCGCGGCACGGGCCGCACCCAGCGGCTCCAGCAGCATCCGTACCTCCAGAAGGTCGGCGGCCTCCTGTTCGGTGGGCTCGGCGACACAGGCACCCGCATGTCGGCGAGTGACCACGAAGCCCTCGGACTCCAGGGTGCGCAGCGCTTCCCGCACCGGGACACGAGAGACCCCGTAACGACGCGCGAGCAGCTCCTCGGTGAGTCTGCTGCCGCGTTCGAAGACACCGGAGACGATGTCGTCGCGGATTGCTGTGCATACCGATTGCGCCGGAATGCGCATGTCCGAACCTCCGCCTTAATCCCCGCGAAACGCGGCCGATCGACGCCTGTTCTGTGACTCTATTGCAATGCGACTGCATTTCCGACGCCGGGCCGAGAACCATGAATATCTTTTGGACCGGGGCCGGTTCCGCGGGGCGGTTCGGCAGGGGCGGAAACGACGAAGGCCCCGGCGGAAAACCGGGGCCTTCGGGGTGGTGCGGAGGGAACGTCGGTCAGACGTTCACGCCATGGGCGCGCAGGTACGCCACGGGGTCCATGTCGGAGCCGTACGAAGGCGTGGTGCGGGCCTCGAAGTGGAGGTGCGGTCCGGTGGAGTTGCCGGTCGAGCCGGAGAGGCCGATCCGCTGGCCCGCACCGACGCTCTGGCCGACGGAGACGCCGATCGAGGAGAGGTGACCGTACTGGGTGTACGTGCCGTCCGTCATCCGCAGCACGATGTTGTTGCCGTATGCGCCGCCCCAGCCCGCCTCGACGACCGTGCCGGCGCCGACGGCGACGACGGAGCTGCCGGAGGCGGCATGGAAGTCGATGCCCGAGTGCCTGCCGGAGGACCAGAGGGAACCGCTCGACTTGTAGCCGGTGGTGACGTACGAACCGGCGACCGGGAGCCGGAAGGAGCCCAGGCGGGTGCGCTCGGCGGAACGGGCAGCGCGGGCCTTCGCGTCACGGGCCGCCTTGGCGCGGGCCTCGGCCTTGGCCTTCGCCGCCGCCTCGGCCTTCGCCTTGGCCTTGGCCTTCGCTGCCGCGGCAGCCTTCGCCTTCGCGGCGACGTCGGCCTGGCGCTTCTGCACGTCGGCCTGGGTGGCCACCTGGTCGGCGAGGGCACCCTCGATGGCGATGATCTGGGTCAGGCCGGTCTCACTGACGGAGGAGGCCTCGGCATCCGTGGCGAGGGCCGGAGAGGCCAGTCCGCCGATGACGCCGGTGGTCGCCAGCGTCGCGACTCCGGCGACGCGCGCGCTCCTGCGCTTCAGGCGGCTCGGGGCACGGTGCTTCCCGGTGGGGCGGGTGAACGCCATGAACTAGCTGGTCCTTTCCTTCCTTCTCGCCTACCGGGTTAGCTGACGGGTTCGGAGCAGGAAGGTCTCCTACGGATCCCCGGCCTCGCAGGAGGTCGCGGCATCCGATTCACCCCAGGGACTGTGTGGGTCCCCGGCTCCCCAGGCTCGCGCCTGACGGGGACTCGGCGATCACTGCCCGGCGCCACGGATGCGGCATACGAGTGACGGACAGTGGAGCCGACGCTAGGCGGGGGCACTTTCATTCACCAAACGGACAGGGTGTTTTGTAGCGCATCCCACAGGGCAAGCAAGACACTTTCATGTCAAATCAGACAAAAGGGAAGACTCTGACGAGAAGCGACTCGCCAGGGTCTCCCTTTGTCCCTCTTTGCGGGACTTTGACACATCAGCCGGTGACGACCGACACCTCTCCGATGCCCAACGTCCTGACCGGCTCCTCGATCTGCGCGGCGTCGCCGACGAGAATCGTGACCAGCCGGTCCACGGGGAAGGCGTTGACCACGGCTGCGGTCGCCTCGACCGTGCCGGTCTCGGCCAGGCGGGCGTACAACTGTGCCTGGTAGTCGTCCGGGAGGTGCTGCTCGACCTGGTCGGCGAGCGTGCCTGCGACGGAGGCAGCCGTCTCGAACTTCAGCGGGGCGACACCCACGAAGTTCTGCACAGCGGTCTCGCGCTCGGCGTCGGTCAGCCCCTCGGCCGCCAGCGTCCGCAGGACCTTCCACAGGTCGTCGAGCGCCGCTCCGGTGGACTCCGTGTCCACCGAGCCGCTGATCGCCAGCATCGCCGCGCCGGTCGCACCGGAGGCGGAGTCCGGGGCCGTCGAGCGCAGGACCTGCCCGAAGGCCCGGACACCGTAGGTGTACCCCTTCTCCTCGCGCAGCACCCGGTCCAACCGGGAGGTGAGCGTGCCGCCCAGGCAGTAGGTGCCGAGGACCTGGGCCGGCCACACGCTGTCGTGCCGGTCGGCGCCGATGCGGCCGATCAGAAGCTGCGTCTGCACAGCGCCCGGACGGTCGATGATCACCACGCGGCCGGTGTCGTCGGCGGTGATCGGCGGGACCGGACGGGGCTCCACAGTGTTCCCGGTCCAGTCGCCGACGGTGTCGGCGAGCAGTGCGTCCAGGTCGATACCGGTGAGATCACCGACGACGACGGCGGTCGCGGTGGACGGCCGGACATGGGCCTCGTAGAAGGCGCGCACGGCCGCGGAGTCGATCCGCTCCACCGTCTCCTCGGTGCCCTGGCGCGGGCGCGACATCCGCGACGTGGCCGGGAAGAGCTCCTTGGACAGCTGCTTGGCGGCACGCCGGGCCGGGTTGGCCTGCTCGTGCGGAATCTCGTCGAGCCGGTTGTTCACCAGTCGTTCAACCTCGCTGTCGGCGAACGCGGGCGCCCGCAGCGCCTCGGCGATCAGCCCGAGCGCCTTGGCCAGCCGAGAAGCCGGGACCTCCAGGGAGACTCGCATGCCGGGATGGTCGGCATGCGCGTCGAGGGTGGCGCCGCAACGCTCCAGCTCGGCGGCGAACTCCTCGGCGGAGTGCTTGTCCGTGCCCTCGGAAAGGGCCCGCGCCATGATCGTGGCCACGCCGTCGAGGCCCTCGGGCTCGGCGTCCAGCGGGGCGTCGAGGAAGATCTCGACCGCGACGACCTGCTGGCCGGGACGGTGGCAGCGCAGCACCGTCAGCCCGTTGGGCAGGGCGCCGCGCTCGGGCGCGGGAAAGGCCCAGGGCCTGGCCGTGCCGGGGGTCGGCTGCGGGTGGTACTCCATCGAAACTCCAGTCGCGGCAGCGTCGGTCACTTGTCCGCCCCTTCGTGCGCGTCGGTGTCGGTGTCCGTCTCGTCGGCTTCCGCGTCGGCGGATTCGGCCGCCTCGACCGGCTCGTAGACGAGCACCGCCCGGTTGTCGGGCCGCAGCTGGGCCCTGGCCGCCGCCTGGACCTCCTCCGCGGTGACGTCGAGGACCCGCTGGACGGCGGTCAGGGCGAGCTGCGGGTCGCCGAACAGCACGGCGAACCGGCAGAGTTCATCGGCGCGGCCCGCGACCGTACCGAGCCGGTCCAGCCACTCGCGCTCCAACTGTGCCTGAGCACGCTCCATTTCCTCGGGCGTGGGGCCCTCGGCGGCGAACCGGGCCAGCTCCTCGTCGACCGCGGCCTCGATCTGCGACACCTCGACACCGCCGGACGTCTTCACGTCCAGCCAGCCGAGCGAGGGCGCGCCGGCCAACCGCAGCAGCCCGAAACCTGCCGCAACGGCCGTGCGGTCGCGGCGGACCAGACGGTTGTGCAGCCGGGAGGACTCGCCGCCGCCGAGCACGGTCAGCGCGAGATCCGCGGCGTCGCACTCCCTGGTGCCGTCGTGCGGCAGCCGGTAGGCGGCCATCAGCGCCCGGGCCGGGACCTCCTCGTGCACCTCTTCGCGCAGCTGCTCGCCGATGATCTCGGGGAGCGTGCCGTCGCGCGGCGGCTGCTTGCCGTCGTGGGACGGGATGGAGCCGAAGTACTTCTCGATCCAGGCGAGCGTCTGCTCGGGGTCGATGTCGCCGACGACCGACAGCACCGCGTTGTTGGGTGCGTAGTACGTACGGAAGAAGGTCCGCGCGTCGTCGAGCGTCGCCGCGTCCAGGTCGGCCATCGAGCCGATCGGGGTGTGGTGGTACGGGTGGCCCTCGGGATAGGCGAGGGCGGTCAGCCTCTCGAACGCCGTGCCGTACGGAACGTTGTCGTACCGCTGGCGGCGCTCGTTCTTGACGACGTCCCGCTGGTTCTCCATGGACTCGTCGTCGAGCGCGGCGAGCAGCGAGCCCATCCGGTCGGCTTCGAGCCACAGGGCCAGTTCCAGCTGATGCGTGGGCATCGTCTCGAAGTAGTTGGTGCGTTCGAAGCTGGTCGTCCCGTTGAGGGAGCCGCCGGCGCCCTGCACCAGTTCGAAGTGTCCGTTCCCCTTGACCTGTCCGGAGCCCTGGAACATCAGGTGCTCGAAGAGGTGCGCCAGACCCGTGCGCCCCTTGACCTCGTGGCGCGACCCGACGTCGTACCAGAGGCACACCGCGGCGACCGGGGTCAGATGGTCCTCGGAGAGCACCACGCGCAGGCCGTTGGCCAGGCGGTGCTCGGTCGCTGTCAAGCCGCCGGAGCCGGCCTGGGCTGTGGCCGTGTGACCCATGGGCATGTACGTCCCTTCGATCGCGATACTGGATTTCCTGCGAGACCTGCCACTGTAAGCAAGCGCACCGACACCTGGCGAAGTTCCCGTGCCGTGGAAGTTCGCGTGAAAGAGCGCCAGGTCCTGTCCGGTCGATCTTCGCGGATCACCTGCGGCGTATGGTGCGGTGCATCGCAAGGCGGAGGATCGTCCTCGTACTGGACGTACGTGGACGACTGAAGACAACGCGGCGAGGTGCCGTGCCGGACGTTGCGGGCCCACGAAGACCGGCTGGACAGGGCCTAGGGATGGGTCGAGGTCGGCGTTGTCAGTGCGGCGGTCCACAATGGTCCGCGTCAGAACCAGAGGTTGCCCGAACAGATCTGTGAAGGAGTCGCAGCAGCGATGGCCCGCCGCAGTACGAAGACCCCGCCGCCGGACGACTTCGAGGAGAAGATCCTCGACATCGACGTCGTCGACGAAATGCAGGGCTCCTTCCTCGAGTACGCGTACTCGGTGATCTACTCACGGGCCCTGCCGGACGCCCGCGACGGCATGAAGCCGGTGCACCGCCGCATCGTGTACCAGATGAACGAGATGGGGCTGCGCCCCGACCGCGGCTATGTGAAGTGCGCCCGCGTCGTCGGCGAGGTCATGGGCAAGCTGCATCCGCACGGCGACGCGTCGATCTACGACGCGCTGGTCCGGATGGCGCAGCCGTTCTCGATGCGGCTCCCCCTCGTCGACGGGCACGGCAACTTCGGCTCGCTCGGCAACGACGACCCGCCCGCCGCCATGCGGTACACCGAGTGCCGGATGGCCGACGCCACGTCGCTGATGACGGAGTCGATCGACGAGGACACCGTCGATTTCCAGTCGAATTACGACGGCCAGGAGCAGGAGCCGGTCGCCCTCCCGGCCGCGTATCCGAACCTCCTGGTCAACGGCTCGTCCGGGATCGCGGTCGGCATGGCGACCAATATGCCGCCGCACAATCTCGGCGAGGTCATCGCCGCCGCCCGCCATCTGATCAGGCATCCGGGCGCGGACCTGGAGACCCTGATGCGGTTCGTCCCCGGACCCGACCTGCCGACCGGTGGCCGGATCGTGGGCCTCGGCGGGATCAAGGACGCGTACGCGGCCGGGCGGGGCACGTTCAAGATCCGTGCCACGGTCGCCGTGGAGAACGTGACGGCCCGCCGCAAGGGCCTGGTCGTCACCGAACTGCCCTTCTCCGTCGGCCCGGAGAAGGTGATCTCCAAGATCAAGGACCTGGTCTCGGTGAAGAAGCTCCAGGGCATCGCCGATGTCAAGGACCTCACCGACCGCGAGCACGGCCTGCGCCTGGTCATCGAGGTCAAGAACGGCTTCGTGCCCGAGGCCGTGCTGGAACAGCTCTACAAGCTGACGCCGATGGAGGAGTCCTTCGGCATCAACAATGTGGCACTGGTCGACGGACAGCCGCTCACGCTGGGTCTCAAGGAGCTCCTCGAGGTCTACCTCGACCACCGCTTCGACGTGGTGCGGCGCCGCAGCGAGTTCCGCCGGACCAAGCGCCGGGACCGGCTGCACCTGGTCGAGGGACTGCTCGTCGCACTGATCGACATCGACGAGGTCATCCGGCTCATCCGGTCCAGCGACAATTCCGCGCAGGCGAAGGAGCGGCTCATCGAGCACTTCTCGCTGAGCGAGATCCAGACGCAGTACATCCTGGACACCCCGCTGCGCCGGCTGACCCGGTTCGACCGGATCGAGCTGGAGAGCGAGCGGGACCGGCTCAACGTCGAGATCGACGAGCTGACGACGATCCTCGAATCGGACGCCGAGCTCCGCAAGCTGGTCTCCACCGAACTGGCCGCGGTCGCGAAGAAGTTCGGCACCGACCGGCGTACGGTGCTGCTGGAGTCGGCCGGTTCGCAGGTCGCCTCGGTGCCGCTGGAGGTCGCGGACGACCCGTGCCGGGTACTGCTGTCCTCGACCGGTCTGCTGGCCCGTACGGCCACCGGCGACCCGATCGTCGTCGCCGAGGACGCCAAGCGCGCCAAGCACGACGCGATCGTGTCGGCCGTGCCGGCAACGGCGCGTGGCGATGTCGGCGTGGTGACGTCGACAGGGCGGCTTCTGCGGCTCGCGGTGATCGACCTGCCTCAGCTGCCGGACACCCATGCCGCGCCGAATCTTTCGGGCGGGGCACAGGTCTCGGAGTTCCTCACGCTGGAGACCGGTGAGGAGGTCATCTGCCTCACCACGCTCGACGAGTCCTCCCCCGGCCTGGCGATCGGCACCCTGCAGGGCGTCGTCAAGCGAGTGGTGCCGGACTATCCGGCCAACAAGGACGAGCTGGAGGTCATCACCCTCAAGGACGGTGACCGGATCGTCGGCGCCGCCGAACTGCGTACGGGCGAGGAGGACCTCGTCTTCATCACGTCCGACGCACAGCTGCTGCGCTACCCGGCGGCCCAGGTACGGCCGCAGGGCCGGCCGGCGGGCGGCATGGCAGGCGTGAAGCTGGCGGAGGGCGCCGAGGTGCTCTCGTTCGGCGCGGTGGACCCGGCGGCGGACGCGATGGTGTTCACGGTGGCGGGCTCGCACGGCACGCTGGACGACTCGGTACTGACGGCGAAGCTCACGCCGTTCGACCAGTACCCGCGCAAGGGCCGGGCCACCGGCGGCGTGCGCTGTCAGCGCTTCCTCAAGGGGGAGGACGTCCTGGTGTTCGCCTGGGCGGGTGCGGTCCCGGCGCGGGCGGCGCAGAAGAACGGCACCCCGTCCGAACTGCCGGAGCCGGATCCGCGACGAGACGGTTCGGGGACGCCCCTGGCCAAGCCGGTCGCGGTGATCGCCGGACCGGTGTAGCCGACGGGATTCCGTCGGTCGGTTTCTCAGTCGGCCGGCTGTTGTACGTAGCGCAGGACGCCCCACATGCTCTGCTCGTGTGCGGCGTCCTGCGTCATGTCCGGCGCCCCGGCTTCCACCGGCGGCTCGGCGCTCTCGCGGCAGTCGGCCAGTTCCTTGTGCAGGGCGTGCGGGTCGATGCCGGAGCCGATCAGCACCAGCTGGGTGAGGCGCGGTTCGTCGCGCTTCCAGGGCTGCGGGGTGAACCTCAGGAACCGGCCGACCGCATGCACCTCGTACTTGTTGCCGCGGTCTCCCGCGCCGAAGTCGACGTACCCCTTGATCCGGTAGAGGCCCTCCGGCCGGGAGTCGAGAAACTCCATCGTTCGGCGGGGGTTCATGGGTACATCGGCGCTGAACGAGACACTCTCGTACGTGGCGTGCAGATGCCCCGCGTGGGTCTCGACGCCCTCCTCGTCCAGCAGGAGGTCCTCGAAGGAGAGCTGACGCATCCGCTCCTCGCCGTCCGGCCGCAGCGCCGGGTCGAAGAGCAGCTCCGGGTCGATGCGTCCGTACGCGGCGGGGACAACGGCCGCCCTGCTGCCGGTCGCCGCAACGGCGTCCCGGATGCGGTCCTGCTCCTCGTCCGTGACCCGGTCCGTCTTGTTCAGCACGACGAGATCGGCGACGCCGAGGTGCCGGTCGATCTCCGGATGGCGCTCCCGGACGGCGTCGAACTCGGCGGCGTCGACGAGCTCGACCAGTCCCCCGTACACGATCTGCGGGTTGTCGCTGGCCAGCAGCATGCGCACGAGCTCCTGGGGTTCCGCGAGTCCGCTCGCCTCGATGACGATCACGTCGAGGCCGACGGCGGGGCGGGTCAACGTCTCCAGGAAGGTGTCGAGTTCGCTCGCGTCGACGGCGCAGCACAGACATCCGTTGCCCAGCGAAACAGTCGAGCCGACCTGCCCCGAGACGGTCATGGCGTCGATCTCGATCGAACCGAAGTCGTTGACGATCACGCCGATCCGGTTCCCCGCACGATGGCGGAGCAGGTGGTTGAGCAGGGTCGTCTTGCCGGAACCCAGGAACCCCGCCAGGACGATGACAGGGATCTGCTGCTTGCGGTGCGGGGACGACGGGCTCAACGGTGGCCTTCCTCAAAGGGACCTCAGGGCGCCGGTACCGGCTGCGGCAGGGGCGGACCGATGTAGCGGGCCGCCGGGCGGATGATCTTCGAGTCCTCCGCCTGCTCCAGGATATTGGCGCTCCAGCCCACCACACGCGCCGCACAGAAGGTCGGCGTGAACATCTCACGCGGCAGCCCGCACAGCTCCATGACGACCCCGGCGTAGAACTCCACGTTGGTGTGGAGCTCTCGGCCCGGCTTGAGCTCGGCGAGGATCTCCTCGACCTGCCGTTCCACCTCGACGGCGAAGTCGACCAACGGTCCGCCGAAGCCCTGGGCGATCCCGCGCAGCATGCGTGAGCGCGGGTCCTCGGTGCGGTAGACGGGATGGCCGAAGCCCATGATCCGCTCTCCCGCCAGCACACGCTCGCGGATCCAGCCGTCGATGCGGTCGGGGGTACCGATCGCGTCCAGGGTGTCGAGCGCCCGGCTGGGCGCTCCGCCGTGCAGCGGTCCGGAGAGTGCGCCGACGGCCGCCACCAGGCAGGCGGCGACGTCCGCACCGGTGGAGGCGACGACCCGGCCTGTGAAGGTCGACGCGTTGAAGCCGTGGTCGACGGTGGAGATCAGGTACTGCTCGACGGCCCTGACGCGGGCGCGGTCCGGCACGGACCCGGTGAGCATGTAGAGGTAGTTGGCGGCGTACGGCAGATCGTCGCGCGGTTCGACCGGTTCGAGGCCCTGCCCGAGCCGGTGCAGTGCGGTCAGGACCGTGGGTACGGCGGCGCAGGCGGCCAGCGCGTCACTGCGGCGCCCCTCGCCGTCGATGTCGTACACCGGGCGGAATCCGGCGGAGGCGCCGAGCAACGACAGGGCGGTGCGCAGCCCGGCAAGCGGTCCTGAGACGGCCCCCGCACGGGCTATGGCGGGCAGGGCGTCCCGTACGTCCGCAGGCAGCCGCCGCAGGGCGGCGGTGCGCGCGGCGAAGTCGGCACGGGCGGCCGGACCCGGCAACTCGCCGTGGAACATCAGGTACCAGACGTCCTCGAAGCTGCGGGTCCGTGCGAGTTCGATCGCCGAGTACTGCCGGTAGTGGTAGAACCCCTCGCGCCCCCGGACGTCACCGAGAGCGGTGTCCGTGACGACGACACCCGCGAGGCCGCGGGGTACATCTTGCGGGGTTCCGTTGGTCATGGTCGGCATCTCTTCCTCCGCGAACTTCTCTGCTGAAGCCAGATCGATATTGATTCGACTGTCTATGATTGACTCAAGCGATGTCAATGTTGATTGAATCAATATGGATACGGTGAGCAGCATGAAGGATCAAGCAGCCCCCGGCGACGGTTCGGCCGGGGCGACCGCGGATCGGCTCACCACGCGCGAGACGGCCGAGCGCCTGGGGGTGAAGCCCGAGACGGTGTACGCGTATGTCAGCCGGGGCCAGTTGAGCAGCAGGCGCGCGCCCGGCGGCCGCGGCAGTACGTTCGACGCCGCGGAGGTCGATGCGCTGCTCCGGCGCACCGGACGCAGGGAACCCTCCCCCGTCACCGGAGACCTGGTGTTCCGCACCGGCATCACGCTGATCGAGGGCGACCGGTACTACTTCCGCGGTGTCGACGCGACCGAACTGGCCACGCACTACGCCTACGAGGAGATCGCCGAATGGCTGTGGACCGGTGAGCTCCGGCCAGGCACGCGCTTCACCGCGCCTGCCGAGGCCCTGGCCGCGGCGCGCCGCACGGTGGATGCGCTGCCCGCACACAGCGGGTCCACGGACCGGCTGCGGGTCGCGGTCGTGGCCGCGGCCACCGCGGATCCGCTGCGCTTCGACCTCTCCCCCGAGGCGGTACTCGGCAGCGCGCGGAGCCTGATTCCCACCCTGGTCGGCGCGCTGCCGACAACGACCGGCGCACCGACCACGACCGGCCACGAGGCCGCTTCGCAGACACCCGGGCTGGCACACCGGCTATGGCCGAAACTCACCGCCCACCCGGCCGACGCGGCGTCGCTCACCGTGCTGGACACGGCTCTCGGCCTGCTGATCGACCATGATCTGGCTGCCTCGACGCTGGCCGCCCGCGTCGCCGCATCCGCGCATGCCCATCCGTACGCGGTGGTCTCCGCGGGCCTCGGCGTCCTGGAGGGCCCCCTGCACGGCGCCGCGAGCGGGCTGGCACACAGGATGCTCGTCGAGGTCCTGGAGCGGGGCAGCGCGGCCCCGGTGGTCGCCGACCATCTCCGCACCGGCCGCAGGGTGCCGGGGCTCGGGCACCGGCTCTACACCGCCGAGGATCCGCGGGCGCGCACGCTGTTCGCCCTGCTCGCGCAGGTCCCGCAAGCGGCGCCCGCGCTGGCCGCGGCGCGCGACGTGGTCACCACGACCGCGCGCCACACCCCGCTGCACGCCAACGTCGACCTGGCGCTCGCCGTGCTCTCGGTCTCGTCCGGCATGTCCGCCGAGGCGGGTGAGACGGTGTTCGCGGTGTCCCGAACAGCGGGCTGGATCGCGCATGCGCTGGAGGAGTACGGCGAACGTCCGCTGCGGATGCGCCCCAGCGGCCAGTACAGCGGCCCTCGGCCCCCTCAGCCGCTGCCCGGTCTGGGATCGGCCACGGCATAGGGAATCTGCCGCAATAGATAGCTCATGATCCGCAAAATCTCGACGATCAACCGGAAGTAGTTCGTGGGGGCTGTGCGGTGGACCCCCGCACCACCAGTTCCGGTTCGAAGAGCAGCTCGTCGGAGGGCACGGCCCGGCCCCCGATCTGCACGGAGAGCAGCTCGACAGCGGCGCGCCCCATCGCTTCGATCGGCTGCCGGACCGTGGTCAGCGGCGGCTCGGTGCAGTTCATGAAGGCCGAGTCGTCGTACCCGACCACCGAGACATCGGCGGGCACGGAGAGGCCGCGGCGGCGGGCCGCGCGCACGGCACCGAGCGCGAGCGGGTCGCTGGCACAGATGATGCCGGTGACCCCCTGGTCCAGCAGGCGCATGGCCGCGGCCTGCCCGCCCTCCAGCGAGAACATGGCTCTCGCCACCCACTCGTCCGGCACCGTGGTGCCGGCCGCCCGGGCGAGCGCGCGGGCGGCCGCGAGCTTGCGCTGCGAGGGCACGTGGTCGGAGGGACCGAGCACCAGGCCGATGCGCTCGTGGCCGAGCGAGACCAGGTGACGCCACGCCTGCTCGACGGCGACCGAGTCGTCGCAGGACACCCCGGGGAAGCCGAGGTGCTCGATGGCCGCGTTGATCAGGACGACCGGGATCCTTCGGTCGGCCAGCACCTTGTAGTGATCGTGCGGGGCGTCCGCCTGGTGGTAGAGCCCGCCCGCGAAGACCACACCCGACACCTGCTGCTGCAGAAGCAGCTCCACGTAGTCGGCCTCGGAGACGCCCCCCTTGGTCTGGGTGCACAGAACGGGGGTCAGTCCCTGCTGGGCGAGCGCACCGCCGACGACCTCGGCGAAGGCCGGGAAGATCGGGTTCTGGAGCTCCGGCAGGACCAGTCCGACCAGTCGGGCCCGCTCGCCGCGCAGCTGGGTCGGACGCTCGTAACCGAGGACGTCGAGCGCCGAGAGGACGGCCTTCCGGGTGGCGTCGGAGACTCCGGGCTTGCCGTTGAGCACCCGGCTGACCGTGGCCTCGCTGACTCCCACCTTCTGTGCCACCTGAGCAAGTCGTCGCGTCATGCGCGCAAGATTAGCGAAAAAAACGCAAGCCGATTGCGTGGAGTTGAAAAGTAGAGAGATTTCAGGAAGCGCAGGGCGGCGTTTTACCTTCATACGATGAGCGCCCCACAGCCCACCCCCCGGAGACCGCGACGGCTCGGCTGGCCGCAGCGGGTCTTCTCCCAGGTGCTGCTGATGCAGCTCGCCATCGCCACCGGCGTCACCGTACTCGCCACCGGCCTCTTCCTGGCACCCCTCAGCACGCAGCTCGACGACGAGGCGATGCGCCGTGCGCTCGCCATCGCGCAGAGCACGGCGGCCCAGCCGCAGATCGCCGAGTCCCTGCTCACCACGACCCCTGTCCCCGGGGGGCCCGTGCAATCCGCCGCGGAGCGGATCAGGCGGTCCACCGGCGCCGAGTACGTCGTCGTCATGGACCGGCACGGGGTGCGCTGGTCGCACACCGACACCCGCCGGATCGGCAAGGTCGTCTCGACCGACCCCAGTGAGGCGCTCGCGGGCGGAGAGATCATGGAGATCGACAGCGGTACGCTCGGCCGCTCGGCACGCGGCAAGGTGCCGCTCCGCGACAACGCGGACCACATCGTCGGAGCGGTCTCGGTCGGCATCGCGTACGACAGTGTCCGCGCCCGGCTCCTGGCAGCGATCCCGGGGCTGCTCGCCTACGCGGGCGGGGCGCTCGCCGTCGGGGCGCTGGCTGCCTATCTGATCTCCCGCCGCATCCAGCGACAGACCCACGACCTGGCGTTCTCCGACATCTCCGCGCTGCTGACCGAGCGCGAGGCGATGCTGCACAGCATCCGCGAAGGGGTCGTCGCGCTGGACCGTACAGGACGCATCCGGCTCCTGAACGACGAGGCGCAGCGGCTGCTGGGGCTCGACCCCGACGCCGCGGGACGCCCGCTCGACGACGTGCTCGGCCGGGGGCGGACCGCAGACGTGCTGGCCGGCCGCGTGGTGGGCGACGATCTGCTGACCGTGCGCGGCAACCGGGTGCTGCTCGCCAACCGGATGCCGACCGCCGACGGAGGCGCCGTCGCCACCCTCCGCGACCGCACCGAACTCGAACACCTCGGCCGCGAGCTCGACTCCACCCGTGGTCTGATCGATGCCCTGCGCGCACAGGACCACGAGCACGCCAACCGGCTGCACACCCTCCTGGGACTGCTGGAGCTGGACATGCACGAGGACGCGATGGAGTTCGTCACCGAGGTCGTCGGCGTCCACCGGGCCACCGCCGAGCAGGTCACCGAGAAGGTCCACGATCCGCTGCTGGCCGCCCTGCTGGTCGGCAAGGCGACGGTCGCCGCGGAGCGCGGCGTATCGCTGCGCATGGCGCCCGGCACGCTGCTCCCCGACCGGCTGGTGGACCCGCGCGGTCTGGTCACCGTCGTCGGCAACCTCGTCGACAACGCCTTGGACGCGGCCGCCGGATCGGACGACCCCCTGATCGAGGTGGGGCTGCGGGCGGATGGCCGTGCGGTGGTGCTGCGGGTACGCGACAGCGGCCCCGGCGTCCCTCCCGAGCATCGTGAATCGGTCTTCACGGAGGGCTGGTCGACCAAGGAACTCCCGGCGCACGGCAAGCGTGGTCTCGGTCTCGCGATGGTACGGCGGCTGGCCGAACGACAAGGCGGCAGCGCCACCGTGGACGGGCCGCCGGAAGGCGGCGCCGAGTTCACCGTCGTACTGCCCGAGGCGCTCACCGAACCGGGTCTCGCGGACACACAGCTTCCGGAGCCGGATCTCACGGGAGGAGTTCAGTGATCCAGGTCCTGGTCGTGGACGACGACATCCGGGTGGCGCGGATCAACGCGGCGTATGTCTCGAAGGTGCCCGGCTTCCGGGTGGTAGCGCAGGCGCACAGCGCCGCCGAGGCCCTGGCCGCGGTCGAGTCGCAGCACGTGGATCTCGTCCTGCTCGACCACTACATGCCCGACCGCAATGGCCTGGCCGTGGTGCGCGAGCTGCGCAGGCTCGGTCACCGCACTGACGTGATCATGGTGACTGCGGCGCGTGACGTCGCCACCGTCCAGGAGGCCATGCGACACGGCGCGCTCCAGTACCTGGTGAAGCCGTTCACCTACGCGGGGCTGCGTACCAAGCTGGAGGCGTACTCGGCGCTGCACCACACGCTGGAGGGCGGCGGCGAGACCGAGCAGGGAGACGTGGACCGGCTCTTCGGCGCTCTGTGGGCGGCGGGCGAACCCGACCTGCCCAAGGGGCACTCCCCCACCACGGCGGAACTGGTCCGCCAGGCGCTCAAGGAGGCCGAGGGGCCGCTCTCCGCGCAGGAAATCGCGGAGAGCGCCGGAATGAGCCGACAGACCGCGCAGCGCTACCTGAAGCTGCTGGAGCGGACGGGTCGGGTGCGGCTGACACTGCGGTACGGCGAGACAGGCCGCCCGGAACACCGCTACACCTGGGCCTCGGGCTCCTAGGAAATCCCTGCGTGACGTACCGCCGACCCGCGTCCGCCACGGCCGGTCCCGCATTCCCGGCCCGGCTCGTCCGCCGTCCGCTGCCCTGACCGGCTACACCGCCCCCGCCCCGGTCAGCGCGCGGACCTCGGCCTCCGCATGCTTGGCGGCGTCGGGCGGCTGGGGTGACGTGACTGTGCCGATCCAGCCGGCCAGGAAGCCGAGCGGGACGGAGACCAGCCCGGGGTTCTCCAACGGGAAGAACTGGAAGTCGACGCCGGGGAAGAGCGAGGTGGGGCTGCCCGAGACGACCGGTGAGAGCAGGACGAGCAGCACCGCGGGGATCAGCCCTCCGTAGACCGACCAGACCGCCCCTCGCGCGGTGAAGTCTCGCCAGAACAGCGAGTACAGCAGCACCGGCAGATTGGCCGAAGCGGCGACGGCGAAGGCGAGAGCCACCAGGAACGCCACATTCAGATCCTGCGCGACCAGCCCGAGCGCGATGGCGGCCACCCCGATCCCGGCCGCGGCGACCCGGGCCACGGTGACCTCGCTGTGCTGCTTCTGGCCCGGACGCCTGAGCGAGGCGTAGAGGTCGTGGGCCACGGAGGCGGACGAGGCGAGCGTGATCCCGGCGACGACGGCGAGGATGGTCGCGAAGGCCACGGCGGCGACCACCGCGAACAGGATCGTTCCCCCGGTGGAGCCTTCACCGCCGCCGAGCACCAGGGCCAGCAGCGGGACGGCCGTGTTCCCGGCGGGATTCGACGCCCGTACGTCCGCCGAACCGACCAGCGCCGCCGCCCCGAACCCGAGCACGATCGTCATCAGGTAGAAGCTGCCGATGAGGCCGATCGACCAGACGACCGAGCGACGGGCGGCGCGGGCGGTGGGCACGGTGTAGAAGCGCGACAGGATGTGGGGCAGTCCGGCCGTACCGAGCACCAGGGCCAGCCCGAGGCTGATGAAGTCGAATCGCGCGGTCCAGCTGCCGCCGTACTTGAGTCCGGGCGAGAGGAACTTCAGTCCGTGCCCGCTCCGTTCGGCGGCGGACGTGAGGAGCGCGTTGACGTTGCCGTGGAAATGGACCAGAACCAGCACGGTGAGCACGGTCGCGCCCATCATCAGCAGGACGGCCTTGACGATCTGGATCCAGGTCGTGGCACGCATCCCCCCGAAGGACACATAGATCACCATGAGCGCCCCGACCCCGATGACGGTCCAGGAGCGGGCGGCGTTGCTCGTACCACCGAGGAGCAGGGCGACCAGGCTGCCCGCACCCACCATCTGCGCCACCAGGTAGAGCACGGAGACGGTGACGGAGGAGACGCCCGCCGCGATCCGCACCGGACGTTCCGCCATGCGTGCGGCCACCACGTCGGCGAGGGTGAATCGGCCGCAGTTACGGACGAGTTCGGCGACCAGCAGCAGGACGACGAGCCAGGCGACGAGGAAGCCGACCGAGTACAGCATGCCGTCGTAGCCGAACAGAGCGATCAGACCGGAGATACCGAGAAAGGATGCGGCCGACATGTAGTCACCGGCGATAGCGAAACCGTTCTCCATGGGGGAGAACAACCGACCGCCGGCATAGAACTCCTCCGCCGAGCCGTGCCGGTTGCGGCTCACCCAGGTGGTGATGGCGAGCGTCACGGCGATGAATGCGCTGAACAGAAGCAACGCCAGGGTCTGGTGATTCCCGCTCAACGCCCGATCCCCCGCGTCATCTCCTGGGTCTCCCACCGCAGATCGAGCGCGGCCCGGTCCCTGCGCAGCCGCGCATGACGTGTGTACGCCCCGGTGAGCAGGAACGTGGTGAGGAACTGCCCGAGCCCCGCGACCATCGCCACGTTGACGGCCCCGGCGACCGGACGGGCCATCAGTCCGGGTGCGGTGACCGCCGTGACAACATAGGCGAGGTACCAGACGACGAAGGCCAGGGTGGCGGGGACGACGAACCGCCGGTATCGACGCCGCACTTCCTGGAAGGCCGCGCTGCGCTGCACCTCCAGATAGATGTCTGCCGCGCCGTGGCTGCGCTGCGGGGCCACGGGTCCGGGTGGCCCGACGGGCACGAAGCCCCCCGCACCGTCCAGCTCGCCCCATCCGGAGGCCAGAGCGTCGTACCACGGGTCGTCGACTCGCATCGCTGCAGCGTCGCACCCTGCTTCCTTCTCCACCGAACAACTCCCCTTGTCCACGGACCACTTCGGCCGCGTACCCAAGAATGGGCAGATCAGGAAGTTCCCGGGCACTTCATTCGCCGCTCTTCACCTCTTCAGGTGAAGGATGCCCCGGGCGGGTGTGCGAGACCCCGAACGTACGCATAGCGCACGGCCTGCGCTCTGTCGCGCACCCCGGCCTTGGCGAAGAGATTGTTGATGTGACTCTTCACCGTGGCCTGCGAGATGTGCAGCCTGCGGGCGATCTCCTGGTTGGACATCCCCTCGGCGATCAGGACGAGTACTTCCGCCTCGCGGGGCGTGAGACCGTCGGGCAGTTGCGACTGGGCAGGCAGCGGCCCGGCGGGCGCCGGTGCTGTGGTGACCCGCTCCAGCAGCCGACGCTGCACCACGGGCGAGAGCCCGGCCTCGCCCGACAGCACTGCCTGGATGGCCCGCACGATCTCATCGCCCCCGGCGTCCTTCGTGAGGTAGCCGCGGGCGCCCGCCCGCAGCGCGGGGAAGAGCGAGTCGTCGTCCGCGAACGTCGTGAGGACCACCACCTGCGTGCCCGGATACTCCGTGCGGATGCGCCGTGTTGCCTCCACCCCGTCGCAGCGGGGCATCCGAAGATCCATCAGAACCACATCGGGCGCCCGCTCGGCGACGAGCGCGACGGCCTCTTCCCCGTCCCGCGCCGATCCCACCACCTCGATTCCGGGCAACAGCCCCAGCAGCATCACGATTCCCTCGCGCACCACCGACTGATCGTCGGCGACCACGACCCGCGCGTTCACGCGGGCACCCGCAGACTCACCACGAACCGTTCCTGGGCAGTGAGCAGGAGTGAGTCCTGGCTCACCGGCACGCCCCGAACGGTCTTGGGCGCACTGGTCCTCCGCTTTCGCGTCCCGGGCGGCGACGCATATCCCGTATGCGCTCCGTTCCAGGTGGGCGGAATCCCTACGACCTGGCCATATGGGTGTGGCCAGAGGCGACGGGGAGGCCCCGAACCATCTCGCTGGTGACACGGGGGCCCCGACTGCTGACACCACACCCGGCGTCCCAGATCGCACCGAGAACGTTACGCACACCCCGCCGGGCATACCCGCAGCTCATCGCGCCATTCACCCAATCGTGCCCATGTTCGCCAAAACGATGTGCCGGCCCAACAGTTGTGAACCCCTCCTCGCCCGGACCTTCCTCCAACGTCCCGCCGAGCAGCTCGGCGCGCTCCCTCATCCCCAGCAGACCGTATCCGGAGCCGCTGACAGCGAGCTCGTCCACGGGCCGGTGACCGCCCCGGTCCCTGACCTCCAGAGCGACTTCGCCCGGCAGGTACTCCAGCCCTACGCGAACGGTGGCCCCCGGCGCATGCTTGCGCACATTGGTCAGCGCCTCCTGCGCCACCCGTCGGACCGTCTGCGAGGCCTCTGCCGTCAGCGGCCGCTGCTCCCCGGCCACGGTCACCTCGCCCGGCTCCGCAGTCACAAGCTGTCTCAGGAAGTCCTCCACCGGCGCGACCTCGCCCCGGAGCGCGGAGAGCGCCTGACGGATCTCGGCGAGCCCCTCGCGCGCCATCGAACGCGCCGCCACCACTCGCTCCAGGACCTGGTCCCGGAACTCCCCGGAAGGCTGTCGCTCAATGAGGAGCCGCGCCGCCTCCAGGTGCACCAGCTGCGCGGAGAGACTGTGCGCGAGAACATCGTGTATCTCCCGAGCGATCCTGGAGCGCTCGTTCAGCGCCGCCGATTCCGCTTCCGCCGCCCTCGCCGCCCGCTCCTGCGCCAGGAGCCGCAGGGCGCTTCCACGTGCCTCGGCATCCAGCCGGAGCACGTATCCCGCGAGGCAGGGCCCCCCGTGGTCAGCGCGGTCGTCATCCACCCGTCGGTGTTGACGGCGGCGTACGCGGCGAGCGCGCCGGCCGTGGCGGGAACAGCCGCCGAGAGCGGCAACCGCTCCAGTGCGGTCACCGCGCAACCGCACCACAGGACTACGGCCGGCACACCGGCACCGGCCTGCTGCGTCCCGAAGGCCGCCGCCATCAGCAGCGCCATCAACCCGAGGGAGGGCCACAGCCGGTGTTCCAGACTGGTCCGGAAGAACGCCCACGCGGTCCAGGCGCAACCCAGTACGCCCAGCAGTCCGACCGCGACTTCCCAGGGGCCGAACTTTCCGGCGGTGAAGGTGCCCCAGAGCACGAGGGCCAGAAGGAGCGCGCGTACGGACCAGGCAATGACCGCCCGTGGGCGCGTGCGCCCCTGTCGGGAGAGTGCCTCCCGGGACGGCCAACTCGTCCAGGTAGCGCGTGTCACACACGCTCCTTCCACGCCGGCTGCGACGACAGGCCGCCGACAGCATCACCGTACGCCGGGCTCATCCCCCGGGCCCGCCGGGTCAGCACAGCGCTGCGCGCGAGCAGCGTCAGCGCGAGAGCGGCCATGAGGGCGGCGCTGCCCTGACGTATGCCCATCAGCGCGGCCGTCCCGTACAGCGCGGCTCTCATCGCCAGACCTCCCGTCCAGACCAGGACGGTGGCCTTGGTGCCTCTGCTCCACAGGGACCCGTCCGACTCGCGCCACAGCCGGGTCGTCCAGCCCCAGCCGACGCCGATGACCAGCCCGACCAGCAGTTCGGCGCCGAGAACCACTGCGGACAGCGCTTCGTGGCGCGGGTCGGTCAGGCCGGGTTCGCGCAGGGACAGGAAGATCGGAATGCCGGGCAGGACCCACCAGCGCCGGTCGTCCGCGATCCGTCGTGCCGAGCACTGGCGGACCACGACGAGTGCGATGACGGCAATGATCACCAGGACATTGATGAGTCCTGACATGGCAGCCTCCGAAGTGCGGAAAGGTTCAACACCTTCGACGCTACGGAAAATGCCAGGTCAGAGGATCGGATCAGGGGTTGATCGTGGGTGCAGCCGCCGTCTCCACCCACGGGTGGAGACGGCGGCTGCCGGTCACGCGTCGATGCGCGAGCGGTCCAGCGTGGCGGCCGAGCTGGTGATGAATTCCTTGCGGGGCGCGACCTCGTTGCCCATCAGCAGATCGAAGACCTGCTCGGAGGATTCGAGGTCGCCGATGTTGATCCGCCGCAGTGTCCGGTGGCGCGGATCCATCGTGGTCTCGGCCAGCTGGTCGGCGTCCATCTCACCCAGCCCCTTGTACCGCTGGATCGAGTCCTTGTACCGGACGTTCTTGCGCTGCAGCTCCAGCAGCGTCTGGCGCAGCTCGCCGTCGGAGTAGGTGTAGATGTACTTGTCCTGGCCCTTCTTCGGCTGGACCAGCTCGATCCGGTGGAGCGGGGGCACAGCGGCGAAGACGCGTCCCGCCTCGACCATGGGCCGCATGTACCGCTGGAAGAGCGTGAGCAGCAGGATGCGGATGTGCGCGCCGTCGACATCGGCGTCCACCAGGAGGACGATCTTGCCGTAGCGAGCCGCGTCGATGTCGAAGGTCCGGCCGGACCCGGCCCCTATGACCTGGATGATCGCGCCGCATTCGGCATTCTTCAGCATGTCCGAGACGGACGCCTTCTGGACATTGAGGATCTTGCCCCGGATCGGCAGCAATGCCTGGAACTCACTGTTCCGGGCGAGCTTGGCCGTGCCGAGCGCGGAGTCCCCCTCCACGATGAAGAGCTCGCTGCGGTCCACGTCGTCGCTGCGGCAGTCCGCGAGCTTGGCGGGCAGCGAGGAAGACTCCAGCGCCGTCTTACGACGCTGCGCGTCCTTGTGCTGCCGGGCCGCGATGCGCGTGCGCGCGGCGGCGACCGCCTTGTCCAGGACTGCCCTGGCCTGCGCCTTGGCGTCACGCTTGGTGGAGGTCAGGAATGCCTTGAGCTCCTTGGCGACGACATTGGCGACGATCCGGTTGGCCGCCGAGGTGCCGAGGACCTCCTTGGTCTGGCCCTCGAACTGCGGCTCCGCCAGCCGTACGGTCACGACTGCGGTGAGGCCCTCCAGGGCGTCGTCCTTGACGATGTCGTCCTCGGCGACCCGCAGGAGCTTCGCGGAGCGGAGCACCTCGTTGACCGTCTTGGTCACGGAGCGTTCGAACCCGGTCACATGTGTGCCGCCCTTGGGGGTGGCAATGATGTTGACGAAGGACTTGAGATTGGTGTCGTATCCCGTGCCCCAGCGCATGGCGATGTCGACGGCCAGCTCACGCGTGACCTCGGTCGCCGTCATGTGCCCGCGCTCGTCCAGGACCGGCACGGTCTCCTTGAAGGTGCCGTGCCCGGTCAGCCGCAGCACGTCGCAGACGGCCTTGTCCTGGGCCAGGTACTCGCAGAATTCACTGATTCCGCCGTCGAAGCGAAACGTCTCCTCGGTCTTGCCCTCACCGTCGAGACCGCGTTCGTCGCGTACGACGATGGTGAGTCCGGGGACGAGGAATGCCGTCTGCCGGGCCCGCTGGTAGAGCGTCTCCAGGCCGAGCTTGGCGTCCTTGAGGAAGATCTGCCGGTCGGCCCAGTAGCGCACCCTGGTGCCGGTGCGCGTCTTCGGGACCCGCTTCCCCTTGCGGAGGCCGTTGGCCGGGTCGAACGGGCTGTCCGGGCCCTGCTCCGTGAAGATGCCCGGCACCCCACGCCGGAAGCTGATCGAGTGGGTCGCGCTGTTGCGGTCGACCTCGACGTCGAGCCGGGCCGAGAGCGCGTTGACCACGGAGGCTCCCACACCATGCAGACCACCGGACGCGGCGTACGAGCCGCCGCCGAACTTGCCGCCGGCGTGAAGCTTGGTCATGACGACCTCGACGCCGGACAGTCCGGTCTTGGGCTCCACATCGACGGGGATGCCCCGGCCGTTGTCCCGGACCTCCACGGAGTTGTCCTCGTGAAGGATGACCTCGATGTGGTCGCAGTAACCGCCGAGGGCCTCGTCGACGGAGTTGTCGATGATCTCCCAGAGGCAGTGCATGAGGCCGCGGCTGTCGGTCGACCCGATGTACATCCCGGGGCGCTTGCGGACTGCCTCAAGCCCCTCGAGCACGAGAAGGTGCCGCGCGGTGTAGTTGGAGCCGTCTCGGTCTGCTCCGGTCAGCAGCGCAGTGGACGGCACGGACGTATCGGCGGTCACGCGGTTCGCTCCTCGCTGAATTTCATTTGGGGTCCAGGTGGGTAACGGGGTCGGCTTCGGTTGCCGCTGAGAGCGTACCGAGGCCTGGTAGAGCGGTTGTACCGCCACCCTCAGGGAATGCTCACACTAGACCAGCCTCGCATACGCGTTCGATCCCTCGTTGGAGTGACGCGCACATCACGTTCCCTTCGAGGCATGAACCATTTAGGCTCCGGGCACGTCCTCATGAACAAACCGGCAAGCCGGCCGGACGGACCGACCGACCGACCCATACAAGCAACGCGAAACCGTAGCGCTACGCAATACGGCACATTCGCCGCCAACCGGCAACAGACAGCCATCTTGAGAAGAAGTTTCGAAGAAAAGCCACGAGCGGGAACGTTTTCGGCCTGGTTGGATGTTGACCCTGGTACGACAGCTCGTCGAGCTAGAGAAGAGGCGACGTGACTACTGTTCTGACCCCCGCGAGCCCGCTGACCGCAGCAGACCGCTGTGACCGTTGCGGCGCCCAGGCATATCTGCGCGTCGTCCTGATCAGCGGCGGTGAACTGCTCTTCTGCGCCCACCATGGTCGCAAGTTCGAGCCGGAACTCAAGAAGATCGCCGCGGAAATACAGGATGAGACGGACCGACTGACGGCCGTGCAGGCCAATGCCGTCGAAGAGGAACAACACTGACACCTCGCATCCACGACGAGCCAGGGTCCGGCTCCGTACCGGCCGACGGGCGGCTCCCCCACCGAAGGGGGAGCCGCCCGTTCTCGTACCTACGGAGCGACGCCGGTCAGCTACTGCCCGCCATCCAGCCGGCCGCCGCGGAGATCCTCGTGTAGACGCCGGGGCTGCCCGCCACCCCACAGCCATTCCCCCAGGACACCAAGCCGATGAGCCGCCCACCGGCCACCAGCGGCCCTCCACTGTCCCCCTGGCAGGCGTCGTGCCCGCCGTCCGGTTCGCCCGCACAGAGCATCGTCGAGGCCTCGTACGCGGCACCCCTGCCACCCGAGTAGGCCCGCTCGCACGTGCTGTCCGGCAGAACCCTCACCTGGGCGGAGCGGAGCGACGTCACGTAGTCACCGCTACCGGAGATGTCCCCCCAGCCGTAGACGAGGGCTGCACTACCCGGCTCATCGGCCCGGTCACCGGCTGTGGCCATCGGGATCACACTCTCTCCGGGGAGCGCGTCGGCCAGGGTGAGCACCGCCAGATCGCCGGAGTTGGTGGTGGGGTCGTACCCCGGGTTGATCCATGTCCCCTTGACCGTGACCTCCCGGCCGCCGGAGCCGGTCAACTCATCCCGCCCGGCAATGATCCGCAGGTCGTGCACCTGACTCACATCCGTGCCGAGCGCCTCCCGGCTCAGACAGTGCGCGGCGGTCAGCACCTTCGTCGGCCCTACCAGCACAGCACCGCAGAACTGGCCCGCACGGGTACCTCCGAAACGGTTACGGCTGGACAGTGCCACGACCCACGGACTGTCCTTGACATGTGCCGGCTGCCCACCGATGACGATGCTGTCGGCAGCCACCGGAACCGGGGACGCGAGCGGTATCACGGCTGCCGCGGCAACCAGGGCGAACAGCCCGGTCATGGCGCGGACGACGGTATGGGACATGCGTACTCCTGACTCTGCGGTGGACCATGCCCACTCAGAGTCATCCAGCGTGTCGGCAACCGCACCCGCACATGCGCCGAGGGCCCGGTTCCTTGGAACCGGGCCCTCGGCCTGCTTACTCCCGCGACTTAGTCGAGGTAGTCGCGCAGCACCTGCGAGCGCGACGGGTGGCGCAGCTTCGACATGGTCTTCGACTCGATCTGACGGATGCGCTCACGCGTCACGCCGTAGACCTTGCCGATCTCGTCGAGGGTCTTCGGCTGCCCGTCCGTGAGACCGAAGCGCATCGAGACCACGCCGGCCTCACGCTCGGAGAGAGTGTCGAGCACCGAGTGCAACTGCTCCTGGAGGAGCGTGAAGCTGACCGCGTCGGCCGGTACGACCGCCTCGGAGTCCTCGATCAGGTCACCGAACTCGCTGTCCCCGTCCTCACCCAGCGGCGTGTGGAGGGAGATCGGCTCACGACCGTACTTCTGGACCTCGATGACCTTCTCGGGGGTCATGTCGAGCTCCTTGGCCAGCTCCTCCGGGGTGGGCTCACGGCCCAGGTCCTGGAGCATCTGACGCTGCACACGCGCGAGCTTGTTGATGACCTCGACCATGTGCACCGGGATACGGATGGTGCGGGCCTGGTCGGCCATGGCGCGGGTGATCGCCTGACGGATCCACCAGGTGGCGTACGTGGAGAACTTGTAACCCTTGGTGTAGTCGAACTTCTCGACCGCGCGGATCAGACCGAGGTTGCCCTCCTGGATCAGGTCCAGGAAGAGCATGCCGCGGCCGGTGTAACGCTTGGCCAGCGAGACCACGAGGCGGAGGTTGGCCTCCAGCAGGTGGTTCTTGGCCCGGCGCCCGTCCTCGGCGATGATCTCCAGCTCGCGCTTGAGCTTCGGCGCGAGCTTGTCGGAGTTCGCCAGCTTGTCCTCGGCGAACAGGCCCGCTTCGATGCGCTTGGCGAGCTCGACCTCCTGCTCGGCGTTGAGGAGCGGGACCTTGCCGATCTGCTTCAGGTAGTCCTTGACCGGGTCGGCCGTGGCGCCTGCGACGGCGACCTGCTGCGCGGGCGCGTCGTCCTCGTCGTCGTCGGAGAGGACGAAGCCCTTGTTCTCGCCCTCGCCCTCCTCCTCGTCGCCCTTGCCGACCTGCACTTCCTCGACAGCCTCGTCGCCGTCGAGGAGCTCGTCGGCGTCCTTCTTACCGGCCTTCTTCGTTGCAGTCTTCTTGGCCGCCGTCTTCTTCACGGCGGTCTTCTTGGCAGCCGTCTTCTTGGCTGCCGCCTTCTTCGCAGGGCTGGCCGCGGCAGCGTCGTCGGCCACCACGTCCACGGTCTCGGCCGACGGGGCGGCGGTGGCCGCGACGGTCCTCGTCACGGTCGTCTTGGCCGCGACAGTCTTGGTGGCGGTGCGCTTGACCGGGCTCTTCGCTGCGACGCTCTTGCGGGCGCGCTTCGGCGACTCCGCGGCACTGACCATCAGCGTCACACCCTCTTCCTCGAGGATCTGGTTGAGGCTGCGCAGAACATTCTTCCACTGGGTTGGCGGAATCTGGTCAGCCTCGAAGGCCCGACGCACGTCATCGCCGGCGATCTGCCCATCAGCCTTTCCCCGCTCGATGAGCGCCATCACAGACTCGGACTCGGCGATCTCCGGCGGGAGCGTACGGGATGTGCTGGCCGACACGAACAACCTCTCGGAACGATGGAAAACGGCTTCCGGCCCGGCCCGGGAGAGGGCTGGTACCGACGACCGTCGGGCTGGGAATGTACCGACGGCGCGGGTTTGGCCTCAGAACTGCACAGCGCCGTCAATGGCTGCTGTATTCCTTCCGCGGCGGTCACCTCTTAAGTCATCGCACTGCCTCGAGGAGTGTTACGCCCAATCCGCGTGGCCCGAGTCACACCCCATGTGCGACGAATGCGACCAAGGGGGACATCCCTCAATAACTGAGCCGCCGGACCGTGAGGGTCCGGCGACACATGGTTCGTACACCCTGGCCGTACAGCGGTCAGTGCTCGCGCGGCGCCGGCACCACCCGGTCCACCTCGGGGTGGACGACGAGCAGTTGACGCATGGCCGCCTCCGCACCCGCCGCGTCGCCGGTGGCGAGGGCTTCGACGATCCGGACGTGGTGACCGAGGGACCCCTCGCCGGGGCGGTCACAGCCAGTGACCGGGCCGCCCGAGACCTGGAGGGCGGCGGAGACGATGCCGGAGAGATGTTCGAGCATGCGGTTGCCGGCGGCCTGGATCAGCAGAGAGTGGAACTCGGCATCGGCCCGCGAGTAAGTGATCACGTCGCCTTGCGCGAGCGCGTGCCCCATGATCTCGACCATGTCACCGAGCCGCTGCTGAATGTCCTCGCGGCCGTGACCGGCGGCAAGGCGAGCGGCGAGCGGTTCGATCGTCCAGCGGAGCTCACCCAGCTCACGACGCTGGTCGTCGCGCTGCGGACCGAAGGCTCGCCATTCGATGATGTCGGGATCCAGCAGATTCCAGTCACTGACCGGACGGACCCGGGTACCCACATTGGGCCGGGCGCTGACCAGCCCCTTGGCCTCGAGAACGCGCAGAGACTCACGCACGACCGTGCGGGACACCTCGAAACGCTGGCCGATCTCCTCCGGCACGAGCGGGCGATCGGCGCCCAGATCACCGGAGACGATCATCTGACCGAGCTGCTGAACGAGCTGTCCGTGGAGGCCACGGCCGCGGCTGGCCGAACCCCGCCGGCTCGCTCGCCCCAGCTCGGCATCGGTGCCGTCCCACGAACGGATGGCGGCGCGCTCGCCGGCCGGCGCCTCCGTATAGGGGTAGCGGTCGAGTTCACCCGAGCCGGCGAGGCCGGAATCAACGGAGCGGGCGGCGGTCATCATGGTGTGCGCAAGGGTACTCACGCATCCTTTGTCGGCGCGGCTCGCCCGCCCCTTGAGGTCTTTGGTGAAAAGCACACGAAAGGGTGATCGGCGCCCACCCCCCAATTGACGCCTTATCCGTATAAAACGGGCACCTTCAAGGGACTTAAAGGTCTCGTGACCAGGTGGCCGCGTTCCGTGATCACCAACGGACCCTGCCGCGAAGGCTGGTGAACACATACGCACAGATGAGGACCGAGAGCGACAACGACAGCGCCGCCCCCACGGGGTGCGCGACCACACGCACCCCCGCCATCACCCAGGAATCCATCCCGTCCGGCCACTGCACCCAAGCCAGTTCGCGGAGCCTGCCGGGGAGCCCCAGTACCGAATGGTCGGCCGGCCCCGACAGCACCCTCCGGACGAGCGGAACGACGAGCACGGGCACAGCGAGCACCGCGGCGACCCCGGCAGCTGTCACCCGGAAGATTCCGGCGGCCAGCAGACCCGCCCAGGCGCAACCCACGTTCAGGCCCGCCCAACTCGCTGCGAGAAAAGCCGCATTCGACGGAAAGCCGACCAAGTCGACGCCGTACACAAGACGGAGCGCCTCGGCGGAGGCCGCTGCAACGATCAGAGCGAGGAGCAGCGCGACGCCCGCGGAGACCGCCAGCTTGGCCATGAGCAGACCGAGCCGGCGGGGGACGGTGCCCCGGCCCGCCGCAAGCGCGGGATAGCGGAACTCGTCGCCGAAGGAGAGCGCGCCGAGCAGCCCGGCGCCGACAGCAGCAGGCGGCAGGGGCAGCACCGCGGGCCAGGCTGCAAGCACATTAGGCAGCGGAGCATGGCCGGTGCGGGCGAGCAGGACGGAGAACCCGACCGAGACGACCAGAACGGCCGCCATGATCAACGTTGTTGTCCTGACGCCGAAGAGACGGCGCAGTTCGTAGCGGACCGGCCGGTGCGGGCCACGGGCCGGTCGCCGGCGGATCGACGGCACGTGTTCCGGACCCGGGACGGGCGATGCCGTTCGCGGCGCAGCTTCCGGCTCGGACGCAGTCGGCTCCGGTCGCGCCGGTGCCGCGTCCGGGCCTGACGCGGGTGACGCCGGCCCCGGCGATGCAGCCTCCGCTTCGCGAGCGGTGGCCGTTGCGGGGCCGGTGTCGGCGATCTCGTCGGCGAGCTGATGAACGGGTACACCGTGACGGAATGCGGTGTCGCCGATCTCCGCGCACGTGCTGCCGTACACCGAGAGGCGGCTGCCCGCTTCGGTGACCACCTCGACGGAACGCCGGGCCGCGCGCGCCTCACGGCTTACGACTGCGGCGAGCCGTGCGGCGTGCGGAGTCCGGACTACGACGCGGGGGCGCAGCCGGGTACGCGAGAAGTCGACGGCGTCCTGGTCGGAGACCAGCCGTCCGGCGTCGACAGTGACCACATGGTCGGCCGCGCGCGCCGCCTCCTTGGGGTCGCAGGTGGTGTAGAGGACCGTTCCTCCCTGCGCGGCATGGGCACGCAGGAACCCGTGCAACCAAGCGTTCTCGCGTGGCGAGAGCCCCTCTCCGGGATCGTCGAGGATCAGCGCATGAGGTTCTCCGAGCAGCGCCGACGCAAGGCCCAGCCTGCGGTCCATGCCGAGCGAGAGCGCTCCGAGGCGCCGGTCGCCGAGCCCGGCAAGACCGACGGCATCGAGCAGCTCGTCGGCCCGGGAGGCGGGTACGCCCGCTGCGGCGCTGAGCATACGGAGCTGACCACGGACGGTGCGGACGGGATGGCCGGGTACGTCCCCGAGGAGCACTCCCACCTCACGGGCGGGATGCGGGATGCGGTGCAGTGGGGTGCCACGAAAGTAGGTGACACCGCGCCCCGACTCGATTTCGAGCATCAGACGGAGGGCTGTGGTCTTACCGGAACCGGGAGCGCCGAGGAGTGCTGTGACGCGGCCGGGTCCGGCTTCGAAGGTGAGGTCGTCCACGGCGGGCGGACGGCCGCGATGGGGGGCGCTGGTGAGTCCGATGGCCTGAAGCATCGCTTCTCTCGCGGGAGGTGAGACCGCTCGGCGGCAGGGCGAATACCGCAGCACGATAACCCGGCATATCGGACTTTTAGTGGATCATCGGTCCCACGGGCGTTCCGCAAGGTCAGACTTCGGGCCTCAGCATCGGCGGATTGAGTACGGTGGCCGCGCCGGCCCGGAAGAGCTGGGCGGGGCGCCCGCCCTGGCGGGTGGTCGTTCCGCCTGCAGGCACCAGGAAACCGGGGGTGCCTGTCACCTTGCGATGGAAGTTCCGTGGATCCAGAACCACCCCCCAGACTGCTTCGTACACCCGGCGAAGCTCTCCGACCGTGAACGCCGGCGGGCAGAAAGCGGTGGCCAGCGAGGAGTACTCGATCTTGGAACGTGCCCGCTCGACGCCGTCGGCGAGGATCTGTGCATGATCGAAGGCGAGCGGGGCTTGCTGCTCGCCCTCGCGGCCGAAACCGCCCTCCGGCCCGAGCAGATCCTCGACGGGCGCCCACCGAGCACTGTTCGCGTCGCCGCCCGCGCGGGGAGCGGGCAGATCGGGGGCGAGCGCGAGGTGAGCGACGCTGACAACCCTCATCCGGGGGTCGCGCTTGGGGTCGCCGTAGGTGGCGAGCTGTTCGAGATGGGCACCGTTGCCGACTGCCGGAGTCGCCGGGTCCTGCGCGCACAGTCCGGTTTCCTCGACGAGCTCACGCGCCGCAGCGGCTCCGAGGTCCTCATCGGCTCTCACGAAGCCACCGGGAAGTGCCCACCTGCCCTGGAACGGGGACTCGCCGCGGCGAACCACCAGCGCACAGAGCGCATGACGGCGCACGGTGAGCACAACCAGGTCGACGGTGACAGCGAAGGGCGGGAAGGTCGACGGGTCGTAGGGCGGCATGCCGTGATCATAGTCGTCTGCCTGACGATAAACACTCCCTTCGTCATGATCTTCATCCTCCCCGGCCCGGAAACCGGTCGGCTCGCCGACCGCGCGATGGGAGTCGCCCTCCTGCACGCAACGGCAGCACCCCGCAGGCCGTTGCGTGCCGGTGCGCAGAAGCTGCGCCACCGGCGGCTCCCCCTCGTCGCTCTCTTCGCTCTCGCTTTCTGTGCCCGCTCAACTCGATGCCCCGCGCCGCGCCCCCGGTCCCCTGACGGACACCGGGCCATCGGTATCCATGGTCATCGGCCACCCCCGGTCCCACCGCGACCATGGGCCCGCGACTCACGGGTACGGCGTCGCGCGACCGCCCTTGGCCGGCCCGGGCCGGGCTGCGTCTTGTTCCGCCTCACCACCGACGGGCGTGCTGTCCGGGGCCGGACGACTCGCTCGGCACGATGGTGACCGCGCTCCTTCTGCTCGCCGCTCTCCCCGCGCAGGCAGCGGCGCAGAGCCTCCGGATCGAGTCCTTCGTTGCAGGCCTGATGGAGCAGTTGAGCGAAGGTGTAGTCGGGGTCCACCCGGAGGGCGAGCCCCAGTGCGACCCGGGCGCCCGGTTCGTCGCCCGTCGACCAGGAGACCCATCCGGTCAGGGTGAGCGGCGCGGCAGCGTGTTCCTCGTACGGTCCGACGCACCGGCGTGCGAGCGCCCGCCACAGCCGCAGGGCGGATTCCGCTTCGCGCCCTTCCATCCATTCCGCGGCCTTGTCCCGGGTCTCCCGGTCCTGGAGACCGAGGATCACCGCAGCGGCCTCGTCATTACTGATCAGCGAGTCGTCCTGGCTGTCGGCCGCGGAGGGCGCGGCCGTCGGCGCGTCCCGGAGGCGTTTCATCAGGACGCGCGCGAGCCCGAGGGTCTCACGAGCCACTTCCTTGCGTCCCTCCTCGTCGAGGATCCTCGGCACCAGTGCGGCGCCGGCCAAGTCGAGGGCCTGCGGTTGCTCTGCCACCGCCGGGGTCGTCAGAGGCGCCAGTCTGGCTTCCATCTCTCTCAGAGATCCCCGGACCTGAATGCCCGCGTAGGTGGCGGCGGCCGCCATCACCGAAGTGCCCGGCAGGGACAAACCGTTGCCTTCGCTCGGGCAACAGCGTGCGTCCGGACAGCAGTAGGACCAGTAGCGTCCGCCGGAGATGCAGAGCGCTTCGAGGACGGGTACATCGAGTGCCCCGCAGGCCGTGCGTAGACGCTGGGCCAGCGGCCGCAGCCGCTCCATCGTCTGGCCGGGGGTCTCTCCGTCGGCAGGATCCTGGCAGAGGAAGACGACGATCGCGTCGGGGTGCTCACCGCGTCGCTCGCTCCCCTTGACCAGGCACTCGGCAAGCTGCTCTGCGACGTGCGGCCATTCCTGCGGCGACTGCGGAATTCCGAGCCTGAGCCGCCCGCCGAAGCGGCCCCGGCCGCCGTGCAGAGCGACCATGACCACGCTGTCGTTCGGATAGAAGCCCATGAGATACGGAAGGGCATCGGCGAGTTCGGCGGGCCCGCGCAGAGTGATCTGCTGCTCGTCGGCCGGTCCGGTGGATTCGTGGTGCTTGTTCATGGCATGACCGTCCCGCGGGCAGCGGAATTCCGCGACCCCCTGTGGATAAGTTGTCCACAGGGTCGCGGGGTCGTTCGCCGTTTGTCGTAGCCATCGGGTTGCATGGGGGCATGACCAACGCAGACCGCGCAGAACTCAGGGCTTCGGCCGATTCCGTACTGGCCCGACTCGTCGGGGACACCACCGGCACTGCCCGGCTGCGCGAGGACCAGTGGCGGGCCATCGAGGCGCTCGTCGCGGACAAGCGCAGAGCGCTGGTCGTCCAGCGGACCGGCTGGGGCAAGTCCGCCGTGTATTTCGTCGCGACCTCACTCCTGCGGGCGCGGGGCAGCGGCCCGACAGTGATCGTCTCTCCACTGCTCGCGCTGATGCGCAACCAGGTCGCGGCCGCGGCCCGGGCCGGCATCACCGCCCGCACGATCAACTCGTCCAATACCGAGGAGTGGGACACCGTCCAGGACGAGGTGGCAGCGGGCGAGGTGGATGTGCTGCTGGTCAGCCCCGAGAGGCTCAACAATCCCGACTTCCGGGACCAAGTCCTGCCCCGCCTCGCCGCCGCCACCGGGCTGCTCGTGGTCGACGAGGCACACTGCATCTCCGACTGGGGCCACGACTTCCGGCCCGACTACCGACGGCTGCGGACCATGCTCGCCGATCTGCCCGCAGGGGTACCCGTGCTCGCGACGACCGCCACCGCGAACGCGCGGGTGACGGCGGATGTCGCGGAGCAGCTCGGCACCGGGGCGGGTACGGACGCGCTGGTGCTGCGTGGGCCGCTGGACCGCGAGAGTCTCAGCCTCGGCGTACTGCAACTACCGAACGCTGCGCACCGGCTGGCCTGGCTGGGCGATCACCTCAAGGAGCTGCCCGGCTCGGGGATCATCTACACGCTCACAGTGGCGGCCGCCGAGGAGATCACAGCGTATCTGCGCCAGTGCGGACACACCGTTGCGTCCTACACGGGCCGCACCGAGAACGCCGACCGGCAGCAGGCGGAGGACGACCTCCTGGCCAACCGGGTCAAGGCTCTCGTCGCAACGTCCGCGCTCGGCATGGGATTCGACAAGCCCGACCTCGGCTTTGTCGTGCACCTCGGCTCTCCCTCCTCCCCCATCGCCTACTACCAGCAGGTGGGCCGCGCGGGCCGAGGCGTCGAGCACGCCGAGGTACTGCTGCTCCCGGGCAAGGAGGACGAGGCGATCTGGCAGTACTTCACCTCGGTCGCCTTCCCCCCGGAGGAACAGGTCCGACGCACGATCGATGCGCTCGCCCAGGCCGGCCGGCCGCTCTCGCTGCCGGCTCTGGAACCGCTGGTCGACCTTCGGCGCACACGGCTGGAGACCATGCTGAAGGTGCTCGACGTCGATGGCGCGGTCAAGCGGGTGAAGGGTGGCTGGACCGCCACGGGAGAGCCCTGGGTCTACGACTCCGAGCGGTATGCCTGGGTGGCACGCCAGCGCTCGGCCGAGCAGCAGGCGATGCGCGACTATGCGACGACGACCGGCTGCCGGATGGAATTCCTGCGTCGCCAGCTGGACGACGAGGAAGCGACGGCATGCGGACGCTGTGACAACTGCGCGGGGGCGCGCTTCGACGACCAGGTGTCGACGGCCGCCCTGGACACCGCACAGGGCGAGCTCGGCAGGCCCGGTGTCGAAGTGGAACCCCGCAAGATGTGGCCGACCGGTCTCGCG
Organism: Streptomyces sp. NBC_01320; assembly: GCF_035974375.1. Classification (NCBI taxonomy): domain Bacteria; kingdom Bacillati; phylum Actinomycetota; class Actinomycetes; order Kitasatosporales; family Streptomycetaceae; genus Streptomyces; species Streptomyces sp. NBC_01320. The sequence goes on from NZ_CP108390.1 coordinate 4,139,129, forward strand.
GCGGTGGGCGTCGATCTCAAGGGCCGTATCCCGGCGGGAGAACTATCCTTCTCCGGGCGGGCGCTCGGCCGTCTCTCCGACATCGGCTGGGGCAACCGGCTGCGCCCGATGCTGGCTTCGCCCACACCTGACGCACCGGTTCCGGACGATGTGGCGAACGCGGTGGTGACGGTGCTGGCCGACTGGGCCAAGGGACCCGGGGGCTGGGCGTCCGGCGCAGCCGATGCCGTACCGCGGCCGGTGGGGGTCGTCGCGGTCGCCTCGCACAGCAGGCCACAGCTGATCCAGTCGCTCGCCAGCCGGATCGCCGAGGTCGGCCGGATGCCGCTGCTCGGCAGCGTCGCCTATGCCCCCGGGGCGGACGGGGTACGGATGTCGCAGACCAACAGCGCGCAGCGGGTGCGTGCTCTGCATGAGGCGCTCGTCGTGGAACCGGAACTGGCAGAGGCGTTGGCGTCGGCAGGGGGCCCGGTGCTGCTCGTGGACGATCTCTCGGACACCGGCTGGACGCTCGCCGTGGCAGCGCGGCTGCTGCGCAGGGCCGGTGCGGAGGGGGTGTTTCCGCTGGTCCTCGCCGTTCAGGCGTGACAGGAGCGTCAACCATCCGCGGTTTGGGCAGGGATATCCGTGCCATTCCAGCCGATTTCCGTCAGCCGCACCAATTGCTCGTTGCCGCCTGCCGATACGCCAGGAAGAATTGAACTCGCTCCCCGCACGGTCCTTTCGCGGCCCGGAAGGGCTGTGCCGCGGTGCGCCCCACCCAACCCTGCCCGCCCGTGGGCGCGTATGCGAAGGGAGGATCGTGACCTTCGGATTCGCTCCGTCCGCAGCCACTTCGATGTCGGCGTCCTCGGTGTCCGCCGACTCCGCCAACCGCCTTGCCAGAATGCTCGAACCGGCCGAGTGGGCCGCTGCGGGCATACCGTTGCTGCGCAGCCCGCGCGAGGTGGTCAGCGGCCTGCATACCCGGCACCGGCCGACCCCGGAGACCGCTGTCGTCGCCGTACTCGACCATGAGGAACGCCTCACGGCCAGCGCCTCGTTCGCCCGTCGCTCCGTCTCCGCGGACGGCTGGGAGTTCCGGAACGCACTGCTGGCGCATTTGCGCCGGGTCATCCCGCACGATCTGCGCCGCCGCACACCCGTCCGCACTGCGGTGCTGCTCTACTGCCGCGAGGGGGACGAGCGGTGGACGGAGGAGGACGGGGCGTGGATGTGGGGTCTGCGGGATGCCTGCACGCTGCACGGCCTGCGGTGCGGCGCGTACATCACGCTGACGCGTGGCGGGTGGCAGGTGCTGGGCGAGGGCCGGGGCGGCCGTCGGCCCAACTCCATGTCGCGGCCCGCGGCTCTCGCCGACACGGTTGCCGAGCATGATCCGTTCCCGCTGCGCACCGGCGGCGGCGCGGCAGAGGCACTGCGACGCACCGCGGCCCGCTGAGCCGGGTCGTGGGCCCGGCCGCCCTGTCGGGCAGCCGGGCCACCACGGTCGTGCGCGTCGTTCGGCTCAGACGCCGGCGCCGAGTACGGCGTTGATCCGCTGCGGGTCACCGCAGACGACAAGTAGTGCTCCGGCATGCTCCCTCGCGAGAGGCAGCACACGGGCGGTGGCGTCATCGACGCCACCGTTGACCGCGACGATCACCACGGGGCGGGCCTTCACCCGGTCCGCAGCCACGGCATCGGCGAAGAAGACGTCGTCGCCCGCATCGTGCTGGGCCCAGTAGGCGGCTTCTCCGAAGGAGAGTTCGTGCACCGCCCACGGGTGCTGCTCACCGGTGGTGAGCACCAGGATGTCGCCCGGTGCGCGTCCGGAGTCGAGTAGCAGATCGACAGCCTCGTCGGCGGCGTCGAGCGCACTGCCGGCCGAGGCCGGGATCAGCTGGAACTGCGGCGCGGAACGAGTCTTCGACCGGGCCGAATGAGGCTGACCGGAGGTGGAGTGCGGGCGCTGCGCCGGGGGCGCGGGCCTCGCGGGGCCGGGACCCGGACGACCGGGGCGCGGCGTGGCCGCGGAACGCGGGCCGGGTACGGGACGGGGGGTCGGCGCGGTGCGGCCTGCGGCCGGAGTGACGCGGGGACCCTGGGCGCTCTCGTGAATCTGAGGCTCCTCGGGGATGAGAGGCATGGGTGGTTGTCTATCAAACGCCGGCGCAGAGGGCGTCGGCGGGTGGGCACAAATGCGCGATCAGAAGTCGAAGCCGAGTTGGCCCCCGCTTTCCAGTGCAGCCGCCTCGGCGGAGATGCGGATCTTCTTCAGGTGCTGCCACCTGGGCAGCGCGTCGAGGTAGGACCACGAGAGGCGGTGCAGGGGCGTGGGCCCCAGCGCCTCCAGAGCGGCCCTGTGCACGGGGGACGGGTAGCCGGCGTTCGCATCGAACGCGAAGGCGGCGTACTCCCCCGATTCCGCGCCCAGTTCGGCCATCATCGTGTCCCTGTGGACCTTCGCGATCACCGAGGCGGCCGCGACCGCGATGCAGGACTGGTCGCCCTTGATGACGGTTCGGACCGTCCAGGGCTTTCCCAGGTAGTCGTGTTTGCCGTCGAGGATCACCGCGTCGGGGCGCACGGGCAGCGCTTCGAGGGCGCGCACGGCGGCGAGGCGCAGAGCCGCGGTCATCCCGAGCTCGTCGATCTCCTGCGGCGAGGCGTCACCGAGGCCGTAGGCCGTGACCCATGCCTGGAGCAGCGGCGCCAGCTCGGCGCGGCGCTTCGGGCTGATCAGCTTGGAGTCGGTGAGCCCCGCGGGGGGCTTGCGGAGGCCGGTGACGGCCGCGCACACGGTGACCGGTCCCGCCCACGCTCCGCGTCCGACCTCATCGACACCGGCGACGGTCTTGGCACCGGTGGTAGCGCGCAGTGAGCGCTCGACGGTGTGCGTGGGTGGTTCGTACGGCATGGCGCCAGTCAGCGTACGCCGACGCAGGCGCCACGAACACCCCCGGGGCGCCGGACCGTCGTCCGGCCCGCGGCATCGCTCCGACGGAACGCTCACGGTCCGGCTGCCACCGGTTGCACTCAGCTGCCGGAAGGCCGGAGCAGCGGCACCATGATCTGATCGATCAATTCGGCGATGTACGCATCCGGCCATTCACTGCCGCACACCTTGCTGCGGTACATCATCATCGCGGGGATCACGTCCAGGGCCAGGTCGCTCGTCGCATCGGAACGGACGTCACCCCGCTCGACACCCTGGCGCACGACCTTCCGAAAGAGCTCGGTGGAGGGCTGGATCACACCTTGGAAGATCACGGCCTGGAAGCGGCCGGCAGCGCTCGAATCGCACTCGTGAAGCACGGAAAGCAGGGCGGTTCCGGGCGTGGAGAGCATGGCGTCGCGCAGCCGACGACCCAACTGGTAGAGATCTTCGCGAATGCTGCCGCAGTCGGGCGCCTCACCGACCGGGGGCAGCGCCGCCCGCAGCGCCTCCGCCACCAGATCTTCCTTCGAGGGCCATCGCCGGTAGACCGCTGCTTTCCCCGTCTGGGCGCCGGCGGCGACACCCTCCATCGTCAGCCCGTTCCAGCCCACTGTGCTCAGCTGTTCCAGCGCGGCATCGAGAATCGCGCGTTCCAGTACGGGACCACGGCGGCGCAGCGACACCACCGACGGCCGAGCGGCGGCCGCCGAGCGCGAAGTATCCATCAGCTTCTCTCCATCGAGACGGGTGGGGACGTCGAGGCGGGACTGAGCAGATCCCGTCCCGGCGATGTACGGGCGCATCCCGTCACCGGCACATTCAGTGAACGCTTGCGTTCACTGAAGGGGACTCACTACCGTTGACGAGACAGTGAACGCACTCGTTCACTAACTCACTTGTGGGGGATCCATAGTGACAACCTCTCAGTTAGAAGCACAGAGTTCGCCGGGCGCCGCCCGGCGGCAGGGGCGACGGGGGATCGCCCTCACAGTCATCGCCGCATGTCAGCTGATGGTTGTGCTCGATGCCACGATCGTCAACATCGCGCTTCCGCACATTCAGGACGCGCTCAGCTTCTCCACCACCGATCTGTCGTGGGTCCTCAGCGCATACACGCTGACCTTCGGCGGACTGCTCCTCCTCGGCGGCAGGGCGGGTGACATCCTCGGCCGCCGTCGGGTCTTCATCATCGGCATTCTGGTCTTCACCCTGGCCTCCCTGCTGGGCGGACTGGCACAGGAACCCTGGCAGTTGCTCGTGGCCCGGGCCCTCCAGGGTGTCGGCGGCGCCATCGCCTCGCCGACATCGCTGGCCCTGATCACCACCACGTTCCCCGAAGGGCCCGAGCGGAACCGCGCCTTCGGGGTCTTTGCCGCAGTCTCGGCGGGCGGTGGCGCGATCGGCCTGCTGGCGGGCGGGATGCTCACCGAATGGCTCGACTGGCGTTGGGTCTTCTTCGTCAACGCACCGATCGGTGTACTGATCGCGATGCTGGCACCGCTGTACATCAGCGAGTCCGAGAGGCACCCGGGCCGCTTCGACGTCTCCGGGGCTCTGACGTCGACCCTCGGCATGGCCTCGCTGGTGTACGGATTCATCCGGGCCTCCGAGGAGGGCTGGCGGGACTCCTTCACCGTGGCATCCTTCGCCGCCGCGGTCGTACTGCTGGCCGCATTCGTCCTCATCGAAATGCGGGCGAAGGAACCGATCACGCCGCTGAGAATGTTCGCCGACCGCAACCGGTCGGGGACGTACCTCATCATGCTCAGCCTGGCCGCCGCTATGCTCGGCATGTTCTTCTTCATCGTGTTGTTCGTGCAGAACGTACTGGGCTACAGCCCCGTCGAATCAGGGCTGGCCTTCCTCCCCGTGACGGTCGCGATCGCCATAGGGGCAGGGCTGTCGCAGCGGCTGTTGCCTGTCCTCGGCCCCAAGCCGTTCATGATCGCCGGATCGACGCTCACCGGGATCGGCCTGTTCTGGCAGACGCTGATCTCCCCCGACAGCTCGTACGTGAGCGGCGTATTGGGGCCGATGGTCCTGTTCGGCTTCGGCATGGGGCTGAACTTCGTCACTCTGACCCTGACCGCGGTATCCGGGGTCGCCCAGCACGAGGCCGGCGCGGCGTCCGGACTGCTCAATGCCAGCCAGCAGGTGGGCGGTTCGCTGGGCCTCTCGATTCTGGTCACCGTCTTCGGCACAGCGAGCCGCAACGAGGCGGAGAAGCAGATTCCGTCATTCATGGCGCAGGCGACACCGGAACAGAAGGCGACGTTCGCCAAGTCGCAGGAACTGCCTGCTCCGTGGGGGCATGAAGTGCTCACCCAGGGCATTTCGACCGCCTTCACTGCAGCGGTGGCGATGGCGGCCGCCGCCCTGCTGACTGCGGTGCTGGTGATCCGGGTGCGCAAGAGCGACTTGGAGGCGCTGAGCGGCAAGGCCTCCGCAGGAGGACCTGGCGCATAACGCGGCACGATGCGTGTGGCCAGCCGCGCCCGATCAGCAGGGCGTATCGGCGATAAAGCCCGTCGACGCAGGTGCAGGACGTACCGTGAAGGGTACGTCCTGCACCCTGTCCGGATCGCCCGGTAGGACTCAGACCGGCTCCCTGCACAGTGCGTGCCACGCAATGCGAGATGAGTACGGGTCGGTCCTGGGTGGTCAGGGGTCAGTACGGGTCGTAGGAGTCGTCGCCCTCGTAACCGCTGCGCTCGCTGTCTCCCTCGCTCCCCGGCCCCCGGCAGTCCGTCACAAGGGCATTCGCGCTCCGCTTCTCCAGAATGTCGCGTGCCCGCGCCTCGCCCCAACTGGTGGCGTACCACGGTGCATCGGACGCACGGAGCGTGTGCTGGATCTCGTTGAGGGCGCAGGACCGCAGCGGTTCGGGAAGCCCGTCGAGAGCCGGTACGGCATCGGCCGAGAGGCCCCGGAGGTAGTCGATGTCGATGGTGTGATGGCTGCGGTAACGCTGCACGTTCTGTTCCGCGATCAGCCCGTCGGGCGAGACCAGACCGAACGTGAGCACGGCGGCGGCGGCGCTCGCCGCCACGGCGCGCGGCAGCATACGGGCGCCGAACACACCCGCCGCCATGATCAGGATGAGCACCACACCCAGCCAGAGTTCCACCGCAGCCACGGATATGCGCAGCCGGGTCAGGCCGTAGGCGTCGACGTACAGGTCCATGCGCCGCAGCGCAGAGGCGACCACCACGAGAGTGAGGAAGCAGAGCGCGCCGAGGACGGTCCGTACGAGCGTGCGGTCGCGCGAGTGCCCGCGCGGTGCCCAGCGCAGCGCGAGCGCGATGACCAGGAGGGTGAGCAGAGTCGCCCACAGCAGCTGCCAGAAGCCCTGGCGGGCGTATGCGGAGTAGCTGAGATCGGTCTCGGCCATCACCTTGTCGTACCCGCCGAACAGCACGGTGAGCTGGATGGCGATGAAGACGGCGAAAAGTAGATTCAGCACGATGAGCGGCAGCGCCCATTCCAGGCGCCCGCGGGGCTTCCCGTCCCGCACGGTGATGTCGTCCCAGCGCACCGGGGCGGCGGTGGTGTATGCGGCGGTGAGCGCACCGACCAGACCAACCACGAACAGGAAGAACCGCCACGGGGCATCGCCCAGCGACACGCCGGGAATCAGGTTGCCGAGCACATCGGCGAACGCGGCGTCCGCGCTGGCGAAGAGCGTTCCGAAGACGATGAGCAGGCCGATCGCCACCACAGTGGAACGGAACACGACACCCCACCGACCGCGGGAACCGGTCATACGGTCGCGAACACCACTCACTCCCCACCTCAGTCCCCCGGCCACGGAGGAGAAGAGGCCCACCGAACCGAGGAACACGCCGAGCCAACTGCGGCTGCCGTGCAGCGTCAGCGAGCCCAGCGCGACGGCCGACACAACGGCGAGGAAGGCGGGCCAGCCCGCGTCCCTGAGCGCCGGGACCGCGAGCAGAGCAAGGCCGCCGACCGCCCAGACTGCGGACCAGGACCGGAGCCGACGGCCCGCTGCCTGCGCGGCGAAGTAGGCCGCGAGTGCGGCGGGGACTGCCACGATCAGCAGGTTCAGGCCGAGTCCGTCACCGAGCAACAACGCGCTGAGGAGCGCGGTGGCGACGGCCGCCCAGAGCGTGGCGTTACGAATGGCGGCCGGGCGGGCCGGGCGCAGCCGCGCGAGCGTACCGGCTGTCTGCCGACTGCTCTGCCATGGGTTGGGCTGCTGCGGTTGCCGCCCTTGATGCGCGTACGCCGGGACCTTCGGCGCCTGCGGAACGGTGTCCCGGGACGCCGACGCCTCGGGCGGCTCCGGTCGCTCCGTAGGCTCCCCCGCCGGATCCGACTCCGTCGCGCGAGACGGTTCCGACGTACGCGGCGGCCCGGGCGCCTGCGGCTGGGCGGCTGATTCTGACGCGTGATCGGGCATGGGACCCCTCCCCACCGAGGTCCGCTCACACGACAGCTGAACAGTGCGAGCAACCCGGCATCTCATTCGGCACACGCCCGTCATGATGATCATCGTGGGCGGCGTGGCCGAAAGATTAGCCCCCTGCTAGCGCTCGCAGGCGCCCGCGGCAGGGATGTGTCAGTACCGTGACAGTCGGCCCGTCTCAGCTGCGGCCCGGACGGGGAAGCCAGTCCGGCAGCTCTTCCGCCTGCGCCGACCAGTCGGCCGGCGGGGAGCCCGCCTTGCCCGCCGCGACGACCCCACCGACGATCGCGCAGGTCGTATCCACGTCCCCACCCGCCTGCACGGTCACCCAGAACGCCTTCTCGAAGTCGCCGAGGCTCCGCGCCGCAGACCAGAGCGCGAACGGCACCGTGTCATGTGCACTGGTACGGCGCCCGTTGCCCAGAACCGCGGCCACGGTCCCGGCATCGCTGTAGTCGAGCATGTCGCGAGCCCGGCGCAGCCCGGCGCCCACCGCACTGCGCGGTACGAGCGCGACCACGCCGTCGAGGAGCTCCTCAGGCGTCGGTGGTCCCCCGGGCGCGGCTGCGAGTGAGGCGGCCGCCGCCACAGCCATCGCACCCACGACGGCCTCCCGGTGCTGATGCGTGGTGTACGAGGAGATCTCGGCCTGGTGCGTGGCCTGCTCGGGGTCGTCCGCGTACCAGGCGCCGAGGGGCGCGATGCGCATCGCTGAACCGTTGCCCCAGGAGCCCTGACCGTTGAAAAGCGCCGACGCCAGCTCGCGCCAGTCGCCGCCCTCCCGGATCAGTCGGAGCATCCGGTTCACGGCGGGGCCGTATCCCCGGTCGAAGTCGTGATGGTCGGCGAAGGAGTGGGCGAGCGCGTCCTGGTCGATACGGTCGTGCCCGACGAGCACGGCCAGGACCGAACAGGCCATCTCCGTGTCATCGGTCCATTGCCAGGGTCCGGGCGGCAATGCGCGCTGTTTCAGGAGCGGATAGTTGACGGGCACAAAGAACTGGGATCCCAGGGCGTCTCCCACGGCCAGCCCGCGCAGGCTGGCCAGGGCGCGCTCGAAGCGTGTGGCGGTAGCGGAGTCAGCGGTCATCGCCCTTCCACTCTATCCGGTGATGCCATAGGGCTCAGGGGTGCGCCACCGCTCGAACGGCCGGTCAAGTGTGTAGCGGCCGTCCTCGCCGAGTATCAGCGTCCGTTTCTCCCCGTTGCCGGGATTGGACAGTGACTCGAATTCGGCCACGGTCCAGTGGAACCAACGCATGCAGAACAACCGCATCGTCAGTCCATGGGTGACGAGCAGAACGTTGGGCGGATGGTCGGGGGCTTCGAAGCTCCGGTGCAGGCTCTCCAGAAATGCCCCGACCCGGTCGTACACATCGGCGCCGGACTCCCCCTGCGCGAAGCGGTAGAAGAAGTGCCCGTAGGCATCCCGGTACGCCTTCTGCAGTCTTACGTCCTCGCGGTCCTGCCAGTTCCCCCAGTCCTGTTCACGCAGCCGTGGCTCCTCCCGCACCCGCACCCGCTCCAGGTCGAGGCCGAAAGACCTGAAGGTCTCGTGCGTGCGGCGGTAGGGCGAGACGTACACGCTGACCCGCTCCCGGCCGAAGAGTTCGCGCAGCTGTGCCCCCGTCTCCCTGGCCTGCCGCAAACCCGTTGCGGTGAGCCGCAACGCATGGTCGGGCTCGCGCTCGTACACCGTGTCATCGGCATTTCCCTCGGACTCGCCGTGCCGGACGAGGACAATGCGCTGCGGTCGTGCCATGTACAGACCCTAGATCGATTCCAGCGCATTTGGCTGTCCGGACCCCGTCCGATGTATGTCGCCGGTGAAACGGCGCCGCAGACCCGGTCGGGAGACCACCAACGCCGTGGCCGGAGAGGCCGTGGTCTTCTTCAGCTCCCACACCGGCCCGAGCGCCACGTGGTTCACGGGCGCGCCGAGCAGCAGCAGATCCTCGGGCCGGGCCGGCATACGGCCGAGTCCGAGCCGCCTGCGCTGCCCACGGAGGGCGATCCGCCGGGTACCCGTAGGTCCTGGACGCGGAACAGCCCGTTGCCCGAGACATCGCCGACCGGCTCGCCGACGCAGCCCAGGCTGCCGTCCCGGCACGCCGTTCAGCACTCGCCGCACCGCGGCAGGACCCGACTGATCACGAGCGGAACGGCCCTGGGTGCCGTCGGCTCAGACCGTCCAGGAGGGCTCGAGCTGCACGACGTCCCCCGCCAGAGCCGCCACATCGTCCTCGGTCTGCGCCCGTCGCGAAAGCCGTTCGAGGCTCCCCGGCCGGTACTTGCCCCGCTCAGCGCTCGACTGCCACATCGACAGCACGAGGAACTCGTGCCCCGGCGCCTCGCCGAACACGCCGCGCAGCATTCCGGGCGATCCGGCCATCGCCGGATTCCACACCCGCTGCTGCATCAGCGCGAAATGCTCCACACGGTCCTCGTGCACGGTGCTGTGTGCCACTCTGACCACGTCCGCATCAGTGAAACGTGGCTCGAAGCCGGTCTTCACGTCGAAGCGGCACTCGAACAGTTTGACCTGGATGTCGCTGTACGTTCCGGACTGCGCCGCAGCCAACTGGTCATGCGCACGCGCCATGAAGGAGTCGTAGAAGACCCGGTTCTCCCAGAACGCGAATACATGGGCAACCTCCGGTCGCCCCCGGCTCCATCCGCCCCCCTGTCCCCTGAACCCCGGCTCACCGAGCAGCCCCGCCCACTTTCGCTGCCCACGCTCGAAGCCACGACGATCCATCACGGTGCAGCGAATCCACTTGACCAGCACCGCGCCATCGTACGGCGCCGAACGTGGCACGGGTCACGCTCTGCCGGAGTGCACCCGAACCGGTCAACACGGACCGGAGAATGATCTCCATGACGGCCTTCCACACCAACCCTCTGTTCGCGCGCCTCGAATCGGCCGAGCGCATCCTCGTAGCCGGGGCGGGTGGCGGCTTCGACATCTACGCGGGCCTGCCGGTGGCGCTCTCCCTGCTCCATCAGGGCAAGAACGTCCGGCTCGCCAATCTGTCGTTCAGCGCGCTCGAAGGGCTTCCCCTCGACGCCTGGCTGGCGCCGGACGTCGCAGTCATCACACCCGAAACGGCCCTCCATCAGGCGTACTTCCCGGAACGCACCCTCGCCCAGTGGCTCGATCTGCACCACTACCCGAGCACCGTGCACGCCTTCACGCGGGTGGGAGTGCAGCCGCTGCGCGCCGCCTACCGGGCGCTGATCGAGCGGTACGACATCGACGCGGTCGTCCTCGTCGACGGCGGTACGGACATCCTGATGCGCGGCGACGAAACCGGGCTCGGCACCCCGGAGGAGGACCTGACCAGCGTCGCCGCCCTCGCCGGAATCGACGTACCGGAGCGCCTGGTCGTCTCCGTCGGCTTCGGGATCGACGCGTACCACGGGGTCAGCCACGGACTCGTCCTGGAGAACATCGCCGCTCTCGAACGCGACGGCGCCTGCCTCGGCGCATTCTCCGTCTCCCGTACGACGCGCGAGGGTGCCCTCTTCGTCGACGCGGTGGCACACGCCCAGGAGCACACGCCCGAGCATCCGAGCATCGTCAACGGATCGATCGCCGCTGCGGTCCAGGGCGCTTTCGGGGACGTCCAGTTCACGTCACGTACCCGCGGCAGCGAGCTGTTCATCAACCCGCTGATGACCCTCTGCTTCGCCTTTGAGCTGGAAGGGCTGGCGCGCCACTGTCTCTATCTCGACCGCATCGAGAACACCCACCTGATACGGCAGGTCAGCAACGCGATCGAGCTCTTCCGCGAAGAGATCAGCCCGCGTCCACCGCGCCGCATCCCGCACTGAACGGCACCGGGAACAACAATGGCCCGATTCCGCCACCCGCGCCCAAGCCGGTTGGCTCCGGGGACAGTTACGGACATGATCAGGTGGTACGACCGGTCCGACGGCCCAGCGGCAAGGAGGGAAGCCCGATGAGCACTCCCAACAAGGACATCGAAAAGGTCGAGGTCAGGCTCAAGTGGGACCCGAGTCCGCCGGGTGCGCCCGCTCACGACCTCGACATCATTGCGGCGACCTACCCGGCCGGCGAACCGTCCGGCAGCCCCTCGTATCTCGTGCACTTCGACAGCCGCTCGCCGGACGGCACCATCACGCTGAACCGCGACAGCAGGACTGGCCAGGGTCTCGGTTTCGACGAGGTGATGACTCTGGAGCTGGAACGGCTGTCGACCGCGTACACCCGGGTCGTGGTCGGAGTGGTCATTCAGCAGCGCGACGGCCGGAAGACGTTTGGCGACATAGCCAATACCGGCGTGCAGATTCGCGAGGGCTACACGAACCTGGCGGAGGACGACTTCTCCGGGGTCGCCACCGCCACCGCGGCGACCGTGGCCGAGTTCGTCCGGGACGGATCGGGCGGCTGGACGTTCCACGGAACAGTCCGGGGCTTCGACGGCGACCCCGGTTCGTACGCCGCGATCATGGGAAGCCACAAGCCGGGCATCTGACAGCTCGAGCCCCGGCAGGACGGACGCCGAGGGCGGCGGAGTCGAGAGACCGACTCCACCGCCCTGACCGGTGCTTCATGCCCCTACGGGGCCCTGGATCAGCTGCAACCGCTGGTCGAGCCGCAGCCCTCGCAGATGTAGCAGGATCCGGCGCGCTGCATCTTCGTGCCACAGGAGAAGCAGAGCGGCGCGTCCGCGCTGATGCCCAACTGCATCTCGACGAGCTCCGCCGAGGTGTGCGCCGTCCTCGGGGCGGGCATCTCCGCCTCCTTCGGAGGGGCGACCGCCTTCAGCGGCTCGGTCCGGATCGGCGCGGACTGGGCCAGGCCCTCGACGTCCAGCTCGTCGTCCTCGAGCGACGGCTCGTACGAACCGGTGTCGAGGTGACGCTGACGCTCCTCGGCCGAGTGGATGCCGAGCGCCGAGCGGGTCTCGAAGGGCAGGAAGTCCAGCGCCAGGCGGCGGAAGATGTAGTCGACGATCGACTGCGCCATCCGCACGTCCGGGTCGTCCGTCATGCCGGCCGGCTCGAAGCGCATGTTGGTGAACTTCGAGACGTACGTCTCCAGCGGGACGCCGTACTGCAGACCGACCGAGACGGCGATGGAGAAGGCGTCCATCATGCCCGCGAGGGTGGAGCCCTGCTTGGACATCTTCAGGAAGACCTCACCGAGACCGTCGTCCGGGTAGGAGTTGGCGGTCATGTAGCCCTCGGCGCCGCCCACCGTGAACGAGGTGGTGATGCCGGGACGGCCCTTGGGAAGACGCTTGCGGACCGGGCGGTACTCGACGACCTTCTCGACCGCGGCACGGATGGTGTCTTCGGTCTTGGCAGTGACCTCGGCCTTCTCCTTCTCCTTGGTCTTGGCGGAGAGGGGCTGGCCGACCTTGCAGTTGTCGCGGTAGATGGCGAGCGCCTTGACGCCCATCTTCCACGCCTCGAAGTAGACCTCCTCGACGTCCTCGACGGTGGCCGTCTCCGGCAGGTTCACCGTCTTGGAGAGCGCGCCGGAGATCCACGGCTGGATGGCCGCCATCATGCGGACGTGGCCCATCGCGGAGATGGAGCGCTCGCCCATCGCACAGTCGAAGACCTCGTAGTGCTCGGCCTTCAGACCGGGGGCGTCGATCACATTGCCGTGCTCGGCGATATGGGCGACGATCGCCTCGATCTGCCCCTCCTGGTAACCCAGGCGGCGCAGGGCCTGCGGGACGGTGCCGTTGACGATCTGCATCGAGCCGCCGCCGACCAGCTTCTTGAACTTGACCAGGGCGAGGTCGGGCTCGAGGCCGGTGGTGTCGCAGGACATCGCGAGACCGATGGTGCCGGTGGGCGCGATGACCGAGGCCTGCGCGTTGCGGAAACCGTTCTTCGCGCCGAGACGGATGACGTCCTGCCAGGCCTCCGTGGCGGCGGCCCAGATCGGGTTGTCCAGGTCGTCCATGTGGACGGCCGCGGCGTTGGCGTCGGCGTGCTGCTTCATGACGCGCTGGTGCGGCTCGGCGTTGCGGGCGTAGCCGTCGTACGGGCCGACGACCGCGGCGAGCTCGGCGGAGCGCTTGTACGAGGTGCCGGTCATCAGCGACGTGATGGCACCGGCGAGGGCGCGGCCGCCCTCGCTGTCGTACGCGTGGCCGGTCGCCATCAGCAGGGCGCCGAGGTTGGCGTAACCGATGCCGAGCTGACGGAAGGCGCGGGTGTTCTCGCCGATCTTCTCGGTCGGGAAGTCGGCGAAGCAGATGGAGATGTCCATCGCGGTGATGACCAGCTCGACGACCTTGGCGAAGCGCTCGGACTCGAAGGACTGGTTGCCCTTGCCGTCGTCCTTGAGGAACTTCATCAGGTTCAGCGAGGCCAGGTTGCACGACGTGTTGTCCAGGTGCATGTACTCGCTGCACGGGTTCGAGCCGTTGATCCGGCCGGACTCGGGGCAGGTGTGCCACTGGTTGATCGTGTCGTCGTACTGGATACCCGGGTCGGCGCAGGCCCAGGCGGCCTCGGCCATCTTGCGGAAGAGGGACTTGGCCTCGACCTCTTCGATGACGTCACCGGTCATCCGGGCACGCAGCCCGAACTTCCCGCCGGACTCGACGGCCTTCATGAACTCGTCGTTCACGCGGACCGAGTTGTTGGCGTTCTGGTACTGGACGGACGTGATGTCGTCGCCGCCCAGGTCCATGTCGAAGCCCGCGTCGCGCAGGGCGCGGATCTTCTCCTCCTCCTTGACCTTGGTCTCGATGAAGTTCTCGATGTCGGGGTGGTCGACATCGAGAATGACCATCTTGGCCGCACGGCGGGTGGCGCCACCGGACTTGATCGTTCCGGCCGACGCGTCGGCGCCGCGCATGAAGGAGACGGGACCGGAGGCGTTGCCGCCGGAGGACAGCAGTTCCTTGGAGGAGCGGATACGGGAGAGGTTCAGGCCGGCGCCGGAGCCGCCCTTGAAGATCATGCCCTCTTCCTTGTACCAGTCGAGGATCGACTCCATGGAGTCGTCGACGGCCAGGATGAAGCAGGCGGAGACCTGCTGCGGCTGGGGCGTGCCGACGTTGAACCAGACCGGCGAGTTGAAGCTGAAGATCTGGTGCAGGAGGGCGTACGCCAACTCGTGCTCGAAGATCTCGGCGTCGGCCGGAGAGGCGAAGTAGTTGTAGTCCTCGCCCGCCTTCCGATACGTCTTCACGATCCGGTCGATCAGCTGTCGCAGACCGGTCTCGCGCTGCGGCGTGCCGACAGCACCGCGGAAGTACTTGCTGGTGACGATGTTGACCGCGTTCACCGACCAGAAGTCGGGGAACTCGACGCCACGCTGCTCGAAGTTGATCGAGCCGTCGCGCCAGTTGGTCATGACGACGTCACGGCGCTCCCACGCCACCTCGTCGTACGGATGCACGCCGGGGGTGGTGTGGATGCGCTCGATACGCAGACCCTGCTTCGTCGCAGTCGACTTGGGTCCCTTGGCTCGGGAACCTCGTGCCGGGCCGCTCGCCGTCTCTGTCATGCCGCCTCCCATATGTGGGCAAAAACGCCCTGAAGTGCCCAGAACTTCCCGGGGCACAGTGTGTGTCTGATGCTTCGGTTGCCGCGCACAGCACCCGGAGCAGGTTCCTGCAGCCGCCCTGCCACTGATCTCACAGCCCTGTGTCGATCAGCCGGTGTCGCTCAGTCGGCGGCGACGGCGGGAACGGGAACCTCAAGAGTCCCGCCGGTCCCGCATCCCTCCACAAGAGACCGTCGCTCGCGGAGTTCCACGATCGCGGCCTCGAAGTCTTCCAGTGTGTCGAACGCCCGGTACACGGACGCGAAGCGCAGGTACGCGACAAGGTCGAGTTCCTGCAAGGGGCCAAGAATGGCCAGACCCACGTCGTGAGTGGTCAGCTCCGCGCTCCCGGTGGCACGCACCGCCTCCTCGACCCGCTGGCCGAGCTTGGCGAGGGCGTCCTCGGTGACCGGCCGCCCCTGGCACGCCTTGCGCACGCCGGAGATGACCTTGGTGCGGCTGAAGGGTTCGGTCACCCCGCTGCGCTTCACCACCATCAGCGAGCAGGTCTCCACCGTGGTGAAACGGCGGGAGCAGTCGGGGCACTGACGGCGTCGACGGATCGACGTGCCGTCGTCGGTGGTGCGGCTGTCGACGACCCGGCTGTCGGGGTGCCTGCAGAAGGGGCAGTGCATGGCTCCGAACCCTCCTCACGGCACGACTGAATAGCCTCTTCAGGCCCCGTTGGGGGCCTTCGAAGCAGCCACAAGCATAGGCGATGACCACGGCCGGATCGACCGGAGACCACAACTTATGGGTAGCTGGAACAATCCAACCACTAGATCTTGGGTTTGGTTGCACATTTGGCCCTAGCGCGTGTCGCGCATCCCAGGCGGCCCGCAGGCGACGTGCGGCCGCCCACGAGGTTACGGGACACTCCCGGCCGCACGGATCGCGGGGCACCCGCCACCTGACCCGAACGGCCGCCGGAAGACCACCCCGCGTGGCAGCGGCGCGGCCGCGGAGGCTACCGTAATGGGCCGAATTGCCGGTGGCGTCGGGTCGCCGCAAAGCGGCCCGGGCCTGGGCCGGAACGCAGTTGGAAAGCCGCCCGGACCCTGCTCATACACCCCGCGGTGAACAGGGCACAGACTTTTATTCGTTTTTCACTCGAACGTGTGTTTGGCGCAACCTTTCGAAAGCTACTACCGTTGTCCAGCTAGGGAGACCATTCGAGAGGGGCCGACGTGACCACCACCGCAGACAGTGCCACCATCACTGCCCAGGACCGCTCCCAGAGCCGACTCCAGCCGGTGCATGCCATGAATGACTCAGTCACGAACACGGAGGGGCCGGAGCCGGCACGACCGGCACGCTCGCTCCCCGGCCGACCTCCAGGCATCCGAGCGGACAGCTCGGGGCTCACGGACCGCCAACGGCGCGTGATCGAGGTCATCCGGGATTCCGTGCAACGCCGGGGATACCCGCCATCGATGCGGGAGATCGGTCAGGCGGTGGGCCTGTCCAGCACGTCCTCCGTCGCCCATCAGCTGATGGCCCTGGAGCGCAAGGGCTTCCTGCGCCGCGACCCGCACCGGCCCCGGGCGTACGAGGTCCGTGGTTCGGATCAGCCCAGCACGCAGCCGACCGATACGACCGGCAAGCCCGCGGCATCGTACGTACCGCTCGTCGGGCGGATCGCAGCCGGTGGCCCGATCCTTGCCGAAGAATCGGTCGAGGACGTCTTTCCCCTCCCCCGCCAGCTGGTCGGGGACGGCGAGCTGTTCGTTCTGAAGGTCGTCGGCGACTCGATGATCGAGGCGGCGATCTGTGACGGCGACTGGGTCACCGTCCGCCGTCAGCCCGTAGCGGAGAACGGCGACATCGTGGCCGCAATGCTGGATGGCGAGGCCACCGTCAAGCGCTTCAAGCGGGAGGATGGCCATGTATGGCTGCTCCCGCACAACTCCGCGTACCAGCCGATCCCTGGCGACGAGGCAACCATCCTCGGCAAGGTCGTGGCGGTGCTGCGGCGGGTGTGAAGAGACACCTGCACGGACAGGGCCCCGGGATCCGCTGCGCCGGTCCTGGGGCCCTGTCCGTGCAGCTGACGCCGCCGACCGCTCAACGATGAGCAGGAGCACCGGCGGGCTTACGGATCACCGCCCGTCGGCCTTGGCGGCAGCGTCAATGGCCGCGAGTGAGCGGCGGGCCTGGTTGCGGTCCGTCGTGTACCAGAAGTCGGGAAGCGAGGCCCGGAGATAGCTGCCGTACCGGGCATTGGCCAGCCTCGGGTCGAGCACCGCGACCACACCCTTGTCGCCTGTGGCTCTGACCAGACGACCGGCACCCTGGGCCATCAGCAGTGCGGCGTGGGTCGCCGCGACAGCCATGAACCCATTGCCCCCCGCCTCCTCGACGGCCTTCTGGCGCGCGCTCATCAGCGGATCGTCGGGACGCGGGAACGGGATCCGGTCCATGATCACCAACTGGCAGCTCGCCCCCGGGACATCGACGCCCTGCCAGAGCGAGAGTGTGCCGAAGAGGCAGGTCTCGGGGTCGGCCGCGAAGTTCTTGATCAGCTCACCCAGCGTCTCCTCACCCTGCAGCAGGATCGGCTTGTCGAGCCGGCCACGCAGTTCCTCCGCAGCGGCCTGGGCTGCCCTCATGGAGGAGAAAAGCCCGAGCGTGCGCCCGCCGGCGGCCTCCACCAGTTCGGCGAGCTCGTCCAGCATGTCGGTGCGCGAACCCTCCCGGCCGGGCGTGGCCAGGTGCTTGGCGACGTACAGGATGCCCTGCTTCGGGTAGTCGAACGGCGAGCCGACGTCGAGCCCCTTCCACTGCGGGAGGTCGCCCTCCGCGGTGCCCTCGGGGGCCAGGCCCAGGGACGCGCCCACACCGTTGAAGTCTCCGCCGAGCTTGAGCGTGGCGGAGGTGAGGACGACGGAGCGCTCCGCGAAGAGCTTCTCGCGCAGGAGGCCGGAGACGGAGAGCGGGGCGACCCGCACGGACGCGCCGAAGCGGTCATGGCGCTCGTACCAGACGACGTCGTACTCGGACCCCTGGGTGATGCGCTCGGCGACGCCGTGGATCGTCTCCACGGAGGCCATTGCCTGCTTGCGGACGGCGTCCTCGTCCTGGACGGACTTGTCGCGGGTGGACCCCAGGGCCGTGATCACGGTGCGAGCAGCGTCGCGGAGCGCCATCAGCGCGTAGCCGAGGTCCTCCGGGATCTCTTCCAGACGGCCGGGGAGCGCCAACTCCATCACCCGCTCGAAGCCCTCCGCCGCGGTCTGCAGGGCGTCGGCGGCCTTCTCGTTGACCAGCTTCGCCGCGCGGCGCACGGCCCGGTTCACCTGCCCGGGGGTGAGTTCTCCGGTGGCCACTCCGGTGACACGGGAAACCAGCTCATGGGCCTCGTCGACGATCAGCACTTCATGCTGCGGGAGCACCGGGGCCCCCTCGATCGCGTCGATGGCGAGGAGCGCGTGGTTGGTGACGACGACATCGGCGAGCTTGGCGCGCTCGCGGGCCATCTCCGCGAAGCACTCCGCGCCGTACGCGCACTTGCTGGCGCCCAGGCACTCCCGGGAGGAGACGGAGACCTGCGCCCAGGCCCGGTCGGAGACGCCGGGGGTGAGGTCGTCGCGGTCTCCGGTCTCGGTCTCGTCCGACCAGTCCCGCAGCCGCAGCAGATCCTGCCCGAGCTTGCTCGACGGCGCCGCGGCCTCGAACTGGTCGAAGAGTCCCTCTTCCTCTTCCTGCGGGACACCTTCGTGGAGCCGGTGCAGACAGAGATAGTTCGAGCGCCCCTTGAGCATCGCGAACTGGGGTCGACGGCGCAGCAGCGGATGCAGGGCGTCGACCGTACGCGGAAGGTCTCGCTCCACGAGCTGGCGCTGTAGCGCCAGGGTGGCCGTGGCGACCACGACGCGCTCCCCGTGCGCCAGCGCGGGCACCAGGTAACCGAGAGACTTGCCCGTGCCTGTACCGGCCTGGACCAGCAGATGGGAATTGTCGTCGACGGCCTCGGCAACGGCCTCGGCCATGGAGGCCTGACCAGGCCGCTCCGTACCGCCGACGGCGGTCACGGCGGCGTGCAGAAGCTCGAGGAGGGATGGCTTTGTCATAGCGTGACCAGCCTACGGTGCATCACTGACAACGGGGATCACTCCAGGACTCGCGAGGAGGGGTGGAGTGGGTTGGGAACCGTTCCGTGGACGGCGGCGTGGGGGCGCTCGGGCCGGTCGCGGTAGCCGTCGCGATACAGGCGGTTGCGGTTGAGACAGAGGCGTTCTATGCGCGGCGTCA
This sequence comes from Streptomyces sp. NBC_01320, assembly GCF_035974375.1. NCBI lineage: Bacteria > Bacillati > Actinomycetota > Actinomycetes > Kitasatosporales > Streptomycetaceae > Streptomyces > Streptomyces sp. NBC_01320. The sequence goes on from NZ_CP108390.1 coordinate 4,158,266, forward strand.
GCATGTCGAACATCTCGAAGCGGTCCTTGAGCTCGGGAAAGCGGGCGTGGTGGCGCAGGATCTCGGCTCGGACGAGTGACCAGAATTCGTCCTCCGGGACAGCCAACTGCTCCTCGCACAGCCTGGACAGGAATCGGAAGACACCGACGAAGAGCCCTGAGTGGATGAACTGGGTGAGGAAGCCGGGATCCTCGGTGAGAAGGATGCTGCGTACGTCGTCCGGCATGGTCGCGTGCTCCGGCAGCGGCCGGGCGCTGATGTTCACATCGTCGACGAAGTCCTTGATCGCCAACCGTACGGGCACGTCCTGGCCGTCGAAGACCACGATGGCGTTCTCGCCGTGTGGGGAGAAGACCGTGCCGTACTGGTAGAGGAAGTGCAGCAGCGGCGGGAGCAGTGCGGCGAAGAGCCGGGTCAGCCAGACGGAGGGGATCAGACCCGAGCGGGCGACGAGCTCGGCGGTGAAGGCGCGGCCGTGCGCATCCGTGTGGAGCAGCGACGCGAGGGTGCGGGCGCGCTCACCGGGCGCGAGCCGGGGGTGGAGCGGTTCTCGCCAGATCGCGCCGAGGATTTCCTTGAACTGGTACGGGGTCTCGGGGAGGTGGTCGTAGAGCGGGTGCTCGACCGCCACGGAGGCAACCTCTCCGAGCAGGATGACCCCACAGGTGTCACGCAGAAAGGGGTCGCGGTCGCGCAGGCCCTGCACCCACGTGGTGACGGCGGGCGCAGCGAGGGTCCGCTCGGTCGGCAGACCCCGCCAGACCAGCGTGTTGAGGATCGACAGCGGCAGTTTGACGGTGTGCCGGTCGGGGTGTCCGAGGTTGGCGAAGGTACGGATGGACTGCTGCGGCAACCGTAGGTCCTCGTCGGTGTGCAGCGGAACGATGTCGCCGTCGGCGATGGCCGGGGCGAACAGCGGAACGATCCATTCGTCCCACTGCCAGGGGTGCACGGGAAGAAGGAGGTAGGAGTCCGGGTCGAGGCCGCGGGCGCGGAGTCCGGCGGCGAATGATGCGCGGACCGGGGCGTCGAGTTCCTGCGCGTACAGCTGCTCGGGAGTGGCGAGCCGGGTCACACCTCGGTAGCCGGCGATCCGGGTGCTCACGGCGATCCACGGCAGCCTCACCGGCCTGCGGGCCTCGGGCGTGAAGCGGGAGGCGTCGGCGGCGGAGAATCCGAGGCGCCCCTTGTTGGCGACAAGCCACGGATGGCCGGTCTGGTGTCCCTCGAGCTCGGCGTAGTCGAGTTCGGCCAGCCGGGCGGCGGTGAACGCGGTGTGGTCCAGCCGGGCGTCGGCGGCGAGTGTGGTGGTGATCTCGCGGATGAGGTGGCCGAGCGTGGCGCCGTCGAGTTCGAGGAGACGGTGGGCGCGGGCAAGGAACTGCAGCGGATCGCCGAACGGGATGGTCCCGGCGCTCTCGTCCTGACCGCTACCCGCGGGCGCGTTCCGGTCGGTGACGCGCATCGAGTCGGGGGCGACGTGCCAGCCGCCGTAGACGCCCCGGCCGGCGCGGAAGTTCAGGGTTTCGCCGTCGTCCAGCGCAAGGGTGTAGGTGTCGCTCCCGGCGGCCCTGGGAACCGGCTCGATGACTTCCTCGTAGGCGAACTCTCCGAGCATTTTCGCGAGCAGGCGGGCGGCAGCCCGTTCCCAGACCGTCCGGTTCAGTTCTGGAGTGCTGAGCAGCGCGGGAGACTCCGCTGGTTCATGGCTCGCAGGATTGTTCGGCACGGGGACTCCTCGGGACGGAACCGATGGGCTTCGAGCGGTGTAAGTAATGCAACAGGTCGTTCACAGCTGGGCACGGTGGGCTCGGTCGCGGACCATCAAGGCAGCTCGCTTGTCGGGGAGTTCGACTTCCGCGGAGAACCGGAAGCCGGCGCTCAGGAATGCGGAGACGGAGGGGGTGTTGCGCAGGTCGGGTTCCGCTACGACGCGTGCGCAGAGAGGACGGTTGTCGAGTACGAGGTCGGAGACGGCCCGGAGCAGGGTGGTACCGACGCCGCGCCCGCGGTTGTTCACGCCGCCGATGAGGAGGTGGATTCCGGTGTCATGCGGTCGGGCGGGATAGTGGCGCGCCAATGGGTCGAGGTCCGCACGATAGATCTCCCAGTAGCTCATGGGAATGCCGGAGAGCACGCCCAGGCAGGGGACGCTGCGTCCGTCACCGTCGAGCTGCGGACGTAGATGGGTGGCGGTGACGGCTTCGGCTCCTGCGAGTTCCCAGAAGGCGGCGACTGCCGGGTCGTTCATCCAACGACTGATCACGGACAGGTCGCGGTCCAGTCGCACGGGGACGAGTTGAAAGACTCCAGCGGTCGTGGTCACCGGTCGCCATTCGGCCGGGTTGTCGAGCAGGTCGGAGGTGCTGGGCAGGGCGGTGGCCGGTGTTGCTGCCGGTGTGTCTTCCCCGAACAGCGCGAGGAACTCGTCGGGGAGCTTCAGGTCCAGGGTGTCCTCCACGCCCGTACCCGCCCGTGGGGCGGGGCCGGTTCCTGCATCGGTGTGTGCATCGTCGGGAGGCACGGTGACGCTCTCCTCTCAGCGGTTCAGGTAGTTCAGTGGTTCAGGCGGTGGTCATGTTCTCTCAGGCGTACAGGGGGTTGGCGATGGTGACATAGACGGACTGAGTGTCGACGGGGCCGACGAGTTCGTCGAGACCGTGCAGTCGGGTCAGCATGTTGGCCTTGCACCGCAGCTGCGGGTTCTGCAGCAGCTGCGCGGGAAGCGGGGAGCCGAGGCCGGTGACACCGCCGAGGAACCGGCGGAGGCCGGCGATGAGCACTCGTTCATCGGCGAGATGCTCAGCTCCGAAGGCTCCGATCAGACCGAAGATGTTGTTAATGCCCAGGTAGTAGGCGAAGCGCTCGTCGGTGACCGCATCGGAGACGAAGGTGTCGCTGACGGTTCCGATGCCGGGGAGCCTCTGCTCAAGTGCTGGGCGATGCGATTCGCGGAAATAGTAGCCCTGGTTGTCCCGATACCGGCCCCCGATGGGCCAGCCGGCGGCGTCGAGCAGCACCAGCGTGTTCTGCTGGTGGGCTTCCAGGGCGACGCCTGCTGTGGCATCGAGCCACAGCACGGGGCGCACGACCCGGTCGAGGTAGCGCAGGAACCACTCGGCGGCGACCGCTCCCTTGGTTCTGCCGGTGGAGGCAGCGAGGCGGAAGACAATGTCGGCGAGCCGCGATTGCATGCCTGGCCGGTCGGACCAGGGGCGCGGGGAAGTCAGCCCGGCGATGCACACCGCATCGTCGTGCGGGCCGAAGGGGTTGTGACGCAGCATGACATCGAGGCCGGGGACGGGTTCGCCACCCGGTGTGTCGACGGCGAGCCAGGCCGGGTCGCGAACAATGTCGAAGCTGGGGTGGACGGCGTGCCACTGCGCAGCGAGTCCACTGCGGAGCAGCCGGTGGACCTCCACGCCCCGGTGAAGTTCCTTGCGGAGATTCTCACGACGGGAGTTGGTGATGCGTACGCCGAGGGAGAGCTTGAGCATGACGTCGGCGCCGGACTGATGGACGGTACGGACGGAGGAGGTGGGGTGCCAGAGCTCGCCGTGCGGTCCCAGGTCATGGAGAAGACCGGCTTCGAGCAGGGCCGCGACGTCCGGACGGCTGCCCAGTTCCCGTGCCTGCCAGGGGTGGAGCGGAATCGGTGCCGTGTTGGCGGGGAGGTGCAGTCCCTCGGCGTGGGAGGCGACGAGGTCTTCGGCGGGGACGGGGCGGCCTCCGTCCGTCCAGGAGGAATCGGTGGCCAGCAAGGAGCGGTCCACAGCCATCCAGTGCAGCGGGAAGGAGCCGAGCAACTCCGGTGAGTAGAGCCGGGATTCGGCCTCGGAGATGCCTTCGCGGCTCTTCGGGCTGGGGTGCAGGGGGTGGCCCAGCAAAAGCGACTGCTCGGCAGTGAGGAAGAGGTCCGAGTCGGCGGGAGGCGCGGGTGCGCGGCGTCGCTCGGCGATGAAACCGGCTGCACGGCGTACGGAGTCAGCGACCCTGGCCACCATGTCGGCGCCTTCGTTGCGGTCCGCCTCGCGCCCCAGGAGGGCGGCGACGGTGACGGCATCGGTGGTCGGGGCTTCGTCGGGTGCGTGCTCCAGGTTAGGCGGGCCGAAGCGGTGCCATCCCGTGGCGGACCAATAGAGGACGGGGACGAGCAGGGCGGTACCGCTGGCGGGAAGCGGGAGGCGGAGAGTGTTCCCGTCGGGTCGGGGCAGATCGTTCTCGCGGACCCAGCAGCGCAGCAGGTTCTCGACGCCTGATGCGTCTGCCGCCCGGAGCGGGTCCGGGTGGTCGAGAGGATCGGCCGTTCCTGCGCCGGCAGGGGGTTCCTGCGGAGTACACCGCTCGCCCTGGAGGGCTGCCATCTGGCACGGCACCGTCGTCTGCTCGACTGCCACTCGGCCGACGAGCACGGACTGGCCTCGTTGCCGGCCGACGGGGGCGCCGTCGGCCTCGGGCGCGGGCGCGGGGGTGGGGTTCACGGCGGTCTTTCTTGTGAGGGTGTCCGGGGTCAGTGGGTCGACCCGGTCGTGATTCGGCGATGCGGCGAGCGTTCAGCGGCTGCCAGGGCGTCGGCGAGGCGGTCGACGACCGCCGTTGCCTGTTCGTCGGTGAGTGTGAGCGGAGGGAGTAGGCGTACAACGCTGGAGTGGCGTCCGCCGAGTTCGACGATGAGGCCCCGCCGGAGGCATTCCTGCTGGACAGCGGCGGCGAGGACCGGATCGGGCGGTGCCTCGGTGGCGCCTCCGGTACCGCAGGTGAGCGGGGCGGACTCGGGGTCGACGAGTTCGACCCCGATCATCAGCCCCCGTCCGCGGACGTCTCCGATGCACGGGTGGTCGGTGGCCAGCGTGCGGAGGCGGGCGAGCATACGGGCGCCGAGCGACGCGGCGCGCTCGGCGAGCCTGTTCTCGCGCACGTAGGCGAGGGTGGCCGTGCCGGCGGCCATCGCTAGTTGGTTGCCGCGGAATGTGCCGGCGTGGGCGCCCGGTTGCCAGGTGTCCAGTTCGGAACGGTAAATGATCACTGCAAGCGGGAGGGAACCACCGATGGCCTTCGAGAGCACCATCACATCAGGGGTGATCCCGCTGTGCTCAACTGCCCAGAAGGCGCCGGTCCGGCCGACGCCGGTCTGGACCTCGTCGGCGATCAGGGGGATGGATCGGGAGGCGGTGATCTCACGCATCCGGCGCATCCAGCCGTCGGGGGCGGGGTTCACGCCGCCCTCCCCCTGCACCGGTTCGACGATCATTCCGGCCGGCGTGGGTACTCCGCCCTTGGGATCGTCCAGCAGGCTCTCGGTCCACCGGGCGGCGATGTCGGCACCGCGTTCGCCACCGATACCGAACGGGCACCGGTACTGCAGCGGGAAGGGGAGCCGGGTCACGCCGACGTCGTCGGCTCCGCCCGAGGCCGCAAGGGCTCCCGCCGTCATCCCGTGGTAGGCGCCGGTGAAGGCCAGGAGTCCGCTGCGCCCGGTCGCGGCACGGACCAGTTTGAAGGCCGCCTCGACGGCGTCCGTGCCGGCCGGTCCACAGAACTGGATGCGGGCGTTGTCGGCGAACTGCCGTGGCAGTGTGGCGAACAGTTCCGTGGTGAAGGCGTCCTTGACCGGGGTCGCGAGGTCGAGGACGTGGAGGGGCGCACCCGAGTCGATGACCTTCTTGATCGCTTCCAGAACCACCGGATGGTTGTGCCCGAGCGCCAGCGTGCCGGCTCCGGAGAGACAGTCGAGATAGCGCCGTCCGTCCGCACCTTCGATGGTCAGCCCGCGGGCCCGCACCGGCACGATCGGCAGTGACCGCGCATAGGTGCGAGCGGCCGATTCGCGCAGCGACTGGCGGCGCAGGATTCCCTCGTGCACCGCGGGTGGTGCCACCGGAGCTGGTTCGGTCACGGCCACGGCTTCTGGTCCTCCCGCTGTCACAGTTGCGTTGCACGTCAGTACGTTTCCGCATGAACGGACTGCGGCGATGAACGCTGTCCGTAAGTCCCTCGTACGTACCAACGACGCCGCGCACAGGGGATCACGGGTAAGTCGGAAGATCCTTGCGGAGACGGAACCGTGGACCTGCTGCGTACCGTCCCCACCGGCACCGGCATAGTGGGGGGCCGTGCCGACACTCCGGGCACCGTCACCGGAGGGGGCGGTGCGTCGGAAGAGTGCCCAAATGCACTACAGAAGTGCTGAGTTACGAAGTCCCAGGGGGATCACCGCATGCGACCGATTCGACCAGTTCTCACCGCACGTCCGGGGAGGAGCGGACGTCCCACGCCCTCCTCCGTGCTCGCCGTGGCCGCGGTCACCGCCGTTCTCACGCTCACGGCCACTGCCTGCGGGCCGAGCGAGGACGGTGCGAATGCCGAGCCGAGCAACTCCGTCGGGCAGACCACGGACGACAAGATCACTATTCCGGATGATCTGCGGGACCGGCTCAAGGAACACGGAGTCGACCTCGACAAGTGGAAGAACGGCGAGTGGAAGAACTGGGACAAGGACACGTGGCTGCGTGAGGCCAAGGACTTCATCAACCCGATCATCGAGGGGCTCTGGGACCCGGCCCGTATGCGGGATGCCGACAAGGCGCCCGAGCAGCCGGTCGACAACGACATCTCGGATGACAAGGGTGTGACGGACCCGACGCCCGCGCCGGTCCAGGCCACGAATGTGCAGTCGCCTTACCACGGCAATGCCGCAGAGTCGGGGAAGCTCTTCTTCGACGGTCCCGAGGGTTCCATGGTCTGCTCCGCAACCGTGGTGAAGGACCCGGCCAATCCCGGAAAGTCCAACATGGTGTGGACCGCCGGACACTGTGTACACGCGGGCAAGAAGGGCGGCTGGTACCGCAACATCGCCTTCGTGCCGTCGTACAACAACAGCGGCCTGTCGCTCGCCGAACTGAAGAGCGCGCCCAAGGAGAAGATCGCACCCTATGGCGTGTGGTGGGGGCAGTGGGCGCAGACCTCCGACCAGTGGATCGCCGACGGCGGCCCCACCGGTGGCCAGGGAGCCCCGTACGACTTCGCGGTCCTGCATGTGGCCCCGGAGAAGGGATCGACCGGGAAGTCCCTTGAGGAGACGATCGGTTCGGCGCTGCCCGTCGAGTTCAACGCCCCGGCCGTGCCGAAGATCGACAACATGACGGCAACCGGATTCCCGGCCGCTCCGCCGTACGACGGCCAGACGATGCTGCAGTGCAAGGACAAGCCGGGCCGCCTCTCGCTCACCGAGGCAGACCCGACGATGTACCGCATCGGGTGCTCCATGACCGGCGGCTCCTCCGGCGGTGGCTGGGTCGCAGCGGGCCAGGACGGCAAGCCCGCACTGGTGTCGAACACGTCCATCGGCCCGGTGACGGCCGGCTGGCTGGCAGGGCCGCGCCTCGGCAAGGAGGCCAAGGGCGTCTACGACGCGGTCAGCAAGAAGTACGCAGGACAGTAAGGCGCACGAACTGCCACCGGCAGCATTGCCGGTGACGGTTGTTCAGGGAACCCTCGGCACGACAGCAGTCCGTCGAGGGCGCCTGGGGGCCGGGCGGTGCCCGGCCCCCAGGCGCCCCCTCATGCGCCGGTGCTCGGTGGCGGAAAGCATCCGCCGGACCGTCATAGGGTGGGCCTGCATCTCGGGGTGGCCATCGGCCCGGCGCCTAACATGACACGTTCATGGCATTTTCTGAGTGTTTCAGGGGGAAATTTTCCATGCGATCCATACGTCCACTGCTCGTCGCGACCGGCCTCGTCGCCGCTCTCGCGTTGACGGCCACAGCATGTGGTCCGAGCGAGGACAAGGCGGCCGACAAGCCCGCCGCCGAATCCGCCGGTGGCAACGGCACCGGCGGCGGCATATCCGCCGATCTGGCCGAGACGCTCAAGAAGCACGGCGTCGACCCGGAGAAGTGGAAGAACGGCGAGTGGAAGAACTGGGACAAGGACACGTGGCTGCGTGAGGCCAAGGACTTCGTCAACCCGGTGATCGACGGGCTGTGGAAGCCCGAGCGGATGAAGTCCGCCAAGGACCCGGCGAAGACGATGGCGGCCAGTGACTTCTCCGGCGACCAGGGCGTCACGGACCCGGAGCCCGCACCGGTCAAGGCAGAGCCCGAGGACCTCCCGTACCACGAGCATGCCGCCCCGGTCGGCAAGGTGTTCTTCGACTCCCCCGAGGGGTCCATGGTCTGCTCGGGCACGGTCGTCAAGGACCCGAAGAACCCGGGCAGGTCCAACCTGGTGTGGACGGCCGGACACTGTGTTCACGCCGGTTCCAAGGGTGGCTGGTACCGCAACATCGTCTTCGTTCCCGCCTACAACGACAAGGGCAAGTCCGCCGCCGCTCTGGAGAACGCCCGCCCCGAGGAGATCGCTCCGTACGGCGCGTACTGGGCCGACTGGGTCACAACCTCCGGTGAATGGATCGCCAATGGCGGCCCCACAGGCGGCGAGGGCGCTCCTTACGACTACTCCGTGCTGCACGTGAAGCCGGAAAGCGGCACCAAGTCGCTTGAGGAGACCGTGGGGAACGCCCTGCCGGTCAACTTCGACGCCCCCGAGATCTCGCAAATCAGCGCCATGGGCGCCTGGGGCTACCCCGCCGCCGCCCCGTACGACGGTCTGATCATGCACAAGTGCATCGACCGCCCCGGCCGGCTCTCCATCAGCCCCAGCACCCCGACGATGTACCGCATCGGCTGCACCATGACCGGCGGTTCCTCCGGTGGCGGCTGGTTCAGTGAAGGCTCCGACGGCAAGCCGGCGCTGGTCTCCAACACCTCCATCGGCCCGGCGACTGCGGGCTGGCTCGCAGGACCCCACCTGGGCCGGGGCGCGCAGGAGATCTTCAACATGATGAGCGACAAGTTCGCCGGCCGATAGTCACGGTCCGGTTCACACCCGAAGACCCGCTCCCTCACGACGAGGGGGCGGGCCTTCGGTCCGTACTGTGTCGTGCTGTCAGTGCGCCACGGGCACGAACGGCGCAAGGTCCGCGGCCAGTTCCTCGTGCACCCGCGCCTTGAGGAGGGTGCCCTCCGAGGTGTGTTCCTCAGAGATCACTTCGCCGTCGGCGTGCGCCCGGGAGATGAGTCCGCCGTGCGTGTACGGCACGAGTGCCTCGATCTCGACCGACGGCCGGGGCAGTTCGGCATCGATGAGCGCGAGCAGCTCGTCGATTCCGGCCCCGGTCCGCGCCGAGACGGCGATGGCGTGCTTCTCGTTCCGCAGCAGACGCTGGAGGACCAGCGGGTCGGTCGCATCCGCCTTGTTGATCACCACGACCTCGGGCACGTCCAGCGCACCCACTTCGCGGATCACTTCGCGCACCGCGGCGAGCTGCTCCTCGGGCACCGGGTGCGAGCCGTCCACCACGTGCAGGATCAGGTCGGACTCGCCGACCTCCTCCATCGTGGAGCGGAACGCCTCGACGAGGTGGTGCGGAAGATGCCGAACGAACCCGACGGTGTCGGCCAGGGTGTAGAGCCGGCCGGTCGGCGTCTCGGCCCGGCGCACGGTCGGGTCGAGTGTGGCGAAGAGTGCGTTCTCCACCAAGACGCCCGCACCGGTCAGCCGGTTGAGCAGCGACGACTTGCCCGCGTTGGTGTAACCGGCAATGGCGACCGAGGGCACCTTGTTGCGCTTGCGCTCCTGCCGCTTGATCTCGCGGCCGGTCTTCATCTCCGCGATCTCCCGGCGCATCTTCGCCATCTTCTCGCGGATCCGGCGCCGGTCCGTTTCGATCTTGGTCTCACCGGGACCACGGGTGGCCATGCCGCCACCGCCGCTGGAACCGCCGCCGCCCATCTGACGGGAGAGCGACTGCCCCCAACCGCGCAGGCGCGGCAGCATGTACTGCATCTGTGCCAGCGAGACCTGTGCCTTGCCCTCTCGGGACTTCGCGTGCTGGGCGAAGATGTCGAGGATCAGGGCGGTCCTGTCGACCACCTTGACCTTGACCACGTCCTCCAGATGGATCAGCTGGCCGGGGCTGAGCTCACCGTCGCAGACGACGGTGTCGGCTCCTGATTCGAGGACGATGTCACGCAGCTCCAGCGCCTTGCCCGAGCCGATGTAGGTGGCCGGGTCGGGCTTGTCGCGCCGCTGGAAGACGGCGTCCAGCACCTGAGCACCCGCCGTCTCGGCCAGCGCCGCCAGTTCCGCGAGGGAGTTCTCGGCGTCCTGCACGGTCCCCGAGGTCCAGACGCCGACCAGCACCACACGCTCCAGGCGCAGCTGCCGGTACTCGACCTCGGTGACGTCCTCAAGCTCTGTGGAGAGGCCCGCCACACGCCGCAGTGCCGCACGCTCGGAGCGGTCGAACTGCTCGCCGTCCCGCTCTCCGTCGATCTCGTGGCTCCAGGCGACGTCCTCTTCCATCAGGGCGTCGGCCCGAAGGCTTTCGGTGAGGCTCTCGGTGACGTTCTCCGTGGCACTCTGCGCATTCTGCGCGTCCTGGGGAAGGGAAGAAGAGGAGGTCATTGGATCCTTACGTCGATGGAAGTCCGTTACGTCAGTCACAACGCGTGACCTGTCCGGAAGATTCCCGCTCGGGAGAATCTCCGGTCCGGCTGCCGCGGCGACCCGTCGATAGTGGCACGGCCCGGACGGCCCCGTCACCCGGGTTTACCGGTGTCCGGCGGGATGCGTGCTGCGCCAGTCCGGGTGCCCGGGCATCGACGGGGTCTTCTCGCTGTACAGCCAGCCGTCGAAGAATGCGGTCAGGTCGCGTCCCGCAATCTCTGACGCCAGCCGGACGAAGTCCGCCGTGGTGGCGGTGGAGTCCCGGTGCTTCCTCACCCAGCGGCGTTCCAGCCGGCCGAAGGCGCTCTTGCCGATCTCCTGTCGCAGCGCGTAGAGGACCAGCGCGCTGCCGTCGTACACCACGGGCCGGAAGAGGCTGATCTTCTGTCCCGGCGAGGGTGCGGAGGGACGGGCCGGCGGGCCTCCGACTGCGCGCCAGCCGTCGGACAGGATGTAGGCGTCACGCATCCGGTTCACCAGCGACTTCTTGGCGTGCTCCTCCGCGTAGCGGGCCTCGTACCAGCTGGCATGTCCTTCGCTGAGCCAGAGATCGGACCAGGCCTGCGGGGAGACGCTGTCGCCGAACCAGTGGTGGGCCAGCTCATGAACCATGAGCGAGTCGACGTACCACTGGGGATATGCCTTGTTGGTGAACAGGGTCCGTTCGAAGAGCGTCAGTGTCTGGGTCTCCAGTTCGAAACCGGTCTCCGTGTCGGCGACCAGCAGTCCGTACGTCTCGAAGGGGTAGCGGCCGACCTGGCGCTCCATCCACTTGAGCTGTCCGGGCGTCTTCTTGAGCCAGGGCTCCAGGCGGGCGGCGTCCGCGGTCGGCACCACATCACGAATCGGCAGCCCGTGCGGCCCCGTCCGCTTCCGGACGGTCGAGTGCCCGATGGAGACCTGGGCCAGTTCGGTGGCCATGGGGTGCTCGGTCCGATACGTCCAGGTGGTCGAGGCGCCGTGCCGGACCGTGCCGACGGGCAGGCCGTTGGCCACCGCCGTCAGGTCCTTGGGGGCAGTGACCCGGAATGTGAAGTAGGCCTTGTCGGAGGGGTGGTCATTGCTGGGGAAGACCCGGTGCGCGGCGTCGGCCTGGTTGGCCATGGCCAGGCCGTCGGAGGTGCGCAGCCAGCCGCCGCTGTCCTGGTCGCCACTGGGGTCGCTGGTGTGCCGGACGGTGATCCGGAGCGGCACTCCGGCGGGCAGCGTGCCGAGGGGCTCGACGACAAGGTCCTCGCCCGTGACGGCGAAGTCGGCGCGCAGGCCGTTGACCGCGACGGAACGGACGGTGCCGCGGGTGAAGTCGAGGTTGATCCGGTCCAGCGGCTCGGTGGTCCGCGCGTCGATCGTGGTGACGGCGTCCAGGGGTTTGCTGTTGTTGCCGTGGTAGGTGAATCCGATGTCGTACGAGAGGACGTCGTACCCCGGGTTGCCGAGGGTGGGGAAGAGTGAATCCCCGATGCCGAGCGGCACGGGCGAGGGCAGGGTGGCGGCAACGAGGGTGGCCGATGCGGTGGCCAGCAGGGCGGCCCGCAGGCGGCGGGGGATGAACGGCATGGACTACGGCTACCAGCGACCCGCGCGGGTACGGGCGCGGCACGCGCCGCGCCACTCGAACGAGGTCGCCGGGACAGCTGGGCGCCGCGGACGACTGGTTCAGACGGCGGCGGCCGGGTGCTGGGCGCGGTTCACGTCGTACACCCCCGGTACGTCCCGCATCGCGCGCATCAGTGCGGGCAGTCCGGCTGCGTCCGGGAGCTGCAGGGTGTAGGTGTGCCGAACACGTTGTTCGCTGGGCGGTTCCACGGTGGCGTAGATGATCGCCGCATCCGCCGACGCGATGGCCTCGGTGAGATCGGCGAGCAGCCCTGGCCGGCCGAAGGACTCAGCGACCAGGGTGACCCGGCATTCCGCCGTGTCGCCCCAGCCCACCGTGACGGGCGTCCGGCCCCCTGCCTGCATCCGGGCCACCCCGGGACACTCTCGCCGGTGCACGGTGACGACGCCGCCGCGCACGGTGAATCCGGTGACGTCGTCGGGCGGTACGGGGGTACAGCAGCCTGCGAGCCGTACGGTGGCGTCCGGCATGTCCACGACGACGGTCGCGGCGCGGCGTGCGGCCCGGTTGACTCCGGCGTCCGACAGGTCCGCCGACTGCCGCTCGGGCCTGCGGCCCGCGGGCTGGCTGCCGTACGTCCCCTCCGCACCCTCCGGGTGGGCGTCGAGCCACCCGGTGATGGCGATGCGCGCGGCGGGCGTACGGGCGTGGTCGAGCCAGTCCGGTGAGGGACCGGAGGCGGCGTCCTCGGCGAGCAGCAGCTGCACGGTGTCCCCGTCGCTGAGCACGGTGGAGAGCGTGGCGAGCCGACCGTTGACCCGGGCCCCGATACAGCTGTGGGCCTCGTCGCCGTACTGCGCGTAGGCGGCGTCGACGCAACTGGCGCCGGCGGGGAGTCCGAGCGTGCCGCCATCGGTGCGGAAGACCGTGATCTCGCGGTCCTCGGCGAGGTCGGCGCGGAGGGTGGTCCAGAAGGTGTCCGGGTCGGGGGCGGACTGCTGCCAGGCGAGGAGCCGGGAGAGCCAGCCGGGCCGCGTCGGGTCGGCGCGCTCACCGTCCGCGGGTTCGGCCTGCGGCAGCGCGGGGGTGCCGTCCGCGGTGTAGGGGTTGCCGAGGGCGATCACGCCCGCCTCGGCGACCTTGTGCATCCGATGGGTACGGATGAGGACTTCCGCGACCGCGCCCTCCGCGCCCACCACAGCCGTGTGCAGTGACTGGTACAGGTTGAATTTGGGAGCCGCGATGAAATCCTTGAACTCGGAGATCACGGGGGTGAAGCAGGTGTGGAGCTCGCCGAGGACGGCATAGCAGTCGGCGTCCTCGCCGACGAGCACGAGCAGCCGCCCGAAGTCGGTGCCGCGCAGCTCTCCGCGTTTGATCCTGACGCGGTGCACGGAGACGTAATGGCGGGGCCTGATGAGGACTTCTGCGGGGATGTCGGCGTCCCGCAGCACGGTTCTGACGTTCTCGGCGATGACGGACAGGAGGTCGCCGGTGGCGCCCGGGGAGCCGGATTCCGGTGCCGAGGCCGCGGCGATCAGCACCCGGGTGTGTGCGTACTCCTCGGGATGGAGGATCGCGAAGACAAGATCCTCCAGCTCGGTCTTGAGTGCCTGCACCCCGAGCCGTTCGGCGAGCGGGATCAGCACGTCGCGGGTGACCCTGGCGATCCTCGCCTGTTTTTCCGGGCGCATCACCCCGAGGGTGCGCATGTTGTGCAGCCGGTCGGCAAGCTTGATCGACATGACCCGGACGTCGTCCCCGGTGGCGACCAGCATCTTGCGGAACGTCTCGGGTTCGGCCGCCGCCCCGTAGTCGACCTTCTCCAGTTTGGTGACGCCGTCGACGAGGTAGCAGACCTCGTCGCCGAACTGTTCCCGGACCTGATCGAGGGTCACCTCGGTGTCCTCGACCGTGTCGTGGAGCAGCGAAGCGGTCAGTGTCGTGGTCTCGGCCCCGAGCTCGGCGAGGATCAGCGTGACCGCGAGCGGGTGCGTGATGTAGGGCTCGCCGCTCTTGCGCATCTGCCCCCGGTGGGAGGACTCCGCCAGGACGTAGGCCTTGTGGAGGATGGTGAGATCGGCGTCCGGGTAGTGGGCCCGGTGGGCCTCGGCGACGTGACCGATCGCGTCGGGCAGCCGGTCACGGGAGACCGGTCCGAGCACGGCGACGCGGCCGAGCCTGCGGAGATCGATCCGGGGGCGGCCTCGTCTGCGGATGGGAGCACCTGGGTTGGTGGCCTCTGCGCTCATGGGGCACCTCCGGCAAACGTCGACCGGCGGTGGGGAGGTGCGGACGCGCCTCCGGGCCGGTGCTTGATGCTACCGACCCCACCACGTGGCGGAGTCCGGCTCTCGCTCAGCGTGAACCGGATCACCCATTCGAGCGAGGCTCTAGCCGGTCACCGTTTCGAGCCAGGCCGGATCGATCTTGCCCTCGGCGACGATGACGGCGGCTCCGGTCATCTCGATCTCGCCGTCCGGCCGCTCGGTGATCACAAGGGTGCCGCCCGGCAGGTCGACGGTGTACGTGACCGGGGTACCGCTCTCCGCGGGGTCCGCGCCGTCCCTGCGGGCGGCGGCGACGGCCACGGCGCAGGCGCCGGTGCCACAGGAGCGGGTCTCGCCGGAACCGCGCTCGTGGACCCGCATCGCCACATGGCGCGGTCCGCGGTCCACGACGAACTCGATGTTGACGCCGTCGGGGTAAACGGCGGCAGGGCTGAACGGCGGTACGGAGCGCAGCTCGCCCGCGTGTGCCAGGTCGTCGACGAAGGCCACCGCGTGCGGGTTGCCCATGTTGACGTTGCGCGCGTCCCAGCTGCGGCCGTCCACGGTGACCGTGACGCCGTCCTCGGGGAGCAGGGCGCGCCCCATGGAGACCGTGATGTCGCCGCCCTTGGCAAGGTGGACCTTCTTCACGCCGCCGCGGGTGGCGACCGCGAGGTCGCCCTCCTCGACCAGGCCGGCGCGCTGCAGATAGTGGGCGAAGACCCGCACGCCGTTGCCGCACATCTCGGCGATCGAGCCGTCGGCATTGCGGTAGTCCATGAACCACTCGGCGTCGGCCGCCATGGTCCGCGCCTCGGGGTGTGCGGCGGACCGGACGACGTGCAGCAGCCCGTCACCGCCGATACCGGCCCGCCGGTCGCAGAGCCGGGCGACGACGGATGCGGGCAGGTCGACGGCGTTGTCCGGGTCGGGAACGATCACAAAGTCGTTCTCGGTGCCATGGCCCTTGAGGAAGGCGATCTGCGGGGTGCTCACAGGGCAACTGTACGAGGCCGCGCCGACAGCGGACGAAGCCGGGCCGGACGGTGGACGGGCGCGGCGGGGGCCAGATGACGGGCGGGCCGGGCGCGAGCCCGGACTCAGCGCAGTCGCGCCACGCGCCAGATGGCCAGCGCGACCAGTGCGCCGCACACGGCCATGTACAGGGCGATCACGCGCCAGTCGGGGCGCTCCCCCGAGCCCCGGGGCGGCAGGCCCGGCCAGGTGTGGCCGACACGGCGGGCGGCCATCATCCCCCAGCCCGCCGCGCAGCAGCTGATCAGCAGACCGAGCATGGCGACGACGGCGCCCCCGTCGCCGAACTCGAAGGCGAGCGGGAAGGCGAACATCAGCGAACCGACCGCGGCAAGCATGACGATCGGAGCGAGCTGCCAGATCCTCAGACGGCGCACGGGCCGCAGCTCGACCTCGACCTCGGGGGTCACCTGGGGCTCGTCGGGCCCGTCAGGGCTCAGGCGTCCCGCCTCGTGCTGCGTGTCCGGTGCGTCTTGTTCTGTGTCGCGAGGGCCGGCCTCCATCGCCACGCGCCCTCCCAACTCGGACTCCACTGGTCGATCGATGCTCGATGATGGCACGCTCCCGGTCGCCTTAATGACGGGCAGGGCTTCCCGATGCCATCACGTGATCAGGCTGTAACCGCTCGTTCGACCAACGCCAGCGCCTGGTGCAGGAGTTCCCCGCGGTGCTCCGCGGCGCCGCTCAGCCACTGGACGCGGGGGTCGCGGCGGAACCAGGAGTCCTGACGCCGCGCGAAGCGTTTGGTGGCGCGGACCGTCTCGGCGCGCGCCTCGCCCTCCGTGCACTCGTTGGCCAGTGCGGCAAGCACCTGCTGATAGCCGAGCGCACGGGAGGCGGTGCGCCCCTCACGCAGACCGCAGGCCTCCAGAGTCCGCACCTCGTCCACGAGCCCTGCCTCCCACATCCGGTCGACCCGGAGGGCGATGCGTTCGTCGAGTTCGGGGCGGGCCACGTCGACGCCGATCTGGACCGCGTCGTAGACCGCTTCGTTACCCGGGAGGTTGGCTGTGAAGGGCTTGCCGGTGATCTCGATGACTTCGAGGGCCCGGACGATGCGGCGGCCGTTGCTCGGCAGGATGGCGCGGCCCGCCTCGGGGTCTGCGGCGGCGAGCCTGCCGTGCAGTGCCCCTGAGCCGTGATCCGCCAGTTCCTGTTCCAGTCTGGCGCGTACGCCGGGGTCCGTGCCGGGGAATTCCAGTGCGTCGATCGCACCCTTCACGTACAGCCCGGAGCCGCCGACCAGAACCGGGGTCCGGCCCTCGGCGAGCAGCCGGTCGATCTCGGCGCGGGCCAGCCGCTGGTACTCGGCGACGCTGGCCGTCTCGGTCACGTCCCAGATGTCCAGCAGTCGGTGGGGTACGGATCCGCGCTCGGCGAGCGTCAGCTTCGCGGTGCCGATATCCATCCCCCGGTAGAGCTGCATGGAGTCGGCATTGACCACTTCGCCACCGAGCTGCTGGGCCAGGAATACCCCCAGATCGGACTTTCCGGCTGCAGTGGGACCGACGACGGCGATGACCCGCGGTGCGGGAGATGGACTACTCACTGCCCCAGTCTCGCAAATCTCCAGACCTCTCCCCGAACGAGTTACGTGACGGCACGAAGCCGGAGTCGTTTGCTGTTCCGAGGTTTCGCGCGCCGGTTCGGACCGGCCCCCGCCCGGCAGGCGGTCGGACGACCGAAGGCCCGACGAGGGCTGACGGACGAGGGCCCGAGTGGCGCAATGAGACGCTCCGGGCGGCGCGGAATTTCGATCGCACGAGTAAAATATGGAGCAAATATGGGCGTTTTTTCATGGTTTCGCCGTTCCTCCTGCGGAGCGGTCGAGGCGTCGGCCGAGGAAGCCGTCGCGCCGCCGACGGACGAGGCTTCCCAGGCCGCCGCTTCGGCCTCGTCCGGGGCGACGGTGGACGAGTCGGTGACGTCCACCGTGTCGGAGTCCTCCGATGGCGTGGAAATCCCGAAGCAGCAGTCGGCCGACGAAGCGGCGGACAACGAGACCGGAGAGAACGCCCACACATAGTCCCCCAGCAGGGAAGGTGTCCGATGGGCTTCATGGACAGTCTGAAGGCCAAGCTGAGTCCGGCGAAGGACAAGGTCGGCGGCCTCGCGCAGCAGCACGGGGACAAGATCGACCATGGGATCGACAAGGCCGCACGAACAGTCGATCAAAAGACAAAGGGCAAGTACAGCGACAAGATCGAGTCCGGCTCGCAGAAGGCCAAGGGTGCGATTGACCGTTTGTCCCACATGGGCGAGGGCGGTACGCCGCCGCCGACTTCCTGACCTCGGCACCTCGACCTGTTCACGGTGGACGGCCGTGGAGCGGCATCGCTCCGCGGCCGTCACGTGCGTGCGCCGCCCGGAACTCTCCGAACCGGTCCGAAACCGACAGGATCCGGTCTCAGGACCAGGTGGCGACCATGTATCCGACGCCGTACGGAGCGTCCTCGTAGAGCAGCCGCCCGCTCAGCCCGGCTCCTTCCGCCGCACCCGCCAGCACCTGCCACGGCGCCCGGCCCGCCACCTTCAGTTCGTACGCCAGCGACTCGTCCAGCGCACGCAGCACGGCGAGGTCCGCGGCGCCCAGGGCCCGTGACACCTCCGTGTCGAACGAGAGGGCACGCTCGTCCAGATAGCCGGGGGCCTTGACTGTGCGGCAGGCGCTGCCGTCGCCCATCACCAGCATGGCCACGCGGCGGGCCCTGGTCGCCAGCTCCCGTCCGGAGCTCGCGCAGAGCCCGGCTTCGAGCGTCTCCCCCACGCCGAGACCCTCGATCGGCGCGTCCGCCCACTTCGCCCGGGCAAGGAGCCACGCGCCGACCGAGAGGGACGGCGGAAGCGGGCGCTCCGCCGTAGCCCCGGGGGCTCCCCCGAGCCCGAGCCGGACGTCGAGATCGACGCCGAAGCCCTGGAAGGAGCCCCGGGCCCCCTCGGGATGCGGCCCCCGGCCATCGGGATCCGCGGGCCCGATCACGATCAGCAGGTCGGGGCGGGCCGCGGCGAGCACACCAAGGGCGTCGATGCACGCGGTCCTCGCGGCTCGGAGCTCGGGCGCGGCTCCGGCGGCGACCTCGGGTACCAGCACGGGCGGACAGGGGCAGACAGCTGCGGCGACAAGCATGCTGGGCAGCGTACTGCGTCAGCCGATTCCGCCTGTTTCCCCGCCCCCTCCGGCCACGGGTCCACGACCCGGCCTACCGGCCGCGGGTCCGTGCCGCCTTCTCCTGCGAGGTCAGTCGCACCCGCAGCCGGGAGCCGCCGCGGGCGGCAGCGGCGCCGGGGCGCCGATGCCGGGCAGCCCCAGCATCACTCCGGCCGGCTTGGCGGCCTCGGCGACGGTGCGCCTCTCCCAGGCGTCCCCGGACCGGGTCCGCCTCACGCCAAGCGGAGCGCCCTCGGCAAGCAGGTGGTGCGGGGCGGCGTAGGTGATCTCGACCGTCACCACATCGCCGGGGCGCACGTCCTCCTCCGGCTTGGTGAAGTGGACCAGACGGTTGTCGGGAGCACGGCCGGAGAGACGGTGTGTGGCACCGTCCTTACGGCCCTCGCCCTCAGCGACCATGATCTCCAGGGTGCGGCCGACCTGCTTCTTGTTCTCGTCCCAGGAGATCTCCTCCTGGAGGGCGGACAGGCGCATGTACCGCTCCTGGACGACCTCCTTCGGGATCTGCCCCTCCATGTCGGCAGCCGGGGTTCCGGGCCGCTTGGAGTACTGGAAGGTGAAGGCGTTGGCGAAGCGCGCCTGGCGGACCGCGTGCATGGTCTGCTCGAAGTCCTCCTCCGTCTCGCCGGGGAAGCCCACGATGATGTCGGTGGAGATGGCGGCGTCCGGCATCGCGGCGCGTACCTTCTCGATGATGCCGAGGAACCGCTCCTGCCGGTACGAGCGCCGCATCGCCTTCAGGATCGTGTCCGAACCCGACTGCATCGGCATGTGCAACTGCGGCATCACGTTCGGTGTCTCGGCCATCGCCGCGATCACGTCGTCGGTGAAGTCGCGGGGGTGCGGCGAAGTGAAGCGGACCCGCTCCAGGCCCTCGATCTTCCCGCAGGCGCGCAGCAGCTTGGAGAAGGCCTCGCGGTCGCCGATGTCGGAGCCGTACGCGTTCACGTTCTGGCCGAGCAGGGTGATCTCGGAGACTCCCTCGGCGACCAGTGCCTCGATCTCGGCCAGGATGTCGCCGGTGCGACGATCCTTCTCCTTGCCGCGCAGCGCCGGGACGATGCAGAAGGTACAGGTGTTGTTACAGCCGACGGAGATGGAGACCCACGCGGCGTAGGCGGACTCGCGGCGGGTGGGGAGGGTGGAGGGGAAGGCCTCCAGGGATTCGGCGATCTCGATCTGCGCCTCCTCCTGGATACGGGCGCGCTCCAGAAGCACCGGCAGCTTGCCGATGTTGTGCGTTCCGAAGACGACGTCGACCCATGGGGCCCGCTGGACGATCGTGTCGCGGTCCTTCTGCGCCAGACAGCCACCGACCGCGATCTGCATCCCGGGCCGCTTCGTCTTCATCGGGGCAAGCCGGCCGAGATTGCCGTAGAGCTTGTTGTCCGCGTTCTCCCGCACCGCGCAGGTGTTGAAGACGACGACATCGGCGTCACCGTCGGCGCCCTCGGGCGCACGTACGTACCCCGCGCCCTCCAGCAGCCCCGACAGCCGCTCGGAGTCGTGGACGTTCATCTGGCACCCGTAGGTGCGCACCTCGTACGTTTTCAAACCCTCTACCTCGCTCATCTCGTCCACCAGGGTACGAGGTCGTACGGACACCCCGGGCCCCTCTTCCACAGGACCGGCCCTGGCCATCACGAGGAGCGAGCTGGCAGGATCGCGCCATGCTCCACGCACTGTCCCGTATCGGCCGCCGACGCACTCTTCAGGGGGGCGCCGCCGTTGCCGTCGTTCTCGGGCTGCTGCTGTGGTGGGTGCTGCCGCTCGGGGATCCGCCGCCGAGCGGATCGCTGACCTTCAGCACGGGGGTGCGCAGCGGGGTCTACCACCGCTACGGCGAGCGGCTCAGGGGAGCGCTCGCCAAGGACCTGCCCATGGTCTCGATACGGCTGCAGACCAGCGAGGGCTCCCAGCAGAACATCGAGCGGGTGGCGACCGGGAAGGCCGACTTCACCATCGCCACGACCGATGCCCTCTCCACATATCTACGGGACGGCAAGGCAGGGGCCGACCGGCTGCGCGGCTGCGTCCGGCTGTACGACGACTACATCCAGCTGGTGGTGCCCCGGGACTCGGACGTGCAGACCGTCTCGGATCTCGCCGGCAAGCGGATCGGGGTGGGGCAGAAGGGTTCGGGCGTGCGGTTGGTCGCCGACCGGCTGATGACCGCCGCGGGTCTTGATCCGACGCACGGCATCACTCCGGTCCCGGCCGGGATCGACACGATGCCGACGCAGTTGCAGAACGGTCTTCTCGATGGCTTCTTCTGGTCCGGCGGGCTGCCGACCACCGCTGTGCAGGAGCTGTCGGACCGCTTCCCGATCAGGCTGGTGCCCCTGGAGGCATCGCTGATCAAGCGGCTGCGGGCCGGGGGCGGCCCCACCCGCTACTACCGCTCGGCCGTGATGCCCGCCGACGCGTACCGCAGCGCCCAGCAGGAATCGGCCATCACGACGGTGGCCGTCGCCAACGTGCTGGTCACCACGGACCGCACGGATCCGGCGATGACCGAGGCGTTCACCCGGACGGTGATCGACAGCCGGGACCGCATCGGAAGCGAGGTGCATGCGGCGCAGCTGGTGGATCTGCGGACGGCGATCTACACCGATCCGCTGGAACTGCACGACGGGGCCAGACGCTACTACCGGTCGGTCAAGCCCTGACGCACTCCGTCGGGGTGCGCCGTCGCGGGACCCGGTACCGGAGTCAGTCGCTCGGACCGTTGCGCGGAACCGCCACCGTCACCCGCAGCCCGTGTGGCTCGTGCGGGGCATAGGAAAGAGAGCCGCCGCCCGCGGCGAGCAGTGCGTGGGAGATGGAGAGCCCGAGACCGGACCCCTGCACGTTCTGGTGCTGGGCGCTGCGCCAGAAGCGGTCGCCGATCCGCTCCAGCTCCTCATCGGTCAGCCCCGGGCCGCGGTCGGCGACGGCCACGGTGACGGTGTCGCGGCCGGCCGCGACGGTGACACGGACCTCTTCACCGGCGGGGGTGAACTTGCACGCGTTGTCGATGACGGCGTCGAGGGCGCTGGACAGCGCGATGGGATCCGCCCAGGCTGTCACGGCGGATGCCCCGTCGGCCGTCAGCCGTACACCGTTCTCCTCCGCGAACGGGCGCCAGGAAGCCACCCGTTCCGCGGTGAGCGCGCCTATGTCGGTGAGCTGGAGGTCGGCCGCGGCGTGCTCGGCCAGCGCCAGGTCCAGCAGGTCGTCCAGGACCTGCCCGAGGCGCTTTCCCTCCATGCGGACGGAGGCGATCTCCTCGTTCCCCTCGGGGAGTTCGAGGGCGAGGAGCTCGATGCGCAGCAGCAGTGCGGCGAGGGGGTTGCGCAGTTGATGCGAGGCGTCGGCGACGAAAGCGCGCTGCTGCTCCAGCACTTCCTCGACGTTGTCGGCCATTTCGTTGAACGAACGGGCCAGGCGTCTGAGTTCCGGCGGCCCTCCCGATGCCACCACCCTGGACCGCATCCGGCCGCTGGCGATGTCGTGGGCCGCCGCGTCCAGGGTCTGGACGGGCAGCAGGACCCAGCCGGTGAGCCGGATCGCGGCGCCGACGGCCACCAACATGGCGACCACCTCGCCCGCCGCGATCAGCAGCCAGCCGCGCAGCGTGCGGGTGCGCATCTCGCCGGTGGGCGAGTCGAGAACGACGACGGCGACCACATCGCCGTCCCGTACGACGGGCGAGGCGACGACGACCCGGCCGCGCTGCCAGGGCCAGACCTGCGGCGGATCATGACTGCGTCGCCCGAGGAGCGCCTCCCTGAACGCCTCGCGGCCCGCCCCCACGAAAGGGAGCCGCCAGTCGGCCGGTGCCTTCGCCATGGCGGTGTCGTCGCGGTAGAAGACGCCGGCCCGGATTCCGTACACCGAGTCGTACATCTCCAGCTCCGACTGGAGCACGCGGCGCCGTTCGTCGTTGCTGCCGGTCGGTTCCGTGACGAACTGGGCCAGTGCGGCGAAGCGCGCCGTGTCGTCGATGCGGTCGATCACCACACTCTGCTGCTGGGCGGCGGCCACGCTCACGGCCAGCGGAAAGCCGAGCGCGAGCAGCACGGCCGCCATGAGGACGATGAGCAGAGGGAGAAGACGGGTACGCACCGGGGACGTACGCCTTTACGCGGACGGGGCGACGAGCCGGTAGCCGACCCCGCGCACGGTCTCGATCAGTGCGGGCAGCCGCAGCTTGGAACGCAGGGACGCGACATGCACTTCGAGCGTGCGCCCCGTTCCCTCCCAACTCGTGCGCCACACCTCGCTGATGATCTGCTCCCGGCGGAACACCACACCGGGGCGCTGGGCGAGGAGCGCGAGCAGATCGAACTCCTTGCGGGTGAGCTGGACTTCGGCGCCGTCGACACTGACCCTGCGGGTCGGCAGCTCGATGTGGACATGACCGAGGCGCAGGGCGGCGACGGGCGTCTGCACCGTGTCCTCCCCGGCCGACTTGCGTCTGCTGACCGCATGGATACGCGCGAGGAGTTCACCGGTGTCGTACGGCTTGACGACGTAGTCGTCCGCTCCGAGGTTGAGGCCGTGGATCCGCGACCGGACATCGGCCCGCGCGGTCACCATGATCACGGGGATGGAACAGCGCTTGCGGATCTTCCCGCAGACCTCGTAACCGTCCTGGTCGGGCAGTCCGAGGTCGAGGAGCACGACGCCGAAGGGCTCTGTGTCCGCCGGCAGCAGGGCCTTCAGGGCCTCCTCGCCGCTGCGCGCGTGCACGACCTGGATGCCGTGCCGGGCGAGCACCGCGGACAGGGCGGCCGCCACATGGTTGTCGTCCTCGACGAGCAGCAGCCTCATGGCCCTCCTCCCTCTCCGCTTTCGCCTCGTGGTGCAGGCTTCCCGCACTCCCCGGTGACTGTCCATCTTCCCGGTACTTCCCCGTACCGAGGTGTTTCACGTCATCACGTACCAGGGCATCCACTCCGATGACCGGTACGTCAGTCAAGGGCCCACCTATTACATCGGGGTTTCCGTTATGCACCCGGTACGCCCCCGGTACCTCTCCCGCCGTCCCGTTCACGCGGAGTGTCCGGTTGCCGCCGGATCGTTATGCTCAATTTCCGCTCAGATGTAATGACGGTGGTCGCACTGCGTCACTAAGGTCCTTCCCAACCGAGGAGGACGGAGCAAAAAGCCGATGAGCGGAGTTTCAGTGACCAAGGCCGCCGAGGATGCCGTACCCGCGGCGAACGACCTTGTCGTACTGAGCAACGTCAACAAGCACTTCGGCGCGCTGCATGTGCTCCAGGACATCGACCTGACCATCGCACGGGGCGAGGTCGTGGTTGTGATCGGGCCTTCCGGGTCCGGAAAGTCCACGCTGTGCCGCACGATCAACCGCTTGGAGACGATCGACTCGGGCGCGATATCGATCGACGGCAAGCCGTTGCCCGAGGAGGGCAAGGAGCTGGCCAGGCTGCGTGCCGATGTCGGCATGGTCTTCCAGTCGTTCAATCTCTTCGCACACAAGACGGTGCTCGAAAACGTGATGCTGGGGCAGCTCAAGGTCCGCAAGGCGGACAAGACGGCTGCCGAGGAGAAGGCGCGTTCGCTGCTCGACCGGGTGGGCGTGGCGACGCAGGCCGACAAGTACCCCTCGCAGCTCTCCGGAGGCCAGCAGCAACGTGTGGCCATCGCACGGGCGTTGGCGATGGACCCCAAGGTCATGCTCTTCGACGAGCCGACGTCCGCGCTCGACCCGGAGATGATCAATGAGGTGCTGGAAGTCATGCAGCAGCTCGCCCGGGACGGCATGACCATGGTCGTCGTCACCCACGAAATGGGCTTCGCGCGCTCGGCGGCGAACCGTGTCGTCTTCATGGCGGACGGGAAGATCGTCGAAGAGGCGGCGCCCGACCAGTTCTTCAGCAACCCGCGCAGTGACCGGGCCAAGGACTTCCTTTCGAAGATCCTGCACCACTGATTTCCGGATCAGCTGTTCACTCACATCGCGTCAACTCTAGGGAAGTTCACCATGCAGCTTCGTAAGGTCACCGCCGCATCGGCCGCCGTGCTCGCGCTCGCCCTCACCGCCACCGCCTGTGGCTCCTCCGACGACAAGGGCGGCGACTCGGCCGGCGGCAGCAAGAAGATCACCATCGGCATCAAGATCGACCAGCCCGGTATCGGTCTGAAGACGCCCGACGGCAAGTACACCGGTTTCGACGTCGATGTCGCCACGTACATCGCCAAGGAACTCGGTTACGACGCCAAGGACATCACCTTCAAGGAGACCAAGAGCGCCGACCGCGAGACGGCGATCGAGCGCGGGGACGTCAAGTTCATCGCCGCCTCCTACTCGATCAACGACGAGCGTCTGCAGAAGGTCGACTTCGCGGGCCCGTACCTGCTGGCGCACCAGGACATCCTGGTCCGTGCCGACGACGACTCGATCAAGTCGCCGGAGGACCTGAACAAGAAGAAGCTGTGTTCGGTCACCGGCTCGACCTCGGCGCAGAACGTCAAGGACAAGCTGGCCCCGAAGGCCGACCTCCAGGAGTTCGGCGGATACTCGGAGTGCCTGACCGGCCTGGAGAACAAGGTCGTCGACGCGCTGACCACCGACGACTCCATCCTGGCCGGTTTCGCCTCGCAGAAGGACTTCCAGGGCAAGTTCAAGCTGGCCGGCTTCGGAATGAGCAACGAGAACTACGGCATCGGCCTGAAGAAGGGCGACGCCGACCTCAAGAAGAAGATCAACGACGCGCTCACCAAGATGGTCTCGGACGGTTCCTGGGACGAGGCCGTGAAGGCCAACTTCGGTCCGGCGAACTACAAGAACGAGCCCGCCCCGAAGATCGGCAACATCGTCAAGTGAAGCAGGGCTGACCGGGCGCGCCGTCCCTGAACGGCGGCGCGCCATGCCCTCCTACACGCGGAAGCGCGGGAGATCGTGTTCGACTTTCTTGAAGGTTACGACCTGTTGGGGGCCTTCTGGGTGACGGTGCAGCTCACCGTCTACTCCGCTCTCGGCTCCCTCATATGGGGAACGCTGCTGACCGGCATGAAGGTCAGCCCGGTCCCCCTGATGCGCGGCTTCGCCACCGCCTATGTGAACGTGGTCCGGAACATTCCGCTGACCGTGATCATCGTGTGCTCGTCGTTGGGCCTCTACCAAACCCTGAGCATCACCCTCGGCGCCAGCGGTTCCAAGGACATCAACTTCCGGCTCGCGGTGCTCGCCCTGATCGCCTACACCTCCGCCTTCGTGTGCGAGGCACTGCGCTCCGGCATCAACACCGTCCCGGTCGGCCAGGCCGAGGCGGCACGTGCCCTCGGTCTGAGCTTCACCCAGGTGCTGCGGCTGATCGTCCTCCCGCAGGCGTTCCGCGCGGTCGTCAACCCGCTGTCCAATGTGCTGATCGCGCTGACGAAGAACACCACGGTCGCCTCCGCGATCGGAGTCGCCGAAGCCTCGTACCTGATGAAGGGCATGATCGAGGCCGAGGCCCAGCTGATCCTGATCGCCGCGGTCTTCGCGCTCGGCTTCATCGTTCTGACCCTCCCGACCGGCCTGATCCTCGGCTGGGTGAGCAAGAAGGTGGCGGTGAAGCGATGACTTCCGTCCTCTACGACGCCCAGGGACCGCGCGCCAAGCAGCGCAACATCCTGTACACGGTGCTGTTCGTGCTGTGCGCCGCGGCGGTGGTGTGGTGGGTGTACCTCGGCCTCGCCGAGAAGCACCAGCTCGACTGGATCAAGTGGAAGCCCTTCTTCACCAGCTCTCAGCCCTGGGCGACGTACATCTGGCCGGGCCTCCAGAACACGCTCAAGGCGGCGTTCTTCGCGCTGATCATCGCACTGCCGCTCGGCGCCCTGTTCGGCATCGGCCGACTCTCCGACCATCGATGGGTGCGGATGCCGGCCGGTGCGGTGGTGGAGTTCTTCCGCGCCATCCCGGTGCTGATCCTGATGATCACCGCGAATGCGGTGTACTCCGAGTACACGAACATCAGCAGCGACTCGCGGCCGCTGTACGCCGTGGTCACGGGCCTGGTCCTCTACAACGCCTCGGTGCTCGCCGAGATCGTGCGCGCCGGCATCCACTCCCTTCCGCAGGGCCAGACGGACGCGGCCAAGGCGATCGGCATGCGCAAGGGCCAGATCATGGTGTTCGTGCTGCTGCCGCAGGCGGTGACGGCCATGCTGCCGGCGATCGTCAGCCAGCTGGTCGTCATCGTGAAGGACACCGCACTCGGTGGCGCCATGATGACCTTCCCCGAGCTGCTGGCCTCGATCCGCCCGATGAGCGCGAACTACGGTGCGAACACCATTGCGTGCTTCACGATCGTCGCCCTTCTCTACGTCGTGGTGAACTTCGCGCTCACCTCGTTCGCGAGCTGGCTGGAAGGCCGGCTGCGGCGCGGGAAGAAGAGCACGGGCGCCGCGGTCGGTTCCGCACCTGGCGGCGGGCTTGAGACCATCGGTGCGCCGGCGCTCAAAATCGGTGACGGAAGCGCTGTCTGACGGTTCGTCGGTAATCTCTGCGCAGGGGCGCCGGTGCATGCACCGGCGCCCCTCGCCGTGCTCGGGTGTCACTTGACGCAAGCACCGGCAGTGGGTTGCATACGTTCTGTGATCGCCGACCGAGCCCCCGCTTCCGCTTCCACTCCTCCGACCGCACGGGCCCAGGGAGTCGCGCCGTGGACCCGGTGATCGTCGTCGGCGCCGGGCCCGTCGGCCTGACGCTGTCGCTCGCACTCGCCGCGCAGGGCGTTCCCTCCGTCGTCCTCGACGAGGATCCGGGGAGGGACGAGACCCGTCCCGCCCGGACGGTGGTGCTGCGCGAGGACACTGCGGCCCTGGTGGAGCGGCTCGGGTGCAAGGCGCTCCGGGACGAGGGCGCCCGCTGGACGGGCTGGCGCTCCATGCGCCGCAAGCAGCTGGTACGCGAACTGCGCCTCGGCGAGGACTCCCCGCACGGTGATCCGCTCCCGGCCCCGCTCCATCTGCCCCAGCACGCCCTGATGCGCGGGCTGCGGGCCGCGGTCGCCGGGCAGGAGCTGGTGCACATGGCGCCGCTCAGCCGGATCGACACCCTTGAGCAGGATCCGGCCGGGGTCACGGTGCACACCAGGGAACCCGATTCAACCTGGTGGCGCGGGAGTTACCTGGTCGGCTGCGACGGCGCCAGATCCACCGTCCGCAAGCTCCTGGACATCAGGTTCCCGGGGCGCACAGCGGTGGAGCGGCACGCCGTCGCCGCGCTGCGCACCGATCTGCCCTGGCCCGGCGAGGCCGTGCTGCACCGGCTGCCACCGTGGCGCACCGGGGGCGCCGAGGTCACCGCGCGCCCGCTGCCGGACGGTGCGTGGCGGCTGGACTGGCTGCTCCCGCCACGCGGCGAGCTCGTCACCCCCGACGCCCTGATCACCCGGGTGCGGGACACTCTCGCGGGCTGGTGCGGCGGCGAGACCCCGCCGTACGAACTGCTGGACACGGGCGTGCACACGCTGCATCACCGGCTGGCCCGGCGATGGCGGGTCCAGCGGGCGTTCCTTGCCGGGGACGCCGCCCATCTGCTCGGTGCACTCGGTACGCAGGGGCTCGACGAAGGGCTGCGGGACGCCGAGAACCTGGCCTGGAAGCTGGCACAGGCCTGGCATCACGGCGCCTCCGACGTGCTGCTCGACAGTTACCAGGCGGAGCGCCGGGCCGCGGTCGCCTCCCGGCTGCGCGCGGCGGACCAGTCGCTGCCGATACTGCGCGGCGGCGGAGGACTGCGGACCATCGTCCCAGGGAGCGCACGGGGGCACGATTCACTGCTGGCCGACGGTCATTTGGGGTGCGGCCCACTGGGTGCGCCCCCCTCATACTCGTACTCCCCCCTTGCGCCTGCGCACGCGGAGGCGCACACATCTGTGGGTACGCCCCCGGGCGCGCCGGTCGACGATGTACGGGTGACGGCGCCCGACGGCACGACCGTACGGCTGCGCGAGCGGCTGGGGCGGGGCCGTCTGCTGGTCGTGCTGGTCGCCCCTGGGACCGGGGTGTGGGACCGGCGCCACTGGTTGACCGCGGGGGTGATGCCCCGGCTCGTCGAGTCGGTCGACGCCCTGCCGGTGAGGGGGGAGCTGCTGGTGACCGAGGCCTACCCGGGCGCCCCCGCCCATACCGTGCTGCTGATCAGGCCGGACGGACATCTGGTGGCATCGTTCGGCGGGGTCCGGCCCGCGGAACTCTTCGCGGCGGCGGACGCTGCGCGCGGCGGTGCCCCACGTGCCTCCGCACGCTCCGACCGGACCGCAGACATCAATTGACCCCCACAGGCGGCACGTGGTGTACTCCGAAATGTGACCGACACCGATGTGCGCATGTGGCGGAGGGTCTATATGGACCTCGTCCGCTATTCGGGCTGCGTGTGTCGTCCGTCCTGCTGAATCGCCTCTCCCTGCCGCGGCGCGCGCTCTGTCGCACGCCGGGCATCACTCGCGAACTCTCAGGACGGTCCCTGTGTCTGCCTATCCCCCACCTTCTGTACGCACGCCTTCTGCCGGCCCGGACTCCGGTGCCGGTCCCACGGCTGCGGAACTGCTCGACTTCGTCCGTCGTACGGCGGCGGACGCAGGTCTGATCGCCTCGCTCCCCCTTGATCCCGAGGGCCGCACCTGGGTCCGGCTCGACGGACCCGGCGGCAGCGAGGCGTGGCTGATCGGCTGGCCGCCGCGCACCGGCACCGGCTGGCACGACCACGCCGACTCGATCGGCGCCTTCACCACCGCAGCCGGCACGCTCAAGGAGCATTCGCTCGCGGTCAGACTGCCCGCCGACGGCTGGAAGACCCTCGAACTGGCCGAAGGTGTCGACCGGACCCGGCAGTTGGCGGCCGGCCGCGGCAGGGCGTTCGGGCAGCACCATGTGCACGAGGTGCTGAACGAATCCGGCACCGAGCACGCTGTCTCGGTCCATGCGTACTACCCGCCACTGCCCCAGATCCGGCGCTACAGCCGCACCGGTGCGCTACTCCGTCTCGAGCACATCGAACGCCCGGAGGACTGGCAGTGAGCGACAGGCGCACCAACGGTGCGGAGCGGGTGGGAATCGACGAACTGCTGGAGCGGGTCCGGGCCGGGTACGACCGCATCGGCCCGCACGAGGCGATCGCCGCCGCGGCGGACGGCGCCCTGCTGGTGGACATCCGCTACGCGGCGCTGCGCGAGCGGGACGGGCTGATTCCGGGGGCGCTGGTCGTCGAGCGCAACGAGCTGGAGTGGCGGCTCGACCCACAGGGCAGCCATCGCGCGCCGGAGGCGGTCAGCCACGATCTGCGGGTGGTGGTGGTCTGCAACGAGGGGTACGCGTCGAGTCTCGCGGTCGCGTCCCTGAGGCAGTTGGGGCTGCACCGGGCGACGGATCTGATCGGCGGGTTCCAGGCCTGGCGGGCGGCGGGCCTGCCGGTCGGCGCCTGACCGGTGGCGGGCCCGGCCGCGCTGCGCTCTGCGCTGTTCCGCCCGCCACCGGCCGGCGGTGTCACTGCCTGGACGTCGCCACCTCCACCGGGCTGACCTTGAGTGCCAGCCGGCCGGGCAGCGCCGTGGCGACGAGTGCCAGCAGTGCGGCTGCGCCCACCACGGACGCGTACACCGACGGCAGGACGGTGGGCGCCGC
Source organism: Streptomyces sp. NBC_01320 (assembly GCF_035974375.1). Lineage (NCBI taxonomy): Bacteria > Bacillati > Actinomycetota > Actinomycetes > Kitasatosporales > Streptomycetaceae > Streptomyces > Streptomyces sp. NBC_01320. The sequence goes on from NZ_CP108390.1 coordinate 4,188,432, forward strand.
ACTGCCGGTCATGCCGATGCTGAAGGCGGTCAGCACGGCGAGGGCGATGCCGGTGCCGAGGACGGCGGCGATCAGCAGAACCGACAGGGCTTCGATACGGAGCATCCGCAGAACCTGGCGTCGAGTGGCACCGGCCAGCCGGAGCATGGCGAACTCCCGGATCCGCTCGGACACCGACATGGCGAGCGTGTTGACGACCGCGATCGCGGTGAAGGCGAGGACCAGGCCCATGGCCAGATAGTTGACCTCTGCGTTCTGCTGCTGCCGGTCCGCGTGGAGCCGGTCGGCGGTGGCAGGGGCGAGCACGGCGATGCCGGGGAACTTCTGCAGTGCGGCGGCGAGCCGACTGCGGTCGCTGTCTCCGGCGACCAGGACCGTGGCGGCGAGGGGGTTGTCCATGTGACGGGCGACCAGATCGTGGGGCAGGGTCAGATCGCCGAAACCGAGGCCGCGGGTGTAGACCGCGGCGACGGTGAGGGTGGTGGGTGTGCCGTCGCCGAGGTGCGCTTTCAGCTCGCTGCCGGCGTGCAGCCCCAGCTGTTCGGCGGCGAGTTCACTGATCGCGGCGGTGCCGGGACGGGCGGCGAAACCGGCGAGCGAGCCGCTGGTCACCTCGGGGTCCCAGGTGTGGGCTAGGCCGGCCTGGGTGACGCCCTGAGCCGTGAACTTCTCGAGGCCGACCCTGACCGTGGTCCGTACGACCTCGGTGACGGCCGTCACGCCCTGCGTCCTGCGCACGGTCTCGGCGGCGGCGGACGGGACTCCGGGCCCCTGGGAGGAGAGGACCCACGTGGCGCGGGTTCCTTCGCGGGCCTGGGTGCGGGCGGCGTCACCGAGGGTCGGCTGGACGAAGAGAACCGTGCAGGTCATCGCGATGAGAAGAGTGAGCGGGGTGACGACGGCGGCCATCCGGGTGGAGTTTCCACGGATGTTCGCGGTGGCCAGCGTGCCCCCGGAACCGGCAGGCCGGAGCGGGCCCGCGAGCAGTGCCGCCGCCGCCTTGACGAGAAGCGGTCCGAGCAGCGACACGGCCGTGGCCAGTACCACGACGGCCAGGAAGGTGACGGGGGTCGAGGCCGCCTCGGTACGCAGGCTGCCGAGTACGGCGACGAGCGCTCCGCCGCCCGCGAGCAGCACCAGACCTGCGGCGATCCGGACCGCGGCCGGCCGCTCGCGCTCGACCGTGGACTCGGCCATGGCCTCGGCAGGGCGGATACGGGCGATCCTGCGACCGGAGATCCTGGCGGCTGCCCAGGCGCCGAGGAGGGTGACGGCGAGGGCGGCGAGGACCGGGAAGATGCCCGCGGTGCGTTCCAGCGACGGTGGGATCGCACCCCTGTCGATGAATCGACTGTGGAGCCAGCCGGCGAGCGGCAGTCCGGCGAGCGAGCCCAGCACGCCGGCCACGGCCCCGACGACCAGCGCCTCACGCCCGAGAAGACGGCGGACCTGGCGCGGTGTGGCGGCAATGGCACGCAGCAGGGCCAGTTCTCGGTGGCGCTGCTGGATGGAGAGCGCAAAGGTGCCGACGACCACGAGGATCGCGACGAGGAGTGAGGTGCCACCCATCGCACCGCCCATGGAAACGAGTTTGATCCTGGCGCCCGCGGCATCCAGGAACTCGACGGGGCCGCGGCCATCTCCTGTGGAGACCCGCGCGGTGGTGCTCCCGAGCGCCTGCTCCACGTGCCGCTTCAGCCGGTGGAGGTCCGTGCCCGGCGCGGGCAACACACCGAGGGCGGTGACCTGGCCGGGACGGGCGGAGAGGCGGGCGGCCTCGGCACCGGAGAAGAAAAGGGACGTCTGCTGCCGGAGGTCGCCGCGGTGGGCCGGGGCCGCGACACCGCTGATGCGGTACGGGCGGGGAACGCCGGTGGACTGCACGGTGAGCCGGTCTCCGGGCTTCAGGCCGGTCCGCTCGGCGAGACTCCGGTCGATCACCACGTCGTCGGCGGAGACGGGGGGACGGCCTGCGGTGAGAGCGAAGGGAGTGAGGGAGGCGGAGGCCCAGGAGTGTCCGTACGAGGGCCTGGAGGATGTGGCGGGCTTACCGGTGGACTGGGCAACGGGCACGGCGAGGAAGGTGAGTTCGGGGACCACCTCGCGTACACCGTCCACGTTCCGGATCCGGTCCGCGGTGGCTGCGGGGAGCCAGGCGCGCTCAGCGACGGGTTTCGCCTTGTGCTTGACCTTCGTCTTCCCGTTGCCCTTGTGCTTGACGGTGGTCCGGTGCACATTCTGGTCGGCGGAGACGATGAGCGGAGCTGCGGCATAGCGCTCGGTCTCGATCCGTCCGCGCAGGCCGGTCTCCAGGAGCGTGCCGCAGGCGGTGACAAGGGCAGCGGCGCACATCAGAGCCAACAGGGCGCCGACGAACCCGCCTTTGCGGTCTCGGATCGTCTGCAGGGCGTAGCGCAGCATCATGATGCGTCCGTCTCTCTCGTGTCGTTGTCGGCCGCAAGGGGCGGGGCCGGGAAGGCGAGCAGCCGGGTGTGGACCGTGCGGGCGCCCGGCGGAGTGTCGGCGTCGGACCGCTTGTAGCGGTTCATGAGCGCGATGTACTCCTCGAAGAACGCGCGGAGCTCGGGGAGCGTGAGCCGGATGGCGCCGCGCGAGTACGGGAACGCGTCGGCCCACTCGCCCCGTTCGCCGCCGTCGCGCTGAAGCTGCTCGAAGAGAGCGAGGTCGGCGGCGTATGCGTGGCGGTTCAGTTCGTCCATGGCGAGCCGCACCTCGGGGCTCTGGCGGGACCGGGGCGGGAAGCGTCGGTCGCCGGGAACGGCCCGCCACCACCTCGCCCGACGCCCGTCCGGCTCCTCGGCCGGGATGTCCTCCACGAAGCCGTACCTGGCCAGTTCACGCAGGTGGTAGCTGGTGGCCCCGGTGTTCAGCCCGAGGGCGCGGGCAAGGATCGCGGACGTCGCGGGGCCGTGCAGGGTGAGGTGCTGAAGGATGTGCTGCCGCCTCGGCTGTGCGAGCGCTCCGAGAGCGGCCAGCTCTGTGATGTCGGTGCCACCGGACTTCTCTGCCATGCGTCACACACTGCTCTGTGCACAGATACCTGGGCACTGGAGCGCGTCGGCGTCTTCGTACGGGGGTTTTCCCCCGGCAGTCGCTGTCCTGACTCCCCTCGGAACCGCTCCGGAGCCGATCGGGATCCGACCCGACACGCACCCGAATGGCCCACCCCGGTGGAGCACATTCACTACAAGGCAGACATTCACCTCATACAAGGGACCGATATGACGGAGATGCCACACAGATGCCGACCGCCGCCCTCACGCCCGACCAGCTCGACCGTCAGGCCGCCCGCCTCCATGACACGGACGCCTGGCAGCAGATCGTCACGGGCTGGGACATCACCATCCCCGAACCGGTACGTTCCGCCTCATCCGACTCCGTGCAGCACCCGGCGGACCGGCATCCGGCCGACTGGCGCGATCTGCTGTCCGTGCCCGTCGATCAGCTGATCGCCGAATCGGTCCGCTCCGTGCCCCCGGCCGCCCCGCGCGAGCGCCCCCTCCCCGGGCGCGTCGGTGCGATCCTCCCCGATCGGTTCCACAGCTGGCGCCGCATCGGGCAGCCCGAACTGCGGCCCTCCACCCACCTCGCCTACGCACGGCAGATCCTGACCGAGTGGGGCTGGCAGAACACCCCGTACCGGCTGCGGAACGCCCGCGGCGCCCGGTGCGTCTGCGGCGCCCTTCTCACCGCACACCGCCTGGGCTACGGCTCCCTCGACACCGTGGACCGGGCCGGCGCCTGGATCGTCGCCGAGCTTCGCTCGCAGGGCTGGACCGACCTGATCGGCCCCTGGAACCGACACCCCGGCCGCACCGCGGCGGATGCTGTGGCCCTGCTCGACGCCACCATCCGCCGCGCCTCACATGCCGGACAGTGACCGCCGCGCCTCCCCCGACCCGCAGCAACGTCAGCGTGCACACCGTCACTGTGCATGCCCCCTGCGTGCAACGCCCGCGCCGTGTACATCCGCTGCGTGCACGCCGCCTGTGCGCACATCCCCGCACATACCGATAGGGACGCCGTCAGAACGGCTCGTCCAGGCCTTCCGTGTCCTCGCCCTCTGCTTCGAGTGCCTGGCGCACCACGCGCAGAGCCATCCCCTCCCCGTACCCCTTGCGCGCGAGCATGCCCGCAAGGCGGCGCAGCCGCTTGTCGCGGTCCAGTCCGCGAGTGGAGCGGAGTTTGCGCGCGACGAGCTCGCGGGCCGTCTCCTCCTCCTGCTCGGAGTCGAGCTGCCCGACGGCCTCATCGATCACCGTCGAGTCCACCCCCTTGGTGCGCAGCTCCCGGACGAGAGCCCGGCGGGCCAGCCCCCTGCCGTGGTGCCGGGACTCCACCCAGGCGTCCGCGAACGCCGCGTCGTCGATCAGTCCGACGTCCTCGAAACGCGACAGCACCTCTTCGGCTGCCTCGTCCGGGATCTCCCGCTTACGCAACGCATCCGCAAGCTGCTTGCGGGTGCGCGGAGTCCCGGTGAGGAGCCGCAGACAGATATTGCGCGCCTGCTCGACCGGGTCTCGCGGCTCCCCCTTCTCGGCCCTCGACGAGGAAGGGGAGCCGCTGTTCCTGGAGCGGGAGCGGGCACGACGGCCCGCGCCCTCGCCGAATCCGCCGCTCGAGCCGGTGCCGTAACCGGCCTCCGGTCCGCATGCGGACTCGGACGCGGAATCGTCCGTGCGCCCGGCGGCTCCTGGGCCGAGACCGACGCCGACGGCGCTGTCCAGCCACTCCGTACGACGCGTCACGGTCTAGCTCTTGGCCGCCGCAGCCTTGGCCGGCTTGGCCTTGCCGGCCGGAGCGGGCACCGACTTCGCGCCGTCGGCCGGAGCCGCAGCGCCGCCCGCCGCGTCCGCACCGGGCTCGGCGCTCAGAGCCGCTTCCGGCCTGACGCCGATGCCCAGCTTTTCGAGAATCTTCTTCTCGATCTCATTGGCGAGGTCGGGGTTGTCCTTGAGGAAGTTACGGGCGTTCTCCTTGCCCTGGCCGAGCTGGTCGCCCTCGTACGTGTACCAGGCGCCCGCCTTGCGCACGAAGCCGTGCTCCACGCCCATGTCGATCAGACCGCCCTCGCGGCTGATGCCCTGGCCGTAGAGGATGTCGAACTCGGCCTGCTTGAACGGCGGAGCGACCTTGTTCTTGACGACCTTGACGCGGGTGCGGTTGCCGACCGCGTCGGTGCCGTCCTTCAGCGTCTCGATGCGGCGGATGTCGAGGCGCACCGATGCGTAGAACTTCAGCGCCCGGCCACCGGTCGTGGTCTCCGGGGAGCCGAACATCACACCGATCTTCTCGCGGAGCTGGTTGATGAAGATCGCGGTGGTCTTGGACTGGTTGAGCGCGCTGGTGATCTTGCGGAGCGCCTGGCTCATCAGACGGGCCTGCAGACCCACGTGCGAGTCACCCATCTCACCCTCGATCTCCGCGCGCGGCACGAGCGCCGCGACGGAGTCGATGACGATCAGGTCGAGAGCGCCCGAGCGGACCAGCATGTCCACGATCTCGAGCGCCTGCTCACCGTTGTCCGGCTGGGACAGGATGAGGTTGTCGATGTCGACGCCGAGCTTCTTCGCGTACTCGGGGTCGAGGGCGTGCTCCGCGTCGATGAAGGCCACCGAGCCGCCGAGCCGCTGCGCATTCGCCACGGCGTGCAGCGTCAGCGTCGTCTTGCCGGAGGACTCCGGCCCGTAGACCTCCACCACACGGCCGCGCGGCAGTCCGCCGACGCCGAGGGCGACGTCGAGTGCGGTCGACCCGGTGGGGATCACCTCGATGGGCTCGTTCGGCCGCTCACCGAGGCGCATCACCGCGCCCTTGCCGAATTGCCGTTCAATCTGTGCGAGTGCGGCGTCCAGCGCCTTCTCGCGGTCGGTTCCTGCCATGGGTTCCACCCGATTTGCTTGAGTCGATCGCTTCACGTCAAAGACGCTAACCCCTGCCACTGACAATGGGCCTCGACGTCCTCCCGGCCTGTGGACAACTCCACGGTCGGGCCCGGGAAAACCCGGCCGGAATCCCATGAGAATGGATGTTCGATTTCAGTGTCAAGCGCACCGCGCCGGACCGGCCCGCCCCCAGAGTAGCGCCCTAGCATCACGCATTCAGGGAGTCAAGGAGACGTGGTCGACCTCATGCCAGATTCCGGCCACATGGGGACATCACCGGCAGAAAGAGTGGCCCTGGTCGCCGACGCCACGCGCGGTGCGGGCCGAGGCATCGCCGTTCAGCCGGGAGCGGTCGGAGCGACTGTCTACGTGACGGGGCGGACGACCGGGACCCAACGGTCGGAGATGAACCGTCCGGAGACCATCGACGAGACCGCGGCTCTCGTGGACGAGGCGGGCGGCCACGGGATCCCGGTGCGGGTGGACCATCTCGGTCCCTCGGAGGTCTGCGCACTCGTGGCGTGCATCCGGCGGGACCACGGCTGCCTGCACGTTCTCGTGAACGACAGCTGGGGAACGGAGATCGAGTGGGGCAAATCGGTCTGGGAGTCCTCCCTGGACACCGGCCTGCACACCCTGCGCCTTGCCGTCGACACCCACGCCATCACCAGCCACTACGCGCTTCCGCTCCTCATCGAGCAACCAGGGGGCTGGTCGTCGAGGTGACCGACGGAACCGGCGAGTACGACGCCGCCACCTACCGGGTCTCCTTCTTCTACGGCCTGGCCAAGGCATCGGTGAACCGGATGGCGTTCGCCCTGGCGCAGGAACTGAAGCCGCACGGTGCGACCGCCGTGTCACTCACGCCCGGCCGGCTGCGCTCCGAGGCCATGCTCGATGCCTACGGCGTCACCGAGGCGAACCGGCGCGACGCGATCGCCTGCGCGCCGCATTTCGCCATCTCCGAGAGTCCCGCATTCGTCGGCCGGGCCGTGGCCGCGCTCGCGCAGGACCCGGAGGTCGCACGCTGGAACGGACAGTCGTTGTCCAGCGGACAGTTGGCGCAGGTCTACGGCTTCACCGCCCTCGACGGCCGGTCGCCCCGACGCCTGGAGGTACGTCCCCGACGTCCAGGACGCGGGCCTGCCGGCCGACGTGGCGGGCTATCGCCGAGCCCACCCGCGGACCGCACCCGAACGCCCCCGCAACCCACGCGCTCCCGCACCGCACGCGCCACACAACCTGCCGGACCACCTGCCGTCCGGTTCCCGATTCAGGCCCGCGGACCCGGGACGTTCGGCCGCTCGGCATCCGCGTCACCGTCGTTCCCCGGAGCCCTGGTCGTCACGCGCCGCAGTGAGAGCACCGACTCCCCGCGCCGCCACAGATGCCGGCCGTGCACCCGTGGGTCGTCCGTCACGTCGTAGCGCTTCACATAGGCGCCGAGGAACGCCTGCAGCGTGGCGACGGCCGGGATCGCGATGAGCGCGCCCACGGCGCCCATCAGAGCCGTACCGGCGATGACCGAGCCGAAGGCGACCGCCGGATGGATGTCCACGGTCTTCGAGGTGAGCTTGGGCTGCAACACATAGTTCTCGAACTGCTGGTAGATCACGACGAATCCGAGCACCCACAGGGCGTACCAGGGGTCGACGGTGAACGCGATCAGCATCGGCAGGGCGCCTGCCAGATACGTACCGATCGTGGGAATGAACTGCGAGACGAGACCGACCCAGACCGCGAGCGCCGGGGCGTACGGCACACCGAGGATCACCAGCAGGATGTAGTGCGCGATCCCGGAGATGAGCGCCATCAGTCCGCGCGAGTAGAGATAACCGCCGGTCTTGTCGACCGCGATCTCCCAGGCCCTCAGCACTTCGGCCTGCCGGGTGGGCGGCAGCACGGAGCACAGGGCGCGGCGCAGCCGGGGACCGTCGGCCGCGAAGTAGAACGAGAACAGGAAGATCGTCAGCAGCCGGAAGAGCCCGCCGAGCACGGTGGTCGAGACGTCGAGCACACCTGTCGCGCTGTTCTGGACGTACTTCTGCAGCCAGTCGGAGTGCAGCAGGCTGTCCTGAACCTCGACCCGGGAGAGATCGGTGCGGAAATTCTGGTTGATCCAGTTGATCACCGAGTCGAGGTATTTGGGGAACTCATCGACCATGTCGACGATCTGGCCCGCGAGCATCGAGCCGAGCAGCACGACGAACCCGGCGCCGGCGACCAGCACCACGAGGAAGACCAGGAAGGTGGCCAGACCGCGGCGCATACCGCGCGCCGACATCCGGCTCACCGCAGGCTCTATCGCGAGCGCCAGGAAGAAGGCGATCAGGATATTGATCAAAAGCCCGATGAGCTGGTCGAACGCCCAACTGCCGAGCCGGAAGCAGGCGTAGAGCGCCAGGGCGAGAACCATGGCTCGCGGCAGCCACGCGGGCATTCGGGCCGACCCACTGCCGGAAGGCGGGGCCGTCGGTGGCGCGGCCGGCGGGGCGGGCGGGGTCAGGGGCGGCTGGGTCTGGGCTGTCTCGTCTGTCGGTGCCACGCATCCAGTCTCGCCTACGGCTGTGGCAGCCGGCCGCCCACCCCGGGAACAGCCGAGGTCCAGCGATGGGCGGGTACGGCGTCAGCGTTTGTCGGCGGGAATGCCGACCGCCGTGCAGACACCGCGCCAGACGTCCTTCGCTTCCCAGCCGTCGGCCAGCGCCTGGTGCACCGTACGCCCGCCGAGCTCGGCCATCACATGATCGCGCGCAAAGGAGTCGGCGTACCCCGCACCGAAGTGGTCCGCCATCCGTTCCCAGAAAATCGTCAACCGCATGACTTCAGTATCCCGCCGCTGAGAGTGCAGCCGGGCCGCTACGCCTCGTCGAGAGCGCTTACCGGCCTACGGTCGGTCCATGGCCGGAACAGGAGCAAGCCCCCTCAAGCGTGCCGAGCAGTTCATCTGGCTCACGGCCCGCGTCCTCGAACAGCGGCGGTTCGCCCATCACTTCCTGGGCGGGAGCGCGGACGCGGTGGAGACCGCGCTCGCCGCATATCTCAATGAGGACGGCGGATACGGTCACGCACTCGAACCGGATCTGCGGGGCCCCGTCAGCCAGCCGCTGCACACCGCCCATGCGCTCAATGTCCTGGACTCCATCGGGCGCTGCAGCGGCCTGCGGGTGGAGCGGATCTGCCGCTTCCTGACCGCTGTGTCGGCCAAGGAGGGGGCGCTGCCCGCGCTCCTCCCCTCGCAGCGCGGCTATCCGGCCGCGCCGTTCATCCCGATCGTCGACGACCCTGCGGCCCAGTTGCTGGCCACCGGCCCCGTAGTCGGACTGCTGCACCGCAACGCGGTGTGGCACGCCTGGCTGTTCCGGGCCACGGACTTCTGCTGGGCGGCGGTCGACGCGCTGGAGAAGTCGCATCCGTACGAGATCGAAGCCGCGGTCGCCTTCCTCGACGGTGCTCCGGACCGGGCACGGGCGGAGGCCGCGGCGGACCGCCTCGGGCGGCTGGTACGGGAACAGCGGCTGGCCGTACTGGATCCGGAGCGACGTGCGGAGTACCCGGTGGCGGCGGGCTACGCGCCGGGCGAGCAGCATTTCCCGTACGACTACGCCCGTACTCCCGAATCGCTCGCCCGCAATTGGTTCACCGACGAAGAGCTGGAACGCTCGCTCGACCATCTGGCGGCGGAGCAGCAGGCGGACGGCGGCTGGCCGGTGAACTGGCGGCAGTGGGCACCGGGCACCGCCCTGGAGGGCCGCCCCCTGGTGACGCTGAAGGCGCTGCTGACGCTGCGGGCCCACGGCCGCAGCGTCGGCTGAGACCGGGTGGCGCGGTCCCTTCCGACACCGTCGTCATGCGGCGGACGCGCCGTCGGGCCCCGAGGGAGGTGGAGCTGTGCAACAGCAGGGCAGCGCCACAGTGGCTGCGGGGACCGGGGCGCGACGGACGGGATTCGAGGAGTACGTCGTCCGGGCAGCTGGGTCCGGACGGCAGCCCGCGCACCCGCGCCGCCGCCCGCAGGATCTCCAGGGCCGTGCGGGACGCCTCCGGGACCGCTGCCATGGCACGGCGGCACCCCTCGCCTCGACACGACAGGCCCGGGTCGGCCGAGCCCGGTGTGCTGCTGGGCGCCCCGGCCTTCGCCCAGGTGCCGGCCGGCGTCCCTGTCGCCGCTGGTCACGACCGGGTGGTCGATCGTGCACCGAGACAGCGCCGACGACGGACGGCGCAAGGGACTCAGTGGGCCGAGCCCCTTGCACGTTGCCTGTCCGAGCACACTGTCTGCCCGGCCAGGTTGTCTATCCGAGCGCGCGCACCCCGGCCGTGACGACGACGGCAGCTCCCACGACCACCAGGAAGGGTGCGCGCAGCACCAGGGCGAGTGCGGCGGCAGCGAGCCCCGCACCCCGGGCGTCGAGCACCAGCTGCTGTCCGTTCCCGAAGGTCTGCTGCGCCGTGAGGGCCGCCAGGAGCGCCACCGGCAGGAGCGCGGCAAGACGCTGCACGAGCGGGCGTTCCAGTGCCCCTGCGGGGACCAGCAGTCCCAGCAGCTTCGCGAGGTAGCAGCCGACGGCGGTGAGAGCGATCGCTATCCATACGTTCATCGGGCGTCCTCCGCCGTGGTCGCGTCCTTGGCCGGTCTCTCAGTGGCGGACGCCTTCCTGCGCCCCATCAGGAAGAGGACGGCAGGTGCGGCGAGCGCGGCGAGCAGCACGGGTACGCCTGCGGGCAGCATGGGCAGCGCCCCCAGGACGAGCAGGACGGCGAGAGCGGCCGTGATGCGCTCCGTGGTGCTCTTCAGCATCGGAGCGAGCAGGGCGAGGAAGACGGCGGGGCTTGCCGCGTCCAGTCCCCAGGTGTCGGTGTCGCCTAGCGCCTCGGCGCCCAGCGCCCCCAGCAGTGTGGTCAGATTCCACAACACGTACAGGGTGAGCCCGGTGACGGTGAAGCCGATCCGTGCGGCTCGCCGGGTGGGTTGCGGCAGCGTCACCGCGGTCGTCTCGTCGATGACCCAGTGGGCGGCGAGCGGTCGCACGGCGCGCGGGAGAGCGAGCAGCTGTGACAGCCGCAGACCGTAGAAGGCGTTGCGTACGCCGAGAAAGAACGCACCGGCGGCGGCGGTGTACGGGTTTCCGCCTGCGGCAAGGGCGCCCACCAGCGCGAACTGCGAGGCGCCGGTGAAGACGAGGAGGCTGAGCGCGCAGGTCTGTAGCAGGCTCAGGCCGGAGCCCGCCGAGGTGACACCGAAGGCGAAGCCGGACAGGCCCACCGCGATACCGACGCCGAGCGCGTCGCGGATGACGGCCGCGTCCGGCTTCGCCTCGCCGACGGCGGCAATGCCGTCGGCGGTGACGCCGTCGGCGGTCTCGGATGTCTCGCCGAGTCTCTCTGAGGATGCTGTCTGTTCTGGCACGTCCGGAACGCTACGCGGACGAACCAGGACCGGTCTTGTACGTTCTTGCGCGTTCGCGCTGGTAGGCGCCGGGCGGCACCCCCACGATCCGGGTGAAATGACGGTTGAGGTGCGGCTGATCGGTGAAGCCGACCTCTGCCGCCGCGTCCGCCGGCGCGATGCCCGCATCGAGCATCCGCCGCGCGCGCCGCACCCGGGCATCGGTGAGCCAGGTGTGCGGCGGCATCCCGTACTGCTTCTTGAACGCACGCAGCAGGGCGAAGGGGCTGGTGCCGAGCTCGGCGGCCAACGTCTCCAGTGTCGGCGGCTCGGCCATACGACTCTCCAGCACCGCACGCGCCCGCTCCGCGTCCCGGGCGCCGGCCGACCGGGGAGCACGGGCGGGCAGCGCGCTGCCGTGGCGGCTGAGCAGCCGCGCGACCATGATCCGCAGCATGCTGTCGGCGGCGAGCGCATTGCCCTCCTCGGCCGCCCGGTGCACCTCGCCGATGAGCCGGGCCGCCTCCGGGTCCAGGACGCTGGTCTCGGCGAAGCCGACCGTGCCGCGCAGCCGCGTCGTATCGGCCGCGATGTCGTTGATCACCTGCGCGGACGGGTACAGCGTGGCGTACACCCAGCCTTCGGGGGCCCCGGCCCGGGCGGTGTGCGGCACCTCCGGATTGATCATGACGACGGCGCCGGGACCCGCGTGCACGGTGCCGCCGGGCAGCCCGACGTCCTCGATGCCCCGGGTGATGGTGCCGAAGACATAGCCCTCGTGGCTGTGGCGCGGGAAGGTGTGGCGGACGTACCGGGCGCGCAGAAGATCGAGGTCGGGCAGTTCCGCGTACTGCCAGTACCTCGCCCACTCCCCCGCAACCGAAGCCGAATCCGGGGCCGTCCCCAGGACCGATCGTGCCGCCATACCCGGAATTCTCGCAGGTACGGGCCGTGGTCAGCGTCCGGTACCGGCCGTCCCCACCCTCCGGTACCGACCCTCGTCACCCTCCGGCCTCAGTCCGTTGTCAGTGGTCGGGTGCACGATGGGGGACATGGCCGGCTCTGCTCTCGATGCGTTCTCCCCCGCCACCCGCAGCTGGTTCGCGGGTGCCTTCAGCGCGCCGACGTCCGCGCAGGAAGGCGCCTGGCGGGCGATCGGCGAGGGCTCGGACGTGCTGGTCGTCGCGCCCACCGGATCGGGCAAGACGCTCGCCGCGTTTCTCGCCGCGCTGGACCGGCTGGCAGCCGTTCCGCCGCCCGCCGAGGCGAAGAAGCGCTGCCGCGTGCTGTACGTGTCGCCGCTCAAGGCCCTCGCGGTCGATGTGGAACGCAACCTCCGCTCGCCGCTGACCGGCATCCGCCAGGAATCGGTGCGCCTCGGCCTGCCCGAGCCCGACGTGCGGGTGGGCATCCGGTCGGGCGACACCCCGCCCTCCGAGCGCCGCTCCATGGCGACCCGCCCGCCGGACATCCTGATCACCACCCCCGAGTCGCTGTTCCTGATGCTGACGTCGTCGGCGCGCGAGGCCCTGTCGGGGATCGAGACGGTGATTCTGGACGAGGTGCACGCCGTCGCCGGTACGAAGCGGGGCGCCCATCTCGCTGTGTCGCTGGAGCGCCTCGACGAGCTGCTGCCGCGTCCCGCGCGGCGGATCGGTCTGTCGGCGACGGTCCGTCCGGTCGACGAGGTGGCGCGGTTCCTCTCCCCGCAGCGCAAGGTGGAGATCGTCCAGCCGCCGTCCACCAAACAGTTCGATCTGTCGGTGGTCGTACCGGTGGAGGATCTTGGCGAGCTCGGCGGTTCCCCTGCCACGGACCCGGACCAGGCGGGCCAGGCGGACAAGCCGTCGATCTGGCCGCATGTCGAGGAGCGGATCGCCGATCTCGTCCAGGCACACCGCTCAACCATCGTCTTCGCCAACTCCCGCCGTCTCGCGGAGCGGTTGTGCAACCGGCTCAACGAGATCGCGTACGAGCGGGTCACCGGCGAGACGATGCCGGAGGCCCACTCCCCCGCCGAGATCATGGCCGAGTCCGGGGCGGCGAAGGGCGCCCCCGCGCTGCTCGCCCGTGCCCACCACGGTTCGGTCTCCAAGGAGCAGCGCGCCCAGGTCGAGGAGGACCTCAAGGCGGGCCGGCTGCCCGCCGTGGTCGCCACCTCCAGCCTGGAGCTGGGCATCGACATGGGTGCGGTCGACCTGGTGGTCCAGGTGGAGTCGCCGCCGTCGGTCGCCTCCGGGCTGCAGCGGGTCGGCCGTGCCGGCCACCAGGTCGGAGCGGTCTCCACCGGAGTGGTGTTCCCGAAGTACCGGGGGGATCTGGTGCAGGCGGCGGTGGTCACCGAGCGGATGCGCACCGGCTCGATCGAGGCGCTCCGGATCCCGTCGAACCCGCTGGACGTGCTGGCCCAGCAGCTGGTCGCCATGGTCGCCCTGGACACCTGGCAGGTGGACGACCTGCTGGCCGTGACCCGCCGCGCGGCCCCCTTCGCCTCGCTCCCGGAATCGGCGTTCACGGCCGTGCTGGACATGCTGGCGGGCCGCTATCCGTCCGATGCCTTCGCCGAGCTGCGTCCGCGCGTGGTGTGGGACCGCGTCGCCGGTACGGTCACGGGCCGCCCCGGCGCCCAGCGGCTCGCCGTCACCTCCGGCGGCACGATCCCCGACCGCGGGCTCTTCGGGGTCTTCCTCGCCGGGGCCGACCCCAAGAAGGGCGGCGGCCGGGTCGGCGAGCTGGACGAGGAGATGGTGTACGAGTCCCGGGTCGGCGATGTCTTCACCCTGGGCACCACCTCCTGGCGGATCGAGGACATCACCCGTGACCGGGTCCTGGTGTCGCCCGCCCCGGGCGTTCCGGGGCGGCTGCCGTTCTGGAAGGGCGACCAGCTGGGCCGCCCGCTGGAGCTCGGTCGCGCGCTGGGCGCTTTCCTCCGCGAGATCGGCGGACTGTCGCCCGAGGACTCCAGGTCGCGGCTGCTCGCCGCCGGTCTCGACACCTGGGCCGCCGACAACGTCCTGTCGTACATCGACGAGCAGCGCGCCGCCTGCGGCCATGTCCCCGATGACCGGACCATCCTCGTCGAGCGCTTCCGCGACGAGCTGGGCGACTGGCGGGTCGTCGTGCACTCCCCCTTCGGCGCGCAGGTCCACGCCCCTTGGGCGCTGGCTCTGAGTGCGCGCCTCGCCGAGCGGTACGGCATGGATGCCCAGGTGATGCATGCCGACGACGGCATCGTGCTGCGGCTCCCCGACGCCGACATGATGGGCCTGGACCTCCTGGATTTCGATCCGTCCGAGGAATCTGTCCGGGAACCGGCTGCCCCGTTGGCCGCGGCATACGACAGCGACCAGCCCCCGGTCGGCGCCGCCGATGTCGCCTTCGACCAGGGCGAGATCAATCAGATCGTCACCGACCAGGTCGGCGGATCGGCCCTGTTCGCCTCCCGCTTCCGCGAGTGCGCGGCGCGCGCCCTGCTGCTGCCCCGTCGCAGCCCCGGCAAGCGCACCCCGCTCTGGCAGCAGCGCCAGCGTGCCGCCCAGCTCCTCCAGGTGGCCTCCGAGTTCGGCTCCTTCCCGATCGTTCTCGAAGCGGTCCGCGAATGCCTTCAGGACGTCTTCGACGTCCCCGGACTCGTGGAACTGATGGGCGACCTCGAAGCGCGCCGCGTCCGCCTGGTCGAGGTGACCACCCAGGAGCCCTCGCCCTTCGCCCGCTCGCTCCTCTTCGGCTACGTCGCACAGTTCCTGTACGAGGGCGACTCGCCGCTGGCCGAGCGGCGGGCGGCCGCGCTCTCGCTGGACTCCCATCTCCTCGCCGAGCTTCTCGGCCAGGCGGAACTGCGCGAGCTGCTCGACGCCGAGGTGCTGGGCGAGCTGCAGCAGGAGCTCCAGTGGCTCACCGAGGACCGCCGGATCAAGGACATCGAAGGCGTCGCCGATCTGCTGCGCGTCCTCGGCCCGCTCACCGAGGCCGAGTTGGCCGAGCGCGGCGCCGAGCAGCCCTGGGCCGCGGAACTCGCCTCGGCCCGCCGGGCCATCCGGGTCCGGATCGGCGGAGCCGACCACTGGGCGGCGATCGAGGACGCCGGCCGGCTGCGGGACGCGCTGGGCACGGCCCTCCCGGTCGGCGTCCCGGAGGCGTTCACCGAGCCGGTGAAGGACCCGCTCGGCGATCTCCTCGCCCGCTACGCCCGCACGCACGGCCCGTTCACCTCCACCCAGGCGGCTGCCCGCTTCGGTCTCGGCACCGCCGTCACGGACGGCGCGCTGCAGCGGCTTGCCGCCTCCGGCCGGATTGTGCAGGGCGAGTTCCACCCCGCCGGCATCGGCCAGGAGTGGTGTGACGCCACGGTGCTGCGCCGGCTCCGCCGCCGCTCGCTCGCCGCCCTGCGCCAGGAGCTGGAGCCGGTCCCGCCCGCCGCGCTCGCCGGCTTCCTTCCGCAGTGGCAGCATCTCGGGAACAACAGCCTGCGAGGAATCGACGGACTGGCCCGCGCCATCGAGCAGTTGCAGGGCGCTCCCGTCCCCGCGTCGGCGCTGGAGAAGCTGATCCTGCCGGGACGCGTCACGGGATACGCCCCGGCCCTGCTCGACGAACTCACCACCACCGGCGAGGTGATCTGGGCCGGTGCGGGTGCCCTTCCCGGCAAGGACGGCTGGCTGTCCCTCTATCTCGCCGACAGCGCGCCCCTGCTCCTCCCACCCCCGCACCCTCTCGAACTCAGCGCGCTGCACGAATCCGTCCTCACCGCACTGACCGGCGGATACGGGCTGTTCTTCCGGCAGATCGCCGATCAGGTACGCGCCACCACCCACCCGGACTGCACCGATCCGCAACTCGCCGACGCTCTCTGGGACCTGACCTGGTCCGGCCGGCTGACCAACGACACGCTGGCCCCGCTGCGCTCGCTCCTCGGCTCCGGACGCACGGCGGGATCAACGGCCCACCGCGCCAAGCGCAGCGTCCCGCGCGGCCGTTACGGCTCGCTCACCGCCACGGCCCGCCCCGCATCGCGCACCGGTCCGCCCACCGTCTCGGGACGCTGGTCCCTGCTCCCCGGAACCGGGCCCGATCCCACGCACCGCGCCCACGCCCTGGCCCGCACCCTCCTCGACCGGCACGGTGTGGTGACCCGCGGCGCGGTCCAGGCCGAAGGCGTCGAGGGCGGCTTTGCCGCGACGTATCGCATCCTTGCCGCCTTCGAGGACAACGGGCAGGCCCGCCGCGGCTATGTCGTCGAGGGGCTGGGGGCGGCCCAGTTCGCGATGGACGGTGCGGTCGACCGGCTCCGTGCGATCTCCACCGCCCGCGACCGTACGGAACCGGGCTCGGCGCCCCGCGCCCTGGTTCTCGCGGCCGCCGACCCGGCCAATGCGTACGGCGCGGCCCTGTCCTGGCCCGAACCGCCGGACGGCGCCGGACACAGACCGGGGCGCAAGGCAGGTGCCCTGGTCGTCCTGGTCGACGGCGAACTGACGTTGTACATGGAGCGCGGCGGCAAGACGCTGCTCGCTTGGCCGACCGACCCGGAGGACCCCGCGCTCCGGGCGGCAGCCGAGGCGCTGGCCGGTGCGGCGCGCTCGGGGGCACTCGGCACGGTCACGGTGGAGCGCACCAACGGCGCCTCGTCCCTGACCTCGCCGCTGGGCCGCACGCTGGAGACGGCCGGATTCCACGCCACTCCAAGAGGCCTCCGACTGCGCGCGTGACCCCTCACCACACCTCGGCCCGCACAGCGCCGCACTCACCCCCGATTCCCGCCCGCATGCCCACCCCGCACCGCGCATCATGGAGGTATGCCCGAAGGAGATACCGTCCTGCAGACCGCCGAGCGTCTGCACAGCGCGCTGGCCGGTCAGGCCCTCACCCACTCCGACCTGCGCGTCCCTCGCTTCGCCACCGCGGACCTCACGGGCCGGATCGTTCTCGACGTCACCCCGCGCGGCAAGCATCTCCTCACCCGGATCGAGGGTGGCCTCACCCTGCACAGCCATCTGGGGATGGACGGCGCCTGGCGCCTCTACGCTCCGCGCGAGCGCTGGCGCGGCGGCCCGGGCCACCAGATCCGCGCGGTCCTCTCCACCGCCCACCACACCGCGGTCGGCTACCGGCTCCCCGTTCTCGAACTCCTCCGCACAGCCGACGAGGAGAAGACCGTCGGTCACCTCGGGCCCGATCTGCTGGGCCCCGGCTGGGACCCCGACACCGCCCTGCGCAACCTGCTGGCCGACCCCGGCCGCCCCCTCGGCGAAGCCCTCCTCGACCAGCGCAACCTGGCCGGCATCGGCAACATCTACAAGGCCGAGCTCTGCTTCCTCGCACGCGCCACCCCCTGGCTCCCCGTCGGTGAGCTGCCCGCCTCCACCGCGGCCCGTCTGGTCACCACGGCCAAGCAGCTCCTCGAAGCCAACCGCAACCGCACGGTCCGCACGACCACCCGAGCCCAGCCCAACGGCTACGGCCCCCGTGAGCGTCTCTGGGTCTACGGCAGGACACACCGCCCGTGTCTGCGCTGCGGCACTCCCATCCGCGCGACGGAGCAGGACAACCGTCCCGCCTACTGGTGCCCCCGTTGCCAGTCAGGCCCCACACCATAGTTGACGCATCGTCAGATCCGGTCGTACGGTCCGGACATGCCTCTCACCGCGTACGACCTCACCGGCCGATCCGCGTTCGTCACCGGAGCGGCCGGCGGCATCGGCCGAGCCTGCGCCGTCCTGCTCGCGGAGGCGGGAGCCACCGTCCACTGCGCGGACCTCGACGAGAAAGGCCTCTTGGAGACCCGGGAGATGATCACTGCCGCGGGTGGCGAAGCCCACACCCATCCCCTCGACGTCACCGACCGCAGTCGACTCAGGAGCGCGGTCGCCGCAGCAGGTGAGCTCGGCATCCTGGCCGCCGTCGCCGGAATCATGCATAGGAGCAACGTTCTGGAGACGGCTGACGAGGACCTCGACCGCGTCATGGCCGTCAATTTCAAGGGGGTTCTGTACGCCTGCCAGGAGGTCGCCCGCAGCATGATCGCGCGCGGCGCGCCGGGCTCGCTGATCACCATGGCCTCGGGCGCGGTCGACGCCTCAGGTCCGGGCCTTCTCTGCTACAGCGCGGCCAAGGCAGCCGTCGTCCAGCTGACCAGGACCCTGGCGACCGAGCTGGGTCCTCAGGGCATCCGCGTCAATGCCGTCGCTCCCGGCTGGATCCGTACGCCGATGACCGCCCGCCACGACGCAGAGCAGCAGCACCGGGCCGAGGGCGCGATGGTACGGATATCCCCACTCGGCCGAGTGGGTGAGCCCGAGGACGTCGCCCACACGGTCCTGCATCTCGCATCCGATGCTTCGACCTTCATGACGGGTCAGATTCTCCGTCCGAACGGCGGCGTCGCCATGCCCTGGTAGTACGCCATGCCGTCGCGACACCGCGCACCCCGGCCACGCACCTCGCCCCCGCGGCAGCACCGATCGTCTCCACACGGGCCCTGATCGTTCCCGTGGGCCGGACGCTCGCGGCCACATGAACGGGCAGGAGGCTGAGCCCCCATCCGCCCGCCGCCACCGCGCCCTCGACCAGCCCGGCATGTTCCGGCTGAAGGACCAGCCGGAGCACGGCCCACCACCACACCCCGCCGAGAACGAGCGCGGGCACCCATCTCCGTACCATGGCTGCCTCCTCCGGCCGAACCTAGTCCGGCCCGATCGCCCAGCGGGAGGGCGCACCGGCGCAGTACCGGCGCGCATGTCCGGGGCGGACACCGTTACGCGCTCTCCGACTGGCTCGTCCAGTCGTGTTGCCGCGGGTTAACGGCCCGAGCTGCGCATGGAACAGCACCCCGGAACCGATACCGCTCAGGCACTGCGCGATCTCGGTGACCGTGGTGTTCCTCTCTGCAGTCTCGCCCGGGACCACCGGAGCCGCATCCAGAACCTCCGGTACGGCCTCCGGGTCCCCGAAGTGAACGAACGCCGGGCCGCTCCGGGCTGTCCCGATGCACGCCGCACGTCACGCTGCCATCACGCACCGTCCATCTCTGTCGGCCGTACCGCGACTGCATCGACCACGAAGCAGACCGCGTTCAAGCCAGGCTGCGTCCCGGTGCCGAAGGGCAGCTACTTCTACGACGTGGATGAGCTGAAGCGGCGCTTCGGGCGAAGGGCGTCCTGAGAAGACACGCTTCGTTGACCGGCGCACGCATCCCTGACCGGCGGGCGAGTCCCTGGTGGCAGCGTCCGCACACACCAGAGCCCCGGCCACCCCCGCGAAGGGGCCGACCGGGGCTCTGGTTCGCACCGGACCGCGCGGGTCAGGCGGCGACGACATCCACCGCTTCCGCGGGTGCCTTGATCGTCACCCTTCCCGTCGGCACACCTGCCACCGACGTCACGGAGACGGAATTGAGCATCGGGCGTACCGGCACTGGCACCGGATCGCTGGCTGCTGCCGACTCGGCCAGCTCAGCCAGCGACAGCTCATCGCTCACTTCACGCATGAGCTCGGACATCCGTACGTCAAGCGCGTCGCAAATGGCGGAGAGCAGCTCGGAAGATGCCTCCTTCTGCCCCCGCTCCACCTCGGAGAGATAGCCGAGCGAGACTCGGGCGGACGAGGAGACTTCGCGCAGAGTACGGCCTTGGCGCTGGCGCTGCCGACGCAGCACGTCACCAAGCAGGCGACGGAGCAGAATCATCGGTGGCTCCCTCCTCGGACCGCGTAGCCGCATCCTTCACGCCCCACCGTACCGCCTCGCGCTGCGGCCGTGCGGGGAGCGATGTCGTGTTCACTCAGGGCTGCAAACATCAATTCCCCCCGTTCTGTTCCGTATCCTGTGCGCTCGCATTGTCGCCGAGTTCTCCGGAGAGCAGTTCAAGCAGGCTCCGTACGCTCTCTCTACGGATGTCCGCCCGGTCACCGTTCAACCGCAGAGCGGCCACTTTCTCCGCGCCGCCCGGCCCTGCCACGGCGACATAGACCGTTCCGACCGGCTTTCCGTCCTGTGCATCCGGTCCCGCGACGCCGGTGGTCGCCACTCCCCAGTCTGCACCGAGAATCCGTCGGACACCGAACGCCATCTGCCGGGCAACCTCGGGATCCACGGCGCCGCGCGCTGCCAGCAGGGCCCCGTCCACGGCAAGCACATCCCGCTTCAGGGTCGTCGCGTACGCCGTCACGGACCCGCGGAAGGATCGCGAGGCCCCGGGTACGGAGGTGAGCTCCGCCGCAACCAGGCCGCCGGTCAGCGATTCGGCGACGGCGAGGGTCTCCCCTCTCCGCACGAGCTGCTGCAGCACCCGGGCCGCGGCAGTCACCGCTCGGCCTCCGCCGGGCCACGGACCCCGGACGCCTCGGCAGCCGCCGCTGCGGCCCGTTCGGCCGCCAGACCCTGGCGCCGCAGCACGACGGCCTGACGCACGTAGTCGAGTCCGGTGACGACCGTCAGCACGACGGCCACCGCCATCACCCAGAAGCGCAGTGTGGCAAGCGGGCCTGTCAGCGCCAGGACGTACATCCCGACGGCTGTCCCCTGTGCCAGCGTCTTCATCTTCCCGCCGCGACTGGCCGGGATCACCGCATGCCGGATCACCCAGAACCGCATCAGCGTGATGCCGATCTCGCGGAAGAGGATCACTCCGGTGACCCACCACGGCAGATCACCGAGGTACGACAGGCAGATCAGCGCGGCCCCCATGATCGCCTTGTCGGCGATCGGGTCGGCGATCTTCCCGAAGTCGGTGACCAGGTTGTACGTACGCGCCAGATGACCGTCGAAGAGGTCGGTGATCATGGCGATGGCGAATGCCGCCCAGGCGAAGGACCGCCAGGCGGGGTCGTAGCCGCCGTTGTGAAGCAGCAGCGCGACGAAACCCGGTACCAGCAGCAACCGCGCCATGGTGAGGATATTGGCGATGTTCCACAGGCTGGCCTGGTTGACGGCCGCAGCGCCCAGCTTGCCGCCACGGACCGGCTTCGCGCCGGAACCGCCTGGCGCGGATGCCGGGACTCCCGTCATCTGGCTGCCTCCGCAAGCTCGGAACACTCAGCCACCAGGTCCACTCCTTCGGTGCCCACCACCTTTGCCTCGACCATACGGCCCGGCACGAGACCCTCGCGTGCGGTGAAGAGCACCTGGCCGTCCGTTTCGGGTGCCTGGTGCGCAGCACGCCCCACCGCGCGCGGCTCGTCCTCGGTGGGGTCGACGGACTCGACCAGCACCTGCAGGGACTCCCCGAGCCGCTCCTCGGCGCGCTGCGAGGTCAGCTCCTCGGCCAGCTGCGAGATGTGCGCGAGCCGCTCCGCGATGACGTCGGCGTCCAGCTTGTTGTCGTAACCGACGGCCTCGGTGCCCTCCTCGTCGGAGTAACCGAAGACGCCGATCGCGTCGAGCCGCGCGCCCGTGAGGAAGCGTTCCAGCTCTGCGAGGTCCGCCTCGGTCTCCCCGGGGAAGCCCACGATGAAGTTCGACCGCGCACCGGCCTGCGGCGCCTTGCTCCGGATGGTCTCCAGGAGCTCCAGGAAGCGGTCGGTGTCGCCGAAGCGGCGCATCGCCCGCAGGACACCGGGGGCGGAGTGCTGGAAGGAGAGGTCGAAGTACGGGGCGACCTTCGGCGTCGAGGTCAGTACGTCGATCAGACCGGGCCGCATCTCGGCGGGCTGCAGGTAGCTGACCCGGATCCGCTCGATCCCGTCGACGTCGGCGAGCTCCGGCAGCAGTGTCTCGAGCAGCCGGATGTCGCCGAGGTCCTTGCCGTACGAGGTGTTGTTCTCGGAGACCAGCATGACCTCCTTGACGCCCTGCTCGGCCAGCCAGCGGGTCTCCTGCAGCACGTCCGAGGGGCGCCGCGAGATGAAGGAACCGCGGAAGGACGGAATGGCGCAGAACGAGCAGCGGCGGTCGCAGCCGGAGGCGAGCTTCACCGAGGCGACCGGGCTGGTGCCCAGCCGGCGGCGCAGCGGGGCGCGCGGTCCGGAGACCGGAGCGACCCCGTCGGGGAGGTCCGCGGGGGCCGGGGCGGCTTCCTGCGCGTGTCCGGGCAGCGCGACGGCGGTGTCCTGCCGCTCGGCCGGGCTGATCGGCAGCAGCTTGCGCCGGTCACGCGGGGTATGGGAAGCGTGGATGCCCCCGTTGAGGATGGTCTGGAGGCGGTCGGAGATATCGGCGTAGTCGTCGAATCCGAGGACTCCGTCGGCTTCCGGCAGGGCTTCGGCAAGGTCCTTGCCGTAGCGCTCGGCCATACAGCCGACGGCGACCACGGCCTGGGTCCGGCCGTGGTCCTTCAGATCGTTGGCTTCGAGGAGTGCGTCGACGGAGTCCTTCTTGGCGGCCTCGACGAATCCACAGGTGTTGACGACGGCGACATCCGCGTCGGAGGCATCCTCGACGAGCTCCCAGCCGTCCGCTGCCAAGCGGCCTGCGAGCTCCTCCGAGTCCACCTCGTTACGGGCGCAGCCAAGAGTGACAAGGGCGACGGTACGGCGTTCGGGCATGGGCTCAAGACTACTTTGTCCTGGCACTGGCCCCGCCGAGCAGGGTTCCCCTGTGACAGCGAGTAACAACGGGTCGAGCGCCCGGCTGGACGGCCGGGCGCTCGTGTCACAGCGTGCTGTCGGTCAGCCGACCTCAGGGTCGCCCTTCGTGTACGTGAGCCGTTCGACCTGACCCGGCTGGAACTTGTCCTCGACCTTCTTGCCGTTGACGAAGAGCTCGATCGAGCCGGCGTCTCCGAGGACGAGGTCGACGCGCTCCTTGTCCTGGAAGGTCTTGGACTGACCCTTCTGCAGCAGACCGTCGAAGAGCATCCGCCCGTTGTGGTCCTTGGCGGAGATCCAGCTCTTGCCCTGAGTGGCGCTGAGCTTGACCGTCACCTTGTCCCGCGGGGCTGCCGCGATGGCGCTGTCGGAGGGTGCGGGCTTGGGGTCGGTGGTCTTGGTGGGCTTGGGCTTGGGACTGGTCGTGTTGGGCGTCGAGCCCTCGGCGACCCGGGTGGTCGTATCGCTGTCGTCACCACCCTTGAAGAAGGTGAAGCCGACGAAGCCGATGACGACGACGATCGCCGCGACCATGGCCGCGGTCCAGTTGGGCCGACGGGGATCGGAACGGATCCGTTCGGCTTCGAACAGCGGCGCCGCCGGCGTGGGCGCGGGACGGCCGCCGTGCTCGTCGTCGTACTGCGAAACCAGTGGTTCCGGATCGATGCCGACGGCACGCGCCAACGTACCGATATGGCCGCGGGCATACACGTCGCCGCCACAGCGGGTGAAGTCGTCCTCTTCGATCGCGTGCACGATGGGGATGCGCACCCGGGTGGACGAGCTGACCTCTTCGACCGTGAGACCTGCGGCGATTCGAGCCTGCTGGAGCACTCGACCGATCGAAGGCCGGTCGTCTTCGGGGGAGTTGCCGATGGACACGGGGGCGCCTTTCGAGCGTGAGCCACCTGCTGGGTGTTCAGTCTAGGGGTGGTACGAAAGGGTGGGGCAACCGGGAGAGAGGACTTTGTACGCCATCAGATTCGAACACTGTCCTATTCACCGGACCGCCCCGTGGAAGTACATTCTGCTGTCCCTCCAGTCAAATTGACGTACGACCCGACGAAACGGTTGCTCTTCCCACCCTTACGAAGCGGTTTCCCCGCGGATCTGGGCCAACACCCCGTCCAGCTCGTCCGGCTTCACCATGACGTCACGCGCTTTGGACCCCTCGCTCGGTCCGACGATGTTGCGCGACTCCATCAGGTCCATCAGCCGGCCTGCCTTGGCGAAACCGACCCGCAGCTTGCGCTGGAGCATCGAGGTGGATCCGAACTGGGTGGAGACGACCAGTTCGGCTGCCTGACAGAGCAGATCGAGGTCGTCGCCGATGTCCTCGTCGATCTCCTTCTTCTTGGCGGAGCCGACCACCACGTCTTCGCGGAAGACCGGCGCCATCTGATCCTTGCAGTGCTGGACGATGGCCGCGACCTCGCCCTCGGTGACGAAGGCACCCTGCATGCGGGTGGGCTTGTTGGCGCCCATCGGTAGGAACAGTCCGTCACCCTTTCCGATGAGCTTCTCGGCGCCGGGTTGGTCCAGGATCACGCGGCTGTCCGCGAGCGACGAGGTCGCGAAGGCGAGCCGGGAGGGCACGTTCGCCTTGATCAGACCGGTCACGACGTCGACCGATGGCCGCTGGGTCGCGAGCACCAGGTGGATACCGGCGGCGCGCGCCAGCTGGGTGATGCGGACGATGGCGTCCTCGACGTCACGTGGAGCGACCATCATCAGGTCGGCGAGCTCGTCGACGATCACCAGGAGATACGGGTACGGCGAGAGCTCGCGCTCGCTGCCTTCCGGCGGCTTGACCTTGCCGTTGCGCACGGCCTGGTTGAAGTCGTCGATGTGCCGGTATCCGAACGCGGCGAGGTCGTCGTACCGGAGGTCCATCTCCCGTACGACCCATTGCAGAGCCTCGGCGGCGCGCTTCGGATTGGTGATGATCGGCGTGATCAGGTGCGGGATGCCCTCGTACGCGGTCAGCTCGACGCGCTTGGGGTCGACCAGCACCATCCGCACGTCGTCCGGGGTCGCCCGCACCATGACCGACGTGATCAGGCAGTTGATGCAGGACGACTTGCCGGAACCGGTCGCACCGGCCACCAGCACGTGCGGCATCTTCGCGAGGTTGGCCATCACATAGCCGCCCTCGACGTCCTTGCCGAGCGCGACCAGCATCGGGTGGTCGTCCTCGGCCGCGTCCGCGAGACGCAGCACATCGCCGAGGTTGACCATCTCCCGGTCGGTGTTGGGGATCTCGATGCCGACGGCGGACTTCCCCGGGATCGGCGAGATGATCCGGACGTCGGGGCTGGCGACGGCGTACGCGATGTTCTTGGCCAGCGCGGTGATCCGCTCGACCTTCACGGCCGGGCCGAGCTGCACCTCGTACCGCGTCACCGTCGGTCCTCGGGTGAAGCCGGTGACGGCGGCGTCGACCTTGAACTCGGTGAAAACGTTGGTCAGGGAGGCGACGATCGCGTCGTTGGCAGCACTCCGGGTCTTGCCCGGACCGCCGCGTTCCAGCAGATCGAGCGAGGGCAGCGCGTACGTGATGTCGCCGGAGAGCTGCAACTGCTCGGCGCGGGCCGGCAGAGGCTGGGACTGCGACGGATCGGGGGCGGGCTTCGTCAGATCGGGTACGCCGCCGGAGGTCGCCGCGCCCTTCCCCGCCCCGGTGCCCGACTCGGCCTCACGGGCACCGGGCACCGGGGTTCCCGAGCGCTCGCGGTCACGCTCGACGGAGACGCCCTGGGTGAGGTCGGCGACGATCGCCGAGGGCGGCATGCCGTTGAGCACCGCGCCGTCGAGCGCCGCGGCCGCGGCGGCGGCGACATCCACCGCGTCCATGGTGCGGTTCATCGCGGGTTGCACGGACGGCCGCCGCGGCCTGCGGCGCTTGGAGAGTGCCTCGGCCTCCGCCTCCTCGGGGGCGTACTCCCCGGGCGCCTCGGAACGGCGTACGGACGAGCGCCGCGAGCGGGCGGGAAGCGCCTCGCGCCACTGCTCGTCGTACCGCTCGTCGTCGCTCTCGCCCTCCGCCTCGGGGTCGTACACCGGGTCGACGATCCCCAGCTTGGAGCCGAGCAGTCGCAGCCGCTGTGGAATCGCGTTCACCGGGGTCGCGGTGACGACGAGCAGACCGAAGACAGTGAGAAGAAGGAGCAGCGGCACGGCGAGGACCTCGCCCATGGTGAAGACGAGCGGCTTGGAGGCGGCCCAGCCGATGAGTCCGCCGGCGTCCTGCATCGCCTCGGTGCCGTCCCCGCGGCCGGGCGAACCGCACGCGATGTGGACCTGCCCGAGCACGCCGATGACCAGGGCGGAGAGCCCGATGACGATGCGGCCGTTGGCCTCGGGCTTCTCGGGGTAGAGGATCAGCCGTACGGCGATGGCGCCGAGCAGTATGGGTACGAGCAGATCGAGGCGCCCGAAAGCACCGGTGACGAGCATCTCGACGAGGTCGCCGACGGGACCCCGCAGATTCGACCAGGTGCCCGCGGCCACGACCAGCGCGAGACCGAGCAGCAGCAACGCGACGCCGTCCTTGCGGTGTGCGGGATCGAGTCCCTTGGCACCGCGCCCTATACCACGGAACATGGCGCCGACGGCGTGGGCCGCACCGAGCCAGACGGCGCGCACCAGCCGGTACACACCCCCGGTGGGAGACGGTGCGGGCCTGGGCGCAGCCGCCTTCTTCGCCACCGCCTTCTTGGCCGGAGCCTTCTTCGCGGGTGCGGTTTTCTTCGCGGGCGCGGCTTTCTTCGCCGGGCCCCCGGTACGGCCGGGACGCTTCGCGGTGCCCGCCGTGCCCTGGGAACCCTTGCCGGACGTACGTGAGGCCATGGGGCCGAGGTTACCGGTGTTGGCCGCCGTGAACACGTGCCCCTCTTGGTTCACCCAACCGTGTCGCCCTGCAGAGACCGGAAACTGACGTGCCCTCACCAGGGGCGGATCGAGCGGCCGTCCCCGAACCCGGTTCCCGGCCGGGGGGTTCGGTGAGCGGCGGCGTTACGAGGGAAGCGCGGCCGTGCCGCTTCCGGTGCCGGGCTCCAGCGCATCGAGCGCGCGCCGCAGTCCGGTCAGTTTCCGTTCGAGATGGGCCGCGGTGGCCACCGCGGCGGCGTCCGCCGACTCGTCGTCGAGCTGCTTGGAGAGTGCCTCCGCCTGCTCCTCGACGGCCGCGAGTCGCGCCGAGAGCTCGGCCAGCAGTCCGGCGGGCTCCTTCTCCTGCTCGGCGCCGGGGTGGCCGCCACCCTCCAGCTGCAGCCGCAACAGCGCCGCCTGCTCACGCAACTGGCAGTTCTTCATGTACAGCTCGACGAAGACCGAGACCTTGGCGCGCAGCACCCAGGGATCGAACGGCTTCGAGATGTAGTCCACCGCGCCGGCCGCGTAACCCCGGAAGGTGTGATGCGGACCGTGGTTGATCGCGGTGAGGAAGATGATCGGGATGTCCCGGGTCCGCTCCCGCCGCTTGATGTGCGCGGCGGTCTCGAAACCGTCCATGCCCGGCATCTGGACGTCCAGCAGAATGACCGCGAAATCGTCCGTGAGCAGCGCTTTGAGCGCTTCCTCCCCTGACGATGCCCGTACCAGCGTCTGATCGAGCGCAGAGAGGATGGCCTCCAGCGCCAGCAGATTCTCCGGCCGGTCATCGACCAGGAGGATCTTGGCCTTCTGCACCATGGCCCGTCCTCCTCGCCCCGGAATTGCACCGGGCGCCGCCCCAGGGGACGACTCCCTTACGCCGTCCGTCCTTGTGCCGGTCATGGTAGCCGCACCCCGCCCGTCACCACACCCTGTCACCGCGATGTCACTGTGCACGTACCGGAAACGCGGTGGGAGACCAGAAGGTTCCCCGCCCACCGCGTTCTCACACCCCTTCGAGCACAGTCGATCAGGAACTTATCGGGATTCGCTCCAGAGGCGATCACTCTCCGCGCATCCACTGCTCCATGACGGAGAGCAGATGATCAGGATCGGCAGGCTTGGTGACATAGTCGGAAGCACCGGAGTCGATCGCCTTCTCCCGGTCGCCCTTCATCGCCTTCGCGGTCAGCGCGATGATGGGCAGCCCGGCGAACTGCGGCATCCTGCGGATCGCCGTCGTCGTCGCGTAGCCGTCCATCTCCGGCATCATGATGTCCATCAGCACGACCGTCACATCGTCGTGCTGTTCCAGGACTTCGATGCCCTCGCGCCCGTTCTCCGCATACAGCACCGAGAGCCCGTGCTGCTCCAGCACACTGGTGAGCGCGAAGACGTTACGGATGTCGTCGTCGACGATGAGGACCTTCTCGCCGTTGAACCGGAAGACCCTGCGGGCCTCGGGCTCCTCCTGGCCGGACTGGGTCAACAACTCCTGAGCCGGTGCGGCCGGCTCGGTGTGCCCGGCGCTCCTGGGCGGCAGCGCGGTCCGCCGCTCCGCTCCGCCGAGCGCCTTGCGGCGCCGCCGGAACAGCCCCGCGGAACCGGCCGCGTCGTGCAGCGCCGTCCCCGAACCCGCCTCCGGGACCAGGCCGCTCCCGGCCGCCGCACCGTGCGCCTCGATGGAACCGGCGCCGATCTGCGGGTAGCCCTGCGGCGGCAGCTCGCTGAGGTACAGCGGCAGATACAGCGTGAAGGTCGAGCCGCGGCCCGGCTCGCTCGACGCATGGATCTCGCCACCCAGCAGCCGCGCGATCTCCCGGCTGATGGACAGCCCGAGCCCCGTACCGCCGTACTTGCGACTGGTCGTACCGTCCGCCTGCTTGAACGCCTCGAAGATCACCAGCATCTTGCTGGACGCGATCCCGATCCCGGTGTCGGTGACCGAGAACGCGATCACATCAGCGTCGGCGTCGCGCAGCGAACCCGCTTCCAGGAGCTGCTCGCGGATGGCGTTCGGCACGTCCGCGCCGGCAGGCCGGATCACCAGCTCGACGGCGCCGCTGTCGGTGAACTTCACCGCGTTGGAAAGGAGGTTCCGCAGCACCTGGAGGAGCCGCTGCTCGTCCGTGTGCAGCGTGGCGGGAAGCTCCGGCGACACCCGTACGGAGAAGTCGAGCCCCTTCTCGGCGGTGAGCGGCCGGAAGGTCGCCTCCACGTAGTCGACCAGCTGGACCAGTGCGATCCGGGTCGGACTGACATCCATCTTGCCCGCCTCGACCTTCGACAGATCGAGGATGTCGTTGATCAGTTGCAGCAGGTCGGAACCTGCGCCGTGGATCGTCTCGGCGAATTCCACCTGCTTCGGGGAGAGATTTCCCTCGGCGTTGTCCGCGAGCAGCTTGGCGAGGATGAGCAGCGAGTTGAGCGGCGTGCGCAGCTCGTGCGACATGTTCGCCAGGAACTCGGACTTGTAGCGCATCGAGACCGCGAGCTGCTCGGCCCGCTCCTCCAGGACCTGCCGCGCCTCCTCGATCTCGGTGTTCTTCACCTCGATGTCGCGGTTCTGCTGGGCCAGCAGTTCGGCCTTCTCCTCCAGTTCGGCGTTGGATGCCTGGAGCGCCTTCTGCCGGTTCTCCAGCTCCTCCGAGCGGTCGCGCAGCTGCTCGGTCAGCTCCTGCGACTGCTCCAGGAGCTTCTCCGTCTTGGTGTTGACGCTGATCGTGTTGACGCTGGTCGCGATCATCTCGGCGAGCTGGTTGAGGAAGTCCCGCTGGATGTGGGTGAACGGCTGGAACGAGGCCAGTTCGATCACGCCGAGGACCTGCCCCTCGAAGAGCACCGGCAGCACGATCACATGCGCCGGCGGTGCCTCGCCCAGCCCCGAGGAGATCTTCAGATAACCCGGCGGCACGTTGTCCACCTGGATCGTCCGCTTCTCCTCCGCCGCCGTGCCGATGAGCGTTTCGCCGGGCCGGAAGGACGTCGGCATCGAGCCTGCGGAGTAGCCGTAGCTGCCCCGCATGCGGAGTACGTACGTACCCTCCCGGTCCGCGTCCGCCACCACCGCGTCGGTGTCACCGGTGGGCATGGCCAGGAAGAACGCCCCGTGCTGCGCCGAGACGACCGGGGTCAGCTCGCTCATGATCAGCGAGGCGACGTCGTCGAGATCACGGCGTCCCTGCATCAGACCGGAGATCCGGGCGAGGTTGCCCTTGAGCCAGTCCTGCTCCTTGTTGGTGGCCGTGGTGTCGCGCAGGTTGGCGATCATCGTGTTGATGTTGTCCTGCAGGGCCTGGATCTCACCGGCCGCGTCCACATCGATCTTGAGGTTGAGATCGCCACGGGTCACCGCGGTGGCGACAGCCGCGATGGCCCGCACCTGACGGGTCAGGTTCCCGGCCATCTCGTTGACGGACTCGGTGAGATCGCGCCATGTTCCGTCGACGTCCCGGACCCGTGCCTGGCCGCCCAACTGGCCCTCGGTGCCCACCTCACGGGCCACCCGGGTCACCTGCTCGGCGAAGGACGACAGCTGGTCGACCATCGTGTTGATGGTGTTCTTCAGCTCCTGGATCTCACCGCGCGCGTCGATGTCGATCTTCTTGGTCAGATCGCCCTTGGCGATGGCGGTGGTGACCGTGGCGATCTGGCGCACCTGACCGGTCAGGTTGGACGCCATCGAGTTCACCGACTCGGTGAGATCCTTCCACGTACCGGAGACGCCCGGCACCCGCGCCTGACCGCCCAGCTCGCCCTCGGTACCCACCTCACGGGCGACTCGCGTCACCTCGTCGGCGAACGAGGACAGCGTCGTCACCATCGTGTTGACGGTGTCGGCGAGCTCGGCGACCTCGCCGCGCGCCTCGACGGTGACCTTCTTGGTCAGATCGCCGTTGGCGACCGCGGACGAGACCCGGGAGATGTTCCGCACCTGGCTGGTCAGGTTGTTGGCCATCAGGTTGACGTTGTCGCTGAGGTCCTTCCAGATGCCGGTCGCCCCGCGCACCCGCGCCTGACCGCCCAGGATGCCCTCGGTACCCACCTCACGGGCGACTCGCGTCACCTCGTCGGCGAAGTTGAGCAGCTGGTCGACCATCGTGTTGACGGTCGTCACCAGCTCGAGGATCTCGCCCTTGGCGTCGACGGTGATCTTCTTGGAGAGGTCGCCCTTGGCGACCGCAGTGGTGACCTCGGCGATGTTGCGGACCTGCAAGGTCAGGTTGTTCGCCATGCCGTTGACGGACTGGGTGAGGTCCTTCCACGTACCGGACACGCCCTGCACCTCGGCCTGGCCGCCCAGGATGCCTTCCGTACCCACCTCACGGGCAACCCGGGTCACCTGCTCGGCGAAGTTCGAGAGCTGGTCCACCATCGTGTTGAGGGTGTTCTTCAGCTCCAGGATCTCGCCGCGCGCGTCGACGTCGATCTTCTGCGACAGGTCACCGCGCGCCACCGCGGTGGCGACCTGTGCGATGTTACGGACCTGAGCGGTGAGGTTCCCCGCCATGCCGTTCACCGAGTCGGTCAGATCGCGCCACACTCCGGCCACGCCGGGAACCTGCGCCTGGCCGCCGAGCCGCCCGTCGGTGCCCACCTCGCGGGCCACCCGGGTCACCTGCTCGGCGAAGGCGGAGAGCTGGTCCACCATCGTGTTGATGGTGTTCTTCAGTTCGAGGATCTCGCCGCGGGCGTCCACGTCGATCTTCTGCGACAGATCGCCCCGGGCGACCGCCGTGGTCACCTGCGCGATCTGACGCACCTGGGAGGTCAGGTTCCCGGCCATGAAGTTGACGGAGTCGGTGAGCTCCTTCCAGGTACCGGAGACGCCGTCGACCCGCGCCTGACCGCCGAGGCGGCCCTCCGTGCCCACGTCCCGCGCCATCCGGGTCACCTGGTCGGCGAAGGACGACAGCTGCGCCACCATCGTGTTGACGGTGTTCTTCAGCTCCAGCATCTCGCCGGCCACATCCACGGTGACCTTCTGCGACAGATCACCGTTCGCGACCGCGGTCGTCACCTGCGCGATGTCCCGCACCTGACCCGTCAGGTTCCGGAACGCCGTGTTCACCGAGTCCGTGAGGTCCTTCCACGTACCCGCCGCACCCGGCACCTCGGCCTGCCCGCCCAGCCGGCCCTCGACACCGACCTCCCGGGCGACCCGGGTCACTTCCGAACCGAAGGACTGGAGCTGGTCCACCATCGTGTTGACGGTGTTCTTCAGCTCCAGCATCTCGCCGGCCACATCCACGGTGACCTTCTGCGTCATGTCACCGCTGGCCACCGCCGTGGTCACCTGTGCGATATCCCGCACCTGCGTCGTCAGGTTCCGGAAGACCGTGTTCACCGAGTCGGTGAGGTCCTTCCAGGTGCCCGCCGCACCCGGCACCTGCGCCTGACCGCCGAGCAGACCCTCGCCACCGACCTCGCTGGCCACCCGCGTCACTTCGTCCGCGAAGGTCCGCAGCGTCTCGGTCATCTGGTTGATCGTCTCGGCGAGCTGCGCCACCTCGCCGCGGGCGCTCACGGTGACCTTCTGCGACAGGTCGCCACTGGCGACGGCCGTCGTCACCTCGGCGATCCCACGCACCTGCGAGGTGAGGTTCCCGGCCATCGTGTTGACGGAGTCGGTGAGGTCCTTCCACACGCCGGCCACACCGGGCACCGTCGCCTGCCCGCCGAGTTCACCCTCCGTGCCCACCTCACGGGCGACCCGGGTCACCTCGGAGGAGAACGAGGACAGCTGGTCGACCATCGTGTTGACGGTGTTCTTCAGCTGCAGCATCTCGCCGGCCACATGGACGGTGACCTTCCGCGACAGATCGCCCTTGGCGACCGCCGTCGTCACCAGGGCGATGTCCCGCACCTGCGCGGTCAGCCGATACGCCATGGTGTTGACGGAGTCCGTGAGGTCCTTCCAGGAACCGGACATTCCTCGCACCTGGGCCTGTCCGCCCAGCTTGCCCTCGGTACCCACCTCGACCGCGACCCGCGTCACCTGCTCGGTGAATGCCGACAGCTGATCGACCAGGTTGTTGACCGTACGGGCCACCTTCAGGAACTCGCCGCGCAGCGGTCGCACGGTCTCGTCGGCCGTGTGCGACCGGAGCTCCATCCGCTGTTCCAGATCACCGTCGGCCACCGCCGACAGCACCCGCCCGACCTCCGAAACGGGCCGTGCCAGGTCGTCGACCAGCTCGTTCGAGGCATCGATGGCCGCGGCCCAGGAGCCCTCGCAGGCCCCGGTCTCCAGGCGCTCGGTGAGCTTCCCCTCGCGCCCGACCACGCGACGTACCCGGGCCAGCTCGCCGGTGAGATGGAGATTGCGGTCGGCGACCTCATTGAAGACGGCCGAGATCTCCGCCATCGGTCCCTCGCCCGAGACGGTCAGACGCCTGCGGAAATTCCCGTCGCGCATCGCCACCAGGCCGGCCAGCAGTCTGTTGAGCGCCGCGGCGTCCACTTCGATGGTTCCATTGCGCTGTTTCTTCACGGACTGTCCGCCTTTTGTGCGCGTTTTTGATCCCCGCGCCACCACGCCAGACTCCACCGTGTCCCTCCCGCAGGGGTTGACCGTATCGCTCGGGCCTTGCCTGGGATCTTGCCCAGTTCCACATTGGCTCACCGCCACAGTCCACCGTCGACGGGTGACCATGCGGACGTCAAATCGTTGAAAGCTACCAGGCCGGAACTGATCGAGGTGGAACCTCCAACGGTTGTCCTGCATCCCTCCGTTGGGAAGACCACACTTGTCCGACCGGACATCGTTTCCTGGTCGCGCTTGCCCGAAGTCGGCCCTCGTGTACCCGATACCGAGAGCGAGCGTCTAGCCTGGCAAGCGAATCGAAGCGGCGAGAAACGGGCACAGGACTCGGGGAAGCGACGAGACACCATATGGGGAGTGCTGTGATCACCGCGCGCGCGGCTGCCACCTTCGACCCGGTCGGGCGCTCCGTCGCGACCGCCCGCGCCTTTGTCCGTGACACCCTGCAGGGGTGGGGGTACACCGACATCGTCGACGACGCGGTCGTGCTCACCAGCGAGCTCGTGACCAATGCCGTGGTGCATGCGGGCACCGCCGCCGACGTGCTGTGCCTGCGTACGGAACACGGCGTCCGGGTCGAGGTCTCCGATCACTACCCGGAGCGGGAGATCCCGCTCCAGAGCACCGGACTCGACTTCGGCAGCCCCGATCGTGAGGGCGGCCGTGGTCTGCTGCTCTGCGCGGCACTCGCTTCCCGGTGGGGTGTCGAATACACCCCGGCGCACAAACAGGTCTGGTTCCAGCTCGATCTTCCCGAGCGCCCGGTGGGCATCCGTTCCGCGGGCCCCCTGCTCCCCACCGACCTCCTCCCTGTCGCGGACGAGCGCGTCCGGGTCGCCGTCGTACAGATCGATCACTCCGGTTCCATCGCCGGGTGGAACGACGACGCCGCGTTCCTCTTCGGGCACAACGCGGAACAGGTCACCGGCAAACAGTTCACCGACTTCACCGCCTGGCCGCAGACCCCCGGCACCAGCACCGGAATCGCCGACGCGCTCCAGCTCTCCCGCTGGGAAGGCAGTTACGGCATTCGGGGCGCCGACGGCCGCACCATCCCCGTGTACGCCTCCCACCTCAGAGTCCGCGACACCCAGGGCGAACCGTCCACGGTCTGTCTTCTGGTCCGCGACCACGAACGTGCCGTACTCCAGTCACCGGTGCGCGCCCCGGTCACCGACGCAGGCTCCGACAGTCGTAAGACGGACCCCTTCGAGGTGTTCATCGGCTCCCCCGCCCCCGACGACCTCGACGGGCTGCTCCAGCGCACCGTCGAACGGGCCCGCGACATGCTCGACGCGGACTCGGCCTTCCTGCTGCTGGCCACCGATGACGAGACCGAGCTGGAGGTCCGGGCCACGACCGGCCTCCCGTCCGCCCGTCAGCGCTTCGCCCGCGTCCCCGTGGAGGCAGGCACGGGTCGGTACGGCTCCGCCCGGATGCCGGCCGTGCACGAGGACCTCACGGTCGTCCCCGGCGCCGTGCCGCTGCTCAGCGACACCGGTATGCGCTCCGTCGTGACCGTCCCGCTGAAGGTCGAAGGACGTCTCACGGGGTCGCTGGGCGTCGCGGCGGAATCGCCCGGCCGCTACACCAACGAAGAGGCCCTGCGCCTCCAGTTCGCCGCGGACCGTATCGCGCTCGCCGTCGAATCGGCCCGCCTCGGCGAACTGGAACGGCTCCGCCGCGGTTCGCTGTCCTTCCTCGTCGAGGCGTCCGACCTCCTCGCCGGCACCCTCGACCGGGACCAGACCCTTGCCCTGATGGCCCAGATGACGGTCCCCACCCTGGCCACCTGGTGCGCCGTCTACACGATCGCCGACCAGTCCTCGGAGCCGTACCTCTCGTACGTGCTCCATGAGGACGAGGAGCTCATCGACGGTCTCAAGGCCCTGCTCTCCAAGATCTCCCCGCCGGACCCCGTGCCGACCCCCGGCGCCCGCGTCTGGGCCGCCCCCTCCGAGGCGGCCCACGAGGCGGCCCTGCGCGCCTCCATGCGCAGTCTCGGCCGCGGCCAGTCCGACGGCCTCGGCTCCGGCATGCGTACGGCTCTGGCTACCGCGGCTGCGGTGGGTGGCGAGACAGTGGTCCTCCCCCTCGTCGCCCGCAACCGTGTCATCGGCATGCTCACGCTCGGCAAGCCGTCCGACGACCACTTCCGTCAAGAGATCCTCGAACTCGCCGAGGACTTGTCCCGCCGCGCCGCGCTCGCACTCGACAACGCCCGCCTCTACTCGGAACGCATGGCGATCAGCCAGTCCCTCCAGCGCAGCCTGCTGCCCCCGGGCCTGCCCGACGTCCCCAATGTCGAGATCGAGGTCATCTACCGGGCGGCGGGCGAGGGCAACGAGGTCGGTGGGGACTTCTACGACGTCTTCCCGATCCGCGACGGCGCCTACGGTTTCGCCATCGGCGACGTCTGCGGTACGGGCCCGGAGGCCGCGGCCGTCACAGGACTGGCGCGCCACGCCCTGCGCCTGCTCGCCCGCGAGGGCTTCGGCGGTCCAGCCGTCCTGGAGCGCCTCAACGCCGCGATCCTCGACGAGGGCTCCCGCAGCCGTTTCCTCACCCTGCTCTACGGGGAGTTGTGGCCGCAGGAGGACGGCAGCGCCCTTTTGAAAGTGGTGTGCGCCGGGCATCCCCTTCCCCTGCGCCTGCGCCAGGACGGAACGGTCGAGGCCGCGGCCGAACCGCAGCCGCTGCTGGGCGTCATCGAGGACCTCGAATTGTACGAACAGACCGTCACCCTCGACCCGGGCGACGTCCTGCTGTGCGTGACGGATGGCGTCACGGAACGCCGCGAGGGCACCCGAATGCTCGGCGACGACGGTCTGGCCGATGTGCTCACAGGGTGTACGGGCCTGACGGCCGGGGCGGTGGCGGGCCGTGTCCTGCGGGCCGTGGAACGCTTCGCCGCCGATCCCGCCTCCGACGACATGGCCATCCTGGCCATGCGTGTCCCTGAACCGCCCGCCGTCTGACTGCGCTTCATCGGTGAGTCGCCTCTGACAGACTCCGGATCATGACCTCAGAGACAATCACCGCGGATACCGCAGGCACGTGGCAGCTCGGCGACCTGACCGTCAACCGTCTCGGTTTCGGCGCAATGCGCCTGACCGGCAGCGCCGCCTTCGACCTCGGTACGCCGAGCAACCGTGAGCAGTCGATCGGGGTGCTCCGGCGCGCGATGGAGCTCGGTGTGAACCACATCGACACCGCAGCGTTCTACTTCTCGTCGCTGCGCTCAGCCAACGAGCTGATCAACCGGGCACTTGCGCCGTATCCCAAGGACCTGGTCATCACCACCAAGGTCGGCCCGGTCCGGGACCCGTCGGGCGCATGGCAGCCCCACGCCCGGCCGGAGGAGTTGCGCGGTCAGGTGGAGGAGAACCTGCGCCAGTTGGGCCTCGACCACCTCGATGTGGTCAACCTCCGTCTCATGGGCCAGGATTCGGTCTCCGAGCACTTCGGCGCCCTGGCCGAGCTCCGCGAGGCCGGCCTCATCCGCCACCTCGGTATCTCCAACATCAACAGCGAACACCTCGCCGAGGCACAGTCCGTGGCCCCGGTGGTCTGCGTGCAGAACCGCTACGGCCTCCAGTCCAGGTCCACGGACTCCGACGCCATCCTGCGGCTGTGCGGAGAGCAGGGCATCGCGTTCGTGCCCTTCTTCGCCATCGCAGGCGAAGGCCGCGAGCAGGGGGCCAGCGCCGCCGACTGGAGCGGCGACGAGGTGTTGCGCACCATTGCCCGCGAGCACAGCGCGACCGTCGCACAGGTCCGCCTGGCATGGACCCTGCAACAGGGCCCGCACGTACTGGCCATTCCTGGGACCGGCAATCCGGACCATCTCGTGGAGAACGTGGCCGCGGCCGCACTGCGCCTTTCAGTAGACGAACTGGCTCGCCTCGATTCGCTCCATGGGTAAAGCGAAAGGCCCCCACCATTGGTGGGGGCCTTTCGCTTTGACTGAGCCCCAATACGGAATCGAACCGTAGACCTTCTCCTTACCATGGAGACGCTCTACCGACTGAGCTATTGGGGCCTGCTGCCCTGCGGCAACGAGATAGAGCATACCCCGAACTCCGGGAAATGCATAACCACGCGCGGCAACGTCCGAAACACCAGCCACGCGGAGCAGCGGGCACTACAGGGACGCCACGACGGCCGGCCCAGTGAACGCAGAAAAGCCCCGCACCAGAGGTGCGGGGCTTTCCCGGAATAATTGTTCGGCGGCGTCCTACTCTCCCACAGGGTCCCCCCTGCAGTACCATCGGCGCTGAAAGGCTTAGCTTCCGGGTTCGGAATGTAACCGGGCGTTTCCCTAACGCAATGACCACCGAAACACTATGAAATTAACCAACACCGGGCAACAACACG
The DNA here is from genome assembly GCF_035974375.1 of Streptomyces sp. NBC_01320. Taxonomy (NCBI): domain Bacteria; kingdom Bacillati; phylum Actinomycetota; class Actinomycetes; order Kitasatosporales; family Streptomycetaceae; genus Streptomyces; species Streptomyces sp. NBC_01320. The sequence continues at coordinate 4,226,041 of NZ_CP108390.1, forward strand.
GCCGTTCGTTATTTCAGAACTAACACAGTGGACGCGAGCAACTGAGGACAAGCCCTCGGCCTATTAGTACCAGTCAGCTCCACCCGTTGCCGGGCTTCCACATCTGGCCTATCAACCCAGTCGTCTACTGGGAGCCTTAACCCCTCAAAGGGGGTGGGAATACTCATCTCGAAGCAGGCTTCCCGCTTAGATGCTTTCAGCGGTTATCCTTTCCGAACGTAGCCAACCAGCCATGCCCTTGGCAGGACAACTGGCACACCAGAGGTTCGTCCGTCCCGGTCCTCTCGTACTAGGGACAGCCCTTCTCAATATTCCTACGCGCGCAGCGGATAGGGACCGAACTGTCTCACGACGTTCTAAACCCAGCTCGCGTACCGCTTTAATGGGCGAACAGCCCAACCCTTGGGACCGACTCCAGCCCCAGGATGCGACGAGCCGACATCGAGGTGCCAAACCATCCCGTCGATATGGACTCTTGGGGAAGATCAGCCTGTTATCCCCGGGGTACCTTTTATCCGTTGAGCGACAGCGCTTCCACAAGCCACTGCCGGATCACTAGTCCCGACTTTCGTCCCTGCTCGACCCGTCGGTCTCACAGTCAAGCTCCCTTGTGCACTTACACTCAACACCTGATTGCCAACCAGGCTGAGGGAACCTTTGGGCGCCTCCGTTACTCTTTAGGAGGCAACCGCCCCAGTTAAACTACCCATCAGACACTGTCCCTGATCCGGATCACGGACCCAGGTTAGACATCCAGCACGACCAGAGTGGTATTTCAACGGCGACTCCACAACCACTGGCGTGGCTGCTTCAAAGTCTCCCACCTATCCTACACAAGCCGAACCGAACACCAATATCAAACTGTAGTAAAGGTCCCGGGGTCTTTCCGTCCTGCTGCGCGAAACGAGCATCTTTACTCGTAGTGCAATTTCACCGGGCCTATGGTTGAGACAGTCGAGAAGTCGTTACGCCATTCGTGCAGGTCGGAACTTACCCGACAAGGAATTTCGCTACCTTAGGATGGTTATAGTTACCACCGCCGTTTACTGGCGCTTAAGTTCTCAGCTTCGCCGACCCGAAAGTCAGCTAACCGGTCCCCTTAACGTTCCAGCACCGGGCAGGCGTCAGTCCGTATACATCGCCTTACGGCTTCGCACGGACCTGTGTTTTTAGTAAACAGTCGCTTCTCGCTGGTCTCTGCGGCCACCCCCAGCTCACCGAGTAAATCGGATCACCAGTGATGGCCCCCCTTCTCCCGAAGTTACGGGGGCATTTTGCCGAGTTCCTTAACCATAGTTCACCCGAACGCCTCGGTATTCTCTACCTGACCACCTGAGTCGGTTTAGGGTACGGGCCGCCATGAAACTCGCTAGAGGCTTTTCTCGACAGCATAGGATCATCCACTTCACCACAATCGGCTCGGCATCAGGTCTCAGGCTCATGTGTGACGGATTTGCCTA